>CAWFGC010000019.1:0-20884 GCA_963815185.1 uncultured Gammaproteobacteria bacterium | reverse complement strand
ACACACAGTGCTCCACTGCCGAACCTGTACACCACGTGCCTGGCAGGGCTGGTCTTGCCCGGAATCCTTCTGCTATGAGGCTGGGGCAGTCAAACTCATTCGGTGCGCCAGTGCACAGACCCCCTTGCAGCAGGCGGTGTAATTTTTGCGATATGGCGTAATTTCAGCGCTTAAAGTGATGGCCCTGACGAATTCAACAAAAAGCGGCGCTTGTCGCGGGATTATCAGGCACATCGCCGTTACATGGTATTGCTGGAAGAGGCCTTAACGCAGCCGAAACTCTGGTGCTGCATGCAGTAACTGAAGGAGTTAAATTCAAATGATTACCAAGTCACTTCGTTTTACGAAATTAACCGCAGCAATTACCGTCGCGCTGGCGGCGCTCATGATGACTTCCTGCGCCACATCGTCGCGCTCATCGCCGCAGCAGGTGGAAATGAGCAATCCGACCGTTACCTACAAGTACCGCAACGACGATGAATTGATTCAGGCCAACCAACGTGCAGTCATGTTTTGCCAGGATCGTCAAGCCATGCCAAGAGCACAAAACTTCTCGCGCGACTCGGATGGCCGCAACATTGTCGTTTTCGAATGTGTCCCGTCGTCATCGTTGTCATCATCTGTCCCGATGCAACAATCCGGTTCTGACCTCCGCTACGACTTTCGGACCGACCAGGAATTGCTGGACGTGTCCAGAAACGCTCAGATTTACTGCCTGAATAGCGGGGCCCCGGAGATGGATTCCAATATTGTCGTCAACTCGAACGGCAGCAAGACGGTTACATTCCGTTGCAGCCGGAGGTAATGGGCATTAAGTGATGTAAAGTAAAGCGGGCGCATTCGCGCCCGCTTTTTTAGTGGGGAAATTGCTGCCCTTGTTCGCGTCAGACGAAGCGACGGAACCCGACGAAGCCCACACCCAGCATCATCAGCGCGAGGATGGCCATACCGTACTGGTCCAATGTCGGAATGCCTTCGAAGAACACGGTGTTGACGATTTCACATGATTTGTCCTGACCGGCTTCAATCGTCTCCGGATCGGCACAACCGTTCTGGCTCTCGACAATCGCATCATCGAAACTTTCTTCGACGGTACAGTCGGTGCCGCCAAAGGCCGGTTGCGGAATGCCGAACTCGAAGTCATAGTCGCCCAGGGAGGCGCTGGCTTTGACCTTTGCGTAGCACGTGCCATCCCAGCACCAGTCGGAAGAAACGAAATCGCCATCTGGCGGTTCAGTGACTTCCGTATCGCAAGACACTTTGATTTCGTAGTCGCCGTCGTACCCGGCATCCGCACCGGCCAGTACCCAGGTCTTGGTCACGGTCAGGCTGCCCTCATCAGGCGTGTTGTAAATATCACAGCGGTAACTGCCTTCTTTATAAACTATATCCTCGAACAGACAGCCAGCCCCAGGAGCGCCACCGGCGCCAGGAGGATTATAGGTCGCCGTGTAGTTGTCCGGCACGTCTTCCGTGATCGTGCAGTTATGTCCAAAGGGAAGGTCTTCAATAAGGAAAGTGCCGTACTGGGCAACGGAAATGACCGTATCGGCGGAGGTCGGGTCGCCCGACGTACAGATGATATGTACGGGTACCGACTCGGTAATGGGCACGCCGTCCTGATTCCAATGCTTGTACACGTCAAAAGACGCGTCAACGTTGAGGTTGAGCGTGTTGGTAATCTCGCAGCTGCCGCCCAGCGCTACACCGACGCAATTCGTCTGGTTGCCGGTGTAGCCGGCCGGCACTGTCTCCGTCGCCGTGCAGGTCGCCCCCTGCAACGCCCCGGTCACCGTGAACACCGCCGGCGCCCCTTCCGCCGCGTTCAGCGGCGTGGTGGTCACCGTGCCCGAAGTACAGGTCAGGGCCACTGGTACCGTCGCGACGCTGTTGGGGCTGAAGTCCTTCTGTACCACGATCGAGTTGCTGTTGAGCGTGTTGATAATCTCGCAGCTGCCGCCCAGCGCTACACCGACGCAATTCGTCTGGTTGCCGGTGTAGCCGGCCGGCACTGTCTCCGTCGCCGTGCAGGTCGCCCCCTGCAACGCCCCGGTCACCGTGAACACCGCCGGCGCTCCTTCCGCCGCGTTCAGCGGCGTGGTGGTCACCGTGCCCGAAGTACAGACCAGGGCCACTGGTACCGGCGCGACGCTGTTGGGGCTGAAGTCCTTCTGCACCACGATCGTGTTGCTGTTGAGCGTGTTGATAATCTCGCAGCTGCCGCCCAGCGCTACACCGACGCAATTCGTCTGGTTGCCGGTGTAGCCGGCCGGCACTGTCTCCGTCGCCGTGCAGGTCGCCCCCTGCAACGCCCCGGTCACCGTGAACACCGCCGGCGCTCCTTCCGCCGCGTTCAGCGGCGTGGTGGTCACCGTGCCCGAAGTACAGACCAGGGCTACTGGTACCGTCGCGACGCTGTTGGGGATGAAGTCCTTCTGCACCACGATCGTGTCGCTGTTGAGCGTGTTGGTGATCGTGCAGCTGCCGCCCAGCGACACACCGACGCAATTCGTCTGGTTGGCCGTGTAGCCGGCCGGCACTGTCTCCGTCGCCGTGCAGGTCGCCCCCTGCAATGCCCCGGTCACCGTGAACACCGCCGGCGCTCCTTCCGCCGCGTTCAGCTGCGTGGTGGTCACCGTGCCCGAAGTACAGACCAGGGCCACTGGTACCGTCGCGACGCTGTTCGGACTGAAATCCTTGTTGACCGTGATCGTGTCGCTGTCGAGCGAGTTGCTGATCGTGCAGCTGCCGCCCAGTGACACCCCAATGCAATCCGTCTGGTTGACCGTGTAGCCGGCCGGTACTGTCTCCGTCGCCGTGCAGGTCGCCCCCTGCAACGCCCCGGTCACCGTGAACACCGCCGGCGCCCCTTCCGCCGCGTTCAGCGGCGTGGTGGTCACCGTGCCCGAAGTACAGACCAGGGCTACTGGAACCGGCGCGACGCTGTTGGGGATGAAGTCCTTCTGCACCACGATCGTGTCGCTGTTGACCGTGTTGGTGATCGTGCAGCTGCCGCCCAGTGACACACCGACGCAATTCGTCTGGTTGGCCGTGTAGCCGGCCGGCACTGTCTCCGTCGCCGTGCAGGTCGCCCCCTGCAATGCCCCGGTCACCGTGAACACCGCCGGTAGCGCCTCGGATGCGTTCAGCGGCGTGGTAGTCACCGTGCCCGAAGTACAGGTCAGGGCCACCGGCACCGTTGCGGTACTGTTGGGGATGAAGTCCTTGTTGACCACGATCGTGTCGCTGTTGAGCGTGTTGGTAATCTCACAGCTGCCGCCCAGTGACACACCGACGCAATCCGTCTGGTTGGCCGTGTAGCCGGCCGGTACCGTTTCCGTCGCCGTGCAGGTCGCCCCCTGCAACGCCCCGGTCACCGTGAACACCGCCGGTAGCGCCTCGGATGCGTTCAGCGGCGTAGCAGTCACCGTGCCCGAAGTACAGGTCAGGGCCACTGGCACTGTCGCGACGCTGTTCGGACTGAAATCCTTCTGCACCACGATCGTGTCGCTGTTGAGCGTGTTGGTAATCTCACAGCTGCCGCCCAGCGCTACACCGACGCAATTCGTCTGGTTGGCCGTGTAGCCGGCCGGCACTGTCTCCGTCGCCGTGCAGGTCGCCCCCTGCAATGCCCCGGTCACCGTGAACACCGCCGGTAGCGCCTCGGATGCGTTCAGCGGCGTGGCAGTCACCGTGCCCGAAGTACAGGTCAGGGCCACCGGCACCGTTGCGGTACTGTTGGGGATGAAGTCCTTGTTGACCACGATCGTGTCGCTGTTGAGCGTGTTGGTAATCTCACAGCTGCCGCCCAGTGACACACCGACGCAATTCGTCTGGTTGGCCGTGTAGCCGGCCGGCACTGTCTCCGTCGCCGTGCAGGTCGCCCCCTGCAATGCCCCGGTCACCGTGAACACCGCCGGTAGCGCCTCGGATGCGTTCAGCGGCGTGGCAGTCACCGTGCCCGAAGTACAGGTCAGGGCCACCGGCACCGTTGCGGTACTGTTGGGGATGAAGTCCTTGTTGACCGTGATCGTAGCCGCCCCGGCGCAATCGTTGGGGACAACAAATGTGGTGTTAGCGCTCGTGACTGTAGAGCCGAACGCCAATGCTCTGCCCATCAAGGTCGACGAATCTCCGAATGTAATACTGAGACCATCGGCAGTACCGCGAAAGATATTTCCGATGAAATTAGCATTCGCGCCAATTGTTGTCGCGCCGACAGGTGCCCAGAATACGTCGTTCTCGCAGGCGCCGCCTGCCACGACAACATTCGAATTGGCTCCCGGGCCAAGCGCTCCACCCGGCCTGAAGATATAAACGCCGGCGCCGCTGAGCGTGACTGTCGTACCTGCAGTGATGTTCATGGCACCAGTGCTTGAATAGCAACCGGGCGGGAATTCTCCGAGCGCGCCGCCTCCAATGCTTATATCGTTCAGAGTGACCGCAGCACCGATCGGTGTACAGTTTTGAGAAATCAAATCGGCCCGGGCCGCATTCTGATCCGTCCCGGTAACGGCAGGACAAGGCACGACCGTTGCGCCAGTGACAAACGGAACGACCGCAGGTGCCGTGGTATAGCAGACATCCCCATCGATGGTGGTTCCGGCCGTGGTATTGGTAAAGGTCGCCGAAACAATCGCGTAGGGTGTGGTCGACGCCAGGTCAGGCGCGGTCGCAGCCTGTGCCGGGGCGCAAATCAGTAATAGCGCGGTAAGTCCCAAGCCCGCCAACGAGCCGAGATGATTTTGATTGAAACGAAAACCCGCCTTGGAAGCACGGTTGCAACGTGTGAGTTCTGAGGAAGCGATCTTATGAGTATTCATGACAACATCCTTGATAACTGTGCACTTTAAAACTACAAAACTCTTCAGAACCGGCGACCCTGCGCCTCTGGTAGTAGTTTTGGCGCTATGTTCAATCTGTGCGCTGGCGCATAGACCACCTGATTAGACCGACTTACACTGATATTACGCTGGTTGATTCGCTATTGCTAACCGTCTCAGGGTTACTCGATCGGGTACTCGCCAGGGGACCTTTGAAATGCCGCCAGCTATCCTTGTTACGGCGTAACGGCATTCGCTGGATGTGAATTTGGCCAGGGATAGGGCAGGAGACGGTCGGTTTCTGCTTTCACAACGGCATAGCACTCGCAGCAAAGTGCTTCGAGTTGAGGCCGGTCGATCACCTTGATGTGCCCGCGGTGGTATTCGATCACTCCGAGCTTTTGCAACTTTCCGGCGGCTTCGGTAACGCCCTCGCGGCGTACACCCAACATGTTGGCAATCAATTCCTGGGTCATGTTCAGGCGGTTGCTCGGCAGGCGGTCCAGTGACAGCAGCAGCCAGCGGCACAATTGCTGGTCAATCGAATGATGCCGGTTACAGACAGCCGTCTGCGCCATTTGGGTGATCAGCGCTTGCGTATAGCGCAGCATCAGCGTGCGCATCTCGCCATGGTTATTGAACTCATTCTTGAGTTGTTGAGACGGCAGACCAAAAGCGCTGCCTGCACTTTGTACGATCGCCCGGCTCGGCGTGCTTTCACCGCCCATGAACACCGCGGTACCGATGAGCCCTTCGTTGCCCACCACCGAGATTTCCGCCGAAGAACCGTTTTCCATCACGTAAAGCAGCGAGACAATGGCGTCGGTAGGAAAATAAACCTGGCGCAAGGTACCACCGGATTCATACAGTACCTTGCCGAGCGGCAGGGAAATCCGCTTCAGGTAGGGAAATATGCGATCTTGCGCATCGGCCGGCAAGGCCGCCAGCAGGTGGTTTTGCTGTGGCGTGGGCGCTTTAGGTGCGCGCAGCACGGATTGGCTTCGGCCGGTAATCACCACAACTCACTCCGCCGGCAACCGGGGACGTAACCAGATTAACAATGTTTGATACCGCACATAGGGGTACATTGTTCTACATCTCGGTCATGCAATCAATGGTTTTTCTTTACATCAAGGTCGATGCCTTGCGCATAGATCTTGGGCACCCTATTCAGAATGCCGGTGTTCCGGTTTTGCTATTTGTTTTTGCCTCGGCGCCATTGGCTCAGGGCAAAAAAAAGCTGGTGCAGCTTGCCTGCACCAGCCTTGAGTATTGAATCCGCACGATACAGCATCTTCCAGGAGGGCATGAAGATGTGCACTGAGGAGTAACTAGCGCGAATCCAAGATCTCAATAAGGTCTTACGATTTGACCATAACTATTGAAGAATTCGCCTTCAGTGCGCTAACGCACATAACTGAAAAAATGGGGTCAGAGTGAGGTGTCGGGGTAAACGTGTCAAGGTCATCGAGGCCGGCCGATAAACGAGCCCTGGTCACGTGCCAAACGCGGCTATGGTTCCGACTCTCGTGCCACGACGATACGATATCTGCCCAGCACGGCTTTGAGCCAATCGCTGGTTGCAGTGTTGGTGCAAGTCCCACACCGGACTTCATAGGGGAGGCCACTCAGGCTGCTTTTCGATGCCGCCAGTACAATAAAATCTTCCGCCGTTTCGATGCGGTTTCGGGCTGACAGATATTCATACTTGGTGTGCAAATGTTCTCGTGCCCGTACCGAGTCGTACCAGCTTCCGTTGCGATAAAACTCACATCCGGAGATCTCGACAAAATTGAGCAGGTAGATAATTTCCGTCTGCGCAACGGTGAGTGGCTGTGCGAATGCAGCCGGCCAACAGCAGAAGTTCAGTACAATGCCCAGCAGCACCATCCATGGGGCTTTCATAGCTCATGTTCCAGCGGCAATAGCGAGAGGAACTTGACCTTGAATCTCTGCCACGCGCTTCTTGCCGGTTCCTTTTGCAAGTCGACCATTTGCTCATCCTCCAGGGTTCGCCAGATCAAGTGGCGATTGCTTCCCGAATTGTCCGGCTGCAACTTGAGCTCATAGGCATTGGCCGGCTGCACCATCGCTTCAAAACGCCTTGCCAGTTCCTGCGCAAGTTCGGGACTGTCGATGATCAACCCGATCTCGGTGTTCAGATGCATCGATCTTTGATCGAAGTTCATCGAGCCGACAAAGATCTTCTGCCGGTCGAAAACGAACATTTTCGCATGTAGCGAATAGGTGCCGTAACGCGACATGGCCATCGTTTGGCCGCTACCATGCCGGTTGCCCAACAGGGCGCGGATTTCATAAAGCTCCACGCCCTCTTCGATCAGTGGCTTCCGGTAGTGCATGTATCCGGACTGCGCCATAACGACGGAAGAGGATTCAAGCGAGTTCGTCAAGATGCGGATGCGGACATCGCGCTGGCGCAGATCCTTGAACATCTGCATTCCTTCTTTCCCGGGTATCAGATAGGGTGTAATCATCAGTAATTCAGACTGCACCGCCAGTGCGGCGCTGGCCACAGGCCGGTGCATCAGCCTGCCGACCATCGAGCCTTCCTCCACCTTTTGTTTGTCCGGACTGTCGCTGATGAGGTGCGCGGGCGCCCAGACCAGGTGCAGGCGGCCCGACATCAGTCCGGCAAACGGCTCTCCGGAGGCCACCCGCTTCACAAAATCAATGCCATCCGCGTTCACCTCGGCAGGTTCATCGGTCGTCAGTTCCCGATGTTCGGTCAGGGCGGCACGTGACGTCCCGCGGGACGACAATGCCTCATTCGGGATCGAAAGCGCATGGTTCCAGAACTCGTCGAACGAAGCTGACAACTGCTTGACAATCGGGCCGACGGCAAAAACATCATTGTCGGCGAACTGTTCTTCCGCGTCGATCTGAAAGTATTGATCGCCGATATTGCGTCCACCCACCATCGCCACCGCATTATCGGCGACCAGCAGCTTGTTGTGCATGCGGTAATCGAGCCGTGAGTGGTTCAGCACGTATTCGGTGATCCTGGCAATTTTTGAGTGCCCGCGATACGCAAACGGATTGTAGACCCGAATCTCAATCGAAGGATGGGCGGCAAGCGGCGTAATCTGTTCATCGCCGGCAATCGTCTCCCCGTCGTCAATCAGTATGCGTACGCGCACGCCACGGTCGGCCGCGTGCAACGCGGCATCGGTCAACAGCCTGCCGGTATCGTCTCCACGGAAAATGAAATACTGCAGGTCCAGGGTGCGCTCGGCGGCAATGATGATCTGCATCCGCGTCAGGAATCCGTCTGCCCCAAACGACTGTAGGAAAAAGCCGGAATTACCATGGTGTTCACGGATGGTATTTTCGAGCTGATCGCCGAGCTTCGTGTGCACTGAAGCAGCAAGCGCTGTCGACTCGATTTTGGGGTAGTCGTGCCCCGGCGGCAGCGATGAACAGGCATTGATGACGGCGCAAACCACCAATACGGCGGCGAGGCGAAATGGCCTGTGCAATTTGTTCTTGTGGTGACTGGTGATTGCGGCGTTCCTCGTGGAGCTGGCAGATAAGGCAGAAGCCAGGAGAGTTTGCCAGTTATCCCGGAGATTTACTGTGTGCTACCGAACTTAAGCCCACTGACAGCCAAAGGATGGGCGTCCCGCTTCTTGTGGCCATGGGCCCTTAAAGAAATCGCCGCGCAACTCCTTTTCAAGAGGGATGCGCGGCGATGCTTTTTCCTGGTAGGTCTATACGTTCAAGCAAGCCCTGCCCAAACAGAAGTTCCTTAGAACGTGAGCGAGGTGGCATTGACGCTCTTGACACCGCGAATGTTCTGCGCGAGTTCAGTAGCCAATGCGCGCTCGGCGCCGCTTCCAACCTTGCCGCTCAAAGTGACATTTCCTTTGCAGCCTGCCATGGAACTGGAATCAAGCCACGTCAAGCGCCAACTTTAAACGCTCATCGGCACGCTGTCGGTGCGCTGGCGCGCTTAGGTCACGCATCGTGACGAAAATCAGGGAGTTGGGTGTCCTTTTATGGTGGCATACCCCACGCGCAAGTAGTGCGAAGTTGCAATGCCGATGGCGCCGCAAAAAAAGCCCACGGCGATGCCGGCGAGGATATCCGTGGGAAAGTGCACCCCCAGGTAGATCCGTGTATAGGTCATGAGGCCGGCCCAGACGAAGAGCAGGGCCATCCATTTATTGACATTGCGGAAGGTGAACCAGAAAAACAGCGCCAAGCCAAACGTGTTGGCCGCGTGCCCGGATGAAAAGCCGTACATCCCGGCGGTATAGCCATCCACCAGATGTAACATGCCTGCCATGGCCGGATCATGTGATGGCCGCAGACGCGCAAAGTAGGGCTTGATGAGTTCGGAAGTCACCTGATCGCAAAGTACAATCGTTAGCACCGCGCCGATCAAAAAAAACCAGGCCTGGTGCTTGAAGTTCCTGAACAGCAGGAAAATCAACAGGAGATATAAGGGCGACCAAAACAGGACATGCGTCATCAGCAGCATGATGGGATCGAGCCAGGGTGCATGTAAACCGTTCAAAACGATCAACAAATCCCTATCCCATTGTGTGAGCCGTTCAAGAAACACTTTCGTCCCCCAATTCCAAACGGAAACAGGCCAAATCTGCGCTATCAGTCATTGATTGTTGGCAGCCAGCTGCATTCCGGTTCATGCACTAATACATACCAGCCGTTATGCAGCCGGATCACCCTCATTCAACCAGCAGGTTCGCTGCCGCACAGACCCGGAGTACCAACCCGTTTAGGCTTATCCATCCTGAGTGCCGCATGTCAAAAGCTTACGTTTTGGCTGATGCCTGCGGTCACTCTATCACCACCAGGAGAGCGTTATGAACAAAGATCAAGTGAAAGGCCGCGTTACCGAAGCCAAAGGTAAAGTGAAGGAAGTCGCCGGCAAGGTTTTCAGCAAGGATTTGAAAAACAAGGGCAAGATACAGAATGCGCGGGGCAAGGTGCAAGCCGCTTATGGCGACTTGAAAGAGGACGTCAAGAAGGCTGTGAAAGACAAATAACCGTATCTGTGTTCAGGCCTGGTTGTAGTTTGCACATAATTGATCCGAGGCTCCTTTAAGCCATTTGCCAGGCACGGAAAACCAGCGCTGCGGTCACCCGTAACGCTGGTCTTAATTCAAATTCAAACCTCGTTTCTCCGGTTTAACCCGCTTTACGGGGGTTAGATACGGCCCATCAAGAGCAGGATGAGGAGTACAAGCAATATGACTCCGACAATGCCGCTGGGCCTGTAACCCCAACCTCGGCTGTGCGGCCAGGCCGGAATGATGCCCACGAGAATCAGCACCACGATGATCAATAAAATCGTACCCAAACTCATTTTTATTCTCCTGTGAAATCACCGAGAGACAACACTAACAGGGCGGTCCTGCAGGTTCTGTGCGTTGGAACACATAAGAAACATAAAGAGTTTTGAATGATTAACAAAACATTCCGCAAGCTGCTCGACCGGCGGTGTAGCGGAAGGGGGATTTGCCTCGGTTTCATTCGCCGAGGAGTTCTCCAATGGCCTTCAACTCATCGACGCGGTCGCATACCACTTTGATCACCATCAGAATCGGCACGCCCAGGAACAGGCCCCAAACGCCCCACAGCCAGCCCCAGGCAAGCACGCCGGCGAACACAGCGACCGGGTTCATACGGCATGCCCTGCCGGCCAGCAAGGGCTGAATAACGTTGCCGTCGATAACGTTGATCAGCAACTTGACACCGCCGATCAGCAACACCATCTCGAACGAGCCAAATTGAGCGAAACCGATCAGCATCGCAGCCCCGGTCGCGATGAGACCGCCAAGGTAGGGTATGAAGTTGAAGACAAAAGTCACGACACCCCACACCGCGGCATGCTCCACGCCGATCGCCAGGAAGGCCAGCCATGTGGCAATACCGACCATCCCGCTGGTAAACACCTGAACCAGCAGGTAGCGCTGAATGTGCGCGTCGATTTCGTCGAGCGCATGCAGTGTCAGTTTCTTTTGCGTCAGCGTGGGGCCGGCGAGCTTTACCATCTTGCGCCGGAAGTTGTTGCCCGCAGCCAGCAGAAAAAAGGTGATGAAAAATACGACCGCAGACTTGCCGGCAAAGGACGCCAGCCCGAGTGTGCCGGGCAAGAGGTAGTCCTTAACGTTAAACTTGGGTTTCTGGATCTGCACTTTGGCCACATCGCGGGCGGGTTCCAGCGCGGCGTTGCCCTCTTCAGCGGTGCGCTCGATTTCGCTGGCAACCTTTTGCACCTTGTCGATGGTGCCGGCCGGACCCTGGGTCCGTTGGCGATCGAGGCCGCGGCGCAGTTTTTGCGCCACTTCGGGCAGGGTCTCAATCAACGCAACCGCATCGTCACTGAGCGAGTAGGCGACCGTGCCAGCTCCACCCACGATACCCACCAACAATATGGCCGCAGCCAAAGTGCGCGGGAGGTGCAGCCGCACCATTTGATTGACGAACGGTGTAAGCGCATAGCTGAACATCACGCCCACCACCAGTGGTACAAACACCGCACTGGCCAGGCGCAACGCAGTCAGGCTTGCAATCACGGCTATTACCAATAAAGAGGCGCTTCGCATAGAGATCGGCGAATGCACTATCACACCCGGTTCATCAGAGGCGGACGCCGGCTTTGAAGCGGTGCCCTCGGGTGCCACGGCAGTTTTGCTGCCCGCGGGGAGCTGGGATTCAGGCGCGTCTTCAATCATGGATAAATTTTTGCCTGTATGCTCAGCGGCCTGCTACATCTGAAGACTTGAATGACAGCAGCAGCCTGAAGCTTTCATTGGCTGCATCGAGTACGGTTGCCAGCGACCAGCCCTTGTGATGGCTGGTCTGTTCCAGCGCCACTCCTATTCCCACTGCCGCGACCAGCATGCCGGGTGAAATCATCTGGGCCGTGACTTTTCGCTTGATGCCCCTGGCCAGGCTCCGCACTCTTTGGCGACGCTGCGTAAGTTGTTGCTCCAGGTCGATGACTTGATGCGCCAACGACCGCGAGTCCTCCGTCATGTCCGCCCGAATCAGGTGAATCATGTTTCTTCCCCGGGATGGGCGCCCGGTGCTGCTGGCTTCAAAGCACGCAAGGTGGCTGGAAGGCCCATCCGGCGGGATCTGCGTCGAATGTAAATGCCGAGAACCACGGCAAGGCCTGTCGTCAAGGCGGCCACCACCAGCAAGGCGACCGCAGGCTCGAGCCCCATGCCGATCAGACTCAGGCCGGTGGCGCCCATCAATCCCGTCCACGCCAATAGCAGCAAAACGCCAATGCATACAGCGGCTGCAATCATGGCCATCAGGCTGTGCACTGCAAGACGAACTTCGAGCGCTGCGAGACGTAACTGATCGTGAATCAGTTCTCTGATTTCATGCTGCAGGCTGCTCAAGTCTTCCAGCGGGCCGCTCATACTGATGTCCCGCTGACGGTCTGTGGCCGGTTCCACATTGAACGCCTGATGCGGCTTTGCCACCGATCGGTCTGCTCTAGCGGGACGATAACAGCCGGCTCAGAAAATATCCGGCAGCCACCGCCATACCCAGTGAAGCCACGGGATGCTCGCGTACGTAACCACCCGCGCGCTCGACCATTCGCTTTCCGCCGGCATTCAATTGATCGCCCTTGACCCCCACTGTTCCCGCTGCGTGCGCGGCGGCAACCCCGGCGCGGTCAACGGCTCCGTGTGCGCTGGAAACCAGGTGGTCGAGCGCAGGCCGTGCGGCATCGGACACAGAATCAATGGTGTCATGCGCCGCCACGGTGGCCTTGTCGACGCCATGCTCCAGCGTATGTTGAAAATTGCCGCCATTCCCGGTTACTGCTTCCTTGTTCTTCATAATGATTTCTCCTGTTGAATTCAAAGACATGGACAGTTCCTCCGGCCGTCGCCCAAAAATATCAGCAACCCGCCGGTGGAACGGTTAATCCAAGCATATAGTGACCGGCTACGGCAGTCGGTGCGCTGGAGCACCCAGTGATTGAAATCCGGCAGGTCAGCGGCGCCCGCAGGGGACGCGGTTCGCCGCCTGCCAGTTCTCAGAGGCTAAAGTTACTGGCGCCGAACAGCCCGATCAGTCCAATCAGGATCAGATAAATGGCGACGATGAGGTTGAGCAGTTTTGGCATCACCAGAATGAGAATCCCGGCGGCCAGGGACACCAGTGGTGTAAGACCGAGTTGAATATTCATGACAAGTAAGTTCCTTGGGTGGGGGGCACACAGGAAAGAGGGCATTCCTGATGGTTACAGTTTGCGATGAAATGGCCCGAGATTCCGTGCGCTGCCGCACAGAGAATTTCCACGGGGATGCGAAGCCCTGGCCATACATATATCTCTGGCCATGGAAGAATTGTCTTACGTATACTCCAGCGATGGCGCTCAAGCTCACCAAGTCGACGGTCCGCAAGATCCTGCACAAGGCCCGTCAGACCATCCGCTGGTCGCTTCACCCGCCCCAGGTCAGAGGTTCGTTACCGCCAATGCTTCCGGGGGGCGTACGCATGGGGGATGAGGAAGAGGAAGCGGTCGTTGCCGCCGTGCGCGAGGTCATGCGTGCGAAACGGCTCTTCCGCTATTTCGGCGTCTCGCGCAATCCGTTTCAGAAGTCCAAAGTGCTCGAATTCGAACGCGCCTTCGCAGCGCGCATGGGCGTAGCGCATGCCCTTGCGGTCAATTCCGGAACCAGTGCCCTGGTCTGCGGCCTGGTCGGGCTTGGCGTCGGCCCGGAGGATGAGGTCATCGTCCCGGCCTACACCTGGGTGTCGACCGCGAGTGCGGTTCTGGCGGTTGGCGCGGTTCCGGTGATCGCGGAGGTCGATGAATCGCTTACCCTTGATGTGGCAGACGTGAGCCGGAAAATCTCGCCCTGCACCAGGGCCATCATCCCGGTGCACATGCGCGGCGCCCCCGCCGCCATGGACGAACTGATGGCCCTGGCGCATGAAAAGGGGCTTTATATCCTCGAGGACGCGGCTCAAGCCGCCGGAGCCAGCTTCCACGGCAAGGCCGTCGGCAGTATTGGCCATGCCGGGGCCTACAGCTTTCATATGACCAAGATCATTGCCGCAGGCGAGGGCGGCATGGTGACCACGAACGATGACGGCATCTACCGGCGGGCCTTGATGTACCACGACAGCGCCGTCTGCCCGCACGAGGGCGTGCCGATCGAGGAGTGGTTGCCAGGCGTGAACCTGCGCCTGTCGGAATTGCATGCGGCCGTGGCGCAGGTTCAGCTACTCCGGCTGGATTCCATGCTCGCAGACATGCGAGCAAGCAAGGCAAGGCTCAGGCAGGTGGCAGGTGACGAACTGCAAAGAAAAGGCGTGGCTTTTCGCACCAGCCACGATGCGGCAGGGGACGCGTCCATCGCGCTTGATCTTTTTCCTGCCCGATCAGAGCAAAACGCCACGGGTCGTTTCGGCGCTCACCGACGAGAACATTCCCGCGAGCAGACTGTATCAGGACCTCAAATATCTGCCGCGCGATCACATCGACCTGCACGTCTATACTTCCTGGTTGCCAATTCTTCAGCAGCGGCCATGGTCTGACCGCGGCGGCCCCTGGCGCCTTCATCCACGCGCGATCGAGTATAACGCGGAGATGTGCCCGAGGACTCTGGACCTGCTTCGCAGAGCGGTGCACATTGATATCAGCCCGGAATTGTCTGTCGAGCAGGTCGAACAGATGGCCGGCGGAATTGTCAAAGTGATCCGCGCGATCCTCTGATCGTTTCGGTGTTGCATGCCTGATACGCACACTTACGATGCCATTGTGGTCGGGTCCGGCGCCGCCGGTGGCTGGGCCGCCAAGGAACTCACCGAAAAAGGGCTGACGGTGCTGTTGCTGGAGGCCGGTCGCAGCCTCATCCCCGAAGAAGATTTTCCCAATCCGCCGCCGAGGGAGCGGGGGCTGTTGTCCCGCGCCGTGCCCATGCTCAGCGGGCAATACATTCAGGCTCAATGCGCCGGGTTCAACGAAAAAACGCGCAGGCACTTTGTGAACGATCGCGAGAACCCATATACCACTCCCGCCGGGAAGCCCTACAACTGGTTCCGGGGCAGGCAGATCGGTGGACGTCTGCACGTGTGGGCACGGGTGGCTCTGCGTTTGTCGGACGACAACTTCAAGGCTGCGAGCCGGGACGGGCATGGCGCGGACTGGCCCATTTCCTATGGTGATCTGGCGCCATACTACGACACGGTCGAAACCTTTCTCGGCCTGCAGGGTTCCGCTGACGGTCTCGCGGCCCTGCCTGATGGCAAATACGCCGGTCCACATGACCTCAACCGCCATGAACAGGCTTTCAAAACAGTCATCGAACGCCGGTTTCCAAACCGCCGGGTGATCAGCGCGCGCGTGATTCGACATTCCCGCGAACGCATTCCACTCGCCATCCAGGCCGCGCAGCGCACCGGGCGCCTGGAGATCCGCAGCGATGCGGTGGTTTCCCATGTTTGTGTCGATCCGAAAACCGGCCAGGCCACGGGTGTTTGCTTCATAGACAGAATGACGAAAAAGCCGAAGAAGTTCGCGCCCACGCGGTGGTTCTTTGTGCGAGCGCGATCGAATCCCTGCGCATCCTGCTCAACTCCAGGAGTCCGCGCCACCCGCAGGGACTCGGCAATTCCTCCGGCCGCCTGGGCCATTACTTCATGGACTTGCCGCTCAGCTGCGCTCGGCGGGCCGTTGCCGGACGGGGACGTTCAGGCCACAGGATGGCGCAGCGCCGGATCCCTACGACTTTGGTCAGGCCAACGGCTTTTACATTCCATGGGATGAGGAACAGCAGAGTTCGCGGCGGGGATTCCTTCGCGGTTACGGCATTCAGGGAGGAATCGGCAGAAATGCACCGGCATGGTATCTTCTTGCGCAGGGAGAAATGCTGCCGAGATTCGACAACCAGGTGACACTGGACCCGCATCGGACCGATGCGTGGGGGATTCCGGTGGCGCGAATCGACTGCAGCTTTGGAGCGAATGAAAAGGCCATGATTGCGGATCAAGTGGCCATGCTGGAAAGCATGGCGGCAGCGGCCGGTTTTACCGTGCGCATGCCGCCATCGGGCAAGCTGTTGGAGCGGACTGCGTTCAGGCTGTGGCGTAAGCGGCTGATGACCAGCGAGGGCGCGTTCCTGCCAGGAACCACCGCACATGAACTTGGCGGCGCAGGCATGGGCGATGATCCGCAGCGGTTTGTGCTCAACCGGTTTAACCAATGCTGGGACGCGCCCAATGTCTTGGTAACCGATGGCGCCTGCTTCGTGTCCAGCTGCTGCCAGAACACCACCCTCACCATCATGGCGCTCACCGCGCGTGCCTGCGACCATCTCGCGCGCGAGTTCCGCGCCGGGAACATGCAGGCAAGAGCGACTCTGCGCCAGGAATAAATCCCGATGCCGACCTCAAACCCGTCGCATATCCTGCCTGCAATTCGAAACGCAGGGATTCGTTCATTGCCGGCAACTTCTTCTCGGCCGCTGAAATTTCCGCATTGCAAAATGAGATCAGAACCGCTGGCGCATCCACCAAGAAGAAAGAGGATTATCTGAATAAGGGCGCCATGGTCTTTTACAGCAATGTATTTCGCCGCAGTAAGTACATACGGGCATTCATTTCTCAAAAGAAAATCGTCGAGCTGCTGCGGCAGGTCGCCGGGCCGGATTTTTGGGTGAGGTGGGATCAGTGCGTGGTAAAAAATCCCGGTGCACCCGAGTTCCCCTGGCACCAGGACAACGCTTACAACCAGCTGAAGGATGCCCATTATCAATTCTGGATCGGCTTGACGGAGATGAACGAGCGAAATGGTGGCTTATGGCTGCAACCAGGCAGTCACACCCAGGGACTGTTGCCGCATGTTCGCGAGTCGAACCATGTCCGTTGTCTGAAACCACCGGAAAATGCCCGTTTGATTGCGGCGGAAAAGGGCGATGTGGTGCTGTTCTCGTCCCTGATGCTGCACCACACCAAACCCAATGAGTCCGATGCGGAACGGTGGGCGTATGTTGTGGAGTATATGTCGCTCGATGACTACGATCCTCTGGTCAAAGCTCCCTATTTCATCGTCTCGGAGGGCGGAGCACCTGCGGCAAAATTCGTGCAGTCATATCGGGGCAGTAAAAACTTGCGGAACCGGATGAGATACCTGCCGTTGCAAGTCAGGGAGTGCTGTAAAGCGCTGGTGAGAAGATTATTTCCACGCCAGACGTCCGGCAGGCATTCAGGCGATGGGTGAAGAAAGGTTGATGACCACGGGGTAGGTCTTTTCGCCGTGCTCCTGTTTTGCTGCCACGTTCTGCACGGCTAGGTCCACATTTCCCAACAGGGTCCGGAGATGTTTCACAATGGCATCCTGGTTTGGCCGGCTTGGCGGCTCAGACGTGGCTACAGTCCCGGCCTGATGTGATGGAGAGAACAGCTCAAGCCGGAAACGGGTCGTGGTCTCCTGGTGGAGTTGATATCCGTCGGCGGGAAGCATTGGGGCCAGGTGGTTGACCAGGGCGCGGGCTGTGATGACGGACCCGTCCTCCAGCTGAATCGCGTCGCGTTGCCGGCCCTCGATGGACTGCAAGGTGGGAAACTGCCGCCCGCAGGCGCAGTTGTCGTTTCCGGCAATGGCCAGGTCGCCCGTGTCGTAACGCAGAAACGGCATGGTCCTGTTGCGGAGGTCAGTCACCACAATTCTCCCCAGGCTGCCCGGGCTGGTGACCTCGCCGTTGCGCAAGACTTCAACCAGATGCGTGTCGACATTGAGATGGAGACCTTCACGCCGCTCGCACTGCCAGGCGACATAGCCGACTTCCGAGAGCGTATAGATATCAACCGGAATGACACCAAAGACGTTTCGGCTCAAATCTTTCGTTTGTGTGTCGACCAACTCGCCCTGGCAGAAGATTCCGCGCGGAGAATGAAATCGTCCGCCGGTGCTCTCAAGTGCGCCGGCCAGACGGCGAAGTACCGTGGGCGTGGCGATGACCCAGTCCGCACCGGCTTCGAGAAATCCATCGCGCAATTCTTCGCCCGGAGCTTTTGAGACGATCCACTCAGTCCGGGAAATCCCGAAACGTTGCACCAGGTGCCGGTGCTCCGCCTGCAGATTGAACTGGGCCTTTTTGTGATGCCAACGGTAACCGTGCTCAAACCACATTCTCAGGCCCTGGGCGCGCCATAGGCGTTCCTCGGCTTGCCCTCCGGTGACCCTCAGTGCATGACCTGAGGAACCAGTGGTAAATATATGCTTGCCTGATCCCGCATCAGACTGTGCAGCCAACAGCTCGCCCTGCTGTGCTGCGGCGCGAGCCATTTCGCGGGTCATAATCGGGATGCGTTCGACATCCTGCCTGTCGCGAACGGCCTGGGGATCGAAACCTTCCTCAGCCCAATAGCGCCGGTAGAACGGCACGTTTTGATAGGCGTGGAGAACGGATTCCCGCAACAGAGCATCCTGCAGGTCCTTAATGCGTTGCGGGGTATCACGCACATTGGCGCGCAACCGTTGCAGCAACGTCCATGTTTGAAGCAACTCTCTCACGGCACCGGAACCGCCTCCTGCTCGACCTGCTGCAACAGCCCAAGATAAATTTCTTCCAGCGCCGGCACCTCGCGCTCGATGTCATGGTGGGCCTCGATGAACTGCCGCCCTGCCGTGCCCATGGCCTGCCACTTCCCGGGGTGATCGATCAGGTCTGCCAGTGCGCCGGCCAGAGCCTTGCTGTCCCGTTCCGGCACCAGCAGGGCGCTTGTTCCCGGAACGGTTACATTGGGAATGTCGCAGTGCAGGGTCGCCACCACCGGGATGCCCAGGGCCTGCGCCTCCAGGATCGTCGTTGGGGCGCCGCCTTCGCTGATGCCGTTGGCGCCCGTAACGCTCGGATGAAGAAAGATGTGCGCTTGTTGTAACTCTTGCAAATACTCGGCGTGATTGAGAAACCCCAGCAAGCGCACGCAGTCCTGCAGGTGATGATTGCGTATGAAGGCATAGATTTGTGCCGCGTACTTCCCGTCCGTCAGCGTTTCGTCCCCAACCATCCGGAACTCGATATTCCGCCGCGTCTGCCAGACTTCGTGCACTGCCTGCAAAGCGTAGAGCACGCCTTTCTGTTCGCAAAAACGGCCGGCAAACATGATGATCACTTTTCCGTCTGTTGCTTGCTTTGGCGGGCGGAAAGGCATTTGCCGGACCGGGATTGCAATGCGCTGAATCCTGATTTTTTCCGGTGCGCAGCCGAAGTCGATCAACCGTTGTCGCAGGAACGGTCCTTCCACCAAAAAGAGATCGCCTTCGCTTAAGAGCTCCCGTAGCCGCGCCGGCCAGTCGGGAGTCTCCGGCCCGGACTGAATCCACCACCACCACCAGGGCTCGAGTGATGTGGCAATTTCATCTCCCAGAAAAGTCACGACCAGAGGCAGACCGAGCTTGCGTTTCAGGGCGAGCATTCTCCAGCCTATTGGGCCGAAATAGGCGTGAATAAGGCGCGCGCGCCGCTGCCGCAGGATGGTCTCGGCCCATGCCAGGAAGCGGTCGGCGTTGGCCTCCGGCCGCAATCGGGGGACGATTTTCTTGTGCACAAAATCCAACAGCGGCTCTGCCAGGCGCGGTGACATACGGGCAAGCAAGTGTCGCAGCGCGATGCCGAAGGACCACAACAGCTTTTTCAGGAGTGAGTTTTCGGACGGGTTCTGCCCATACAGGTAGAAGTCCTGCGCCAGCGGGGACGGCGGGCCCTGCGTCACAGCCGCCGATTCCGGGAGCCGGGTCAGGCAAATGGGCTGCACCCGCTGAAGACGCGACAGAAAGAAATAGATGAAGGTCTGCGTCGAGTGAAAGAACAGATAGGTGACGTGGGCCACGACGGGACGTGCCGCTTTGTCATCGCAAGTGTGGGCAGAGGTCGGGGCAGTCATCTTTCTATCCACGTTGATCACCGGATTGCCGAAGATCAGGCGATGGTATTGGGCTGCCGTTTCCGCGCCCATACTCCCGCTCCCAGGTGGTACGGTCCATTGCCGACCAGACCATTTCGCAACCTTTCCAATGTGTCGTGCCGACCGGGGAGAGGCCGATCCGTCGCATGACGTGCCGGGACCGCAAGTTGTCAGACCGGGTAATGCTGACAATACGCTTGAGTCTTACGTGCTCAAATGCGAAGGCGAGGCTCGCCTTCGCCCCCTCGGTTGCAAATCCATGCCCCCAGGCGTGGCGGGCCAGCAACCAGCCGATCTCGACCTTCGCCGTGTCCGCGATCCAGTCCGGGTGGTGTCTCAGACCGATTTGTCCGATCAATTTTCCGCTTGCTTTCTCCTCTACCGCCCATTCGCCAAAAGCGCATTCTTGCCAATGCCGGGTGAATTGCCTGATGGCCCTGCGGGATTCGAATTCGGAAATCAATGCAAGCACAAAGCTGGCTGCCCTCTTGGCTCTGAAGCGGAGCCCGCAGCCCATGTAGCGCATCACCTCAGGATCCTGCACGATGCGCGCATAATCCGTTGTGTCGCTTCCATCCCACGGCCGCAGCCACAGACGGTCTGTCTCGATCCTGGGAATGGTCACCGGTTCAGGGCTGATCATGGTTCTCGGCGTGAGCTTCACGGGCCGCCCGCCTCGAAGTTGAACGGGTTGCCTGAAAAAACCGCTCCATGGCGGTCACTACCTCTTCCTGGTTCGCCTCGGTCAACTCATGATAAAGCGGAAGGCGCAGCAGACGTTCGCTCAGATTCTCAGTCAGGGGAAGGTCCCCTTCCTTGTAGCCGAATGTCCGTCCCATTGGCGAGGTGTGCAATGGCACGTAGTGAAAGGCCGCGCCGATCCCCTGTGCGCGAAGGCAGGCAAGCAGATCGTCGCGCACGCTGCGGTTCGACAACAGCACATAAAAAGTATGGTAATTGCTGCGGCAATGCCGGGGAATGGTCGGCAGTATGAGGAAACCTTCTTCTTCAAGTGTTTTCAGGCGGCTCTGGTAAAATTCATGGAGCGTTCGTCGTCTCGCCGTGATGGCTTCGATCTGGTCCAGTTGGGCATAGAGAAAGGCGCACAGAATCTCACTGGGGACATAAGA
>CAWFGC010000018.1:0-99814 GCA_963815185.1 uncultured Gammaproteobacteria bacterium | reverse complement strand
GTCCTGAAAGCAGACCCCTTGCTCCGGACCGGCTTGTGCCACCCTAAGGCCGTGCAACCCATTTTTGTACAACGTTGCCGCAATTCACAGCCGGCTTTCTGCAGGTCTGAACTGCCTGCTACCCGTCAGAATCGCCGGGCTTCAGCCACTGAAATACCTCGACCGTGTAACCACCGGGGTCGCGCAGTATGAAGGCGCGGATCGGCGCCGAGTCACTGTCGTGCAGTGGCGTGATGATTTCCACATCCTGATGTTCCTGAATGCCGGCATAAACCGCATTCACGTCGGATGTGACCAGGCTCACCATCACCGCATTTTCCGTCTGTACCTTGTGGAAAGCCCCGGGGCCTTCCTTCACCGCTCCAATATAGGAATCGGCAGTCGCCTTATACAGATGCACCCAGTCGTCTTCATAGCTGCGCTCCAATCCGAGCACTTCGCCATAAAAGCGGTCGGCAGGGCCAAGCTCGGTGAAATAGAGCATGGTGTAGTGTTCATCGAACAATTGCCCGTGGCTGATTTCGCCTGCTTGCAAACCTCCTGAGAGGAGCAGGCTCCCGCTCAGAAACAGTGTGCTGGTAACCCTTCCGAATACCAATTCAATACTCCCGTTTCGCTCACATTCCCGGTTCAAACCGGGGATCGAAATTATAGCGAAATTGGGATACCGGCACGTCTTTTGTCATCTGTTGACCCCTGATGATCAATGAGGTTTAATCTGGCAGTCTCTGGTCCAATCACCATATCGGCTAAAATATCCCCATATGATTCGTACCGCCATGGGTATCATCGGATGCGTCAGAAACCCAAGGCAGGACCAATGCAAACGGCTCTTGCAAATTTGATCGACCGGGTGAGGCCAGTATGAATCAATCTCTAGCACAGCGCCTGAACCGCGCACCAGTAGTGCCGCTGATCCAGGCAGATAAACCTGAAGTTGCCGCAGCGAGCGCCCGGGCATTGCTGGCGGGTGGTTTGAGCGTGATCGAGGTGGTGTTGCGCAGCGATGCGGCCATCGCCTGCCTGCAACACGTGGCGGCGAGCGTGCCTGAAGCAATTGTGGGTGCCGGGACAGTGCTGACCGCGGATCAGGCCCGAGCGGCGATCGACGCCGGCGCGGCATTTATCGTTTCTCCCGGTCTGGATGAAAGGGTCGTGCAGGTGGCGCAAGATGCCGGATTGCGGGTATTTCCCGGAATCGCGACCGCGACGGAACTGCAACGAGCGTGGAACCTCGGACTGGACATCGTCAAATTTTTTCCCGCCGGTCTGGCAGGGGGAACGGCCATGTTGAAGGCGCTCTCCGCGGTTTTTCGGGGCGTTAAATTTATGCCAACCGGCGGCGTATCGGCAGCCAATCTGGCGGATTATCTTGCGGTTCCGGCGGTCATTGCCTGCGGTGGCAGTTGGCTGACTCCGGCAGACGAGATCAAAGCCGGAAACTATTCTGCAATCGAGCGTCTTGCGCGAGAAGCGCTGGCCATTGCAGCCAGCGCAAGGGAACTTTGATCATGGCGAAGGTACATTTCATTCGGCGAAATCATGCTGCGTCTGAAGCCACCCGGGCACGAGCGATTTTTCCAGTCCCCGACGCTGGAGGCGACGTTTGGGGGTGGAGAGGCCAACGTTGCGGTGGCGCTGGCCAATTTCGGCCTGGATTCGGCTTTTGTATCCGTGCTCCCGCAAAACGATGTGGGCGAGGCGGCCATTCGGGAGTTATGTGGCTTCGCGGTCGATACGCGTCACATCCGCCGTGCCGGAAACCGGGTTGGAATTTACTTTCTCGAAACCGGCGCGAACCAGCGTGCATCCAAAGTGATCTATGATCGCGCCGGGTCAGCGATGGCCGAGGCAAGACCCGGCGACTTTGACTGGCAGAACATTTTCACCGGCGCGCACTGGCTTCACATTACCGGCATCACCCCCGCTTTGAGCGCATCCGCGGCCGCTTTGAGCCTGGAAGCCGTCAAGTCGGCGAAAGCCTGCGGCCTGACCGTGTCCTGCGATTTCAATTACCGCGGCAAGTTGTGGAAGTACGGCAAAACCGCACCGCAGGTCATGACGGAGTTGGTGCAGCACGTCGATGTCGGCATCGCCAACGAGGAAGACTGCCAGAAATCGCTTGATGTAAGTGTCGATGTCGATGTCGATGTCGTCAGCGGCGAACTCAATATCGAAAAGTACGAACAACTGAGCGCAAAGATGCTGGCTTTGTATCCGAATCTTTCCGTCATGGCCATCACCTTGCGCGAATCGAGAAGCGCTGACGTCAACGGCTGGTCGGCCTGCTTGCGGGATCGCGACAGCTTTTACCTGTCGCGCCGCTATGAGATTACCGACATCATCGACCGCGTCGGTGGTGGTGACAGTTTTGCATCGGCGCTGATTTACGGCTTGAATGCATACACGGAACCTCAGACTTCACTCGAATTTGCCGTTGCTGCCAGTTGCCTGAAGCATTCGATATCCGGCGATTTCAACAGGGTCTCGGTGGCCGAAGTCGAAAAACTGATGAGCGGTGATGCCTCGGGCCGCGTCAGCCGCTAGCCTGCATGTCACACCAGTCCTCTACTGCGACGATCCAGAGGCACGCCCTACTGTTCCTCCGTCTCCAGGGTGGCAAGGCAAGCATCGCCGCCGACGCCGATGCCACCTGGCCCAAAGTTGGCGGAGGCAGCGGCTTTCCGGCGCGCGTATTGGCGCTGGTACCTTGAAGGTCCATCCATCATGCCGCTGAGGTTGCTGGTTTCCATCGTCATTATCCTGGCGGCGATGATCATGGTGTTCCTGTTCCTTCTGGCGACGGACACCGCGCTTTCGGTCTGGCACTACCTCAAGGAGGCGCCGGCCTGGCTGCAAATGGCCTATTTCGTGATGCTGGTTGCACTGCCGCTGATTACCCTGGTCCTGTTCTGGGCCTGGTTCAGACCGGCCCGCCACGGCAAAAAGCCGGTCAAAGGCCCCGCGATCGATTTTGAACAACTGCAGGATGAGTTGCTGGAATCTTCGCGTGCCGGAATCGACATCAGCCCGGCCCTGGCGGAAATCAGCGAGCAGCGCCGGCGCAAATCCAGCGGTGAAATCTACATTGCCGTGCATGGCGAGGTAAGCAGCGGTAAGAGCAGCCTGGTGCGGGCTATTTTGCCCGCAGCTCAAGTAGATACCGATCCGCGCGCCGGCACGACGCGCACGATCCGCCACTACACCTGGGTGGCAAATTCCGGCGATCGGGTCGTGATCGCCGACTTGCCCGGTTTCAATCTCGAGGATGATGCCGCCGCCAGGGAAGAAACCCGGCGGGCGCACCTGGTCATCTTTTTGTGCGACAGTGATCTCACCGCCAGTCAGGCACGGCAATTGAGCCAACTGGTCGAACAAGGCAAACCGGTGGTACTGGCGCTGAACAAGTCCGATCGCTATAGCGCGGATGAACTGCAGGCCCTGGCGCAACGGCTGCGTGAACGTTCCGGACTGGCGGCGGAGGACATTGTCGTTGTCAGCACCGGTGGCCGCGAAGAAATCGTGCGCATGCTCGGTGAAGGCATCGAGCAACGGGAAAGCCGCGAGCGCCGGCCAGAAATCCTGCCGCTGCTGCAAGCCGTGCAGCGGCACCTCGATGAAAACCGCGAGTTGATGGAATCCTTGCGCGACACCGCGGTGCTTTTACTGGCCAATGAAAAGCTGGACCTGGCCAGGACCAGGTACAAAGCACAACAGGCGGACGAACTGGTCAACCGATTCTCCAGGCGCGCGGTCATCGGAGCACTCGCTGCCGTCGCACCGGGTTCGGATCTGGTCATCCAGGGCGTACTGGCCACCCAGCTGATTCGCGAACTGTCAAAACTTTATGATGTTCCGGTGAAGGAAATGGAAATCGAATCCTTCGTCAAGTTGGCCGGAAGCAAACTGCGCAATATGACGGCCATCACCCTGGCGATCGCGGGCAACGCACTGAAAGCGTTTCCGGGTCTGGGTACCGTTTCCGGCGGGGTGGTTCATGCGGTGGCCTATGGCATGATATTCGACAGCCTGGGGCGAGCCGCCGCTGCTACACTGGCCAGCCGTGGCGCTTTGCGGCCCTACCCCGCAGCCGAGGCTTTCGAGGAACTGTTGCATGAACATCTGGAATCAGGTGCGGCGCGCTTTATCAAGCTGGCTGTCAACCGCAAAGAGTCCTGAGCGGAGCCCGCCCAGCGCGGTCGACCGCAACCTGCTGGCCGCCAACCAGAACCTCAAAGCGCTGCTCGAAGACACCGGCATTCCAGCCGCCGTGCGGGCTGAACTGGCGGAAGAATTCGATCAGGTCGAAATGATATCGCGCAAGCTGAAAGAGGATGAAATCCACATTGCGGCGTACGGTCGCGTGGGTGTCGGCAAGTCCTCACTGCTCAACGCCCTGCTGGGCCAGCAGGTATTCAGCACCAGTGCACTGCACGGCGAAACCCGCGCGGAAGCGCGTGCCGAGTGGCGTTCATTGCACCAAGGCAAGGTGCTGCTGATCGATACACCGGGCATTGATGAACTGGACGGTCAGGAGCGTGAGCGGCTGGCGAAGAACATCTGTGAGCGCGCCGATGTCATTTTGATGGTCTGTGAAGGGGACCTGACCGAACTGGAGTTCACCGCACTCACCGGGATCGCAACCTCGGGGCGCGCCGTGCTGCTGGTGCTGAACAAGTCGGATCGCTTCGATGCCACCGAACTGCAATTACTCATCGAGCGTCTGCGCCAGCGCACCGCAAGTTACCTGCCTTCTGCCTGCATCCTCGCGGCGGCTTCTGAACCGCGCGCCGAGACCGTTATCACGGTCCACGCCGACGGCAGGCAAAGCGAAGAACGGCGGCGCCGCCAACCCGATGTCGGCGAAGTGAAAAAAGTCCTGTGGGAACTGCTGGAACGGGACGGCAAATCGCTGGCGGCGCTAAATGCCTCTATTTTCGCCAGCGCATTGGATGAGAAAGTGGCCGGCCGCATTGTCGCGGCGCGTAAGACCGTGGCCGAGCGAGTCATCCGCAGCTATTGCATTACCAAAGGCTTGCTGGTGGCGGTCAATCCGGTTCCGGTGGCAGATTTGCTGGCCGCCGCCGGTACCGACATCGCCATGGTGATCCATCTTGGCGAAATCTATGGCTTCCAGTTGTCGCGGCGCGAGGCAGCCCGCCTGGTACTGACCATTTCCGCCCAGCTAATCGCGCTGATGGGCGCCTACTGGGGGCTCAACCTGGTCTCGAGTGCACTGAAAACGGCCAGCGCCGGCCTGTCCACCGCACTCACGGCAACGGCACAGGGCGCACTGGCCTGGTATGCGACCTATCTGATCGGCCAAATGGCCCAAACCTGGTTTGCCAAGGGCAAGTCCTGGGGCGGCAGCGGCCCGCGCGCGGTCGCGCGCCGGATTCTGGACTCCCTGGACAAGGACATGCTGGTGCGCACCGCGCGTGATGATATGTCCAGAAAACTAAAAGCGGCCCGCCTCTACGAGTAAAAAATCCGCCTGGCCCAGGACCCTAGCCTGCACGTTGCCAGCAGACTCAATAGAATTCCGCCTCGATCAGGAAATGAACGGTGAAGTCGGGGCTGTCATCGGTCAGGCCCGCGAGAACCCCCGCTTGCCAGCCGAATCCCGTGTGCCCTGCTCCAATCCGGGCTTTTCCCAGTAGTGCGGGACCGATCTGCAGTTCATGCTCCTCGGCGTAGAGTTCGAGGGCAGGCTCAAATTTGGGATTGATCCGCCGCTGCAGGCGGCTGGCGAACTCCCAGTCCACTTTGTCGGCGGCGTTGCTGCCGACTTCCTTGACCAGGATAAGGTTATTGGTCCAGAGCTGGCGGCCCAGTTGCATTTGCATCAGGGGCCCGAACTCAATCGCGTCCGCGTGTCCGTCTTCGCGCGAATGGGAATATTCCAGCAACAGGCCCCAATCGGCCGCATACTGGCCCTGCTCGGTAAGCTGGATGCGGTTTTCCCACTCCACGGCGGTCACCTCACCGCTGCCTTGAGCGGGATCTTCATATTCGAGCAGGATTTCACTGAACCAGTGAGGCGTGAACCCACGACCGAAGTCAAGCTTGTATTTGCCTGCGCCATCCTTAGCATCATCGCCGTCGAAGTCATAATGTCCACGGAATTCCACTTCCGTTTCACGGTAGTCGACGATCGGAGAGTAGACGACGTGACTGGCTGAAGCGTGCCCGGAGTACAGCAGGCCGGTGCCGAGGATGGCCATCATGGCAGAAGCCAAGGCCACCCGCGGTTTGGCGCTGCTCCTGCGGGCAATTGACATCAGACCCCAGATCAACACCAGGGTGGATGCCCAGAAGATGAGTTGCATGCCGCTGGGGCGGGCGGTGTAACCGACCAGGGAATGCAGCAGCCGTCCCATGATGCTGCGCTCCGTCAGGAACGCCGAGCTATCCCAAACGGGACTCTGCAGCAAGTCAAGATAACCCGCCTGCGCCAGGAATCCGGCGGCCTGCGACGCCAACCCGGCGGCCAGCAAGAGAATGAGCCAGCCCGTGACGCTGAAGAAATGACGCAGCGGAATGCGCATCAGGCCTTGATAAATCAACACGCCGAACATCACGCCGCCCGCAAGACCCATTACCGCGCCCGCCAGCACGCCGCTTGTCCCGCTGCCGCCGGCCAGGATTCCGGTCACAAACAGAACGACTTCCGAGCCTTCCCTGAGCACGGCCAGGCCAACCACTATCGCCAGCGTGCTCATATGGCGCTCGCCGGCGCTGACCGCTTTACCGGCCTGGCTGGCCTGTGTGGCAAGCTCGCGCCCATGGCCGGCCATCCAGATGTTGTGCCAGCCCAGCATCAGACAGGCAGCCAGAAGCACCCCGGCATTGAATAATTCCTGCCCGGTGCCCTCGGCCATGGCCGCTATCTCCCGGGCGAACAGGGCAACAACACCTGCGCCGGCGATCCCCGCCAGCATACCCAGGTTTACCCACAGGCCGCGGTGCCGCAGACCGCGTGTCGCGGTGAGGACGATGCTGATGATCAGGGCCGCTTCCAGGCTTTCACGGAACAGAATGATGGATGCAGCAAACATTGTGGCCGCTTCCCCTCAGCGCTGGACCACGACCAGGATGCCCTGAGCCGTTTCTGGATTGAAATCGCCAAAGAAGGCGTACTCGCCGGCTTCGAGCGGCCCGACATAAACGATGACAGCGCTATTGCCCGTGATGACCTTTTCACGATTGAGTTCGTAACTTTCGAACTCCTCGGGCGTCGGGTCCTGGTTATCGACGTGCAGTTTGACGCGCGTGCCGGCCGGCACTTCCAGACGTGCGGGATGAAATTGATGGTCCTTGATGACGAGCTTGAATTCCGGCGTGTCGGCGCGCGCCCCGGCACACAGGAACGGCATCGCGATGACGATCAAAAGCAATAGCTGGCGCATATTTGCATCCTTTGCAGGTTCGGATCGAAGCTGGACCGACCTTGTGGCTTGAATGATAATGATTATCATTTGTATTTGCAAGCAGGGTCATTGAAAGCAGGGAGGCCAGCAGTGGTCGTGAGCGGGAGCCCTCGCCTGGAAGGTGAACCCCGGCGGCGCCGCGCAGTTCCAGCCGAGCCGGTTCCCATGGTATAAACCAACACTGGCGGCACAACCCATTCAAATCCAACGGAACAAGCAAATGCCTGACAAAAACAGTGATGACGAGCTAAAGGCCTATTTGAAAGAAGATGCCGGAAACGCGTTTTGTCGAAATTCTGGCGGCGGACATGAATGGCATTCTGCGGGGCAAGCGTGCGGCAGTGGCTGATGCCGCCAAGATCTTCAAAAACGGGGTCAACCACTGTGCCGCCACATTGGCGCTGGACAGCAAGGGAGCGACCTATCAGAGCATACCGAACGGCAGCATAGACGGTGATCCGGACGTCAAGGCGTGCGCTGTGCCGGGCTCGCTGGCGCCGGTACCCTGGGCCAGGAATCCCACTGCCCAGGTAATCGTGGAACTCAGCGAGTTCAACGGCACGCCCTATTTCCTGGACTCACGCCAAATCTTGCGTCGCGCCTTGCAACCGCTGACCGACCTCGGTTTGCACCCGGTGATGGCGGCCGAACTCGAATTTTACCTGGTCGAGCATGACGGCGAGGCATTCCATCCCCGGTTGCCGCGAATTCCGGGTTCGGAGCTGCCGCAGGACGGCCCGCAATACGCAATGCTCGAAGATCTTGAAGAGGTGGATGACTTTCTTAGCGACCTGGATGCTTATTGTCAGGCTCAGAATATTCCGGCCGGTGCCGCTCTGGCGGAATTCGCCCCCGGCCAGTTCGAAGTCAACCTGCAGCATGTGGACGATCCGCTGCGCGCCTGCGATCACGCCGTGCTGCTGAAGCGGGCGGTAAAGGCCGCGGCGCGTGAAAACGGCCTTGCTGCGACGTTTATGGCCAAACCGTTTGCCGGCATTCCGGGTTCGGGATTGCATATTCATGTCAGCCTGCTGGACGAGGGCGGCAACAATGTGTTTGCTGGCACATGCAAGGACGGTGCTTTTTCGGAAACGCTGCGCCACGCCATCGGTGGTCTGGCCGAGTCCATGGGCGAGAGCATGGCGATTTTCGCCCCCAACGCCAACTCATATCCGCCGCTATGTGCGTGGCGCCTTTGTTCCCAGTCACCCCGAACTGGGGAATTAACCACCGCGGCGTTGCCTTGCGCATACCGCTCTCCGCTCCGGTCAACAACCGGGTGGAAGTGCGAGTTGCCGGCGCAGATGCAAACCCCTACCTGGTAGCGGCTGCAGTAATGGCGGGATTGCACCACGGCATCGCCAATCGCTGTGAACCCGGACCCATGGTCAAGGAACGTGAACCGTGTGGACAGACGTGGTGACGCTGCCCATGCATTGGCCGCAGGCGCTGGACGCATTCGAAGCCGGGAAAATTCTGCCCCGCTATCTGGGTGACGAGTTCTGCCGCATTTTCGCCCTCTGCCGCCGCGAGGAATCGAACCGTTTCCAGACCGAGGTCTCCAACCGCGATTACGAGTGGTATTTGCGCGCGGTATAATGTCCGGCCACCGTTTCTCGAACTGAAAACAGGATCCACGCATGACTCAGAACCCACCTGACACATTTCGCGCTTTTCGTATTCACGACAACGACGGCGCTTATCATGCCGCGGTGGAGTCGGTTTCCTTGCAGGACCTGGAGGCAGGCGATGTCACCATCCGGGTGGAATACTCCAGCATCAACTACAAGGATGCCTTGGCCGGCACCGGAAAAGGCAAGATCCTGCGCAGATTCCCGATGAATGGTGGCATTGACGTGGCTGGCACCGTTGTGAGTTCCGAATCCGAGCGGTTTCAAACGGGTGACCAGGTATTGGTTACCGGCGCCGGATTGTCTGAAACCCGTGATGGCGGTTACTCCGAATACCTTCGGCTGGACAGCCAATGGGTGCTGCCGCTGCCACAGGGCCTGAGCCTGCGGGAATCCATGGTGCTGGGCACGGCCGGCTTTACTGCGGCGCTGTCCCTGCACCGCATGGAGATCAGCGGCCAGAAGCCGGCGGATGGGCCCATTCTGGTTACCGGGGCGAGCGGCGGCGTCGGCAGCATCGCCGTCGATTTGCTTGCCACGGCGGGATACGAAGTGCATGCCGTCAGCGGCAAACCGGAGCAGTTCGACTGGCTGAAAAGCCTCGGCGCCAGCGCGTGCATGGCCCGCGACGAATTGGCGCCGGGCAAAAGGCCTCTGGAAAGCGCGCGCTGGGCCGGCTGCATCGACAGCGTCGGCGGCGCGATGCTCAGTGGTATCTGCGCCCAGATCCGCCCCTGGGGCAATATCGCCAGCTGCGGCCTGGCCGGAGGCATCAATCTGAACACCACGGTTTTGCCCTTCATCATCCGCGGTGTCAGCCTGATCGGTATCGACTCGCCGACCTGCCCCTACCCGATCCGGGAAGTCATCTGGCAAAAACTCTCGGCCGCATGGAAGCCGCGGCACCTGGCCGAAATCGGCAAACACGAAGTGGGTTTGGAGGGTCTCCACGAACGCTTCGAGACCATGTTGGCCGGCCAGTCCCTGGGCCGCACGGTGGTGCGCATCGGCAATTCCGGATGACGGCTTGCCCGGCGGTGGCCGCCAGGGGCAATGCGGGACAAAACCAGAACTTGCCCGGCTCATTCATCGTCAGTATTACAGTTTGCTCGCGGAAGAACCGCCACGGATACAGGCCAGGGCAGCGTGTTCTGCCGCAGTCACCGGGCTGCGCAGACTGAACAGGTACATGGCGAGGGCGCTTGCACCCAGGCCGGCAAATACTTCGCTGATAAAGTAGTGGGACTGGAATGTTTGGTTCAGCAAGAATACCAGCGTCGCACTCACTCCACCCGCCACCATTGCCGCTATGGCGCCGTCAGCGCTGGCGCGGGAAGAGAATAATCCTGCCATGATCGGCACAAAGTAAACCGAAGCAAGCAAGGATGCGGACAGCACGACCAGCCAGAATATTCCGAGTACCTGAAACCAGGCAATGGCGAATCCAATCGCCCCCACCAGCAAAACGCCGAACCGGGCCATCCTGAGTGACTGCTGTTCGGTCGCGTTACGAACCAGCCATTGTTGATAAAGTTCACGAGAGAACGACTGGCCGGTCACGATCAGCACGGTGGAACAGGTAGACAGGGCCGCTGCCGAAATGCCCGCCAGCGCAAACGCACCCAGCCAGGGCCCCAGGTGCTGACGGGCCAGTTCGATGTAGTAATACTCACCCGCACCCAACTCCGGCTGTGTCAGCCGGCCCAGCAAACCCACCGGTATGGTCGACATGTAGATCAGCAGACCGATGGTCAAACAAACCGGCAAGGCGATCATGATGGACCGCTCATCCCTGGCCGTCAGGAAACGCGTCACCAGATGGGGCTGTACCGGGATCGCAAACAACCATACCAATTGCCCCAAAACCAGGTACCAGGGCCAGTCGTCCGTGGCCCATTGAAATTGCGTACCGGGCAGTTGCAGAATTTTGTTCCAGGCCTGCCCCGGGTCGCCGTCGCCGATTGCGGCCATGCCGATGGGTACTGCCAGCAACAGTCCAAAAAACAGCACCAGGAATTGAAACCCATCGCTCCACACCACGCCCAGCATGCCGCCAAGCAGGGTGTAACCGACGACCAGCAGGACTATGCCCGATAGCAAGGTGTGATAGGGCAGGCCGAACATGTTGGCGGCAATCGTGGTCAGGGCAATGAACTGCGCCGCTAGCAGCGGAATATAAATGACCGGCAGCAAGACCGCAGTCAATAATCGTATCGTGCCGCCGCGGCTGCAATAACGCGTGGCCAGGATATCGGCGAAATCGTAAATTTCATAATGACTGGCCAGTCTGCGGACCAACACCCCGACGACGGATATTGCAAGCACGAAGCCGATGCTGGTAGTGAAATACGCACACCACATCGCATAGCCGTGCCGGCCCGCCATGTTGGTGGCGCCGAGGAACAATCCAGCGCTGACGTTGGAAGCTACAAAAGTGCCGGTAAGCAGATACCAGGGCATGCGTCCGCCGGCCACGTAATAGTCCGACACATTCTTGACCGAACGGGACGCAAGCGCGCCAATGACGAAACTCGCAGCCAGCAAACCCAAAAAGATGATGGCATCCAGCGTCACTTGCGGTTACGCCGTCTCAGCCATGGCCGTTTGCGCACCAGCGTGCGCCAGCATGCCCAATACGACCAGGCAATGGCTGCAAACCAAACCAGCAGTTCGAATTTCAATCCCCAGTCCAGATTTGCCCAGGGGACGTACCACTCAAGCATGGGCATGGTTGCTCATAAGAGCCTCGCTCAACCTCCGGCAATCGGAGGAATAAAGATCACTTCATCAGTGTCTTTGACCGGATGATCGTTCTCCACCAGGAGCTGATTGACCACCACCTTGACGACCTCGATGAATTCGAATGCATCCTCGTACCGGGGTCCGCGCCCGGCCAACCAGTTGATCAACTGGCCAACGTTGGACACACCATCCGGCAAACGGACCTCTTCCTCCCCGCAGCCAATTTTGTCCTTAAACCAGGCGAAGTATGTGATTTTCATCAGGGTACGCGCACGCCGTCTTCGAATTTTTCGCCCGGATTTTCCGCCGCGAAAGCGCTGCTTGGGTAAAACGCACGGAAATCCTGCTCGACTTTGTCAAAGGGAAATTCCGACCACGTGCCGTGATCCTTGACGTACTCCATGTGGCGCCGCTGCTTCGCATCATAGGGCTGAAAAATCGCATCGGAGCACCCGTCAAACTCGGTCGGCAGCACACCAAAACGATCGCAGAGCTCGATGTTGAACGCAGGCGCGGCTTTCACCCATTTCCCCTGCAGATAGAACACCGCGTAGCCGTGGTGCATGAAATAGGTCGTGCCGCCCATGAGGGACTTGAGCTTTTCCGTGGTCAGGTGATTGACCACATCGGAAAGGCCAATGGCGCAAGGGATGTCCAGCGCGCGCGCAGCCGCCGCGAGCAGGTTCGCCTTGGGCATGCAATAGGCCGATTTTGCCGCCAGCACATGACTTGCGATGTAGATGTCCGGTTCGAGGCGCATCGTAAACGGGTCATAACGTATGCCGTCGCGCACTGCGTAGAACAGCTTGACCGCACGGGCGATATCGCTGGTCTCAGACCCCGCCGCCCGCTGTGCAAAATCGCGCACGGCCTCGCTGTCCGAATCCAGAAAGCGCGTACTCTGCAGGTATTCCGGGCCGGGCTCCGGTTTGCAGTCGGGAGGCGTGTGAATCATAGCGCCTTGAACTTTTCGAGCTTGCCCTGCAGCCGCTTTTTGGTGCTTTCGACACCCACCACAAAGCGGGAATGTTTGCAGCTCGCGACCTGCTCCAGTGCGTCGCGCGCGGTAACTTCGAACTTTATCGCCGGCCCTTTTACCTCAACCACCCTGGCGGTAATCTCAATCCACATTCCCAGCAGGGTCGGACCGGTATGACTCATCTCGGCATAAGTGCCGACCGAGTCCTGGTCCGCTTCGATATGTTTTAGCAGCAAATTACGGCAGGCAATCTCCATGTCATAAAGCATTGCAGGCGTGCTGTAAACCCGGCACTCTTCGCCCATGAATCCAATGGTGCGATCTTTGCCGATTTCATGCCGCTCGGTAATTTCTTCGCCAATGGCTATGCTGTCGCTCATACCAGATTTCCTCAATCGATTGCGTGGCCCAGTAAAAGCTCAGTTTAACGGCCTTTACCGTTTACTCTCCACCCTATTTTCGTCTGAGCTTCTCAGCCTGCAGCCGTGCTTCGATATATTTTACCAAAACCCCGACACCCTGGTCACAGGACCGAAAGATACAAACCCCACGGTCCTTCAGCATTTCGATCATGGGGTCATACATGGCGCCGCCATCGACAATTCCGATGATTGGCTTGTCCTGGGACGCGACCAGAACGGGTAGCTGCCGGGTGATGCTTTCTTCGCTGTTGATATCAAATCCGGGCCGTGGACTGTCCGGCAACGTGCGCATCATCGGCGACATGGGATCCAAACCAACCACGACGGCGTCTATGCCGGGATCGTCCACCAAGGCTTGCGTGCAAAGCATATGCGCTTCATCGTCTGCACCCGGGTTGATGTCCATGGGATTGCGGATTTCCATCAGGGCATCGAGCCTTTTCGCCTTGAGCACTTCAGCCAGGCGTTGGACTGTGGCCGGCTGCAGTGATGCCATCTCCAGCGAAAAGTCGCCGGCATGAATGCTGTCGGCCATTCCCACCGTTTCAAACCCGGCCCCGCTCAGAGCCCCCAGGCGATTACCGCCAATTCTTTTCTTGCGCATGCAGTCGGCGAGATAAAGCAGATCATTGAATTCGGTGAAGGACTCAGCGACGATGGCTCCCGCCTGGCGCAAGATCGTCCGGCAAACGGCATAATCGCCGGCTACAGAGGCCGTATGGCCAAGAGCCGCCGACTGCCCCGGCTGTGACCGGCCCGCTTTGTACACCACTACCTGCTTACCGTTGACAACGGCCTTGCGCACGGCTTTGGCGAAGTCCAGACCATCCAGGTCCTTGAAGCCTTCGGCATACACGCCAATCAGGTCGACCCCGGGCCGGTCGGCGAAATAGTTGAGCATATCGCTATGGGTCAGATCATTTTGATTGCCAACGGCCGTCATATAGGCCGGGGCGAGCCAGCGGTTCAGGCTGATGCGGGTAATCATGAACGCCCCACTCTGGCTGATCAGTGCGGAGTTACGTTGCGTTCCGGTCTGTGGCTTTGGGAATTTGTATTTGGGAATAAACCAGGAGTCATAAGACCCGGGATGTGAAACGATGCCCAGACAGTTTCCGCCCAAAAACACGGGCCCGCCGTCGCCATGACGATGGGCCTCGTTCATTTTCGCCGCCATCGCGGCAGTTTTTTCCCTGCTGTTTTCGGTTTCACCCAGGCCACCGGGAATCAGCATCACGGATTCGGCGGCGTCGGTTGCGATGACCTCATCCACCAGGCCGAATACTGCTTCGGCGGCGACGGCAACGATCAACAGATCCAGTTTATGCTGCAGCGATTCCAATCCGCTTACGCACCTGACGCCGTCTATTTCAGACTCGCCCGGCCGCAGGATGACCATCCTGGAGCGGTCATAACCACTATCCAGCAGGTTCTTCAGGATGATGCGGCCAAAATTCATTTTCGTCGCCGAAACGCCGATGATGCCAATCGAGGCCGGGTGCAGCATATTGTCTATTTTCTTGATCGGTCTGGGCGCGGGGATTGGCGCCGGGGCGGAGAACCGGCACAGGCCTTTTTCAATGCATATTTCGCCGTTGGGAAAAGTTACCGGATCCAATTCAAGGCATTCGATGACATGGCCGGCGGCGGGATTGCATGGGGAGTAATGATTGGCAAATTCGATCAGCAGGGAAAAACAGCCGATCAACTGTTTGTCGCTGCACAGCTGATTACCCAACGCCAATGATTTATAGGCAATCGTGTCCTGAAACAATTCCAGGAAAGCCTTCCCGTCGGTGAGCGCGGTCGGCGCTGTAGCCACCGACTGCCCACTGCGGCAACTGTTGTTGTAAAGCCCGGTGAATGCTCCGCCCACGCCGGCGCTGATCAGCATGCCAAACTCTCTGGAGCGGCTGATGCCTATGCTCAAGGCGCAAAGTCCGCTCAGCGGTTCGGAGACTTCCTTGCCAAAACCTTTGATACCTGAGGCCGCAAGCAGTTGTTGTATCTCGCGTTCAGTCGAGTTCATACCTTGCCTGTTCCGAACAGGCGGATAATGTCGTGTCAATGGCCCTGAAGTCCATGGCGGAGGATACCTTTGAAGCGGCTGGTGCCGGACCAGGCACTATTGTATTTTTCCTTTTGATTTCAACGCATCAAACTGTATTGAAAATGTGTCGGCCATTATAGGCCAGGTGCGGGCGCAGCTGAATGTTCCAGTGGTCGAATGGCCGCAAAATGAATCCAGATCAATTAAGAGTCAATTGATGCATGAATTATGTACCTGTGTGTGTTTTCATTATAACGATGAACAATATTATCGATTACTGTGCGAAGTGATCAGCATAGCCCCCGGCTCTCTGAGCATTCGCCTGAACTGATCTGCTTCGGCGCGGCTTGTTGAACCCAAGCGCAATGAGATAAGTTATGACCGAAACCCGCTACATACCTACGTATTGCTACAACTGTGTTGCCGGACCTGACCCGATGAAGGTCAGGGTCGACGATGGTGTGGCATGCGAAGTCGTTCCCAATTTTGATATGGAAACCATGCACCCTGGTAATGGCCGGGTTTGCGTAAGGGCTTTGGGGCTGATCCAGAAGACCTATAATCCGCATCGGGTTACCACGCCGATGAAACGCACCAATCCCAAAAAGGGGCGTGATCAGGATCCGGGCTTTGTGCCGATCAGTTGGGACGAGGCTTTTGAAACCATTGCGGCGAAACTGGGCGCGTTGCGCGAGAAGGGGCTAAAAGATGAACGCGGGCAGCCGCGGTTGGCGGTAACGTTTGGTCATGGCGGAACGCCCTCTGCGTACATGGGCACTTTGCCCGCCTTCCTGGCCGCATGGGGACCTATTGATTTCAGTTTCGGTTCCGGCCAGGGCGTCAAGTGCGTCCACTCCGAACACCTCTATGGCGAGTATTGGCACCGCGCCTTCACCGTCTGTTCTGACACGGTGAATACACGCTATATCCTCTCGTTTGGATTCAATCCCGAATCTTCCGGTGGTCCCGCTGCGGCGCGGCGCCATGCCGATGCCCGCGTACGAGGCGCGAAGCGTATTCAGATCGAACCCCACCTTTCCGTTACCGGTGCCGCCTCGGCGGAGTGGGTGCCGATCAAGCCGAAAACCGATCTTGCCTTCATGTTTGCGCTGATCCACGTGCTGTTGCATCAGCACCCGCGCGATGCCCTCGATATTCCTTTTCTGCGTGACAGTACCTCCTCACCCTACCTGGTCGGTCCCAGGGGCTATTACCTGCGCGACCCCGATTCCGGTGAACCCCTGGTCTGGGATGCCCTCACCAGTACGGCTGCGGCGCATAACAAACCCGGCATCCGGCCCGCTCTGGAAGGCGCCTTTACTGTCGCTGCGGCCTTCGAACTGGGGCCCGACCAGGAAAAATATGAATACCGCGATGTGCAGGGCAGCACAGCGTTCACGCTGATGGTAAGCCACATGCAACCGTACACGCCGCAGTGGGCGCAAAAGATGTGCGATGTGCCGGCAGAAACGATCACGCGGATCGCGAACGAATATCTGGCAAACGCCTGTGTCGGGGAAACCATCGAAATCGAGGGAGAGACCTTGCCCTTCCGCCCGGTGTCCGTCGTTCTGGGTAAAACCGTCAACAACGGTTGGGGCGCCTATCAGTGCGTTTGGGCCCGTACCGTGCTGGCGGTGTTGGTGGGCGCACTGGAAGTGCCGGGTGGCACCATCGGCACCACGGTGCGCCTCAATCGCCCTTTCGGTAACCGTCTGGCCAGCGTGCAACCGGGCGAGGACGGATTCATGGTCAGCGCGATGAATGCTACTGACCAGGAGCACTGGGAATCCGCCCCGAGTGGGCGAAACGCGTACAAATCCCTGGTGCCCATCGTCAACAACGGCCCCTGGAGCCAGGCTTTGGGGCCGACACAGTTGGCGTGGATGTTCCTCAACGATGCGCCCTCCGACTGGATGCGTTCCACCTTTCCCGACGTCTGGTTGTTATATCGCAGCAATCCGGCTATCAGTTTTTGGGACAGCAAGCAGATGGTCCGGATCATGGCGCAAATGCCGTTTATCATCGCATTCGCCTATACCGCCGATGAAAGCAACCATATGGCGGACATTCTGCTGCCGGATGCAACCGATCTGGAAAGCTTGCAGTTGTTGCGCGCCGGCGGCACCAAGTTCGTCGAGCAGATCTGGGAGCACGAAGGTGTGATCCTGCGTCAACCCGCGGTCGCACCACAGGGCGATGCCAAAGACATGACCTGGATCGCTACGCAACTGGCCAAACATACCGGCCTGCTCGAAAAGTATTATCAGGCGGTAAACCGGGGTACCGGTTGCCTGCCGCTGAAGGGCGAAGGATTCGACTTCTCGCTTGACCCTCAGGTCGAGCACAGTGTCGAAGAAGTGTGGGATGCGGCCTGCAAAGCGGCCAGCAGTACCTATTCCGGCGGCAAGGAAGTCAGAGACCTCGAGTGGTTCAAGGAGAACGGCTTCTACATGGTGCCCTACAAGCGCCAGGATTGGTATTTGTACCCGACCCTCAAGGCCAGGGGCTTGCGTTTTGAACTGCCTTATCAGGAGCGCCTGAAACGGGTTGGCGAGGAGCTGAAACGGCGCCTGCACGAACAGGGCGTGCACTGGTGGGACGAGCAGTTGGATGAGTACCATGCCTTGCCCGTCTGGGACGACGTCCAGGGCCGTTACACCAGGTCTTTGCAACATATGGGCGGAAGCGAGGAGCAATTCCCCCTATGGGGCGTGACGACCAAGAGCGCACAATATTCGGCGGGTAACAATGCCAGCATACAGCTAATGGATGATGTGGGTAAGAATGTCAAAGGACATGGCTCCGTGATCATGAATGCCCAAACGGCGCAAAAACTGGGCATCGGCAACGGGGAGCGCGTTGAAGTTCGTTCCATCATTGGCTTTACCCGTGGCCGCGCGGCACTGGTGCAAGGGATTCGTCCGGACACCATTTGTATTCCGGCCCAGTTCGATTATTGGAAAACGCCTTTTGCCAAGGACCTCGACTTTCCAAGCCTCAATACCGTCATACCCATGTCACTGGAATTGACCGATGCCACCGGCTCCGGGGCCGACCTGGTGCGCGTGTCGGTGCACCGACTGGGAGGTACGTCATGACCCGCTACGTCATGGCCGCCGACCTGCGCCGCTGTATTGGCTGTCAAACCTGTACCGCGGCCTGCAAACTGGCCAATGGCACACCGCCGGGCGTTCAGTGGCGCCGCGTACTGGACATTGAAGTGGGCGAATATCCCGATGTCCACCGGGTATTCCTGCCCACCGGTTGCCAGCATTGCGCCAACCCGCCCTGTCAGCACGTGTGTCCGACCAAGGCCACATTCACCAAAGAGGACGGAACCGTACAGATCGATTATGACCTCTGTTTCGGTTGCGCCTATTGTGCGGTTGCCTGTCCGTACGATGCCCGCTTCAGGGTGGGGAAAGAAGAGTTTGCCTATGGCGACGAGGCCATGCCCAACGAAGCGAAAAGGCTGAACAAGGCAACCATCGGCGTCGCGCAAAAATGCACCTTCTGCAGCGACGTGGTGGAAGCGGGCGTGGCCCAGGGGCACAAAGCCGGCGAGCATCCGGACGCTTCGCCGGCCTGCGTCAACTCCTGTATTACCGGCGCCCTGATTTTTGGCGACAAGGACGACCCGGAAAGCGAGATAAACAAGCTGCTGGAACGATCCGAATATTTCCGCATGCATGAAGAATTGGGCACCGAACCCGGCTTCTACTATATCTGGGATGATAAAGACGGGGTGGATTTGCCGTGACCAGCGCATTCAAAGGCAAAGGCCCCCTGCCCCGCCTGCAAACTTCCTGGGATTTGCGCGCAGCCTGCAATTTCATCGGCGGCGGCACCGGTACCGGCCTGTTGATCACAGCGGCGGTTCTGGCCTGGTTCGGATACCCTTATTTTGGCGCCGTTGCGCTGGGCCTGGTTTGCATCGCTTTTGGCCTGTTGATGGTGTGGCTGGAAATTGGCCGGCCGTGGCGTTCGATGAACCTGTTTTTCAATCCGCAAACGTCCTGGATGACGCGTGAAGGGATTCTCTCGCTGCCACTGTTTCTTGCTGGGAGCGCTGACCCTGGTCTATTTTCCGCGGTCCGGCGGCCTGATCGTTACCAGCCTTATCGGCATGATCGCCGCGGGTTATCTGTACTGCCAGGCGCGGATGCTGCAGGGCGCCAAAGGCATTCCTTCCTGGGCGCACCCGGCATTGATTCCCTACCTCATGGCAACGGGATTGACCGAAGGAATGGGTTTGGCTATTTGTTTCCCCGCATTGGCCAGTCCGGTAGTCCAGGCCGCCTTTGCGCTGCTGTTGGTAATGAGATTGGTGACCTGGTTGCGTTACACGCACGGTCTGCAGCAAGGTCGCACCCCGCAAGACAGTTTGGCAGTGATCAATGGCATCAGTGGGATTTTTCTGTCGGCAGGGCATTTCCTGCCCATTATCCTGCTGGTTGTGGCCGCCCTGAAACCTGGCTTGAATGCTTTCCTGGTGCCTGCGGCCGGAGGTTTGGCGGCCGTGGCCGGATGGTTCTCCAAAGCCGTCATCATCACCCGCGCCGCCCATACGCAGGGCTTCGCGATCCCCACGATGCCCATTCGCGGCCAGGGTGTGAGCGGCCAGTCCGCCAGGCAGGAATGGCAAAAACCGCCGGGGACCAAATCCCATGCTTGAGATACTGATTCAGGGCCGGGGCGGCCAGGGCGCCCAAACCGCCGGCAACCAGTTGGCCATGGCGTTTTTCGCCGAAGGAAAGTTCGTGCAGACTTTTGCGACCTACGGCGGCGCGCGGCGTGGCACCCCGGTGAGTTCCTTTTTGCGCGTGGATGATCAGCCGATTCGCCGGCGTTGCAGCATTGAACGCGCCTCAGCCATATTGTGCTTCGATGACAGCCTTTTACCCGGGTTGCTGGCACAATTTGCCGGCCCGGATACCCTGGTCGTGGTCAATTCGCGGAATTCGGCTGAAACCTATGCAGCATTGGGTGACTGCAGGATTGTAACCATCGATGGCATCGCCATTGCCAAAGACAATGCGATGGGACGCATTGTGAACTCGGCGTTACTGGGTGCCTTTGCCGGCGCCCTGGGCCGGCCTTCCATAGCCATGCTCAACCAGGTCGTGGAAGAAACGGCGCCGGTCAAAAAACAGGAGAACCTGGCGTCCTGCAAACAGGCCTACCAGTTGACGCAGGAGGCGCAAGGGGTGAGGATCTAACGGATGAACAAGTTGCCTTCACCTTTGTGGACCACCCGGACCACCGAAGTCAACATGACGGGCACGTGGCGCAGCGAGCTGCCCGTTTACCTCGATACCCCTTCCCCGTGCCAAAACGCCTGTCCGGTAAATGGCGACATCGCCACCTGGATCCAGCAGGTGAAAGCAAAGGATTACCATGCCGCCTGGCTGACCCTGATGGACAACAATCCGTTTCCGTCCATCGCCGGGCGCATCTGTCACCACCCCTGTGAAAGCCCTTGCAATCGCAAGGACATGGATGAGGCGGTAGCGATTTGCAGCCTCGAACGTTTTGTCGGTGACGTGGCCCTGGACGAACACTGGGCCATCCCGGAAGCCGGCATTACGCGGAAAGAGAAAATTGCGGTGGTCGGTGGCGGCCCGTCCGGGTTGTCTGCCGCCTATCAACTGCGCCGGCGTGGCTACGCAGTTACCTTGTTCGAGGCCCACGAGAACCTGGGCGGCTTGATGCGTTACGGCATTCCTTCCTATCGCCTGGCCAAAAGCGTCCTGGATGGGGAAATCAAACGCATCATCGATCTGGGTGTCGACGTCAAATCCGGGCTGGGTGAGATGGATGCGGACGCGGTGCAGAAATTGCGTGAAGAGTTTGACGCGGTGTATCTGGCGATCGGCGCCGGCCGCTCGAAAAAACTGCCGGGTCTGGATTACAGTCAGCCCTGGGTGATGGATAGCGCGAAATTCCTCGCCGCAACCAACATGGGAGAGCCGGTTCAGCTTGGCGACCACGTGGTCGTTATCGGCGGCGGCAGCGCAGCCATGGATGTGGCCCGAACGGCGCGCCGGCTCGACAAACAGGTCAGCGTGTTGTCGCTCGAGCCGGAGGCGCTGTTGCCGGCGCAACGCGAAGAAGTGGTGGAAGCCGTCGAGGAAGGCGTCCGGTTTTTTGACCAGGCGATGCTGCAAACCGTGAAAGCCCATGCGGGCGGGGTTTTGGAGCTGAGCTGTATACGGGTCGAGTTCGAAGCGGGCACGGTGAGGGGACAGTTCAAGGTCACGCCGATCGCGGGCAGCGAATTCAAGCTCGAGGCCAATGCCATTGTGCCCGCCCTGGGTCAGGAAGTGGCGCTGGACACCTGGTCCGCCTTATCCGCCGAGGACAGCCCGGTCATCCCGATCGACAGTCATCACCGGACCCGCATGGAAGGCGTTTTCGCCGGCGGTGATTTGGCCAGCCTGGACCGGTTCGTCACCCAGGCGATCGGCATGGGGAAACGTGCCGCCAGGGACATCGAGCACTATTTCAATCAGTCGCTCACCGCTGCTACTGCCGGGCAGCCTGAAGTGCCTTACCAGGCGATCAACACCCATTATCAGAGCGAAGCCAGACGGGAAATCCAGGGCGCTGAATTACTGGAAGAGCGGCTCAAGAGTTTCGTTGAAGTGCAGCGTGGACTGAGTGCCGAACAAGCCGCGACGGAAGCCGATCGCTGTTTTAGCTGTGGTCACTGCATTTTCTGTGACAACTGTTACTTCTACTGCCCGGACATGGCCATCACCAAACTGGAACATGGGCTACGAGGTCAAAACCGATTACTGCAAGGGTTGCGGACTGTGCGCCGCGGAATGCCCAACGGGCACGATTGTGATGCAGGAAGAATTATGATGCCCCGGCCATCGCAAAAGACGCGTGAGAGGACTTTGCCCGCCGCGGCCGGCACGCCCATGCTGCTTACCGGCAATCATGCAGTCGCCTGGGGCGTGAAACTGGCGCGGCCGAATGTGATTCCGGTCTACCCGATTACCCCGCAAACGCCGATATTGGAAAAGATTACCGAATTTCATTCGGCCGGCGAAATTACCGCCGAGATTATCGCTCCGGAATCGGAGCATTCGGCGATATCTGCCTGTGTCACCGCCTCGCTGACGGGTTCGAGGGTTTTTACCGCGACTTCGTCGCAGGGCCTGTTGCTGATGCACGAAGTGCTGCACTACGCGGCCGGGGCGCATGCGCCTATCGTGATGTTCAATGTGAACCGCACCGTGGCCTCCCCCTGGGGGTTTTGGCCGGATCAAACGGACAGCCTTGCGCAACGCGATACCGGTTGGGCGCAGCTCTATTCCGAGTCGCCACAGGAATCCATCGATACGGTCATTCAGGCCTTCCGGGTTGCCGAGGAAATTGGCATGCCGGTGATGGTCAGCCATGATGCGTTTTACGTTTCCCATTCGATGGAACTGGTGGAAGTGCCAGCCCAGGCCTGCGTTGACGACTTCCTGCCGGAATTCCAAATCAGCCACAAGCTGGACACCGATCTGGGGCAGTCTTTCGGCGCTCCGGTCGATCAGACGACCTATAACCGCGTCAGGCGGGAAATGGGCGAAGCGCTGAATCAGGCGTTTGCCGCCTGCGCCAGCGCGCACGCAGCCTGGCTTGAACTGACCGGGCGCGAATATGGCATTATCGAAGCGTACCGGACCGAGGGCGCGCAGTCGGTGTTGGTGACCTTGGGCAGCATGTGCGGCACGGTGCGTGAGGCCGTCGATGCGCTGCGCGATCAGGGTCATGCCGTGGGTTTGTTGAAAATCAGGCTGTTCCGGCCGTTTCCCAATGAGCAGGTGATCGCGGCGCTGAAGGATGTGCCCAATGTCATTGTGCTGGATCGCAATTACTCACCGGGTCTCGGCGGCATTTTGCACCAGGAAATCAAGGCGGCCCTTTACGGTCTCCGAAACGGGCCGCGCGTTCACGGTTTATTGGCCGGCGTTGGCGGCGTCAACGTGACGCCGGAAAAAATCCAGCAACTGGCGCTGCAATATGGCGACAGCGAACCGGCTGTTGCCTCAATTTGGGTGGATTAGGATCTTGAATTACGCAGAATACGAAGACGAGGGATTGTTCAAGTCGGGGCATTTCGCCTGTGGCGGCTGCATTGAATCGCTGTCATTGCGCATCATCATCAATGCCGTGGGCCGCGACGCGGTTGCGGTGGTCCCGCCTTCCTGCGGCGCGATTATCTGTGGCGGCTATCCCAACAGTTCGCTGTCCATTCCAACCTTCCATACCACTTTGGAAGCCGCGGCAGCCTCCGCCAGCGGGGTCAAACGCTCACTGATGGCCCAGGGCAAGCCCGACACCACCGTGCTGTGCCTCGCCGGAGACGGCGGCACCTATGATATCGGCTTTCAGTCTTTGTCCTCTGCGATCGAGCGTAACGAAGATATTCTTTATATCTGCTTCGACAACGAAGGTTACATGAACACCGGTGGCCAGAAGAGTTCGTCCACGCCCTTGCAGGCAGTAACCGGGTCCACCCCGGCCGGGAAGTTATCGCCGAAGAAAAACCTGGTCGAGATCCTGGCGGCGCATCATATCCCCTATGTCGCCACCGCCAGCGCGGCGCACGTCGAGGACTTCGTAAAAAAGGTAAAAAAGGCCAAGGACATCCGCGGCACCAAGGTCATCATCGTGCTCATTCCCTGCCTGCCCGGATGGGGTGTGGCGGAAAATTCCGGTATCAAGGTCTCCCGTCTGGCGGTCGAAGCCGGCGTGTTTCCGCTCTACGAAGTTGAAGACGGCGTCAAATACACGCTGAACGAGGCCAACAAGTCTGCTCCCGTAGATGCCTATCTCAGCGAGCAAAAGCGTTACCGGCATCTTAGCGCGCAGGATATTGCCGCGATACAAAGCGGCGTCGATCAGGAGTGGGCGCGCCTGCAGCAACGCGCCGGGGCATCCTAGGGAGTCTCCCGAAGCCTGTTGACAGGCCCTGGTCTCAAGCCCCTGGCATCAGACTTTCGATCAATTCAGCGGTCCACGGGGTTCCCACTGCCAGAGCCTGACGCAGGGCGATGAAATCGATTTCGCGCCCGACCTCGCGATTGCCTTCGTTAAAAGCGCGAAAGCCGGCGTGTGCTTCAGCCATCATGTTGAGCGCCAGCCAGGCCCGTGAGTCTTCGTGGTTGCGATTCCATGATTCGAGCTTGGGTTTGCGCAGTTCTTCCAGGCTCTTGGTCAGGCAATTGGGGAAGGTGAGCATCAATTTGGCGCAAAATTTCTCCACGCTCTGGTCCAGCAGGCTGAGGTCGATCTCGCCCTGCTTCAACAGGTTCATTCCCTGTTTACGCGCTTCACCGGTCTTGAACTCGCCGTGCACGATGCGGCCGTAATCGTCCAGGAAGCGGTCGGTGATCACCAGTGGATTGGGCACGAACTCGCCATTGACCTTCAGTGCGGGAACGATTTCCGCGGCGATGCCCAGGCGGTACGCCTTGTGCGCGGAAAACGGCTCACACAGCGTTCCGGAAATCATCGCCTGTTCGCAGCCGATCATCACCGGGAGAAAATCCGTCGATCCGCCGATCGCGGCTGATCCGTGTTTGGGGCCGGCCTGGCCGAAATTCGCCAGGTCCTGGGCGATGGTGAAATCGCAGGCCATGCCGATTTCCTGCCCGCCGCCGATGCGCATGCCGTTGACGCGGCAGATCACCGGCTTGTCACAGGCAAAAATGCCCGACACCATGTCGTTGAACAGGCGCATGTACTGGCGGTATTCCTCGGGATTGCCGGCGTAGTATTCGGCGTATTCCTTGGTATTGCCACCGGTGCAGAAGGCCTTGTCGCCGGCGCCGGTGAAGACCACGGCGCTGACGTCGCGCGCATTGGAAGCCCGGCGAAAGGCCAGGATCACGGCCTTGACCATGTCGGTGGTGTAGGAATTGTACTGCCCGGGGTTGTTCAGGGTGATCCAGGCGTTATACAAACCCTCGATCGGCTTTCCATCCGCCGCCGTCGCGGGGCGTTTCTCGTAGAGAACTTCCGCGCAATCCGGCTGAGGAGCCAGGTTATGGTCAACAAGGTGTTCCGGTGCCGTTTGGCCGGCAATGGCCGCGGTCGACTGATTCATTCTGTATTTACCTCTTGCTAAGTCAAAAATTATTGATCCTTCCACTCGGCCGGCCGCTTGGCGATGAACGCCGTCAGCCCTTCGATGGCATCCTGGGTGGACATCAGGTCCTGCAGGTACAGGGCCTCGACTTCCGCCAGCCGTTGCTGCACCTGTAAGGCAAAATTGGCACGCGCGGCGCGGACAGCCAGACGCAGTGAACTGGCGCTGAGCTCGGCGAGGTGGCTGTCGTAGTAGTGCAGCGCAGCCGCTTCCGGATCCTCGGCGATCGCCGTCACCAGCCCGGCGTGCTGTCCTTCCTCGGCGCTCAGACTGCGGCCTGAAAGCAGGATGTCTTCGGCGGCCATCTGCCCGATACGCAAGGGCAGCAGGCAGGAGGCGGCCGGCGCGAACACGCCAAGCTTGATCTCGGGCTGGCCCAGCTTGGCATCAGGCGCGGCAAACAGCAGATGGCCCGCCGCCGCGACTTCGAGGCCGGCGCCCAGGCACTGCCCCGGCACGGCCACCAGTACCGGGACCGGAAACCCGACGAGCTGCAAAACCAGACGGTGGAGACTCCCGAGCATCGCCGCACACTGATCCGGCATGTGCTCCTCGACACTGGCGCCGAAACTGAAGTGCGGGCCTTCGGCGCACAGCAGAAGGGCTTTCAGCCGCTCATTGCCGCAGCCAATCGCGACCGCGTCACTCAATGCACCGATCATTGCGCCGTCGATGATGTTGGCCTTGGGCCGCGCCAGGCGCAGGCCGAGCACACGCTCATCACGCAAAGAAAATATCTGCAGCGGACTGTCGGTCATGACTCCATCCCCGGCACCAGAATCACGCGGCGCTTCACTTCACCATGGTGCACGGCCTCGAAGACCTGGTTGATCTCGTCCAGCGGTTTGCGTTCGACAAAAGGAAGCAAGTCGATCCTGCCATCGAGCACCAGGTCCAGTGCCGCAGGGTAGTGTTTGGGTTCGCAACCCCAGTTACCGAGCATGCGCGCGTCAAAGGCCATCAGGTTGGACAGGCGCAGCTCGATCTTGTCCATGGTGAATCCAACCACACACAGGGTCGAGCCAAAGGTCAGGAGTCCAAACGCAGTTTGCTGCCCGGCAGCGCTACCTGAACATTCGAATATGACCCACTCGCTGGACCGCAGCCCGTTTTCCTTGACGAATCCGCGAATGGCCTTCTTCAGGTCCGGAAATTCCATCTCGCGGGCGTTCAGGCACAGCGCTGCGCCATGACCGGCAATCATTTCCAGCTTGTCCGCATCGACATCGATCGCAACCACCGCGGCGCCCAGGGCATGCGCAATCTGCGCCGTGTATCCGCCCACGCCGCCGACACCGATCACGATGGCGACGTCGCCTTCGCCCAAGCCGGAGCGGACGACGGCCTGATACGGAGTGGTGACCGCATCCGCCACTACCGCAACGTCAGCGAGAGCAAGACCAGCCTGCTGCAGACGCTGTTCGTCGACCGGGCACAGTCCAAGAGCCGGCACCTGGATGTGTGTGGCAAAGCCACCGTGGATGTCGTTGCCGGGCATCTTCTGCTGCGGGCAGATCGCAAAACGCCCGCGCCGGCACAAATCGCAAACGCCACAGGGAATCACGGCTGGAATGATCACGGCCGATCCAATGTTCACCTGCACATCCGGCGCAGCGGCAACCACACGGCCGCTGATTTCGTGGCCCAGCGCCAGCGGCAGGGCATGCTTCAGTCTGACGCCATCGTAATAAAAGCCGAGGTCGGTGTGGCAGACGCCGCAACCGGCCACCTCCACCACGACTTCGCCCGCCGGCGGCGACATCGGCTCGAAAGGCTCGGCGCTCATGGGCTCACCGGCCGCGGTCATCACCCATCGATAAGCAGAACTATAAGCAGGCTGGGTCATTGGATACTCCTGTGTGTACGGTTGCGGTCTTCATACAGTTTGGTCACCAGCCGCCTGGCCAGCACGCCCGCCATATGCCGGCGGTAGAGCGAGGGGACCACGGTGGTGCGCATCGGCTGGATACTGCGTGAAATGATCTTGCCCAACTCATTGAGCAGCCCGTTGCTGAGCGGTTCACCGCTCAATGCCTCCAGGCCGGCGAGCAGCACCGGCCGGCTATTGGTGCCGGTAATGGCCACGGCAAGGCTGGAGATAACCTCTCCATCACACCTCATGGCCGCGGCAACGCCGGCCAGCGGGAAGTCCAGGCTTTGCCTGATTCTGGATTTGAGGTATGCAGAACGCGTAGCCGCTCCCACCGGCAGGTGAATAGCGACCACCAGGTCGGAAGGCTCGAGATCGAGGTAGTCCTTGCCGTCATCGCGGAAGATCCCGCTCAAAGGCCGGCGCTTGCGGCCGCTGCCGGTGACGATCTCGACTTCCGCGTCCAGCACCATCAGCGCGGGCGCGAGATCACCGCTGTAAGCCGCGATGCATTGCGTACCTTTTTTCGCGACATGACAGGTGTCGCCATCCTTTTTCAGACAATAGTCGTTGGCGGCACGCCACCATTTGCTCTGGTTATAAAATACGCAACGGGTGTCGAGGCAGAGGTTGCCGCCAAGGGTTGCGATCCCTCGGTGTGCCGGGCCGGCAATACAGGCGGCCGCCATGCTGGTGGCGGCATAATGCTCGCGCAACAGCACGGAATGCTCCAGGTCCGCGATTTTTACCCCTGCGCCGATTCGCAGACCATCGTCCTTTTCCTCGAACTGCCTGAGCTCGGGTATTTTGGCCAGGCTGATCAGCAGATCCGGTGCGCCGATGCCGCGCAGCAGATTCGGTATCAGATCCGTACCGCCGCCCAAAAAACGCGCCGTGGGGTGCGCGGACTTGAGCGACACGGCCTCTTCCGCCGACGCCGGTTCGGCGATATCGAAGGCGGGAAGCGCGCTCATGTCTTCAGCTCCAGGGAGGGATCGCGGCGCGACTTGTTCCTGATTGCGGCGAGCCGCCGCGCTTGCTTGACGGCTTCGACGATCCGGTCCGGCGACAGCGGCGTCTCGTTGAACTCAACACCTGTGGCTTCGGCCACCGCCTGGGTCAATGCCGGCATGAATCCGGCGATGCCGCCTTCGCTCGCTTCCTTGGCGCCAAAGGGACCGTTAGGGTCGATACTCTCGACGATGTGCGTATGTATCTGCGGTGAGTCAAGCATCGTCGGGACCCGGTAATCGAGCATATTGGCATGCAGCGGCAAGCCTTCCCGGTAGCTCGTTTCCTCCATCAGCGCCTGCCCCATACCCATCCATGCCGCGCCCTGCACTTGCCCCTCGACCGCCAGCGGATTGATGGCAAAGCCGGTGTCATGGGCGATCCAGACCTCTTCCACCACGACCTCTCCGGTTTCCTCGTCCACGGCAACCTCCACCACCGTTGCGGCGTAGGAAAAGCCCATGGTCGAGCCGACCGCCGCGCCGCGGTGCTTTCCACCCTGAAAACTTCTTGGGCACCTTGAATGTACCCCGTTCGGTAATCGCGCCGTGATCGACCAGCGCTTCCTTGACCACATCACTGAAGGCCACGCCGGGCTTGTCCGCACCTACGTTCCGGTACAGCTCGCCCAGGCACTCTACGTATTCGGGCGTGGTTTCGAGTTTGCGGGCTGCAGCCGCCAGCAACCGCTGCTTGAGTTTTTGCGCAGCCGACAGGGTGGCATTGCCCACCATGTAGGTCACGCGCGAGGAGTAGGAGCCGTTGTCCTTGGGCGTCAGCGCGCTGTCGTTGGCCACGACGCGGATGCGCGAATGGTCGAGGCCGAGCACTTCCGATACCACCTGGGCGACGACAGTCGAAGAGCCCTGGCCGATTTCCGTAGCGCCGGTAAAGACCGTGACGTTGCCGTCAAAATCGAGCCTGATATTGACGGTTGCATCCGGTTCTCCGGTCCATTGCACGGGTTTTGCGGCTCCGCTGACGAAATGGGAACAGCCAAGGCCCAGGCCCCGGCCTTGCGGCATCGCACCCTTGCGTTCGCGCCAGCGGCTTTGGGCTTCCACCCAGGCCAGCGCCTGCGGTAAACCACAGGAGGTGACCTGCAGGCCATTGATGGTTTCCATCGGCACCGAAAGCGCGTTGGCCCGGCGCACGGCAAAGGCGTCGAGACCAAGTTCTTCCGCCATCCGGTTAAGCAGCGTTTCGAAAGCGTAGCGCATATCGACGGTGCCGTGGCCGCGCATGGCGCCGCAGGGCGGCGTATTGGTGTATACCCGGTAACCCTGGTAGCGCACGGCGGGGATGTCATAGATCGCATTCAGCAGTGCGCCAGAGTACAGAATGGTGACGATGCCGTAGCCAGCGTAGGCGCCGCCGAGCTGGGTCATTTCGGCTTCCACCGCGGTGATTTTTCCGCTGCGGGAAAGACCCATTTTGACCCTGATGTCCGCCGCCGGCCGCCCGCGGTGGGTGAGAAAGGTTTCTTCGCGGCTCAGCACCATGCGCACGCGCCCGCCGGCGGCCCGCGCCAGCAAACCACACACCAGCTCGAAATTCAGCGTCTCGGTGCGGGCGCCGAATCCGCCGCCGATGAAGGGCTTGATGATGCGGATGCGCGAGGCGTCCATACCCAGGCATTGAGCCAGCATCAGGTGAACGTAATAAGGTACCTGACTGACCGAATGAAAAATCAACTGGTCCCGCACCGGATCGTAATCTGCAACCGCGGCGTGCGGCTCGATATGGACATGCGTGACTTCGGCGCAATGAAACACCTCTTCGCGTACCAGGTCCGCCGCGGCGAAACCGGCATCGACATCACCAAAGCTATTGCCGACTTCGCGCTCCAGATTGCCCGCCTTGTTATCGTGCAGCAAAACGGCTTCCTCACTTCGTGCTTCGGCGGCCGTGTAGTACGCCGGCAGTTCCCGCACCTCGAAGACGATCAGCTCCAACGCCTTCTCCGCAGTGGCCGCATCGATCGCAGCGACCGCAGCGACCGGCTCGCCCCTGTAGCGCACCTTGCCGCGGGCGAGGGGATATTCGTTCTGAGCGATCGGAATGATGCCGTACGGTATAGTGCAGTCCTCACCGGAGATGACGGCCATCACGCCCGGCAGCGCACGCGCTGCGGAAAGGTCAAGCAAGCAAATTTCCGCGTGCGGATAAGGGCTGCGGAAAATGCGGCCGACCAGCGCCCCTTCGGGCGCAAGATCCGCAGTGTATCGCGCTGTGCCACGAACCTTTTCGATACCGTCGATCAGGGGTGTGCGCACGCCGACGCCCCGTGGCCGCTGCGTCGCACTCATGAACTTTCCTCTGCCGTCCCAATGGCTGCATTGACGGATTCGAGAATTTTCACGTAACCCGTGCAGCGGCACACGTTGCCCGACAGCGCCTGGCGGATTTCCATTTCGTCCGGATTCGGATTGCGCCGCAGCAGGCCTTCGGCCGACATGATCATGCCCGGCGTGCAGAAACCGCATTGCGTGCCCAGCTTTTCGTGGAAAGCCCGTTGCAGGCGGGACAGCCTGCCGTTCGCGGACAGTGATTCGATGGTCTCGACCTCACAGCCGGCGACAGTCTTGAGCAAGGTGATGCACGCGGGAACCGGCTTGCCGTTGACCAGCACCATGCAGGCGCCGCACTCGCCCCCGTCACATCCCTGCTTGGTTCCGGTCAGGCGCAGGGTCTCGCGCAGGTAGTCGATCAGCAGGGTGGAATCGGGCAGCAGCTGCTCATATTCGCGATGGTTCACGGTAATCTTGACAATCGACGACACTGCTTTTAATTCCCGTTGCTTAAAGTGTTTCGCGCATACGCACTGACTTCGCAGCAAACATGGCCGCGCAAGAGACTGTGCAAAGTTGGTTCATTTCTTCGTCAATAGAAAAGACTGTAAACAATGGTATTTAAGTACTACAATTATACATTGAATACAAGCCCGATCGAGACCGAATGAATTCGAAACACGACCCAGATCATCAAGGTGAAGGACGGAATGACGGACTTGCCAATCCTGCTCGCTGAATTCGACCATGCACGCAGCTGAAGACAACACCCATGAAATTGATCATCCGGGAGGCTGAACCGGGGGATCTCGATGCGATCGTCGAAATCGACAAGCAGGTCAGTGGGGTGAAGAAAACCCGCTATTGGCGCAATACGCTGGAGCTTTACAGCGGCCAAAAGAACCGGGAGTTTTTCCTGGTGGCAGAACACGAACAAACCGTCATCGGCTTTATCCTCGGCGAAATCCGCGCCTGGGAGTTTGGCTCTCCGTCCTGCGGCTGGGTCTATGCCATTGGTGTTGCGCAGGATTACCTGCAGCAGGGCGTGGGCTCAAAATTACTCGATGCCCTGTGCGTACATTTCCGGCACGCGGAGGTCACCAAGGTACGCACCATGATCGCGCGACAGGACCACGAACTGCTGTCCTTTTTCCGCAGCTACGGCATGATGGCCGGCCCCTTCCAGCAGCTGGAGCTGGATCTGGATAGCCTGCCGAAAGGCGAAAACCCTGCAGCCGGGATGGACTCATGAATTTGCAAAGAGCGACCCGTCTTGCCCTCTATGCAGTACTGGAACTGGCTGATCAGCCGGACCAGCAACTCTCCCGCGACGACATAGCAAAAAAGTTCGGCGTATCGAGCAATCATCTTTCCAAAGTCATGCGCGAGCTCGGCAAAGCGGGTCTGGTCGAAGCGGTCCGTGGCGTCGGCGGCGGCTATTGGTTTTGCGGCAACGCCAAGCGCACGACGCTGATGGACGTGATCGAAATTTTCGAGCCTTTTGCGTTTGACAGCGCAGGTCAGCGCGAGCCGGGCAAAGATACCGACATAGGACAAACGCTGAACCTGGTGCTGGACGAGATCAATGAAACCATCCGCGCCACGCTGAATTCCATCAGCATCAAGACCCTGTTGCAGATCAAGGACCGTTCGAACCACGCTGGTAAACCAAAAAATACAGCCAGAATGGGTGACGCCGTAACCATCAGTATGGCACTGGCGGCCAGCAAGAAGAAGACCGGCTGAAGTCTGAGATCGTCGATATGCTGGCTCACCGTGATCGCCGGATCAAAACCACACGGCGATCACGCCGAACAGGCTTTCTCCGGCAACCAGGCCGGCGGCAAGACTCAGCAGGAAGCGGGCGGACCATTGCGGCGCAAAGCGCCGCAACATGCTGCCGAGCAATGCGCCGGCAAACAGCGTGATCGAAGTCGATGCCGGAATCACGAAGGCCAGGCCCAGTGTGGCTCCGCTGGGAATCCAGGCCAGCAGGCGACCGCTGAGGCGCCGCTCGATCAGCGCCAGAAAGACACCCAGGACCGCGGCTATCGACATTGCCGATATCGCACTGCCCGGAATACTGGACAGACCGTTGCTCAAGGTTTCGGCCACCGCTTTCCAGGTCGCCACCGCGGGCGCGGGCCACTGGGGCGTGATCAGTTGTTCGGCGGGATTGTCGATCAGGTGCAAATACACCAGGCTGCCGACAACGCTGCCCGTCAGCACGCCGAAGCACTGGGCGACAATCTGGCGTGACGGTCTGGCGCCGATCTCGTGCCCGGCCTTGAGGTCATTGAGCAGGTCGGCGCTTTGACCCGCTGCGCCCCCGGCCACGTTGGCCGTCATCAGGTTGGTGATGGCTTGGTGCGGCGCCAGAATGCCGAAACCGAGCTGCGAAACCTTGCCAATCGCGCCGATTGGAGGAATGCCGGTTTCCCCCACCACCCGCGCGGCCACCGTGGCAAGCAGAAATGCGAACGGAATGGCCAGGATCGCCATGACCCAATGTATATCGAATAGCGTGATCTCAAGCATGACAACCAGTATGGCGGTGGCCAGAAAACCCGTTAAGCGAGTCTTTCCGTGACTCGCGGACCTGTGCGGCCCCGGGCGCAGTTATTCGAAGCCCGCGCGCCTGCTAACAAGGTTGCGGCAAAACTGGTCAGGCTGGCAGTTACCATCATCGCCACGCCCGGCCACAACAACCAGCCAACGAGCGGCTGAAACCAATTGGGCTCTGCTGTCAGCTGCACCAGCCCCCGGTCAATGAGTGCGGGCGCGATGATGCCCCAGGCAAGCAACGCACCGAACAGCAGCCCCAGGCCGGCGCGCAATCCGATGATGCTGCCAAAGCCAAGCAGCAGCAGGGAGGGATCGAACGAAAGCGTGAGCTTTTGCGCAACTGCGCTGGGGGCCCATCTGGGAATGCGCCAGACAAAGGTGTCCATTGCGTTGACCGCAGCCGCGCCGAAAAGCCCGCTGAGCAACAGGTTCACGCGCTGCCCGGCTTCCCGGCCGCGGTTGAAAATATCGCGCAGCGTTTCCGCAGTCGCCATGCCGGCCGGGAATACCAGATGGGAGTCGACGATCAGACGGGGGCGAAGATACCAGGCCACCCAGATGCCCAGAAAACTGACGGCGAAAACCCATGCAGTCAGGGTCAGCCACGGCAGGTTTTCACCGGTGATGAGCGCCAGCGCCGGCAGCGGGGCGACCAGACCTCCGGAAATGATCGAGGCGGCGGACGACGCGGCCGTCTGATTGATATTGCTTTCCAGCATGTCCCAGCGGCTCAGCCCGAACCTGCGCGTGAGCGGTACCCAGAATACGTAGGCCAGCAGCAATGCGGTGATCGACATGTTGAAGGACCAGCCGATCTTGAGTCCGGAATAGACGTTGCACGGCGCCAGAATGGCGCCGAGCACCATGCCGGTGACAATGGCCCGCAATGTGAGCTCCCGGGGGCTTTCGCCAGCTTTCTTCGTCATGGCCGGCAACCGGGGCCTACACCGGCTCGCTGAAGGCATATGCGGTCACCAGCCGCGCCACCGACTCCAGGCTCGACAGGTGCGTGCGTTCGTAGCCGTGCGTGGCATCGGTTCCGAACGTGATCAGCGCATCGCGCACGTCGTGGCCGGCCCTGATCGCCGAGTTCGCATCGGAGTAGTAGTAACGGAACAAATCCACCTGATACTCGATATCGAATTTGCGGCACAGTGACTTCAGTTGGCGCGAGCAGATGCAGGTCGAAGGGTCCGCTGGTGTCCTGGGCGCACAAGGTCACGCCGGTCTCTCTCGCGTTCTGGCCCGGCGCCACCGGACCTACGTCGATACCGACGAATTCGACGACCTCATTGGAAAGGGAGGCGCTGGCTCCGGTGCCCACCTCCTCGGTGATCGTGAACATGGCCTGGAAGTCCAGGACCGGTGTCCTTTCGCTCTCGCGCATCGCTTTAAGTGCCGCCAGCAGTGCGCTTGCGCCGGCCTTGTTGTCGAGATGCCGGGAGCTGATGAAGCCGGACTCCGATACTTCCGGATCGGCATCAAAGGCAACGAAATCTCCACTGCGAAATCCGAGCCGGTCGAGTTCGTTCTGGTTGCTGCAATGCGCGTCCAGCCGCAGCTCAACCTGATTCCAGGAAACGGGCAGGCTGTCGATTTGCTGGTCGAAGGCATGACCGGAAGCCAGCAACGGCAATACCTGGCCCCGGAAGGCGCCGTTTCGTGTAAATACAGTAACGCGCCCGCCTTCGGCGAATCGGCTTGACCAGGTTCCCACCGGCGACAGACTCAGCCGCCCGTTGCCCTTGAGTTCGGTTACAACAGCGCCAATCGTGTCGAGATGGTTGGCCACCGCACGGAACTGTTGTGCTCTGCACCGGGCATGCGAGCGATGATCGTGCCCCTGCGGGTAAGCTCGTGGCCGATGCCGAGCTGCTCGAGTTCATTGCATACGTAACGGGACAGTTCGTTGGTAAAGCCGGTTGGGCTGGGAATGGCGAGCATTTCCAGCAACCGCTGGCGCAGGTAGCCCATGTCCACCGGTGCATTATCAGGCTTCATCAGTGCCGTCTTTACGGTTCCTGGCCGCGATGACATCGGCCATTTCGGGGACCTGTTCGGCATGCGGCAGTTTTTCCGAGTCAATCTGGTGCGAGAATTGCTCCACGGTTGTGAGTTCATCGTCGCGCGCAAAGGTAGGCTCACTGGTTGCGAAAGCCTTGCAACAGGCGCACCACATTGACCAGGCTGTCGAGATGGGTGCGCTCGATGCTGTGCGAGGCGTCACCGGCATATGCAATCACGGCAGTGCGCACGTCATGGCCGGCGATCAGCGCGGCCGCGGCGTCGCTGTGGAACGCCTTGAGGTACTTTTGCTGCAGCGGAATATCCTCGCGTTCGGCAATCGCCCGCAAATGCGCCGTGAGATGAAAATCATAAGGCCCGCTGGCGTCGCCGCTGGCGAGCGTGACCCGCTTGAACGGAGTTTTCTCGCTGGTTTTGACCGAGGCGAAATCCACCGTCAGAAGTTCCGAAACCTCCGGCAATACCGCCCCGCCCATACCGGCGCCGGTGGTTTCGGTTATGGTAAAGAGCACATGGGTGTCATGAGTGGCGTGCAAGCCTTCCTCGGTCAGATGGCGCAACCACTCGATTACTGCCGCCGTGCCCGCTTTGTTGTCCAGATTACGGCCGACGATGTACCCGTTGTCCAGCACTTCCGGGTGGCTTTCCAGCGCGATAAAATTGCCGACTTCTATGCCCAGGCGCTGAACGTCTTCTGCGCTGAAAACGGCCTCTTCCAGCCTCAGCTCTATGTGGTCCCAGTCCAGGGGAACGGCATCGACGCCGGCGTCACGCGACACGCCCCATTCGACTTTCGGCAGCAGGCAGCCGCGGTAGGCGCCTTGTTCGCTGAAAACCGTTACCCTTGCGCCCTCAGCAAAGCGGCTTGACCAGTGACCGATAGGGGCCACAAGCAGACGGCCATCCTCACCGATGAACCGAACCATTGCGCCGGTGGTATCGACGTGGGTCACGATCGCCCTCGCCGGCGTCCGCTCACTGCCCGGGAGCAGCGCACGAATGGTGCCGCGGCGCGTCAATTCGTGCTTGACACCAATGTCCTTCAGTGTCCGGCTGATGTAATGAACGATCTCGTCGGTAAATCCACAGGGGCTGGGAATGGCCAGCAGTTCGAGCAGGGTGTTTTTGATTCTCTTGGGTTCAATCATTGTATTGCGGTCATCTGGAGGATGGTTGCTTGGGTTCGCGCTCCCCGGCGCTGATCGAAAGAGGAAACAGCAGATCGACGAATCGCTGGGCAGTCGGTTGCGGTTCATGGTTGGCCAGACCCGGGCGTTCGTTGGCTTCGATAATCACGTAGTCCGGTTGTTCCGCTGCAGCGACGATAAAGTCAAGACCCACGACCGGAATTTCCAGTCTTTGCGTGATCTTCTTGGCCACCTCGACCAGGTCCGGATGGAGACAGTCGGTCACATCATGCAGGGTACCGCCCGTATGCAGATTGGCGGTCTTGCGCACGACCACGGTTTCCCCGGGAGGAATGACATCGCTGAGGTCAAACTCCTGCTCCGCCAGGCAAGATCTGGTTTCCTCGTCTATCGGTATCTGGCTCTCGCCTCCGGTCGCGGCCCTGCGTCGCCGGCTCTGCTTTTCAATCAGGGTCTGCGCGGTCTTCTTTCCGTCACCGACAATTCGGGCGCGCTTGCGGATCGCCGCCGCCACGACTTCATCGTTGATCACGACCACGCGCAAATCTTCGCCCTGATGGAAGGATTCCAGCAGTACTCGATCGCAAAACCTTCCTGCCCGTTTGATCGCTCGCCGGAGCTGTTCGGTATTGTCAACACCTACGGTGATGCCCTTTCCTTGTTCGCCGATGGCGGGCTTCACCACGACCCGGCCATGGCGGTCCAGAAAGGCCCGGTTGGACTGAGATGTGCCCGCGAGCTGGAAAGCCGGTGTTTCAAAGCCAGCCTTGCTCAACCAGCGATGCGTAACGAACTTGTCCTGGCAGCGGCTCATCGCCACTGCGCTGGTCAATTCGCTCAGCGATTCGCGGCAAACGATGCTCTTGCCGCCCCGCGACAGCTTGAAATAGCCTTCCTCGTCATCCAGAACTTCGACATTGATCCCGCGCGACCGCGCCTCGTCGACGATGATTCTCGCGTACGGGTTGAGTTTTTCCTCCAGCTCCGGGCCAAGAAACAGGGCTTCGTTATGGGCATTCTTGATTTTTACCGCAAAATACTGCACCGCCTCGAACCCCAGCTTGCGGTACAGCGCCTTGGCCTGGCGGTTGTCGTGAATGACCGACAGGTCCATATAGCTTCTGCCGATGCGCCTGAAATGCCGGGCCAGGTGGCGCACCAGCGCTTCTCCAATTCCTGGCAGCACCGCAGCGGGATCGACCGCAAGGCACCACAGACTGGAACCGTTTTCCGGATCATCGAAAATTACCGTGTGATCGAGCCCGGTAACCGTACCCACCACCTCACCGGTCGAGCTGTCCACAGCAATAAGAAAAATCACCTGTTTTGAACGTCTTTGCTGCCATATATAGTCCGCATCCGACGGAACCATGTCGCGTTTGAGGTAGAGATCGTTGATGGCCCGCGCCTCCGCTTTCGTCCGCACCCGGCTGATTTTTATGCCTTCGGTTTGCGCTTTACCGCCGAATTCGGACAGTTCCAGACGCAGCGTATCCGAAGGGTCGAGAAAGAGCTGTTGCGGGGCGTAGGACAACACCACATGCGGATCACTGACGTAAGCCGCTATATCCCGCTCTCCGGGGCGCTCTTTTTGCATCTCCCGGGCGATGGCGGCCGGATCGTCAAAGGTGTGGGCGAACAGGACACGCCCCCATCCGCAGTAGACGAGGGCTCCTTCGCTGCCGGTATTGCGGTTTTTGGTCATGATGGCTTCTGCCTGTCTTCGTGAGTAATCCTCTTCTTAGAGGCCCTGCATTTGCAGCCAGCTTTCCAGCAGGCCCAGTTGCCAGAGCTTGGAGCCGCGCAGGGGCGTGATATGCGCTTCCGGATCGTCCAGCAACTGATCGATGTATTCACGCTGAAACAAACCCCTGTTGCGTGCGCGTGGGCCAAGCAGGTTGTCCCGGACCATTTCCAACACATTGCCGCGAAGATATTTCAATGCGGGCACCGGGAAATAGCCCTTTGGCCGATCAATCACTTCCGCGGGTATCACCGACCGCGCCGCTTGCTTGAGAATGTATTTTCCTTCGCCGCGAACTTTCAGTTCAGCCGGTATGGTTGCGGCAAATTCCACCAGCTCATGATCGAGAAACGGTACCCGCGCCTCCAGCCCCCAGGCCATGGTCATGTTGTCCACCCGTTTGACCGGGTCGTCGACCAACATGACGGTAGTATCCAGATGCAAGGCCTTGTCCACCGGGTCAGCCGTTTCGATGGCGGAGAAATGCCGGCGAACGAATTCCGCCGCATGGTCGCCGCCAACAAGATTGGCGGAAACGGTCTTTTGGTACTCGTCGAAGTCACGGTCGAAGAACGCCTGCCGGTAGGTGGCAAAAGGTTGGTCGCAGCCGCTCAGCGGCGGATACCAGTGATAGCCGGCAAACACCTCGTCGGCACCCTGGCCGCTCTGAACCGCCTTGCATGTCTTGGCCACCTCCCGTGAAAGCAGGTAAAAGCCGATGGCATCATGGCTGACCATCGGTTCGGACATCGCTGCAACTGCGTCGGGCAGATGTTCGAGCAATTCATCCGAAGCGATTCGGATTTTGTGATGCTCGGTGGCGAACGTATCAGCGATCAAGTCGGAATAAATGAATTCGTTCCCGCTCTCGCTGCCAACAGATTCGAAACCGATCGAGTAGGTTTTGAAGCGGCTGATGCCGGCCTCGGCGATCAGCCCGACCAACAAGCTGGAGTCGACGCCGCCGGACAGCAGCACGCCAACGTCGACTGCAGCCACCAGGCGGCGGTTCACTGCGGCCCGCAATTCTTCGAGCAACGCGTCACGCCACTGTGTTTCACTGAGCGAATCGTCGGGCTTGAAGTCCAAATGCCAATAACACTGCTCACTCACCTGTCCATTCCCGTCGATGGTCAGATGATGCCCCGGCCTCAATTTACGCACGCCCCGAAGGATCGTGTAAGGCGGAGGTACGACAGCGTGGAAACTGAGGTAGAAGTTGAGCGCAACGGGGTCGATCCCGGTGTCGATTCCGCCGGCTCGCACCAGTGCCGGAAGCGAGGAAGCGAAACGGAACCTGTCCTTGTTTTCACTGTAATACAGCGGCTTGATGCCGAGCCGGTCACGCGCAAGAAATGTGCGACCGCTGTCTCGTTCCCAGATCGCAAAGGCGAACATCCCCTTGAAGTGGTCGAGGCAGCCTGCACCCCAGGCGTGATAGGCCTTCAGAACGACCTCGGTATCCCCTTCGGAAAAGAATGAGTAACCGAGTCCCTTGAGTTCTGCCCTTAACTCCGGATGATTGTATATCGCGCCGTTGAACACGATGCCCAGGCCCAAAGCCGCGTCGAACATCGGTTGCTGCGAATCTGCGGTCAGGTCCATGATTTTTAGCCGGCGGTGGCCAAAGGCGCGCGGACCGGCTGAAAAGGTTCCACCGTCATCCGGGCCGCGGGCCTCCATCTGCCGCTTCATCTCTTCAATCGCGTTCAGATCGGGCGCGTTATCGTCAAAGCGGATCTCTCCGCATATTCCACACATATGGCTCAGTACCCGCGTTTGGCAAGAATTGGCCGCAGGTTCAGACGGCGGCTGGAGAGGAGGCCAGAAGCCCTGTTATGCTGCTTCTTGTTCCGCGCCTTCTTCGGCTGCACTAGCCCGCATGATGCACCAGTGCTCGTAGCGCAGGCGAGAGCGACCGCACGTTTTGCGCGAAGCGCAAAGAGTAAGTGAGCGAAGCCGTCGCGCGTGAGACGGTTCAGGAGTACGTCATGGCTGGCTTTCGCGACCGAGGAGCGCGCAGGCATAGTTGACACTATGTCGAGCACTCCGACCGAGCGAAAGACAGACAGGGCGTGCTCCTGAGCCGTCGCAGTAGTGAACTGGTGCATCATGCGGGCTAGGTCATCAGGTGCAACTGTATTGCGCTGTGGATGGTGATTGAACGGGTTTGTGGCAGGAGCGGAAACGGATCGTTGAGGCGCGCCGCTCAAGTGTGTCATGAATAGGATGGGTCACCGCATGATTATTTTGAGACAGCCATTGAGTATAGCCGGACCGGGTCCGAGTATCAAAACCACCTCATGATCAGCTGATCACTTCTGCTCAGATCAGCCCTGCAGGTTGGGCGGATCGTCGTCGTGGTCCCAGCCCTCCTCCGTTTCCGCAAACCGTTCCAGCCACTGCTTGACCCAGTTGACGTGTTCACGTTCCTCATCGGCGAGTTCGCGGGCGAGTTCCACGACTTCCGGATCGGTGGCCTGTTCCACGATATCGAGGTAGTAATCACGCGCCCGCCGTTCGTTGAGTAAAGCCAGTGACAAGGCCTGGCGCGGCGTCATCAGGTAATGCAAGTCCGCATGATCGGTGGTTTCCGGCCCTTCGATTCCCACCCAGCGATAGTGCGTGGAAGGCAAGTCCTTTAATTCACGCCGGGCAATTTGCTTGCGGATTTCGTCGACGTGGAGTTGCTCGATACCCGCCATCTTGGAGAACAGTGCGGCTGCTTCCGGGTTATTGTGGCTCTCCATCACCTCGGCAAGCTCCGCGTAACGTTCGGAAGCTTCTTCCTCCAGGGCAAGTGCGTGGGCCAGCAGGCCTGAGATGTCGTGCAAATTCGTGTCCGGTTTTTCCGGAGACTGTGTGTCTTGATCGATGCTCATATGCGGAATTCCTCGCCGATTGAATCCGGGTCTGCGGTTTGGGCAGGGTAACTGATCTGATAGGGCGGACGATCGCCCTGGTAAAGAATGCCCAGGTTGAATCCGTCGTCGGTCATGATGCGCCTGGCCGCCCTGGCCGGATCGTCGGTGGTGGGCACCGGGGCGGTTCTCACCTGGTGCTTCCATTCCCTTTGATCCGGGCGGAAGGTGACGCACGGGCTAAGCACCTGGACGAAGGAAAAGCCGGGGTGTTTGATGGCTTCGATGATCATATCCGTGGTCCCGCGGGTATCGCCGGAAAACGCCCGGGCGACGAAGTTCGCACCCGAGGCCAATGCAATGACCAATGGCTGGAACGGCCGAATGCCGGTTCCGCCCGGTGTCAAAACGCTGTCCCAATCCGGATCGGTGGTCGGTGAGGCCTGGCCCTTGGTCATGCCATAGACCTGGTTGTCCATCACGATGTAGGTGATATCGACATTACGCCTGCAGGCGTGGAGAAAATGATTGCCGCCGATGGAAAAGCCGTCTCCATCGCCGCCGGTGCAGATGACGGTCAAATCGGGCCGCGCCACTTTCAGGCCGGTGGCGGCAGGCAGTGAACGCCCGTGGACGCCGTGAAAACCGTAACAACTGCTGTAGGCGGGTATGCGCGATGAGCAGCCGATACCCGACAGGACAGCCACGTTTTCCGGTTTCAGCTCAAGCGCCGCCAGTGCCTTGGTGATGACCGAAAGGACCGCATAATCCCCGCAGCCGGGGCACCAGATCGGCTTGAGTTTGGACTTGTAATCCGCCGGTTTGAGAACCGGACTATCCAGTACTTCAGCAGTGTCGCTCATGACTGACTCCACGACTTGATCTTCTCTGCCAGTTCGCCGGCGCGCATCAGCATGGGTCCGGCACGATGGTACACTTCACGGTCATCCGGCAAATCATAATGGGCGCACAGGTAGTGTTGGAATTGCGCGGAATGACTCTGCTCGATAATCAGAATTCTCTTTACCCCTTCCATGGCAGCAGCGAATTTTTCGGGTTGGGCCGGGGCCAGCAAACGGATGGCAACGGTGCGGATATTGTCTATATTTTGCCGCCGCAATCGCTGCATCGCCTCGCGCACCGGACCGGTGGTCGAGCCCCAGGTGATGACCGCAAGCTCGCCCTCCCCTTCGATGTCCGCCCAATGTTTTCCGTAATCGAACCCGGTAATCTTGCGCGAACGTTTATCCAGTTGCAGCGCGTGGTTTTCCGCAGTGCTCGAAGGCATACCTGCGGGCGTGTGTTCCAGCCCGGTGGCGGTATAGCGCCCGCCGGCGGTACCCGGAATCGCCGCCGGGGACACACCGCTCGGCGTAATGGCATAACGTTCATAATCCGGCCCGGGTTCGGTCGCCTTATCGCGCCTCGCTCGCAGCGCAATCGGCACAGGCCGGTCCACGATCATGTTGGCCTGGCCGAGGAACTGGTCGGATAGCACGATCGCGGGCGCCTGCAGGGCTTCGGCGAGAAATACCGACCACTGAGCGGTAAAAAGACAATCGGTGACGCTGGTGGGCGCCAGCACCAGGTGCGGGGCATCGCCATGAAATCCGTACACCGCAAGATTGAGATCGCCTTGTTCCGCCGTGGTCGGTATACCCGTCGACGGCCCGCCGCGCATCACATCGACGACCACGACCGGGGTTTCTGAACTGACCGCAAGCCCCAGGCCCTCCATCATCAGCGCCAGCCCGGGACCGGAGGTTGCGGTCATCGCCGGGATGCCGCCAAAAGAGGCGCCCAGTATCATGCTGATCGAAGCCAGCTCGTCTTCGGCCTGAATCAGGGCGCCGCCAACCAGCGGCAGTTTGGGCGCCATCCATTCAAGAATTTCGGTTGCCGGCGTGATCGGATAGGCCGCGACAAAACGGATGCCGCCGCGGATGGCGCCCAGGCCGGTGGCCTGGTTGCCGCTGATGATCCAATGCTCACCGTTGGCGTGGTTGCCGGCGGGTAGTGGCCGCTTTTCCATGCCGGCGGCGGCCTTGCGGCCTATCTCGACGGTTTCCAGACTGGTCTGAAGAACCTCCTCGCCTTTCGCCGCCAACTGTTTGGTCAGCACGAATTCTATGGATTCGCGCGACAGCCCGACAATCTCGGCAATCGCGCCCAATGCGATCATGTTGTCCCTGCCGCCCTTGACCTGCTTGGCCAATGCGCTGATCGGCAGCTCGATTACCGTTGCATTGGGGGTCGCCATCGCCGGGGGGATTTCACCTTTCTTCGGATCGCAAATGATCAGGCTGCCGGGACCCATGGGAATCTCGGCGGCAAAGCGGTCGACATTGTTCCAGTCCATGGCCAACAGGATGTCGAATTGATCACTCGCGCAATCAATGGGTTCCGAACCCAGTCTTAACATCGCCGCGGCTTCCCCGCCCCGGATCTGGGGACCCACCGAGCGGGTTTGCAGGCCGTAACAGCCCAGTTTTGCACAGGCCTCGAGCAGCAGGTTGCCGGTCGTCATGGCGCCGGCGCCACCGCTACCAACCACTGCGATGGACAGGGTTTTCATCTGCTCCAGAGTCTCCGGTTTTGGCATCGCGCTCATGGTCGGCAAATCCTTTTTTTGTCTTGATTGCTTGATTTTTGGCTATTAATGGTATTACTATACCACAATGAGTATTTAAGTCGAGCCGTCAGAACAAATTAGTCGTCGCATTGACCTGAGAGGTCATTGGGCCGCAACAGGAACCCCAGATGAGCGCACCGGAACGTATGAATACAAGTGAACAAATCGTCCAACATTGCCAGGGCCTGTTTGATGATCTGAATTTTACCGCTGCGCGCAACTGGAAAGCCGCTGAACCGGACCGCAAAGTCATTGGCTTCATGCCCATTTACGTGCCGCGGGAGATCATACATGCGGCCGGCATGCTGCCGCTGGGTATCTTCGGCGGCGGTGATCAACTCGAAGTAATCCAGGGCGATGCTTTTTACCAGAGCTATATCTGCCGCATACCGCGCTCGACGATTGAACTGGTGCTGACGGGACGGCTGGATTTCGTCGACGGCATGCTGTTTCCCAGCATTTGCGATGTCATCCGCAACCTTTCCGGCATGCTGAAAATGATCCGGCCGGAGGTGTATACCCACTATTTCGATGTGCCGCAGAATTACACCGACGATGTGGGCGGTGAATACTATGCCAATGAGCTGCAGGATCTGAAGCGTGGCCTGGAGAAACTGGGTGGCCGGCAAATCACTGATGAGGCCATACGCAAGTTCGATTGCCGTCTTCAATGAAAACCGCCGGCTGGTCAACCAATTCTATGCGCTGCGCGCCACCTACCCCTGGAGGATACCCGCGGCCGAGGCCTATCTGCTGATGCGGGCCGGCATGCTGATACCGGTCGAAGAACACAATCAATTGTTGAGCTGATTACATCGCAATCACCGAGGACACGGACCGGCCGATGCGGGACAACTGCCGTGTGGTGGTCAGCGGAATGTTCTGCGAACAACCGCCATTGAACCTGATCAAATCGATCGAGTTGGCCGGATGTTACGTGCTGGATGACGATTTCATGCTGGTCAACCGCTGGCTGACCGTAGACGTGCCGCTGGAAGGCGATCCGATCGAAAACCTGGCGCGGACCTTCATCCACCATTCGGTGAAGACATCCGCAACCTACGAACCGACCGAAGCGGAAAAAGGCCTGTATCTGGTGGACGCGGTGCGGCGCTGCCAGGCCGAGGGCGTGATTTTTGCCGCGCCCAGTTTCTGCGATCCGGCACTGCTGGAACGGCCGATGCTGCAGGATGCCCTGAATGCAGCCAAAATTCCGTACATCTCGTTCAAATACTCGGAGAATTCCGGCCAAATGCAACCGATCCGGGAGCAGGCAGGGACCTTTGCCGATTCGATCAAATTATGGGGAGCTGAAGCGTGAACGCAACAATCAACGTCAAAACCATCGACAGCCATGATGCGCAGAAAGACCAGTCGATGGAAAAACAGAAAGAGATGATCGCGGCAAACTTCGACCGGCTGGCCAGCGCGCGCGAGCGGGGTGAAAAGGTTTCTTACACCTTCGTGCCGGGGAACCTCAATGAACTGGTCATGTGCTTCGACATGGTCGGCAACTATCCCGAAATCAACTCACTGCAACACGGCATGCGCAAGAAGACCGGCATGTTCATCATGGAGGCCGAGCGCAGCGGCCACTCCGAAGATGTCTGTACCTACGTCAAATCGGATATCGGCATGATGCGCAAGGGCAATATGGGGCCGACGGGCCAGTCCCTGCCCAATCCGGACCTGTTGCTGCTTTCCTACACCGGCTGCTTTACCTTCATGAAGTGGTTCGAGCTGCTGCGCCACGAATACAAGTGTGAGACGGCCATGCTGCATGTTCCCTACCAGGGAGACGGCGGGATTACCGACAACATGCGCGATTACGTGGTCAAGCAGCTCAAGTCGGAAGTGATCCCGAAGCTGGAAAAAGTCAGCGGCGTCAAATTCGACATCGACCGGCTGCGCGAATACATGCGGGAATCCGCCAAGGCTGAAGAAGACCTCGTTTGGGTGCTGCAATCGGCAAAACTCAAACCCTCGCCCATCGATGCCTATTTCGGCGCCATCTACTATGTCGGGCCGATCTTTTCGGCGTTTCGCGGCACCAAGGATGCCACCACTTACTATCAGCTGTTGCGCAAGGAAATCGAGGAACGCGTGGCCGCGGGCAAGGGCCCGGTGACGCCGGACGGTGACATGGGTGAGGAGAAGTACCGCCTGGTTACCGAGGGGCCGCCGAACTATACCCATATGCGCGAGTTCTGGAAAATGTTCTATGAAGAAGGCGCGGTCGTGGTCGCCAGCTCCTACGCAAAAGTCGGTGGGGTTTACGACTTCGGTTTCCGCCATGACCCGGACCGGCCGCTGGAGTCACTGGCGGAATACTGCATGGGTTGCTACACCAACCACAATCTGCCGCAACGCGTCGACATGCTGGTGAACTACATCAACGAGTACCAGGCGGACGGGCTGCTGATCAACTCGATCAAGAGTTGCAACAGTTTCTCCGCCGGGCAGTTGCTGATGATGCGCGAGATCGAAAAGCGCACCGGCAAACCGGCCGCCTTTATCGAAACCGACCTGGTGGACCCACGCTACTTCTCGGCCGCCAACGTCAAGAACCGGCTGGAGAGTTACTTCCAGATGATCGATCAGAAAAGGCGAGCAGCCTAGTACCGGGGCACTCAAAAAAAGGAAACGGATGATGAAGTGCTTTATCGGCATAGACCTGGGCTCGACCACCACCAAAGCCATATTGATGGATGAAAACAAGTCCATTCTCGGACGCGGCATCACCAATTCGCGCTCCAATTACGATACCGCAGCAGCCGTATCCAAGCAGGAAGCCCACATCGATTCGCGCTTCACGCTGCTCAGACGGGAACTGGCCAGCAACTCAAAAATCGAGATAGGCATCGACACGTTTCTGAAGGATCTGGAACGCAACTTCAGGCGGGAACAATTCCTCGAGCAATTGGCTGACCTGGAAAGCACCTGCGTCGAAAACGTCCAGGGGCCGCGCTTCCAGGGCATGGAGGGAGTGGTCAGCGAAGCGCTGGAGCAGATTTTCTCGATGCTGCGCAAGGAGGCCAATGCGCTGTTCGCCCCCGGGGTCATGCGCAAATCGGATTTTTTCCGCGACATCGCCGGTGCGCGGTATCTCACCTTCTCCGAAGACGTGGCCCGGCAGATGGACCTGCCCTACGACCTGCTGGTCAATGTCTATGACCGGGCAATCATCGAAGTCGAGAACCGGCCCCCCGGGGGGATCTGAGAGGCAAAATCTCGCAGGGCTTTGCCAACCTGGTGACGGAGAACCCGGAACTCGACCTTTCCGGACACGACTTCAAAGCTGCGATCAACAAAGCCCTGGACGTGGAATTGGAAGAAACCTACCTCATCGGTACCGGTTATGGCCGCGTGCGCCTGCCGTTTTCCAAGGAGCACATACGCTCTGAAATCCTCTGCCATGGCCTGGGCGCACATGTGATGCACGAAGGCACCCGCACGGTTTTGGATATCGGTGGTCAGGACACCAAAGCCATCCAGGTCGACCCGCAGGGGATCGTGCAGAACTTCCAGATGAACGACCGTTGCGCCGCCGGTTGCGGCCGCTACCTCGGCTACATAGCCGATGAGATGAAGATGGGTCTGCACGAACTGGGGCCGCTGGCAATGAAAGCCACCAAGACGGTGCGCATCAATTCCACCTGTACGGTCTTTGCCGGCGCCGAACTGCGCGACCGGCTGGCGCTGGGTGAAGAACGCGCAGACATTCTCGCCGGACTGCACCGTTCCATCATTCTGCGCGCGATGTCGATCGTGGCCCGTTCCGGCGGCATCACGGACCAGTTTACCTTTACCGGTGGCGTGGCCAAGAACGAGGCTGCCGTGTGCGAGCTGAAGAAACTGGTCGATGAAAACTACGGCGAAATGACGATCAATATCAATCCCGAATCGATCTACGCCGGCTCCCTCGGGGCCGCCACGTTCGCTCATCGGGCAGTGATGGAGTCTTGAAGTGATTACCACAGCAGGAATAGACGTTGGCTCGGGCGCGATCAAGGTCGCCATCTTCAGGCACGAAAATGACGGGTGCGAATGGATCGCCAAACGCACCGCGGTCATTCGCCAGCGGGATCCTTTCGAACTGACCCGGAAAACCTACGATGAATTGCTCGCCGATACCGGCCTCGGCCGCGATGACATCGCCTATTGCGCCACCACCGGCGACGGCGAGAGCATCGCCTACAGCACCGGCCATTTCTATTCCATGACCACGCATGCCCGCGGCGCCATCTATCTGCAACCGCAGGCCCGCGCGGTACTGGATATGGGCGCCTTGCACGGCCGCGCCATCAAGATCGATCAGCGCGGCAAGGTGTTGAATTACAAGATGACCAGCCAGTGCGCCTCGGGTTCCGGCCAGTTCCTTGAAAACATCGCCCGCTACCTGGGTATTGCGCAGGAAGAAATCGGTGAGTTGTCAAAACAGGCCGATGCGCCGGAAGTGGTCAGCAGCATTTGCGCCGTGCTGGCCGAAACGGACGTCATCAACATGGTCTCCCGAGGCATTTCCGCACCGAATATCCTCAAGGGAATACATATTTCCATGGCTGACCGGCTGGCGAAACTGCTCAAATCGATCAAGGTGGATGACGGCCTGGTCATGACCACCGGCGGGCTCGCGCTGGATAGCGGTTTGAACAACGCGCTGAACGAGTCCATGGAAAAACTGAGCCTGAAGTGCGCGGTGACATCCTCCCCCGATTCCATCTATGGCGGCGCGATCGGCGCGGCACTGTGGGGCGAATTCCGCTATCACAAACTGGCCGAACTGGAAATGCTGCCCAAGGCGTCATGAGAAAGACAGCCAACACCGTTCACACTACAGGAGGAATGCCATGGCTCTGATGATCAATGAAGACTGCACGGTTTGCGATGCATGCGTGGATCCCTGTCCCAACGACGCCATCACAGCCGGGGAGACCATTTACGTCATCGACGCCTTTCGTTGCACGGAATGCGTAGGAGCAGAAGACGAACCGCAGTGCAAAGTCGTGTGCCCGTCCGACTGTATCGTTCCGAATCCCGATTTTCCGGAGTCGGAAGAGGAATTACTGCAAAAATACGAAATGCTGCACGGCTGAGCGCCATGGGTTCCGGCCTTGCGAGGATTTCGCGGGAAGAACAGTGGCCGCAAAGTGATTTCAGTCAAGGCGATGGAAGAAAGCCAGTTCCTGTGATTGCCGGAAGCCGTTTTTCAAAAGAAAAGTCAAAACATCCATGTGTTCTGTATCGACCTCGGTGCGGATGGTGTCGAGCCTCAGGGTGGCAAGATTGCCGAGCAAAGTCGACAGCAGCGCGCTGCCCGCCAGGTGGTGTCCCATTGCCGGATTGACCCCGACAGTGTCCAGCACGGCAGTGGGTTCGATGCGGTCGAATTCACCGTAATCGACGCGCGCCATGATGAACCCGACCACCTTGCCACCCAGTTCAGCGACCATCGAAACCCGGATACCGGAATCACTCAGCGCTTCTTTGACTTTGCGTTGATAGTATTCGACATGTTCGCGTCCGGTAATCTTCCTGTCGATCTGGATCAGTGCAGGCAAGTCTTCCTTGGTCAGCGTGCGGCAGTTGAACATATCCCGGGCCAGTGAACCGGACTCATCGCCACTTGAGTCGCTGAAATCCTTGTCTCCGGAATTAAGTACAGGGTACGGGTCCGTCGCCGGTTCGCCCGCCGTATCCATGTAGCCGACCTCACGCTCCAGTACCTGCCGTGGCGCCAGTTGAAAACCTGCGGCGGAAAGAAATCGCAAAAAGTTGGAATTGCGCCAATCCGCCTGCGTTTCAATTTCCCTGATGCCTTTATGTCTGAGAATGCGCTCGAACTCCTCTATCAAAGCCTTTCCGACACCCTGTCCCTGGCTGCCCGGATCAACGCCGATGTTATCCAGCCCAGCGGTCCTTTCATTGGTCCCGTATTCTCCGTCCAGCAAGCGGGCCTGAAGGTAGCCCTGCAGCTTGCCCTCGTATTCGCACGCGATGTAGATGAAGTGTTTCGGTTCGGCCAGCGCTGCCTGCAGGCGTTTCTCGAAGAACACCGGCCTGCGGCGGCCGGCGATGCCGGCATCGATATTGATCACCTCTTCGAGGTCTGCTGCATTCAAAGGTCGAGTTGTGTACTTTAGCTGCATCTTGATCATCCATTGTATTGGCAGTCAATCCTCACACCCTAACCAATCTCCAGGGCGGTGGGAATGCCGCAGATCAAACTAGTTGACACTAACTGCATCGGCGCTGATTCGATTGCTGAATCGCACATACACCCGTGTCGCGCTGATCAGGTTCCATTCCAGGCAAAGACAGGAAACACTGAACGTGAGACCGGCCGGCAGCGCCAGCGCAGGCCAAATCACCGCGGCCAACAGCAGCGCCACCGCGCTGAAATGCAGCAGCATCTGCACCCGCATGCTGCGCTGTGGAATCATCTGCTTCATATTGGGCAGGTCTATCGTGGTGCCGGCGGGTTGCTGCAAATGCAGCCAGTTGAGAAAAGGCATGATCTTGTACAGCATGCCCATGATGACCGACAGGAATACGCCGGCAAAGGCCAGAACGCCCAGCCACAGCGGCGCACGCGCCTGCTGGCCCAGCGGCGGTAGCGCCTGAAACAAAATCGAGGAAGCAGCAAGCATCCCCAGCGCCAGCATCGCGCCGCGCCAAAAAATCAGGGTGATATCGCTCTGGCGCCGCCGCCGGCGCGCTTGCAGCCACAGGGTGGCAACAGCGTAGGTTGCTGTCAGCAAGGTTCCGGCCAGTATTGTGACGTTTTGCCATGCACCTGGCTCGCCGGCGTCCGACAAGAGCTGCGCCGTCCACAGGCACAGCAGCAGGAACAATCCTGCCGGTACCACGCGCGTGAGCCATACCGGGTAGGCCGGCGTCAGTTGAAACATGGGCACCACAAGAAAGGAAACTCCGATCACCAACATCAGCGCCCAGCCGCCCATCCCCCAGGCGACATGGACATCGATCAGCGTGAACAGGGACCAGAACGACAGCAGACCGCCCTGCCCGCCCAGGCTGGCGGCGAGCGCCACGCCGAACACCATGGTTGCCAGCAGTCCGATCAGCGCCAGCCGCAGGACCTGGAGCGACGCGCCGCGCGCCGGCGTACGCAGCAAGGCAATCGCCATCACCATGAGGAAAAAAACCAGGGCCACGGCGAACAGCCCGGCGGCAAGCAGGAACAGGCGCTGCCGCCCGAGCAGGAAGGCCGCCGCGAGAAGAGCAGCGGCCAGTGTGATCGAAGGGTGCACGACCGCCGCCACCAGCAGCGGCCGCCAGATGTTGGCACCTGCCACCACTGCGACGAATTGCAGCAGCGCGCCGCACATCACCTGCAACATGAAACCAGCCGCAAGCAGGTGGGTTAGCGCCGCGGCGCCCGGTGTCCAGCGTGATGCAAATGCCGCCGGCCCGAGCCACGCCAGGAGCAGGCCTGCTGCCACGCCAAACAGCGGCGCGGTGAGAAAGAAACGGTAGGGCGCCGATATCGGCGGCGCCTGATCAAAAGACAGTGCGTTCTGCATTGAAACCGCCTTGACCCCAATATTTGGATCAGGTTTTCCGGATGTGAATTTCATTGCTGCCGTCGGCACAGCGCACCGCGTGGTGGCGGAAACCGCGCCGGTCGAGGATGGCATAGAGCGGTAGCGGTTCACAATGCAACAGCATCACCAGTTCCTCACCCGGCGCCAGCCGGTCCAGCTCGGCCAGGGCCAATTCCAGCGGCTCCGGCGGCAGCATGTCACGACCATCGATCAATCGCGGGCCGGGCATTTCAAGTTTCCAGCATCGCGCCCATCCTGGCGCCGAGTTGTTCCGCCTCGGCGGCAAGCGCCTGGTCGCACATGGGGTAAAGAATATTCTCTTCCTTCATGTTGTGCTGCTGCATCAGCATGAGCAAAGTCTCGGCGGCGCCGGCATAGGCATCGGCATCTTGCCCGGCGCAGGCAAACTCGAGCTGCGCCAGCAGGGATCGCATCTGCTGGTGTTCCTGACGCATCATGTGCGTCGGGCCCTGGCTCATGCCTGTTGCCTGCTCAAACGCCGGAAACAGCACACCCTCCTCGGCTTCGAAATGCGCCTGCATCTGCCCGTTGAATCGCTCGAAGGCGGAGGTCGCAGCGACCCAGTCGCCGTTTCCGGCAGCTTCTTCGGCAGCAATAAAAAGCGCATCGCAATGCTGGTGATGTTCGGGCATGATGTGTGAGAGCAGGCTCATGTCTATTTCCTCGGAGCTGGCGATAAGAAGGTGCGTTGTGATACAAAATATCATGCCCTGATCAAAAAATTGTATAATTTTTGCCTGTACCGGAAAAGTTCAATAACCCAAAGGACCATCAGCAGGTGATGCAGTGAACAAGCCCGCCCCGCGTGGTCTCCACGCCATAGAATCCGCCAGCATTGACGAACTGCGTAGCGTCCAGCTTGAGCGCCTGAAGCATACCCTGGCCCAGGTTTATGAGTCCTCGCCCGTGTACCGTAAGAAATTTGCCGACCAGGGCGTGCACCCGGACGAACTGAAAAACCTGGAAGATCTGTCGCGTTTTCCGTTCACCACCAAACAGGATTTACGGGACAACTATCCCTTTGGCTTTTTCTGCGTACCCATGGAACAGGTCGTGCGAGTGCATGCCTCCAGCGGCACGACCGGCAAACCCACGGTGGTGGGTTATACCCGCAAGGATATCGACATGTGGTCCGACCTGATGGCGCGCTCGATTTATGCCGCCGGCGGCCGTGCCCGGGACAAAGTGCATGTCGCATACGGCTATGGTTTGTTCACCGGTGGCCTGGGGGCGCATTACGGCGCGGAGAGACTGGGCTGCACGGTGATCCCGATGTCCGGCGGCCAAACGGAAAAGCAAGTGCAGCTGATCTGCGATTTTGACCCGGACTTGATCATGGTTACGCCGTCGTACATGTTGAATATTGCAGATGAAATGGACCGCCAGGGTGTTGATCCGCACAAATTGAGCCTTCGCTGCGGCCTGTTTGGCGCCGAGCCCTGGACCCAGTCGATGCGCCAGCAACTGGAGGCGCGCCTGGGCATCGATGCGGTGGATATCTATGGACTTTCCGAAGTTATGGGGCCTGGCGTCGCCCAGGAGTGCATCGAGAGCAAGGACGGGACGACGATCTGGGAGGATCATTTCTACCCGGAGATCATAGACCCTCTCAGCGGTCAGGTCCTGCCTGATGGGGAGTTGGGTGAACTGGTGTTCACCAGCCTGAGCAAAGAAGCGATGCCCGTCATTCGCTACCGCACGCGGGACCTGACCCGCCTGTTGCCCGGCACCGCGCGGCCGATGCGCCGCATGGACCGAATCGTCGGCCGCAGTGACGACATGTTGATCATACGCGGCGTCAATGTCTATCCCACCCAGATTGAAGAACAGGTGCTGGCCATCGATGTCCTGGCGCCCCATTACATGATTGAAGTGAGCCGCTCCGGCAATATGGACATGGTCAGCATTCAGGTGGAAACAAGATCGCGAATCAGCGACAAGGAAAAGGAAGCGGCAGGTGCACTCCTGAGCCATCGGATCAAGTCGTATATTGGAATTTCCAGCCAGGTCGTGGTGTGTGACGAGGATCATATCCCCCGTTCACAGGGTAAAGCCCAGCGGGTGGTGGACAAGCGGCATCTTTGAATCCAACGGTTTTTATCGATTCACCGCGCAATTCGATAAACATTTCGAGGCCCCTGGGTGGTTCTAATTTTCGGACACCAGGCGGTATCCAACTCCGGTTTCGGTGATCAAGTGGCGCGGTCTCAGGGGATCGGCTTCGAGCTTGTCGCGCAGCTGCTTCATGTAGATTCTCAGGTAATGCGTGTCTTCTGCATGCGTAGGCCCCCACACACTAACCAACAGTTGGCGATGAGTGACTACCATGTCCAGATGATTTCCCAAACAGGCGATAATGCGAAACTCTATCGGGGTGAGGTGGATGGTGGATCCATTACGCTGCGCAGATCGAGCATCCAGGTCGATAGTGACCGCAGCGAGTTTGATGATACGATCACCAGAGCTGGCCCAGACAGCGTGCCGCAAAGCGACGCGCACGCGCGCAAGCAATTCCGCAATCCCAAAGGGTTTGGTTACATAGTCGTCTGCGCCCGCATTGAACGCATCCAGCTTTACCCTTTCCTGCGCCAGAGCCGAGAGCACGATGAGCGGCATGTGCGACCACTCCCGAATCCGCCGGATGACATCCAGGCCATTGAAGTCGGGCAGGCCCAGGTCGACGATGGCGAGGTCCGGTTTGTGGGTAGCAGCGTCAATCGTCCCTCTTCGACCGGTCGGGCTTTGCGCCACCTTGTAGCCAGCTGCAACGAGAGATGACCTGAGGAAGCGTTCGGATTTCCGGGTCATCTTCGACGATTAGTATGGTAGCTGCCGGTTTGGTCACGTCAGGCCGTTTCACTGTCTGCCGGAGGCTCAGGGGGAGGCTTCAAGGGCAAAGAAAAGCGAAAGGCGCTGCCGACATCCGGCAGTCTCTCGGCCCAGATCTTTCCACCATCACTTCAGGAGCGCGCGGCAAATCGCAAGGCCGAGGCCGACGCCGCTTCCAGATGCTGCCGCTCTGGGGTGACTGAACTTGACGAACAAACGCGCGATTTCAGCCTCCTCGATGCCAGGCCCGTAGTCTTCGACAGATACCGCCAGATCCTCGGGCCGCAAGCATGCACGCAAGCGGACTATCGTGCCCGCCGGAGTATGCCGCGCCGCGTTTTCCAACAGATTGACGAGCACCTGCTCGATGAGCGTGGCGTCCACGTGAATCAGTGGCAGATCGCCCGGGATTTCAACCAGGACATGGTGATGGGCCAGATGTCCACTCAGGCGCGCGAGGGCCGCACCCGCAAGTTCCGCAATGGAAGACCATTCCAGGTCCAGCCTGATGGCGCCGGATTCAATTCGGGTCATTTGAAGAATCTTGTCCACCTGGTCCGTCATTTCGCACGTTCGGCTATAGATGCTGGCGGCAAGCGCTGCGCGCTCCTCCGGGTCCATCCTGTCCCCTGTTTCGACCAGACTCGATGACGCTCCCATCAACACGGCCAATGGCGTGCGAAGGTCGTGAGAAATCGAGGCAAGTAATGCCCGGCGATTGGCTTCCGACTCTGCTTCGATCGCCAGTTTGCTCTGCTCTTGCGCCTGTTCCTTGCCGCGCTCCATGAGTCTGGAAATGACCAAAGCCACGACCAGCATGATGAAAAAGGTGAGCAGATACTGCAGGTCGCTGATGGTAAATGTACCCGGTGGCGGCACAAAGCTAAGATCGAAGGCTGCAACGCTCAGTACGGCACTCGCGATCGCTGCCCAACGGCTGAATGTCAACGCGATGATGACGACCGCCAGCAGATAGACCATCGCGACATTGACCACATCAAAACGCGGCGTCATGGCAAAACCCACCAGGGTGCAGATCGCCACCAGACTTACTGCGCAGATGTAACCCAACCAACCAGCAGCTTTGTTCATTCGCGCACTATAGCCTAAAGCTCCCTGGGAAAAGTCATAAAGAAACCATAAAAATTTTGCTTTCCGCCTGTGCAAGCCGGTATCCGGAGTCTAGACTGCGCATTTTTTAGGGAAGAGGAAAAACTCATGGGCACGCGCGCATCCGCCCCGCCCGGAATCAAGCCCACTGACACGCCAGGGCACGCTCCGGCACAATCCACCGGGGCGCTCGCCTTGCTTGCTCTGGGAGTGGTATACGGGGACATCGGCACGAGCCCGCTTTATGCCGTGAAGGAAACGTTCAATCCACAGCATGGCATTGGCCTCACCGGGGAAAACATACTGGGAGGGATTTCGGCCATTTTCTGGGCCCTGATGATTGTCGTCTCGCTCAAGTACGTCACATTGATCCTGCGCGCCAGCAACCAGGGCGCGGGAGGGATCATGGCCCTGCTTGCCCTTGCGTTGACCTCTGTAAGAAACAGGCCGCGACTGGCCACCGCTCTGATGCTCATCGGCGTATTCGGCGCTTCGCTGTTCTATGGAGACGCGGTGCTTACACCAGCCATTTCTGTGTTGTCCGCGGTGGAAGGCCTCGAGGTCGGCACCGATGTGTTCAAGCCTTACATCATTCCGATTTCGACCGGGATTTTGATCGGACTCTTTCTGATACAACGATATGGCACGGGATTCGTAGGGCAGCTTTTTGGACCTGTATGCGTTCTTTGGTTCACCGCTCTCGCCGCCTCGGGCGCCTGGAACATTGCGAAAAACCCCGGCATTCTGGCAGCGGTAAATCCATTGCATGCCATTCGATTTGTCACCGCCAACGGCTTCGCATCGTTCGTCGTTCTGGGGTCGGTGCTGCTCGCCATTACCGGTGCCGAGGCGCTTTATGCCGACATGGGCCACTTCGGCAAAAGAGCCGTCAGGTTCGCATGGTTCAGCCTGGTTGCACCATCATTGGTGCTCAATTATTTTGGGCAGGGAGCGCTACTGATCGCCGATCCTCGAGCCATTGCAAATCCGTTTTATCTGACATTTCCTGCAGGGCCTTGTATCCGATGATTGTCCTGGCGACCGCTGCAACCATCATCGCCTCACAGGCCACGATTTCCGGAGCCTACTCGATGACACAACAGGCTATCAAACTGGGTTATCTGCCACGCATGGCGGTGATGCATACCTCATCCAGGGCGAAGGGACAAATTTATCTACCCACGGTGAATTGGATACTGCTCATAGCCGTATTGGCAGCCGTGATTGGTTTTGGTTCTTCGTCCCGGCTTTCATCGGCGTATGGCGTAGCAGTCATGGCAACCATGTTGACAACCACCATTCTGACGTTCTTTGTTATCCGGCCGGGCTAGAGCTACCCCATCTGCTTAGCCGTATTCGCCACCGGTTTTTTCATGTTTTTCGATGTCGCGTTCTTTGCTGCAGCCTTGCACAAGGTATTCGAAGGCGGCTGGTTTCCGCTGCTATTGGGCGCCGTGGTTTTTGCTGTCATGCTGAACTCGAGACAGAGCCGCCGCAAATTGCAAGCGACGTCGCGCAAGTCATCCGTCCCACTGCAGCCATTTCTGAATTCGCTGTTTGGCTCACCCCCGCAACGCGTTCCGGGCGCGGCGGTGTTTTTCACCTCGGCTCCGGACTCCACGCCACATGCGCTTTTGCATAGTCTCAAGCACTATAAAGTGCTGCATGAATGTAATGTGTTTCTCACCGTAGAGTTCAGCGAAGTGCCATGGGTCCGCACAGAAGACAGCATTAGCTGCGACGATTTGGGCAACAATTGCTGGAAGGTGATCGTCCGGTATGGCTTCATGGATCGCCCCGATGTAGGTGCGGCGGTGGAAATGTGTGGCCCATACGGCCTGACCCTCGACGCCCAGCAAGTGTCCTACTTCCTGTCGAGAGACTAAATTGTTCCGTCAACACGCGAACGCAGTGTGTTATCCCGCCTGAAGTTTCTGGTCTTCGCGGCATTAGCCCGAAACGCGCGTACAGTTAGCGACTTCTTCAATATTCCAACCAACCGTGTCGTGGAATTAGGACCAATCGAGTTTTAACATCATATCACATTATTTCACGTGATTCTCGACGCTGTATTTCAGAAAAAAATCTGCTTCCTTGTAATCGGGATATAACGCAATCATTTGATCCATCGCTTCGGACCTGGATTTTGCCGCCAAGGTAATGCGCGTGTAATCGTCGATATACTGAATCATGGTATCGAACAGGGTCATGTCGGCTACATCGCCATGACCCGGATAGACCGTTGGATTCAGCGCAGCATATTTAGCCTTGATGTTGCCCAATTCTTCCCGCCAATTGGCGATGTCCTGTCTGCTGATGTCATCCCCCATCCAAAGATGTACTTTGTTATATCCCAGGTCCGACAGAAATAATGCGTTGAGATCTTTGCTGTAGACGGTAGTTGTGTGTTTGGCTTCTGCGGGCTTGTAGTCGGTGTCAAGCTCCAGTGTGCCGCCGCCATCCAATGTCAGCGTGTTACCGGCAAGCACATGGATGTTGTTTTCATAATCGAAGCCGCCGGGATTTTCTGCCGATTTCGGCCGTAGCGGCGGTTCCAACGCCGGTTCCGCGCCCGTTTCACCGCCGCTGCCCATGTATATCGCGTAGGCTTTGATGTCGCGCTTGATGTCTTCATTGGCTACGACAATTTGCGCATCGGGGAATTCTTTCAGGAACAGAGGCATTCCTGTGAAGTGATCGGTGTGCCCATGGGTGATCAGGATCTTGGTTAAGGGCAGGTGTTTTTCTTTTATCAGATCAACAAGCTTTTCAGCCTCGTAGGTCTTGCGCTGCACATCCATGACGAGGAGTGATTTGCCATTGGAAAAAACAAACGAATTTACCGTCGCAAACCCGCCCTGGAAGACATCCACTCCAACAATATGTGCTTCTGGGTCTGGCGATGCATCGCAGCCGGAAGCAAACAACCCCATGCATACCAAAACCAAGTATGACCGAACAGGCTTCATCACTCTGTCGATTTCATGTCACTCATTTCCCTATAAACTACCGAGTCACCTTCGACGTATAGTTTGCTAAGCCGGCCGGCTTCATTGAGATTGCTGACTGTCTGGTTAATTTGCCGGACGGTTTGATCAGCTGAATCCCCTTCAAATTCATAAACTAGCAGAAAATGTGGTATTTCCTCCGGCGCAACGGTAAGCACCTCCATCACGCGATAGAGCCGGTATAGATTTACACGGGTCAGAGCTTTCGCCCCCACGATTTCAGGCGCAAAAGTATTGTCAAACCAGTCAAGAAACTGTTTTTGAGATGCCAAGTCTTTGCAGCAAAGAATTTTCTTGATAAATACATACTTGTTTTTGTTTGCCGGTTCGGAGGCCGTTACGTCAATGGGCTGCGCGACCATCTGGTAGTAATTCGCCTCTACAACCTTCAAGTCATTTGTGAGCCGGCCCATAGCCACCATTTTGCGAGCCGCCACATAGAGATCGATAATGGATGTATCTATATCATTGGTTTCGATGTCGTAGAGTGCGACGTACTTACTGTCATCATCCTTCAAATTAGCTGACGGAATTTCAGGAATTACTTGTTCTACCGCTCGGCGAGCTCGCATGAAACCGGGAACTTCCAGTACATCTGGAATATCGACCTCGTCATACCATGCGTTGAATTCGGCCTCCCTGGCTGGGTCTGAAGGCTTGGTTTTCACCATGTAAAACCACTGATTATCGACACCAGACCGGGAATCACTGGCCATGGAAGGGCTTATCTCAAGCATTGATAAAATTGCGACGGATAGCAGAGGTATGAACTTGGTCAATTGATTACTCACTGTCTTTTGTTTCAGCCATGGTATTTGCATCAAACACTTTTTCACCTTCAATAAAGGTCATCCGGACTTTTGTGTCATGCACCCGGGTGATTGGAACTTCATACGGGTTTTGATCGATGACAATTACGTCAGCCAGCATCCCCGGCTCGATACGGCCCACTTTGTCCGCCATGCCTCTTTGCTTTGCAGAATTGACCGTGAACATATCAATGGCCTGATCGATGGAGATAGCCTCAGCCTTGCCAAAGGATTTTTGACTGCCGCCGGGAACTTCGCGGGTAACCAGAATCTCCAGGCCAATCCAGGGGTTAACCGACGGCACGACGGACCAATCGGAACCCGGAACCACGAGCGCACCGGATTCGATCATTTCGCGCACCGGCCAGACCCGTTTAATGCGCTCTGCCCCGACTGCCGCGGTGATATCGTCGTTGATTGGGCTTGGGCTCCACAGATAAGGGGACACTTCGAAAGTGACTCCTATCGCCCGGGCACGGGCTATGTCTTCTGCAGCCACGAATGTGCAGTGCCCAACATCGTGCAATTGGCCACCAAAGCCATTGGCTTTCAGGGCCGCTTCAACCGCGTTGATTCCGGCCCGCACCGCCGCATCGCCTGCAGCATGAAATTTCACCGTCAGCCCCATCCGGTCAAAGCGCGTCACCGCCTCATTCAAAGCATCCTGGGACACCAACAATACGCCGCTGCGACTGGCTTCATCTTCCCGGCCTTCTACAGAACCCTCGTACGGCTGCAGCATTGCCGCAGTATGGCTGTCAGTCGGTACACCATCGAGGAAAATTTTGACGCAGTCGGGGGAAACGCGGTCTCGCGCATAAAGGTTCCTGGCAGTGATCACATCCTCGGCTTCAGCATTGTTCTGCATCCATGTCAGGCACAGTCTTGCACGCTGCTTGAGAATCCCACCGTCGGCCAGGGCTGCCCAGGCCCTGAGTTCTTTCTCAGAACCCGCGGTAAAGCCAACCGATGCCTCGGTGAAAGAAGTGATGCCGTACGAAAGCATTTTATTCAAAGACCAGATCAACGCCGAGCGGACTTCCTCATCGGTGTACCCTGGTATGTACTTCCTCACCAACTCTATCGCCCCCTCCCGCAGGACGCCCGTGGGCTCACCGTTGGCGTCGCGCTCGATGATACTGCCTTCCGAATCAGGGGTTTCCCGGGTCATACCGGCCACTTCAAGCGCTTTGGCATTTACCCATGCGCTATGGCCGCTGGTGTCCTCCAGCAATATGGGGTTATCCGGAGCTATACCGTCCAGCATTTCATGATTTGGCACCTGCCCGAGGGCAGACGCGTCCCACTGCCCGCCGGTGACCCATTTACCAGGGCCCACTTTTGCAACGCAGGCCGCCACTATTTTTTGCGTTTCCGCCAGCGTCGAGCCTTGCGGAATACTGCACTCTCTGGCACGGATGCCCGCGTAAATCGGATGCACATGCAAGTCACTCAACCCTGGAAGTACGGTATCGCCAGCCAAATCGATCACCTGGGTGTTTTCATCACGCATGGCGGTGATCATTTCAGACTCACCAACAGCTACAATCAACCCATCCCGAATAGCCAAAGCAGCAACCCAACCGGACGGCGTTTTGACCTTGCCATTGACCATGATCAGGTCAACAGCTCCTCCGTGAGCGAGTATTTTTGACTCTGCGACGCTTTGCGCCTTTGCCGGTAAAATACAGACAACCGTCATGACAATGACAAATCGGGCAATATGTTTCATCACCTACATCTCCAAAGTCGTCAAAATGTCTGGCCAGGTCACCAATTGTAGGCAACCGTAATCCCGACCGTGCGGGGCATTCCAACCATACGCACGAATGGGCCATTTGCAACAAAGGCTGAAGGGTAGTAGTACTCATCAGTAATGTTTCGGCTCCAAACCTGGGCGCTCCACTTTCCTTGTATATCGCCCAAGGTAATCCTGGCGTCATAGATCGTATAGTCAGTTGTTGCGTTGGTCGCTTGAGATCCACCCGACGTTGAGTCGGTATAGTTGAAATCACCGCCAATTTCCAGATACAAATTCGCGCCCACAGGCCATCGGTAACTGACCAAACCGCTGTATGACCACTCGGGCGCCTGGGGCAACTTGAGGCCGGAAGCATCGAAGGTAACCACGTCAGGCCAGACGCTGGCGTCGCCGTCGACAGCCTGCCATTCCAGAACCTCGGTTTTTAACCAGGCGGCGCCCAGGTTTATATTCAGACCCTCGACGGGCACCCACTGCAATTCAAGCTCAGCGCCGTATATCTCGGACTTCGGTACGTTGGTCAGTCCGTCAATATTGCCTACGAATGTGACTGCGAGTTCCTTTTCCTGTTTGTCCTTATAGTCATAATAGAATGTGGCCGCATTCAACTGCATCGATTCTTCCAATAGGGTCATTTTTGTACCGAGTTCATACGCCGTCAGCTTTTCCGGACCATACGGCTGCAATTGCCGGGTAGCATTTGAATTGGCGCCGTTGAACCCACCGGACTTGAAACCGTGCGACACCGTTGCATAGAAAAGCATGTCGTCATTGACCTGATAGTCGACACCCAATTTTCCCATCCATTTCTTGGTGTTGATCGTGTCCGTATAGACATGGAAGGCATCGTTTACATTGGGTGTTCCCAGTAGCGCAAAAACATAGGTGGCTGAGTTGGGGTCATCATCAACGGTACCGCAATCTCCAGCCTGCAGGGTGGAACCGAACGCAAAATTCAGGAAATTACCCAGTGAGTTGTCCGAAGCGGAGAAAGTACAGCCTGACCACTTCCTGTCTTCTTCGGTATAACGGGCACCAACCGTTAACCGCCACTGGTCCGCAAACGACCACTCGACGTGGCCAAAAACGGCCTTTGATTCGGTTTTCTGTTTGTAGCTGGTATCCAATTCCAGTATGGGCGCGAAACTGAATGGAGGAATATCGAATGCTACCGCGCCATAACCAAAAAACGAATCCGGCATGAAGAAATGGTAAAGCTCGTCGAGGTTATCCTTGGAATAGTACAAGCCGGCAATCCACATCAATTCCTCCATATCTTGCGACAACGTGAATTCCTGTGTAAACGAGTCGATGTCAGTGGTGTTGATGTTCGCAGTATCGTTGAAGGCGCCTCCGTCACCTTCATTTGCTTCTACGCGGCTGAATTCGTCATAGCTGGTCAGCGAGTTTAAAGTCACGTTGCCCAGATCCCAAGCCAATTTGACGGAGACGCCCTTTAGCTCGTTATCCCGCTTGGGCCTGAAATTCCAGGTAGTACCCGTGATGGGGCTGGTATAGCTATTGGTCCAATCGGCGGCGCGATTGTCACCTGATGAGTACCATGGGGGCGTCTCGCCCGCGTGGCCACCGAACAAGTATTGATCCAGAGGGATATAAGGCAGATTGAATTCCGCAAGGCCCACTTCGGTACCATTGTAGGCAGTTGGCGCCGTGTTATCGGATTTATCCTTGACGTAATGCAGGTTGAGTTCGGCGCTTGCTTTATCGTTTATGTCGAAATCCAGGATACCGCGAATGGCGTCAACATCTTTTTTGCCCAACTCATCGTCCCGGGTCAAACTCTGCTGCCAACCCTCGCTTGAATGGGTACTTTTGAAAGCCAGCCTTCCGCGCACGCCATCGGTCAGAGCACCACTCACAAAGCCTTCCCCATCTATCGTTTTGTACGAGCTATAGCCTGCCCTTATGCCAGCCGCAAACTCACTGGTAGGCTTCCTGCTGATAAAGTTGATCTGCCCGCCGGTCGTATTTCTGCCATAAAGATCACCCTGCGGGCCTCTCAGCACTTCGACCCGTTCAACATCGAATAAAACGCCACGACTCATCACCGGATAGGGCAGATTCACGCCATCGATGTACAGACCGACAGTGGATGAAGCGGAGGTCGTATAATCCTGGAAACCAACGCCCCGAATGGTGTATTGCGGAACGCCTGTTGCGGCGATCTCATTGATCTGAAGGCCAGGTGTGAACCTGGCCATGTCTTCGGCACTGGCCACACCCAAGTCCCGAATCCGATTGCCGCTAAACACATTCACGGTCATGCCGACATCGTTCACGCTTTGCTCTCGTTTTTGTGCGGTTACAACGATTTCTTCCAAGGATGATGAGTTGCTCTGCCCTTGCAGCGGCTGGGCCCTGGTTGGAGAAACTAAAAGGAGGGATACGAGGAACGTGGTGCCGCTAATCATGATGAATCGTTTGAGACTGTGCATCTATTTTCTCTCCCATTGCTCCAGCCGTCGTTAAAAATCGGCCAAAAATTGTTAATATCGCAACTCTTGCTGCCCTATCATAGTGTGTCAAATTTTTGTCATCCTGACCCGGGACACATTTGGGAATAGGGTATCTCGCCAGCCGGCTGTATTAAGCCGTCAAACCCAATAGCATATTGATCAAAGATTCTCCAAAAGCGCGTCGCAAGCCGCAACGTTTGCATAACCCAAACCCAGCGCGGCCATGAAAGCTGCATGAACCTGCCCGGCAGGTACAGTAGTGCTTCCCAAAGCAAGATCCATAGCGGCACAGGCATCATGGGCAACCGCACACCGATACCCAAGATCGGACGCTGCGCGCGTCACTGCATCGATGCACATATTGCTCATGGCGCCTGCAATCAGAACGCTGTCCACGCCCTTTTCATCCATGATCTGCTTGAGATTCGTTCCTTTGAAAGCGTTGGCGTGCTGTTTGACCACAAGCGGCTCATCGGCCTGAGGAGTAAATTCCGGATGGATCAAAGCCCCGCCGGAACCCGGGCGAAAAAACGGCGCCTCAGCACTGGGGTTTTCGTGGCGCACATGTACAACCGGTAATCCTTTCTCTCGAAAAGCAGCAAGTAATCGGGCTGCTTGTTTGGCGGCTGACTCCATGTCTTTCAAGGGAAATAGGCCACCTTTGAAATAATCATTTTGAACGTCGATCAGGAGTAATGCATTTTTGCCCATGGATTTTCCTTGGTCACCGCTGAAGTGATACAAAAATTCGAGACGAGCCTTCAATCGTGTATTTCAACCGTGGATATTATTCCCAACAAAAAACGATTAAACTATGGACATAAATGACATAAAACGAGTCAAAAGTGACAAACTCAACCATTCGTCTGGCGATTGTCGATTATCCGGGTGCAATGCAATCCGCATCACACGGCTTGAAGGAAATGTTCTCGATTGCCAATGAATTGAGCAAGCAACACGGGATAGGTCAGCATTTTTCAGTACGACAATATGATGTTGCTGCTATTCGGCAGTCAATGACGGGTAACGGCGCAACCAAGAGTCGACCTGCATACCAGATCATTATTCTTTTGCCCAGCGTGACTGGTGATTACTTTTTTTCGCCTGAACAGGAACTGAAAAACTGGATCCTGAAGCAGCACGCTGCCGGAGCCATCATTTGCTCGGCTTGCGCGGGCACTTTTATTCTGGCCAAAACGGGTTTATTGAAAAACAGGCAGGCAACGACACACTGGAATCTTGCCTCAGCGTTCGCGCGTGAGTTTCCCGAGGTGAAATTGGACATCAACAAGATATTGATAAACGACGGTGACATTATCACCGCCGCAGGACTGATGTCCTGGGTCGATCTGGGCCTGGAGTTGGTTGCACAATTCATGCATCCCAAAGTCATGCGCCAATTGGGAAAACTCCTGGTTGTGGATACCGGCCGCAGAGAGCAGCGCTATTATCAGAGTTTCAGTCCCAAACTGGACCATGGCGACCAGGCGGTTTTGAAAGCCCAACACTATTTGCAACAACATTTCCATGAACCTATCAAGACCTCGAAAATATCTGAGCTGAGCCTGCTGACAGGACGAACATTTTTACGGCGATTCGTTAAGGCAACCGGCCATAAGCCAACAGAATATCTGCAAAAGTTACGGATTCAAAAAGCCTGTGACCTGATTGAATCCACCAACCTGACATTTGGATCCATTTCAGCTGAAGTGGGTTACGAAGACGCCAGCGCGTTCAGAAAGACTTTTTTGAAAATCGTCGGATTGACACCCAGAGAATTCAAAAGCAGATTTTCCTCTCCGCGGCTTTGAATCAAATCAATTGCCCCGTCCCCTTTTACCAAAAAATCTTTGCCCGACTCCTGGAAGCGCATCTCCAACAAGTCTGACCAAGCCCGCAGAGCTTGCATTCGAGCGAATTCACGGATATAAATTACCGGATTACACTTGTACTCAAGAATGGTCGCAAAAATTTTTATCCCATAATCGTACCTTCAACAGCCCTCGGGAGAACCACCATGGCCTCTATCGCAGTCAGAAGCTTTGCTTGTCTCGTTGCTGCTTCTCTACTTTGGTTTTCGGGAGCGGCTACCGCCGATCCTGGGTATACTCAATCGAATTGCACCGCGACAATAAGAAGCTGTCTTGCCTCAAACCAAGGGACCGTGACAGTGTACTCGTATGACGGCTTCGACAACGCGCACTCGACTCCCCGCAGACAAAGCCAGGTGCTAAGCCATGGTCAGTCCCAAAGCCCCTTTGGCTGCAGCTACGGGGTATGCGACTTCAAGTTTACCAGCTCAAAAGGTGGGGTCTGGTGGGCGTACGATATTTGTGGCAATCCGACGCTGGCCTGCAATCCGGCCGATTCTGACAATTGCGAGATAAAAGATTCCTCAAGCGTGGGTGCCTGCCCATAAGCAGTTGTGCGGAGCCGAATTGGGAGAATTACAATGTCGCTTTCACCATGCCGTTACCCTGTGATTTTGTTGCTCGCTCTCATGGCAGGGTCCGCCGGCACAGCCACGGCGGCTTCCACGCCGGTGCGGACCAAACACTGCATTCCGTTTGAGCACGGCATTGTTGGCATCTATGCCTACAATGGCAACGATGCTTCACACACCACACCGGTCTCAGGCTTCGACAATGTGCCGACCGAGGCGATCACGGTTCTCAACTGCGACTATGCCTATTGCGACGTGGTCTACCAACTCAAGTACGGGGGCAATGTTACGAAGTACTATGTTTACGACACCGCGGGCGATAGCACGCTTCAAGCCGCGGCGGGCGCTGACCACCATTTCAGCCCCAACGTCCAAAGCGGGCTACAATCTTGCGTGCCCCTCTCGTAGTGGGCGGTGAGTGAGTACCATGACGTTCAAATAGCTCAGAGCAGGCGTTTTGGGGCTAACAAAAATGCTTTGGCTGCCTGAAGGCCTGAATCCGAGTTTGTTCCGGTAGCTAATCGCCGCCAGCATGGCGGCCAGCAAGTCGGAATGCTTGCGCATCTGCGCAACAAGCTGCTCCGCAGTCATTACGTTGACCCAAATACCCAAGCGCTCCAGAAAGCGGACTTTACTAAGTTCGTGCTGGCCCGGCTACTTGGCTTGGGAGCAGGTCAGTTCCGAAATCGGCCTCCAGGGGCGGATTTTGAGCCGTTGTATTGTGCTTGACAGGTCATAGCAATATGCTGAGCGTCATTAGGGTAAAGCGCTGCCCCTATCATGAGGCATTGCACATTGTGGCGTATTATTTGCAGCGACAAAATCGACTGGTTTCCGATTTCCCATGAGCCTTGCAGCATCCACGTCGTCATACTCGCGGCAAAAGCTCCTGGGCTATGGAGCCGCCTTTATCACAGTCCTGATTTGGTCCAGTTATTTCCTGTCCCTGAGATTCGGCGCCCTGTCCCCGATGGGGATTTTCGAACTCGCACTGTTTCGCTTCTGCATACCCGGCCTGATACTTGCTTGGCTGCTGATCGAGCGTCGACGGAAAATCATGGCGGTCAAGTACCGATACCTGCTCGGGATCATACTGGGCGCGGGACTGCCTTTCTTTCTGCTCGGCGCTGCGGCGATGAATTGGACGCCAGTGGCGGACGGCAGCACGCTGATTCCTGGAGCGGCACCGTTATTCGTTACCGCAATCGCCGTGTTGATATTCAAAGAGCGGTTAACGGCGTTGCGGGTTGTTGGCCTGCTCGCCATTGCACTGGGCGTCGCCAGTTTTCTTTACTCATCCCTACTCGACCCCCAGCTTGAGCTGTTACACGGGCACATGCTGTTCCTGGTGTGCAGCGCCCTGTGGGCGGTGTTCACCATTTCGGTACGCCAAAGCGGCTTGAAGCCCCTGGAGGTCACCGCGGTTTTGACAGTGCCTAACAGCGTCGTGCTGCTGGCGTGGGGGCTATTGCAGCAGCCCGAATTGACATGGAACAGCTTACCCGCGGTCGATTTGGCTGTGCTGATGTTGACCCAGGGCATTGCCGTCGGACTGGGATCCGGCGTTCTCTACAGCTACGCCATTACCCGCCTTGGCGCCGAAATCCCATCGGCGATCGGATCCTTGACCCCGGTTTGCGCCACTCTCCTGGCGGCGATCTTGTTGAGCGAACGCATTGAGCTTGCTTCGTTGATCGGCTCGGTCGTGGTCACCTCGGGTGTCATTTGCCTGAGTGGTTTGCTCAACCGGAAGCGTGCATGAGCCGTTTGCGCCGACTGAGGGTGTCGAGAAGCTGGGTGAGGTCATCTTTGATGGCGCGACGGGCGCGCTAGCCCCGCGAGCCCGAATATTGCTCACCAGTTTTTGCAGGACTGAATACCGCTCTGAATTCGAATTGCGTGAAAGTCATCGCCCGTCCGGGCACGCTGCAAGGTGGCGTCTTGGCAGGCGTCGTATTGATAATAGTCTCGGTTAGTACCATTGGCCCGGTTCGGCCTTTCAGGCGGGATGCCGCTGCGCGTTTCATTCGCCGCGCAGTGCGGTAATCGGGTCCATTTTCGCGGCCTGATGCGCCGGGAAGAACCCGAAGAACACCCCGATGGCCATCGATACGCCGACACCCATCACTAAGGTACCCACCGAAGCGAAAAACTCCCACCCCTGCGACCGCGACACCAACCAGGATGCGGCTACTCCGATGACGATCCCCAGCAGCCCGCCGATCATCGAAAGCAGCACCGCCTCGAACAGGAACTGGTAGCGAATGTCGGCCTGACAGGCCCCCAGCGCACGGCGAATGCCGATCTCCTGGCGCCGCTCGCTGACCGACACCAGCAGGATGTTCATGATGCCCACGCCCCCAACCACCAGCGAGATGCTGGCAATCGCCGCCAGCATGGCGGCCAGCATGTCGGACTGCTTGCGCATCTGCGCAATGAGCTGCTCCGCGGTAGTTACGTCGACGTGAATGCCAGGCGCGCGGCGATAGAAATACTGCGTCACGTCGCGCTGGCAGGCGGCCGAGTCGGCCGCCGGGCCGCTCCGTGCCGTCAGTTGATCGATTCGACCGTGGAAGTCCATTCGCATCGCATTGCCGTAGGGGATGAAGATGGCCTGATCCATGTCGGTACGGATCAATTCGAACCGTTCTGCGGGCTGCAGCACGCCAACGACGGTGAAGTCGTGTTCTCGCAGTGTAATCCGGCGTCCTATCAGATTCTGCGGCTTGCCGTGCAGGTGCAGCACTTTCGGCACTCCTGCCCCAAGCACGGCGAAGAACTGCGCGCCGTCAAGCCTGGAAACGAACCGTCCGGCGGCCAGCGAGAGGCGAGCGACGTGCGCAAAGCTTCCGTCGACACCCAAAAAGTCCATTTGCCTGGAAGTCTGCCCATCGCGGATCTCGGTTGAACGCTTGGTATACGGCGCGGCCTGTATCAGGCAGGGTGTTCTTTCGAGGAGCTGCTGGAACAAGGACGAGTCGCGGAGCAACTCTGAATCCCCGCTGGGGTCGCTCAGCCGAATGTGAACCAGATCCGTCCCCATTGCGAGAAACTGCTTGCTTGCTTCGTTGCGCACGATCTTACCGATGGACACCAGGGCGATCACCGAGGCGATGCCGATAACGATGCCGATCAGCGCCAGCAGTGTGCGCTGCTTGCTGGCATAGAGGCTGCGACCAGCCTCTTTCAGATAAATATTCATTTATCGGCTGCATGCAGCTGCCCGTCCCTCATCACGAGCGTGCGCTGGCAGCGTGCGGCGACGCCGGGGTCATGGGTGATGATGAGGAGCGTGATGCCCTCATCGTGATTGAGTTGCCCGAACAATTCCATGATTTCCGTGCCGACCTTGGGATCGAGTGCGCCGGTCGGCTCATCCGCGAGAATCAGGCGCGGCTGGCCGACCAGGGCGCGCGCAATCGCAACGCGCTGGCGTTGGCCGCCTGACAACTCGTGCGGCCGGTGCTTCCCGCGATCCGCGATGTCGACCTTTTCCATCATCCGCCGCACCATCTCGTGCTGTTGCGCTTCGGGCGTGCGGCGGTAGAGCAGCGGAACGGCGATGTTTTCCTCTGCGTTCAAGCGCGGCAGCAGGTAGAAGGACTGGAAAACGAAGCCGATCATTTCGTTGCGGGCATGCGACAGCTCCTTGTCGTCGTAGTTGGCGACCCGCCGGCCGTCGAGTTCGTACTCGCCCTGATCGGCCCGATCGAGCAGCCCGACGATGTTCATGAATGTGGATTTGCCGCAGCCGGATTTGCCCATGATGGCAACCATCTCCCCGCGCTGGATCTCGAGATCCACGCCGCGCAGCACCTCGACCTGGCAAGCGCCCGTGTTGAAGGACTTGCGGATGTCCGTCAGCTTGAGAATGCTATTGGGCATTTTCGGAATGGGCCGCCAGCATCAGCTCGTCGCCAGCGGCGAGTCCGCTGGTTATCTCGATGCCGTCCACGCGGGTGCCGCGAATCTGCACTGGCATGGTCTTCCATTCGTCGCCCACCCGCTTGTGCACCAGGTACTGGCCGTTCTCTACCGTCACGGCCTCAAAAGGAACCACGATTGCATCGTCCTTGTGATAGGTAAGCACCATCGCGCTGGCGGACATACCGATACGCAGCCTTCGGCGCTGGTCGTCAGTCAGATCCGGCACTGCCACCCGCACGCGGAAGACCGTTCCCTGGTATTCCTTGCTGGTGCCGCGCCCGGCCACGTAGTCGATGGCGCCCTTGAGCTCCACGCCAGGCAGGGATTCGAAGTCGACAGTCGCGCTCTGGCCCCTGGCCAGGGCCAGCATGTCGGCCTCGGGAACGTCCGCCTCCAGTGAGATACCCTGCATGTCGGCGATGGCGAACAATGGCTGATTGACCTGTACCGGTGAGCCGACCGCCAACGGACTTGCCGCTTTCTTGTCCGTGCCCGAACCCTGATCCTGAGCGGTGAAGACAATGCCGGTTTCGGGGCTGACAATGTGCGTGCTTGCAAGCTCCTTGTCGATGGCATCGAGACCCTGGCGGGCATTCGCGAGTTGCAGTTCGGCCAGATGCAGTGCGGTGGCATCCCCTTTTTTCAAGGTCGCTTCCAGCGCCTCGCGCGCATTGATCTGTTCGATGCGCTTTTGCTCGCGCTGGGACTTGGTGTTTTCGAACTCCTGCTGCGAAATGATGCCGCGGTCGAACAAGCGCTGCGCGCTCGTCACTTCCTCCTCGGTGCGTTTGAGCTCGTCGCCGGTACGCAGCAGATCCCGTTCAGCCCTGCGTACGTCGGGGCTGGATTTCCACGTCTTGAGCTGGTTGACCTCCTGCTCGGCGCGGATCACCTGGGATTGCGCATCGCGCCGCTTGCTTTCTGCTTCGAGGCTGCTGAGAACCATCAGCGGCTGGCTTGCGATGACCTTGTCGCCGTATGCGAAGTTCATTTCGGCGACCTGCGCGTTTACCGCGGCGGTGACCTCGTCCCAGCGGATTGGCTGAACGGTGCCCCTGATCCGCAGCCAGTCGTCGACTGGATGCGTCGTGACCGTGAACCGCTGACCGTCACCGGCCCCTTCGACGGCCCCTTCAACGGCAATCTGTTCGAAAGAAGATCCCGCCGGCCCGGGCGTGGACGACTCTGCGTAGCGGAAGCCCGCGATGACCATGGCGGCAAGCAGTATCAAGGCGGCGGATGCGGGAATCCAGTACCGCGCGATCGCGTGGTGCCGGGCGGAGGTCCCTTCGCGCAAGAGCCCACGCGTCAGGTTGCGAACCAGTTGCTGATCCAGGCTCACCATGCGCCAGAAATCGTCTTCCAGAAGCACCAGCAGGCGTGTCGGGGTAACCGCCTCGACGACGTAGCTGTGAAGGTTGTGATACAGCAGATTCTCTTCACCGAATGTCTGCCCGTGCACGAAACTCTTGCCTTCGGTGTCGTGCAGTTCGCCTTCGAGCACCAGATAGAACGTGATCGGCGTTTCAGCACCGACAGTGAGCTTCTCGCCGGAGTCCATCTGCAGCACCTGACACTGCGTCAGCAAGTGCTCGATAAACTCCAGGTCGACGTCCTTGAACAGCTTGGAGGTGACCAGTTGCCGGGTGTCGAAGGCTGGTTCGCTCATCGGGATTCTTCTTGCCGGCTCCGCTCGGGTCCGGTCGCCTGGAAATGCGGGATGTCGTCGGGCATCAGATCGGACTCGGCAACCATCTTAAGCCCCCAGCGATCGAGCGTGATGCCGAGAAGCTGATCCAGGCTGCTGAGCACATTCAAGTAGCTGATCTGCGCGGTTACGTACTGGTTCTCGGCGTTGGCGAGGTCGTTCTGATAACTAACCACCTGAAAGCTAGACGATTTGCCCGCGCGCAGCTTCTCGGTCTCGAGGTCGAGCTGCCGCTGGCTGAGGTCGAGCGAGGTTTTGGCGAGGCCCACGTTGTCCCAGGAGGACTCGACGTCCTGCTGCGCCTTGCGCAAGGTCAGCCGCAAGTTTTCCTGCGTGGTAATAAACGTGTTCTGCGCCTGGTTCCAGCCGACTTCCGCGTTCACCAGATCCTGCCTGCGGGCGTAATCATCGAGGGGAATGCTCAGAATCAGCCGCACCGAATAATCGCCGTCATCGTACTGTCCGATGCCGCTATATACGTCACTCAGATTGGTGCCGCTGCCGAACAACCGGTAACTGGATTCCAGGTTCAGATCCCAGCGCTGGTTGTTGAGGCTGACCGCGCGACTCAACTCCGCGGATTTCAGATCGAGCTTCGCGCGCAAGTAGTCGGGCTGGTTGGCTTCCGCGGTAACCACGATCTGGTCGAGGTCGGGATGGGAGGCAACCACCCGGATCGGTTCGGTCGGGTCGATGTCGAGATCCTCGGGCAAACGCAGCAGTAACAGCAGGTTCAGGCGCTCGGTATCGACGGAGTTTTGCGCCAGGCGCAGCGTCAGCTTGTAATTCGCCACCGCGGTTTCACTCTGAACCAATTCAACCGATGCCATGCGCCCGGCGGCGACGAGTTCGCGATTGGTTTCCAACTGGTCCTGAGCGCGCTCTAAGGAAATTTTGGCGATATCGAGCGAATTGCGCGCCAGCACGTAGCTGCGATATTGCCGGATGACAGAGGTCACAGTCCCAATCAAGGTGGATTTCAGGCCGAGCTGGCTGGATAGATCCCTGAATCCGGCCTGGGTCAGGTTGGCGGTGGCGACCCGTTTGCCGAAACCGCGCAGCAACGGCTGGGTGAAACTGATCGTCACCGCGCCGCTGTGAGCGTCGTCCTGATGATCGATGAAATCCGCGTCCTGGGTGTAAGTCAACGCAAACTGGCCGCCGCTTGCGACTTTCAGGCTGGTTCCGATGGATGCTTGCGCGATGTCGGAGTCGATACGCCGGCTGCCGCTGACGATCGAATCCCGGCCTAGCGAACCCCCTAAGCTGTATTGCGGTTCGAATTCGTTGTGCGCCACCCGGTAGGCGAATTTGTCGCTGATGCGCGAGAGGTAGGCGTTTTGAACCGTTATGTTGTCGCGCATCGCGATCGCGATGGCTTCATGCAGGCGCAGGCTGAGGGTTTCCGCGGATGCCGGCGCCAGGTTCACGCAGCCCCAAATCGCCGCCAACCATTGGAGCCATCTCATTCGCCACGCTCCTGTGCCTCGAGCGCTGCGCCTGAACCGGGCCAACCCGTCACCACTTATACCTTATTCGGCCACGGCGAGTTTAGTGAAGCAAAGTTCACGAAACGCCTGCCTGGGCCGGCCGATGGAGAGAGAATCCACTGCGCGCGCCATTCACGGCCGTACCCCCCGGCTTCACATGACTCAATTGCGGAATGATCGCCCATGTCCTGACGAGATTCAAGGCAATGCAGCGAATGCGCAGGCGGACCTGCCGCGATGACCGGTTTTGTTCCTTCACGGCCGCGGCCAACCCATACCCTGGACCCAGGCGCGTACTCGAGTTTGGCTTAGCCCGAAGCGGCACTCCCGATCGCCATAATTGCCTCGTCAAGCTGGTCGTAGTAGTCGATGATGCTGAGAAAGCCGCTGATTTCCAGCACCTGGTGATTGTCTTCATTCGCCGCGCACAAGCAAAACACGCCGCCGACGGGCTTCAGACGCTTGGCCAATTTCAACAGGATCCTCAAGCCGGCGCTGGCGATGTAGTCGGTCTGCGACAGGTCCACGACCCAGCGGTGGTATCCCTCGTCGACCTTGTCGAACATGCTGGTCTCCGCCTCGGCCACAACCATCGCTTCCAGGCGACCGGTAATCGCAGCTACGAGTATTTCTTCATCTAGCGAATACTGAATATCCAATGTTAAGACCTCTACACGGCTTTCTGTCCAGGTACGCTTTGGCAAGCGACCAACGCAAGGCGGGGAATTCAGGACGAGCATTACCTCTCTTCTCAACCATCCACCCGCCTGTCGACACCTTACTCCTGGCGGCGGTGAATAAAAAGTGCTTTCTTGTGGCCACACAATTTTGGATTAATGTGGTTTGCAACGCATTCGGCACAGCAGATTTGTGCCACCTTTTCCTCGCCTGCGGGCCAGTGCGCCGTTTTCCGGGAAATGAGCTGCGCCATGGCTTGCTGGTATGCAGGCCGTATAAAATTCGGTATAAAGGACGCCAGGCGCAATCAAAATGGCGCCGCGACACCTACGAATTGCGCTGTCCGTCCGGCGGGCACGCTCAGTACGCGATAGAACAAGATGGATGCCGCGCAGATACTAAAGATACTGACCTCCAACCGCCGTGCCTGGCGTACCCTCCTTGTGTTGGTGTTCGTGTTGCCGGTGCTGTTGGTGCTGCCGCACGCCCGCAGCCTGATTGTTCGCAACGCGGTGATCACGGCTTATCTCGGTGAGATCAAGGCGCCCATCAACGGCCGCATCGAAGAGATTGCTTTGACCCCCGGCACCAGGTCGAAGGCTGGTGAGCTGGCGATGAGCATACGCAACCAGCGCATCAGCCGCACCGAGTTGGCCCGTTTGGAGGTGCAGCGGCGCGAAAGCGCCCTCGCGGCGGAGCAGGCCCGCGCTGAGCTCGATACGGTGAAGGCCATGGCGGCGGCGCGGGATGCCGAACGCGACGCCTTCGTCCAAGCCGTGAATCAGGACCTGACAAAGAAGCTGCAAATGGCACAAAGCGATGCGCCAGCCCGCGTGGCGGAACTCAAGGCGGCCAAGCGTGACCTCGAACGGGCGCGTACTCTGATCGACAAAAAATTGGCTTCGCCGGCAGATCTCGAAGCCGCCGATGCGGCGTACCAAGCCGCCGTGGCAGCCAAATCGGCCAACGAACTGATGCGCGAGCGGCTGCAACAGCAGCTTGCTGAAATCCAGCACGGCGTGTTTCAAATCGATGTACCCGACGGCGTGCTGTTGACCCGCCAGATGGCACAGCAGGTGGATCTGGAAGTCGTACACCTGACGCAGGCGTTGAATGACAGAGAGGCAGCAGCCAGCTCGGCCGCGGCCGAATATCAGGCTGCCGATCGCGCGTACCGCAATGCATCCGGCGCTGATATCGAGCTTGCCCCCGGGCTGACGTTGTGGAACGTTTACGCCACCCAGGGTTCCTGGGTGACCGAGGGGACGACGGTCATGTCTGTGGTGGACTGCTCCCGGCTGATGGCGGATATCGCCGTGGACGATGCGACCCTCGAACTGATCAAGCCCGGACAGAAGGTGAGGCTCAGGCTTTTCGGCACCTTTGAATACCACAGCGCCACGGTCATGCTCGTGCGCGGCTCCGCCGGCCTGTCCGACACGCCCGTTCTGGCCACTGCGATCGCCGATCGTGGCGACCGCAAGGGCCGGGTGCTGGCGCGTGTCGACGATTCCGCGCTTGCGGGCATGCCCGGCAGTTCCTGCGGTATCGGCCGCACCGCGTATGCTGAGTTCGAAGGCATCTCCCTGCTGCAAACCTTCCTCTATCCGCTCTTTCGGTAGACCATGCCTACCCTCGTCCAGCAACGGATTTCCGACGAGATCGTCCTCAGTGCCGCGCAACGCGATAAGGAGCGCACGATGTCGCGCGCCATTTGGCTCGATGCGGTGTGCTACGCGCTTTTGGTTATCGCTGCGTTCGCATCCGGCTCGCTGACGATCCTGGCCGAGCTGCCGCGTGCAAGCCTGTTGTTCTCCATCGAGATCATCGCGTTCGTCACCCTGAGGCGTTCGCACCGCGGGCATTTCTCCGCCTTTGAATACGGCATCGGCAAGATCGAGCGCGTGATTTCCCTGCTAATCGCCGCAGGCCTGTTCGCTTCGGCGGCGTTCACGCTCGAGGCGACCGTAAACCGCCTGCAACACCCGCATATCCTGCCCACTCCGGCGATGATCCTCGGCGTGGTGGCGGCCAGCTTCAACCTGATGATCAATTTCTATTGCGTCGGCGACTTCGTTCGCGCCAATGAACACGAACAGTCGTTGATCCTCGGCTCGCAGGTGCGCTCCCGCCTGGTCAAGACGTTTTCCTCCGCCATGGTCGTGCTGGCGCTCGTCATCGCCACCTGGCTGCCTGATCCCAAGGCCGCCGGCCTGGTCGACGCCTTGGGGGCACTTTTCATCATCGGATACATGGTTGCCACCGGCATCGGATTGCTGCGCGAAAGCCTGCCCGATCTGCTCGATCGAACTCTGCCTGAACATGAGCAGCTACTGATCTTGCGTGTGATCACGCAGTATTTCGAGGACTTCGACAACTTCGGCTCGATCAAGTCGCGCCGCTCCGGCGGCCATGCCTATATCGACATCGAGTTGACCTTCCAGCCGGGCCTGCCGTTGCAGGAGGTGGCCGAGCGCTGCGCCGCAATTGAACACGGCATTGTGGACCTGATTCCGGACGCCCTGGTTGCGGTGATTCCGCAAGCGGCGGAGCCAAAGTCCGTTTAGACCCAATTTTGCAGGCCAGGCCAAAAGGCGCCCAGGAAGCCTTCCATCGCCTTGGCTTGTGTCATCTCCATGCCGAACGTTCCATGCGTCCAGTCCGCGGCTCGAAGGTGGATCGGTGTTTACGTGTCGGACAGTGAACTGATCGCCGCCTGCAGGACCACCACGTTGTTGCCGTTTTCCCTCCGGTAGCTGAAGTGATCGAAGATGTTGCGCAGCAGATGAATGCCCAGGCCTCCGGGCTCACGGTCCTCGAGTGATTGCGAGGTATCCGGCGGTGGGACTTCGAGCGGGTTGAACGGCGGCCCGCCATCGCGGATTTCGACGATCACATCCTTGCCGTCAGTATCGATGGTCACCCCAATATCGCCGCTGCCGCCCTCCTCGCCGCCGTGGTTGATGATATTGGTAAGCAGCTCTTCCAGCCCCAGCCTGACCCTGAAGGCCAAGTGCTGATCAAATCCCTGCGCCTTCTCCAGCTCATTCCACGCGGCAAAGATGCGCGTGAGCTCGACCGGGTCGCGGTGGAGCTTTTCGCTGAGCAAGTGGCGCTGTGTCCCGCCCTCCCCATGGTAGGCGAGCACCAGCATCGTCTTGTCGTCAGATTGCGGAGCATCGCCACAAAACTGCTCGACTTCCTTCATCACGCGCGCCACAAGGGCCGAGCAGTCGAGCTGCGCCGCGCCCTGCACCTGCTGCAGGCGCTCCAGCGTGAATTGCCGCTGGGCGCCGTCCATCGCTTCGGTGATGCCGTCGGTGTAGAGCATCAGGCGTCCCCGGGCGCCAGGCTGAGGCGGCTGGATCGGTACTCGGCTTCCTCGGACATGCCGATCGCCAACTGGCTGCTGCCGGGCAGCACAGACACCCCGGTCGCGGAGATGATCAGCGGCGGATTGTGTCCCGCATTGCAATACTCGACCTCGCCGGTATGGGTGTCGAGCACGCCGCAGAAGGCGGTAACGAACATGCACGAATCGTTTTCGCGGCTGATTTCCTGATTGATTCGCGTAACAATCGACTGCGCGGTGGAGTCGAGGTCCCTGCCGAGGGCGCGGAACAGCGTGGTGGTCGCCGCCATGAATAGCGAGGCCGGCACCCCTTTGTCGGATACGTCGCCGATCGCGAAACACAGGCGCCGATCGTCGATGAAGTAGAAATCGTAGAAGTCCCCACCGACCTCGCGCGCGGGCACCAGCGTGGCGAAAAGATCGAACTCGCGTCGCTCGGGGTAAGGCGGAAAGTGCTTCGGCACCAGGCCCATCTGGATGTCGTGTGCGATATTGAGCTCGCTTTCGAAGCGCTCCTTGGCGGCCGTGGTGTGCTTGAGGTCTTCGAGGTAGACCATCAGGGTCTTTTTCATGTCGAGGAACGCGGACGCCAGCCGGCCGACCTCGTCGCGCGATTTGCGCGGCAACGCCTCGATTTCTTCGGGCACCGGCAGCCCCGCTGAAAAATCCTCCGCAGCCAGCGACTGGGTGTAGTCGGCAAGCAGCTCGAGCGGCCGCGACACGCGGCGTACGATCAGCCAGGCCAGCGCAACCATGATTGCAAACACAACGAATATCAGCGCTTGTTGCTTGATGATGGTGCCAAGAATTTGCGCCCGGATGAAACCCAGGTCCATGCCAACGTGGACGAAGCCGGCGACCCCCGCCAGAATCGGCTCATGAATATGGATGATGTCGCCCAGCCCCTTGATCTTGACGGTGTGGGCGATGGCTCCCCCCGTACGCGTTTCCTGGAGGGACTCCTCGATCTGCGGCCGGATTTCCGCCGGCACGGCCGGCACGAAGGTGTGCGCGACAATTTCGCCGGCGGAGTTGGTGACGAACACATAGGCGACTCCGGCGATTTCGGCAAATTGGTCGATGGTGGCCTGCACGGTGGCGAGATCGCGATTGAGCAGAATTTCAGCGCTGGAGTCGGCCACGCTTTCGGCGATGGCGATGCCTTTGCTGCGATATTCCGCCGTCAGGCTGCGGTACAGCGTGTGCGCCGAAAGGAAGCCGTTCATGCCGGCAATCACCGTGAACAGGGCTACCATCGCAATCAGCGTTTTGGTGGGGAGGTTCAATGCGTTTCAACCTGCCAGCGGCGCCAGTCCCGCAGCGGCACGAAGCGGCCGTGTTCGAGGGTGGTGAAGTACACGTCGCTCAGCCCCTGGTGATCGCCCGGCCCGAAGATGGCTGGATCGCCGATGCCGAGATCCAGCGGCGGCATCTGTTCGACCGTTGCACGGATATCCGCACGCTGCGGGTTAGGTCCCATTGCTTTCAGGATGCGCACCAGCAGTTCGGCGTTGAGGAAGCCCTCGAGGCTGGCGAAGCTGTAGGTCTGGGGATAATAACCCTCCTGTTGGGCCAAGGGCGGCAGGAGATTGCCAAGCCCGTCCATCAGGCGCCGATATTGCTGCATGGCGGGCAGGGAGGTGTCTTCGTATGAAGGTACAACCTGGGAGTTGATCAGGTTCGAGGTCAGATCAGCAGCCGTGGACTCGTCGGCCGCCGAGTAGCAAGGCGGCCATGGCTTCGCTGCCTGCAAACGACAGGTTGGCGATGGGGACGTTCCAGCCGGCCGTGCGCGCTTCGCGAATAAAGCCCGCACACGCCGCGTAGGAACAGACCGATATTACGGCATCAGGATCGGCGCTCCGCAGGATCTCGACCTGCCGTGCATAGGACGAGCCGAACACGTCGCCGCGCCGGTAGGTTGCCTCGGCGCTGATCTTGAGGCCATGCCGCGCCAACGCTCGGGCGACGCCTTCCCAGCCGCCCCGTCCATACGCGTCGGCCTGGTAGAACACGGCAATTCGTTTGCGGCCGAGCGCTGCAAAGTGATCGACGAGACCTCCAGTCTCGTCGCGATAGGAAGCGCGCAGATTGAACACGAAATCGGCGTACGGGGACTGGCGGTGCGGCTCCGCGCCGGTGAACGGGAAAAAGAGCAGGATGTTTTGCTCGCTGTAGTGACGGATCAGCGGCAGGACGCGTGTCACCGTGGGCGTTCCCACGTAATTGAACAGCAAAAACGCGTGGTCGTCCTGGATCAGCCTGATCGTATTCTGGATGGTCCTCGAGGGATCGTAGCCGTCGTCATAGGCCACCAGCTTCAGGGTGTTGCCGTTGACGCCGCCCTGGCGGTTGATCTCGCCCAAATAGGCCATCGAACCGCGATAGAGTTCGGTGCCGAGCGCCCGCGACGGCCCGGAAAAGGCCGCCGACATGCCGAGCACAATTTCGCCGGCGCCGGCCGGCGCCGGAAGCCAGGCGATGCAAGCCGCGAGGGCGATGCACCAAAGGGGAGCCATCTGCCTTGAGCGATGGCCGTCGTGTTTGATTCATTTTGTCCTACTACGAATCTGCTGAAGCATTCCTTGTGTGCTTGGATTCAATATAATATTATTCGGCCTTCATGGCGATAGGCACATGGGAGAGGAGGACAGTGTTTGAGAGACTAAGTCTTTGTAGTCTCGGCCCTGTTGCCGTTTTGTCCATGTTGCTGGCGGGGCCGGCTGTTGCCGATTCGAGTTGTTCGTTCAATGTAAAGAACTGTGTCCCCGCCACAATGGGCACCGTATCCGCGATGGCATACAATTATTTTGATGTGACGCATGCTTTACCGGCCTCGGCTGTCGATCATGCCGGTTGGGGAGAATCTGTGCAGCTCACCTGCGGAGTCAGAATGTGTGACCTTTATTTCCATCTGCACAATCAACCGAGTAACAAGTACCCCGAGCAATATGACGAGCAGAACATTTGCTCGGGATTCACGCTTCAGTATGTACCCCCAGCGTGGACAGGATCGGCATAGAACCCGGGATCAAACCTGCCGAGTCGATGAGCAGGGCAACACGCAGTGAGATTCGCCTGGCCCGGGACAGGCGCTGTTTTCCCCATCAAGAGCCCAAGCAGAGCAAAAAGGGGACGGGACGCAACCCATCGCTGCCGCTTTTGCGCGCTGCTGTCACGGCGTCAGGCCCATGCTTTCATTGCGCGTCCGGCTCATTCTGCATCCGATTCCCGCCATTCTCGGCTCTTTCACGAGACTTCGGGACGATTGGCAAGTCGCCGGTTAAAGCGCTGCTCTGACTCCATAACTACCATAACCAGCAGTGGTTGTTACAGGCCATCAGTCTCCCTGCACGTCCTTTCGTTAGGGCAGCCTGCCTGAGCTCGTGGCGTTGTAGCCCCTCGAGCCGCAACACCGCGAGATCATTGAGCAACCCTTCGCGGTCGGCTGCCGCAAGTCCTTCGCTTTGGGTAAATCGAGTCTGATCGCCATCCAGCCGCACCTCACCGCGCCCACCGTTACATATTGCGTCGACCAGGCCACGCTGGTCACCGCGGGAATGAAAGGCGCAGCTCGATGCTGCAGTGCCTTGAGGTCGAGAGGAACCTCCGAACATCACGGCTTCCAGCGCGCTGAGCTGAGTCGTTCCGCTGAGCCAAAGTTCAAATGAAGGCACGAAATCGGCCTGGGAATAAACGCGGTCATCCACATCACCCGCATTGAAACCTGTGCCCACAATGAACGCCGGGACGAGAGAGTGGGAGTCTGAGCCAAAAACTTCGAACTCTTTCGCGGGAATGGGCGTCATCGAACGATGATCGCTGACGACGACGAGAATCCCGTTGCTGAAGTATCCCGATTGCCTGAGCTCCAGCAGGAAATTGCCAAATGCCTGATCGGCGTATTTCATCGCCAGCTCGAGCGAGTGCTTACCGGTTTGCGGATCGGTGTACGGCTGGTGCGTAGACACCGTTTCAAGCACCAGCAAATACGGAGCCGGCTCCGTTGCCCGCCATTGATTGGCGCGGGCATACAGGGCCTCGTCGGAAGCCGAACGGAAAGCAAAGCGCGGCTTGCCGGCGTAAAATGAATGTTCGTTGCCTTCCACGTAGTTGAAGCCAATATCCCGCAGCCATTCACCTTTTTTAGAAAGTTTCAATGGACCTGTCGTAAGAAAAGCTGTCTCGTAACCGTGACTCGCGAACACGGTGGGCAAGGTGCGCCGCAAGCCCCAGGCGGAATAAAAGGGCGCGGCTTCAATGGGTGCAGGAAGGGAGACCAGAGCTGCATGCCACCCAGAATACCCATAAGGCCCTTGTTGGTCGAAAAACCGATGCTGTGAAAGTTGGGAAACCGCATGCCGCCTGCAGCCGCAGAGTCCAGATGCGGCGTCCAGTCCTCGTAGCCACCGAACAGCTTGCTGTGCCACGGCGACCAGGATTCCACGATCACCAGGATGACGTTGCGGCTTTCATCCACGGCCTCGGGGGAAGCAATCGAAACCTGAACCGGCGGCTTACGCGCGGCCAGGATGTCAGCGGCTTTGGCGTCTGAGTACCGTACTCGCTCCGTTGTGGCGAGGTTGGCAGCGAACACATTGTCTACGGCCCATTCGTTCACATAGGACTTTGGGTCTCTCACCATCCCGGCGGTGAGTGAAATGCCCAGCATGGCCGTCAGCAGAAGCCGATCCGATTTCGCACGCACGGGTGGCATCATGGCCAACAAGACAAATGGAATCAGCAGGCCGCCCAAAAGCGCGAACGGTCGCACCCCTCCACCCATGCCGGTATAGAACTGGTCCCATACTGCTGAACGTTCAGCGATAAACAGAGCGAAATCGGATAAAAACAGCCGTGAGTGGAACAGGTCAAAAACGATGAGGTCGGTTATATAGATCAGTATTACGAACGCAAACAGAGACTGCACAAGGCGCGCCAACCAGTCGGGGCGTACCAGGCTGGCCAGTAACAGGACTCCGGCCGCCAAACCGAACAACATCAGATCGGACAGGACTACGGAGGAGTCGAAGCAACCCTTGCAGGCTATATAACTGCCGATCTGCCGGTCAACCAGTTGAGTGCGAAGAAATACCAGCAGGATCAAAAAGGCGAACAACAACGCCATGCAAAGGGCGGTGATCAGGCGCTGTCGTTTCATTTCCGCCCCATTAAGGCACCTGATTCACGTCGAAACCGCTTCAATTTTTAGTCATAACCGGCGGATAGAAACTTTAAAACACCCTTTTGGGCATGCAAGGGAGTAGAACCATAACAAACATATCCGGACAGATTCCGAATGACGACTGCGCATACTCCTGAACCCTGTAGCGACGTACAACTTTGGGTCGCTACCGTAGCGGAGCTGGAAGACCCGAATCATGCCGCCGCATCGTGGGCAGTACTCTCCCCGGCGAAAAACGTCATGCCGAGCGCTTTCATTTCGAACGCGATCGAAACTCGTTCCTTACTTCGCGCTCGTTGCGGCGACACGTGCTCTCGCACTATGCTGCCGTCGAGCCGAAGCAATGGCAATTCACTGCCAACCAATACGGACGACCACGCATCGAGTTTCCGTTGCTCGATGAACCCCTGGAATTCAATACCTCAAAATCCGGTGACCTGGTCGTCTGCGCCGTTACGCGTGGACTCTGTGTGGGCGTTGATATTGAAAGGCTGGATCGACCGGTACCTGAAGGTGTTGCCGAGTCAACATTCGCCCCTGGCGAGATTGCCGCACTCCAGTTGCTACCTCTCAACGACAGGGACAAGCGTTTCTTCACTCTCTGGACGCTTAAGGAAGCCTACGTCAAGGCCCGAGGCCTGGGGCTGTCAATACCGCTGGACTCGGTAGCATTCAATGTCACCGACACCACCCGCCTGCACGGGCATTTGGAATCCTCGGCTGCAAACGATTGTGATGCGTGGCAGTTCACTCTGCTTTCCCCGACCCCTTCCCATATCGTCGCTGTTTGTGTACCTCGCCAGCGCGGCTTTGACCCGCACATAGTGATGCGCCGGGTTTCAGCAGTCCGGATTCCTCAGTAAGCCATCCGGGAGATCCCCCGGCGACCAGGGATGCTCTGATTCATTGTCATGCCCCAGTCGCGGGCCGACCGTACTTCCACAGGCGCCGCCTGACAGCACCAGCGAACCCTGGCACGCATCACCCAGGCTCGTTTTCCGCTAAACTAACCGAATTGATTGAAGTAATCCACGTCCAGCAGGTAAAATGCAACATCGTAGCAGCGTTTGTCGCTTACTACTTCCGGCTCAACACACTTCTATAAATACCATGCAAGATAACCAGAAACCGACTGTCTCCAGTACTGCTGATTTGCAACGTGAAGTTGCTGAATTGATGATCGAGAGTCTGAACCTCGAGGTCACAGCAGATCAAATCCCGCCTGACGCCGCGCTGTATGGCGATGGTCTGGGCCTGGACTCGATTGATGTGTTGGAAGTTGCGCTGGTGGTTTCCAAGCGCTACGGCCTGCAACTGCGTGCCGACAGCGAGGACAACCAGCACGTTTTCAGCTCACTGCGCAGTCTCTCCGACTATATCGCAACACAGAGAACCCGCTAATGGCACGCCGCATCCTGCGCTGGCTGGGAATTGCCACGCTGGTGATCGGCTATCCGCTGCTGGCGCACTACACCAACGAATCGCGCACAGCGCGGCAACCTGGGCGCGCTGGTGGCCATTGCCCCCGTGGTATTGCTTGCACTGGTGCTGGTCTGGCGTTCCTCTCAACGTATCGTCATGCTAGGCGTACTGGCACTGGCGTGTGGGGCATTGTGGGCAGGATGGCCGGCGCTCACGCATCATTTCGGGATGGTTTACTGGCTGCAATATGTGGGCATGCAGTTGGTACTGTTCATTACTTTTGCACGCACCTTGATCGCCGGGCGCCAACCGCTGTGTACGCAATTCGCAGAGGCTGTGCATGCACCATTGACGCCACAGCAGGAAATCTATTCACGCCAGTCACCATAGCCTGGAGCTTGTTTTTTGCCGCGATGGCCTTAGCCTCCACCTTGCTGTTTTTCCTGGCGCCCCTGACCACATGGTCGGTTTTTGATAATTTTCTGACGCTGCCGCTGGTCGCACTGATGTTCATTGCCGAATATTGGGTACGCCGACGGGCACTCCCCGATATGCAGCATGCGCACATTCTCGATGCGGTACGGGCATTCCGGAATACCTCGGCGCGCCCACGCTAGACAGTCGCCGCCTGAATCATGTCTCCACTGCCGCTGGTATCCCACGTCTCCCCGGACAGCATCATTGCCTGGCGCGCCGATGGCGCTGTCACGCTGCGCCAGTTCCTGGCCGATGTCAGGCAGCTTGCCGCCCTGTTTCCCGCGGGGAGTCACCTGCTCAATATGTGCAGCGACCGTTACCGATTCAGCGTGGGTCTGGCGGCCGCCATCGTGGCCGGCAAAGTCAGCCTGCTGCCGTCTACCCACACCCCGGAAACGGTGCGCCAGATCAAGGTTTTTGCACCGGATGTGTTTTGTTTGACTGACAGCGACCTGTGTACGGTGGATCTGCCCCAACTGCGCTACCCGGTGATGGACACCAGCCAAGCGGACGCATTTGCCATTCCGCAAATCGATGCCAGCCAGCGCATCGCGGTAGTATTCACTTCAGGCTCGACCGGCGCCCCGCAACCGTATCCCAAAACCTGGGGTGCACTGGTCGCCAGCGTACAGGCCGAGGCGGCGCGCCTGGGCTTGTCACATGACACGAGCTACACCCTGGTTGGCACCGTACCGCCGCAGCACATGTACGGATTTGAATCCACGGTACTGATGGCATGGCATAGCGGCAACGCCTTCAGTCATGCGCAACCGTTTTACCCGGCCGACATTTGCCAGGCACTGGCGAGCGTACCTGCACCGCGCGTGTTGGTGTCCTCGCCCGTGCATCTGCGCGCCTTGCTGGATGCCGGGCTGACGCTACCGGAGATCACAGTGGTGGTCTCCGCCACGGCGCCGCTGTCTGCCCAACTCGCGCAGGACATCGAGGCACGCTGCAATGCGCCGCTGATGGAAATCTATGGCAGCACCGAAACCGGCCAGATTGCTACCCGCCGCTCCACGCAAACGGCGGAATGGCAGCTGTTTCCCGGGATAAAACTGGTCGTGGAGGGTGATTGCGTGCGCGCGTGTGGCGGCCACATCGAGACACCCACCGCCATGAACGACATGATCGAGCCGATTAACGACGAGCATTTTTTACTGCACGGACGCAAGGCCGACCTGGTCAATATCGCAGGCAAACGGCATTCGCTGGCAAGCCTCAATCACCTGCTTAATTCCATTCCCGGCGTTGTCGACGGCGCTTTTTTCATGCCCGATGAAACCAGTACCGACCATGTCACCCGGCTTGCTGCATGCGTGGTGGCACCGGGAATGGAGGCATCCACCCTGCTGGCAGCGCTACGCGAATGTATTGACCCGGTTTTCCTGCCGCGCCCACTGCTATTTGTGGATGCACTGCCACGCAACCGCACAGGAAAGCTGCCGCGCGAAGCGCTGCAAGCCCTGCTACAGGCGCGCGGCACACAAAAATCCGCATGAGTAACGCCACGCACTGGACTGTTCCGCCAGATCATCCCGCCTTTGCCGGACATTTTCCCGGCACCCCCATCCTCCCCGGTGTCGTGCTGCTGGACGTGGCACTGCAAATAATTGTCAACACCAGCGGAATCGCGCTGGATAGTTGCGAGGTCAGTTCGGTCAAGTTTCTGAGTCCGGCAATGCCGGGCGATGAATTGCTGATCCAGCACACACTCACGGCCAGCGGCACGATACGTTTCGACATCATGGCGGGTATGCGCAAAATCGCCAGCGGCAGTATCGCACCGGTATCACCTGCATGACAGCGCCCCCGACAGCCAGCCAAACCGCCTGGGCGCAAACGCCGGAACGCAGCAACATGCTCATGCTGCGCATCATGACCTGGCTTTCACTGCACCTGGGGCGGCGCGCCGCGCGTGGCGTGCTGCATCTGATCGCCGCCTATTTTTTGTTGTTTGCACCGACCAGTCGCCGGGCTTCAAGCAATTATCTCCGGCGTGCCTTGGGTCGGCCTGCCCGCTGGCGGGAACTGTACCGGCATTTTTTCACTTTTGCCGCCACCGTTCATGACCGCGTCTATCTGCTCAACCGCCGCTTCGACCTGTTTGATTTTGAAGTGCACGGCGAGGACACATTGCGCAATCTGATTGCCGACGGCAATGGCCTGTTTCTGATGGGTGCGCACCTGGGCAGCTTTGAAGTGATCCGCGCGCTGGGCTGGAAATACACGGATTTGCGTATCGCCATGGTCATGCATGAAGAGAATGCACAAAAGATCAACGCCATGCTGGCCGCAATCAATCCGGAAGCCGTGCAGGACATCATCGGCCTGGGACACATCGATTCCATGCTCAAGGTGCGGGAGCGCCTGGATGAAGGCGGTGTCGTCGGCATGCTGGCCGATCGCACCCCGGGCAACGATACTCTGCACCCTGTGCAAATCCTCGGTGCCGTCGCGAACTTGCCCAGTGGGCCGTTCCGCATGGCCGCATTGCTGCGGCGTCCGGTGGTGTTCATGACCGGTCTGTATCTGGGCGGCAACCGCTACGCCATCCACTTCGATCCTCTGGCGGATTTTTCCGCCGTTGCGCGCGGTCAACGCGATGCCGCCGTGGCAAGCGGCCATCGACCCGTTATGCCGCACTGCTGGATCAATACTGCCGCAAGGCGCCATACAACTGGTTTAATTTTTTCGATTTCTGGCAACCCGCACCCACTGCAACGCCCCCCGAATCATGATGACACCGCCCTGCTCCCCGGTCTTTTCGCTGCGCGTCCTGCGGGATGTGCTCATCGCACTGGCGCTGATGCTGGCACCCGTTATCAGTCACGCCGCCGAGTGGAATATTGACCAGCTCATGCATGGCCTGGCGCAAACCCGCTCCGACCATGCCCGCTTTATCGAGAAAAAATCCATCGCCATGCTCGAAAAGCCGGTGGAATCCTCAGGTGAGTTGTTCTACACCGCACCTGATCATCTGGAAAAGCGCACGCTCAAACCCAAACCCGAATCCATGATCCTGGATCACGGCACCCTGGTGATCGAGCGTGGCCACCAGAAACATCATCTGCAATTGCAGGATTACCCGGAGTTGGCGGCTTTCATCGACAGCATCCGCGGCACGCTGGCGGGTGACCGCACGGCACTGGAACGCAATTACCGGCTGAGCCTGGAGGGCACAGCCGAGCACTGGACACTGCAACTTCTGCCGGTGGATGAAAAAATGCAGGCGGTGGTACAGCGCATCCGTATTGCGGGGGTGGGGTACACAGTGCGCAGCATCGAAATCACCCAGGCCGATGGTGACAGCTCGCTTATGCTCATCGAAAAGATGGCCGCACCGTGAAGCAGGCCCCTGCGCGGCGCGGCGGGATCGGCGATAAGCCCTGTGGCTGGTGTTTATCCTCGTCTGCGGCATCATCATCAGCCGCAGCCAGTTCACTACCGATTTATCGGCATTTTTGCCGCGCAGCCCCACCCCTGAGCAGCAATTGCTCCTGGAGCAGATCCGTGACGGCCTAGCCTCGCGTCTCATTCTGGTGGGCATCGAAGGCGCCGATGCGCCCACCCGCGCCGAACTTTCCAAACAAATCGCCCGGCGTCTGCGCACCGATCCCGCTTTTGTCAGCGTCAATAATGGCGAGCCCGTCAACGCCGAACGTGACCGGGCTTTCCTGTTCAACAATCGCTATCTGCTGAGCCCTGCGGTGACGCCTGCCCGCTTCAGCGTGAGCGGCCTGCATGCCGCCTTCAGCGACAGCATCGACCTGCTCGCCTCTCCCGCCGGTCTGCTGGTCAAGTCGCTGCTGCCGCGCGACCCGACCGGCGAAATGGTGCAATTGCTCGACCAGTTCGACAGCGGCACCCATCCGCACCTGGTCGATGGCGCCTGGGCATCGCGCGACGGCACACGCGCCTTGATGCTGATGCAAACGCGCGCTTCGGGCGCCGATACCGATGCCCAGCAACGTGCCATGGCCGCCATCCGGCAAGGCGTTCGACACGGCAGCCGGCGCAACCCCTGCCGCCAGCCTGGTGATGACCGGCCCCGGTGTGTTTTCGGTGACGTCGCGAGATACCATCAAAACTCAGGTCACCCGCCTGTCCATCATCAGCGTCGCTCTCATCGCCACGCTGTTATTGCTGGTATATCGTTCCTTCACCGCACTGGCATTGGGTTTTTTGCCCGTTATCAGCGGCGCGCTGGCAGGCATCGCGGCGGTCAGCCTCGGCTTTGGGGCGGTGCACGGCATCACCCTGGGATTTGGCACCGCACTGATCGGCGAGGCGGTGGATTATTCGATCTACCTGTTTGTGCAGTCAGAACAGGGCGTTCAGACCGGCAGAACTGGATCGAGCGCTTCTGGCCCACCATCCGCCTTGGCGTGTTGACCTCGATATTCGGCTTTGCCTCGCTGCTGCTGTCCGGCTTTCCCGGTCTGGCGCAACTGGGCCTGTATTCGATTGCCGGCCTGATCGCCGCCGCAACGGTGACCCGCTTTGTTTTGCCGCATTTGTTGCCGGTCGAACTTTCGCATTCACGACGTATCGGCCGTCGGCCGCGGCCTGTCCCGCCTGGTACGCGCGTGCCGCCGAACTGCGCTGGGCGGCCGTGATACTGCTGCTGGCGGCGTGTGCCATCCTCGTCGGGCACCGCGGCAGTTTATGGAATGACAAAATCTCCTCATTAAGTCCGGTGTCGCAAGCCGATGTGGCGCTGGATACCGGTCTGCGCGCCGACATGGGCGCGCCTGATGTGCGCTATCTGGTGGTGGTATCCGGCGCTGACCAGGAATCCGTATTGCGCTCCGCCGAACAGGCTTCCACGGTGCTGCAAACACAAGTCGACCAGCGGCGAACTCGCCGGATTCGAAAGTCCCAGCCGCTATCTTCCCAGTACAGCGACGCAGCGCGCCCGGCAGGCCAGCCTGCCCACCGCCGCCGTGCTGGAAACGCGGCTGAAGCAAGCAGTTCAGGATTTGCCGGTGCGTGCGCAACTGTTTGCGCCGTTTCTTGCCGATGTCGCGGCCGCACGCACCCAGCCATTGCTGAGCGCAACCGATCTTGAAAACACTTCGATGGCCATGGCGGTCAATGCACTACTGATCCAACAAGACCGGCACTGGAGCGCCATCTTGCCGCTTACCGCGACCCAAAGGTGTCAGCATCAACGCAAACCGGATCCGCGCCGCCTTGAGCGCCGCGGGCTTGCCCGATGTGCTGTTCGTGGATATGAAAGCCGAGTCCGACCACCTGTATTCCGGATATCTGCATGAGGCCATCCAGTTGTCGCTGGGCGGACTGGTCGCCATTATCGGATTGCTGCTGGTGGTTTTTCGCTCGCCCAGGCGCGTGCTGCGCACCATCGCGCCGCTGGCGGCCGCGGTCATCACCGTCATGGCGGGATTGACCTTGCTTGGCCAGCAATTGATTATTCTGCATCTGGTGGGTTTGCTGCTGGTGGGCGCGGTGGGCTCCAATTATGCGCTGTTTTTCGACCGTGCCGATCACCCTGCTTCCAACCCTGCCCCAGCGGGAGAGGAGACCAGGGTTGAGACCAAACCGATTGACCACGCGATCTCGCCACGCACACCTGCCTCGATGCTGTTTGCCAGTCTCACTACCGTCGCCGGTTTTGGCCTGCTGTCGTTTTCCGATGTTTCGATATTGCAGGCGATGGGCGTCACCGTGGCGCCGGGCGTCATCCTTGCGCTGATCTTCTCCGCGATTTTCGCCCGGCAACCCCATGCATAAGACGCGCTGGCAACCCTCGCTGTTGATCCGCGCATCGATCGTGGTACACCTGCTGGCGCTAATCGTCGTCGGCGCAGACGACACGGGTTTGCCCAATGTTTTGTTAGTGGATATGAAAGCCGGGTCCGAACCTCGTGGGCATGCTGCTGGTGGTCGCAGTGGACTCCAATTACGCCCTGTTTTTTGATCGAGCTGGTCGCCTTCTCCACCCGGGTGAGGCTATAATGGCTGACGTCAAAACAATTGGCCCACCATCATGCCACGCACTCTGGCTTCGATGCTGTTTGCCAGCCTCACTACTGTCGCAGGTTTTGGCCTGATTTCGTTTTCAAATGTGTCAATATTGCAGGCAATGGGCATAACAGTGGCGCCGGGCGTCATCCTTGCGCTGATTTATTCTGCGATTTTCGCCAGGCAGCCCAATGCGTAATTCGCGCTGGCATCCCACACTGTTGATCCGCGCATCCATCGTGCTGCATCTGCTCGCTGCGATCGTCCTCATCGCAGAACCCAGGCAATGGCGCTGGGCGCTGGGCGCCGTGCTTGTGAATCACGCTCTGCTCACGCTGCTCGGACTGTGGCCGCGCAGCCACTGGCTGGGTCCGAACTGGACGCGGCTGCCTGCCACCGCCACGGCGAGAAATGAAATTGCCCTGACAATCGACGACGGCCCCGATCCCGTCGTAACCCCGCAGGTACTGGACATGCTGGATCGTTACGCTACCCAGGCCACCTTTTTCTGCATTGGTCACAAAGCCGCGCGCTACCCGGACTTGTGCAGTGAAATCGTGCGGCGCGGCCATGCTGTTGAAAACCACAGCCAACATCACCGCCATCATTTTGCACTGCTGGGACGTTCCGGTTTCAGGCGAGAATTGCAGACCGCCCAGGACACGCTCACCAGGATTACCGGCCAGCGTCCCTTGTTTTTTCGCGCACCGGCCGGCTTGCGCAATCCTTTACTCGACCCGGTGCTTACTCGATTGGGGCTACGGCTTGCCAGTTGGTCAGCACGCGGCTTCGATACCCGGATCGGCGACGTTAAGCGCGTTAACAACAGGCTGTTGCGAGACCTGCGGGCAGGTGCTATTTTGCTGTTGCACGATGGCAACGCTGCACGCACGCGCGACGGCATTCCTGTTATTCTGGAAGTGCTTCCCACTGTTCTGGCTTCCGCTGCGGCAGCTAATCTGCATTTTGTCACCTTGCGTCACGCCCTCTCATGATTCGTGTCAGGATTACCGCAACCATGGGGAATGAGCTCTGAACGAAAATAGTCAGCAGACGCCCTGGTACCGTCAAGCTGCAGCGGTAATTCCCAGGCATACGTATCTTAAAAGTATCGGAACGATGATTTTCATCGGCGTGTTTTTCTGTGCTTACTTCTATTTGCTCAAAGAGCCGGCTTACCCGATGACGATCATGCCCATCACCTTACTGGATCGCCTGATCGGCTTTCAGCCTCTGGCCTCGCCCTTGTATTTCTCACTGTGGGTCTATGTTTCCCTGCCGCCGGCATTACTGGCAACGCGGCGTGAACTGTATGGCTATGGTATGGTCATGGCCGGAACCTGCCTCGCAGGACTGATCGTATTCTACTTCTGGCCCACAGTCGTACCTGCAGCCAATATAAACTGGGCTCAGTATCCTGACGTGAATTTCCTTAAGAACCTGGATACCTCGGGCAATGCCTGCCCTTCGCTGCATGTCACCACAGCAGTTTTTTCGGGTATCTGGTTACATCACTTGCTGCGCCGCATTGGCGCACCACGGTGGATACTCGTCTTCAATGCGCTGTGGTGTACGGGCATCGTTTATTCCACATTGGCTATACGCCAACATGTCGCGGTGGATGTGATGGCAGGTCTCGCGCTGGGCGCCTTGACTGCCTGTATGTCATTGCGACATCGCGTGGACGCTGGCGTTGCCGGTAAAGTTCGCCAGTCATCTATTTAATCCAAACCAATTTCTGGATTTTGCTAGAATTCTTCCTTACATCCGATTGGATTACTTTTCCTTGAACCCACTCTGGCTCTCCCATTTCACCGTGACCAGCAGCATCGGTCGCGGTCTCGACCAGACCCTGACCGCACTGCGTCAGCGCCGCGCCGGGCTGGCGCCGTGCGCATTTGATACGGTGGATCTGGCGACATACATTGGCGAAGTGGCTGAAGTGGATGCGGTACAATTACCCGCTCACCTGGCCGACTTTGATTGCCGCAACAACCGGCTCGCGTTGCTGGGATTGATGCAGGATGGATTTGCCGAAGCGGTGCGCGCCGCCATTGGAAAATACGGCGCACAGCGCATTGGTCTGTTCCTCGGCACCAGCACTTCCGGCATTCTACAAACCGAGCTGGCCTACCGGCGTCGCGATCCGGTGAGCGGCTCGTTGCCTGCCGATTTTATTTATGGTACAACGCACAACACTTTTTCCGTCGCGGATTTCACGCGCCATTATTTTGGGCTGACGGGTCCGGCGGTCGTGGTGTCATCGGCGTGCTCGTCCAGCGCCAAGGTATTCGGTTCGGCGCGGCGCATGATGGCAGCGGGACTAATTGACGCGGCCGTGGTAGGCGGCGTGGATTCGCTGTGTCTGACGACGCTGTATGGCTTTAACTCGCTTGGCCTGGTTTCTGAACAGGCCTGTCGCCCGTTTGATACGCAACGCAACGGCATCTCGATCGGCGAAGCGGCCGCCTTCGCGCTGCTGGAATGGACCCCGGAACATCTGGATGCGGAAGCTGTGCTCCTGCTCGGGATCGGCGAATCCAGCGATGCCTATCACATGTCATCACCGCATCCGGAAGGCCTGGGCGCCCGCATGGCCATGCTGGATGCGCTGAAGATGGCGGGTTTGCAGTCATCTGAAATTGACTATATCAACCTGCACGGCACCGCCACCCAAAGCAACGATGCAGCGGAGGGGAAGGCAGTTCACACTGTATTCGGCTCGGGCACGCCGTGCAGCTCCACCAAAGGCGCGACAGGCCACACCCTGGGCGCCGCCGGTGGCGTGGAGGCGGTGATTTGCACGCTGATACTGCAACACGGCTTGCTGCCTGCCGGGCTCAACACCCTGCAACTCGACGCGACGCTGGATCTCGATTATGTACTGGTTAATCGCGATCAGCAGGTGGCGCGCGTGCTCAGCAACTCCTTTGGATTCGGCGGCACCAATTGCAGTCTGGTTTTTGGACGGACGGGCAAGCCATGACACTCACCGCCTACATCGAAGGCATCGGCTTGCTCGGCCCCGGCTTGACCGACTGGCCGGCCGGTCAGGCTGTCTTTAGCGGGCAGCAACCCTATCAACCGCACAAAACCGTGCTGCCGTCACCCGCGTTGTTGCCGGCGGCAGAACGCCGGCGCAGTGGCACGATTGTCAAACTCACCCTGGCGACAGGACTAGAAGCCATCGCTGCAGCCGGACTCGACGCCGCCGTCTTGCCCTGCGTGTTTTCTTCGTCTGGCAGCGACGGAGATACCTGTCACAGCATCTGTGAAATGCTCGCCTCGGATGACCGGCTAATCTCCCCGACCCGCTTTCATAATTCCGTGCATAACGCGGCCGCCGGGTACTGGAGTATCGCCACCGGCGCGATGACCACATCATCGGTGTTGAGCGCCTTTGACGCCAGCTTCGGCGCGGGTCTGCTGGAGGCGCTCACCCAGGTGCTGGTGGAAAACACACGCACCGTTTTGCTGGCGTGCGACACCGCTTACCCGGAGCCACTCTACAGCGCCCGCTCCATCCCCGATGCATTTGGTATTGCACTGGTGCTGGCGCCGCAACGCAGCGCACAAGCGTTGGCGCAAATCACCGTTGACCTGACTGACGCCAACGCAGACCCGCTCGACGATGCCGCGCTTGAAGGCCTGCGCAAAGCCATCCCTGCCGCGCGTGGCTTACCACTGTTGTGCAGTATCGCACTGCGGCAAGATAAACGCCTGGTGCTGGATTACCTCGACAGCACACGTATCGCCGTTGCAATCGCACTGTGCTAAATAAAAACCGACTGGATCACGCCTGGATTGCCCGCCATATCCCGCATCAGGGCGCCATGTGCCTGCTGGATTATGTTGAGGCATGGGATCCGCAGCGCATCCAGTGTCGCGCGAGTAGCCATCGCGCGGCCGATAACCCGTTACGCGCCAACAATCGACTGGGCGCTGCCTGTGGTATCGAATACGCGGCGCAGGCCATGGCCGTGCACGGCGCCTTGCTGGCGCCACCCGACAGCAGCCATGCACGGACCGGTTATCTGGTCAGCGTGCGCGGCACACAGTTGCATGTGCCACGGCTGGACGGCATCGTCGCCGATCTGCGGGTGGAAGCCACCTGCATCACACGCAGCGAAAACAGCATTCTTTATCAGTTCAGCGTCAGCGCAGCCGGTCGCCTGCTACTGGATGGACGCGCCACAGTCGTGCTCGATGCTGGCACAATCACATCCACCTCGGAAGATGCGCCATGAAAAATGCCATGGTTACCGGCGGCAGCGGCGGCATTGGCGCGGCCATTTGCCGCCGTCTTGCCGCCGATGGCTGCCATGTCTACGTTCATGCCAATCGTGGACTATCAGCCGCACAAACTGTGGCTGATGCCATTTGTGCAAGCGGCGGCAGCGCGGAGGTACTCGCATTTGATGTAACTGACAGTTCAGCTGTAGCCGATGTGCTGACGCCACTCGTCGAACGCCAGCCGATCCAGATTTTGGTCAACAATGCGGGCATCCATGACGACGCCATATTCCCCGGCATGCGCGCCGAGCAGTGGCGCCGGGTGATGGACGTGTCCGTCAACGGTTTTTTCAACGTTACCCAGCCGTTGATGATGCCGATGATCCGCAGCCGCTGGGGGCGCATTATCAATGTATCCTCCATCGCCGCACTGACCGGCAATCGCGGTCAGGTCAATTATTCCGCCGCCAAGGGCGCGCTTAATTCCGCAACCAGGTCGCTGGCGCTGGAAGTCGCCAGCCGGGGCATAACCGTGAACGCGGTTGCGCCCGGTATTATCGACACCCCCATGAGCGAATCCGTGTTCGACGCCCGGGATATCGCGCGCCTGGTGCCAATGAACCGCGCCGGCGCCCCTGCCGAAGTTGCAGACCTGATCGGGTTTCTCGCCTCGATGCAGGCGGCTTATATCACCGGGCAGATTATCTCCATCAACGGCGGCATCATTTAACGGAGAGTGACGACATGCCCCCCTCCAAACCGACTCCAGTGCATGCACCACATCTCCCGCTGACCGATTACTACCAGACAGAGCAGGATCGGCAAGCTTATTTACGCCGGATTTTCGATAATACCGCTGCGGATTACGACCGTATCGAGTCGATGCTTGCGTGGGGTACCGGATCCCGCTATCGGCGCGATGCGCTCATTCGCGGCGGTTTGAGAACAGGCATGGAGGTACTGGACGTCGGCGTGGGCACCGGGCTGGTTGCAGCTCAGGCGTGTATTCTGGCAGGCGATGCCGCTCTGGTCACCGGAGTCGATCCCAGCCCAGGCATGATGGCCGCCAGCAAGTTACCTGACACAATGGTGTTGATAGAAGGCCGCGCCGAGTCTTTGCCTTTTCCTGACAATCATTTTGATTTTTTGAGCATGGGCTACGCGCTGCGCCATATAAGCGATCTGGCCACGGCCTTTGCAGAGTTCGAACGGGTTCTGAAGCCCGCTGGCCGTTTATGCCTGCTTGAAATTACCAAACCGCAAAGCCGTTTTGGGCAATGGCTGCTAAAAAGCTATATGCGTGGCGTGATTCCCTTGCTGACACGAATCGTTTCCAGGCAAAAAGACACCGCGACGATCTGGCGTTATTTCTGGGATAGCATCGAAGCCTGCGTACCCCCCGAACATATCGTGGCCACGCTCAGCGCTGCGAAGCTGACGCAGGTTAAACGCCACCTGGAGCTCGGCATATTTTCAGAATACCAGGCTGTCAAGGCCGATCCTGGCCAGCCTGACCAGTGAGCATTACATAACCAATCGACACCAGGCGCGTCGCTGGCTGCCATGTATTGGAATTCCTGTTCCGGTAAAATCAAAAACGTCCCAACCCACGCCTTACCAGCAAAACAGGCAAGCGCAACACAAAGCCGAAAAACAGTCGGGTGTGCATCCAGGTCAATAACACATTATCGCGCAAGTAGCGGAAATGCGACACGCCGCCTTCCTCCATGCTGAAGTAGCGAACCGGGGCGGGCAAATTGACTGGCCTGACCCCGCGCCAGCACAGGCGCACCACAGCCTCGGGATCGAAGTCGAAGTGACGCATCCACGGCTGATGGCGCATCACCCGCCGCAACGCGTCAATCGGATACACGCGGAACCCGAATAACGAGTCACCAATGCCTGCCCACAGCGTTTCCAGATTGGCCCACCAGTTGGAAATCCGTCGCCCTTTCACGCGCAAGCCCGGTGCGCTGGCATCGAACTCTGGCACGCCCAATATCATTGCCGCCGGCTGCCTGGAGGATTCCGCCATGAACGCAGCGATACATTCGGGTGGATGCTGGCCGTCGGAATCCATGGTTAATACGTGGCCGAATCCCGCTGCTGCCGCCTGATCCAGGCCATGCAATATCGCCGTACCCTTGCCCTGGTTACGCGGCAGGACGATCACGTGCAGGCCGGGGTCCTGCGCCGCCATCGCAAGCAAGCCATCGGCGCTGCCGTCTGTGCTGCCATCTACCACCACCCACACCGGGGTCCAGCATTGACGTGCCGCATGCACGGTTTCATAGACCTTGGCGCCGGGGTTATAGCTGGGTATGAGTACAAGATGCGTGGTCGAGACAGCCGTCATGAGTGCGTGCGGGTCGTGAAATCGAGAGTGCGGTCAGCTTGCTCGGGCAGGGAATTGCTCGGGTAAAATGCCGAGCCTTGCACCAGCTCATGCATGAAGTAGTGTTCCAGTTCAGCCATGAAGCGCCGGGTATGCTGCGGTGGATCGAAACGCCGCCCCAGGCGCACCCGATAATGGATCGGCATAGTCGGTTTGCGGAACAACGACCAGCCTTTTCTCAGATACGCTGAATCGGCTTCTATCAGAATCGTCTGAACCGGTACTTGCGCCTGATGCGCGATCAGGCCGATACTGCCGTTGAGCGGATTGACCGGGCATGAGGTCGTTCGGGTACCTTCCGGAAATAGCAGCAGATGGCTGCCGGAGTTGAGATCTAGGGTAGCGAGATGCACCATCCGCCGCACCGGCACATTGCGGATGTAGCGCGCCAGACGAGCGCCCGCACCGAGGAAAACATTGTTCATCAGCCGGGCCTTAAGCACACAGGCGACATTTGGCAACCGTGAAATCACCATCACTGCATCCAGCAAGCACGGATGATTGGGCGCAATAATCAATGACGGTTCATCGCGCAGGACATCCAGCGCTTTCAGGTCAAAGCTGCAGCGGCGCGATGCGCCAAGACTGGCAAGGTAAAATCGAAACGCCGCCATGGTGACATAACGCCCCAGCGCCCGTCCACGACGCTCGGACAACAGCGGATAAATTATCAACGCCAGCGGCGTCCATGCCAGGCACAGTATCCCCAGCCAGGCCAGGCCAAGATAGAGCACCAGGTAATCATAGCCAGTCAGCAGCACCCGCAACGCAACGCGCATGATCAGTCCCGCTGACCGGACAGGGATGCCAACGGATGCGTGCCAGTGGCCTCGATTTCCAGCAGCAACTCCTGGCGGCACACATCAGCCTGCAGATAGACCGCCTAGAGCGTGTCGCCCACGCACTGCTTCAGTTCGGCGCGGATTTGCTCCAGATCTGCCGGATTGCGCACGTATACCTTGTAATGCAGGCTGGACAGATCGAAGCCGGGCCGGCTCGCGAGACGATTGGCCTCGGCCAGCACCGCCTTGATATTGGTCATGGTTTCACGGGTTTGCGCCACGACGTCGGTGGGGTGCATGCTTGCGTGGCCAACAATGCTGGCGGTGCCGGATACAAACAACACCTCATTATCCCCCTGGCGCACGAGCGTGGCACGTGAAAATGTCGGACTGCGCGGGCCATATTGCTGAGGATATTCATAGGCACTGATCTGACGCGGGTTTTCAATACTCAGCGGCGCCACTCGCCCGGCCAGAAAGCCAATAGTCAATGGCCCTTGAGCAGAACCCAGTGCACACGCGGCAGGGACATTACCCATCACATCGCGTCCATGCGCGAGGAAAGCGTCCTACCGTCCGAGGTTAAACTGGCGATAACGCTCCAGCCCGAAGCTGTGGGTGTTAATGTCAGCGATGTAATTCCAGAAGCGGAGCAGATACGGGTAGCGCAGTATGTCGAGCAGTTCGAACACCTGGCTATAAGACGACTCAGTAGCCAGCTGTAACGGCGTTTTGTCAGCGCCTACTTCAAACATTGTTTCAGACAGCACGACCACGCCGAACAATACACTATCGTCATGGCGATAATGTATGGCGCCACTCTGACCTTGCGTCAGCTCCCCGCTTCCATGCCAGACTTCGCAGATTGAATCGCCGGGATCCAGTCTCTGCATAGGCACGTGTATGCAGGGGATCCTCATGTCAGCTTGCACCTGGCACTCGACAGTACCCACAGAATAACAATGGGCGCCAAGCACACTTTCTTTCCACCCTGTCGGTTGGTTAAAAAACGCCGCGATTGACAGGTTTTCGCCACGCATAGGGAATACTGTGTCGCGCATCAGTGCATCGCTGTACCAGTCTCATCCACAACCCGGATGTTGTGTTTACGCATCCGCCATGACTTCGAGGTCAACTGCGCATGCTGTAGCCGTAAACGCGGCGCGGCGTACTTCGTAGGCCACGGGCATGGATTTATCCATAGCATCGGTGAATTAGACCCATAATGATTAAATTCTATCACATCGAACTGGTAACCTTGTGGTTTAGTTATGTCCAGACAGTGACAAGCTGCACTGCAATGGGACTTAAGACGTAATTTAACAACGGGGGCGCTGGAAACACATCTTAATTTATTGTTCCAATTTGTTTTCATATGTCAATCATGACGGCAAAACCTGCTTAGGCGGCAATGGTGGCGGCACGGTTATTGGTAACCTTGCCAGCATGTTAAGACTGGCGCAGAACTTCATACAAGCACGCCAGATTACTCACCTATATAAGGCCGATTCTGATTACAGCAGTCGCGCGTGGCGCATATGTTGTCACCGGTGTAAAATTGACCAGTTGCACCGATCGACTAATTACGTGGCATTATAGCTGTGTGGCGTACCACACGATGGCGCACAAGATAGAAGTTTTCGACGCGATGCATCAAGCGTTGTACTTGCAAGCAAACGTTTTCGCACGGACTTGATGCTCGAAATCGAAGCTATGTGCGCCTATCAGAACCGATCGCAAACCCCGAACAAGGCCTGAAAATGAAAAAACCAATTCGGTGGTCTGCACTTCTTCTTGGTCTTGGCCTCATTCCGCTTTGCAGCCATGCGGGCGATGCCCCTTTATGGGAAGCCGGCGCGGGCGTGGCGGTCATCGATTTTCCCGACTATCGAGGCTCGGATGAAAGGCAAACTTACGTACTGCCTGTACCGTACGTCGTCTATCGCGGCAAGTTTCTGAAAGTTGACCGCGAAAATGTGCGTGGCTTGTTTTTCAAAAGCGATAAAGCTGAACTGGATGTGAGCTTGAATGGCTCCGTGCCGGTAAAAAGCTCCGACAACCGGGCACGTAAAGGAATGCCCGATCTGAAGCCCACTCTGGAAATCGGCCCCTCCCTGAATCTATTCCTGCTGCATTCCGATGCAAAAAAAACAAACCTTGATTTACGGCTCCCGTTACGTCCGGTCATCGACATAAACGCCAAGTATCTGGGTTATATTTTCCAGCCACAGCTAGATCTGGATGTGCACGACATTGGTGGGAACGCCGACTGGAACCTCGGTATTGGGGCGGGGCCGATTTTTGCGGACCAGCGCTATCACCAGTACTTATACGGCGTCGATCCCGCGTATGCGACCGCGTCACGTCCCGCTTATTCAGCGCGCGGCGGTTATGCCGGCAGCCAATTTGTTTCCGCCCTCAGTAAACGCTTCCCCCACTATTGGGTAGGTGGGTTCGTAAAATGGGATACCCTGCACGGCGCCGTTATCGAGGACAGTCCGCTGGTTAAAAGTAAACAAAACTTCACAGCGGGCTTTGCTGTTTCCTGGATCTTCGCCAAGTCGAAAACCCTGGTGCAAGAGGAGCGCTAGGAATA
>CAWFGC010000017.1:0-112696 GCA_963815185.1 uncultured Gammaproteobacteria bacterium | reverse complement strand
ACGCGACAGATGCGCCTTCACGTCAGCGCCTGCCTGGTCACGATGCATCACCCACTGCAACTGGCCGAGAGGTTGGCCATTCTCGATCTGATCAGCAACGGCCGTGCGAGCCTGACCGCCGGCATGGGCTACCGGCCGCACGAGTTCGACATGTTCAATGTCGATATCAAGAAGCGGCTGCGCATCTATCTAGACAACCTGGAAACGATGCAGAAGGCATGGACTGGCGAGCCTTTCGAATTCGAGGGCCACACCGTGCGTATCACGCCGACCCCGGTGCAAAAGGGCGGGCCGAAGATATTCCTGGGCGGATCCACCGAAACCGCGGCCAAGCGGGCGGCGCGCCTTGGTTTCGATTTCATGCCCGGTTACCTGGCCTTGTACGAGGTGTACAAGGCTGAACTGGCCTCACTCGGCAAACCGCCCCCGCGCCCACTGCCAAACCAGGCACCGTATTACCTGCACGTCAGCGAGGATCCGGAACGTGACTGGGCCATCGTTGGCCCGAAGCTATTACGCGCCGTCAACATCTACGCAAAGTGGGCAATCGAGATGGGCACCGGGGCGTCGCTGTACACCCCGATTGCTGATGTCGAAGCGCTGAAGAAGGTGTACATTTACCAAGTGCTGACGCCCGCACAAACCGTGGAGTTCGCCCGTTCGCTGGAGCCGCACGGAGAATTGCATTTTCAGCCGCTGTTCGGTGGTGTCGAACCGGAAACTGCCTGGAAGAACCTGAAATTATTCGAGTCCGCGGTGCTGCCGCGGTTCGCGAGGAAGGCCTTCGGGACTAGCAAAGGCCAGGGACTAAAGCGATGAACTGGAATGGCCTGTTGGACGAGGACGAATGCGCCTTCCTGGAAGAAGTGCGCGCATTCCTCGACCCGGGAACTGACAGCGGAGCTAGTCGACGCTGCCGATCGCAACACCAGCCTGTTTCCACCGCCTGCTGTGTCGATGCCGTGGCAGGAAATATCTCAGGCGCCGTGGCTGGCTGGCGACGCACTGGGGCCGTGAATTCGGCGGTCCAGGGTGGTCGCCAATGCAGCGGTTCATCTTCGAGACGGAAGCGGGGCTCGCCGGAGCGCCGTTACTGGCGCCCTTTGGGCTCAATTACCTGGGCCCGGTGCTGATTCGCTATGGCACCGATGTCCAGCGGCAGCGCTTTCTGCCACGAATACTCACGGGCGACGATTATTGGTGCCAGGGTTATTCCGAGCCTGCCGCAGGTTCCGATCTCGCCGGTCTCAAGTGTCGCCACCTGCCGAGGGCGATCATTACGTCGTCCGCGGGACAAAGATGTGGACAACGCACGCGCACCACGCGAACTGGATATTCAATCTTGTACGAACCAGCAGCGAGGAGAAGCCACAACAGGGGATCAGTTTTCTGCTCGTAGACATGCAGTCGCCTGGCGTCAGCGTCACGCCCATCCTCTCTTTGACCGGTGACCACGAAGTCAACCAGGTCTTTTTCGATGACGTGCGGGTCCCGCTGGAAAACCTGGTGGGTGCAGAAGGCCAGGGCTGGGAAATTGCCACATACCTGCTGGAGTTCGAACGCGGCGGCTTTGTGATGAATGGTTTCCTGCAGCGTAAATTCGAAAGGTACTGCGCGCTGGCTCCGGATCCGTTGCCGCCGAAGATCGCGCAGGTCTCGAGCAGCGCAAGCGAGAAATCTCAATCGATTTACAGACACTGTTTTCAGCCGAGTGGCAGTGCGCGATGAAATTTGACGAGAGTGATAACCCTGGGCCTGACGCGACGGCACTGAAAATTCAATTCACCGAATTGATGCAGCGAATCGAATCGCTCGGCTTGGCGGTGATCGGCGCGCGCAGCCTCGAATTTACGGAGACGGCGAACGGTCCCGGTACCAAAGCAGAAACCGCTCTCGTGGGCAGTTACCTGAACAATCTTGCAGCCACGATATACGGTGGCAGCAGCGAAATTCAGCGGGAGTTGATTGCCAGGAATATCGTTGGAATTTAGCTTCAAGAGCGGGCGCCATGCGAGAGACCGAAGAACAACAAATGATCCGAGACGCGGTTGCGCATCTGGTCCGCGATGCAATCTCGAATGGAATTTCTCCTGCCCGCGACATGGATGCGGCACTCTGGGGCATTGCCGTCGATTCGGGCTTGGCAGCCCTAACTGTTGCTGAAGACGACGGTGGCCTCGGTCTGGGCGCCACGGAACTCTGCCTCGTTACGGAGGAGCTTGGCCGTGGCTTGCTGGCCGGAAGCTTTATTTGGACCACGGTTGTGCCGAGCCTGCTCGTCGGCGCTGCTGGAGATGGCGAATTGCGCCATTCAATGCTCGAGGAAATCGCATCGGGTGAGCGTACGGTGACTCTTGCGGATTCCGAGACGCACTGGCGAGGCATTTATGATCGCACAGCCGCCACCGCAACAAGAACCAGTGAAGGCCATATCCTCAATGGAAAAAAGATCAATGTTTGTCTCTGCGAGCACGCGCGCACTTTCCTCATGACAGCGCAGACGGACGGTCGGATAGACGTTTTCGTTGTGCCGGCAAGTGCCGCGGGTTTGGAGATGCGTGTTTTCGACACGCTTGATGCAGGGCAGGCCGCCGAAGTCTCGTTCAAGAACGTCATGGTCGCTCCAGACCACTGTCTGCAACTGGGAGATAGGGGCCAACAAATCAGGCAGCAGGCTTGGGACCTCGGACTCCTTGGGGTTGCCGCCGAATGCGTGGGCATCATGAAGTCACTGATTCGTCTGACAGCCGACTACCTGATTGAACGCAAACAGTTCGGGCAACCGCTGGCGCGCTTTCAGGTGCTTCGCCATCAGATGGCGGACATGGCGTTGGCGCGAATGAGTGCGGAAGCGCTGATGGTTCGGGCTGCGGTCCAGTTCGCAAGCTTATCAGCCAGCGACCGCACTCGGCTCGTAGCAGCGACCTGTTCGAAAGCATTCGCAGGGGCAAAATTCGTTGCCGAGCGTGCCGTGCACCTGCATGGCGGTATGGGAATAACGAAGGAAGTGCCCATCGGATACTTTCTGCGCCGGATTCTGGCGCTGGAAGCGCTGTGCGGGTCGGCGGATTACTTTCGTACAATTTACCGACACACAGCTGTAATCACGACGGGCAAAAACCAGCCACAGTGAGTAGAACGTTCGGTGCTTGGCACAAGCGTTTCTTGAATGAATGAGCCATATTTTCCTCAAAGATAGATGATGATCGTGCCCAGCACGGCATCGCAGTTGATCAGGTCAACGCGCTTGTGCCGGATGCGGAAGCCATCAGCGGTGTTCGACCAGTTCATGCCGGTAAGTGCCGGCATACAGGGTCTGTTTGTCCCGGTAATAACTGGCGCAATGAAAGTTTGAGGTGACCGTGCAATCGCCCGTACTTTCATCGAAAGCGACGATGCGGATGTTCGAAATAAGGTGCGGAAGCCCGAACCTTGTAATCCTTGGATGCCGCGCGCGGATGGACGAAATTGCGCCGGCGGATTTCCATCATCACGCGGTCGTCGTAATACAATGAAATGTGATTGAGCGGATCTTCCTGGTCTTCAATCGCGGGCATCCAGTAAGTTCCGTCTTCGGTATACAGCTCGATCCAGGCATCCAGGTTTGGCCGGTCAAGATAAGCAGCCTCCAGGTAGAGAAACTCTTCGATCCTGCGGATGGTCACGAGGTCAGGCGCAGCGGTACTCATATCAAACCCCCTCCGCCAACATGTAGTCCCGCCACGCAGCATACTCGCTGCGCAGGTCGAGATCGCTGGTGCCGGTATTGATACTGCGGTCGCCGAGGTCCTGGTCGCTGCCATAATTGCGATGCATTTCGACCCATTCATTGGCCGTGGACTGCAGTCCTTCCTGCATGCGGCGGTAGGCCGTCAGATCGTCAGGCCCCACCATGGAACCATTCGAATTGATCAGCCGCGAATACAAAATGGTCCGCTGCAACATCGAGTCGGGCGCGCCCTTCAGGCGAAAGGACCAGGTTTCGATGATGCATTTGTCGACTGCGATGGGCCGGACAACGCGTATATTCTGAATCGCTGATTTGATCGTCAGCGAGGGGTAGTACAAGGTGTTGTGGGTATTGAACGACAGTATCTCGCGGGTCCGTTCCGGGCCGTAGGCCTTGAGCATGGCGGCCTCATACTCGGGATCCACTGAATAATCGGCATGTATGCTGGTCTTGCCGCCGTCGTAGTGGTGGCCGTAAGGAAATCCGGTTATCCCCATGGCTTCATGATTCTTATAGGAAGCGCCAAAAGGCGGGATGATCTCTGCCTCATCGCGGTTGGCCGATACTTCCGGCAGCGTTTTGATGTAGTCATTGGCCGCATCGACTACCGAACGATGCACGATCATCGGGTGCATCGTGTCATTCAGGTTTTCGATGAACATCTTCCAGTTACACTCGTGCTCGTATCTGAGCACGCCGCCCGCGACTTCGACTTCACCTTCCGGGGAGCGGTCACACAGGTTATCGAGAACCTCACCCGCGCCGCCAAGCCAGGTTTTCAGATCCGGCGCCCTGGGGTCCATCGACGCAAATACAAAACCGCGATAGCTGTCATACCGGGCCAGTTTTTGCATGCTGTATTGAGGATCGCTTTTGTCGAAGCCGGTGCCTTTGTAACCTGCCAGATTCGGCACGCCGAACAATTGGCCGTCCAGACGGTAACTCCAGCCGTGGTAACAGCAAGTAAAGCCGCTGCCGGTATTGCCACTGCGTTTGTCTACCAGTTTTGCGCCCCTGTGGCCGCATCGATTGAACAGCACGTGCACCTGGCCCGACTTGCTCACGAACCATGACCACCGGGAGCTTGCCCAGTCTGAATGGTCACGTAACTGCCGGAGTCCGGAACCTGGCTTTCGTGGCCGATGTAAATCCATGCCTTGCCCCAGATACGTTCCATCTCCAGGTCAAAAATCGCCGGGTCCGTATAAACGTTACGGTGGACGCGGGTTGGGGCGACGAGTTGGTCCAATTCGCTATTCGAGTACTTCATTTGCTGTTTCCTGCTGCTGATTCCAATATGCAAATAAATTTATCCGTGCGCTATTGACCCGCATGGTTCACAAATTCGCCGCACCCTGGGATCATCACGGCGATTCATGAAACATCCGGGTTACAGCGACAAAGACCCCAGGCTTGCGCCGCCGCAAACAAACAGGTTTTGCCCGGTAATAAAACCGCTGTCGGCGGAAACCAGGAACATCACGGCTTTTGCGACATCTGCTGGCTGCCCCAGCCGCTTGACCGGTATCGACTGCGCGATCTGGTCGGCTTTGTCGCTGTCTGCGGGAATAACCTCGGTAAACATGTCGGTTACGATCGGGCCCGGCGCAACCACATTCGCGGTAATGCCGTACTTGCCCAGTTCGAGCGCCCAGGTGCGGACCAGCCCGACCTGGCCTGCCTTGGTGGCGGCATATCCACTGCGGGTTTCCAGGCCCAACATCGCGCGGGAGCCGACGACGACAATGCGGCCAAACCCAGCCTGTTTCATGGCCGGCAGCACACCCTGGAGCAGCACGATGCCGGCATGAATATGCAGACGGCTCAGATAATCGACATCGTTCAGATCGACTGCTTCGATCAAGGCCGGGCGAATCACCCCCGCATTGTGCACCAGGGTTGTAATCGCATATTGCGCGGCAAGCGCCGGTGACGGCTGAGCGGGTGGCGTCCGGATCGGCCAGATCGACGGGCACATCGACCAGTTGATCGTGCCGATAGGTCGAGGGCCGGCGCGAAAGGTTGAGCACCGTGTACGCCTGCGCCAACAGATGCCGGCAAATACTTTCCCCGATGCCGGCGCTGCCGCCGGTAACCAGGGCCACTTTTTGATCAGTCATTCCAATTCCTCGTAGCCGTTTGCGCCTCAGCACCAGGCCTTTTCTTGTAAGCGCGCAGATCAAAGGCCCGTCCTGAAGCAAGCTGTTCACCGGCGAGCTTTTTGACCTCGGCACGGCTGATCTTTTGCGATGCAGTCAGCGGCAAATCATCGACAAACGCAATCCAGGCGGGCGCCTTGAAATAGGACAGGCATTGCATGCAGTGATCAAAAATCTGCCGTGCCAGCTTCTCCGACGCCGGAATATTGCCCGCCGTAACGACAAAAGCAAACACCTCGTCACCGCGTATCTCATCCGGCACTGCGGTAACCGCGCAATTGCCCACCGCTTCATGCTGCAGCAGCGCGGCTTCGACTTCCACCGCGGCGATATTCTCACCGCTGCGGCGAATGACGTTTTTGCGCCGGTCGACGAAAAACAGGGAACCACCAGGGCCTCGTCGGACGATATCGCCGGTATGCCACCAACCGCCGCGCCAGCCCGCTTCGGTCGCGGCAGCGTCCTTGTAATAACCGCTGAAAAATCCCTTGCGCGGGTCGCGACCGCCGGAGCGCACGAGCAATTCGCCATCCTGCCCTGGTTCTACCTCCCGATCCGACTCGTCGACGATGCGTAATTCCATGGATCCGTGTGGGCGGCCAATACAGCGCTGCCCCACAAGTCTGGGCTCGTGATTGGCCACGATCATTGCCGCGCCACCGGTTTCGGTCATCGCCCAGGCTTCGATCAATGGAAAGCCGAAACGGTCTTCAAAAACGCGCTGGTGACGGGGATCGGAACCCGCGCCGAAGCCGAATTTGACCTGGGCGCCAAAATCCTCGTCATTCTGTTTTTCCAGGGTCAACAAAATGGCCGGCATCACACCGAGGTAATGAATGATGGTGGCAGCCTCATCCCGTACCGTTTGCCACCAAGAGCGTGGATGAAAGCGGTCCAGCTGGATCACGCAGCCACCGGACAGCATCATGGCCATGAAAGAGCATGACAGTGCATTCATGTGATTGGGTGGCAGGGGTGTGAGCAGGCGCTCACGGCTTCCGACCGCACACAGTCCGCCCAGTTCAAGATATTGCTGCCCCACGGTCAGGAAGTAGGTGTTGGACAGCACGCAGCCTTTGGGCCTGCCGGTCGTACCCGAGGTATACAGCAAAGCCACTTCGGTTTGCGCACCCCCCGCGGGGCTGGCCAGGGCAGCGTCACCGACCAGTCTATCGGCAGGGACCACCGGAATCTTCCCCATTTCAGCGGCCAGCGTGTGCAAGCGCGGCAGATGCTCATCCGCTCCCGTGATCAGACAGGCATCGCTGTGATCGATCACGAATTGAAGCTCGCTGTCCGTGCCGGACATATTGAGCGGTACGATACTTGCACCCAGGGCGTTCAGCGCCAGCATGTGCAGGTAGACATCCAGCCGGCTGTCGAACGCCAGCGCGATGCGATCACCCGCGCCGAGCCCAAAACCCTGATAGCCTGCGCGCAGTGTGTCCACGGCCTGGCTGGCCGTTGCGTAAGAGTATTCGACGGCACTGCTTGCGTACGCGCGCGTGGCAACCGCAGGTGCGCGCAAAAAAGGCTGGCCGGCAAACCGGTCCGCGGCCATCGCAAACGCGGTATACACGGTAGCCTGGCCGGCAGGCTCAATGCGTTCCAATTTACCCGTCATTGCTTCCTGGCCTGGCATTTTCAGAGCTGGGGTATGGCCTTCTCGACCGCGGCCAGCGTTTCGTCCAAAGTCCGGGTCAGGGCTTTGACCTGTGCTTCCGGCAGTCCCGCAAGAAGGGTCGATATGATCCGGTCGTAATCGGCATGCATGGATGCCCAAAGCTTCTGGCCCTGGGGTGATATGGTGACGGACTGAACCCGGCGATCGTGCTTCAGGGTCACCTTCTTCACCAGCCCGTCGTGCTTGAGGCGGCTGACGACTCCGGTGATATTGCCCTTGGAAACCTTGAGCATGGAGGCCAGGTCCCCCATCGTCAGCCCGCCCTTGTTCAGCGCCAGGGCAGTCAGAACATCGTAGCGCGGCAGGGAGGAGTTGTACTCCTGGGCAATGTACTGCATCAGCACACGTTCAATGCTGCTGAAGCAGCGTAACAGCGCCAGCCAGGCTTTGAGCTGATGCGCATCTTCCGGCAGGGAATCCAGCACGGTATCGAACAGGGTTGCAGGCGCCATAATTAAGTATTATCTCTTGAATGATGGATCACAATTTGCACACGACGGATTTCAGTTCCGTGTATGCCAACAGCCCTTCGAGGCCATTTTCCCTTCCCCAGCCTGATTGTTTGTAGCCGCCAAACGGCACCGCCATATCGGGTATGCCGTGGCAGTTGATCCACACCAGGCCGGCCCGAAGCTCTGCTGCGAGTCGGTGTGCATGGCCCAGGTTTTCCGTCCAGATGCTGGCGGCGAGACCGAAGCTGCTGTCATTTCCCAAATGCAGGCATTCGCTCATGCTGCCGGCCCGGGTGGCGACCAGCACCGGACCAAAAATCTCGTCCCGCACCACGTCCATGGTTTGATCGACATCCAATAATACCGTCGGCGTCATGAAATAGCCGCCGCCCCGTTTGATTCTTTGGCCACCGGTGGCCACCGTGGCGCCCTGCTTGACACCTGATTCAACAGCGCTCATCACACTTTGCAGGTGCGCTGCAGAAATCAGCGGCCCCATTTGCGAGTCCGGATCGTGTGCCGGACCCACCTTAAGCGCAGCGGCATGGGCAATGACGCCTGCAATCACTTCTTCGTAGACCGGCGCTTCGATATACAGGCGTGAGCCGGCGACACACACCTGTCCGGCATTGGAAAAAATGGCATTGGCAGCGCCCGGGATCGCCTCAGCCAGATTGGCGTCGCGCAGCACGATTACCGGCGATTTTCCACCCAATTCCAGCGTGACTTTCTTGAGATCGGCCAGCGCGACTTTGCCGATCTCCTTACCCACCTGGGTGGAACCGGTAAAGGAAACTTTGGCGATGGCCGGGTGTTGCACGATCGCTGCACCGACTTCCGTACCCCGGCCGGTGACCAAATTGACTACGCCCGGAGGAATTCCGGCTTCGCACAGCAGTTCCATCAGGCGCAGCGTGGACAGCGGCGTTTTCTGATCCGGCTTGATCAGGCAACAACAGCCCGCTGCAAGCGCCGGCGCCAGTTTCCAACTGGATTGCACCAGCGGCCCGTTGGAGGGCACGATCAATCCGACTTGCCCGATGGGTTCGTGCACGGTATAGACATGGAATGCGCCGTGCGGGGCGGATGACATTTGCTTGCTGCTGCCTTCCAGTTTCGTGCACCAGCCGGCGTGGTAGCGATAGCACTCCGCGGCGAAGGGAACTTCGGCCTCCCGGGCTGAGCGGTGGAGCTTGCCGGCATCGAGCATCTCCAGTTCGGCGAGTTCCTCGGTGTGGGCGTCTATGAGTTCGGCAACGCGCAGCAGAATTCGGCTTTTTTCAGCCGGTGGTTTCAGGCGCCAGCGCCCGTCTTCAAAGGCCTGCAAGCCAACTGCCGCCGCATGGTCGACATCGGCTGCGTTACCCGGCAGGAAGGCACACAGCTGCAAGCCCGTGGAGGGGTTGAATACCTCCAGTGGATTGTCCGATGAACCGTTTAGCGCTTGGCCGTCAATATAAAGTCCCCGCGGCGAAGACAGGAATTGCTGCACGGTCTCACTGATCGAATAGCTCATAATTAACGGCTTCCGCCCACTTGCCTTCAGGAAGTCAGATATCGGGTCAGGGTTTCAAGCACAGCCCGATTCTCAGCATCGTTTCCAACCGTTATGCGAAGGAAACGATCGCTGTTCCCCGGGCGTGCAATGATGCCGTGTTCTTCGAGGAATGCCCCGGCTGCGGCAGCGGACTTTCCGGGTACGGCGCTGAAATCCAGCAGGTAGAAATTGGTCACGCTGGACACTACATGAAGGCCCAATTTCGTAAATGCTTCTTTGAAAAGTGCCTGCCATCGCGCCGTGTGTTCTCTTGTGCGCAGTACGTGCGCCTGGTCGCCCATCGCTGCCGTCGCAGCCGCCAGCGCCGGGCCATTGGTATTGAATGGCGTACGCAGACGATTGAGGATTTCGATCACGGCTGCCGGACCGTAACCCCAGCCGATGCGCAAACCCGCGAGACCATGGATTTTTGAAAACGTATGCGTAACCACCACGTTGTTTGATGATTGCGCCCAGGCGATTCCGTCATCAAAATCTTCCCGGTCGGCATACTCGGCGTAGGCCCCGTCAAGCAGGATCAGCACGTTGCCCGGCACATTGTCGATCAGCCGCCGGACCTCCGAGCGGGGCAGGTAGGTGCCTGTCGGATTGTTCGGGTTAGCCACCGCGATGAGCCGTGTCCGAGCGCTGATGCGCTCCAGCAAGGTATCGACGTTGACGGTAAAATCCTTTTCCGGGGCCAGCACAATCCTGGCGCCTTGCCCCTTGCCGTAAATAGAACACATCATGAAATGGTTTTCCGGCATCAGCAGTTCGTCATTTTCGCCCACGTAGCAGCGAATCAGCAGGCCGATAATTTCTTCGGAACCGTTGCCACAGACGATCCGGTCAGGCTCGATGCCATATACTTTTGCAATGGCATGCCGCAAAGCTGACTGCGACCCATCGGGGTAGCGATGCAGGTGATTCACCGCGCCCCGGTAGGCGACGACCGCCGCCTCACCGGGGCCAAAGCAATTTTCATTGCTGGACAGCTTGATAATCTTTTGGCGTCCGGGTATTTCGCTTTTGCCTTGCTGGTAGGGAGCAAACGTCTGCATCCGCGCCAGGGGTTGCGGAGCCTCAGTACTTGCAGCCGGCGTCGTGGCATGGCTCAATTTGGGTTCAGGCATCTCAATGTTCCATGCGGCGGACTAAACGTGGCGTTGGATATTATCCCGAGGTTATTTGTTCAAGTATAAAGCAAAGTGTTGGTTCGGAGCACGCTGTCAACTGGACCAGAGTGAAAGATGCACAATGCTCCACGAGCACCATTATACAGTAGATTTCTAGATTGTTTATATATAAACTGCTTGCGTTGAGCGAACGCCCTTTGCCGCATGATTTTTGTACCGTAGATTTGACGAACATTCAGGCACAATTTGATGAAGATTACCCAAGTTAGCGTCATTGTCACTTGCCCGGGCCGAAATTTTGTCACGGTAAAAGTTATCACCGACGAAGGTGTTCACGGCATTGGAGATGCCACCGTCAACGGGCGTGAGTTGGCCGTGGCCAGCTATCTGCAGGACCACGTTGGGCCCTGCCTGATCGGGCGCGACCCGCAGCAGAGCGAAGACATCTGGCAGTATCTGTACCGCGGCGCCTACTGGCGGCGCGGCCCGGTGACGATGGCGGCCATCGGCGCCGTCGATACCGCGCTGTGGGACATCAAGGCCAAGATAGCCGGATTGCCATTGTACCAGTTGCTGGGCGGCCGTTCGCGACAGGGTGTGATGGTGTATGGGCATGCCAATGGTCGGGATATCGAGGAAGCCTGCGATGAAGTGGCGCGCTACCAGGAGCTCGGTTACCTGGCGGTTCGGGCGCAATGCGGTATCCCTGGCCTGGCCAGCACCTACGGGGTTTCAAGCGACAAGATGTTTTATGAGCCTGCGGATGCGGATATGCCGACGGAAAATATCTGGTCCAGTGAGCGCTACATGGATCATGTACCGAAACTGTTTGCACAACTGCGCGACAGATTCGGCTATGAGCTGCATCTGTTACACGATGTGCATCATCGATTGACGCCCATCGAGGCGGCGCGTGTGGGTAAATCGCTGGAACCCTACCGCCTGTTCTGGCTGGAAGACGCGGTAACGGCCGAGAACCAGCAGGGCTTCCGTCTGATCCGTCAGCACACGGTGACGCCACTGGCGGTCGGTGAAGTATTCAATACGATCTGGGATTGCAAAACCCTGATTGAGGAACAATTGATCGATTACATTCGCACCACCGTCGTGCATGCCGGCGGCATCACCCACTTGCGGCGGATTGCCGACTTCGCCGCCCTGTACCATATTCGCACGGGCTGTCATGGCGCCACCGACCTGTCACCGGTATGCCTGGGTGCGGCACTGCATTTCGATACCTGGGTGCCGAACTTCGGCATCCAGGAGTATATGCGGCATACCGACCTGACCGACGAAGTGTTTCCCCATGACTACCGGTTCAAGGACGGCTATCTGCTGGCCGGTGAGACGCCCGGTCACGGCGTGGATATCGATGAGAAGCTTGCGGCAAAACACCCTTACCAACGCGCCTACCTGCCGGTCAATCGCCTGCAGGACGGCACCATGTGGAACTGGTAACTGGGGGAGCCCCATCCAGAGGCTCCGCAATAACTCAGGAAGTATTTATTGATGGCGGATTTTGACGTTGTTATTGCGGGTGGTGGGCACAACGGCCTGATTTGCGCCGCGATGCTGGTGGGCAATGGGCTGAGCGTCCTGGTGCTCGAACGCAACGATTGGGTTGGCGGCGGCGTGCTCACGCGCGAACTGACCTTGCCCGGCTTCAAGCATGATCCTTTTGGCTCTTCACACGTCTGGATTCATCTCAATCCCGCTTTTCAACGCCTGCGCCCGGAACTGGAAAAGCATGGTCTGAAGTACATCTTCTCGGAAGACCATATCACGGGCCATCCGAACAAGTATGAAGGGCAGGGCATTATCGTTTACAAGGACGTGGACAAAACCTGCGACACGATCGCGGAATATTCCGTTGCGGACGCGCGCCGCTACCGGGAAATTTACGAGGAGTTTGGCGAGATCAAGGACGGTGTCGTGAAAAGCATGTTCGCGCCGCCGGCGCCGCCGAGCACCATGTATCGAGCCCTGGAAGGAAATCCGGAAGGGCTCAAGCGTTTGCGCGATTACCAGCTCAGTTCCCGCCAGTTCACGCTGGAAAATTTCGAAAACGACCATGTCCGGGCCTTTATTCTCGGCTGGGCCATGGCGCCGCAAACCCTGCCCGATCAGTTGGGCACGGCCGCCGGGTTCTATGTGATGATTCCCAGCATCCACTATTTCGGGCAGTCGATTCCCGAAGGTGGCAGCGGCATGCTGTCGGAGTCCCTGAAATCGTATATAGAGGCCAAGGGTGGCGCGGTGCGGACCGGAGCGACCGTCACCCGAGTTCATCGCCGATGGTGGTGTCTGCCGGGGCCTGCGACTGGAAAACGGTGAAGAGATTCTGGCCGGCAAGGCCGTGGTCAGCGGCCTTGACCCCTACCAGACTTTCCTCAAGGGTTTTGCCGATGAGGAGTTGCCGCCCGGCTTCAAGGACATGGTCCGCCGATTCACATTTGGCGACATTACGATTGCCCGCGTGCACTATGCCTTGCATGAAGCGCCTTCTTTCAAGGCCGGTGCGGACATGAACAAAACGGCGTTTCAGAGAATATTCGGTACCATGGCGGATATCGACCGCCAATATCTCGAGATCGCGGCCGGCAAGGCGCCGAGCGATCCGTTCCTGTGGACCGCGGCCTGGACAACGCTGGACCCGACCCGGGCGCCGGACGGCAAACATACCCTGATCATGGATACTTTTGTCCCGGTCGACCTCGCCAGCGGCGAGGACTGGGAAGCGATTGGCCCCGGTTATTGCCGCAACGTGCTGCTCAGGCAATTGCAGAATTACACCACCAATATGGACCCCGACAACATCATGGCCGAGTACGTCGAAACCGGCCCCAGCCTGGAGCGGGCCAACTGGTGTTTCCATCGCGGCGTGACCACCGGTGGCGAACGAACGCTGGCGCAAATGGGCGCTTTCCGCCCGTTTCCGAATTATTCGGATTACCGTGGACCCTTGAAAAATCTGTACATGACAGGGCCTTCCTGCCACCCCGGTGGCGGCATCTGCGGGATGGGGACGATTGCAGCGGATGAGATATTGCTCGATCTGGGCATCAGGGATGCGGACGACGATTTCGATTTTTGAACTTGAACCCAATTTGAAGAGGTAATCGACATGGCAAGAGACCGCATAGAACCCTACACCGCGCTGATCGTTCAGCCGGAAGTAACCGTGGTCAGTGACCGCGAAGGCATTCAGCAAAACCTGCAGCGGGTGAAAAACCTCATTCATTTCGGTGTGGGCTATCAGTGGGAAGTCCCGGTCAGGCTGGTGGTCCTGCCGGAATATTTTCTGCAGGGTGTGGGCACCCCGGGCAAGGGTGAAACCGGCATCGCGGATGCGATGAAGAAGGCGGTCACGATTCCCGGCCCGGAAGTGGACGAGCTGGGGGAAATCGCACAGCAATACGGCCTTTACATCTGTGGCGGCGGCGTGATGGAAAACGTGCCGGAATTTCCCGATCGCTGGTTCAATACCAACTTCATCGTCGGGCCTTCCGGGGATGTGGTGCTGAGGTACCACAAGTGGCATATCCCGGCTTCGATTGGCCTGGGCACCAGCCCGCATGACATTTTTGACGAATACTGCGAAAAGCTGGGCGGTGATATCAAGGACCTGTTTCCGGTCGTCGATACCGAGATCGGCAAGCTGGGCACCATGACCTGTCACGATGGCTGCACTCCGGAAGTCTCACGCGCGCTGGGCTTCAACGGCGTGGAAGTGATCTGCCACCCCGGCGCCATTCAGGAGTTCGAGGGCGTTTCCCCGCCATGGGATTTCTGGATGTTCACCCGCCGCGCGCGTGCGCACGACAACATGTGTTATCTGCTCGGTTCAAACTGGGGTTCGGTCAATTACGAGTATTACCCCAAGGCGTTCTGCCCCGGGCGCTCCTACGCCATCGACTACACCGGCCTGGTCCTGCGCGAAGCGCCCTATCCGGCAGAGCAGGTGCTGTCGGTGACGATCGACATCGAAGCCCTGCGCTTCCATCGCACCCGCGCCAACCACAATTGCTGGGTGGACCTGCGCACCGAGGGATTCCGCCAGATTTACGAAAAATCCATTTATCCGCCCAACCGCTTTCCGGCCGGCAAACCGCCACGGACGCTGGCCGAGAAGGTCAGCATCTGCAAGGAAGTATTCGATGACCTGTATGCACGCGGCCAGTTGACCCCGCCCGCGGGGTACGAGCCGGAAGACATTTCCAAACTGCTGCAGCAGAGAATCGATTACGCGCAAAGCACCGGGCGTCTGAGGAAAAACTGACGGAGAGGAATCAAGGGAGCCAGCGATGAAGGTCAGGAGCAAACTTGCGGACATCGATTTCGTATTCGGCAGATTCGAATACAAAAAGGACCATCTGATCGTCCATTCCGATCCCGAGCGGTCGATGGAAAGCAAGGTCTATGTCAGCCCGGATGATATCGTGGCGGGAGTGGGCAAAGCCCTGTCGAACCCGATGGTTTGGGTTTATTTCCTCGGCTTCCCGTTCTTTCTGATTCGCTACCGCCGCCGTCACCGGGGCAAAAGCCGCGCAAAGACCTGAGTTACCTTTATAGAGAGCCCCAATCAACGTGAAGGCCGGAATTGCTGCTTTGAGGTTGGCTTGGCAAGAAAATTCTCGCTCCGCATGTTCACTTCGATTTTTCTGGCTTTGACGGCCTTGCGTCTCGCGTGTATCGCAGAAACCAGTTGAACACATCTTCACCTTCGTAGACACGCTTCCAGGCATCATGATCCATGTCTTCGTGCATGGTGAAACGAAAGGCGGGAGATCCTGCTTCCTCCAGGGCACGCGCCATTTGGTACAACCAATGGGGCTTTACCAGGGTGTCCTTGCCGCCGCCAAACATCCATATAGGCAAGCCTGAATCGGCCAGCTTCCTGGCGTCTTCCAGCTTGCCCGTGCCGACCACGGTGGCCATGGCCGCCCATCGATCGGGGTACTTCGAAGCCATATGAAAGGAGCCAAATGCGCCCATGCTGAGTCCGGTGAGGTACACGCGGTTGGAATCGGCGCGAAAATCCTTCAATACCGTATCCAGCATGGCGATCAGTTCTTCATCGATTCGGTCCCAGCCCTGCGGGAAGCGTGTCCAGATCCGGATAGGGTTCGAACTGCTGATACATTCCGGGGGGGAAATCTTCGGCATTGGTACGCTGGATCGGCAGGTCTGATGGAAATCCGTAATTCCGATCAGGCACGCCGCTTTCCAATCTTTCGGGCTTCTTTTCATTCTCACGTTCCTTGAGGACTTCTTCCCTTCCAAACAGGGGCAGTTGCGGGCTGATGATGATGAACGGCAAGGGCCTGCGCTGAATCCAGGCCTCCATCAATGGTCCGTGTTTGAGTACAAAATCGAGTTCATCGAGACCATTGCCGCGCTCTCCATGACCATGCAGAAAGAACATGACCGGCCATCTTTTCTGCTGGTCGCTTTCGTAGCCAACCGGCAAGTAAACGAAGTATTCGCGTTTGGCATGCGTCACTGCGGAGTCATAACCCAGGCGCAACAGTTGATCGCCCTGCGAATTCTGAGCCTGAGCGTTAATTCCCCCAAACAAGCCAAGACAGGCGATCAGTACGAGGCAGAGACTACGTTTCATGATTCGAACTCCCGTTATCGGAACAGGGCTCATGGCCCGTTCGAATTTATTGCACCAGGTTCTGCATTCAGAAGAAGCGGTACATTACCTTGACGCCCCAAATCCGCGGGTGCGGGCGAAGACGCATTCCACCGAGGCCAAAATTATCCTGTGTGGCGGTATAGTAATCCTCACCGAACAGGTTCTCGACATAACCTGTGAGTGTCAGATTGTCGTTTTCAATACCCAGGCGGAGATTGACCACATTGAAATCCGGTACCGAGTACGGAAATTTGGGCAGATTCAGTTGTTCCGAAGCCACTGCTTCAAGGTCGCTGAAACTCTTGCTGTGATAGACCCATTCCGTTCTGATGAAGCCGTTGAACGTGTCCGTCAGGGCGTGTGTGTACTCAGCGGTGCCATTCAGGGTCCATTCGGGCGTCTTCGGCAGGCGCAGACCCGTCAGATCGACGACGTTGGCGCCGGCGAGAATGGCATCGGGAAACTTGCCGAACTTGCTCTTCAGATAGCCTGCGCCAAAACTGACCTGCAGGTTATCGCTTAGCAGCGCCTGGATATCGAATTCCGCGCCTTTATTGGTTGCGCTCGAAGCGTTCAGGGTCAAGGTAGTCGCAGAACTGATATCGTTCGGGTCCGCGAGGAAATTGGACTGAGACTGGACATCCTTCCAGTCGACATAAAACACCGCAGCCCTGAAGTTGACACGGCCGTCAGCCGCGGACGCTTTGAGGCCGAGTTCGTAGTTCCAGAGTTTTTCAGGATCGAAGGGCCGGACCGGGTCGACAAAATTCCCATTGAGATTGATGCCGCCGGCTTTGTAACCCTTCGAGACCGATGCATAGGTGGACACCTGGTCGTTGATCAGGTATCTGAACACCAGGCGAGGAGAGAAATCGTGGAATGAAGAGTCGCCGGAAAGGTCAGGGACGGCCCCCTCGAAGGCGACGACATCCACCAGGGAAAGCGAGTTCTTGTCATGCGTGTAACGCCCGCCGAGCGTGATGAAGAACTGGTCGGTTGCGGCATAGGTCGCGTCGGCAAAGAAGGCATAACTTTCGACTTCGGAATAAACATAGTTCTCGTTGATACGAAATCCGGCAGGTATCGGCGGCAAAAGGCCGATGACCTCACCCGTTACCGGGTCGACGTAATACCCTTGTGAACCTGCCCGAATGGAATTGAACTGATCGATTTTGTCCTTGGAATAAATACCCCCTATGGTCCAGGAAAGAGGGCCATCGTTGTCTGACTGAAGCCGCAACTCCTGGCTGAATGATTTCCCTTCATAGTCATTTTCACGCACGATGGCGTCGACGCTGATGTTGTCCTGATCGAAGAAACGGCCGTTATCGCTTTTCAGGTAACCCGTAATTGAGTGTACGCTGAAACCATTACCCTGGTAGGTAACGCGCCCATTCAGGATGACAAATTTATTGCGGTTGTATTCTTTCGCATCGTGGTTCACGTAGCGCTGATTTTGCGGGTAGAAACCGAGCTGATCGTCAATGGGTGTGAAACCGGAGCCAAAGATACTTTGCGTGTCCAGGTCGAGAACGCCGGACCCGACTTCTGCATCGAAACCTTCATCCTCATCGGTATAGGTGGCCGAAAAGTCGAGGGTCAGGGTGTCGGTCGGCAATGCGCGAATCGCGAAGCGCAGATGCTTGTTTTTATAGCCGCTGTCGGGAGAGCCCAGCGGATTTACGTTTTTGACCACGCCATCGCTGTTTTCATAGGCGCCTACAATGCGGATGAAGACGTTGTCCGCCAACGGAGCGTTCACCACGCCGTTTACGCCCCAGGTATTGAAGCGGCTAAGATTGGCGCCAATTTCGCCGTAAAAATTCTCATCGGGTTTGTTGGTCTGGATGTTCAGGGCGCCACCCATGGCGTTACGCCCAAAATAGGTCCCCTGCGGGCCGCGCAACACTTCGATGCTGGCCATGTCGTACAACTGCGGATTGATGGTGCCGTTGGCCGTCGAGCCCACGTTCAATTCGTCGATGTAGTAGCCAATGGCGTTGATCGCCCCGCTTTCCCCCAGGTCGATGTTGCTGATGCCGCGCACGCTGATCTGGATGCTTCGGTTGCCCTTCTCACCACTTTCCGTAAAGCTGACATTGGGCGAAAGCGCCAGATAGTCTTTCGCTTCGGTGATGTTGCCTTTTTCAATATCTGCCGCGGAAAATGCGGTGATGCTGATCGGAACCTCCATTAGCGATTCCTCGCGCCGCTGCGCCGTTACGATCACTTCTTCGAGTACCATAGCCCCGGATTTTTCCTGTGCATAGGAATCCGGCGCCGAAATGAGCACGGCCACCGCCGCTGTTAACAGGAACATTTTGTTCATTGGTTTAATCTCCACACTGTAAACTCTGAATTCTTGCCGAAAGTATGAGTGCTGCCGGTCTGCTGAGAACTGGTAGAGTGGTCATCAAACGCGCCTCATTCGATAGCCGTTTGTTTTCGTTGCCGCCACAACCGCGAACTGGCGCTGAATATTACTTTATGGGTAAAGCAATTAACGGAAAGTTTATAGCTAAATCTTTTTGCTTGTCAAATACTTTATATGCAAAGGAGTTTTCGCTTGAGCAGAAAATTGAATAATTGGAAATGAGCAAACAGTGAAATGAGCTTTGACAAGATCACTGAAAACGGGATATTCTGTTTATATATAAACTAATAAATCCCCGTAGGGTTTTCCCAACGGATTGGCAGTCGGGTCAAACATTTTGGCTTCGCCATTGAATTGTGAGGGAATATGCCAAGAATTTCAGGCGCCGATGCGATCGTTGCCTCGCTGATCGCAAATGAAGTAGACACCGTGTTTGGGCTGCCCGGTGGGCAACTCGATCACTTGTTCGATGCCTTTTATGGGGTGGGCGACAAGATCAGGCTGATCCACACACGCCATGAACAAGGCGCCGCCTACATGGCCTTCGGTTACGCCCAGACCACCGGCAAAGAGGGCGTCTACACGGTGGTGCCTGGGCCGGGCCTGTTGAACTCGACTGCCGCGCTATGCACGGCCTGGGCGTGCAATTCTCCGGTTTTAGCGATTTCCGGCCAGGTGCATCTGGCCGGTATCGACAGCGGCTATGGTCATTTGCATGAAATTCCCGACCAGCTCGGCCTGATTCGTCACCTGACCAAATGGGCCGAACGAATCAACCACCCGGCGCAAACACCGGAGGTGATGCAACGGGCGTTCACGGAACTCCGCTCCGGCAGGCCACGGCCGGTGGAAGTTGAGATGCCCATGGATGTGATGGGCGCCGGAGCGGTGGTCGCTGCCGCAGGCAAGGCCATGGCCATCGCGCCACCGCCGGTAGACGACGAATTGGTCAGGGAGGCGGCACGGCTCCTGACGGGCGCGGCCCGGCCGATGATCGTCATCGGATCGGGTGTGCTTCATGCGGCGACGAACTGCTCGCCGTCGCCGAGCGCCTGCAAGCGCCCGTTGTGGCCAAGCGCAAGGGCAAAGGTGTTATTCCTGCGGATCACTACCTCAGCCAGAATCTGCCCGCCGGTCACCGGCTTTGGGGGCAGGCGGATGCGGTGCTCGCTATTGGCACCCGCTTGAAAATGCCCTTGACCATGTGGGGCCATGACGAAGACCTGAAACTGGTGCGCGTGGACATCGATCCGGTTGAGCTGACCCGCATTGTCGATCCCGACGTGGGGATCGTCGGTGATGCCAAGATGTTTCTGCAGGCGTTGCTGAGCGAACTTGAAACCGAGGGCCCGGCCGTGGCAAGCCGCCAGGACGAGTTGCAGGCCCTGAAGGATGAAATAGATGCGCGCCTGAGACAGGAGATGGCTCCGCAAATGGCCTACCTGGACGTGATTCGCAAGGCTTTGCCCAGGGATGGGTATTTCATCGACGAAGTGACCCAGGTGGGTTTTGCCGCCTGGTCCGGTTTTCCCGTTTACGAACCGCGGCATTATGTTTCCGCCTGCCAGCAAGGCACCCTCGGCTACGGATATGCAACTGCGCTGGGCGTTGCCGCGGCCCACCCCGACAAGGCCGTTGTCCAGGTCAGCGGAGATGGCGGCTTCATGTTCAACGTGCAGGAGCTTTCCACCGCTGTTCACTATCAGCTGAATCTTGTCACCATCATATTCAATGACAATACCTTCGGTAACGTGCAGCGGCAGCAGGATGAATGGTTCGATGGGCGGCGAATATGTTCGGACCTGACCAACCCGGATTTCGTCAAGTTGGCCGAGAGTTTCGGCGCCGCTGCCTACCGCGTTGGTTCGCCGTCCGAGTTGGCAAAGGTATTACCCAGGGCATTGGACGAAAAGGGCCCGACCATCATCGAAGTCACGGTCAGTGAAAGAATGCCATCGCCATGGCCGTTCATTTTGATGGAGCAGAACCGAAAGTCACTGTGTCCCTGAATTGGAGCCCTCCCAGGGAGTCTCTGATCAATTATGCAGGGAGCGCGTCTCTGCCGCAGCTGCCTGCGCTCACCCTGACCATCATGCAGACCATGGACGAAATTCGCCGGCAAATAAAACTGAAATACCCAATGGAGGACTAAATGGCAGTTGTCGTCATCACGGGTTCGAACAGCGGCTTTGGTTTTGAGGGCGCACTCGCATTTGCCCGCAATGGAGACACGGTTTACGCCACCATGCGTGACGTAGCCAAGTGCGGGCGTTTGCAGCAAGTTGCGGACGCCGGGCATCTTGCAGTCAAGATCAGAAGGCTGGACGTCAGCCAGCCGCAAACCTTCGGCACATTCATCAAGAACGTGATTGATGAAGCTGGCAGTATTGATGTGCTGGTCAATAATGCCGGCATCGTCCGCCCAGGTGCTTTGGAAGACATCTCCGAGCCGGCGCTACGGCTGGTCATGGAAACCAATTTCTTCGGCCCTCTGCTTTTGACGAAATCGGTCTTGCCGTCTATGCGCGCGCAGGGGCGTGGCTTCATCATCATGACCAGTTCACTTTCGGGTATGGCTGGCTTGCCTGGAGAATTCGCCTATGCAGCGAGCAAATTCGCGCTCGAGGGGGCAACCGAGGCACTGAGACATGAAGTAGACCGCTGGGGCATCAAGCTGGCCCTCGTGGAAGCAGGTATGTATTCCACCGGATTGTTTGATTCGCATATTACTGACGAGACACTGCTTCCCGAGGATTACCCGGAACACTCGCCTTATCGCCCCCTGATCGAAAGCCAGCTCAGGAAAATCCGGGACCGTCTGCCAGAAGCTTTTCACCCCCGCCGTGTGGCTGAACTGTTTGTGGCCATCGCCCAATCGGATGGCAGCCAATTGCGCTGGCCAGCCGATGCAGTGGCGACGAAAGTGCTGAGCACCCTGTTTGCCCGGGACGATGCAGGCCGTGATGCCTTCCTGCGCATGGTTTCCGGAACGGACTGGTGGAGTGAGGGTAAAAACCATGCGGACTAATCTGGCACATGTTTGTATCGAATCAAACGACCTGGAGGGCACGGAAGCGTTTTACCGTGTTCAAGAAGAAGCCGCCCGATCTCATGATCGGACGGCTTCCATTGGATCAGGACGCCGATTTAGAACTTGTAGCTGATGCTGGCGCCATAAATCCGCGGGTGCGGACGCAGACGGATGCCGCTCAAACCGAAATTCTCCTGCGTACCGGTGTAGTACTTTTCCTCGAACAGGTTCTGCACATAGACATTGAAAGCCCAATCCGCCATGTCATAACCCGCGCGCAGATTGAACACGTCAAAAGCAGGGGCTTTATAGGGGAACTCACCGTACGGCATTTCCCGCACGACTCCTGAGTTGGGCGCAGGGCCGCGAGTTTGCTTGTTGGTCAGACCTTCGATATCCGAGTACTGGCTGTCGTGATGAATGTATTCCAGACGCAACCAGGCCTCGTTGTCCGCCAAGGTCCATCGATATTCACCGGCCAGGCTGCCTGTGACTTTGGGCGCCTTGGGCAAATCCAGCCCTTTGAGATTGACAAAGAATCCGCCGGTGAGCTGAGCCACGGTGTCACTCGTTATCTCGGTGTTAAGCACACCGAGCGCTCCGCTGAGCGTGAAATTGTCGGTGACTGCCGCCTGGAGTTCAAATTCTGCGCCCGTCGCTTCGGCGTGCCCAATGTTGATGGTCTGTTCGAAGTTCGAGGACAGATCGCCCGGTGTCAGGAAGCGGAACGATTCCATCTGCAGATCTTTCCATCTGACATGGAATACCGAGCCATTAAATCGTACCCGGTTATCCATCAGCTCTGATTTGAAGCCGAGTTCGAAGTTCCACAGGGTTTCCTCGTTGAACGGCACTGTAAATGCCGGGCTGCCATCCTGGTTGGTGTTGTTGCCAACGCTGTTGCCGCCAGCTTTGTAGCCCTTGGAAACCGTGCCGTAGACGCTGAAATCTTCACTGAGGTGATAGTTCACCACAAATCGCGGTGTCAGATCGTCGAAACTCTTGTTGCCCTTTACCGGAGGGCGCGGAAAGTTGCCAAAATTATGGAAGAAATCGTAACCCGGACCGCCCGGATAGCCCGGTGAACCCGGGAAGCAGCAGGTCGGGTCAGCGGAAAAAGCCGCCAAAGTGTTGCTAACATCATCCTTGGTGTAGCGCGCACCGACGGTCAGGTCGAGTTGCTCGTTCACATGCAGGGTATAGTCGGCAAACACGGCTTTGCTCTTGACTTCAAACTCTTTGTGATTCAGCGCCAGACCCAGACCCTCGGGAAAAGGCGGCAAAACACCGACACCGTGAGCGGTTGCGGTTGAATTGGTGGAAACCGCCACGTTGTTGTCTTGCTCCTGGTGATCCTTCGCATACATCACGCCGACGACGAAATCAAAGCGATCCTCTGTGATCTCGAAGCGCAGCTCGCTACTCCAGGATTTTCCATCGTAGCCGTTGGTGCGACTCAGCGCATCCATGCCGCCGATCAGATCGTTATCGAAAAAGCGGTCGAAGCTGGCGTCGATGATGCCGTTGACCCACTTCAATGCCATGGTATCGTTCAGCGCATGACTGATGTTGATTATGCCCACGGTTGATTTATTGTGGTTGTATTCGTTCAGGTCATGGCTCAGTTTGTTCTGGTTATGCGGCCAGAAACCCGTGCCGGGGTCCTCGGCATGTCCGACACCGAAAGTGTCTGCGGAATCGATGTCCAATACGCCGGAGGGTACGTTTTCATCGTGTCCCTGCTCTTCCTTGCTGTAAAAGAAAGTCGCTTTGACGAGGGTGCGGTCGGTGACGTCAAAATCCGCGCTGAGACGCAGGAACGTGGACTCGTGTCCCGAGTTCTTCGCGCCGTTCGGCGTAAAGTTATTTTCCGCGGCGATGGGGCAACTCGCCGTGCTGGCGCCACGCGCGCAGATATTATTCACAAGTCCGTCAGTTTTCTCGTACATGAGCACACCGCGCATGCGGAAAGTATCTGAAACGGGGACGTTCAATATACCGGTCACGTTCCAGCCGTCGTTGGCGCCTTCGTAGGATTCATAACCGGCGCGCACTTCACCACCGAATTCATCCGTGGGGCGTTTGGTGGTCAGGTTCAGTGCGCCGCCCACGGCGTTGCGGCCAAAATAGGTGCCTTGGGGGCCGCGCAGGACTTCCACCCGTTCCATATCGGGCAACTGCGGGTTAGCGACCTGGTTGGGCACGGATATGACGCTGAACTCATCCACGTAAATGCCGATGGTGTTGATGAACGCATTCTCGCCGGATACCATGCCGCCGATGCCGCGTATGCTGAGACCGATTCCGCGCGAGCCAGTCTGGCCATCCTCGGTGTAGCTCACATTGGGAGTTTGCATGAGGTATTCACTGGCGGATCGAATATTCGCTTTCGTCAGCAAGTCGCCGCTGAATGCGGTGATGCTGATCGGCACATCCTGCAGGTTCTGTTCGCGACGCTGTGCTGTTACGGTAATCTCTTCAAGCCCCCCGCTGGCTTCCTGGGCCAGTACGGGCATTGCGGTTAGCGATGCCAACACCATCGATACCACCAAACTCAATAAGTTGCGCATGACATTCTTTCTCCTGTTGGCCCAGTGGCCATTATTTATAGCTATTTGAACATGTTGCCCAAACCGGCCTGGTTTGGCCGGCGCCGCCACATCGGCTGGGGTTCAGCGATGGCTTTCCCACGGTAAGCCCATAGACTGTCTTCGTCGAAAACTGCAATTTTAACGCTTTTTCAACAAAAATCCCATTTGACGCAAAATGCACATCCACCGATCCGCTGCCAGAATCCAGCTTTATCCGACAGGCTTGGTTTCCGCGCGGCCAACGGTAATTTAATCTTAATATTGGCCGGCGGTCAACGAGATATTTTATGACTAAACAATGTACCTTCGATTTTGTATCGAGCTGTGCGCCCACTCGTCGAATGGTTAGAATGTGGAGGGAACCTGAGGGCCGGCCGTTTTTTTCGAATCGATTTCTGACTCGACTTGGCGCGCCCGAATGGTACCGGCTATGTAAAAAGCCGGTAGTATTGCGATTCTTCCATGGTTGCCGATTGAAGCTTCAGCCTGAAGATAAGCGGAGACCTGTGTGCCTATGATATCTGCCGATAGCAACACCGCGCTTGCCGCCATCATATTCGGCCTGGCCTGGCTGGGTTTCTGGGTTGACGGCAAACCCATCTCGAAAATATTGCCCGGCGTCCCCTGGGTCATCGGCATCGGTTTGATCCTGTCGAATACAGGCGTCATCCCTGGCGAAGCACCCGCCTACGGTTTCGTCGGCCAGTACCTGTTGCCGCTGGGCGTGCCGTTTCTGTTGTTCAAGGCCAATCTGCGCAGTCTGTTTTCGGATGGTGGCTGGGTCTTGCCGGCATTCGTGATTTCCAGCGTGGGCGTTTGTGCCGGAGCAATTTCCGGTTACTTCATGTTCAATCTGGGCCCGGAAGGAGCGAAAATCACCGGAACCTATGCAGGTGCGTTTATCGGCGGCGTGGTCAACTTCGTTGCGGTTTCGGAGGCGGTTCAAATGTCTCCGGACCAGTTCAGCGTTGCCCTGGGCGCCAGTGCACCAGCCAGTATTCTCGGCCTGGTCGTCCTAGCGACCCTTCCTTCGATACCGTTCATACGGCGGCATTTCCCGTCACAGATCATCGATCAGACCGATCAATCCGTGGTAACGAAAAGTGAAGACACTGCACCGCGATTCCGTCCTGACCATGTTGCCCTGGGCATCGCCATCAGCTTCATGATCTGTGCGCTTTCCGGTTATATTTCGAACCGCGTCGGATTGGCCAATTACAATCTGTTCTTCATCACCATCATTACGGTCATTCTGGCCAATATCGCCCCCGGGCAATTTGCAAAACTGGAAGGGGATTTTGCCCTTGGCATGCTGTGTATGTATGCGTTTTTCGCCATCATCGGCGCAGGCACGGATGCGGTCAGTTTTATCAAATCGGCACCGGTGCTTTTCGTCTATTGCAGCTATATGCTGGCGTTTCAGTTTGTCGTATTGCTGTTGGGCGCGAAGTTGTTCAGGATCGATCTTGCCACGGCGGTGATCGGCTCGGCGGCGGCCATCGTTGGCGCCGCGGTGGCGGCCGCCCTTGCCACCACCAAAGGCTGGAAGACCTTGATCACGCCCGGAATCACGATTGGCATACTGGGTTATGTCGTCGCCAATTTCATCGGCGTCGCCATTTTCCAATGGCTCAGCCAGATCTGATAATCCAAATAGTCACCCTTGGATCGAACAGTCCTGATCCCCAATTTGATTTGCAACCAGGCGTCTTTATTCCTGTCACAAACACCGGACGCCTGATTTCATTCAACGGGAGAACGTCGTGAAATATCGTTTTGTCGCATTCCTGTGCCTGGCCGTGGCGCTTTGGTCCGGTGCCGCAGCGGCAGAGACCCGGATGCTGCGCTATCCGGATATCCACACGGACACCGTGGTGTTCACGTACGCCGGCAATCTCTGGTCGGTTCCGGTCACTGGAGGCACGGCCACACAGCTCACCAGCCACCCGGGTCTGGAGCTTTTTGCGCGCTTTTCTCCGGACGGACAATCCATCGCGTTTACCGGACAGTACAGCGGTGATGAACAGGTGTACGTGATGCCGGCGAAAGGCGGCGAGCCGAAGCAGCTCACCTTCTACCCGGCCCAGGGCCCGCTGCCGGCACGGTGGGGATACGACCATCTGGTGCAAGGATGGACGCCCGACGGCCAACGCATCCTGTTCCGCTCCCTGCGCGACGCCTGGGATCTTGCAGAAGGCAAGCTTTTTACCGTTGACCGGGACGGCGGCCTGCCCGAGGCACTGCCTCTGCCCTCCGCTGGCGCCGCAACCTATGCGGGCAATGCCGACACATTGTTCTACTCGCCGCTGATGCGCGATTTCCGCACCTGGAAGCGTTACCAGGGCGGCTGGGCGCAGGATCTTTGGTTGCTCGATCTGAAGGACATGATCGCGAAGCAGATCACGGACAATCCGCGCACCGACCGCGACCCGATGTGGATCGACGGCAAGGCCTATTTCGACTCCGACCGGGACGGGCGTCTGAATCTATACCGCTACGACGGGGAAACCGGCGAGACGCAGCAGCTCACGAACTACACCGATTGGGATGTGCGCTGGCCCGCTACCGATGGCGTCCACCAGATCGTTTATGAGCTCGATGGCGCGATCCACCTTTATGACACGCGCAGCCGGCGAAGATCGCGAACTGGCCATTGACGTGCCTTCTGACGTGCTGCCGGCGCGCCCGCGCCAGGTCAAGGTGGCCGGCCAGGTGGAAAGCTTTGCCTTGAGTCCGGCGGCCAGGCGCGCGCTGTTCGTGGCCCGGGGCGATGTATTCAGCGCGCCGGTCAAAAAGGGCCTGACCCGGAACCTGACGCATTCATCCAATGCCCATGAGCGAGAGCTTGCCTGGTCATTCAAGGGCGACAAGATTGCCTACGTCTCGGATGTCAGTGGTGAAGAGCAGGTTTACGTGATGGACTCGGCCGGCGGCGAGCCGGTGCAAGTCTCTGGCAGCCTCAAGACCCGCTATTCCGGACCGCGCTTTTCCCCCAACGGCGAGAAACTGGCCTGGCGTGATGCCGACGGCCGGATCTTCGTGGCTGCAACGGATGGCCGCGGTAAGCCGGTCATTGCAGCCGACGAGCCGCAGGGCGAGAGCGCCGACTACGAGTGGTCGCCCGACAGCCGTTGGCTGGCCTTCAGCCTGAGCGATCCTTCCGGCCTGCGCTCGCTTTACGTCTGGTCCGCCGATGGAGCGAAGCTACATCGGATCACCGATGAGTACTTCAACGACTACTCGCCGTCCTGGTCGCCCGATGGCCAGGTGCTGTACTTTGTGGGCGACCGGATGTTCCAGCCGCAGATTGGCAACCGTGAGTTCAACTACCTGGTCGTACGCCAGGCCGTGATTGCCGGTGTAACGCTGACGAAGGACGGCAAGAACCCCTTTGCACCCGAGGACGCCGATCCGGTAATCAAAGACGGGGACAAGGAGAAAGCCAAAGACAAAGACAAGAAGAACGGCAAGGACGAAAAGAAAGAGTCACCGGCGGTGAAGATTGACTTCGACGGCCTGGCAGATCGGTTCTTCATGGTGCCCGGTATCACGCCCACCGATATCCAGGGCCTGGCGGTCGCCGGCAAGTACATCCTGTACGTGGAGACGGACCCGCTTTTCTATGGCCGCGACCCGGAGGAACCACCCAAATTAATGCGCTACAACATCGAGGAACAAAAGCCTGTAGCCCTGGTGCGAAAAGTAGAGAACCTGAGCCTGTCACCGGATTTGAGCTACGTGATGGTTCAGTCTGAGAACAGCTACAAGGTCTACGATATTGACAAGCAACCGAACCAGAAAGCCAGCACTGTGGGCACCAACGGCCTCGTGGCCGACGTCGATCCGCGCCAGGAGTGGCAAGAGATGTTCACCGAGGTCTGGCGCCGCTATCGCGACTTTTTCTACGTGGACAACATGCATGGGCTGGACTGGCAGAAGATACGCGAGCAATACGAGCCGCTGGTCAAGTACGTCTCGCACCGTTCCGACCTGAATTATGTGATGGGTGAGATGATCGCCGAGCTCAATTCCTCGCATGCCTACGTCGAGGGGGGCGATGAGGCGCTGCCTGAGCGGCCCTATGTAGCACTGTTGGGCGCGCGCTTCGAGCTGGACGCGGACAGCGGGCGCTACCGCATCAGCAAGATTTTTGCCGGCGACAACGACAGCGTGAATTACCGCTCGCCGCTGACCGAGGTGGGCGTGAACGTCTCCAGGGGCGATTATCTGCTGGCGGTGAATGGCAAGACCCTCGATGCCGCCACCAATCCCTATCAGGCATTGCAGGTGGCCAGGGGCCAGCCGCTGGAGCTTACCATCAGCAGTACGCCGGAAATGCAAGGCGCACGCAAAGTGCTGGTGCGGCCCGTGGACAGCGAAAGCCTGCTGGTCTACAACGACTGGGTCACCGCTAACCGCCAGAAAGTCAGTGCCGCCAGCGATGGCAGTGTCGGCTATCTGCATATCCCGGACATGGGCGCCAATGGCATCCGGGAGTTCATCAAGTGGTTCTACCCGCAAATCCGCAAACAGGGACTGATCATCGACGTGCGCTCCAACGGCGGCGGCAACGTCTCGCAGATGGTCATAGAACGGTTACGGCGTGACTTGCTGGCTCTGACCTATGCACGCCACTTCGATCAGCCATTGACCTATCCCAACCCGGTTTTTCATGGCCACATGGTCTGCCTCATCAACCATACGTCGGCTTCCGACGGCGATGTCTTCCCCTGGATGTTCAAGACCGTGGGGCTGGGGCCGCTCATCGGCTCGCGCACCTGGGGCGGTGTCATCGGCATTACCGCCCTGGGGCCGCTGCTGGACGGTGGTCAGGTGTTTGTGCCGCAGTTCGGTTATGCCAATGCCCAGGGCCAATGGGACGTCGAAAACCACGGCGTGGAGCCGGACATCGCGGTCGAGAACGACCCGGCGTCCGCCCTCAAGGGCGAGGACCCGCAGCTTGAGCGCGGCATCGAAGAGGTGATGAAGCGCATGCAGGAAAACCCGATGCAACTGCCACAACGCCCGGCTGCTCCGGTCAAGCGCTAGCTACGTTTGACGGCCGGCGCCTGGTTGGCCATGAAATAAAGCACCGGCACGGCCATGCGGCTGATGAACAAGGAGGCAATCTCGCCAGCCATCAATGCGATGGCCAGGCCTTTGAAGATCGGGTCGGCAAGAATCACCGACGCCCCGACCACCACCGCCAGCGCGGTCAGCAGCATCGGCCGGAAACGCACGGCGCCGGCGTCCACCACCGCTTCATCCAGAGGCATGCCCTCGGCGACACGCTGCTCGATGAAATCCACCAGGATGATCGAGTTGCGCACCACGATTCCCGCCCCGGCCATGAAACCGATCATCGAGGTGGCGGTGAAAAAGGCGCCCATCAGGCCGTGCGCGGGCAGGATGCCCACAAGCGAAAAGGGAATCGCCGCCATCACGATCACGGGGGTCAGAAAGGAACGGAACCAGCCGACCATCAGGATGTAAATCAGCACAAGAACGGCAGCGAAGGCCGTGCCGAGGTCGCGAAAGACCTCGATGGTGATGTGCCATTCGCCGTCCCATTTCATCGCCGGTTCTGCATCGGTGAACGGCTGGACTGCATTATAGATCTTCAACGGGGAGCCATCGCCACCGAACGCCCGGGTGTCGAGCTGGTGCAAGGCCTTGTTCATTTTCAAAATGGCATAAACGGGGCTTTCAATGACGCCTGCCACGTCACCGATAATGTACGTAACCGGCATCAGGTTCTTGTGGTAAATGCTCTTTTCCACAGTGGTATTCTCGACCTTGACCAGCTCGCGCAGGGGCACGAGCGGCGCGGAGGGATTGGCGGTGGAACGAACGCGCAGTGCCAGCAGATCCTCCGCCGTGGCCCGGCTGGAGCGCGGCAGTTGCAGAAAAATGTCCACGTCCTCCTTCTCGCGCGGCACGTGGAGCAAGTCCACCGGCAGACCGCCAACGGCAATGCCCAGCGTGGCGGAGATCGTTTCTGCTGAAATGCCGTTCAGCGCGGCCTTTTCCTTGTCAATGATGAATCGCGCTTCGGGCTGATCGGCTTCGATATACCAATCCGTGTCCACCACTCCGGGGGTGCTTTCGAAAATCTTTATCACCCGGTCTGCCAGCGCCAGACGGCTGGGTTCGTCCGGGCCGTAAATCTCTGCGACCAGAGTCTGCAACACGGGTGGTCCTGGCGGCACTTCCGCCACGGCGACACGCGCACCGTATTTCGCGACGATTTCGGCGACGCGCGGGCGGACGCGCTTGGCAATGTCATGGCTTTGCGCCGCGCGCTCGCCTTTGGCGACAAGGTTGATTTGCAAATCCGCGATATTTGCACCGCGGCGCATGAAGTAATGACGCACCAGTCCGTTGAAGTTGAATGGCGCCGCTACGCCTGCGTAAATCTCATAATCGGTCACCTCCGGTTCGACGCGGACGGCCGCGGCGATTTCGCGCGCGCACTGTGCCGTTTCTTCCAGCGAGCTGCCTTCGGGCATATTGAGGATAATCTGGAATTCGCTTTTGTTGTCGAACGGCAGCATTTTGACCTTCACCCAGCCAATCGCCACCAGGGCCATGACCGCGAGCAGCAAAACCAGGATGCCCGTCAAAAAGACAAAACGCCATTTGCCTTGCGCAATCATCGGCCCCATGGCGCGGCGATAGATGCGGGTGAAGAAATCTTCCTCGTGTTCGAAGCGGCTGCACGACTCCCCTCCCGCGGCCGCATGGGCGGTCTCGCGGGTCAGTGAGGAATATTTCTTGCCCCAGCGCAGAATGCGAATCGAAGCCCAGGGCGTTACCATGAAAGCAATCGCCAGGGAGAAAAACATGGCCGCGCCCGAGCCCACCGGGATGGGCCGCATATAGGGTCCCATCAGTCCGCCGACAAAACCCAGCGGCAACACCGCCGCAATCACCGCGAAGGTTGCAAGTATCGTAGGGTTGCCAACTTCGTTCACGGCTTCGACGGCAATTGCCGACCAGTTGCGGCCTTTGTTTTGCGGCAGATGGAAGTGGCGCGCGATGTTCTCGACCACAACGATGGCGTCATCCACCAGAATGCCGATGGAGAAAATGAGGGCAAAAAGCGTGATGCGGTTGAGCGTGTAGCCGTGGAGATAAAACACCAGCAGCGTGAGTGCCAGCGTGGCGGGAATCGCGATGGCGACGATGGCCGATTCGCGCCAACCCAGGGTCAGCAGAATCAGCATGGATACGCCGAGCACCGCGATACCCATGTGCCGCAGCAGCTCATTGGATTTCTCGGAGGCCGTTTCGCCGTAGTTCCGCGTGACGGTGATTCCGACATCGTTCGGGATGGTCCGGCCCTTGCAGCGTCTCGATCTTCTTCAATACCTGGTCTGCCACGGAAATGGCGTTGGCCCCCGGGCGTTTGGCGATGCTCAGGGTGACGGCGGGTTGCTCTTCGGCCGCGGCGGCCTGCGGCCATTCCCGACCCGAACAAAACATATTGCGAAGCTTCTGCTGCGCCATCCTCGATTTCCGCCACGTCGCGCAGATAAACCGGCTTGCCGTCAAAAACGCCGACGACCACATTGCCCACGTCCTCGGCGCTGGACAGGAATCCGCCGGTCTCGACGATCACTTCGTGGTTGTTGCTGGTCATTCCCCCAGCGATCGACTGGCGGTTGGCCTGGGTCAGCATCGGCACGATTTCCGCCACGCTGAGATTGCGCGAAGTCAGCCGCTGCGGATCCAGCAGCACGCGCAATTGCCTGTTTGCGCCGCCGATGATCCTGGTCTCGGCAATTTGGGGAACCTGCTTCACCGCCTCTTCCACCTGGGCCACAAGCCGCCGCAAGGTGAGGTGGTCATAGCGGGCGCTGTGAAACGTCAGCGCCAGAATCGGCACATCGTCAATGGACTTGGACTTGATCAGCGGTCTTGAAATGCCGTTCGGGATGCGGTCGAAATTGGATTGCAGCTTCTGGTTGAGCTTTACCAGGCTTCTTTCGACGTCCTCGCCGACCTTGAAGCGGACGATGGCAAGGCTCTCGCCGGGGCGCGAGGTCGAGTAGATGTATTCAACGCCGGGAATTTCCCAAAGCAATTCTTCCATGGGCCGCGTGGCGCGTTCCTCGACTTCCTTTGCGCTCGAGCCGGGCATGGAAACGAGTACGTCCACCATGGGCACTTTGATCTGCGGCTCTTCTTCGCGCGGCAACAGGGTGATTGCCGCCACGCCCAGCAGTACCGATGTGATGACGATCAGCGGCGTGAGTTTGGAATCGATGAATGCCGCCGCGACACGGCCGGCAAACCCCATGCCGGGCGTTGAACTTTGGGCCGGGTGCTTCACTGCACGTTCACTGGCTGTCCATCAGTCAACTGTGACGCACCCGTCACCACGACGACGTCACCAGCATCGAGGCCGGAGAGGATTTCCATTTCATCACCGGTGCGTTTACCGGTCTTCACCAGGTGCATCCGCGCGTTTTGTCCGGCGAGCACAAACACAATTTCCAACTGGCCGCGTTGCACTACGGCCGATACCGGAACACGGGGCGAGGTGCTTTCGCCGACCGGCACAAGCAGGCGTGCAAACTGGCCCGAATGCAAACCCGGCTGCTGCGGCAAATCCACCTTGACCTGCAACGTGCGGCTGACCGGGTCGCTGGCGGGGGCGATTTCACTCACCGTGCCGCTCAACGCTCCGTTCATGCCGTCGACGCTGACCGCGAGGCGGGCACCACGCTGAACATGGGAAGCGATGGCCTGAGGTACATCGGCTTCCAGTTGTAATACCGAGGGGTCCTCGATGGAAACCAGGGGTTTGCCCGGCACGGCGAGATCGCCGATGTCGGCCCACTTCTTCGTGACGACGCCGTCGAACGGGGCCACGATCTGCGCGTAACTCAGCATCGCTTTTGCTTCTGCGGCCACCGCTTTGGCGATGCGATAGCGTGATTGCGCAGCATCATATTCGGCTTGCGTTGCCGCCTGCTGCTCGAATAACGCCGAGGTGCGCTTCCAGTCGCGCTGGCTTTGCTCGAGGGAAGCTTCCGCCTGCTCAAGGCGGGCCTTGATCTCTGCCGTGTCCAGACCGGCGATCTGTTCACCCGCCTTGACCTGCTGTCCCAAAACCACCGGTAAGCTGGCAATGCGCCCGCTCAGCTTCGGCTTCGAGCGTGGCCTGGAGTTTGGCGCGCACGGTGCCGACGACTTCCTCGGTTGTTGGCTGCCGGGAACTTTGCACGGTCTGAACGCTAACGACAGCGGGCGGAAGCCCGGGCGCATGTTCCTTGTCGCCCTCGTCCCTGGAACTGCAGGCACAGAGCACGAGGGCGACGATGCAGGCGGAAAGAACAGCAACAGTACCTGGAATGAATCGGCTCATATCATTTGACCGCTGATGGGTTATCGAGTTGGGGCAAAGCGAGCGCCTTGCGCAGGGCGGCGACCGCGATGCGCTGGTCGGACTCGGCTTCCGAGCGGCGAATGCGGGCTGCGAGGAGTGCGGTTTCCGAATCAATCAACTGAATCGAAAGCGCAAGGCCTTGTTCAAAGCGGCTGCGCGTCAGACTGGCACTTTCCGCCGCCTGGTCTACGGTCTTGCTGGTCACCGCCAGACGCTCATTTGCTGCTTCGACATTGAGCTGGGCTTGTTCTATCTCGAAATCGAGCGCCAGGCGCAGCTTGCGTTGTTCTTCGCGGGCAGCCTCGAGATTGGCGTTGGCTTCGCGCACTTTGGCGCGGGTCGAGTAGCCGTCCCACAGATCCCACTGCGCCATCACGCCTGCGGTGTAGCTCTGACCATCTCCATCCGTGACCCAGCCGTAATCATAGTCGAGGCTGCCGAAAGCGCTGACGCGCGGCTGGTAGCCGCTTTTCGCGCTGCGCACCTGCGCCTGCGCGGCGCTTTCGCGTTCATGCGCCGCGGCCAGTTCCGGCCGCCGCAAAAAATCTCCTGCGTCCGGCACCGCAACGACCGGGGCGGTGTCCGCTACGATGAAGTCACCTTCTTCGATGCCCAAAAGATTTCTCAGTGCACGTTTGGCCAGCGTATTCGCATTGCGCGCGCGAACCAGGTCTTCGCGCGCCTGCGCCAGGCGCACCTCAAGGTCCAGTACCTCGGACTTCAGCAATGTGCCGCCATCCAGGCGCTTTCTGGCAATGTCGAGGTTCGCTGCAAATGAATCGACCGCCGCCTCGGCAGCCCGAATGAAGTGCCGTGTCTTCAGCACGGTATGAAAACCGCGGGTTACCTCGAAGCTCAATTCGTTACGCACGGCGGCGCTGTCCTGCTGCGCCGCCGCGGTGTTCGCTTCGGCATATTGTTGATCTGCGATGCTTTTCCCGCCACGGTACAGCGGAACCGTGACAATGCCCTTGACGTTGAAGTTATCGGTAGCGGGAACATTGTTGAAGTCAAGCGCAGAACTGTACGACTGCTGATTCAGGATGCTGCCGAACGCCAGCATCGGATTGTTCGTGCGGGTGTAGCTGGATTGAAGCTGCAGTCGCGGCCAGAAGGCGGAGTTGGCCTGTTCCAGACCGGCCTGGGCTGCCGCGATACGCTGCTGCGCGATGCGCGCGTCCGGGTTGTGCGCCAGCGCATAGTCCAGCGACTGCTGCAGCGTCCAGGGCTCTGCCGCCAGCGCCACGCATGCGCAGGCGGACAGGCCGGCGAGAAATCCCAGTTTTCGGCTAACCTTCAAGAGCCTGGAGCGCTCGCATCATTTGGCTTGCCGTCTGAATCGCCGACAACGATCTTCTTCAGGACCATCTCCAGCGGACAAAAGCCCGTGAACGACGATTGCAGCAAATTGAAACCGACAAACGCGGTAAACCAGAGCCAGTAGGGGCTGTGATAGTGCGCCAGCAGAAGGCTGAGGAGGACAAACGCTCCGGCAAACCGGCGGATTAGCATTTGAATTTTCATAGGTCGAGATTCCTGGTTGAGTGCACGGAAAATCGCTCGCAACAAGCGCTTCCGGGGCCGGTTGCACTTGTCGGGCCGCCATAGAACAATCTAGCGCGTAGTGCCATGGCTGTCGTTGCCTTATATCAAGAAAATCAAATCGCTGGGGATAAGGCAGCCACCACTCACCAGTAGGGAGATTCGGGCTGGATCAGGCTGCCTTATATCCGGCATGGCGTGACAGGGCGGTGTCCTGCGTCACTAGGTTTTGCGGTAAGCCAAACCCTGAAAGACTGCGACGACATGGTCATGCTCGTCGGTCACGTTTACCGTGTAGGTGCCGAGCCTGGGATTAATCGCCACTTCCTGCGCTTCGGCGGTCAGCGTGCCGGTCACAACGGCTTTCATGAAAGTAATGCTGATGTTCACCGCCAATGCGACGGGCTCGTGTGAGTTGCAGGCGGCGGCGAATGCAAAATCGGCCAGCGTGAAGATTGCTCCGCCCTGTACGATGCCCACGCCGTTCAGGTGATACGGCTGAACGGACATTCGCGCCGTGGCCCGGCCCGGCGTAACCGACAGGAGCTCTATGCCGCTGTGCCTGGCAAACTGGTCTTTTTCGACCATCGCACGGACTTTGTCCATGGCTTGGGATCCTTTCCTGTTATCTCCGAGGCTAGCCGATTTGGGCGGCGCGCCAGGCTATGGCCGCGCGCGTGCCTTCGGTTTTCATGATCTGGTTGAACTGGCGGGACTCTTCGGTCTCCGTGCTTTCGATTTCGACGTCCGTTTCCAGCGCATCCAGCAGCGCCGGCCGCATACCGGCGGTGTCCATGCTGCGGTTGATGGCTTGTTTGGTCAGGCGCACCGCAAGCTGGTCGTTGCGGGCGATGTCCATGGCCAGGGCACGGGCGGCGTCGTACAGGCGGTCCGCTGCGACCACCTGGTTGACCAGGCCCCAGGCTTCGGCCTGTTCCGCGGTGACGCGGTCGTTGCCGCTCAGCAACAGCTCCTTGGCTTTCTTGGGGCCACAGAACCAGGGCAGCACCAGCGCCACGATGCCACTGCCGAACTTCACTTCCGGTGCGCCAAAGCGGCAGCCCTGTGCGGCAACCGTGATATCGCAGGCCACCGCCATTTCCATCGCGCTGCCCAGGCAGTAGGTATGCACCGCGGAGATGGTGGGCTTGGGGCAGTCCCAGAAGCGCATGATGATGTCGAAATCCTTGCTCAGTTCGCGCCGCACGGCGTTTTTCAAAACGCTTTCATCGATGCCGGAACCCGGTTCTTCGTCCAGGCCCATGTCGAGATCAAAGCCGGCGGAAAAGGCCCGGCCTTCGCCCTTGAGCAGGATGACACGTACCGCATCGTCGGCTTCGGCCCGGTCCAGGGCATGGTTCAACTCGGCGATCATCGCGCCGTTGATTGCGTTCAGCTTGTCCGGCCGGTTCAGGCTCAGCCAGGCCAGTGGGGCTTCGACCGTGTAACGGATCAGTTGGTAAGACATGTCCCCGGCCCGATCCGGCTACCCGGCTGCCAGCCGGATCCAGGCGGACTTCGACTGGGTATAGCTCTTGAGGCTTTCCATGCACTTGTCACGGGCCTGGCCCGACTGCTTGTAGCCGCCGAACGGCTGGGTCATGTCACCGTCTTCGTAACTGTTCACCCACACCACGCCGGCCTCGATGTTCTTGATCAGGCGGAAGGCCTTGTCGATATCCCGCGTCCAGATTCCGGCAGCAAGACCGTAGATGGTATCGTTGGCGATATGGATGGCTTCTTCGGGGCCATCGAAGGGAATGACGCTGGCCACCGGACCGAAAATCTCCTGGCGCGCGATGCTCATCTCATTGCGTACATCTCCGAACAAGGTCGGATTGACATAGGCGCCGGCGTCCAGGCCTTGCGGTTTGCCGCCGCCAAAATGCAGGGTTGCACCTTCTTTCTTACCACTTTCGATCATGCCCAGCACGCGCTGCTGGGATTCGCGATCGACCAGCGGTCCCATGTTGGTGGCGGGATCCAGGGGTTCACCGGGCTGGTAGGCATGCTCGCCCTCGGCGATGAACCGCTCGATGAATTCCTGGTATATCGGACGCTCGACCAGCAGCCGCGATCCGGCGCTGCAGACTTCGCCCATGTTGGCGAAAACGCCGTTGTAGGCTGCGGCGACCGCTTTTTCCAGATCGGGCAGGTCGCTCATGAAAATCTGCGGCGACTTGCCGCCGCATTCCAGACCGACCCGTTTCATATTCGACTGGCCGGCATATTGCAGAATCAGCTTGCCGACCTCGGTGGAGCCGGTAAAGCTGATCTTGGCGACATCATTGTGCAGCGCCAGCGCCTTGCCGGCGATTTCGCCCATGCCATTGACCACGTTGAACACGCCCGCCGGGCCACCCGCACGCAGGAACAGTTCCGCCAGCCGCAGACAGCTCATCGGGGATTGCTCCGCCGGCTTGAGCACCACGGTGTTGCCGGCCGCCAGGGCCGGGGCAATTTTCCATGTGGCCATCAGCAGCGGGTAGTTCCAGGGTGAGATGGCGCCAACCACGCCCAGGGGTTCGCGCAGGATCAGGTGCATGGCGCCATCATCGGTATTGGTTACCGCGCCCTCGATCTTGTCGATGCACTCGGCCATGAAACGGATGGTGGCGATAACGGCGGGCAAGTCTTCATTGATGACATCCCCGATGGGCTTGCCCATGTCCAGTGTTTCCAGCACGGCGAGCTGTTCCGCGTTTTCGTCCACCAGGTCGGCGAAGCGATAGAGCACGTCCATGCGATCACGCGGCGCCATGCGCGACCAGACGCCTGAACGGAAGGCCTTGCGTGCCGCCGCCACCGCGCGATCGATATCCTCACTGGTGCCGGCCGACATTTCAGCCAGGGCTTCGCCATTGGCCGGATTGGACGTTGTGAAACGGCCGCCTTTGGCGGCATCGACAAATTCGCCATCGATAAACAGGCGGGTTTCGATTTTCTGTTTTGCGCCACGCGCAACGTGTTGCCACTTGGTGCTGTCGTATTGCTCTACCTGGGCCAGGTTCATGTTGTGCTCCTTACAAATTCCAGTGGTTCCATCATGTGCTTATTGTCCATTTTACGCTGTGCGGCAACCAATGCGTCCAGTGCAAGGCAGCCACGGTGCTGCACGAGCAGGGGGTTTACGTCGATTTCCACGGCGATCCCGGCAAGCGCGACAGCCAGCAATGAAAGCCGCGATGCCGCGGCACAAAACGCGTCGATATCGACGGCCTCTTTGCCGCGCTGGCCATCCAGCAAACGCCGCTGTTTCAGGCCGTCGACCAACCGGCGTGCGGTGGCGGAATCAAACGGGGGCAAGGCATAGACGACGTCGCGCAGGGTTTCGACATCGACACCGCCAAAACCCATCAGCACCAACGGGCCAAACTGCTGGTCACTGACCACACCCAGCATCATCTCCATCCCAGGTGCGCAAACCATCTGGCTTAACAGCGCCTGCGGGCCCAGGCGCGCCGCCAGGTCCATGTAGGCCGCGCGCAATTCGTTTTCATCCCGCAAATTCAGCCGCACGCCACCCACATCGGTCTTGTGCAGTACGCCGGCTTGCGCCGTTTTCAGCACCACAGGATAACCCAAACCGGCTGCGGCGATGACGGCGGACTCGAGGTCGGCAACGCGCCGGGCAGCATTGACCGGTATGCCGAAATCAGCCAGCAGTTGGCCGGATTCGAATTCATCGAGCGTTTCCTGGGTGGCCAATCGGGCTTTCCATCGGGCCGTTATGGGCCCCAATTCCGCCAACTCGCTGTCGATGTGGCCAGGTTCCTGACCGGCCCGGCGCAGTTGAAAGTCACGGTAATCCAGCAGGCAGCGCGCGCCCACCAGGAAGGAGCGCAGACCGTCGAGTACCGGGAATCCTGCGCGTGTGCTCGACTGCACCAGTGGGTCGGCGCCGGTTCCCTGGCGGTTGGCAACGAGGAAAACCGGCTTTCCGGACGCCGCGTGGCCGGCATGCAGGTAGCCGATATAATCGGCGTAAATCGCGCTGTGCGGCGCACGGTCATGAACCACCGCACCGAGCGCAGCGTTTTCATCCGCCATCAATGCGGCAAAACATTGTTCCATCACGAGGTGGTATCCGGACCCGCCCTTGCTCCAGGCATCGAGCGGATTGACCGCGGGCAGTCCCGGGTCGAGCAGTTCCTGCAAGCGATCCACCGTGCCCGCTGCGAGTTCCGCCAAATCGAGACCGACACGGTCAGCGAGATCGATCAGCAACTGGCGCTCTCCGCCGGAATCGTGGATTGCAACCAGGCCGCCGGCTGTTACCGTATGGGGCTGGGCAAACATGATCAGCGCGGTGGCCAGTTCGTCCATGTCTTCGACCCGCTGCACACCGTAGCGGTCGAACAGCGCCTGATAGGCCGCGTCCTGCCCGGCCATCGCGCCGGAGTGCGAAACCGTGAGCCGCGCCGCCAGTTCGGTGCGCCCCACTTTTACCGCGACCACCGGAATGTTACGCCGCGCCGCTTTGGCCAGGGCGGCCGCCAGACCCTCGGGATTGCGCGCTGTTTCCATGAACAAGCCGATGACCCGGGTGTCCATTTGCTCGATGGCGAAATCCAGGTACTGGTCCATGGAGACGCACAATTCCTGGCCGGTTGAAACCGCCAGGTTGAAATCGATGCGGTCTTCGCAGTCGATGATGCCGGACATGCCCGAGCCTGAATGGCTGATCAGCGTGACATTGCCGCCACGAACATGGTTGGTCCGGGTGTCGAAACCACAAGCCCAGATACCGTCCTGGAAATTGTAGTAGCCCATGCCGTTGGCGCCGCAGACCAAAAGGCCGGCCTGGCGAATCTTGTCCGTCATGCGTTGACGCAGATTGGGGCTGCTGTCGTTTTCCAACACCAGCATCGAATAGATCGTCACCGCTCGTGCCCCGTGCGCAATGGTGTCATCCAGGGCGGCCTCGACGCGGCTGTCAGCGACGGCAAATATGACCTGCTCCACGGTTTCCGGCAGATCGGCAAGACTGGGATAGCAAGGCAGGCCGAATACCGTCTTGCGCGTGGGATTTACCGGGTACAGCGCTCCCTTGAAACCGCCGTGCTGCAGGTTCTGTACCACCTGGCAGCCGACTGTGTGCGGCGCGTTCACTGGCGCCCAGGACCGCGATGGAAGCGGGACGCAGCAAGGGATCCAGCATGTGAGCTGAACTTTTGGCACATGGAACGTCATCGATCTGGGGTCAGAGTAAAATTTCCATCAGACACAATTCCGTTTTCCGGAAAGTAAGTGGAAATTTTACTCTGACCCCTGATTGCCTGACCCCGGTTAGTAGTCAGCAGGCGGCGTTTGGCGCCTGCGCGGCGGATTCCAGAAAACGTCTTGCACCACGCGGCAGGGGGCCATCACCCGGCTCCATTTGAGTTCTCGCTGGTAGTAGATTTCTACCATCAATTCTTCGCCGGGCTTGCCATGGGGGGCTTCCAGCGATGCCAGTGCAATACTCGCCTTGGCCGACGGAGACCACATTGCGGAGGTTACCGTACCGGCGAATGCTTTGTCTTTGGTGTAGACGTAGGAGTCGCGCGCCGGCTTGTTCCCGTCGATGTCGAGTTTCACCAGCGTATAACGCGAACCGCGTTCCTTCTCTGCCAGCAGCGCGCGGCGGCCATTGAATACCGGCTTCTTGAAGTCGACCAGCCAGTCCAGCCCGAGTTCGAATGGAGACCGGGTGTGGGTGGGACGCACGGCTTCCTGGGCCGGCAGGAAATCTACCCCGGCCAGGATGAAGCCCGCCTCGATGCGCAACATGTCCAGTGCTTCGCTGCCCATGGCCCAGATGCCATGATGCTGGCCGGCTTCGAACAGCCGGTCCCACAGGGTTTCAGCGTGATCGGGGCCGATCCATAATTCGTAGCCCAGGTCGCCGGTATAACCGGTGCGGGATACCATCAGCTCGGTGTCGCCGAAAGGAAAAGCCTTCAAGCCGAACGGCGTCAGGTTCTCGATGCCCTGTAATCCCAGCTTTTTCAGCACGGCGCAGCTTGTCGGGCCTTGCAAGGCCAGCGCCGCGACCTCGTGGGTCTCGTCGACGACTTCCACATCGAAACCGAAGGCCGATGTCAGGAACCAATCGAGCTGGTGTTCCTGGGAACACACCCGGTACACACCCTCGCTCAGGTGAAAGATCGTGCCGTCGTCTATGACCTGACCTTCATCCGTGCACCACACCGTGTAACCCACCCGGCCGGGCTTCAGTTTGCTCACATCCCGGGTGACCAGGCGGTTGAGATAAGCCAGGGCATCGGGGCCGCTGACACGGTGCTTGATCATTGGCGTCAGGTCGAAGACCGCACAACTGTTCCGTGCAGCGAAATACTCCAGCGAGGCGCTGTAGTAGGCCGGCACCGAAAGATAATCCGCCCAGCGCGACCACTCCCTGAGCTTGTTCAGTTCCTTTTGCCGGGAGTGGAACGGGCTCGGGTAAACGTGGTTCTTGAAGTGGTCAGTGGCCTTCAGTTCATTCGCTCTCATCTGCGTTTTCCATCCCCTCGGGGCTTGTTGCGGTAATTAGTGGCTGCTACAAGTCACTAGCCGAGAATTACGTTGGCTGCATTGCGTCCGGCACTGCCCATCACACCGCCGCCCGGGTGGCTGCCGGCACCGCACAGGTACAGTCCGTTGACCGGGGTTGCGTACTGCGCTGCCCCGGGAACCGGCCGCAGCATCAGGAACTGGTCCAGCGACAATTCGCCATGATGCCAGTGCCCGCCGCTGATGCGGAATTCCTTCTCGATGTCTTCCGGGGTCAGCAGTTCGGCCATCACGGCCTTGCTGCGGATGTCCGGCGCATAGCGTTCCAGCAGGTCCAGCACCGTGTCGGTGAACGCGGATTTGCCGGCGCCCCAGCCTTGCTTCAGATTGCGCGGGGCATATTGCACGATGGCGGAGAGTACATGCTGCCCTTCCGGCGCCAGGGATTTGTCATGAATGCTGGGAATGACAATTTCCATGACCGGTTGCGCTGAGTATTCACCATACTTGGCATGGTTGAAGGCGCGCTCGACGTAGTCGAGGTCGGGAGCGATGACCAGGCGTTCGTCCATCTGCCCGGAGGCGCAGGCCGGTGAATTCCGGCAATTCACTGAGCGCCAGATGCAGCTTGGCGGCATTGCCGCGGGCGCGGATGTTGTTGATCTTCTGGGCGAATCCGGCTTCCAGCTTGCGCGCGCCCAGCAGGCAAAGGAAGGTGGTTTTTGGATCGGCGCTGGAAACCACGGTATCGGCCAGTACCTGTTCGCCGCTGACCAGTTCGACACCGGCCACGCGATCGTTTTCCATGATGATGTGCGCTACCGCGCTGGCCGTGCGGATGTCTGCGCCGTGCTGCCTGGCTGCGGCAGCCATGGCCTGCGTGACCGAACCCATGCCTCCGCGTGGCAAGGAAATCGTTCCCCGGGCATCAGCGGTGTTGCCGCTCAGGCGATGCAGCGCGGTAAACACGCTGTTATTGGATCTTGGGCCTGAATGCGTGCCCAACACCGCATCCAGCGCCAGGGCCCCTTTCAGCAGGTCACTGTCGAAATTTTCCTGCAATACATCGTAGATGTTGATGCCGGCAATGCGCAGAAACTCGCGCATGTCGTCGCGGCCGAGCATGCGGATGTCCAGCGCCACCTTGCCGAGTCCAATGAGGTCACTGCGCTGGCCGGAAGCGAAGCGTGGCGGTTTGCGGTTGTGCAGTTTGCCGATCACGCCGGCGAAGCGGTCCATGAAGCGGCGGTATTCTTTCAATGCCTCCTGATCGTGGCTCGTGACGTTGCCGTCCACCTGCGTCGCCCGAGAGCACCAGGTGGTTGCCGTCCTCCGACAGGGAAATGGTGCTCAGACCGGATTTGGCCATTACCAGGCCGTGTTTCTCCAGTTGCAGGTCTTTGGCGATGTTCTTATCCAGCAAATTGAGCAGATGCGCACAGGAGGACACGCGAAAATCGGGTGCGAACTCACGCGTGACGGCGGCGCCACCCACCTCGCCGGCCGCTTCCAGAACCGTGACCTTTTTGCCGGCTTTTGCCAGGTAGGCCGCGCATACCAGGCCGTTATGGCCGCCACCAATGATGACGATGTTTTTATTGTTGGTGCTAGTCATCGATCCAGCCCTCCGGAACCGTGTTGGGTTTGCGCATATCCAGCAGGATTTCGCGCGCCGCGTTGGCGCCCGGTGCGGCCATCACGCCGCCGCCAGGATGGTTGGATGAGCCGCACATGTAAAGGCCCCTGGCCGGTCCGCGGTACTGTGCATAGCCCGGTATCGGCCGGTTGAACAGCAACTGGTCCATGGTCAGTTCACCCTGGAAAATATTGCCTTCCGTGAGGCCGACCTCGTTTTCCAGTTCGCGCGGTGTGCGTACCTCGGCATGCAGGATCAGGTCCTTGAAGCCGGGGGCGTAATCGTTGATCTGGTTGATGACGGTCTGGCCGAACTGGTCACGCTGCTCGTCGGTCCAGTCCTTGCCGTGCACCTTGGGCGGCACATATTGCACGAACACGGACATGAAGTGCTTGCCCGGGGGCACCATGGTGGGATCGGTGAGCGAGGGAATCAGCATGTCGATGTAGGGATCTTGCGACCAGATACCGTTCTTCCAGTCGTCATAGGCCCGCTCCAGACGCTCTATCGAATCGATCAGATGCATGTCACCCCTGATCAGTTCGTGGTTTCCGCGCAGGGCAGGGAAGTCGGGCAGCCCATCCAGCGCGATGTTGAGTTTGCCGGAAGAGCCGCGAATCTTGAAATTGCGTACCTTTTTTACAAAGGCCGGGTCCAGATCCTTCTCATCCATGCATTCGAGGAAGGTGCGTGGAAAGGTCATGTTGGACACGACCACATCGGCATTGTATTCGTCGCCGTTTTCCAGCGCCACGCCCCGCACGCGGCCGTTTCTGACCAGGATTTGCTCGACACCGGAACCGCAAATGGTGGTGCCGCCATGCTCCTCGAAGCAATCGTGCATGGCTTTGGCGATCGCACCCATGCCGCCGCGGGCGAAGCCCCAGGCGCCCATGTTGCCGTCCACTTCGCCCATCGCGTGATGCAGCAGCACGTAGGCGGTGCCGGGCGACATCACACCCAGCGCGCTGCCGATAATGCCGCTGCCGGCATAGGCCGCCTTGATCAGCGAGTTCTCAAAGTACTCATCCAGGTAGTCGGAGATGCTCATGGTGTAAAAGCGCATCATCTCGTTGAGCACGTTTTCGCCCAAATTGGCTGCTTCCCTGCCCAGGTACAGCATTTCCTTGATGTCGCGCCAACGGAAGGAAGTCGGGTCGGGCGCGGTGCGCAACAGGAACTTACGGATGAACCGGCACTGGCGCATGATGTCGCGGTTGTAACGCACGGACGCATCGGCATCGCGCTGGCTGTGGCGCGCGAGTTCGCGCCGGTTGACGTCCTCATCGACGTAACTGCCGAGAATGTCCCCGTTCTGTGCAATCGTGCAACTGCCGCCGTAAGGCACGACCTGCAGGCCGTACTTGGCAAGATTCAGGCTGCGATAGACCTCCGGGCGCAGCAGGCTGCAGACGTAGGAGCAATTGGAGTACATCCAGCCTTTGTGGATCTCGCGGCTGACGCTGGCGCCGCCAATCCAGGGCTGTTGCTCCACGAGCAGGACCTTCAGACCGGCCTTGGCCAGGTAGGCCGCATTGGTGATGCCGTTGTGCCCGGCACCGATGACGATCGCATCGTATTTTTTCAATCCTGGATCCTCTAGATTCTAGCCAGTGGCGCGTGCGGCCTTGGGGCCGTTCAGTTCTTCCAGTGTTTCGTCTACGGCCTTTTCGAAGGCGGCAAGGGTCTGTTCCAGGCAGGCCCGGTCATGTGCTTCGCAGATAAACCACGGTTCGCGGGAATCCGGCTCGCACAGGATGCCCAGGTCATGCAGCTTGGGCGCCATCGTATCGTAAAACGTGTAGTCGGAATTCAGCCAGTCGCGATAATTGGAGGGCGCCGTTTCGTTGAAGAACATACCGCTCATGGAGCCGTGTCCGGTAAAACAATGGGCAATATCCCGCTCATTCAGGATGCGGCTCCTGCCGGCATTGAGATCGTCGCCATATTTCGCAATGGTTGCCAGCGCCGGTGTTTCGTCGAGAATTTCCAGTGTTTTGTTCGCCGCCGCCAGAGCCACCGAATGGCAGGTGTAGGTACCGCCGTGCGTTACGCCGTCCGCCACCTGCATCATGATGTCCTTGCGTCCGGCGATGGCCGCAATGGGGTAGCCGTTACCCATGGCTTTGGCGAAGGTACACAGGTCGGACTTGAATCCGAGCAATTCCTGCACGCCGCCGCGGGCCACGCGAAAGCCGGTTTTCACCTCATCGACGATCATGATGACGTTGTATTTCTCGCATAATTCGCGGGCTGCCAGCACATATTCACGCGTGGCGGTGATGGAACAGCAGTTGCCCATGATGGGTTCGATCAGAAAGGCGCCGATCTCTTTGCCATGCCGCCGCAACAGGTCTTCCAGATAATTCGCATCGTTCAAGGGCGTGAAGTGGGTGAGCTTTCTCAACAATTTGGGCACGCCCTTGCTGTCGACCTCGACCGAAGGCTCACCCTCCGATTCGTCCCAGTCCTCAATATTGGTGTACCACAACACCGCATCGAAAACACCGTGATAGCCGCCCTCGACGATGATGTGAGAATCCTTTTTCGTATACGCCCTGGCCAAACGCAGCGCCGCCATCACGGCCTCGGTTCCGGAATTGGAAAACCGCACCATTTCCGCAGCCGGAACCATTTTCGAAATGCGGCTGGCGACCTCAAACTCCAATTCGGTCGATAGCGCGAATACGCCGCCCACTTCGATGCCCTGCCGGGCCGCTTCATCCACCCGCGGGTCGGCATAGCCAAGGATGCAGGGCCCATAGCCAAGGCGATAGTCGATATATTCATTGCCATCGATATCCCACAGCCGGGCACCCCGGCCATGGTCGGCGTACAGGGTTTTCTTTTCACCCCAATAACGGAAATTGGAAGACACACCCATTCGGCAGTTTGGCTGATGCTTTGCGGAATTGGGCATTGGAACGAGCGAGCGAGCGACGCATAAATCCTCTCAGTGTTAATCGTAACGACGGCCCTAGAATGACACAACCTGCCCAGTCTGCTGTGTCCACAAAAATGAATGGGTATTCATTCATTGCAAAGCACGAGGGAAACGCTTATAGTGGCTCTGCATATGGGATTATGCGATTGAACCTGCGGCAGAAACAGGGTTCAGAGAAGCAGTGATCGGGCGAAAAAGGCATGATTATTCCGCCCGGATTTTCCTTCGCGTTCAAGGTGAATTATCCAATGGTTTTCTTGCTGATTTCCGCGCTTGATTTGTCAGTCCGGCAAGCCAGCCCGGGTCGCTCCAGGTGAACAGGGCGGCCGTGCGGGAGCACCCGTCCAAGCGGACTGCTTCCAAAGAAGCAAGGCGAACGCAATTGATTCAGGCCACCATCCGGTCAATTGCCAAACACGGCCTGGCCGACATCACCATTGCCTCGGTGGCGAATGAAGCCCAACTCAGCCAGGGCATCGTCAACCTGCATTTCCAGTCCAAGGAACGCTTGCTGATCGAGACCTTGCAATATGTCACCGATGAATACAAGGATACCTGGGAGAAGGCGCTGGCGCATGCCGGCCCCAGTACCGCGGAGCGGCTATACGCATTGCTTGGCGTCGACTATGACAAATCGGTTTTCGACCGAAACAAGATCGCTGTCTGGTTCGCCTTCTGGAGCGAAACCAAGTCACGGCCAACCTATCGCAAGCTGTGTGCCGAGCGCGACCGGGAATATGACACCACCCTGACCGAACTCGTGGCCCTGGTCATCGAAGACGGTGGTTACGACTCACTTGACCCTGACCTGGTGGCCAACGGTCTTGCCGCCATGGCCGAGGGTCTGTGGCTGGACATGTTGGTGAACCCGCGGGAAATGAATCGTGAGCGCGCGCACTCGATTTTGCGCAATTATCTTTCGCGCCTGTTTCCCAGGCATTTTTCGTTTTGAGCTGGAGACTGAGCAATTGAAAATTTTGCTGGACGCAACAGCGGCGGAATGGCAACACAAAGCCCGCCGCTTCGCTGAAGAGGACCTCATTCCGTGCGAGCTCGAAGCCGAGATGAACGATGGTGTGCTGCCGCAAGAGTTAAGCAAACGCCATAAGCAGCAGGCGATAGAGTTGGGATTCAGTTCCATGGACGTGCCAAGCCAATACGGCGGCCTGGCCTTGCGCAATGTCGATCAGGTCGCGGTATGGGAGCAGCTTGGCCGGGTGACCAATGCGCTCTGCTGGTGTTTTTCCGAGCCGCATCAGTGGATGTTCCAGGCCTGCAATGAAGACCAGTTGCAACGCTACGTATTGCCTTTGATGAGTGGCAGCCGCAAGGAATGTTACGCGATCACCGAGAGTGAGTCCGGCTCCGACGTGCGCATCGACACCACGGCTACGCGTTGTGAGGGTGGTTATCAAATCGACGGCGAGAAATGGTATGTGACCAGCGCCAATCATGCGGATTATTTTTTCCTGCAGGCCAAGCTGGCCCAAGGCCCGCACGCCGGCCACGACGCGATGTTTCTGCTCGACAAGGACACGGCTGGCATCGAGGAGGTGCGAACCCCCCTGTTCAGCCATACTTTTGATCACCACCATCCGATATTGCGCTTCAAACAGGTATTCGTGCCGGAAGAAAACCGCCTGGGGCCGGAGGGTGACGGCATGAGTTACGCTCATAGCTGGTTCCGGCGCGAGCGTTTGATGATTGCCGCACGCTGTTGCGGCGCCATGGCGCGCATGATCGAGGAAGTGACCGGGTTCGCGAAAACGCGCATGATCGGGGGTGAGCCACTGATCGACAAGCAACTGGTGCAGGCCATGCTGGCCGACAGCATCACCGACCTGTGGGCTGCGCGGCTGATCACTTTTGAAACTGCCGAAGCGCACGATCGCCACGAGGACGTCAAGTCCCTGCACGCGCGCTGTTCCATCGCCAAGCTATTCGCATCCGAAGCCGCCGGACGGGTGGCGGATCGCACCCTGCAAATCTTTGGCGGCCGAGGCTACATGCGGGAGAACTGTGCCGAACGGTTCACGCGCGAATTGCGCGTCGATCGGATCTGGGAGGGCGCGAGCGAAGTACAGCGCCTGACCATTGCCCGGGCCCTGGCCAAGCGTGGCCTTGAAGGAATGTGATTTGAACAGCTTCCGGTCCCGTTTCTGGTCGCGCGTCAAAACGGGTTTATCATGGTGCCCATGAATCGGTTCGTGCCCCTTTTGCTCCTCGGCGCTGTCGTCCTGTGGGGATCGACGGCCTGTCGGGAAACACAAACGAATGCCGCCGGCAGCGAAGAGAAAGTACTGAATATTTATAACTGGGCGGACTACATCGCACCCGACACCATTTCCAACTTTGAAAAGGAATATGGCATCAAGGTCAATTATGACCTGTACGACTCTACCGAGGTGGTGGAAGCCAAGCTGCTGGCGGGGCATACCGGCTACGACGTGGTGATGCATTCCATGCGCTATTCCGCGCGGCTGATACCCATTGGTGTCTATCAGCCTCTGGATCACAGCAAACTGCCGCTGTGGTCCAATCTGGATCCGTGGGTATTGGGCGTGATGGCCGGCTATGATCCAGGCAACCGCTATGGCATGCCGTACACCTGGGGCACAACGGGGTACGCCGTCAATCTGGATATGGTGAAGCAACGCATGCCGGATGCGCCCCTGGGCAGCGGCGCGATGTTGTTCGACCCGGCGGTGGTTTCCCGTTTCGCCGATTGCGGCGTGAGCTTGCTGGACGAACCTACGGATGTCATTCCTCTGGTTTTGCAGTACCTGGGGCATGATCCCAACAGCCTCGAGCCGGAGGACATGGCCGAGGCCGAGGCGCAGCTCAAACGGGTGCGGCCTTATATACGCTATTTCAGTTCGGCACGGATGATCAACGACCTGCCCAACAAGGAGGTGTGCGTTGCGATGAGCTGGTCCGGCGACTACGCCCAGGCCATGAACCGGGCCAAGGAAGTGGGCGCGGATGTGAAGCTGGCTTATTTCACGCCGCGCGAAGGCACGGTTTTCTGGTTCGACGGGGTATTCATTCCTGCCGGTGCGCCACACCCGGACAATGCCTACCTCTTCCTCAATTACCTGTTACGCCCCCGCGTAATGGCGGCGATCAGCAATTTGACGCGCTACGCCAATGCCAATTTGGCCTCGACTCCTTACATTCTGCCCGAAGTGGTTAACGATCCCGCAGCCTATCCGCCACTGGAAATGCGCGAAAATGCGCAGATCGGATATATTTTTGGCCCCAAGGATGAACGCCGCCGAACGCGCGCCTGGTCGCGTGTGAAAACCGGGTTGTGATCAACCCATTGGGAGAGAATGCTCACGTGGACGAAACCCGGAACAAGCACAAGACCAGTCACGTTGTCGAACAACCCTGGCTGGATCCGTCCGCGCGTCCGATCGTCGAGATCCGTGGGCTGAGCAAACACTTCGGCGAGGTGGTCGCGGTCGACGATGTCAGCCTCGAGATCTACCGCGGCGAGCTGTTTTCCATACTCGGCGGTTCGGGTTCGGGCAAGACGACACTGCTGCGCATGCTGGCAGGCTTTGAACCGCCTACGCAGGGGAACATTCTGATCGATGGGGTCGATATGACCTATAAGCCGCCCTACGAGCGGCCCATCAACATGATGTTTCAGTCCTATGCCTTGTTCCCGCATATGAGCGTGGAACAGAACATCGCCTATGGGCTGAAAAAGGAAGGCACCGCCAAGGCCGAGATTCGCGAGCGCGTGCAGCGCTTGCTGGCCCTGGTCAAACTGGACCGCATGGCGAAGCGCAAGCCGCACCAGCTCTCCGGCGGCGAGCGCCAGCGGGTGGCGCTGGCGCGTGCGCTGATCAAGCGCCCCAAGCTGCTGTTGCTGGACGAACCGCTGGCAGCGCTGGACAAGAAATTGCGTGAACACACGCAGTTCGAGTTGATGAATCTGCAGGATGAGCTCGGCATTACCTTCGTCGTGGTCACCCACGACCAGGAAGAGGCCATGACCCTGTCTACACGTATTGCGGTGATGAACAAGGGCAGCTTCGAACAGGTGGGGACGCCGGGTGAAGTCTACGAATATCCCTGCAACCGGTTTGTCGCTGACTTTGTCGGAAATATCAATTTCTTCGAGGCGACGGTCAGTAGCTGTGATGGCCAACGGGTGTGTTTGCACTGCGAAACATTGGGCTGTGAACTGGTGGCGCAGTGCGCGGAGCCAAAGTCACAGGGCAGCAAGCAATGGGTCGCTGTGCGTCCGGAAAAAATCTTTATCAGCAAGGAAGCGCCCGGTGGCGGTGACCTCACGGTCCTGAAAGGCGTGGTTCACGACCTGGGTTATTTTGGCAACCTGTCGGTTTACCGGGTGCAGCTCAATAGCGGTGCAATACTGCAGGTCAGCGGCCAGAACCGCCGCAGGAGCGCAGCCAAATCGGTGGAATGGGATGACGAAGTCTACCTGTCCTGGGACATCAGCAGCGCCATCCTGCTGGCCGAATAGTGACCTGTAACAGCCAATAGGACCGACGACATGGCGCGCAGCAGAAACAAAGGGGACGGCCGCCGGCAGTGGTTGCGCTGGGCATTGGTCACGCCTTACGCCTGGCTGTTACTGTTTTTCCTGGCGCCGTTTTTTATCATCCTCAAGATCAGCCTGGCGGACCCGATCGTGGCCATGCCCCCGTTCACCCCGCTGATCGACTGGGCGGCTTCCGGTTGGGCGCGTATCCATGTGACGCTGGACAATTTCGGGTTCCTGTTCGAAGACCCTACTACATTACCATCTATCTGAACTCGCTCAAGATGGCGGCCATCAGCACAGTCCTGTGCCTGTTGCTGGGCTACCCCATGGCGTACTTCATTGCACGGCAGGATCCGCGCCGCCGCAACCTGTTATTGCTGGCAGTGATCCTGCCATTCTGGATATCCTTTCTGTTGCGGGTGTATGCCTGGATCGGTCTGCTCAACACCCACGGTGTGATCAACCAGATCCTGATGGCCATGGGTCTGATCGATCAGCCGCTGAAACTGATCTACAACGATTTTGCCGTGTATCTCGGCATCGTCTATTCGTACTTGCCATTCATGATTCTGCCGTTGTATGCCAACCTGGAGAAAATGGACCTGGACCTGCAGGACGCGGCAGCGGACCTGGGCGCGCACCGCTGGCAGGTGTTTATCGATGTTACCTTGCCGCTCTCCTTTCCAGGTATCGTTGCCGGGTCGCTGTTGGTGTTCATTCCTGCTATTGGCGAATTCATCATCCCGGCCCTGTTGGGCAGTTCCGATACACTGATGATCGGCCGTGCCCTGTGGGACGAGTTTTTCATCAATCGTGACTGGCCGGTTGCTTCCGCGGTGTCCGTGGTACTGCTGCTGATCCTGGTGTTGCCGATGATGTGGTTCCAGAAAGTGCAGGGAGAGGGTTCAGGCTCATGAAAAGACGCGGCACCATGTTGCTGAGCATCGTTGCGTTTGGCTACGCCTTTCTCTATTTGCCCATTGTTTCCGTGATCGTGTACTCCTTCAATGATTCGCGGCTGGTAACGTTATGGGGCGGGTTTTCGCTGCGCTGGTATGGTTCCCTGTTGCACGATGCCGACATCCTCGGTTCAGCCCTGCTCAGCCTGCGCATTGCGGTCGTCACGGCGACCCTGGCCACGGTTTTGGGTACGCTCGCCGGTCTGGCGCTGGACCGACTGGGACGTTTTCGTGGCCGCACCTTGTTGACGGGCATGATCACTTCGCCTCTGGTCATGCCGGAAATCATCACCGGTATCTCATTGCTGTTTCTGTTCATTACGCTGGGGAACTGGATCGGCTGGCCGCAGCGGCGTGGCGCGGCCACCATTACCATCGCTCATGTCACGTTTTGCCTGGCCTATGTAGCCGTGGTCATACGTTCGCGTCTGAGTTCGCTGGATCAATCGCTCGAGGAGGCCGCGATGGACCTCGGCGGCCGCCCTTTCCGCGTGTTTTTTGACATTACCGTGCCGATGATCGCGCCGGCGATGGTGTCGGGCTGGCTGCTGTCGTTTACCTTGTCGCTGGACGACGTGGTCATTGCCAGTTTCGTTTCCGGGCCGGGATCCACGACTTTGCCGATGCTGATTTTCTCCAAAGTCCGGCTGGGTGTGACACCCGATATCAATGCGCTGGCCACGGTGATCATTCTGCTGGTTTCCGTCGGCGTAATCACCGCCGCCTGGGTCACCGGCCGGCAGGCGAAGCGCATCGGGGAGCAATGACATTTGGCTGTCCACCGGTGCTGCCGGCGGAACATGGTTCTTGCCATCTGCCCAATAGGCGCGGTGGCTCACAATAAGACAATGAAATTGAGTACGGAGATAGATGAATGACAAACCAGGCGTTGGAGCATTTAATCGAAGAGCACAGGCAGGGCCATGCGCTCGACACCGCTTTCTATACTGATGCGGACATTTACGAAAAGGAAATAGAGCGGATTTTCACCAAGGTCTGGCTCTATGCCGGCCACCAGAGTGAAATCCCGAAACGCGGTGACTACCTGCTGTTCGACGTGGCGGGCGAATCGGTCATTATTATTCGTGGCGACAAAGGTGAGATTCATGCCCTGTTGAACGTATGCAGACATCGTGGCTCGCGGCTCACCACCGAGCACAAGGGCTGTTCGCGCAGGCTGACCTGCCCCTATCATGGCTGGACTTATGACCTCAATGGCAGGCTGATCGCCGCGGCCCACATGGCGGAAGATTTCGACAAGTCTGATTACAGCCTGAAAAAAGTGCACCATCACGTCTATCAGGGCATGATTTTCATTAATTTCGCCGACCAACCCAAGCCTTTCGACGTCATCGAGCGGGACTTGACGCCGTACCTCGAACCGTTCCATCTCGAGCAGGCAAAAGTGGCTCATCGCCAAAGTTACAAGATCAATTCCAATTGGAAATTCGCGGTCGAAAACTACAAGGAGTGCTATCACTGCGGGCCGGCGCATCCCGAATATTCAAGAGCCCACAGCCTCGCCCTGCCGGAAGAAAAGTACGAAGCTGAAATGCAGTCGCTGTTGCAGCGCATGCCCATGTGCGGGCTGAGCAGCGACAGCCTGGACGAGAGCTACCTGATTGGTGAGGAATGGGGCCTGGACAGAGCCTGGGAGCATTATCCGCTGCTGCGGGGCCACGTCACCGGCAGCCAGGATGGAAAACCCGTGGCCCCCCTGATGGGCGATATCAAGGATTTCGACAGCGGCGCGCATGATTTCAAAGTGGGGCCCTTTTTGTATGCACTGGCCTATGCCGATCACGTCGTGCTGTATCGCTTCACCCCGCTTTCGATTGATGAATGCGACTGCGATATCACCTGGCTGGTGAATGGTTCAGCGAAGGAGGGCAGGGATTACGACCTCGCCCGGCTGATCTGGCTCTGGGATGTGACCACCCAGGCGGACAAAAAAATTATCCAGGACAACCACGACGGCGTGATGTCGCGGTATTTTTCGCCCGGCCCGTTCTCGACCTTCGAAGAGACGACCGACCGGTGGGTGCGCTGGTACCTGGCTTCCATCCAGTAGCTGCCTGCATGAAAACGGCCGGGCCATGAATGCGATGATGGCACGAGCTTGTTGCGAGCAGTTACCTGGAGATCATTCCGGTACCCGGCATAGAAGATCGCCTGGGTGCGCTTCCCGCCCGGGCTTACGTTGCGATCACCTGCTCACCCACCAAGGGAGTTGAGCCAGACGCTGGAGCTGGTGGAGCTGCTGGCGCGACCGTAACCTGCAACTGGTGCCCCACATCGCTGCGCGCATGGTACGGGATCGCGGCCACCTGAACGAGATACTTGCAACGGCTCAAGCAAGCCCGGATTCAAAGCGTATTCATTCCCGGTGGCGATGCGCCGGAGACCGCTGGGAGTTTACCGCTCTGCGCTCGACCTGCTGCGCGCGATGGCGGAGGCCGGGCATGATATCGAAAACGTCGGCGTTGCGGCCCACCCCGAAGGCCATCCGCATATGAGCGATGCAGAACTGCTGCAAGCGCTGCTGGACAAACAAGCTTATGCCAACTACCTGGTCACGCAAATGTGTTTCGATGCGGCAGCGATCATCCGCTGGCTGCGTCGGATTCGCGCAGCCGGCGTTCGCCTGCCGGCATGGATTGGGCTTGCCCGGTGTTGCGGATCACAGCCGCCTGTTCAAGCTGTCGATGCGCATCGGCGTGGGCCAATCAGCCAGGATTCTGCTGCGGCAACAAGGACCTGCTCAAGAAAATGATCGGCTTCAAGCCTTATCAGCCGGATGAACTGCTCGAAGGGTCTGGCTGCCCTACCTGGGTGATCACAGCAATCGGCATACCCGGATTTCATCTCTTCAGCTTCAATGATATCGAACACACGGAACGCTGGCGTTGCGAAACCCTGGCGCGGTATCGGCAGGCGGCCTGAGCGGCAGTTGCATCAGAGAGAGCCCTATGCGCAGAGGCAGAACAGCACATCTTGAGCGGACAGCGGCAAAGGCAGCGGTGCGGCCTCGCCCAAACAGATGACTTATTTTGCGCAGGATTCACGCTACGATCTGCCGATTGCCGGCACAGCCGTGAATACCTATGGATGCGCGCATCCGCGAGAGATTCCCGATCCGCCTGGAACGGGCCGATATGTGTCCCGGCAACGGCCGCTGGTAACCTTTTTGTACAACACACGAGTGAGCATATGAGCGAAGAATACGAAGGCGAAGAGATTGTCCTGTCGGAGCTGGCGGACGACGAACTGGTCGAGCAGATGCACGATGACCTCTACGACGGTCTGGCCGATGAAATCGCCGAGGGCACGCAAATCCTGCTGGACCGGGGCTGGAGCGCTACCCGGGTGCTTGAAGAAGCGCTGGTTGCGGGAATGACCATCGTCGGCATCGATTTCCGCGATGGCATTTTGTTCGTGCCTGAAGTGCTGCTGTCCGCCAATTCAATGAAAGCCGGCATGGCCCTGCTCAAGCCAATCCTGGCCGATACCGGGGCCAAGCCGGTAGGGAAAATGGTGGTCGGAACGGTCAAGGGAGATATCCATGACATCGGCAAAAACCTGGTCGGCATGATGATGGAAGGGGCAGGGTTCGACGTGATCGATCTCGGCATCAATGTCGAAGCATCGGTTTACATAGAAGCCCTGGAAAAGCACAAGGCGAATATCCTCGGCATGTCCGCATTGCTGACCACCACCATGCCGTATATGAAAGTGGTAATCGATACGATGAAGGAACGCGGCATTCGTGATGACTACATCGTGATGGTGGGCGGAGCGCCCCTGAACGAGGAGTTCGGCAAGGCCATAGGCGCGGACGCCTATTGCCGGGACGCGGCCACCGCGGTTGAAGTGGCCAAACAACTCATGGCCAGAACGGCCTGATGCGGGTTTGTTGAAATGCAACCGCCTGTGCTGGTGATTGCCTGCGGCGCCATCGCGCGGGAACTGGTGCGCACCACGCGCGCCAACCGCTGGGCGCACATGGATTTTCAGTGCCTGCCGCCGCAATTGCACAACCGGCCTGAGCTAATCACCGCTGCAGTCGAACGCGTCATTGAAGAAAACAGGGCTCGCTATGAAATCATTTTCGTCGCCTACGGCGACTGCGGAACCGGCGGCGCACTGGACCGGATGCTGGCAAAGCAGGGGATCGAACGTTTGCCGGGCGCGCACTGCTATGAATTTTTTATCGGCAGTGAGGCCTTCGAACAACTGACGGATGAGGAGCCCGGCAGCTTTTACCTGACCGATTTCCTGGTGACCCATTTCCAGCGCCTGGTTGTCGTCGGGCTGGGCCTGGACCGTCACCCGCAACTGCTGCCGCAGTATTTTGGCAACTACCGCCGGGTCGTTTACCTGGCCCAGACGGAGTCACCGAAACTGCAGTCCCTGGCTCGCGAGCACGCAAGCTTTCTGGGACTGGCCTTCGAGTATCGTTTCCTCGGCGACCAGCCTTTGACTCGCGCTTTGCAACACGTGGTGGCTGCCAACTGAATATGGGCAAGCTGACGGTCATTTTCTGGCGCGACATCCCGGCGCAGGTGATCGGCCAACAGGGACGAGTGCGCTGCAAGAAAGTTTTGCCCGATCGGTTCGCAGTGGCCATTGACCGAGCGGCCATGCGGGCCGGTAAAGGATCCAGCCATGCCTACCTTGAGGAATGGCGCCGCGAGAGCAGTACGTTTGACGGCGATCTGGAGCAGGCCGTCGATCAAACCGCAAGCACACTCGAAGCCAAATTTCCGCCGGACGTGCTCGAGGCCTTGACCAAGGCGGGTGGGTTGGTGAAATCCGATTAGGAAACCTTAGAACACAGTCCCAAGTCCAATCGCACCAATCTCAACGCTTAGACCCTGACTTCCAGACTCACAACAACTCGTCGAGTTCCTCCTGATGCGCCTGATAGAGGCCGTAGTTATGCTCTATGGCCTTGGATCCCTCACCTTGCTGGAGCATCGCGATATGTAGCTGGTTCCTGACCCAGACGTGTTCCGCCCAGTTACCCCCAGCGGTTTTGACCACTTCCATTTCTGCGTTGTTGGCGCCCAGCGCCCCGCCAATACCGGAATACAGGCGCGCGACGTCGGCCGGCGAAGCCTTTTCCTTGTCTTTCATTTCCTCGCTCAGCTTGTTCATCTTTGCGGCGTACTGTTCCTGTGCGGCGCGGGTTTTCTTCAACGTGCCGATCAGTTTCACGACTTGACTGTCAGTCAGCATGCCATCGGAGGGCGGATCAAATGTGTCACCTTTGGCCGCTTCCATCAACTGACCCTGCCGTGCCATCTCACCGAGCATGCCCGAACCCACCGTGCTGCTGACCGGGGCGTTGCTGGCGCCCGGGTTGCTCATGCTGCGCGACATCGTGCCCACACCCAGCGTGGTTCCGACGATGAAATTGATCACAATCAGCGTGACGATGCTGGCCACGAAGTGCACGGTGCGCTTATCGTCGGGTACGTCGAGCGCAAGCGGCATCACCTGGTATAGAAACACCAGCGAGGCGATGCCGCCGGCCAGCGAGATGACGATGCCAACGACGGGTATCAACGCGCCGACGATACCGGCCAGCAGTGCCGGAATCGAGGCCAGCGAAAAAGCCGCGAACGACCGGTCGAAATTTTGCTTGCCGCCAAAAGTCCCCGCCAGGAAACTGAACACCAGGGCACCCACTGCAAATCCGATCACCGCCATGACGACGCCCATGATCAGCGCCATGAAGAAATTGGAGCCGTAGCCAAGGGAATAATAGCCCCCGGTCATGCGCGAAAAAATCACGGTCAGAACAACATTGGCCAGCAGCAATGGCCCGGTAAGCACCGTGGCTGTTTGTATCCAGGTCGGATTACCCGCCAGGTAGGACTGCCAGGTGTTTTGGCGATCGAGCAATCCGCCTTTTGTCAGTTCAATCGTTTTTTTGATGTCGAATTCCATGTCTGCTCTCCTGTGAAGAGGGGATTGGCAGCGACGTCGGCGGGGGTAGTGCCGGACCGCCTGGGTGCGCCTCATAACTGTCTACATCCTGACTGTAGGCCACTGCATGAAAATATTCAATCGGGTCTGGCTCCGGAGGTGACGGGATTCTGAGCCGCAATGGCTATTGTTCAGCAGGCATGCCGTTCTTCCGCCTGGTGACATAATCCGCCAGCGCTTCGTCGATGGCCGCATCGAGCGGTGGCTGCTGGTAATCGGCCAATAGCTGTTTCCAGATACGGTTGGCGCGGTGCACGGTGTCCTCCGCGCCGGCGCCATGCCAGCGCTCATAGTTCTGCCGGTCGGAAAGCATGGGCTGGTAAAAGGCGGTTTCGTAGCGCGCCATGGTGTGCGCCGCGCTGAAATAGTGCCCGCCCGGACCCACTTCCCTGATGGCCTCAAGGGCAAGGGTTTCGGTAGTGACCTCTAACGGCCGCAGGTATTCAGCCATGCCTTGCAGCATTTCTGCATCTACGATCAGCTTTTCGAAGGACGCGGTCAAGCCGCCTTCCAGCCATCCTGCGGCGTGGACGATCATGTTGGCATGGCCGCTGACCGCCGCCCACAGCGACGTCGCGCTTTCGTATACCGCCTGCGCATCGACACAATTGGCCGAGGTGGTGTTGCTGGAGCGGAACGGTAATTGATAACGCCGTGCCAGTTGCCCGCCGGCCTGCACAGCCTTGGCGTATTCCGGCGTGCCGAAAGCCGGCGCGCCGGATTTCATGTCGACATTGGTGGTGAAGGCACCATAGACCACAGGACAGTGCGGTTTGACCACCTGCGCCAGCGTGATGCCGGCCAGTGCTTCGGCGTTTTGCTGGGTCAGCGCACCCGCCAGCGTAATCGGCGCCATCGCGCCGGCCAAAGTGAACGGTGTAATGCAGACCACCTGGCCGGCCCTGGCCATCTCGATCAAGCCCTCCGCCATCGGGATATCGAGCTGCAGCGGCGAATTGGTATTGATGATGGCAAACAGGGCGGGCTTTGCTGCCAATTCGGCCGGATTCATACCCAGGCCCAGGCAGGCCATGTTGATCGCATCGATCGCGCGGTCACGGCCGAGGGCAATGGGTTGCCAGTTTTTGTCCAGCAGTCGAATCTGCGCGTGGTAAAGGTCCAGGTGCCGGGTCTCGGCCGGCAGTTCGATGGTTTCAAACGGGCCGCCGCCTTCCTGATGAATGATGTCCAGGCTCTGCACCAGCTTGATGTAGTCACAGACATCCTCGAATGAGCCGCGCCGCCTGCCGCGATCGAGATCGCTGCAGTAAGCGGGCCCGCCCACCGAGGTGAAAGCAATCCGGTTTCCGCCCAGCGTAAAATTCTTTGCCGGGTTGCGGGCATGCAAAGTCATTTCGGCAGGAGCCAGGGCCAGTTTCTCCATCACCAGGCCGCGGTCGAAACGAACCATCCGGGTTTCCTCGTCGACCGTGGCGCCGGCCGCGGCCAGCAAGCGCCTTGCCTCACTGTGCAGAATGCGCATCCCCTGCTGTTCGAGCACATCGAGGGAGGCGAGATGGATGTGCTCGACCTGGTCGGCGCTCAACACCTCGAGCGGCGCATAGGGATTGCGAATTTCGCGCCAGCTTAGCTGCGAAATCGTCCGGCCGGATGGCCTGTCGCGGGAAGGTCTTTGTCCTCGTCTGACCATATGGCACCGGTGAACGGGCTGTGAAAGGAATGAGCATCATACGTCCTGCCGTGCGGTGGGCAAAATACAAGCTGCTTGCGGCAAACAGCGGCACGCATGATACTGTGCCGCGGTCAGAGCCCGGGGCCACACCATTGATAAAAGCATCAGACCATAGCCATTGCCAGCACACTGCCTTGCTTTGCGAAAATTGGGGCCGCATGCGATGAGGACATTCCGTGAAGCCATTCAGAGCGAAGCATTCACGATTACTGCCGACCTGACGCTGCAGGGCAATTCCACGGCGAAGGATGTCGCGCGCCAGCTCGAGCTGTTGGGGCCCTGGGTGGACGGCGTTCAGGTTACCGACAATCCCTGGGCCTGGGTACAGATGTCCGCCGTGGCGGCCGCCAGCCTGGTCTTGCAGCACGGTGTCGACCCCATCCCCGTCCTGACCTGCCGGGACCGCAACCGGATTGCGCTGCAAAGCGACTTGCTTGGGCTGCAGGCATTGGGCGTGACCAGCGTGCTGCTGACGCATGGCCACAAGATTCCTAAAGAGCACCCGGTGAATGCCAGGATGATATTCGATGTTTCCGGCCGCGAACTGGTTGCATTAGCGGCCGGGCTGTCGGCATCGGAACAGCCGGAACCAAACAGGGAGTTTTTCATCGGTATTAGCGCCCGGGCCTTCAGGCCGGCCCACGGATGGCAAGCGCTATCGTTGCAGAAAAGGTCCATTGCAGGCGCGCGGTTTTTGCAGACGCAGCTCTGTTTCAACCTGGGTATCCTGCGCCAGTATATGAAGAGCCTGGTCGATACACGCATGACCTGGAAGTATTCGGTGATGGTCACACTGACGCCGCTGCCATCGGCGGTGACGGCAAAATGGCTGAAAAAGAATCTCAGTGGTTCGCGCATACCTGATGAGGTGATCAAACGCCTTGAGGACGCGGCGGACCCGCAACGCGAAGGCATCGAAATTTGTGCGGAATCAATGCGGGAAATCGCGGAAATTCCAGGTGTATCCGGCGTCAACCTGATGACCACGGGCGATCCCGAAATCATCCGGGAAGCCATCGCCGCTTCCGGCCTCAGGCAGCAGAGTTGGGGTCAGAGTAAAGGGTCAGAATTGATATTCTGACCCTTTACTCTGACCCCAGTTCTAGCCCTAGAACAAGCCTTCGATATCCTTGTTGCGGTTGACGTGGATGCTTTCCGAAGACGGTTTTCGCGGCAGGCCCGGCATGGTCATGATTTCACCGCAGATCACGACCACGAACTCGGCGCCGGCAGCCAGGCGAATCTCCCGGATGGGGACTTCGTGGCCGCTGGGTGCGCCCAGCAGCAGCGGGTCGGTGGAAAAACTGTACTGCGTCTTCGCCATGCACACGGGGAAATGACCGTAACCTGCCTGTTCCAGTTGGGTGAACTGAGCCCGGACCTTCTTGTCGGCGATGATGTCTTCTGCACCGTAAATCGTTCGCGCGATGTGCCGGGCCTTGTCCCACAGGCGCATGTCATCGTCGTATAAGGTGCGGAACTGCGCTTTTTGATGCTCGATCATGTCGGCCACGCACTCGGCCAGTTTCAGGGCGCCCTGGCTGCCGTTCTCCCAGTGCGAAGAGATGGTGCACGCAACGCCCAGGTCGGCACAGAATTTCTGTATCGCCGCGTGCTCGGCCCCGGTGTCCGAGGTGAAGTGATTGATGGCCACCGTGACCGGTACCCCGAATTGGCCGATGTTTCTGATATGGCGGCCCAAGTTCTTACAGCCCTTCAGTACCGCGCCGACATTTTCTTCGCCCAGATTTTCCCTGGCAACGCCGCCGTGCATCTTCAATGCCCTGGTGGTTGCAACCAGAACGACGGCGTCTGGGTGCAGGCCGGCTTTGCGGCATTTGATGTCGAAGAATTTCTCCGCGCCAAGATCCGCGCCGAAGCCCGCCTCGGTGACGACGTAGTCCGCCAGTTTCAGCGCGGTCCTGGTTGCCACCACCGAATTGCAACCATGGGCGATGTTGGCAAACGGCCCGCCGTGCATGAACGCGGGATTGTTCTCCAGGGTCTGCACGATATTGGGTTGGAATGCATCCCGCAGCAGTGCGGTTAACGCGCCCTCGGCATCCAGTTGTTTTGCCGTGACGGGTTCGAGTTTGCGCGTTTGACCAACGACGATTTTGCCGATCCTGTGGTTGAGGTCGTCCAGGTCCTTGGCGAGACAGAAAATGGCCATGATCTCGGACGCAACGGTAATATCGAAGCCGGACTGGCGCGGGATACCATTGCCCGGGCCGCCGAGACCGGTGGTGATATCGCGCAGCGCGCGGTCGTTCATGTCGACCACGCGCCGCCAGCTAATGCGCCGTGGGTCGATGTTCAGTTGGTTGTCCCAATGAATGTGATTGTCTACCAGCGCTGAGAGCAGGTTGTGGGCAGCGCCGATGGCATGAAAATCACCGGTGAAGTGAAGGTTGATGTCGGTCATCGGAATGACCTGGGCATAGCCGCCCCCGGCGGCGCCGCCTTTCATGCCGAAGCAGGGGCCGAGGCTGGGTTCGCGCAGGCAGATAATGGCTTTTTTCCCCAACTTGCACAGACCGTCGCCAAGCCCCACCGTGGTTGTCGTCTTGCCTTCACCAGCAGGAGTGGGAGAAATCCCGGTGACCAGTATCAGCTTGCCGTCCGGTTTGCCGTCGAGGTTATCGAGAAATTCGTAGCCGATTTTGGCCTTGTCGTGGCCATACGGAATGAGTTGGCTCGATGGTATTCCCAACCTGCCGGCCACCTCGGCAATCGGCAGCTTGTTGGCCGCGTGTGCAATTTCAAGATCTGAGCGCATGGATCGGGTTTCCTGGTTTTGGATCAGCCTTTCTACCACAAGTGGTCGCGGCGTAGAAGCTCAAGACGGCATTGGCGGGTGGGAATCCCCGGGATTGCATGGGTAGTTCTCAGCATGGAATGTGCATTTTTGCATGGAATCAGGCCGCATTGGCAGGGACTACTGTCACCTGTGGCTTCTACATCTTATTAATTTCATATTGAAATAATTAATATATGCAACTATTATGGAGATACTGAAATCGATAGCGCAAATGAAGGCCAGGAAATCATGAAAACGATCATCGAACCATTCCGGATCAAATCCGTAGAACCGATACGCATGACCACCGAAGAGGAGCGTCGCCGGATTGTCAAAAAGGCGGATTACAATCTGTTCCTGATCAAGTCCGAAGATGTGCTGATCGATTTGCTGACCGATTCGGGCACCTCGGCAATGAGCACTGCTCAATGGGCAGCGCTGATGCAGGGCGATGAGTCTTATGCCGGCTCGCCTTCGTTCTATCGCTTCGAGGCGGCGGTCAAGGAACTGATGCCGTTTAAACACGTCATTCCCACCCACCAGGGCCGGGCTGCGGAAGCCATTTTGACTTCGATTGTCGGCGGCCCGGGAAAAATCATTCCCAACAACACCCATTTCGACACCACGCGCGGTAATTTCGAGGCCGCAGGCGTCCTCGCTTTGGATCTGGTTATTGCCGAAGGCCTCGATCCTGCAACGGTACACCCGTTCAAAGGGAATATGGATCTGCAGCGCCTGGAAGCCTTGCTGGAAAAGGAAACGGACAATATTCCGCTGGTCATGCTGACCATCACCAACAACGCGGGTGGCGGGCAACCCGTTTCAATGGCAAATATCCGCGGCACCCGGGCTCTTTGCGAGCAATACGGCAAACCCCTGTTTATCGATAGCTGCCGGTTTGCCGAGAACGCCTGGTTCATCAAACAGCGCGAAGAGGGTTATGCGGACAAGCCGGTAAAAGAGATCGTGCAGGAGATTTATTCCTATGCCGATGGCATGACGATGAGCGCGAAGAAAGATGCATTTGCCAATATCGGCGGCTGGCTGGCGCTCAATGATGATGAGATGGCTGACAAGGCGCGGGCCCGGCTCATTTTGACGGAAGGTTTTCCAACCTATGGCGGCATGTCCGGACGAGACCTCGAATGCATCGCCCAGGGCTTGAAAGAAATCGTCGATGAGGATTACCTTGCCTATCGGATCCGCTCGGTCAAGTACGTTTCCGACGCCCTCGACAAAATGGGTGTTCCGGTGATGAAACCCGCGGGCGGTCACGCGGTATTCGTCGACGCCAGAAAAATGCTGCCGCACATTCCCCCTTTACAATTTCCCGCACATGCCCTGGCCGTCGCCTTGTATGTTACCGCTGGCATACGCAGTGTCGAAATCGGTTCCCTGATGTTCGGCCGGCAGCCGGACGGATCGGAGAAACCGGCTGCCATGGACCTGGTGCGGATGGCCATGCCGCGTCGTGTTTATACGCAGAGCCATGCGGACTACATCATCGAATGCTTCGAAGAAGTCTACAAATCCAGGGACACACTGAAGGGATACGAAGTCGTCTGGGAGGCACCGTCGATGCGGCATTTTACCTGCAGATTGCGGCCGCTCATTTCCTGAACAGGCTTTCCAGACGGCTGAGGAGCGCTTCAAACTGGCTGCGCTCCCTGGCAGTGAACACGCTCAGCATTTTTTCTTCTATCGCCGCGGCTTTCGGCGCAATTTTGTCATAAAGACCGTTTCCTTTTCTGCTCAAGCCAAGCACAACCCGCCGCCGGTCCACCGTGTCCGTATTGCGATACACCAGGCCTTCAGCGTGCAGCTTGGTCAATGCTCTCGTCATCTGCACCTGATTGATATCCAGTATCCTTGCCAGTTCCTTGGCAGCAAGCGGCGCCTGGTTGGCCAGGATGGCCAGCGCATGCCATTCGGCGGAGGACAGGCCAAACGCTTTTTTGTACCAGGCCTCCAGCTCAAATCCCGCCTCTTGTGAGACTCGCCACAAGCGGTAAACGATCCAACGATCAAGATTGAAATGCTTCATATCCATCCAGTGGTTGATGTCGAATGCAAGAATGCAGACCTGGTGATTCTGGCACAAACCGGGTTGTTGTATCCGGTTTGCACCGAAAGCAGGTAAACTCTTCTGACAGGATTCAAGAGCGGCCATGAACAAAAAAACACGGCGAAGAAAGACCGGCGGTCGCGACGCGAAGCATCTTGCACGCGGGCGCTCACAGGTCGGCACCGCAGCATTCATCGAGAGAAGTATTCCCTATTATGAGCTGCTTGAGGACAGCGCTCTCGAATTGATCGAGCACAATGCCGATACCGTGCTTGAAGAGATCGGCATCGATTTCAAGGATTTTCCCGCGGCGCTTGAATTGTTCCGCACGGCGGGTGCGGAAATTACCGGTCAGCGCGTGCGCTTCCCGCGTGGTTTGTGCCGCGCGATTGTGCAGGCCACGGCGCCGGCTGAATTCACGCAATATGCGAGAAACCCCCAACACAATGTGATCATCGGCGGCAAGCGTACGGTGATGGCGCCGGCTTATGGATCGCCTTTTGTACGCGACCTCGACCGCGGCCGGCGTTATGCGACCATCGACGATTTCCGCAATTTTGTGAAGCTGACGTATATGTCTCCGGGATTACACCATTCGGGGGGCACGGTGTGCGAGCCGGTCGATGTACCGGTCAACAAACGTCATTTGGACATGGTCTACAGCCACATCAAGTACAGTGACAAGCCCTTCATGGGCTCCGTCACCAGCCCGCAGCGGGCGCAGGATAGCGTCGACATGGCAAAGATCGTCTTTGGCGACGACTTTGTCGAGCAACATACCGTCATCACCGGCCTGATCAACGCCAATTCGCCAATGACCTATGACGCCACCATGCTGGGTGCGGCGACGGTATATGCCCGGCACAATCAGGCGACGGTCATTTCCCCGTTCATCCTGGCCGGCGCCATGTCGCCTGTCACCATCGGCGGGACGATTACCCAGATCCTGGCCGAGGCATTGGCAGGCATGGCCTATGTCCAGCTCGTCCGGCCCGGCGCCCCCGTCGTGTTTGGCAGCTTTGCCGCAGCAGTTTCTATGCAATCTGGCGCGCCTACCTTCGGCACTCCGGAGCCGAGTCTGGTCATGTTTGCCGCCGCCGCGCTGGCGCGGCGTCTGGGCGTGCCGTTTCGCAGTGGCGGCGCACTATGTGCATCAAAGATTGCGGATGCGCAGGCGGCTTATGAATCGGCCAATACCTTGCAGGCATCGGCGCTGGCGGGCGTCAATTTCATGCTGCATACCGCCGGTTGGCTGGAGGGCGGTCTGTCCATGGGCTACGAAAAATTCATCATGGACGTGGATCAGGCGAACATGATCGGGGTACTGCTCAAGGGAGTGGATCTGTCCGATAACGGCATGGCGCTGGATGCGCTGCGCGAGGTCGGGCCCGGAGCGCATTTCTTCGGCGCAGCGCACACGCAGGCCAATTTCGAGACCGCGTTTTATCGTTCGACCGTGGCTGACAACAACAGCTTCGAGCAGTGGGAGCAGGACGGATCAAAGGACATGGCGCAACGCGCCAATCGGATATGGAAGTCGATGCTGGAAGCCTATCAGGGGCCTGCGCTTGACCCTTCGATTGATGAAGCGTTGCAGGATTTCATGACCCGCCGCAAGAGCGAATCAGCCGACCGGGAATACTGAAGACGCGATCAGCGCGGGCGCGGTACGCCGCGCAACGGAGAACAGAACATGACACGAACAATCATCACTTCGGCCAGCAGGGAAGTCTGCATCGGCTTTGACAGGCCCTTCGTCATCATCGGCGAGCGCATCAATCCGACCGGCAGAAAGATTCTCGCCGAGGAAATGAAACAGGGCGACTACAGCCGCGTCGAAGCCGACGCGCTGGCGCAGGTGGCCGCCGGCGCCCACATGCTGGACGTCAACGCCGGCATTCCGCTGGCGGACGAACCCGCCATCCTGGCCGAGGCCATCCGGCGCGTCCAGGCGGTAACCGACGTTCCCTTGTCGATCGACTCCTCCATCGTTGCCGCGCTGGAATCCGGACTGTCGGTTTACCAGGGCAAGGCTTTGATCAATTCAGTGACCGGCGAGGAAGACCGATTGCAGGCCGTATTGCCGCTGGCCGCCAAGTACGGCGCGGCGGTGGTGGCGATTTCCAATGACGAAACGGGTATTTCGGAAGACCCTGACATCCGTTTTCTGATCGCGAAAAAGATTGTCGAGCGGGCGGCCGATTACGGTATTCCGCGCAGTGACGTGATCGTGGATCCACTGGTCATGCCCATCGGCGCGATCAATTCGGCCGGCAAGCAGGTGATGCACCTGGTGCGCCGTCTGCGTGAGGAACTGCACGTGAATATGACCTGCGGCGCTTCCAACGTCAGCTTCGGCCTGCCGAACCGAAATGGCATCAACAGCGCATTTCTCACCATGGCGATTGCGGCCGGCCTGACTTCGGCCATTACCAACCCCTTGCATGCCGAAGTCATGCAGGCCGTGCTGGGCGCGGACGTGCTCATGGGCAATGACCCGGATTGCGCCCGCTGGATCAGGAAGTACCGTGAGCCCTTGCCTGAAGGCAGCGAGCGGGGTCGTGGCGGGCGTGGCCGCCGGCGGCGCTCGGCCTGAAAACGGCGTTCCGGAGCCGCCATTGAGCACCAAACAGGCAAAGATCGTATTTACGCCTTCCGGCCGGCGCGGCAGGTTTGCACATGGCAGCCGGCTGCTGGATGCGGCGCGCAGCCTGGGCGTCGATGTGGATTCGGTGTGTGGCGGCCGCGGCATATGCGGCCGTTGCCAGGTGATTTGCGTCGAGGGCAGTTTTCCCAAGCATGCCATCACCTCGCGGACGGATCATCTTTCCCCGCCAGGCGAAGTCGAACATCGTTACGGCGAACGCAAGGGGCTGCTGGCCCCGGGCCGCCGCTTGAGCTGCCAGGCGCTGATCGAGGGTGATTTGCTCATCGACGTGCCGCCGGAAAGCCAGATGCACCGGCAGGTGGTGCGCAAGGCCGCCGAGCATCGCAGCATTACGCTGGATACTTCGGTGCACCTGTACTTCATCGAGGTGCGGGCGGCTGCACTGCACGATCCGTCCGGCGATTTGAAGCGCCTGTTCGATGCCCTCGCAAGTGAATGGCAAATGACCGGTCTGGAGTGCGATCCCTGCGTCCTGCCCTATCTGCAGTCCGTGCTGCGTCAGGGCAACTGGCAGGTGACCGTGGCTGTGCACAAGGGCAGGCGCATCATCGCAGTGTGGGCCGGTTTCAGGCAGGAAGTGTACGGCGTGGCTCTCGACATCGGCTCTACCACCATTGCGGCCCACTTGTGCAATCTGACCACCGGCGAGGTGGTGGCAACGGACGGCATCATGAATCCGCAAATCCGCTTTGGCGAAGACCTGATGAGCCGGGTCTCGTACGTGATGATGCACCCGGAGGGTGCCGGGGATATGACCCGGGCAGTCCGATCGCGGTCAATGACCTGCTGGCCTCGGTGGCGGCCGAGGCAGGTATCGAGCCGGGGGATATTGTCGAGTTGGCGGTTGCCGGCAATCCGATCATGCACCACCTGTTTCTCGGCATCAGCCCCGTCGAACTCGGCGGGGCGCCGTTTGCACTGGCGGTCGACAGCGCGCTGGACATTGCCGCCCGCGATCTGGATCTGCTCATCAATCGCGGCGCAGTCGTGTACGTGCTGCCGTGTATCGCCGGTCACGTCGGCGCGGATGCCGCGGCCATGATTCTGGCCGAAGAGCCGCATGCACTGGAGGATATCTCGCTGCTGGTCGACATCGGCACCAATGCGGAAATCGTGCTGGGAAACCGTGAGCATTTGCTGGCCTGCTCCAGCCCGACCGGCCCGGCTTTCGAAGGCGCGCAGATCAGCTGTGGCCAGCGCGCCGCGCCCGGTGCGATCGAACGCGTACGCATCGACCCCGCAACGCTGGATGCGCGCTTCAGCGTTATCGGCTCGGAACTGTGGTCCGATGAACCGGGGTTTGCCGCCTCCATCGCGGCGTTTGGGGTCACCGGCATTTGCGGCTCCGGTATCATCGAAGCCGTGGCCGAGATGTACTTATGCGGCATCATCAGTGCGGACGGTGTAGTTGAAGGTTCCTTGGCGGCGCGGACCCCGCACCTGATGCCGCTGACCGGACCTGGTCTTACGTGTTGCACGAGGGTGACCAGCGCGTGGTCGTCACGCAAACTGATATCAGGCAGATCCAGCTGGCCAAGGCCGCCTTGTATGCGGGCATCAAGCTGCTGATGGATCATGCGGGTATCCGGTCCGTCGACCGTATTCGTCTGGCCGGAGCATTCGGCAGCCACATCGACCCCAAGTATGCGATGGTGCTGGGGCTGATTCCGGACTGTAAATCTCGATCATGTGCGTTCCGCTGGAAACGCGGCCGGGACCGGCGCCAGGATTGCGCTTTCGAATCTCGCCGCCCGGCACGAAATCGAAATCATGGTGCGGACCATCGAAAAGGGGGGGGGGGGAATCGAAACTGCCATCGAGCCGAAATTCCAGGAATACTTTGTGGCGGCCATGGCATTTCCGCATAAACACGATCCTTTTCCCGAGTTTTCGCGTGGTGCGCGGCCGGAACACAGGGCGCCGGAAACGGGACGGGTTCCGGGCGCGCGCGTCGGCGCCGTCGGCAAACCCAGATTTGAAGATGAAATCAGAAGCGAAAGTCGTAGTCATCGGCGGGGGGGTGGCGGGCGTCAGCGCCCTGTACCACCTGGCGAAAAAAGGCTGGGGCGAGGATGTCGTTCTGCTGGAAAAGGCAGAGCTGACTTCCGGTTCCACCTGGCATGCGGCGGGGCTGTTGCCCCTGTTTAACATGAGTTACAGCGTCGGGCAGATCCATAAGTACTCGGTAAAACTGTACCAGGAACTGGAGAGGAGACGGGCCAGAACGTGGGTTTCAGGAAAGTCGGCAACCTGCGCCTGGCCATGAACCGGGACCGCATGGACGAGTACCATCAGTATGCGGCCACGGCGAACACGATCGGGGTGAATGTCCAGTTTCTGAGCCCGGCCGAGATCAAGAAACTATGGCCGTTGTGCACGACCGCTGATCTGGTCGGAGGCATACTGCACCCGGACGACGGTTATATCCAGCCAGCCGATGTGACCCAGGCCCTGGCGCGGGGCGAGTGCGCGCGGCGCCACCATTTATCGCAACACTGCTGTCCTGGCGATCGAAGGTTAATCTTCGGGCAGGTGGCTGGTAAGGACCTCAAATGGCGACATCCATTGTGAACACGTGATCTCGGCCACCGGCAATTACGCGCGCCAGACCGGCGCGATGGTCGGCCTCGATATTCCGGTGATGCCGGTCCAGCACCAATACATCGTCACCGAACCGCACCCGGAACTCCTGGCGCCGCGCCCGCGGCGAACCGGAAATGGCGGTGCTGCGCGAGTCCGACGGCTCCTGGTACCTGCGCGAGGAAAATGGCGGCTTTATCCTCGGCCCGTACGAAAAAGGCGCGCCCTGCTGCTATGTCGACGGACCGAATCCGGACGCCGAATACGAACTGTTTCAGGAAGACATCGAGCGCCTGGCGCCGCATATCGAGGCCGCGGTGGCGCGGGTTCCGGCCTTTGGCGAGGTCGGTATGAAAAAGGTCTACAACGGCGCCATCGCCTACACACCGGACGGCAATCCCATCGTCGGGCCGGCCTGGGGCCTGGATAACTTCTGGCTGAACGAGGGCCACAGCTTCGGCATCACGGCCGCCGGCGGAGCCGGCTGGCAGCTGGCCGAATGGATCGTGGAAGGCGAGCCTACCATCGATATGCTGGGGGTGGAACCCCGCCGCTTTGGCGATTACGCGACCAAGGCTTACCTCAGAAAAAGAACGAGGAAGCCTACTCGCACGTGTTCGTCATTCACTTCCCGGACGAGGAACGTCCCGCCGGCCGCCCGCTGCGCGTCGCCCCATGCTACGGGCGGATGAAGGACCTCGGCGCGGTGTTCGGCAGAAATTCGGCTGGGAGCGGCCCAACTGGTTTGCCAGCGACGGCATGGCGCCAGAGGATGACTGGTCTTTCCGGCGCTCAAAATGGTTCGATGCCTGGGCAGGGAAATGGCCAACGTAACCGCAAGTCGGCCTGCTCGACATGACCTCGTTTGCGAAATGCCGGGTTCGGGACCCCGCGCCGAGCCTTCCTCGACCATTTCGTCGCCAACCGCCTGCCGCAAAAGCCGGTCGTGTGGCATCTGCCATGCCCTGAACCCGGGGGGCGGCATGCATTCCGAATTCACCATTTGCCGCGAGTCCGCCGATTCCTTTTACCTGGTTTCAGCCGGCGGATGGCAGCGTCTGGATCATGATTACCTGCTGCACATGCCCAGGACCGTTCCGTGGAATTCACGCAGCTGAGCGGCGCATTGGGTGTCCTGGTGGTGGCGGGGCCGCAGGCGAGAAGATTGTTGGGGCGGGTATCGGGGGGATTTTTCGGACGAGGCCTTCCGCTGGCTGAGCGCACAGCTTGTTGTCGCCAGCTGGCGCCGGTTAATGCGATGCGGGTGAATTACGTCGGGGAACTGGGCTGGGAATTGCATCACCCGCTGGAATACCAGAACCACCTTTTCGATGCACTGTTCGGCGCCGGCGAGGATCTGGGCCTTCAGCCTTTCGGCATCCGCGCCATGGACTCCATGCGGTTCGAAAAATCCTACCGGATGGTAGGCACGGAAATGTCCATCGAGTATTCGGCCCTCGAATCCGGAATGGACCGGTTCGTGTGCCTGGACAAGGGCGCTTTCACCGGGCGTGACGCCCTGCTCGCCCTGAACGCGATAAAGGGCTGCGAAACCGCCTGGTAACCCTGGAAGTGGTGGTGCATGCCGCAAGATGCCAACGGCACCGGCGAACAACGCCTTGTCCTGTGACCGGCGAGGTCATTGGCCGCGCCACCGGGGGCAACTTCGGATTCCGGGTCGGCATGTCGCTGGCCCTGGGCATGGTCCGCCCCGAATTCCCGCGGAAACGGGTCAAGGCTCTCGAAATCGAGATCCTCGGCAGGAACCCTACCCGACGCGCGTCATTCCGGACAGTCCGTTCGATTCCGGAGAACCACCGGCTTCGCACCGGGAGCGATGCCGATGGCTGACCATCCGCCCGATCCGGGTCAGTCCCGATGAGCCGCTATTCCGCGCTTCGCCTGCTTCGCAACGCCATCGGCCACAACCGCAACTGGCAGCAGGCCTGGCGCAGCCCGAGCCGAAACGGGAATACGATGTGATCATCGTCGGCGGCGGCGGGCATGGGCTGGCGACGGCCTATTATCTGGCCAAAGAACACGGCATGACCGATTCGCCGTGCTGGAAAAAGGCTGGATCGGCGGCGGCAATACCGGGCGCAACACCACCATCGTGCGCTCCAACTATCTGTGGGACGAAGCGGCCCGCTCTACGAAAAATCCCTGAAGCTCTGGGAGGGGCTGAGCCAGGAGCTCAATTACAACGTGATGTTCAGCCAGCGCGGCGTGTATAACCTGGGCCATACCCTGCAGGATATGCGCGATATCGAGCGCCGGGTCAATGCCAACCGGCTGAACGGCATCGACGGCGAGGTGCTCACTCCCGCAGCAGATTAAGGACGCTGGTGCCGATCATCAATATTTCGCCCGATCGCGCGCTATCCGATCCTCGGCGCCTCGTTGCAACGGCGCGGCGGCATCGCGCGCCACGATGCCGTGGCCTGGGGCTTTGCGCGTGCGCGCCGATGCGCGCGGCGTCGACATCATCCAGCAATGCGAGGTCACCGGCATTCGCCGCGACGGCGGCCGTGTCACCGGCGTGGAGACCACCCGCGGCTCGATCAAGGCCGGCAAGATCGGCGTCGTGGTCGCCGGCCATGCCAGCGTGCTGGCGGCGATGGCCGGCCTGCGCCTGCCGATCGAAAGCCATCCGCTGCAGGCCCTGGTTTCCGAGCCGATCAAACCGGTCCTCGACACGGTCGTCATGTCCAGCGCTGTGCATGGCTACATCAGCCAGTCCGACAAGGGCGAGCTGGTCATCGGCGCCGGCATCGACGCCTATATCGGTTACGGCCAGCGCGGCAGTTTTCCTATCATCGAGCAGCACCTGCAGGCGATCGTCGAGCTGTTCCCGATCTTCAGCCGGCGTGCGCATGCTGCGGCAGTGGGGCGGTATCGTCGATGTCTGCCCGGATGCCTGCCCGATCATCGGCAAGACGCCGGTCGCGGGCCTGTACTTCAACTGCGGCTGGGGCACCGGCGGCTTCAAGGCGACGCCGGGTTCAGGCTGGGCGTTTGCCCATACGATCGCCAAGACCAGCCGCACGAGCTGAATGCGCCGTTCGCCCTGGAGCGTTTCACCACCGGTGCTCTGATCGACGAGCACGGCGCCGCCGCCGTGGCGCACTAGCACGGGAGTAAGCATGCTGCTGATCGCGTGCCCCTGGTGCGGCGCGCGCGCGGAAACCGAGTTCACCTATGGCGGCGAAGCCGATCTCCAGGCCCGGGACCCGTTTGCGCTGAGCGATGCGGAATGGGCGGACTATCTGTTCATGCGCAGGAACCCGCGCGGTGCGCACCGGGAACTCTGGTATCACAGTCAGGGCTGCCGCCGCTGGTTCTGTGTGGAGCGCGACACCGTGAGCTACGGGATCGCGTCCAGCTTCAGAGGTTGCCAGCCGGTGAGGGGCGGTAGAGCATGCAGCCATCGGTGGACAACGGTGGGCGCATCGATCGTTCACGCCGCTGGGCTTTCACTTCAACGGCGCGGCTTGTCAGGGCTATGAGGGCGACACGCTGGCCTCGGCCCTGCTGGCTAATGGGGTCAACCTGGTCGGGCGCAGCTTCAAGCTGCACCGGCCACGCGGCATTGTCGGCGGCGGCGCCGAAGAACCTAACGCGATCGTGCAAATCGGCAGGGCGCCCGGCTTTGCCCAATCGGCGCGCCACCCAGGTCGAGCTGTATGAAGGCCTGGAGGCACAATCCATCAATGGCTGGCCCAGCGTCGATTTCGACCTGGCCGGGATCAACGACGTGTTTGCCGCCTCCTTGCCGCCGGGTTTTAATACAAAACGTTTATTTGGCCGCGCCAGCTGTGGGGATTTTATGAACGCTTCATCCGCGGCTCCGCCGGCTGGGGCACAGCGCCGCGGGCAGCGGACCCCGACCGCTACGAACATCGCAATGCCCACTGCGACGTCCTGGTTGTGGGGGCCGGTCCGGCCGGCCTGATGGCCGCTCTGGCTGCGGCCGGGCCGGGGCGCGGGTGATCCTTGCCGACGAGCAGAACGAATTCGGCGGCAGCCTGCTTGCGGCCCGGACCATGGACGGGAAAGCACCGGCTGACTGGCTGCGCGAAACCATCGAAGCGCTGGCGGCGTGCGACGCGTCACCCTGTTGGTTCGAGCACTGTGTTCGGCTATTTCGACCACAATTTCCTGACCATCGCCGAGCGCTGCACCGACCACCTGGGCCACCAGGATCCTGAGCGGTCCGCCAGCGCCTGTGGCGGGTTCGCGCAAGGCAGGTGGTTCTGGCCCAGGGGGCATTCGAGCGTCCGCTGGTGTTCTGCAATAACGATCGTCCCGGCGTGATGCTGGCCTCCGCCGTATCGACGTATATCCGGCGCTATGCCGTGTGTCCGGGCCGGCGGGCGGTGGTGTTCACCAACAATGATTCGGCATACCAGGCGGCCATCGACCTGGTTCACGCCGGGGCGGCGGTTGTGGCCATTGTCGACTGCCGCGCTCAGGGTGCGGGCGAATTGCACGTGCCGCCGAAGCATTGGCCATACCGGTCATTGCCGGTCACGTCGTCACCGATGTGATGGGGCGCCGGCAGGTGCGCGGGGTGCGCGTCGCCCATGGGCCGGCGACCGCTCGAGGACGGTGGAAAATGCCATGACCTGCAGTGTGATCTGCTTGCCATGTCGGGCGGCTGGAATCCCGTCGTGCACTGCATTCGCAGTCGGGCGGACGCAATGTCTGGGACGATGAGCGCGCGTGTTTCGTGCCTGGCCTGTCTGCCCAGGCGTGCATTTCCGCTGGTTCCGGCAATGGCGTATGGTCATTGCAGGCCTGTTTGCGACAGGGGCGGAAGCCGGGACGCAGCCGCTGGCGTTGCGGCCTGAGCGCTGCCGATTTGCCGTTGCCGCGAGCGCATGAGATTGACGCGCATCCCCTTGAGGCCCTTTGGCGCGTTCCCGCGGAACGCGATCCCGACCGCTGCCCGAAGCAATTTCTCGACTTCCAGAATGACACCTGTGTCGCCGATATCCGCCTGGCGGTGCGGGAAGGCTATCGCAGCATCGAGCACGTCAAGCGTTATACCGCGCTGGGATTTGGCACGGATCAGGGCAAGCTCGGCAACATCAACGGCATGGCGGTGCTGGCCGAAGCCTGGGTAAGCCGATTCCCGAGGTGGGACCAGCACGTTCCGGCCGGCCTACACCCCCGTCGCCTTTGGAGTTTGCGCCGGCGAAGTGTCGGCAGCCTGTTCGATCCGGTGCGTAAGACGCCCTTCACGAATGGCACGAAGCCGCGGGTGCGCGGTTCGAGGTGGTCGGCCAATGGTTGCGGCCGCACTACTTCCCGCAGGTGGGAGGATCGGCGGCCGCGGTGGCGCGCGAATGCCTCGCGACCCGCTCCAGGCCGGTATCATGGATGCCTCCACGCTGGGAAAATCGACGTGCAGGGTGCCGACGCAGTGACTTTCCTGGAACGCGTCTACACCCATGACGTCGGCAAATGGAGATCGGACGCTGCGCCTACGGCATCCTGCTGGGCGAAGACGGCATGATCATGGACGATGGTGTGATGGCCCGGCTGGAGAAGCGCACTTCTACCTGACCACCACCACCGGCGGCGCCGCGCGCGTGCTGGGCTGGCTGGAGTCCTGGCTGCAGACCGAGTGGCCGGAACTGGACGTTTACCTGACCTCGCTGACGGACCATTACTCGACCATCGTCCTGGCCGGGCCCGGCAGCCGCCAGGTGTTGCAGAAACTCGGTTGTAGCATCGGCTCGAGCAGCCGTTTTCCCGTTCATGTCGGTGCGCGCGCGGAGCTGGGCGGTTTGCCCGTCCAGCTTTCCGGGTCAGCTTCAGCGGCGAACTGGCGTTCGAGATCAACGTGGACAGCGGTTATGCGCTGGATGGAGCAGCTGATAACGGCCGGCGAAGAATACAATATCACGCCCTACGGCACCGAGGCCATGCATGTGCTGCGCGCGGAAAAGGGCTTCGTCATCGTTGGGCAGGATACAGACGGGTCGGTCAATCCGCTGGACCTGAATATGAACTGGTTGCTGGCGAAGGACAAGGACTTCCTGGGCAAGCGTTCACTGGCCAGGCCCGATGCCTTGCGCCGGGATCGAAAGCAGTGGGTGGTGTTCGTCCCTGGATGAAACCCCACTGTTCTTGCGGAGGGTGTTCCGTTGATCGAAGCACCGGATGCTGCGCCACCGGTGCCCATATGCGGACACGTCACGTCCAGTTATTACAGCGCCTGCCTGGGTCATCCCATCGCGCTGGCCCTGTATGTATTGCACGGTGCGCATGGGCGAAACTGTGTTTGCAGCCCGGCCGGGCGGCGCACCTTTGTCGCGGTAAGAATCGTTCCGCCATGTTTCTACGATAGTGCAGGGATGCGGCAAAATGACTGAGTCACTTCCGCGCCGTCATGGACTGGAATCCGTTGTCGCCAGCCTGCCGGCAAGCGATGGACAGACAGCCCTCCCGGCCTGAGATCGTTTCCGGGCTGGCGTACGTCAACCTGCGCGGCCACCCGGAGAATGCTGAATTTGTTGCCGCGGCCCCCACCGGGGAGCAGGAGTTGCCACTGTCCGTGAACAGGCTTGTCAACTTACATTCCCACCGGGTGTTCTGGTTGGGCCCCGGCGAATGGCTGATTGTCAGCGCCGCCGGGCAAGACTTCCGGTGTCTTGCTGAAATTGCGCAAACAGATCTTTCTCTGCATGGGCTCGCCGTCCGCGGTCACGGACATCAGCGGCGGACAAGTTTGCCTGAGGCTGCGCGGCGCGAATGTGCGCGTTACGTTCTGGCCAAGGGCTGCACGCTGGATCTGCATCATGACACCCGTTCAAACCCGGCGACTGCGCGCAAAGCGGTCTGGCCAAAGCGAATGTGCTGATCGCCCTTATGGATGACCAGCCGGCATTCGAAATTCATGTGCGCAGGAGTTTTGCCGAATACCTGTTGCGTTGCAGCTGCACCGCGCCGGCAGGGAATTTGGCATGGAGTACCGGGTGCCGTAGATACCGCAGTGCATTGGCTGCGTACCGCCAGCCGGCATAAGCTGGCACTGGCGGTTGGCGTCGCGAAAATCTGATTGGAGAACCTCTGTGGGAAAGGCTAACAAAAGCCAGTTCGATTACATCATCATTGGGGCGGGTTCCGCCGGTTGTGTGCTGGCCCATCGCCTGAGCGAGGACGGTGAGAACAGCGTATTGCTGATCGAGGCCGGCGGCAGTGACAGGAGCCTGTTCATCCGGATGCCGAGCGCGCTTTCCTACCCGATGAACATGCCCAAATACAACTGGTTTTTCGAGTCTGAAAAAGAGCCGCATGCCAACGGCCGGCAGTTCCACTGTCCACGCGGCAAAGTGCTTGGCGGTTCCTCTTCCATCAATGGCATGGTGCACGTTCGCGGTCACGCCTGCGATTTCGACGAGTGGGAGTCCCTGGGCGCGGCGGGCTGGGGCTTCCGCCATTGCCTGCCGTATTTCCAGCGCATGGAAACCTGGGCCGGCGGCGCTGATGCCTACCGCGGCGGCGAAGGTCCCGTGGTCGTATGCGGTGGCAATGACATGGCATTGAATCCGCTGTATCGCGCCTTCATCCAGGCCGGCATCGAGGCCGGTTATCCGCAAACCGAAGATTACAACGGCTATCGGCAGGAAGGCTTTGGGCCGATGCAGATGACGGTGGACAGGGGCGTGCGCTGCTCCTGCTCCTACGCGTACTTGGCACCTGCCGCAAAACGCCCGAATCTCCAGGTCGTGACCCATGCCTTGAGCGAAAAAATCCTGCTGCAAGACAAGACCGCCGTGGCGGTTCAATACCGTCGCGGCGGCGAGACCCACATCGCCCGCTGCAGCAAGGAGATCATCTCCTGCGCCGGCGCGATCGGTTCACCGGTATTGTTGCAGCACTCCGGCATCGGTCCCGCGGCGGTGCTGCAGGACGCGGGTGTTGCCGTACTGCACGAACGGCCTGGTGTGGGTGAAAACCTGCAGGACCATCTGGAAGTCTGTTTTCAGGTCGAGTGCAAGCAGCCCATCACCCTCAACGACAAACTGGATCTGTTCAGCAAGGCGCTGATCGGGGCCCGCTGGTTGTTGTTCAAAGACGGGCTGGGCAGCACCAACCATTTTGAATCCTGTGCCTTCATCCGCTCCCGCGCAGGGCGCAAGTGGCCCGACATCCAGTATCATTTTCTGCCCGGGGCCATGCGCTACGACGGTCAGGCCGCCATCGAGGGCCATGGATTTCAGGTGCATGTCGGTCCCAACAAACCCCAAAGCCGGGGCAGGGTGCGGATCGTAAACGCCGATCCCGGCGCCAAACCCGGTATATTGTTCAACTATCTGCAACACCCCCTGGACATCGAGAACTGGCGCGCCTGTATCCGCCTGACCCGTGAGATCATTTCCCAGCCCGCGATGGACCCTTACCGGGGCCGCGAGATACAACCGGGCATCGACATTCATGCGGACGATGCCATCGACGCCTGGGTGCGGGACAACGTGGAGAGCGCCTACCATCCAGCGGGCGCCTGCAAGATGGGCGCGCCTGGTGATCCCATGGCCGTGGTCGATCCGGATTGCCGGGTGATCGGAATGGAGGGTTTGCGCGTAGTCGATTCATCGATCTTTCCCACCGTAGACCAACGGCGACCTTCGAATGCACCTACCATCATGGCGGCGGAAAAGGCTGCCGATACCGTTGTTCGGAAAGACACCCCTGCCCGCGGCCGAAGTGACGCCCTGGATCGACGAGCAGTGGCAAAGCCGGCAGCGCCAGCATCCTGCCTCTGACCGCGATGTGGCCGCTGTGCAGGCCTCGTCCGGAAGCGAAGCATAGTCTGCATGCAGGCATCTTGTCCATCGCCATTGCGGTGACTTTGACGACCTCGCTGGTGTTGGTGCTGGTGTGGCGCAACCTGCGGGTGACAGGGGAAATGCCTTCATCGCTGTTCGCGTTCATGGCGATCCTGTTCACCTCGGGCCTGGACGTCGGCCTGATCATGTTCCCGCTGACCGAATTTCCGGTGTACGCGGCCGAGGCGCCTTACCGCTTTGCCAGTCCGCTGGCATCGAGTTCGGTTTCTGGGGCTTTCTGGTGTGGATGTTCTACTTTCTGACCACGTTTTATTTTTGCGTGGTGGAGCCGCGGGTCAGGCTGTTCGAAATCGCGCGATCAAATTCTTCAACAACATTGTCGTCATCGCCACCTGCGCCTTTACCGGGTTTCTGTTTCTGAGCTACTCCCAATTACATCACGGCATCAGCGAGCCCTTGCGTTACGGCCTGGTGGCCGTGGTGGTGCTGTGCGCGGTACTGTCCAGCACCGATATCGGCTTTGTCAAGGTGTTGAGCATTGCTTCCACCTGGCTGTTTTTCCTGCTGATCGCCGTCATGTGGCTACACTCGGGCATGAGCCTGGGTGGGTTTTTCTCGATCTTCTCTGAAATCGGCGGGTACTTCGAGAATATCCGTCAGTTCGTGATGCCGCTGACGGACTACCATGCGTTTTACCTGTTCTGGTGGTTTTCCTGGAGCATCATGATCGGACAGTTCGTCTCGCGCTTTGTCGGCGGACTGAAGACCTGGCAATTGTTGCTGGCACTGCTCATTATTCCCTCCATTCCGATCTCAATCTGGTTTTCGGTGCTCTATTATTACTACGTCAATCACATCAACATTTCTTTCCTGTTCAACATGGCCATGGTGCTGGTCGGTGTGGTTTTCGTCATCAACTCGCTGGATTCGCTGATTCGACTGTATACGGATAACCTGAACATGACGGTCCGAGCGCCATGGCCGGCGCAACTACATCATCGGCAACTGGCTGTTGATGTACGGACTGATTCTGCTGTACCAGTTCACGCCGCTGAAAATCGAGTGGATCGGGCTGATCGTCATTGCGATCTATGTCGCCATTTACCTGCTGCTTTATCGCAAACACCGCCAGGGCGCCTGGGCGGCCGCAGCCACCACGGAGTAAACCGCCGGCTTACTCATCCACCAGGGTCTGGCAGCGGAAGAACGCTCCATCGCCCACGGCGAGCGCAGCCACAAGCCTGGGCAACAGTGCGGCCATGGTCTGCTGCAGCGTCCATGGCGGATTGATCACGATCATGCCTGCCGCCGACAGGCCGCTGCCAGGCGCATCGGCGCTGACGCCCAGTTCGAAGAGCTGGATCTTTCTGATCCCGCTGCCGGTGAATTGATCTTCCAACTCATCAATCCGCCTTCGTTCCACCACCGGATACCACAGGGCAAAAATGCCCGTGGCAAATTTCCTGTGGGCGCTGGCCAAGGTCTCGAACACCTGCTGATAATCGGTCTTGACTTCATAGGCGGGATCCATCAGCACCAGGGCCCGGCGCGAAGCGGGCGGCAACAGCCCCAGCAGGCCGCGGAAGCCATCCTCACGCATCGCCCGCACGCGGCGATCCGCTGCAAGCCGCTGTTGCAGCAGGGCAAAATCCGCCGGATGTAGTTCGAACAGCCACGACCGGTCCTTGGCGCGCAAAAAATGGCTGGCGATCAATGGGGACCCTGGATAATAGTGCAAGTCCGACGCCGCGTTGAATTGCTGCACGATACCGAGATACACGGCCAGTTCGGGAAACGCCCCGGCCGTCAATTTGCCGATGCCGTTGCGGTATTCCTGCAATTTCCTCGCCTGCTCAGATCTCAGGTCATACAGACCAGCACCCGCGTGGGTATCGATATAATCGAATGCGCGGTCTTTACTGACCAGGTGCCGGAGTATTTCAACGAGGACGACATGCTTGATGACGTCGGCGAACGACCCCGCATGAAATGAGTGGCGGTAGCTCAGCAAGGAATTGTTTGGGCGATCAGGGCTTCTTGAGCGTAACCGGTTCGTCCTTGGTACCGGCGTAAAAAACGATGATTTCCGCCGGCATGTCGCCATTGTTGACACCGTGGTGCCAGGTGTTCACCACCTCGACAATGGGATCTCCCGCCTTGAGCTGAAGCGTCTTCCCGCCGTCCGTTTCGACGGTAAGCTCCCCGCTCAGTAATACACCGGCATTGATGAAGGGATGTTCATGCCACGGCAATGCGGCTTTTGGCGGAATGGTGACTTTCAGGATGGTAATCTCCGGCTCACCTGCCGGGTAGGCGGGTAATGCGGCGCCATTCCAACTGCTGGTCGCTTGTACCAGGGTTTCCGATTCGATCTGGTGGGTATCGCGGGCATGAACAGCGCAAGCCGTCAATGCCAACAAAAGTGCGCACACGATGGTTCTCATTGTCAGCTCCCCAGGTTCGCAAAAGATCGTATTGTAGCCCAAACCTCAGGTATTCTTGGCGGGTGTAGAAAATTCGCAGGAAGCAGCAATGAAAACCAAAGCGATTCGAATGACGCAATTCGGCGGGCCAGACGTACTGCAGTACACCGAGATCGACCTGCCCGATCCCGGGCCCGGCCAGGTGCGCCTGAGACACACGGCGATCGGACTCAACTTCATCGATACCTATTACCGCACCGGGCTCTATCCGACCGAGTTGCCTTCCGGCTTGGGCAGCGAAGCCGCGGGTGTTGTCGAAGCCATCGGCGAAGGCGTCAGCGGGCTGACCGTTGGCTCGCGCGTGGTTTACACCGGCCGCGCCCCGATGGATGCCTATTCCGAGCGAAGGAATATCCCCGCCGACATGCTGGTGCCGGTTCCCGAGGGCGTATCGGACGAGCAAGCCGCGTCGGCATTGCTCAAAGGCTTGACAGCCTGGTACTTATTGCGGCGCAGTTACCGTGTGCAGGCGGGTGATCCGATACTCCTGCACGCCGCGGCCGGAGGAGTCGGTTCATTGGCCAGCCAGTGGGCGCATCATCTCGGCGCGACCGTTATCGGTGTCGTCAGCAACGAGGCCAAGGCGGAACGGGCAAAATCCCAGGGCTGTGATCACATCATCATGGCGGGCAAGGAGGATATTGCGCAGCGGGTGCGCGAACTGACCGGCGGCGAGGGTGTTGCGGCAGTTTACGATGGCGTTGGCCGCGATACTTTCTTCGCCTCACTCGATGCGTTGAGACCGCATGGGGTCATGGTCAGCTTTGGTAACGCCTCCGGTGCGGTCGAGCCCTTCTCGCCCATGGAACTGGCCAAGCGGCATTCGCTGTACCTCACACGCCCCTCGCTGTTCGACTTCATCAATACCCGCGACCGCCTGCTGGCGGCGGCCGGGGAGTTGTTTGGCCTGATTGAACAGTCGGTTCTCAAGGTCCACGTCAACCAGCGCTATCCGCTGGCCGAGGCCGCACAAGCGCACCGTGATCTTGCCGCCCGAAAAACCACCGGTTCGACCATTCTGGTCCCATAGGCGAACCAGGAAAGCTTACACTTATGCTTCTAATCAGGAGTAGTAGCCATGTATACCAATAGAATGACCAAACATGTGCTTTGCGCGGTCATATGTTTCATGTTTTACCCGGGTCTCGCGTTGCTGCAGGCAGATCCCGCTGCAGTTACCATGAACGCCGGGCTGAACGGAAACTGGTATGGGGGTCCCGAGCGCAATTTCGAAGGCTTCAATCTTGAAGTGTCTCCGCAAGCAGGCGGATACGTTCTGGTCGTCAACATGTACGCCTATGCCAGCGGGGGCAACCCGTTGGTTGTTGGCGGTCGGCCCGGTTGCAGGCAGTTCCGCAACGAACATGAGCGTGTATATCTATAATGGCGGCGGCTGGGGTGAGGCATTCGACCCGGATAGCGTTTCTGAAGAGACCTGGGGCAGCGCGACCTTTGTGGCCAATTCCTGCGACTCGATCAGCATGAGTCTGGTGCCAAACGATACCCGGGTTCAGGAAGGTTACACGAGCCTGGCTTACGACCTGGTGCGCGTAACTCAATCAGCCATTCCCTGCCCGCTTGATTAACACTGAATCTTTCCAGGCCCAAGCTGCATGTTGCAGGCTAAGCCAGGGCTGATTCCAACAAGACCAGTAATCTTGACCAGGCGCGTTCCGCCTGTGCTTCGTTGTAGACCTCGGAATCCGGCGGACACCAGCCGTGCATCGTGCCTGCGTACACTTCGATTTCCGCCGGCAGGGCTGCCGCGGCAAAGGCTGTGCGCAGCACGTCCTTCGCCTCCGGCTGCTTTTCGTCGTCGCTGGCGGCGATCGCGATCAGGAATTGGCCTTGCATCTGCGGGATCAGCAGATGCGGGCTGTCAGGCCCATCGGCCACCAGCCGTGCACCGTGAAAGGTCGCGGCTGCGCCGATGCGCTCAGGAACGGCGGCTGCGGCACGCAAGGCCATGGGCCCGCCCATGCAATAGCCCGTGGTGCCCAGTTTGCGGCCGCTGTCGACGGCGGCTTGCTGATCGAGGAAGCCGGTAAACGCCCGGGCATCGGTCACGTCATTTGCAGCGTTTAGCTGTCGGTATAGCGCCATTATCTTTTCGCGGACGGACGGTCGTGGAAGCTGGCGCCTTCCGGCACTACCGGAGCCCTGGCTGCACGATAGTATGGATTGATCACCAGCACGCTGTACCCGGACTCGGCCAGGCGCTTGCCCATCAGACGAAGCGCCGGGCGCAAACCGAGGATATCCGGCCAGATGATCACGCCAGGATAGCGTCCGGAGAGCGGATGAACGAGGTAGCAGTCCGCGCTACCGTCCGGTGTGGCCACGTCGACCTCACTTTCCACAACATCATGCGCGTCGGCAGCCCGCGGCAGCAGCATGGTCAGCGCGGCACCGGCTGCCAGACGGCTGAATTCCCTGCGGGAAAGAAGTCCGGATTGCGCCAGGTAACGTTCGTTATCTTTCACTGTTTGGTCATCGCACATTGCCCTGGTCCTCCGCGTTGGTCTCGGTTTGTGCCATTGCACGCCGCTACGTGAGCATTGGTATGGCGCAATTAGTATGCCCGGAACTGTTCGGAGTTGGCAAAACTGATAGTTTTGACAGGTTTGGTTCGCCCGTAAATCGTCTACGATCAACGATCGGCTCAAAGCGTACAGGTTGGAAAGCAGTTTTCAGTGCAAAGCCGCCGGTCACGCGACGTTCAGCGTTTGTCTCTCACCAAAGGGGAATTGTCGGCATGAACATTCAAGCGCTTCTGCGCGAGATGATCGAGCGCGAGGGCTCAGACCTGTACATCACAACGAACAGTCCGCCCATGATCCGGGCGGAGGGTGTCAATCAACCGATTGGAGAGCGACACTTCAACGCGGCCGAAACCGAAGCAATGGCCAATTCGCTGATGAGTGATTCGGAGCGGGCAAAGTTTGCACAGGAACTGGAGATGAACCTGGCGATCGAATTCCCTGATCTTGGCCGCTTCCGTGTCAACGTGCACCGTCAGCGCGACAACTGCGGGATTGTCCTGCGCCATATCAAGACCAGCATCCCTACCCTTGAGCAGCTAAAGCTACCGGGTGTCTTCAAGGAAATTGTGGAGCAGAAGCGGGGCTTGATACTCGTCACGGGCGCCACCGGATCGGGCAAAACGACGACGCTGGCAGCCATGCTCGATCACCTGAATGAACATACCCACGGTCACATCGTCACCGTCGAGGATCCGATTGAGTTCATCCACCCCAACAAGCAATGCATATTTACCCAGCGGGAAGTGGGAACGGACACACTGTCCTTCAATGCCGCGCTCAAAAACGCTTTACGCCAGGCGCCGGACGTCATTCTGATTGGAGAGATCCGCGATCGCGAGGCGATGGAAGCGGCGATCACCTTTGCCGATACGGGGCATCTCTGCCTGGGGACCCTGCATTCCAGCAATGCCGACCAAACCCTGCACCGGGTGATGAACATGTTTCCCGGAGAGCGGCATGACGAAATCTATCTGCAACTTTCCATGTGTCTGCGCGCCATCATTTCGCAGCGTCTCGTCCCTTCGCTCGACGGCAAGCGAGTGGCAGCCGTGGAAATCCTGCGCGACACCCCGTGGGTCAAGGATCTGATCAAGTCGGGCCAGGTGGACAAGGTCAAAGAAGGGATGCGAACGGGATCGAGCGGCGGCTGCCAGACCTTCGACCAGGATCTGATTAGGCTCTATAAAGACAGAAAAATTGACCGCGTGCAGGCGCTTGCCAACTCCGATAACCCCAACAACCTCCGGCTCAGCTTGCAGCAATCCGGCCTTGTAGTGGATGCGGAACAGCCGGAAATCACCGAATCGGAAGAGACCGCCGAGACGCCGCTACCGCCGATGGAGCAATGGGTGTTGCTGGAGTCTTTGAAGAAACCGCCGGAGACAACCCAAGCGGTCCGCCGCGTTTAGCCCCTCGAGGCTGATTGACCGGCCCGGCAATTCAGGATGCCGTGAATTCCCTTCGCGCCGAGCACAGTTAGTGAATCTAAGATTGTGCGCGCCGCCGTTTGAATTCCCCCGCGAGTACGATCAACAACGAGATCAGAAACATCACCGTGCCGATGACGTTGATCTGCATCGGGATAAACCGTTTCGCCGAACCCCAGACGAACATCGGGAAGGTGGTCGTGGTGCCTGCATTGAGGTTGGTGATGATGAAGTCATCGAAGGAGAGCGAGAACGACAGCAGGGCAGCGCCCAGGATTCCGGGAAAGACCTGCGGGAAGGTGACTCTCCAGAACGTTTGCCACTCGCTGGCGTACAGGTCCATGGCCGCTTCCTCGAGCCGGGAGTCCATGCCTATCAGGCGGGCCTTGACAGTGACCACCACGAAGGAAAGGCAGAACATGATGTGGGCGACGAGTATGGTCCAGAATCCCAGTTGTCCGCCCAAACCAAGCGCGATGAACAGGGCCAGCAAGGAGGAGCCCATCACGATTTCGGGCGTCGCCATGGGCAGGAACACGAACAGGTTGGTGGTCGCGCGCCCGACGAAGCGGTGCCGCACCAAAGCGAAGGCCATCAGTGTGCCGAGGATGGTGGCGCTGATGGTCGACAGCAATCCGATCTCGATACTGCGCAACAGTGACTCGCACATGCCGTACGGTTCGCACAGGTTCAGCCAGTTGTGCCAGGTGAACGAGCCGAACTGGTAGACGTTGCGGCTTGGCGGTTCGTTGAAACTCATCGCCACGACCACCATGATCGGAATGAACATGTAGATCAGCACCAGCACGCCGATGATCATGATGACGCGCTCGCCAAGCCAGTTCAACAGCCGTTGCCAGACGCTCATACCAGTTTCTCCGTCCCCGCCTTGCGCACATAAAAGGCCACCATGCCGACGATGAGCAGCATCAGCACCATGGACAGGGAAGCGGCGGCCGGGTAATCGCCGACGGTGATGAAGAGGGCCTCTATCACATTTCCGAGCATCCTCGTCTCGGTATTGCCCAGCAACTGCGCATTGATGTAGTCGCCCACTGCCGGGATGAACGTCAGCAAGGTGCCCGCCACCACGCCCGGCATCGACAACGGCAAGGTCACTTCGAGGAAGCCACGCAAGGGTGAGGCGTAAAGGTCTTCGGCCGCCTCGATCAGGCTGGCGTCGATCTTCTCCAGCGCGGCGTAAAGCGGCAGTACCATGAACGGAATGAAGTTGTAGGTCAGGCCGGCCACAACCGCAACCGGCGTCGCCAGCAGCCGTCCGCCTGCGTCGAGCAAATGCATTGCCTGCAGGGCATGAACCACCATGCCCTGGTCGGCCAGGATCAACTTCCAGGCCAGGGTGCGGATCAGGAAACTGGTGAAAAACGGTGCGATCACCATGACCAGCATGAGATTGCGCCACTTGCCCGCCTTGAATGCGATCGCATAGGCCAGGGGATAGCCCAGCATCAGGCACAGCGCCGTTGCGATCCCGCCATACAACAGGGAGCGGGCGAGGGGACCGGTGTAGTCACGGATCGCGTAGTAATAATTCGAGAAGCTCCAGGTCATTTCGTAGCCGGTATCGACGCCGCCCTTGGGGTCGTAGAGGCTGGTTGCGACCAGCGAGTAAAACGGAACCACAAAAAACAGGATCAACCACAGCGCACCGGGAAGCAGCAGCCAGTAGCCGGTCGGGATGACGTGCCGGCGGCTGTGCGTCACGGGCAGCGCTGGAGACTGGCTGGTTCGGTTCGTCGTCATCAGGTGTTGTCCTTGATATTGACACCGGCGCAGGCATCCTGCTCATGATCGAGCAGGAACGCGTGGGACGGCTTCCAATGCAGATTGACGGCGGTTCCAGAAGCGAACAGCTTGTGCGCACCGGTGTTCTGCTCGAACACCGATATTTCCTGTCCCCAGGGCATGCGCACCAGATACTGCGTGCTGACGCCGACAAAACTGACGTCGGAGACGAAACCCCCTTAGATGACATTGATGTCATCGCCGCACTCATCCGCGGCTGTGGCGAGGTAGACCTTCTCAGGCCGCACGCCGATCCACACGCGTCCCTGCTGCACACTGGCGCGCGACCTGTCGACGGAGATGATATTGCCCGCAATGTTTACCTCGAGCGCGCGTAGCGGTGGACCCCACCACGTCCGCCGCGATCAGGTTGGATTGACCGAGGAAATTTGCGACAAACGTGGTGCGGGGGTTTTCGTAGAGGTCCTCGGGCGTGCCCATCTGCTCGATGATGCCCCTGTTCATCACTGCAATCGTGTCCGCCATCGTCATCGCTTCCTCCTGGTCATGCGTGACGTGAACGAAGGTGAGACCGACTTCACTCTGGATGCGCTTGAGTTCGATCTGCATCTGGCGGCGCAAGCGCAGGTCCAGAGCGCCCAGCGGCTCGTCCAGCAGCAATACTTCGGGCTTATTGATCAGGGCGCGGGCAAGAGCCACCCGCTGCTGCTGGCCGCCCGACAGTTGCGCCGGCTTCTTTGCGGCATGATGCTCCAGCTCGACCAGCTCGAGCATGTCGCTGACCTGACGCTTGAAGTCCTTGACACCGCGCCGGCGCAGCCCGAAGGCGATGTTCTCGGCAATCGTCAGGTGCGGGAACAGAGCATAACTTTGAAATACCGTGTTTACCGGCCGTTTGTAGGGCTTCACACCGGCCACGTCGATACCGCCGATGACGATGCGGCCGGATGTCGGCTGCTCCAGGCCGGCGATCATCCTCAACGTGGTTGTCTTGCCGCAACCCGAAGGGCCGAGCAGCCCGAAGAACGAACCCTGTGGAACCACGAGGTCGAGCTCATCTACCGCGATGAAGTCACCGAATCGTTTCGTCACCGACTCGAGCCGCAGCTCGCGGCGTGCATCGCCGTCAAGGCGTGCATCGGACCCGGCATTTGCACTGAGGTGGTCAGCAGTCATGATCAGCCCCCGATGGCATCGCTGAAATCACGTTCATAGCGCTTGCTTTGAGTTTCGTCCAGCGGCATGAACTCGAAGGTGTTGGAGAGAAATGTGTCAGACGGAAAAATCAGCGGGTTGTCGACCAGTGATGGCGCAATCTTCTCCATCGCCTCGCGCGCCCCCTGGACCGGGCAGACGTAGTTGATTTGGGCAGCCAGCCTCGCTGCTACCCCGGGGTCGTAGTAATAGTCGATCCACTTCTCGGCATTGGCCTTGTGCGCCGCCAGGTTCGGAACCATCATATCGTCGCTGAAAAAATACAGGCCTTCCTCCGGGACGACGAATCGGATATCGGGATTGTTGAACTGGAGTTGGATGATGTCGCCGGACCACGCCAGGCAGGCGGCGATGTTGCCCGCCGCCAGGTCACGGATATACTCGTTGCCGGTGAACGCCCGGATCTGGCCCCGATGGCGCGCTCTCTTCAGTACCTCGATCGCGGCTTGCCACTCGCCATGGTCGAAATTCGCCGGGTCGGCACCCGCGATTTTGAGCATGGCGCTCATCGTGTCCCGCATTTCCGACAGCAGCGTGATGCGCCCGCGCAGGTCGTTGCGGCTCAGCAGTTCGCTGAAGGCCCCGAGTTCGCGCACGAGCGCGGCATTGTAGGCGATTCCGGTAAAGCCGCTCTGCCATGGCACGGAATACCTGCGGCCCGGGATCGAAAGCGACCTGCCGGAGTTGAGGCAGCAGATGGGCATCGACGTTGGGAAGCATGGCGTGATCGAGTTCCTGGATCCAGCCCAGATCGATCATCCGGCTTGCCATCCAGTCGGTGAGAACGAACAGGTCCCGCTTCACGGTCTGGCAGGCTCCCAGCTGGTTGACGACCTTGGCGAAGAACGCCTGGTTGTCAGACACATCTTCGGTGTAGGTGACCGAGATTCCCGTGTCCTGCTCGAACCCGGCAAGGGTCGAGTCCGCGTTCTCGATTGGGTCCATGTACGCCGGCCAGTTCGAGACCACCAATTCTTTTTGGCTGCTGGACAGATCCGTGCTCGGGCACGACTGCGGCGTCTGCTTTCTGCTCGGCGTGCTGAACATCGGCAGCACCCCCGCGCTGGCGCCAAGGAAAGCGGCGGCACCTGCTCCCTTGAGTAAGGTTCGACGCGACAGTGCTGGGTCATCGCCTATCCTCCGCCTTTCCTTCGCGATCCCTCTTCCGGTTTCACGGTTACAGGCTACTGGCCTGTAACAGCCAATACGGGAGTGAAGGCGAGCCCGGACGAGCCGGGTGCACGAAGCGAGCCGCGTCGAATAGCTCTCGCATATTCGCAAGGCGAGCGACACAGCAATCGGCCGTCCCGGTTCGCAAGGCACTTCTGTATTGGCTGTTACAGGTCACTAGTATGCAGCCCAATCGGGCGGTTTATCACCAGCGATGATAGAAAAACCTGAAGCCCCCCAGAGGCGACACGTACAGCTCGCCACCTCCCACATACTCCGGCTTCATGCGAACCACCCAGCCGCCCGGGATGAACCAGCGGGCTGATGTGTCCTCCAGCCGGATAAGGCCGAGTTCAGGAGCGCCCAGCCGGGTCCACCGAATGGCTGCCATCCCGGTTCCTGAGTATAAACACCGTGCCCGGATCGGGGCCAAGGTTTTCGCGGGACTCCAGTACGAACAGGGTGTAACCGAATACCTTGAGCTCTGTTTTCGAAATGAACGGCAGGCTGTTTGCTTCGAAGCCAAAAGGTTTTGCATCGAACGGACCATCAAAGGGCGACAAGCGGGGTAAGACAAAATAAACCGCCATCCAGCCCGCGATCAGCAGGCCGGTGATCAGGTATTTGCTTCTGGCGCGTAAACCCTTTCGCCGCATAACAATCCATGTTCAGTGCGTGACCAGAGTCTTGAGCATATTGCCAGTTCGTCAAAAACTCAATGGGCAGAGCAAATTCCAGAATCAGGTTTGCCGGAAATGAGCAGCCAACCCGAGTCAGAATCCGGTCCCCATTGTTCAGCGAAGCACACCGCGTTTGGCCATGGCGCGAGCGTAGATGAACAAGGCCAGGGCGATGATCCAGATGACGCCTGTGAACATGGCCCCGCCGCTGCCCATCACGGCCATTCCGTCCACAAGGACAAAGTTGTATAGCGAGTTCACCGCCAATCCCAGGATGGCGACGCCGAACAGCCATACCGCCCATGCCTTGCGCAGCAGCAAACCGAACGAGGCCAGCAGCGATCCCCAGACCGCGATGGCCCAGACGCCGATCGCCCACGCCGGGAAGCCATAAAAGTATTGAAGTTGCTCGGCGCTGAACTGCTTCATGTAGAAATCGAGCCGGTATTCGCGTTGCGATGTAATCGAAAGCCCCGATCGCATTCCACAACACGGCCAGGATGCCGACGATCCACAGGTGTACGGGTGTCTTGGTGGTTTGGTTCATGTGATTTTCTCCTCTTCTCCCGGTAAAAGCTTAGCAGTAAATCGTCAAAAAAGGAGGCCCCGGAAAGGGCCTTGAGCTCATTTTGGTCTCTTTCGATCTGAGGCAGACTGCATGGTTCCGGTCGTATGCTTACGTCGTCAGGTCAGGATCCGACATGACCTTCCTGAACGCCTCTTGCTGCTCGGGCGTGGCTTCCTTCTGATATTTTTCTTTCCACTCGTCGTAGCTCATGCCATAGATATGCTGGCGGGCTTCGTCCATCGAAACTTCGATGCCCTTCGCCCGGGCCGCTGCGACGTACCATTTACTCAGGCAGTTGCGGCAGAAACCGGCCAGGTTCATCAGGTCGATGTTCTGCACGTCGCTGCGTTTGTTCAGATGCCCGATCAGCGTCCGCAATACGTCCGCTTCCAGTTCTGTTTGGGTTTGTTTGTTCAGTTCCGTCATTGGTCACCTGCCTTGTCATGGGCCATGAGAATCCGCCAAGCGGCTGTTGCAGACAGTATACGACGAGAATGTTTGTCGGGGTCCGTTCGTAGAAGCCGTTTTGGCCCTGCCCGGCTCCTGGTGAATTTTCGAGATAACTGTGGTCTACATTATGCAGACGTCGAATTCCGGGCAGCAAACGGGAGAAACGCAAATTGTGAGCAAAGAAAGAAGCGGTCATAAGAAAGGATTGGAAGACAGTGGCTACCGCCGGGCTCTGGAACTCCTGGATCGATGCGGTACGGCCGAGGGGTTCGTGGCGAGTCCCTCGGAGCGGGCCAACTACCATCGTGTCTGGGCACGGGATGGCATGATAATGGGGCTGGCTGCGCTGATGTCCGGGGAAGATGATCTTCGCCGTATCTTTCATCAAACATTGATGACCTTGTCGTGCCACCAGGGCCCGCACGGGGAAATTCCAAGCAATGTCGATACATCGGCCGGCCGTGTCAGCTATGGCGGAACCGCTGGCCGCGTGGACGCGGACTTATGGTTTGTCATCGGCTGCGGACAGTATTGGCGGGCAACGGCTGACGAGAGCTTTCTGGATGATATCCTTCCGGCGATCGAGAAAGTGCGATTTCTTCTTGGTGCCTGGGAATTCAATACGCGCGGGTTGCTATATGTTCCGCAAACCGGAGACTGGGCAGACGAATACATTCATCATGGTTACGTTTTGTATGATCAGTTGCTTTATTTACAGGCGTTGCGTGAGATTGCTGAGTTGCACGAAGTCGTGCATGGGTCGGCGGACCATCAACTGGACGAGAAGCGCAGTCGTCTCGAGCACCTGATCCAGGCCAACTATTGGTTCGATGACGGCGAAGATGTCCCCGCTGACGTCTATCACGAGGTTCTGTACGAGCAGGGACGAAAGGCGGCGCCACCCTCCGCCGGCAAGCATTGGATGTCGTTTTTTTCCCCGCAAGGATTCGGCTATCGCTTTGATGCCTTTGCGAATGTTCTGGTGTCACTTCTGGGACTGGCCAGCGACAGACAGCGTGCGTTGGTGGATCATTATATTGCGGACATCGTACCGGAAAAGATGGCACTGCTTCCGGCGTTCCACCCGATCATCGAGCCTATGGATCGCGACTGGACGGAGCTGCACATGACATTTTCCTATAGCTTCAAGAACAAACCTCACGAATACCACAACGGCGGATTGTGGCCTATGATCACCGGCTTTTATGTTGCCGATCTCATCGGCCGCGAGCAGGGTGAGCGTGCCGCGCGTTTCTGCCACGGCATCGACCAGGCCAATGCCCTGGTCATGAACGGCGAAGATTGGAGTTTTCCTGAATACGTACACGGCAAAAAACTCACCGCCGGCGGCACCCGGCACCAGGGCTGGAGTGCTGCGGCAGCCGTTATGGCACATCAATCCATAGACGGCGAAGTCGTGTTCCGGGGCGTAGCCAATGCCAACTAGAATATTGTTGTGCAGTGATCTGGACCGGACGGTTCTCCCCAATGGGCCGCAGGACGAGTCGCCGCAAGCGCGACATCTGCTGCGCATGCTGGCCGAGCGTCCCGAGGTTACGCTTGCCTATGTCAGCGGCCGCCACAAACAACTGCTGTTGGATGCCATTGATGAATTTGATATTCCCGTGCCGGACTATGCCATCGGTGATGTCGGCACGACTATCTATCAGATCGACGGCAAGCAGTGGGCTGCATGGGAGGATTGGTCAGAGGAAATTGCGCCGGATTGGAACGGACATCAACACGATGACCTGGCTGAGCTGTTCGAGGATCTGGACGAACTGCACCTGCAGGAGCAGGAGAAACAGAACACCTACAAGTTAAGCTATTACGCAGCGGAGGACGCGGACTCCGAACAACTGATCGGCACCATGCGCCAACGCCTGCGCAAGCAGAATGTCGATGCCAGCCTGATCTGGAGCGTGGATGAGGCTCTGCATCGCGGCCTGCTCGACGTACTGCCGGCATGTGCGACCAAGCACCATGCAATCCGTTTCCTGATGGAACGCAAAGGGTATTCGGAGCGCAACACGGTATTCGCTGGCGACAGCGGCAACGACCTGCCGGCACTGACCAGCGGGCTGCAGGCCGTGCTGGTGCGAAACGCCACGGATGAGGTGCGGCGCGAGGCGGTGCAGACGGTGCGCGCCGGGGATTGCCCGGACCGCCTGTATTTGGCACAGGGCGGTTTTCTTGGCATGAACGGCAACTACAGCGCCGGGGTGCTCGAGGGCGCCGCACATTTTCTGCCACAGGTCGAGCAATGGCTCGTCGAAGACGACACCAGGAAAAAACAAGCACGCCCATGTCTTCGCGCAAGTGAAGTGCGAGGCAGAGCCGTTTTCCAAAGCTGTGCGCCACTCGCTGCGATGCGTGTGCGAAACCAGCCTGACCACTTACTCTGACCCCAAGCTGTCCACAAAACTTTGGTTGTCTGGGACACTAACGGCCGAGTTGGGGCGAACTCGGAGATTGAGAAGTCCATCGCTTCATGTTCCAGTTCCTGACACAAAGCAGTTATTGGATTTGATGTCATCTGACATAGGCAGTCAGTTCGAATGCCGATCAATACACCTTGGAAGTTCAAAGCCTGCTTGTTCGACGACTTGTCTTGACGTGTCATGACAAGTCCTGATAACCTTCGGGCATGACCAAAATCAAGATCAGTTCCAAAGTCGAGCAGCGCGAGTGGGAGGCCTTGCTAGCGATTGCATCCGAATCGCAGCAAAGCATTGCCGGTTTACTTACCGAGGCGGTTGCCGACTATGTCCGCAAGCGCCGGATGCGGCCGGTCGTGCTCTCGCATCTGGAAGATTCAATGAGCGAGAATGAGGAGCTGGGGCGCCGTCTTGCCAGATGACGTGGTCCAGTTCCTTTCGTTGGACGAAGCCATCGGCATTCATGAACGATTGATCGACAAGTTTGGCGGCAAGCCAGGCTTGCGGGATCGGGGCTTGCTGGAAAGTGCTCTGTTCCGCCCGCAAACGGGTTACTACGAAGATTTGGCGCGGATGGCAGCGGCCCTGTTTGAATCAATGATCAATAATCACGCCTTCGTCGACGGCAACAAACGCATGGCCTTCTTTGCCTGCGATGTTTTCCTCCGTCTCAATGGTTGGAAGCTTGTGGTGAAAACAGATAAAGCGCACAAATTCATTGTGGGCTCGCTGGAGAACCATCAGTGCGATTACGAGCACCTACTGCCCTGGATTCGACAGCACATTAAAGTCGCGGCGGGTGGTTGATTAATTCATCGTAATTTGCCCAACCGCAGGAGTACGAATCATACTACGATGCTGTGAAATGTCTTGTGCATATCGCGCGAATGCATCCTCCGTAGGCGATGCGCGCCCCCGCCTGGTGAAGGAATCCTTCGGGCTCGATGTATTTGAAGCGTTCCGACCCGAGATAATCCTGCAAGCCTTCGATTGTATCGGAGGCCGGTTTGGCCCATTGGAACGAGGGGACGGGGATGACATCCAGCTGTGCGAAGCGGGGGAAATCCTGCGGGTCGACGATCTCGACGTGCGCGATGGCGGCACGGATCAGATCGCCCGGAAACTTCTCGCGCATCGCTTCGAAGCCGTCCAGCGCGTAGCGGGTCGCTCCGTCTCCATCGGCATGGATGTGGGGATCGATACCGGCGGCAGCCAGTTTCAACAATAACGCTTTTAAGACATCCGCGGCGAAGTAGGGTGCCGGGCCTTTGCTGCTGCCCGGGACCCAGTCCGGCTTCCCGGCCGTGCCCTGGTTCATCAGGTAGGGCTCGAGCATCACTCCCGTGAGCGCCGGCGCGGCGATGACGCCATCCATATACAGCTTGGCGTTACGCACGGTGATCGTCGGCTGCACGTTTACCGGTCCCTGGTCATATTGACGCCGTAGTTGCACGACCGCGTCGACAGCCCGGTCGGGATCCCTCCCCGCCTCTGGTTTGATTTCGATGGCAAAGTGGGCGCGCGCGGTCAATTCGCCTTGCCGCTGCAGCGCCGCATAGGCGGCGACGTTTGCGGCATCGGCGGAGGCATCAAGAAAGGTGGTGATGCCCTGTGAGGTGTAGATTCTTCCGTTGCGATAGACCGTGTCGGCAGGTGCCTCCGAAGCAGCCACAACAACGCTCCACAGCGTCATCGACATCAGCACTGCCGCCCCACTTTTGTAGCTCATACGCCCTCTGCTCTCACTTTGGTAGACGGATCAAGTATAGATCAGGATTTCATATGAGCTACCCGGGTCAAAGGGTAAGCGCCAATTTTGCCTTGGCGAATCATTGACGCCATATATTCTACGCCAACATTGCAAGCCAGGCGGCGGGCCGTTTCAGCTGCCGTTCAGCCGGTTGCGTGTATTCTCTTCTTTGCAAGACTTGTACAAGCATGGATCCCCCTGAGAACAACACATTCACACAGCCTCCTATTGAAATTATGGATGAAAAATGAATTTGAACAATACTTCGACTACACCGTACCGGCTCATCGGCGTTGTTGCCGGCCTGTTTTTGCTCAACGCGTCAGCCGTACACGCGCTTGACAATCCCTGTGAAGCGGACTACGTCAAGATCAGCGACAGCAACTTGCTGGTCCAAGTACTGGCAAGCGGCCAGGATGATTCCGCCAATATTCAGTGCGCCCTGGAAGCGGCAAAAACCCTCGGGTTACCCACCGTGCGACTGACGGCGGATACATACAATATCAGCGAAATCTCAGTTACGAATTTCAGGGGTACTCTGGAAGGCGCTGGAATGGCGAACACCATCGTCAACCTGATTGACGGATCCCGCACCTGTTCACAACCCGGTGAGCGGAAGAGTTTCCCTGCTGCCATTAAGTTCATCGGCGGTGAGCCCCGGCTGCGTTATATGTCTGTATATGCCAACAAACTCTGCATCCAGTCTGGGGTGTTCAGCATCATTCACATCACCGCAGCCACCAAGAATGACGGGGGTTGTTCTGACCGCGGCATCGTCTTTGCCACCATTGACCGCGTGTGGCTCAAGGGACCTGACAACCTCGCCGCCAGGGCGATCACGGTCGGCCCTGAGGGTAGTAGCATTCTGTCGTGCCGGGACAAACTCCTGGGATCTTTCAAGCTCAACCGCAGCCATATCGAGTCGGTCTCAACGGGCCTGGATATGTGGATGAATGGCGGCGCCTCGGTCCAGGTGACATACAACAGTTTCAGCGGTAGCCGAACTGCCGTACGGCTATATAATTCCAACGTCGATGCCTTCATCGCACACAATGAGTTTTTTGTCCCCGGATTGCCTGAGACCGACGATCCACCCTCTGGCGAATGGGAGGGATATGGGTTGGCGGAAGGCCGTATTGAACGCGATTGGGCGCCGGATGCATCCGTCCTGGTGGTGAGCCATAACCGTTTCCACGTAAAAGTAGGCGTGGCGATGATTTTGAATGGCCCGGAATCGGCACCACTGATTTCCGGCAACACGTTCTACCTCGATCAGTCCACTGCGCTCCAGACTTGGAATGTCTCAAACGGTCATGTCGGAGACAACCTGTTTGTAGGCCCTGGCTACAATTACGCCCTGCTGATCGGCTCGGCCATTTCAACCGTGACCGATAACTGGGCCATCATGAACAATGAATTCAGCGACTACGGCCTTCAGCCCGCAGTCATTCACTTTTCGCCACATACCAACAACAACGTTGTTGGCCCGGGACAGGAGGCGGTTGTCGAGGACGAGGGCACGAATATTGTTCTCGAATAGCCCCCATCGCGGGCAATCCGGCGCAAACCGGGGGCGACGGGCTGATGAGTCAACCCTGTAGCATCAGGCGAGACACCGAGATATCGGCATCCATAGATTCGCGGAACCAGTCCCGGATCGGCGTTTCTGGTGTGATTGTGATGCCGGTGATTTCGTACGGACAAAAACAATGGGCAAAAACAATGGACATGCACTTTCAGTCGAGGTTGAAAGAAGTGAGTGTCCAATTTCTTCACCTCCAAGGAGTTTCTCTTCGAGCCCGGATTTGGGAGTCAAAAAAGTCTCCCACGGAATCGAAGGGTAAGCAAGTGAATTGCCGGGTCGAAAACAATCGCAGCTTCTGGTATGGTTTCCTGACGTCAGTTTCTTTACCCTCTCAACACCCTTCACTCAATCTGATTAAACCAAACCAAAGGTTTATAGCTGGTTTCGTTGGCTTGAGCATTATGCAGGAGAACACCATGAGCAAAGCAGCATCAGGAGATAGCGTAAAAATTCACTACACCGGAAAGCTTGAAGACGGCACCGAGTTCGACAGTTCCGCCGGTCGTGATCCACTGGAGTTTCAATTGGGATCGGGCCAGGTGATTTCCGGCTTTGACAAGGCTGTAGAGGGAATGGCCGTCGGTGAGAGCAAGTCTGTCAAGATTCCACCTGAAGACGCCTATGGCCCTCACGAGGACCGAATGGTCCAGGACGTGCCGAAAAGTGCTCTTCCGGAAGAGTTGACGCCGGTAGAAGGTATGGCGTTACAGAGCCGGAGTAAGGATGGAAAGACAACACGGTTGACCGTCACCGCTGTAAATGAAGATACGATTACCGTCGACGCCAATCATCCGCTTGCGGGTAAAGCGCTGGAATTCGATATCGAATTGGTGGCCATCGCCTGATCGGCCACGAGGCGAAAAAAGGGGCCGAGAAAAGTGGGTCGGATTCATTTTGTGAGGCTTTAAATGTCTATCTGGCCCCTCTTTCTCGCAAATTTGTGGGTTAAACTGTCGGTCAGCCATGAAAACCGTCGATAATCAAGCCGACCCAAACGAAAGCCGCTGGACAAAACTGCTACGCGACTTTCGCCTGTTGTGCCGGTTGGCTGCCATGACGGCTTATTACTTCACCAAGGGACGTCAGATGCGGGCCGCCTATCGTCGCTGTGAACTTCAGAATGAAATTTATTACGTCGACGATGATCCCGCGGTGCCGGAGCGCCGGGTACGATGAATTCGAAGCCGGCAGCAACCGGGTCCCAGGGCCGCATCAAACCGGAGAATCCGCCACCGCCGGAATATCACTTCGGCTACCACCGCCAGCCGCGTTCCGGCAATGAGATCAATGGGCTGAATGAAAAGGAGTTGCGCCAGGCCCGGCATGTATTTCACAACGCCGGCAATACGCCTTTGGATTGGCAGGCGCTGGACGATTTCTTCGGCATGACCGCCCCCTGGTCCATGGTGCGACATGCGGTCGGTAACGCATGGCAACTGCGCAACAAGGATGGCCGGGTAAATCCAAGGCAACGAAGTGTTGAAGATCCGGCGGCCATGACTGAGGAAATCAAGCGACGCGCGCGAGCGCTGGGCGCAGAATTGGTCGGCATCGCATCCATCACCGATGAAGCCCTGTACGAAGGCGTGTCCCTGCCGTTCAGCACGGCCATTTGCATTGGTCTTTCGATGGACCGCGAGCAGATGGCCCATGCACCGCAAAATCCTGCCGGTGTCGAGGTGATGCGGGTCTATCGCGCGATATCCCGCATCGCGATCAAGCTGTCGCGGCAAATCCGCGAGATGGGTTGGCCGGCCAGGGCTTATGGAAATCCCAACAGCACGGACATTTTGCATATTCCGCTGGCCGTGAGCGCCGGGCTGGGGCAACTGGGCAAACACGGTTCCATGATCAGCAGGGAATTCGGCTCCAACTTCCGTCTCGCAGCGGTGTTGACCAATTTGCCGCTGGTCAATGACGAGCCCGAGGACATTGGCGTCGATGACCTCTGCCTCGGCTGCCAACGCTGCACCATCGACTGCCCTGCAGATGCGATCAATGATGAAAAGCAACTCGTGCGCGGCACGGAAAAGTGGTATGTGGACTTCGACAAATGCATTCCCTATTTCGTCAAGACCCACGGCTGCGCCATCTGCATCGAAGTCTGCCCCTGGTCAGTGCCGGGAAGGGGCCCCTCCTTGTCGGAGAAACTGCTGGCCAAGCGCGGTGGCTGACATCACTTTTGAAAGTGTATTCGCCCATTTTTTGCTACGCAGCCCTCACCGATTGAGTACCGTCGCGTCCACCGTTAGAAAGCGTTGATTCGAGCGCCCTGACGCACCGCCAAAGTCATCGGCTTCGCCGAAGAACTGCATGGAGAGAATGGTGCTCAAGCTCCGGGGTGTGAAACTTCCCGCTAATGGTCAGGCCGGTTACCGGGGCGAACCTCGAACCTCGGACCGTCAAGCTTTCCTCAATCGCTGTGGTGGTCTGCTCAACGGCGGCAGGTGCAACTTCAGAAAGCGTAAACTCTCGCTGCATCCGCAGGTTGGCGCGTTCCACACCACCCTGGTCGCTCAGGTCGCGTACAGGGTGGATACGCCCAGGAGCTACTTCTGCATCCGGAGAACAACCCGCGCTTCTTTCGTTTTGGCACGCGCGACCATGCGCACATGATCGACCTTGCGGCCGTCGGCGAAATCAAGCAGCGAATAGAGCCCCGGGCCGTGGGTAAGCTCACTGAAGTCTACAACCTGCGCCTGGCCGTTTTGGAACACGACCTCCGCCCAGTCAGCCTGCACCTTACCGTGGACGATCTCGAGCCAGAGCTTCTCACCGCGTGCATCACAGTTGAGCGTGAACTCTGTCCAATCATCCCGTCGCGACAGCGTCTCGCCATCTTCCCAGACGATGGCGTCGGCCGCAGGGCTTGAGGCCACGGCAACCACCGCGCCGGTAAAGACAACGGGAGCCAGATAGACCGCAGGGTGCACGCGTACCGTCACGCGCGCCGGATGCACCACAACAGCTCGGGGTCTACGTCCAAGCGGCTACCCCTTGTGGACCACGACCGTCGTCCGGTGCCGGTGTTCTTTCACCACTACAGCCCGCGCGGCCTCGGCGTTCGGGGCAAAATCCGGTGCGATGGTCAGAAGATCCAAGGTCGAGGCGGCCGCCAGAATGACGAACTTTCTCATGGCATTCTCCGCGAAAAGTGAACTATGGGTCACATGACTTTACCATGGACTCCAAATCAATTCCCGGCGCCGAATCAGGGCATGGCTTCGGGCATTCCCAGCAATTCGTATGCGGCGTTCAGCACCAGCGGCCAGGTGGTCGAATCGGGATCGATCATTTCGAAATGGCCGGATTGCGGTGCTTCGATCAGCCGAATCTGGTCGTGCGCGGCTTGCGCTGCCGCGAAGTAGCGGCGGCCTCCCGGGCCCCAGTTGTCGTCATGAGCGCCGATCACCAGGAGTTGAGGCACGCCAATGGGCACCAGATCCACAGGGGAGCCCAAAGCATAGCGCTCGGGAAACGCGCCAGGCGATCCGCCCATCAGTTTGTCGACGACATTCCCGCAAACACCGGCCTGCTGCAGGGTTTCCAGATCGGGCGCGGGCGCAAGGGCAAGCACGCCTCTCAGGGTGACGAGCTTTGCGGAAGCGAACAGGGCGTTGTCATGAAACTTCGGGCCGGCGGCCAGCCATAGTGCCAGTTGCCCGCCGGCTGAATGGCCCGCGACGATCACGCGGGATGTATCCAGCGAGTACTGATCGGCCACAGCCAGCATTTGCGCCGCTGACTGTTCAATATCCTGAAATGTACCCGGCCAGCCGCCGCCCTCGTCACCGACGCGCCGGTATTCGACGGTCCAGGTGGCAATGCCGTGACGGGCGAAGGCGTCGGCGAGTTTACCGATATGGTGGATGTCGAATTCCGATAACCAGCAGCCGCCGTGGATCAGGATCATGACCGGGTAGGGACCAGGCCCTTCCGGCAGGCGCAGGTCGGCGAATTGCAATGGTCCGCCGCCATAGGGAATGCGCGCATCGGCGGCGGGCTCGGGAAACGCGGCGAGGTCATCCGAGGTCATAATGGCGGGCCGCGTTTCTTCAGCCGGCAGCGGCCCATTGGCGAACAGCAAGACGGACAGTACGAGGAGCAACAGCGGGCGCATGATCGCCTCCTTTGTCATGAGATCGGGCAGACAGTGGTTGGATTCACCGCAGCGGGCACCCTAGCACGAAAAACCGGCAAATTGCATTCCCGGCGACGAAGGTGTTCAATGCGCTGCGTCATCTTGATTTGGAGAAGAGAAAATGAAATCCGGCCGATTGAATCTGTTTTTCAGCCTGTTCCTGGTCATAGCGACTCCGCTGTTCGCGCAAAGCGGGGCGAACGGTACAAGCCTCGAGCCCGGTTGTGCTCAAAGCGGCGCGTTTGTTCGACGGCGTTTCCGGCAAGCTGATTGAGCCCGGCATGGTGCTGGTGGAAGGCTCGCAGATTGTTGCGGCCGGCTCGAACCTGGACATCCCCGAAGGTGCGCGGGTCATCGATCTCGGCGATGCCACCCTGCTGCCGGGCTTTATCGACGCGCACGTGCATCTGACCATGGAGATGTCGGACAACTGGTACAAGGACTTCCACGCCAGTATGTATCGATTTCCTGCTGAGCAGGCCTTGTATGCGGCCGTGTACGCCGGGCGAACCCTCGAGGCCGGGTTCACGACGGTGCGCAATGTCGGTGCTTCGGACTGGGTGGACGTCGGGTTGCGTAACGCCATCAAGGCGGGGATCGCCAAAGGCCCGCGTATGCTGACGGCTGTCCACGCCATTGGCGGGACCGCCGGACATGCCGACCAGGGGCCTTTTCCGCCCGATGTGGTCAAGCCGCGAGGCCCGGTTGACGGCATCTGCAACGGTGCGGATGAGTGCCGTGCCGCGGTGCGCTACCAGATCAAGTATGGCGCCGACGTGATCAAGTTCATGCCCTCCGGCGGGGTGTTGTCGGAGTCCGACCCGGTCGATGTGCCGGAACTCAGCCAGGAGGAGATGGATGCCATCGTCTCCGAAGCCCATGCCTGGCACCGGAAAGCAGCGGCCCATTGCCATGGCGACCTGGCGGCGAAAATGGCCATCCGCGCCGGCGTGGATTCGATCGAACACGGCAGTTTTCTGCAGGACGACACGCTGAAAACGATGAAGGACAAAGGCGTCTACCTGGTCCCGACCCTGATGGCGGGTTGGTGGATAGGGCAGAAAGCCCAGACTTTCCCGCCCCAGGATCGCGGCCAAAGCGCGCGCCGCCATCGCCCAGATGTACACGATGTTCCAGCACGCGGTCAGCATCGGCGTGCCCATCGCCTTCGGCACCGATGCGGGCGTGGAGCCGCACGGCATGAATGCCAAGGAATTTTCCCTGATGGTGGAAGACCATTTCACGCCTTCACAGGCGCTGATGGCGGCAACCCACAACGCGGCCGATCTGCTGGGCGTGAGCGACATCACGGGTTCGCTGGAGAAAGGCAAGAGCGCCGATATCGTCGCCGTGCCCGGCAATCCGCTGGAGGACATCAGCGTAACGGAGCACCCGGTGATGGTGATGAAGGAAGGGGCGTTCGTGGTTGGTGGTTGAATTTACGGAATCAGCGGCTAATCCTGCGTCAGTGAGATTTCACCTTCAGCAGGTCGCTTTCCAGCGTCACCTTTTGCTCAGGCTGCAGGGTCACTTCCGTTTCAAACGTCTGGTAGCCGGGTAGCGAGACCTTGATGGCGTGTTTTCCGGGCGATAGCAGCATGCCCTGGCCGGGGCCGTTGAACTGGTCGACGTAGCCGACAAACTGGTCGTCCACAAACACCCCGGCACGCTCCGGCTTGCCGACGATTTTGACCAGCGCCGTTTGGATCCCGTAGCGTGCAGAGGGATCCTTCTCCATCTTTACCTTGACCACCTTTTTTTGCCCCGGCTGGAGGTTTACCTCGCCGGTAACGGTCAGGTAGCCGGATGAGCGAACTTCGATCTGATGTTTCCCGGGAAGCAACAGGATCTTCTTTGACCCTTTCAGTTCTTTTAGATAGCCGACGTACTGGCCGTCAATCCATACGCCGGCGCTTCTGGCGGCCCAGTTCTTTGCATCAAACTTGATTTGCCCCAACACCTCGTTTTTTGCCTCGAGGCTTCCGCCCGGAAGCAGAAGGACGAGGAGCAACAGCCAAGGAAACAAGGCACTCAGCCGTTTTGTTGAAAGCGTCACGGTTCTCTTCCCAAAGACTTGATTCACCCGCCCGCTCTTGAATTTTCACGGGACCGGACAATGTTACCAGCTTGCGAAAGTTTTGGCGTCAAGTGATTCGAGTTGGTTTCAGCGTACCGGGAAGTCGAAATAGGTGTCGGGGTAGGGCTCGTTCGCCAGCGTGAAGTGCCACCACTCCTGCTCGTAGGGCGTGAAGCCGTTCTCCAGCATCAGCGAACGCAGCAACAGCCGGTTGGCGCGCTGTTGCGCCGTAAGGCCGGTATAGCTTGGCCAGGACTCCGGCCCGAAGTGGTCCCAGGGTGTTCCCATATCCAGCGGTGTGCCGGTTGCCGCCTCGACGATGGTCAGGTCCATGGTACTGCCACGCGTATGTCCTGAACGGTCGGCAATGTAGCCCTGTTCGAACAGCGTGCTCTTACTCACGTCCGGATAGTATGCCGCCTTGTTGACCTGATCGTCCAGGTCTTTCGCCCAGCGTACGAAATGATCCACCGCACGTTGCGGGCGATAGCCGTCATACACCAAAAGGCTCAGGCCGTGTGCGCGCAGTTGCGCCTGAACCTCCGCCAGCGCATCAGCCGCCGCGCGGGTCAGGATCAAGCGCTCGCCCTCGTAACCATCCACCGGGCGCCCCATGAAGTTGTCCGAGCCGCGGTAGCGCAGATTGACCCGCAGGTCCGGAATGACTTCATCGACATGGACGAAACCTTGAGGCATCGCGTCGTCGGCCGGGGCCGGGCGGGCCGCGACAGGGGCAAGACCCACGCACCCAGGAGCAGGGTGAGCGCCAGTGCGATTCTGGGGCGCGTGGTGACACAGTGTAAATAACCTTTCCGGGAATTTACAAATTCGTCGAACCGCGATGAATTGTCACAATGGGTCATCATCAGATGTTTGGGGTAAGTGTAAAAATTTGCCTAAAGATTGGTTCAGGCCCTGAAAGTTTTTACTTGCACCCCAAGTATCTCAAATATTTGTCTGCTACGGTTCATGTGCCGCGACTTCGTCCCTGGTTCTGCCGGGTTGCCCGCCCCGGAAAGTCGGCCCATGTCAGGAACTCGTTTTCCTTGGAGTCCTGCCTGTCAGATAAAGGCGGTCAGATAAAGGCGTGGGATTAAACCCGATCCATAATCATTCCCGCAACCTCAGATTGTGCACCACGATTTCATCATCCATCGATTCGCCCAGCCAGCCCGGGATGGGAGTATCGGGTGTGATCGTGATGCCGTCGGCCTCGGTGTTGGCTATCAGCTCAAAAAAGTTTCCGCGGAAACGCGTTTCCGGCACATCGGGAACGCGCTTGCCCTTCGGGATCGGTGAATTGGATCTCGCCTGAGCGAGTGCGGTTCAGCCCGAAACCCACCTTCATGCACCAATCGGTGGTGATGGCGGCACAGCAGCACCAGATTATCGATATGGGTTTCACCGCCGTCGGCCCAGTGATGGATGTGATGCGCATCGACAAAGCGGGTGCAGGTGCAGCCGGGAAAACGGCAGCCCCGATCGCGGCGCTGCAGGGCGCGGCGAATGGCCGGCGGCACCGTACGGGTCTTGCGCCCCACGCTCAATGGTTCGGCCCCGCTGAACGGATCGCCCTGCCGGTCCAGCCAGTGAATGACCCCGGCGTCACAGGCAAGGCGGCGGGACGTTTCTGCGGAAACTTTTCCGGCTTCTTCCAGCTCCGCTTCAGCCCCGGATCCGTCCGCTTTCAGCGTTTCCATGTCCGTGTGCACATTCACGACGAAACGGTCGCCGTTCGAACAGCCTGAACCTGAAAGCCAGCCTTCCGCCATCCGCGCCAGCGCATCCGCACGCCGCGTCGCGATCGGGTGCGGTTGCAATTCCGGCGCAGACGATTGCTCGAACTCGGACGTTTCTGCAGAAACGTTTTTTCGCTCCTGGAACAGTTGCTCGGCCGCCGCTTCCACCGCCTGGCGGATCACCGCGCCCTGTTCTGGTGTGAAGCGGGCATTCATCACCAGAAAACCCTCGCCATCGTAATACCAGCTCAGTTCCCGCATCGCATGGCGCTCATTATCCTGTTCCAGAACCTGCAGGCGTTTTTCCCTGCGCCAGACGCTCACGGCCCTTTCGACATGCCAGGCGGTGCCATTGAAGGCGATGGACAGCAGCATGTCCTCGTTGCGCGGCGTCGCCGCACGGGTGATGGCGCGGACCTTGGAATAACTCACGCGGCCGGCACGGAATGCCTCGCGGGTTTGCGGCAAGTCTTTCAATGCACGCGCCACCCGCACGCGCTCGCGCGCGGCACCGAGATTCAGTCCACATTTCCAGTTCAGCCAGTGGGCGCACGACTTGATGCCGTCCCCGGCCCAGCCATCACACTCGTCGAACTCGCGCAACAGTTCCAGCCAGCGGAACATGGCCGCATCGATATGCGCCGCCAACTGGCAAATGTCGTCTTCGAGTTGCCTGATGCGGTTGTTGCGGAGGTTGGCTTGAGCCAGGTGTTGAGTAATGAAATCGGACGAATCGGAATGGGGAATCGGGTGGGTTTGTGACATCTGAATATCCTCGAGAAAATCCAACAATAGCTATACATACATATAGTCATTATAACTTAATAAATCAGAAATATCCGATATATTTCAGCTATTTGCGATAAAACGAGCGCTTGTAATGCGGGCGAAAAATCAGCCGCAAAAAAATTTCAGCGGAAACGCCTTTTTAATGCCGAGTACGTTGGGGCTCAAATGGGTCTTGCTGAAAAACGGGGCGGGATCCAATAACCAGTTCCGACAGTTGGACCCGTCCCCTTTTTCAGATGATCGAGTGCCGGACTAATCGATCATATTTGCAACGCATAGTGCTTGATTGCATTGTCCGCAAACATTTTGTCTCTTTCGTCCTGGCTGAAATCCGAGGTGATCGAGAGAAAAGCCTGCCATATCGCGTCCATCGAACTGAACAGTTTGTCCGTCGGGAAGTTCGACGCAAACATGACCCGGTCAACACCGAAGATGTCGATGGTCTCGAGTACATAGGGCCGGATCATGGCTTCGTTCCAGTCAGGCATAACGGTTCCGAGGCCGGAAATTTTCGCCACGACGTTGTCATTGGCTGCCAGGGCCTTCATGCCCGAACGCCAGCGCTCATTTCCTGCTTCGTCGAATTCATGCGGCATACCGGCATGCTCGATATAGATCATGATGTCCGGATGCTTGTGCGCCAGATCGGCCATGCGATGCATCATGTTGGAGAAGCACATCAGATCGAAACCGAGCTTGTACTTTTTCAACAGGCCATAGTTTTTTATCCAGGTGGGATTGACGGTGAAATCTTCCGCTGCCCAGCACTTCGCCGGGTTGTCTTCTATGCGATTGAGCATATGCCGGATGCTGCGCATCAGGCCGCTGGAAGCGTGCCCTTCCAGTAATTTCTCACAATTGTCTTCCGCCAGATTGGCAAAACCCACCAGACCGGCCAACAGACCTTCATCCGCACCGCTCTTGGCCAGACCATCCAGCCAGCGTGTCTCACCGAGCGAATCGGACGGGTCCCACTGGGCCTCTATGTGGACGACAGCGGAAATATCGTATCCTGCTGCGTCTTCCAGGTAATGCTTTGCAACATAGGTATGCGCAATCGGACCGGCGCCGGAGAGGCCGCTATCTCCCTCATGTTTGTCCATCAGCCAGGGATAATAGTTGTTGTCCAAATCCCACCAATGGATGTGCGCATCGACGATTCTCTGTTTGGATTTGCTGCCCATCTCTATTCCTCCCGATTGATAAGATGAATTTTAGCAGACATGTCGAGCGGCGCTGCCAAAACCAGGAACGCGGGTCCCATGTGTTTCCTGTTTGTTGCCCCTTTTCCGGATCAGCGCAGGTTTTCCTCGGTGTACAGCGACAGCTCGATTATCCGCTCCAGCAGTTGGTCAGGCGAGTAGCCAGGGAAATTTTTCAGCACCATTTCCTTGGCGAACAAGCGGCAGATGTATCGGACCTTTAGGGATCTGTTTCGCGATGCATAGACAAAGTCTCTGTGACCATTGTTGATGACGATAACGTTCTGATCCGCATCATACTTTGAACGCCACAATTCCCCGGGAGCTTTCCGGAACGTATAGCCTGGCAGTCCTTGGCGGGTTTCCGTCGGCGGCTTCAATTCGGGAAGCAGCGAATCGGTCACCGTTATGATCCCCTCGCCCTCACAGACGGTTGATCCCTGCGAGACCGTGACAACAACGCGAGAGAGCCCGGGCTGCTCCGGTGCGGTGAATGTGGTAATTTCCGAGTGGTCGTTCTCCAGGGTGCCTGCGCCCTCCACAATTTGCCAATAAAATGAGAGATCGTGCTCTACCAATATTCGTGACCGGTCGCGCGCCACCGCTCGATAAGACTTGGACTGGTTGACGGGCACAACACTGGTTTGCGGGGAAACACGAACGCTGAACAGTGGGCCGGCGAATTCAAAAAATTGCTTCTGTATTCGTGCTGCTCCGTCTACCGGAAAACCTTCGTTATCGTCATTGATTTCCGAATCACCGGATCCTGAGGCCGGCCGCAGCACATGCCCTTCGTGCTTTGCCTGAATTTCGAACCAGTCGTATTCCTCGGTCGGCAACACCAAAAGCGCCTCCTTGAACGCCTTGCGGATGGTCGTCAACATCTTTCGGCTGGCGCGTTCGTCTTCAGCGCGGCGTTGCTCGGCGATGATGTCAATCAGTCTTGCCTCTATCTCCACCAGAGCAAGACGAAATCGCTCGAAACGGCTGTCGCGAATGATCCCACTGCGCGTGCCCGGGGTCAGGCTGAGGAATGGCGCATCCACAATGCCCTGCAGACAACCGCTACGCCAAGGTTCACGCTGAAATTCATCCAATTCGGTCAGGTCCGCAAGCACTCGTGTGCCCGAGCGATGCAGTCCGACCAGGCATTCGGGGCCGGGCTCGGCCAGATACAGCTCAAGGTAGATTTCGCCGTCCGCTGTCGCCGCCGCCGGCAGCTCGTGCAACAATCGGCCGCCGAATTGTCGCGGTTCGACCTTGTATTCTTTGCGAGCCGTGCGGTCGACCACATTGATCCGCACACCGGATTGCCGGATCCGGTCGCGCAATTCCGAAGCGAGATACCACTGGATTTTTTCGCCGTTCAGGAGGCGGACACCCGCCAGCAGCGGCTTGATCAGGAGCGTGGTGCCAACTTCGGGGAAAAGTGTTCGCGTTGGTGTCAGCGTATAGTCCGGGCTGCCCTTTTCCATGCGCATCTGGTAAGTCCTGCCATCGGTTCCGGCCGTGGTCAGGCTGAGGCTTTCTCCCACGGTCCAGAAACTCAGCAGCCCGATACCAAATTCACCCTGAATGCCTTGTGCGCCACCGGCTTTGAGCTGCCGTTTGATGGAATCACAAATATGCGTTGCCACATACTTGAAGTTTGGTTTTCCTTCATCGTTCCTGGGAATCCCATCGCCGTCATCCACGATCCGAAGGTAGGTACTACCATGTTCACGGCCACGCGTGATCGTGACGTTGCGGGCGTTGGCATCGATGCTGTTTTCAACAAACTCCGCGACTGCCTTCAGCGGGTTGCTCTGCGACAGGGCAATGATATTAATCGCGTTCCAGTCATCGCCGATGCGTAACTTTCCGGATTCCTCGTTTTTCGTACGCTTTTTTCGGGTCTTTTTTGCAACCACAACTTATCAGTCCTGAGTTCATTCCGCTTTTCTGCTTCCGATGCGCGGGCACCGAGGGATCAAGTGCATTTTTGTTTTACGACCTGTTCCAATGGTTCAGGTAGCTCAAATGTATCGTATCAATTGCCAGCCCAAGTTGGGCGAATCAAATATTGAGTTTCCTAGTCGAGCTTTTTCAATTTGAAACCGGCTTTCTCCATGTCGGCAGCAGTTGCCTGCTTGACGGGTTGCGAGAATGTCCAGTGATGGCCTTCGTGATCGACCGCCATGTAGGTACGCTCACCATAGAATTGATCGGCCGGCTCCATCGCGATCGTTGCGCCGGCGCTTCGAGCGTGTTTGCAATGCTCATCTATATCCTTTTCGATGCGCACGTGAATGCGCTGCGTGTTGACGCCTCCTATGGAAGCGGGGCTCTTCGTCCAGTCAAACCATTCGTTTCCGACCATGATGATGCCGTCGCCATGCGCCATCTCGGCATGCACGATTTGGTCTTGCGCATCGGTCAAGACCTCACAGGCTTCAAAGCCAAAGGCGTTTTGCAGCCATTTGAGCGCGGCGCCGATGTCCGTGTAAACCACCGACGAAATGAACGCGGGGCGGCGTGGGGTTTCTGCCATTTCGGCATCTCCATACATTTTCTGACCTCCGGGAACATACCTGAGGTCAATGCAAAGTGCCAGAGTAGACAATCGCAATTTTTGGCCACAGGCTAAAGGCAAGCGACTGTGGACAAGCTGACGTGTCCACAATTTTACCCATGCTCCGCATGAACATGGTTGGTCATAAAGGCCCAAACAGGCACTTGTACACTGAATTTGATCGCGCCTTCGTGCCAGCAGTGCACAAAGGCTGCTCGCTCTGACCCCTTAATTGCGGGGTACCTTTGGCATATTTCCGCACCGACCGTTTGCGGCACAATGGCCGTGGAAAATTAAACACCAAGCGAGGATTCAAATATGAACAAATGGATTTCCGCCGCCGTTGCTTGCGGGCTGGCCATTCTGAGCACCACGTTACCCGCCGAGGACGTCGCCGATACCTGGAATCTCCGTGATATGTTTGCGACCACCGAGGCCTGGGCCAAAGCCAAAGACGCGGTCGCTGCGCGATTCGCGCAAATCGATAGCTGTCAGGGGCAGCTCGGGCAAAGCGAACAGCGCTTGCTGGAATGTAGTGAATTGATTTCAGATATCGTCAAACAGTACTCGCTGGTGGCGGTCTATGCTTCCCTGTCCGCGGATGCCGATACACGGGTTGCCGAAAATCAACAACAGCGGTCTGAGGCGCAAATCCTGGGTTCGGAACTGTCGCAAAAGCTGTCGTTCATCAATCCGGAAATACTCAAAATCGACCGCGAAAAGCTGCAGTCCTGGCTTACCGAAGACCCCCGCTTGCAACCTTACGCCCAAGGCATTCGGGACACCTTGCGCCAGGCCGAACATACACTGGATGAGCAGGGCGAAGAAATGCTGGCCTCCACCTCGCTGATGCAGGCCGGCCCGAACAATATCTATCGCACGCTGGCCAATGCGGACATGCCGTGGCCGAGTGTCAAACTGGCGTCCGGCGAGGAAGTTCGGCTGGATCAGACGGCCTACACCAAGTACCGCTCCGATCCGGACCGAGCGCAGAGAAAGCAGGTCATGGACGCCTTCTTCGGTACCTGGAAAAAGTTCGAGCGCACCGTCGGTACCGTGCTCTCAAGCGAAGTCGACACGCACGTGTTTTCCGCAAGACAGCGCCACTACAAGAGTTCGCTGGCGGCGGCACTGGACACCAACAACATACCTGAGGCGGTGTATCACACCCTCATCAAGGTTACCCATGAAAACCTCGACACCCTGTACCGCTATTTCAAACTGCGCGGGCGCATGTTGGGCATCGATGATCTTCATTATTACGACATTTATCCGCCGCTGGTGAACTCAGACAGGAAATTTCCGCTGGCCGAGGCCAAGCGCCTGACCCTGGAGGCCACGCGGCCGCTGGGCAAGGCCTACGACGAGGTGCTGTCAAACGCATTCGAAAACCGCTGGATGGATGCCTACCCGCGCCCGGGAAAGGTCGCAGGCGCCTACATGCAGGGTGGTGCCTACGACGTTCACCCGTATGTTCTGATGAACTACAACGACGATTACGAATCGGTATCGACCCTGGCCCACGAATGGGGCCATGGCATGCATTCCTACCTGTCCAGCCGCAACCAGCCGTACCCGACGGCGCAATACAGCATTTTCCTCGCTGAAATCGCTTCGACGTTCAACGAAGCGCTGCTGTTGGACCACATGCTCAAACTGGCGGCCAATGACGACGACAGGCTTTACTACCTGGGTTCCGCGCTGGAAACCATTCGCGGCACGTTCTACCGTCAAACCATGTTCGCCGAGTTCGAACTCATGATTCATGAGAAAGCGGAGAGCGGCGCTGCCCTGTCGGGCGCCGACTTCACCAAAATCTACGGCGATCTGCTCAGGCGTTATCACGGCGAAGCGCAGGGTGTGCTGACCATCGACGAGCCCTATACGGTCGAATGGGCATATGTCCCGCATTTTTACAGGAATTTCTATGTGTACCAGTACGCCACTTCGCTGGCGGCCTCGTCGCTGTTGTCACAGGAGGTTCTGCAGGGCCGGCCGGGCGCGGTGGAGAACTACCTCAATTTGCTCAAGGCCGGCGGCTCCGACTACCCCTACGATTTGCTCAAGCGCGCAGGTGTAGACATGGCGACCGAAGCACCCTACCTGGCGGTGGTCAGCCGCATGAATGAAATCATGGATGGCATCGAAGCCATCCTTGACGCGCGCGAGGCGAAATAGCGCACGGGCCTGTGAAGACAATCAAACTTTCAACGACAGCGATGTCGGCGGCCGATCCGCAGGCTTTGTTCGCCCTGCTGTCGGATTCGACTTCCTATCCGACTGCGTCGTTCAAGCCCAGGCACGCCGGTACCGGTCGGTTTTGGCGGCTGTTTTTCGTGATGGTTTTGAAGCGGGTTTCACGGGATCTGGCGAAGGCAGGCGAGCGCAAAACCTGAGACATTGGACGCGAATCGATTTGCGTACAAGGGCTCGGTACCCTTGAAGCTTCATCTACTCGGGCACTTCACTCTGACCCCATTAATTCAAGCTGCTATGCTCTTTCACCCCGGACCTGCATTTCGCGGGCAAAGAGGCGCGGTTATGAAGTCATTCCAGGAACGGTTCTACCTGACCGAGCGGACGCGGCTGAAGACGCTGTGGCGCGATATGCGCATGCTGGGATACATCCTGCAGGTCATCTATGCCTGGGTGTTCATCGGCGGGCGCGTGCGCCGGGCCTATCGGCACTGCGAACGCACCGGCGAAACCTGGTGGATCGACGAACTGGACCGGGAAGACTTCTGATGAAGTTGCGATCCGTGCCGCCGGCCGAGTACGCCTTTGGCTACCGCAAGCCACCGCGCTCCGGCAATGAGATCAATGGTCTGGGAGAGAAGAAACGGTCGCGAGCGCGCCCGGTCTTCCACAGCACCGGGCGTGGTGGCGGCAGAAAAAAGCTGGACTGGGCAGCCATGGACATGTTTTTCAATCTGATCGCGCAACCGGGCCCATTTCTTCAGGTGCTGCGTACTTTGTGGCAGCGGCGCAATTACGCGGGTCCAATGGCTTCGCAACGGGTGTCACTGGGTGATCCTGCGGCTTCCGCCGGCCACCTGAAGGAAAAGGCGCTGGAATTCGGCGCCGGCATTGCCGGGATCAGTGAGCTGAACGAAAGCGCGCTGTACGACGGCTACCCGCAGCCGCCGTACAAATACGCCATTAGTCTCGGTACGCCCATGAAGCGGGCTGAAATGGAACACGTTCCCGGCAACCGCGCCGCCATCGAGGTCATGCGCACCTATGGCCGTGCTTCGCGTGCCGCCATCGAACTGGCCGCCTATATCCGCGCTTTGGGGTGGCCGGCCCAGGCCTACGCCGACGGCGAAGACATTCTGCAGATCCCCATGGCCATCAATGCGGGTCTGGGGCAACTGGGAAAGCATGGTTCGCTGATCAGCCGCGAGTTTGGGTCTAACTTCCGTCTGTCCGCTGTGCTTACCGACATCCCGCTGGAGTGCGACGCACCCGTGGATATTGGCGTCGATGATCTGTGCCTGTCCTGCCGCCGCTGTACCATCGATTGCCCGCCTGACGCCATCCTCGATGAAAAACAGACGGTGCGCGGCATGGAAAAATGGTACGTGGATTTCGACAAGTGCATCTGGTACTTCACCAAAACCCAGGGTTGCGGAATCTGCATCGAAGTCTGTCCCTGGTCGGAACCGGGCCGTGGTTTCAGTTTGTCCGAAAAGCTTCTGGCCA
>CAWFGC010000016.1:0-48805 GCA_963815185.1 uncultured Gammaproteobacteria bacterium | reverse complement strand
TTTGTGACCAATTTGTGTCGTGATTTCTGAAGAATTCAGCGTTTTTCAGGTATTTTCTGTCACAATCTAATCGGGCAAACACCGCAAATGCTTGGATTACTTGACGCCCTATGAGGCGTTCAACGACACTCGGGAAACACTATCCGTTGCACTTCGTGGTTGAATCTAACTTCCATTTAGCCTGATTCCGGCCGATTCCCGATCCCATGTTGTCTGGGTCACGCCACGCTCCTTGAGAAGGAATTTTTTGATCTTCCCATTTTCAGTCTCAGGCAGTTCATCGACTATTTCAATATAGCGAGGTATTGCAAAGTACGCGATTCTGTCTTTCAAGAAATCGATCAGGGAACGCGGATCGATCGTACTGCCGGCACGCGGGACAATGTATGCCATAACTTCCTCTTCGCTTGCCTCGGATGGCACACCAATTACAGCGGCCTTTTCGATCTCTGGATGTGCATACAGCGCCGCCTCAACTTCTAATGATGAAATATTTTCGCCGCTACGGCGTATGCAGTCCTTCAATCGGTCGCAAAAGCGATAAATTCCATACTCATCCCGAACGACTCGGTCACCCGTGTGAAACCATAGATTCCGCCACGAATTCACCGTGGCATCCGGATTACCAAAGTACCCATTGGACATGCTGTAGGGTTCATGTTGTCGGATGATCAACTCGCCGGGAGTGCCGTCCGGCACATCGCAATCCTGGTCATCTACAACGCGGGCTTCGAAACCCTTAACGACGCGCCCCAACGCTCCGGGGACGTAACCACCGAGTACATTTGACATGACAAAATTGGTTTCAGTTGAGCCGTATCCTTCAATAAGTCGAATGCCAAAACGTTCTTTGAATTGAAGTGTGAGTTCTGACGAAGTTGCTGGCGATAATGCAATACGTATGTTGTGGTTGAGGTCGTCAGGCGTTGGCTCTGCTTTCAGAAGAATATGAACCATGGTCCCCAGAAGGTATGTCACGCTCGCTCCTGTGCTCTGGGCTTCTTTCCAGAACCGTGAAGCCGAAAAACGGGTTCCTAGAGCAAACGTCGCACCATGCAGCAATGCCTGCCAGAGGGTATTCAAAGCGTTTGTATGGAATAAAGGCAGAACCGTAAAAAGGATGTCGTCCGACGTTACTTGCAGCGCCTGGCCAGTATGTATCCCCCACCAGAAAAACTGTGCGTGGGGACACATGACACCTTTGGACAGTCCGCTTGTACCTGACGTGTAAAGAATAGCTGCATTATCTCCCGGGAACACCGGTTGGGCCGGGCGGAAATCTCCTGGAGGTGGCAGCCTTGATGTCGCTGCCCCCGCGATAATTTCTTCATCAAACGGCTCGTCACCCACAACCCATATTTTGCACTTGTACGGAAGCCGGATGTCAGCATTTGACAAATGCGTAATGAGAGGCGCGTCAACTACGACAAGATCAGGTCTGGTGGCCTCGACTATATGCCGAAGTTGCGCACCGCGAACAGCGGTATTGACAGGCACCAAAATTGCACCAAGCCAAGCAGTCCCCAGCCATTGTTGGATCAACTCAGGGCCATTCGGCAATAGCACCAGTATTCGAGATCCGGGGCCCATGCCAGCAGCGGCCAGTCGGCCCGCACAGCGCCCGGCCAGTTGTGGTGCTTGCTCATAGCTGATAGTGCTATTGGCATATTTAATGAAGGATCGGTTACCCAGACGGACCTGTATCTTTAGAATTTCAGGCAACGTACGCTGAGAAAATGGTAGATTTTTGTTTAGTTCGAATTGCATGCTCTTCAGTGCCTGGCGGTCCGCGGTTCGGTAACGGTTTCGGGCAATCCAAAGACATAAATGCTGCCCCCGGGCATGTTGGGGCGATTGCTTTCCTTTCCTCCACCCACGGCTAAGGCGATAAACTCGCGTCCATCAATTTCGTACACCGCAGGTGTGGCATTGGCCGCTGTAGGCAGGATGGTTTCCCACAGTAACTTGCCTGTGAGCTTGTCGAAAGCGCGAAACTTGTGGTCATAAAGGGTGGCGCCGATAAACAGGAGCCCGCCCGCGGTAACAACGGAGCCGCCATAATTTGCGCTCCCCGTGTGTGAAAGACCTTGCTCCACCAGTTCCGGATATTCACCGAAAGGAATCTGCCATACGTATTTCCCGCTACTGACATCGAGTGCGCTTAGCATTCCCCAGGGCGGTTCGATGGCCGGGTAACCATCCGAATCGAGAAAATTGATATAGCCGCCAAAATTGTAACTATCGGATTCGAGGGCCTGAAGTTTCCGGGAATTGGAGTCGGGTAGGGTGATTTCGCGGTTGTACACGACGAAGTCCACCACCGCGTCAATGGCCGCTACCCCAAGGTTCATGAATCCGGGCATTCTGCCCCCGCCCCGAGCAACCAGACTGAATACATCCAATTTCGTCAACCGGTCGCTGACCCCGACAAGCGCCGGAAATTCCGGCGGGCTCCCCAAGCGGTTCGCGCCGTGACAGCCGGAACATTCCGACATGTAAATGGATTTGCCGGTCAATTCGCCGGCACCGCTGTCCCGCCGTTCGAGCCTGAGAATCGAGGGCTGTTGGTTTGAATTGATGTACAGCAGTCCTGTTTCGGGGTCGAAGCTTGTGCCACCCCATTCGCCACCGCCATCCAAACCCGGCATTAGCACGGTCCCGCGCAGGCTGGGCGGCGCAAATTCCCCTGCGCTAATTAATTTATCAAATTGTTCAGAGACTTCTTGAGCCGCTTCCGGCGTTCTTCGCGTCAGCAGGTCCTTCGTGAGACTCTGACGAGCGAAAGGAGCCGGCGCAGTCGGAAACGGTTGTGTCTCTGCCGGAAATTCCCCGTCTACGTGGGTTTGCGGCACAGGACGTTCGGCGATGGGAAACAACGGGGCGCCGGAAACGCGATCAAAAACGTAGACGAACCCGGATTTTGTAATCTGGACAACAGCGTCGATGTCCCGGCCGTTGCGCCTGATGGTGACAAGACTTGGTGGCGCCGGCAAATCTCGATCCCAAAGATCGTGGTGAACCATTTGGAAATGCCAGAGCCGATTCCCCGTTCTCGCGTCAAGCGCTAGCAGCGTATTGCCGAACAGGTTGTCGCCTTCACGGTCTCCGCCGAAAAAATCCTGCAGACCCGCGCCCGGCGAGGCAGTGGGCACGTACACGATGCCGCGCTCCGCGTCCAGCGCCATCCCGGCCCAGGCATTAGCCCCGTTGATCCGCTTCCATGCATCCTTGGGCCAGGTTTCGTAACCGAATTCACCAGGATGGGGAATGGTATGAAAGCTCCATGCGATTTTGCCGTTATGCACGTCATAGGCACGAATGTCGCCGGGTGACCATCCTGTACTCCCCAGGATAAGTAAATCGTTGAAGACAATACCGGGCGTATTGGCGCCTGCAGAAATCAATGTCGGATCCCGACCCAAACCATCTCTGAGGTCTAAGCTGCCATGATTGCCAAAAGTATCAACGGCCTTTCCCGTTGAAGCATCTATCGCGTACAGATTTTGGCGCGAGGTCACAAACAGCCGTTTATCTTCACCATTGCTCCAATACGTAACACCTCGAGATCGCTGCTTGTTCAGCACCTTTTGTCCACGATTGGGATCGAATATCCAAAGCGGCCGGCCGGTCGATGCGTCGAGCGCGAAAACACGGAGTTTGGGGGAAACAATGTATAGGGTTTTGCCGACCACAACGGGGGTCGATTCCATCTCTGATGCATTGATGCCGTCACCGAATGCATCGCCCGTCTCAAACGTCCAGGCCACCTTCAAGTTCTGGACGTTTTTCGTATTGATCTGCTTTAAGCTGGAATAGTGAATCTGGTCCGGGGTGCCGCCATAGATAGTCCAGGTTTTATAATGCCCTTGCTGTGCAACGGCGATCTCAACGTTTGCAAGCAGTGCCAAGAAGCAAATCTGAATGACGGCACCTTTCAGGATCACTCTGCGTGCAAATCCAATCGAGGCCTTCAACTGGATTTCCGTCCGGCTAATTCAACGCAGACCATCGATGAAAAGGACCCCTTAGAGTTTCAACGGGATCCAGGCCCCGGCGTTGGCGCTCGATTGTATGGCCACTTCGATAAACTCGACACCACGAATTCCATCGAGGACACCAGGGGCAAGTTGCGCGCTCGGCACCGGTTTGCGCGACTCACGGTGTGCGTGAATGAGCCCGGCCGTATCCGTGTAGATCTGCGCAAATGCTTCTAAATAGCCTTCCGGGTGGCCGGCCGGCAGCCGGGAATGCGCTGTTCCCACGGCACCCGTCGCGGGTCCCCCACGGCTGAGCCGTTGCTGTGGCTTCCCACGTTGGGAATAGAGCAGGTAATTGGGATTCTCCTGGGTCCAGATCAGGCTGCCGCTGTCCCCGTAAATACGTATGCGCAAACCATTTTCCTCCCCCACTGCTACCTGGCTAACCCACAGCATCCCCTTGGCGCCGTTCTCGAAACGCAACAAAATATGGGCATTATCGTCGACGCGACGGCCGGCCACGAATGTGCTCAGTTCGGCTGAAAGTTCGACCACGCGTTCATTGCAAATGAAATGCGAAAGGTGAAAGGCATGTGTCCCAATGTCGCCAATGCAGCCGCCCGGTCCGCTCTTTTCCGGATCCGAACGCCAGCGGGCCTGCTTGGAACCGCTATCCTCCACCTTTTCAGCCATCCAACCCTGGCAATATTCAACCTGCACCACGCGCAAGGACCCGATACAACCGGCAGCGACCATTTCACGCGCCATTCTGACCATCGGGTAACCCGAATAGTTGTAGGTGATTGTAAAAACCCGGCCGCTTGCAGCAACGGCTTGTTGCAAAGCCTTTGCATCCGCCAGCGAAGTCGTAAGCGGCTTGTCGCAAATGACGTGAATACCTGCATCGAGAAATAATTTCGCAATGGGATAATGCAGGTAATTGGGTGTGACGATACTCACCACATCGATGCCGTCAGTGCGTTTTGGTTCTTTCAGCGCCATTTCCTCATACGACCCATAGGTGCGTTCCGGGTCCAGACGCAAGGCGCGCCCGGACTCATATGCCTTTTCTGGGGTCGATGCCAGAGCACCGGCGACCAATGAATAGTGATCGTCCAGACGTGCGGCCATCCGGTGAACGTTGCCGATGAAGGCACCATCGCCGCCGCCGACCATTCCCAGACGGAGTGGTCGCGGCTCCACTCGTGCGTTCACTCGTTCAGGCCCAACATGTTTCGTATCGCATCCGGGTCCACCTCAGTGGAAGCGAAGTCATCAAATGGCCTTTCGGTGGTTCTTATGATGTGCCGGCGGATAAATTCAGCACCTTCGCGGGCACCCACTTCGGGGTGTTTGAGGCAACATTCCCATTCCAACACAGCCCAGCCGGGAAAATCGTAGCCGGCAAATTTGGAAAACACTTTGCCGAATTCAACCTGTCCGTCGCCTAAAGATCTGAACCTGGCGGCGCGATTCAGCCAGCTTTGATATCCGGAATATAGACCTTGCCTGGCCGTTGGATTGAATTCGGCGTCCTTGACGTGGAACATGCCGATACGTTCATGGTAAACGTCGATAAACCCGACATAGTCCAGTTGTTGCAGCACAAAGTGGCTCGGGTCGTACAGGATCTTGCAGCGAGGGTGATTGTTCACCCGCCCCAGGAACATCTCGAAACTGATGCCATCAAACAGGTCTTCACCGGGGTGGATTTCAAAACACAGATCGACGCCGGCTTCATCAAATCTGTCGAGTATGGGGCACCAGCGCTTTGCCAGTTCGTCGAATGCCGTTTCGATGAGACCAGGCGTCCGTTGCGGCCAAGGATAAACGTAGGGCCACGCAAGAGAGCCGGAAAAGCTGCCATGCGCCGTAAGCCCCAGGTTTGCCGAGGCCACGGCTGCTTGCTCCAGTTGTTGAACAGCCCAGGCTTGCCTTGCGGTGGGATTACCGCGCACAGAGGCGTCGGCAAATCCATCGAAAAGTGTGTCATATGCAGGGTGAACGGCTATCAACTGTCCCTGGAGGTGTGTTGACAATTCAGTCAGCACCACGCCCGCCTCCCCCAGCGCGCCTGTTACTTCATCGCAGTATGTCCGGCTGGATGCAGCCAGCTCAAGATCGAAGAGTCTTTTGTCCCAGGTGGGGACCTGAACCCCGACAAATCCGATATCGGCAGCCCATTTGGCAAGCGCCGGCAGCGAGTTGAAGGGTGGCTCGTCACCCGCGAATTGCGCCAGGAAGATTGCAGGTCCTTTTAGTGTTTTCATTCTCTTCTATCTTTTCCCTTTTTTAAATGGCCCCGGTCTTCAGTTGCTCCACCGCGAATTGGCAGGCACGGGCGGTAAGTGCCATGTAAGTCAAGGACGGATTCTGACAGGCGGATGAGGCCATGCAAGCGCCGTCGGTGATGAATACGTTCGCAACGTCGTGGCACTGGTTGAAGCCGTTCAAAACGGAAGTTCGAGGGTCGCGCCCCATGCGCGCGGTACCCATTTCATGAATCGCGGTGCCAGGCGTCAGAATACCCGGACCTCCCCGAACCACCTTCCCACCCGCTGCTTTGACCATCGTAACCGCCTGCTCGTGAGCATGTTTGGCCATCTTTGCTTCGTTTTCACCGTAAGAGAAATGAATTTTCAACTGCGGCAACCCGAGGGGATCGAGGTTGTGTTCGTCCAGCTCGACATAGTTCGTCTTCCTCGGCAGGCATTCGTTGAATGAGGCGAGTAGAAGCATCCACGGCCCGGGTTCTTGCAGCGAGTTCTTGAAATCGACGCCGAATTCCGTTGTAGCCGTGCCTCTTCTCCAGCTCGAGCGCCAACCGCCGCCCTGATAGGAGTAACCGCGCACAAAATCGTGTTCCTGCTGACCGAGATTCTGAAACCGCGGGACAATCATGGAATTAGGCCGGATGCCGTAATAGTACTTTTCTCCGAAGCCGGGAAACTCGGCCACTGCGCCCACGGACATGGCGTGGTCCATCAAGTAGTGGCCCAGGACTCCGCTTGAATTGGCCAGTCCTTGAGGACAGCGCTCCGATCGAGAGTGCAGCAGCAGTTGAGCGGTACCGAGAGTCGAGGCGCAGACAAAGAACAGCTTTGCGGAATACTGTTCGCGTTCCCGCGTTTCTGTATTGATCACATGGACCGTGCTGACTTTTTGTTGCTGCGGATCGAGTACCAGCCGTTCGACCAGCCGGTCCGTCAGAAAGGTGAGATTGCCGGTTGCAGTGGCTGCCGGAAGCGTGGAGCTTTGCGTAGAGAAATAGGCGCCGACCATACAGCCACGCTCGCACGGACCGCAGTAGTGGCAGGCCGCGCGGCCCCGGTGCGGGCGTGTCAGGACGGCGGCCCGGCCGATGACGACATTCCGTTCCGGGAAGCTGCTTTCCACATGCGACTTGAAATGGCGTTCGATGCAATTGAGTTCCATGGGCGGAAGAAACTTCCCGTCCGGAAGCTGCGGTAAGCCGTCGGCATTGCCGCTGACGCCGATGAAATCCTCTACATAATCGTACCAGGGAGCAATATCCCCATACCGGATTGGCCAGTCAACGCCATGGCCGTCTTTGGCGTTTGCTTCGAAATCCTGTTCACCCCAACGCAAGCTGAGGCGTCCCCAGGTCAGTGAGCGACCACCCGTTTGATAGCCGCGATACCAGGTGAACGGCTGATCGGGCGGGGTCAGGTAGGGGTTTTCCAGATCATTGACGTAGAAGTGCTTGTTGTATTCGTTGAACAAAAAGCACTTGCTCTGTATCGGATAAGTTTTCGCATTTTCCTGCGCGCTGTCTTCACCACGAAAAGGCATTTCCCAGGGCGCCTTGTGCTGAGTGACATAGTCTTTCCGGTGGCGTACGTTTCGGCCGCGTTCGAGCATCAATACCTTCAGGCCTTTTTCCGTCAGTTCCTTCGCCGCCCAGCCTCCGGTAATGCCCGATCCGATAACGATTGCGTCAAAGGTGTTGGTTTCAGACATATCACCGGCTCCTAGAAAAGGCCATCTGAACGGCTGCCGTACGACCACGCGACCTGGTCGCTGGTCATATCCGTACATCCTTCGTAGTGTCCCGGAACGACGCGATAGCGTAGCTCCTTGCTCGCGCCTGTTTCGGAGGTGTAATAGCCGATGACGATCAGTTGTTTCAGCACGTGAAAAAATTCCTGCAGGGAGACGCTGTGAGAGCTTGATGCGCTGTCGTCAACCTGACCGTCCGCTACAGTCCGCAGCAAGGCATTCTTGTCCGGCTCCGAGAGGTTTGTATAGGACGTTCCGAATTGATTCTCGCTGTATCGATCAAGTGCCGCTAATCCACTCATGAAGTCGGCTTGATCGGGTTTCATGAACGACTTCCCAACCATCAATTCCACGAAATCCTGCACACCCACCGAACTCGCGGAGGGCGTCTTTGTAGCCGGAATAATGGTATCCGCCAACGCGGAAACGAGCAGGCGCTGATCGGGAGAGAAAAATCCCGGCGCAACAATGGAGTCAGTCCCAGCGTCCGCCAAGACCAATTTCGCCCTCAACAGCGCCGGGGCCAAACTGCCCGCTGCCAGCATCCGTAACAGTTGTCGTCTATTCATTCTAAAGGTCCCAACGGTCTATATCAGTCCTTCCTGGTGCCATCCTACGCTCGACACCTGGGTTCGCGAAGTGAGATTCCTGCCGGTCAGCCGTTTGAAAACCCAACTTGCATCGGTGCCGATTCAGGATATAATCTCTGTCTATGTAAACGGTTTCATTCTTGATCAGAAGGGCGCCCCAAGTCAAATTAATTTGCAGGACGGGATCATTGAATGGATGGTACGGTGACTGCTCTAAATCATAGGTACCAACCTAATTTTGCAAGGCGCTTGGGGGGCAGCCAGATTGAGAAGCCCCTCTGAAAGCGGATTTTTCGAACCCGACCACTCCAATCCAGGGAGACAGTACATGAAACGCAGAGACTGCCTGAAACTTGCAGGGATCATTGCCGGGGCTGCATTGATCGATCCGGCCGTAACATTCGCTTCGATGAAAAATCAGGGACCGGCCCACAGGCAATTTGGCCTTCAACTGTTCACCATCCGCGAGAAATTGATAGAAGATCCCGTTGAGGCGCTAAAGGCAGTAGCGAAAATGGGTTACAAAGAAGTAGAAATGTTTGGATTTGGAGGAAACCCCTTCATCGACGACCCCCTGTTCGGTCGCACCCCAAAACAATTCAGGCAAATGCTCGATGATCTGGGTTTGTCGGTTTCGACCGCGATCGTTGCAGGTGACACGGACATCCCGTCCATAGCCGAAACCTTTCATGAATTGGGAGTTGAATACCTGATAATTGCCATGGCACCTGAATTCATCACGAGAACCAAGGAACGTGCCATCATCAGCGGGGTGACAGGGGTCGAGCAGATCAAGACCATAGCCGAGCGGCTGAACAGGCAAGGCCAGGTTTGTAAGGAAAATGGACTGGGTTTCGCCTACCACAATCACAATATGGAATTTACCCCTTTGGCAGAGTTGAATGGAATGCTGGCTTATGATTTCCTGATGCAGCAGGCAGACCCGGAGCTTGTCAAAATTGAGTTCGACATAGGCTGGTTGACAGGCGCAAAAATGGACCCGGCGCAATATTTACGCCGATATGGTAGCCGTGTGATTGCGACTCACCTGAAAGACTTCAATCCCAATCTGCCGGTCGGTGACGATCTGAAGCGCTTTCCCATCCCGATCATGACCCAAATGGCGGAGGCAGGCACCGGCATAGTTGACTTCAAAGAGGTGCTGTGTGCGATGGATGAAATTGGTGTGAAGCATGGGTATGTTGAAATCGATATCACAAATACGCCCATGAAAGACGTGGCAGGCAGTTTGGACTATCTGCGGAAAATTTCAGGTTAAGAGAGGCGCAACCACTGCCTTTCGCCCATCATATCGCCAGCAGTTAAGCAACAGCTAGATGAAAAGTTCACGCTGGAAAGACTCGCCCGATTGATCGAGCAAATTTAGTTAAGCGAAACACAGGACTGTTTATGATTGAGTGGTACTTTCCCTGGTCCAGCATCGACTGGGTACTAAAATTGCAACTGCTCATCTGGTCGGCTTCGATTGCGTGTTCTTACTGGATCGCCTGGCGCACAGTGATTCGCAAACGGCCCTGGTTGAGGCGGCGTGATAGGGAATGACTAAAGACGCCGCGATCTTTGTCAGCCTGCTGGGGGCAAGTTTTCTGATCGGCGCGATAGCGTCCCGGTTTGTCAAGAGCGAATCGGAATATTATGTCGCTGGAAAACGCATGCCCTGGTATCTGCTGACGGGTACTTTTGTTGCATCAAATGTCAGCGCCGGTTTGTTCCTTGGCGCCACAAACATGACCGGACGCTTCGGCTATACCATGTGGTGCGCCTACTTTACCACCAGCATTGGTTTTGTACTGGCGATATCTGTCGTTGGCGTTTTGGTCCGCAGGATGTCCGACCATTACGAAATCCTTGACTTTGCCGATATCCTGGCGACTCGTTATGCCAGTCGACGCGGGGCAGTGCGCGTTCTGACCGCCGTGATATTGCCAATCATTTACATTCCGCTGCTGGCGGCGCAATTCATTGCGTTGACAACGATAGCTTCCAGCATGTTCGGATTGTCTTACGAGATACTGCTTACCGGCATTGTGCTGCTGGTTGTGGGCTATACCCTGCTTGGAGGAATGCTGGGGGTCGTGTGGAGTGACGGATTTCAGTTCCTCGTGCTGTTTTTTGGTCTGGTCCTGGCAGTTCCCATCGGCATGGCATCAGTGGGCAGCGGGAGCATGGAAGATGGATGGGCGCAAATTATGGCATTGTCACAAAGCCAGTTTCAATGGACATCGGAGAATTGGCCCTGGTATCTTGCCTTCGGTCAGCTTGTTTGGATATTCGCCATACCGTCACAGCCTCATCTGGTCACCCGGTTTCTGACTGCGCGCGATGAACGTGCCATCCTGATTGCATTGCCTGTTTGTCTGACGCTGAGCGTCGCCATTTATGCTTCGACGGTGCCTTTGGGGTTGCTGGGACGTTTGACGCACCCGCAGCTCGGTGTCGAGGAATATTATTACATTGAGCTGGCTCGGCAGCATCTCGGGCCTTGGCTGGGCGCGTTTGCTTTGGCCGGCATCTCCGCGGCGGCACTGTCGACCGGTTCTACGGTGTTGATCGTTACCGGCCAGTCGTTGTCCCGCGAGTTGTACAAAAAATGGCTGGTGCCAGAAGCTACGGAACGGCAATCCCTCATCGCGGCGCGCGTGGGGGTTCTCATCGTGGGGATCTCGGCATTTGCCATCGCCTACTTTCAGGTGCTTGGAATATTCTGGCTGGCGGTCTTGTCCGCGTCACTTTTTGCGTCTATTTTTTTCGTGCCGCTAATGGCGGGCTTCTTTTCCGAGAAAGCAGGAGGCAAAGGCGCCATCGCGGCCATGCTGGCCGGTGGTGCGGTGTCGATCGCGGTGTTCCTTTTGAACAAGAGCCTTGGCACGCATTATTTCGTCAGCGAGAGTTTCGCCGGCCTGGGAGCGAGCGCGTTAGCAATGTATTGGGCAAGTCGTCAAAGCCCCGCAACACTTGAGGAGCGCGCCGTGTTGACAAGAACGCGCGGGCGTTGAGCACAGGTAACCGCGAATTCGCGTCTTTGCAGCGCTTTGGCGATAAGTCGATCAACCTGAGCTTTTGTTTCTCACCTCTCTAAAGCATAAGCCGAAAAACAGCAGCACTCCGGCTGCAAAAAAAGCGGGGAACAGCCAGAATTGCCGGAACTGCGCCATGGAAAGAACTTCCTTACCTTCAAGAAGAGCGTTGTAAAGGTGACCTGCAACCTGCGCTCCCAGAAGCATGCCGACACCATACGTGATCAATACCAGGAGCCCTTGCGCTTGTCCGCGGACCTCGGGCGATGACTTTTTGTCCACATAGATCTGGCCGGTGACAAAGAAAAAGTCATAGCAGATGCCGTGCAGCAGGATGCCGGCGATGATCATCCAGATAATGTTATCGACCGCGGCAAATGAAAACAGGAGGTATCTCAAGACCCAGGCCGCCATGCCGACCAGGAGCATCCATTTGACGCCCAGTCTGGCAAAGAACAACGGCATCAGCAGCATGAACAGCACTTCAGAGCCCTGTCCCAGCGTCTGTGTTGCAGCAATATTTCTGAAGTCCGCAGCCTCCAGAAAGATTTGAGTGAAGTTGTAGTACGCCGCCAAAGGAATGCAGATCAGCAGCGAACTGATAATGAATATGTAGAACGAGTAATTTCCGAGTTTTTTCAGAGCGTCCAGTCCCAGGATGCCGGATATTGACTCCCCTTCGCTTTTGCCGGCCGGTGGAGTATGCGGCAAGGTAAAGCTGTACAGCCCGAGAAGAATGCTGGCGACGCCAGTGCAGTACAGCGGAAGCGCGGTCTGTTCGGGTAACAATGATGACGCGAACTGGCTCAATACAAAGCTGACAAACAAACCGGCCGCTATCCAGCCAATGGTGCCATACACACGAATGAACGGAAATTGCTTTTCTTGTTGGTCGATATGATGGAACGCCAGTGAATTCACCAGGCCTAGTGTCGGCATATAACACAGGTTATAGAGCAACAGCATCAGAACAAAGAGAAGAGGCTGACCGGAGGTCTGTGGAATCGATAGCATAATGACCCCGCCCAGTAAGTGCAGTGTGACGAGTACCTTTTCAGTCGCGAAATAGCGATCGGCCACGAGACCCAGAAAGAACGGTGCAACAATTGCAGCGATTGGATTAACGGTATACGGCCAGTGTGTGAGGCTTTCCATGCCGTTGTTGCGCATATAGACCGCGATGGTGGTATACCATGCCCCCCAGATAAAGAACTGGAGAAACATCATGATGCTGAGGCGGGTTCTGATGAACCGGTGCTTTTGCAGGCTCACATTGGCAATGCGTTGTTTGATCTCGATTTTTCCGTGGATCAAAAAAAATGTTGTCGATTTTAAATTATACGCTATAATCAGAAATGATGTAAACGTTTACTTTCGAAGTGAACAGTTCGTGGGGACGCATGTTTTGCAGCCTTGGAACATTCAGCATCTCGCCAATTGATAGTTAAAAAATGCCACTGAACCGATTAATTTAACTTGAAAATGTAAACGATTACATAAAACATCTCACTTATATAATGATGAAAATCCAGCGGGGAAAATCATGAGCCGATTGAATACAAAGATCATCTGTATAGCTTTTACTGTACCTCTCTTGATGCAGGCTTTACCCGGACATGCTCAGGGTGCAGAAGAATCCGCAAGTGGGGCACTTGAGGAAGTTATCGTAACTGCCACCAAACGCACCACGAGTCTTCAGGACGTCCCGATTTCGGTATCCGTTGTGAGTGGGGATTTTCTTTCGCGACTCAGAGAAACTGATATCAGTTCCTTGGTCCAATACGCCCCAAACCTCTCGTGGCAGGATGGCCGCGAATCGAAGGTGCGGGCTTTCAATATCCGAGGAATCGGAACCGCAAGCTTCGTTGATGGCATCGAGGACAGCGTGGGTATCGTGGTGGACGGCGTGCCATTGGGTCGTGCGGCAATGGGCCTGTACGACATGTACGACGTTGACCACGTAGAGGTATTACGCGGTCCGCAGGGTTATCTGTTTGGTCGAAGTGCGTCGGCGGGCGTGGTCAGTATCATCACCAAAAGCCCCAACATGGAAGAATTTGAGGCCAGGGGTACAATCTCATTCGGAAGGTACGACAGCGTTACCGACGCAAATGAGTGGAAATTCGATGGTGCGCTAAGTGGCCCCATCGGCGATTCGGCGGGCTTCCGTATCGCTGTATATGATGTGGACCGGGACGGGCTGGTTCGGGATGTATACCGGAATAAAGATGATTGGACCAAGAAGCAAAAAGCCGTGCGGGCGAAATTGCGCTTCGAGCCTACCGAAAACTTCGATGCGACCATCACCGCGGATTATTTGAAGGAAAACAGTGAATGTTGCGCGGACATCGGCTTTTTGCCGAGCCCGGGCGGGCGACTCGCGACTCTGGTCGCTCCATTGCTGCCTGACGGTAAGGTCATCGACATAAACAATCGTTACATCGCTCAGGATGCAAGGTCGGGAAATACGAACAAAGTTGGGGGCATTTCAGTCGATATGAACTACGGGATCGGCGATTATACATTGACCTCAATTACCGCATTCCGCCAGTGGGATCATTGGAAAACAACCGACGAAGACAAATCACCGGCCGATTTCTTTAATTCGACGGATACCAATACCTCAGTAAAACAGATAACGCAGGAATTGCGTCTGGCATCGCCGGTAGGGCAAGGTCCTTTGGACTATCTCGTTGGTATTAACGTTTACAGCCAGAACTTGAACTCGTATGAAATTTTCCTGGGAGACTTTGGTGCTGACACTCCGCAGCATCACTCGGAATCGCCGATAAGAATCGACCAAACCAGCATTGGAATTTTTACCAGCGGTACATATCACCTGAGCGATCAATGGCATGTGTTGTTCGGCCTTCGATATACTCATGATGACCTCGACGGAGCCGTAAGCCATGTCGAGTTGGGTCCGGTTGCGCTTTTCCCGGTCGTGGATGTGAAAGAAACCAGTAAAGACAACAAAATGACCGGCAAGCTGGGCTTGCAATACCAAGCCAGCGACGATGTGATGCTCTTCACCAGTTACAGCACGGGATACAAGGGCCAGGCATTCAACTCTAACAGTATCAATACGGTAGGACTGGGCTCGTATGTGGTCCCCGGCGAAAAGGCACAGTCGGTCGAGCTGGGCGTTAAGTCCCGGTGGCTGGATGATCGTCTGCAGCTAAATGCCACTGTGTTCACCACCACGTTCAAGGACTTTCAGGCACAATCGCTTATCTACCTGCCAGGGGCGGAAGTGCCATCGAGTATTCTCAACAGTGTGCAGAAACTGAAAACCCAGGGGTTGGAACTGGAGCTGACTGCCAGTGTGACACAGGATCTGTTAGTTGGCGCATCATTCGGTTATACCGACGCAACGTTCGAAGACTTTGATAACTCGCCCTGCTATACGGCCCAGTCAGCGGCGCAAGGTTGCGTTGGTGGCGTGCAGAGTCTGAACGGCAAAAGGCTTCCTTTCCAAGGTAAGACCCAATACAACGTCTATTTTGATTATGACAAGCAAGTCTCTGATGGCTGGGGTTTCTTCGCTCAGGGTAATTTCAATTGGGTTGGCAAACGCAACACACTTTGGACTTTGGATCCCATTGCAGAAGTTGATTCAGTGGGGTTGCTGAGTGCCCGGATAGGAGGTCGATTCAATAATGATCGCCTGGAAGTGGCATTATTTGGCAATAACCTCACCGACGAAAAATATCAGACCGCTGTCCGGTTTTCCGGGTTGGGTGGTGGGTATTTTCAGGACGTAGGGAACCCGCGGCTGGTTGGCGTTTCCCTGACGGTGAATTATTAGAGTCTGCATCAACACAATGAGCAAGGTCATGGGTGATGGAATGCCACGGAAGACCTGCGGACCCATATGGCGGATATGACACGAAGGGATTTTGCTCGCATGGTGGCTGCCATTGCTGCAACGGGCTTTTGCAATTCCCTGTTCGCTGCCGAACAACCCGTTCGAAGCTTACCGCCGTATGCAGGTCCGTGGACGCGCCTGTTCAATGGGAGGGATTTGACTGGCTGGAGCTTCTATCAGGATGGCATCGGACAAACGGACACGACCCACGCCGTAGCGGTTGAACAGGGAATGATTCACATGTTCGGTCCGCGTCATACAGGAAGTGATAGCCCGGGTTTCGGGCATATCGCTACCGCGAGAGAATACAGTAATTATCACCTCAGGCTCGACTACAAGTTCGGTGAGAAACGATTCGAACCGCGGCTGCTTGCAAAACGCAACTCCGGCGTGCTTTACCACATGTTTCCGCAGACAGACCGCGTATGGCCAAACTCTGTGGAACTGCAGTTGGAAGAAAGTGATGTCGGCGACGCGATTTTAAGTAACGCGCGTTGTTACCCGGGAGCGGATCTGGGCGGCACGCCGGCCTGGCCGAATCAAAGGCCTGTGCTGCCCAGACCCACTTTTCCGCCGCCTGTCGACCCGCGGCCGGATATCGAACGTCAGGTCGTGCAGAAAAATGGCGACTTCGAAAGAATCATGGACTGGAATACGATCGAAGTGCTGGCAATAGAAGACAAGGCCGCGCACCTTGTAAATGGCCGTATTGTCAACACGCTGTACGAACTGGTTGGGCAGGAAGCGGAGGACAGAAGCATCTACCGGCCGTTGACAAAGGGACGAATTGGCCTGGAGCTCGAAGGCGCTGAAGTATTTTTCAAAAACGTGGAAATCCGACTATTCGCTTCAGAATAGCGCCATCAGGCGCGGTTCAAAACGGGGTGCAACGTCGTAGAATCAGGAGTTCAGGGTCTGCTCACTTTTTACGGTTTTTCAAGCGGATGGTGCTTTCCCGGATCACGAGTTTTGTCGGTAGGATACGGTTCATCTGCGTTATCTTCTTGCCCGACATCAGCTCAAGCAGCAACTGCATTGCAGTCCGGCCAATGTTCTTGGTGGGCTGATGTACCGTCGTCAGGGGGGGGTTGCAGTAGCGCGCGAAACGTATGTCATCGAATCCGACCAGGGACAGCTTTTCTGGAACGCTAATGTCCATTTCGCGGCAGTATTCCATGACTCCCATGGCCATTTCATCGTTGAAACAAAATAGCGCCGACGGTGGGTGTTTTCGATCGAGCAAGGCATGCGATGCCTCGAGTCCCGATTCAATGGAGAAATCCCCATAGTGGATCATGCTTTTGGGTAACGTCATTCCCTTTTCGGAGAGGGCCTTATTCACACCGGCCAGCCGGTTACGGCTCAGTGGGCCTTCGTCCATGGGCCCGGTCACAACTCCTATGTTCCTGTGGCCCAACTCGAGCAGATGGGAAGTTACTTCATATGCAGCAGCTTCGTTGTCAATATGTACACCGGGCACACCCAGTTTTCGCGAATACTCGCATGCATTGACAATGGGTCTGACGGGCAAGCCCTTCTTCCGGACAAGATGTTTTACACTGGCTGGGACGCGATGGCCGAGAAACAATAAACCGTCAACCTGCTTCGTGTTTAAACAATTAGCGTAGACGTTTTCACGGTCCGGATCATGTTGCGTGTCGCCCAAAAGTACTGAATAGCCATTTTCATGTGCCACCTGCTCGATACCGTGAATGATTTCAGCAAAGAACGGATTGGAGATGTCCGGTACAAGCACAACAACCAGATCGGAACGGCGATTGCGCAGGCTGCTGCCAAGCGTGTTAGGGGTGTAGTCAAGGTGTCGTACTGCATTCATAACATGCAGACGCGTCTCTTCCTTGACCAGTTCCGGCTTTTTTAAGGTCCGAGAAACTGTCGCGATGGAAACACCCGCAAGGCGTGCTACTTCTCTGATATCGGCCATTTTCTATTGGTAGCGAAGCGAAAACACAAGGACAGGTGACCAGCCAATACCGCCGGGAATGTATTCACAGTTTGACACAAACGGAGATTTCATATGGACTCCAAAGTAGACGCGATCGAGCACAATGTTCGGAAAATTACCGTGAGACTATATGGCAGTTTAAATCATGGGTTCGGTAAGTGTAAGGACTTCGATTTTTACCTGTATTGAGGGCGTGGAATTGAACTATCAGTCTCCTTGCAGGTACGGCGAAAATTTATGATCAACGTGATTATGGTTGGAGATCGACCCATGCCTGTGGTCGGTCTGGGCCTTTGGAAAATTGACCCGAGCGATGCGGCGCAGGTCGTGAGCGAAGCCGTTGAAATTGGGTACCGGCATGTTGACTGCGCTCCAGACTACGGCAACGAGGACGCGGTAGGTCGAGGCATCGCCCATGCCATTGCCAGACAATATTGCCGGCGGGAGGATTTGTGGATTACCTCCAAGTTGTGGAATACGTTTCACCGGCCCGAGTATGTACGCCCGGCGTGTGAAAGGTCCCTCCGCGATCTTTGCGTTGATTACATCGATCTTTACCTGGTTCATTTTCCCATTGCGCTGAAGTTCGTGCCTTTCGCGAAGCGTTATCCACCGGGCTGGATTTTCGATTCAGCTGCAGCGAAACCGAAGATGGAAGTAGATCAGGTACCTCTGTCAGATACCTGGCACGCGATGGAGAAACTGGTTGAAGCGGGACTGGTGCGCCAGATCGGCGTTTGCAATTACAATTCCGGGCTGCTGAACGATCTGATGGCTTACTGCCGGATTAAGCCCGCCGTCCTGCAAATCGAGTCCCACCCCTACCTTACGCAGGATCGCGTGTTGCGCCTGGCAGCCAGTTACGGGATAAAGGTTACGGCCTATTCTCCGCTCGGTGCCGGTTCTTATATGTCTTTGGGGATGGCGGATGCCAGAGATTCAGTGCTGGCACATCCGGTGGTGACCGCCGTCGCGAATAGAACCGGACGCACACCCGCGCAGGTAGTGTTGCGCTGGGGATTGCAGCGCGGCACTTCGCTTATCGCAAAAACGACGCGTGTGGATCGGCTGAAAGAGAATCTCAGGCTTTTTGACTTCGAGCTTGAATCCGATGATATGGCGGCCATCTCTGGCTTGAACAACAACCGTCGGTTCAACGATCCAGCTGTGTTCTGTGAACGGATGTTTGGAAAGCTCTATCCCATCTACGATTAGCTTCTTGCGGCATCAATATCGAAAAGCGTGGTGGCGCTGCTCTCTTGTCTTCCGTCTCGATCTATGAGACTGTATACAGTATGCAGATAGAATCGATCCTTCCCACGCACAAATGTCAGCGATTCCGCCGCGTCGGCGGTGCGCGCCATGATCGTGGACGGACGGCTGGCAGAAGGCGAGCGCATCAACGAGGTGCGGCTGGCCGCCCAGTTGGGCGTAAGCCGCACACCGCTGCGCGAAGCGCTCAACCGGCTCTCCAGCGAAGGCGCGCTCACCAGCGCCACCAATTTCGGATACTTCGTGCGCCCGCTCACGCTGGACGAGTTCGAGCAGCTTTATGCGATTCGTCCCATTCTCGACCCGGAGGCGCTGCGCATGGCCGGCCTGCCGTCGAAGGCCCGCATCGCAAAACTCGAGGCGCTCAACCGCAAGCTCGCGGCCGCGCGCGATCCGGCGGCCGCCATCGAACTCGACGATGACTGGCATTTCATGCTGCTTGCCGATTGCCCCAACCAGGTGCTGATCGAGATGATCAAGAACATCATCCTGCGCACGCGGCGTTACGAACTCGCGTTGATGCGCGAGACGCGCAATGTGCTGCGCGCGGTGGACGATCACGCGCGGATCGTCGAGGCGCTCAGGAGCGGCAACTTGAAAGGGGCCTGTGCCGCGCTGGCGGCCAACATGCAAAGCGCAGGCGAACCGGTATCCGATTGGCTGCGGAAGCGCAACGCCCGGAGCACAGCATGAAACTCGCGCTGGTGCTGACGTGCGCATTCGCGCTTCTGGCGGCTTCCGCCCGCGCGGCCGATGAGCCGCTTATTGGACTGTGGGCTGCCGAGATTTCACTTCCCTCCGGTCCCGGCGGAACGCTGACCGTCACCCGGAATGGCGAGAACTGGACGGGCGAGATTGCCGGTGCGCTTGCGAAAGCCAGGAACGCCAGCGGCGAATTGCAACTCGCATTTCCGAATGGCGACAGCTTCCGCGGCAAGCTGGTGGGCAACGCAATCTCAGGCTTTTGGGTTCAACACAGAGACGCTGCAAGCGACCCGGCCGGGTTTTACGCAACCCTGGGCGTCGCCGCTCACGTTGCAACCGGTGGGACCGAATGCCTGGCGGGCAACGGTCGTGCCGTTCCAGAACCGCTTCACGCTCTATCTGAAAATCTTCCGCGATGCCGATGGGGCATTGCTCGCGGCCTTCCGCAATCCCGAGTTCAACTCGCGCGGCGGCGTTTCGCGCTTCAAGATCGAACGCGACGGCGAGGCGTTGCGCTTTTCCGCGCAGCCTTATCCCTCGCGCCCGCCCGATCGAGCATGTGGCGACGCTGCTTTCGGCGCCCGAACGGCTGAAGATTCACTGGCCTGATCTTGACCGCGACCTGGTCCTGACGCGCAGAGCGGATGGCGAAGCCGACTTCTATCCGCGCAAGCCGGGCACGGCCTACAGCTATACCAGACCCGCCAATACGGGTGACGGCTGGCAGACGGCGCGCGCCGCCGATGCCGGTATGGACGAGGCGGCGCTAGCGCAGCTCGTGCAACGCATCATCGACAGCGATCCGACCGACAAATATCCCGGCCTGATCCATTCGCTTCTGGTCGCGCATAAAGGCAAGCTGGTGCTGGAGGAATATTTTTTCGGCTTCGACCGCAACACGCCGCACGATCTGCGCTCGGCCGGCAAGACGTTCGCCTCGATCCTCCTGGGCGCGCAGATGCGGCAGGGAACGCGGATCGCGCCCCAGTCGCGCATCCTCGATCTGGTGAAAGGTAACTATTCCAATCCCGATCCGCGCAAGAACGCCATCACGCTGGCGCAATTGATGACGCACACATCCGGTCTTGCCTGCGACGACAACGATGAAGACTCGCCGGGCGGCGAAGAGACCATGCAGACCCAATCCGCTCAGCCGCATTGGTGGACCTACACGCTCGACCTACCGATGGCGAACGATCCGGGCACGCGCTACGCCTATTGCTCGGGCGGTATGAACCTCATGGGCGCCGCGCTGACGTCGGCGACCCACACATGGCTGCCCGAATTATTCGAACGCGATATCGCGGAGCCGCTTCAGTTCGGCCGCTACTACTGGAACCTGATGCCGGACGGCGAAGGCTATCTCGGTGGCGGCGCGCATGTGCTGCCGCGCGACCTGCTCAAGGTCGGCCAGATGTACCTGGATGGCGGGATGTGGAACGGCAAACGCATCGTCGATGCGAACTGGATTGCGCTGTCTACGGCGCCACATGCCGAGATTTCGCCGAAAACGACAGGCCTTAGCGATCAAGACTTCTCCAATTCTTATATCCGCGGGCAGGACGGCTATGCCTGGCACCTCTCCAAGCTGAAGACCGGCGACAAGGTCTATGATGATTATGCGGCCACCGGAAACGGTGGGCAGCTTCTGATTGTCGTTCCCGATCTGGAGCTCGCCGTCGTCTTTACGGCCGGCAATTACGGCCAGGGCGGAATCTGGAACCGCTTCCGCAGCGAGATCGTGCCCCGCGAGATCATCTCCGCGATCAAACAGTGAGTACTGACATCTCCGCCGGCAGTGTCGTGCCGGTGACATGGGAAGAAGCGCGGCTGCGATAGCGGCTGACTTGGTCCGCGGTGCAGTTACACAGTCTGCTCGCGTGTCGCACTTAACACTGGAATCCACCACCACATTTTGCATTTTGTACTTATGCCAGCAGGGTGTAAGCACCGTAGGTCAGGCCGGCAGACACCGCCAGCACCAGAACAAAAACGGTAATAAACGGGAAAGCCACCACCCGGGAAACTGTGTTCACGACCTTGGCAATACCCGCTTTGGCGGCATTCACCAGCCGCTCCGCGGTTTGAAACCATTCCGACAATTGTTCCGGGCTTGCGGTCTGTTGGGTGCCGGTTGTCGCTGCGGGCGCCTGGATCGAAGCCGCCAGCCGTTTGTCGGCCAACTTGAAAAACCGCTCGGTCAGGCCTGCCGCCAGGCTGCCCAGGAAGGGCACTTTGCGCCGCAGCACCTGGATCAGCATCGGCAAAATTACCACCGCGTTCACGCCGTGAAATATTTCCCCCAGGCTGGGGAAGCCACCGGGTCTGCCAGTCAGCCGGGTCCGCGCTGACTTGATGTCCCTGAGCACCTGCACGCAGAGGTCGGAAGAAATGGAAAACACCCGCGTCATGTCGTTGCGGATGCGGCGGATGAACAGCACCAGGCCGAGCAGCAGGCCATTGACAACGGCCAGCAGCAGGCCCGGGAACACCAGGAAGGTTTGGAAATAACCGCTTTCGCTGAACATGGTGGCGACCAATGTCAGCACCACCAGTACAGCAACGGGTCGTGAAATCGAACGTGCGAAAAAAACTGGAAAACTGATGGCATCGGCAAGGGTTTCCGCCAGTTGCTGGTTGCGGTAGCGGCTGAAATCGATGCCGGTCTGTTGCAGCAGTTGCTGGTTGATGCTCTCGATGTTGGCCGCTTTCATCTTGCGCACCAGACTGGCAGCTTTGCGCGTCTTGTTCAAGCGGCCGCGGCGTTTACTCATTAGGCAGGATCTCCGGACTGAGTTTTTACGTAAACAGAGCATTACCTCCGAATTGGTGCGCCGCCACTACCCGAAAGATGTGGCAGAGGAGCATCGTGTGCTCTATCCGTATTCAGACTACGTTCTGGGAAAGCCCGCGCCTTGGCCTCGACGGTGGGATTGCTCCACATAACATACACGGTGTTTAACGCCGTTGCTTTGTTCGCCGCGGTCTGGTTCAATCTCCGACACCTGCAAACGCTGGACCGCAGGGTGACTCCGCCTGTCGAGCAGGCTTAACCGGATATCGTGGTTGTTGCCGGACTGGACGAAAAACGGCCGGATTCATTTTTGCAACGCTGTGGCCAACTTATACCTGGCTAACGAACGTTTACTGTCCACATGAGGAGCGAGAAAAATGAAAACCAAAGCCTCCCTGGAACTGGATGTATATGGTTGCGGTATCCTCATCACGGGAGGTCCCGATACAGCGGTCGGGGAGGTGGCCGAGGACTTCGAGTATTTCAGAAAGAAGCATGCCGGAACCCAGATCAGTGTGGAGTTGTTGACACAGGAGCCGCCCTACGGGGATGTGCCGCATGGTGTTGCGACGGTCTATACGCCTCGAAACGTATCGCTGAAAAAGGACGACCGTGTCTACATAGACTATGCAGGTCGCGCGCTAGGGATCTGGGACATGAGTGAACGGGTCTTTCGCCTGTACAGCACTGACCTCGATCTGCAGTATGAAGCGACCTACTTGTTCCTGCTGGCGCAGATTGGTGAGCGCCTCGACAAGGCCGGCATGCACCGTATCCATGCGATGGCGATGGCGGTCAACGGTCGGGCGGTCGTGGCGATCATGCCCATGGGTGGTGGCAAGAGCACATTGACACATGGCTTGCTGCGATACCCGGAGTATTCCTTTCTTTCTGACGATTCGCCCTTTATCTCCGCTGATGGAACGGTCCATGCCTTTCCGTTGAGACTGGGATTTTTGCCTGGGAGCGAGAGCGAATCAGACTTTCCGCCGGAACAGACTCGGGTTGTCAAACGCATGGAGTTTGGCCCCAAAGTGCTGGTGAACTATAGCTGTCTTGCTGACAGGGTTCTACCCTCGGCGGATCCGGGAATAGTATTTCTTGGCAAGCGTAGTTTTTCCAACGATTGCAGGATCGAACCCGTGGGAATAGGAGAAAAGTATCAGTCCATGGTGGCCAACTGCGTGGTTGGCTTGGGCTTGTTCCAGGGCCTCGAGTTCTTGCTTAACCACAAACCGATGGAGTTGGTAAGCAAATTTGGCGTGTCATGGTCACGGCTGAGGAACGCGAGAAAGCTATTCGCCAGATCCCAGGTCTATCGTTTGATCCTTGGGAGAGATCAGCAACATAACGCCAGCACCGTGCGCGAATTCGTCAATAAAAGTCTCGGTTGAGCAACGGATTTCTCACGCGCCCAGCAGCAGGCCCTATCGAAGGAAAACCTCGTCGTAATGCTGTCCTGCGTCAAGACGACCGATTTGCGGCCTGAACCCATCGTCCTGCAGTGTTTTGTAGAGCTCCTGCGCTTCGCTGCCATAGGCGCGCAAGTATCCATCATCGATCTCGACCACCAGTGAGCGAATACTTTGGTACCACGGTGCTTGCTTGAGGATTCTGATGATCTCGAGTTCGTAGCCTTCGACATCGATCTTGACGTGCAGCGCATTTCTTGTTCGGGCCTCATCGAACAGGTCGCTCTCGGCAGGGTTGATTACAGACACGTCGAAAAAATCGCCTGAGGACGGAGACGGATTTTCAACGAGCCTGGCCCTCCCGCTGTGCGCCTTGCAGTATTGCAACTTCATCGAATCGGATGCGCGGCCCACCGCGGACCTTGCTGCGGTGACATTGTGGCAATGGTTTAGCCGCAACGCCTCGACCAGGCGCTTGTAGACATCGGGATTCGGCTCGAACGCCAGCACATGCCCCTGAGTCAAGCGCTGCGATGCAAGAACTGTGAACAAGCCGTAGCTCGCCCCGATGTCGACGAAGGTGACATTTGGTTGCAAGCGGTTGATATGGTCGCTGAGGAGCCGGCCATAAGCTCCGGAAATGGCCAATGCGCTGGTAAAGTCGTTCGGATTGCCGCACAGGATGGGGCCGTGATGCGACCGCACCGGCTCAAAGCCGAATGTGCGCAGGAGCCAAGTCACGGCCCCGAGCTTTCCGCGGTGCCACCGCCCACGCAGATAGCGCTCGAAAACTTTCCTGGCGACCAGGTTACCTTCGGGCAAACACGATACCCCGCGCTCGTGCAATGACCACGCAAGGATGCCATGATACCATCTGGCGGACCAGCGCCGTGTTGGTGCCGGCTGCCGGGTATTCAAAGATGGGACAGCTATGGTAGTCGCGAGTCCGCAACCACAGAGAAAGTTCGCCAAGTATTTTAGCCATGCAAATGTAACCATCACGATTGTTGCCGGCGACTCGTTCAGCCCCTTGGCGCCGAAGACCCCGCGCGAAGTGCTTATCGTCCGCGACGCATGGTATCCAAACGACCCCGAGGAGGCGGTGGCCGATTTCAAGAAGGCGAATCGGAGAATTTCGGATCGGATATTTTTCCTTTCCAACACGCAGGAAATGCACGCTGCTCGCCTGCGGCACGGGTTGAATTCCCACTATGTGAACATCGGCTGTTTTGTCGATGAATCGGTGTTTTGCCCGGATACGCGAGTCGAAAAACAGTACGACGCAGTTATGAATGCACGATTTTCGGTGGACCGACGACGGCTGCCGAGCTGAAGCGGCACTATTTGACGGCAAGGATCGAGCGCCTGGCGCTGCTCGACCCTGTATTTTACTCGACAAACCGCGAACAGCGTGACAGGTACTCCCGGAGCAGCAACTGCAAATTCATCAACAACGAACGCCTGCCGCCGGCGCGGGTCGCTCGTATCCTACGTCGCAGCCATGTCGGTTTGGCATTGTCCACGCTGGAGGGCGTGTGCCGCGCATCGTCCGAGTACCTGCTGACGGGGTTGCCGGTGGTATCGACCGATTCGGTTGGCGGCCGGGACGTCTGGTACGACAATTACAACTCGATTATCGCTCCGGCGACCGAGCAAGACATCCAGTCGGCAGTTGAGACTTTGAAAAATGATACCCGGGATCCCCACAGGATTCGTAATGACTATCTGGCGCGTGCCGCCACGTTCAGAGAACGGTTCCGGGACGATGTGCTGGGCTGCATCTGCGCGAAGTACGGCGTGGACTGGGACCCCGGTCAAATCATGCGCATGTATCAGTTCAGATGGTGGCCTTATCCGACGATTACCCAGCTCGATTGGTGGAGACCCCAATCATTGAAGGGAGTGGCGCGTGATTTTTTTAGACACAGGATTGTTGCACCGTTGGAGAGATACCGGGGCACCGCCGCACCCTTGTCGGCGCTCGCGACGGAAGATCAAAACGAGCGGCCAATACACGAATGAACCCGCTGCTGCCATTTTGGTGGGCAAAAAGACGCGTTGAAGGCCTTGTGCAACGCATCGTGGTGCGCACGAGTTTCCCGCCTTTCTCGTGGTGTTACGCTTTGTACTATCGCTTTGTTGTGTGGATTGCGGTTTCGGCCTTGCGCAGAGTCCCCCAGGTCGTTTCGATCTACTTGACCGGTGGCCTGTCGCGTAACCGCATTACCTACGGTCGAAGCGATATCGACCTCATGGTGTTCATTCATGAGGGGGGAGAACCGGCAGTGCGCCGGTGGTGCGAGATGTTGCGTTTCCTCTTTCCAATTCTGCCGGCCAAGGAAGTTGGCGTGTTCATCGCCGACGATCTCGATCGGTTGTTAAGCAAGGATGCCCATCTGTCCTATCGATTGTTGCACGCCCCGCTTCCGGCGCAGCTGCTTTATGGGCCGCCGCTCACCAGGACCTACATTCCTGAAAAGCCCGAGCGAAGAGCCGTAGAGTCATTGATCGGCAGGTTTGAATTTCTGTGGAACATACTTTCGCACCGACTCATCCACATGCCGCCGGCGCTCGATGGCGATAGAGCCTATTTATATGCCAAGCTGAGCCGCCAGTTCATCGAAGAGTTGCCGCGGCGCGGTGAGCTACAGACGCCAAAGCCTGTCCCCGTGATATCGAGCCCCAGGGAAGTTTACAGGGTCGGCACCCAGTCACTTTTCACGCTCGGCCGATATTGCGCGACAGCGGTTCGCGCCCACGATAAACCACCTCCGAGGATCAAGCTGAATGAACTGCGCCTGACCATGGGCTCGCAAACGAGATCCGCGCTCGAAGGTTTCGTTGAATGGTTGTTGAACCATTATGCCGATTCGTTGAAGAGCGTGCTGATCTGCCCTTCCTATGTGCTTCCGATCACCGAGCGTGAACTCAGTCTCTATATCGTCGAGCGCAACGCGCTGGAGCTTGACGATGTGCGAGTTATTTTGAAACAGGCGGAAGTTGCGGGCATGTGTAACAGAATCGACCTCAATTTGCTGAGCCGTGACATTTCGTTCTCGATCGATCTGAAGGATCTGTCCAGATCCGTCATGTCGCCTCTCACCAAGGCGGCGACCTTCCTTTATCTGGCATCTCCGAATTGCGTACTTCACGGTGCACCGCTCGATCCGCTGGCGCCGGTTTGCGACCTGCGCTCTATTGCCAACGAAGCAAAAAAAGAAATGCATGATTGCATAGACGGCCGGCCCCTTACACGACTCACGCCACTGGCGTTTCAAGAGCTGACGTGGCAGGCATTGCAGACCACCAGTATTATGGAACTTGACCAATTTCCACTAACCAGCGCCCAGGTGTGTTGCCTGTGGCAGGAACATCAAGGCATGGAGTGGCTGGCTTCACTGCACGAGCAGTATCCGGCAGATCTCGACGGTCGCCCATCACAGAGCGAACGGTTTTTTCAACGCGGAATTGCCCTGATTCATGGATTGATGGAGGACAGGTACGATGAGCGAAGACTGGCCTCGTGATCACTTGAGCGTGGGCGTCATCATCCCGACGAGGAATCGTGCCGAGATGCTTCAGCATACGCTCGAGGCTCTGACGCGCCAGGCGCGTGCGCCGGAGGAGGTGATCGTTGTGGACAACGGTTCCACCGACAACACCAAGCAGGTGGTTGAACGGTTCCACGGCGTATTGCCGATTCGCTATCTCTACGAACCTGTCCCCGGGGCGGGATGGGCGCGGAATCTGGGGATACGTAACGCGACCAGCGAAGTGCTGGCTTTCACCGACGATGATTGCATCCCCGACAGAGATTGGTTGCATTTCATTGAGCTCAGCTTTTTGCGCGATCCGGCTATCGGCATGGTGGCCGGCAAGGTGACGCCCAAACTCGATGGCGAAACCTGGGCCGAGAGGTTCGCAGCCGCGAATCACCTGGTAAGTGAAGGAAGCGTGCCATGATCACCCGAGATTTCCTGGTGACGGGCGGATTCAACAACGGCTATGTCCCGAAGCTGCGAAGCGCGGTAATCCAGCCGGTCTTTGCCGGTGCCAACATCGCTGTTCGACGCGATGTCCTGATCGAAGTAGGCGGTTTCGACAACGCCAGTGGAACACGCGAGGATGCGGATTTGTCGCTCAAAGTTGCCGCCACCAAATGGCTGATTTTCTACGACGAACGTGCCAGCGTGCAGCACGTGTTTCGAGCAAGACTGGGTCAACTGTGCAAACAGTGGTATCGCTATGGTCTGGATCACGCATATGTGCTGCGCAAACACACCAAACCCGGTTTGGAGATCTTTACCCGCACCGGCTCCAACCAGGGCATGATGGGATATCGCTTTCCTTTTCCCATTCGCGTTTTTCTGCCGTTGACTTTGTTTCACGTCTTCCATGCCAACGTCGTTGCGGCCCCGGTATTCTGGTATTTCTCGTTGCCGTACTTCGCTGCCGCTTGCGGCGGGGTTGCAGTGTGGAGCAGCATAAAACACTTTCTTGTGCCCCTTCCGCGCAAAAGATATGGAGAATGGGCGGTGTTTCTCTGCCTGCGTTATGTAATGAACTGGTCTTTCGTAATTGGAGGGATCATTGGTGGGCTGCGCCACGGCATGATCAACCTGGAACCGGCACACGACCGCAACGGCATGCCCGAAGAGACTGAAAATTGCGCGTAGGGATCTGTGTCAGCACTTTCCGGCGTCCGCAGCAGCTTGCGGTACTGCTGGAAGCGGTTGCGGGGCTGTGCTTTTCGCGCGACCCGGCTCCACAGGTTGATGTTGTCGTGGTCAACAATGACGAAGAGACGAGCATTGCGCCGGTTCTCGACACGGCCAGGATGAAGCTGGGCGATCGCTTGCACGGCCTGGAAGAGCCGCGCCGTGGCATTCCCCAGGCGCGTAATTGCGCCCTGCACCATGCATTGTCACTGGGGGCTGACTACGTGGCGTTTCTCGACGACGACGAATGGCCGGACCCCTATTGGCTCGATAAGCTGATCGAGGGTGCTCTTCTCAACGAAGCAGCGCTCGTGCAAGGCCGCGTGGTACCCGAATATGTGGTCACGCCGCCTTCCTGGGCGCAGCAAGCCGGCTTGTTCGACGGAGGCCGTGACGAGAAGAATCTGGTCCGGGGGCAGCCCCTTACTTACGCGGCGACCAACAATCTGCTGGTGCGCGCCGATGTGGTTCGCGCGGTCGGGGCATTCGACGAATGGTGGGGAACTCAAGGCGGTGACGATACCGAATTCACGCTGCGCGCGTCGCGCTACGGTTTTTCGATAGTCTGGTGGCCGGAGGCGATAGTGCACGAGTGGATCGCTCCCGATCGCATGACCCGCCGATGGATCATTCGACGCGGATTTCGCTCGGGCAATACCTACGGGTTGATCTGCAATCGGCTGGGCGGATCCTGGGGCAGCAATTGTCTGCTCGGGTTATTTTCAATTCTGATGCTGCTGGTGGGAATTATCAAACTGCCCTGGGGTGTGGTCCGCGGCAGAGTCGCGGCTATCATGGCGATCCGCGAGCTGTACTATGCGATCGGCTACATGGCCGGCGCGCTCAATTTAAAGTATCGCGAATACGAAAAGCCGTTTGTGGGCGGCGACTTCGCAGCGGACTGGCAGGCCAAGGTTGAACCCTCCGGGCGCTGACGGAGGTGTGGCAGTAGTACAGCGTGGTATCTCGACCTTTCGCGTCAGGGAAACCAATGCCTTTGCAATCGACAAACTATTATCCAGGCCTTGACGGACTCAGGGGACTGGTTGCCGGTGTCTTGACCGCCGTCATCGCAAGGGAAAATGCCGGCTTACTGGACACCAGGCGTTTGCGCCCGAATGCGCTGACTGCGATCAGTTTCATCGTTCTGATTGTGGTGGTTGCCCTCATCAGCCGGTCCAACCCGACCCATGGATCCATCTGGACGCTCGAGTGGCTGTTTGCCGCACTGTTCTTCGTCATGTTCATCAGCCTGATTCAATCGACCGGGATCAGCAGCAAGATTCTTTCAAGCCGGTTCTGCGTATCGATTGGACGCGCGAGCTATTCGCTCTACCTGACTCACATCATTGCCATTTATATCGTCATCAAGCGCGTTTCCCCTGAGCAGCATGGAATCCTATCGGCTGCTATTGTTCTTTTGCTCCTGACCTCGGTTTACTACGTGATTGTCGAAAGACCATTCGTAATCATGAGCAAAAGAATAAGCGTCAAATAGCCGGTTGATCGGGTATTTCACTTGCAGCAATCTTGTGTCAATCAGCTTCCTGCCTGGGCTGTTTTCAGATTCCAATCGACTATACTCTCCCATCAGCCAGCCGACAGGCCAGATGGCGGCTGGATCGCACGTAACAAGGAGCAGCCATGAAAATTGACACAAACATCGGTACCGTTCCCGATATGATCCAGATCGCTGAGCAGGCGCATAGCCAGGAGGCCGCTGGTTACGACGGACTATGGGCGTCGGAGACCAACCATGACCCGTTTCTGCCGCTTGCGATTGCGGCCGGGCATACCGAACGTGTGGAGCTTGGCACTGCGATTGCGGTGGCCTTCGCGCGCAATCCAATGCTGCTGGCCAATATCGGCTGGGACCTCCAGGCGCTCAGCGGGGGCCGGTTCATCATGGGGCTCGGCAGCCAGATCAAGCCCCATATCACCCGGCGCTTCAGTATGCCATGGTCCCACCCGGCTGCCCGGATGCGGGAAATGGTCGCGGCCGTGCAGGCCATCTGGAACTGCTGGCTCACGGGTGAGAAGCTGGCCTTCAGTGGCGAATTCTATACCCACACCCTCATGACCCCGTTTTTCTCGCCTGACCCCTCCGAACTCGCTCCCTACGGCCCGCCGAAAGTGTTTCTCGCCGGCGTTGGCGAACTCATGGCTCAGGTCGCCGGTGAGATGTGCGACGGTTTCATCTGTCACGGCTTCACCACCGAGAGATATCTGCGAGAGGTTTCCCTGCCGGCCCTGGCCAAGGGGCGCGCCATTGCCGGCAAGACGATGGCGGGCTTCGAAATTTCCGGCCCCTTGTTCGTCGTCACCGGCCGGGACGAGGAGGAGATGGCGCGATCGGCCCAGGCCACACGCGAGCAGATTGCTTTTTATGGCTCGACTCCGGCTTATCGCGGCGTACTCGAGTTGCATGGCTGGGGCGGGCTTCAGGACCAACTGAACACGCTGTCGAAGCAGGGCCGCTGGAGCGAGATGGGCTCGTTGATCGACGATGAGATACTGAATACATTCGCCGTTGTGGCCGAGCCAGCGGGCATCGCGCCCGAGCTCAGCAGGCGCTACGGCGACATCATCGACCGCCTCAGCTTCTACGCGCCTGGGCAGTCCGACCCCGACCAGTTGCAAGCGGTCATGACTGCGCTCAAGCGGATTGGAAGCTGAACAACATTGCAAATGTCTCTTTGGCGCCGGTTGAATAGCTATAATGCAGCGACCCGTTGCACCAATTTCCACTCAATCCGGGAGTGCTTGATGTCACCAACAAAAAGATACGTCCTGTTCGTTCTGGCCCTGCTGGCTGCCGGTTCCCTTTTCGCCGCCGAGAGTGAAGAAGAAAAAGCTGCGACAGCCACTGCAGCAGTGCCTCCGCCGGACCCGATCAAAATTTCGTCCGAACATCGGCTGAAAAGCGGTGGCACCGATATTGCCTACACTGCAACAGCAGAGGAAATCTACCTCAAAGACAGTGACGAGAACTACACCGCCAGCTTTTTTACCCTTTCCTACACGAAGGACGGAACGGCGCGGCCGCAAGACCGGCCGCTGACCTTTGTGTTCAATGGCGGGCCCGGTTCGGCTTCGATCTGGCTGCACATGGGTCTTGTTGGACCGAAGATCATCGACATCCCTTCCGATGCCTCCGACCCTGGAAGCCCGCCTTATCATCTGCGGGACAACCCCTGGACCCTGCTGCGCGCCACCGACCTGGTGTTCGTCGATCCGGTGGGGACTGGCTTCAGCAAGGCGCTGGGCGAGAAAAAGAACGAGGATTTCTGGGGTTTTGACGAAGATGCCGACTCGGTGGCGGAATTCATTCGCATGTTCATCACGGTTCACGATCGCTGGAATTCACCGAAGTTCATTCTGGGCGAAAGTTATGGCGGGATCCGCAGCGCCATGCTGGTGCCGAGGCTGCAACAGCAATTGAACATTGCCATCAATGGCCTGATCCTGATTTCACCGGCGCTGAACATGGGCACACTGCCGTTCTACGTGGCCGGCAATGATCTGGTTTATGCCACACACCTTCCGGCCTACGCCGCCTCCGCATACTACCATCACAAGCTGCCGGATAGCTGGCCGGACCTGCAGAGCTTGCTGGCGGAGGCGGAAAGCTATGCCAGCAGCACCTATTTGCTGGCACTGTTCCAGGGCGATGCGCTGCCGCAAGCCGAGAAGCAGGAGATTGCAGAGCAGTTGCATCGATATACCGGGCTCGAAACGGATTACATTCTGCGTAGCAATCTGCGCATTTATGCCATCCGCTTCACCAAGGAATTGCTGCGCAAGGAGGGTAAGTCCATCGGCCTGTTGGATGGCCGTTATATGCAGGACGAGCTCGATGACGTTGCTGATTCCCCCGGTGGAGACCCGTTCGATGCCAAGACCGGTCCGATTTATGTGTCCAGCTTCCAGAGCTATTTGCGTGACGATCTTGGCGTCGACCTGAGCCGCCGCTATATCGCTTCAAATGAAGAGGCCAATGGAAGCTGGAAACGGCCATCCGGCGACACCGGCGCCTTTGCCGGCTACGTGGATACCACTGCGGGCATGGCACAGGGCACCAAGGATAACGGTGATCTGCGGATATTTGCGGCGGCAGGCTATCATGACCTGACCACGTCTTATTTTGCCATGACGTACATGCTACGCCACAGCGGCATTGACCCCGCCAGACTGGAGATCAAGGACTATGAAGGTGGGCATATGATGTACCTGTACCAGCCTTCCCTGGAAAAACTTTCAGACGATATCGTCGCCTTCATCAGGCGCGAGTAAGCATCCTTTTCGGCCGAAGCTTTCGACAATCTTTGCACAGGATTCCATGGATTTGCCTGCTCATATCCGCCGCTGGTGGTTTCGGCACCAGACTGCGGTTTTGCGGACAGCTCATCGCTGTGATGGCCATTTTCATCGCGGTGAAGCTTGGACCGGAGTTTTTCCACCTACTTTTTGACCACAGCTACCTCGGCGCCATCGATCTTAAGTTCCGCTACATCGGATCGTATGACGATTTCCTCATCATCTTCCCCATGGTCGCATTTTTTCGTATTGCCAAGGGCACTTCGCGGAGCAACGGCGACATTAAGGCCGCCGTGCTGCTGGGTTCGGCCGTTGTCATCATGGTCATGCCTATACGCATGCTTTACTTTTGGGATTGGCCCTGGCCGGTGTTGTTCACCTGGACGCACTCGCTTATATGGCTTGCCGCTCTGGTCTTTCTGCTGATCCGGGCCAGAACGGAAATGCGAAGCCAGGCGGTTCCGGCCAAGCCCTGTCTCCAGGCAGTCCGATGACGCAAAAATCACCACGCGTGATCTGCATTGGGGCGGGCCCGGCCGGCCTGACGGCCGCCTATCACCTGACCAAAGCGGGCGTCCAGGTCACCGTACTGGAGCGCGATCCGGTGCATGTCGGTGGCATCTCCCGCACCGAGAAGTACAAAGGCTTTCGTTTTGATGTCGGCGGGCACCGCTTCTTCTCCCGCTCAAAGGAAATCAATGCCCTGTGGCGGGAGATTCTGGGCGACCAACTGATCACGAGACCGCGCAAGTCACGCATTTTTTATCAGGGTAAGTTGTTTGATTATCCCTTGCGGGCGATGGATGCGCTGACCAAGCTCGGCCTATTTGAATCGGCCATGTGCATGCTTTCCTTTTTCAAGGCCAAGCTGTTTCCCATCGACAATCCCAAGACGTTTGAAGACTGGGTGACCAACCAGTTCGGACATCGTCTTTACAGTATTTTCTTCGAGACCTATACGGAAAAGGTCTGGGGCATGAAATGCAAGGAAATATCGGCCGACTGGGCGGCCCAGAGAATCAAGGGACTTTCGCTTGGCTCGGCCGTGTGGCAGGCGCTGGTACCGGCCTGGCTGCGGCGTAACGGCGAAACCCCGAAAACCTTGATCGACCGCTTCATGTACCCGCGGCTCGGGCCGGGCCAAATGTGGGAAGCGGCAGCAGAAAAGGTCAGGCAGGCAGGGGGTGAAGTTCTGCTCGGCACGGAGGTGCAGGGCTTGATCAGGGACGCGGATTCCAAGGAGTGGACAGTTTCTGCTGTCGGTCCGGAGGGTGAGCGGCGCGATTTTTGCGCGGACCACGTCATATCCTCCGCCGCCATCGCCGACCTGGTCGAGTACTTGCAGCCCCGGCCACCCGAAGCGGTGCTGACCGCTGCACGGGCCTTGCGCTACCGTGAATTCCTCACCGTCGCCCTGGTCGTCAGAGATGTCGATTGTTTCGATGACAACTGGATCTACATTCATGACGGCTCGGTCAGAGTCGGCCGCATCCAGAATTTCAAGTCGTGGTCGCCGCACATGGTTCCGGACCCGGACCTGAATTGCCTGGGCATGGAGTATTTCTGCTTCAAAGGGGATGGCCTGTGGGATTCAAAGGATGAAGACCTGATCCGTTTGGCCGATGAGGAATTGATACAGCTCGGCCTGGTGACCGCCGGGCATGTGATTGACGGCACGGTCATCCGGCAAACCAAGGCCTATCCGGTTTACGACGAGGATTACGAAGAGCGCGTCGCCTTGTTCCGCATCTGGCTGCAAAACAATATGCCGGAACTGCATTTGGTCGGACGCAACGGCATGCACAAATACAATAATCAGGACCATGCCATGATGACTGCGCTGCTGACGGCTGAGAACATTCTTGCCGGGGAACAGCGTTGGGATGTCTGGCGGGTAAACCAGGATGCCGAGTATCACGAAGTGGGAGAGGATAGAACGCTGGCGTTCAGTGAGCGTCTGGTGCCCGGTCCTCCATCCTGAAACGCTATTCCGCTGAAGCCTTAGCCGGTATCTGCCGGGTGCGACCGCCGGCCAAGCAGATGTTGGATCACCCCGATCACGGCCGACGGCCACACAGCCGAGGAAGAACAGCACCTGCATGGGTATCACCGCAATGGCAAAAGCCCCGCTGCGCTTTTGGCTCACATAGCGATAGAACCCCTGGTGGGTCCAGACAATGCCCAGGATCAGGGCGAGCGGAATCAGAGCCAGGGGATCGGGTGCCAGGGCGTAAACGGTCAGGGGCGCCAGGACCGACAGCGCCAGGGCGAGCAAAGCAGGTGCGCGCCTTCTGCCGGCAGGTTTGGAAAGCCAGATACTCACCGCGGCGGCCAGCAGGAAAGCTGCAGCCGGCAACAGGGCAGTACCATGCCCGGTGACGATCAAACCCGGCATCGACAGGCCCAGCAATCCGGCCAGAATCGTCGCTATCCTGGAATTGAGGCCGAGGTTCAGATCACTCGGTGCTTGCCGCTCACTCAGCACCAGGCCCATCCACGGCACGCCGCGCTGAAAAATATCCGTCCTGATCAGATTCCAGAACGTCCAGTTTTTCAGGTGCTTGGCCAACATGGTTTTTTCCAGGCGGATCCGGTATCCGGCTTTGCGCAGGCGGGTTCCCAGTTCAATGTCTTCGATGCTCGGCCGCCCAAAAGCGGGACTGAAGCCGCCTATTTCAATGAATACCTCGCGTCGTATGGCGCCGCAGCCGGCCCAGAAGGTCGAGGCTTCGGTATTGCCGGTTTGGTGCACCCAATGGTGAAACAGGTTGCGGTATTGGGAAAGGAAGGAGGCATGCCCGGGCTGATCATCGTAGCTGCCGAATACCGCGCTCAGCCCGGGGTCGTTTTCCAGCGCGCTGGCGGCAATGGCGAGGGCGTCCGGGTGCAATAACACGTCTGCATCGATAAAGAACAGAATGTCGCCATGGGCCTCCCTGGCGCCGTGATTTCTTGCGATTCCCGGACCGCTCTGTTTTTTCATCGTAATGACGCGGACTCCATAGCGTTCAGCCGCAGGAGCAATCATCCCGTCGGTGGACTCGTCATCCACCAGGATGCATTCAAAAACGGGGTAGGACGGAGGCGGCGATCGCCGCCAGGCATTTCTCCAGATCGGGACCGCCGTTGAAAACCGGTATTACGACCGATACGCGTAGGCCGGTCCGGGTTTCCACCGCGGGGTCGGCGTTCCTGGTCATTGATGAGTCCGGCGGCCGGTGGGTTCAAGAACCTCTTCGACTTTTTCCAACAACTGGCGAGCGGGGTAATAGCCGGGCTGCAGCTTGAGGGCCTGCTCAAGATGGGCTTTGGCCTGCAGTAAGCTGGAGCGGTCGAATGGATAGAGCTTGATCAGCATCAAGGCTGTGTGATACTCCTCGGAGACTGGTTCGTACGCCAAATCGATCGACTTTTCAAAATATTTCTTCGCTTCCTGCTTGCGGTTGAGACGAACGTCCATCAGCGCAAGCGCCAGGTAAATCTTCCCGGCTGCTCTGCGATTATTGGCTGCGCGCAGAAAGGCTTGTGTGGCATCGTTGTAGCGGCGCGCACTTTCGTAGGCGAACCCACACTGGTAACCCAAACCCCAATCTCTGCGAAAGGATTTGGCATGCATGTCGCAAATTTCGATGGCTCTGGAAACATGCTTTGCATTCAGGTTATGAACGACCAGCGCTTGCAGAATTCTGCCTTCCTTCATTCCCTTGCGGTATTCGGCCTCGGAAAGCTGCAGATCGCTGGCCCATTCCGCGTTACGGGCCCAGGTCACTGGTGTCAGTATGGCCGTGCCGATCACCATCGACACGATGGCGGTACGAAGATTGAACCGCTGTGCCAGCCATCTGAGCCCGAAGGCCAGCGCAATGGTCAGGCCGACCGAAGGCAGATAGAGATAAGCGCTCCGCGAGTTGGGGATTGAAAGTGGGTCCCGACGATTCCGCTGGATGGCAGTAGGGCAATGTAAAAAAAGGCCAGCCCGATGAACAGGCCGGGGCGATTATAAATAAATCCCGCGATGGCAATGACGAACAGTGCCAGCTGCAGCGCCAACGCTGTCCATAAGCTTGTTTTAAGATTGCCATGGAAGAGGATCAGTGGATCCGGCCACAATGTGATTTTCAGCGCATCTGCCCAAAGCCTGACCGCGTAGATTAAGCGGCCCCTGTCGAAATCCACTAAATCCAATGAATCCTCCAACAATCCAGCCAACTTGGAAAACTGTTTAGCGAATTTTCCGTTCAGTTCAGAGGTCAGCCCCGATTGCTCGGTGGCCTCTGAGGGTTGTTCAGTCGCGCGGACGTCTCCATCTTCTATGACGGATAACTTGTTATTATCTAACTCTCTTACTTCGCTTGTGCTTTCCGCTGTCGCCATTTCTGGTTCACTGATCATACCGGCAGGCTCCAATGCGTTGGTGCGCAAGACCAGATAGACCCCGAGCGGGATCAGAAGCAAGAAGACTAGCAAGCACTTTTTCAATCGCTGCAACCAGCTATCAGGTAGGGTAGTCCAAAGCAGTACGACGGCGAATGCAGGCAAGGTTACGGCGCTCTCCTTGCAAAGCAAAACCAGCAAATAGATCACCGCCAGGCCCAACCAAGCCTTCTTCGGCTCGCTTGGCTGGGTCCGAAGAAACCACCAGAGACCGCCGATCACCCCGAGAGAGACCAGGATTTCAGACCTGTTAAAAATCGAATTGACCACCTCAGTATGTATGGGGTGCACACCGAAATATCAGGGCAGCCAGAATCGCAATATAAGCAGACTGAGGGGACTGACCTCCGCTGATGAGTAATAAGTGGCGCACTAGGCCATACACCAGCACCGTCGTCAGCACATGCAGCAGGATGTTAATCAGGTGATAGCCGGCTGCCCAGTCACCGAACAGATGAGCATCAATCATTATTGAGAAAAGCAGAAGTGGCCGATAAAGCCCTGAATCAACTCCGTTGATGGCCCATAAATCGTTGGTAAAGAAATGCACAATACCCTCAAGGCCAATACCCAAAAAGCGGGCACCGACAGCAAATGTCGGGTCATCCCCAGCAAGCGCGTTTGGCCACGCATTCACGTATGCGATAATTGTGACGAGAACAAGCAGAAAGAGCGGCCGCGGGCCGCGGGTTATGAATCGTTGCCACTTTGCCTGTTTCTTATGCAATTTGGTCTGGCTAGACGCGACCTTGGTTTTCACGAACGTAGCCTGGCGTTTCGCTTTGACTTGCCGATGAACGCTTTGCTCGGGAGGGTCTTCGCTGAACCATTCGCGGAGTCTACTGACACTGTAAACGCACTTCAAGAAAATACCCTGCCATCGAACAGGGAAGGGGATGGCGTTGAAGTTTGCCTGAGCATGAACGTCTTGCGGGATTTCATTTACAAGCCGACCATGATCCCCTTACTGAGTAAAGGCGTCGATCCTGCACCGCGCTGGGAGCGCGTCGACTTCGCCCTCGTCGCAGGCCTGACCTTGCTTAACTACCAATTCGTCTGGTTTTCACAAAACGCACGAGGCTACAGCTGGTTGGTAATGGTGCTCAAAAGGGTCCTGGCGGGCGAAGCGGGCGGGGCAGCGCGAGCAAGAACAGCCCTTTTGCTGGCCATTTTTCTTACTGTGGTGCTGTACGCGCCGGTATTCGAAGCAGTGACCAAAGGTTTGGGTGGTGCTGATGGCCGGGTTTGCGCGGTTTTTCTTTTCCAGGTTTATTTTCAGTTCTGTCACATTGCTCATGCTGGTCGCCGAGCGCGGAGGGTTTAAACCAGCCGCGCTCTTCTTTCCGTTCCTGTCCCGCAACCAGGTGTTGGTCATCGGTATTTTGTTTGCCGCGCTCAGCGCAACGATGGTTCCAGCGGCCTGGAAACCCAAACAGGATTATGCAGCGGCTGCCGATTTCATTGCGCAGCATCGCCTTCCGGGTGACGGGGCGGCCTGCATCGGTCAGATACATTTGCCTCTGGCTGCCTAACTGGGAATGGATTGCGAGGAAGTGGGTTCCCCACCGGACCTTGATCGAATCGAGAGCCAGCATCTGCGCACCCGGGTACTCTACACGCTGCCCGGGTACGAGCGACTAGACATTCTCAACAGGATTCAATCGCCGAAGGAATACGAATTGATCACAACATTCCAGGGAAGCTTGAGCGGTGGCGACATCATGGCGTTGTTGAAGCAACGCAAGGGGCCTTAGCCTGCTACCGCTCTACTGTCCGCGCGGCTCTTCGAAGGGGCATGCTGTTGTTCAACCTGGGCCGCGATCCACCGGTACGATTTGCGCAGGCCATCGATTAACGGCAGTGTGGGTCTCCAACCCAGGGTTTTGCTGATGAGATGATTATCCGAATTGCGCCCCCGCACGCCCAAAGGCCCTTCGATATGCTTGAGGGTAAGATCCTTACCTGCCACTTGCATCACGGTTTCAGCCAGGCGATTGATGCTGACCATCTCATCCGAACCGATATTGATGGGCTCCGCGAAATCGCTGTCCATCAGCCGCAGCACACCTTCCACGCACTCATCGATATACAGGAATGAGCGGGTTTGCAGCCCGTCGCCCCAGATCTCGATTTCGCCACCGTCCGCGGCTTCAGCGATTTTGCGGCAGATGGCTGCAGGAGATTTTTCCTTGCCGCCCTGCCAGGTCCCTTCCTCACCGAAAATATTGTGGAAGCGGGCAATGCGAACCTGCATCCCATAGTTCCTGGCAAAGGCAAGATACAGCCGTTCACTGAAAAGCTTTTCCCAGCCATATTCACTGTCGGGTTCGGCGGGGTAGGCCGAATCTTCGGAACACTTGGGATTGTCCGGGTCCATCTGGTTGTATTCCGGATAGATGCACGCGGATGAAGAGTAAAATATCTTGCCGACGTTCATTTTCTGCGCCTGATCCAAGATGTTCAGATTGATCGCTGCGGAATTGTGCATCACATCCGCATCCTGATCGCCGGTGAAAAGATAACCCGCACCACCCATGTCCGCCGCCAGTTGATAGACCTCGTCGAAAGGCTGGTCCAGCACATTCCGGCACACCGACTGTTCCCGCAAATCGCCAATCACGAATTCATCTGCCGGAAGCTCGGCAAATTCATGTTGTTTCAGATCCACCCCGCGCACCCAGTGCCCATTGCGTTTCAGCCGCTTGACCAGGTGACCGCCAATGAAGCCGCCAGCGCCACAAACAAGAATGTTCTTCATAATTTGTCTTTGGTGATTTAATTTGCCTGGTGATGTTTGAAATTTGGGTAGCGATGCATTGAAATCAAGCCCTTTTCCAGAGCGGCCAAATTTCGCCACCTGATATGGCATTATAGTCGACAAAGCTTTGTACCGGCGTCGTCACCACTCAGCAGCCCGACTCATAAAAGCAGATCATGTCCATCGCCATCATCACCGCTTCCGCCCATGCCGGTGCAGAACTACATGGATTCCTGGCTTACCTGGCAAAACATAATGGCCTATTGACCCCTGTTCGCTGCCCAACTGGGGCAAATCCATAGCCACGCATTCACACAGCACGCCGCTGTCCACCACATAGCCGGAGCGGTACGAAAGCAGCAGTCCGTCAGCCGCCGCGAAGTAGTCCGGGACTTCCTCCCTGGGAATCCATCCGTCTCTCACCAACCCCCGGTCTTCCCGGTCAAACCGTTGCTTCAAATCGGGCGGCTGTTCGGGGCTTTCCTTGGGAACCGAGCCGGTAAAAACGATCTTCAGCGGGGAGTGCAAATGCTTCAAGGCGTAGAAAATGACGCCGTAGCCCTTGCCTGAATGGCCCAGGCCAAAAACCAGCAGCATGGGATCATCCGGCGGCAACCCAAGCCGCAGACGCGCTTCGCTGCGCCGGGGAAGCTGCGCCGGTGCTCGCACGCCCACAGGCGGTATATAGACCATCGGCAGGCCAAACGAATCCTCCGGGGACGCAATGTCCGGGTCGACGAGGCTGATGAGGGAGACGCGGTTGCGCTTTCCTGCGGCCCGGGCAAGAACGTGGGTGGGGCCGTGCAACAGGCGATCAATTGTTGCCGGCTGTTGAAAGCGGGAGAAATCGCGGCTGAAAAACACCCAGGCCCGGTCCCTGGTCAACGCGGCCGCGGCAAAAAAAGCCAGGAACCGTCCACTCACTACTACAAGAACCGTGTCGGCGCTGGCGGCTTTAACAGCGGCGCGCATGCACAACCAAATGGTTAAGCTGTCTACGGCTGCCTGCACTATGCCGGAAGTTTTCGGTGCGATTTTGATCAGCCAATCAGGGACCATTGCGGCTTGGAAGACGAGGCTTTTTAGCACCACCGGTCTTGGGGTGACTACTTTGACTTTGGCCTCTGCGGCATCAAGGGCGAGTCCCAACTGAATGACTTCCTCCGGGAAATGGCCTGCCCGGTGGAAGAATGGTTCGATCAAGATAACTTGCACCAAAGGAAGTATCCCCGGCTTGCAATGGCTCAAAAATGCTGCAACAGGATTATCGGCTGATGTTGTTTATTGCACTTGGTCTTGCTCCGATTTGGTAGCGGAAAATGTGTCATCATCCCGAAACCGATACAGGGCAACTCCATGCTTTCGCGGAATATGTCACCACAGAGCTCAGGATTCTGTTGCGTTGCACTGAGCCCGTCCGGCAATGTGCTCGTCCACTACCAGCCCCGGCACATCGTCCATTTCCACCCGGCCATTCCTAATCAATATGGCTCTGTCGCTGATCCGCTCGAGCACATCGAAATCATGGCTGACGAACAGAACGGTCTTGCCGCTTCGTGCGACGCTGCGCATCTTTTCGATACAGCGGTCCTTGAAACGTTGATCGCCCACGGCCAGCACCTCGTCGATCAGCATGATATCGTCGTCCAGGTGTGCCGCAACACTAAACCCCAGCCTCAATTTCATGCCGCTTGAGTAACGTTTGACCGGCGTGTCGATGTATTCCTCGATTTCCGAAAAGCCAATGATCTCATCGAGCCTGGCTTCGATATCGGCCTTGCGCATGCCGAGAATGGCCCCGGCTAGACGGATGTTCTCCAGTCCCGTCAATTCGTCATGAAAACTGGTGCCGGCTTCGAGCATGCTGCTGACGCTTCCATAAATCCGGGCACACCCTTCGGTGGGCGGTGTTATGCGGCTGAGTATCTTGAGCAGTACGGATTTCCCGGCTCCGTTGTGGCCAACGATGCCGAGGACCTCGCCCTGATGTACGCGGAAGCTTACGTCACGAATGGCCCAGCGCATATGTCCCGGGACATGCGCTACATGCGCTGGCGATGCAGTATTGAAAATCTTCCTGCCCAAATGCCGGAAAGGTTCCCGTACTGCATGTTCGAGCAAGGCATGCATTCCCCGGGCATCGATGAATTGGTGCCCGCCGACCCAGTAGCGCTTGCCGATCCCCTCAACTTCAACCATGACTTCTCTAGACGACATCGGCAAACCTTTGTTCTTGCCAGCGGAAAAAGTAGAGCCCGCCCACCAGCGCGATCAAAACGACGGCGATTGAAGGCAAGCTGTAAAGACCAGGGGCAGGTTGATCCTCCAGCAGGAGCCAGCGGAAGCCGGTTATAACGGTAGCCATCGGATTCAGCGCGTATACCCATTGCCATTTCTCAGGGATGACACTGGCGGGATAGGCAACGGGTGAAATGAACATCAGCACTTGGGTGAAGAAGGGCAAGGCGTTGTGGACATCACGGAATTGCACATTCAGTGCAGACAGCCATAAGCCGAGCGCCAGTGAAGTCACCATGCTGAACAACACGAACACAGGCAGGATGAATATGGATGAAGTCAGGTACCCACCGTATGCCACAAGCATCACCAATAGCACTGCAAAGGCGATCGCGAAATCCACCATCCCACTGATGACCGCCGAGAGGGGAAGTACCAGGCGGGGAAAATAGACCCGCGTAACCAGGCCTGCATTTGACACCAGACACGATGTCGACATATTGGTGGAATGGATAAAATACGACCACGGTACCAACGCGCACATTGAGAATACGGGATAGGGTGCCCCTGCCGTAGGCACTTTTACGACGCCGGAAAATATGGCGGTGAAAGCCACCATGGTAATCAAGGGTTGAATGACTGCCCAACCGGCGCCAATCAGGCTTTGCCGGTAACGCACCCTGATATCGCGCAGCGCCAGAATATAAATGATTTCTCTTTTCCGCCATACCGCAGAAAGATCCAACTGCGGCCATCCGCTCGGCGGTCTGATCTCTATTGCATTGAATTTCGCCCTCAAATTCATTCAGCTCCCCTCAGGCGCTTGCCAAGCAGTGTTCTATATTTTCTGGCTTCTCGCACAGGCAGAACCACCAGATAGAATAGCACTTGACGGATCCAGCTGAGCAGCAGTTCACTCCAGCTTTGCGAAAACGCATTATCGGACAGACGCGTAAGATCCGAACCCTTAAGCAAGGCCCAGGCCGGTTTGGAAGCATGAAAGTCCCAGCGCTCCCTGTAGTCCTGGTCGAAAGCCTTCACCTTTCCCAGGCTCAGATCAGCGCACTGCAGGTCCGGCCCGAAGTACATGCTCATTTCCCCGATGTTGGAGGCTCCTTTCAAAAGGTGATTGCAGCGGGAAAGGAACAAGATATCCAACAGCACATCCTCGCTGCGTATGTAGGGGCTGACGCTTTCCATATTGAACGGCGCCACATCGTCATCCGAGCGGGCGACGTCGTAAACAACCAAACGCCCGCCGTGGCGGGCGCGCATGAGTTCATAATACTGGGTTTGTTCGGTTGCCAGGAATAGGGTCAGATCGGGCTCCTTTTCGATCCATTGCTTGATCACCGGGAAGTATTCGGCGGGGCTGACCGGCGGGGCATAGTGCAGGCCGGTTCCCCGCATGTGGATACCCAGGACGAAGCCGGGTGGGACATTCTTACGCCAGAATACCTCGACCTTGTCCCTGATGCGCTGACTGGGCCGAATATACTTGCTGACCGTTTCACGGGCTTTGATGCGTTGTTGTGCGTACCAGGCCAGCAGGTCCTCGGGCGGCTTCGAACGCCATTCTCCATAGGTGAAGCTGGCAACAGCATCTGGCTGCTGCGTTTCGCGCCGGAGTTCCTCATCGGACACCTGCGCCAGGACGCGGTCTTGAAATCTGCCCTTGAAGTACTCGAGGGACGACTTGAGCAACCGTGGCGACCAGGACCAATGCATCCGGTAAATCCTTCAGCAGATTGTCGATCGTCTCGCCATAGTTCTCCAGCACCAGTGATCCATATCGATGAGCCCTGGTTTCCTTCCTGGACACGGCATCGGTGCCCCTCACGTGCACGCCGATTTCCTGCCGGCCTTGCATATGGCGGTTAAAAAGGCATTCTCTTTGGACTGAATATACGGTCTTGGCCGCACGTTGTCGCGGATGATCGGGCCTACCCGTTGGCGCAAAGTCTCATCCGGATCATCCCAGAGATAGGGAATGCGCAGGGTCTTTCCCTTAAGACCGGTATGGTCCCCGGAATGGCAGGAGACAAACACTTGTTCTGAGCGAAAACAGCCCGACATCTCTTTCGCAAATCACGTGGAGCATTTCAGACATGCTGGGCGAATCTCGTTAAGTCGTAAGCTGTGGTATTCAGCCTGCCGTCGGAACGGCTATTTTAGCAAAGGACTGAAACCCGGGTACGGATCAGGGTTTGCCACCTGGCCGCGACGGCGCCGATAGTATCATCTGCCAAATAATCTTTCCCACGCGAACCCGAGCGCATTGGCGAGCTGTGAAATCACCATCAGCGCCGAGAGCGATAAGCGGCGGTCAAGTTCACTTTGCCACGGATGGCCCACCAGTCGCAGGTAGAAAGACAGCGGTTCGAATTTCAGTGGGGGTTGCCCGCGGCGGGCCCTGCATTGGCGATAACGCACTGCTCCGGCGCCGTAGTTGAAGTGCTGTTTACAAAAGGTGCGGAAGGTCAATTCGTGGTTATGAAGAATCGTCGCGTCGGGGACGTAGCTCATTTTGTAGCCAAGATATAACCAGCGATCGGAAAATTCGCGGTCTTCACCACAGGCTCCGGGGAAGCTGGCTTCAAATCCCCCGACCGCTCCAAACATCGCACGGGACATGGCGATGTTGTTGGAGGTGAAGAAACTTGCCCGCTTCGGATCGGCATTATAATAACCATAGAGATAATCGATCAGCGCCTGGCTGGCGGTGGAATACAGGTTGTGTTTCAGCGCATTGACGGTTTTGCCGCCGTACAGTCTTGACGGATCCTGTTGCAAGTGGTGCACGAGCATTGCCAGCCAGGTCTCAGTCGGCAAGCAGTCGTCGTCCGTAAAGGCGAGGAATTCACCTCTTGCCTGCGCCGCTCCGTTATTGCGGGCTTGCGCAGGGCCGCTATTTCTTTGCGTAACGAGCCGGACATCGATCCGATCCCGCAGCGGCCCGATAACGGCGCCAAGGTCGGCTTCGCCACCGTCGTCGACGATGATGACCTCGAAGCGCTCTATCGGGTACTGCAGCCGCCACAAGCCGTCAGGGCGACTGCCGCGCTGTCGTTGCTGCTTGTCGTCAACAGTGCCGCTTTCCCAACCATAAGCAGACTGATGGCAGGCAAGCTTGCGGAAGCGCTTGAGCTGCAGGCGACTCTGTTGCGTTTCTTCCTGGCGGTAACCATTCCCTTGATCCTGCTTGTTGGATTTTACGCATCCGCGGCAGTTGTCAGTGGTGAGTTGGTGGCCACGGTGATGCTGATATCGGGTACCTGGCTGAAGCTGCACATCGTGCTGTGGAAAATGGCTACTTCAAGGAAATTGGCTGCCGGCGCAGTCATGGCCGGGCTGCTTGTTCTCACTGACCATTGGGCGCCGCCGGGCCGCATCACCGCGGCGCTGCTCTCCTACCTGGGCGCGATTTTCCTGCTCCGCGGCGTCAATTTGAGCGAACTGAAGCAGCTACCAAAGTTGTTGGCGGCGATCACCAGAAAAGAAGGATAGGTGTACACGCGAGCACCGGACCAAAGGGCATGCTCCTGTTAATCGGCGTATGCACCGCGCCGGGCAGCTGCGTTAAACTACCGTGTATCTGTGCGATCATGCAGTATTCTTCTGCCAGGGTTTATGCGCAAAGGGGACTTTCCATGGTTCGTGAATTGTTGTTGACAGGGTTTTTGGGCTGCTGGCTGTATCCGGCGATCGCGCCGGCACAGGAAGTTGATCCTTCGCCAGATGTGGCCGAGCCAGGCTCGATTGCCGCAATCGCGGAATTTACTACAGAGCCACGTTTCCTCAGCCCCTGGGTTGCCTATGTGCCTGCATCGGAGACCGTCCCTTCGCCCACGGCTTTCCTCGGTCACATCATAGGCGCTGCAGGTGAATTAACCCATTCAGCGAAGATCGTTGCTTATGTGAATGCGGTCGCGGCAAGTTCTCCACGCGTCCAAGTGGAAACCATCGGTGTATCGGAAGAAGGCCGTGACATCGTGCTGGTAGCCATCGCTGACGAAAGCGGTATCGAGAGTCTGGACCAGCTCAAGGCCGCCAGCGCGGCGCTGGCGGACCCGCGCACAACCAGCCCCGGGCAGGCCGAAAAAATTATCGCTTCCGCCCGGCCGGCCTATTACATCAACTGCAATTTGCACGCAGACGAATCCGGCAGCGGTGAGATGTGCATGGAACTGATCTATCGGCTGGCCGTGTCCGAGCAGCCGATGATCAAAGCCATCCGGCAGAACCTGCTGGTCCTGATCAACCCGGTTTCAGAACCTGATGGCCGTGACAAGCTGACCGATTGGTTTTACAAATACCTCAAAGGCAAGACTGATTTCAATACCTTGCCGCGCCAGAGTCCGCCTTACTGGAGCCACTACGTTTTCGTCGATATCAATCGTGACGCGCATCAGAAGGCTTTTGCCACCACCCGCGCGGTAAGCAAGATGTTTTTCGATTACCACCCGGTGGTCGTGCACGACTTGCATGAGGCGATCTCGCTGTTAATGAGCTGGAACGGCACCGGTCCTTACAATCCCCACATGGACCCGATCGTAACCTCACGCTGGCTGGAAATGAGCTTCCACGAGATGACCACGATGAATGCTATGGGGATGCCGGGGGTCTGGACCTGGAACTTCGGTGATGGATTTGCACACCATTATCTCGATTCCATAGCGATCAACCACAATGCCATCGGCCGCGGTTATGAGACCTTTGGCAACGCCACGGCGGAAACGGTAACGCGCCATGCCGATGAAGACAGCCTGAGCCGCGAGTGGTACCGCCCGTGGCCGCCGGACCCGGTATTTCGCTGGTCGTTGCGCGACAATGTGAATTACCAGCAAACGGCCTTGCTGGCGATACTCGATTGGTCCGCCAAACATGCCGCGGAGATGCTGCGGGATTTCTATCAGACCGGGTATAACTCGTGGCGCAAGGGAGTTGAGGAGAAGCCTTACGCTTATATAATTCCTGCCAACCAGCCGGATCGCTTGCGTGTGGCGCAAATGATCAACCGCCTGAGGGATCAGCATATCGAAGTGGGGACGCTGCCCACCGTGCTGTCACTGCATGAGGGCGATTTTGACCGCGGCGACTACATCGTCAAGCTGGATCAGCCCTATCGCAATTACGCACTCGACGTGCTTGAGCCGCAGCGCTTTCCCGCCGAGTACGAACAGCTCCCTTACGATGATGTATCGTGGGCATACCCGGTCGGTTTTGATGTCAAGGCGGTGCGGATTGAAGACAAGCGGGTCAAGTCCGTGCCCAGCGAATTGCTCACCGCGGACGTATCACCGACGGGCATCGTACGCGGTCACGGCCCGTCATACCTGATGCGCGAGCAGGGTCAGGAGGCGCTGCTGGCCGCGCGCTACAGATTGGGGGCTTTCAAGGTGGAGATCGCCGAGCAAGCCTTTACCCGCACCAAGGTCACTTATCCGCCGGGCTCGTGGCTGATCTCGGCTGCCGATGAACCCGCTTCGCGCCAATTGATCGCCACCATCAATGCCTTGAGTGAGGAACTGGCGCTCAATTTTCAGTCGGTCCAGGAGTTGCCGGATGTGCCCCGCCATGAGGCCACCCTGCCCAGAATCGGACTTTGGGTGCCATGGGCCGATACCGACATGATGGGTTGGATTCGTTATGTCTTTGATCGCGAGCACATTCCCTACACCTATTTGCGCGACGAAGACGTGCGTGCCGGCGGGCTCAAGGACCAGGTGGATGTCATCGTCTACGGGCCATTCTCTCGCCTCGATCTGGCAGGTCAGATTCACGGCATTGCAGCGACCGACGGCCCCGTGTCTTTTCGCGCTACGGCGGAATTTCCCAGCCTGGGCGAACCCGTGGCTTCGGACGACATCACTGGTGGGCCGGGTTATGCGGGCCTGGCGCAAATCCAGCAGTTCGTCGAATCCGGTGGTGTGTTGCTGACCCTGGGCGCGGGCAGCACGCTGGCCCTGGAGGGCGGCCTGGTGCGCAACGTGCCGCGCGCGGAAGCCTCCAAAATATTCACGCCGGGGGTAGAGCTGCGTGCAACGTTTACTCAAACCAGCCACCCGATCGCCTATGGTTACGGTGACGAAACGGCTGTGTTCCGCACCAATCTGCCCGTTTATGACACCCCGCGGCGCTGGTTGACGATGGCTTATTGCACCTCTTGTCTTACCGGCCCGATCGATGAACGGCATGTCGTGCTGACCTGGGGCGGCCAGGGAGACCTGGTGGTCAGTGGCGGCATGCGCGGAGAAAAGGCACTGTCGGGCCATCCCGCCATCATTGATACACCCATCGGCCGCGGACACGTTGTGAGCTACAATTTCAATGGCGTCCATCGGGATATGAACCGGGGAGATTTCCGTTTGGTCTGGAATGCCATTATCAACTGGAATGAATTGCCTGAATCTTCACCCTGACTGTCATTTGTTACTGTCAAAAACTGTATATTTTTGTTGAAAAATTGGTGTTTTTCACTTGATACGGGCAAGGCATTGGTGAGAAATATACATTCTTGCAGGTATCGCGAAAATAGACGGAGGCAATGGAGGCCTCCTCAAGGGGCTCAATGATCGGTTCACAAGGAATGTGACCATGAAACATGCGTATTTTTGGGGGGTTCGAACCACTTCTCTCTGCGTTTTGATCGCTGGCTTGGCCTTGTTCAGCGGCAACGCCTATTCCCGGGACACCAA
>CAWFGC010000015.1:0-11840 GCA_963815185.1 uncultured Gammaproteobacteria bacterium | reverse complement strand
GTTGGAAGGCTTGTCATGGTGTGGTTGTTGATTATACGTGGAACTCTTGAGCGGGTAACACCTTCATTTATTGGGCAGAAGCCGGTTGTCGAAATCGCTCTCGGTGGATACCAGCGGCAACTTTCCTCTGAAAAGGGCTCAACTCGGCTGGTCAAGCTCTTCAAGCGGGGTGTAGGGGTCGTCCAGACCAAAACTCTTAGGCCCGAAGAAGTCCCGCGATTTCTCGTCCCGAAGCTGCGGAGGCGCGCTCATGGCCAGCACTTTGATTCGCTGGCCATAACGAAGCGCCTGGGTCGGGATCGGTGCTCCGGTTTCCCGGTCCACGATGCAAATCAGGTCGGGCACGATAGCCTGGAGCTTTCCGTCCACGCGCACCAACAGGTTTTCATTCTGGAAAATGACCTCTGCTTTGGACTCATTCCCGTCAAGCGAGGCCAAGTGGCAGTGGCCCGACCGAAAATCCCGCAGCCATATTTCGTTCCAGGTCATAGATCTTGCCGTCGAACACCACTTTGACATGGTGGTAATAGGAGGTCGTGCGCAGATAGTTCACCAGCGCGTCCACCGGATCCTGCTTTGAGCGCGCGTTCTTGAGCGTTTGGCCAATTTCAAGCGCAATCCTGAGCGTACCGGCGATGGCCGTGTCCTTGACTTGACGACCGGTCATGGGGAAGCCGGCAATAAAGACCCGAAGTCCCATCTTGATGGCAAGCGCGCGGGTCATCTCCTCGGCATCTTGTCGGTTTCTGCCTCGATCACTGCGTAGTTGAGGTGCTCATCAACCACCACCAGCGGTGTTGCCCGGACACCGAGCGCACTGAAGTTGTTCATCTGCAGTTCGGGGAAGGCGCGCCCCATGCCATCACCATCTATCACTGGAATGCCGCGCGTGGCTGCGACCATGATTGGGGTCATGGAGTTGCCACCGCCAATTTCTGCCGGGATGAGCGCGTCTACATTGCGGCCGGTGATCTGTTCCAGTTTTGACAGCGCAAACATCACCTCGTCACCATGGATCAGTTTTTCCATCTGTACCGTCGGCGCGCCGAATCCCGCGATGGAAAACACATTCATGTTGTCGTTGATCTCGGACGGATCTAAAAGAGTCGGTGAGCCATGCTCCTCAATCGCCTGTTGGACAATCAGGCGACCGATATAGGGGTCACCGCCGCCACCCGTTCCCAAAAACGCTGCCCCTTCCGCTAGGCATTCAAGATCTTCGATCGTAAGTTTCCAGCTCATGCTTCCTCGCTAATTATTGTTGGTAATGAAGCTGGCAATACCAAGAACACACCATCTCATTTCAAATCGACAGCTCTTAATTTGAGCGACTTGGGTAGGTCGAAACCCTTGGCGCCCTTGTCCGCCGGCCCCGGGTAGGTCAGCGGGCTGTGGGAAAGTCCTGTGCGCAGCATGGTAAAGGCGGTCATCACTGTGACCCTGATCGGACTAATAACCGGCGCCGGATGACCGGACTTGCGCAGTCTTTCCGCCAGTTCCTCAGCCACACCCACAAAGCCTGTGCACCCGAGCACGATCACATCTGCATGGTCCTTGGTTATCGCCTCAATAGACTCAACGGTAAGCTTTTTGACAAGCTCTTCATGGTTGTCCTCAATATTCAGAACTGGAACATGTATAACCCGCACCGGCGTCATCTTACTGGCCACGCCATAAATTTTGGCGCGTCTCTCAATCATCGGCCGGATGCGCTCAAGCACCGTGACGAAGCTGAACTTGTGCCCCAGCATCGCGGCCAAATGGAGCGAGGTCTCGCCCGGTCCGAGTACTGGGATCGAAACCGCTTCACGCGCCGCTTCAAGACCGGGGTCTCCCATGCAGTCGATCATCACGGCATCAACGCGATCCTGTTCGGCTTCGATGGCCCGTCCAACCACATACGGAGCGGCAAGGGCCTCATCGAACTCGCTTTCAATGGATTCCGGGCCACAGTCGAGTTTCACCATGCTGAACTCAATGGGCAAATCGCGGAAATCCTCTATCTCTTTGAGCTTGTAAGAACGGTCGTGAGTATGTGGTGTAATCAGTCTTATATGTACCATGACGACTTTCCTCTGGCTGGATAGGCGCAAAACCGGTGTGTATCCTTGGATTGCCCGGAACTCTTTGGTATGGAGACACCGATGCAAGACCCTGATGTGACATAGCGTTCAATCTGTATGTATGGGAATTTTGGTGTGGCAAACCTTGTTGCAGGGAATCCCTGCATCATTGCGAGCCCAACCAAAATGGTAGAAGGCAAGGTACAAAGTGAGCGCGGCTAATATGGAGTCACAAGCCGGGATTGTTGTTATCGTAATCACGTGGTTTGTTGTCAGAAGGGCAACCCCGACAGCCAGCCCCCATGCGACAAGGGCCGGAACGCGAAACGCGGGCAGATCAACCCACGTCGTCACGTCGATGATACCGCGCCGCACAACGAAGAAATCCGCAATATAGATGCTGGCGATTGGGGGTATCGAGTAGCCGACCAGCAACAGCACCGGGATCAGATGGTTGCTAATACCACCAACCGCCAAGCCAACGCCGATGATGCCGATGATAATGACCAGCGTCCGCTGGCTGAGGGCAGGTGTGACCGTGCCCATCATCAAGGAGGACGAATAGAGATTGCCGGCGTTGGTCGTCCACGCCGCGAAAACCAGCAGCAACAGGGCCGGAATCCCAAGCCCCAGGGTCAGCATGATGGCGATCAGGTTACCTTCGCCGGTCGCGACGCTGGGGAGCGCGGTCAAGCCGAGCACAAGGGGAACCCCGACGCCAAGCGCTAAAAAAGCGGCAAGCCGCCCGTGTAGCGGATTATGGGCGAAGCGGCAGATATCGGGAAAGATGGTAACGCCGGCGGCCATGGATCCAACGACAGCCGAAATGCCGACGCCAATAGCGACCGGGGTCGCAGGGATCATGGTTAGCGCCCCTGGGGTCGCCTGTTGGTAGCCGAGATAGGCAAGGATAATAAGGCCAGCCAGCATGAGGGGGACCACCATATCGGCGAGGCGTTGCAGACCCCGAATTCCGAATATGGTGATCAGCACCATGAGCAGCCCGCCAAGCATAATGTACGCTGGGGCCCCGGGGTTGACGCCAAGAACCTGGTCCGAAATATGCGCCAGGCTCTCGCCAAACAACTCGGCGGTTACGCCGAACCAGCCTGTGAGCGTGGCGGCCAATGCGACGCTGACCGCCCGCGCGCCCATCCGTCCAAACACAAACTGGATGAGCATAGAGGTGGAGAGCCGAGTCTGCGCCCCGACCGTCGCGGTTCCCGCTCCGAGGATAAGCAGGACCACCGCGCCGCTGAAAAACGCGATTAGACTGCGCTCGTAGCCCAGCTTGAAGCCCAGTTCCGCACCCATGATGAAGGCTGGTAGGGCAATCAGAACGCCCACCTTGATCAGGGCAATCCGCCATCCGCTGATGCTGATTTCCTGCGGTACCGGTTGGCGGGCGAACTCATTGGCGGCCGGATCGATGGGCATGGCTAATTCCGGGTTGCTACGCTGCTAAGTAAGAAAGTCTACTGTTAGATGCACGATCCAGGTGAAAAAAGAGCAACTCTCTCAGATCTCTCCGAGAGAGAGCTGCATAGAGGTTTGCCACCTAATACCTGAAGGACGCTTCTACGCCGTAAGAGCGTGGCTGGTTGGGCATGCGCACGCCGGACACCGGATTGACATACAGCGCCGCCCGGCTGTTGGTCAGGTTGCGGCCATACACGGCTACGACCCACCCAGCCGTCGATTCGAGCGCTAGACGACCGCTGAGATAGTTGTGAGCGCTCGATTTCACTGTATTCCCGAGGTCATGGTAATACGGCCCTTCCTGCCGGAAATCGGCACGGAGCACGAGGTCCATGTTGCCGGTTACGGGCTGGGTGTAGGTGCCACCTAGGTTGAACGTATAGGTGGTTACCAGCGGCGACTTGTTGCCGATCAGTGAATTGATCGATTCTGCACTGAACAGAATGTTCGGCTCAATCTCTTTGGCAACCGAGTCGCTGACACCGATACCCATGGACAGGTTAAGCCTGTCGGTGGGCTGCGCGACCATTTCCAGTTCCATCCCGTTAACCTGGGAGCGTTTCACGTTAACGACGCCCTTCTGGACGATGAAGCCGCCCGGAGCGCTGTCGTCAAACATGAACTGCACGAATGAAATCTGCTGGTTCTGGTAGTCGATGTGATAGGCCGCGCCGTTCACGCTGAGGAGGCCGTCCATTACAGTCGACTTGAAGCCAATTTCGTAGTTTTTCGTGACTTCGTTGTCGAACTGCTGGTTCTGAGAATAACCACCCGGACGAAACCCGGTTGCATAGCTGGTGTAGATCAGGAAATCCGGCGTCCAGTGATAGGACAGCACAGCCTTGGGCTGGAATTTCTTAAAGGTTGCCTCCTTGTAGGAGCCATCGAGTTGAAAGTCTTCGGAATGCTGTTGGTCGTGGTCGTAACGGGCGGCCAACGTCAGCGTCAGGTCATTGGTGATGTCAATATCCGCTGTTCCGAAAAGCGACCACAACTTGCGTTTGTCATGGGTGTCGATGTGAAGGAACGGATCCAGGTGCCCCGGCTCCTTGCCAAAAGGTGCCGGGGGTTCGTTCCCCACGAGAATGTCCTGATTTTCAGACCGCTCCTGATAGTAACTACCGAAGATCCAGTGAACGCGGCCGGAGTCGTTCGATGTGAACCGAAGCTCCTGGTTGACCACATTGGTCCTGAAATGCAGATCCTGGGCAACGGCCGGATTGGACGAATAATCTGCGTCGCCGTATGCGTCTTCGAGCACGTGATTATAGCCCGAAATCGATGTTGCCGTGAAGCCGTCGAAATCGTAGTCAACTTTCAGGGACACGGTCCCGAACGTATCCCAGGTCTTGCCCTGAATGTCCGTGTCCGGTCCCGGCTCATTCACGTCATCGACGCTGTGATATACGCCATTCGCGTCTACAAAGTTATAGTTGAAATTGGCGTCGTGGGGGGCGTGGTCAAGGAAGCAGCAGGACTGATTGCCCTTGGTATAACTTCCGTTAATCTGAATTTTCAGCCGATCACCGCGGTAATCCAGTTTTAGTCGGCCGGAGGCCATATCGACGCTGTCGATATCTTTCTTGAGGTAATGATTGTAAATCAGGCCGTCAGAATACTTGTAATAAGCGGATACGCGGGCAAACCAACGGTCTTTGACAATGGGACCTGAAAGCGTGGCCGCAATGCGCGTCGCATTCCCGTTGCCATAGGTGCCCTTGATGAAAGCCTCGAAATCGTTGCTCGGCTGTTTGGTCACGATGTTGATGGCGCCGGCGATCGCGCCCTGACCGTACAACGCACCCTGCGGGCCGCGGAGAACCTCGATCCGCTGAACGTCCAGAAGATCCTGGTTGATAAAGTCGTTGGAGCCGTACTGGACGCCATCCACGATAAAGGCGACCGGAGGCAGTGAGCCCTGCGCACTTGAAATACCGCGCATGGTCAGGAAGGTTTCGTTCGGACGGAATGTTTCTCGCACGAAAAGGTTTGGAGTCAGACGAACGAAATCATGCAGCGTATTGGTGTTCGTTAGTTCCAGCTTTTCCGCGGTCAATACGACAATCGAATCCGGAACATCCTGCAGCTTTTCCTCGCGTTTACGAGCCGTTACTGTAATTTCTTCAAGAACCATGTTGTTGCTTGATGCCGCTTGCTCAGCGGCAAATGCCGATCCTGCTCCGATCGCCCCCGCGGCACTGGCCATGGTTGTTGTGACGAGAAGGCTCCTTAGAATCTTGTTCACCCCCACTTTCCACATATGTCTTGCTCCTGTAAGTTGGTGTGGAACTATTAGTCGCACATCAAATTTGCGCCGTTTCCGACGCCCCAGACATCGACGAGCTCAGGTCAAGCGCACCTGTGGCCTTGACCCTGACCCGGACGGCCCCGCCAGGCACGTAGGCGAGCGGAACTTCGTCGATATCGAAAATTTGTATGGAATCCTTCTCGGCGCCTGCATCGAGCGCCGCCTCAATGGCACGCTGTCTGGCGTCGGCGAGGGCCGCTTCCCGGCCTATGGCGCCGTAACTGTAGACTCGGTCGGTCTCGCCGGCGACCTGCGCGATTGCCGCGCCGATGGCGTTGGCGACCGGTGCGTGGTCGGGAACAATGACCTCCGCCGCACCCGCCAGATCGCGGTTGATCAGAACTGCACCGCCGCCCACCAGGATTACCGGAACCGGAATCGGACTGGTCTTCATGCGGTCAATCCCTTCTTCGACCATGGTGTGGATTCGGTCCACCACCTTATCGACAAAATGTCGGGACAGATGGGCCACACGTTCTCTGTCGCCAATGTCCGCATAGCCTGCGGCAACGGCGATATCGGTTGCTGTCAGGGTTTCTCCGCCGAACACGATAGCTTCTTCCAGAATCCGAAACCCGACCGATTGGGGGCCGATTGAAAGGGTGTCATTGCAGCGCACAAGACTTCCGCCGCCCAAGGCAACGGACAGAATGTCCGGCATGCGAAAGTTAGTGCGTATGCCGCCGATATCGACATTGAGCGAGGATTCGCGTGGAAACCCATGGACAAGGACGCCGATGTCGGTGGTCGTGCCACCAATATCAATCACCAGTCCGTTGCTAACCCCTGACAGGAAAGCAGCGCCCCGCATGCTGTTGGTCGGCCCCGAGGCGAATGTAAGCACGGGATATTGTTCAACCGTAGCTGCATTCATCAACGTGCCATCATTCTGGCTAATAAAAAATGGAGCATCTATTTCGAGGTCGGCGAGCGCATTTCGGAAGGAGCTGACAACTTCTACTGCGAGTTGGCTCAGGCTGGCATTGATGATTGCGGCATTTTCTCGTTCCAGGAGCCCCAGTCGGCCGATACTGTGAGATAGGGTGATCCGCGCGTCCGGATGCACATTCTGAATAATCTCCGCAGCGCGCAATTCCATTTCAGCATTGAGCGGGGAAAAAAGTCCACTAATCGCAATGGCCTCAAGGCCTAGTTCGCGGATGCTCCGCGCGGCTTCAGCAACAGCCACCTCGTCGAGGACACTGTTAATGCTGCCGTCGTACTGATACCCCCCGCGCACCAGATGAATCTCCCCACAAACGATGTTCTTGAGATCCTGGGGCCAAGCCACGAAAGGCCGCAGCCCCGCTGTGGCGGGTAGGGCTATACGAATTACGCCCACCGGTAACAGCCTGCGGCGTTCAGCCACGGCGTTGGTAAACTGGGTGGTGCCGATCATAATACTGTCAATGAGATCAATGTCAGTTGCCGAGCCATCCAAGAGCTTGCGTATGACGTTGATGATGCCCGAGCGAACATCAGCAGTCGTAGGCATTTTCCGCCAGGCTTTGGTACGGATGCCGTCCAAAAGAACTGCGTCTGTGTTGGTGCCCCCAACGTCAATACCGATGCGCATAAATTTGCTCAATACGTATTTTCAAAGCGTTTTTGAGGGTAGGTTATGGCGCTGCTGGTGCGCAATGACGCCGGAGAGTGGTTTGGGATCTCCGGCGAGTAGGCCTGCGATGCACACTCACGGTAGGTGCCCACTCATTTGAGTGGGTTGATCGCAAATTGAACTAGCCTAGGAGACCTTGGCCCTGACTATAAGCAACCGCCTGGGTGCGATTGCGGGCGCCGAGTTTGCGAAAAATGTTCTTAAGGTGGAATTTGATCGTATTGGGAGCGAGATCGAGTTCGCGGGCGATCTCCTTGTCTGTAAGACCGCGCGCAACATGTAGGATCACTGCCAGTTCTCGCTTAGAGAGCATTGGCTTTTGGAGTGATGCTCCGCCTTTTTTGGTGAGCAGGGTGAGTCGATCGAGGAACTCCCCCTGGTCTGTTTCCTCGCTGAACGTCGGCAAATTTCTGTCGAGCAGGTTTAAGGCCAGCAACCCTTCTTCAATAAACCCCCTGGCGTACCCCGCAGGCGCAGCCCAACCGATAACTTGGACAAGCGCTTGGCGACTTTTGTCAAAATCTTCTGCGACCTCAAGAGCGATGGCATGCAAAAGACCGAGGCGAATGGCAGATCGGAAATGGCCACGTGATGCTCTAAGTTCGACAATCGGCTTGAGGAATTCTGCTGCGGTCTTAGCCCGGCCGTCTCGAATATAGACCCTCGCAATAGCGCCAGCCACGGCCTCGCCCTGTCTCCATGAGATCTCGTCATTTTCGGAATCTAGATAATGCTCGAGAGTAAAGCCACAAGCATCCAGTTTTTCCCGGGCTCGCACCACAGCCCCCGACAAAGCGAAGCAGGAAATTTCGACGGCATCGAATAGCGGGAGAAGTCCTATTGCCTGACGCTGCTCCACTAGCGCACGGCAATGACCGAGCGCATCAAGCGCAGCTTCTGGACCCTGGGTGGCGAGCAGCGTCATGACCAATGGAATGGCCAAAGCGGCAAAGGCGTCGTACCACCATTCGCAGTGTTCGAAAACACCCATGGTTTCGGTCAACCGGCGCATGGACAACGCATGTTCGGCGCGCTCGTAATCAAGTTCCAGAATATGGGCATGCAGCAACGCCTGCTTGGTCTTTTCTTCGTCGAGCGCGTTGCGCCAAGTTGCCCGCGCCGCTGCGTAGCTATCGCGTGCCTCCCGGACGCGCGCTTGCGCAAAATATGCAGTTCCCATATGCAGGTGGGCAAAGAATTCTCCATGCACAAGGCCTGTCTGACGGTAATGGTCCAGGGATTCTGAGGCCTCGCGCAATGCCTCGTTGAAATGGCCACGTTGGCAATGGGATATGGCCAGACGATTTTTGATATTGCCGAGAAGGATGTCATCATCCTTGGAAACGCTGAGGATTGTTCGCTCGTAATCGGCCAGGTATCGGTCGCTGGCGGTCTGGCATTCATTAACCATCAGAGTCGACTCGAGAACGAGGCTATCGAGTTTCAGCAACGACGCGTTACCTCCTCGGCGGTCTTGCTCGAAACTGTCGGTTTCCCGACGAATTTCTTCGAAAAGTTGTCGGCTTGCTCTGACGTCACCCTCTTTCACAAAAAGAAAGGCCTTGAGGAGCTTCACTCTCGGGAAACTGGCGAACACGTCCTCGTTTAGGGCCCGGACAATCGCTTTAAGCCGCGGCAGTCCTGATCTCAGCCAAATCGTCAGCCCACCAGCTTCCTCGATGAGCGTCCCGGAAAGGTCTGTGTCCCCGGCCGCAGCGGCACAGTCAAGTGCGCTAACGAGGCGGCCGGCAGAGGCATACCAATTCGCTGCACGTCGGTAGGTCGCAGCCCGCTCCTCTCTCGGCAAGGTATCCAGTTGCGACCGAAAATAAGCCCTAATAATCGGGTGCAGCCGGTAGACCTCAAGGTTGGCCGTATCGAGTGGGATACGGAACGGGGCAAGGGCGTCCGTCTTAATAATTAGCCCCCAAGCATCATTTGACCCGCTCATGAATTCAACAATGCCAGGGCTAATTCGGTCAATGGCTGATACTTGAACCAGCAACTTGAAAACATCCTTCGGTAAGGTGGAAAACACTTGTTCTGAAAGATAATCGATCAAAGTATCGTCTAATGCTTCGAGCTCACGTAGAACCTTCCCGCGCCGCTCGTGCTGAGCCCAGACACCCTTCAAGAGCTGAATCGCCACGGGCCAGCCCGAAGTCTGTGTTTCTAGCTGCTGCAATTCACTATTGGTGGCGGCGTCACCCAACACAGAGCGAATTTCCGACAGATCGAAGCGTAAGTCGTTGGCATGAATCTCGTGAACGAGGCCTTGGGCGCGCAAGTTCGCAATTTTGAGTTGAGGCATCTCACGACTGGCGATTACCAGGTGCAGGTTGGGTGGCGCCTTTTCCAGGCAGGGAAAAAATACCTCTTCGATGACAGCCACCGGCAGGTGCTCGAATTCGTCCAATATCAGCACGACTTCGTGATCCTCGGTGGCGATCATATTCAAGAGAGCAGTCAAAAGCTGCTTAGCTGCCGTTGTGTCAAAGATGACCGAGGAGGCAAGCTTGGCTGCTCGCACAAGACCTGAGCGCGCCAGTGCCAATGCGAGACAACGGAGAACCTGAGGGGCGTCGCTGTCATCCTCGTCCAGGGAAAGCCAACCGACAATAACGCCACAGTTTTTGAGCTGACGGCGCCAGTCAGCCAGTAACGTAGTTTTGCCATATCCAGCGGGAGCGATAACCAGAGTCAGGCGTCCCTGAATCTGAGCGTCCAGGACCGCCGTCAGTCGCTGCCGGACGATGAGATGGGTACGCTGTGGACTCGGATCGAATTTAGTGATAACGACTTGGGACTCAAGCGCGAAGTCATTATCATCCGCTGCGCCAAGCGGCTGTTCTTTAGAGTTTGAAACATTTCCAAAATTCGACGAACTCATATATCTTCTGGGCTGGCCCGTGCAATTCTTCCAAGGCAAGGGCATAGGATACAGAATTACTATAGTGCAAATTGTATTAATTCAAATGCAGATTTTTTTGCAAAGTTTTCTGCAATCCTTTTTCACGAAGATATGCGTGTGAGAGCCTTGGGTACAGCCGACCATCAACTGGAGGTCACTTCGACTGGCTATATGCTGTCGCCAAATCAAAAGGTCAGACTAATGCAACATGGAGATAAAGAGGCAAAGAGAATGATCGGTATCCTGGTTATTGGGCAGTCACCACGACCCAAGCTTGAGGAAGAATTTCGCCGTGTTATGCCCACGGGGATAAAGATACGACTTGAAGGTATTCTGGATAGCCTGTCCACCGAAGAGCGTTGCTCCGTTAGGGCCAAATTGGATGAAGATACTTTGTTTGCTGTAATGCCTGACGGATCCGACATACGCCTCAGCCATGCGGCAATTTCCAAAATTGCACTTTCCAGATTGCAGGCGCTGGCCGCTGAGGGCTGCAGCCCCGTGCTGTTCTGTTGCACGGGCGAATTTCCGGAGCTTCATGTCCAACCTTTCCTGTTGCCTGCGCCCATCTTGACAAAGGCCGTCACAGCCGTGGTCCGATCCGGCCATTTGGGTGTTTTCGCCCCACTGCTGGAACAGACTGATGTCATAAAGGAGCGATGGTGTGCAGCCGGCGTCGGCATGGTCTCCACCATCGCTCTCGCCCCCAACGCGGCGGAGGCGAATATTATGGACGCCGCCCGACAAATGACTGAGAAGACCCCTGATTATGTTGTCTATGATTGCATGAGCTACAGCCATGCCCTTCGTCGGCAGGCCGACTCCGTTATTGGCAGGCCGAGCATCTTGTCAGTTTCGCTTGTCGCGCGTGTTCTAGCGGAGCTAGTAGATGGTCAGGTATACAACCCAACTTGATTTGCCCACCACCTTGCTGCTGCATTATTCCAGGAATGGCAGCAAATCCGTGTGGTGAGCAATCATTTTCCACTCCCCATCTTCTTTGCGGAATATGTTGCTGGCCCGGATCGAGACGTGTTGCGTCTCCATTTTTGTGTTGGTGTTTTCGCCCATCTCGGTGAGGCTGACGATTGCGATGTCCTGGCCCAGCGTGATCTGCAGGCCGGAAGGCTCCACTTTGCCGCCGAGTTTCAGTGCCGCTACCTGGCGCCAGACGTCCCGCACCGGTGCCCAGCCCACCAAATACTCGCCGCCCGGGCCCATGTAGACCACATCATCCGTATGTGACCAAACGGCTTCCATTGGTGCTGCGTCGCCCGTGAACATGGAGTTCAGCGCAACATAGAACTGCTTGACGGCACCGTTTACTGCCTGCGCATCGCCAGCGGCGTCAGCCTGTAAGGTCGCAGCAGGTAAACTGCTAACCGCCAGCATGCTCATCCCCATCCAACCCAGCATTTTTTTATTCAACATAATTCTCCTTGATTCAAAATATCAGGCATC
>CAWFGC010000014.1:0-280573 GCA_963815185.1 uncultured Gammaproteobacteria bacterium | reverse complement strand
TGCATGCCGATTTGCTCACTACCGTCAGCCCCACCTATGCGCGGGAAATCCTCGGCCCGGATTACGGCATGGGATTGCAGGATCTGCTGCAATGGCGACGCGATTCCCTGGTGGGCATTCTCAACGGCGTGGATTACACGGAATGGAACCCGGCCAATGACATGCTGATTCCGTTTTTCTACGACAGCCGGCGGATTTCCGGCAAGAGAAAGAACAAACTGGCGCTGATGAAGGAGCTGCAGCTAGACAGCAGCGACGATAGGCCGCTGATCGGCATGGTCAGCCGGCTGACCCATCAAAAAGGTATCGATCTGGTGCAAAGAGTCGTTCCGGAACTGATGCAACGCCGGCCTTTCGCCCTGGCGGTCATCGGCGGCGGAGAACCGCGCTATGAACAGTTTTTTGCCTGGCTGCAGCAGAACTACCGGGATCGCGTATGCTATTACCGCGGTTTCAATAACGAGCTGGCGCACTGGATTGAAGCCGGCAGCGACCTGTTCCTGATGCCTTCGCGGTTCGAGCCGTGCGGTCTGAATCAGATGTACAGTTTGCTTTACGGCACGGTACCCATCGTCCGGCGCACGGGGGGTCTCGCCGATTCGGTGTCCATGTTCGACCCGGGCAGCCGAACGGGCACAGGTATCGTGTTCAACGATTTCAATGAAATTGCACTGGAATGGGCAATCAATACCGCGCTCGATCTGTACCAGGACAAGAAAACCTGGCGCAAACTGATGCGCAATGGAATGGCCATGGATTTCTCCTGGGAACGCCAGGGGCAAATCTACGTCGACCTGTTCCGGCGTCTTGTCAATACCTAGTGGCCTGTAACAGCCATATCGGCAGTGATCTGGGTGATGGATCGCGCGCCGAGGCAAGGCACGAGGAGGAGGCATAGTAGGCACTATGGCGACGACGAGCAACGCAGCCTCGGTGGGCGAGGCGCGCCCAGGCACTATCGATATGGCTGTTACAGGCCACTAGGACAAATCAACACCTGTGAACGTTATTTTCATCGAACCCTGTTTTCCCTATAACCAAAGGGAATTCGTGCGCGGCCTGCACGAGGCCGGCGCCAATATCATCGGCATCGGCGAACGCCCCGGGGAGAGCCTGCCCGGTGAAATCAGACACTGGCTGAGCCATTACCTGCAAGTGCAGTCCGTGGTGGATGAACCTGCCCTGCTGCGCGCGGTACAACAGGTGCAACAAAAGACCCGGGTAGACCGGCTGGAAGCCACGGTCGAAGCCCACATCATGGCAGCCGCCCGCGTGCGCGAAGCGGCGAATATCCCCGGAACCTCCGTGCGTACCGCTTACCTGTGCCGCGACAAGCCGGCCATGAAAGACGCGCTGCGCAAGGCGGGCATTCCTTGTGCTCAATCCACCCGAGCCGGTGATGCTCAAACCGCGCGGCAATTTGCCGAACAAGCCGGTTATCCGCTGATCATCAAGCCGCCGGACGGGGCCGGTGCATCCGGCACCTGGAAAGTCCGGGATGCGCAGGAACTGGAGCATGTGATTGTCGAATCCGGGCTGGCGGACGGAGTGGAAGTGGCAATCGAGGAATTCATCGAAGGCCACGAAGGCTTTCTCGATACTCTCACCGTCGATGGTGAGGTTAAGCACGAATTCATTACGCATTACTACCCGAATGTATTGCTCGCGATGCGGGAACGCTGGATTTCCCCACAGATGATCACCACCAACCGGATCGAGGCGCCGGGATACAGCGAAGTAAGGCAGATGGCGCGAGACGTGATTCGCACTCTGGACATTGGCACATCGGCCACCCATATGGAATGGTTCGCCAGTCCCAGGGGCCTGAAATTTTCCGAGATCGGTTGTCGCCCACCCGGCGTCGGGCAATGGGACGTGTACAACGCAGCCAACGAGTTCGACTTGTACGCGGAATGGGCTTCAGCGCTGGTGCACGGCCGCGTTCAAAGCAGCCCTTCGCGCCGGTACTCGGCCGGCATGATTGCACTGCGGCCGGCATGCGATGGCCGCATCACCGGCTATTCCGGGCTGGAAGCGATCCAAAAGGCTTACGGTGAGTGCATCGTCGCCTCGCATCTGCCGGCCATCGGCTCGCCCACGCAAGCCGTTGCAGGCGGCTATATGGCAAACGCCTGGATGCGGGTCCGGCATCCCGATTACGATGTGCTGCGCCACATCATGAACACCATCGGGGAAACGGTAAAAGTCCATGCCACCTGAACGACTCAAGCTCCAGCAGACGCGCTACCGGCTACTGATCAACCATAACATCACGCGGCCATTCCGCTTTCTGTTTCCGACTTTTATTGAGGTGCAGTAATTTCATGATCTCACGGCGGTAATCCTACCAACACATACAACAAGAAGGAGATTTTCAAATGATCGGCTATGCAACGATTGGTGTGAACGATATGGATCGGGCAGTGGCTTTTTACGATTCACTGCTGGATGAAGTTGGGGCCAAACAGCTTTTCGGCATGGACCGAATCAAGTTCTATGGCAAGTCAATGGATGCAGCCATGCTGGCCATCTGTATTCCGCATAACGAACAACCCCAGCACTGTGGAAATGGCAACATGATTGCCATTTCCGGCGGTTCCCGTGAAGGCGTGGACAAGCTCTATGCCAAGGCGATTGAGTTGGGCGCAAGCGACGAAGGCGCCCCGGGCGAGCGCATGCCGGTGTTTTATGGCGCCTATGTGCGCGACCTCGACGGCAACAAGCTTTGCTTCTACGAGATGAAGATGGGCTGACTATTGCCCGGCTCTGCAACCGCCCATATGGGTGGTTGCGGCAGCCCGATGAAATTATGTAGCGTTCCGGATAGTTATATTGAATGCGCGAGGAGCAAAATGATGAAGACGAAAAAACCCATTGAGCAATACATGGCGCTGGCATTGCAGCCGGTTATGCGCGGCGCGCATAAACGTGAGGACATCAACGTCAACATCGAGCATATTGCTGAATTGTCATATGCAGCCATATGGTTGAGCGACATCGACCTTCCGGTGCGCCTATTGGCCATCCCCGAAGGAGCCCTGCAGGGATTTACCGACGAAATCTTCGACTGGGATCATGAATACTATGTTGAGCACATGGCGATTGATATTCCAGGACCGGAAACACAAGCGTTGGGGAAACTTGCCGCGGAATGCAATACCTACATCATTGCCCAGGCAAAAGTCCGCCACCCGGAATTTCCCAAGCGCTTCTTCAATGCCGCCTTTATCATCGATCCGCAAGGCGAAGTAATCCATACTCATTACAAGGTCCAGGTTTTTGCGCGGGAACATTCAACCGTTCCGCATGACGTATGGGATAAATGGATCGAGCTTTACGGTACGGGTCTGGATGCCTTCTATCCCGTGGTCGACACCGAAATCGGACGGCTTGGCTGCGTGATCTGCATGGAAGGCAGTTATCCTGAAACTGCCCGCGGTCTGGCAATGAACGGCGTCGAAATCATTTACCGCCCGAGCTATCCTGAGCCTTACGTCGCCAACGGCCTATGGGAAATCCAGAACAGGGCGCGGGCTCTGGACAATACCGCCTACGTCATTGCCCCCAACCCGGCGTCCTATTACCCGACGCCGGATACCAAATTTGCATTGGATACCTTTGGCGGCAAATCCATGATCGTGGGCTATCAGGGACAGATGATTTCCTGTCACGAGGCGGGCGGGACAGCATCCTATGCCGGTGGCATTATCGACATCGAAGCATTGCGCCAATATCGCGCGCGATCACTGTGGGGCAACTGGCTCAAGGATCTGCGCACCGAGCAGTTCCGCATGATATACGACCAGCCATCGTATGAGGCCAATGCCTGCCTGCTCAAACCCCCGCTCAAACATGCCGAGAACGACAAGCTTTTCCGCGCCGCTGCAGACCGCATGCATGAACGAGGCATCTGGAAGAAGCCGGCTTACATGGAGGACTGGCCTGTAACAGCCACTGAAGACGTCAGACCTGGCCGTGCAGAATCCAGGTCAGTTCCGTGCGGCTGTTCACACCGAAGTGACTGTAGAGCCGCCGCAAATGGTCTTTGACCGTGTTCTCGGAAATATCCAGTTCACGGGCGATCAGCTTATTGCTGTAGCCCCTGACCACCAGTTCAAGTACCGAGCGGATGCGTGGCCCCAGACCCGCCAGCGGATCGATCCGAACACCGCTCGATTGCGCCAAGCGCACTACAACCGTCATAAAATTGTCACTGCCGGCGATGCAGAATGTGCATAGTTTCGCGATCACAGTGCGGTTATCAAGAATTTCCCGCTCTACCGAATGCAATCCCTGCGAGCGCAATAGTTTGATCGAATAGGCGATGCTCCGCTCAAGATCGTCCAGCGTCAGGCAGGGATGGATCATGGCCGGAACGACATCCGTGCTCACGGTCGCCTCCTTCAGCATCGGAAACAATACAATTGATGCCCTGGCCTTTTCCGGCCGCGGAAAAATGGATGTTTTTCCGCTCATCGTCATGCGGTGAAACCGCACCCCGCGCCATGAACAGTTGGCGTGAAATCAACTGACACAGCGTTTCCAGATCGGCAACATCCTTTGGCGCGAACGGCCCATACTTTTCCTCACGGGCAAAATTCAAAGTGGCGATCATGCGGCCCTCGTTCCAGATCGCACCCTGCAAGCTGTATTGAAGGTTCCAGTTTTTCATGAATCGCGCCAACGGATGGCGCATCCAGCCCTCAAAACCCAACAATGAAACCCCGTCCATGGCCCGACGGTGCCTTAAAAGTTGAAGAAAGATTGGATCGCGGTTTCTGAAGCGCTCATACCCCTTGAGGAAACCCCGCGCGGGGCGCGAAGCCAGGGTGGCATTGGGCCGCAAACGTTCGTCGAGCAGATAAAGTCCGGACAAATCCGCGTTCAGGTAGTCGCGCAACTCGCGTACACGGGCCGCATCTGCACTCTTGAACCCACTCTTTTTGGCGTCCAGAATCACGTTGGCGAGCGGTTGGGAAAATCCTCCGAGTTCGGTATTTGGCGCGAGAGTCGCCATCACTGCCTGCCTCCCTCGGTGAGCTGTCTTTTGTTCGTTCGCATGGTCTGCGAAGGGTGCTCGCCAAAACGGCGTCGATAGGAATTCGAAAACCGCCCGAGGTGATTGAAGCCCCACATCAGGGCGATCTCTGTCACGGTGCGGACGGCTGCTGTTTCCTGGCTGAGCGCCTCATGCACCTTGTCCAGGCGCCTTTGAATCAGCCAGGACTTGGGGCCCATGTGCAGAGCGCTTTGAAAGCCGCTGAACAAGGTCCGCGGACTGACACCACAGGCTTCGGCAACCTCAGCAGTGGATATCTGGCGCGCCAGATTCGCCAGCATGAAAGCCTGTGCCTGAGAGACAAGATCAGTACCTGATGAATATCCGTCGGTCCTCATGTATGACTGGGAGCCTGCCTCGATCGCCTGGACCACCAGTCGAATCAACAGGCTTTCAATGGAACTGACGAACCGGTGTTGGCTGGATATGGAGCCATTGGTCAATGCCTCGTCACGCAATAGACACACCAGGCGGAAGAGAGACAGACCGGGCCCCTTGTCTATCGCGACCACCGCGCCCAGGTCTTCCTCACTGCAGATCGCCGGCGCGGCCACACGACATTTTGCCACCAGCCTGCGGGTGGTCCAGTCATCCAGACGTAAGACCAGCAGGCGACAGTCCGGTGACCAGCGCATGCGCAATGGTGTGGCCGGTCCCATTAAATGGGCCTCGTTGGACCTGACGACGACGGACTTGCCCCTGCCCTGCAACTCGAAACTGCCCCTGATCGGGATCTGTATCAGGGAAAATGACTGCATCGGGTCCGCTTCTACATCGACTTCCTGACCGTAATCGATGATGGCAATTCCAGTGCGCGAGAACTGTCTGCCGAACAGTCGTGCATCGTAAGTTCTTCGCGGGTCAGCGGTGAGCTTGAAGGGTCGGAGCAGGCGCGAAATCTTGCCGCGGACGAGATCGACATTGGTCGTGCGCAAATCCCAGGTAATATCAGGAGTTACGAGATCCAAAGTGGGCAGCCTGGCCCGAGGGAAATACAGAACATTGCAAAATCATGTGGCATTGCAGTAATCGGATAGTGCTCAGAATGGATAGCCAAACCAGTGTATATGAATAATATTACGCCCTTCAAGCCGGATTGGGAGAATTAGGTGATGGCAAAGGCAAATGGTGCACTGAAACCCGTACTTGGCGGCAGGGAACAGGTGCGCATCTGCATCGCGCAGATACCGCCGGTGTATCTGGATCTGAATGCCACTCTGGAACGTGGCTGCGAGGCCATCGCGGAAGCAGCCCGCAATGATGCCGATCTGATTGTCTTCCCCGAGGTGTGGCTGGCCGGGTATCCCTACTGGACCGAGGGCTGGGATTCCGATCTCAAACAGTGGATTGCGGTGCGGGAACGGTTTTTCGATGCCGCGGTGCTGGCCCCCAGCCAGGTAACCGATCGTATTGGCGCAGCGGCTCGCAAGGCCGGCATTCATGTCGTGATGGGCTGTAATGAGATCGACCCGAGGCCCGGCAGCAACACGATCTACAACTCGCTGCTCACCTTCTCCCGGGATGGCCGCCTGTTGGGGCGCCATCGAAAATTGCTGCCGACGTTTTCCGAGCGGACGTTCTGGGGTTCAGGTAACGGCGAAGACCTGGTGGTATTCGATACCGACATCGGCCGCATCGGTGGCCTGATCTGTGGTGAAAACCTCAATACCCAATTGCGCGCGGCGATGATCGCGATGGGCGAGGACATTCATATCGCTGTATTTCCCGGGGCGTTTGCGCTTCATACCGGGCCGCGCCTGGAAGAATGGGATACCACCGGCTCATTCTGGGGACACTCGGTGACGCGGGCGCACTCACTTGAAGCCGGCTGTTTCACGGTGTCGGTTTGCGCATTCATCGAAAAAAGCGACATCGATGAAGACTTCCCCTACCGGGACAGCATGAATATCGACTATTCCCGCGGCGGCAGCGCGGTCATCGGTCCGTTGGGTGTGCCCATCGTCGGCCCCAAGGAAGGTTCGGGATTGATCTATGCCGACTGTCCCGCGCTGATGATCAAAGCCTTCAAAGCGATATGCGACACCATGGGCCACTATGGCCGGGCCGACGTGACCAGGCTCATGCTCAACCGTGGCGCAGGTTGGGAGCAGGCCGGCCTGCCCTATCGTTCGGGCTTTGAGCCCACCCTGGACCGCAGCGAACTGACGCGCGCTGCCGATTCCCGCGAGGTTGCTCAAAACGCGGTTGAAGAACTGGCGGACGCCGGCAAAATTCGCATATCGGACTAGCGTCCCGCAACAGGCCACCAAAACCGGCTAAGCGCTTGCGGCACTTTTTTCGCAACGAGTTTGCTCATTGACACAAAACAGAGCCAAATAAGTATAGAATTCAGCCTCAGGCACCCGGACAGCGCCATATTGCGCTGCGGTCTGGATGGGGACCTGGTATGAATTGTCGTTCAAGAACCCGGCGCTTCAACCATTACGCTTCAATGTTGAATCCGGACGAAAATCAAATGATGCTTTATCTAAGAACTTGGCAGGGTCACTTGGAGGAGATTACAAATGCTAAATGATCTGTATAAGAAATCGAAAGTGTGAACTGGCTGCCGCATGTGCTGGGGGTGGCAGGGGTGTTGGCGGGAAGCAGTCCGGTATATGCGGCCGATGAAAAGCCGGGACTGGGCATGGAAGAAATCGTCGTCACCGCGCGCAAACGTGAGGAAAGTTTGCAAGATACGCCGATCGCAATATCGGCATTCACCGGGGAAGGATTGGAAATCAGGGGGGTCACAGATTTGTCGCGTTTGGATGATTTTGCACCGAACCTGGTTTTGAAACGTTCTCCCAGCAACAGCGGCGTGACCAATGCCGCGGTTTATATCCGGGGTATTGGCCAGAATGACTTCGTGCCGGTCATTGACCCGGGCGTGGGTATTTATGTGGATGGTGTTTATCTGGGCCGTTCGGTGGGTGCCGTACTCGACCTGATTGACGTAGGGCGGGTTGAAGTCTTGCGCGGTCCGCAAGGAACCCTGTTTGGCAAAAACACGATCGGTGGCGCGGTCAGCCTGACCACCAAGCGCCCGACCGATGTATTTGGCGGAAAAGTTGGGGTCAAAGTGGGCACCGACAACCGCTTCAATGTCAACGCCACCCTGAACATACCGCTCAGTGAGTCTTTTCTGACCCGCCTTACCGTGGCCTCTTTCAAACAGGACGGTTACGTTCATCGTGTTTTTGACGGCAAGGATCTGGGTAATGACAACACCATCGCCGGCCGCCTGACCGCGCTCTGGCTGGTCAATGAGGATGTGGAGGTGACTTTTTCCTTCGACTACTCGAAGGACAACGAAAATGGCCCGCCGCTGGTGTTGACCGGCATACTGCCGATCAATGAAGGCCTGTTTGGTCCCGGCGGTGCACCGTCCATGACGCTGTACCAGAACACTTTCGTGTCGCAGTTGGCAGCCGGTGGCATTGTCCCGGGCGGTGAATTTTTTGACCCGACGGCGGAGTTCCCCTTTAATTTCCTGGCCTGCTTTCGAACCCTCCAACCAGACCAACCCGAGCTGTTTCAATCAGTCAGTACATCCAGCCCGCAGGCGGGACCAAGAACTACGGTACCGATCCGGCCCAAGCGGACCTGAAAACGTGGGGCGGGTCTGCAACCATTGACTGGGATATCAATAAGGACCTCACATTCAAGACCATAGCCTCCCATCGCGAATTCAACGGTGAGTTCTTGAATGACAATGATGCTGCTCCGCAAAGAGTTTCCTATTTGATCGATATCTTCGACCAGAAACAGAACAGCCTGGAGGTCCAGCTATTGGGCAAAACAGACGATAATCGCTTCAACTGGATCGTGGGTGCTTACTATTTTGAAGAGAAAGGGAAAAACATCAACCCCGTGCGGTTCTCCGAGGTTTGGATTCAGTCCGGCGGCTTCTTTGACAGCGATTCCTGGGCCGTATTTGGACAGGGGACCTACAATCTGACTGAAAAGCTCGCTCTGACGGCAGGTTTGCGCTATACCGAAGACACCAAGCGTTATTTGCCGGATCAGTACTTTGAAGCTTTTCCCGCCGGGCCGCTGCCGTTGCCGCCCTGCCCCGGCACGGGATTGCCCTGCGAGGTGGGTGACCGGGTTTTGCCTTACGAATGGGTGAATACAGATTCGAAAGAAACCACACCGATGATCAACCTGGCCTATCGCTGGAACGCGGAATTGATGACCTATGTTACCTACTCGAAAGGCTTTAAAGGCGGCGGCTTTACCCAACGGATATTTCCGCCGGAAGCGTCGTTGCCGGATTTCGGGCCGGAATTTGTGGACTCCTATGAGGCTGGTTTCAAATTCAACGGCCTGGATGATCGCCTGAGATTGAACGGAGCGGTTTTCTATACCGACTATACCGATATCCAATTATTGGTGGCAGATCCCACCCGGGTCGGTCCTTTTGTGACCAACGCAGGCGATGCAGAAATCAAGGGTTTCGAACTGGAATTACTGTTGGCGCCAGCCGAGGGCTGGTTGCTTAGCGGCAGTGTCGGTTATCTGGACCCGAAGCGAACCAAGGTCGGCACCGGAGTGCAGGGCCTGACCAAGGACAGCCGGTTTGAGAATATCTCTGACTGGAACGCGAATCTGCAAATCATGAAAGAGATCCAGATGGGTAACATGGGAAGTCTGACACCCCGGGTGGAATGGTCGTACCGATCGAAGTTCGGCACCAACTCGAACAACGTTCCCTACGATGGCCCACCGGCTGCACCGCCGTTCCTGGGTGCGCCCGATCTGGGTTTTGGTGTCCCCAACCCGGCGCAGTTTCAGCCCAGTTACGACCTGTTCAATGCGAGTCTGCGTTGGGATGCGAGAAATTCAGGCTTGTCGCTTACGGCCAGTGTTGAAAATATTGGTGACAAGCACTACCGCACCTTCGGTAACCAGCAGGATGCTTTTGGCTGGAGCATCGAAATCTTCGATCGCGGCCGTCAGTGGTTCCTGGACGCTACCTATGAGTTTTAGCCAAGTTTAAAGACATGCTGTAAATTCAAAGGGAATGACCTGAAAAGTCATTCCCTTTTTTTTGCACACAACCCTGCGCGGGTTCGTAAAGTTTTATACTGATTCAGACATGGCCGCGGTAAGAGACAAGCAATGAAAAAGCCAAAGATTGGTCGCACCAACCAGATGATCTGGATGGGCCTTACGTTTTGTTTGATTTCAATCTGGATGGTGGGCTGCAGCCGGCCGGCAGGGGTGACGGCCAACACAGAGCCCGCGCCAACCCGGGCTGTTGCTGAGGTAAACACCAACCGGGTCCTGCAGGCGGATACTGAACCGCAAAATTGGCTGGTGCACGGCAGAACCTACGATGAGCAGCGCTACAGCCCCCTGACACAAATCAATGCAGACAACATCGCCAGCCTGGGCCTGACCTGGTTTTACGATTTTCCGACCAAGCGGGGTATCGAGGCGACACCCATCGTCGTGGACGGGGTGATGTATGTGACCAGCAGTTGGAGCCGCGTATTTGCCCTTGATGCAACAACGGGAGATTTGCTGTGGGAATACGACCCCAAGGTGCCTCCGGATTGGGCGGTGCATCTGTGTTGTGATGCCGTGAACCGCGGTGTTGCTGTTTGGCAAGGACGGGTCTATGTCGGCACACTCGATGGCAGACTGATCGCATTGGACGCGCGTGACGGGCAGGTTGCCTGGTCGGTACAAACCACACCGACCGACAAGCCCTACTCCATTACCGGTGCGCCGCGTATCGTTAAAGGAAAAGTCATCATCGGCAACGGCGGTGCCGAATTCGGCGTACGCGGATTTGTCTCTGCCTACGACGCGAAAACGGGCGAAATGCTGTGGCGTTTTTATACCGTGCCGGGTAATCCAGACGAGCCCTTTGAAAGTCCGGCGCTGGAGATGGCCGCAAAGACCTGGAAGGGCGGCGAGTGGTGGAAAGTCGGTGGCGGCGGGACGGTTTGGGATTCCATGACCTATGACCCCGAGTTGGATCTCCTCTACCTGGGAGTGGGTAATGGTTCGCCCTGGAGCAGGTATTTGCGCAGCCCCGGAGGCGGTGACAATCTGTTTCTCTCATCCATAGTCGCGGTGCGCCCCGATAGCGGGGAGTATGTCTGGCATTATCAAACATCGCCGGGCGATAGCTGGGACTACACGGCCACCATGCACATGATCCTGGCCGACCTGGAAATTGACGGACGCGTCCGCAAGGTCATTATGCAGGCGCCGAAAAATGGATTTTTCTACGTGCTGGATCGGCAGACCGGTGAATTGATTTCAGCACAGCCATACGTCGGGATGAATTGGGCTACGCAGGTCGATCCTCAGACCGGGCGTCCCGACATTAATCCAGCGGCCTATTACGATCAGACCAAGCCGTGGGTTTCCGTGCCCGGCCCGGCTGGAGGACATAACTGGCAGCCCATGAGCTTCAGCCCGGACACCGGGTTGGTATATATCCCGGTCATGGATACAGGCTATCCCCATATGGTGGACAGTGGCTTTCAGCTTCGGCCACTGGGCTTCAACACCGGCAACGACGATTTGGTCACCGTCATGCCGGAAGATGAGGCACAACGCGGTGCCATCAAGGCCAGTTTGAAAGGGCGATTGCTGGCCTGGGACCCGGTGCAACAGAAAGCGAGGTGGCAGGTGGAGGACGCCGATGTCTGGAATGGCGGCGTTGTTTCCACCGCCGCGAACCTGGTGTTCGAAGGCACAGGGGAAGGTTTTTTCAACGCCTACAGCGCCGATCAAGGCAAGAAGCTTTGGTCGTTTTTTGCCCAGACCGGCATCATGGCGGCACCCATCAGCTATGCCGTGAACGGTGAGCAATATGTTGCGGTGGCGGTGGGATGGGGTGGCGCTTTGCCGTTGATTATCGGTGGCATGCTAAACAATGCGGCCAATCAGAATGTCAGCCGCGTATTGGTGTTCAAACTGGGCGGCGAGAAAACCTTGCCGCCACTGCAGGTGCAGCACAAAGAACTAAACCCGCCGCCGATGGAGGCATCAGCGGAAACGGTCCAGCGCGGGAAGCTCCTGTACCATCAGTATTGCGGCACCTGTCATGGCAATAGCGCGATCAGCGGCGGCGTACTGCCGGATTTGCGTTACACGAAATTGCACCCGGTCTGGGATCAGGTGGTGCTGCAAGGGAGTTTGAGTGCTCGCGGCATGGTTTCCTATAGCCAGGTTTTGAGCAAGGAAGACTCCGCGGCGATTCAGGCTTATGTAATCGACCGGGCCAATAAGGACAAGGCCAGCCTTGAAGCGGCGCAATCAAAAAAAGGCCAGACCCCCTCCGGGGTTTCGGAGAGCCTGCACCCTGGGGACGAATTTAAAATGTGGAATTATTGAAAAGAGCCTATCAACAACGTTGGGCGCCCTCATTGTAGTAATCTAAACTTTCAATATCTTTGGCATTAAGCAACCGTCGGATTGCTTCCCCGTGGCATATATGCGGATAACTTTCGAGAACCTCACGTTTGCCAGGGAAACATGCCATTGTTTTAGAGTGAGTGCCCTCATGGCCGGGATCTTCGAAGGTTCCGACCGCTGGCCAGTGCTGCGAGAAAAGTCCGAGAGGTTCACAGATGTGCCGATGGTCTGGATGGACGGGCTCGCGTTCGACCATTCGTAAAACATGCTTGAGGTTGAATCGCGCGGCATACCGATCAAACCATTGCCTTTCGACCGATCGCCTGTTATCGGCGCTCAATCCACAGAAGGACTCTATCAAAGACTTTTGGTTTCTTAGAATAAGGAATTGCGTTGAAAAATCCTCGGCATCATAGATCATTCGGCGGGGAAGCGAGGCAAACCGGACTAACCTGTCTTCGCGGACGCGTATAAGATCAAAGAACTCCAAAGCAAGGCGATGGAACAGTGAACGGCGCGGACTCGTCCAGGACGTGGTCGCCATTAATAGCTGTAAATTCGCATTCAGAAGCTGGATCAGCCCCAACAACACCTGCTCGTCAAGCAGCCAGGTGTCGCCGTCGAGAATGACGAGGTAGTCCGGTTCAAACGGCAGGGCGGCTTCAATGGAACGTTTCATGAGGTTGATCGCTCCTGCCGGGTGAGGCAGGGCCACGCAAGGCACGAAAACGTCCTCGAGGTAGGGTTCCGCCCTCTTGCCGGATGAGGCATGCGTGATGATATAAGGATGTGCGAAATTGAGTTTGAAAATTTCCTGGTTGATGCGGGTGCAGTCGATTCGATCATGGCTCGTCAGACAGATCGCAATGCGGGTGTTCATCCTTCAGCTCCCTGCGAGTCATTTGTCTTCAGGACAGTCTCCTCGGTAATTAACCATGCATGCAAAGCCCTAGATTCAGGCGATTCAATATCGTCCATCATGAGCATCTCTCCCGGCCTGACCTCGCGTCGAACGAAAGCGTTCTGGAGGAGGGTAATCGGGATGTGACCTGAACTTTCGGCAATCCTCACACATTCGCCTCGGACATCGAAGCTCCCGAGCCCGCGAGCAATCCTCTCGCCGGGCAGGAGCCTGCGCTTGGCCAGTGCCGCGACACTGATGGTCGGGCGCGCCCCATTATCCAACAGGGGGGGACGGCTGGCCGTGACCCGGCTCAATGTCTTCAGGATTTCCAGGTGACAGAGGTGATATGGACGCATCATGCGATAATAAGGACCATCGCCCAACTTGTAAGTCCTGAGGGTCTGCGCCTCCTCGGCGCTGTGACTGGCAAGAATCATTACGGCCCCGGGGCATTCCCCGGTCAGGACATAGTCAACGATCGGCCTCCCGTGAGCGATTGCCGCCTCCGCCAGGGTTTCGAGTCCTCCATCGATTCGCGAACCGGCTGGTCCCAGCAGGCCGGGTCTGAGAATATCAGCTCCCAGTCCGTTGGCCACCAGGGCCAATTCAATCTGGTTTTTTGTCCCATCGGTAAAAGACACTACCTGTGGTAACGAAAAGCCGTGCAACGTGGAAAAATAAGCCATTTCATCGACGGTCGGCGTCAAATTAAGAAATCCCTTGACGTTGAGATAGACACGTGGCTCAAATCCCATCGCACAGGCGTCCTCCGCCAAAGCGGCAAGCGAACCGGGCTGGTCTCCTTCCGCTTCGGTGATATAGCCGTGCCCACGATAATAGCTGCCTGCTGTAACCTGCCATTCGGAATTCATTGTCACTACCGGCCGTCCAGCAAGCAATGCATGTTCGATGACATCCGTTGCGTGAACTGGATCACCCGAGCATTCAACCACGATCTCCGCTCGATCAAGGAAACCCTCGATTGACGTGACGAGTTCGGTCCCAATAAACCCCGAGACCTCCCCAGGGTTTCGCCGCGTCAGGACTGAACCGACAACAAATGCAGTTGAGTTCCGAATCGCCCGTGCAAGCCCACGAGCTACGTAACCGGTCCCCACTATACCGACAATGTGCGGTTTCTCAGCCAAATCGTATCCCCTATCAAGGCCCCTGAATGGCATAGACTATAAATTATCCTTGCAATTTTGTTGGGAACTATCAAGCCCAAAGTTTTCAACCAGGTATCCCAGCTAACCGGCGTGCCTTCAGTAAATAGAAGCGCCATGCCGTGGCACTGACCAAGGATGAAGTGATCCTGCCGGGCCACGACAGAACACAACTGGCCAATATGGCACACCAAACCAAGAACCTGCTGGATACGGAGGTGCCCGGCGTTGTTGCCGATCGCGGTTACTCCAAAAGCGAAGAAATCCTGGATGGGGTCGACGCACTTCCTGACCAAAACGCTAGGTGGGGTGAGTACTGAGATGAGTCTGCACGTGTTAGCGTACAACATGAAGCGAATGATGAACATCTTTGGAGCGAAACCGCTGATCGAAGCGATAAGGGCATAGAAGGCCCTTGTTTACCGCTTAAAACAGATAAATCACGGTTCTCACAGTTCCTTCTGAGCTTCGAAAATGACTTCCGTCGGATCGTCCCAACCGAAACAAATCTCGCTCAGATCTCAATACAAGGCATCTGGCGCAATCTAATCACGTAACTGAAAGCGGAAATCGAGTTTTCACACAGCCTGGGTCGACTGCGGAAATAATCCTCTGCAGTTGTTTATCTCCGCTTCTGCCCAGTAAGCGATTATTGGTCAGGGCAGATTTTCAGCAGCGCATATCGCTCGAACCGGCCAAGAGCGGCTGCAGACCCTTGATGGTTTGGGAGTCCGGATCACCCTATTTTGAGAGCGTCACCTTGAGCTCGATTGTGGCCAGTTACATGGGCGACTTGCCAATACTCTCCAGTTCTAATCTCCCACAGGAAGCTAGTCGTCCCTGCTGGCAACAAAAAGTGCAATCAGCGTGATCATACCGCCGTAACGAAAGGCGGTTTGGAGAGAGAGGTCGCGCAGCACATCTGAGCGCCACATTTCAAACCAGGTCTCGCCGATGACAATGAATCCGCCAAACAGCATGATCATTGCTATTGCGCATCCTGCCAAAGCAGAGCTCTTTGCCGCTGAAAAAACCGCCGATTCACTGGCGCGTTCCTGCCACATTTTCAGCGCACCCATCGAGCACAGAATTCCAGCGGCCAGTTTGGACAGCATGATCATGAGTGCGCCCATCCAGATGACGATCGGATTGGAAGTGGCCTTCCAACTTTCAGCGCCACCATCAAACGTGGACATGGACGCAGCCGCACCCACGGCCCCCATCGTTCCACCCCAATCAAGAATATTTCCCGCTGCGCCTACCAGGCACCACAATGTGACACAAACAACCAACAAGATTTTTGTCATTCTCAACATGGCATTGCACCCTCGGGTAGTGCTGCGAAATCAGGTCGACTTTACACGAAAAAGACAGGATTCGTAATTCTAGCCATTAGTCAAAGGCGACTCTCCGCTCTCGCCCAGAACGCAGCCATTTACGACAATTCAATTACATCATCACCATTCTCTGGAACCGGCCAAGAGTGAAAGTTCCCACAACAATGGTTGCCTTGATTACCTGGGCCTTATTACATGCCTTCGGCTCTAGCTTTCCGCCAAAAATATAGTGCGAACAGGCTCGTCGTGGCAGGCATCATAAGGCCATATTCTCCAGTCCAGAAGGCCGTGTTTTCATTGCTCATGGTGAGCGGATTGAAAATCTTGTCCAAATATACGTTATGTGCCGCATGAAACAGTATTGCGGGCCACATGCTCCCGGATTTAAACGTGAAGTAGGTCATGATGACTGACATGGCTGTGATCATTACGGTGAAATTCACCATCTGAATCAGCGGGTCGCCACCGCCATAATAGATTACGATCGGCCAGTGCCATAAAGACCAGAACACACCGCAGATGAGCGCCGTCCCTCCGAAAGGCAGGACCTTCCTCAGTTCCCAGATGAAAAATCCGCGCCAGCCGATTTCTTCTCCGACGATTGTACTCATGGCCCGGATACAGCCGACTGTCCCGAGCAGCAGAACCATGCTGACAATCAGAACGGGTGAACCAACGCCTTCGAGCCCTGTTTCATCGGCCCAGTCCATCAGGGACTGTTTATTTGGCACGCCGCCGAGATCAAGTACCCAAATGAGTGAGTAGGCGACTGCTATATAGAACACAGGCACCAAGAAAGCGCGGAGGTTAAAGCGCCATTCGCCCCATTGCCAGGGAAGTGATGAGATCACGCGACCGCGAATGCGCAGCGTGAGCATGGCAGCGACTGCCGGACACCACATCAACGGGCCTACATAAAGACTCGTCGGCGCGAGCTTGACGATTGCAAAATGGAACATCATGCTCAGGCCAGTGACAATTACGACAAATATGAGGATCGTTCCCCACGTTTCGCGGCGCTCTGAAGTGATTGCTGTCATATTCGTTGCTCGTTCTACCCACAATTTTTCGTGCGCTATACATGGCCAGCGAAAGTACGGTATTCGTAAAATGCGAAGATGACGCTCAAGGGACTTTTGCGCTCGTCAATATCCTATCGCCACGGGGGCCGCAATGGGTCGACTGCAGACAGAGGTAATTGTAGTGCGCCGCCTAAATAACTAATAATTTTTCGGGGTTACTCAGCTTTCGATTACAGCTACAAGCCAACATTCCAAAATTGGATTCCGCCCATTATTGCTCATAATTTATCTTATATTGCAACTAATACTAAGGAGCAGAACATGAATGCAAGAAAATTCAGATCTACGTTTGTCATCGCGTCAGTTCTTGTAGTGATTTTCGGTTGCGAAACTTCCGGTGCCGCCGAAAGCTATGTCCAGGGCCGTGTCTGGTATCACAATCAAGAAAATCGAGATTGGTCGATGGACCTGGAACTCGTCGACGGCGTAGCTGTACCGAAGGAAATCCAATATGGCGAAAGAGTCAGGGTACTCCTTGTGGGTGAACCTTTAGATCACGAACAGTTTATGGGTGTCATGGCAGAGACTGGCAACTCTGTTTTCGTTATCACGAAACTGAAGATCGAAAAGATTGCTTCATTCGATCTGTGCCGCAATAACGACGGATCGGGCGTCGAGATTTGTGGCTTTGCAATTCATGGTCCTGGTCTTTCCATGAGCGAATCGGGCTTCGGTACATATGGCCATTTCACGAAGCTTGTCAGCTATGAGGACGACCGCGTAATGGCGGAGCTTAAGACCATGAAACCAGAAGAGCAAGATAACGTTACCTACGGTTTTGATCTGTCTTTCGATCTTCCTATTTCGACCTACGAGATGAAGTGAACAAAAAATGCAAAGTCACCTTGAGCGGACCCCATAATTTGGGTTGGCTCAATTAGTTTCCCGATAGAGTGCTTGACGCCACTGGTTATAACCGGCAATTCTGCTTTTGCCCGCGGTTATAGGTCTGGTCTGATTTTCAACGACACTAATTACTCCAGTCGGCACCGTCCCCAAGTATTTGGCCATGCGTCTGAGGTTCTGCGCCGTCGCGGTCAGCAAGGACTCGTCTTGAGCACCGCTCAGACCACGCAGTCGTAAGCGATCCATCTTCAGAATACGTTTCATGTATGCAAACAGCATTTCCGCCTGTTTGCGCTGGCGCCGACTGCGGCGGTAGCTATCGGTTGTGGCCACTGTTCGGGCCACATCACGGGCCGATTCATAAACACTGCCAGGTAGTTGGTGGAGTAAGCATAGAAAGCCGGGCCCCCGAGTGCGGCCGTCCAACGCGCCTGGGGGTCGGTCGGTGTGACTGTAGTACGGCGCCAGGTGCTCACGCAAATCGGGCAAGTCTAAAAACCGGTCGATCTTGCGTCGCAGGTGGTCTTGCGGGACCAGGTCATCGAGGTGGAATGAGTAACACAGCTGCTCTTGCGGTTTATCGTTGCTGCCCAACATGGGAACGCACTCCGACTTAGAACTAACTGCGATGTATTATCTCACAATCACTGGGCGGAGTTTTTCAACACAATAGGCCACAAGCGGCCCTCGAATAACAAAATGTGCCCGCGCCGCTAGCTGATCTACTCTGGCACTTTACTCTGACCCCTGAAATTTTACTCTTGCACTTTACTCTGACCCCTGAAATTAGGGAACCGCGACGCACAGCCTGCTTTCGACCCGGCAGTCGTTGGGCATGCCGAGCGGCTCGTCGTTCTGCCAGTCGTACTGACGGCACATGGCGGCTCCGGCTCCACTGGCGTCGATCGCGCTACACGCCTGGCTCTGTGTGCAGCCCGCCGCGTCGACCGCGCTGCCAGGAGTGCTGGCGGCACACTGGTCGTCCAGGTCGCGCACACCGTCCTCGTCGGCATCGGCGGTGGCTGCGGCCAGCTGCGTGCGCAGCTCGGAGTTCTCTCCCTCCAAGCCCTCGACCTCCGACTCCAGGGCCTCGATCTCGTCGTGGGCAACGCCCAGGTCTTCTTCGCACATCTCGAGCTCCCCCTCCAGGCGCTCCCGCTCCGTCTCACACGCGGTATCCGAGCAGGAGATAGGAGTCACGGTCGGGTCGTAGTCGCCGGGCTCATCGCGATCGTCGGTTAACACACGACGAAGCCGCTCCCCATTGTCCAACAGACCGACCCCCTGGTTCGACATCTCCGGAATCACCTCGACGTCGAATTGGATGGTCTTCACCTCGTCGGGTAAGGCACCATCCATCATGTCTTCCACCCGAACGCTGGTATCTCCCGGCGTGTTTCCCATGGTCACCACGCCGTGCGACAAGGCCACGCTGCCGGCTACCAACCGTGATCCAACGCCAGGCGTGTCGGTGAACACGTCGAAGCTGTCCTCTGAGGATTGCACCTGGTAACGCACCAGATCGCCGGCGCTGATGTCACCGCTCCCATCGTTATCACCGATGAGAAGGGCTTCCTTGGTGATCGGTGAAGCCGCGTCCGAACGGGAGATGACGGCAGTGATGTGCGTGTTCACTTGAAAAACCACGTCATTTTTCGATTGATTCACATACGTTCCCGCGAAATCGAGCAGCTCGACCTGAACCTCGTAGCTGCCACCGGCCAGCGGATCGAACTCGGCCACCCTCATCGGCGTAATGTAGTCTTCTCCGACGTAGGCCGGAACCGACTGTGTGGCAACGAAGGCGCCGCCGGGGAACGTCCAAACCGTCGTTTTGATCCCGGTGAATTCGGTCCCGGGAATCTGATTGGTCTGGAGGTCGACTTCGAGAACCAGGGCTGACGCGGGCAGGGAGTACAAGAGTGCGATCGAGAGCAGGAATAGGGACCTGGTCAAACAGAATCTTTTCATCGTTAACCTACTATAGAGCTTGGCCGGGGAGAACCAAGTGAATGAGAATTATTAGGAGTATAGGAAAAAAGAACATTATTTTCAACCAAAACTCAAAGTACCAAATTGCCGTTCATACCCGTCGTTCAATCGAAATGGCACGCAGTCGGGTACGCTACGGCTATAAGCGTATTCACGTGCTGTTGAAGCGGGAAAGTATTCAGGTAACCCATAAGCGCGGCGGATAGAAGATATAGACGCCCCCCCCACTCACGAGTATCGAGGACTATCATCATAGATGCATACCTTAACAAGTGGATAGCACCACTTGACCTCGTGAACCAAGGAAACGTCTATGAACCAGAACATACTCCACGTCAGTCTCGATGTCGACGATACCCAGTACCAATGCATGCTCGATGACATCCGTTACGTGAACTGGATCACCCGAGCATTCAACCACGATCTCCGCTCGATCAAGGAAACCCTCGATTGACGTGACGAGTTCGGTCCCAATAAACCCCGAGACCTCCCCAGGGTTTCGCCGCGTCAGGACTGAACCGACAACAAATGCAGTTGAGTTCCGAATCGCCCGTGCAAGCCCACGAGCTACGTAACCGGTCCCCACTATACCGACAATGTGCGGTTTCTCAGCCAAATCGTATCCCCTATCAAGGCCCCTGAATGGCATAGACTATAAATTATCCTTGCAATTTTGTTGGGAACTATCAAGCCCAAAGTTTTCAACCAGGTATCCCAGCTAACCGGCGTGCCTTCAGTAAATAGAAGCGCCATGCCGTGGCACTGACCAAGGATGAAGTGATCCTGCCGGGCCACGACAGAACACAACTGGCCAATATGGCACACCAAACCAAGAACCTGCTGGATACGGAGGTGCCCGGCGTTGTTGCCGATCGCGGTTACTCCAAAAGCGAAGAAATCCTGGATGGGGTCGACGCACTTCCTGACCAAAACGCTAGGTGGGGTGAGTACTGAGATGAGTCTGCACGTGTTAGCGTACAACATGAAGCGAATGATGAACATCTTTGGAGCGAAACCGCTGATCGAAGCGATAAGGGCATAGAAGGCCCTTGTTTACCGCTTAAAACAGATAAATCACGGTTCTCACAGTTCCTTCTGAGCTTCGAAAATGACTTCCGTCGGATCGTCCCAACCGAAACAAATCTCGCTCAGATCTCAAGACAGGGCATCTGGCGCAATCTAATCACGTAACTGGAAGTAGATATCGAGTTATCCCACAGCCTGGGGCGTTTTCTGCTATTGGAGATTCAGTTGGGCCAATGGCCGCTTCTGCCTAGAAAGCTGCTACTAATCAGGCGCGATTTTCAGCGAAGTACATGGGCGGAACCGGCCAAAAGTGGAATAAGAGATTGCGAAATGTAATTTCAAAATTTTTCGAACTGGATGTCCTCTACCATCTTCTCGGTAAGCCCCTCGATACAAGCATCAAAAGCCAGGTTCAGGGCCTTACCGTCATCTCGTACCCAGTCTTCCATCTGCAGGGAGTGCGACGTGTGCTCATTGTTCGTCGCCGCGGAGACACCGGAAAGTCAGCGGGTGATAATCGACCGCCCGCGCACTACCGGCATTGAGGCCAGGGTACACTGTTAGTTTTTACGCGCGGCGGCCCGGGTCAGCTTTGACACAGGCTGGAATATTTTACAGTGATGACTTGGATTATCAGGAGGTGAAAATGGCGAATCTTTCACGGTTGTATTGGCTCATTGCAGTCTGCTGCCTCGGCACTTTGACCTGCCAGTCGGCGCGAGCCGTGCGGAGCGAGCCGAACAGCCCCAAAATCGATAAAATTTTGCAAAGCTCGCTGGGTCGCTATCATCTGGCCAGCATCACGGTGGAGGTTCGCAAGGAAGATCAGATCATTTATGCCAAAAGTCTGGGTTATTCCGATTTACAGAATGAACTATCAGTCACGCCTCAAGGACTTTATGCCGTTGGGTCGATCTCGAAGAGCTTGACGTCTTATTGCATTCTGAATTTGGTGAGCCAGGGAAAGCTGAAATTAAGCAGTAAACTGGGCGATATATTGCCGGATTACAATGGTCCCAGCCGGGGTGTCACGATCCTTCAGATGCTAACGCATACCAGCGGTATTCTGGACTATGCTGGCGATTCCGCGCCGGCTCTGTTCGACGATCCCGTCAAGCAGTTTACCAAGCAGGAAGTTGTTGATCTGTTCATGGATAAGCCCTTGGTTTTCAAACCAGGCACGCGTTGGCAATATTCCAATTCAGCTTACTATATGCTCAGCCTGGTGATTGAAAAAGTTACCGAACTTCCTTACGAAGATGTAGTGCAGGACCTTCTGTTAGAGCCCTTTGGACTTTCCCATATTGAGCTTGGACGCCGTGATCCTATTATAAAAAACCGGGTCATGGGCTACACAATCGATGCTAAGGGTCAGATTAAAAACGCATCCGGCTGGGATGCCAATTTGCCCCTGGGCGCTGGAGCCTACTTGGCATCGGCGGATGATCTCACAAAATACATAGCAGGTCTTTTCAGCGACGAGGTTCCCGCTGCAGTTCGTCAGATGATGTTCCACAAGGTATCCCTGGCCGACGGCACGAAAGTCAACTACCTTCCAGCTGCGTTGGTTGAAAGTGATTTTTACGGGCGCAAGAAATTAGCGCATGGTGGCAGTATCTGGGGCTTTCTCACGTTCTTGGCTTATTATCCACAAGATAAGGTTGCCACCACAGTGATGGTCAATACCGATAGTGCCGTCATGGCCGACAACGCTCCCATCGAAAGCCTGGAGCGCAAGGTTTCACGCATTATTCTTGGTATTCCTCAGCCCAAGATCGTCAATCTTCCGGTTTCGCCTGTCGAAGCACAAAAATATGTCGGCACCTATTTGATGCCCGAATTCTTGTCGAGTGGCAACATGGTTCGCATCTCATTTTCGGAAAACTCCCTGTTCATGGCGTTAGGAACCAGGCTAACCTCCGATATCAATTTTCAAACCGCCCAGGATGTAAACCAAGATCAAGCCAAAGCCGCTATTGCACTTCTCTATCAAGGCAATGGGCGCTTTGTCGAAAAAAACAACGACGAGGCTGAAGTCATTTTTACCGCGAGCACGCAGGATCACCTGGATGTTCAGTTAGGTTTTTGGGGTTGGCGATTTATTGGCAAGTTTGTCGAAGATACGCCTCCGCTCAGTATCGACAAAGTAGGGAGTATTAAACCGTAATGCTCGGATGGATGCAGACAAATTAAATGATTCCGGGCGATAGTGTAAGACAACGAGTTATGCGTAGCTCCGAATCCACCCGACAAATTCAGCGATTTCTGAATGTTCTTGCTGCTATTTACAATTTGTTCAATCTGGGCCGTCATTTGGTTTCTGCCCAGAAGGATAGATATTTTCGGTTGCGTGCCTTTTCGTCCTGGAAAGAAGCCGCGGCGATATAAAAGGTGTTTACTGGAATTTTGCTTTGTATGAATGGTCAACTTGTCAATACCCTGACCATGCATGCGCTGTCTACTTTCGGCGAAAGTCCCGTATTTTCCTTGTTCAGGAGCAGATAGGTTTGGGGGTGGTTTTCATTATGGATTACGCCAATCGGCAAATAGCAAAGCAATGAGTTGATTCAACTCGGAAATAGCCTGCTCCTTCGAGGTATTTTCGTGCGTCAGATATTCGATATACTTCTGATTGAATATTCCGTAAATAATCGTGGCCATTTGATTTACATCGAGCGAACCTGGAATGCTGCCGCGGGCTTGAAAGATCAAAAGCAAATCCCGAACCAACTGTTCTGCGTAAATATCGGTTTCCTCTCCCACCTCATCAAGCGTGTCCCATGTCCCTGACGAGCCTGGAACCGAAATGGGGGCAAAGTGCGACCTTTCAAACGTATTTTGGCCCAGGCTAAAAAAGCACTCGATCAAGGCATTCAATGCATCAACTGGATCAGAAGGCGGATTTGCGATGATCGCATCTGCATTGTCAAAGCACTCCTCCAGCTCAGGCACGAGTAATTCATAAAGTATGTCCTCCTTGGATTTGAAGTGCTTATATATGGTGGCTACACCTGTGCCGGCGTGAGCGGCAATGGCGTTTAAGGTCGTTTCCCGGAAACCTTTCTTTTTGAAGAGCATTAATGCTGCATCCTGAATTCGTTTCCTGAAAGCCGCCTTATTGATCTCCCGTTTTCCCAATGGAAAAGTCAACTCGTCGGGCTTATTCTTGATACGTCTTATATGTTTGAATTTATTTTGTTTATTCAATTTTCTATCTACTCGCTATCCAATCCCAAATTCTTCAGGTTTGACAAAAACAAAAATAAGTATAAAAATACGTATAACATTATATATATAATTATACCTTATTTTGTGAATATATCCGTATTTTGCCCCACTTGATGCACCGAAGTGTTGATCAATCGACAAGTCAGGACCGTGTTCTTACGACTCCCATTCGTCGTTTGTCATTACATATTAATGATGTTCGGCCTAATACCATAATGAGGATAAACACAATGAAATACAGCCATTCCAAAGCTTTCGCACAGCGTATTCTCCTGACTCTGGCATGTGGAGCAATACTCGGGGATGGTGTTGCACTCGCGCAGGACCAAAAGGACGAAAGCTTCTCAGGGCTGGAAGAGGTGATCGTCACCGCCACCAAGCGAACCGAATCATTGCAGGAAGTCGGCATGTCGATCACCGCGCTTTCCAATGCCGAACTGGAGCGAATGGGGGCCTATACGCTGCTAGATTTTGCGGTCCGGGTCCCCAACCTGGGCATGGCGTACGAGGCAGATGGCCGGTTTGACTCCAGTTCACCGTCCATTCGCGGCATCTTCGGCCAGAATACCACCGGCTTTTATATTGACGACACGCCGGTCAATGCCTCGCTGTTGCCGCGCGTGCTGGATGTCGAGCGCATCGAGGTTCTGCGCGGGCCGCAGGGTTCCCTGTATGGCGCCAAGTCCATGGGTGGCACCATCCGCATGATCACCAAGCAGCCGGACCTGACGCAATCCGAAAACAAGGCCCACGCCTCATTGTCGACCGTCAAAGAGGGTGATCAGAATTACAATTTCGACGCCAGCTTCAATATCCCGGTGGTCGAAGACAAGTTTGCGCTGCGCGTGGCCGCCTACTACGGCGAGAACTCAGGCATTTTCGACCGCGTATACATTCCCACGTGGGTCGATTCCTATGGCCAAGTCCGCCAAAGCCCCGGACCGGCATTTCCGGTGCACAAGAACGTCGATGATGAGAAATATTACGGCGGACAGATCGCCGGCAAGATTGCCTTCACCGACAGCGTGACCGTGGATCTCAAGCTGATGGGCCAGAAAATCGAGGCGGATGGCCTGCCGTTCGCGGACATCAAGGCCGACAATACCACTGAAAAGAGGTTTTTCGACCAGGATGAGCCAGGCGCGGACAAGTGGTACGTCGCCAGCGGCACGCTGAATTGGGATACCAGCGCGGGTCAATTGACATCCACCACGTCCTGGTATGACCACACCACCAATGAATGGGAAGAGGAGACAACGTTTCTGAATGCCCTGTTTGATATCCCTTATTTTGGCATCCAGATTCCCATTGATCCTCTCCCAGCGGTTCTCAGTGAAATAGAGAAATATCAAAGCTTCGTGCAGGAAATACGTTTCGCCAGCAGTTTTGACGGCCCCGTGAATTTCATTGCTGGCGTTTTTTACCAGGACATGGACCACAAGCACCGATACCCGCCGGCAGTACAGACGGGTCTGCATGAGGCAATCGATGCGTTTACCGGGGTACCCGGCCTGGGACAGAACTGTGAATATGGATTTTGTCTGGGCGATGATGATTTGATCTATACCGACCTGACCTTTACCAAGACCAAGGAATACGCGGTTTTCGGCGAGCTCACCTATCAGTTCAGTGAACTCTGGTCCATTACTGTGGGCGGCCGCTATTACGACAACAAGGTTTCCGAAGTCAGCACTGCCGACGGATTCGCCAATAGCGGGCCCAGCAGTTACGATGACAAGCAAAGCGAATCCGGTTTCAATCCCAAGGTTCTGGTCGAAGCCAATGTGACCGACGACATCAACGTTTACGCTACGGCGGCCAAGGGATTCCGTATTGGTGGAGTCAACGGCAACCTGCCGGTGGGTTTATGCGGGTCGGAACTGGCCGGGCTGGGAATCGATCCTTCCAACGCGACGACTTATGATTCGGACAGCCTTTGGAGTTATGAACTGGGCTTCAAATCGAGCCTGGCGGATAAGCGGGTGACACTCAATGGTGCGGCGTTTTTTATTGACTGGTCAAATATCCAGCAGTTCAATCGCCTGACCTGCGGTTTCCAGTTCACGCAGAACGCAGGCAAGGCGGAAAGCAAGGGCTTCGAACTCGAGCTCAATGCCGCGCCCACCAAAGGTCTGACCCTTTCGGCGGCAGTCGGCTACACCAAGGCTGAAATCACGGATTCCGGCGGTGTCGCAGGCGTCACCAATGGCGACAAAATCCAGGGTGTGCCGGATTGGACCGTATCCGGCTCGGCGCAATACAACTGGCCGGCTTTCGATGCGTGGGAAGCCTACGTGAGGGCCGATGCCAACTACTATGGCGACAGTTACAGCTCCAACAACGAAACCTCGGCCGCCACGCAGCGCCTGCGCAAGTCCTGGAGCGCATTCAACCTGCGGCTTGGCATCATCAACGAAAAGTGGGACCTGACGCTGTTCGCGGATAACGTCACCGATGAACGCGCCAACCTGGCTGACAGCCGCTCGATCGCGGCGGAAACCCCAGGAAGGCAGAGGTTGGTCGTGAACCGACCGCGCACGCTGGGTATCGAGGCCCGAGTGCGGTTCTAACAGTGAGGGATAATGCGCAATAGCCAAGAGGCCCCGGGCGGATACCTGTCGAACTGAGAAGCGGCGTTTTGGAAATTCATATGGATCATTCAGGATTCAAGCAATTAGCAGAAGGAGTAGTTATGTCGACCAAGGCACTGCCTGAACAGGGTATGGTGTGGGGGGAAGTATTTGATCAACTGATCCGCAGACGCGGCGAGAGGATACCCTATACAAGCGGGCAATATTCCTTCTATTGGCGTAAGCCTATCGAGAATGTTTGGCTCGCCGCTGAAAAAGCGGCATCGCTGTATTTTGGCGAAACCTACATAGGAGAGGCCAATCTGCCGTCACAGGCGATATTCGACGCAGAGATCAAGGCCATGGTGGGCGAGATTGTGAATCTCCCGGCGGGTGGCCGGGTGACGCTCACGTCTGGCGGTACCGAGAGCATCTTCTTTGGTGTCAAGTGTGCCCGGGAACTCGCCCGCGAAAAGGGCCGCGCAGCCCCGGGTTCATCGCAGCGCCCGAACATCGTCGCGCCGTCCTCGGTGCACTGCGCCTTCGAGAAGGCGTCGAGCTACATGGACCTGGAAGTCCGCCGCGTGCGCGTCGGCGATGATGGCCGGGCGGTAGTGCGCGCCATGGCCGAGGCCTGCGATGAGCACACCATCCTGATTGCCGGTTCCGCCCCTTCCTATCCTCTGGGCCTGATCGATCCGATCGAAGCGCTCGCCGAATTGTCGCTTGAAAAGGACCTTTGGTTCCATGTGGACGCTTGTGTCGGTGGTTTCGTAAACCCCTTCTTCCGCGAGTTGGGCGTCGATTTGCCCCCTACGGATTTTCTCGTGCCCGGTGTGGATTCGATGTCGGCAGACCTGCACAAGTTCGGTTGGGCGCCTCCGGGTATGTCGACCTTTTCCTTGCGTGACGGAACGCATCAGCGCCTGCAGGACTTTCATTTCGACGGCAAGTTGTGGGACTGCGGTGACTATGAGACGGACACCCTCGCGGGCTCCCGCCCGCTGGCGACGCTGATTGCAACCTGGACTGTCATGAAGATGCTCGGCCGCAATGGCTATCTCGAGGGCGCGCGGCGCATGCGCGAGCAGATCGAGAAGCTGCGCAGCGGCATCGCCGAGATTCCGGAACTGGCCCTGCGCTGGGAACCGGAGAGCGCATTTGTCATTTATGGCTCGGACCAGCTCGATACTTACGCCATTGCCAACGGACTCAATGCGCATGGTGTGCCGACGGTCTGTTACCCCCTCTTCAAGCCCGGCATACACCTCATCATCGACCCATTGGAAGCAGACAAAGAGGTCGAAGGTTACCTTGCCACCGTGCGCCAGGTTATCGCCGAGGTGAAGGATGGCCAACACAAAGCCAGCGATCAGGCGAGTGTGTATGGTTAGGTCCGGCGTCTCGGCGCGGATAAATATCTTTCTTACCTGTAAAAAATGGAACCTCCCGGTATTGCCGGGAGGTGTTGATCCCCATGGGTCGCAAGGAACTGCTGGAGGTTCCGTTGAGGCCCCTCGAGCAGGAGACCTCACATGATGAACAATCACAGTTTGAAAGACAAAGTCGCCGTGATAACCGGCAGCAGCCAGGGAATAGGGAGTGCGATTGCCGGATCATTTGTTGACAAGGGGGCCAGCGTGGTGGTGAATGGCCGTAACGAGGGGCTGATCAACAGCGTGGTGAAGTCGAACTTGGACAAGGGAGGAGAAGTCTTCGGAATTGTCGCCGACATCAGCAACAAGGAGGGCGTTGACCGGCTTATCAAGGGTGTAATAGAACGCTTCCGCCACATCGACATCCTTATACATAACGCCGCGGTCATTCCGTTCAAAATGCTGGAAGACATGGATGACGAAACCTGGAACCAGACCATCGACACTAATTTGACCAGTTGCTACCGGCTGACGACTGCCTGCATTCCTTTCATGAAAGCGCGCAACGGTGGACGAATCCTTTTCACATCATCGGTAACTGGAAACCGCACCGCGGTAAGTGGTTTTGTACCCTACGCGGCCAGCAAGAGCGGCATCAACGGCTTCATCAAAGCTGCAGCCATGGAGTTGGCACAATACAACATCACCGTGAACGGCGTTGAGCCGGGTTTGATCCAAACACAAGCCCTGAATGACCTGACTTCGAAGGAAGAACGCGAAGCCATGGTCAGTTATATCCCGTTAAAACGATTGGGCGACCCCTTGGATATTGCCCACGCCATGCTATATCTTGCCAGCGAAGAGGCAGGCTATGTCACTGGCCGGACCATAGTCGTTGACGGTGGCGCCTTGTTACCTGAAAACGGCGCCCTCATGCAATAGCTTCCAATACAATTCAAAGGCAACGGGTACCCATGGAAGAGAAATTGACGGTAGAGCACTTTGGTTATACCCAGGAATTGAAACGGGTCCTGGGCGTTTCCGACCTCGTCATCCTCGGCTTGAGCATGGGCGTGCCTTTTTCGGTAAGTCTGATATATGGATACGTGGTTGAGGTAGCAAAGGGACCGATTGCCACAGTTTATTTGCTCGCGGCAATCGGCATGGTGCTCACGGGTAATAGTTACGCCAGGTTGTCCCAGGCCTTTCCGCTCGCCGGAGGTGGCTATGCATTCGTATCGCGTGGTATGAACAAACCGGCGGGATTTATCATCGGCTGGTCCATGGCTGGAATGTACATCGTGCTCCTTCCTTTGCTGTATATTTTTGCTGCGAACGCCCTGCATGCAATGTTGCCTGCGGTTCCGCTCTATGCATGGCTTCTCGGCTTCATCGCCGTCAATTTCTGGGTCAACTATCACGGTTTGGAGGTGACCCGGGACATTCTGAAATACATATTGCTTGGGGGGCTCATCATCTATCTATGGACGGTGATTGCTTGTCTTGTCTCTGTGACACAAGGCGTTAGTGGCAACGGCATCACGGCTGCGCCGTTCTATACTCCAGGGCAGTTTGATCTACCGGCTGTGATGGTGGGGATTTCGATAGCGGTGTTCAATTTCGGCGGCCCGGATTTGTTGACGACCTTGGGAGAAGAAGCCAAGGGAGGGGCCAGGACGATCGGTATCAGCGTGCTGCTTACCTTCGGCTTGCTGGGCGCCTTTTATGTGATATTGGCCTACGTTGCAGCGCTGGTGTGGCCCGACTACACGACGCTTGGCAACCCTGATACCGCTTTCTACGAAATTACTGTACGTGCCGGCGGGGCGGTCCTGAAGTCCGCGTTTGTCATGGCTGTGGTGATAACAACGTTTGGATGCTGCATCGGCGCCCAGGCATGTAGTTCGCGCTTGCTGTATGCCATGGGCCGGGACAACATGTTTCCAAAAGTGCTTTCAAAAGTGCATCCGAAATACCAGAGTCCCTACGTGGGTGTCATCGTCATCGGGGCCATCTCTACGATTCTGTGCCTGGTTTATTCAGATAAAGCCCAAATCATGACATCAATGGTGAATTTCAGCATGTTGCTTTGCTGGTCATTTATCAATGTCACGACAATCTACTTCTTCATGGTAAAACAGGGAAGCCGCAACTACTTTCGCGACCTGTCCTGTCCTGTTCTCGGTGTTCTGGTAACCGTTTATGCATTTATCAGCCTGGACTCAGATGCCATGACAGCGGGCCTGATTTGGCTGGGGATCGGGCTTGTCTTTGCCATCTATCTCAAATACATCAAAAAAGTGGATCTGTCGTTTGCCTCGGATTCTGGTATCTGATGGTGTGGTTGGTGTTGACAAGCTAAGTAGAAGCCATCTCAATCATATGCAATACCCGGAGCCGCGGGGGCGACCCACGGCTGGGCGATATAGGGAAAGCGACAATCCGGGCAGACAATACCAGGCAGCTTTACCTGCAGGGTCCGGATGGATACTGGATTGAAGTCAACAGCGGCGCGGCAGATTGAGTTGCTTTTGTTAAGGATTATCGGACGCCTGCCCCGAGCAAGGCCTCGCCGATTAACTCAGCATTTGAGGCAGACGTCAGATAATACTCAGGGGAGGAAACCGCGGGGTCGTGGCAGTTGTGTTTGATTGATGTCGCGTGCGCTATGGAGATTTGAAGCGTATCTGTTTGATCTGTGCTGGTCGCGGTGATGGTAGCGTGAGCCAGGTGTCTTGATTCGGCCCTTTATCTTGAGGACGTCAGTCAATGTTGCTGACCTTTGAGGGCAGCTGTGGGGTGTATTTCCTGCTTGGGGCAAAAGGCTGGCGCTGCCGGTGCACAGCCGACAGTAAAGGCACCCTGTGAGTAAAGAGTTGATCATGTGTCAGCCGGTGGTGCCCGCGGCCGTTGTTTTTCAAAAGTTTCGATAATGATCATGGGTGCACCACAGTCCCGGCAGGTGTAGGTGGCGGTCGGTAGAGGATCCTGCAACAAGTTCTGTTTCTGTACCGGCATCGAGGATGTCGTTGCTGAGGAGTTCGCGCAATCGTTGCAGGTGTTTGACCCGGGTATGGTTGGCGAACAGTCCGTAGTGACGGATGCGGTGGAAGCCCGCGGGCAGCACGTGGATGAGAAAGCGCCGAATGAACTCGTCGGTGGCCAGGGTCATGGTCTTGTAACGATCACGCTGCCTTGCACGATAGTCCTTCCACTTGAAGGTGACACCACGCTCATCACAGGCCAGCAAACGGCTGTTGGCAATCGCGACCCGATGGGTGTAGCGCGACAGGTAGGCGAGTACGGCCTCGGGTCCGGCGAACGGTCGCTTGGCATAGACCACCCAGTCGATCTGGCGTAATGGTGCGAGGTAGTGAGCGAAGTCCTGACTGTCGGCCAGGTTCTGGTGCGCGCCGAAGAACTGCAGTTGGCCGGCGAGGTGAGCAGCGCTGAGCTTATCCAGGAACAATCGTCGAAAGAGCCGCGAGAGCACCCGCACCGGCAAGAAGAAGCCGGACTTGCAGGCTGACCCAGCGTTGACCGTCCAGCGACAGGCCACCGCCGGGCACGATGCAATGGATATGTGGATGGTGGGTCAGGGCCGAGCCCCAGGTATGCAACACGGCGGTGATGCCCAGACGTGCGCCGAGACGCTTCGGATCGGCGGCGATGGTGAGCAAGGTCTCGGCGGCGGCTTTGAACAGCAGGTGGTAGATCACCGCCTTGTTCTGATAAGCGATGTCACTGATCGGCGCCGGCAGGGTGAACACGACGATGGTAGTAATCCACCGGCAACAGGTCAGCCTGGCGGTGCTGTAACTGCCCAACTTCGCGCAGCACCCGATAAAACGTTGACTCCGAGGCAACATACTCACCCCGATCCGCCAGCTGCGGCACCATCTGGCTGGGTGGCAAATGGGCGAATTCCACCGAGTTGGCCACAGTGACGATCTGTTCACGTTCCTGATCAGTGAGCTTGTTGGCCGGTACGAAGCTGCGGGTGCTGCGTGCATCACCAGGCAACTCCCCGCATTGCTGCCAACGCTGCAGTGTGCGTGGCGCGATACCGAGCAACTCACAGGCCTGGTGACGGCGGGCACCAGCGGCACTTGCGCTCGATCCACTGCATAATTTGTTGACGCTGTGGCAGGGAAATCATGCGTCCTCTCCCACCCACAGCGCCTGGTACTTTTTTTGCAGCACCAACAATGCCGCTGCTTCTGCCAGCGCCTTTTCCTTGCGATTCAATTCCCGCGTCAGGGCCTTATTCAGATCCTTCAGTTCACGCAGCTCCGTATGATTGACCGCTGCAGCACCGGCCTCAAAAGCCGCTTGCCATTGCTCCAAATGATGGCGGAAAATTCCCTTCTCGCGGCACAAGGCATTCAGTGCCTCCTCATCCAGGCCATGACTCTCCAGCAACATCTGCAGGCGTTCCGCCAGACTCCAGTCTTGCGGTCGCTTTGACTGCAGACCAGCTCTTGCTGGCGAACTATTCTTATCGGCTTTCATCCAGTTCCTTAATGTTCCATGGCTCATGTTTAAGTCTGCAGCCACCACCTTTACCGAGCGGTTTCCACGTGTATAAACTTTCTCCAGCGCTTGCTGCCGGAATGATTCATTATATTGTCTTCGCTCTATCATTTTTCTCTCCTCTAACGTTCAATCATTGAATATTAGAGGCGACAACTATCCTGGACACGGGGGATATCGACCTTATTCTCCAACAGGTGGGTGGCGAAGCTGTGGCGCAGGGTGTGCATGGAGATGCGTTTGTCCAGTTCAGCCGCGGCGGCGGCGCGGTGACAGGCTTTATTGAGTTGCCGGGTCGAGAGCGGGTTCACCGGGTTGCGGCCCGGGAACAACCAACCACCGCGCAGCATTTTGCCCTGCGCATGACCGCGCTGCCACCAGGCGCGCAGCAGCTCCAGCAGTGATGGTGACAGCATGGCGTAGCGGTCACGCTGTCCCTTGCCTTGCTCGACCCGCACAATCATGCGCTCACTATCGATGTCGGCCATCTTGAGATGCACCACTTCGCTGGCGCGCAAACCGGCGCCATAGGCCACCGCCAGGGCTGCGCGGTGCTTGGGGTTGCTTGCGCCGGCCAGCAAACGCGCCACCTCATCGACGCTGAGGACGCGCGGCAACTTCTGCGGTTGACGCACGCGGCTCGTGCGCTTGAGCGCATCCGGGCGTTCCAGGGTCACGCTCGAAGAGGAATCCCAGACCGGTGAGGGTGGCATTAATCGTGGTGGGGGATACAGCCGTCTCGACCAGGTGCAGTTGGAATGCGCGCAGATCCTCGGGCGCAGCCAGATCAGGGGAGCGGCCAAAGAAGCGGGTGAACTTCACCACCGCCCGCAGGTAGGCGGCCTGAGTTTTGGGGCTGAGCTTGCGCAGCGTCATGTCATCGATCATGCGTTGGCGCAATGGGCTGATGGACTTGTTAGAATGAGTCATGGGTCTGTCTCCTGTGTTGATGGTTGCTGGTGTCGCAACTACAACCTCATCACAGGACAGACCCTGATCTCAAATTTCTCGACTACATCAAACCCCGGCACCCCTACCGCGGTAGCGGTTTAGTCCCTTGCCCTCAAAGCTGCCATTCGACAAGTGTAAAACTCAGCATCGCCAATGGCGGGAGTCGGCCTATTGTGTTGAAAAGCTCTGTTTTGAAACAAGTGACTTTGTTGTTTTGATTTTGATTTGAGGTCTGTGCTCCGGCTAAATCCGGATTTTTGAATTTTGTTGTTATTTCAGTTCGTTAACCTCGCAATACCTATCCAGGAGATAGAGAATTGTTGCGATAGAGTTTAGGATAGGCAACTACGCTATCGGTGCCCGCGCCGCGTGTAACCCGCCGCCGCCCGATGAACCCGGCAACCTGCGAGGTATCCCGCCATGAAAACGCGACTTCTCATCTACGGACTCATGCTTGGGGTATGGACGCTTGGCGCATGTGGGCAGACAGAGAATCAATCGACGGGCGGGAACGAAAGCCTGCCGACGTCGGCTCTAGCGACCCCCGACTCCGGGAGCCCGCCTATGGATATCTACTACGTGATGGACGAGCAAGCGCAGATGCCCGTTTATGCGATCCGTGGACCCGTTGGCTGGACGATAGAGTCCGACGTGCAGTGGAACCTCAACAACAACGTCGTCCCCGTCACTATCAGCTCAGCGCTGACCGACCCGCAGGAAACCATGCGTCTACAGTTCTTCCCCGATCTCACCTGCTACTGGCTCACCGGCGATGCTGCGCTCAACAATCCCGGCCAGATGAATATGGGGATGCTCAACATCGCTCCGATGGAGCCCAGGGCCGCCCTGGCAGAGGCAGTCACCAAGATCTATCAGGCCGGCATCCCGGGACTACAGATCACCGGGGTACGCGAAGTCCCCGGACTCCCTGCGGCCCTGGACCGGGCTGGTCCCAACATCTCCGGCATTGGGCTCCGCGCGGTGTTTACGTGGGAAGGCAAACGCATGGAGGAGGAGATCTACGCGCTCTATGTCATCAACTCCGCCACCCTGCGCGGCGAGGCCGGCGTGACCACGCAGACGACCTGGGGACTCACCGGCGTCCACGGCTTCATCACCGAGGAGGGGCAACTGGATTCACATCGGAGCATGTTCACCTACATGGTTCGTTCCGGCACTCCGAACCCGGCGTGGGTTGATCTCCGCGTCGACATCAGGCAGCAGTTGGATGCCAAGTTCCAGCAGGGCCTCATCGACAACCGCCGCGCCCGGGAAGCGATCATGGCACAGAGCCGTGCGCTCGCTGCGGAGAATGACGCCTTTCGCGCCAACATCATGCAGCGGCACCGGGCAGCAATGGACACCACCGCGCACAAGAGCTTCATCGCTGGCATCCACAGCGGCGGGTCGTCGGCCAGCGGCATGTCCAGCCAGGAGAGGTACGTCGATTCGATCCACGACCGCGAAACATTCCACGACCCCTCAACCGTTACCGGCACCTCCCAGCACGGCTACGCCAACCAACATTGGTCGGACGGCTGGGGCAACTATATCCACACTGACAACCCGAGCCTCGACCCGAATATCGGCTCTTCGGTGCAGTGGGAACAGCTGCAGCGCGTCCAGTAGTGTTCTGTGCCTGGCGCATTGTTATTTCTTAAATAAAATCTGACAGTTGATGATTGCCGCCTCGCTGCCAAGGACTCACTCCAAAATTGGCTGAATTTTCATTGCCTATCAACAGCCTGGAGGGGGCGTTGGTACTGTTTCATGCTCGTTTGTGGGTGCATCCTCACACACAATTCCCTCGTAGATCGGCCGACATCTTGAGTTCCTGGTCAGAATTGAAAGTGAGGCCAAATGGGTAACTTTTTGCAAGGGCAGCGATTCGTTCGGTGTTTCCCCGCACGGGGCTTCTGGAATAGGTCTCCATCATCAACGTGGTTCTCCCCCGATCTACCTCGTGTTCGCGTTTAAGCCCCTCGGGTGTGAGCTCAAAGGCCCAGGCAAAGAACACTGCGAACGGCAAGCCAATGGCAAGAAACAACATCAGGACTTTGAATATCCAACCCGGGGCGGTGATGTTGTTCAGGATGACATCGGCTACCTGCAGCACCAGCCACGCCATGACGACATAGGCAATGGTTACCTTGAAGACGTTACGGCGGTTGAGTTCCTTTAATAAAGACAAGTGGTGGCTTCTGGGTGGCCGTTATTGGGTGTAAGGGTAGCTGCTTGTCTCGGCAATGCCAACAAAAATGAAACCGGGACTGATTTTTAACCAATACTCAAGGGCCGATTCGGATCGGAATTTGCTATATACCATGCGGGCTGACTAATGGCCGGTTACCGCCAGGAAGCGGTCCCTCGCCAACTCAAGATTCACTTTTTCTTATTTTGGCAATCAGCCAGTGCTAAATTTCCGCTATTCGAGGCCGCCTATTTCTCCACTCTGGCCGTGAAGAGCCCCAATGAGATGTACTTGTCGCACACGACGTCGGCGTACCGGGGGGAGAAAAAGCGCCCCACGGAGTAGACCGTGCCACCCCGCATCGTCTTGGCTGTAATGCCTGGAAAAAGCTCCAGCACGGCGTCCATCTGCTTGTCATTCTGGGGCACGATGACGACTTCGTGCATGCCTTTGTCGCCAACAGCCGACATGTATCCTGTGATCATGCCGGTGATCTCCTCCAGCACCAATTCCTCCTCATGTGAGACTGCACCGTCCGCCATGACGAAAATGCGCAGAACGTCCAGAAGCTCCGAGGCCTGATCGGCCGGAGGCGAGACATTCAAGTAGTCTTCCACGCTCCGGCGCAGCCCGATCACGTCACCGTCATGCTCCACCGCACCCTCTGTGAGCTTCGGCGGATCGAGGTGCCAGCGCCTGGCGAACTCCCGGATCATCTCGATTTCGCGCGCGTCGACATGCCGATCGACGCTTGCCATGGCTTCGAACACGCGTATGAGGTGGTCCGCGCCCGCCGGCTGGACAAGCGACTTGAGCAGATCCGCGGACTCCTTGCGCTCCAGGTTCAGCGCCCGCGTAAAGAGCTGCAGGAAAGTTTGTCCCCGGAACTCGGTCACCCACAGACCCGCGCCAACCATGACAAACACGAGGCCTGTGAGGATTCCGATACCGGCCTTGCCGGCCGCCGCCCAGTTCTGGTCGACGAGCACGAACTCGATGAGAAAGGGAAACCCCGTTGCCAGGCCGAGCAACGCTGCTGAGATGGAAATGCTCTCCGCCACGTCCCTCTTCGCTCTGCGGGACCACAGTTTGTTGACGATAAGGTAGTTGCTGACGGCGGCGATGACCACGCTCAGCCCCAGCAAGAACTCGTTCAGGGCCAAAAACGTCTCCATGCAACTCTCCGGCAGGATGGAATCGAGGGATTAAACATTCATGATATCGTATCTTTTGTTGCACGTATGAAATAGGCAGTAAGATATCGGGACTTAAGAGGTGGGTGTCCCCGCATTTCGTCAGGAATACTTTCTACGGCGCAGACTCCTAGCCTGGATTGTATGCAGTTACGAACCAGGCACTCGAGGGAGCCCAGAAAGTACCATCTTCTTGCTCGAACTTGCTTATAACTTCTTTTAGCGCCATCTCGACATCCCCTTTCAAACGCTCGCCCTCATCGCCGGCGAGACGAATGATTTCCCCTGCCGGCCCGATTTCCATTGCAAACTGGACTGCTTCCTCCAGATTGCGCCCAATACAGATATCAGAGTCAAAACGTTCGAACTGAACCTTTTCATAGCCGACAGCCTGCAGCATATCGCTCACCATATCGGCACCCGCCATGGAAAAAGGGCCGGGGCCGCAATGTACCGCGTCAGTGTCTTCGTGCGATACCACCGGCACCATATCGCGAACACAAAGCTCGGCGTCGTAGAGCCAGGGATTGTCCTCTCGCTTGCGCCACACCACCTGGGTGAATTTGCCACCTGGTTTCAGGGATGAACGAACATTTTTCATCGCCAAGCCCGGCAAATTGAAGAACATGGTTCCAAAACGGGCAAAGGCCGCATCGTAGGGTCCGCCGAGTTCATCTGACTCGACATCGGCCACGATAAAATTGACATTCTCGACTCCTTCCTCGGCGGCAGTTCGATTGCACTCGGCAACAAAATTTGTCGCACAATCGACGCCGGTGGCAAGTCCACGTCTTGCCAAGAGTTTTGGCGATGGCAATGGTGCAGTCGCCAAAACCACAACCTACATCGAGCACCCTGGAGCCCTTGGGGAACCGATGTCGTTTCAGGGCTTCTTCACTGATGGCTGCATATCCCTCGATAAAGAGATATTTGAAACGCGAGAATTTCTCGAACAGCACGGTGTTCCAAGCTTCGATGACGATATCGTTACTCATGCCCTGGCTCCGGTTTTTTAGTTTTTCTCATGCAGCTATTCCTCCGCGATCTCTTCATATTCAGCGGCGGGAACCATATCCTCGAAGCGTGAATGCATGGTTTCGACCGCAGGCGCGGCAGAACGATTGAGTAAAAGCCGCGTCACATCGGGACGCGCATAATGCCCGGCCGGGTCGGCAACCGCCTTGGCCAGGGGGATCATGTTCAGATCGATGTCCGCCATGACCAGGCCTTCTTCCGTTTCCGCAAGCGGCGTCCCAATGGACTGGCCATCGGGGGCATATATTTTGGCAAATCCCCCGCCGACGCTGATGAGTTGGCGTTGATCTTCGGTCTCGCAAATGGCGTCGACGATGGATTCGGTGATGATGCCACACGGAGCGATCACGTAACATTGGCCCTCGACCGCGTACATCAGGCTGGCAGCGTTGTTGACCGTGGCCCCCAGTGCATAGGCGATGCCGCTGTACACGCCGAAGCTGGGCCAGGATGCGATGTGAACCTGCTCATTCATCGAATAAAGCGCATAACGGCTCAGGGGTTGCAGATGCTCCCAACAGTTCAGCATTCCGATCCGCCCGAGATTGGTGTCATGTACGGCCAGATCGGCGCCGCAGCCCTCGCCGAACACGGTGCGTTCCATATGCGTGGGCTTCAACTTGCGCCGCCTGGCAATAAGCTTTCCGTCCGCGCCAATCAGCAGCTGAGAAATGTACAGACTGCCTCCCGCCCGTTCCGAAAATCCCAGCGCCACCGTGATTTTGTTCCGGCGCGCGGCAGCGCAGATCGCATCGGTCTCAGCGGAGTCCACTTCCATCGCGTTCACATGGTAGCGCTGAACGAATTTCATCCACCAGGCGGTCGCTCCCAGCCAGATGTAAAACGGGTAGCCCGGGATCCAGCATTCCGGGAAAGCCACCAGTTTTGCCCCGGCTTCGGCCGCCTGTTCTATCAGGGCAATGGTCTTTTGCACCGTACCGCTCAAATCCATGAACACCGGTGCAGCCTGAACAGCGGCCACTCGAAACGCGTTGGTTTTATCGACCATGGAACACCTCGTGATGATTACTTTATAACGGACGGGAAAAAGCGCAAAAAGCCGGTGGCATTATGGCAGTTATTGTATTCAGCAAGAACACCGTTTTTCGGCACGACCAGTACTTCGTGGCCCAGCAGAATATCTACCTGGAAGTTGAACCTTTCGGCATGTTTCATGAAGGTATTGAAAATCGCCGCGTGGGTCGGGATGATTCCAGGTCCAGGCTTCCAGATCCGTTAACGACAGAAACCATGCCAGGGTTTCAGCCTGCGGTTGGCCTGGGCCCTGCGCGACATCGGTAACCAGGCGCGCGCTGATGCAGTTGCTTTCCAGCGGGTGCGTGCGCAGATATTCCACGCCACGCTGATACACCGGGTAGGAACGCTTCATGAAGTAGTCTTTTTCTTCGTCAGTGCAGGCGTTCCAGCCCTGGACTGTCCTGATGAAACACAGGTTGCCGGGCAATTCCACAGCAAGGTGACGCCCCCGTGTTTGCGCCAGGACTTCCCGGTTTAGCCGCCCGACCGCGCCTGGCAGACCGCCATTCTCGGCCGCTTTTATGCGATCGCGCATGGCGCCATAGTACCCATGAATGGGGTCTTCGCGGGTCGAACCATGGCGCGATATCCCCCATTGCACCGTGCCGGTTGAATAGTTGGTTTCAAAATGGCCGGCCGGAGCGCTGAGCGCCTCTACCCACACGCCGACCTCATTGTTGCGGCTACGCGCAAAAAATTCACTGACCGGCTTGCCAGCCCGCCAGGTGGCAAAACTGTCCGGCTTTTCCCAGTAAACCAGCAGGATGTCATTGTGAGCGTCTTGCCCGTCTGTGTGATGCACATGCTCACAATGCAGCAGCTCAGCACAACCTTCGAGCAAGCCGCTGAGTTCGGCAAAATCGTCCGCCCCCGCCTCGGCAGTCGGCGCCTGGACGCCCAGTTGGGTCAGATTCAAATGAGACTGCGCCACATCGGCGACAAATGCCGGATAGGGTGGCTTCCAGTTTTCAGGCGTTAGTCTGGTCATTCGGAGTCGTCCTGGCTGAACACGGTTTTGCCACGAAACACGGTCCGCAGCACCTTGACCTCGCTGATGTCCTCGACCGGGATTTCGAACAGATTGCGGTCGAGCACGATGAAATCGGCTGACTTGCCCGGCGCGATCGAACCGCGGCTATCGGCGGCATACATCGATTCAGCACCGTTCAGCGTAAAGATGCGCAGCACCGAGGCCAGGTCCATGCCCTGCTCCGGGCCGAGCACACCGGGATTCTGCCCATAGGGATCCCGGCGCGTGATCATGGCTTCGATGCCGGGCCACGGGTTGGCCGAGGGCACTACCGACGGCCAATCGGAACCGTAGATAACCAGAGCGCCCGTATCCGACAAGGTCTTTATCGGCCAGTTTCGCTCCGCGCGTTGCTTACCCAGAACCGCCTCCATGGCGGTTTGCAGTGGTGATGGGTACCACAGGATCGGGGACATCTCCGCGGTGACATTCAGCGCCTTGAAGCGCGGCAAGTCTTGATCGCTGATCATGGCCGCATGCGCGATCTCGTGCCGCTGACGGCTGTTACCGTTGGCCTTGCGGGCCGCCTCGAAGGCATCCAGCGCGACACGCACCGCGCGATCGCCGGTGGCATGGACTTTTACCGTCAATCCCTGCGCATCGAGCTTCACCACATCCTCGATCAGGGACTCAGGCGATTGCGTGAGGTAGCCTGTGTACCCTGGCTCGTGCACGCCATCGGGCACATACGGCTCCAGTATGGCGGCGGTCTCTGGGGGCGGAATCCCGTCGAGCATGATCTTGACGAAATCGACCTGCACGTTGTCGCTCGCGAATGCGGCCCGTCCGGCGATGCTTTGCTCCAAAGTCTCCTGCGGGCCGGCCCACGCCATGCGCCAGGCCAGACAGGTAGCGATATGCGCGTTCAACTTGCCGCTGCGGTCAAGTGCCGCGTAGCCTGCCAGTGCGCCCGGATCGACCATGGCATCCTTGAGGGCGGTCACGCCAACGGCGTTGAATTGCTGCACGCTCCACGCCAGGGCCTGCTGCATCTGCCCGGGCGAGTACGCCGGCAGCGTTTGCAAAGGTTGATAGGCGGCATTGTCGAGCAGTATTCCGGTAGGCTCTCCCGTGCTGGGGTCACGCACGATCACACCACCGGCCGGGTCCGGCGTATCTCTGGAGATGCCCAATACCTGCATGGCTTTGCTGTTGACCCAGGCGGCGTGCACCGTGGAATCGATCAGAAACACCGGCGTGTCGGGGGCCACTGCATCCAGCAATTCCTTGCTCGGCGCCCGATCAGCGTCAAGCAACTCCATGGCCCACTGGCCGCCGCGCAACCACTCCTCGGCTGGTGCAGCGGCGACGCAAGCCTTCACTTTCTCCACAATTTGATCGAGTGTCAGCGTGAAGGGAAAACCGCACTCGAATAACTGCTTGGTACCTGCCTGCGCCAGGTGCGCGTGCATATCGTGAATGCCGGGCATGACCATATGCCCACCCAGATCGACCACGGTGGTGCGATCACCCTTGTACCGGGCCAGCAGGTCCTGCGACGTGCCGACAGCGAGGAATTTTCCGCCCTGCACGGCAAATGCCTCCGCCCAGGGGTCGGCGGCTTCCACCGTGTAAACGCGTCCGTTGGTGTAAATCGCCTCCGCCGATGGGGCGGCTGAAGTGGCTGCCTGAGTCTGTGGTTTGTCCGCGGATTTCTCGCCACAGCCGCCGGCTGTAACGGCAACGAATGCGGCCAGGAGTGCGGCAACGAATGCGTAGGGAATGCTGCGCTGGAACATGGTCATTCTCACTGAAGTTGTCACGAAACAAACGCAATTGAATCAGCTACAAGCGCTCGCGTCCAGTCATACAGCATGGTTGCACGTGGCCGTTGAATCCAGGATTACATACAATGGCGGCCATACCGCATTTTGAAATCGCGCAGAGAGATCACGCCATGAACAACCCGATGAGCAGACGGCACTTTTCCCAATGGCTTGGCAAGGGTGTCCTCGCCTGTGGAGCGACTTCGGTACTTGGCCTGTCCAGCCTGCGTGCGCTTGCCTGGGGCGCGATCAGCGATGCTCCCGGCAATCTCGAACACGACACCCTGGTGCAATATGCCTATGTGCTGCTGCCGCTGCTGGAACCCGCTCACGCGCGCTACCGGGCAGTGGCCGACAAAGTCTCTCTCCTCGCCGGCCAGGTGCCGGACATTGGCGCATTGGTGAAAGGAGGCATTGACGCGCTCAACTCGAGCGGCAAAGACGCCTGGTTGAACCTTCCGCCAGAAGAAAGCGTTGCCATTGTCAGTGACCAGGCGGGAACCCCGTTTTTTGGCTTTATGCACTTCAACACGGCGGAAATCGTGATGCGGGATCCGGCGCTGTGGGCGACATTGGGCTACCAGGGCTCCGCGATTGAGCACGGCGGCTATCTTTACCGCGGTTTTGATGACATCAACTGGTTACCCGCGGCTGAATCGGGAGCTTTGAAATGAAGCCCTTTCAGCACAGTGACGACTCAGTGGTTGTCGTCATCGGCTCCGGCGCCGGGGGCGGAACCCTGGCCAATGAATTGGCTCAGCGCGGTATCGATGTGGTTTGCCTGGAGGCTGGAAAGCGGCTGGCGCCGGCCGAGGTCGTCAATGACGAGGCGGTGATGTTCGATCGATTGACCTGGCAGGACAGACGCATCGGCACCGGCGACACGGTGAATCAATTCCCCGTATGGACCTGCAAAACCGTGGGCGGCACCACCATGCACTGGACCGCTTCGTGCCCACGTATGCAGGAGCACGAATTCCGCGCCCGATCCACTTATGGAGAGATTGCAGACACCAACCTGGCCGATTGGCCAATCGGCCTGCAGGAACTGGAACCCTACTACGATCGGGCCGAAGACAAAATGGGCGTGACCGGGACCCACGGCATTGCGCGACTGCCGGGTAACAACAATTACAAGGTACTGGAAAGCGGCGCCCGGGCATTGGGATACAGCGCCATCGACACCAACAATGTTGCCATCAATTCAGCACCTCGCGACGGCCGCACCTCCTGTTTGCAACTCGGGTTCTGCACCAGTGGCTGCGTGGTCAACGCAAAATGGTCGACGCTTTATACGGAGATCCGCAAAGCCGAGGCCACGGATCACTTTGAATTGCGCCCTGACTCGATGGCCTATCGAATCACGCTGGATGAAAATGGCCGCGTCGACGGGGTGACCTACCGGGATAAGCAAGGGCAAAGCATCACGCAGAAAGCACGCATGGTTTGTGTGGCGGGCAATGCGGTTGAGACCACCCGCATTCTGTTGAACTCGCACAACGAACGCTTTCCCGAGGGCCTGGCGAACTCCAGTGGGCAGGTGGGCCGGAATTATATGCGTCATTTCGCGGTGCCGGTCATTGGCATCATGCCCGGGCCCGTCAACATGCACCGTGGCACGCACCAGGCGGGAATCGTCAAGGATGAACGCCACCATGATCCACAGCGCGGATTCAGCGGCGGCTTCCTGTTTTTGACCGTGCCCTTTACACCGGAGATCGTCGCCAAAATCGTATTGCAGGACCTCTGGGGTGAGCGCCTGGCCGGAATCATGCAACAGTACACCCATATGGCGGCAATGCTGGTGCATGGCGAGGATTTGCCGCAGCAAAACAACCGGATTACCTTACACCCGACCGAGGTCGATCAAAACGGTTTGCCCGTCCCCGTCATTCATTATGCAACCCACCCCAATACAGCGGCCATGAAGACCTATGCATCCGCGCGCGGCCGGGCTGTTTATGCAGCGCTGGGGGCCAGGGAGATTTTCGTTGCCCCCGACGTCTTTCCGGCAACCCACAACATGGGCGTAGCGCGCATCGGCACCGATCCGGCGCAAAGTGTCTGCAATTCCTGGGGACAAACCCACGACATTGAAAACCTGTTTGTCTCCGACGGCAGCCTGTTACCTACCGTGGGCTGTGAGAACCCGACCCTGACCATTGTCGCGCTCGTGCTCAGGCAGGCGGACTATATCGGGCAGCAAATAGAAAAGGGATTGCTTTAAGAACGCTCTGATCAATTGGCACGGAGCGTGTTTTGGGAGGTCGTTCAATCGCACTCAAAGTCCCCGTTGTCCAATGACCGGCATTGCGGCGGAAAGCCGTTTGCCTGCCAGTAGGTCATCAGGTGCTCATTGACGAACTCCTTGAAGGCGGGCTTTTTACGAAAGTAGGCCGTGTCGGGCAGCCAGAGTTGCACGGCGTTCGCGACCATCGTCAGGCATTGATCCTGCCGCAGCGCGATGGCAACGCTGTCCATATCGCACACGGTGATGTTTTGCGCCGCGCCCCACCGGTTGAACCAGGCCACCTGCTCGGAATGATCTCCCTCGGGGTCTTCAATCGCTTCGATCCAGTATTTGACAGGCGCGAATTCCTGACGCATGGACAGGGCTGCCACAGCCAATGCCATGGCGCGCTGCCCGGTTTGCACGTAATAGGAAACAAAGGTGTCATCGGTCGAATGGAAATTGGCTTCGAGGGTCGCCTCGAATTCCTTTACGCCCGCTTCGATCTTACCCAGTGTCATCAAGGTCATGGCGTGATGCTGGCGGCAATTGAGATAGCCAGGGTCCGCAACCAGACATTGCGCGAAATCGGCAAGCGCCTTTTCGGCATAGCCCATTTCAAAATACGTGATACCGCGCCACAGCCAGGCAGAGGCATTCTTCTGGTCGTTGTCCAATGCTTTGTTCAGGTTTGCAATGGCGCCCGGATAGCCCTCACCGGTGACCTGGTGCTCCAGGCCGATGACGGCATAGGGCATGGACAGGCTTGGTTCCAGTTCCAGCGCGCGGTGCGCTGCCGCCAGCGCCAGGGAATCGTGGTCGATACCGTCACCGGGGAACCACGAAGTGGCCACGGAATGAACGGCAGCCTTGGCTTCCCAGGCCCGCGCAAACCCCGGATCCAGATTGGTGGCCCGGTCCAGCAATTGCCAACTGATCGGCAAATTCTCGCGAGCGATGAACAATTCCCGCGCCTTCAGGTAGAGATCGTAAGCGTCAAGGCTGCTGGTGGCCGACTCCACGCTTACGGCCTGCAGTCCCACACCCAACTCAGTGGTGAGTGCCGAGACGATGGCGTTGGCGATCTCGTCCTGGATCTGGAAGACATCTGTCATGTCCCGATCGTAGGTGTCCGACCACAGGTGCACGTCGGTATCCGCGTCAATCAACTGCGCGGTGACGCGCAGGCGGCTGCCGGCCTTGCGCACGCTGCCTTCGAGAATATTGGCCACATGCAGCGATCTGGCAATTTTTTCAATGCTGCCGGTACTTCCCTTGTAAGCGAAAGAGGAGGTGCGGGAAGCCACATTCAGACCACCCACTTTGCTCAATACGTTGAGCAACTCTTCCGACATGCCATCGGAGAAATAGTCCTGGTTCGCCTCCGCGCTCAAGTTGACAAAAGGCAATACGGCAATGGAGTTTTCGAGGATGACGGGTTCCGGTTCTGGCTCCGCAGCCTGTTCGATTACCGCCGGCGGCAGTTCCGGCGCTGCGGGCATGAACTGATCCAGCACAACAACCGCCACCACCGCGCCGAGCAGGCCAATAATGACGAAATCCAGTTTTTTGGCAGTGTCCTGAGCGATGGACTCACCCGGGGCCACGTCAGAAATTCTCCGGAAGCCGTTCGGGGTTAGCTCATAGGTCCAGGCCAGGTACAGCGCGACCGGCAGCCCCGCGACGATAAGGAGGATGATCACGGTCAACAGCCAGGTGGGCGCATCAAAACTGCGCACGGTGATACCAGCCAACTGGATCAATACCCAGGCAACGATGAAGTACACCATGCCAACCCGGAAAACGTTCCTGCGTTTCATTTCGCCAAGAATGTTCATTTGAACCTCCTTTGGATATGCCGGGTGCGCCGGGCGCCAGTCGGGGTGCCTGCAAAGCACGCCATGATCACGGGTGCTGTCGCTCCATCATAGCCACAAATTCCGCGTCATTGCGAATGCCGTCAAACGCCGGGTCGAGATTGACGGTTGATAAGGTGGTTTCGCTTGGGGGCAGTAGCAGCGGTTCCAGCAGGTCAACACAATCGGCAGCCATACCTGCGCTGGCATAGATGCGCGCAACATCGAGCCTGATACGAAACGCCTCGACCTCGTCCTCCGGCTGTGATGCCATGGACTTGTTCACGCGCGCCCTGACCGCTTCGTTGCTTTCGCCAAGGAGGGCATGTAACCTCGCTTCCGGCAGGTCAATGCGATAGTCGGCGCCGAGCTTGCCACGCAGGCGCTGCAGCCGGAACAGTGCGGCGTTGGCCGCGTCCCTGGCTTCGTCCTGGCGGCCCATGTAGTGCAGAATCTGCGCCGCCCAGTCTTCCCTGAGCGTGATGAGCTGGCGCTGAACCTCCAGTTCATCGGCCATGTTGCGTACCGTTTCCAGCGCTTCTTCGAATCGCCTGGCGTAAATTCGGGCGTTGATATAACCCCCCACGAAGGTGGCATCACCTGAATCTTGTGCCCCGGCGGTGAGATGGACGGCCTGCTCTGCGTCGCCGGATTGCTGCAGCGCCAGGCGTGACAGGCCTTCCTGGACCCAGGGATGGTTGGGGTTGATGGCGGTGGCCTTTTCGAATGCTTCGCGTGCCTCGTCATACTGGTGCAAGTACAGGTGGGTGAGCCCATACTCGACCCAGTTGATATACACCCGCGGGTTCAGCTCGAGTCCGCGTCGCATCGATTCCAGGGTCTGCTGCCACAGGCCCGACCGCCGCGAAACCCAACCCCGCCACATGTACGCCTCGTAGTTACCAGGCGTCAGTTCAATGGCCCTGTCGAGGTTGTACAGGGCCCGCTCGTAATCGAGGTGGCCCCAATACCAGTAGAAGCCTTCGGCCATGTATAACTCGGAAAGGTTCGAATCGATACTTTTGGCGCGCTCGATGGCTTCGCGTGCATGATCGCGGTCAGCCGGGTCGCCGCCGTAGGACCAGAAGTTGGTGATGTGCACACGGGCCAGGCCGATCCATGCCAGCGCAAATCCGGGGTCCTCATTGACGGCTTTCTCATAGAGTTCCAGAGCAGTCTGGTAGCCATCTTTGGTTTCGCCCAGCTCGAACTGCCGGGCCTGCATATACAGGTCGTAGGCCAGGATGCTTGGCGTGGGCACATTGCCCACGCTGGCGATTTCCGATTCTGTGAGCGTGGTCTTCAGCGCCGTGGCAATGGCCTGCGCAATATCAGACTGGATATCGAACAGGTTGCTGGTGGTGAGTTCGCGATCGAATACGTCGGCCCACAGGTTCTCACCGCTGAACGCGTCCATCAACTGCACATTGATGCGCACCCGGTTCCCGGCGCGCTGCACGGAACCTTCCATAACGTTGGCAACGTTCAATTCGCCGGCAATCTCGCGCAGGCTCTTGGTGGTATCGCGGTAATCCATCACCGAGGTCCGCGAGATGACACTCAAGGCATCGATCTTGGAAAGCTGGGTCAGCAGATCGTCATGAATACCGTCGGTGAAGTACAGGTCTTTTGCATCGCTGCTGTGGTTGGCAAAAGGCAGGACCGCGATGGAGTGCTTATCGATGCTCCCGGCCGCCATGGCCGTGGCGAATTTTTCAGACGCAGTGGAGTTGTCAATCGCCGCAGTGGTCGCACGCTGGAATTCGGCGGTTTTCTGTTCAAAGCGCGATTTCCAGACAAACAGGCCCAACGACAGGCCCAGCAGGGCGATGATGATGTAATCGAGTTTTCGCCTGGTCTTCCTGGTGAAAGACGGTTCGTACACCACGTCCTTTTCCAACTTGAGACCATCCGGCGTGAGTTCGAAGATCCATGCCAGGATCAGTGCGGGCACCAAGCCCACCGCCAGGATCAGCAGGATCAGTTTTGAACCCCAATCGGGCAGTGCCAGGGTATGCGAAGCCGCATCGGTCAGTTGCATCAGTATCCAGGCGGTCACGCCATAAGCGATGCCGACCTTGAACACATTGCGGCGCCTTAACTCCTGGAACAATTTCACTTGCCTACTCCGGGGCTTGCCTGAACACTATACTCCCATAGATTGTCGTGCTTCTTTGAACAACTCCTGCAGCCGTTCGAGTGAGCCAACTTCGTTTGCCAAGAGCAATACCAGGCGTGCGTTCAAGCGTTGCGATTGCTCGTCACTCAGGCCCTCATGGACTGAAAGCAACGTGGCATAGAAATCGTCCACATCGCCCGAGCCTGCTTGCTCGAGACGTCCGGGCTCACGCCGCATGGAGACCCTCCCAACGACTGTGTAAAACCCGGTCACCCAAGGTTCCACCCGCCGCTTCCTGCACAATGGCCGCCACATGTCCATCCGGGCGGATCACATAGGTCATGCCCGACTGGTAACGCGAACGCACGAGACCCTGTGCATCCTGATAATCAGCGCGTCCCAGTTCGCGGCCACTCAAATCATAACGGGTGGCAGCAACGGTCCCGTTACTGCTCACCGTCAAGGCCACAAAGCCCGGCCCGATCAATTCACATAACCATTCGATCCCTGCTCCAGAAACTGGCGCATCCAAAAAGACATCCCCGGCCCGCAAACCCGCACCGGCTTGCGCATCGCCTGCGAACTCGCGATACGAGCAAGGCCACGAAAGCCGTCCGCCGTTGATCAAACGCCGGGCGAAATCCGAAGTCTCCGACAATCCCAGGACCTCATCACGCAACAGGCGCTCGAATGGCGTTTTCGGAGTCATGAAGCGGGTCGTTCTGGCGGAATGTTTGATGTTTTCGTCAGCACCGCAGCGCCGCTCGCTGTCGTAGCTGGCCAGCAGGTCGGGAGACGCGCCTTCGAGCAGGATGCGGGCCAGTTTCCAGCCCAAATTGTCGACGTCGTGAATTCCGCCATTGCCGCCGCGGGCGCCAAACGGAGAGACCAGGTGCGCACTGTCGCCGCAAAAAATCACGCGCCCATGGACGAAGCGATTGAGCCGCGCACAGGTAAACCGATAAATGCTCAGCCAGTCGATTTCAAAAGCACGGTCACCGAGCATCTTCTGCAGCCGTTTGTTGACACGCTCAGGCGCACCTTCCTTTTCGGCATCGGCTTCAGGGCTGAGTTGCAAATCAATCCGGTAAATATCGTCGGGCTGCTTGTGCAACAGGGCCGACTGCCCCTCATGGAAGGTCGGCTCGAACCAAAACCACCGCTCCGCATGAGCGGTCGGAAAGGGACTCTGCGGAATGTGAACATCGACAATCAGGAACTGTTCGTCGAACGCCTCGCCTTCATACTCGAGCCCCATACGCGCACGCGTGGCCGAGCGCGCGCCATCACATGCCACCATGTACTCTGCATCCACGCGATAGGTTCCGTCGGGCGTCTCTATCTGCAGCCGCACGCCATCGCCCATGTCATCGTGCCCGGTGACCGTATTCTTCAACCGCAGGTCAATCAAGCCGGGAAATTCCAACACCCGCTCGATCAGATAGGTTTCGACATAGTACTGTTGCAAATTGATAAAGGCGGGAAACTTGTGCCCTTCTTCGGGAAGCAAATCAAAGCGGTATACTTCTTTTGCTCTGTGAAACAACCGGCCCACCTGCCAGGTTACGCCTTTGGCCAGCATGCGCTCACCGACACCCAAACGGTCAAAGATTTCCAGCGATCGTTTGGCCCAGCAAATGGCGCGGCTGCCCACTGAAACCACGTTGTTTTCATCGAACACGATCGACGGCACACCGCGTTGCGCCAGATCAATGGCCAAAGTCAGTCCAATAGGGCCGGCACCCACGATGGCCACCTTGCAGCGGCCAACGCTGCCGTCAAGTTCCGGCGGTGCGCTGTACGGGTACGGTGTGTAACGATCTGGAGATGTCATTTCACCAGCGTCCCGCTCATCAACCCTGCAATGCAGCCCACATCTCCTTGTCGCGTTGGGCGGTCCAGATCCTCGGGTTATCGATTCCCAGCGCTTCGTCGTAGGCCCGTGACACATTGAAGGGCATGCTGTGTTCGTAGATCGCGTAATCCGCAAACTTTGGATCGCAAGCCGCGCGGCAGGCATCCCAGGCTTCTTTCAGTGTTCCACCTCCCTGGGCGACCCGGCTTACGGGCACATAGGTAGAACGGACAAAGTCTGCGGTATTATCCAGCGCCTTATTGACCATCGCCGCTCCCACCAAAGCATCGCCGCGACCCGGCACGATCGCGTCAACGTTGACGTCACGAACGCGCTCGAGCGTGTTTGGCCAATCGTTGAAATGGCCGTCACCGCAGTAGCAGGCCGATTTGTACTCGACCACGTCGCCGGTAAACATCACGTTGGCATCGGGCACGTAGATGACCACATCGCCGGCGGTGTGCGCACGGCCCAAATGCATCAGATCGACACGCCGTTTTCCCAGATAAACACTCATCCGGCTTTTGAAGGTCACGGTCGGCCAGGTCAGTCCCGGGATGCTCTCGTGCCCATGAAACAGCCGTGGAAACCGCTCAAACTCGCTCTTCCAGTCCTCCAGGCCCCGTTCCACCACCATGCTGCGCGCTTTTTCGCTCATCACAATGTTCGGCGCGTGATAAGCCGACGCACCGAGCACGCGGGCCGCATGATAGTGCGTCAGCACCAGATGCGAGATCGGTTTATCGGTAACCGAGCGCACCCGTTCAATGACTTTTTCTGCAAGGAACGGCGTGGCCTGCGCTTCGACCACCATCACGGATTCATCGCCGATGATGACGCCGGAGTTCGGGTCCCCTTCTGCGGTAAACCCCCACAGGTCGGGACCGACCTCGGTAAAAGAAATGGTTTTTTCTGCCAAATCCGCTTGCGAAGCAAATGCTTTAGACATGTTTCAACCTCAAATCGTTAATGAATGACCGCCTGGGTAATCAGGTTATAACGTATCCGGCAGCGCCGCAAAGGCCAAAGGAGCCTCTGATCAATTATGCACGGAGCGTGTTTTATAGCATATGGGAACAGACCAACACGACACCGCCTTCGGTAACGTGGAAGCGGCGCGCATCTTCAACCGGGTCCTGGCCGATCACGGTTCCGTCCGGGATTTCGCAATGCTCATCGACGATGGCGTTGGTGATGCTGCAGTTCCTGCCGATCCTGACATGGGGCAGCACCACTGCACGATACAGGTGAGAATATTCCTCCAGACGCACATCCGAAAACAACAGGGACTGGTTCACCAGCGCCCCGGAGATGATGCAACCGCCGGAAACCATTGAATTCAGAGCCATGCCGCGCCGATCCATGCTGTCCAATATGAATTTGGCGGGCGGTGATTGCTCCTGGTAGGTCCAAATCGGCCACTCGTTGTCATAAAGGTTGAGCTCCGGGTTTACATGGATCAACTCCATATTGGCCTGGAAGAAGGCGTCCACGGTACCGACGTCGCGCCAGTAACTCTGGGCTTTGGTCTTCACGTCATTGAACGGATAGGCGAATACGCGGCACTGCTTGATGCTGCCGGGAATGATGTTTTTGCCAAAATCATGGGCCGAAGCGGGATCGGCCGCATCCGCTTCAAGCTGGTCGAACAGGAATTCACGGTTGAATACGTAGATGCCCATTGAAGCCAAAGCCATTGCTGAATTGCCGGGCATGGGCTGTGGGCTGTCCGGCTTTTCATCAAAATGCATGACGCGATCGGTGTCGTCCACCGTCATCACGCCAAAACCGGAAGCCTCTTTCAAGGGCACCTGCACGACACCAACGGTGATGTCGGCATTGTTTTCCGTATGGAAGGCAATCATCGGACCGTAGTCCATTTTGTAGATGTGGTCACCAGCCAGAATGATGACGTGCTCGGGGCTGTGTTGACGGATCAGGCTGAGGTTCTGGTACACCGAATCCGCGGTGCCCTGGTACCAATATTCGCCCACCTGCTGCTGCGCCGGAACGATCTGGATGAATTCCCCCAGTTCGCCACGCATGTACCCCCAGCCGCGATGCACGTGCTGGATCAGGGAATGGGCTTTGTACTGGGTCAGAACGAAAACCTGGCGGATGCCCGAGTTGACGCAATTGGACAAGGGGAAATCGATGATGCGGTACTTGCCGCCGAAAGGGGCAGCCGGCTTGGCGCGGGTTGCCGTCAGATCGCCCAAACGCGTGCCGCGGCCACCGGCCATGATGACGGCCATCGTGCTGCGGGTCAGGCGGCTGACGAAGCGACCGGATTTTCGTGGAATCAGCATTTGGAAACCATCTCAATCATACTCATATGTCACGTTATCGGCCCAGACGTGGAATAATGAATCAGCCGTATTCTGTATTCATCATACGTTTTTACGCCGTGTAAATCAGCATACCCTCAGGAGAGACACTGATCAGCAGACCACGCGACAAAAACCAACCCAAGACTCCCGCACCAGCGCCTGTTTTCGATGATGTGGCGTATGAGAATACCGCCAGACTCTCTGCCGGCCGGCACGGCGACCCCTTTGCATTTCTCGGACGGCACCAGTCCGCAAACGGCGAGGTTTTGCGTTGCTTCATCCCGCGCGCCCGGCAGGCCTGGATCGAGAATGAAAGCCATCCGATGACCCGCTTGCCGGATACCGACCTGTTCGAATATCGCGGCGATTTCACGCACATCCCCCGGCCGCCGTTGATCTTGTGGGACAACGACGCCGGCCACCGCCTGCAGGTTCATGATCCCTACAGCTTTGGCCCGGTACTGCACCAGCAGGCCATGCAGGACTTCAATTCCGGCCGCCATTACCGGGCGCAGGAGCTGCTCGGCGCGCGGCATTATTCCGTTGACGGCATCGCTGGAACGCTGTTCTCGGTCTGGGCCCCCAATGCGGAAAGGGTCAGCGTGGTGGGCGATTTCAACGCCTGGGACGGACGCTGTCATCCGATGCGTTCGCATCCCGCTCATGGGATTTGGGAGCTCTTCATTCCGGGCGTTTACGAGGGGCCTTACAAATTTGAAATCCGCAATGCCGCCAGCGGCGAAATCCTGCTCAAGTCCGATCCCTTCGCGCGCTGGACCGAACAGCGGCCGGCCACCGCCAGCCTGATACCTCGAGACGTAGCGCACCAGTGGCAAGACACCCAATGGTCGCAAGCACGCACACAGGTCAACGCACTGGAGCAACCGCTATCAATTTACGAAGTGCATCTGGGCTCCTGGCGCCGGCGGCCGGACGGAAGTCTGCTGAGCTATTCCGAATTGGCGACTCAGCTCTGTGACTATGTGCATGCGCTGGGCTTTACCCATATTGAACTGCTGCCGATGAAGGAACACCCGCTGGACGAATCCTGGGGCTACCAGTCCACCGGCTATTTCGCACCCACCAGCCGTCACGGCAATCCCGATGATTTCCGCGCGTTCGTTGATCACTTCCATCAGCGGGGAATTGGCGTATTCCTCGACTGGGTGCCGGCCCATTTTCCCCGCGATGCACATGCTTTGGCCCATTTCGACGGCGGAGCCCTGTTCGAATACCATGACGCGAAGAAAGCCGAACAACGCGACTGGGGCACGCTGGTGTTCAACTATGAACGCCACGAGGTGCGCAGCTTTTTGATTTCCAGCGCTTTGTACTGGCTGCAGGAATTTCATATTGACGGACTGCGCGTGGATGCCGTCGCCTCCATGCTGTACCTGAATTTCTCGCGCCAGGCGGAACAGTGGGCGCCCAACAAGTTCGGTGGTCACCATAATCTCGAAGCCATCGACTTCATCCGCGAATTGAACCAGGCCGTACGCCACGAGTGCCCTGGCTGCTTGATGATGGCCGAAGAATCCAGTGACTGGCATGGGGTTACCCATGCGGTTGAGACGGGCGGGTTGGGGTTTCATCTGAAATGGAACATGGGCTGGATGCACGACACCCTCGATTACATGAGCAAGGATCCGATCCACCGCAAGCACCACCACGACTGGCTGACCTTTGCCACGGTCTACGCCTTTCATGAAAACTTCATTCTGCCCCTTTCCCACGATGAAGTCGTACACCTGAAAAAATCCCTGTTCGGGCGCATGCCGGGCGATGAATGGCAGCGCTACGCCAACCTGCGCCTGCTGTACAGTTACCAGTGGCTGTTTCCGGGCAAGGAGCTGTTGTTCATGGGCGGTGAGTTTGCCCAGCCGGGGGAATGGGCTGCGGGCGGCGCCTTACCCTGGCACCGGACTGAAGAGCCATTTCCACAGGGTGTCGGCCGCTTGCTGACGGGCCTGAACCGGCTGCAGTCCCTTCATCCCGCGCTCTCACAGTGGGATTGTGACCAGCGCGGCTTCGAATGGCTGAGTGGTGAAGACTGGCAGCAGTCGGTCATCAGCTTTGTGCGCCATGGCGCTGAGGAATCCCTGGTCGTCATTCTCAATTTCACCCCCGAACCCAGAAGCGGCTACCGTATCCCGCTGCATTGCGCCGGGCGCTTCTATGAGGTGTTCAATTCAGATGCGGCGGAATTCGGCGGTAGCGGCCTGCATCATGCGCATGAACTGAAATCAGAGCCCATGGGACAGGGTGGGCAGCCGCACAGTCTGCAGGTGAACCTGCCCCCGCTTGCTGCGCTGGTGCTGGGTTTGGACACCCAGGCAGACCCCCAGGTAAACCACAGGAGCGCAACTTGACCAACACAAAAAACGTGGGCACCGACGCGGAATTTCAAAAGTTGCAGCAGAAGCTGTTACCCATCTGGACGGCAACCCACGAAAGCGATTCCTTCTCGCATACTTCCGTCATCGTGCCTTCGCTCAGCGTCGACCAGGAAGAACTCAGCAAGGTCCAGGGCGCCTCGTTTTATGAAGAGCGTTTGTTGTTCGCGCTGATCCGCCTGCGTAACCCCAATGCGCGGCTGATCTATGTCACCAGCCAGCCGGTACATCCGGATGTGGTGGACTACTATCTGCAACTGCTGGTGGGTGTTCCCGCCGCACATGCCCGGCGGCGCCTGCAGATGTTGTGTCTTTATGACGCCAGCCCGCGGGCCCTGACAGAGAAGGTGCTGGAGCGCCCGCGAGTCCTGAACCGCCTGCGCGACTGGATACAGGAACACGGCCCGGCCTACCTGACCTGCTACAACACCACCATGCTGGAACGCCGCCTGGCGCTGGAACTCGAAATTCCACTCAACGGCGTGGACCCCGTGTTATTGCCTTTGGGTACCAAGTCCGGCAGCAGACACACCTTTGCCGCCGCCGGGGTGCCGTACCCGGCTGGATCTGAAGACCTTCACACCGAACAGGAGATCGTCGAAGCCTTGTGCCGCCTGGCGGAACTGCGGCCGGAAATCCGCCGCGCAGTGGTGAAGATCAACGAAGGGTTCTCCGGCGAAGGTAATGGGGTGTTCACCTATCCGCCGGCAAAAACCGATGCCAGCGCCGTGAGTGCAAATCTGCAACAGCTCGAATGGCCATCATCACAGGAGAATATTAATTCATTTCTACGCAAATACAATAAGATGGGAGGTATTGTTGAGGAAATGGTAGAGGCCGATGAATCGCGTTCGCCCAGCGTGCAAATGCGCATCCGTCCGGACGGCAAGGCGGTACTGGTATCCAGCCATGAACAGGTGCTCGGAGGGAAAACCGGGCAGGTGTACCTTGGTTGCCGCTTTCCGGCCAGAGCAGAATACCGTGCGATGATCCAGCAGCAAGCGCTGCAAATTGGCGAGGTGCTCAGCAGACAAGGAGTCATAGGCCGCTTTGGCATCGACTTTTTGTTGACCCGGAACCGCGGACAGAACTGGCAGTCTCATGCCCTTGAAATCAATCTGCGCATGGGTGGCACGACCCCGCCGTTTCATGCCCTGGAATTTCTTACATCGGGCAAGCTAAACCCGGAAACCGGTATTTTTCACGCCCCCACCGGCCAGGAAAAATTTTACAGCGCCACGGACAACCTCAAGTCGCCGGCTTACCGGGGTTTACTGCCGGAGGATCTGTTCGACATCATCATCCGCAACAACATCCATTACCAACCCGACAGCGGCACTGGTGTGTTGTTTTACATGATCGGCGCGCTCTCGCAATTCGGCAAACTGGGCATGACCTGCATCGGCAACAGCCCGCAAGAGGCCAGTGAACTGTTCAAGCGCACGGTGGCGCTGCTCGACCGGGAGACCGACCACGGCGATGCCGCCCACGGCGAACTCGAACCGCTGTTCGATAATACGGTGGCGATGGAGTGAGGTATGCCAGGTAGCGACATCGAAGCATTCGTTGCCTGCCCCGATGCAGAATCAATCAGGCGGTTTGCGAATGCCAGATCTCATCATCGTAAGCCCGAATCGCCCGGTCCGAAGAAAACCAGCCCACGTGCGCAGTATTCAAAACCGCGCGTCTTGCCCAGCTATCACGCTGCCGGAACGACTGCTCGACCAGGGCCTGAGCCTGATGGTAGGCCTCGAAGTCGGCCGCAACCATGAAGGAATCGTGATGATAAAGGTGGTCGATGATGGATTTGAAGCGATCCCCGTCTCCCGCAGAATAGGCCCCTGAACCGATCTCACCGAGCACGCCGGACAAAGTGGGATTGTTTTCGATGATGCTTGCCGGCGTGTAGCCATTGCGCCACTGCTCCGCGATTTGCTCTGCGGTCATGCCAAAAATGAATATATTGTCGGCGCCTACGCGCTCGCGTATCTCAATATTGGCACCATCGAGCGTACCCAGCGTCAGCGCGCCGTTCAGGGCCAGTTTCATGTTGCCGGTACCGGAAGCTTCCATGCCTGCGGTTGAAATCTGCTCGGAAACATCGGCACCGGGAATGATGATTTCAGCCAGAGAAACATTGTAATTGGGCAGGTAGATGACTTTCAGGCGGTCGCCGACCAAGGGATCGTTATTCACCCGGGCCGCGATGTCATTGATCAGCTTGATGATCAACTTGGCCATCATGTAACTCGGAGCCGCTTTGCCGCTGAAAATCTTCACCACCGGCAACCAGTCCGCATCTGGGTTTTCCACAATGGCGCGGTAACGCGCCGCCACTTGCAGGGCATTGAGCAACTGCCGCTTGTATTCGTGGATGCGCTTGATCTGAACATCAAACAGGGCTTGCGGATCGACGCGGATGCCGGTCGAGTGCAGAATCTCAAGCGCCAGCCGCTGCTTGTTGTGCTCCTTGGCGGACATGAAGGCCTCCCGGAATGAGGCATCGTCCGCATGGGGCGCGACTCCGATGATATTTCCGAGATCGCCAATCCAGCTCATCGCCGATGGTTTCAGTGATCAGCCCGGCCAATGCCGGATTGCAGTGGTACAACCAGCGTCTCGGTGTCACGCCGTTGGTGATGTTGATGATCTTCTCGGGATAGAGCTGGTGCAGCTTGCCGAATACCGTCTCGGTCATCAGGCGCGTGTGCAATGCCGAAACGCCATTCACGCGGTGACTGCCGATGAATGCGAGATGGCTCATGCGCACACTGCCATTGTGGTCATCCTCAGAAGAAACGACCCGTACCGATGCGGCCTCGAGGTCCCCCCCGGCAGCTTGAACTTCCTCCGCGACGAACGCGTCAAGTTCACGGATGATCTGAAGGTGCCTTGGCAGCACCCGCGCAAACAGTTCCAGCGGCCAGGCTTCCAGCGCTTCCGGCAGCAGGGTGTGGTTGGTGTAGGAAATACAGGCACGGGCCACTTCCAGCGCCTGCCGGCACTCGAACCCGTGCTCATCCATCAATAAGCGCATCAATTCAGGCACCATGATGGCGGGGTGGGTATCGTTGAGTTGAATGGCAACGAACTGGGGTAGCTCCCGCAGGTCTTGATGGTCGACCAGATAGCGGCGCACCAGATCCTGCACCGAGGCCGAGGTGAAGAAGTATTCCTGCTTCAAGCGCAATTCGCGCCCGTGGTCGGTGGAATCATCCGGATAGAGCACCCGGGTCAGGGTTTCAGCCAACACCTGGTGTTGCGCGGCCTGCAGGTAATCGCCCTGGTTGAACTGAGACAGATCGAAGGTTTTGGCCGGCGTCGCCGACCACAAGCGCAGCGTGTTTACATGCTCTGCGCCCCAGCCGGCGATGGGCATGTCATTGGCGCAGGCCAACACCTGTTCCGCCGGCTGCCATCGTTCCGTCCCCTCGCGAGCAGGATCTGCAGTACCGCCGAAAGAAATCGCGTACGAGGCCTCAGCCCGCTCGAATTCCCAGGGATTTCCACCCTGAGTGAGCCAGTCCTCGGGCTCTTCCAGCTGCCAGCCGTCACCCAGAAACTGCTGGAACAGCCCATGCTGGTAGCGGATACCGTAACCGAATCCCGCGATTCCCAGCGACGACATGGAATCCAGGAAACAGGCTGCCAGCCTGCCCAGGCCGCCATTGCCCAGAGCGGCATCGGGTTCTTCGATCAATATGTCATCCAGATTGATGTTCAGATCGGCCATGGCCTGGCGGCAGACGCCGGTCAGACCCAGGTTGGACATCGTGTCGCCCAGCAACCGGCCGATCAGGAATTCCATCGAAAGGTAGTACACCCGTTTTTGCCGTTCCAGATAGGTACGGCGCGTCGTTTCGATCCAGTTATCCACCACCCGGTCACGAATCGCCAGCATCAGGGCCACACACCAGTCGCGCGCTACGGCATGCTCGATGTCCTTGCCGACGGAATACACCAGGCGCTCGAGAATCGCTCTTTTCAGATCTTCTTTTTGTAGTATCGGAACCATGTCAATTCAATGTGGAGGAAACAATCAGCGTGCGATTCAACTACAAAAACAGTCTGGAAGCAACGACGAAAACATGGGACCAGCCAAGAGTGTTGCTCCAGGCCCTGTCTCCAAGCACCGATGACCGGGTGTGGCGCTACCGTTACCGTGCCAGCAGCGTGCGCAATTCAGCGGGATCGGTCAGCGGCGCCTGGCAACTGAAGCCTTCGCACAGATAGGCTGTTGGCAATCCTGTCATCATGGAACGCCCTGCCAGCAAGGGCATCTTGCCACCATCCTCGCTCACGCCCGCGGCAACCACCAGATTGGGACGGTACGTTTCATTCACCACCGCACGCAGGTCAGCCAACTCCTGCAACGGCCCGACGAGGGCGAGTTCACGTGGCCGGCCAAGCATGAAACTGGCCACGTTGAGCCATTCTCCGAATCCGCTTGGAAAGCGGGCCATCAAATCAGCCACCGCAGTTACGGAATCTTCCGCGACCCGGAGGAATTCCTTTTCACCGGTGTAAAGCCCGAGCCGGAAAAGAACCATGGCTGCCTTGGCATTGCCGCTGGGCATGGCATTGTCCTGTACATCGCGCGGCCGCTGGATCAGCGCTTCGTGATCATCGGAAGTGTCGTAAAAACCAGCCTGATCCGGGTCCTTGAAGTGATCCAGCATGAAGCGTGCGAGCTGCTCCGCCCAGGTGAACCATTTGAGATCGAAAGTCGCCTCATAAAGGCTCAGCAAGCCTTCGGCCAGGCAAGCGTAGTCTTCCAGATAGGCGTTATATTTCGCCCGTGAGCCCGCTTTCCAGGTGCGTAACAGGCGGCCGTCCGCAGCGCGCAATTCGCGCTGCAGGAACGCCGCGTTGGCGCTGGCGGCGGCCAGGTAATCCGCACGCCCGAGCACCCTGCCCGCCTCGGCGAACGCACTCAGCATCAGCCCGTTCCAGGCGGTCAGGACCTTGTCGTCCAGCCCCGGCCAGACACGTTGCGAACGCAATTCAAACAGCTTGAGCCGGGCTCTTTTCAAAGCCTCTGCGGCTTGCGCTTCATCGATGCCGAGGCTGGTTGCCGCAGCGCCCGGAGTCTGCGCCAGGCGCAGGATGTTTTTGCCTTCCCAGTTGCCGCTGTCGCTGACGTCGTACACACGCATGAACAGATCGGCATCGGCACCTAGCACCTGGCGAACCTCTGCCGCATCCCAGACAAAGAACTTGCCTTCCACGCCCTCGCTGTCGGCATCCTGGCTGCTGTAAAAGCCGCCGTCTTCATGGTGCATTTCCCGTAACACGTAATCCAGCGACTCTTCCGCGATGCGCCGGAAAAAACCATCGCCAGTAACCTGCCAGGTGCGAAGATAAATTCGCGCCAACTGGGCATTGTCGTACAACATTTTCTCAAAATGCGGCACCAGCCAGGTCGGATCGGTGGAATAGCGCGCAAATCCTCCGCCCAACTGGTCATACATCCCGCCCTGAGCCATCTTGTTCAGTGTCAGCGTCAGCATGTCCAGGGCCGAGTCCTCGCCGGTGCGCAGGTATTCTCTGAGCAGGAACTCCAGCAGCATCGGCTGTGGGAACTTGGGCGCGCTGCCGAACCCGCCCCAGCGGGCGTCAAAGCGGCCGCCCAGGTCGCGGCGGGCACGCTCCAGGATGTCTGCCTGCAGAACCTGCGCTGCGGCAGGCTTCAGGCCCTCCTGCAAGTGCCGGCAGACGCTGTCCGCACTGCTCTGCACCTCATCCCGGCGGCTCTCCCAGGCCTCCGCAATGCTGGACAAAACCTGGCTGAAAGCCGGCAGCCCATGACGCGGCTGCGGTGGAAAATAGGTGCCGCTGAAAAACGGCTTTCCTTGCGGCGTCAAAAACACGGTCATGGGCCAGCCACCGTGGCCGGTCATGCTGGTCACGGCCGCCATATAGATACTGTCAAGGTCCGGGCGCTCCTCGCGGTCCACCTTGATATTGACGAACCAGCGGTTCATCAAGCCGGCGGTGGCTTCATCCTCGAACGATTCATGCGCCATCACATGGCACCAGTGGCAGGCGGCGTAGCCGATGCTGAGCAGTATGGGTTTGTCCTGATTTTTTGCCAAAGCCAGCGCTGCTTCGCCCCAGGGGTACCAATCCACGGGATTGTCGACATGCTGCAGCAGGTAGGGGCTGGTTTCGCCGGCGAGATGATTGCTCATGATTTTCCTGAATACTCCCTATTCCGGCGGCCGCGCGTCGAGCCCGCTGAGGGTAACGATACGTTCGCTGTAATAGCCATTGAAGCGGGTGCGGCCGCTCAGGCTGTAGGCGCCGATGCTGCCAAATTCGATGAAATCTCCGGCCTGGATATCCTCCGGAAGATCGATTTCTCCCGGCAACACGTCACTGGCGTCGCAGGTGGGGCCGTACAGGCGGAACCGCTTCATGGCCCCCTGCCGGGGGCGGCCATCGCGGTATGTCCGCAGCGGAAATCCTTCGTGCTCCTTGAAGCGCAATTCCCAGAAAATGCCGTACATGCCATCATTCAGATACAGGCGCTCGTCCTTGCGCAGCAACACTTCGACAACAGCCGACATTCCGGGGGCAGCCAGCGAGCGCCCGGGCTCCGCCATGAGCTCGCCGTCTGCTGCCAGGGGCAAGGCCCTGGCAGCCGCCGCCACCGCATGGAAATAGTCCGCGAGGGGTGGCACGTCAAAGCCCGGATAGGGCTGAGGGAAGCCGCCGCCGATGTCGATCAGCCTGACCTGAAAAGGCAGCTCTGACAACACACCGGCTGCAACCCGGATCGAGTGCGTATAGGCCTCAGTGCGTATCACCGATGATCCCACGTTAAAGGCCAGCGCCGGCTCTGCGCCACGCGCCGCCAGCGCCTGCATCAGGCCCGGGACAGCAGAGGGCAAGGCGCCGAATTTCGACGACAGGTCCTGCAGCGCAGCCGCATGGTGTACCGCCATGCGGGTAAACACCACCACTTTCGACAAATCGATTTCCGCCGCCAGAATGTCGATGCCGTCGGGGTGATCGATCATGAAGTGCCGCGTGCCATAATCTTCAAAAGCTTCGCGCGCGGCGCCGCGCAACCGCACCGGCACCATGAAATAGCTGGTCGCCTGGGGGCAAAGTTCATGCACCAACGCAATTTCGCCAATGGATGCGCAATCGAAATGCCTCACGCCGGCCTGGTGCAAAAGACGCACGATGGCCGGATGGTCATTGGCTTTTACCGCATACAACACCCGGCCGGGGAACCCGGCGACAAATTCCTTTGCCCTGCGACGGTAAATCTCGGGATAGATGCAATAAACCGGCTCGCGTGGGCGCTCGCTGGATAGCAACTCGGTAACATTGTTGAAGCTCTGCAAATCTCTGTCCTTCGTGGTGTCCAACAGGATATCCAGGTTTTTGCCCGGCCAGGTCCGGGCCTGCAATCAGCAGCGATCATAACAGGCACACGCAAGTCAGGCACCCGGCAGATGGCACTTCGGCGTTGACGTATGCTGCAATGACCGTTAACTTGCGTCGATTATTTTAATAAAGCCTTAAAGCTTCCATGCCGGCAACTCAATTCGATCTGTCCGTTCGCAGTGAATCGCTGAGAAGGACGACCAGCGCCTGGCTACTGCTGGGTCTCACTTCCCTGGTCGCTGCCGGAGTGTTTTCACTGTTGCTGGTACTGGCGCGAACGCCCGCGATAGAGGAAATGATCCCATTGATCGATTTTTTCCGCATCGCGCTGGTGGTTCATGTCAACCTGTCAGTACTTATCTGGTTGTTGTCCATGGCCGGCGTGTTCTGGAGTCTGGCCTGCGCCAACGATGCCCCGCTCTGGGACCGTCTGTCGCTGACGCTGGCCATTGGCGGCACCGCGATCATCATTGCCTCGCCTTTTGTCGGGGCCGGCGATCCCTTGATGAACAATTACGTTCCGTTGTTGCGGCATCCGGTGTTTTACACGGGCCTGGGCCTGTTCACTGCCGGTATATCCTCCCACCTCTTACGCTGCAGCATTGGCCGCAGCTACCGCGATATCAACGAGCGCGGATATATCAGCGGCGCCGACGCCCTGCGCAGCGGCAGCCGGTTCTCTGCCATGGTTACCGGCGTTGCTGTTTTTGCTTTTCTGGCCTCGCTGGCCGGCATGCCGGATCACGTCAGCGGCCAGGCCTATTTTGAATTCCTGTTCTGGGGCGGTGGGCACGTGCTGCAGTTCACCCATACGCTACTGATGATGGTGGCCTGGGTGCTGCTGGCCAGCGCGAGCGGTTGCCGCTTTGTGCTGACCCCCAGGGTAACCGTGATCTTTTTGCTCTTTGTGGCGCTGCCCGTGATCACGGTACCGTTCTTTTACATCGCACATGACGTCGTCTCGGCGGGGCACCGACTGGCATTTACCGAACTGATGAAATTTGGCGGACTGTCCTGTCTGCCGCTGGGCCTGGCGGTTCTGAGCAGTTTGTGGCAAGCAGAAAAGCCCATTGGTGAAGCCCGCTACCTGCGTTCAGCCCTGTTGTCTTCGATGGCCCTGTTTGCCACCGGCGGCGTACTGGGATTCCTGATTTCGGGGCTGGACATCGTGATTCCGGCGCATTATCACGGCTCAACCGTCGGCGTCACGATTGCGTTCATGGGCGTGTGCTACTACCTGTTGCCGCGCCTCGGATTCGGCGCCGTGCCACCACGCCTCGCCTTCTGGCAGCCGATTATTTATGCCTCCGGCCAACTGTTGCATATCAGCGGCATGGCCTGGACGGGCGGCTATGGTGTGCAACGCAAGACCGCCGGCCTGGAACAGGGCATCAAAGGCATCGGCGAGATCGCGGGCATGGGCCTGATGGGGCTGGGAGGGCTGATATCCGTGATCGGCGGCTTGCTCTTTCTGGTGGTTGCCTACCAGTCGATCCGCAAGCGGACCAGAATCTGACGATCAATATCCTTTGAGGCCATGTGCAAATGTCCGATTTGATTATCTTCACGCTGAACGCCATCGTGATCTACCTCATTTCGGATTGGCTGGTGCGGGTCCTGGAGCGCCGGCGCGGTGCGGCGCTCAAACAGAGGCAAGTGGTGTTTTTCGTGATATTCCTCAGCCTGGCGCTGATGAGCTTCGCCGTACTGCGCAGGATGCTGCAATGATTCGTTCCCGGATGGTCATGGCGTGGCTGGTGTTGTAGGTGGCCGATGTCATCTTGAACAACATTGCCGCTCAGGCCTGGATAATCAAAGTGCTGATGCTGTTTCTCGCCATAGGCCTGCCATAGAGGACCCCACTCTGGGTCCTTTTGCTCGTATACTTCCCCATTCTCAATTGCCCTGAGCGAATTCGATATGAACTCACGCCTCTTGTGTGCCGCTTTCACCCTGATCCTTTCCTCTGGGCAGGTATTCGCCTCCGACTTGAGTCCGGACCGGGCCGCATTTCGCGAGTTGTACCGCGAACTCATTGAAACCAACACCACGCTTTCGAGCGGCAGTTGCACGGAGGCGGCAGAGAAGATGGGCGCGCACCTGAAGGCGGCCGGCATGCCTGACGCGGACATCCACGTACTGGTAGCGCCGGATCACCCCAAGGAAGGCAGCCTCGTCGCCGTGTTGCACGGTGGCGACCCGGCCCTGAAGCCGATGCTGTTGCTGGCGCATATCGACGTCGTCGAAGCAAAGCGCGAAGACTGGACGCGGGATCCCTTTAAGCTGATCGAGGAGGACGGCTACTTCTATGCTCGCGGCGCGGTCGATGACAAGTCCATGGCCGCGATCTGGGTCGACACGCTGGTGCGCTTTCTAAAGGACGGCTATCAGCCCCCGCGCACGGTCAAACTTGCGCTCACTTGCGGCGAGGAGACGGCCGGTGCGTTCAACGGAGCCGAAAATCTTGCGGCGGAACACGCCGATCTCATCGCGGCAGGCTTTGCGTTGAACGAAGGTGCCTGGGGTGTGCTGGATGAGGACGGCAACCGGGTCATGCTCACCATGCAGGCAGGCGAAAAACTCCCCGAAAACTACGAACTCGAGGTAACGAATCCGGGCGGACACAGCTCGAGGCCGGTTAAAAAGAATGCGATATACCAACTCGCCGCTGCCCTGACCCGTGTGAGTTCCTATGAATTCCCGACCCACCTGAACGACACAACGAAGACCTTTTTCAAGCGCATGGGCGCCCTCAGGGGCGGCAAGATGGGTGATGCGATGCAGGCACTCGCGGCCAACCCTGACGACACCGAAGCGCTGGCCATCGTCAAGACGGACCCGACCTACAACGCCGTGTTGCATACGACCTGCGTGGCGACGATGCTCGAGGCAGGTCATGCCACAAATGCGCTGCCGCAACGCGCGAGCGCCAACGTGAATTGCCGAATCTACCCGACCGATTCCATCGAACACGTTCGCCAGGCGCTGGAACAGGTGATCGCCGATCCGGAGGTGAAGGTAAGCGCTGAGCCTGTGCGCAGCCCGATTGCAGTCCCGCCGCCGCTGACTGCGGCGATCTGGAATCCGATCGAGGCCACCGCCGCGGAAATCTTCCCGGGCTTGCCGGTGGTGCCGATCTTCCAGGCCGGGGGGACGGATGCACCGTTTCTCGCCGCGATCGGAATCCCCACTTACGGAATCGGCGCGTACTTCCTTGAACCCGATCTCGGGCACATCCATGGCCTCAATGAGCGCATTGGCGTGAAGTCGCTCTATGACGCGCGCGATTTCCTCTACGCGCTGGTGAAACGCCTGGCCACGGCGCCGGACCCGATACCCTGACCGCGAGTGCGTCTCAACACCCGCCTGGAACGCTTGTGCCGATGCATCACCAGTTTGCTCCTACGGGGTCGGACCAGGACACCAACTTGAAATTATAAGTAAAAAATACTCCTTGGCCGTGTAACTTACGCCGATCAGACCTAAAGTTTTCTATAAGCACTGAGACGAGAATTGGTAAGGGCAAAATTCGTTTAACCTCCCCGATGGTTTTTGCCCTCCTTGTGTCTGCCAACGCGGTTAGCGCGGAGTCGGCGCAATCGGTAAAGCTGGAAAGTGCCGCGACGCCGCAGTCCTCCGAAACGAGATCTATCCCAGCCCATACGCCGGAATGGAACAGCACGCGTCAGGGGGCCGAGCCGTCGAGCGGAGGCCGAAAAAATGGCCAATCGAATGTGGGCTCAGCGCGGACAATAAGAATGGCCCCGCGGGTCTTCAAAGACAAGCACGGGGCCAAAGGTTGGTCAGAGGCTGAGGACGACCGCGGCCCTGCCCCTCGATTTCCCTATCTGCCTCGAATCAAATTACTGGATGCGCTCGATGGTAACCTCGACCACCGGGTCACGCCAGTCGTAAATGGCCGGGTCAAGACCGCCAATGCCGCCGACGCCATGGATCCCGGCATGGACGGAGATGAAGCCTTCGCCGCTGCCGTCATCGATCCCCACAGGTGGGATTGCTCCGGGATCGTCGCCGTCAGCATCGCCCACGGTTCCGGCGCTTTCCGCGTTCGCCTCGCTGCCGGCGTCATAGCCGTTGGCAAAGTAGCGCGCCGTATCACCGATGCCGCGCGGCAACGCTACGCCGCGCAGGGCCCAGAAACCGTCGTTGGTCATGCCCAGCATGGACGCTACACTCAGGTACTTGGCGTCGCCCGAAGCGCTGATCATGAGGGAACCGGACATGCCGGGGCCAGTGACCCCACCAGCGTACGCCTTCGCCTCCCAGACACCGTCGGCGACAGAGACCGCATCGAGGAGGAGGTCCGGATAGCCGGTCTCTGCCACCGCGGCAAGCCCGAAATACTGGTCGTAGCCATCATCCAACGGCCCGGGTGTGAGGCCCAACTCAAATAGTTGGAACGCCTTGGTATGGGTCGCGACGACCGGCGGCGACAGGGGCTGGCCCAGGGTCGCATCCTGGAACGTGACCTGATACATGCGGCCGTGGTTGTGACCGGCCATGGCGGCAGGCACTAATGCGATGGTAGTTACGACCAGCGTGGCGCCCGCCAGGACGGTTTTCAAGTGTGGTAGTTTCATATGCTCGACTCCTTAACATCTGTCAATGGAATGGTTAGGACTGATCTTTGCTCCTGGTCAGAAATACGCTTTTGAAGCGGCTTCTATTTACAGGGGTCACCGCTGTTGAAAGGCGGCAGTTCACCAGCCATCGCGGTTTGGAAAGGGATTCGTGGGTCGAACGGAAAAGGTTACAGAGGCGCCAGAAAAAATAGGACGCGGAAGACGAGAGGTCGTTATTTGAGCTTATTTTCGGTCGGAACCGCCGCGGCGCGGGCGCCATACGGCGGCGAAACCGGCACCCACACCCAACATCAGCAGGCCCGGGGAAATGTGAAAGACGAGGATGTGTACCGGTTCGTACATGCAGGCAAATTGCATGTAAAGGGCCGGTAACATGCCTGCCACCAGGCCGATGGAAACCCCTGTGCGTACAGGGTGCAGCGGATAGAGCCGGCGCACAAGGTAGAGACCGGCCAGCATCACCGGGAGAGCATAGACCATCGTCTCGTAAATGCAGTAGGGACGTTTGCCCAGCGTTGACGGTTCCAGTGCCGGGCTGAAAATGCCGATGACATACTGGCTCAGCCACAGGACCATCAAAACGATGCCGGTAGCGGCAAACTGTCTGCTCAGGGCCGCCGGTACGGCCGAGCGAAAGGCCAGCAGGCTGACCCACAGTATCGCGGCCACGCCCAGCATGGTCTCGAACAGGAAACGCGGTTGGGTGACGAGTTGTGCCAACGCACCCGGCCGAATGGGGCCGAACAGCCCGGTCACCGCGATCACGTAGCAAGCGCTGAGCAAGAACCAGGCCATGGCCAGCCTGTTGATTTTCGGCGGCTTGGAGACCGGTGCCAGATCGCGGCTTAGGTTTGAGATCAGGCTGCGGTGTTGTTCGTTCATTGTTGATCCGCCTCCATCAAATGACCTAGTTTGCGGATGGCCCGGTGGACCCGTACTTTGACCAAGCTTTTGGAAATGCCCAGTTTTTTGGCGGTTTCGGCTACGCTGAAGCCGATGATCTTGGTCAAGACCAATGCTTCCCGGTACTCCTTTGACAATGAGTCGAGCAAGCGGCCTTTGATTATTTCGCTCTCCACCTCACTTCGCTGGCTTGTCTGGGACAGGATTTCCTGCTCACCTTTGTATTGACGGATTATTTTCCGTCGGGTGTTTTGCTTGCGCAGCGTATCGATGGCCTTATGGCGCACTATGGCGAACAACCAGGGCCGGAAAGGCCGGTGTTCATCGTATGTATGACGAGCCTGATGAATGGCGATCAGCGTTTCCTGCACGCAATCCTCGATAAAATGGTGGTTGCCGAAACGATTGCGCAAGAAGTTGTAAATCACGTCGGTCAATTCGGTGAGCAATCGCCGGTAGTCTGACTCGTTGCCCGCCTGCGCGCTCACCATTAATTTCGCCCAGCACTGTTCATCGGATTCAGGCTCCAAGCTGGTGGTCCTTGTCAGTGTTTTCGTCAAAACCGGTTCGTTCAGGATTGCTGTCGATGCTGGAGTATTCAAATGATGGCGAGATTGATCCTAGCATCGATGCAATTCCTGTCATAGCCCTACTTCAATATCCGTCCCGCTATGGCGGTGCCTTGCAACCTTCCATTTCTAGAGCGGCGCAGCAGCATACGAATCCATGGGTCTGCACACATTGAACGATCCTTGTGCGATGCGAACCTGACCGATAATTACGTGTGCCGGGTGATAAGGGTTACAAACGGCGGCCGGAATTTGCAGCTGTTTTGCCTGTCGGATCAAAAAACGTGTAATGAGTGATCGTGTTCCGCCCTGCCCGCGGGTCGATCGATAACGACAGCCGGATGCGCCGATGAGTATTCTCGTCAATATTGGATCACGGAAGGTTATGCAAGGCGCTCTCAGTGCGGCTGAACATCTGATCGCACGACTACAAGGAGGGAGCAATGCAGCTGCAGACATCGTTGCTGCATGTTGGCATTGCAATAACTCGAGACACAAGGCTAAAGCGCCACTTGACTGTGAAAGGTACGCAGAAGAAGTTAGAAGGCGTTTAAGCGACGGCGGATGACATCCACGGTGTCTAGTGGCCTGTAACAGCCAATACGGGAGTGAAAGGCGAGCCCGGACGAGCCGAGTGCACGAAGCGAGCCGCGTCGAATAGCTCTCGCATATTCGCAAGGCGAGCGACACAGCAATCGGCCGTCCCGGTTCGCAAGGCACTTCTGTATTGGCTGTTACTTTGACGCGTTTTTTTTGCCACGAATCAAGCCCGGATGAATAGACCTAAAGCGAAGCCTCATGCAGGCGGGCATCGAAGGTGGCGAAATGCTGGCCAAACCAGTCTGATAGACTGCGCTGCAATCGCTTCCGGCCCGCTTCCGGGTCGTCCGCATGGGCATCCATCATGTCCCTGATCTGATCCAGCAAGTCCTCGTGACTGGCTTTGTGACCTGCGTATTCCGGGTAGGCAGCTTCGCGCATCAGGCGCTCCTCCAGCGCAAAATGTGCGGAAATGCCCGCATGGATGTCGGCCAGCGACGGCCTGCACCGCTTCCACATCGTGCTCGTCTTCCACACTGGCATACACCGCGTTGATCATCTCGATCATTTCACGGTGCTCGAGATCAACCGCCGGGATACCCAGAGTGAAGGACGGTTTCCATTGCAGCAACTGCATCGATTTCTCCTGGCCCGCTAACGAAAAACAAAAACCTGCCGGTCGTGATCGAATTCGACCACGACATGCTGTTGCGGCACCAATTTGACGTTGGCTTCAAGCTGATAGTCAAATCCCGTGTCAGTGCCCGAGTCGTTCATACCGACAAACAGCACATGTTTTCCGGCGGTTACCGGGAAACGTGCATAAACGGTTGATTCACCATCGCTCCATATGCCACTGGGCGGCAATGACGCCTGATACAGGCTGGTGCCATCGACCCGGAATTCCACCCTTACCGGCTTGCGTTCGCGCGGGCAGTCCATGGGCTTACGCATATTGGGAGGCAACTGGTTCAGTTCATCCTGGGTCAAGCGGTGGCAGTCCTCGACCCGTTTGCCGGCATGAGAGAAGGTCAAGGAAATCACGGCCTGGTCAGGTTCCGTGAGGCTGAAGGAAGGCCAGGCGGAAAAAGTGCTCGCTGCAACAGCAAACAGGCAGTAAGCGATTGCGCGCAATGGCATCCTGGCCAGCCACTTCCTGGCGCCCCGGGCCGCTTCGGGCGCAGCGGTCAAACCACCCAGATCGGCCAGAGAAGCCTTGAATGCAGCAAGCGCTTTGGCCGGTTGGCCGGGGCGGTTCCAGGCATCGTCCCAGCCCAGTGCGACACGCCGATCATCGATACGTTTGCGCAGGTGCGGATCCCGCTGCCGGCCGATGCGCCCCTGCGTCCATTCGATGCCCAGACGGTACTCGCAGTCCCCACCGGCGCAGCCGGCCAGGAACACCCCGTCGGCAAGATCGCGGCTCAGGATAAAGTCCACGAACGGCGGCGGCAGGTGGGCCATGCAACGCACGCCGATGATCGCGGTACCTCGATCAGCCAACGGCTTGAAAATCGCGCTGCCCGCGCAGGTAAAAACCATCACCCGCTGCTGCCCCGCGAGCGCAGCGCCGGCAGCCTCGATCTGATCCCGCAACAGCGCTGCGCTCAAATCGGGCAAATCGATTCCGGGCGATAATGCGCTGGCTTTGCGGAACGGTGTTGTCGTTGGGCAGGCGCCAACGCAAATGCCGCAACTGGTGCAAAGCGCCGCATCGACCACGGCTTCCTGTTCATAGGCCGTGCCATCGGTACGCGGCTGCATCATAACCGCGCCGTAGGGACAATCATCCACGCAGCGCTTGCAGCCATTGCAGTTTTTCAAATCGACCCGCGCAACGGGCGGCTTCGCAACCGGCGGCAACCACGGGGCGATGAACAGCAACAGGCTGAAACCCGTCAGCAGCAACCACAAACCACCGGGAGACCAGGATTTCATCAGTGGATAGACCAGCAGGTAATACCAATCCAGCGACAGGCTTTGCGGCGCGATCGCCAGGTCCGCCTCGTCCTGGCTCAGTGCCGGGTAGGCCAATGACAACAGCACCAGTGTTATCAGGGTTCCGGCCATCAGGGCTCTGGGTGGGTTGATCCGGGGCCCACTGATGCGGAAGACATGCAGCCAGATGCCGAAGACCAGGAACAAAGGCAATCCGATCAGGTGCAGGAAAGCCATCAGCGTAAAGAACCGGTTGCTCAGGCTGTCGGCGCTGAGGAAGTTGCGCGCCATGGAATCGGTAAAAATGGGCAGGGCGTCCAACAGTTCTGCCGAAGTCAGTGCGACATACTGAGCGAGCTTGTCCCATACCAGCCAGTAGCCGGTAATGCCCAGTGGAATGATCAGCCACAACAGCGGTATGCCGGTGATCCAGCTGAACCAGCGTTTGCCGCGATAGCGGTCGAATACAAACTCTTTGACGATATGCAACGCCAGAGTGACGATGGCGGCATCCGAAGCGTAGCGGTGCAGGCTGCGCATGACGCCACCGAAATACCATTGATCGTGGGTCAGGTACTCAACGGATTCATAGGCGCCTTCGACGCTGGTGTGGAAGAATACAAGCAGCCAGATACCGCTCACCAATACGATCCAGCAGAAGAAGATGGTCATTGCACCGAGGTGCAGCAGCGGATTCAGCCGGGTGCCAAATCCTGTCTCCAGCAGCCGGTCGCAATAGTTGAACCCCCAACGACCGGCCTTGCGCACGGTTGCCAGCATCAATCTCCCGAACGCCTGCGCCGCCGGCCCTCCAGCAACAGCCAGCCGGTGACGGCAAGTATGGCCAACGCGCCGATGGCAATCTGCACAAAAAGGGAATAATCAAAGCGATAGCGCCCGGTGTTAGGGTCGTATACCGTGCAGAACAGACGGACGCGGTCAAACATACTGGAAACAATATGGCCGCCTGCCTGGGGGCGATTGAATACCAGTTCCTTCAAGGGCTCCACCAATGCCGGCAAGTCGAATGCCGCACCATAAACCTGCCGGTAAACAACACCGTCGCGATCCACGACAGTCACCTGATTGATATGATCGAATCCACGGGGTGAAGGGAAGTAGACGAAACCGATTGCGTCGACCAACCGATCCAGGGTTTGCTGCCTGGTGCTCAAGAACGCCCAATGAGGATCGTTGATACTCTGCTCCGCGGCAAAAACGCGCATCGCGTCGGGCGAATCATTGGCGCTGTCGAAGCCGATGGTCAATACCTGGAAACTGTCATCGCCCAGGGCTTCGCGCGCCGCCTCTACCGCGTTTCCCAGGTTGCGTGTAAGCACCGGGCAAATATGATAGCAGGATGTGAAAATCATACTGATCAGGAGCGGTTTACCCCTGTAGTCATACAATGACACAGGCTTTTCCCGGGTGTCGGTGAATTGAAGATCCGCCAGTGTGTTACCGACGGCCGCCTGGGACACCGCCAGGGCCTGGTCCGCATCGTACTGCTCGCCGGCAACAGTTTGCGCGGATACTACTGGCGCCGCCAACAGCGATGTCAGCGCCAGTACGGCGAAGTAAGGTAGTTTGCACATTGACGGTAACTTCATTTGAACCGGCCTCAGCAGAAAAAATGCCGGGCGATCTACCCTGCCCGGCATTTTCCGCGGCGCGCTCGCGCTATGACATCGGCCAGACCGAAGCAAGGTATTTCCAATTCACAGCATAGTAAATGACGAAAATGGCCAGGAAAAACAGCGCGAACAGGAACGTACCCGGCGCCGCAAAACCCCACTTGCCAGCGGCCGCATGACCGCCTTGCGGCATGATGTCCGGCTCGGCCCGCATCAAGCGGGTCGTTGCCGTGCCGTAGGTTGACTCGGAGCCGACGCGTTTACCGAAAAACACCGAAAGTACCGTAATCAGCACGAATACCGCACCGCCGACGATAGCCGCCATGCCACTAACACCCACAACACCCATCAATGTGTAGGCGCTGGCGGGATAATCGAAGCCAAGCAGGGAATCGGTAAAGGCCATGTCCCAGTGGCGCCGTTCAACCCCGAGTGTGCCCGCGCCCATCATGGCCAGCGTAAATACGCCCATACCGATGCCAAACAAATAAGGCTGCCATTTGGCCAGCACCGGAAACATCACTTGCCGGCGGAACAATACCGGGATCAGGAAATAGGTCAGTGACATGAAGGCCAGCGTCGTACCCAATACCACCGTCGCATGGAAATGACCGGGCACATAGATGGTGTTATGAATAATGATGTTGATCTGCTCGGTACCCATCACCACGCCGGAGATGCCACCGATAAAGCCGAAGCCGACCAAGGATATGAACATACCGGAGAATACCGGGTTGCCCCAGGGCGCTTTGCGCAGCCACTCGAACAGGCCGCGGCTGAGCCCCTTGGCTCGCTGAGCCACTTCGATCGAGCCCGGCACGGTCAGACCATGCACCATACTGGCCAGTACCGCGAGATACATCGCATAACTGGTATTGAAGATTTTCCAGGTCGAACTGAGGCCGGGATCGACCAGCAGGTGATGCGCCGAAGCCAATTGCAGAAAGCAGATATACAGCAGGAATGCCATACGGCTGACTTTTTCCGACAGTGGCTTGGCGCCAAAGACGATGGCCGCGATGGCGTACCACACTGAGACATGAGCAGCGACATTGATCTGCTGCGATGAATGGCCGAATCCCCACCAGACCAGGCGGTACATCGCCGGGTCGATGTGCGAAATCAGGCCGATGGACCACAGGTAGGTCGGGATCAGGATCACCGCGCCCATGGCGATGGTGAAAATGGCGATGATGCAGGCCGTCATGGCGCCAAACGTCACCAGTGGAATCGATCCCTCATAGGTTTTTTCTTCCTTGGCAACCACCAGCGTGCCAAGGAAAATGAAACAACCGATCAGCGCGCCCACCGCGAACAGGATCAGGCCCAGGTAGAAATTCGGGTTTGCCGGCATGGGTACATAGGAGGTCATCATGACCGTGGAATTTCCGCTTAGCACCGACATATTGTTGATCACAACTCCTGCCACCATCAGCACAAACGCCAGCCATCCCAGCCGCGGCGTCGCCAGACGGCACCGCAGCAAGGTCGAACTGCAGAAATACAGCACCGCGATCTCGAAGAAAATGATCCAGAAGATCAGCATGTTGATGCCGTGAATGGTCAGCAACTGGTAGAACTTGTCCGCCGGCAATAGATGCACTGCAGGCCAACGTGTCAGGGTCACCATCAGCGCGGTAATACCGCCGATCAACAACATCACCACGGCAGCAACCGCATGGGCCCGCATCAGCCATTCGGCAGACTTGTGGAACTGCAAACCCGATTCCGGGCAAGTTCTGAATAATTGAGTGCTCATGCTCCAGCCTCCTTGATCAGGATCTTGCCCACCATGGTGTGGTGGCCAATGCCGCAGAATTCGTTACAGATAATGGTTTGATCGCCGCTGGTATCGGGCGTGATGGTCAGCACTACCTCATAGCCGGGGAGTATCTGTGTATTGATATTCACCGGCTGCAGGGAAAACCCGTGTTGCCAGTCCATCGAGGCAATGTGCAGGCGGTAGGTCTGGCCCTTCTGCAATTCCAGGATCGGCCACCACTGCCACAAGCGGGCAATCAGGTACACGTCGCTACCCGGGGGCGGACTGACGACCGGAATCTGCTGATTGGTCTCGGTGCGAACGGTGTACTGGTTGACCATGGCCTGGGTCTTGGCCATATAGGCTTCCGGCGTCGTCCGGTACGCTTCGTTGGAGAGATTCTGCTTACCGTAAACATGCCACAACGGCATCATGGTAAACATGATCAGTGACCAGACCAGCGCAATGCCGATCCAGGTCCCTTCAACGCGGTCCAGCGGCTGTTTCCACCAAATGGTTTGAGCCGGGGGTTGGATGCTGCTCATGGTGTCACCCTCTTGATTTGTTGTTTACTTGGAGATGGGGATGGTGATGAGTTCCATGATGCCCCAGACGATGTAGAAAACGGTTGGAAACACAACGCCGATGAACAGCAGGATAAAAGGGTTATCGAGGATTTTCTGCATGACCGGAACCCGTTCGGTAGCGGAAGTGTCGATCGTCTCTTGATTCATATCAATGCACCCATTGTCCGTGGTTTTATGGAGACCGGCTTTCAGTACGCCGATCATCAAATCCTAGCAAAAGTTTCTCAAGCCCAGTTGATGCAGATCAAATACTTCTTCTATTGTCGTACTTTAAATACCTCTTTTATTTGTGCACCTTGGTATGCTGCCCCGGCGAAGCCCTTGCAGATCCTCTGCAACAGGCAAAGTGCCCAGCAGCCGCCTTTCGCATTATCATGATGGCTTCAGCCGGAACGTCGTTGCAAACGCAGAGTGAATCGGAAGATGTCTGTAAGTTGCGTTCACCAGAGTCGGAAACGCCGCAAGGAAACCAGAACGGCATTAGTGGCCGCCGCCTTTCTTCTGTTGCCAGCATGTGGGCGTGATGCAGCTCCCGGACCCGAAATTCACGACACCAAGTACCGGGCGGTGAGCGCGGCCGGCGAGGTCCTGGATGCATCCGCCGCGCCGGGAAACTGCGTGCTGGACCAGTTCACCGGCCTCACCTGGGAAGTGAAATCAGATCAGCCCGGCCTGCACGACTGGCATAACACGTATAGCTGGTATGCACCACAGGAAGCGCACGGTGGCGAGCTGGATTATCGCGGCACACCGGATGCGGGCACATGCAGCGGCAGTTCCTGCGATACCGCGGCACTGGTTGCTTCGGTCAACGCCGCGGGATGGTGTGGTTACACCGACTGGCGCATGCCCAGCCGCGACGAACTGGGGTCCATCAGCGACCCGCGCAAGACCCAATCTCCACCCACCATCAACCTGCGCTATTTTCCGTTCACACAACCGGGCGAATATTGGTCGGCCAATGATTATCAATTTCAATGGAACGCCGCCTGGCTGTGGAACTTCCAGACCGGCCTGGACCGGGTAGAATGGAAGAAGTCGCCCCGTTTCGTGCGCCTGGTTCGGGGACAGCCCAGGCAGCATAAACCGCGTCAAGGACTGAACCGGGCACTGGAACGGGATCATCGATCAGGCCGCAGATGAGGGCAAACGATTGAAGACACTGACGGGAATCTCATTGATCCTGGTTATTTTACTGGTTTCACTGAGCGCCTATTTGCGCCTGGTGCATTCGGGCATTGGGTGTGCGGAATGGCCTCAATGTTATGGCCGCATCGGCCATGAGCCTGCAGTCGCGCAATCGGCAGCCGGCAAGCTGCGGGCGACCGGATCTGAAGCCTACCGGCAATTGCTGGAACAATCATCGCAGCCCCTGGCATGGGCCACGCCGCTGCACCGCCTGGTTGCCAGCCTGCTGGGCTTGATGGTGGTTTTTCTCAATGTTCTGGCCGTGTGGCAGAAAAGGCACCGCTTGATCAGCCTGGCCTTATTGGCCTTGACTGTCGGCCTGGCCTGGCTCGGAATACGCTCCGGCAGTTTGCACGATCCCGCCGTGGTGATGGGAAATCTGGCCGGCGGATTCACCATGCTGGGCTTGCTCGCTTGCCTGTGGTTCGCGTTGGGCTCCAAAGCTGCCAGGCATGCCGGCGGGGGCCTGGCCGCGGGCATGGTCCTGACGGCCATCGTTCTGCTGTGCGCGCAGATTCTGCTGGGAGGCTTCACCAGCGCCAATTTTGCCGCACTGTCCTGCCGCAGCCTGCCGGATTGCCACGGTAGCTGGTGGCCGGGTGCGGACCTCGCAATCGCAATGGATCTCACGCGCCGGCACCAGGTTACGGCTTCAGGCATGGCCATCGGTGGCCCGGAGCGCATCGCCATTCACAAGGCGCACCGCCTGGGCGCGCTGCTGGCGACAGGGATCATCTTGCTCACGGCCATGCTCGCCATTCGCCGCGGCGGCGCGAAGCGCACAACCGGGGTCGTTATCCTGGTGCTGATCCTGACCGAATTTTCCGTGGGTATCGCATCCGTTCTTTCGGGCTTGCCCATCGCGCTGGCGGTCGCACACAATTGGCTTGCGGCACTGTTATTGTTATGCCTGCTGAAATTGCTGTTTCTTTATTACCAGGATTCCGCGGCTGTTTCCGCCAGACCCGGATATTAACCACAAGGCAGCACTATGGAGTACAAGGACTACTACAAGGTCATGGGCGTGGAACGCAACGCCACGCAGGATGAAATCAAACGTGCTTACCGCAAACTGGCGCGAAAATATCATCCTGATGTCAGTTCTGAAAGCGATGCCGAATCCCGCTTCAAGGAAGTCGGTGAGGCGTATGAAGTACTGAAAGACCCGGAAAAACGTGCCGCTTACGATGAGCTTGGCAGCCAGTGGAAGGCGGGGCAGGACTTTCGTCCGCCACCGGGGTGGGACGCGGGATTCGAGTTCAGCGAAAACGGCCGCGGCCGAGCCGAGGATTTCGGATTCAGTGACTTTTTTGAAGACCTTGTACGGCCGCCAGCACCGCACGGCAGGCGGCGCCCGGCAACGCAGTGTGCATCTCCGCGGACAGGATCACCACGCCAGAATCATGGTGGAACTCGAGGACAGCTACAACGGCGCCACCCGTGCGATCACACTGCGCATGCCGGAACTGACCCCGGACGGGCATGTGGCGACGCGCAACCGCACGCTGAATGTGCGCATACCCAAGGGCATCCGCCAGGGTCAGCAAATTCGCCTGGCCGGCCAGGGAGGCGCGGGAATGGGTTCCGCCGAGGCTGGTGATTTGTATCTCGAGGTCGAATTCCAGCCCCATTCGCGTTATTCCGTCGATGGCGGTGATATTTATTTCGATGTTCCCGTCGCCCCCTGGGAAGCGGCGCTGGGCGCGAAAGTGGAGGTCAAAACCCCCGGGGGCAGCGTCGATCTCAAAATCCCCGCTGGCTCGCAAGCAGGTAAGAAACTGCGCCTGAAAGGCCGCGGCTTACCGGGGAAAAGCCCCGGAGACCTTTATGTGGTGCTGAAAATTGTGAACCCGCCCGCAAATACTGAAAAGGCACGGGCTGCCTACCGCCATATGCAGCAAGAATTTGAATTCAATCCCCGCGTCGAAACGGAGGCATGAGCAAGATGAAATCTGCCGGAACATCACACGACATACTCAGCGGCGACCTGATTGAGCAGGACATGGAGTTCACGGTAGAGGAGCTGTGCCGCAGCTGCATGCTGCAACTTGATCGCGTGGTCGAACTTGTGCAGGAAGGGGTGCTCGATCCCAGCAGCGGGAGTTACACTCAGTGGCGATTCAAGGCCAGCAGTATCCGGCGGGTCCGGACCGCAATGAGGCTGCAGCGCGACCTGGGGGTCAATCTGGCCGGCGCGGCACTGGCGCTTGAGTTGCTCAACCGCATCGCAGAGCTGGAAAGCCGCCTGCGCTAGGTCTCGATTTCTGCATCGCATGCCCTCCACCTAATCCATAAGAGGTTCCATGGGCTCAATGCCCACCAGGCTGTAAGATGTTTTTAAGCAACGGCCCTGGTTGCCAACCGAAAACGTTTCCGCAGAAATTTTTTTGCTCCTGTAATTTCCTGTGCGTCAGAACCCAACGGTTCATCGCAAATCATTGAAATATATCAGATATCTGAGGTTTTTTGAGGTATAATTACTGTATATAGTTATAGCTCTCTTGAAACTTTACCCCAGGGATTTGCGCCATGCACGAAACCACCCATATCCACCATTCCGTTCCTTCAGAATTCATCACCCATCACATCAATAAGAGCGAGCAGCGCTGCAACCGCATCAGGCAACTCGAAGACGATATTTGCCAGTTGGCGGCGCATATCGATGCGGCCATGTTCCGCTGGCTGGAACTGCTGCGCGAGTTCGATGAATGCGAAGGCTGGGCCGGGGATGGCATCAAGTCCTGCGCGCACTGGCTGAACTGGAAATGTGGCTTGAATCTCGGTGCCGCGCGCGAGCGCGTCCGGGTGGCGCGTGCATTGAAAGACTTGCCGCAAACCCGCGAGGCATTCCGTGCCGGCCGTGTGAGTTATTCCAAGGTGCGCGCCATTACCCGTGCGGCGACGCCGCGCAACGAGGACCTGCTGCTGTCCATTGCCTTCAACGGCACCGCCTGGCATGTCGAACGGGCGGTGAGCATCTGGCGCAGGGATAAACGCCTGCGAGCACTGGAACGGGACAATGAGCGCCATGCGATGCGGGAACTGAGCTGGTATTACGACGACGAGGGTTTTCTGGTGATGCATGCCCGCTTCACACCAGAACAGGGCGCGGTGATTCGCCAGGCGGTGGAAGCAGCGGCGGAGCAATTGTTCCAGGAACAAAAAGACGTTTCTGCGGAAACGTTTTTGAACTAATGGCTCATAACGAGACTGACGGCATCACGATCACGCCCGATACCCCAATCCCGGGCTGGCTGGGCGAATCGATGGATGATGAAATTGTGGTGCATAACCTGAGGCGGCGGGAGTAAGCAGTCAACCCCTCTTGTCTATACGATACGGAAGTTTCCGCTACCAGACCCATGTATGATAGGGCAGCGTTGTTAGGTGCCCCTCTCGAATCCATGAGGTCTGTCCATGCAAGTCAAAGAAAAACCTACCTGGGAAATCTTGCGCGATCATCTGGAACAGGGTGACAGCGCTGGCCTCAACGAGTACCTGTCAGCACTGAGTGGGGAAGAAAGCCTGCGCGCACTGATGCGGCTCGATGCCGAGGAACAACAGAAGATTCTCGCCAGCGTCACCCCGGAATCGGCAGCGGAAGTTTTTGAATTCATACCCGATGAGTCCGCTGCCGAACTGCTGGGCGATCTCAGCCCGCAGGTGGCGGCCTCCATCGTCAGTGAGATGTCCAGCGATGACCAGGCCGATGTCCTGTCGGAACTGGACGCGGAGGATCTGGAAGAAATCCTGCGTTACATGGATGAACGTGACGCAGGTGAAGCCCGGCAACTGATGGCCTATGACGCAGATGTCGCCGGCGGGCTGATGATGAAGGAGTATTTCAGCTACCCGAAAATGTATCGGGCCGGCGCTGTGTTGAGCGACCTTGCACGGCGCGAAGATGAGTATGAACTCAATCATGTGATGTACATCTACGTCACCGACCGCGAGCGCAAATTGCTCGGCGTCGCGCGTATCCGGGATATTATTTTCGCTTCGCCGGAAGTTCGTCTGGTGGATATCGTCCGCGATGCACTTTCGGTGCGCGACACCACATCTTTGACAGAGCTGGAAGACTTTTTCGATGAACACAATATTTCGGCAGTGCCGGTCGTGGACCAGGATAACCGCATGCTCGGCGTGGTGCGGCGCCGCGCAGTATACGACGAAGTGGCTGAGCGCGCCGAAGCGGATCACCTCAAATCGCAGGGTATCGTCGGCGGCGAGGAATTGCGCTCCATGCCCACCATGGTTCGTTCCCGCCGCCGCCTGTCCTGGCTCTCGGTCAACATCCTGCTGAACGTGATGTCCGCCAGCGTGATTGCACTGTACCAGGACGTGCTTGCCGCAGTGATCGTGCTGGCTGTTTTTCTCCCCATTATCTCCGACATGAGCGGTTGCTCCGGCAATCAGGCAGTTGCCGTCAGCATGAGGGAATTGACGCTGGGCATCATCAAACCCGCGGATTTCTTTTATGTCTGGCGCAAGGAAGCCATTATCGGATTGATCAATGGCTGCAGCCTGGGCATCCTGATTGCCTGCGTCGCCTGGGTCTGGCAGGGCAACGGCTGGATCGGGCTTGTGGTCGGCTTGGCGCTGACCATCAATACGCTGCTGGCAGTGTCGATCGGCGGCACCATTCCGGTCGTACTCAAGGCCATGAGGATTGATCCGGCGGTCGCTTCCGGCCCCATCCTGACCACGATTACGGATATGTTCGGCTTTTTTCTGCTGTTGGCGGGTGCATCACTGATGCTGCCCTTATTGACCGCACACTGACCGTGTTGGAGAAAAGCCCGTGAAACCAAACCGCGCGAACATAATGTTTTTACTTCAGGTCTGTCTGCTGGCCGCTTTGCTCACACCGTTTCAGTGCGTCATGGCAGGCACTACACTCAGTCTGATGACTTTCAACGCCTGGGGCGGTGGGCTTAACGACGGAAAAACGCCAGCGCAGACCATTGCCGCCCTCAGGGCCGCCAATGCCGATATCATCGGCATCCAGGAAACCCGCGCGGAATCCGTGCCTTGCACCGCCGAAATTTGCCCTGCCCAGGGCCCATCCATTGCCGCGGATCTCGCCCGGGAGTTGGGGTACTATTACTACGAGCAGACTGCATCCAACGAGGCTTTATGGGCTAACGCGGTCCTCAGTCGCTTCCCGATTTTGGGTTCGACCCCCAATGACCTCGGGGTCCGCATCGATGTCAACGGGCGAGTGGTTTACCTGTTCAACATTCATGCAACCGACTTTCCCTACGGGCCTTACCAGATCCTGCGCATTCCCTATGGTGAGGCGCCGTTTGTCGACACCAGCGATGAAGCGGTCCGCGATGCAAAATCGGCGCGTTCCGGTGCCTGGAAATTGCTGCAGCAAGACCTGGCTGCAGCCGAAGGCGCCGACCTTGCCGTGATTACCGGTGACTTCAATGAGCCTTCCGATCGCGACTGGACCGCCCGCTCCGTCGCTGCCGGCCTGTACCCGATGACCGTGCCCTGGCCGCTGACCGCCGCGATTGAAGCCGCCGGTTTCGTCGATGCCTGGCGCGCCGCGCATCCGGATGAAGTGGCCACACCCGGATTCACCTGGCCAAGTCTCACGGCCACAGACGACCCCGGCACGGGCTATCGCGACCGCATCGACTTCGTTTTCATCCGCGGGCAAAACGTGGACGTGAATCAGGCAATGGTCGTGGGCGAATCCAAAGCCGTGGCCGATATCGTGGTTACGCCGTGGCCATCGGACCACCGCGCGGTGGTTGCCAGAATATGAATTCTGAGGCTGCTCAGGTTCTGAGCAGTTTGAGCAGTCTTTTCTGCGGATGCTTTGGTTTCGCGGACGGGTCAGCAGGATTGGGCAGATAACTTCCGTCGGCATCCATGTCCCAGGCCGCCATGTCGTCCTGCCACGGAATGGTGAAACACTCTTCGATCAGACGATCTTGCAAGGCCTCGTTGTCGATCGGAAATGCCACCTCCACCCTCTGGATCAGATTGCGTTCCATCCAGTCCGCGCTGGAACACCAGATTTCCCTCTCGCCCCCGTTGACGAAATGATAAACCCGGGCATGTTCAAGAAAGCGCCCCACCACCGAGCGAACGCGGATATTTTCTGAAACACCCTTCACCCCCGGGCGCAGACAGCACATGCCTCGAATAAGCATGCGGATGGGAACGCCACTTCGCGAAGCCGAATACAAGGCCTTGATGATCTTCGGTTCGGTCAGGGCGTTCATCTTGACATCGATGCCGGCAGGTAATCCCGCCTTGGCATTTTTCGCTTCGCGGCCGATCTTGGCGATCAATTCCTTATGCAGTGTAAATGGTGAGTGCAGCAGGCGTTTGAGTTTGTACTGTTGCCCCAGGCCTGACAATTGTCTGAACACGAGTTCTACGTCTTTGGTGATGTCCTCATCCGATGTGAGCAGGCCGATATCGGTGTACTGGGTGGCGGTACCTGAATGATAATTTCCGGTACCGAGGTGCACGTATTTACGTATTTGTCTGCGCTCCCGCCGGGTGATCATCAGCAATTTGGCGTGCATCTTCCGGCCCACCACGCCGTAAACCACTTGCACGCCGACCCGCTGCAGTTGCGTGGCCAAATTGATATTTGCTTCCTCGTCGAAGCGGGCGCGGATTTCCACAACCACCGTCACATCCTTGCCGTTGCGTGCTGCATCGATCAACAAACTGACGACCTGTGAGTCTATGCCGGTGCGATACAGCGTCTGGCTGATGGCCAGAACCTGGGGGTCGCGACTGGCCTGGCGCAACAGTTCGATGACCGGTTGAAAACTTTCATAGGGGTGGTGCAGAAGAATATCGCGACGCTTCAGTATGGCGAAGAAATCGGGTTCACCGGCGAGAATATGCTTTACAGCAGGTTTGAATACCGGGAACTTGAGGTCCGGCCGGTCAATATGCGCAATCGCTTCCGACAGGCGATTCAGGTTGACCGGACCATCGAGGTGGTAAATGTCCTCAGGCGTGAGATTGAACTCGGAGGCGAGAAATTTTTCCACACCCGCGGGGCAACTGATGGTGGTCTCAATGCGGACAGCCGCGGCATAGCCGCGTTCCATCAACTCGCTCTCGAGGGCGCTGGCCAGATTTTCGATTTCTTCCTCATCGATCAGCAACTCCGAGTTACGCGTCACCCGAAACTGGTGGCTGCCAAGAATCTCCATTCCGGGAAACAGATCGGCGGTAAAGGCCTGCAGCACGGTCCCCAGCAGCACAAAATCGTGTGGACCCCGAGTATAGGACCGTGGAATCCGTATCACCCGCGGCAGCGAACGCGGCGCGCGCACCAGCGCCATACTGGCCTCGCGGCCAAAAGCGTCCCTGCCACGCAACTCCACGGCGCTGTTGAGACTCTTGGTCAGAATGCGGGGAAAAGGATGGACGGGATCCAGCCCCAGCGGACTGAGCACCGGCAACAATTCCCTGCGGAAAAACCGGTGCAGCCAGTCACGTTGCCGCCGGGTCCAGTCCTGTGGTTTCAGAAAACGAATTTCCTCGCCTTCCATTAGTGGCGTCAGTTCCTCGTGCAGGATGCGGTATTGTTCCCGCACCAGGCCCAGAACGCCCTTCCGGATGGCCTCCAGGGTAGCGGTCGCTGTCAGACCATCGGCGCCGGGTTTTGCCGCGCCATGCTGGATTCTCTGTTTCAGTGAGGCCACTCGCACTTCAAAAAACTCATCCACGAGCAAACTGGTGATGCACAGGAAACGCAGGCGTTCGAGCAACGGAACCTGGTCGTCGACCGTTTGCCGCAACACGCGCGAAATGAACTCCAGTTGCGCCAGTTCCCGATTGATATATAGCCGCGGATCGCGCAATTTCTTGACCGGCCCCAGGCTGTCGCCGAGACGAACGCGGCTTGCCATGGTTGTCACTTTTGCGGCTGTCACTTTTGCGCTCGCGCTGCTCAAACGGGTCAGGCCTTGGGCGGGGCTTGCAATGCCGGCAAGTCTTCGCCGTGCAAACGCGCCACGATCACGGCGCAGCAAGCATCGCCAAATACGTTGATGGATGTCCGCATCATGTCCAACACGCGGTCGAACACCAGCAATACGCCGAGCGCTTCGATGGGTAAGCCGACGGCCGTGAGAATGATCGCGATCGCTACCAGTGAGGCGGACGGTATGCCGGCGACACCGACTGATGTAATCAACGCGATCGAGCAAACCAGAAACTGGCTGGTGAACGAAAGGTGCAGACCATAAGCCTGGGCGATAAACATTGCCGCCATGCATTCGTACAGAGCCGTTCCATTCATATTGACCGTTGCGCCAAGCGGCAAGACAAAACTCGTGTACTTGTTCGGCACCCCCCCACGATGTTCCAGGTTGTCCATGGTGATGGGCAGGGTGGCGGAAGAAGAAGCGGTGGAAAACGCGGTCAACAAAGCCGGCGCCACCGCGCGGTACAACTTGAGTGGGCTGCACCGTCCGACGAATTTCACAAATGCTGGCAGCGTAACCAGGGCGTGAAACAGCAGCGCAGCGATGACGGCAAGGCTGAAGGTTACCAGTGGCTTGGCCGCACCGAAGCCGGTTCTGGCCACGACTGCCGCAACCAGTCCGAATATTCCATACGGCGCAAAATTCATCACCCAGTGCGTCAACAAGATCATTGTTTCGAAGACCGCACTGGTGACACGGTACAGCGTACTGGCGAGTTCATGCTCGATCTGGGACATGAAATAGCCAAACAACGCGCTGAAAAAGATCAGTGCCAGCATTTCATTGGCAGCGGCTGCCGCGATAATGTTCTGCGGTACGGCACGCATCAGGATCTGCGGTAATTCACCCAATCCACGTCCGGCAATTTTTGCCTGCACGTCTGCAGTGCTGGTATTCAAAGCCAACAAATCGCCGGCAGGCCGGCCGTCGACGATACCCGGCTGCACCAGGTTAACGATGATCAGCCCGACAAGTATGGCTGCGGTGATGGTGAGCACATAGAAAATCAGGGTTTTCAGGCCCATGCTGCCCAGCGAGTTGGTATTACCCAGGCCGGCAACACCCAGCGCGATGGAAGAGGCGATCAGCGGGACGATCAGCATCTTGAGCGCGTTGAGAAACAAATGACCGACAAAATCATAAGCGGACAGCAAGGGTACGCCGCCGATGCTGACACCGTTGCTGAAGTAACCGACCACGGCGCCCAACACCAGGGCGATGAGGATTTTCCAATGGATGGCAAGCTTGCCGTTGGCCGGCGGGGCGGTGTCTTTGACGTTAGGGTCAGGCATGATCGGCTGCAAGTGTTGCATGCAAGCAGGCGGTCTGCAAACTAATTGGCTTAATTTCGCCGCGTGAAAAAGTATCATGGAACTGTCACTGAAGCCGTGTATAATCGGTATCGAGTGTTGTGCATCCGCCGCTAATCGGGCTGACCTGCAAGGCAGCCACGGCCAATGGATACCGACACGGGCATGAGGTCGCGCAGGCGACGAAAACCAAGGACTTGATCCTTAAGGACAGGTACCGCTATGACCCATTACGCCATCCTCGGTGGCGGCCGTCTCGCACGGCACATGCACCACTATTTTTCCCTGTTGAATCTGCCTGTTTCCTGCTGGACACGCGACGCAGCCGATTCATTCAACACCCACCCGATTGCCAATGCCACAGCGCGTTTGCGAGCTACCGTGCAACCGGCTAGCCACGTACTGTTGCTGGTTAGCGATGGGGCCATCGCAGAAGTGCTCAAACGCTACCCGTTCGTGCACGAAAAGAACCTGGTGCATTGTTCCGGGGCCTTGAGTATTCCCGGCGTGGCCGGAGCGCACCCATTGATGACCTTCAGCCATGAGCTCTACACGCTGGAACGGTATCAACAAGTGCCATTTATGGTGGACCGCGGTTATGTGTTCAATGAACTCCTGCCCGGCCTGCCCAATCAGCACTTTCCCATCAGCGTGGAAGACAAACCCCGCTACCACGCACTGTGCGTAATGGCGGGTAATTTCAGTCAGATACTTTGGCAACAGGTGGTCGAGCGGTTTTCGCTGATGGGACTGCCCCCGTCGACGCTGGAACCCTATCTGCAACAGGTGGTGCAGAACTTCATCAGCAAACCCGGCTCGGCGCTTACCGGACCACTCAGCCGGGGTGATGAGAACACCATCAGCCGCAACCTCACAGCGCTCGCCGGCGATCCGCTGGAACCGGTCTACCTGGCCTTTATGGAACTCTACCGTTCGGGCCAACAAGCCGATCAACTCAAGCAGGTGGCACAATGAATATCCTTCAGCTGCCGGAGCGTAAACGCAAGCTGGACAAGATCGTCATGGTGACCTGCTATGACTACACCTCGGCCCGCATTATCGAACAATCCGAGGTAGACATGATTCTGGTAGGCGACAGTGCCGCCATGGTGATGCACGGACACGGCACGACCTTACCCATCGATGTGGACACGATGGCCGCGCATGTGGCCGCCGTGCGCAAGGGCGCGCCGAGCAAGTTCATCGTCGGCGACCTGCCCTTCCTGTCCTACCGCAAATCACTGGAACAAACCATGGATGCAGTCGGCAAGCTGATGCAGGCCGGGGCAGAAGCGGTCAAGCTGGAAGGAATCGGCGGCAACGAAGAGACGATCCGGCATCTTGTGCAATCCGGCGTGCCGGTTATGGGCCACATTGGTTTGACCCCGCAATCCGTCAATCAGCTCGGCGGCTTCCATGTACAGGGCCATAGCGTAGCGGAACGCGCCCGGCTCAAGGAAGAAGCGTTGGCCTGTCAGAAGGCAGGCTGCTTTGCGCTGGTGCTGGAATGTGTTCCCGACACACTGGCGGCGGAAATCACCGCGGCTTTGACGATATCGACCATTGGCATTGGTGCCGGCGCGCAAACCGATGGCCAGGTTCTGGTGATGCAGGATCTGCTCGGCCTGAACCAGGATTTCAGACCGAAATTCGTGCGCCGCTACCTCGATGGCAACCAGCAATGGCTGGAAGCATTCAACCACTATGCCCGCGATGTGCGCGACGGAACCTTTCCCGCCAGCGAGGAACGCTACGCAGGATGAAAATCCTGACCTCGGTCAATGAGATGCACGCTTTCAGGGAAGCTTGCACCGGCGGCTCGCTGGGGCTGGTGCCCACCATGGGCGCACTGCATGCAGGGCACTTATCACTGGTGCGCCGGAGTCTGGCGGAAAATACAACTACCGTGGTCAGTATTTTCGTCAACCCAACCCAATTCGATCAGGCAACCGATCTGCAGCAGTATCCCCGGCAGTTCGACCAGGACCTCGCGGTGCTGGACGAGTGCGCGGTCGATGCGGCCTTCATGCCGGACTACCAAAGCCTGTACCCGGACGAATTTCACTATCGCGTCAGCGAAAACAGCCTCAGCCAACGCCTGTGCGGCGCCCACCGGCGCGGCCACTTCGAAGGCGTGCTGACCGTGGTAATGAAGCTGTTCAATATCGTGCGGCCCAAGCGGGCTTACTTTGGTGAAAAGGACTACCAGCAATTGCAGCTTGTGCTGGGTATGACGCAAGCGTTTTTCCTGCCGGTAACGATCGTGCCGTGCCCAATCGTGCGGGAAACAGACGGTCTCGCCATGTCCTCGCGCAATCGCCGGCTGGATGCGGACCAACGCCAGAAAGCGCCAGCCCTGTTCCAGACCCTGAACAAGGCGGACAGTGCGGAGAGCGCCCGGCAGGTGCTGGAACAACTGGGCTTTGCCGTCGACTACGTCGAAGACTTTCAGGGACGCCGGCTTGCAGCAGCCAGTCTCGGCGCAACGCGGCTGATTGACAATGTCCCCATCGGCTGACGCGGTGGCAGCGAAACCCAACATCCTGCTGCTGATGTCAGGTTCGATTGCCTGCGCCAAGGCCACCGGGCTGATTTCGGCCTGGGTAAAAGCGGGTCATGAGGTGCGCGTGGCCTGCACGCGATCCGTGTCCGAGTTCGTCGGCCACGCCACACTGGAAGGCTTCAGCGGACACCCGGTGCTGGCCAACGTATTCAATCCCGGGCAGGTCATGGATCACATTCACCTGGCCCGCTGGGCCAATCTGGTGGTGGCGGCTCCGGCGACCTCCAACCTGATCAACAAACTGGCGGCAGGTATCGCCGACGACGCCGTGACCAGCTTGTGGCAGGCCGCCTACGGTCAGGACAAAGCGATGTTCGTCGTGCCGGCAATGAATACCCGCATGTGGCAGTATCCAGCCACGCGGGAGAGCGTCCAGCGGCTCCAGTCCTGGGGCATACACGTGTTGGCGGGAGCTGAAGGAGATCTGGCCTGTGGCGAATTCGGCGCCGGGCGCATGCTGGAACCGGATGACATCATGCGGCAAATCGGGGCCATCACCCCGGCCGAACATCCGGCCAGCGGCAAACGCATATTGATCACTGCCGGAGGAACGCGCGAAGCCATTGACTCGGTGCGCTTCATTGGCAATTTCAGCAGCGGGCGCACGGCCGCGGCATTGACCGACGCGTTGGCTGCACGTGGTCATGCCGTAACCTGGCTGGGAGCGGATAACGCCATCCGCCCGCATCTCGCCAGCGGCATGGAAACCTTCCTCAGCTATCAGGACCTGGCAGGTGAACTGCGCCGCTTGCTCGGCGAGCAACGCTTTGACGTGGTCATCCAGGCGGCGGCTGTCAGCGATTTCAGCGTGGACCGGATCGAGGGCAACGGCGAATCCCGTGCGGTGCCGCAAAGCAAACTTCCCTCGACCGGCAGCATGAGCCTGCATCTCAAACCCAACCCGAAACTCTTGCCGCTGTTGCGTGCCTGGTCCGCCAACCCGGAAATCCGGGTCATTGGCTTCAAACTCACCCACGGTGCCAGCCAGAAAGAGCGTGCGCAGGCCGTCGCAAGTCTGTTCGGTGGCGCCGACGCCGTGGTGCACAATGATCTCGATGAAATAAACGCTGGCCGGCATTCGTTCACTTTGTATACCTCGCCCGCAGACGCCGCTCCTTGCGCCGACGGCGAAGAACTGGCCAGAGGTATCAATCACTTGTTGGAGAGCCTCTCTTGATTCTCTGTCTGGATGTCGGCAACAGCCATATTTTCGGCGGCGTCTTTAAAGACGACACCTTGCTCCTGACGTTTCGCATCGCTTCCAAACAGGGCGCTTCCTCGGACGAATACGGACTGTTCTTCCGCGCCGTATTGCGTGAAAACGGCATCGACCCGGCCGCAATCGACCGCATCTCCATGTGCAGCGTGGTGCCCCAGGTGGTTTATGCCATCAGCGCCAGTTGCCGCAAATATTTTGATTGCGCCCCTTTCATTCTACAGGCAGGCGTGCGCACCGGCTTGAAAATCGGCTACCAGAATCCACTGGAAGTGGGCACCGACCGGATTGCCAACGCCATTGGCGGTGTCCATATGTTCCCCGACCAGGATTTGTTGATCATCGATATGGGAACGGCCACCACCTTGTGTGCGATTGGCAAGGGACGGACTTACAAGGGCGGTGTGATCCTGCCGGGTCTGCGCATGTCCATGCAGGCATTGGGGTCAGGCACCGCGAAGCTGGCCGCGGTGGAAATCACACGCGTTGAACAGACGTTGGGGCGGACCACGGCGGCAAGCATTCAATCGGGGCTGTTTCACGGCCATTTCGGTGCGCTCACGCATATTATCGGGCGGGTAGTCGAAGAAGAATTCGCCGGAAAAAAACCCCGGGTTCTGGCGACGGGTGGTTTCGCTGCCCTGTTCGAGGACACTGGCCTGTATGACGTCAACTTGCCGGAACTGGTCTTGCAGGGCCTCAAGCTGGCCGAGAACATGAATTCGGCCTGAACGGCGCGTTAATCGGCAAAAGCGGGCTGAAACGAGGTGATCGCCTGCCACATGGTGTTCGTTTCTACCCCGGTGTGCGACAGCACGATCAAATCCCCCGGGCGCGCCAGATCGAGCGCCTGAAACACTCCCTGTTCCGCTTCAGCCACCACAGTGATTTGCTCTTGCGCAACCCCGGCGTCCAGCAAAGCGGCTTTCATCAAGGCGGGAACTTCACCGGGATCGCGGCCGCGCAATACCGGAAATGAGCGGCAAACATAATGGTCAAAATGACCGAGGGCAGAGCGTGCAAATTGTGCCACGTCTTCGTCGGTGCGATTACCATAGGCGGCATACAGTAATATCTTGCGTCCCGGCACGTGCATCTGATCGACAAGCGCACAAAGCTTTTCCATGCCGTCAGGGTTGTGCACATAGTCCATGATCACCGTGAACGGCAGTTGGCGGTAAATGTTCAGCCGGCCGGGATTGTTTTCGAAACTGGCGTCAAAAGTGCTCAATCCCTGCCGGATCACATCCAGCCCGACACCCAGCGCGTGGCAGGCGCAGATGGCATGCTGCGCGTTGCTGATGTTGCAACGCGCTGCTCCATCCATCGTGGCTGGAATCGCCGCCACCGGCATCACCGGCAAGCGGCCTCTCCCCGGGTCGTACAGAATGATCCATTCCTGACCTTCTTCTTGTTCGAGGACACAGATGAAGGATGACTGGCCGGTCAGGTCGCCGACCTCACCGGCGCCGGATTCCACCGACGCCAGATACACTTCAACACCAGCGGGAAACGGCAGCATTTCGCGGCACGCCGTGTAATCCGCGTTCAGTACGACAGCGTGGCGCGCGCGTTCCAACACACTGCGCTTAAGCTCGGCCATTTGGTGGACTGTCGTGATGCCGAACTCGCCCAGGTGATCTGCGGAGACATTGAGACAAATAGCCACATCGCACCAGTCGAACATGAATCCACTATGGGACAGGCCGCCACGCGCGGTTTCCAGCACGCCCATGTCGATGTCGCGCGACTCGAACAGGATATGGTGTCCTCCGGAACCCGCCAGATCACCTGCCTGCTGCAAGACCTCGTTGAAATAGATACCGCTGGTGCTCGCCATTCCGGGCGAACAGCCGCTGGTGCGCATGATGCGCGCGACCATTCTCGCTGTCGTTGTCTTGCCGTTGGTGCCGGTGACTGCCACCAGCGGGATGCGGCTCTTTGTTCCCGGTGGGTACAAGCAGCGCACCAATCCCTCGGCTGCCCGGGCCATCAGGTGCGCATCGCCTGCCAGTAGCCGGTCGAGCTGCGGGGCAGGATCGATGTCGACCACGGCACCGCCGGCTTCCGACAGGGAACGGCCCGCATCCGGTGTTACCAGCGTGATGGCGAGCAGGCCGGCATCGAGCGTTCGTGACGCCCGCACGGCCATGTCCAAAATGGACGAGTGGAGCGCGGAAGGCGTCATGGGCGAACCATCCGGGACCGCCACACACACCGGCTCGTGATTGGCCAGCAACAAATGAAACGTGGAGCCGGCCATATATTGCTCCACGATGACCCCTGGACTGCTCTTGCGTATCTGTTCAAAAGCCAGCCGCACGTCGTGCTCGGAATTAAGCGGACTGCAACCACGATAGGCCGCCGCTTCGTTTCGCCGCGACCGTCTCGCCGGTTTGAGAACGACGGGGTAGCCAATCCGCTCGGCGGACCGGAGGGCGCGTTTTGCGCTCACAACATTACGAAACTCAGGATCCTGCCGGGGCGTCGGCAGCCCAAGCTGGTGCAGGCATTGGAGCAGTTGTTCGCGATCGAACAGCAATGGAACCAACCCCGGGTTACGGTCGACGCAAAGAGTGCCATCGACAATATGCTGGTAGCAGGAATGCCCCAACTTCAGCAGGCCATTGCGGCGGATACGAAAATCGCCCTCCAGGCCGTGGTAGGGCGCGCGTTCCAGCTTGACGCAGGGCACATCAAGACGTGTTGCTGCGTCGATAATCGCCTGTGTGTCAAGCGGCAGTACCAGTTTCCCGGCCCGGGCCAGGAACGCCACAAAGGCTTCTTCCAGGGTTCCCGCGGCCACCCGGGTGGCGGCTTCCCATTGCAGACCCGGGACCGCTTCGGACAACACGCGCATGGCCAGCTCGCCCGCTTCCTCGCCGACTTCCGCGTGTTCGTACTCATAAATCAGACGAGCCTGGTCGGTGTTCGAACCTGGCAAGACCGCGCTGAACGCAACCCGGTGGCCGGCAGCCCGCTGCATCGCCAGAGCAATTTCCACCACCCATCGTGCTACCGCATGCGCCGCATTTTCGTCGTTTGGTACAGCGGATATTTCGCAAGCAAGTTCCCGCAGTGTGTTGCGTAAGGCCGGTAATCCGTTTGCGGCTGCCAGGGCAAAGATATCCTGCTCGCCGCTTGTCAGCCGCAGCGGCCATTCGATCACGGTTTTGTCTGCCCGGCGGTTGGAGCCAATATACGTTAGCGGTTCAATGACCTGCATGGTTGGCGATCTGGCCTCGAGAAAGGGCCCAAGTGTACGAAATCAATCCCGGTCGTGAAAGCGGTTCACGCATGTGGGGATTGAATGATTTTGTCGAGCAATGGATTCAGTTACATTAGGGAACCAGCGGCCAGCCCCGATTTTCAAAATTCACCCTGGAATTGATGACGCCATGCTCCAACGCATCCACCAAACACTGCCTTCCTCCTGGTACTACCAGCCGGAGCATTATCAGCTCGAACTGAATTCGATCTGGTGGAATAGCTGGTTGTGCATCGGGCACCAGAGTGAATGGCCCGCGACCGGCAGCTATCGGATCATCGATATTGGCGGCCAGAAAATCCTGATTACGCGCGCCGCCAGCGGTGAATTACACGCCTTCCACAACACCTGCAGACATCGCGGATCACTGTTGTGTGAGGCCAGCTGCAGGACAGTTCCGGCAGCAGCGTATCGTTTGCCCCTATCATGCCTGGACCTATTCGCTCGAAGGTGAACTCGTGCGCACGCCGCGCAAGCCTGAAACCGCTGATTTCCAGCCGCAATCCTATGCCCTGTACGGCGTTGCGCTGCAGAACTGGGCGGGCTTTGTGTTTGTCAACCTGGCGCAAGAACCGGGTTCAAGGCTTGAAGATGACCAGGACGAAGAACGGCAAATTCTGGCCAATTGGCCCATGACCGAGCTGACGCTGGCGCACCGCGAAGTACACGAGGTGAACTGCAACTGGAAGGTTTTCTGGGAAAATTTTCTCGAGTGCTACCACTGCCCCAATATTCACCCCGACCTCTGCCGTCTTGTCCCTGTCTATGGTGAAGGTGTGGTCTCAGCGGATGATTTGCCTGCGCAGCACCCGTTGCGCGCCCGGGCGGAAAGCGCCGGTCTTGCCGCGGGTGCTGTTACCTGGTCACAGGACGGGCAAACCACCCTGCCCTGGTTTGAAGGGCTTAGCGCGCAAGAACAGGCCGCCGGCATGACGTTTGCAAACCTGTTGCCGAGCGTGTTCATCGTCGCCCATGTGGACCATGTGCGCTCTGTCCAGGTGCTACCCCTGGGGCCCGAGTTGACTCAACTGACTGTCAGCTGGCTGCTATTACCGCAAACCCTGGCCAGCGGCAAGGTCGATATTCCCGAGCTCATTGCCTTTGGCAATCAGGTAGTATCGGAAGATGCCCGGGTTTGCGAGCTCAATCAAAAGGGTTTGCATAGCCAGCGCCACGACCACGGCATACTCGCGCCCCAGGAATATGACGTTCTGGCCTTCGATAACTGGGTGCGGGACCGGCTGGGGGAAACCCGGCAGGATTGAAGTCCTCCCCCTGGTCCGGTCCGTTCAGCGGCTATTCAGCCTCAAGGGAATATACTGATCTGGAAACTGGCATCTTGCCTGGAGGTTCATGATGAAAAAGCAATTCGTTGTAGCACTTATCGCAAGCGCACTTTTGGGCATGGCCGGCACCACGCAGGCCGGGAACTCGAACCATGGCAATAGAAGCAATCATTCAGGTGGATACGATAGAAATCATTCCAGCTACGGTTACTACAATGGCAGGTCCTATGGTGGAAACCGTTATGGCCGCCATCACGATCACGACCATATCGGACGCGGAATCGCAATCGTCGCCGGCGCTGTGGTGCTGGGTTCCATCATTTCTGCCATCAACCAGGATCATTCCCGGCAGGCTCAATACCAGTCCCGGCAGGATGGATACCAGTCCCGGCAGGATGGATACCAGTCCCGGCAGTATGAATATCGGCCCCGGCAGGATGAATACCGGTCCCAGTCGGCTGCCCCGCTGCCGGACCTCTGGTACCGGGTAGACACAGACGGGCGTTGTGTGGAAGTGAGACTGAATCAGCAAGACCGGGAGGTCTGGACCGACGTCGATCCATCATACTGCTACGATTAGGCCGCTGAAGATTTGCAATCCGCCTGGATCGCGTTCAAGGTTACGCGATCCAGGCACATAAGGCGGCGTTCACCATGACCCGAATCATCGGGATTTCCGGCAGCTTGCGAGCGGGTTCCTTCAATACTGCGCTGTTGCGTGCCGCACAGTCGTTGTTTCCCGATACCATCGAACTGGCGTCCATTCGTGGCATTCCCTTATACGACGCTGATATCGAAGCCGCGGAAGGCGTACCCCCGGTGGTGGAGCAACTGAAAGAACGGATTGCACAGGCGCACGGTCTGCTGTTGTCCACCCCCGAATACAACAATTCCATACCTGGTGTGTTCAAGAACGCCGTCGACTGGCTCAGCCGTCCGCCAGCCGATATTTCGCGAGTGTTCCATGGCAAGGTTGTGGCGCTCTGCGGCGCCTCACCCGGGGGGTTTGGCACAATACTGGCGCAGAATGCGTGGCTGACCGTGCTGCGGACTCTGAGGACCCGGCCGTGGCTGGAAGGCCGGTTGATGCTGTCCGGAGCGCAACACCTGTTCGATGACCAGGGAAACTTGACCGACGACAAAACCCGCGAACAGCTGAAAGTTTTTGTAGCGGGTTTCATCGCCTTTACCCGGGGCCAGGGCCCCACGAACTGAATTCACGTCTCCTAACGGGACTTCGTGCCACGCACGACGCGGATCCAGGCGGCGACAGGCAGCGGCAGGTAGAGCGCGAAAAAACAGCAGATGATCAATGTCATGCGCTCCGCGCCGAAGTGATCCATGCCGGCCCCAACCAGGAAAGGACCCATCACCGTACCGGCCGCCCAACTGGCGGTAAAAGCTGTGCTGGCGCTCGCCAGCATGGCGCCTTTGAATCGTTCCCCGATCAGGATCACGCCCAGGGCGTATATCATGCCCTCGACACCGCCAAAGAAAAAAGCAAACAACTGCGCCAGGAGCGGATGCAACAGCAGGTAGGGCATCGCCAGCAGGCCCGCCATGGTCAGCACAATGCACACCACCAGCAAGCCCATTCGATTGACGTGGTCGGCCAACCAGGATAGCGGCAGGATCAGCACCATGCTGCCCACCCCGATCATGGTCATTAGCCACAAGGTGAAATGTTCACTGATGCCAATGTGCAGTCCAAATAGTGGAAAAAACGTACTCATCGATTCGGCGGTAGCTGCGTAAACCAAATTGGCCAGCATGATGGTCGGGGCCAGCAGAAACACACTCCAGAGCCCACTGCCGATCTCCTCTCCGGCAGGGATCAATCTGTGCCGGCGGGCGATGAACAGCGGTACCGCAGCGCTAAGAATAAGGGCACTGGTGCTATAAAAAGGCAACATGCCCTCCGAGCCTGTTGCAATCAGCAGCAACGGCCCAAGTGCGAATCCGGCCGCCCCTGCCGAACTGTAGATACCGATTACGCGGCCGCGCCAGCGCTCAGCAGCCAACTCGTTGATCAGTGCTTCACTGGAAATCCATAGCATGGCGTTCAAGGCGCCGATCATGAAGCGTACCGGAAACCAGAACCAGACATTGGGGACGAGACCCGCCACGATAAACAGCGCGGCCAATGCAACAACGACCAACTGCATCATACGGGCCGGGGCAAAGCGGCGCAGCAGGCCCGGAGCAAATGGAGCGATCAGCAAGACGGCAGCCGCCTGGCTCATGGTGCTGAGCCCGATCAGTGTCTTGCTGACGCCTTGCCCGTCCAGCACCAGCGCCAGCAGGGGGAATGTAATGCCATAAACCAGGTTGACCACGGCCATGGCGGCGATGACACCGGCCAGGCTGCGCCTGCGGCTGGCCCCGGTGGCGATCACGGTTTCGTTCATTGCAGGGATTCCAATGAGTGCAGGAATTACCAGTGTCGATAGATCAGGACCAGTTTAAGGGCAGCACGGCCTGGCTGCTAACCCCAATAGTGCACCCGTTGCCGCGTGCGGTGGACGCAAGCTGTTTGCACGGTGACAAAAATCGGCAATTGCCTACCCAATAGAGTCATTTGGAAGCGACCCCCCAGACTCGTGTGAAAGCTCAATAAAAATACTTTTCTATTATATTTCAATATATTATAAAACTCTTGTTGATTATATTCTCATGTTCAATTCAACTTGGCACATATCATGCATTACTACAGGTGTAAGCAAGAAGAGATTCTGAGAAACAAGACCAGGACGAAAGACAGCAAGGAGGGCTGCGACCATGTCATCAAGCATACTTCGACTCACCCAGTTCCAGGTACAACGACTGCAGTGCATCGGCGGTGGAAGCCGCACAGCCCCCTACAGAATCACCACCTATCACGGCGTGGAACTCGGCTCGCTGGGCGAAGTCATGCAACCGCTGACAGCAGCCAGTAATGCGCCGGTAATCGAACACTCCGGTCTGCAGGGCCTGAAACGTCTGCTGACCAGGTTCAGCTATTGATCGGCCCCTGCCGCTGACCCACTATTTTGATTGCGGAATAACCATTCATAAGCTCGATTTGTTAGACTCCTGCCAAGGCACATCCTGATCTGCAGCGCGGGGCCGTCACGCGGTCTTCGGGCCGTACCGACTGCCGCCGGGCAAGCGAGGGAGTTTGAAGGAGTTTCTGACAGTCGAAAAAGCAGGCAGCGCGCTCACGCTCAACCTGCACGGTAGCTGGCTTTTCAAAAATATCACTCGGTTCCAATCTGAACTGGACGCCATCGATCCTGTCGACTGCAGGAACGTCCGCTTCGTGTGCGAAGGCCTCAATGAGTTTGACCTGACCGGCGCCTGGGCACTGTACGAAAAGTCATTGGATTTCGAGGAAATTGGCTGCCATGCGGATTTCATAGGCTTCCAGGCCGGCCACTTCAAGTTTCTCCGTCACATCATCGACATGGCCGCGGTCAATGAGTATGACCCGGATTTCTTCAAGCCAGTCCCGCGCCATCTGATCAAAGAACAACTGGAGAAATTTGGCGCCGCCACCATTCGCGGATTCGACGCTTTTGGTTATATCGCCCGCTCGATCATTGACGGGAGCAAGCAGCCCAGCCTCCTGGTGGTGGGTGAAACATTGCGCCAGATATACGAAACAGGCATTCGCGCCATCCCCATCGTCATGATCATTACTTTTCTGATGGGGGTGGTACTGGCGTATCAGAGCTCGGGCCAATTGGCAAAATTCGGTGTCACCATATTCGTCGTGGACCTGGTGAGCACCTCGGTATTGCGCGAAGTCGGGGTCCTGTTGGCCGCGGTCATGGTCGCCGGGCGCTCGGGTTCGGCGTTTGCCGCCGCCATCGGTACGATGAAACTGAACGAAGAAATCGATGCGCTGCGGGTCATGGGTTTGAATCCAAACCAGATTTTGATCCTGCCGCGGGTACTGGGCCTGATCTTCGCAATGCCGTTTCTGACCGTGTTCGCCAATGTCGCCGGACTGGCCGGCGGCGCGTTCATTTGCGTGATGGTGCTGGATATCAGCCTGGTGCAGTTTTACGAGCGGGTCGCTGCCAGCGTTGACATAATGGACCTGTGGGTGGGATTGATCAAAGCCCCGTTCTTTGCCTTGCTCATTGCCGCCACCGGCACGCTGCGCGGTATGCAGGTCAGTGGTTCCGCAGAAGAGTTGGGGCGGCTGACAACGCTGGCCGTGGTGCAGTCGATCTTCCTGCTGATTATTGCGGACGCGTTTTTTACCATTCTGTTTTCCAGGATGGGAATCTGAAACCATGGAAAACCTGACTTCAATACCGGCCCCAGACTCGGATCAGGCAACCGTATACGATCACGTCATCCAGGTGCGCGACCTGCTCAATCGCTTTGGCCGGCAAACGGTGCATGACCGTCTGTGCCTGGACGTGCGGCGTCATGAAACGCTGGGTATCGTCGGTGGTTCCGGCACCGGCAAATCCGTTTTGTTGCGCAGCATCCTGGGCCTGCACCAGCCCAATGCAGGCACGATCAGCGTGCTCGGCCATGAAATCCACTACCTGGAACCCGGCCCTTTCCTCGAATGGGGCGTGTTGTTCCAGGGCGGAGCCCTGCTCTCCGGCCTCACCGTTCAAGAAAATGTCGAACTGCCCATGGCGCTGCACTCGGACATGCCATTGGCCATACGGCGCGAACTGGCCTGCCTGAAGATTTTCATGACCGGCCTGACATTGGAAGCTGCAGCCAAGTATCCCAACGAATTATCCGGCGGCATGCGCAAGCGAGCGGCGCTGGCGCGCGCATTGGCGCTTGATCCGAAAATCCTCTTCCTCGATGAACCCACGGCCGGGCTGGATCCCATTGCCGCCACCGAGTTCGATAATCTGATAATGTACCTGGAGGAAAACCTGGATCTGACAGTCGTCATGGTGACACACGACGTGGACAGCCTGTTTAGTATATGTGACCGCATCGCGGTGCTCGTCGATGGCGGTATCGTTGTCGATACGCCCAGGCGTATCGTGCAGCATACGCACCCGTGGATTCAGTCCTATTTTGGAGATCCTCGCGCCAGACGTGCGCGCGGAGCGTCAAGCTAGGTCCTGACATGTTCAAAGGCAACCGAAACCTGGCAGTGGGTGTGTTCTTCAGTGTCGCATTGGCAGGCATAGCCGGTTTTTCGATGTGGCTGGCCGGCACCAAGGGCAACCAGGACATGACGGCCTACTCGCTGCTGTTCGAACGCGATGTCAGCGGGCTCTCGCTGGGCGGGCCTGTATACTACCTCGGCGTCAATGTGGGCAATGTCAGCGACATGGCGCTTATTCCCGGCCCACACGTAAAGGTGCGGGTCGATATCGAGGTATTGGCGGACACCCCAGTCGACAGCGGCTCCTATGCCAGTCTCAATGCCCAGGGCATCACCGGAGTTACCGTGATCAATATCGCGGGTGAACCGGGTGAACACGGTCCGATCAAACAAACCGAAGGCTTCGATCATCCGCTGATACCGGTGCGGCAAACGGGTCTGTCGGCACTGCTTTCCTCGGCTCCGGAAACGATAGCCAAACTGAACCTGGCGCTCGACCAGGTCAATCAATTGCTGGGAGAACCCAACCGTCAAGCCGTGGCACAAATGTTGTCGCACGTCGAAGCGCTGACATCTACCCTGGCGGAACAACGGGAGGACCTGGGGGCAATGCCGGCACAGATGAATGCGCTTATGGCGGAAACCCGAACCACGGTTGCCCAGGTAAAAAGCGTGATTGAATCGGTCCAGCCCGACCTCGCCTCTGTCGTGTCGAACATCGATACTGCAACTGACCATGTCGCGGATCTCACCGGCCGCGTGGATAAATGGCTGGCTGAGAACGAACCGGAATTCGAGCATTTCATAGACAATGGACTCGGCCAAACGCCCGAGCTCATCTACGACCTGCGCGGCACCCTGAGGGAAGTGCAAAAGTTGCTACGCCAGTTGCAGGAAGATCCATCCCAGCTCATTCATCGTTCACCTGAAGATGCCCTGGAGGTAAAACCCTAGTGTCCTATCACGCATCATATGGCGCTTGCAGACTAGTGAAAATCTTGCGACTGGGTACTGTCTTCGCATTTTGTCTGTTGCTGACCTGCTGCCACATTCTGGAAAGTGGCAAGCCGGCCCGGCAGGTTTACCTGTTGCAGACTCCGGCTGCACCCGCGCGCAGCGCGCCAACAGCAACTTTTCCAACGCTGATCATCTCCGTTAGCGCGGTGCCGGGCCTTGACACCGATCACATCCTGGTTTTGGGCCATGACGCGCAACTGAACCCGGTCGCCAATGCACACTGGCCGGACCACATGCCGGAAGTATTCACCTCCATCATTCGACGATTTCTGTCGGACTCCAATGAATTCAGCTCCGTTGGCCAGGGCCGCATCGCGCGCCCCGGGGAGTGGCTGCTGGAGTTGGAATTGCAGGCGTTTTATGGCACGCAAACATCTTCAGGCGATATGTCTGCTGTTGTTCTACAACTGGAAGGCCTGTTGACCTGTGGATCCGGGCAACACGTGTTACGCATCGCACAACAGGTCCCGGTGAACGGCGACAGTCTTTCGCAACTGGTCGCCGCTCACCAGCACGTCCTCGATGAATCCATGCAAGACCTGCTTTCAGGTATCGTCACAGCCTGCCCCCCATCCGCAACAGATTGAATGCACTGATTTTCCGTCCGTCCGGCTGTCGGCAGACAGCCTCTGGGCAAAGGTATAATCCCGCTATGAAATTAGTCACGGTTTTACGTTTTCTGTTGGTTCTGCTTTGTGGCGGCACGGCCAATAGCGCTGATGCGCAATGGTATCTTCTACCGCCCGACGGAGGTGACCTGGTAGGCCAGATGGAAACCATTATCATCGATACCCAGGAGACCCTGGCCGACGTCGCCCGAGAGTACAATATTGGCCATGAGGAAATCCGCCACGCCAATCCAACGGTGGAATTCTGGTTGCCCCCCGCCGGCACCAAAATCATTCTGCCAAAACGTCACATTTTGCCCCAAGCCCGGCGCGAGGGCATCGTGCTCAATGTGCCGGAAATGCGCCTCTACTATTTCCCCAGCGCCTGTACCAGCGATGCCGATTGCATGGTGATCACGCATCCGGTCAGCATTGGGCGCATGGACTGGCAGACCCCTCTGGGTGAAACGCATGTGTCTTCCAAAGTGGCGAATCCTTCGTGGCGCCCGCCCGAGTCGATACGCAAGGAAGCAGCAGAGCAAGGTAATTATTTGCCGGCGGTCGTGCCACCGGGCCCCAACAACCCCATGGGCGCATATGCACTTTACCTGGATATCCCGGGCTACCGTATTCATGGAACCAACCGCCCTTATGGCGTGGGCATGCGCGCCACTCACGGCTGCGTACGTCTGTATCCCGAAGACATCGAGGCCATGTTCAAAGACGTCCGTATCGGCACGGCAGTACAGATCGTCAGTCAGCCGGTCAAGTTTGGCTGGGAAGACGACACCCTGTTCATGGAGGTGCATCCGCCATTGGAAGAAGATGTCGAGGGCAGAGCACACCTGGAGGACATAGCCTGGGACGAATTACAAGAAATAGCGCGTGACCGGCCGTTCACGTTGAATAAAAAGGAATTTCAGCGAGCACTTGACGAACCTAGCGGGATCCCAATCGCGATTTCAACCCAACGTGAAAACCGGACTGGAGCAGACCAGTCCGGTGATGAATTGTCTACATCCGTGCCAGATCAGGATTAACCTGATTTTTGCATGGATTTCTTGAACATGTTGTCAATCTTGGCGTCCGTTGCTTCAGCAGCAGCCTTGGCGTCCATCGCGGCTTGTTCAGCCCGCTCAGCCGCGGCCCTTGCCGCCGAGGCTTCTTTCATGGCCGCATCTGCAGTGCTTTTGGCGCTTGCAGCGTTATCCGATGCCATCTTGATATCGCTGCGCATCTGTTCCGTGTCCTTGGTCGTGGCACAGCCGCTGACCATCAGCGCGGCAGCCAGGCCTAGCGATAACAACAGTCCGAAACTTGCTTTTTTCATTTGATACTTCTCCTTACCATGAGGGTGACGTGGCCTCGGCTGGGTTTGTAAGCAAAAACCGTGCGCAAATCCACCCGCCTAGTCTATCTGCCTATTCCAGTGGAATCCAGCAGACAGATCAGTTACTTAATCACCACTCTGGTGCCTGTCTGGACCCATCTGGCCAGTTCATCCACCTGTTCATTGGTGAGCGCGACGCAGCCATCGGTCCAGTTGAAGTCTTCGTGGAGGTGGGGGTCGCCATCGCCCAGGCCATGAATGCCGATTGCACCGCCCAGAGGCGTATTCAGGGACGGCACTTCGCCCCTGCGGTGGGCAGCGTAGACCGCTTCCAATTGGCTCGCATTGATGCGATGCGACTGATAGGCCATGACCGCCTGTTCCGGCGTGGGATAATCCAGCCCGAAAAATAGATGGAATCGGCTGGTGGTCTTGATGCGTCTGATATGGTAACTACCAAGCGGTGTTTTGTGATCGTGCGCCAACTTTTGCGCGGTGACACCATTTCTGCCGACCGAAATATTTTCAAACGTGCGCAGGGTCTCGCTGCCGTCCAGCACGGAAAGTGTGCGTTTGGCGGTATCTACACTGACCCATATCTCCCCTGCGCTGACAAACCCGGGTGCCGGCAGCGCGGCCAGGAGCAGGATGGCTTGTACTAACCGTGATAACACCCGGCAACCAGCCCCGGCTCTGCCTGACGGTTCTGCAACATGACGTTCTGGCAACATGGTTCTAAAGTGTGGTCATTTGCAAATGATAATACGGTGGGCGGTCCTTGTAGCGCCGGATCGCCAGCAACAGGATTTCCTCCAGAAAATCGCCGTAATTCAGACCCGCCAGCGCGGCGACCGACGGCACGCAATCGGTGGGGCCAATCGAGGGATTGGGGTTGACTTCCAGCACGAACGGATTGCCATGGGCGTCAACCCGAACCTCGGCCCGGCCATAGTCACTGCAACCCACCACATTGAAGGCGTCGAGCGCGATCTCGGAAATCAGCGCTGTCAGCTTGCCCGGCACGCCCTTGGGCGGGCGCTGAACTTCGATGCTCTTCTTGTGTACTTCGCTGCCGAGAAACTTGGCTTCATAGGGATACATATGCCAGTACCCTTCCGGCATCGCGGTAAAGACCGAACGTGACAGCGGAAGAACCCGCTGTTCATAGCCGTAATTACCCAGAATCGAGATGTCATATTCATCGCCATCGATAAACTCCTCGACCAGCGCCGGGCGTTTCAGTTCATGCAACACGTAGTCAATACGGCGGGTCAGCGCATCCCGGTCGCTGACAACCGATTCGTTACTTATGCCCAGGGAACTGTCGCTGTTGGCAGGCTTGACGATGGCCGGCAATGGAAAATTCTGATCGAAGGCTTCGTCCGCCTCGTACAGGTAATCCCAGCGCGGCGTTGGAATGTGGTGAAAGCTGAGCAATTTCTTGACCCGGATCTTGTCCAGGCACAATCCCAGCGTAAAGGGGTTGGAACCTGTGTAGGGAATGCGCAGGATGTCGAACAAGGCAGCCGCATGCGGTTCCAGCAGGCTGGAATGGTTGATCCGCTCGCACAGGTTGAAGACGATATCGACTTTTTCATCCTGGATTTGCTGCACGGCCTCGAACGGGTGGTTGAAATCCAGAAATGTGGTCCGGTAACCTCGCTCTGCCAGGGTCGCCGCGATCTTCTGCGCATCGGACGTCAGCTCCGCCTCGATCGGATTGTCACTGCCGGCAAAGCCGTTGCTGCCGATACCGACATGCAAACTGCGTTGTTCCGCCAATGGCAGTGCCCGGATGTGCTCGATGCGCGCCGCATTCAGCACCGCATCCTTGGCCACGCGCGCGGTTGACATCGAGCTCTTGCGTATGGTCTTGCCCAGCGACGAACCGCGGGCAAATTTGCCCACCTCGATTTCCACGCTGCCCATGATGCGTTCGATTCGTTCCTCGGCTTCGCCCAGCGTATCGGCCACGGCGTAGGCCCAACCCAGATACTCAAATCCCAGCGGCGGCGCCAATACGGGATCTCCGACCTGCTTGAAAAACTGTAATTCGCCGGATTCCACCGTTTTGGGCAAGGCCAGAGAGGCCAGCACCCCGGAGTGGGAAGGTAAAAAATACTTGCCGGAAACGAACTTCTTCGGCCGTTCCGGTTTTGTGATGGGGCGGATATATTGCCCGGTCATGATGCGTGCCGCGTTTTCGATCAGATCCACGCCCCAGGCGGTTTTCACGAAGTAATACACCTCATCGCCGCCCATACGCAGGTTGACTTCGATCGGCATGGGTCCGCGTGAGCCGTACTTGGCCTCAAAGTGAATGCAACCGTCCTCGATCCCCAGGCGTTCCAGAATCTCCTCAGCCATATCCACCAGTTCCGCCTGTTGCGATGGCGACAGTCGCGAAGGGATGCATTGACCGGTTTCGACGAAAAAAGGCTCACGGGTTGCATCGTTGTCACTCATCGACCAGAACTTGATCTTGCCGTTCTGCAGCAGGATATCGATATCGACTTCGTTGCCGTCAATATATTCTTCCGCCATGATGTCGGTACCGGCGGCGAGCGCAGATTCCACTTTCGAGGAAATATTCTTCCTGATGTATTCGATGGTCTCACTCAGCTCCGCAGTGTTGTTTACGCGCACGACAAAGGCGCTGCTGGTGCCGTAGACCGGCTTGACGACCATCGGATAGCTCAAATTTGCCACGCACGCCTCCGGATCCTCTCCGCTGGCAATCAGGGCATGTTTGGGTGTGGGCAGACCGTTTTCGCTGCAAAAGGCACGAAACAGGTGTTTGTCCCGCGCCACCCGGGCCACATCGTAGGGAATGCCTATCAGTCCCAGCCGGTCGCGAATCCGGGAGGTGAGCAGCACATCGTCCTCCCAAAACGTGATGGCGCCATCGGGTCCCAGTTCCGGATTCCGGGTAAAGAAATCCTGCACTGCGCGAAGGGCAGCCGTGTGGTCGTTGGTGTCGGTCAGAATCCAGTGGGAAGCGTAAGCTTTGGCCCAGTTTACCGAAGTATGGACGATGATCAGATTGCATCCCAGCTCGCGCAGACGTTTCAGGGTAAAACGCTTCTTGCGGTTCCCGGTATTGATGACCAGCAGGTTCTTGCCCTTGACACCGTTGCTCTTGTTCTTATTCGACACCATCGTTTTGCGCTCTGGTCACCATGAAAGAATCCCTGAACCGAGCAAGGAACTGCTACTCGGGAAATAATGATTTGCGGAAATAAACAACCCGCTCGGTTTCTGCAAAACCCAGTGCGGCATGAGCCGCGAGGCTGTCGGTATCGTCGATATAAACATCCGATGCGAATTCCCGGCAGGCATGATCACGACCCCATTGTTCCGCTGCCGCGCACAGACCCCGGGCGATACCCTGCCCCCTGCACTCCGGACGCACGTAGATACCCTCGAGGTATAGCGCCGGTCGATGACGGCAACCGTTGACGTAATCGCTGCGGATGGAAACCTCGGCAAACCCGGCCGGCCGGCCCTTTTCGTCGCTGGCGACAAAGGCACTGAACGCGGCCGAATCGCGGGCAAAGGCCTGCAGAAAGTCGCGCTGTTGCTGCGCATCCAGCTCGGGGATAAATTCGCCCCTCAGCAATAGCCAGCCGCTGTCATCCGTGTCTTGAGTTTCTCTGATGTTCACCACTTCGCCTCAACGCCTGACCGGAGTGAAGTATAATCGCAATCGCTGCGGTGGGGGACCGGTTCAGCGAACCGGTTATTGCATTGGTGGAGCCGAGGGGGATCGAACCCCTGACCTTCGCATTGCGAACGCGACGCTCTCCCAGCTGAGCTACGGCCCCACAGTAATCGGGCCTGTCAACAGGCCCTCACCAGCCCGGATCATACGCCGGAACCTGGCAAATTTGAATGCTCCATCCAAAGCGGTATCGGGATGCGAGAGACGCCGATCAGCGCTCTTCTTCAAAAGCCTGCGAGGCCGTTTGCACCGCCGTCAGCGCCTCCGCGAACGGCACGTGCTCATCCATCGGCGCTGAAGCCCTGCGCTGGAGACGAATCAGAACGTAACCGAAAACCAGCAAATGGATGCAAGTGGTATAGAGATACAAAACGCTGTTGCCTACCAGCGTCATCGCGGTGGCGGCGAGGAAAGGACCGGCAATGGCTCCGAGCCCATACATCAGCAGCAGTCCGGCTGATACCATTACGTATTCACCCTTGTGCGCATAGTCGTTCGAGTGCGCCACTGCCACGGAATACATCGGAAAGGCCAGAGCACCCCAGGCCCCGCTCAGAAGAATCAGCGCCGGCATCGACAATTTTCCGTACAACAGCCACATTGAGGCACCAACCGCTGCGGCACTAATGGCTACGGTGGCAATGACAATGCGCCGGTCCACGCGATCTGACCAATAGCCCAACGGCCACTGGCCGGCAGCGCCGCCGATTACCGCACCGGTCATGAAACCGGCTGCCAAAGCGGCCTTGTCCGAAATCCCCGCGGTAAAAACCGGTGCCAATGCCCAGAATGCGCCATTGGCCAGGCCGGAAGCCAGGCAGGCCAGCATGCCGGTGTGTGAAATCTCCAGCAGGCGGCGCAAGTTCAGGCGCACGGCTTCTTCATGGTGAGGCGTTTGCGAGGTGGAAAGAACTACTGGCAACGCCGCCAGAGAAACCAGCACCGAAGCAATCGCAAACAACGCCATTTCCCCGGGGTCATATAACAGCAGCATTTGCTGGCCCACGGCAATTACCGTCATGCTGATGAATACGTAGACTGAAAAAACCATGCCGCGGTTTTCGTTGCTGGACTGCTCGTTCAGCCAGCTTTCAATGACCACGTAGAGCACGGCAAAACAGAACCCTGAAGTCAATCGCAAGATCCACCACACCCAGTTCTCCAGCCAAAGCGCATGCAGCAGTGGCGCCGCTGAAGCCAGGGCCGCCATCGCGGCAAACACCCGCACATGTCCAAGCTTCTGCAACAGGCGGATACCCCGCAGGCAGCCAATGGTGAACCCCAGAAAGTAGGCGCCACCCATCAGTCCGATGGACACGATCGAAAACGCTTCAATATTCGCGCGCACGGGCAACAGCGTGGATTGCAGGCCCTGTCCGGTCAGCAGGATGGCTACGCCCAGCAATAACGACGCAACGGGGGTCAATGCGCGGATCATGGACTGAACTTCTGTCCCGCAACTGCTGCCGGGCGATTCATTCATCATCCTCCCGGAAGTGACAACCCTTGCTGTTTGGGTTGAGGCTTGCAGCATGCACGACCAGCAATGCGGTCTGAACCGCGTTCCTGAGTTCAACCAACTCCCGGGTAAGGCGGCGGTCACGGTAAAATGACTGCACCTCTTCACGTAATTCGAGCAAAATGCGCCGGGCGCGTGTAAGGCGACGTTCCGAGCGGACAATGCCGGCATAATTCCACATGGTTTGCTGCACCAGCGACAGATCCTGCTTGATCAAGGTCGGGTCCGCTTCTCGCCCCGGGCTTTGCCACGGTGGCGGGTCCGGTAGCCGGAAGTCGTCGCTGGCGACATCGGCAGCGTCCGCTTTTGCGGTGAATTTCGCACTGGTCAGGCACTCCAGCAGAGAAGTGCTGGCCAGACGGTTGGCGCCATGAAGACCGGTGCAGGCAGTCTCACCGATCGCATTCAGGTGCCGGACATTGCTGCGTCCGCACAGGTCCGTATGGATGCCGCCACAGGAATAATGCGCCGCGGGCACCACCGGAATCGGTTGGCGGGTAATGTCGGTTCCCAATTCGAGACAGCGCTCATAAATATGCGGGAAGCGTTTTCTGAGAAAGTCTGCCCCCAGCATACTGGTGTCGAGATACACGCAGGCCTCGCCGCTGGACGCCAATTCGTGATGAATGGCCCGTGCAACGATGTCGCGTGGCGCCAGCGAGGCCCGGGGGTGAACTGCGTCCATGAAGCTTTCGCCGCGGGCATTGACCAAAACCGCCCCCTCTCCACGCAACGCCTCGGTGATCAGGAACCGTGGCGCATTGGCGCCGTAGAACACGGTTGGATGAAATTGCACGTATTCAAGATCGATCAGGCGGGCGCCGACACGATACGCCATGGCCACGCCATGACCGACGGTTCCGGGCCGATTGGTGCTGTGCTGGAATATCTGCCCCAGGCCGCCGGTGGCCAACACCGTTTTACGCGCCACGATGGCGCTGGGTTCGGCGGTGGCGGCACTCAATACGTAGGCGCCGAAACAGGTCAGCGGCTCGTAGCGGTCGGCTGCAATATCCGAATTATGTGACAAGGTCAGCAGGTCGACTGCGATGGCGCCGGCCTGCCGGTTGATGCGTGGCGTCGCGTCCACGCGGCCGGCCACAGCGGACAGTATGGCCCTGCCGGTCAGGTCCCTGGCGTGGATGATGCGCCGCTCGCTGTGTCCGCCCTCGCGGGTAAATTCCAGGCCGCCCCCCGCCTCGCGGTCGAAGTCGACGTGCAACTCCTCGAGCAACAGTTCCCTGACTGCAATGGGGCCTTCACGCACCAGTTGCTCCACAGCCGCCGGATTGGCGCTGCCATCACTGGCGGTCATGATGTCCTGCGCCAACAGCTCCGAATTCGCCGCGGTATCATAAATGATGCCGCCCTGGGCCCAATCGCTGTTGGCTTCCGACGGGCCGCCCAGGGAAAGCAAAGCGACATCGAGACCGGCGCGCGCGGCGTGCAGCGCATAAGCTGAACCGGCCAGCCCTGAGCCAATTACCAGGCAATCCGTATGGATGATTTCCATGGGGGTCTATTTTTTCCGCTTTGAGATCATGGTCATGCTCAGGTCGGCAGCTTCAGCCGAGTGCGTCAGGGCGCCCACGCTGATGACATCCACGCCCGGCAGAGCATAATCGCTCAGGGTTTCCAGCCGAACCCCGCCTGAAACTTCCACCATGGCCTCCTGGTTGATCATTGCCACGGCCGATGCAATCTGCTGCGGCGACATGTTGTCCAGCAGAATAATCTCGGCCCCGGCCTTCAGTGCGGCCTTCACTTCCGACAACGATCCCGCTTCGACTTCGATCTTCGCGCCGTGCGGCGCCGCCGCGCGGGCGCGCGCAACCGCCTTTGAAATCGAACCTGCCGCGGCAATGTGATTGTCCTTGATCAGTACATGTTCACCCAGGGACAAGCGATGATTGAAACAGCCGCCACACCGCACCGCATATTTTTCCAGCGCTCGCCAGCCGGGTGTGGTCTTTCGTGTATCCACGACACGTACATTCGTGCCCGCCCGCTGTGCGGCATCGGCAAAACGCCGCGCCAGGGTGGCGATGCCCGACAGGCGTTGCAGAAAATTCAAAGCCGTGCGCTCGGCAATCAACAGCGAGATGGTCGGGCCGCTGACATGCAGTACCTGTCTGCCTTTCTTGATGCGCTCGCCGTCATGAGATTTGAGTTCGATTTGCACGGACGGATCGACACGCAGGAAAACCCGCCGCGCGACTTCGAGTCCGCAGATGACCATTTCGTGGCGGGCGCTGATGATCGCGCTGGAAGTATGCTCCGGCGCAAATATCGACTCCGAAGTGACATCGCCGAAAGCGGCGTCTTCTTCCAGCGCCAGATCGATCAGGGTTTCAGTTCTTGGGCGCAAGTTCAAACATCCTTTCAATGCAGCGCGCGGCCCGCAAGCGCAGGCCTTCGTCCAGAGTGATGATTTGGTCCGGCCGCGGATGCGCCAGTGCGTCGCGGACTTTTTCCAGGGAATTCATTTTCATGTAAGGGCACAGCCTGCAACCGCCGATAAAGTTCTTTTCCGGATCTTCTACCGCCAGACGGCCGACCAGACCACATTCGGTAAGCATCAGGTAATACGGCGCCTGGGTCGAGCGCACGTAGCCCATCATTGCACTGGTGCTGCCGACAAAATCCGCAATATCCGCGACTTCCGCGGTGCATTCCGGGTGCGCCACCACCTTGAGTCCCGGAAACACTTCCCGCGCCTCGGCGATCTGTTCGGCGGTAAACTCTTCGTGCACCACGCAGGTGCCATCGGACGAGACGACTTCCTTGTCGACACCGCGCGCTTCGAGTTCGTTGCGCAAGTTGTCCGCCATCAGGCGGTCGGGTACGAACAGGATGCGCTTCTGCGGCAAGCCCGCCACGATGTCATAGACGTTGCTGGAAGTGACGCACACATCCGACTCGGCTTTGACTTCCGCGGTGCTGTTGATATAGCAGACCACCGCCGCATCGGGATACAGTGCCTTGAGGCGTCGCACATCCTCGCCGCTGATGGAATCGGCCAGCGAACAGCCCGATGCACGGTCCGGTACCACGACCTGTGCATTCGGCGACAGGATCTTGGCGGTTTCGGCCATGAAGACCACGCCGGCAAACACAATGACGTCGGCCTTGGCTTCCCTTGCTTTATCAGAGAGATAGTACGAATCGCCGGCAAAATCGCCCACCCCATAGATGATTTCCGGCTCGACATAGGAGTGGGTCAGTATCACCGCGTTCTTTTCCCGCTTGAGCCGGTTGATTTCCAGGGTCAGGGGCGCAATTTCACGACAATTCGCGATATTCCACTTGCGGCCCGTGCTGCATTCGACATGCATCAACGATCGCAACAGGCGTTTCGCTTCCGCTTCGATCGATTTGTCCGGTTTGTGTGCTACGGTATTCATCATATTAGTCCTTTGGTGCAATATACGGATCAATTGTATCGGGTAAATGCCCCGGCGGGGACTGAATTTCTACGTCCAACTGCTTTTGCCAAACGATGGAGTGCTTTCGATAGATATTTGGTTGAAAAACAGATGAAACAAGCCTTTGCAATCCATTGGCGCCTCATTTCCAACTGCCCGAGAGCAAAATGATCAAGTACTGCCTGCTGCCGCTGTTATTATTGTTATTGTGTTGCAACCTGGCGTGGGCGGATGACGCCGCGGACAAGCGCTATACCGTCACCTTCACCGCAAACTTTCATCCCGAACGGAGTGTCATCGAAGCCCGTATCAGCGTGGCTCAATCCACTCACCTGCTGCGTTTGATGGACCTGGATGCCCCGGAGTCAAGGTACGGTGACATCGTTGCCGACGGCAGCTTCGAACGTAATGGCAAGCGTCTGTTATGGAACGTCCCTGCCACCGGCGGTAGCTTGTCCTACAAGTTTCGCGTCGAGCATGAACGCGGTGACTTCCTCGACGCGCACATGACCGGACAATGGGCCCTTTTGCGGCTGGATGACGTCTTTCCTCCGGCCAGGGTGCGTAGCCGCATCGGAGCCAGCTCTCACTCCCTGCTGGAATTCCATGGCCCGGCCGGTTGGCGTTTTGAAACCCGGTACCGGGTAACCCAGGGATCGATCATCGTGGACGCACCGGAACGCCGCTTTGTCCGGCCAACCGGCTGGATGGCGGCAGGCAAGCTGGGCGTTCGCAGGGACCACATTGCCAAACGCAGGGTTACAGTGGCGGCGCCGAAAAACCAGGGCATGCGGCGGCTAGACATCATTGCGTTCCTGCGCTGGACGCTGCCCCATTTGGTCAAGGTATTCCCGCAATTTCCTGATCGCCTGTTGATCGTAGGCGCCAATGATGAAATGTGGCATGGCGGACTTTCCGGTCCCGGTTCGCTGTACATCCACCCGGACCTGCCTTTGATCAGCGAAAACGGCACCAGTACCTTGCTCCACGAACTGGTGCATACCGCAACCGGCACACCGGATGTGCCCAGGGAAGACTGGATCATCGAGGGCCTGGCGGAATACTACAGCCTGGAAATCCTGCGCCGCAGCAGCGGCATCAGCAAGAAACGCTTCCAGCAATCCATGGCGCAACTGGCAGAATGGGCAAAGCGGAAAAAGGGAAAACTGAAGTCGCCATCCAGCGGTGCAAATACAGCCCGGGCGGTGTTGCTATTCGACCAAATACAGCGTGAACTGGCCGAGCACGACGCCGGCACCCTGGACGCGGTAGCGCGCAAGCTGATGGCCTCGAACAGGATCGACGCTGAGCAACTGATCAAGCTCGTTGACACGGCATTGGGCAGCCGTTCTGACTCGCTACGCCAGACGCTGCAGCAAAACCTGGCAGCCAGGCCCTGATCCGCACCGGGCGCAACGGCCGGCTCAAGCCACCAACAGGCAGGTGAACAAGACATGAAAGCGCGCCCGGTATTCCCCACAACCGCACAGGTCAGACAATTGCCGCTGCAGCACTCAATGACCATCCCCTCCCACTGGGAAGATCGCAACGGCCACGTCAACGTGCAGTTTTACCAGGCTTTGTATGAACTGGGTGGCTACCAGGTTCTGGCAGAAGTCGATGCCGACGAAGCCTACCTGCAGGAACACGATTTCGGCCTGTTCGATCTCGAGCATCATTTGCACTATCGTTCAGAGGTTCTGGTCGCTGACCGGGTCAGCACCTACAATCGCCTGCTGGAAAAGAACGACAGGCGCTTCCATGGCGTGTACCTGATCGTGAACGACAGCCGCGACGAACTGGCCTGTACGCTGGAATACATCACCGCAGGGGTTGATTTGCAATCCCGTCGCACGGCGCCGTTTCCGGAAAAGCTGAACCGCGGAATCGAACAACAGATCGAGCAGCACAGCCGCCTTGACTGGACCGTCCCGGTGTGCGGTGCGATGGGGGTCTAGCAAAAGCCCCCTAAAAAGGCAGCGAGATTATCGCCCAGCGCGGGGCACAGATAACCACCTTCCTGCACCAGCAACGTGGGCAGCCCGAGGCTGCGAATTTCGCCGGCAATTCTTCCAAAGCCTGCCGTGCTTACGGCCAGGCCCTGAAACGGGTCACCTGCAAAAGCATCCAGACCCAGCGCCACCACCAGTGCCTGTGGCGCAAAGGCATCGATACGCGCCAGCGCTTGCTGCAATGTCTTGAGGTAGGCCTCGTCAGCAGTGCCACGCGGCAACGGCAGATTCAGGTTGTAACCCAGGCCTGCTGCTTCTCCCCGTTCGCCGGCGTGGCCCCAGAAAAAGGGATAAAAGCGTAATGGGTCGGCATGGATGGAAACCGTCAGCACGTTCGCCCGCTGATAGAAAATGTCCTGCGTGCCGTTGCCATGATGCAGATCGATATCCAGGATAGCCACGCGGTCGAACTGCGAACGCAATTTCTGCGCAGCCGCCGCCGTGTTGTTGAGGTAACAGAAGCCACAGGTAAAGTCTCGCGCAGCATGGTGCCCCGGCGGCCGCGCCAGGGCATAACAGGCAGATTCGCCCTCGATCAGTAATTGCGCACCATGGACCGCCGTGTGCGCGCTGACCAGCGCGCTATTCCAGGTTTCGGCCGCAATCGGGCAAGCGGTATCCGCGAGGTGAAAACCCGCCTGCCCGACCGCAGAAGCCGGGTAGTCACCATCGCGCCGGTCGGGATGAATATTGGGAATCACCTCGGCCGAGGCGCCTTCGATATACGACCAGCGCCGCACGATGTTCTGCAAAAATTGCAGATACTCCGGCGAATGCACCGCGGCTACCGGTGCGATGCCGTAATCAGGAGGTTCGACCTGGGTCAGGCCGGATTGAAGCGCTGCCGCGAGCAGGCAATCGGCGCGCTCGGGAACTTCAGGATTCGGTTGCGGCGCACCGGAAGAAAGAAAATGTTTCGGGTAGTGCTTTTTTTGCGTCGCTGAAAAAATGACTTTCATACCTTTCCCCAGTGTCCTGTCACGCCTCATATGGCACTTTCAAAGCCTCGAAACGATCACCGGTTGCCATGTAGATACATTCCCTGTCAGCATACGTTATGCCCATCTTTGCATAGAATTTCTGCGCCGCCAGGTTCTTGCGGTCCACCGACAAGCGCAGATATTTTGCCCCCTGTTCTGCTGCGCGTCGTGCCGTTTCCGCAATCAGCCGCCTGGCCAGAGCGCCGCCTCGTTCACTCTCGGCAACATAAATGTCCTGAACATATACGCCGCGCATGCCACGCCAGGTGGAAAAGCTGAAAAAGTACAGGCACAGGCCGACCGCTGTATGATTCCGTTCGGCAATCAAGCCATGAAAACAAGGTGGTTCGGAAAACCCGAAGCGGCGGAAATCGTCTGCGCTACTGCTTACATTATCGGCTGCACCAAGCTCCCTGGCCAGGGCCAGGATCATTGCATGCAGGGCATCCGCGTCATCGGCTGTGGCCGGCCGCAATGTGACCTCGGTTTGATTCTCTAGCCCCATAAACGCGTCTCGCTTTCCTGCTCCTGCGACGATCCGGCCTTATGCTACCGCGCGTGCGTCCAGCCCCAATCGCCCGGCCAGGGCCTTGAGGCTTTCATCCAGCAGGTTGATGATTTCCTCCAAATGTTCATCTTCGACGATCAGAGGTGGGCAGATCATGAAATGATCGCCCTCCAATCCACCGCGCGTGCGGCGTGAATAGATGATCAGCCCGCGGGCGTATGCCTCTTCCACCAGTTCAATATGAGCGTTCATTGCCGCCGGCAGCGGTTGCATGGTCTGGCGATCAGCCACAAGTTCAAAAGCCAGCAGCAAGCCTTTGCCGCGGACATCGCCAATAAAGGGGTAGTGCTCCATCAAGCCCTGCAGCGCAGTCTTCAACTTTGCGCCCTGCTCTTCGGCGCGCGTGACCAGGTTCAAGCGCTGAACTTCCTGCAGTACTGCCAGTCCGGCGGCACAACACAGTGGGTTGCCGGCATAGGTGTATCCGTGCGCGAATCCCCCATGATCCATGACCGCGTCGACAATGCCTCGATCAGCGGCCATTGCGCCCAGCGGCGCGTAGCCCGCGGCGAAACCCTTGGCCATGGCAATGATGTCGGGACGATAATTCCAGTGCTCACAGGCAAGAAACTTGCCGGTGCGGCCCGCTCCGGTCATGACCTCATCGACAATCAGCAGCAGGCCGAATTCAGCACAGATCTCCTGTACCCTGCGGTGCCAGGAGTCTGGCGCCACCAATGCACCGGTCGAAGCGCCACCAACCGGCTCCATGATAAAAGCCAGGACCGAATCGGGGCCCTGCCGGATGATCTCTTCACGCAATTTTTCGGCATAACGCAAGCCACACTCTTCCATGCTTGCTGCGTCCCGGTCGAGATAACAGGTGGGCGCCGGAATTTTTGGCATGACCGCCATCATCGGCAGGAACGGCTCGGTAAACTGCTTCATGCCGGTTACCGACGAGGCACCCAGCGTGGAACCATGATAGGACGGGAACAGGGAAATGACTTTCCAACGGCTTTCCTGACCCTGCGTGATGGCATATTGCCGCGCCAGTTTGAGGCAGCTTTCGATGGTCTCGGACCCGCCCGAGGTGAAGAAAATGCGATCCAGGCCCTGTGGCATCAATGCGGCCGCCATGGAAGCCAGATCCTCTGCGGCATCGTTTTCGAAATGCAGGCGGTAGCCGAACGTGGCCTTGTCCATTTGCCCTTTCATGGCCGCCAATACCCGCGGATTGGAATGCCCGATATTGGACACCATGGGCCCGCTGGACGCATCGAGGTAGCGCTTGCCGTTGGTATCCCAAAGGTAGACACCCCGTGCACGATCCAGCCTGGGACGTTGGTGTCCGGTCTGGTAGAACAGGTGGCTCTCGGACTCAGGTTTCATGTACAGCCTTGGGTGACAGGCGGGCTTCAGCGACAATTTTCGCTTGCTCTTCACTGTCGACGCGCAAAATCGTAAAGCCGGTAATGCCGTAAATCAATGACACGAATGGATTGATCAGGTTGAAGAACGCGTATGGCAGGTAGGCGAATGTGGCAACACCCAAAGTGCTGGCCATGAAAGCGCCGCAGGTATTCCATGGCACCAGCGGCGAGGTCAGAGTACCGGCATCTTCGATCGCGCGTGACAGGTTTTGCGGACGCAGCCCGCGGCGGCGAAATTCGGCACGATATATTTTTCCCGGCAACACAATGGCCATGTACTGGTCGCCGGCGACAATATTGGTGCCGATGCAAGTGAGCAGCACCGCCCCGATCAGGGCCCCGGTCGACTTGGCTGCACCGAGGACAGATTGAATCAGTCGTGCCAGCAGACCGGCATGTTCCATGACCGCACCAAAAGACAGCGCACAGATAATCAGCCAGATGGTATTGAGCATGCTGCTCATGCCGCCACGGCTGAGCAAGGTATCAATCGTGGGATCGCCGGTCGCAGAGACGTAGCCGGTGGCAAATCCGCTCCACACGCCTTTCAGCATGGCCAGCGGTGCAGGCAATTCTGCGGCATTGGCAAAATTCAAAACCAGCGCAGGTTGCAGAATTATGGCCATGACGCCACCAAGGAGAGCGCCAATCAGAATCGAGGGCAAGGCCGGAAATTTGCGCATCGCCAACACAAAAATGACCAGCAGGGGCAGCAGTGTCCACAGGCTCAGGTTGTATTGCTCCTGCAGCAAGGACATCGAGCCGAAGGCTACCGGCTCGGAGCTGGTGGTATCGACATGCAATCCGACCAGCAGATAAAGGAGCAAGGTAATGGCATAGGACGGGAAAGTAGTCCAGACCATATGCCGAATATGAATGAACAACTCGGTTCCGGCGACGGCCGGCGCCAGGTTGGTGGTATCGGACAGTGGTGACATCTTGTCGCCAAAGTACGCGCCTGAAACCACCGCACCGGCGGTGATCTCGGGTGACACCCCCAACGCCAGCGCCACGCCGATCAAACCAACGCCCAGGGTGCCCGCGACCGTCCAGGAACTGCCGATACTGAGCGAAGCGATGCTGCAGATCACGCATGTCGCCAGGTAAAAGTAGTCCGGGTTGAGAATCTTGACACCGTAAAAAATCATCGCCGGCACGGTGCCAGCCATCATCCAGGTACCGATCAATGCGCCAACTGCGAGCAGAATCAGAATGGCGCCCATCGCGGTTGAAATGCCAAGAATTATGGACTCCTGAATCTCGGCCCAACTGTAACCGTTCTTGATCGCCACCAGGGCTGAAACCATCGCGCCGAGGAGCAAGACAACCTGGTTGGCGCCGGCGGATGAATCGGAACCGAACAAGTGTACAGAGAGTGATAGCAGGACGATCAGAACGACGATGGGGATGAGCGCGTCGATCAACGTAGGCTCACGAACTGGGTTCGCGTGGTTGCTGGTTTTCACAATTTAATTTCTTCCGGCTGGATTGTCAGGTCAGGCTCGATGATTTTAGTGTTTTCACTCCTTCATCCCGGATCAAACCGTCGCGCGCAGCAAGGCTTCCACTTTACCGTCCGGCAATAAAACACCTCCGGTGGCGGCAAAACAGGTCAGCCATTCATTCATGAATGACTGCGGATGCGGACTGTTTTTTATTTGTGCCGCTGCGCGCTGCCGGATGGAAAGCGTGTGTTGGTCGACAATGCCATATTCCCGGTTGAGCAGTACGGTCGCGGCGCTGTGCACACCGAACGCATGCGCGCGTGATTGCGGATGAAGCCAGGGCCACAGCGCACTGCTGAAAGCCCGCAGTTGTTTTTCATCAAAATAGTGCAACAAATCCCAAAACAGGCAGAGATCCAGGCCCGTACCGGCTTCAAATGCAAACAGTTCCTGGAATTTCCGCTGCAGGGTCTTACCGGGAGCATTGTGGTCCATCCTGCCCGACTGCAACTCGGAGTAGACATCCACGACATGGATCTTGCAGCGGAATTGGGAGAAAAAATGAACGGTTTCGGGCAGGGCGCGGCCAAGATCGAGCACTGTCAGGCTGCGGCCGCCCAGGTCGCCGAACAATTGCGGCAACAGCTTGCTTGGCTGCCGCGTCTGGCGCAATGGTTCCGGCCCGCCGCTTTGATCTCTCTGTGCCAGGCTCATCAGGTGGTCTATATCCTAAGTGTCAGATTGACCACACAAGGCGTGCTACCGAGGCGATAATCAGCCACTCTTCACTGCATGGTCAGGGCTCTTCTTGCCTGCGTCGACCACCAGTTCCGGCGCACTGCCGGATTTGACGGGTGTCCTGGAAGCACTCAATGCAGCCTGCGCCGGACTGGCCTCACCCGGATCCATGTCGATACTGCCCTTGAAGATTGCCCCATCCTCCAACAGGATGCGCGGCGTGACGATATTGCCGCGGACGTTGCCGGTGCTGCTGATAATGACTTTTTCCTTGGCCGCAAGATCACCTTTTACCTTGCCGGCAACGCGAATCAGCTTGGCGTTTACGTCTGCATTGACTTCGCCGGACTGACCGACCGTGACCTCGTGCGCAGCCAGATTGATGTTACCTTTGACCTTGCCTTCGACGACCAGGTTCTCGCTGCCGCTGATATCGCCGTCGATCACGATACCGGGCCCGATCACCGCAGCTTTGAGTCCCGTGTGTGAAGATGGCGAAACCGTTGGCGAAGGCTGGATCAGACCAGGCTCATTTACCCGGGCTGAGCCCGGATTTTTGTCTTTGTGTTTGTCAAACATGGCGAATTCCTTTTCCTCCTATCAAACAGAAAAAACATCGTACCAAGATGTCGGCGCAGAGGCCAGTGGCCATCCCAAAGCCGGCAAAGCTTTGCAGCAGCCCGTAAACGCAGCAGGCGACTCAATTCCTTTTACCGGAACTCTTCGTTTTCGCGGCAGTAGCGGACTCCTTTGGGCTGTCTTTCCCGTAGTCACCAATTACGGATTTGACCGGGCAGATGGCCACGATCGGGCACTTTTTGCAACCTACGGCAATTGCGACTGGACAAATAGTCATAAATTCTCCATAGCCTGGGGAGTGGGTCCCCAATGGCTACAAAGATCATACTCCAAATATCCGGTCTTCACGGCTGTAATACGCATCACCATAACAGTTGACTTCATCATCGGTTTTCCATTTAAACTGATCGTCTGGATACGATTCGGCACATTGGATGGATCGGTGATGTGCTACTGTTCGTTATGGTTGGAGACGAGTCAATATGAAGTGGAAAGGTAAGCGGGCCAGCACCAACGTCGAAGACGACCGCGGCCGCCGGGTCCTTGGCGGTTCGGGCGGCGCCGGTATGCTGCTCAGTCTGGTCGGGCGCCGATTCGGCATCAAGGGCATCCTGGTCCTGGTAGTGGTTGGTGTCATTTTGTGGCAGGCGGGATTGATGGACCCGGCGCAGATGCTGGGGGGTGCGGGGCAGACTCAGTCAGTTCCTTATCAGGCCACAGCCGAAGAACAGGAACGATTTGATTTTGTCACCGTGGTTCTGGCTTATACCGAGGATGTGTGGAAAGCCGAGTTCGCCCGCCACAATGAGAATTACGAAGAACCCAAACTGAAGATCTACACGGCCCAGGTCGCTACGGCTTGTGGCACGGGTTCGGCACAGATGGGGCCCTTTTACTGCCCCAATGATCGCAAGGTATATATCGATCTCAGTTTCTATGATGAACTCGAGCGTGCCTTCGATGCGCCCGGCGATTTTGCCCAGGCCTACGTGATTGCGCACGAGATCGGCCACCACGTGCAAAACCTGCTCGGGACATCAGCAAAAGTGCAGGCCATGCAAGGCCGGCCAGACTATAACGAATACTCGGTGCGCCTGGAGTTGCAGGCGGATTACTATGCCGGCGTCTGGGCCAACCACAGCCGCCAATATCTGGATCGTGGCGATATCGAAGAGGCGATGCGCGCCGCCAACGCGATTGGCGATGATGCGATCCAGGCGCGTACGCAGGGTAAGATCGTGCCGCATGCCTTCACCCACGGAACTTCAGAACAGCGGATGCGCTGGTTCAACAAGGGTCTGGAGAGCGGACGCATCGAGGATGGCGACACCTTCTCGATGCCCTACAAGGATCTGTGAACCAGGAAAAAGCCTCCGATCAAATAACGCCCTTGCTGCGCAACTCCTCCATCCGGTCTGCATTCAGGCCCAGCAAACCTGAGTAGATCTCTTCATTGAAAGCACCGACTTCCGGCCCAGGCCAGTCCGTGCGGCCCGGGGTGGCGCTGAGCCTGGGCACCAGTGCAGGAATTTTAAGCTTGCCGCCGTCCAGGCCGACCTCCTCGAACAGGGCACGGGCCTTGAAATGCTCATCCTTCAGCATATCCGCCACATTGTAGATGGGCCCCGAAGGCACGCGTGCCTCTTCGAGCAACTGCAATGCTTCACCCGAAGGCATGGAGCCGCACCAGGCGGCGATCACGGCATCGATCTCGGCTTCATGCGCTACCCTGCCTTTGTTGTCTTCAAGCCTCGGGTCCTGCGCCATGTCATGCCGGTCCATCTTCTCGCACAGGCGCTTGAATATGGAGTCGCCATTGGCGCCGATAATAATGAACTTGCCATCGGCGCAGCGATAGGTATTGGTCGGGACGATGCCGGTGATGGTGGAGCCGGAAGGTTCCCGGATCACGCCCGCTCCATCGTATTCGGGTATCACCCCTTCGAGCATGTTAAAAACCGCCTCATAAAGCGCAGTGTCCACGATCTGCCCCTTTCCACCGGGCGTTTTCAGCTTATGCACGCAGGCCATCACCACACCGAGCGCGGTATGCAGACCGGCCAGGGTATCGCCCATGCTGAGATTGGGCCGCACCGGCGCTTCGCCCGGATGCCCATTGACGTAGCGCAAGCCGCCGAGGCCTTCGCAAACTGAGGCGAAGCCGGGCTTGGACGCATAAGGCCCGTCCTGGCCATAACCTGAAATGCGCGCATAGATGAGGCCTGGGTTGCTGACTTCGAAGTCCGATGGGCCCATGCCCCATTTTTCCATCACCCCGGGGCGGAAATTTTCCACCAGCACATCGCACCGCTGTGCCAGGCGTTTGACCAGTTCCCTGCCCTCTTCCATGCGCAGATTGGCTGTGACACACTTTTTATTGCGCGCCAGGCTGCGCCACCAGAACGATGTGCCTTGCTTATCCAGTTCCCGCCACCGGCGTAATGGATCGCCTTCCCCCGGCGGTTCGACTTTGATCACTTCGGCACCGTAATACGCCAATATGCAACCGGCAAACGGTCCGGCGAGCAGCTGACCGACTTCCAGCACACGGATTCCATCCAGGGGACGTTGAGCGAGGTTCATAGATCTGATTATCCTTGATGCAGGTTACTCATTGTAATGCGAGCTGCAACGCCATGTGCCTCAGTCGCCAACGCGATCCTTGAGGGCATGGTACAGCATGCCGGCCACGAGCCCCGGCCAGCGTAACAGCGTTCCCCCGGGAAACCTTGGGGAGGGTATACGCGCCATCACGTCGAAACGCTCGGCGCTGCCGGCCACGGCTTCGGCGATCAGTTTTCCCGCCAGTGTCGCCATCTGCACGCCATGCCCCGAAAACCCCAGGGCATAGAATATATCGGGATCCAGGCGGCCGAAACACGGCAGACGATTCATTGTCAACGCCAGGGTACCGCCCCAGGCGTAATCGATGCGTGCGTCCGCCAGTTGCGGATAAAGTTGCAGCATATACTTGCGCACGAACGACTTGATATCGGAGGGGAAACGGCGTGTATAGTTCTCGCCGCCGCCAAACAACATGCGCCCGTCCGCGGTCAGCTTCCAGTAATTGACGACAAACTTGGCGTCGAACATGCACAGGTCTTCGGGATTGAGCTGCTTTTGCCTCTGCGCATTGAGAGGTTCGGTTGTCAGCATGAAATTGTTCAGCGGCATGATCCTGCCGGCAATGCGCGGTTCCAGCCGGCCAAGATAGCCGTTGCAAGCGAGCACGACGTAGGAAGCACTCACATGCGCCGTGGCAGTCCTGATGCGTATCGGTGCGGCGCCGTCATAGCCCGTGACCCGGCTGTTCTCATAAATGCGCACACCCAGCATTTGTGCGGCAGCGGCGAGACCCAAGGCGTAGTTCAGTGGGTGCAGGTGAGCAGATTCATGCTCCACGATCCCGCCCTGGAAGACCGGGCTGCCGGATAAAGCCTGCAACTCCTCCCGCTCGACGAACCGGCAATTGAAACCATAGACCTTCTGCATGTGGTCCACATGGCGCCGGTACCACCCGGCATCGCTGCGCTTGGCCGCAGCCTGCAGGTTGCCGCGTTTGAGGTCGCAATCGATAGCAAAGCGGTCAATCAGCTGGCGGACCGTATCCACCGCCTCGACGCCGAGTTCCCACAGCCGGCGTGCTTCTTCCGCTCCGAATTGCTTTTCCAATTCCTCCTGCGGCTGACGCTGGCCGATACTGCAATGCCCGCCATTGCGTCCGGAGGCGCCCCAGGCCACGCGCTCGGCTTCCAGCACCACCACCTTGTAGCCTCGTTCGGCCAAATGGATCGCGGATGACAATCCCATGTAGCCGGCGCCAATGACGCAGACGTCAGCAGTCCGGTCCTCTTGCAGAGGTGTCAGATCGAGCTGCCTGTTGGCTGTTGCGGTGTAATAGGAATCGATATATCGCGGCGTGCCCGGCATGGAAAACTCTCTTCATATTTTGGCTTACAGCATGGCCTGACGCAGCGGCAAAATCAACGGCTTGCACACTCCCGCTGCAGCCATCCCGGCTCACATGCATGGCACTTATGTAACAGGATGGCGCTGATGGCGGTACGATGCTTTTTGGAAATCCATCCTGTGGTTGATTACCACTGATAATCAATACATCATTGTCCGATGCTACGTTCCTATTTACCTTTCGTCTTTGTCGGTTTTGGCAGCATGGCCGGTGGTGTCAGCCGCTATGGCCTCAGCCTGATCATGCAGAAACTGTCTGCCTTCAGCGTACCGTATGGCACCTTGCTGTCGAACCTGGCCGGCTGCCTGATCATTGGCATGATTGCCGGTCTCAGCGAGAAAACGGGCTTATTGTCCACCGAGATGCGCCTGCTGCTGGCTACCGGGTTTTGCGGCGGTTTCACCACCATGTCTTCCTTTATCTATGAACTGGGGCAGTTCGTGCAGGACAAGGAATACTATTTCGCATCTTCCTATTTTATGGCCACACTGGCCGGCGCCGGCCTGGCGTTTGCGCTGGGCTTGTTGCTCAGCGATCTGATCCTGAGGTGATGCATGGAGATTACCGGACAAGCAGTGCTGTTGAGAATTTTTATCGGCGAAAGCGACAAGCTCGGCCATTTGCCGCTGTATGAAGCCATCGTCAAACAGGCGCGCGACGCGGGGCTGGCCGGCGCTACCGTGCTCAAAGGCGTGCTCGGCTTCGGCGCCACCGCGCGCATCCGGACCACCAAGATCCTGGACCTGTCATCCGATCTGTCCATGGTGATCGAAATCGTCGACGAGGCCGACAAGGTCGATGCGTTCAAACACAACCTTTCGGAACTGTTCGACCAGGCCGACTGCGGCGGACTGGTGACGCTGGAGAATATCCGTGTGATCCACTACCTGCCGGAGAAAAGCGCCCGCAGCAGTCGGCTATAATGGCGATACCTCCGCACACGATGACCCCACCATGACCATTGCATTGTTTACCACTATCTGGGCGGAGGAGACTGTCTCCGCCAAATTGCGCAAGAATTTTCTTGACCGGCCGCTGACTTATCTGAAGTCTGCACCCGGTGTCGGATCCGTCGATCTTTACACGCCGGCAAGCGGCGATGTGCCTCAATTCGATGACGGGTCACCGCCGGCCTTGATCATTCAGATCGACACGCCGAATGCCGCTGCTGCCAAAACCCTGGCCCAGGCTGAGCCGTTTCAGCGCCTCGTTGCCGCGGCGTCCGCCTGGTCCGTGCCGGTTGAAAAGGTATCTGTAGATGTTTTGGAGACGGTTCATTTCCCCTTACCCGGTCACCAGAGTCCACCACCCCGCACCGCGCCACTGTCTTTCGTCGTGCGCTACTACGGCCCCAACGACGACGAGGCGGCGTTTGTGCGCTTCTATACCGAGCACCATCCGCTGCTGCTGGCAACTTTTCCCGGCATCCGCAATGTGCTGTGCTACCTGCCGCTGGACTGGCAATCATCCGGGAAAGTCACGGACGCCCGCGTGATTTTGGGCAATGAAGTGGTGTTCGATGATCTCGACGCCCTCAAGCGGGCCTTGGCGTCGGATGTCCTGCCCCGGCTTCAGGCGGAAGGCAAACAGTTTGCCAGCTTCGGCCGCAGCACCCATCACGCCATGCAGCGGGAACGGGTTTATTCGGGGCCAGAGAACCGTTAAGCCCCGCTTAATGGCTCACCGACTCCGTCGCAGCCGCTTCGAGTTGTTCCAGGCGCCTGGTTTCATACTGAAGTAATTCGCGTTGCGGCACCGTGGGCGGCGCATCCGTGTTCTCCAGGTCGATCGCCAACCCGGTCAGGTCTTTCGCCACCGAGCGCACGCCAGTCACCGGACTTGATGTTTCCTCCTCCGGAGGCACACCGGAGGTTTCTGTTACCTCTGAACACGGCCCGCCGCAACAACGCGTCAACCTGCTGCTGAAAATCCAGCAGTGCAGCCAGATCCGCAGGGCTGGCATCCACCCGGGGATCCATGACCACGGTCAGCGCCTGGGTGGCGCTGCCATCCGCGCTGATAAGTTGCACGCTGTATTCGCCGGGCAGCACGAATGCCCCCTGCGGCAGAATCGGCGTTTCCCGCCCCGGCACGGCGGCGATCGAATACTTCGCATCGAGTGTCGGCGGCGGCGCATAGCGCAAGTCCCATACAAAGCGATGATGGCCGGGAGTGGCGGCCAAGGCACGGGGCTGACCCAACCAGGTGTCGGCGACGTAAACCCGCGCCTTGGCGCGTTCGGGCGCGCTTTCGCTATCGAAGGCGCGCACCAGGCTGCCGTCTTCAGCCAGGATCTCCAGTCTGACCTGGCCGCTGAAATCTTCCGGCAAAATGTAATCCAGCACGGCCCCGGTTGGCGGATTCTCCCCGCCCGGTTCTTCGGCGGGCAAGGGCGTATCCTTGTTTTGGTTGAACCGCAGGCGCAACGCCGGGGCCGGAGCGACCAGCTCCGGCTTCGGGCCGGGCGCAGCCTGGGCAATGTGGCGCAAGGGCGCCACGCGCATCCAGAATCCAGAGCGCACGGCCCTGGGTGGCGATGACCAGGTCATCTTCATGCACCAGCAAATCGTTGACGCCCGTAATCGGCAAATTGAGCTGCAGGCTTTGCCAGTGCTCACCATCATCGAAAGACAGGTAAACACCATGGCTGGTGCCGGCGTACAACAGCCCCGGCAGGGCGGGATCCTCGCGCACCACGTTGACGAACTCACCCTGCGGCAGGCCGTGACCGATTTCACGCCAGCTCGTGCCGGCGTTGTGGGTGACATAAGCGCGTGGCGAGAAATCATCCAGCCGGTGCCGGTCGACGGCCACATAGGCGGAATCCGGGTCAGCCGCCGACGCATCGATGAGATTGATCCTGCTCCAGTCCTCCAGGCCGGCGGGCGTGACATCGTACCAAGTGGCACCGCCATTGGTGGTCAGATGCATCCGTCCATTGTTGCTTCCGACCCAAACCAGCTCCGTCCTGCAGTGGCGAAGGCGCAATGGCAAATACGCTGCCGAAACCACAGGCCGTGCCCGGGCGATCGGCACATCGCCGTCGCAATCCGCGGCAGCCGCATCTGCCCCCGTCAGGTCCGCACTGATGGTTTGCCAGCTTTGACCGCCATCGAGTGAACGAAACACCACCTGCGCCGCCGTATACATGGCGTGGGGCGGAGCCGCGGCAATCGCCAGCGGGGTGATCCAGTCGTAACGGTATTTGACCTTGCGCGGGTTTTCCGCGTAACTCGACAGCGGCCACGGCGACGACGTTCTGCACCTGCCCGCTGTGCGCGTCCCAGCGGGAAATGCGCCCGCCCAGGCCCGCGCCATAAACGATGTTGGCATCGAGCGGATCCGGCACATCACCATCGCGCTCATCGCCACCGACCGGGTGCCAGTCGCGAAAGCTGATGCGGCCGTAATCGCTGCGGCTGGCGATGGAAACGGTGCCGCTGTCCTGCTGGCCGCTGTAGATGCGGTACGGAAAACCGTCATCCACCGCCAGGCGGTAGAATTGCCCCGTCGGCTGGTTGTACCAGCTGCTCCAGTTCTGCCCGCCATTGAACGGTGACCACCGCGCCCTGATCGGCGCCGGTGATCATGCGTTGCGGATCGCGCGGATCGATCCATAAGGCATGATAATCATCGCCTCCCGGTGAGCTGCGCACGATGGTGAAGCTCGCGCCGCCGTCAGCTGGAACGGCGCAAGGGTTGCCCTCCGGCCCAACGACATCGGCATCCTGCGGATCCGCCGTCAGCCAACCCATGTAGCTCGAAGCCAGGCTGTTGTCGCTATTGACCATCTGCCAGTGAGCTGCCGCCGTCATCCGATCGATACAGCGCCGCCTTTATCCCTTCCGTCTGCACTGACGCCCAGACGCGCTGCGCCCCACGCCCCGGCGCAACAGCGAGTTCGATGCGCCCCAGCGGCCCGTCCGGCAAACCGTGCGCCGCCCACCGCCTGTCCAGCTACGGCCGCCATCATCAGAGCGATAGATACCGCTGTTGGCGCCCACGGTGGCTTGAAAGTAGTCCAGCCAGGGATGGCGCTGCAGTTGCCAAAGCGAGGCATAAAGCACATCGGGCGTATCTGCGCTGAAGGCGATATCGGCCGCTCCGGTGGTCTCGTCCAGGTACAGCACCCTGGTCCAGTGTGCGCCCCCATCCTCGGTGCGGAACAGCCCGCGCTGCTCGTTGGGGCCAAACACGTGACCCAGGGCCGCCACCACCGCAGATATCGGCATTGCGCGGGTCGACCCACAGCGCGCCGATATGCCGCGTGTCCTCCAGACCCAGATGCTGCCAGCTTCTCGCCACCATCCACGGAACGGTAAACACCGTCGCCGGCGACGACGTCCCAGCGCTGCTGGATCTGACCGGTGCCGACCCAGATCACATCCGGGTTGCTGGCAGCGATGGTCAAAGCGCCGATGGAGGCGCTGCCCTGGTGTTCGAACAACGGCTGCCAGGTGACGCCCGCGTTGTCGGTCTTCCATACACCGCCATCAGCAGAGCCTGAATAAAAGGTCGTAATGCGATCCGGATGGCCGGCAACTGCCGTAGCCCAACCGCCGCGAAAGGGTCCGACCAGGCGCCAATGCAGATCGGCATAAGCTGCATCGGGAACTGCGGCCTGGCTATGGCACAGCCACGAAGACAAACTCAGCAGCGCCAGGCCCAGAAACCATGCACTCTTCGATTGATCAGCACTGAGGATATTTCAATTTGCTCTCCACCATCAAATTATGCCAGAACCTAGGCATGCCAGATATTGTACTGCAGCGCGGCCGGAAATGATCGAGCATGCAGTCTAACGGAAAATCACCCGCGGCTGGCGCGCCTGGCATTCAATGGAGGGTCCGGGCACGGCATGGACGCTCATCGCGATCAGGTGCATCATGATGGGTGTAACTGCAGGAGGTCACCATGCCCGACTTGATCACCACCAGTTTCATGCGCTCCCTGTGCATGGGACAGATCGAACAGGATGTACTGTTTCCCTTCCCTTCCGTTTCCGCGGAGCAAAAAGATACATTGCATGAGATTACTGCCGCATTCGAAGATCTGCTCGGTCCACACAGCGCGGACTTCCGGCAATGGGATGTGGCTGGCGAAATGCCTGCTGATTTCATTCAGGAGCTGAGGGACTTTGGCCTGTTTGGGCTGATCATTCCCGAAGCGTATGGCGGCATGGGGTTGGGAAACATGGCCTACTCCCGCACCTTGCAGGAGGTCGGCCGCTATGACGCTTCGGTTGCGGTCACGGTTGGCGCGCACAGTTCCATCGGCATGCGCGGCCTGTTGCTGTTCGGCACCGAAGAGCAAAAGCGCCGCTATATGCCCAGGCTGGCCAGCGGCGAACTGATCGCAGCCTATTGTCTCACCGAGCCGGGAGCGGGTTCGGATGCGGCAGCGGTCAAGACTACCGCAGTGCGTGAAGGAGACCATTGGCTGCTCAACGGCAACAAGCTGTGGATCACCAACGGTGGTATCGCCAGTTTTTTCACGGTGTTTGCCCGCACCGGCGCAGAAGCCGGGTCGGGTAAGATGACGGCGTTTATCGTCACTGCCGATATGCCGGGTGTCAGCATCGGTCCGCATGAAGACAAAATGGGCCTGCGCGCCAGTTCGACCACGACCGTATTGTTCGACGACGTGCACGTGCCGCAAGAAAACCTGTTGGGCGAGCCGGGAAAAGGTTTCAAGGTGGCCATGCAAATCCTCAATAGCGGCCGCACGGGGTTGGGAGGCGGTTCGGTCGGCGGCATGAAGCGCTTGATCGAACTGGCGACACGGCAAGCCAACGAGCGCAAAACCTTCGGACAACCCATTTCGAGTTATGGGCTGATCAAGGAAAAAGTCGGACGCATGGTGGTCGATTGTTACACCGCCGAAGCGGCCGTTACGATGGTGGGCGGCCTGATCGACGCCGGCTATCAGGACTACGCGGTCGAGGCGGCAATTTCCAAAGTCTATGCCACCGAATGCCTGTGGCGCACTGCCGATGAGGCGTTGCAAATTGCCGGCGGCAACGGGTTCATGCGCGAGTATCCCTACGAGCGCATCGTACGCGATTCGCGCATCAACCGGATTTTCGAAGGCACCAACGAAATTCTGCGTCTGTTCATTGCCCTGACCGCGATGAATGATGTGGCCAGCCAGCTACAGGAGCTCGCCGCTTCGATGAAGGACGTATTCAACGATCCGATCAAGGGCTTTGGCGTTTTGTCCGACTATGCACGCAAACATGCCCTGCTGCGAACCGGCCGCGGCGGTTCCGCCAGGCTGCAGAATCTGCATGCCGCGATACAGCCGCAGGCGGAGAATTTTGAGACCGAGACGCGCTATCTGGCGCAGGCAGTCGATCGCATCCTGCGCAAACACGGCAAGAATATCATCGGTAAACAGTTCGCCACCAAGCGCCTGGCTGAAATCATGATCGACCTGTTCGTGCTGGCCTGCACATTGAGCCGGGTGCAGGCTTCGATCGAAGCCAACGGGGTTGAGAAAGCCGCGCGGGAAATCGACATCCTGCACATATTCACGCGCGCAGCACGGGTGCGAATGAAGCAGAATTTCCGTCGTATCGACAATAACGATGATGAATTGCTGAAGGCACTGGCGGAAGACGCCTTCACGGCCGAACGGTTCCGCTGGGATACGATCTAGCCCCATGCTGTCACATAAATGGATAAATTTGCAGGCAGCCCGTTATCATAGAAGCCATGACCAAAAGCCATCCCAATACCATCCGCATTATCGAAGGCTCGATCACCACGCCGCAGGGCTTTCGCGCCGCCGGCGTTTATTGCGACATCAAACGGCTTGGCACGGGCAAAGGCTCCGACAAAGGGCAAAAGCGCGATCTGATGCTGATTGCCTCGGACTGCCCGGCCACGGTAGCCGGCATGTTCACCACCAACCAGGTGTGTGCGGCGCCGGTGAAAGCCAGCATACCCCGAGCCAGCAAAGCTCGCGCCCAGGCCATTGTGTCAAATTCCGGTAACGCCAACGCCTGTACCGGCAGGCAGGGAATGAAAGATGCCTTGTCGATGGTCAATCTGACCGCGAAAATGCTGGGCCTGCGCGAACAGGATGTGCTGGTGTGTTCCACCGGCCGCATCGGCATGCCGATGCCTATGAAAAACGTGTTGAGTGGCATCAGGGATGCATCGGGCAGGCTTTCGCACAGCCGGGAAGCAAGTGCCAACGCAGCGGAAGCCATCATGACCAGCGACTCGGTTTCCAAGGAAGTCGCCGTGCAAATCCTGATTGGCGGGAAACCAGTGCACATTGGCGGCATTGCCAAGGGCGCAGGCATGATCGAACCGGGCATGAGTCCGTCCGGCAAGAGACCCGCTTCGCGGCCACTGCACGCCACCATGCTGGGATTTGTCACCTCCGACGTTGCGATCGCATCACCGGTACTGAAGAAGGCCTTGCGTGAAGCCGTGGCCCTGACCTTCAACCGCGTCACCATCGATGGCGACATGAGCACCAACGATACCGTGCTGATGCTGGCCAATGGCATGGCTGGCAATGCCATGATCAAGAGCTTGCAAAGTCCGGAAGGCAGACGTTTTCAGGCGGCGCTCAAGCTGGTGTGCCAGACCCTGGCCAAGAAAATCGTATCCGATGGCGAAGGGGTAACCCGCGTCATCACCATCCGGGTCAGCGGCGCCGTCAGCCATGCCGATGCCGATCGCGCCGCGCGCTGGGTGGGAAACAGTGTGCTGGTCAAGACCAGCTGGTTCGGTGGCGACCCCAACTGGGGGCGCATCATCGATGCGCTGGGCTATTCACCGGCGAAAATCATCGAAGAAAAAGTGGATATCGGTTACAGCGCCCCTGGCGCCAAAGACATCACCTGGTCACTGCGCCGGGGTCTGCCCGTCAATGTCGAATTTGCCACGCTGTGCGCCTGTGTCGCTCCGGCGGAATTCGACCTGCACATACGGCTCAATATAGGCCGCGGCAAAGCCACGGTCTATGCCTGTGACCTGAGCGAGGAGTATGTGGAATTCAACAAGGGGGACATCAGTAACCCGGCGGCTCTGGGCGGATGAATCACAGCACAGCGGATGAAGGCCGCTGTTTGAGGGTATAATAGTGCGTTCCTGCAAGTACAAACCCGGGTATATTTCGTGACCGAGGCAACACCAGAACCTGTCAACCCGAGTCTTATGACGGATCTTGAACCGCAGCCGCCATCCCGACGTGCGGGCCTGCGGCTCTTCCGTAAACTCGTTATCTACCACCTCCTGCTCGCGGTCGCCGTGGTTTTGCTTACGTTGCTGTGGCCGGATTTCGTCTCGCAATTGCCCATCGGGGGCGTTAACGAGCTGGTGGAAAGCGGCGATCTCACGGTCAATCAGGCGGACGACATACCGATCAACCGCGACGATATGGAAATTGTCAGCACGGTAATCAAGGCTACCAGTGAGCTCGATCGTCTGGGTTACGCACGACAGCTCATGATTACCCTGCTTGGCGTCTGGTTGCTCATGCTGCCCGTATCCTGGGTGCACAAGGGGATCCACCGGGTCAGCGCGCACGATCATTCGCTCGATGAAACCATGCTGATCCTGCCGGGGGTCGTGGCAGCCATCGTCCTGGTTGTGCAGCACAGTCTGGCGCTGGCGTTCAGCCTGGCCGGAATCGTTGCCGGTGTGCAGTTTCGCAGGGCTCTGCAGGACACCTTCGATGCCCTGTTCATACTGGTCGCCATCGGCACCGGCATCGCGGCCGGTGTCAAAGCACTCGAAATTGCCGCCGTGCTGACGGTGTTTTTCAGCTATGCGACAGCGTATGTGTACTTCTGCGGCGATGGACTCGAATCAGATTACGCGGCGCAGAGAAAAGCCGTAAAACAGCTACGCAAGGCTGCCGCCGCTGGACTGCCGCCTACCCCTGAGAGCGGCGATTCTCCTCCAGGGACCCAATAGGTCCGAATGCGGTCCGTCAATCCTGCTGGCTGGCGAAAAAATTCATCAATGCATCAATCTTTTCATCGCTGAAATCGGCCAATGGTTTTTCCATGAACGGGGGCACCAGGTGCTCGCCGGTCAATGCCTGACGGACAGCAACTTTAAGATAAGGCACCCACTGCCCGGCCAGTATCGGACCACGGCCGGAAACCCTGCCCTGCTCCGGATGGCAGGACTTGCAGTCGGCTTCATACAATTGTGCACCGGCTGCAGCCCTGGCCGCATCGAAGTCCTGTTTGGCTGCCACAAACGGCTGTTCTGCATAATATTTGCCCAGGGCATCGATGTCGGCATCGGGCAGGTCAGCGGAGATTTTGCACATCGTCGTTGCGGGCCGCGAAGTGTCCCCATGGCGGTAAGGGCCTCTCTGGCATGGCCGTCCCCGCTGCTGGAACGATCTGAGGGCATCCGAAATGAAAGCAGCGCTCTGCCCTGCGATTGATGGAACGTCGCTGTCCGTCGAGACGCCTTGCGCACCATGACAACCGTCGCAGTCATTCGTTACAGTTGCCAGATCGGCACCGAAGACGGCGCCAGGAAGGACAAGTACCCATACGAGCAAGCAGGTTTGAATGATATTCATGATTGCTCCTTGATCAACGTACTGCCTATACCACTATAGGCTCATCGATCGGCAACTTCGTTGACCCAAATCAGAACGCAAGTGCCTGATATACAGGAGCGAATTTGCAATCAAACGCTCGCGCTTACTGCAGCTTGCATCCCGACCCCACAACGGGCACTCTTCCTCGGTGTTGCCGCAGAGATATCTGACGAAATCCAGCAAGCTGTCGCTTATACTTCGATGGCCACCCTTTCGCATCCGTCAAAGATCAGGAAATGCCGATCGGTCCATGAGTTCCATCAATGAAACGCTCCAGCGGGTGTTTGGCTTGCAAAGTTTCCGCCCCTGGCAGGAAGAAATCATCCGCCAGGTGCTGAATGGAGGCGATGCGTTCGTACTGATGCCTACGGGTGGCGGAAAATCCCTGTGCTATCAATTGCCCGCCCTGCATCGCCCGGGATTGGCGGTGGTGATATCACCGTTGATTTCACTGATGAAAGACCAGGTCGATGCGCTGCAAGCCAATGGCGTCAATGCAGCCATGTACAATTCCAATCTCGATGCGGGCGAAGCCAGATCGGTCATGCATCGTCTGCAGTCAGGCCAATTGGATTTGCTGTACGTGGCTCCGGAACGGATGATGCGGGCCGACTTCATTCAGGACCTTAGGTCCAGGCCGATGGCATTGATTGCGATCGATGAAGCGCATTGCGTTTCCCAATGGGGCCATGATTTCCGGCCCGAATACGCCGCCCTGGGTGAACTGCGGGTTCATTTCCCCGACGTTCCCCTGATCGCGCTGACGGCAACCGCGGACCCGCAGACGCGGGAGGACATCGTGAGCGTTCTCGGCTTGCAGCACGCGCGGAGATTCATCACCGGTTTCGACCGGCCCAATATCCGCTACACGGTGCTGGAAAAGCATCAGCCACAGACACAGCTACTGCGGTTCCTGAAGGCGCATGATGATCAGTCCGGCATTGTCTATGCCCTGTCACGCAAGCGCGTGGAAGAAATCACGCACTATCTTGGGCAGAATGGATATTCGGCAGCGGCTTATCATGCCGGGCTGGCGGCCGGCACGCGCAAACACGTGCAGGAAGCTTTTCTACGCGATGATCTGGCCATCGTCGTCGCCACGGTTGCATTCGGCATGGGCATCGACAAACCGAATGTGCGTTTTGTCGTTCATTACGACATGCCAAGACATATCGAGGGCTACTACCAGGAGACCGGGCGCGCCGGTCGCGACGGACTGCCGGCCGAGGCGCTGCTGCTGTTCGGTATGCAGGATGTCGCCACTGCCCGCTATCAACTCGAGCGGGGGTCCAACGAAAGTCAGAAACGCATCGAGGCGCACAAGCTCAATGCGATGGTGGGCTTCGCTGAAAGCCTGACCTGCCGCCGCCGCGTACTGCTCGGATATCTTGGCGAGGAGATGGCCGCGGATTGTGGTAACTGTGATATCTGTCTGGATCCGCCGGAGCGATTCGACGCCACCGAGGCAGCGCGCAAGGTCCTGTCCTGTGTCTACCGATTGCGGCAGTCCTTTGGCATCAAGCAGGTGGTGGATGTGTTGCGTGGCGCAGACAACGAGCGCGTGCGAAAATTCGGCCACCAGCGGCTCTCCACCTATGGCATCGGCATGGAGTACTCGCAGGCCCAGTGGCTGTCCATTACACGGCAATTGATCCATCGCGGCTACCTGTTGCAGGACATCGCGGCGTTCTCGGTGTTGAAATTGACTGCCCGCGCCCAGCGCCTGCTGAAGGCTGAAGAGAACATCGTGCTGGCGCATCCGCGCATAAAGGAAAAAACCGGGAAAAAACCTGCGGCCGTGTCCACGGACATGGATGCCAATGCCTTGCGCCTGTTCGAAACCCTGCGCGCCCTGCGCAAGCAACTGGCCGATGAACGCGGCGTACCTCCCTACGTGATTTTTGGTGACGCCAGCCTGATCGAGATGAGCCAGAAGCGGCCGGCAAACGAAGCCGAATTCCTCGACATCAACGGTGTGGGTCAGGTCAAGCTGGAGCGTCATGGCGCCGCCTTCTCTGCAAGCGATCGCATGCGACAGAAAGTCAGACAATTCAAATTCTTGGATCACCCGCTTCAAGATTCACGCGCATGTCATCATTCACTGAAAGACTTACATTCGGCCATGGAAAATGAAGCGGCGCCTGTATTTCAGAAGCCGTTTCCATGCGTGGATTCCAAGACACTTGATGTAACTGCTTTTGACAGCGACCACCGATCCGGTCAAGAATAACCAGCAATGATACCCAGCGGAGACCTGTATGCGCGACGATCAAATGACAACCACACCCTACCATTGGCAACGCCGCACAATCGTCAGCGCCATCGCAGCAGCTCTGGCACCAGGGTGGGTCAACACCGGTCACGCGCAAGACCAGAACGAGGAACGAGAAAGCACAGCAAGCAACTCGAAGAAGTAATCGTCACCGCGCGCAAGCGTACGGAGAACATCCAGGACATTCCGCAATCGATCCAGGCGTTCAGCGCGATGGAAATCGCCAAGACCGGCATCAAGAGCCTGCAGGATGTTGCCAAATTCGTGCCCTCAATGACCGTCGTGGGTTCTTCGGCGGGTCTGCAGAAGATCGTCTTCCGCGGATTGGCAGACTCGGTACGTCCTTTTATCGCCGATTCATCCGCTGCGATCTATCTGGATGAACAACCGCTCACCACCGGCGCACAGTCGCCGGAAATTCGACCCATCGACCTGGAGCGAATCGAGTCCCTGGCGGGACCGCAAGGCACGTTGTACGGCGCGAGCTCCGAATCCGGCACCGTGCGCTACATCGTCGCCAAACCGGACACCACGCAATTCGACGCCAATGTCGGCGGCGGCCTGCACACCATTTCCCACGGCGGCACCGGCTGGGATGCCGACGCGATGATCAATATTCCATTGATCAAGGATAAACTCGCAATCCGTCTGGTGGGTTTCGGCGCCAAGGATGCGGGTTATATTGATAACGTTTTGGGTTATTCCCCCGGGCACATCGATGTCGATACCGGTGAACGGGTCATTGGCAGCAAGACCAATGCGGCCATCGTGGAGAACGATTTCAACGACGCCGACTGGAAGGGTGGGCGCGCTTCGATCAAGTGGCTGATCAATGACGACTGGGCATTGACCGGCATATATAATGTCAGCGAATCGCACATTCACGGCTTCACCGACTACGACCCCACGGCCGGCGACCTCAAAACGGTGAAGTTTCACAAGGAGCGCTGGGACGACAAATGGCATAACTTTCAGCTCACCCTCGATGGCGATATCGGTTTTGCCAAACTGACCACGTCCACGTCCTATTTCGAACGCACTACCGATTATGTTTTCGACGGCACCAGTGGAGTGGCTTATTACCACTCGGTGCTGGGCATATACGGGCGCGGCACCTGCGGCAGCAATCCCTATTACGCCGCGTACAACATCTACGACTTCGCCACCGCCTGCGAGTTGAACGGCACCGGCTACGACGTGGATAACGGCGACCCCACCGCATTCTTCCGCAACGACCAGAAAGACAAGCGCTGGACGCACGAGACGCGTCTGTCCGGCAGCACCTCCCGCCTGGACTGGACCTTGGGTTTCTTCTACCAGGAAGCCAAGCAGCATTGGGAGTACCGGACGCATGTCGAGGACTACATGCAGACCGAATCGTGGGCTGCCTGGAACGCCATTTACGGTGAACTCCCACCCACCGATGTTACCTGGGCCTCCGGTGAGCGCAGCACACGCAAGGACAAATCCGTTTTCGGCGAGACCACCGTCAACCTGACCGACAAGTGGAAGTTGCTTCTGGGAGCACGCTGGTACAAAACCACGATCGACCGGACCTACACACTGAGACAGCCGGACGGGGCGCCACCGGATATCAGCACGCCTTCGGGTAGCGACGATGGGGTGCTGCCCAAAGCCGGCCTGCAGTATTTCTTCGGCAAAGACCGTATGATCTACGCCCTGTATTCGGAAGGCTTTCGCACCGGCGGCATCAATCGCGCGCGCGGCAATCCCACCCTGCCGATCGAGTACAAATCGGATAACTTGCTTAATTACGAGGCGGGTTTGAAGAGCCGCTGGCTGGATGGCCGAATGCAGTTGAACGTGACCGGCTATCACCAGGTTTGGAAAGACATGCAGCTCGAATTGACCGATCCGAGTTATGCCTATGGCGAGCCGTACCAAACCGTGATCGCCAATGTCGGTGACGCAGTGGTCGATGGCGTGGATTTGGATCTCACCCTGATGCCGACGGATGGCTTGACCCTGGGCGCTGGTGAGCACCTATCTGTTCAAGTCGGAAATTGACGAGAACATCAGGGTGTTCGACGATCGCGCGCCGGATACCCTGGCACTCGATATTCCGAAAGGAACACGCCTGCCGCTGGCGTCCAATATCAAGGTCGCCACCTATGGCGAGTACGCCTGGCAGGTCAATGTTCTGGGTGGCGGCGACGCCTACCTGCGCCTGCAGTACAGCTACACGGGCGATTCGTACAATTCCTTGCGCGATAACGACCTCGATCCGGTCGGTACCGGTTACGGCGGACGCGTGAAACAACCGAATTACCATCTGTGGGACTTAAGAGCGGGTTTCAGCAGCAGCGATTGGGATATCATGCTGTATGTCGACAATCTCTCGGACGAACGCCCGGTCGTCTACCACGACACCAATGCCGACCTGTTCTGGGGCCGCGACAATATTCGCACCTCACAGCCGCGCACTTTCGGCGTCAACGTGAGACGTCATTTCAATTAGACGTCATCAAAGGGGCCCGCTGAATTCCAGCGGGTCAACTCATCACCCAGCACCTCGATCAGAGGCGCCAGTTGCGTGCGGAAATTGCGCCAATGGTTGACTGAAGAGTCGTAAATGGGTTGGCGCACCTGCTCGGAACTGGCGGTTCTCACCGGTCGTTCCGTTTCGTAGAAACGCAGACAAGCGTCCTCCCAAGGCAATCCGCAAAATGCGAGCAGGCGCCGGGTTTCAGCCTCCTGATCACGCACCACGTTTTCGTAACGCACTTCGAGCACACGGCCCGGCGGCAGCACCTGACGCCAGTGACGCATCATGCGCCGGTACTCACGGTAAAACTCACCGATTTCGACCAGGTCATAACTCCACGTCTGGCCATGGGCGAAATGCTGTTTAAAGCTGCCAAAGCAACTGTCCAGAGGATGACGCCGCGCATCGATGATTTTCGCCTGCGGCAACATCAAGTGAATCATGCCGATGCTGGGAAAGTTGTTTGGCATCTTGTCGGTAAAGTAAGGCAATCCGCTGCGCTGGATCAACGTGCGTTCAAGGTAGGACTCGCCCATTTCACGCCATTCACCCGCCTCCAGGTGCCGCACCGCTTCCGGATAACTTTCGCCAGGATATCGTGTTGCCAGACTGCCGATCACTCGCCCTACGTCCGGTAACTCAGCCGTGCCTTCAACCTGGCTGTGGCTGGCAAGAATCTGCTCGATCAGGGTAGAGCCCGAACGCGGCAATCCCACGATAAAAATCGGCGCCGGATCCGCACAACCCTGGCCGGCATGACGCGTGATGAAGGCCGGCGTAAACACTTCGCGTATACGATCATGTATGACTTCCGACTCGACCGGATCGTAGGAAATACGCGGGCGCTGGATGGCACAGGCTCGCTCGTAACAGGCGAAAGAACGTTCGAATTCGCCTTGGTCCTCGAAAGCCTTGCCCAAAGTGAAGAGAAAATGCACCCGGGCATCCTCATCCAGCGCTTCATTCTCGACTCGCTGTTCCATGTCCGCCACTTCTGCAGCACTGAAGCGAAAGGTTTTCAGATTCGCCAGGCTCCAATACACCTCGCCAAAATCAGGCCGTTGCTCGATCGCTTTGCGGTAGGCGGCGATTCCCTCTTCCTGGCGGCCCAGCGTTTTCAGCAAATGTCCCATCCCGACCCAGGCTGCGGGATGATGGGCGCGTAATTCGATCGCCCGGCGGTAGGCCGCCAGCGCTTCATCGTAACGGCGGGCGATCGCCAGCATGCTCGCGTGCATATACCAGGCATACGGGTTGCGCGAGCTGCGGGCAATTACCTCGGTGGTGCATAGCACGGCTTCAGCCACCCGGTCCTGTTGCTTGTATACACGCGCCAGATCGATCCGTGCATCATCGAAACCGGGCGCAAGTATCAACACCCGGGTCAACAACCGTTCGGCAAGGCCCCAGCGGCCCCGATCACCCGCAGCCTTTGCCAGCAGGCGCAATGCGTTGACGTTGTCTGCGTTTTCCGCCAGCAGCTCGCGGCAGACCTGCTCGCATTCAGGCAGGCGCCCCTCGCGCAGGTGTTCGCCGGCTTCGACCAGCCGGCGAAGGTCCGGGGCCGATATTAATGCCTGTTCGTAGATCGTATCCGCTTCCTCTCCCCGGCCACTGAGGGCCAGCGCGTGAGCTAACTTCATGCGCACGGCTTCCGCTTGCGGATCAAGCTGTACTGCCTGCTGCAACTGCTGCACCGCCTCGTCCAGCCGGCCAACCGCCATCAATGCCTGGCCCAGATTTTCGCGCGCCCGGGCAAAACGTGGAGCCAGCGCAACGGCTTGTTGCAGGGGCTCCACCGCATCACGGGCCTGACGATCATCCAACAAAGCCACACCCAATAATGTGAGCAAATCCACGTTATCGGGCGCAGCCACGAGTGACGCACGGCACATCTTCGCGGCGGCAACGGCATCACCCGCGTGCAACAGCCGCATCGCTCGATCGAAACTCTGCCTGGCGCCCGGTGTATCCATCGATTGCCTAATCACCCAGGGTTTTCATAACCTGCACCACTGCGGCGTCGCCCGGGTAAGGATGGACGGCAAAGCCGAGCTTTTCCATAAAGGCCAGCATGCCCCGATTGACTCTTAGAACGGTGCCTTGTATGAGCTTGCTGCCCGCCGGTTCAGCCACCGCAAGCAACTCGCGCATCAGATGGGTGGCCACGCCCCGGCCCTGCCATTCGTCTGCCACGACTACCGCAAACTCGTGACCGGGCTGGTCTTCGCACGGCGCATAACGCGCCACACCGATCTCCTTTTCAACACCCTTATCGCAGATAGTGGCAATCAATGCCCAATTGTCTGGATATTGCGGGTGGGTAAATTCGTACAACATGTGCTGGGACAGCTCTTTGACCGAAAAGAAAAATCGCTTCTGCTTGGCCGCAGGCGACAGTGAGCGGACAAAGGCTTGCTCAATTTGCGCGTCTTCGGGCTGGATGGCACGGATGGTTATCTGCTCACCGCTTTCCAGCGTGAACGTTCGCGGCATCGCTGCATACAAGACCGGGGGAGTGGCGTAATACGCGGCTCAACGGCGTCAACAGCGACCAGGTTTCAACGGGCTTGCGCACGACCGCAACCGGTCCTTGCGGGAAGGCTTGCTCGAAGACGACCGGGTCTGGATGGGCAGTTAAGAGAATAACCGGGAAATGATTCCAAAGCTCGCTGTCGCACAAGCCGGTCAAACCGGCGTCAGCCAGGACGCAGGCGCGGCCTTCGGGCTCTCCGGATCGAGCGTTGAGCAATTGTGCCGCGTTGGCATAGGATTCCGCTTGCACACCAAAAGTGTTCAAGCGCGCTGTCAGTTCCAGACAAACCGCTTCATCAGGATCCAGAATATAGACGATATCAGCCATGAGTCGAATAATAGCACCCGGCATGCATGGCTACTTTAGCCCCCCTACTTAGCCCCAAAATTGGGGCTGTCCTTTCATTGGTCTCGTTTCAGGCGGCTGTGGGTTGTTTGCGACAATGACTCATCAAGCCTGACCCATGCGCGTGAGTTCCTCGAAAACCCGCGCATTGGGGCAGAACCCGCTGTCACCGCCTTCCTTGCCATCGAGCCACCGCTCACAATAGCCCTCCGACTGGCATTTGTTACAGCGGCGGCGAACTTCCTTGATGATGGCTTCGGCATCACCCTGCCTGGCAATCTGCGGATCGAGGCCATAATGTTGCATCATGCGCATCATGCGTCTTTCCGATGAGCCTGACTTGTACCTCAGAAACCAGGCAACGAGCAAGACGGCAACCAGGACCATGAAAATCGCGATGCTGGCATCGGTCATAATCAAATACCTCGCTCAGGGATTTGAGCCTTTCAGCATGCTTCAACGTTCACAAAGTGCAATGATTTGGGTCAGCTGCACGCTTTTCTCCATGCACGGATGCTGCCCGACCGATGATTTATTGCATCGGAATAATTCGCTCAGTCATTTGCGTAACGTTGGAACACGAGGCAGGCATTGGTGCCGCCAAAGCCGAAGTTGTTGCTCATTACCGTGCTGAGACCGGCGCGGTCTTCGCTTGCCCTCAACACAGGCATACCGGCGGCCTTGGGATCGAGTTCAAAAATGTTGGCCGAGCCCGCCATGAAGCCGCTTTCCAGCATGAGGAGGCAGTGGATGGCTTCCTGCACACCCGCAGCACCGAGCGAATGCCCGCACAGGGATTTGCTGGAACTGAAGGGCGGAACCGAATCTTTGAATACTTCGCGCATTGCTTCAAGCTCGGCAATATCCCCGGTGGGCGTACTGGTGCCGTGGGTATTGATATAGTCTATGGGCGCGTCGACCGTGGCCATCGCCTGCTGCATACAGCGCACCGCGCCCTCACCCGACGGGGCAACCATGTTCGAGCCATCGGAGGTTGCGCCGTAACCGACCATTTCGGCATAAATTTTCGCGCCACGGGCTTTTGCATGCTGCAGTTCTTCCAGTACCAGCATGCCGCCGCCGGCTGCGATCACGAATCCGTCGCGCGCGCTGTCATAGGCACGGGAAGCCAACGTGGGCTGGTCGTTATACTTCGTCGACAAGGCCCCCATGGCATCGAACATCATGGCCTGCGTCCAGTCCTCTTCTTCCCCGCCACCGGCGAAAATCATATCCTGCTTGCCCCATTGAATCTGTTCCATTGCCGCACCAATGCAATGGGTGCTGGTGGCACAGGCGGAGGTGATCGAATAGTTGAGGCCATGAATGCCGAAGTGTGTTGCCAGACAGGCTGATACCGTGCTGCTCATGGTGCGCGGCACCAGATACGGGCCCACCCGGCGGATGCCTTTTTCACGCAAGGTGTCAGCACCCCAGACCGTGTTGGCTGTCGATGCGCCGCCCGAACCGGCAATCAATCCGGTCCTCACACTCGAAATCTGTTCCTGAGCCAAACCCGCGTCTGCTATGGCGCTTTGCATGGCAACGTATGCGTAAGCAGCGGCATCGCCCATGAAACGGCGAACTTTGCGCTCTATATGCTCGTCCAGGTTGATATCCACAGAACCGCAGACCTGGCTGCGCATACCCATTGCGGCAAACTTTTCATTGAAACTGATGCCCGATCTTCCCCGGCGCAAGGAATCAACTACGGATTCCCTGGTATTTCCCAAACAGGAAACCAGACCCATTCCCGTGATAACCACTCGGCGCATCGAAATTTCCTCAAAAGCCATCGGTGCTGGTGAAAAGGCCAACGCGCAAATCCTCGGCTGTCGTGATGATTCGCCCATCGACTGAAATCGTGCCGTCCGCGATCACCATGTTCAATTTCCGCGTGATCACTCTTTTTACATCCAGCGCGTAGCTTACTTTCTTCGCCGCCGGTAAAACCTGCCCGGTGAATTTTACATTGCTGGCGCCCAAAGCTCTTCCCTTGCCATTGCAGCCAAGCCAGGTCAGATAAAAGCCGCACAACTGCCACAATGCATCCAGCCCCAGACAACCCGGCATCACCGGATCACCGATAAAGTGACAGGCGAAAAACCACAAGTCGGGATGGATGTCCAACTCTGCTTCAATATGGCCCTTGCCGTGCAAGCCGCCATCGGCATTGATTTCGGTCACCCGGTCGAACATCAGCATGTTGCCAACAGGCAGCCTGGCCGAATCCGCAGTGAAGAGCTCGCCTTTGCCACACAGCTCCAACTCGCTGCGGTCGAACGTATTTTTCCGCTGGGTCTGATAATTCATTTGTCAGCCAATATAGGTGATGGCAGCGCCATTGATAAGATATGTATGGTGTTATCTACGATAATCATCAACCAGACCGACATGAAGGCCGGAAGTCCTGGCGTAAACCCGGTTTCGCGGCATTCAGCCCATGGCCTGCTTCCCGGCCACGGAAGGTTGCGCACCCATATCACATAGCGGGCAAGCCGAAACCGGTCGATAATGAAATGCGTACCTCCGATTACAGCCAGCGTTACCGGGTTGGTCGTGATCAACAGAAACGGGAGCAAATAACAACTGGCGTGCGCCAGCATCGCCAGTGATTCTGGTCGATTTCTCGTTTGCCATCCAATCGCTTTGCAGCACAAAGTCGCCCACGAAATGAGCTATGATTTGATTGGCTGTTATCATCCGCTGGCTCCCCTGTTTTTATTGGCCTGATGTGCTGCACAAGAGCATGAGGCCGGCTCAGTGTATCTTTTTCATGCGCCATAGGGAAAAGTTTCCATCTTCTTGCTGAGCAAGAAACAAGATCAAAATTGATAGATCTTTTCCCAGGGGATCGGCGCGGCAACATGCATCGATTGTGACACGGCGTCGATCGCTGCCTGCGCAATTTCCGCCGTCGTGGTTCCGTCCTGCGTAAAGCAGGCCTGATAAAGCCGGGCCGTGGCGTCTTTGTGTTCACTCGCGATATCGAAGCACTTTTCCAATACCCGGCCGACCAAAGCCGTATCCTGATGAATCACCGACAGGCTGTGTTTGTGTATGTCGGCAACAAGCCGTGTCAGTTCGGACTCCTGATCCAGATAATCCTGATTCACTGCCAGCCCGGTCGTTGGAATTCTTATCTCATCCCCGAAAAAACACAGCGTGTTGAATCCCAGTGCAGCCACCCTGGCCGGGGCAATCGCGGAGCTGATCACGGCGGCATCGACGCTGCCGCTTTTTAACAGGCCCAGCCGTGCGACGTCATCCCGGGCGCTGCATAAACCGACCTCCGCAGGAACATCGAGCCCTGCCCTGGCCATGATGATGTTGGCCAGATGGTGCGGCGGCGCGATGGCGGGAAAGGTTGCCAGCTTCCTGTTTCTCAATTCGCCCACGCGCTCAATGCCCTGCCTGGCATGTATCCAGAACATGGGTTTGTCCGTGGCAACAAACACGACCCGCTGCGGAATGCCCTTGACCGCACTCGCCAGCGCGGCGCCGCAGCTTACCTGAAACCAATGCCTGGGTAAATCTGTTTCCGGGATGAAGGTTATGTCGACGAGTTCGACCCGCAGCTTATGGCTTTTGTAGGAGCCAGACTCCACGGCCACAAAATGGCAGAGCAACTCGTGCGCATCGAATGCCTTGAATCCCAGGGAAATGGTACTCATCAGTCTGTTTTCAAATAGGGAATAACCTGTTCTGCCAGGGTATCAATGATGACATTGGGCTCGTTTGTGGCAATAGGCAATACAAAATTTTCGACGCCCAGTTCGATCAATTCCCTGAACCGCGGAATCGCTTCTTCTACTGTGCCGGAGATGGACACCGCGTCAAGAATTCGGTCCGTAATCAGGCCCGCATGTTTGGCATTCATATTCCCGTGCTGATGATAGTCGTACTGATCTTTCATGCGTTTCAAATCGTGCCACAGGTCGTCCGGAATGTCCTCTCGCGGAATAGCCGAATAGATGGTGCCGGCCGCGACAGAAGCATATCCTCTTGCTTCTGCCCGGATCTGGTCCCGATCCGTCCCGACAGCGCAGGCCAGCCGCTGATAGAGTTTGATGTCAGCGAGCTTCCGCCCCGCTTGCTTGGCGCCGATAGCGATGTTCTTCCTGGCATATGCAACCAGTTGCGGATCAGCCCCGACCTGGAACAACACACCGTCGGCGATGCGCCCCGCGAGTTGTAACGATTTGGGCCCGGTACAGGCCATGACGACCGGCACCTGACGGGGAGGCCAACTGACTTTCAGATCCTGCCCATCGAAGCTGACCGTCTCACCAAGCATCAAGGCACGAATCACCCGGATAACCTCTTCCAGACGGTTCAATTTCGAGGGCTTTTGCCCAATGTTGTAGATTGCGCTTTCGCCGACGCCGACACCCAGTATGGCGCGCCCCCCCGACAACTCATCCAGGGTGGCAAAGCTATGTGCCAGGACGGCTGGATGGCGGGTAATGAAATTGGTGACGCCGGTGGCCAACTGCATCCGGCGTGTGCTTTTCGCAAACAGGGCCAACGCCATGAACGCATCACGAAAAACGGACTGCGAATCGGCGACCCAGACGCCGCCGAACCCGAGCTCGTCGGCCCGGGCGATCCAATCGACAAAATCCGCTATGGGCCGATTGGGCAGGATACCGATATGAAAAGAAACAGGCATATGTCATTCCTCTGGGGAGTAATGGATGGTGTTCGAGTGCTTTCGGAATACCAACAAGCCCGGGCGGCAGCATCGGCGGACGGCAGATTCTAGCACTATTGGCAAACGATGCCGTAGCATCAGCCCGGACAAAACGCTACTCTAGGGCCTGTGAACAGGCCCTAATAAAACAATTCAAAGGAAAACCCTCATGACGGCAAACATCATTGGATTATTGGTCGGCATCATCATCGCCATCCCCGGCACCATCATGGCTGTGCGCAGGTTTCTGGGCCCCCGTGGCGAAAAGATTTTCTTTTCACTGACTTTGATTCCCATTGCGCTCTTTTACATCGGTTTTTCATACTACTACGGCGACCTTACAGCACTGCACGCAGAAATTGTTGGCTTGATTATCTTTACCGTGCTCGCTCTGCTGGCACAATTCATGGCGAGCTGGATTCTGGTCTGGGCCTATGTGGCCCATGCGCTATGGGACGTGCTGCACGAAGTTTTTGTCGGCATGATTGGCGGCGCAATTCCGTGGACACAGGTTCCCGCGGGCTATGCCGCATTCTGCCTGGCTTACGATCTGATTATCGCTTTCTATGTCTACAAGCGGATGCAACTGTGGGATGTTGGCAACGCGCCGGCATAGCGCCGCGCCGTCAGCGTTCCTGAACAGGCAACAGCAGACCGGCCGCTGCCACCGCCAAACCACCGATGACACACACCGCCCCGAGTATTGACAGGACCATGGGCACGGGGCCGGTGAAAAACATGTCCAGGAACGACCCCAGTGGCAGCGCAACGGCCCCGATAATCAAAACCGACGCCACGCAAAGTTTGACCCGCTCGGAAAAGGACAGCTGGTTGAAAAACAGACCCAGGATCAAAAGCAGGGTGCTGAGTGCCGCCAAATGGCCATGGGTGTGCACGTCGCGGATATATTCGAAGCGCGTCGCACCATAGGTCTTCAGTGAATCTTGCGCCTGGCCCATCTGTCTGTTGGCAACCCCGGCAAAGGCAGTGGCCAGGGAAACGCCCATGCGTTCCAGGGTGGGATGCTCGTCCGCCACCGCATACCAAAATCCATAGACCATGCCCAGAATGGTCAGCGCGAGACCTGCAGACAACAGCATTTTCTGTGAGCCGCTCATACCGCACCCCCCTGTTCCACATCTACTTTTCCGGTATGCCGCAACACGCCAATGAGCATCCCGAACAGGGCGATGATCACCATCAGGCCGGCGAAGTCGGCTACCCCGCCGGCTAGCAAGTCGTACCACATCTCTGCATAAACGGCGACCGGCAGCCCGATTCCGCCGCCCAGCGTCATCCATACCAGGCGGCGGCGCCATGCGCGGCTGAGAAACACATAGGGCTGTACGATGGCCAGCATCATGGCCAGAAGGCCAAACTCGATGATATGGGCATGGGCCGCGATCATTACCGCCCGCTCGACCTGCAAGCCCCCGTAGGCCGCCAGGCCCTGATTCACTGCTTCGGTTTGCTGCGCTGATGCCTGCGCCATGACGTCACTGAGGATGGTCAGTTCCCGCTGCTCATGTTCTGTGGCATGTACGCCCGCGTAGTAAGCACCAAACAGGAACCCGGCCAGTACCAGTAACATGCCGCCGGCAAGCAGGGTCCGGCTGTTCCTTCCATAAAGCCGAATGCCGGATACATCCTGTTCGCGGTGACCCCGCAGGTAGCGCCATATCCCCGCCAATTCGACGAGCAGCACGAGAGCCAATATCAGTCCGGCAACATCGGCGAATATGCTTGCCCAGCCAATGGTCTGCAGCGGACTGTAGACCAAGCCAACATAGTGGATCAGAAATATGGCTACGGGCAGCACCACAGCAGCCCATAAGAATGTCTTGGCCAGGCGGTGCTTCAGTTTGTTGCCCAGCGCCACCCAGGGTTGCAAAAAGGCCAGGATAAACGCCAGATAACCGGCCTGGATGATGTGCACATGGGCGTCTTTCTTGGTACCCGCGTTTTCCAGGAAGACACCGGCGGCGCCGAAATGGCTGAACACCTTATCCGCATCTCCTGCCGTCGCGGCGGTCACCGCGGCGCCCATTTCGCGGCCAATGTCGCCGACATTGGGGTGGAGAACAAAAATGGCATAGAGATCACCCAAAATCAAGCCGGCGATCACCAGCAACATACCCCCGATAATGAACAATCTGGCCGGATCGGCGGTGGTGAGAAGATCAGTAAACTCGGGTCTGTTGGTATTGGGCGACATGGCTCTGCTCCGCTACTGCAAATTTGGCATCGTACCAGTTCTACAACGATCCTGCGCAATCAGAAAAACTCTAGCCTGCATGTTCACCAGTCCCCTACTGCGACGGTCCGGGGCGCGCCCTGTCTTTTCGCTCGGTCGGAGTGCTCGACATAGTGTTGAACTATGCCTGCGCGCTCCTCGTCGCGAAAGCCGCCATGACGCACTCCCGAACCATCTCGCTACGAGCACTGGTGCAACATGCAGGCTAACCGGGTGCGGAAAGTATAAACTACCTCACTCAAGCCCGGCAGCCGAATTCTGCTGCACGGCCATGACCTTGCCATACTCACGCAAGGTCGAGGCCAGGCGCTCCGCCAGCACACGCATCATTGCAATGGCAATATCGCTGTTCTCCTCCACCATGCGCAAGAACACATCCTGGCTGAGGCTGAGCAGGACCAGCGGGGTTTTGGCGCGGATGGTGGTGGTGCGCGGCATCTTCGACAACAAGGCCATCTCGCCGAATATCTCGTTGCTGCCGAGCGTGGCTACAACCCTTTGGCCGCTGTCCGATTCCAGCACGACATCCACTTCGCCTTCGATGACCACATAAGCGTTGTCTCCAGGATCCCCCTGATTGAAGACCACCTGATTTGCGTCGAAATGCACTCGTTCACTGGTAAACGCCAGCAGTTTCAGTTTCGACCGCTCGATGCCGGCAAACAGCGGGATATCCATCAGCATGTTGACCACTTCATTGAGGCCCACGGCGCGGGGCGCGCCAGCGGTATCGCCCGCTTCCGGCTCTACCGGCTTCTTCTGCTGGCCATCGGTACCCGCTGCGGCATCATGTTCGACAAACCTGCCCTGCTCCATAAGCAGAACTTTTTCGAACTCCCGCCTGCGCTCTTCGTGAGACTCGAACAGGATCAGGCTGCGTCCCGCCATTTCGGACTTGACATGGGCCAGCACCCGCTCCTGAGCGGACTGGTCGAGTGATGACAGGGCTTCATTCATGATCAGAATATCGGGCCGCTTGATCAGGCAGCGCGCCAGGGCGATTTTCTGTCGCTGGACGGGCGTAAGGCGCGCGCCCCCGGTGCCGATTTCGTATTCGAGCCCAACCAAAATGATGTCTTCGCGCAAATTCAGCTCGTCGACGATTGCCGCGATGATCCGTCCGATCTGCGTGACGCTACCGGCCTTGTTCGCCACCGTTTTTCCGAACAGGATGTTCTCGACAATGCTGCTGGCGGCATTGTAGGACTCCCTGTTGAAGAATTGGACGGCGCCGCGCAAACGGTCCGGCAGACCGCTGGCGAACGCCTGGCGGGCCAGCAGCAGGCGTTGTTTCATCTTTTCATCGATCAAGCCCGCATGGTCATGCGCCTCCACCAGCTTGAACGGCAGCGCCATCAACTTTTCCCGGTCACTTTCATCCAGGCTGTAGATGCCATGCGACTCGATACGGCGCAAAATGGCTTCGAAAGCAGGTAGTGCATCGGCATTGATGAAGCTGAAGCGCTCAAAAAACTCGTGCCCAGGCGGTAAATCACGAAAGATCTCCGCCTTGATCGCGGCCAGCTTGCAACCCGTTTCCAAAAATGCGGTGGTCAATCCGGAACGTTCGATGACCTGGCGCATATATTCGTTATGACCCAGGTTCTCAAGAGCGAAATAGGGGCCAACGGGGGTGCCGAAAAGAATATTCTCGGCTACCGATGCCTGGGCATTGTAAGTACCTTCATTGAAACCCTCGATGAGCGGATCCTGCCTCGCCGCATGCAGGCGCCTGTGAAATATCTCACGCGCCTCGATCAGCCGGGTCGCCAGTTCCGGCCTCGATGCAGGAGAAATAGCACGCCGCAGCCCAATTTCATAGACCTCCTGGTCCATGTCAACCAGTAGCAGGACTTCGATCATGCGCCGTTCCAGTTCTTCCGCTCCACGACAGCCAGCCGCATCATAGTCAATCCAGTCAGCGGCAAAATCGTGTGGGGAATTACCTGCCCTCAGGGTTTCGGCGCGTTCCCTGGCCCATGCCGGTGTGGCAGTGACCACGTTGCCCGGATCGCTCTTGGGTCTGCGCAGCAAGGGGTAGACCAGCGCATCCCGGATGGAACCGGAACCGAGATAGGTCTGCGACCCGATGAAACCAATGCGCCGGCCGGTAACACTGTCTGGAAGGTCCGCCAGGTTCCTGTCACCGAGTGACACGCTGCCTGAGTGGGGAAACACCTGACGCGCGAGCAAACGCGCGAATTCCTCGCGGCCGCTGCCGCCAGAACCCAGAATGGCGGCATGCGCCGGAAGCGTCAGCTTGATCGAGGCACCGTCGATGGGCCTGTGGCCCTCCTCTTTTTCAACCACGACATTCGACGCCACCAGGTGGGCCTGGTTGAAATGTTCGCCGCTTGGCTCCGCTTCGATCATGGACTTTTCCAAAAGCGTGGTGCGGGCAAAAAACTCCTTGAGCTGGTCGTAGCGGACGCGGGCGTCCTCGGCTTTCTGGTAATAGTCGATCAAGTCTTTCCAGGGTGAATACATGTCTTTGTATGCGGCCAGCACGGCCACCAGCGATCCGAGCGAAACTTCGCCTGCGATCACCAGGTAGCCACCGACGGAAAGGAAGAAAAAAGGTGTTAGCTGGGAGAAGAACTGGTTGAGAATATTGGCCATGTAGCGCTTGGCGGAAATCCGCACCCGGTAGCCGAACACTTTTCCGAAGCGTTGCGAAAAATCGGCCAGTTCGTACTGTGTCGTGTCATGGCCATGAATTTCATTGACGCCGGCAAACACATCACCGATGCGCTGAGCAATGTCCCGTTGTGCCTGGACTTCCTGCCGCTGCAATATGTTGATCTGACGCTGTATTTTCGGAATCAGATAAATTTGCACCGGGTACAGCGCGATGGCCGCTACGCCCATCATCCAGTTCTGCAGAAACATGAAAAGCACAATCGTGGTCAGCGTTCCCAGAGCAATGGCCGGAACGGCGAATGCTTCGGCAATGAAGAACCCGAGGGTCGAAGTCTCCGCCGTGATCATGGAAACGATCTGGCCGCTCGACAGATTGCGGAAGTCGGACGGAGGAAACCGCAACAGGCGTTCAACCATGTCGTAACGCAGGCGGCGCAACAGGCGGTCACCGACCCGGTAGCGCCAGGTTGCGGTCACATACTTGAGCGCGCCGGATACCACCACCAGAACCAGGAACAGGCCACACAGCAGAAGCAGGAACGGAATCTGGTTGAAATCATGGCCGAGGATGGTTTTGGGAAAATCCGTGCCGCCGATGGCTTCATTGACGACGATTTTCGGCAGTTCCAGCGTCAGGTACAGGAACGGCATGGCCACAAGCGACATCAGCACCAGCAAGGCCTGGTCGCGCAGGCTGTGGCGGAGAATGTAGCGAAAGATGTTGCGTTCCATCAAATCCTCTGCAGCGGACGGCGCCGACGAACACTGGCCTGCATCATCCGCACCGGAGCTGAATGCACTGCTGGCGTTGCCAGGTTTTTGCCGGCTGGTGTTTCGTTCACTATATCGATTTACATCGCGGGCAACGTAATCAGCGGTGTAATTTTGGTTGTATCACCGGACTGCAGGGTCACGAGCATGCTGAGCAGCGCAAACGTCACCTTGCTGTCGGCATCGTTGTCAGCAATGTAAAACCAGGAATCACGATAGAACACCTTGACCGAACTACGCTCCGGCTCCGTTGGCGAGGAGTGCACGCGGAACAGTATTCCCCGCGAATTGGCCCAATCGAACGGCCCGCCCTCGGATTTGTGGCGCGGTGCCGCAGTCCCATCGGCTGAATCTGCCGTCGGGTACGTCCACCCCCTGGGCGAGAAAGTACAGGGCCGAAAACAGAGATCGTGTGGCCAGGGCCAAAGTCTTGCCGTCGCTTGAAGCACCAAACGCCTGGCGCAGACGCAAGGGCTCACCTTCGCATGACACGCTGATCGCTTCACAAACAAAGCGGTATGGCTTGGAGTCAACGGCATCGGGCGTAATCATCAGGGCCAGATTGGCTTCCGCGCCCTCCTCGCCCGCTTCCATGCCGACGATGAGCCGGCCGTCCCGCTGCAAGTCGCGCAGCGACGATACCACTTCCTGGTACTTGCGGTATCCGGTCCGTGATTCATCGCCTGCCGGGGTATTGTGCAGCTGATTGACGGACTCGCCGACGATGAGCAGCACCCGCTCGATGCTCCATCCGGACTGAAGAATAAGCGCAACCGTGCGCAGATCCAGAGGCGTCAACATTTGGCGCACGAATTTCTCGCCGGTGTTCGGCGCATAGAAAATGAACGGGGTCTCGCCAATGCTTCCGCCCAGCGAGCCGGATAACTCGTTTTTGCCCGCGTTGAAGATATTCCCCATGAGGCTGGAATTGGCGTCCCGGCTGAAGCCGCTGGAGATACTGGTAACATCCAGAAAAAGGATGGGGTCGTTGTAGCGTTGACGCACGATATTCAGCAGCAGTTGCTGTGACTCAGTTTGCTGCACGGCGATATTGTATAGCGGCCGGCCGGTAGTGAGCACTTGAGGGCCGAGTTGGGCACAGGCGGCCAGGAAACCCATGATGACAGATCCGGCAATCAGAGCGAGGCCGGCTCGCAGGTGTCCCTCACGGCTGACCGCCAAAACGGGGAGATTTTTCATATTGAGATTACAGAGATTCAATTTACCCTGAAGTGTGCCTGTAACTGCAGCACCGTGAATTGCGACGCACTATACCAGAGTTCCGCCATATCCGGTTCAATCGGCGCACCACCCATTGCATGTGAGAATACCGGCCTTTGGGCGCCTGCGAGCAGCCGAAACTTGCCTGCCGCCACAGCTCAGCGTGGAAATTATGCGGCCTTGAACCATATTTCAGCTGCAAGATGCCGCCGAGTATGTTATCAATCAGGTATCGTCAATCAAAGACAGGACACTCGATGTCGGACCAGGAACTGAAATCCTTATTGGCCAGACTGCACCGGGAATTGGAAAGCACCGACAAGGTCGGCCCGGAAACGTTGACCCTGGTGCGTCAACTGGACAGCGACATTCACAAGTTGGTGGAGTCCAGTTCACCAACCGAATCATTTGACGCGGTCATCGACAGCGCCAGCTCGCTTAAAAACCGCTTTGCTGCCGAGCATCCGGTGGCGGAACGGTATATGGCGGAAATCGTGGACACACTGGCGAAGATCGGCATCTGACCGGCCTGGCCGTTCCTCAGGCCGATTTCAGTGCCTCCGCGGTAATGGGCAGCTTACGGATACGATTTCCCGTCGCTGCAAAAATCGCGTTGGCCAGCGCCGGCGCCAGCGGAGGCAAACCGGGCTCACCAATGCCACCCAGCACGCGTCCACTGGGTGCAAGATGAACGTCGATCTGTGGTGTTTGTGCCAGGCGCACCATCCGGTAATTGTTGAAATTCCCCTGTTGTACACGGCCCTGGTCAATGGTGATCTCGCCGTGCAAAGCCGCCGTCAATCCGTAGATGATGGCGCTTTGCATCTGCGCTTCGACGGTATCCGGGTTGATGATCGTGCCGCAATCGACCACGCAGGTGATTTTGTGAACGGTGAGTTTGCCGCCGTCGATTGAAATCTCCGCCACCTCGCCGACGATCGTATCGAACGATTCGTGAATGGCGATGCCCTGGAACCGACCGGCATCGGCATGACCCCAATTTGACCGTTGCGCCAGCTTGTTCAGCACGGCCAGATGGTCAGGTTTGTCGTGCAACACCTGCCGCCGCAGCCCAACCGCATCGATACCGCCGGCATACGCCAATTCATCCATAAAACTTTCCATTACAAAAGCGTTTTGGCTATGGCCCACCGAACGCCAAAAGCCCACCGGAACGCCAACCTCCTGCTGCAGATAGGTAACGTCGAAATGGGGGATGGCGTACATGGAATCCGCTATGCCCTCGACCGATGTATCGTCGATACCATTTTTAACCATGCTTGGAAAGGCGCGGGAAAACAGGGACGGACTGACGATGTGCGCCCTTACTACGTCCAGCTTCCCATCGTCGCCAAACCCGCCCTGCATTCTTGCCAGCGAGGGCGGGCGGTAAAAATCATGTTGCGTATCTTCTTCACGGGACCATATCACTTTGACCGGAACACCCATGGCCTGGGAGGCAAGTACTGCGTATACGATAAAATCCGCTTCGAAGCGCCGGCCGAATCCGCCACCCAAAAAGGTCGTATGCACCCGCACTTTTTCCGCCGGCTTGCCGGTTACGCCACTGACCACCTGCGGCAGGATGCCGGCACTCTGGGTCGGCGCCCATATGTCGACGCCATCGGCGGTAACGCTGGCTGTTGCATTCATTGGCTCCATGGTCGAATGAGCCAACAGGGGCGATTCATAAATCGATTCAATGGTTTTTGCAGCCGATTGCCAGGCTGCACCGGGTTCCCCGGCCGTATGCGCGATGCTTCCCGCCTGTCCAAGACCGGCCTTCAGCACAGCACTGATTTTTTCGCTGGTATTTTCGGCGTTGACACCAAAATCCCATACCGGCTGCAGGGCATTGGCCCCTTTTGCTGCCGGCCAATAAGCGTCAGCCACCACGATGAACGCATTGTCCAGGGGAATGACCGCTTTAACCCCTGTCACTGCCAGGGCGGGTTTGTCATCGACGGATTGCAACTTGCCGCCGAATACCGGGCAGGCGCGCACGGTCGCCACCAGCATGCCATCAACTTGCACATCGATACCGAATTCGGCATCGCCATTCACTTTGTCCGGCACGTCCAGGCGGCTCGCTGGCGTCCCCAGCAACTTCCACTCGGAGGGCGCTTTGAGCCCGGCGTTCTCCAGCGGCTCGAGTTGTGCCGCGATGCCCACGACATCCGCATACCTGCGCGCTTCACCCGAGGTGGTATGGATCACGCTTCCCTTCGAGGCTTTGCATTCGCCGGCCGCCACACCCATGTCCTGCGCCGCCGCCGCAATGAACAATTCGCGCGTATTGGCGCCGACCTGGCGCAAGGTTTCATGAAATGCACGTGTCGTGGTGCTGCCGCCGGTCGCCTGCATATGTAACATGGCATTGATGTAGGCCGGACCAACCGGCGCCATTTCGGCCCGCACATCGTTCCAATCGACCTCCAGTTCTTCGGCCACCAGCATCGGGATCGAGGTAAATACGCCCTGGCCCATTTCCGCTGCAGCGACCTGCACCGTGACGGTGTTGTCTGCGTGGACGCTCAGCCAGGCATTTATCACTGTTTCCCCGGACAGCAGCCATTGCTTGCGCCCGGCGCCCGCCCGAAGGCAGGTAAAATCCGATGACCAGGGCACCACCGGCCAGCGCGCTGGTCTGAAGGAACTGCCGGCGGGTTTGCTGCATTCCGTTCATGGGCTGTGTCCTATACGCTTGCTGCGCGGTGTATGGCTTTGCGGATACGGTTATACGTTCCGCAGCGGCATATATTGCTGATCGCCGCGTCGATGTCGGCATCCGATGGTTGCGCCTTGTCTGCAAGCAGCGATGATGCCGCCATGATCATGCCGGATTGACAATACCCGCATTGCGGGACTTGCTCTGCTATCCACGCTTGTTGCACCGGATGGCTGCGGTCGGCCGAAAGGCCTTCGATCGTCGTGATGGCGCGATCGCCTACGGCGCGCACCGGCAATACGCAACTGAATTGCGCCTTGCCGTTCAAATGCACGGTACAGGCCCCGCACTGGGCAATGCCACATCCGAATTTGGTGCCGGTCAGTTTCAGACTGTCACGCAGCACCCACAGCAAAGGCGTATCCGGATCGACATCGACGCTGCGGGACTGGCCATTGACTTTCAAATCGAAGATCACGTTGTGTCTCCTGTGTGTATTTGCGCTCAGGACTGGTTAAGGCTCCTTAATACCGAAATACCTGAGTCGGCGCAAGTCATATACTCGCGCCGGAGGGATGGATTATGGGTGATTCGCGACAGCGTCAGAGCCCCAACGCTCCGGCTGCGCATTCGTCAGGTGTCAAACGCCACCGGCACCCGTAGGAAACGGGTGCCTTGCATTCAGGCTTGCGTTAACTGCGGTTAACTATTGCCCCAACGTTGCGTAATACGCTGCCAGGTCTGCCATGTCCTGCTCGCTGAGTTCTTCGGTGAACATCTGCATCACGCCAGCCTCATCTTCACGCTCACCGGATTTGTATCCCTTGAGCATTTCAAAGTGCTCCGTCTCATCCAACCCGGCAATCGCAGGCGCATCGTCGATGCCCTTGCCATCCGCGCCATGACAATCAACGCAGTTGGCAGCCAGTTTCTCGCCATTGGCGGCGTCGCCACCAGCCTGTGCGGCAGCCGATACCATCAGCAATGCGAACATAACCGAAAATACAATTTTTCTTGCTAACATGGTGTAACTCCTCTCGTTTCATTAATGGGTAAAGGCGGGTGCATTCCCAACATTCCCATGGCCATCAGTGATACCTGTTTGTTCGCTTACTTGCAACGATTTCCAAAGCCATATCCTACCCAGATCATTTTCGGCTCCGCATAGATACTTGGACCACGGTTTTCCCAGGAGTTCAAGGCGTGGATTTTGCACTTTTCAGGAATGTGACATCTTCGAGCAGCACCTTGTACTTGTAACCGGAACCGATATCGATGTCATTGTGAATAATGCCCTTGGCGATAACCACGTCACCAGGCGTAGCGAACTCCAATGAAGTGGCCATTAACGCGTTTTCCGGTTCCGTGCCCGTGCCATCCCGCAGGGTAATCCAGTTCTTGCCGAGAATGTTGTTACTGGTTTTCATGACCTTGGCGCTAAGCATCACTTCCTTCGCTTCCAATTGCTGCCGGTTGGCGAATATTTCAGCAACCGTCTTGCCACCGCCAATGGCCGGAATTTCACCGGCAACGGGAGCAGAAACCGCTGCAGCCCCCGTTATTCCATGAGGATTCTGGCCGCCGGCAGACATCGCATTTCCCGGGATGTCATTTTCATCCACATCTCCCGGTTGCTTGACCTGGTCGACAAACACGATGTAATCGAACGTGCGATCCAGCGCTTTGCTATAAAAATCGGTCATCACGAATCCATCGGAATACTCCACTGCATCACCCTTGGATATGGTCGATGGCGACGTCGCCAGCCAGGTCTCCTGGCCCTGCTCATCCACCCTGAGATAGGTATAACCACCCGCCTGAAACGATTCCTGCACCGTGCCCGCCCCAGAACCGGCAGCCAACAAGGCTGATGTTTGGCACAGCAGTGAAACGACAAATGCTATTATTTTCAGTGACTTCATAGATCTTCCTTATAATTGAATCAAAGAACCAGGAGCTGCGGTTTCAAATACCCACCCGCAATCCCACTTGCATCGTCTGGGCTGCGGGAATCTGGTACAGAGCGGTGGCATCCTGCGTATTGGTAGCCATTCGCGTGAACAGCCGGTCGCGCCAGGACACCATGCCGTGGCGCTTACGGCCTGCCAGCATATCCACATGCCCGATGAAATAATGGATTTTATCCAGATCCAGCTTCAGCCCCAATTTGGCGCAAGCGGCAAGATCCGAGGGAACATTGGGGCCTTGCATAAAACCATAACGCAGCAGCAGCCGGGTGAACCCTGCATCCAGCTCGGTCAATTCGATGCGCTCATCAGGGTGGGTTTTGGGCACCGGCTCGACCACTACACTTACCAGAATCACCCGCTCATGCAGGACACCGGTGCTCCCGACCAGTTGCTGCAGCGCGGGTGGCGTATGATCGAGCCGCCCGGTGAAAAACACCGCAGCACCAGGTACGCGAGGTATCTGCTCACCCTGAACCCGCCCGATAAAGGTCTCGACCGTGTCCGTCATGGTGGCAATCTGCTCCGCCAGCAGGCTGGCGCCGCGGCGCCAGGTGCTCATCACGGTGAACAGGCAGGCGCCGATCAGCAGGGGCAACCAACCACCTTGTGGAATCGTGCGCAGATTGGCCCCGAGGTAACCCAGGTCGATGACGAGAAAACCCAGCAGAAATGCGAGTGCCGCCGGCACACTCCAGCCACCGCGTTCACGCGCCACGTTGTAGGCCAGCACTGTGGTAATGGCCATGGTGGAATTCACGGCCACGCCATAGGCCGCCGCCAGGTTGCCCGAAGATCGGAAGGCGAGCACCAGGCCGATTGCGGCCGCCATCAACAACCAGTTTACGGAGGGCATATAGATTTGGCCGTGGGCATCGGCAGAGGTTTGCGCCACGGTGAGCCGCGGCAGCAATCCGAGCTGCACCGCCTGGCGGGTCAGTGAATAGGCTCCGGTAATGACCGCCTGGGATGCGATGCAGGTCGCGGCCGTTGCCAGGATAATCAACGGATACAAGGCCCATGAGGGCGCCAGATGATAAAATGGATTAAGGTTGCCGGCGGGATTCGAGATCAGCAGCGCGCCCTGGCCAAAGTAATTGAGCATCAGCGCAGGCAGCACGAAGGCGAACCATACCAGGCGAATCGGGTAGCGGCCGAAATGGCCGAGATCCGCGTATAAGGCCTCCCCGCCGGTGGCCACGAGAAACACCGCGTAGATGGCAAAATAGCCCTTCAGTCCGTTGCTGGCGAAGTACTCAAAAGCGTATTGAGGATTGACGGCCAGCAAAACCTCTGGCGCCCGCAGTATCCCACGTACGCCCAGCACCGCCAACACCGCGAACCAGATCAGGGTCAAGGGGCCAAACATCGCGCCCACCTTTGCGGTACCGTGACGCTGCACGGCGAACAGGCCCAGCAAAATGGCCACCGTTATCGGCATGACGTAGTGGGTTAACTTCGGCGCTGCGATCTGCAAGCCTTCCACCGCGCTGAGCACCGAGATCGCCGGCGTAATCATCGCCCCGCCGTACAGCATCGAGGCCCCCAGCATTCCCAACAGAATGAGCATGCGGCGCCGAAACCGCTTCTGGTCCCGATCCGGTCGAAGCAATGCCAGCAAAGCGAAGGTGCCCCCTTCCCCGCGATTGTCCGCACGCAGCACAAAGACCATGTACTTGAGCGAAATGACCAGGATGAGTGTCCAGAAGATCAGTGAGAGGATGCCGAGGACATTGCCCGTTGTGACCGGAATGGGGTTGTGGCCGGCAAAGCTTTCGCGCAGCGCGTAAATCGGGCTGGTACCGATGTCACCGTATACCACACCGAGCACGGCCACAGCGAGAACCGCCATGGGCTGGTTTTGCGGCGCCGCATGCGGCACACGCTCCAACGCCGCCTTTTGCGCATTTCGTTCCGGTTCAGTTGTCCGATCAACTGGCATCCATTGTCCTCCCTTGCGGCACCCAGGCGCACCCATGATACGCCGACGTCCAATGTACCTGAAATGCCGGCGCGTCTCCTAGCGTGTTGAATTCGGCTTGCTGAATGGCAATATTGTTAGTCGTGTTGCAACAAGGAGAAAGAGATTCGTGGGATTCCTGGACAACGAAATCCTTGGTAACAGCCAACAAACCTGGTTGTTGGCGGCGGCAGCGTTCGCTCTGACAACCCTGCTTATGGGCCTTGCGAAGCGCCTTGCGGTTCGCCGCTGGGGGCGACTGGCCGCAGACACGACAGCAGCCTGGGACGACATCGTCGTCAAGGTCATTGCTCAGACAAAATGGGTGTTTCTGGTGGTCACGGGTGCGTTCGCGGGCTCTGTGGCGCTCGAATTGCCTGCCGGCGTGGAGGCCGGCTTGAACCGCCTGATGGTGATTGCCCTGATCTTCCAGGCTGGTATCTGGGGCGCGGTGATCGTCGGCTCCCTGCTGGATCATTATCGTCAACGCGCCAGAGAAGAGGATCCGGCGGCCCTGACGACGATCGAGGTGATTGGCTTTATCTTCAAAGTGATCCTGTGGTCTACCGTGGTCCTGTTGGTACTCGACAACCTTGGCATCAACGTTACTGCCCTGGTTGCCGGTTTGGGCATCGGTGGCGTGGCCGTCGCGCTCGCGATGCAGAGAATTCTCGGCGACCTTTTTGCCTCCTTGTCGATCGTACTCGACAAGCCATTTGCAGTCGGCGACTTTCTCAACGTGGATGAATACCTCGGCAGCGTTGAGCATATCGGTCTCAAATCCACCCGTTTGCGCAGCTTGTCAGGTGAGCAGTTAGTATTTTCCAATTCCGATTTGCTTTCCAGCCGAATTCGAAATTACGGGCGCATGTTTGAACGCCGCGTGGTGTTTAGCCTTGGCGTGACTTACCAGACTCCGCGCGAAAAGCTCAAACGGATTCCCGGGATAATCCGGCAGGCTGTCGAGGCGCAGGAAGGCACCCGCTTCGATCGATCCCACTTCATGAAATATGCCGACTACTCATTGGACTTCGAGACCGTGTACTACGTGCTCTCGCGCGATTACAACACCTATATGGATGTGCAGCAGGCGATCTATTTCATCATTCATGAACGCTTCGAAGAGGAAGGCATTGAATTTGCCTATCCCACGCAGACACTGTTCCTGGCGCGGAGCCAGGATTAGTGGACAGTAACAGCCAGATGACCACTGCTTTGGCTGTTGCTGGCCGCCGGCGCCCTGCTTAAAACCGGCGCGACAATGAGATTTCGTAGCTGCGCGCCGGTAGCCGGTAGTACTGGCCCTCACCCAGCTCACTTTCGGCCACCGGAGGCCGCTTATCGCTCAGATTATGGCCGCTGAGACCTAGGATCCATTGCTCGAAACGGAATCCCACCGAGGCATCAAGCGTATCGTATGCCTGCGCGCTGGCTGTATTGCGTTTGTTCAAATACCGCCGGCCGATGTGATTCCAAACGAGTGAACCATAAAGGCCTCGCACCGGTTGGTAGACCAGGCCAAAGCCGCCAAGATGCCGTGGCGACAGCTCCAGGTAATTGCCTTTGAGTTGAGTGGGCGCGTCGTCAAATAGCTGCACATAGTCGTCAAAACGCGCCTCGTGCCAGGCGTAGCTGGCGCCCAGCAGCAAATCGGCGGTGACCTGGTAGCGAGCTTCGATTTCCGCCCCTTTGAAATGCTCCTGGCCGGCATTGGTCAAACCCGGGCGGCCGTTGACGGACTGCGTGACCACGAGATTGTCGAAGCGCATGTCGAAGAAACTGAAATCGATACTCAATCGCCGCGATAGCCATTGACTTTTCCAACCGGCCTCGTAACTGTCCGCTGTTTCGGGGGCGAGAATGTCCGCTTCGGACTCGGGGCCAAAATCGATCGCCGCGGGTTTATAGGTATTGCGGTAATCGGCAAACAGTGTGATGAAGTCCCCTGCCCGTTCCCACACCTTCCAACTGACACCGATGACGCCGCCAGGGCGGGTGCGCGTGAGCACATCGGTATCCCCTTCGGAATGGCGCTTCTCCTTGGTGCGGTTGAGCCGGATGCCGGCAAGCAGCAGGGTGTTTTTCGAAAAGCTCCAGTTCAGTTGCAGGTAGGCACCCATGAAATTGCGCCGGTCCCTCAATTCGAAGATTTCTGCTATGGGATAGCTGCTGCTGGGCGGAGCGAAGGATCCGTCGGCAGGTACGTAATAGTCAAAATTCTCGCTGGTTTGTTCGGCTTTGCCGTAGAGGTAATCGAGGCCAACCGTCAGCTCCAACTGAGGGCCTGCGGCCTGGTTGAAGTGCGTGTCGAAATACAGGTCTGTGGTGTTGCGATCCTGCGCAAAGCCCGCCGCATTCAGCGAGCTGCCGTCGTCGATGAATTCCTCATCGATGAATCCCCGCACGATATCGTCCCGCGTGTGCGTGATGGCCAGTGTGGTGGACCAGTCGGCACCTGAAAACGCACGATCGTAATTGGCCGCGATGTGGTAGCGATCCTCATCGAGATGTGCATCGGCGGGATTGTAGTTGGCATCCAGCGGCAACTCCGGAGCCAGCACCGGGCCCTCCCGCAAGTGCGGGCTGGCGGGATCCTGGCGCAGCCAGGTGAAGTCCCCATCCAGTCGCAATTCCCCGCTGAGGGCATCGACCGCGCCCCGGTACAGCACATGGGCGCGATCCACCCCCGCCCTGGCATCGGCGTAGCCGCGGTGCTCACCATCGAGGGCCAGCGAGTGCCTATAGTGTTCGCCAGCCGGCAGATCCGTCGAAGCCGTAAAAGTCGCACTGTCATAGGAGGCGTATGAGGCCCGCGCCAGCCGCTCTGAATTTCCGGCTGCACGGTGAATGACGTGAATGACGCCGACGAAGGAGGTCGCCCCGTACATGACCGGTGCGGCGCCGCGCAAGACCTCGATGTGATCGATATTCGACAGCACCAGCGAAGCCAGTGCAGGGTTGAACGCGCCGCCCCAGGGCACGCCGTCGACCACCAGCAAAAAAGCATCGAATTCTCTTAAGCCCCACAAGCCCGGTACCGAGGCTGCCGGCCCGCCGTCACCGCCGGGAGCTATGTCCACACCGGCCGGAAGCGCCATCGCGCCGCGCAGATCGTTCACCCCGCGCGCTTGCAATTCCGCGCCTGTAATCACGCTGATCGACGCCGGAATGTTGTTCACACTTGCCGGCATGCGGGTCGCGGTTACCTGGACGGTTTCCAGATGTATCGGCGCATCCGCATCTGCCACCGCTGCAACGGCCGTCCATGCGATCGCGAGAAGAAAGACAGAAAGAAAACGGGTGCGTAAAACCACCGCCGACTGCATGCAGAAACTCTCCTGACGAACAAATGCGGGCATCTTACCTTGAGTGGTTGCGCAAGACAAAGCCTCTTTTGCGCGTCCCTGGTGAGCAAATGTTGCTGTCTCTTCTCTCCTTTATCGTTCACCCACTGATTGGGAGAATGATTCTCATTGCGCAAAAAAGAACTTTTGATGAACTGAATGTTTATCCGGATTTAACGGCACATAGCTCACAATTCGCCCGAATCCATCGAGGGAACGAGCCAATGCGCAAGCTGTTGACAAAGCCCCGGGCGGTTGCTGGTCTGACGGTAGCACTCATAGACGAAGACACCCGAGTGTTCGAACACGCCGGTGGAAAGTTTCACTTACACCTGGTAGAGCCCGAACAGACGAGGCGTCTGCAAACACAGGAATTTATTACCCAAGCCTATCGCCGGGTATTCCAGGCTGAACTCCGAACCTTCTACCCCAGCATGATCGCGCTGCACGACACGGACGAATCCCTGCAGGGTGCGGCCGGTGCAAGATACGCGGACGGACAGGTACTGTTCCTGGAGCAGTATCTTCCGCTCCCCGTCGAGAGACTGATCAGCGGAAAATCGAACCAAACCATCCAGCGCAGCCATATCGTCGAACTCGGCAATCTCTGCGTTGTGCGGCCCGCCATGACCTATCCCTTCATCAGCATGATCGGTGGCTGGCTGCAGACCTATGAAGTCGACTGGATCGTCTTTGCACTCACCCATTCGCTGCGAAAACTCTTCCTGCGCGCCGGCGTCGAATTGCTGGACCTTGGCGCAGCCGAACCGAAACACCTGAAGCCTTCGCCGAACCGGTGGGGCAATTATTACGCACACGACCCGCGCGTGATGGCGGCGCGCCTGGCGACCAATCTCACCACCTTCCAGCAGCATCATCGACAGCGCAAGTTTTTAGCTGCCGGCCCGAAATACAGCGAAGCTGTCGAATGCCGAATCTGACCGAGTCCTGGCGCGACGGTGCAATGCAGTTGCACGATGCCTGCCATTCGGAGCCGGCCAGCACGGTATTTGCCCGTGCCGAAAAAATCGCGGAGGACCTTGTTCGCGAAGATGTGCAATGCGTCGGATTGCGCCTGGACAACGGCATTGATTGGCTCTGCGCGGACCTGGCCTGCGCACTCGCCGGCATTCCCACGGTACCCATACCGGATTTCTTCACCACCACACAAGTCGCCCATGCCATCCGTGAAGCCGGGGTCGATGCGCTGATTGGCACCGCCGCCGGCGTCGAAGAAGCCTTCTCCGGTTTTGGGAGCCGCAGGCGAGCAGGGAAGCGAGACACAACTATACGGGCCGCATCAGGATTACTGCATGCTCGGTCCCAAAACCGGGCGCCGTGTCCCCGCAGGTATCGCCAAGGTCACATTTACTTCCGGTACGACCGGCACGCCCAAAGGCGTTTGCCTGAGTTCCGAGCAACAGCAGTCGGTCGCAGCAATACTGGCGGCGCAGACCGCAAAGCTTGGGCTGCGGAGACATCTTTGCGTCCTGCCCCTGGCGGTCTTGCTGGAAAATGTCGCCGGGGCTTATGCAGCCTTGCTCAGCGGGGCGGACATTGTGCTGCCACGCCTGGCTGAAGTTGGACTCCGCGGCAGTTGCGGCTTCGATCCCGGCATACTTTTCGCGGCGATTGAAAGATTCCGCCCCGATAGCATGATCCTGCTGCCGCAAATGCTGAAAGCTCTGGTCCGCTGGCTAAAAGCAAGCGGAAAACGTGTCGAAGCCTTGAAGTTTGTGGCCGTTGGCGGTGCGCGAACGGCTGCGGAACTGATCCTGGAAGCACGCGCGCTTGGCCTGCCGGTATACGAAGGCTATGGATTGAGCGAATGTTGTTCGGTGGTGGCGCTGAACCTGCCCGGCGCGGATTGTCCCGGCAGCGTCGGGCGGCCCTTGCCCGGCAGAGAAATACGCATTTCCTCCACCGGCGAAATCGAGATTCGCGCACCCCACGGCGTGCGCTATCTCGGTCAGCAACGATCCCGGGCCGGCTGGATCTCCAGCGGCGATCTGGGCGCAGTCGACAAGGCGGGATTCCTGCATGTCCACGGCCGCTGCACACAGTTATTGGTCAATGCTTTCGGGCGCAACATTTCCCCCGAGTGGGTGGAGAGCGAGTTGCTCGCGCATCCGGGTGTGCTGCAAGCGATGGTGCTGGGCGACAACCAACCTGCCCTCGGCGCGTTGCTTGTTCCCACCCCGGGCTCGGATAAACGTCTTCTCACAGCCTCCGTCAACCGCTGCAACGCTTCACTCCCCGATTACGCACGAATTGCCGCCTACCGGACTGTCGAACCGTTTTCCGTGACCAACGGTCAGCTAACGCCCAATGGCCGAATCCGCCGCAAGACGGTCCTGGACACGCATCGAGCCATCATCAAGGCGCTCCATCAGGAAATCGAAGCGCTATTTGCAGGAGGAAACCATGACCTTTTACCACAAGCTCATCGCGGAAACTGAGTCAGATCGGCGGATTCTGCTGGAACAACCGGTGATCGTGGATTGCCTTCAGGGAGCCATTACGCTGGAGACTTACCAGGCTTTCCTGATCCAGGCATATCACCACGTCAAGCATACAGTGCCTTTGCTCATGGCTTGCGGCGCCCGTCTGCCGGAAAGGCTGGAATGGCTGCGCGCCGGGGTTGCCGAATACATCAAGGAAGAAACCGGGCACCAGGAGTGGATTCTCGACGACATCGCTGCCTGCGGCATCAACGCCGGGGAAGTTCGTCATGGAAAACCAGGCATGGCGACCGACATCATGGTGGCGTTTGCCTGGGACTGCGTTTTGCGCCGCAACCCGGTGAGCTTTTTCGGCATGGTTCTGGTGCTGGAGGGAACCAGCGTGCGACTGGCGAGCGCAGCGGCCGAAACCATCCAGAACCAATTGGGGTTGCCGGATGAGGCGTTCAGCTACCTTCGGTCCCATGGTGCGCTGGACCAACAGCACATCGGTTTTTACGAGCAGTTGGTCAACCGTCTCGAAGATGCGGACGACCGGCAATCTGTGCTTGAAACAGCGCGGGTCATGTACCGGCTTTACGCCAACATATTCGCTTCGCTGCCCCACTCCAAAGCCACCCGAGAGGCTGCATAATGAAACGATTGAACGGCAAACGCATTCTCCTGACCGGTGCGGCCGGGGGCATTGGATCAGCCATTGCGCGGCAGCTTACCGGGCTTGGAGCCTCGTTGATGCTGGTCGATCTGGACAGCCCGGCGCTGGCGGCACTGTCATCCGAAACCGCCCACTCAGCGCATGCCTGCGACCTGGGTTTACGGCAAAGCCGGGATGAATTGATTCGCGCGGCTGCAGAGCTGTTCGGTGCGCTGGATGGCCTGGTGTATTGCGCGGGAATCAACGCCTTTGGGTTGCACGACGTGCAATCGGACGAGCAGATCGACCGCATCATGCGCATCAATCTGATCGCACCCATCCAGTTGACGCGCGGCCTGCTGCCCTTGCTGGAGCAAGGCAGCAACCCGGTGATCGTCAACCTCGGCTCCGTTTTTGGTCATATAGGTTTTCCTGGATTCTCGCTGTACAGCGCCAGCAAGTTCGGCCTGCGCGGTTACACCGAAACCCTGCGGCGCGAACTGGCGGATGGCCCGGTCCGGGTCGCCTGGGTCTCACCGAGAGCGACTCGAACCAGCATGAATGCCGGCATCATCGACTCGATGAACGACGAGTTGAACGTGAATTATGACTCGCCGGAGCATGTCGCCAACGCGGTCGTGGAGGCGCTGGTCAACCCGCGCGGTGAGCGGGTTTTGGGATTTCCGGAAAAGCTGTTTGCGCGCATCAACCAGGTTTTCCCTGGCATCGTGGATGGATCCCTGATCCGCCAGTTGCCGGTAATTCGTAAGTACAACCTGATTCAGAAGGAGTCACTGACATGAACAGAACCATCGCACTGACCGCTCTGGCCGCCGCGGCGCTGAGCATCGGAACCCTGGTTGCCGCGGAGACCAACGCCACCGTGGCAACAGTCCAGAGTCATTGGGCCGAAGCCAACTATTCCACCGAAGGCAAACAACGCAAGCAGGCCTTCGAATCGCTGACGGCCGAAGCCGACCAATTGGTCGCCTCTGCCCCAAATTCTCCGGAAGCACATGTCTGGGCCGGCATTGTCTACTCGACCTACGCCGGCGAAGTCAGCATGTTTTCAGCCGGCAAGCAGGTCAAACGCGCCCGTTCGGAACTGGAAACAGCCCTGAAACTGGATCCCGCCGCCATGAAAGGGTCTGCTTACACATCGCTTGGTGCCTTGCTTTACCAAATTCCGGGCTTCATGGGCGGCGACACGGAGCTGGCTGAGAAGATGTTGAAAAAGGGCCTGGAACTGGATCCTGATGGTATCGACGCAAACTACTTTTATGCCAGTTTCCTGATCGACCAGAAGCGTTATGACGAAGCCGTCGCGTATCTGCAAAAAGCCGCGGCCGCCCCGGACCGTCCGCAGCGTCCGTTGGCGGATCGCGGCCGCCGGGCAGAAATCGCCACCGCGCTGACGGAGTTGCGCAAGAGACGCTCCTGACGCCGCTGTCAGGGCTGAAACTACCCTGCCTGACCGAACACATCCTCAAACAGGTTGCGCATCGCCCGCCAGGAGCGGGCGTCCGCGATAGCATCGTAGGCGATAACCCTGCGAATTCCAGGCGTCAATTTCACGGTTGGTAAAGCATCCCGCCCGGCCGCGCGCGAGTTCGGGCACCATTGTTCCGCCATAAACTGACTCCGATCCCTGCCATTGGCCAAGTTAACGGGACCTTCCGCGCTGACATCTAAGGATAGTCCCTGCAACGTTTTCTCGTTGCCCGGATCGCATGTTCCCACGCGGGCAACGATTTGTTTGAATATTACCATCCTAGCTTATAATATACATGGCTACTCATGGTTCAGAAAAAGAAAATCTCTCTCGGTTTCCTGATGAGCGACATCACGCGCCTGTTTCGCAAACATTTTGATCGGCGCGCCACCGCCTTTGGCCTGACACGCGCTCAGTGGCGGGCATTGAAATGGCTGAATGAGAGCGAAGGCATGTATCAGTCCGAGTTGGCCGAGCAGTTGGAAATGGAACCCATTGCGATCGGGCGGGTTATCGATCGCCTGCAGTCTGCAGGCTTCGTCGAACGGCGCGCAGACCCGGCCGATCGGCGGCGCTGGCGGCTGTTTCTGACTAGCCAGGCACGTGCGGTGCTGGACGACATGGAGCAGATTTCACAGCGCCTGCGCAGCGAAGCCGTCGATGGCATTTCCGCCGCGGAAGTGAAACGCGTTACGGCGGCTCTGGAGCGGATCAAGGACAATCTGCTGGCGCTCGATGAGCGCAGCGGAAGGGGCGACGGAAAGTGACCGGCAAGGACACGGCAGTTATCGATGCCCCGGCCGGCACAGAAAGCCCAGCGGCGGCCTCGCCGTGCCTTGCGCTGGTTGCTGTGGATGCTGGGACCCGCGGTGGTCCTTGCCGGCGGAATTTGGTACGCCTTCACCAGTGGGCGTTACGTCTCCACGGATAACGCTTACCTGCATGCAGATATCATCACCATTGCACCAGAGGTAGCCGGTCGCGTTGCAGAGGTCGCAGTCCACGAGAACCAACGCGTTCTTGCCGGCGATGTCCTGTTTCGCATCGATCCAAAACCATACGAATTGGCAGTCAACGAATTGCATGCACAGGCGGCTGCGGTCGGTGAATATCTGAATTCTTCGCGCGACAGTTACGCCGCGGCATTGGCGGATCTCGAGTCCAAGCGCGCCGATCTGAAACATGAGTTGCAGTTATATCGGCGCATCGAAGACTTGCGCGCCAAGGGCGTCGTTTCGCAGGAGAGTCTGGACGATGCCGCCAATGCGGTGGAAACGGCGCGGGCGGACCGCGATGCAGCCGCGGCGCTGGTTGCCAAAGCCAAAACGCTGCTCGGTGGTGACGCCGCCACGCCAATGGATCAGCTTGCCGGCTACAAGGTGATTGAAGCGCGTTTGGCCAGGGCGATGCTGGATCTTGAACATACGGTGGTGCGGGCGCCGATGGCTGGAGTAGTCGGCAAGGACACGCTGCAGGCGGGTGATTATGTGATATCGGGCAACCAACCATGCCGCTGGTGACCGAAAATATCTGGGTCGACGCCAACTTCAAGGAAACCGACATGACCTGGGTGCGCGCGGGACAAAAAGCGACGTTTTCGGTCGATGCTTACCCGCGGCGGAAATGGCAAGCCGAAGTGGCTTCGATCAGCCCGGCCTCCAGCGCGATGTTTTCCGTGCTTCCGGCGCAAAATGCCACCGGCAACTGGGTGAAGGTCGTGCAGCGCATACCGGTTCGCCTGCGCATCATCACCGCGCAAGACGATAATGGCGTCTTGCGTGCCGGAATGAGCGCAGAAGTCTGGATTGATACCGGAAACGGACACACGCTGGCCGATCGTTGGTTTGCTGCAGATCTCGATGATGCAGGGCAACTGGCCCGCATTGGAGACGAAAACCAGTGAACTCCGGGCCGGCAACGGCGGGTGATACGCCGCAGGAGAATCGCCCCCTTCTCGTCGTTGCGGTCATGCTGGCGACAATAATGCAGGTCATCGACAATACCATTGCCAATGTTGCATTGCCCAGCATGCAAGGTTCGCTGTCCGCCTCCCAGGAGCAAATTGCCTGGGTGCTGACCTCCTATATAGTCGCCACGGCCATAGCGATACCGGCGACGGGCTGGGTTGCAACAATATTGGGCCGCAAGCACCTGTTGTTGATTTCCATTGGCGGCTTCACCTTTGCATCGCTGCTTTGCGCCAGCGCAACAACGGTCAGCGAGATCGTGCTGTATCGCATTTTACAGGGCCTTTGTGGCGCGGCTCTGATGCCGATGTCGCAGTCGACATTGCTCGACGCCTATCCGCCTGAGAAACACGGTTCAGCAATGGCTGTGTGGGGCATTGGCCTGATGGTTGGCCCGATTATGGGGCCGCCGCTGGGTGGCTGGCTGACGGATCACTATAGCTGGCACTGGGTATTCCTGATCAATATCCCGGTCGGCATACTGGCCTTTCTCGGCGTGGCCGCAGCCGTGTCGGCTGGTGAGCACCACCAACGCCGCTTCGATATGCTCGGTTTCCTGTTGGTGGCCGTCGGTGTGGGTGGTCTGCAGTTACTGCTCGATCGTGGTCAATACAACGACTGGTTCGATTCTCCCGAAACCTGGGTGGAGGCAATCCTGGCGGCATTGGGCCTCTACCTGTACTGGGTGCACTGGCGTAAAAAGACCCACCCGTTCATCAATCTCGGCTTGCTGCGTGACCGCAACTTTGCGGCCGCAAGCCTGTTTATCTTCGTCATTGGCGTGGTTATGTTTGCAACCCTGGCTCTGCTGCCGCCGTACCTGGGAACGCTGATGCAATACCCGGTGGTCGACATCGGACTGCTGATCATGCCGCGCGGCATCGGCACGATGGCTGCCATGTTCGTCGTGGGTCAGATGCTGGAATCCCGTATTGACCCGCGCCTGCCGGTTTTCGTCGGCCTGCTGCTAACTTCTTACTCGCTCTACCTGATGACTAAATTCACTGCGGATATGCCACAGGCACCAGTCATCTGGAGCGGCGTGGTTCAGGGTCTGGGCGTCGGTCTCGTTTTCGTGCCGATAACTACGATCGCTTATTCGACGCTTGCCCGCAGCGCGCGCACCGAGGCGGCCTCGATGTATAGCCTCATTCGCAATATCGGTTCGAGCCTGGGCATTTCCATCGTGATGACGCTCCTGGTCCGCTCAACCCAAATCAATCATGCCGAAATCGCCTCGCGCATAACTCCTTTCAACGAACGCGGTGTCTTTCCCGCACTGTGGAACCTGCACAGCACCGAGGGGCTGATGGCGCTGAATGCCGAGATCACCCGGCAGGCGGCGGCGATCGCTTATGTCAATGACTTTCTGGCTGATGATGTGGCTGATGCTCGCGACACTGCCGTTGCTGCTGTTGTTCAAACCGGTCAAATACGCCGTTACCGCAGAGGAAGCAATTTCAGCCTAATCGGCCGGTTTTTGCCGCAACAAGGCCAGCACGGCATTTTCCACATCCTGCTCGTGAAACTGGTGGTTGGGATCGTCACCGGTCAGGCGGTAAGCCTCGGTGCCATCCGCCTGATAAATCAGCACCACCGGCAGGCCAATCAGGTCCAGGCGGTCAAATGCCACGGTCATGTTTTCGTCCATATGGTAGTTCGCAAAGTCGGCGCCGGACCGCTGCAGGAATTCATTGGCCCACTGCAAAGACTCCTCATCGCCCTGTTCATCAAAATTCAGTGAAATAAAGCGTACCCCCCGAGCTTTGTACTTGTGATACAGGTCCACCATGTGGGGGAAACGCTCTATGCAGGGGGCGCACCAACTGGCCCAGAGGTCCACGACTGCGATATTTCCCTTTTGTTCGCGCAAGATCCTTTGCCAATCGGCGAACCGCACAGGCTGCATTTGTGATGGCTGGGTGTTCTGCCCGCCGTTATCTGACCAGGCTTCACCGATGAGGATGAAACACAGGGCGGCCAGGATCGCCGGGAATTGCTTCACTCATACTCCACGGTACAGCCGTGCGCCCGGGTTTCGGCTGGCTCCACGGACCGACCTTCCAGGGTGGCAGTAATTGCGTTCGCCACATAAAACTCGTTGGGGTCACCATTGATGAAGCTGGTTTCTCCCGAACGGGTTTCCCTGCCAGGTGAATTGGTTAAGAGGCCCATGTATACCAGTTTGCGTTCCGCATTGAACACAAAGTACTCCGGTGTGTGCGTGGCGCCGAGATCACGTCCCAATTGCTGACTTTCGTCGTATATGTAGGTGAAATTGTAACCGGCTTTCCGGGCGTGTTCTTTCATCGCCGGCAAACGGTCCTCCTGGCGATGGTTGACGGCAAATCCGACAATGCGCACGTCCTGCCCCTTGAACTGCTCCACCAGGTGGACCAGACCGGGGTCCATGCCCCGCACCCAGGGGCAATGATTGGCCAGGGAAACCAGCACGACGACAGAAGTGTCCAGATCGGTGGCCGAGAGCCTGCCGCCATCGGTGGTGGGGAGGTTTTCGAAAACGGGCAAGGGGTCGCCGAGATTCAGCACCTTGTTGTACTCACCTGCCAATACGGCGGCGGGCACGCCAAGCATGATCGCAAGCAGGCAACGCATTAGCATTTTGCTGATTCTCATAGGTTCCTCCAGTTCTTTGAACAGCTTAATCTCTTCGATAGTTCTTGATATCTTCCCTGCTGGATTCCGCTCCCTTGATTTTGCTCCTTAATGGGATACGGAAACTAATTCTACACTGCAAGGTCTTAATGGCGCCTTGCCTGTGCGCAGACCGCAACTCAAAACGAACGCCCCATCCATAATGACACCTTCAATGAAACCTTCATGCTGATCGCATTTCTGCTGGCCATCGTTCTGGTTGTGTTGAGTACATTGACCCATTACGAGGTGCTGCGGTTGCTGTCGGCTTACGTACCCCGGATCCGAATACGGCCGCGGGCGAGGTTGCTGGCCGTTTTGTTCGGAACATTCTTCGGCCATCTGTTGGAAATCAGCTTTTATGCCCTGGCCTATTACTACCTCAGGGATCGCTTTGATCTGGGAACCTTTGGCGGCAAGTTTTCCGACCATTTCACCTACTATCTTTATTTCTCCGCCGAGACCTATACCACCATCGGTCTGGGCGACATCTACCCATTGGGCGCGCTGCGCCTGATTACTGGCATCGAAGCGCTGAACGGACTGCTGCTGATCGGCTGGTCGGCATCGTTTACCTACCTCATCATGCAGAAGTTCTGGAACATAAGAGATCAGGATTAGGCGCTCCTGGCGCACCCTGGTGCCCGGCTAATTGCCTGGCTAATTGTAGTTCTGGCTGATCACTTTCTGCGGTGTAATCACCAGCAACACCGCGTCCGGATCCGACGTTTCGCGACGATAGCGCTCGGCCTCCTCTTCGGTTTCGTGGTAACGCATGTAGATGGCTTTTTCGATGATGTCGCGCCAGGTTGAGGTTTCTTCCACAAACGCTGCCGTGCCGTAAATGACGACGTACCGGGCATCGGGATACGCCCCATCCACGAGCAAGCTGATTCTCGGATCACGCCTGAGATTCCGGTACTTTGCGCTGCCGCGACCGATGCTTACGTAGATTGCTCCATCCCGGTACAGATACCACACCGGGCTGAGTTGGGGTGGGCCCTTGGTGCGATTTGTGGCGATGATGGCATGCCGGGTATCGGTCATGAAGGCCTCAATTTCGGCCGCGCCCATCGTGGCGGATTCATACGCCATTAGCCACCTTCAACACCGGCAGGTTCCACCCCGATGCCTATTTATGCTCAGCATCCTGAGTACGCTTTTTTGTGTAGCTTTCGTAAGACTCGTCAAGTCTGGCCATGCATTCATCGTACTGTGATTCCGGGCCTTTTTGGCATTCGAGTTGCTGGTTCTGCCGAATGTTTTCATAAATCTGCTTGTTACTGCAGGCGTAAAGGGCCATCCATGGCACGATCAGGATGCACAAGTAACGGTAATTCAATGCTTGTAGACCTTGCCGCCCTTCATTACGAAACCGACGTTTTCGAGCACGCTTACGTCTTCCAGCGGGTCACCGCTTACGGCGATGATATCGGCGAAGCGGCCGGGCTCGATCGCGCCGACCTTGTCGGGCCAGCCGATGAGTTCAGCCGCGCTCACGGTTGCCGCCTGGATGGCCTGCATCGGCGTCATGCCATATTCCACCATGTATTTGAATTGTTTGCCGTTGTCGCCGTGCGGATAGACCCCGCCGTCGGTGCCGAAGGCCATGCGCACACCGGCCTGGAAGGCCTTGCGGAAATTATTGCGCTGTGCCTGGCCGATCGACCGCTCCTTTTCCAGCGATTCCGGCAACATGCCCACCTCGGCGCCATGCTCCAGAATGAACGTGTCGTTATAGATATCCATGACCAGGAAGGTGCCGTTCTTTTTCGCCAATTGAATGCCCTCATCGTCGATCAGGCTGCTGTGCTCGACCGAATCGACACCGGCAATGATCGCGGCCTTGATACCCGCGGCGCCGTGCGCATGCGCCGCCACCTTGCGTCCGTGCTGATGGGCCTCATCGACCAGCGCCTGCATCTCCTCCAGCGTATATTGCTGCCCGCCGACGCTGTCGCCCTTCGACAACACGCCGCCGGTCGCGCAGAACTTGATCAAATCGGCACCGTACTTGATGACTTCACGCACTTTTGCCCGCACCGCCCAGGGGCCGTTGGCCACGCCTTCGGACTGGTCATGGTAGTCCGCCGGCAGCAAATTGTTATCACAGTGCCCGCCGGTGATGCCGAGCGCGCGGTCCGGAAACCCGTAACCGCGGGCCGTCGATTTCCCCATCGTTGATCGCATCGCGCAAGGCAACATCGGTGTAGCCGCTGGCGCCGACATTGCGCACAGTCGTGAATCCGGCGTTCAATGTCTTGCGCGCATTGAATGCGCCATACAGGGCTTCGCGGGGTACTGAAATACCCAGGCTGCGATAACCATGAAAGCGGGCATCCCCGGTCAGGTGATCGTGCATGTCGATCAAACCGGGCAGGACGGTTTGTGCGGATAGATCGATAACGTCCGCACCGGCGGGTATCTGTTCATCTGCCGCGTTGCCGACCCGAAGGATTTTGTCCCCCTGAATGACGATCACCTGATTGCTCCGCGTTTTGCCGCCGATCACGTCGATCAGTTGCCCCGCCTTAACATAGGTAAGCGCTTCATCCGCTTGCGCTCCCACCACAGACAGAACGAAACAAACCACGAAAATCCGCACAAATACTCGCAACATGACAGCACCTCTTTGATTGATTACAGCGGCTCTTACGGGGCAAACCCGTAGCGAACAGAATAACGGAACACCTTTCCCCCGGACAAGGCCCGCGTATATTGAGTTATTGGCTTGTGACGGTCCATTTGCCAGTTGGCTCGTTACCCAATTATTCAGACCGGCATCGGATTTGCCCTATACTCCCTCATCTCCTTGTGATGGCGGCATGGCCCATGATGCGATCCATCAGCTGGCACCAATCAGTTGAAGTGCGGCCACAGCCGTTGGCTTTCCAGACCGGGAGCAAGACGATGTATCACCCCGGAGCGCAGAAGCCATGAGTGCTCAAGGCCAGCGTTTTGCGCTGCTTGCCGGAGTCATGCTGATCACCCTCGCCACCTGGTACGGGGTGCTCGCCGGTTCGTTCCAATACGACGACTACCCCAACGTGATCCAGGATTCCGCAACTTCCGATCCCGGCGTCTTTTGGCATCGCCTGACGAGCGGCTTCCGGCCGCTGCTGAGAGCCAGCTACTTCCTGGATTACACCTTGTGGGGGATGCACGCGCCCGGGTTCCTGGCAACAAATCTGACGCTCCATCTGGTCGCAGTCCTCGCGGTTTTCCTGCTTGCGCGGCGTCGGCTCGGTGGCGACTTCGCCGCAGCCGTGGCTGCCATCATCTTCGCTGTCCAGCCCGCGCACGGGAAGTCCTGCTCGTCTCGCGGCGTTCTTCCGGCCTGATGGCGACGCTCCTGCTCCTGGCCCTGCTGTGCTACGAACGATCCCTTCCGTGGCGGATGGGCGCAGTGGCGCTGTGGCTCTGTGCCCTTCTGGTAAAGGAGACCGCGCTGGTGTTCCCGGCACTGCTCGTGGTGTGGGAGATCACCCGCCCCAGTGCGCGCCCCGGCGCCGGAAAACGGCTGCTGCCCTTTCTTGCCGCCGGACTGGTCTTCAGCCTCGGGGTACTCGCAGTACCGCGCATTCAGGAACTGCTTGCCTTCTCCCTTGCCCTGCGCTCTCCACTGCAGAGCCTGGCCTGGAACGCCATCGCTGTGCCCGAAACCCTTTCTCTTTGGCTGCGGCCCTGGGCCCTTTCGATTGAGCACGCACCGCCAGATCTGGACCGTATTTCCAGCGCTGGCCGGTGGTGCTTTGCTACTTGCCCTTGCCGCGCTGGCTGTGTTGTTGCGGCGCCGGACCCCGAATTTCGCGTTCGCCATTCTCTTCCCGCTGGCGGCGCTGCTTCCGACCCATTCGATCGTGGCCAAGCTCGACCCGATCACGGAAAAGCCGCTCTACCTCGCCTCGGTCGGCGTGGCCCTTCTCGCCGGTGCCGTCGCGGCGCGCCATGCCCGCAATCCGGCGGTGCTGGGCGCGCTCGGCGTCACCGTGCTCAGCGGCATGATCTGGAGTGCAAAGCGCGTTGAGGTATGGCAAAATCCAGTCCTCCTCTGGACCGAGGCAGTCACCGAAGCGCCCGAATCGGCGCGGGCCTGGAACAACTTGGGAATGGCCAAATTCAATGCTGAAGATTTAACCGGAGCCGATGCGGCATTCGCCCGCGCGCTCGAACTCGACCCGCGTCTTCTGCAGGCGTACGAGACGCGGCTCATCATTCATTTGTTGCAGGAAACGGGCCGCGAACCGCCCGCGATGCAGCCTCAATGAAGCGGTTTTTTTTGTTGTGCGTTTTCGTTTTCGGCGCCGCGACCGGCCCGCTCCTTGCCGCACCGTCTTGCAACGACTGCAAGGATCTGCCCTTTCTGTTCAAGGAACTGATGGAGCAGGAGTACCTGCGAGATCAGTTCGATTCGTATGTGAAGCAGTCCTACTACCCTCCCACCGTCGGGCAGATGTATGACTCGGTGACCAGGCGATTCAACGACACGTTCTATTCCGCGCCGGCCGCGGCGGCTTCGGCGGGAACAAACGCCGCGGCGAACAGCACCGGGGGCGCGGCCTACGGCACGCGGACCTGGCTGAAGAGCTGTGACCTCGTGGAGTATGTGAAAAATGATAAAGGTGAGCAAGTCCTCGATGATAAGAAGAACCCGGTGGTGAGACCGATAACACCGCAGCAGCTTCGCACCAAGGAGTGCAAGGCCGTCGCCGATCATGTGCTCCGACACGAAGGGCACCACCAGAAGTCCTGCAGGGAAACCCAACGCAATGGCACCTCCGATTCGTGGCAGAGCGCGGAGTTCGTGGCCAAGGACGAGGTCAAGGCTTATCAGCAGGGCATCGCCTCGCTGCGTGACGCCATTGCCAAGCTGGCCAAACAGTGCAACTGGGAAGGGTCCGTACGCAAGACCAAACCCGACGGGACGAGTGTGGTGCCCACGAAGGAACAGATCGAAGAGCTGAAGAACAATGCCAGGAAGACCGCAAACGCACTCAGGAAGGCGAAGCGATGAACGCACTCTTCGCCATCATGACGGCCTCACTTGTGGTCTTCGGCGGACCGAGAGTCGAGGGGCCCCTGGATGAACTGCTGGCGCGCCAGGAGGCGGAGTGCGCCGGAGAACGGCCGGGGCCGGACTGTGGCCTGATTCGCAGCGAACTCGAGCTGCGCCTCTATGGCGATCTGCGCCAGCTCTACCGCCTGGGCGAGGAGGTCGACCGGGATACTTTGCGCACGGCGGCTGCCGCAAACTTCCCCCAGCTTGCGCTGCTCGCGCTGCAGTGGATGCGCGAGAAACCGGTGGACGGCGACAATGCCGCCATTGCCAAGGCGCTGGATAGCCGCTCTCCCGGCGTGCGCAGTTCGGCGCTGGCCTTGCTCCGCGATCATCCACCGGCCGTGGTGAGGCTGCTGGGGGACTGGATCCTCACCAGCCCATACTCGCAGAATGAGGATCTCGTGCCCGACGCGGACCCCGATGCCGACATGCTGGGCTTTTCCCCTTACCCCGGCGCGCGTTTGATACGCCTGGCCAGCGGCAAACAGCGGGCCTTCTACACGACGGCCGATCCCCCTCAGAAGGTGCTCGCAGCGATCGGGAAAGGCAAGACCGTCCTCGACGATAACGATCTCTACCAGCGGTTCAGCGAGGCGGTGGTAACTCCGGATTACGAAGCCCTTGAAGCCGAGATGCAGAAGATGCTGACCGAGACCGACCCGGAGAAGCTCGCCGCCATGCAGGCCGCGATGGAGCAGGCAATGCAACCGCAGTCGACGGAAATGGACCTGTTATCCGAGTTCGGCGGGGTCATGGGCCACAGCGACGCGCGTTATGTCATCCTGCGGGAGCAACCCGGCTCAACGCCAGGAGCCCCGGCGCAAGCCACCAGGATCGCCGCCGTATTCCATGACGACGCGCTTGGAGCGACGGTCATTTTGGTGCCACTGAAATAACGGAACCTCACTTCCCCGTTCCACACACCCATTCAGAACACAATGGTACTATGACCCGTCGTCCGAGGAGGCAAGGTGGAAATTATGGATGAGAACAGGCTGGTAGAACGGGAGGGTGGACTGCAGCACGGTCTGACTCGTGGCCAGATCACGATGATTGGGCTTGGCGGCGCTATTGGCACCGGACTGTTCATGGGCTCGGGCATCGCCATTGGCTATGCTGGACCGGCCGTGCTGATCAGTTACTTCATCGCCGCCGTCGTTGCCGTGATCATGGTTTTCAGCCTGTCTGAAATGGCGGTGGTTCACCCGACCGCAGGATCCTTCGGTACCTATGCGGAGATGTATCTGTGTCCGTGGGCGGGTTTTCTCGTACGTTACACCTACTGGATGGCGCAAGTCATCGCCATTGGCGGTGAAGCGGTGGCCGGCGGTCTGTACATGAACTACTGGTTTCCCGATTCGCCAGTGTGGATGTGGTCGCTGGGTTTTGCCATCGCCCTGATTTACGTCAACTCCCGCTCGGTAACCAATTTCGGTTCCTTCGAATACTGGTTTGCACTGATAAAAGTCGTTGCCATCATCGTTTTTATCATTCTGGGAATTACGCACATATTCGGCCTGGTGGGGGAGCCCGTCGGTTTTCACAATTTGACCGGCCTGGAAGGCGGGTTCATGCCGCATGGATTCGGCGGCGTCTGGATGGCTGTGATCATGGCCATTTTTTCCTTTTACGGAATCGAAGTCATTGCCGTTACTTCCGGGGAAGCAAAAGACCCGGTTACGGCCATCCCGGCTGCCTTGCGCACCATGGCTTTGCGCCTGTTCCTGTTTTATGTCCTGGCATTGTCCGTCATGGTGACTTTTATTCCCTGGACGGAAATCGGTGCCCACGTCGTCACCGAAAGTCCTTTCGTCAGACTATTCAGCAGCGTGGGTATCAGGTACGCGGCGGGAATCATGAATTTCGTGGTGCTGACAGCGGCATTGTCCAGTATGAATACAAACATCTACCTTACCTCGCGCATGCTTTTTTCGCTCGCCAGAGGCAGTTATGCGCCGAAAATACTCGGCAGACTGAGTGCCAACGGCACGCCGGTTGGGGCGACGATCCTGTCTGGAAGCTGCATATTACTGGCCGCATCGATCTCCAGATTGACGCCGTATGCGTACAACTATCTGTTCGGCATTGCGCTGTTTGGCGGCCTCAGTGTCTGGATTATCATCCTGCTCAGTCACCTCAGTTTTCGCCGCAAGCACAAAACCGAGCATTTGCCCGTGCGCACACCTTTTTTTCCCTATTTGCAAATACTGGGGCTGCTGCTCCTGGCTGCGATCCTGATCACCATGGGCCTGGATACGGACTTCTGGAACATATCCTGGATCGTGGGCATCCCCTGGATGATCGCGGTATCCATTGCCTATTTGATCTGGAAGCGCTATCACAAACCTGAAGTCGCCGCGCCGGTGCTGCCAGGCGAAGCCGGAGAATGAATTAGGGCCACTGGTCTTTCGAATGCCGCCTTAAATTTGCGATCGATGATAGATTTGCAGTTGCGGAATGATCGTATTTGCATCCTGCCCAATGCAAAAAAGTATCGCTTTGGAGACCTCTGCCGGTTCCAGCCAGTCCACATCCTGATCGGCAAACTCTGATTCTTCAGCCATGGGCGTCCAGATCATGCCAGGCATGATGGTCGACGTGCGGATGCGCGTATGCTTCAAATCCTTGGCCACGGATTCAGCAAATCCGGTAACGGCGAACTTGGAGGCGCAGTAAGCCGAGCTTCCTTTCTCGCCGCGTATCCCGGACCCGGAAGAAATGAAAATGATCACCCCTTCATTACGCTCCAGCATGCCCTGCCTGAGCACTTCGCGCGTGCACAGGTACTGGCCTCTGAGATTCGCCGACTGAATCTCATCCCAGACCTCCGCCGTCGTTTCATAAACGGGCGCCACCCGGCGAATGCCTGCGTTATTGATCAGTATGTCGACCTGGCCAAATTTAACAAAGGCTTGCTGCACCATTTCCACGACCTGCTGCTCCACCCCGACGTCTGCCGTAAGCGCCAGCGTCCGGACCTCAAACTGCGCAGCGATCCGGTCCATCTCGCGGTGCAGCAGATCTCCACGAACGTCGCTGCCACAAACGCTTACGCCCTGCCGTGCCAGGTCTTCCGCCACTACCAGGCCAATACCCCGGGCCGCACCGGTAATCAAAGCCACCTTTCCAGTCAAATTCAGAATTCATCACCCGCCGCTCATTCACCAATCTGGAGAGTATATAAGCAAACAGCGGCAATCGCTTTTTGTTACCTTCGAATCTGTTGCCCTTCTTCTTTCTTTCACGGGAGGCATGGTAATGTAGCGCAGACTGCGAGCGAACCAACGATGCCTCACGACCTGAACCGTTATCACCGCCAAATGCTTCTGCCCGGTTTCGGAGTACAGGGGCAGAACAAACTGCTCGGCTCCACCGCGCTCATTCTTGGCTGCGGGGCGCTCGGTACCGTGGCTGCAAACCTGCTGGCCCGGGCCGGGGTTGGGCACCTGATCATCGTTGATCGCGACTTCATCGAGCTCACCAACCTGCAACGGCAAGTGTTGTTCGACGAACGGGATGTTGCCGATGCAATCCCCAAAGCGGAGGCGGCGAAACGCAAGATCGCCCGGATCAATTCGCAGGTAAACGTCACGGCGATCATCGATGACGTCAACCACCGGAATATCGAACGCTATGCCAATGGCGCGGACATCATGGTCGATGGGCTCGACAACTTCGAGACCCGCTACCTGGCCAATGATTGCGCCGTGAAGCACGGCATACCGTTTGTCTATGGCGGTGCGGTCGGTACGGTGGGCATGGCCTATGCGATCCTGCCGCATACCGCGGCAGGAACATTCCGCCTGGGAAACCGCCGCAGGAGGAAACAAGGCGACCCCCTGTTTTCGCTGCATCTTCGAACAGGCGCCACCACCAGGACAGAACGCGACCTGCGACACGGTCGGTGTCCTCGGGCCTGCCGCGTCCATCATCGCCGACTTTCAGGTCGCCGAGGCGCTGAAAATCCTGAGCGGCAATCTGGACCGGCTGTGCCCAACCATGCTGAACATCGATCTTTGGGACAATACTTTTTCGCAATTGAAGGTCGCCCGCGCCTGGGAGAAAGGCGATTGCCCCTGTTGTAAACATCGGAATTTCGAGTTTCTTGACGGCAGGGCCGGATCCAGCGCGACCACGCTCTGCGGGCGAAATGCGGTTCAGCTCAGGCACAAACAACAAGGGGAACAGCTCAATTTTGATGAAATCTCCAGGCGCCTGCGGGAGCATGGCGTGGTGCGCACCAATGAGTTCATGCTTCGGGCCGAGATTCGGGACAATGAAACAACGTATGAACTCACCCTGTTCGCGGACGGGCGGGCCATTGTGAAAGGCACCGGGGAAGCCAGCGTCGCGCGGGGCCTGTATGCGAAATACGTGGGAATTTGAGAGAATCTGAATCAGCCTGTCAGATTCCGGCGTTTTTTTAAGCGGTTACGTTTCAACAATTCGTAATAATAAGGAGCATATTCATGGGCGGAATTCGACTTCTCGTGGGGACCAAAAAGGGTGCCTTTATCCTGACTTCCAACGGCCAACGTAAAACCTGGTCAGTCTCCGGCCCGCACTTTGCCGGCTGGGAGATTTATCACGTCAAGGGCTCGCCGGCCGACAGCGACCGTATTTATGCATCGCAAACCAGCGCCTGGTTCGGCCAAATCATCCAGCGCTCGGACGATGGCGGTAACACCTGGCATCAGCCCGGTTCCATTGATGATCCAACTCCGGGCAGCGACGAAAATGGCATGCCGCAGGGCGAAAGCAACAAGTTCGTTTATGACACCTCCGACAAAACCGGCAAGCCGCTGACCACGCACCAATGGTATGACGGCACCCAGCACCCTTGGGAGTTCAAGCGCGTTTGGCATCTTGAACCGTCATTGACCGATGCCGATACCGTCTACGCCGGGGTCGAGGACGCGGCGCTTTTTCGCACTACTGACGGCGGTAAGTCGTGGCATGAACTGGCCGGCCTGCGCGGCCACGAATCCGGAGCACGCTGGCAGCCCGGCGCCGGTGGCATGTGTCTGCACACGATCCTGCTCGACCCGGGCAACGCCAATCGCATCTATGCCGCCATTTCGGCGGCCGGCGCGTTTCGCAGCGACGATGGCGGTGACACCTGGCGCCCGATCAACCAGGGCCTTCGTTCCCAGTACATCCCCGATCCCACCGCCGAAGTCGGCCACTGCGTGCACCGCATCGCCAACCATCCGTCACGACCCGACGTGTTGTTCATGCAAAAGCACTGGGACGTGATGCGCAGTGACGACGGCGGCGATTCCTGGCACGAAGTCAGCGGCAACCTGCCGAGTGATTTCGGTTTTCCCATTGCCGTGCACGCACACGAGCCGGAGACGGTATATGTCATTCCAATCACAAGCGACTCCCTGCATTATCCGCCCGAGGGCAAGCTGCGCGTTTTCCGCAGCCGTAAGGGTGGCAATGAATGGGAGGCGCTGACCCAGGGCCTGCCGCAGGAAAACTGCTACGTCAACGTGCTGCGCGATGCCATGGCTTTGGATACACTCCAACCCTGCGGCATTTACTTCGGCACCACCGGCGGACAGGTGTATGCCTCGACTGACGACGGTGATAGCTGGGCCCCGATCGTGCGCGACCTGCCGGCAGTGCTGTCCGTCGAGGTGCAGTCACTGCGATGATCCGCGTTGTATTGCCGCAACATCTGCGCACGCTGGCGGCAGTCGATGGCGAAGTGCGTCTCGCCATCGAAGGCCCGGTGACGCAACACTCGATTCTCGATGCGCTGGAAGCGCGCTACCCGATGCTGCGCGGCACGATTCGCCATCACGAGACGCACAGACGCCGGCCCATGGTGCGTTTCTTTGCCAATGAGGAAGATGTGACACACGAGCCGCCGGATGCAGCCCTGCCGCTGGTCATTGCCTCAGGGGACAAGCCGTTTCTGATCGTCGGGGCAATTGCCGGCGGCTAGCCTGCAAGTTGCAGGCTAATTCAACCAACCCCCAGCCGCCTGCAAGGGCGCTTGTTTTGCGGACCCGGCCACCCATACGGCAATGGCGAGCCGGGGAAATCCCTGCCCCGAACTGATCTTTGGCAGCATTGCAGAGTAAGCCGCGCCCTCATGCTGCAATGGCGCCTGGACCATGTCCAGCACGATAAAATCATCCGACAATTCCTTCCCGCGGTTTTCGCCGGCAGTCACGTTCGATGTCATGTTAAACCCCAATAATGTCATATAGACTATTAATTTTTCTGACATTTGTTGACTTGGAGAATAGCGCACCAGCACCTGTTCCTGATTGAGTTCGACCGTCAGGACACCAGTCCTTGCTTGTTCCGGACCGGGGAATTTTCCGCTGGCCCAGCCACGCCAGTCTTTGCCGTTCAGCATCATACCCGGCGTGTACACCGCCCTCGCCCCACCTTCTCTTGCATATTGCCGTTGACGTTGACCGAACTCCGGCTGCGCGTAGGGGTCCCGCCAGCCGATGTAATCCCAATAATCGACATGAAAAGCCAGCGGTACAATTTTTTCCCACAGGGCGGGATTCCGCTTCAGTTTGCTCAGCCAGCGATCAGCCGGCGGGCAACTGCTGCAGCCCTGGGAGGTGTAAAGCTCTACCAGAGGCACCTGTGCAGGACCGCTGTGTATTATGGTCTGTGTTTGCTGGTTTGGGTTTGGGTTTGGGCCGAGGCGCAATTCACCAGCAGTGCGAATACCAAACCGGGTAAATGCAAAGACCGGAAACCGGAGACCGTGTGTTGACGCTGCACCATGTGCAATCCCTTTTCTACTCACTGCTTCTGAGTATGGACCCGCAAAACCGGCTTTTGCTTGCGTGCCGTTTTGCCAGTCCCGATCAAAAGTGCTTTAGCGGATCCGGGCGGTTATCGATGATCGCCTCGATGCCGTCCATCAGGTCCGGCGTCATTTTGCCGGCATGCTCCAGCGCTTCGAGGTTGTCCTTCAATTGATCAATACGCGAGGCGCCGAGAATCACCGTCGACACATGTGGATTCTGCAGGCACCACAACAGTGCGAGGTGATGAACCGCCAATCCGGCGTCGCGCGCCAGGGCCTGCAGCCGGCGGGTTTTTTCGATCTGCATCTGCCCTTCCTCGCTTTCCATGTTGGAGCGCAACCACTCGTAGCCCGGCAGGCTGAAACGGCTGTCCGGGGGAATTCCGTCGCTGTATTTACCGGTCAGAATGCCCATCGCCAATGGGCAAAACGTGGTTGTGCCAAGGCCGTAGCCCTCGAACAGCGGCAACAGGTCCTTCTCGAACTTTTCACGATGAAACAGGTGGTACATGGGCTGCTCCATCGTCGGTGATGTCAGCCCATGGATGCGGGCGACCGCATAAGCTTCGGTAATCTGTTGCGCGTTCCACTCCGAGGTGCCCCAATACAATACCTTGCCCTGGGTGATGAGATCGTGCATCGCGCGCACGGTTTCCTCGATCGGCGTTTCGATATCCGGCCGGTGGCAGAAGTACAGGTCAAGGTAATCCACCTGCAGGCGTTTCAGCGCCGCATGACAGGCCTCTATGACATGCTTGCGGTGCAGGCCGCGCTGGGTGGGTTTGTCCCCACCCCAGTAAACCTTGCTGGAAACACAATAGGTATCACGCGGCCAGGCCAACAGCTTGAGTGTTTCACCCATCAGTATTTCAGATTGGCCCTTTTCGTAGGCTTCGGCATTGTCGAAGAAATTGACCCCGCGATCATAGGCCAGCGCCATCATGTCGCGCGCTGCAGAGCCCTTCACCTGCCGGGCAAAGGTCACCCAGGAGCCGAATGAGAATGCACTGAGTTTCAGTCCTGATTTTCCGAGACGACGATATTCCATAAAGCGTTATCCTCAAGGTCTGGTGATTACTATTGAAGGAAAGTCCTTGAGGTGGTACTTCCCTTCGCCCCTGGCGCGCAAGCGTTCAAATTTGACGCGCTCCCGAGGCTGTGAGATTGGCGGCTTGGTCGCATCGATACCGCAACGCGCGCCGGAACGCAGCAGATGGTCACCGAGTCCCGGAATGGCGTGAGCGGTGGGCTCGAGATTGAATGAGCGCACGCCATCGACGGTGATGATGTCTTGCGCCGGGTCGACCCGGATCGACAGCGCATACAGCAGATCATTCGTATCGTAGATATCGATATCCTTGTCCACGGCAACGACCAGTCTGGGGAAAAATGGCATCGCCATGCCGTTCAGCAGCGCCTCCCGCGCTTCCGCGGTCACCCGTGGCGTCATTTGTATCACCGCGCAGTTCAGGCATGAATGTGGCGGAACCGCCACGTCATGCACGTCTATGCCTTTGCCCTGCAACATCGCATAAAGCGGCGGCGCCATGATGAATTCACACAGCGCGTGGTGGTCGGTAAAGCGTGTCGGCTGAATGTGCCGGTAGATCGGGTCTTTACGCATCGTGATCGCGGTCACGTCGAAAAACGGTTCGCTGGAGATGATCGGGCAATGGGTGTCGGTATGTGCGGAGGTGTGAACGTATTCCGCGACCTCCGGGTCGATCAGACCTTCGATGACGACTTCCGCGTTTGCCGGTACTTCCAGGTCGACTGGTTTCACACTTCACCAGGGGCACGGTTTCTCCCAGCATGCCTGCCGCCAACTCAAGTTCGCTGTAGCCGGCATGCGGTCCGGTATAGACCGCGGCCAGCTCATACATCGGGTGGCAGCCGATTACCAGTGCGATCGGTGCGCGTTCGCCCCGTGCGGCATAGGCCTGGATGTTTCGCCAGGTATGGGGTGAGAAGATATAGCACTGCGCCCGTTTTGCATCATGCACCTTGGCCATGGTGAAAAAGCAGTTATGCGTGTTCGTCTGTGGGTCTTTGGTCACCGCAATCGAACCGCTGATGACCGGCGTTTGGAAATCTTCCGGTTTCAAGACCCAAATGAGGAACTTCGATTCCTTCCGATGGCATCGGCACGGGAAGCCGGTCGAGGCGGGCGTCGTCTCCCAGCCAGATGACTTCCTTCACCGGACCCCCATTCACCAGGCAGGTCTTGCCGGGGCCGTTGCCGGCGAGTCGTGCATAATGCGGGACGACCTCATCGCTGCTGCATTGCAAGGCAATGGCCTGGTGCCGGCGATCCCGAACCAGGCAATCAGTCAGGCGCCAGCCATCGAAGCCTTCAATCCTGTCAAAGACAAGGGTCTGTGTCGTTTCCGAACAAAGCGCCGGCACCTGTTCACCTACCGCAACGGGCTTGGTGACATGCAGGACGGTCTCCCGCTGCTCAACCGCCGCCAGGAAACTGCGCAGATCCTGAGTACTGTGCTTCATGGTCGTTCTCCTCTGGTGTCCCGTCCCACAAATACCTTCACTAACCTCATTTGCACCGGTGTGACGTGCACTCGCTAACCAATCGATAGCGCCTAGCCGGCCTCGCGCATCAGCTGCGGCTCGTTCGCCAGCCTTTTTCGCCCCTGACGTGTTGCCCGGCCTTGCTGGTGCAGCAGCAGGACAACACAGCCGATCAGCGAGGCGACGATTGCGGAAACCGCCAGGGCACTGACCAGACAGACCCATGCCACGGGATTTGCCAGCAGCGCCAGCCATAGCTGCTCGCGCACCTGCGTTTCCATTTGCGCCGCAAAGTCGCGGGCGATATCGGTCGCGCCGGCAAGAGTGCCGAGGACGAGCATGGCGAGCGCCACCAGACCCGCGGCAAAAAGCACCGAGCCACAAACATCCCAAAGGTGCGAGATGCGTTCATTCCTCATCAAAACGACCTGCCCTGAAGATTGTCCATATAAGCCGAGTATCCGTCGTACACTTCCTCGCTGACGATGCGCAGCAGAGACTCGTCATTCTTGCGCAGCGAATCCTCCTTGCGGTTCAGAGAGCCGGTGAAAACAACCTTCGCACGCTGCCGCCTCCCCTCGATGTCCTGCAGGGCATCAATCATAACGATTTTCGAATGAATACTCTCGAGGAACCAGACCTCGACCCCGTCGGCCAGCAATCCACTCAAATTCTGATTATCCGTTTCATTCTTGTGCAAAATGGCGCGCACCCGGCAGCCAAGGTGCTTCAGGCGCACAAGCTGAGCCGTAAGCGCTTCGGCAGCCTGGCCCATGTACAGGGATTGGGCTACTACCACCTCGCCCCCACCCGCGCAGGAGACCGTTTTGAGCTGATCGACGATGGGATCGTGTGCCGCGCTGGGAAAGAAATAAACGCGCGTACCGGTGGCCTCACTAACGGCCGTGCCATGCGGGCCTTCGAAGTAAGCCGAGTTCGGATGTTCAGCGTAAAGGTCATGCCAGTAATTCAGGTAGGCATCGTAAATCGCCTTGTCTCCGGCAAGAATCACCATGTCGTTGAAGAAGTATCTCTGAAAGAACAACAGATTCTCAGAGGTTTGCACAACGACATTGCGCACCCTTCGCGACGGATCAGACGGGTCGCGAAGCTCCGAGAACAGATAGATTTTGTTGTGGTTGTTTCCTTTCCCGATGCATGCTCCGCGGGAGCAGACATGTACCTGTTGATCGCCGAGTTCCGCCCGCAGGTGCGCGTAAGTCGCGCGCGACAGCCAGCCGTCCACCGAATTGTCCATGACCAGATTGACGTCAACGCCTGAGGCTTTTGCCCGCGCCATTTCGCGCGCCACGATCCCGCTGTCGAATTGATACAGAACAGCATGAACTTCCGAGCCGGGCACCGCGCGGTGAAACAGGTCCGCCATTTCCTGCTCGAAGGCCGTATCACCCGGCATGAAAATCCAGTCGAGCAAAGGATGCAGGAAGGACGGCGGGCGCGAGAAGTATGCCTCCACGCGGATCGGTTCACCATCGGCCGAAATACCCAAAATGTCTTCAGACCGGGGCGTCGGGCTGCTCTCGTCGTTCCACATGAATAGCGACAAGATATTGCCGAACTGGATCGCGCAGAGCAACACGACCAACAGCAAAAGTGGAATGAACTTTTTCCACATCGTCCTCAGGAACCTCTGATCAATTAAGCGCGGGCGCTGGAGTCAAACCAAGAGCCGGGAAGTGGCGCCAAAGTCAAGGCAGACTCCCGGGGATAGACCGCAGCGCCGCCGGAACCGTTCATTTACCTGGCGATAACGCATCGTTTTTGTCCGTTGCCTGAGCGAACGCTGTATACCCCATGAACTGATTGACGAGTGTGGTCAGCTCAGAGAAATCCCTGACAACAGCGTCCGGTTTGTGCGGGTGGCGCGTGGTGCCGGGGAAAATCTTGTCGATCCAATGTTGGTCCCAACCGGCGCCGTTGTAGAAGATGGCGGTCACATTAGCCTCCTTTGCTGCGACCACATCGGTGGTGCTGTCTCCTACATACCAGCAGGAAGTGTCCGGCCGCACGCCGAGATTATCCAGGGCCTTGAGCAACAGGTCCGGCGAAGGCTTGCGATGAGGAACGTCGTCCCCGCAGGCCATCGTGTCGAACAACGAGCTCCAGTCATCGCCGCTGACGTTGGCAACTTCGCGCTCCATGAACTCACGCTTGCGGTTGGATATGACCCCGAGTTTGATGTGCAAATGGCGCAGAGTTCGCAACATCGCCGGGATACCGTCTTCCAACGGGACGGCTTCAGTCAGGTGATGGCGATAGCAATCATCGAACTCCCGGTGCGCCATGCGCTTGGCTTCGTGATCCTGACCGAACAGGACTTCGAAGATGTCGGTGCGGGATATTTTCCGCTCCGATTTGATCCTGGGGTGCAAGCGGGCATGGTTGCGCACATATTTCACCAGTTTGGAATCCTCGATGGTCCGGCTTTCATCGGCCGGAACCAGCCGTTCGATCAGACCCATCTCGACCAGCTTGGGCAGTACATCGTCAACCGCGTGATACATGGCATCGAGGGTATCGACCAATGTGGCATGCCAATCGAACAGGATGGTCCGCGGTTTGGCGTGGGGTAGCTGCAAGATACTCATGCCCCTTGATACCATAATCCGGTTGCGGGTGTCTTTATCTTTCGCGCCTTTTTCTGTCTTTCCCCTGTCTCTTCATCTTTGTTGCAAAGGAGACGGGGCTTGAGCCGGCTTTACGACCAGACGAACCTTCAACGATTCAAAACGAATTTGCAGCCTGCGGTCACGGTCTATACTTTCCATCAGTCGACCGCGGGGATAGATAAAATTGAAATTTCATACCGAATCGGAGCCTGTTTTACCGGTTGAACAGCTATTTTTTTGCGGTGATTTCGTGAAAATCGGACGCTTCGACTGCCCGGCAGAGCACCCCTGCTTTGCGCGTACGGCGCCCCTGAACAATGACCTCTTCGTGTTTACGCACAAACCCCTTTGGTGGCGCAGAGGAGACGGAGAATATCGTTTCGCGGAGCCTGGAGCCGCTTTGCTGCATCGCGCCGGCGGCGCGGTGGAACGCAGGGAAGTTGGCATGGCGGGTGATTTTGCCGATTGGTATGGCATTCACCCGGATGTATTCGAAGAGGCCCTGGACCGGCATCGATTATGCGGCCTGAAGGTCACGGAAAAAGCGGTGGCCCTGGTGACGGATCCCGGTTTCAGGTTACGCGAGCATCAACTGATCACGGGTTTACAGCAGGACTCCCTGACGCCGCCTGCCATTGAAGAAGCCGTCCTGGCGCTTTTTGATCAGGTGTGTGCCGGCCTGTCTGCACGCGGTTTTCCGGCCCAGGCCTCAGCCGGCGTGCGTATTCGCCGTCAACGACTCGCTGACCGTGCGCGGATCCTGCTTGACCATCTGGAAAATGGCCACGACGGCGGGTCGAACAACCTGTCTCTCAGCGACATCGCGCAGTCGGTCGGCACCTCGGTATACCACTTGTGTCGCGTTTTTCGCGCCGAATGCGGATTGACCATGCACGCCTACAGGCAACGCCAACGGTTGGGCCGGGCCATCGCGCTGATGCAGGCTTCGCGCCAGGATTTGACCACGCTGGCTCTCGACCTGGGGTATTCGAGCCACAGCCATTTCACCCGTGTATTCAGGCACTACCTGGGCTGTTCACCATCGACTTTCAACACCGCCTGAACCGGATCAGTCCGGCTGCTTGACATAGCGGCCGTCGAATGCGACGGTCCAGGACGTTCCCTGGTCCGCGGATTGCTCCCACAGTTGCCGTACGGAGCCGTCAGCCTGGGGTGTAAACGTCAGCTTGTGCAAGGTGACCGCGCCCGACTTCGGGTCATGGGTGCTGGCCGTGTAATACATCACGCCGTCGCGCACCTGCCCGGCAAATTCGATCACGCCACCCGTGTCATCGACCCAGACCTGCTTCCACTGATCCTCGCCGGCATTATAGAAGTTGAAACTCTTGCCCGAAGTGCCGGCGACGCTCTCCCAATTTTCAAACACCACGCAATCGCCGAGAATCAAGCGCACATCATTAGTGCCGGCCGGCTGTCCCTGGGAGGACACATCCCAGTGTCCAAGCCAGAAGTCGAACAAGCGGTTTTTCGGGTTGCTGCGGCATGGAAATCGGTTGCTGCGAATCTTGTCCAACGCGGCTTCGAAACGTTCATTGCCGCGCAGGTTGGCGAAATCGGCTTCATTTTCGACCAACTGGGGTGCGGGGAAGCCACCAGCCGCCATTGTATCCAGTTGTTCCAGGGCAGCCGCGACGTTGCCTTGCCGGCTGCGGATTCTGGCCAGGCGGTAGGCCGCTCCCAGGGGTTGAAAGCCGGCTTTGGACGCCGCCTGAAACTGGTCTGCCGCCTGATCCAGCCGATCCAGTTCCATCAAGGCCATGCCCAGGCGGTAATGCACCTCGCCATTTTCCGGCTGCTCCCGGATGATGGCTGAAAATATCTTTGCCGCGTCTTCAAAGCGGGATTCGGTCAGGGCCGCCATGCCGGCCGCCTTATCCGATTCAGTATCTGCAAGGGCAATGGAACAGCCGGCACACAGGAGAAAAAACATCATAAGAAAGCGCATGATCTGGTTTCCTGCTTTGAAAAATAAGAGCATGCGCCAGTTTCAGTGCCCGCGCTTGCAGATTCTTGCTCGCCTCAGGGAAACCTTGATCTCAATCCAATACGCGGGATTCACCGCGGTTGCGCGGATCCGATGCCGCCTCGATGCTGTCGCCGTTTTTGTAGATCACCTGCATGTCGCCAAATTCCCAGCCATTCGGAATTGCCCGGTATCCTTTTTCCGCCAGTGCGGAGATGGTTGATTCCGGCAGCGGATAGCCCGGGCTGTACACAATCAGGTCGGGCGGCAGCAGTTGGTGGTGGAAGCGGGTCGCCGCAACGGCTTTTGCGGGCGTCATCCCAAAGTCCATAATGTTGACGATGGTTTGAAACACCGAGGTAAAAATCGTCGATCCGCCGGGCGTGCCGATGACCATCGCGACCTGCCCGTGCTGCAGCAGAATGGTCGGCGTCATCGATGACAACATGCGTTTGCGCGGCGCAATGGCGTTGGCCTCGTTGCCGATAACCCCGTAGGTGTTGGGCACGCCGGGTTTGACGCTGAAGTCATCCATTTCGCCATTCAGCAGAAAGCCCGCGCCTTCGACGACAACGCCGCTGCCGAAGCTGTCGTTCAATGTGTAGGTATTCGAAACGGCGTTGCCCCAGCGGTCGAGAATCGAATAATGTGTCGTGTCATGCGCTTGCAGGCCTGTGCCAGCAACGACATTCCGGGATATTGCATCCGCATTGACCTCCAGCGCGCGTTGGCGCAAATACCCCTCGCTCAAAAGCTCGTCCACGGGGGCTTTGACGAAATCGGGGTCCCCGAGGAATTCAGCACGGTCGGCAAAGACCCGCTTCTCGATTTCGGCGACGAGATGGATGTATTGCGCCGAATTGTGTGCGAGTCCGTCGAAAAGCGGGCTGATATAGTCCTTCATCTTCAAGAGTTGTATCAACGCGATGCCGCCGGAACTCGGCAGCGGCGCTGAAAGCACCTGGTAGCTGCGCCACGCCGCGCGCAAGGGCTCACGCCATCGCACCGTGTATTCAGCCAGATCATCTAGTCGTGACCAGGCCATCGCCGCGCGCCATCTCGGCGACGATCAGCGCAGCGGTCTTGCCGTGATAGAAACCGTCCGGCCCCTGCTCCGCAATCCTGCGCAATGTCGCCGCCAGCTCGGGCTGTCTGAAAACCGTGCCCGCCTGCAAATTGCCGAAGTAGCGATCGAAGTTTGTCTTGCCCGCAAACTCGCTCTGCATGGATTTCATCTCGGCAACCAGGCCGTCAGGAACAATAAATCCACTCGCTGCCAGATCGACAGCCGGCTGCAGCAGGTCCTGCCAGGGCAGACTGCCAAAGCGCTGGTGCGCCGCCCACAAACCGGCCACGGTGCCCGGCACGCCAACCGCAAGATAGCCATACAGGCTGGCGCCTTCGATGACCTCCCCACGCTCATCGAGATACATGTCACGCTGAGCGGCGGCAGGCGCCTGTTCGCGATAATCGACGAAGCTGTCCTCGCCTCGCATGTGAATCAGCATGAAGCCGCCACCACCGAGGTTGCCCGCCTCGGGATAGGTGACGGCGAGGGCAAAACCGGCCGCAACAGCGGCATCCACCGCGTTACCGCCTGCGCGCAGCACGCCTTCTGCAACCTCCGCGCTGTAGTGATCCGGCATGGCGACGGCGGCTTTGCCGAGCGCAGTGGCAGCCCGGGTCGCCGCAGGGGCACCCGGCTGATTACCGGTGGTCTGTTCAGCGAGCGGCGAGCAGCCGATCAACAACAGGAGCAGAATCTGGAATACGCCGGCGCGCGCTTTGGCCAGGCGCTGCCGGTTAATCGCCGGGCTGTGGCTGCCTCGCCCGATACAGGTGTGCTTGTTTTCCATTTGTTTTTTCAACTCTCGTCCCGTTCCAGCTCAGCCGGCTTGGTGCGCAACAGATCCAGCAAACGATCGATGCTGTCGCGGTGCGTGCGAAAATTGAGCACGGCGAGCCGCAGCGTGAAGTTGCCATCGATCATGGTTGTCGATATGAACACGCTGCCGTCGTCGAGTATGGCTTGCTGCAAACGCTGGTTGAACACATTGGCATCTCCCCTTTGCGGGAGGTAGCGGTAGGTCACGATGGAAAGGTCGGGAAATGGACCGACGGCGAAGCCTTTGACAGCCGAAAGCTCCCGATGAAAATAGCGCGCCAGCCATAGCTTTTCTTCCAGCGAGGCACGGAACGGCTGCAAACCGAACAGCATGAGTGGAAACCACATCCTGGGCCCTCTGAATGGCCGGGTAAGTTCCGGCGACAAATCAGCGGGTGATTGAATCGAATGCGCATCCGGCACCCCCTGCCTGGCATCCTGCATATAGTTCGCGTGGTAGGAATTTGATTTGGCCAGCAAACGGCCGTCCTTGATCAGCACGGCGCCAGATCCGTAGGGCACGGACAAGCCCTTGTGCGGATCCAGCACAATGGAATCAGCCTGCTCTATTCCGCGCATCTGCCGCCGGCCTGGTTCGCACAGCATGAAGAAACCACCGTAAGCCGCATCCAGATGAAACCACAGGCCATAGTGAGCGGCGACCCGCGCAATCTCTGCAATGGGGTCAACGGCGCCCGTGTCCGTGGTTCCGGCCGAGGCGACGATCAGCCACGGTTGCAAACCCTCGGTGCGGTCCGCTTCGATCATCTGCTCCAGCGCCGCGCTGTCCATGCGGTAATTCCGGTCCATCGCCACAACGCGTTTGCGAACATCCTTGAGGCCTGCGACATGCAGAGCCTTGGTGATGCAGTGGTGAGCCTGTCCGGTAAGGTATACACAGGCATTGGGAATATTCCCGACACCGATGCCGCAGGCGTCACGGGCTGTGACCAGGGCAGACAAGGTGGCGATACTGCCACCTGAAGTGAGGTCTCCCGAAGCAGATTCAGGGTAAGCAACGAGCTGACACATCCACTTGACCAATGATAATTCCATACGCGCGGCGCCAGGCCCCGCGAAAGCAACGCTCGAATAGCGGTTGCTGATGTCGGCCAGGTAATCACCCAATGCGGAGGGGTAGAGGCCACCACCCGGGATATAGCCAAAATTTCCTGGAGAGGCGGTATTGAGTCCGGTGGTATCGACCTCATCGCAAAAAAAATCCAGCAGTGCGGCCAATTCGGTTGCGTGCTCACGGATCGGGGCATCTGCAAACCCGTTCGAGCCCTGGTCTCTGAGGTAGGCTTTTTTATCACGCAGCCCCGCCAGAAACGACTCGGAATAGTCCTGCACCTGCCTGAGCATCTCCGCGCGATGGCCCTGGTCCGGCTCCAGTTGACGCGCCAGGCGTTCCAGTTCCTTCAGCTTTTCCAGCATGGTTTCTCCGGGTATTTGAATTTGAGGTGAACAATAGACCGATTGGCCGCAAACAGGAAGTATCAATAACTGCCGATACGTTGTCATACCGGCTGGCGCGATCAACCAGCGACGCTCTGCAATGGTGTTATGATTTATTTAAGGAGTGCCGCGTCAAAACCAAACGAGGTGATGAATATGAACACATGCAAACCCTTGGCTCTGGGCGTCGGTATCGGTGTCCTTTGGGCCGCTTACGTATTCTTCATTGGAATCACCGCGATGTTCGGCTGGGGTAATGCCCTTGTCGAAGCGTTAGCCTCGCTCTACATTGGCTACGAAGCATCGATTATCGGCGCCATCCTGGGAGCGATATGGGGATTCGTCGATGGCTTCATCGCCGGAGTGGTGATTGCCTGGATATACAACCGGATAGCCAAATAGCGCTTCAAGCCCACTGGCCGTATGGTAATTGAGCGTCTTTCGCATACTTGCCGGGCAGACAGCCATCTACGGGCTGAGCAGTATCATTGCGCGCTTCCTCAATTTCCTGCTGACACCGCTGTACACCAGCAAGGGGGTGTTCCCGCCGGCGGAATTCGGCGTCATCACCTCACTCTATGCCTGGGCGGCCTTCATCACCGTGCTGCTCACCTTCGGCATGGAGACCACCTTCTTCCGTTTCGCCAATCGCAAGCAGCTTGACCCCAAACGCGCGTATGCTTCCGCGTTTTTCACCGTGGCCGGCATCGCGCTCAGCTTCATGGTGGTTTGCGCCCTGGTCCCCGGCGCCATCGCCAGTGGCATCCGCTACCCGGAAAAGGCAACCCTGGTGCTGCTGCTGGCCATCGCCCTCGGTCTCGATGCGATGACCGCCCTGCCCCTGGCGCGCTTGCGCAATGAGGGACGCTCGTGGCGCTTCGTCGCGGCGAACCTGATGAGCATTGGCGTTACCGTGGTCCTCAGCCTCTTCTACTTCGCCTGGTGCATGCCGCGGGTAAAGGCTGGCGACAGTAGCGCGTTCATCGATGCCGTGTACGATCCCGCGTTCGGGGTCGGCTATGTCTTCCTCATCAACCTCATTGCCAGTGCAGCGAAGTTTCTCATGCTGGTTCCGCAGTGGCCGCGGTGGGCACAATTCGATCGCGCATTGCTGAAGCCCATGCTGGTGTTCGCCGCGCCACTGGCCGTGGCGGGCCTCGCTGGCATGGTGAACGAGACCGCCGACCGGGCCGTGCTGAAGTATCTGCTGCCCGCTGACACTGCAGATCAGCAGATCGGCATCTACGGCGCCTGCTACAAGCTGGCAATCCTGATCACGCTGTTCATCCAGGCGTTCCGCTTCGCGGCCGAGCCCTTTTTCTTCCGTCACGCGAAAGAACCCAACAGCAGGCAGACCTTTGCCCGCATCATGAATGTGTTCGTGGCGGTGTGCATGAGCGCCTTCCTGCTGGTGATGCTCTTTCTCGACCTGTTCAGATGGTTCATACCGAATCCCGCGTATTGGGAAGGCTTGCGCGTGGTGCCCATCCTGATGCTGGCGAACGTGTTCCTCGGCATCTATTACAACCAGAGCGTGTGGTACAAACTCAGCGACCGCACGCACGCGGGCGGCACCATCGCACTGCTGGGCGCAGGCATCACGCTGACCCTCTTGTTTGCACTGATCCCGGCCATGGGTTACATGGGCGCAGCCTGGGCCACGCTGATCTGCTACGCCAGCATGGCAGTGATCAGCTACGCCTGGGGACAGAAGCACTGGCCGGTTCCCTACCAGGTGCGGCGCGTGCTGCTTTACATAGCCGGCGCCCTGATGCTGTGGCTGGCTATCGAACGCGCCGCGATCGGGGGCTATGCGGGATACGTGCTAAGGGGATTCGCGCTGTGCGGATATGTGCTGATTGCCTGGTTGCTGGAGCGCCGGCAGCTTGCTTCAGGTAACGCAGAAACGGCGCAGGTCGAATGAACCGGGGAGGGTCTAGGGCACCTTGTACAATCCTTTCCTGTCCGCGCCCAGAAAGCAGGCGTCGAGAAGATATTTTTGCACGCGCGGCAGGGCTCGCAGTTGCTGTTTCGTCAGCAGGGGGTAGTGGCGGGTCGCATCGAGCGCGGCGCCGATAAAACTCATGTCATCGCTGGAGAATACCCACTCCGGTCCGAACCGTTGCAGGGAAAAGGGACAAGAATATTCACGCAGACTCATCTCCCCTGCGGCGTTGAAGTACATCGGAAAATAGGACAGTGCGAGTTCGCGCAGCGTGCGATACACGGGATCACGATAGCGCAGCAGTGTGGTATTGGATTTTGCGACTGCCCCCCACAATCCTTTTTCCCGATACACCGCGATGACGTGATCATCATCGTTGACTGCGCGCAGATCCATCAGTGCGGGCGCGTGCCCGAGCCGCTGTAAGGCTACCGCTGCGAACAGGGCGCCATCCATGCAATGCGCCTGCTTTCTTTGCAGGACTTCCCGTGGGGAGAAAACGTTTTATCAGACGTGTTGTACGCCAGCCGATCCAGGAAATCCTGGATTTTGCTGGGGTGCTGCAGGCGATCAAGAACACGCTTTCCTGAGAGCGTCCAATTCATTTCGGCCATGGGCCCTGTACAATTTGTCCGGCGCTGTTCCATCAGTCTATTTCGGCGCGGGGTTGAAGTTCGCGATTTCCTCGGCGGCCAGCCTGGCCAGATTGGCCAGATTGAGGTCGGCTTCCTCTGCCGCATAGCTCAGCAGGTACGGTCTGTCTTCAGCCCTGTGCAGGCGCCCCATCAGTTGCAGGGCACTGCCCCTGAGGTCCGCATCATCGTCCCGGCTCAATGCCCGCAAGCGGGCGGCCAGAGCCTCGTCATTGGGTGCCGCCCGCGCCCAGCCCTCGAGTGCTGCAACGCGGGTTTCGCGCAAATATTCGCTGCCGGTATAGGGTTCAAATAGCGGCGCCAAAGCGGGATCTTCAAGCTCGGCCAGCGCAGCCAGTGCGCTCAATCTGCGATAGTCATAATACGCCGAGGGCCGCTCCAGTTGCTCTTTCAGCAGCGCAGCGATGCCGGCAACCTGCAACCGGCCCAGGGAGTAGGCGGCTGCGCCGGCCACCTCCTCTTGCGGGTCATTGATCAAGGTCTGCTTGAGTGCGGTGATGGCGCGCTCGCCGCCGGCTTTACCCAAACCGAGGGCCGCGGCACGACGTACCCGGGCATCGGCGGCATCCATGCTGTCGAGGAGCGCGACAACCGCCTCCCCGGTACCCATGCTGCCAAGATCCATGGCTGCTTCCTGGCGCAAGCCCCAATGCCTGGCCGGGTCCGCCAGTATGCCAGCCAGGCCGGCCACGGCCGCAGGCGCCGCGGGATAATCCTGGCTCAATTGCCTGGCCGCACGTAAGGCCACCGCCAGGTCCGACCGGGTCAGCGCCCTAAGGGTCTCATCCAGACTGCGTTGCTGATGGATGTAAGCCACCAGCCAGTTGCCGGGATCCACATTGACCATCAGCGGTTCGCTTGCCGAGGGCAGCGCCACATGCGTGCTCCAGTCCTTGACTTCCACCCGGTGCCGGGTACTGCCCGAGGCGTTTACGATCTCCACCTCCAGCGCCAGGTCGAAGGCCTTTTCAAATGGAAGTTTTGCCTGCAGTTGTTCCAGGGTCAGGTCCACCTGCTTGCGCTCCGCCGACCATTGGCTGCTGACCTCGAGATTGGGGAAGCCGGCGCCGTGGCGGATCCAGTCCTCGAAGAATGTTTCCAGGTTTTGTCCCGAGGCATCTTCCAGAGCGCGTTGGAAATCGTGTGAATCCACCTGCGCAAAAGCGTGCTCATGCAAATAGTGGGAAATTCCGCGGTAAAAAGCCTCGTCACCCATGCGTTGACGCAGCATATGCAGCACCAGGGCACCCTTCACATAGGTGATGGGCTGGGTATACATATCGTTGGCGGCGTCATAGTGGTCGTACTCCAGCGGCCGCACGGTCCCGGTCTCGGCGACAAAATCCAGGTACACATTCTGATAGATCCAGCGCAGGTAGGTCAGATCGTCCTCGCCGTTGATGTGGCCGTTCCAGACGGTGTGGGCATAGCTGGCGAAGGATTCGTTGAGGAAGATGGAGGCCAGCGAGCGGCAGGTGACCAGGTCGCCAAACCAGTGATGCGCCAGTTCATGGGAAATCGTGTCCTCGTAACTCCAGGTCGGAGCCGCCGCGTCGTAGTACGGCGTGTCGTCCACCGGATCGCCCGCAGTCTTCAGCATGGATTCCTGGAAACCTACCATGGTGGTGGTTTCCATGGCGCCGTTAAAGTTCCTCAGCACGACCTGGTCGTACTTGTCCCAGGCATAGTCGTAGCCGAAGAGCTGCGAGAAGAACTCGATCATCTGCGGGGTGTGTCTGAAGGCGTAGGCGGCCCGCTCTTCCTCACCCCGGTGGGCCCAGACGCTCAACGGAATTTCCCGTTCCCCCACACGCGCTTTGGCCAGGGGAATTTCCACGAACTGCCCGACATCGAGCGCCAACAGGTAGTTGGGTATGGGTTGGTCCTGCACCCAGTGGTAGCTGCGGCTGCCGTCGGGGTTGTCTTTCACTTCCTGCAGCAGGCCATTGCTCAGGGCCACGTTGGGCTGATCTACGGTCAGGGTCAGATCTACCGTGAAGCGGTCGTTGGTGTCGTTGTAAAGTGGCAACCAACCATAGTGCCGGCCGCCCTCACCGTAATTCCAGGCTTCCGCTGTGTGCTGCCGGGTTTGCGGGAAGAAATACAAACCGCTGGCAGGACGGGCCGAGTATTGAATTTGCACCATTGCCTGCTCGCCTGGATTGAAGTTGCGGGGCAGATTGATATTCAGCTTCATCGCATCCCAACTGTGATCCAGCACAGTGCGCTTTTCACCTTCGATCAGCGTGACCTTACGAATCTCCATCGTTGCCGCATCCAGGGACAGGATTTGCAGGTCGTGCTGCAGGGGCGTGAAGGTAACGGTGACCGAGCCGGCAATTTCGCGGCGGTCGAGGTCGACCCGCAAGTCGCCGCGCAGCCCGAGAATGTCGACCTGTCTTTCCCGCACAGGCTGCAGCTCACCTTTGGGCAAAGTGTGGCCAGGCAAGGGTGCTGCAGGAGCGGATCCGCAAATTCCCAGCAAGCCGGCGAGCAGGCTTATCTTTATGCATTTTCTGAACATGGGCCGCCCCTGATGCTTGTAGATCAATCGGATGGCCATTGTACCGGGGGACGAATGATATTCTGCAAAAAAGGAGGCTCCTTCCTGGTGGCCATTGCATTTGTTCTATAATCGCAACGGGTACCGACAGGCCAGCCGCGCCTGTTACACCCATCTGCCTTGCCATCGGCCACAAATTCAGGGCGGCAAAAGACGACCACACGAGATGTAACGAAAATTTATAAAATCAATTACTTGAACGAAATACATGAGGATGGTTCCAAATGACGATTACCCGGCGTGAATTACTCAGGCTGGCAAGTTCTGCCACAGCCGTTGGACTGACAGCACCCCACGCGTTTGCCGGGGAATCGGTATCGGCTTTGTACGACGGCAGCATCGTCATCGATGGCCTCGGCGCTCCGGGTAGCGAGGAATCCGATGAAGCTGCCCCGCTCAGTCCGGCCGACATCGATCATGTCCGGACCTCCGGGCTGACCGCCATCCATGTCACGGTCGGTTCGGTCGGAACGATGTCTCCATTGGCAGCGTTTGAGAAAATCGTGCGCGACATCACCCGCTGGGAGGGCGAAATCGCGGCTCATCCGGAGGTGCTGGCCGCCATTCGAACCGCTGCGGACCTGCAGGCTGTCAAGAGCGCCGGGCGCACAGGGCTGATTTATGGCCTGCAGGACGGCGTCTCTTTCGAAGACGATCTGGATCGCCTCACCGCGCTGCACCAGATTGGCATCCGTGTCATCCAGCCGACTTACAACCGGCGCAATCTGCTGGGCGACGGCTGCATGGAACCGGCAGATGCCGGGCTCAGCCGGGCGGGCGTGGAGGCCGTGGAGCGGATGAACCAACTGGGCATTTTGGTCGATTTGAGCCACTGTGGCCGGCGCACTGCGGCGGATGCCATTGCCGCCTCCACGCGGCCGGTGAGCTTTACGCACACTGGTTCCTATGCAGTTGCCCCGCACCCGAGGCACCGCACGGACGAGGAAATCAAGGCCGTTGCGGATACCGGCGGCGTGATCGGAATCTTTATCATGCCCTATCTTGCCAAGGGCAATCAGCCCACTGCAGCAGATGTCATGCAGCATATCGAGCACGTGATCGATGTCGCTGGCGAAGATCACGTGTCCATCGGCACCGACGGTGTGGTCTCGCCGACGCAACTGACCCCAAAGTTCATTGAAACCTTCAGCAAGAATGTGCGTGAGCGCAAGCAGCTTGGGATTGCAGCACCGGGGGAAAACGAGACGGGCTACCTGTTCGCCAACGACCTGAACACACCACGCCGCTTCGAAACTCTGGCTGGACTGATGCTGGATCGCGGTTACAGTGATGCCCGGGTACGAAAAATACTCGGCGGCAATCTGGTAAGGGTGTTCGCCGAGACGTGGAAAGCGTTGTGAGTTTGAGCGGTGCCGAACACAGAGCCAGCCCACAATCCTGGAACGCCTGGCATGTCCAGACCGATAAAGCCGGAAATGATCAGGATCATGCGGGTATAGGACAGGCCGCTCTTCTGTTATTTGCCAATGCCGATCTGATTCCCTGAAAGCGCTGCCCTTTCAGCTCATCGCTTATGAAAAACCGCCTGGCGAAAAGCGGGCGCAGATTGTGCGCAACGGAATCAATTCGAAGTATTCTGCACCAGTGGCTTTAAACCGAATCAAGCGTCGAGAGTTCTTGCGACTGGGCGTCATCAGCGGTGCCGGACTGATGCTGGGCGCGCATCTCGCTGGCCGCGCACAGGCCGCCACAGACGAAGCGGTCGTGCTGAGCCCGCTGATCCACATTGAAGCCGACGGTGGCATCACGCTGTTTGCCCAGAACCCGGAACTGGGCCAGGGGGTCAAGACCAGCCTGCCCATGATGCTGGCTGAGGAACTGGACGTAGCGTGGCAGGACGTCATGGTGAAACAGGCGGACTGGATGCCGGGTCAGGATCTGCAGTTTTCCGGCGGCAGCCTGAGCGTGCGGTTGAATTTTGAGGCCATGCGCAAAGCGGGCGCCGCGGCCCGGCACATGTTGTTACAGGCTGCAGCCAAGCGCTGGCAAGTGCCACTGCAGTCACTCACGACAGCAAACGGCTCGGTCAAGCATGTTGCCAGCAACCGGGCCGCCACCTACGGTGAACTCGCGAGCGATGCCGCTGCCCTGCCCTAGCCGGAAGATGTGCCGCTCAAAACGCCGGACCGGTTCAACATCATTGGCAGTGCGCAAGCAGATGTCGATCTGGGCGCCATTGTCAGCGGCGAGCCACTGTACAGTCTGGACTTGCAACTCCCCGGCATGTTGTACGCCGTTTTCCGGCGCAGCCCGGTCAGTGACGGTCAGGTGGCCTCCTGGTCGGATGAAGAAGCGCTCAAAGTGCCAGGCGTGCGGGCCGTGCATGCCCTTTCCAATGAGCGCCACGGCGGCCGCATCATCCAGCCCAACAGTCCCAACTTCGTTTCCGGCGTCGCCGTACTGGCCGACAATACCTGGGCTGCGATACAGGGCGCCAGGGCCTTGCAAATCGATTGGCGCAATCCGTCCCAACTGGACGACACCGAGGCGTTATATAAAGCATTCGCCGCGGGACTGGATACCGAGGCTGTACCGCTCAGGCACGACGGTGATCCGGAGGGCGTCATCGCGGCGGACAAAACGGCTTTTACCGCCGAATACCAGGTGCCGCTACTGGCGCACGCGCCGATGGAGCCGATGAACTGCACGGCCCGTTATACCGGCGCCAAAGTGGAAATCTGGGCGCCAACGCAAAATCCGGGCAGCCTGGCCGAAGCCGTGGCGGCAGCATTGGAAATCGGCACCGAAGCTGTCAGCGTACATGTGCTGCGCTCAGGCGGCGCCTTCGGGCGGCGCTATTATTCCGACTTCGCGGTTGACGCAGCGCTGCTGGCCCGGTTATCAGGCCAGCCCGTGAAGGTCGTGTGGACGCGTGAGGACGACCTGCAGCACGACTACTATCGCCCGGCCGGCGTACATCGCATCAGCGCCTCGCTGGATGAGCAGGGCAGAATCTCCGCCTGGCGGCATACACTGGCAGGCCATTCCCGTACCGCCTACCTGGAACGCGAGGACCCGCCATGGGACTCGGAGATGGACACGTACACCTTTCCGGCCGGCTTCGTCCCCAATCTGCTGCTGGAACATGTCTACGTGCCTTCGAGAATCCCGTTGGGCCAATGGCGCTCCATTTCCGATTCCGCCAACGTATTCGTCGTCGCCAGCGCCGTCGACGAACTGGCCCATCGCAGCGGCACCGATCCGGTGGATTTCTGGTTGCGGCTCCTGGGCGATGCTGCGCAGGTGCAGATTATTGAACGCTTCGCACTCGATGTCTCCCGCCTGCGCGCAGTGCTCCGCATCGCCGCCGAAGCAACCGGCTGGAAGCATGCCTTGCCTCAGGGCAGAGGCCGCGGGATTGCTGTTACCTACACGCAAGGCGCGTGGGTGGCTGAGGTCGCCGAGATTACCCTCAACGCCGACAAGCTGAAGGTCGATCGCATTGTCGCCGCTGTCGATTGCGGCCTGGTGATCAATCCCTCCGGTGCCGAAGCTCAGGTCCAGGGCGCGATCATGGACGGCTTGAGCGCCGCATTGATGGGAGAAATCACCCTGCATGACGGCGTGGTGGAACAAAGCAACTTCCACAACTACCCGCTGCTGCGCTTGCGCCAGGCGCCGCAAATCGAGGTGCATCTGGTAGCCAGTGACAACCCGCCACGCGGATTGGGTGAAGGACCGCTGCCACCTGTGGCGCCGGCGGTATGCAACGCGATCTTTGCCGCTAGCGGGGAACGCATCCGCAAGCTGCCACTGAGCCGCCGCTTTTCCGTTTGACCGGGAATCGGATTGCGCACAAGGGGGCAGAGACATGGATGTTTGACAATGACCGATGCTCTGTTCCAGCAGCTCGATTCGCCATATAGATTCTATTCCATACCTTAATTTTGATTGGACTGAACCTTAACGAGAATCTTAGAAGCCGGGCCTCATACTGCGCTGACAGTCCAAACCCTACAGGGAAGTAATGCGATGATGACCTACCAGAAATTCATGGCAAGACCGCTGTGCCTGAAAGAAATACCCTTCCACAAACAAACACGGGCAAGCGCACAAACACGTTCAGCTCTGCCCTCTTTGATACGCGCTTGCAAAGCTGCAAGAGCCCTGGTGATCACAGGCATCCTGCTCACCCTGCTGCACACAGTCACCGCCACTGCCGACGATCTGAAGCTGGAAATCAACAAGGCCAGGTACAACAGCGAAGAACATAGTTTGCTGATTGAAGCAACATTCAATCAAGAGGGCACGCGCATTGTGTCGATTTACAACGACGCTACCGATGAACTACTGGCGCGCAGGAAAACCAGAAGAAACGTGCTCCGCACCACGCTCAAGAATCTTGCCGGCGCTGATGTACCGTGCATCGTCCGTGCTGAATCCGGGGACGCTATTGCCGTTCGAGAGGTTGAACACGCGCCGGGCAACTGTTCAGGGCAACCACCACCGCCACCACCGCCACCACCGCCTGCTGTAAACCAGCCGCCTTTATGCTCCATTGTCGATCCATCTGGCGATGTGTCCATAAACCTCGGAGACAGCGTCTTTTTCCTGGGACAAGGATCGGATCCGGAGAACGGGCCGGTCAAATTTGAGTGGGATTTTGGCGGCGGTGCGGATGTACGTCCAGGGACAGCGGCGGCAGGTGACGTAGTCTTTGATTCTGCCAACGGTGTATTCATCGCGACATTCTCGGTAACCGATGATCATGGGGCGGTTTGTACCGATACCGTTAGTGTGACCGTGGATTCTCCGCCGCAAGGCTTGCCACCAAAAGTGGGGGAACAGCCGCAGCCGGGAACGTCCGCTGCCGGTGATGGTGACCATGTCGTGCTGGCATTCAATGACCTCGGGATGCATTGCGCCGACCTGGGATCCTACCCCTTCAGTGTCCTGCCGCCATTCAATACCGTTAACGCACAGGTCGTGCAAAAAGGAACCACGGGGGCCAACAGGCCGCGGTTACTGGATGACTCCGCAGTGCGGTTGCGCTACTCGGCTGCATCGAATCCGAATGACCCGGTCGGCGCTGACTCTATCAATTCAACCAGCCAAAACTACCCTGCAGGCAGTCCGGCGAATACCGCCACGCTGCGAAAAACCGACTTCTGGGATGCATTTGCCGGTTCGGGCAGCACCATTGCCGCTCTGTTGTTCCCCGGCCTGGATCCGCTACCGGATGAAGGGCTGCAAACCATCGCCAATACCGATCACGGACGTTACATGCCCGGCATCGGCGATCCCTACTTTGCAAATGATCCGCAGGACTTCAGCGGATTCGACCCCTCGATGGCCCGGTTTACTGCCCAGGGCATTCCGATGACCTCGGTTGATGACAAAGGCCGTCTGAACTCCTATCCACTAATGCGCGTACAAGCAGCAGACGCCAACAGCGACAGGATTCTGGCGACCACGGATGCGGTGGTACCGGTCTCAACCGAAGTGGACTGCCGTGACTGTCATTCGCTCGGCAAAGTAGGTGCAGATCTCACTGCGCGTTTGTATGGCCCGCAATTCATCGCCGCCGCCAGCGCCGACCGGGTAGATGCCGAAGCTGCGGCCAAGCACAATATTCTGGCGCTGCATGATTTCAAGCACGGGACGAATTTCGTCGTCGATGACCAGCCTGTTCTATGCGCCGGTTGCCATCGTTCCAATGCGCTGGCAGACGTAGGAGGGCCCGGCGGAGATCCATTCGTCGACAGCATGTCCCAAGCCATGCATGGCTTCCACGGGCGGCTGCAGCTCGACAGCCACGGTAATTTGATGCGTGACAATCTGGGCGAGCCGGTGTTGATCGACCCGCCGGTGATGACCGGAAACGAATCACAGCTGCTCGCGACCGGCCCAGGCATTCCGATGGAAGCCAATTGCTTTTCCTGCCATCCGGGCAAAATTACTCAGTGTTTTCGCGGCGCGATGTACACCGCCGGCCAGAAATGTGACGACTGTCATGGTGGATTGCTTGCCATTGGCGGTGAATTCCCAATGACCGATGGCAACGTGCGTGAACCCTGGGCCGATGAGCCCAAGTGCAGCGCCTGCCATACAGGTAATGGCCAGGACCCCGTGGGCTCTATTGCCTACGATCCGGCAGACCCGGCTGCAACTCCGCTGGTGTCACCCGGGTCACGATTCGCGGAAAATCCTGACACCCTGTACCGCAACAGCCAGGATGGCCACGCGGGGCTCGCCTGTGAATCCTGCCATGGCAGCCCCCACGCGATATGGCCAAACCGCAATCCTGCGGCCAATGACAATGTCACGGCGATGCAACTGCAGGGACATACCGGCACCATTCGCGAATGCACTGTCTGTCACAAGGCCAACAGTTTTCCGAACGGAACGCTCAATGGGCCACATGGCATGCATCCGGTAAACGACCCCAACTGGATCAAGAGTAAAGGCGATTCCTTCCACGAAGACTTCGTGCGCAGGAACGGCGTGGATCAGTGCGCCAGTTGTCACGGCTCCGATCACCAGGGCACGCGTTTATCCCGTGTGCCGGTAAACCGCGTGCTGGTCGATGCCGACGGCGTCGTACGTGCCAGACTGAACGCCGGCGACATTGTCTCCTGCGGCCTGTGTCACAGCATCTCAAAAAGTTTCGAAGACTGAAGTCACTGGCAACCCGGGTTCCCGGAAGCATCCGGGAACCCCAGGCTTCCAAATTCCCTGCCCTGCCCAATCATGGGACAGGGCGTTTGCCGTATTGAGGCAGGCCGACTTCCGGAAAAGGACCTTTATCCGGCTTATGCCCAGGTAGCTGCGCGTTTCGGTGTCGTAGCGCTGCATTCAACACCCACAAGTTCAAGACTGTCGAAAAGCTTGCCGTTTCCATGGTTCAATTTTCGATTCAATTCAGTTATTCTGCTGCGAATTTGCATCTACTACATGCCGGCCTGGCAAGCGCCGGTTCAAGGGGGAATCTATGTCACGCGTACCCGAACACTGGTCCAGACGCCGCACCATCATTGCCGGCATTGTCGGCAACGTGCTTGAATGGTACGACTTCGGGGTCTATGGATTTTTCGCATCCATCATTGCGGCGCATTTCTTTCCCTCGGCAAATCCTTCGGTATCACTGGTCGCCGCATTCGGAGCTTTTGCCGCCGGCTTCCTGATGCGGCCGGTAGGCGCGGTCGTTTTTGGACATATCGGTGACCGTTATAGCCGGGGTCGCGCACTACAGCTATCCGTCATATGCATGGCAATCCCGACCTTCCTCATCGGCCTGCTGCCCACTTACGAAACGATTGGGGTGACCGCGGCCGTTCTGATGGTTCTGATGCGCATGATGCAGGGGCTGGCGGTGGGCGGTGAATATACCAGCTCGATCGTGTTTCTGGCGGAAAACGCTCCCGAAGGCAAGCGCGGCTTCTATTCGAGCTGGTCCATGTTTGGCGCCACCGGGGGCATCCTGCTGGGTTCCGCCGTGGGCGCATTGATGAGCTCATCCATGTCGCCGGAGGCACTCAGCAGCTGGGGCTGGCGGGTCGCTTTTCTGGTGGGGATCGCCGTGTCCCTGACCGGGTTTTTCCTCCGCCGGGGCTTGGGCAAGCAACCTCCGGTCGCACATGAAAGGCCGCCACTGATTGTGGCATTCAAAACACACGGCAGGGAGATATTCCGCGTCATCGGCCTGAACGTGGCATTTGCCGTAACCTTTTACATCATCTTTGTTTACCTCGTCACCTGGCTGATAGATGTCGTCAAGCAGACACGCTCGGTGGCACTGGAAATCAATACCGTCAGCATGGTCGTGCTGCTGCTGCTGGTGCCGGTATTTGCCAAACTGTCTGATGCCTGGGGCCGAAAAAAATTGATTTTGCTCGGTGTCGGCGGCCTCGCCGTCTTCGCCCATCCGCTGACCCTGCTCATGCACCACCCGGATCCGGCGATGATCCTTGCCGGGCAGTTGGGTTTCGTATTCCTGGTGGCTTGTTACGTGGCCTCGATCCCGGCGACCATGGCTGAAATGTTTCCGCAGAAAATTCGTGTGACAGGCGTGTGTGTCAGCTACAACATCAGCTTTGCCGTGCTGGGCGGCACCAGCCCGATGGTGGCTGAATGGCTGATCACCCGAACCCAGAACGATCTCGCTTTTGCCTGGTACATCAGCGTATCCGCCGTCATCTCCTTTCTTTTTGCCTTGACGATGACCGATCGCCGCAATGAGCCGCTGAGATAGGGATTCAGGATTACGTATAATTTCAATACAAAGGTGCAGTCGAATCGACCGGCACACTCGTCAGAAAGGACATCGCTATGGATCTTGCACAAAGAGGACTGACCGATCTGCAAAGTTATATCGCTTTTCTGGAAGCGGAAAACCAGCTGATCCGTGTTCATAGCGAAGTCGATCAGGACCATGTGATGGCCGGAATCGCGCGCAAGTTCGAAGGCGGCAAAGCGGTGCTTTTCGAGCGCGTCAAGGGCCAACCCTATCCCGTTCTGATTGGCCTGTACTGGAACCGGCCGATGGTGGCGAAGATTTTCGGGACCACCAGCGAGCAGCTGCCGTTCGTACTGGCCGATGAAATCGCGGCCTGGCGCAAGGCGCCAATGGAACCGGTGATTCTCGATTCCGGCCCGGCCAATGAGGTCGTGGAGAGCGAGCCAAACCTGTACCGTTTGCCGATTCCCCATCATGCCCTGGGCGATGGCGGCCGCTACCTGACATCCAGTGTGGTCATCACCAAGGATCCGGATACCGGTGTACGCAACCTGTCGATTCACCGCATGATGGTGACCGGTGAGCGCCGCTTCACTTTGCTGTTGGAAGAGCTCGGCCATGTGATGGATTACTTCAAGCGCGCCGAAGCACGCGGCCAGGCGCTGGAAATTACCGTGAACAACGGCGTGGATGTCGGCGCGCATCTGGCTGCGGCGACACCGTCCTCGGCGGCGCCGATTGATGCGGACGAACTGGGCATCGCCAGCCAGATCATGGGTGAGCCGGCGAGGCTGATCCGCGCGCAATCGGTTGGCGTCGAGGCCCTGGCCAATGCCCAATTCGTCATCGAAGGCCGCATCCTGCCCGGCGTGCGCGAACCCGAGGGTCCGTACGCTGAGGTGACCGGCTATTACGCCTCGCGGGAGGACCGCTGGGTCATGGAAGTGACCGCGATCACGCGGCGGAAATCCCCAATCTTTCATTCCATCCTGTCCGGCCTGGAGGTGCGACAGGCTTACTCCTCGGTGGCGGAGGCCGGTGTCTTCGGCCGTATCCGCAGCGCATTGCCCGAGGTGAAGGCCGTGCATTTCTCCGACGGCAGCGTGCCCTACACCCTGGTCGTGCAGGTGGACCGCAAAAACGAAGACACGCCACGCCAGGCGATCCAGGTGGCTTTCGACGCACTGGCATTTCTGAAGACCGTGATCGTGGTCGATCCCGACGTGGATATCTTCAGCATGGCCGACGTGGACTGGGCGGTCGCAACCCGCTGCCGCTACGAACGCGACCTGATCATGATCCCGGACGCCGTTGGCCACCGGCTGAATCCCATGGTGGAGAATGATCGCTGGACCCGCATGGGCATCGATGCCACCGTGCCGCTGCCGCGCGAAGACAAATACAAGCGCGCCATGATGCTGGACGTCGACCTCGACGCATTCGACATCAGCGGCGCGGGTTAACGTGCTAAAATTCGGATGTAAGTGGAAGGTCAGAACCGTAATCAGAATTTGTTGCGCGCGCATGGGCTGAGCTGAGTCCGGCGGTAAAGGGGCGAAAATGAGAATCAACCGTGTTGGCCTGTAGACAGATCATCACCGCATCAGTGTTTCTGCTGATCACGTGTTCAGCCCGTGCCGAACTCCCGGGAGAAGGGCCGCGCCTCGGTCAAGACCGCATCAGCCAGGCCGAGATTGAATCTGGAAACTTGAGTTTGCAGGAAATCAGGCGTGCCGGCCTGAAGATGTTCAGCACGCCATTTAACAAGCGGGACGGTTACGGCGACGGCCCGATGAACCCGCTCAATCCCACCGACCCCGGCGGCCGGCCCACCCTGGGCGGCAATGGCACCTTCCTGCGGGTCAACGGCCTGGACGGGCAAACCTGCCTGGAATGCCACTCCATTGTCAGCAATGCTTCCGTGCCTGCGAAACTGGGAATTGGCGGAGTGGGCGGCAGCGTCACCAACGCGATCTTCCAGCCGACATTTATCGATGTTACCGATACCCTGCATATCCAGCAGGCGGGAATGGACGGTCGCTTTATCAACCCGCCGTTCCTGTTTGGTTCCGGTGGCATTGAGTTGCTGGCCAAAGAGATGACCGTTGACTTACAGAACCTGAAACAGTATGCGCAACAAAACCCCGGCACGCCGGTAAAACTCGAAACCAAGGGGGTCGACTTTGGCGAACTGGTTTATGACGGTGTTGCGTTCGATGTTTCCGCTGTCACCGGAGTAGACGCGGACCTGGTTGTACGGCCTTTCGGCCGCAAAGGCGAATTTGCCACCGTGCGCAGCTTTGACGATGCGCGCCATGATGTTCCATCTGGGCATGCAGCCGGTTGAACTTGTGGGAGAAGGCATAGACGAGGACAACGACGGTGTCAGTAACGAGGTATTGATCGGCGAACTTTCGGCATTGGTGATTTTCAACACCACGCTGGAGCGTCCGACGGAGGACCGCCGTAACCGTGCGGCGGCGCAGGGGGGCAAAATCTTTGCGAACCTGGGCTGTGCTTCCTGTCACAAACCCAATCTGACCAGCAACAGCCAGATGCTGACCTACAGCTTCCCGGAAGTTGCGGATGATCCCTCCGCCAACGTGTTTTACCAGGTCAACCTGGCAAGCGCACCGGTAAAATTCCGCAAGGCAAAAGGCGGTGGATTGATCATACCCCTGTTTGCGGACCTCAAACGCCACGACATGGGCCCCGCCCTGGCAGAGTTTTTCGGAAATCCGCTGGATACCCAATTTACCACGGCACGGTTGTGGGGCGTGGCAGATACCGCGCCCTACCTGCACGACGGTCGCGCGCTGACCCTGGGCGAGGCCATTTTGCTGCATGGCGGTGAAGCGCAGAGCGCACGCGATAAGTACGCCGCCATGGCCGAAAATGACCAGGCGAAACTCCTGCAGTTCCTTTTGTCCTTGCGTACGCCGAGTAATCCCGCAGGCGAGCTTACCGGCAAGTCCGAGCGGTAATCAGCATACTTCTCAGGCCCGGCCGGCTCCATCCATGACCAGGGGATAACCGCTGATAAAACGCCCGGAATCACCTGCGGCGAACAGGACCAGGTCGGCCACTTCCTCGACACTGCAAACGCGATTAAGCGCCACCGCTTGCGCCGACTGCCCAAGACCCTCCTCAAGGCTCAAGCCAAGCTCGCGATATTCGCCGCGCAACATGGCCGTGTCAACGTCACCGGGACAAATGGCCACTACCCGGATACCGTCACGGCCGTGATCCAGCGCCATCGCCCGGCTCAGTTGCAGCACCGCGCCCTTGCTGGCGCAATATGCCGCCAGGTGCTCACTGCCCGAGAGGGCGGCATCCGAGGCGATGTTGATGATGACGCCACCCCGTTGTTTCATCAGCGGCACCGCCGCACGACAGACGTAAAACGTTCCATTGACGTTGACTTCAAAGGTATTTGCCCATTGCTCATCGGTGGTCTGATCGACGGTGGCGTGATGGGCCACGCCCGCACTGTTGACGACGATGTCCAGTTTGCCCAGTACCGATGCGGCGCCGCTTACCAATTGCTCGCAGTATTCCGCGTCCGCAATATCGCCCGGGATAAATTCGACTCTTTGGCCGGTTCTGGTCAAGCGTTTACAAATCGCCCGACCACGCTTTTTGTTGCGTCCGGCAAGGACAAGCTGCGCACCGCTGGCGGCAAAGGCTTCGGCCGATGCCAGACCGATACCCGAAGTCGCGCCGGTGATAAGAACACACTTATTTTTGAAATCGAAAACCGGTCGTTTGTAATTTGTCATGTATATCTGGCCTGCTCATCCACTTCCCCATCATGATACGGATTGGCGATCGCATCGAATACATCTTCCTTCAGGCAACTTGCTTCGGCGCTTTGCCCCGCCCCTCGTTCAAACCGCGAACCCGGGCCAGCGTCAGACCATCGCCGAGTGGCAACATTGACAGCGTAACCCGTTCATCGACCTTGAGCTTGAGATTGAGCGCGCGGATGGCTTCCGTGTCAGCGTCGGTTTTTTCCAGATCAATCACCGAGCCGTCCCACAGCACGTTGTCAATCAAGATCAACCCGCCAGGCCGAATAAGCTTCAGCAAACGCTCGTAGTAGCCATCGTAGTTCTCCTTGTCGGCGTCAATGAAGCCGAAGTCGAAGGGCTCGACACCAGCGGCGAGCATCTCATCGAGGGTCTCAAGCGCCGGCGCCAGATGCAGCTCGATCCGGTCGGCCAACCCTGCTTCAGCCCAGTAGCGCCGGGCGATCGCGGCGCTCTTCTCGTTGACATCGCAGCAGATCAGCTTGCCGCCTACAGACAGGCCGGCTGCCACAACGAGCGCGGAGTAGCCGGTAAAGGTGCCGATTTCGATTGCCCGCCGGGCGCCGATAAGCTCGACCAGCAGGCGCATGAACTGGCCCTGCTCGGGACTGATTTGCATCGCGGCGCTGGCCAGCCCGGCGGTCTCCTCGCGCAGCCTGGCAAGCAGCGGCGGCTCGCGCAGCGAAACATTGAGCAGATATTCGTAAAGATCGTCGGTCAGATTGATGCTGCGGCGGGACATGAAACCATCCTATCAAACGGGAGGGCGCAACACCCACCACTTTTTTCCAGGACCGGCATCTGCAGCTTCAATCATTGATAGCGCAAATGAATGTTCGCGATCTTCTACTGCTGGACAATGTTGTGGTGCCGGATGATTACCTGACTCCCAGATCACTACAAACCCGTTGCAGACGAACCAGTACGCCCGCCCAAACCGGATCAAACCACGATTGCGATGCTTGCCATTGCACTCCACTCTTAAACCCAAAATGCCGCAAGCGGATATGCGTCCCGGTTTTCGGCAATGGCGCAAAGTCTACCTGCACCCAGGTTGGAAGTGGCCGCTCGCCGTGCAGTTCTTGGTCGGCCGGAGGAGCCGCCCGTGCTTGCCTGTCATCCGCCACGAAAGCAACCCATTCAAACACCAACCGATGAGGGGGATTTACAGCCAGCAGCACCGCACCCTTTGTGCCGTATTTTGACCCGTCCGGGTCTTCCTCGGGAAAGAAAGCAAACTCGTACGCGCCACCCTTATGAGGCTCGATGCGTGATAAGGAGCCAAGAAACAAAGAAAGAGCGTCAGGGTCGAGCCAAAGGTCAAAGGCTTGCTGCGTTGTGCACGGAACATCAATTGAATGATCGATGATTCTGCCCGTATCGACCGTTTCCAGAAGCCGTCATTCGATCTGCCTCCAAAGGTAGTGCTGAATCAACGCCATCATCGCGAATGTTACGTGCATCCGAAGAACGTGCCGTGAGCAGCGCGACAAGCATTACTATGAACAGGCGCGTCAAGGTTCAGCAGCTTCCCGGTCACCAATCATTCTGCGACCATGTCAAAATAGCGGTTTATTGTATTGTAAATTTGTAACATTACTCGATTGCAGCATTTTATGAACTCCCCGAAAGCCAAACTGACCCAGGGCTCGGTCGCCCGGCACCTGGCCAACATGACCTTACCCATGTTGCTGGGCATTACGACCATGATGGCCCAATCGTTCATTGACGCCTGGTTTCTCGGCCGAGTGGGTGACCGCGCTCTGGCGGCGTATAGTTTTGGTTTCCCCATTCTCATGATCGCCATCAGCATCGCCATAGGACTGGGCGCAGGAACCTCTTCTGTTGTCGCCCGCGCCATTGGCTCTGAAGATCACAGCAGAGCCAGCCGCCTCACCACGGACAGCCTCATATTGTCCTTTCTCATTACGGCCGCGGTGTCACTGCTGGGCATACTGACGATCGAACCCTTGTTCCACCTTCTGGGCGCGCCTGCAGATATGATTCCGCTGATTCGGGGCTACATGCTGATTTTATATGCCGGCGTGCCTTTCCTGGTGGGGGGCATGGTCGGTATGAGCAGCATGCGCGCGACGGGCGACACGCGTTTGCCGAGCAAGTTGATGATTTGCGGTGCCATTCTCAATGTGATTCTGGATCCGATTTTGATCTTCGGCCCGGGACCGCTTCCCGCCATGGGCCTGAATGGGGCGGCAGCGGCATCGGTCATTTCCAGGGCAACGATTTTTGCCTGGGCGCTCTACCTGATGGTAAACCGGTTGGAGATGGTCAGTTTCAAAATGCCCTATGCGGCCGAGCTGAAAAAGTCCTGGGCGGCCATATTGCACGTTGGGCTTCCCGCCGCCGGAACCAATGCCATCGTGCCGATCGGCCTTTCCGCCATCACCGCGATGATTGCACAGTATGGCCCCGAAGCGGTGGCGGGGTTTGGCGTCGCCAGCCGTATTGAATCGCTCGTGCTCGTGATCTTCTACGCCCTGTCATCGATCATCGGGCCCTTTGTCGGCCAGAATCTGTCGGCCGGTAAAGAGCAACGCATACAGGAGGCGCTGAGGATGTGCGCAGTATTCTGTATCGCCTGCGGTGTTCTGATTGCCATTATTCTGGCCCTGCTTTCAGGCGTTCTGCCGGGATTATTCAGCAGCAGCGAAAACGTCACCCGGGTCACGCGGATGTTTTTATGGATTGCACCGATCGGCTACGGTGCCTACGGCATCGTGATGGTGGTGAATGCGGCGTTCAACGGCCTGGGCAATCCCCTGCCGGGGGTGGCGGTCAGCGTGACCCGAATCATGGTTCTGTACCTGCCACTGGCATTTCTGGGGCAGCGATGGCTGGGTATTCCGGGAATCTTTGGCGCTTATGCACTGGCCAATATGCTGGCGGGCCTGATGGGATATCTTTGGGCGAAGCGCAAGGCGCACAATCTGTGTCAACGTGCGGTGTGCTGACAACCATACCCGCGAAGAGAAACTGACCCGGTGCAAGGCATTTTGCGGACGTCTGGTCAGCAAGCACGTCCAATGCCCCGGCCGGTTCTGGCCCCTACGCCGTTCCCCCGCTCTTCCAGCCCAGGGTCGTGCGCGGCACTATACTTCTGATTCCATTTCAGGTTAGACTTCCGTCCGCGGCCGGACAACGAAGTCCTTAAGCGCCGCCTACCATCAATCGAGTTACAAGAGTAAAAGGAGTTACTCATGTTTACACTCAGTGTCAACGGGCAAAATCACACTGTCGACGTTCCCGAAGGGACACCGCTACTTTGGGTGTTGCGCGACGTCATTGGACTAACCGGAACCAAGTACGGATGCGGCATCGAGAAATGCTGGGCCTGTACCGTATGGCTGCAATGGCGAAGCGAAAAAATCGTGCGTCATCGATGTCAAAGAAGCCGTAGGCCAAAAGGTGACGACCATCGAGGCCTGTCGCCCGATCCGGACAACCCCAGCCATCCGCTGCAGCTTGCATGGATCGAAGGCCAGGTACCGCAATGCGGATATTGCCAGTCAGGGATGCTGATGGCCGCGCCGCGCGCATGGCAGCCGATGGCGGACGCACCAATGAAATCGTCAACGAACTCGAAAACATCTGTGTCTGCGGAACCCACCAGCGCATCAAAGAAGCGCTCGCTTGAGTTCGGCCAGCCTCAAGGAATGGATTCCATGACTACCAAAACAATCACCAAAACCATTACGCAACCCGGCGCGGAGCCTGCCCTCGGCCGCCGATCCTTTTTGATCAATACTTCCGCATCCATTGGCGCGTTGGTGCTTGGTTTCAAATTGCCACTGCTCTCGCGCGCCGAAGCGGCCACCGGCGCCGCGCGCCGACCTGCATGCCTATGTGCGTATCGACGCCGACGCGAAGCGTCACCATCACTTTACGGCGGCAGTGAACTCGGTCAGGGATCGATGTCCGGGCTGCGCAAATCCTCGCCGAGAACTCAAGGTCAACTGGCAGGACGTCAGGATCGAGCAAGCCGACTACACCGGCAGCTGGCGTCCGCTATCTGAACAAGGCCGGTCACCTACCTACCGCAGGAAGCGGCGCGGTGCGGCGGCAACACGACCAACTACGCAACGCTGGTGCCGCAGCGCGCGAGATGCTCGTCGCTGCCGCGTGCGGCCAGGATGGTCTCCGGGCGGATGTCTCCGACTGCTGGGCCGAAGGCGGACATCGTTTACGGGCCTGCACGGGAGTTTCACCTACGGTGAGCTTGCCGAGGAAGCAGCTATGCTGGACGTCCCGACCGTCCCCTGCGTGGACCGATCCATCGGACTATCAGATTATCGGCAAACGGCTACCGCGGCTTGACATACCGCTCAAGGTCAACGGCCGCGCCAAGTACGGCATCGACGTACGCCTGGATGGCATGGTGTATGCCTCGGTGAAGCACTGCCCGGTGTTCGGTGGAACGATGAAGTATTTGCCGCAAAAGCCCTCCGGCGCGATTGCCGTGGTGCCGCTCGTGGCGCCGGAGTCCCGCGGCGCCACCCGCGCTGGCGATATCAATGCCGTGGCGTGGTCACCAACAGCAACACCTGGAAGGCCATGCAAGCCGCCAAGAGGTTGAACGTCAGTTGGAATATCCCGTCTGAGTCCGCGGCCATGGACGATACGGTGATGCTTGCCGATGCCGAGGATCTGATGTACAACGGCGAGGCCTTCCTGGCTGAAGCCCCGGTCGGCGATGTGGACGAAGGTTTGAGCAATGCCTGGTCCACCATCGACTCCACTTACTCCCTGCCTTACATCTCGCACGTGTGCATGGAAGTGCTCAATTGCACGGTCGATTATCGCGGTGATAGCTGCGAGATCTGGTGTCCGGTGCAGGCCGCGAGCTGGGTGCATAGCGAGGCTGTGGCACTCACCGGGCTGCCGCCCGACAAAGTTACCGTCCACACCACGTTCCTCGGTGGCGGCCTCGGCCGCAAGATCGAGCGTGATTACTATCAGCCAGGCCATCCAGGTCGGCATCGCAATGAAGACGCCGGTCAAGTTGACGTGGATGCGCGAGGAGGACACCCGTTTCGATCAGTACCGGCCGATGGCGCTGATCAACGTCAAGGCGGGCCTGGACGACATATGGCGCTGTCGCTGCCTGGCAGTACCGCCATGTGTCTCCCTTCGATCTCACGGCAGCGGGGGCGCTCCATGAGCAGCGCCGACAGTCAGGCGACCGAGGGCCAGACCGCTTTGCCGTACGCTTTTGCGAACAGCCGCAGCGAATGGGTTGAGCATACTAGCCAGGTCCCTGTCGGCTATTGGCGCTCGGTCGGCCATTCGCTCAATGCGTTTGCAGTCGAAAGCGCCATCGACGAGCTTGCCGATGCAGCCCTGAAAGACCCGATGGAGTTCCGCAAGGAACTGATGGCTGGTCATCCGCGCGCACTTGCCGTGGTCGAAGCCGCCGACGCCCTGAGCCAATGGCGCCATTCCCTGCCCAGCGGTCGCGCCTGGGGCATGGCGTTTTCCGAAGCCTTCGGCTCCCTGGTGTGCCAGGTAGTGGAGATCTCCGGATCGGATACCTCCATCAGCGTGCGCCGCGTCACCTGCGTGGTCGATTGTGGCACCGCCATCAACCCCGGCTCGGTGGAAATGCAAATGCAGAGCGGCATCATTCATGGCCTGAATGCCGCGCTTTGGGGCGGCCAGAGTTTCGTCGCAGGTGCGCCGCAAGTCGCCAACTTCAACCGCATCCGCATGTTGCGGGTGAAGGAAGCGCCCGACTGTAGACGTACACATCCTCGAAAGCGGTGAAGCTCTGGGTGGCGCCGGTGAACCAGGCGTGCCGCCGATCGCACCCGCGGTCGCCAATGCTTATTATCAGTTGACCGGAAAACGTGTCCGCAGCCTGCCGTTTTTCCCTGACGGCAGCGGCGGAGGCGGGACGACCTCAACAAGCGGAGGCGGAGGCGGCGGCAGCTCAACATCCAGCGGTGCGACTGTCGAGTTCCAGGGCAAAATAACCTCGGTGGGGTCCAATTCCCTGGTTGTTTCGGGAAAGACGATCATTATCACCTCGTCCACCAAGATCCAGGTCAGCGGCGGCAAGTTCAAGGTTGGCCAAAAAGCCCAGGGCAAGGGGCAACAGCAATCGAACGGCGACATCATCGCCAGCGAAATCCAGGCGGAGTGACGGCGTCCGAGTGCAGCGGCGCAGTAAACAGACAAGTAATCGGTGAGGCCGGGGCATTGCCCCGGCCAGGCAGCAGGCGATCGGTCAGGGACGCGCGATCGAAAACCATTCATTGATATTCATGCTGTGCCTTTGCTCCTATAATCGCATCCTCCTTTCTGGCGGATTTATTATGCAGCATTGGAAATTCATGCCCTCAGGTTCCGGTTTGCGCCTGCCCGCGCGTGCGGCATGGCTTATCGTCGCCGCCCTGCCCTTTGCTCATGCCGTTTTTGCCGCTGAACTGGAACTTCCGCTGGCGCTGGATTACCGCATCCTGGAGCAAGCGCTGGATCAACAGCTGTTTACCGGGCCAGACCAAAGCGTCGAGGTATACACAGACCGAATTCGTTGCAACACCATGGTGTTGTCAGAACCCCGTATCGAAGCGACAGACTCCGGGCAGTTTCGTATTCTGACGACGATCAAAACGCACACTGGAACGCCATTGGGCAGGCGCTGTGTGCTAGCGAACACATGGATTGGCGTCATCGAGACAGTGCACGAATCTTTCGTTAACGCAGAACAAATGACTGTTGGCTTCAGTGTCGTGGATTCGAACATCCTGCGGCGCGATGAGCAAAAGCCGGCAGTACCACGCATCGTGCGCAAATGGATTACCGAATACCTCCATCCGCGGCTAGATGCGGTGCGCATCGATTTACAGCCGGCTGTAAGCGGAATTCAGGAGTTGGTCGGCCATGCGTTTGCTGGTCCGGAGACAGAAATAGCGGCCATGGTCGCTTCTCTGAGGCTCAAGGCGGCCCGCCCGTCCGCCACCGGGCTTGATATCGTATTGTCACTCGAAGTCCCCGCTGCGCCCCCCACGGCACCGCCCGTCGAAGAAAGCCCGCTGTCCGAAGAAGAACTCGCGCGGTGGGACGACAACTGGCAGGCCTGGGATGGTTTCGCCACCTGGATGTTCAAGACCACGGCGGCTGCAAGCCCTGAGCTGGCCGATGCATTGGCAGACACCCTCCTCGAAGCCCGCTATGAGCTGCGCGATGCGCTGGCGATTGAAGACCGTAAGCGCGACCCCGTACGCGAGCTTTTTTTGCATACCTGGGAACGGCTGGCGCCCCTGTTGCAGGAAACGCAACCAGACCTGCCCGGCGCCCGTGCCTTCTCTTATGCCACCTTCATTGCCGCGGCGGACGCGCTGGAGGCGCTGGACCGGGTTGCGCCCTACCTCGGCATGCAACTGGACAAATACAGCCTGCGCAGCCTGGCGCGCTTGCTGGTTCCGTCTGTTGACGATCCCGAACTTGCCTATGACGCCGCAGTGGACCCATCCTTACGCCGATTGTTGGGCCTGGAGCCGGCTTTTGACGTTGGCAATGACCCCGTCACATCCTTCATTCTCGACTGGTTGATTCGCTCCACTGAAGCGGCAGAGCTCAATGCAGACCTGGTCAATCAGCTTAATGGTTGGGTGCCCGGTCCAGGGGATGTGGACAAGTATCTGCGGATGATGGTGCAACTGATGGATGACATCTCCAAAGCCGAACGCGACAGGGACAAGGTGCCTGGAGAATTTTTCGGCATCTATGAAACGCTGCTGCGTGCCACCGCCTGGCAGGAAAGCTGCTGGCGCCAGTACATCGAAACCGCGGGAACCATTCAGCCCATTCAGTCATCGGCAGGGTCGATCGGCCTGATGCAGGTCAACCGGCATGTCTGGCGCGGCGTGTACGACATCGAGGCCCTGACCAACGATATCGCTTACAACGCCCGCGCGGGCAATGAAATTCTTGTCCACTACCTGGTGGACTATGCGATCAGGAAACGCGAGCACGAAATCACCGGTAATGCCGATAACCTTGCCCGCGCCACCTACGCGATCTATAACGGTGGCCCGAGCCATCTGAGGCGGTATCGCAATCCCGATAACCGCGCCTCATTGAAAAAAATCGATAAAGCTTTCTGGGAAAAATACCTGGCGATACAGCGGGAGGGCCCGAACGCCGTGAGACAGTGTTATGGCCATTGATTGCCTCGCACGACGCCGGCCACGCAAGCGGAAGGTCACGGCGCCAAACCCCAAAACAACATAAAGCTGCTCAGGCCCAGGGCGGCAACACCCACGAGCACGAATCCCGGCGATATAGTGTTTAAATGTCCTATACTCAACGGGTATTTTCCATTTGCCTGCCGACGGCAACCGTATACCATCGGTCTGAGCCTGCTTTATTCTTTTTTAAAAAAAAAGCGATGGACGTCCTCGCCCTAATTTGCTCTAGTGATAGGGTATAAACAAAATGAACCCACTAAAAAGCAAGGAGCGACAGGATCATCATGAGTTTATCTGAACTTAATCCCTGGGGATTTACTTCCATTGTCGCAGCAATCGTATCCTTGCTATTTGCTTATTTCCTCTGGACAAAGGCAGTCCCGACCTCGGTCACGAGACGATTTATTGTTTTGCTGCTGATTGAAATAGTTACGGCGCTAACCAGCGATTCAGGTCTTTTCCTGTTATTTAATTTCAATATACCTGACGAGACGGCTTTAGTTTTAGACATAATTCATCACGTTGGTGATGTTCTTATGCTGATTTTATATCCCATCTTTGTGGCCTATGCGCTGCCCATTAAATTTCTGAAACCGCTGACGACTCCTGCGGGGCGGTACACGCTATATACCATCGGATTCATATCGCTGTTCCTGTTCATGCTGGTTCATTTCGGGGTTATTGAATCCGACATAGCAGTTGATATGCTGCTGTACGAGGTGATGGTCATCATGTTCGTGGTCATCTTTGTTATTTCTTTGGCTGGAGTGAAATTGGCGAAGACAAAGTTGGCGAAGGAAAAAGCACTCGCTTTTGTCTGTGCATTTGGCTTTCGCGATTTGGCCTGGGCCGCAGTATATCTATCTGTAGTCACTGGCTGGGTTGAAAAAGCGCCCAGACTTATCGATCAACTTTACGTTGGCCCCACGCTCATATACATACCCATAATGACGTACGGGATATTAAAACTGCAGATGCTGGATATTGAAATTCGGCTTAAATCGACCATCAAGAACAGTGTCCTTGCTGGAATGTTTGTTGTCCTGTTTTACCTGATTTCTGAAGGAGTCAATACGTTGCTGTCCGATCAGCTCGGTGGGCTCATTGGCTTTGCCGCTTCTGCTTTACTTACCCTGTTCCTCACACCCTTGCACCGCTGGGCTGATCGCTTTTCATCAAAACTGGTGAGTGCCGACATTGATAATGCCGATTATCCCGCTTCGCGCAGCCTGCAAATGTACAGTGCAGCCGTGGAAGAGACAATGGCATATGGCGAGATTACCAGAGGTCATATTTCACTCCTGGACAGGTTAAAAGAGAGTTTGAAAGTTTCGCAAGAAGACGCCACACGACTTGAACTGAATCTGAATTTCAATCGTGCTGCAGTGCAGTGAGGGAATGAGGTCAGGTTAGTGAACTCCGAAGTACCTGTACGTGATGCCAAAAGTACGTGGCCGCATCACGTTTACATTGTCTAAGGCCGCTGGTTGATAATCCCAGAATTGCAGTTGGCCGCGTTCATCAGTCAGATTTTTCCCCCAGAGAACGAGCTCCCAGTTATCCCGCTGCAGACCCAATCTCAGGTCAACTGTAGTGATTGCCGGGAGCACGTGCGGGGCTCCTGTTACCAGGCCCTGACTCATCTTATTGCCGGAATGCTGCAAGGAAGCCTGGACGTAACCTGTTGTGGAAGCAGCCAGGGACTGTTGATAAAGTGCGGATAGGGAGCCGGTAAATCTTGCCGAATTTTGAATCCGGTCACCCTGGGTCACCCCGACTTCCTCGCTGGTTTCAGTGAATTGCGCGTCGGTATATCCGGCCGTTACGAATACAGAAAAATGCTCACTTGCCTGCGCCATAAACTCCAATTCCAGGCCCTTGCTTTCAGCCGAGCCCACATTGCCGACGAAACCGAAGCCACAGGCGAGCCGAACGGCCTGTTGCACATCAGTCCAGTCCATAAAAAAGGCCGCTGCATCGAGCGTGACCCGTCCTTCGGCCAGCGTGCCTTTGTAGCCAGCTTCGTAATTCCACAAGGTGTCTGCATGAAACTGACTCAAGGGCTCGGATAATCCAAGGTTCGCCAGATCCCCACCGCAAAGACTGGGCGGCACAATGTTTGTCGGGCCGCCTGGCCGGAATCCTTTGGAAATGACACCATAAATCATGTTGTCATCGTCAGGCCGATACGCCACTTGCAACTTGGGGGAAAGGTCGGATTCCGAAGATTCACCAATATCCGTCGAAGTCCCACCATTGAAATACCCGAAAAAGTCCGCCCGTTGATCAGAATTGCTGCTAAACCAACGCAGCCCGCCGGTGATATCCCAGTGATCACCGGGCGACCAGGTGATTTCACCGAATATCGCCAGTCTTTCATCCTTGTTGGTCTGAACCCCAGTGAACAAGGAATCGACTGACCCCAGATCTTCGCCGCAAATTTCCAGGGGGCACCCCTTCAGACTGTCATTGGGTACCTCCTGTTGATAAACAATTTTTTCATGCAGAAAGAAGCCACCCAGAATCCAGTTGATGTTTCCCCCAAACGCACCGGCCAGCCGGGTTTCCCAGGTGAACCGGTCTGCTGAAAGATCCACAAATGAGCGTTGAAAGGGTTCCGCGGGTAATTCAAATAACAACTGGACTTTGGTGAAATCATCAACGATGGTTGCACCGCTATCAAACCAGGCCATGGATGAAAACAAAGTGATGTCGCGGCCAAAGTCGTATTCAATCTCCAGGTTGATCAGGGTGAAATCATTTTCCTGTTCCTCTGGTACACGCCGGTCAGAATACTGCAGATCTCCGGTATCGGGTTCATACTGGGGTGTTCCATCGATACTGATATTTTGATAAAAGATACTTGGCGTAACCCGCAACGCTTCGTTGGCCTGCCAGCTCAATGCCAGACGTGCACCTTCAACTTGTTCATCATTAACGTCCTTCTGCGTGGTCATCTCGCTAAAATCGGCAACGCCTTCCACACCCACATTATCGATAAACCCGCCCTCCTTACGGTAAACGCCGACTGCGCGCAGCGCTACGCTGTCCGCCAGCGGCAGGTTGATCATGACATTTCCATAGAAACTTGGTTCCCCCTCAGGCATGAAACCTGCCGTAAGGTCTGTTTGAAATTCAAGCCGGTCGAATTGGGGTTTATTGGTGACGATGCGAACCGTACCGCCCATGGAATTGGCGCCGTATAGTGTGCCTTGTGGCCCGCGCAGTACTTCGACCCGGCTGATGTCGAACAGCTTGGGGTCCACCAACTCGACAGGTGTGTCATCGATATAGAAAGCCGTTGTTGGAACGCCATCCGGACCTGAATCGATACCCCGAATGGTTACATGCCGTCCGGGGCGGACATCATCCCGGCCGCCCGCTGAAGAACTCAGGGTGAAGCTGACGTTTGGAACCAGCAGCAGGTAGTCGAGCATATCATCGGCACCGTGGTATTCGATCGCCTCCTGCCCGATGGCGCTGATGCTCATCGCAGTGTCCTGCAACGACGTTTCACCCCGTTTTGTTGCCGTTACGATAATTTCTTCGAGCACACTTCGATGCGCCTTTGAGGACTCATTTTCCTGGGCTGCGACAGGGGCGGTCCCCGCAATGAGCAAGCATGGCAGGATTAAAAAAAACTCCTGTTTCACTCCGTATTTTCGGGTTTTCATTCTGCGTTTCACCTTGGTCAGTACCACCTGGTGCTGCTCATACCGGCATGAAACCGTGGATCAAACCGCTGATCTACAATCCATGAACTGGGAACCTCGAAACAAAAAACTGATTGGAGTATAGAATGTATCAAAGAACTTTACCGGACACTTTTCGGATCCGTAGTTCAACCTGTGCATATTGTCCGCCAGCATTTATTGTTGGGCCTGGAACCAGCTTTTGACGCGGACTATAACGGTGGCCCGAGCCATCTGAGGCGGTATCGCAATCCCGATAACCGCGCGGCATTGAAAAAGATCGATAAAGCCTACTGGGAAAAATACCTGGCGATACAGCAGGAAGGTCCGAACGCCGTGAGACAGTGTTATGGTAATTGATGGCCCCGCACAGCACCGGCCACAGAACACACCAGGGACAACAGGGAGCCCCAAGCGATGAAGCCGCCACTTGCAATCGTTCTCTTGTTGCTGGCCATGAGCGGCGCGGCAACTGCAGGCGATGAGACGCTGCGCGAATATACCTGGCTGACCGTAGGTGAACCGTCGGGCTCCATGGCCCTGCGGCAAGCCGCGGATGGCAGCACGCATCTGTCCTTCAAATTCAATGACCGGGGCCGCGGACCGGAAACCGAAACGGTGCTGCGAAGAAATGATCCCACGCGTGACATTGAAGCACTGTACCGCGTGAACCAGGTGGTCAAGGGGCGGCAATTGTTCAACGCGCCCGAAATTCTCAAAGCCCAGGGCTTCATAGCGTTCACGCAGTAGCGAACCAGGCTGCCAAGTCCTGTGCAAGCGCCCTGCGCAAACGCCGCCTCCGCGCCCCGCTCTAAACCGGCCCCAGGCCCCAAAACAACATAAAGCTGCTCAGGCCCAGTGCCGCGGCGCCCACCAGCGCGAATCCCAGCACCAGGCTGCCCGGCAGCCCGGCTGATTTTCGAGCCCGGAATGTCGCAATCAGCGTCAGCAGGCCAAGCAGGCCGGCCACCGGCCCGAGCCAGGCGCCGTAGCGCGCCCAGGGCACGAAACCGAACAGTGGCAACAGTTCTGAAGTCTGGAGCGTAACGGCAATGGCTGAGCCGGTCACGGCGGCCGCGGCGACCGACACGGTAGCGGCCAGCCACGCGGTCAGTCGCGCGCTTCCGGCCGGAAGCGTGCGCCGCCCGTCGAAGGCGCGGGTCAGCGGCGCCAGGCTGAGCACCAGGAAAGCAAGCAGCAAGATCAACAGGGAACCCCCGGCCCAGGCGCCCGGAAGTATCAGTTGCTTCTTGTCTTCCACTGCCCGCAACAACAAGCGCGGCACCAGCGAGCTGGTATACAGCGGCGCATACATGCGCGGCTCCTCCATCGTCTCGACACAGGCCAGGTTGGGCTTGGCCGCCGGATCGTCATAAAACGAATTCAGCAGGTCGCCCGCGCACTTCACGGAGCGCGAGGGCCCGTGCCCGGCATAGGGGAATTCCACATAAGTCCCATTCTCGAATCCCGGCAAGATGGCCCTGGCGTTGGGCGGCGGCGTGATCGGATCCATCGCGCCGTCGATGATCAGGCTGGGCAGGTCGGTCTTTGCCGGCAGGTACTCATCGGCGGGACGTTTGGGCATGCCGGTCTCCTTGCACAGCGCAACCTGGCGGTCCAGGTTCTCCGCGCTGCCACTGGCCGGGCCCAGCACGGGGTACTCCAGGATGTCCTTCTTGCCCGCCCGGGCCTGCGCTTCCATGTCGCCATCGGTGCAGAAGATGGCGTTGTGCATGCCCTCGCTGACCGTGACAAAAGCCTCTTCACCACTGGCGGCGGCAATGGCCTGGAACAAGGTTTCGTCGCGGCGTTCCACCGCATCCGCCCAGGCGTAAATCAGGCCGGGAATGCCAGGGAAGTTGTCCTGTTCGTAGAAGAACAGGAACGGCAGAAAAGCCACCGTGTCCTGGAAGAAGTGAGCCTTCCCGGAAGGGAAAGTCTCGGTGTCCTTGACATCCACCACGATGGGCTTGCCGACCACGCTCTTGACGGCCGCACGCAGACGCCCGCCAATGTCCGGATAGCGTTTGGCGCAGGCCGGCTGCCGGTCACAAATCTCCTGCAGCTTCTTGAGATCGCGGTCATACGAGTGCACCACGCGCCAGTAGAGCTCGGATTCGCGAATGTCCAGCGGCATGATGGCGTCGATGACAAATGCCCGAATGCCCTCCGGGTCTTCCTTGACATAGGCCTGGCCGAGGATGGAACCATAGGAAATGCCCCAGACGTTCCATTTCTCGAATCCCAGAGCACGACGCAGGGCCTTCACGTCGCGGGCGTTCTCGATGGTGTTGTAGGCCGCGATATCGACCCCGGCGGCGCGCGCGTCGAGGGCGCAATCGCGCATCCGCTGCACCATGGCTTCGAGAGCTTCCTCAAAGGTGGCGACGTCGTCCAGAGCTGGCTTGCGGGTGCTGTAGAACGGGCAGAAATCACCGGAAAAACCGATGCCGCGCTGCTCCAGGATGTACATGTCCCGATGATCGAGCAGGCCATGGTCCTTGAGGCGTTTTACATACTCTGTGACCACTGCGCCGGGTCCGCCGGTCAGGTAAATGACCGGGTCGTCGCGCTTGCCAGGCGCCAGGTCATAACCGCTCTCTTCGCCGTCTTCGTCACGGTCTTCGTCTTCGTCCCTGCCCCAGCGCGAATTAAGCTTGACGAAGTGCAGTTCGATGAAGCGGGAGTCGGGGTTCTCGCGGTTCTCCGGCACTTCCAGCAAACCGCATTCGATCTCGCCCGGCTTGTAGTCGATCTGTCCTTTGAACGGGCAAACCACGGGATCGATGCGGTAGCTGTCGCGGGCAAATGGGTCGGTGCCGGCTTCGGCCGCCGCACCGGCTGTCTCCAACGCCGCGGGCTGATCCGGTGCTTCATCGGGTGGGGCAGACTCCTGGGCCAGTCCTGGCTGGCCCAGTGCCAGCCATATCGTAGCTGTCAGGGCGAGCAATTTAATCATCGAAGTGACTCCGTAAATCCAACGGTGGTGGAACCGGCCCGGTTTCGGAAGGCATCCATAAGGGCCCCGCTACGCGCACTGGTGCAACATTGCTAGACGATATCCAGGATCTGCTGCATCGCCCGGCGGCCCTGGTCTGCTGCAGGCCCCCAGTGCTGGAAACCATTCAGCTCGGAGTGGCCAAACGCGATGCGACCGTACCCCTGCATAATGACGTTGCGCGGCGCCTTGCGCTCTGCCGTGTCGAAAAAGAATCCCGGTGCCGGCACCACGAAGGCATGTCCCCAGCGATTCAGGATAATGCCCTGAACGTCTCTGCGGTCATCAAAACCCGCTGCGGAGAACAATTTGGTCAATTGCGCGCGTATTCGCTGTTCGTAAGCGGCATATGAGGTGTAGAACAGTTCCGCGCGGCCGCTCGCCACCTGGGCCTCGATCGGCAGGCCGGGTGAATGGAAAGGCACATAAAAGGTCAGCACGGCCGGTTTATCGGGATCGAGCGGCGGCTGATGCCGCCCTGCGAGCATGGGCTGGCGAATGTTGCAGGCGCGGCCGAAGCCCTCCTTCCAGCGCGCGGCGGTGATGCCCTGTTCATACAGGAATCGCCACTGCTTCAATGCCACGTTGGCCACCAGGAAGGGCGCATGATGAAACTGTTCATAAGCCTGTTGAAAATCCGCGGGTAAGTCCCGCAGCACATATTTGTTGATCCAGCCGCCGGAAGCCATCACCACACCCTTGGCCCGCACTGCGTATTCCTGGCCGTAGCGGCTGTAGACCACGCGCACGCTGCCGGCGTTATCAGGCGCACCTTCGTGCTGCACGCTGACCGCGGTAGAATGCAGTCGGATATTAATGCTATCTGACGCGTTGTCCAGCGCGGCAAACCGGATCGAACCGGAGATGATGTCATCGAAACCATTTCCGCCGGAAATGGACTCCGGCTTGATGGCCTTGAGAAAGTAGCGCGCGAAACCGGAGTTGCCGCCGGGGAAGGAATTGCGCCTTGGCAAACCGGCTTCGAATTGCTGGCGTGATAGCAGACCCGGCATCAATACGTCCTGCGCGGCCAGGGCCGAGGTCGCATCACTGCCCAGGCCAAATGCGCCGGCCAGGAACATGTCGGACTCGGCTGCGCCTTCCGCCCCCAGCTTCAATTCGTTTTCCAGATAGTCCTTGTAGGACATGGTGTCCAGCCGGCGCCTGGCTTCTTCATTGTCCAGATGGTCGGCACGGCTGCGGCGCCACTGCAGCAATGCTGCGCGTGTCGCCTCGGACAGCGGTGCGCCGGCCAGGTCATTCCGCCAGATGTCATTCACCCAGGCGCCGCCTTGCTCATTCTGGAAAAAGTAGCCCACGTTGGTGTGGCTTTCGAGCAGCCAGTGCAGGAAACCGTAGTTGTCGCGGCAAAACTCCAGGGGCTTGAGCGCGGAAGGCCATCCACGGTAGCGCAACTCGCGGGGAATATTCAGTTCGGCGTAGTATCGCGCATCACCGGAAGCCAATTCCGGGTCGGCAACCTGTGGCGGGAGAAAAAAACCATTTGCGCCCTGGGGCGCCAGCAGGGTCTGGCCATCCACTTCGAACTCGTTTTCCTTGGCTTCACCGCCAAACAGCGGGTGGTTGTCGAGCAACAGGCATTTTTGCCCCGATTTGGCGCTTTTCTTGAAGTGCCAGGCGGCCCCCAGGCCGGCCATGCCGCCACCGACAATTACCAGATCGTATTCTTCGTCGATGGGAAGGTTGGCTGGTATAGCGGCAAATTTGCCGTCGCGAATCCGGTGCGCGGTGTTGACCACTTCCGGTGTGTTGCCATGGGAAGGCGCGTAATCACCCACGCCGCCGTAGCCATACCAGCTTTCATCGACGCTGTTGGGTTTAACCGCAGCGGAAGAGAATGCCGGCCCCGAATGTAACAGGGTCGCACCCGAGCCTACCAGTATTCCGTTGACAAAATCCCGCCGTGTGATGGTCACGTTTCCGTTCCTTGTCGCCTGGTGCAAAGCATACCGGCATGGTCATGTGCGTGTCTCGCTTGACGCACTTTTCAGGGACGATAGTCCGCGCGTGCACTATCGAACCGGCGCCGTGATCGCACCGGGATGAGGTTTCGCCGTATCACTACCCGGCGGAGGAACAGGCCCGATTTCCGATGTGATCCATTGGGCATCGAAAGACTCCATTTCGGCGAATGCCCTGTGGCTTTTGTCCGTAACCGAGAACCAAAAAGCGCATATCAGGTTTGCCAGCATCGCAAACAGGGTTGGATAGGCATAGGGATAGACCGGCCGTTCAAAACCGAGTATCGAGACCCACACGGTCGGGCCCAGCACGATCAGAACCAGGGAGACCGCAAGCCCTACATAGCCGCCGGCCAGTGCGCCGCGCGTGGTGAATCTGGACCAGTACATGGACAGGAACAGGACCGGGAAATTGACGCTCGCAGCGATGGCCAGGGCGATCAAGGCCAACACCGCGACATTTTCGCCCTCGAGCAGTATCGCCAGGGCCATGGTGGTCAAACCGATCACCAGTGTCGTAACGCGGGAAATGCGCAGTTCCGTTTTCTCGTCGCTGTTGCCGTGACGGATCACATTGGCATAGAGGTCGTGCGACACAGAGGCCGCCGCAGACAAAGTCAGGCCCGACACAACGGCCAGTATCGTGGCGAAAGCCACGGCCGAAATGAACCCGAGAAAAAGATCGCCACCGATGACTTTTGCCAGATGCACCGCGGCCATGTTGGCCCCGCCTATGAGGCTGCCATCGGAGGCCAGGAATTCCGGATTGCCGCTGACATAGACAATCGCACCCAGCCCGATGATGAATATCAGGCTTTGAAAATAGCCGATAAACCCGATTGCGTAGGCGACCGAACGCCTGGCCTGGCGCGCATCGGGAACGGTGAAGAAACGCATCAGCACATGCGGCAGGCCGGCGGTGCCAAACACGAATGCCAGGCCGATTGAGATGACCGTGATGTAATCGTGGACCATCACGCCCGGCGCCATGATGGCCGCACCCTGCGGATGCGCATGGACTGCCGCCGTGACGAGGCTGCCAAATTCGAAATGCATCAGGGCCATGACGCCAAATCCGAGGATCGTGCCACCCAGCAGCAACAGCGCGGCCTTGATGGTCTGAACCCAGGTGGTTGCCAACATGCCGCCAAAGGTGACATACAGCGTCATCAGCACGCCAACGATCACCACGGCCACTTCATACGGCAGACCGAACAGCGTCTCGATCAGCGCCCCGGCCCCCACCATCTGGGCCAACAGATAGGGAATCGCCACCGCAAGCGCACCCACTGCGGACATGGTTCTCACCGATCCGCGTTCCAGGCGGAAAGCGACCACATCGGAAAATGTATAGGTGCCGAGGTTGCGCAGCCTTTCCGCCATCAGCAACAGGATGACAGCCCAGCCGAGCGTCGCGCCGATCACGAACAACATCGCATCCATGCCGGTGCTGTACACCAATGCAGTGATACCGAGAAAAGTTGCCGCCGACATGAAATCTCCGGCGATCGCAAGCCCGTTTTGCAGTCCGCCAATGCTTCTGCCCGCGGCATAAAAATCCGAGCGGGTGCGGGTGCGCAAGGCGGCCCACCAGGTAATGACCAGGGTGATCGAGACAAAGCCGAAGAACATCAGGATCGCGTTGATGTTCACCTCAGCGCTGCCCGACTCGCTGCATCATCGCTCAAACCCGGCCCTGATTTTTTTCTCAAGTGGCTCGAAAAATCGGTTCGCGATCCACGCATAAACCAGCATGAAAATGAACGTCAGAGCGAGAATCAGGTAGCCCATGGCGATCCCCATCGGAACCACGCCATCGGTGAACACGGGGCGCGCCAGAACTACGGGCGCATAAACACACAACAGCCCGAAGGTGAAATAGAGCCCCAGCAGAATCAGCAGCAAGGACCAGGATACCCAGCGGCGAACCACCACCAGTTTGTGGAAGTCTGCGTTTTGCAAAATTTCCTTGTCTGCTTGCGAGAGCATCGTCAAACCTGCAAACGGGTGAGCGCCTCATCCTGCATCGGTTTCACCTTCACCGTGCATAGCGGATAATTTCTGCAGACACCTGGTTGGCCTCGACATCCGCCGGATAGAACCACATGCGTTTTCTGCCAAAATCCTGGTACATCTCAAACTGATCGTCATAGTGCACGCCTTTGTCCCCGTGCGGGTCGATGAATCCACTCTGCCCCGGCGGCGTAACTTCCCAACCGACGATGTCATCCTCGCGCATTACGATCATGTCGTTTTCCGTACCCCGGTTCTGCTCGATCGGTGCGGTTTTCAATTCGTCGGCGCCCGCCTGCGGGATGCCGAGAAAATTGACATTGGAAAAGGGTCTGGTGGCAACAGGCAGTCGGTACGCTTGCAGATCGTCGCCCTGCCCGGCCTGCAGCGTGTCCAGCGCCTCATTGAGCGCACGGATGATGACCGGGTCCGGCGCTTCACCGTTGAGAAGGTCATAGCCGCCGCGGCCGGACAATGACTCGATGACGGCTTTCATGCCGGTCTGGATGTTGGTGCCGGCGCCGGTTGCGGCTTCTGCGGTGGGGTAGCCCAGGGATGAAAACGGCGCATAAACCTCACCGAGGTCATCTTTCAGCACATCCTTGAGCAGTGCCCCGGCAAATGCGCGGAACATGGCGGTCGCAGCGCCGTCATAAAAGCCGTCCTGGTCCGCATCGAGTGATTGTCGGTTCCAGGCCTGCAAAATCCTGTTGGCCGCGCGCAGCCGTTCGTCCCCGCGCGCCCGTACTGCGGCATCGATCATCGGCAACAAGTACGCTGCGTGCACATCCGCATAGGCGCTCATCTCGATCAGTGACCAGGCTTCATCCGCGCTGAACCGGTCGCGACTCCTGAGGGCATCGTGCAATATGTCGACCCGGTCCGCACCGGACCAGCTGAAGAAATAGAAGTCCGGGTTCATCACGCCCTGTCCGGGTTTGTTGTTCCAGTTGGCCAGGAAGCCGGACTCCGGATTCTTGACGTGTGGATTGGCCTGCTCGACCGGCAGGCGCGCGAGCCAATCCATGCTGCCGTCGCCCGTCACCGGGAAACGGTTGTCATGGCCGGCGGCCCGTTGCGGATACTGGCCGCCAAAAAAGTATCCGATGTTGCCATGGACATCGGCAAAATACATGTTGACGTTGATCGCAGACTTGGCCGCCTCGAATTCCCAGGATGCATAATCGCCGGCCCGGGTGGCATTGATCCAGGCCAGCAATGTATCCAGTTCACCGCCATCCCATGCGCGGTGCCTGGCATACACCACCGCGGCCGCGGGGTCGGTCTGGAAGACCGGGCCGTGGACCGAGCGGTAAACTTCCACACTGACCGTCTTGGCACCGCGAACCTCGATCTGCTCGACGCGCCGTTGCAGATCCCGGTATTCACCCTGGTACAGGTATTGCCGTGGGTTCTCAGGGTTGAGTTGCTCCGCGTAGATATCGACGATATCACCCGCGCCCCAGGTGCTGCCCCAGCTAATGCTGCGGTTGTGGCCGAACATGATCACCGGATAGGCAAAGGGTGTATTGCCAACGACGTCGATGCCGGCGCCGTGCAGGCCGATGGAATAGACATAGGCCGGGTTGAACCAGCCGAACTGCGGCCCATTGAGCAAAATCGAGCTGGCCCCTTTCACCTTCTCTTTGCCCAACACAATACAATTGCTCATGCCGGTCGTTACCGGCGCGGAAAAAGTGCGGTAGCCGGCCAGGCCGCTGGCCGTTGCAGTTCCTGCTCCGGTCGCGGACTGAAGATTATCGGGCACCTGCACCGACCAGTCCACAGCCGGAATAGTGGTTGGCGCGTCGTCAGTGAAACGCGGATTCAACAAATCAAATAGTTGTTTGGCCTGCGCTTCGCCGTGGCTCGCAAGCAGCGCCTGATAGATTTTCAGATTGTCCAGTTCGGTATTGAAATCGCCGTAACGGTTGGCCATCGTACCGACAAATATCATCGCGACATCGTAGGCGGTCCAATCCGCGGGATCGAATGCAAAGTCAATGAATTGCCTGGGCATTAAATCTTCAGGCCGGGAGCGGATTTCGTGCAGCCAGGCGTTCATACCGGCAGCAAAGCCTTCGAATATGTCCCTGTCGCCGGGGGCGAGACCGGCCAATTGTCGGCGGATCGATGCGGGATCAAACAACTTGCGGGTGGTCTTGTCGTAATCCAGGTAATCAGCCCCGAGCACTGCGGCGACCGTGCCCTGGGTACTGCGCCGGGTCATCTCCATCTGGAACAGGCGGTCCTGGGCGACTGCATAGCCGTAGCCGTAATACAATCCATAAACGTCATCGGCATAAATGTGAGCCACGCCATACTGATCCCGCAGCAGCCGCAGCTCACCCGGCGCTTGACGCAGCATGTCTGACGCGCAACCGGCCAGTACCAGCGAAGCAAGAATGAGCAGAATTTTTTGCATCACTTCATATTGATTGATTTCAAACCAAACAAAAGGGTGCGCGAACGCACCCCTTTGCATAAAGACTGCACGTCACTGGCTATTCTATATTCAAAGTGGCCGCTATGCCGTAGGTTAACGGCGGACCCCAGACGCCGATGACCCCGGGGCCAATCACATAGGTGTGCGAGATGTAATCTTCATCCGTGAGATTCTTGCCCCATAAGGCGAGCTCCCACTTGCCGTCAGCCGATGTCCACGCGATACGGCCATCAAGCAGATCCTGCTCATCGATGATGGTGTGCGTATTCAGATAGTCGTTAAGCTGTTCATCGACGTGGCTGAATTCCAGACGAAAATCCACCGCACCACTGCTGATCGGCAAAGTGTAGTCCGCTCTGACGTTGTAGGAATTCTTCGGCGCCTGGCGTAAATCGGAGCCCGACGCATCGATGTTGTTGATGATCAGATCCTTGACCTTGGTATCCAGCAACGCATAGTACCCCGCGAGCTGGAAGTTTTCCGTCGCCAGCCAGGTAAATTCCGCCTCGAGTCCATAAATGTCGGCTGAACCGATATTGGTGGTGACAAAGGTGCCGAAATCCGAATCAGGAACGGGCCCGAACCGCACGATCTGCAGGTCCTGGTAATCCATGTAAAAACCGGTGACATTCAGTCGCAGCGTATGGTCGATGAAATCACCCTTCATACCCAGCTCGTAGTTGTACACCTCTTCGGGGTCCACCGGATCGCTGGCCACGGATTTGATGCCTTGCGAACCGGCAAATCCACCGCTCTTGAAGCCCTTGGATATCGTGGCGAAAAACATCGTGTTTTCATTGGCAAAGAATTGCGCCGCTACCCTGGGCGAAAAGTCGCTCCAGTGGCCGGACGGATTCACCTCGAAGGCCTCGGCGATGATTTTCAGACTGCCCCCCTGCCCGCCGCAAGCGGCAAAATTCTCGAACTGGGTGCCGATGATCGACGGGTCGTTGGCTTTGACCAGCGCACAGTTGACGGACACGGCCGTATAGTCTTTTTCATCCCGCGTAAAACGCCCGCCGAACGAGAAACTCCATTTATCGGCCGGCCTCCAGGTGGCGTCAGCATAAGCCGCGTAGCTGTTGGTTTCGTTGGCTGTACGTGCATACTCATTGCCGATGATCGCCTGCGAACCTACATCGGTTTCACGAAACGGGTTGGACGGATCACCGAAGGTGCCGGCTTTGGTAATGCGGAAAATCTCGGTGCGGTCGGTCTGCTCATTGAGGTAGTAAAGACCAGCCGTGAATTGCAGATTGCCGTCCAGCGTGGACGTCCAGCGGAATTCCTGGCTGAAGCTGTCGATGTCTTCGACGATGTCATCGATCACTTCATCGAACGGCAGGCCAATCGCACCCAGTGGTGCGCCTACCGACGGCATTTCCCAATCGGTATTGAGTTTGCGATATGCCGAGATCGTGGTCAAAACGCCATTGTCGAAGGTGATATCGCCTTGCAGGCTGACCCCTTCGCCATCGCGGTTGGAAAAGCCGTTCTTGGAAATGGCCGTTTGTCTGGGTTTCGTGCCGCCGTTCGCTTTGAGAATTTCCACCACGGGGGCACCATCGAATATGGGTGTCCGGCCCATGTCGTCGCGGTTATCTTCCATCCAATCCCCGGACAACAGCCATTCCGATGAATCGGTGGTGAATTTCAGTTGCCCGCGAACCGAAGTCGTATCTTCATCCTGATCGTCCTTGTTCAGCAGCACATTCCTGACGAACCCGTCATGTTCCCGATGGGTAAAGGAAAGTTTCCCGGACAGGCCGTTCGAAAGCGGGCCGCTGACCAGAGCGCGGTAACGCAAGATGCCCTCGTTGCCCACGCTGAGGCCGAATTTGGCAGTCGCTTCATCCGTCGGTTTGGAGGTGATCGCGTTGATCGCTCCACCGATCGCATTACGGCCGAACAGTGTGCCCTGCGGACCGCGCAGCACCTCGAGCCGTTCCAGGTCGAACATATCGAAATTAATCGCAGCACTACGCCCGATATAAACTCCGTCGAGAAACAGCGCTACGGAATTGTCCAGGCCGGCGCCATCATCCGCCGAACTCACACCGCGCAACGAAATGATCGCCTGGCCCGGTGAGAACTCACCGTAAGTCATACCCGGGATGCGCAAGGCCACGGTAGTTGGGTCGAAGATATCCGCCTTTTCAAGCTCGGCCCCGCCAATGGCGGTGACCGTGATGGGGATATCCTGGATGTTCTCTGTGCGGTGTGTCGCGGTGACCAGGATCTCTTCGAGTTGCCCGGCGCCCTGGCCGGTATCCTGGGCATTGGCCACGCCGGCTATAGCGGCGGTGGCAAGCAAACCCAGCCCACACTTCAATATAGTGCCATTCTTGCTCATTAGCTCTTCACCTCAAATTTGATTGGTGATTACATGTCATCGCTGACGGGAAAATTGCTTTGTGCCCAAAACAATTCGCTCTTGTAACTCAATCGAGGGTGCTAAGGGGAGCTCTCCAGTGCCGGTGAAATTATTAGTTCTTATTAGTATTTTACTGTGATCTATCGACACACAAACCCACAACGGTCTTACAATTCTGTATCACAATTGCATCAATGTCTAGCCCTGAACCCAAAAAGTGCAGGATTATCCAGTCGCTATCGATCAACAAAAACCGGCTAATGCGCAGGTTCCGGCCTCCCACTGAAGCCGATGATCGCTTCCAGGGTCCGGGCCACAGCCAGCAAGTGCCGGTCGGATTGCTCCGGCCCGTCGATCTCCATGCCGACCGGCAGACCCGAGTCCGTCAGCCCGGCCGGCAGGCTGATCGCGGGTAGTGCCGCGATGGAGGCGGGATCGGTATTATGAATGTAAGTCGGAAACGTTGGCACCCTTTCACCATTGAGGTCGACCGTTTCCTGGCCGCCCGCGATCGGGCGCGCCGGCAGCAGCGTGGTTGGAAATATCATTGCGTCAAGATGCCGGCTGGCAAAATATTCAGCAAAATTTTTCCTGAGTTGTTGCCTCGCGCCGAGTGCCGCAGCGTAGGTTTCTTCACTCACCGCGTTGGCCCCGCTCAACCCTTGCAGCACTCCGCGCACGTCGGGGCTGGCAACAGCGGCTGTTAGTTCGGCAAGATTGGTCGCGGTTGCAAAGGTTTCCAGATAGGCTGGCAAATCGTGCGCCACCTCAAAAAGAGCAATCGGGAATGCGCTCTGCGCCATCAGGGTATCGATGTCCGGAATATCTGCCTCGACCAGTTGCACCTGCGCCGCGGACAGCCTCTGCAGCGTGGCCGCAACCACGACTGCCGTTGCGGCGTCGAGGCTTTGATAGAAATAGCCGCGGGGCACGCCGAGGCGAATATCAGATGCTGCAACTTCTGCCAGCGGCGCTGCTTCCGCAATGATCACCTTGTCGAGCGTCACCACATCCCCCACCGTGCGTGCCAATAAGCCGACGGTATCGCGGGTATGTGAAATCGGCGTCACCGCCCCCGCAGGATAGCGCCCTGTGCTGGGCCGAAAGCCGACAATGCCCGTCAACGCAGCCGGTATGCGCGCAGATCCACCGGTATCGGTACCGAGCCCGGCCGCCACGATCCCGGCTGAGACCGCAACCGCGGTACCGCCGCTGCTGCCACCTGGAATCAGGTTGCTGTCATACGGATTCCTGACCGCGCCAAACGCCGCATTGTTACTGGTGATGCCAAACGCCAGTTCATGCATGTTGGTCTTGCCGATGATGATCGCTCCGGCGGCCTCGAGCCGGGCAACCACTTCATTATTGGCACTCGGCACAAAATCTCTCAGGGCGGGTGTGCCGGCAGTGTTTGGCATGCCGGCGACATGAATATTGTCCTTCACCACCAGTGGAATGCCAAACAAAGGACCTGGGTGCTGCCCCTGTGCGCGCTGCCGGTCCAATTCTGCAGCCCTTGTCGCCGCGCCCTCGGCATCCAGACTGATAAACGCATTGAGGCCGGCAAGGTCCCGGGCGCGTTGCAGCGCATCGGCCACCAGTTGCACGCTGGTGTTGGCACCGCGGTCCAACATGCCTGACAAGGTTGCGATATCGGGGTATGCAGGCGTAGTCATGAGAGTATCGGGTTCAAGGGTTTGCGTGTTTACCTGTGTGGACTGCGGTGATTTCGAACAGGCCAGCATGATAGCCGGCAGCATCAGAAGAACAATGCAAATCCGCATGATTTTCTCCATTTACTTTCTGGCAGTGTAGCCTTTCGTGACAAGAAAAAAAATTCAAACCGGAGTTAGCAGCCGTTTCTTTTGAGCGCGCATGCCGGACTCATGAAGAATTGATAAAACAGGGATTATGGTAACAAGAATCGGAAAGCGGACTGTGAAATACCGCGGGTCAGCGCAGAAGACGTATGACGCCTTCTCGCCAGCTGCATAACAATCTGCTAATCAGCTGCGATCCGAGACAAATGCCATGGACTTTCCGTCCGGTGATGGCCGCGGGTAGGCGTCGATGCCTGTGATGACTGGCTTGACAGAAGGATAAAGCTCCCTGGCGACTTAGGGATTGGGTGGTGTCGTGGCCGTCGCGTCTTCGGATTCATCAGAAAGCGGCATGACGACGATGTTGATGTTGTCGCCAAGCTCCCGGTTAAAGAGCACGCGGGCGCCATCAGGCGAGACAGAAGGGCGTGCGTCACTTCCAGGGCCAAACGTGAGTTGTTGGCGGCCCGACCCATCAGGATGGATGCCGAAAAGCTTGAACTCCGAGCCCACTTCCGATGCATAAATAATCCTGCTGCCGTCCGGGGACCAGGTGGGGTAGCCATCGTAGATGTCCTGGTTGTCGGTCAGCCGCCGGAGTTTCCCGGTCTGCAACTCCAGGATGTAGATCTCTCCGTTGTTCTCATCGTTGTCCTGCCATTTGTCGAAAACGATCTGCGTGGAATCAGGCGACATCTGGGCATAGCTGTTGAGGTCCTTATCGCGCAACAGTTCCCGCTGCTGGGTGCCGTCACGATTCATGATCCAGATGGCGTAGAGTCTTTCTCCCTTCACCTGCGAGTTGAAGACGATACGCTGGCTGTCGGAAGTCCAGTATGGGTGGATCTCATTCAAATCATCATGTGTGAGCTGGGTTTGCTCTGAGCCATCGGCACGCATCCTGAATACTTCGAAGTCCCCGTCCCGGTCCGAAATGAACGCGATATACTGGCCGTCGGGCGACCAGGAGGGCATGCGATCCAGGCTGTCGTTGTCCGTCAGCCTTACGACTTTGCCGCCGCTGTCGGAAATCCCTTCCGAATCCATGATGTAGATTTCCCAGTTGCCAGTGACACTGCTTTCGTAAAGGATGTGGGTTCCGTCCGGGGACCATGTTGGGTAGGAGAACCGCGGATGAGTCAACGTCTGGGGCGCTTGCCCGGCTTCAACAGCCCGAGCCAGCAGGGGCAGCAGGCAGGCAACGAGAATGAGGTGATTCATTTTAGCCATGGACAGACTTCCTTTCGCGACTGAACATCGGCGCGACACGTGTTCCAATAAGCCCGCGGCCCTGGAACGACTCCCGCACGCTGTTGGTCAATGAGTATAGGCAAGATAAGAGCTTCATTGCGAATCACGTGAGAGCGGTTAAGAAAGCCAAAAAAATTCGCAATATCTAGTACTTAGATGAGTAAACAGGATGATCCGTGCGATTAGTGCACTGATTTTTGAGACGAAATGCCGGCTCCAGGCCGGTTCCATGTTCGTGCAAAATCAGGCAGCAGCAATGACGCCGAAACCCGTCAACCGACGGGCTACCCGGACGGTGATGAACGATTACAGCGCGGCCTGCCGGCTGCAGAGCTTCGAGTAAGCGGTAAAACGGATAATCGGTAATAGCCTTGCGGGCAATGCTCCTACGCTCGTATTTGGTGACGGGCGACCGGGAGTTTTGCAATATCGCGTTTGCGCCGCCCATACGCTACACTTGCAGCGGCCCTGGCTCGCGTGTCCCGATTTCGCGGCGATGGGCCGCACCGTTGCGTAGTCTATTACCCTAGCAAGGAGGTCGTTTGTCATGGACACAATCGAGAAGGTGGCTGAGGAATTTGCGTTCGAGGCGCTCAGCGAGTGGGCGCATATGTGATTTTCGGGTGGGGGCGTCACGCCCGCGTGGCGCTTCCGCATCGGGCCGAGTAAGCCCAATCCTGTATCAAATCATAGAACTGTTGGCGCCATGATCCCCATGCCGCCTGCGTACGTCCCTGCACCCGGGCCGGAGGCTCTGGCCAGACGGTTGAAGTCTCTGCTCGCTGCCGAAGTCCCTGTAGCCTGTGGCGTTTACGTCGGCCTTGCCGAACCCGCCGGGCTGTCAGCGCGGCATGCTGAGGCGACCTACGCCACCGCCCGCCACTTGGCGCACGGGTCCGTCGACCTGTTGCCGCACTTCAATACCAATCCTCCGCCCATACTTCGGATACTCGGCGCAGCCAGCCTTGGCCGTGCCGACGCGCTCGGCAGTGCCATGGATAATTTTCCCTCTGATCTGGCCACCGACCTGTGGCGGCTGGTGGCCGAGCGCGTGCGCAATCCCCTGGATCTTCAGCCGAACGAGCGGCGGCGTGCGAGCGATCTGATGCTGCGGCTGGGATACGTTGCTGCAGCAGCGGACGTGCTGGGCATCCGCGATGCAAATCCCGAGACTCACGCGTTTGGTGCCGATTCAGCGGTGGAAGAGCTTGCAGTGCTGACGCGGCGGCCACACGACACAAGCGTGCTGGAGCAACGAGCGCTTGGCCTGGCCCGCGACTCCACCCGCTCCCCCAGGGCACGGATGATCATGGCGACTTACGTGGTCGTGCGCAATGGCAAGCGCGGTAGCGACACCCCGGCGATGCATGAGGCGGCCGATCTTGCGCTCAAGGCGATGCGAGAACGGGAAAGTGGCGGCTTCGCCGAGTCTCTTGCGCAACAAACCGTGTACCGGGCCGTCGCCTTTGTACCTTTCCTGCGCGGCGACGCGGAAGCAACGTTCAAGCTGCTCGACCAGGCGTTGGCGCAGCAGATGTCCGCGAAAGCGAAGGCCGTGAGCGAACTGGAGCGCTTGGCATGGATCGATCACGCCTTCCCGTTGTATGAGACGATCGCCAAGACCCACTTGCGCCTGGGCGACGTCGACAAGGCGGTCGCCGCAAGCGATCATTTGACTTCGCTTAGCCCCAATGACCAACGGGCATGGGATGTTCGGGGTCAGGCGCTGCTCAGGGCCGGCCGCCTTGAAGAAGCGCTCGCCGCGTACGGCCGGGCGATTCCATTGGGTGGGCTACCCGTCGCCCGCGCGGCCTACCACCTGGGGTGGATCCACGCTCGGCTCGGCAACCGCAACGAGGCGGATTCCTGCTACCGGCTGTCCTGGAAGGTCGATCCGACCGTGCCGGCCTTGGCCGGGCTCATCGACAGCGCAGCCGACTGATGCGCGCTCGGACGGTTCGATAAATGCCTGCCGCAGGTTTGAAATACCGGCTGCGAGACCTGCCGCGCATGCTGGCGACGCCAGGCGGCAGGTTGCAAGTGCGAAGTGGCATCCGCTATCGATTGTTTCCGCTAGTCGCGGGGCTCGCCTCGATCTACCGGCGCACCGTAGTGCGCAGGACTCGCATGGTTACGGTGACCGGATCGTTCGGCAAGTCCACGACCACGCGCGCCGTGTCAGCGGTCTTCGGCCTGGCGCCGCACCCGGACATCACGCGCAATGCGTTTACCTGGCTCGCGGCGGCGGTGCTCCGCATCAGGCCGTCGCAGCCACGCGCAGTGATCGAAGTCGGAATTGATGCCCCCGGGCAGATGGCCCGCTATGCCCGGCTGACACGGCCCGAGGTCGTCGTCGTCACCTCGATCGGCAACGAAGCCACAACGCAGCTCAAGACACTGGACGGCATACGCGCCGAGAAATCCCTGCTGGTCCGCGCGCTCGCGGCATCGGGCACGGCGGTGCTGAACGGCGACGATTCCAACGTGATGTGGATGGCGGGACAGACGGCCGCGCGGGTAGTCACGTTCGGTTTCGGCGCCCACTGCGACCTGCGCGCCTCGGAGTTGCGCCTCGAATGGCCGCAAGGATCGCATTTTCATGTCAATGCCTTCGGCGAGGAGCGCGACGCCACTGTCCGGTTCATCGGCCGGCACATGATCTACCCGGCGCTCGCAGCGATTGCGGTGTCCCTGCTCGAAGGCCTGGACCTCGACGAAACGCTGTCCTTGCTCAAATCCCTGCCACCAACTCCGGGCCGGATGGAGCCGATTATCCTGACAAACGGAGTTGTGCTGCTGCGAGACGACCATAAATCGGGGCTGGAAACGATGCAAGCGGCGCTTGACCTGTTCGCGGATGTTCCTGCCCGGCGGCGCATCGTACTATTCGGCGACGTGACGGAACCGCCTGGCAACCGTACGTTCGTCTACGAGGAATTGGGGGCGCGCATTGCGAAGATCGCTGCCCACCTGATTGTCGTCGGCCGCGGCTTGCAGGATTATTCGACGGGTGCACAGCGGGCGGGGATGCCGGCAGCCGCCATTCACGATGGAGGCACCACGCCGCAACAGGCCACGGCCGTGCTGCGCACGCTGCTTCAGCCCGGCGATGTGGTGCTCGTCAAGGGGCGCAGGGGACAGGCACTGGGCCGCGTGCCGCTGCTGCTGCAAGGCGATCGCGTCGGCTGCAACTTGAGCCTGTGTGATCTGCTCATGTCCTGCGCGCAATGCCCAATGCTCGCTGCCGGCTGGGAAGGTAAACCGTTCATCCTGCAGCGTGGAGTGAAACCGTAAAACCATCCGCGCCCTGCCCTGGATGTCACCGACGGCAATTTAACCTCTACCCTCAGGGTCTCTGATGGTGTTCTTCGTGGGTCATGTACTGCCGGTGAATTGCACCGTCAGGGGATCGAACGGGTCCAGTTTGAAGCTGATGGTACACGGACTCTTGATGAATGCAGGAGGCACCATCGAGCCCGATATCACAACATCGCCCGCGCTCAGTTTCAGACCCAATCCCGCCAGCCCGTCGGCCACGAACCGGATCAGATCCACGATCCTGCCGGTGTTGGCTTCCATGTCCGTGGTGTGATCGATTTCGTTACCGTCCTGCAACAGGTGTGCCGACAGACCCTCGAGCCCGGCTCCGGCCCTGCCTGCATCCATCGGTCCTATGATGACGGCTCGCTGATAGATGTTGCCGGCAAGGATGCTTTCCGCGTCATCGGGCGGGAAGCGAATATCGGCAATTTCGATCGCAGGGCCAAGGCCGGCTATCGCTGCCCGCACTGCCGGCTCATCCGCATCCGGCCCCAGGTCGGTTCCCATGTGAACGGCGATTTCCGGTTCCGCAACGGCCTGGGTAAAGCTCGACAGATTCAGGCTTGCACCCGACGGCAGCAAGGCGTTCCTGCCAAGGAAGCCCAGCAGCGGGAATTGGATGCCCAGCTTTGCCATGGCGGCCGGCGATCCCATACCGACCTTCCAGCCCAACGAGGCATCACCGGCTTGCAAACGGGCTGCCCTCAGCTCCATTTGTTCAGCCATGCCGCGTGCTATTCGCTCGTCGTTCAGCAATGTCATAGGTGGATCATAGCATTTCATAGCCACCCAGCCTCTTGATCAGCGAAATGCAGGTCACCAAAGCCGGCGCCCTGATATCCTTCCTGGCGTAGATCTCATTGACACGGTCGTCGCATGATCAAATACCTTCAGCTTTTCCGGGACCGGTGTTCAGGCACCAATCTTGTCGCCGTCTGATTCAAAAAAACCTGAAAAACGTCGAGTTGACCTCGGACTTCGGTGGAAAACACTGGTTTATCAAAAACCATCATCCGCGTTGCAGGGCCAATCAATCAACGGATTATCAGTGCTTTCGACCGCTCAATGACAGCGCAGACACCTTGTTCATATGCCTGTTCCGAAGCCCCTATGATTGGGTTCGCTCAATTCATGCCAGGCCCTATCATGCCGGAAATCATCAGGGGCTGACCTTCACTGAATTTCTTCGCAAGCCATGGCAGTCATTCGAAACTTCGAGAATCGACCTCCGTTGGCCCGGAAGAAGCGACCGCTACTGGTTTATTGAAGAAGCAAAAAACATACTGAGACTAAGAACCCAGAAAATCGTGCACCTGCTGGGACTCCAGGAGCGCGTTGATAACATTTGTTTCGTAAATTATGAAATCATCAGAGATCAACCTGATTTGATCGGGAAAATCGCTCGCCAATTTCAGATCAGGCTCAGGCACCCCCACATTCTTGGCGAGTCGAAATACTTTTGCAACCCCAAAAGCATGGCATTTTCTCCACGAGAGTACGCCCCGTTTTCCGCCGGAGATCTGGAATTCGTCCGCGGCGAACTTGTCTCGGAAATTGGAGGCCGGGTTTGCTATCACAGCGAGGATTATCAGGGATGAGCGCGTTGCGAGAGGGTGCCCGGGTGTCCCCGGCAGCACATTGGTAACTGGTCCATGAGAAAAATTGCCATACTTGTCATCGCTGCGGTCAATCAACCGCTTTATCTTCATTACATCAAAACCTATTGGACCGAACTGATACGTTACACCAATGCGGCAAAGCCGAATATTGACGTGTTCCTTCTGTTTGAAAGCGGCACCGATATGAATCTGTTCAAACATATCCGGCCATTGTCATCGAAGTCGAGGCCTGTATCTGCACGCCTTTGCGACCCACAATTCCATACATTGGGTGTCCCCGGAATACTCAGCAAAACCATTTATGCGCTGGAGTTACTGCACGACCGCTATGACGTATTTTTCAGAACCAATTTGAGCAGTCTGATCAAGATATCGGCGTTTGAAAGTTATGTACAATCGAGGAGTTCCATAGGCTATTCCGGCGCATGGGTATGGGCTGACGGCCTCAGGCGGGACCTGCTACATCACAACAGAATTGGCGCCGATAAGAGCATAAAGACACTTTCGGAACTGGACAGCTACGCGGGAAACTCATTCATTTCCGGCTCGGGTTATTTTCTCAATGCCGAGGAAGCCCGCAGCCTGGTGAGAAGAAAAACCAGATCCGCTATGACATCGTTGATGATGTAGCTGTCGGATTGATGTTTGCAAAACACGAAGTTTTGCATGGCTTTTCATCGGTCATCGGAGCAAACAAGTCCGCGGATGAAATCATGGATATCATCCGGCAAGACAAAGCCTGTCATATTCGGTTGCAACAGTTCCCTCTGGCTCTGGCCGCGGCTCTATGGCATCAACTTAAGGATAACCGGATCTGGAGATGACAACCGCTGATGACGGCGGAAAACAGGTAAACTGGCCGCGGAGTCAGCACCACTGGAACCGATAACATGAATTTTGCTACCCGCCCGCTTGCCGGCCGGCTCGGCCTGGAGATCCAGGGCCTGGACTTGCGCAATGCCGCAGGTCCCGACCTGGCTGCTGCACTGGCACCGCTACTGTACCAACACGCGGTGCTGTGCCTTCGCGGTCAGAACCTGACGCCGGCGGAATTGGCGCACTTCGGTGAGCTGTTCGGACAGCCGGTGCACCATAACGAAGTGAGCCTCCGCCTCGATGGGCTTCCAGCGGTGATGTCCCTGTCGAACGCCGACCTGCGCGACGACCGCCAGCTCAATGGCGGCGCACACTGGCATACCGACCTGGTGCACAGCGACGAACCGGCGAGCGTCACGATGCTGAACGCCGTTGCGGTCCCGGCCGAGGGTGGCGGCACCATGTTCGCCGACCAGAAAGCGGCTTTCGAAGCCTTGCCCGCAGAACGTCAGGCCCTGGCGGAATCGATCACCGTCGTGCACTGCTACGAGGGGCGGACGGACGGTTCCATGCCCACTTTCCATCATCCCCTGGTGCGCCGGCACCCGGTGACCGGGCACAGGGCTTTATACGGCGCGGCCGATACCGGCATCGGCATTCTCGGCATGCCGGACGACCGGGCGCGGCGGTTGCTGGCGGAATTTGCCGGGCATGCGACCGAAGCGCGTTTCGTTTATCTGCATTCCTATCAACCCCATGACATCGTGATGTGGGATAACGCGCGGCTGTTGCATTGCGCCCAGCGGCTCGAGCGTGCGACTGTGCCGGCCACGCGCCGGATTATGCACCGGGTTTCCGTGCGGGGCTGGCTGCCGGCGACCGTCGCGCCCATGGCGGTGGCCCATGCGTGAGGCCGGGACGTTCCGCAGCGCCTTCGGCCCCGGGCTGCTCTTTGCCGGCACCGCGATCGGCCTCTCCCACCTGGTTCAGTCCACCCGGGCTGGAGCTGTCTACGGACTGGCGATCGGCTTGGCGATCCTCCTCATCCATGCCCTGAAATATCCGCTGTTCCGTTTCGGCGCCTATTACACGGCAGCGTCCGGCGAATCGCTGATCGAGGGCTACCGGCGGCAAGGTGTGTTCGCGGTCTGGCTGCTGCTGGGAGCGATTTTGTGCTACATGTTTTTCGCGATGGGTGCGGTGAGCATGCTATCGGCCGCGCTGATCCAAACGGCTCTGGGCTTCGAAGCCGACGCCCGGGTATTCGGAGCCGGCATCCTCGTTGTCGGAGTGGTCTTCCTGCTGGTAGGCCGTTTCCACTGGCTGGACCTGGTGAACAAGGTGCTGATCGTGGTGCTGGCCGTCTCTACGTTCGCTGCCGCGGTGCTCTCCTTGCCGCGGCTCCACTGGTCCAGTTTGACCATGGCGCCGGATCAATTCGACCTCAAGCTGCTGCTGTTCATCGCCGCGCTTGGCGGCTTCATGCCGGTTTCGACCGACGCCTCCGCGTGGCAGTCGGTATGGACGCTGGCCAAGGCCCGCGATGCCGGCGTCCGGTTGCGGCTCCCTTCCGTCCTCGCCGATTTCAACCTTGGATACTGCGGTTCCGCGTTTTTCGCCGCGTGTTTCCTGGTGATGGGGGCGGCGACGATGTACAGTGACGGCGTCGCTCCTGCAGCCGAAGCCCCGTCCTTTGCCGCCCAGCTAATCGGGCTGTATGAGACCGCCCTGGGCGCATGGGCGCACCCCTTGATCGCGGCCTCCGTGATCTCGGTGATGCTGACCACAGCCCTGACCGGGCTGGACGCGCTACCGCGCGTGCTGGTGGTCATCACGCGCGTGTTGCGCGGCGATTCGCCCGGCGGTATCAGCGAAGTGCCGCTGGACAGCGGCGCGATGTATCGCACCTACATGATCCTGCTGGCCGCCGGCTCGATATCGCTTGTATTCTTCATGGCGGACTCATCATTCCGCACGTTTCTGGATTTCGGCACGACGGTCGCGTTCCTGGTCGCGCCGGTGATCGCGCTGCTCAACCACCGTGCCGTATTTGGCCCTGGTGTGCCGCCGGAACTCCACCCCGGGCGCGGCATGTGGGTCTGGAGCGTGATCGGGATCGCCGCATTCGCTACCTTCACATTGGTTTATTTTGGGCTGCTGCTGGGTGGCTACATGTAGCGCATGTTGAGCTGGCATCTGTAAAAGGGAGAACAACTCATGTCTGAAAAGCCGCCGGTAACTCCAGTCAACCCGAGCACTGCCAACCGTCGTCTGGCGGAGGTTTTCGCACCCTGGGTGCAGCAGCTTGATCTTTCCATCGAGGCGATCGCAGGCGACACAGTCACTATTCGCATGCCCTACTCCGATGGCTTGTGCCGCTCACACCAGATCGTCTGCGGCCAGGCCATGATGGCGCTGATCGATACCTGCATGGTATTCGTGTGCTACCTGGGCCAGGGCAGGTACTGCAATTGCACTACCGTGTCCCAGACCACCAGTTTCATGCGGCCGGTCATGGGCAAGGACATTCTTGCCACCGGGCGGGTGCTCAAATCGGGACGTTCCCTGGTCTTTGGTGAGGTGACCCTGCACGCCCAAGGCGATGATCGGATCGTATGCGCGGGCACCTCGACCTATATGGTGCTGCCGGACTAAGCGCCGCTGGCCGGCATCGGTTGGAGCGCTGGAAAGAACGCTGCACGGGGCAGCTCATGACCCCGCTCGTTCCAGGGGCTCGATTGGTGTCAATGATTCAACTTGTCCTTCGATCAATTCGGCTGCAGCCAGGCAGCGCATTTCCGCAAATGGCGGACCGATGATCTGCACCACCTGCGGCAATCCCTGGGAAAGCCCCACCGGTACAACCGCGGCCGGCAGGCCCAGCGCATTGACCGCTACCGTCATGCGGAAGGACTCAATCGAGGCCAGCGTTTGTTCCAGTGATTGCACATCCGCATCGGACGGCAAGGGTGGTTCCGTGCCGACCGGGGCAACGATCAGATCGTAACGTGTGAAGAAATCGAGCCAGTCCCGCAGTACCTTTCTGCGGCGGGCAAACGCATGCATATAGTCTTCAAGACGGCACTCGGGCAAGGCGGCCCGGTAATATTCGAAGGCTACGACTGAGCCTGCCGCCACAAATATCTTTGACGGCGGGCTGGAGCTGGGTCAATAACTCGGTGAGGCAAATCACCCGCCAAATCTCCGCGGCATCTTCTATCCCGGGTGGCTCGATCTCCTCGACTCGAAAACCCGCATCAACCAATAATTTGCCTGCATGCTCAACCCCTTCGGCCACCTGTGCGCTGACGCCCTTACCGGCTGGATCGACCACCAACGCAACGGATACTCCGGCATCCGGGCGATCCTCCAGCGGTACCGGCAGCCACATGGGGTCACGCCGGTCTGCCGCCGCCATGGCTTGCAAGCCGAGCCTTACATCCCGCACACGGCGCGCCATCGGGCCTTCCACCGCCATGAGCTGTATGCCCGGGCCGGGTTCCGCGGGATCCGTTGGATTCCAGCCTGGAACACGGCCAAGACCGGGCCGAATGGAAGCGATACCACAGGCTTGAGCCGGTTGCCGCAATGATCCGCCCAGGTCATTTCCCTGTGCCAGCGGTGTAATTCCAACGGCCAGCGACGCTGCTGCCCCGCCGCTGGAGCCACCGGGCGTCCTGCTCAGATCCCAGGGGTTGTGGGTCACCCCGAATACTTCATTGCTGGTGTCCCAGCGACAGCAAAATTCGGGAGTATTGGTACGCCCGATAATCACCGCTCCGGCATTCAGCCAATTTTGCACACAGGCGGAATTGGCTGGTGCGATATTCTCTCTCAATGCCGCACACCCATTGACCGTGGCCCAGCCCGCCACATCCACATTGTTCTTGATCGTCACCGGCACGCCGTGCAGAATACCCAGCGGCCGGTCCGCCGCGACCATTTTGTCTGCGCTATCAGCAGCCGCCAGTGCCGCTTCAGGGCGCACTTCGGTAATGGCGTTGATCACGGGATTGGTCGCTTCAAGCCGATCAAGACAGGCGCTGACGACCTCGCGCGCCGAAAACTCCCTGCGGCGGATTCCGGTCGCGATCGCAGTTGCATCCAGGCGCCAAAGAGGTTCGCTCATATCATGCTCCCAGGTCAAAAGCTGTATATTGCCCTGTACACCGCGCCACCGCTAGCGTCTTGTCATTGCCCATCATGATGACCAAAGGAGAGGAGTATTGTGAAGATGTTGCGGCTAACGACGATCATGTTGGCTGTCTTCCTGAGCAATCTATCACTGGCTGAGGAGACCACGGTCGCTGTAGCGTCGAATTTCACCGCTGCGATGCATTCCATTGCCGCTGAATATGAGAAGGCGTCCAACGCCAAAGTGATATTGGCCTTTGGCTCTTCCGGCACGCTTTACGCCCAAATAAGAAATGGCGCGCCATTCCAGGCTTTCTTCTCGGCCGACCAGGCAAAGCCGATTGCCTTGGAAAAGGACGGCATGGTCGTTCCCGGAAGCCGCTTTACATACGCCGTTGGCGCTCTGGCCTTGTGGTCCAAACACAAACGCTTCGACAGCATCGATGCCACGACTTTGCAACAAGGGCAGTTCAACAAGCTGGCACTGGCCAATCCACGACTGGCGCCATACGGGGCGGCCGCTGTCGAGGTATTGCAGAGCCTGCAACTGGAACCGTCAACGAAATCGAAGTGGGTGCAAGGAGAAAACATTGCCCAGACCTACCAATTTGTCGATACCGGCAACGCAGACCTGGGATTTGTAGCGCTTGCCCAAATCATGTGCCAGGGACGTGTCACAAGCGGTTCAGCGTGGATCGTGCCGCAATCCCTGTATCGCCCAATTCGACAGGATGCCGTATTGCTCCGTAAAGGTGAGACCAGCCGTGCAACACGCGAGTTTCTGCAATTTGTTCGCAGTATCGAAGCCAGGAAAATCATCGAGTCATACGGCTATAAAACCGCTGTCACACGATAACGACCAAAGCTCCAGGTAGCGGTATCGGCGATCGCCCGGCAGCCGCATTATTGGACATGCCACGGCTTGCCTTCAAGACGGCGCGATCCGGTAACTTAACTTACTTCTTTTGATACGTGCCAAGCAGTTGCGTTGCTTCGATGACGCCGGGGCGCATCGCGGTCTCCACTTCCTCTTTGGTGGGGCTGTCCCGGAATTGCAGGATCGTGTTCAGGGCATAGAGCTTGAAGAAATAACGGTGGCGGCCGATGGGAGGACAGGGGCCACCATAGCCGGTGCGACGCCAGTCGTTCAATCCTTCCGCGGTACCGGCGGGGAGTTCGCCTTTGCCGGCGCCTTCCGGAAGACTGGTGGTATTCGGCGGGATGTTATAGAGCACCCAGTGCACCCAGGTCATTTGCGGTGCTTTTGGATCCGGTGCGTCGGGATCATCTACAATCAGAACCAGGCTTCTGGTGTTCGCCGGGACGCCATCCCACAGCAATTGGGGAGCGATATCATCGCCTTCACAGGTATACCTTGATGGAATTTCACCGCCGTTGTCGAAGGCGGGTGATCGCAAGGTCAATGTCATTGCCCCGCCCTCCGCGTGCAGCCGCACACTGTTGCCAACCATAGCTGACAATAACATCATGAAGGCAAATAAAACCAACCTCTGCCGCTTACGGCTCGGGTCGAGTTTGCTCCGGAGTCTTGACATGTCTAGGCGAGTACCGTCACGGTGATCCGCCGCCGGTGCCCAAGCGTGCGATGCTCCCACAGATAAATTCCCTGCCAGGTACCCAGGTCACAGCGGCCGCTGGCAACGGGGATGGAAAGGCTGTTCTGGGTCAAGACCGTGCGTACGTGGGCAGGCATGTCATCGGGCCCTTCGGCAGTGTGCGTGAACATGTCATCGCCGTCGGCAACCAGGCGGCCGAAGAAGGTTTCGAGATCCCGCCGGACCGCAGGGTCTGCATTCTCGCAGAAGATGAGGCTCGCGCTTGTGTGGTGCAAAAAAACGCTGCACAGACCCTCGTCGATCCCGGATCGGCGGACGGCGCTTTGAACCTCGGCGGAGATATCCATGAAGTCCCGGCCACCGGTTCGGATTGAAATGCACTCACGAAAGGCCACGGCATCCTCCTGCCACCGGTCATTAAACTGACACGCTACTCGAACGGCCGGTTAATTGTAAAGTGCCGACGGCGAACACGGTAATCGGTATGCGGTACCGGTCGAACAGGCGCATCATTCCGGCCCTTGATATAATATATAAATTCTGAAATGCACGTGGACCGAAACCAGGGAGAAGATCAAGGTCAATCATCAACGCATGAAATTTCATCACAAGGAGTTATCGCCATGGGAACGCCCGTTTACGACATACCGGTAGAAAAAATCGACGGCAGTGCCACCACCTTGAACGAGCACGAAGGAGAAGTGCTGTTGGTTGTAAACGTCGCCTCCAAGTGCGGGCTAACGCCACAATACGAAGCCCTGGAGAAATTGCATGAAACATTCGGCGCCAGGCGGTTTTCCGTCCTGGGCTTCCCCGCCAATGACTTTGCCGGGCAAGAGCCGGGCAGCAATGAAGAAATCCTGGATTTCTGCCAGAGTCAATACCAGGTGCAATTCCCGCTGTACAGCAAGATCAGCGTCACCGGCCCGGGCAAGCACCCGCTGTACCGGCACCTGACGACCGAACAGCCGGAGACCGAAGGGCGCGAATCCATGGAATCAACGCTGCGCGGCTACAACATGGAACCGACGCCGAAACCGGAAGTGGTGTGGAATTTCGAAAAATTCCTTCTCAACCGGCAAGGGCAAGTGGTGCGTCGATTCTCGCCGGATACGAAACCCGATGCGCCCGAGGTGATCGAAGCCATCGAGGCCGAACTGGCGAAGCCGTGAAATCCATGCCCCACTTCCCGGATATGGGTTGATGTGGGTGTCTTGAGAATTCCTGGGAATTTCTCTCGACTACGTCTTCAGGATGGACTGCACGTACGCCGGCGTCAGCGGGAGCCGGCGGACTGGTTTCCCGGTTGCATCGAAGAAGGCGGCTGCCACGGCTGACAGCGCAAGGGCATTCGCGGCTTCCGATCCCCCGCCGTATTGGCCCGTCTCGGAATGGTTGCGGATGACCACGTTCATCTCGGGCACATCCGCCATGGTCAGAATGGGATAGCTCAGCCAGTTGCTGCTGGTCACACCGTGCTCGTCGAACTTCGTTTCCTCAAACAAGGCATGACTGAGCCCCATCAGCGCACCGCCCTCAATTTGACGCTTGAGCTGCATCGGGTTGATGACAATTCCCGGATCTACCAGCATTGTGTACTTCTCGATTGAAACCTTACCCGAGTCCGGAACGACCGAGACCTGGCAAACGCAGACCCAATAGGACCCGGAGCGTTGCAGGGCAGAGACACCTTGTCCGGCCACAGGTGTCGAACCGGTGCTGGCGGCATTGGGATTCGGCGCTGCTCGCGTTTGCCACCCCGAGGCCGCACGCGCTTCGGTAAGGGCGTCGATCAATCGCTGGTCTTCGGTTTGCAACAGGCGGAATTCGATGGCGTCGAGGCCGGCCCGCGCCGCAGCTTCGTTGAACGCCAGTTCGCGGGGATAGTTCTGCTGCCGTTGGCTCGGCGTTCGCAAGCTGTGGTCGCGCATGCCAACAGCCAGGGGAGATGCTTTCTGGCCGAGTTGAAATGTGCCGTATCCGGACTCGGCGATGTTCGGGACCTTGCTGTATACCCACGGATCGGTAATGTTGTTCGCTGTCGACCCAATGCCCTTTGTGTCAACACCCGGCGGCGGCATGGTCGGCAGTCCGGCCAGAACCGCACCGAGGGGGCGGTCATCCTGCATGGCCGGCATATGGTGCCTGGCCTCGTACGACGGTCACCTTGCCTCCGGCGTCCCAGGCGATTCTGATGTCGGCAACCGCCGCTGCCGCTTGCGTTGACCACTGCATGTCGTCATGCCGCATCCATTGAAGACGAACCGGTTGACCGACCGCCATCGACAACAGAACGGCTTCATCCTCGACGCCGGTATTACCTCCGTTCGAACGGCCGTAGTGCCCAGCTCCGGAGTACTCGCGAACAACGATCTTGCCGACCGACTTGCCGAGCATCAGCGCAATCTGCCCGCGCAGGGCCTGAGGGTTTTGGCTGTGGGTGTGGATATGAATGGTCCCGTCCGTCCTGGCATCCGCCACCGCGATCGCCGGCCCGATCGAGGCGTGTTTCAGGAACGGCAGCTCGTAGCTTTCCGACAGTGAATGCGGCGCCGATTCGAATGCCTGGGCAACCTCTCCCCGATTGCTGCTGCCATGGGCAACCTGGGTCGCGTTCCAATCGGCTTCCGTGCGCATCCATTCGTATAACCGGGTATTACCGGGCAGCCCGGCCCACTCGGACCAGACGGTACTGACCACCAGAGCCCGCGCAGCCTGGATCGCTTCCCATTCGGTCGATGCCACCACGCCGACCAGATTTCCCTTCACGACAACCTTTGCGGTCGGAAACTTCGTTGTGTCCAGTTCGCCCACCGAAACCAGTGTCGAACCGAGCGTCTTGGGGTGAACGACACGGCCGTGCAACATGTCCGGAAGGCGTACGTTCGTCACCCATTCCTCTTTACCCGTGACCTTGGCGGTTACCAGTGGATTGGCGTACGACTTGCCGATAATCGTGTATTCGCCGGCCGGTTTCAGCGGTGGGTCGCCGGTGACGGTCAAGCCGAACATCGATGTCAGATCGCCGGTTACCGGAATCGACAGCTTCAGTTCCTGGCCGCGCACCAGGTCACCGTAAGTAATGCTCTTGCCGCCGCCCGATACAATGCCGTTTGCGACCGATAGCTGCGCCTTGTCGACGCCGAGCGTTGCGGCTGCCAGTTCCAGCAGCGCCTGGTAGGTATACGCTGCGGCCTTGCGCAGGTTGGTGCCACCATATTCGAGATAGCCTGCGGAAAATCCGCCGTCCGGCGTTCGATCCGTGTCGCCCGACACGACAGCCGTGATTGCCTCGAATGCGACATTCAACTCTTCGGCAACCAGTTGCCTGTATGCCACCGGAACAGTCGACTGGCCGAAATCGACTTTGCCGGTTCGCATCAGAATCGTGTTGTCTGCGTGGATCTCGAACCAGGAGTTCATGACGGTCGGGTCGAGTGAATTGGTCTCCGCGACGGCTGCCTCGGCAGTCCCATTCCAAATGAGGCTATCGGCGACGGCCAGGCCAACGATGAGGGCACCACCCGAGGTGACGAACTGCCGGCGGGTGAGGCGTGCGCCATGCACATCGACGTCAATCCGGCGTTTGCTGTCGGTCACCATCGACTACCTCGCTTGCGCCATCAGGGTTGCAGCACGCTGCACGGCCTCGATGATCGCCCGGTAGGTGCCGCAACGGCACAGGTGCGGCGACGGTCCGCTGGTAAAGGCTTCCTTGATCTGAGCGACCGTTGGTTCGGGGATTTGTTCGAGCAGTTCGGTAGCCTTGATCATCATGCCGTTCTGACAGATCCCACACATTGGCACTTGCTCGTCGATCCACGCTTGCTGCACCGGATGGAGCTGGTCAGCAACTTCCGAGGCCGGTTGGCCGGCCCGATTCACCCAGCGCGCGGGCAAACCTTCAAGGGTGGTCACATCTTTCCCCTCGACACTGCGGACCGGCAAGACACAGGCGCGTGCCTCCTTGCCATCCACCAATACCGAGCAGGCGCCGCACTGCGACAAGCCGCAGCCGAATTGCGGGCTGTCCAACCCGAGGTTGTTGCGTAACACGTAGAGCAGCGGCACGTCAGTGGGTGTCTCCACCTCGCGCCGCACGCCATTGACTGTGAATGTGATGGCTGGCATGACCGCTCCTGCATCGGAGCATCGAAGTCTCGCTGATCGAGAAAAAAAAGTCCAGGGCGAGGACGGCGCCTGAACGGCGGTCTACTTCGAGACTTTGATCTGCCCCGGGGTTTTTGCCTGCATCATTTCCCGGCCCGCTACCCGGCCAAAATAGGAGCCCGGTCCCAGGCTCATGCCACTGTTGTAACTCTTGCCGGACCTGGGGATATGGACGGTGCATGCGCCGGCCGCATAGAGCCCGGGAATGGGCCGGTTGCCGGCATCGAGTACCTGGGCGCGCTCATTGACCTTCAGCCCTCCCAGGGTCATGTAGAGATAAATGGAACGGCTGAACGAGATATCGAACGCCGCGTAAGCACCCTGGTCCAGCGGTTTGATCCACTCGCTTGCCTTCATGAAATCGGGATCCTGGCCCGCGCGGGCAAACGCATTGTAGCGCGCCACGGTGGCCACCAAATTGCCCTCGGGCATGCCCAGGCCGCGCTCCATTTCCTCGACGGTTTCATAGCCGTCCACGAGTTCGTGCCCGGCAGTCTCGATTTCCGGGTAGGCAAAAATCTCGGAATCGACGATCAGATAGGCCCGCTGCCCTTCTTGCTCGCTGATAAAGGCGGCGGTGCGGCCGTGGTAGCTGTCCTCTGCGACAAACCTGCGCCCATCGGCGTTGACAATGATGCCCTTGATCAGCTGGCCGGGCGGATAAATGGAGGCGGTGGCAATGAATTGATCCATGGCCTCGGTCTGGCCTCCGGCCAGTTCACCCAGCACGATGCCGGAACCATCGGTATAGGGAATGCCCAGGGGTTCGGCGGTGGGGCTCAAGGTCCTGAGGTATTTCGCGATCATGCCATTGTTCATGGCAAAACCGCCGGTGGCGAGCATCACCCCTTTGCGCGCCGAGAAATGCAGGGTCTCTCCTGTTCTGCGGACCTTCACGCCACAAATCCTGCCACCGTCGTCAACCACCAGGCCCAGCACCCGGCTGTCGAAACTGGCCCTCACGCCCTCCTCCTCGCAACGTGCCAGCAGGGGCACCATCGCGGCATTACCGGTGCTCTCCCCTTCTCCGGCGACCTGGTGGCCGCGGGGCACGGGGCGCGCGATCTCACAGTAGGGCCACAGTTTTTCGTTACCCGTGCTCAGCAATCCTTCAGTACTGAGCAGGAATACCGCTTTGCCTTTGAAACAACTGCGCTCGAAAGGTACGCCTTGCGCCTCAAGCCAGTTGAAATGCTCGACATTGTCATCGCAATAGCGGCGGATCATGGCGGCATTTTCTGACCCCATACTGGCGATCATGTACCGGTACATGTTCTGGGCATCGTCCTCGTAGCCACAGGCCTGCTGTACCGCGGTACCGCTGCCCAGATAGAACAATCCCGAGGAGAGCGCGCTGGCGCCGCCACCCGCGCCGGCGCGCTCCACCACCAAGACATCACCGCCCTGGCGTCTGGCCTCCAGGGCCGCGCAGGCACCGGCGATACCATAACCGACAACGATTACATCGGCCTGGTCGTGAAACCCGGTCATCCCAGCCTTGTTTTCGATGGTCAGGTCAGACATAGACATCAGTGGATTCCACCCCCGTGGTTTTGAACCGGCGCTTCACGGCTTGACGAATGTCCTTCACATTCCCGCCATTGCGAAAATTCAATTCAGCGTGGATTCACACTCATCCACGAAAAAGAATCTGTTGTTGTTGCGATCAAACAGTTTTTCCTCGTCGTCGGCGATTTCCGCCGCGACGTCAGGCTGAACAAAGGTCGCGACGGCGGCGTCAAAAGCCTCACGGTCCCGATACCAGATTTCCATCACTACATCGCAAGGCTGGTCCGCCTGGTTGCCCGTGAGCGGATCGGCGAAGGGAGTTAGATAGCGGCGCAGGTACTTGACCGCGTGGTGCTTCAGGTATTTTTCACCGATTACCCTGTGATGGGTCTCATAATACTCCCGAAAAGCCTCCACCGACATACCGGGTTTGCGTTTTAGAAGACCGATGACTTTGAACATGGGGACTTCTCTCAGACGCCGCCGCCAACGGCACGAATTCCACTCGCAACAACAATTTTCCAAGGCCCAAGAAGTATAAAGCAAAGAGTCAGAAGAGTCAGGACACCCACAAGAAGAGTCAGGACACCCACAACGCGTCAAAACTTCAAGATTTGGGCGTCCGTATTGTGGCGACTCCTGCGGTGCCGTCTGCAAGCTCTGCATTGTGCCCGCACCCCAACAGTGCTAGCGTTCCACCTCCGCACACGACCTGGAATCCCCGATATGCGCTTCATACCTGTTTTTCTGACCCTCACCTTTGCTGCCACCCTTTTCACCACCGCCAATGCCGCCGATCGTTCCGGCGATGGCGAGCCCGCCTTCCGCGCGCTTTACAAGGAACTGGTGGAAACCAATACCAGCCATTCGGTCGGCTCCTGCACCCTGGCTGCCGAACGCATGGCGGCGCATCTGCAAGCCGCGGGTTACACGGATCAGGACATCCACCTGTTCGCGCCGGACGAATTCCCCAAGGACGGCGGACTGGTGGCCGTTCTGCACGGCACAGGTTCGCAAAAGAAACCAATCCTGTTGCTCGCCCACCTCGATGTGGTCGAAGCCAAACGTGAAGACTGGACGCGCGACCCATTTACGTTGATCGAGGAAGACGGTTACTTCTATGGGCGGGGCACCTCCGATGACAAGTCGATGGCCGCCATTTTCACCGACCTGCTGGTGCGCTTCAAACAGGAAGGCTACCAGCCGAAGCGCGACATCAAACTGGCGCTGACCTGCGGTGAGGAAACCTCGAACGCCTTCAATGGCGCCGACTGGCTCGCGAGCAACCACAAGGACTGGATCGATGCCGCGTATGCGCTGAACGAGGACGGCGACGGCGAACTCGATGCCGAAGGAAATCGCGTCGTACTCACGATCGAGGCGGCGCAAAAGGTCTACCAGGACTACGAGTTGGTAACCACCAACCCGGGCGGTCATTCTTCCCAGCCGGTACCCGACAATGCGCTTTACGAGATGGCCGCCGCGCTCACCCACCTGAGCCACTTCGAGTTTCCGATCCAGATTAGCGATATCACGCGCACCTATTTCACCCAGCTATCGGGCATGGTCGGTGGTGAGATGGGCGAGGCCATGCAGGCCTTGATGAAAAACCCGGACGATGCCGCGGCCAACGCGATCGTCTCGAGCTCCAAAAAATACCACTCGATGCTGCGCACCACCTGCGTGGCCACCATGATCAGCGGCGGCCATGCCGAAAATGCCCTGCCCCAAAGCGTGCGCACCAATGTCAATTGCCGCATCCTGCCCGGCACATCGATTGAAAGCGTGCGCGATGCCCTGGTGGCCGCCATCGATGATGCCGGCGTCAAGGTGACCATTCACCCGCCAGTCAGTCCGGCCACGCCTTCGCCGGTCCTACAGCCTGATCTGCTGGACGCCATCCGAACCGCTTCCGCCAAGGTTTATCCCGGCACGCCTGTGCTGCCGACCCTCGAGACCGGGGCGAGCGACGGCATTTACCTCTCGGCACGCGGAATCCCGACCTACGGCGTTTCGGGCATTTTCGTCGATCCCGACTATGGCAACATCCACGGTCTCAACGAGCGCATCAGGGTCAAGTCCCTGATGGACGCACGCAGGTTCCAGTATCAACTGGTAAAACTCCTTGCTGATCAATGAACTGGAAGCTGATCTTCACCTGGCGCCGTAAAGAAATTGGACACCCGCAACTTTCCATCCAAAATTTTCCAGTACTTCAAAGCCCAAGTGCCCAAACGCTTTACCGCGTCTTTCTCAGTCTGCCCAGGAAGTCCCTCTTGCCAAGGGGTACGCCCTTCATACGCAAAATATCGTAGGTGGTAGTGGCGTGGAAGTAGAAGTTGGGCAGGGAGAATGACAGGATAAAGTTCTCCGCCGTGAACGGGATCGTAACTTCGCCCATCTTGAATTGCATGTCGTTGCCTTCAAGCCCATTCACCTCGTCGGCGGAAATCGATTCAAGCCCCGCAATGGTTTCCGTGACCATGGCTTCCAGTGTTTGGTAAGTGAGATCCGGTTGCCGCGGCGGCGGCGAGAAAACACCTGCCTGGAGGCCTCGTATAGCGCCCAGGGAATGATGGCAGACCGAAACGATTTGAAACCAGAACGGCAACATGTCCCCGTGCAGGCGGGTGGCCACGATTTCCGCCAGATCCACGTCCTCGGATTCAAAGTGCTGACGCCCTTTTTCTAGTATCCGCGTTACCCCACCCAGCAGTTGCAAGTAGGTGCCCACGCTACAGTCATACAATGAAATCATGATTTTTCCTCTCCAAAAGTGAACTCAATGCGTTGCCCGATTCGATGCTACGGACGATTTCCGGCGAGATGTCCCACTTTGACGTAAAGCAGTGCGCCCTCGTCCGCGGTGAAAGGGGTGTGTTCGCTCCCCGGCGGGCTGCGCAGCCAGCTACCGCAGGGGTAAACGCCCTGCTCATCGGCAAATGAGCCCTCGATGACGAACACTTCCTCACCACCAGGGTGCGCGTGCCGTTCAACGGCAGTATCAGGCGCCCACTCGATGAGCGCGACACGCTCGTCAGCAAACGTATGCAGCGGCAACACCTTCACGCCCGCTCGCGGACCCACCTGCCAGTCACCTTGCCTGGAATCGATCACAAGCTGCGCCCGGTCGTCGGCAGCGAACTGATGCAGCTTGACCAGTATGGTGCAGCCCTGCTCACCCACCCTGGGACTATGGCTTGTTCCGATCGGATTGCGCACGTAGGTGCCGGCAGGATAGCTCTGATGTTCATCGCCGAACTCCCCTTCGAGCACCAGGAACTCCTCGCCACCACCGTGCACATGCGCAGAGAAGCGGCTATTGGGCGCGTAACGCACCAAAGAAGTCGCGCGGGCGACTTCATCGCCAATGCGGTCCAGCATCATGCGCTCCACGCCCGGCATCGGCGATGCCACCCATTGGTAGTCCGCCGGACGGATGACGGCGCGTTGCATGAAATCGGCGTTAAGGCGCATGGTGATGAGCGGTGAGTGTCGTGGCGAAGATAAAAAACTCGCATATTTGCAACTGCATTACCAGCAAAACTTGATTTGAAATCAGTCCACGCTGGACCGTTTGGCGGTAATTCTGCCGGTATTGAATCCCAGCCAATGCATGCGGCCGAAATAGCGGGCGTACTCCACTTTCATGCAACAATCCACAACCACATCCAGTCCGCCGGCCACTGCGCTCTGAATACCCTCCTCATTGATCACGCCATATTGCAGCCAAAGGCTGCGCGCGCCGATGGCAAGGGCGTCCTTGACGATTCCGGGTACGGCCTCCGGGTTTCGAAAGACATCCACCGTTGCGACTGGTACTGGAATATCAGCAGCGATGGGTAGGATTTCTGGCCCAGAATTCGCTTTTCGCGCGGATTGACAGGGATGATCTCGTAACCATGATGCAACAGGTAGCGTCCGACAAAATTGCTGGCGCGCAAGGGGTCTGACGACAAGCCGACAATCGCAACCGTTTTGCCGGCAAGTACCCTGCGGATGAGTTCCGGTTCCTGGAAGGGCAGGAGATTCATGGGCTGCCCTCGGCACAATCCAGCCCCTGCCGCAGGTCCCAGATAAGGTCATCGGCATCCTCGATACCGATGGAAACCCGTATCGTTCCGGGTCCGATACCTGCTGCGGCAAGCTCCTCGTCGTTGAGTTGGCGGTGGGTTGTCGATGCCGGGTGAATGACCAGGCTCTTGGCGTCCCCGACGTTGGCCAGGTGGGAAAAAAGCGACAATGATTCGATAAAACGCAGTCCGTGCTCGCGCCCACCGGCCAGATCGAAACAAAATACCGAGCTGGGCCCGCCCGGCATGTATTTGCTTGCCAGTGCATGATAGGGGCTGTCCGCCAGGCCCGGGTAGCGCACCGAAGCAACCCGCGCATCGTCCGCAAGGAACTGCGCGACCTGATAGGCGTTGCTGACATGCTGGCGCATGCGCAAAGGCAAGGTCTCGATGCCCTGCGTAAGCAGAAAGGCATTGAACGGGCTGAGGGCCGCGCCGAGGTCGCGCAAGGTCTCGGCGCGCAGTTTCATCAGGTAGCCATAAACACCAAACGTTTCATGGAACGACAGCCCGTGATAGGCGGGCGAAGGATCGGCAACCACCGGGAAACGTCCATTTGACCAGTTGAATTCGCCACTGTCGACGACGATGCCGCCGAGGCTGGTGCCGTGGCCGCCGAGGAACTTGGTGGCCGAATACACGACGATATCGGCGCCCCATTGCAATGGCTGACACAGATAGGGTGTGGCAAACGTGTTGTCGACCATCAGCGGACATTGGCAGTCGTGGGCAACTGCGGCAACGGCCTCGATATCCAGAATGTTGCCACCGGGGTTGCCTATCGATTCGGCGAACAACAGCTTGGTCTTTTCCGTCACGGCTGTCCGCCATGCGGCCGGGTCATCCGGGTCGACGAAGTCCAGAGACACCGAGAGCTTGCGCAGAACGTGTTTGAGCTGGGTAACGGAACCCCCATACAGCGCCGAAGACGCGACCACGTGGTCACCAGGCTGCAGCAAGGTGAACATGGCCGCAGATTGAGCGGCCAGCCCGCTGGCAAAAGCCACGGCGCCGGCGCCGCCATCCAGATTCGCCACCCGTTCTTCCAGTGCCGCCACCGTTGGATTCATGATGCGGGAGTAGGTATTGCCATACTCCTGCAGATTGAAGTAGGCGGCTGCCGACTCCGTGTCCTCGAACACGTAACTCGTTGTCTGATAGATGGGCAGTGCACGTGCACCGGTTGTTGGATCGGGCCGACAACCCGAATGAACGCTTCGGGTGGCAAATCCGAAATTCCTGTCAGTCATAAGCGCGCTCCGTGGCGTAGCTGAAATGCATCGATGTCGGTCAAAGTAGCACCCTTGGGCGGTTGGGGAAATGGGATCGGCGCCGTTTCCCGGCACTGACAGCCCGGCAGACTCTTGACCGCAACCGCCCGGAATTGCGGTATTCTTGGCAAATTCGTGTCCCGTTCATGTCTCCGGCCCGGCCGCAGAATGCGCAGAAAACCATAACCCCTGAGCACAGGAAAGCCAATGAACACCACACCCGCAATCCCATCACAGAGCCGTTCGTTCACGACGATTTTCCTCATCGAGATGTGGGAGCGCTTCGGCTACTACGGCATGCAGGCGCTGATCGTGTACTACATGGTGCAGCGGCTGGATTTCCCCGACGAGCGCGCCTCGCTGGTGTGGGGCGCCGCAGCGGCGCTGATCTATGTGGCGCCGGCCATCGGCGGCTGGATCGGCGACAAGATTCTCGGCACGCGTCGCACCATGCTGCTCGGCGCGGTGATCCTGGCCATTGGGTACAGCCTGATGGTGGTGCCGGGCGAGAGTGTCTGGTTCCTGTTCTGCGCGCTGGGCGTGATCGTGGTCGGCAACGGCCTGTTCAAGGCCAACGCCGGCAACCTGGTGCGCAAAATCTACGAAGGCGACGATTCCCGGATCGACAGCGCTTTCACCATCTACTACATGGCGGTCAACCTGGGCGCGATGATCTCGCAGCTGCTGACCCCCTGGCTGAAGGACTACGTCAACGACCACTACGGCAATGGCCTGGGTTGGCACGTTGCCTTCGCGGTCTGCGCGGTTGGGCTGCTACTGGGCCTTGCCAACTACGCGCTGATGCGCCGCGCCCTGGGCCACATCGGATCGGAGCCGGATGAGCAGCCGCTGCAATGGGGCAAGCTGGGCGCGGTGCTGGTCGGAGGCGTCGCGACCGTGTTCGTATCCGCCTACATCCTGCAGCACCAGGGCGTCGCGCGGGCCTTTGTGTATATCGCCGGCATCGTGGTCATCGGCATCTTTGCCCACCTGATCCGCATCGGCCAGCGCAGCGAGCGCGCGGGGCTGATCGCGGCCCTGGTACTGACCGTACAAACGGTGTTCTATTTCATCTTCTACCAGCAGATGTCGACCTCGCTGAACCTGTTTGCGCTGCGCAACGTCGACCCGGCCTTCAATGTGTTCGGCGTGCATCTGTGGGACTGGTCGCCGGCGCAGTTCCAGGCCTTCAATCCGATCTGGATCTTCATTCTCAGCCCGATTCTGGCCTGGGCGTATACCTATGCGGGCAAATCCGGCAAGGACCTCTCCATTGCCACCAAGTTCGCCCTCGGTTTCGTCATCGTGGCCGCCGGCTTCTTCATTTATGGTGCGTCCGGCCACCTGGCCAACAGCCAGGGCAAGGTGTCTTCGTGGCTGATGGTGTGGGGCTACGGCGCCATTTCGCTGGGTGAACTGCTGGTCAGCGGCCTTGGCCTGGCCATGGTCGCCCGCTACGTGCCGGCGCGCATGGGTGGTTTCATGATGGGCGCGTATTTCGTCGCCTCCGGCGTCTCCCAATACCTCGGCGGCGTGGTCGCTACCTATGCCAGCGTGCCGCGCAATATCACCGATCCGCTCGAGTCGCTGCCGATCTACACCAACCTGTTCAACAAGCTGGGCATTGCCGCCCTGGTGTGCACGCTCATCGCCATTGCGGTGCTGCCGCTGATGAAGCGCCTGTCGCTGACGCACAGCACGCAGGCACGTTAGGGGACACGGGCCGGGTGAACCCAAATATTCTATTTCTTTACCACCAATACCGTTTCAAGCATCGGGTCGCCGCAATAGGCAATCCGCGTGCCACTGGCTGCCTCGGCCTGGAGCGCGGCCAGGGTGGCAGCCTGGATGCGCTCACCCGGCGCCAATGCGGGCACGCCCGGCGGGTAGGGGGCAGCCGTCTCTGCCGCGATGCGGCCGGCCGCCTGCGCCGCCGGCACGCGTTCGTGATCGGCGAAGAACGCTTCGCGCGGCGACATGGCGGTGTCGGCATTGACCGTCCAGGCCATGATCGGCACCAGCGGCCGTGGCTCGCCGCGGTGTTCCTCGATCGCGCGGGTGATTTCGGTGATCATGAGCTCGATGGTCTGTTCGGTGTCGGCCAGCGTGATCACCGGGCAGAAAGTGTCCCGGTCGGCAAATTCAAGATGGATGCCCCGCGCCTCCAGCAGGTCGGCCACGATGTGCCCGTCCGCGCCGGTTTCGCACAGGGTCAGGACGATCTTGGTTGGGTCGTGCATGAACAGGGCCGGCGAACGCTCGGCAATCTCGCTGCCCACCACGCCCAGTCCCGGAACTTCGCGGAAGCGCGCCCGCGCCCCGTTGGCGTAGCGAATGGCGTTGCCGAGCAATTCCTCGCCGCGATCCTGCAGCAGGCCGCGGGCGCGGTCGATCGATGCCAGGATGGCGCCGGAGGGGCTGGTCGTGTGCAGGCCCTCCCACGCCGCTTCCAGTCGCTCCAGGTTGAGAAACTTGCCTTGCGCCAGCACCATCGACGACTGCGTAAAGCCGGTCAGGTGTTTATGCACGCTGGTGACCAGTGCATCCGCGCCCGCCCGGATGGCATGCGGCGGCAAATCGGGATGGAAACCCAGGTGTCCGCCCCAGGCTGCATCGACCGCCAGAGGTATGCCATGGTCATGGGCAACTTGCGCGATCGCGCCAATATCGGACACACCGCCTACATAGCTGGGCTCGACCAGCAACACGGCCCGCGCATCAGGGTGCTCATCGAGCGCCCGCCGGATGCGTTCCACCGGCATGCCCGCGGTGAGACCGGTCAGGGCATCGATGTCGGGCCGCACCCATACCGGGTGCAGTCCCGCCAGCACCAGCCCGAAGAACAGCGATTTGTGCAGTGTGCGGGCAACGATGACCTTGTCGCCGGGCTTGCCTACGCTCAGCGCGATGGCCTGGTTGCCGTGGGTGGAACCTTGCACCGAAAATCCGCACCAATCGGCGCCCCACAGCCCGGCGGCAATACGCTCGGCTCCTTTCAGGCGCTGCTTGGAAACCCGGCGGTCTTCAACGCCACCCCAGTGGGGCACATCCTGGGCCAGCAAAACGTCGATCAGCTCGGGGTTGCGCTTGTGTCCGGGCGTTGTGAACGGTGTTCCGGCATTGGCCAAAAACCGCCGGTATGCATCGTAAAGTGGCGTTTCGCTCATGGTGGGGATATGTATTCCTTCGTTGGAGACGGCGGTCGAAGCCGAATGAAAGATAAGCCGGGTGAAAGATAAGTCAGCCGCGCATGGCGGTCAATTCCCAAAGACCGTTCATGGCGGATGACGTTGCTTGGCCAGGCAGGCTTTGCGTTCGGGCCGGGTTTTCAGTCGTTGGATGGCGTGGGGGCTGAGCCGAGGCCGGGCAAAAATTCAAGCAGCCGGCGGTCGAGGAGCCGCCCCCGGGCATCGGACATTTCCAGCCATACCTTGCCATCGGGCAGGTTGTGGGAATCGAAGGCCGCGGTTACGCGGCCCGCCTCGAAGGGGCCGGAATCCCAGGCAAGAAGTTCCGCGGCCTGCGTGTCACGCAGTGTCATGCGAGCCCGGCCAAGGGCGATTACGGCGGGGCTGAGCTCGACATCCAGAACCAGCAGCGAATTTCCTTCCGGCTTCTGGATGATCACGTCAGGCGTCTGCGTGTCTGCAGACCGCATGATATCCACCGGCACGGTCAACACCGCGGTTCGCGGCTGGTGCAATGCACCGATTTCAGACCGCAGCATGCCCGCTTCATTACTCACCTTCCAATACATCGTCGTGCTGAACGCGGCCAATACCACACTCGCCGCCAGCGCCAGCGGTTGCCAGTCGTTGCGCGCTATCCACCGCGGGTAGAGCCTTTGTTTCATCTGCAACAGGGGTTTCGCCCGCCCGCAGTAAGGCCTGGCGAATCGCCATCGCCGTTTCCAATTGAAGCTGCAAATGGGGCGATTCGAGCAACTGGGCCTCAAAGGCCGCTTCCTCGTCCGCCAACAACTCGTTACGAAGATAGCGGTCAATCAATACCGTTGTTTCTCCTGTGTTATGCATCCAGCAGGCCTCCAAACAAAAGCGCTTTCAATCCTTCGGTTTCATCGATCAACTGACGCATGCGCTGTTTGGCCCGGTACAACACGCGGTCGAAGTGAGCGGATGAAATCTGCAAGTCGCCGCAAATGATCGGTTTGTCATCGTCGCTCAGGTAGTAACGTTGCAGTATTTCCCGGTCGCGCGTGACGGCCAGTTGGTTCATCACATTTTCCAGCATGTCTCGAATCGTCAATCGGTCCAGTTTTTCTCCTTTCTTATCATTATGTGCAAGTTGCGGCCCAAACATCCCATCTGCCGAGTACACGTAGCGTTGTTCCTTGCGGAAATGCTGGATCGAGATATTGATGGCGGTGCGGCTGATGAAGCCTGCCAGGTTATCCGGGCTATTGAGCTCACCGGCACGAAGTTTTCGCAAAATGATGACAAAAGTGTCCTGGCAAAGATCTTTGGCCAGTTGGGGATTTCCCGTGCGCTTGAGCAAAATCAAGCGGATGCCGCGCTCATAACGCTCGATGAGCTCTGCTTCCGCGGTCCGGTCCCCATCAGCTATGCGGTGCACCAGCTCGCGGCTGGGCTCGACCATTTGAGGTGCGGACTGAAGCACTGCTTGTGAATTCCTGCCAAGCTGAATACACAATTAGATTATCATAGGAAAGGAACGCAAAAACAAATACCTGCATGGCAATATTACTTATTAGCGGAAACCGGACATTTGCCATCGATTGACCGTCATCGATTCTGTCTTTTTTTCAGGTGGTGCTTACTGCACTCACTGTGCGCGATTGGTTTGATTTCATGCCACTCAAATCCGCCCGGTGACTCCATCCTGGTATCCTCAACGACGCAGTCGGAACTCAAGATTGGCCAGCCACTTTCCATTGGGATCGAAGCCGGCTTCCAACCCCTTGTGGTGGAAATCCTCAGCCAGGACGCCAATTACCGTTCCAAAATCATTGCGGCCGGTCAGCAGGAATTGAGCGAAATTCAGCTCGCCTTTCTCCGCTCTGCGCCGGTTTATCACTTTATCGCTGCAAGCGCGCAGTCGGCTCACTACACCTTGCAAATCACCCCGCTACAGGTAACCCGCCGTGCTTCCGTCACCGTCAATGTGTATGCCCTGCCCGCAGCGTCCACGGCTGACGCCGCATTGGCCATGGCCTGGAGCAACCTGGCGCGCGGACTGCAGTTTGTCAACAGCGAGGCCGCTGCAGACTGGGCCGAAAATCTCGAGGCACTGACTGCCGCCAGACAGCAGTTCGAACATCTGGGCTTGCGGGAACAGGCGCTTTGGGCACAATACTTCAAAGCTTATTTCGAGTACTACCCGCTGTACCGCTATGCCGAATCATTGGCTGCTGCTTCCGCACTCATTGAAAAATCCCGTGAGTTGCATGTCCCGGTCTTAACCCTGCTCAGCCACCAGTTGGCCGGCCAGATCAGGCTCGAACGCGACGCTGGCAACGACGAAGCGCAAGCCCGGCGGAACTATAGCGAGGCACTGGACAACTTCAATAAGGCCCGCCGGCTCGCGCAAGACCTGCACAACGGTTTTGAAGGCATCTGGGCGATCAACAATGCCGGCATTGCGTTCAACTACCAGGACCGGCTGGATCTCGCCCTCGAGCGCTATGACGAGGCATTGGATATGGCCTTGGACTTGCAGGATACCTATCTCACGACCCTGATCGGAACCAACCGGGCAGTTGCGCAACAACGGCTGGGGCATATCGATCTGGCGATAGAAACCTTGCGGCACGTACAGCAGGAACTGACGGTGCAAGACGATCCGTTGGAAATGGAGAATGTGCAGGGCTGCATTGGGCATCTATTACCTCAAGCTGTACCAATTTCCACAGGCTTTGGAGGCCTTGAACACAGCATTGGAATTGTCGATCCAGCAGGATGACGCAGAAAGCCGGGGCAGAAATCGCTGCCTGTTGGGACAGGCTTATAGTGAGATGGGTCAGCTTGACAAAAGCCTGACCCAACTCGAACTTGCCATTCCGGATCTGGAAACGGCGCGTGAAGGGCGCGCACTCAGACTTGCCCTGACACTTCGGGCCGACATCGAGCGCATACAACGAAAATTCGAAGCCATGGCCAGTGATCGTGCCCGGCAGGAGCAGTATCTGGCCACGGATCCCGACCGGGCCGGCTGGGTTGCCAGCAAAGCTCGCGATGCTGCAGCGCAGTCGAATTTGGCTCAGGCGATTGACTTGTATCACCAAAGCGCCAAGCTATATGCCACCACTGCCTTCCCGCACCTGGGGCAGCTGGCGGAACTGGAAGCCTGCGCGCTGGAATCCGTGAGCCGGTTGAGCCCCGCCTGTTCAAGCCAACATCTGCAAATGGGCTACCAACAGATTCAGTCGTTGCAGGCATCCATCCCCGCCCTGGAAGGCAAGTATCTGTGGGCCAAAATCCTCCGAGCGGAAGGCAAACTGGATGATGCCAGGTCCGTGACGACCGGGCTGATCGATGACCTGCTGTTCTTCCAGCGCAGCCTGCCGGGCGTCCTGGGCGCCTGGTACCTGGAAGCGCGCCGGGACATTTTTGATTTCCATATGCATCTCTTGCTGGACTCCGGTGTGGACAATGACCAAATCGCAATGGACTCACTACTGGCTTTGAACCGCTTGAGTAATATCGACCTTGGGCGCGCTGCCGGAACATCAAAAGTCGGTGCTGACGGTGGCAACAATGAATCTTCCAGTGCATTTCGCGTGTTGTTGGCGCAACGTGAACAAGCCGGCACCACTCAGGCCAAGGAAGCGGTGCAGCGAGGCATCGATCTGTGGCTACTTGCGCAGAATAATGCAAGTGCCAGAAAAGCCGGCACAGGCGTCGCGAACTTACGTCAACAGCTGCTCCATCTGCCCGCCGACTACAGCGTTCTGGCCTATTATTTTCTGGACCATCGCGCCTATGCCTGGGTCGGCAATGCACAGGGCCTGACCTTGCATGAACTGGGCTCTGACAGAGAGATTCGGAACTTGGTGCAAAAGGCCCATGCCGGTATCCGCACCTTCAATCAACCATCCACCGGTGAGGAATTGGTCAGCCTGGGGCAGCTCCTGATCGCGCCGGTTCAGCAGGAGCTCCGCTTCAATGTTCTGTTCCTCGGCACCGGCGAACTGAGCGATTTTCCACTTGAAGCCCTGTCGATCGATGACAAACCGATGATCCGCAGCCACAGGGTGGTCAACATCCTGTCCATCAATGGCCTTGATCGGGTGGTGGCACATCTGAACCAGGCTTTTGCCCCTCACCACCTGTTCCTTGCCGGCAACCCGACCATTCACAGCGACAGGGTGCAACCCCTGGCCGGTGCCGCCAGGGAACTGGCTGCGATACAAAAGCGCTTTCATGACCAAGACATCGTGCTGGTCCAGGGCACTGACCTGACCCGCCACGCGTTGGATTCAAAAGCGTTCAATAGCGCCGATCTTATCCACATTGCAAGCCATGCCACCATTGACCGGGAGTACCCCGAACTGTCGCGCATCATGGTCTCCGGCAGCGCGGAAAACCCACTCGAATTCGTCACGCCCGCCGAGTTAAGCCAGGAGCTGATCCACGCGCGCCTGGTGGTACTCAGTGCCTGCAGCACCGTCGGTCTGAACCGTTTCGAGTATGACAGCGACCTGGGGTTCGTCACCAGATTTCTGCAACTGGGAAGCCCCCATGTGATGGCGAGCCTGTGGCCGATTTCCGATCAGGCAACTGCCGAATTCCTCACCGAATTCTACGCGCAACTGGCGTCCAGCAGGAACGTGCCAAGCGCCCTGCGGGTGACGAAACTCAAGCTGATCAACGCCGGACAAGCCGGCATCAACCAATGGGCGGCGTTTCAGTTGTTCAGCCAGTAAATCGTTTAATCGTAAGCATGTGCATGCCCGGGATGCGATGCCAAATAGCCTTGTTTCGTCAGCGCTTCAATCAACTCCGGCGGAATAGGTACTGGCATGCCGATCCGGAAAGTGGATGTTGATCTGATTCGGATTCACATCCCCTGAAGGCCGCGCAAGCAGGTCGTCAACGTCGACCACCCGGCTTATTTCAATCAACAACGATGCGCCGCCGCTGCGCCGTTCAACCGCGCCGATCAACACGGTCTGCCCGTCGATGCACTCATGCGACCAATTGCCGCTCCAGGCTTTCCATCGCGGATCACTCAAATCCACCGAGAACTCATCCGCATCGCTGAAGTACTGAATATTGATCGTCTTGTCAGGCGCCAGCACGCTGGTCGGGAATGCGTTGTTCTGGTAGAACACCGTCCAATCGCCCTGCAGGTCGAATTCCTTGCAATCTGCATAAAGCGCCGAGCTGCAGCATCAATGCGGTAACCGCCAAAAGTACATTTCTCATGCCAATCCTCCAGAATAATTCGCAGCAAAATTGCTGCCTTACACCATCAATAGAGAAAATCCCTTTCACTCATATTGCCCAAGCAGTCAAGCGGGAAAACGCGGGCCATAGGTCCTGGAAGGACTTGCCGTAACGCGCGATCAACCACCCGATGCGTCACAATTCCCTTGTGGTACCCAGGCGCCGATGGCTGGATCTGACTCGAGCTGACAAACCAGTGAACACGCGGGGGCCGAACCGCCTGCGCCGCGCTGCGGCTTGCGCTCGATGCCGCACCATTCCACTGAGGGATCACCGTAAAATTCCTGTATTTCCCGCAAGTCGGTTGCAGACAGATGATCGCGTTGCCCGATCGCGCTCTGATACTTCCGGTATGCCGGCTTTACCCGGATGGACTTCTTCGTCGGCAGGGCAAAATCCGTGGGGTAGTAATGCATGATTGAATCAAAATCGTAGGGGCCCTCATTACCGGCGTCGTAGATCAGAAAATTTTCCTGATCCTCGGGCGGAATATTGTCAAAGAGAATATCCACAAACCGGTCCCGGTCCGGGTGCTGCTGTTCATGCCCCCAACCCAGCGCGTGTTTGATTTCATGCGCGACGATAATCGGATTGTTCCAGCTAAGAACACCCATAATCTGCCGCCCCCCCTGCCGCCCGACAAAGGAAACATCGCCAATACCGTCGACCACATAAACGTAATCGGTATCATTCATCGCGACCGTGTCGGAATGACGAACACAATGCAGCGCCGTGTTGTTCAATAAACTGCGACAGACGGCTTCGAACTCGGCCGTTTTTTGTTCATCCTGCTCAAGCTCAGGACTGAACTCATAAACAAACCGGCCATTGGCCCAGGGCAGGCCAGTGCGCAGCCCTGCCCCATCAGAGACGGGAACTGAAACGGAATCAATCGCAAACTGCCCGGCTGCCCAATTGGAATCGCGAGCCCACAGTTCAACTGCGATACCCAGCCATAGACCGGTACAGATGGTTAACAGAACTCCATATCCCCTGGTAATCATTTCTTATTTGGTTCACCTGAACCTGGTTGACAGGCCAGAACACTGACCGCATCGAAGCTCCTCGCAATCCACGATACGTCGCATGGCTGCAAAGGGACTCTCTAGTTCAAGTGTTGGATAGGCGCTGAATCTCTCAGGCAGGAAATGTGCCGACGCGCCCGATTTGAGGAATTATGTGGACCAGAGTGTTTCCACCAGACGCGGAAAGACGCCCCGCTTGTTTACAGCGTATACGCCACGGACATCGCCGCCACGCCCGCGGTATACAACAGCATTGCCGCCGTGATGAAGGCCTTCGAGGACACCGGACCGTGCTCGAACTCGCGCCACACGAATACGCCCCACAGCGCGCCAATCATGGGTGCGCCGCTACCGATGCCCACGCTGATCGCGACACCGACCATACCCGCGGAAACGTAATTGAACACCGTGCCGACGCACCACACGACCCCGGCCAGAAGCCCGAGCACGTGCGTGATCGTACTCCCGTTCAAATAGCCGCCCAGGTCACCCGCCTCACCGACCAGCGGGCGCCGCACCAGAATCGGCATTGCAATCGCGGTCGCCACGCAGGCGCCCAGCATGAACAGCGTGGAGACCGTATACGGATCGAGCCGGTTGTCTCCGCTGATGGCGACGGTTACGAAGGGAGGAAAGAAGCCGATCAGGAATCCGGCAATGACCGCAATGGCGATGGCGCGGCCGCGATGCGCCGTCGATTCTCCCTCCAACCGTCGGTATGCCGCCGCCGTGGTCTGGGCTGCCACCAGCAGAAGGACGACCGCGGAACCCAGCAACCAGGGGTTGCCGACCGGTTGCAGCCAGTAGCTGCCACCGATGCCGAGGACGATCGCCGGCACAGCCGCGATGGGGTAGGCGACGGATATACCCGCGATCATGATGCCGATCAGCAACAGAATATTGCCGAAGTTCCAGATGAATCCGCCGAGGACCGCATACGTGGCTTCGCGGGCGCCGGCGTGAGTGATCATGCTCCAGTGTCCCGGCTCTCCCGGGCCACCGGAACCGAGAGTAAAGCCCAAGACCAGCGCCGTGAGCAAAAAGCCCAGCGAGTAATCGATATAGAAGTATTCAAGCCGCCAGCCCGGCAGCTTCTTCAGGAAGTTGGGCCACGATCCCCAGCAGATCATCGAGGTCAACATCAGGACCAGCGCCGTGGCGTAATTGGATGGGAGGTACATGAGGCCCCCTTTGCCCGCAGGCGGTGAGGAGCAGTTCTAATCAGACCGACTCCCCGTTGGGCCCGGAGCGCCCATATCTTGCCACAAAAATCGCAAATTTGGTGGAAACCTCAACAATACACTCCAATTTTACTTGGCTGTTAAGGGGCAGCGCATGATCTGCAAAGCTGTGCAGGGACCTGATCGCGAACCACTTGCACTTGCTGTTGGCCGCCATGTCGCAAAATCCAGTGCGCTATACTCGCCATCTGCAACCGGTATGCCGTCGCCACTATCGGAAGCAAAGCAGACTGATTCCCCGGCAGGAGACCTGACATGGTGCAAGCACTACATCACACTTCGATCGCCTCGATGGCGAAGTGCATTCTTGATTCTGTTCATGACATTTTTTTTCCCCGCGATCGCATACAGCCAAAATATCAACAGCCTCGAAACTTCCTCTGAGTTGCCGCGTGTCAGAACCGACATCCACAATGGTGCTGTCAATTCTCTTTGGAAGTACGACGCTTACCCCGACCTCCAATCGCTCGATGCGCACAAGACGGTCACTCTGGCCGATTTGAAGGGACCGGCGCAAATCAACACCATGTACATCGGGGAAATGATGTATTGGCCGACCTCCGGGATCGAATTTGCAGCCTGCGGAAGTGCGTTCCATTGTCCTGAAAATTTACTTCGATGGGTCCGATCATCCTGCGGTCAACGTACCTCTGGGCGACTTTTTCTCCGACGGCAACGGCAAGGCAGCCGATTTCACGACCCAATTCGTGGAAAAGAGTCGCGAATCTTCCGTCAGTTACATTCCAATGCCGTTCAAGAAATCGGCCCTCTCACCTTGACCAACGAGAGCGACCGGGACATTGTCAGCTACGCGGCGGTCGAGTGGCAGAGTCTGCCGCGGTGGGAAGACGACATGGGATATTTCCATGCGGCTTGGCAGCGGCATTCATTTCAGTTGACGCCGGACACGCAACGGCGATTCTTTCACATCGACGGCCCCGGACATCTGGTCGGTGAATACTGGCTGATCCAGACGGACGAGCCGCTGTTTGAAAATATGACCTTTGTGATGGAGGCAAACAATGAGATCCGCGTGGATGGTGAAAGCTGAGCCTTCCATCAACTATCTCGGCAGCGAGTGCGCGTTCAATTTCGGCTGGGGCTGGCAAACAGTATTCAACGGTTACAAAGTGGGCGTGAACCTGCGCAATCCCAACGCAGGCGAGTCACTCGTTTCCACGTATCGATTTCGTGACCGCGACGTCATCCGCTTCCGTCAGAGCCTCGACCTGACACTCAATTGGACGCATGAGTTTCGGACAATTCCTCAACTGACAAAAATACTCGACCGCATCAAGCAACGAAATGCCGAAGGTGGTGGCTGGGTCGAATACGCTGCAACCACCTATTGGTATAGTCTTCATCCGGAGGGAAAAGACGAACCACTATCCCCGCTCGCTGATCGTATCAAATCTCTTCTCCACCCGAACCCGCTGGCTGCGCAAGGAGTCGGCGGGTCAGAATAAAGCGCAGGCGAGAACAAACGCATCTGAGCCAGAGCATCAACTCACCATCAATCCATGTGAAACAGCTCTTCCATATCGAGCCACCAGTTGCCTTCAGTGCTGCCGCGCGAATGACCCTCGAACGGCTGTTGACAGGGATCGGTCAGCTGCCACCATTCACGCATCTTCGGGTCGGCCGCGGCCTTCCCATGTCCACTTCGATATCGTCACCGGTGTATTCGAAGCATGCGAACAGCAAGCCGCCACGATGAAAAATGGAGTAATTGCGGATATTACATGCGTTGATCGTGGCCAACACCTCCGGCCAGACCTCGGCATGCAGCCGCTTGTATTCTTCGTACCTTTCCGGCCGCAACCTGATGACCTGTCCGAATCTCTTGATCCCCATCGTCTCTCTCCTGTCACGTCATTGTGTTTCAAGTCGCGCAGACCATATGGCTTGCGCTCGATTTGCCGGCAGGACAGAAAGTATAAACCACCATTTTGAGCAAGGAAGTTGTGATCACCCGGATCGACTGATGACCGGATCGGCTTGGCCGGTAGAAAAAGGCTCCCGGCCGCTTTATCATCGCTCCTGCCCCTCGGCAGTGAATGGACACCGGAATGACGTATGACCCAAACAACATATTCGCAAAGATCTTACGCGGCGAAGTCCCCTCGGTGAAAGTCTATGAAGACGAACACACGCTCGCCTTCATGGACGTAATGCCTCAGGTGGAAGGCCACACGCTGGTGGTGCCGAAAGAGCATGCCGCGGACATTTTCGATCTGTCACCGGAGGCCGCGGCCGCGCTGATCAAGACGACGCAGAAAATCGCCAGGGCCGTGAAGAAAGGATTGAACGCGCCCGGCGTAATGCTCGCGCAATTGAATGGAGCTGCGGCCGGACAAAGCGTCTTTCACGTGCATTTCCATGTCATTCCGCGCTCCGGCGGGGTCGATATGAAGTTGCATGCACGCGAGATGGAAAATCCGGACAAGCTCAAGGCGGTCGCCGAAAAGATCAAGGCGGCACTGGAAAAACAAAATTAGAACGAGTTCAGAGCTACAGCGATTGTCCGGCCCAACGCCGGGCGACTTCCTCAAAGTCGTTTGCAGGCCGCCCCAACAGCCGGGCCAGGAACGGGGTTGGCTCGCACTGCTCGTCTTCGTCCAGGGCGATCAGGAGTTCCTTTAGCAGGACCGCTTCCGTATAGTCCATACCAGCAACCAGGGGCAGGATGAACGGCAACAGTGACTTGGGCATCGCGCTATTGGTGACGGGCCGCTTGATCGCATCGGACAGGATCGCAAGCACCTCTGCGACCGACAGCGGTGCAGGCCCGCTCAGAATGTAGCGGGTATTTTCGGCCGGCGGCTCCATCAGGCAGTTGGCTGCCGCCTCACCGACATCCAGGGCATCCACGTAACATACCCGCCCCGTTGTCAGCGGCAAGCGAAGTTTGCCGGCCTTCAGGCGTTCGCCAAACAGGAATACCGACTGCCCGAAAAGCATCGGGCTGAGAACCAGATAAGGCAAACCGCTGGCCTGCAGATTTTGCTCTGCGATGGCATGACGTTTGCCAAAACTAACCGGGGGATTCAGGCTGCCACACTGGGCCGAAAGCTTGACGACCCATTCCACGCCCGCGGACCTGGCAGCAGACAGAACCGCGGCCTCGCGCTTGACCAGATTGGGATGGTCCGGGCCGCACAGTAACAGGCGGCGTACACCGGACAGCGCCGCGCCCAGGGTTTCCGGTTTATCCATGTCTGCATGGCGCTGTTCGATCCCGGCCGTTGGCTTGTGGGCGTCCAGCCGGCGCACAAGGGCGATGAACGGCTGATTCCGGGCTCGCAACCGATCGCAAGCTGCTTTTCCGACCTGCCCGCTTGCTCCTATGATTGCAATGTCTGTCCCCTCAGGCATACACGCAGTTCCCCAGCCGCGTAAGGATGCCTGCAGCTTCTTCGGCAATCCGTTCAATCACCGCTTTGGCGCCGGGTAGATCGGAGATACCACCAACCCCCTGGCCTGCCAGCAGCGGCATTTGGCCAAAATCCCCACTGGCGCCCGTGACCGGAACCAGGGTTTGAAATCGGTGAATGGGCATTTCCTGCCCCATGATGTTCATGCTGCCAATAATGGGTTCCCGGCCCGGTACGGATGGCGCGATATCTTCACGTTCAGCCCATTCCTCGACGATGGCGTTTTTCAGCACCCGCATGGGATTGAAATCCGGCATGTCGCGGCCAAACAGCGAAGTCAGGACAGTATCGCTGGCCGCGGCATCCAAAAGGCGTTGCTTGTACTCGCTTGCGACGGTGGCTTCTTTCGTCGCCAACAGACGCGTGCCAATAATCGCTCCCTGCGCTCCCAGCGAGAGCGCCGCCGCCAGGCCGCGGCCATCTACAATGCCCCCGGCTGCCAAAACCGGTACGGCTCCGGCTGCCGCCACGATTTCGGGCACAGCGACAAATGTCGGCATGGTGCCAAGATTGTGGCCACCGGCTTCCAGCCCCTGGGCAATAATGACGTCCACGCCGTCTTTTACTGCCTCGCGGGCGGCAACCGCGCTTCCAAGCTGCTCCCAAACTGAAATTCCCGCTGCCTGCAGCCGTTTGATCCATTCTGCCGGCGGGTGTCCCCAGTGAAAGGAAACTGCCGGTGCGCCTGCATCGATGCATGCGTCGATATGGGCCCGCTGACAAAATCCCGTCAACAAATTGACGTGAAACACTCCGTCACCGCATTGCCTGCGTAACGCGCGGATCATGTTGGCAGTCACTTCGGGTGGAAATATGCCGTTCCCGATCGCTCCGGCGGCACCGGCGCTGCACACTGCGGCAGGCAGATCGGGGGTCAGGGTGGCGAACGCCATGCCGGCGCATGCGACCGGGACGCGCAATCCAAACCTGTCAGAGAATGCCGTGCGAATTGAAACCGTCATATCCGTGCCCATCCGTAGTCGAAAAAGTATGGAAAAGTATGGATGGAAAAGTATGGACACCCACTAAAAAGCATAAAAAAAGTATTAAAAAAAGTATGGACACCCACCGTCTTCTCGTCTTCATTCTCAATCAAGTACTTCGTGGATGTCATCCATTATCATTGAAAAATGTTTCCGGCTGCTTTTCCGCACACGTATACTGCGTGCGGCGAAACTACCCAATGGCCCTTCCGGAGCACACTAAATGGCAGCCCAAACCCAGTCCCTTCCCGCTCATATCGGCGTGCTGCAGATTTTGAACGGCGTTCATGTTGCAGGCGCTGTCTCCTGCCTCGCCCAACTCGGCATTCCGGATCTGGTGGGGGCAGGCCCAAAATCGGCTGAGGAATTGGCCAGCGAGATTGGCGCCAATCCGGATGCGCTCTACCGTCTCATGCGCGCCACCGCCTGCGTGGGCGTACTCACGGAAGGGCCTGACGGAACGTTTTCGCAAACGCCGATGTCGGCCGTTCTGCGCCGCGATGCAAATCCCAGCCTGCGCGCCATGGCGATCATGGGAGGGCGGGACTGGCACGGTCGTGGGTGGTCGCAGCTGGAATATTGCGTGCGCACCGGCAAGCAGGCGCTGGAGCAGATTTATGGCGCACCCACTTTCGAGTATTTCAAACAGAATCCGGAGGAGGCGCAGATCTTCAACGATGCCATGACCGGCATCTCCACGATCGACAGCCCTGCTGTGGCGGATGCCTACGACTTCACCAAGATCAGTTCCCTGGTCGATGTCGGCGGCGGGCACGGGCTCCTGCTCGCGACCATCCTGAAAAAGAACCCCCACATGAAGGGCACACTCTATGACCTGGGTCCCGTCGTTGCGGGAGCCGTCACCGGGCCACTGAAACCCGTAATGGATCGCTGCACACTTACTTCCGGCGATATGTTTTCTTCGATTCCAGCGAGCGCCGATGCCTACATCATGAAGCACATCATTCACGACTGGCCGGATGGACCGTGCGTCGAAATACTCAAAGCCTGCCGCAAAGGCGTCAACGCAGGCGGCAAACTGCTGGTAGTGGACAACGTAATACAGCCCGGCAACGACTTTTCCCCGGGCAAATTCCTCGACCTGCAAATGCTGATTTTCCCTGGAGGGCGCGAGCGCAGCGAAAAGCAATTTCGCGATTTGTTTGCGACCTCGGGCTGGAAGCTGAGCCGGATCATACCCACGAGCGCAATGGACTCGATCGTGGAGGGAGTAATTGCTTAAGGTCCGGCGTCCGCATCGAACATGAGATCATGAGTTCCATCACCCCGGCTTGTTTGTTCTAGTGGCCTGTAACAGCCAAAGCGGTAGTGATCTGGGTGATGGATCGCGCGCCGAGGCAAGGCACGAGGAGGAGGCATAGTAGAAACTATGGCGACGACGAGCAACGCAGCCTCGGTGCGCGAGGCGCGGCCAGGCGCTATCGATTTGGCTGTTACAGGCCACTAGCCCAATTCAGAAACCGCACGATACGCCTGCTCGATGGCAGCGGGCAGCAAAGCGGTTGCGGCTGCGTCGCAATTGGCAATGGTGATCCGGCCATGCGGCTGACGTGCCTGCACATGGGCGTAGCGCGGGTCATCGTCATCTGCATAAATGGTGTCGACCAGGGGGTCGTAGCTTCTTGAATAGCCGTGCGCCCAGCGGTTCACGGTAATGGCCTCGATATCCCGCACCGGATCGAATCCACCGCCGGCCAGCATGCCCGTCAATTGCTCACGCACTTCCCGCTCAATCGTCTCAAACGAAGTGCTCAGCAGCTCGTAACGGCCGAGACGATGCTGTTCATCCATGCTCAGGCCTTCATTGTTGCGATGCAGGAATCGTTCCATGTGCACCACGACAGGATCATCCGGGCTCCGGGCGAATTCATAGCCGCCAAGGGAGACGGGGAAATCGAGCAGTGCAATCGTGTGATATCCGCCTGGCGCGGTAACACCGCCGATGCCGAGTTGTTTCCAGGCCCGCCAGTTGCGCAAGGCGACATTGGTGTAAAGAATGGGCGCCTTGACTTGCCTGGCCAGAGCTTTGCGCTGCGTTTCAGGCAGATCGGGACACAGGTAGGGAATAATCGAGTGGTAACACGCCAGCACGCAGGCCCGGGCTTCGACGCGCTGCTCGCTTCCGCGCAAAACATAGTCAATCTGCACCGGCCCTGACGAACCCGCTCCCTCTAACTGGGCCACGCGGATAACTGTGCTGTCCAGACGAAGCCTGACCTTTGAGATTGGCTCATCCAGCTTTGCATAATCAAATCGTGCCAGCACCAGGTCTTCCATTGATCTTCCCGGCGCGGCTGCCGGAATCAAGCGGCGTACGATTGCCCGGGCGATGGAGGCATTGCCATCGGGAAAATGATGGATATAAGGATCTTGCCCGGTCTCGCTCGGCATGCCCGCGGCTTGCCATCCAGGCAGTCCTGAGTAGGACATACTCTCCATCGCGGTGCTTGCTTCTATCCCCACAGTGCTGTCCAGCGCAAGATCCTGCAACACGGCGAATACTTGGGGCTCACTGATACCCAATTTCGAGCTGATAAAATCACGGTAGCTGGTGCGCTGGAGGTACTCCTCCCGTTCGGTCTCGGACATACCGGGCAGACGGTCTTCGGTACCCGTTAAAAGGCCAAGCAGTTGCTGTTGCGCCGGCTGTGAAATGGGCATTTGGGCAACCGCTTCCGCGGCTGTCAGGGGCTCCGGGGCCATGGGCAAATAACTGCGCAGGGTACCCAGGTCGAACGGCACCAACCGATCGCTACCCCAGTGCTTGCGCTCAAAGTAAAGACCCGCAGTCAATCCATGCTTGTTGAAGAAATTCTGGTCATAGGCGGTATTGAAGCGCTCGAGTTCCACCCCGAGCTCCTGCAGCAAACTGAGCACCGTTTTGCTGTATCCCGACGGATTTTCAAGCGTTTGGCTGCCCCCATAACTGATCAGCGTTTGTCCTTTGACCTGAAACTCATTGCGCTTGGCATGCCCGCCAAAATCATCGTGATTGTCCAGCAGGAGAATGCGCGCCTGTGGATGTGCCCGCTGGTAGAAATAGGCGGCGGACAGGCCCGATAGGCCCGCCCCGACAACGACCAGGTCATAAATATCGGCATCGACCCGGTGCACGGCACCCCAGTCCCGCCGGCCTTCGAGTGCCAGTGGATGGGCGACGTCGAATGAACCCGGATGGTTGCCGCGCATTCCGGTAAGGCCCGGCGGGTATTTTTGCGGTGATTGATCGTCTGTTTCCGCGGCCAGCACTGCATCCGCCAGGGCCAAACCAGGCACCAATGAAGTGCCAGCCACCACGCCCATCCCCTGCAGCAGGTCGCGACGGGTAATGGGGCGATCCATTCCCAGCTTCCGGTCGCGGCTGTTCACTAAACGCTATCCTCCTGCTATCAATGAAGGTAGCCGGCTTCTTTATTCAAGGACACGGCCTGTGGCAAGATGGAGTGTACCACTCTGCAGGCAAGTTGCATGCTACATCGAGGTCAATCCAGCCCATGCGCTTTTTCTTCAGATATTGACTTTGCTTGAGACTATGATAAACATGATTCAGCGCGCCTTTTTACGGCCCGAAATGCTCCCGCTGTCGAATCAGTGAGCGACGCACCCAACGGGATTACCCATCTGTAACGGAGGATCGGAAGCCATGAGTCGAATCAGGAAACTGGAGCCTGCTGACTGGGACGCAGATCTGCGCCGCCAGTTCCATGCCGATGAAGCAACGAACCTGGAGCTGGGGCTTATGCGGATGTTTGCCCACCGCCCGTCAATCGCCAAAGGCATTGTTGCCCTCGGCTCCGGAATCAAGGCCGATATGTCCCTGCCACCGCGACTGGTTGAGCTGGTGCGTTTACGTATCGCCTTCCACAACCAGTGCCGTAGCTGCATGGCAATCCGCTACCGGGAGGCGGTTGATGACGGCGTAAGCGAAGACCTGGTGTGTTCGCTGGAAAAGCCCATGGAAGCCCCGGACCTCACTGCAGCAGAAAAGGCCGCTCTCGCCTATGCCGACCGTTTTGCCACTGACCATCTGTCCATCAATGACACCCAGTTCGAAGAAATGCGCAAGCATTTCACCGAACAACAACTGGTGGAATTGGGTGTGTGGGTTGCCTTTTGTGTCGGGTTTGGCCGCCTGGGAGCGGTTTGGGACATGACGGAAGAATTGCCCAAAGTCTACCAGGACAAATCCACCGGTCCGGTGACGCCATGGGGTGGGGATCCTGTTGTAGTGCGATAATCAGGAAGTCAAGGATCAGACCGCGCGGGCCGGTGCAAGCCGTTCCAGCAAGTCCAGATCCGGGCCCAGCTCTCCATCGGGGCGAAACGGCTGGATGCATACGTGAGTCGCGCCAGCGTCCCGGTGTTCCTGTATGCGGGCGCGAATCGCCGCTTCATCTCCCCAGGCGACAATCGCATCCACCAGGCGGTCGCTGCCGCCATTGTCCAGCTCGTTGTCGGCAAAACCCAGTTCCAGCAGATTGTTGCGGTAGTTCGGCAGACCGAGGTAGATCTTCATATGCTGCCGGGCGATGGCGCGTGCCTTGGCGGGATCGGTTTCCAGTAGCACCATTTGTTCCGGGCACAGCCAGGCATCGGGGCCGATCAGCTCACGCGCACGGCGTGTATGCTCCGGGGTCACAAAATAGGGGAGCGCGCCGCGCGTGCGTTCGGCCGCAAGTTTCAGCATGTTCCGGCGCAATGCCGCCAGTACGATGGGCGGCTTTTCCGCCGGCTCCTGGGCCATGTACACGGCCTTTTCCATGGCTTCCAGGTATTGACGCATGGTGGTCACGGGCTTTTTGTATTCGTGGCCGCGCACTCCGCTTACCAGATGCGCATGCGATACGCCGAGTCCCAGGATGAACCGGCCCGGCGCAAGATCTCCAAGCGTGTTGCGAATGGCCGTCATGGTCATCGGGTCGCGGGCGTAGATATTGGCGATGCCGGTTGCGAACACGAGCTTGCTGGTGGATGCCGCCAGATAGGCGATGATGGCAAAGGGATCGCGGCCAACTGCTTCAGGCAGCCATAGCGCCGAGTAGCCCCAAAGTTCCAGCTTCTGTGCAAAGTCGCGTGACTGTTCCGGCGTGAAGATATCGATGAAGGTCCAGACGCCCAGTGGGCCGAGTTTGGTAGGCATGGGACATTCTCCTGCTAACGATCGATGGGCAGATAATCATCTGCCAGAACTTATATTTTACCCCCCTACCACTTTCGGCGCTTGACCTTGAGCAGCGACGGATTTCCTGCCATTGCCGTGAAACGAGCGAATGGTGTTCTTCGGGCGCCAAGCCTCGCAGCGGTCGACCAGGTCGTACCAGCCGTCCCAGTCCCCGGCAGTGACATGAGTCTCGTTCAGGCGGCGCCATTCGACGGTCAGACCCTTGATCTGGGTGCTGAATTCCGCGGACAGATCTGACTTTCCGTCTGCTTCTGTGGCCAATGCCAGGTATTCCTTACTGATTTCAAGCCAATAGTCCTCGCCAATGGCTCTGCGAATCTCCGATCCCGCGTCCTGGCCGATATTGTCACCGATCCAGGTATGCATGGCGGCCAGCGCACTGCACTTAAGCAATTCCGTTCCGTAATCGGCGAGACGAAAATCTGCCAAGCCTGCTGACTTGTATTTTATTGCGACCTCGGCAGGTTTTGTTCGCACAGAGGCGTCGGCTGCGTCCAGCCGAGAACATGGAAACGACAAGGCAGCAACTGCCAGAAGGCCGAGAACACGGCCATTGACCGAATGGAAAAACATATATCCCCCTTATGGTAAATCCCCTTTACACAAGGCAAGAATAATCGAAAGTCACGCCAAAGACAAAATATGAACTCCCCTTATTCTTGCAGTGCATCTGCCAGCGCATTGAAAAATTCGTATTCGTCGACTGCATCCATATCGGTCGGCTTGGGTTGGGCGCTCCACATGGCCACCACCAGGTTTTCCGCGGGATTGACATAAATGAACTGCCCGAAAATGCCAATGGCAGCATAGGCGCCGCGATCCAGCGGCCACCACATGTAACCGTATTCCACCGTCTCGCCGCCGATGATCTTCGGCGTGGTGGCTTGTGCAATCCAGCCCTCGGGCAGGGTCGCCTTGCCGTCTATCCGGCCGCCGTTGAGCATGAACAGGCCAAACCGCGCGTAATCGCGCAAGGTAGCGGACAGACCACTGCCGCCTATCTCCAGCCCGTCCGGGGACTCCAGCCACCAACTGGCATCCGTTTCCATGCCAAAGGGTATCCAGATTTTCTCGGCCAGGTAATCGGCCACATGCTTGCCGGTTGCAGCGGCGACCAGTGCGCCGACCACCTGGGTTTCACCGGTACTGTAATTCCAGCGGGTTCCCGGCTTGCCGGCCCTGCCCAGGCCAGCCATCAGTTCCAGGATGGCGCCCGGGCGCTGACCGATCTGCGCCTCCAGCATTGCCCGGCGATCGGAGGCGGGATCCGTATAGGTTTCATTCCAGGCCACACCCGAGGCCATCTGCAGCAGGTTGCGCACGCTGACACCTGCATAGGCGCTGTCTTTTAGTTGCGGCAGGTAGTTGGTAATCAAATCATCCAGGCTGCCGATATAGCCATCCTTGATCGCCATGCCAACCAGTGTCGCGGTCATGGACTTGACCACCGACATGGACATCCAGTGCGTCTGATCGCTGTTGCCCAGCAGGTATCGTTCGAATCGAACCGTCCCGTTCTTGACCGCGATCATACCGCTGACCCGGTTCAGCGACAGGAAATCGTACAGATCGTAGTTCTTGCCTCGGGACGCAAAATGGAAGTTCTCAAGGGCCGGTTTTCCCACCGGCAAGGGGTAAGGATGGGTGCCGCTGTGCACCACCCGCGTAGGAAACAACCGGTCTATGTTGCGAAAGGTGTTGACCTGGATATCCGGGTACAAGGCACCGTCGTAGACCTGACGTACGCTGCCGATGGCTTCCTGCCCATGAGGATAGGGCTGCGCCGCAATGGCATCACCCAAAACGGACAGGGTGATCAGTGTCACGGCAATCACCGCGGGGGGCCGGGGTGCAATCAGGTTCATTGGGCATCTCCTTTTCAGGGCCAGTCTACCAAATTGAGAAGTCAATCAGGCTCAAGTGAGAACGAACACACGCTTTCCGC
>CAWFGC010000013.1:0-12152 GCA_963815185.1 uncultured Gammaproteobacteria bacterium | reverse complement strand
CCATGGCTGGGAAGAGATTACTTATAATGCGCCGATGAAAGCGTTTATTCGGCAACTGCGCGAACGGCATGTCGTCAAAGTGGCGGTCGCCTACCTGTTGGTTTCCTGGGTGGTCCTGCAATTGGCCGACGTCATTTTTCCCGCCATGCGCGTACCCGAGTGGAGCATCACGCTGACTTTGGCTCTGCTCGGCGTGGGGTTTCCCGTCGCATTGGTGCTGGCCTGGGTATTCGATGCTACCCCCACAGGTATTCAGCGCACCGAATCCGCTCCCGCATCGGGGAAAGCAGGGTACGCGCCGGAAGCGGCCGACCACAAGTCCATTGCGGTGTTGCCTTTTCCGGACCTCAGCGCAGAGCACGACCAGGAGCATTTCTGCGACGGCCTGGCCGAAGAACTCCTCAACGTGCTTACCCATATACCCGGCTTGCGCGTGCCATCACGCACCTCCTGTTTCGCCTTCAAGGACAAACACACCGATCTCACAACAGTGGCAGAAAAGTTACGCGTCGCGCATATTCTCGAAGGCAGTGTGCGCAAAACCGGGAACAGGTTGCGGGTAACGGCACAGCTTATCGAGGCGGCAACCGACTCGCATTTGTGGTCGGAGACTTATGATCGGGAAATCGATGACATTTTCGAAATCCAGGACGATATCGCAGCACGCATCCTGGAGGCACTGAAAATAAGGCTGTCCGCGCGCGCGCTGCCTGACCCGACGACCAAAAACGCCAAGGCCTACGAGTATTACCTGCGCGCCCGTGGCTATTCCATTACACGAAGCAAGCATGCCATTGAGCACGCCATGGTGTTGTTTCAAAAAGCCATTGCCATCGATCGGGGATTTGTCCGTGCATGGATCGGTCTGGCAGAGGCCAGCGCCTTCGATGCGATGTACTTTCAAGACACCCCGATGGCTCGAAAAAAAGCGTTCGAAGCTGGAAAACAGGCGATGCAACTGGCGCCGGACCGGGCCGGCAGCCATATGGCGAGGGGCTTTGCCTTTCTCGCCAACCAGCAATATGCGGCGGCGGAGCGGGATTTCCTGCGAGCTGTCGAGTTGGACCCCAACCAGCTCGATGCTTACCACTACCTGGCCCGCGCCGCCCACCACCAGGGGGAATTGGAGCGTTCGCTGGACTACTACAGCAAAGCGACCGAACTCAATCCGGATGATTACGAAAGCCCTCTGATCGCCGTTTCCGGGTTCAACAAGTCCCGGGATCACGACAATGCGCTGCAATATGCGCGCATCGGGGTTGAGCGGGCCGAGCGGCACCTGGCAGATTACCCGGACAATCCCCGCGCATACTACCTCGGTACGGTCGGCCTGCTGGAAATCGGCAACAGGGAGAAAGCCATGGAATGGGCGGATCGAGCATTGAGCCTGGCGCCTGACGATCCATCGACGCGCTACAACCTGGCCTGCTTTTATGCCATCACGGGGGAAGTGGAACAAGCGCTCGACCTGCTGGAAAATTCCATCCAGTCACGCAGCTGGATAGAAAATGATCCGGAGCTCGACTCCTTGCGCGATCATCCGCGTTACCGGGCGCTGATTGAGTCGCTGCCAAAATAGATATAAAGCCGCTTGCCCCTGCATTGCCTGTGCCGCCGAAGGCGGGAGCCGGGAAGCGAGACACCTTCGTGATGTACGTCAATGCCATCAACTATCCAGCGGATTACCATGGCCAAACAGATAACAGTCAAAGATAAAAAATATGATCATAGTGAAGCGTGTTTTGGTTGCCGTTGATTTCTCCGCTGTTTCAGCCAATGCCATGCGCTATGCAGTTGCAGTGGCCCGGCAGTTCAGTGCCACCCTGGATGTTGTCAATGCCCTGCGACCGGACGATATTGAATTACCCGCTAATGCTTCGGCGCAGTACGGTGAAGAAATGAGACAAGGCGCGCTGCAAAAGCGAAGAAAGGAACTCAGCAAGTTTGTTAAACAGCATGCAGCCAAACTCACCGATGTCAATGAATTCGTACGTTTGGGATCACCCACGGAAGAGGTAATCGAAGCAGCCAAAGAGCTTCATGCCGACCTGATCGTCATCGGAACCCACGGACGAACCGGCCTGAAACATCTGCTGGTCGGCAGCGTCGCAGAGAGCGTGCTCCGGCACGCGGATGTGCCGGTCCTGTGCATCCGATCTCCCGCCTGACCCAGAGTCCAGGGGTCATCGGCCAGCCGTCTCCGGCCAAGTGGGTGGCCGCAAAAATCTGACCCCAAATATTCTCGTCACTTACTGACACCACGCGTCCATTTCGAACCCTTCTGCGCGGCGGCAGACGCCCCCAAAACAGCCCCTCAGCACGATGTCAGTAGTTGGCACGAGGATTGCATGGTAATAGGTGCAAAGCCACATGATTGGCGTTCACAAAAAAGGGGGTGAACCAAAATGAAACCTTTCGTAGCCATGTTCCTGTTATCGTTCGTATGCACCGTCTCCATGCCCGTTCGCGCCCATGAAATGACCTTGGACGAAAACGGCTGCCATCAGGACGGAATATACGGTAAGTACCACTGTCACGAGGGCAAATATTCGGGCCAGACATTCATTTCGGTGGATGATTATCCGGGCGCGGCAAACCCGATGCCCCAATTGGCACAAGAACTTCCGGTCAAAATGAATACATCTGATGCCTGCATTACGCCAGACAGCGCTGTGTACGACCACCAGAAAAAATACTGGACGTATCATTCGGTCAAGGAATGCCTGCATGATGGCGGTCACCTCGATCGGACGGTAGTAATCCGCCAATAAGGCCTCGCCCATCAGAACAGGAGCCGGATACATTTTTGAAGTCTTGGAATGTAGCCGGCATACTGCAATGGCGGTTTGGGTAAAGCCAGGTGGCGCCATCAAGGGTGCAGCAGCAGGAGCGTTAAGTGGCGCTACAAAAGCCGGTGCAAAATCAGGGCTGGCCGAAGGCCTTAAGGCAGCGTCAAAAATCGCCGCTGCTGCCAAAGCCGTCAGTACCGGCCAAATCACCGGCACCATCGCTGAAATCCTCCTGAGCAATGGGAGAACGGGCTTCTGACCCCAGGCTTACTCTGACCCCAGGCTCCGAGACGAGCCGAACTCACCGCCCTTGCCTGCGGGCGGACTTTCCTGTATCAAGTATCGACCCGAGTGCGCTGCGCGATCGCTCAAGCCGGGTTCGCTCCTTTAACGTCTTTAGGGCTGCACATGCACATGATGGTGACGACTTACAACGAGGACCTGCTGTTCGCAACCATGCAGACCGATCATTCCCGGGTTGCGGGGTTTCTCGCAGCGCACTGGGGAAATTCGGAATTCGCCAGCGCACAGCCCTGGAATTCTGTTGTGCTGGCTGCACAGGAACACGACCGCGGATGGTGGCGCTGGGAATGCCGTCCCACACTCAGCGACGCAGGTGGCCCGCTGGACTACCAGAACGACACCCTGCACCACCTGGGAGCGCTCAGAACGACGATTTATCGCAGTGCAGTGGAAGATATTGCACCGCTGGATCCCTATGCTGCAGTGCTGGTGCTAGAGCACTTGACCGGCTTGCTCACCGCTGGCAATGGCGCATTCTCTTTCCGCAAGGATGTGAGCGACCACCCGATAGCCCGGGCCTATCTGGCAAACCAGCGTGAAGTGAAGAAGGAATTGCTCCAGAAACTTCGCCGTTTACCGGAGTACTCTGGCCACAGCGACGACGCGCAGATCGAAGCAAACTGCAAGCTGGTCGAGGTTTGCGATGCGCTGGCTCAGTTCCTCTGCAACCGTTATCCACTCGACAGCGCCCACCGCGGCAAGGATCCCAACCGCGTGTTTTCCGAGCTGCCGGTACCAATCCGGTGTGGCGTGCCCGACGTACGCCTGCACCTGACCGTGCTCGACGATCAGCGCCTGGTCATCGACCCGTATCCATTCGATTGCGAGCCGTTGCACGTCAATTACGTGGCTCGATGGCTTGCGAACAAGATCGTATGGTTCGCGCCAGGAATTTCTCGAGGCGTTCTATCGGGCCGAAACCGTACCGGTTCACTACCAGGTTCAGCGGGTTTGACCGGTGCGGGAACCGTGAATCCCGGGGCAACCCCGGCATTGCTGGAAACGCTTCAGGCCGGATGGGACATCGGGTTGTATCGCAGCTTGTGGGTGAACCACGGCGTCACCTTCCGCAACCGGCTCCCGAAAGGGCGATTGCGTGCAATTTCGCCAGCGCCTTCGACTGCCACTTGCCCGATCCGGCCTGAGCGCGCCAACCCGTGAACAGGTGGAAATTACCCGGATGAAGCTGCAACGAATCGCCATCGTCGGCGGCAGCGTGTCTGGCCTCTCGCTTGCCCTGGCACTGCGGCGGCACGGAATCGAAGCCTGCGTGTATGAGCGGTCGAGGGACTTGCTCACTCATGAAGGTGCGGGCCTGATGATGGCCCGCCCAATGACGGAACAAATCGGTCTTGACGGCACGCGGCGCGTTTGCAGGCGGCTGATTCTGGGTGCATCAGGCCAGGTGCTGTGGCAGCAATCGGTCGAGAAGCAGGCGGTCGGCTGGGGCGAGGTCTATGGCGCGCTCCGGCGCGAAGCCAAGACCTTATCACTGCGGACGAATTGTCCGGTTCACCGGGTCGACAGCGCTGCCGCCACGCATTCATTCGGACCAGTACGGGCAGGAACGCTTCGATCTGGTCGTGGGCGCCGATGGCATCGGCTCGGTGGTGCGCGGCAGGCTGAATCCCGGTTTCACGCCGCGCTATCTGGGTTACGTGGCCGTGCGCGGACTGGTGCCGCGCCGGCTGATGCCATCGGGCATGCCCGACGCCATGGCGGAGTTGTTCGACGATGCGATGGCCAAGGTGCTGCTCGATGGCGAGCACTTGACCCTTTATGGCCTGCCAGGTAGTGACGAACCGATGAACTGGATGTGGTATCTGAACGTTGCCGAAAGCGAACTCCCGCGCCTTTTGACAGATCGTGACGGCGTGGTTCACCGTTGGTCGGTGCCTGCGGGTGTCATGCCTCCGGCGACGGTGGCGGCGCTGGGCGAACTGGCCAAGGAACGGCTGCCGCCCTGGTTGACGACGCTGGTGACAGCAACCGATACCCTGTTCCTGCAGCCCATTTATTCCGGTTTTGCCTGCCATATGGCGGGTTCAGGCTTGGCGTTGGTGGGCGACGCAGCGCATCTCGCCGTGCCCCATACCGGTGGGGGTGTGACCCTGGCTCTGCAAGACACACTGGCGCTGGCGGACGTGTTGGCCGCGGATGACGAGGAACTCGACACCCGCCTGCGCCGTTGGGACGAAGCGCGGCAGGCGGCGAACAGGCCCCGCCTCGAGTTCGCCATCCGCCTCGGGAAATCGCTGCAAACGGCGGGCAAGGTTTGGGATTCCTGGTCGCCTGCGGACTTCGAGCAGTGGTGGACGGTGTTGCTGGCGGATGCGCCGGCCGACCCGTCGAGATAGTCGATTGGAGGCGGCATGACGGCATCGGACAACATTGAACCAGGCGGCAAGCGGTGATCCCCCATTTCAACCAACTGCTCGAAAAGGCCGCATCGGCCACCTATATGCTGGTGCGCTCAGGAACCAGCCGTATCGTCATCCTGGATGGGCATCACGTACGCACGGGCGCGGGAGCTTATGCAGACGTACTTCGCATCATGCTCGGAAGCGACGGCCACGGCGGGCTCGGAGGCGCCACCCTGCAGGAAAACAAGGTAGCGCTGGTGTGGCCGGAAGAGAGGCCGGCGGAATTCCGTTTCCGCTTTCTGCAGGTAATTCCATCGACACGGGCGGTGCTGCCGATGGAGTGCTCGAATTCTTCTTCAGCCGCGGCGATGCTTGCGCAGCTTGGCGGGCATCATCGCGGTCTGGACGCGATGTGCCGCGCGGTCAACCTTTCCACCCGGCAGCGGATCGAACTGCGACCCAATCGCGAACACGTGATCGCTGATGCCTGGGCGGTGCGTTTCCTGGCTTCGAACCGAACCCGCAAGTCACTAATGGGGCGCACCGAAAAACACCATGTCCGGCTTGGCGACCGCCGTATCGTATATCATCCGGTGTTGCTCGGAAACCTGTTCCTGTTCGCGGAGATGGATCCTGCGCACTGCAATCCCGTGGCCGCTGACGCGATCGCGCGGGCCGGCATGCGCGTCGCTCGCGCCGCCGGATTTCGCGCCGCGCCGGGCTACCATCCGAAGGTCATTCCTCATCGCGTCACCGCCCTGGGCAGCCTGCCTGAAGTACACGCGGCGAGCTACTACCTCGGCGAATTGCACCGGTCGTTCCCCGGCTCGGCCGCCATGGCGCTTTGCGCGTTTCTGGCAGGCAGGCGTGGCCTCGACGCCCCTGCTCTGGACCACTGGCGCGTCAGGCATCCTAGCGGTGTCATCGACGTCAGGCTGGGCTTCGATACCGCGCGGCGGCTGCCGCATTTGACCTGGGCCGAGTTCGTCACCCCGGTGTCGTTGTTGGCATGGGGCGTCGCCGCCATGCCGTGGCGCAGGGAGGGCTGACCATGTGCGGCATTGCCGGTTTGGTGTACGACGAGCCGCAGGACGGGCAAAGCCTCCGGCGGACGCTGCTCTCCATGTGCCAGGCTCAAAGTCACCGCGGTCCGGACGGACTCGAGGTCTGGACCGACGCCCGGTCCCGTGTTGGCCTGGCCATGGTGCGCCTGGCGGTGGTGGGCAGCGCAGAACGAGGCAGGCAGCCATTTCAGGACCACCACGGCAGCCGGCTCGTCTTCAATGGAGAACTGTACCGTCCGGCCGAAGTCATGGCGTCCCTCGGCGAAACCTTCGACGCGGAGGAGTGTGACGGCAAGGCGCTGTTGCGGCTGCTGCAGAAGCGTGGCGTGGACGGTCTTCGCGGCCTGAGTGCCATGTTCAGCCTCGCCCTGTACGACGCACACAACGAGGAGGTGCTGCTGGCGCGCGACGCATGGGGACAGAAACCTCTGTATTTCCGGCGCATAAGTGATGGCTTTGCGTTCGCGTCTACGATTGCCGCCTTGCGCAGGGCCACCGGCCCATTGAATATCCGGCCGGAAGCACTGTACGAATGCCTGGTATTCAAGAGCGTCGGCGGCAACCAGTCCGCCTTTGAGGACGTCCACCAACTGCCCGCCGGCGGCTGGATGCGCATCAGGCGTGGCGGCGCCGCGCTACAGGGGCGTTGGCTTGAGGTTCCGGATCCAGGTGCGGAGGCTGATCGATCTGCAGACGTTCGACGGACGCTCACCGATGCCATCGCAGCGCAGTGTCCTGCCCGTCACCGCGCCGCCATTTTCCTGTCCGGCGGGCTCGATTCGAGCATCGTTGCTACTGTCGCCAGCCGCCAGGATGCGCCTTCGCCTCACATTTTCACGGTCGGCTACGACGTGGGCGGCTGGGAGGATGAGCATGGCCTGGCAGTGAAGCTGGCCGAACAGCTCGGGCTCGCACACGAGACGGTGATTGTGACAGCGCAGGACGTGCCGGACCTGATGCGCGATTCCGCCGTGGCGCTGGAGGATCCCGTGCACGATCCCGTTACTGTTCCAACCCTGGCATTGTCCCGCGCCGCTGCAGCGGAAACCAAGGTCGTGCTGACCGGCGATGGCTCCGATGAGTTCTGGGGCGGATATGCCCGCTTCGACGGCGCGACCGACAACCTCGACGCCTATCTCCGGAGCACCATGGTGTTCGAGCCCGCTGAACTGGGCCTGAGCGGAATTCCCCCAGGCTACCTGGACGAAGTATGTGTTCCGGACGCGGGGTCGATGCCGGCGCTCGATCGCATCCTGCGGTTGGAAACCGCCAACCGGCTGCGAAACTACCATCTATCGCGCCTGGACAAGCTTTCGATGGACGCGAGCCTGGAAGCACGCTCACCGTTTCTCGACCTGGCCGTGACCTCACTTGCGATGTCTTTGCCGGCCGCAAGCAAGCGTGCCGGTGGCCGTCCCAAAGGCATGCTGATCGACGCGTTCGCAGCGGATTTGCCGGCCTGGCTGCTGCAACGCAGGAAACAGCCGTTCACCGTTCCGGTCAAGCGCTGGCTGGCCGGGCCGCTACGGGATTTTTGCCTCGACACCGTCACCGCGCGGGGCGCCTTCGTGCGGAACCTGGTGGACCCGAATCGATGGCTCGCGGGGCTCGCCCCGGACGCTCCGGACTGTGGTGAAGCGATGCGGCTGTGGTCACTGCTGCATCTCGAAATCTGGTTCCAGACATTCGCTCGAAAAATGGAGGCAACGACGTGATGAAACCGGGTACTCGTGCGATGGATCTGGCGGAAAGGCTGCGCGAAGCCGGGATCGTCGACACGCATTTCCACATCGGGCCGGAGCTTCTGCCAAGACGCTACGACGTTGCCGAGCTTGCGGACGCGGCACGCGACTGGAACGCCACCTTGGTGCTGAAGAACCATACCTATCCCACCACGCCGCTGGCATCCTATGCGCGTCGCCATGCCGGGGTTCGTTTTCTCGGCGGCACCGTGCTTAACCGGTTCGTTGGCGGGCTGAGCGCGGACGCCGTAGCATCCGCCGCCAGCGGCAACCGGACCAACGTGCGCGAGCAGAACGACGAACCGGCCTTCGTGGTATGGATGCCTACCGTGCATGCCGCTGCGCACCTCGACACCATGGGTTTCGCGTTCGACCGGCGATGGGGCGGATGTTCCGCCTGCGATGCAGCGGTCACCGGAGAACTGGACCAGGCGGAGATTCCGGTTACCGTATTCCGCCCCGACGGGTCGCCTCATCCAGCGCTACCTGGGGTGCTGGAGGCAATAAAAGCCGCCGGCGCGCGGCTTGCCACCGGGCACCTGTCCGCGGCCGAAATCATGCGGCTGGTGCCGATGGCGCTGGACGCCGGGATTCCCGCGGTGCTGCTCACCCACCCACACTACCCCTCAGTAAATCTGTCGGACGAACAATTGGTCACGCTGGTGCGCGATGAGCGCGTGTTCATCGAGCACTGTTTCGCCATTCACACCATCGAGGAGGTGCCGCTCGAGCGCTTCGTGACCTCCATCGAGGCCACAGGAACGGACCAAGTCATTCTCTCGACCGACTTCGGGCAAGCGAGCAGCCTGCCTTTTCCCGAATGCACGGTCCGCTTCGCCCAGGCCATCGAGTCGCTGTGGCCTACCGGCCTGGACGCCGGGAGGCTGGTCGAGCTGTTCACGGATAATCCCAAGAGGGCCCTGGCGCTCGACTAGGGCCTGTTGACACTTACCGCAGCAAATGAAGGGTGGGTTGGATATTTTCGGTGTTAATCGCAGCGCCTGCTCCCTGTTTTTGAAGTTCCGCTTCAAACCAGTACAGCGATTCTTTTGGGCAATTCGGATCGGAGCTGGTGCATTTGATCGGTCCGGACAAGATGTGCGTCCTGGGATTGTAGGTGAGCGCGGCCTCGATTTTGCAGGGGGAAATTGCGTGCTCAAACGTGATGGCCGGTCCCGAGTGCGCCCATTCGCTCAGCGCATTGCCCACGGCTTGGCTCACGGTTTCGGAGGTCTTTCCGGCCGCGTACTGGACCACTTCGGCAGTCGCGCGTGAAACATAGTTCGTCACGGCATCTCCAACCGCCTCGCTGACGCCCGCGCCGATCAATTTACTGGCAAGTTCTATCGCCACGTGTTCCGCAATATAGGAAAAGTACCGGTCCGCGAGCTTGGTTGAAAGCGCGGCCAAAATCGTCTTCTCGCAGCAGTTGCAGCCCTGGTTGACGATCTTTGACCCATTGGGAAATTCATACATGGAATCCCGGACGTCTGACCAGCACCGGGTCACGAGGTCCCCCAGAGCGGAGATCACTTCATCCTGCGACAATGGCTGCGGTTGCGCGTATTCTTTAACAGGCGGCCGGGGTTTTTGTTTTGCTGCCTCAGCGTTTCGCCGGCGCTCGGCGTCATCGCGCTGCTCTTGCTCTAACGCCTTCTTCTTGCATTCATCGCTGATTTCCTCCGCCACTTTCTGAATTTCCTTTGCATAGGCCTCCTGTGTTTGTTCAATCCTCCGGGTCAGATCTTCGATGTCCCGTTGCAAGCGCTCGATTTGACGCTGCTGCTCTTTCATTTGATCGATCAGTGCGGATGCTTCGACCGGCGATGCATCATCCCCCTGCCATCCGACCGACCCCTCAATTCTGCCCTGGTCTTGCGCGCCCAGTCTTCCAGCTCAGCCAATTTTGTCCTTGTCTCCTCCAACTCGCTTTTCAGTATATCGATGTCATTCTGCATGTCCTCCGCAAGTGCTTCCCACCGGTCTTCTGCCGCTTGCTTCGGACAGGGGGCGCCGGAACCGGACGCGCCGGCCGGCCCGCCGGGATTTTGCGCCCGGGAACGGGTGTCCCTGAGGTCATCGCTGAGATCATCGATTTTTCTTCCGCTTCCTTGATCCCGTCTTTGGCCGCATCGATGCTCCCTTGATGACCGGTCTCGGGCACGCCCAGGATATCCGCCTCGCGCTGCCCCGCTTCCTCCAGCAGTTTTTCCATTTCTTTGCGGCAGGCCTCCAGTTCCAGCCCTAACTGCGCGATATTTTCCTCGGTGGAGCGCCGTTCTTCTTTACATTGCTTCAATTCATTTTCTTCTTCTTCAAGCCGCGCGTTTGTCTCCTGGGATTGTCTGGCCGCCTTTTCGGCGTCCTCTGTTTTCTGCTTGCATTCCTTCTCAGCCGCGGCGATTTCGGCTTCGAGTTGTTTCAATTGGTTTACCAACTCCTTTAATCGCGAACTCTTCTTATGTAATCCCCCAGCGCATCCGAAGCCGACGGGCCCCAGACCCAGACATCGACCGAAGTGCCCGGAATCCTTACGCGGTTTTGAAAACCCAGGCGTCCGGCTTCCACGCCGTCGGTCGTGACTCCCCGGTTGTCGCCAAACTGCCGGTCGATCATGGCCCTGATTTGATCGTTGAGATCGTCGTTTTTCTTCTTCAATTCCTCAAGTTTCTCCTGGCATCGGTCAGCCTCGTCCTGCCGGCCCCGGTATTCATGGTCCCGGTCCTGATTTTCCTCAGTCAGGTGTTCCACTTTGTCCTGATGCTCGGCGCATTCGCGGGCCAGCTTGTCGCTCTTTAGTGTTTCCGCTTCGAACAGTTTCTTGACGACTTCGCAGGGCCTTTGCGGTTTGGAAGCGGCCGCTGCGGGCGCCGCCGCGGGACCGGAACGGCCGGTTGCGGCTGCGTTTCCGGATTGCCGGACAGGGCCGCAGGTATCTCAACATCCAGCGCTTTATTGACGGTAATATTCCGGCCCGGTTTGTCCTTATGGACCAGCACATAACGCAACACCGCCTGTTTAAGCCCGCTCCCGCTGCCCGTGACATCGAAGGACCCTTCGGTAATGCTGACTGAGGCAGGCTTTTTCTTGCCGAATAGAGAACCCAGATCAACCGAGACCCCCACTGACCTGGATTTCCTTGTTTTGCTTGAGGATGTTGTGGAAGGCGAAGAAGCCGTCGATGTGGCCGTTCCGCCGGAGCCCCGCTGCCCGGGATCGATTCTTTTTCACTCTTTCCGATATGGACATCGGGCGTTATGCCGCCGCTGCTTCCGGACCCGGTTGGCGATCCCTCTGAATCAATGTCAAGGCCGCCGGGGATCAGCCACTTTTCGCCGAGCTTGAGCTGTACATCGCGTGCTTCATAATTTTCCCGCCCGCGCCCCTTGACGGGTTTGAGACTCAATCGAAGCTGGATGCCGCCACCGTCCTGTTCAATGAAGTATTGGACTTCGCTCGTTATCCCCTTTTCCTTTACATGGACTGTCTGGACGTCCATCATCATTTGCGCTGGGGAAACGTCCGAACAGAAAATGAGCGTGAAAACAATACTGATCAGGAACGTTTGGGAATGAAAGATGTCTTTTATTGAATTCATGTAATCAGCCCTCAAAGACCATTTACTCCTCTCCTCTAAGAAGTATAGACCACCTTTTTCATAGCGCAGGGAACCCAAGAGGGGGCAGACTCTTGCTGCCATCTCTGAGCCTGAAATTTCGGATAAGGCCGGGTCGAGCCGACCCTTCAAAGCTTGGGGAACATCCGGGCGACGCGCAAGCTCACAGGCAATTGTTTAGCCCGGCAGCACCGGCACCGACGATGAGAATGGGTTCAGAAGAGGCCTTGGAAACCAACGGCCCATCAACCTGGATCGTCACTATTTATGACTAT
>CAWFGC010000012.1:0-94095 GCA_963815185.1 uncultured Gammaproteobacteria bacterium | reverse complement strand
CAATGGCTGGGAAGCGAGACACCTTCCTGATGTACGTCAATGCCATCAACTATCCAGCGGATTACCATGGCCAAACAGATAACAGTCAAAGATAAAAAATATGATCATAGTGAAGCGTGTTTTGGTTGCTGTTGATTTCTCCGCTGTTTCAGCCAATGCCATGCGCTATGCAGTTGCAGTGGCCCGGCAGTTCAGTGCCACCCTGGATGTCGTCAATGCCCTGCGGCCGGACGATATTGAATTACCCTCTAATGCTTCGGCGCAGTACGGGGAAGAAATGAGACAAGGCGCGCTGCAAAAGCGAAAAAAGGAACTCAGCAAGTTTGTTAAACAGCATGCAGCCAAACTCACCGATGTCAATGAATCCGTACGTTTGGGATCACCCACGGAAGAGGTAATCGAAGCGGCCAAAGAGCTTCATGCCGACCTGATCGTCATCGGAACCCACGGACGAACCGGCCTGAAACATCTGCTGGTCGGCAGCGTCGCGGAGAGCGTGCTCCGGCACGCGGAAGTGCCGGTCCTGTGCATCCGATCTCCCGCCTGACCCAGAATCCAGGGGTCATCGGCTAGCCGTCTCCGGCCAAGTGGGTGGCCGCAAAAATCTGACCCCAAAGATTCTCGTCACTTACTGACACCATGCGTCCATTTCGAACCCTTCTGCGCGGCGGCAGACGCCCCCAAAACAGCCCCTCAGCACGATGTCAGTAGTTGGCACGAGGATTGCATGGTAATAGGTGCAAAGCCACAAGATTGGCGTTCACAAAAAAGGGGGTGAACCAAAATGAAACCTTTCGTAGCCATGTTCCTGTTATCGTTCGTATGCACCGTCTCCATGCCCGTTCGCGCCCATGAAATGACCTTGGACGAAAACGGCTGCCACCAGGACGGAATATACGGTAAGTACCACTGTCACGAGGGCAAGTATTCGGGCCAGGCATTCATTTCGGTGGATGTTTATCCGGGCGCGGCAAACGCGATGCCCCAACTGGCACAAGAACTTCCGGTCAAAATGAATACATCTGGTGCCTGCATTACGCCAGACAGCGCTGTGTACAACCACCAGAAAAAATACTGGACGTATCATTCGGTCAAGCAATGCCTGCATGATGGCGGTCATCTCGATCGGACGGTAGTAATCCGCCAATAAGGGCTCGCCCATCGGAACAGGGGCCGGATACATTCTTGAAGTCTTGGAATGTAGCCGGCCCCATACTGCAATGACGGTTTGGGCAAAGCCAGGTGGCGCCATCAAGGGTGCAGCAGCAGGAGCGTTAAGTGGCGCTACAAAAGCCGGTGCAAAATCAGGGCTGGCCGAAGGCCTTAAGGCAGCGTCAAAAATCGCCGCTGCTGCCAAAGCCGTCAGTACCGGCCAAATCACCGGCACCATCGCTGAAATCCTCCTGAGCAATGGGAGAACGGGCTTATGACCCCAGGCTTACTCTGACCCCAGGCTCCGAGACGAGCCGAACTCGCCGCCCTTGCCTGCGGGCGGACTTTCCTGTATCAAGTATCGACCCGAGGGCGCTGCGCGTTCGCTCAAGCCGGGTTCGCTCATTTAACATCTTTAGGGCTGCACACCCACATGATGGTGACCACTTACAACGAGGACCTGCTGTTCGCAACCATGCAGACCGATCATTCCCGGGTTGCGGGGTTTCTCGCAGCGCACTGGGGAAATTCGGAATTCGCCAGCGCACAGCCCTGGAATTCTGTTGTGCTGGCTGCACAGGAACACGACCGCGGATGGTGGCGCTGGGAATGCCGTCCCACACTCAGCGACGCAGGTGGCCCGCTAGACTACCAGAACGACACCCTGCACCACCTGGGAGCACTCAGAACGACGATTTATCGCAGTGCAGTGGAAGATATTGCACCGCTGGATCCCTATGCTGCAGTGCTGGTGCTAGAGCACTTGACCGGCTTGCTCACCGCTGGCAATGGCGCATTCTCTTTCCGCAAGGATGTGAGCGACCACCCGATAGCCCGGGCCTATCTGGCAAACCAGCGTGAAGTGAAGAAGGAATTGCTCCAGAAACTTCGCCGTTTACCGGAGTACTCTGGCCACAGCGACGACGCGCAGATCGAAGCAAACTGCAAGCTGGTCGAGGTTTGCGATGCGCTGGCTCAGTTCCTCTGCAACCGTTATCCACTCGACAGCGCCCACCGCGGCAAGGATCCCAACCGCGTGTTTTCCGAGCTGCCGGTACCAATCCGGTGCGGCGTGCCCGACGTACGTCTGCACCTGACCGTGCTCGACGATCAGCGCCTGGCCATCGACCCGTATCCATTCGATTGCGAGCCGTTGCACGTCAATTACGTGGCTCGATGGCTTGCGAACAAATCGTATGGTTCGCGCCAGGAATTTCTCGAGGCGTTCTATCGGGCCGAAACCGTACCGGTTCACTACCAGGTTCAGCGGGTTTGACCGGTGCGGGAACCGTGAACCCCGGGGCAAACCCGGCACTGCTGGAAACGCTTCAGGCCGGATGGGACATCGGGTTGTATCGCAGCTTGTGGGTGAACCACGGCGTCACCTTCCGCAACCGGCTCCCGAAAGGGCGATTGCGTGCAATTTCGCCAGCGCCTTCGACTGCCACTTGCCCGATCCGGCCTGAGCGCGCCAACCCGTGAACAGGTGGAAATTACCCGGATGAAGCTGCAACGAATCGCCATCGTCGGCGGCAGCGTGTCTGGCCTCTCGCTCGCCCTGGCACTGCGGCGGCACGGAATCGAAGCCTGCGTGTATGAGCGGTCGAGGGACTTGCTCACTCATGAAGGTGCGGGCCTGATGATGGCCCGCCCAATGACGGAACAAATCGGTCTTGACGGCACGCGGCGCGTTTGCAGGCGGCTGATACTAGGTGCATCAGGCCAGGTGCTGTGGCAGCAATCGGTCGAGAAGCAGGCGGTCGGCTGGGGCGAGGTCTATGGCGCGCTCCGGCGCGAAGCCAAGACCTTATCACTGCGGACGAATTGTCCGGTTCACCGGGTCGACAGCGCTGCGCCACGCATTCATTCGGACCAGTACGGGCAGGAACGCTTCGATCTGGTCGTGGGCGCCGATGGCATCGGCTCGGTGGTGCGCGGCAGGCTGAATCCCGGTTTCACGCCGCGCTATCTGGGTTACGTGGCCGTGCGCGGACTGGTGCCGCGCCGGCTGATGCCATCGGGCATGCCCGACGCCATGGCGGAGTTGTTCGACGATGCGATGGCCAAGGTGCTGCTCGATGGCGAGCACTTGACCCTTTATGGCCTGCCAGGTAGTGACGAACCGATGAACTGGATGTGGTATCTGAACGTTGCCGAAAGCGAACTCCCGCGCCTTTTGACAGATCGTGACGGCGTGGTTCACCGTTGGTCGGTGCCTGCGGGTGTCATGCCTCCGGCGACGGTGGCGGCGCTGGGCGAACTGGCCAAGGAACGGCTGCCGCCCTGGTTGACGACGCTGGTGACAGCAACCGATACCCTGTTCCTGCAGCCCATTTATTCCGGTTTTGCCTGCCATATGGCGGGTTCAGGCTTGGCGTTGGTGGGCGATACAGCGCATCTCGCCGTGCCCCATACCGGTGGGGGTGTGACCCTGGCTCTGCAAGACACACTGGCGCTGGCGGACGTGTTGGCCGCGGATGACGAGAAACTCGACACCCGCCTGCGCCGTTGGGACGAAGCGCGGCAGGCGGCGAACAGGCCCCGCCTCGAGTTCGCCATCCGCCTCGGGAAATCGCTGCAAACGGCGGGCAAGGTTTGGGATTCCTGGTCGCCTGCGGACTTCGAGCAGTGGTGGACGGTGTTGCTGGCGGATGCGCCGGCCGACCCGTCGAGATAGTCGATTGGAGGCGGCATGACGGCATCGGACAACATTGAACCAGGCGGCAAGCGGTGATCCCCCATTTCAACCAACTGCTCGAAAAGGCCGCATCGGCCACCTATATGCTGGTGCGCTCAGGAACCAGCCGTATCGTCATCCTGGATGGGCATCACGTACGCACGGGCGCGGGAGCTTATGCAGACGTACTTCGCATCATGCTCGGAAGCGACGGCCACGGCGGGCTCGGAGGCGCCACCCTGCAGGAAAACAAGGTAGCGCTGGTGTGGCCGGAAGAGAGGTCGGCGGAATTCCGTTTCCGCTTTCTGCAGGTAATTCCATCGACACGGGCGGTGCTGCCGATGGAGTGCTCGAATTCTTCTTCAGCCGCGGCTACCTGGACGAAGTATGTGTTCCGGACGCGGGGTCGATGCCGGCGCTCGATCGCATCCTGCGGTTGGAAACCGCCAACCGGCTGCGAAACTACCATCTATCGCGCCTGGACAAGCTTTCGATGGACGCGAGCCTGGAAGCACGCTCACCGTTTCTCGACCTGGCCGTGACCTCGCTTGCGATGTCTTTGCCGGCTGCAAGCAAGCGTGCCGGTGGCCGTCCCAAAGGCATGCTGATCGACGCGTTCGCAGCGGATTTGCCGGCCTGGCTGCTGCAACGCAGGAAACAGCCGTTCACCGTTCCGGTCAAGCGCTGGCTGGCCGGGCCGCTACGGGATTTTTGCCTCGACATCGTCACCGCGCGGGGCGCCTTCGTGCGGAACCTGGTGGACCCGAATCGATGGCTCGCGGGGCTCGCCCCGGACGCTCCGGACTGTGGTGAAGCGATGCGGCTGTGGTCACTGCTGCATCTCGAAATCTGGTTCCAGACATTCGCTCGAAAAATGGAGGCAACGACGTGATGAAACCGGGTACTCGTGCGATGGATCTGGCGGAAAGGCTGCGCGAAGCCGGGATCGTCGACACGCATTTCCACGTCGGGCCGGAGCTTCTGCCAAGACGCTACGACGTTGCCGAGCTTGCGGACGCGGCACGCGACTGGAACGCCACCTTGGTGCTGAAGAACCATACCTATCCCACCACGCCGCTGGCATCCTATGCGCGCCGCCATGCCGGGGTTCGTTTTCTCGGCGGCACCGTGCTTAACCGGTTCGTTGGCGGGCTGAGCGCGGACGCCGTAGCATCCGCCGCCAGCGGCAACCGGACCAACGTGCGCGAGCAGAACGACGAACCGGCCTTCTTGGTATGGATGCCTACCGTGCATGCCGCTGCGCACCTCGACACCATGGGTTTCGCGTTCGACCGGCGATGGGGCGGATGTTCCGCCTGCGATGCAGCGGTCACCGGAGAACTGGACCAGGCGGAGATTCCGGTTACCGTATTCCGCCCCGACGGGTCGCCTCATCCAGCGCTACCTGGGGTGCTGGAGCCAATAAAAGTCGCCGGCGCGCGGCTTGCCACCGGGCACCTGTCCGCGGCCGAAATCATGCGGCTGGTGCCGATGGCGCTGTACGCCGGGATTCCCGCGGTCCTGCCCACCCACCCACACTACCCCTCAGTAAATCTGTCGGACGAACAATTGGTCACGCTGGTGCGCGATGAGCGCGTGTTCATCGAGCACTGTTTCGCCATTCACACCATCGAGGAGGTGCCGCTCGAGCGCTTCGTGACCTCCATCGAGGCCACAGGAACGGACCAAGTCATTCTCTCGACCGACTTCGGGCAAGCGAGCAGCCTGCCTTTTCCCGAATGCACGGTCCGCTTCGCCCAGGCCATCGAGTCGCTGTGGCCTCCCGGCCTGGGCGCCGGGAGGCTGGTCGAGCTGTTCACGGATAATCCCAAGAGGGCCCTGGCGCTCGACTAGGGCCTGTTGACACTTACCGCAGCAAATGAAGGGTGGGTTGGATATTTTCGGTGTTGATCGCGGCACCTGCTCCCTGTTTTTGGAGTTCCGCTTCAAACCAGTACAGCGATTCTTTTGGGCAATTCGGATCGGAGCTGGTGCATTTGATCGGTCCGGACAAGATGCGCGTCCTGGGATTGTAGGTGAGCGCGGCCTCGATTTTACAGGGGGAAATTGCGTGCTCAAACGTAATGGCCGGTCCCGAGTGCGCCCATTCGCTCAGCGCATTGCCCACGGCTTGGCTCACGGTTTCGGAGGTCTTTCCGGCCGCGTACTGGACCACTTCGGCAGTCGCGCGTGAAACATAGTTCGTCACGGCATCTCCAACCGCCTCGCTGACGCCCGCGCCGATCAATTTACTGGCAAGTTCTATCGCCACGTGTTCCGCAATATAGGAAAAGTACCGGTCCGCGAGCTTGGTTGAAAGCGCGGCCAAAATCGTCTTCTCGCAGCAGTTGCAGCCCTGGTTGACGATCTTTGACCCATTGGGAAATTCATACATGGAATCCCGGACGTCTGACCAGCACCGGGTCACGAGGTCCCCCAGAGCGGAGATCACTTCATCCTGCGACAATGGCTGCGGTTGCGCGTATTCTTTAACAGGCGGCCGGGGTTTTTGTTTTGCTGCCTCAGCGTTTCGCCGGCGCTCGGCGTCATCGCGCTGCTCTTGCTCTAACGCCTTCTTCTTGCATTCATCGCTGATTTCCTCCGCCACTTTCTGAATTTCCTTTGCATAGGCCTCCTGTGTTTGTTCAATCCTCCGGGTCAGATCTTCGATGTCCCGTTGCAAGCGCTCGATTTGACGCTGCTGCTCTTTCATTTGATCGATCAGTGCGGATGCTTCGACCGGCGATGCACCATCCCCCTGCCATCCGACCGACCCCTCGAACTCTGCCCTGGTCTTGCGCGCCCAGTCTTCCAGCTCGGCCAATTTTTTCCTTCTCTCATCCAACTCGCGTTTCAGTATATCGATGTCATTCTGCATGTCCTCCGCAAGCGCTTCCCACCGATCTTCTTCCGCTTCCTTCGGACAGGGGGCGCCGGAACCGGACGCGCTGGACGGCCCGCCGTGATGTTGCGCCCGGGAACGGTTGTCCCTGAGATCATCGCTGAGATCATGGATCTTTTCTTCCGCTTCCTTGATCCCGTCTTTGGCCGCATCGATGCTCCCTTGATGACCGGTCTCGGGCACGCCCAGGATATCCGCCTCGCGCTGCCCCGCTTCCTCCAGCAGTTTTTCCATTTCTTTGCGGCAGGCCTCCAGTTCCAGGCCTAACTGCGCGATATTTTCCTCGGTGGAGCGCCTTTCTTCTTTACAATGCTTCAATGCATTTTCTTCTTCTTCAAGCCGCGCGTTTGCCTCGCGGGATTGCGCGGCCGCATTTTCGGCGTCTTCTTTTTTCTGCTTGCAGTCCTTCTCAGCCGCGGCGATTTGGGCTTCAAATTGTTTCAGTTGGTTTACCAGCTCCTTTAATCGCGAACTCTTCTTTATGTAATCCCCCAGCGCGTCTGAAGCCGACGGGCCCCAAACCCAGACATCGACCGAAGTGCCCGGAATCCTTACGCGGTTTTGAAAACCCAGGCGTCCGGCTTCCGTGCCGTCGGTCGTGACTCCCCGGTTGTCCGCAAACTGCCGGTCGATCATGGCCCTGATTTGATCGTTGAGATCGTCGTTTTTCTTCTTCAATTCCTCAAGTTTCTCCTGGCATCGGTCAGCTTCGTCCTGCCGGCCCCGGTATTCATGGTCCCGGTCCTGATTTTCCTCAGTCAGGTGTTCCACTTTGTCCTGATGCTCGGCGCATTCGCGGGCCAGCTTGTAGCTCTTCAGTGTTTCCGCTTCGAACAGTTTCTTGACGACTTCGCAGGGCCTTTGCGGTTTGGAAGCGGCCGCTGCGGGCGCCGCCTGCGGGACCGGAACGGCCGGTTGCGGCTGCGTTTGCGGATTGCCGGACAGGGCCGCAGGTATCTCAACATCCAGCGTCTTATTGACGGTAATGTTCCGGCCCGGTTTGTCCTTATGGACCAGCACAAAACGCAGTACCGCCTGTTTAAGTTCGCTGCCGCTGCCCGTGACATCGAAGGACCCTTCGGTAATGGTGACTGGAACAGGCTTTTTCTTGCCGAATAGAGAACCCAAATCAACCGAGACCCCCACCGACCTGGATTTCCTTGTTTTGCCTGAGGATGTTGTGGCAGGCGAAGAAGCCGTAGATGTGGCCGTTCCGCCCGAAGAACCACTGCCTGGGATTGATTCACTTTCACTTTTTCCGATGTGGACACCGGGCGTTATGACCCCACCGCTCCCGGACCCGGTTGGCGATCCGTCTGAATGAATGTCAAGACCGCCGGGGATCAGCCACTTTTCGCCGAGCTTGAGCTGTACATCGCGTGCTTCATAATTTTCCCGCCCGCGCCCCTTGACGGGTTTGACGCTGAATCGAAGCTGGATGCCGCCACCGTCCTGTTCAATGAAGTATTGGACTTCACTCGTTATCCCCTTTTCCTTTACATGGACTGTCTGGACGTCCATGGCATTCATTTGCGCTGGGGAAACGTCCGAACAGAAAATGAGCGTGAAAACAATACTGATCAGGAACGTTTGGGAATGAAAGATGTCTTTTATTGAATTCATGTGATCAGCCCTCAAAGACCATTTACTCCTCTCTTTTAAGAAGTATAGACCACCTTTTTCACAGCGCAGGGAACCCAGCAGAGGAGGCAGACTCTTGCTCCCATCTCTGAGCCTGAAAATTCAAATAAGACCGGGTCGAGCCGACCCTTCTAAAGCTTGGGGAACATCCGGGCGACGCGCAAGCTCACAGGCAATTGTTTAGCCCGGCAACACCGGCGCCGACGATGAGAATGGGTTCAGAAGAGGCCTTGGAAACCACGGGCCATCAACCTGGATCGTCACTATTTATGACTATTTGCCGTGCCGGTTTTCCTCCAGGCATTGGACGGTTGGCAGCGGCCCGTCCAGCCGGCAGGCGGGGTCACCGCCCGGGTAGGGGGAGCTGGAGCATATTTCCTCGAGCTCGCCATTCAGCCGGATCAGTGCCAGGCCGCAGTTGTAATCCCGCCTCAAGGCATCGGCCTTATCCTTTTTGCCCTTGCTGGGCGGGTATACGGCCAAACCCAATTCATCCGGTCCACAGGATGCAACGGGTACACCGACGAGGTGCGTACCGGCAGGCGCCGTGCTGAGGTTGTCCCAAAAGACCAGATCTACATCCCCGGCCAGCAACGCCTTCACCAGATTTTCCCGGGCTGCATCATCGCTTGCAGAAATCTCGACGTTGAAATCAGAGTAATGGCTGCTCAGGCAAGCGGCATCGCTGAAAAATCCGGCGAAGAAAGCAACGTTGGCACCACCGAGACTTCCAATGTCTCCGAGGACGTTAAAATCTGTATTGGTGTTGCTGGCGATGAGTTGCGGCGTCGAGCCCCTGCTGTAGGGATTACCGAATTCCGCGCCAAGCTGCTCGCGCGCGGGTGTCCTGAACCAGGTCAGGCAACCATCGAATTTGCCCGATGCCAGTGCGCGGCCAACGATTGGATTGCCATCGCTGTCGCTATCGAAACATTGCTCGGACGGCATCGCTTTGAAGCGGCATTTCATTGGCCGGTTGGCCTCACAAATGGCCAACATGACATCGATGCTGACACCCTGCAAAGGACCGACGTCCCATGGCGGGTAGGGATAAGTTTGCGCTATCTCATAGTCCCTGGTTTTCTTCCCCCCTTTGTCTCCAGCCGCAACATCGCCCGCGGCGCTACATAGCGCCAACAAGACACTCAAAACTGGAATCAGGCCTGCTGCTCTCATCGAATTCACTTCCCCGGGACCGGCAATCCTGCTTGAAGACTGCACTTGTTCATCGGATTTTCACACCATCAAGTTGCCGAATGCAAGTCGACAACTACGCTGCAGGAAAGACTGCAGGTTTCGAAAGACTTACATTTCGATGTGGTAGGTCTCACCGATCACCCGGATGGAATCCGGACTATCCCATTCCCGTGCGCCACGAACTTTCAGAAGCACACGGCCTTGCGCATCGACCAGAAGCGTGAGCGGAATGGTATTGGCACCAAGCATGTTCTCCAGTATCAGCTTGTGATCTATGTATTGTGGAAATGTCGTCTCCGCCTTGGCGAGAAAAGCCTTAGCGCGATCCGGGTAGTCGTCGATAGAGATGCCTATTATGCTAAATCGATTGCCATAGCGCCGCCATAGTCGTTCGAGCGAACCCATTTCGGCCAAACAGGGGCCGCAGTAGCTTGCCCAAACGTTAATGACCAATGGTTTGCCGCGATAGTCGGAGAGCAGTACCGAAGGCCCGTTGAGGCCTTGCATTGGCGTTTCGCGCAAATTTCCACCAATCGAAACCTCGCCCGGGGTGGCGCTTCCAAAGGAAGGAATGCAGGCCAGTATGACAAAGAGGGATGCGAGCAGGTATTTCATGCGACCAAGTTTATCAGTTCTGCCGCACAGCGCACGTTGGCCATGCACGCGCTACATCGAAGATTTCGGCTTCTGTACCCGATCCATCGGCCTTCGTGGTTTCCAGGTCGGTGTGCACATTGATCACAAAGCGGTCGGGGCCTGTGCGTGGTGGGTAAACGATGCTGCCTCGTGCAGCCAACCCGCAGATTGGAAGGAAAATACCCGCGACATTGCACTGCTGGGAAAGCGGCTGCGAGCCGTACGAATGGATGCGCTGGAAACCGGCGACGCCGCCAGGCTCGAGACCCTCTACAGGGGCCTGTACGTGGCAAGTATAGCCGCCTCAACCCGCAATTCAACCGTCGCTTTTTCGAGCTGACTTTGCACGGAGAATTCTGCGAAGGCATTTTCCTGAAAAACGATCGGGAAATCGTGGCCATGATACTTTGCGCCAGGATGGCAATACGCTTTTAACGCCGGCCATCGGTTATGACCTGGGCCGAAGCCGCGATGATGGACTTTACCGGCAGGTACTCGCCGCTTTGATGCTCGAAGCCCGGTCGCGCAATCTGGTACTCAACCTCAGTGCTGGCGTGGGCCGTTTCAAATTGCACCGGGGCGCAAGGCCCACGCTTGAATACGATGCGGTAATGACATCGGGATTGCCATTTCGCCAACGGCTGGCCTGGTGGCTGGTCGAAGTCCAGGGCAAAGTCTGGTCACGGAAACTGGTGCGGCAGCCCGGCTCCGGATGCGGCGCGGGTACTGAGACCGAGCGCTGGCAGCGGTCGGCCGGTCACTATCATGACCGGGGCCGGCAACGGCTCTGGCGCCAATGCAGCGACGCCATTTATCAACGCCTGTTGGAGCGTATGCTCGTTCCGGGCAGGTCGCAGTGCGCGCTGAAGACCGACCTGTGGGACGAAGTCTACGGCGGGGGCCTGATGCCTTTTTTGCAAACCCGTGCACGCGAGGTGTACGGCATCGATATCGCTGAAGGCACCGTCCACTTGGCACAGCAGTCGAGTAACGGCTTGAAGGCCGTTGTCGGGGACGTTCGCAAGTTGCCGTTCCCCGATGGCATTTTCGACTTGGTCGTATCGAACTCCACGCTTGACCACTTCATGCAGAAGCAAGACCTGCGGAAAGCGATCGGCGAACTGGCACGCGTGCTGGAACCCGGCGGGCAATTGCTTATTTCACTCGATAACCCGGCCAACCCGATTATCCGGCTGCGCATGCTCCTGCCGGTAAACTGGCTACAACGCCTTGGCCTGATTCCATACTATGTGGGCGCCACTTTGGGCGCCGCGGAACTATGCCGGGTGCTGGAAGCGAACGGCCTGCGGGTCGAGCGACTCGAACCCGCGGTGCACTGCCCCAGGGTATTGATGGTCGCTTTGGCCGCCTTGATGCAACGCTGGGCGCCTCGGACCTGGCAGGCCCGGTTCGTCGACTTCCAGCACCGCTTTGAACCGATGGGCCGCTGGCCGACCCGCTTCCTCACCGGGCATTACAGCGTAGTGCGTGCGATCAAGAGATAAGCAGAATTAAGGCGCCGTCTTGCAGAAATTCATGGGGCAGAGGTCTTCGCGCCGATCATTCAGTACTCGGCCAACGCTTCATCCGGAGAACAATAAAGCCAGCGATGAGGCGGTAGATATTCACGTTTGGCGCAACGGAATCGTGAAGCTTTCGTGATAAGTCTGTGACAACTCGCCGGTAAGGTCAGGTTTCACTCTGAACCATCCCGTACACACTCGTACGCTACCACCAAAGGAGATAATCATGTGAAGAAGTTCATCTCGAAAATCGCGTTGCAGGGCGCCGCCCTTGCCGCCTGCACCATGGCCCTGACGCCTGCTGCCATGGCGGGCCACAACAACGACCGCTTGTACCAGGTCAAGATCACGAATGCGACTCTGGGGCAGCCCCTCTCGCCGTCGGTCATCGCGACACATACCAAGGCGTTCCAGCTTTTTGAGTTGGGGCCAGTGCCCATGAGCGGAGACCCCGGCTACGATCGGTATATTGGGCTTGCCACGGTGGCGGAGACCGGATATCCGAACCACTTGCTGGATGCGGTTGCTGCCGCTGACGGCGTCTGGGAGGCGGTGGCGTTACCCCCGTACTGCAGCCCGGCGAGTCCAATTCCGTAGGGATCAATGCGAACGGCGAAGGCTTCATCCACGTTCATGCCGGCATTCACGGCGTCGGTGGTGAGCGCCGTCTTCGGCCCGCGGATTTGTCATCCGGGCCCGCACAGGCGTTGTGGCATGCCCGGCATGGTTTCGGTTATGATGGGCTGGCGCGATAAGTTTTTGCAACGACCAAGGAACGGAGCGTTGTGACTGGCTATTCACTACATATCGGCGTCTTGGGCAAAGGCGTTAGTACTTCTCATACTACTGCCTCGTCCTGGCTCGAACCAATGTAATCGAGGCCGAGAAGATGACGCCTCGACGATTGGTCCTCTGCCTGGATGGCACCTGGAACAGCGCCTACGTCAAGCATAAACGCGAAGATGGGCACGAGGTGCTCAAGCCTTCGAACGTTCTCAAGTTATGCCGCTCGGTTCTGAGTTTCGACGAAAAGTCCCGTCGCGACCAGGTCGTTTACTATGACATCGGAGTCGGCTCGCTTTCAAAGCACCGGGGTATTTCCAACCGATTGTTGAGCGCGTCGGACAAATTGCTGGGCGGGGCATTTGGTGCGGGCTTCGAGTCCAACGTAGAAGACGCGCTAACCTTTCTGGTGCACAACCTTGTGCCGGGCGATGAAGTCTTCATTTTCGGATTCAGCAGGGGCGCGGCAACCGCCAGGGCGGTAACCCGCTTCCTCCAGTGGTCGCTCGGCCTGCCTGCGAAGAAGGACGCCTACTACCTGCCACGATTCTTTCGCGAGTATCTCCGCGCTCGCGGCGGGAAAACTGCCGACCAGGTCCGGCGTGAAATTGATACTGACCGCGCCGCCGAAAAGTCCAGGCGAGCGCCGCTGGCCTCGTTTGAGCCTGTCGATGTCGTCTTTCTTGGCGTCTGGGACACGGTCATGGCTCTGGGTTCGCGTTTTCGTGCGGCAGGAAAGAAAACTTCGGTCGCAAGCCGGAGTTTCCACGTTGGCAATTTTCCTGCAAGCTGCGTACGGCATGCGCGCCAGGCGCTCGCGATCGACGAGGCGCGCTATGATTTCCGCCCCGAAATATGGTCCGGACACCTGCCCGGTCAGTCGCTGCAGCAGCGTTGGTTCACCGGCGTGCACGCGAATGTCGGCGGTGGCTATGTGGACGACGGACTGGCCAACATCGCGTTCCACTGGATGCTTGACGAAGCCGCAGCGGCAGGGTTGGCGGTCGACAAGTCTTTTGCCTCGATCTATCGGCGTTACCCTCAGGACCGGCTTTACAACAGCGAGTCCGCAGTCTATCGCGTTGGCGATGCACTGCGCCTGCGCTATGGCCGCGGACGCCGCACCCTAATGGATTGGCCCACCACGGCCAACCTGAGTGTCTCCGCTTCGGTGATTCATCGTATTCAGGCCGACCCGGAGGAGCGCAACGACAAGGGCGTGATCCGTTTTCCGGATTTGCGCAACAAATATCGGCCCAGGAATGTGCTGCAATTTCTCGCCCGCCAACCGGACCTCGATCAATACCTGCAGGATTTGGGGTTCGCCGACGCGAAAAGCCGCGCACTGCCTGATGACGTCATGCGGTCAATTACCAAGCTGCGCGTATAGCGGTGAGGCGGAGGTACTAACACGGAGCAAGATATGGCAAGGAAGCGAATCATTGCTTACTACATGCACGAATCTGAAGAGGCACAGGCAAGTGCCGTAATGCAGAACGTTGAACGCACCGAGAGCTACTTGCTGGGCGATATCGACGATTCCCAAATTGCTCAGCTCGAAGCCCAGGGTTTGGTCGTGCAAGCGCTGCCACCCGAAAGCGTTGCCGAGACGCCAGGGCGCGCCTTCGAAGTCGCGCCTGGGCTGCGCAGACGAGGCCGGGTCGAACGCGGTGCGCCGGCAGCGGACGTTCTCGCCGCGGACGTTCCGCCGGGGGACAGAGCCACTTACTATCTGATCCAGCTGGTGGGGCCCTTGTTGGAGAACTGGCGCAACGAGTTGCGAATTCGTGGCGTGACGCTGCTGGAGCACGTGCCGCAAAACAGTTACAAAGCATTGCTTTCGCTGGCACAAGTGCCGCAAATCCGAACCCTCGCCTTTGTTGCAGACGTGCGCTTCTATTCGCGCGAGGATACCGGCGTATTGGTGCGGCCACAGGCTGAACCGGTGCCGTCCGGCTTACGCGAGCCGCGACCGTTCGATATTCGGCTGCAACCCGGGGCAACGGCAGACGATGTGCTTCAGTGGCTCGAGGACAGACACGTGCAGATTGCCGGCGCAAAAGGCCGCAAAATCCGTCTTTTTGCCTTTGCCGATGCGCCGCTGCTCGACGACCTGGCGATGCTGCCCGATGTCGAACGCATCGAGGAGTACATCACCCCGCAGTTGTACAACAACGTAGCACGGGAATTGTTGGGTATCGACGCGCCCCCGGGGGGCGGCGGCGTTGGCATCGGTTTGACCGGCAAGGGGGAGATCGTCGGCATCGCCGATACCGGTCTTGACGACCAACACAGCGATTTCCAGGGCCGCGTGATCGGAATCGTTGCACTCGGCCGCCCGAACGATAGCAGCGATCCGCACGGCCACGGCACGCACGTAGCCGGTTCGGTCCTTGGCGACGGCGCCGCTTCGGGAGGCGCCATCCGCGGGGCAGCGCCGGAGGCGCAGCTCTTTTTCCAGTCGCTGCTCGATGCAAGCGGCGGTCTCGGCGGACTGCCGTTCGATCTGGCCGACCTTTTTGAAGAGGCCTACCAGGCCGGCGCCCGCATCCACAACAATAGCTGGGGCGCCGCGACGCATTCGATGTATACGCTGAACTCGGGCGAAGTCGATGAATTTGTCTCCCGGCGCCGCGACATGCTGATCGTCATTTCCGCCGGCAACGAGGGAACGGCGGCGCAGCCCCTGAAATCACAGCCGGGGTTTGTCGACTGGCTTTCGATCGGCTCACCTGCATCGGCAAAAAATGCGCTGGTCGTGGGCGCCAGCCGCAGCAGGCGCACCGCACCGAACGAGGGGTTCGCCGGCCTGACCTATGGCGCCGCGTGGCCGGGCGACTTTCCACTGCCCCCGATTGCGGCTGAGACGGTCTCCGGCAATCCTGATGCCATTGCGGCATTCAGCAGCCGTGGCCCCTGCGATGACCGCCGGATCAAACCGGACGTGGTGGCGCCGGGCACCGATATCGTCTCAACCAAGTCTTCGCGTGCGCCCCTGCGAAATTTCTGGGGCCCATTCGGCGGCAGCCCCAAATATGCCTTTATGGGCGGAACGAGCATGGCGGCGCCGCTGGTCGCCGGCTGTGCCGCGTTGGTGCGCGAGTACTACACTGCACAACGCAATCACGCGCCAAGCGCCGCGCTGGTCAAAGCCACATTAATCAACGGTACACGCCTGCTGACTGCAGCGGACGCGATTGCGGACCACAGCGTGTTGCCCAACTTCCATCAGGGTTTTGGCTGCGTGCACCTGCCATCGACTTTGCCAGGTGCGAATAACCCGGCACAAAAACTCGAGTTCCTCGACACCTGGCAGACCCCTGCCGAGCAATTTTCGCGCAGTGGTCAACGTTTCCGGCTCCAGGTCTCCGCCACCGGCGGAGAGGCGCTTCGTATCTGCCTGGTCTGGACGGACGCGCCCGATCGTGGCCTGCAAAACAGTCTGGTACTCATAGTCCAGCATATCCAGTCACAGCAGAAATGGGTGGCCAACGCCGATCTTCCGCTGTCGATCCAGACACCCGATCCCGACAACAACGTGCAAATGGTACGGATCCAGAACCCTGTACCCGGGGATTATCTGATCCAGATATTGGCCCGTAATCTGCTCAAACCCAATCAGGATTACGCATTGGTTGTGGTCGGCGAGCTGGCCGGACCGATGGCGCCATTTTAAAGAGCGATAGGAGACGAAATGTTCAATGTGCACATGATTCAGGCGGAATTCGGCGATTGTTTTCTGCTGGAGTATGGCAACGCGGCCAAGCCCGGTTTCCTCCTGGTCGACGGTGGCCCGCCCGATACTTTCGAGAATCACCTGCGCGGCGTACTGGAGCCGATTGCGGCGGCTGGCCAGAGCCTCGATCTGGCAATGCTGAGCCATGTCGACAACGACCACGTCGTGGGCCTGCTTGACCTGTTGACGCAGTTACGCACCGACGATGCTGCCGATGCATCGGGCGCCTCGCGCCTGATTCAGATCGGCGGGCTTTGGCACAACTCGTTTGCGCGGACCGTCGACGTTAACGGTACCCTCGCGCCCCGGCTAAAAGCCGTGTCCAGCAACGCGGCTTCGATGTTGGCCGCCGAGGCCACACAGGGTGTCGCCCAGGGCAACGCCTTGCGGCTCGCGGCCCAAGTGCTGCACATTCCGATCAATGACGGTTTTCCCAACGATCTCGTATGCGTGGATGATGCTCCGGACCCTGTTGCTTTGGACAACCTCAGCTTGACCGTCGTCGGACCAACACAGGCCAACCTGGCCGAGCTCCAAAGCAAGTGGGCGGACTGGCTTGAAGCGCATGAGGAGGCTGTCGCGGACGGCGACCCTGCCGTGCTGGCCAACTCTGATCGCAGCATCCCGAACCTGAGCAGCATCATGGTGCTCGCCGAAGCGGATGGCAAAAGCCTGCTATTGACCGGCGATGGACGCAGCGATCATCTGCTCCAGGGGCTGGGCCAGGCCGGGCGGCTGGACGCGGCCGGACGGTTTCATGTGGACGTCCTCAAAGTGGCCCACCACGGCAGTGACCGCAACGCCACGCGCACGTTCTTCCGCAAGGTGACCGCCGACCGTTATCTGATTTCCGCCAACGGCAAGGACGGTAACCCGGACTTGCCGACTCTGACCTGGATCGTGGAGGAAGCCGTTGCGGCAGGGCGGGAAATCGAGATCATCGTTTCCAACGAAACGGCGTCCACCCACTCGCTGCGGCAGGCATTCGACCCGGATACAAACGCTTACACCCTGACCGTCCTCCCTCCGGGTGACTCGTCGCTCGCTGTGGTTCTGGCCCCCTGAGCGCGGATCCGACAGGCCATGCGCAGCTATCGCGACTTCGACATTGAAATTACCGAGCCCGAGCGTGATGCGGCCGGCGCCGAGTCGCTGCGCGTGCGCGTTGCAGCATCCCCGGCGGGTGAACAGCGCCGCGACCAGGCGGTGCGCGTCAACCTCAGCGCCGATCTGCGTCCCGCCTGTGGCCGGCTCGACCGGCGGGAACTCGATCTCAATGGCCTGCTCGCGCTGGGCCGCGCGCTTGGCGATGTCCTTCTTCCGGATGCAGCGCGGCGCCTCTATGAACAGAGTCTCGCAACGCTGGACGACCCGCAAGGATTGCGCATCCGGCTCAAGCTCGATACCTGGGGCATTGCCGATCTTCCCTGGGAGTTTAGCTGGTTGCCGCCCGGCGGCTCAGAGAGCGATCCCGCAGACGCGTCGGGTTTCCTGCTGCTCAACCCGCGGATCTCGATCGTGCGCTATGAATTGCTGAGTGAGCCGATTGCCAAACTCGAGCCGGTTCCCGGGCGCAATTTTCGGCTGGTTGCTGTGTTCTCGGCGCCAAAAGACCCAAACTGGGTGCCGCTTGATCTTGCAGGCGAAGAACGGGGTTTGCGGTCCGCGCTGGAAAAGCGGCGCGAGATCGAACTGACGGTCGTGGAAGCTGCAACGCTCGCGGGCCTCGAAAGCACGCTTTTGGAAGGCGCCGAAGTCTTCCACTTCGCAGGGCACGGGCGCTTTCAGGCCGGGATCGAAGACCAGATCGGCATTGTCGCGGGCAAGGGCTTTTTGCTGTTTTGCGACAGCGACGGGAAAGCCGCCGAAGTATCGGCCGAGAAGATCGTCGTCAACCTGCACGGACGAGGCGTCAGGCTTGCAGTCCTGGGTGCGTGTGAAGGCGCCCGCCGCGACCGCTTCAATCCCTGGACCGGCATTGCCCCTGCCCTGGTGCGTGGCGGCCTGCCTGCGGTGGTGGCGATGCAGGCGACCTTGTATGACCGAAGTGCGGTCGCATTCAGCACGCAATTTTACGAGTCGCTTGCACTCGGCCAGCCCGTCGATGCTGCGGTTTCGGCCGGGCGCATCGCGATCTTCAATGAAAGCGGGCCGGGGGAACGTGACTGGGGCGTACCCGTGCTGTACCTGCGCGCGGAGTCGGGCATATTGTTCCCCAAGGCTGCGTCCGCCGGCGACGGCGAAGTGGCCGAGGAACCGCTGGGCTGGCGCGGCTGGGTCAACGCGGCGGTGGCTGCGGCCGTGCTCGTTGCATTGATAGCCGCATTCTACGCTTACGCGCATCCACGCTTCGCTTCCCGCTGGTTATGGGGTAGCGGGGTCTCGCTGGTGACCGTGGGGAGCCTGCTGCTGGCCTGGTTCAAGTGGGTGGCGGGTGATGAGGCGCGTGCCATGGTGCGGCACAGCTTGCTCCGGCCTCGAACCAGCGGTGTGCTTGCGCTGGCTGTGGTCGTGGCGTCGGCCCTTGCAGTATTCCTGTTCTCCACCGTGCCCATCGTGCTGCGCGTGGTTCCGGGCACCAGGCTTTTGTCACATCTGCATGGCGATGGCCCCGAATATTCTTTGCTGATTTGGCAGGGTGAAGGCGGCGGTGAGCCCGACTGGGTGCTGCGACCGTTCGGGCAATCCGGGGCTGCTCTTGGCAGTTCCGGCCGCGTCAGCCGTCTCGCACTATCCCGCTCCCGGTCTCAGATCGAGACGGGATTACAAGCCTACCTGGCGCGCCGGCGCGTGCCGGAGGAGCAGCGCGAAAGGTGGGTGGAGCTGTGGCAGCGCGATGTGCCTCTTGCCGTTGAGGAGGGCGCATCTGTTCGCCGTCGTGCGACTCCCCTAAGAATCGAATTGCGGCAGGGTGAGCAGGTAGTCGCCACCCAACCCATTGAAGTGCAACGAGTGGAGGAGGCTGAAGATCATGTGGACCTGGTATTCATCGAACCCGCGGGTAAGCTTTAAGCCGGTGCGCCTGCATGCAGCAATACTGGCACTGGCCGCCCTTTTTTTGGCGGGGCCCGCAGGCGCGCAACCGCTGCGGCAGGTACTCGTCGAGCTGCGGATCGAGGCGGGCTCCACGTTGGATCTGTCCCGCTTGACGGCGCCGGACGTAGTGCAAGCAGCCGAGCAGGAACTGGCGCAATTGGCGCGACAGAAATTCCTCTACCTCGATTGGGTTCCGCATTCAGGAAATGCCGTGCCGGGTGCCCCCGTTTGGTTGCTGCAAATTTCTGACAGGCAGAATACAGATGGACCGGACAGGGGGTGCGATCCGCCGCAGGTTCTTGCGATTTTCCAGGCCAAACGCGGCAATGACATCGCCTGGCGTTATCCGGAGCTGGAGTTCTCGGCTCTTTGCGACCCCTTTGCGGCCGGGATGACGGCAGCGGAATTCGTGGCCAGGGTGCGGGAACTGGCATCTCACGTCGTCGAAGATGCAGACGCGATGCAGAACCTCGAAGATCGCTTCCTTTCGAACATCGTCTTGTCCAAGGCGCTCAGCCCCGATTCCGTGGCACAAAAGCTCTACCTGCCGCTCAGAGGTCTGAAAGCTCAGGTGGATTCGGAAATCGAAGTCCGGTTTCAAAACAAGATCGCAAACCGCCTGATGGCCCATCCCGGCGATGTCGATGGGAACGGTACGCAGCTCTTGCTCGAAAGCTTCAGATGCGGCGACCCCATTTCGTTTGCGATCCCAAGCCCCAACGCATTGCCGCAGGCGTGGCATCCTCTGCTGCCGGCTTTGCTCAGCAACTGTCTGGATCCCTGGGTTTACATGAAGATCTACAAGCCCAATCCACTGGAGGTCGATGCCGGTGTCGTTACCGAATTTGACGAAGGAGACGGGCTGTGAAGCCCCGGACAAGTCGGGTTTGCGCGGGGACGCTGATGGCGGTTCTGTGTTGTTCGCTGGCCTCCCTCGAGGCCCAAACAGCCCGGGATGTTCAGCTCTCCAGAGACAAGCGGGCAGTTGCCGCCGCAAGAGCTGACGCCCGGGCAAATGCAGTGGCAAGTGCTGTAGCAAAGGCTGCAGAACCCCGGGAAAACGCCGCACCGCCAGAACCCGTGGCCGACGAAACCGAAGCGCGTGTTCGATTCGAACAAGCGGTCAGGGCCCAGCTTGAAGCCGAAAAGGCAAGCCCGGAAAAAGCAGAGGAGCTATTGCGCTATGCCGCGGCCGGCTACAGCCGGGCACTGGAGCTGAGGCCCGGCGCCGTCGCCGCCTTGTACAACCTGGGAAAAGTGCAGCTCGCCCTGGGGGACGTGCAGAACGCCGCGAAGTCCCTGGAACTGGCTGCTTCGAGCCCCGGATCGCGACGTGCCTTCTACCTGCAGCAATGGGCCGATTTCCTGCAGGAGCAGGGGCAACGGGAGCGGGCTGCGCGCGCCTACGAGGATTTGGCCCTGCTCGAACCGCGGCTCGATAAGCCGCACGAAATACTGCGTAAGTACTATCTCGACTTGCGGGACAAGGACCCGAATCGATTGCTCGGCTACCTTTGGCGCCTGGCCGATGGCCGGCAAGCCTCGCGCAGCGCCGATTTGGCGCTGGACGCGCTCGAGGCCGGCTGGCCGGAACGGCTGCAGCCCGAAATTCTGACCGCGTTTGCCGTGAGCCTGGCGCAGATGCACACGCCGCCACCGGACATGCTGGAGTCACCGCAGGTGCGGCGGCTAAGGCGTTTCGCAAACGCGCCGGCCATAGGTCGCGGTATCGAGGAACTGCTGTGGCTGTACCGATCACCCGGCGACTACCCGGAACCCTTCGGCTGGTGGCAAAGGGACCATGACGAGTGGACCGAAATTCGCGGCGTATCGCGCAGCAATGCGTTCCGCTCGGCGATGCGCGCCATCGGCGATCAGTATCTCGAACGGCGCGATACGAAAGTGGCATCGGCCTGCTACAGCGCCGCGGTCAATCTCATTGACAGTCCCGATCCCCTGGCGCTGCGGAACCTCGCCAACGTCTACGTAGAGCGCGGCGACCTGGAAGCGCTCAATCGCCTGGCCAACGAATACGCCGATCCGGCAGGCCGGCTTTTCGCCGCGAAGAATCAGGCGTATCAAATGGGTCAGCTCGACAGGATTCTCGAATATCACCGCGCGCTTGGCCTGATCTACGGTTCGCTGGCTGCAGCCGGCAAGACCGGCTGGGGCAGCAGCTCCCAACCGGCAACGGCGCTGTTCCAACTCGAACATGCGTTCACCATTGCCAAGCGTCTGGATGCTGAAACGTCGCGGCCGGATGCGCCGCTGGCAACCGCGATCGATCCCGACCTGACGCTTCTTTATGCCAGGGGATTGGAAACCAGTGGTGATGTGAAGCGCAGCACGGCAGTGCGGCTCGAGGCCGCGCAGCGCTTTAAAGCCGCCGGTAACACGCCGGCGAGCCAGAAAGTGTTGCGTGGTGTGTCCATGGAACAGCTTTCGCCAAATCAGCGTCGAAGTCTTGAACGCATCCAAAGCAGCGAGATTAGATCTGCTCCGGCGCCGAGTCCGAAAGAAGTTCAACTCGAAAGGACATCCGCCTGGCGTGCATCGGTGTCCGGTGTGATCCAGCCCTACGCGAATGCCGCAGTGCTGAATCGGCACATGCCGGCAAAACCGGTTCGCATTGACCTGCCGGCCACCGTCGAATGGTTCGATACCGGCGTCGACCTGTCGGCAAAGCAGCCGATTGAGCTTACGGCAAGCGGCCAGTGGTCGAACGCTGGCGCGCCCGCCCGTGGGCCCGGCGGTTTCGCCGGCTATCTCTATCCGGGCACGATCGTGGCATCGTCCCCACTCGCCGCCCTTGTTGGGCGCGTGGGCCAGACCACGTTTACCGTGGGCGAGCGCTATTCCGGCCCCAGCCCGGCAACCGGGCGTCTCTATCTCAGCATCAATGACGTTAGCGGCAAATTCGGTGACAACCAGGGATCCCTGACGGTCACAGTACAGTTGCGCCAGTAATGCGGACCAGCCTGGCACGAACTTTCCACGCGACGACAAATTGGAGGGATCAACACAATGAAGAAACCTGACCGGCCCGTAATCTTTCTGGTTCTGGTGCTACCGGCCTTGTTCACGGCATCTTGCGGGGAAAAAGAAACAAGCGAATACACCAGGTCGACTGCCGCTTGCGTGAGAATGGCAAACAAGGGCTTCCTGCAAGTCGCCGATAACCGGGCGCACAGATTCCTGGGCAAAGTGGAGGAGGACACGGCGCTGTGCCGCGGGGGCGATAACGCTGTCACCTACCGCGATGTACCCTGGGTGGACTGGTCGAACTATTGGGGAGCCGGGGATGCCGGCTCACTGGGCCCTGACAAGACCGATGCGAAGCACGTCAGCCCAACCGGTCGCGGCATTGACGGTGCGCTGCTGGATCTTGAGTATCAGCGCATCGGGCTGATCAAGTACAACCTGTTTGACAATTACACCTACAGGGAATATGTCGAAGGCCGGGACGGCAAGCCGGGAAGCGTGATCAAGGTCTGGGATGAAATGCGCCTGCCGGCAGAACATCCTAATTTCGATGACGTGGGTGGAGACGGCGAGCAAATCTGCCGGGGCAAGTGGATCCGCCACCGCACCGTAACCGGGATCTGCAATGACATCAAGAATCCGCTCATGGGCTCGACCGGCACCCTCTTCGCCCGCAATGTCGAATTCGAGACCAGTTTTCCCCGGCTGCGAGAAAACGACTTGGTCCGGAACCGCCACGGTGACCGGCTGGGCCTGCTCAAACCCGATCCCCAGCTGATCAGCCGCCGCCTGTTCACCCGCCAGCAATCGGACCCTGCGGCTTGCGGCGATGGCTACGGTGGCGGCGACCCAAAGCAGATGAACTGTGACTATATCAAGGCGCCCTTTTTCAATGTTCTGGCGGCTTTCTGGATCCAGTTCATGAACCATGACTGGTTTTCTCACCTGGACGAAGGACACAACCAACAGGAATACATGGAAGTCGGCTGCGCCTCGCCGCAGGCCGAAGCACTGGGATGCCGCCCGGGCGACACCATGGACAAGGCCCTGGTCGCCGACGATAGCCCCCCGGGGAAATTCACACTCAATGGCAGGGATTATCTTGAGCGCGCCCCAAGGACCTTCCGCAACACCAACACGGCGTGGTGGGACGCCTCACAAATATACGGCTACGACGAACGCTCCCGCCTGCGCGTCAAACGCGACCCTGACGACCGTGCGAAGCTCCTGATGGTGCCGCGCGGCGATCTGAGTGGCGAGGGCGATGTCCAGGGCTACCTGCCGATACTCGCGGAATCCGATCCGATGCTTCCGGACTGGGCCGGACAGGCCGCCACCGGCTTTCCCGACAACTGGACCATCGGGACGGCTTTTTACCACAATGTTTTCGCCCGTGAACACAATGCATTTGTCACAGGCTTCCGCGAAGTGGCTCAGGCCAGCCCCGAAGCGGATTCGGGCCTGCGCGATCCGGCCCGGCCTGGCGAGATCGTCAGCTATTCGGATGTGACCGACGACGAACTGTTCGATATCGCCCGGCTGGTAGTTTCGGCGGAGATCGCCAAAATACACACCATCGAGTGGACCACCCAACTGCTTTACGATGAGCCGCTGTATCGCGGCATGAATGCGAACTGGAATGGCCTGCTCGGTTCCGGTGACGATCACAAACTGGTGCGCGAGGCCCTTGCGCAAGCCATCAAGATTTTCAGGAAGTCCGGCAGTGATGACGCCAACCAGTGGTATTCCGTGTTCGCTTCCGGGCCCGGTATCGTTGGCCTGGGCTCGAAAAAGCGGGATTGGGATATTACCAGAGCCGACGACGTCAACGGCGGCGTCAATCACTTCGGTTCTCCCTTCAATTTTCCAGAAGAATTCATCACGGTCTACCGCTTGCATCCCCTGCTGCCGGATTTACTGGAATATCGCAAACTGGATGGCGATCCCAACCAGATCGTCAGCAAAGTACCGATCGTCAGTTCGTTCCGCGGTGCGGCAACCGGCCTGATGACCTCGTCCGGCCTGGCCAATATCGCACTCAGTATGGGCCGCCAGCGGCTTGGTTTGCTCACCCTGGGCAACCACCCCGCTTTTCTGCAAAACCTGAAGATGGAACGGCTCGAGTCCCCAACAAAGATGATCGACGTCGCCGCCCTGGACCTGGTGCGCGACCGCGAACGGGGCATCCCGCGGTTCAATGAGTTCAGGCGCCAGTATGGGCTCAGGCAGTTGACCAGCTTTGACGATTTCGTGGATACCCGGCTGTCCCCGGACAGCGCCGAAAGGCAGCGCCAGGAAGGCTACGTCCAGGGTCTGCGCGAAGTCTATGGACAGCATGCCTGCGATGCCTCGAAGATCATTACCGATGCTCAGGTGAACGACGACGGGTCGCCGATCAACGACTGCCTCGGGCACCCCGATGGAGCGATGATCGACAACATCGAAGACGTCGACACAGTGGTCGGCTGGCTGGCCGAGGGCCCACGTCCGCACGGTTTTGCCATTTCGGAAACCCAGTTCGTGGTGTTCATCCTCAATGCCTCGCGACGGCTGTTCAGCGACCGGTTTTTCACTTCCAGCTTCCGGCCTGAGTTTTACTCGAAGTACGGGCTTGACTGGGTAAACGACAACGGCCCCGACGGTAAGGTGATGGAAAAGGGCTCGCCAAACGGCCACCGGCAAGAAGTCTCGACCATGAAGCAGGTTCTGTTGCGCACGGTGCCGGAACTGCGGGGTGAACTGGCGACGGTGGTCAATGTATTCGACCCCTGGGCGCGCGAGCGCGGTGAATATTACTCGCTGGCGTGGAAGCCCAGACCCGGCGCCGAAGCGGACAAGGCGTTCCAAAATGACCAATAGACCGTGGCGGCAGATAACTACTCTCGCGCTGCTTTTGTTGCTCGCTGCATGCAGTCATGAGCACTCGCCAATGAACATTGCCGAAGAATCCCCCAAAGACGACGAGGGCGCGGTAACGCGGGAACTGATCGAGTTGGCGAAACAGGCCTCGACGGAGGCAAGGGACGAAGCCCTGGGAAATGACCCGTCGGCGCGGGAGGTGCTGCGCTTCAATCAGCCCATCGGCGTTGCCTGTCTGAAAGCCAACTTCAGTGTGGAACCGGACCTGCCGCCCAAACTTCGGGTCGGATTGTTTGCCTCCACGCGGACATACCCGGCCTGGATTCGTTTCGCCAACGCGACCAGCCAGCCGGACACGAAAAAGGACTTCCGCGGGATGTCAATCAAGCTTATGGGTGTCAGCGGAGCGAAACTTCTCGGCTCCTATGACACCCACGATTTCGTCCTCAACAGCCACCCGGTTCTGTTTGTCGGAAATCCCGAAGATTTTCGCGATTTCGTGGACAGCAACGTGAACTCCAGCCCGTTACTGTTTTTCCTGAATCCATTCAGTCCACATATCAAGGAGTTTCGCATCGTCCTTGCCGGAAGGCAGCATCATCCCAGCCATTTGACGATTCCTTACTGGAGCACGACGCCGTACCTGTTCGGACAAGGACAGGCTGTCAAGTATGCGGCCAAACCCTGCAACAGGAACGGTGACGGAAAACTTCCGAAAAAGCTGACCGACGGCTACCTGCGTGATGCCGTGCGCAAGCAAATGGCTGCCGGCGGCGCCTGCTTCGACTTCATGGTGCAGTTTCAGACCGATGCTGAAACCATGCCGATAGAAGACGCGACCATCGAATGGGATGAAAAGGTATCGCCGTTTTTGAAGGTCGCCCGGATCGATATTCCTCCGCAGACGTTCGAGTCGCCCGCACAATTGGAATTTTGCGAGAACCTGGCGTTCAACCCCTGGCACAGCTTGCCGCAACACCGCCCTCTGGGCGGCCTCAACCGGGTACGCAAAGACCTCTACCAGGCGATGGCTGACTTTCGCCATCAGCAGAACGGGGTGAGCTACACCGAGCCAACAGGCGACGAGAGTTTTTAATCACAAGGTTCCCATCGTGAGCGAAAGTAAGTTAAAAAAGCCGAGAAAAGTACTGACCATAACAGTCTGGTCCACCTTCATTTTCGTCGTCGCCGCGACAGTGATTGGCGGGCTCTATACCACATGGCGCCTGAATGACGACCGGCCGGTAAGCTACCCATCGGACCTTGAACATTTCAAGTACGGTTCTACCGGTGGTGAGAGAGGCTGGAAACTCCAGTTCGGTTTCGGCATTCCGTACTGGCTGTGGATCGCATTGCCCGAACTGGCGCCGGATTTATTGCCTGACGGACAATCCGGCAGGGGTTACTCTTCTCTCGGACTCGTGTATGAAGATGATCGCAACCCGATGTTCGATCTCCCGATCGGGACTTCGATGCGCCGGGTCCAGGGCATCGACCGGGTTTATCTCAACTGCGCATTCTGTCACACCGGTTCTGTGCGCGAGGCCGCGGGAGCGCCGCGGCAAATTGTGCTGGGCATGCCCTCGAATACCGTCAACCTCGGGGCCTTCGCGCTGTTTCTCGATGGGGCCGCCAAATCCCGCAAGTTTCGTGACCAGGAGGTGATGGCGAAGGTCAGGGAACTCGAACATCTGCGTACCAAGTGGTTGGCGCAGCCGGGTGTCAGCGCCGCTGACCGGTATCGGCCGGCACCCTGGGGGTTTGTCGACCGGGCAATCATGCGATGGTACGGCATCATGGCAATGCGCAACCAGTTGTTGTCCTTCATGGGAAGGCTTTCTTTTATCGATTTCTCCACCCCCGGCCCGGGCCGCGTGGACACGTTCAACTCTCCCAAGGCGCTGCTAGGCTTCGACATGCACAGCGACCGCGTGGACCCGGCTGAGCTGTTCGGTAATGTTGACTTTCCGTCCGTCTGGAATCAGAAGGCGCGCCGCGGCATGAACCTGCACTGGGACGGCAATCAATGCTCGACGGATGAGCGGAACCTCAGTGCCGCTTTCGGTACCGGTGCAACACCCGCAACGCTCGACAAAGGGCGTTTGATCCGCGTCGCAAACTGGCTCTGGGACCAGGCCAGGCCACCGCCCTTCCCGGCCGATCGGGTCGACTCGAGCCGGTCGGAACGAGGCGAACACCTTTATCGCCAATACTGCTGGCAGTGCCACGGCAACGGCAGCCCGCCATTCCGGGAGCCGGGGGACGCCAGCCGGGTCGGTCAGGTAGAAGCGATCGAATCCATCGGCACCGACCGCGGCCGCCTCGATTCCTATACGCCCGCACTGGCCGTGAATCAGAACACCATATACGCCGGTTTTCCGGAGTCGGGCGAAGCGCACTGCCGTCAGTACCAGGAGAGCATTTGCGATCCGGAGGTCCCCGAAGAAGCGTTCGAGAAGCTGCGGACGAAATTCCTCGACGATTGCTACCCGGCCCGCTTCAGTCATTTTCGCAAAACCTTCGGCTACGCCAATGTGCCGCTGGATGGAATCTGGCTGCGCGCACCCTATCTGCACAACGGCTCGGTACCGGATCTTCGGTCGCTGTTGGAACCCGCGGTGAACCGGCCGCAGGTTTTTTACACCGGTTACGACGTGTACGACTACCAGAACGTTGGCTTCGTCACCAAACCCGTCTGCGGCCAGGGTCAGGCGGAACAGTGGTGCGTCGCACAGGGCAGCGCAGAGCAAAGTGTGCCGGCCGGCTCCGGTTGGCGTTTTGACACCACACAACCGGGCAATCACAACTACGGTCACGAGGGGCCGGAGTATGGAACCGAGCTTTCGGACGAAGATAAACAGGCGCTTCTCGAATACCTGAAGTCGTTCTGACAGGAGTTGAGTTCATGGACAAAACAACGCGCTGGAAAAGAAAGCTTTTGCTGGCTGTTTTGTCGCTGGTGATTGTAGCGATCCCGGTAGCATACTTCGCCTGGTACAACTTCTTCCGGCAAGTGCCACAGCCAGAGTGGATTACCGGGAATCCGGAGATGAACTTCCTTTACGGGTCGATCGGCGGTGAGGCTTCCGCCGGCTTCCCCTACTGGCTGATTGTCGTCCTGCCGCGTATCTTCGGCGAATACATCCCTGCTCCCGGCGGCTACGCTGCATTCGGGCTTCCCTGGGAGGAAGGCCGCGAACTGCCGGTCGGGTTTTCGAAGAAGACGGTCGGATTCGACCGCGTCGGCTTCAATTGCGCACTCTGCCACGCGACCAGCTACCGGATTACCGAGAATGAGACGGCGACCGTTGTTGCCGGCGGTGGCAGCCATACCGCGGATATCCAGGGATTACTGGAGTTTTTGTCGCGTTGCGCAGAAGACGAACGATTCAACGCGGACAACATTCTCTACGAAATCGACCTCACCTACCGTTTGAGTTTCGTCGAGCGGGCCATGTACAAGTACCTGCTGATTCCCCTCGTTCGCGATCTGCTGCGCGAGCAAGGCAAATCCTGGGAATGGACCAAGCACCGCCCGCGTTGGGGGCCGGGCCGCGATGCGCCGATGAACCTGACCAAATTCATTCTGCTCGGCATGGACGATGATGGCAGTGTCGACCATACGGACTTTCCGTCGCTATGGAATCTCAAGACCCGGGTTCAGCAAGGGCGTATCTGGCCCGAGGACGACTATAGCCTGACCGCCGATTTTTCCAAGCTAGACACGCCGCTGGACAGACTGATGCTGATGAACCTGGCGGGAGACACCACCTCCTACCGTTCGGTAATCATCGATTCGGCCCTGGGTTTGCAGCCGCCTCAGCAAGGCGGCTTGCCCACACCAAGCCCGATCACGCCCTTCTTTCGTCACAGGGTGGCAGAGATCGAGAAGTGGATACTCAATACACCGGCGCCGGAATATCCTCTCGAGTACGACGCGGAACTGGCCACCGAGGGAGCCACCCTTTTCGCCGGGCACTGCGCGGGATGCCATGAAAGCGGCCTTGACAACCGGATGGGCACGGTCATCCCGCTGGCAGAGATCAAGACCGATGCATCACGGGCCGAGGCATGGACGCGCGAGGCGGCCGACCGTGCAAATGAGAAGGTGGTGAATGAGTTGGGCATGGAGCGCAGCCCCATGGGCAAGCCATACAACGGTTACGTGGCACTGCAACTGGATGGCTTATGGTTGCGGGGGCCGTATTTGCACAACGGTTCGGTGCCCACGGTCCGCGCCTTGCTCGAACCACCGCAGTGCCGTCCGCGGAGTTTCTATCGTGGCTACGACCTGTTGGACCGGAAGAACCTGGGTTTCGTAGCGCTGCGCTGTGACCAGGAAGGCAACCCCATGCAGGATGTGCCCGAGGGCTGCCCGGTGAAGCCGGTAACCAGCGGCTGCGTGCCGGATTTAAAAGGCTGGTGGTACGACACCCGCGAGAAGGGCAACAGCGCTTCGGGACATTTATGGGGTACTGATCTGACCGATCGCGAAAAAGACGCCCTGGTCGAATATTTGAAAAAGCGCGATAAGCGCACTGAAGGAGAGGTTTTATGACCCTATGGATAATCGTGTTGATCGTATTGGCAATAGTGGCATTCCTGATCTGGAAAAGCCGCAAGAAACAGCCTGCGGGACCATCGATTCCTTTCGGCCCCACCGGCAGCGAGGCTCTCGACTTCGATGCACTTGAAGCACAGCACCCATTGGGTGCCGATGACCTTCGGCGCCTGAATCAGGAAAACATCGAAAGTTTCAACCAGGATCAGATCGATCAGATCTATGCCCGCCTGCGTTCAGGGCCGATCCCCGATGGACCCTACCACGGCAGTTTCTTTTTCGCCGAAGGCGGCAATTTCCGGTCGATCGCGGATGTCATAGGCGGGCTTCGTGGACTGGGGATCGACCTGAATCTCGACATTTTGACCCGGCTGGGCGAAATGCTCTGGCAAGGCAAGGTCTTCTACCGCGAGCCGGGTGTACTGCGCAACATGATCGACAAGGAACGCGTTGTCGGCGCTTTGTTCGGTGTCAGCATGGACGAAATGCGCGTCGAGGAGATATTCGGCAAAGACGTGGCGCTGCTGTTTCCAGCCAAACTCTACACGGGTGACAGCCAGTTTGACCCACGCCGCCCCTCGGTAATTATCGATTACGCGGAGACGGCCCAGATAGACGGCTATATCGAGAAAATCGATCGCCTGGCCGGCAAGGATGGACTGATGATTCGCGACGAGATCAGGATGGTGCGGCCGGGTTTCTACCTCGGGCGAGCCTATTTTGGCACCTTGTTCGGGCTCAACTTTACACTTTTCAACAAGGATGTGGCCCGTCAATGAATGCGGGCGCTACAGCGCAGCAGTGCGCGCAAGGAAATGGCGGAAACCTGACTGCCTGCCGGGAATAGCTGAAAGCATTCAGTCCAATTTCCCGCTGCACGGCATCGCCTTGGCCCGTGCCGGCATTTCGAGTTCGATCGCCAGCAGCGCAGCGTCAATGCCTGGAGCCTTGCTGAGCTGGTGAGATGTGGTCCGCTTTGCTGCGGCAACCCAGCGCACTTCGCCGGTCAATTGGTGCAGACGCAGGAGTGCCAGGCCACGCGACAGACGGACTGCGCGGCAGCGGAGCCACGCGCGCGCGTTCGAGATGCTCAGCTTGTTGCCACAGATCGAAGGCCTGCCCCCATAACCAGACCGAACCCTCTTTAAGCCGGTCGAGTGCTTCGTATACTCCGGTTGGCTGCGCCATCGTGCCTGCGCGCACCAGCGCGAGTGCCGCCTGGATCAGGTGCGAGCTCATTGCCGAACTGGTCCAGATTTGATCCAGCGAAAGTCTGGCCCATTCTTTGAGTGGCTCCAGATCGAATGCAACCGATTCTTCCAGGATTACAGCGGCTTCCAGCAACGCCCGGCTTCGAGCTTCTTCCCGGCGCAATTTCCGGGCTGCGGCAACGAATGCCCGCGACGCATCCTGCAGCTCGGCCTGATCGGACCGGGCGAGAGCGATATGGGCGGAGATGGCCGCCGCCTGGAGACCCTTCCCGCTGCGCGATGCCCAGTAACTGGCGACCGCCAGCAATTCGGCATCAGAGCGGGCTAATGCGGCTCTCAGCGAGACCCAGGCAGTGCCGGCCGGGGCACATCCGGGCGGACTTTCACCCTTGCTGAGTAGCCGTATCACGTGCTCAACGTAGGGATAGCTGCGCACCGTCCTTCGCCGCGGGACGCCGGTCTGACGCATCGCCCGGGCAAAATCGGCAGTGTCGACAAATCGGGCGGCTTCGTCCTTCGCAAGCGCGCAGCGCAACACACGCTCTACCCGGGGCGAGGCATCCACCCCGCGCGCGGAAAATGGCAAGGGCGGGCGGGTGACGATCCGTGTCAGCAGTTCACGATGGTCCGCTACCGCCTGGACCGGATACAGGCCCGTCAACAGAAGATAGACAAGTACCGCCAGTGCATATTGTTCAGCGACCGTTGAAGCGGCAGGTGGAACCATGCCGGCAAGCAACGCGGTTGCCATCTGCGGGTCATGAAAATGGGCGATGCCGGCGCGGCTTGCATCCATTTCACCTGAATCCACTGTCCGCCCGGCACGGCCAAAATCCAGTATGGTTATCGCGCCATTGTCGTCTACAAGAACATTGCTCGGGTGGACGTCACCATGAATGATTCCCTTTTCATGCAATCGTGCATAGCCTTCCAGCAGCCGGACCACAAGCCGGTGAAGTCGCGCGCGGTCACCGCTGGCGCGTAGCTGCTGCGCCGCGATTGAAACCGGCACGCCCTTGCGCCATTCCATCGTCAACCAGACGCGGCCCTCGTAGCTGCCCTGCGCCAGCAATCTCGGCGTGTCCCCGCCGCCGAGCTGAGCCAGAATTTCTGCTTCGCGGGCCAGCATTTCCGCAGCGCGGTCGTCGCGCGCAATCTTCAGCGCCGCCACCGCTCCATCTGCGATGCGCGCACGATAGACTTCGGTGTCATCGAGGGCGCGCACCAGATGCACGATCTCCATGTCCGCGACTGCCTGACCAGCGGCCAGACTTGGCGTAGCGGCCGCGACATCGGAAGAGTTCGCGGCAACCAGTATGCGCCCGTCAATAAATGTTGCGAGCGCATCGAAGCTCAGTTCGAGAATTTCGGCTGCGTCCTGCCGGTGTGACCGGCTGAAGCGGGCAATGGCATCCGTGAGCAGGCAGGCGCTGCGGAACTCGGTCAAAAGCGCAGCCAGCGATGCTGTCACCAGCCGGGTCGTGACACGAAAACCGGGTCTTGTAACGACCACATCGCTGCTTTCGGCCGGCCCGATTTTGGCGCGCAGGCGCGGCGCAAGCTCGTCGACAGAAAGCAGCTTTGCGTCCGGCGGCAGGACAAATTGCGTTGTAGTCAGATCTTGCTGCGGCGCTGTCATGTTGTGGCAGGCGCAGGTGAAAAGCTGCCGATGGTCCACGTCGCACATTCCACACCCTGTGCAGCAACGTGGCGAAGCGCCGCCGCGACGGCGTCGGAACCGCTTGCGGGGCGCGCGCGCATCAGCCCTTCTGCCAGCCGCCGGGTGATCCATGATCGCCAGCTCATGCCGTCAGTTCCCAGTGGCGGATCGGTCCCCCAGGACAACAAGCCGTCGCCGCCCGCCTCGGCGGTAAACGGAACCGGTTGTGCAGCACAACCGGCAAGCCGTCCGGCGAGTTCCCGGGCAACCCTGCCAAGCGCGGCGCGATCGTTGAAATAGGCAACGACCTTGTCCGGCCGCAGCAGCCCATCGATGCCTCTTCCCACCTTGAACGACCGCACATTCATGCGCGCAAAGATTTCGGCAATTGCCGGAAACGCTGCGGCCAACGCGGCAGGCTGTGGGCTGACATAGAGCTTGCAGGCGGCCTGACCGGCAACCGGCCCCGAATCACGAGCGAAGCTCAGCCAGCCGGGGAAGGTCGTTGCCTCGTAGGAAACTTCCAGTATTTGCCGCGCAGCACCGCCTGGCGTGAGACCGAGCACCGCCATCGGATCGTCGCCGTGGCCAAAGTTACGCCCGATTTCCGGACTGCACGGGACGGTGCCATAGCGATACAGCCAGCGTGCAAGCCGCGTCGTTTCAGCAACGTTCAGTCCAGCTGCCAGATAGAGTGCCCTTTCTGACAGTGCGCCAATCCGCCCTGTCATCGCGCAGCTAGCCCAGGCTTTTCAACGCTCCTTGCAACTGCTCTCGTACGACACCGACTTCCTTGCCGTGCGGCGCGCGGTTCGCAATCGCCTGGTCGATATATTTCATGGTTTCCGCCAATTGCGCCTTAAGCCTCGGCAACTCGGTCACGCGGTGCACTTCCAGTCCGAAATGAACAACCGGTGTGATCGGGGTCGGAATCGTTTCGAGGGAACTGCCACCGCATTCGGGATTGGGATAACCCACCGAACCACCTCCGCCCAACGCCGAATAGGCGGCGCTGGCGACCACCGCTGAACCGATTTCCTGAATCGCGGTGCGTATCGTCGAATCGCCACTGGCCTTGCCCGCGATAAATGCCTGGCCGATCGATTCGAAGCCCTTTTTGGACTTGAGCGCGTCGATAACGGTTGCCCGCACTGACTCGATGAGGCCAATATTTACCAACACGCTCGCTATTGGCGAAATCGGCGACGGCGGCGTCTCGTCATCCGGGCCGGGTAACCAGGTGCCGCCGCGGCTGCCACCGCCAACGCTCACGACCAAATCCTTGATGACAAAATCCCTGCGTTCCAGCTTCCTTGCCATTTCCCTTCTCCTTTAATTCCGCGCCACGGGGGTGTGGGCGGTTCAACAAACTCGTGACCGGCTTTGAATATCCGGTAGCAATAAGTTCTTTTGATCTTTAGCAGCCTTGCTGCGGGCGGAATACTGCTGTGCAGACTTGTCTGGGTGTGACATTCGGGATCGCGTAAATTCACCGGTGAATGTGAATTGGGGCTGTTTCCGGCTGTCTTTCTGATGATCCTTCATCGCCGTATTCCAAAAGGCCTGCAATCCTCGACGGAATGCAAACGGTGTTACTTTGCGCCGCGCAAAAACTTTCGCGAACGCACCTCACGTGCCGACGAAACAATCGGCAGTGCACCCCTTTGAAATAGAGATTGAAGCCCTGCCAGAAATAATTGAAGTGCAAATAACTGGCAAAGCGGTAAAACCGGAAGCCAACGCACCGCTGTTGCAAAAGACTGCGCGGTTACCTGGTGGCTGGTAATCAGGATTACCACTGTGCAACGCAAATTGCAAATTTTTTGCGACAAATTGATTGCAGAATCAGCGTTTGGAAGTTCGCTCACCCAATCCATCGAATCGCTGTAGCCTTCGCCATTGAGCGGCGCTCGGCAGGTGGAGCCGTCCACCGACAGCTCGCGAACAGCGGTGGCGCTCAACGCCTGAAGCCGCACTCGACCGCTATATGGCCTCGCAAACAATTCAGCTAATATGCGCGAAGTTCCCCGACTTGGAGACGGCTCTTGAAGACATGGTCCGCCGACGGCAAATCGATCACGACCTATCGCGAAATGCAGAATGTCCGAACCGGCAGGTTCCTATGCAGTTATCGCAAACACGCGGGCCGGAGAGCCATCGATGCCCTCGAGGCGCAGGGGCACGCCTGCCAGCGTGAAGTCCCCGTCAGGAATCCCGCCGATATTGGTCAGCATCTGGATGATGATGGTCTGATTGCCGAGCAAGGTGCGGTGATTGCGCCCGGGCGCGGCGCCTTTGTCGATGCCCAGCCAGTACGGCGCTTCGGGAAAGAAATCCAGCGCCACCGCGCTGACACCGCGCGCCACCAGCAAGGCCGCGGCGCTCGTGTCCAGGTAAATCATATCCCCCCAGAACTGCTCGGACCCCCAGGCGCGGTCGGTCCAGCCAGTGTGCAATATCGGGATTACGCTGGCGTCGAAATCCACACCGGTCTCGAGAATAGCGTGAGCGGTGACCGGCGAGCGCGGCGCAAGATGTGTCAGCGGTATCACCCGGCCTGGCTTGATCGTGAAATCCAGCGGCACCTTGTCGATCGACATCGGGTCATCGAGAAAATGGCAGGGTGCATCGATGTGCGTGCCCACGTGCGTGACAATTTCCAGCCGGGTCATCATGTGGTGGGCGATCTGGCAATCGTCGGCGATTTCCAGCCCGTCCCGGCGCAGACGTTCACGCTGCTGCTCGCTGAGCGAGGAAAACACCACGCAGCGGGTCGGATTGTCGTCATACTCATGGCGCCCGGGGATACCGGCCATGTGACGGTTGATGGGCAAACTCAGGTCGGTGATCTGCACTAGTGATTCTCCAGCAGTTGCCGGATGGCCTGCGCATCCGCGCCGGCATAGCCAGCCACCATCGAGTGAAAAGATTCGGAGCCAAAGATCTCGGTCAGCGGCAGGCGCGAAACTTTGGTCTCACCGCGCTGCAACCAGGGATCGACGTTGCCGAGTTCGTCCCACAGTGGCCACAAGCCCAGCGCGCGTGCCCGGAACATGTACGGCAACGCCGCCGCATCCGCCAGCGAAAAGTCATCACCCGCCAGCCACGATCGCTCACCAAGCGCGGCGGACAATTGCTTGACGAAGCGGTCCAGCGCCTTCACCGCCATCAGCGCCGCCGGCGCCGCCAGGCCGAGCTCATGGGTCGATTGCTGCCGTTCGCGCCTCGCCGGATCAGCCACCTTGCGGAAGTGCTCTTTCAGCTGCCCGGGCGACATGCGTTCGTTCATCTGGTGCCGCAGAAACACCGCGTAGCTCAGCACGCCGATCGCCGGATGCACCTCTTCATCGATGGTTTTGACCAGCAGGCGCATCTGCGCGCAGGCCAGGGCATCCGGTGGTCGCAGCCGGATTCCGGGAAAGCAGTCTTCGAGGTACTCGTTGATCACGCTGGATTCGCGGATCGCCGCGTCATCGTGCACCAGCGTCGGCACCACGGCCTTGGGATTGAGCTTCAGGTATTGCGGATGGAACTGCTCGCCCTTGCGCAGATTGAGCCGGATTTCTTCCCATTCAAGACTCTTGGCCGCCAGAACGATGCGAACCTTTTGTGCGCAGGTCGATTCGACACTGTGATAGAGGGTGAGATTCATATGCCGGATTGGACTTTCAAGGGGGCGACTCCGTGCAGCAGTTTGTCGAAGTTTGGGGCCGCGGCCCGTTCCCGCGCTTTCAGGTACGATTGAAAGTAGTATAGTATTCGTTGGGTCATGGCAACAATAAAGAACGCTGATTTGCCTACCGATTCACGACCACTTTTCCGCAAGGAGGATGCGCGCCTGATTCGCGGCGCCGGACTGTTTACCGACGACGTGGTCAATGCGGACCTGTTGCATGTTCACATAGTGCGCTCACCCTATGCGCACGCACGAATCGTTTCCATCGATACCAGCGCAGCAGAGGCCTTACCGGGCGTCGTCTGCACACTGACAGGCCGTGAAATTGCCGAGCAGTGTGCACCTTACATGCAGATCGCGCCGCCGCCCGCAGCCGCCATTGAAGATTACCCAATGGCCGTGGAGCGGGTGCGCTATCAGGGCGAGCCGGTCGCGGCGGTGGTCGCGAAAACGCCTGCCCTCGCCATGGACGGGGGCGGTCTGATCGAGGTCCACTACGAACCGCTCAGCCCGGTGATGGACGTAGAAACCGCGCTGACAGATGAAGTCGTGCTGCACGAAGCGGCCGGCACCAATCAGGTGTGGCAATCCGTGTTCGAGTACGGTGACGTGGACCAGGCGTTTGCCGATGCGGATCACGTCATCCGCATCGGCCGCCTGCATTTTCACCGCTTTGCCAGCACTCCGCTGGAGTGCAATGCCTGCGTTGCCGAATGGACCCGGCAGGACACCGTCGAAATCCTGTGCAACAACTCGTTTGTCGGCTTTGCCCAACAACTGCTCGCACCTTCGCTGGGCCTGCGCAGCGACCAGCTGCGCATCAAGAGTCATGATATCGGCGGCAGTTTCGGCAACAAGATCTGGAACTACCTGTACATGGCCATTGCCGCACTGGCGTCCCGCAAAGCCGGTGGGCGGCGCGTGAAATGGTCCGAGACGCGCACCGAAAACCTCCTTGCCAGCGGGCACGGCAACGAGCGCACTTTTCTTGACACCGAAGTCGCGGTCAGCAATGACGGCGTCATCACCGCCATTCGCTCACGCCACCTGGACGACTGCGGCGCCTATCCCCGCTACGAACCGCTCGGCTGCATCATCTGGGCGCAGGTGTTGCCGGCAACCTATGGCTTGCGCAACATCCGCATTGACTTCGCCCAGGCGGTGACCAACAAATGTCCGGTCGTGCCCAATCGGGGCTATTCGCGCATGCAGCACATCTGGTTCATGGAACGCGTGGTCGACATTTGCGCGCATACCCTGGGCATCTCCCTGGACCGCATCCGGCTGCAAAACTACATTCGCGAGTTTCCCTATGAAACGCCCAATGGCTGTATTTACGACTCGGGCGACTACCCGGCGATGTTGCGTAAAGCCCAGCAGTTAGTTGGCTGGGAAGTTTGGAAGCAAAAGCAGGCCGAAGGCCGGGCCCAGGGCAGAAGGATCGGTATCGGCATCGGCGCCACGATCGATTCCGGGACCAACAATTTCGGTCAGGCGCGCATCATCAATCCGAATTTGCCGTTTTCCGGCAACTCCGAGGTGTGCACCCTTACCATTTTGCTCGATGGCACAATCAGCGTGACCCTGGGCACGGGCCCATCTGGCCAAAGTCACGAAACCGCTGCGGCCAATCTGGTGGCCAGCGAGCTTCACATCCATCCAGACCACGTGTTCGTACAGTCTGGCTTCGACACGTCGTGGAATACCTTTGTCGGCCACTCCGGCACCTATGCCAGCCAGTTCGCGGTGACCGGCATGACCGCGATCCATGGCGCCTGCCAGAAGCTCAAGGCGGAAATGCGTAAGCTCGCTGCCTTTGCGCTGGAAGCAGCGGAACAGGACCTCGAATTCGGCCTGGGCGAGCAAGGTCCCGAATTACGTGTCAAAGGCACCTCGCGCAGCATGAACTACTGGATGCTGAGCAATCTGGTCAACAACAACAACGCCGGGTTGCCGGAATCGCTTGCAGAGGTGACCCTGAATGTACGCAACGTCTATCGGCCGGATTTCCACATACCGGATCTGGAGCGCAAGTTCGGCAACCTGACATTGACGTATGCGGCGCTGCTGCACATTGTTGTGATTGAAATCGAACGCGAGACCTGCAAGCCAAGGATACTCGCATACGCCGCGGTCGATGACTGCGGCACAGTGCTGAATCCGAAAATCGTCGAAGGCCAGGCCCTTGGAGGCACGGCTCATGGAATCGGCGCCGCGCTGATGGAGCATTTTGATTACGACACATCGGGCAACCTGATGACCACGACGTTCAGCGACTATTGCCCGATCACGTCGATGAACATGCCGGACATCGCCCACGCAAACATCGAATCCCCCTCCCCGTTCACCTACAACGGCGCCAAGGGCATGGGCGAAAGCGCCGGGGCGCCTTTGCATGCGATTTCAGGCGCAATACAGGATGCGGTGTATGCCGAGGGCATCATCATCACCGATTCATTCCATTCCCCGCCCGCACTCCATCGCATGCTGCGCGAGTCGAATCGCGACCGGGTCGTGACCATCAGGAATCGTCGCGAAAAAGACACCGAATGATCATGACCAGACTGAACGTCATCGGTATGAGCCAACCGGGCCGTTTGGCGCCAAGAGCCTGTCGGAGCCATGCGTTGTGGTGCCAGCGCCGGCGATCGCCAATGCCATCCACAACGCCATTGGCGTGAGGATCAGGGAATTGCCGATCACACCCGAGAAAATTCTGCAGGCGTTGGGGAAGCTGTAAGGTAAAAGCCGACCATTGCCACCTAAAAAAAAGCCCGGCGCGAGGCCGGGCTTGTTGGGGGTGCCAGCTGGATCAGGAGCCAAAAACACCTCTGAAAGTGATGCTGAGGCCGGAATCGCGCCGGCCGAAGCCTCTGCCGTACGGGTAGGCGCCTTCATGTCTGCGGTCATGACGGTAATGACGGTCATTACCGCGATAGTGTGAGTAGCTGCGCCGTGCATATTCGATGGCGCGATTCAGATTCAGGTAAGCCCGCTCGACCTCACGGAAATCACCGCGAAGATGCCGATCGCGACGCAGGCCAGGTCTGTCGCCGAACTCTTCCCGGACATGAACGTATGCGCCGGCGAGTTCCGCATAGTCACCGCGGATGTGCATATAGTTGCTGCCGCGTTCCACCTGCCGGTGAAAATGGCGTGCCGCTTCGGCAAACCTCTCGGCATCCCGGGTCACATGACCATAACCGGCTTCGTACTTCATCTCCTGGTAGAAGTGATTTGCGGCGTTATCCAGTTCGTGGGCCGCTCCGGCGACGATCTCATAACCATCGCTGGCGTGCGCCAGGCTCATGCCGGTCAGTAACAACAGTGATGTAAGAATCAATTTACGCATGATTTCATCCTCCAAATGGCAATACCAAACTTGCGGTGCCAGTTTATGGCAGGCTTGCTGAACCGGTTCTGAACTCAAGCTGAAGCGTAGCTGAACGAGTACGGCCAACTCGGTGCGACGGGACAAGCAACCTGACATGTGCCGGCACTGTGCATTCGTGTACCCTAAAGCACATGAAATATGTCGCTCATGGTTCCGGCGGCGCAGCCGAGGTCCTGCACTTGACCGAGGGACCGCGGCCGGCGGTGCAGGCCGGTCAGGTGCTCATTGAAACCTGCTACGCGGGCGTCAATCGGCCGGACGTGGCGCAGCGCCTTGGACGTTATCCGCCACCAGCGGATGCGTCATCCATTCTGGGCCTGGAAGTGGCCGGCCGGATTGTCGAAGTCGCCCAGGACGTCTTGACCTGGAAACCAGGCGACCAGGTGTGCGCCCTTGCCCATGGCGGCGGTTATGCCGAGTACTGCGCGGTGCAGGCATCACACTGCTTGCCGATCCCCAAAGGTTTGTCCTTGCTGCAGGCAGCCGCTTTGCCGGAAAACCTGTTCACGGTATGGACCAACGTGTTTGATCGCGGCCGTCTGCGAGCGGGTGAGCGCTTTTTGGTGCACGGCGGATCCAGCGGAATCGGACTCACTGCCATTCAATTGGCCAAGGCATTCGGCGCGCGCGTGTTCACAACGGTGGGTAACAACGAAAAAGCGGCAGCCTGCACCGAACTCGGCGCGGAACTGGCGATCAATTACAAGCAGCATGACTTCGAAGAAGTGATTCAATCCGCGATCGGCAAGCAAGGCATCGACCTGATCCTCGATATGGTCGGCGGTGGATACATGGTCAAAAACCTCCGCTTGCTGGGCATGGAAGGCCGATTGGTTCAGATCGCTTTCCTGGAAGGCAGCAAGGTGCCTGATTTCGACTTCCTGCCGATGATGATGAAACGCCTGACGCTCACCGGCTCAACCTTGCGCCCCCGCAGCATCGAAGAGAAAGCCGCCATCGCCGCATCATTGCGTGAGAAAGTGTGGCCCTTGCTGGAATCCGCCGAGGTGAAGCCGGTCATTTACGCGACCTTTCCGATTGCCGAGGCGGCGAAGGCGCATGCCTTGATGGAAACCAGCCGGCACATCGGCAAGATCATGCTCGCGGTAAAAGATCAGATCAGCGGTAACAGGGAAGACCCATAAATCCTTATTTTGATCCATCGCATTACTGCGATTCTATTTTGTGTATAATTTACACTCAAATTACTGACATAATGTGTTTATGGTCTCAGGACTATTTACCTTTCATTTGATGTTATAACTGCAGCGGGAATGTCATGACCAAACCTTCAATACCGGATACGCAGACATGGCCGGCGCTAGGGACATGCGGACGCAACACCTACCGGGTCAGCGGCAAGCACGTTGACATGCGGCGGCCGCAGCGGCCTGTCTGCGCCATTACTGTTCAGGCACTGCCCCAGAATTTGGTGATCGATCTTGCCCGGACGGCCCTTATCATTATTGACATGCAGAATGATTTCTGTGCCGGGGACGGCTGGATCGGGAGCATGGGCATCGATGTCAAACCAGCACTTGCCCTTGCCGGGCCAATTAACCGCACGACAGAACTACTGCGGGGAAAAGACGTTCCGGTAATCTGGCTCAATTGGGGCGTCCGCCCCGACCGGCTGAACCTGTCACCGGGCACGCAACACCCATTCAACCCCAACGGCCAGGGGCCGGGGTTGGCCGGTGAACTTGCCGGTTCCTCACACAACTACAACCTGCTGCAGGAAGGGAGTTGGGGCGCACAAATTATTGATACCCTTGTCCAGGCTGAAGATGACATCCATGTCAGTAAACACCGGATCAGCGGTTTTTGGGACACACCGCTAAACTCCATTCTTCTTAACCTCGATATCAAGACGGTGCTTTTTGCCGGGGTGAATGCGGATCACTGTGTACTCGGCACGCTGATGGACGCAAATTTTCACGGTTACGACACGATCCTTCTGGAAGACTGCACGGCGACGACATCGCCTGATTTCTGCTTCCAGGCCACCCTGCACAACGTACGCTTTTGCTTTGGCTTTACGACCACCTCCGAGAATATTATGGAAAGCGTCAACCACCTGGACTGATGCCTGCCAAAAATCGTGCGCGGGATGCCGGAATGAAATTGCTGAATTTCTCGATTGGCCAGATTCAGACCGTTCAAATTGGAGGGGAATCTGTTCGCACGGCGCATGTCAAGATGCCCGTCGCTGAACCGTGGCTGATTACGCCGGATGGCGCTGCCGGCGATGAACGTGCGGTTCATCCGGACAAAATTTATGCCTTCGCCCGCAGCGCCTATGATTATTGGGCCGAATACCTCGGCGTTGACAGGATGAAATGGCCGGACGGCTTCTTCGGCGAGAACCTTACGCTGGATACCCTCGACGAGGAGGACATTCGTATCGGTGACGAATTCACGATCGGCAACGACGTGCGCCTGGTGGTTGCGGGGGCAAGAACGCCTTGTATCAAACTTGCCTGGCGCCTGGGCCAGCCCAGGACCTTCCAGAAGATTTTCGCAAAATCGCGACGGACGGGGGCCTATTTCGGCGTCATCAGCGGCGGAGAGGTGCAGCCCGGTGATGTGCTCCGCCGCACCCATCACGATGCGACGATGCCAAGCGTTGCCGATGTTTGCGATTTTATCTGCAGTCACAAGCCGGTTCCGCTGGAGCCGCTAAAGAAGCTGCTGGCATTCGATAAGCTGAGTCCGGCGGTCCGCCTCTTGCTAAATGCCAAGCTTGACACAGCCGAACGGGCGGCAAATGCGGTTCAGGGCCGTTGGCGGGGATGGCGTCCTTTTGTCATCAAGGACATTGTCGATGAGACGGCGGACGTGAAATCGATTTATCTGCTTGCCAGTGATGGCCAGCCGCTTTGCCAGCCGCAACCCGGGCAATTTGTGTCTGTGCGCATGGCGGCCGGGGACGGCAGTTGGCTTGTTCGCCCGTGGAGCATCTCGCATTTCCTGCATGAGATGGAAACCTACCGGTTGACGGTTCGGCGCCAGCCGGGGGCGGGCTCTGACTGGATGCATGCTGCCAGGCCGGGCGCGTCTGTGTTCCTGCGCGCGCCGGCCGGTGAATTTACCCTGGACATGGGTGGTATTCGCCCCATCGTACTGATTGCAGCGGGCATCGGGATTACGCCCTTGTTCGCTATGCTTCAGGCCCAACTCAAGCGCGGGCAAGCCGCCCCCGTTCATCTGTTCTACGGCGCGCGAACACCTGATGACATTGTGTTCCGTGACGAACTCAATGCCATGGCCCAAGCGCATCAAAACCTTTCCATTACCTATGTTTACAGCCGGTGCGACGATGGTGGGCAGCCTGCGCGGCGCATCACGCCGCAATTCGTCATCGACGCGCTGCGGGGCGGTCTGTACGTCACGCTGGACGGCCGCCGGGTGGATCTGCCTTGGTACGAAAGCGACCTGTATATTTGCGGCCCCGGCACTTTTTGCCAGTCGATGAAGGATGCATTCGAGGCACGAGGCGCAAACCCCGATCACATTTTCATGGAGCTGTTCACTGCAACGGTTGAAGAAAAGCCGGACGTGGAAACGGCCGATGTCACATTTCAAAAGTCGGGAATCATGCAGCGCTGGGAGGCCCAGGAGGATCTGAGTTTGCTCGAACTGGCTGAGAAAGCCGGTCTCAACCTTGAATACGATTGCCGGGCCGGCAGTTGCCTGACGTGCAGGACACCTGTTCTTTCTGGGGCGACGACCACAGATATCGGCGACGGCACCTCGTTGTTGTGTGTCGGGCGCCCCAATACGCCGTCACTGGTTCTGGATTGTTAGGGTGCGGCCGAAACCCAGTCGAAGTCATCGGTCCATTGCTGCACCCCGCCGGCCGTTGTAACCTCGCCGTGGCAAAGGAAGCGCTTTCCCGAATCCATTACCTGGCAGTCTTCCGAATAGGGACCAACGCCTTTGATTTGACCAAAGTTATGCAGCATTCCGGGGGCCGGTGAGGTGATCTGTGTAGTCATTGAAGTCCCGTTGACGGGAACCGGATCGCCATCATACGGACCCTCCCATGAATTGACGCGAACCATGCCGCTTTCATCTGTGCCGACCAAAACCCAGACCAAAAATTTGCCGTTATCCTTGACGATCCAAAGCGTCTGGTTTACCGGCTGAAGCTGGGTCGACCGTTCCCGATTGAGCACCCAGAAGCCAAGCGGAATATTGCCGCCACTTTGCGTCTGCGGCGTTTCATTCGGGTTAATGGATAGCGCCGGAGTCTCTTCTTTGCAGGCGGTGAGTGGTACTGCAAGCGTTGCCATGCAGGCCGCCAGCAAAACTCCGGCCCGACGGTGTCGACTTTGCTCTGTCTGCATAAAGTGTCTCGTTTCCCTGCTCCCGCCTGAGACCGCGAACGGCTTATGTCCCGATCAGTACCTTGCCGAAACCTGGATACCGTATGTCCGCGGTTTGTTCGGAAATGCAACATCGTAAGGCAGGCCAGTAGACTGGGCTGGAAAATACGTGTCATACGCTTTCCTGTCAAACAGGTTCTTACCCCAAACCGTGATACTCCACCTGTCGGATTCCAGGCCGACGCTGGCGTTGGCAAAGGTCTTGGGATCCTGGACATCCTCATTGTCGTGGAACCAGTACCGTTTGCTGGCGTGCTGCACATCGCCCCGCAAGAAGATTTGATAATTGCTGGTGATGGCGTGGGTATAGTTGAATCCCAATGCCATCGACCAATCCGCCGAGCGCGGCGTGTGATTGCCGACGTATTGAGGGAAGGTTGAGAATTCCTTGATCTTTGTCTTGGCAAGGCCGAAGTTGGCATACAGCTTGAGGTCTTCCACCGGCGTTGCGGCGAGTTCCAGTTCAGCACCCTTGATGTCCACCTTGTCAATATTGCTGGTAACATTGGCGCGCGCTACAAAGTCGATATAAGAGAACTGAAAGTCCTTGATATCGCTGTAAAAGATGTCGCCGTTCAGGGTCAGCTTGCGGTCCAGCCACTGGGTTTTGAACCCCGTTTCGTAGTTCGTCAGCACTTCAGGCTTGGAGATTGGGAAGTCCGTTCCGTTGAAGGACCCCGAGCGGAAGCCGACGGCGTACGTTGCGTAAACCTGACGGTTGGGGTCGATACGATAAGAGACGCTGACCCGGGGCTGGAAGCGCTGAAAGGTTTTCTGACGCACGCTGGAGGTAGCAAAATCCGTCTCCTTGCGTTCGTCGCGATCATAGCGGGCGCCAACCGTCACTGTGAGATCTTCCTGAACATCATAATCGATCTGGCCGGAAACGCCGTAATTGGACCGCGAACTATGTTCAATCCTGGCGTCGAGAATATTATACGGGTCGGTCGCCGGGTTTCCGGTGTCAAGGAATACCTGGGTTGCCAGATCATGCTTCGAATGGAGATAGTCGGCAGCTATCAGCCAGCGTAATCTCATTTCGCCCGGGCTGACCAGGCGGAATTCCTGAGAGGCAATTTCTCTTTGGTAGGGCTGGTTGTCGCCAACGCCGTTGGCCGGCGTGAAGTCCAGATCCGTAATCTGAAGCTGCTTGAGCTTGGTATAGCCGGTGATAGAACTGAAAGTGGCAAACCCAAGATCGCTTTCCAACCGTGCGGCAAAGTTTCTCGATGTGCCGTCGCCTGAATTGGGAAAATTCGACTGTGGATGGACAAAGTCGTTCGCATCACCGGAGAATACGGGCGCGAAGATGACGCCGGCTGCGTTGAAATCGGAGTAGTTGCCGATCAGGCGCAACGATGTGCTGTCTGACAACTGAAAAATCAAATTCCCGCGCAGGCTGAAATCGTGAGGCACCTTGTCGGCCCCGGCGCCGGTAAAAGAATTTTTGAGGACGCCGTCACTGGTGTAATAGTTGCCGGCTAGGCGAAACTGAACCTTGTCCGGCACGAGGGCACCGGAAATGCCCATGGTGGCATCCACGGTGTCGCCGTTGCCGTAGGAGACATCGGCAAACCCTTGAAATTCATTGGTCGGAGCGGCGGTCTTGATGATGATCGCGCCGGCCTCTGCGTTGCGCCCGTAGATTGAGCCTTGCGGCCCCTTCAAGACTTCAATCTGTTCAATATCAAACAAACGCATGTTGAGCTGCTTTGAATCGTCCTGCGGAATACCATCGACGATCACTGCGACGGGCGCGTCTGACCCGCTGGCCTGCGCAATGCCACGCATTACAATAACCGAGTTTGTGTAGGTATCCGTGCGCTCCACTGCGAAATTGGGCACAACCTTCGAAATTTCGGAGGTCAGCCTGATTTGCTGGTTTTCGATATCGCGTGCTGTCAGAACATCCACCTGAATGGGCACATCCTGCAGGCGCTCGGAACGTTTTTGTGCTGTTACCATGATCTCTTCAATCTCGGGTGTCGCAGCCGTCTGGGCATGAACAGGCCCGGGAAGACCACCTGCCGAAATGACGAGCAATGCTGCGCGAAACGATATCTTATGAATGTTAATCATGTTTAACTCCATTTGACTCTTTGGCCGCGCCTCTGTCCATCCATCGGTCCAGCGCTTATTGAACGCATGAAACTATGAATCCCAACCCTGCACGATTCCGACCATGTGATGATCAAAAACCTGCCAGCGTTGTCCATTGTGTCGCCAGCCATTGACGTAGGCGACGACCTTTCCTTTCGTCAACTGGCTGATTTCCTGCCCTGTCGGCATGCCCTCTGCAATCGATGAACCCGGCTTGAATTCTTCATTGTTGTACTTGACGAGACCCAGCGTAATGACCGTGTCACCCACTTTGTGGGCGACGACGTGAATCCAGTTGGTGTCCATGACTTCGATCGACTTGTCGAGGTCGATCATCCCTTGCTTGTCGACACACAACGTTGGCCAGGGCTGGGCTGTTCCCAGAAAATCGTCAGCGAAAAACCCTTCCAGCCAGTCGTGCTTCTTATTGGCGATCGCCGCGCCCCATTCTTCGTACAATTCCTCGAACTGGCGTGAAAGCACCTCATCGACCATTAACGCTCTCCTGTTGTAAATACTGCGTACTACGGGCCCGGAGATGGACATCCTGCAATTGTCCTCATCCCTGATTTTAATTTTATTCTTGAAATATACTTAAAATGTTTATGTTTTGTCAACATGTTGTTATTGTTTTATAACGTACAGCCCGGTAATTTGTTTATGCTATAGAATGGGAAACAGCATAAAATAAGGTTCTGTACATTAATCCGGCGCATCAATGCAGGCCCTCGATGCAGACCTTTTTGGGAAATTGATATGGCAAAGAAGAAAACTGAAACCAGCAAAATTGATGGAGAGCGTCTGTCGGAACTCGAACTCACCCTGACGGTGTTGTGGAATTCCGTGCGTAGATGGATGAGTCAGCGCAACAACTCTTCGACCGTTGCCGGACTGTCCGATCTGGATGTGTTTTTGCTGCACCTTCTGGTCTACCGGAACAAACCGCTTAAAGGCGCGGATCTCGCCTTTGCACTGGCTATTGACGATATGCACCTGGTGTCCTACTCGCTCAAGAAGCTGACCAAACTGGGCGTAACGTCCAACGAGCGCGTTGGCAAAGAAGTGTTCTACAAAGCAACCAGGAAAGGGCACGAACATTATCTGGAATTCCTGGAAGACCGGCGCAAATATCTCGAACCCGCGCTGAAATTCGTTACCGATTCGGAAGAACTTGCCTTCCTCACTACCTCGCTAAGAGCCTTGTCAGGCGCCTACGAACAGGCTGCCCGTTCCGCGGCATCGGCCAAGGGGCTCTGACAGAGCCCTCGATGGTGTGGGTGGCATCGGCTGTTGATGCGACAGGCAACAGGTTTCGTGTCTGCCGCCTGTTTTTGCTAAGGTAGGAAAGGTAATGCGCAGGCACTTGATATTCGGCGTCCTGATGCTGGTGGCGGCATGTTCCCCAGTGGCTGACGAGACCGGAGACAAAATGCTGGTGAGCGTGTGGGCACACTCCGGCCAGGCAGCGGAACGGAAAGTGTTGCAGTCGCAGATCGCCAGATTCAATCGCCAGCAACAGACGATTCAGACAAGGCTTACATTGCTGCCGGAAGGCACCTACAACGGCCAGGTGCAGGCCTCAGCGCTCGCCGACGATCTGCCTTGCGTGCTGGAGTTCGACGGTCCTTATCTCTACAACTATGTGTGGCAGGGCAAGCTGATCGCGCTGGATGATTTCGTCACGCCGGCGTTGCGGCGCGAATTGTTGCCTTCCATCCTGGCGCAGGGCAGCTATCGTAACAGGCAGTACACCGTCGCAGCTTTCGATTCGGGGCTCGGCCTGTATGCGCGTAAAAGCATGTTGACCCAAATCGGCGGCCGAATTCCGCAAGGTCCGGATTCGGCCTGGTCGGTGGCGGAGTTCAATTCCATCCTGCAACGCCTGCGCGCGTCCGACGCTGACGGGCAGGTACTCGACCTGAAGTTGAACTACGCCGGCGAGTGGTTCGCCTACGGATTTTCACCGGTGCTGCAATCGGCGGGTGGCGATCTCATCGATCGCGACTCCTACCAGTCCGCGCAAGGAGTGCTCAACGGTACAGCGTCGGTGAGAGCCATGGGTCAGGTGCAAACCTGGATCCGCGACGGCTACGTCGACCCCAATCTCGATGACGCCGCCTTTGTGCAGGGACGGGTGGCACTTTCGTGGGTGGGGCATTGGGAATATCGCCGCTATCGTAAAGCGTTCGGGGAAGACCTGCTGTTATTGCCCTTACCGGATTTTGGCCACGGCACGCGTACCGGCCAGGGTTCCTGGAATTGGGGTATTACCACCCAGTGTAAACGACCGCGCGCCGCGTGGCGGTTTCTGCAATTCATGTTGCGTCCCGGGCAGGTACTGGCCATGAGCGGCGCCAATGGCTCGGTGCCCGCCACACGGGCAGCGATAGCGCGATCACCATTATACCGAGCCGGCGGCCCGCTGCACCTTTACGCCCTGCAACTGATGGATGGCTACAGCGTGCCGCGCCCGCGGACTCCCGCCTATCCCATCATCAGCTCGGCGTTTGAGCAGGCGTTTCGCGACATACAAAACGGCGGCGATGTGCAGGCGATCCTGGACCACGCGGTGGCGGTGATTGATCGGGACATCCGCGATAACCAGGGCTACCGGCCTAAAGCACGCGCCGATGAATAAGCGCGCGCACGTCTCCGAGCAAACCATCGCCTGGTTGTTCATGGCGCCGGCTCTGTCCGGTCTGATGGTGTTCATCCTCATACCCTTTATCCTGGCAATCGCACTGTCCTTTACCAATGCGCGTATGGGTTCACCGCTGCCGGTGGAATGGGTGGGATTGCGCGAGTATGCGCGCCTGTTGGGCGATGTGGCGTTTCTGCGCGCGCTGTTCAACAACATGGTGTTTGCCCTGGTCGTGGTGCCGGTGCAGACCCTGTTGGCCCTGGGGCTGGCCGTATGGCTGAACCGCCCGCTGCGCGGCCGGGTAGTGTTTCGCAGCCTGTTCTTCATGCCAGTAGTATTTCCCTTGTCGCTGATCGCCGTAGTGTGGATCCTGATCTATGGCCCGGATGCCAACGGCCTGATGAATCATGTGTTGCGGCTATTGAGTTTCGGTTACTGGCAGCCAAGGGATTTTCTCCATGATCCGGTGTGGGCGATGCCGGCCATCATGCTGACTTCAATCTGGCAGGGCGTGGGGCTGCAAATGGTGGTATTGCTGGCTGCACTGCAGGCCGTTCCAAGGGAACTCTACGAGGCCGCGGCCATTGACGGTGCCAGGACCTGGCAACGCTTTTTGTACGTGAGCTTGCCGCAGTTACGTAATGCCCTGGTGTTCGTGGTGATCGTGACTACCGTCCTGGCCTTTCGGGTATTCGATCAGGTCCGCATTATGACCCAGGGCGGGCCGGATAATCATTCCGCCACCGTGGTGTTCGCAGCGGTGCAGGCGGCCTTCGACCGCGCCCAAGTAGCCAGAGGGATGAGCATGAGCGTTGTGTTTTTTCTGATCGTTCTGGTTATTACCTTGGCCCAGCGCAAACTGCTCATGCAGACCCGCAACTGAGGCAAGATCGCAATGCATGGCAAGCGTCTGTCGAGTATCGTCAATTACCTGCTGATGAGTGCAGCAGCCCTGGTGTTCATCGCCCCGGTGCTGTTCATGGTGGCGGGCAGTTTCAAACCGGAGCCGCGGGTATTGAGCGACATGGGTTCGCTGCACGCATTGCTGCCGGGCGATGCCGGCATGCAAAACTACCGCGACGTGTTTGCGCGCATTCCCTTTGGCCGATACTTGTGGAATTCGGCTTTGATCAACGGACTGATTGTGGGCCTGGGTTTGGTTGTCAATGCTCTGGCAGGCTATGCACTGGCGCGTCTGCGCTGGCGCGGCCGGGGCACCGTGCTGGCGGCAGTTCTGGCCCTGCTGATCATTCCTTTCGAGGCCATTGCGGTGCCCCTGTTTTATCAGTTGTCGGCGCTGGGCTGGCGTAACGATTACGCGGTGCAGGTCCTGCCTTTCGTTGCCAATCCCCTGGCGATTTATTTGTTCTATTCGTTCTTCCTGGGGCTGCCGCGGGAATTGGAGGAGGCGGCCCGCCTCGACGGCGCCGGCACCCTGCGCACCTTCTTCGCCATCGTGATCCCCAACACCAAACCGGTATTCGCCACCGTGGCCATCGTCACCTTCCTGCTGTATTGGGGTATGTATCTGTGGCCCTTGCTGATGACCGTCGATGACTCGGTGCGGCCTTTGCCGCTGGCAATTGCCAGCTTCTACACCTTGCCACCGGTGCAGTGGGGCGACATCCTGGCCTTCGGGGTAATGATGGTGTTGCCGGTGCTGGTGATATTCATCGCTTTCCAGCCCTGGTTCGTGCGCGGTGTTGCCACAAGCGGGCTGAAGGGTTAACCGTGAGCAGGGTTTCATTTTCCCATATCACCAAGCGGTTTGCCGATGGCACGCAAGCCATCAGCGACTTTTCGCTGACTGTCGAAGATGGTGAGCTGATGGTTTTTCTGGGACCGTCGGGTTGCGGCAAATCGACGCTGTTGCGCTTGCTGGCCGGCCTGGAGTCGCCCAGCGGCGGCGAAATTCGTATCGATGATTCGCTGGTCAATGAACTGAGTCCACAGCAACGCAACATCGCCATGGTGTTTCAGAACTACGCCCTTTATCCGCACATGAGTGTGCGCCGGAATTTGGCCTTTCCCCTCAAAATGCAGCGCCTGCCGCGGCGGGAGATCGATCGGCGTGTGTGGGACGTGGCTGAGCGTTTGAGCCTGGGCGAACTGCTGGACAAACAGCCAAAGGCCCTGTCGGGCGGTCAGCGACAGCGGGTGGCCATGGGCCGTGCCCTGGTGCGCGAACCCAAGGTCTTTCTGATGGATGAACCCTTGTCGAACCTCGATGCGGAATTGCGTCTGCAGATCCGCCAGGACATCGCCCGCCTGCAGCGGGACACCGGCATCACCACGCTCTATGTAACCCATGATCAGGTGGAGGCCATGACCCTGGGTCAACGCATCGTTGTCCTGAAGCGGGGGGTATTGCAGCAACTGGGTACCGCTAATGAACTGTACGGACAGCCCGCCAATACCTTCGTTGCACGGTTCATCGGCAATCCGGGGATGAATATCTTCGATGCCGCATTTCGGCGCAATGAGCAAAGCTTTGCGCTGTCGATCGGTGGCTGTATGGTTACCGCGCATGGCAGCGGCTATTCTGAGAAGTGTTTGTCGGCTTTGGACGGAAAGACCCTCCAGGCCGGGGTGCGGCCGGAGGCATTGCGCCTGGCCGCGCCTGGCGAGGAAACTGTTCTTGATTTTTCGGTGCGCTTAACGGGAGTGGAACGCCTGGGTCACGAGGTGATCGTGCATTTCCCGGCAATCAATCGTATGGCAGATTCACAGGCAGAACACTGTGCCCGCCTGGCGCACAGGGAGGGTTTGCAAATCGGTGATCGCATCACTTTGGGCTTGGAGGTGAAGGATCTGTATCTGTTCGATCCGGAGGGGCGGGCGATCCCACGTTCGGGATAATTGATGCGCCACCATACCCGGCAAGGAACACGCACGGCAATTGCCTGCTGGGAGAATTCCGCAACATCTGGCACAATCAGATATTGGAATAAGCTGCAAACCAGCGAGGATGAACAACAATTGGTGCTGGTTGGAACCTGATCACCCACTTGCGGGTGATCACAAGAATATATCGAGAGACGCTGCGCGCAGCTTCAAACCTGGATTGCGAAAAGCAATCGTTTATTGGAGAGCGCTATGGCAAAGGATCAAACCGCCAAGATCGGCAAGTTTCGCTTAACCGCCCGGGCCGACGCACCCGATTTCAGGGACTATCCATACCGGCCGGTCCTGGTCAATCTCAACCCCAGGCTCGAGGTTCCCGACAACCTCCACATCAGACACCAGGGCAGTTCGAATGCCTGTACCGGATTTGGACTGGCGGCGGTGATCGACCGCCTGATTGTGGCAAGCAAGCGCAAGGTGAACAACCAGCCCATCAGCGTCAGCGCCCTTATGCTGTACGAAATGGCTCAGCGATACGATGAGTGGCCGGGTGAGCCGGACGAAGGGTCGAGCTGCCGCGGGGCCATCAAAGGCTGGTACAACATGGGCGTGTGCCAGGAGAACTTGTACCCATTTGACCCACAGGCCAACCAGGGTTACACCATCGAAGCGGCCAAGGACGCCCGCAACAATACCATCGGCGCTTACTACCGGCTGGGAACCCGTATCTCCGATTATCACGCGGCGCTGACTGAAGTCGGCGCCATCTACTGTTCCGCCGATGTGCACAAGGGCTGGAACAATCCGGACAGCACGACAGGCCTGATCAAATACGACAAAAAGTCAGTCGGTGGTCATGCCTTCGCCATCGTCGGTTACGACGACAAGGGCTTCTGGTTACAAAACTCCTGGGGCGAGGAATGGGCAAAAAACGGCACGGCGCTTTGGACCTATGAAGACTGGCTGCTGAACATCAACGACGCCTGGGTATTCCGCATGGCATTGCCCACGCCGCAAATCTGGGCCCTGCCCAGCCGGGCCGGTGTCAATGCGAGCTCAGTCGAAAAGTCCAGCGCACCGGGCCGCGCAGAGATCGCCGGACATTTCATGCACGTGGACGACGGTCATTTCCAATGCACCGGACGATACTGGAGTACGCTGGACGATGTGCGCATAACGTCCAAGCTGGTGGCGAATTCGGACGATTACGATCACCTGTTGTTTTATGCGCATGGCGGCCTCAACAGCCCCGAAGCTTCGGCCCGCCGCATCGCGGCGATGAAGGAAACCTTCAAGGCAAACCGCATCTACCCTTACCACTTGATGTACGACACCGGCCTGCTCGAAGAACTCAAGGACGTGATCATCGGCCACCGGGAGAAAGCCGATGCCCGCGCCGGTGGCGTCACCGACTGGATCGACAAGCTGGTGGAGAAACTCACCCGTGTCCCCGGCAGAGCGCTATGGCGGGAAATGAAAGCAGGAGCTGAGCTGCCCTTCGAAGACCAGCACGCCGGTTCGCAAACTTTGGCCGCGTTTATCGAAGCTTTCCGCGCATCAGGCAAGGTCAAGAAAATCCACCTGGTCGGTCACAGCACGGGCATGATCCTTCTTACTCACCTGTTGCGACGTCTTGAAGTCCTGTCGCCCAATCTGGCCATTGGGACCGTCAGCCTTCTGGCGCCCGCGGGCTCAGTCCAGCTGTTCACCGACCATGTGCAACCGTATCTGCAAGCGCCCTACCCCGGCTTCCGTATCTCTGAAATGGCCATCTACAACCTGACCGACGAATTGGAACAGGATGACGAGGTCACCAAGGCCTATAACAAATCCCTTTTGTACCTGGTATCGCGCGCCTTCGAAGAGACCATACCCGAAAAGCTTCTGGGCATGCAGATATTCAGCAAAACCGTGGAGCAGCGCAAAAACCTGTCGCGACTTTCAATCCATTACTCAAAGGGAAACGTTCCCGGCGCAAGGGTGACGGCCAGTGAATCGCATGGTGGGTTCGATAATGACCCGTTGACGATGAATCATGTATTGCGGCGGGTTCTGGGGAAGAAACCCGACAAGGAATTTACCAGTGACAGCTTGAAATACTAGGCAAACGGCTGTGGGGTCAGAGTAAAGTGCCAGAGTAAAACGCTACCTCAGAGATTGGGGATGCGATGCAGAGTGTTTGAATGAGCGATTTACTCTGACCCCGCACTTTACCCCACACTCTGACCCCACAACTTTGCGCCGAAGCGAGGCAAACCAGAGACAAAACGAAGACGGTGCGTGAGCGCCGATTTGAGAGCAGCGCGATAAACAAGCGTAAGCTACTCGAGCGTGCTCGACCCTTCGAGCGCGTGTTTTGACGTCTATGTTCTCATTACTGCAGGTGAAGTCCAAAATGCGTAAACCAATCACAGTCTTTGTAACGATCGGCCTCATTGCGTCGGCTTGGCTCGGGGTTGTTGCCGCCCAGTCGAACGATGAGAAAACCGGACAAGCGAACCAATACGAGTTTGCCAGCCCCGCTGTCTCAGTCTTCTATTCCCCCTCCAGTTTCGGTGGCGAAGCGCAACTGAGATACATCCTGGGTGCCAGAAATCCACTCGATTTCAGCGGCGACGAAATCCGGGTGGAACAGACGGAAATAGGGCAGCTTGTCAGCGTTACGGTCGCGCAGGTCCCGGACCTGAAAACCGTGACGATGTCTCTGGTGATTCCGGACATCAACCTCGATGCGGGTGAGCCAACCCTGTTCGAAAGCAGAATAATTTTCACCACCAATCACACCACAATCGGCGGACCGGACCTGGTCAAAGGGCCGCTGCAGACCTACTGGGTACCTGGCGCGATTGGCCAGGCGAGCAGTGTTGTCTATCTTGCCGGAGGCGAAACCGGTGTCTTCGGCAAAGTCACGCAAGCTCCGACTTGCGGCGGCCCCCAACGGCCCGGGCAGGCTTGTATAGGTCCCCTGCCCGGTGTGTCTGTCATGCTGCTGGACGGCACGGACCAGGTAGTGGGTAACGCGACCACTGACGAGCAGGGCCTGTTTGCGATCCATGCACCAGCCGGTGACTACACCGTCGAAATCGACACCGGCGGAGATGTGCTTCCGACCTGTCCATCAACCGCGGTTACTGTTGTCACAAAAATTGCCACCGTTGCGATCCGATGCAACACCGGGATTCTCTAGAAAAGAAAAGACCGGAGAAAAGACCGGACACCCACTTCTTCCCGACGCCAAAAAGATGCGGGTGTCCAGAGTGCGTGTCGCGCAGCAACTGACGCGAAAGTCATAAGAAGTAGCCAAAAGCGATACTCCGAACCGCTTGCTCGACGAACTGACCAAGCCGGCCCGCCCGCGGGTCGCCGGGAAGAACCTGGCACGCGATAATTGGGTTAATCCAATTTGTTTAAGGAGCAGCCCATGAAACTGAACCAGATGAGTGTGGGGATGTTCGCGTTATTTTTTACGATGGTCAGCGCGTTCAGCCAGGAGAATGGCCCACCCGACTTGAGTTTTCTCGCAGGCAGTTGGGCGATCTATACCCCCGACGGCAATTTGGCAGGCTCCAGTGAAATCTCCCTCGAGGGATGGGGTGCGGTGCTGTTTGAAAAGCGCCGCATCGGCGAAGAGCGGCCGCAGCCCCTCTGGCTGGTGAATTCGGAAGAAGCCGGCGGCTGGAAGCAGTTGTTCGTTGGTGTCAACGGGCTTGTCCGTGAGTTCAAATCCCGGGCAGGTCAAACGCCGTGGCCCCTGGTTCTCGAAGGTGATGTAACCCTGCGTGATGGCTCGCGGGTTACCTTCCGCCTGACCATCGAACACGCATCGGACGATGAATCCCGCCGGGTACTGGAACGCACGACGGATAACGGCGCGACCTGGACGCCGGTTCTGGATTATACCTATCGGCGCAAGACAACCGGACAGGCCGATGTACCTTCTGCATCCCTTCACCCGCGGCATACCGTTCATCCTGTACATTAAATCCAGCAGCTTCTGCACAACATGGGCCGAGCCGTTGCGCCACTGAACAATCACCGAGAATTACTTGTCAGGATGGATATGCTTTAATTACAAATTTGATGGGCTCTGCCGTTGGCAACAGGCCGAATCCAATCGCGTACTTTTCTTTGGTGAGATTAGCCCGATTGAGACTCATTATTGGAAAGCACCCACCAATCCATTTGCCGGAAATCTGAAACGTATGCTCAATTCCCTATTCCGCACCAAGACCATATCCAGCATTTTGTCTGAAAGCAGCGATGATCCGCTTGGGGGCACGGCTTTGAAAAGAGTGCTCAGCATGCGTGACCTTACCTTTTTTGGCATTGCTGCGATCCTGGGTGCCGGCAGTTTCAGCAGCCTCGGCCGCGCTGTTTTCGAGGGCGGGCCGGGTGTGGTTGTCCTGTTCGTCATAACCGCCACCGCATGCGCGTTCACCGCCTTTTGTTATTCGGAATTTGCCAGCCGGATTCCTGTATCCGGCAGTGCCTATACCTATGCCTATGCCAGTTTCGGTGAGTTGTTCGCCTGGATCATTGGCTGGGCGCTGATCATGGAATATTCGATTGGAAACATCTACGTAGCGTTTAGCTGGAGCGATTATTTTACTTCCTTCCTGGATAAGTTCGGTGACATTGTGCAGCTCAACCTGCATGTTCCCGACTACTTCAGCAACAGTTACCCGGAAGTCAAAAATGCTATCGACGGCGGATCAACCGATGCCGAGATCCTGAGCGCCTGGAAAAACGCGCCTATGATCGACGGGGTAAAGATCATTCTGGATATTCCCGCGCTGGTGATCAACCTGCTGATCACCTATCTCGCATATACAGGGATCAAGGAAAGCCGCAACTTCAGTAACATCATGGTTATCCTCAAACTCTCCGTGGTCGTGCTGATCATTCTGGTAGGTGGCTATCTCATCTTTGCGAGCGGATCCATGAGCAACTGGATGCCGCCCAACGACAACGGTATCCATAGCTTCATGCCAAACGGTTTTGGTGGAGTCATGGCCGCCGTCAGTGGCGTGTTCTTTGCCTATATCGGTTTCGACGCCGTGAGCGTGTTGGCTGAAGAGAGCAAGAACCCGCAGCGCGATCTGCCCAAGGGCATGATCCTTTCCCTGATCATATGCACCGTCATCTATATCCTGCTGGCATTGGTTCTGACCGGCGCGGTCAATTACCGGAATTTCGAAGGTGTCGGCGATCCGTTATCCTTCATCTTTGAAAAGCAAAATCTCAATATCGGGTGGATGCAGATCGTGGTGTCAATCGCGGCCGTCGTGGCGATGACCAGTGTGTTGCTGGTGTTCCAGATGGGGCAGCCACGCATATGGATGAGCATGAGCCGCGACGGCCTGCTTCCCGAGGCGTTCCAGAAGATCCACCCCAAGCATAAAACACCGTCCTTTGCCACCATCGTCACCGGGTTGCTGGTGGGAATTCCCATCCTGTTCACCGATAAAACCTTTGTCCTGGACTTCACCAGCATCGCCACCCTCTTCGCTTTTGTTCTGGTATGCGGCGGGATACTGCTGATTCCCAGAAGAGCGAAAGAAAAAGGACGTTTCCACATACCCTACATCAATGGCCAATATCTTTTTCCACTGATCGTATTGGGTTCGATGCTGCTCGCGTTCGCGCTGTCACGGGACTACTTTTCCGAGATGTTCAACTTCGATTTCACCAACAATGCGGACTATCGTTCCGGGAAGATCAGTTTTATGGACGCCGCGACTCCCAACATCACGCTCATCATATTCTGGGCAAGTACGCTGTTGTTGGCCATCGTGACCTATTTCAAGAAATATTCGATGATCCCTTTGATGGGGCTGGTTACCTGTCTGTATCTTCTCACCGGCATGACCAAGAGCAATTGGGCCTGGTTCCTGAGCTGGTTGGCGGTTGGGCTGGTATTTTATTTTCTCTATGGCAGCCGCAAGAGCAAGCTGGCGCTTGTGGGCAATAACTGAAAGAAGAAAGGGGTCGGACCAGCACATCCCATGGTCAAAAATGGGGAGGGGCACATTAATCCAACTTAATCTGCCCCGTCCCCTTTTATGGACCCCTGATCCCGAAACTTTCTCGTCAGGGCCTCCTCAAGCTCGGCGCTAGCCTTCCAGCCGTAAGGCCCTTCTTCCACATCGGCGCGTGGCCAACTGGAGAAGATGGCGATTACCATTCCTGCCCCCGGCGCCACGTGTAAAATTTGCCCGTTGATCCCTTCGCCTTCGACGTCGCCCCTGCCATTGCCGATACCCCACCAGAAGGAGCGGTAGTAGGGCTTGAGCCCATCGGAGTTCACCGGGTAAGGCCATTCGGGATCGGGGGGCTGGTTCTCGATGTCGTGGATGAAGGCCGCGGGCACCACCTGCGCACCCAGTACCCGGCCGTCGCTGAGTACCAGCAGCCCGAATCTCCCCAGGTCCCGAAGCGTCGCACTCATGCCGCCGTCACCCAGGGCAAAGCCCGTCGAGTCGATGGTGATGTTGGCATCAAACTCGGCGCCCATGGGTTGCCAGATGTACTCGGAAATCAGCGTCGCCAGGGGCTTGCGAGTGGCTTCCTCCAGCACCCACCCGATGACATCGGTGGTGCCGGACTTGTAGATAAACTTGCCCAGGTTGTCCTCGTTGCGGCCCACCGTGGAGAAGAACTCGTAGCCACCGCGCGGGCCGTCCTTGGGGCAATAGTCAGCATCGGACCATCCCAGCGGCACAGTCCTGCAACCGCACGGTGCTGTGCATGTCCTCGTAGTCCTCGGTGTAATCGGCGCCATCGCGCATGTCCATCAGGGTTTGCAGCGAGTCCGGACCCCAGCCGCTGGCCGCCAGCGCCGGCACGTAGTGGGCCACACTCCTGGACAGATCAATCCGACCCTGCTCGGCGAGCTTGCCGGCCAGCAGAGCGACCACGGACTTGTTCACCGACATCATCAAGTGAGGCAACTCCGGACGCAGGGCGCCATAGTATTTCTCCACCAGAATGCGACCGTCCTTGATCACCAGGATGCCATCGATGTATTGCTCGGCCGCTATCTCATCCATGTGTCGTAACTTGCCCTGGTACTGCAAGGAAAAGTCGTCCCGCGCATCGGGGGATTTCTCCAGCTTGAGAATGCGGCGGTTGTCATGTGGAATATTGGCGGTCGTGATGACCTCGCGAACATGACTGAAAGCCCAGCGGTTGTAGGGCGGGTACTGGAAATTGGCCAGGGTAAGGCCCTCCGGTCGACCATCCTGCTGGGCGGGGACGGGACCAGCCATCAACAATCCGGTCGCAAGCGCTGCGAGAAACTTATGCATTGCCATTCTCTCCCATGATTGATGCGAGTAAAAGGCGAAGTATAGAAGATATAGACGCCCCCACCTCCACCAGAGGTGAAACAGATGTCAAGGCGACCGTTTCCCAAATTTCGAGCCGTTTTGTTCAGTTTGGAGATAGAATCTGAGCTGGTTTGCACATTGGACAGCCGATGAATCATCGAGCCCCACCCGAACTAACTCCGCGCGCCATCATCCTGGCGATCATCCTGGCCATGATCCTGGCGGGCGCCAATGCCTATCTCGGCCTGTTTGCCGGCATGACCATCGCATCCGCCATTCCGGCCGCGGTGGTGTCGATGGCCATTCTGAAGTTACTGGGTGGCGGGCATATCCTGGAAAACAATATCGTGAGTACCGGAGCTTCGGCCGGGACCTCGATCGCCACCGGCGTAATTTTCACGATGCCGGCCTTGCTGATCCTGGGGTACTGGGAAGACTTCCGATACTCCTGGGTGCTGGCCATTGCCGGGCTCGGCGGCCTGCTGGGCGTGTTGTTCTCGGTTCCGCTGCGGCGCTCGTTGATCGTGGACCAGGGGCTGGCTTTTCCCGAGGGCAAGGCGGCTGCCGAGGTGCTCAAGACCGGTGATAACCCGGGCGCGGGACTGAAGATACTGGCCGGCGCGGCAACGATTGGCGGACTGATGAAACTGGCGGCCGGCAGCGGCTTGCGCCTGATCCCGGACACCGCGGCTGCTTCGGCCTGGTGGGGTAAAGGACTGGCCTATTTCGGCACCAACCTGTCGCCGGCATTGTTCGGCGTGGGCTACATCGTTGGCCTGAACATCGGCATCGTCATGCTGGCCGGCGGTGTGATTGCCTGGAACATCGCCATCCCGATTTACAGCACCTACTTCCTCGCTGCCGATCCGGTCCTGGGCGTGGAACTGGCCGGCGCCGCTGCCGAGGATGCCGCATACGGCATCTGGTCCGCACAGATCCGTTACCTGGGCGTGGGTGCGATGCTGATCGGTGGCGTGTGGACGCTGATTTCCCTGCGGCACTCGCTGGTTTCGGGCATTCGCAGCGGCATCAAGGCCGAGCGGGGCAATGGCGGCAAGGCGCTGCCGGCGACGGAGCGCGACCTGCCGATGAAATTCATCCTGGTGGGCGTGGTGTTGTTCGTGATTCCGCTGATGTTCCTGTACCAGGCCATCGTCGGTAACTGGCTGGTCAGCATTCCGATGACGGTGATCATGATCGTGGCGGGTTTCCTTTTTGTTTCGGTATCAGCCTACATGGCGGGCCTGGTGGGTTCGAGCAACAACCCGGTTTCCGGACTGACCATCGCCACGATCCTGTTTGCCGCCCTGGTGCTGGTCATGATGCTGGGCGCGGATTCACCGATCGGCGCGGTGGCCACCATCATGATCGGCGCGGTGGTGTGCGGCGCGGCCTGTATCGGCGGCGATAACCTGCAGGATTTGAAATGCGGTTACATACTGGGCGCTACCCCGTGGAAACAGCAGTTGATGCTGGCCATTGGCGGTGTTTCGAGCGCCCTCGTCATGGCGCCGGTCATGAACCTTTTGGCCCAGGCTTATGGCATCGGCGTTCCCACGGAAGCTCATCCCAGCCCGCTGCTGGCGCCCCAGGCCAACCTGATGGCCTCGGTGGCCAACGGCATTTTTGGCGGTGAACTTCCCTGGACCATGATCGGCATTGGTGCAGCCATCGGCGCCATGATTATCCTGCTCGATGAGACATTGAAGAAGCGTGGATCAACATTCCGCACACCGGTTCTGGCCTGCGCGGTCGGCATCTACCTGCCGATCGAACTCAGCGTGCCGATTTTTGCCGGCGGCCTGGTCGCCCACCTGGTGGAGCGCTATTTCAAACCCGGTGATTCCGAAGGCGAGCGCGAGCGCATTCACCAAAAGGGCACTTTGTTTTCGGCCGGGCTGATTACCGGCGAAGCGCTGATGGGTATTTTCATGGCCATTCCGATTGTCGCGCTGGGTTCCGCCGAGGTGTTGGCCTTGCCGGAGCAATGGCACTTCGGTGGCTGGCTGGGCCTGTTAATGCTCACAGGTGTTGCGGTGCTGCTGTACCGCCTGGCTATTCGCCAGCCTCAGCAACCGTAGACCCGGACTTCCGGGGCTGGCGCCAGTGGCGCTCCGGTGGCATTTGGGGCCGGAAAAGGGCGGCTGATACTTGTCTGAATACCTGAACCAGCCATGAAATGTCGGCAGACCCTTTTGCAATAGGCGGGCTAAATCTCTGTTTGTGTGTGCTTGCATCCAAAATTCTTGGTCGGCATCACTTTCGGCTATTATCTCAGGGTGACCTTCATTGCGGCAGATAATTTCCCTTCGCTAATCGCACGGGAAACTGAACAGCAGGCGCTGGAATTGGCCGTGAGCGCCATGAATGAAGGTCGTGGCGGTGTGGTCATGATTTCCGGTGAACCTGGTATCGGCAAGAGTGCGCTGGCCCGATGGGCCGAGTGCTGCGCCCGGAAGGCAGGTATCCCGGTGCATTGGGGTTTTGCCTGGGAAGCGGGCGGCGCGCCACCGTTCTGGCCATGGACCCAATGCCTGCGCGCTTTGTTGGCCAGCCACGACTTGCCAGCCACGCTGGTCGCACCACTGCGGCAGTTGCTGCCCGAGTTTACCGCCGATGGTATCGAGCAAGCGGTGCTTCGTCCGGAACAAGCGCGTTTCCAATTGCTCGAAGCGATGCGCGCTTTGCTCGGCGCCGCAGCAGCCAGGAAACCCTTCGTGCTCGTGTTTGAAGACTTGCACGCGGCCGACAACGATTCCCTGGCGCTGCTCCTGTACGCCTGCCAGCATGCTTCGGCCGCAGGCTACCTGCTGTTGGGCACTTTTCGCGAGGCAGAAGCCAGCCTGGCGGACGAGTCTTCGCCGTTATGGCTCTGCGCCCGCCACGGACAGCACCTCTCGCTGCAATGCCTCCGCGAGCCTGAGGTTCAAGCCTTGCTGGAGCAGCACGCGGGCCGGCAGGTCTCACCGGATCGGGCACATGAGGTCTTCATAGCTTCGGAAGGCAATCCACTGTATCTGTCTGAACTGATCGCTTTACTGCGAGAGGACCTTATCGCTGTCAGCCGCCTCACTACCGATTCCCCGCAATGTTCGACAGGTGATTCGCCAACACCTGGAAACCCTTCCCGGCGAGTCGTTCCGGGCGCTGGCTGCAGCTTCCGTTCTGGGGCGGGAATTCCAAGCGACATCACTGGCCCGGTTACTCGACCAGGAGATGGGACAAATCGACTCGAGTCTACAACCCGCCCTTCAATCTGCATTACTGAAGAAGACGGGTGACGATAGCTATCGATTTGCCCATGTCTTTCATCGCGAAGTGCTTCATGCCAGTCTCGATGCTGGCTCCCGGCAAAAACTCCATCTTCGATGTGCACACAATCTGCAGCACGCGATCCAGTCTCATGGCGGTGAATCCTGGTCCGAGTTGGCGGAACATTACAAGGCAGCCGGACCCGCCTGGCGCACACAGGCGATCCAGGCCTGGTGCAGCGCTGCCGAACGTGCCGCCGATCGCCTGGCATTTACTGAATCAGCGACACTATTCCAGCGAGCGCTGGATGCCTTTGGCGCGGGACCCACTGCCGACCCTGCCGAGCGTTGTAACTTGCTGCTGGAAAGCGCTGGCGCCATTCTGCGAGCGGGTGAGATCGAAACCGGCCATGAGAAGTGCCGCGAAGCATTTCAACTGGCGCAAACCTTGCAGGATGGGCGGTTGATGGCGCAAGCGGCCCTGACCTGGGGCAGTGCCTTTGTCATCGCCAAAGTCGACCCGGACCTGGTGAATTCTCTGCGCGAAGCGCTTGCCGCCATGGGCGAGAACGACAATGCCAAAGACGTGGGACTGCGAGCCAGGCTGCAAGCCCGTCTGGCAGCCGGGCTTCAGCCCGCTCCCAATCCGGCGGAACCCATGGCAATGGCGAAAAAAGCCCTGGCGCTGGCACGTTCAACCGGCGATCGCCGCACACTTTTTGAAACTCTGACCTCGGCGATCTCTGCATTGATGGACTTTGCGCTGGCGCAGGAACGGGTCGATCTCAATATGGAATACGCCAGACTCGCTGAGGAATTCAATGACGTCCCGGCGCAGTTCAGGGCCCACACACTGCTTTTCATCGACGGATTGGAAATGGCTGATGCCAGGATGATGGAAGCAGCGCTCGACCAGTGCGCCCGGGTCGCGCAACGCATTTCCCTGCCGCATTACGAATGGCGGGTCCACAGCGCACGGGTCTTGCAGGCCATGATTCATGGCGCGTATGACGAGGCGGAACGTCAGTTGGCCCTTGCCCGTAACGCGGTGGAGCAAATTGAAGACTTTACCGCCCAGACCACTCTGGCCATACAGGCGTTTGATCTGCTGGCCGCGACCGGCGAAACCAACCGCGATCGGATCGATACGGCCAGGTTGCAGATGGAACTGGCTTTGCAGGCCAGCGGGGCCGAGGATCTGTTCATCAAACCGCTGGTCATGCAGGTGATGCTCAAGCTCGATGATGTGAATTCCGCGCGAACGGCCTGCACTCCCGGAGTCGTCGATCGTGTGTTGGAAATGGGTGAAATGTGCAATATCCAGGTGATTGGAGATTGTGCTGTTCGCTTGGGCGACCGGGACCTGGCGCAACGGGTTTTTGACCGGCTGGCTCCCGCACCGCCAACCTGCGGCCACTCCGGTTTGTATGGCATGACCTGGAATGGCCCGACGGCGCTGACACTATCCCGAGTCTGCACTCTGCTGGACAAACCAAAGCAAGCACGCGACTACCTGGAAGAGGCATATCTGGTCGCCGAGCGAATCGGTGCGCTCACACTGGCCCGCGAACTGAAAGCGGAGTTAAGTGAACACGGTCACGTGTCAGCGACCGGTGAACCCGAATCGTTCAACACACATCGCGAATTGGAACTGATTTCCGCCGGGGATTACTGGAAAGTGACGTTTCAGGGTCAAGAGGCCACCATCAAAGACAGCAAGGGCATGCAGATACTGGCCCGCTTGATTGATCGGCCCGGGCAGGAGTTCCACGCGCTGGACCTGAATACACCCGGTGGTTTTGCTGTGATCGAATCGGTGGATGACTTCGGCCTGGACGGGCCAGCCAAGGCGGCCTATCGGCAGCGCTTGGCTGACATCGCCGAAGATCTGGAGGACGCTCGCGAGTTGAATGATACGGCACGGCTCGACCGCTTGCTGGGTGAGCAGGAGGCGCTGCAACGCGAATTGTCTCGCGCTTTTGGGCTGGGCGGCCGGAGGCGGCCAGGCGGGACAGCGGCGGAGCGGGCCCGGGTTAATGTCACCCGGCGCCTGCGTGATGCCATTCGCCGTATCGGTGAGCAGTTGCCGGCTGCTGGCCGTTATCTCGACAGCACCGTCAAGACCGGTGCATTCTGCCGCTACGAGCCGCTCTGACCCGCATAGTTCACCCGGACGGGTCCGGGTGCAATTTGCACGCCGATTTCACCTGCTGTCATTCCGTTAAATCACGCTCCAAACCCGCTGTCAGGAGTTCGGGTAACAATGTTCCTCTGCTTGTTACGCCTACCCGGTTGAAAGCGATTTTGCTGACAACAATGGAGAGGCAATCCAATGAACGAAATACTTACCCTGATAACCATAGGTCTGATTCCGGCATTCATCTTGCTGGATTGGGCGGTACGTGGACGCAAACACGGCTCAACCCGTTTCTGGCGCCTGCGGGCCAGCATCGTGACGCTCGTCATCTTCTTAATTTCAGTCTACGTCGCCACACTCTGGGGCACACTGCTCGGCGATTACCATCTGCTTGACCTGAGTAGCCTGGGCACTTGGGGCGGGGTCGTGGTCGGTGTACTGGTCTATGAACTGGGTCACTACTGGTACCACCGCCTGGCTCATACCCACGATTGGTTGTGGCGCTTGGGGCACCAGATGCATCACAGTGCGGAAAGCCTGGACGCCTTCGGCGCCTTTTGGCAGCATCCACTGGATGCCTTCATGTTCACCAGCATCAGCAGCCTGGTGTTCTTCCCGCTGCTAGGCCTGACCGTCGAGGCCGGCGTGCTTGGCGCCCTGTTCCTGACCTTCAACGCCATGTTCCAGCACGCCAGTTTTCGCACGCCGCGGTGGTTGGGGTACCTGATTCAGCGCCCGGAAAGTCACAGCGTGCATCATGGCCGCGGCATTCACCGCTACAACTACTCGGACCTGCCATTGTGGGACATGGTGTTCGGCACGTTCCGTAACCCGCTCGAACGTCAGCCCTTGCACGGCTTCTACGATGGAGCCTCCGAGCGTGTCAACGAGATGCTGCTGTTCCAGGATGTCAGCAGGCCGAATGCGGGCGGCATCGGTGGCGAGCAGGTAGCCGCCGGCTGAATCGGGAGAGGACTCAGTGTGCTCCCTGCCGGGAAACTTCAATAGAGGCGAATCTCGCCATGGTGTGTCAGAAATTTGCCGGATGTGGGTGCCCAATGTGCCCCTTTTCCAGGATATTTTGGAACTTCAGGCCAATATTTCCATCGAAAGCGACGAGCCCTCAAACAAAAAGGAGTTACATTTTATGGACATCAAGTTACCTGATCTCCCTTATGACAAATCTGCGCTGGAGCCGCATATATCTGCACGCACACTGGAATATCACCACGGCAAGCATCATCGCGCCTACGTCGACAAACTGAACAAGGCAATCGAAGGCACGCAGTATGCCGGCCAGACGCTGGAAGACATCATTCAACGGTCCCACAAAGCCGGCGACACCGGCGTGTTCAACAATGCCGCACAGGCATGGAATCATGCCTTTTTGTGGAATAGCATGTCGCCGCATGGGGGCGGAGCACCGCAAGGCGCGCTGGAGCGCTCGCTGGAAAATGCTTTTGGCAGCGTCGGGAATTTCAAGAAGAAATTCTCGGCCGCTGCTGCCGGTCAATTCGGCAGCGGTTGGGCATGGCTGGTACAGGAACGTTCCGGCAACCTGAAAATCGTCACGACGGCCAACGCGGACACGCCGATTCACAGTGATGCCACACCCTTGCTGACCCTGGACGTATGGGAGCACGCTTATTACCTTGATTACCAGAACGCACGGCCCGATTACATCGATGCCTTCCTGCAACATCTGGTGAACTGGGATTTCGCCGCTTCAAACTTCGAAGCCGCGCGCGCTGCCGCCTGACAGGCAACTCGGGTGCCGAAACTGATGGGTATGTTATTGCTCCCCTGTGCGTGGGCAGCTTCGTGATCGACTGAGCAAGGAAATGGTATCCGGCCCATTCAACCGAAGGCCGGCTACCAGGGCAAAGCATCACCATTGGCGTGCCAGAACGTGCCGGATTGCTCGATGCCGAGCGAATCCAGCCGTTCTATCAACCGGCGCGCGGCCTGCTCCGCTGTGACGTCCCCCTTGCCGCCCACCATGTCGGTGGCGACAAAACCGGGGTGCAGCAAAAACACCGCAATGCCGCGCGGCTTCAGATCCAGCGCCAGTGATTTGCCGATCGCGTTGACCGCCGCCTTCGACGCCCGGTAGCCGTAGTGACCGCCGGAGGTATTGTCGCCTATCGAGCCCATGCGGCTGGTGATGATGCCGACGCGGCCGCCCCGGCCGAGGTTTGGGCTTAGCGCCTGCGCCACGCGCAATACGCCCAGCGCATTGACCTCGAACTGGCGGCGCATCTCCTTGAAGCCATGCTCGTCAATCCGGCCCAACGATTCGTTTGAAAGCACCCCTGCATTCAGCACTAAAGTGTCAATGCGCAGGCCGTCCAGCCGTTCAGCCAGAGCGCTCAGCGCCGCGCCATCGGTCACATCGATGCCGGCCTCGATCTGCGCCCCGGTCCTTTCCAGGTCCGCGCTGCTGCGCCGGCACAGCGCAATGACCCGGTCACCGCGTTCACTGAATTGTTGGGTAAGCGCCAGGCCGATTCCGCGATTGGCGCCGGTAATGGCAATCGTCTTCATTGCGGACTCCGTTTGATCATCAGCATAGGACATGCCGGCGGCGCGCTTGTTTATCAAGCGGAGAGAAAAGGAGCCGGATACGAGTGAACACTGGACCCCCGCCGCTACACTTTCTATCCAAGAACTTTTTTGCTAGACTTTTGTCACAAGGACACTTGCGGGGAGGTCGTCAGCCCGACGTACCGTATTCTCGCACGTCACAGGAGTGACGCTGCATTCGACTTCTTCGCGTTCGAACGTCTTCGATAATAAGGAGATTATCGCGATGAAATTGAAAGTCGTCACGCTTCTCGGCTCCTTGGTTAGCATTTATGCCCTCTGCGCCAGCGCAGCACCCGCAAAGATCGCGATCTGCCATATCCCGCCCGGTAAGCCCGATAATGCCCACATCATCAACGTGAGCAAGTCCGCGCTGAAAGCGCACCTGGGTCATGGCGATGTCAGCGTCCCCGACGATCCCACCTGCACGGCCGGCGTCGGGGCATGCGCCGCCGACGGCCTTTTGGACTGCACGTCGGAAGGGCTCGTCTGCGATGCCACCCCCCTCCCAGCGCCTGAGGACCCGGAGTTCTCCTGCTCGGACGGTCTGGACAATGACTGTGACGGACAGATCGACCTGGCCGACGCAGATTGCGCCAACTGTCCCACCAGCACCGGTCTGCAGGCTGTCATCACGCGGCAGATCGAGCACAAGACCGAAGCGGAGTGTACCGTCGATGTACAGATCGCCACACTGACCAATGCGCCCGTCCATCTGCAAACTGTATCGGTCGATGTTCCGACTGGTGTGGGCGTCAACTCGCTGGGAACCTCGTCATGCATCGTGGGTCAGGTTGGTGTCGTTTGCCGGCACGATATGACATTCGACTTCAGCAACGGTCCCCATTCCTATGACGGTGACTATGTGCTGCACCTTGACACGCAGTGCGATCCCTTCATGCCCACGTGTGATCTGTGCAGCAGCGGCGCTGAAGAGGTCGTTCAGTTCAGCCTCGATGGCACGTCATGTGATACGTTGGATATCAACCAGGTAGCTGGTGACCTCAATGGCACCGTGTGGCTCGACAACAACGGCGACGGCGTTTGGGATTTAAATGACGGTGACCATGCCCTGGATAACGGCAGCGGAGTGATGGTCGAGATCTATGAAGACCAGGCTCCCCTCGACGGGCTTCCCGACGGTGGCCCAATCTCGATAAGCCCCACCGATGGCACGGGCATGTATGGCTTCACAGGCCTGAACGGAACCTACGTACTGCGGCCCGTAGGGGGCCCGGGCACCTGCCCGTCTTCCGGGGCGGACAGCCAGATCGACCCGAATACCGGGTACACGCCTCCTGTTTCGGTTTTGTTAGCGGACCCGAAGCAGGTGCTGTCAGGTGTGGACCTGGGCCTGACTTCATGCGGCCCCTGATGGCTATCCGTCGCGACCACCGGTATCCGCACCTTCCGCGACACGCGCAGGGATTGGTTTAAGTTTTGGGTCAGCGTAAAGCGCAGGCGCGAACCAGCGCACGTTTTCCCATTTGAGCCGGCCTAGATTTGCCGCCTTACCCTGATGGCGATTGTGCCGACGGCCAGGAAAGCGACGCCCATCAGGACAAGTGTGACCGGCCAGCCCAGGGAATTGGCAAAATGCTTTGCGGTGTAAAACCCGATGAAGCCGAGCATGGCAATCACCGTTGTGAACAGCAGCGCCCGGCTTTGCAGCACCACGCAGACATAGAGCATGGCCGCGGTTAGTGCGAGGTACATGAGTTCGAAGGACGTGCCTTGCATGAGGTCGAACAGGCTGCTATAGGCCATGATCGACCCGACGAAGTAGCCGAGGCCCGACAGGGCCGAATACCGCCCCGCCTTATGCAGACCATAGGCAGCGGACATCACGCTGATGCCAATGAGCAGGCCCGCCCAGTCCGGAGAAGCAACGGACGCGATGCGGTCGAACAGGCCGCTGTTCATCCAGCATAGGCCGATGAACAATGCAGGGGCTGCGAGCACGCGGTAACGCGTGTCTTCAAGCGCGGTCGCCGACCAGGAACAACGAGGCGCCGAGGACAAAAGCGATGTATGCGTACGGGACGCCGAGCAGGTCGAGCCCGACCTGCATGAATCCGTAGGCAAAAAACAGCGTCGTAAACGCCAGCACGGTAAGCCGGTATTTGGCGAACAGCGCGACCTGGTGCAGCGCCATCACGCCGAATACGAACGTCGTTGCGGCACGCCAGTTGTCGCCGTGCGGGTACACCTCGTGGATCAGCACGAACCAGCCGCCGGTCATCACGAACACCGAAGCGAGCGCAAGCGGCAGGATCAGCCTCGGATATTTATTCTCGTGTAGCGCGGAAAGCAGCACGATGAGCAGGATGTAGCCCACGCCCAGCGTCATGAAAACCCGCATCGCACTGCCCATGCTCTGCCAGAACGTGCCGATGTAGGCGCTGATGCCCGCGAGAATGAAAATCGCGCCGAGATAGGTAAACAAAGTCTTGGCGATATCGCCCCTGCTGCGCTGGGCGGGAATGGTCCGGGAAGCGGCGGGCGCATGAAAGGCGGCTTCCACTTCGGTCAGCGTGATGTCGTAGTTGTGCATGAGCTGCGCGATGCTCGAAAGAGCGCTGTTCTTGTCCGTCACGCCCGACGCGCCAAGAATTCCGGCCAACAGCGGCCAGCCCCACCAGCCGCCGCCAACCAGCACGATTAACACGACAAGGACCAGCAACCAGATCATGGCGAGACGACCCAGCCGATGAAGTGCATGTCATTGCTGTAATACGCATCGCCGGCGTTCGGCAGGCGGATGCTGCGCCCACTTTTCGTCAGCACCGCGTCGTTGCGGTATCGGGAATAGAACAGGCCGCCGAAGACATCACCCGAATAGCGGTTCGGTCCCGCGCTGAATTCGTACCCATCCGGTGCAACGCTGGTCGAATCGACCGTCAGCCCATCCAGGTCGGGCACATCGATCGGCGTGACTTTTGCAGCCTCTGCGGGCGTAGGGGTTCCTTGTCCGGGCGGTGCCAAGCCGGGCGGCAGCATGATGGGAATCTCCTGCACTCCGCCGGTTTTCGGGCTGTAACGCCACAGGCGCGGTTTCTGGAAACCGGCCGCGCTGCCCTGGTAGATGACCCGAACCTTGTGGTTCTCGACGGCGATTTGCACACCGTTCGGGTAGTTGTAGTATTGAGTCGCGTAGAGCACATCGTATTTCGGGGGATCCACCAGGAGCGCGGGAATCCCCGAAATCAGCAGGAACACGACAACGAGCAACAACGGCAAGCCCAGGCCGAAAGCGATGGTGGGGTTGTCACGGAAAAATGATTTCATGCCGGCCTCTCCTTTTTCATGATGACGCCTTGATGCGGTTCGTGCAGAATACAAGAACCTCAACAAGCGGCGCGTCAAACCCTAACGCAGTCACCAAGCTGAAAGTAAAAGATCCACTTCGGCCTGATGTCATGACATTACCTTACAAAGCCAAAGTATAATATGGAAATATTCGTGTAGTGGGGAGACGGCCAATGGGTGACCCCGAATATTTTGGGCTGGATTCATTGGCCCAGGCCTCTTCATCTAATGGAGTTCGAAACATGTTTCTTTCACGTCCCATACGTCTCTTGCGAATGCGCACACTTGCTCCCGGTGAGTGCCACGTCTTTTTGCAGGCAGCGCTCATTGCACTGACTCTGTCGCTCTCCCCGTTTGCATGGGCAGATCCGACGGTGACCGGGATCGGCACCGACCTCTACGCCTATATCTCGGATAACGACGGCAGCGCAAACTCCACCTTTCTCGTCGGTCAGAAAGGCATTTTGGTAGTTGATACCGGCCTGGACGCCACGGAGGGCGAGAAGTTGCTGCAAGCGATTCGGCGTGTGTCGGACCTCCCCGTTCTCTTTGTCATCAACACGCACTACCATCCCGACCACCAGGGCGGCAACGCGACAGTGGGGCCCGCGGCAACGGTGGTCAGCACGGACTACACTCGAGATCAAACCAACGCCCTGAAGGGTGCCGATCCGGCAATGTCGGCGCTGAGGGCCGCGGACATCACCTTTTCTCAAACGCTAACGGTGCATCTCGACCCCTACACGGTGGAAATCTGGTTCCCTGGCAAAGCCCATACCTCGGGTGATGCGCTGGTGCATTTCCCGCAACAGCAGGCGATGGCCATGGGAGACCTCTTTCTCAACCGGTCATCGCCCGCGATGGACCGGGGAAGCGTGTCCAACTGGATCAAGGCGCTTGATGAAGTACTAAAGAAACCCTTGGTAGCCGCGGTACCGGGGCACTTCGAACTGGGAACCAAAGCGGACCTCATGCGCTTTCGCGACTACTTGCACGATCTTTACACCCAGGTCGAAACGCTCAAACAATCCGGAGCGAGTCTCGAGCAAGTGAAGAGCCAGTTGCACATGGAAAAATACCAGGACTTTCGCCAGTATCCGAAATACCAGGCCACCTTCGCCGACAACGCCGAAGTCGTTTACACGGAACTGCAGCACTGAAGCCTTATTGATACCCGTATGACGTCCGGGGCATGCGCCGCCGCCGGCAGTGCGGTTTTCAAAGGCCCCTCCGGCGACAGGCCCTTGTACGCGGCCTGAGTTTTAGAACCGGTAGCTCACGTTCAAGCCGACGGTTCGCGGCCGATTGGGAACAATCGCGCGCGGCGTGAGATTGCTTGCCTGTTCGATGATGTTGACCTCGGCCAACTTGTCGAACATATTGTCAATGAATATCTGCGCCAGCCAATGTTCGCTGCGAACGCCAAATTTGGCGCTGCCCACCGTGTAACTGTGCTTGTAGTTGTAAATCGGGCTGGTTGGGTTGAACTGGGTACCGGAGCCGTCGACATGAGAAAAAGTGACGCCGATAAATCCATTTAATGCCGAAGTTATCGGCCAGGTATATCTGGACGTCAGGCTGGCCTGCCATTCGGGAACGTTCGGGAATTTGTCTCCGTCCCTTCCGCCAAAGCCGAAATTTGCCGTCGGTTGGTCTTCGGTCAACTTCGAGTCGGTATGCGCCAGCGTCGCCGTCAAGTCCAGCCTGGGGGTAGGCCGGGCAACGACTTCCAGTTCGAACCCGACCGACTTCGCCTTGCCCGCATTGCCGATGAAGGTAAATGAATTCGCGTCGTCGGTGAAATCGGAAACCTGAATATCGTCCCACAGAATCAGGTACACGCCGCCATTGACCTGCAGGCGATCGTCAAGCCAGCGGGTTTTGGCGCCGATTTCATAGTTCCACAGCGAGTCCGACTTATATTGCTGGTTCTCGGGCGGTAGCGGAAAAACGGGATTCTGATTGCCTCCACCCACGCGGAACCCTTGCGCCACCGTGGCGAAAACCATGGCGTCGTCCGAAACCTGATACGAAAGCTGGAATTTCGGTGTAAACGTATCCTCGGATGTCTTGATTGTCGGCTCGATTGACGGCGGGCTGAACCCGCCAAAGGGGAATGTGTTGACCCGGTCGTCCTTTTGGTCCGCGGTGAACCAGCGCAAACCGACCAACCCCGACAGCCGGTCGGTAAATTGGTAGGACAGTTCACCGAACAACGCCCACTTTTCCGTCTCGTTGGCGAGGTATTCGCCAAATATGGGCAACACCGGTATGTATCGCGTGCCATCGTCTTTGGTGGAAACCACCAGAGTATCGAACGTGGTCTTCAGGTCCTGGTAAAACACACCGGTGACAAAGTTCATCGGTCCGTCGAACTGGGACGCGAATCGAATCTCGGTGGTCCAGGCCTTCGTGGTATCGGTCTGGTTGGTGACACCATTGATCGTGGGCAAGCCCAGCACTTCCAGGAACAGGAACTCACCGAACTGCAGGTCAAACGGCGTCGAGTCAAAATCGTCGGAAACCCTGCGGTCGAAATAGGAGGTGGATGCAGTCACGGTCCCGGCACCGAACTCCTGGACCAAAGTCAGGTTGTACAGGTTCATTCTGTCATCCAGCCCGTCGATCACGTACTGATCGGTATTGAAGTTGCCCAATGTGCCGTCGGCAGTGGTAAAAATGAAGCGACCGCCGAGATCCGTGTGTTGGTGCATGGCAGTGGCGGTAATTTGCGTTCGTTCCGAAGGGTAAAAGCCCAATGTGGCGCGAAATCCGTCCGTGTCTTCGGTATTGACGTTGTCATTCCCCAAACGGACGTTGTCAATGAAACCACCCATGTCACGGACATAACCGACGGCCCGAAATGCAAGCTGGTCCTTCACCAGAGGGATATTGACCATGGCGTTGCCTTCGTAATTCTCCTCGCCGAACCTGGTATTCGACACCGAACCGTCGAAGAGCGCGGAGAATGCAGTCGGGTCGGGCTTGTTGGTGATGATGCGAATCGTTCCCGTAAGCGATCCGTCGCCATACAGCGTTCCTTGCGGCCCTCGCAAAACTTCGATTCGCTGGATATCGAAAAGCTTGAAATCAGGCTGCCTCAGGTCGCCGCTTACCAGCATTTCGTCGATATACATCCCGACCGTCGCAACGCCGGTGCCGGTGGAGTTTGCTCCGCGAATGATGTAGATCTTGTCACCCGGCCCCGCATCTTCAAAGGCCAATCCCGGCACGAGGGGCGCATAGTCCGAAAAATTGTCCACGCGTTGGTCCTTGAGAAAATCTTCGGAGAACGCGGAAATACTGATTGGAACGTTTTGCGCGGATTGGACACCGCGCTTGGTGGCCGTGACGATGACCTCCTCGATCACCCCACTTCCATATGATGCATCGTTCGCCTGGGCCCATACGGCTCCGCCGCCCAAAAATCCCACGGCTGATAACAATGCCAGACTTGAAAAAAACCAACCCAGGGAACCGCCCGGTGACCATGCGCGCGGGGATGAGAAAACAATCGCTACTCTTGCTTTCATTTGAGTCTCCCTATCGGCCGATAACACTTCCCACAATGCATGATTCAGCATATAAGTTTATCCGATCGGGGAGAACTTCGCCACACTTTGCGGGCACGCCCGCGCTGCGGAGATCATCGTTATGCTGTTACCTGCGCTTGATTCTGGGTTGATTGGTTAGACCGCAGAACTCATTCCGGAACGTCTGAGCCTATTCCCGCAACCTCAGATTGTGCACCACAATTTCATCATCCATCGATTCGCCCAGCCAGCCCGGTATCGGGGTCTCAGGCGTGATCGTGATGCCGTCAGTCTCGTTATGAGCCATTAGTTCAAAAACGTTTCCGCAGAAACGCGTCTCCGGCACATCGGGAATGCGCTTGCCGTTGGGATCGGTGAAATGGAACTCGCCTAAGTGCATGCGGTTCAGCCCAAAACCGCCTTCATGCACCAACCGGTGGTGATGGCGGCACAGCAGCACGAGGTTGTCGATATGGGTAGCACCGCCGTCGGCCCAGTGATGGATGTGGTGGGCATCGACATAGCGGGTACAGGTGCAGCCGGGGAAACGGCAGCCGCGGTCGCGGCGCTGCAAGGCGCGGCGAATCGCCGGCGGCACCGTGCGGGTCTTGCGACCGACGCTCAAAGGCTCGACCCCACTGAGCGGATCGCCCTGCCGCTCCAGCCAGTGAATGACCCCGGCGTCACAGGAAAGGCGGCGGGACGTTTCCGCAGAAACTTTTCCGTCATCTTCCAACTCGGCTTCTGCCCCGATCCATCCGCTTTCAGCGTTTCCATGTCCGTGTGCACATTCACGACGAAACGGTCGCCGTTCGAACCCCCTGAACCTGAAAGCCAGCCTTCCGCGATTCGCGCCAGCGCATCCGCACGCCGTGTCGCGATCGGGTGCGGTTGCAATTCCGGCACAGACGATTGCTCGAACTCGGACGTTTCCGCAGAAACGTCTTTTTGTTCCTGGAACAATTGCTCCGCCGCTGCTTCCACCGCCTGGCGAATCACCGCGCCCTGTTCTGGTGTGAAGCGGGCATGCATCACCAGAAAACCCTCGTCGTCGTAATACCAGCTCAGTTCCCGCATCGCATGGAGCTCATTGTCCCGTTCCAGTGCTCGCAGGCGTTTATCCCTGCGCCATATGCTCACCGCCCGTTCGACATGCCAGGCGGTGCCGTTGAAGGCGATGGACAGCAGCAGGTCCTCGTTGCGCGGCGTCGCCGCACGGGTAATGGCACGCACCTTGGAATAACTCACACGGCCGGCACGGAATGCCTCGCGGGTTTGCGGCAAGTCTTTCAATGCACGTGCCACCCGGATGCGCTCGCGCGCGGCACCGAGGTTCAAGCCACATTTCCAGTTCAGCCAGTGGGCGCAGGACTTGATGCCATCCCCGGCCCAGCCTTCGCATTCATCGAACTCGCGCAGCAGTTCCAGCCAGCGGAACATCGCCGCATCGATATGCGCCGCCAACTGGCATATGTCGTCTTCGAGTCGTTTGACGTAGGCGCGGCGTTTGCCTGCCTGGGCCAGGTGTTGGGCGACGAAATCGGACGAATCGGAACGGGGAATCGGGTGGGTTTGTGACATCTGAACATCCTCAAGCAACATCAAGAAAACTATACATACATATAGTAATTATACTCTGAAGAAAAGAATATATCTTTGTTATTTCAATTATTTGCGATAAAACGTTGAGAATTATTATTCGCGGTAATGAACGAACGGCCTCAAAAATATTGGACGATTTTGGAGGCAACACCAAGGGTTGCTCAAGCCGGGCAAAAACCGGGACCGCCTTCTCTCCGAAAAGACCGGACACCCACTTCTTCCGCGCGAAAAGATGTGGGTCCAAAGAATGCGCCCCCACGGCGCTCGTTACCGAATGGAAGCTTGATTAGAGGGGAAAAAACTCCACCAAGATAGACCATAACAGGCGGCTTTTGCACCGAGGTGCCGGCGCCATTATTCCCCAGGCGATGGGTCATCTCCCCACAAGGCATTGCGCGCATTTTCCCAAACCCGCATCTGCCGGTCTCTGGCGGGGTGTATGAACTTTGAACCGGGATAATGAGTGGCCGGCGGTGTATACGCCCCCATTTCCTGCAGACGCTTGATGTTGCCGCGAAAGATCTCATCGTGATCGGCATGTTGCAGTGGATCCTGGTCGATCCACATGTTTTTCGGGTGGATCGGCTTTTCATACATACGCTTGAAGATTTCCGTCCGCAGGTCCTTCAGGCCGTTGCCGAACAAAGACATTTCTCGAAAGTGACGGAGTTGCTCGATGTCGATGACGGCCGCAGTCACGGTGTCCGTGCCGGACGCGCTGAACGAGATGATATTGCCCTGGTAATCGATGATATGGGAATTCCCACCTGCCACATCGAAGCCGTGCTCGAAGCCGGGGTGGAGGTAATAGGGCCCGACGTTGGGGGCGATTACATAGCAATTGTTGAACATGGCGTGTGATTTATTCTGTGTCTCCCACTGGCCATTACCGGTAATCGGCTGAGCCATGCTGGGTCGATAGATAACCTCGGCGCCGTTAAGGGCGAGCGCACGGGCCGGCTCAGGGTACATCCCGTCATTGCAAATAATCGTGCCGATGTTGCCGATATCCTCCGTCTTCAGAACCGGGTAGAACGCATCAATTCCATCGCCGAATTTTTCCACCCAAATATCGTAGATGTCGTGAGGCATGCATGAGCGTTCCCGGGCAAATACGTGGTTCTTGGCATACTTGTGCACGACCTTACCTTTGGGATCGATAATAAATGCCATATTGAAGAACCGGTCCTTTATCACTTCAGGCAAGCGAGCCTTGCATTGCGCGATAATGTAGGTCTCATACTGTTTCGCAATCTCACCCAGACGATCCGTTTCGGGACCTGGAATGTCAATCCAAAGGTCTCTTGCTGCGGTTACATGGGGAATATCGAAGGCCTCATCGGTAAATCCGGAAAGCGCCCCTTCCGCCAGGGCGATAATCTTGATCGGCATATTGATGCTCACCACGAACATGGCCCCATGGATCATATTTTCGATATGATTGATATTCCGCATGATGTCCGATCGTTTCCCGATACCCCGACAGGTGGTAGAAAGACCTATTGCCAAATAGGGCGGAACCGGCAATCGCTTTTCTGATTTCCCAGATTTTGCTTCTGACATGATTCAATATCCTCCCAAACCCGCGTTTAATGTCGTCCCATGGGCGTCGATAGAAACACGCTCCCATGGCGTGATGTTCAAGGCTCGATGGTTACACCTGATCGGAATATACCAAATTGAACCGAGTCGTTGGTGTTCTAAGCAGAACTCGCAAAGCGGCATTCGCTTAATGTCACCTGCCCCGCGCTGTTCGATTTCGTCAATTCGCACACGAAAACGCCGGAGGCCCCTGGTTCGGGGGTTCTGATCCCATAAATCCGCGCCGCGCTCAGGACGTTGCCTGGGCGCTCAGCAACGCGAAGGCAAGCAGTGCAATACCCGACAGCAGATACGAGCCTGCGGTTGGCTTATGTGCATCGAGCGCCAGCCCAAGAAATACGAAGCTACTCGCCCACGTCAACGCTTGCCAGTACTGCGTCAGGTCGGGTTCGGTGTCCATCCAGAGTGTGTGGCGAAGACCAAGGCTGCGGCCGTGTAACGCAACACCATGGCAAGCATGGATAACAACGCCGCGTCGGGGCGAATGTGGAAGTGCGGCCTTGAAATGGATTGTGAATTCATAATTGCGCTCCTTGAATGGTTTTGACGGGTGATTTACATCAACGGCGCCGGAATTGCGGCACCTCTCAAGTTCAGGAAGAACTCGCGCTTGGCGCGTCAACTCGTGGGCTATTGTGTACCGCCCCATTGTGTACCGCCGACCCAGGTGCAGGTTGCCTGTTTGCGGAAGACTGCTAAACTGGAGATTCGGGCTGGGCGGCCATTCACGCCATCCACACGGGCCTGCACCTTGACTCCCCGGCGGCCAGCCGACGATATTCAGAACGTCAACCCAAATGAGAGGATTGAGCCAATGACATTTCCCAAACCCGAATTCAAAGCCCGCTACGAGAACTTCATCAACGGCAATGGGCGCCTCCTGTCGGCGGCGAGTACTTCGCCGACTCCTCGCCCGTGGACGGCGCTGATTTTTGCGAGATACCCCGCTCGAAGGCCGAAGACATCAACCTGGCTATAGAGGCAGGCGAACGTGCCTTTCCGGCCTGGTCCAAAACACCGGTGGCGGAACGCAGCGGTGTGCTGCTGAAAATCGCCGATCGCATCGAGCAAAACCTGGAACAGCTCGCTGCCGTGGAAACCTGGGATAACGGCAAGAGCATCCGCGAATGTTTGGCAGCCGACCTGCCTCTGGCCGTAGACCATTTCCGCTACTACGCGGGTGTGATACGCGCCGAGGCTGGCGAAGTGGTAAACATAGACGCTTCGACGGTTTCGATGGAAATCCACGAACCCCTCGGCGTGGTCGGCCAGATCATTCCCTGGAACTTCCCCCTTCTGATGGCGACCTGGAAAATAGCCCCGGCTCTGGCGGCCGGCAACTGCGTGGTGCTGAAGCCGGCCGAGCAAACCCCGGTTTCCATCCTGGTGCTGATGGAACTGATCGGCGACTTGTTACCGCCCGGCGTGCTGAACGTCGTCAATGGCTTCGGCATAGAAGCCGGCAAGCCGCTGGCTTCATCCCCGCGCATTGCCAAGGTGGCCTTCACCGGCGAGACCACAACCGGAAGGCTGATCATGCAGTACGCCTCGGAAAACATTATTCCGGTTACGCTGGAACTGGGCGGCAAGTCCCCGAACATCTTCTTCTCCAGCGTGATGGCCGAGGACGATGAATTTCTGGACAAAGCAATCGAAGGCTTTGTCATGTTTGCCCTGAACCAGGGAGAAGTGTGCACCTGTCCATCACGCGCACTGATCCACGAGTCGATCTATGACGCCTTTATGGAGCGTGCGCTGAAACGCGTCGCCGCTATCAAGCAGGGCGATCCGCTGGACCCCACGACCATGATTGGCGCGCAAGCCTCCAGCGACCAGCATGCAAAAATTCTCAGCTATCTGGATATTGGCAAGGCGGAAGGCGCCGAAGTACTGATCGGTGGAGAGGTGGGCAGCGTTGAGAAATACCCAAACGGCTACTACATCCAGCCGACGGTGTTCAAAGGGCACAACAGGATGCGCGTGTTCCAGGAAGAGATTTTCGGACCAGTGGTCAGCGTTACCACGTTCAAGGATGACGACGAGGCCATGCAAATCGCCAACGACACGATCTATGGCCTGGGTTCCGCCGTCTGGACTCGTGATATCCACCAGGGACAAAAATTCATCAGCGGAATCCAGGCCGGGCGTGTCTGGGTCAATTGCTACCACCTGTACCCGGCGCACGCATCTTTCGGTGGCTACAAGAAGTCGGGGATTGGGCGTGAAACCCACAAGATGATGCTCAACCATTACCGGCATACCAAGAACGTGCTCATGTCCTTTGACAAGAATCCGATGGGCTTTTTCTAGGTCAATCCCGGCCTTATGAACCAGCGGGTTGACATCACGGAAGCGGCAGGCGAGATCATCGACCGTTTGCGCGACACGCACGGCGAACTGATGTTTCACCAGAGCGGGGGCTGTTGCGACGGCTCCTCGCCGATGTGTTTCCCGTTGGGAGAGTTTCGTCTGGGAAGTAGCGACGTGCTGCTGGGCCGCATTCACGGGTGTCCTTTCTACATGGCGCGCGACCAGTTTGAACTGTGGCAGAACACGCACCTCACCGTGGACGTTGTTCCCGGCAGGGGTGCGAGTTTTTCTGCAGAAATCCCACTGGGAGTTCGTTTCGTGATTCGTTCCCGTCTGTTCACAGACGACGAGCTTGCCGCTCTCGCGCCGGTGGAAAACGCCATAGATTCTGCCTGAGTCGAGATAAACAGCTGTTCCTGCTTTGCTCTACCTCCTGCATCCCTGCAGTCCTGCTCATCCCTGCGCCGCGGCACACCGTACGTCCTGTACATAAATTCTATTGGTTCAAAAAATGACATGGTAGCGCCGGCTAAGCAGGGGGACAGTTTGCGCGTCAGTGAAATACGTTGACCACCCCATAATTTCAATTTCTACCGTCCAGCACAAGCGGTAACTGCTCGGGATCGCCGATGACAATGACTTTGCTGTTTTGGGAATTCGCCAGGTCGTGGAGCGCTCTGATTTGGAGCCATTTCAGTAGCTCCGGAGTGAGGTTGCTGCCGACGATTTCCTGATAAGTCTTGATTGCTTCGGCTTCAATCTTCATGCGCCGGGCTTCATCTTGTTGCTTGGCCAACACAAATTCATAGGAAAGCGCATCTTGCTGAATTTGGAGCTTCTTCTCAATGGACGCATTGATCGCTTCAGGCATTTGAATCTTCTCAATAATGACATCCTTCACCATGAAGGGAAGGTCGGCGAACCGCTCCCGGGCACGGTCCAGAACCATTTTGTGCAGGTCCCCTCGCGCCGAAGTATAGAGTTCTTCGGGCGTGTGGCTGCCGACTACGTGGCGCACTGCCGTTCGGATGGTGGGCACCACGATCTTGTCGATGTAATCCGGCCCAAAATTTGCAACCAGTGTGGCCAGTTGGCTCGAATCGGGCTGAAACAGCACTGAAATGCCCAGATTTACCTGAAGCCCATTGCCGGTAAGCGCACCCGCGTCCATGGTGAGCTTTTGCGTGGTTATGTCATAGATGTACATCTTGTTCCAAGGCGCAATAACATACAGCCCGTCCTTGTAGACCCGGTCGGATAAGGGCTCGTCCGAGAGCGAATCAAACAGCACTCCGGCCTGACCCGGATAGACATAGACGAAGATCGACGGTGCCAGGTAAAGCATGAGGAATATGAAAACGAACAGCGCGGTCACAATTTTCACCTGATGCGCTTTCAAAACGGCAAGGAGTTTCATAACGGGTTCCTTCGTGGCGCGATGCGGCCGGCGTCAAGTTGGATAACGTGATCGGCTATGTGGAAATACCTTTCGTCGTGGGACACTGCAATGATGGTTTTTCCGGACGCTTTGAGTTCCGGCAAGAATTTCTCGTAGAAATAACGGCGAAACACCGGATCGAGGTCGGCCGTCACTTCATCCATCAACAGGATTGGGCTGTTTTTCATGAGCACAAATACCAGGGCCAGCCGCTTTCGTTGCCCGGTTGACAGGTTGAAGTCGTCGAAGCGGCCGTCCTCCCAAACGACCTGCTCTTCCAGGCCCATGGTGCGCAGGGCATCGGTCAGACGTGCGTCGTCGATGTCCGGTTGCCCGTAGAAGCGTTCGAACAGGTGGTAATCGGAAAACAGCACGGCGAAGAGGTTGCGGTAGTCGCTGTAATTGCTCTGATCTATCCGCTTGTCACCCAGATACAGATTTCCGGTAACGGGCGGATACAGCCCTGCCAGCAGCTTGAGCAGGGTGGTCTTGCCGCTGCCATTGCCACCGACCACAAACAGCAGTTCTCCGGGGTCGACTACCAGCGAAACAGGTCCGAGCGAAAATTGCGGCGCCTTGTCATCCGGCTGATAGGAGAAAGTCGCCTCCTCGAGGCGAAGGGCGAGCTTTTCTGGTCGAATTCTGGCAAACCGGCCGGTATATGGTTCGGAATTGTCCTGTGCCAACAGCAACTCCTCGCTCAGGGAATGGAGGACTCCTACCGCCCTTTCCGCCTTGAGGATAAGCGGCACGGACTGGACGATCCGCGTCATGGACCCGTAGGAGAACAACACCACTACTGCAACTTGAAGAATAACAAACGTGTTGAGTTCGCCAATACGTGGCAACAGGAAAATCACCGACGCAACCAGAAAATAATAGTACGATTGAATGAATACACTGTTTGCAACCAGACGCCTTTCCGCACTCACGCGGGCTACTTTCGCCTTCTGTGCATTTGGTTTGATCTGCTCCTCGAACAGCGCACGGCTCATGGAATGACTGACCTTGATTTCCTTGAAACCTTCCAGAAAATAGCGAAACAAGGCCTTGAAACGCTGCTCATTTCGTTCGCTTTCCTTGAGCAGACCGCGCATATTGATCAGATTGGAACGGTAAATGAAATAGCCGAACAGGTAGAAAAGGACCACTAAGGCACATGCCGCAGGCGAAAGCCACGCGATGTAGGCCACCGAGAAAAGTATCAGCACACATGCAACGCCCACATTTGCCAAACTCTTGGCAGCTTCCAGGATGATATCCGCGTTGGTGTAAAGCGTGGAATAAATACGGGTCTTGCCAAGACGTTCAAATTCCAGTAACTGCATGCGACGCAGCCGGTCCGCAATTACCACGTAGGTGTCGAAAATGGTGCGTTCGGTAAGGGCAATGGTGCGCGAATTTGAATAGTGGCTGGCCCAACTGAAGGTCGCCAGGAACAGGAAAAACATCAACAGATAGCGCAGACCCAGTTCACTGCCACCCAGCGCGACTGCGGCACTGTTGATGACGACGATGATGGCGCCCTGCATGAGCCCGGCAACCACCGCCGTGAACACGATTCGACCCCAAGTGGCCGAGTCCTGCTCGATAAAAAGCCGGTAGAGACTGGATTGGGTCAACTGCACGCCGGACTTCATCCCACCGCCGACCATCCAGCAGGCGCATGGGCAGCGCAAAGTCCTTGCTCTGAAGGCGTTGCAAAGGCAGATCGAGAGAGCAAACCCGCCAGCAAGCTTCTCGATTGAGCCGACAGCGTTCGGCGTTTCATCACGAGTTTCCTTTGTAACTGAGACGGTCAAAGATAAGGCTTTTCGACTCACCGGCGCAAGCGCAGTGCCGGTCAACGCCGATAATGATCGGCCAGCCAGGACTGGGCAATTGCGTGGTCGTCATGGTGCTCTACCCGGTCGGCATAGATCTGAGTGGTTTCATGACCCTTGCCCGCCAGCACCACAATGTCACCGGGGCGCGCCTGGTCCAGGGCAAGCGATATGGCCTTGCACCTGTCGGGCTCCACCAGCAGCGCCGCCGGGCAGGTATGCTTGTCCGCTATCTCCCGCCAGTTGCCGACCATGGTATCGATGATTGCCTGGGGCGATTCGGACCGGGGGTTGTCCAGAGTAATAATGCCAACTTCCGCCAGTTCGATGACCGCTTGTGGCAGCGTCCGGCGGCGCGCCGGATCCTTATCGCCGCCCGCTCCGAACACCACGATCAGCCTGCCCGTGCAGTCCTTGCGCAGACCGTCGAGCAAATTGCGCATCGCAGAATCGGTATGTGCAAAATCCACAATCACCTGAAACGGTGCAGTCGAGGGGATCTTCGTCAAGCGGCCAGGCACGCTGATCGGTAGGGTCAGGGCGCGCTCGATGGCCTGATTCGGCACACCCGCACCAACCGCAAGTGCCACCGCACCGGCAAGGTTCAGCCGATTGAAAGCTGAGGCCAAAGTCGTTTCCACGCGAAACAGCCTCCCCTTAACGGAGAGATTACCAGAAAGACCCTGTTCCGTGAGGGCCAATTCCGAGACCCCCACATGGTTGCCTGCACTTGCCCCGGCGTCATTCACCCGTTGGCCAAAAGTCAACACCGGGATGCGGGAGTTTTGAACAACACGCCGGCCAAACTCATCATCGGTTCCCACCGACGCGACGCACCTGGGTTTGTGATAAGCCGGATCGCAAAACAAGCGCAATTTCTGGGCGAAATAAGGTTCGATGCCGTCGAAGAAATCCTGGTGGTCGGTACTCAGGTTGGTGAATGCCAGACCGTCGAAGCTGCAGCCGGTGATGCGGTCCAGCAGCACGCCGTGAGCCGAAACCTCGATCACAGCCGCAGTCGCGCCCTTGTTTACCGCACGCGCCAATACCGACTGTAACAAGGGTGCATCCGGGGTGGTATTGGGCGTTTCCATTCGCCAGTCTTCGAATTGATGCGCAACCGTGGTCACCATTACTACGCGATGGCCGGCTGTCTCCAGTATATGTTTGAGAATATGGCAGGTGCTGGTTTTTCCATTGGTGCCGGTCACGCCGAAAGTCAGCAATCGACTCGTCGGCCGTCCAAACACCGCACAAGCGGCGTGAGCGGCAGCATTGCGAATGTTCTCCACACCAACACAGTATCGGGCAAGCCGCCCCGGTAATTGGGCATCATGCGGAACCAGAGCTGCTCGACAACCCAGCTCAATCACCGAAGCCAGATAGTCCACTCCCTGGCTGCGGACACCGGGTAAAGCAACAAACAGATCGCGCGGGCCAACCTGGCGCGAGTCACTGCAGACGCCTGTCAGGCTGCGGTCGAGTGGCACGCCGTCACCGACGAATCGGATGCCTTGGAGTTGTTCGAGTAGTTGGGAAATAACCAAGAACCGGGTCCTCAAATGTGCTTTCTAAGCCAGCCTGTCTGTCGTGCTCCTTTCGGGGCCCGCTCCACGATCTTATTCTCGCCGGCTGACTCCCACACACAATTTGTGTTTGCAACCCGTGCAATGATTTTCAGTCGCACGCTTGCTGAAAAGTCCGGGTGCTGCCCGGATGCAAGCAGTGGAAAGCGCAACCGGAACAGCAATCAGCCGACCGGGATGGTGAGCACCGGCGACTGGTCCGAACTGTGTTCCAGCGCCAGCCGGAACGCTTCGACAATCAGGAAGAACATATTCTTGCTCTGGATGTCGTCGTCGCGCATGTAGAACCAATAGCCGCGGTGCCGGACGGCGACGCTGGCATTGTCGGGACGCTTTGCGGAATACCACACCTGGAAGATGTCGTCCATCGGCACCGGCGTAACCGAAGGATGCGGCCAACCGGAAGCGGCGGTGCCATCAGCCAGGTGCTGCGGCGGCACGCGAACACCCTGGCTGAGAAAGGCCATGCCGTGGAGCAGGGAACGGGTGCGCAAGGTCAGATGATCGTGATCGACTTCACCGTCGAGTTTGGACTCCAACTTGATATTGAACACTGTCCCCTGCGGGTCCAATTTCAGGTAGTTGAGCAATGTCGCCCGATCCTCCGCATCGCGCGAGACATAAAGCGTTGCCGTGTCCACCTCACGCAGGAATACGATTTTCTGATCTTCCGGCCGGCGTTGAACTTCGAGGCCGTGCTGCAACGCGGCCAGCATCTGCGACGCATTGACCTGGCTTTCCGGCAGTGGCGGCGCAACGACTACCTTTTGCTTGCGGAAACCGATCACCGCGTCACCCTTGAGCTGCAAGCGCGTGAGCAGGTTCGTGGCATCCACGAATGCCTGGTCCACCTCGCCTTGTTCATTTTCCAAGCCATTCATCTGCGCAACCAGCAGCCGAAACACGAGATGCGTGTCACGGTTGGACGAGGCTAGGAAAATCAGCGCCGGGATATCCACCGGCTGCGCCAGCTGTTTGGCAAACTGGCCGCCTCGTTGCGGCACGAATGTGAATGTCGGTGAACTCGAATAGCCGGCACTGGCCGTCGCCTTGCTGTCAGAGAAGGGCTTTGCCAGCTGCACCTGAAAGCCCACAGAAAGGTCTACCGACGAATTGATCGAGGAGATCGACAGGAATTCCAGAGAGTCCAGATAACGCAGGCGCACGATGTTGAGCAGGACTTCCTGGTCCGATGCCACACGCACGGCTTCGTTGTAAGCCAAATGCCCATCGGACAGAATTCTTGGCTGACTGCAAGCCGATGAAAGCGTGGCCAGGGCAATCAAGAGCAGCAGACGCGTCACTGAATCCGTTCGAGGCATCAATTTATCACCGGAATTGTCGAAACACGCATTGTTTAGGATTTGGACCACGTTGGCAAATGGAATTGTATTGCAGCTGTTTTTGCACCCGTCTGAATTCGCGATATCATGACCCCCTGTATTGAGTCGGTAGCCGGTTGTCCCGGCCAGCATCACAACAAAGGTAAAACCAGCATGCGAAATCTCCTGTTACTGCTTTTCCTGTTTCCCACCATCGCACTTTCAGCAGAAAGTTCCCCGCAGCCGCCCCAACTGCTGGGCGTGTGGTACGGAACTTACAGCGAACCCGTGTCCCCGGATCCAATGCCGGCTGAAATGTGGATGGAGATCTCCTGGCAGTTGAGCAAGGACGGTTGGGACATTGCCGGATACAATCGCTGGAACATACTGGAACATCCGGATGACACGGTTCACGGCGAGGATTCTCTCGGTCTACTGGCTGAGCACTTCGACACCTTCAAGGGCAGCATCTCAGTGGACCTCAAATCCGTACTCATCCGGGAATCCGCGCGCGGCAACCGTATTGAAGCGGAACTGATCGCTGCCGACACTTTAGCGGCACATTTCTACGCCGAAGGAGAAGGCACGCCATTATTTTCCGTTGAACTTAATCGCATCGACACGGACTACAGTCCATCAGATCTCACCGTGCTCGGCCTGGATCTGTCACATCATTCCGGGCAAGTGGACTGGAAGAAAGTCAAAGCGCAAAACTACCGTTTTGCCTATGTCAAAGCCACAGAAGGCGTGGATAACCCGGACGCCCTGTTCGAGCAACACTGGCGCGGCTTGTGCGAGGCGGGATTGGCGCGGGGAGCGTATCATTTCTACGTTACCGAGGATGATCCGGCTGAACAGGCCCGGTTCTTTGCTTCGCGCATCAAAGATAACCCTGGCACCTTGCCCCCCGCCGTAGACGTGGAATTGTTGGGCGCGCATACCAAGGGTGACTTGAACGCCGAACTACTCGTTTTTCTACACACGCTGGAAGGAGAATTGGGCATCAAACCCATCATCTACTCCAGCTCCAGATTTTGGGACGCACATTACGAACCCGTTTTCTCCGACTACCCGCTGTGGATGTCGGAATACGGAGTGAAAATGCCCAAAGTCCCCTTCGGCTGGGACAACTGGCTGATTTGGCAACATGCCGCGGACCGCACCATCGACGGCGTGGAGAAGGAAGTCGATATCAATCTCCTCCACCCTGGGGTGCAGCTCGAATCGCTCATGCCGACGTCCGCCTCAACATCCTGTTCCGGTGAGAGCGACAAAAATGGGAACGGGGCACATTGATCCAACTTAATCTGCACCGACTGATGCAATGGTAATCCGGCCCGCGTCGCGGGCAATCTTCACCGGTCCGGTAGCCGCGACCTCGAGTTTCCATCCGTCGATCGAACTACTGTCGGTGTCGAGGTGTCCGGCCAGGTAAAAAAGCCGGTCCCGGTCCGCGCCTTTCGCGGTGCAAAAACGGTCCTGAAGGTAGAACGGCGGCGTTGCCTGGTAGTGAAGTGCGGCCTGGACTGTCACCGGCGTGCCATCGATGTCGGCGAGCGGTACGTCGTACACAATAGTGTCGCTTCCGTCACCGCCGGGCCGGTAGTCCGGATCGTCGCCGACGGCGGTGGAGCCCGCGTCGGCCGCCAGGATCTCGTCCGCACCCAGGGCTTTCGAGATTGCAGAGCGTTGATCGAGCGGCAGGTAACCGGCAGGCAGGAGTCGATTGTCCTTTACCTCGGCGCAGATCGACAGGAAGGAGGTGGTGAGGTGGCCTCGCGGCGCGGTGACATGGTCGCATTGGAAGGGTCCGGACGCCGGCGGGGTCGAAACCAGTTCCTGGTATATCTGCGCCTGGTCCTGCGACGTGATGGTTTCGTAGTGGGGCTGGTGCAGCCGCTCGTCGGGCTGGATTCGAGCGGAGCAGTCATCGCGCCACCACAGCTCGCCAGGCAGGACGTTTCCGGCACCGTCCAGCACGCGACCCATGGCATCCAAGGCGCCGGACGACCACAGCTCGCGCCCCCGGGCGTCCGCAATTCGAAAACTCAGAATGGCGCGTCGGAATCCGACACCCGAGGGGAATTTGTGGCCGGTCAGGTTGGTAACCTTGACCGTCGTTTTCAGTGAGTCCTTATCTATCGTGGTGCCCAGCACTTCGACGCTCGCGGTATGCGAGGACGCCTGGAGCTTGATTCTGTCCTCGGTGTAGAACAAGGGATCGATGCCCTTGGATACCAGCATCGGGTCTTGGATACGAACGCCCAGTACATCCGGGAACTGCTGGGCCATCGTCACCAGGAACAGGTTGAGGCCCACCAGGTTGTGCCGCGAATAGTGTTCGCGCACGGGCAGATCGATGTTGTCGGGTGCGGTGGTGAATGCGGCCTGCGGGAAGCCGTGGTGTTCCTGGATAGAGGCCACCTTGCTGGCCCGGGATTTGCCGTCCGCGTCCTTCGATGACATGTGGCAGTCCTGGCAAGAATAAGGCGACTTTCCGGCACCGTGTGGTAGCGGGCCGTCGGCGGTTTTCCCGGTGCGAAAATCGCTGAAGGCCCATTCGGCGTAAGTGGTCTGCTCGTATATCCGGCCCACGGTATCACCCTCGTGCAATACGGGGAGGTGCACGGTATGGCAGGTGCCGCAGACCTCGGAGCTGGTCACCGTTTCATCATGAAACGGTTCCAGGCCGAGCGCCGTCTTCATGGGCCGGGTCTTCGGATCACTGAACGGGCCCATGATGCCGTCCATTGGCCGGGTGAGGAAAGAGCCGGTAAAAGACTTCGCGAAACCCGTGTAACCCGCATTGAGCATATCCTGGCGCTGCTCCGCGCAGGCGTTGCGCGCCGAGCCCCGGCCAGCCTCGTTGGCCGCTTCGCCGATGGCCATCGTGTGACAGGCCATGCAGGAGATACCGTCACGGGCTAGTGCTCCGTAGTCCGCCTGTGCAGCCCGTGGATCGTCGGCGGGCCATGGCACGGCCGCCACCGTATTGCGACGGAAGGGCGGGCAATCGCCGCTGGCCATATACGCGTCCAACTGGTACTGCCTCTGACCCATCACCCCGTGACAGCCGAGGCAAATGGTCTCGACTTGCGGCGCCTCCTCCTCGTGAAAGGACTGAGTCTCGCTGGCGAGTTGGGCGAAGAAGAATGGGTCGCGTCCGGCCAGGCCCATGGGCGAACCGCGCCAGGTACCGTAGGGCGAGTGGTTCCAGAGCTTGCCCGTGTTCGGGTCGCGTTCAGTCATGTCGAACTGCAGGCCGGTGGAACCTGCATCGTGACAGCCCAGGCACTGGTCACTGGTGACGTATTGGGCATGGTCGCTCGGTACGTTTGCCGGCATGAACACATTGTCGTAGGTTTGCGACGGCATCATCGAGACCGAGTCCCGGTCCGGCGGCCTCACGCCACCTGCTGAAAACGCATCCAGGAATGCCGGGGCGTAGTCGTCGCGCGGTTGGCGGCTGCGATTGGAATCCCCGGCGCTTTTGGCAACACGGTCGTGATGGGTCGGTGGCGGTTCGCCGCCTTCGATGCTGCCCTCGTCGTAGAAGACGATGGGGAGTCCCGGTTCGCCCTCCATGTTGTCAGCGGACGCGAAGGTCAGGTTGTCCCGCGCCGAGGCATGGCAGTTCATGCAGTATTGCCCGAATCCCTGGTAGGCCAAGCGGTTGTCGTTCGCCGGGTAGTCGGGTGTCCAGCCAGACCAACCGTACCAGCCCCAATACCATCCGTCGTGCGACACGCCCGGCGCGCGCACCATGAACGCCGCACCGCTGGTTGGCAACAGTTTGAGCGGATCGACCCCGGCGCAGCGTGCGGCCGGCGCCGGATACATTTCCTTGACCACCATGGCGCCCGCGGGTACCGGCGCATCGTCACGCGACTTTTCCGTATCGTCTGTGCCGCGGTTCTGCTTTACCCAATCGGCCATCTGTGGCGAGTACCAGATGACCACCGGCGCGTGGGTGCCGTGATAGCGCGGGTGTTCACGCCCGTCGATGAGTGGAATGGTAAACGGACCGGTGTCGCGAACGTGCTTATCACGTACCCAGCCGGCATCCGTGTTGCGATGACAGAAATTTTCGAAATACTGCGACAACTTCTTCTGGTAGTCGTGGAGCGAAAGTTTGCCCGGAGCGCGCACCGCGCTGTCGAGCGCGCGGCACAACTGCAGATCCTTCGGTACGAGCTCGGTCGTCTGTTCGCCCGGGCAATCAGCGCCAGCGGTGTTCGCGCCTGCCGCGATCAGGAAACCGGCACCGACAAGGGTTGCCCGTGCGAATCTATGCAAGGTCTTTATCACCAATTTCCCACCTCCTCATTGCTGATCCGGCTGGGCGGGCGCGTCATTGCCCTCGCGACGAGTCAGCAACCACAATCCCACGAGTGTGACCCCCACGCCCATGGCATGGTTGAGAGTGAGCGATTCTTCCAGTATGAGTACACCCGTCAATAGTCCGAGCGGCGGCACCAGGTAGGCATAAAAGGACGCAAAATAGGCGCTCGAGCGCGCGATCAGGAGGTAGTAACCCAGATATGCCATGCCCATCGCCACGATGCCCGATCCCGCCATCGAGGCCAGGGTAGCCGTGCGGGGCACAGTCGCCGGCAGGCCGTCAACCAGCAGCGCAGCGACGGCGAGCCCGATGCCGCCGAATGACAACACCAAAGTGGCCAGGGCATACTGGTCCAGGTCCCTGGCCCGCAGCGAGCAGTAGATGCCGTTGAACGCAAATGCCACGCCGCCCGACATCATGATCAAGGCCCCCACGATTTCGTTCTCGTGGGATGAAAGGTGCTCGACGCCGACGAAGACCAGCATCCCGAGTATCGCCGCGAACACGCCGGCCATTCTGGAGTGGCTGTATTTCACCTGGCGGGTGATGAACACGGTGATGAGGAATGTCAGCACGGGTACCGTCGTCCCCACCAGCGACGCCAGGTCCGGCGTGATGGTGTCTTCCGCGATTACGACACTGAGCTTGGGTGCCGCTACCGCGATGACGGCCATGACCAGCGGCACCTCCGGCTTCGCCCGGAGCGTCGCCATCAGCGGCCGGCGCATGACCACTCCGACAACGAACAACAGCACTGCGGCCGCGATCAGCGTCGTGGCCGCTGCCACGGTCGTGGGCGGCAGTGACTGGTCTGCTTCACCAATAAACAGGTACTCGCTCGCCCACGCGAGAGACACTGCAAACAGGAGAAAAAGGTTGCGAAGCATAGGTTGTGTTGTTTCTTGGTTCGCCTTTTGTCTAGTGACACTGGAAATTGTAGCAGTTCCAGCAAAGCAGCCGAACCGCCGTGGGCTACGGCCAGGAAGAAGATCAAGGTTTCTATTTTCCGGATGGCAATGCATCCGTCGCCCGCCTGCTGGCCCGCAAGCTGGTTCCTGCACCGGACCAGTTCCGGGCCGGACGCCGCACCTTGCTCGAGACTCCATTCGAAACCTTCGAGCGGAATCTGCGCGAACACCGACGCGGCTTCCAACGCCATGACCGAATCCGCCATCGAAGAAGTCCACCGTGCCGTGCACAGCCTGGTGACAGAGACGGCAACCCAAGACACTTGAGACAGAGGGGAGCGAGCCGTTTCATCCAAGGGCCTCCCATGAGTCAGAATAACGGGAAAATCCTCAATGCGCTTGGACCGGATTATGGGGAGAAGCTCAAATAATTGCCCGGTATCATGTTGGTCGTGCGTGTCATACACTGACCTACCCAACATTTGCTGGGATCCGGAGAACGGCTGGAAATGGATTTGTCGATCGTTATTGCTGCGTACAACATGCAACGCGAACTTCCCAGAACGTTACTGTCTGCTTTGCCGCCCTGTCAGAGAAACGTTGAAGGAATCAATTACGAAATCGTCGTCGTCGATAACGGCTCGCCAGAGCCTGTATGGTGGCCAGATTGTTCATCGACCGACATTCCCGTGAAGTGCGTACGGATTTCTCCGGATCAGGCAAAGTCTTCTCCGGTCGAGTGCATCAATGATGTTGTTGCATCACACACTTCCGGAAAAAATTTGCTGATCTGCATCGATGGTGCCCGAATGTTCAGCCCTTACCTGGTCAGGAGGACGATGGATGTGTTATTCCGGCACCCATCAGCATTCACTTTTGTTGCCAGCAGGCATTTAGGCAACGAAGTACAAATGAAGTCAATGGCCAAGGGTTATGACCAGGCTGTCGAAGACCAGTTACTGGCTGCTGCTGACTGGATGAATGACCTGGACAGGTTATGGGAAATCAGCGTTTGGGCTGGCGCCCATAATAATTCCAATTTTTTGGACCAGAACGAGAGCAATGCCCTGGGTTACTCTCGCTCGCTTTGGCTCGAAGTCGGTGGCTTTAATCCTGGATTTCAGCGCCCTGGTGGCGGCCTGTGTAACCTTGAATTGTTTCAAAGAACGGTACTACGTGAACATGGTTTAAACGTTCTATTGCTTGGTGAGGCAACTTTTCACCAGTTTCACGGGGGCGCGGCTACCGCTTCCCCCGGATACTTCACCGACAGTCTTCAAGAACATGAAAACGCGACCGGGCAAAAGTACGCCCGCCCTGGCTTTAACTTTCTCGCAGATACCGGCGCCGTGTTCCAACGCATCCAGAAAATCGGTCGATACCTGAGAAACTAAGCAGACGATGCGTGGCGCAAAAAATCAAATGTTTTGCCGCTTTTTTTTGCTATTAATTTTCTGGGTGTCAGTAACGTCTCGTCGGCCAGGGCATCAACCCCATGCGCCAGGGCCGCACTGATAATTTCAGGCTTGCGGGCAACAACAAACCAGGTTTGCAGCGGATGCGGCCAATCTACTTTCCTGCATACCAGGCCATTGGCTTCACTCAGATTTTTGATGGTTTTCCAGCTGAACTGGTTGAGTCCGGGATAGACCCAGTGATCCTCATACAGGTCGTCTGCACGTTCAACAAAGGTTGCAACCAGCAGACCTGAGGGCTTCAGTACGCGCTGCACCGACTGCAGGCACACATCAATTTGGGATTTTCCGGTATGGCTGAAGATGGACTGGGCCAGAATATAATCGAATGTCCCACCGAACACGCCCAGATCGAAGTCATCATTGTACGCAAACACGGGGCGCTTGAGATCAATCAGATCCTCGCCTATCTCGGATTCAATACCCTGCTGAACAAGCCACTTGTTTGGCTCCAGGCCAAAGTATCGCTGTCGGCTAAGATAGGGAATGAACAACCGCCCCCCGCGCAGCGATCCACAGCCTACATCCAGCAAATGGTGTTGCTCGCGCAAGCCCAGCAATGTAACCAGCCCGAACTGCAGTGCCGCCAGACGATCATAATTTTGCACTTCGCCGACGTAGGCCCGGTAATCTGTATCACCCGGTTTGAGCCCGTTCAAGACCGCCTCACCGTGTGAAATGAATTCGCACAGGCCTGCCCGGTTCTTGCGAGGGCGCATCGAATCCATGCCGCTTTCATGCTTGCGTACGCGTGATGGTCAACATCGATTGATTCCGCGGATGGCCCCAATCAAGCTGGTAGTCAAGCTGCCAGGGCATTCCGCGCAGGCAGTACTCAAAATCCGCCAAGCGGTAGTGATAAGGATCGCTGGCGGGGTGGGTTGTAATGCCCCCGCGTGGATGCCGATAAGGGTCGCTCAAGTCATGTCCATCCGGGCAAATAAAAGCGGTTACACAGACTATACCGCCTACGTTAACCGAATTTACCAGCTTTGCCATGCACAGGCGAAAATGGTTTAGCGGCAAGTGCGTGAACAGCGACTGCGCCAGCACCACGTCGAATTTCACACCGAAGTGGTCGACCTGAAAATCTTCATCACAGAGGAGGTGTTCACGCGGCAATTTGCTATCCAGTCCCAAGGGTACCAGTTCCCTGGTATAGCCGACGTCCATTATCTCCTGGGATATATCCATCCCGTAGTAACAACCCGGGTTCAGGTAACGCAGCAGCGGTACGCCGCACCGGAAACAGCCGCAACCGATATCCAGCACCCGCATATCAGGTCGCAGGGACTTGCCCAGGAGAAAATCAAACTGGAGATCGCCTATTTCCTGCCACAGGCCGCCCACCCAATCGCGGTGATTGCCGCGGCCTATTACCTCCGCGGCCCGTTCGGCATCCGAGTAATTATTCAGCCTGAGCTTCACCGGGGCCGCCCCCAGGCCGGGTCAGCGGGGCTCTACAAACCACCACTGGCCGTCCCTTCGTACCCAGGTTTCATGAACCAGCGCCTGCCCCTCGTATCTCCCGGATGGCACACTTGTAGCCACAAAAGTCAGGTTCAGCCGCACAAAGGCGGTGTCGGGGTCATCTTCCGGTATCGTAATACTAATCAACTCGATACTTTCTTTTATAATCTGCACCGCATACTGGTTGCGATAATGGTCCAGACCGTATGTGGCGCGGTAGGTCGGCGTGGCGAAGGTATATACCTTGTCATAATCCATTGCAATGATGGCGTCCCAGCGTGCCTGTACACGTTCACGAACCTGTTCTTGCGCAGGCCCCATGTCATCTCCCGGGTCGTTGGACTCACCGGGACTGACCATGGCGCCGCCAGTGCAACCAGACAGTAGCACGGCAGTCAAAAGGCTGATTATAAAAACTCTGGTGTGTGGCATCATACGCGTTGATCCTTCTGTTCCTGTGTATATTATGGCGCGTCA
>CAWFGC010000011.1:0-531174 GCA_963815185.1 uncultured Gammaproteobacteria bacterium | reverse complement strand
TGCACGCCTCTGTCTTGCAGGCTTTGTGCGGCCACTTTACGCGATCTGGGGTTCGTCCGCCAGGCCTTTTGCCTGTGCCAACAGCCCGGCCGGCAGGCTTAAAAGCAGTAATCCCGAAACAAATCTGGCAAGGGCAATCATTAACAGGACATCCTCAAATATTGGATAGAAATCAAAAAAAACTGGCGGAACGGATTCCGCCAGTACTTGTAAAGCCAGCCCCTGCGCGAGCAGGGGCTGGTAATCGTTGCTACTTATCCATTAGAAAGCGCAGGGGAATTCTTCTTCCCCGGTTTGCTCGTCGTAGCACACCGGTACTTCGCGATCATAAAAACGCTGGTAGCTGTGCTCGAACGAGGTTGCATTATTGTTCGAGATAACACCGAACGTACGCTGGCGGAACAGGAAGCCGGTCACTGGCAGACCTCTTGTAGAGCCGCGCAGACCTTGATACGGACCAGCTGCTTGCCAAGCATTAATAAATGCACCGTCATCCGTATCCAGCCGCAGGGACAACCAGCCAGCATCGTTGTCTTCAATCGCGCCGTCATACAGACCTTGCAGACCTGAGGTATCTACCCACGTATCTGATCCGTCCGTGTTAAGCAGCGGATACTGCGAGTCCAGGGCGGTGATGCCGTCGAAACTGATCACGTTGGTCTCGTAACAAAGGTTCAGGGTGGCGATCACAGGCGGCGGAGCCGGCGATACGATAACACCACCGCCGGGTGGCGTACCTGCGGATTGCTCGGCGCGGTCGTACACCGTTACGCCAACCCGGTTACAAGAATTGGCGAAATAACGACCGTCGTGATCGGTGCCATCCGGATACTGCTGGCCGAAATTATGGCTGAACGGGTGGTACGGCATCGAAGCAGGCAACGCAAACGGCCATTCGCTTGAAAGTATCGTTTCATCACGACCGCCGTCTTGTTTGCTACCCCCGCCAAAGGGAACGTACAAATTACCGATACCACCGGGTACGACCGCGGACTGCAGGCCCGGACCATTATCGCCATTACCGTAGCCACCATCCACGTAGAAGCCCTTGGTGGGCAGGGTCACGATCCAGTCACTGGAGGTGGTACTGAGTCCCACGTTGTTGGTCCACTCATTGAAGACGGCAGCACGCTGTATAAGCAGGCTGACGGCATCTACGCCACGTACGTGTTCAGAAGCGCCGCAGTCAGGATTGGCGCCAAAACCGGCTGGACAAAGAATTGTGGCCAATGGGACTGCGTAGGCCGGGAAGTTGCGGCTGTCGTCCCAATAGTTCGCGACCTGCGGATAGGCATCGTTGAGCGTGGGCTCAAGAAAGTCCGGTACGACCTGCGCGGTAATCAGGTTCATGCAGCTACCATTATTACCGTTCGGAAACCAGTTGACGGTGTTATCACGACGCTCAAAGCCCCGATCAACTGTGCAACCCGACATTATCGGCCCGGTTCAATGGTCGGCGGTACTTGACCCATCTCGCCCGTCGGGGTGTTAACCGTTGATCCTTGGGGTGTTACGCCCGCAGGGTTGTAAAAGTTGGCGAGCGTGAGCACAGGGATGTTAGTTTCGAAGCCCTGTGTAACGTTGAACAGCGAGGCATTCACCTTCAGCGCATTGATTGGCTCACCGAACTGCTGGGCCGTAAGGACGATTCGATCATCAATCGGTCCCACCTGATCATGCACAACGAAAGCAGCATCAAGCACGTGCGCAGTTATGGCTTTCGATGGCGCTGCCCACGTCGTCCAGGCTACCCCCGCCGACGCCTTCGTCGTCACCCTCGGCATAGCCCATGACGATAAACTCAATATAGCCTTCTGACATACGAAGCGCAGCGTCGGCATTCAGGCCGATGTCAAGTACCCCCGGGGTAGCACCGATTGGGCCGCCGTCATCGTCATTGGTACCCGGAGGACCGAAGGCCAGCGGACTCAGAGGTGTTTCATGCTCGGGGGTGCCGACTATCGACGGAATCGTGCAAGTCCTACGACCTTCCGCGTCAGCCTGATCTTTGACTGTGATCGCGGGCGTATTTACACCATTTATCAGTGGCTTTACGTAGTACACCCGAGAACACGTCGAAAGAGGAGAGCGCAACGTCAAAGTCGAGTACGTCACGACTGTTGCGACCTTCGTGAACACGCACTTTAACAACCATGGGTACGTCGCGCGTGTTAATCATGGAAAAGAACGTTTGAAAATCGTCCCGAGCATTATAGTAAGGCACGATTGCAACCTCACCAATTTGATCAGTTGATATATTCACCGCACTTGCATCTAATGACATCAGCCCTCCAACGAGGGCCGCTGAGACCGCGGCAGACCTGGCAAATGACTTCATGGCACATCACTCCTTGATAAATATCCGTATCATCAACATTGGGTATTTGATTTTTTAGCCCCACGCTGCACCTGTAACTGCGATGTCATAATCCATTGCAATGATGGCGTCCCAGCGTGCCTGTACACGTTCACGAACCTGTTCCTGTGTCGATTATGACGCATCAGCGTTCGGCCTGCACCTGCACGCCTCTGTCTTGCAGGCTTTGTGCGGCCACTTTACGCGATCTGGGGTTCGTCCGCCAGGCTTAAAAGCAGTAATCCCGAAACAAATCTGGCAAGGGCAATCATTAACAGGACATCCTCAAATATTGGATAGAAATCAAAAAAATACTGGCGGAACGGATTCCGCCAGTACTTATAAAGCCAGCCCCTGCGCGAGCAGGGGCTGGTAATCGTTGCTACTTATCCATTAAAGGGGGCAGAGGCCATAGCCTAATTCTTCCCCGGTTTCCAGGTCGTAGCATATTCGTACTTCGTCATCATAAAAACGCTGGTAGCTGTGCTCGAACGAAGTTGCATTATTGTTCGAGATAACACCGAACGTACGCTGGCGGAACAGGAAGCCGGTCACTGGCAGACCTCTTGTAACGCCCCTCATACCGTTGATACGGACCATCTGCTTGCCAAGCATTAATAAATGCACCGTCATCCCTATCCAGCCGCAGGGACAACCAGCCAGCATCGTTGTCTTCAAGCGCGCCGTCATACAGACCTTGCAGACCTGAGGTGTCTACCCACGTATCTGATCCATCCGTGTTAAGCAGCGGATACTGCGAGTCCAGGGCGGTGATGCCGTCGAAACTGATCACGTTGGTCTCGTAACAAAGGTTCAGGGTGGCGATCACAGGCGGCGGAGCCGGCGATACGATAACACCACCGTCGGGTGGCGTACCTGCGAATTGCTCGGCGCGGTCGTACACCGTTACGCCAACCCGGTTACAAGAATTGGCGAAATAACGACCGTCGTGATCGGTGCCATCCGGATACTGCTGGCCGAAATTATGGCTGAACGGGTGGTACGGCATCGAAGCAGCAACAGGCAGGCCATTCGCTGAAAGTATCGTTTCATCACGACCGCCGTCTTGTTTGCTACCCCCGCCAAAGGGAACGTACAAATTACCGATACCACCGGGTACGACCGCGGACTGCATGCCCGGACCATTATCGCCATTACCGTAGCCACCATCCACGTAGAAGCCCTTGGTGGGCAGGGTCACGATCCAGTCACTGGAGGTGGTACTGAGTGCCACGTTGTTGGTCCACTCATTGAAGACGGCAGCGCGCTGTATAAGCAGGCTGACGGCATCTACGCCACGTACGTGTTCAGAAGCGCCGCAGTCAGGATTGGCGCCAAAACCGGCTGGACAAAGAATTGTGGCCAATGGGACTGCGTAGGCCGGGAAGTTGCGGCTGTCGTCCCAATAGTTCGCGACCTGCGGATAGGCATCGTTGAGCGTGGGCTCAAGAAAGTCCGGTACGACCTGCGCGGTAATCAGGTTCATGCAGCTACCATTATTACCGTTCGGAAACCAGTTGAAGGTGTTATCACGACGCTCAAAGCCCCGATCAACTGTGCAATTCGAATTATCGCCCGGTTCAATGGTCGGCGGTACTTGACCCATCGCGCCCGTCGGGGTGTTAACCGTTGATCCTTGGGGTGTTACGCCCGCAGGGTTGTAAAAGTTGGCGAGCGTGAGCACAGGGATGTTAGTTTCGAAGCCCTGTGTAACGTTGAACAGCGAGGCATTCACCTTCAGCGCATTGATTGGCTCACCGAACTGCCGGGCCGTAAGGACGATTCGATTATCAATCGGTCCTATCTGATCATGCACAACGAAAGCAGCATCAAGCAGTGCGCAGTTATGGCTTTCGATGGCGCTGCCCACGTCGGCCAGGCTACCCCCGCCGACGCCTTCGTCGTCACCCTCGGCATAGCCCATGACGATAAACTCAATATAGCCTTCTGACATACGAAGCGCAGCGTCGGCATTCAGGCCGATGTCAAGTACCCCCGGGGTAGCACCGATTGGGCCGCCGTCATCGTCATTGGTACCCGGAGGACCGAAGGCCAGCGGACTCAGAGGTGTTTCATGATCGGGGGTGCCGACTATCGACGGAATCGTGCAAGTCCTACGACCTTCCGTCGTCAGCCTGATCTTTGACTTGTGATCGCGGGCGTATTTACACCATTTATTAGTGGCTTTACGTAGTACACCCGAGAACACGTCGAAAGAGGAGAGCGCAACGTCAAAGTCGAGTACGTCACGACTGTTGCGACCTTCGTGAACACGCACTTTAACAACCATGGGTACGTCGCGCGTGTTAATCATGGAAAAGAACGTTTGAAAATCGTCCCGAGCATTATAGTAAGGCACGATTGCAACCTCACCAATTTGATCAGTTGATATATTCACCGCACTTGCATCTAATGACATCAGCCCTCCAACGAGGGCCGCTGAGACCGCGGCAGACCTGGCAAATGACTTCATGGCACATTACCTCCTTGATAAATATCCGTATCATCAACATTGGGTATTTGATTTTTTAGCCCCACGCTGCACCTGTAACTGCGATGTCATAATCCACCATTGCAATGATGGCGTCCCAGCGTGCCTGTACACGTTCACGAACCTGTTCCTGTGTCGATTATGGCACGTCAGCGCTCGGTCTGCACCTGCACGCCTCTGTCTTGCAGGCTTTGTGCGGCCACTTTACGCAATGTTTCCAGGTCAATGGTATTGGGATCCGGATAGGCCTGGCTCTGCAACTGCTGCACGCTGGAGCCCACAATTTCGGCCTTGAGTCTGGCTATAATCCGGTCACTGACCTCGTCAAACTCCGGAATCCGGGCTTCTTGTACGTCCAGCAATTTTATCAGATGGACGCCGTATGGGGTAACAACCGGTTCACTGATTGCGCCGGGTGTATCCAGGGCAAAGGCCGCGTCTTCAAACGACTTGTACAGCTTGCCATCCCTTGTGATCCACTCGCCAAATTCCCCGCCACGGCCTGCAGTTCCCGGGTCGGCCGAATATTCCCGGGCTGCTTGCGCGAAATCAGCGCCGTCCACCAGGGTGAGACGCAACTCCTGCGCCCGTTCCAGCGCGGGCACTTGCGCCTTGCAAGCACAGTCGGTGGTGTCGGTTAAAAGAATATGCGCGATCAAACGTTGTTCCGGAATGTAGAAAGCCTGGCGATCGGACAAATAGCGTTCATGCGCCAACGGCAGCAGATCTTCGGGAACCTGCGCAGCGGCCCGAGCCCGGGTGCGAGCCACCATGGCGTCTACAAGTACTGCGCGCCGGGCGCGCTCAAGCCTGGCCTTGACCTGTGGGTCGTCCGCCAGGCCTTGCGCTTCTGCCTCGCGGGCCAGGACCACGCTGGAGTGGAAGTCCAGCGCCGTTTCGCGCAAATTGTGATCACTTTGCGTCATGCGCTCCAGTTCCGCCAGCGGTGGCCCGGCAAATAATAATCGATAGTCCTCCGCCGTCAGGCTAAGGTCAGTAGATTGGCTGATGACCGCCGTGTCCGGCACGGTGTCTGTCGCCTGTGCTTGTGCCAACAGCCCGGCCGGCAGGCTTAAAAGCAGTAATCCCGAAACAAATCTGGCAAGGGCAATCATTAACAGGACATCCTCAAATATTGGATAGAAATCAAAAAAATACTGGCGGAACGGATTCCGCCAGTACTTATAAAGCCAGCCCCTGCGCGAGCAGGGGCTGGTAATCGTTGCTACTTATCCATTAATTGGGGCAGGGGAATTCTTCTTCCCCGGTTTGCTCGTCGTAGCACAACGGTACTTCGTCATCATAAAAACGCTGGTAGCTGTGCTCGAACGAAGTTGCATTATTGTTCGAGATAACATCGAACGTACGCTGGCGCAACAGGAAGCCGGTCACTGGCAGACCTCTTGTAGCGCCGCGCATGACCTCCATACGGACCATCTGCTTGCCAAGCATTAATAAATGCACCGTCATCCCTATCCAGCCGCAGGGACAACCAGCCAGCATCGTTGTCTTCAAGCGCGCCGTCATACAGACCTTGCAGACCTGAGGTGTCTACCCACGTATCTGATCCATCCGTGTTAAGCAGCGGATACTGCGAGTCCAGGGCGGTGATGCCGTCGAAACTGATCACGTTGGTCTCGTAACAAAGGTTCAGGGTGGCGATCACAGGCGGCGGAGCCGGCGATACGATAACACCACCGTCGGGTGGCGTACCTGCGAATTGCTCGGCGCGGTCGTACACCGTTACGCCAACCCGGTTACAAGAATTGGCGAAATAACGACCGTCGTGATCGGTGCCATCCGGATACTGCTGGCCGAAATTATGGCTGAACGGGTGGTACGGCATCGAAGCAGCAACAGGCAGGCCAAACGCTGAAAGTATCGTTTCATCACGACCGCCGTCTTGTTTGCTACCCCCGCCAAAGGGAACGTACAAATTACCGATACCACCGGGTACGACCGCGGACTGCATGCCCGGACCATTATCGCCATTACCGTAGCCACCATCCACGTAGAAGCCCTTGGTGGGCAGGGTCACGATCCAGTCACTGGAGGTGGTACTGAGTGCCACGTTGTTGGTCCACTCATTGAAGACGGCAGCGCGCTGTATAAGCAGGCTGACGGCATCTACGCCACGTACGTGTTCAGAAGCGCCGCAGTCAGGATTGGCGCCAAAACCGGCTGGACAAAGAATTAAGCCCAATGGGACTGCGTAGGCCGGGAAGTTGCGGCTGTCGTCCCAATAGTTCGCGACCTGCGGATAGGCATCGTTGAGCGTGGGCTCAAGAAAGTCCGGTACGACCTGCGCGGTAATCAGGTTCATGCAGCTGCCATTATTACCGTTCGGAAACCAGTTGACGTTGTTATCACGACGCTCAAAGCCCCGATCAACTGTGCAATTTACATTTTGGGCCGGTCCAATGGTCGGCGGTACTTGACCCATCTCGCCCGTCGGGGTGTTAACCGTTGATCCTTGGGGTGTTACGCCCGCAGGGTTGTAAAAGTTGGCGAGCGTGAGCACAGGGATGTTAGTTTCGAAGCCCTGTGTAACGTTGAACAGCGAGGCATTCACCTTCAGCGCATTGATTGGCTCACCGAACTGCTGGGCCGTAAGGACGATTCGATTATCAACCGGTCCTATCTGATCATGCACAACGAAAGCAGTATCAAGCAGTGCGCAGTTATGGCTTTCGATGGCGCTGCCCACGTCGGCCAGGCTACCCCCGCCGACGCCTTCGTCGTCACCCTCGGCATAGCCCATGACGATAAACTCAATATAGCCTTCTGACATACGAAGCGCAGCGTCGGCATTCAGGCCGATGTCAAGTACCCCCGGGGTAGCACCGATTGGGCCGCCGTCATCGTCAGGGGTACCCGGAGGACCGAAGGCCAGCGGACTCAGAGGTGTTTTCTGGTCGGGGGTGCCGACTATCGACGGAATCGTGCAAGTCCTACGACCTTCCGCGTCAGCCTGATCTTTGACTTCGATTACGGGTGTAACTACACCTTTGACGGTGGCTTTACGTAGTACACCCGAGAACACGTCGAAAGAGGAGAGCGCAACGTCAAAGTCGAGTACGTCACGACTGTTGCGACCTTCGTGAACACGCACCTTAACAACCATAGGTACGTCGCGCGTGTTAATCATGGAAAAGAACGTTTGAAAATCGTCCCGAGCATTATAGTAAGGCACGATTGCAACCTCACCAATTTGATCAGTTGATATATTCACCGCACTTGCATCTAATGACATCAGCCCTCCAACGAGGGCCGCTGAAACAGCGGCAGACCTGGCAAATGACTTCATGGCACATAACTCCTTGGATAAATATTGGTATCATCAACGTTGGGTATTTGATTTTTTAGCCCCACGCTGCACCTGTAACTGCAATGCAGTAGATGCAACTTTAGCAGTGTGTTTAATGGAATACAATACTTTAGTGTGCTGAATTCCGGCTCTTTTGAATTTCGAGTAGGTGAGACGGCAGGCGGGTTGAGTGTTCGGAAGTCGAGTTTTCCGGCGAGCAGGAAAATAATCGTGCGGATCGACGTAGCGCTCAGCAATCCGCGCCACGCGGTGTCAGCTCTCGCCCACCATCCGCGCCACCGCATCGAAGCAACTGCTCTCTCGCACGTACCACGGCGAGTTCAACCCAAGCCCCCCTCAAAAAGCTGCTCCGATTGCATCGCCGCCATCCCCTCCGTTCTGATCATCCGCGAAGGCGACACTTTTACATTACCCACTCAGATTTCGAAAGAGGCTGAATTCTCAGCCCTCAGCCGTTCGGACAACATCCAGCCTGTCAAGCGCTTGTTTTCAGGCGATAAATTTCGCAAAGTTTGGAGTGGTATTGCGAAATAACCAGAAAATATTCAGGAAAGGAACTACGGGGCGCCTCAGAGACCGCCACGAAACGCACCTGGCGACAGCGTTTTCTTGAGCTGCCGCGCAGGTCGGATAAACTAGTACCGTGACCCATAGATTTCGATACAAGCAAGGAAGGTGGGGAAATGCACAAGACGAACGATAAGGTTGTCATCGTACTCGGCATGCACCGCAGCGGCACCAGTTGCCTGGCGGGTTGCCTGGAAGCGGCCGGGCTGTTTCTGGGCGAGGTCAATGTAAAGGCCCCGTTCAATGCGCATGGCAATCGTGAAAGCCGCCAAATTATGGACTTGCACGAAGCGGTGCTGGCGGATAATGGCGGTGCCTGGGATGCGCCGCCGGAAACTGTACAATGGCAGGCAGCGCGCCTGGACAAACGCAATGCAATTATTGCCAGTTACCCGGCGCAACTGACCTGGGGTTTCAAGGACCCGCGTACTCTGATAACGCTGGATGCCTGGTTGCAGGTGTTACCTCATGCGCGCTTGGTGGGCACGTTTCGCCACCCGTTGGCGGTAGCCGCCTCGCTGCAGCACCGCAACGGTTTCGACACGCACACAGCGCTTGACCTATGGCGAAACTATAATGGGCGCCTGCTCGATTACCACCAGCGATTCAGCCTGCCCTTGCTGTGTTTCGACTGGCCCCAGGAGCGTTACAGCACGCGGTTGCGCGAGGTTGCCAACGCTCTGGGGCTACCGAGAGCCAGGCAAGGCGTGGATTTTTTCGCCGGCACCCTGCGGAAAAATTCTGCCCCGACCGAGGCGCAACTACCCGACGACATCAATACCCTGTACCAACGCCTGCTGGAGTACGCCGCGTGACCGGGACGAGCCAGACAACGCCGCGCCTCTCGATTATCGTTATTTTCTACAACATGAAGCGCGAGGCCGCGCGTACGCTGTATTCGCTATCCGCGCATTACCAACGCGACGTGGACCCGAACTGCTACGAGATTATTGCCGTGGATAACGGCTCTGCCGAGCCGCTGGACGCAACCGCCACACAAAGCCTGGGCCCGCAGTTCCGCCACCTTCGCATTGATGATGCGCACCCCTCGCCTGCCAGGGCGATCAATTACGGGGTGAGCCTGGCGCGTGGCGCGCACGTGGGCATAGCCATAGACGGGGCGCGCATCGTATCGCCGGGTGTTATTGCGCGTGCGCTTACCAGCCTTGAGCATTTCCCACGCGCGGTGGTCAGCACGCTGGGCTTTCACCTGGGCCCGGACATGCAAACGCGCTCGCCGGCCCAGGGCTACTGCCAGGCGGTTGAGGACGATTTGCTGGAAAGCATCGACTGGCGTAACAACGGTTACAAGCTGTTCCATATAAGTGTGTTGGCGGGGTCCAGCAGAAATGGCTGGTCCACGCCCGTAGCAGAAAGCAATTTTTTGTTTATGCCGCGGACGCTGTTCGATGAACTCGGAGGCTACGACGAGCGCTTTGACCTGCCCGGCGGTGGTCTGGTGAACCTGGACTTCTACCGGCGCGCGGTCGAGACCGAAAATACCACGTTGATCACCCTGTTGGGTGAAGGCAGCTTTCATCAATTCCATGGCGGTATCATGACTAACCGTCCGGCCGACGATGTGCCGCGTGAGCTTGCCGTGTATGCCCGTCAGTATGAAGCCATTCGGGGCAAACCGTATAACGTGTCGAAACGCCAGCCGCTTTTATTTGGTTATCCCGAGTCTGAATCCCTGGAGTGCCTGCTCTATTCGGTCAGACATGCATTGGCCCAAACGGAACAACCCATCGCAGACAAGAGCCCAGCCCGGCGATAGCGTCAGCGTTGCCGCTCTCACTGCGGCACGACCGCTGACCCCGGGCAATCAGCGCAGGGCCTGGTCGCTTCCACTGACAAAAGAGTTGACTACTTTGGTTTCAGGTGCTCGAATTTTACAAAATTGATGACCAGGGACGCCAGCGAGGCCAGGGCCCACAGCGGGGATTTCCTGAAGAACCTGAGAAAACCTGAAACGCTCGGCTTCCGGTAAAACACCAGGAAGTAAGCAAAATTCTCTTTGCGCTTCAGGAACGTACTTTTCTCGAAGGCTTCGAGCCGGCCAATGTCTTTGTCGAGCTGAACATACATTCTTTCCATGTAGTGTGTTCCCCGATCCCGATGCACGGTGAAAGTTTGTTGCCCAATGACACTTCTCGGGGACCAGCGCCAGCGTGTGGCGCACGTTTCATCGTAATAAAAAAGCGATTTGATGCTCAGGTGGACGAGTACCCACCAGTCGTAGGCTGCAATGGATCTGTTCGCCACAGGAATTCGATCCAGCAACTTTCTACGCGTCATAAAACAGGAAAAGGTGGATACGTTGTTGCTTTGCAGCAGGTTGCCAAAATTATCGAATGGTTTTTTCTTCACTATGGCGAACTGCAACAACCACTGGCGGAGTATCATGTCCAGCCCGAACGCGCCCTTTCTAACCAACTTGTACGGTGAAAACACGACGCCCACTTGCGGAAACGTAGTGAGAATATCCACCTTTTGCGCCAGGTAGTTGCTGGGCCAACTATCATCCTGCTCGAGAAACGCCACAAATTCGCCTCGTGCTTTGGACATGCCCAGCTCGTAGGTAGAGACAATCCCCTTATTAACATGGCCTGGATGGGTAAACAAAAATAACTTGTCCGGTCTCTGCTTGCGCAGGTTTTCAACCATTTCCAGCGTATGGTCCCGAGAGCCGTCATCCACCACCAGTATTTCAAAATCCTGGTAGGTCTGCTCCAGGACGGACTGAATCGCTTCGGCCAGCAGGTCAGCCTGATTGTAGGAAGTCATCACAACGCTTACACGAGGCGGGTGCTTCTCTGGGTTGGCCGGTAGCATTTGAGAGGTGGCTCCAATTTGTCTCCGGGTATGCCAGCGAATATCATGGCTCAAATCAAAACTGCAATCCACTGACTCCTCTGACCAGATTTTCCGGGACCCACACTTTGCTGGGAATCGTAGGATTCACTCACTTGGTGGGTTAGAATTACCTTCCTCATCCTTTCTTGCCTTCAAGGATAAATGTGACTGATGCCGTCGCAGAGATAGCTGCCAAACCTGTTTCCTGCAATCTTTGTGGTGGCAAAGTGTTTGGTGATATGGGCAGGCGTAAAAACGTCCGATGTATTACCTGCGGCTCACTTGAGCGCACAAGAGCAATGATGCTGGTCCTGCAAAAATTGAAACCCACGTTGGAAAATTGTCGAATACTCCATTTTGCACCGGAGAAAGCTCTATCCAGCTATTTTTTGGACAAAGTCGGACCGTCAAATTATTTCGCTGCAGATATTGCGCCTGAAAACTTCGCCTTTTGTGATGTCCAAAGATTTGATTTATGTAAAGATCTCTCCGGGCTGGAACCTGAAAGCTATGACCTGATTGTTCACTCGCACGTACTGGAACATGTGCCGTGCAACTACACAATGGTACTGCATGGGCTACATAAAGCATTGAAGGTCGATGGCATTCAGCTGTGTTGTATCCCTTTTAGTCCCGGTTTTTACCAGGAGGACTGTTCTCCCCTAAGCGGGGAAGAGCGTACCAGGCGGTTTGGACAGAGTGACCACTACCGAAGATTTGGGCAAAAAGATGTACAAAACACCGTTGGTATGGTGTTCGACATTCCCGAAGAGTATGACCTTGAGGTCGATTTCAGTGAAGAGTTGCTCGATCGATACAATATTCCTGCGACTGAGAGAACAGGTTTTAGCGGCAGCACGATACTGGCTTTGAAAAAGGATGATCTGAAATTATCCTGACGGAACGCGTTCTGACGCTCACCGGTTTGATGGCCGTTTGAGTGTCGTGCCTGTCGGGATGCAAGGCAACGATTTTTATTTTGTGTAAAAGGCTGTTGGTTTGGGAAGTCGGCCTTCGGCCTTGCCGTGCAACAAATAATGAATGAGTGGGTTTATGCCTTCTTCGATAACGTCCGGGTTCTGCTCCAGATACCAACCTGAATTAAATTTGTCACTCGGGTCGCGAGCCTCGAACCCTCCAAACAGATAATAATGGAGAGCCGGGTTGTTTCTTGTTTTTCTGGTGGCGTTTAAGTCCGGGTAGCGTGCCTTATACCATTCTGCGTCAAATAAACCGGATTTTTCGATGAGTTTCACGTATTTTCTCGCTGTAACGCGAGTTCTTATGCTTGGAACGTGCCCGGCACCGACGCCAATGAGTTGTGCTCCTGTTTGCTCGATTGGTTTTGCCGTTGCAGCCAACAAAGACTCAACTTTAGCATGGGGGTTTTTTTCCAATCGCTCTATAAGACGAGTCAGTTCAGCTATTTCACCAAACCTGTCAGCGATTGCAGAGTCTTTGGATCTGATTTCATGCTGCAGAGTTTCGATTTCATTTTCATTTTGTTTCAGCGTTTGTTTTTGCTCATGTATTTCATTCGATTGAAATTCACATTTTTCTTTGAGCGCCTGTATCTCTTCTATAAGAGCTTCGATTTCATTTTCATTTTGTTTCAGCGTTTGTTTTTGCTCATGTATTTCATTCGATTGAAATTCACATTTTTCTTTGAGCGCCTGGAATTCCTGGTCTTTTTGACCAAGAGCATCAATATGCTGGTCAAGTGAGCGTTGTAAATTTTCCGACTCTTCTTTTAGCTTGTCGTACAAGCCCTGGACCTGACTGATGCGTTCAACAAGTTGGCCGCGTTCAAGTGCATGGGTCTCAATCCGCTGATCGACTCGTTGCTGCAAATCGCTGATTTCTTTGTTGTTTTCCTTCAACATTTGTTGAGTTGTCAGCAATTTCTGTTCAACAGACTGTAGCTCAGATTGCAGCGTTCTTGTCTCATTCAATAGCTTATTGGTCTGCTCGCCTTGAACCCGGGCGGAGTAACTGTCAGCACAGGCGCGGCCCAAACGTGAAAATACATCTTGTACGACCCTGTTTCGGCTACGGCTTTGTGCGTCCTCGAAAAGCACATTGATCAATTCAGACTGGTTTTCCCCTATTCCCAGCACACCCAGGCCGCCGCCATGGCGGAATTCAAAGGCAGGCCCGTATTTCTTCAGGCTTCTGAACAGGCCATGGACTTGCATATTCAACTGGCGCACATTGGTGTTATGGATCAGTACCAGGCCCTTTTCGGACAGTTTCGGAATCCAGGCGTTGATGAGTTGAGTGTCTGCCTCGGTGCCTTTCAGACGGTTGAAATAGATGAGGTCAATGCTGTTGTCGGCAAAGTGATTAAGCGCTTGCTTTGCCGGACTGCGGACCAGGCTGGAAAATGAAGAGTAGTGCGTTTCGTTGTAGCTTCTGACCTTGGCGTACATGGCATCTGACTCGTCCGTTGATATCCCTTCATCCGCCCAGGTGCTCACCGCGTAACATGAGGCATCAAGTTGAAGGCGTTCAATGGCCTGACAGGTTGCAAAGTACGAAGCACCGCTCTGTGTGCCCAATTCAATAACCGTTGAAGGTTTGTGTGCCTGAACCATCCAGAACAAAAATGGAATGTGCTCAAGCCAGCCAGATTCAGTCAGGAATGCCGGCCTCCAAAACATGGAGCCCTGCGCGAGTGTTGTTATTGAGTTTGATGCGCTCAATTCCGTCGAATTCACGGTAGTCGGCACACTGGGGATATCACTACTGGCCATAAACTGGTTACTGTCCCATTCAATAATGATAAAACAGGCCTGACTGGTTGCGATTGCGACCCAATGATTACTTTGACAGGGAAGTCAGGACGCATTGTAACACCTAGGTGTGAACGGATTCGATCCAGTACAGCCTCATATCATGCTCGATTCCAATCTCAATAAGAGAGTTCCTGGGTACCGCATATTTGAAACCACATCTCAGTGGTGCATTGGCTTCTGATGAGGTCTGGGCGAATCTCTCCAGAATATCCGGTCGCTCGATGTTCAAGTCGTATGATCTGGTCAAACCGCCATATCTAAAGGCAATGTTCAGATTTTCATGGTCTTTTGGAATGACCCAGCCGTGCAAAAATAATTCATTTTTTTTGCCGTCTGCAGTTTCAGTTTTTTCGAGTGCCCAACCGGACAAAAAGGTCGCTGTTTCAGTTGTTGGTGCTGTAAATGGTTTGTTTTTGTCACTTGCGGGCAACGCTTCACGGCTTTTTTCCTCTTTGACTCTGTTGAGGCACTCCAAAAGCGCTGCGACACCAGTATGCATGTAGTGCAGATTTGCAATAATTTCGACAGGACGATTGGCTTCAGATGGCTGCAGTTTCAATTGTATCTGCGAGTCTTTATCAGAAAAAAAATATTCGTTACTTGAAACGAACTGAGCATTATTTGCCACGGTATGAATCTCCATTTCATTTCCATCGGCATCAAACGCCTGGATGCCATTGACTTTCACCACGGCATAATCATTTAACGGATCGAATCTGATTCTTTTTATCGACTGAAAAGCACCGAGTTTGAATTTAATTTCCTGATCGCGGTTGTTTAAAATAATGGGCAAGCGTATCGATTCCTCTTCGTTGTAACCCTGACCAGAGTCGATAAAAATCTGAGCAAAGGGTAAATCTGATGGCGACAAATGGTCGTGCGCAGAGAGTTTGTACAGTGTTTTGGCAGCTTTTTGCCAATCTTCCTTTTCCAGATACCACTCAGCCAACAGATTTATTGCAGGTATCCAACCAGGCGCCAATTGGCACACTTCTTCCAGTTCCCGTATTGCCTTGTCTTCATCGCCCGTTTGCCAGGCGAGTTTTGCCTGCTCGAACAGGATGGAAGGATTGTCCTGGTTGCAGGAAAGACCCATGGCTATCCATTGTTCAAGCATCTGAGAAGTGCCTTCTTGCCCGATCAATTTTACACCCTGTTGCCATAAGTCCATTCGCGTGGGGTCTGCGCACACACGTTGCTCAAGCGAGGCCAGTCTCACCTCAATGCTGCTTTGTTCTTGCGTATTCTCAATTGCGTTTTTTTGAGCATGTGATGCTTCACTCCCCACCAAGCGTACTTTTGGTTTGTTCATTGAATGACTCAAAAGCGCACGCCACAAATCAACAAATTCTTTTGCTTCGGTTTCTGTCAATTCGGCGCTGAGCAGGCCAGTGTCAATCAGGGCTTCAAGTGATTGAACCTGATGCACAAGATCTCGTGAAACAAAATCGCCCAGTCGATCTGGTTCTAGCTCACCACTTCTGATGTGTTTGGGGAAATAAGTTTCAAGCACCAGCCTGCTTGAGTTAACAAAACTCTCCAGGTCTTCAGAGAAGTACAAAAGCGGGACATTTCTTGATTCAACAATTTTGAGCAACTCCTTGTTATAAGCCGCCCAAAGGCGTAACCCATCCCTCAGTGGCATGGAGTTTCGCACGGATAATGAATTGGCTACCGCAAAGGGGTGACGGAAAACGCCGAGCATTTGTACATCAGGAATGCGATCCAGCCAGAACGACAGTGTAAGTAAAGTACGGGGATCCTTAAACATCCAGGGTTTGTTGTCGTGTGCAAGCGACTGGATGAGTTTATCGCGTGATTCCAGTTGTTGCGCTGTTGGCATAAGCAGAAAATCCGGTTGATTCCATGCACCGCCACCTTGTTTGAGTAATGAGTTATTTAATTGAACAACCGCGGTGTTTTCCCGACTGCCTTTGTTGTTATCAGGGGTCCATTCTTCGACCTTGTCAGCGTGAAACCCCGCGGACTGAAGCATGCCGGCAAGACAGCTCGTGCCGCTTCGATGCATCCCCAAAACTATAATGCCGTTTGTTTCCATAAAGCTTCTGATTTTAGCCAGTGGATCGGTCATCGGTTGATCAGGTATTCAACCCTGTTTCATTGAACAAAGCTCGCCGTTCATTTTCGAACGCCAGACTCTGCGCTGGCAAGTAGTTCAGGGCCTGAAAGACAGGGTTTTGTGGATTGATGTCGAACTGCAGAATCAGTTTCTTAAACAGGTCTTTTTGCCAGTCCCACTCCCACGCAGATCTGTCTTTTGTCACGTTCTCAGTCAGTTTGGCAAGCAGAATCCTGTCTTTGGCAACTTGTCTGATCAAATTTGCAAGTTCATCTTTATCGACATCCATCTCAGGCAGATACATCTTGTCAAACACCGGTTTTGCCGGACAAATAAGCCCGTGAATACCGGGTTTGATCCATTGTTTCATCATGTAACCGTCGGAAATTAACACCGGGATGCCATGCATGAGTGATTCAAGAATGGGCAGGCCCACACCTTCTTTCTTGGATGGCCATAGCAACATGTCTTTGCCGGCAAAGGCATCTGCTATATTTTCGATAGTGCCCTCAATTACATGAATTCGAGGATTTCTCTTACATATATTCTGGGCGGTTTCGCCATAAGCCGAAATCGGACTTTGACTATACAGGTGTAGTTCACTCTCAAGGCTTCCTGCAGCGTCGAAAGCTTCGATCAATAACCCAGTATTTTTCCTGTTGTTGACGCCTCCCCAGCCGGCAATATGCAGAAACCTGACAAGATCACCGGCGGGAGGTTCTTTCAGTGCCTTCTTGTGCTGGCTTTCAATGCCCCAGGGAATGGTGATGGACGGCGTATTTGGGAAAAACCCTAACAGCACATCCCGGGTATAGAATGTATTAAACAGAAAGCCATCAAAAACCGCGTATTGTTGAATACTATCGCGCCTCAAAATATCCAGGTTTTCATAACAGATGATTTTGATCCCGGCTTGCTTGACCTTCCCGACCCTTTTCCAGTCCTTTGGGTGAACCTCCATGAAAATCAGTGTAGAAATATCATTTTTTTCACACCAGGAAAGAAGCTCGTCCGCGCCTGGGTCATCACCGGCATTGAATACACTCGGGTGATGTACCGGAGCGGCATTGGAAAACCGCTCGGACTCCCAGCGCGCAAAAATATGCGTATTTACCTGTGGACCATCGAGTGCGTTGGCCAGTTGCAGTGTGTGAATCGAAATGCCACGCACATGCCAAATGGAAACAAAACCTATTTGAGTGACCTTGTCTTTGCCTGACGCTGGTATCTCAAGATCAATATGCACATCAGAAAGTGGCTTCAGGATGGGAGAGTAGGCAGCCAGCGGACCATGATCCTCACTCCCTCTTTTTTCATAAGTATCGGCTTCAAAACCGTCTTCGGCGAAATATTGCTTGTCATCAGCGGGGATTTTACCCCAGCGTAGTAACAGTAACTCCCTGTTGTAGGCGATATTTTTGCCACGACCTTCCGTTTTACCTTCAAAGTGGTAGATTTCCGATTCCGATACGTAACAAATTTCCTTTCCCACCTGTTGCGCAAATCTCAGGCAAAGGTCGATGTCTTCACATCCATTGACGAAGTTCGGATCAAAGCCGTCAATATCGAAAAACTCCTTTGCACGCATCATCATGCAGGCGCCCGTCAAAGCCTTGTATTGACGGCTCTTATTAACACATGCATCGTTTTTGTGAAATCCACGATAAATGTGATAAGGCATGCTGGAATGCCTGTTAAACACCATACCAGCACACTGAATGGTATCGTCAGGGTAGAGCAGTTTCGGGCCCACAATGCCTACATTTTCTGCGCTTGATATTTTTTGGTGAAGATGTTCCAGCCATCCGGGGGTTACCAGCGTATCGTTGTTCAGGAACACCAGGTACTTGCCATTGGACCTGGCTGCGCCAATATTGTTACCCATCGAAAACATCATGTTGGTTGCGTTGTGCACATAAATGATTTCTGGAAATTGTTGTGCCAGGTCAGCGACCACGTCCCGCGTGTCGTCAGTGGATCCGTTGTCGACAACGATCAGCTCTAATTTGGTGCCCGCAGGGGGCGGATTTCTGAAAACTGACTTGATGCATTCCCTGGTCAGCTCGCTTTTGTTGAAGCAGACAACAATGATGCTGATCAAATCACTTTGTCTGTTGACCGCTTGCAAACTCAGTTCCCGGTAGTTTTCAAGATTTGCAAAAACACCGGGGTTGGATGTCACCAGTCTTTGTTCTTTCAGCTTGCTGCCTTCTTCGGGCTTCACTCGAAAAAACGACTCGACAACAGGGTATTTAGACTCGTTTACAAATTGCACGGCCTCATGACGTTTGGTTTTGTCTCTTATCAGGCTCTGCAAGCCTTGAATCTCACCACCTGTCGCAACGGTCCGGGTAATGCGTGAAAAGTCATCCCCGTCGAAATACTCGACGCCCAGAAAAGGTAAGAACACGGTGGTGGTGGTCCTGGTCAGTCGAAGCATGAAATCCCAATCCACCAGTCTTTCCAGATGCTCATCAAAATTCTGGCAGAGCTCAAGTAGAGAGGCTTTGTGCGCAAAAGAATTCATATCCAGGTAGTTCAACTCATGGCATTGGTTCCAATTGAAGTCATCCCCCCTGTAGTACCGGCCTTTGCCATTGTTGAGACACACCAATCCGGAGTACGCTGCCCCGACACCAAATACGTACATAAAAGCGAGCGTGACCTGCAGATGATCGGGTAGCCAGGCATTGTCGGAATCAAGGTAAAATATATAGTCCCCGCGACTTTTCCGGAGACCAGTATTTCTGGCTGCGGAGACGCCTTGATGGCTGCCCTCGATGTATTTGATTCTTGGGTCTCGGCTTGAGATTTCGTTGATCAGGGCTTTGGTGTTGTCCGTGCTGCCATCATCCACTACCAGCAGTTCAAAATTTACATGCTTTTGCTGTTGAACTGATTTAATCGCATTGGCAATAATTTCTGCTCTGTTGTAAGTAGGCATTACGATCGAAACCAATAGTGCTGCAATCGATTCTTTATGTGACTCCAGTATCGGCTCCATTTTTCCCAGGAAGTACTTCTCCCGGTCGTCGTCCCAATTCTTCAGAACTCGTTGCGCATACCTTCTACCGGGGCTGTGATTGAAGTTTGGAAATGGATCGCTCAGAGACTTTGTTTTTCTACCTTCATTGCAGCCAAGTTTAAGGTAGTGAATGAACGGATTAACGCCTGCTAACTTCACATTGTTGTAGAACTTTCCATACCAGTTCGCATCGAATTCGTTGGATGGACTCCGCTTCAACAGGATGCCATATTTCAGGAAATGCTCTGTAGCAGATAGTTGGCCTAAACCAACATCCGGGTAATGTTGTTGATACCATTCAGGGTCAAATAATCCAGACTCAGTGATTAATTTTTGAGAGTTTTTATCTTTCAATTGATTTATCTTTTGAGTTGGCCGGCCAAATGGTTGTCAGGAATAATCCGGCTGCAGTTCATACACTGTTGTTATACTCTGCCGCGATCCTGGCTGGCTTCCCCGCACCCATCATCAAACCGTCCTTGAGCCAGATTGCCCGGTCGCACAGTTTGATGATCTGCTGAGCGGAATGAGAGACCAGCACGACGGTTTGATCGGAAGATATTTTTTTGGCAATCGCGTTTTCCGATTTCGCCTTGAAATGTGCGTCCCCGACAGCCAAAGCTTCGTCAATCAGGATGACATCCGTATGCATGTGCAGCGCGACAGAAAAACCCAAACGGGACCGCATACCCGAGGAATAGCTCTTCAGGGGATTGTCTGCAAACGATTCGAGCTCGGCAAACCCAATAATTTTCTCCAGCTTTTGATTGGCTTCTTTAAAGCTGGCTCCAAGTAACATGGAACTCAAAATAGCGTTGTCCCGGGCGGATAACTCACCATTAAATCCCAAAGAAAGTGAAAGCAATGAAACATTTTTCGCCCGGTAGTGTGCGGTACCGGAGTCTGGTTGATAGATTCTGGCGAGTAACTTCAACAGCGTGGACTTGCCACTGCCATTTGCGCCAATCACCCCTAAAGTCTCACCTGCCATGATATCCAGGTTGATATTTATCAGTGCTTCAAAGTATTTGGCCGAAAATAAGCCGGTTCTCGTCTTGTAAGTAATGCAGGCATTTTTAAGGCTGATGAGTGGCGCATTCATGTGAGTCATTCCACAACCAAACGGGTCAAATTATTGTCGAAACGTCTCAACAGAAAGAGAATCAATGCAAGAAAAGCCAAAGAAAGCGTAGAGATGGTGGCAAGAGAGACAATCATGGGGGTTTCACCTTGAAGCAATACCAACCGATAATTGACCAAAAGATTTGCCATGGGATTGAGCAAAAACAGTTCGCGATTTTGCGGACTCAGAACTTGTTTATAACTAAAAAATACGCCCGACCCCATCATTCCCATAGTAAGTATCGTGCCCACCAGGTATCTGAAGTCACGCGCGAAAGGCACAATGAAAGCCACGCAAAATGAGACCGCTATAATCAACAAAAGCTGGGTGATGATGATTGGCAGTAACCACAGCCACTTGATGGTCGGCGGGAACCCGGAAGCAAAGACAAACAAAAACAGCAACAGAAAGACCACAGACTGTTTTACAGCGTCCTGGCTGACGGCAGCCAGCGGGAAAAAGGCTTTTGGAATAAAAGCCTGACCGATGATCCCCTTTCCCTGAATGATCGACTGGCTGGAATTTGAGACACTTTTGGCAAACCACAGCCAGGGCACGAGCCCACAAAGCAGAAAGGCTACAAAGTGATGTGTCCCTCGTTGGAGTAAAACCTTGAATATCAAATAGAAAACACCCATGTGCAACGCGGGCTCAAGAACCCACCATGTATAGCTCAAGCGGTGCTGGGCAGCCTCGGAGCGCAAGTTGAACCAGACCTTGACGAGCACCAGGCGTAAAAAATGGGATATTTTCATTGACGAATTATTTTTCCCAGGAAGCCATTTTCTTCAACACGCAAAATATATTGACATAATTATTGAGTATTGGGCATCGAAAGTGGCTTGTTGCCAATTGAGAAATCCTCTCTGACCCGTGACAGGTTTGGATTGTAGAATTCATCGTCTTCGAGTTCCAACCGCCAATGATCCCACATATAGGCTCTTTCCTGCGTATACCGCTGATTTTTCTCGGACGTATCTTCACGACCGCGGGTCTTGGACTCAAAATGAAAGAGCTCCGCTTGCGGTGCATATACAATTCGGTAGCCCTTTTCTTTGACCCTAAGACAATAATCCACGTCATTGTATGCAACCGCCAGATCCTTGCTGTTCAGGCCCCCCAGCGTCTCATAGAGCGACCTTCTTGTCAGCATACAAGCCCCTGTGACGGCGCTGAACTCATTGGGCACCTGCAAACGGTTCATGTATCCGGTTTCAGTGGCCCTGAAAAACCGGTGCGCATGGCCGGCAACATTTCCCAAGCCGCCAATCACGCCGGCGTGCTGCACGCTTTTGTCTTTGTAAAGCAACTTCGCGCCCACAACCCCGATATCTGCCAGCCAGAAATACGCTGCCATGTCTCTGAGCCATTTGGGTGAAATAACTTCGATGTCGCTGTTGACCAGACCAATCAGTTCACCACGTGCCTGCTGGGCCGCGAAATTATTGATCGCGGAGTAATTGAACGGCAGGTTATAGCTCAGAACCGTGCAGGCAGGGACTGAGCTCAGCGTATTCAGATATCCAATGGCTTTGGCATCAGTGGAGCCATTGTCAACGATGATGACCTCGAAATCAGGATAGTCGGTATTCTTCAATATACTTTCCAGGCAATTCTTGATCAGCTTTGGCTGATCCCTGGTCGGGATGATTAAGGATACCGTCGGAAGCGCCGTGTCTGGAGGCGGTTGATACTCAACGAACGCACCGTGTCTGCCTGCCGTGCTTTTTCTCCAGGTATGCGCAATGCCATTGCCGTGCAAAATTTCTGAAACAACCCCTTGACGTTCGTCCTGGCTTTTGTGATCTGACGAGGGTTCGGCAGAAGAAAATGAAAAAAGGACGTCTGGTATGCGTTCGATACGAGGTTCCGGTTTTAAACCCAACTGCAGGATCAGGTGCTCGTGAACATAGGAAACTGGCGACCCCATCACCTGTTCAGACAACCAGTCCGTCCGGTAAAACACCGCACGGCTGATATAGTCGAAATTCAGGTAATACTCACGATTCCAGGCGGGCTTGAACCATGGAGAGTGTCTTTCTTGCTCGTCGAGAAAATCGTGATCACTGTAAAAAATGCAGATTTCTGGTTTTGCCTGAGTGTGGCGGCTTAGAACACAAAGGGCATGTTCCCTGACGACGTCCCCTTCGTTTAGAAAGCAACACCAACGGATTTTATCTAATACTGCAATCATGGCTTGAGTCATTTGCCCGGACGACACAACCGTGACAGGTACTGCACAGGTTTCAATCAACTCGTCTATCAAGGTGCTGTGGTCTTCGTTTTCGACCATCAAATACAGGTCAACTGTGGCAGCTTTCAATTTGGTCAGCGCCATCATTGATTTTTGGAGCAAAACACGATTTCCACTGATTTTCAGAAAAATGCCAAGTCGGATGGCTTCTGCTACATGGGCCGGAATTCCGCTATCTGAAAGGTTTTCATTACTGAATTTGATCCATGTCGGGTAATCGAACCTGGAAAAATCACGAAGTTCAATATGGCTGGTCGGCGAGGAGAGCAGGTTCCGGAACCCGATTTGGTACAGCTGTTGGCATTTTTCAAGGAAGAACTTCGGGATTGTCACCCCGCGCAAGCGATTCACCTTGTAAACATACAAAGCCAACCTGATGAGACCGCGTATTTTTCCCGGATACTCAAGTCTTCCGCTAATGGATTCGAGCCCAGCTTGCTTCAAAACGCAGACAGAAATTCTTAGTTCAGTTGTGCCTTCCGGCAGGTGAAGAACTGAGTTTTGAATACATTCTTTAATAACCAGAAGACTATGGACATTTCTGATCTGCCCCAACGAGTCAAGGAAGGCAATACTTGCATCCTCAACGCCACATACGGGGGTTGGAAAATGAAGAACAGCCATTCGGTCGCCTGACAGCGGACCGATCACACATGAAAAGACTTGCACGATAAACCCGCTGTTTATTCCTTTTTCCGCACTGACCAGGGTAAAAGTCTTATCCATGCTGGCGTCTCGCCGATATCGCAACGGCTCGTGCGTGAAAGCGCCGGATAAACGAGCGATTCCCAGACATCATCTCAGGTGAGATTACCGGGCTTTGTTGAAGTTATTCTTCGAACCCATCCTTTGCATCTGGCAGTCGTTGGCCGCAGTTTCTCCAGCCTGCTCAGGGATTCTCGATACATGACGATATCTTGCTGATTTAACTCGCGATACCGGTCAACGATCTTCCGGTTCAGCCCTTTCAGGAAACGCATGCCACCACCGCGTGGTGCCCGGTTTGCCTTTCGTTCCTTGATCTGCAGGCCAAAACGTTTGTTGAGCATGGAGAGCGAATCGGCATATCGCTCCGTTATCCCGATGAAATTTTCCTGTTGATGCCCATTCAGCATCTTTGCCTGTACGTTCTGGTTACGTGGGTCCTCGATGAATTCAGAAAAAGTACCCTCGATTTTGTCGTGCCGGCGCTTGTGTAAATACTCGGAGCAGCTTCGCACCAGCGGCTCTCTCACAAAGGCAATAACTTCACTGGGCAGGAAAAATTCACCATATTTACTGAAGGGAAAATGACCGATCAGTGCCTGGTATCCTGTTGCCCTCAGATTTTGAACCAGATCCCCGGTACCCAAAGCGGCATTATTCTGATAGAGGTGGTGCCGGACGATGCTGCTGGTATGATCAGACTGGCCCCAATAATCCAGGGCGATGCGTGGCAGACCAAACTCATTTTGCAGAGACACTCGCAGGCTTGTTCCCGCCGTTTTAGGTATATGAAGGATGAGTAGCATGGAATCCAATTGGACCAGAGGGGCTGCGAATAATTGTATGAATCGGAGCTAAAAATGATCTGCGGCTCATTATAGTCTCTTAAGACCAAAAAAATGTAGGCGTTTGGGGAAAGCCCGAATGTGACCTTTCCCCCTCCAGAGTTACAGCATGCAGTGCGAGTGGGGGATTACGATCCGACAACTGGGAGGTGAGCCAAATAGAAGCCAACGAAGCACCAGGGGCCCGTCCGAAACATCCAATGCTCGTAATGGAACACACGGTGTAAAGCCAGAGTGCTTCCCTTAGAATGTCTGCGAAGTGAGTGTTCGAACCTTTTGGATTCTGCCGCAGCTCAGTGTGATAAGACCTGGCCTGGATCAGACGCGGCTGCGTGCATACCGCTACCGCACCGTGCACAGCCTGGTGGCGCGGTAGCAACGAAAACACGAATGGGCTGATCCGTCAGTACCTACCTAAGAAAACGAGCCTGGAAGACCTGACCCAGGTTGTAGCAGATCGCTCGAACGCCTGCTTAATCACCGGCCACGCAAATATCTGGATTGTGACATTACTTTAATCATATCAACGAAATACGTTGGTCCAACCCCGTAATTTCCTATCCCATAAGGCTGGGCCAGGCGCCCGGGTAAAAGAGCACAATCATTCCGAGGCTTACGAGCAACACCCCCGCGGCAGCGGCGATCCAGTCACCGCGAGGTAGTGTTTTCTCCGCAAACACCAGGACCGTGACGGCACCCATGGCCACAAAGTTCATGAGCCCGAGTGGGACCAGGATCACAAACAGCAGCCAGCAGCAGCCCGCGCAATAAAATCCGTGTCGCAGGCCCATCGAGAATGCACCTAGCCAGCCGTCGCGCCAGTGTTCCATCAGGAATCCCATCGCACTGCGGCAGTGACGCAGGCAGACGCTCTTGTAGGGAGTGAATTGATAGATACCTGCCGCCAGAATCAGTGCGCCTGAGATTCTGGGCCAGCTGGATATCAACCATCTGGATTGTTCGGACAGGGCGTCCAGGCCGGCCGCCAGGCCCAATGCCACAACACCAAAAGCCACCCAGACCAGCATGTAGGCCCCGGTGAATACGGAAACCGGTACATAGGGAAGCTCACGCGCGCGCTTCCGGGCCTGGATCGCCGAGAACGTCAGAATCATCGGGGCGGAAGCCGGGAACATCATTCCGATCATCATGACAGTCCACATGATCAGCAACGGCCAGGCACCCATGCCCATGGTGAGACCCAGGCCGGACCTGCCCGAGGGCATCGCCTGGCCCGCCTGCCAAGCCACCCACATCCAGGCGAGCACGGTGATCGTGATCAGCGCCGCCAAAATGACCATACGCTGGCGGGCGAGGGTGGGGTTCAAGCTGGGCGTCAATACGATATTCGAACCCGGGTCAGAGAGTGAGGCGCTCAAGCCTGATCGGGACCGCTCCAGTCAAAAGTGATGTGCTTGCTCGATTTACTCTCATGCTCCCAGTTAAACGTAAACGCATTGACGGAATCAGCGGTGGCCTTTCCCCAGGTGGCCGTCTGGCCCGGGCCGGTTTCGGCCCCGGGGAGGTTCTCGATTCGAGGAGGTTTGCCACCCACGCTTGTCGGGCCGGTCAGCCCCTTGGCAGCGGCGCGGATACGGCCCGGAACCTCGGCTCGCCAGAACGCCAGATCCGGATCGATCTCAACAGAGATGGGCGCGAAGTCGAGGCCCACCATTTCAGCACCGAACATCTCCATGAAGCGGCCTGGCCAGCCCCCTACCTGGCCCCCGAAAATCTTCAGCAGAGCGTCGCGCTGCCGCTCGTCCGCTCGCTCGTCGATAAGCACGCCGATCTTGGGATCCGAATGTGTGCCTTCCCAAACATTGCCGTTGTAGGTGCCAACCGCAGCGACGTTGAGGCCGTCGAGACCAACGTCACCGAACCGGCCGGCCCGGATACTCCAGACCAGTACTCCCTCGCAATGATCATCATCGGGTGGTTCGGCCCAGGAACAGGGGCAGGGAACATTGCAGCTACATACGTCGAACCAGTCGCCTTCTACATGCCAGGCTGGTGTTTTGTCCATGATTCTTCCTCCCAAGCTGGTGATTTACCGTACGGAGTATAGCGCCCTTCAAGCGATATTTCCCGGCCCTGGCCACTGAGGTTTGGGGGTGTACGCCCCCAAACCTCAGTGGCCAAATGTCAGCGGTTTTGAATCACCTGAAGTCTGCCTAAAGACCCTTTTCGACCTGCCACAAGCTGTCGGTGAACCAGCCATTGTTGTCGTAGTACTGCTCGACGGTCTTGAAGCCCGTACTGGCGGCTAGCGCGTCGATGTCCTTCTGCAGGTACTTATAAGAGTACTCAGTGTGGATTGGTTCCCACTCGTCGAACTCGAAGGTGCTCTGCAAATCCTTGATCGTCACCATCTGCGCCTTGAGGCTCACGATGTAACTCTCAACCGCGCCGCTGAACACGTCATAAGTTGCGTAGTGCCGGTAAGCGCTCAAGTCGAAGTTGCCACCGAGTTCGCGATTGATGCGCTTTAGAAGATTCTTGTTGAACGCGGCTGTCAGGCCTTCTTTGTCGTTGTACCCGGCCAGTAACAGCTCGATATCCTTTTTCAGGTCGAAGCCTATCAGCACCAGATCGCCGTGATTGAGCGCTTCCCATAATTGGCGGAGAAACACACGCGCCTGAACTTTGTTGAAATTCCCGATGTTGCTGCCAAGGAACATCACGAGATGCTTGCGCTCGTCCCTGTTGCTCAGCCAGTTTAATCCGTCAAAATACTCCGCGACGATGCCGCCGAATTTCAACGCCGGGAACTTCTCGCCCGTCGCTTTCACCAGGCCCGCCATGGCGGATTCTGAAATATCGATTGGAACATAGCGGACGTCTTTCAACTGCTTCAGCGCGCGTTCAAGCACGATGTTGGTCTTGCGACCGTCTCCGGCGCCCAAATCCACTATGTCGAGCGCCTCACCCCCGGCAAGCTTGAGAATGTCCGGTGTATGATTGCGCAGAATTTCGGCTTCACAGCGCGTTAGATAGTACTCCTCAACATCGCAGATCCGTGCGAACAGCTCGCTGCCGTGCTCATCATAAATCCAGCGCGAAGAGAGGCGCTTTGGCGTTTCGCTCAGCCCGTTAAGCACGTGAAGCGCAAACGCACGCATGCCATGCGCGGCCTCCAGGTCCTGGGGCTTTAGTACACGGTAGGCCGGCCGTTTCGTGGACTTGCTCATGCATCTTCCGCTAGTCGAATGTCAGTAAGCTGTCAGCGCCTGTCCGCGTGCCAGAAGTTCCATTACGTGGCGCGGATTTCGCTGCGCGGCGTTGCAGCACTTCTCAAGCGCAGCGCCATCTGGTTCACCACGAAATTCCTATTGTACTCGCCGATTGCTCCCTGCGGTTCGCGATAACCCGGATAAGGCAGATCGATGAGAAAAGGGGCCCAAAAAAAGGGGCCGGATACTTATTTGAAGTTGTATCCGGCCCCTTTTCTCTTCCCCGAAAAATGAGTCTTTACCCTGACCCCAAAATTACAGCTGACCTTCCTTGCCGGGCACGGTCATTCAATGTCGATCGTAACGAAATTCCCCGTACTTCCCCCTTCAACGTCCAGCGGATATGCCGGCTGTGGTCTGATGGGGACGGTATTCTTGTAATCATTAATGAACAGTCGGTAAGCGCCCGGGGGGGTATGCAGCAGGGCGAGCCCGTGCGAATCCACGATAGTGGCCATTGTCATGTGGACATCGTGTTCAGCCACCGCGATCAGCAGGATGCCCTCGGGCGATTGGCCGGACTTGCTCACCAGCTCCGCCACGACCCCGCCATTTCCTGTGCTTTGCGTCCATTCGTCCTCCAACGCGCAGGTTACAGAAAGGTACCCGTCGCAATAGGCATCGGCGCAGACCTGGCCAGAGCCGATAACGATGGTGGGATGATCTGCGCCAATATCATTGTCAGGCTCCCAGGAGACCATGCGATCGTAGCCCAGTGACTTGCAGTACGCCTCGGCGGCTTCGCCATCACAGCCGCTGCCCCATTGCAGGCAGATATCGACCCGGTTCTCCCCAACAGTCGGGCGGCCAAGGTATACCTCGGCCGCTCCCAGCGGTGTGGCGCTCCAAAACAGCACCGCAAACACGATCAAGAAACTTGCAAGCGCCGCATGAAGCTCCGTCCTTCGCAGTTCCAGCAGCCCTGCGTTCCCTTTCATCGTCATTCCGCTTTCCTCCTTACGTGAACCCTGCGCATTTCCGTCCTTTCAGCAGACTTGGCGTTACCGCTGATTATTACCCGACGGGGTCAGTACGATGCGATCAACGCCAGCGAGCCAGCCGGTAGAAGCGCCATTTTTTCCATTGATCTTCAGGCTGACCGGCCGCTGGCCCTTGATCATTGCAAATGTGCCCAGCGAGACCCGCACCGGACCTGTAACCTGAGGTGCATAGCCATCAAAGCCCCGTTCAATTGGATGACTATCAACCTCGAAATCCAGTTTGCCGTAATCCGGCGCACGCGTTAACGCGATCTCTACGACCCAGGCGCCGTCGTACGGCACATCGATGAGCAAGTCCAGCGTCGCGCCGGCAGCCGCGCCGTGCCAAAACAATTGTGTGTCAGCACTCCAGCCCGGACCGAAACCGGCCATCGGCTGGGCCACGGCCTGTCCGCCACGCAGCCGCACCTTGCCCACAGCCAGCAGATTTTCAGCTTCAAATGTCATGGCGGACCGCAGTACCCGACCGGTGGCTGCAACGCCGGCCGGGGGTACACGAGGCGCTGCGGCATCGTCAGCCTGACTGTTCGCGGAGGTTGAACCGGGCTGAAGCCGCCCTGTGCGCCGGGGCGCGGACGATGCGCCGGCCGCGCTGATGCCCGCGGCGGAGGGCTGCATCGAAACGGTTTCATTGGCGCGTTGGGCGTCCGACATCTTCAAGGTTGGCTTTACACAGTATTTGTCTCCATTCGGCAACAATGCCTCCAGACAAATGGCATGTGCCGCATAGGATTCGCAGTCAAGTCGCAGCCGACCCTCCTGCTCCGGGTCGGCCAGTAAACAGCCCGCTTTCTTCAGATCCCCGATCGTTTTGAACAGCTTGAGCGTCTCGCCCGTATAGACCTGCCGGTAGCGCGCCCGCAAATCGTCACAGGCCATGGCCCAGATGGTGGGATCCAGTGTTTGCTGCTGGACATCGCTATAGCAGGACTTGGCCAGCGTCTGGTACAGCGGCCCGAGCGCGCCTAAACCGACGTTGGCATATTGTTTCGACTTGTTTTCCAGCAATTTGCAACGGGTTTCGTCCGGTTCAGGGAAGGGAAACCGTTGGCGCATCTGAAAAACACAGTTCGACACGAAAAGGCCTTCGCCGGGCAGATTGTCCGGAACCGCGTTTCCAAAACCGGCGCGGGCAAAGCCGCTAATTGCCGGTTTGGCGACGGATTCGAAATAGCCGTCAACGGCCACCGGCAGTGCATCGGCAAATCCCTTTACATGCGTGTCGAATTTCTTCTTAAGGTCACTGCAGGTTTTCTTCGCCGTAGAGCGGTACTGGTTGTGGGAATCGAAATAGTCGACGCAGTTGCCGTACACGCCGTTGACCGCGGGACCCAATCCTTGGTTTTGCCAGATCCGCGCGGTGGAATAGTGATACCAGGGCTGCCAATACAGCTCGAAATAGCGGTTATACGGCATGTGGCTGTCATCACCAAAAACCAGGTTTTCCAATGCATCCGCCCCGGCAACGACGCCCTTGGCCATAGCCTCGGCCCACTGCTTCGCCTGCAGCAGCGCCGCAGCCAGCGGCCCGCAGATGACGTCCTTGGCATAGCCGGCAGGGCCGTCGCCAGGAATCAGATCGCAGGCTGCTGTTCCCAACAGATCAATCAGCGCCCACCAGTCGGGCCCGCGGAGGGCATCCCAGGCCTTGTCCAGTACGCCGGCATTCTTGGAAATCACCCACCCGACGATGCTGCAGGCAGTACCCTTGATGGGGCCCTGCAACGGAAGCATCGCGCAGGAAACCGACTTGGCCACGACTTCACCGCCGATCTTCAGAACCTCGAACCAGCGTTCTTCGCGCGCTGCGGTAAATACCGCCGCAGCCTTCTTGACCCGATCATCGCCGGGCCCAATAGGCAATACGCCCGATGCCTGCTTCTTGGCCGCTTCTAGGGCGCAGATCTCAGCGCTGCCACCACCAGCCATGCACTCGATCAGCGGGCGCGCCGGCGCCAGTGTGGGATCGACAGCCTCGATGACGTAATCCAGCAAGTCCTTGGCATGCAAGGGCCCTGACAGGCAGGACAGGAGAATTATGGACAGCGCAAACCTGGCAGGCCACCGATTTTGCCTGCGCACCACGGATGCGGATCGGTCGGCATGCCTGAGGTCCTCGTCTCCGCCGGCAAGCGCTTGTAGCGGAGACACTAACCTGAACCAGGCAATGCCGCGACCGCGCGTTTCGCCAACGCGGTAACGGTGTCGTGGGAGGCAGCGGTCAAAATGATCTTGTGTTCACCGGACTGAATCACCAGCGTGTGCAGTCCTCCGTCCGGGGCGGGATAGTAGACCGCTGGTGCTCCCACGCCCGGCTCGATCTGCAACTCCTGATCCGGCATGCCCTCGCGCTCCAGGTCGGCGCGCACTTCCTCAGCCAGTTGCGCGGCAGACTTTGGCGTCAATCCGGAAAAATGCATTAGCCCAACCGTCTGCTGCCTATTCCCGGTCTCGTAGCGGCAATTGCCAAACATCCCATGGCTCTGCTCGACAGCATTGGTGACCGGGATGCCGATGACAGCAGCTACCTCTTCGGGGGTGAGTAGGCCGCAGGCGGTGACAGCCTGTGCTTCATCCCGGGAGCCAACAGCTACTGCTGCGTCTTCTGAAGCACCACAGCCTGCAAGTATTGCGGCGAGTGCCAAGGTCAATGAAATGCGAACCATGATTACCTCCTCCTGAGATTACGGCCCGTCAGACTGCCGCTAAATACTTTCGGCTCGGCTACCTGGAAAAGTATATGCCCAGTTTGAATTCAGGTAAACAGCGAGCGATCTTGCCCGAAACGCACGCTTGTCAAGCCATCTGTCAAATCAGGAAATTGCCGCAGGTTACCAGTGCGATTCAAAGGTGTAACTTACGGGCAAACGTTGCCCCAAAGAGATGTCAGACGTGTCAGCGGCATGCTTCCGGATTGCAAACCTTCCGCTGTAGTCGACCAGTTCATCATGCCGCTGTCGCATCCGGTAAAAGTGACGGTAATGCTGCCCCACGGCACCTCGACTATCTGTAGCGGATCGAACAAGGGCGGGAAATTGCCACCCTGGACGATGAAAGCATCTTCAAAAACAATCGTGTCGCCGCTGATACTGCCCAGCGCGCATATCCAGGCTGGATTTCCATCCAGGTCAAAGGTGAACCAGCACATCCATTCCTGTGTCGCGTCGAGCAGATGAATCATGATGCCGTGTCCCGATTCAACAGGGTTGTACCAGGAAGCCGACATGGACGGGCCAATGACAAAGCCAGTCGGGCCGTCGGTCTGCTGCAAAGGACGCTATGGGGTCAGAGTAAAGTGCCGGAGTAAATCGTTTTTGAAAGACTCTGCGTCCATCTCCATTCCTCTGAGTAGATTTTACTCAGACACTTTACTCTGACCCAACACTTGTTGGTGCAGCCACGGAAGACACGATCGTGATGAAACGTGCTGTTCCCTTGCGATGGGGATTTGCCGTTTTCGGCAGTCAGATGATTCCAACTCTTGCTGTAGGATTACTCTGTCCCTTTACTCTGACCCCATAACTTATAGGATTACTCTGTCCCTTTACTCTGACCCCATAACTTCCGAAGCCGGGCGAGTTGCTCAGACCCGCGCTTGATTCGTCTACTAGCCTCGATAAAAAACAAACCGGGGATGTCGAGGAGCAGCGGTACGCCTGTTGCAAACATAGTTACCAGCGAATCTGCCTCTGTTTCGATGCTCGTGCTATTTCGACTCTTGGTAGCCATGACTATTTCATTTTATAGCAAGCACACCGAGCACCGACATTTGTCCGTATGTGTACCCAGATTTGGACCCACATTTGGAATTCGCTTGAATCGAAAAGTAAAAAGACTCGCATTGTTTTGCAAGCTGTTGACTTATTTTTCTCCCTTAGTCAGATTCGGACCAACTACCTAGCGGTTAACAATCACTCCATCCGAAGATCACATATTCCTCCGATACTCCCCCCCCACATCATAAAGCGCATGTGATGATCGACCCCAGCGAACAAACCTTCGCCGCCTCCATAAGTGCCTCGAACGTGTTCTTTCTCTCACGCGCCACCTGCTGCAGTTTCGCCAGGCGGGGTTTGGCCTCCTTCGCATGCGTTTCGCGGAAGGCCTCGACATTGGCCACCTGCTGATCCTTCTCCCCTTCCGAACTGCGCATCAGTTCGATGGCGCCGATTTCGCCGTGGCCGTCGGGGGGCAGGAAGGTGTTGACGCCGATGATGGGCAGGCTGCCGTCGTGTTTCTTGCTTTCGTAGTACAGGCTTTCTTCCTGGATCTTGCTGCGCTGGTACATGGTGTCCATCGCGCCGAGCACGCCGCCGCGTTCGGAGATGCGCTCGAATTCCTGGTAGACGGCTTCTTCGACCAGGTCGGTGAGTTCGTCGACGATGAAGCTGCCCTGCCAGGGGTTTTCGCAGTAGTTCAGGCCCAGTTCCTTGTTGATGATCATCTGGATGGCGACCGCCCTTCGCACCGATTCGGGGGTGGGGGTGGTGATGGCTTCATCGAAGGCGTTGGTGTGCAGGCTGTTGCAGTTGTCGAACAGCGCGTACAGGGCCTGCAGCGTGGTGCGGATGTCGTTGAACTGGATTTCCTGCGCGTGCAGGCTCCTTCCGCTGGTCTGGATGTGGTACTTCAGTTTCTGGCTTCCGGCGCTGGCGCCGTAGCGGTCGCGCATGGCTCTGGCCCAGATTCTGCCGCGCGACCCGGCCGATGACGGTGTATTCCGGGTCCATGCCGTTGGAGAAGAAGAAGCTGAGGTTGCCGGCGAATTCGTCCACGTCCATGCCGCGCGCGAGGTAGTACTCGACGATGGTGAAGCCGTTGCTGAGGGTGAAGGCCAGCTGGCTGATCGGGTTCGCGCCGGCTTCGGCGATGTGGTAGCCGGAGATCGAGACGCTGTAGAAGTTGCGCACGTTGTGATCGACGAAGAACTGCTGGATGTCGCCCATCATGCGCATGGCGAATTCGGTGGAGAAGATGCAGGTGTTCTGCGCCTGGTCTTCTTTGAGGATATCGGCCTGCACGGTGCCGCGCACGCTGGACAGCGGTTTTCGCTTTGATCTCGTCGTATTTGGCCTGATCGAAACCCTTGATGCCGATCAGGCGGTCGCTGGTGATGCCGAGCAGGGCCAGGCCGAGGCCGTTGTTGTCGCTTGGGCAATTCGCCGTGATACTGCGGGCGGGTTTTGTCCTTGAAGTAGGCGTTGATTTTTTTCTCGGCCTCCTCCCACAGGTCGTTGGCTTTGAGGTACAACTCCACCTGCTGGTCGATGGCGGTGTTCATGAAAAACGCCAGGATCATCGGCGCGGGGCCGTTGATGGTCATCGATACCGAGGTGCTGGGCGAGCACAGGTCGAAACCGGAATAGAGTTTCTTCATGTCGTCCACGGTGGCGATCGATACGCCCGAGTTGCCGACCTTGCCGTAGATGTCGGGGCGGGTGTGCGGGTCTTCTCCATATAAGGTGACGGAGTCGAAGGCGGTGGACTGAGGCGCACGGCGGGCTGGCCGTGGGCCAGCAGATGGAATCTGCGGTTGGTGCGCTCGGGCGTGCCTTCGCCGGCGAACATGCGGATCGGGTCTTCGCCGGTTCTCCTGTAGGGGAACACGCCGGCGGTGTAGGGGTAGCCGCCGGGCAGGTTTTCGCGCATCAGGAAGCTCAAGAGTTCGCCCCAGTCGGCGTCGCGCGGCATGCCGATTTTGGGGATTTGCAGTTTGCTCAGGGATTCGCGGTAGTTGTTGCCGGTGACTTCCTGGCCGCGAACGGGGTAGGTGTATTTTTCGGTGCGCAGGCCGTCTCTTGCGTTCGGGCCAGGCCTTTAATAGTTGGATGCGCGTCTTCGCTGAGTTCGGCGAGGGCTTCGTTGTAGCGTTGGCGGAGGAGCAACTGGGTTCGGTCGGGGGCTTCCTCTGTAGGAGCGCGCTTTGCGCGCGAATTGGGTGTTTCGGCCGCTGAGCGGCCTCCTACGAGGGCTTCGGGCGCAAAGATGACGAAAGGTTCTGGGAGGGCCGGGTCTTCCAGGGCTTTCAGGGATTCGTAGTAGTTCTGGGCCTGGCTGGCGGCTTCGGCCTGGCGGCGGATGTCTTCGTTTACTGCCCTGCCCTGTTCGGCGATTTCGGCCAGGTAGCGTTGGCGGCTGCCGGGGATCAGTACGGTGGCTTTGGGTTCTTTCAGCGTGGTGTCGATTTCGGGCGTCCAGGGTTCGGCCGGCAGTTCGAGCTTTTCCCGCAGCAGGCGGCACAGGTTGACGAACATCCAGCTGATGCCGGGGTCGTTGAACTGGCTGGCGATGGTGGGATAGACCGGTACGTCCTCGTCGTCCATATCGAACGCCGTGTGGTTGCGCTTCCATTGCTTGCGCACGTCGCGCAGCGCGTCTTCGGCGGCGCGGCGGTCGTATTTGTTCAGCACCACCAGTTGGGCGAAGTCCAGCATGTCGATTTTCTCGAGCTGGCTTTGCGCGCCGAAGTCGCTGGTCATCACGTACACCGGGAAATCGACCAGGTCGACGATTTCGGAATCGCTCTGGCCGATGCCCGCGGTCTCGACCAGCACCAGGTCGAAGCCGGCCGATTTGAGGAAGGCGATGGCGTCTTTCAGAATCACCGAGGTCGCCAGGTGCTGGCGGCGCGTGGCCATGCTGCGCATGTAGATGTGCTCGTTGCGCAGGGTGTTCATGCGGATGCGGTCACCCAGCAGCGCGCCGCCGGTGCGCCGGCGGGTGGGGTCGACGGCCAGCACCGCGATGCGCATGTCGGGGAAACTTTGCGTGAAGCGGTTCAGCAGTTCGTCGGTTACCGAGGATTTGCCGGCGCCGCCGGTGCCGGTGAGGCCGATCGACCGGAGCCTGCTTCTTCGCGCCTTCCCATTCGCGCCGCTTGAGCTTCAGTTCCGCCTCGCCGAACACCTGGTCTTCCAGCGCGGAGATGACATTGGCGATGGTCTGGTCGTCTTCGAGATTCACCTGTCCCGGAAACGTGGTGGCAACGCGTGCATCGGCGGTGCGCTTGACCACGTCTTCGATCATTTCCACCAGGCCCATTTTCATGCCGTCTTCGGGGTGGTAAATGCGTTCGATTCCATAGGCTTCCAGCGCTTTGCTCTCGTCCAGCGTGATCGTGCCGCCGCCGCCGCCGAAGATGCGGATGTGCGTGGCATGGCGCTCCTTCAGCAGATCGACCATGTACTGGAAGAACTCGTTGTGCCCGCCCTGGTAGGACGAAATCGCAATCGCGTCTGCATCTTCCTGAATTGCCGCGCGCACGATGTCCAGCACGCTGCGGTTGTGTCCCAGGTGGATGACTTCGGCGCCCTGTGCCTGGATCAGGCGGCGCATGATGTTGATGGCGGCGTCGTGGCCGTCGAACAGGGAGGCGGCGGTGACGAAGCGCAGGGGTTTCGCGTGCTCCGGCTGCGTGTCCGTGGTCTTGCTTATGTGCTTGGCGGTTGTGCTCATCGGCTCTCGAAGATTTAATTCAGTTCAAAATGATTATTGTACCTTGAGACTCGTGTAAAATTCTCATTGCATCGGCATCAGGGTCAATGCCCAGAACGTTAAAGGAACCAGCATGAAAAAGGAATATAAGAACGAACGGGTCAGATCACTAAAGGAAATCACTGCCAGACACGAAGCCAGGGAAATCGAGGGCTGCGTTAGCTGGCGGCATTTCGCGGTGCACCAGGATCGCGCCTGGCTGTTGAATGCCCTGGGCAAAGTTCGCCGGCAGGCGGAGAAAATCCGCAAAGCGAAGAAGCAGCCCGGCGGGAACATCGAAGCTGAAGTCAACGAACTCCTGGCCATGTTCGAGGCAGAAGCCCTGAATCGTCTCGGCGACAAAACCCACTGATCTTTTCCGCTGTTGAGGCTTTACTGCCTGGATCCCAGGCGTTCGCCTGGGATGACGCCTATAAATGGGGTGTGGGATGACGTTGTTGCGGGCGGCGGGTATCGGTAAGACCGAAAGGATGGTCTTTCACATCCCGGGTGCTTCTTCGCAAGATAATCCTGAAGAGTCATCACCAACTTGTTGATAGGGTTAGCACTTAGCAACGGGAATCTGTAAATCCTTGCTTTTAACGATTTTTCATGTACTTTTCCGGCATTTTTAGCCAAATTTGCATGAATTCATTTTTAGGAGTACGCTAGCGCGCAGTCGGTGGACGCAGCTCTATTGACTGCGCGCTTTTTTTCGACCGACTACCAGTTATCTCGCCACCCGACGATGTGTGTCGGGATATACGGTGTGGGGACGGGTCGGTCCCCCACCGTCCTTAAATAAATTCCCCCTAGTTAATTTCCCCTTGGTTAATTTCCTGCCGCTTGTCCGTGATCCCGCGCCAGCCGGATGCCGAGAAATTGCCAGCGCGCATCGGGGTAAAAGAAACTGCGATAGCTCGCACGTATGTGATCGTCCGCGGTGACGCAGGAACCCCCGCGCACGGTCATCTGATTGCACATGAACTTGCCGTTGTATTCGCCCAGTGAGCCTGCCAGTGGCTTGAAGCCGGGATAAGGCGCATAAGCCGAAGCCGTCCATTCCCAGGCATCGCCAAAAAGCTGGCTGTCCCTGTCCACCGCATCGTTATCCGCTGCTGCGATGGGCTGCCAGTAACCGGCATGCATCAGGTTGCCGACAGGGTCCTGCCCGGCAGCCGCCAGTTCCCACTCGGCCTCGGTGGGCAGGCGCGCATCGGCCCAGCGCGCGCAGGCATCGGCTTCGTAGTAGCTGACATGAACCACCGGCGCATTCAGATCGAGATCGCGCCGGCCGCCCAGGGTAAATTCGCTGGCCAGATCCTCACCCCAGTACAGTGGCCGTTGCCAGCCCTTATTCTGAATTTCCGCCCAGCCGTCGGACAGCCAGAGCCGGGGTTCGCGGTAAGCCCCATCGCGAATGAATTCGAGATATTCGCCATTGCTGACCAGGCGCGATGCCAGTTGATGATCCGGCACCAGCACCGGGTGACGCGGGGTTTCATTGTCGAAACAGAAGTGCTCTTCGCGCGCACCAATTTCAAACATGCCGCCCGGGCGCGAAACGAAACGCAATGGCGTGAGGCCGGAAGGGCCGGGGATTTTCAGCTCAGGGTTGACCGCGGGCTGCAGCGGATTACAGGAAAAAACGTGTTTGATATCGGTCAGCAGCAGTTCCTGATGTTGCTGTTCGTGGTGGAGTCCCAGCGTGACGCGTTGCCTGATGTCCTCATCGTCCGGCCGTTCGCCGATCAACTCCAGCAGGTGCTCGTTGACATACTCGCGGTATTGAAGAATGTCCCGCACCAGCGGCCGCGACAGCAATCCGCGTTGCGGCCGCGGATGCATCTGGCCGGCGGAATGGTAGTAGGAATTGAACAGGTGGTGATAGCCCTCATTGAAGCGCCGGTAGCGCTGATCGATGTGCGCCAGAATAAAGTGCTCGAAGAACCAGGTCGTGTGCGCCAGGTGCCACTTGGCCGGACTGACGTCCGCCATGCTCTGGACGACGTAGTCCTCCGGCTCGAGATGCCGGCACAGGTGCACCGTGGTTTCGCGAACGGCAGCAAAGCGTTCCTGCAGGCTGGCCTGCAACTGACCGCTTGGCGCTGCATGCGTCATGGAAGACATGGATAGCTCCTTGGCTCTCTGCTTTGTCGTTAAACTCTTATCACCAATTTTCCCACATGCTCGCAACGCCCCAAAACTTCCAGCGCCCGTGGGGCCTCGGCCAAATCGAAGCTGCGGGAAATCAGTGGCCTGAGCGGCGCGGCATCATCCAGACCCATGGCCACCAGCCGGTTCAACAAGGCCGGGTTGGCAAATGGCCGGAACACCGTAAAGCCGTGAAAGCTCGCATCTTTCATCATCATGTCCATGATGGAAAGGCCGGCCTGCGTGCCGGTGATGCATTCGTAACTGACGATCTGGCCCCCGCGCGCCAGGGCCTTCAGAAGCCCCGGGTAATATTCTGCCCCCACCGGATCCAGCACACAATCGACGCCCCGGCCCTGGGTCAGCTTGTGCACCCCATCGGCAAGGCTCTGGCTATCCTGGCAAACCAACACCTGGCCGGCGAGCGCTTCGAGTTCACTGACCTTGGCGGGATTGCGCGTGGTGGCAATGGTGTTCGCGCCCCAAAGCCTCGCCAACTTCAAGGCCATTACGCCCATGCCGCTGGCGGCGGCGGTGATCAGCACCGTTTTCCCTGCGGCCGTTGTGGCACTGAGCCCGCCCATTTCCATCGCTCCGCCCATGGTCAGGATGGCCACCCAATAGGCGGCAGCTTCTTCATCCGAGTAGGCCTCGGGCACCGGCGCCAGGGCCGCCTGGTCGTACAAGCCGACATCGCGGTAAACACCCATCGCGGCCTCATCGATACGCAAGGTAAGTGTGCCCACCCGGTCCCCTTCGGCTAGCTGCAAATGCTCCAGCGGCTCTGCCTTGCCCCGGCCCGGCGGCCCCAGCGCAATGATTTCGCCCACTGCCTCGGTGCCGACACAACTGGGGAAATGCTTTGCCGGAAAGTAGTGCCCGCCGATGTAGTTCAAATCGGAGCGGTTCATGCCGATCGCTTTGATTTTCACCCAGGCCTGCCCCGGCCCCGGCTCGGGCAATTCCTGTTCACGCCACGCCAGGGCCTGCCCCGGTGGGCCATAGGCATCGAATTGCCAGGTGCTTGACTGCATCATGATGATCCTCTCGGCTACAGGCTACGCTCGAGCGCGCGAGCCGGCATTCATCCGAACCTCGGCGCATTCCCCGTGTCAGACTTCTGGCATGGGCAGCCGCATTATAAACCCGCTATCATTTTACGCCTGCCCATTCAGCCACCCCATTCGACTCACTGATTCATGAACACGAGGTATTCCATGCTCAAGCGGCTGCGTCTGATCGCTTTCCTTGTTACCGCCCTGCTCGCGCTGGCCGCGTGCGATACCGCCACCGACGCCACGGTCAGTTCCCCGGTCGCGCAACCGGCAGTCAGCGCCGCAAAACCCGCGCTGCCCGCGGGTGTGACCCTGCTGGAAGACTATCGCGGCGAGAACGGCGATTTCTCCATTCCCTATACCATGTACCGGCTGGACAATGGCCTGACCCTGATCCTGCATGAAGACCACTCCGACCCCCTGGCCAATGTCGATGTGTCCTATCATGTCGGCTCCAGCCGCGAGCAGCCCGGACGTTCGGGCTTCGCCCATTTCTTCGAGCACATGATGTTCGAAGGCTCCGAACATGTCCCCAATGGCGAGTTCAGCAGGATCATCGCCAACGCCGGCGGTTCGCTCAACGGCTCGACCAATACCGACCGCACCGATTATTACGAAACCATTCCGGTCAACCAGCTTGAACTGGCGCTGTGGCTGGAAGCGGACCGCATGGGCTTCCTGCTGCAGGCGGTCGATGAAAAGAAATTCGAAAACGAGCGCGAGACCGTCAAGAACGAGCGTAACCAGCGGGTGGACAATGTGCCCTATGGGCGCGTCTCCGAGGTGATGATGGAAAACCTCTACCCACCCGACCACCCCTATTCCTGGCCGGTGGTGGGCTGGCCAAAAGATCTGGACGCGGCAACCCTGGACGATCTGGAGCGTTTCTTCCTGCGCTGGTACGGCCCCAACAACGCGCAACTCGTGATCGGCGGCGATATCGACCCGCAACAGACCCTGCAATGGGTGGCCAAGTATTTCGGGCCGATTCCAAGCGGCCCGGAAGTGGCTACGCTGCCCAAGGAACCGGCTCATCTGGACAGCGACCGTTACGTCACGCTGGAAGACAATATTCACCTGCCCGCCATCGCGCTGCTCGTGCCCACCGTGTATTACTACGAAAAGGACGAGGCGCCGCTGGATGCCGCGGCCAAGATTCTGGGCCAGGGCAAAACCTCGCTGCTGTACCAGCGCCTGGTGCAAAGCGGGCGCGCGGTCAGTGTCTATGTCAGCCACACCTGCCGTGAACTGGCTTGCGAAATGGCCTTCATCGTGGTGCAAAACCCGAGTTCCGGTGAAACCCTGGCGCAGATGGAGACGGCCATCCGGGATACCTTGAGCGAATTCAGCACGCGCGGCGTCAGCCAGGATGACCTCGACAAGTTCAAGGCGCAGATTGAATCCTCGCGCATTTTCGATATGCAAAGTGTCGCCGGAAAAGTCGGCGCGCTGGCTTTTTCCGAGATGTTCAACGGCGATCCGAAAGCCGTGCAGGATGATCTCAAACGCTATGCGGCGGTCAAGCCCGAGGATGTGACCCGGGCATTCCGTCAGTATGTCGAGCACGCTCCGGCCGTGGTGCTCAGTGTGGTGCCCGCCGGCCATGCAGAAATGGCCGCGAGGGAGCCGAATTATGTCACGCCCGAAATTGCGCCCGGCGGCGCGGCCGAAAAGATACCGCCCTCGGTTTCTCCGCCGGTGCCGCAGAACACCCCCGCCCTGCGAACGGTGAAGGATGATTTCGACCGCAGCGTGAAACCAACGCCCGGCATCAATCCCGGTTTGCGGCTGCCGGCGATCCGGGACAGCCATCTGGCCAACGGCGTACGCATGCTCAGTGTATCCAATGACGAAACCCCCACCGTCACCTTGCAAGTCCTGTTCGCCATGGGCCAGCGGGATGAGCCTGCCGGCAAAGCCGGACTCGCCAGCCTGACGGCGGCGCTGATGAACGAAGACACACAGCAGCGCAGCGCCGCTGAATTCAGCGAAGCACTGGAGCGCATCGGCGCCAGCGTCAGCGTGAATTCGACCACCTACGAAACCGCCATCACGGTAAATACGCTGGCCAAGCACCTGGACGCAGCCATGGCGCTATTGATGGAGCGCTTGCTGCAACCGGCTTTCAGCGAGGAAGATTTCAAACGGGTCAAGTCACGCACGATGGAAGCGCTGCTGCAGGCGCAAAAGTCCGGGCCCGCATTGGCCAGCCGCGCGACCGATGCCGTCCTGTCCGGACCGACCCATCCTCTGTCTTATCCCGAAAGCGGCTTACCCTCGACGCTGAGCGGCATCACGCTCGCGGACGTCAAGGCATTTTATGCCGCCAATATTCCCCGGCATATGAACGGTGTGCTGGTCAGCACCAGCCTGCCGCAGGCGGACATCGACCGTGTCGTTGCCGGTCTGGGCAAATTGGCGGTAAGCCCGGTCGAGCGCAAAGGCATTGACGGTTTGCGCACCATCAGCGGGCGCACCATCTACCTGATCGACAAGCCCGGTTCCAGCCAGTCCAGTGTACGCATCGCGCAACCCTCGCTGCCCTATGACGCACTGGGTGACTATTACCGCGCCGGGCTGATGAACTTTGCCCTGGGCGGTAATTTCGACAGCCGCATCAACCTCAATCTGCGTGAGAAAAAAGGCTGGACCTACGGCGCCTACACCGGTTTCGACGGTGGCCAGGAATTCGGCAGCTTCGAGTTCTCGGGGGAAATCAACCAGGACGCGACCGGCCAGGCCATCACGGAAGTCCTGGACGAACTGCAGAATTTTGCCGCCACGGGGCTGACCGAAAAAGAGTTCCAATACATGCAAAACGCCATCGGGCAGAGCGACGCGCTAAGCTACGAAACACCCGCCCGCAAACTGGGACTGCTGGCCCGGATATTGATCTACGACCTGCCGCTGGACTACCGCAGCCAGCAAAAGAAACTGCTCGCGGACACCGACCGCGCAACGCTCAATGCGCTGGCCGGCCGATTGCTGCACCCACAGGACGTGGCCATCATCGTGGTGGGGGACGCTGCCAAGCTGCGGCCGCAACTGGAGCAACTGCACTGGCCGATCAAAGAGCTGGACGCAGAGGGATTCGAGGTGGTTGAATAATCGGCGTGACGCATTCACGCGCCCCACTCACAAACAGCTAGTTCGAGGACTGAAATGAAATTCTATAATTCTGTAGGCCCCAACCCCAAAGCGGTCCGAATGTTCATGGCCGAGCGGGGCATCAGCATGCCGGTGCAGGAAGTCGACCTGATGAAAGGCGAGAACCGGCAGGCAGCCCACATGCAGCGCAACCCATCGGGCCAGATGCCGACACTGGAACTCGATGACGGCACATTCCTGGCCGAGATCGTGGCGATTTGCGAATACCTGGAAGAAAAGAACGGACCGTCCAGCCTGATCGGAACGACGCCGGAAGAGCGCGCCGAAACGCGCATGTGGGCGCGGCGCATCGACCTGCAGATCGCGGAACCGATGGGCAACGGCTTCCGCTTCGGTGAAGGTCTGGATTTGTTCAAGGACCGCATCAGAACCATTCCGCATGCTGCTGCCGATCTGAAGCAACTGGCACAGGAACGCATTGCCTGGCTCGACGGCCAGATGGCGGGCAAACAGTTCGTCTGCGGCGACCGGTTTACGCTGGCCGATATCCTGCTGTTTGCCTTCCTCGAGTTTGGCGGCCGGGTCGGTCAACCCCTGAACCCGGACAACAAGAACATCGTGGCCTGGTACGACCGCGTCAAGGCGCGGCCCAGCGCTTCCGCCTAGCGTCCTGTCACGGACCGGCGGCTTTCAGGCCGCCTGCGCAGCCGGTATCGACCACCGCGACGCTGACCGTCCCCGGCTTCGGCTGCAGATTGATCGTCACTGCCCCGCCCCTCGGCGTGAATATGATGGCGTTGCGCAACAGGTTTTCCAACACCCTTTGCATCAGTCCGATATCCGCCCGCACCATGGTCGCGCTCGTCCTCGATGATGAGAATGCGGCGCCGCTCGGTTTGTTGCGTATAGGTCAATTCGATTTCCTCTTCTGCCGGAATCGGATAGTAGACCCGAATAATCACGAAACTATCACACCGCCGGGCGTCTTTTTTGTCTAAAATATTGATATGAAGGCCGATTGATGTTGCCGACCGAACCGTGCACGCTTGCCGTGACTCCGGTCCGCCGTCGATCGGGCCTGAGCCCGTGCCCATGGGCTATAATATTGGGCCGATTCAGCTTCAAAACCTGCCTCAGCCGGGAGCCGCAATTGACCATCTCGATGCCGTTGAGCGAAGACCTCGAACTTTTGCGTGCAACGGTAGCCCGTTTTGCCGCGCAGGAAATCACGCCGCGAGCGGCGGAAATCGACCGGCGCAACGATTTCCCGCAGGATCTGTGGCCCAAACTGGGGGAACTGGGCTTGCTGGGCATGACCGTACCCGGCGAATTCGGCGGTTCGGACCTGGGTTATCTGGCCCACCTGGTGGCGATGGAGGAAATCTCGCGCGCCTCGGGCTCGGTGGGCTTGTCCTATGGCGCATGCAGCAACCTCGCCATGGACAATTTATACAAAAACGCCAACGACGAACAACGAAAACGTTACCTGCCCAGGCTGTGCAGCGGGGAAGCGGTCGGTGCGCTGGCGATGTCCGAGGCCGGCGCGGGCTCGGATGTGGTCGGTTCGATGAGTTGCAGGGCCGAGGTCCGCGATGGCGTGTGGCTGGCCAACGGCAGCAAGATGTGGATTACCAATGGCCCCGAGGCCAGCGTACTCATTGTATATATGCGCACCGCCGGAAAAGAGGCCGGTTCGCGCGCCATCACCGCGTTTATCGTCGAAAAAGGCATGGAAGGCTTTTCCACCGCGCAGAAACTGGACAAATTGGGCATGCGCGGCTCCAACACCTGCGAATTGCTGTTCGAAAATTGCCCGATCCCGTTGGAAAACGTGCTCGGCGAGGTCAATCAGGGCGTGCGCGTGCTGATGAGCGGTCTCGATACCGAACGCCTGGTCCTGTCCGGCGGACCCATTGGCCTGATGCAGGCGGCAATGGATCTGGTGCTGCCCTACCTCAACGAGCGCAAGCAGTTTGACCGGCCATTGGGCTCGTTCGGCATCATGCAGGCCAAGGTGGCGGACATGTATACCGCGCTGCAATCCTCGCGCGCCTATGCCTACCGCATTGCGGAGGATTTCGACCGCGGCCGGCGTTCACGTATCGACTCCGCTTCGGCCCTGTTGCACGCTTCACGCAGCGCGGTGACGGCCGGGCTGGAAGCGATCCAGGCGCTGGGCGGCAATGGCTACATCAATGACTATGCCGCCGGCCGCATCCTGCGCGATGCCAAGTTATATGAAATTGGCGCCGGCACCAATGAAATCCGGCAAATGCTGATCGGCAGGGAGCTGCTGGGCAACCTGTGAAAAGGCTTTTGCTGCAGTGCAGAAAATTTGCGTGATTTATACCCGGCTTCTCCATACAATGCCCTAACTGCACAGCCCGTTGACCAGGGTCAAGACAAATTGTGCTGCAGTGCGCAAAGTTCGGTTAGTTCGTGTACAAGCCTTAGATACTGAACTTGCGCTATTTGGCAACTTGAATGCATTCGAAACAAGACAAAGATATAAGCATGGGAAGCATACGGGCATCTGCGACACCAGCGCATATCCTTCGTCGATCGCCGTTATCTTGCCGTTTTTCCAAAGACGGGCAACGCAACTGAGCCCACCACAGGAGTCCTGAATATGCCCGAAATCGTGATCGTCAGCGCCAAGCGCACGCCCATCGGGTCCTTTCAGGGCCAATTCAAATCGGTCAGCGCCACCGATCTCGGCGCCATAGCCATCGAGGCCGCGCTAACGCAGTCGGGTATCGGCGGGGCCGATCTCAGTGAAGTCATCATGGGCTGCGTACTATCAGCCGGCCTGGGTCAGGCGCCCGCGCGCCAGGCAGCGATAAAGGCCGGCATTCCGGTTAGCGTAGGCTGCACGACGATCAACAAGGTCTGCGGCTCCGGCATGAAAGCCGTCATGCTGGGGCACGACGCAATCAAAGCCGGCAGTTCCGAGATCGCTCTTGCCGGCGGCATGGAATCCATGACCAAGGCGCCCTACCTGTTGCGCAAGGCGCGCGCCGGTATGCGCATGGGCCATGGCCGGGTTCTGGATCACATGTTATTTGATGCACTGCAGAGCCCCTTCGACGAAAAGATGATGGGGGTGTTTGGTGAAATGTGCGCCGACCGCTACCACTTTACCCGTGAACAACAGGACGCATTTGCCATTGCCTCGGTCGAGCGTGCCCAGCGCGCAATGGCCGAGGGCGATTTCGCTGATGAAATTACCCCGGCTGCGGTGAAAACCCGCCACAGTTCAGCCGTCTATGACCAGGACGAAGAGCCGCCGCGCTGCAATATCGAGAAAATTCCCCAGTTGCGCCCCGCATTCAAGGCAGACGGTACGGTTACCGCCGCCAATTCCTCCTCCATCTCCGACGGCGCGGCCGCAATGGTCCTGATGACGGCTGACAAGGCGGCAGAACTCGGCATCGAACCCCTGGCGCGTATCGTTGCGCATGCCACCCATGCGCAGGAACCCGAGTGGTTCACCACGGCGCCGTCACAAGCCATTGCCAAGGTGCTGAAAAAAGCCGGCTGGAAAATTCGCGATGTCGATCTGTTCGAAATCAACGAAGCCTTTGCTGCCGTCACCATGGCAGCGATGACCGACCTCAAACTGGATCACGCCAAAGTGAATGTGAATGGCGGCGCCTGCGCCCTGGGCCATCCGGTGGGCGCTTCCGGCGCACGCATTCTGGTCACCCTCATTCACGCCATGCGCCGGCGTGGCGCCAGGCGCGGTGTCGCCACCTTGTGCCTGGGCGGGGGCGAAGCCGTCGCGGTTGCCGTCGAATTACCAGCCTAGGCAGGCCATGCCAAGCGCGGTCACGGCCATCGTTGTAAAGCTGGCATAATGCGTCCATGGCGACGATAGAAACCAAGGTAGATGCCGGCTCACCGCAGTATGCACAGAACGCCGGATTCATGCGCGGCCTGGTGGCCGACCTCAAGCAGCAAGTCGCTGCCGCCAGCCTCGGCGGCGGCCAGCAGGCCTGCGAAAAACATCAGGCGCGCGGCAAGCTGCTGCCGCGTGAACGCGTTGCCGCGCTGCTGGACCGTGACAGCCCATTCCTGGAACTTTCATCCCTGGCCGGATACGGCCTGTACGAGGGCAGCGCCCCGTGCGGCGGCGTCATCACCGGCATAGGCCAGGTGCATGGCCGCGACGTGATGGTGGTAGCCAATGACGCCACCGTAAAGGGCGGCACCTATTTTCCCATCACGGTAAAGAAGCATCTGCGGGCGCAGGAAATCGCTCTGGAAAATCACCTGCCCTGTGTCTATCTGGTGGACTCCGGCGGCGCTTTTCTTCCGCTGCAGGACGATGTGTTCCCGGACCGGGATCATTTTGGCCGCATTTTCTACAACCAGGCACGCCTGTCGGCGCGCAACATTCCGCAGGTCGCCGTGGTCATGGGTTCGTGCACTGCCGGTGGCGCCTACGTCCCGGCCATGAGCGATGAATCCATTATCGTCAAGGATCAGGGCACCATCTTTCTTGGCGGGCCGCCCCTGGTCCGGGCCGCCACCGGCGAAATCGTCGATGCCGAATCGCTGGGCGGCGCCCGCGTGCACAGCACCCGTTCCGGCGTGGTCGATCACATGGCGGAAAACGATGCCCACGCGCTACTGATGGCACGTGAAGCCATCGCCCACCTGAACCGCGTGAAGACCTCCGCGCTCGAACTCAGGAAGCCGGTTTCGCCGCGATTCGCCAGCGATGAGATCTACGGCATCGTGCCGCAGGACACACGCTTTGCCTACGATGTGCGCGAAATCATCGCGCGGCTGGTTGACGGAAGTGAATTTCATGAATTCAAAGCACGCTATGGCAAGACCATGGTCTGCGGCTTCGCCCATCTGGAAGGCTATCCGGTGGGCATCCTGGCCAATAACGGCATCCTGTTTTCCGAATCGGCACTGAAGGCCACACATTTCATAGAATTATGTAATCAACGCAATATCCCATTGATATTCCTACAGAATATTACCGGCTTCATGGTCGGAAAGCAGGCCGAAAATTCCGGAATTGCAAAGGATGGAGCGAAGATGGTGATGGCGGTCGCAACCAGCCGTGTACCGCGCTTTACCGTGGTGATCGGCGGCTCTTTCGGCGCCGGCAATTACGCCATGTGCGGCCGCGCCTATCAACCCAGATTTCTATGGATGTGGCCCAATGCCCGCATTTCGGTAATGGGCGGGGAACAGGCCTCATCGGTGCTGGCGACGGTCAAGCGCGAAGGCATGGAAGCCAGCGGAGCCTCCTGGTCGGAGAAAGAAGAGCTCGCATTCAAAGCGCCGATACGAGAACAGTACGAACGGCAGGGACATCCTTACTACGCCTCAGCCCGGCTGTGGGACGATGGGATTATCGATCCGGTGGATACGCGCGCTGTGCTCGCGCACGGTTTGTCGATCGCGCAGAATGCGCCAGCGGAATCAGGTCATTTTGGCGTGTTCCGCATGTAAGTATGTAGCGCGCGATACGGATCGAAGCAAGAATCAAAACAAACGAGGAGTCGAAAACATGGAATTCACGCAAGTCAAGGCCCTGGTCACCGGCGGTGTTTCCGGGCTCGGCCTCGCAGTTGCACGCCGCATCATTGCCGGCGGGGGTAAGGTTTGCCTGCTGGATATCAACGACGCGGCCGGCCCGGCTGTGGCCAGGGAATTGGGCCATGGCACGTGTTATCTGCACACCGACGTCACTTCGGAAGTCGCGGTCATCCGCGCCGTGGAGGAAATGCTCGAAGCCCACGGCGGTCTCAACCTGGCGGTGAACTGCGCGGGCGTCATCGGCGCCGGGCGGGTGCTGGGCCGGGAAGCACCGATGGACTTGTCATTTTTTACCCATACCATCATGATCAACCTGGTGGGCAGCTTCAATGTCGCCAAAGCAGCGGCCGACCGCATGCAGCACAACGAGCCCGGCGAAGATGGGGAGCGTGGCCTGATCGTCAATACCGCGTCCGTCGCCGCCTTTGAAGGCCAGATCGGGCAGGCAGCCTACTCCGCTTCCAAGGGCGGCATTGTCGGCATGACCCTGCCCATGGCACGGGAATTCGCTCGCATCGGCGTTCGCGTGATGACCATTGCGCCCGGTATTTTCTGGACACCCATGGTGGATGGCATGCCCGAAGCCGTGCAGCAATCGCTGAGTGCATCCATACCCTTCCCTTCGCGTCTCGGCAAAGCGGATGAATTCGCCGCCGTGGTTCAACACATCACCGAGAATGTGTATCTTAACGGCACCACCATCCGGCTCGACGGCGCGGTACGGCTGGCGCCCAAATAACCGCCATAGAGAAACGGCAACGACAGGGATCAAGCAAATGGAAACGTTTTCCGAAGTACGCAAGCACATCATGGATTCGTACGAACTGAAAATCGACGAGCCGTTCATCATCAGTTTCGAATGCCTGATGGACGAGCCAGGGCGGCTTCAGAGCATGTTTCTGGCCGAACTGAATACCAGCGATGGCCGCCGCGTTCTGCGCGTGGAAACACCCGTTGCACCGCTGGCCGATCTCGATGCCGAGAAATGCCTGCGCATCAATTTGATGCAGCGTGTGGGTTACCTGGCGGTTGGCGATCTGGATGGCGTGCCCTATATCAAAATGTGCGAGAACCTGCCGTACGCCTTCCTGGTGGATGAGGAACTCGATTACGTGATCCTCCATGTGGCGCGCACCGCGGATCAAATGGAGCAATCGCTGGAACCGGGAGAAGATATTACCTGAGGCAATTCTGTCATCGCACAAACGGGAATACGCAATGGAAGATCTGAAACAATTTTTTCTGAACGCAGAACTCTTGCCCGTGGTGTCCGGCTGGGCCGTCAAACTGGTCGTGGCCCTGGTCATCTATATCGTTGGTAAATGGATCGCCGGGCTGTTGAACCGTTCGCTGGTGAAGTTGATGCAAGTCCGCGCGGTGGAGCCGACACTGGTCACCTTTCTCAGCAATATCGTCTACGCCGCCTTGCTGGTGGCCGTGATTCTGGCAGCGCTGGACACTCTGGGTCTGCCGATTACCTCGCTGCTGGCCATCGTTGGCGCAGCAGGCCTGGCTGTCGGTCTGGCGATGAAGGACTCACTGAGCAATTTCGCGGCCGGCGTGATGCTGGTAATGTTCCGGCCGTTCAGCAAGGGACATTTCATCGAGGCTGCCGGCGTCACCGGCAAAGTGGAGGAAATTCACATTTTCAACACCGCTGCTGATCACGCCGGACAACAAGCAGGTGGTGATCCCCAACGGCCAGGTGGCAGCCGGAACCATTACCAATTACACGGCCAGGACCATGCGGCGCGTAGATCTTGTATTTGGTGTCGGCTATGACGATGATTTGAAGGTCGTGCGCGAAGTGCTGACCCGCGTCTGCGCCGACGCACGAAAAAGTTCTGGCTGAACCGGCAACCAGTATTTTTGTCCTTAACCTGGGTGACAGCAGCGTTGAATTTGCGGTGCGCCCGTGGACAAAGACGGACGATTACTGGACCGTCTGGGGAGATGTTCTGGAACGCGGCAAGGCGGAACTCGAAGCCGCTGGCTGCAGCATTCCCTATCCGCAGCGTGACGTCCACCTGCAGCAGATGGAATCAAACTAAAAGCAAACAGGAGGCAAGAACTCATGGCGAATGAAGGCTATCACGAGCCGCTCGATGAACTGAGTGACGAAACCCGCAACATGCATCGCGCCATCACCTCGCTGATGGAGGAACTCGAGGCAGTGGACTGGTACAACCAGCGCGTGGATGCCTGCGAGGACCCGGAACTGGCGGCCATCCTGGCCCACAACCGGGACGAGGAGAAGGAACACGCTTCGATGTTGCTGGAATGGATCCGCCGGCGCGATCCGAAATTCGATCACGAGTTACGGGATTACCTGTTCACCGACAAAGTAATTGCGCATACCTAGGTGACCATTATGAAATCAAGAGCCGCAGTTGCCTGGGAAGCAGGCAAACCACTGGAAATCGAAGAAGTCGATGTGCAAGGCCCGCAGGCCGGCGAAGTGCTTATCCGCCTGGTGGCGACGGGCGTGTGTCACACCGATGCGTTTACGCTGACCGGCGCCGACCCGGAAGGGATTTTTCCTTCCATTCTGGGCCATGAAGGCGGCGCGGTGGTGGAAGAAGTCGGCGCGGGCGTCACCAGCGTCAAGCCGGGCGACCACGTGATCCCGCTGTATACACCGGAGTGCCGCGAGTGCAGTTTTTGCAAGTCGGGCAAGACCAATCTGTGCCAGGCGATCAGGGCCACGCAAGGCAAGGGCCTGATGCCGGACGGCAGCAGCCGGTTTTCGATCAAGGGCAAAACCATCTATCACTACATGGGCACGTCGACCTTTTCCGAGTACAGCGTGGTGCCCGAAATCGCGATTGCGAAGATCAACCCGGCCGCGCCGCTGGATAAAGTCTGCCTGCTGGGCTGTGGCATCACCACCGGCATCGGCGCGGTGCTGAACACCGCCAAGGTGGAACCCGGCAGCACGGTAGTGGTGTTCGGGCTCGGCGGCATCGGCCTCAGCGTGGTGCAGGGCGCGGTCATGGCCAAGGCCGGACGCATCGTCTGCGTCGACATAAACACCGATAAATTCGACATGGCGCGTCACCTCGGCGCGACCGATTTCGTCAATCCCAAGGACTACGACAAACCGATACAGGACGTGATCGTCGACCTGACCGACGGCGGCGCGGATTATTCCTTTGAATGCATCGGCAATGTCGATGTGATGCGTGCCGCGCTGGAGTGCTGTCACAAGGGTTGGGGCGAATCGGTCATCATCGGCGTGGCCGGCGCAGGACAGGAAATCAGGACCCGCCCGTTCCAACTGGTCACCGGCCGTGTCTGGCGCGGCACCGCATTCGGCGGCGTGCGCGGGCGCACGGAACTGCCGGGCTATGTGGAAAAATACCTGGCCGGAGAAATCAACATCGATGACATGGTCACGCATACGATGGGACTGGAAGACATCAACCGGGCTTTCGACCTGATGCACCACGGCGAAAGCATTCGCTCCGTCGTGATCTACTGACCGGGCCGGCATGGAAATCATTTCCCGTAACCGCAGCTTCGGCGGCGAAGTGCAGCGCGTCCGGCATGCGTCCGTGTGCTGTGACTGTGACATGGTATTTGCGATTTTCCTGCCGCCCCAGGCTGCCCGCCAACCCGTACCCGTGCTCTACTGGCTATCGGGCCTGACCTGCACCGATGAAAATTTCATGCAAAAAGCCGGCGCACAAAGAGTGGCGGCGGAATTGGGCATGGCCATCGTCTGCCCGGATACCAGCCCCCGCGGAAGCGACTTTCCGGGCGAGCACGACAGTTATGATTTCGGTTCGGGCGCGGGTTTCTATGTCAATGCAACGCAGCCCCCGTGGAATCAAAATTACCGCATGTACGACTACGTCACACAGGAATTGCCGGAACTCGTCGAGGCGAATTTCCCGTTGACGGAACGCCGCGGCATCAGCGGACATTCCATGGGCGGTCACGGTGCACTGGTATGCTATCTGCGCAACCCCGGCCGCTATCGATCCGTATCGGCCTTTGCGCCCATTTGCCACCCCTCGGATTGTCCCTGGGGACAAAAAGCGCTGACGGCCTATCTCGGCGATGATCACAACGACTGGGCGGCCTATGACGCCGCCCTGCTCATCGGCAATGCGCAGGAACAATTACCGCTTCTGATCGACCAGGGCACCGAAGACGATTTCCTCAGCGAGCAGCTCAAACCCGGCGCACTGGAGCAGGCCTGCCTGGCGAACCACTATCCCCTCACGCTGCGGATGCAGGAAGGTTATGACCACAGCTATTTCTTTATTGCGACCTTCATCGAAGATCATTTGCGGCATCATGCCAGGGGCCTGGGTTGCGCGTGAGCTTATCCGCCCCCATCCTCCGGCGACCCCCACAGCAGGCGATCCAGAGCTCCGGCATAACCGAATCGCTGCAAATCGGTCTTGCCATTGAGAAACACCACGCCCTCTTTTTCCAACAAGGCTTTTTGCTGCCGGTAGCCTTCACTGTCGCGCGGGAATGAAATCATACCTTGCGCATTGATGACCCGGTGCCAGGGAAGCTTCATGCCGCGCGGTGCCCGGCGCAATGCCTGACTCACCCTGCGGGCGGAACCACCCAGCCCGGCCAGTCTCGCCACTTCCCCATAAGTCAGAACGCAACCCCTGGGTATGCCCTGCACCACCTGCCAGACATTCCTCACCCAGGCGCCGAAGTCCGGCTTTTCCATACCCGTCCTGTTACTCATGTTTGCTCATCGCGATCGTGCATACCTTCGCCCGCAGTCCCGGGTTAAACTTGCGCGGCCTCCTGACGGCCGCACGCGATAAATGTATTCTAACCAAAACCGGAGAGTACTCAGATGCCAAACCAACCCGACATGCGATTCAGGCGATTGCGCGAAAAAGGCAGCCGCGACTATGCGCTGGCCTGCAAGATTATCGATGCGGCGCGCATCTGCCATGTTGGATTCAGCCTGGATCACCAGCCCTATGTGGTACCGATGGCCCTGGCTCGTGATGACGATCACGTGCTGCTGCACGGTTCGGTCGCCAGCCGCCTGATGAAAACCCTGGCGGACGGGCTGCCCTGTTGCGTCACGGTGACGCTGCTCGACGGCCTGGTGCTGGCACGCTCCGCGTTCAATTCTTCCATGAACTACCGCTGCGTGATGGTTTTTGGGCAGGCCAGGCCGGTGACCGGCGCGGAAGAAAAAAACCGCGGCCTGGAACTGTTGACCGAGCACCTGATGCCCGGCCGGCTGGCGGACATCCGCCCATCGACCCGCAAGGAACTGAACGCAACCACCTTGTTGTCGCTGCCGCTGCAAAATTATACGGTCAAGGTCAGTGACAGTCCGCCGGATGACCCGCGCAAAGACCGGGATGCGCCGGCCTGGGCCGGAGTGCTTCCGCTGCGGGTGAAGGCCGGCAAGCCGCAGCCCGCGCCGGACTTGCTGACGGATCTCCCGCTACCGGGCTATCTGAAAAAGTGGACGTTTGATTGACGCTCGCTGGTATTACCGTTTGGATGAAGACTCCTGTGCGGCGGTCAGGATACCGCGCAGGATGTTGATCTCATTCTGGTCGGGACGCGCGCGATTGAACAGGCGGCGCAAGCGCATCATCAATTTTTTGGGCTGCTTCGGATTGAGAAATCGAACGTCCAGCAAAGCCTGTTCCAGGTGCTCGTAAAACCGCTCCATCTGCAAGCCATCGACCGGTTCCCAGCCCAGGGCATCCAGCACCTGCCCATCACCCCCCAGCGCTGCCATGCGCAGTTCATAAGCAAGGATCTGCACCGCCTGGGCGAGATTGAGCGATGCGTAATCAGGATTGGAAGGAATGTGCACCAGGGCGTGACAGCGCTGCATCTCTGCATTGGTCAAACCGTAACGCTCGCGTCCAAAGAGCAGGGCCACCCCGTGCTGACCGGCCTCCGACAGCGTCCGCCGGGCAGCCGCGCGTGCGTCCAGTTGCGGCATTGCCAGACTGCGCAACCGCGCGCTGGTTCCGAGCACCAGACCACAGCCGGCAACGGCACTGTCCAGAGATGCATGCAGCGTGGCCGCTTGCAGCAGTTCGTCTGCACCAGACGCACGCGCGGTGGCTTCGGCATGAGGAAAGATTTTCGGCGTCACCAGGTGCAGGCTGCTCAGGCCCATTACTTTCATCGCGCGCGCCGCGGCGCCGATATTTCCGGGGTGCGTGGTGTTGATCAAAACCACGCGAACTTCCTGCAAGCAGCCCGCTGCTTTTTGCGACAAGCCGCCGTCTGTTCTGCTATCCTGTGCCGCTTTCGTGTTCATTGACAATTTGCCATGACCCATTCAGTCGTCAACATCGCAGTTGGCGCCGCCCACGCGGCCGGCGAAATCATGCGCCGCCGTTTTCAGCAGGTCGACGCCATTCCCATTGTTCGCAAGGCGCGTCACGATTATGTCAGTGAAGTGGATCGTGCCTGCGAGGCGGAAATTGTACGGCAAATTAAACGCTTCTACCCCGACCATGCATTTTTGTGTGAAGAAAGCGGCCGCTCGGGAGAAAGCGATACCGTGTGGGTCATCGATCCGCTGGATGGCACCAGCAATTATCTTCATGGACTACCACACTTCGCGGTTTCCATTGCGCAGCAGGTGAACGGGCGCACCGAACACGGCGTCATCTTCGATCCGATGCGCGAGGAATTGTTCACAGCCAGCCGTGGTGGCGGCGCCTACCTCAACAACAAACGCATTCGTGTGTCGAGCCGCATTGTGCTCGATGAGGCGATCCTGGCAACCGCGTTTCCATTTCGGCAGCGTGAGCTCTTGCCGGCTTACGGAAAAATCTTTCAATCTGTTTTTGAAAAGGTCGAGGACTTCCGCCGCGCCGGTACAGCCTGTCTCGATCTTGCCTGGGTCGCGGCCGGGCGCCTCGACGGTTTTTTCGAAATTGGATTGAAGCCTTGGGATGTCGCAGCAGGTGCGCTGATCGTGCGCGAAGCCGGTGGCGTCGTGATGAATTTTTCCGGAAACGATGACGTGGAAAACACCGGCACGATTATCGCCGCACCGTACAAACTCATGACGCAACTGCGTCAGATCATCCAGTCACGCTGGTCGTAAATTTGCGTTAAAAATTATTGCGCGCTCGCTGCGCACATTTTTCACTTCACTTGTTTCGGAAAAATTTTTTTTCGCGAAAAATTTTTTTTGCAAATAAGCATCATGAAATGTTGCGTTGAGAAATGCGAAGTTTATAATGCGCACTGTGGTACATGTTCCAATCGCTTATCAATGTAGTTCGTTAGGAGTTTGGAAGTGGAGAGCAGCTGGGCATTACCACACTCGGATCAGGGAATTTTTTTATACAGTACAAACCTGAACTGGTGTAAACCAATCGCCCGACCTGAAAAGGAGTGAACCATGGCTACAAAGAAAGCATCAAAGAAGAAAGCTGCTGCTAAGAAGAAAGCACCAGCAAAGAAGGCACCAGCAAAGAAAGCTGCTGCTAAGAAAGCACCAGCGAAGAAAGCTGCTGCCAAGAAAGCACCGGCCAGGAAAAAGGCTGCTGCCAAGAAGAAAGCACCTGCCAGGAAAAAGGCAGCCGCTAAGAAAGCTCCAGCCAAGAGAGCCGCAGCAAAGAAAGCACCAGCAAAGAAAGCTCCAGCCAAAAAAGCCGCCGCTAAGAAAAAAGCCCCGGCTAAGAAAGCTGCGCCCAAGAAGAAAGCTGCTGCCAAGAAGAAAGCTGCCAAGAAGAAGTAGTTCGCTGTAGTTGTATGCTCTGGGTTCGCGTGGCCTCGGCCACGCGAATCGTTCCGCTCCCCGTACCGCAATCCTTCTCAGTTCGTACGCTGGTAACCCAGCGCAGCAAGCTGTTGCTCGATGCCGGCCAGCGAATCCAGAACAGATTCAATTTCACGTTCGTTCTTACGCCATTTATCGGCCGCCGGATGAGTGTGCGTGAAGCGGGACAGGGGCAAGGGTTTTTGTAATCTGCTGCGCAAGCGCTCATCCATCTCCAGACCAGCGAATGCGCAAAGTCTCTCGATGGTGGTTTCAGCCTCATCGAGCAGCGCCTGATAGTTCACCGTTGTCCAGCGGTGCCGTGGAATGTCCTGCAAATCTTCAAGCACGATCCGGTTGGCGGCGGCCCATTGAAAGGCGCAAATCTCTTGCAGGGTACGGCCGTTCATTTGCTGCCAGCCCGGCGGCAGCAACAGGGACCATGGTGGGCCCTGCCAGTCACGCAGTCGCGGATAGGTGACCCAGCGGCGGGATCGCCAGGCTTCCATCATGCTGCTGAGATTTGCCCGCACATCCCGGAACAGAAAGATGTAGAGCGCATCAGGAAAAATCTTTTCCATGAACGGCAAACGCAGGGCGTTCTTCGGAGTCTTCTCGACGAAGCGTAACCGCGAGATCGTGGGATGATGAAAAAACTCGCGGCCATCCCGGTCGCGCAAAAAGCGCGCGAACCGCCTGCGCATGAAGTGGATGATCGGGTCGCTGGCGTGAACTCCCGTCAAGCGGTTGGAATCTACCAGAGTGGAGTTCGGATTGAGTTCTTTGACGCCTTCGATGATCTGATGACTTTCCCCGCCGATGGTCCAGACATCCCTGACCTCGGACAGCGTCTCGAACAGCAAAGTGCTGCCTGACCGCGGCGCCGACAGGATGATGACGGGGCGGTCAAACAGTTCGGTGAAGTTGGGAATCATACTGCCGTCTTCGCCTGGTCAGCCGGCAAATTGAATCGTGACCGCGCTCGCGCCGGAACGGTTCACGCCCTGATCGGGAGCATCACGGCCGGGTATCGAGCGTGGCTCCTTCCTTTTCCACCTGCAGCAGGTCGTACTTGCTGACCCCGAGATACAACAAGGATGTGCTGGCGACATAGATCGAGGAATAGGTCCCCACCACGACGCCGGCAATCAAGGTAAAGGCAAACGCGTGGATGATCTGTCCACCAAAAATGAACAGTGCAATCAAGGTCAGCAGCGTGGTGATCGACATCATCAAGGTACGTGACAGGGTCTGATTGATGGAAGTGTTGATCACGTCCCTTGGCGCCGACTTCAGCATGCGCGGGAAATTTTCCCGCACGCGGTCAAACAGCACGATGGTGTCGTTGAGCGAATAGCCGATGACCGCCAGCAAGGCCGCGACCACGGTCAGATCGAATTCAACCTGGAACAGCGACAGGAAGCCCATGCACATGATGGTATCGTGAATAGTCGCAACCACCGCACCGACTGAAAAGCGCCACTGAAAACGGAACATGACGTAGAAAAAGATGCCAATCAGTGCGTAGATAACCGCCAGAATGCCTTGCTCGGTGAGATCTTCACCCACCTGCGGACCGACAAACTCGACCCGGCGCATGGAAATCTCTCCATCCACACCCTGCTGCAAGGCCTTCAATACAATCGTGGAAATTTCCGCACTGCTCTCTTCTTTACTGCGGGGCGGGATGCGGACGACGATATCCGATGCGGTGCCAAAGGTCTGCACCACCGCATCGGTAAGATCGGCATTGGCCAGATGCTCACGCACGTCCGAGATGGTGGGCGGAGCCGGGTAGCTGACTTCGATCAAGGTGCCACCGGTAAAATCCAGGCCGAAGTTCAGTCCGCGAACGACCAACAGCACAATACTGAGAATGCTGAAGATAATGGACAGGGCCACCGCGGTATTGCCCAAACTCATAAAATCAAAATTCGTTTTGCTTTTTAGCAATCTCATGACAGACCTCAGATAGACAGCTTGACGACGCGCTTTTTGCCGCCGTAAATCAGGTTGATCACCGCCCGGGTCCCCATGATCGCGGTAAACATGGAAGTCACGATACCCAGGGACAGTGTGACCGCGAAGCCTTTGACCGGGCCGGTGCCAAACAGGAACAATACGAAGGCCGCGATCAATGTCGTGATGTTGGCATCGGCGATGGTGGAAAAGGCCTTGTCATAGCCGGCACGGATACTGGCCTGGTTGGTATTGCCATTGCGCAATTCTTCACGGATGCGCTCGAAGATCAGCACATTCGCATCCACGGCCATGCCCACCGTCAGGACGATACCGGCAATACCCGGCATGGTCAGCGTGGCGCCCAGCATCGAGAGCAATGACACCAGCAGAAAAATGTTGGTGAACAGAGCGAGGTTGGCCACCAGGCCGAATATGCGATAGTAGAAGCCCATCAGCACCAGCACCAGCAGAAAGCCGATGACCACCGACTTGAACCCCTGGGCGACGTTATCCGCGCCAAGGCTGGGTCCGACGGTACGCTCTTCCACGATTTCCATGGGTGCAGCCAGTGCGCCCGCGCGCAGCAGCAGCGCAAGCTGACTGGCCTCACTGATGGAGCCCAGCCCGGTGGTCTGGAAGCGCTTGCTGAAGGGCTCGCGCACCACGGCCACGCTGATCACTTCCTCGGTTTTATGACCGCCGGGCTTTTGTTCGATATAAACCACCGCCATGCGGTTGCCCACGTTGTTACGGGTAAAATCGAGCATGCGTTTGGCGCCCACCCCGTCCAGTGTCACGCTGACCTCGGGTTCGCTGGTGCGCTGGTCGAAACCCGAAGATGCGCCAATGAGCTGATCGCCGGAAACGATCAGGCGCTTCTTCAGCAAAACGGGCCGGCCATTGTTGTCGGTGTACAGCCTGTCTTCCGGAGGCACGCGGCCCGATTGCGACGCGGTGAAGGCGTCGTTCTGCTCATCCACGGCGCGGTATTCCAGCGTGGCGGTGGCGCCGATGATTTTCTTCGCTTCGACCGTGTCCTGCACGCCGGGTAACTGGACTACGACCCGGTCTGCGCCCTGCTGCTGAATAATCGGCTCGGCCACGCCGATTTCATTGACCCGGTTTCTCAAGGTCGTGATGTTCTGTTTCAGGGCAGTTTGCTGCAGCGCCTGCAACTGCTTTTCCTGCACCTTGGCAGACAGACCAAAATTATCGCCAATCGTGACTTCGGTAACATCCAGGCCCTGCAGACTCTGGTCGGTCTTCAACAGGTCCAGCGTTTTCTGGCGGTCTTCAGCAGTGCGCAACAGCGCCAGCAATCCATTACCCTCGTGACGGACGGAAACATAGCGGATGCCTGCATCGCGCAAGGAGGCGCGGATATCGTCGACATAACGGTCCAGTTGCTGGCTTCTGGCCGTATCCATGTCCACCTGCATCAGAAAGTGCACACCCCCCTGCAAGTCAAGGCCCAGTGTCATGGGTTTGCCGCCCAGCGCGCGCAGCCAGGCCGGTGTCGAGTGCGCCAGATTGAGCGCTACGATGTACTGCTCCCCCAGGGCTTTCTTGACGAAATCAGCGGCCAGTAGCTGATCCTGCGTCGAAAAGAAACGGTACAGCAGCCGGTTCCCGTTCTGCTCCTGACTTTTGTACTTGATCTGATTTGCCGTCAGCGCGTCATCAATGGTCGTTGCCAGATCCGCGGGTATGGCGAAACCGCGGCCGGAAGTGACCTGCAAAGCCGGGTCTTCACCCCACAGGTTGGGCAGCGCATACAAAACGCCCACCACCAGGATGACCAGGATCAGCACATACTTCCAGGCTGGATATTGATTCATTATTCGGCCTCGGGGAGCGGAATGAATTGGGAATAGGGAAAGGTTTCAGTGTAACTGTATTTTCAAGCGGTTTTTATTGTGCCTTTGGGCATGACGTTGGCGACCATATGCTTTTGCAGCTTGATTTTCACATTATCCGCCAATTCGACCGTAAGAAAGGAATCGCCGACCTGGGTGACCCGCCCGAGCAGCCCGCCGTTGCTCACAATTTCATCGCCGACGGCCAGTTTGGACACCAACAGCTTGTGCTCTTTGGCCCGTTTCATTTGCGGGCGGATCAAAAGGAAATAAAACACCACGAAGATAACGATGAGCGGAAGAAAGGACAGCAAACCACCCTGGGGCGTTCCATCCTGTGCGTAAGCGCTGGCAATGAAGAAATCCATGAAAATCCTCGCATTTATCGGTATGGAGCGGAAATGGGGGCCATTCGGTTCAAATCAATCGAGGCCGGATCTTATCCGCTGGTGCAGCCGAGCATTATAAATCAAACATTCCGGCCCGCATATGGCGGGGGGTCTTTTCTTTTCCCGGCTCATTCCGGCCCGAGCGACAAATTGGCCAGAAAAGAGCTGACAAAGGACTCCAGGCGGCCGTTTTCGATGGCGCCGCGAAGGCCGCGCATCAATTGCTGGTAGAACCACAGGTTGTGCATCGTCATCAGGCGTGCACCGAGGATTTCCTTGCAGCGATCCAGGTGCTTGAGATAGGCGCGGGAAAAATTGCGGCAGGTGTGACAGGCGCAATCGGGGTCGACCGGGCGGGTGTCCTGCTCATGGCGCGCATTGCGGATCTTGAGCACGCCGCGGCTGGTAAACAGGTGGCCGTTGCGCGCATTGCGTGTCGGCAGCACGCAATCGAACATGTCGATGCCGCGTAATACACAGGCGATGATATCTTCCGGCCGGCCGACACCCATCAGGTAGCGCGGCCGTTCCGGCGGCAGACCGGGCGCGGTGTATTCCAACACCTGGTTGCGTTCTGCTTCCGGTTCGCCAACCGACAGGCCGCCAATGGCGTAACCGTCGAAACCGATGCGGCCGAGTTCCGCGGCAGACTCGAGCCGCAACGTTTCGTGCACCCCGCCCTGAACGATGCCGAACAAGGCGGTATCGTGGCCTTCGTGGGCGCGCTTACAGCGCTCGGCCCAGCGCAGCGAGAGCTCCATGGACGCGCGCGCCTGTGCCGCGGACGCCGGGTACGGTGTGCACTCATCAAAAATCATCACCACATCCGAACCCAGCGCCTGCTGCACCGCGATGGATTCTTCCGGGCCGATGAAGACCCGGGAACCGTCCACGGGAGAGGCGAATTCGACGCCTCGCTCGGTGATGGTGCGCCGCTCGGCCAGACTCCATACCTGGAAGCCGCCCGAATCCGTCAGGATGGGCCACGGCCAGCGCATGAATTCATGCAGACCGCCGTGCGCAGAAACGACGTCCACGCCCGGCCGCAGCATCAGGTGAAAGGTGTTACCGAGGATGATGTCGGCACCGGTCTCCCGTACTTCTCCGGGCATCATGGCCTTGACTGTCCCATAGGTCCCGACCGGCATGAACGCCGGGGTTTCGACGGTGCCCCGGGCAAACTGCAGGCAGCCCCTGCGGGCCGATCCCACAGCGGTTGCCAGCGTGTGCGTGAGTTCGAATTTCATGGCAGCAACAGCATCGCGTCACCATAGCTGAAAAAGCGGTAACGCGCCTGGATCGCATGCTGGTAGGCGGCACGAACCCGATCGAGACCGGCAAATGCGCTGACCAGCATCAGCAAAGTAGATTCCGGCAGGTGGAAGTTGGTGATCAGGCCGTCCACCACGCGAAATTCGTAGCCGGGATAAATGAATATCCTGCTGTCGCCACTGAAGGCCTGCAGCGTTCCGCCGCCGGCCGCGGTTTCCAGGCTGCGCACGGAGGTCGTGCCCACCGCGATGACGCGCCCGCCCCGCGCTCGTGTTCGCGCTACCGCAGCGCAGACCCCGGCCGATACTTCCAGGTACTCGGCGTGCATGCGGTGGTCTTCGATACGGTCCACGCGCACCGGCTGAAACGTCGCCGCGCCGACGTGCAAGGTGACCGACACCTGGCGTATGCCACGCTCTGTAAGGGCCTGCAGTAACGGCTGATCGAAATGCAATCCGGCCGTGGGCGCTGCCACCGCGCCCGGGCGGCGGGCGTAAACGGTTTGGTAGCGATCGCGGTCCTGGACCGAGTCTGCGCGCCGGATATAGGGCGGCAGCGGCATGTGTCCCAGGCGCGCCAGCAAGCCGCTCATGGGCTCACCATCGGAGCGCAGGCGAAAGAAGTCGTGCTCGCGGTCTTCGACCTGCAGCAAGGTGCCGTCTTCCAGCACCAGGGCGGTTCCCGCCGATGGTGATTTGCTGACCCGGATCTGGGCCAGACAACTGTGATCATCCAATACGCGCTCGATCAGTATTTCAAGCTTGCCGCCGGTTTGCTTGTGTCCATAAAGCCGGGCGGGAATGACCCGTGTATCGTTGAATACCAGCAGGTCATCCGGCTCGAGCAGGTCCGGCAGTTGCTCAAAGCGGTGGTCGCTGAAACGGCCACTGCCGCGCGAAAGACGCAGCAAGCGGCTGGCCGAACGCCGTTCCAGCGGCTGCTGGGCGATCAGTTCAGCAGGCAATTCAAAATGAAAGTCGCTGCGTTGCAAAACATCCTCGAAACGGTAGCGTACGAAAAATGGGGCATTGTAACCTCGGGCGCCCTGCCTGATCGTGCCATAACCATCTTCACCCGTATAATCGCCCAATCCGGTAATTGTTCCGGTACTGCAAAAACCGTGAGGAAACCGATTGAAATGACCGGCAAAACACGTGATGAAACGCTGCTGCAGACCGCGCGGCGGCTGGACCTCGCCGATCCGCTGCGCGACTTTCGCGCGGAATTCAGCTTTCCCAAAAACGCGGACGGCAGCGATAAATTGTACTTCTGCGGCAACTCGCTGGGCCTGCAGCATCGGTCGGTGCCATCGGCGCTGGAGGAAGTGCTGGCCGCCTGGAGAGATCGTGCGGTCGACGGGCACTTCAGCGGCGAACGGCCGTGGATCACCTACCACCAGGGCTTGCGTGCCGGCCAGGCGGCGATGCTCGGCGTGGGCGAGCATGAAATTGCCACGATGAACACGCTGACGGTCAATCTGCACCTGGCGATGATCAGTTTTTACCGGCCGCAAGGCGCGCGGCGGCGCATTCTGATCGAACAGCACGCCTTTCCTTCTGACCGCTATGCGGTGGAATCGCAAATTCGCTTGCACCAACTGGACCCGGCTGATTGCCTGGTGGAACTTTCACCCCCGGATGGCGAGCGATTGCTGGAAGAGGAACAGATTGAAGCGTATTTGCGCAAGCACGGGCAAAGCGTGGCGCTGGTCCTGTGGCCCGGCGTGCAGTATGCCACCGGGCAGGTATTCGACCTCGGCCGCATCGCCGCCGCCGCGCGGGCATGCGGCTCGAACGTTGGTTTCGACCTCGCGCACGGCATCGGCAACATCCCCTTGTCCCTGAAAGACAGCGGCTGTGATTTTGCTGCCTGGTGTACTTACAAGTACCTCAACGCGGGTCCCGGCTCGGTCGGCGGCATGTTCGTCGATGAGCGCCACCATGGCCGCAGCGACCTGCCCCGGCTCAACGGCTGGTTCGGCAACGATCTGGCCACGCGCTTCAGGATGGCGCCGGAATTCAACCCGGCACCGGGTGCCGATGCCTGGCAACTTTCCACCCATACCACGCTGGCGATGGCGCCTTTGCGTGCTTCGCTCGAGGTGTTCGAGCGCGCAGGCATGGCTGCCTTGCGGCGAAAATCCATCGCCATGACAGACTGGCTGGCGAAGCAGGTTGACGAAGAACTCGGTGAAGCGCTGCAGATCATCACGCCGGCACAGGCGCAGCGCCGCGGCTGCCAGTTGTCACTGCGCGTGCTCGCCGGGCGCGAAGCGGGCAGAAAGCTCTTCGATCACCTGGAACAGCAAGGCGTGGTTCCGGACTGGCGCGAACCCGACGTGATCCGCGTGGCGCCGGTGCCGCTGTACAACAGCTTTGAGGATTGCGCGCGGCTGGTCGGAATCATCCGGCATTGGGCCAACGGGCAATAATGGTCATTCGCAACTCAGGGCATCGGACAATTTCACCACGCTGTCGGCACGGTCGATGCTCTGCGCCAGGGGTGAATCCAGGTCCAGATTCAGCGTCCAGTTGCCGCTAATCTCGGTGCCAAAGGCATAACTGATGTTACCGGCATTCTGATAGCTTACATCCGCCGGCGTGCAGACCGCACAAAAGCCGTTGAACTGCAGCAACTGCAGCACGCCCGGGACGGGCGACGGGTCATTGTCGTGCGCAGCGAGCACCCAGCGCGGCTCGCCGTTTGCGTCGAAGATATAATGCACCTGCGCGTTGGCGTTAGAGTAAGCCAGTACCGTCGCCCCCCCCAGCCCGGACATACCTCGATACCAATGGCCGGTATAGCTCTTTGGGCCTCCGCCGACAACCGGACAGGTATTCGGGCCGTTCGGGTGCATGCTGTCGAAGCCCGACTGGCCGAGCAGGGTGTAACTGTAGATCAGCCGGTCGTTGGCAATGAAGGTAATCGAAAGCTTGCCGACGATCGTTTCCTGTTGCTCTTCGCCGTCATTGGTCACGCGCATCAGATCGGCGGTCCAGATATTTCCCGTGACCGCGGAGCCACTGGCAAGGTACCAGGTGGGCTGGCCCGCTTCATCGTAGGCATACCAGATCGAAAACCTGACCGCGCCGGTTCCGTTCCACTCCGCACCCTGCGAAATAGCGCGGTCGAAATCCCACAGTCCGCGGTGGGGATTCAGAGTCGATGCACCCGACGTTGCCGTCGCCGTGATGGTGACCCTGGCGGCACTGGCGGAAGTGTTGCTCAGCTTGACGAAATAGCGGCCTTGGGCAACCGAACCGGAGAGCGCGATGGCCGGGCCGTTGCCGCCCGAACCGGATGCAGATGCAAGCGCTGTCAGCGCGGCTGGCAATTTGGCGAAAGGCGGATTGCTCAACGCGGCGTTAAAAGCCTGCCGGTAAACTTGCATGCTGAGCCCGTCGCTTTGAGCGCTGGTGGCGCCATTGGCGGTAATGTTCAGCGCCGTCACGCCCGGCGGAATGTCGATAAACAAGCGCTCGTGCTTTGCATTGCCGGCCAGCGCCAGTTTTTGATCGATCCCGTTCATCAGCGGCAGTGTCCGCGAGGTATCGTAGCCATCGCGGTTGAAACGCACCGGGATGATTCCGATATTGTAGGGGGTGCTGCGACTTGAGCCGATGCCTACTGCACCCAGCCATTGCGTCCCTGACGGTGCATTGATGTTGCTCCAACTGACGCGCACGGTGAACGGTTCGTGATCACCAACGATGCCGGGGCCGCTTGCCACCAGCGTTGAACTGTTAGACCGGTTGATGGCCGCGCTCAGCAGCGTGACGTCATCGTCCGCCGGCAGGCCGCCATCCCAGTTCTGCACCACGATCCAGTAGTTCCCGGCGGGGAGATTGAACAGGTCACAATTTTCCAGATCGGAGGGCGTCGTGCTCTCGCACAACTGCTCCTCTGCATCGGCGACGCCATCCTCGTTGTCATCGCGGCCGACGAACAAATCCACATCGTCGGCACTGGAACTCAGCGTCTCGGCATGCAGCCACAAGCCGCCCTGGGGCAGATTGTGCCAGACGGTGTATACCCCCTGACCGCCGTCAAAAGGATCATCATTCGTCGGGTCTTCCTTCAGCGTTTGCTTCGTTCTTTTCGGCGCCACCAGTCCGCCGCTGGTAAAGGTGGCATCCGGCAGCGCCACCAAATTGTCCAGGGTGAATTCCGCCGACCCTACATCGCGATTGTCGGTAATCGTCCATTGATCAGGCAGATTGCCGCCCGATGAAAACACCGCCACCGTCAGGGCCTGGTCCGGCGAACCGGCGGCCGTCAGCAGAATATCGCCGTAAACCCATTCACCGATGATTCCGCTCGCCTGCAAGTTGATTTCGACCGTCAATGACTGCGAACCGCCATTGGTCAAAGAGAAATTGGCCGGTGTGATCTTGACACTGACGCCAGCGGGAAAATGCTCTGCCGTGGCGCTCCAACTGCCACCACCCATCTGGTCTTTGACCTTGCGATTCAAGGTGCAAATGCCCTGGCAGGCAGAGTCCACCAGACCGCTCAGGTTGAGGTTTTTCGGATTCCCGCCGGACAAAGGATTGGCGCTGGTGAATTCCGTTCCGGTCACATCCAGGTATAGCCCCGCATTGACGGCTTCACCCAGACGTGGGCGGCCGGCGCCACGATCAAACGGCGTTGCCACGCCGCCATCACTGTCTTTGGCCAGGGCCGCAGTCGCCGTCGTTTCCAGTGAGGATGCAATTTGCGCCACGCTCCAGTCGGGGTGCACGGCACGTATCAATGCGGCCGAACCCGCGATATGCGGCGAAGCCATCGAAGTTCCCGACAGGACCAGGAACTCTCCAGCCACATTCGAAGCCGCCAGAATCTCGGTGCCGGGCGCAATCAGGTTGGGCTTCAAGGTATCCTGCACCGGTGACAAGGCCGGGCCGCGGGAGCTGCTGCTGAAAATCTGGTCGCCGAATTTATCATCCTTGGCCAGGGTAAACCCCGAGAGCGAGCCCATATGGTTGCTGCCACTGGCCAGCCAGGCGCGCAGTTTGTCGCCATCCTGTTCGCCGATGTGGCTGCCGGGCAGGCAATGGTCATCGGCGACAATCGATTCGCCATCCAGTCTCGGTATTGGCGAGGATGTAGCCCCCCGCCCCGGCCAGCATCACGTTCTTGCCTTTTTCCACGCGGCCATAGGTGCCGCGATCGCATACCACGATCTCACCATTGAACGGGTGCTGGCCACTCCAGGGATTGCTCAAACCCTTATTGTCCGGAGCAAGTGGCCGCCAGCTTCCGCCTCACCCGTGCCGCACAGGGCGGAGCCATAATCCCCGGCATATACGATCTTGCGGGTGCCAAGCCCTGCGCTGAGGCTGGCGCCGATCAGATCACCGGGCGGCTGGGTATCACCCCCGCTCAGGTTCTGCACGATGCTGGCAAAAATACGGTTGTGCGAAGCGTTGCCGACGCCAACCACCCACGGCGCATTGGCCGGAGAGCCGACAGTGCCGGCATTCGGACCTTCATTACCGGCCGAAGTGGCGACGAAAATACCGGCATTGCGCGCGTTGAGAAACGCCTGCGGTATGCTGCCGGGAGCCCAGGGATTGAATGCGTCGGTGCCGATCGAATAATTGATCACATCCACGCCGTCTGCAATCGCCTGGTCGATGGCCGAAAGAATGGCCGAACCCAGACATCCGCCGCCTCCCGGGTCAGGCGGATCGCCGATGTAACAGACGCGGTAGGCGACGATATTGGCATGCGGGGCCACACCGGATATCTTCGCATTCGCAGTGCCGTTGACGGTCACATTCAAAACATTGCCGGCGGCAATCGAAGAGGTGTGGCTGCCGTGGCCGGAATTGTCTTTGCCATTGTTGTTTTCCTCCACTACGTCGGTGGTGTCGGGGTCGTCTTCGACAAAATCGTAGACGCCCACCAGTTTGCCATTGCACTTGACCTCAGTATCGCTGCACAAACCGAGCTGCGAGCCGAATGGGTTGGTATAGTGGTAGCCGTCGTTGCCGGGATCGGCAAAGGAGGGATGATCCCAGTTGATTCCGGAATCGATCATGCCGATGACCACACCCTCCCCCTTGGTGGCGGGAAAACCGCTGTCGCCCGTCCAGATCTCGCCGGCGCCAATCCACTCCGGACCGGCGTCCGTCTCCAGGCGGTTTCGAGTGTCCTTGCGGATGGATTTGACGTAGGGCGACTTTGCCAGGGCTTCAGCCTCCGCAGCCGTCAGATCCACGGCCATTCCATTCAGCGCATTGCGGTAAACGGAAACCGGATTGACGGTACGGCCGAGCAACACGGCGGCATCGAGGCGGAAGGCATCGTGCGTTCTGTCCAGGTAGCGCAGGTAGTTCTGGGATCGCGGTGTACGCACGTCGAGTTTACGCGCACCCGTGACCGCGGGACTGGTGGCTTCCAGTCGTTCCTCAGGCGCGATCAATGCAGCACTGGGGGGTTCGCCGCCGGCGAAGCTGGCCAGAGGCGCGTCCTTGAGTTCAATGACATAGCGCTGCAGGTGGCCGGGCTGTCCGCTGTTGCTTTCCGCCATCACTGCTGAAGGCAGCACCAGGGCCAGCAACACCAGGAATTGTTTCCATCCTGAAACCATGATTCAACCTCTTCCCTGACCCTGTCGATTGATGGGTTTGCGCATTGTAACCAGTTCTTCCGCTGCGGTGGGGTGTATGCCAATCGTCGCGTCGAACTGCTGTTTGCTCAGCCCGGATTTTACTGCAACGGCAAAACCCTGAACAATTTCAGGCGCATCCATACCCACAATATGAATGCCAACCACCCTTTGACTGGCTTTTGCCACAATCAGTTTCATCATGGTCTTCTCCCGCCGTCCCGACAGGGTGTGTTTCAGCGGCCGGAAATCCGAACGGTAGACATCGATTTCGCCATAATGGGTCATCGCCTCGCTTTCAGTGAAGCCGATGGCCGCCACCGGCGGCTGGCAAAAAACCGCCGATGGGATAAATTCATGCCCCACCGGCCGTAAATTCCCGCCAAACACCGAATCGGCAAATGCATGTCCCTCGTATATGGCGACCGGTGTCAGATTGACGCGGCTGGTCACATCGCCGACCGCGTAAATATGCGCCACATTGGTGCGCGAATGCTCATCCACCAAAACCCAGCCTCCCGGATGCAACGCCACCCCACTGTTCTCGAGATCGAGGGAGCGCACGTTGGGCACACGCCCGGTTGCGTACAAGACCTGATCCGCCGGCAAAATCTTTCCATTATCGAGCGTCACACCCAGAGCGGAAGCGGCTGCATCAAGCCGGTCGACCTGGCGCTCCAGCATGCACATCGATACCCTTCTTGCGCATTTCTGCGGTCACAACGGCCCGCACATCCTGATCGAAGCCCCGCAGCAACGCATCACCGCGGTACACCTGCGTCACCTGGCTGCCCAGGCCATTGAAAATACCGGCAAATTCGCAGGCGATATAGCCGCCGCCTACGATCACTACCCGTGCTGGCAGCTCAGGCAGGTCGAAGGCCTGATCAGACGTGATCGCATGTTCGATGCCCGGAATTTCCGGCACCCAGGGGTGCCCGCCGGTAGCGATGAGGATGTACTCGGCGGTAATGGCCTGCTCACCCACGCGGACGCTGTGCGGATCGATGAAACTGGCATGCTGTTGCAACACGACCACGCCGGATTCTTCCAGCAGTTGCAGGTAGATCTGATTCAGGCGGTCAATTTCACGGTTTTTGGCCGCAATCAGCCCGGGCCAACTGAAACCGGGCTCCGGCACCGTCCAGCCAAAGCCCGCCGCATCGGCGAAATCTTCGGAAAAATGCGAAGCGTAGACCAGCAGTTTTTTCGGCACACAACCGCGGATGACACAGGTGCCGCCCACCCGGCTTTCCTCGCAAATGGCCACCCGGGCCCCATGCGCGGCTGCGACGCGTGCGGCCCGCACGCCGCCCGATCCGGCGCCCAGCACCAATAGGTCGAAATCGTATCCGCTCATGGTAAAGATTCCAATACAAGTTCCAATCTGGTCAGGAAAGCAAAAGATGCGATGATCTGCATCAATTTCCCGGGGTTCGGCAATGGACTTGGCCTCGGCGAGTCCGTAGCATAGCGCGAACTCTGAAATGACACTGCTTCCGATTTGATGCTTACCGTCTCACAGCTTGCTTTTGAACGCTATTTTCAACCGGTTTTCAAACCACTGGATTTCCAGCTGGATGCCGGTGGATTGCTGCTGGTCACCGGCGCCAATGGATGTGGCAAAACCACGTTGATCCGCTTGCTGGCCGGCATTCTGACCGCCAGCGAAGGCAATATCAAATCCACGGCGGCGGGTACCGCCTACGTCGGCCATTTGCTCGCGATCAAGGATGACCTGACCGTGGTCGAGAACGTGCGTTTCGCGCGTGATTTTCTGGGTAGCGGCACACGTAGCGTGGCCGCGGTGATCGAACAGCTAGGCTTGTACCGGGTGGCGGATCAACTGGCCCGAACCTTGTCCGCCGGCCAGCGCAAGCGCTGTGCGCTGGCGCGTCTGTTACTGAGCCGCGCGGAGCTGTGGCTGCTCGATGAGCCCTATTCCAATCTGGACAATGAAGGCATCGGCCTGGTCGACCGGCTGTTGCAGGAACACAGCAGCGACGGCGGCGCCTGCGTTGTTGCCACCCACGGCAATCATCGCCCGCCGATCGAAGGCAAGACGGAAATTCAACTCGTTTCAGGCCATAGCAGCGCATGAACGACAGCCAGCATGGTGCCAGCATGTCGCGCGCCTTTGTTGCGCTGTTGCGCCGCGACCTGTTGCTGGCTTTTCGCCGCCGCACGGAACTGCTGTATCCCTTGATGTTCCTGCTGGTGGTGGTCAGCCTGTTTCCGCTGGGTATCGGCCCGGGGCCCGCGTTGCTGGCGCGCATTGCGCCCGGCGTATTGTGGATCGCCGCGCTGCTGGCAACGGTTATTTCCCTTGATGGCCTGTTTCGCTCGGATTTCGAGGACGGCACCCTGGAACAATATTTGATCAGTGGCCATCCGCTGACGCTGATTGCGCTGGCCAAGACGCTGGCGCATTGGCTGGTGGCCGGCGTACCGCTGGTGCTGTTGTCGCCCTTGCTGGCGATCTGGATGAATTTGCCAAACCAGGCCATGGGGGTGATGGTCGCCAGCCTGGCCCTGGCCACACCGATCCTGAGCCTGATCGGCGCCATTGGCGTTGGTCTGACCGTCAGCCTGCGCCGCGGCGGGCAGCTACTCTCGCTGCTGATATTTCCGCTGTATGTGCCGGTTCTGATTATCGCCACCGGTGGTATCATGGCCGCGGTGGATGGTTTGCCGTATAACGCATTTCTCGGTTTGTTACTCGCGGGCTTGATAACATCGCTCACTTTGGCGCCGTTCGCTACCGCGGCAGCACTCAAAATCAGTCTTTCATGAATCTTCAAATCGACCTAATGAATAGCAAACAAAGCAACAAGCCACGCAAGAATGCCCTGGTGATGTTCATTCACAAAATGGGTTCACCGCCATGGTTTTTTGCCTTCGCCGGCAAACTGATTCCCTGGTTGTGGATCGTGTTCGCCGGGCTGGCCGCCTGGGGACTTTATCTCGGCCTGTTCAAAGCGCCGCCGGATTACCTGCAGGGCGAGAGTTTTCGCATCATGTATATTCACGTGCCCGCGGCCTGGATGTCCATGATGATCTATGGGCTGATGGCGGTGATGGGATTCATTGCGCTGGTCTGGCGTGTGCGCATGATGGAAATCCTCGCCATGAGCAGCGCGCCGATAGGCGCGGCATTTACGCTGGCGGCACTGGTTTCCGGCTCCCTTTGGGGGCGGCCCACCTGGGGCACCTACTGGGTCTGGGATGCGCGCCTGACCAGCGAACTGGTATTGCTGTTTCTGTATCTGGGCGTGATGGGTCTTTTCAGCGCCTACGACGAACCGCGCAAAGCGGCCCGCGCAGCCTGTCTGCTGGCGCTGGTGGGCATGGTCAATCTGCCCATCATTCATTTCTCGGTCAAATGGTGGAACACCCTGCACCAGGACAGCAGTGTCGGCATCACCGGCAGCCATATTCACATCAGCATGCTGTGGCCGTTGCTGATCATGACGGTCGCCACCAAGTTTTTTTACGCCGCCAATTTGCTGACGCGGGCGCGGGTGATGCTGTTGCAGCAGGACCTGCGTAAAGGCTGGATTCGCGAGGTCGTCAAGTGGGACGAGGGAGAGATTGCACGCGGGGAGACGGCCCAATGAACCATGCGCCCTTCATCTGGTCTTCTTACATTGTTTCAGCACTGATCCTGTTATGGACGGCGCTGGCGCCCTTGCTGAAGCAGCGCACCGCCTTGCGCAACATCCGCTTGCTGCAGCAGAAAAAATCATATTCTGGAGAACGACATCATGACGCCAACCCGTAAACGCCGCCTGATCGGAGCGCTGCTGATCCTCGCCGGTGTGGGCGTGGCCAGCACCATCGCCTTCTATTCCTTGCAGGAGAACCTGCTCTACTTCCAGAGCCCGAGCGAAATTGCCGCGCAAGCCATGCCGGTTGGGCGGCAGTTCCGGCTCGGCGGCCTGGTCGAAACCGGCAGTGTGCAACGGGCCGAAGATGGCCTGGCGGTGCAATTTACCGTCACCGACGGTGCGAAAGAAATGCAGGTCCATTACGTCGGCATATTGCCGGACCTGTTCAGCGAGGGCAAAGGGGTCATCGCGCGCGGCGCGCTGGACGATTCAGGCCAGTTCCAGGCCAGTGAAGTGCTGGCCAAGCACGATGAAAACTACATGCCGCCGGAAGTGGCGGATGCATTGGAAAAAGCCGGCCACACCGAGGCCACCCAGACACCATCGAGCGGAGGCTGAACCATCATGACCGGAGAACTTGGACAAATCCTGTTACTGGCCGCTTTGCTGGTTGCGGTGCTGCTCGGCACCTTGCCCCTGATCGGCGCACAGACCGGCAACCAGCAACTGATGAATGTGGGCCGGCGCGCCGCGCTGGTGCAATGCGCACTGGTGGCCGGGGCCTTTGGCCTGCTGACCTGGGCCTTTATCAACCAGGATTTCTCGGTTGAATACGTGGCCCGCAACAGCAATTCCCAACTGCCCATGCAATACCGTTTTTCGGCCGTTTGGGGCGCTCACGAAGGTTCGCTATTGCTGTGGGAATTGATCCTGTCGCTGTGGACCGCAGCGGTGGCCCTGTTGAGCCGCCGCCTGCCCGATGACTTTCGCGCCAGGGTGCTGGGTGTGCTGGGCCTGGTCAGCGCCGGATTCCTGCTGTTTGTGATCTATACCTCGAATCCGTTTTCCCGCATTCTGCCCGCAGCGGTCGAGGGCATGGATCTGAATCCGCTGCTGCAGGATCCGGGCCTGATCGTGCACCCACCGATGCTCTACATGGGTTACGTGGGTTTCTCGGTGTCTTTTGCCTTTGCGGTGGCGGCATTGCTGGGGCGGCAAGTCAATCGTGAATGGGTGCGCTGGTCACGGCCCTGGACCCATGTCGCCTGGTCCTTTCTGACCGTCGGCATTGCCTTGGGGAGCTGGTGGGCTTACTACGAACTGGGCTGGGGCGGCTGGTGGTTCTGGGACCCGGTGGAAAACGCCTCATTCATGCCCTGGCTGGTGGGTACCGCGCTGATCCATTCGCAAGCGGTAACGGAGAAACGGGGTGCGTTCCGCAACTGGACGCTGATCCTGGCCATTACCGCATTCTCGCTCAGCCTGTTGGGCACCTTCCTGGTTCGTTCCGGGGTATTGACCTCGGTACACGCCTTCGCTTCCGACCCGACGCGCGGTATCTTCATCCTGTGCTACCTGCTCGTCGTCGTCGGCGGGTCTTTGCTGCTTTTTGCCTTGCGCGCTCCGGGCATGATCCAGGGCGGGCGTTTTTCCGGACTGTCACGCGAAACCCTGCTGCTGGTGAACAACCTCTTGCTGACGGTAATGGCGGCCATGGTGCTGACGGGCACGCTCTATCCTTTGCTGCTGGAAGCGCTGGACGCCGGCAAGATTTCGGTCGGCCCGCCTTATTTCGGTACGCTGTTCGCGCTGTTGCTGGTTCCGCTCGTATTCCTGCTGCCGTTTGGCTTTCATGCGCGCTGGCGTGAAGACCATATCCGGCGCATGATCAGCAATCTGTGGATGCCGGCCATGTTCGCCGTGTTCGCCGCTGCGGCGGCATGGTGGTTCATTCCCGCGGCAGGGCCGCGGGGCATCGCCTCCGTCGGCGGTGGCGCTGTGGATCATCACGGCAACCGTGCGCTATTACCGCAGCCGCTACCAACCCCTGTCGCAGCAACGTCCCTCGCGCAGCGAAACGGGCATGTGCCTGGCGCATTTTGGCGTCGGAATCTTCCTGATCGGCGCCGGTCTGACCAACGCAATCAGTTCGGAAAGACAATTGCGCATGGACGTGGGCGATCACCTGGAATTGGCCGGTTATGAATTTGTCTTCGAGGGCACGCGGTCATTGCAAGGCCCGAATTACGTAGCCGATGAGGGTGAATTCTCTGTCTACCGCGATGGCGAACGGGTGGCCACGATGTTTCCGCAGAAACGCCGCTACCAGCATAGCGGCCAGGTGATGACGGAAGCGGCCATCGATGCGGGCATTACCCGCGATTTGTACATTTCACTGGGTGAATCGCTGGATGAAAGCGGCAGCGCCTGGGCTATCCGCATTTACCACAAACCGTTTATCCGCTTCATCTGGATCGGCGCATTGTTCATGATGGCGGGCGGCCTGCTGGCGGCCTGGGATCGCCGCTACCGGCGTCCGCTGCCAGCAAGCGCGGGCGCGAAGGCGTTTCGCCGGCGGCATGGCAAGGGAGCAACCGGCGTGATTACCCGGCTGGTTCCCATCCTGATATTGCTGTTGCTGGGCGTGTTACTGGCAGTTGGCCTGACCAACTCCGACCACAAGGAGGACATCCCCTCCCCGCTGATCGGCAAACCGATGCCGCAGTTCAAGCTGCCGCTGCTGGGGCAAAACGATGTGCAGGTCACTCAAGCCGACCTGATTGGCGAGCCGTTCCTGTTGAATGTCTGGGCCAGTTGGTGCGCCACTTGCCGTATCGAGCATCCGGTCATAGAGTCCTTGGCGGCTTCCGGCGCATTGCGCGTCATCGGCCTCAATTACCGCGATGATGAAAAGGACGCCAGCCGCTGGCTGGACCGTTTCGGCAACCCCTATGCGATGAACCTGGCCGACCCCAGCGGCCGCACGGCGATCGATTTCGGCGTCTACGCGGCGCCCGAATCATTCCTCGTCGACGCCAGTGGCAAAATCGTTTTCAAGCAGATTGGCGCCATGTCGCAGGAAGTCATCGATAAGGAAATCCTGCCGCGCCTGCCAGCCCGGGATACGGTTCGGGGCAGCCGATGAAAACGCCGGTAGAAACGACGGCCAGCATACGGGGGCCAATCCTGCTCCTGACCCTGCTTTTGACCCTGCTCGCGGCAACCTGTTTTGCCGAAGAGCCATTGGTTTTCGACAGTACCGCCCAGGAAGCGCATTTCTACGACCTGACCCAGGAATTGCGCTGCCTGGTGTGCCAGAACCAGAACCTGGCGGATTCCGACGCACCGCTGGCCCACGACTTGCGCAAGGAAATTTATGAAATGATGATGGCCGGTCAAAGTGACGAGCAGATCAAGGCGTTTTTGGTCGACCGTTATGGCGATTTCGTCTTGTACCGTCCCCCGGTGAAAAGCAATACCCTGGTCTTGTGGTTGCTTCCGGCGGCGTTGCTGGTCGTTGGCGCGGTGATCGTGCTGCTGGCGGTACGGCGCCAAAGCCGGCAAGCCGCAAAAGAAGAACCGGAGCGCGAAGTCTGATGTTTTGGAGCATATCCCTGCTGGTCCTGCTCATTGCAGGCGTGTTCACCCTGGGGCCATTGTTGGGCAAGGGCGTAAAATGGAAACCCGTCACGCTGGCAGGCATTCTGCTGGTGCCGCTGGCCGGCTACCTGATGTATCAGGGTGTCGGCACGCCGCAGGCGCTGGACCCCGCCATGGTCCAGGCGCCGGACCAGGCCGAAATCGACCGGGCCCATGCAAGCATGACGGACCTGGGCACGCTGACCGAACGTCTGCACCAGCGCCTGCAAGAGAATCCAGATGACGTCGAAGGCTGGCTCTTGTTGGGACGCAGTTACAAGAACCTGCAGAACTATCCTGCCGCCATCGAGGCGCTGGAAACAGCCGACCGCCTGTCCCCGGGTGTCCCGCTGGTGCAGGTGGAACTGGTCGAAGCCCGCCTCTTTGCCTCGGGAAATGCTCAATTCACCCCGGAAATGACCACAAAGCTGGAACAGGCCGTGGCGGCCGAACCGAGCCTGCAAAAAGGCCTCTGGTTGCTGGGTATCGCCGCAGCCCAGAGCGGCAATGACGCCGGCGCACTGGAATGGTGGGAGAAATTACGCGCACAACTGGAACCGGGCAGCGAAATAGAACAATCACTGCTGGCGCAGATCAACCAGGTCCGGGCACGGTTGGGCCAGGCGCCCGAAGTGGAAACCGCATCCGCGCCGGCATCGATGACACCGCCGATGGGGGCGTCGATGGCGGCATCCACACCCGCGACTGCGTCTGCGCCACCCGGATCTGCAACAGCAGCGCAGGGAATGGATATTCGCGTTGAACTCTCGGCGGCGGCAAGCCAGGCCTGGCCGCAACTACCTGCCGGAACCGTCCCGCCTGGCGCGGTATTGTTCATCATCGCACGGCCGCAGGGGGTAAGCGGTGGCCCCCCGCTGGGCGCCCGCCGCGTCATGCAGCCGCAGTTTCCGCTGCAACTCACCTTGACGGACGCGGACAGCATGGTGCCGCAACGCCCGATTTCCTCGGCCGATCAGGTGGAATTGCAAGCCAGGTTGTCGCTCAGCGGCAGACCCACGCCCTCACCGGGTGACTGGCAAAGCGTGGCATCCGCAGTGGGCAAAGACGCGCAAGAAGCGACCCGGCTGACTCTGGACCAAAGAGTAGAGTAATTCCGGCCTGTCGACCTGCGCGTGAGCCGTGCCCGGGCAAGCGGCTCCGGGCCGGACGCAAACAACCGCCATTCCCGGAAATGCACCCGCAGCTATAAGCTTATAGCGAAAAAATGCACCGCCAATAAGGCAAGTCAGCGGCGCGCAAGTTATCATGTTGCCCTTGTTTTCAATGCCGGGCACGCTCGATGAGCAGCGCAACACAGTTCCTGAAAATCAGCTCACCCTTTCGTTTTCGTCGTGGCGGCAGCATTACGCAATTGACGCTCGCCTACGAGACCTGGGGCGAGCTCAACCGCGATCGTTCCAACGCGGTCATGATCCTGACCGGAATTTCCCCCAGCGCACACGCCGCATCCAATGCGCTCGATACCAGCGAAGGTTGGTGGGAACCGGTAGTCGGTCCGGGACATCCCATCGATACCCGGCAGCATTTCGTCGTTTGCATCAACTCGCTGGGCAGTTGCAAAGGTTCAACCGGTCCGGCCAGCATCAACCCGGAAACCGGCAAGCCGTACCGGCTGGATTTTCCCGAACTGACCATCTGGGATATCGCCAAAGCAGCCCAACTGGTGCTGGATCATTTGGGTATCGAACAGCTCCGCGTGATGGTCGGCCCATCGATGGGTGGCATGAGCGGCATCGCCTGGCTGTATCAACACCCATTGGCGGCGAGGCATTTTCTCGGTGTCTCTTCATCCGCCTGCGCGGAACCCTTCAGCATCGCCATCCGCTCGCTGCAGCGTGAAGCCATCGTGACCGACCCCAAGTGGCACGATGGGAATTACACCGAAGAGAGCTGGCCCGAGAACGGCATGCGCCTGGCGCGCAAGATGGGCATGATCACCTATCGCTCCGCGCGCGAATGGCGCACGCGATTCGGACGCCGGGAGCAGACAAAATACGAGCCCCAAGTCTACGGTATGAACTACAAAGTCGAATCCTACCTGGAGAACGCGGCGCGCAAATTCGTCGTGCAGTACGACCCTTGCGCCTATGTTTATTTATCGCGCGCAATGGACTGGTTCAACGTGGCCGACGGCCACGATGATCTGCAAGCCGCTCTGGCCCACCTGGAACTGAAATCAGCCTGCATGATCGGCGTCGACTCGGACATCCTGTTTCCACTGCACCAGCAGCGCGAGATAGCCGATGCACTGGCCGCCAACGGCGTCAACTCCAGGCTGGTCGCCCTGCCCTCGGACCAGGGTCATGATGCCTTCCTGGTCGACTACGACCGTTTCAAGCCCGCCATCGCCGAATATTTCGGCAGTGTTATGGACAGCGAGTAGTCACTGGCAACACGGATTTTGCCGGCGCACGCAGTGAATTGCTGGCCAGGCAGGGGCCAACCCCAGTATCTCACGAGTTAGAAATCCAAAGGGGACCAAAGGGGTCAGAGCAGACCAAAGGTGACCAAAGGGGTCAGAACAACTTGAAATTCCAATCGACGGGGCAGATCAAGTTGTTCTGACCCCTTTGAACCGAAGTTGTTCTGACGCCTTTGAACGTAAGATCGGTGCGCGAGAGCGCGTCATAATCGTGCAATATTGGGGTCAAGTGGCTATAATTTGCGCCTTCGCACGACCTCACCCCCTGGCCGGAGTGGCGGAACTGGTAGACGCGCTGGACTCAAAATCCAGTTTTGGCAACAAAGTGTCGGTTCGAGTCCGACCTCCGGCACCATTTGGTTTCTCATAGCCCCTCGCCGCCGATACCTGCCTCAGTACCGAAAAACGCCGTTAATGGTTCCTATTCGCTCAGATCCAGACGTTGGCAAGACCGTCAAGAAGGATCTGGCAAGCGCGAAGTGGTACCTGTGGCACGGCAATGCACAAAGCAGTCTGGAACTCATTGATGACTGCTGGCTTAGCAGCAAATGCAGCGGGCCCATGAGGGTGCTCACAATCTACTGCAGACCCGCACGGTGGTCCTCAACGGTGATTTACATAAGACTACTTTCAGGCGATGGTATCCAGACCTGAAAATAGAGGGCTCTGGAACTGTGCCGGATCGGGTCATTTGCATGGCGGATCGGTCTGCCAAAGTGGACAACTGACGGTCAGGCTGCCTCTGTAATTTTCCATAATCATCATCCCATTCTTGGCCTTGTACCAAATCTTCTCACAGTTTTCCTTGGTGTTTTTCAATACCTGGTCTCTGTTCCGGCATTGTGCCTTGATGTACTTGCCGTCAATGCGATAATTCTCGCAGGTGTCCGGGCTTGAATTGCTCGAAGATTTCTTTTTGGACCATTCCAGCACGGCACCGCCACATTCGTGGCTGGATGAGAGGTTGCCGTCCTGGTTTGAAAGCGCGTATGGGCCATTCTTGTCGTTCGCGACGATGTTGTCGCACTCGGCCGTTGTGTCTTTCCACACCTTCTGGATGTTGTGGCATTTCGCGGTAATGGACTTGCCGTCGATTGCAAAGTTTCGGCAGGTGTTGATCGCAGTGTTATTGGGTCCCGGCGTGATTGCGAATTCCAGAGCCGCGGGACAGTCGTTGGCGATTGCGGAATGAGATACGAACCCCAGAATGAGTAGTAAAAAAGTTGATATGAGCACTGGCCGGCTTGTGAATGTTTGTCTGTTGAACATTGGTTTCATCATTCTGATTGCATTCCGATTCTGTTGAATGGACCGGTATCGACTCTGGCACCTGATTCATTAAGCGCAACCCGAGCGAAAATTCTGCCATTGAAGAACGCGCTCCCGCGACAAATACAAGCGATACGTTGCGGGAACTCCGGAGAAATTGCGCTGTTGAGTACTACGGCCGATTAAGGGCTTAAAACCAAAGGAAAACCAAAGGGGTCAGAACAACTTGAAATTCCAATCGATGGGGCAGATCAAGTTGTTCAGACCCCTTTGACCCGCGAATCTCTTGCCCCTACTCCGGGCTGGTCCGGGTACAGGTCTGATCACTGTTGATTACAACTTCACCACCGTTCGGGATATGGACACCACAGCCACTACCAATATCCTTGCACAGCGTATTATTCACCTGGCCGCCGCTGTAACGGGCCTCAAACCCAACCTTGCAGCGTTGTTTGCCGTTGCCATCGCAGCCATAGCTGCCTTCTTCGCCCGGAGATAACTGCTTTTGCTTACCCGTAAAACAGATTTTGTCGCCGCCATTGAAGATGGTGAGGCTCACTCTGGCGTCACTGTTATTCTTCACCGTGAACCGGCTGTTGGCGAATACGGGGGTGGAGAGCATTGCTGCCAGCGCCAGAGCAAACAGTCCGGTAACAACGGGTGTCTTTGACCGAAACATGATGAATCCTCCTCTTGTGTGCATGACGCTTTCCCTCTCACTAGCGAATTCCATGGCAGAAACCTGCCAGGTGGGTGTAAAAATCAGGCTTGACACATGTCGAAGGTGATTTTCGGGCCGCTTTCTTTTTTCACATTTCCTGTCATAACCTGACGCTGAAATACGCTGTACTCATTGGATGAAAACGAGGTGTCAGCCATGTCCTTGAAGCGCTCAAAATCAATTCTGTTACTGGTCCTCCTGTTCTCAATCCCCGGCCTGACCTGGGCTGGCTCCTGCGAGAAAACTTCCCGAAAAGCAGCCGCCTTCGCCAACGGTGAAGCGAGGACCCGGGTTAAGAATGAGACCCGTGCCAGCACACTCAATGTCGTGCTGTTGCGTGGTGATTCAAAAAAAGACAGTCAATTCATCAAGCCGGGAGAAGAATTTTCCAAGCTCGCCAAGTTCACCTGGACCAAAGGACAGGGAGACTTCACCGTGCAAATTTATCCCGATCCGGGCAAATGGTCATCGGCCTGCAAGTACACCATAAAGAAAGGTGAAAACTACATGGAGTGGTTGCTGGCCGAGGGTGAGACCGAAGTATGTCCGGACAACCGGGAGCTGAATATCACCTGCGAGAAGAGTTATAACAAAGACAAATTGCGATATACCACAACGCTTACTGTGACCGACTTGCAATAAACAGTATGAGCATGATCGTTGCGCTCAATTCCATTCACGATTTGATTTGGCACAAAACCAAAGGGGTCAAACCAAAGGAACCAAAAGGGTCAGAACAACTTGAAATTCCAATCGACGGGGCAGATCAAGTTGTTCTGACCCCTTTGAACCTTGAGGTCCGCGGCATTAGTACATTCCTGCCCCTCAGCGACCCCCATTCCTGACGGACGGATCGGTATTCAGCATGCGTTCTGGGGCGCTGTTTGGCACAAAGCACTGCTTCAGTGCGCTTGTTGTTATCATGGACTACTTCCAATAGCCTGAGAGCGGAGACCGTGCCCATGATTGCCAAACTCAAAACGTTGCTTGCCGTTATTCCCGTTATCTTTATGCTCGCCAGCGCACACGCTCAGGCAGGCGATGAGGCCGGTGCGTGCGATATTACCGACCTGCCCTGCTGGGGGGACAACACGAAATGCAACATCAAGTTCAAGAACAACACGGGCGAGAGCTCGGGCTCGGGCGGGCCCAACTATAACCAAACGTCCTGGGTGGCGACCATCAAGGTCCTGGCGGTAAAACCCGACGGTAACCGCGCCGGCAGCAACTCCCTGACCATCCTTGCCGGTCAAAGCAAGACAATCAACCTTGACAAGAAGCACGGCTTTGATCGAATCAAGGTATTTACGACAACTGCAGGCAAGGGAAACTTGTATATCCCTTGCAATGACATCCGGGCGATACTGGCAGCTGACAAACAATGCAAGATATTCGCAGTCTCCAGAGTAATAGAAAACACATACTATTATCTGGCCTACAACTGTGGCGTGGCCAGTGATCGGGCAGACGCTTCTTTCTGGTCATTCTAGGATACATTAGCTGCAGTTCTGCCCAGGTTGGGCGATGTGGGTGAAAATCAGTTTTACGGGTGGTCTAAAATTGTGGTGTGGCATGGGGCAAGTCAGGACGGTGAGCTTTCTTCCGGCAATGAATGCGGCGGGACAGTGCTTGAGTGGCCCAGTACCAGCCGCCCCCGCAACAGCAGCGCGCAGACGTGTCACAACTATCGCATTTCCGGAAAATACATCAAGGCTCAATGCCGTGATCGGAGCAGGTTGGCGGCTCGAGACAGCACAAGAGAGTCGAATTCGCGCGAATTTCGTGAATCTCATGCATTGCCGATTGCGGCGGAAATCCGCCGCATTCTCAATGCCTGTCCCAATTTGGCTTTAGTCCATTTTGCAGGCGTGCTTAGCGTTCTGTCCCTGGGCCTGGTGCCAATAGACGTCGCTCACGTCGTCGTTGCTGACCGAGATACCCTTTTTGCCGAGCGAGGATTTCGCTGTGTCGGTCCACTCAATTGATTTCTTCTTGGGCTTGTTGTCGTTAAGCGACGTGCCCTTCGATTCAAGAACGAGCTGGCACCCCGGCGTGATATAGACGTGGTTACCCTTGTTGTCGCCGCCGTTGATGTCGATGGTGAGCTTGTAACGGCATGGAGCTGGCACGACGAAGACGCCGTAGTCGCCAGTATTCAGGCTGTTGTTGCTGTACATATTGACGCCGTTGCACGCCGGATTGGTGTCGTAGGGGTTATCCCGCACCTCGACCGTGGTGGACTTAACCTGGTAGGCGCCACCATTGCCGTAGACAAGCGCGGCACAGGGATTTGGATTACCGTTTGAATCGGTTTGCTTGCAGTAGCTGTCCGTCTTCTTGAACCGCCTGGTTGCCGCTTCAGCGGGTGCCACCAAGCCGGCCAAAAGCACCGTGACAGTGCCTGTAACTACCAGTGTGCGCGCCAAGCCGTGAATTGCTGTAGTCCTGACCATTGTTCCGTACCTCCTTTTAAGGCTGAGTTGTTCGACGAGTTGGATCTCCCGGCTTATCACCTACAGCGCGAAGTACAAGGGGTTTGTGTCACGCGATTGCCAATATTCGGCTTTCCGGGCTTTCATTGGCGACCCGAAGATCGTCTAAGCGTCGTCCGGTGGCACCGTAAATGCGAGACGTCGGGCACGATGCCAAACAACGATGGATGCAAAATCGACAGCCTTCCGAGCACCACCATGTTTTACAGCGACTTCGTTGGCCTAACGAATTCGTCCAAGAACTTTGCAATCTGGGTCGAAGCCCAGTTTCTCATTCGTCTAGTTCGTTTTCAGAGCATCATAGTCGGTTTGGCTATACCCGCACTTGACCTTCATCGGCGTGGCGCCTTCGTTCAGAACCGCACATCGCTTCTTGTCGCCCTTGTTGCCCGTCTGCGCGTAGTTGAATTCCTCGTTCTTGCCATTGTTGTAGCACGTATAGACGAGTACCGTGCGGTTAGAGGTTCCGTCCTTGTAGTGATATTGGTCACTTTCACCGCTCGCGAGCTTGCTCTTCTTGCACACCGTTAAGGCGTTGTTGCCCACCGCGCACGATGGCAAGGACTTCACTCCGGCGCAACCTGCGGCCTGCCAGTACACCCAGGCATCCTTCTTGGACGTATTCAGAACGTGTGAATCGGCGAGCGCAATGACGGGTGCCATCGATACCGACAGTGATGTTGCGATCAAGAGGGTGGAAAGTCTCATGGTTGGGTCCTCGGGTTACTCGATCAATAAGAGTTTCATGTCATATATATTTCAAGCGAAAACCCGGCGAGATTTGTGCCACGTTCAGGGCGGAAGAGTGGAGCTTCGCTGCGCAGACTGGAGTGAGCCGAGCACCCATTCCCGGGCTGTTTCGTGTGCTTCTATGGGGAAAAATTGCACCTCGGCGTCGGTGGTAATTTGCTGGTGCATTATTTCTTTCGAAGGGGGATTCAACATGTCAGTTCTGAACAAATTGGGCGTGCTCTAGTTGACTGTCGGAATTCCAGGTCTTACGCCAGACCTCAGTTTGGTGCGGGAGCAGCAACGGTTGCCAGGAACACATCTCCGCTTTATAGGGCATAGCTTGCGGCAATGAATTTCCCCGCAATGGTCCTGAGTTCGGTTGTCGAACCCATCCCACCCAGCATCATCAGCAATTCGAACGGCTCTTCAGCGATGAAAGGAAAGCTGAGTTGGAAGCCATGGACTGGGATAACCGGAGTACTTTTTCTACCAAACCCAGACAATGTCCCCTTCGCCCCATGCCACACCACAGTTGTAAGCGAAGTAATAGTAGGTATCGCCATGTTTCTCACTTCGGTCAACCAGGACTTTGCAGTTCTTGTCGTTTTCCAGAATCTCTCGGATGTCATCGCACTGAATTGTCACGTTGCCGCCTTTTCCGGTACTGGTGAAAATCTCGAGACGGTCAAAACCATCCTTCTTGTCCAGGTTGAGGGTCTTGCTCTGGCCGGCAAGAATTTCAAGGGTATTACTGCCGGCACGGGTACCGTTCGGCATGAGTGCCTTAGCCTTGATCGTGACGGCCCAGGAGGTTTGGTTGAAATGCGTACCGCCTGATCCTGATGATTTGCCCGTGTTGTTGATGATTTTTATGTTGCATTTCGTGTCATCCCCCCAACAGGGCAGGTCTGAAATATCGCAAGCGCCAACAGCCACAGCGGGGGCGGTTGCAAGCAAGGCGACCAAGGTAAAAGGAGTGAGCAAAATTCTGAGTTGTGCAGGCATGAATTCATCCTCCGTTGAATACACTGTCTGGGCCAAGAATGATGGTTCAAATGCGTACCAAGCGCAAGAAACGCGAAGTACCGCTTATCCCCGGCATGTTGCTGAGTTGTCTCCTGGCTAAATGTTGAAATCGGTGCCAGCCTCCTGGCGGAAAAGCATTGGTCTTCACTGCGCATCAGTCAGCGCAAATTTCGTCTTGTAACGCAGGTGATCACTGTACTGGCAAATGCAAGCATCACCATTACGATATTAAGAGTTGATTGCACGAAGCCGGTTTGGCCAATTCTGTACGAGTTCATTCTTTGTTCCTCCCCGAAGTGAACTTCGGCATTAAGCTTCAGGTGTCGCAGAAGCTATATGCCTCAAAGCGGGGAAAACGGGGAATTTGTGTCACGGACCGGCGTCATGTAGCAGTGGATCCCACCGAAAAAGGCCTGAACACCCTTCCGGGAGCCAGATTACAGCTTCTGTTCTGCTGGCGTTTTAGATCAGGTTCGGCTCTGCCTCGATGGACTACGCTTCAGATTCAGCGATGCCAAGCGAATTGCGCAGATGAACCGGCAGTTTTGATAGCACCTCTCGCCAATTAGCATGGCAGAAACTTTACGCTCTTTGCGCTTACAGATTCATTGGCAGCAAATTTGCGCGGAACCGAAGCAGTGCTCCCGCGTTCACGCGGTGAATGGTTGATCTACGTGGATGACAGGCCGGTTTTCAATGTGCCAGATTTCGATTCAGGTCCCGTTTGTGTTGCATCGTAAAATTTCAAGGAGACTAACTCATGAATTTTTTCCTCAATCGACTTGTGCCAGGCGCGTTGGCAAGTCTGTTTCCGCTGACATTATTGGCCAATTCCTATGTCTATAATTCGACTGATCAAAACGTCGATGTGATCTGGAAGGCTGCCGGTTGTGCTGGTATTAAAAAAACCGTCGAATTGGGCTGTCAGAATTCCGCCAGGGCGGCCATCGAAACCGTTTGTCAGAAAAAGACTTTAGCGCCAGGCGAAGGAGAAGGTTATACCTTCAAGTGGGGGACAACGAACCGGGATGTGCAGGCATTCACTTGCATCAATAACTCGAATGAACGAGCCAACGCAAATACTGATAACGGAGGCAACAAATCGCGCTGCGCGGCACGCATCAAAAGCGATGGAAGCTTCGGTGTGACATGCGGTTACAGCAAGCAGGAGTACACCGAACTGAAAGCACAGTGAGCCTGGCGGCTGTTAATCGGAATCTGATTACGAGGACTGAGCGACGAAAAAAATTGATGACTGGCACAAATATTCACGCTAGTGTGCTATTGCAAATAGTTAGGGGTATTTGGGTCCGTCTATGCATTGAGGAGTAAATCATGCGCACATTGTTAAAGGATAGTCAGCAATACCCACGCCCGCACAAGCTGCACACTCTGCGGTTCAACACATTCGTTGTGACCATGCTCGCGGCATTTCTGGCGCCTTCAAGCTATGCTCATACACACGAGGGCGATGCAAAGATTTGCTACGTAGACAAAATCAAGTACTCCAACCATGGGGGCTATGCGGTTGCTGGTCTCACCCTGATGTACGTGAAGCCCAATGGCAATGAGTACGATTTCGGCTGGTCATATTATCCCGCTCTGAACAAGGAAATTGACACGGGCCAAAGTCTGTCTGTGGACTTGAACCATTTCAACGGAAAAAGTGGTGAAGGCAGCGTGCTCGGGGTTTCCTACCCACCCTTGAAGGATGGAGATGAAGTGTGGATTTCCATACCCATTGAGTCGGGAAATAAAAAGTCCTGTCACAAGGATGGCCACAAACTGGTCTACAAGAAAGATGTCAACAAAACCATGAAATTCAAGTCATCGGGTACCACGCTCAATGATAATCGCTGCAAGGCTGACGGCAACATGGATGACATGTGCTACACAGGCGACTGAACACAACCTGCTGAAGAATTAATTGACAATCATCGTGGTTGTCGGCGTCCGTGTGAATGCGGGTTAACAGCTGAAATCCACTGAATGTTGAGTGATAGAATGATGGTTTCAGGGCGTCACTCAATGGACTCTACGTAAGCAGTGTTGGCTTTCAGAGTTCCACAGGCACCTTTCAATAACGCCCAGGTTCTGGGCTCTTTATTGTTCTGATTATCCAATGAAATCTTTGCGTCTTTATCACCTATGCAGCCCGCAGTGGTGCTGAACTTGATGTGGTACGGACAGGCTTTCAGGAGTTTCAGAGTGAAGTAGGTTTTGGGATCAGCGGTTTCCATGGTGAACAGTGAGCTTGCGGTATGGGAAATCAGGTTCTCAGAGTGCGTTTTTTCTACTTCCGGACAATTGTTCGCACCCGCTAACTGCGTAACCTTCACCTTGGTAACCACCACCGATGCAAGGTTTACCACTCCCCCATCGTTACAATCGGAACCCGCCTCGCAAAAATCCAGTTTACCGGATGCGTTGCAGGTACTGACCATGGTAAGACACAGCAATACGCTGGGCAATAATGTGTTTTTTGTGCTCATGTCGGCAGTTCTCCTGAATCATTTCTGTATTACCAAAGAAATCTCATGTGTCTGTTAATATTGAACTTTATCTATTATGAATCAAGCTGGTGCCAGCAAAACTGCGCTTGGCCGATTCCCGCTTGTAATCCATTAAGCGTAGAAACATAAAATCTTGTGACAACGAATACCCAGGGTAATTGACCAGCACTAAGCGATATTGACCAAAGGGCCGACCCAAATCCTTCTGCAAAAAGCTGAACTCCCTGGCGCAGAAGTCTGATGGTACACGAGCAGGGAGCAACACCCTGGAGATCCTTGCCGGGCAGAGCAAGACCATTAACCTCGATAAAAAAGACGGTTTTGACCACATAAAGATCTATACAACGACCGGCAAAAACGGAAATGTGAAAATTCCCTGCAACGATATAAAGAAAATCCTGCAAGAAGACAAGAATTGCAAAATACTGGTCGATGTCGACAACACGTCAGAAAACACTTTCTATTACCTCGCCTATAACTGTGGCGTGGCATGCGGCACGGGAGACATGACCTGGGTCTGGTGAGGTTGCCCACAGCCGCGGATATGAACTGATGGAAATTGCAGACGGAACACGCAACGTCAAGGTGACGGGGACAAATAAAACTGGCTTTAAAATTGAAATACTGACCTAAAACGGAAAAGACGGCCCGGAAACGGTCCCGCACAAGGTCTACAATTCGGATGCGGGTGGCACCAAAATAGTGAAAGCGCATGGGCAGGGAACGGGGCTTAGATTCAACTACGAAGTGCAACGGTTAGTGTTTCCCGAGTGTCTTTGAACACCTCATAGGGCGTCAAGTAATCCAGGCATTTGCGTGGCACTATCATCGCTCGATAAATCGACAAACCGTGTGCGGTTCTCCGCTGCGATTCAGTAGCCTGCTTCTCCTAATTTGATTTCAGCGCGTCGTACTCTTGCAGGCTGTAGAGCCGCACTTGCTTTCGACCCTCGATCAGGTCCGAGAGCTCAGCCAGGAATGGAAGATTACGTGAGCACCAGGTGCACCGCCCCCAACAGGATATTGGTGCGACCGCTGCCGTATGTGACCAGCGACAGGGCAAGCGTGACGAACAGCATCAAGGACTGTTTGCGGTTGAGGCCAAGTAGCAAAGGCTCGCCGGTCAGCACGCTGACACGTAGTACCGCGGGTACAGTCAGGCCGATGCTGGCGGTCACGCAACCGAGGAAGATGTTGATGGATCGCTGCAACTCGTTGGCCATCGCCGCATTCACCGCACCCACGGCCTCCGGCGACAGGATCAGCAATGAAAAGCGCAAGTCGCGTGACAACTCTGCCAACGCCGGGTGTGATCCGGACGATCGGGTCCAGGCGCTCAGTCTATTGCCGCCTCGCTCCTCCGAGAAGTTTGTCAGCTGCCCGTCCAGCGCGGCATAATGCGATTCTCGCTCATTCTTCGACCGTCTGATTGGAACATGGCCAAGGATCTGACCACCATACTGCGCGGGATTGACGATTCTGGGCAGGCCAGCGAAGCGATTTTGCCGATGGTCTACGCCGAATTGCGCGCCATCGCCGCTATTCAGCTGCGGCAGGAACGTGCCGGCCACACCCTGTTGACAACCGACCTGGTCCACGAGGCCTATCTGCGCCTGTTTGAAAGCGGCCAGCGAAGCTGGAACGACAAGCGTCACTTTTTTGCCGCTGCCGCCCTGGCCATGCGGCGGATTCTGCTGGACCATGCCCGGCGCAAGCTGGCGGCCAAACGCACCGATCCCGAGCAGGGCATTTCGGCCCCCGATCGACTGGAACTGGGGCGGGAAATGTCACCGGCTGAGGTACTGGATCTGGATTCCGCCCTTACCCGGCTGCTGGAACTGGACGAACGGCAATGTCAGATCGTTCACTACCGCGTGTTTGCTGGTCTCACCGGCAAGGAAACCGCCGAATTGATGGGTATGTCCGAGCGCACCGTCGCCCGCGAATGGTTCAGTGCAAAGGCCTGGCTGCGCGAACAAGTATGCTAGGAGCCAACACCGGTGCCGACCGAGTCTGACTACGCTAAGGTTAAGGACATTCTCTGCGAATTGGCGGAGCTTCCTTTCGACGAACAGGTCAGTCTGGCCAGGGAAAAGCTCGAGCATGAGCCGGAGCTGCTGACGCGAGTGGAAAGAATGCTGGAAGGCCTTTCCCGCTCGCCGGAATTTCTCGAAGGTGACTTGCCCGGTATGATCGGGCTGGAATCCGTGTGTTCGCCGGGAGAAGCCGGCGAGGTGGCGGCCAGTGGACGCCACCCCGGTGCGACCATCCAGCATTTCGAACTCCGGGAACGAATTGGCGAGGGTGGAATGGCCGTGGTGTTCCGTGCTCGCCAGACTTTTCCCGTGAATCGCGAAGTCGCACTGAAAGTCATCAGCGCTTATGCCACCACGATGCAGCGCGAGCGCTTCGAGCGCGAATGCACGACGCTGGCGCGGTTTTCACACCCCAACGTCGCAACCATGTTCGAGTCCGGTATCAGCCCGGCCGGTGAACCTTATGCCGCCATGGAATTGGTCAAGGGCCTGCCCATTTCCCAGTGGTGCCTGCGGGCACGAAGCCCCATCGAGCGCCGTATCCGGCTCATCATCGATGCCTGCCGGGGCATAGCCCATGCCCACGAAAAAGGGGTGCTGCACCGCGACATCAAGCCTTCCAACCTGCTGGTGACGGAAGTGGACGGCAGGCCCATCGTCAAGGTCATCGATTTCGGCATCGCCGCCGCACTCAATCCGGGCCTGGATCAGCTGTCGAAACTTACCGGGGAACACCTGATCGGCACGCCTGCATACATGAGCCCGGAGTCGGTCATGGTGCCCGACCGGCAGGCGCTGGATGCTCGTAGCGACGTGTACTCACTGGGTGTGGTGTTGTTCGAACTGCTCTGTGGTAAGCGGCCCTATGATGTCGGGGATCTAACCTTGGCGGATTGGCTGCGGACATTGACCGAGAAGGAAGCGCCACGCATGGAGGCACTGTTTAATCAGCTCGAGGAAACAGAACAACAGCGCATCGCCCGGAGCGCGCGGACTTCGGTTTCGGCCCTGCGGCGCTATCTGCATTCCGACCTCGACCTGATCGTGCGCAAGGCCCTGGCACTGGAACCGGACCGGCGCTACGCCAGTTCACGCGAACTGGCCGACGACCTGACCCGCTTCCTCGAAAAGCAGCCGGTCATCGCACACAGCGCCAGCAAAGCCTACCGCGCCCACCGCTTCCTGCGCCGGCACTGGATCGGTGCCGGTGCTACCACGCTCTTGATTCTGACTTTGGCGGGCGGCGTGATTGCGCGCGAACTCGAAGCGAAGCGAACTCGCCTGGCCCTCTCGGAGTCTCGGGCGATCAGCGACTTTCTTGTGGATCTGCTCGAGCACGCCAGCCCGCTGCGGGTCGAAGATGAAGACGTGATGCTGCAGGACATTATCGACCGGGGCGCTCAGGAACTGGATGCTCGCTTTACCGGTCAGCCCAAAGTTCACGCGCGCCTGCTGCATACGCTCGGCCGCGTTTACGGAGAGCGTGGGGACTACCAGCGCGGCGCAGAACTGATGGAGAAAGCGCGGAAAATCTCACTGAATTCCGGCCACGCGAGCGGGGAGGAGTACATCAAACTCCTGTCGGACCTGGGCGTGGCGCTGCGCCGTCAGGGCCACGTCGATGACGCGGAGCAGGTTCTTCAGGAAGGCTTCGACAAGGCCGAGGCACTCAAGGATACCCATCCACTGCTGGTTGCGGATCTGGCCAACAGCCTGGGCAACGTGTACGTCATACGGGAGGATTACGCCAAGGCAATCCGCTACCACGCCAGGGCGCTCAAGCTGCGTGAGGCAAACCTGCCCGCCGGCAACACGGAAATCACCAGTTCCCGCAACAACCTCGCCACCGCGCTGATCAACAGCTGGCAGATCGACGAAGCCTATCCGCAGGCCAAAAAGGTCCTGGAGGAATGGGAAAAATCACTGCCGCCGGGCCATCCCTGGATTGGAATTGCGCGCAACAACCTGTCGATCATCCTGGAACGACAGGGCCGCAAAGAAGAAGCCCTGGCGCTGGTCAAGGAATCACTCAAGGACGCCGAAATCCGCCTCGGACCCGATCACCCCGATGTGGCCGGCTACTGGAGAAACGTGGGTGTGGCGGAGTTCGAACTCGGTCACTACGAAGCAGGTCAGACGGCCTATCGCCGGTGGGTGGAGATCCTCACCAATGCCCTGGGACCGGACGCGCCCCGGACGCTGGATGCCGAAACACGCGCCGCTTCGAAGGGTCTCGACGAACTCGACTTTGCGGGTGTACTCGCGAAGCTGGATTCCATCAAGCAGCGCCTGCTCGCGGGTAAATCCGATACCGGTCTCCTGATCCGGCTCCAACTCGGCCGCGCCCGCGCACTGACTGAGCTCGGCCGGTACGCGGAGGCCCAGTCCGCCCTGGATGGACAGAAACAAAATATCGCGCTACTGCTGGGTCCGGACGCAGACGCCGCAATCATTGCGGATCGGCGGCAGGCTGTCCTGCACGCAAAAGAAGGGAAGATCGAGCAGGCGATTGAAGAACTGAAAGCCATCGAACAACATGCCTATTCGGCCCTGTCGCCCAAATCGGTTGGCTACGGAGTGGAAGAGAGGGAACTGGCAATTCAGGAGTTGGCCGGCAAGCACTATACCGAAGCCATCCGCTGGGCCCGGGCTTCCGTAGACACGTTCGAGCACCTGCATCGCGCGGTCGCTCAGGCACAATCCCGGCAGGTCCTGGGCCGCGCCTGTCTCGCCGCCGGCCGGATTGAATGTGCGAGCGAAGCCCTGCACACTGTGGAGAAGGAATACGCGAAACTCTATCCTGCCGGACATGCCAGAAATCTGGAAATCCAGGCGGATTTGGCGAAGCTGGTTAACGCAAAGTGAGCGCAATACCGGGACATGGCACAAACTTCCTCTGAATTCCGCCTTTGGGAGTACAGCCCAAATTTTGGAGTGTTGGACATTACCCGAGCCAAGGAGACATGAATGAGCGAACGCAACTGTAACCTAATTACCAAGCACGCCCTGACAGCGATGGCGCTGGCATTTGCGGCACTGGCCCTGGTCGCCGGCCCCGCCGAGGCGAAGTCAAAGCGCTTCACCGATACCGCAACCTACTGCCAAGCCAAGCAACCGAACGGAATGGCAAACCCCTGCGGAGCCCTGGTATACGCCAATGCGACGAGCAACTACTATGTCAACAAGGTCAAGCTGAAGGCGCGTGGGACACAGACCTGGGACAAAAACTCAGCCTGCGCGGACCTCAAGATGGAGGACACCATTGACTTGCGAGTCAGCGAATATGGGGTTTTCATCGTTCCCGCGCCCTGTTCCTATGAACTGACGATCCAAATCGGCGGCGGTGATTCGCGCAGCCAGGATGTCTTCATGACGCCGGGCTGCCAACTGGTACTCGAATCGAAGGGCACCACGCTCAATAACAACAAGCCTAAAGTCAGTAAAGTCGTATGGACGGACGAGGGCAAGGCCGCCCAGAAAGCGATGGGCAATACGGTCGACAAGTACAACGTCACCGACGAGTCCTGGCACACAGCAGTTGGACAAGCAGGCGTGAAACACTACTGCAACAAGGACGACAACGCCGACAAGAGTTTCAATTGAGTACTTTTCCCAGGCCTGATCGCTTTCATTCAGCATTTTCGACTGCGAGAATACCTGGAATCTCCGGTTGAACGTGTCAGACTATGGTGGCGCCGATCCGCGTGGTCGGCGCGACCCATGCGTGTTGAAGAGACCATGGTCATGAGAAAAATCATGTTGTTCCGGCTTAGTCTCGCGCTCTCTGTCGTGCTCCTAAGCGGCTGCACGGCTATGCCCAAACGCCTGACCAGCGACGACATCGACCGGTTTATCGCCGAGTACCAGAAGCAATCTACGCAGGTTGAGAAACGCCGCCAGGAAGAAAAGTCACGGGGAATTCGCAGCCTGGAGGTCGAAAACCCACAAGCGCCCGTCGGCGAAAGGAGGGTATCGGCGAGTCTGGTCAAGGCGGATCTTCAGACAATCATCGAGCGGCTGAAATTCGACTACGTCCTCAGCGGCATTTCCCGCTTGAGCGGGCGAGTGACCGCCAGCTTCAGCAACCTGGCCCTGCCGCAGGCTTTGCAGGCCATTCTCGCCCCGGCCCAGCTTCAGGCCACATTCGACGGTCAGGTAGCCACCATTTCGCCGCTGCCGCAAGTGGATCTCAAACTGGATTCGAAAAACGACTACGTGATGCGCAAACGCGTGCTGAAGTATGCGGACACGCGGACTCTGGAGCCCATCCTTGCCAGTTTGCTGCTGGAACCAAGCAGCGACAGCGAAGACGATAGCGACAGCAGCGACGATAGCTACGACACCTCCTTCGACAGCGGTGGCAGCAACGGTTCGGGCGGTTCCGCGACGCCTGAGAAGAGCCTGACTTTCGCGGCCTTGAATGCAGAAAACGCGATACTGCTGAAAGGCCCCTCCGCCGAGGTCAATAATGCCCTCAAGGTCCTCGACGCCGTCGATTCCGACAGCGGGCACATCATGCTCGAAGCCATGGTGGTGACTTTCAGCGCCACCGACCTGCTGCAGGTCGGCACCCGGATCAGCAACGGTGCGAGCGGTAACCTTAGTGACATTTCCATCGACTGGGCCAACCTGGCGGGCGCAACCATCTCCTTTACAAGCATCGCCGGAGCCGCCAATACCCGCGCATTTCAGGCGGCGCTGTCGCTGTTGCTGCAGAACGATGAGGCCCGGGTACTGGCTAGACCCTACCTTGCCGCCATTCCGGGTTATCAGGCCAAACTGGACGTGGCAGAAGACCGCTATGTCACCACATTCACCCAGAATACCGGGGAGGTGACGCTGCAGCCGGTCACGGCTGGAATTACGATGACCATGACGCCGTTTTTACTGCCGGAAGACGAGATCCGGATGGACATCCAGATTAGTGTGTCTCAATTCACGCCGACCTTGAATAACGTGGCGCTGGCCCGGTCCCGTAGTGACGCAGTTTCAACCATGCGGGTCCACTCCGGAGAACCCATCGTGATCGGCGGATTGATGGCGGCGCAGACTTCGGACAGCAAGGCGGGTGTTCCCGGCGCCCGTTCGATTCCTGGATTGGGTTTACTGTTTGGTACGAGAAAGAATTCCAACGCGGAGCGGCGCGTACTGATCTACATCACACCCTATATCTGGGAACCGGGTATGAGTACGCCCGGCGGATTGGAAGACGAAACCCTGCAGTTTATGCGCGAGCAGGCAAAGGGAAACAAGCCCTGAATTTTGTTTGACCCTCGACCGCAGCCGGGTGTCGAGCCGCAAGCCGCAAGGAATCCTCCGTGGCGACCCGGCATCGATTAGCGAAGTACGACCTCTCCGGGTTTGCTGAGATCGCAGCGAATCTGGTTAACGGATCCGGCAGCCAGGAAGACAGGCACCCCTATCATGCGCTTCTCAGCCCCGCTACGTCGCCATATCCAGGAGGCCTCACCGCGCTTCGACCATTGAAAATTCAGAATGTCGCAAAAGTCCTGCCGGCCCGCACCAGGACCTTTGGCGCGAATCTCGGTGCGAAATTCAAATCCCCCTGACCGTAGCGTTTCCGTGTCCGTACGGAGCTGCGTGGCCAGCCAGGAATCGCTGAATTGGAACCCGGCGCCGCTATTCTGGCCAATTTCAGTACGGCGCTGGCGCAGATCGAGCCAGTCGATATCGCCTGGCAATCTGGCCTGCAGCACGGTGAGGCTGATCGAATATGCCATGGGGTCGTAAACGACCACGCGCAGGAATTGGGTGCCAGCGACCTTGGGAAAGTGTTGACATTCCGTCGCTTTCCCACCATCGCGGCGCCCGCAACGCACGTCGACTTCGGAATACGATGAGCCGTCGGTGCCGGCCACCGCCAGAGGCGCGAGTACCGCCAAGCACAGAAGCGTCAACTGAAATCGGGCAAAAATCATCAGTCTTCCCCAGGGTCGGTGTGGGTGCCTATAGTGAACTAAGCGTCATTCCAGCTGAAATCATGTCAACCAGTACAGTCAGGCTGGCAGGCGCCCTTGCCCCCGATGGCGGAATTTCTCCTTCTTTTTCGCTAGTAAAGAAATAGGAGAAACAGGAGCAACACAGTGATTTGCACGTTTGCCAAATACTTGGGGGTGGCGTACGCCGGCTGGCTGACGGTTTCCGTCGCGATGGCTGACAGCGGAATAGCCAACCCGGCTTCACGTTACTGCGAACAGTCCGGCGGCACCCGCACCATCCTTAGCAACGACGATGGCGGCCAAAGCGGAAGCTGCATACTGCCGGACGGAAGGGTGTGTGACGAGTGGGCGCTGTTCCGAGGTAATTGTGGTCCGGGCGGGCCAATTTCCGAGCCCTTTGCCTATTGCGCACAAGCAGGTGATACGGGCGTTATTCCGGAATTCCGCACCGGGGGCTCGTTTCCAGAATCCCTGTTTGAGCCCATGGTCAAACAAGGACTTATCTCTGCGGATCTGCCGCGAGACGTCAGGAAAGCCACCAACTGGAGGTGCATGGGAGGACAAGTATGGGTCTGCCCGGTTGGAGCGAACATTCCTTGCGGCGAAAAAGCTGATCTTTCCCGTGAGCCGGCGGAAGCGCTGGTGAATTTTTGCGAGAGCAACCCCGGGGCGCCTGTCGTGCCTGCTTACGTGACAGGCCGTGCAACTGTATACAGCTGGAAATGTGTGGAATCGTTGCCCAGTATCGACCGCCAGGTGTTTTCGGCGGACGCGGCCGGGTACCTGGCGAATTTCTGGTACTTGTTGATGCGGCCCGGTACGCCGTCGTCGAACAGAAAGTGAGGCCGTGGCCGGCGGGGCTACCCTCCCCGCCGTTGCCTCTTTTCGATCTAATAGGAGACCTTGGCTAGAGCTTGGCCCCGTCTATTCCCTTGATATTACATTTGACGCCATTCACCTTTCCGCCAGCCTTGTAAAGTAGGGCAACCCGTTGGGGCACGCGCAAATACATGAACATGGAGTTGCTGAAAGAAATGGATAAAGAGCTTCTCTACACAGCCGCTTAAACCGAGACCGAAACCACTGCAAAAGGAAAAGTGCGAAAGATTTTTGACACTACCTTTTTTTCCCCGGCCATTCCGCAAGCAACAGGCTGATGATGATCAGCGCCGCAGCCAAGGCATGCCGCAGCCTGAAAGGTTCGTTGAGGACGAAGATGCCGATCAATACACCGAAAATCGGCACGAGGTTCATGAATTGCCCGGCCTGGACGGGCCCGACCCTGACAATCCCACGGTTCCAGAGCAGATGCGCGGTGCCGGAGGCGAACAGCCCGACGTAGAGGATCGCCAGAATCATGTTGCCGGAAAACCGCAGGGGCCCCGTCAATACAAGTTCGCCAATGAACAATGGCGCAATCATAACGACGCCGATGACGATGAGCGCCGTCGTCAGGGTGAGGCCATCGACGGCGACGGGGCAGTCGCGCAGCGAAACGTTGTAATAAGCCCATACGATCATGGCCAGGCAGCCGATGAGGTCGCCGCCATTGGGAACGCTCACATTGCCCCAGACAAGGATCGCGATAGCAACGAAACTCAGGCTGACCCCGGTGATTCTGAGTGGGCCGTACCGCTCTCCGTGCATAAGCATGGACAGGAGCAGCATGATTGCCGGGGTCGCGGAGATGATCAAGGCCATGTTCGTGGCTGTGGTGTAGATCAGCGCCGTGTAAATCAGTAATGGATGCAGCACTACCGCAGCCAGGGACATCGCCACGAACCATTTGAAGTTGTCGCGAACCAGCCGAAAGGAGGCCGGCAGGCGCGGAATCACGAAAGGAAACAGCAACAGCAAAGCCACGAACCAGCGCAGGAAAGTCAGGGTCAGAGGGGAAATCTCGCCAGCAATAACTCGCCCCACAGCATAGTTGCCCGCCCAGAACAGCGCGGCGAGCATCAGCTCCAAGCGCCCGATTATTGCACGGTGCCGCACCCGCCCTATTCCTTTCGGCACGTCCCGGGCCCACAGTTATCAGCGCTTGAACCCGGAACCCTGGCGGCGGCGGTAGAAACCAAAGGGGTCAGAACAACTTGAAATTCCAATCGACGGGGCAGATCAAGTTGTTCTGACCCCTTTGAACCCGGAACCCTGGCGGCGGCGGTATGCTGGCTGGCTTGGGGCGAATGGATGTGCATGCAGGAAATACTCAATGGCAACTGGCAAATTGTGTAGCTCACATGTAATATATTAGTAATATATTAAAGACGCAAGAAGCGAATCGCTGACAGTCGTATGCCGGTCGCTGAACCAGAGGGATATGACATACTGCGTCCATAGCACTTTTCCGAACCGAGGAGAATCCAGATGGCCAATACACCCGATCCCTACGTCGCCCTTGCGTTGCAACCGGCGTTCAAAAATGCCCGCAGCCGGGATGACATCATGGACAACATCGCAAGCGTGTCGATGTTGATGGACGTTGCCATGTGGATGGCCGAAACCGAACTGCCCGTCCGGCTCATTGCCATTCCGGAAGGGGTGCTGCAGGGTTTCAATGACGAAATCTTCGACATGAACCACGCGGACTACCTGAAGTCCGTAGCCATAGATATTCCGGGCAGGGAAACCGAGGCGCTCGGAAAGAAAGCGAAGCAATACAATGCCTATATCATCTGCCAGGCTCGTGGCACAGACAGCAAGATCCCCGGCTACTACTTCAACTGGGCGTTCATCATCGATCCCAACGGCGAGGTCATTCACAAGGCGGCCAAGCATCAGGTCTACTACAAGGAGCCTTCCGCTACGCCGCATGACGTCCTTGACAAGTGGGTGGCCGCGCACGGCCATTCTCTGGATTCGTACTTCCCGGTGGCGGATACCGAAATCGGACGTATCGGCACCCTGGTCTGTTACGAAGGCAGCTTTCCGGAAACGGCTCGCGCGCTGGCGATGAATGGCGCCGAGATCATTTACCGCTGCAGTTACGCGGAGCCCTGGGTCGGGCGCGGCGCATGGGAAATCCAGAACCGGGCCCGGGCGCTCGACAATACCTGTTACGTCGTCGCGCCAAACATCGGTCCATGCAGTCTGACACCCGATGAGCTCGCCCCGGTCGATGTCTCGGGCGGCAAGTCCATGGTGATCGATTACCGGGGAGATATCCTGGGCCGGCACGAACCAACAAGCAATTCTTACACCAGCGGCATCATAGATATCCGTGCGCTGCGGCAGTTCCGGCAGGCTGCCGGGATCGGTGGCTGGCTAAAAGAACTCAAGACGGAGATCTATTCGCTCATCTATAGCGACCCGGTGTATCCCCAAAATTTTTACCTCGATTCGCCAGATAAGCACCATGCCGACCGCCGGGCATGCCAGGAGCGCAGCCGCGACGAACTGATTCGCCGGGGCATCTGGTCTGAATAGGTCCAGGCCTGCTTGCGCGCTGGACCGCCGATTTCAAGCACAGCTCGCAGGAACGCCTGCATAACCGAATATTCCCTATGCCGGGTGAAGCCGCCGATTGCCGATTCCGACACCGGTAGATTGTTGTTATCGACTCGTGATATATTACTGGTCGGTTACAAATATATTCTAGTAGTCACCAGAATTCAGAGGCGGTGCCGCAAGCACGAAACACCCCGTGATCTGGTTGGTCAATTCCTGCGAAGAGGGAGAATAAAATGAACGGACCCCGGCTTTTCAGTGCAACCAGTTCCAGTATGCTGCTGGTAGTTGGCATGCTCGCTACCTGGGCGTTGGATGCCTGGGCCCAGGAGGCCGAAGACCGGGCCAACGACACCCATCTGGAGGAGATCATCGTCACGGCACGCCGGCGCGCCGAGGGGCTCGAAAACACGCCGATCTCCATCACCGCGTTTACCGCGCGGGCGCTGGAAGCGCGTCTGGTGACGGACAGTTCGCAGATCGGGCAGTTCTCACCCAACCTGGTATTCAATACCTCCTCCGCCATTTCCGGCTCCGGCAGTTCGGCATCGGTATTCATTCGTGGCATCGGGCAAACCGATTTTCTGCTGGTCAACGAACCGGGTGTCGGCATTTATCTTGACGGCGTCTACATCGCCCGGAGCCTGGGATCGGTGATCGACCTGATCGATTCGGTCGAGCGCATCGAGGTGCTGCGCGGACCGCAAGGCACGCTGTTCGGTCGCAATACCATTGGGGGTGCAATCAGCATCACGTCGAAAAAGCCCACTGAGGAAGTCGAGGGGCAATTTGGCCTGACCACTGGTTCGTACAACCGTCTGGATGCGACTGCGAGAATCAGTGGCCCGCTCGGCGAGAACCTGTTCGGATCCCTGACGCTGGCGCGCTTCGGCCGGGACGGTTACATCAAACGCCCGTATCTCGCCGATACCGGCGATGACGACGGTTGGGCGGGGCGTTCGGTGTTGCGTTGGACTCCGCAGTCGGATGTCGAATTCAACCTTAGTTTCGATTTCACACGCCGTAACGATCAGGAATGCTGCGAGGAACTCATCGCCATCAACCCGGGCGGATTCATGCCGCTGTTCCACAACCTGTTCGTTGCACCCTTCACCGGGGAACCGTTCGCCACCCCCGCCCTCGTTCCCCACAAGAAATGGGTCAGCAATGCCACCAAGGACGTGCCCTCGAAAATCACCATTTATGGCATCGGCCTGAATGCCGAGTGGCAGATGAGTAAACACCTCACGCTCAAGTCCATCACCGCCTTCCGCAAGTTGGAGAGCGACATTGGCGCCGACGCTGACTACTCGCCCATCCGCCTGGTGGAAACGGTGGATACCTACGATGCCGATCAGTTTAGCCAGGAATTTCAGCTCCTGGGTACGGCGCTGGACGAGCGTTTGGACTGGGTCACGGGCCTCTATTATTTCGAAGAGAATGGCACCAACGTGGATGATATCGACTTCGCGGCGTTTCACTTGCTCAGTGGCGGCAAGGCGAAGAACGAAAGTTTTGCTCTGTTTGGTCAGGCCACGTACAAATTCAGCGAAAACTGGGCACTGACCGCGGGCCTGCGCTGGACCCGCGACCGCAAGAAATTCGATCCGGACACTTATATCATCGAGAACCGGACGCTGGGAACGCCATTCGCACTCGCCATACCATCGATTCTCAACTCGGATTTCAGCGCCGGTCCCGCCGGCCTCGTGCCATTGATGCCGGGCGATCCGCTGATTCCACCCGGCGTCACGGGCGATGCGACCTTCAAGGAAACGGTCCCCTACCTGAACCTGTCCTATAACTGGTCACCCGAATTGATGACCTACCTGAGCTACTCCGAGGGCTACAAGGGCGGCGGATTCGTGCAACGCATCTTTCCTGACTTCCCCGTGGTGCCGACCTTCGATCCCGAGTTCGCCAAGGTCGTCGAGGCCGGGTTCAAGTATTTAAGTGCGGATGATCGGCTACGCTTGAGCGGCGCGGCATTTCGCACAGATTACACCGATCTGCAGGTCGTCGTGTTCGAATCCGGTATTCCGATCACGCGGAACGCAGCGGGAGCGGAGATCCGCGGTTTCGAACTGGAGCTGGAATCCGCGCCCACCTCAAGCCTGAGGCTGAACCTCGGTATCGGCTACCTCGATGCCGAGTACACGAAAATCGATCCGGGAGCCATTACTGATAACCTCTCGCTGGACAGCAAACTGGTCAATGCACCCAAGTGGTCGGTCAATGCCGGCGTCGCCTACACGGTGAATCTTCCCGGGCTCGGGACGCTGACGCCGCGCATCGACTGGACACACAATTCCCGGACCTACACGGACGCGCGCAATACGCCCGAACTCGTCCAGGACCCTTACGGCCTGCTCAACCTGAGCCTGACCTTCGAGACCGAATCACAGAAATGGCTGGTCCAGCTATTCGGCACCAACGTGACTGACGAACGTTACGTGACGGGGGGTGTCGGCGGACCCGATTTCCAGGGAATCATCACCGGCGCCTTTGGCCGGCCGGCCGAATGGGGTCTGACCGTAAAGCGCCGGCTCTGAGCCACCAATAACGGATACGACAGCAGCCTGGCATCGACCGGGTGCGCGTTGGGAAGATGGCGACACAAGACGCTCACACACACCACGTGCTTAACCCCAATACTGAGGGTTAGTGCATATCAAGAACCGTGCGGGTGAACTCTTCCATGTAATCGATGAGCCGGTCAAGCGCATGTCCAGCCCCATCGGCGTTCCGTTCGGCAATGGCCTTTGCCAACACCGCGTGCAAGGTGGCGCACTTCTTGAGATCTGCGACCCGGTAGAACTTGAACCAGAACCTTCGGGACAGGCCCCGGGTCAACTGCACCGCATTCCGAGTGAATTCGTTGTCCACGCTCTCCGCGAGCAGCTCATTGAAAGTCGCATCGGTACGGACGAACCCCCGCACGTCGTTGTCCTTGGCGTGGCCTTGGAAGTCCTTGGCGAATTTGCGGAATCCTGCGACCTGCTCGTCGGAAGCCGCGTTACAGGCGAGCCGCACCATTAGCCGCTCCACTTCACGCCGTACCAACAACAGCTTGCGATGTGACCGGAGATTGATGTCGGAAACCAGTATGCCCCGGCGAGGCAGGACGACGACAAGCTTCTCGTACGCCAAGCGCTGGATCGCCTCACGCACCGGACTGCGCCCCACGGACAGTTCTTCTGCGAGCTGCTGCTCGGAAAGGACGGTACCGGGCTTCAACTGCAGGGTGACAATCATTTCCTCTATTTGGTGGTAGGCACGCTCCGCCAAGCTCTTGTATTGCCCCGTATCGCGCTTCTTTTTTGGTTTTGGACTCGCAGGCATGGCCACCACCAACTCCCGGACTTCTGTTCAACAATTAATATATTAGGAGTATATCATAATGCGGAATAAGAGTATAAGGCGGGCAAAAGCTCTATTCGCTGAAGTCAAAAGTTACCTGATCATTCTTTGATGCCTGCTTTTCAGCGAAGTCCATCCGAATTTTCATTGATGAAATCTAAAATCGGCGGCGACGGATACAGATTGAAGGGAGATAGAGGACATCCACAACTTTCGGCTGCAACGCTTTCCCGGCTAGCCATTTGGGACCCACCGGAATACATAAATTTCAGCCAAGCAGTGGCTGTCTTATTTATTCGCTATTTGTTTACTATTGCTCCCATCACGGGCCAGTATGGAGAATCTCTACCTTACAGCTAGTTACAAGTCCCTCCGAATTTAGAAGCATTGTCAATGCAATTGCCGAAGAAACTAGCTGATCTTCGTTGAAACGTTTGGACGCTGTTAATCTTCTTCCATCATCGCTCAGGAAGTAATTAATTCTTAATACCGCCAGAGCTTGCTCAGCCCCTGTAAGTGTATTCTGAGAGCACACTGCATTTTTTATCTTGTTTGCTTCCTGATCTAAATCGACAGAATCCGTCTTAGCGCATACCGATATGGCTGAAGCGCAAAATAAAAGAACGGCCCAATTTCTAAACTTATTGGTCACAACACTGACCTGCAGAATCGCTTCCACTACTAACGGGAAGTGGAATGCCCCAGCCAGGCGCGGGTGCTGGTGCAACGCCTGGATTTACACCGATGCCTTGCAATGCCCGAAAGGCCACAGAATTGCTATTGGTCGATAAAGGGTTGTAGGGAATATTCGCATTTTGAATATTCTGCAATGCACGATTGAGCTCATTCTCAATGCAACCACAAGGTTTGTCATTGTCAATATAGGTTGTTGCCCCTGTGGAAGGTGTTGAATCCGTTGGCCAGTCAATAGTTCCAGGCACAAAGGCTCCGCTATTGTTAACAATGTTCCCAAAACCGCTATCCCCACTAACTCCAATACCAGAATTCGAGTGACTTGAGGCATCTAATAACGTACCACCACTGCTGCTCGGACCGCCTCGAAAGTAAGACGATCCACCACCAGGCTCAGTCACTACAATAAAGCAATGTGAAACATTACTGCCCAGAATAGGGCCCGCACTTAACAGATTGCAGCTCGCTTCGACCTTGCATAATCCTAAAGGATCTGAGTATCCCATCGGACTACCATTCACATACCCAAATATGTTCAGACCGCCATTCAACCCAACTGGATCGCTCTCAATGTATCTGCCTATTGTTGGATCATAGGTTCTGAAGTAGTTGTAATACAACCCCGACTCCGCATCAAAATACTGCCCCGGGAACCGCAAATTCAGCGTGAACTTGGTGAGGTCTCCATCCGGGTCCTCATCCGCCGCTGAATCCCCAAACGGTGCGCTGTCCCATCTCCACACTATGGTCTGCTGATCGTCGCTCACCTGTCTGGGCGTACCGAGTTGGTCGGTGTGAATGAAGTACGTCCCTCCAGTGGCCCCACCACCGCTCGGCACCTCGGTGAAACGAATGGCGTCGGCCGCGATCTTCTTTCTGTCGCCCGAACTCAGTTCGACATACTCCGCGCCGCCGGCAAATTCATAGGTACCGAGCAAATTCCACTGGCCGCCGTTGGCGTCATGGCCACGCAATTCGACATCGGCGGTACCTTTGTGGACGATGGTGTAGGTGGCCGCCCGGGAATGCTTTATCTTCTCCACCCACCAGGCATACACCTCAAACGTGCCGCTGATGGTGGTCGGGGTCCACCGATAGGTACTGTCCTTGTCGGCGAGTTCGTAGTCTCCGTTGTAGGCCTGTGGGTTGGACGTGAGCTTGAATTTTCCGGTGTAACTGGTTTCGGGATCGTCGTTGTCCATGATGATCTCGAGCGGCGTGGGTGGTGCGGCGGGCGCCTCGGCATATAAAGCGATGGGCTGACCGTTCAGGTAGATGTACTCGCGCCAGGTCTCGCCGTCGCCGGCGTACTCGCCCAGCAGCTCGCCCGATGGGCCGTAGATGAAGTGGGTAGTTCCTTCGGTCGTCGTTTTGATACTGCGCTGGCCGCGGCCATCGTATTGATAATCGCCGACCACGGTATCGCCGGACACATCGCGCACCGAAGTTTGTCGCAGGCGGTTGTGATCGCCAAAGACGTAAAGCTGGCCATAACCAAAGCCGTCGAGCTTTTCGGTGCGGTTGCCGGTGGCATCGCGGCTGAAGGTCCAGCCGTCCTGGGTGGCGAGACGATTGGATTGCAGCTCGTAAGTGTAGGCATCGTCCACGATGCCGTTCTGGTAATGCGTGCGGTTACCGTTGGCGTCGTAATCGAAGTCCTCGCTGCCATAGCCGCCCAACGCGGAGTCCAGCCGGTACAGGGCATCATAGGTCAGGGTTTGGTCGAGGCTATTGTCGATCTGGTCGTCGATGCTGAGGATATTGCCCACCGGGTCATGGCCTAACACCCAGTCCAGACCACTTCCGGCCTGCAACTGATCCAGCTCATAGTCCTGATCATAGGTCGCCGAGTAGGTCAGCCCATTGCCGTAGGTGAACGAGGCCACCGGACCAAAGGGTTCATACTGGATATTGCTGACCAGCGGCTCCGTCACGGAATCGACGGTCTTGTCCACCGCGGTGATGCGTCCGGCGGCATCGAGGCTGTAGCCGATCAGCATACCGCTGGGGTAGGTGATTTGCGTGAGCCGGTCGGCGCCATTGTAGGCATACGATGTCACATACTGATCCACCCCGATGGTGCGGGTTTCGCTTGTGAGTTTGCCTCTGGCGTCATAGCTGTAATCTACCGTGCCTACGGCATCTGCCATCTGGGTGAGCCGGCCCTTGCCGTAGGCGCCGGTATCATAAGTAAAACTGACATCCAGGGAGCTGTCCGGGTAGGAAACACCGGTCAGCCGGTTAAGGGCGTCATAGGCATATTCCACCCGCACATTGCGCGCATCGGTGGCGGCGGTGCGGTTACCCGCATCGTCGTATTCATAGGTGGTCACGCCGGTGTCCGGGCTGTCCAGCTCGGTCTGATTGTCCAGGCCATCGTAGGTGTATTGGGTGACATCGTTCAAGGGGTAAGTGACGCTGATGAGGTTATCGCGAGCGTCATAGGCCATATCGGTCTCGCCGAGGTTGGCATCGACGGTCTTGATGAGGCGGTCGAGGGCATCGTACTCGAAACTGGTGGTGTTCGAGTCGGCATCCAGGGTGGCGCTGCGGTTGCCGTTATTGTCGTAGCCATATCCGGTGACGTCATTATTGCCGTCGATCAGGGATTGCAGGCGGTTGAGCTGATCGTACATTCGAGTGAGCTGCCGATGCGGCGCGGCGCCGTTGTCATAGGTCTTCTCCACGACCCGGTTGCCTGCCGCATCCAGGGTGTACTCGATGCGGTTGCCGAAGTTGTCCTCAATGGCATTCATGCGATGGGCAAGGTCGTACTCATAGGCGATGAAGCTGCCGTCCGGCTGTGTAATCCGGGTCAGGTTGCCCACATCATCATAGGCAAACGAGGTTGTTTTGCCATCTTTCGTCCGGCTGCTGATCCAGCCGCGCGGGTGGTAGGTCATGGAGATGACCACGCCGTTGGGGTCCTGCAGCTGCAGCAAACGGCCATTGGCGTCGTATTCGAGGTAGTCGGTACGATGACCGTGGGAATTGGTCATCGACTTGAGATCGCCAATCACATAGGTGCCACCCGGATCGTCGCTGGTGTAATAGTCATAGGTGGTGACGTCGCTGATATCGGTGCGCGGTCCGTTGAGGGTTTTGATTTGGCCAATCAACGGCCCAGGAGAGGGAATTTCGAAGTAGGTATAAATCCACTTGCGGGTGGCGAGAGTTGCGGTATCGGTTTCGGTGCGGGACAGCATCTGGCCGCGGGCGTTGTAGACGAAATTTGCGGTCTTGCCCGGTTCGCGCCGCTCGGTGACGCGATTGAGGCCGTTGTTCCAGTCGGTTTCGATCACACGCTCATCCGCCGTTCCCGCAGCTTCGGTTTTTTGTGCCACATGCAAACCGTTAAACTGATAGGTCGTCAGGTTACCTTCGCGATCCGTTCGGGAACTGAGCCAGTAGCTGGCGGGATCGTAGGTCATAGTCACGCTACCGCGGGAATCGTTGATGCCGGTGGGCTTGCGGAACACGCCGGCTTCCACATCGTAGGTCTTCACCTCGCCCAGTGGGGTGGTAACTTCGGTGATCGACCAGTTGACGTTTTCCCCCGGGCGCTTGGTGTAATTCAGATCGATGTGACCGGCGCCGCCAGCATGTTCGCTGCTGGTGACGCGCGCGGCATCGTCGTAGGTATAGGTAGCGAATCGAACGCCGTTTTCGTCGGTAATGCCGGTCAACAGGTTGCCGTAGCGGGGTGCGCCCTGGCCGTCGACGTCTTCATAGTGGTAGTTGCGCTCGCTCAGGTCTTGACGAATGACTTTGACCAGATTGTATTTCGGGTTGTTGGTGGTATTTCCGGGTGTGGTCGCATATTGGTACTGAATCTGCTGTCCGTCCGGCAATGTGACGGTTTCGACCAGGCCGTGGGTATTGTAGGAAAACTCCAGCGCACGCCCGGTCTGATCGATCACCTCGGAGACGCGGTCACCGGCCGTATAGGTAATGGCGAGCTGCCGGTACTGTGGAGAGCGGTCGGTGATGAGGACCAGTTTGCCGGAGCTGTCGTAGTGGCGCAGTTCGCCGGTATTGAGATAGACCTCCCAACCGCCTGTGACCGGACGCAGCGTATGGCCGGATTCGCTTTGCGAACGATAGATGGTGCAGGCCGGTGTGTCGACGCAGGTAAACCGCTCGGCGTTACCCTTGCCATCGATCATCTTGGTGATGTTGTCTTCGACAATAATGCGGCCGCTATAGTTGTGCGACCAGCCTCTCCCCATCGATGCGTAATCACGATAGATCTGATGAGAATGGTAGTAGCGTGTCAATGACAGTCCATCGGCAATGAAGTCTGCCTCAGTTGCGGTTTTGTCGCCGGTGGTTGGGTGACATGGATTTCCATCAGCGCAGCTATTGGAGTTCGTCTCAGCGACTTTTGCACCATCAACCCCAATGTCCCGATAGCGCCAGTTGTAACACTGCCAAAGACCGCCTCCTAAGCCTTGTACATTAGTATATCCAGGCGGACAGGTGCCCTCAGCGGTGGTATTAACATTTATGGCCACTTGCCGTGGATTGGAACAGTTGCTCAGGTTGGCGGTAAGGACTTTCGAATAGACAATAGCCAGGGGGAGTATTTCATCCGGCAAGACATAGGGAAATGAACTTGGCGCATTAACGGAATCCATATGCCAGGGGGTTTCATTAACGATAGAAAATTGGCAGGTGCCACCGGTATAGTTTGGAATGATCGAGTTCAGCCAAGAACCGTAACTGTTGCATAGGTTGTCTTTCAGGTACGGAAGGTTATCCCAAAGCGTGCAAAGATCATTTCCCCATTGATCATGAACTGGGCAAGCGTCGCAGCCGCCAAAGTAAAACACCAATTTGGAGCCTTCGACAAAATCAGTTGTTGGCGGGAACGAATATCTGCGTAATCCTTCGTACCACCAGGTGTATTGATATTCAAAATGACTGGAACCGGTAATGTCGGGGTCGGCAAAAAGTACTTTTTCCGCTGCAGGCAATGAGGGATAGGTCACCCCGTCAAGTCGATAGCTGGTGAGCAGTTCGGCGCTTGATGCAGGGCCTGAAACAGCGGAGAGAAAAAGCAGCCAAGCAAACCGGGGAAGTAAGTTGCGAGCGAAGGTCATGGTGCACTCCTCATACAGGCCATCCCCAGGCATGCTGATTGGTCATGAATCTGATAGCCAATCAACTGCCAGAATGGCAGATGAGAAACGCTCATTGCAATCCAGTGTTCTTAAACAATGAACTCTCTCACCAGAACAATAGTTGGCACTGGCCCAAGTTATGATACGGAGCATAAATGCGGTGATCTTGTGGTGAATTTCATCACTCATAAATATTAAGTTGAGTCCCATCCAATCAATGCATATCGCAAAAACCTGCCTTGGCTGCCGAGGGGGAAAGCTGGAGCGCAGCCAAGAAGATGGCTACAGGATGATCGCTACTGCATCGCTGGTCTGTGGATTATTACTGTGACTACACGTAGGAAATCAGCTCCAGTCGCTGCGGGCCTGTTGTTGCTTCCCGGTCAGCGTGGAACGTTTCTAATAGGATGCGCTGTAATTTGCTTCCCTGATGTCGGTGGGAAAACCCTATACCGCGAAATTTGTCTTCTTGCCTGAGTGATAGTGGCGATGGCAATAATTATCGGCCCCAGCCGGGGTTTGCTACATTTCCGGGCCCTGGGCCTGGCAAAGCCGAGAAACACCAATACCGCACGATTCAGGCGGACCTGCTTGACTTCCTCCGCTGGAGCCCGTCCAGATTTCGCCTGGTAAGGGAATGGTGGATCGCCCAAGTCTTGCGCAGACTCAGGGAATCATTCACAGCCCCCGACATCAAAGGTAAATGTCGAGCTAAAATCCGCTGTCTTGCCCAATTCCAGAAATTGCGGCTGGTAACGCCACTTCCAGCCCGTCAGGTGCTCGTTTGCAATCGCGGTATCTTTCTTATTGTGTTGAAAACTCGGTTTTGAACCCAGCGATTTGATTGTTTTGATTTTGATCTGAGGTCTGTGTTCCGGCTGATGCCGGATTTTTAAGATGTATTGTTACTTCCGTTCGTCCATTTCGTTATCTTCACCCACTTTCAGGCCATTTCCGGTACTCTAGGCGAACCCGTCCCCAGGTATTTGGCCATGCGTCTGAGGTTTTGGCCGTCGCGGTCAACAAGAACTCGTCTTGAGCACCATTCAGGCCACGTAGGCGTAGGCGATCCATCTGCAAAATGCGTTTCATGTGTGCAAACAGCATTTCCACCTGTTTGCGCTGGCGCCGGGGGGTGATAGCGGATCGTCGGATCCTTGCCGAACGCCGGTTCGGGGTGAACTAAGGCTTCCAATACTCCTTGAGCGGTTTGTCGGCAGGACATGTAATGGTCAGCTCGCTGCGTCATAATGAAGTCTGAACGACTGAATGTTCCGTCTTTGCGTTCCGCCTTCTCCCATACTGGTACGTGTGGCTCAATGCCCTTCTCCTCGACCATCCAGATACTCGCGCACCCCGGGGCCGCTGCCCACTGGTCATCGTCGCCATGGATGACGCTGGCGGTGGGATCGGCCTTGACCACGCGGGAAATCCACCGGGAAGCCGTAACCGCCCACCAGCCCGGCATCGATACAGCTGTGCAAGCACCTCGCTCAAATAAAAGCGCAGGGCTTCGGCTTCGCGGAGCCGGCCATGGCGGAATTGAATACACTCGAATGACCCGGTAGAGCCTCAATTCCGAACTGCCGAAGCCGCCATACGCCAAGTTCAGCTTGACCTCTTCGCACCCCCGGCCCTCGAACGAATAACCAGGCACTAGCGCTGATCCGCATGCGGCTCACGGTTCGGGATCGATCGAAGGCCGGCCGGTGTGACTGTTGTCGCGCGGCGCGGGGAGCTCACGAGATCGGAAGGTCCAAAAAACGGTGATCCAGCCCCAGCAGGTGGTCCTTGTGGGTCCAAATATCGAGGTGGAAGGAGTAAAACACGGCTCTTGCGGTTTATCGTTGCTACCCATCATGAGAAAGCACTCCGTCTTAGAACTAACTAAGATGTATTATCTCGCGATGACTGGTCGGAGTTTTTCAACACAATAGTCTAGAAACGGAAAAGCGTATCTTTGATAAGGGTTCGAACATTCAAATGAAGTCGAAGACATGAACTGTTCAGATTATATCTACAGATTTTGTACTTTTCGATGGAATTACGTCGCTACGGCTGCATGCCTAACTCTGTCATCGCCGCGGTAATGTCCTCTGCAAGTAGTGGACCAATTGTTGCGGCGTAGGTGTCTGTAATGTGGTGCCGATTTTGCAATACTGGTACACCACCAATAAGTGCGAGACATTCGGTGTCGGTACAGAAGTATCGCCGGGTATCAATTGCCGTTGCGTTCTTCAGTAATGCAGCAGCCTCTTTGTTGGAATCAAACTCGGGTAATGCCCCCGCTTGATGAGTTTTGCACTTTGTCTGCGCATCCAGTTGATAGGTTGAAATGCATTCTATGGTGCCTTTAGGGTACTTGGGATGATCGGTCAGAGCAATGACCTTGGTGCCACGGTTTATCTGGGTTTTCCACGCCTCCACTAGCCCATCGGTTTCATTCTTGTTACCCATTTTCGTTGATGGCAAGAAAGAGCCCTCCCAGTGAGTGACAATTAAAATATCATAAGGTGCTTTTCCATCAATTTCATTCTGTAGTAATCTCGCAACAAGCACATTCACCGCGATCGACCAGGGGATACCCAGGGGGGTCGGCCGTTGTGAAGTAGCAACCATTTTTGCCGTATACGTCTAACGTCCAGCCAAATTTATTCGCGATGTACTCGTAGGCTGGGATAAGGCTATTGTTATGATATTGCCTATGGCATCTACGCGAAGCGTAGGCTGCTCAGTTGAACCAATCTGCAGTACAGGGCTCTGTAACGCTCTTTGTAGCCCAGCTGCCTCTGCGGTTGCCATCATCCTTTACAAAACTAACCGAATCGGGAGTCATCACCTTTGGAGGTTGGCAATCGGAAGTCACCATTGCACCCGCCCCGAAACAAGAACCAGCAAGCACTTCTTTATCCGCCTTCACCGACCTATGTTCCATACTCATCCACAAGCCAGTTGAAAGCAAAGTCAAAGTGAACATACCGACAGCTATACTTCCCAGAACCCAACGTCGACCAAAGCGTTTATTGACAATTTCAAACCGGATCGGATCTTCAAAGAAACGAGTTGACAGCCATCCCATCACAATAGCCAGCATGGCCAAGGCGAGTCAGTTATTAATTGTGAAAGACCATCAAGCCATATGAACCCGGCAAAAATAATTAATGGCCAATGCCACAGATAAATGGCATAGGATAAATCACCAATAAATTGAACCGGCTTAAGACTGTAAATCGAACCAAGAACACCTTCGGTATGATTCGCCCAAATCACCAAAACAGCCCCTGCTATAGGTAAAATAGCCAAATAACCTGGAAACGGAGTCGACTCGGTATAGAACAAACCAGCGGTGATGATCATTATGGTCCCTGACCATGCCGCCAAAGCGGCAAATGCACGCGGTGCAGGTTTGGCCACGAGCGCCAGCAACGAGCCTAAGGCAAATTCCCATATCCTCGTCGTGGTAACAAAATATGCGCCCGAGGGGTTCTTATCGGTATACCAAATTGAATAGCCGAACGAAATGATCACAATAGAGGTCAATCCACGATCCATACCAGAATCGCCACGTACTACCCTTCCTCAGCGCGGCAACCAGAACTAATGGCATTACGATGTAGAACTGCTCCTCTACTGACAGGCTCCAGTAATGGCGCACTGGACTAGCCGAGTTATCCAGCGCCCAATAGTCTATCGCATCAACTGCCAACGCCCAGTTCTCCAGATAAATGGTGGCTGCTACAATTTCGCGTAAATATTGTTGCCAAAATGCGTGTGGAACTAGAAGCAAAGTACCAATTACACTAAATAACAATGCCAAAATGGCAGCTGGCAGAATTCGGATAGCGCGATTTCCCCAAAACCGAGATAGTGACACTCGGCCCTTTTCCGCAGCTTGTGTTAACAAATGGCTGGTAATTAGAAAACCGGAAATAACTAAATAAACATCAACACCAACATAACCGCCACTGAAGGATCCGGACCACGGGTAGGAGCCAACAACCACATAGGAAACCGCCTGTGCGCGAAGCACTTATATATCTGATCGAAAAACAGGGTGATTCCTTGTCAACCTAACCTTCCTTACTTAATGGTGAACTATCAGGTGGCAGGTCAAATCACGGGGGGAATCTAGCTGAGTCTGGTTTCAGATAGACACTCCGGGTTCAAGACACCTTGCATTTTTCGATTTTAACCACAATCCCAAAAATATCGTAACAATTTCCCGGGGCGCAACGTCAGTACTGCCACGCCGTCTTGATAATACTCATTGCCATTTGTCGGCGCGGGCATTGAATCATAGCGCACACCTTGAACAATCCTCCGTATCAAGCCCTGCCATTCTGGAAAGAGTATTGGAATCAATTTCTGGAAAGGCTGCTATTGATCTATTCTGTTGAAAAATTTTGTTTTCAAGGCCAAATAAAAAAGTCTTAGCTCCTCAGACAAATTCAATTCTTTTTGATACGGAGGAGGTATTGATTATTTACCTCAAAATATCGCTGTGAGGCAACTGGTTCAGCCAGGTACACGAAACGTATTGGGTTTTCCGAATGATCAGCATGTAGCAGGAATCGGGCGTTTTTTGAATTTTGGAGTTTTTCAACAGAATACGACCTAAAGCAGAACCAAAGACCTCTAGATGTTTACGTAGTTGGCGATGTGCAAAAAAACTTTTGTATTTACTTTTGTATGAAAAATATCCCCTTGCTACAGCTACGTTTCAGATTCTAGTTGCGCCTGACCTCCGGCACCATTTGGTTTCTCATATTTATTGTAGTTGTATCTATTTCCCTACCGTCAGGCGCCTTCCGGCGGACCCGGTGTCAAACGGCTCATGAATGAATAAAGAAAGGGCGCTGAAACCGCGCCCTTCTTCGTCTTACGTGTTGGCAGCCTGCTTTCGCTATTTACCGGTTGCTTTGCTGACTGTTATCGGCACTTCATCAGTAGCTGTCAGTCCGCCGTCGTCGGTGACGGTCAGCACGACAAGGTAAGCACCTTTTTTCGTGAACCTGTGACTTGGGTTGACTTCTGAACTGCTGCTCCCGTCACCGAAGTCCCACGAGTAGGACACGATATACCCATCATCGTCGGAACCGCTGCCGTCAAAGTTCACGTTGGTGCGTGTCGTGATATTGATACTCGGGTCCGCTGCGGCAACCGCTGTCGGTGGCTGATTATCGGACGGTGGTGGCGGCTGGACCCCTGAAGTGAGCAAAAACCCATGTGCTTCGCCGTTGAGCAGGCCGGTACCCACAATTTCTCCGGCATCGTTAATGGCCGTTGCGGAAATGAGCACCCAGCCTCCTGCATTCCCAACCAGGTTATTCAGATCCCGCATGTCGTTTGAGCCGTCCCACACAAAAGCGTGATTACCACTGGCTGATTCTGAGTAGCCGACCACCTGGTCAAAATCATTGATGTCTGTAGCACCGCTACGCAGTCCGCCCGGCAGTACGCCCAGGATGGTGACCGCCCCACCATCGTATAGAAAGGCCGAAGAGACGATACCCGATTGTGAGGCGTTGCCGGTGGTGCCGACGATCAGGCCCCGTCCATTGATTGCGTTGGCAAAGCCGCCGGCGGGGATGGACAGAAAGGTGACGTCCGCCGCACTCTTGATCGTGTTGTATGGTGGTGTGATCAGGATTGCGGAGGATCCGGTCAGGCCGTAACGGCGGAAGCTGCCAACGGCATACCCCGCTTCGTTGACGTCAACCAGGATGTACATGTCTGCATAGACACCTTGACGCGTACCGCGCGGGTAGACCTTGGCAATGTCCATGACGACCCACTTGCTGCCGTCGAACACGGCAGGATTGTAGGGGATCGAAGTTGTCCGGTAGGGATTCTTGCCGGCCTTGGTGCCGGCAACTTCCCGAGTTCATTGGTTCGTAAGCGCCGTGCTCGTCATATTCGTGCCAGTTGTTATCCAGGACAAAGGCTCCGGTCAGGGTGCTACCTGCAACGACTCCGGCGTCATTGATCGCGTTTGCGGATGTACCTTTCGGCAGTGGCTGGACGGTGCCATTCAAAGACCGCGTGAATGCCACATTGGGATATTGATCTGTACCCATCGCTCCTGCGATGTCCCCGAGGTTATTGATGTCCTTCGGCGCGATATTGGCGCCCAAGTCGACGATTGTGTACTGGGCGGCTGCAGGCAAGCTAAGCGCCAGACCGAGGCAAAGCAGGGTAACGAAACGGGCGCTGTCCAGTCGGCTGCGTGGGCGTGTGTCTGTGTCAGCGCAGATTGAATTCCTTTCATCGTGTTGCTCCAGTTGAATTGTATTCAGGGCATTCCCCTGCGCACCGTAAAATCTTTTTTACCGGCGGCAGGAACGGGGTTCTGGTGTTTTTCTTCGTGGCAAGTGTTGAGAAGGTGATCTGAAATCCAGTATCAGCCGGTCACATTATATAATTGTAATGCTGTCAGAATGTTTAGCACGGATTAATTCCAAATTAAAGTCCCCGTGGGCATCATTTGGCTTCGATTGCGATTCCGCGGCATTGCTTGAACTAACACCAACCACGTTAGCTGCTTATTCTAACTGGTTTGGATTGTCATTGATTGGCGTCCAGCCACTGTGATTCGGCCTGCACCCTATGTACCGCAAGAGTTCGGGCGCATCGAGACCGAGGCGCTGCAAGATGGGCGGTGAATCCGCTGCAATGGCCCCTTTCTTATCCGGATTAACGGCACGGCCCGCCCAGTCCACGATGCCAGTCAGTTGCTTTGGTTGGCGCGTTTTTCAGGGATCAGGAAACGCCTTTTGGTAGGGCAACAGCAATTTTGCTATCGCACCGCGCTCTACCACGGTGCGAGGCTGGTCCATTTGCGCCAGTTGCCGACATTGGACTGAGTCCAGTTCAAGTGCGGTGTGATTCATGCCACGTTGAACAAACACCTGGCCCTTGGCAGGATCGCCGTTGGTGGCTATGACAAAAGCCTGCTTCAGGTCGGGGCGTTTGAATCCGTAATCTCTTAATAGCCGCTTCAGCGGTTCTATGATCTGAACGTCTCCATGCGGCTTGTAAGCCAGCACGATCTGATTGTCAGCATCCAGCTCCAACAGAGCCTCTACCAGTTTCATTTGGTAGTATTCATGTTCAAGCGAGAAGTAGTAAAAGCCAGCCGCACGTGAAGTCGAGGCCTTGATATACAGGTAAAAACCCGGCTCAGAAGGATTCAGGGGGCGGCCATTGTAGGCAAATGAGTCGGATACGTCATTACCCAATATGTGCATGGAAACCGGCGATTCACCGGCATCTACCGTAACACGCAGTTCGTTCTCCTCATCACATAAGACTGCGGGGACAGGTTCCTGGCCATAAAAACCGTACAAATACTTGTCGGAAAGCCTGAGCAACTGCGTGTGCTGGCAGTCATTCAAGGGGGGCAGTAAAGTTTCATTGGCCGCGCCGCATTCGCGACTGCCTGCAGTCATGAATTCCAGCTTCGTGGCGTCTTTGCCGCGAAAGTTGCGCGTCACGTGATATTCCTGTGGGTCAAACACAGAGTTACCCCAGACAAATTGCGTATTGGTTTGCACGCCAAGAATATCCAACAAGGTAGGCGCAAGATCATATGCAATATTGACCTGTTGCGCGTAGTCAAAACGCTGCTCCGGATCGATGATGATCAGCAGCAAGCGCGGATCTGTGCTTAGTTCAGGAAAATACGCTTTGACCTCTGGCAGATTGAAAATATCGTGATCACCTACGAGCACCAATGTGCTGTTGGCCAACACGCCGCTGGACTTCAGCCGTTCGACAAATTTGCCTAACAGCTCGTCCGTGCAATGAATTGCTTCCAGGATAGTATCGTCCGGATTGGCGGAATAGGGCGTACAGTTAGAAGACGAGAAAAAAGGTGGATGGGTGCTCAAGGTCAGCAGCGTCAGATTGAACGGTTGTTTGTCCGGCGCAGCAGCCAACTCCTCAATTCTGATCAGGGCCTGCTCAAATAATTGATCATCGTCCAGACCCCAGTAATGATCCCGATTTTTGAAGCCTTTCTTTTGCCAGTCTTCCCAGCCGACCACTTCGTCGTATCCATGGCCACTCAGAAACTTCTCCTTGCCAGAAAAACTCTTGTCAAACCCTCCGAGGTAAACCTGTCGATAGCCCGCGGCGTGCAACACGTCCGGCAAACAGGCCAAGCGGGGGACAATGGCCTTGGTATTGGCAAAAGTGCTGCTGCCTTGTGGCGAGGAAACAAGGGTGCCACATTGGGTGCTGATAATTGCTTCCATGGTGGCGTCCGCCGAAGACAACCAGTTGGCGTGGTAACCATGCTCGCGCATGAGACGGTTAAGATTCGGGGTTAGGTCCTTAAACGGCCCAAGCTCGGTAAACGCGAGTTGAAAGGATTCCAGATAAACGAGTATCAGGTTGCGCGGTGGAGTCGCCGCCGCGGCCACAATCCTGGATTTCTCGTTGTCATCCAGGTGCACCAGGCCAGTGTTTCGAAAAATACGGATTTCCTGTTTGTTCAGCGTGCCCGGATTGCTCGCTGCGCTGAAGGCCATGAAATTGCGCAGCAACTCCTGCTCGGGGCTATAAGCTGGCGAATACCAAAGCAGCCCAAGCAGAACAGGCACCAAGACCACGCTGTGAGACCATTTGAAAAGCAGCGGCTTTTTACCCAGCCTCACCAGCAAATAAGCAACCATGGCAAATGCCAGCAACGCCAGCGCCAGGCTGCCGGCATATTCCTTCAAGCCCAACTGCAATGCCTGCGGACTGGCATGCACGTAAAAATTGGAGGTAAACCCTTCGCCAGAAAAATCCAACGCCAATTGCCAAATTATCCGGACCAGATAAGCCAGTGCCAAAAGGGTCCAAAACAATGGGGCAAGCCATCGATGAGCCTGGCTGACCTGTCTGATGGCAGCCAATAGCACCGCCATCAGTAAAGTGCCAAAAACAAACGACCAGGATGCAGGCAGATGTTCAAACCGGGAACTACCCAAGCCCAGCGGAAACATCAGCATGGACGCCAACAACAGTATTAGCACCAGAGCCCACAGGTACTTGTTTTCTGATCTGATTAGCAAAAGATTTCCGGATTCAATTTCAAACGGTGGATTAAGAGTTTATTTACTACTCAAGAGCCCGGAAATTGATGAAGTTTCATACACGGTCGATATCGCCCACACACGCGGCCTGGTCTTCTAAGCCCAAGGTTCTGATGACCCCGAGCAAGGTGTCGAAACGCTGTTGCTCGGGGCCGTGGATATCTGATCGTAGCCGTGTGAACGGCCGTGCCATAAGCGTTTTCCGGTGCGCGAGCACCTGCACTTCGAGTTCTATTTGTGCCTGCGACCAGAGGTTCACCGGCAGGTCCGGCAGATCGGCGGAGTCAATCGCTGCCATCAGATGCTGGAAGCGGCAATCTGCCAGTACTGTGCGGGAGGGCTCAGCCAACACCTTTCCCGGCGTATAGGCCTGGCGGGATACCATCGCATCGTTGATGCGCAGGATGAAACCGGGCTGTTGCTGACCGCGCGCTGGTATTTCCACGTAACGCAATGTGAACACCTGCGGCGCGAGTACGCCTTCAGCCAACTTGTTGAGTCCATCACGCAAGTCCTTTGCTTCAACACCCTGCGCGGCAAGTGGCTGCACCTTGTCCAGCAAAGCCGCGGCCAATGCGGCGAAATTTGCCGACTGCGGCCCATCGTAAAGTTGTGCGGAATGTTTTTTTAGCGTGCCGATTTCAAGTTCAATCTGGCAGGAAACACGCATAGCCCCATCCACGTCTTCGAGGTCATTCTGCTCGCCGTAGAGGGGGGCAAAGGTCGGATAATCATCACGCAACAATAAACCCAGCAGTTCGGAACGAATGGACCAGGGCAGGCTGATTTGCAGCTTGCGATTCCAGATTGCAACGCCGCCCGGAAAGACTTCAAGCGCACGAACTGCTTGCTTGTCCATGCAATTCACCAGCAGGTGATACGGGCTGTCAGGCCGGTCGCGCCCTTGTTCGATGGCCACGGTGAGTGCTTGCGCCGCGAGCGGGTCAGTAACCTCATCAGACGTGGCCAGGGCTGGCGCAACGATAAAAACACAGGACAGGAATAAGCATCGAAACCACATGCGCCAAGTCTAGCAGAATGCCCCTGAGCGCACGCCATGGATGCATGCAAGGGAGGTCTTGCCACCCCATGATGCAATAGATGATTCCTGGGTTTGGATATGATTTATCTTCAGGAAGTATTATAGTCATCCGATTATTCGTCGAACCTAAAGGGGGTTTTACGTTCATGAAGCATCAAACAAATTTGTTGATCATTGCCGGTGTTTTCATTCTCGGATCTGCCCTGCCAACTGCAGCTAAGGCCCAAAGCGACGTCGCGCTGGATAAAATCACCGCGCACGCCGTCAACCGCCCATTGAAATCATTACGCGAGGCGGCCGACGCGGCTTCGTTACATATACCGGCGCCGCGCCCGCCGCGTGAAATTCTCAATTACCGCGGCGAAGGCAGAACCAATCCGGGCGCTGGCACTGGCCCGGCCGCACCCGATGCGCTACTGCAGACCACGCAGGGCGCGGGCGCAACGGCTTTCGGCAGTGGCTTTCCCGGCGCATCCAACAACGACAACGGTACGATCTTGGGCTTCCTGGTCGCGCCACCCGATACGAACGGCGCTGTCGGCCCCATTGACTATGTGCAGATGATCAACCTGCTGACCACAGTGTTTGATAAAGATGGCAATATCGAAGAAGGCCCGTTCCCCAGTAATGCCTTCTGGGCAGGCATGGGCGGTAACTGCGAAGCATACAACCAGGGCGACCCGGTCGTACTTTACGATGATACAGCTGACCGTTGGCTGGTCAGCCAGTTTGCGTTCCCGGATAACCTGAAGTCTTTTTCCCAGTGCGTGGCGATCTCGGAGTCCGGCGTTGATGGCAACCCCAGTGATCCGATGGGGGCTTATCACCGCTACGAATTTTCTTTCAACGGCTATGGTCTGAACGACTACCCCAAGCATGGCATCGTCAGCAATTCGATCACGATGACCGCCAACCTGTTTACCGCGCGCGGCAAGAAATTCTTCTATGGCGGCACTTTTCTCGGTGTCATGGATAAAGCGGCGATGTACGCCGGCGCCCCGGCCAACCTGATCGGATTCAGTATCGGTACCGGCGAATCCGGCTTCGTGGCCGGTGACCTGGATGGAGGGGGCAGCGCGCCGGCATTATTTGCAACCGCCATGTCGCAAAACAATCGCTTCGACGTCTGGCAGATCGATGTCGACTGGGCCGATCCGAACAGCGCCTCGGCATCACGCATAGCTTCGATTCCAATCACATCCTTTAGCTCCAATCTTTGCTCCAGTTCGCGCGGCGCCTGTATCCCGCAACCAAACTCGGGGCCCAAGCTCGAGTCACTCAGCGACCGGCTGATGCATCGCCTGCAGATTCGCGACTTCGGCACGTACCGCACCATGGTGGCTGCACACACGGTCGATGTCGGCGGCGGGCGCGCCGGTATTCGCTGGTATGAATTGCGCCACCCCAACGGGGGAGCCTGGTCACTCTACCAGCAAGGCACCTACGGCCCCAATGACGGCGAGTACCGCTGGATGCCGAGCATCGCAATGAACGCCGCCGGCGATATCGGCGTCGGCTACCTGCTGGCCAACACCAGCACGTATGTGTCGACGGCTGTTGCCGGGCAGTCTGCTGTTGAGTCGGGCAGCGGTCTGCTGGATTCAGATGAGCTGATTTGTGCAGCGGGCAGCGGTGTTCAATCCGGTACCGGGCGCTCAGGCGATTACTCGGCAACCACCGTTGACCCGATCGATGACTCTTTCTGGCACACCAACGAGGTATTCACATCCACCGGCAATTACCAGTGGAACACGTATGTTTGTGAATTTGGCGTTGGCAGCGGCGGCCGTGGCAACACCCCCCCCACTGCAGGGTTCTCCTTTTCCTGCATTGATCTGGGATGTACCTTTAGTGATAGCAGTTCAGATACTGCTCCGGGCTACATCACGGACTGGAGTTGGGAGTTTGGCGACAGCGATACATCTGGTGCCACGAACCCCACCCATGAATACCCCACAGGTGGCGGCACCTATACGGTGAAGCTGACGGTAACCGACAATGACGGTGCCACCGGATTTATCAGCAAAAACGTGACGGTCGTCGACCCGAACGTCAACAACCCGCCGAGCGCATCCTTCACGTTTTCTTGCACAGGTCTTGGCTGCAGCTTTACCGACACGAGCACAGATGATCATGGTGTGACCAGCTGGAGCTGGAATTTTGGCGACGATGCTACGTCTAGTGCCCAGAACCCCAGCCATCCCTACACCAACGGTGGCACTTACGAAGTCAGCCTGACGGTCACTGACGGAGGTTCCAAATCCGATTCAGTGTCCCAAAACGTAACGGTAAGCAGTGAAACCCTGACACCCAGCAGCACCAACAATGGCAAGACCTGGACGGCAATAGTCACCTCAAATGATAGCCTGACAGGTAAATTTGATGGCAGCCCAGTCAGTGCTGACCCGGCAGATTGTAGCGATAATACTTGTACCCTGAGCGGCATTCCCAAGAAAGAGGGTTCTGTAACGTTTACTTCGGATGGTGGTGCAAGCGTCGTCGTTCTTAAACCCTAACGCCGTCATTATTTGAGCCCGTCACCATCGAGCCGCGGGGTTTGATGGTGCCAAGAATTTGGACATCCACATTTTTCTCCACATTCTTCAAGCCGTGAATCAGCGCGCAATAGGCAGTAATTACCAGTGAAGTGAGAAGTCGGGGTCGGAAATCACGAATCGAACGACAGCAACGGACTCATGTACCAGGAATTCGTGCCTGAATAGCAACAGGAACTGCAAAGCCATCCGAAACAGTCCGGACCATTCGTCAATATGATGAGCTAGCCAGGCGCCGGGCAGAGCCTTCGTCCCAAAGTGACACCCTTAATGAATTTCAGGCCGACGGATTGCGCCAGCAGGCGTAAACGGTCCACCGACCCCAGCGCGGTATGGAAATGTTGCGGCCTGTTCCCAATGTAGTTGAGCAATACATCCTGATCCATGCCCAACCGTTGCACAATGGGCGGTGTGTCGGGAGGAATGAATCCTTTCTTGTCTGAACGTATCGCTCTACCCGCCCAATCCACCAGCTGCAAATAGTCGTTGAAAGCGAATGGAATACCCTGGGCTTCATCAGTGTTCCCGCTGAAACTTCTTAGCTTCGTGCTGTCAGCCTGATTGATACGTTCCTGGATGGAGGTGAAATGGGACGTCTCCGGCGTCCTGGCCATTGCCGCCCGAATCGGGTTGAGATCGACATACGCCATACACGCCAACAAGGCGCGCTCGTCCAGCAAAGCCTGCGAACGGAAGCGGCCTTCCCAGAATCGTCCCTTGCAATGATCCTCCCGATTGGCCATACGGGCGATGGGTTCATTCAGGCAACGCATGAACCAGGACAGGTCGTGCAGACGCTCGCGCCAGCTTTCGATCCAGACTTTAACCCGGTCCAGTTCCGCCATGCTCAAACCATCATTCTTGATGAAACCGCCGCACCAAATCTGGACCGGTGAACAACTGCAGCCAGCGCTCGGCCACTTCGGTATCGGGCCAAGCCTGCGCCTGCTCGCGATCTACCCGAATCACTACATGGTAGTGATTGCTCATCACTGCATATGCACACAGATCGATAGCAAACACTCCGGCCAGTTCTTTCAAACGCTCGACAATCCAGCCACGGCGATGGGAGAAGTCAAAACCCGAGTTGGGATCGACACCACACAGGAAAGCACGCCGCACGCAACGACTGATGCAATGGTAATAAGGCGTATCTGAAAGCGATACCAAGCGTTTACGGGGCTGAGGCATGGGCATAGTGTGCACACTGCCAGGAAGCCTCGCTAGAGAAGAATCAAGTCAAAGCCTTGTAAGAAACTTACCAGGATGTGGGTGTCCAATTTGTCTTGCGCCAGGATGTGGGTGTCCAATTTGCTACAACCAGGATGTGGGTGTACCAATTTGTCTCCAATTTGTCTCAATTTGTCTTGGGTCTGTTTCTCAAGCCAGAAAGCCTGCCCCGTGACCCGTCAGTCAAATCCTGCCAAGTGATGGGTGTCCATGCGCATTTGCTCAGCAAAGCCAGGTTGTGGGTGTCCAATGGCTTTCTAGGCTGCCAAGTGAGGCAGTCCATACCTTGCCAAGTGATGGGTGTCCATGGCTTTCCTCCATGGCTTTCCTTCCATGGCTTTCCTTCCATGGCTTTCCCTATGGCTTTCCTTTCCATGGCTTTCGTCCCCATGGAAAAAGGAAAAAGGGGACGGGGCAAATAAAGCTGGCTTAATTTGCCCCGTCCCTTTTATGCCCGGTCCCTTTTATGCCCGACACGACAAAGGGAAGCCGCGGACGGCTTCCCTTTTCATCTCCGTTGTCTTGACGAATGTAATTTCGTCAGCGCAAACCCCAAGCTTACTGCGGCTGCGATGGTTCGATTGGACCGATACAAGTCGCCCAGTTTTTGCCGCTGAAGTCGTTACCGGCGCCCCAGGCGGTCTCCTCGCGGTCAGCCGTGCATTGCGGGCCGGAGGCCCAGATCGGTGCACAATGGAGTTCATCCTGGCCATCATTGAATGAATCACATGCCAAGCTGTCGTTCAAGCCGGTCGCTGTGTCCACAACGTAGAATTCACCACCACCAGTTGAGTTGCTGTACAGCAGCCCGTTAGAACCAAAAGACATTTGCTGTTGATCGGCGCACTCACCCACGCCCGAATGCACGTTTCCGGGATCAGAGCAAAGTTCCGTATACCCGGTGCAACCCGAAGACACGTCCACAGTAAACACATTGCTTGCCGGACCATTGGTATTGGCATACAACGTCGTAGTGCCCGGTGCGACCGCGGTGTCGCCAAATCGGAACAACCCGTCACCTGAGCTTCCGCCATTGATGTCGCAGTAAAGCAACTCGGTCCCGGCCGCGACATCGACTCTTCCACAGCTGGTCTGATTTATTGGCCACGTACCAGTAATCACCCATAAAGAAGGTGCCACCGGCCGAATGGCCGAACAATGGATTGAAAGAGCCGCCCCCACCCATATCGACCTGCCCTACGGTCATCGTGTCGAGGTCCGCATACCACAAATCACTACCGGGTTGCTCGGGTGAAGCGGTATTGACGGAGCCGGTCACCGAAAAATACAGGGTGTTGTTGGCGGCGTCGTAGGCAAGGCCGTTAGGGGAGTTCGGATTGGTGCCCGCAGGCGCGGGATCCCCGGTGTCAATCAATGAAGCAGCTTCGCAGTTGACTGCATCGATAGCCCATATCTCCCCGGTTCCCTGCTGGGCGCCAAACAGCACGCCGGAGAGTTGGCAGGAGGGCGTATTGTCGATCTTGGCATGAGCTGCGACATAATAGTCTTCATTTGGCTCTGGCCCGAGATTGACCTCATATGAAGATTCGCAATCCACGGCTTCATTTACCGCGAAATGACCATTCTTCGGATTGCCTTTCTTGTTCTGGGGAAAATCATCCGGGTCCGTTTGCAAATCGGTATGGACATGCTGGAGGCACCAATACTCGTCATTCGGAGGGTCGATAAAGTAGGTGACGATCACGTCGCCTCCCGAAACAGTGACATTGACATGGCCCACCAGGATGGTCTGCCCGGCAAAGAGTTCTGCGTCGTATGCGAACACTGGCGCAGCAAAAAGCGTGCTTAATAGAAAAAATAGTGTGGCTTTTAGGAACTTGTTCACGTGAAACCTCCTTGATTAGGTTCAAGTGGTTCACAATCCCTTGCGATGGAATGGCCGCTTCAGAATTGAAGCGCCAATGCTTGAGAGAATTCACTCCCCTTACATATATTATACACGTGATAAAAATTAGTAGGTGAAATTCTTCACATATTTGCTGCCAGAGCAAAGACCCGATCACGCGCCAGTTTATCGAAAAATCCGCTCAGGATTTAGCTGCCGGGCTCTTACTTTGACTCCAGCAACGTCATTGCGGGCGCGTGTCGCAGTTATCCCCGGTCCGGATGGCCGCGGTAAACGCCACCAGGCAGCGGTTGCCGCCCTGCCCGTTCTTGAAGAATGGCGTGATGCACATGTCGGGATAGGTGGCGTACTCGGCCAGGGCATCGACCAGGGTGTCCGCATTGCCCTGGTAACGCAGGTTTTTGCCCGGGCAGACCGAACCGCCCCAGTAGTAGGTCTCATCGACATCTCCGGCGATAACCACCCAGTTCCAGTATGCGCTGATACTGGCTTCCATGCTGCGCAGATGAATGGCCCGGATCGGGCCGGTCTCGCCCTGCTGGTCATCGGCCAGCGCCTCACTGGCACCGAAGGTACCGGCCAGCACTAACAGGCCGGCCATCAGCTTGATGGTGTTGGCTCTCATCGCAATGTCTCCTGTCCGATTGAATTGAGAATCATCTTTCTTTTTAGCATAGCCGATGTGCCGCGAATTGCCAGGCACGCGGCTTGTTACGGCAGGGAGATAATCGCTATGATGACAACGGGACGGGGCATGCCGACGTAACTGCCTCCACCTGAGACCGTTCAGATTTCGTCTGGTAATGGAATGGTGGATCGCTCCACGCATTCCGAAGACTCAGCGAATCATTCACAGCCCCCGACATCAAAGGTAAATGTCGGGCTAAAATCCGCGGTCTTGCCCAATTCCAGGAATTGCGGCTGGTAACGCCACTTCCAGCCCGTCAGGTGCTCGTTTGCAATCGCGGTATCTTTCTCATAGCGGAATTCACTCTCATTGACAACGAACGTCATGGGCAGAAGCGCATCATTGCGCCACAACTCCACGATGTAGCTGCTGGCCTGCGGTGTATCCGGCCAGTCGAACAGCCAGTTGGCGGTGCCCCCACAAAAGTTTTCCAAAACGTCCTTGTTGCCCGGCGTCACTTCCAAGAGTGCAGCATCCTGCCTGATCTGAGCCTGCTCGCATACCGGTATGGTGTCGGTAGCGATGCGCTGGATGGGAACGACGCCGTGGCGGGAAAGGGAGGGAATGTCGTAATGCAATTCTCCCGAATTGCAATCATCGAAATGCACGCTGAGGGTTCCATATTCGGTTTCCTGCGGCGCCGGGCTGGCGGAATTGAATACACCGCCATCGACCCGATAGAGTGTCAATTCCGCACCATCACCCTGGAAGTTGCCCAAGGCGGTCAACCAACGCAACCCAGGCCCACCGAGCACGTAAGGCACATCCTCAGGCGGACGTTCCGTATCAAAAGTGAACCACGATACAAGCGCGGTCCCCATGTGGGGGAAGACATTGAAGGAAAATCCCTGACCAGGGGTGGCGGGGTTGTACCAGGCGTCATTCAGGCCCGGATTGATGTTGAAACCGGCAATATTCTTGCTGCCACTCTGCTGGGACCCTGCTCCAGGCGAAGGGGTTTGATGCGCGCCGACGATATCGTTGCATGCGGTCATGTTGTCAGTTGCCACGCGGGTTATCGGAATCGTGCCCTGTTCGCCCACCGACGGCATTTCGAACTCGATCTGACCGTGATTGCAATCACTGAAGCTTACCGTCATCGTGCCGTATAGACTTTCCGTCGGCACGGGCTGTGATTGGTCGAAAACACCCCCCTGGTTCAAATAAATATCCAGATTCGCGATGCCGCGTTCATAGGCGCCCAGCGCGGTGAACCAACGATGGCCCGGGTCTCCCAGTTCAAATGGCACATCCGCGTCAGGCCGATCGACGTCATAGGTGAACCAGGACAGAGCCATCTCATCCCCGTCCGGGAATACGTTAATGAAGAACCCCTGGCCGGGGGTGGCAGGGCTATACCAGGCGTCGTTCAACGCGGCGTTGATATCGATCGGACGAATGTTCTGCTCCACCGCCAGCGGCCCGGTAAGTGCGCAATTGTTCGCGGCATCCAATTCCAGGGCATCGCCAGCCACGCAGGCGGCGACCCAGTAGGTGCCGGGCAGGACGTCCAGCGCGACCGACAGGGATTCCAGGCTGGAATCACCCGGCGACAGCGCCGTGACATCGCTCTTGCCCAGTACCCGGTCGGTTACCGACAGAATCTCATCGCTGGAGAGGATGAATCGCATCGAGGTGTCTGCCGATTGCTCGTTACCCTGATTGAATACCTGTGTTGTCAGCGACAGGTTCTGGCCCGGACGCAGCTTGGTTGTGCTGAGTTGCGGGGTGTCCACCAGCAGATCCGGGGCAGCAGGCGCATTGCAGGTCAGGTTCAATTCATAATCGCCGCCCTGACCTTGCGTATGGGCCGCAGGCCAGACATGGTAGGTGCCGGACTGCTCCAGTACATGTTCAATGCGGGAATGATCCGAATCCTGAAAATCATCGTTCTCACCAACAACCTGCCCCGTTGGATCCTCCAGATACAAGTAACCATCCACGCCATTCCAGTCGACACTCAGGGACACACTATCCCCGGCGTTTCCTGAGAATGAATAAATATCGGAGAAATAGCCGGTGCCGCGCGGGCTTCCGTCACAATCATTCTCTCCCAGGGTGCCGGACCGGTTTTGTCCGCAACTCATCGCGCTGCTGGTGCAGGCCGCCCCGGTCGATACTTCGATCAAGGTACCCGCATCCCCGGACCACCGGGGCCCGTTTTTAGTGTTCGGATGATCAGCCTGGGTCGAAGATGTGCTTTCTGCCTCATCTACACCGGAGCAGTTGTTCGAGGTCAATGTTTCACCGGCCACAGTATCGACGCAGATTCCCAGCCAGTAGTTGCCGGCCTGTCCCGGCACATCGACAGAGACTGTCGCGTCCAGACTTGAGCCCGCAGGGATCGCAGCCAGACTTTGGCTGGCGATTACCGCATCATCCAATGAGATTTCTTCATCTGACGACAACATGAAATGCACAGTGCTGGCATCAGAAGTGCTGCCGCCATCGTTATAGACTGTAGCCGCCATGTTGATGTTGTCCGTAACATTGACTTCACTAGTGCTCAACGACACCGCCGACGCCACCAAATCCGGCTCAGGGGTCGAACCACAGGTCAGATCAAGGCTGTATAAACCGGATGTGGCGCGCTGCTGGCTGGTTGTCCAAAGGCGATAGGTTCCATCTTCCTGCGCGGCGTATTCGATTCTGGAATGCAACAGGTCGCCCGCGTCGTCATTACTGGCCACAATGGCTCCCGAGGGGTCTTCCAGCATCAGGTATCCATCGATACCCGTCCAGCTCACATCGGCTACCAGTGCTGTGCCCGAGGTGGCATCGATTTCCATCGCCTCGGCGAGGAAACCCGTACCGCGCGGGCTGCGCGTACAGTCCTGGCTGTTGAGCGTTCCCGACAGCGATTGGCCGCAAGCCAGCACCCTGTGAGTGCAATTCGGCTGTGCCTTGACCTCAACCTGCAGACCGGCCGAGCAGTTATTGCTTACCGCCGACTCATCCGCCACCTGGTCGGCACACGCACCGATCCAATAGTCCCCGGCCGTGACCGGCGCAATCAGCGCCGTCTTTCTTGTCGAGGATGCACCTGCCGCAAGCCCCGGCGCACCGTCGGAGCCTATTTCCGCATCGGACGCATCAATCTGCGCATCCGAAGACAGCACATAATGTATGGTGGTTGAATCAGAAGGCTGATCTCCCGCATTGTGCAGTACCGCGCTCAGATCGATACTCTGGCCCGGCAGCAGCAAATCTGCCTGCAGCACCGGGGTGTCGACCATCAGATCCGGCCCCTCAGCGCGGTTGCAATCAAGCCCGATGTCATAGGCGCCCATCGTTGCGGGCTGGTAGGAAGTTGCCCAGATGGTGTAGGTGCCGCTGTCCTGCAGGGTATGCTCGATATGCGAATTCGATGCGCCCGTATAATTGTCATTTTCGGCTACTACCTTTCCGCCTGGGTTCTTGAGAATCAGGTAACCGTCGAAGTCCCAGTTGGCATTCAACCAGAAGGTGGAACCGCTGGCACCGATAAATGTGAACTGCTCAGCATAGTAACCTGGCCCCTGTGGTCCTTCGGTGCAGGACGCTTCGCTCAGAGTTCCTGCAAGTGAGTCTCCACAAGCAAGCGCACGGGTGTTACACGCCAGGATTGCATTCCCGTTGCCTGCCACGGTTATTTCCGTTGTGGAAGTGCAGTTATTGGCTGCATCATCATCCACGATGGTCATGCAGGCCCCGACCCAGTAGGTCCCCGGTGCAATATCCAGCACGCCTTCCCACAGGCCTTCAAAACCTGTTCCGCAGCAATGGTTATCTGACCCCAGTTCTGTATCGTCGAGAGATATGTCGGCATCATGAGACAGCAGGTAGACCACGTCTACGCTACCCCCGGACAAAAAGCTGGGGGTGCCGTTTTTCTGCCCGGAAACTGCAATGGATAACGGCTCATTCTGTTCCAATACCGTGGGCGTGACACCGGTGGAGATCAAAGACCAGTCGCCCAGGCTCGCCACTTCACGCGACAGTGAAATTTGATAATTACCCGTAGTGGCTTTGACCGCGGTCGTGGCCCAGATCCGGTAGATGCCGGATTGACTCAGCGAGCGATGGATCTGTGAGTCAGACGTGTCACTATAATTGTCATCCCGGTCTTCGATGCCGCCATCGGGCGCTTCGAGGTAAAGGTAGCCATCCAGGCTCTGCCAGTTGGCGTCGATCGATACGGTCTCCCCCGCGGTTCCGGAAAAAGTGAAGCTGTCGGCCAGGTACCCGGCGCCCCTCGGGCTGCCGTCGCAATCCGTCGTGGCGATTGACCCGCTTACAGGCGTATCGTTGGCCAGCGCCGCGGATGAGCAGGTATTTGTGTTTGCATTTGGATCCCCGACTGCTTGTCCGTCAAGAATCGAAATCGTTGTCGATGCAACCAATCTTTTATTGCTGTTAAGGTCGACGCTCCATAGTTCCACAGTGGCGAGTTCTGTGTCCTCAACCTTGTTGTCCGCGTGCAGAACGACGCTTCTGAGATTATCGGATTGCGCCGCGGGATAGGGCGAAGAGATGCACCACAAAATCGTAGGATCGCTGGCTATCTTTCCGTTTGATACCAGGTGCAGGTCACCATCGGATTCACTGACGCTGAAATCTGCGGAACCGCTCTTTCTCTTCAAAATGAATTGAACCACATTGGTGGCAGGGATTCCGATGCCGGCACACTGGTTTGCAAGCTTTGAGGTTGGCTTTACCCAGTCGCTGGCTGAAATGCTAATCTTGAGTGGGATAACTGTGCCTTCCTGTTGCTCGACAAATACGGGTTCGATATTGAGGGCCAACAGGCTTGGGGCAAACACCATCAATAATACGAAAAGAATCGAAGCCGAACGCAACACGGGCATGAATGGCTGTTTATTCTCCATTTCGTCGACCCTGTTTACCTGTTGGGTATTTATCACTGACATATATTTGGCGCCTGCACTCGCTGATTGGGTAAGGGTTCCGGAACACGGCAAAGCCGTACGTTTCATAATTGCTTACTACCGCGCACCGTTTCTTGATCATCGAAGTATTCGGCTGTACCAAAATCAGCCGCTGGTTTCAGGAAAAATGCAGGAAGCTCCTTTCTGGTTACCACCAAACCTTCCCTGTCAAATTTTTGAGCTTTTGAGGCGCGATCATCTTAACACAACAGGCTTAATAAACCTCAACTTTTTCGTACACGGAATGTCTAGCCCACGTAACCTGAGGCGCAGTTTGGAAAACTGCCCAAGGCCGCTCTACAGGTCTCTGACTATGCGGAAACCGACGCGCGCATCGTGATAATCCGAAACGGCGAAGCGACGGTAGGCCGAGCGGGTCTGATCGGGAACACTGGCCCAATAGCCACCGCGTATCACCCGTTGATCGCAACCCGGATTGACCCAGGCAGAGCCATCCAGCGGGGCGCGTACATAGGTGTCATGCCAGCAATCCCGCACCCATTCGCTGATGTTGCCCCCCATATCGAACAGGCCAAAGGGGTTCGGTTCAAAACTCGCCACCGGTGCCGGACCCCAAAACTTGTCGCCATAGGCAGTGAAAGCTACTGCCCAAATGCGGCGGGAGCGGGTACTGTCCTGCTCGCCGGTAAGGTTTTCCACCACCCTCGCAGGTGAAGCATTGCCCCACCAATAGTGCGTATTGCTACCCGCCCTCAAAGCGTATTCGAATTCTGCCTCAGACGGCAGGCGATAGGGTTTGCCGGTTTCCTTGGCCAGCCATTGCACGTAAGTCTGCGCATCGCTCCAGGACACGTGAATCACCGGATCGCCTGGCTGCGCCGGTTTTCCTTCATAGTCCATGCCCCAATTAATGCCCTTTTTCTCGGTCAAGCGGCCGGAATACGGGTCGTACACGGTCGAACTGCCAGAACGCTCCGCGTCGGTGCGGAAACCGGTGGCGTCAATAAATGCACCAAACTCCGCGACCGACACCTCGTGTCGGCCCATGGCGAATCCCCGTTTGAACACAACCCGATGCTGCGGCCCTTCATTCTCTACCCGGCCTTTTTCTTCATCAGGGGATCCCATCAAATAGCTGCCCACCGGGATAATCACCACCTCCGGGGCCCAGATATCCGTATTCAGGAAGTGGTCACGGATCACCTGTCCCGTCTTGAAGCCGCCGTACATCCGGGCTTCTTCCATTCTTTGCCGCAATTGCTTTACCCTGTCGGCCTGGCCGCCAAGGGCGATCAGGTCGATCAAAACCCGCTCGGCGGCGCTGAAATCGGCAGCATCCATGAAGCGGATGGCCTGTAGTTCCAGATCGTCCACCTGGTCCGTTTTTATTTTATCGATCGCACTGCGTGTCCAGGCCACCTGGGCCTGTCCTTCAAGCACCAAAGCCGCACGATCCAGCAGTTGCTCCGCGGCATCGAAGTCCTGCTCCCCGGCAAGACTCAAGGCCCGGGCAAGCAGATCCTGTTGCACGCTCAACAAGCCCAGCCGCGCCTCTTCGTTGCCGGGATGTTGATCCGCTATTTGACGATAGAAATACCAGGCATTGTCATGTTCCGGCTGATCGACCCTGCCGTCATCCATGGCGGCGCGGGCGGCAGCCAACAGGCCCCGTATTTTCACCAGCGACTGCAGACGCACCTGGGCGGCTTTGAGTCCCGGATGAGCCCGGGTCCACGGCCTGGACGACACGCAGCAAATTGAGGCCTGGTCCTGCGCTTGTGCGTCAATCGCAACATTGGCCTGACGCAGAACATCGTCCAGCAAGGCGTTCAGTTGCTCAAGCGGGGCTGGATTCTCCGGCTTGGCTGTCAGACGCGCCAGCAGATCATTCAGTGCTTGCTGCTGCTGGTCATCAGGCAAACGCGGGGCGCCAGGCGCATTGGCCGCTGCCTCGGGCACGGCCAACTCCGGCTCCCACTCGGTTTGTCCAGGAACATCGCCAAGGCGCTGAACGTGCCGCACCGGTTCGGCAGCATTTTCGGATGCAGAATCTTCAGTCGATTGAGCGCCCAAAAAGGTGGAGAACAGCAATCCGGCCATGGCCACTACAGCAGCCGCCAGGCGTTTGCCCTCGCACCGCTTGCGCACAGTTACTCCATCAGTAAACCCACCAGTAACCCAAACCGCAGAATGCATGCAATGTTCCTTGCCTGTAACATGCGCAAGTTTATGGAATCCAGGTCGCGCCGTAGACTCTTGAACTGTGTTCGCCACCTTAACCCAGATTTGGGGTAACAACAACAAGGTCTAAAACCGTTAATTTCTCCGAAAAAACCTGATAACCACATAATTTACAATGCATTTTTCAAACACCCATGATTGATTCCAACACCATCGAGAGCGCAGAGCGAGCGGCAGCACAACCCATACTGCTGGAACGCGACGATGAGCTGCGGGACGCCGCCAGCCAGTGGAGCGGAGCGGCGCTGCTGGCTATCGATACCGAGTTCCTGCGCGAGCGGACGTATTGGGCGCAGCTTGGGTTGGTGCAGGTATCCGATGGTCGAACGGCCTGGTTGGTGGATACCATGCGGCTTGAGCATTTGGAGCCGCTGAAGCAGCTTTTTACCAATGCCGCCATTTTGAAGGTGTTCCACAGCGCCTCTGAGGACCTGGAAGTGCTGTGGAACACCCTGGGCGTTGTCCCCCGCCCGATGGTTGACACACAGATTGCCTGCGCCCTGCTCGGGCAACCCTTGCAGATGAGCTACCACCATGCAGTGAAATGGATGATCGGCATCGAGGTAGACAAGGAGCTGACCCGCTCGAACTGGATACGGCGGCCACTCAAACCGGAACAACTCCATTACGCCGCCACCGATGTCGTGTTTCTGCCCGCGATGCTCGAAAAACTGCGCCGCGACCTGCAACATAGGGGCAGATGGCCCTGGCTTGAAGAAGATGTCGCCCAAATGATCGATAACAGCCAACAGGAGACGGATTCTGCACGCGCTTATCTGCGCCTCGGCGGTTCCGGTCAACTGGATGTAGCCTCGCTACACGTGCTGAAGGCTTTGGCCGACTGGCGCGAACAAACCGCCCGCGAGCGAAACCTGGCGCGCGGTTTTGTCATCCCCGATAAGGCGCTGCTGCAGTTGGCGACGAAGAAACCACAAAACGTTGCTGAGCTATTGGAACTGAGCGGACTTCATCCGAATGCCTTACGCCGGTACCAGGACAGGTTGCTGGAAATCATCAGCGAATACCGCGATGAACAGGAGCCCATCGAACAGGCACTGCCGCTGGACAATCAACAGCGCCGAACGATCAATGCAATGCGCGACATGGTGCAGATCGAGGCCAAACGCCTGCAAGTGGACCCCGCCATACTGGCCTCCAGAAAGCAGCTTGAAGCCCTGCTGCGTGCCTACGAATCAGGCAGCCCGATACCCGAGCGTCTGAGCGGTTGGCGGGAATCTGTCATTACCGGAAAATTGTTGCAGATGATGCGCGATAAAAATCACTAGAATTACAACTATCTGATTGTTTTTTCTGTCTATTTACTTTATAATACTGTATACTATTATAGTACTTCAAGATAGGAAATTCACATGAACCAGCCCGCCTCCCAACCTATAGACCAACCTGCTGCTTTTGATATTGAATCGGTGGATTTCACCGACCCCGAGCAGCGCCAGCAGCGCATTCGCCACATCTCACAACTCGAAGACCAGATCACCGAACTGGCAGCGCATATCCATGCCGCCACCTATCGCCTGCTGGAACTGATACGTGAATACGACGCCTGCGATGGCTGGTCAGCTCCGGGACTGCATTCCTGCGCCCACTGGCTGAACTGGAAATGCGGCATCAACCTGGGGGCCGCGCGGGAAAAAGTACGGGTGGCGCACGCACTCAAAGACTTACCCCAGATCAGTGCGATGTTCCGCGAGGGGCGAATCAGTTACTCCAAAGTGCGCGCCATGACCCGGGTCGCCACGCCGAAGAATGAAGACTATTTACTGATGATTGCGCGCCACGGCACCGCGCATCATATCGAACGGCTGGTACGCAATTACCGCAAGGTCAAGCGCTTTGAGGCGCTGGAGGAGGAAAACACACGTCATGATCAGCGCGAACTGGACTGGTGGTGCGATGATGGTGGTTACTGGATATTTCACGGCCGGTTTACGCCAGAACAGGGTGCGATGATTCAAGAGCGGTTGGAGGAAGTGATGGAAGAAATTTTCCAGGAACAGAAAGGCGTTACCGCGGAAACTTCCGACGACCAGGGCTATGATGACAATCACCCCCGCTCCGCACCCATCGCCAAGCGCCGCGCCGATGCCTTCGTGCGGATGGCGCAGGCCTACTGCTCTGCTGAGAGAAAAACCAACAACGGCGGCGACCGCTTCCTGGTGCATGTGCACACCGACCTGGAAACCCTAAGACAGGAAGGAACCGGTGCGCAAGCCGAGCTGGAAGATTTTGGCAAAATTTCCGCGGAAACGTCGCGGCGCCTGGCTTGTGATGCGGGTGTCGTCCACTGGCTGGAAGACGCGGAGGGCAATACCCTGAATGTGGGGCGTAAAACTCGAAGCATTCCGCCCTCGATTCGCCGCGCACTCAAGAAACGAGATGGCGGCTGCCTCTTCCCCGGCTGCACTTGCAACCGCTTTGTCGACGCCCATCACATTCATCATTGGGCTGATGGCGGTGAGACCGCGCTGCACAACCTGGTGCTGCTGTGCCGGCGTCATCATCGGCTGGTGCATGAAGAGGGTTTTGGCATCCACAAAACAGCAGCGGGCAAGATTCGCTTCAGCGACCCCGCAGGCAAAGACATCCCAGATTGTGCAGATACAAATTTCCGCGGAAACGTCGTGTCTCTATTCAACACACATCTGCAATTGGGAATCCACATTACGTCCAAAACCACCCAATCGGAGTGGCTGGGCGAACGCATGGACGATCAACTGGCGGTCGAAGGGATGCTGGATCGCGAGTAAGTCAGCCAACAAGCTGAGATCACGACTAATGCTGATCCTATTCATCTTCCATTCAGTTAGATTCTGTAAGATTGGATTTCAAATCCTGATTTTGGGAGTAAGAAGTATGCTCCGCACGACATTGACCGTTTGCCTCATCCTGCTTTCCAATTCTATTTTTGCCCAATCCCTGAAATATGTCGGCGTACCGACTGGAGACGTGGCAGCGCTCAGTCAGGCGATTTTGGAGGCAAACAACCGGCCGATGACACAGACGACCGTGATCTTGCTGCAAGGGCAATTCAGCTTTTCCGCAGAAGATACGCTGCCGCCAATCGAACGAAACATCACGATCCATGGCTATCCGGGGGCAGCCGTATTTCGGGGCGAGGACGAGGGGCCAGAACAACTGTTTCACATTGTAGCAAATTCGAAATTGTCGCTTATCAATATCGAACTCGCAAATTTCTCGCTAAATCATGGAGGCGAAGGGTTGATAGAGAATCTTGGGGAACTGGTTATGACGAAAGTGCAATTGTCATCAGTTTCTTCAAATCAAATTTGCCATAGTTTCGGGGTTTGTAGCTCTGTAATGCCAGCCATTACCAATCGATCTTCAGGGCTCGTTAACATGAAGCAGGTCTCATTCATAGATTCGGGCGGCACTTACGATATTTCCTCGGCATTGAGAGGCGGGCTGATCACCAATGACGGGAACATGGTCATGGTGAATATTCAACTGTACCTGTCCGAAGATTCCTGGTTTGCAGCCATCGCCAACTCCGGTTTCATGCGACTGGTGAATTCGAGCTTTAAATACGCCGCTCAGTCTGGCGCGTCTGAACTGAATTTGGTCACTTCCGACAGCCCTGGTAAACCCCAGTTCGCGAATTCTGTTTTCGCGGGCTTTTCGGGCGAATGGTGTCAGCAGGCCACCAGTCTTGGCCACAACCTGAATGATGCCGCCGACTGCAATTGGTCCAAGGAAGGTGATTTGGTCGGTGTGCCTGCAGGGCTTATCTGGCGTCCCGTCGATGGCCGCTGGAGCGATAGGGGGCAAGAAATCCTGAAGACTGCTTTGGTGCCGCTCGCCGCGAGCGCCGCCGTGGATTCAGCGGATGCTGAACGGTGCCCCGGCGCAAGCCTGTTAAACGATAGACGGGTGATCACCGACGGCAATGGTGATGGCCAAGCAGGCTGTGACCGGGGCGCGGTGGAATTGTCGCCAATTGGATTGGCCGAGGGCGGCATCAACGGACTGTATTTCAATCCGGATGCAGATGGCCATTATCTCTATATTTTGCAGAATGATTACAACACCCTGGTGGTCTGGACCACTTTTGATTCAGACGGGAATCAGGTTTGGGTGTACGGTACAGGGGAGTTGAAAAATGGACGTTCCCTGATAGCCAAGACCTATATCAATCGAAACGGAAAAGTGACGCTCAACGGCGCCATCGAAGCAGCGCAAGAACAACACTGGGGTACCCTGGAAGTTGATATGACCTCATGCACAGAGGGTGTCGTTGGTTTTCACAGTGATTTGCCTGAATTCGGAAGTGGCCAGTTTTTAATTCGGCGATTGGCGTATGTGAAGCAGCTGGGATGTATTGATTTGTGATGCAAAACAGGTCTAAAGGACTTACCCTTCCAGCGCTTCGATAGCCGCCACAATAGCCTGGGGCATTTCGCAGCTCTTTCCTGTTGCATAATCGTAATACACGATCAGGCCCTCGCCTTCGGCAGCAATGGCGCCGTGCCTTTCGCTGAAAACCACGTACTCCATATTGAGTTTTTTCGGTGACAGGATGCGGCTGCGCGTGGCGATATGTATGCGATCGGGATAGTCCAGCGGCAGTCTGAAATTGCAGTTGGTGGCGGCAAGGATCGGGCCGACGCCAAAATGCGTTTTCTGTTCGTGGACACCTATCCGGTCAAAATAGGCAATCCGTGCATCTTCAAAATAGCGGAAATAGACCGTGTTGTTTACATGGGCAAAGGCGTCCATGTCGCCCCAGACGACGTCTTGCCGAAGCACCACGGGATATTCATTCTCCAGTTGTTTCATCAAAAAAGTCCTTCGCAAAACACAATTGCAGACTGGCGCGCGATCTCAAAGTATCATGGAGGCACATTTTGGACGAAAACAGAAGGATCGGTTCTCTGCCAAACATGCTCCAAATGACATCAGCCATCTGCAACGCACGTCCCGGTAGCTCAGCTGGATAGAGCATCCGCCTCCTAAGCGGAAGGTCGCAGGTTCAAATCCTGCCCGGGACGCCAAATTCCATTGGTGTATTCCGAGAACATGGCTCAACCCGTGCCTCGCTGCATCAACATTTTCAGCAAATGCATCAGCAGCCAGAGAAACGCCACCGGCAAAATGCCGGTCTGCAGAATGAACACCACGCTGAGCTGGATCAGGTGTTCGATTATATCGGCCACCCGCTGTTTGATGTAATCGACGCGGTGCGTGAGATTCAAGGATTCCCGGGTGCTGTCGAGGGCCCGTCCCAGCATGCCCATCACTCCCGGTGATTCGCCTGTGTCCTGAGTTGCAGCGTCAGCGCCGGCTTTTTGGATGTCCGCGCCTGCCGATTCGATCACCTCGGTGCTGGTGAGGTACCTGGGTTGCAGAAACAATTCAAACAGCACCTCGTTGGCAATCAGTACGGCGGGCACCGCGAAGCGCAAAAAGAGCAAGACCAGGAACACCCGCATCAGCGCGGGCTCGATCGACGCCGGAAAACGCGTGCTGGCCTGCGCGCGCCGCAGCATGGACCAAAGCCACAGCAAGCCGGACAATGCCACCAACAAGCGCACGCCCCACCACTGGCCGACATCCAGCAGAACCTGTTGCACGCCCAGAGAAATGGTTGCGCCCAGCATGATCCAGGAAAAGCGTTCAACCAGGTCATTGATTGGGTCCAGGATTTCCCCGGGCGTCAATGTCACGCCGACTCCGGCCGGCTGCAGCGCGATTTCCGTGCCCTGCACGGCCGATATCAAACCATTGAGGGTGCGTGCGAGCGCAAAGGTAACCAGCGCGCGCCGGAACAGCAAGTCGAAATCAGCCCTGGCATACCGATCCACCGAAGTGACCGATGACAGCACGACGGCCAGAGAGAGCATGCTCACCAGCCACCAGTGCCTGGCGGTCCATGGTTGGTACGTCAAGGCGTCTCCATCACGTAAGCCTTCTTGATCACGACCGGTGACAGGGGCACATCTTCGGCGCCCAGTTGCTCGTTGTAACCCGTGGCGACCGCGGCAATGGCCTCAACCACGTCCTGCCCGGAAACCACCTGGCCGAAAACCGCATAGCCCCAGCTCTTGGGATTCGGGTCGAGCGATGAATTCGCCGCCAGGTTGATGAAAAACTGGCTGGTGGCCGAATGCGGGTCGTCGAAACGGGCCATCGCCACCGTCATCGGCAGGTTTTCGAGCCCATTGCCGGATTCGTTGATGATCGGCGGCCGCAGTTCGCGCTCTTCATATTGTTCCGTATAGCCGCCGCCCTGCACCACGAATCCCTTCATCACGCGGTGGAAAATCGTGCCGTCATAATGACCGTCCAGCACATAGCGCAGAAAGTTATTCGAAGTGACCGGCGCGCGCAAGCGATTGAGTTCTATGACGAAATCGCCTTTGGTGGTTTCTATTTTCACGGAAGGGAAGGCATTTTCCGGCAGAACGTCCGGGGGCATGCAAGCCGAATCTGCCTGCAGGGTGTTTGCCATCACGATGAGCACAAGGCTGATCAGGAGCCGTCTTCCAACTGCAAAATTGTTCATATACGTAAGTCCTCTTCAGTTTACGGCGAAAAGTCGCTGCGCAGCCGCCATGATACCGTCTGGCGTGGATGGGGTTATACTTTGCGCGGCCCAAATAAGGAGAACGTCATGCGCCGAATCGTGTTTGCCTTCTTTCTGCTGTTGCCTTTGAGCGCCGCCGCCGAGTCCGGACCCCTGTTCATGAAAGACCTGCTCGGAGGCCGGGAGTTCTATGAGCCCTGGGGCGTCGGTGTCGATTTCTACACCATGGACCAGAATTACGAGATCAAACAATTGCAGTTCGATCTGCCGGGTATTTCCCTGTCGGACCCGTCCCTGCTCAAAGTCGCGCAATAAAGTAGACCACTACGACATAAAGCTCGATGTCTGGCTCACGCCCTTTCTGAATGTCTTTGGCATTCTCGGGACACCTGAACGCCGACACCACCGTTGACCTCAGAAAGGCCTCGATCCCGGGCCTGCCACCGCAGACTGCCGGTCATCAGTTACAGCGGCGAGGTGTACGGTGGGGGGGTGACGCTGGCTTATGGCGGCGAGCATTGGTTTACCTCGGTTACCGCCACCTGGACGGACACCTCGCTCAGTGGCGATTTCAAGTCATCGGTCAAGAGTTTTACCGCCCAACCCCGCGTCGGTTTGCTCAAGGACAAGTGGGCCTTTTGGGTCGGCGGACTGTACCTCGATACCGAGGAAAAGCACAGTGGCGTGATCGAACTGCCCATCCCGGGCATGGCTCCCCTGGTCGTCCCATTTGCGGTGGAACTCAAGGGCTCTGACAAATGGAACAGCGCGGTGGGCGCAAGTTACGCTTTCAGCTCGAAAGCGATGGTCTACCTGGAAGTCGGCTTTGGCAAGCGGGACCATACCTTATTCAATTTCACCTACAGATTCTGAGTTGTGGGACGGCGCACCGGTGCGTTTGCTCGTAGCCGCGAGCCTGCTTTTCATGCTGCTGGCCCCGCCGGAGTGCGGGGCCTATGAAACGGATCAATTCAGCCATCGCCTGAAACCGATTGCGGACTCTACCGCCTTGCTGGACGATAAGGTCAACCAAACCATCCGCGATATCGTTGCGCACTGGCATGGGCCGCGCGATGACTGGAAGTTTGTCGACGCGGTATTCCATCGCATCGGTGGCTATCATTGGGTGGACAAGATCGAGCGCTGGGCGATGAAGTCGCCGCAAATCGAGCGTTTGCAACCCTCCCGCCGTGAATCCATCTACCAGGGCCATCCGTTTTGGGCTACCCGGGTTGCCGGCATTTTTGGCGTCGGTCCCACGATCAAGGTCAATGGCCAACTCATCGGCTCCGACAAGCTCGGCCATTTCCTGTCGCAGGGAAGGAAATTCTACCGCCGCTGGCTGACGTCTCATGACGAAGCGCAGGCAGCCGAGCAATCCGCTTTCACCGAACGGGCCCTGTTCGGACAAATGACCACCGGGGTGTATTCCAACGCCGACCTGGTGGCCAATTACGAAGGCTACCGATTCTATCGCAGCCTGTTCGAGGACGATGTCATCGACCACAAGCCGGCTATCCTCGCCTGGCGCGATGACCACTGGATCGTCCAGCGCGAATTTACCTGGGCGGATCATGTCAACGCCTATTGGGATGAAGCGCTGAACGTCGATCACTACGACCACATCCTCTACCCCTACATGAAAGCGCGCCTGGAAACGTTCTGCCCGGACTACTACAAAGCACCGGAAAAATACGTCATCGAGAATGAAAAGAAACTGAAGAAGCGCTACGCGAAGCTGCAGTTGCGCGATACCTCGGAACTCAGGCTGGATCACCTGTGCCGGCACACGCCGGGTCCAGGTTCTAAGGGCTTGGCGGGACAGGCGCCCCAGCCGCACTGAACTGCGCCGAGTCCAGGGCTTTTTCCAGCACCAGCACGCGCGGAAATTCAAGCTGCAGATAACTCTTCACTTCCGCCATCTCCTTCGGCGGGATATGCATCGCAATCTGGTGGGGCACGTCAAGGAACCGGCGCACGATATCACCACCCGGTCCCGGCTGGAAAAATGAAAACGGAATCAGCGCCACATCGACGTTCATGCCATCGACACCTGCCCGGATAAAATCCTCCGGGTCCATCGCAGCGTCGCCCAGGTGCAGCACACGCAGGCCGCCGATCTCTACCAGGTGGGCAAAATTCTGCAGGCCGGCATACTTGCCAACACCGTGACTGAGAAGGAAAACCGTTACTTTGATAGAGCCTTCCTGTATCACTTCCGGATGGCCGTATTGTGGATCGATGACCTGCACACGCGGACTGGTAGTGATGAATTGCCGGCATTTCTCGCGCATCAGGCCCATTACCTGGGCGGATGATACAAACCGTGTACCGGTACTTACTTGCAGGAATTTGCAGGCCGGGCCGGGTTGGTTGTGTTCGTGGTGCTGATGACTGACCAGCGCCAGTTGAATGCCTGCAAAAGGCCCCGCAGCCTGAAAGAACTGGTCGGACAATTCCCCGGACAGACCGCCATACAGGGCGTAGGGCTCTACCACCATGCCGTCGATCATCACCCGTGCGGACTCCCCGTCGGAGAGAATCACGCCTTCGTTGGCCAGTTGGGTGACGATGACATCGGCGCGCAGCCCGGGCGTCGGACCAGCATCAACCCCAGCAGCAGGGCAATAAGAAAGGGCTTAACGCCGGTCAGGCCGCTGCACGGCATAGCGCACCACACCGCGTTCCGATCCTTCCCCGCTATAGATGAAGCCATTTTTTTTCATGACCCTTATGGATTGTTGCAAATGCGGCAAGGTCTCGGCGGTGACTTCGAGCACGCTTTGGTGGCTGAAAGCCCAGCTCACCAAACGCTCTACCGCTTCGGTAGCGATGCCCAGGTTGCGGTACTGCGGCAGCACAGAATAACCAATTTCAACCGAACCGGCGGCATCCGGACGACCTTTGAAACCGCAAATTCCCACCACCTCCCGTTCCACCTCCGTGTTCTTGATCAGGTACCAGAAAGACCAGCCTTGCCCCGCCCCGTCTGCCAACTGGCGTAAGGCGTATTGCATCGATTCACGCTCGTACAAATCCGGCGGCCAGTTATCGGCCACGCGTGCGTTCAACAAGGCGGCGAGAGACACACCGCTTTCGAGGTCGGCCAGCACCAGGTCGGTGGTGGCGGCCACCAGCGTCATGCGCCGCGATTCCAGGGTCCGTAACGACTTGCGCGGCGCTGGCTCTGTTGCACGGTCCTTGTGTTTCGTTCTCCAGCCCATCGGATATCAGCTCCGGTCAGCAGGTGCTATTGTAGCCCTTGAGCAGTTCTCGCCAGCAATCTTCCAGTTCGCCGTTCCGCGCAGCCGGCCAGAGCTTCGTCAATGAGCGGCGCAAACGCCGCAGATTGGACCTGAACAGGCGCGGGGAGCGGTGACGGAAAAAAGCCCGGTCAAAATCGATCAGGTAGATGTCACCCTGACCGCCGCCCTGGGCGCCAAGCAATATGTTGCGCGCATTGAGGTCAGGATGAATGACGCCGGCATCGTGGAAACGGCGGATACACTGGCCTGTGAGCAGCCAGTCCGGTTTTATGTTTGCCGCTGGGGCCAGTAACTCTGCCAGTGACCAGGCCGGCTCGATCGTGCGCGTCAGCAGTACACCCGAATAGCTCAAACCGTGACGCAGACACTGGGCGGCGACGGGTTCCGGAACCGGCAATCCCATGCGCAAGAGTTCGCCCAGCATGCGCACCTCCGCCAACGGGCGCGAACGGCTGAACCCGGTGAACAGGTAGCGGTCACGGCTGATGTGCGCGGCCCAGCCGCCGCGCAGGTAGGCACGCATCACCACCGGCCCAAACCCCGTCTCCAGCAGCAAGGCCTTGCCGCGGCCTGGCGCCGTCCGCTTGACGGCACCAAGCCGCCGCCAATGCTCGACATCGAACAGCTCTTGCCCGGGCTGCTGGATGCAATCGGCATCATATACAATGGCCCGGGAACCGGTTTGTTCCAGCTTCAGATTCATCGAGGCATTTTACTGCGTTTGCTTCCACCCAGCGTCGATCCGGAGATTCCATGCGGATGCCACAACACCCACCGCAGTCCATTTGCATCATGCGCCTGTCGGCGCTGGGAGATGCCACCCATGTCGTCCCGGTGGTACGCAGCTTGCAGGATCAGTGGCCGGATACGCGCATCTGCTGGATTATAGGCGCTGCGGAGCACCGTCTGTTGCAGGCGCTGGAAGGTGTCGAGTTCATCGTATTCGACAAGCGTGGCGGTTGGCGGGCAATCCGGAATTTGCGCAACGCGCTGCGCGACAGGCACTTCGATATTTTGCTGCACATGCAGGTGTCGGCACGGGCCAACCTGCTTAGCCGCCTGGTGCGCGCGCCGCTGCGCCTGGGCTGGAACCGGGCGCGTTCGAGAGATTTTCATCAGTGCTTTATCAATCAGACCGTAGCCGATATTCCATTCCAGCACCAGGTGCAGGGCTTTCTCGAATTCCCCCGGGCGCTGGGGCTGCAGGTCGGGCAACCGCGATGGGATTTGCCGGTCAGCCCCGAGGCCGTTCGCTGGGTGCGGGAGCAACTCCAGCCGCAGCAAAAAACGTTGGTGATCAGCCCCTGCTCCAGTCATGTGATGCGTAACTGGCAGGCCCGGCACTATGCCGCCGTGGCGGATTTTGCCGCCGGCGAACTGGGCATGCAAGTCATACTCAGCGGCGGACCCGGCGCGCTGGAGCGTGATACCGGCGTGGCCATTGAGCAATCGATGCAATGCCCCTGCCTGAACCTGATCGGCCAGGATACCCTGGAACAGGCCAAGGCTTTGCTGCAGCAGGCCGACCTGCTGATCTCGCCGGATTCAGGCCCGGTACACATCGCTTCGGCACTGGGAACTGCCGGTAATCGGGCTCTATGCCGCCACCTGGTCGCGGCGATCAGGCCCGTATAACAGCCTGGACCTGTGTGTCGACCATTATGCGCAGGCCGCCCGCCGCTACCGGCAGCGTGCCCCGGAAGACCTGCGCTGGGGAACGCAAATTGAAGTCCCGGGGGTGATGGATCTGATTCAGCCGCAGGAAGTCATCGCCGTATTGCAGCGATGGCAGGCGCATGGCGCTGCTGCAATACCGCATTGAACCCAGCCTGCAGATCCCGCAGCAGATCCTCCACATGCTCGATCCCCACCGACAGGCGCAACAGCTTGCCGTTGAGGCCGGCCGCGGCCTGATCTTCGGCTGACATCGCGGCATGAGTCATGCTGGCAGGATGGGCGATCAGGCTTTCAACCCCGCCCAGGGATTCGGCCAGAGTGAACAATTGCAGTGCGTGCAGGAAAACCGGGATTTCATCTTCGCTGGCAGCCAGTTCAAAACTGATCATGGCGCCAAAGCCCTGCTGCTGCCGCGCTGCGATGTCATGTCCGGGATGGTCCGCCAGACCGGGGAAATAGACTTTTTCCACCAGTTCGTGGTCAGCCAACACGGCTGCAATGGCGGTGGCGTTTTCCTGATGTTGCCGGTAGCGCACGGACAGTGTGCGCAAGCCGCGCAAGGCCTGGAAGCTGTCGAAAGGAGCTCCCGTCAGGCCGAGACAATTGGCCCACCAGCCAAGTTCTTCGACCAGGGCCGGGTCGGTTGCAATCACCGCTCCGCCAACCACGTCAGAATGCCCGTTGATGTACTTGGTGGTGGAGTGCACAACGATATCGGCACCCAGTTCCAGCGGCCGCTGGCCGGCGGGAGAAAGAAAGGTGTTGTCCACCACGACCAGGGCGCCGACTTCGTGAGCGGCGCGCGCAATGGCCTCGACATCGGTGATGCGCAACAAGGGGTTGCTCGGCGTTTCGATCCATACGATACGCGGTTTCAGCGCCCGGATTCTCGCCTGCGACGGCTCCGTTTCCCACAGCGGCAACCACTGCAGTTGGAACTGGTTTTTCGCCGCTACTGCGGTAAAAAGCCGATGGCATCCGCCATAACAGTCATGCGGCGCGATCAGCAACTCACCCGGTTGCAATAATTGCGTCACCAGATGCACCGCGGACATGCCGGAAGCGGTGATCACTGCGCCGGAGCCACCTTCAACCGCAGCCAAAGCACCGCCCAGTTGATCGCGGGTGGGATTGCCGGAACGGGTATAGTCGTAACGGCCTTTTTCCCCAAACTTCTGAAACGCAAAGGTGGAACTGAGGTGCAGCGGCGGAATCACCGCGCCGTGACTGCTGTCGGTATCGATCCCGTAACGGGCGGCCAGGGTTTCTCGTTGCAGATCGCTCATGTCTTCTCTTCTCCAGCATTTCCGGTTATTCAACATCCCATCCGGAAATTCAGCGAAGCAGACTGAGCATGACCCGGTCCATCAGAATTGCTGCCGGGTCACTCATCTCCCGAAAACCCTTACCCGGTTTTCGCTGGAATTGGCACCTTTTCGAAGTGGTTAGCTCCGAAGGTTGCCCCGGCTTCCAAGGGCCAGTCCCTCTGCCGGTCTGAATGAGTAAGCCATGATTCTATGCCAACAGCGCAGCCCATTGCAAGTCCTCGGGACAGGCTTAGTAAGAAGGGTAGGATTTTTCCTCGACGATTTGGGATCCGAGACGCTGGTTTAATGCTTTCTTGATCTGCGAGCGGCGGTCATTGGTCAGGTAGACGCTGCGGGCCAACTCGATAAATGCCTGATCGAACTCTCCTGCCCGCTCTTTTGCGCGGATGCCCTCTTCGATGTCCCACAGTTTCCGGTTGACTTCCCTGAGTTCGACATGCAGTTGCTGCAGGGCCTCATCCGCATCCACCGAGCGGTTCCAGATTTCGCGCAGCATTGCGAGCTCCGCACGAACATTGGCCAGTTGACCGGGCGCTGTCATCCGTTCGGATTTGATTTCGAGAATTGAAATCCTGTCCAGCAATTCGCCGGGTGAAAGCGGAACCAGAATATTTTCCATACAAACTCCCGGGCTTAGTGGCTGTTACAGGCCACCAGTGCCCCGCTCATACCTTGAAACTGTAATCCTTACCGGGATCGCGTTCTATATCCGGCGGGTAGTTCTTGCGCTTGGCGGCATAGTATTGTTCCCGCGAGTCTCCCGCCGAAGCGCGGTTGTAGGTGATGTACAACACCCTGCGGGCCCGGCCCGTGCGGTTGGGTGCGGAACGGTGCGGCGCATAAGAATCGAAAAACACCGCGTCACCGGGCTGACAATGAACCGCCACATAGGGCTTATGTCCGGTATCTTCGTCCGTCAGCGGCGCCCACATCTTGCCCAGCACACCCTGCTGGTGCATGCCCGCGATCATTTCCAGGCTGCCGTTCGCCTCGTTGGTCTCATCGATGGCGAGCATGGCAGTGACATGCAAGTCGGCAAACTGGTTCCAGCCGGCCTGGACATCCTGGTGTTCTTTGAAGCCATCGCCGCCCGGCAGTTTGAAGTTGATTTTGTCCTTGAACAGCACCGCGGCTTCGCCCAACAATTCCGCAACCGCCAGGACCATGCGGCGCGCCGTGATCAACTGGCGAAAGCCCTGGTGAAACGGCACGAAGTTTTCAATCCGGCACAATATCCTGTCCCCGGCATCGCGGCAGGTTTCGAAATACATCATGGCCTTGCCGGGCTGTTCCGGCCAGGCGGCGACTTCGTCCGTCCAATCGCTGATCTGACGGATTTCCTGCGGGGTATACAGGCCCCGCACGACCAGGAAGCCATCCCGCCGGAATTGACCAATCTGCGCCTGGCTAAGAATCGTTTGCGTCATCGTGGGGGATCATCTGCTCGTGTTTTTACCGCCGTCTGGCCGCGTGCCCACAGGCTCTTGCCGGCTGAAATCAGGTTATTGGTGGTCCAGTACAACACCATGCCGGCGGGGAAAGTATAAAACAACAGAAAAAACAGCACGGCCAACAGCGTCATGTTGCGCGCCTGTCTGGCGCGTAATTCCGCACTCAGCACCGCAGGTCTGTGCAGCATGGATGCGGCCACGGAAAGGCCGGTCATCAGCAAGGGCAACAGATTCAGATCGCGGCCAAAAAACGGCAGGCTGAACGGGAGCTGTGCCCATGCATCGGGCCGCGACAGGTCCGTTATCCACAAGAAGCCCGCGTTGAGCAGGTGGATGTTTTCCGCCAGCATATCGAATGCACCGATGAATACCGGGATCACGATAGCGACACCCAGCAGGCTCTTCAGGCTGTACAGCGGGTGTACCTTTTCATTTTTATACAGCGCGATGATTTTGGCCGCCTGTTGTTCGCCGCGGGAAGTTGTCCTGATGCGCGACAATTCGGGCGCCAGCCGCGCTTCGGTCGCATTGACCTGTTGCTGGACGCGGTCCGCCACCCGGCTCAAAGGCAACATCAGAACATGCACCACGAGTGACAACAACATGATCGCCACGCCCCAAACCGGCACCACAGAGTGAATCCAGCCCAGCAGATAGTACAGTGCGAAACTGATCCATCGCAGCCAGAACCACAAGCCGGAATAGAGCAGCTTATTGAGGAGTTCATCGACCGTGCTCAGCACCCTGGGCTCCACCGGGCCGAGGTAGAAAGCGTAATGCTCCTGCTGCAGGTCATCGGCCCGGCGTAACACAGCTTCCTTATTTTCCGCTCCGGTCTGCGGGGCATATGAGCCTTCCTCGTGCCCGCTCGCCAATACCGCCCAGAAGCGATTGCGGAATCCAGCCCAGTCCGCAAACACCTGGCTGGTTTTATCCTCCTGCAAACCAATCTGCTGCATACCATTGGAACCAACAGCAACATAACGCACCTGCTCCAGCCAGGCGCCAAAGCCGGCTGCGCGCTGTGAACCGAATCCTGCGCCGGCGCGCATCTCCAGCGCGCCGGTATTGGCCACGGTGGCCTCGATGCGGAATCCCTCGTCCGGAATGATCCAACTGACGGATTGTCCCTTGGGGCCGGTAAAATGGAGTTGCTGGTCGCGGTCAGCCTGCAGCCCCGGCAGGCCGCGGCGCTGCACCCAAACGGCTCCTGGCGTCTGCCCGAAGCTGATGATGCCCTCGCTCTGACGCAGTTCCAGGCGCTGCGCCGCTTCGTGCGCACATGAGGGGTAGCAAACATCCGCCTGCAGCAGGCTGCCCTGCTCACTGAACACCAGGGCCAGCGTTGCAGTATTCAAGCTGACATCGGCGCTCAGCGGCGCCGGTAACAAGGCGCAGAACCATAAGGACAGAAGTTTCAGCGTTTTCATCAACGGTAAAATCGTGAATTTTCGCGTGCCGCCGCTGCCAGCACAGCGCCGCGGATGTGTGGCTGCCGGCTGATGCGGTAGTCCCAGTCGCGCACTTCAAAGCGCCCATTGGGATAGGTAACGGTGACCTGGTCAGGTTCCAGGACGGCGTAATTATAATAGCTACCGGCCAATAGCCAATCCCAGTCTTTGGCTGCGTACAGGTTATGGCCGCTGGCGTAATCGCTGACCGGGTTGCTGCAAGCCAGCAGGTCCTGCATCAACGTCGGCACCAGGTCGAAGTGCGAGGTGCGATGATCGAAGCGTTGTACCGGTCTTCCCGGCCAGTGCACGATCAGTGGCACCTGCAATTGGTAACGCGTAAAACCCGATCCGTGGTCGCGCAGGCCGAGCCCGTTTTCATCGAACTCCTCACCATGGTCCGCGGTGATGATCACGACCGTGCGATCGGACAGGCCCTGACGGTCAAGATCGCTCAGTACCGACTGGATTTGCGTATCCACAAATCGAACCGACTTGCGGTACGCGGAAAACTGTTGCTCGAGCCCGGAATCGCCGGCGGGCGCCAACCCGTCAATCGCATCCATTGCCGGCGGATATTCCTGGGCATTGCTGGCGTCATAAAATAGAAAACCGAAAAAGGGCCGGCTGCCGTCACGATTGTGCAGCCACTCGCGCCAATCCCGGGTAATGATCCGGTCGCGCTGCCAGGCAGGCGCAGCGGCCGGTTCAGTGCCCAAACGCAAGTCCGGGACGTTGGCAAATGCAGTGCGGTCCAGAGCCACGGGCCGGTACATGCTGGAACTGGTGAACAGTCCCAACTGGTAATGCTGCCGTTGCAGTTCATCGATCAGCACCGGGGAACGCTGCAGTGACTCGAAACTGCTCCAATAGCCGGGCGGCAGTCCATAAAACAGGCTGAAAACGCCCATGCGGGACGAATTACCACCGCTGAAATGGTGCGTAAACCAGGCAGCCTTTTCATGCGCATAACGCCACAGGAACGGAGTGGTAATTGGCTGCAGCATATCGCTGCGCATCGCGTCAGCCATGATCAGGAGCAGGTTCATGGACTGTTGGTTGTGGCACTGCAGCGGATGCAGCGGATAGTTCAACACCTGCCCGCCGCCGGCTTCATCGAGTTGTCTTGCCAACCGTCGCGCAATGGCTTGATCCCGGCTTGCCTCCGGATCGACCAAACCGAGGCGGCTGAACAGCCCCTTGGCAGTAAACCCTTTGTACACCGGTAATTGCATGCCGACACTGGTGACGGGCACATAGTAGCTGGCATCGGCCCAGGCGTGGATCAATTGCGAGCCCAGGATGGCCCCGAGGCAGGTCAGTCCGATCCAGACGCCATGCCGCTTGCGCCGTGCCTCGACGTAGCGCCAGACCCAAGCTGCGAGCAGGGATTCAAAAAAAAGCGCTATCAGGAAAATCACGGCGAGAAAAACCCAGCTTTGCCACCCCAGGATCTGCATGGTCAAGGCGTTGATGTGAAAGCGGCTTTGCGACCACAGCAGGCCGTCCAGCACGACCAGCGCTGTCAGTACGGCATACACGATCACCGCCAGGCGGCTTGTCCAGCGGCGCGACGGCCACAGCAGCACCCATGGAGTGAGCAACACGAATAATGGCAGTACGGCCAGCAGCACATATGTGCCGGGTAAACCAGCACCAGGTACAGCCAGGAAAGCGGTGTGCCGCCCGGTACAAAACCATGGAAATAGCGCAAACCGGCCAGCGCCAGCAACACCGCATTGGCCAGCGCGAACCAGCCCATCCAGCGGAACAGAGTGTTTCTGCGCACCGGTTCAAGCATGGTCTTGTTCCCGCGCCAGACGTTGCCGTTTTTGCTCCTCTGCCAGGCGGGCAATTTCTGCAGCGCCAAGGGCAATGCTATCTCCGAGGTGAAAAACCCACTGCTCACGCAGCGCGCGCATGCGGCGGGCAAACTCGCCGCCGGCGCCGAGCAGTTCAGCGATCGCCGGAGGAACCTGATCGAGGTCGTCGGGCGATACGATGGAGCCCAATTCCCGCCGCATCGAATCCTCGACCGGCTCCATGCCCAGCTCCCGCCAGTCGGGATTGCGGATGCGGCGCGGCACATCGATGAACAACACCGGTTTCTCCAGGCCCAATGCATATTCCAGCGCGATGGCCGACCAGTCGCTGATCAGCAGATCGGAGCGCAGCAAAGAGCCGGTTTCGCCCATGCGGTCCACGGATTCAAAACGGGGATGGTCACTGAATTCATTGCGCAAGGCGCTGATCACCTGCGGCGTAAGCTTATTGCTCTGGTAATGCGGACGCATGATGACGTGGAAGCCGGCCTGCAACAGCACGGAGATCAGTTCCTCACCACAGACATTGAATATCGATGTCGATCCCCAGGTAGGCGCCACCAGGATGACGGCGGGCTGGCCCTGGTTGTTGTCAGATTGTAAGTCCCGGTAGGCTCGCGCATCGCGCATCACCTGCTCCAGCCTGGGGTGGCCGTAGTCAAACAGGTTTTTGGGCGGCAGGTTCTTCAGCGCCTCGCGCTTGCGGATTTCGGCGACCTGGTGTGGCCCGGTGCAGAACAGCGAGTCATAGTGGTCGAATGAATTGGCATGGTCCACCATATGCGTACTGCCCATGCTGTGAAAAAGATAAACGTAGTGCACCGGGTGCAGCGAGCGCTTCAACTGCAGATTGTCCAGATCCATCATGGTCAGCACGCACACATCGACCTTCTTGACCTGAAAGAAGATGGTCAGGAAAAGACCTGCCGGAATACAGATCGCCTGGTAGTTTGCATGCCGGCGGATCAGCCCGTCATCCGCCGGATCGGAAGTGACATAGCAGACTTTCCGCCCCAGTTCGCCATTGAGGGTTTCGATCAATCCTGAAAATTGGTGCCAGTCCTGGCCGGTTTCCGCATAGAAAACCAGGTTGCGCCACTGCCACGAAAGCTGCTTGAACGCCCGCCAACCTTTCCAGCCTTGCAAGAAGGACATATTGCTGCGCCGGCCTACTCTTCAACAGGGGAGTCTTTGCCCACAGCCGTGGCTCGCCTGTTTGCGCGCCGCAACAGGTTCTTCAGTTTGTACCAGTAGGTTTTTACCGCCAGGGCGAGGGATGCGAACAGCCCAACGATGGCGGTGACCACCATGCTACCCGTGCTGGGATCGAGGTAGGCGAATGCATCGGGTGAAAAAAGTGACAGTAAAAGGGCGAAGACGGCCGGCGCCAACACGGCTTGCTGCAAAATCTTTTTCATGACTTTTCTCGTGTTGCGGAGCCGCCCCATTTTATCATTGATCCGGGATTTGGCCGGTCTTCATTTGGCTTTGCCGGAAAACACATCATCCAGTGCCACCAGCAAACGCTCCATATCGTAGTCGCTGATATCGCCCATGGTCGAAATCCTGAAGAGTTCACCGGCCAACTGGCCCTGCCCGGCATAAATGACAAAGCCGCGCAGCTTGAGGCCATCATGAATTCCCGCATAGCTGTAGCCTGGCGGCAGTCGATAAGCGCGCAGCACGCAGGATCTGACGCCCTCAGGCAACAGGGCTTCGACGCCGGCTGCCGCCAGGTGCCGGTCCACGCGGTCCACCAGCCGGTGGTAGCGGGCATGGCGCGACGCCCAGCCGCCCGCATCATTCAGTTCCGTCAATGCCTGATCCAAAGCCAGAAGTCCATTGACCGGCGGTGTAAACGGTGTGGATCGCCGCTGCTGGTGGTCGGCCCACAACGCCAGGTCGAGGGTCAGGCTGCGTGGCGGCGTCACCGCCATGGCCAGCGCAGTGCGGCGCACCAGCACGAAGCACACACCCGGAATCCCGTGCAGGCACTTGCTCGCCGTAGCGGTGCAGGCCAGCAGCGCGGGTGAAGCGAAAGGGATCTCCTCAGCGCCAAAGCTGGAAACGGCATCCAGCAACAAACCGGCGCCATGCTGCTCGCAGAGGTTCAGCAAATCGGCGACAGGATTGAGGCGTCCGGTGGTGGTTTCATGGTGGACCGCGGCTACGTGGGTGAATTTCCCGCTTGCCAGCGCAGATGCGGTTCGTTCCAGGTCCCAGGCATCGCACCAGCCGTGCTGAATGGACTGATGCGCAATGCCGTGGATTGCGGCCAGGCGGCTCAGGCGTTCGCCATAATGGCCGTTCTCAAGCACCAGCAAGCGTGCTTCAGCGGGCAGCAATGAGCTCACCATGGCTTCCAGCGCGGTGGTTCCGGAGCCGCCGAGCATGACCGCCACCCAATTCGCGGGATCGAGTTGATAGACATCCCCGAGTTTTCCCCGCACACGGTCCTGCAGGTCGAAGAATTCGGCCTCGCGGTGGCACAGATCGCTCGCCGCCACTGCGTGGCGCACCCCCTGGCTCAGGCTTACCGGCCCGGGATTCAGTAGTATTGCTCTCATGCTTTGCTTCCTGGTGCGGTCATATTATCTCCAGCCGGGCCAGCAACAAGCCGGCGCAAGCCAACAGGAACAGACTGATGGGCAGTTCGCCGTTGCGCAACAAGGATTGGCGCGCGCTCCAATTGGCATCGCGGTTGGCCCGCCATCGAATTCCGGTTGGAAACAGGGCGGGCGTAAGCCGGCTCCAGCTACGCCAACTGGCGCCAAAAATAGCTTCAAGTTTGGCATCCTCGTAGCGGATGGCCGCAGGGTAATAAAACAGGAAAAAGGCAATGGCGGCGGCAACGACACCCCAGCGCGCAGAGGCGAGCGTAAACCCAGCCAATATCAAAAAATTACCCAGATACAAGGGGTGGCGCACCAGCGAATACGCCCCGGTCGTTGCCAGCCGTTGGTTCTTGTAGATCACGCCCGCAGCGTAAATACGCCACAACTGGCCGCTCAGCGCAATGGCGAGGCCCAGGCTTACGCGCCTGACGCCGGGTGTGGCAAACCAGGCGCAGACCGGCACCAGCAGCAAACCCAGACCCTGGCGCGAGATTTCATCGTAACGCAAGCGGTCCAGCACGCCGGCCAGGCCTGACTGGGCCCCCATTTTTTTTGCGCGATTGCTGGCCATGGTGAATTTGTGCTCTGCCGTGGGTTGCTATTGTAAGCTGGCCGCGAGGCGAGGCCAATGAACTACTCAGGCTGCGCCCAGGGCGCATCGATGCCCAGATGTTGCATCAGCCGTTGCCGCATCTGGAGCGGGCTGAGCTTGGGCCTGGGCAGGTCTGCCGGAACACCGCCGCGGATGCGCAGTTGCATGAAGGCCGGCCCCGGCTTTTCTTGCTGCAGGAATGCCAGCAATGCATTCAGGTCTGCTGCTTTCCCGGCCACGCGATAGCCACAGGCGCTGGCCACGGCGGCAAAGCTGATGGCGCTGCTGACCGTGGACTGACCGCCCGTCGATTCATGCATCTGATTGTCGAGCAGCAGATGCAGCAAGTTGTCACCCGCATAGGCGCCGATGGTGGCAAGGTTTCCCATACGCATCAGCGCAGCGCCGTCGCCATCCGCTACCACGATGCGGCGCTGCGGCAACGCCAGCGACAAGCCCAGGGCGAAAGACGAGGCACAGCCCATGGATCCCACCATGTACCAATGGTTGGGCCGGTCGGCAAGCGCGAACAGCTCGCGGCCGGTATAGCCCGTGCCGCCAATGACGATGCTGTCACTTTCGGACGTGTTCGCCACCACGGCCTGCAGCGCCTGCTGTCGCGTCAGGACCGGTGCTGCGTTTGGCAGTATTTCACCTGAACGGGGCCTGTGGCGATGAGGCAGCGCGCCACGGTTGACGCAATTCAGCCGGGCTTACGGAGCCTTTGCGCATGACGAAAGCATACGGCCGGGCGGTCTTTTCCATCTGCCAGCAGGCCACCGTCAGCGCACCCTCGATATCTGCGGGATCACGCGGGAACCAGGTCCAGGGGATTTGCAGTTGCTCGAGAAGGGCGGTGGTGATCTGCCCCATCAGTTCATGTTGGGGCTCGTCCGGCAATCCGGGTTCTCCACGCAAGGTGACAATCAGCAATATCGGAATGCGAAACACCCAGTTCAGTGAACTCAACGGGCTGACGGCATTGCCCAGTCCCGAGTTCTGCATCATCGCCACCGCCGGCCGCCCGGCCAGCGCAGCACCGCTGGCGGTGGCAACGGCATCGCCTTCATTGGCAGAAGATATGTACATCATCTGCGCATCGGCAATGACGCTGTCGATGAAGGGCGTCAAGAACGAGCACGGTACGCCGGCCCAGGTGTTGAATCCCCGGGCTTTCGCGGCTTGAATGAAATCTTCGGCCTGGATCATGGCTTCAGGAACTGTGTCCCTGGGCAAATTCTCCTGCCCGCTGCAGATCCTGCAGATTATTGATGTCCATCCAGTGCCCGGAAACATACTGCACTTGGGGCGCATGGCCCTGGCCGATCAGGCGGTTGACAAGATCAGTCAAACCCAGGCGGGTGAATTCCGGCTCCGCGCGCAAACTCTCCAGCGCAGTGAGCACCCAGTCCCGGCCGGCGCCGCAGATACGCAGCATGCCGACCCAGCGGCCATTGGGTGTCCGCCCCTCCCATGTGCGCGCCGGGCTGATGTGCTGTAGTTGAACCTTCTGTTGATACATGGCGCGGTCATCCGCTGCGCTGCAAAACGCCAGGTCATTGGTGTTGCCCTGCACCTGCTCCAGCGGTGACGAATCGACGACTGCCAACAAGGGCGCATCCCAATCCAGCAGATTGGTGAGGATATAGGTCCGGAACAGCAGGTCACCGTATAACAGCACGGTGTCCTCACCCAGCGACGCGATCGCGCTGTCCAGGGACGCCAGCTCACCCGAGTCCGCCCAGTTATGGTTGACCACGATGCTGATGCCTTGCACGTCAATCGCCTCGGCGCGATAGCCCGCCACCACGGTAATGTCGTTGACGCCCTGGCCTTTGAATTTGTCCACCAGGCGGCGCAGCACCGTTTTACCCGCAACCGGGATCATCACTTTCGGGCGGTCGCGCGTCAGTTCATCCAGGCCCTGCCCCCGGCTGGCGGCCAGAATGATCGCGCTGGCGCCGGGGTGAGTCGGCCTGGCGTAACGCTTTTCCGCTTCCAGCAATTCATCCGCGCCCTGCAAGCGGAATATTTCCTGCACCGTTGCCACCTGACCTTCGACGTCGACCAGTGACTCGGTGGCGCAGATGGTTTCAGCGGTGGCCTGCATCGCGCTGATCGCGCTGCGAATCAGATGATTGGCCCAGATGACCAGGCTGATCCGGTGTTGGCGGAAAACTTCCGCCGGTGTCGCATAAAACTTGGTCGGGACGACCACCAAAGGGCAGCGCTGCTGCCATTCCCGGGCAAACTGCAGAATTTCATCCGGGCGTTTGAGTTTGCTGTGAATCAGCACCGCATCGGCCCCGGCCTGGTGATAGGCGGCGGCGCGGCGCAGTGCTTCGTCCAGTCCCCAACCGGCGATCAACGCCTCGATGCGCGCCACGATGCAGAAATCGTCATCCGCTTGCGCGTCTTTGCCGGCTTTGATCTTGCCGCAAAATGTGTCGATATCTTCAAGCGCCTGGCGTTCACCGTGAATAAAGCTGTTGGCTTTTGGAAACAGCTTGTCCTCGATGCAAACACCCGCAATACCGCGCTGCTCCAGCTTGTTCACCAGGCGCCGCATGTTGTTGAAATCGCCGTAGCCGGTATCGCCGTCCAGCAAGATGGGGATTGAAGTGGCGTCGGCCATGAACTCCAGCGTGTCGACCACCTGGGTCCAGCTCAGCTCGTTATTGTCCCGCACCGCATGTTGCGCCGACAGCGCCAGTCCGGAAGCCCAGATGCCTTTGAAACCCGCCTCTTCGACAATGCGGGCCGACAGGCCGCTATGTGCTTCGAGGATGAATTCAGTGGCCGCGGATTGCAGTAAATGGCGTAATTGTGTGGTTTTTCGGATCATGTCCCTAAAAGTCGGCAACTTCGTTGCGAATGGCCGGCAGAATTTCCTCGCGTGCGCGCCTCACGTCATCGGGAAAATCGATTTCGATCCAGGGCCAACCGGTCACGTCCTCCCAGGCAAAAGACTCTGGACTTTGCAGCAGCAGCTTACGCAGCACTTCTTCATGCGGCGCGTCGGCCAACCCCTCGGCTTCAAAGCGTGCGCATTCGGCAGCAACCGCTGCCGCGCATTGCGGGCCGAAGCGAAAAAAGCCCACGGACTCACCGAGCTGATCATACTGCAGGTCTGCATCGAGGTGTTTGCGAAACTCCACCATCAGGCCGTCGCGCACGGCGATTTTAACCGGCTCTTCACCCGCATGGAAATCACGGTCGAGGAGGAAACAGTTGGGATGCAAAGTGCGCACCAGACGCGCCAGGATCTCCGGGTGGTACAACACGTCGGCGTCCATCAGCAATATGTCGGCACCGGACGTCAGCGTTTCGCTCGCCGCGAGCAGGCTGACCACACTGCCCAGTTCATACCGCGGGTTGAAATGAAAAGCGACATCGGGCCGGGAATGCAACTGGCCCACGTGTTCAATGATGCGATCCGCCTCAAAGCCGATCACCAGGTCTGCCTGGTTGATGCCGTGGTGGTACAACAGGTCAAGATGGCGCGCCAACAGGCTGCGGGCGCCGAATTGCAGCAGGCATTTTGGCTGCCCGTGCGGGGTGTGTTCAGCCAACCGGCTGCCACGGCCGGCGGCAAGAATGATTGCATGCATGGGTTGAGTCCGTTTCGGCGCATTGTAACGCTTACGCCGGTTACACGCTGGCGGGATGTGACTGAACTGCCCCGGGGCAAGCGGCTCAAACGCTCACCACAGGCAGCTTGCAGGTTGCAGCCATGCCGCCCCCTTCGCGCTTGAACAGGTTGAAGGTACCGCCGTGGGCCTCGATGATTTCGCGGCATAGAGGCAAACCGAGGCCAGTGCCGCTGCGCTTGGTCGAGTAAAAAGGCAGCAAAGCGAGCTGCATTTGTTCCGTGTTCATGCCGCTGCCGCGGTCTTCCACGGCAACGAGCACCTCTCGAGGGTTCTGCAACACGCGCAGGCAGATGTCGGCGGCGGGCGAGCCGGACTCTGCCGCGTTCTTCAACAGATTGATCAATACCTGTTCCATCTGTACCGGGTCAAAGACCGCTGGCTCGCCCGGCAGGTCACCGGCCAGCCGGAAATCGACCAGCCGATCCAGTGATTGGATGAAATCACCCCATGCGACGGTCTGTAACCGCGGCTTGGGCAAACGGGCGAACCGTGCGTACTGTTCGATGAAGGACTGCAAATGACTCGCCCGGCTGCCGATGCTGGCGTAAATTTCACCGAGCTTCTCGGAACCGCTGCCGGAGGCCGAGATCTTTTGCGCCGACACCATCAGCGAAGTGATCGGAGCCAGCGAATTGTTCATTTCATGCGTGATCACACGGATCAGCTTTTTCCAGGTTTCCACTTCCTTGCGGGCAATTTCACGGGTCAGTTTTTTCAGCAAAAACAGATCGTGCAGGCGTGCGTTCAGTGTGAATCGCCTGCAGGTCAGGTGGAACACCTCAGGCTCTTCCTGTTCGGTAAGACTGAACAATCCGTCCTTGCCAGCCGCCAGCGCTTCCGCCAGAGCCGCTGAACGCAGGGCGCTGATTTGCAGCAGGTTCTCGCCCTCCAGGGTTTTATGCACGCCACCGGCCTGCTTGCCCACCGGCTTCAAAAGATCGCTTGCTTCGCGGTTACTGTAAACAATGGCGCCACCCGGATTGGTGATCAGCACTGCCACCGCACTGGACTGGATCACGGTATCCAGCAACAATTCACGCTGGAACAGACCAAACCGCTCCGCACGTAAGGTCCGTGCCAGCTCGTTGTAAACCTCCACCAATTGACCCAGTTCATCATCGCGTTTGCTGGCGATGGTCACACTGTAGTCATGGTCCTTGAAGCTGGCCACACCGCTGCGCAGGGCTTGCAAGGTCTCGTTGATGGGGGCAAAAAACGTCTTGACCACCGCAATGACGGCCAGCATCGCCACCAGCATGACGACAGGCAGCACCAGTGGCCATGCCTGCCAATACAGGGTAAGCGCTACGGTCAAAGCAACGCAGGCCGTGACAATGACCGCCAGCAGGAAAATAAAGCGGCCTTGCAGGGAGGTTTTTCGCATCCGATTATTCTGCGCTGCCCGGGCGCCCGGGGCCAGCCCGGACCGGCGTTAGTGGGAATAAAACCCGAATGCCTTTTATTCCATCTATAGCTTTTCCATCCGGCGGTACAGGGCCTGGCGGCTCAGTCCCAAAGCCCGCGCGGCGCGGGAAACATTGCCCTCATTTGCCGCCAGCACGCTGCGGATTTCATCGGCTCCCGGTTCGGCTGCGGGCTCACGCGCGGGTTGCGTACCGGATCGTGACAAGCCCAGCACTTCATCGGTGATCTTGCCATCGGGAGCGAGGATGGCAACACGCTTGGCCAGGTTTTGCAGTTCGCGAACATTGCCCGGCCAGCCGTGACGCAGCAGGGCGTTTTCCGCAGCGGCATTGAGCTGCGCGCCGGCAGGCAGAAAATGCCGCGCCAAGGGCAGAATGTCCTCGGTTCTTGCAGCCAGATCCGGCACATGGATTTCGATCAGATTGAGGCGGTAGTAAAGGTCCTCACGAAATTTTTGCGCAACGATGGCCTCGGGAAGGTCCGTGTTGGTTGCACTGATGATACGTACATCGACATTGCGGGTTTTGGAACTGCCCAGGCGCTCGTATTCGCCCGTCTGCAGGATACGCAGCAGCTTCATCTGCCCTTCAGCGCTCAGATTGCCGATTTCGTCCAACAGCAGGGTGCCCGTGTCAGCGGCCTCGAAGCGCCCTTCACGGCGGCTGGATGCACCGGTAAAAGCACCCGCCTCTGCGCCAAATAATTCCGCTTCCATCAGGCTGGCCGGTAATGCCCCCACGTTGACGGTGACAAACGGTTTGTTGCGGCGCGGGGAATTCTTCTGAATGACTCGGGCGACCACATCCTTGCCGGTTCCGCTGGACCCGGTGATCAGCACCGGCACGTCGGCTGCCGCGACCTGGACCGCCAGGCTGAACACCTGATGCATGGCGGAGGAGGCGTAGACCGCGCCGCAAAGATCATATTCGCTGTCCAGTAAACGGCGCAGATCACGCCGCTCGCGGACCATTCTGCCGTGCGCGGTCTGCACCTCCCGCAACTCGAGTAAATTTTTCACCGAAGTCAGGAGTTTTTCATCGTCCCAGGGCTTGCCAACATAGTCCGCCGCACCTGCGCGCACCAGTTGCACCGCGGTTTCCAGATCCGTCCACGCCGTCAGCAGGATGATGGGCAGGTCCGCATCCAGTTCGCGGATGCGGTGAAACAATTCCACACCCTCGGTTCCCGATGTGGTTTCACGGGTAAAGTTCATGTCCTGGATCACCAGGTCCACCGGCTGCTGGCGAATGATGTCCAGGCCTTGCTGCGGACCTTCCGCGTAACGGGTTTCGATATCGTGCAGACCCAGCGCCACCTCCAGCGCCTTGGCGATGTCCGCATTGTCGTCGATGATCAAAACCACTTGCATGATGCCGGGATTATATCCTTTGACGCTTATACGCTACGTGTTGCCAGGGCCGGCGGGATGGACGCCGCACGCCGCGCCGGCAGCCATACCGCCAACTGACCCAGCAGCCAGAGCAGGACCACGCCCAGGGGCAAATAGTACAGCGGCATTTTGCCGGTTTGGAACTCGGTGTCGAGGAACCAGTTCAAGGCCAGCGTGCCGGCGATGCCTATGACCAGCCCCATGCTGGTGATCAGCCAGTTTTCCACCATGAAATAACGCATGATATGGGCCCGCGTCGCCCCCAGCGCGCGCCGTGTGCCAATCTGCTTGCGCCGCTGACTGACACTGAACCAGGCCAGACCGACGATACCCAGGCTGGTGATCACCGTCAGTATCACTACCACCCCCGTGAGCAACTTCACCATCGCGATGTCACTGGAATAGGTACGCTGCTTTTGTTCCTCAAAGGTTCTGGTCAAAACCACCATGCGGCCACGATTTTGTGTCAGGTAGGCTTCGACATCCGCCAAAACACGGTCCCGCTCTCCCGGTTCCGCCCGGACGATGAACATCCGGTAGGGAGTGGTCAGGTCATGGAACGGCTGCAGCGAAGTCAGGTCGGTGTTAGGACTGTCGGGCCAGGCGTTTTGCATGTGATCGTAGATACCGATGATTTCGGTGGGTGACTCAGATGTCTTATCCTGCCAGATCATTTTGCCGAGCGCGTCGCCGTCCGGAAAGAGCGCGTCCGCCAGCGCCTTGCTGACCAAAACCACTCTTTGATCCGGTTTGCTGTCAAAGTCGCGCCAGGTCACTTCATCCGGCCGGAAATTACGGCCTTCCAGCAACTCCAGGTCCAGCGCCTCCAGCCCGTTTTCATCGGCCGAGAAATTGCCGAAGTTGATGGCTTCGTTGGACGGCGTATCGCGCTCCAGTTGGTAGGTTTCGCCATTACCGCTGCCGCTGACGGGTATGGAATGGGAAATGATCGCAGCTTTCACACCCGGCATCGCGTTGATATGATCCAGATCGTCGCGAATAAGCTGCTTCGAATCCAGATTTGAAGCAAAATCGATGGTGACGGCGATGATCGTGTTTTGCTCATCCAGGCCGGATGGCTTTGCGATATAGGCCGAGCGCTCACTGATAATGAAAGCGGCATTGGTCACAATCGCCAGGGTCAGGGCGATCTGCAGTGCAATCAGAACGGCTCCGGTCTTGTTGCGGGACAAAGCGCTCAATATGGGTCTGATTTCCATGCTCTTGTTCCTCAGGTTTTGAATTACTGGGTTTTGAGATAGCCCGCGGGCGCCAGGCGCGTCACCCGCCACACCGGGTAGATGCCCGCCACAATGCTGGCCACAACTGCCACAGCCAGCGCCATGAGGAGCATGGGGGTATCGAGATGGACCAGGTTCTGGTAGCCCCGATAGAGGCTGTCGATCAGGCGCAAGCCCAGCCAGGCCAGGCCGATACCTGTGATCCCGCCGAGAATACCAATGGCGCAAACCTCCACCAGGTTCTGTCCGAGCACGGCGACTCTGCTGGCGCCCATGGCGCGCCGCAACGCAACTTCAGGCGCCTTGCCGAGAAATTTCGCCAACAGCAATCCAACCGTATTGAGCACGCAAACCAGCAGGAACAGGAAGGCGACCCGCACCAGCACGCGATTGTCGGTGGAAACCACCTTGTTGATTCTCATCCATTCCATCACCGGGCTGATGAAGGTATTCAGAGGCCGTGGGTAACGTCCGATTTCTTTTTGCGAGCGGACGAAATTATCCAGATATTCCTTGTATGCGGTAGCTTGCCGCGCATCGGAGAGTTCTGCCCAGAACTGTATCCAGACACATTCAGATCGCAGGAAGGCTTCGACACCCGGTCCATCGGGCGCCAGCCAGCAGTTCACATTGCCCCTGGGCTGAATCACCATTTCGACAGCAGTGCTCATCGGCACGTAAAAATCTTCCGGATCGGCGAATACGCTGCCGCCGTCCACCTGGTAAAAACGCGGTGTCGGCCGCCAGTCGTCCAGCACGCCCACCACGCGGAACAGGGTATCGTTCATGCGCACGTTCCGGCCCACGCTGTCTGCGCCAGCGAACAACTGCTCGTTCATCTTGCGGCTGAGAACGACGATTCGCTCCCTGCCTTCATCCGCCGCCGAATCCCATGACCGGCCATACAAAAACGGCACGTCGAACATGGCGAAAAAAGAGTTATAGGTCGCCCTGACCGTACCGTCGAACGGCGGATCTTCTTTGGATTCGGGCTCGACGATCATTCCGGTGCGATACATTGCCGCCTGGTTGCTGGCGGGCGTCTCGTGGTGCATCAGAAACTCTGCATCCCGGTAGGTAACCTGCGGCTGCACATCCGCGGCGGATTCCGTCGGCGGGTCGTTCGGATCCCAGTTGTCGAGCTGAACCGCGAACAATTGCTCACTCTTGTGCGGAATCGGATTACCCGACATCAGGTAATACACCGTATAGGTGGTCATGAAGGCGCCGATACCGAGCCCGAGCGCCAGCACCATCAGTGCCGACAGGACCGGATTGCGCCGCAAGCTCTTGAAGGCCAATTTGAGGTAATAGCTAAACATGCGAGGCATCCCCGTTGGCGACGCGGTCGATCCTGGCCTGATAAATCGAATCCAGATCACTGACCTGGCCATCGAGTATCTGGATGTTGCGGTGCGCCCGGCGCGCCAGTTCCTGGTCATGCGTGACCATGACAATCGTCGTGCCCTTGCTGTTGATGGCATCCAGCATGTCGATCACCTGCCGCGCCATAAGCGAATCCAGATTGCCGGTGGGTTCATCGGCGAGCAGGAAACGTGGCTTGCCGGCGAGCGCGCGGGCAATGGCCACTCGCTGTTGCTGACCGCCGGAAAGCTGCGAAGGCAAATAGTTCTTGCGTGAAATCAGGCCGACCATTTCCAGCATCTCCTCGATGGCTGCCTTGCGCTGTTTCGCCGGCCAGCCGCGGTAGCGCAGGGGGACGTCGACGTTGTCGAACAGGTTGAGGTCCGGAATCAGGTTGAAGCTCTGGAAAATGAATCCGACTTTTTCGTTGCGGATGCGCGCCGCCGCGTTGTCATGCAGCCGGCTGACGTCCTCTCCGTCGAGTTCATAGCTGCCGCTGCTGGGCTTTTCCAGAAGGCCGGCGATATTCAGAAAAGTCGTCTTGCCCGAGCCTGAAGGGCCTGTAACCGCGACGAATTCGCCCTCTTTGACCTGCAGGTTCAAATCACGCAAGGCATGCGTTTCGATTAACTCGGTGCGATAGACTTTGCAGACATCTTGCATTTTCAACATGACGATTCCTCGGTGTTTAAGTACCCGCTCTTCGGGCGTAGGGTTTCATGGGCCGGCGGCTGCGCTTCAATCAACCACCCGGATTACATCCTTGTCCTGGAACTCGGCGATACTGGAAATCACCACCTCTTCTCCTTCTGCCAGGCCGTCGATGATTTCCACCTGGTTAACGCTGCGCGCACCCAGCGTAATGTTCCGTTTGCGCGCCATCCCGTCGCTGCCAATCACAAAAGCGATGCGTCCGGCGGCGCTGTCGGTGAAGGCACCGCGTTGTAAAGTCAGGACATTTTTCAGTTCGTCCATGACCACGCGTGCGGAAACACGCTGGTTCTGACGTAATCCGGGCGGGCTATTGCCGACAAAACGGATGCGTCCTACCACCTCACTGTTGATGACCTCTGGAGATATAGACGTCAGTTCACCGGCATAGGTGACAGCGTTGTACTGCACTTGTGCCGCCATGCCGATACCCAGATCGTCCGCGTAGGACTCCGGAATGCGCACTTCCACTTCGAATGCACCCAGGTCGACGACGGTGATCAGCGGCTGGTTTGCACTGACGACGGCTTTCTGATCGACAACGATGTTGCCGACGATGCCGGCCACGGTAGAACGAATCGTCAGGTCATTCACGCGCCGCTTCAGGTTGTCGACCAACAGGCCTTGCTGTTCCACCGCAAGCTGTTTGCTGCGCAATTCGAATTGCTGACTGTCCTTTTCCAACTCGGCATCCTGTTTGGCATGGCTGTACTCAACTTCCGCCGTCGCCAGATCGTCACGAAACTTCTCGTAGTCGAACTGGGAAATCACGTGGATGCGGAAGGATTCCTCAGCGCGGCGCATTTCACGCTTGGCCGCCGTCAGTTTCACTTCTGCAAGGTCGATGACCTGCTGGCTGCGCACCTGGTCCTTGTGCGCCTGGATCTTCTGCCGCTCGAATTCCGACTGCAGGCCGGCCAGACCGGATGCTTCACGCTCGTATTCGGATTGAACTTCCGGACTGACCAGTTCGGCCAGAACCTGGCCTTTGCTGACCGGATCACCCGCCTGCACCTTGAGCGTGACCGTGCCGGCCGCCGGACTGTATAGAGTCGGACTGACCGCCGCCACGATCCGCCCTTGCACATTGACGTCACGAATCAGCGTTCCGCGTTCGACCCGGGCGGTTCTGATTCGCTCGGAAGAGATGCTGATGTCGGAACTGAACCAGTTCGACAGGATGGCATACGCGACCCAGCCGGCAACCAGCAACAACACCACAGCCAGCGCCGTCTTCCACCAGCGCTGAATCGGGTGCGCCCGCGCGCGGGCGATATCCTGTGCCGATGTGTCCCGGATCGTGGGTTGCCCAACTGTGTTCATTGCCGTTACAAAGCAATAAACGCGCCAATGCGTATCCTATTGCTTTTAGGTGCTTTTTTTTACAAACGCTCCGATGAAAACTGTCCGCCGGACAGGTGCATTCTGCGCCGGACAGTCCAAGGTGGGAGATTCCCCAGGTTCCTCGCACTAAAGGGTGATGCAGTGCACAAGGGGATCGATGTGAAATGACTGAGCTGTTCAATGCCCGTATCTTGGGTCTGATGCCGGAATCCACATCGGCACCTGTCCGGGAATGCGCGTTTTCGGAGGCTGCGATTGGAATGCCGTGATGGCTAAAGCGAGGCCGGGCAGTTTCCGGGTTTTGGTGGCGGACGACAACGAAAGTAACCGCATTCTGTGCCGGGAAATGCTCACCTGGCTGGGTGTGGATGCAGTGACCGTGAACAACGGCTTGCAGGTGCTGGAGGCAGTGGCGAGTTCGCATTTCGACCTGATTCTGATGGACTGCAGGATGCCGGAAATGGATGGCTACGCGGCCAGCCGGGAAATCCGCAGCAGGGAACAAGAGCAAGGCCTGGAGCGGATTCCGATCATCGCGCTCACTGCTCACGCACTCAGGGGCGACCGCGAAGCCAGCCTGGCGGCCGGCATGGATGAACATCTGTCGAAACCCTTCAGGCTGCAGCAACTGCAGTCTTTACTGGCGATCTATCTGAAACCCGCTACAGACAATTCAGACGACACCACGAAGGTTCTTCCGCAATCAACGCATCCGCCATTTGATGGCTGAGCCCGACCCGGACTCAACAACCATTCAGTTTGATGATGATATCCGCGTTGGGAGTTTCCATCAAAGGCAGATTGAAACGCGTCCAGCCGTTGCTGCCGGTCTCACTGCCCTGGATTACCAGTGCAGTGCTGCACGCCAGCCGGTTGCATTCTTTTGTAGTAGTTTGTCACGGTCAGGCGCGGATTGTTGTTACCGATCTCCACAAAGCAGTTAAACCCGGTATTGGTGCGGTTGCATTGGGCCCCACTGAAGCTGATCTCCACGTCCGAGGCTTTGAAGCTTTTGATCGAGGACTTGATCGTGCCCGAGATCTGGTACAGGTCGAGAGCGGGAGGGGGCGTGGTATTCGACACCTGCGCGTAAAGATTCTTGCTCCTGAGGTCAGCCGCATAATTCAGGTCGATGGGGTCGGTACCGGTCATGCCCAGGTTGCCCTTGTGCACCTTGTTGTCCACGGTTGAAGGCCCCGTTCCCGCGGTGCGTTGAGCCATGCCCCGGCTGTGCGTATTGTTGTCCGCAATGGCCTGGTTACTGACATCCAGCGGATCATTGACCGGGGCTTCGTTCCAGCGGCTCAGCCAGGTGAGCTGGACATCGTAGAACGGGATGAGTTCCAGCGGCGTCGTGACGAACGGTACTTCACAGAATTCTGGTGTACCACCGAGTTGCAGGCAGTCGATGATTTCGCGCAAGGCTTTGCTATGGTAATCGACATAGATACCACGAGAACGCAGTTGTTGCGAAGTCTGGCCCAAAATCGTCGGAAGAAAAGTCGCTGTGAGCTGCGTGCTGGCCGGAATGTTGAACGGCGGTGTCATCGCGGTTGGCGGCGTCAACGCCGGCGGCGAAAGCTCGTAGTGATTGACACCATCGATGGCTGACTCATAAATGCCGACGGCCCCGGTAACATAATCCGAATACGCCCCGACCTCGGTCGTATTGTCGAGGTAATCCCCCGGAAACAGGTTCAATCCTTCCTGGCGCAAGTCCTGCGCAACCCGCCAGAATCCATCCTTGCGCACCATGCGGCAGGCTTCCATATAGGTGCTGCCATTGGATGTCGCCAGGGTCAGTCCGCCACTACTGTTGCGCGAGTAATGCTTATGGTCACCGGAAAAACTGCCGCTGCTGAAGTAATCGCCGGCTGCGCGGAAGGGATCGTAATGGGCCCGGCCCGGATCGTCGGCATCATCCTCTTCCCCGACGCCGCCATCGTGATGGTCGCGGCAGCACAGGTTGCACAATTTGCTTTGTTGATTGTTGTTGCTTGTGCCATACGGTTTGGAGACGAACTCACCCTGGGTATAGTCACGTCCATCCCAAAGGGTCGGACGCGAGCCCCCTTGCGTTTGCACGCTGGGGACATGCAGGTCGCAGTTGCAACTAATGGCGCGAAATTCCTCCCGCCGCAAAAACGCGAAACCTTCATCGTTCTGTGAATAGGTAACGACATCGAAAGTCGTTTCCGCGAGTGCATCGGCTGCGAATGACTCTCGGCAGCGGCACGGTGGATTCCTTGAATTTGTTATCGCCGAGCGAAAGGGAAACGATATCGGGATTGCTGCCGGGTTCGTAATTGATGCTGGGCAGATAAATCCCGCCGGTGCCGCCGGTTGCCGACTTGGCATCGGCCGCCGAAGTTATTGATGAAATGATTTCGCTGAGCGTGACACCACCGCTGCCCAAGTGGTCTCCGGTGGTGTGGGACTCATCGATCATGAACTCGGGACCCTTCTCGATCCCTGGCCCCAGTCGACTTTTACCGTCATCAGTTTGAAATCCGAAACGGCCGCCACCAGCGGTTCGGTGGTGGTGAACAGCTGAGTAGTGCGGTTGTACCAGTAGCGAGTCACTGTGGTTTCTACGTTGAAGCTGAGATCACCGCGGGGAACAGTATATTTAGGAGCCGTTGCAATATCCGCGTAGGCGTATTCAATGCCTGCGGGGTCGGTGGTAATGCGGCTGAAACCACGCTGGCGTTCGATCACCTGTTCGGCGATATTGATTGCCACCGTGCGCGTATTGGCGTCTCCTGCCGACCGCGCCAGGCCGCCTTGCAGTTGGGTCAATGCCATAATGCCGATCGCAAATACCAGGATGCCGATCAGCACTTCAAGCAGGCTCATGCCGGCCTGGAACAACATTCGACCCGAATTCTGCCTCATGGCAATTTTCTCCTTATTCCCAATCATTGTGGAAATCTGTCCAACCGCCGGCCAGTGAGCCGAGACCCCCCGTTCCCGCGGTGATGCGGGCAACGTCTTCTATATAGACGAGTTGGAATGTGCCGGTGAACTGGCCAATCGTGCCATCGATAATGACGGCGCCATAAATCGTGTTGCTACCGGCTGAATTCAGCGTTGCGTTTGGATCCTCGACGTCTGTGAGGTAAATAGTGCCAAACAGCTTGGTACTCCCGACGAAAGTGGTCACGGAGGCTGCAGTGATCAGCATGACCGGTGCATATTGCGATCCGATGACCGTACTGGCGGCAATTTTGCACAACGGGCCGGTGACCCAAATAACACCATAGGAGTTGGGTCCCAGTTCACTGCAATCATCGATGATCTTGGCCTCGCTCTTGATCACTTCGTAATGTTCTTTGGGTATGCCGAAATAGAATGTGAACAGGTCGCAGGGAAATTCGGGATCACGATCCATATCGATTCCAATGATGTCGTCATTACCCTGCGTGTAACTGATCGACTCATCCTTACTGCAACCGCAACTGCCGGGACACTCCAGGTTTTCAGGAATCTGATCCGTTCCGTACCATTCATACAGCTCGCAGGTGGCCCAGGCCCCGCTGTGCGGTTCGACGACCGCGGCTCCGCCACAATTCGGGTTGGCGTTCATCCACACCGAAACCGGCACGCCAATACCCCCACCATTGGGGTTGGGAACGATTTCCGCATTTCCCGAAGGAGGGAAGGAAGTGCGCGTGCTCAAGGGCACACCGGCCCCGTTGCCGCCGGACAGCACACCGTAATTGGCCATCGGCTCCGCTACCAGCGCCTCCGCATTGCAGATATCGCCATCGCAGTCCGACTCGCCTCGCGCCAAAACGGTGATCATGTAATGGTATTCGTCGGCCAGCGTCACATCCTTGCTGCAGCCCTGCACCGGCGGTGTCGTAATGGCGCTGACAATCAGCTTGCACAGCAAGACCTGCACGGTCACTTTTTCCGTTGTTCCGGGTAAGATCCCGTCTGTATCGAGGGCAACCTCGGTCGAGCCGTTGTACGAATAGAAATAGCTTTCCGCCCTGCGGGCCAGGTTGGGTTCCCCATAGCAGGGATGTGTACCATGTCCAGCCGACAGATCGACTCCGCTGCAGGGCAACCAACGCAGCGCCGCACCCACGGCCAGCCAGCCATCGGTCCCGTTGGGCAGGGGCAGGGGCAGCAGCTTGATGCGGTCGGACGCCACCAGCGGTGCGTTGGCGATAAAAAACTCCTTGGCTTCCTGAATTCCGGATTCGGCGGCATGCAGCGCCAATTTCTGTCGCACCTCATTGGCCGACACCCGCTGTTCAGCCACCCCCGACCGAACGGCATAGACCATCATCAGCGTCAGCATCATCAAAACGATGATTCCGGTAAATATGGTCAGGATGCCCCGTTGCCGGACACAGCCTTTGAGGCCCGAATTCCTTGCCTGCCGATGACCGTGCATGCAGGCCCTGCCCATCAAGCCGATAGGAGCATCGTGGTTCATAAGTACAGGTTATTCCTGAGTTTGATGACATCTTCGACGGTTCGCCGGATATTCACGTCCGAAATCAAGCGGCCGGCGATGTTCATCCTTATTTTCCGCACTTTCTGGAAATGCTGGGTTCCGTCCGCGTCTTCCAGCACGACCTCGGTGTAGGAGAGTAAATCATCGACTGAGAAACTGGTGATTTCGATATCGTGAACTTCGGTCACGTCAGCCCAGAACCCACCGTCCGGCGCCGAATCGCAGTCCGGCACAGTCGCGCCAACCCCAACCCACATCTGGATTACGCCAACGCCGCCGGACAAGCTTCGCCGGAAACCGCCGGTTGCGTTCTCCGTGCTGTCGTCCTGATCGCGGTCCATGCTGAATATGAAGCATTCGTTATTTTCGCTGAAATGAACGTCCCCATCGATAAGGCAATTCGGGCCGGCAGCAAAGCAGGAGTTTGCAGTAGACTTGAAGCTCTCATTGATAAGGCAATCCGGATTCGCAAAACAGTTGATTGAGTCCACGGTATAGTTGCTGCGCCGCACATCCCGGCTCATCAGCAACAGCGCGGAACGCAGTTGACCGGTGAGTTGAGTCATCTTGACGATGCGCGCTGTGCTGGCCAGCGAATTGGACATCAAGGCAATCATCGACGCGGTGACGATCAGGCTGAGACTGCTTGCAATCAACAGTTCCATCAGGCTGAAGCCGCGTGACTGTGTTCGAAAACTTGTCCGCATTCTGTTCATTTGAAACACCTCATAAACATGCTCTCAGATTGGATCCGGATCACAATCGGTGAAACCCGGAATTTTGTGACTGGACGGAGGCAGGCAAAATGCAATCTTGCCCGTATCGATCACGCTCAGATCCATCAGGAACTCGCCCTCGCCGGACTGGAGATGGAGCACCAGGGAGTCAAAAAGGTCAAGGGGATCAAGGGGGTCGTGGAACTCAGAGAACATGCCTCTTACCGGATCAAAAACGTAAGGCCCGTCGCCGGTTGCGGAGGTGACCAGGTTGTTGGCTTGAACATCGCTATCTTTCAAACTCCGGGGCACCGCGCCAATGGCGCAAAATCCGGCTTCAGGCTCAGTTTTCATGCAATCGCAGAGGGAATGCTCATCTGCATTTTCCGCACCAATACACCAACTGCCGTAGGCACCGGTGCTATAGGACACCCTTACCGCCCGGTTACGCTTGATCGACTCGGTCTGGATGGTGCTGACGAAAGCCGCGATCGATTCAGCGCCACTGGTAATCCGGCGTTTTTCGACGGCGTGCTGGTATGATGGGACCGCCAGGGCACTGATGATCGCCATCAACGTCAAAGTGATCATCAGTTCAAGTATGCTAAAACCCTGGGAGATGTTGAAACCATGAGCCGGTTGCATTTCCGGTCCCTGCCTGCGCCGTAGCATCCTGATATTTGTATTGTGATCCAGCACGACTGCGTACATTGGCCAAATTTCCCGATCGGCGCCCTCGTCTCGAGAGCCCCATTTAGAACGTCCCACACAGGGACATTTCCCAATACATAGTTATAGTCGGAAAATCAGGTTCGACCCACTGTAAGAACTGACAGCAAGGAGTGGGAAAACGCTTAGTCTCAAAAGGATTGGCTATTCAATGCTTGTACGAGCACGTACAATGCGCCCGTATCTAAAGATAAAGCAGGACAGACCGGATCATTTCATTTGGCTGACCAGCCATACTTACAGGGGGGAGAACACAATTGCCCGCGGCAAGAGCTTTGCGCATTTTGGTGGCCGAAGACAACAGCGTAAATCAAGCTGTTATCAGGGGTATGCTGGAATATGCCGGACATCAGGTGGAAACTGTGCTCAATGGGAAAGTGGCCATCGAAGAACTGGAAAATTCATGCTTTGATTTCGTCATTATGGACTGCCTGATGCCGGTGATGGACGGTTTTGAAGCGACGCGCAGGATTCGTGGAGCCAGCGGAGAGGATTTCGATCCAAATATTCCCGTCCTGGCCATCACCGCGCTGTCAAGTCCTGAGGACCGGCTGAAATGTGCGGACGCCGGCATGTCGGGATTTATCAGCAAGCCGGTCATAGCCAAAGACCTGTTTGCATGGCTGGAGATGCATTTCGACACTGCGCCCTCAACCGACAGGCAAGCAAACCGCCGGCAAACTGCGGCGGAAGCAAGCCTTCAGCGCCGCGGATTTGCTCAAGAAATTGTCCCCGGTACTGGTGCGCGATGCCGAACAGTGGCTGTGTGAGTTACGACTGCTTTGCGACAATCGACAGCTCAGCGAACTCAGTGCATTGGCGCACAAGATCAGGGGAACGGCGGATGTTCTGGGGCGCGGCATGCTATCTAATTTGGCGAAAAAACTGGAGCTGTCGGCCAAGGCGGATGAAACAGACCAGGCCGTCATGCTTGCTGACCAATTGATCAGCGCCTTGCGTCAGTTGATCCGGGACATTCAGCCCGGCGCGTGAACGCTTCCGCCGGTAACTCATCCACAGTCAACACCCCTGGCGAAGGCCGGCGGCTGCAGCGCGGTTAGGCTCCATGCGCTTCAAACTCAAGGACAGCAACCGCTTGCTGCAAGCCATCAGCGAGGCCCAGGCGTTCTATATCAACGAGCTTGGAAGCGATGATGCGCTGTATGATCATCTGCTGCAGTCTTTTCTTGACCTGACCGGCAGCGAATACGGCGTGATCGGCCAGGTTCACTGGCAGAAAAACGGTCAACCATACCTTAAGATCCAGGCCACTGGCGATCTCGCAGGTCACGAAGCCGGCCACGCAACCCAACAGCCACAAAGTGACCATGAACTTGAAGTCAGGAAACTCGATACCCTGCTCGGGGCCGTTATGTCCAGTGGCAAGCCTGTCATCAGCAACGATGTCGCGCATGATGAACGCAGCGATGGACTGCCGCCGGGGCATCCGCTTCTGCACAGCTTCATGGGCCTGCCAATCCTTGGTTTCGGAACCCTGGTGGGACTGGTTGGCGTGGTCAACCGCAAGCCGGCTTATGACATCGAGTTGGCAGAATTCCTGCAACCCTTGCTAAATACCTGCGGGCAATTGATCAACGTTACCGCCAGAGACCGTGAGTGGTTCCGGACGCAGTCGAAGCTGGAAGCACAGCGGGACCAGTTGCAGGCCCGTGTTGCCGAGCGCACAGCGAAGAGCCGGTTGCAGATGGAACGGCACAAACGCATTCTGGAGCAAATCGTGGATCACATTCCAGCGGCGCTTTTCGTCAAAGACATTGCCGACGACTTCCGTTACGTGGTCGTTAACAAGAAAAATGAGGAATTGTTCGGCTGGCCACGCGAAACGCTTCTGGGGCACACCAACTTCGATTTCCTGGAAACTGATGAGGCCACCAAAATCAGGCAGGAAGACATTGAAATTGCGCGTTCCGGGCAAACGCTGGAAATCCCGGAAGAACACGTCCGATCCGCCACCGGCGAAATCCTGACCGTGCACACGACAAAGCTTCCCATTGCCGGTCCGGATGGCAAACCCAGCCTGATACTGGGCATTTGCGAGGACCTGACAGAGCGAAGAGAAACAGAACTGGCCCTGCGCAACAGCGAAAAACGCTTTCGGCAGCTAGCCGAGTACGCGCCGGTGGGAATATTCCTCACCGATGCCCGTGGCGCGTGCATTTACGTCAACAGGAAATGGCGGGAAGTGACCGGTCTGAGCCAGGAGCAGGCAGCCGGCATGGGTTGGATAGGCGCTTTGTATGAAGATGATCTTGAGCGGGTAAGCAGTGCCTGGTCGAGTTTTATCGCCGGTGATTCTGACTTCACTCTGGAATACCGTTTTATCGCGCGTGACGGGCGCATCACCTGGGTGGCAGGTACCGCCGTTCCATTCGAGGACGATGCCGGTCAGGCCGTCGGCTTCCTGGGCACCGCGACAGACATCACGCAGCATAAGCAATTGGTATCCGAGTTACGGATGTCCAAGGACGAGGCGCAGCGCGCCAATGCCGCCAAATCGGGCTTCCTTTCACGCATGAGCCACGAATTGCGCACGCCGCTGAATGCCGTGCTGGGTTTTGGCCAACTGCTGCAATTGAACAATGACAATCTCACGCCCAGCCAGAATGAAGGCGTGGATCATATTCTTGCAGGCGGTGAGCACCTGTTGCACCTGATCGAAGATGTGCTGGACTTTGCCCGCATCGAAGCCGGTCACATTGGCGTGACGGTAAAGAAATTCCCACTCGGGCCTGTTTTGCAGCGTTCCTTGGCCCTGGTCAACTCACTCGCAGAGGGGCGGCAGATCACGATGATTCCACCGCATGAAGAGATTGCGGATGTCGTCGCCGATCCGCAACGCACACAGCAGATCGTGATCAATTTGCTTTCCAACGCCATCAAATACAACAAGGCAGGCGGCACGGTAACGGTGAGCGCCTCAGACCGGCCGGGTAACATGCTGCGAATCAGCATCGAAGACAGTGGCGAGGGAATCCCGCCCGCCGATCAGGCACGCCTGTTCCTGCCGTTTGAGCGCTTACCCTATCCCGGCAATACCACGGAGGGGACCGGCCTCGGGCTGAGCATTTGCAAGAAGCTGGTTGAAGCAATGGGCGGCCAAATCGGCTTTAAAAGTGAATGTGGTGCGGGGTCGACGTTTTGGTTCGAGCTGCCGGCTGCATCCGCAACTGGATTTGGCGAGGCTTTCCCGGGCAATGAAAACCTGGAGGCACTGAGCCAGAAGCTTACGGGAATCCGGATTTTGCACGTTGAGGATGACCTGGCCAGCATCGCGCTGGTGACGGAAATGGCGCGACATGTTCCAGCCTGCGAATTCATCGCCGCGAGCAAGGCGCTCGATGCCGTAGCGCTGGCGAAATCCTCACGCTTCGACCTGATCCTGATGGACATCACCCGGCCCGGGGCGGGGGCATTCGAAGCCCTGGCGATGCTGCGGAATGACGAGCGAACCTGTGAGATTCCCGGTAATCGCGATGTCCGCCAGTGCGTCGCCGGAATTATTCGCAAGAGGAAATGCAGCAGGATTTGCGCATTTCCTCCGCAAACCGCTGCAGATGGACAGCCTGTTGCAGGCCATCACCGCGCATACCAACCGGCTACCTGATCCTGGTCACCCAAAAGGCCGGTGGCGGCGAGATTACCCCTGAGTTGGCCAGTTTGCAGGTCCATCTCAAATTTTCCCGCCTCCGTATGCAATGTACCGTGCATGGCCGTCGGATTGACGCGTCTCAGCCTTTCAGTTGATTGCTCGGGCAATAGGGCATGGGAATGCCTTCCCGCAATTCCCGCAGGTAACGCTCGGTGTGTCCTGGCCCGTGTCTGAAGTGGCACAGTTCATGATTCATGGCGCACTGGTCACCGACCCAGTAGTAAGCCTCAACCACGCCATTTTCGTGTGGGACTACGCAACCACTGATCTCAGTGCCACTGACCGCATTGGCCTCCGGCACACCGGCACAACGTACGTTTAGTTCTTCCCGATACAGCGGCTCGAGGTGAGCCAGGGTGCCCATGGGCGTGTGATTCTCCATTACGCCGTACGCTTCGCAGTTTGTGGCAAAATTTCTGGCCGTCACCTGGGCGGCACAGCCGGCAAACAACGCGGGCACACAGACCAAGGTGAGGAAAAATGTCCGGGCATTCCTGCGTACTACGTGATATAGGGTCCGATTTGAGTTCGATACCTCTTGTTTCGTTTCCATTGCAATTTCATCCCTGATAATTTCCCCGGTCCAATGGGTTGTGCCTGCCGGGAAATCAGGCTTAAGCACAGTTTCCAACCGGAAACTGCGGATGCTCTACATCCAGGGTCTTGAGCTTTCTTCCATGAAAGCCACCGCCTCCCTGCGAGGTGCCTCATCGGCCCCAGTGCCGGGAACGACATCCTTGTCGCTACCCCTTTCGCACTGCGGCACCTGCCCTTTTCCTGACCAAAGTCAGGAGGTCTGGTGCATCCCTGCGCGCCTCCGAAAATGCATCCTTGCCGGGCGTCCATGCCCAATACTTTGCAGATCACAAAGTTCCTTTTGGCGCAAGCATATGGTCCCACGGGAGTCGCCCAGGGAACACTGTCAGAACTGTCAGTCAGCGGATGTTAAATGACCGGATCGGTCAGGATTGGGAGAGACCGCTTTTCATGGCGAAACGGATGAGCTGGGAGCTGTTGTCGAATCCCAGGATTTCCATAATGCGGTATTTGTGGAATGCAACGGTGCGCGGAGTAATGCTGAGAATGTGCCCCGTTTCCTTCATGGTTCTTCCTTCCGCCAGCAATTGCAGAATTTCACGCTGGCGCACAGTCAATTTCTCAAACAAGTCGCGCTTCCCGCCTTTGAGCAGGGAATTGAGCATGTCGCCGGTAACGACCGGGGTGATATAGGTCGAACCAGTGGCCACCGCCCTGATGGCCTGCATCAATTCCGAGGCGGCGGAACTCTTGAGTAAATACCCTTTGGCGCCGGCGCGAATGACGTCGGCGACCATGTCGGGATCGTCGGTGACCGTGAGAAATATGATTTTGAGATCGGGCATGATCTTGAGGAGTTTGATGCCCGCATCGAAGCCGTTCAGTACCGGCATCGAAATGTCGCTTACAACGACGTCCGGCTTCGTTTCCTTCACGACCTTGATCAACTCGCGGCCATTGCAAGCCGTTCCAACGATATCGACCTCGGCAGCCAATAGCTGACGAAACGCTTCAAGAACAAGCGTGTGATCGTCTGCTAATACCACTCTTACCAGTTGCATCCGAATAATTCCAGGCAGTGCAAGCCGACTATCATCGATCATGCCGAAGTCAGCATTAAGAGTCTGTGCGCTAACGAACCAAAGTGCAAAAATGCTTGTGCATGCTCAGTCCTTTGAGCAGCCGGTTTTTCACCGCCGGGGACCTATCCTGCTGCCATTGATGCATTTGCGGTACTGGCAGTAATGAAAGATGGTTATTACGCTGCACTCAGCCGGATGCCGCCAGCGCCTGTTCCAGATCTGCAATGATGTCCTCGAGATCTTCGATACCGACACACAAACGGATCATGTCCGGTGTCACGCCGGCAGATTCCAGTTCTTCGCTTGACAGTTGCCGGTGGGTGGTGGAAGCAGGATGCGCCGCCAGTGATTTGACATCGCCGATATTGACCAGGCGCACGAACAGCTCCAGCGCATCATAGAATTTTACCGCTGCATCGAATCCGCCTTTGATGCCAAAGGTCAACAGTGCGGACGGCTTGCCTTTGGTGTATTTTTGCGCCAGTTCGTAATACGGCGAATCCGGCAAACCGGCAAAATTCACCCAGGCGACCCGCGCATGTTCGTTGAGGTAATTGGCAACCGCCAGCGCGTTGTCGCAGTGCCTCTCCATGCGCAAGGGCAAGGTCTGCATGCCCTGCAGGATCAGGAAGGCACTCAGCGGGCTCAAGGCCGAACCGGTATTACGCAGTGGCACGGTACGGGCACGGGCAATATAGGCCGCTTCGCCCATGGCTTCGGTATACACCACTCCGTGGTATGACTCCTCGGGCTCAGTGAGCATATGGAACCGTTCGGGGTAGTCCGCCCAGGGAAATTTTCCACTGTCGACAATCACTCCACCCAGTGAATTACCGTGTCCAGCCATGTACTTGGTCAAAGAATTAGCCACGATATCCGCGCCATAGCTGATGGGCTTGATCAGGGCCGGCGTCGCCACCGTGTTGTCTACGATCAACGGCACGCCGCGGGCGTGCGCCATCTCCGCCAGTGCTTCGATGTCGACAATATTACCCGCCGGGTTTCCGATCGACTCACAAAAGACCGCCGAGGTTTTATCATCGATCAGGCCTTCCATGGCCGCCACCGTATCATCTGCTGCAAAACGCACATCGATACCCAGTTTTGGCAACATGTGCTTGAACAGGGTATATGTGCCGCCGTAAAGCAAGGGCACGGTGACGACGTTGTTGCCCTGCTCGGCAATATTCAAAATCGAGTAGTTGATGGCGGCGCTGCCGGCGCTCAAGCCCAGCGCTGCGATACCCCCTTCGAGTTGCGCGCAGCGCTGTTCCAACACGTCCGTGGTCGGGTTCATGATGCGGGTATAGATATTCCCCGGTACGGCGAGGTTGAACAGATCGGCCCCGTGTTGCGCATTGTCGAACTCGTAGGCCACCGTTTGATAGATGGGTACCGTAACCGACTTGGTGGTGGGATCGGACTTGAAACCGGCATGGATAGCCAGGGTTTGATCTTTCATGGGTATACTCCTGTTAACTGCACGGGACAAGGCGCCACATTGCTGGCCGGCGCCGACCACCGGTGGTTGAATGCGCAAACCAGTTTGTGAATTTCGAAGTGTAACCCAGCTTAACCCAAAACCTCCTGCACTTTTTGCACCATATCAAAAACGCTGAACGGTTTTTGCAACAGGTTAATACCGGGCTCCAACATGCCGTGATGTGAAATGACTTCGTCATCATAGCCGGACATGTAGATCACTTTGAGCTGCGGATAGCGCTGGACCAAATCTTCAGCCAGCGCCCTCCCGCTCATCCCGGGCATGATTACATCGGTCAACAGCAGATCTATCAAGCCCGGATGGTGGACAACCATTTGCACTGCTGTCCGGCCATCTTTTGCTTCCAAAACCGCATACCCCTGTTCTTTCAATACGTCACGCGCCACGGCGCGGATGGCTTCATCGTCTTCAACCAGCAACACGGTTTCATGGCCCTGTTTCATCGTTTGATTGATTGGCGCGGACACTGGCAATCCAATTTCCGTGGTCCGGGGCAGGTAAATCCTGAAGGTCGAGCCGCGGCCCACTTCACTGTGAACCTCAATGAGACCGCCGCTCTGCTTGACGATGCCATAGGCCGTAGCCAGCCCCAATCCCGTACCATGACCCAGTTCCTTGGTGGTAAAAAAGGGTTCAAACAGCCGGGTCCGGACCTGCTGGTCCATCCCAATACCGGTATCGATGACCTCCAGCTTCACGTACTCACCGGGTGGCGCCTCGAGGCCCCGGGCAAAATCGGATTCGTCCAATTCGGTATTGGTGGTTGCAAAGGTCAGCTGCCCCCCATCTGGCATGGCGTCCCGGGCGTTGATCGCCAGGTTGACCAGAACTTGCTCAATTTGGGCCGGATCGATCTTGACGTTCCACAAATCAGGCGCCAATTTGAGTTCCACTGTAATGTTTTCGGCAATAATTCGGTCCAGCATCCCCACCGTTCCGCTGATGATCTTGTTCAATTCCACAATCTGGGGAGCGCTGACCTGTTTGCGGCTGAAAATAAGCAATTGCCGAACGAGGTCGGCCGCCCGCAAGCCGGTTTGAAGAATGACTTCCGCCTTGGCATGAAGCGGGCCATCCGCGGGCAGTTGCAATTGCAACAGTTGGGCATTTCCGGTAATCCCCATCAGCAGGTTGTTGAAATCATGCGCAATACCGGCGGTTAGTTGACCCACCGCCTCCATCTTCTGCGCCTGCATGTATTGATTCTCCAGTGCTTCTCGCTGCTCTTCCAGTTGCTTGCGTTTTGAAATGTCATGGGCAAAGATCAGCACGGAATGGGGCTTACCGCTCGCATCGCGCAAAAGCGTGCAACGGGCATCGCGGAAGACCCAGTGACCGTCCTTGTGGCGGACGCGATACTCGACCAAAGTCACGCTCCCGGATGCGAGCAACTCGGGCATTTGCTGCTCGATGATGCGTATATCGTCGGGGTGGACGCGGGCAAATCTGTCCATTTCAATGTCTTCGTCCTCTTCGAAGCCCAGACTGGTATAAAAGGCCTTGTTGCGAAACAGCACCCGGCCTTCCATATCCACCAAAAGAATCGGCGTATCAGCGGCCTCCACCAGGCTGCGGTATCGTTCTTCCGATGCGGCCAGATCAGCGGTTTTTGCTTCGACAGCCGCCGTCAGCCAGTCCACGCGGCTATGGGTTTGATTGATAATGAAAATGAGACTGATCAATAAAGCGCCGCCGAATCCCCAGATCAAGGCCAGTACGTAAAATTGCGGTGCCGGTGGGGGTTCGATCCAACCGATGCTGGCCTGCCAACGGTTGTCACCGATGTCGATGGTTGAACTGATACTGGCGCCCAAAGGCCTGTCAGGTTTCCAAAAGACCATGCCATTGTCGTCTTGCAGGGAAACGGCGAATCTGGGAGCGAGATTGCGCGTAGTCCCTTCAAGGAGGGAAGAAAGATCTGCAACGCCCTGCACCAGGCCCAGGTATCGATCCCCGTCGAAAAGCGGAGAACGCACGACGACGGATAAGGTGCCCTGAACCAGGGTGGCTGGGTTGGCGACCGTGGTTGACTTTGTCCGTATCGCCTTTTCGACGAAAGGCTGCTGCGGGCCGGCTCTTCAAATCCAGATTGAGCGCCGCTTCATTGCCCTCGAGTGGATAGACATATCTGATGATAGAATCCTGATCTGCATATTCAAGTGCGCGCACTTCTGAGGGCTGGGACAAGACGCCGGCTGCGTATCGGTTGAAGGATTCCACATCCGGCAACGCGGGAGATGCCAGCAGGAATGCCCGCAGGTCTTCAACGATAACGACACTGCGGCCGATACCCAATTGAAGGTTCTGGCGCACGAGCTCCAGGGCCGTGCCAAGTTGATGTGCATTGTCTCGCCGGGTGTGATACCGGTAATAGCCGTCCAGGGTGAAAAGCACCGCAATCCCAATCGCGACAACAAGCACCAATTGCAGTCTGCGTTTCATCAGACTCCCTGTTTTCGTTACAAATGCCGCTTGCAGATGAGTATAGGCCTATTTTCTCGCTTGTTGCAGGCCAGCGGGATCCGCAACCCTGCAGCTGAAGCCCATTTGCAACCGGTGTTTTCTTTGACGCATATCACACGCATGGGTTCCAAATTATGATTTACTTACAGATGCAGCCGGACCGGTATGGCCTATTCGGGCGTTCGGCCGAGGCGCAGCAAACCGGCCCATATCACGCCGAAAATTCCGCACGAATCGAGCAGGGATATCCACCATGAATGCATTGATCAAATTGTTATTGAGCACTGCGGTGTTCGCCGCACCATCCATTGTTGTTGCGCAGTGGGAAGCGCTGCCCGACCAGGCCCCGGTGCCAGCGGACAATCCCATGACCGCCGAGAAAGTCGCGCTGGGCAAAATGCTCTACTTCGATCCCAGGTTGTCGTCCAACGGCACGGTATCCTGTTTTACTTGCCACAATGTGATGGAAGGTGGCGACGATCACCGGCCGACCTCGATTGGCGTCCACGGCCAGGCGGGTGGCCGCAATGCCCCCACGGTCTGGAATGCCGCGTTTCTTTCAGCCCAGTTTTGGGATGGCCGGGCAGCAACGCTGGAAGATCAGGCCAAAGGGCCGCCGGCCAACCCCATCGAGATGGGCATGGCCGATCTCGACGCCACTGTTGACCGTATTCGCAAAATCCCAGGTTACAAAGCCTATTTCGATAAGGTATATGGCGGCAGTGAGAGTATTACGATGGACAATGCCGCCAAAGCCATTGCCGCCTATGAGCGCACCTTGATTACTCCGAACAGCGCATTTGACAAGTACGTCAAGGGTGACAAGCAGGCGCTGACCGGGCAACAGGTGCGCGGTATGGATGCGTTTGCGAAGTCGGGCTGTACCGCCTGTCACTCCGGTGCGAACTTTGCCGGCCCGCCATTACCGACCGGCCAGCCGTTCCTGCAGAAATTCCCGGTTTTCACGGACAATACCTATGTCACCCGGTACAAACTCATGGATGATGTCGGGCGCATGAACGTGAGCCATGATCCGGCGGACAAGAACATGTGGCGTGTACAGACCCTGCGCAATTTGGTCTATACCGCTCCGTATATGCACAATGGATCGGTCAAAACCATGGAAGAGGCCGTCAAGGTCATGGCCAAGACCCAACTCAACCTGGAATTGGACGATCAGAAAGTAGCGGATATCGTTGCTTTCCTTGAATCGTTGACGGGCGCGTTTCCTGAACAGATCATGCCACGCTTGCCGCCGACTCCGGGCGACTTGCTGGAATAATCGAATTTGGTCTGCCGGGCCTGGCTTACGATCCCAGGCCCAGCGGATTGTCCGGATCGACGCCGGGCATGTATTGTTGTGTCCGGTCGAGGTTGGTCAGCCGGTAAATCAGTCCCAGCCAGTTGTTGAAGATGGCCTTGGCGGTATCACCCCAGGTATTGTCGAGTAAGCCTTCCAGTTCCTTGTCCGGAAAATCCGGCAGTGACCTGGCGCTGGATTTTGCAGCAATTACCGCGTCAATATAGCGTTGGGCGATGACCCTGGCTTCCGCTGAAAGATAGTGTTCTGGCACAGGCGGCGGCCCATTCAGTTCGCCGTCGAGGTAGCGCAAGATTTCCCTTCTGTATTCCTTCAGCAAACTGTTGGCATCGTATTCAGGATGGCCCTGGAAATACACCACGCGAAAGCCATCGGGGCTGACTGCCATGTGCACCCCGCCTTCAGCACTTTCGGCCAATACCGTCAGGCCGGCGTTTTCCAATTGAGTGCGCGAGATATCGTTGTAGCGCGAATGCGGCGCATCAAAACGGGTATTGATATCCCGCAGCAGCGGATGGTCCGGCTGCATGATGCGATGGCTGTACACGCCCCAGCGTTTGGACGGCAATGGCTGGCGATCTATGTGGTGCCAGTATTTGAGCAGTGCATGTGTGGCCAGGCAGGAACACAGGGTTGACGCGACATTGGACTCCGCCCACCGGATGACCTCCATCAGCGGTTCCCAGAATGCCTCCCGCTCCAGCGCCGGATTGGCGACATTGGCCCCGGTGATGATCAGGCCGTCCAGCCCCTGCCGCCGCAGTTGCCCGAAGTCGCAATAATACTGTTCGATATACGCTTGCGCTTCGCGGCTGCGCCGCAAACCCGGCAGGGAAAACGGATAGACATAAAACTGCGCAATGCGGTTGCAGTTGCCCACGAGCCGGATGAATTGACGCTCGGTCGCCTCCAGCGCGGCATCCGGCATCATGTTGAGAAATCCGATATGCAGCTCACGGATATCCTGGTGCACTGCCCGGTCCAGCGACAGCACCTCATGCCCCTGCTCGCGCAGGCGCGAAAAAGTAGGCAGCTTCAAATGTTCAACCAACGGCATCGGCGAAGTTTACCCTCAATCGCTTCCCAATTCCCACAATCTGGCAGAGCGGTACGGGAGGACAGGCGTATGCCAAAGGAACCCGGTCAAAACCTACCGAGTAGTCGAGCTGGTAGCGGGGTCTTCTCTCAGGATCGTATGAAACAGGGATGTTTCATCCGAGGCTACAGGGACGTATTTACGCCGTATCCTGAGAGAAGACCCCGCTGGCGGCTCGACGCCCCAAAACGAAGGACAAGAGTCTCCCAAAAAAAACGCCCAGCGAACCGGGCGTTTTGCTTACTCGCTTTGGGACTGAAGCTTATTCGCCGGCGCCCACCGCTTTCATGGAGAGGCGGATGCGGCCCTGTTTGTCGACTTCCAGGACCTTGACCTTGACCGTATCGCCTTCCTTCACCACATCGGTGACATTCTCCACCCGCTCATCGGAAAGCTGGGAAATATGAACGAGGCCATCACGGCCGGGGGTCAGGGTCACAAAGGCGCCGAAATTCATGATCTTGATGACCTTGCCTTCGAAAATCTGGCCAGGTTCGATATCGGCGGTGATCTGCTCGATACGCTTGCGCGCGGCTTCCGCCGCCTCCTTGTTGACCGAGGCGATCGTTACGGTACCGTCATCGGCAATATCGATTGTGGTGCCGGTTTCCTCGGTGATGGCGCGGATGGTCACGCCACCCTTGCCGATCACGTCGCGGATCTTGTCCGGATGAACCTTGATGGTCATCAACCGGGGGGCGTATTCCGACATTGCAGCGCGTGGTTTATCCAGCACCTTGTTCATTTCGCCGAGGATGAAATTGCGCCCTTCATTGGCCTGCGCCAGAGCGATCTTCATGATCTCCTCATTGATGCCTTCGATCTTGATGTCCATCTGCAGCGCGGTAATGCCGTCCCGGGTACCGGCCACTTTGAAATCCATGTCGCCAAGGTGATCCTCATCTCCGAGGATGTCGGACAACACCGCAAAGCGGTCGCCTTCCTTGATCAGGCCCATCGCAATGCCCGCTACGGCCTGCTTGACCGGAACACCTGCATCCATCAGCGCCAGAGAGGTGCCGCAAACGGAAGCCATGGAACTGGAACCGTTCGACTCGGTAATCTCGGAAACCACACGCAGCACGTAGGGAAACTCTTCGAGCGAAGGCAATATCGCCGCAACGCCGCGCCGCGCCAGGCGGCCGTGACCGATTTCGCGCCGTTTCGGACCGCTCATGAAACCGGTCTCACCCACGCAGTACGGTGGGAAATTGTAGTGCAGCATGAAGGGATCTTTGTACTCGCCACCGACGGCATCGATGATTTGCGAATCACGCACCGTACCCAGCGTTGTCGTTACGATGGCCTGAGTTTCTCCCCGCGTAAACAGGGCGGAGCCGTGGGCGCGGGGCAGGACACCGCATTCCACGGATATCGGACGAACCGTGCTGAGATTGCGCCCATCGATGCGCGGATTTCCGCCCAGAATGTGCTCGCGAACCAGGTTCTTTTCGACTTTGTAAAGGAGTTCGGATACCGCGGCTTTGGCAGGTGCGGTGTCATCGCCTTCGACGCAAAGCGCCGCTATCGTGGCATTCTTGACCGCCGCGATTGCATCGTGCCGCTGCATCTTGTCGGCAATCGCATAGGATTCTTTCAAACCCGGCTCCGCAGCGGCCTTGACCCGAACCAGCAGGGCATCGTCGGTGGCGGCCTGTTGCCACACCCACGGTTGCACGCCGGCTTCGCTGGCCAGTTCACGCACAGCCTGCACCACGGTCTGCATGGCCTGATGGCCAAACATGACGGCGCCCAGCATCATCTCTTCGGACAGCAGTTTGGCTTCGGATTCAACCATCAACACCGCTTTCTCGGTACCGGCGACGATCAGATCGAGTTGCGAGTCTGCTCAACTGGCTGGCTGTGGGATTGAGCACGTATTGCCCGTCGACATAACCCACGCGCGCGGCGCCAATCGGTCCATTGAACGGAATGCCGGAAAGCGCCAAAGCCGCTGAGGTGCCAATCAGGGCGGGGATATCGCCATCGACATCCGGATTGGATGACATCAGCGTGGCGATGACCTGCACTTCATTGAGGAAGCCCTTGGGGAACAACGGCCGGATGGGCCGATCGATCAGGCGGCAGGTCAGCGTTTCCTTCTCAGTCGGACGCCCTTCGCGTTTGAAGAACCCGCCGGGTATGCGCCCCGCGGCGTAGTACTTTTCCTGGTAATTTACCGTCAACGGAAAGAATCCGCGCGAGGGGTCGGCTTCTTTCCTGGCGACCACCGTCACCAGAACCACCGTGTCCGCCATTCTGACCATCACCGCAGCATCTGCCTGACGGGCAATCTCTCCGGTTTCCAGGGTGACTTCCTGATCACCGAATTTAAATGTTTTTTTCAATTTTTGCACTGGACGTTTCCTGCTCTCATGGGTTTAATACCGAGTATGCAAAAACTCCAGCAGAACAAAAGCGCTGCCGGAGCGTCTGCCGCGTCGTGATGCAAAAATTAACGACGAAGACCGAGGCGTTCTATCAGTTCACGGTAGCGCTGCAGGTCACTCTTTTTCAGGTAATCCAGCAGGCTGCGGCGCTGATTCACCATGCGCAGCAAACCGCGCCGCGAGTGGTGATCACCCTTGTGGTTCTTGAAGTGTTCTGTCAGATGTTGAATCCGTCCAGTCAACAAGGCCACCTGCACTTCAGGTGAGCCAGTATCGCTTTCTGACCGCTGGTATTCGCTGACGATCTTGCTCTTGGCTTCTGCATCAAAAGACATGGTTCCGTCTCCATATCTAGAGCCGCGAAGGTTTTGAAAAAACCCTTGTATCCGGACACCTTCAGGTCAATAACGCCATTCGGTGCGGGTCTTTGCAAAATCTTCGAAGCCCCGGTTTAAATTAGCCGCCTATTCTAACGGCGGCGCTGATCCTAAACAAGGAAATAATACACCATCGGGGTGTTTCACAGACAAGTGTTATCAGGCCCTGGCACAAAAACGCGTTTTGGGTGGACCGTGCCATCAGGCCGTATTTCACCCAGGCCTATGATTTCACCGGTCCCGGCGAAGACCCGAATCATGCCGGCGCCCCCGTTTCCAGCCACCGGATTGCCATGGCGAAACCGTTCGGCGGCCGTCGCGTCCAGATGCAATTCCGGCCAGGCCGACAGACCAGCGTCCAGGGGCAATAACAATTGCAACTCGCGGCCCTGCGCCGCCGCCTGTTCGACTTCTTCGAGGGAAACCAGCCCATCGGCTGCAAAAGGCTCCACCGCAAGGCGTCGCAGCGATTGCAGATGTCCGCAACTGCCCAGCCCTGCGCAGATATCCTCCGCCAGGGTACGGATGTAGGTGCCTTTTGAACACGCCACCTCGAACGACAGCAGGGGCGGCTCCCAGCGCAGCAACTCCAGGCGGTGAATCACCACGTTGCGCGGCTTGCGCTCTACTTCGAGGCCCTGCCGCGCCAGTTTGTATAGCGGCTGGCCCTGGTGTTTGAGCGCAGAATACATCGGAGGGACCTGTGCAATGGGTCCGCTAAAGCGCCCCAGCACGGTTTCAATCTGATCCCTCTCCAGGACCGGCAGCGGCTGTTCCCTCACCACTTCCCCTTCGATATCACCGGTGCTGGTAGCCCGGCCCAGACAGGCTGTCGCATGATAACTTTTGCCCGCCTCCAACATGAATGCCGCGGTCTTGCTGGCTTCCCCAAGACAGATCGGCAGCATGCCGGTGGCAAAAGGATCGAGACTGCCGGTGTGGCCGGCTTTGCGGGCTTGAAAAAGATGTCGAACGCGCTGCAGCGCCTGGTTGGAAGACAATCCGGCTGGCTTATCCAGCAACAGGATACCGTGGATATCGCGGCCGCTGCGACGCCGGCTCATCAGGGCCTGCCAACGCACGGCATCTGCGTCGCCTCAGTCGCTGTCGTCTTCGCCGGTCCCCCGATGATCGCGATCCGAGGCCAGCGCGGCGTCAATCAGGCTATCCATGCGCTGCCCGGTTTCCACCGAAGCATCGTGGTGAAAATGCAATTCCGGCACGCTGCGGATGCGCATTTCCTGCCCCAGACGGTGACGCAGGTAGCCAGCGGCATGACGCAAAGCGGTCAGGGTCGATTCTGCCTTGTCGCTTTCGAACACCGTAATGAAGACCTTGGCATGGGCCAGGTCACGGGTAACCTCGACATCGGACAGGCTGATGAATCCGACCGCCGGATCCTTGACTTCCTGCTGGATCAACTGCGCCAATTCCCTGCGAATCTGACCGGCGACCCGTTCCGAGCGATTGAATTCTCTTGGCATCTGCGGGTTCGCTATGGATCAGAGCGTTCTGGCAACTTCGATGCGCTCGAAACATTCGATCTGGTCACCCGGTTTGACGTCATTGTATTGCTTCACGCCAATGCCACATTCGGTGCCGGATTGAACTTCGCTGGCCTCGTCCTTGAAGCGGCGCAATGATTCGAGTTCGCCTTCGAAAATCACCACATTGTCACGCAATACCCGAATCGGGTTTTTTCGCTTGACGATACCCTCCACCACCAGGCAGCCGGCAATGGCGCCCAGCCTGGAGGAGCGGAACACCTCTTTCACCTCGGCCAGTCCAATAATATTTTCCCTGACCTCGGTGCCAAGCAGACCATTGATCGCCTTGGTCACTTCGTCAATGGCGTCGTAAATGACGCTGTAATAATGCAGATCCAGCTCATTTTCCTGGATCATCTTGCGCGCGGCGGCATCTGCTCTGACATTGAAGCCGATGATGATGGCGCTCGAAGCCTGGGCCAGTGAGGCGTCGGATTCGGTAATGGCGCCCACACCCGAGGCCACGACATTCACCTGCACTTCATCGTTGCTGAGTTTCGTCAGCGCATCCCGCAGCGCCTCCACACTGCCCTGTACATCGGCCCGTATCAGCAGGTTGACGATGATTTGCTCTTCCTTGCCCATGTTGTCAAACAGGTTTTGCAGGTTGGCGGCCTGTTGCCGTGCGAGGCGGGTTTCACGTTTGCGGTCATGGCGTTGCGATGCAGCTTCCCGCGCCTTGCGCTCGTTCGTCACCCCCAGCACTTCGTCCCCGGCCTGCGGCACGCCGGAAAGGCCCAGCACCACCACCGGCATGGAAGGTCCGGCCGACTCGATGGCTTCTCCGGCTTCGTCAAACATGGCGCGCACGCGGCCATACTCCTGGCCGGCCAAAATCATGTCGCCCCGGTTCAGGGTGCCCTGCTGCACCAGCAGCGTGGCGACCGGTCCGCGGCCCTTGTCCAGGCTGGATTCGATTACCACGCCCCGCGCTCTGGCCTGCGCCACCGATTTCAGCTCCAGCACCTCGGCTTGCAACAGGATGGCATCCAGCAACTGATCGATTCCCTCGCCGGTTTTGGCGGATACATAGACGAAAATATCCTGCCCGCCCCAGTCTTCGGCGATCACTTCTTCTTTCGACAGTTCGGTCTTGACCCGGTCGATATCCGCATCCGGCTTGTCGATCTTGTTGACCGCAACGATGATCGGAACGCCGGCCGCACGCGCATGCTGTATCGCCTCCCGGGTCTGCGGCATGACTCCGTCGTCGGCTGCCACCACCAGGATGACGATATCCGTCGCCTGTGCGCCGCGGGCGCGCATGGAAGTGAACGCAGCATGGCCGGGCGTATCGAGGAAGGTGATCGTGCCGCGCGCGGTTTCCACATTATAGGCGCCAATGTGCTGGGTAATTCCGCCCGCTTCGCCTTCCGCGATGCGGGCGCTGCGTATGTAGTCCAGCAACGATGTCTTGCCGTGATCTACGTGCCCCATCACCGTCACGACGGGCGGGCGCGTCACCTCTTCGCCGGAGATGGCTTCGTCCTCTTCGGCGATCAATTCCTGCTCGACGTCCTTGATATCGGCCGCTACCGCAGAGTGGCCCATCTCTTCGACCACCAGGGTCGCGGTGTCGCGGTCAAGACTCTGGTTGATCGTGACCATCATGCCCATTTGCATCAGGACCTTGATCACTTCACCGGCCTTGACCGCCATCAGCTTGGCCAGTTCGGCTACGGTAATCGCTTCGGGTATTCCGATTTCACGGGTGACCGGTGCAGTGGGGCGTGAAAAACCATGCTCTGAAGGCCGCCCGGAAGGCTTGACGCGCACAGGGGACTTGCGGCGGCGGGCCACCGTCCCCTCCGCGACATGTAATTCCTTGCGCCCATAGCGGGTTCCCGCCTTGCCCTTGTCTTTTTCCCGGCGGCGTTGATCATCCGCCTGCTTGCGTGTACGTTCTTCCTCGCGCAACCGTGCCAGGTCTTCTTCCCGCAGGCGGGCGGCTTCCTCGCGTGCTTTCTCTTCAGCCTCGAGGCGCGCCTTCTCTTCAGCCGCCTTGGCCGCCTGTTCCTGCTCGGCCTTGCGCTGTTCCTCTTCACGCTGCAGGCGCGCTTTCTCGCTTGCGCTTTGCATGCGCTGTTCTTCTTCCGCGCGCCCGGCACGGGTTTCCTCGAGAATTTTCCTGGCTTCCTCCCGATCCGAATACTCGACACCAATCTGGTCCTGCACCACTTCCCGTTTGACGTAAGTGCGGCGTTTGCGCACTTCGACGTTTACGGTTCTGGCTGTTGCCCTCGCCCGCGGTCCACTTCCAGGCACGCGCAATTCGCTGACGGTTTTGCGTTTTAGCGTGACTTTCTTCGGCGCTGTGGCATCGCTTTCCATCTTGCCGTGGCTGCTGCGCAGGTAAGCCAGCAGTTTTTTCTTGTCTTCGTTGGAGACAGCGTCTTCACCAGAAGACGCATGGATGCCTGCGTCCGTGAGCTGCGCAATCAATTTGTCGACATCGACGCCGAGTACTTCAGCTAGCTGTACAACACTTACGTCCGACATAATTTGCTCCTTGGGGCCGCTGCCTTATTTGTTTTCTTCTGCAAACCAGGGCGCCCTGGCGGCCATGATCAATGCAGCCGCAGTTTCATCGGTCATATCGTCAATTTCAGTGAGTTCATCCACCGCAAGTTCCGCCAGGTCTTCCTGAGTCCGGATGCCTTTTTCCGCCAAGCCGGAACGCCAACCGTTCGGTCATTCCATCCAGCTCCATCAAATCGGCTTCCGGACGGTTTTCATCCAGCACTTCTTCCTTCGCGATCATTTGCGTGAGCAGGGCATCACGTGCCCGGCGCCGGATTTCCTGCACCATCTCGGCGTCAAACTCTTCGATTTCCAGAAGTTCCGATTCAGGTACGTAGGCAACCTCCTCGATATTGCTGAAACCTTCCTGCACCAGAATGTTGGCAACATCCTCACCGACATCCAAACGCTTCATGAATCGTTCCAGGATCGCGCGGGATTCCTCTTCTCCTTTTTGTACGGCTTGTTCTACCGTCAGTACATTCAGCGACCAACCGGTCAATTCACTGGCCAGCCGGACATTCTGTCCGCCTCGGCCAATCGCCTGTGACAGATTGGATTCTTCCACCGCGATGTCCATCGACTGATTTTCCTCATCCATCACGATGGAGGCGACCTCGGCAGGCGCCATCGCATTGATCACGAATTGCGCCGGGTTGTCATCCCACAAAATGATGTCGATGCGCTCGCCGGCCAGTTCGTTGGATACGGCCTGCACCCTGGAACCGCGCATGCCCACGCAGGCGCCGATCGGGTCGGTGCGCCGGTCATTGGAGCGCACAGCAATCTTGGCCCGCCGGCCGGGATCGCGGGCACCGCCCATGATGGAAATCAGATCCTGGCCAATTTCCGGTACTTCGAGTTCAAACAAGGCCACCAGAAACTCAACGATGGTGCGGCTGGCAAATAGCTGCGGGCCGCGCATTTCTTCACGCACTTCAAACAGATAGGCGCGCAAGCGCTCACCGGGACGAACCGTTTCACCCGGAATCATGTGGCGCTGAGAAATAAATGCTTCCGCATTGCCGCCGAGGTCGATGTAGACATTTCCACGTTCAACGCGCTTGACGATGCCGTTGATCAATTCGCCCGCGCGATTGCTGTAGGCTTCGACCACCTGGGCGCGTTCTGCTTCACGCACGCGCTGCACAATGACCTGCTTGGCGGTCTGTGCGGCAATGCGGCCGAACTCGGCATTTTCCATCGGCTCCTCGATGAATCCGCCAACCGCGACGTCCGGGTCGATCAGCAGCGCTGCCTCGAGCGGCATCTGGCTGTGTTCGAATTCCAGTTCGGTGTCGTCGTCGACGACCAGCCAGCGGCGAAAGGTCTCGTAATCGCCGGTATCGCGATTGATCGAAACGCGAACATCACGCTCATCGTTGCTGAGTTTACGCGCCGCGGATGCCAGTGCCGCTTCCAGGGCACCGAAGATGACATCCTTGCTGACACCTTTTTCGTTGGATACCGCATCCACAACCAGCAGAATCTCTTTGCTCATCGTGATTCTTCTCTCTGTTCGTCCGTCAAATCAATTTCCGCAAACGGGTGCTCAGGCTTTACCAGCAAAAATGCTGTCGTAGTCAGGCACCAGCCGCGCTTTGGCAATATTGCCGTGTTGCAGTGAAACTTCTGCTCCATCCTGTTCAATCCGGACCTGTTCATCCTGCGACGCCCAGGATGCGGCCTTTGAATTTTCTCCTGCCCCCAAGTGGTGCAAACAACGTGATCTGCACGACTTCACCGGTAAACCGGTCAAACTGCTCAGGACTGAACAGGGGCCGGTCCAGTCCGGGAGACGAAACCTCCAGCACGTAGTGCCCGGGGATCGGATCTTCCACATCCAGCAAGGCAGCGACTTCACGGCTGGTGCGTTCACAATCTTCTATCGCGATTCCTTCCGCCTTGTCGATGTACAGCACCAACACCGGGTTTTTGGGGTGACTGCTGAACTCCAGGCCCACAAATTCGTACCCCAGATCTTGCACCAGAGGCTGCAATATCGCTGTCAGTTTGGCTACGTTCAATATCAACTCCGGCCCGGTCAGCGCGCCCAGTACCACGGACACAAAAAAAGGGCGTAATAGCCCCTCGCGACAACCAAACCCATACCGGGACTCTCCCGGAACAAGCCCATGACCCACGCAGTTCTGCGGCAATCATGGTTCAATGCGAATTTATGAATTCATTGCATCTTCCATTGTGTCGCAAGCTCACTGTCAGGCACCAATCATCGCTTTGACAGTTCATCAAAAAGGCCCCGCGGGGCCTTCATCCAGAAACTGGTAGCGGGGGCAGGATTCGAACCTGCGACCTTCGGGTTATGAGCCCGACGAGCTGCCAGACTGCTCCACCCCGCATCAGTAGGCGGCAAATAATATAGATTCCAGGTAGTTAATACAAGGTCTGTGCGCCAACATCAATCAAGCACATAGGGCCTGGCAGCGGCAAAATCAAGCCCCATAAGGCCCGCGCCGGGTGGCGGCAAACTCAACCGGCGAATGACTGCATGCAAACCGCGATCAGTGAACTGGAAAATATTCCCAGGCCAATCATCAGGATGCCGTTCAGGGACAAGGCGGCACGAAAATCCGCCGGCGCCACGATCACCTGTTCGGTCTTGGGATCATCGAAATACATTAGCTTGACCACGCGCAAATAGTAAAAAGCGCCAATCACCGCAAATACAACCGCGACAATGGCCAGCCAGACCAGCCCGGCGTTCAGCGCCGCCTGGATCACCAGCCATTTGGCAAAAAAGCCGACAAACACCGGTACGCCCGCCATCGAAAACATCACCATGGCCATAACGGCCGCGTACCAGTTATTGCGCTGGTTCAAGCCCTTGAAATCATCCAGGTTTTCCGCCTCGACCCCATTGGCGGAAAGCAGGATGATCATGCCAAATGCCGCAGCCGACATCAGGGAATAAACGATGATGTAGTACATCGAAGCCCCGTAGCCCTCGTTGCTGCCGGGCAGGAAACCGAGCAGCACGAAACCCATATGCGAAATGGTCGAATACGCCAGCATGCGCTTGATGTTGGTTTGCGCAATGGCCGCGATGTTTCCCAGCACGATCGAGAGCAGTGCAAGTATGGAAATCATCTGCTGCCAGTCACTGTGCAAACCGCCCAGTCCGGTCTGGAGCAGGCGGAACGTCATCGCAAAAGCGGCCATTTTCGGCACCGCGGCGATAAACAGCGTAATGCCGGCGGGCGCGCCTTCGTAGACGTCGGGAATCCACATATGAAACGGCGCCACGCCCAACTTGAAGGCCAGACCGACGATGAGGAAAGCGAGCCCGAATACAAGGACCACATCGTCACGGCCGGCGTTACTCACTGCAGTGGCTATGGTGTTCAGATCCAGAGTGCCGGTCGCGCCGTAAATCATCGACATGCCGTACAAAAGCATGCCGGACGCCATCGAGCCCAGCACGAAATACTTCATCGCGGCCTCAGAACCCCGGTAGGAATCGCGGTCGAAGGCGACCAGTGCGTAGGTTGCCAATGAAGTCATCTCCAGCCCGAGATAAATCATCACCAGGCTGTCAGCCGAAATCAGCAGCATGATCCCCAGCAGCGCAAACAGCGACAAGGTGTAGAAATCGGCACGAAACATGCGGAATTGCCGCAAATAGAACTTCGCATAGATAAACACGAAGGCCAGCGTCACATAGCTGAACAGCTTGAGTACGTCCCCCATGGGGTCGCGCAGGAAGCTGCCATCGAACGCCGTGGCCGAGCGCAAACCATCGTGCAGGTAATCGGCGCGCATGGTGATGATGGCGGCAAATATCAGCGTGATCATTGCCAGCAGGTGAATCATTCCACGCCGCTCTTCACCCAAATACAGGTCGACTGCCAGGATAAAGCAGGCCATGCACAGTACCCATATTTCCGGTGCAGCGAGCAGGATATTAGTGTTCATGCGCCCTGAGCCTCAGATGCCAGCCGTGGCGATATCCGCCAGCGGGAGTTTGGATTGCTGGATGTGTACCAGTAGATCGGCCACGGAGGTATGCATCAGATCCACCAGCGGTTGCGGCCACAAGCCGACCAGCAGGACTACCGCGGCCAGGGCCGCAAGGACAAATGCTTCACGCTTGTTGATGTCCTCCAAAGCCGCCACTTCCCGGCTTGCAACTTTTCCGAAAATGACGCGCTTGACCAGCCACAGACTGTAAGCGGCGCCCAGAATCAGGGTCAAACCGGCCAGGAAGGCATACCAGAAGTTGGCCTGGAACGACGCCAGAATGACCATGAACTCACCGACGAATCCGCTGGTTCCCGGCAAACCGGAATTGGCCATGAAAAACAGTACCGCGAAGGTGGCGAACCACGGCATGGTGTTGGCTACGCCGCCATAGTCGCTGATCAGGCGGCTGTGCAGCCGGTCATACAGCACCCCCACGCAGAGGAACAGCGCGCCTGAAACAAAACCGTGAGAAATCATTTGCACCATAGCGCCCTCGACACCGAGGGCCGCTCCCCTTCCGCCGGTGCCATGACGGAAGATCGCAAAAGCGATGAACAGGCCCAGCGTGACGAAACCCATGTGGGATACCGATGAATAGGCAATCAGTTTCTTCATGTCCTGTTGTACCAGCGCGACGAAACCGATATACACCACCGCGATCAATGACAGCATGATGATCAGCCAATCCAGCGAACTGCTGGCATCCGGAGTGATCGGCAGGCTGAAGCGAATGAATCCGTAACCACCGATTTTCAACATGATGGCCGCCAGTACGACCGAACCGCCGGTGGGCGCCTCAACATGCGCATCCGGCAACCAGGTGTGTACCGGCCACATCGGAATCTTGACCGAAAATGCGGCAAGAAACCCCAGGAACAGCCAGATTGGGCGGTGGCGCCCAGAGGAAACTGGTGCCAGTCCAGAATGGACCAGGAACCCGATTGGATGTACAGGTAGATCAGGCTGACCAACATGAACACCGAGCCGAGGAAGGTATAAAGAAAAAACTTGATCGTCGCGTAAACCCGTCTGGGCCCGCCCCACATGCCGATGGCCAGAAACATGGGCACCAGCATCGCCTCGAAGAACACGTAAAACAGAATGCCGTCCAGTGCCGAGAACACACCCACCATGAGCCCTTCCATGATCAGGAAAGCAGCCATGTATTGGTGTACGCGGACGCGGATGACTTCCCAGCCGGCGATCACCACCAACACGCCGAAAAACGTCGTCAGCAGGATCAGCGGCACGGAAAATCCATCGACCCCGAGGAAGTAAAAGATATTGAACGAATCGATCCAGACGGTGTGTTCGACGAACTGCATTGCCGCCGTACCGCGATCGAATGTGGTAAACAGCGAAATACTCAGAATGAAGGTAAGGATCGAGACAGCCAGCGCCAACCAGCGCGCCTGCGATGCTTTTTGCTCGCCCAGCGATGCAACCACGGCACCACCAATAATGGGTATCCAGATCAGCCAGCTCAGCAGATGCCCGGTGGATTCCATGTCAGTTCCGCCTCTTCATAAAATCATCACCCAAATGCCCAATATGCCGATCAAACCGATGATCATCGCAAAGGCATACTGAAACAGGTAACCGCTTTGCCACAACCTTACCCGTGCGGCCAGGTTATTGACTACCCGCGCCGACCCATTGACCAGCAAACCGTCAATAAAGCCCGCATCGGCCTTTTTCCACAGCTTGTTTCCGATCTGCACGGTGCGTTTGACAAAAACCGCCTGATACAACTCATCCCAGTAGTACTTGTTGAGCAGGATGCGGTGCAGGGCCGGCATTTTTCTCTGCAGAATATCTGCCAGCGCGGGGCGGAAAATGTAGATAACCGTTGCCAGCACAAAGCCCGAGATCATCAACCAGAACGGTGCCGAACTCAGCGCATGGACACCCATGGGCATGGAGCCATGAAAATGATGGCCAAGCTCCGCCACGACATCGTGTCCTTCCAGCACCTTGATCGAATCGGTGAGCCAGCCACCGAACAGCACCGGTTGTATGGTGAGATAGCCAATAAACAATGACGGAATTGCAAGCAGCACCAAGGGCACTGTGACCACCCAGGGCGATTCTTTTGGTTCGTGCGGCAAGACACCATCGGGCGGGTGTGCGCCAGCCTTGTGGTCCACTTCGAAGCGCGGCTTGCCGTGGAAGGTCAGGTACAGCAAGCGAAAACTGTAAAAGGCTGTGATCAAAACGCCCAGCAACACAGCCCAATAGGCCACCGGGCTGCCAAACCGGTGCGAAGCCTCCACGGCTTCGATGATGGAATCCTTTGAATAGAATCCGGACAGGAAGGGAAATCCCACCAGCGCCAGCGTGCCCACCCATGCGGTGAGCCAGGTAATGGGCATCTGACGGCGCAAACCACCCATGTAGCGCATATCCTGCTGGTGATGCAGGGCGATAATCACCGATCCCGCGCACAGGAACAAAAGGGCCTTGAAGAACGCATGTGTCATCAGGTGAAAAATGGCGGCCGAGTAGGCGGACACACCCAGTGCTACCGTCATGTAGCCCAGTTGCGACAGCGTCGAGTAGGCGATCACACGCTTGATGTCGTTTTGCACAAGGCCGATCAGGCCCATGGAAAACGCGGTAAAGGCGCCGATCAGCATCACAAAACTCAGCGCCGCATCGCTGTATTCGAACAGCGGCGACATGCGCGCCACCATGAATATGCCGGCGGTCACCATGGTCGCGGCATGGATCAGGGCGGAAATCGGTGTCGGGCCCTCCATGGAATCAGGCAGCCACACATGCAGGGGGGCTTGCGCCGACTTACCCATCGCGCCGATGAACAGGCACACGCAGATCACGGTGATTAACTGCCACTCCGTACCCGGAATGATGCTGAAGGTCTGCGTTGCGATCACCGGGGCCTGCCTGAATACTTCGGCATAATCCAGTGAGCCACTGGCATAGAGCACGCCGGCAATGCCGAGCAGGAAGCCAAAGTCACCCACGCGGTTGACCAGAAATGCCTTGAGGCTGGCGAAAATTGCCGATTCGCGATTGAACCAGAACCCGATCAGCAGGTAGGAAACCAGGCCTACCGCTTCCCAGCCGAAGAACAGTTGCATGAAGTTGTTCGACATCACCAGCATGAGCATGGAAAAAGTAAACAAGGCGATGTAACTGAAAAAGCGCTGATACCCGGGATCGTCCGCCATGTAGCCAATGGTGTAGACATGCACCATCAGGGACACGAAGGTCACCACGCACATCATCAATGTGCTCAGGTGATCGATCAGAAAGCCCACTTCGAAGCGGATGCCATCGGAGACCATCCAGGTGTAGACGCTCAGGTTTTGCGTAGCCAGCCCCTCGAAGACCTGCTGGTACAGAATCCAGCACGACAAGGCAAACGATAATGCGACGCCGAGAATGGTCACCCAGTGTGCACCAGCCCGTCCGATCTGCCCGCGCAACAAGCCCGCAATCACCGCCGCCGCCAGGGGCAGCACCGGTATCAGCAGTAATGTGAATTCAAGCGACATGTCAGCCCTTCAGATCGTCCAGTTCGGTTACGTTGATGGTTCCGCGATTGCGGAAGAGCACCACCAGGATAGCCAGACCGATGGCCGCTTCGGCAGCCGCAACGGTAAGGATGAAAAACACGAACACCTGGCCGTCCATGTTGCCCAGGAAGCGCGAGAATGCGATGAAATTCATGTTCACTGCCAACAACATCAACTCAATACACATCAACAGAATGAGCACATTCTTGCGGTTCAAAAATATGCCGGCGACGCTGAGGCAAAACAAAATGGCGCCGAGGGTCAGAAAATGGGCCAATGTCAGCATAGGGGTTCCTTAAGGCCGTGGTTCAGAGGGCATGCGGACGATCCGGATGCGGTCTTCACTGTGCACCATCGCCTGCCCTGCGGGGTTTTGGGTTTTCACTTGCGCCCGCGTTCTGAGCGTGAGCGCAATGGCGGCGATAATGGCCACCAGCAAAATAATACCGGCAGCCTCGAAAGGCAGCAGGAAATGCGTGAACAGCCATTCACCCACCGCTTTGGTATTGCTGTAACCGTCCGGATGGGGCGCCGGCAGCGGAAACCCGGAAGCATCGAAGCGGCCACGCGCCCAAATCACGACCAGCAGTTCTGTTGCCATCAGGGCCGCAACGACGATACCGACCGGAAGGTAACGTATGAAACCTTCTTTCAGCGGCGTCAGATTGATATCCAGCATCATCACGACAAACAGGAACAGCACCATCACCGCTCCGACGTATACCAGCACCAGGATAATGGCCAGAAACTCCGCTTCCAGCAGCATCCAGATCGCGGCAGAACTGAAAAACGCCAACACCAGAAATAAGGCCGCATAAACCGGATTGCGCACCGTGATGACCATCATGGCCGCTGCCGTCAGCAGTACTGAAAAAGCGTAAAAAACGATTTCTGTAATGGGCATGTATCAGGGCCTCGTTGCTCCGCTCAGCGGTAAGCCGCATCCTGCCGGCGGTTGGCGGCAATGCTTTCTTCGTAGCGATCACCAATAGCCAGCAGTTGCTCTTTGTGCACAACGCTTTCACCACGGCTTTCGAAATGGTATTCGAGGATGTCCGTTTCGACGATGGAATCCACCGGGCAGGATTCCTCGCAAAAACCGCAGTAAATGCATTTGAACAAGTCGATGTCGTAACGGGTCGTGCGCCGGGTGCCGTCGTCCCGTTGCGTCGATTCAATGGTGATGGCCAGTGCCGGACAAACCGCCTCGCACAACTTGCAGGCAATGCAACGCTCTTCACCATTGGGATAGCGTCTGAGCGCATGCAAACCCCGGAACCGGTTGGACTTTGGCGTTTTTTCGTGCGGATAACGCTGCGTGAACTTCGGCTTGAAGAAATACTTCAGCGTCACACCCAGGCCGCTGGCAAGTTCCAGCAACATCAGGCTTTTGAGGTAGCGCGAAATCCGGTTCATGATCAGCTCCCTCTGACGACCAGGCCGGAGACGGTGAGAAGCGCCGCAACCAACGTCCAAACGAGCGCGATGGGTACAAAAACTTTCCAGCCCAAACGCATGATCTGGTCATAGCGATAACGCGGAAATGTGGCCCGGTACCACAGGAACAGGAACATGAAGAACAGCATTTTGCCAAAAAACCAGAAAATGCTTCCCTGGCCGAGCAGGGTGTCCTGCAGCAGCGGAACGCCTTGAAACGGTGACAGCCAGCCTCCGGCGAACATGATCGTCGACAGGCCCGAAATCAATATCATGTTGGCGTATTCGGCCAGAAAGAAGATGGCAAAGGCAGCACCCGAATATTCCACATGGAATCCAGCGACGATTTCCGACTCCCCTTCGGCCACGTCGAACGGCGCCCGGTTGGTTTCAGCCACACCGGAGATCAGATAAATCACGAACATCGGCAGCAAAGGCAGCCAGAACCAGTCGAGCAAGCCGCCCTGCTGGGCCAGCACGATTTCCTTCAGGTTGAGGGTGCCCGCGAGGATCAGCACGCCGATCAGTGCAAACCCCATTGCAATTTCATAGGAAACCATTTGCGCCGCGCTGCGCAGCCCGCCGAGGAACGCATACTTCGAATTTGAGGCCCAGCCGGCGACGATCGGCCCGTAGATACCGAGCGAGGACAGGGCCAGGATATAGATCAGACCCGCATCGATGTCGGCCAGCACCAACACGTCATTGAACGGAACCACGGCCCAGGCAGTGAAGGCCGCAACCAGTGACACAACGGGGGCCATCAGGAAAAGGAATTTATTCGCATTCTGCGGCAGAATGATTTCTTTCAGCAACAGCTTGAACACGTCGGCGAACGGCTGGAACAATCCGTATGGGCCAATGGTGTTCGGACCCAGGCGAACCTGCATATAGCCGATCACCTTGCGCTCGAAATAGGTGTAATACGCAACCGCCAGGATCAGTGGCACCAGGATGGCCACGATCTTGAGCACCATGATGAGCAGTTCGAGCAATTGGTCAAGCAAGGGTCCGCTCATCACGCCACCTCCACGGTAATGGGACCGGTGGCCGCGCCCAGTTCGCGCGCGCTGCAGCTTGCACTGCGCACCCAGGCGGCGCCGGCCGGGACATGCTCACTGACCCTGACTTCAAGGCAGGTGCTGTTCTGGCCCTGACCAACCCTCGCCTGGTCACCCGCCTTCAGCCCCAAGCGCGCGGCGTCGGCCGAATGCAGACCGACAAAATCACTGACAGCGTGCGTTGTTTCCTGCAAAGCGGGCGCGCGGCGGCATAAGGCATCGGCGGAAAACATCGGCACCTCTCCGACACGGTATAAGGGTTTACCAGAGTCCGAGCCAACGGTCTGCACGTCACCGCTCACGGCCACGGAACCGGGCTCAGCGGAGGCGGTACCCGCTGCTGCGCACAGGGTGGCCTGCATCTCGGTATGAAGGTCTGCCAAATCGATATAGCCAAACCCTTCCAGTCCCAGTTCGTCACCCAGGCGCCGCAGGATTTTCCAGCCGGGCCGGGCTTCGCCGGACGGTTTTCCGGCGGGTGAAAATCTGAGCGTGTCGCCATCGAGGTTGACCATGCTGCCTTCGGATTCCGCCACCGGCGCCAATGGAAGGATCACGTCGGCCAGCTCTTTCAGGCTGCCGGTGGCAAAGGAGGCCACGGCAATGATGTGTTTTGCCGTCTGCAAAGCGGCGGTAGCCGCCGCCGGATTGTCTATATCGAACTCCGGTTCGAGGTCCCACAACAGCCAGGTTTTTCCGCTGCTGCCAATCATTTCACTCTTGTTCATGCCGCCGCTTCTGTGGCTGCCCGCCGGACCGCGATGCGGCACGGCGCCGGCCTGCCAGGCGCCAGCGGAGTTGGCGCCGTGGGGCAACAGATTCACCGCGCAACCGCTGTTTGCGGCAATCCACCCTGCCACACGCCGCAAGGCGGCCGCATGGTGGTGGCTCATGGAAAATTGACCCAGCATCAACAGACCGCGTTCGGCCGTATTCAAAATGGCCGCGATATCTTCATGCCTGGCCTCGGGTTTTACCTGGCCTGCCAGACCGGCGAGTTCTGCGGGCAGTTCCAGCTTACGAATTGCGCTTAAGGCTGCGGCTACCGCCGCCAGTTCTGCAAGCATGAATTGCGGTGCGACAACGATGTTCTGCCGCATGGAGAAGATAGTCTCCCAGTCCAGCGGGTTGATGCTCATCAATGTGGCGCCTTTGCGCCATGCCTGGCGCAGACGATGACCCAAAATGGGCGCTTCGTGGCGCGGGTTGCACCCGATCAGTAAAACCGCATCCGTCCGTTCCAATTGCGCAATCCTGACCGTAAACACCGGCGAGACCGGACGCAATGCATCATCGGAAAAGTCCTGTTCACGCAGCCGATGATCGATGTGGTTGCTGCCCAGCCCGCGCACCAGGCGTTGGGCCAGGAAATACTCTTCGGTTGCGGCTCCGGGTGACATCAGCATGCACAGTTCTTCCGGTGTCTGTTCTGCTACCGCGCGCAAGATGTCCCGCGCGGTTTTGAGCGCTTCATCCCAGGAAACGGCCTGCCACTGACCCTCTTTCTTGACCAAGGGTTGCGTGACCCGGTCTGCTGCATACAGTCCGGCATGGCTGTAACGGTCCCGGTCAGATAACCAGGTTTCGTTGGTGGCTTCATTATCGCGCGGCACCGTGCGCAAAATACGCCCTGCGCGGACATGGTGATACAGCAGGGAACCGACACCGTCATGTGCCCCTACTGAGGGTCTGGCCACCAGTTCCCAGGCCCGGGCGGAGAAGCGGAACGGCTTGTCTGTCAAGGCGCCTACCGGGCACAGGTCGACGATATTGCCCGACAATTCGGAATCGATACTGTTTTCGACCAGGGTTCCGATTTCAAGACGGTCGCCACGGCCGCCGCCCCCCATTTCGGCGGTGCCGGCGATTTCGTCGAGAAAGCGCACGCAGCGGGTGCAATGAATGCAGCGGGTCATATCGGTCTGCACCAAGGGGCCGACGTTCTTGTCCTTGACCACGCGTTTACGCTCGGTGAAACGGGAAACCGAACGCCCATAGCCCATCGCCAGGTCCTGCAATTCACATTCGCCGCCCTGGTCACAGATCGGGCAATCCAGCGGATGATTGATCAGCAGGAATTCCATCACGCCATGCTGGGCATCGATGGCGCGGCGCGATTGGGTAAATATCTTCATCCCTTCCATCACCGGCGTGGCACAGGCCGGCATCGGTTTGGGCGCTTTCTCGACATCGACCAGGCACATACGGCAGTTGGCTGCAATGCTGAGTTTGCGGTGATAACAGAACCTGGGAATGCTGATGCCGGCCTTGTCGGTTGCCTGGATGATCATCGAACCCTTGGGCGCCTGCAGCGCGATCCCATCGACTTCGATGTTGACCAGGTCCACCCGCTCTCCGGCTGTGGTTTTCATTTCCGCGCTCATGCCGCCAACCCTTGCTGTTCCTCAACCATGGATCGGCCATGGGTGACGAAGTATTCAAATTCGGGCCAGAAATGGCGCAACATGCCCTGCACCGGCCAGGCAGCCGCTTCACCAAAAGCGCAGATCGTGTGGCCTTCGATCTGGCCTGCGGCCGAACGCAGCAGTTCCAGGTCTCCGGCGCGTCCTTTGCCGGCGACGATGCGCTCCAGCATGCGATGCATCCAGCCGGTGCCTTCGCGGCAGGGCGTGCATTGACCGCAGGATTCCTTGTGATAAAACCGGGCAATGCGCGTGCAGGCTTTGACCATGCAGGTCGTTTCGTCCATCACGATGACAGCGCCGGAACCCAGCCCCGAGCCGGCTTTGCTCAGTGAGTCAAAATCCATCGCGCATTCCATCATGATACTGGCGGGTAACACCGGCATGGATGAGCCGCCCGGAATGACTGCTTTGAGTGTCCGTCCGCTGCGCACCCCTCCGGCCATTTCCAGCAAATCCGCGAAAGGCGTCCCCAGAGGCACTTCAAAATTTCCCGGCTTGTTGACATGCCCGCAGACCGAAAAACACCTTGGGGCCGCCGTTGTTTGGCTTGCCGATGCGCAGGAACCAATCGGCGCCATGGCGCATGATGGACGGCACCGAGGCCAGGGTTTCGGTATTGTTGATGGTGCTGGGTTTGCCGTAGAGGCCAAAATTTGCTGGAAACGGCGGCTTGAAGCGGGGCTGTCCCTTTTTGCCCTCGAGGGATTCCATCAGCGCCGTTTCCTCGCCGCAAATATAAGCGCCTGCGCCCAGCACCGTATGGATATCCATATCGACGCCTGATCCGAGGATGTTCTTGCCCAGCAAGCCGGCTTCGTAGGCTTCCTTGAGCGCCATCTCGAAGCGTTCAAAGGGTTCATGGTGAAATTCGCCGCGCAGGTAGTTGTAGCCCACGGTTGCGCCCATGGCATAAGCGGCAATGGCCATGCCTTCGATGACGGCATGGGGATTGAAGCGCAGAATATCGCGGTCCTTGCAGGTGCCGGGTTCGGACTCATCGGAATTGCACAGAATATATTTCTGCACCGGGGCCGAGCGCGGCATGAAACTCCATTTCAGCCCCGCCGGAAAACCGGCGCCACCGCGGCCGCGCAGCGAAGATTGCTTGACCGCGTCGATGATATCTTCCGGCGCCGTCTTTTCCTGCAAAATCTTGCGCCAGGCCTGGTAGCCTTCGATGGACAGATAGGTCTCCATCGACCACGGCTGGTCCGCATGCAGGGTGGTGAAGACGACGTTATGTTCTGCCATAGCACTATTATCAGCTACTCGCGCTCAATCCAGTCCGTCGAGAATCGCGTCCAGTTTCTTTTCGTCGAGGTTTTCGTGATAGTGGCCATCCACCACCATCATCGGCGCACCGCAACAGCCCGCCAGGCACTCCTCTTCCCGAACCAGGCTGATACGCCCATCCGCTGTCGTCTCGCCTGTGCGGATTCCGAGTTTTTGTTCCGCGTGTGCGACCAGTTGCTCAGCGCCGTTCAGCCAACACGAAATATTGGTGCAGACATTGACCTTGTGACGGCCCATGGGCTTGAGGTCGAACATCGAATAAAACGATGCCACTTCGTGCGCCCACACCGGGGCAAGCTCGAGGTAGGCAGCCACCGCTTCGGTCAACTCGCGGGTCAGCCAGCCACCGTTTTGCGTCTGCGCCGCCATCAGCGCCTGAATCAATGCCGAGCGCTTCTTGTCGGGCGGAAACTTCGCCACCCAATGATCGATGGTCCGAAGCGTTTCGCTGCTGAGTACGGCCGCCCCGTTGGCCTTGTTTTCGATGCCTTTCATCAACGGTCTACCTCGCCAAATACCAGGTCAAGCGTGCTGATAATGGCTACGGTGTCTGCCAGCATATGACCCTGTGCCATTTCATTCAAAGCCGAAAGATGGACAAACCCCGGTGCGCGCAAATGCACTCTGAAAGGCTTGTTGGCGCCATCCGACACCAGGTAACAGCCAAACTCGCCCTTGGGCGCCTCGACCGCGGCATAGGTCTCGCCCGCGGGCACGCAATAACCCTCGGTGAAGAGTTTGAAATGATGAATCAGGGCTTCCATGTCGTCTTTCATTTCTTCACGGGTGGGCGGTACCACCTTGAAGTTCTTCAGCATCACCATGCCCGGGTTGGCCCGCAGCCAATCTACGCATTGCAGGATGATGCGGGCGCTCTGGCGCATTTCCTCGACGCGCACCAGGTAGCGGTCATAACAATCCCCGTTGACGCCGACAGGAATATCGAAATCGACCTGATCGTACATCGCATAAGGCTGCTTCTTGCGCAAATCCCATTCGACGCCCGAGCCGCGCAACATGGCTCCCGAAAAGCCCATTTGCAGTGCGCGCTCCGGCGCCACCACGCCGATGCCGACCGTGCGTTGCTTCCAGATCCGGTTGTCCGTCAGCAGGGTTTCGTATTCGTCGATGCGGTCAGGCACGTCCCTGGCGAATGCCTCGATGAAATCCAGCAGTGAGCCATCACGCCATTCGTTCTTGCGCTTCAGTGCTTTGCCCTTGGCTCCAGCGGGACTCCCGGTAGACCGGCATGCTGTCCGGCAGATCCCGGTAAACACCGCCCGGGCGATAATAATTTGCGTGCATGCGCGCACCGGACACGGCTTCATACATGTCCATGACCATTTCGCGCTCGCGGAATGCATAAAGAAAAACGGTCATGGCGCCAAGATCCAGTGCCCGCAGAACCCACCCAAAGAAGGTGATTGGAAAATCGTGTGATTTCGTCGAACATCGTGCGAATCCACTGCGCACGCGGCGGAGGCTCGATGCCAAGCAATTGTTCAATGGCCCGCACATAGGCATGTTCATTGCACATCATCGACATGTAGTCGAGGCGGTCCATGTAGCCGATGGACTGGTTGAAAGGCTTGCTTTCGGCCAGTTTTTCCGTCGCCCGGTGCAACAGACCGATGTGCGGATCGGCCCGCACCACGGTTTCGCCGTCCATTTCCAGCACCAGGCGCAGAACACCGTGCGCAGCGGGATGCTGCGGACCGAAGTTCATCGTGTAGTTGCGAATTTCGGCCATGATCAGTCCACCTGCCCTTCGGCAGCCGATTCTGCTGCGCGATCGATTTCATCGGTGTCGTAGCGTGAATCATCACGCAACACTCTGGGCACCAGCACTCTGGGTTCGATTTCGACCGGTTCGTATATCACGCGCTGTTTTTCGGTGTCATAGCGCACCGCGACATTGCCGATCAGGGGAAAGTCCTTACGGAACGGATGCCCCGTGAAGCCGTAGTCGGTGAGAATCCGGCGCAAATCGGGATGGCCTTCGAAAACAATTCCGAACAGGTCGAACGCTTCGCGCTCATACCATTCTGCGGAACTCCACACATCGACCAGAGACGGCACGATGGGCATGCCTTCTTCGGCCGCAAAGCAACGCAGCCGAAGGCGGCGATTATGACGAAATGACAGCAGATGGGCGACGACGGCAAAGCGCCGTTCGACGCGCGCCGCTTCAGGCCTTTGCGCCCAGGCAAACCGGCCTGGTCCCAGTCCCTCCACGCCGCGGCTGAATCCTTCCGCTGTCGCATCATCGGTTTCCCACTCGGACTGACCGTAGCCGAGATGGTCGACGCCGCAAAGATCGGTCAACTGCTCATAGGCAAAGTCCGCATCATCGCGCAACTGGCGGCAGACTTCCAGCCAGTTTTCGAGCGCAACTTCTATGGTGACGATACCGTTTTGCACCCCGATGACCGTGACGCGGTTTTTGAAACGCGCGGCGAACAACTCCGTAACTGTTTTGGGGATGTCGTTCATGAATTTAACGGGCAATGGTATTGGTACGGCGGATTTTGGCCTGGAGTTGCAGAATGCCATAAATCAGAGCTTCTGCTGTCGGCGGACAACCGGGAACGTATATGTCCACCGGGACGATGCGGTCGCAGCCGCGCGTAACGGAATAGGCGTAATGGTAATAGCCACCCCCGTTGGCGCAGGAGCCCATGGAGATCACCCATTTGGGGTCTGCCATCTGGTCATAGACCTTGCGCAGCGCTGGCGCCATTTTATTGCACAGCGTTCCGGCCACAATCATCACATCCGATTGCCGCGGACTGGGTCTGAACACCACCCCGAACCGGTCCAGGTCATAACGCGCCGCGCCGGCCTGCATCATTTCGACCGCACAACAGGCCAGACCAAAGGTCATCGGCCACATCGAACCCGTTCGCGCCCAGTTGATCAACGCGTCCAGCGAGGTGGTGACCATGCCCCGATCCAGCAAGGGGTTGTCGTCCGCACCGGGACGCAGGATGTCATCGACCTCGGCGATGGGAACCGGATTGATTACTCCCATTCCAGTGCTCCTTTCTTCCAGGCGAAGAAAAACCCGATCACCAATTCGACAACAAACACCAGCATGGCCGTCAGGCCGTATCCTCCGAGCTTATCCAGCACCAGGGCCCAGGGAATGAAAAATGCAATTTCGAGGTCAAAGATAATGAACAGGATGGCGACAAGGTAGTAACGGACATCGAACTTTGTACGTGAATCTTCAAACGCCTCGAAACCGCACTCGTAGGGAGACAGCTTGTCGCTGCCGGGCCTGCTCGGGCCCAGCATCCCGCCGGTAGCCAACAACAGAATGCCCATCGCAATTGAGATTGCCAGGAACACAAGGATTGGAAAATACTCTGCCAGCATGTTCTTACCTTCTCCAATGGTGCCCAAGGCCGGACTCGAACCGGCACGGCTTTCGCCACTACCCCCTCAAGATAGCGTGTCTACCAATTCCACCACTTGGGCATTTCAAGCCGTCGTATCAGGAATCGTCTGAACCCTTTCCGGTGTCTGCTGCGCCCTGGCTGCTTTCAGTCGATTCAACATTTCCGTCATCGAGTGCAGGGAGGTCATCAGCCGCCTGATCTGGCTTGACCGCTGCGCTGCCGGATGCATCTTCATTGATCTGGACTGTTGGCAGATCCCCTTCCTGGCTATCCTTTGCGACATTCTGGCCCGGGTTGGCGGAAACCGGCACAGTTTCCTGCGCAGCCGCCGGGGCAGAGGATACAACGCCAAGATTCGCTTCCGTTGAGGTGTCATGGCGCGAAACAATGACGGCCATGGTCAGGCTTATCGCACAAAACAGCGCAGCCAGAACCCAGGTGGATTTGGTCAGAAAGGTGCCGGCGCCGCGGGCGCCAAAAACCGTGCCCGAAGCACCACTGCCAAACGCTGCGCCCGCAGTTGCTCCTGCCCCTCTTTGCACCAGGACCAGGGCAACCATGGCGATGGCAATCAGCACATGAAAAACGTTCAAAACAACCATATTAATTTCCACCCAGCCGGTGTAGGCCTCAGGTGACAGCGTCACGAATGGCGAGAAAATCTTCCGCTTTCAAAGAAGCCCCGCCAACCAACCCGCCATCTATATCTTCCCGGGCAAACAAATCGGCGGCATTGTTACCATTCACGCTGCCGCCGTACACAATACGAATTTGACCAGCTATTATATCATCCAGCCTTCCAAGTTTGTCACGTATGAATGCGTGAATGACCTGAGCCTGGTCAGGTGTTGCGGTTTTTCCTGTACCAATCGCCCAAACCGGTTCATAGGCAATCGTGGCCGAAGCAAACGAATCGATGCCACAACGTTCGATTACCGTGTTGATTTGCTGATTGATGATGTCCTCAGTCTCGCCGCGTTCACGCTGCGCCAGAGTTTCTCCCACACACAACACCGGCTCCAGTCCGGCCTGTTGAGCTGCTTCGAAGCGCAGCGCGACATCTGCGTTGCTTTCACCGTACAAACTGCGCCGCTCGGAATGTCCGACCAGCACGTAGCGGCAACCGAAATCGAGCAGCATGGAAGCGCAAACTTCACCGGTATGGGCACCCGGAGGCGCCGGATTCAGCGTCTGGCCACCCCAGGATATCGCGCTGTCCCGCAGCAGCTTTTGTGTTCGCTGCAGGTAGGGAAACGGCGGAAAGACCGCAAGTTCCACCTCGTCATCCCGGCCCGTTGGGGCCAGCAGGGCCTTAAGCAAAGCTATCCACCATCGCCTTGCTGCCATGCATTTTCCAATTACCAGCAAGCAAAATCTTTCTCATGTTAGAGTTCCTCGCAAGCGGGCGGTAGGATACCCATGGTGTCACAGGACCGCAAGGCGCGAATTGCTCCAGAGCAAGTATCCGCCAGTAAGCGGCAACAGGAGCGGCACGTAATGCATCCATCATCCACGGCACAAAGCACCAATCGCGGCTGGGCGCTGGTCACCGGCGCATCGGCCGGTATTGGCGCCGAATTTTGCCGGCAACTGGCAGCACGCGGATATAACCTGGTCCTGGTCGCACGGCGCGAAGACCGGATGCGGCAGCTGGCCACCGAGCTGGAGCGTGAACACGGCACGGAAAGCATGATTTTTCCTGTGGATCTGTCTGTGCCAGGTTCCGGCACCGGGCTTGCAGCAAAGCTTGCAGATGCCGATGTGCACATCGAGTTCCTGGTCAACAATGCCGGCTACGGCTTGCCTGGCCACTATGTCGATCAACCCTGGCACGACCACGCGGGTTTCATTGAGCTGATGCTGGTCGCAGTGTGTGAGCTGACGTGGCACTTGCTGCCGGCCATGCAGACGAGAGGCAAAGGCTATATCGTCAACGTCGCATCCCTGGCTGGCCTGGTGCCCAGCTCAGCCGGCCATACGCTATACGGCGCCAGCAAAGCATTTCTGGTGCGGTTTTCGGAATCGCTGGCGCTGGAAAATCATGCTCTCGGCGTGCGCGTTTCCGCCTTGTGCCCCGGATTCACCTTTTCCGAGTTCCATGATGTCAGCGGAACCCGAAAACTGGTCAGCAAGCTGCCCGCCTGGATGTGGATGAACGCCGACGAGGTGGTCGATTACGGAATCCGGTCGGTAATGGGCAAACGGCTGCGCGTCGTTGCCGTTCCCGGAACCATCAACCGCCTGATTGCAAGACTGATGCGCTGCCTGCCGGCCAATATCACCTACTGGCTGATGCGCCGCATGTCCAGCCGCTTCCGAGCGCGACCTCCCCCAACCCCTAACCAACCGCTATGATTTCCAGCAAGCTTGTCTATGCGATGATCTCGGCACTGCAAAAATATCAGCAGCGCCGATCTGGGGTAAGGGGTCCTGCTTTCAGGACACTTGTGAAACAGGATAGCCATCCAGAGGCGCGCTCACTTGGACATCGGCTGTTTCAGGACGCGTCCTGAAAGCAGACCCCTTACCCCAGAGCGGCCTGCTACGGACATCCTTAGCAGTGGACGAGTACGCATAGGCGAAGCTTGCTGGAAATCATAGCTAATCATCCACCAGGCGGGCAAAAAGCCCAATCTCCTCGGCTGTTTTTTGCCCGATCCGGCACTGCTCCAGCGAAACAGGCATCACCGATTTGAATGAACTCAGAGGAATGCGCCCGCCCATGATTTCCGCCTGAGTCTGCGGAAACAGCGGCCGCTGGTTGGGTGCGGCATAGCCAAACGGGTATTCCGGATTGCCGGTGGCAAACACATACTTGTCCGTTGCCCCCAGCACGTGCAACAGCTCATGCGCGATCACAATCTGATTGTACGATTTCATGCTCGAGTTGGCGTAGCCTTTGACCACGCCGTACTTGCCTTTGCGCATGCCTACGGACATTTTCATTTCACTATCGCCATCGACCGAGTGATACAGCACGAAAACCTGGATATCCGGCGAGATCAGGCCATCATTGCGATCCATCCGCCACGACCACCAGCGCATTTTCAAACTCCACCAAGCTATCGCCACAGGACTGTGACGGTCGGGGATCTCGGGGGGCACTTCCCGGGTCAATGGCGCTATTTGAAATTGCAAAGCCGGAGAAATGGTAACGTCATATAGCTGCAAGTCCCGTTCAAAGAACGGGTTGATCTCGTCAAATGTGCTTGCATCGATGTTGGCGGCATAGGCCTCAGTTGCCGGATCCTTATCTGCGACGATCGGATAGATGGTAACCCACACCGGCTGTTCCCAGCTTGCCAGCCGGCGCTCATTCATCCAGGTGCTGACCAGCACTACCAGCAGAACGCTCGCCAGCGCAACGATACGGAACAGTTTGAATACGCTCATGAACCAGCTATGGTCATTTTTTCAATCCAAACCGCACCGCTGTGAATGTTGCCGCGGGTATCGAAATCCGAGCTGGCAGCGACCATATCGAGAAACATGCTGCGCAGGTTGCCGGCAATGGTGACTTCTTCTACCGGATGGCTCAACTGGCCATCTTCCACCAGGTATCCCACGGCTCCGCGAGAATAATCGCCCGTTACCAGGCTGACTCCCTGACCCATGACTTCGGTGACATAAAACCCGGTTTTCATGGCGCGCATGAGATCGTCGCTGCTTTGTCCGCCAGACTGCAATAACAGGTTCCTCACGCCACCCGAATTTGCGGTGGTCTGCAGACCCAGCCTGCGCGCGGAATAGCTTGACAGCACATAGCCCTGCAGAATGCCGTGCTCAACGATATTGCGTTGCCGCGTCGCCACACCCTCACTATCGAAAGCGGCACTGCCTGCGCCACGCAGGAGATGGGGGCGTTCGGTCAAGGTCACCCATTCAGGGAAAATCCGCTCGCCGGCAGCGTCTTTCAGAAACGAAGCATTGCGGTACAGGGCCGAGCCGGAAATGGCGCCCACCAGGTGGCCGATCAATCCCTTGGCCACTTCGGGCGCCAACAGGACCGGCATCCGTCCGGTCTTGAGTTTGCGTGCGCCCAGGCGCTGCACTGTGCGCTCGGCCGCCTTGCGCCCGGTCTGCTCTGCCGGCTCGAGATCAGACAGGCAGCGTCTGCTGTCATAACTGTAATCGCGTTGCATACGATCACCCTTGCCGGCGATCAGGACGCAACTCTGGTTGTAGTGGGTTCCGGCACTGCGGCCAATGAACCCATGAGAATTTCCATAGACGCTGAGCCCAAGCCCGGCATCGAAGGCGGCGCCCTCCGAGTTGGTAATCCTCTGGTCCTCCCGTCCCGCCGCTTCGCAAGTCAGTGCACGATCGATGGCTGCCTGTGCGTCCACGGGCGCGGGATGCCACAAATCGAAATCCGGAAACTCGGTTGCGAGCAGTTCCGCATCGGCAAGCCCATTGCAGGGGTCTTCCTGGGTATAGCGCGCAATTTCCAGGGCTTTGTCCACACAAGCCTCGATGGTCTGGCGTCTCAGATCGGCGCTGTTGGCATGGCCGCTGCACCGGCCAATCAGCACGCTGACACTGATCCCACGGTCCTGCATGTGCTCCAATGTATCGATTTGCCCCAGGCGAACCGCGACCGACAAGCCCTGGCTGGCATGAGCGGATACCTCGGCCGCCGTTGCGCCCGCGGTTTTTGCGCGTTGCAGGGCGGTTTCCACATGCCGCTGCAATGCATCGAGTTCCGCGTCGCGATCCGGCTGTTGCTGGGGTACCATGGTTGCATCGGACATGTAGCGAATTCCCCCTAATACGGCAATTGAATTCCGGAGTACCCGGTGGCACCAGAGAAAGCTGAACATGGCCAGGCCGGCAGCGGCCGGGCAGACGACCAGGTTGTCAGCAAGAGCCAGCTAAAGCGCGATGCCCAGGCCGTGAAGAGCCTGGCTGCCGATCTGTTGAAACTAAGCACATCGCAACTACAGCGCATACCCCTGGAAAATGATCTTCTGCTGGCCATCCGCGAGGCACACAAATACCGCTCACACGGCGCCCACCGCAGGCAGCTCCAATATATCGCCAAAATGATTCGACGCACGGATCCAGCGGTCATTGCTGCGGCGGTGGCTGAAATCCAGTCGGAAGCCAGAGGACTGACCGCGCGCCAACACCGGGCCGAAGCCTGGCGCGACATTCTGCTGGAGCGGAGCGACGCCGCCCTGGCAGAACTGCTGCGCCAGCACACTGGCGCCGATGCGCAGCACCTGCGTCAACTGATCCGAAACGCCCAAAGTGAACAGGCCGCTGGCAAGCCGCCCGCGGCTGCCCGCGCCCTGTTCCGGGTATTGCGTGACCTGGACGCCGAACAATCCCTGCCGCCCTGCCCTTGAACCGCGCGGCACCGTGCCGGAAAGCGCATTGCAGCCGATTCATGCTTCCGTACCACCCACTGTCAGGCCATCGATTCTCAAGGTGGGCTGACCAACGCCTACCGGAACACTCTGGCCTTCCTTACCGCATACGCCCACGCCGGAGTCGAGTTTCAAGTCATTTCCCACCATGCACACCCGGGTCATGGCTTCCGGCCCGTTTCCAATCAGGGTGGCTCCCTTCACCGGGCGCGTGACTTTGCCGTTTTCGATGAGATAGGCCTCACTGGTTGAAAATACAAACCGGCCGGAAGTAATGTCCACCTGGCCGCCGGCGAAATTCACGGCATACAGACCCTGCTCCACCGAGGCGATGATTTCCTCGGCTTCATACTCGCCCGGCAGCATGAAGGTATTGGTCATGCGGGGCATCGGCAGATGGGCAAATGACTCGCGCCGGCCGTTGCCACTGGTGGGCATGTTCATCAATCGGGCGTTGAGCTTGTCCTGCATGTAGGTCCGCAGCACGCCATTTTCGATCAGCACGGTGCGTTCCGTCGCCGTACCCTCGTCATCAACAGTCAAGGATCCGCGGCGGCGCGGCAAGGTGCCATCATCTACAACCGTGACACAACTGGCGGCCACCTGCTCACCCAGCCTGCCACTGAATGCTGAAGTTCCCTTGCGATTGAAATCCCCTTCCAGCCCGTGGCCCACGGCTTCGTGGAGCAGCACACCGGGCCAGCCAGGGCCCAGCACGACGGTCATCGTACCGGCCGGTGCGGCATCCGCTTCCAGGTTTACCAGCGCCTGGCGCACGGCTTCATCCGCAAACCGTTGCCAGGCATTGTCCTGCACCAATTCCCGGTAGGTAAAGCGGCCGCCGCCGCCATCGTTGCCCTGTTCGCGGCGTTTGCCCTGGGTGGCAATCACGCTCACGTTCAAACGTACAAGTGGCCGAATATCCGCGGCGAAGGTACCGTCGCTGGCAACGATCAAAACCGTTTCAAAAGCGGCGGCCAGACTGACCACGACTTCAGTGATACGGCTGTCGCGTGAGCGGGCATAGGTGTCAATTTGCCGCAGCAAATCGACTTTCTCTTCGGCGCCGAGCACAGCCATGGGATCTTCCGGCTGATACAGGGGCGAGGCCTTGGTTTTGCGCCAGGCCTGCACCTGCCCCTGGCTACCCTGATTGGCGATGGCGCGCGCAGCCCGCGACGCCTGCAGCAATGAGGGCATGATGATTTCGTCAGCGTAGGCAAATCCGGTTTTGTCGCCACTCATGGCGCGAATTCCAACGCCTTTTTCCACGGAAAAACTGCCGCTGCGCACCAGCCCGTCCTCCAGCGTCCACGACTCATTGCACGCGGTCTGGAAATAGAGATCGCCCGCGTCGACGGCCGGCCCCATCAAATCGGCCAGTACGCGCTCCAGGGACCGATGGTCGAGGCCACCCGGCGCCAGAAGCTCCTGCTCCGCCTGCTTGATCATGTCGCTCATATCTTAGCTCTGCCTGTTGTTCATACCCGGTGGGCTGTTACAGGCCACCAGTGTCCTGTTATCCGCCCGTCTTGGCTTTCACCAGGGGCTCGATCAGCGGCTGGTCCCAACTGCCGGTGATGGTGTATTGCACCTGACCCGCCTCACCCAGTTGCTTTTGCAACAGACCCTGCAATGCCAATCCAGCGGCAGCCCCGCCCGGACCGCCAGCCAAAGCACCGATGACCGGCAGTGTATTACCCAGACCCGGTTGTATCGTCATGATCTGGTCATATTGCTGCGCAACCAGATCCGTACTGCCACTCAGGGTGATCTTGGCGGCAGAGGAGGACAGTACCACGTCGTCGGTGTGCGCCATGCCGTTTTCCATATGGAAGGTGCCTTTTGCCTCCTCGAAAACAAAGCCGGAATCAAATACATCCCTGAAATCCAGGGCCAGCCGCCGTGGCAATGCCTGGATGCTCAACAGCCCCAATAATCTTCCCGTGCCGCTGTTGGCATTCGTAATCTGGCCCTGACTGACCGTGAAATCAAGCTCTCCATTCAGTCGTGACAGTGCAAAAGCCCCGGGCGATCCGGGCCACCAGGCGTCGAAATGCAAGACGGTTTGCCCGCCTTGAAGCGTAGAACCAAAGTCCATGGACTGCATCAACTGACCGAGGGATTCAGCGGTCACCAGAATACTGAAATCAGATCGCTGTCCTGCATCGGCCAGCGACCAGTCGCCGCTGGCGCGGACACTTAGCTGGTCTGACTCGGATTCCACTTTTTCGAAATGGAAGCTGCGCGCAGTGGGATACGCCTCGATCCGCGTTTCTCCCAGCTCGAGACCGTCATACTGAAAAGACTTGGCGTACAGGTGCAACGCCGGCAGCTCCCCGGGGTTTGACTCCATGTCGACGCCACTGGAAACGGGCTTGGCCAATACCAATCGCTCAAATTCGGCGGACAGGCTGCCACTGGTGCCGCTTGCAGTATTGAATACCACCTGGCCGTTGATATCGGCAGCGGAAAATACCGCCTTGATGTCTGCCTCGCTGACGCTCAGGCCGATATTGACCTGGCTGAAGATGCGATCCAGGAAGCGCATCTGCCCCGCTGCAAGTTCACAACGTTCCAATTGCAGGCCGGCGAGTCCCTTGCCTTGCTTGACGCCGTCGGTGACGAGATCCACCCAGCCGTCCAGGTCCAGCGAATCCGAACTGCCTTCGATGCGCATCGACCCCGGCGGCGGCAATTCGGCCTGATGGTCGCCCAGCCGCATCAGCGCCCGCGTGATCGTAGCCTCGCCTTCCCCGCTTTGCCCGGAGTGGTGGATATCGAGCAACATGTGCATGCGGCCCGGCAGTTCCAGGTCCAGCAGCGCACTCGTATCCGCCAACGGATAGTGCAATACCAGAGGCCAGGATTCACCGGCCGTTTTGTGCAGCGGGTCGGGAAAATCAACGCTTACCCCGGCCAACCTGGACTTGATGATCAATTCGGCAGCCGAATCCTGTCCGGGCTGTACCGCTGGAACCACGACCGACGCCAGCCAGTCCGTTGTGCCTTGCACCCGTTTCAGCTCGGAGTAACTTTTCAGCAGGAAACCCGGCATGACATCCTGTACATCGAAGGATCCGCTGACATCCGCGCGGAATTTTTCTTTCCCGTCCTTGTCACCCAGCAGATCCACGCGGGCTGGTTTTCCCTTGTATTGCGCCTGCAGGCCGGAAGCCTTGATACCATTCCGGCTGTATTGCACCTCGCCCTCGATTGCATCCAGGACCACAGCAGAGCTTGGTTCAACGAAGCGGTTTCCCTGCAAGGCGACGCGCCCATCCACGACCAGCTCTCCGGCCCTGGCACCCAGTGGAACGTTCAAAGTGCCGGTGGTAGCCGCCGGGCCGGAAAAACCAAAACGCGAAAGATCGGTGCCGAGCTGTTTTTTCAGCGGTGATTGATTGACAAAACCGATCAACTTGTCCAGAGCGGACTGTGCTTCATAGCTGACCTGCAACAGGGGCGATTTGAGATCGGCGATGTCTGCCGTCGCTCGTTGCACTTCAACCCCGCCAATCTGGCCTATCGCCCCTGCGATTGCCATGGACACACCGGAAAAACGCGCAGTCGCATCCACGCCCTGTACCCGGGGCCAGCCGGGTACATATTCAAGTTCGCCGGCAGCAACCTCCGCCATGGCCTCGAAGCGGCCCTCATTGTGACGGAAAGGCCAATCGTCCATGTCCCCATGAATCTGGAACCGTCCGCCGGTAACTTCACCGCCGAGCAATCCGCGACGCAACCATTTCACCACGCTTTTCTTCATAATGCCCTGCGGCCAATAGGGCGCAAGCCGCCCGAGTTGGCCACGCTCAATCGCGACATTGACATCAACCGCCGGGCGGCCGACATTGCCCGCCATCAGCACCTCACCGCCCACGGCCAGATCATCGTTCATCAGGCGACAGTCATGGAACAGAACCTGCCAGTGACCACCCCATGCGAGGTCCACATCGCAGGAAGGCAGGGTGAACGCCAGCGGGTCGCGAAACATGCGCGGCCACTCCACGTCCAGACGGTTTGCATGCAGGGCAAGCTTGCCGGATCCCCGGCCGAGATTGACTTTGCCGTCAATTCCCCGCAAATCTGGCCATTTTCCCCAATCGGTAATGCTGGCGTGGCGCGCCATGCCCCGGGCCAGCCGCAAACGCCATTTGCGGTCCAGGACCAGTTCAAGGCCGCTGACGGTACCGGTGGCAGAACCGGGCAGGAAGCGTGGCCATTGCGTTCCGTAAATGGACATGATGTTGCGCGCCAATTTCAAAGGAGCTTCCAGGGGAAGGTAGTCGGCGCTGATCCAGAGTCCAAGATCCTGCTGCAGATCACGGGCCAGGGCAATGCTCGGAGCTGTCCACGAATGCGTACCGTCATCGAACAGGAGTTCATCCAGGTCCAGGCGCCAATCCCCCTTGCCGGCAAATTTCCAGCTCAGGCGCGTATTCAGATGGTCAACCAGGGTTTCCCTTCCATCCACCTCCAGCCGTCCATTGCGCAGGTCGACCACGCCTTTGGCCTGCACCGGGTTCCGGGCAGTCCAGTCGCACCAGAATTCCGCATTAACCCGGCCTTCCTGCGGCAGGAACGGGTTGGCTGGTAATCGTCCCTGCAACGAGGCCAGCAACAGCTCACGCACGGTGACCTGCCAATGGGCTTCCTGCAGACCCGCTTTCTTGGCCAGTTTGAGCAAACCCGTTGCATCCACCTCACCGTAGACGCGGCCGCTGCCTTCATCACTGAGGTTGGCCTCGAATTTCATCGCAATGGATTTACCATCGAGCTGCAGGCGGGCATTGATGGCGCTCAAACTCAGGCGCGCGTCACGTTTCTCATCGACGTATTCGAGATTGGAATTTTCGAGAATCAGCTCACCGATGCCGATCAGGTTGCGCAGTCCGGCCATCCCCTGGTCCGTGCCTGATCTGCCGACGCCGAAACCGGACAGGACATACTCGCCTTGCCTGGTGTGAACCAGGCGAAAATCCGCTCCGATCACGGAAAAGTTGTACAGGGCCCGTCCCGGAACGAACATGTTCAATGGCTTCAGGTCCAGGGCGGCACGGGCGATGGCGACTTCGCCGGCCCCCCCTTGCAGGGGTTGGAGGCGCAGACCACGCAGAGACAAACGCGGTCCGAAAGCGTTCCATTCGCCGTCGAAACTCTCCAGCGTTACTTTCTGACCGAACTCATGTGACAGCCAGGCTTCCAGACTGGGCTGATAGCGCTCGCTGTACGGCATAAGCAATTTGCCCACGCCGACCAGCGTCGCCGCAAGAATGATCACAATGGACAGCGCGGTCCAAAGCAAGGTGCGCGCCCGGCGCAGGATCAAATGCAAGGTTGGCATGGTTCAACTGGGCGGCTGTGCTTAGAGCAGGACAACATCGAACTGTTCCTGTGAATACTGCTCCTCGGTCTGGAATCGAATCGACTTGCCAATGGCTTCTTCCAGTTCGGCGACCGTGGTGGACTGCTCGTCGAGAATTTGCGCCACGACCTGCGGCGAGGCCATGACCATCAGCTTTTGTGCTTCGAATTGACGTCCCGAGCGCATGATTTCGCGAAATATCTCCAGAGAAACCGTTGCGGGGCTTTTGATGCTGCCACGCCCGGAGCAGACCGGACAGGTAACGCACAACCGGTGCTCGAGGCTTTCCGATGTGCGCTTGCGGGTCATTTCCACCAGGCCCAGCGTTGAAAGTTCAGACACTTTGATCTTGACGCTGTCATGCTCCAGCGCCCGATGCAGCGACCGCATGACCTGGCGGCAGTGTTCCTCTTCCTGCATGTCGATAAAGTCGATGATGATGATGCCGCCCAGGTTGCGTAATCGTAGCTGCCTGGCAATGGTCTGGGTCGCCTCCAGATTGGTTTTATAGATCGTTTCTTCCAGGTTGCGGCTGCCGACAAAGCCACCGGTGTTCACATCGATGGTGGTCATGGCCTCGGTTTGATCAAAAACCAGGTGACCGCCTGATTTCAGCGGAACTTCGCAACGCAAGGCCGCTTCAATTTCATCCTCTACACCGAACAGGTCGAAAATCGGCCTGTCTCCGCTGTAGGCTTCGATGCGGTCACACCAATCAGGTACAAAACTTCGCGCAAACTGTTGCGCGGCTCGCAACGCTTCCGGCGCATCGATGCGGACCCGGTCGACCTTTTCATGCATCAAATCGCGCAAAGCACGCAATGGCAGCGAAAGGTCCTCATAGATGCACGTGGCCGCTTCAGCCTGGCTTACGCGCTCTTGTATGGACTGCCAGACCTTTCCCAGATAGACCATATCTGCCGACAACGCAAAATCGTTGACGCCTTCGGCGTTGGTGCGGACGATATACCCGTGGCCGCTTGTCTCGTCGCGCAAGGCATGCACCAGTTGTTTCAGTCTGTTTCTCTCTTCCGCATCTTCGATACGGGCCGATACACCCACGGTGTCGCTGCCTGGAAGCAAAACCAGGAACCGGGACGGAATGCTGATGTTGGTCGTCAGCCGCGCCCCCTTGCTTCCCAGCGGGTCTTTTAGAACCTGGACGACGACCTGCTGGCCCGGACTCAGCAGGCTGGCAATCGTCGGCACCGACGACTCGCCGTTTTCCAGGCAGGCTTCGTGCCGCATCATGTCCGCCGCATGTAAAAAGGCCGAGCGTTCCAGACCGATATCGATAAAGGCAGCCTGCAGCCCGGGCAAAACGCGGGACACCTGCCCATTGAAAATGTTGCCAATGTAACCACTGCGGCCCGCACGCTCCAGCCAGATTTCCTGCAGCATGCCTCCATCGACCAGCGCCACACGGGTCTCGGATGGCGCAACATTGATCAGAATTTCCTCGCTCACGGGCGATCGTTCAATTTCATAGGATAACACCCGGTGTCCAGCATAGAGTTCAATTCACGTTAAGCCCGGGAAGAGCCTGTATTCCAGCTTCTCGCAGCAGTTCCATGGTTTCAAACAACGGCAGACCCATAACTCCTGAATAGCTGCCTTCCAGCCGGTGGATATACTCGGCGGCATATCCCTGTATCGCGTAAGCGCCGGCTTTGTCGAGCGGCTCGGAAGTGGCGCAATAGGCTGTAATCCAGGCCGGATCGAGCGCCGCAAAAGTCACCTGCGAAACACTCAACCGCCGGGACTCTGCTGCACCGCCGGTCACCAGCGCAACGGCAGTATAGACGTCGTGCGTGCGGCCGGACAGGCTGCCCAGCATCGCCGATGCACAGGCCGGGTTTCCGGGTTTGCCCAGGATTCTTCCTTCCAGTACCACAGCGGTGTCCGCAGCCAGCACCGGGCAGTCCCATGAGCCGCTGGCGGCAACATACCGGGCTTTGCTCGCGGCAATGCGGCAGACGTACTCCGCCGGCGTTTCACCCGCACGAATATCTTCAGCTATATCGGTTCCAACCACCTCGTAGTCCAGGCCCATCTGGTCCAGCAATTCCCTGCGACGTGACGATCCGGATGCCAAAATGAACTGCGCGCCCATTAATACTGCCCTGTGCGGTTAGAGGTCAAACCCGGTGATAGGGGTGGTTTTGCGTGATGCTCCAGGCGCGGTACAACTGCTCCGCGAGGATGATGCGCACGAGCGCATGTGGCAGTGTCAAACGGCCCAGCGACCAGCGCTTCTCAGCCTGTTCGAGGCAGGCGCGGAAAGCCCGTCGGCACCGCCGATGAGAAATGAGACATCACGTCCATTTTTCATCCATTCTTCCATTTGGCCGGACAACTCCGGCGTTGACCACTGCTGACCGTTTTCATCGAGTGCAATGACAAGGCTGGTTTCAGGAACGGCATCAAGCAAAGCCTCGCATTCACGCCGGCGAATGCTCTCGATGTCGGCATTGCGAGGGCGTTTGATGGCGGAAATTTCTCGCAGATCCAGTGCAAAACCACGTGGAAAACGGCGCGCATACTCGGACCAGCCACTGACTACCCAGGTAGGCATGCGCTGGCCGATGGCCACGATGCTGAAGCGCATGACCAGACCTCTCAGGCTGGCACGGCCGCGCTGTTGCGTCGGTTGGAGCTCGCTTCCCAGAGCTTTTCAAGGTTGTAAAAAGCGCGCGTCTTGGGCAGCATCAGATGCACGACGATGTCATTCAGGTCGACCAGGACCCATTCCCCCTGCGTCTGCCCTTCCACGCCCAGTGGCGGACAGCCGGCCGCCTTGGCCTTCATGACGAGATTTTCCGCCATGGACTTGACATGCCGGCTGGAACTGCCCGAAGCAATGACGAACAGGTCCGTCAGGGGATTCTGGGCAGAAACGTCGATTTCCTGGATGTCTATGGCTTTGAAGTCCTCCAGCGCGCTGAGTACGAGTTGCCGGAGTTGGTCTGGGGTTGGTTCGCTTGCGGCGAGTTTATTGGTCAAATGATTTTACCTGCTCATGGTATGTGCGGGATTCTATCTTTTCATAGAAGCCGTCTCAATGATACCCATGAGTCACTCCGCTGGCGCATCGCCGTACAGCCGGTTATCCCCAATGTATTGGATAACCGGGTCCGGAAGCAGAAAACACACCGACTCCCCGCCGGCGATTTTTCGTCGAATATCGGTGGATGAAATGGCCAATTGCGTAACCTCGAGTGGCAGCACCAGGCCCGCCGGGCTGCTTGCCAATAAGGCCGGATCACTGACCACCCTGGGCTGCACTTCCTTGAACAACGCGCCCGAGTAAACGTGCCGTGAATCCGGCCGGCGCAAAATGACCAGATGTGCGAGCGTAAACAACTGTTGCCATTGGTGCCATGAATCAAGCGTATTGGCCGCGTCCTGCCCGATCATCAGCAACAGCGGGGCGTCACCTTCTTCAAGACGGATTTCCCGTAAGGTATCCACCATGTAGGAATAACCATTGCGCCTGACTTCCCGCTCATCGGCCCACAGATCATCGTGCCCGGACAAGGCCAGCTTCAACATGGCCAGACGGTGTTCGGCGGAGGCAAAAGTCATCGAGCGGTGCGGGGGGTTGCCGGCAGGAAGCAACCTGAGATCGTCGAGTGAGAGGCGCTCCCTGGCTTCAATCGCGGCGCGTAAATGACCGTAGTGTACCGGGTCAAATGTACCACCGAAGATTCCGATCACGCGGTTTTCACCCCGCCATTTTTCAGCTCCATCGGGTTTCTCGTGGCTTAGCCATGTGCAGCGCGCACCGGTCCGGCGCCCTTGGCCCTGGTGCACAGCGTCAGCAACATCTGGTCAAGCGTTTGCCAGGGGTCTCCGGCTGCGCGACCCTTGCTCTGACGGTCGACCAGAGCCAGGGCACGAAAAGAATCGCCGATCTGCCGGTCAGACAGTCGCCGCAGGGCCTGGCTGAACAAGGGCTGAGCGATCTTGAAAACCCCCAGACGGCTGAACGCGCGAGCTTCGTTCTCTCCGCCCCGCATGGCGCAGCGAACCCCATCCAACTGGCCTAACTGGTAATTAAGCGCGCCGGTAACAGCCTGAATCGCCACCCCGGTGCGGCGCAGACCGGAAGCCACCTTCAGGCAATCGGCCGCGCGGCCCGCAAGCAGACATTCGCTCAGACGAAAAGCATCGAAGCGCGTGCTGTTGCCCACCGATTGCCGGATCATATCCACGCTTATACAACTGCCGGGGTCGAGCAGCGCCAGCTTTTCAATCTCCTGTTGGGCGGCGAGCAGATTGCCTTCGACCAGATCCGCAAGCAAGCGCACGGCTTCACGTTCAGGCCGCAAGCCGGCTGCGCGCATGCGCCGATCAATCCACGCCGGCAAATCCTGTGCCTTGATCGGCCAAATTCCGACCAGGACCCCGGCGCTGGCCAGTTCCGCTGCCCAACGCGATTTGCGCGAACTCGAATCCCATTCGTCACAAGAGACGATCAACAGGCTGTCCGGGTCGGGGCTCTTGGCCCAATCGGTGAAGAACCTGGCCCCGTCTTTACCGGGCTTGCCGGTTGGAAGGCGCACATCGATCACCTTGCGGGAAGAGAACAACGAGCGTTCCACAGCATCATCTTGCAGGATGGCCCAGTCAAAGGCCCCCCCGGCCTGGTAAACCTTGCGCTCCAGGAAACCCTGCTTTCGCGCCGCAACAAGTATGAAATCACGTGACTCCTGCACCAGCAAGGGCTCGGATCCCGCTACCAGGTACACCGGCGCCAGCGATTTTTCCAGGGCTTGCGCCAGGCGTTCAGGTTTGAGGTTCATTCAGCGTCCATCATGCGCGGGCGCGCAACGATCAAGACTGGCTGCCGACCACTTCAAGCCGGGTCAGCAACAGGCGCGAGAGGGTATTTGCCAGATCCTGTTTGACATATTCCTGCTCGCGGGAAACGGCCAGAATCTGCTGTTCGTCAAAGCTGATTTCCCGCGTCTGGCGAATGGTTTGCAGCGGGATGATCTCGCTGCCGTTTGCCGCCAGCACACGAAACCGGATCGTATGGCTGATACGGTATTCGCGCACCCTGGCATTGTCACCAATGGTCAGCACTTCAGTCACGACGTCGTTCTGAGGAATTTCCAGGATCGCGGTTGCGTCCGCTGCGCCGACGAGCTTCACGCCTGCTGCTTCCAACAGTACCCGCACCCGGCGGGCAAAGATGCTGTACTGGTCGTCAATGACCAGCCGGGTCTGTTTCATTTCCGGCGGAATTGCGCCTTGGCGCGCAACTGGAAGCCACAGCCTGAAAGCAACATGATCAGGCCAAGTATCACCATTGAATTTCGTAGATTCATACCGGGCCCAGTAGTTCCTGAATGTGCCATTTTACATGTCAGGCACTAGCCTACTACAATATTGAGCAGGCGGTCAGGAACATGAACGACCTTGCGAATCGCCTGACCTTCCACGTGCCGTTGCACATTTTCCTCTTCCAGCGCCCGCTCGACGGCCATTGCCTGCGTCAGGCCGGGTTCCGCCTGCAGGCGGGCGCGCACCTTGCCGTTTACCTGAATGACCAGCGTCACCTGTGAACGCACACGCGCCGACTCGTCGGCCTGTGGCCACGCGGCGGCATGCAATGCTCCCTTTTCCCCGAGCGCGGCCCACAGGGTTTCGCAAATGTGCGGCGTAATCGGGTTGAGCAGGCGCACCACTGCAAGCCACGCCTCCTGCGTCACGGCTCTTCCCTGGGCGCTGTCGTCTTCAAATTTCGACAGGTGATTGGTCAGTTCCATGATCGCCGCTATCGCCGTATTGAAGGTGTATCGGCGGCTGATGTCGTCACTGACTTTGGCGATGGTATCGTGCACCAGCCGGCGCATTTCCCGTTGTTCCTGATTCAGCGCATCGGTGTCCAGGGGTTCCCCGGGCCCTGCTGCGATGTGTTGCATGACTTGCGCCCAGACGCGGCGCAAGAACCTCGAAGCGCCTTCCACGCCCGAATCCGACCATTCAAGCGATTGATCCGGTGGCGCCGCAAACATCGAGAACAGGCGCACACAATCGGCGCCATACCGATCTACCAGACTCTGCGGATCGACGCCATTGTTCTTGGACTTGGACATCTTTTCCACTGCGCCGATGGTTACTGCACGGCCATCGGAACGCAGCACCGCTCCTGTGGGCTTACCTTTGGCATCACGCACCACTTCCACATCGGCCGGGTTGATCCAGCGGATGTTGCCGTCCGCGGTTTCACGGTAATAGGTTTCCGCCACGACCATGCCCTGGCACAACAGGCGGGTAGCAGGCTCGTTGCCGTTCACCAAGCCCGCGTCCCGCAACAGCCGGTGATAAAAGCGGAAATACATCAGATGCAAAATGGCATGCTCGATGCCGCCGATATACTGGTCAACCGGCAACCAGTATTTGGCACGCTCGTCGAGCTGCGCCTCGGCGCCGGGACAACAATAGCGTGCGTAATACCAGGATGATTCCATAAACGTATCGAAGGTATCCGTTTCGCGCTCGGCATCCGCGCCGCACTGCGGACAGGTGGTTTTGCGCCACTCCGGGTCAGCCTTGATCGGTGACTGAACGCCCATGAACGTCACATCTTCCGGCAGCACGACCGGCAGTTGGTCCTCCGGAACCGGCACCGCCGCGCAATTTGGACAATACATCACCGGGATGGGGCAACCCCAGTACCGTTGCCGGCTAACGCCCCAATCGCGCAGGCGATAATTGATTTTGCGTTCACCCAGGCCGCGCGCTTCCAGCCAGGCGATGGCTTTTTCCTTGGCCTCGGCCACCGCCAGGCCGTCCAGCCAGGCACTGTTCACGGCAAGCCCATCCCCGGTATAGGCCTCACCCTCCCAGTCCTTCGGTGGTTCCACGGTGCGGATGATGGGCAGACCGTGGCTGACGGCAAAATCCCAGTCACGCTGGTCCTGCCCGGGCACGGCCATGATGGCGCCGGTGCCATAGCCCATCAGCACATAGTCGGCGATATACAATGGCACGGGCTTTGCGGTGAACGGATTGTGCACATAAACGCCGATAAATACGCCGCGCTTTTCCAGGCTGCCTTCGACCGTGAGCCGGTCCGCCTCGGTGGCGGCCCGGGCCGTGCGCACGAACGCCCTGACCTGCTCAGCTTGTGCCGCGGTAGTCAGCTCCTCGACCAGCGGATGCTCCGGCGCCAACACCGCATAGGTCATGCCAAAAGCCGTATCTGGGCGCGTCGTGAAGACACTGACTTGCCGCCCGCGCGCATCCGGCTCACCGTGCTGATCACAAACCGGCATGCTGAACTCGGCGCCTTCAGAACGTCCGATCCAGTTGCGCTGCATGGTTTTGACTGCGTCGGGCCAGGCGTCCAGGTGATCGAGGCCCTGCAGCAGTTCTTCGGCATAGTCGGTAATGCGCAGGAACCATTGCGGAATGGATTTTTTCTCCACCACCGCGCCCGATCTCCAGCCACGGCCATCGACCACCTGCTCGTTGGCCAGCACGGTCTGGTCGACCGGATCCCAATTGACTTCCGCGTCTTTGCGGTATGCCAGCCCCTGTTTCATCAAGCGGATAAACATCTGCTGTTCCCAGCGATAGTAATCCGGTTTGCAGGTGGTAACTTCGCGTGACCAGTCATAGGCAAAACCCAGGCGCTTGAGCTGGGTTTTCATATGCTCGATATTGGCATAGGTCCAGATGGCCGGGGCGGTGTTATTGCTGATCGCCGCGTTTTCCGCAGGCAGGCCAAACGCGTCCCAACCCATGGGTTGCAGTACGTTGCGGCCGCACATGCGGTGGTATCGGCTGATGACGTCGCCAATGGTGTAATTGCGCACGTGGCCCATATGCAGGGCGCCCGATGGGTAAGGCAACATCGACAGGCAATAATATTTTTCGCCGGCCGCATCCTCGCTCGCGCGGAACGCATCGCTCTCTTGCCAGCGCTGCTGCACACTCAACTCGATTTCAGCGGGGTTGTAGACCTGCTCGGACATCGTGGAATTGATCCTTTTGAAGCTGCCGGGAAAAGGCCCGTCAGGTTTCCCGGCGCCATACGCGGTTTTGCAAAGCCGAAGCTTAACTGACTGACTGCCGAGAAAAAAGCTCAAGAAAGATTTCACTCATCAATGTTCCATCCGGCTTTGTTTTCCCGCAAGGCTGTTCAAAAAAGAACCTTCTGCGTTTCACCATGGCACAAGCCGGTCCGGAGCAAGGGGTCTACTTTCGGGACCGTTTGAAACAGGATGTTTCAAGACGAGGCCCCAGGGACGGGTTTATGCCGTGTCCTGAAAGTAGACCCCTTGGTTCGGGCCGGCGTCCCTGCAAGTGGTACAGCCGATACCTAAACAGCCTTGCGGGAAAACAAAGCCGGGCCTATCTACGGAATTCCCACTTTTGCTGGCTGGCGAATCAGGTTAGGCTTTGGGCACCACCCCAACAGAAAATCAGAAAATGAGCGAAATCAGCCCCATACTCATCGGCAAAGGCGAACAATTGCAATACCTTTTGCCTGCTTTTGGCAACCGCCACGGACTGGTCACCGGGGCGACGGGCACGGGCAAGACCGTGACCTTGCAAATCCTGGCGGAAGGACTGTCACGGATCGGCGTGCCGGTATTCCTCGCCGACGTCAAGGGTGACCTGGCCGGGCTCAGTCAAGCGATCACACCGCATCCAAAAATCGACGAGCGCCTGCAGAAAATTGGCATAAAGGACTTTTCCCCAACGGCCTGGCCGGTTGTATTCTGGGACATTTTCGGACACAGCGGTCATCCGGTGCGGACCACCGTGTCCGAAATGGGCCCCCTGCTGTTGTCCAATCTGCTGGAATTGAACGATACGCAGGAAGGCGTGCTCAACATTGCCTTTCGCGTGGCAGATGAGCAGGGTTTGCTGCTGCTGGACCTTGAAGACCTGCGTGCGCTGTTGCGTTTCGTGGCGGCAAACGCCAGCCAGTTCTCGCAGCAATACGGCAATATCAGTGCTGCTTCGGTAGCCTCCATACAGCGCCGCCTGCTGGTGCTGGATGAACAGGGCGCGGAAAATTTCTTCGGCGAACCGGCGCTCGAACTGCCTGAATTGATGCGCACAGACCTCAGCGGCCGCGGTGTGATCAACGTGCTCGCCGCCGATGAGTTGGTGCATAAACCCCGGCTGTACGCAACGTTTTTGCTTTGGCTGCTTTCGGAGTTGTGGGAACAGCTACCGGAAGTCGGGGACCCCGAAAAGCCAGCGTTGGTCTTCTTTTTCGATGAGGCTCACCTGTTGTTCGACCAGGCGCCACGCGCACTGCTGGAAAAGGTCGAACAGGTCGTTCGCCTGATCCGGTCCAAGGGTGTCGGCGTCTTCTTCGTCACACAAAATCCGCTGGATATTCCGGATACGGTGCTGGGCCAGTTGGGCAACCGCATCCAGCATGCGCTGCGGGCCTATACGCCGAAGGAACAAAAAGCCGTGCGTGCCGCGGCGCAGACATTCCGCGGCAATCCGAATCTGGACGTCGAAAAGGTCTTTACCGAAATGGGCGTCGGCGAAGCATTGGTCTCGACGCTGCAACTCAAGGGCATACCAGGAATGGTGGACCGCTGCCTGATCCGGCCACCGACCTCGCGTATCGGACCCATTTCCGACCAGGAGCGCGCCGAGGTCCGTTCGCGCAGCCAGATCGGCAGCCGCTACGACAAACCGCTGAACCGCGAGTCGGCAGCCGAAGTGCTATTGCGGCGGACAGAAAAGCAGGCTGAGAAAGCCAGCCAACAGCAGGAGAAAGCAAGCCCAGCGCCAAAACGCAGCAACAGGCGCCAATCAGCCGGCGAAGCCGCCGTAAAGAGTTTTGTGCGCAGTATGAGCTCCATGTTGGGCCGGGAGATCATGCGCGGGATCCTGGGGGCGATAAAGAAACGGTGAGGCCTGAGCCATCTGCTGAATCCGCGAATCAGCCATTGTCCCCTATTTTTGTTGTTTTTTTACAACAAATTGGCCCCTGCACGTCTCCGCTCTGGATCTTCGGGCGAAGTCTCGCGCCCTGGACCCGCGCTTTTTGCACCCCGGGGCGCAAACCACGCCACCTCTGGCCACGCGGCTCATTTCCACCGGTGGTCAGTGCACAATCAGGAAAAAGTCCAGCCTGATGGCGTGCTCCGGACCTTGTGCTCAGGTGATATGAACCCGCTTGGGCAATGAACCCGAGGCAAAAAAAACCTCTCCCCGGTGAAGGGGAGAGGTAGGCTTTTGGAGTGATGTACCCGTCTTTCGCGCCCTGCGACCTTGCTAAATGTTGCAGTTTTACCAAGGCTGGTGGTAATAATACCACTATCGCCCAAGAATGCAAATCAATTTCACTCGATCAGCGTGACGCCCTGATGTTCCAGCCTGTCCAGGCATTCACGGACCCGCCCAATGCCGGGAACGATCAAGTCTGGGTCGAGTTCAAGCAAGGGCACCATGACAAAGGCGCGCAAATGCAATCGGGGATGAGGAAGTTGCAATTCCGGCTGGCGCGATACGTGCTGGCCACAGATCAATAAATCAATATCAATGATTCTTGGACCCCAGCGTACGGAACTGCGTTTGCGGCCGAGACTTGATTCCGCCGCCAGGCATACAGCCAACAGGTGCTCGGGGCTCAGACTGGTTTCAATTTCTGCAACCGCATTGGTGAAATCGGCTTGCTCTTCGCAGCCCCAGGCGGCGGTTCGGTAAAGGCGGGACAGGCGGACTACTTCAATTGCTTCATGCTGATCCAAGGTTTCCGATGCTGCCCGGATCATTGCCGGACCATCGCCCAGATTACTTCCGAGTCCGATAAAGGCGCGCATGAGCACTGCGGGATGGGCAGACTCAGGTCCGGGCCGGCCGGCGGCGGCGCGTACGTGGCCGCCGCCGACGCTCCTTCATCTGCCCGGCGCCTTCAGCCGCGGGCGCAGCCAGGCCTTCCTGCGCCCGGGTCCAGAACTCGGCGAGCTCTTTCAGCCCGGGATCTTCCGCCACCCTTAACAGCAGAAAATCGTAGGCGGCGCGAAATCGTTGCTCGCCCAAAATGCGCTTCCAGCGGCTGCCACTGGTTTTGTTCAATCGCAGCTGCAGCGACCAGATTTGCTTGGAGACTGCGCTGAACCGTCGCGGCACAGCGGTAGATTTCGACTGCGTATAGAACACCTCATCGCCGGCCACCATAAGGGCATCGTAGCAACTCATGCCATCGGCCATCAGGGCTTGGGACCGCGCTGTCATCGGCTGCCATAAAAGGGCTGCAAACAGAAATGCCGGCGTTGTGGATTTTCCTTCATGTATCCTTTCATCGGTGTTTTCGAGTGCTTTGCGCAGCAGCGGACCCATTTCGATCTGGCCCGACGTTCCGTGCATTTCCATAGCGGGAAACAGGCTGGCGCTCAGGCCAAAGCGCTGCAGCGCCTCGAGGCTGCGCAAGCCGTGACCCGTGAGAAATAATTTGCACACTTCCTCGAACAGACGGGCCGGCGGAATATTATTGAGCAAAGGCGCCAGCTTGTGGATCGGCACTTCGGTGCCCTTGTCAGGTTCGACACCCAACTTGGCCACAAAGCGAGCTGCTCGAAGCAAGCGGACGGGATCCTCCCGGTAGCGCTGTTGCGGCTCACCGATGAGGCGCAAGCGCTTGTTCTTCAAGTCCTGGTAGCCGCCCACGTAATCCCTGATGATGCCGCTTACAGGATCCAGAAACATCGCATTGATGGTGAAATCCCGTCGTATCGCGTCTTCTTCCATCGATCCCCAGACATTGTCTCGCAGGATGCGGCCATTCAATGATTCACGATCACCCTCTTCGGTGCCCTGTCCGCGGAATGTGGCCACTTCGATCAATGCGCCCTTCTTGCGCACATGGGCCAGGCGGAATCTGCGGCCTATCAGGCGACAGCGCGGAAAAATGCCGTGAACCTGTTCCGGCGTAGCGCTGGTCGCCACGTCGAAATCCTTGGGCGCTTTTCCCAGCAGCAAATCACGCACCCCCCCACCAACGATGTAGGCTTCAAAACCCGCGTCCTGCAGATCCTTGACTACCTCGGTAGCGTGTGGACACAGCTCCCTGAGTGCAATTCCGTGCCTGGATTCCGCGATTTCGGTAAATGCTTTAATAAGTGATCCTGGTCTGCCCGGTCGAGCTATTGTCAGAACCTGGCCCGCGCAATAATGTGGACGGTGGTTGCGAGACTCGGTGAATTCAGATTGAATATGCTGTATGCGCTAGTTTAACATGTGCGGCCGGATGCACTAGTGGCATGACATGCGCTACGAACTGCCGGAAACAACGCGAAAGCTCCCTTCGTCTAGCGGTCCAGGACGCTGCCCTCTCAAGGCAGAAACACGAGTTCGATTCTCGTAGGGAGCGCCACCGGCCGGGGACTTCGAGGCCAAAGCGGTTCAAAGAGAGCGAAAAGATGACCTTTGTCGTTACTGAAAATTGCATCAAGTGCAAATACATGGACTGTGTCGAGGTCTGCCCCGTCGACTGTTTTCACGAGGGCCCAAACTTTCTGGTCATCGACCCGGAAGAATGCATCGATTGCACATTGTGCGAGCCGGAATGCCCGGCCGAAGCCATTTATCCCGAAGACGACCTGCCCGGCGGACAGGAGCATTTCATTCAGCTAAACGCTGAATTGACCTTAGGCTGGCCAGTTATCACCCAACGCAAGGAGCCGCCCGCCGATGCGGTTGAGTGGGACGGCAAGGAAAACAAGCTGTCTTTGCTGGAGCGCTGATCCTACGGGAATGCCGCCCGTGTAACGGGCGTTTTCCGCGCTATCAGCCCAGGCGCTCACTGAAAATATTCAGCAAGTGCTCCGCGGCATCCGGGTTGGCGTCCGAGCCATCGGCATTCTTGATGAAAATCCGTGTGTTTTCGCCATCACCCTGTATCACCGCCTGGTAGCTGCCGCTGTAGTTTGGCCCGCCATGCCGCCGCCAAAACGCCAGGCGGCTGAAAAAGCCTCTGTGCGGCTCTTTTGGATCGTGCGAGTATTCGAACCGATAGCCGTTTGCCAATGTTTTTATCCGACAGCAACATGCCACTGCGTTTGATCGCCACGCCGAGCCGCCGGTAGACGCTTTTTTGCGTATCCTGAACCAGCAGATAGGCGCCCTCGGCCGACCAATGAATTTGTGAGCTTGTCTTGTCATTGGTTGACTGGCTGCTGATGCGCGGCGGCACGATCTTCATCTCTTTTTGCGGTAAAGGCGCCATCGGCGTAACAATGACCAGCGCACTGGCGGAAGCAGGGCGATCCAGGCCGGATGGAATTTCCAGTGGTTGCGTTTCGACCGCGGAATAATACAGGGGTTGCTTCTCCTTGTGCCGAAACATGTGGCAAGACGTCAGCAGTGAACAACATGCCGCCAACGCGATCAGGCAAACTGCCTGCCGATAATTCTGTCTTGCTTTCACTGGCAATCTCATATCAGGTTCTCATTCTCTACTCTCATCCTTTCAAGACGCCCAGCGCTTTCAGACAGTGATTCAACGCTTCGCGGTAACTGGCGGACAGAGGTGTCAAAGGTAATCTTACCTGCGCAGAACACAAAGACAGTTCCTGGAGCGCCCATTTTACAGGAATCGGGTTGGTTTCAATCATTAACAGATCAAAAAGCTGGCGCAAGCGAGCCTCTTCCGTCTCTGCTGCCGCCCAATCACGCCGCTCGGCCGCCTGGCAAATGAACTTGAACGCGGCGGGAACAACGTTTGCAGCAACGGAAATGACGCCGCGGGCTCCGCAGCGCATGGCTTGAAGAAAGCTTGGGTCATCACCACTCAGCACGGTAAATTCATCACCGCAAAGCCGCAGCAGTTCTGCCACCCGATCCATCCGGCCGACCGCCTCTTTGATGGCGACGATGCGTTCATGACCAGCCAGTTTCTGCACGGTTGCCGGCAGCATGTCCACTGCCGTGCGTGAGGGCACGTTGTACAGCACCAGCGGTAATGCGCCACTGTCGGCGACCGCGAGGAAATGTGCCACCAGGCCGTGCTGTGTTGGCCGGTTGTAATACGGCGTCACCACCAGGGCGCCATCTACTCCGCAGCCTGCTGCCCGCCGTGTGTTTTCTATCGTACGCTCGGTCGATGCGGCGCCGGTGCCTGCAATCACAGCCATGCGGCCGGCTGCCTGGCTGACCACCGCGCTGAGCAAAGCCTCGAATTCACCGGGCCGCAGACAGGCCGATTCTCCTGTCGTTGCGGCAACCACGAGCGCGTCCGTACCAGCGTCCAGGTGCAAAGACACAAGCGCAGAAAGTGCGGCAAAATCAATTTCACCGGCTTCGTCGAAGGGTGTTACCAGCGCTACGATACTGCCTTTGAACATGGAATACTCATTGCCCGGGACCGGCTGCATGGTACTTGCGGTACCCCTGTCTGACAAGTATCCTGCAATCATGCGCAGAAATACCCCGAAAAATATATCGCCAAAATGAAATCCGGAGTGAAGGAGTTCTATGGTTAGCATCGGCAAGAAGGTCAAAAGCTTCACCCTACCCGCCACTGGCGACAAAACAATTTCATTGCAAGACTTTTCAGGCGTCCAACTGGTCCTGTATTTTTATCCCAAAGACAATACCCCCGGCTGCACCCTTGAAGGCCAGGAATTTCGTGATGCCTATAAACAATTCCGCAAAGCGGGCGCAGACGTGCTCGGCGTATCGCGTGACAGCATCAAAGCCCACGAGAATTTCCGCGCCAAGCTGAAGCTGCCCTTTGACCTTCTGTCCGATACGGACGAAGTCTTGTGCCGGCAATTCGACGTGATCAGGGAAAAAACCCTCTATGGCCGCAAGTTCATGGGCATCGAACGCAGCACCTTTCTGATTGACGGCAAGGGAATATTGCGCCAGGAGTGGCGCAAAGTCCGGGTCAAGGGCCATGTCGATGCAGTATTGCAAGCCGTCGAATCATTGGACTAGTCCGTCTCCAAGCAATCATTCACAAGGAACTGCCCGCCCATGGGAAGTGAAAATCGCCTGTACGTCATCGATACCAATGTACTGATGCACGACCCCACTGCGCTGTACCGGTTCGAGGAACACGACATCTTTTTGCCGATGATGGTGCTCGAAGAGCTCGATGCAGCCAAGAAGGGGTTGTCGGAAGTTGCCCGCAATGTGAGGCAAGTCAGCCGTTTCATCGGCGAAATGATGGAACGTCAGAATGTGAGCCATCTTGATGACGGGCTTGACCTGATCGTTCCGGACGGGCTCGAACTGCCCAAGGGCAGTGGCAAACTGTTCTTCCAGACCAGCATGCCTGAAACCCACTCCAGCCTGTTACGCGATGGATCGTTCGCGGACAATGAAATTCTCAGTACGGCGCTGGCGCTGAAAAAAGCTGATGGCGGGCGTCAAATCATACTCGTTTCCAAGGACATCAACCTGCGTATCAAAGCCGCCATTCTTGGCGTGCAGGCCGAGGATTATTACAACGACCGGGCGCTGGACGATCTCAGCCTGTTGTACCGCGGCATGCGCAGTCAGGGCGCGGATTTCTGGGACGCTTACCCGGAGCTGGAATCCTGGAATGAAGGCGGCAGGACATTTTATCGATTCAAGCTGAAAGGAGAAAATGGCTGGTATCCAAACCAGTGCGTTTCCTTTGGCGGAGACAACGGTATGGAAGCCATCGTCAAAAGTCTTGACGGCGCACAGGTCAAACTGCAACTGGTCGATGACTATTACGCCGGCCACAAAAACGTTTGGGGCGTCCATGCACGCAACCGCGAACAAAATTTCGCGCTCAACCTGCTGATGGACCCGGATATCGATTTTGTCACGCTGATGGGCACTGCCGGTACCGGGAAAACCTTGCTGACTCTTGCCGCCGGCCTGGCACAAACCATGGATGAAAAGCGCTACCGGGAGATTATCGTAACGCGGGCGACCGTATCCATCGGCGAGGACATCGGTTACCTGCCCGGAACGGAGGAGGAGAAAATGACTCCGTGGATGGGGGCTTTGACCGACAATCTCGAAGTGCTGACACATCCGCAGGAAGGCGGTGAGTGGGGACGCGCTGCCACCAACGATTTACTGGCAAGCCGGGTCAAGATACGCGCCCTCAACTTCATGCGCGGCAGGACATTTCTCAACCGCTTCGTCATCATCGACGAGGCGCAAAATATCACGCCAAAACAGATGAAAGCCCTGGTGACACGCGCCGGTCCCGGCACCAAGATGGTTTGTCTGGGAAACGTGGAGCAAATCGATACACCCTACCTGACTGAAACCACTTCGGGTCTGACTTTTGCCGTGGACCGCTTCAAAGACTGGTCGCACGCGGGGCACATCACGCTGCGCCGGGGAGAAAGGTCGCGCCTAGCTGACTTCGCCTCCGAAGCTTTGTAATTCCGCTTCTTTTTCCGGACTGGTACGTGGCCAGGCACGCAGGATCGCCTGCACCAGGGTGGCCAGGGGAATGGCAAAAAAGATTCCCCAGAACCCCCACAGGCCGCCGAAAACCAGTATCGCCAGGATAATGGCGACCGGGTGCAGATTTACCGCTTCAGAAAACAACAACGGCACCAGCACGTTGCCATCCAGTGTCTGGATCACTCCATAGGCGATCATAATCTGGCCAAATTCCCAACTCCATCCGTATTGAAAGTAAGCCACCAAAGCGATCGGTACTGTTACCACAGCAGCGCCGACATAGGGAATGACCACGGAAATCCCGACCAGGGTGGCCAACAGTTCGGAGTATTGCAGGCCCAAAAAAATGAATGTGATATAGGTGACCGATCCAACGATAAATATCTCGGTCACCTTTCCGCGCACATAGTTGGCGATCTGCATCTCCGCCTCGGCCCAAACCGAGGTCACCAGGGAGCGCTCATGCGGCAGAAAATCCACGATCCAGCGGATCATCAATTCCTTGTCCTTGAGAAAGAAAAACACCAGGACCGGAACCAGCACCACGAATACCACCAGGCCGAACACAACTGCGACTGACGACAGGGACCAGGTGAGGAGCTGTTGACCGGTGTTGGCCATTTCCTGCCCCAAGGTGCTCATCAATGCCTGCACCTGTTCCTCAGAGACCATCTGTGGGTATTTCTCGGGCAGTTGTTTCAGCAAGTCTTTGCCTTGTGCCAGGTAGTCGGGGAATTGCTGGACCAACTGGGTGAGCTGACGCGATATTTTCGGCACGAAACCCAATAACAGAAACAACATCAGCGCCATGAAAATCAGAAATACCAGTATCACTGCCGGTAATCGGGACATGCCAAGCCGCTGCAGCGCACCGACCACGGCTTCCAGCAAGTAGGCGATGACCAAACCCGCGAACAAAGGCGCCAGCCATTTTCCAAGACCGACCACAACAACGAAACCGATCAGCAGCACAACGCCCAGGATCACCACCTGGGGGTCGGAAAAAGACCGTTTAAACCAGTTTTTCAGCAGTTCCAAACGTCCACTCCTCCTGTCAAGGATTACCTGTACGGGCGTGCAAGAGAATTATAGGACCTGTGCGCCGCTTTGGCGTTCAGGCAGGGCTCCGCCAGGCTGCTAGGCCGGATGGGACAGGAAATCAGAAAGCGTAGGTCCAGAGCGCCTCGGCTTCCACGCGCTGATTCAGGCTGCCGGTAGTAATACCAAGAACGCTGCCGCCAAACGCATACTCGGAAGGGGCATAGGCCGCATTGAAATTCAGCCGGCTGGTCGGGCCCGTGCGATGAGAATAGCCTACGGTCACGGCTGCTTTCGCCAGATCGCCTTGCAAGGCCTGGCTGAGTATCAACGAGGACGGGGATGGCTGCGGCCGGGTAGAGATATCGATCTGCCACTGTTCATCCGCGCCGTCACTCCAGGTCCAACCAACGCTGTATATGTTCAAATCCTGCCAGTCGAATGAAGGACTGGTGGAATCGCCCAGCAAGGACAGAAAGCGATTGGGCAAATAACGGCTGGGAAAAGCGTTGATGTCACTGTAGAGCACGCGTTCGACAGCCACATTGAGCCAGGAGCGCTCACCTGTTTTGAAATCGAGCCCGACACGCGCGCGTGCCGGAATATCGAGATCCGCAGGATTGGAATACACGCCCCGGAAAGCCGCGAACTGGTCCATGTTGATGCGTGACTGGAATCCCGTTTCGACAGCAAAACCGCTGAATACTTCCTGGCGCAAAGACAAACGGACACCCGTACCATAGCCCGTCTCTTCATAAGGCGTGGTCCGCGCACTGGGGAAGAATTCATTATCGCTGGTCGTGGCCGACATCAGTCCCAGACTGGCTGCGCTGTAACGCTGATACGCGATGACAGCGGCAACTCCCAGCACACCGCTGTCACTCAAATGCTGCTCGAAGCCTGAGGAAAAATACCGCCGCTCAAATTGGTTGCCGATGATTTGCGAATCAGCTTTTGCCTCGGGTGAAAGATACTGATCAGAGGATTGCCATTCGAAATTCATGTAAAAATAAGTGTCCGGATTCGCTTCCAGATCGGCGGCAAAATCAGGCAAGATCATTACATCACTGTAACGCAACCAACTGACATGCACCGGCGTGGCGTCAGCCGGAAGCATATAATTCGGCGTTAGCTGCTGCGCCAGATACGCCTGCCAGGGACCGAGTTCAAATCCCAGAACATAGAAAGACGTAAGGCCGGTTCCGCCAGCGGCAAAGCTTGCGGCAGGCAATGCAAAACCCTGGGCACTGGCAGCAAAAGACATCAGGCTCATGAAGATCGCGGACAAGCCGATCATTTTAGTTTGCAGTCCCTGCACCAAATTCACACCAATATTGCATTGATTACGGGTGAAATATGGCAGGAATACAACATCGTGTCAATGTTCATGCCATGCGCGTTGAATGGTCGTTTGACAAATCGGGTCAGAATAAGACAAGTTACTGATTTAAATCACTCTATGCTGAGAGGGCCAGTGGCCGCAAGGGTTTCCTGAAATCCTCCTTGCGGACACCTCCGGGCCGAAACGTTGCTGGAATGCAACAAGCTCTGCAGAGCGTGCGAACGGGCCCGTGGCAGCGGCGCAGTCATCCGCGGTTTCGCAACCCCCGCGGCAGGAATTCGATTGCAGCAATGTGCTTGCGGAGCCTCACCCGCTTCCGGCCCAGGCAAGAAACATGCGTTGCCCGCAAACAGTTGCAGTAAACTATGCCGGTGATGGCTTCGAACCTGTGATTGGGCTTGCTGTCTGACCAGTGGCCTGTAAACACTAGTTAAAGCCATATCGGCAGTGATCTGGGTGATGGATCGCGCGCCGAGGCAAGGCACGAGGAGGAGGCATAGTAGGCACTATGGCGACGACGAGCAACGCAGCCTCGGTGGGCGAGGCGCGCCCAGGCACTATCGATATGGCTGTTACAGGCCACTAGTGCACGGCTTCACTGGATAAAATCATTAGGATGTTCAAGAGCTTAAGACAACACGGCATGCGCATCACTGTCGCATTGGCGACGCTTGTCATCAGCCTCGGCGGCATGGCGCAGAACGAGCGTCTGGCCTTGCCCGACATGGGCGCATCGGCCGATACGATACTGTCCCGCAAAGAAGAAGAAGAGTACGCCAAAGCCCTGGTGCGGCAAATGCGCGCTTATGAGGTGCTCAACGAAGACCCACTGATTACAGCGTATTTCGAGGATATGGGCTACCGCCTGGTGGCGCATAGCGACCGACCGGACAAACCCTTTATCTTCACCGTCATCGATCAGCCGGTGGTCAATGCCTTCGCTGCCCCGGGCGGCGTAGTCGCGCTGTATTCAGGGCTTGTCCTGGCTGCGGACAACGAAAACGAGGTCGCCGGCGTGCTCTCTCACGAAATCGCGCATGTTACGCAACAACATCTTTATCGTGCGGTCGAAAACGCCCAGTCCATGACTATCCCTCTGGCCCTGGCCATGCTTGGCCTGGTACTGGCTGGCGGCGGCAGCGGCGAAGCCATCCAGGGTGCACTTCTCAGTGGCACGGCGGCCGCCCAACAGGCACAGATAAACTTTACCCGTCAGAATGAAACCGAGGCCGATCGCATTGGCATCCAGACCCTGGCAAACGCCGGCTATGATCCGCGCGGCATGGGCGAGTTTTTCGAAAAACTGGGCCATATCACCCGCGCCATGGGCGAAGGACCGCCCGAATTTCTGCGCACGCATCCGGTAACTACAAGCCGCATCGCTGAAGCCTATGACCGCGCGCAGAATATGACGATTCCGCCGCCTTCCGATGGCACGGACTTTTACCTGGTACAGGCAAGACTGCGCGCCCTCGGCGAGAACTACCCGGATACGGCTTTGAAGTATTTCCGCTATCGCCAGCAGCGCGATGACCTCAGTGAGGCAGAGCGAAATGCGCTGAACTATGGCATCGCCATCTGTCTGCAGCGCAAGGGCGACTTCACTGAAGCACGCAATCTTCTTGTCGCTTTGATGGACGGAAAACAGCACCTTGCGTACGAGGTGCAGATGGCTGACCTGGATGTGGAATCCGGTCACATAGACGATGCGCTGCAGCGCTTGTCGGGCCTGTATCAGAATTTTCCCGGAAATCACGCCATCGCCATGGCCTACAGCGATGCCCTGCTGCACGAATACAAACCAGGACGCGCGGAGACCGCCAGCGTGGTGCTGCGTCAGCAGCTGCTGACTCATCCTGAAGACCCCACGCTTTATGCCCTCTATGCCCGCGCCTCCAATACCGCGGGCGACAACGTGCGGGCCGAGGAAGCGATGGCCGAGTCCTATTATCTGCGCGGCGGCACACCCGAGGCGGTCAAGCAATTACAGGAACTGGTGCATCGCGACGACCTGGACTATTACGAACGTGCGCGCATCACGGCGCGTCTCAATGAACTGCAGATCCAGCTGGTCAAATCCGGAGGGGAAATCCAGCCGGAATCCGGTTGAACCAGGATGCACAACACGCAAAATGCAATAATCAGCGGATGTCATCAAACTGTCACACGCCCACTTATAATAAGCAGTAATTACTGTGAGCGGATCCCGATGTGAGCACCAATCAGCCCCAGGTTCTGGTGGTGGATGACGAAGCGGCCATTCGAGACATGATTGCATTTGCCCTGGAACGGGCGGGTATGCAGGTCGATTTGGCTGCTGATGCCCAGCAGGCGCTGGTGTCCATCAGCAAGCACCGTCCTGATATCATCCTGATGGATTGGATGATGCCGGGAGTCAGCGGCCTCGATTTGACCCGGCGCTTGCGACGCGAACCTTACACCGAGGATATTCCCATCATCATGCTGACGGCCAGAGTCTCGGAAGACGACAAGGTCAGCGGCCTCGAAGCCGGCACGGACGACTATGTGATCAAGCCGTTTTCGCCGCGGGAATTGCTGGCCCGGATCCGGGCCGTCATGCGTCGCAGCACACCTGCCGATAACCAGGGTCAGATCATCGCCGAAGATCTCGTCGTAGACACGATATCCCGGCGTGTCAGCCATCGAGGTAAAGAAATACATCTCGGGCCGACAGAGTATCGGCTGCTGGAATTTTTCATGTCTCATGCCGGGCGCGCCTATAGCCGCGGACAACTGTTGGATCATGTGTGGGGTGCGAATGCGTACCTGGAAGAACGCACCGTCGATGTGCACATTCGCCGCTTGCGCAAGGCGCTGGAACCTGCCGGCGTCAGCCATTACCTGCAAACCGTGCGCGGTCATGGTTACCGTTTCCTGGCTGAGGCATGAGCGGGAATCGATAGGGAAGCCGACAGGCGACAGCCATGACCGTGCGCAACTGGAAATTCCATGGCGGCAGGTTCGCGGCAGCCCTGATTCTGTTATTTGTCGCCGGTTGGTTGGCGGGCTACCCGGTCCTGGTCATCGAAACCGGCCTGATCGTTTTTGTGGCATGGCATCTGATCAACGTCTGGCGGTTTCACATCTGGCTGCAGCACCCGCAAGAAGATGTACCGGAAAGCTACGGCATCTGGGCAGAAATTTTCGACAGTATTCGTGCCCTTGACCAACGCAACCGGCACCAGGAATTGCGCTACAAGAACATGATCTCTGAATTTCAAAGCCTGACCAATGCCTTACCGGACGCAACCCTCGTCATCGATGCGGATGACAACATCACCTGGTGCAATGACACTTCCGTTTCCTTGCTGGGTTTGAAAGTGCCGGGAGATCTGGGACAGGCAGTCACCAATTTTTTGCGCGGGCCTGATTTTGCTGATTGGCTGTCCGCCGGGGACAGGGCCAACAGCAAGCTGGAAATGCCCTCGCCGCTTGACGACAACCGTTGGCTGCATGTCACCGCAGTTCCATTTCAACAGGATCAGTGGCTGATCGTGCTGCGCGATATCACAGATATCCATAACGTGGAGCAGATCCGGCGGGATTTTGTTGCAAATATTTCCCATGAACTGAGAACCCCGGTCACGGTCCTGCTGGGATATCTCGAACTATTGCAAAACCACCCTGACCATGACGTGTCCGGGGCGGTAAAACGCATGCACAGCCAAACGGTGCAAATGAAAGCCCTGCTCGACGACTTGCTCGAACTGTCCCGATTGCAGAGCGACGAAATTCAGGGCGAAGAGCGGGAAATCGATATCCCAGCCATGCTGGGGCAACTCAAGGAACAAGCGGAAGAAATCAGCCAGGGCAGACACCTGCTCGATTTTGACATCGAGCCCGAACTTTGGCTCACCGGCGTCGCGGCGGATCTGGAAAGCGCCTTTCGCAATCTGATCCTCAATGCGATCCGCTACACGCCGGATGGCGGCACCATCGCGGTATCGTGGCGGGATACTGACGAGGGACCCGGTTTTACCGTAAAGGATACCGGCATCGGCATTCCAAAGCGGGATCTGCCCCGGCTGACGGAGCGTTTTTACCGCGTAGGCTCCGACCGTGCCCGGCGCTCAGGGGGAACGGGATTGGGCCTGGCGATCGTCAAGCACGTGATGAACGCACATAAGGCCAGGCTGATCATCCGCAGTGAACTCGGGGAAGGCAGTGAGTTCATCTGCGTATTCCCCGACGAACGTGGCGTGATGTGCCTGCCGCTGTCCGTCAACAAGCGGAGCTGATGTTACTTTTTGCCGTAAAGGCCAGCCGGCTAATCAGCTACTGTCATATTTCTGTCACACTCAAGCATTAACATTTGCGCCAAGTCTCGCAACCCGGCAGTTTATTACACGGAGTCCCGCAAATGAAAAATACGCTTCCCGTCATACTTTCCGGCCTGCTCGGAATGTCCGCTACAACAGCCTTGTATTCGCAGGCAGAAGTCGATGCCGACTTGCCCAACTATGAAAAAGTCAGCGGCGTTTCAGGCAACCTGTCCAGCGTCGGATCGGACACTTTGGCCAACCTGATGACACTATGGGCGGAAGAGTTCAAGCGCCTCTATCCCAATGTCAACGTACAGATTCAGGCCGCCGGCTCTTCCACCGCGCCTCCGGCCTTGACCGAAGGCACATCCAATCTTGGCCCCATGAGCCGGTTGATGAAGGACAATGAAATCGAAGCCTTTGAGAAAAAATACGGCTACAAGCCGACACCGGTGGCCGTTGCCATCGATGCATTGGCTGTATTCGTGCATAAGGACAATCCCCTTGAAGGCCTGAACCTGCAACAGATAGACGCGATTTTTTCATCGACCCGGACCTGTGGCGCGCCCGCGGAGTTGAACACCTGGGGGCAGCTCGGATTGGAGGGCTCCTGGGCCGGCCGCAGCATCCAGCTCTACGGCCGCAATTCCGTGTCCGGCACCTATGGCTATTTCAAAGAGCACGCATTGTGCAAGGGCGATTATAAGAACACGGTCAATGAGCAGCCGGGTTCGGCTTCCGTAGTCCAGTCAGTGAGTTCATCCTTGAACGGAATCGGTTATTCGGGCATCGGTTATACCACTTCTTCAGTGCGCGCATTGCCGTTGGCCAGCGGACCGGGTAAGCCATTCATCGCGGCCACCCCCGAAAACGCGATCAACGGTTCTTATCCACTGGCGCGTTTTCTCTACATCTATGTCAACAAGGAGCCGGGCAAACCACTGGTCCCGATTACCTCTCAGTTCCTGCACATGGTGCTTTCGAGCATCGGTCAAAACGTCGTGGTGAAAGACGGCTACATCCCCTTGCCGGCGCCGGTCGCAGCGCGGGAAAGGACCAAGCTGAACTAGCCCCGCAGTATTTCAATCTGCTCAAATCGCCCGGCTTCTGATGCCGGGCTTTTTTTTGCCTTCAACGATGATGCGTGCAAGGCGATTTTCGCCGGCTTGTTGCACTCTGTCACAAATCTGATGCAGCAGCTTCAAGTTGTAGCATTTCCGTAACGTAACTGTCACAAATCGGCAATAAACTGGCACGGCATCATGAATCAACGAGAAATACCACACGTCTGATGGCCGTTGGAATGAACGGTCAACAGCATATTTCGGCCTTGTTGGAGATTGAGAAATGAAAAATTACATAGCCCTGATCGGACTGATGCTCCTCGTGTCCAGCCCGGTCTTGCAGGCAGAAGTCAGCGATGAAGAGGTACAGGCTTTACGTGAACAGATTCGCCAGTTATCGGAGCGGCTCGATGAGCTGGAGCATTCCCGACAGGCCAGCCAGGGGGCCACAACACAAGCCCCGATGAGCGCGCAGGAAGATCGTGTACTCGATGAGAAAATCGATCAGGCTGTCGCCAGCAAGGTCGATGAAAAAATGAAGGGCGGTTCCTGGGCGGAGCGTATGCGCTGGTCGGGGGATTTTCGCTATCGCTACGAAGATATCAACGTCGAAAATGGCGCTGATCGCAACCGCAACCGAATCCGCGCACGCGCGCTGCTGGAAGCCGATGTATCCGACACCATGCGCGTCGGGCTTGGCCTCGCCAGCGGCAGTGACGATCCTGTCTCAACCAACCAGACACTGGGCGGCGGCGGCTCGACAAAAGCCATCAACCTGGACCTGGCGTTTTTTGAATGGTCAGGACTGACCAATACCCGTGTGGTGGGGGGTAAATTCAAGAATCAATTGTACCGGCCGGGCGGGAATGTATTGTTGTGGGACGGCGACTGGAGACCGGAGGGCGCGTCGCTGAGCTACGATGACGGCAGGCTATTCGCAGTCGGCATGGGCACCTGGCTGGAAAGCGACAGCAATAAATCGCAAAAGGAATTCGCTTATGGTCTGCAAGCGGGCGTGCATCTGCCTTTGGGCGAGCACCTCAAACTCACCGCCGGGGCCGGCTATTTTCAGTTCGATACCGCCGGCAAAAAGACTTTTTTTGGCGACGGCGCCTTCTTTGGCAACAGTTTCGACCCGGCGACGAAAACCTACCTCTACGATTACCACGAAATCGAGGGCTTTGCTGAGCTCGGATTCGACTTGCTCGGTCGCCCCACCAAGGTATTTGCCGATTATGTCCACAACCGGGATGCAGATGACAACAATTCAGGTTATGCCGTAGGGTTCAAGTATGGCAAGGCAAAATCACGGGGCACCTGGGAGATTTCCTATGCCTATGAGAAGCTCGAAGCAGACGCCGTGCTGGGCCTGCTGGCGGATTCTGATTTTGGCGGTGGCGGCACGGATTCCAAGGGTTCCGTTTTTGGCGCAATTTACGCCTTCCAGGACAATTGGAATTTCCAGGCCACCTATTTCCTGAACAAGATCGATCTGGCCTCAGGCAATTCGCGTGATTTCGACCGGCTGCAACTCGACCTGAATTTCAAGTTCAAGTAAGCAGGGAAAGGGCTTATGCGTCGGCAAGGAGGGCTCGCGTGAGCCCTCCTTGCCGTTCAGCTCAGCAGGCAGGCGTTCTTCGATGCTTCGTCAGGCATATACTCATGTCATACTGAAGCCATGTTGATTCCTTGTTTCACACCGACAAACTTTCACCTCGAGGCGACGTACGGCAATGCCTGAGCGGGCGGATACCTATGCTGCCATTGACCTCGGCAGCAACAGTTTTCATCTGCTGGTGGCGCGCCGCGAATATGGCGAACTGCGGGTGATCGACCGCATCAAGGAGATGGTTCGCCTGGGCGGCGGCCTGGACCGCGAAGGCCACCTGAATCAGGACACCCAGCAACGCGCCCTGGCCTGCCTGGCGCGATTCGGCCAGCGTTTGCGCGGCATCCCAAACGACAATATGCGGGCGGTCGGAACGCAAACATTCCGTCGTCTGAAAAACGCCAACGCCTTCCTGATGGTGGCGGAAACCGCCTTGTCCTGCAGCATCGACATTATCGGCGGCCGCGAGGAAGCGCGTCTGATTTATCTGGGCGTCTCGCAGGGTGTGTCGGGCCACGAGCAGCGCAGGCTGGTGATCGATATTGGCGGCGGCAGCACCGAAATCGTGATTGGCGAAGGGCTGGAACCCCTGCAAATGGAAAGCGTGCAATACGGTTGTGTTTCGCTGACAAAGAGGTTCTTTGCCGACGGCCGGCTAACACAAAAGCGCTGGTCCAAGGCAGTGAACTGTGTCATGGCCGACATGCAGGAATTACGCTCGCGTTACCTTGAAACCGGTTGGCAAACGGCTATCGGCTCCTCCGGGACCGTGCTTGCCGTCGCCGAGATATGCCGCCAGTTGGGCTGGGTGGAAAAGGATATCAATGCGGCCGTGGTCATACGCTTGCGCGACAAGCTTCTGAACTTCAAGACCATCGAGGACGTGCAACTTCCAGGCCTGTCGCAGGAACGGCATCCCGTGCTGGCCGGCGGACTTGCAATGCTCAGCGCCTGCTTCAACGTGTTTGCACTTGAAACCCTCAAGACCTCGCCTTTCGCTTTGCGCGAAGGCGTGTTGCACGATTTGTTGGGCCGCATGGAGAATCGGGACCCGCGGGAAAACACCATTCGCGCATTCAAGGCACGTCATGGTGTAGACCAGGCGCAAGTGGAACGGGTTCGAGGGACAGCGCTGGATGCCTGCCGGCAAATCCAGAATGCGGCATTTCTAAGACCCATTCACCTTCAATTGCTCGGCTGGGCCGCTGATCTCCATGAAGTGGGACTCAGCGTCTCCCACAGTCATTACCAGGAACATTCCGGTTACCTGGTGCAATATTCCGACATGGCGGGTTTCACGCAACAGGAGCAGTTGTTTGTGGCCGCGCTGGTGCGTCATCACCGTCGAGCTATCCCGCGGGATTTTGCCCGCAGCTTGCCCGGCAGGATGCACGTGCCATTGCGCTTTACCCTCTTTTGCCTGCGCTTCGCCTGCATCTTGTGCCGCACACGGGATGATCTGTCCATCCCCGGCTTCAGTTTGATTGCGTCCGATCATGATATTACGGCCTTTCTGCCGGCTGAATGGCAACGTACCCACCCACTCACCATGACGGATCTGAATCAGGAAATACAGCAGTTGCGGGCTGTTGGTGTGAATCTGATCCTGGCTGCAAAGGATTGAGCTGATGGACAGGAACAAGGCCGGTAGCTGGCGCCCTTCAGCCTCGCGCCTGGCTCTGGAGGCCAGGGCACAATTGCTGGCCGATATCCGATCTTTTTTTGCAGCCCGCGAGGTAATGGAGGTGGAAACGCCGATTCTGTCACAGGCCGGCAATACCGATCCCAACATTGCCGGCATGAGATCAGACGCTGCGCCGCCGAAATATCTGCGCACCTCTCCCGAATTTCCGATGAAAAGACTACTCGCCGCGGGACTGCCCGACATCTATGAAATGGGCCGGGTATTCCGCGCCGGTGAATCCGGACTCTGGCACAATCCGGAGTTCACATTGCTCGAGTGGTACCGCAAGGGCAGGAACTATCTCGAGCTGGCCAAGGAAGTCATCGAACTGGCAGGCCACTGCTCTGGCGGACGATTTGACGGCTGGCCTGCTGAGAACATCAGCTATCGTGATCTGTTTCTGCGCCACACGGGACTTGATCCTTACCTCGCCGATGAAGCGGAATGGGCCGCGCTGGCGGCGGAACGAAACATACACACCGGGCCATTGGGTCAACAACAATGGCAGGATTTGATGCTCACGCACATCATCCAGCCGGCTCTGGATTCCGAATCCATTACTGTCGTATTCGATTTTCCGCCTGAGCAGGCGGCCCTGGCGCGCGTACGTCAGGACGCCCCACCCGTGGCAGAGCGGTTCGAGGTGTATCTTGGCCAGACAGAATTGGCCAATGGCTACCAGGAGTTGGGCGACGCCACGGAGCAATTGCAGCGATTCGAGCACGATAACCGTTCACGCGGCCTGCGTGGAGAGGAAGGCGTTGCTATCGATCACCAATTGATTGATGCCTTGCAGCACGGCCTGCCGGAGTGTTCAGGAGTCGCTCTGGGCGTGGATCGCCTGCTGATGCGTCTGCTGGATCTGGAGGCGATCTCTGCAGTGCTGGCTTTTCCGCAAGACCGGGCCTGATTCAGCGCCGGCGCGCAGTGTTCAGATCACGACCGGCAAGCTGACCTGCACACTCAAACCACCACCCGGTGCATTGCTGGCCTGGATTTGCCCGCCGTGGCGGCCAACGGCTGCCGCCGCTATGGCGAGACCGATACCGTGGCCACCGCTGGAGCGGTCACGTGATTCCTGCACCCGGTAGAAGGGCTGAAAAATATTGGTCAATTCCGACTCGGGGACCCCGCCTCCATGGTCCCTCACCAGCATGTTCACCTTACGTTCCTGTGCATCTGTCCACATGGAAAGTTCCACCCCCTGCTCCGGGTCGGTATGGCGCAAGGCATTGCGTAGCAGGTTTTCCATGGTGCGCCACAACAGTTCGCGGTCTCCAAGATAAATGACCGGCGTCTGTGGCTGCCAGAGAATACCCGGTTTGCCTGCCGGAACTTCGTAGTTGACCACCTCGACCAGCTCGGTGAGCAGTTCCGTCAAATCAAGGTCTTCGTCCAGCTTTGGCAACTGCTCGGACGACTCACGCAGCAGACCGAGTACATCGTTGACCAGGGATTCCAGTCGCTCGCCTTCGAGTTCGATGCGATCCAGCTCCGTGCGAATATTGTCCGCGCCCTTCTTGCGTGCAAGTTCCACCGCCACACTCAGGCGCGCCAGGGGCGAACGCAACTCGTGACTGACGTCCCGTAACAGGCGCCTGCTGGCCTGTTGCATGGTCTGCAATCGCTCGGCCATCAAATCGAAATCAGTCGCCAGTTGACTGAATTCATCGTTGCGCTGCGGGATCGACTGCCCAACCCGGGTATCCAGATCACCGGCTGCAATTTTGCGTGTTGCAAGGCGCAAGCCTTCCAGCGGCGCGGTTAATGAGCGGGCCAGAAAGAAACTGACCAGCGCGCTGATCAATGCCGCGGCCAGGACACGCAAGGCAGTTCCTTCCGGCCCGGGCGCCAGTATGGTCGTGGGTGGAATGCGATCAACCAGGTATACGGTGAAACTGTGGCCGTCAGCATCGACGGCTTCTTCCGCTTCCATTCGCCGATGCCGGTCTCTGAGCGTATCGAGTTCCTCGTCCCGCTGCAGAATCTCCTTGTCCGCGTTGTCGACCACGTAGATGTAACTGCGCGAATAGCGCGGTATCGCAAACAGTTCTTCTTTAGCTGCGGCAGCGCCACCCTGAGCCAGGGATACCTTCAGGCGTTGCCCAATACGGTACAAACCGCGAGCAAATGTATTGGCCGGTTCTTCAGCCCACTGCTCCCGCGCCAGCTTGTCATTGAGCCAGCCAATGGTGGCCGAGAAACCAACGATGCTCAGCCACATCGTCAAGAAGATTTTCCAGAACAGACTCGTCACAGCCGCTTTAAGCCCCGGAAAAAAACGGGGACAGGAAAAACGGGGTCAGAGTAAAGTGCCAGAGTAACGGCGTGCCTGGCCATCAGGAACCTCCGAATCGACTCTGGCACTTTACTCTGACCCCACACTGACGCGGTATTGGTAACCGATGCCCCGTATCGTTTCAATCCGGTTTTCGCCTCGATCATCCGGACCAATCTTGCGGCGCAGATTACTTACGTGCATATCGACACTGCGGTCGTGAGCGACCGGTTCCCGGCCCAGTGCGGTGATGTACAAATCACGCTTACTGACCACCTCACCGCGGTGCTGCAGCAGGGTTTGCAGAATACTGAATTCGGTGCTGGTCAGCTCTACGTCCTCACCGTTCTTCAGCAGCGTTCGATTCCCCGGATTGAGTTGCAGGTCGTCGAGGCGGATCAAACCCTGCTGGACAGTGCTGCCGGCCCGCCGCAAAACAGCCCGGATGCGCGCCATCAATTCCCGCGGGTTACAGGGCTTGGGGACGTAGTCGTCGGCTCCGAGTTCCAGCCCGAGAATGCGGTCAAGGTCGTCCCCGCGCGCGGTCAGCATAATGACCGGCAAGCGGCTTTCCTTGCGCAATTCCTTGAGCACATCCAGCCCGTTCATGGCCGGCATCATCACGTCGAGCACCACCAGGTCGAGGCCCGGCTGGCGGGCCTCATCAAGCGCGCTGCGGCCATCATGAGCCAATCGAATCTCGAAACCCTCACTCTCGAAATACTCGCGCAACAAAGCGGTGAGTTCCACGTCATCGTCCGCGATCAGGATCCGGCTATGCATAATTCTCCACGTGCCATTATGAAGCTCCCTGGACCATTCTATCCAAACATGCGGCGATACGTCGTATTGATTGATTTTTTTGTTTCCGCCACATGACTGATTCGTGACAGTTTGGTGACGAATCCACGCGCGAGCTGTAACACCGCTGTCACATGCGCTTCTTAAACTTCCTTTACTGATTTGTGATCACTTGCCATCAATGGTTTCCACGCATACTGGAATATTTCCATGACCAAGACTTTAATCGGCGGCATTTGCATGGCCGTTCTCTTCTTTACGATGGACCCGGCGTCTGCCGCCGATGATCCGTTGGAAACGCTGGCCAACCGGCTGATCCAGATGCGCGGACAGGTCGATGAATTGCAGAGCGAACTCAACATCAAACGCGAGGAACACCGCAATCGTATGGCCTACCTCGCCGCGCAGCAGTCCGATCTCGAAGCCACCCGCAATCGCGAGGAACTGCGCGTGCACCAGCTCGAGAAGGACATGGAGGATCTGCGCGCACAGCAAGCCGCGGCCGGATCCAGTTCGGAAACCCTGATACCCATCGTCACCTCGCATATTCAACAGCTCCGGGAACAAGTCAAAAGCGGATTTCCGTTCAAGGTGGGTGAACGCATCGCCGCGCTGGATGACGTAGCGCTGCAGATGGGCAGTGGTGCGATCAGCGCACAGCGCGCGGTCAACCGCCTGTGGGTTTTCGTCGAGGATGAAATCCGCCTGTCACGAGAGAATGCGATCTACACCCAGTCGATACCGCTGAACGGGGAGAACGTGCTGGTCGATGTGGCCAAACTGGGCAATGCGATGATGTATTTCAGAACCCGTGACCTGAAATACGGTCGGGCAGTTCACACACCATCGGGCTGGAGCTTCCAGTTGCTTGACTCGGCCGCTGACCAGGAACAGGTCGCCAACCTGTTCGACTCGCTGCGCAAGCAAATTCGCCAGGGGTATTTCAAACTGCCCAATGCACTGCCGGAATCGGCTGGAAAATCATCATGACGCGCCCGGTGAACCTACGAAACGCAGCATGCAGAAGGCCTGCATGGATCGCCCTGGTAGCTTCACTTGTTCTCATGACAGGCTTCCATGGCCAACTGCAGGCACAGGACACTCAGCCCGGCGAACAGCAATAGCACCGCGGAAAAGGCAAAGGTCATCACCGTCGATCCCAATCGCTCGATGGACGAACTGCAAGCAGCATATCAGAAGGAGTACGCCTTTCTTGACGCCCAGATCCGCGACCTGCAAAAGCGCGTGGATGAATTCAAAACCACCGCTGCGACGGGTGAACAGAGGGGCCAGGCAGCGATAGACCAGGTGGAAGCGGCATACGTTGCGCTGCAGGACAAAGGGGACCGGCTGAACCGCTTGCTCGCCGACGCCGAACGCGAAGCCCGCTCGGCCGAAGACAGCCAGGATATTCTGGAGGCCACGTTTGCCCAGGCGGGGGCTACCCTGGAACCCTTCGACATTCAGGCCGTGCGCACACCCGAATACCTTTCCGGCACGGATGAGGCACGGCTTACGACCCTGCTCGATACCACCATTGCGCTGCTCGATCGACTCGGCACACGGCGGGAGGAAGCGGGGTCGTTCTTTCTCGCTGACGGCACCGAAGTGAACGGCACACTGGTGCACATCGGCCATATCGCAAGTTACGGCATCAGCGACCAGGGCAGCGGCGCGCTGGCACCCGCCGGTGACGGCAAATTCAAGATCTGGTCGGAGTCGACTCCGGATACCGCAACGGCGCTGGCCGCCGGCAAACACCCTTCGAATCCGGGCATCTTCCTGTACGAATCCAGTCAGAGAGCCATCGAGGAAAAAGCCGGAAAAACCCTGGTTGGCGTGATCGACAGCGGCGGCTCGATTGCCTGGATTATCGTCGGACTGGGAATGGTGGCCGCGTTGCTGATCATTTGGCGCATCATCTTCCTCAGGCGGGCCAGCGCCACCACCGGAAAAGTGATGGCCACCGTAGGCAGCCTGCTGCATGAGGGCAAGCTCGATGAAGCGCTGAAATTGACCAAGGCCCACAAAGGCGCCACTGCCCGGGTCGTCGGTTCCGCCATCCGCAATATCGATCGCGATCGCGAACACATCGAAGACATTATTTCTGAGCAAATACTTCACGAATCGGCGCATTTGAACCGCTTTGGCGCGATGATCATGGTCATCGCCGCGGTGTCGCCACTGCTCGGTCTGCTGGGCACCGTCACGGGCATGATATCGACCTTCGACATCATCACAGATTTCGGCACCGGCGATCCCAAACTGCTGTCGGGCGGTATTTCCATTGCGCTGGTCACTACTGAAGTCGGCCTGGCGGTGGCCATCCCTGCCCTGATCTTCGGCAATTTGCTCTCCGGATGGGCCGAATCGATCAAGGACGACATGGAAAAAGCGGCCTTGCACGTGATCAACGTCTACAAAGGCCTTGGCCTGTCCAGAGCGGTGTAATTCATGCTCAGCACGATTTTCCAGGACCTGGGCAGCTACATCGCGGCCGGCGGATGGGTAATGCCGCCGTTGATCGCGGCTGCCGTGGTGCTGTGGTTCGCGATCGGTTATCGCTTCGCGGCCCTGAGGCGAGGTACCAGCAGGGGCGCGCGCAACCTGGTTTATCGCGTACGCGCGGGCAAGATACCGCGAACGGATGGGGTGCTGGTCCGCGCGGCGATTGCCGGACTGAAACTGTTCGAAAATGGCAAACCTGAATTACGTCCTTATCTGGATGAAGCCTTTTTCGAGGAAGAGAGCGAAATCCGCAAATTCCGTGTGCTGATCATAACCATCGTGATGGCCGCCCCTTTGCTTGGCCTGCTGGGCACGGTCATTGGAATGATCGAAACCTTCAATTCCCTGGGGTCCATGTCGCTGTTTTCCCAATCCGGCGGCATCGCCGGTGGTATTTCGCAAGCTTTGTTCACCACCCAGATGGGCCTGGCGGTGGCCATACCCGGAATGATCGTGAACGGCATATTGAACCGCCGCCAGAAAGATCTGGAACTGGAACTCGCCCAGATCAAGGATCTTCTGTGTTGCGGTGAAATTACTCCCGAAAAAGGTGAATGAGCATGCGGTACAGAGAAAGGAATGAGGGCATACAGGCGATCGACATTTCACCGCTGATCGACATGGTGTTCATCCTCCTGATTTTCTTTATGGTCAGCACGACGTTCGTGCGGGATATGAAACTGGAGCTGGAACGCCCGGCTGCATCCAGCTCCGTGTCCGCCTCGACCAAGGCGATACGTCTTTATGTAGATGCCTCCGGCGACACCTTTCTCGACGGCGAGCCGATTCAGATCTGGGTGGTGCAGAGCCGCCTGCGGGAGCTGATGAAGACCAGCTCCGCCAAGTCCGTATTGGTGGTTATCGACCAAGGCGTACCCTCCGGCAAACTGGTGGAAATCGTTGACCAGGCCAGGTTGGCCGGGGCCGCGGATGTCGGCGTTGCCACCGTGGAAGAAGCCGGAGCAGGCTGAGGTGCAACGGAGGGAGAAGATTCGCCGCCTGGTTTACGCCCTGATCTCAATGGTTCTGGGCACAGTCATCGTGCTGGGCACGGTGGTTCTGATCAACCGGTTCTCAAGTTTCCCACCACCCAGCCTCGAGGATTTATCCGGCCAGGTGCAATTCGAGCGCAAGAAGAAGGCCGAGCAGAAACAACCGTTGCCAGAGCCAGTGAAAAGGCCCAAACCGCGCCGTACTCCGCGGCAGCCGCCTCCACCGCTAACGGGTTTGGACACCTCACTTTCCGGAGTCGATATGGGCATACCCGGGTTTTCGGTGAGCGACCTGGACGCACTCGACGGCGGATTGCTGAACGGCGCCAACGGCATGGTGATGACCCAGGATACCGTAGATCGGCCTCCGCAGCCGACGTATCAGGCCGCTGTGGTTTACCCACCGCGCGCCCGCGCCAAAGGCATCGAGGGTTACGTAGATTTCTCGGTTCTGATTGGCGTTACCGGCCAAATCGAGCAGATCGAAATTGTCGAGTCCAGTCCCCAGGGTGTATTCGACGAAGCCGCGATGCAGGGGATACAGCAGTGGCGTTTCGAACCCGCGATGTACAAGGGGCAGGCGGTGCGCGCCTGGGCGCGGCAGCGCATCCGCTTTGACCTGAGCTGACACCATGACCCTGATTTCACGCTGCATTTTGTTGCTGTTGCTGGCCTTCACTCTGGCCGCGCCGGCGCTGGGCAAAAGCAAGGAAAACGAAGTCAATTACCTTGATCTTGCGGCGCTGATGATGCGCGATGACAACCTTGACCGCGCCCTGGTGGCATTGCAGCAGGTGGATGTCACCGACGAAAAGCTGGATCGCCTGCGCTATTACACCTTGCTCGGGATTACCAATTTCCGCCTGCAGCAGTTCGAGCCCGCGCGCGACGCACTGCAACAGGCAGCCAAATTGGAAACCGCGGATGCGACGGTCTATGTCTACCTCGCCCAGGCCGATTACCAATTGGGTGATTACAACGCCGCCGTTGCCGCCGTTGACCGAACCGGGGATGCGCTTACGCAGCTTCCGTCGTTGCACCACCTCAAGGCGCAGTGTTATTGGATGATGGACAGGAAAGACCTGGCGTTGGCTACGCTGGATACAGCACAGACGCTTTTTCCCGGGGAATCCTCGCTTTTGCGCCGAAGGGTTTTCTACCTGATCGATTTGGGCCTTTTTCAGACCGCTGCGTCTCTCGGGCGCCAATATCTCGATCAAAGCGAAGGCAAGCTCGAGGACTACGTCGCACTTGGCAACGCGCTGCGTTCCAGCGGTCAACTCGGCCAGGCCAGCGTGCTTCTGGAACAGGCGCAGTTGCGTTTTCCGTCCAGCCCTGAAGTCGGCAAGGTGCTCGCCCACGTCTATATAGACCGCGGCGAATTGAGCGCGGCCGCCGATCTGCTCTACGGCGCTGCACTGCTGGAGCCGGATTTGATGGCGGAAGCAGCCGAACTTTATCGCCGCTCTGGTCAGGTGTACCGGGCTTTGACCATCAACGGAAGCCTGAACGATCAGCCCGAGAAACTGCGCCAACGTCTGGCGCTGCTGATTGAAATGCAAGGTTACGAGCAAGCGGCGGCGATGGACAATGCCATGTACCGGGTCGGCCTGTTGAGCGACGAGGACCTCGCCTATGCCATGGCATACGCCCAATTCAAATCCGGAACCTTCGCGCGCGCCGAACAACTGCTGTCCACGCTTACGCGGCCGGAATTGGTGCGCAAGGCCATCGAGCTCCGACGCGCCATGCAGGATTGTCAGCAGGATTCCTGGAAGTGCCTGTGAAATATACCTTCGGCCGGGTGCGCTACCGTTTCTGGCTCTCCATCTGGCTACTGCTGCCCACATTCTCATTGGCAGCACGCGATGCCAACCTGACGCTCTATGTGTTTTTCGCGGGTGCCCCGGTGCAGGGCGTGGAAGTGCTGCTGGACGATCAATTGGCAACAACCACTGACGTCCGCGGAGTGGCCATACTTGCGCCTGCGGCAGGACTGCATTACCTCGAATTGCGACAAGAGGACCATGTCGTCCTGCAGCAGCAAATCATCAGCCATGAAGACGAGATCAGTCAGTGGATCGTCGACATCACCGGCGGTGGATCGGCGATATTCGACGTCGAGTCTTCCGCCCCCGAAACGCAACCCGGAGCGGAAGCCGAATCGGCCGGCAGCAGCGAATCGCAAGCTCCCGGGACCATCAGCGGCCATTTGGTCAGTGCCGATGACGGCAAGCCGGTAGTGGCTGCACGCATTTATATTTCCGGCATTACAGCAGAAATTCGCAGCGGCTCCGATGGTGCCTTCAGCGCGGAAGTTCCGCCCGGCACCTATACGGTCTCCGTGTTGCAAGCTGGGTTCAGCGCCATGACGCGTGACAGTGTTGCAGTGCAATCCGGATCCGGGACGGAACTGGAATTGCGCCTGACACCAGCGGGCGCGGAATTACCGGAATACGTCGTGGTGGCGCCGCATATCGCCGGCTCTCTGGCCTCGGTGCTGGCCGAGCGTCGGGAGTCGGGCGGGGTCACCGATGTGCTGAGTTCGGAGCAAATTTCCCGGGCCGGGGATTCGGACGCGGCAGGGGCGCTGAAGCGGGTCACCGGGCTTACCCTGGTTAACGGCCAGTACATCTACGTGCGCGGCCTTGGCGAGCGCTACTCCAGCGTGGTGTTGAACGGCGCCCAAATCCCCAGCCCCGACCCCACGCGCCGGGTGGTGCCACTAAGCCTGTTCCCCACCGACGTGATCGAGGCCGTGGTGGTGCAAAAAACCGCTTCGGCAAACCTGCCCGGGGAGTTCGGGGGAGGCACCGTGCAGCTCCGCACCGTCTCCTTCCCGCAGGAACTGACCGCGAAGCTGAGCGTCAAGCTCGGCTACACGGACCACACCACCGGGGAAAACGGGCTCGATTACAACGGCAGCGGTACCGACTTCCTCGGCTTCGACGACGGCGCCAGGGATCTTCCGAAATCCCTGGCTGCGGCCATCGCCGATGGTGTGTACTTGAAGCCCCGCTCCTTTACCAACCCGGATGGTTTCACACAGCAGGAAATTGAGGTGTTCGGCGAGGACCTGGCCGCAAAGAGTACCTACGATGTCAAGAACAAGACCATTCCACCGGACGTGGGTCTGGCCGGCACATTCGGCAATTCCTTCGAATTTGGCCACGGCAACCGTTGGGGTTTTGTCACCGCCTTCAGGTATGACAATAGCTGGCAGAACTTGCATGAGATTCGACGCAAGTACAGCGCAGTCTCCGGTGGTAACGGGCTACAACTGGCGGACAACCTTGACGTGAACCGCACACTGAATCTCATCGATACGAGCGCATTCGCCAACCTGGGAGTGGAATTCGCTAACGGCCAGAAGATCGGCTTCAACGCGATGCTCCTGCGCCAGACTACGGATGAGACCAAGATCAGCGAAGGTGTGGAGGACAATCAGGTTCTGCGTCGATACCTATTCCAGTGGATCGAGAACGAGCTGCTCTCCTACCAGGCAGTGGGTTCGCATGCCCTCCCCCTGAAGGGCTGGACCCTCGACTGGCAATATACCGACGCCACCGCCACCCGGGACGAGCCCAATACGCGCGAGTACCGGCGCGACGACGACAACGAGGACGGGGTGTATGAGGTTTCCACCCGGCCCGACAGCAACCAGCAGACCTGGGCGAATCTGCAGGACAACCTGACGCACGGGTCCGTGGAGAGCAAGCTGCCGCTGCAATTCGGCCGCCATGTGCTGACACTGCGCGGCGGCCTGGGTAAACTCAAGCGCGACCGTGATGCGAGCATCCGCAGCTTCAACTTTCAGGGCCGCATTCCCAACGAGCTCAGGATGCTGCCGTACTCGGAGTTGTTCACTCCCGAGTATATCGATCCGGCGTTTTTGCAACTCAAGGAATCCACTCGGGCCACGGATACCTATACCGCCAAGCAGACGCTTGACACCAGGTTCCTGAACCTGGACCTGTCCCTCTTCAACGAGAAGATTCGAATGTCCGCTGGGGTGCGGGAGGAGGACAACCAGCAACAGGTGGTGAGCGCCAGCCTGTTAAATCCCGAAGCGCCCCCGGTCATCGGCGTGATCGACCAAAAGGACAAGCTGCCTTCCGCCGCCATTACCTGGGCTTACAGCCCGAAGGCCCAGATTCGCGCCGCTTATGCCAAGTCCGTCTCCCGTCCGGACTTTCGGGAAATGGCCCCGTCGCCGTATCTGGACCCGCTACTGGACCTGATCACGGTGGGCAATCCGAAGCTGGTAACCGCCGAGCTGAAAAACTACGACCTGCGCTGGGAGTATTATTTCTCGCCCAGCGAGAGTTTCTCCATCGCCGGGTTCTCCAAGAAATTCACAAATCCGATCGAGAAAACCTTCTCATCCGGCGGCTCGGGCCAAATCATCACGCTGCAAAACGCGCTGGCAGCCAAACTCTCCGGTGTGGAAGTGGATTACTCCCAGTCACTGGGCTGGATCGAGGATGTCACATTGGCTCAACTGGCTGGCGGACTTCAAGTGGGGGTTTATTGGCCCCTTCGACTGGGAAAATTACTTCATCGCCTTCAATTACGCCCAGATCAAGTCCAGCGTGGAGATCGACTCCAGCCTGAGCACCCAGACCAATTCGAGCCGGCCGTTACAGGGGCAGTCACCTTGGGTGGTGAACTTTCAGTTCGGCTACCACAATCCGGACAGCCCCACGGAGTGGTCCCTGCTCTACAACGAATTCGGCAAGCGGATCACGCAGGCCGGCGTGCTGGGGCAGCCTGATATCTACGAACAGCCGTTTCCGGCGCTGGACTTGATTTACAAGCGCCGATTTGCCGACCGCTGGCGGTTGACGGCTGAAGCTGAAAAACCTGCTGGACCCGGAGGTGAAATACACCCAGGGAAAAGAAACCACGCGCATTTTCAAGCGTGGGCGTGAACTCAGCCTCGAGTTGCAGTGGGCTTTCTGAAAGGCAAGCGTCTTTTAACGCCTCAGCGAAACATTCCTGTAACAAATCACCCGTAGCATAACCATCTCAGGTCCGGTTCATGGTCGTGGGCCTGTTATAGACACAATTCATATCCCGGAGGAGGGAAGCAGAATGAAAATTTCATTGCGAAAACTTGCCCCGCTTTGCATCGTTGCAGGCGCTTTGTTTATCGGCGAGGCGAGTGCAGCGATCAAGGCGAGCGACGTATTTGATGGCAACTATTACACACCGTCGGCTGATGGGCGCGGCATTTCCGTCCTCTTTGCACCGCATGTGGATGGTTCAAACACTTTTTTCGGAGCATTGTTTACCTACGACGAAAATAACCAACCGGTTTGGCTGATCCTTTTTGGTAGTTTCCTCGAAAATCAGTTCGAAAGCACCGACATTGAAATCGATCGCGTTACCGGAGGCGTATTTGGACTGCCGTTCGATCCCAACGCAATTGCGTACGACAGAGTCGGTACCGCGACGGTCAGGTTGAATTCCTGTAACAGTATCTTACTTTGATCTGGATATGGATCCCGATTCCGGTTTTCCTGACGTGACGCTTGGAAACCTTCGGCCGGTTGATGGCGTTGCCGATACCTGCGTCTATAAGAACGAGTTCGCCAGTTGCCCGGCGTTTTCACAGCCCTCCGCCATCGTCCCCCGCGGTTGTGAATTGAGCGGCGAGATCACGCAGGACATCCACCTGACCAATGACACCACCTGGGTGATTAACGGCCTGGTGCTGATTCGGCGAGGACAACGCCAACTCCGCCACGGTCCGCATTGATCCCGGTACGGTGATGATCGGAAAAGGCGCCTCCAGTGACTATCTTTATATCAACCCGGGTTCCAAGATCATCGCCAACGGCACTCCCTATGCGCCCATCGTGTGGACCAGTCCGCAGGACGGGTTTATCGAAGGCACCGTTCCCGCCCCGGGTGACGTGGGCGGTATCGTGGTGTCCGGCAATGCGCCTGCCAACGCGTGTCCGGACGCGCCGTACAACTGTTTCTCGGAATTTGACGAGACGCAGCGCTTCGGCGGCAGCGATCCCCACGATTCCAGCGGCGAGATGAGCTACATCCAGGTGCGCTACGCCGGCTACGTGTTCGCGCCCAACCGGGAGGTGAATTCATTCACCTTCCAGGGTGTAGGTGACGGCACCATCGTGCACCACCTGCAGGCATACCGCGGCAAAGATGACTGCGTGGAATTCTTCGGCGGCACCGTGAAATTGAAATACTTCGTCTGCACCGAAAGCGGTGACGACGGGGTGGACTGGGACCTGGGTTTCAGCGGCAAGCTGCAATACGGACTGATCTCCTGGGGTGAAGGCTTCGGCGAAGACTTTGGCATCGAGGGCGCCAGCAACCCGGACAGCTTCGACGCCAGCCCGCGTGCCATCCCGACCCTGGCCAACTTCACCTTCCTCGGCAACGGCCACGGGAGCTCCGGCATCCTGCACAAGCAAGGTTCCTCCGGACATATCTACAACACCATCGTGGACGGCTTCGGCGTTTCCTGCATCGAGTTCAGGGATACGCCGTCGACTTTCAACGCGGCCGGCACACCGGCGGCACCCAGCGGCGATACCACGTTCGATGGCGTCATCGTCCATTGCGGCACCAACTTCAAAACCGCGGACGGTGCGCCCTGGATGGTGGGTGATTTCTTCCACAGTGCTGCGTTCGATGAACAATCAGGAGGTCGACCCGAAGCTGACCAACTTCTACTGGCCGATGTCCAACTCCCCCGCGTTGTCAGGCGGTGTGTTTATCGACGACCAGTTTTTCGACCAGACAGACTACCGCGGTGGCTTCGACGGTTCGATTGACTGGATGGTTCCCTGGACCTACCGGCCGACCGGCGGGGGCAACTAAGCGCTGACGATCGTACGACCGCCAGACCAGAACCACCCGAGGGGCCGGACTACCGGCCCCTCTTTTTTTATCAGGGAAGTTTTTCGGCTGGCGATGCGATCTCGGCAATCGCGTCATCCACACTGATATGGCGTACATCGCGACCGTAAACCAGGTAGAAAATGTATTCAGCAATGTTCTCGCACCGGTCCCCCATACGTTCCATGGCTCGCGCGGCCCACAGGATATTCAGCATCAGCGGAATGGATCGTTGGTCTTCCGCCATGTAGGTCATCACGTGGCGGGTGATGGAACCATACTTGGAATCCACCTTGCTGTCGTTACGCACCACCTGCACTGCCATATCGACGTCCATGCGGGCAAAGGCATCCAGCACCTGGCGCAGCATGTCACGGACCAGACTGCCCATATGTTCCAGTTCCTGGCGCATTTCCTGATTCAGGGTGCCTTTCATTTCATCGGCCACCATCCGGGCGACGCGTTTGGCCTCGTCACCGATGCGTTCCAGGTCGGTAATCGTTTTGATAACCGCCATCACCAGGCGCAAATCCGAAGCCGCCGGCTGACGGCGCGCTACGATGCGCGTGCATTCTTCGTCAATGGCAACTTCCAGTGCATTGACCCGGTAATCGTTTTCAACCACTTCACGCGCCAGTTCCGCATTGGTCTCGACCAGCGCCAGCACAGCGTTGCTCAGTTGATCTTCGACGATCCCCCCCATCTTCAGCACCTGGCTGCGCACGTTTTCCAGTTCCTCATTGAACTTGTGGGAAATATGCTGCCCGATATTCAACTTATCCATATCCGTTCTCCTTGGGGCCCAATGTCCCGCTCTGGCATTCTGTCACGAAGCACGCGACATCAGCCGTAACGCCCGGTGATGTAATCCTCGGTCCGCTTCACCCGGGGGTTGGTAAACACCTGGTCGGTATCACCATATTCAATCAATTCACCGAGGTACATGAAGGCCGTGCGATCAGAAACACGCGCGGCTTGCTGCATGTTATGCGTCACGATGATGATGGTGTACTCCCGCTTCAGCTCGCTGATCAATTCTTCCACTTTCAGGGTGGAGATAGGATCGAGTGAAGAACAGGGCTCATCCAGCAGGATGACCTTGGGCTGAACCGCGATAGCCCGCGCGATGACCAGGCGTTGCTGCTGTCCGCCGGATAAACCGAGTGCCGACTCATTGAGGCGATCCTTGACCTCATCCCACAAGCGCCGCACCGTTCAGCGCCCATTCTACCGTTTCGTCCAGCACCCGGCGACGGTTGATGCCCTGGATGCGCAAGCCGTAGGCCACGTTCTCATAGACCGACTTGGGAAAAGGGTTGGGCTTCTGAAACACCATGCCGACTTCCCGGCGTAACTCCGCCACATCCACCTTTTTCTTCTGGATATTTCTGCCTCCCAGGATGATCTTGCCTTCGATGCGGCAGCTGTCTATCAGGTCATTCATGCGATTGAAACAGCGCAACAAGGTGGACTTGCCACAACCACTCGGGCCGATAAAAGCAGTAACTTCCTTTTCGCCTATATCGAGTTCAATATCCTTCAGTGCCTGAACGTCGTCGTAGAACAGGTTCAGCTTGCGCACGCTGACCGCCACCGCGGTGCCCTCCAGGTCGGAAGGGTGCGCCTGCGCCTGGGCGTCGCCCATGAGTGCCAATTGCTCTGGTGATGTCATGATTCCAGTCCCCTGTATTTTTCCCTCAAGCTGTTGCGAACATGGATTGCGACCACGTTCAGCAACAGAATTACGACGACCAGCAGTAATGCGGTTGCATAGACCAGGGGTCGCGCAGCTTCAACATTGGGGCTTTGGAAACCCACGTCATAAATATGAAAACCCAGGTGCATGAATTTTCTTTCCATGTGCAAGAACGGATAGTTACCGTCCAGCGGCAAGGATGGCGCCAACTTGACCACACCCACCAACATCAACGGCGCCACTTCACCGGCCGCGCGCGCCACTGCCAGAATCAGGCCTGTCATGATACCCGGGCTGGCCATCGGGATGATCGTGCGCCAAAGCGTTTCCCATTGCGTCGCGCCCAGGGCCAGGCTGCCTTCGCGCATCGACCGCGGTATGCGGGCCAGACCTTCCTCGGTCGAAACGATCACGATCGGCAGTGTCAAAAGGGCCATGGTTAGGGAAGCCCACAACAGTCCGCCGGTGCCGAACGTGGGGGACGGCAGAGCCGCCTCGAAGAACAGGCGGTCAATGCTGCCGCCCACGGTGTAAACGAAAAAACCGAGCCCGAATACGCCGTACACAATCGATGGCACTCCGGCGAGGTTATTGACCGCGATGCGAATGATCCGGGTCAAAAGCCCCTGCCGCGCATACTCCTTGAGATAGACACCGGCCAGGACACCGAAAGGCGTCACGAATACCGTCATCAGCAATACCATCAGGATGGTGCCGAAGATGGCCGGAAAAATGCCGCCTTCGGTATTGGCTTCTCGCGGGTCATCCCGGATGAACGACCACAGGGATTGAAAGAAATGGCCCAGTTTTCCGGTGAAACTCATGGCATTGGGGCGCCAGGCATCGATGATGGTAAACAAGGGCAGGTCATGATCGGAATTTGCATCCGTGCCAGTGCGCATCACCACCGCATCCCGTTTTGTCGCTTCGTGCAATTTCACCAAGCGGTCTTCCAGTGCCTGGTATTGCTGCTGCAATGCCTGCCGTTGCCGTTCGATATCTTCGTAGGCCGCGGGGCTTTCCACTGCGTCGAGTTGCAGCTCCCGCTGCTTCAGGCGTAGCCGCTCGAGACGGTAGTTGATGCTGCCGATATCCTTCTTTTCCAGCTGTTCAATTTCGTCGCGCAGGCGTGCCGCGCGCTGCAGCATCTGCTGAAAATCATTCCACACATCGTGGCTTTCGAGCAAAACCCCGTCCGTCTTCAAACCGACCACGTAGCCAAAAAATGCACCCCATTCTGCACGCTCCAAAACGACCATGCTGAGCGGGGCCTTTTGCTCTATGACCTGTTCCTGCAGAATCCAGCGAAAATCCTGGTTGGTCAGATCGCGGTTGCCGGTCTTGAGCAAAATTCGGGTCACAAGTCCTTCTTCGCCGACCAGGAACGCGGCCTGATCGCCCAGGCGTTCGATCGGGACGCGCTCTTTTTCCCTGATCTGGCCCACCAGCCGGGTCTGCTCACCGTTTTCGTCCACAGAGATGAACTCATAAACCTTTGTCGGCCAGAAGTGCCCAATGCCGCGAACCGTGATCAACAGCAGCAGCCCCCCGACCAAGAGGATGCAGGCGCTGACCGCCGCAGCGTTGAGCCAGACCCAGGGCGCGCCGGTATCGATCCATTTACGGAGTTTCATTCAGGGTATCCTTCGCCGCTTCACAAAGCGCTGTAGCGTTCGCGCAAGCGCTGCCGCACCACTTCAGCCACGGTATTGACGATGAAGGTGAACAGGAACAGCACCAGGGCGGCAAGAAACAGGATGCGGTAATGCGAGCTGCCGACCTCTGACTCCGGCATTTCCACTGCAATATTGGCCGCCAGCGTGCGCATGCCCTCGAACAGGTTCCAGTCCATGATCGGCGTATTTCCGGTCGCCATCAGCACGATCATGGTCTCCCCGACTGCCCGCCCCAGACCGATCATCAAAGCCGAGAAAATGCCTGGACTGGCGGTTGGGATCACCACGCGCACCAGCGTCTGCCAGGGGGTTGCCCCCAGCGCCAGTGATCCGCTCGAGAGCGAACGCGGCACGCCGAAAACCGCATCTTCGGCGATGGAAAACAGGGTTGGAATAACCGCCAGGCCCATGGCACAACCGACCACCAGCGCATTTCTCTGGTCGTAATTGATGCCCGCCTGATGGCTCAGCCAGGAACGCAGATCAGTGCCGAAAATGCCGTATTGCAACGGTTCGGCCACCCATAAGGCAAACCACCCCAGCAGAACCAATATCGGTAGCTGGAACAAAGGCTCGTAGCCATCCACAATCAGCGCTTTTGCCGGACCATCATAGCGATCCCACAACCAGGCAAAAACCAATATGCCCGGAGGCATGATCAGCGCCAGCGAAAAAATGCCCGCCAGGTGTTCTTCAACGTAAGGGGCAAACCATAAACCGGCGAGAAAGCCCAGGATGACGGTCGGCAGGGCGGCCATGATTTCGATGCCGGGCTTGACCCATTGGCGCAGAGCGGGAGCCATGAAATAAGCGGTATAGGCAGCACCCATCAGGGCCAGCGGAATAGCGAAAAGCATGGCGTAAAGCGCGGCCTTCAGCGTACCGAATACCAGTGGGGTCAGGCTGAATTTCGGTTCAAACTCATTGTTGGCAGCGGAGGATTGCCAGACATACTCCGGTGCGGCGTAGTTCTCGTACCAGACTTTCTGCCACAGGGCCGAAAAGGAAATTTCCGGGTGCTCGTTGTCGATGGTGAGTTGGTATAACGCACCGTCCCGCCCTTCGATCAGCAAGTCATTGGCGCGCGGTGACAGAGCCACGGCCCGCGGTTGCAACGATGCCAGGGACTCCTGGTGAATGAGCCGATTGGCCGTGCTGTGATAGATGGCGAGGCCATCGTGATCATCGAGGGCGAGAAAACCTTTGCGCCTTTGCTCGTTGATGATCTGTTTCACCGCTGCAGAACCCGCGTGAAACTGGCGAATCAGTTTCAGCGAGTACTGGTTTTGATCGTCGCGCACCGGAAAAAGCTGCGAAATCGTTCCGTTGCTGTCACCCGCCAGCAAGGAAATCCCGCCCAGCAACATGCTCATGGTTGTAACCGGACCGCCGTGCAGATCAACCGTTTGCTCGACTTCCAGGCTGGGCAGAGCCAAGCGGTAAACCTTGCCTTTCACATCCCCGAGGTACAACCATTGATGATTGCTGCTGACCATCAAGCTCGTCGGGCTGGTATCCAAACGTGTGCGGTAACGGCTGGAATCCAGGCTGACCTCCCCGGTCATCATGTTTTCCCGGCGAGTGGCCGAAAGAATCTCGATACCACCACTGTCGTCGAGGGCGGCAAGAATCAGTCCGCTGTCCGTTTCGGAAAGGGCCAGCGCCACGACCTTCCCGTTGGAGAAGTCAATGACAGGATCGCGCCCATAAGGGAACTCCAGACTGGGAATGATTTTCCTATTGGCCACACCCCCATCAAAGCGCGTTTCGTACGCATGGCGAAAGAGGAAAACACGGCCATCGGAGCCAACTGCAGCGAGCAAACCCGTATGCTCTATCGCTTCGCTGACAAACAGAAAATCACCGCTACCCGGCGCGAAGAAGTTTGTGCTCTGAATGCTATCCGCGCCATTGACCTTGAAGAACTCGATGGTTCCGTTGGCCGCAACACGAATACCAACTTCCCGCTGCTCTTCAATCGACAGGTAGAGCGGTTCCGTGGCCGTCCAGTCGGGGCGCGTACCGGATGGCACCAACTCCGTGGATGCGGGCTTGAACAGCGGGAACACCACCATCAGCAGGTAGAAGAAGATCAATACGACCGCGAGGATGACCGAAACCCCGCCTATGCCGATCAGCCGGCGCGCCAGAGTGTCCTTGGTTCCACGCCAACGATGAAAACGGGCAGAGCGGGCCGGGCCCGGTGCAGCGCTGTCGGGAGACGCAGGGTTCATACAGGCATGGTATGGATCAATTGTGACAGTAATGTTACAAACTTTTTGGGGTCGTGTACCATCAAAGCGCTAATGCAGTCACGAATAGCCGCAATGCCCGCACATGCAAGCCTGAAAACAAGCATCCGACTGGCCAAAATCGATGATTTGGAAAAAGTCTCTGGTTTGTGGCGATCATGCCTGACTCGACTTGGCCCGGAAAATACGTATCCATGCTTGATTTTCTCCGGGCAAGCGCGGGAGAACAAATCCCTGCTGCAGGAACGAATCCTCGACCGCTGTATGCTCATTGCAGAAAACGAGGAAGGTATACTCGCCGCCGCCGCTTTGGACCTGGATCGGTGCAGTCTGGGGGAGCTGTTGCTTGCCCCGGAGTCCGGCGACGGGGACCGGTTTGCTTCCCTGGTGATCGCAGCCGAACGGCTTGCGGTCGCATTCGGCATGGAGGAGTTGCGCGTTCAATTGCCGCCATCGGCCGCCGGCAGATTCCGTGCGCTGGGTTTCAAAGGCTCTGCCAATGGGCCACTGGCGAGGGAAACCCCTCCAGTCGCACAGCAGCTCACCATGCAGCGTTCGCTTCGACGCCGTCAAACACGCTATGGCCGGCGGGTGCGCATGCTTGCCGACGAACTGGGAATTCCATCGGACTATGGCCGCCGTCACCGGCTGCCCCTGCAGCCGGAAGCGACCCGGCTGACTTCCATCGGCCTGGATATTTATGGCCGCGAACAGCGGCTTGCACCGCCCGCGGCTGCCGCCTGGCGCCGCATGCAGCGGGGCGCGGCCGGCAGCGACATCGAATTGCAGCTTGTATCCGCCTGGCGATCAGTTAATTATCAGTGTGATTTGGTGCAGCGCAAAATCGCAAAAGGCTTGAGTATGGAGGAAATTCTCAGCGTGTCGGCGGCGCCGGGATTCAGCGAACACCACACGGGTCGCGCCCTCGACATCACCACACCGGGCTTCGCGGTGCTCGAGGAAGAATTCGAACGCAGCCCGGCATTCCACTGGATGGCCAAGCACGCTCAGGAGTTTGGCTTCAGGCTCTCATTCCCGCGCAACAACCGGCACCGCCTGGCCTATGAACCCTGGCATTGGTGCTTTGCCAGTTGAAGCATCACGATTATCGCGCCCTGGTTGTGACTTGCAGAAATGTTGTATGCATATCAGTTCAATACTACAGGATGGCACAAGCCGATCTGGAGCAAGGGGTTTGCTTTCAGGACCTTTTGAAACAGGGATGTTTCAAGAAGAGGCCGCCATGGATGGCTATTAGCCGTGTCCTGAAAGCAAATCCCTTGGTTCGGAGCGGCGCTCTCCGTAAGCAGTACTGACTATGGGTGAAAGACATTTCCGGAATTCAAAGCTAGGGAACCTCTGATCAATTATGCGCGGGCGCGACGGTGTCTTTGCGGGATGCTCCGGTCCGGCTTTGGTGAGCGTGGTTGGGTTATTCCCAATGAGCGAATCAAAACGGGGCGGAGCGCCCGCAAAGGCCCGTCCCATCCGGGTTTCGCCGCAAAAGCCGCATCTCGCACGTTGCCCGCCTCGGCCATAGCGCTGCTACTGTCACTCGGCCCGCTCCGCACGATCTGCGGCTTTTGCGGCAGAAACGCGCTCCGTGCATAATTGATCAGAGGCTCCCTAGTGCACAGCTCCTGAAATTTGCACGGCTTGGGCGGAGCCGTCCTGCACCCGGGCCGGCAGGTCGAAGGGCAGGTGGATCTGTTCCAGACCCAGGCGGTTGAGCAATCCGCGCAATTCATGCTGCAACAGCGGATACAACTGCCGGGTCAGACTGGCATGGTTGGACGTGAACTGGGCGATATCGACCCCTTCGCCGCTGGTCTGTTGGTAGATGGCTTCGAAAGCTACCCGTGCATTGAACTGGGGGCCGGGCTGGTCCTTGCTGCCGCCCTGGCAGGACAGGCGCGCACTGACCTGATAGGCGGGTAACTTGCTTCCTGAATCGGTTTGCATCGGACGGGGCGTAAGATTGAGCTCCACCTTGGCTTCCTGCGTACCTGCCGGCGTGGATACCTTGACCAACTCAGCATGTAATTCACTGAGCTGAACATGCTGCAAGACAAATTGATCAAGAAGATTCATGCTTCGTAAATGATTGGTCATCGGCCGCTGGTTGTAACATGAGCCCGGCAGCACGCGGATTCAAGATCAGGTCATGTTGGGCGAATCGGGGGTCGAGAGCAACACGGTATCCGCAGCACGCCAAAAATACCAGCTGGCCGCTGAACGAAATGGCGCAAGATGCCTGGTCCGGCGCAACACCGCGTCAGGGGGCGGCAGCGTCTTCATGCGGTATACCGCCTGCACACCTTTTTGCACGCCGAGATCGGCTGCCGGCATGATATCCGGCCGCCCGAGGTTGAACAGCAACAGCATCTGCGCTGTCCACGGGCCGATGCCGCGCACCTGGACCAGATTTTCAATTACTTCGGTGTCACTCATGCGGGCAATTTTGCGCAGCGAAGCCAGGCTTCCGTCCTGCGATTTTCTTGCCAGATCCTGGATCGCCAGGGCTTTGTTTTGCGACAAGCCAACCGAGCGCAGCCGGGCAATGGTCAATGCCGTCGCGGCCGCCGCCTGTGGCTGCTGCCCGGCAAACAGGCCGCTGAAACGACGGTAAATGGTAGCTGCGGCCTTGCCGGAGAGTTGCTGGTAGACAATTGCGCGGCAAAGGGCCGAAAAAAGATCGGGTTCCCGCCTGAACTCAAGCTTCAAAGGTCCGTGCTGGTCGATAAACCTGCCCAGTGGCGCGCACTGGCTGCGCAGATGATTTACCGCCGCGCGCCGGCTGTAAGGCAAGCGACTCACGATTGTCTGCTTGCGGGCAATAGCTTCATGCGTGCTTCCATCATCGGCACAATAATAAGTTCAGTCCGGGTTTTTTCGCAGCAAAGCCAGCAGCAGCCACAGCCAACCGGCCATCAACAATAGCCCGCCCGCCGGCGCAAGATACACCGGGAACCAGTCCAGGCCGGCGGCGCGCAGGTACAAACTACCGGAAAACAAGGCTGTTCCAACGGCCAGGATCAGGCCGCTGTATGTGATTGCGGGCGATGCCATGCGCATCGCCAGTGCCGCGATACCCAGCATCGCAGCAGTATGAAAGTAATGTATTTCAAGCGCCGCATCCCACATTCTGGTGGCGGATGCATCCGGCAGCGCAATCGCATGTGCACCAAGTGCGGCCAGAACGACTGCCGCCAGCCCAGACACTGCGGCCGTTGCAGCCAGCCATTGTGGCCTCAAGGTCAGCCTTCCTTCTTGGGCTCGAGGGGTTTGAGCAGGTCTTCCAGGCGCTTGTTCATGACCTCAGACTTGTATTGCGGGATCGCATACGCCCAACCACTGACGCGACGATTGATGGTTTCCACGCGCTTGGCCAGATCTTTTGCAGCCGCTTCCTCAGTCGCCTCCGCTTCGGGCTTATTCTCACCGGTCTCCTTTGCGGCCGGGGCTGGCGGCGCATGCTCCGAAGCGCTCAGTCGAATCCAGGATTTTCCGTCGGAATCCACCAGGTCGGCCGAAATCTCGACTCCGTCCGCCGTCAGCAGGCGCAAATGGCTGGCCTGTGACCAGTCGATGTTGCTGTCTGCAGTCACTTCGTCCAGTTGCAGCCCGGACAGGCTGCTCCCCAGCGCATTCACGCTCCAACTGGATTGCACTTCCCTGCCCTTGGGCAGTCCTTGCAAAATGAAATCCTGGTCATTTGCCGAGTTCTTACGCACGTCGACCTGCGCGCCGTCGGGGTGGGTGATGGTCACCTGGACGACTTCGCTATCGGCTATATCGACTATTTCACGCTGCAACCAATCGTGGGTCTCTGCCGCCACGTCCACCTTACGGTCGACCAGAAAAGCCTTGTCGTCTTTAAGGAAACGGACGTATTGCCCTTCCCTGCCCTGGGCGGCATGCCCGACCAGCACGGTCACCGCGTGTTCGCCCTGGCCGATTTCAACCATTACCGCCTTGCTGGTCGATTCGCTCACGTCTTTCAAACCAAGACGATCGAAGTAGGCCGGATTGGTGGTCTTTGGCTCTATCACCTGCGCCTGTGCCAACGCAGCCAACAGGGACTTCAACCTGGCCCAGTCCGCCGGATAGGATTCAGCTTCTTCCACTACCCAGCCGTGCTCCCCGCGGACCAGTGTCGCCACGGTCTGGTTGCCGGCCTTGACAATGCGGACACGCTTGACTTCATTCACCCATGAGTCCATTCCAGGAATCAGCGGCCGGACTTCAAACCCGCTTTCGTGACCGGTTCTTCCAGGCATCAAAAGAATAACGGCACCGACGACGACGGTAAGCAGCAGCAGCCATGAAAAATGTTTCTTGCTCATGCTTCAGTTCTCTCCAACCGGCGGGAAAGTCTTTTGCGCCGGCGCAGGCTGTATATCACAGCGACAATGATAACCAGCAGAGGCACCAGCGCTATATTGAACAGCTTCAGGCGGGTGCCCAGATTGTCAATATCGCTTTGCAAATCATGCTGCACCTGACGCAGATCGCGGCGAATCTCCAGTTTCCGGTCCATGAAACGCTTTACTTCCGCCTGTTGCTCATCGCTCAACACCAGCAAATCGTCTCCGTTGCGGGCGGCTTGCAATTCGGTCAGCTTGCGCTCGGTCTCAGTCAATTCCTGCTGCAACCGCTCTTCCGTAGCGCGATACTCACGCTCGGCCTGTACCTGCAAAGCGTTCACGCGATCGAAAGGACGAACCGAACTGGCACGGGTGCGGATGCTGATCAAATCGCGATTGCCCAGCAGGTTGTCCACCGCGTTGACGACGATATTGCCGTTGTCAGCAAACGCATTGACCAGGTTTTGGCCCAGGAATGGCTGTTTCTGCACCCACAAGCGGTCAGTCAGGATATCGGTATCGGCGAAAAGGATCACATTGATGCCCTGCTCACCGGACTGTGCCAGGTGTTCCGCGGCAGCCAGACCTTCCGGCGCCTTGTCGAAAGCGGAAGAGGCTTTGCCACTGATGCGCACGGCAAGCGCGTAACGGTCTCCGGAGGGACTGAATCCTGTCAGCAAATCCGCCGGGTTCGCCAGGAAGCGCAGACGCGAGGCATCGATCGGCGCCGCGTTCTCGCTGCTCTGCACCAGGGCCTCGACATGGGTAGTGCCGCCTTCCTTGGTTTGCAGCCAGCCGGTGGAGGAAAAGTTTACGACGCCAAGGTCGGCACTGACCACATCGTCACTGTTCATACCTGCGGCCGGGACCGAGATGATTTCTATGTGCCGCTGATTGCCGTTGCCAACGCCATATTCCAAATCTCCCAACGCCTTCGTGGGGCTGAATTGGATACCCCAGGCATCGAGTAAAGGACCCAGTGTGGACGAGCTGCCCGCCTGCATCTGCGCCATCGGATCTGATGGATTGCCCCGGTCGGACTCTGCCATGGGATCGATGAATGCCAGCAGGCGTCCGCCGCGCAGGACGAATTGATCAAGCTGGTAGAGCATCTTGTCGTCGAGATTCCGTGGGTGAACCAGCACCAGCACATCCAGGTCATCCGGCAAGGTTTCGGCCTGCGCGTCGATCTTTTCGATCTTGAACAACTGGCTAAGCTGTTCGTACACGACCCATTGTTCCCGCATGCTCTGGCTGGCCGGATCGTACCCGGCTTCCATCGGCAGGCTGGAAATCAGGCCGATAGTCTTGCGATCCGGGTTGCCCAGTGAATAAATCATTTTTGTCAGATCGTATTCCAGAAACTTCTCTTTTGTCGGCTGCAGAAATGGCATGCTCTGGACATCGTCCAGTGAATTGGAGCCGGCAATGCCGAAATAAAGCGTTGTGCCGCTGGCGCCTACCGGTACCGCCTGCAGTCCAAACCGGGCCGCCTCGTCCTCCTGTTCGGAAAATGGTTCGGGGTCGACACGATGAATCTGCAGCTTGCCGCCACTGCGGTTGGCGAATTCATCCAGCAGTTCATCCACGCGCCTGGCGTAACTCCTGATCTGCGGCAGGTCCCGGCTCGCTTTTTCGGAGAAGAAAAGATAAAGGTTGACCGGTTCCTGCAAGCCTTCGAGGATATGCCGCGTGCCCTCGCTGAGGGTATACAGATGGTTTTCGGTGAGGTCGACGCGCATGCCACGCAAGAGGCGGCTGGACAACACGCTCAAAGAAGCAAACAGAATGACCAAAAGGCCCAGGGAAACAACGTAGTAAAGCGATCTTTTTTGCATGACCGGCGCCCTCAGTCTGCTTTGCGAAGTTCAAGGACGATGGCATTCGCCATCAGCCAGAACACGATAACAAGGCCGAAATAGACAATATCCCGAAGGTCGAGAATTCCCTTTGAAATCGACGCGAAACGCGTCAGGAAACTGAAGCCGGCAATCGTGTCGAGCAGGCCCTGCGGCGCCCAGCCACTGAACAGATTCATCACCATGGGCAGGCCACTGAGCAGGAAACCGAAGCACACCACGACACTGAGTATGAATGCAACGACCTGGTTTCGTGTCAATGACGAAAGACAGGAACCGATGGCGAGAAACGCGCCCGCCATCAACCAGCTGCCAATGTAGCCCGCGGCAATCGTTCCGTTGTCAGGATCGCCCAGGTAATTCACCGTGAGCCAGGTGGGAAAGGTCAGCAACAGGGCAATACCGATAAACAGCCAAGCTGCCAGGTACTTGCCGAGCACTGCCTGCCAGGTCGTCAGCGGCAGGGTGAGCAAGAGTTCGATGGACCCGGAGCGCCGTTCCTCGGCCCAGAGCCGCATGGAAATGGCCGGTACGAGAAAGAGATAGAGCCAGACGTGAAACTGAAAAAAGGGCGCCAGGTCAGCCATGCCGCGTTCGTAAAACTCACCGATATAAAAAGTGAACACACCGGACATCACGAGGAATATCACAATGAATACCCAGGCCACCGGTGTCGCGAAATAGCCCGCCAGTTCCCTGCGGACAACATTCATTATCGCGGCAGGGGCGGAAATCGTTGTTTTTGCATCACTCATCGTCCGCCCTCCCCAAGGGTGATCTGGCGAAACACTTCGTCCATTCTCCCGGCTTCGAGACGCAATTCATGCACGATCCAGTGATGCTGACGGACTTGATCGGCAATGACATCCAGCAAGGAAGCATCCCCGGTCGGGAATACCGTAAGCTCACCGTGCCGGATCTCGACCTTGCGCGTCCCGGGCAATTCGCTGAGGACACTGGCCACCCGTTCCGGTTGCTCTACTACCAGCGTAACTGCATTGTGATATCTGGAGCGCGCCAGCAGGCCCTGCGGAGAGTCGTCCATCAGCATGCGGCCCTCGGCAATGATCATGATGCGGTTGCACAGAGCGTAGACTTCTTCGAGTACATGGGTGGATATGACGATGATCTTGTCCGCGGACATCTCGCGGATGAGGCTTCTGACTTCATGTTTCTGGTTGGGGTCCAAACCATCCGTCGGTTCATCCAGAATCAGCACATCGGGATCATGCAGAATGGCCTGGGCCAGCCCCACTCGCCGCTTGAAACCCTTGGACAGTGTCTCGATGGGCTGCTCGGGAACCTGGTGCAGATTGAGCCGTTCCATGGCTGCAGCAGCGGTCTTCGCCTACGGCAGCGCCATTGAATCCCCGCGCTCTTGCGATGAACTCCAGGAATTGGCGCACCGTCATTTCACCGTAGGCAGGCGCGCCTTCCGGCAGATAACCGATGCAGCGCCTGGCCGCCAGTGAATCCTCGACAATGTCGTGTCCATTGACCGAGGCGGTGCCTGATGTAGGCGTCAGAAAGCCCGTAAGCATCTTCATCGTGGTGGATTTTCCCGCCCCATTTGGACCAAGAAAGCCGAGCACGTCACCCGCTTCGATATTGAAATCCAGGTCCCTGACTGCAGTGAGGTCGCCATAACGCTTGGTCAGGCCATGTGCCTCGATCCGGACGTCACTCATAGGTGCATACCTTTGTTGTGTAATTGATATTGGATATCGTTCTGCCCCTTACTGACAACAGGATCCGGCAAAAATTTCAGGGTGTTGGAACTTTTTTAACGCAAGTCCCACCCCTGCCATGTGGAATTGTACTCTGACCCCACCCAGCCGTCCCGCCGCCCCATGACTTTTGCCACTGGCGAAATGTGCAATCCAAACCCAAATTACCGGGTGATGATCAGAGGAGGAATGCGGGATGAGTATGTGGACCGCTATCGTGGTTATTGCGGTCGCGGCGATCGTCGCCGAGGCCTATCGCCACCACAATAAAGACAAACCATCGAAGGCCGACCAACAGGCCATTGATGCCATTAACAAGCGTCTGGATTCGGTTGAATCCAATTTGCGGCAACGGGTGGAAACCCTGGAACGCATCGTAACCGATCGCAAAGAAAACCTGAAACGGCAGTTCGAACAGCTGGACAAGGCGGGTTGAGATAAACTGCGAGCAGCCAGGCCTGCAGTTGTGCTCAAATCTGACCAAGTTCAAAGGCTTTCAGTACCGCGCGCGTGCGGTCGCGCACACCCATCTTTGACAGGATATTGGAGACGTGATTCTTGATCGTGCCTTCGGCCACGCCCAGCGAATTCGCAATTTCCTTGTTGCTGTAACCGCCCGCCATCAAGCGCAGGATTTCTGTTTCCCGCTCGGTCAATGGGTCTGGCCGGTCCAGGCTGTAGAAATCGGTCTTCAGATTTTCCAGTCCTTTCAGCAAGCGTTGCGTGACCATCGGTTTAACCATCGAACCCCCTTCCGCAACCGTCCTGACCGCGTTCACCAGTTCTTCCAGGGCAACATCCTTGAGCAGGTAGCCCCTTGCCCCCGCCTTGATCCCTGCCAGCACAAGCTCGTCATCATCGAAGGTAGTGAGAATAATCGTGGGCGGAAGCGTGCCGGCTTCCGACAGGGCCAACAGTACATCCAGCCCCGACATCTGGGGCATGCGCATATCCAGTAACACCACATCCGGTTTGATTTCAGGGATGGTGCGCACCGCCTCCATACCGTCGGCGGCCTCCGCAACAACGACAATTTCCTCGGAAAGCTCGAGCAGACTGCGTACACCCTTGCGCACGAGATTCTGATCATCGACCAGCATCACCTTGATCATGTCACTGCCTCCAGCGGCACCCAGGCCTGCAAAGAAAATCCTGCGCCCGGACTGGATTCTACCTTAAGTTCACCGCCCAGTTGCCGTAAGCGCTCGGCCATTCCGTTCAAACCATTGCCGGCTTCAATCCGGTCGGCGCCCCGGCCGTCGTCGCGAGCGGTCATGGCGACGCGATTCTCATCCAGGAGCAACCGCAGCCAGAGGTTGCGTGCCTGTGCGTGGCGGACACTATTGGTGATTATTTCCTGGGCGCAACGCAACAAAACCTGGGCGCGCAGAGGGTCAGTCATGGCCAATTCGGCGGGCAAGTCCAGATGAATGCGCGGCTGCGGCACGCCCGCGACCAGGGTGCGCAAGGCCGCTGCAAGATCGACCTTGTCGTCTTCACGCATGTCGCTGACCACTTCCCGCACATCGGCCAACAGGAGCCTGGCCAGCGAATGGGCCTGCTGGACATGTTCGAGCGCTTTGCCCTGGGCCAGATGGGTGGCTACCTCCAGATTGAGTGTCAGGGCGGTCAGGTGATGCCCGACCAGGTCGTGCAGCTCCCGCGCGATTCGCACCCGCTCGGCAATGCGCGTGTTTTCGGCCAGCAACGCTTGCGTTGCCTGCAGTTCGGAATTGAGCTTGCGCAGTTCGTCCCGCGCCGCATGCTGCCGTATTGCCACCACTGAACTCATGAACGCGAACAGTGAAATACCAAGGAATAAGCCCGCGGTCAAAGCCGCATCTGCGCCACTGACTCCGGGGATGGTGCTGACGGTCAGTGCCAACAGCAGATTCTGGCCAATCAGCCAACTCATTGCGGGCACGATTGCCATTAGCCAGGGCAACAGGCCGGCGACGATCAACAGCAAAATTCCGCCCAGCCCCGACTGCGCCGTGATGCTTACCCCCAAAGCACTGAGGGTAAGCACCAGCGAGATCAACAATCGATGCCACAACGGGGACCGAATGGGCAGTTCACGCACCTGGTTCCAGTAGGTCAACCCGAAAATCAAGTGCAACATCCACCAGCCGACATAATGCTCGCGGTCAAGCGGCGTGTCATAGATCAGCGGCATGAACAACAACGGTATGGAAGCGCAAATCCACGTGAACAGGCCGGCATAGCGCAACAGCTCCATGGGTTGGAAATGACCGGTCAATAAGGTCTTGCCGTTCATCGGGGCCTCAGAAAATCCTTGCTGACAAGATGCAGAACCGTATATTAACCCCAATGGAGCCGCAGGCGACCCGCCGATCCCTTGGACTCAGGCCATGAATCCCAAAACGCATGAAGTGCTGCGCCTGGCGAGCACCAATTGCCGGGCATTGTCCGCTTTATTGCAACGCTACGGTTTGATCCTCGAGATTGGCCCGGATGAAGCCCCGATCGAGGGCTCGTTCTGGGGCGAGGAAGAGGCCGGGCTGCTGGGGTGCCGCGTGCTGGCGCGGGGCGATACGCCGCTGCATTCCGTCTTGCACGAGAGCTGTCATTATATATGCATGGATGCGCAGCGCCGCCTCAGCCTGCATACGGACGCAAGCGGCGATTACGATGAGGAAAATGCGGTCTGTTACCTGCAAATCCTTCTGACCGACTCACTGCCGGGAATCGACCGGGAACGCATGTTCCAGGACATGGACGCCTGGGGATACTCATTCAGGCTGGGCGGCGCCAGGGCCTGGTTTACAGAAGATGCGCAGGATGCCAGGCAGTGGTTGATCCGCCATGGAATCATTACGGTGTTGGACACGCCCACCTACCATTTGAGATGAAAGTGGACAGAGGCAAGCGAATCGCCGGGTGCACGGAGAATCGGACCGCTTGCAGGCGTCTTTGACCGGGTTTGGTTTTGACCCTAGAATAGCGCTGCCAACCCACACCAGGAATCGAGACCATGAACTGTCCCAAATGCTTCGCAGAAATGGAAATCACATCATTCAAACAGTTGGAAATCGACCGTTGCTCCAGCTGCAAAGGCCTGTGGTTTCAGCCGGAGGAATTGGCCGCTCTGCGCAATGAAACCTGGATGGCAGACTATATTCTTGATGAAGGAAAGGCCAAAACCGGCAAGAAATTCAACGAGATCCGGGATATTCGCTGTCCAATGTGCGGCGCCGAAATGGAACAGAAGACCGATGAGGATCAACCGCACGTCGTGTATGAATGCTGCCCGCAGGGACACGGCGTTTTCCTTGATGCCGGTGAGTTCACCGACCTGATGCACAAAACCTTCTGGGACAAGTTCAAAAGGGCTCGTTGAGCGAAGTTCATCTTGGCGCGGCAAACCGCGACGGGTGTCAGCGGGGACCAGTAAACGCGGCGGCGGTTACCACAAACAAAAAGAACACCATGCCTGATCGGGGGCGCGTTTGTATGAAGCCTTGATGAGAACCTGCCGTGTTTAGCTTGCGCCCAATCCTCTATGTAGTAGGCATGTTACTGCTGATCGTTGCCGGGATTCTATTGGTGCCCGTGGGTTACATGTTGGTCGAAGGCACTGAACCGGAAATCAATCTGCGCGCCTTTCTTTTATCGTCACTGGCTGCCGCCTGCATAGGCTTGCCCATGGCATCTGCCACCCGCCAGGCCGATTTCCAGATGGCGCCGCGTCAAATGTATTTCCTGACGGTCATCAGCTGGCTGACCATCAATCTCTTCTGCTCCTTTCCGTTCATGCTGTCCAGCCTGCACCTGACGCTGGTTGATTCCATATTTGAAACCGTGTCTGGCACGACGACAACCGGTTCAACCATCCTGACGGGTCTCGATCACATGCCTGACAGCATCCTGGTGTGGCGGGCCATGCTGCAATGGCTTGGAGGCATCGGGATCATCGTCATGGTCGTCGCTATCCTGCCGCAACTGCGCGTCGGCGGCATGCGCCTATTTCGTTCCGAAGCGAGCGACCAATCCGAAAAATTCACATCGCGCACCAACAAGGTGGTCCAGTCGTTCGGTTCGGTGTATCTGGCATTGTCGGTGTTGTGCGCGTTGACCTATTACCTGGCCGGTATGGACTCGTTCAATGCGGTTTTGCATGCGATGACCACGGTTTCCACCGGCGGTTATTCGACTTCGGATCTGTCGATGCAGCAATTTGCCAGTTCGGAGATACTCTGGACCAGCTCGGTATTCATGTACTTGTCGGGATTGCCGTTGATATTGCTCGTTCAGGTTGCGCACGGCCGCGGTGACCTGATCATGCGCGACCAGCAGGTTCGCGGCTATACCTACTTTGTGATTCTCTCGGCAACGGCCCTTGCGGTTTGGCTCACGATCGCCTATGACATGCCATTCGTGGATGCACTTTGTCTGGGTGCTTTCAATACCATTTCAATCATTACCACCACCGGCTATACCACCATCGATTACAACCTGTGGGGCGGTCTGGCCGTAAGCGCCATCTTCTTTCTCACGTTTGCCGGCGCCTGCGCCGGATCCACGGCAGGCGGAATCAAGATCTTCCGTTTTCAGATTGCAGCGCAGATGCTGAAGAATCAAATCAGCAGCATGTTACATCCGCGCGGTGTTTTCCGTAATTTTTACAATGGAACGCCGATATCCAGCGACATCGTGACGTCCGTAATTGCATTTTCCTTCGTGTTTCTGGGCACGATTGCAGTTATTGCCGTAGCGCTTAGTCTGACCGGTCTTGACCTGACGACCAGCCTGAGCGGTGCGGCCACGGCGGTGGCAAATGTGGGCCCAGGACTGGGCGAGACTATAGGTCCGGTCGGCAGTTTTGCCACTTTGCCGGACATCGCAAAATGGATGCTGGCTCTCGGCATGCTGATGGGGCGGCTGGAAATTCTGACTGTGCTGGTCATATTTACTTCCGGGTTCTGGCGCGGTTGAACGCGGGGCAGGACTTTATCCCCAAAATTGCACCAGTATGACGCGATCTTGGGCTTATTCCTCGGTGCAGGCGGTTTCACTGACCTTTGCCCCGAGCACCCGGCTCAATTTCTGCAACTCCGCGCAAGGCAATGGGTTGCCGTCGATTTCGAGAGACTCTATCTCGCCGAGAAATTCGAGAGGGCCAACCGAATTAATCCGATTTCCCGACAATTTGAGGATTCTCAGACTGGCGATATCCTCAAGGGGACGGATGTCCGACAGATCGTTATCGGACAGATCCAGCTCTTCCAGCCGCGGAAGACTCCCCAGCGGCCGGAGATCACGAATATTGTTGTCTGCAATAAAGACTCTGGTAAGTTGCACCAGGTTCTGTAACGGCGACAGGTCTTCGATCTGGTTGCCCGACAGGTCCACTTCCTTCAGGTTGATCATGTCTGCCAGTGGTTCAATAGAATGTATTTCGTTGTTCCTGACATTGAGCGAAACCAGATCATCCAGCTTGGCCAGGCCGTCGATCGCTTTGATTCTGTTATGGCTGGCAGACAGGTGTTTCAGATGCTTCAGCGAGGCCAGTGCGGATATGTCCTTAATTTTGTTGTTGTGCAGATTCAGCCATTTGAGTGTGACCCGTAACCGGTCCAGCGGCAGCGCCTCAATTTGATTATAGCCAAGGTCGAGCCTGACCAGCCGGGGCAAGTTGTCAATCAGGTGGATGTCGCTGATATCATTGTGCGCCAGATCGAGCGTTTGCAGATTGACCAGATTCTGCAGACCGGAAATACCTTTTATTTTCCTGCCCTCAGGGTTGGCGCAGCGAAGTTCTGTCATCCGGCCGGCAGTTTCCAGGTGCTGCTCCTTTGCTTCCTGCAGCACACATTGGCGCAGAACCGGATCGGCGAACTTCAGCTCCGTGATCCTGGTCGTGACGGACACATGACCGTCATTGCCACAGCCCGCGGCGAGCAATATCGCAAGACTCATTCCTAAAGCGAGCAAAACAGGTTTTTGTCGATGCGCTGGTGTCATGAGTCGGGCAGTTCCATCCATACGGCTATCTGGCAGTATCAACTGGACCGGCAGTATAAACCACTGCAGACGAATTTTACGATGACGCGCCACATTCGAAATGGCCATGGAATCAACCGGCAGTTCCGCCGCCCATGGCGCCAGTTGCGAGTGCCGGTGCGATGCATGGTTGCCAAAATGCATCGGGGTCTCATTTTGTCAGCAACTTGCTGACGCCACCCGAAATCAGCCGGGATGTATCAAGCAATGCATGAGGTAATCCCAAAAGCCCACCCGGACAGGCTATATAGCGTGGCCGCCACTGCGGGTGAAACTTTTCCTTGTAATTTCGCAGGCCTTCAAAGTTATAGAAACTCTCTCCGTGGGTGAATATCAAATGCCCGATCTTATGCCACAGCGGTGCCATCTCGCGCCGTTCCAGGCCGGACAACGGAGCCATCCCCAGACTGAACCACTCGTACGATTGTGTTTTTCCCCACAGCATCAGCTCGGTGAACAGATAATCCATCACGCCCGGGGGAGCCGCGCCGCTGTGACGCATCAAATCTACCGAAAATTCACTTCCAGCCGGCGCGAGCCAGACATTCGCGAAGGCCACGATGGAACCGTTGACGCGCACCACTGCACAATCAAAGTTGCTGATGTACCGATCGGAGAACGACCCCAGGGAGAAGCCCTTTTCCTTTGCTGACTTCTGTTCCAGCCAGCTATCTGATATGAGGCGCAATTCGGCGAGCAATGACCCGACTTCCGTGCTTGGCACGATCTCGAACGTAGCACCCTGCTTGCGGGCCTTGTTCAGGGCGTATCGAAAATCCTCGAACCGGCTGCCCTGCAGAGAAAACGATGACAGGGAAACCCGGGCGTCTTCACCGAGTTTCGCCAGGCTCAGCCCCATGTCGACATATATCGGCAAGGATGCACCTGAAATCTGGTAGAAAACGGATCGACCATCGTAGCGGTCGACCATTTCCATGAAAGACCATGCCAGATCTTCCTGCTCCTCCGGCAGCCCAACCGGGTCTCCCAATGCGATCCAACTGCTGCCGCTGGTCTGGTACATGATGAATGTCTGTTTGCTGGGTGACCAATGAAATTTCTTGTCTCCGAGTAATGCAACATTGGCTGATGGATCAACGGCATGAGACACAATCTCCCGAACCCGCTGCATTTCCGAACTGTCTGCTTCCACTGGCAGTGGAAATCGGCCGAAGTGGAGCAATTTCCAAAGCACGAAGCTCACAGCGGTGAGGCCGGCCAACAAACTTGCACGCAGCATTCGGGGTGCATCGGCATGCAGTTCGAATTGCCACCACAAGTCCTGCGAGTAATCCACATGCCGGAAGCTGACCAGGCCCACCCAGGCCGAAAAACATAGCACCAGGAAGATGGATGCCACCCATCCGACTGTAAACGGCTGCGCGACAACGGAACCCTGTCGGTAGAACTCTTCCCGGGAAACCCACAAAAAGCCGAGAATGGCGGACAGGATGAAGGCTTCTTCGACATCAAAGCCCTTCATCAGGGATGCAACGATACCGCCGGCGAGCACCAGGAGTGTGGCAAGGTAGGCGCCGCGCAAACGCCGGGACAATCCCCGCGCCAATACGAGCAAGCCAACGCCAAGGACGCTGCCGGTCAGGTGCGACATTTCCAGTACCGGCAAAGGAATGCCCCTGGCAATAAAATTCAACCTGCTGGCAATGCCTGGTGTTGCACCAGAAATCAGCAACACCACCCCGGCCAGAAAAACCGCCACGCTGACAACCCTGGGCACGATGGTGGAAAGCCAGGCACCTGCCTTTTCCGTGGAGGCCAGCACTACCAGGCGATGCTGCCGGATTTCATTGATCGTCAGGAGCAACAAGGCAAGGCACAGTGGGGCCACGTAGTAAATCAGCCGGTAGACGATCACAGTTCCGAGCAACACGCTTCGATCCACTGTCGGCAAGACAATCAGTAACACGGCTTCGAACACTCCAAGCCCGCCCGGTATGCTGCTCAGGAGGCCGGCGGCAGTGGCAATCAAGTAGATGCCGAGGAAAGGCAAGAAGCCGACAGGCAACTCGGGCGCGAGCAGCAAATATAGCGTCGCGGCGGCAAATGAGAGGTCGCAGACGGACAAACCCACCTGGGCGAATGCGATACCCGGCGCGGGAAAAGAAAGCATCCACCTGCCAATCGCGGGCGGAGTGCGGGCAAGCATGGCCATCAGCAGGTAGCCGCACGGAATCGCCACCAACAATGCGCCAATGGAATGCAAAACCAGCGGCGAAAGCTTCAGCACCCCGGTCTCAGCCGGGGGCATGAGCAGCATTGCCGTGCCGAGCAATAATGCCGCTCCCAGTGCAAAGGTCACTGAACCAAAGACAATGATCTTGGCAATTTCCAGGCCGGACAAACCGGCCAGGGAATACATCCGATAGCGCACTGATCCGCCGGACAATGCGGCAATGCCGACATTGTGTCCTACAGCGAAAGCCATGAACGCTGTTTGCGCGGTATTACGGTAGGCCAGATGCCGCCCGATATAACGTAGGGCAAGAACGTCGTAGCCCGTCAATACCAGGTAGCTGCACGTGGCACACAGCATGGCCGTTAACAATATGGAGTGGGGAATGGAACGTATTTGCCCCAGGATATCTCCTGCTTTGAGATTGCTGAGTTCCCCATGCAGGAACCACAATGCGACACACAACACGCCGACACTGATAATGACGCCAAGGATCCGGTGTATGCGCCTGCCAGAATGGCTGCCGGCGGGCGCAACAGCATCTGCCGCGACATCCGGCTCGCCCTGTTTCCTCACGTCTTGTGCATCCGTTCTGTCAAAAGGCGACCTTTTAAGCTGATGAAATTACCGGCTGTCATTCCAGCAAGCGAGTGGACGATCAAGCGGCGTGCGTCAGCAGGGGCAATTACCTGCCTCGAGTCAATAAAACGCCAGCCAGCCGCGTTGCCAGGCCAGCGCTGCAGCCGCAAGCAAAAAGCCAATGATGAGCCAGGGCAGATAACTTCGTCGTTGCCGGACCGCGTCGACTGTCAGCACTTTTTCCGGCCTTAGCCCGGGCGCCTGTAATACCCAGCGGCAACTGCCTACCCTGATCTCATCGCCACTGGTGAGATCGGTCTGATCGACCGGGACGCCGTTTACGCGGGTTTCAAACGCCTTGTCGAGCTGCCTGAGTACCAGCCCGCCGTGCGCCTCCAGGCAGATTTCAGCATGCTGCGGCGCGACCTGCTTTTCCTCAACGCGCAGGTCACACGCCGCCGAACTGCCGATCACTGTTTTGGTGCTCAGCGTGAATGACTGGTTCGCTACTTTTCCGGACGCGCCTTTTAACCGATAGGTATGCATTTCTGTACCCGTTCAACTCCAGTCCCAACATGGGTTCAGGTCCACATGGTTACAAGTAAGCAACTCAAGGCGATTGCGCAAGCAGGGTCACTCACAAGCCCGATTGACCCATTGAATCCGGCAATCTGAAATTTGTTCAAGATTCCGCTCGCGCAATTTGATAGAACAAGCTTCCAATGAATGGCGCGCTGCCACCGGATTTCCACTAATCAATCGAACACAGATAAGCACGGGAGAAAATCATGCACGGCTCAGTCAGCGATGTATTGCTCGCGATACTCAAGAAACACGGTGTCCGTTACATTTGCGGCTTGCCGGCAGCTCAAATTGGCTTGATCATGCACGGGGCCTCGAGCGACCCGGACTTGACCTATGTGACCACCCGGCATGAAGAAGCCGCCGGGCATATGGCGCATGCGATATCCCGGGTAACAGGAACTCTGGGCGTTTGCTTCGGGACCGTCGGGCCCGGAGCTACCAACCTGGTGCCCGGCGTCGCTGCGGCCTATGCCGACAACATACCCCTGCTGGTAATCACCGGACAGAACCAGGCCGGGGAAATCGACCCCAGCAGGGAGCAATTGCAGGCTGCCGACCAGTTGGGGCTGTATCGCTCGATAACCAAATGGAATGCCAGCATTCACCATGCCGAGCGCGCTCCGGAGTTGGTCGAGCGTGCGGTTCATATCGCGCGTTCCGGGCGACCGGGTCCGGTGCACCTGGATATTCCCTGCGATGTAGGCACCCATTTGTGCCATTACGATCTGGCCACGGTACCGCCATTCAAACTGATGCGGCCGGTACCCAACCCACAGGAACTGCAGCAGGTGTGCGAAATCTTGCTGAGCGCCCGCAGGCCGTTGTTGATTGCCGGCGGTGGCGTCGTCCGCTCCGGCGGTACCGCAGAATTCCGCGCACTGATGGAAGCAACCCAATTCCCGGCGATATCGACCGTGATGGGACGGGGTGTTCTGCCGCCGGAAAGCCCTTTGAATATCGGCTCCGGCGGCCTCATTGCAGGCCAGGCGGTGATTGAAGCTTGCCAGAAGGCCGATGTGGTGCTGGCACTTGGGTGCAAGTTTGGAACCTTCATTCCGATACACAAAATGCCCGACTTTCCAAAACCTCAAGGTCAGAAAATCATTCAGATCGATATCGATGGAGCATCCATCGGCAAGTCTGTCCCCGTCGATATTCCTCTGGTCGGCGATGCGAGGGCGACACTGAAAGCCCTGGTCGACATGCTCGCTGATGTGTCGGGGTCAAAACAGGACAAGAACTGGTTGAGTTCGTTGCGCAAGGTGCAGCAGGAGTATCAACGCAGCGTCGATGCCACCGCCAACACCAAGGTGGTCGGTGGGAGCGGCCTGTTGAACGAGGCCAATGTCGCCAGGGTCGTCAATGAACTGATTCCGGAAGACGCGATTACCGTGATCGACGGAGGCCAGGCGATGATGTGGGGAACCACGTTCATCCAGCCGGATGATCCGAACCGGATACTCTCCGATCCCGGTATGGGGCACCTGGGATTCGGACTACCGTTTGCGAATGCGGCAAAACTGGCCCATCCGGATCGCCCGGTCATCTGCATCACCGGCGACGGGGCACTGGGTTGCACGGTGCAGGAACTGGAAACGGCCGCCCGCTATGGACTCAATATCGTCCTGATCGTCTTCAATGACAGTCACTGGGGCATGTACAAGCCGTTCGGCGAAATATTGCAGAACCCGAATTTCGGCACCAAGCTGACCCAGGTCGATTTCGCCAAGGTTGCCGAAGGGTTCGGTTGCTACGGCCAAAGCGTCGTGTCACTCGAAGCCTTGCCCAAAGCCTTCGCAAAAGCAATGAATGCGGGCAAGCCTGCCGTCATCAATGTTGCGGTGGAATACACGCCGCACCCGATGGATTTCATGTGGCCCAGTATCATCCTCCACGGGTTCCAGTTCCCGGAGGCAGCCAGGATGCAGGCCGTGGCCTGATGCAGGATGTCCATACGCGGGTATTTTTGCGTTTTCTGTCTGCTTGCCGTTGCCGTCGAGGCAACGGCTCAGGAATGGTCCTATTACGGCGCGACGCAGTCGGGTACCCGATATTCTGCGCTCAAACAGATCGATCGTAGTAACGTCGAGGATCTGGAAGTTGCATGGATATACCGTACCGGCGAACTAAGCCGTTTTACCGCGACCCAGGTTAAACAGCAGTCTTTTGAAAATACACCGATTCTGCTGGACGGATCGCTGCTGGTCTGCACGCCGACCGGACGCGTTGCAGCCCTGAATCCGGCAAACGGCAGAGAAAAATGGGTGTTCGATCCCAACCACTACCCTTTGCCGGCGGATATCCATTTTCCCAAGTGTCGCGGTGTATCGCACTGGCTCGATCCTGTGGCTGCGGACAACGCACTGTGCAAGCACCGTATCCTCTACGGCACCTGGGAATTCAAGGTCTATGCGATCGATTTGAAAACGGGCCGCCGCTGTCCGGATTTCGGGGATAACGGCGTCATCGAATTTAAAACGGACAAAGCCCTGGTTCCCCGGGAATTCATCTATTTTCCTTCGCCCCCGGCGGTGGTGGATGATGTCGTCATTTTCGGTTCAATGATTTTCGACAATTTGCGTGCGGATGCACCGAGCGGAAAGGTGCGCGCAATCGATGCCCGCAGCGGCGAGTTGCGCTGGGAATTCGATCCCGTGCCACGTGATTCTGACGACCCGGCCATGGCTACCTGGCTTGAGAACAGTGCAGGGGTGACCGGGCACGGAAATGTCTGGTCAATGATGTCAGTTGATGAAGAACGCGGCCTGGTGTTCTTGCCGACCACCAGTCCAAGCCCGGACTTCTACGGTGGGCAACGGCCGGGAGAAAACCGCTATACCGACTCACTGGTCGCCTTGCGGGGCAAGAGTGGTGAAATGGTCTGGCATTATCAGATCGTTCATCACGACGTGTGGGACTACGATCTGCCTGCCCAGCCCATTCTGGTTGATATACCCAGAGACGGGCGGGTGATACCTGCGGTGATTCAACTGACCAAACAGGGCCTGATATTCGTATTTAACCGGGAAACGGGAGAACCATTGTTTCCCATCGACGAACGACCGGTGCCTCAGGGAGGTGTCGCAGGTGAGTGGTTATCGCCGACACAACCGGTACCGCGATTTCCTCCGCCGCTGGTCGCTCAGGGTGTGGGTCCCGAAGATGCCTGGGGATTTACCTTTATTGATCGTCGCTCTTGCCGGAAAAAGATCGAGGCCCTGCGTCACGATGGAATGTATACGCCCCCCAGCCTGCAGGGAACTGTGTTAATGCCACCCTTTGCCGGCGGCGCGAACTGGAGCGGCGGCGCATACGATCCGAGCCATCACCTGCTCATCGTCAATACGCTCAATATGCCTGCAGTAGCAAAACTCGTTCCGCGCTCAGGTAGCAATGCAGAGGATGCCCCGCCCAGCGACATGGATGTCAGTAAGATCATTCGCTTTCCCCAGCGGGATACGCCCTACTCCGTCGAAAACTACTTTCTCACCTCCCCTCTTGGCGCTCCATGCACGAAGCCCCCCTGGGGGCGGCTGACGGCGGTGGACATGGTAAATGCAACCATTAAATGGCAGGTGGCCCTGGGTTCCCTGGAGAAATTGTTGCCCCTTCCCATCCCCCTCGAAATGGGCACGCCGAGCGGGGGTGGTGCAATCGTCACCGCCGGTGGCGTGGTCTTCATTGCCGCCACGGTCGACGACAAATTCCGCGCCTTTGATGTTGAGACAGGTGAAGTCCTGTGGAAGACCAAACTTCCTGCGGGAGGGCAGGCGACACCCATGACCTACTCGGTTGATGGCCGCCAGTACGTGGTCATTGCCGCCGGCGGGCATGCGCTCTACAGAACGACCCCGGGAGATTACGTCATCGCCTACGCGCTCAAGCAGTAAATCAACCGGAGCCTACGCAAACACCCGATCCCCCTGCAGGGTGATTTCAGTAGTTCTTATCAGAGCAGATTTTCAGACCGGAGCCAGGCGATGCTGTCTTTGATGCAGGTCCTTACCGGAACCCGGCGGTGCCCCAGCTCCCGTTCAGCCTTGTCGGTGTCGCAGCGGGTGTCGGCACACATCAGTGCCGCCATTTCCGGAGTGATCTGCGGCGGCTTTCCGGTGAAAACCGCCAGCGCCGTGCCGATATGGGCAAAGAGTTTCAGCACCGCGGACGGCATGACCCTGGCATTGAGTTCGACACCCAACTCATCGGCGATCAGCCGGAACAATCCTTCGAATGAAATTACCTCGCCATTAAGAATGTAATTCTCGCCGCTGCGGCCGTGCGTAACGGCTGCCAGATGGGCTTTGGCCACTTCCGCGACATGGTTGATCGTGATATTTCCGGGCGGAATTCCCTTGAGTTTTCCGTCACGTATCAGATAAATCATCTGCGCCCAACTGTGTGTATCCCAGGGGCCGAAAATAGCACAGGGATTGATGATAACGGTGAACAGTCCCTGCTGCTTGCCGCCTCGAACGGCTTCTTCCGCTTCCCACTTACTGCGTTCATAGTTGACCCAGGAACGAGGCGCAGTGCTCGGCGTCGTTTCTGTGACGGGAATGGCCTGATGACCATAAGCCGAGATGGTGGAGGTCAATATGAAGCGTTTGGCTCGCCTGGCCAACGCCGCCGCCACCATGTTCCTCGTGCCTTCCACGTTGACTGCTGTTTGTGCGCTGTTGCAGCGTGACCACATGTTCAAATCCGCCGCAACATGAAAGACCGCGTCCGCCGCTTCCGGCATCGCCCGTATCAGCGTATCCGGCTCCAGGATATCGCCGATGACCCGCGCAACAGGCAGCCGTTCAAGATAAGCCACGCTGGATGTCTGGCGGTGCAACGCGATGACCTGCCAGCCACTTTCGACCAGTTGCCTGGCGATATTGAGACCGACAAACCCGGTGGCACCCGTGATGAAGGCGGTTTTTTCAGCGCTGCTCAAGATAGGGATTCAGTATGGCTGTCAATGCGTTCAACATTATCAGAGCGTCCCGCATGCTTGCTTGAACAATGTTCAGATTAGAACATGGCCCCACCAGGGTGCCGGGGAACATCCTGCCATCAGTCTCGATGCGGAACATGCCGGCGATACCTGCACCGGCAAAAATCCGGCCGCGTTGCACACGATCGCAGGCTGAATTTTATTCTATACATTGATTTGGCGATGCTTCTAGAGTTTGCTTGGCGCAGTTTGAAACGAACGCCAAGATTCGTCGCGCCCCATAAAAGAACCATACCTAATCGGCTGATAGATGGAGGTTACGGCTGTGAACACTTCACAATTCTGTCTGGGGCACTACAGTTTTCGATTCGCTTCTGTGCTGGTTATCTTGCTTGCAACCTTACCCGCAGGCACGCGGGCAGAGGATGAAAATCAAACCGCCGGCACACTCGAAGAAATCACGATTACCGCCCGCAAGGTAGAGGAGTCCTTGCAGGAAGCCCCGGTTTCGGTCTCCGCCTTCACCGGCGATGATCTGGCCATACGATCCATTACCAGTCTGGATGAGGTCAGCAACATCACCCCAAACATGTCCTTTTTTGCCAGCGCCATTGCCGGCAAGAACTCCGGACAGGCCTACATACGCGGCGTCGGCCAGTTCGATTACATACTCAGCACCGACCCGGGCGTCAGTGTTTACGTCGATGGCGTCTACCTGGCGCGCAGCCTGGGCAGCATTCTCGATTTGGTGGACATCGAGCGTATCGAAATCCTGCGTGGACCGCAGGGCACGCTGTACGGGAAAAATACCATCGGTGGCGCGATCAATGTGATTACGCGCAAACCGGCAAGTGAAACAGAGGGTTTTATCGAGGCCAGGATCGGCCGTTATGACCGCTTCAATGCACGCGCAAGTGTCTCTCTGCCCCTGGTCAAAGACGTGTTGAACGCAAAACTGGCGGTCAGCAGCACCAATGCCAATGGCTTCGGGTCGCGGCCCTTGACGGGTGAACACCCGGGCGATGAGGACAATAATGCCTTTCAGGGTGTGCTCGACTGGAACCCGACCCCTAATTTGGAAGCATTGATCTCGGTGGACTATACCCGGGTGAAGGAACAGTTTTCCTACCATCATACCGAGGCCATCAATACCTCGGCGCCGCTGGTGGCATTGCACAATGCCTTGCTGCCCCCCTATGACGAACGTTATATCACCGCTGATCCGTTCATAGATCTTTCCACCGACAAGAATTTCAACGATCAGAAGATCCGGGGCATCTCGGCAACGATTACCTGGGAAGGCAATGGCCTGACGTTCAAGTCGATCAGCGCTTACCGGAAAATGAATCTGGCCTTCGGCACCGACCCCGACGGTTCGCCGATAAGGATTATCGATGAAGAGGACCATAACGACGTCAAACAGACCAGCCAGGAACTGCAGCTATCAGGCCAGTCCTTCGATGACCGCCTGACCTGGGTGACCGGCCTTTACTACCTGCATGAGAACGGCACCGGTACCTTTGATATCAAGGCACATAGCGACTTGTTCCCGGCGCTTGAAGCCCTGCCCGGTGCATTCATACCCCTGGGGCCGGTAAGCTGCCCACCACCTCCCGGTGTGCCACTGCCCTGTGCAGGAGGCGCCGGCAACCCGTTGAACATGATTTTCGACCTGGACCAGTTCAACACGCTGAAACAGAAGACAGACAGCAAATCGGTTTATGGCCAGGGTAGCTGGGCCTTCACCGACAAGCTGAGCGGCACCTACGGCATCCGTTACACCAAGGACAAGAAGGATTTCTTTGCTTCGTCATATATTACCCGCAGCGGCTTTTATCTACTCTCGCCAACAACTGACGGCAAGTCCTGGGACGATGTCTCGCATCGGATCGGTCTCGATTACCAGTGGAACGAGGATTTCATGACCTATGTTTCTGCCGCGAAAGGCTATAAGAGCGGCGGTTTCAACGGCCGGGCGCGGGGGCTCAATGAATTGCAATCCTTCGATCCGGAAAAGATGTGGAGTTATGAGGCAGGATTCAAGTCCGAGCTTCTGGGCCGCCGCGTGCGCATCAATGGCGCGGCGTTCTATGACGATTACAAGGACCTGCAGTTTACCTTGAGCACCGTTGTGGATGGCTTGCAATCGATCGTTGTCGGCAATGCGGCACAGGCTGAGGTGCAGGGGTTTGAGCTGGAATTCGAGGCGGTGCCGACAGAGCGCCTGAACCTGACCGCCTCGGTCGGCTACCTGGATTCCAAGTACACCAAGATCGCGCCGGGCGCTGATATCACCACCGCGAACAAACTCATTGGCGCCCCCAAGTGGACCGTGGCCCTCGGCGGCCAATATTCGTTCCCGCTGCAGAACTGGGGCAATATCGTATTGCGTGCCGATTACAGTTATCGCAGCAAGGTCTACTTCGATGCGGTCAATACCGAGTCGACGGCGCAGGACGGTTATGGCCTGGTCAATCTGCGCGCCGCCTTGGAGAGCGCCAACCGTACCTGGGAGATAGCCGCCGGTGTGACCAACGCGGCGGACAAGACCTACAAGGCGATGGGTGTGGGCGTATTGGAAAGCCTGGGCTTTGCCAGCGCCATATACGGGCGCCCACGGGAATGGTTTGTGCAGGCCAGCTACCATTTCTGACGCCACTTGGCATGACCGGACGCAAGCCATGCTGCGGCGACATCACTCAGTCACTTGACCGGGGCTGATTTGCCCGGTCAATAAGTCAGTTTATCCAGGAACGCCATGAGCAAACGGTTGAACTCGTCCGGTTTTTCCAGCATCAGGAAATGACCGGTGCCGGGAATCTCGAAATAATCGAGTCTTGGAAAACGTGTTTTCATGTAATCGACGTCAGCCATCGAAGAGTTTTCCGCATAGATACCGAGCACCGGCTGCGTGAACACATCCTCCTTCCAGACCGAAGGATCCAGGGCCGCCTTTATTGCCCCCACCGCTGTTGCTTCAGGCGCGGCCAGCATCATCGACAGGATATGTTGCTGCATATCCGGGGTCGTGGATGAAGAGAACATGGTTCGGATCATGTCTTCGCGCGCCTTCAGGCCGTTCGGTCCGGCGAATTGATCGGCATCGGGCGGATTTTGCGGCAGCGCGACCAGGCCATCTACGAACACCAGGGCGATAGTATGTTGTGGATACAAACGCGCGTATTGAATGATCACCGGTGTGCCCATGCTGTGCCCTGCCAGCACCACCCGATCGACTTTGGCTTCGTTGCGGACCGATTCGATCGCGCGGGCAAACAGGTCAATAGACAACTCCGCCATCATTCGGCGAACCACTTTGCCCGTGCCCCGGCAAGTCCAGCGTAATGACTCGATAGTTGCGGGAAAGCACGGGAACCTGTGATTCCCATGTCGTATCATCGCAAGTCCAGCCGTGCACCAGGATTACCGTGCCGGGCCCGGCGCCGCTCGTTGATGAATGCAGCGGTATGCCATCCACGCTTGCGGCACAAGCGGGGTCCGCGAATGAAAAAATAATCAGGCAGAGCAAGAGGAGATTACTTTGGATTTTCAAAACAGCCCTCCGATTTTCAATCAAAATATACCGGTTTCGGGAACTCAGTTGCTTCCGTTGAGACAATGATGCCATGACTGAAGCCGCAATTGTTGGTATAGGGCAAAGTGCGTTTTCCTGGGAGTCCGGCGTTGCGGAGATCTCCCTTGCGCTTGATGCGATCCGCAACGCATTGACCGATGCGGGTCTGGATATCAGCGACATCGATGGTGTGGTTCGTGCCTCAATTGAGAGCACCACACCGATGGAGCTGGTTTCGGTGGCCGGAATGCGCCCTCTGACCTTTACCGCCGATGACGGAACATGGGGCGGGTTCGCGGGCGGGCTATTGAATCTTGCGCGGTTGGCTGTGGACACGGGGCGGGCCAATGTGGTGCTGGCGTATCGTGCCTTCAACGGTCGTTCGATGATGCGCATGGGAAGACCCCAGGCGGACTCCATTGCTGAAGATGACGGAACGTTGCGGGCGCGGGGTAATATGCCGGTTGGCGGAGAATTCACGGCTCCCTACGGGCTGGTGTCGCCGGCGCAAGTGTTTGCGCTGTGGGCGAACATCTACATGGAGCGTCATGGAATCCCGCTGGCAAGGATGCAAGATGGCCTCGCTGCGGTCGCCATGCATACGCGCCGCATGGCGCAGAAGAATCCGCGCGCCCTGCTGAGGAACAAGCCGCTCGGGCGGGAGCAATATGATGCGCAGTCCGATCGTCGCACAGCCCTTGCGCAAGGCGGACATCTGCCTGGAAAGCGACGGCGCCTGCGCCGTGATCGTGGCCAATGACGCGATTGCGCGTCAGTGCCGCACGACGCCGGTTGCGCTGGTCGATACCTATCAGCATGTCTTGCCCGGATATCAAAACATGTGGCTGATGGAGTCCCGGCTGCCGCCGGCAATACCGCGCACCGTTGTAGCGGACATGTTGGCCCGGCACGGGCTCATTCCGGGTGACCTCGACGTGCTTGGACTATACGACGCGACCTCGTTTGCCATCCTTTGCGATGTCGAAGTCATGGGTTTGTGTGAGGCCGGTGGGGGCGTGGACTGGGTGTGTGAAATGCCCATTCCGTACAACACCAGCGGCGGGCAACTGGCGGAAGTTTACCTCCAGGGCATGGGCCAGCTTGTGGAAGTGGTGAAACAACTCAGGGGCGAAGCGATTTCACAGATTGCCGATGCCGAGTACGGCTTTGTCGGCGCGGCCGCGCTGATGTCAGGGGCACTGCTGCGGCGAGGGCTGGCATGATACTTCCCTTGCCTGATGAGGCAACACGGCCGTTTTGGGATGGCGCAGCGCAGCGCAAATTGCTGCTGCGCCATTGCCACACCTGCCGGAAATGGCTGCATCCCCAACTGTTGGAATGCGGCTGCGGCGGCAACAAGAAGCTGGAATGGCGTGAAGCCAGCGGCAACGCAACCCTGCTTGCACATACGGAAGTCCACTCTATACCGGTGCCCGCACTGCGCGCCTTGGTGCCGTTTACCCTGCTGCTGGTGCGTACGCAGGAAGGCCCGCAGTTGGTCAGCTCCATGCCCGGAGTCGGGCATGCACTGAGGGTTGGCTTGCGGGTCAGTGCGGACTACGACGACGTGGGTTCGGGGATTTGCCTGGTCAGATTCCTCCCCGTTGGAGACGGGTGACTACGAAGACAGGGCTGGGGAAAGCCGCAACGCCTATCGTTCGACCTTGACTTCCGCGGTTTTGACATCGAAAGTCGTCTCGGACAAGGGGATCTCCTTGAGCTTCTGCTTTTCGATCTTGCCCAATGAAGTGCGGGGCAAAGCCGCGAGCAAATCAATGAAACGCGGTATCATGAAATAGGCGAGATTTTTCGCGCAATGCCTGATCAGCGCCTGGTACTCGAACTTTTCCCTGGCATCGCCCCGCACCTCGATGAATGCGCGCACCTCCTCTTCCGCATCCGGCGCTGGCCGGTGGCCGACGACCGCCACGCCACTGATGCCCGGGAATGTTATCAGCGCTTTCTCCACTTCGAAAGTCGATATGTTTTCACCGCGTCGTTTCAATGAATCCTTCAGGCGATCGCTGAAGTTGAGGCAACGGTTTTGATCGAGATACCCCAGGTCGCCGGTCCTGAACCAATCGCCACTGAAGGCGGCGGCTGTCGCTTCCGGCATGTTGTAATAACCGAGCATGCGGTCGAACGGCTGGCGGGCACGAACCCATATCTCGCCGGTTTCTCCGGCTTCCACATCACGTCCATCCACGCTTACGATACGCATTTCGTAACGCTCGCTGACGCGTCCGGCCGAGGTTGGATTTTGCGTCTGAAACCGGCACACCATGCCGGCCTCGGTGGAGCCGTAGCCTGATGCCAGTTTGCATTCGAAACGATTCTGAAACTCCGTGACCATCGTTTCGGTCAGACCCAGGCTGAGTACGACGCGCAAAGCATTATCGGCATCATCGGCGCGCACCGGCGCTGCCAGCATTTCACGCACCATGAATGGCAGAACAACCCAGTGAGTAGCACCGGACTGGCGCACATCCTGCAGCGTTCGCTCCCTTGGGAACTGCTGGCGAATGACCGTTTTTCCGCCCGCGAGTATGGCGGCCATCGGCCCGAATATCAGACCATTGAGATGAAACAGCGGGTTGAACGTGTAAAAGACGGAACTTTCATCCATATCCAGATCGTGCACCGTATCCCATGCGGCGGACGATATCTGTTGATGCGGCAGGATAACGCCCTTGGCCAGGCCGGTCGTGCCCGAGGTGAACATGATGCTCCAGGGATCACCACGCCCGATACTGACCGGGTCAGGAGGTTCGTTCACTGACATGAGTTCATCGAATGGGCGCGCTAGTGGCGGGAGACCGGCGCTCCGACCCACGACGAACATGTGTTCCAGGCAATCGGCGTTGCCCACGGCCTGCAACAGACGCTCAACAAAGTCGAAACCAATGATCACAAAGCGGGGTTTTGTCGTATGGAATACGTGGGCCAGCGCCTCACCTTTAAGAGCGACATTGACCGGGACAGCGATAGCCCCGGTGTGTGCCGCGGCAAAGAACGTGATGAGATATTCGGAACGGTTGCCCAGCAGCAACATGACCGGCTCGCCTTTTTCTACACCATGCTTTTGCAGAGCTGTGGCCAGGCGCAGGGACTCCTGCTGCAGGTCCCGGTAGCTTAAACGGCGATCGTCGAATTCGGCGAGCGTCCGATCACCATAGCGTTGAGCCTGCCGGGCCAGGATGTCGCGCAGCGGTGGTGGCTGGGATGATGATTTGTCCATTTTTCAGACTCGGCGCGGGATCAGGATACCCGCACACATGTCGTAAGAGTTTTTGCTCATTGCGCAGCGAGGGTATGAGAATCGCAATAAAATCTATTGAATGAAGTTCAGTTCAGGGAATAAAGGAAATCAATTGTCGTAATATAGACTGCACAGGTTCGCAAAAGCATGCGTATAGAAATGGCAAGCATGCTTATAATCGTTTGGCTCGGGTTTGCTATAGGCGGACATTGAGCGGCTTCGACAATAACCATGTATGTCAATTGGAGACAACCATGATCAGAAAATGCAGAAAGTTACTACTTGTCTCACTGCTGTTGATTCAGTCGCCGCTGTGGGCGGCGGAAAACCTGGTACTGGATCTGGACACCGATGTCGATCTGGTATCAATGACGCATAACATCGACGGATTTCTGTTCAAACCCACGATGAACTTCTCGGCGGATATCGCGGGCAATCTGAGCACCCGGTTCAATGATGAGCATTTGAAGGGCTACCTGGCAGCGACGGCTGTGGTCAGGCTTAACGGCGAGGTTGCCGGGTTTGCGACAGAGCAGGAAGTGCTTACCGTCGATGCGGAATCGGGCCACCCGATGGCCAAATCGGCATGGTTGATTACCTTGAATTATCCCGGGGCAAGCGGTGTACTCGCCGCCACACAGGAGGAAGATGCTTCACCTGCCTTCGGTCTGGTCACCCAGGTGATGCAAAACCCGGATGGCGACTGGAAGGATGAATTTCAGCGGTTTCTCTCTTCTTCAAATGCCCCGACGGTACAATTGGCCACCGGCGACCTGTCCGCCTACCAGGGCGGCCGGTTTGAAGAGTACAACTTCGTCAACCCGGCTGATTTTAAAAATCTGCAGCGCTTCCGGGCCAAGATCCAGTTCGTGATCTATCCGCCCGAATGAGCCAGGGAACCTCTCAGCGGTTCCCTAATGTTGCATCGGGACCGTTTGTTCCCTGAATACACCCGGGGTCAGGCTGTAAATCCTTTTGAAATGCCGGTTGAAATGGCTCTGATCGGCAAACCCCGCGCTTGAAGCCACGTTGCATAAAGACAGCTTGTCGTCCAGCAGCTTGCGTGCCAGGTCGACGCGCAATGCGATCTGGTACTGATGCGGAGGAATCCCGGTCATCGCCTTGAACAGTGAAATCAGATAACGCTGATGAAGATTGACTTCCGTCGCCAGGCGGCAGAAATCAATCGCTTCCGTGAATGTCTCATTGATGATGGATTTCGCCCGATTGACCGCGGGATGACATTCGGTGAGCGGAACTGCAGGAAATGCAAGGGTGCGTTTTGCCTTGAACACCTTATTCAGTCCGTCCGCCAGGCAGGTCAGCTGGTCTGCCAGTGAACCGGTCTCCAGCAGGCCGCCGATAAGATCCCGATACAGGATTTCGGCAAACGGGCGATCAAGTAATTGCACCGGCGTCATGTATTGACGTGCGTAATGATGCCCGAAGAGCATTTCAAGCACTTTGCGGGGAATATGCAAGGTGGCAAAACTGAAACTGGAGCGTTCAAGCGATCCACCGGCATGCACCTCGCCGGGCGCGATCATCACCGCTTCCCCGCTATGCATGGTGTAGCTGCGCTCGCGGAACATAAAGCGGCAACAACCGGACAATACCCAGAGGACTTCCATGATGTCATGGACATGAGCGCCATAGGTGACGTCGTGCTCGGTGGTTTCGGTAAAGTTGAGATCGGGAATGAACGGTGAAGCCCAGCGACGGAATGCCACCTGTTTGCCATGTGGTCTGTGACTTTCCCGAGATGACTGCGTGCTGTCGATGAGCTGCATGGTACCTCTTGAGTATCCTCAACGCGTATGTATTCCGCCGGATACTGAATTGAGTATAGATCATAAAAGGATTCAAGCGCCAATTGGTGATTGCGTCGCTCGCGTTGGCCGGGTGATGTGAAGATTGTTCTATAATCGGCGGCTCATCCCGCGTTATAAACGATTCCCATCAGGTTCAGCGGATCGATCAAACCGCCTTGCCGGCTTGTGTCGGGGCGGGCGCCATTGATTTCGAAAGCGGAGTGAAAAGTATGCGTCCGATATATGCCAGGGTGATGTCAGTCCCCGTCATGCTAGTGCTTGCGTGCACGGGCCACGCCGGGGAACCCGGCTCACGAACGGAATCCTTTTTTGTCAAGCTGCCGTCTGATGGGCTGGCCATGACCCACGGAGGAGATGTGGCGCTTGCCTCGGGTCCGCCAGGCATTGCAGTCTTGCAGGAACCGAAGATCAGCAATGGCTTTACACTGCTGGCCAAGGTGCGCGACGCTGACGACGAGGTTATTGGCTTTGCGTCCGAACTGGAAAGCTTTCCGGCGGGTGTCGACATGCTGCGTGAAGATGTGGTCTGGGACACCAGTTGGACCTTGATGATCCCGGGTCGCGGCAGCCTCTATCTGCATGAGCAGGAACATTCCGGTGAATTGGGCTCCAAAATCATTATCCCGGTGCAGGAATCCGGTGAAGCCTGGCACGGAGACTGGACGGTGACCACGACGGTGGGTCCGCGCGCCGACGGCTATGGCATGATTGTCGGCGGCTTCGGAGAATTCGAAGGAGCCAGCGGCAAGTTTCAGGAAATTGTCACGCTGACGGGCTTCGAGCCGGCAGGCATCATGCTGGGGCGGGTGGAACTGCGCCTCGTGTTCGACCCGCAGCAATAACGGGCGCTGATATGTGGAAGATTTTTTTTGGGTTCGCCGCGGCCGGCGCCCTGGTTGCGCTGCTGGCTTTCGCCAACCTGCCCGGATATGCAAACCCGCGAATCGACCCGGTAAGGAGCGAGGGGCCGGACGGCACCGTCCAGGAATCCTTCTTTTTTCGCTCACCTGAGGACGGAATCGCGGTAACCCATGGGGGCAGGCTCCCGCTGGGCATCGCCCCGCCCGGTGTTGCTGCCCTGTCCGATCCCGCGATCGAAAGAGGATTTGCGCTGCTGCTGAACATGCACGACGCAAACGCCCGGATCATCGGTTTCGCGGTCGAACTCGAAGTCCATCCTGAAGCGGACATGCTGGCGCAGGACCTGCGCTGGGATACCGAGTGGCTGCTGGTCATCCCCGGGCGTGGCACTTTGATCCTGCACCAGCAGGAACACTCAGGTGAACTGGGGCAGAAAGTCATCAATACCATGCGTGACACTGGCAAAGACTGGGTGGGCGACTGGACCGTGCAAACGACCGTCGGGCCACTGGCGGACGGCCGCGGCCTGATTCTGGGCGGTACCGAAGAATTCGAGGGTGCGAGCGGCTCGTTCGTCGAAATCGACCACCTCACCCGTTACTCCGTCGACGGCGTGATGTATGGTGATTTCGAACTCCGCGTCGCCATGGAGAAACAGCAATGACCGGCATCATAGGAAAGCTTGGCATTGCCATCTGCGGCGTGCTCACTGGCGCCCTCCTGGTCGCCGCTGTCCTGTATATTTGGCCCTTCGCATTCGAGAACAGGAGTCCGGTCGCCTTGGAGCGTATCGATTCATCTGCAGGCAAAACGGAATCGTTCTTCCTGAATATTACCGGCGACAATATTCTTGCAACCCATGGCGGTGCCTTTCCGTTCAAATCCTTTCCGCCCGGAATCGGCAGCCTGGGCAACGGTCAGACTCCCAATACCTTTGCCCTGCTGACGAAATTTCGCAACCGGCCCGACGGCGACGTCGTCGCATTTGGCACCGAACTGGAAATCGCACACCCCGGCAGCAGCTTTCTTCAAGGAAAGCTCATGACCCATACCCTCTGGTCTATCGTGGTGCCGGGACGTGGGGCGGTGCATCTGTACCAAACCGAAAATAACTGGCGCCTGTTCAAGCGAATCATGCTGCCGATGCTGCTGTCGGGCAAGGCATTTGATGGCGAATTCGCCGGCGTCAACACCCTGGGGCCGCTGGACGGCTACCGTGGATTGGTAGTGGGCGGAACCGGGGATTTTGCCGGCATGACCGGAGCGTTTATCGAAATCGGCACCTTGCGCCATCTCACCGCCGAAGGCGAAATGGGTGGGTTGATGGAATTGCGCCTCAATTACCAACCATCACCGGCAGCGGAAACGCCATGAGCCTGGACCAGACAACTGCGGCATTGCTGCAACGGATGTCCCAGATGGGCGGCCCCGCGCTGCATGAGATGCCGGTTGAGCAGGCCCGGCTGGCGCTCAAGGGATTGGGCGACGCGGCCGGCATCGCCGGGGCGGAAATTCACCGTACTGCGGACCGGAAGATACCCGGACCCGCGGGCGAAATCCCGGTTCGTATCTATTGGCCGAGAGCAGGAACGAAAGGCGAATTGTTGCCGGTGCTGATCCTCTACCACGGCGGTGGTTTTATGCTGGGGGACATCGAATCTCACGACACCATCGCCCGTTACCTGAGTCTGCATGGCGGCGTCGTGGTGGTCAGCGTCGATTACCGGCTGGCCCCGGAAAACCCGTTTCCGGCAGGTGTCGAGGACTGCTACGCCGCCCTTGAATGGGTCGTGGAAAACGCTGCAGAGATTGGAATTGACGCAACAAAGATTGCACTTACCGGTGATAGCGCAGGTGGCAACCTGACCATTGTCGTGAGCCTGCTCACGCAGCAGCGCAATGGGCCTGGCATCGCGTTTCAGATTCCAGTGTACCCAAGCGTGGATTGCAGGGAATCGGCCGATTATGCATCACGCAAGCAATTTGGCGGCGGAGAATATTTCCTTTCGGCCGCCGGCATCGAATGGGTCAACGCGAATTATTTTTCTTCCGTTGATGAGAAAGAGGATGTTCGAGCTTCACCTATTGTCGCAACAGATTTGTCCAGCCTGCCGCCAGCACTGGTGATCACTGCGGGATATGACCCTTTGTGTGATGAAGGCGCTCTGTATGCCGAGCGCTTGAAGGAGGCCGGCGTACCCGTCGAATATCGCTGCTATCCCGGTACCATCCACGGCTTTCTGTCTTTAGCCGGTCAACTCGATGCCGGCCGGGATGCACTCGACCTGATCGCTGACCGTTTGCGCCTGAACTTTGGCCCACAAATTTGAAATTAGCGAGTGACGTGGAGAAGAATACGATGGCCGACTACAAGAAAAACGAAGCGAAGGAATGGGCACGTGGCTTCTATCAGGGGCTGGATGCCACTATCCTGCCATCCTTCACCCCGGACGAGCTTGCACTCGACGAGGCCGGTATCCGTCACGATATCAGCCAACTCGTGCGCCAGGGTTTCTTTGGCGTGACACTGGTCTCAGCCGAGGCGGGCACGACCTTCGAGGAAGACAAACGCTTTGTCGAATGGTGCACTGATGAGGCCGGCGGACGAGTGGGTGTTACCCACAACCTCCGGTATTACAGCCTCGAGAAGAATATCGAGATGGCCCGCCACGCCGAGGCGGTGGGCTGCCAGGCCGTCATGGTCAGCTATCCGCCCAACTTCCACCCGCGCTCGGAAGAGGACGTCTACGACTACACCAAGGCGATTGCCGACGCGGTCAATATTGGCGTCATGCTGTTTCCCTCGATCAAGAACGACTTCCCGGCCCCCTATCGGGTTTCGCCGCAGACCCTCAACCGCCTCGCCGATATCAGTAATGTCGTGTCGATGAAGATCGGTTTGCTCGAATGGTCCTGGATTGACGAATGCTTCCGCCTGTTCGGTGACAGGATCCAGATCAGCTATCCCTTCGACGACGCCTGGCCGACAATGATCCGCAAATATGGCATGCAATGGTCAGGCGCAGCGCCGTGGCAGGGTAGCCAGACAGCCGAGGACCCACGTGAAATTCGACTGTTCAATCTGATCAGGGAAGATCGGATGACGGAAGCCATGGAGCTTTATTGGCAGATGGATCCTTTGCGCAAGACTATCCTCTCGATCGCTCTGCCCTCGGCCCATCTCGGCCTGTATAATTTCCAGCAATGGAAATATTGCGAGGAACTGCTGGGCATGACCGGCGGCGAGCTGCGCTTGCCGCGGCTCACGCTGTTCGCGCATGACCGGGAACGGCTGCGCGGGGCCATGATCGCCTCGGGGCTAAAGCCGGTAAAGTAAGCAGCCACTTGCTCACCATGATTGTGATTTACTTCGGCTGGTGCGGCAGGGCATAGGCAATCAGGTAATCACCCAATTCAGGGCCGTATAGAAAATGCCCGCCGGCAGCCAGCACCACGAACTGCCGGCCGCTGGTAACGTAGGTCATGGGGGTGGCGTTGCCATTAGCCGGCAGGTCGGCATGCCACAGTTCTGCGCCGGTTTCGATGTCGAAGGCGCGGAACATCCGGTCCATGGTGGAGGCAACGAACACCAGTCCGCCAGCGGTAGCAATGGGCCCGCCCGCAACGGGCGTACCCAGGTTCCAGGTAAAGGGCAAATGAACCGGTGTCATCCTGTGCATGGAGCCGAGGGCCACATCCCATTTTATGGTGCCAGAAGCAAGTTCAATCGCGGTAAGCCCACCCCACGGTGGTTTCGTGCACGGAGCACCCAGCGGCGAGAAGATGAAACGGGTCTCGGCCTTGTAGAACGTGCCCGACTGGGGAAAAACAATGCTGCTGAGTGCCGGGGTAGCAGGGGTGGCCCTGTTTTCTGCGGCGCTGGCGGGGATTAGCCGGATCGCGGCCGGGATGCGGGTCGAGTTAATGATGAGCAGTCCCGAACCAGGATCGAATGCTCCTCCGCCCCAGTTGCCGCCGCCGGTAAGGCCCGGAATCATAGCCGTCCCTTCCAGACTCGGTGGGGTGTACAGACCGCCCTGCCGATACGCCGCAAGCTTCTTTTTGCACATCATGCGATCGATAAACGTGAAACCCCAGGCGTCCTCCGCTGAAATCCCCTGCTGCATGAACGGTGGCGGGGAAAGTGGATAGGGCTGCGTTGGCGACAACCGTTCACCGGCAACCCCGTCTTGCGGCACCGGCCGTTCCTCCACCGGGAACAATGGCTCGCCCGTTTCGCGATTGAGCACAAAGACAAACGCCTGCTTGGTAATTTGCAGCAGCGCCGGTATTTTCTTCCCATCCCGATCCAGGTCGATCAATATGGGCTGGGACGGCAAGTCAAAGTCCCATACATCATGATGCGAGGTCTGGAAGTGCCAAACCACCTCACCTGTTGCGCCGCGCAGCGCCACTACCGAGTTCGCGTACCGGTTTTCACCGGGGCGGTGGCCACCATAATAGTCACTTGACGGGCTGCTGGTGGGCAGGAAAACCAGGTCGCGTTGCTCGTCCACCGACATGATGGACCAGACATTCGTGGCTCCAATGCTTGCTGCCGCTGCGCCCCAAGTGGCGTACATGGGGTCTGCCGGGTCCCGCGGAACCGGGTCGAAAGTCCAGAGCACATTTCCCGTCCTGGCATCGAAGGCACGCACCATGCCGCTCGGTCCATCGGCGCGCACACCGTCATACACGGCAGAACCCACCACGACAACCCCGTTGACCACGACGGGGGGATCGTTCAGCGTAACCTCGCCGGAAAACGCCAGCTTCTTGTCATAGGGGACGGTCACCACGCCATTGACGCCAAAGCCCGGGCACGGCTTGCCGTCGCCGGCATCGATTGCGATCAGGCGAAAATCAATGGTGCTGAACAGGATACGTGTGTGACAAACCGCTTCAGGTGCCGCCGATTCGTCCGTCCAGACTTCAACGCCACGGCACTTGATATCGAGTACATCCAGATTGGGATCAATTTCGGGATCAAACACCCAGCGCTCCATGCCGCTCGCCGGGTCGAGAGCGACGATCCGCTGGGAGGGTGTGCAGAATACCAGCGAGCCCTCAACCAGTATGGGCGTCACCTGGAAGGCGGTTTTGGAAAATCGTTTTCCCAGCCGCTCGGCCTCCCCCGTGCGATAGACCCAGGCCTGTTCCAACTGGTCCACATTCTCACGATTGATTTTCGCAGAAGTTGAGTACTTGGCCCCGCCCTTGGTGGCTCCGTAGTGAGGCCAGTACTGGGCCATCGCGGTGGCCACATGAACGGAAGCGAACAGGAAAGCAAAAGCCAACAGTACGGCATGACTTTTCATGTGTTCTTGAAGAACTTCGAAAGTGTATCCGCCACCAGTTGCTGGCCCTCGCGCCCGGCATCGATGACGCCGTCGAACAGGAAGAAAGGGTGTATGGTGCTTGCAAAACACCGGTAAGTCACCTGGACACCATCCGCTTTTAAGCGTTCGGCATACAGCGAGTTTTCGTCCCGGCAGGGATCATAACCGGCAGAAATCACCAGAGCAGGTGGCAGGCCGCGGTAGTTGTCGGCGTAGATCGGTGAGACCAGGGGATCACGTGCCTCCTTTGCCGGGTCGCTCAAATAGAGATTCCTGAAGAACGCGAAGTCGTCGAAAGAAATAAAATACTCGCCGGTACCGAGCTCCGTGCGCGAAGGGAACTCTTCCCCATCCGTCACCGTCAGGGCCGGGTAGACACAGACTTGATAGGCGATCCGCGGGCCGCCACGCTGGCGTGCCAGCAGGCACGTACCGACGACCAACGTCCCGCCCGCACTGTCACCCACAAGGGCGATGCGGGAAGGATCAACGCCCATCTCAGCAGCATTATCTGCCGCCCAACACAGTGCCGCATAGCAATCGTCCAGGGCGGCAGGAAACTTGTGTTCCGGTGCCAAGCGGTAATCGACGGCGATTACAACCAGGTTTGCCTTCATACACAAATAGCGGCACACATGGTCATGTGTTTCCAGATTACCCAGGTAAAATCCGCCGCCATGAAAAAATACGGCGGCGGCGTGGGTCTGCCCGGCCGCCTGCCTACCGGGACGATAAATTCGGATCGGCAGATCACCCCCGGGACCTTCTATGGCGCGGTCTTCAATGGAATATACATCAACCTTGGGAGCAGCCATGGCGAGCGCCATCTGGGTCAGTCCAGCTCGGGAAACCTCGAGCGGTATTTGGTGCGCCGGCTTGAACCCGCCCTGTTTCATCTGCCGGATCAAGGCCCGGGTTTGGGTATCGAGCCGTGGCATGGGCTTACCCGCGTTCAAATGGCTTTCCCCCGATTTAATGGCGAATCATGAACAATACCATGGACTAAAACCGGTACCGCAGACTTACTCCCCACTCCCGTGGCCGGCCTGCATAATGATTGGTAAAGCCGAAATCCGTAAAATGCAGGCCTCTGGTGATGTATTTTTCATCGCTCAGGTTGGTGCCAAACAGGGCCACTTGCCAGCGTTCATCCTGGGTGTCAAAGGCAATGCGCGCATTCAACAGTAACAGGTCATCCTGCAGAATGTCCGGCTCATTTTGCGGGTCCTTATAGATTTTTGACTTGTAGGAACCATCAAGGCGCCAGGTCAGGTAACCGTTATCGGTCAAGGGGTGCCTGTATTCAAGACCCATGTTGACGGTCCATTTGGGTGCGTCAGGCAGGACATTGTCGATAGACCAGGGGACCGACGGATCGAGCTTATCGTATTCATTCGACTGGTAACCTATACCCAGTTGAGCGAACAGGCCTTCAGACAACTGCGCTGCCATTTCCAGTTCAAAACCGTGAATGTTCACCTGCCCGGCATTATCGACGGTGAGCACGACAATGGTTGGGTCGGGATTGGGTGCGAAGCTGGACAATTGCAGATCCTTGTAGTCATAGTAGAAGACAGCACCATTAACGGTCAGGCGGCGGTCCAGCCACTGTGATTTCCAGCCCACTTCATAACTGGTAAGAAATTCCGGATCATAAGGAAGCAAATACTTGTCATCGAACATGCGCGGATTCCAGCCGCCGCTCTTGAATCCTTCCGCTCTTTGTATGTAGACCATCAGGTCATCAGTGACCTGGTAATCCAGCCCGATCTTGGGTGAGAAATCATCCCAGTTTTCCTTCAAATGGTTTGGCGGAACGACATAAACCCCTGAAACCGGACGGGACTCTTCAATGAACCAGCGTTTGTCTTCGTAGGTGTAGCGAAACCCAATATTCAGATTCAGCTTGTCGGTCAAATGATAGATACCGTGGGCAAAAACGAGTAGCTCTTGGTATTGATGCTTGTGTGTGGGATCAGGTCGGTGTCCAGGGCCAGGTTGACCGGGTTGCCGGCGCCGCCCGCACAGGGTGCGGGTAATGGGGCAGGACATACAAGGCCGGGGATCAAAGGTATAAATGGCCCGGGAAAGGCCTCCAATGCGTCCAGCAGACCATGGCCGAAGTGGACGAAATTATGGTCCTCGCCACGCTCCCTGAAGAAGTATATCCCGGCCAGCCAGTCCAGGCGCTCATCGAAGGCCAAGCCGGAAAACTGGAGTTCCTGTGACAACTGGTCCTGTGTTTGTTGCTCATTGGTTTGTGCGAAGTCAAAGGGCGTGTTGTCCAGATCACTGCCAAAATCCAGGTCCATTTCGCGCCAGGATGTAATGGACTTCAAATGCACGTTTTGCGACACGTCCCAGTCGACCACGGCGGCCACGCCCCACACGTCTCCCTTGTCTTTTACCGGACCGGTGGCATAGGTGGTGAATTCGTCGGTAGTGACATAGCGATCGTCAAATACCGAATCCGGAGGCAGGCCGTCACGCACCGCCAGGTAGGGTGCGGCGACCGCATTGAAAAGCTCACGAAAGCCGGATGACGAGGGGTAAACGCTGACCAGGTTGGATATGGGGCCATTCTGGTCCCAATGGGTGTAATCCGCGGAAAACTCGGCTTCGACGCCCTGACTCGGCATCCAGTCCAACACACCCCTGAATATTTGTTTGTCTTCATCGCCGAAGTCGCGGCCGTCGGCCAGGCTTTTACCATATCCATCACGGTTTTTTACAATAATAGATGCCTTGCCGTTAAGAACGTCTTCAATGATGGGGAAATTGATACTGAGGGAACCGTCAATCCGGTCATATTCCCCGGTTGTAATTTTGGCCTCACCACCGAATTTCCCGGTGGGTTTAGCCGTGACCAGGTTGATGGCGCCCGCGATGGTGTTTTTCCCGTACAGGGTTCCCTGCGGTCCACGTAATACCTCGACCCGCTCCAGGTCCGTCAGGTCAACCATGCCCCCCAGGGTCCGACCCATGTAGACGTTGTCCAGGTAGACGCCGACACCGGGATCGGTGGGGAAAATAAAATCGAACTGGCCCACTCCGCGAATAAAAATAGCCGCATTGCTACCGCCGCCATCGGCCCGACCGTTGTTGATTTCAACGTTCGGGGTGAACCTTGACAGATCCGCTATATTACTCATCATTCGTGTTTCGATGGCCTCACTGGTGAAGGCGGTGACCGAAATCGCCGTTTCCTGCAGTGATTGTTCCCGCCTTTGGGCGGTGATGATCTCTTCCTAATGCTACATTTCCTTCTTGTGCAGTTACAGGGAAAGGGAAAATTGTCAATATTCCGAGTACTGATAACGTCCAGAAAAATCCTGAATCCGGCGATGCCAGAATTCAGGCTTTGCTGTGCCAATTTTATCGTCATCATTGTTCCCCAGGTAAATAAAAATGACCATGGGACCAAGGTCCGGATTTAGTATAGAACGATCGTTCGATTTTTACTAGCCCTTCTTTCCGCGACCTGTCATAATTCCAAGCTTATCAGCGCACGGGCATGAACTCAGCGCGTAAGCAGGAAGAATTGATGGAGCCGTACAAGCCGTTTGACAGCTACCGGCATATGTTTTATATTCAATCGAACGTTCGTTCTATTCAGTTCTTATAATACCGAAAAAACCACACATGGGGGAGAAGTGAGTTCAAAGCGACACACCAAGGAGGACTTACTGGAAGCGGCGGCCCATCTGTTTGAACAGAACGGCTACAAGGGTACTTCAATACGGGATATTGCCAAGGCGACCGATACCAGTATTTCCAATATCTATCACCATTTTGGCAACAAGGAAGGCCTCTGGGAGGCGATCCAAGATACTCGGTTACGGACTTACCGGGAAAACTGCGCGATGCCCTGGCATCGGAGACCGATCCACTGCTGCGCTTCAAATCCCTTCTCAAGGCCCATTTGGAAGCGGGCAATGAATTCAGGCGTGAGTCGAGAATATTCTTCCTTCACTTCGATTCGCTTGACCCGGAACGTAATAAAATCAATATTGAACTGCAAAGCAAGATTCTCGAAATCTACGTTGATGAACTGGCAAATCTGAAGCGACATGGCTACATCAAGACGCGTCATCTCAAGATCATGGCCTTTAACATTTTCGGTGTGTTGAACTGGAGTCTCAGGTGGTTCCGGATGGACGGAAAACTCAAGCCGAAGAAAGTCAATGAAGAAATTATCGATTTTATTGTGGGTGGTATCGGAGTGCCCCGATAATACCGATTCGGAAACTCCGGGCACTGAAAGCTCAAAAATTATGGGTTATACAATTGATATAGACACCGGGGGCACATTCACTGACTGTTTCATACACAGGGAAGGGGAATACCGCAGTGTAAAGGTCCCTACGACCCCGCACGACCTGACCATGTGTTTCATGGACGCCATAAGGGCCGGGGCAGCCGCTTTTGAAACGGCTCCCAATGATCTTCTCTACGAAACAGATATCGTCCGTTTTTCCAACACCATCGGCACCAACACCATCATCCAAAGGGACGGTGCGAAGGTGGGGTTGCTGGTAACCGCAGGCATGGAAGGCATGGCGCCGACCGGCAACGGGAATGATCTTGCACCGCTGGTCGCTGGTGATATGGTGATTGGCATCGCAGAAGAAACCTCGACGGCAGGCGAAATTCTGGCGGCTCCCGACCCGGACCAGGTGCTTGCCGCCGCACAGACGCTGATAGACAGGGGCGCGCGTTGCCTGGTGATAGCCATGGCCAACTCGGACTGCAATCCCGCTAATGAAAGACGCGCCAGGGAGATCATCAAAGGAGAGTACCCCAGGGATTATCTGGGTTCATTGGCAGTTTTTCTCGCATCGGATATCGGGCCGCGACCGGGCACACAGGAACGTGTCAACGCAGTTGTCCTGAATGGCTATATACATGGAAAACTCGCGCGCTTGCTGTATAAGGCCGAAGAGGATTTGCGCCGCAACAATTACCTGAACAAGCTGTTCATCGGCCACAATAACGGCAGCGTCGCGCGGGTGGCCAAGACCCGTGCCATCAATACCTATAATTCCGGCCCTGCTGCCGGTCTGTTGGGCGCCCAGAAAATAGCCGCCCTTTACGGTGTGCGTGACATTATCACCACTGACATGGGAGGCACTTCATTTGACATCGGCTATGTCGTTTCAGGTCAGGCGGCACTGGTATTGGAGCCGGATATCGAAGGATTTTCTTGCAATATTCCCATGATGCGCATCAGCGCTTTTGGCGCCGGCGGTGGTTCGATCGCCCATGTATCGGACGGCAAACTGTCTGTCGGCCCCATTTCCGCGGGGGCTGTGCCGGGACCGGCCTGTTTCAATCTGGGTGGGCAGGAAGCAACGCTCACTGACGCAAACCTGGTCCTGGGCGTACTCGATCCCGGGTATTTCCTTGGCGGAATCATGCGGCTGGATGTTGCCCGCGCAAGGTCGGCCATCGAGGACCGGGTCGCGATTCCGCTCGGAGTTTCCGTCCCGGAAGCCGCCTGCCTGGTGCGCAAAAAGGTTGAACAGTCCATGGGACAACGGGTGCGAGAGATCCGCAAGAATTTTCCCCCACATATCGAGCCGCTGGTGATCGCCTACGGTGGCGCTGGAGCCGTGCATGCTTGCGCTATAGCGGAGCATGCTGGTTTGAGGAAAGTGCTGATCACACCTTTTTCGGCTGTTTCATCCGCGTTTTCGTCATCGCAGATGGATGCTGGCCACCAGTATTACCGCAGGATCGATCAGCCATTTGCTGATGCCGGTATTCAGGATTCGCTGCTCGAAGCACTGCAATCCATGCAGCAAGAAGCGCAAAGAGATATGCGCGGTGAAGGCTTTGCCGACAGTGAAATTGAACTGGACGTCCAGTTGTTCATTACATGCACGCAATCAGGCCGGGAAATGACCCTGCATACGGACGAAAAGTCCCTGGCCGGCCCGGGCGCGTTGACAGCGATGGCTGAAACGGCCGTGAACAACAGGTTGCTGGAAACCGCGCGCACTGAAGACCTCCGGGTATCGACCGTTGGGTTGCTGGCGACCGCACCGACACCCCATTACCGGATTTCAGAACAGGCAATGACATCGCAACCGCTTGACGAAGCCCTGAAAGGCACCCGGTCTGTTGTTCTTTCCCCGGAGCAAGGACCTCAGGACATCAAGGTCTTTGCGCATGCGCTGCTGAAACATGGACATGAAGTGCCGGGGCCCGCCATCGTGGAGTCCGACCAGACGACATTGTTGATTCTGGATGGGTGGGTCATGTCCATGGACAGATTCAATAATGCATTGCTGAGCAAGAAATGAGGCCATGAAAATCCGCATTACAGAGTACCTGGATATCGATCTTGTCAATGAGAAATGGTGCTGCAACCGCTGTGATGCCGAGATATTTGACGCGCGGGATAATTACAAGAAAGGTTGCATGGTGGCAGAACGGAACATGGAGGAAGTCCACCCGCCCATGACGGATAACAAAGAATACAGTTTTACGTTCAATACGGAGTACTGCAGGTTGATCGAGTTCTATTGTCCGGGTTGCGGTGTGCTGATCGAGAATGAATATCTGCCACCGGGCCACCCGGTAACCCATGAGATCGAAATTGATATCGATGTCCTGAAATCCAAACATGGCGTCTAGAGGAAATGCCTGCAGGCCGTACTCTTTTTCATCAATTCCTCCAGGGAAATCCACAAGAGCGCCCTGTGCTGCTGCCGTTTTTTGGCAGCTTGCTTGGCCGGATTGAAAGCAAGCCACACGAGCACGTCATAGCCAGCCCAGGTGAATGGACTGCGGCATTGCTGAAGGGCATGAACCTGCTGCAAACAGACGGCATCATCGCCGGTTATGACGATGTCCTTCTGGTACACGCCATGGGTGCACTGGCGGAAGATCCGCTGCAACACCCGGGCCTGGCAGCTGCTGTTGAGACTGTAAAACGGCTTGCGGCGCCGGCCAGCCGCAACTATGCGTGCGTAGCGCGCATGGCCGGTCCCGGCAAATTGACCGGCCAGTTGTTCCCTCCCAGGGAAATCGAGGCGGGTATGCGGGCAATTAAAAAGCAATATATGGCCGTGAGTGAATCCTACCTGAAGACCCAGCCCGACATGCTGCTGTTGTTTGAACGAATTGGTGGGGTGGACGGCAGCCTTCCGCCGCACTTGCCAGGCTGCACAGCACGCTGAGAAATCAGGCTGCCTATTACAACGTCCCCCTGGCGGTGTTTTTCGAGGGCTATCACCCGGACCACATCGAACAGCTTGGCAGCCTGAAAAACGATGTCACCATACTGGGCCGCAATATTTATGGCGACGAACCCAGCCTTGTGCTTGCTCTACAGCTTTCCGACAGGCCGGCGGGAATCGGAATCAACCTGGAAGACCCGGAACATGCCGCCGGGTTGGTGAGAGAAGCGTGTTCGGCCTGCCGGGACGGGCGCAACCTGCTGCTCACCAGCCTGGGCTCGCCCGGCATGAATATCGATCTGAATTCACTCCGGTCCGTTTTCCAGAATACCGGAGAAATTGAAGCAACCGAAGGACAGGAATCATGTTGAAAGTCGGAATTGATGTCGGTGGAACCTTCACGGATTTCGTTGCCCTGTCCGCAGAGGGCGGGATTCATATCACGAAGACACCGACCACCCATTATGATCTTTCGGTCGGCTTCATGAAGGGTATGCGCCAACTCGCCGGAAATGCGGGTGAATCTCTTGAACAGTTGCTGGCAAGGGTGGATTCGATCCGCTATTCAACTACGGTCGGAACCAATGCCCTGATCGAACGCACTGGCCCCAAGCTCGGCTTGCTGACCACCGCGGGATTCGAGGACACCATCTTCATAGGCCGGTCAAGAAGCTGGGCAGACGGAAGCTCGATGGAGTCCAACCGCAACCTGGCCAGGATTCGCAAGGCGGAACCCCTGATACTTCCGGAAATGGTAGTGGGAATTCCTGCGCGCATGGACTGTTATGGCGATATTATCAAACCACTGCGCCGCGAGGACGTGCTGGAGCAACTGCAGTTACTGGTGGACCGCGGCGCCATGGGGTTTGTCGTCAGCCTGCTATGGTCGTTTGTAAACCCGGCACATGAAAGGGAAATCAAGCAAATCATCGAACAGGAATACCCGGAAGATTACCTGGGCTCCATGCCGGTGTTCCTGTCTTCTGACATCTCGCCCAAGGCAGGGGAATATACACGTACCATGACCGCAATCGTCAATGCCTACATTCATGGCACCATGGCGGATGAACTTGGCAAACTGGGCAACGAACTGCGGGATGCACAATATCGAAAACCCTTGATACTCGTGCACAACACCGGCGGCACAAAAAAGATATCGCGCACCCGCGCGATACTCACCCATAACGCCGGACCCGTGGCCGGCCTGCATGGCGCATCGGTGGTTGGCGCATTGTCCGGTGACAGTAACATCATATTTACCGATATGGGCGGAACCTCCTTCGATATTGGCCTGATCGCTGACGGCGCGATCCGCACGCAGGATTTCATCCCGGTTATCGACCGCTGGCGCACCAACATACCGGCCATTGAAGTCAAATCCATCGGCGCCGGCGGCGGATCAATTGCCTGGATCAATCATGCATTTGGCGGGCAACTGGAAGTGGGTCCCCAGTCGGCTGGTTCCATGCCAGGCCCCGGATGTTACGACCAGGGAGGGCTGGAAGCCACCGTTACCGATGCCGACTTGTTGCTGGGTTTTTATAACCCGGACAACTACCTTGGTGGCGACCTGCTGCTGGACACGGAACTTGCCAGGGAAGTGATACAGGAAAAGATTGCCGATCCGCTGGGAATCGACGTCGTTGCCGCAGCCTACCGCATGAAACGCCTGGTGGATGCAAAGATGGGGCAGGAAGTGTTCAACGAGGTCGCCCTTAAAGGGCATGATCCACGGCAGTTTACCGCTTTTGCCGGCGGCGGCGCGGGACCGGCGCATGCCTGCGGTTTCGCGCCTTATATCGGGGTGAAACGCATACTCGTACCCGCGGTTGCCTCTGTGTTCGGTGGATTCGGCGCCGCCACCATGCAGATCAGGGAAGTCTGGGACAAGTCATGTCCCATGCGGATTTTTGACTGGCGTTCACAGAGTTACTCGGAGCAGGTCGATGACTTCAACGCCGTTGTCCGTGAACTGCGCGACCTCGCCGTACGCGATCTCAGGCTGGAAGGTTATGGAGAAGAGGAAATCAGTTTCGAGTTGGACCTGGAAATGCGTTTTGGCAGCCAGTACAACCTCACCAAGATTTCATCACCCCGGTTGGAATTGGAGAATGCAGATGATTTCAGGGATCTGGGTGAGCTGTTCATGAAACGTTATGCGGAGATCTATTCCCCGGAAGCCACATTTCTTTCCGGCGGTATCAATATCGAAACCTTCTATCTTACGGCCACGGTTCGCAGCGAGACATACCAGGGACATGCGGAAGAAGTGCGGGGGATGCAACCGGATGAGGTGGCGCTGGTGGTACATCGGCCAGTTTACTGGAACGAAGAAAATGGATTCGTCGAGACACCAGTTTATGATTTTCTGCTGCTTCATCCCGGCAACCGCATCGCAGGGCCGGCCATTATAGAATCGCGCGAAACCACCTGTGTTATCGAACCGTCCTGGACCTATGAAATGGACCCGTATCGTAATGGTGTACTCAACCAGGCAGCACCCACATGACATGAATAATGTGAGGTAATTGACATGACCGGATTCGCCTATACACGGGACTATGAAGTCGTGCAAAGGATGCGGCCCGAGCCGATGACCGCTGCGGAAATCAAAGCGCAGGACGGAATAGCTGATCTCGATTTTGAAATTTTCAATCACAAGATGCATATGATTGCGCTCGAGGGTAAGGAAACCACGATGAAGTTGGGGGCGTCCACCGCCATGCGCTGGGGCGACGTTGCATTCGGCATATTTACCGCGCAGGGTGACCTGGCGGTTTGTGCCACCGGCATCTATCACCACGCCGTGCTCGGGCAGATACCGCTCAAGTATATCGTCAAGCACTGGGTGAAAGAGCCCTCGGTGGGGGTCAAGGAAGGCGATGCATTTTTTTACAATGATCCGTTTTATGCCGGGGTACATAACGCGGATATGGGTCTTGCCATCCCGGTTTTTCATGATCAGAAATTGGTGTGCTTTGTAGGCGCGGCGGTACACACTGGCGAGTGTGGCGGTTCCGAACCGGGCGGTACTTCCCCAACCGCCAGGACAAAATATGACGAGGGCTTGCTGGTTCCGCCAATCAAGATCGGTGAGAATTTCCGCCTCAAGGAAGACATGCTCAATATGCTGGCCTCGATGACACGGGATCCGCGTACCATGGTTCTGGATATCAAAGCGCGACTGGCTGCGGCGAGAACAGCCGAACGCAGGATCCATGACCTGATTGAAAAACAGGGCAGCGATTTTTTTGTCGGCAGTTTGCGCAAGGTTCTCAGTGTCACCGGCGCATCAGCGCGGGCAAGAATCAGTCAATTGAATGATGGCATCTACCGGCAACCACGTTTCCTGGACAACGTTGGCACCGGGCCTGGTTTGACCCGGGTAAACCTCACCGTTATTAAGAAAGGCGATACGCTTACCCTGGATCTCAGCGGATCTTCGCCGATGGTCGCGGGCAAGCCCATCAACTGTTACTTCCAGGGCATTATCGGCCTGATGATGGTGTACTGTTGCGGTTGGCTGTTTCATGATCTGCCGGCCAACAATGGCCTTTTGGAAGCTATCGACTGGCGGTTCCCCGAAGATACGCTGGTCAACGCCAAGGGGGACGTGTCGACGTCCATGGCGCCGGTCGTGCAGGTGTGCTTTACCATGGGGATGTTTCTGTGTGGCTCGCGGATGATCTACAGCGCGTTTCCCAGTCACGCGGTGGCTGCCTGGTTCAGTGGTTTTGCCATCCCGGTTTATGGCGGCATCAACCAGGCGGGTGATCCGGTTTCCGATATCACCCCCGAAATAAATGCCACCGGCTCGGGCGCCAGGCCGGACATGGATGGGGTGGATTCAGCGGGCGCGTTCTTCGCCACCATGAGTGATTGTTCCGACGTTGAAGCCACCGAGGCAGACCGGCCGTTTCTTTACACTTTCAGGAATTATTTCAACAACTCCTACGGCCATGGCCGCTACCGCGGTGGGGCGGGTGTTGGCCTGGGTCTGATGGTGCACCATGTTCCGATGCTGGGTATAGGCGGTATGGGTGCAGGCGCCAGGTTTCCTATGACCCTGGGCCTGTTTGGCGGCTACGCCGTGCCGCCGACCTTTGTGCAGATGGTGCATGGGAGTAATCTCAAACAACTCGGGGACACAGGTAATGAGCGGCTGCCCCGCAACCTGGCGGAACTCTATTCTGCAGAGAATCCAGAAAGCGGCAACCGGCAGTTGCACGATATCGCCATGTCTGTCGAACCGTTCCTGAATGGCGATAATTTTATGTCCCGGTGGGCGGTGGAGCCGGCTATGGAGATGTCCTTGAAAGGGACCCGCAGGCGGTTATCAAGGACCTGCATAACGGCATGACGACGCATTCGGCCGCGCGAAATATTTACCATGTTGTTTACGATGCAGAAACCCTGCGCCTCGACCCGGAAGCAACGGTCGCTGCACGGGACAAGTCAGGTCTGAGCGCATACGTCATGCCAAATCCTATTCGGAATTCATGAAAGACTGGCAAAAACTGAGACCGCCTGAGGATGCGTTGCAATTCTATGGCAATTATCCGGACCCGAATTTCGCCGAGGAATACACCGCACTGGCTGCCGTGAACATGTGATTGTAAATGATTTTCCGGGTTTTCCGATACAGAAACCTGGAATCGAGTAGGAGATTCGTTCGATGCGGGTTATTGACTATTTTGACAAGGGTGCAGAGATCGATCCGCAACGGGTGGCCGTGGTTGCGGGCGATCTTTCACTTACCTATCACGAGGTGCAGCAGCACACTCATCGGGTTGCGGCTGGAATGTGTGCCGAAGGATTTGAACCCGGGCACAAGGTTGCGGTTTATTCCGGAAATGATGCGCTGGCCTTCATGTGCATGCTGGGCCTTTGGCGGGCCGGGGCGATCTGGATACCTACCAATGTGCGCAACTCGCTCGCCAATAATGTCGACTACCTCAACTTCGTCGGTGCCCAGTGGCTGTTCTACCACAGCGACTTCATCGACAATGTCAATGATCTGCGCAGCGCGGTGCCGTCACTGAAACATTTTGTCTGTATCGATCGACCGATGCCCGGTGATATTGCCTTAGATCAACTGATGGAAAGCGGCTCCGGCACAAAGGTCCCCGACTGGGGGGATCCTTACGGCAACCCCGATCACGTCATGGCCCTGTGGCCCACCGGCGGAACCACGGGACGCTCCAAGGCCGTCATGATGAACAACCTGAATTGGGGCGTGACGACTGAAATCTGCACGCGTCACTGGTATTGCAGCGATCTGCCGCCGGTGTGCCTGATGGTTGCGCCGATCACCCACGCCGCCGGCGGCATCGCCGTCATGCTCACGACCCTGGGGGCAACCAACGTGGTCATGCCCGGATTTGATGCGCTGGCGGTGATGCAGCACATTGAAAAACACCGGGTCACTCACCTGTTTTTGCCGCCAACCGCCTACTACGCCATGCTGGCTCATCCCCAGGTGCGTGACTTTGATTATTCCAGCCTGCGTTACTTTATGGTCTCATCGGCCCCGGTCGCGGCCGACAAGTTGAAGGAAGGGCTGCCAATATTTGGACCGTGCCTGTGTCTTTCCTTCGGCCAGGCGGAATCTCCCGTCATTCTTACCTGGCTGGATCCAAAAACCATCGCTGCGGCGGCCAGCGGTGAAAAACCACACCTGTTATACAGCTGCGGCAAGGAGACCTACCCGGTCCGGGTTGCGGTTATGGATGACGAAGGCAGCTTGCTGCCGCCTGGCGAGCGGGGTGAAATCGTGGCGCGCGGATCGCTGGTTACACCGGGATATTACAACAACGACGAAGCCACAGCCGAAATCCGCAGCTTCGGCTGGCACCACACCGGGGACATCGGCTACCGGGACGAAGACGGTTATTACTATATCGTCGACCGCAAGAAAGACATGATCATCAGCGGTGGCTTCAATGTGTATTCTGTCGAAGTGGAAGCCGCCATACTGTCCATTGCAGCGGTCAAGGAGTGTGCTGTAATCGGCGTCCCGGATGAAAAATGGGGAGAAGCAGTCACGGCTATCGTGGTGCTCAGAGCAAATGAAACGCTGGATGCGCAAGCAGTAATCGCTCGCTGCAAGGAAAAGCTGGGCGGGGTCAAGGCCCCCAAATCAGTCGAATTCCGTAAAGAGATACCGAAAACACCAACCGGCAAGACAGATAAAAAAGCGCTCCGGGCACCTTATTGGTCCGACCAGGAACGCGCCGTGCATTGATAGCCACGCCATACTTACCCAAAGTCTTGCCTTGTGGTAGACTTATAGAACGATCGTTCGATTAACTACATAATATGAACTATCTCTGATGCAAACAGTGTCCTGATCTGATGAGCGAGTCAGAAATTAGTCTTTTTCAAGAAGGTATCGTCGCCGGATTCGATGGAGACCACAACAAACCGGTATTGCTGGCGGGGTTTTGTCAGAAGTGCGGCACCCGGTTTTTCCCCAAACCGAAACTGTGCCCGACTTGCCTGACTGAGGTAGAACTGGTGGAACTGGGGTCGTGCGGCAGCATATACAGTTACACCGTTGTCAGGATCAAGCCGCCGCTAGGTCTGCCCCAACCCTATGCTGTGGGCTATATCGACATCGGGGGGTTACGGATTTTTTCCCTGCTCGATCCCGACCGGGTCGAAGAACTGCACATTGGGCAGCATGTCAGGCTCGCGGTCAGGCAACTCGGGGTCGATGGGCTCGGCAAGCCTTGCCTGCGGCCATACTTCACTCCTGGTTCCGAAGAGGCAAATTCATGACAGATGTCCATGTCATAGGTGCCGGCATGACGCCCTTTACCAGGATAGCCGAAGCGTCCCTTGCGGATCTTGCCAGGGATGCCGTATACCGGTCATTGATAGATGCCGGAATCGATGCAAAATCAATAGGGGCCGGATTTTTTGCCAATGTCCTGGGACCCCGGCTCACGGGAGAAGTGACTGCCGGCCAGCATGTCATGGCTGAAGTCGGAATCAAGCGAATACCCGTGGTCAATGTGGAGAATGCCTGCACATCCGGATCGACTGCCATTTGGCTGGCGGTAAACGCCATTCGCGCCGGCGCGACCGATGTAGCCTTGGTGATCGGCGCGGAAAAGATGTCGGTGCCTGGCTTGGGGTTGATCAGTTCCGGTTCGGAGGAGCCAGAAACGCTGCTCGGACTGGTAACACCCGCAAGTTTCGCGCTGCGGGCGCGACGCCACATGGTCGAGTTTGGCACCACCGCAATACAGATGGCCATGGTTTCCGTCAAAAACCGCAATCATGCCATCGAGAATCCGCTCGCCCAGTACCGGCAAGCAGTCACGGTAGAACAAGTACTTTCTTCACCGATGATCGCGGACCCCATTACCCGCCTGCAGTGCTGCCCAATTGCCGACGGCGCGGCAGCGGTGATTCTGGCGAGCAGCCACATTGCGCGGGGAAAGAAACGCTCGGTGCGCATCGACTCATCGATTCTATGTTCCGGAAGTTATCAAAACCCGGTTGACCTGGTGCGGTGGGAAACCGATTACCGGGGTGCAAAATTGGCTTACGAGCAGGCTGGAATGGGGCCGCAGGATCTGGACTTGATCGAATGCCATGATGCCTTCTCCATCGCCGAGATCATGCATTGTGAGGCGTTAGGTTTGTGCGAACCGGGCGCAGGGGGCGCCCTGGTGGAGCGGGGAGAGACGGCACTCGGTGGGCGCATTCCCGTTAATGTGTCCGGCGGACTATTGAGCCGGGGACATCCCATCGCAGCCACCGGCTGCGCCCAAGTCGTGGAACTGGTGCAACAGTTAAGGGGAGAAGCAGGGGCGCGGCAGGTTGAAAAGGCACGCACCGGCCTGGCCCAGTGCATGGGTGGCGACCAGGCAGGTGACGCCAAATCCTGTACAGTCATCGTGCTGTCGAAATGACCTATTTTCTTGCTTTCGACACTCAGAGAAAGGATCTCCACCTTTGCCTGGTTGGCGATGGCTATGAGAATTACTGAGTTTTAGAGAATACGATGGAAATTGAAGGCATTGACAGGCTGGTCATCGGAGTCAAGGACATGGACCGGGCGCTTGGATTTTATAAGTCAGCTATCCCGTCACTGGTGAAACTCATTCAGGTTGATAAATCAAGGCTACGGCCATAGCCGCGATCCCCTCTTGGCGGCCGCAAAACCCCAATTGCTCCGTGGTGGTTGCCTTGACCGAAACGTCTGCGGTACTTATGGCCAGAACGGCGGCAATTGCCCGGCGCATTTCCTCCGCATGCGGTGAGACACGGGGCGCTTCGCAGGCAATGGTCAAATCAATGTTGCCGACCCGCCAGCCGCGCTCTGCCAGCATGGCATACACCCGCGCCAGCAGGTCCAGACTGTCTGCGTCCCGCCAGGTCTCATCATCCGGTGGAAAGTGCCGGCCGATGTCACCCAGGGCCAAAGCACCCAGCAATGCATCGCACAGCGCATGCAGTGCGACATCACCATCGGAATGACCTGCAATGCCCTGATGATGCGGAATCCGCACACCCCCCAACATGACGTGATCACCCGGCTGGAAGGCATGAACATCGAGACCCTGACCGATGCGCGGGGTCACAAACTTTCCTCAGTGTCGATTCGATGCTGCAATATGAATGCCGCCAATGTCAGATCCTCCGGGCCGGTTATCTTGATATTGCTGGAACAACCGGGCACCAGCAGCGGATGAATCCCGGCTTGCTCCATCGCTTGCGCCTCATCGGTTGGGAGTTCACGAAATGTAACTGCTGCCTGCAGGTGTTCCAGCAGCGCATTGAGCGGGAAGAGTTGCGGCGTCTGCGCCGCCCACAGACCGGAGCGATCCACCGTGCCCGCAATTTGCCCCTGTCCGGTTTCGCGCTTTAGCGTGTCGCTGACCGGAACCGCCAGTATCGCGCCATGCTCACTGGCCAGTCCCTGCTGCAGCAATCTCTCAAGAGCGGCATAAGGCAGGCAGGGCCGTGCGGCATCATGCACCAGCACCCAGTGACAGTTTGCATCCAGGCTGCGTATGTAGCGCAAACCGTTGAGCACGGTTTGTGCCCGGCTGGCGCCCCCGGTCACTGTGTTCACTTCGGGATACAGCGGGCGAATGAGCTCATCATATATACCGTCATCCTGCGCCAGCGCGACCGTCACTGCATCTACTGCCTGATGTTGGCGCACGGCGTCGATGCTGTGTGCAATGACGGGTTTACCGCGCAAATGCGCATATTGCTTCAGGGTAGTGCCGCCAAAACGGACACTGAGTCCCGCGGCCGGTATCAGAGCATGAATCCGCGGCAACATGATCCGGCGCAGCTCTTACCAAACAGGCAGGGGCGCAGCGGCAGGCTCATTTCTCGCCTTCCGTTTTCGCGCCCGGACCCGGAACGACCTGATAGAACTCTTCACCATCCTTGATCATGCCCAATTCACTGCGAGCGCGTTCCTCAATCGCATCGTAGCCCTTCCGGAGATCTTCGACTTCGGCTTCCAATTGCCGGTTGCGCTGTTCCAGCCGGGTATTTTCCTCGGCCTGTTCCGTTACTTTTTGTTGCAGGCGGCGCACATCGGCAAAACCACCCTCACCCAGCCACAGCTTGTATTGCAACGCTACCAGCAGCACCAACAATACGGCCAGCAAAATGCGCATGCTCAGGCTAACCGCATTTGCGGAGCTGTCAAAGCGCCAGAGGATGGACGACAAGGCACTGAGACCTACCTCCGGTGGGGAATATTCTTGAATGCAGCGAGTCCGGCATAATGACCTCTCTGGCCCAGCGCTTCTTCGATACGCAGTAATTGATTGTACTTTGCGACACGATCGGAACGGCATAAGGAGCCGGTCTTGATCTGTGTGGCCGTTGTGGCCACGGCGAGGTCGGCGATGGTGGTGTCTTCCGTTTCGCCGGAACGATGCGAGATCACCGCGCTATAGCCGGCGTGTTCGGCCATGTTGATGGCATCCAGGGTTTCAGTCAGCGTGCCGATCTGATTGAGTTTGATGAGAATGGAATTGCAGATACCGCGATCTATGCCCTGTTTGAATATCCGCGTATTGGTGACGAACACGTCATCGCCAACCAGCTGGCAACTCTGACCGAGCTGAGCAGTCAACTCCGCCCAGCCATCCCAGTCGTTCTCGGCCATTCCATCTTCGATGCTGATAATGGGATAGCGTGCTGCCCAGGTGGCCAGATAGGCGACAAACTCAGAAGAATCGAAGGCACGGCCTTCCGCATCCAGGTGATAGCGCCCGTCACGGTAAAACTCCGAGGATGCTGTATCGAGCGCCAGAAAGACCTGCTCGCCCACCCGGTAACCGGAACGCTCAATCGCGGTCAGGATGGTCTCGACCGCTGCTTCATTGGATGGCAGATCAGGGGCAAATCCACCTTCATCGCCCACGGCGGTATTGAGACCGCGTTCATGCAGTACCGATTTCAGCGTATGAAATATTTCGGCCCCGCAGCGCAGGGCTTCGGAAAAACTGTCGAAGCCCGCAGGTACCACCATGAACTCCTGCATGTCGACGCTGTTATCCGCGTGCACGCCGCCATTGATGATGTTCATCATCGGCACCGGCAGGGTCAGCTCATCCGTCTGCGCCAGTCGCGCCCACAAGGGGCGGCCTTCCTGCGCAGCCATGGCATGTGCGGCCGCGAGTGATACACCGAGCAGCGCATTGGCGCCTAACCGGCCCTTGTTTTCGCTGCCGTCGAGCTCGATCAGGCGGCGGTCCAGGTGCTGCCTGGTCAGATGCGTCGCTGCCACACAACGCCTTTGCCAGAATCGTATTGACGTTGTTTACCGCATGGGTAACGCCCTTGCCCAAATAACGTTGCGCATCGCCATCGCGCAACTCGACGGCTTCACGTGTACCCGTCGATGCGCCGGAGGGCACGGCCGCGCGGCCAAAAGCGCCGGATTGGAGCAGGATTTCAGCTTCCAGCGTCGGATTGCCGCGGGAATCCAGAATTTCACGGGCGTGGAGTGATTTGATGCGGCTCATGCAGGGTCCTTGCTTGGCTGGGTTGTGCGTATGTCAAAGGCTTTCTGTCTTATCATATTGAAGAAGTCATACTGAGCTCAGGCTTTTTGCTTGCTGACGTGATCCAGCGCCTTCAATTTCCTCAGCAAGGACTCCATCTGACCCAACGGCCAGGCATTTGGCCCATCGCTCAAGGCTTTATCCGGTTCCGGGTGGGTCTCGACAAACAGACCGGCAATCCCCACTGCCACGGCCGCGCGCGCCAGTACGGGTACGAATTCACGCTGGCCGCCTGACGAAGTACCCCGTCCACCTGGCAATTGTACGGAATGGGTGGCGTCAAAAACCACCGGGCAACCGGTTTCACGCAGGATGGCCAGGGAGCGCATGTCAGAAACGAGATTGTTGTAACCAAACGACACGCCCCGTTCGCAGACCATGATCTGCTCATTACCTGTCGCCCTGGCCTTGTCGACGACGTTTTTCATTTCCCAGGGGCTGAGAAATTGGCCTTTCTTGATATTTACCGGCCTACCCGCCTGCGCCACACGGGTAATGAAATTCGTCTGGCGGCAAAGAAAGGCCGGTGTTTGCAATACGTCCACGACTGCTGCCACGGCGGAGATGTCGGTATCTTCATGCACATCGGTCAAAACCGGAACGCCGACCTGGTGTTGCACTGCCGCCAGGATCCGCAGGCCTTCTTTCATACCCGGCCCCCTGAAACTGTCGCCGGAAGAACGATTGGCTTTGTCGAACGAGGACTTGTAGATGAACGGGATTTCCAGGCGCTGGCAAATATCCTTCAATATTGCAGCAGTCTCCAGCGCCAGTTCTTCAGACTCGATGACGCAGGGCCCGGCGATCAGGAAAAAAGGACGATCGGGCCCAACCTCAAAAGTACCCAGCTTCACAAATTTGCCACGTTGGCGGGCAACTCGCCTTGCTGGGCACGCAGCGCTGCTTCAATGAATCCGGTAAAAAGCGGATGTCCCGCGCGGGGATTGGAGGTGAATTCGGGGTGGAACTGACAGGCAAGGAACCAGGGATGCGCGGGTAATTCGATCATTTCGACCAACATCTCGTCCATCGAAAACCCGGACAGCAGCATGCCATTTTTCTGCATCAGGTCGCGGTAATGGTTATTGAACTCATAACGATGCCGGTGGCGTTCGGTAACCACGTCCTGGCCATACAGTTTTCGCGCCAGCGATCCTTCACGCAGGCGGCACTTCTGACCACCCAGACGCATGGTGCCACCCATATCGGAATCCGGCTTGCGGGTTTCCACTTTGCCCGACTTGTCGAGCCATTCCGTAATCAGGCCAATGACCGCGTTGCTTGTTTGTGGATTGATTTCCGTGGTATGGGCGTCCTTCAGTCCGCAGACGTTGCGTGCGAACTCCACCACTGCGGCCTGCAGGCCATAACAAATACCCAGATAGGGAATGCCGTTTTCCCTGGCGTAGCGGATCGCATTGACCTTGCCCTCGAAACCGCGTTCGCCGAATCCGCCCGGAACCAGGATGGCGTCAACATCTTTCAGCGAGGACAAATCGCCGCCGGACAGGTCATCCGATTCAAGGCGCTTGATGTCGACGAAGATTCGTTGCCGCAAGCCTCCGTGGGAAAGCGCTTCGGTCAGGGACTTGTATGCGTCTGAATGTTCGACATACTTCCCGACCATGGCCACCGTGACCTTGTGGCGCGTATTTTGACTGCGGTCCACCACCTCGCGCCAGTCATCCAGATTGGCGGGGCCGGCATCGAGTCCGAGCCGCTCGACGACAATATCGTCAAGACCCTGCTCATGCAGCATCAGCGGAATGCGATAGATATTATCCGCATCGAGCTCAGTAATGACGGCTTTCTTGGGCACATTGGTGAACAGTGCGATCTTGTCCCGCTCAGCGTCGCTCAAGTCGATCTCGGAACGGCACAGCAAAACATCCGGCTGGATACCGATGGAACGCAGTTCCTTGACCGAATGCTGGGTAGGTTTGGTCTTGATCTCGTTAGCTGCCCGGAGAAAAGGCACCAGGGTCAGATGGATGAACATGGCGTTACGGCGATACTCCACACCGAGCTGACGAATGGCTTCCAGGAAGGGCAAGGACTCGATGTCACCCACTGTTCCGCCAATTTCCACCAGCGTCACGTCATAACCGATCGAAGCCTGCTTGATCCACTCCTTGATCTCATCGGTAACATGGGGAATGACCTGCACGGTGGCGCCGAGATAATCACCCCTGCGCTCCTTGGCGATGACGTTGTTGTATATCCGGCCGGTGGTGCAGTTGTTGATCTGCCCCATGCGCGTGCGCACGAAACGCTCGTAATGGCCCAGATCCAGATCGGTTTCCGCGCCATCTTCGGTGACAAACACCTCGCCATGCTGGAACGGGCTCATAGTTCCAGGATCGACATTCAGATACGGGTCGAGCTTGACCAGGGTTACTTTCAAACCGCGCGACTCGAGAATCGCTGCAAGTGATGCCGATGACAGCCCCTTGCCAAGTGATGAAACAACGCCGCCGGTAACGAAAACTAATGAAGTCATGCCAGAACCTTGTGTTGGGTGGGTTGGAGATTGCTCAAGTTCTGGAAGGGTATTGTAACGTAAGCTCCCCTGGGTTGCTAACCCGGCCGGTTTCCGCCAGGGGTTTGATGGAGTACACTGCCCGTCACGCGGCAAACCGTGATCGAGGTACCAGCAAACTTGCATCATTCCCACGAAATCACGGCCATTGATTCTGGCCGGAGAAGTTGTCTGCCCGCAAGTTTGCTCATCCTCTGCCTGATATCGTATTGTGCAGGTCTCCAGGCTGACCAGGCCAACCCCAATGCCGTTTCCGCCAACCGCTGGAGCATTCATGCCTGGAAAGTGCAGACATCGCTGTACACCCGGCATTGGCATTCCGACCCGGCCCATGACAATCATCAGGAACTAATTGGGCTGGAGGCTGTGTGCGCAAACGACTGGTTGTTTGGTGCCGCCTTTTTTGACAACTCCTTTAGCCAACATACCCAGTTCGTCTATGTCGGCAAGACCTGGCCGTTGTTTGGTTCAAACTTCTGGTACGGCAAGCTGGTTGGCGGTCTGATCCATGGCTACAAAAAGCCCTACGAGCACAAGATACCGCTTAACGGCTGGGGCATCGCTCCGGCAATCCTTCCGGCCCTGGGCCTGAAGTACAAGCGGGTTTTCCTCGAGACCAATTTCGCCGGTACCGCGGCCGTTACGGTCACTGCCGGCATCACCTTTTGAGGCATTGCCCGCGACATTTCGGGTATTCGCCTGGCGCGCAAATTACGCCTTGAAATCCGTATACAAACCGGCGAACATCGGGCATGATTCGCGCGTTGTCAAGTGACCGGAGTTTCATGAGCAATCAATACCAAGCCAGGGATATCGAGGTCCTCACCGGACTTGAACCGGTCAAACGCCGCCCCGGGATGTACACCGACACCACGCGGCCGAATCACCTGGCCATGGAGGTCATCGACAACAGCATCGACGAAGCGCTGGTCGGATACGCGCGGCAGATTGCCGTTACGGTTTTTGACGATGGCTCGGTGGAAGTGGCTGACGACGGCCGCGGCATGCCGGTCGACATTCATCCCGAACAGGGTATACCGGGCGTCGAATTGATCCTGACGCGCCTGCATGCAGGCGGCAAATTTTCCGACAAGAACTACCAGTTCAGCGGCGGCCTGCATGGCGTCGGGCGTGTCCGTGGTCAATGCCCTGTCAAAGCGGCTGGAAGTGTGGATCAAGCGCGACGGCCAGGAACACCACATGGCCTTCAGCCATGGTGAGAAAATCAGCGAACTCGAACTCATCGGCGCAGTCGGGCAGCGCAATACCGGAACACGTTTGCGCTTCTGGCCAGATGCGAAATATTTCGATTCTCCGGCCTTTTCGATCTCGCGCCTGCGGCATCTGCTGCGCGCCAAGGCGGTGCTCTGCCCGGGACTGCTGGTCAGTCTGAAGATTGACAAGACCGGAGAGAAGGAGGAATGGTGTTACCAGGAAGGATTGGCCGATTACCTCAAGACTGAGCTGGCGGAAGAAACCCGCCTGCCGGCAGAGCCATTTACCGGTAACATGAAAGGTACTGACTCCGAGGCCGCCTGGGCCCTGTGCTGGTTGCCGGAAGGCGGCCAACTGCAGGAAGGCTACGTCAACCTGATTCCCACCACCCAGGGTGGAACCCATATCAACGGCTTGCGCACCGGCCTGGTCGAAGCCATGCGGGAATTTTGTGAGCTGCACAATCTTCTGCCCCGGGGCATCCGTCTGGCGCCGGAAGACATTTGGGAGAAAATCGCTTTTATCCTGTCGGTGAAACTGGCTGATCCGCAATTCAGCGGCCAGACCAAGGAGCGGCTTTCATCGCGGGCCTGTGCTGCATTCGTTTCCGGCATCATCAAGGACGCCTTCAGCCTGTGGCTGAACCAGAACGTGGCCGATGGCGAGGCCATCGCACAACTGGCCATCAGCAATGCGCAAACCAGGATGAAGACCGCGCGCAAGGTGGTGCGCAAGAAAGTGACCCAGGGGCCGGCGCTGCCCGGGAAACTGGCGGACTGCACCTCTCAGGACCTGGCCATGACGGAACTGTTTCTGGTCGAGGGTGATTCTGCCGGCGGTTCGGCCAAACAGGCGCGCAACCGGGAATTTCAGGCCATTTTGCCGTTGCGCGGGAAAATCCTGAATACCTGGGAAGTGGATTCCGAGGCGGTGCTGGCAAACCAGGAAGTGCACGACATTTCCGTGGCCATCGGTGTCGACCCAGGCACCAACCAGATTTCCGGGCTGCGCTACGGCAAGGTCATCATCCTTGCCGATGCGGATTCAGACGGCCTGCATATCGCAACCCTGCTCACCGCCCTGTTTCTGAAACACTTCACGGCCCTGGTCGAGACCGGGCATATATTCGTCGCCATGCCCCCTCTGTACCGGATCGATGTGGGCAAAGAGACGTTCTATGCGCTGGATGACGAGGAGCGCAAAGGCATTCATGAACGTATCGCGGCGGAAAACAAGCGCGGCAAGGTTTCCGAAACCCGCTTCAAGGGCCTGGGGGAAATGAACCCCCTGCAACTCAGGGAAAGCACGGTCAACCCGGATACACGGCGGCTGGTTCAGTTGACCGTGGAAAATTCAGTAACGACAGGCCAGATGATGGACATGTTGCTGGGCAAAAAGCGCGCATCCGACCGCAAAGCCTGGCTGGAGGACAAAGGCAATCTCGCCACCGTGTGACCTCCACACCGTTCCGGCTCGCTTATACTGGAATGACCAAACCACGCTCGCCGAGAGCCGGAACGTGAGCGCCCGCAAACTTTGACACCGTCGCGCCCGCGTATAATTGATCCAGAGGCTCCCTAGGTAATCACCTTCATGAATGAAATAACCCAATCCTTTCCCGACCACGAAAAAATTCCGCTCAAGGATTATGCCGAAAAGGCCTATCTGGATTACTCGATGTACGTAATCCTCGACCGCGCCTTGCCGCATATTGGTGATGGTCTCAAACCGGTACAGCGGCGCATTGTTTATGCAATGAGTGAATTGGGGCTGAGTGCCGGTTCCAAACACAAGAAATCCGCCCGTACCATTGGCGATGTCATCGGCAAGTTCCATCCGCATGGTGACTCCGCCTGCTATGAAGCCATGGTCTTGATGGCTCAGCCCTTTACCTTTCGCTATCCGCTGGTTGACGGCCAGGGTAACTTCGGTTCTCCGGATGACCCGAAGTCGTTCGCCGCCATGCGCTACACCGAATCCCGGCTGACCGCCTATGCCCGTACCCTGCTTTCCGAACTGGGCATGGGCACGGTCGACTGGACGCCGAATTTTGACGGCACGATGAAAGAACCCTCATTACTGCCAGCGCGGCTTCCCAATGTATTGCTCAACGGCAGCACCGGCATTGCGGTCGGCATGGCCACCGACATTCCCCCGCACAACTTGCGCGAAGTGGCCACCGCCTGCATTCGTCTGCTGGACAATCCCAAGGCCTCTGTAGCGGACCTGTGTGAGCACATTCAGGGCCCGGATTATCCAACCGAAGCGGAAATCATCACCCCGGCAGCGGAGCTGCGCAAAATGTACGAAACCGGTAACGGCTCCGTGCGCATGCGCGCGGTATGGGAAAAAGAAAATGGCGAAATCGTCATTACCGCGCTGCCGCACCAGGTTTCTCCGGCCAAGGTGCTGGAGCAGATTGCCGCGCAGATGCAGGCCAAGAAATTGCCCATGGTCGAAGACCTGCGTGATGAATCCGATCACGAAGACCCAACGCGATTGGTCATCGTGCCGCGATCGAACCGGGTGGATCTCGAGCAATTGATGAACCATCTGTTTGCCACCACCGACCTGGAACGCAACTACCGCGTCAATCTGAACATCATCGGCATCAATGGCCGGCCCCAGGTAATGGACCTGCGAACCCTGCTGAAGGAATGGCTGGCTTTCCGCATGGATACAGTCGTGCGGCGACTGAACCACCGGCTGGACCAGGTCGTTGACCGCCTGCATGTTTTGGCCGGGCTGATGATCGCCTACCTCAATATCGATGAAGTGATCCACATCATCCGCAGCGAAGATGAACCCAAGCCGGTCCTGATGCAGCGCTTCGAATTGAGCGGCACTCAGGCGGAGGCCATCCTGGAATTGAAGCTGCGGCATCTGGCCAGATTGGAAGAGATGAAAATCCGCGGCGAGCAGGATGAACTGGAAGCCGAGCGGAAGTCGCTGGAGACCACCCTGGGCTCCAAGGCCCGTCTGAAGACACTGATCAAGAAGGAACTGACCGAAGACTGCGAGACTTATGGCGATGATCGCCGCTCCATCCTGGTTGCGCGTGAAGCCGCGCAGGCGCTGAAGCAGGAAGACCTGGTGCCGTCCGAACCCGTAACCATCGTGCTGTCAAAATCGGGCTGGGTGCGGCTGGCCAAGGGACATGAAATCGAGGGGCCAGGCCTCAACTACCGCTCGGGTGACGAGTTCCAGCACAGCGCGCTCGGCCGCAGCAACGAACAGGCGGTTTTCCTCGATGCAGCCGGCCGGGCCTATGCGTTGCCGGCCCACACACTGCCCTCCGCGCGCGGGCTGGGTGAGCCGCTGAGTAGCAAATTCACCCCTCCGGACGGCGCGGCATTCCTCTACTGTCTGGCCGGTGACGGCCAGCAGAAGATCCTGCTGGCCAGTTCCTTCGGTTACGGTTTCGTCACCGTTCTGGAGAACCTTTACAGCCGCATGAAGGCCGGCAAGGCGATGATTTCTCTGCCCAAAGGCGCGGTACCCCTGGCGCCCGCGCTGATCGATACACAGGCATCCAGCACCGTAGTCTGTGTCAGCTCCGACGGCTATATGCTGGCGTTTCCGTTGTCAGAAGTGCCGGAGCTGGCCAAGGGCAAGGGCAATAAACTCATCAACGTGCCGCCCAAGCGCCTGAAAAGCGGCGAGGAGAGTGTCGTCGGCCTGGCGGTGATGGGCGAGGAGGATGAAATCCTGGTTTGGGCGGGTCAGCGCTACCTGCGCATGGCCGAAAAAGACATCGATCACTTCCGCGGAGACCGGGCTTTGCGCGGGCGCAAGCTGCCCCGCGGTTTCCAGCGCGTAACCAGGATCGAACTGGCCAGCGGTTAACCGTGAATTCCTGCGAGGTTAATCATATTGCAGTCGTACTGCTTGCCGGGGTGCCGCAAGCTCGTGTAAGCAGTAAGTGAGTGAAGCCGTCGCGTGTGTGTTCGCACCCTATAGCCAATATCGAGAACTGGTAACTCCGGCAAAGCGGGGTACAAGAAAAAAAGACACAACACGACAAGAGAATCAAACGCCAGTCGCGCACCGGGCTGTTCGAAAGGCTCTGCGCCCGTCCATGTCACACCCTGGCTGCATCGGGTCACGCGGCAGGATCTGTTGTAATCGCATGACAAGAACGAGTCCGCAATCGGGCTGCATCAGCGACGGATTCAGTCACAGCAAGCACTAATCAGTGGCTTTGAGGAACGAAAAAGGTGAAAAGCTGAAAATACAGGCCACTCAATTATTTCGGGTTTCTGGGGCAACCGCGTTAATCCCTCCTATACGCCGAATCGCTGATCAATTCTGTGCGCCGGATTCCACGATTGAATAGGCTCTCACCAGGAAATTCGGGATGCCGTCTTCATCATTGCCGGTGGACCCGCGCAGCGGTTATGCTACTTACCCATGCCCTTAACGCCGTTCCCGCCAAGCTCGGATAACCCAGCCGTCGATCGTTGCGACGTTTCAGTGCGTGGCTGGCATCCGGGCCTGGCACCCTGCCGTTTCATTTTTTGACCGAAATCGTCGGCAAAAAGGAGGGAGAATGCGCGGAAGCAAGAAGTGGGTCTACGTCATTTCGGTGCTGATTTTTGTCGCCTATGTCGGCTGGCTGATCGGCCCCTATTTGCGATCCACCATAGTCCGTGATGCCGCCGTCACCACGTGGTCGCGCGCCGCCGTCGCGCCGATCGATGGCAACATCGCGACCGCACTGCCGATGGTCGGCAACGTTGTCGGCGAGGACGGCCAGGTGGCGACCATCCGCAACGACCTTCTGCTGCAGGAGAAAACGGCTACTGAGGAAACGCGCGACCGCGCGAGTCTGGCAGAATCCCGAATCGCCGAGGCAAAGCACTACCTGGCCAACCTCGACGAGATCGAGCGCGCGCGTATCGCCGCCAGGGATCGGCTGGTCAAGGTGTTCCACGCGCAACTGGAAACCGAGATAGCCAACTTTCGCATCGAGATCGCCGCCAACGCCAGCCAGATTGAAGTGTTGCAGCGCATCATCGACCGTAATCAATCTTTGGTCAAACGCAACGTCGGCTCGGCTGCATCGCTAGACGAGGAATTACTGCGTCTGGCCGAAATGAGATCGCGTCAGGCCAAACTCGAAGCGGCTTTGAATTTCGCACTCCTCCGTGATGCCGCCGCCGAGGACGGGGTCTACATCACAGACGACGGCGAAACGCCGGCCTGGGTCCTCTCGGGCGAACTTGAAATGCGGATTGAAGAGAACCGTGCGCGTCACGAAATGCACGCCGCCGAGGCCGCACTCGAAGAGGCACGGAAGGACATTGCCGTGCAGCGGGAAACCCTGGGCCGTCTGACCGAGGCTAACGTGACAGCGCCCCCCGGCAGCATCGTATTGAGCGTTGTCGTTGCCCCGGCCGCCACCGTCTCGGCAGGTGACCCCATCATCGAGTGGATCGACTGTTCGACTCTTTTGGTCGACGTCCCGGTTTCCGACGCCGAAATGCCGTTGATCGAACACGGGTCACCCGCGGAAATCGTGCTCGAAGGCGAACCGCGGGTACGCGCGGCAACGGTGCTGCTCACCCGAGGCTCCTCGGCGACCCTAGGCGCCAGCTGATCTCGCCGCCGTAGCTAAAGGGCGAACCCAAGGCGTTGCCCAGGTCCTGCTGACGCTCGACGTTAATGAAGATTTCTCCAGCTTGCCCCGTTGGGAGGGCAGCTTATGTCGAGTTCCCGCAAGTCGGGTTGGTCGACGTCCTGCGCGCCCGTCTGCGCCTGTGACCGGAGGAGGTTGACATTGCGCGAGCCAAGCAGGGACGAACGGACGAAGGAGGCCTCGTTCTTGTACTCAACCCTCGCCGACGTCGGCAACGTGTCGCAGTTCATCGTCGTCGCGATTCTTTCCGGATCGTTGACCATCCTCAGCGAGGCGGTGCGTGGCGCGCTTATGATCGTGATCAGCTTCTATTCACTGTGGTTGCTTCGAGCGGTCCATCGCGAAACCCTGACCCGGTTCCAGTTTGGCGTCGGCAAAATCGAGCAGGCGGTCTGGGTGATGGTTGGGTTCGGTCTCGTGGCGAGCGGTCTGTGGATCGCACAGACCGTGATCGACACGGTGTTCTCGACTAAACCGGCCGCCAGTCCCCTTGGTCTTGTCCTGGCCGCGATCGCTAACGCGGTCAACTCGCTGATCAACTTCGTCGGCTGGTACGCGATGGTTGCCGCCTCTCGTGACCAGGATTCCGAGGTCTACCGGGCGCAGCTGAGAGCCAGACTCACCATGATGGTCTTCGTCGTTTTTTTTGCAGATAACCCTGACCTTCGCGGCGCTGGCCAGGGATCACGCCATCGCTGTTGGCCCTTGACGTCGTCGGCGCCGCGTTCGTCAGCGGTCTGATGCTCTACTACGGGATCTCGATGATCTCGCGTAGTCTGCCGCATTTACTCGACGCCCCGGCCTCGGCGGAAGTTAGGGCCCTGATCCTCGAAGCGTCGAACGGGAGGTGCCGGCGGACGGCATCGTCTCGATCCGGACTCGTCGCGGCGCTCGACCACTTTTGCAGAGGTCGCTGTGACCGTTTCCGCTTTTTCATCGATTGCCGGTCTTCGCGACGGTGCCGCGGCAATCAAAGACGCCCTCCGACGCAAAGGCGCGGAGATCGATCTTTCGATCGTAGCGGCGCCCTCGGCGGGTGGTCCGCGAAGCCCTTCCAACCAGTCGGCCAGCAAGATGCAGTGACCTGGATCCGACCCGTTTACTGCCGAGTGCCGCCGCCACTCGCACGCCAGGCCTGGCGGCTTCACTACAACCAATCAAGCCATACAGCTCACTGCGCTACAACTGGCCAACTCCGGACTAGTTTGGGTTCAGTAAGTTCAGACTGCAAGTTGTCAAAATGTGGGTGACTTGACGAGTCCGTTCCGCCAGTCACATTTTACTCTGGCACTTTACTCTGACCCCATAATTTCCATAATTTCACGTTGGTCCGCTCAAAATCGTGATCAAACTGGGGGATCGCAGTATCGCCCGGTCTATGCATTGGCAAATTGATTGGCCGGCATGTAGGATTCCGCTCAGTTCGGGTCGTCTCAACCTTCAATAGGTTCAGGGAAAGCTCAATGCAGGCAAGTAAATTAATACAGTGGGCAATAGTCTTTGTCGCGATGATGTTGCTTGCGGGATTCTATTTGTGGATGGGGTCGGTCAACCCTTACGAAGGCAACAGTTCCGATAGTCATTATTATCTGATCTTGGCTGATTTCTTTGGTCGCGGAAAAGAAGTTGCTCCCGGTATAGAGTCTTATATCGCCCAGATCACCCAGTTTCCTCCGGGCTATCCATTTGCCCTGAGTATTTTTGGTGGAGGTTCGGACGGCATTGAACGCGCGCATCTGGTCAACAGTGCTTTTTACGCTTTGGGCTTCATGTTTTTTTTCTATTGGCTCCATATCAATGGACTCAATCCGCTTGCATCACTCGCGCTAACCCTGGCTGTCGCCCTCAACCATACACAGCTCCTTTATTCGATCGATATTCTCAGCGAGTCACAGTATTTCCTTCTTTCCGCCCTGATCCTGATATTCCTGGAAAAAGCCAATTCGAAAGAACGATTACTACTGGCAAGTACTGTTATCGGCCTGAGTATTTTGACCCGCTCAATTGCGATCGCGTTCCTGCTGCCGTTATTGGTTCAGTTCTCCCGGGTCCCGTCGAATTTTTTTCGAAGAGGAATGGTTTTTCTTCTGGCGCTGCTTCCGGCATTGAGTTGGAAAATTTTGGAAAAGTTTTTCCTCACATCTCCTTACACTCAGCGGACCGGCTATCTGGATATTTTCAACCAGGCCCATGGCGACGCGTCCTTACAGGCAGTCCTGAGCTTATTGACTTCCAATCTGACTGCACTGATCCATTCCTGGTTTAACTTCCTGAGTGGTCTCCCTCCAGTGGTTAATTATGTTGTGGGAACTGTGCTGGGGTTTGCCGTATTGACCTGCGCTGTCATTCGATTACGTCGCCTGGATCCATTGGCATTGTATCTTTTCGCTTACTTCGGGATTGTTGTCTGCTGGCCTTTTCCGCTATCATATGGAACGATTCATGGTGCCTGTCTTTCCCTTTCTCCTCGCCATGCCGGTGCTGGACAGTGGCAAGTGGCTCGCCGGGAAGAAAATGAAATTTCAATTTGCACTGATCGGGTTACTGGTCATCATTTTTATGCCTGCTGCCAACGCATTGATCCAACGCATGTTCACTGAACCGGAAGCAGAATTCATGAGGTTCCGCATGACACCGGAATGGCTGACAAATGATTCGTTGGAAGAAGCGAAGAAGAAGCTTGAACTGAAGCACATCAGGCATCTGGCAATCGAAGCGATCAACCAGCATATTGGTGAGAGCGACTGCGTTTATGCCCTTCAGCCCAGCAGTATCATGCTCGCAACCCGGAAAGTGTCCTTTTCGCTGTTAGGATTTAACCAGGTCGTGGATGATTTCGATCCCAATAGTTTGTCAATTTGCAAGTACGTGTTCATGGTTGCTGGAATGGAAACACACAGTGCGGCGGCGCCCGCGTTGTTCCCCTACGAAATCATGCGAGAGCATTTGAAGCCCGTATTCACCTCTGAATTGCGAAATGATGGACAAGATATTGTTGTGGCGATGTTGGCTGAGATTGTTCACGAAGATAAAAGTCAAAACGATAAGCAGGAGGAGAGTGGAGATGAATTCGCGAACTTCATTGACGAATGTCTGGGACGCCGGTTCGCGGCAGAGAGCCAAACGCCAGATGGGCGAATTATTCAATGCCCGACTGGGTGTTTTCAACCAGATGCGGGGACAGGCCGGAAGATGGCCGCTTGCTATTGGGGAACATCCCGGTCAGATGACTGAGTAAGGCTTCAAGGTGGGATGAATCGCCGCGAAAACCGATGTATCCGTCCGGGCGAATGAGGAAAAGCCGCACGTCGCTTGCGCCGTAGCGGCGGTACAAGGCTCCTTCGACATCACGCACGATGGTCGCGCGTCCATTGTCCGCAGGCCCTTCATGCGCTCCCGTCGGCAGCGCCAGGCAGACGCGGACCCAGTCACCATATGCCTCGCCACTTCGTCGATCAGTGCGTTCAAGGCCGGCGGCCGGCCTCCCGCACGCACTTTCGTCCCCGGTATGACCAACAGCGTATGATGCGTTCCGCGCAGCAGGTCGAACAAGGTGAGGCTGGCGCCACCCACGACCAGCGGGCGCGCATCGCGTGCCTCGCTGCCCGCACGGAGCCCGCCCGAAGTGACTTGCGACGGTTCGTGTTCAGCAATACATTCGCTGCATATGGGGCTTTGGCGGTAATCCAGGTCCAGTTCTTCGCTGTGATGCAGCATTTTCAGCCGGTCGGTCTCGGGCAGCGCGATATGCCGATAAAGTCGGGCGCGCTCCTCCGGTGCCAGTGTCAGATAGGCTTCCGCTTTCTCGGTCAGGGCATGGGTGGTCGCAAGAACATCCTTGGCAATGGCCCGGCGTTCGGCTTCATAACTGTCGAGCAGTGTTTCAGGCGCAATCCCGCTTGACACCAAGGCAAGTTTCCACCCCAGGTTGTAGGCGTCCTGGATGCCGGTGTTCATGCCCTGGCTACCGATTGGGCTGTGGATATGCGCTGCGTCTCCGGCCAGGAAGGTGCGGCCATGGCGGTAGTGCGGCGTCACGCGGTAGTGGATGTGAAACCAGCTGAGCCAGCGCGGATCACGCGCGCTGACACCGGCTGGGGCGCGATCCCTGATAAGTGCCTGAACATCCTCCAGGCAGGGTGTTTCGGAGGCGCCATCGTGCTGCTCGCGCACATCGGCCGCAATCAGACTGCGTCCTTCGGGCAGCGGAAACCACCACAGGGCGCCGTGGTCGGTGAGATATATGAACACCTCGTCGCTTGGATGTCCGCCGTCGAGCACGACGTCACCGACGATATATTGCCGTGGATCGGCTTCGCCCGGAAAGTGCTCGCCTTTGAGGTGACGGACGGTGCTGTGTGCGCCGTCACAGCCGACCAGCCACGGTGTTTCCGTGACCTCGGTCGCGCCGTCCGCATGCCGCAGCGTGGCCTGCACACCGTGGGGTTGCTCCTGCAGAGCAATGAGCTCCGTCTCGCGCTCGACCGAGACTCCGTAGCTTGCCAGCAATCGCTCAAGCGCCTCCTCTACTTTCCATTGCTCGAGGCTGATGGAGAACGGAAACGGTGAGTCGATACCGTCAGTGCGGAAATGCATGATCAATTCGCCGCCGGCAAACTGGCTTACGCCCCGCACGGGTGCCGCCCTGGCAATGACCTCGTCGGCGATGCCCAAATCCTGAAACACCTCCAGCGTCCTCAAGTGGACGCCGGTCGCGCGTGCGAAAGGAACAATGCCCGGCAGGCTGTCGATAATGCGTACCGGCGCTCCGTGACGCGCAAGCTCACAGGCAAGGGTCAGTCCGGTAGCGCCGGCACCAATGATGAGAATCGGTTCAGAGGAGGACATGGAAACCAAGGGCCATCAACCTGGATAGTCATTTCCTAACGGTACAAAATGTAAGGTAACCCAAAAATGCGGCCGGATACAATTTGGTTGACTGGTGCTTTGCCAGTTTTCTGCAACCATGAAGACAGCTTGGAGAAATGTATCTGCCGCTTTCATAGGTAAGGTTCCCATCCAGGATCAGGCGAGTACTGTACTGTGCCATTCATCATCCAGCAGGCCATGCTGCTGCAACATTTCACATACTGCGGCAAGTTCTTGCCGGTAGTGACGCCAGTTGTCCAGAGAGCTTGTATAGACCGGTTGCCTGACCTGGTATGAACTGGCCGTTCTCACGGGCCTCGGGTTCAAATGCGGCTGCAGCATCGCCGCATCAAAATCCAGATCCAGGAAAACCGCCATGTCCCGCACCTTGGCTTCCAGGTTTTGCACCAGCTCGGCATAGTCGATGACTTTGATCGAAGCCGGGAAGTACTGCAGCCAGTGTCGCATCAGCCGCACGTGATCTGCATACATCCGCGCAGCGGAATCCAGCCGGTTGCTGAATCGCTGCCCTGGCTGAAAATCCTGGAAATAGCAGGACAGGATGGTGTCCAGCGGATGGCGCAGGCACCACAATACCCGCGCCGCCGGAAACATCCGTAAGACCAGACCAAGCCGTTCGAAATTGCGCGGGGTCTTGTCACTGACCAGCGCATAACCCGCCGCTCCGGGCGGCAATGCTTCGAGGTAGGCATCCTGCATGCGCGGCAACCAATCCGGCTCTGACTCGCTGCCGAATGGGTCAATCCCCTCGAAAGTGAGTTGATTGGCGATATATTCCATCGTCGCCATTTCACCGCCACCCATTACTTCGGGGTGTGAGCAGAGGATTTGCTCACACAGGGAAGTCCCGGACCGCGGCATGCCGACGATAAAAAGCAGATTTTTCCCGGTATTCGTGGACTCGCTGGCAGTATGCACGTGGCCCGATTCCAGCCAATTACGGGAAGCTGAGAGGGTCCCCTCCACAGACTTTTCCCAGCGCTCCATATCGAATGGCCGAACCGCCGCCAGGCGCTCGTTGGCCTGCTGATAGAGGGTAAACGCAGCCGTATAGTCGCCACGGCGACGCGCCCTGTCGGCCAGCGCAAATGTTGCGCTTGCGGTCGTGGCATCATCGCTGGCGCTGGTCCGGATCTTCTCGAGTGCCCGCTCGATGGACACGCCCGTTACCTCATCGCAAGGCATTTCAGCGAGCATCGCCCACGCCCGCTCATTTCCGGGCGCTTGCCGCACAATTTCCCGCAAACAGGCGGCCGCCTGCTCGAGATCGCCACGATTAGCGACCAATTCACTCAACAATATCCAGGCATCGAATACGGTAGCATCCTGGTTGACACATTGCTGCGCAAAATCCGCTGCCTTTTCCGATTCTCCCGCGCGCAGGCACACCACGGCAAGCTGGTAGCGGTATCCTGTGTTTTCGGGCGCCAGCTCGCAGGCCCTCTCCGCTTCCTGGTATGCTTCCCGGAGCCGCCCCAGCGCCAACAGAACCCGCGCAGCGTGATGGTGTAACACTGCGTCGGTTGGTTTCATTTCGACGGCACGCCCCAGACAATCGGCTGCGCTGAACATAAGGCCCTTACCGGCCAGGCTGAGCGCCTTCAGGTTCAGAACGGCCGGCAGCACCGCCGCAGCAGGCTTCTGCGCCAACAGGGTTTCACAGGATTGCAAGGCCGCATCGAAATCGTCCTGCCGGTAGGCCTTCGCCGCCTGCGAGAAAAGTGCTTCGGATTCCATGAGTCGGGGCTTGTCCTGCGACTGGCCCATCGGGACTCCCTGCCTTCAGAGCAGCATATCGCGCACGCTCACGAGTGCATCGGCCAGCACATCGATTTCTGCCCTGGTGTTGTACAAACCGAGTGAGGCCCGCGCCGTGGCGGGCACGTTGAAGAACTGCATTACCGGCATAGCGCAGTGATGCCCTGTACGCAAGGCAATGCCATAGTGATCGATGATGGTTCCCAGGTCGTGTGGATGGACGCCTTGCAGGGTAAAGCTGATGACCCCGGCCTTGTCGGGCGCCGTGCCAATGATGTTCAGGCCTTCAACATCCAACAGCTTGCGCGTGGCATGGTCCAGCACCGCGGATTCATGCCGCGCAATCTTTTCCATGCCCAGCCCCTGCAGGTAACGGACGGCAGCTCCCAACCCCACGCTGCCGGCAATATTCGGCGTGCCCGCCTCGAATTTGGCGGGGAGTTCGTTGTATTCGGTTTTCTCGAACGTCACCGTGCGGATCATTTCGCCACCACCCTGCCAGGGCGGCATGTCTTCCAGTGTCCGCTCACTCGCCCATAAGGCGCCAATACCCGTAGGCCCATACATCTTGTGTCCCGACAGGCAATAAAAATCACAGCCCAGCGCTTGCACATCCACGCTGGAGTGAGGCATGGCCTGAGCGCCATCCACGAGCACGGGAATACCATGGCGCGCAGCCATCGCGCAAATGGTCTGCACCGGGTTGATGGTGCCCAGGGCATTGGAAATATGCACGATACCAAGCAGCTTGACGCGCTCCGACAGCATGTTTTCCAATTCATCCAGCAGCAATTCACCGCGTTGGTTAATGGGCACCACGCGCAATTGCGCGCCGGTTTGCTCGCACACCATCTGCCACGGCACGATGTTGGAATGGTGCTCCATGTGGGTGATCAGAATTTCATCACCGGGACCGACTCGTGGACGCAGAAAACTCTGTGCAACCAGATTGATGGACTCGGTAGTGCCGCGAGTGAATATGACTTCGCGCTCGGACGCGGCGTTGATGAATCCCGCCAGGGCCTGGCGGCCGCCTTCATATTCATCGGTCGCTTCCTGGCTGAGCGTATGAACCCCGCGGTGCACATTGGCGTTGTGCGTGCGGTAAAAACGGTCGATGGCCTCGATAACGGCCAGCGGCCTTTGGGCCGAAGCGGCGGTGTCCAAATAGACCAGTGGTTTGCCGTGGACCTGACGTGACAGGATGGGGAAATCCTGTCGTACGCGCTCGACATCCAGTGCTGGCGCTTCCGGCTGCAGGGCCGGCGCCTCGGGAGGCACGGCCAAAGCGGGGTTTTGTTTCATTTCAGTCCATCTCCTGCGCGTTCACTTCAAGGCCGGGCATCGACGCTTCGAGCAAAGCGGCAATTTGCTCGGCCATGGCCGTATCCTGAAGGCGGGCGGTAACCGTACGGCAAAAGGCAAGTGTCAGCATGCGCCGCGCCGCGAATTCCGACAGCCCGCGGCTGCGCAGATAAAATACCGCCTGCTCGTCCAGGGAACCTACCGTCGCGCCATGGCTGGCCTCGACTTCATCCGCGTATATTTCGAGCTCCGGCTTGGTGTCGATTTCCGCCTGGTCCGACAGCAACAGGTTGGCGTTCGATTGGCGGACCTTTGAACCGTCCGCTCCAGACCGGATCACTGCCTTGCCGTTGAATACCCCCCTGCTGCGGCCACCCAGCACGCCGCGGAAGAATTGTTCGCTGCAGCACGACGGCGCCACGTGATCAACGCAAATATGATGATCCACGTGCCGTTGATGATCCAATACGAAGGCGCCGTTGATTTCGGCCCGGGCACCGGCCCCTGACAAGCGGCAACTAATGCCGTGCCGCACCAAACCGCCACCGACATCGAAACCGGTGTAGGTGTAATCACTACGCTCGGCCTGCTGCACCTCGTTGAATGTGAACAGGATGCTGCTCGGCGCTTCGTTTTGCAGCCGCACATGCCCCAGCGTCGAGTCAGCGGCCAGTTGCGCTTGCAGCAGCATATTCAGTGATTGACCGCTGCCCGTTTGCGGCGCATTTCCCGCCTCGTGCCGCGATGCGTCTGCGGGCTGGTATTGCTCGAACAACTGCATGCTGGCGCCGGCGTCCAGCAGGATGATGAAGCGAAAATTGCGCATCCGGGGAGCGGCATCGCTGCCCAGATCCCACTGCACCACGCAGCGGCCGGCATCCACTCCGGCCGCCACATGGATAACGACGCCGTCGCGCAGCAGTGCCGTATTCAGTGCTTCAAAAGCGTGGCCGCGCCCGGTGACATCGACTGATTCCAGCAGCGGGCGCAGACGAGTCAGCAGATTCTGCTCTGGTTCGGAAAGCACATCACGCAATGACCGCATGGAAACACCCGCGGGCACTGCCTGTTCCAGCCAATGCCACTGACCGTCGACCAAGCGAAAGCCGAAGCCATCGGCTGGTGGCAAGGATACAGTCCGCTGCCCTGTACCTGCACCCGGCGCCGCGTCACTGATGACCGGGTGCTGGTCTTCGAGCCGCCGCAGAGAAGTGTATTTCCAGGCTTCGTCCTTGTTACCGGGCAAGCCGTTCAGCAGGAATTCGCTGGCGGCCGCGGTTCGCAGTTGCTGCAGCCACTCGGGCCCGCTGACCGAATCCTCGGCGCGCACCGAAGCAGCCCAGCTCTCTTTCAGGTTTGTTGTCCTGGCGACGGCGGAAACATTCATTTCTGCACCAACCTTCAGATCCCGGCTGCCTGTCCGGCCTGTCGCCCGGCAACCTTGTTCAACTCGGCAATACCGCCCTGCTCAAGCCAGGTATAACCCTGCTCCTCCAGCTTGATGGCCAGGTCGGCACCACCGCTGGCAGCGATCTTGCCGTCGGCCAATACGTGCACCCGGTCGGGAATGATGTGTTCCAGCAAGCGCTGGTAGTGCGTGACCACGATCATCGCGCGCTCGGGGCTGCGCAGGCGATTGACCCCGTCAGCCACCAGGCGCAGGGCATCGATATCCAGACCGGAATCGGTCTCGTCCAGCACCGCCAGACGGGGTTCGAGCACGGCCATCTGAAATATTTCATTGCGCTTTTTTTCGCCGCCGGAAAATCCCTCGTTCACCGCGCGGTGCATCAGGTCGTCACTGATGTGCAGGATTTCCAGCTTTTCCCGCACCAGTTTCAGGAATTCCATGGAATCCAGTTCCGGCTGACCGCGGTACTTGCGCTGGGCGTTGAGCGCCGCACGCAGGAAGTAGGTGTTGTTGACGCCGGGAATCTCTACCGGATACTGGAAAGCGAGAAAAATTCCTTCGCAGGAACGCTCCTCCGGGGCGAGGCCAAGCAGGTCCTTGCCACGATAGAGAATTTCTCCTGCCGTGACCTCATAGCCTTCGCGGCCGGCGATCACATAACCCAGGGTGCTCTTGCCCGAACCGTTCGGCCCCATGATGGCATGGACCTCACCGGCATCGATTTCCAGGTCAATGCCCTTGAGGATGGGCTTTCCCGCCACGCTGGCGTGTAAATTCCTGATCTGTAACATGTGTATATAACCTTCCTGTTTTATGGCCTGTTCGTATCTACCCGACTGCCACGGCGCTAACCTACCGCGCCTTCCAGGCTCACTTCGAGCAAGGCCTTGGCTTCCACCGCAAATTCCATCGGCAATTCCTTGAACACTTGCTTGCAAAAACCATCGACGATCATGGAAACCGCGTCTTCTTCGGCGATGCCGCGTTGCAGGCAATAGAACAGCTGGTCTTCGCCGATCCGCGAGGTGGTGGCTTCGTGCTCGACTTTGGCGGTGGCATTGCCGACCTCGATGTAGGGAAAGGTATGTGCACCGCATCCCTTGCCAATCAGCATGGAATCACACTGGGTGTAATTCCTGGCGTTTTCCGCCTTGCGGGCAATGCGCACCAATCCGCGGTAGGCATTCTGTCCCTTGCCGGCCGAAATGCCCTTGGAAATGATTTTGCTGCGTGTATTGCGGCCCAGATGAATCATCTTGGTACCGGTATCCGCCTGTTGGCAATTGTTGGTCAGCGCCACCGAATAGAACTCACCGACAGAATCATCGCCCCGCAGGATGCAGGAAGGATACTTCCAGGTGATCGCGGAACCGGTTTCCACTTGGGTCCAGGAGATTTTCGCGCGGTCTCCACGGCAGTCACCGCGTTTGGTGACGAAGTTGTAAATGCCGCCAAGGCCGTTCTCGTCCCCCGGGTACCAGTTCTGCACGGTGGAATACTTGATATTTGCGTCTTCCAGCGCAACCAGTTCCACCACCGCGGCATGGAGCTGGTTTTCGTCACGCATCGGTGCGGTGCAACCTTCCAGATAACTGACTTGACTGCCTTCCTCGGCGATGATCAGGGTACGTTCGAACTGCCCGGTCTCGGCTGCATTGATGCGAAAGTAAGTGGATAACTCCATCGGGCAGCGCACGCCCTTGGGGATGAACACGAAACTTCCATCCGAGAACACGGCCGAATTGAGCGCCGCGAAGAAGTTGTCCCGGCTCGGCACGACCGTTCCGAGATATTGCCGCACCAGTTCCGGATGCTCCCTGGCAGCTTCCGAGAACGAACAGAATATAACGCCCGCTTTCTTCAGCTCCGAACGAAAGGTCGTGCCGACGGACACCGAGTCGAATACCGCATCGACCGCAACGCCCGCGAGCCGGGCGCGCTCGTGCAGCGGTACGCCCAGTTTGTCATAGGTCTCCAGCAACTTCGGGTCGACATCGGCCAGGCTCTGTGGACGATCCTTGTCTGACTTGGGTGCGGAAAAATAGCATATGGCCTGGAAATCGATGGGTTCCATGTGCAGATGGGCCCAATGCGGCTGTGGCATTTTCAGCCACTGCCGGTAAGCTTTCAGGCGCCATTCGAGCAGCCACTCCGGCTCTTGTTTGCGCGCGGATATCCAGCGCACCATGTCTTCGTTCAGACCCGGCAGTACCGTATCGGACTCGATATCGGTCACAAAGCCGTGGCGGTATTTTCCCTGCACGAACCGGTCCACAGAGGACTCGGTAACATTGCTCACTTCGGCGGTCACTTCATGCTCCTTCAAATCGCGTTCAAGGTAGCGATGCGCAGCATGCCCGAGGCTTTCCTCAGAGGCACTGACATTTCAGCCAGGCTGACATCTTCCAGCGCGCGCGCCACCGCAATACTGATGCGCTGCCAGTTGCCGCGCAAATTACAACTCTCTTCCTGGTGACACAGGCCCGTTTCAACGCTGCATTCCGTCATCGCAATGGGTCCTTCAATGGCCGCGATGACTTCGGCAACACTGATCTGCGTGGCCGGGCGGTTCACGCGGTAACCTCCATTTACTCCACGATAGGACTGCAGAAGGTTCGCTCCGGCGAGGAGTTTCAGCACCTTGCTGGCTGTGGGCACCTCCACACGAATACGTTTTGCCAGGGCATGGGCACTCAGGGTCTCTCCTTCACGGGTCAATTCCACCATCAGCATGATGGCGTAGTCGGTCATTTTCGATATTCGCAGCATGGTGATGCAAAACCCGTATTGGTGGTCGCCAGTTATCTGAATATATAGTACCACATCAGTCCTATTTCAAACAGCGACAGCAGAGGCGGCAGAGGAATCTCTTGGATGCGCAGATAGTTCCGTGGCTCAAGATTGCAATTTGTTCATCGAAGACAGCCTGGCCTGGCAAGCAAAACGCCTTCACTGCGGCAGCGACCGGGTTAGTGAAAACAGGTGCTGACACTCCAAAGTTCTCAACCGATCGTGCACAATGGGCCGGATGCAGAACACCAAGCAGGAGTGCTCCGAGACGCATAAGGCCCGGTTGACAGCCGCCTCGGCCTGGGCCGCTGCCGCATTGGGGCAAGCATCGGTGGACCTGATTCCCGTTGCCCAGGATGCGAGTTTCCGCCGCTACTTTCGCCTGTTCACAGACACCGGCGCACTAATCCTGATGGATGCCCCGCCGGGTTCTGAAGACCTGGCTGCTTTTCTCGACATTGCCGAACGCCTGCGGTCTGCGGGTTTGCACGCGCCCGAAGTCTTGCACTTCGACCTGGAGCAGGGCTTCGCGCTGCTCGAGGACCTGGGCGAGGAACTCTACCGGGATATTGTGACTCCCGGAACGGTGGATGGACTGTTTCCCGGATTGTTTCACGTGCTGGCCCGGATGGCGCAGGCGGTGGACTCTTGCGGCTTGCCGGACTACGACCATGACCGTCTGCAAACGGAACTGAATTTGTTCACCGACTGGTACCTGCTGCGGCACAAACAGCGCCGCTTGAGTCCCCGGGAAGAGCAGGTCTGGCAGAAGTTGTGCCACGACCTCACGTCTTCGGCCGCCGAACAGCCGCAGGTCTTTGTTCACCGGGATTTCCACAGCAACAATCTGCTCTGCCTGGAAGGAGGGAATCCGGGAATCATCGATTTCCAGGACGCGCTGCGGGGACCGCTGAGCTATGATTTCGTCTCACTGCTGTGGGATCGTTACATCAGCTGGCCCCGCCCTCGGCTCGAAAACTGGATGATGCGCTACCGGGACTTGCTGGCACTGGATATCGAACCCACCGTCTGGATACGATGGTGCGATCTGATGGGCTTGCAACGCAATCTCAAAATCGTGGGAATTTTTGCCCGGCTGCATTACCGTGACGGCAAACAGGCCTATCTGCAGATGATTCCAAGGTTCTACGGTTATTTGCTGGATGTGCTGCCGCGATACCCGGAATTCCGGGATTTTCTCAAGTTGCTGGAGCAAACCGAATGCGCGCCATGATTCTCGCTGCAGGCCGTGGCGAGCGTCTGCGCCCGCTGACCGATACCATTCCCAAACCGCTGGTTGAAATAGCCGGTAAGCCACTGATCGAATATCATATCGAGGCGCTGTCCGAGGCGGGTTTCACGGAAGTCGTCATCAACCAGGGCCATCTGGGGGAGCTGTTAGCCGCTGCAATCGGTGACGGCAGCCGCTGGGGTATCAACATTCATTGGTCCAATGAGCAGCCAAATGCTCTGGAAACCGGTGGCGGCATACACAAGGCCCTGCCCTTACTCGGCCCGTCGCCATTCCTGGTGGTCAATGGAGATATCTGGACGGACTACCCGTTCAAACGCCTGCGTGCAGTCAAATGTGACTGGGCCCACCTGGTGATGATCCCCAACCCGGCACACAAACCCCAGGGTGACTTTGCGCTATTGCATGCGAGAATCAGGGATAATGGCGAGGATAAACTGACCTTCAGCGGAATCGCGGTGTATCACCCGCGCCTGTTCGAAGGATGCACAGCCGGCAAGTTTTCCGTCGTTCCGCTGTTGCGGTCGGCCATGGAAAACCACCTGGTCACCGGGGAGAAATATGCAGGCCGCTGGGAGGACATCGGCACCTTGGAGCGTCTGAAACAGGGTCAGTCCAGGCACAATCCGGGCTTGATTTTTGCACCGGGACCACATACAAGATAAAGGGTTTTTCCCAGTCCCGCTCAATGGAGATTCTGATATGTCATTAACCGTGGCTGTGCTCAAAGAGCAAGCCGAGGGTGAGCGCCGTGTGGCGCTGGACCCGGTCAACGCCCAGCGCCTTGTGTCGAAGGGATTCCGCGTTCTGATGCAACAGGGGGCGGGAGAGGCTGCCGGCTTCCTCGACGAACAGTACAGTGGTGCCGAAATCCTCGCCGATCCGAAGTCCATTCTCGAACAGGCGGATATCCTGCTTTGGGTACAGGCGCCTGCTGCCGGCATGCTGAGCGATTTGAAAGCAGGCGCGCTGGCCCTGGGCCAGGTGTTTCCACACCGCCATCCAGGCATGATCGAAGCCCTGAATGCGCGCAACTGCAATTGCTGCGCCATGGAATTGGTGCCGCGCATTTCACGCGCCCAGAGCATGGATGTATTGTCTTCGCAGGCGACCGTAGCCGGCTACAAGGCCGTTCTCCGGGCCGCAACACTCTCGCCGCGCCTGTTCCCGATGCTGACCACCGCGGCCGGTACGCTCAGGCCTTCCAGCGTGGTGGTGATCGGCGCCGGAGTTGCCGGCCTGCAGGCCATCGCCACGGCCAAGCGCCTGGGTGGGCGGGTCGAAGCGTACGACATCCGCGCCGCGGCACGGGAACAGGTCGAGTCGCTGGGCGCGAAAATGATCGACACGGGCGTTAACGCGGAGGCGCAAGGCGGCTATGCGCGTGAGCTGACCGAAGATGAAAAGCAACAACAGGCGGACAAGCTGGCGGAACATCTGGCCAAAGCAGACTCCGTTATTTCCACCGCGTCCATTCCCGGACGCCCGGCGCCGAAAATCATTAGCCGCGAAATGGTTGAAGGCATGAAGCCCGGCAGCGTGATCGTGGACCTTTCTGCGGAATCCGGCGGTAATTGCGAACTGACGAAACCCGGCGAAACCATCATCCACAACGGGGTAATTGTCGATGGCCCCCTGAACATGGCCAGCCAGGCTCCCATTCATGCCAGCGAAATGTACGCAAAAAACCTGCTGAACCTGCTCGAAACGATGATCAAGGAAGATCAGGTAGTGATCGATCGTGAAGACGAAGTCGTCAACGGATGTCTGCTGACAACCGCAGGTCAGCTCGTGCACGAACAGACAGCCAAAATACTCAGCTCATCATAAAGGACCCGGAGCCCTAACCACAGGAAAATCACAATGGAAGGTTTTATCGCGCTCTATATTTTCATGCTGGCTGCTTTCACCGGATATGAAGTCATCTCCAAAGTGCCCACCATTCTGCATACCCCCCTGATGTCGGGTTCGAACTTCGTCCACGGCATTGTGCTGGTTGGCGCGATGGTGGCCCTTGGCCATGCCTCCACGCTTGCCGAACAGATCATCGGCACGATTGCAGTATTTCTCGGCGCCGGCAATGCCGTTGGGGGCTACGTCGTCACCGAACGCATGCTCGAAATGTTCAAATCCAGCAAGGAGAAAGGTTGATGGGTGCCTTGATGAATGAGAACGTCGCGGGCTGGCTAATCCATACCAGCTACTTCATCGCAGCCATCCTGTTTATCTCCGGACTGAAAAAGATGAGCCACCCGCGCACCGCGCGCGGCGGCGTGATCTGGGCCGGCGTCGGCATGGTCGTCGCCACCCTGATCACCTTCACCGAACCGCAGATGAACAACTATCTGCTGATGACCACCGCCATTTTTGTCAGCGGCATCCTGGCCTGGTGGACTGGCAGGAAGGTCGCAATGACCGACATCCCACAAATGATTGCACTTTATAACGGTATGGGCGGAGGCTCAGCGGCTGCCATTGCCGCGGTGGAACTGCTCAGGGTGCATACCGGTCTTGGCCTCTCTCATGAAGCCTTTGCGGCGCGCGAACTGGCGGTACTCGGCGCACTCATCGGCACCATCGCGTTTTCCGGTTCGATGATCGCTTTCGCCAAGCTGCAAGGCTGGCAGCGCAAGGTCTATCGATTCCGGGCCCAGAACTTCGTCAACCTGATGACCTTCCTGGTCCTGCTCGCATTGGGTTTCATGCTGGCCCGCACGGAGTTTTCCACCGGCGTGTTCGTTGCTTTCTTCGTGATTGCCCTGATGATCGGCGTGTTGATGACAATACCCATCGGCGGCGCCGACATGCCCGTTGTGATCTCGCTTTACAACGCTTTGACCGGCCTTGCGGTGGGCATGGAAGGATTCGTTTTGCAGAATCCAGCAATGATGATCGCGGGCGTGGTAGTCGGTTCGGCGGGTTCACTGCTGACGCATTTGATGGCGGTTGCGATGAACCGGCCCCTGACCAATGTGCTGTTTTCCGGCTTCGGCACCGGCGATGACGGCGCCAGCGCAGTGGCTGTCAGCGGCAGCATGAAAGCCATCGACGCCGCGGATGCCGCGATCACGATGGCCTATGCAGAAAAGGTCATCATCGTCCCGGGCTATGGCATGGCCGCGGCGCAAGCCCAGCACAAGATCTGGGAACTGTGCCAACTGCTGATGGCCCAGGGAGTCAAAGTCATGTTTGCAATCCATCCCGTCGCCGGCCGCATGCCCGGCCATATGAATGTGTTGTTGGCCGAAGCGGGCGTGCCCTACGACCTGATCTATGACCTGGAGGATATCAACAGTCAGTTCCCGACTGCGGACGTGGCGCTGATCATCGGCGCAAATGACGTCGTGAACCCGGCAGCACGCAAGGACACATCCAGTCCAATTTACGGCATGCCGATTCTCGATGCCGACAAGGCCCGCAATGTCTTCGTCATCAAACGCGGTCAGGGCACGGGATTTTCCGGTATCGAAAATCTGCTGTTCTTCGAAGACAACACCCGGATGTGCTACGGCGATGCACAGGACGTCGCGCAAAAGCTGATTGCCGGGGTCAAAGCCATGTAAATTGCATCTACTGTTGTAGTGTGGTATAACACCTTATCACACGAGCCTTCAAGGAAGCAGTAATGAATTCAAAGCGCCTGGCCGTTATCGCGGCCGTTACGTTGTTTGCCCTGTCTGGCTGTGGCAAGGAAGAAGCCGAAACCGCAAACAGCGCTTCGAGTAACACCCTGCTGTCGTATGTTCCACTGGCAACGCCGTTTCTTGCGGCAAATCTCCAGCCCACCCCGGACGAAGTCATCGATAGTTTCCTGCAAAAAGCCGGGCCAGTTTTGCTCACGGCGCAAGCGGAACTTGTCAAAGTCAGGGCGAGGCTGGAAAGCCGGCCTGATGCCGCCGATACCGGCAGCAAACTGGTGCTGGCCCTGTTGCAGGAACTGGACGGCAAGCTCAACCGGCCTGGCCTGGAAAGCCTGGGCTTTGATTTGCAGTCGCACAAAGTGATTTATGGCATGGGGGTATTTCCCATCGCCCGCATCGGTCTGGCCGATGCCAAGGCTCTGAAGAGCACAGTGCAACGCATTCTCGACCGTGCCGGCATCGTGGCGCCAGAGCAGAGTTTTCAGGGGCGGGCCTATTGGCGCTTGGCCGCAGACGATCCATCGCATCAGCACGGGGCGTTCCCTGGCGGACTGTATATCGCGATTCTTCAAGACCATTTCGCCTTGAGTATTTTCCCCACCTCCGCAGAAAAGGATCTCTTACCCCTCTTTCTGGGCCTGAAAAAGCCTGCGGCTTCAGACGCTGAAACCAGGCTGAATGCCCTTAACGCCAAGTACGGCTTCACGCCCTATTTCACCGGTGTGGTGGATCTGCAGTTACTGGCAAATGAATTTCTGCAACCGGATTCCATTGCTGGTCTCGATGCTGGGTGAAGCCGGCGCGAGTTCGCTGACCACACTTGAGCAATGATTGCAAGAATGAAATACGCGGAATCATCAGCCACACCCCGCGCCTGGTTGCAGGCGCCACCGAACTGACGCCCAATGCCATTGGTATTCAATACATCGTTGAAACCCAGCCTGAACTGGCAAAACAACTGGCTACACTGGTTGGTGAGGTACCCATGGTGGACCCTGCGTCTTCCCGCATGCTCGAATTTGCTTTCGGCTTGAAAGTGGGTCCGCTGAGGGATTTCCTGCGCGAGAAACTGACGGCCATCACCCAGGCGCCATACCGCTGCGAGCATTTGCAACAATTGAATGCAGATGCCACACAAGGCCTGACCAAACTCGACCTGCCCATGCCGCCCCTGGTCAACAACTTCCGCGGGCTGCGCCTGAGTCTCAACCGCTTCAACATGGCAAGTGCATCGCCGGAAGAAGCCGTCGGACTGCTGGCGCTTCACGTTGACCAGCCGGAAATGTTCGTCGGCATGGCCCAAATGTTCCTGCCCGACCTGGCCGCCCTGAACCTGGTCAAAGGTAATCCACCAGTGCAACTTCCATCCAGCCTGATCCCGGTACCCAACATCATTGCATTTGCGGCCCTGAGCGACAACGCCATCGGCATCTCGATCGGGGCAGGCGAAGAGACTGGACTACCCGCATACCTGGAGCGAAAAGCCCACAACGACGGGACTTTCCTGTCATTGAACTACGATACCGCGGCGTACCTGGACTTTACTCAGGGCATGCGCAAAAAATGGCAGCATCACGCGAACTCACTGGATGAAGACGAAAGCGATTCGGGTTTCGACGAGGAACATGCGGGAGCGGCCATGGAAATCGCCGAAGCCATTCAGCAGGCCTACAAATCCGTTTCCGGCCGGTCTCAGATGAGCCTTCGAATCACGCAGCAAGGCCTGGTCATGGACAGCCGCATGACATTCAAATAGAAAGTGACTCAGGACCCGGCAAGCACTTTGCGCGCTAGCGCCAGCGTAATTTTACGTTTTCCCGTCAATGCCGCTACCCGTATTGCCTCCAGGTTGTGCAGAAGGGAAACCATATTTCTCGAGCCGCGGCTGAGCAGGTAATTCGTAACTTCGGCCGGCAACACGATGCCCTGCGCGGCTGCTTTGCGCCGTAAAACTTCCTTTTTGCCATCGTCGTCCAGCGCTTCGAGCTGCAGTTGCAGACCCCAGGCCAGACGGGAAGCCAAATCAGGCAGTTGAAACGGCAAGGCGGACAGGAGATGCAAGCTGCTGATCACCAGCCGGCCGTTCCTGGCGCGAAAACGGTTGAAGAAATGAAACAGGGAATTTTCCCATCGGGGCCTCCCGGCTACGCGGTCCATATCATCGATGCACACCACGTCCATTTCTTCTTCCAGACCGGCAAGCCCGTCCGCTGCCCCATCCGGTAAGTTGCACAATGCAAGATAGAAAGCCCGCTGGCCCAGATTCTGCGCCAGATTGCACGCCGCATTCAGCAAATGCGACTTGCCGCTGCCTTCCGAACCCCTGATAAATACGCAGCCTCCAGGTGAGTTCAACAACTCCCGCAAGGCCAAAACGACCTTCTGGTTCGGCCCCGCTACGTAGTCTTCGAAGCGGTCGAGACGACCGTTTTCGAGGGGCAACAGAATCTGCGGCGTAGTTGACATTCAGCCGTCCCCATCGGTAACTGCATCACCACGGAATAGCATGCTGCCCCGATAGTGCTGATGCGCATGGCGAATCAGCACGTTGAGCGCCGAACTCACCGGCAGGGCCAGCAGAATGCCGAGGAAACCGAAAAGTTGTCCCCCGGCCAATACCGCGAATATTACTGCCACCGGGTGCAAGCCCACCTTGTCGCCAACCAGTTTGGGCGTCAGCACCATGCCTTCAAGCGACTGTCCGGCAATGAATACCACCAGCACCATGAGGGGGTGAAAACCATCCTGGAACTGGACTGTGGCTGCAATGAGCGCGGCAACCACACCAACGAATGTCCCCAGATAGGGAACCACGCTCAACAATCCCGCGCTCATGCCAATTATGATCGCCAGGTCAAGGCCAATTAGCGAGAGGCCCGTTGTGTAAATCAGACCCAAGGCCAACATGACCATCAATTGGCCACGGATGAACGCGCCCAGAACCTGGTCGATCTCCCGCGTCAACCGGCTCACCGTTGGTTCCAAATCGGCAGGCAGTAGCATGCGCACGCCTTCCACCAGTTCATCCCAGTCACGCAGCAGATAGAACGTGACCACCGGGATCAGGACCAGATTCATAAGCCAGTGCAACATGGCCTGGCCGCCGGCCGAGAGGGTGCCCAGCATGCCCAGCAGGGCGCTACTGGCCTCTTTCCAATAACTGCCCAATCCTTCTTTGAGGTTTTGCGCGACGATATCCAGCGATGTGAACCCGAATTTAGCCTGCAACCAGGGCAAGGCCCGGTCGACCAGCCACGCAAACCATTCTGGAACACGATTCACCAGGTGCCTTAACTGCTCGAACAACAGCGGCAGCAAAAGCAGTAAAACAGCGGACAAGGCCAAAAAAATTACCGCGAATACCAGTATCACTGCCAGCGACCGACTGAGCTTCCACTTGAACAGGGGCAACCTCTCCAGCCGATCGACCAGCGGATCTCCCAGGTACGCCAGCGCGGCCGCGGCGATAAATGGCGTGATCACCGGCGCCAGCAGGTGCAACAGCCAGAGAAAGCCGGCCGCTCCTGCCAGTATCAGCCAGTAACGGGATTCACGCAGCACGCCGGTGTCTCCCGGGTTTCGGTGGCCGCATCACCCCATACCGGATGCCGGATGTCGCGGCCGCAGTACTGGCGAAGGGCAGGTTCATGGTTTTGGCTGCAGCACATACTCGCCTGCGGTCGGCGACGCCGCCACGATACGGTCGGCCGCCAGCGTCTGCAGCAGATGGTCAGGCAGCGCATTCAAATTCAGGATGAAATGTACCCACCCCGGCCCGGCCTCCGATACCCGCACGCGATCGATCATGCTCACCGCCTGCAGGTAGGAGAGGCATCGGGTGTAATCCGCGCCTGTCAGAAGACCGGTGACCGTGATTTCGAAGTTCCAATGCCCTTGATCGGCTGCGGTAATGGAATTGACGACGGAAATTTCATCTATTGCCTGTTGCAGGCCGTCCACTAATGCGTTTTCAATTTCGGTATCCTGGTTACGCCAGGACCACATTTTCCCCATGTAGTCGAGATTCATACGCACATTCCATTCCGGACCTTCGCGACGGGCAGCGATGAGAAGCGCATCGACCGGACCAAATTCGTCGAGTTCTTCGGTATACCCCCCCCACAACAATTGCGGATCGACGGCATACTTGCCCGCGTCATCCGGCTGCGGTCGCGTAATCGGCATGCCTCGCGTTTCGGCGACCTCGCTCATGCGGTCCCAGGCATATTCGAACTCGATTGGCATGATGCTTCGGCTGAAGCCATCGTCAATCACGAGCCAGATGGCCAAGGGCTTGCGCTCCGGTTTCCATATGGGCAGTTGCAACGACTGCAGCAGCCTATCCACGTCTGGCCGGGAGAAATCGACCAATACCCGCAGTTCTTCACCATGCTCCCCGTCCGGCAAGGTAAATTCCCTGTTGCCGTAATAAAAGGTAACCGCCATCGAGCGCGCATCCTCCAATGCGGGTTCAAGCGCAGGAAAATCCACAAAATCCCTGAGGCCGGTAAGCTTCTGCAAAACCTGCTTCAACGCCAGTGGCATGGCCCGCGACCGCTCAGCCTGCGACTGATCCGCCACTGGGACCGCACCCAGATAAAGATTCAAAGGCGCTGCCTGCAGTTGCTTCAAAGGCAACGACAACAGGAGCAAGGAGACAAGGATGACGGACAGCAGTGTTTTCATCGGATTCATTTGGAGGGAATATGGAAAGCAATCCCAGGCCCGAATAAGATAACATAGGCGGCCTGACACTCGTACCAGGTCTCTATTTTGACTACAGAAAAGCTTTCGCCGCAGCAGCTTTCCTATCGCGATTCCGGCGTCGATATCGACGCTGGCAATGCTTTGGTCGACCGCATCAAACCCATTGTGCGCAGTACCTTACGGCCTGAAGTAATGGGCGGACTCGGCGGATTCGGCGCCATTTTCCAGCTCGACCTGAAAAAATGGCGCGAACCGCTGTTGGTATCCGGTACCGACGGGGTCGGAACCAAGCTCTTGTTCGCGCGAACGATGGGGCGACACGACACGATTGGCATCGACCTGGTTGCCATGTGCGTCAACGATATCCTGACCAGCGGCGCCGAACCGATGTTTTTTCTGGATTACTACGCTTCCGGGAAACTGGACGTCGACGTCGCCGAGACCGTCATTGCCGGAATCGCGGAAGGCTGCCGTCAGGCAGGGTGTTCGCTGATTGGAGGTGAAACGGCTGAAATGCCCGGCATGTACGGTTCGGGTGAGTATGACCTCGCGGGCTTCGCGGTCGGAATCGTGGAGCGTTCGAGGCTGCTGGACGGCAGCCGCATCGAAGCCGGGCATCGGCTGTTGGGCATGGCATCTTCCGGCCCTCACGCCAACGGATTTTCGTTGATTCGCAAGGTCATCGAAGTCAACAAACCGGACCTGGGCGCGTTATTGCATAATCCGGATGGGTCAGCGGTCACCCTGGGCGATGGACTGCTGGCGCCGACGACGATTTATATCAAACCTGTTTTGCAAATGCTCGGGTCAGCGGGCATTGATGGACTGGCTCATATTACAGGCGGAGGATTGACGGAAAATATCGTGCGCGCATTGCCTCATGACACCGGGCTGGTGATCGACACGGGCGCGTGGCCAAGACCAGCCGTATTTGACTGGTTGCAAGACAAGGGCAACATCGAAGAAAGTGAAATGTTGCGTACTTTCAACTGCGGCATCGGCATGGTCATGCTGGCGGCGCCTGAAGCGGCAGATTCGCTGATCCAGGCTTCGATCTCCCTGGGCATCCCCTGTTACGACATTGGCCACGTCAGCACTGGCCGGGCAGCCCGGCGCGTGGAATACATTAACCGGTGATTGTGCGTAAATTCACGGTCCTGATATCAGGCAATGGCAGTAATCTGCAAGCGTTGATCGATGCCTGCACAAGCGGCCGCCTTAGTAGTGAACTCGTTCACGTCATCAGCAACCGCAGCAGCGCGCTCGGTGTCGAACGCGCGCATAAAGCCGGAATCCCCTGCAGCATCCTCGAGCATGGCGGCTTTGAAAGCCGGGAAGAATTCGACCATGCGCTGGCTGAATTGATCGGCCTGAAGACTCCGGATCTCGTGATCCTGGCCGGGTTCATGCGCATTCTTGGCCCCGAAGTCCTGCACCGCTTCACCGGTCGCATGATCAATTTGCATCCGTCCCTGTTGCCGCTATACCGCGGAATCGATACCTATGCTCGCGCCATCAGGGATGGCGCCAGGGAACATGGTGCCAGTATGCATTTCGTTACCGCGGAACTGGATGGGGGGCCAGTGATCGCGCAAGTGCGCATTGCGGTCGAAGCAAATGATGATGCCGGCAGCCTGGCGGCACGATTGGCGCCCCGTGAACATGAACTTGTGGTGGCAACCACTGAATTGTTCAGCCGGCGTTCGGTCCAAAGCAGGAATGGCCGGGTCTATATCGACGGCGAGCCACTGAAACACCCTCTTCAACTCCAGGCGGATGGAAATTTTGCGTTTTAATTCAATCTTCTACGGGTCGATGTGTCTGTTGGTGATGGTCTGGGTTTCGAGCCTGAATGCCGACTGGGAGCCATACCATGCCCGCTATGCGATTTACCGTAATGGAAAACTGATCGGCAAGGCAGAGGTCAGTTTTGAGCTGAATGGCGATCACTGGAGCATGAGCAGTGAAGGCAGCGGCACCCACGGCCTGGCCCGCCTGCTGCGCGCACAGGACAATGAGTACTCGGAAGGCGGCTTCAAAGATGGCCGGTTCCGGCCGCAAAAGTATTCCCACCACACCCGTATTGCCGGGATAGATGACGTGTGGACGGCCGACTTCGACTGGCAAACCAATACGGTTGAAATCACCAAGGGAAAGGACATTCTGAGCTTTGATATGGGCCCCGAAGCGCTGGATGCGCTGTCGATCAAACTGGAAATGCAACGCAGGCTGCGAGAGAACGACCCCAACATGATGTTCTGGCTGGTGGACGACGACGAGGTCAAGGAGCAGGCGTTTCGCATACTTGAGTCCGAGCAACTCGAAACCAGTCTTGGCTGCCTGCAAACCACGCCTGTGGAGCGCGTGCGCCAAGGAGGTAAACGATACACCAAGGCCTGGCATGCGCCTGCACTGGGATACCTCCTGGTGCGCCTGGAACATGGCAAGACCAATGGCGATCAAATCGAAATGCGGATCAGCGACCTGTCCCTGAACGACCGGGAAATCAAACCGCAGCCGGGTTGCATCGCGCGGCAAAAAAGCCCCTGACGGCCATGAAGCCCCCGCAGGACTGGAATGAAAGGTGGTTTTTGTTTACTGTTCGATAATGCAAAAGGGACCACCGCAAACATAAGATATTTAACGGATATCTGCATGAGCCGAAAATTCCTCTTACCTGCTCTGCTTTTGCTGCTCCATCTGTCCGGCTGCGCAGTCAACCCGGTAACCGGGGAAAGAAACTTCCAGATTTACGGCTCCGAGTGGGAACAACAGGTCGGCGCCCAGATGTATACGCCGATGAAGCAGTCTCAAGGTGGCGACTATATCCTCGATCAGAATCTGACAGCCTATGTGAATGAAGTCGGTAACCGGCTTGCTGCCCGGGCGCGCAGAAAGGATGAGCTCCAGTTTGAATTCAGCATTCTCAACAGTTCGGTACCCAATGCCTGGGCACTGCCCGGTGGCAAGGTCGTCATCAATCGCGGCCTGTTGACCCAACTGAATTCCGAAGCGGAACTTGCAGCGGTTCTGGGGCATGAAATCGTACATGCTGATGCAGCCCACGGTGCCCGCCAACAATCGACTGGTATGCTGGCACAGCTTGGAGCCGTAGCCAGCATGGTCGTGCTCGGCAGCACCGTTGAGAACGAGGCAGCGCGCCAAATAGCGATCATGGTGCCGACGGTCGGTGTGCAGTTGATCATGCAAAAATACGGCCGTGACGCGGAGCGGGAGGCAGACAAGTACGGCATGACCTACATGTCGGAAGCCGGGTATGACCCACAGGGCGCCGTGCAACTGCAGCAGACGTTCGTAAAGCTGTCCGAAGGCCGCAGTGAAGACTGGCTGTCAGGCCTGTTCGCCTCGCATCCCCCGTCGACCGAGCGGGTTGAGAACAACCGCAAAACCGCGGCAAGCCTGCCGGCCGGGGGTGAAACAGGCGGTCAGCGTTATCTGACAAGGACAGCCTACGTGCGCCGCGTTGAGCCCGCATATGCAGCTTACGATGAAGCCATCAAGGCAGTTAGCGAAAACCAGCTCGGCCTGGCCGAGCGCAAGCTGGACCAAAGCATGGCCATCGAGCCGCGCGAGTCATTGTTCATTGCCTTGAAAGGTGACATTCAAGTCCTGCGCAAGAATCCCCGACGTGCGCTCACTGCCTATGACAAGGCCATTCAGGCCAACGGCCAGTTTTTCTACCCTTATTTGCGCAAGGGACAGGTGGAATTCGAGCGCAAGAGATGGGATTCGGCCTATTCCAGCCTGCAAAGAAGCCTGGGCCTGTTACCTACCGCAGAAGCACACTATCTGCTCGGCGTGATGGATCAAAAAAAGGGCAATCAGACCGCGGCAATGGAACACTTCCAGGCAGCATCCGGTTCCGATTCGGCTGCCGGAAAAACTGCCAAGAGAGAACTGATCCTGCTGGATCTGGACAAGAATCCGTCCAATTACATCACGGCGCGAACCGGCCTGGACAAATCGAACAACGTCTGGGTGCAGATCGGCAACACGACTGACCTGGCGGTGAAAAACATCGAGATCAGCGTGGCCTGGCTGGATGAAAAAGGCGAAACAAGGCAAGCCCGGCGCGTGTATCAAGGACCGCTGTCAGGCGGCAAAGCGGATCAACTGCAGTTGAACCTGGAAATCAGCAATGCGCAGGAATTGAACAACCGCGTCAGGGTGCAGGTGACGGCTGCACAGATTGCCGAGTGATGCGGCGAATCCTGGCTCCAAGCTGTCCGAGTTTTTCCTCGATATTTTCATAACCGCGATCGATGTGATACACCCGGTCGATGTCCGTTTGTCCGGAGGCTACCAGTCCAGCCAGCACCAGACTGGCGGAAGCGCGCAAGTCGGTCGCCATGATCGGCGCACCGGTAAGGCGTGGCACACCGCGAATGATGGCGGTATTGCCTTTCAGCCGGATATCCGCGCCCAGTCGCCGCAGCTCCTGCACATGCATGAAACGGTTTTCGAATACGGTTTCAGTAATGACCCCCGTGCCTTCAGCAATGGCATTCAAGGCGGTAAATTGTGCTTGCATGTCGGTGGGAAATGCAGGATACGGGGCAGTCGTCAGATCGACTGCTCTGGGGCGCTTTGCGTGCATATCCAGCTCGACCCAGTCAATCCCGCTTGAAACCTCGCCACCGGCCTCGCTGAGTTTATCCAGCACGGCATCCAGGTGTCTTGGGTTTGTGTTCATGCAGCGCACCTTTCCACCGGTCATCGCGGCAGCCACCAGGTATGTGCCCGCCTCGATACGGTCAGGCAAAACCGTGTAGTCAGTGCCGTGGAGACTGGCCACACCAACCACCGTGATGGTGTTGCTGCCCGCCCCGCAAATATCCGCACCCATTGTGTTGAGAAAATTCGCCAGGTCAACAACTTCCGGTTCCTGCGCGGCGTTTTCAATCACCGTTGTTCCCTCGGCCAGTGTCGCAGCCATCATAATGTTCTCCGTGCCGGTGACCGTCACGGTTTCCAGTATCACGCGGCCACCGCGCAGGCGGCCGGCAACGGCCTCGATATTGCCGTTCTTTACGGAAACCCTGGCACCCAGCTGCTCCAGGCCGCGCAAGTGCAGGTCGACGGGCCGGGAACCGATGGCACAACCACCCGGCAGCGATACACTGGCGTGCCCGTAACGGGCGACAAGGGGACCCAGCACCAGAATCGACGCCCGCATGGTTTTGACCAGGTCATAGGGTGCTTCGAATCGATCGATGCCGCGGGGGTCGATCTCGATCTTCATCTGCTCATCCATTCCCAGGCTGGCCCCCATACGGCCGAGCAGCTCCATCGTGGTCGTCACATCCTGCAGGTGTGGCACGTTGCCTATGCGGGAAGGCCCGTTGCCGAGAATGCTGGCCACCAGTATGGGCAATACCGCGTTCTTGGCGCCGGAAATGCACACCTCGCCTTGCAGCGGCACACCGCCTTCGATACGGATCGTCGCCACTATCGTGTTGCGTCTGGTAAATCGGTCTGCAAGCCCAGTGCATGTATCTCACGGCCCATCAACTCACCCAGCGTGGCGTAAACCATGCGATGTCTTTGCAAAGTTGATTTGCCGGCAAATGCGGGGCAGACAATACGGGCTTCAAAATGGACGCCATCGGCCCCGGTGACCGATACCTCCGCGTCAGGCAATCCTGCCCGGATAATTTGCTCTATTGTGGTGCTATCCATAGACTATGTTGCCTCTTCTCCACATAACTGCAGCCAAGATTGCGCCGGACGGAGTCATGATTGAAAACCAATGCTAAACCCGGATACTCGTGCAATATGCGGGCCGCACTGCAAATATTTGCCTGTCAGCAGGTTGATCATACCGGAATAGCCGCGTGGTGCCAGACGGGTATGATTTTCCCGCTCACCGTTGATCACGGGTTTGCTGGATTATCTTAATGCTTATTCCCCTGGTGCAACTTATCGGCGGTTTGATCTTGTTGATCTGGGGCGCCGATCGCCTTGTTGCCGGCTCGTCAGCCACGGCTCGCAACCTGGGCGTATCGCCGCTGATCATCGGACTGACTGTTATTGCATTCGGCACTTCAGCGCCGGAAATGATCGTGTCGGGAGTTGCCGCCTACCAGGGGAAACCCGGACTGGCGGTCGGAAACGCCATTGGTTCCAATATTGCAAATATCGGTCTGATTCTGGGTATCACCGCACTGGTTTACCCGTTGCGGGTGGAATCCAGAACCCTCAAGCGGGAATACCCTCAACTGATACTGATCATGATCGCTTGCTTCGTCATGGCGCTTGATCTCAAGTTCAGCCGGCCGGAGGGCTGGGTTCTGCTCAGCGGCCTGGCTGTGTTGATTATCTGGATGGTGCGGCTGGGCACGAAAAAAGACCCCGGAGACCCTTTGGCCAAGGAGTTCGCAGCCGAAATACCGGTCAATATTCCGACAAGACTTGCCATGGTCCAGATCATGATCGGTTTGATCGTGCTGCCTTTGAGCTCCCACTTCCTGGTGCAGGGAGCACTGGCCGTTGCGCGCTGGCTGAATGTATCGGAAACCATTATCGGACTGACCATTGTGGCGCTGGGAACCAGCTTGCCGGAACTCGCCGCATCGCTTACCAGCGCCTTGCGCAAGGAAGACGATCTTGCGATCGGCAACGTCATCGGGTCGAACATGTTCAACATTCTGGCAGTATTGGGAATTGCCGCCGTGATCAAACCTGCTTCCTTTGATGCGAACATCCTGCATCAGGACATCCCCATCATGTTCCTGTTTACCGCCATGCTGTTTTTCATGGCCTATGGCATTCGTGGACCCGGCCGCATCAGTCGTCTGTCCGGCGGATTGCTGGTGGTCCTGTACCTCATCTACCAGGTCACGGTCTGGTATACCGCGATACCGGTCAGCGATGTCGCGGGCAGCTGAGTCGAGACCGGGGCGGGGTAACAAGCTGTAGACGCCCGCCATCAACAGGTCCCGGTTTACAGGCGATGTATTCAGGCTTGCCGACAGGTAGAATGCGGGCATGGATAAAAGCGCCATTCTGAGCCTTGGTCGGGCCGTCATCGAATCCGAAGCAATGGCTGTCAGCGCCTTGCTGGAACGAATCGACGACCATTTCATTGACGCTTGCCGCTGCATGCTGGAATGCAGTGGCCACATCATTGTCATAGGTGTGGGTAAGTCGGGCCACGTGGCGAATAAGATTGCCGCAACTCTTGCCAGCACCGGCACACCGGCGTTTTTTGTGCATCCAGCGGAAGCCGGCCATGGCGATATGGGCATGATCAAACGGGAAGACATGGTGCTGGCGCTGTCCAATTCCGGCGAAACCATCGAGGTCAATGCCATTTTGCCGCCGTTGAAACGCCTGGGGGTCAAGCTGATTGCGATGACCGGAAACCCGGCGTCGACGCTGGCGCGCCATGCTGACATCCACATAGACGTCAGCGTCGAGCAGGAAGCCTGTCCTCTGGGCCTGGCGCCAACTTCAAGCACTACCGCCGCCATGGTTATGGGCGACGCCCTGGCCGTGGCGCTGCTCGAGGCCCGTGGTTTCACCCGCGAGGATTTTGCCCGCTCGCACCCGGCGGGCCAGTTGGGCAGAAAGTTGCTGCTTCATATCCGTGACATCATGCATAGCGGAGCGGATGTCCCGCAGGTCGGTGAGGATGCCACCATCAGCCAGACCATCATGGAAGTTACCCGCAAAAGGCTGGGGATGAGCGCCATTGTGAACACCGAGGGCAAAGTCAGCGGAATCTATACGGACGGCGATTTGCGCCGCACATTGGATGCAGGTCTCGATCCGCACACGACCCCGATAACCCAGGTCATGAACTGCAATGCCAAGCATATCGGGCCGGATGCCCTGGCCGTCGAAGCCGCGCAAATGATGGAGACGCACCGGATCCAGGGCTTATTGGTGATCGATGGCGAGAACCAGCTTGTCGGAGCCTTGAATTTTCAGGATCTCCTGAAAGCGGGCGTGGTCTGAATGGGTAGTCATATAAAAGCTGCATTTGATCCGTTGCTGCTTGAAAGAGCACAACGAGTCCGGCTACTGGCGCTGGACGTTGACGGGGTTTTGACCGATGGCAGTCTGTACTATGACCAGTCAGGCAATGAATTGAAGGCTTTTTTTACCCGTGACGGCCTGGGCATTAAAGCCCTGCAGCGTTTCGGCATTCCGGTCGCCCTCATTACGGGACGATCTTCTGCCATTGTCGCTAACCGCGCAGCAGAGCTGGGCATCGAATGGGTATACCAGGGATGTTCGAACAAGCTCGATGCGTTCAACGACTTGCTGGGTAAAACCGGTACCGGCGAGGAAGAGGTCTGTTATGCCGGGGACGACTGGATCGATATCCCGGTACTGGACCGGGCAGGATTGTCGGTAACCGTCGCTGACGCCGATGCCATAGTGAAAGATCACGTGCATTGGATTACCGTTCATCATGGTGGAAAAGGGGCAGTGCGGGAAATCTGTGATCTGATCCTCGTGGCAAAGGGTTTCGACCAGGTGCTTTTGAGGGAAATCCTCGGCACATGATCCGGCAACAGACATGGGGCGGCCTTACGCTGCTGACGCTTTTGGCCATATTGTCCTGGCTCGGCGCCCGCGACCGCAACGAACCTCCAGCAAAACCCTTTGACGACCTCGATACACGGCTGAATTATGCGTTATGGGACTTCAATGCCCAAATACTGAATGAACAAGGCCAGGTGAATTTCCAGATCGATGCCCCCATCTTGCGTAACAATGCCCGCAGCCAGATAGGAACGGTGGATAACCCGCGCATCAGGATTCAGCAGCAGCAGGATGAATGGTACATTACCGCCGATTCTGCAATTATTACCGCTGACCACGAGCACCTCTCCCTCCTCGGACAGGTTGATTTGCTGCGGGAAGACCCGCTTTCCCATGCCACCCTGAAAATCCGCACCAGGGACGTCATGTTGAACGTCGGGCCCAAAACCGCCAGCACGGATGAGGCGGTGACCATTGCCCAGAACAGTGACCATTTGGAAGCAGTAGGAATGAGACTGGACATGAAAACCAACAGCTATGAACTGCTGCATGAGGTACGTGCGCGATATGCGACACCCTGAAATCAGAATCTTTCTGCTGCTGATGTTCCTGTTCGCCTGCCCCGCCCTGCTGGCGCTTGAAAGCGACCGGCAGCAGCAATTACTGATCAATGCCGACACTACCGACGGAACTCTGGGCGATGGCACAGCCATACTGCGCGGCAAAGTGGAAATCCGCCAGGGCAGTCTGTTGGTGCGAGCCAACGTGGCTGAAGTCGAAAAGGCCGACGGACGGGTGCGCCGGGTTATTTTGACTGGCACCCCGGTCCTGCTGCAGCAGGAAATCGAGAAAGAAGGACTGGTGACAGCGACCGCTAAAACCATCACCTATCAGGTCGCCACCGGCATCGTCACGTTGACCGGCGCAGCCGATGTCAATCATCCCCAGTACCACATCAGTGGAGAAGTGTTGACCTATGATATGAACAAGCAACATTTCCAGGGCAACGGGGGTGAAGGCAAGGGCCGAATTCGCATCGAACTGGCGCCCGAAGTCATACCGGGAAACGACCTGGCACCCAAAGAGAAGCCGGCAAACGAGGGCGTGGGCGCGGCCGCAATCAAGGCCATTCCGCTTGACCCGCCGGGGACCAGTGATGCTCAAGGCTGAGCACCTGCGCAAGACCTATGGCAAACGCGAGGTGGTGCGCGACGTATCCATAGACGTCAACGCTGGCCAGGTGGTTGGCTTACTTGGCCCCAATGGCGCAGGAAAAACGACCTGTTTCTACATGATCGTGGGTTTGATTCCGGCGGATGCCGGTGCCATTTTGGTGGATGATGTCGATGTCACGCACGAGCCCGTTAATGTGCGTTCCGGGCTGGGCGTTGGTTACCTGCCGCAGGATGCCTCGATATTTCGCAAGCTGTCGGTCAGGGACAACATTCTGGCCATTCTCGAAATCCGCAAGAATCTGAGCCGGGAAGAGCGTGAAGAGACACTCAGCCTGTTGATGGAGGATCTTGGCGTTTCCCATTTGGCCGATCAGTTGGGTGTGAGCCTGTCCGGCGGCGAACGGCGACGTGTTGAAATCGCCCGCGCTTTGGCAACACGGCCGCGTTTCATTCTGCTGGATGAGCCTTTCGCCGGCATTGACCCAATTTCCGTTGCAGAAATCCAACGTATTGTGCAGCACCTGACCGACCTCGGAATCGGCGTGCTCATTACCGATCACAACGTACGCGAAACGCTGGGCATCTGCGACTTCGCTTATATACTCAACGATGGGCAGGTACTGGCCTCCGGAAAGCCCGATGCCATCATCACCAACAACGAAGTGAGAGACGTATATTTGGGCAAGGAATTCAGCCTGTAGCGTCATGTACACTGGATTCCAACACGCCAAAGCAGCGAACCGCAAACACTGATTATGGCAGACCAGACGCTTCAACTGAGGCTGACACAAAAGCTTTCACTGGCTCCCCAACTGCAACAGGCCATACGGTTGCTGCAGCTCAACCGGATTGAATTGCGCGAGTACATTCAGGACGCCCTGGATTCCAATCCCATTCTGGAACGGGGCGAAACAGACTCCGACTCGTCCGAGCCGGCTGACCCCGGCTTCGACGAGCGCGAACCGGCGAGCCGCGATGACGACGCCGGCGAAAGAGAGTTGCCGGAAGGCGATAACTGGGACACCCTGCCGTCACTCGAGGACCAGTGGACCGATCGTGGCGGCGGGGGCGCGTTTGACAACGAACCCCAGATCGCGGACAGCAGCGAGAATTCACTGCGCGAACACCTGTTGTGGCAAATCAATCTGAGCTACTTCAGCCCGGTGGACGCAGCCATTGCGGCAGCCATCGTTTACGGACTGGATGAAGAGGGGTTTCTGCAAGACAGCATAGCGGACATTCGCGCCAGCCTGGCTCCGGAGTTGCTGGTCGAAGAAGACGAAGTGATGGCTGTCCTGCACCGGATTCAGCGCATGGAACCGGTTGGTGTCGCCAGCCGCAATCCCGGGGAATGCATCCGCGTACAGCTTTCTGTGCTGCCCGCTGACACCCCCGGACGGGATCTCGCCCTGCGCGTTGCCCGTGATTACCTCGATATTGTCGCGCGGCATGATCTGGATGAGTTACGCCGTCACACAGGCGCCAAACAGGATGCCCTGATTGAAGCCATACAACTCATCCAGTCGCTTGAACCGAGACCCGGATCACGCTACGACAATCGCAGGGACGAGTACGTGGTCCCGGATGTTTATGTTACCCGGGTAAATGAACAATGGCGGGTGACGCTGAACCCGGAAAATGATCCGGGACTGCGCCTTAACAAGTACTATATCGACTTGTTGCGCAAATCCGGCGGCAAGGATGCCCAGTATCTGAAGGGCAGATTGCAGGAAGCGCGCTGGTTGTTATCCAGCCTGGAAATGCGCAATCGCACGCTGCTGAACGTGGCACAAAGCATCGTCGAACAACAGCAGGATTTCCTTGAGCAAGGTGAAATCGCAATGCGGCCGCTGGTTTTGCGCCAGGTTGCGGAACAGATCGGGGTTCACGAATCGACGGTGTCCCGGGCCACAACAAAAAAATACATGCTGACCCCGCGCGGAATCTATGAATTGAAGTACTTTTTCTCCAGCCACGTGACAACGGAACGCGGTGGCTCGATCAGTGCAACGGCAGTCAAGGCCCGGTTGCAGATACTATTGGACAAAGAGCCCAAATCGGCTCCTTTGAGCGACCAGGATCTTTCTGAGTTGCTGCGGCAGGCAGGAATTCTGGCCGCGCGCCGAACCGTCGCCAAGTATCGGGAAACCCTGGGTATTGGTTCCAGCGCGGAGCGCCGCCGGGAGTACCGCCGCCAGGAGGCAATACGCAGGTCGGGTATGCTGGATTGATTCGCTGCGGGCCTGCAGATTGGCTGAATGCGACAGGCTGCTACTAGGAAACAAAGTTATTCGGGTATAGAATCAGGCCCTAACCCTCGCCATGGAAAAGAACACTTGTTCTGGCGCCAGCACAGGAAGCTAACCGACAAATTCCTACATGCAAAACCCGTCCGTCCGCTAGCGGACGCGGGTGGTTATTCTCGGGGGATGTCATAAAAGGAGGTCAACATGCAGATTAATATTACAGGACATCACGTCGAAGTCTCTCCGGCATTGCGGGCTTATGTCTCGGAAAAAATGCAGCGCATTTCCCGGCATTTCGATCACGTGATTTCGATCAATGTCATTCTGAATGTCGAAAAGCACGCAAATGATGCCGAAGCGACTTTGCATACGGCCGGCAAATCATTGTTTGCCAACGCGTCCGACATTGATATGTATGCCGCCATAGACGGTTTGGTAGATAAACTGGACAAACAGGTAAGGCGCTACAAGGATCGTCTGCGCAACCATCAGGTATCCCGCGATGACCGTTCTGCTTCTCTGAACTGAGATCCGTCCGCTCAAATGCTGAGTTCCCGCTCCGTAATAATCCGTTAACAGGTCCTATGAACATATGTTAATCAGTGACTTGCTGAGTCAAGAAAGCATTCGCTTCGATGTTCACAGCAGCAGCAAGAAAAAGCTGCTGGAAATCATCAGCCAGGAATTGGCGCGCAACAGCAATGATCTCAGCGCACGTGAGATTTTCGAGAGTTTGTGCGCGCGGGAGCGTCTTGGCAGCACCGGGCTGGGAAACGGCGTCGCCATTCCACATGGACGCGTCAAGGGCAACCATGCGATCCAGGCTTCATTCATCCGCCTGAAAAAGCCCTTGCCATTCGACTCGGCCGACGGCAAACCGGTGGACCTTCTTTTTGCCATGACCGTTCCGGAAAATTGCAGCGAGGATCACCTGAAGCTTCTGGCTCATGTCGCCGAACTCTTCAGTGATCCCGAATTGCTCAAAGCGTTGCGCGAAGCCGATAATTCGAACACGCTCCTACAACTATTATCCAACGGCAAGTCGAACGGCCAACCAGGCGCCGGCCATTAGTGCCATATGCGGCGTGACAGCACCGTAGCCAGCGCGTCAGCGCATGGCAATCAAACGGTGTTCCTGTAATACTTTCCGCTATGACCCGATTACTAACAGCACATGAGCTGATTGCAGACCTGCAGCAGAGGCTTGGCCTGCGCTGGGTGGGCCCGCCCATTGCCACGCCGGGACCTGGAATTTCGGCTGGCAATCTGAGCTCCCGCCCAGCCCTGGCAGGCTTCCTGAACCTGATCCACCCGAATAAGGTACAGGTTCTGGGCGAAGCGGAAATCCGGTTTCTCGACCAGCAATCGGAAACCGAACGCCGGCAGACGGTAGCGCTGCTGCTGCAAAGCAATCCCATGATCGTTCTGGTGGGTGATGGGCTGCAGATGCCGGAAAGTATCGTGGATGGCGCCGCTGGTACAGAAACCGCCCTCATGGGCTCCGGCTTGCCAGCCTATGAGCTGGTCAATTATCTGCAGTACCACATTGCACGCAGCCTGGCGCACCGCACCACTTTGCACGGCGTGTTCATGGAGGTTTTCACCATCGGCGTGCTGATCACCGGGGAACCGGGCTGCGGCAAAAGCGAACTCGCACTGGAACTCATCACACGCGGCCACCGTTTGATCGCCGATGACGTACCGGAATTTACCCAGATTTCCCCTGATATCATCGATGGCACCTGTCCGGAAACTCTGCAGGACTGTATTGAAGTCCGCGGTCTGGGCGTCCTGAACGTGCGCCAGATGTTTGGCGATGCCGCCATCAAACTGAACAAATTTCTGCGTTTGATCATCCGTCTGGAACTGCCGCACGACCCCAAGCAGCCGGCAACCAGCGACCGTCTCAAGGGTGATTCCGGATCGCTGAAAGTGCTTGAACTGGAAATTCCCAGCATCACGCTGCAGGTCAGGGCCGGCAGAAACCTTGCTGTCATGGTGGAAGCTGCGGTAAGGGACTTCATGCTGAAAATGAAGGGTTTCGACGCTTCCGCCGCATTTGTCGACCGGCACGCCCGTTTGCTGCAGCAACGGAATGAGGGTTGGTCCAGTTGAATGCCGGCGAAAAGCAGAGCCTGGTGCTCGTCAGCGGCTTGTCCGGCGGAGGCAAAACCACGGCTTTGCATGCGCTCGAAGACTTCGGGTATTACTGCGTGGACAACCTTCCGGCAGCCTTGTTGCCGGAATTTACCCGGCACTTGACCAGCGACCCTGTCTTGTATTCGCGTGTTTCCCTGGGAATCGATGCGCGTGCGCGGGGACCCGAACTGGAAGGAATTCCAGCCTGGCTGGATCAAATGGCAGCCAGCGGCCTGCCCAACCAGCTATTGTTCCTGACCGCAGACACCAAGGCCATTATCAAGCGCTTCAGCGAGACCCGCCGCCGCCACCCGCTGACCCAGGATCAGCGTGCACTGTCAGAGGCTATCGAGCGTGAGAAAGCGCTGTTGAGCCCCTTGCAAAATCGTGCTGAATGGGTGATCGATACCAGTGACATCAATATTCACCAGTTGCGCCACCAGGTGTGGAAATGCTGTGGTGCGGAAGGACAGTCCATGACCATCGTACTGGAATCCTTTGCATTCAAGCGAGGGGTGCCACAGGATGCGGATTTCCTGTTTGACACACGGCACCTCCCCAACCCTCACTGGGTGGACGAATTGCGCAACCTCAGCGGCATGGATTCTCCGGTGCGGCAATGGCTTGAGCAGGATGAGTCGGTGGAAAACCTGTTCAATGACATCCTGGGATTGATGCAGCGCTGGCTTCCCGAAATCCGCAAGAGCCAACGCAGCTATGTCACCATCGGCATCGGTTGCACTGGGGGCAGGCACCGTTCCGTCTATCTTGCCGACCGCCTGGCCACAAGCTTGCGCCAACAGTTCAAATCGGTGGTCCTGCGCCACCGTGAGATCGAGCCATGAAAGCAGCACGAGAACCAACAGGCCTGGTGATTGTAACGCATGGACAAATTGGCAGCGCCATGATCGAGGTCGCGGAATTCATTCTGGGCCAGTCCCTGGCCGCCGTGCGTTTTGTCTCCTTCCGCCAGTCTGCAATGGAGAAAACCGGAGATGATGAGATCCATAAAGCCATCGAAAGCGTTGACCAGGGCTCCGGCGTGCTGGTCATGACCGACATCGGCGGGGCCAGCCCATGCAATTACGTCGCCAGGTTACTGCCGGATCGCCATGTATCATTGGTTAGCGGCCTCAACCTCGCGATGCTTATCCGCGTCTGGAATTATCGCGACAAGCCGTTGCGGCAACTGGTCAAACTGGCGACCGATGGCGCCATACGCGACATCGTGGAATTCCGCAAGTGATTGAAAAGGAAGTCATCATCGTCAACAAGCTCGGTCTGCACGCCAGGGCGGCATCGAAGTTGGTCAATTGTGCATCCTCCTTCGCCGCAGAGGTCTGGCTGCAACGTGGAGAGCGCGAAATCAATGGAAAGTCCATCATGGGCGTTCTGACGTTGGCAGCGGGAAAAGGCACGATTCTTCTCGTTCGCACGGAGGGGACGGATGAGGCGCAAGCGATGGACCAGATTCAACAATTGATTGATGACCGGTTCGGTGAAGATGAATAGAAGCCTATCTGAACAGGAAAATCGCATGACCTTGGCACTGACCGGCTATGCAGTCGCCAGGGGTATCGCCATTGGCCAGACCCATGTGGCCGAACCCAACGAGCTTGAAATCGGCGAATATCGAATCCAGCCAGAGTCGATTGACAATGAGATTCAGCGCCTGCGCGATGCCATGTCATCTGCGCGCGGGCAACTGGAACTGCTTTCCGAACGCATCAGCGAGAATGCAGGGGCGACCGCTACCGAAATACTGCAAATCCACATACAGATGCTGGCGGATTCCGCCATCAGCGATGCTTCGGAACAAGCCATACGCGAAGAAATGTACAACGCCGAGTGGGCCTTGCAGACCCAATTGGAAAAAATCCTCGCCGAGTTCCGCCATATGGACGACGATTACATCCGTTCCCGTGGTGAAGACGTGGCGCAGGTCATTCGCCTGGTCCAGAGAAAATTGGACGAAGGCAGCAACGGCAAGGCTTTGGACGTTATTCCAGACCGGCTGGCCGACACCCTCGTCATCGCCTCGGAGCTGACTCCGGGCGAGTTGGTCACCCTGCATGAACGCGGTGTGGCCGGCATTGTTACCGAGCATGGCAGCCCTTACAGTCACGCCGCAATTCTTGCCAGCAGCCTCGGCATTCCATCGGTGTTTGGCGTGCGCCGTGCACTCAGTCTGCTGAAAGAAGGGGAAACTCTGGTACTTGATGGCAGGCTGGGCGTTGTTTATGCCGATCCGGATCAAGCCTTTCTGGATCACTACCATGAAATCCAGCGCATCACCTCGGGTTTCCGCAAATCGCTGGAGGTCACGCGCCGCTTACCGCCACACAGCAAAGACGGTGAGGTGATCACGCTGCATGCAAATGCGGAACGCGAGTACGAACTGGGCCTCGCGGTAGAACTGGGTGCCGACGGTATCGGACTTTATCGCACCGAATTTCTTTATCTGCGCGGCGAAGCACCGGACGAAGAGACCCAGTTGACTGAATATTCCCATGCCATTGCCGGCCTTAAAGGCATACCCTTGACCATTCGCACGATGGACCTGGGCGCGGACAAAACCAATAGCGCGCTGGACTTCAGCCTGCTGCGCAGCTCCATGAATCCGGCGCTTGGGCTGCGGGCGATCCGGCTGTGCCTGCGTGACACCGATCTGTTCAAAATCCAGTTGCGCGCAATTCTGCGCGCCAGCGCCAGGGGCCCGGTGAAATGTCTGATTCCGATGCTGACCAGTGTCAGCGAGATTCTGACAGTCAGGGCTTTGCTACGCGAGGCGGAGCAGGAACTGACGCAACAGGGCCTGACGTTTGATCCCCATATGGCCTTGGGCGGAATGATAGAAGTGCCTGCGGCGGCAATGGCGATTGAAGACCTGGGTCAACACCTGGATTTCATGTCGGTCGGCACCAACGATCTGTTGCAGTTCGCACTGGCGGCCGACCGCGTGGATGAACAGGTCGCTCATCTATATGACCCCCTGCACCCGGGCGTGGTACATCTGCTGCGTCATATATTCGACGCCGGAAAGGAATTTCGCATTCCGGTTACCGTCTGCGGCGAATTGGCCGGGGATCGCCGCTACACCCGGCTGCTACTGGCGCTCGGCCTGCGTTCATTCAGCATGCATCCCGGACGCCTGCTGGAGGTGAAGCAGGTGATCACGGAAACCAACATTCAGCAAGCCGCCGCCGCACTTGCACACTGGCTAAACCTCGGTGGGCAAAGACATCATGTCTCCCTGTTGCGCCTGCTCGACCAATCGCAGCTTTCCAATAGCAATCTGTAAGCGGCAAGCGGGAGCCAAGGGCGCGGCAGCGAGACACGTATATAATGCGACCGGTCTGAGCCTGGTCTGCGAGAGAGCCTTATGGTCGAGCAAATCCACGAAGAGAAAATAGCGCGCCAGATCGATCATCTATCCGAAGCGCTGGATTCCGGTGTGAAAAACCGGGTAAGCCGGCTGGTCAAGGGCCTGTCTGCAGCAGAGATTGGCGACCTGCTCGAATCCTTGCCCCTGGCCAAGCGCCTGGCGGTATGGGAACTCGTTGATCCCGATCTGGAAGGCGAGGTTCTGGTCGAGGTAAACGACGAAGTTCGGGCCAGCCTGATCCGCGACATGACGCCCGATGAGCTGGTGACAGCAGTCGGCGATCTCGACCTGGATGATCTGGCGGACATCCTGGCTGACTTGCCCGATGCAGTCATCGCCACCGTCCTGAGCAGCATGGGCCGGCAAGACCGGGAACGCCTTGACCGGGTCCTGTCCTACCCGGAGGACTCCGCGGGTGGTCTGATGGACCCCGATGTGTTGACCATTCGCCCGGACGTCAACCTGGACGTCGTGCTGCGCTACCTGAGAACGCGTGACGAGCTGCCGGAAGTCTTCGACCTGTTGTTCGTCGTCGACCGCTCTGGCCGCTATCTGGGCAGCCTCAAACTGGCCGACTTGCTGACGCGCGACCCCGCGTCCACGGTCGCCGAACATATGGATCGCACATTGCGCACCATCCCGGTCGAAATGTCGGCCAGCCAGGTCGCCACCGAATTCGAGCACCATGACCTGATTTCCGCACCGGTGACCGACGCGGACCAGCGAGTCCTTGGAACCATCACCATCGATGATGTGGTCGACGTCATCCGCGAGGAGGCGGAGCACTCCCTCTTGACCATGGCCGGCCTGGATGAAGAGGACGACATGTTCGCACCGGCCTTACAATCCGCCCGCAAGCGCTGGTTGTGGCTGGCGGTCAATCTCGTCACGGCGTTCATGGCCGCCGGTGTGCTGTTCTTTTTCGAACCCACGTTGCAGCAAATCGTCGCCACCGCGGTGCTGTTTCCCATCGTCATGAGCATGGGCGGCATTGCCGGAACACAGACCCTGACCCTGATGGTGCGGGGCATGGCAACCGGACAGGTGAGCTCGCGTAATGCACCCGAGTTATTAAAAAAGGAACTGACCGTCGGCCTGATGAACGGAGTGGTTTTTGCGCTGTTGGTCGGCTCTGTTGCCGGAGTCTGGTACGGGCAAATCAGCCTCGGCATCGTGATCGCGATCGCGATTCTGTTCAACCTGATCGCTGGCGCCTTGGCCGGGGCACTGATACCGGTGTTTCTGCGGCGCCTGTCCATTGATCCGGCCCTGGCCGGTGGCGTGGTTCTGACCACCGTTACCGATATCGTCGGGATATTTGCCTTTGTCGGTTTGGCCACTTTTGTGTTGCTGGGACACTGAGCACGCCGGCACAGGACTCACAACATTGAAGATTCTGCTCGTAGCTCAGGAACCGGCGCTGGAAAAACGGGAAATTGCCAGTGGCAACGCCATCCGCCTCGACCAATTGAGCTCGGCGCTGAATTCAGCCGGACACGAAGTCATCCACGTCTGGCTGGCGGGCCCGGGTCAAAGCACCTCGTCAGCGTCCGGCGGTTTTCGTAACAGGGACGAACTGCAAGGCATCATCCTGGCCAGGGCGCCTGGCGTCATCTTGCTTGCTTTCTGGGAACTGGCGGCACTTTTACCTTTCGACCTGAAGCAGCCTGTCGTCCTCGACTTCGTTGCGCCGCGCCCGCTGGAAGAGCTGTTTGAGCACCCGCAGCTTGTGCGCAACAGCATGCGCAGACTGCGTGCGGCCTTGCAACGCTGTGATCTGATACTGGTTGGCAATGAGCTGCAGCGGCATTTACTGATCAATACCCTGATCGAAGCCGGATTCGACCTGCGCGGGGGCTTGCCGGTGCTCGTGGTGCCTTTGGGCGCAGACAAAATCGGCCCACCGGAATCAAGGCCGGGATCGGATGGATGGCTGCTGGTGGCCGGTGGCGTCTGCTGGCCATGGCGACAAACGCAAACCTATCTGCAGGCGCTGGCGCAAGCAGCCCAAGGTAACCGCCAGGCAGTGAAGATCGTCCAGTTCGATGGCGCCTATCGCTGGCATGAACAGGCAAATGCTTCGGAACCGGCATTGGCTGAGCCTGAAAACCCCGCCATCGAGCGCCGGGCACTACAGCCTTATGCGCAGTTCAGCGCCTTTCTGACCGGCAGCGCGCACATTGGCGTCGAACTGGCCGATTGGAACATCGAACGCGTCTACAGCCAGTCCTTCCGTTCGCTGGAATTCCTGCGCCATGGGCTGCCCGTCATATGCAACAGCTTTTTGCCTCTGGCATCGATGATCGAAGACTACAATGCGGGCTGGGCAGTCGAATCGCCGGGTGAGCTTGCCGGGCTGCTGGATTCGATCACCTCGGCGCCAGACGACTGGCAGAAGAAATCAGCCGGTGCGCTGCGCCTGGTCGTGGAGGTGCTGCAAGCCGATCGTTCGGTCAATCCGCTGATCGAATGGCTCAAATCGCCCGCACCTGCACGCCGCTTGCCGCTGGAGACACGCGACAGCGGGGAGCCTCCCGTGTTGGGTGTGCCGCCGTGGCGGGAACGGTTGCGCCGGCAGTGGCATCTGGCAAGGCAGGTGGTGTTGCGCCGGCTGTTTGGTCAGAGGAGGGGCGGGTACGGCGTACTACTCGTTACCCGCGGAGATCTTTTCCCCGTCAATCACGGTGCCGCCGTACGCACTGTGGAAACCGCGCGCGCTCTGGCCAGGAGCGGACTTGCCGTCGGCATCGTCACCGACCAGCACGCCTGGTGGTACGAATACGCAAACGGTGAGTTTCAGCGCCGGCGCTTTCCATTCTGGGTGCGCCTGTTCAGCATGCCCGCACCGCTGGTCAAGCTGCTGCACTATTCCAAGGAATTGCCGCTTAGCAACAGCTTTCTTTATTTACCCTTGACCGATGGCGGCTTTTTCTGGCGCACTCTGGCGGCCGGGAGAGCAATTCATGCCGGCATCCTGCAAGCCGAGTTTCCCGCCTATGCCAAAGCCTGTATCAAGGCGCGCAAGCTATTGGATTGCAGGGTGGTGATGGTGGAACACAATATCGAATACGAACGCCTGCGGACCCAGGTCGCCGAATTGACCGAAACCCAGTACCGCAATCTCAAGGAGATCGAGCTTGACCTGTGCCGGCAGTCCGATGCCATTGTTTGCGTTTCCGACAATGACCGGCAAAAATTGTCCGCAGAGGGGGTGCGGCCAGACCTGCTCCATACCATCTTGCATGGCGTCGACCTGAAGGCGTATCAGGCGCCGGCAATGCAAGGCATCCGGCAAAGATTCTCCATCAACCCTGATGAGGCCTTGCTGGTGTTCCATGGCACCTTTTCCTATCCGCCCAACCGCCAGGCGATCGGGGCCTTCACGGACATTTTGCTACCGGGGCTGGAACGCAGAGGTCTGCGCTGCCACGTTCTCGCGGTGGGTAAAGATCCCCCCCAAAGCAGTCCCCATGAACGCATTCATTTTATTGGCGCCGTCAGTGACATGGCCCCCTGGCTCAAAGCAGCAGACCTGGCCGTGATTCCCTTGACCGATGGCGGCGGCACGCGCATGAAGATCATCGACTGTTTCGCGGCAGGACTGCCGGTGATCAGCACGCGTAAGGGCATCGAAGGAATTCCCGTCGAACCGGGACGGCACGCGGTGATCACCGATGACTGGGACGAGATGATCGATGCCATCGTCCAACTTTGGCGCCATCCGGAACAGCGCAAGGCCTTGGCTCAGGCCGGCGCAGCCATTGCATCCGACCTCGACTGGAGCGCCATCGCCCGCCGTTACCGTTCGATCTATTCCAGCCTTGGGTGATCTTTTCAAGCTGGAGCTTTGGTTTTCAGCAGGTTTGCTCACAACTGTCCTCTTCAGGGTACTGCTTTCCATGGCGCGCCGCTTCGCAGCAAGGACTCTGCTTTCAGGACACGGCTAAATAGCCATCTCATGAGCGGCCTCTTCTTGAAACATCCTGTTTCAAAACGGTCCTGAAAGCAGAGTCCTTGCTCCGAAACCGGCTTGTGCCACACTGAAATGCAGACCCGTCATGCAGGCATGGTTGGAGCATCAGCCTGCTGGGAGCCAAAGCAGGATTTTCAATTGGCAGTTGGTTTGTCTGCGACCTGGTTGCGGATGTAGACAGGTTGCGCCTCAGCAGCGGGCAGCGGCTCATGGGTTTTCAGCCATTGTTGGGCCAGAGGTAACAGTGCGGCGGCACGCGGCAGGAGTTCAGCTCGCACATGCCTCAGGCTCGAGCCCAGGCTGCCCAGTTCGGCGTAGCGTTCGAAGCCGTTGCCTGCGCCAACGGTCATGCTCGCGCGTCGGTGACGGTCACAGCCGCGGGCGCGGATACGGATTCGGGCGACTCGGGAACCAGCAATTCCGCGTCGCTGATAGCGTAGGTGCAATGAAACACCTCGGACATGCGGGCATCCATGGCCACCAGAACGTAACGCAGGAGTGAATCCGGCTCGGATCGGGAGTCACGGCCCAAGGCCTGCTGCGCAACTGCTGCCAGTGAAGAAACCGGTATCACCGGCAAATCCGCGCCCCAGGCCAGACCTTGCACCACACCAATGCCGATGCGCAGGCTGGTAAAACTGCCGGGGCCGCGTCCGAAAACAATGGCATCCATGTTGCCCAATGGCATATCTGCCTCATCGAGCAGCGAACGCACCGCCGGCAACAACAGCTCGGCATGCCGTAATGGCGCATGCAAATGCCTTTGCAGGATCTCACCACCAATGGTCACGGCAACCGAGCAGGCTTCGCTTGACGTTTCGATCGCCAACAAATTAGTTACGCTGGGATTCACGCAGGAATTGCTCCACTTCCGACTGGTTTTCGGCCTGGCGCATCGGCGGCAGGCTTTCCAGGAATACCCGGCCGTATGACCGGGTGCGTATACGCGGATCGCAAATGACCAACACTCCCCGATCGTTGACATCCCGGATCAACCGTCCCGCACCCTGTTTCAACGCAATGACCGCCTCCGGCAGAAACAGTTGCATGAACGGATTACCTCCTGAGTGACGCAGCAGCTCACTGCGTGCTTCGATCACCGGGTCGTCCGGTGCAGCGAACGGCAACTTGTCGATCAGCACCAGTGTAAGCGCATCACCGATTACGTCCACACCTTCCCAGAAACTGGCCGAGCCCAGAAGTACGCCGGTGCCTGAAGTTCTGAATGCCTCGAGCAAAAGGCTGCGCGGCTGCCGGCCCTGCACAAACAGCGGAAAATGGGTGCGCTCCGCCAGCAGTTCGGCCGCGCGGCGCAAGGACCGGTGGGAAGTGAACAACAAAAACGCCCTGCCCTGGCTGGCTTCCAGCAAGGGTACCGCCAGATCCAGAACACGCTCCACGAACTGCGGGTCACGAGGCTCGGGCAGGCCCTGCCGGCAGCCACATCAGTGCGTGCCCCGGATAATCAAAAGGAGAATCCAGCAGCAAGGTAGCGGCTGCCTGCAGGCCAAGTTGTCGCGTGAAATGGCTGAAATCCCCACCCACAGCCAGTGTCGCGGAAGTGAACAACCATGCGGCGTCACTGCTTTCGCGAAATACACTGAAGGCCGATGCGACCTCGAGCGGCGTGATATGCAGCGCAAAACCGCGGCCACGCCGTTCGAACCAGCGCACTTCATCCGCTGTTGCCTGTGCATCGAAGCAATCCAGGCACGACAGCAGGGCGCGAGCTCGATCTATCGCACTGTCCATCGCGCGCGAACGGCCTTCAATTTGCCCCAGGGCATGACACAACTGCCCCAATGACCGGTCCAGGCCCTGCAACGCGGAGCGGATTGCATCATCGGCCGTCAGCTCGTTCCATGTTCCCCTGTCGGGCAAACGCTCGTCGGCCACCAAAATCAGTTCCCGCAGTTTCTGCAGGCAGTCGGCCAGCGGGTCCCGCAACAGCCCAAGCGCACCGGTCAATTCACCGCATTCGGCGGTCAGATCCCGGCACAAATCTTCGACTTGCCGGGACGATAAAGTGACGCTGAAAAAACGTGATGCGGTCTCGGGCGCCTGATGCGCCTCGTCAATAATGAATGCCGCTGCGCCGGGCAGCACTTCGCCGAATCCACTTTGCTTGATTGCCATATCGGCGAACAGGAGATGATGGTTGACCACCACAAGGTCGGCTTCCTGGGCCTGCCGCCGGGCCTGCACGACGAAACATCGATCAAATTGCGGGCATTCCGCGCCGAGACAGTTATCCACTGTTGAAGTAACCAGCGGCAGCAAGCCACTTTGCTCGGAAATCACCGGCGCAATGGAGAGATCGCCATCCATGCTGCGCGCGGACCAGTCGACTACCGCTTCGAGTTCGTCGACAGCCTCGCGGCTGGGCAGGCGGCCATCCTTCCTGGCCAGGTCCATACGGTGCAGGCACAGGTAATTGGCACGGCCCTTCAGCAGTGCCTTGTGGACGTTCAGGCCAAGCGCTTCGATTACGATGGGAAGGTCGCGGAAGTAGAGCTGATCCTGCAGGGTCTTGGTGCCAGTGGAGATGATGGTGCGTTCACCACTGAGCAAGACCGGAACCAGGTAAGCCAGGGTCTTGCCAATCCCGGTGCCTGCTTCGACGACCAGTGTTCCTTTCTCGCTGAGCACGCGCTCAACTGCTTCCGCCATGCGGATCTGTTCAGCGCGCGGCGCGAAACCCGACAAATGCGCGAAAAATGGTCCGCCGGCGTCCAGTAACTCACCGGCGCGCTTCACATCACGCTGTGCCACGGCAATCGCTAGTGGCCTGTATCAGCCAAAGCGGTAGTGATCTGGGTGATACAGGCCACTAATAGCTCTTTGGTTTTGCGCTCACGCACTCGCCGGCGCGTTGCTCCGCTTCCTCAGCACCCTTCTTATCGCCAGTGTGATCGCGCGCCACGCCGATGGTGTGCCAATTGCGGCTGCAGATTTCACCCACACGTGAACCGGTATCATAGGAACGGATGGCAAAATTCAATGCCTGCTCATAGTCTTTCTTTTGCAACTGGATTTCCGCCATTTCCTGGAGCAACTCCGGATCCCTGGGCTGAATACGCAACGCCCTTTCCAGCGAGACCGCCGCAACTTCAAAGTCACCCGCCGATTCAGCTTCCCTCGCCTGTTCCAGCAAGGACTTGACCGCCGGGTTCTGCAATGGAAATACCTGCACCCCAGCATTCTGTTGCTGCGCCGGCTCTCGTACCTGCTGCTGCACTTCCCGGTCTTCGACCGGTGCCGGCGTCGGGGCCGCACAGGCGGCAAGCAAAGACACCATGATCACTGCCGGCAGGAAAGTCGATAAGGTACTATTTTTTCTTGCCAAACCATTTTCTCCAGAAAGATTCATCATCCTTGCCGTTCAGGGCCGCCAGGCAAGCACTGATCTGCGTTGGTTCAGAACCGCTTACGAACGGCATTTGGACGGCACCCGGACAAGCCTCGGCCGAAACCGAGTGTGTCTCCGGGTCCACCCACATCCAGAATGCACCATCGGGCATACGCAAATCCACCGGCTCGAGAGGCAAGGTCTTGAACAGACGCGCCCAAACCCGCATCGCTGCATTGCTGCCAGTGACTCCGGCCGGGCGGTTGTCGTCCTCGCCGACCCAGACGACACCCACGCGGTCACGAGTATAGCCGACAAACCAGCTGTCCCGGCGATCGTTGGTTGTACCTGTTTTGCCGGCAATGGTCGTGGATTCGCCCAACAAGCCAGGCAAGGCTTTGGCCGTGCCCTGTGCGACGACCTGGGTTAGCGCATAGTTCAGAACCCCGATGGCCTCCCGGTCCGGCTGCGGCATCAGCCGCAAGGGATAGCGTACCAACTCTCCACCGTTCGACGTCTGGGCGGCAATTACCGAACGCAACGGAACACTGTAGCCACCAGCCGCGATGGACTGATAAATCTGGGTAACTTCCAGGGGCGTCAGTTCGACAGCGCCGAGAAAGACGGATGGTACCGCGTCGACTTTGACCGATACGCCCAGCGCCTGAAGTTTTTGCAGCAGGTTGTTAACGCCGATTTTCAGGCCCAGTCGAACCGTTGCCTGGTTATACGATCGTGTCAGGGCTTCCAGCAATGTGACTTTGCCATGAGAAATTCGATCATAGTTGGCCGGCGACCAATCGTCACCATTAGGCCGGCGCAGTGTCAACGGTGCGTCATCGATCAGCGTCAGGAGGTTATATTCCGCGGGGTGCTCCAGAGCCAGAAGGTAAATCAGTGGCTTGATGACAGATCCCACCTGGCGGCGCGCATCAAGCGCCCGATTGAAACCTTCACGGCCGGCCTTGCGATCACCCACCAGGGCACGGATTTCTCCGCTGGTTGAATCTGCAAGCACCAGGGCGCCCTGCAAATCGGCTGGCAATCCTGCTTCCCGCAACTGCTCGAGACCTGCGCTGACCGCATGCTGGGCTTTGTCCTGCTCCACCGGTGAAAGCGTGGTAAATATGCGCAAACCCTCGGTTTTCAGATCTTCCTCACGGTATACCTGAGCGAGTTGGTCACGGACCAATTCGATGAACGCGTGATAACGGGTACCACTGGGCGGCGGTGCGGCCCTCACATCCAGCGGTTGCGCCGCGGCGCCTCGAGCTTCTTCACTGGTGAGTAAACCCGTTTCGGCAAACATGTCCAGCACACGGTTGCGGCGTTCGAGCGCACGTTGCGGGTGGTGACGCGGATTGTACATCGAAGCGCCCCGCACAATGCCGATCAGCAAGGCTATTTGCTGCGGTTCAAGCCGCTCGAGCGGTTGGCCAAAATAAAACATGCTGGCCCGGCCAAACCCGTGAATTGCCAGTGCGCCCTGCTGCCCCATATACACTTCGTTCAGGTAGGCCTCGAGAATTTCGGCTTTGCTGTAATGCCATTCCAGTAACAAAGCCATGGCGGCTTCGTTGAACTTGCGCGCCAGTGTTCTTTCATCGGAGAGGAAATAGTTTTTCACCAGTTGCTGGGTCAGCGTGCTGCCACCTTGCACGGCGCGGCCGGCCTTGAGGTTGGCCAGTGCGGCACGCAGCACGCTCTTGATATCAATGCCGGGATGCTGCTTGAAATGCCGGTCTTCGACCGCCTGCAGGCCCGTCACCAGCAACGGTGGAACCTCTTCGATCCGCACCAGGGTCCGGTCCTCATTCTGCAGCGGGTAAATCGAAGCAATTTCAGCCGGGTCGAGGCGAACCAGGTCGAGGCTGGCGCCAGTGGACAGGTCCGCCACTGCCACCACGTGATTGCCACTGAGCGTGACCCGCAAGCGACGCATTCCCTCCACGCCCTCCGGAAAACGAAAACCCCGCCGGTCGATGTCGATGCTGGCTCCCGCGACGTGGTACAGCCCCGGTTTGTCCGCTGAGGCGGATGCCCGGTAACCGGCCGCCTTCAGCTCCAGCTCGAGATCGGGCCGCGACAAACTCGCGCCCGGATAGAGCTCCAGCGGCCGGGCATAAACGCGGCTCGGCAAATCCCATTTCCGGCCTTCGAATTCCGTTGTGACCTGGTAATTGAGGTAGAGAACCCAGGGCACCACCAGCCCGAGAAATACACCCGCTGACAGCAGCAGCACACGCCATATGCCCCCGAACCAGCGATGTTTTGGGGCTGGTGCGCCTTTTTTTCCGCGCGCGGCGCTTTTCTTCGTTCTCCGGGGCATAACCATTGATTGTTCCGCTGCCGGGTGACATCAACCCGGCCTTTGACCATAATGACGGCATTTCGTCCCTGCCGGTCGCTGTCCGGCAGGGCCCATGCTAGCAGTCTGACAAGTTGCCAGCCCGAATATTGCACCATGCCGTGCCGATGACCTCAACCGCCCCTGCAAACCCACAGGAACCGCAAAGCGGCAGCCATGTGCCCCTGGAACCGGTGATTTGGCTTCATACACGCCCGCGGGCAGTGGCCAGGCCGGCCGGTGACGATGGCATTGCCGGTTTGACCTGGCCGCTCTGGGCGCCTTCGACGCCGGTCGGGCGGGAACACCTTGGCGAGATCCTGCTGGAATTCGCCGCGGTCTACCCTGGCAGGCCGCTATTGCTGCTGGCACCGGGTCTGATATTGCAAGCTCAGGACGCCAAAACGCTGGCCGCAATCGCCAGCCAGTGCGGTGAGCCGGCCGTATTGAGCATGCTCAGTAACGCGCGCAGGGAGCTGAATCCTTTTGCCGGCCTGGATGTCTCGCATTTGCAGCAGCTCGATGCAGAGGGTCAACACTCAGCACTTGAACACATGGCCAAGCTGGTCAGACTTCTGGGTAAGGGTAACTTGCACTTGCTGGATACGTGGCCCGGTCATTTGCTTTTTTTCTCCGTGTCGGCCATTGAGTTGCTGGCTCATGAGCAGGTAACGACGGCCACGGCGCTCTCTCATTTGCAGCGCCACGGCGGCCGCCTGGCTATATCCGACAGCCTGTTCGCAGCAAGTGCCGGCCACGCATATGATTACGGCCCTGAGCTGCAGGCACATGAGGAGCGCCGCGCTGCGCCTTGGGGCGATCTTACCGCAAACCTCGCACAGTGGCTGGCCACGGCGGCCAGCGCGCCGGAAAACCCCGCCAGCGACGAAGCCCCGTCCAGCCTGCATATCACCCATAGCTGGGGAGGCGGCGTAGCGCAGTGGGTGCAGTCATTCATTGAAGCCGACCGGCAGGAATGCCATTTTCAATTGCGCTCCGAAGGGCCGCAGTCCGGGCTGGGCGCGGGTCAAAGACTGAGCCTGTACGCAGGCAACGAGCTGAAAGCTCCGCTGGCGGTCTGGTGGCTGAATCCGCCGATCAGGTCTTCCAGCGAGGAAAATTCACAATACCGCGAAATACTGGACAGTATCCAACGTCGTCACGGCATCGGCAGGATCATTGTTTCATCTCTGGTTGGACACAGCCTGGACGCACTGCGAACCGGCTTGCCCACGATGCAGGTTTTGCATGACTTCTATCCCGGCTGGCCATTGCTGGGTGTTCACCCTGCACCCTGGCTGGCTGTTGGCCGGGAGCAGCGTCTGCAGCAGGCAATGCAGCAGCATGAGTTACTGCCTGACCTTGGCGACCGCGATGCGTCAAGCTGGAACCGGCTGGCCGATGGCTGGGTCGATGCGCTGTCCCGCCATGAGGTCAAATTGGTCGCACCCAGCGAATCGGCAGCCCACATGCTGCGGCAACTGGACTGCCGCTGGCAGGATATCGATATCAAGATTATCCATCATGGGCTGGCGCCTCTTCCCGTTGACGGGCCGGTGGTGCCGCGCCCAAGAAAGGACGGCAAGCTCAGACTGGTCATTCCCGGCCGCATACAGGAGGCCAAAGGTCAATCCTTGCTGTTGGCCGCGCTGCCGCAGCTTACCCGCCATGCGCAGGTCTACCTGCTGGGTGCCGGCAAGCACGGCGAGGAATTCTTCGGCCAAGCGGGCGTCAACGTCATCCTGCAATATGAGCGCAAAGATCTGCCGCGGCTGATGCGGACGATTGGTGCCGATGCCGCCGCACTGCTCTCGGTCGTGCCCGAGACGTTCAGCTATACGCTCTCCGAAATGCAGCAATTGGGTATTCCGGTGATTGCAACCCGGGTCGGCAGCCTGTCCGAGCGTATACATGACGGCCGGGACGGATGGTTGATCGACCCCAAAGTGGATGCACTGGTCCGCATGGTAAGCAACATTGCGGCAGACAGAAGTCTGCTGGACAGCGTCCGGTCCAACCTGCGCAGCATCGAACACTTCAGCGCCGCGGACATGGTGCAGCATTACCGCAACCTCTGTGCCGCCGAGTGGTTTGAGCCCGATCTGAGCGGAGATCCCGGGACTGGCCGAACTGCAGCAGGCCGCACTGGCTGAACAGAACGCCAGACTGCGCGCGGCACAGCGGGAAAGCCGGCAGCAGGTAGAGGAATTGCAGGCTGAAATCGAGCGCCGCACCGAGTGGGCCGAGGACCGCCAGCAGGCACTGAGTGAGGAACAGGAACAGCGGCAGCGCTGGGTTAGCAGCCTGGAACAGGCGCTGAGCGAAGAACAGGAACAGCGACGGCAGTGGGTTAGCAGCCTGGAAAAGTCCCTGCTTGAAGAACAGGGAGCCCATGGCCAAACCCGGGAGATGTTGCAGGATCTTCAGGCCACGCACCAGACAGTGTTACAGAGCTCGTCCTGGCGGATCACGCGGCCCCTGCGGGCAAGCCGCAGGATAATGACCAATCTGGCACAGGCCCGGATCTGGAATCCCGCTCGCTGGCCGCTGCTGATTTCGCAAGCCGTTCGCACGCATGAGTACGCAGGGGCTTCATGGCGCCCTGCTGCGGCTGCAACAATCCCCGCAGCTGGGTTTCGCACCCACAGCGGCGCCAGGCCAGGACAACAGGCCCATTGGAGATCCGGAGCCGCCGCCAAGTCTACCCCGCGCGGCCAAGCCGGTGGTTTCTATCATCATTCCGGTCTACAACCAGTGGGAGTATACCGCCGCCTGCCTGCGTTCCATTGTGCAAGCCCGGAACGACGCGCGATTTCGAGGTCATCGTCGTAGACGATCATTCGCAGGACGAAACTGCCCAACGGCTGGCGCAATATCGAAGGCCTGGAGTTTATTCGCAACCCGCAGAATATCGGTTTCGTGGGCAGCTGTAACCGCGGTGCGGAAGCTGCCAAAGGCGCGTACATCGTTCTGCTCAATAACGATACGCAGGTGCTGGACGGCTGGCTGGATGCGCTGCTGGAGACGTTTGAGCGATTCCCCGACACCGGCCTGGCCGGCGCCCGGCTGGTCTATCCCGACGGGCGGCTGCAGGAAGCCGGCGGCATCGTGTTCCGGGACGGCAGCGGCTGGAACTATGGCCGTGGCGACCAGGCCGGACCGGCCGGAGTATGGGTATACCCGCGAAGCCGACTATTGCTCCGGCGCCTGCATGATGCTGCCCGCCGGCCTGTTCCGCCAACTGGGCGGCTTCGATCAACGCTATGCCCCGGCCTATTACGAGGATACGGATCTGGCGTTCAGGGTGCGTGAGGCAGGTCTGAAGGTCCGGCTACAGGCAGCCGCAACCATTATCCACCATGAAGGCATCACCGGCGGAACCGACATCGGCAGTGGCACCAAGCGCTTCCAGGAAATCAACCGCAAGAAATTCCTCGAGCGCTGGCACGATCGACTGACCGACTATCCGGAGCGCATTACCAACCCGGATGACCATGCAGCGATCAGACGGGCGCGCGACCATCGCCTGCGCGGCCGGGTGCTGGTCATTGACGCCTACACACCTGAGCCTGACCAGGATTCCGGCAGTCTGAGACTGCGGTACCTGTTCGACTGTTTCCAGCAACTGGGCTATGGCGTCAGCTTCTTTGCCGACAACCGCGGCTACGCCGGAGATTACTCCAGCGAGCTGCAGAAATCCGGTGTCGAGGTGCTGTACAACCCGTGGATCGCATCACTGCAAGACTTTTTCCGCAACCGGGGAGGAGATTTTGATTTCATCATGATCAGCCGCCATTATGTGGCGGCAAATTATCTTTCCCTGATACAGCGTTACTGTCCACAGGCCAGGCTTATTTTCGATACGGTCGATCTGCACTACCTGCGCGAACAGCGCCTGGCGGCGCTGGAAGACAGTCTGCCTCTGAAGCGTGCTGCCGCGCAGACGCGACGCTCGGAGCTGGCCGTGATCCGGCAGGCTGCAGCCACGCTGGTGGTCAGCCCGGTGGAACAGACCGTGTTGGCAGAAGACGCACCGCAAGCGCGGGTTCACGTGCTGTCCAATATCCACCAGGTGCCGCCCAGACGCGCCCCGTTTGACGCGCGCAAAGACATTCTTTTTGTCGGCGGCTATCAGCATCCGCCCAATATCGATGCCGCGCGGTGGTTCGTGGACAGTATCTGGCCGCTGATCCGCCAGGAAATTCCGGATATGCGTTTTCACCTGATTGGCAGCAAAGCGCCAGAGAAAGTGCGTTCATTGCATGGCGACGGCGTTGAATTTCATGGTTTCGTCAAGGACCTGGAACCATGGCTCGATGGTTGCCGCCTGGCTGTTGCGCCGCTGCGTTACGGCGCCGGAGTCAAAGGCAAGGTCAACCTGAGCATGAGCCGCGGACAACCGGTGGTGGCCACAACCGATGGCGGTTGAGGGGCTGTTTGCGCAAAATGGCCGGGATGTGCTGATCGCCGATACAGCCCGGGACTTCGCCGCCGCGGTCGTCCGCCTGTACCGGGACGAAGCCTTGTGGAACCGGCTTTCCGAGGCAGGCCAGGAAAATGTCCGGCGCCATTTTTCCCTGGACTGTGCGCGTGACAGCCTCAAGACATTATTGGATTCCCTGAAACAATCCTGAGCAGAATTACCGGAGTCAGGTATCTTGCGGACTTCCAGGCTGCAAACGCCTGGCTTCCAGTACATTGGGGACACTACCCAGGCGGCCCAGCAGTTCGCTGAGCTGTTCATAATCCCGCACCTGTACATGCAAGCGAATGGTCACCTCGTCGCTCGAATCATCCATGCGGCTGTTGATGTCGGTAACCATGGCGTCTGAAGCTGCCAGAATATTGGATACGTCTTTAATCAGATCACGACGATGGAAGGCCCGTACCCAGATCTGCGCCGCATAAGTAGTCTGTGGTTTGTCACCCCAATGCACCTGCAACAAGCGCGGACTGTTCTCCCGCCGCCAGCGCAGAATCTGACGGCAGTCTTCGCGATGGATGGTGACGCCGCGGCCGCGGGTGATATAACCCACTACCTGGTCACCGGGAACGGGCTGGCAGCATTTTGCAATCGTGGTCATCAGGTTACCAACACCTTCAATCGTCACATCGTCGGGGCCACGAGGCGCCTGACTGCGCTGCCGCACCGGCGTTTTGGTCAGCAGATCTCCGGCCTGTGGTGCTGTCTGCTCGGCCCGCAGGCGCGCCAGCCCACTGACGGTCTGGCTGGCGGTGAGATCGCCGCTGCCGACGGCAACATAGAGGTCATCGGCGGTACCCAGACCGAAGCGCTTGATCACGGCAGGAAGATGGGGCGCCAATTCCGCTGACTGCAGACCCATGCGTCGAATCTCGGCTTCAATGGCCTCTTTGCCCGCCCGCAGGTTGTCATCGTGGCTCTCTTTCTTGAACCACTGGCGCACTTTGCCGCGGGCCCTGGCGCCATGAATGTAACCCTGTCGCGGATTCAGCCAGTCACGGCTGGGGCCAGGCTGCTTCGCCGTCAGGATTTCCACGCGGTCACCGGTTGTCACTTTGTGCGTCAGCGGCACGATGCGGCCGTTGACTTTCGCGCCACGGCAACGATGACCGATTTCGGTATGCACCTGGTAGGCAAAATCCAGCACCGTCGCTCCGGCTGCCAGATCGATCACCTGGCCACGCGGTGTGAGTACGTAAACGCGTTCCTCGCTGGTGGCCGAACGAAAGCTCTCCAACAGACTTTCATCGTCGAGTTCTTCCTCACCGGCCTCGAGCAAAGTCCGCATGACTGCGATCTTTTTTTCGAATGCCGGGTCGCGCGGACCCCCTTCCTTGTAGCGCCAGTGGGCCGCCACGCCCAATTCCGCGTGCTCATGCATCTGGCGCGTGCGAATCTGCACTTCCAGGACCCGGCCTTCGGCATCGGCAACCGCGGTGTGCAGGGACTGGTAGTTGTTTCCCTTGGGCGTGGTGATGTAGTCATCGAACTCACCCGGAATCGGCTGCCAAAGGGAATGCACCAGTCCCAAAACGTTATAGCAAGCCGGTATGTCTTCAACCAGGACGCGAACCGCCCGCACATCGAATAGCTGGTTGAAATCAACGCCCTTGCGCTGCATTTTTCTCCAAATGCTGTAGATATGCTTGGGACGCCCGGTGATGTTGGCCGGGATCCCGGCTTCCTTGAGGGCTTCGGCCAGCCGGCTCATAAACGTGGAGATGAATTGTTCACGTTCGGTGCGCCGTTCTGCCACCAGTTCAGCGATGCGCTGATACTGTTCGGGCTGCAGCAAGCGGAAAGACAGGTCCTCCAATTCCCACTTCAACTGCCAGATACCCAGGCGGTTGGCCAGTGGGGCGTGGATCAGGGCCGTTTCCCTGGCCAGAGCCCGCGCCGCCTCGCTGTCCGCTGCGGCATGACGCAAAAGAACGAGCTGCCAGGCCAGGTCAATCAATACCACGCGGACATCCTTCACCAGCGCCAGCAGCAAACGGCGTAATCCCTCGGCGCTGCGTTCCGTGACACCGAGATTCTGCCCGGCCGCAAAGTTTCTCAGTTTGTGCAGTTCTTCCACCTGCCGCGCTGTGGCCGGGGCGATACCTGACGGTAGTTTCGTCAGGCCGCTGCCGGACTGCTCCGCAGCCAGGATCATGGCGCAGCTAACGGTCGTGGGATCGGGCAACAGGGTCTGCAAAATGGTCAACAGCTCCAGCAGTCGTTCGCGGCCATTGCGCGTCAGGGTCCCTGGCTGTTGCAGTCTTTGCGCAAGCTCAACACAGGATTCGGCCGCCGGGCCCACAGATCCCCGGTAACTTTGCAGCCACTCATCCAGTGTTTGAGCCGGATCGATTGCAGTAAGTGAACTGGTGTCCATGGATTCGGTAGCACCTTCAGCTCAGGTACCACCAGTGGTCAGTACATTCTGCCACGCCTCTGACAGCCGTTTGGCGGATACTTTCACGCCCGTGCCCAGGCTTTGGGCAAACAGCGACACGCGGTACTCTTCGACCAGCCAGCGGTATTCGTCCAGGGTGGTATTGTACACGGCCCCCTTTTCTTCCAGCTTTTCCAGATAGCGTTTCCACCAGGGCAGCAGCAGGGACAGGCGCTGCCGGTCGCGGGGCGGATTGTCCGCCAACGAAGTCAGGCGTTCTTCAATGGCTGCAAAGTAACGCGGATAGTGCTGCAGTCTTTCGACGGCAAGATCGCAGAGGAAACCTTCGTAAACCAGGTCCTCGAGCTGTGTACCCACATCTGTCACCGCTTCCGGGAAACGCACCGCCATGTCACCGTGCACGCCTTTGCTGATGCGGTGGAAACCGGGCAGCCATTCATTAAGCAAGTCCGCTTGCCGCCGGCACTCCAACCCCAACTGGCCGCGAACCCGTTCACCCAACTGCTCAAACGCCCGTTGATCGCGGATCTTCGTCACGTCACCGGCGGCATGGCGCAAACTGCTCTGTATCAGATCCGCGATCAATGTCTCAACGGGGCCCACCGGCGCCCATGCCAACCGGCTTGCAGGGGACAATCCGGGATGTTTGCGCAGGAAAGAAATCTTGTCGGCCAGCGTCAGGAACAGTAAGCGCAGGACACCATCCGTGTGGGCCAGAGCCGCTTCCTGCTGGGTATCGAACAAGCGCAATCCGACAGCCGTTTGCTGGTCCGTCAGCGCCGGCCAGGCCGTCACACCCTGCCGCGTGACGATTTGTTCATCCAGCGTGCCGAATTCCCATTTGACGGCGCCGTCAAGGCTGAATTTTGCGCCCTGGCGATCCATGAACCGGCGTTGCGCTGCAGCGCCCAGTTGCTGCTGTAATTCCGCCAGGTCCCTGCCCTGCGCAACTTCCTTGCCATCGCCATCGGTCACAACTATGCGCATCCGCAAATGCGCCGGCAGGGCAGCTTCGTCCATGTCCGTGACGCGCAGGCTCATGCCGGTCATCCGGCTCAGTTCGGCTGCACAGGCAGTCAGCAGTTCCTGGTCCCGGCTGGATTCCAGAGCGGCCTGCAAGGCGTCGGCAAAAACGGGCACCGGCGTCATCACCCGCCGCAGCGGCTTGGGCAGCCCGCGAATCAAAGCAATCAACTTGTCCCGCAGCAGGCCGGGAACCAGCCACTGTAGCTGTCCCGCATCCAGTGTGTTGAGCAATTCCAACGGCACATGAACCGTGACACCGTCGGCCGCATGGCCCGGTTCGAAATGGTAGCTCAAGGGCAGCCCATTGCCATTGGCTTCCAACACATCAGGATACAGTTCTGCCGGTGCGGTAACCGCGTCTTCGCGCATCAGCACGTCGTGGCGAAGATACAACTGATGCCGGCCCTGGGCGCCCAATCGTGCCAGCCATTTTTCAAAAGAGCTTGCGGCGCAAACATTATCCGGCACACAGGCATCAAAAAATTCGAACTGGGACTGTTCGTCCGCAAGCACATCACGCTTGCGGCGCTTGTGCTCCAGCAGTTCCACCTCCGCGCGAAGGTTTTCGTTGTGCGCCATGAAGGCGGCGCGGGTATCGAGCTCACCGCGAACCAGGGCAGAGAGAATGAATATTCGCCGTGACTCGACCGGGTCGATACGGGCGTATTGAATACGCCGGCGCTCGACAATGACCAGCCCGAAAAGGCTTACCTGTTCCCAGGCCAACACCGCACCGCGCCGCCTGGACCAGTGTGGATCAGAATAGTGCCTCTTGAGCAGGTGTGCCCCCTGGCGCTCGATCCATTCGGGCTGGATCTCGGCATTGACGCGACCCCAGGCGCGAGTGGTTTCCACGATCTCAGCGGACATGATCCATTTCGGTGCACGCCCGAACAGGCCGGACCCCGGAAAGATGTGAAACGCATGGGAACGCGCACCCTGGTAACTGCTATCCTCCGGATGTTTGAGCCCGATGTGGCCAAGCAGTCCGGAAAGCAGGGCCTGATGCACTTGCGCGTAATCGCCATGCTTGCCGGACAAAGGCAGGCCGGATTCCCGCGCCTGGTCTCGCAACTGCTGGTAGAGGTCGAACCATTCCAGCACCCGCTGCCAGTTGAGAAATTCACGCCTGCACAATTTGCGAAACTGGTTAGCCGACAGCGTGCGCCGCTGCAGCCGCAAATAGGACCAGAGCCTGAGCAAACCGGAAAAGTCACTTTTTTCCTCACCGAAGCGTTGGTGGGCCTCGTCCGCAGCCTGTTGCGCGTCCAACGGACGTTCGCGTGGATCCTGAATGCTCAGCGCCGCAGTCAGGACCAGCATGTCTTCCAGACAGCCGAGGCGGTTTCCCTCGACGAGCATCCGCCCCAGGCGAACGTCCAGCGGCCAGGCATCCAGTTGCCGGCCCATAACAGAAGGTTGGCGGTTGCCGTCGATGGCTCCCAACTCCAACAGCAGCTTGTACGCATCATTGACCATGCGCGGGGCCGGCGGGTCAATAAAGGGAAAATCTTCCACGGCGCCCAGTTCCATCACCAGCATGCGCAGAATGACCGAACCCAATGAGGTGCGCAGAATTTCCGGTTCGGTAAATGCTGCGCGGCCGAGATAATCCTCTTCGCTGTACAGGCGCACGCAAGTTCCCGCGGCGAGGCGGCCACAGCGGCCGCTGCGCTGATTGGCGCTGGCCTGGGAAACGGGCTCAATGGGCAAACGCTGGATACGGCTGCGGTGAGCATAGCGGCTGATCCTGACCAGGCCGCTGTCGATCACGCAACGGATACGCGGAACCGTGAGCGAGGTTTCCGCCACGTTGGTGCTAAGTATGATGCGGCGTGCCGGCCCGGGATGAAAAACCCGTTGTTGTTCGGACGTTGACAGCCGCGCGTACAGCGGCAGGATTTCGGTATGGGCAAAACGCTGCCGCACCAAAAAATCACCCGCTTCGCGAATTTCCCGCTCGCCCGACAGGAATACCAGAATGTCAGCGTGCGTATGCAGTTTGTCGAGCCGGCGTACGGCATCGGCGATACCCTGGTACAAGTCCCGATCGAGCCGATCTGCAGCCTCTTCTCTCGCATCAAATGGCAAATAGACGATATCCACCGGGTAGCCGCGTCCGGAAATCTGCAGCACTGGCGCATGAGCGAAATGCCGTGAGAACTTTTCTGTGTCGATGGTGGCGGAAGTAATCAGCAGTCTGAGGTCCGGGCGGCGCGGTAGCAGGGTTTTCAGGTAGCCGAGCAGAAAATCGATGTTCAGGCTGCGCTCATGGGCTTCATCGATGATGATGGTGTCGTAGGCGACGAGTTCGGGATCGTGAGCGATTTCGGCCAGCAGGATGCCGTCCGTCATGAACTTGATGAACGCCTCCGGGCTGGTCCGGTCACGAAATCGCACTTGGTAACCGACAGCGCCACCCAATTCAGACTGCAGTTCTTCCGCCACACGTTGCGCCATCGCACTGGCCGCAATACGGCGCGGCTGGGTGCAGCCGATTTGCCCACGCAGGCCGCGTCCGGCCTGCAGGCAGAACTTGGGAAGCTGGGTGGTCTTGCCCGAACCGGTCTCGCCGGCAATGACCACGACCTGGTGATCCTGAAGCAGCCGCAGAATTTCTTCCCGGCAGGCAGTGATTGGCAGCGCAGGGTCAAAGGATGGCCTGGGCGCCATCTCCCGCCGCATTGCCACCCGTTGCAAGGACTGGTCGACGCGGGCTTGTACGCGGTCCAGAAGCGGGCCATTGGCTTTATTGTCAGGCCGCCGGCGATCAACAATCTGCATCTGCCGCCTGCACCAGGCGGCATCGGACACAGTAATGTGATCGAGTGCCGTTTCGATGTTTTGGACGCGTGACTGCATACTGGATCGCTTCATTGCGGGCGCATTATCCCAGCGGCCGGCGGAGGCCGCCAGAGTTGGCGCGCTCCTTCCGGCTAAAGGTCTTACGGACAGAGAAGGCTCTAGTGGCCTGTAACAGCCAATACGGGAGTGAAAGGCGAGCCCGGACGAGCCGAGTGCACGAAGCGAGCCGCGTCGAATAGCTCTCGCATATTCGCAAGGCGAGCGACACAGCAATCGGTCGTCCCGGTTCGCAAGGCACTTCTGTATTGGCTGTTACAGGCCACTAGTACCTATAATTCCCTTTTCATTACCACCGGTTGAGGCCCCATGGACCTGAATTTCAGAAGCGATAACGAATCTCCCGCAGCCCGGCAAATTCTCGACGCGTTGGTGGAGGCCAACCAGGGCACGGCCTGGTCCTATGCAGAAGATGCCTGGAGCAATCGGCTGGACGCTGCCTTTTCTGACCTGTTCGGCACCCGCACCACCGTCATTCCCCTCAGCACGGGTACGGCAGCCAACAGCATTGCCCTGGCCAGTATCACGCTTCCCTGGGGATCGGTGTATTGTCATGAGGGCGCACACATTATGCAGGATGAATGCGGGGCGCCGGAGTTCTTCGGCAATGGTCTGCGCCTGGTTCCGGTACAGGGAGACAATGGCAAATTGGGCAGCGAACAACTCACAGCGGCCATCCGCAGAGACCTGGGGCATGGCGTGCACAGCTATATCCCCAGTGCCCTCAGTCTGACTCAAAGCACCGAAGCCGGTACGGTCTATCAGGCCGATGAAATTGCAGTTTTGTGCGCAGCAGCGGCGGAGTTCGGAATGACGGCGCATATGGACGGCGCCCGCTTCGCCAACGCCATTGCAGCGCTGGACTGTTCACCGGCGTCCGTCAGTTGGCAGGCTGGTATCAAGTTGTTGTCGTTTGGGGCCAGCAAGAACGGTTGCCTGGGCGCCGAGGCATTGTTGATATTTGGTGAATCGGACCTGCGTGAGCGCGCTGAACGCCTGCGCAAACGTTCAGGGCATTTGCTGAGCAAGATGCGTTTCGTCTCGGCCCAGTTGCTGGCTTATCTCGACAATGACCTCTGGCTCGAACTTGCCCGCCACGCCAACCGGCAGGCTGCCCGTTTTGCCGAAGCCGTGCGCGAACATCCCGAGGCCGAACTTGCATTCGATGCGGACGCCAATGAAATTTTCGTGCGCTGGACCGAGCCCGGTTTCAAAGCCCTGGCTGAAGCGGGTATCCAGTTCCTGACCTGGCCCGGCCAGGAGCAACTGGCGCGATTCGTTTTTTCGCACGATACCCCCGCCGCCGACACCACCAGGTTGTGTCAGGAATTGGGCAGATTGACCTCCCGAACCTGAAACCCGCGTTACGAATTCCAGCGAGCTTGTATCACATGTGCCTTCGACGCAAAAAGTGGCACAAGCCGGTCTGGAGCAAGGGGTCCGCTTTCAGGACCTTTTGAAACAGGATGTTTCAAGAAGAGCCCCCAGGGATGGGTTTACGGCGTGTCCTGAAAGCGGACCCCTTGTTCCGGGACGGCGCCTTGATAAGCAGTACTGGCAATACGTGCAGACAAGCTCGCTGGAATTCGTGGTCAAACCAAATGCGGGTTTGCCTCAGGCTTGCAGCCAGACCAGGCTGGCCATGCGGCCGGTGCGGCCATCACGCCGATGGGAAAAAAACCGCTCCGGCTCGCTATAGGTACACTGTGTTCCGCCACTGACATCAATCACACCGGACTGCAACAAGCGGTGGCGGGCCATGGCGTACAGATCGAACAACCACTTTGAGCCTTTGCGTTCGAAACAGGCTGCTGCCGCATTATCGCGGCCGGTGAAGGCGCTGCGTACATCCTCGCCCACTTCGTATGCCCGGGGGCCGATGGCGGGCCCCAGCCAGGCCATGAGCTGATCGGGCGGCTCAGCCAGGGCCTGCAGCGTATTTTCGAGCACGCCTGCGGCCAAGCCGCGCCAACCGGCGTGGGCAGCCGCCACCTTGCTGCCGGCGCGGTTGCAGAACAGCACCGGCAGGCAGTCGGCGGTCAGCACCGCGCAAATTTGCCCTGGCTGGCCGGCTACCTGGGCGTCTGCTATCGGCTCGCCAGACAACGCTGGCTTGTCCGTTTCCTCGGACCGGCTGTATACCGCCATGCCATGCGCCTGACGCAGCCACTGTGGTTCCGCAGGCAAGCAGGCGCGCAAAACCGCACGGTTCTTCAGCACGATTGCCCCATCGTCACCGCAATTCAAGCCAAGATTCAGGCTGCTCCAGGGCCCGGTGCTGTGGCCCCCGGCACGCGTGGTGACGATGGCCCGCACACGGGAAGGCGCCGGCCAGTGCGGAATGATCCAATCAGCGTTCAAAGCGCCTTTCCCTTTAACAGCGCCAATAAATCAACCATATCCGCGGCCAGCGGCGCGTGAAATTCCATCGGCCGGTCGTTGCCCGGGTGCTGCAGGCGCAACGTACGGGCGTGCAGCGCCTGGCGCGGAAACTGTCTTACGGCCTCAATCACATCCGGATCCATTCCCTTGATCGATTTGGGTTTGCGCCCATACACCGGGTCGCCGACGATGGCAAAGCCAAGGTGCGCCAGGTGCACTCGGATCTGATGGGTCCGGCCGGTTTCCAGAGACACTTCCAGGTAAGTCAATCCGGCAAAATTCTGCAGGACGCGGTAGTGCGTCACAGCCGGCCGGCCGGAAGCGACCACGGCCATGCGCTTCCTGTCCCTGGGGTGCCGGCCGATGGGTTCGTCGACGGAACCACCGCGGCGAAGTTCACCGCTTGCAATCGCTTCGTAGATGCGGCTCATGCTGCGGCGCTGCAATTGCGATACCAGTGCGGCATGCGCTCGAAGCGAACGCGCAACCACCATCACGCCGCTGGTATCCTTGTCCAGGCGGTGCACGATACCGGACCTGGGGATAGCGGCCAGGTCCGGATCGAAATGCAACAAGGCGTTTTGCAAAGTGCCGTCACGATTGCCTGCCGCCGGGTGGACTACGAGACCCGCGGGTTTGTTGATGACAAGCAGATCGCTGTCCCGGTACAGCACCTCGAGGGGTATTTCTTGCGGCAGAACGGACCCGTCCACATCGGGTGCGGCGTCGATCTGCAGTGTTTCGCCACCCAACATGCGGAACGTGGGTTTGGCGACCACGCCATCAACCGTCAATTCCCCGCCACGAATCCATTTTTGCAGGCGCGCGCGGGAATACGCGCTGAACAGTTGACTGGCGGCCTGATCGAGCCTGGCGCCCTTGAGAGCGGGGTTGGCTACTGCGCGGTGCCTGATGCGTTTCATTGTCCTTCCGGGCAGCAAATTATCCGTCCGGGCGGAGGCGGTTGCAGGCCCGCTGGCCGCCGCGCGGAACCGAGACAGCTTGACTGCGAAAACTGTAACATCCGGCCCGATTCCGTTATGATGCCGGTTCCCGCGCTCTTGTGGTTTTCAACATGCACTGCAGTTCCTCTGAATCGATCAATTTCCGTGGTATCCGTCTGCTGGCCCTTGTGCTCCTGGGCATTGTCCTGGCCTGCTCGGGTTGCCGCAAGGACCGTGATCTCGACGATGAGCGTTCGGCCGCTGAACTCTATGCCGCCGCCAAGGCGCAACTCGATCATCGGTCCTGGGACCAGGCGATCAGGACTTACAAGTTACTGCAGACCCGTTACCCTTTTGGCCGCTACACCGAGCAGTCAATGCTTGACCTGTCATACGCCTATTTCAAGGGGCGGGACACCGACAGCGCCCTGTCCAACCTGAATCGCTTCATCCGCACCTACCCGACCCATCCTAACGTGGATTACGCCTACTATCTCAAGGGCGTGGTCAACTTCGAGGAGAACCTCGGCTTTCTCGAACGGATGATGCCAAAACGCGTGCGCGATCGGGACCAACATTCCGCACGCGACGCCTTCGTCGATTTCAGTGAGTTGCTGCGCCGTTTCCCGGACAGCCGTTATGCTGCGGATGCACGCCAGCGCATGGTGTTTCTGCGCAACAACCTGGCCGCCTACGAAGTGGGCGTGGCAGATTACTATATGCGGCGCCGGGCCTACGTCGCGGCAGCCAACCGGGCGCGTTACGCACTTGAAAACTATCCGAATACACCGGAGAGCGCCGAAGCGCTGGTGATATTGCACCGCGCCTACACCAAGTTGAATCTGCCGGAGCTGGCCGCCAGTGCGATGACCGTGCTGGAACTCAATTACCCGGACAATTACTACGTGCAGGGCAAGAAGAAGAAGCGCAGCTGGCTCGACCGCCTTTGGCCTTTCGACTGATCACACCTTCCCGGTATAGGTTTCCCGCCAGCCGGATGTGATCGGATAGCGCCGGTCGCGGCCAAATGCCCGGTGCGTGATGCGGATACCTGGCGGCGCCTGCCTGCGTTTGTACTCATTAAGCAACACCAGCCTGGCAACGCGCCTCACCATGCTTTCATCGAAACCATCGGCGGCAATTTTCGCGATCGACCAGTCCAGTTCAACGTAACGGTGGAGTACCTGATCCAGCACATCATACGGCGGCAGTGAATCCTGATCCGACTGGTTAGGTCGCAATTCAGCCGAAGGAGCCCGGCTGATGACACCTTCCGGAATTACAAGCCCCTGGCGGTTACGAAAGTTCGCCAGTTCGTAGATGCGGGTCTTGAAACAATCCAGCAAGGGGCCATAGCCCCCACACATGTCGCCATAAATCGTGCAATACCCGGTTGCCAACTCACTTTTGTTGCTCGTCGCCAACGGCAGCCAGCCAAATTTGTTGGATAGCGCCATGACGATATTGCCACGAACGCGGGCCTGCAGGTTTTCTTCAGTCACATCTGCAGACGCATCCGAAAAAGACGGGCTCAGCAAGGTCATCAAGGCTGCAAATGCCGGCTCGATGCTGATGCAGCGGTGATCCACCCCGAGCAAAACGGCCTGTTGCTGGGCCAACTCGATGCTCAATCCGGCCGTGTGCCGCGATGGCATCATTACCGTGTGCACATGGTCCGCGCCCAAAGCATCGACTGCCAGCGCCAGGGTCAGGGCGGAGTCGATCCCCCCCGACAGACCAAAGACGACGTCACTGAAGCCATTCTTGCGCACATAGTCCGCAAGGCCCCTACGCAACACCTGGTAGATTTCCGCCACCTGGTCGACCGGCGGCGCAGGCCAGTTGAGTGCGTTCAGCCGCCCCGTTTCCCGCTCATACTCTGCCAGCAGCAGCGCTTCGTCACACAATGGCCCAGGGCCGGAAAGCTGCCCATTGCGGCTCATCAACATGCTGCGCCCGTCGAAAACCAGTTCATCCTGCCCTCCGACCAGGTTGCAATACACCATCGGCAGGCCGGTGTCTGCATGCCGCCCCGCAAACATGGCTTCGCGCGCCTTGAGCTTACTGTCGCGGTAGGGTGACGCATTGGGCACGAGCAACAGCTCCGCCCCCCGCCGTTTGGCGTCCTGCGCCGGCCCGGGCTCCCAGGCATCCTCACATATGATCACACCCATACGGCAGCCCTTGAGTTCGATAACGAGTGAGTCTGTACCGGGCGTGAAATACCGGCACTCATCAAAAACAGCATAATTGGGCAGGCGGCGTTTGTGGTAGCGGCCAATAATTTCGCCCCCACGAATCCAGCTTACGGAGTTGAAACGTCTGCCATCTTCCAGCCAGGGATGGCCGATTACGACATCGATTTCCTGTACCGAAGACACCAGGGTGAACAGGGCTTCCCGGGCGGCCCGCATGAATCCGGGGCGCAGAAGCAGGTCCTCAGGCGGATATCCGGTGAGTGCCAGTTCGGGAAACAGCAATAAATCCACACCTGCATCGCGGGCCTGTCCGAGCAGGCATTGCGCTTTGTGCAGGTTGCCCGAGATGTCACCGACCAGAAAATCATGCTGGGCCAGCGCGAACCTGATCATCTCCGCTTGCCGATGAATGTCAGGCCTTCAGACGCTGGGATATCGCGCTGCCGAGATCAGCGGGAGAGCGAACCGTCATCACCCCCGCTGCTTCCAGGGCCTTGAACTTGGCTTCCGCGGTACCTTTGCCGCCCGCAATAATGGCGCCGGCATGGCCCATACGCTTGCCGGCAGGCGCGGTGACGCCGGCGATATAAGCCACCACCGGCTTGGTCACCTCGCTGGAGATGAATTCCGCTGCATCTTCTTCGGCAGTACCACCGATCTCTCCCACCATGATAATGCCGTCAGTCTCTTCATCTTCCTGGAACAGGCGCAGCACGTCGACGAAGTTCATTCCCTGAATGGGATCACCGCCGATGCCAATACAGGTGGACTGGCCCAATCCGACCAGTGTCGTCTGGTAAACAGCCTCATAAGTCAGCGTGCCGGAGCGGGAGACGACACCAACCCTGCCTTTACTGTGAATGCTGCCTGGCATGATTCCGATTTTGCATTCTCCGGGCGTGATGATGCCGGGACAGTTGGGGCCGATCAGCCAGGTATCGGACTTACCCTGCAGTACGGCTTTAACGGTCATCATGTCCTGCACCGGGATGCCTTCGGTAATGGCCACGATCACGCGGATCCCCGCGTCCGCGGCCTCGAAGATGGCATCTGCCGCAAATGGCGGCGGAACATAAATGACACTGGCCTCGGCGCCGGTTTCACGCACAGCGTCGGAAACGGTGTCGAACACCGGCAGGCCGAGATGCTCCTGACCGCCTTTTCCCGGGGTGACCCCACCGACCAGCCGGGTGCCGTATTCCAATGCCTGCTGGGAATGAAAGGTACCCTGGTTTCCGGTGAACCCCTGGCAAATGACCTTTGTTTTGCTGTTTACCAATACACTCATGCCTTCACTCCCGTCCCGCTGCCGCAGCTTCATTCGCCGCCGTCACGACTTTTATCGCGGCGTCGTTCAAATCGCTGGCAGTGGTAATCTTCAGACCGCTTTCCGCCAGCGCCCGCCGGCCTTTTTCAACATTGGTGCCCTCCAGCCGCACAACCACCGGAACCTCGACGCCGACTTCTTTCACCGCCGCGATAATGCCTGCGGCAATCTCGTCACAACGCACGATGCCACCGAAAATATTGACCAGGATGGCCTCGACCCGCTCGCTGGTCAGGATCAGCTTGAACGCCTCGCGCACGCGCTCAACGTTGGAGCCCCCACCCACATCGAGAAAATTGGCCGGTTCACCGCCATTCAGCTTGATGACATCCATGGTGGCCATGGCCAGGCCGGCGCCGTTGACCATACAGGCGATGTTACCGTCCAGGGTGACGTAGTTGAGATCGTGCCGTCTGGCTGCCGCCTCTGTTGGGTCCTCCTGCGCTTCATCACGCATGGCGGACAGATCCGGGTGACGGAACAGTGCATTGTCATCCGCGTTGATCTTCGCATCCAGAGCGATCAAGTCGCCCTTGTTATCGATAATCAGCGGGTTGACTTCGATCAGGCTGAGATCCTTGTCCCGGAACAAGCGATAGAGCGCCGACATGATGCTGCCCAATTGCTTGACCTGCCTGGCTGTCAAACCCATGCCAAAGCCCATTTTGCGAGCCTGGTATGCTTGCAGCCCCGCTGTGTTGTCCACCTTTACGGTGACGATTTTCTCCGGCTGCTTGAGGGCGACTTGTTCGATATCCACCCCTCCGGCCGCAGACCCCATGAAGGTGACGCAGCGGTTGACGCGATCAATCAAGCGCGGACAAGTACAGCTCCGTGTCGATGTCGGTCGCCTCGGCAATCAACACTTTGTCCACCGGCAACGCCAGGCCGCCGGTCTGATAGGTGGAGATTTTCATATTCAGCATGCGCTCGGATTCAGTGCGCACCTCTTCCAGCGTCCGGGCCAGCTTCACGCCGCCTGCCTTGCCGCGCCCGCCCGCATGCACCTGGGCCTTGACCACCCACATTTTTCCACCCAGCGCGCGCGCAGCCGCAACCGCCTCCACTGGCGTGGCGGCTACCTGGCCCGCCGGCACCGGAATGCCATAGGCTGCGAACAGCTCTTTCGCCTGGTATTCATGAAAGTTCATGTGTTCTCCTGCAATTGGGGCCGGATAGGCCGCGACAAAGTGAACTATTTTCCCCCGAAACGAGGCTGTAAATCAAAGACTGAATGGCCGGGGCCGGGTGAGTGTTATACTCCAACTGCGCAGCTCAAGCCACAGTGCGGTGCGAGCAGGGAAGAACTGATGTCTGCAACACAAGCAGCCGGAAACCCAATACACGATACCAAACCATACCCGTTGCCGGAATCCCTGACACGGCGGATCCTGGCTTACCTCGGCATTTATCGGCTGGTGATCGCACTGCTGTTGCTGACAGGGCATTTTATCAGCTTGCCGGACGACTCATTCGCCTCGGTTACCGGGTCCTTCGCCAACATGGCGCTGATCAGCTATCTGTTGTTTTCCGCGTTTGAATTATTTATGGCCCGGCGGGTGCACACCGATGCGCATCACCTGGTCCGCTATGCCTTGCTTTCCGATGTCTTGTTCCTGTCAGTCTTGTTGTTTGCATTGGGAGGCCTCAACAGCGGTGTCGGACTTCTGCTGACGTTTTGCGGCGCCCTTGCGGGCATGCTGCTACCCTTGCGTCTGGCGCTTTTCCTTGCCTCGGTGGCCAGCCTGTCCATGATCAGCCAGGCGGTAGTGTTTCCCGCGACACCGGCAACGCTCCTCACCGGTGTGCTGAGCGCCGGTTTGTACGGCGCGACTGCAATGATCGCCTGCCTGTTGAGCCACCGGCTGGCTTTTTGGGCCCGGGACTACCGTCTGATCGCGGAAAAGCAGCAAACCAAGATCGCAGATCTGCGAGGAGATCAATGACCTGATTATTCGCAATATGAGCACCGGCGTGCTCGCGGTCGACGCGAATCGGCGCATCAAGTTGATGAACGAATACGCCTGGTTTCTGCTCGGCAGCCCAAAGGTACGGGAGCTATCTGCTGGCGGATATCTCGCCGCGCCTGGACCGGGTGCTTGAAAAGTGGCTGACCAATCCCGGCTTGTGAACTCAAACCCGTCCTGCTGGAAACCAGCCAGGCACAGGTTATGCCGGCATTTGCCGGTCATGCCCGGCGAGGAGGAATCCGGAGCGCTGATTTTTCTCAACGATGAAAGTGTGGTCTCGCGCCGGGCGCTGGAATTGTCCGCCAACTCTCTGGCCAAGTTGTCCGGTAGTATCGCGCACGAAATCCGTAACCCTTTGGCAGCCCTCACCCATGCGGCGCAACTTCTGGACGAATCCCCGTCGATCACGCTGAACGACATGCGTCTGACCAATATCATCCTCGACCAGTCCAAGCGCATGAATGGCATTGTCGAGAACATACTGCAGCTTTCCCGGCAGGAACAGTCCAGGCCCGAACCGGTCGAGCTCAATGCTTTTCTGAAAAACCTGGCTACCGAATTCAAGTCGACCCAGAACCGCCAAAAACCTGGATTTCCAGTTGTTGATCGAGACCGGCAAGACGTTTGTGGTATTTGACAAAAGCCAGTTGCATCAAACCCTGTGGAAGCTGCTCGACAATACGGTCCATCATGCCAGTGTGAAAAGGCCACCGCGGGCGGAACTCAAAATGCGCAAGGACGCGAGTGCCGGCTATTGTGTCATCACCGTGCAGGACAATGGCCCTGGCATCCCAAAATCCCGCATCGAGGATATTTTTGAACCGTTCTACACCACCCGCAAGGAAGGCTCCGGCCTGGGCTTGTATATCGCCCGGCAATTGTGTGAAGCTAATCAAGGTGAACTTACGGTAGACTCGCAACCGGGCATTGGTACTGCTTTCCACATTCGCATGGGCTTGGCCCCTCAACAGAGCGTATTGAAGCCTTGATCAATCCGGTCAAATCGACAAATTGGTGCTGAAAACCAGGCTTCGTTTATGAACTCGAATCTGCAACGCGTATTGGTCATTGACGATGAGCCGGACATCCGTGAATTGCTGAGCCTGACATTGAGCCGGATGGGCCTTGACGTCACCGCGGTTGAGGACCTGGCTGCAGCGCGCCGCGCCTTGATCACTTCGGAGTTCAGTTTCTGCCTGACCGACATGCGTTTGCCGGATGGCAATGGCCTGGACCTGGTCAGGGAAATTGCCGAAAACCACCCCCAATTGCCCACTGCGGTAATTACTGCACACGGAAAAGTCGAAGATGCCGTCAATGCCCTGAAGATCGGTGCATTTGATTTTGTTTCCAAACCGGTGGATCTGGCCGTCCTGCGTAAGCTGGTCAATACCGCGCTGCGCCTGCGCAGCGATGTGTCCGGCGAAGAACCTGCTCACGCGAGCGGCGCGGTATGCCCGATCAGCCCGCGGCGCTTGATCGTTTGATCGGGCAATCGCCCGCCATCAGGCAATGCAAAGCCATGATTGCCAAGCTGGCCCGCAGCCAGGCGCCGGTCTTGCTCAGTGGCGATTCCGGCTCAGGCAAGGAATTGGCGGCGCGCTTGATTCACGACCTGGGACCGCGCGGCGACGGGCCATTTGTTCCAGTCAACTGCGGCGCCATCCCATCGGAGTTGATGGAAAGCGAATTTTTCGGGCACAGGAAAGGCAGCTTCACCGGGGCCGGCGCCGACAAAGACGGCCTGTTCAAAGCGGCCGACGGCGGCACTCTGATGCTGGACGAAGTGGCCGACCTGCCACTGCATATGCAGGTCAAGCTGCTGCGCGTTATCCAGGAAAAAGCGGTCATGCCCATTGGCGCCCGCGAGGAAGTGAAAGTGGACGTCCGCATCCTCAGCGCAACGCACCAGGCGCTCAAGCCGCTGGTGGAAAGCGGCAAGTTTCGCAGCGACCTGTATTTTCGCCTGAACGTCATCGAACTGCATATGCCCAGCCTGAAAGAACGCCAGGAAGACATACCGCTGCTGGCCCGTCACTTCCTGCAGCGAAGTCAACGAGCAGTGGGACACCGATGAAACACCGGAATTGTCCGCAGCGGCAATGGAAGCCCTGCAGCAGCACAACTATACCGGCAATGTCCGTGAACTGATCAATATCCTGCAGCGCGCAGTGACGATGTGCGAAGGTAAAACGATCCAGCCCGGCGACTTGATGCTGGAACATATCGGCAGCCCGGATATCCCCGCTGTAGCGGTATCTGCGCCTGAAAAGACCGACGAGACCTCGCTCGATACCTATATGGAAGACATTGAAAAGCAGATGCTGGAGGACGCCCTGAAAGCGGCCCGGTACAACAAGACCAAAGCGGCCGAAATTCTCGGCATCAGCTTCCGCTCCTTCCGCTACAAGCTGAAGAAATTCGGGATTGATTGATCGGAGCCCGGCCACATACAGCTTCGCGCACCCGCTGCCTGGCTGTGGGTGTCGTCATGCTGCTGGGTGGTTATCTGCTGCTGACCTCGACTGTCAGACTGAACACAACCTTATGGCAATACGATGTCAAGCGCATCCTGGAACTCTGCCTGCTGCCATTGATTTTCGCCGCGGTCCTTCTCGATGGCTCGTTGCGCTCCAGCTTCCGGCAGCAGCTCGGACGGATTCCGCCCTGGATGCTGGGCGTGCTGAGCGTGATTCTTGGGCTGGGGGTGCTGTCTTCAGCGCACAACAGCACCTCGGCCATGTCGCTGGTTTATTCACTGGCTGAGGTTTCCTTGTTCAGCCTGCTGATCCTGGCGGCGCTTTGCGTTGCCGCCTGCCGGCAGGTGGCTGGTGCGATTTTCGATCAGGCCGCCATCCTGTTGCTCGCCCTGGTGGCGCTGGCTGTCGGTTTGCAGGAATTGCTGGGTGTGCTTGCGGCGTGGAATTCCGGCATGGAGTTTATCCCGCGTATCGCCTTGTTGCATTTTTCCTGGCCGCGCTTTTACAACCAGGTACAGACCTGGTCGATCCCGGTCATTGCCGCGTTACCACTGGTTTTCCCGGGTAAGCCGCTGGCCAAAGCACTGTGCGTCACCGCGCTGGCGCTGGAGTCCTACGTACTGTTGGCCAGCGGCGGCCGCGGCAGCATGGTGGCGGTCAGCCTGGCCCTGCTCACTGCCATGATCATGTTGCCTTCGATAAGAAAACCCCTGACCTTGTACTCGCTGACCGGCTTGCTCGGTGGTTTGCTGATTTATTCCTTGGTTGCGGTCAGCCAGCAGAATCTGCCGCGGGACGATCTTGCCTCACTCACCAAGGCCGAGCGCCCGGCCCCCGCAGAAAAAGCCGAGGCAAGGACTGCGCCGGATGGCGCCGCTCAAAAGACCCCCGGTGCAAGGGTGAAACATTTCACAGAACCCATGTCCAGCCGGCGAATGTGGTCTGCTTCGGGCCGCCTGGCCATCTGGCGCGATGCTTTGCACGACGCGCAATCGCATCCACTATTGGGTATCGGGCCAATGAATTATGCCTGCATCGGACCCCTCAATCGCGCCGCACACCCGCATAATTTCCCGTTGCAATTTGCCAGTGAGTGGGGCGTCTCCGCAGTGCTGCTGTTGCTGTTGGTGGCCGCATACCTGTCGGCAAGGACTACTGCAATATTTGCGCACCGCAGAAAAACAGGCGATAGCTGGGCGCACGTCTGACCGGCTATCTGGCCACAGCGGTGCTTGCCGCAGCGATTCACGCCTGCCTCAGCGGTGTGTCTGGTGATGCCGGCCAGCCAGGTCACGGGCGTCCTGATAGGCGGCTGGCTACTGGGACTGCTGCCGACACCCGCAGGCGTTAGTACGCGAGTCCGGCCGTCATCCCTGGTGCTGATTACGGGCCTGGCCTTGTCGATTGCTTTGCTGGCATTTGCCGGGCAGGAAATGAGGGTCGCCGCAATACGCTGGGAACAGACACCGGTAATGGACCTGGGCATTCCCCGGCTGTGGCAGAACGGTAAAGTCTGCCGGCTCTACCGGGATGTGGGTTTCAAAGATCGCCCGATCCGGTAGTTTTCTGACGATATTTGTCACTTTATGACGAATTGTTTGCGGGAATTTCAGTTATCAATAAAATGAAAATATGTATCTCATTGAGATATATATAATTATTAATTTGGCACTCAACTTGCATTAGAACTCTGCATCCCTAATTCAAGGGAATAACTCCGGCGGTTCTCGCGAACTGTCTTTCATACCAGGAGGGTATAGTGGTGAAAAACATGAAAGCTCAAGGTTTTACATTGATCGAACTGATGATCGTTATTGCGATCATTGCCATTTTGCTGGCTTTGGCTCTGCCGGCTTACCAGGACTACACGATTCGCGCGAAGGTCGGTGAAGCTTTGAGCGTTGCCGCTTCAGCCAAGCTGGCCGCAGCCGAAACGTGTCAAACTGATCCTGCAGCACCGCGCTTAGCTGGCCCTGCTGATGCAGGCTATACGTTCACCACATCGAAGTATGTGGGTGGAATGGATATTCAGGGCGGCTGCGACGCTGGGTTCACAAATCACCATAACCGCAACGACCACAGCGAATACCGGTACAGGCGCGGGTAATATTGTTCTCACAGGTACGGTAGCATCGCAGCAACGTTGATTGGGTCTGCACATCAACCCTTGCCCCTCAATACGTACCGGCAACTTGCCGCTCTTAGTTCAGCGACGACGTTAACGCTTGCCTTTTTGTTTGCAAGAGTTAAGCCGTAGAGCCTGAAAACCCCCGCACTGCGGGGGTTTTTTTGTCCCTTCACTTTTTCCGCACGAGGAAGTAAGCTGCCTGCTTGCAGATCACCAGTGTCCCAATTGCCGTAACATGAAGAATGACGTGGCAGCATACCTTTTGCGCAACTGGTGCTAAACTGAACCAACGGCTTCACTGTATGAACGGTTTTTTTGCTTTATCCATATTCGACAACCACTTGCAGACATCAGGTGACAATTAGGTATAATGTCTGTCGGGAACAAGGAGCGGCCCGGGGATGAATACGGAACTCAAGGTCACAACCAAATTGCACGGCCTCGCTCGTCGACTGGTCGAAAGTAATATTCTCGACCCGGCACAGGCAGAGGAAGCGTGCGCCCAGGCCGTCAAGAAAAACAAGTCGCTGCTTACCTGGTTGATCCAGTCCGGTAATATAAAGCCCGCGCAACTGGCCGCTGCCGCTGCCGACGAATATGGCATTCCGCTCATCGATATCCGGGCCTTTGACCTCAGTCAGGCGCCGTTGAGCCTGGTCAGCGAAGCCCTGATCGAAAAACACCAGGCTCTGCCTTTACACCTGCGCGGCAACCAACTGTTCATCGGCCTGAAAGATCCTACCGATCATCAGGTGCTGGATGAAATCGCCTTCAGTTCCGGTTTCCATGTCGAGCCCGTACTGGTTGCCGCTGACTTGATGCAACCGGCCATCGAGCGCGCGATGGAAGCCACCAATCCGGTTTTCGATGACCTGGATGAGGAAGAAGGGCTGGAGAGTGTCAACTTCTCATCGGAAATGGAAACCGCCGATGACGGCGCCGGCGATCCCTCGGTGGATGAAACGCCGGTGGTGCGTTTTATCAACAAGGTATTGCTGGACGCGATCCGCAAGGGCGCCTCCGACATTCACTTCGAACCCTATGAGTCCAAGTACCGCATCCGCTATCGCCTGGATGGATTGTTGAAATCGGTCGCCAACCCGCCGATCCAGATGTCACGCCGCCTATCCTCGCGACTCAAGGTTATGGCCGGCCTGGACATCGCCGAGAAGCGGGTGCCTCAGGATGGACGCATCAAGCTCAATCTGTCGCGCAACAAGAGCATTGATTTTCGCGCCAGCACCTGCCCGACACTGTTCGGTGAGAAGGTGGTGCTGCGTATCCTTGACCAGTCGGCCACCAAACTGGGGATCCAGCAACTGGGATTTGAGGACAAGCAGCGCTTATTGTATGAAGAGGCAGTGACGAAACCCTACGGCATGATTCTGGTTACCGGTCCGACCGGAAGCGGCAAGACCGTGACGCTGTACACCGCATTGCAATTGCTCAACGACGAGGGCCGCAATATATCGACCGTCGAAGACCCGGTGGAAATTCGCGTCCCCGGCATCAATCAGGTGGCGCAAAACACCAAACAGGGCATGACGTTTGCCCGCGCTCTGCGCGCCTTCCTGCGCCAGGATCCGGACGTGATCATGGTGGGTGAGATCCGCGACCTCGAGACTGCGGAAATCGCCATCAAGGCCGCCCAAACCGGACACCTGGTACTTTCCACCCTGCACACCAATGACGCGCCGCAATCGGTGACCCGCCTGATGAACATGGGCGTGCCCTCTTACAATATTACCTCGGCGGTAAACCTGGTTATCGCGCAACGCCTGGTTCGGACATTGCATGCGTGCAAACAAAAAGATGAACTTGCCGCGCGAGGCTTTATTGCAAGCAGGCTTCGACAAGGGCGAACTGGACGATATAAGATTGTATAAGCCGGTTGGATGCTCCGAGTGCAATGATGGCTACAGAGGCCGGACAGGTATTTTCGAAGTCATGCCGATTTCTGATTCCATTGCACGCATCATTCTGGAAGAAGGCAATGCGCTGCGCATTGCCGAGCAGGCCCGCAAGGAAGGCATTGCCGATTTACGTGAATCCGCACGGCAGAAAGTTGCTGCCGGCATGACTGATCTCATTGAAATCAACCGGGTAACCAAGGACTAGGTTATGGCAACTGGAACCGTTCAACCGACTGTATTTCTCTGGCAAGGCCGCGACAAGCGTGGGGTCAAGCTGAAGGGCCAGCATATCGCCGCCAGCCCCAACCTGGTGCGTGCCGAATTGCGCCGGCAGGGCATCAACCCCATCACCGTCAAGAAGAAAGGCAAGCCGTTATTCGGCGGCGCCGGCAGCCGCATCAAGCCCAAAGACGTGGCGGTTTTCAGCCGCCAGCTGGCGACCATGCTGAAATCCGGCGTGCCGTTGGTGACTTCCTTCCAGATCATCTCCGGTGGCCTGAAAAACCCCCGCATGCGGACCGTGATTGACAAGATCCGGGCCGAAGTCGAGGCCGGCGGCACCTTGCATGAAGCCATGGCGGAATACCCGGTACAATTCGACGAGCTCTACATCAACCTGGTCAAGGCGGGTGAAAGCGCCGGTGTGCTGGATACGATTCTGGACAACGTTGCAACCCACAAAGAACGCATTGAGAGTATCAAGGGCAAAATCAAGAAAGCACTGTATTACCCTGCTGCGGTCATCGCGGTCGCCATCATCGTATCGTCCATTCTGCTGATTTATGTGGTGCCGCAATTCGAAGCCATTTTTAAATCATTCGGCGCCGATCTTCCAGCCTTTACCAAGATGATCGTCAACGCTTCCAAATTCATGCAGTCATCAGGTGTTTACGTGTTGCTGGGTTTTGTAGCGGTCATTGTTGGCCTTATCATGGCGAAAAACCGCTCGCAAAGATTCGCGCATTTCATCGACCGGACTTCACTGAAACTTCCCATTGTGGGGCAAATCCTCCAGCAAGCGGCCATTGCCCGTTTCTGCCGCACGCTGGCCATTACTTTTGCCGCCGGTGTGCCGCTGGTGGATGCCCTGCAGATCGTTTCCGGCGCTACCGGCAATCGTGTCTATGACGACGCAGCCACGCAGATTCGCGGTGATGTTGCAGTGGGCCACCAGTTGCAGTTGGCCATGCAGCAGACGGATCTGTTCCCCAGCATGGTTGTGCAAATGGCCGCCATTGGCGAGGAGGCGGGTTCCCTGGACGCCATGCTGATCAAGGTAGCAGAAGCTTACGAGGAAGAAGTGAGCAACGCGGTAGACGCGCTCAGCAGTCTGCTGGAGCCCGCGATCATCGTGTTCGTGGGTATCGTTGTCGGCGCCATGGTGATTGCCATGTACCTGCCCATCTTCAAAATGGCTGCGGTCATCTGAACGCACTCCAAGCTGTTTTCGATGCTTGATTTCATCTTCGCATCCGCACCCCTCCTGTTCGGAGGGGTGTTCGTTTTCGGGGCCATCATCGGCAGTTTCCTGAACGTTGTCATCCTGCGCCTGCCCCCCTTGCTGGAACACGACTGGCGCTGTCAATGCCAGGAGTTGTTGGCCCTGCCGGTCGACGCAGACAAGAAGCCGCCGGGAATCGTTCTTGCACGCTCGAAATGCCCACACTGCGGTCATGGGATCAAGGCCTACGAAAACATCCCGATTGTGAGCTTCCTGTTTCTGCGCGGCCGGTGCTCAGCATGCAAGGCAGGCATATCCTGGCGCTATCCGCTGGTGGAACTGACAACCGCGGTACTGTTCGTCATCACCTTGTGGCACTTCGGCGCCACCGCGCAGGGTCTGTGCGCATTGTTCCTGACGGCCGTGCTGATTGCACTGACCGGAATCGACGCTGATACCCAGTTGTTACCCGACAATATGACCCTTCCCCTGGTCTGGGCCGGCATCCTGGCCAATTTTTTCGCGCTTTATACCGACCTTGCATCCAGTGTCCTGGGCGCCATTTTTGGCTACCTGATTCTGTGGTCAATCTACCACTTGTTCCGGCTGCTCACCGGCAAAGAAGGCATGGGTTACGGCGATTTCAAGTTACTCGCTGCGCTCGGCGCCTGGATGGGCTGGCAGTATCTGCCATTGATGGTGCTGATGTCGTCCGTCGTTGGGGCTGTGTTTGGGCTGATGCTGATGGGTAGCGGCAAGCTGCAACGGGACAAGCCCATGCCCTTTGGACCCTTTATCGCCGCCGCCGGCTGGATCACATTGATCTGGGGCGAAAAGATCATGGACCATTACCTGCGTTCGAGCGGATTTGGTTAATGCCTCAAGAGCCTGGCCGGCGCCCCTACGTCGTTGTCCTCACCGGTGGTATTGCTTCGGGTAAGAGCGCCGTGTCCGGGCGTTTTGCCAGACTCGGTGTTCCCGTGGTCGATACCGATGTGATTGCGCGTGAACTGGTGCGGCCCGGACAAGCGGCACTGGCGGCAATCGTCGATGCCTTTGGCACGGGTATTCTCGATCAGAGGGGGCAACTCGATCGCAGGCGCATGCGGGAGATCGTCTTTTCCGACCCTGCCAGCAAACTTCGTCTCGAATCCATTCTCCACCCCGCCATCGGCGCGGATGTCGATCGGCAGATTCGGTCCCTGGACGCGGTCTACTGCATCCTGGTGGTGCCTCTACTGACAGAATCCAGGCGCTATGGATGGGCTGACCGGGTATTGGTGATGGATGTCGACGAAGAAACTCAAATCAAGCGGGTCATTGCCCGGGACCAGGTCAGCCGCGAGCAGGCTGAGGCAATACTTCGGGCGCAATCGAGCCGGCAGGCACGCCTGGCCCTGGCCGATGACATCATTGAAAATACCGGCAGTTTTCAGGACCTTGATCGGGCCGTTTCACAACTGCATGAAAAGTATCTCGCGCTGGCCAAAGCAGTTTAAGCCCCCAAGCCCAACCGGGCTCAAACGAGCTTGCCGTGACAATGCTTGTACTTGTTGCCCGAGCCGCAAGGACACGGCTCGTTGCGACCCAATTTGCGGCCTTGCCGAACGTATGTCTCCGGCTGGGGGGCGGAGGCGGACGCGTCTTCACCGGAAGTGGTGGCTTCGTCGTGACGGTACTGCATGGGCGCTTCCGTGCGGCGCTGGGCATCGACCGCTGCAACATCTTCTTCAGCCTTGACTTGCACGCGAGCGAGAATTCGCATCACTTCGTGTTTGATATTGTCCAGCAACTCGGTGAACATCGCGAAAGATTCACGCTTGTACTCCTGCATGGGTTGCTTCTGTGCGTATCCGCGCAGGCCGATGCCTTGCCGCAGGTAATCCATGCTGGCGAGATGATCCTTCCATTGCTGGTCAAGAACATTCAACATCAGCGCTTTCTCGAAATGCCGCATCACGGCAGGCCCCGTCAGGGATTCTTTTTGCTCAAAATGCGCGACAACCGCTGCCAGAATGCGTTCACGCAAAATGGCTTCGTGTAACTGCTCGTCCTCCTTGACCCATTGGCTCAATGGCAGGTGGATGCCAAACTCCCCTTCCAACGCTTTTTCCAGGCCGGGAAGGTCCCACTGCTCGTCGATACTGCCTGCCGGAATGAAGCGGTCGATCACGCCATTGAAAACGGCATCGCGCATATCCGCGATGGTGTCCGATATTTCTTCCGCTTCCATCAGTTGGTTGCGCTGCTGATAGACGACACGCCGCTGGTCGTTGGCGACGTCATCGTAATCCAACAGGTGTTTGCGCACGTCAAAGTTGTGCGCCTCGACTTTGCGTTGGGCATTTTCTATGGCCCGGTTGAGCATTCCAGCCTCGATCGCTTCGTCTTCTTTCATGCCAAACCGCTGCATCATCGAGGACATGCGGTCGGACGCAAAAATGCGCATCAGATTGTCTTCCAGCGAGAGATAGAATCGCGAGGAGCCTGGATCACCCTGACGCCCAGAACGGCCGCGCAACTGGTTGTCGATGCGGCGGGACTCATGCCGCTCGGTGCCAATGATGTGCACGCCACCGGCCGCCAGGACTTTCTCCCGCTCCTGCGCGCAAGCTGCACGGTGCCGCTCATATGCGGTTTTGTATTCCGGGGTGCTGCCGTCACAGGCGCCGGGTACACAGGCCATTTCCTCGCCGTAGACTTCTACGCGCGCGGAAAATTCGGGATTGCCGCCCAGCACGATGTCGGTGCCGCGGCCGGCCATGTTGGTTGCAATCGTCACCGCGCCGGGCCGTCCGGCCTGCGCAACGATCGCGGCCTCGCGGGCATGCTGCTTGGCGTTGAGCACTTCGTGGGCGATGCGCTGTTTCTTCAGCATCCCTGAAATCAGTTCCGAGGTCTCAATGGAGGTAGTTCCGACCAGAACCGGTTGACGCCGCTTGACACAGTCCTTGATGTCCTCGATGATAGCCTGGTACTTGGCATCCGCCTTGAGAAATACCAGGTCATCATGATCTATGCGGATCATCGGCATGTGAGTAGGAATGACCACGACTTCCAGCCCATAGATCGATTGAAATTCGTATGCCTCGGTATCCGCCGTGCCGGTCATACCACTGAGCTTTTCGTAGAGTCGGAAATAATTCTGAAACGTGATCGATGCCAGGGTCTGGTTCTCTTTCTGGATGGGAACGCCTTCTTTGGCTTCGATCGCCTGGTGCAGCCCTTCCGACCAGCGCCGGCCGGCCAATGTGCGCCCGGTAAACTCATCGACGATGACCACCTCCCCATCCTTGACGATATAGTCCACATCCTTGTGAAACAGATGGTGTGCTCTTAGCGCGGCGTTGAGGTGATGCACCAGATTGAGGTTGTGCGCGTTGTACAGGCTATCCTCTTCCTTTAACAGGCCGGATCGAACCATCAGTTTCTCCACCAGACTCATGCCGTCTTCGGTCAGGTAGATCTGCTTTTGTTTTTCATCGATGGTGAAGTCGCCTTCACCTGCTTCCGCTTCATCGTCTGCGGCAACTTCAGCCCGCTTCAAGCTGGGAATCAACTGGTTGATGCGGACATAGAGCTGTGGCGAATCGTCGCCAGCCCCGGAAATGATCAACGGTGTGCGGGCTTCATCGATCAGAATGGAATCCACTTCATCGACTATGGCGAAATACCGCTCACGCTGAACCTTCTGATCGACTGTGAAAGCCATGTTATCGCGCAGGTAGTCGAATCCCAGCTCATTATTGGTGGCGTAAACCACGTCGCAAGCATAGGCAGCACGTTTGTCGGCAGGTGTCATGCCCGGAACTGCAATGCCAACCGTGATTCCCAAAGCCTCGTAGACCGGCCGCATCCACTCCGCGTCGCGGCGCGCGAGGTAATCGTTCACCGTCACCACGTGAACACCCTTTGAAGTCAGTGAGTTCAGATAAACGGCCAGCGTCGCCATCAAGGTCTTACCTTCGCCGGTCTTCATTTCAGAAATCATGCCACGGTGCAAAACAATGCCGCCGATCATCTGCACATCGAAATGCCGCAATCCCAGTGTGCGCTTCGATGCCTCCCGCACCAGTGCAAACGCGTCAGGCAGAAGACTGTCCAGCGCTTCCCCATTTTGATGCCGCTGGCGCAACTCGCCGGTTTTGGCGCGGATCTCGGCATCGCTCAGCGCCTGAACGCCTGGTTCCAGGGCGTTGATCTGCGCGACTATTTTGCCCATTTTCTTGATCAGCCGTTCGTTACGGCTGCCAAGTATTTTCGTAAACAGCTTGTTCAGCATCAGAGTAAAGTACCGGAATCAGTAAAAAAGTCAGACTTCCGACCAGGAGTAAAGGGTCTGTTTGGTTGTAGCGAAATGTGGGGTCATTCCCCGCTTTAGCAAGCCGGACTGTGGAAATTCAATACAGGCCATTAACAAACTGGCAACGAACCGACAGTTGTTCAGTTCGCATGGCTTATCTGTTGGACGAATTTTGCCGGATTTACGCTGACGCCATTCTGTAACACCTCGAAATGCACGTGCGGCGCTGAAGAACGGCCCGTGCTGCCCATTTTTGCGATCGGCTGACCGGCAGTTACATGGGTTCCGGGCGTTACTTCCAGACTTTCATTGTGGGCATAGCGGGTTTCGTACCCATTGCCATGATCGATCTCGACAGTCTTGCCAAAACCGGTGCGATTGGCCGCCCACACGACCACCCCGCTGGCCACACTCAACACATCGGTTCCGCGCGTTCCAGCAAAATCCAGACCCTTGTGCTTCGTTCGCTGTCCGGTAAATGGGTCATTGCGCTCGCCGTAGCGGGACGAAATCCAGCCTTTACGCACCGGCCAACCGGCGGGCGTCAGGTCACTCTCCACTTGCCGGTTCACCATCAACGACTGCAACGCATCCAGCTGCGATGCCTGCCGGTGCAGCTTTTGGCTCATCGAATCTATCGACGAACGCAATTCATTTTCACTGGCCGCCGTCAATGTTTCCGGATCAGCCGGGCCGCCAACCGCTGCTGCCTGATTGAAGTCAAATTCATCCAGGGCGAGCTGACCCATCTGCGCCAATCGTTCACCCAGGGCGTCAATGCGCGTTGAGGCAGCTTGCAACTCCGCCAGACGCGCGGCGAGGGCATTGATATTACCCCGATTCACCTGTGCCAATCGGTCAATTTCGCGTTGTTGGAGCAATATATCCAATTGCAAACCGTTGACCGCCATGCGGAAATCATTCGGCATGGAAACCGAGTCACGGCCCAGATAAAAGCATGTGACCATGGCCAGTACAGCTACTGAGCTGGTCAAAAACGAATGTTTCCTGAACAGGGAAAACATGGAATCAATGCAGTTTCCACTGGCGATCAGGGGCTGGCCTGAAGTACGCTTCATCAATGGTTCGTTCTCCTAAACTTCGGGATACCGCAGCAATCGTCGGCGATGTGATGACCGATTCAGCCCACTCGCTTGCGGTGCTGCTTCGCCATGCCAGATCCCTGGCTCGCGCGGAACGCTTGTTGGCCGATTACATCGGGCCAAAAGTGGCCGCACAACTTCGGGTTGCCGCGATGCGACAGGACCGGCTGGTCCTGTTGACACCCACAGCTTCGTGGGCAACCCGCCTGCGCATGCAGGCTGAACAGATGCTTCGCTTCCTGCAGGCATCGGGCTACGCCCACTTACGTTATATCGACATCCGGGTCGCGCCCCTGAACTCCGAACCCGTGGAACAAAAGGTCCGGCGTCAGCTGTCGCCGGCAGCCGAACTCGCCCTCAAACTCATGACCCGCCTGTCCAAGGACAGCATTGACGATGCAAAAGACTGAAGCGTATTGACATTCGGCAACATCCGGACCATGGTTTCCGCCAAAAAACGGCGCTGACTTTGCTTTAACCGGTTGCGCGCCGGCAATATTTTCTCCAGATTTTGCTCGTGCCGGTGTCCTGTCAAACCTCATATGGCGCTTTCAGAGCCCCTGCAGGCGTGACAGGACGCACTAGACAGCTTCGGCCGGATGCACGTAGGACACCGGAACGATATCCTTGGCATCGAAAGTAACCTCTTCCCAACTGGCAGGATGCAGCAGTAATTCCCGTAACAACAGATTATTCAACTCATGCCCGGACTTGTAGCCGGAAAAGGAACCAATCAGTCCATGGCCCAACAGGTAAAGATCGCCAATCACATCGAGCACTTTGTGCTTGACGAATTCATCTTCGTAACGCAATCCATTTTCATTCAGCACCCGGTAGTTATCCAACACGACCGCGTTGTCCATGCTTCCGCCCAGCACCAGATTGCGTTCACGCAACATTTCGATATCGCGCATGAACCCGAATGTCCTCGCCCGGGCAACTTCCTTTAGATATGAAGTCGTGGAAAAATCAACGCAGGCATAGGACTGGTGCGATTTGAAAACCGGGTGATTGAAATCGATTTTGAAGGAGACGCGGAAACCGGCATGCGGGTCCAGTCTGGCCCACTTGTCGTCCTTGCGCACCTCTACTGTCTGCACGATTCTGATGAAACGTTTGGCGGCAGACTGCTCGTCTATGCCGGCTGACTGGATAAGGAAAACAAACGGTCCGGCGCTGCCGTCCATGATTGGGACTTCAGCGTTACTCAGATCGACATACGCATTGTCGATTCCCAGCCCGGCAAATGCCGACATCAGATGTTCAACGGTGGAAACCCTGACCCCATCACGCTCCAGAGTTGTGTTCATGCTGGTATCGCCCACCTGGGTTGCAAACGCAGGAACTTCGATAACCGGATCAAGATCGGTACGGCGGAAAATGATACCGGTATTCACCGCCGCGGGCCGCAGGGTCATGAACACCTTTTGACCTGTGTGAATGCCTACGCCGGTGGCGCGAATGACGTTCTTGAGGGTGCGTTGTTTTATCATTATCGGGACTCCTCGAAGCCCGCAAAATCAGCGGCATACTAGCACAGCTCACGCATCGCGTCACAGCGATAAGTGGGCGTTTCAGCCACTTTTGTTGTATTTTAACAACATATTAACAAGCGCGTAACGCTTCTGTCACGAGTATGAAACAGCGCCGGAACCAGTTGCCAGGGTGGCGAGCGATGGGCAACCGGTTCCGGCGCTTTTAAGACCTCTTAATCCCTGTTGAGTTTCAGACCTCCAGCTTTAACATCGATATCCAGTGCCGAACACCTTCGCAACCCTTCCATGCTGCCGGCACCGCCCTCCTAAAACCTCTTTCCACGAAGTGACTGTCCTAATCCCTCCTCTAATCCCTTCCTAATCCCTAATCCGCCTGGTTGCGCAAAAAGGAAGGAATGTCCAGGTAGTCGATATCGCGTTGCCTGGTGAACAGATCCTTGCTTTCCGCTTGCGCCAGGCGGCGGTCCCGATCCGACTGCACATTGTCGCCTTCCGCAAACTCCGGCACCTCCGCCTCTGCGCGGCCGGTGGTGCCATTTGCAACCAACCGCACGGGTTTCGGGCGCGTGGCGCTCACGCGTCTGGATGCACCCAGGCCGGTCGCCACCACGGTCACACGCAGATCATCGCCCATATCCTGGTCAATGACCGTTCCTATCGACGACCGTGGCGTCTTCGGAAGCCAGGTCGGAAACCGTGCCGCCGACTTCTTCGAACTCCTTCATGGTCAGGCTGGGCCCAGCCGTAATGTTGACCAGGATGCCGCAGGCGCCGGACAGATTGATGTCCTCCAGCAGCGGGACTGCCAGTGGCAGCCTGAGCCGCCATGATGGCGCGATCGTCACCGGATGACTGGCCCGAACCCATCATCGCCATGCCCATTTCAGACATGACAGTGCGCACGTCGGCAAAATCGACGTTGATCAGGCCCGGGCGGGTGATCAACTCTGCGATACCCTGCACCGCTCCTTGCAGCACATCATTGGCCGCTTTGAATGCGTTCAACAACAGCGTCTCCCCACCGAGAACAGCGGCCAGCTTTGAATTGGGTATGGTAATGAGCGAATCGACATGAGCGCCCAATTCTTCGATTCCTTTCTCTGCAATCGCCATGCGGCGCCGGGCCTCGAAATGAAACGGCTTGGTCACGACGGCAACCGTCAGAATGCCCATTTCCTTGGCCGCCTGCGCAATAACAGGCGCCGCACCGGTTCCAGTTCCCCCGCCCATACCGGCGGTAATGAACACCATGTCTGCGCCGGCCAGCATCTCCATGATACGGTCGCGGTCTTCCAGCGCCGCTTGTCGTCCGACTTCCGGGTTTGCTCCGGCACCCAGTCCCTTGGTAACACTGGATCCGATTTGCAGGATCGTTTTACCCTTGAACTGGCGCAGCGCCTGCGCATCCGTGTTCGCTGCAATGAACTCCACGCCCTCGATTTTGGCTTCGATCATCTGCGCTATGGCATTGCCACCGCCGCCGCCGACACCGATCACCTTGATCATGGCGTTTGGTGTGTAGTTTTCCACTAACTCAAACATGACTCCTTCTCCTCTCGCTCGCCGTTTATTCCTGTCACCCGATGCAACAAAGCAAATTTCGTTGTCCGCTTCTTGCGGTTTCTGTCCTTCATTGCTTCTGTGCTTCTGATTACACAGGCTCCTTAATTCAAAATTCACCGCGAAACCAACTGCGGACGCGGTCAAAAAAAGTATCTCCAGTGCCGGTCTTCAGCAGCGACCGGTTGCTGTCGGCCTGGCTGCCATAGAGCAACAATCCCACGCCCGTGGCATGGATGGCGTTGCATACGACATCTGCAAGTCCGGTCACTCCCTGCGGAGTCGCCAATCGCACCGGCATATGGAAGATTTCTTCGGCCAGTTCCTCGGCGCCTTCAATGCGGGAAGCCCCTCCGGTCATCACCAGGCCGGCCGCTACCATGTTTTCCAGGCCGCTGCGCCGCAGTTCCGTCAACACCAGTGAAAATAATTCGCGATACCGGGCTTCTACGACCTGGGCCAAAGTCTGGCGCGCCAACCTGCGCGAAGTCCGGTCACCGACACTGGGTACCTGTATGGTTTCGTCGTTGCGGGCCAGTTGCTCCAGGGCGCAGGCATACTTGATCTTGATGTCCTCTGCGTGCTGAGTTGGCGTGCGCAATGCGACTGCAATATCGTTGGTCACCTGGTCACCCGCGATCGGAATACAGGCGGTGTGGCGAATCGCACCATCGGTAAATACGGCGATGTCGGTGGTGCCGGCGCCAATATCCACCAGACAGACACCAAGGTCCTTTTCATCCTCCGTTAGTACTGAGTAACTGGCTGCCAGGGGCTGCATGATCAGTTCGTCAATGACGAGGCCGCAGCGGGCAACACATTTGCCGATGTTCTGCGTAGCGCTGAGCGCGGCGGTTACAACATGAACGTGTGCTTCCAGGCGGACGCCAGCCATGCCTATCGGCTGGCGAATACCATCCTGGTTATCAATGACATATTCCTGCGGCAGGACGTGCAGGATTTTCTGATCTGCCGCCACCGGCACAGCCCTGGCGGCATCCAGTACGCGCTCGACATCGCCTTCCGACACTTCCTTGTCCTTGATCGCTACGGTCCCATCGGAATTGAGGCTGCCGATGTGATTGCCGGAAATGCCGGCAAACACCGAATGAATTTCACATCCGGCCATCAGCTCGGCTTCTTCGACAGCGCGCTGTATGGCCAGCTCCGTCGATGCCATGTCAACGATGACGCCGCGCTTCAGGCCGCGCGAGGGATGTGATCCCAGTCCGATCACCTCCACCGATCCATCCGCCTGGATTTCACCTACGATGGCTACAATCTTGGAAGTGCCCACATCCAGGCCCACCACCATTGATTTCTCTGTTTTTCTTGGCATCATGGTTTGTCAATCCCGGCAAAGTCCGCGGCATCTTTTGGCCAACGGACCGCAAATCCGTTGGTGTATCTGAGGTCAACCAGCACCGGCGGCAGATCTCGCTCGAACATCAAGGTTTCCCAACTGGTCATCAAACGCTCCAGGCGCTCACCGGCATCTTCACGGCCCAGGAACAGCCGGGTCCCCTTGTTCAGTTGCACCGACCATGCCCCGCGCTGGTCCAGAGTCAGCTTCTCGACCTCCAGCGCGGCTGAGTCGAGCATGCTGTTAAACCGGGTCCAATGCGCCAGCACGGCCTCCAACTGTTCATCCGGGCCGTAGAGCCACGGCAAACCCTGTATTTCATCCGCTTCGGCCGTGGCAAACACCTGGCCGCGGGTCGAGATCAAATGCCCGCTGTTCCAGTGTGCGACCGGCACATGCTCTTCGATTGTCACCATCACCGTGTCCGGCCATCTTTTTTGCACGTTGACGGTGGCCACCCAGGAATTCCTTGCCGCGACTCTGTTCAGAGCCTGCAAATCCACAGCGAAGAAACTTGCATTCACCAATGGAGCCAAACTGCTGCGAAGCTGCTCCGCGCTGACCCGGTTGAAGGAACCATTGAGTTCCAGCCACCGTATGGGCCAGCGTTCCTTGGCCACAATTCCCATGCTGACCCAGGCCGCCCCAGCGAGGGAAAGCAGAAACAACATCACGATGCTGAGCATGCCGCTGCTGAAGCCCCGATTGACGGGGTAGCGGCTGGCGTGCGCGAGGTGGCGGTATGCACTCACAGGCTGGTCTCCAGAATGCGCCAGACAAGTTCATCGAAATCGATTCCCATCTGCGACGCCGCCTGCGGAACCAGGCTGTGATCTGTCATACCGGGCGTGGTATTGATTTCCAGAAACCAGGGCTGCTCCATCTCGTCCAGCAGAAGATCCACCCTGCCCCATCCAGACGCACCCAACAGATCAAACGCACGCAGGGCCTGGGTTTGCAGCGACAGTTCCGTTTCTGCCGACAGTCCGCAAGGGCAGTGGTACTGCGTTTCATCCGATTCGTACTTGGCGGTGTAGTCATAGAATTCGCGCGGCGTAACCACCCGGATCAGAGGCAGCGTGAGCCGTTCCAGTACGCCGACAAAGTATTCGCCGCCACGGATTTCCTTTTCGATGATGATCACGGGACCATAGGATCGCGCCAACGCAGTAGCGTCGTTCAAATCCTGCTCGGAATTCACTTTTGAAATCCCGATACTGGAACCCAGGCCCGTTGGCTTCACGAATACAGGCAGGCCGAACACATCCAGTGCTCTTTGGAAGTCATTCTCCTCCAGGCCGAAATGCATGAACGGCGGCGTCGGGATGCCGTTGCGCTCCCACACCCATTTGGATCGCACTTTGTCCATCGTCAAGGCGGAAGAAGCCAGATCGGCTCCTGTATACGGAACACCCATCAGTTGCAAGGCGCCCTGCAGTGTTCCATCCTCCCCACCCGGTCCATGCAGCAAATTGAAAACACGGTCGACACGTCCCTGCCTGATCCCTTCGAACAAGGCCAAAGGCCCGTCAAATACCTGGTGCGTTATGCCTTTGCGTTCCAGCGCCGCAGCCACTGCCCGGCCACCATTGAGCGAAACTTCACGCTCGGCGCTGTCTCCGCCGATGACCAGACCCACCTGCCCGAACTCAGCAGCATCCGTGATCTTCAGTGCCGGCTTGATGCTCATGCCGCTTCCTCCGTGGAAAAACCGTGTGTGCGGATTCGTTCGGCAACCTGGCCGATATTGCCAGCTCCCAGCAGCAATACCAGGTCCCCACCCAGCAACATCGAAGGCAATTCCACCGGCAATGTCTGCTACTTCCGGAATGAGGATGGGATCGACTTTTCCACGCGCACGAATCGACTGGCACAGCGCCCGGCTGTCAATCCCTTCCAGGGCTCGTTCACCGGCCGCATACACGTTGGTCAGCACCACCAGGTCCGCTTCCGAAAGCACCTGGACAAAATCATCGAACAGGTCTCGGGTCCTGCTGAACCGGTGCGGCTGGAACACGGCGACCAGGCGCATGTCTGGCCAGCCGTTTCGTGCCGCGGTCAATGTTGCCTGCAATTCCGATGGGTGGTGACCATAGTCTTCAATCACCATGACCTCACCTTCCGGTAAGGCAAATGTTCCGACCTCGGCGAAGCGCCGGCCAATACCCTGGAAGTGCGAAAGACTGCCGATTACCGCGGCTACATCGACACCCAGTTCCCACACAATCGCAATGGCACCGAGGGCATTGCGCACGTTGTGCTCGCCGGGAAGATTCAAGCAGACACGGTGACAGTTGTCATCGGCAGGCAGATGCAGATTGAAATGCATCATACGGCCCTGCTGTTGCACTTCCGATGCCCTGACATCGGCTTTTTCGGACAATCCATAAGTCACTACGGCGCGCGTTACGGCAGGGATTATGGCCGCCGTGTGGGGATCATCCAGGCACAGAACGGCAGCGCCATAAAATGGCAAATGATGAAGGAATTCCAGAAAGGATTTCTTCAGGTTTTCAAAACTGCCGTCATAGTTATCCAGGTGGTCGCGGTCGATGTTGGTCACCAGCGCCACCACTGGTTGCAGCAACAGAAAGGATCCGTCACTTTCATCTGCTTCAGCGACCAGGTACTCGCCGGCTCCCAATCGGGCATGGCTGCCCCAGGCATTGAGCAAGCCGCCAATCACGAAGGTTGGATCCAGACCGGCTTCCGCCAACAGGCTGGCCGTGAGGCTGGTCGTAGTGGTCTTGCCATGGGTTCCGGCCACGGCGATTCCGCGGCGAAAACGCATCAGTTCGGCCAGCATTTCTGCTCTCGGCACCACCGGGATACGCTGTTCCCGGGCGGCGGTTACTTCCGCGTTATCCGGGCTGATCGCGCTTGACACGACCAGCACATCCGCGCCCTTGATGTTGGCTTTATCGTGAGCCTGGTAAATCGTCGCTCCCAGTTGCAGCAAATGGCGGGTGGTGCTGCTATCAGCCAGATCGGACCCGCTGACTTCAAACCCAAGATTGACCAATACTTCAGCGATCCCGCTCATGCCTGCACCGCCGATGCCAACCAGGTGGACGCGGTTGATGCGCCGCATGGGTTGTAGGCTTGAGCCGCGAACGTTCATGGCTGGGCATACTCCAGGCAAACCCTTGCGACGCGTTCGGCGGCGTCCGGCATGGCCACCGAGCGCGCCGACTGGGCCATGCGCATCAGACAACTGCGATCGCCGAGCAGGTCTTGCAGCAATCGGCTGAGCGTCAGCGGTTCACATTGCGATTCCGGCAAGAGGCGTGCCGCATCGACATCGACCAGGTAGGAGGCGTTGCGCGTCTGGTGATCATCGACCGCGTGCGGATAAGGCACCAGTACGGACCCGATACCGGCAGCGGCGAGTTCAGAAACCGTCAAAGCCCCGGCACGGCAAACCACCAGATCGGCCCAGGCATAGGCCTGCGCCATGTCTTCAATGAATTCCTCTACCTCGGCGCTTACCCCCGCCGCGGCGTAGGCCTGCGCGGTCTCCTGAACCCAGCCTTTGCCTGCCTGATGACGAATTTCCGGGATCGCCGCATTCTTGAGGTGCTTGATTGCCTGCGGCAGGACCCGGTTCAGCGTGCGCGCGCCCTGGCTACCGCCCGTGATCAGCAATCGTGGCTTGCCGGAACGAGCCTGCAGCCGCACGGCCGGCGCGGCGATATCGGCCACTGCCTGACGCACCGGATTGCCACATGTGGTGGCCTGCAAGCGTTGCGGCCATGTTCCCGGAAAGGCCTGAAATACCCGCTGTGCCAAACGGGCCAGGACCCGATTGGTCAATCCTGGAATCCGGTTTTGCTCATGCACCAACAAGGGTATGCCGCGCAAACGGGCTGCCAGTCCCCCGGGGCCGGCGGCGTAACCGCCGAAACTCAGGGCGCAGGCCGGCCGTTGCCTGCCGATGAGTACAAAAGCCTGGCTGATGGCTTTGAACAGTTGCAGCGGCAGACGCAGCCAGCGCAGCACGCCTTTGCCGCGCAGCCCGGAAATATCCACTACGCTGATTGCGAAGCCGGCGGCCGGCAACACGCTGACATTCCATCCCGCCCCTGGCGCCCAGCCAGCGCACCGCAACCTGCTGGCGGCGCAGAGACTCGGCCACTGCCAGTCCCGGAAAAATATGCCCTCCGGTTCCCCCCGCCATGATCAGCACGCTTCCCGCTTCGGTACCCGGGGAGTTGTGCCGCACGGGATGGGAGGGACGGGAGGCATTCATAGGCGGGCCCGCCTGAGGTGAATACGCCGCCGCGCCGGAACCTCGAGATCACGATCCAGTTCGTACTTGATTCGGAGCACCATTCCCAAGGCCAACAGGGTCATGAGAATGCTGCTGCCGCCGGAACTGATCAGCGGCAAGGTCAGCCCCTTGGTAGGCAGCACACCGAGGTTTACGCCGATGCTGACGACTGCTTGCAAACCGATCCACAGACCGACCCCATAGGCCAGGAAGCCGGCGAACGGCCGTTCCCGGCGGTGCGCCATGACGCCAATGATCATCACTCGCGTCACCAGCAATGAAAACAATGCCAAAACGACAACCACGCCGAGCAGGCCAAACTCTTCTGCCAATACCGCAAAAATAAAGTCGGTGTGTGCTTCGGGGAGATAAAAAAGCTTCTGGATACTGGCGCCAAGCCCGACGCCAAGAAGTTCGCCTCTGCCCACGGCAATAAGCGCCTGGGTCAATTGAAAACCACTGTTGAAAGGATCTGCCCAGGGATCCATGAAACTGACGATGCGCCGCAAGCGGTATGGTTCCATGGCCGCAAAGGCAAAGGCCGGCAGCGTCAACATGCCAAGCACCAGAATATGCCGCCACGCTGCGCCTGCCAGCCACACCATGCCGGCGATGATTGCAGTGATCACGGCGGCACTGCCCATATCGGGCTGCATCAGCAGGATGGCGGACAGGACTGCGGCAAAGATCAGCGGCTTGAAAGTATCGAAAAACCGGCTGCGCACCAGATCGGCTTTGCGTGTGAGGTAGCCGGCCACATAGATGATGGCCATCAGTTTGACGGCTTCGACGGCCTGGAAATTGACCATGCCCAGGCGCAACCAACGCGCACTGCCGTTGACGGTATGACCCACCCCAGGTATGAAAACCAACAGCAGGGCCAGCGCCGCCATCAACATCAGGGGACGTGAAATCCGCTGCAGAAAATCAATCGGAATGATGCGGAATGAAAGCGCCAGAGAGATGCCGATGACAATGAATATGCAATGCCGCAACAGGTAATAGTAGACAGGGACGTTCTGGCTTTCCGCGATCGAGATCGAAGCGGACCCGACCATGACTATGCCCAGGGCGAGCAACAACATCACCGGCGTCAGGACCCAGGAGTCAAGGCCGACCGGCTGTCTTCCAAGACCTTTCTGATACGCCTGTGATGTAGGCTGCGATTTTCTTCATCGGATTTTCAGTGTTGCAAGGCCGGCCAGGACGAGAATGACCGAGATGATCCAGAACCGGACAATAACGCGGGGTTCAGGCCAGCCTTTGAGTTCAAAATGATGGTGAATCGGCGCCATGCGAAAAATGCGTTTGCCTGTAAGCTTGAAAGAGGCTACCTGCAGGATCACGGAAACGGTTTCCATGACGAAGACCCCGGCCATCAGTATGAACACCAGTTCCTGCCGCACCACCACCGCAACCAGACCCAGTGCCGCGCCGACAGCAAGTGCGCCAATGTCGCCCATGAAAATCTGCGCGGGATACGTGTTGAACCAGAGGAACCCCAGGCCCGCGCCGCCCAGGGCGCCGCAGAAAATGGACAATTCACCGGCCCCCGGTATCGATGGCGTGGCGAGATAGGATGAAAAGACGGAATTGCCGGCGACGTAAGCAAAAATACCGAGAGCAGCCGCGAGAAACACGGAAGGCATGATGGCCAGACCGTCGAGCCCGTCGGTCAGGTTCACTGCATTGGAGAATCCCACGACCATGAAATACGTCGTAACCACGTACAAGGCACCAAGCGGGATCGCAATGCCCTTGAAGAATGGCACGATCAATTCGGTCGCAGCCGGCACATCGGCCGATTCGTACAGGAAGAAGGATGCCGCCAGACCGAACACCGACTGCGCCAGGTATTTCCAGCGTGCCGGCAGTCCGCGAGAATCCTGCAGCACCAGTTTGCGGTAGTCATCCAGCCACCCGATCAGGCCGAAAGCCAGGGTAACCAGCAACACGATCCAGACGTAACGGTTGCCCAGATCCGCCCACAGCAAGGTGGAGGATACAATCGAGAAGAGAATCAATGCGCCGCCCATGGTGGGCGTGCCGGCTTTTACCAGGTGGCTTTTCGGCCCCAACTCCCGAATCGGTTGTCCCGCCTGTCCCCGCACCAGGCGGCGTATGAATGCAGGCCCAAGAAACAGCGAAATCAGCAACGCGGTCAAGGCGCTCAGAATGATGCGCAGCGTGATATAGCCGAACACATTGAAACCCGGATTGATCCCGGCCAGTGTGTGGAACAGCCACAGCAGCATCAGCAGGCCTCCCGCAAGGTCTTTTCCGGGATAATCGCTTGCACCACGCGTTCCATTCCCATCGAGCGTGAACCCTTGATCAGGCAGTTGATTCCCGGCCGTAGTTCTTGCCTGAGCGCTGCCACCAGTGCCGACTGCTCGCTGAAATGCTGCGCGCCGTGACCAAATGCCTCAACGGTCAGAGCGGACATCTCCCCAATTGCAAAAATGCGACTGACGCCCAGGGACCTGGCCGCGTCACCGACTTCGGCGTGTAACTTGCGGCTGTCTTCGCCGAGTTCTTTCATGTCGCCCAACACCAGCCAGGCGGTGCCTTGCATGCCGGACAAGACCTGCAATGCGGAGTACAGGGAGGCGGGATTGGCATTGTAGGTGTCATCGATGACAGTCCATCCGGCATCGGCCCGGATCAGATTGAGTCTGCCGGGAACCGGCGCAACGGCTTCAAGGCCCTGGCGTATCCTGTCCAGGGGCACATCCAGCGCGACCGCAGCCGCGGTCGCCGCGGCAGCGTTGATCAGGTTGTGCGCACCGGGCAGGGTAAGGCGCGCGTCAAAAGATCCGGCGGGCGTGTGGATGCGAGGTACGGCCGCGCCCATGTCGAGCCGGACGTCATGCTCCTTGCCTTGACCAAAAGTCAGCACCTTACCCGCGGTATTCAGGCCAAGCCACAAATCGCACCAGGGCTGATCTCCGTTGACAATCGCGCAGCCGGCAACAGGCAATGAGGCGTATAACTCACCCTTGGCCCGCGCAACGCCTTCCTCGGAGCCAAAGCCCTGCAGATGCGCCGGCCCGATATTGGTGACCAGGCCGATTTCCGCTTGCGCAATCGCAGCCAAATGCGCAATATCGCCGGCTTTGCTGGCGCCCAGTTCGAGCACGGCAAAATCGTGCTTTTCCTGCAGCCGGAACAAGGTCAGCGGCACACCCAGTTCATTGTTGAAATTTCCCTCTGTGGCCAATACATCCCCTTGCCGGCGCAGGATGCTCGCCAGCATTTCCTTGACCGTGGTTTTGCCATTGCTGCCGGTAATACCAATGACTACTGGATGCAGTTTGTCGCGCAGCAATTGTGCGATCCGGCCCAAAGCCGCGAGCGCATCCTCCACCACCAGTTGCGGCGCCTCGATATCCAGGCGCCGGCTGACCAGCAAAGCAACCGCACCCATGCCGACGGCGGAGTGGGCAAATTCATGTCCATCCACCCGGCTGCCCGGAAGCGCGGCAAACAATGATCCATAATCGACTTGCCGGCTGTCGGCCACAATCGATGTCAGCACTGGATCCGTTGCCGGCTTTGGCAATCCCAGTGCAGATGCAACTTCGCTGAGACGGAGCGGGATCATGCAGCTTCCTCCAACACGGCCCGAACCGCCGCCTCATCGCTGAACGGCACACGTTGGCCGTTGGATTCCTGGTAGGTTTCATGGCCCTTGCCTGCGATCAGAACGATATCGCCGGCATGGCTATCGAGAATGGCCTGGCGGATGGCGGCACCCCGGTCCGCGATCACCAGCGCACTGGCGGGCGTCTTCATTCCTGCCAGCATGTCGCTGAATATGTTTTGCGGCTTTTCGCCACGGGGGTTGTCACTGGTCACCACCACGCGGTCAGCCAGGCTTTCCACAACGGCAGCCATCAATGGACGCTTGCCACGATCCCGGTCACCGCCACAGCCAAACACGCAAGTGAGGCGGCCGTGCAAATGCGCCCGCAGTGCGGTCAGTGCCTGTTTCAGCGCGTCCGGCGTATGGGCAAAATCGACGACCACCAGCGGCTGGTCATGCTCGCCGCCAAGGCAGTGCATTCGCCCGGGTACCGGGTGCATCATTTCCAGTTGATGCATGACCTCGCTCCAGGGCATTCCAAGCAGAGCCAGCACACCGGCTGCGGCCAACAAATTGGAGACGTTGAAGCGGCCCAGAAGGCCTGTGTGTATCGTGCCTTCGCCCCAGGGACTGGAGATTTTCACCGTCATGCCCGAGGAATCCATTTGCATCACGGCCCCGCGCAATTCAGATGAGCCGTTGGTGCCATAGCTCATCACTTCGAGTGTTCCGGCAAGCTCCGCAATCAGGCTGCGGCCAAATTCGTCGTCGGCATTGATCACTGCGAATCCCGGCTGGCAGTCCGTGAACAGCCGGCGCTTGGCAGCCGCATACCGTTCCATGTTGCCGTGATAGTCGAGGTGATCCCGGCTCAGGTTGGTAAACACTGCGGCAGCAAAGGCGATATCTGCGCAACGGCCCTGCTCCAGCGCATGGGAGGATGCTTCCATCGCGACCTGCTCGACACCGTCATCGATACACTCCGCCAGCATGCTTTGCATCGAAATGGGGTCCGGCGTTGTCAGCGCCGCCGGCTTCAGCCGGCACAGAGGACCATAGCCGATGGTGCCAATCAGGCCGGCCTTGCCACGGGAGCGCTGCCAGGCCTGCGCGATAAAATGCGCGGTTGAGGTCTTGCCGTTGGTACCGGTCACCCCGGCGATGGTCAGGCGATCCGAAGGGCAATGGAAAAAGCGTGCGGCAAGTCGCGACAGCAACTTGCCCAAACCTTCGATGCCAATCTGGGGAATGCCAAGTTCCGGTACCGGCGCCAGGCCATCGTGGATAATGACACGGGCGCCCCTTGCCTGCGCTTCCTCGGCAAAGACCATCCCGTGCGTTGTCGCTCCGGCAACAGCGATGAATGCGTCGCCCGCACGCACACGCTTCGAATCCAGGCTCAAGCCGTCGACGGTCAGCCGCGGTGGCGAATCGCACCATCCCTCCAACAGAGTTGCAAGACTCATCGGGCAGCTCAATCCCCACCTCCGTCAGAATCATGGTCGTCCGTTGCATGACCGACCTGGACCAGCGCACCCTCAAAACTATCGGGTGGGATGTTCAATAGCCTCAAGGCACCGCTCATGACGGTGGAAAACAGGGGGGCAGCAACCAGTCCACCGTAATATTCCCCGTCGCTGGGGTCGTCGATGGTCACCACCGCCACGAGTTTCGGATTGCTGGACGGGGCAAACCCGGCAAAGGTGGCAATGTAATGCGATGCATATCCCGTCGCGCTGGCCTTGCGTGAAGTGCCTGTTTTGCCCGATACACGGTAATTGGCAATGCGCGCAGCCTTGCCCGTACCCTCCGGACCAGTGACGGTTTCCAGCATCACGGAAATCTCATGAGCGATCTCTGAATCCATGATGGATACTGCTGGATTGTCGGCGCCCTGGATCAGACTGGGCCGGCGCATGCGGCCGTCGTCAGCCAGAGCGGCAAAGGCGCTGGCTAACTGCAGGGCGGTAACCGACAATCCATAACCATAGGAAAGCGTTGCCTGTTCCACCCGTCGCCAGCGCTGATAATTACGCAATACGCCAGCCGACTCACCGGGAAAACCGATGCCTGTTACCTCGCCGAAGCCAAAGCGGTCATAGACGCTCCACAACTGCTCAGGTTTCAATTGCAGCGCAAGCTTGGTCGCACCAACATTTGACGACTTGGTGATGATTCGGGTGACATCGATGGGACCGTAATTGCGGTGATCGCTGATGGTGTGACCGGAAACGTTGATCGTCCCGGGAGTCGTATCGACCGGTGTGTCCGGCTTGAACAAGCCACTTTCCAGTGCGGCCGCCACCGAAAAGGGTTTCATCACGGAACCGGGTTCGAACACATCGGTCAGCGCACGATTGCGCATGCCATCGCTTTCGCCGCTCGGCTGATTCGGGTTGAACGCCGGCTGGTTGACCATGGCCAGTACTTCCCCCGAGGCGATATCGAGCATCACGATCGAACCAGAATGCGCGCGGTGCTTGAGCACGGTTCGCTTCAACTCGCGGTAAGCAAGGTATTGCAAGCGGCGGTCGATGGTCAGAACAAGATCATGACCGTGTACCGCCTCATGCAACACTTCGGAATGCTCAACCGTACGCCCGAGCCGGTCCCGTATCACGCGTTTGAGTCCAGGCTTGCCCTGCAACCAATCGTTGTAGGTCAACTCCAGGCCTTCCTGGCCGACATCGTCGATGTTGGTAAACCCGATGACATGCGCAGAGACTTCACCGGTGGGATAAAAACGCCGGTACTCTTTTTGCAGATACACCCCCGGCAGGTCAAGGGCTTTAATCTCCGCGGCCAGATCCGGGTGCAAACGCCGGCGCAGCCAGACAAATTCACGGCCGGATCGTTGTGTCAACCGGCGCTCGATATCGCCTGCATCCGCGCCCAGCACCTGCGCCAGGGTAGTGATATGCTCTGGCGCCTGCAGTAATTCCCTGGGTTGCACCCAAACCGAATCGACCGGTGTGCTGACCGCCAGAGGCTCGCCTGTGCGGTCGAGAATGTTACCGCGGCGTGTGGGTACCACCACTTCCCGCAGAAATCGCGCCTCACCCTGACCTTGCAGGAAATCCGTTTCCGTAACCTGCAGGTTCACCGCGCGAGCGATCAGCGCAACCGAGCACAGCATGAAGACCAGCAGAAAAGCATACAGCCTTGTCACCGGCGCGCTGTTTTTGCCGCTGCTCATCAAGGCCTCACCACCAGGAGGTGTGGGTGTTCGGGAATTCCCATGCCCAGATGTTCGCGTGCCTTGCTTTCCACCTGGCCGGCATCCGCCAACCAGGCCTGTTCCAATTGCAGCCGGCTCCACTCTGCAATCACGGTGTCGCGCTGATTTTCGAATTCATCCAACTGAACTTCCAATCGCCGGCTCTCATGACGGGTGTACACCACACCCAGGGCGCTGACGATCACAGCGCCGAGCATGAGAACCACGATCAGTAATCTGACATTCAAGCGATTTTCTCCGCAATCCGCATGACAGCACTGCGCGCACGGGGATTGACGGAGAGTTCGGAGCGAGAAGGTTTAACGGCTTTGCCGATTATCCGCAGCGAGGGTGTCATGTCCGGGTGTTCCGGAATGTTGCGGAGGACTCTGCCTGGTCGTGCGGCTTCTCGCATTGTCCGCTTGACCAGGCGGTCCTCCAGCGAATGGAAACTGATCACTACCAGTCTCCCTTCCGGGCGCAACCCTTTTATCGCGGCTTCCAGCCCAAGAGCCAGATCGGCCAATTCATTATTTATATAAATACGGATTGCCTGAAAGCACCGTGTAGCCGGATGCTTATTCTGCTCACGACGGCCGATCGTCTGTTCGATCAATTCGGCCAATTGGCCGGTAGTTTCCAGCCGTCGTTGCTGCCGGGCCATCACGATGCTCCTGGCAATCCTGCGCGCGTGGCGCTCCTCTCCGAACTCCCAAAACACTTGGGTCAATTCCCGTTCCGGCGCTTCCGCCAACCAATCGGCTGCCGTGACGCCTTGTAATGGGTTCATACGCATATCCAGTGGCCCATCCCCCATAAAGGAGAATCCCCGTACCGGATTGTCCAACTGGGGCGAGGACACACCGAGGTCCAACAAAACTCCATCCGAGACCACGCCCAAGATCCCAGTCCCGGACAAAACGTTCCATTTCTGCATAGTTCCCCTGGACAATCCTGAAACGCGGGTCCTGTCCCAGCAGTTCGCTTCCCAAAAGCAACCGCTTCAGGATCCTTGTCCAGGGCAACCAGGCATCCTTGCTTGGACAGCCGGCTCAGGATCGCCCGGCTATGTCCGCCCCTGCCAAAGGTTCCGTCGAGGTAGTATCCGTCGCCGCGGATGTTGAGCCCTGCCAACACTTCGTCCCGTAAAACCGGTTGGTGTTGGAATTTGCTCATCTACTCCGATCGGCACCTCTGTTGCAAAACCTCGTCCCATTACGCCTAAAGTACGAGGCGAGCCATTTCTTCCGATGCAGCCTCACTCAGGCTGCGCTCTTCCTCTGCCCGCTTCTGGTTGAGAATCGTTTCATTCCAGATTTCAAAGCGGTTGCCCATGCCCATCATCACCACCCGCTTTTCCAGGCCGGTCGCCTGCCTCAGGGTCAGCGGTAACTGAATTCTCCCGCTGCCATCCGGTTCCACCGTCGTCGCACTTCCCACCAGCTTCCGCTGCAGGCTGCGGTGACCCGGGTTGAAAGTGCTAAGTCCCGTCACTTCATCGCGCACGCGGTTCCATTCGTTTTCCGGGTATAACCACAGCGCACCCAAATCGAATGCGCTATAGGTGAGCACCATCCGGCCTTCGCACCGTTCCTGGATCGAATCCCGGTAGCGGCTTGGAATGGCCAGACGCCCTTTTGCGTCCAGATTGAGTGCGGTCTCACCAAAGAACACGATTTCCCCACCTTTATGACACTTATCACCACAATTTCCCACTAATATGCACGATAGTGGCTTACCCGTCTAATGTCAAGCAGGGCAAACACTTAGAAGTCACTAACGGCTCATTAAAGCAGGGGTGGGTGGACGCGCCGGGACGAAATTATGGCCAGCCAGTGGCACAAACCACCCGCAAAATTTTTCACGGCAGGTCCCGCGAGGGCCTTTGTCCTTCACTTCTCCAGATAAATCACGCGACACTATTCAAGAATCCGCTTCCTCTCGTTCCTGGATTTGGGTCATCGCGTCTTGTACCCTCGTTCCACTCGGCGCCGTTCACGGGCCCGGCTCCCGGGCGCACCGGCCCTTCGGGCTTCCCTCGCGCCGCGACTGTCTTCAGGGGTCGGCCTCACGGGGCATCCTGCCCCGGGCGGCCTCGAATGGACTTCCTGTCCATTCGACCCCTGGACAGCCGCTCTGCTTGGCGGTGGGCCAAGGGGAGCCGGTCCCGTAAACGGCGCCGAGTGCTGCCGGAGCGACTGGTCGGAGGGACAGGGATGTCCCGACAGGCCCGAAGGGGCAGGATGCCCCTCCGGGCCGTGGCCACAGCGCAGGCAATGGAGGGGGAGCGACTTTGCCGTAGGCAAAAAAGTGCCCCCGGAATGCCGTCGCGCGTGCGACAAAGCGCGAGGGTAGCCCCACGCAAAGCGTGGGGCCGAAGTGCCCGGGATCGGATGCCCTTGGCCCGCCACCGAGCCTGCTGTGCCAAAAACAAGGGCACGGGGCGCGTCGCGGGAAGGGTAGGAAAGAGAGGGAGCCGGCCGATAAGCCGGGTTCTGTCGAGGACAATCATTCATCTGGGACTGCCGTCACCGGCAGCCTCAAGCGACCTACCCGAAAGCGCCGCGGGCCGCGGCATGGCTTTCCTATTTGGTCTTGCTCCAGGTGGGGTTTACCTAGCCGCAGCGTGTTACCACCTGCGCGGTGCGCTCTTACCGCACCATTTCACCCTTACCGGGTCACTCGATGAGTGAACCGGCGGTTTGCTTTCTGTTGCACTTTCCGTAGGCTCACGCCCCCCAGGAATTACCTGGCACCTTGCCCTGTGGAGCCCGGACTTTCCTCCCCGCAACAATGTCACCACTGCCGCAAAGCGATTGTCTGGCCGGCTCCCGGGGCTATTGTCTCGCACTAGCCCCGATATTGCACCAGTTGGCGTGTCAGATCGGGGCTGGCCCCGATATTGATACCTTTCAATCCCGTTCGGACAGTCGTTGATAAAGCGCTCGCCGGTCGACATTGCACAGCCTGGCCGCCACTCGCGCAGCCTGACTGATCGAAAGGAATTCCTGCAGCGCGAGACCCATTTCCAGCGCAGCGGACATGACCTCGCTTTGATCCGGCTCGGCACCGGCCACGACAATCACGAACTCGCCTTTTTGTTGATCGGGATCGGCGTCAATTATCTGCAGCAAGTGACCCAGCCCGCCACGCAACACGGTTTCAAATCTTTTCGTCAACTCCCGGCAAACCGCCGCCGCTCGCTCCGCACCGAAGACCACCGCCATGTCGCCAATGCTGGCAAGGATTCGGTGGCTGGATTCAAAAAAAACCAGAGTTCTGTGTTCCCGCTGCAGGTTTTGCAGACAAGCAAGGCGCGCAGGCTGTTTTGGCGGCAAAAAGCCCTCGAAGACGAAACGGTCTGTGGCCAGTCCTGCCACGCAAAGCGCGGCGGTGACCGCACTGGCGCCGGGGATGGCTCGTACCGGGATACCAGCGCTGATCGCGAGGTTCAACAGACGATAGCCCGGATCGGACAAGAGAGGCGTGCCGGCGTCCGAAACCAGCGCCAATGATTTTCCTTCACGCAGTCGATCAAGCAGTTGCGGTGCTACGGTACTTTCGTTGTGCTCGTGTAAGGCAACCAGCGGCGTGGTGATGCCATAATGCTGGAACAGTACCCGCGTCCGGCGCGTATCTTCCGCTGCGACCAGATCAACACGCGACAGGATATCCACCGCGCGATAGCTCATGTCCGCTAGATTACCGATGGGCGTGGCAACCACGTACAGACTGACCGTGATGATTTCTTCGTTCATGTCTTTTCCACCGTTTGTCTCAATGCGTGCACTGTGACGGCTTCATTATGAATCATCAGGATGCCGGCTGGGTTATCATTTCCAACGGAATGATTGCCCAGGAACGGCTTCTCCCGGCTTCAAGGGCGCAGCAAAGCGGAAACAAGCGCATATGAACAGGTCCAGAAATCTACCATCGAATCGATTTTCCCGAGCACTTTGTGCCGGGCCAGCCAGGAGCGCGGGAAGTCGCGGCCGCCTGGTTCAGTCTCTATTTTGCTGGGCATGGGTCTGAGCCTGTTGCTGTCTTGCGCCGGCACGCCGCCCGCGCCTGTGTCCGAGCGCGCTCCGATTTCCGACCCGGAGCAGTTATTTGCCAATAGCGATTATGCCCAGGCAGCGCGACTGTGGCAGCAACAGGCATTGTCTGCGGCAGGGCCGGCGGCAGGAGCCTTGAGAATCAAGGCGGCGGATGCGTGGCTGCTGGCAAACCAGCCGGGGAAAGCGCAGGACAATTTGCGCTGGGTCGACAGGTCTCGAACTGGCCGCACCTGAACGGGCACGAATGAACCTGGTGCTCGCCGACCTTGCCCTGCGTGCCGAACGGCCGGATGAAGCCGACATCCTGTTGCAGCAAGCGGCCTCCGATCTGCCCCGGTCCGACCGCAAACGATTTGAACAGCTGAGCGCCAGTACAAAACAGATGCTGGCCCGTCCTGGTTCACGCGGAATCTCGAACGCAGTAGCGTTGTCCCGGGCTTTGAGCCGATACGATCCAGAGCAGGCGCTGGCATTGCTGCAATCGCTGCAGGACATCCCTTCCGGAGAACTCGCCATTCGCGCCGTCAACCCCCGCGGTGACCAGACCCTGGTTGGCTGGTTCGACCTGGCGCTGGTCATGCGCCAGAACCTGGTCCAGCCAAAAGGGCTGGAAGAGGCCATCAACTCCTGGAAAAGCCGGCACCCACACCACGTGCTCGAGGAAGATGAAGCACTCGATCTCTGGCTGCGCTATCGGCAGCAGTTCACCACGCCCCGGAAAGTCGCGGTTTTGCTTCCCGAATCCGGGCGCTTGCAAGCAGCGGCCGAAGCCATACGCGACGGCATCCTGAACGCCTTTTTGACCCAGCGCAGCGATGCAGAGCTGCACTTCGTACCCACCGGTGAAGAGGGGGAACTGGTGCCCCCGGCATATTTCGAAGCGCTCGACCTGGGCGCGCAATGGATCATCGGGCCGCTGCAGAAACCTTCGATCGAGGCGCTGCTCAATCTGGCTGGCCTGATCACGCCGCTGTTGGCCTTGAATGACTTGCCGGACCAACTCAATGTACCGCCCGGATTGGCCGGCCAGATCTATGGCTTGTCATTTTCTCCGGATGAGGAAGTCCGTTCCCTGGCCCGGGAAGTCATTCGCTCCGGATTTCACCGTGCCATCATTCTGACTCCTGAAGGCGAATGGGGCGAACGCATGGCGCAGGCTTTCAGCGTGGAATTCCTACACGAAGATCGTCAAATTGTGGCATCCAGCCGCTACCTGGAAAGCGAAAATGATCATTCCGCGGTGTTGAAGCGATTGCTGAAAATTGATGAAAGCGAGGCGCGAGAAAAAGCTCTGGAAAATACCTTGCAGATGAAACTCGAATTCGAACCCATCAGGAGAAATGACGTCGATGTAATATTTCTCGCGGCGGGGCCCACGCAGGGACGTTTGATTCGCCCACAACTGCGGTTCAATTACGGCGGCGATATCCCGGTCTATGCTACCAGCAAGATCTTCAGCGGCAAGCCGGATCGTGTAGCTGACCAGGATCTGGATGGGGTACGCTTTCCCATCACACCATTTCAATTGGGACTGGATTCAAAGGACCCCCTGCCCGCTTTGTCCAGCATCCGCGGAGGCGTGTTTGCGTCGCTTTACGCCCTGGGCCGGGACGCCTGGAATCTTTTGCCGTGGCTGGACCTGATGCAACACGATCCCGATTTCCGGTTCCCGGGGGCTTCTGGCTACTATCGCAAAGGGTCCGGCGGAAATCTTTTGCGTGAACCCGCTTTCGCCGTTTTCAGAGGCGGAGTACCCGTGCCGCTGACACAATCCGCGGGCCTTGCGTCTGGCCATTGACCCACAAGCGCGCACTCGGCGAACATTGGGAACGCATAGCGGAGTCTTATCTGCACGCCCGCGGTCTCAGGACCGTGACACGCAATTTCCACTGCCGGCTCGGAGAAATAGACCTGATCATGGAGGATGGGAATTGTCTCGTCTTCGCTGAAGTCCGTTATCGCCGGAGCGCGCTCTATGGCAGTGGCGCCGAAAGTGTGACCAGAGCCAAGCAAGGCCGCATCATCCGCGCCGCGCAACGCTATCTCCAGTATCATGGTCAGCACGCGATGCAACCATGCAGGTTCGATGTACTTTCCATGGGACATGAAGCGGGCAAGCTGACGGTGCACTGGATTCAGGACGCATTCACCACCAGTTAACTCAATAAGCCAAAGCAACACCTGCCGGGAGGAAAACAGCATGTGCTCTTGCACCCCTATGATTCGGAACCACAGAAATCCTGTTCAGATGTTGGCGCTGATGTGCCTGCCCCTGCTCTGCGTGCTGATGACCGCTTGCGCACCCCAGGACGAACGCCGCAGCGTCGGCACGATAATCGATGACCAGGTGGTGGAAACAAAGGTCGTCGACCGGCTTTTTTCGCGTGCTGAATTCGACCATATGGATCATATCAAGGTCGAAGTGCACAACGGCACGCTGCTGATGGCCGGTGAAACCAAGAGTGAGGCCAACAAGACGCTTGCAACCGAACTGAGCGCGAAGATCAAAGGCGTCAAACGCGTGGTGAATGAATTGGCTGTAATGCCCCCCGCGACTGCGGGCGACCGCCTGAGCAACACGTACATGACCAGTAAGGTCAATACCGTATTGATCAAGGACAACCCGGTGGCCGGCTTCGATGCGACCCGCATCAAAGTCCTGACCGCCCGTAAAATCGTCTACCTGATGGGTACAGTCAACCGCGCGGAAGGTGAAGCCGTTGCGGATATCGTGCGCCGCATCGGCGGCGTGGAAAAAGTGATCAAGGTTTTCGACTACACGGATTAGCTATGAATCCCGGCAACTTTTCTGGAATTCACTTCAGACGTCCGGACCGTTGTTGCTGAAGTGATCGAAACCCTGCTTTTCGGGGACAAACCCGCTGCCGTCGCGCTTGAGAAACCGTAGCCCGGAACCCGTATGCAGGCGCCCGACGACCGTCAGTCCAACTCCGCCCTGCGCAGCCAGATCCGGGATTTCATGTTCCAGCCGTGGCGGCAGTGAAAAACATAATTCGTAATCATCGCCACCTCCGAGCTGCAGCTTCCAGCAGTGTTCCGGCGGCAGCATCTCCATAAGCCCCGGTCGTGGCAAACGGTCAAGCCAGATTTCCGCCCCAAGTTGTGAGGCTTCCGCGATGTGTGCAAGATCTGCCGCCAATCCGTCGGAAATATCGATACAGGCCGTGGCTTTGCCGCGCAGCGCCCTGCCCAGATGCAAACGTGGTTCGGGACGTGTCAGGGCACGCCACGCTTCGCCGTCGACCTGCTTGCCCGCCCGGTGTTGCTCCAGCCCGCTGGCCGCCAGGCCCGGGTTGCCCGATATCACCACCAGGTCGCCGGCGTTCGCCGTACTTCGCAGCAAGGCTTCCCCGCGGTTCACCAGGCCGTGTGCGGTGATGGTGATGCTGAGCGGCCCTGAGGTGGTGTCTCCGCCGGCAAGCTCGATACCGCATGCCGCAGCCAGGGTGGCCATGCCGCCGGCGAATTGGTCCAACCACTGAGCATTTGCTTCAGCCAGGGTCAAAGCCAGAAAGAACCAACGGGGATCGGCGCCCATGGCCGCCAGATCGCTCAAATTGACCGCCAGCGCCTTATGGCCGATATCGGCCGGATCGGAATCGGAGGCAAAGTGAACCCCTGAAACCAGCGTGTCGGTGGTCACGACCAACTGCCGGCCGGCTTCGACCGTGATAACCGCGGCATCATCCCCCATGCCGACAGATCCGGCCTGGGTCAGACCCGCCCCAGCGGAGCTGAAAATGTCCTGTATTCGCGCGATCAGCTCGAATTCATTCATCCCCGGAACTCGCGCTGGCTCAATGCCGTGCTTCAAATGGCTTCATTTAGGCGCCAGGCCCTGGCGGCCTTGTCCAGGACACCGTTGACGAACGCATGGCCTTGCTCGGCGCCGAACCGGTGTGCCAAATCGATCGACTCATTCAATACCACGCGGAAGGGCACTTCCGGACAGTGCAACAATTCCCAGGCCCCGAGGCGCAATACGGCTTGTTCCATGATATCGACCTGCTCCATTGGCCGGTCGAGAAAGGGCTGCAAGCTGCGGTCGAGATCCTGTTGTTCGTCTATCACACCGCACAACAGGCTTTCGAAGAATTCCTCGTCGATCTGGCTGAGATCCTGCGCTTCCCGGAACTGCTGCAGAATCTCACCGGCCTGCTGCCGGGTGATCTGCCACTGATACAGCGCCTGCAGCGCCCTGCGCCTGGCCCGTTGACGGCGCTCATGCCGCCCCGGCTGCCGCTGGTCATCATGGCTGCGGTCACGCTCCCCGCTCTGCTTGCCCAATTTCATGCCTTGCCTGACGGCTCCCGCCTCAACGCCGGGGATTGCAGGGTCTCGATCATCTCCAGGGCCGTCATGGCGGCATCGAAACCCTTGTTCCCGGCGCCGGTTCCAGCCCGTTCCAAAGCCTGCTCGATATTATCGGTCGTCAGTACGCCAAAACTGACCGGAATTCCGTGATCCAGCGCGACCCTGCTCAAGCCGTGCGCACATGCCCCGGCAACGTAGTCAAAATGCGGGGTGCCGCCGCGGATGACCGCGCCCAGGGCGATGACGGCGTCGAACTGGCCGGAGCGCGCCATCCGATCCGCCAGCAAAGGCAATTCGAACGCACCTGGTACCCACAGCAGCGTCCAGCCGGAACCCGTCACCCCCTGGCGTTTCAACGCATCGCAGGCGCCCGTCACCAGTTGCTCGACGATAAACTGGTTGAACCGGCTTGCGGCCAGCCCGATGCGCCACTGCGCCTTCAGCTTGGCTGCATCCGTCCGGGTCATTTGCGCGCCCCGGCAAGGCCTTCCTGGTTCCCGTCCCGCGGGTGGACGTACTCGACCACTTCGAGCCCGAAGCCGGCCAGGCCGGTCAACTTCAAGGGCGCACTCAACACGCGCATCTTGCGCACCCCCAGATCGGCAATGATCTGTGCGCCAATACCGTAGGTTCGCAATTCGCGCGCACGCCGGTTGTCCCCATTCGCCGCCACCGCCGGCTGCGGCTGCTGCTGGATCAGGCGCAACAGTTCTTCTTCCGAGTGATCGGCGCCCAACACCAGCACCATGCCGCTGTCGGCTCCCGCGACCTCCGCCAGTGCGGTGCGTAGCGGCAAACCAAAATCCGCACGGCGCATCAGCAAAACGTCACTCAGGGGATTTTGCACATGAACCCTCACCAGGAAAGGCTCGTCCGCCTGCACCTGGCCTCGCATCAGCACCAAATGCAAACGGCCCTCGATGGCATCGCGGTAGGTATGCAAAGTGAATGGCCCAAAGTCCGTCATCACTTCGTGAGTGGAAATGAGTTCGACGGTTTTTTCCGTCTGCATGCGGTAATGAATGAGGTCTGCGATGGTGCCGATCTTGAGGCCGTGTTCCCTGGCAAAAACCTCCAACTGGGAGCGCCGCGCCATGCTGCCGTCTTCGTTCAGGATTTCAACCAGCACGGCCGCCGGCTCCAGGCCGGCCAGCATGGCCAGGTCGACGCTGGCTTCTGTATGTCCGGCGCGCGCCAGCACGCCGCCCGGCTGGGACATCAGCGGAAACACATGCCCCGGCTGTGACAGGTCGGAGCGGCTGGCGTCGGGCTTTACCGCCGTGCGGATGGTATGGGCACGGTCATAGGCAGAAATTCCCGTGGTAATGCCCTCAGCCGCTTCGATCGATACCGTGAAATTGGTCGCATAGCGTGTCTGATTGAGATTCACCATCAGGGGCAGGTTAAGCTGCTGACAGCGCTCCCGGGTCAAAGACAGGCAAATCAATCCACGCCCAAACCGCGCCATGAAATTCACATCTTCCGGCCGAACCTTGGAAGCGGCCATGATCAGATCGCCTTCATTCTCCCGGTCGGCGTCATCCATCATGACCACCATGCGCCCGTCATTGATATCTTCAAGCAGTTCGGGAATCGTGTTCAGTTCATTGCTCATGATCACATCCTTACTCGCGGAACGGTGCCGCCAAGCGTTCCAGATACCTGGCAATGAGGTCGACTTCGATATTTACTTTATCACCCACCTGCAAGCCCCCGAGTGTGGTCAGATCCAGCGTATGCGGTATCAGACATACCGAAAACTTTCTACCCACCGCCGCGTTCACGGTCAGGCTGACCCCGTCGATACAAATGGAGCCTTTTTGCGCCACGTACTTTTCCAGCCCTGGCGGCAATTCGAAGTCGAAACGTTGCGCGCGTCCGTCGGGAACGCGGGCTGTCAACCGGGCAATGCCATCGACATGGCCGGTGACCAGATGCCCGCCCAAACGGTCTGCCAGTGTCAAGGCCAGTTCCAGATTGACCTTCTGACCGGCATCGATGGCACCCAGGGTCGTCCGCTGCAAGGTTTCCGCAGACAGGTCCGCGCTGAAACGGTTTTCACCGGGTCGTAACATGGTCAGGCAAGCACCTGAAACTGAAATACTGTCGCCTTCCCTGCTGCTGCCAAAATCCAGATCATTGGCTTCCATCAACAGGCGCACATCGCCGCCGACGGGAGTCTTTTCCCGCACCAGCCCTGTCGCCATCACAATACCGGTAAACATGTCATCCATCACGCTGTATGGGTTCGGGCGCTTGTCTGCGTGGCCGCAGGCGCAAGCGCAAATCGTCTCCGAGCTGACTGCTCTCCATTAATTCCAGTTGCGTTCTTTGCTGCATGGATTCAAGCGCGCCGATCGCAAACGGACCCGGGCCGCCCTCACCCAACAGCACCGGCGCCAGGTAGAGCAGTATTTCGTCCACCAGCCCTGCCCGCAACAATGCGCCGCAAAGTATTGCGCCAGCTTCCACTTGCACCTCATTGATTTCAAGATCCGCCAGCGCGTGCATCAAGGAACGCAGATCGACCTGCCCTTCGGGTGCCGGCAGAGGCAGACAGCGTACACCAGTTTCAGCCAGGGCCGAAGGAATGACGGCATCCTGCGAGCCGGCGATCAAGGCTGAGGCGGGCTGTTGCAGGATACGGCTCAGCGGCGGCGTGCGCCAGTGTGTATCGACGATGACCCGCAACGGAAGCAGCGGTGGTTCTGCCACCCGGGCGGTCATGGCGGGATCGTCCGCCAATACCGTACCGATTCCTGTGAGGATGGCGGACGAGCGCGCGCGCCAGGCCTGCACATCACGCCTGGATACGGTGCTGCTGATCCACCGGCTGTCGCCGTTTGGCAATGCGGTGCGTCCATCCAGGCTGCTTGCGATCTTGACCCTCACCCATGGCCTGCCAGCGCGCATACGCATCAGGAATCCGGCGTTCAACTCCTCGGCGGCCGGCGCCATCAAGCCGGATTCGACCACCACTCCGGCTGCTTCCAACTTGCGTTGACCGGCGCCGTTGACCAGGGCATTCGGATCCTGCATGGCAATCACCACCCGTTGGATTCCGGCCTCCAGCAGCGCATCGACACAGGGCGGTGTCAATCCATGGTGGCTGCAGGGCTCCAGCGTAACGTAAGCGGTTGCGGCTCGCGCAGCCGCGCCGGCGGATTCCAGGGCGACAATTTCCGCATGCGGCCCACCTGCAACCGCATGCCAGCCCGTGGCAACAATATGGCCCTCCCTGGCAATGACGCAACCCACCCGGGGATTGGGATGGCAGGTATTCAATCCTTTTGCCGCCGATTCCAGCGCCAGCGTCATGCACTCTTGGTCAAAATCGGAAAACGTCACTCTTTTCGCCGTGGCTTGCGTCTGCTTTGCGGGTCCAGCAGGGAAATCTGGCGCTGATCGTGATCCGCAGGATGCTGACGCTCCAGGCGCTCGATGACGTCACGGAAAGCCTGCACATCCTCAAATCGTTTGTAGACCGAGGCAAAACGGACATAAGCCACCTGGTCGAGCTGGCTCAGTTCACGCATCACCCACTCACCGATCAGGCTGCTGGAAATCTCGACCTCTTCGACACTGCGGATTTCACGCAGCAGTTTGCGAATACTGCGCTCGACCTCACGGGTTTCGACCGGGCGCTTTTCCAATGCCCGTAACATGCCAATACGCAGCTTTTCTTCTGAAAATGCCTCGCGCGCCCCATTGGACTTGATGATTCGGGGGGCTTTCAGTTCCGGTGCTTCGTAAGTATTGAACCGCGAACCGCAGGCTGCACACTGGCGCCGGCGGCGAATCTGCATGCCATCTCCCGTCAGGCGAGAATCCACCACCTTGGTGTCTATGTGATGGCAAAACGGGCACCACATGCAGCCAATCTCACTTGCCGTAGACCGGATGAGCCTGGCACAGAGCAATGGCTTGTTTGCGCGCCCCGAGCACCGCAGCCTCATCGCCCATGTGATCGAGCACGTCACAGATCAGCCCGGCCAGCACCACGCAGTCCTCCCTGTCAAAGCCGCGTGTCGTTACCGCCGGCGTGCCCAGGCGCAGCCCGCTGGTCACGAATGGCGAACGGGGCTCTCCGGGAACGGTATTCTTGTTGACCGTGATATTGGCCCGGCCCAGGGCTTCTTCGGCGTCTTTGCCGGTGTATTCGCGGCCAATCAGGTCCACCAGGAACAGATGGTTATCGGTGCCGCCGGAAACAATCTTGTAGCCGCGCTCGATCATCGTGGCGGCCATCGCACGCGCATTGTCCACGACAGCTTTCTGGTAGTCGCGGAAGGACGGATCCAGCGCTTCCTTGAATGCCACCGCTTTGGCTGCAATCACGTGCATCAACGGACCGCCCTGGGTCCCCGGGAACACCATCGAATTCAATTTCTTATGAATCGCCTCGTCTTCCTGGGCAAGGATAAGGCCGCCGCGTGGTCCGCGCAGCGTCTTGTGTGTGGTCGAGGTCGTCACATGGGCATGCGGGACGGGGCTGGGGTAGACCCCGGTGGCGACGAGTCCGGCGACATGCGCCATGTCGACCAGGAACCAGGCTCCCACCGAGTCCGCTATCTCGCGCATTCTGGCCCAGTCGATCACCCGGGAATAGGCGGAAAAGCCACCGATCAGCATTTGCGGCCGGTGCTTTTCCGCCAGCTCCGCAACGATGTCATAGTCGATCAGGCCGGTCTGTTGATCGATCCCATACTGTACGGCTTTGAACAGCTTTCCGGAGAAATTGACCGGACTGCCATGGGTCAGGTGGCCGCCTTCCGACAGGCTCATGCCGAGAATGGTATCGCCGGGCTGCAGCAGCGCCAGATAGGCCGCTGCATTGGCCTGTGAACCGGAATGAGGCTGGACGTTGGCATAGCCTGCGCCAAACAATTCCCTGGCACGTTCCTGGGCCAGCCGCTCGCCCACGTCAACGTATTCACAACCGCCGTAGTAGCGCCTTCCGGGATAGCCTTCGGCGTATTTGTTGGTCAGCACCGAACCCTGTGCTTCCAGTACTCGCGGGCTGGCGTAGTTTTCCGAGGCAATCAGCTCAATATGGTCTTCCTGCCGGGCTTTCTCAGCCTCGATGGCACCGGGCCAGTTCATCATCAAATCCTGCAATCCTGTAGCTGCTGTCAAACATCCCTCATCCTTTCCATTGCCTGGCCGGTTAACGAATTCATGCAGGTTGCACAAACCCACAAAATAGCTGTGAATTCTATCACTGATTGCCGCCGGCATGCCTCGGCAAAGCTCCGGAGTTCGAACAGACCGAAGCCACTCGCCGCCGTTTACGGGACCGGATGCCCTGGCCCACCGCCGAGCCCGGGAGTCATTCCTGTGACGGCACGAGAACTCGCTGACTGAATGAGGTGTGGAAAGAGTGGGGCTCATCGCGCATAATTCGCGGCCTCTTGCAGCAGCACACTCGGGACCAGCCATGGCTCAGTATATTTACACGATGATCGGGGTGAGCAAAATTGTTCCGCCCAACCGCACCATCATCAAGGACATCTCCCTCTCCTTCTTTCCCGGCGCCAAAATCGGACTGCTGGGACTGAATGGCGCCGGCAAATCCACGGTGCTGCGCATCATGGCCGGAGTGGACCAGGAATTCGAAGGCGAGGCCCGGCCGCAACCCGGAATCCGCATTGGCTACCTGCCGCAGGAACCGGTGCTCGATGACAGCAAAATCGTGCGTGAAGTCGTCGAGGAAGGCGTGGGCGAGGTACGCAATATGCTGAACCAGTTTGACGAAATCAGCATGAAATTCGCCGAACCGATGGATGACGAGGCAATGAACAAACTGCTGGCCGAACAGGCGGAACTGCAGGAAGCCATCGAAAACGCCAATGGCTGGGAACTCGATCGCACACTCGAAGTGGCGGCCGAGGCCTTGCGCTTGCCGGAATGGGATGCGGCCGTGAGCCATCTGTCCGGAGGCGAACGCCGCCGCGTGGCCCTGTGCCGCCTGTTGCTTTCCAAACCCGACATGCTGCTGCTCGACGAGCCGACCAACCACCTCGATGCTGAATCCGTGGGCTGGCTGGAACGCTTTCTGACCGAATTCCCGGGCACCGTGGTGGCGGTCACGCATGACCGCTACTTCCTGGACAACGCCGCCGAGTGGATCCTGGAACTGGATCGCGGCTACGGCATCCCCTGGAAAGGCAACTATTCCTCCTGGCTGGAGCAAAAAGAGCAACGTTTGTTGCAGGAAGCCAGCCGGGAAAAGGAACGTCAGCGCTCCATCCATGCCGAACTCGAATGGGTGCGTTCCAACCCCAAGGGGAGACGGGCCAAGAGCAAGGCGCGCCTGCAACGTTTCGAAGAACTCAATTCACAGGAATACCAGCAGCGAAACGAAACGCATGAAATTTTCATTCCGCCGGGTCCGCGGCTGGGCGACGACGTCATCGAGTTGAAACATGTCAGCAAGGGATTTGGTGACCGCCTGTTGATTGACGACCTCAGTTTCGCGGTTCCGGCGGGTGCGATTGTAGGCATCATCGGCGGCAACGGCGCCGGTAAAACGACCTTGTTCCGTATGGTGATCGGCTCGGAGCAACCAGACAGCGGCGCCGTTCGCCTTGGTTCCACCGTGCAGCTGGCCTACGTCGACCAAAGCCGCGACAGCCTGGACGGGAACAAAAGTGTGTGGGAAGAAATCGCTGACGGTGAGGAAATCATCACCGTCGGCAATTACAAGACCTCGTCCCGCGCGTATGTGGGACGTTTCAATTTCCGCGGCAGCGATCAGCAAAAGCGGGTAAAGGATCTGTCGGGAGGCGAGCGCAACCGCCTGCACCTGGCCAAAGTCTTACGCTCAGGGGGTAACGTGCTGTTGCTGGACGAACCCACCAACGACCTCGATGTGGAAACCTTGCGCGCGCTGGAAGAAGCCCTGCTGGAATTCCCCGGTTGCGTGGTCGCAATCTCGCATGATCGCTGGTTTCTCGACCGCATTGCCACTCACATGCTGGCTTTCGAAGGCGACAGCCATGTGGAATGGTTCGAGGGTAACTATTCCGAGTATGAAGCAGACCTCAAACGCCGTCTGGGTGATGATGCGGCCACGCCACACCGGATGAAATATCGGAAATTCAGCAAGAAGTAGAGGCCCCGGCCTTCGTATTACACCCCTCCGCCCGGCTGTAATGCTTTGGCATAGGCCGGGATCGCAAAATCTTCCGCTGTCGGCTCGAATGGCCGCGGATCAAAACCAAATTGATCACGCAAACGGCGATCGTCGAAGATCAGGTCCAGGTTCTGGCGATAAATGAACTCGGCATTCAATCCAGCGGACAACGGCAGCCAGGATGCCAGCGCGGGCCACGCTGGCCAGGACCCGGGGCGGAATCTGCAGGACAGGGGCAGACAAGCCGATTCCGGCAAAAACCCGTTCCACCAGGTTTCTTATAGGTAATGACACTGCCACCGCCTACCGGGCTCTCCATAGTGGGAACATCCGCGGTTTCCAGCAGCCTCAGGGCCAATTTTGCCAGATCGTCAGCATGAACCGGCTGACGAAGGCCCGAGGCTTTACCCGCCACCGGGAAGAAATGAAATTGCTTCGCCAGACGGGCAATGCGGCTGACATTGCGGTCCAGCCCACAGCCGTAAATCAGGGTGGGACGCAATAACACAAGGGCGATGGCCCGCGCCTGACAACTTTGCTTCAGAGCATCTTCGGAACATTTGATCGCCGCAATCAGTTTGCGCTCGGAGGCATTGGCAGATGACTGCTTGCTGTAAACGCTGCTGGTCGAGAAGCAGACCACACGTTGCAGTTGGGGACAGCGAGGCGCAATCTGCGTTGCCAGTTCCACCGGGCCGCAAGAAAGCAGTACCTGGATCTCTTGCAAGAAACCGCTTGCTTCCCTGCCTCCGCCGCCACCACCGGCGCCATTCACAGCATCCGGGTGGAACCAGCCTACGCCGTTCGCGCAGGGCGTTTCCGGCTTCCCAGCCATGAGGCAAATCCGGCGGCTGACTGCGATGACCGGATACCCGGCGGACAACAACCTGGGCAGGGCGAACAGACCCACCTGGCCGGTCGCGCCCAGCAACAGCACCGTGGCTTTTTGCCTTGCCGGCTTCACCGGCGCAGCCATACACCGGGCAGAGTCAGAACATAGTGCAGCCAGATTCCTGCGCGCATGAGCCAGCGGCTCAGGCACGAATAGCGGCCGGCGTAATGTTTGCGGAAAAACCGCTGCAAACCCAGGTGCTTTTGACGGTGAACCCACCAGGGGCGGCTGCGGCTGGAGGTACCGGGCTGATGAATGGCCCCGGCAGCCGGCACATAAAGGCAATAGTGATGATGGGCTCGCAAGCGATACATCAGATCGAGGTCTTCGAAATGGAGGCCGAATCCCGCATCGAACCCTCCCAGCTGCTGGAACACCCTGGTTTTGATCAGCATGCAGGCGCCGGAAACCGCTTCCGCCCGGCGGATGTCCTGCGGCAGCCCCCGATCGATGGATTCAACGCCGCAGAACACCGGAAGCCAGCGGCCCAGCCGCCAAAGCCCACTGGCCGTCATCAAGGCTTTCCATGGCTCAGGAAAGGAACGCCAGGTGCCGCGCAGTACCCGATCCCGGCTGTCCACGACCCTGGGCGCGGCCAGCGCCGCTTCAGCATCCTGTTCCAGCGCAGCTCTCAGTCGTGCCAGGCTTCCAGGGCAGAGTTCGCAATCCGGGTTAAGAATCAACACGAACGGCTCACTGCACATTCATGGCGCAGGCATTGACCGCGCGTGCGAATCCCAGATTTTGCGCGTTCTCGAGTATCTCGAGCCGCTGGGTGCCGGCATGCAGACTGCGCAATTTTTCACAGCTGCCATCGCTGGAGGCATTGTCCACCACGAGCAGGCGCAAGGGTTCGCGGGTAGCCAGCACCGATGCGACCGAACGGAGCAGGGCCTCACCGGCGTTGTAGTTGATGATAATGACGCAGGTGGCATTATCCATAGCGGCATTATCCATTGCTCAGCGGGGCCACCTGCAGCGCAGGCTTACGAGAACCAACGGCGCCACCAGGGCCGCAGGGGGCGATGCTGCAGGTCTTGCAGCGCGAGCTTGAGCGCTTCGATTTCCTGTTCTTTTTGCTGCAGGATCTCCCCGGCCTGCATGTTCTTGCGGATTTCATGCCGATAATGCCGGTACACGGACTCCGCGGCATCGTCGAACAACCACTGCCGCGTGTCCAATGGCGGCAGGAATTGCTCTTCGGCCGCGCACAAGGCAATGAAATAAACCGCATCGCCGACCGGGTTTGACAAACGGGACGTCACCCCATCCCGTTCCTGGTGCAGCACCAGGCCGGGCCTGCCTGACACGGCATCCTCGTCACCCCCGACACGCGGTTCGAGCGGCCAGATCATGGAATGAAAGGCCAGTTTGTGGCCCATCAAGCGGACCGCCGGAAATTCCATGGCCAGCAATTCTTCGAGTTCCTGCCGGTACAACTCACGCAGATGAAAAGGGTTCTCACTGTTCATCCGGTCGGAATAAATGGCCTTGTCCGGCGAGGAAATCAGCAAGAATCCATCGCCGGCCAATACACGGCGGTATTCTCTGAGCATCTGTTCCTGGTCTGCAAGGTGCTCCAGGGTTTCAAAACTGACGATGCAGTCGAAGTGTCCGTCCGCAAACGGCAGGTCGCGGCAATCCCCGACCTGGAATGACAGATTGCCGGCCCGGTAACGCGCCGACGCATGCGCAATGGTCTCGTGCGAGATATCCACTGCGGTGACATGACTGGCCTTGCCCGCCAGGTAGTGAGCCCCATAGCCTTCACCACAGGCCACATCGAGCACGGTCAGACCGGCCACCGCTTCCCCAGCCAATACGTAGCGATGCATATGCTCATACCAGATTTCGCGCACACACTCCGGCGTGAAGCGCTCACCGGTAAATTCGAGCTTGTGCGGCGAATTGCGAGTCAATGTTCTTTACCTGGCTGCTTCAGGATCTGGCCTGATTCTAACCCATTTCGACCGAGTTATTGCCGAGGGCGGAAACCAGTTCCTGACGGCGCCCGGCCAGCGGGTCGGCGGCAATGAATGCCTCGACGAACTGAAGATATTCAGGGTGGCGCGACAGCAGCTTTTTCATCGCGGTATCGTCCGGGCGCAAGTTTCTGGGCGCAAAAGAGCGGCCGCCAACGTGCGCCACGTAGACGTCGTCGCAGAGCACATTTTTCATGCCCGCGTTACGCGCACGCATGGAAAAATCATTCTCCTCGCCGTAGCCCAGGCCGAACAAGTCCTGATCGAACAATCCCAGCGCATCGATCGCAGCGCGCGAAATGGCCATGCAAAAACCGACAGCGGTTGGAATCTCCGGATAGCCGGGCCGGCCCGTTGCGCCAATCACCCGTGCCACCGCTTCCGCATCCGCGGGCAGCGGATTGGCCTGACAGAACAGCGGCAAGGACGCAATTTCGCCATTGTTCGTCCAGGGAGTCGCAGTTGCGATGGTGGCATCCGAGGCCAGACAGCGCTGCAGGCCCTGCAGCCAGCCGGGCGTCGGCAGGGTGTCGGAATTGAGTAACACCACGTCGCCACGGGTCATTCGAATGCCCCGGTTGACGGTGCCGACAAAACCCATGTTGTGTGTCTGCAGATCGACCCTCCAGGCCGGGCCGGCACGTTCCAGCCAGCGGCGCAGCAGGGGCTGAATCGCCGGATCATCCGAAGCATCGTCCATCAACAAAACTGCAGACTCAGGCGGGGTGTTGCGCAACAGCGAATCCAGGCAGGCGGCCAATTCCTGCGCTGCGTTGTGAATCGGAATAATCACCGTAGGCAGGCTCATGGCCTGGCACTCATACATCGTTGCGTTGCGTGGAAATGCCGGTTCACCTGCTCAAAGCCATTCATGCGGCAAACGGACAAACCCCAGTTCGCGGCTTTGACCCGACACACGCAGGCGTCTTTCTGCTGTATCGCACAGCCGCATGCCTTCGGGATCCATCGCATGGGCACGCACAATGTAACCGCCGGGCAACAAGGGCGGCGCTTTGAAGCGGATGCAAAAGCGGTAGCGATGGGTGTCGAGCTGATCCGGCTTGATGTTATCGAAGTCCGTAGCCACACCATACACCGGCGTGCCGTCAGCGCGGACGATGCCGAACAGCCCCACGGGTGGACGGCCATCCGGTGAATACAAAACCAGATCTGCCTGCAAGTCCTGCCCGTTGCTGAGCTGAACCTCGCCCGCGCCGTCTGCGCCAGCCAGGCTGAACGCATCCACGCGGTACAAGCCACCCTTACCGTGCAAGGATTCGCGTTCGCGCTTTTCCTCGGCGCTGCGCGCTTCATGCCAGGCAAGGTAGGCTTGGGTCACGGCAAATACATCGCCCGATTGCTGCGCGCGTCCCGCGTGCAGCCACAGCGCGCGATGGCAAAGTTTCTGCACCATGTACATACTGTGCGAGACCATCAGCAACGTGTTGCCACGCTGCAGGAAAGACTCGATCCACGCGATACATTTTTTCTGGAACGACTCATCGCCCACGGCGAGAACTTCATCGGTGATCAGCAGTTCCGGGTCAGAGGCCGCCACCACGGCAAATCCAAGGCGCACCACCATACCGGAAGAGTAGTGTTTTACCGGCTCGTGCACATAGTCCCCGATATCCGCAAACGACAGAATGTCATCCATGCGCTGGTCCAGTTGCCTGGTATTCAAACCCAGCAGGGCAGCCTTCATACGAATGTTGTCGACGCCGGAAAACTCCGGCTGGAACCCGGCGCCCAGTTCCAGCAAAGCGGCAATTCGCGCATTGACCGAAACCGAGCCGCGGCTGGGCCGGATCACGCCGGTCAGCACTTTGAGCAGGGTGGACTTACCTGCACCGTTTTCACCGATGATGCCGACGGATTCGCCGGCCAGGACCTCGAGGTTGATGTCGTGCAGCACTTCGGCGCCGCGCTGGGGCTCCCGGTTTGCCAGCAGCGCGGCAAATGCGCGCAATCGCTCCCCCGGCTTGTGCACTCGCGGGTAGAACTTCGATACGCCCTCGACGCGAACCAGTGGGAGCTTCACAAAAAATCCTCGAAATGGCCGGCGAGACGGCGGAAAAATTTCAGCCCCAGCCAGAACGAAGCCAGTGCAAGAATCGGCACCGCCCCGTCGGACCAGGTCAATGGGAAGGCGCCAAACAGGATCAGATCACGTAAGCGGGCAACGAACCAAGTTATCGGATTCCAATGCAGCCAGGCCGCCATTTGTGGCGGCAAAATGGACACGCTGTAGAGGATGGGCGTGGTGAAAAACCAGAACGTCATCAGTGGCGGCAGCATCTGCGCCACGTCGCGCACGAACACCTGCAAGGCACTGGTAAACAGGCTGATTGCACCGGCCAGAATGCACAGCAACAGCAACAGGGGTATGGCCGCGAGCACAGCAAGCCAGTGAATGTCCGTGCCGGTGGCCTGCAGCACCAGCAGCACCGCCAGATAACCGCTCATGTGCATGATGAAGGTTGCGGTCACCATCGACAGCGGCAACAGTTCGCTGGGGAAAGCCACTTTTTCGATCAAGGCGGCATTGGCGGTCACCGTGCCGCTGGCTTTCAGAATGGCTTCGGAAAACGCCGTCCATGGCCAGAATGCGATGGCGAGGTATGGCACGAAGCCAATCGCTTCCGCATCCGCGATGCGCGCCTTGAAAATGGTCGTGAAGACAAAGGCATAGACGGCAAGCAGCAACAGGGGCTGCAGGATCAACCAGGCGAAACCGGTCAGATTTTCCAGGTAATCCGTGCGGATGGACCGGGAAACGAGTTGCCAGAAGATATGATTCGAAAGCAGATTCACGGGCGCCTATTGTACGCCGGAATCAACGTCATGCACCGGGCCGGATGCTTCGCGATGCGAGGATTATCGCGCCCGCTGTTGACTTACTGAATGCCCTCTTCGGTAAATATCGGCGCCTTCTCGAGATTTTCGCCGAAATAACGGCGCGCCATGATTTCTATGGAACCCTCGGGAAATACGATGGGCTCTTTGAGCAGTTTTTGCAGGAAAATCAGGCGATATTCACTGGCGTGTTTGGCCTTCATTTGCGCTTCCGCTTGCTCACGCACTTTCTCGAAAGGAGGAGCTTCAGACTCCTGCCGGCGGTCCAGCCGGATCAGGTGATAGCCGAACTCGGATCTTACCGGATCGCTGATCTGGCCGGGTTCCTTCAATGCATAGGCGGCAGTTTCGAACGGCTTGACCATCTGGCCATGTCTTACATTGATGAATTTTCCTTTGTTGCTGCTCTTGGAAGGATCATCGGAGTACTCTTCCACCAGCGAGTCAAACAGCGCCGGATCTGCAGTCAAGCGGGTCTTGAGTTCCCTGGCCAGTGCCAGGGCCTCTTCCGGCGTCCGCTTGTCGGTTCCGATCAATATGTGCGACACATCCAGTTTCACTTCGGTCGCATACCGCTCCGGATGAGCCAGATAATCCTCATGGGCCATCGCGGCGTAATCAGCCTCGGGCATCCGCTGGGTCTGCTCATCCAGCCAAGCCTCCGCCAATTCCTTTCGCGCCGCCAGGCGCACGCGTTCCCGCACCACCGGATCATTGCTGAAACCGGCCTTATCCGCGTCCATGGCAACCACTTCTGCCTGCAGCAGGCTCTTGATCATTTGATCGACCTTGGCTCCGTCGCGTACAAACATCAACCGGTCCGTCTCCGGGATACGGCTGAAGGCCCCATCGATGGCCGCTTGCGTCAGCACCGCATCACCCTGGTAGGCCAGCACCTGCTGCGGATTGGTCTTGTCGATGGTCTCGGCCGATCCGGTCTGGGCCGGTCCGCTCTGGGCCGGTCCGGTCTGGGCCAGCAAATGGTGTGGGGCAGCAAACAGCAGGCAAAGGCAAACAGTGAATAGTCGTCCAAGCTTCATCGGGTTTCTCTCTTCATTGCAGGGTTGATCCGGGCTTTTGGGCCCTGCGGTCAAGGCCAAACATACCGCTCAGACCGATCGCAGCGCCGGAGGTTCAACATACTAAAGCGTTTGGCTTTGGATAAACGAAGGGGCTGCAAATGCAGCCCCTTCGTTTCTTGCGGTTCGGGTCCGAAAACCCTTTGTATTACTGAACTACGTCGATCAATCGTTGTAGTTGTAACCTTTACCACGGTACTCAACACCGGTCTGGCGTACATTGCCCTTGTGATCGAACATACCGCCGTAGTTGGCCAGAACACTGGCTTGGGGCGTACCCAGGTAGCCATTGGTGAACTGCTCAGCCCAAAAACCGGTGACCGGCAGACCCACCAGACCGTTAAAATCGATATGGTCTGAATCATAGCCCCAATCGATCCGGGCCCAACCATTCTCCCTGATCTTGTGCTTGGTGCCGTTGTCATACGGAACCGAACCCGTATCGACGGTCTTCAGCAGGACTGAAGAGGTGCCGAATACCGGCACGAAGGTACCGCCGTTGCCGAAACGAAGAATGTTGGTTTCGTAACAGATCAGGTTGGGCGTATCATCGGTTGAACCTCCCGGAGGCGGCGGAGAAACCATCGGCGGAACCTTGTTGTTCGGGCCCTGGCCGGAGTTCTCTTCGCGATCCCAGATCTCCATCCCAAACACTTCGCAGGCCTCGCCATCGAACAAATCGGTGAACGGCGGACGTGCCGCGGTATTGTCTACCGTTTCCTGGATATAGCTGCAGAGCTCGAAATCTCCAAAACCGGCCTGCAATTCCGTTGTGCCAGGAAGCCCAACGTAATTCTGGTAGGTAGGTCCATCGCGCTCCGGGTACGGATCGGGCGGACTCCAGAAATCGCAGTCCGGATCGTTCGGGTTCGGTACCCACACATCTTCAATGAGTTCAAGGATGTCGCGGTCCACGTACCAGTTCTTGGTCGGGAAGGTGATGACCCACTCGGAAGCGGCGTGCAGCCCGGCTTCGATGTTGTACTCGTTCATGGTGTATTCATGCATGAACGTGGCAGAAATCGCGTCCACACCGCGGTTGTAGCTCAATTCAACTGCCTGGTTTCGCGGCACACCGAAGAAAATGGTGGCGTCCTTCTCGGAGCCGGTGTTCAGGTTGGGGTACAGTCCGCCCGGGCGCCAGTGATATGCCACCGGGCGTCTTGTCGTAACCCTGAATCGCTTTGGCGTCATAGGCATGCATCGTTCCTTTGCCGACATTGATGATCGCGGCGCCACCGAACAATCCGCCGCTGTTGCGGGTGATGTCGATGTCCGGGTCGACTACCCACATGCCATCGGGATTTCCGGTCCAGTTGTCGACCAACTGCTGGCAGTCGGCGGGTGCCTGTACGCCATCTTTATCGATTTGGTGGGTTACCGCATCCGCGGTACCCAGACGTCCCTTGGCAGTTTCGCTGTCGTTGGTCAGGGTGCCCATTTCGATCATTTCGAAATGGCCTTCCATCGCACGCGGAATCGGACCGATGACATTACCGTCACCGTCTGCAGAATCGCCTTCGTCCGGACCACCGTCATTGAAGTCGCCGGAGTAAGCATAGGGCAGGAAGGTCTGAACGCCAGCCTGCAGGGTATCATCCCAGGCATCTTCGTACAGGTAAGGAACGGTGCAGGTTGAGTCAGGAATAATCAGGCTCGGAATACCCGGATCGAGCTCCTCGATCGCGGCCACCCACACATCATAGGCTGACATGTAGAGGTTGAAGTCGAGCACTTCGCGTGAGTTGTAGCCTTCCTTGAAACGCACCTTGACGGCCTTGCCGGAGTCGGTGGTGTTGACCACGGACAACAGCGTTGTATTACCGTCATTACTGGTGTAATACGGGTAGATCAGGACCTGGCCCAATCCATCCGGATTCAGATTGACTGCCTGTGCCGTGCCTGCTATACCGGCAGCACCTGCCAGTCCAGCCAGCACAGCAGCTGTCAGATTTTTTCTATTCATTGGTTCACTCCTAAATTTATGTACACAGGGCTTTGCGAAAAAGCCGGTAATTTGCGATCCACCCAACTCCAGAGGGCAAACCGAACCTTGGCCCGGTTATTCGCGATCCAATGTTACGATAATTGAAATATCAAAGCAACACGTCGAAGTGGGCTTCATCAATGCGTCTCTTGCCCATTTTCCGGTTGCAGGTGGGTTTCAGGCCGTGGCGGCGCTCCCTCTGCGCGCGTGGCCCTGGCCCAAGTACTGCGAGCCGCTTGCAAACGGCCCCGTAGCGAAGGAAGCGGCAGACCGCCGCGGTGAGCCGCAGACTGCCAGGTTCCGTTGTGGGGAGCCGAAGACCTAATCGTCCGGCAGGAACCACCACTGACCCTCGGTGTGCACCCAACGTTCGTTCACTTTGGCTTTGCTGTGGAATTTGGATACCCCGGGAACGGCCCCCACAACCTGATAGCCAACGAGGGCAACGACGGTGCAGACATCCGCCTGGCAGCTTGATTCCTGCACTTCCGATGAGATCCAGCCGACACGCTTTGAACGCATTGCAATTTCAAAGTCGGTGCGGGTATGCGAGGACCGGTAGCCAGGTGAGTAGAAGCTGTAGGCGGTGTCATAGTCGCCGGACAGCAGCGCATCCCAGCGCGCCTGCGCGCGCTGCTTGATTTCCGTTGCGGCAGGCTGGGTCGTTGCGCAGGCCGAGACCAGGATGACCAACAGCAGTGCGTTGACGCTGCTGTGGAAGGTGCGTGTCAGGTAGCTGCCGGTGACTGGCGGCGGTAAAATTGCAATTCTCATAGCTCGGTCAAGTCCTTATTTTGTGAACAAATCTTTACTGTTTTTTACTCTCGAAAATCACCCTCAACGCGAACTTTTGCGCTTATTCAGGGAAATCGTTTCGCCCTTGGGCTGATCGAGTGCTCGAATAGCCGAGCGCTCTCCGCACGATGCGGCGTTGCTCGTCGTCGCCATAGTGCTCACTATGCCTCCTCCTCGCGCCTTGCCTCGGCACGCGATCCATCACCCAGATCAGTACCGATTTGGCTGTTACAGGCCACTAGGGCTCATCATCTGCAGACGGTTTGACCTTGATCAGGGGGCGAATATTCAACGGCGGTACGCGGGAAAATTCCTTCTTCATTTCCTCGCTGATGCTCTGCAGGTCACGGGAGTTCTCAACCACGGTGGGGGTAATCATGACCAGGGTTTCACTGCGGTTGCTGTTCTTGGTTTTGGAGCCAAACAGGGACCCGATGATCGGCACCCGGCTGAGGAACGGCACGCCGCTGCGGCCGCGGGAATTCTGCTCCGAAATCAGACCGCCGAGAAACACGGTCTGCCCGGATTGCACTGCCACTTCACTGGAAACCGACTTATTGTTAATGGGCGGATTGCCGCTGGTGGAGATATTCGGATCGCGCGCGCCCGGCCGGGAAACATCCTGGGAAATTTGCATATAAACGAGACCGCCCGGATTGATGCGCGGCGTCACCGTCAGCGTCACGCCGGTGGATACATATTGGGCATTGCTGACCACGTTCTGGTTGCCGGTGGAAATACTGGATGACTGCACCGGCACCTGTGTGCCCACCGTGATCGTGGCGGTGGAGTTATTCCGCACCAGCAGGGACGGCGCCGCCAGGGACCGCACGTCGGTGACTTCATCCAGGGCCGCTATGGTAGCCTGCACGAACGTTTTGCCTCCATTGTTTAGCGGGCGCGTGATGGTGGTGAGTAAGTTGAAGCCGCCGGAAGCCGCAGAAGAGCCACCAAATGCGACCGAGTCTATGTAACGGCCATAGGGGTTGCCGGACCCCGCCGGAATCAGGTCGGGGTTGTTGGTCAGGAACCAGTTGACGCCGAACTGGAGGTCCTCGGTGAGTTCGACATCCAGTACCTGCGATTCGATCAGCACCTGCAAGGGCTCGATGTCAATGCGTTCGATGGCAGCCAGAATGGAATTGTATTGCGATTGGCTGGCCTGGATCAGCAGGGAATTGGTTTCCACCACCGAAGTGATGCGAATGTCCTCTTCGCCGGTATTGAGCACCAAACCGCCATTGCCCGCTTCACCGCTCTGTTTCTCCGAACCCCCGCGGTTTTGATTGAAATCCGCCACGCTGCCGATCTGCACCGGCTCCAGGCCGGGCGCCAGGGCGCCGCGCGAAGATTTACTCTTGGACTGACCGGAGCCGCCACCGAATATCTCGGTCAGGTAGCCGGCCAGAACGGGCGCCTCCAGATTCTTTACCCGGTAGACAAAAAGTTGTTTGCCTGCCCCTGCGGCACCACGATCCAGGATTTCGATCCATTCTTCCGCCTTGTGCAAATACTCAGCCTGGTAGGTCACCACCATCACCGAACTCAGCCTTTCCAGTGGAACGAAGCGGAACATGCCGGCCAGTGGCGTCTCGCCTTTGGAGCCGAAAACGCCCTGCAATTCACTGATGATCGAGCCCACATCCACCGTACGCAGCGGGATATATGCCGACCGACATGCCTTTGAGCCAATCGACATCGAATATATCTACTGTTTTCAAATAGTTAGTCAATTCATCCGGGGTGCCGGCCAAAAATATCATGCTGCGGAACTGGTCGGCCTGAACCACGGCGCCATCACGGACATACGGCTCCAGGATCTTGGCCATTTCCGTGGCCGAAATGTACTTGAGCGGAACACCCAGCACCTCGTAGCCCTTGCCACGCTGCGCACTGCTCAGTTGAGGTGCGAGATTTCCCTTGATGGCATTGGCCACAGGCAGAACGTTGTAACGGCCATCGGAGTAGACCATGGTGGCTCCGTTCCACTGCAGCAACATCTCGAGAATAGGCAGCAGTTGGTCCCGCTTGACTGGCTTGGAGGTGGAAAAAGTGACCTCACCACTAACGCCCGGCCCGATAATGAACGACTCCTGCAATACCTCACCCAGAATGGTATGAATCACGGACTGGATGGACTCACCTTCAAAATTGAGCACGATTTCACCATCGGCAGAGACCGGGGCCGCCCGCTTTTTGGCGGCTTCTTCATTGATGAAGACGCCGCTGCCTTCATAGATCTCGACCTTGTCGATACCGGAGGTATCCTTGCCCTCTTCACCGCTTTGCGCCGCTACGGCGGCAACCTGGTCGCCAGCTGGCTCCGCTGGCGGCGCCTGTTTGACAATTTTGGGCGAACCGTGCGGCCGCACTGGCGGCTTGCTGGTTGCACAACTCGCAACAATCAGCACCGTGGCCAGCACCAGCAGGATCCGCTGCATGACGCCATTGGAGCTGAAGACAAAACGCCAACCCCGATTGGGCAGGCGAGCCGCAGTATCCGTGACTGACTTCGCCCCCGGATGCCTGCCGTGCGGCCCGTGAACCTGAGTGATTGTGCATCAATTCTGTGCCTCTATTGCTGATCTTCATTGCCGCTCTTTGGTTTACGATTGCGCCCAATCATGGACTGAATCGCTTGCTGGTAACTGGGTGATCTGGGCTTTTCCTCCGGCTGTTGTGACTGTTCCGCATCGCGTCTGAGCTCTTCGCGACGTTCCGCGATTCGCTGTCTGATTTCGTCAGCGCGGGACAGTGGTTCAACCGCCGTATCTTCAGCCGCAGCAGCACTGGCATTTTCCCCATTTGTCTGCTCTTTCGCTGCCGGGCGCACCGGTGGCGGTGGCTCGATCTTCGCATCATGGACCTTCATCTCGAGCTGCAGTTCCTGACCACCCGCGGAAGTGAGCGTTGCCGCGCGCGGCAGAATACTGCTGACCTGCCAGCTCCCTATATCGGCTTCAATCGGTTTTCCTTCAAACGCCACCAGGGACTGTTCCTTGCCTTTGTCCGTACGTTTCAACGTTACCATGCGCAGCGACGGCGTAATGATGACGCCGGCCAGTTCGAATTGCGGTACCTCGCGATCGGATTCGTTCTCGGGTGGCGGTTCGTCGTCTTCGACCACCTCATCGAGTATTGGCAGCCGCGTTTCATTGAACAGCGGCCGCTGGGTGATCACGTTGTAGCTGTCAAGCGGCGGGTTACCGGCCAGGGTGGGTAGGTCCAGGCCCTTGTCGGTGGCGCCGGCCGCATTATCGGCCGGCGCCACGGACAGCGGCAACGATGAGAGTATGGTCAGCACCAGCAACACCAGCAGCAACAGCCCGCACAGGGCGCCCAGCGCCATTCCCAGCGGATTGTCCTGCAGCCATTTCATTGGCGCAGATATCCTGACATGTTAAAGCGGATGTCCAGGGCCTGGGCTTCTTCAGCGGCCTGGCGGTTCACGCGCCGGCGCAAGCGCGACTTGATGATGGTCAATTCTTCCACGATGATCATCGGCACGACCGGTTTCCAGAGAATACAACACGCGCATCAGGTCTCCTACCTGACAACGCATACGGACGTTGACCGTTACTTTTTCGAATCGTTCTGCCACCCGCGCGCGCACCGGCTGACGGCTGACGATCTGGCAGGACTCCTCGGCCTGTGTGCCGACCATCTGGTTCAGGCGCTCTGACATGCCGGCGGCTGCTTCGTTGAAATCGCCTTCTTCCAGAAACAGGTTGGACTCTGATCGCCGGCCTTGCAGGGCCTGCAACTGACTTTCAACCTGCTCCCGTTGTGCGGCAACGCGCTGGAAACGGCCCAATTGCAGGGTCAGATCCGAAATGTCTTCACCATACTGCAGATGCCGCAGAATGAACCAGTGAAAGCCCAACAGATACACCAGTATGACCGCAATGACGAACAGCAAAATGGCGGTTCGTCTGCTGTTGCCCTGATCGATTGCCAGTGCCATCAGGGTGCACCTTGCGCGCTTACCTGCGCGTTGACTTCGAAAATTTCCAGTCCGCTCGCGTGGTCCAGCCGGGTCGAGCCGCGAAATTCGGCTTTGTCAAAAACTTCGGACTTGTTGATCACTTCGATCAGTTGCTGGGCATTGTGTGATTTACCCTGCATGGCCACGCCATCCTGATTGATGACCAGGCGGTCCAGATAGGTGTCATCGGGCAGGGTTTTCGTAACATCGGCCAGCAACTCGACAGCCAGCGGCGCCTCGGCCCGGCGCCGGGTCAGAAAGCTCGAGGCTTCGCTGGTCTCCGCGACCTGTTCACGCAATCGCTGCACCCGCATGGCCTCGTCCTGCACTTCTGCGATTGCTGCCTTGAGATCATTGACCCTGCTGGCGCGATAATGCAGGGACTGCACCATAACCACAATCAGCAATACCGCGGCAGCCGCGGCCAGGGCGTAATTCATCCGGGTCTGTGGATTGACCACCCGAAAACGCCTTTCCGGCGGCAACAAATTGATGCCTGAGCGTGCGGCCATCATCGGCTACGTCGGCTCCACTGGCAGCGAGGCCGCGAACAGCAAGAATGTCCAACGACAAGTCCGCGGGTTTGCGCGGAACGACGTACAACTCGACGTGGATTTGCCCCGATTCCTTGTCACTGGCCAATAATTTCCAGGTGTAGTAAACATCGGCGGCGCGGAAAGGTGTCTGGCGATCCATTTCGAAAGCAAGAACCTGCTGCAGGTTCGATTCGGCAGCCGCCGGCAGCAGCAATTCCTTGCGCAACACCTGCGACGGATTCAATAACAGGAACCGGGGCGCTTCGTGCACATCGTGTTGTTCGAGCAAAGCGTGGATCTGCTGCCTTTGCAAAGCAGCATCCTGTTGCAATGGAAAAGACTCCAGCCAGGTTATCGTGTTGTTTTCTTCCACCCCCAGCTTCAACTGATCTGGTTCGTGTACCACGATGACACGGCGCAGCGCGTGCTGCAGCCGTTCCTGCCAGTTCACCGGCAATACCTGTCGCAGTTCGCCGAACCACCAGCGGAAGAAGGCGGCAGCCGGTCCATTGCGGATCCGGTCGGTCCAGTAGCGTATCTTGTTGTTCAGGACAATTGCCATGGTAGTTTCAGTGGTGGAATCCTTCTTGCCATCGCAGGATCCTGTAGGGAAGCCCGTTCGTGGTTCCGCCCAGGCCTATGGTCGCATCGATCTGGTCCCAGACGCCGTTCGGCAGTGTGGCCTTGGCGACGATACTATACGTTACCCCCCGCCCTCTTGCCATGGCGACCTGGCCATTGGGCAGGTGGAGTCTGAGGCCATTATTGGCCTCCTGGGACTGCCGTTCCTGGACGAACTTCACCGCATCATCTTCGGTGATATCCGGAAGCGCGAGCAGGGCCTCGACCGGCGCATAGGCCGGGTCAGGCAACCTGTCGGCTGACCACACGGTCAGACCGGGCTCCAGTTTCTTGTACAGTTCCCAGGGCATGCCAAGCACCTGCAACATCTCCTCCACCATGATGAACGGGCGGTTGGCCGGTCCTCCGGGTAATCCTTGCGCCAGGTATTCACCCTCCTCGGCACCATTGGCACGAACGGTATCGTCCTCGTCTGTCCAGTCCAGCACCGCGGCCGCCAGCAAAGCGGCCATATTTTCGTCCATGCCATTGCCGGCAAACAGGCGCACCAGGGTCTCTTCATCCGCCTGATTGATATTCAGCTTGCCGCGCTCATCCGTCACCTTTATCTCAATATGGGCCTCGTCGTAAGACAACTCGTAAGGCCGGCCGTCCGCAATCCAGCGCTGGTCTTCCTGTGGATCGCGCAGCGACAACACGGCCATGTTCATGCCGGCTTCAGCCGCCAGCCTGGCCCGCGTGCTCCACAACACGGTGTGGGCCTCCAGGGAATCCATCCGCGCCATCAATGTGTAGGCGCCGGTGGAAATCGTCACCAGCAGCAAAACCCACAGCACCATCACCAGCGCGACACCAGATTGAGGGGAACGCATGTTCAATTGCGCTTCTTGCGCCGTTCGATCAGCCGTTGGATGGCGGATTTGTAGGACTTACTACCATTCACACCCGCCACCACGCTGGGATCAATCTTGATCGCGGCCACCATCAGCGGCCACGCAGTGTACGCGCCTTCCTCGAATTCGATGTCCAGCGAAATGGCGACAGGTAGCTTGTCGGTCTCTTCCCAGGTATCGACCCAGGGGGTCAGCTCACCGGTATCATCGCGTCCGAGGAACCGGAATTCGGCGGAATCAATCCGGTCGAGCAGCGCAATCGGCGCCCTCTCGGTCAGCTGGGATTCCTCGAATCCCTGCACCAGCGCATGCTCCAGCACCAGTTCGAGGCCCTTGTCCCCGGTCACGATACTCAGTTGCTGCACCTGTGGCCCGCCAAATCCCAAATATCCGGGCATCGGACCGACGAAGCGAATGGAATGGGCGTCACCGAGAAATACTTCGGCTTTCTTGTCGGCAACCACGTTGTCATCGGCCTGGACGAAGGCCAGCGGAATCGCCTGATTGAGCTGTTTGCGAACGAACTGATGCGCCATGCGTAAACGGCCGCTTTCCTCCAGTATCTGCTGGCCGCGGTTGGTGGCATGAGTGGCGGCATGCAATCCACCGTAGGCGAGCGCCATCAGAATGCTCAGCAGGGTCATGGCCAGCAGTAATTCCACCAGCGTGAATCCAAAATCCCGCTTCATGAGTTCTTCCCCGGCCGGTCCGCCAGCACGGCCTTGACGGTGGTGAACCGGTCCGAATGTTCTCGCGGGTAGGTGCCCCAGGTGATGACGAATTCGACCTCCAGCAGGTCGATGCCGGTCAGCTCACCCAGTTCAACGCTGTGGGCATTATCGCCCTCGCCTTTAAACGGGCTGATGTCCAGATCCCAGTGATAATCTCCGGATTCTCCACTGGTGCTGGTTCCTGCTTCCAGCGGTATTTCCAGACCCACCTGATCCATTACCGATTGCGCAATCAAGGCAATTTCGGTGTATTCCTTGGCCCGCATGGTATTGCGCATCGAGCCGGACAGGATTTCCAGTACCACGGTAAAACTAAGCGCAAAAATCACGAACGCCAGCAACACCTCGATCAAGGTGAATCCCGCAGCCCCTGACGGCCGCTTGAATGGTCTGCGCTGCTTATTCATGAACCCGATTTCCCGTTTGGCTTCCAGGCGCTCGCTGTCAATCTTCCGGCGGCTGCAGCGAGGCTTCGCCGGTCAGCCAGGCGACATTGATGCGGTAGATCCGGCCGTTGGTTTCGAGTTCCACAAAGCCGCCGGTGGAGCCCCCGTCGGGATAGAAACGAATGCCGCCCACCGATTCCTCGGTAAGTTCCGAACGAGCCGTGGTCAGGGCCACCTTCATGCCCTCCGGCAGCACGACTTCCGGTCGCTTTGGCGCCATGTACTTGCGATTTTCGGTATCGACCAGAAACACCTCTTCCTGCTTGTCCAGAATTGCGCGGGTCCGCGTATAACGCAGCGCGGCAGTCATTTTTCGTGCAGCCACGCGCATTTCCGCTCCGGAAATACTGCGGGAAATCGAGGTGCCAACCAGGGCCAGCACCAGGGTGGCGATAACAAGAACCACAAGGAGTTCGACCAGGGTAAATCCACCTTGCACGCTGGCGGATCGAGGGCTGGATGCCAGTGTCTTGTCACACATCATATGGCGCTTTGGGCAAGGCGAGAAGCGGCCATGATGTATTGAAATGCGCCCCGCTCACCCGCGACGCGCTATTCCCAACTGTTGATGTCCGAGTTCTTGCCATCACCGCCGGGCTGCCCATCAGCACCCAGCGAGAAGATGTCGAATTCACCATGCTCGCCCGGGAAGACGTACTCATAGTCCCGGCCCCAGGGATCCTTGAGGCTGGAAGGCTTGACATAAGGCCCGTTCCAGCCCTTGTCTTTGCCGGAATCCTCGACCAGTTGCTGCAGGGACTCAGGCGTCTGCCCGGTGTCCAGATAATAGCTCTCCACGGCCATGGACAGTCTGCTGACCTGGGAAGCCGCAGCTTTTACCTTTGCGCCTTCAGCCCTGCCAATAAGACCCGGCAGAACCAGGCCACCGATCAGGGCCAGAATCATCAAAACCAGCAGCAGTTCGACCAGCGTGAATCCGCGGTTCGGGAACATGCCGCCCCGGTACCTTTCGGAACGAAATCCTCTCGTCCTGTCAATCTTCATTTTCACCATTTTGCATGACTCCACCTTTCCAGATTATTGTATGCGCCCCACTGCGCGGTTAAATCCGTATCGCTTGTACCCGCTGCGCGCTACCAGGTCCTGCGCTCATCCCACCAGGTCGTTGATGCTCAATATGGCCAGCAGCACCGACAAGACGATCGTTCCAATCAACAGCGCCAAAAACAGCGTTACCACGGGTGTAAAAATCGCCAGCAGCCGCTCAATCGTATTGCGCACTTCAATATCATAGCTGTCCGAGACCTTCATCAGCATCGTATCCAGCTGCCCGGTCTCTTCACCGACACTGATCATTTGCAAGGCCAGGCGTGGAAACCGCCCGCCCCGGGCCAGGTTGCGCGCCAGGCCGCCACCGGTTTTGACCTCGCGCGCGGCATCTGAGACATCTTTGCGCAAAACCGTGTTATTTATGACATTGCGCGCGATGGAAAGTGCCGACAACAGTGGCACGCCGTTGCTCAGCAGCGTGCCCAAGGTGCGCGTAAGACGCGCCGTTTCCAGCTTGGCCACCAGGTCCCCAACCCATTTGAAACCAAGCACGTGCCCATCCCAGGCAAAGCGTTTCTCTTCAACCGCCATCATGCGGCGGAACTGGGTCACGGCCAGGAATACGAGCAGAATGAGCGCCCACCAGAACTTCTGCAGGACGGCGCCGACAGCCAGAACGATCTTCGTGATCAGGGGCAAATCACCGCCCAGCTCTTCGAAAATCGGCGTGAACTGGGGAATGACCCACACCAGCAGCACAACCAGTGACAGGGCGGCGAGCGCAAGCAGAATCGCCGGATAAATGAGCGCCGAGACCACGCTGTCCTTCAAACCTCGTGAGCGCTCCAGGTAATCGCTGAGGCGGCTGAGTGTGACGTCGAGTGTGCCGCCTATTTCTCCGGCGCGCACCATATTGACGAACAGTCTGCCAAAAGCGCCGTGCTGTTTCTCCAGCGCATCGGAGAGGCTGCCGCCTTCGCGTACATGATCCCGAATTTCACTGACCGTGCGGTGAACCCGTTCATTCTCCGACAGGTCCATCAGCACCTGCAGGGAACGGTCCAGCGGCAATCCCGCACCCAACAGCGTGGCCATTTGCTGGGTGAACTGCCCGACTTCCCGGCTGTTCATTCCGCGCCGGCCCATGCGCAACGCGTTCAGGCCGAAGCCGCCGGCACCGGCCTCCCGGGCCTGCAGGGGAATATTGCCGGCTTCCTGCAGTTTCAACACCACCATATCGACGCTGGCCGCTTCCATCTGGCCCTGGACGGTCTCGCCGCCCGGCGATACCGCCTTGTATTGAAACATTGGCATTAGGGTTAGGGACTCCTCAGCTTTCCTGCGTGACCCGCAGTACTTCGTCCAGCGTGGTAATGCCCTGCAGGCATTTGGTCAAGCCGTCCTGATACATGGTACGCATACCCTCGGCAACCGCCAGGTCCTGGATTTCGCCGGACGTGGCGTGTTTCATGATCAGCCTGCGTATCGGGTCGGTCATCAACAACAGTTCCAGAATGGTGGTCCGGCCGCGGTAACCCGTGGGGTTGAGTTCGGTGGCCATCGGCCGGTAAACGGTGTAACGATCCTGTTCCACCAGTCGGTTCATGCCGATTTCCCGGGCCACTTCCGGCAGTAGCTCGATACGCCTCACGATGCTCGGTGTCCAGGGTTCGCACCAGCCGCTGGGCCAGGATGGCGTTGACCGTGGACGTGAGCAGATAGTCTTCCACACCCATGTCGAGCATGCGGGTAACGCCGCCGGCCGCATCATTGGTGTGCACAGTCGACAACACCAGGTGACCTGTCAGTGCCGACTGAATGGCGATTTTCGCCGTCTCCAGATCGCGCATTTCACCGATCATGATCACGTCCGGGTCCTGGCGCACGATGGCGCGCAGTGCGTGCGAGAAATCCAGACCGATAGAGGATTTGGCCTGAATCTGATTGATACCCTCGAGTTGGTATTCGACCGGATCTTCGACCGTAATGATTTTCCGCTCCGAGGTATTCAGGGAGCTCAATGCGGTATACAGGGTCGTGGTCTTGCCCGAGCCTGTCGGACCCGTCACCAGGATAATGCCATGAGGCATCTCCAGTGCATGAATAAACTTCGTCTTGATGTGATCGTCAAAGCCCAGTGAGGCAAAGTCCAGCACGATGCTCTCACGGTCGAGTATTCGCATGACCACGCTCTCGCCATGAGAAGTGGGAACGGTCGACACACGCAGATCCAGTTCCTTACCCTGGACACGATGCATGATGCGGCCATCCTGCGGCAGGCGCCGTTCGGCGATGTTGAGTTTGGCCATGATCTTGATGCGGCTGATCACCGCGGCCGTGGAACTGGCCGGCGGCGCTTCGACTTCCTGCAATACGCCATCGATCCGGTAACGGACTTTCAGCCGGTTCTCGAACGGCTCGATATGGATATCTGACGCCCGCGCTTCAACCGCGCGCTGCATCACCAGGTTGACCAGGCGGATGACCGGGGCTTCAGACGCCAGGTCGCGCAGGTGTTCGACATCTTCGAGTTCGCCTTCCGATTCGGCACCGAGACGATCGACGATTTGCCCCATCGCACTGCGGCCTCCGCCGAGCAGTTTTTCAATGCCATTTTCGACTTCGGAGGCGATTCCAACCTGGCGAACGATATGTTTGCCACTGGCCATCGCCAGAGAATGCACCGCAAACTCATCGCGCGGATTGGCCATCACCACCGTCAGGTCTTCATCGGTCTCGGCGATCGGCAGTATCTGATTCTCTTTCAGGTAGCGGACGGAAATCCCGGGCAGTTCGGGAACTTCTTCCGGTAAGTCGGCAGTGCGGATCAGGGGCAATTGCAACAGGTCGGATTCAGCTTCCGCGACATCCCGCTCCGATACCAAACCGAGCCGCACCAGCAAAGTGACCAGGTCGCCGCCGTTTTGATCGCGGTAGGTTTCAGCCCGCTTCAGGTCGGCCTGTTTCAGCCTGCTGTTGGACAACAGGAATTCACACACCGCCTCCGTGGCTGGGCTGGTGGCGTCCTGGCTTGTGACTGGATGTTGTTCTGCTGCTAGCACTGAATGATTCCGCATGATATTGATTGACAAAGGGATTATACGGCACGCTGGCTCTGACGTTGCTAATCCTGCATGCCCGCGTCACCCGTTCAACCCACGACAGATACGCAAACACACTCTGCAATGACCGCCGATGCGGCCATCGGTTCCGCGGCTTGAGGAGCCTTAATCCTTGCGCCGGTCCCGCAGCTCGATCTTCCAGCCGACGAATTGCTCGACCAGACGCCGGTTGGTCAACACCCAGATAAAAATGGGCGTCAGCGCCGGCAGGATCAATGTGCCCATCTGGTAACCGAGTGCAATCACGGTATCGGAGACACCGGCTTCCGTCACAATCTGGTGGGTCTGGCTGCCAAAATTGAATGCCAGCATTTTCAAGGACTCGAAAACGACACCCCAGACCTGCACCAGCGTAATGGCGACATAGCCCAGCAGCAGGATGCCAATTTTCCGCCGCCAACTGACATCCGAACCCATCACCAGACCGAATAACAAGGGCAATCCGTAACTGAATATCAAGGGATTCACCACGAAACCCAAATTGTCCGTGGATCCATCGCGGAATACGAACGGGATCGTGGTTTCGACCTGGAACAGGAAATGCTGATTCGGCTCCACAACGATCTGGTGAAAGTGGCCACCAAGAATTTCAGACAGTACGGCACCGGACAAAACCCGCGCAGGCACGCCATGAAATGCAGAGAGATAGAACCACAACATGAATCCAAACAGCATCCACAGCGATGCCAGGATCAGTAATTCACCGAGTCTCAATTCGTCCGCTGGCGCCTGCGGCGGAAGACTGCTGTCCCGGGCGTCTTCTGCCGTCTCCGTCGCTACGCTATTTTCGCTCATCGAATCATTGTCCTGTCCATTGCCGGGCATTTTCAAACATGCGGCGCCACGGTGAAAGCGGGCCCCAGGTGCCAGGCGCCCAGGAAAAATTGACGGTTCTCAAGGTCCGCTCCGGATGCGGCATCAGGATGGTCACACGCCCATCTTCGTTGCACAAGCCGGTAATTCCCCCCGGAGAACCATTCGGGTTATGCGGGTATTGTTCCGTCGCCCGGCCGTGCATGTCAACGTATCGCAATGCAACCAGCCCGGCCGAATTCACCAGGCTTTGCCCTTCCGCGCTGAATTCAGCACGGCCTTCGCCGTGCGCCGAAGCAACCGGGATGCGGGTGCCACTCATGCCGCGGAAAAACAGGGACGGTGACGAACCGATCTCGACCATGCCCAGGCGCGCCTCAAACTGCTCCGAACGGTTGCGGACAAAATCCGGCCAGGACGATGTTCCGGGAATGATTTCGCGCAACGCGGCCAGCATCTGGCAGCCATTGCATACACCAAGGGCAAAGCGGTCCTCGCGCTCGAGAAAACGGCTGAACATCTCGCGCACTCGTTCTGCGAACAGAATGGATTTCGCCCAGCCGCGACCGGCACCGAGCACATCGCCATAGGAAAAGCCGCCACAAGCGACAAAGCCCTGGAAGTCGTTCAGATCATGGCGGCTCTCGATCAGATCGGACATGTGCACATCAACACTATCGAAGCCTGCCTGCTCAAATGCTGCCGCCATTTCCGTATGGCCGTTCACCCCCTGCTCCCGCAGAATCGCAACTGCGGGACGTGCGCCCGTGGCCATCATCGGAAGGGCTGCGCCTTCCCCGCTGGCAAAAGTCAAAAACGGCGACAGGCCCGGTTGTGACCAATCGCAGTGGCTCTCCAGTTCTGCATCGGCGCATTCCGGATTGTCGCGCAGGCGTTGCACCGCATGGCTGGTTTCAGACCAGACGCGCTGCAGTTCCGGCAGGGATTCATCCAATAGCAGGCGCCCGGCACACGTCACGCGCAAGCGGTCCCCTGGCAGCGGGCGGCCAATGTCGCTGCACAGCTTGCCGATCCCATGTGCAGCAAGAACTTCGCGCACCTGTGGCACCTCACTTGCGCGAACCTGGATCACTGCGCCGGGTTCCTCGGCAAACCAGGCGGCGAGCACCTCTTCCTGAGGCAGCGGTAATGCCAGTTCAAGCCCGCAATGCGTTGCAAACGCCATTTCACAGACGCAGGCCGCCAGGCCGCCATCCGAGCGGTCGTGGTAGGCCAACAGCAATCCGGACCGGTTCAGTTCCTGGATGGCGGCGAAGAATCCACGCAGATCGGCGGGCGAATCCAGATCCGGCACTTCCGGGCCAAAACTCCGGTTTACCTGGGCCAGCGCCGACCCTCCCAGCCGGTTTTTTCCATGGCCAAGATCGATCAACAGCAATCGGCTTTCGCCATGACTCAGGTTCAGCAGCGGCGTCAATGTGCGATTCACGTCCTCGACCGGCGCGAATGCGGAAATAATCAGCGATACCGGCGCCTGTACGAGTTTTTCCGTGCCACCGTCCCGCCACTGGGTTTTCAACGACAGCGAGTCTTTACCCACGGGGATCGCAATGCCCAGGGCGGGACACAATTCCATGCCCACCGCCTGCACCGTATCGAACAGAATGCCATCCTGACCTTCCTCACCGGCCGCCGCCATCCAGTTGGCCGCCAGGCGGATGTCGGCAATGTCACGGATCGCCGCGGAAGCAATATTGGTGATGGCCTCGGCAATGGCCATACGCCCTGAGGCCGGGCCATTCACCACCGCCAGCGGCGAGCGCTCGCCCATGGCGATGGCTTCACCGCGTTCGCTGCGGAATCCCGCCAGCGTGACCCCGGCATCCGCTACCGGTACCTGCCAGGGCCCGACCATCTGGTCACGGGCCACCAAACCACCCACCGTGCGGTCGCCAATGGTAATGAGGAAAGACTTGCTGCCCACCGCTGGGAAGCGCAGCACGTCCCGCAGAGCCTGTGACAACTCCAGCCCGCTCAACTCCGCGGGCTCAACGACAAGCTGCCGCCGCAGCACGGAACGGTGCATCGCCGGGGTTTTGCCCAACAGCACCTCCAGCGGCATGTTGACCGCGTCGCTTTGCAACAGCCGGTCGCTGAGCGTGAGCTTGCGCTCCTGCGTCGCCGTGCCAAGCACCGCCCAGGGGCAGCGTTCGCGCACACACAGGTCCTCGAATGTCTTCAATGCCGCCGGATGCAGCGCCAGAACATAGCGTTCCTGCGCCTCATTGCACCAGATTTCCATCGGAGACATCGCCGGATCCGCCGTGGGCACGGCCCGCAATTCCAAAGTGCCGCCACAGCCGCCGTCGTGTAACAACTCCGGCAGCGCGTTGGAAAGACCGCCCGCTCCGACATCATGGATGGAGAGTATCGGGTTGTGTTCACCCAGGGCCCAACAGGCGTCGATCACTTCCTGGCAACGTCGTTGCATTTCCGGGTTGCCGCGCTGCACCGAGGCGAAATCCAGGTCCTCCTGGCTTTGACCGCTGCCGACGGAAGAGGCGGCGCCGCCACCCAGTCCAATCAGCATGGCCGGCCCGCCAAGCACGACGATGCAAGCCCCCGCCGGCAGCGGCAATTTATCCACCATGTCCTTACGGATACTGCCCAGGCCGCCCGCAATCATGATGGGCTTGTGATATCCCCACAAGGTGCCGCCCACGGTCTGTTCAAAGGTGCGGAAATAGCCACAGATCGCCGGCCGGCCGAATTCGTTATTGAACGCGGCGCCGCCGATCGGCCCTTCGATCATGATATCCAGCGCGCTGGCAATGCGGTCAGGCTTGCCGTGTTCGACCCGCCACGGAAAGTGATATCCGGGTATATCCAGGTGGGAAACGGTGAACCCGGTCAGACCGGCCTTGGGCCGCGCACCACGGCCGGTGGCGGCTTCGTCCCGGATTTCGCCCCCTGAACCGGTGGCGGCGCCGGCAAACGGTGAAATGGCCGTGGGGTGGTTATGCGTCTCGACCTTGATCTGAAATGGCAGATGCTCATTTTCGTAAGCATAGATCCCTGTTTGCGGGTGAATGAAAAAGCGTTCCCCGACAGGGCCGTCGATAACGGCTGAATTATCGTGATAGGCAGACAGGATACCGCCGGGCGAGCAGGCATAGGTATTGCGGATCATGTCGAACAGGGAGTGATGGGCCGCCGCACCGTCCAGGGTCCAGCTCGCGTTGAAAATCTTGTGCCGGCAATGCTCTGAATTGGCTTGCGCGAACATCATCAACTCGGCATCCGTCGGATCCCTTTGCAGTCGCGCAAAAGCCTCCATCAGGTAGTCGATTTCATCGGCTGACAACGCCAAACCCAGCTCACGGTTGGCACGCTGCAGGGCAGCCTTGCCCTCGGCGAGCACGGGAACATGCCCGAGCGGCCGCGGCTTTTCATGCAGGAACAGTGATCTCGCCTCATCGATGGAAGCCAGAACAGATTGGGTCATGCGGTCATACAGAAGGGCGCGCAGTCCGGTTCCGGCGGCGGCGTCCATGGCTCCATGCCCCGATCCAATACACCGTACCGCGCTCGATACGGTTCAATACCCTTGATGCCGCAACGCGCGGCAATATCCGTCGCCTTGCTCGACCACGGTGACTGGGTGCCCAAACGAGGCACTACAAGAATCAATTCACGGGGGATCAATCCATCGGGAATCAGTCCATCGGTTTCCAGGTGCGTTAGCAGCCGGCCGTGCAGCAAATCTTCCAGGCGTTTGCAATCCGCCGGCGCCAGCGCTGCCGCGGAATCGATGAAATAGATGAAGCGCGTCTCAATCGAAGGCTCCAGGCCAAAACGCGCCGTCATCTGACTGGCGAGCTTGCTGGTGCGAAAATGGGAAAGCGCGGGTTCTCCCAGCAGGCAGGTGAACTCGGACAATGCTGTGCTCCCGGACTGATTGGCGCTGGTTATCGGCGCGTCATTCTAACGCCTGCAAACGCCAATGGAAAACAGTACCCGCCAGTGGAGCCGCAGGCGACCCACGGCCGGGCGGTCGCTGCTTTCAAGGCTCCTTGCCCTGCGGGCAAGCCGCCATTCAGCAGCTTCCTGGCCTGACCCTGGTTGGGTAAGCGAGACACATTCTACTTTGCGGTGCTGGCTCCGTAGATCTGATCCAGCCGCTCGCGCAAGGCCACCGGCGACATGTAACCCGGGATCAACTGACCCGTGGTTGTCAACAGGGCCGGCGTTCCCGATACACCCAATTCGAGACCCAAATTGTATTGATCGGCAACCGGGTTTTCACACTGCAGGGGTTCCGGGTCCTTGCCCAACTTGGCATTGGTAAGTGCCGTCTGCTGGTCCTTGGCGCACCACACCGAGACGGCTTTGTCGTATGAAGTGGAACCAATGCCCGCACGGGGAAAGGCCATGTAATGAATGGCGATACCCTCTTTGTTGTATTCGGCTATCTGCGAATGCAGTTTGCGGCAATAGCCACAATCGATATCGGTAAATACCATCAGGTCATAGGCCGGATTGTCGGGGGCAAACGTGATCTCCTTTGACGCATCGATATGATCGATCAGTTCCCTGCGGATCGATGCTTTCGCCTGTTCGGTGAGGTCATCCCGGGTATCCAGATCGATTATCCGCCCCTGCAGCAGATACTTGCCATCGTCGGTCGTGTAAACGATGTCACCATTGATCTGCACTTGCAGAATGCCCGCAATGGGCGTTTCCGAAACCGCTATCGAACGGGCCGTGGGCACCAGTGCGCGGATGCGCGCTTCGACCTGCTCGAACTTGTCCTGTGCGGCAACTGGCAGGGACAGGCATAAAGCCAATGACGAAATCGCGATGATCTGACCGTTGTGCCTCATGGCCCACCTCTCCTGGATTGGGTTTGCATTGCCGGTCTTTTGTGGGCGGCAGCTTACCACGTAGCCGCCCGGGTTTCTAAGCACAAACTCAGAGACTACGCTTCAAAGAACCCATTGTGTGGCGAAAGTTCCGTTTGCGCTTCCAGTTGATGTGTGTTTCGTCCGACCGAGGCTCATCCCCGGGGATGGTGTTTGGCATGCAATCGTTTCAGGCCTTCACGGGCGATGTGGGTATAGATCTGTGTCGTCGAGAGGTCACTGTGACCCAATAGCAGTTGCACCACGCGAAGGTCGGCACCGTGGTTCAGAAGATGCGTGGCAAAGGAATGCCGCAACATGTGGGGCGACACCTCATGCGGTATGCCGGCGGCGCGGGCGTGCTTGCGGATGGCATGCCAAAAAGCCTGGCGGCTTAGGCCGGCCTTGCGGGAGGTAACAAATAACTGCGCACACTGTGCCTGACCCAAAAGTTCGGGCCTGGCTTCATGCAAGTACCGACCCAGCCAGTGCATCGCTTCTTCCCCCAGCGGCACCAGTCTCTCCTTGCCTCCCTTGCCCAACACGCGCACCACACCCTGGTTCACATTTACCCGGTTCAGTTCCAACGACACCATTTCGCTGACCCTGAGGCCGGTCGCATACATCAGCTCGAGCATGGTGCGGTCACGTAAACCCAGCGGTTGTGAAATATCCGGCGCTTCCAGCAGTGCGGTAACCCCAGCTTCACTCAAGGCCTTCGGCAATCCCCGCCCCAGCTTCGGGCTCTCGATCAGCGCACTGGGGTCCTCGTGCAGCCGCCCTTCACGCAGCAGCCATTGATAGAATTGACGGAAGCCGGAAAGATAGCGCGACAGCGACCTCGGACTCCTGCCGCGGTGCACCTGTACGGCAAGAAAATTGAGAATGTCCTCACGGCGGGCCGTTTCCATACTCCGGCCACGATCACGCAAATGGAATGCAAGTAGCTGAAGATCATAACGGTAGGCAGACAGCGTGTTCCGGCTCAGGCCGCGTTCTGCCCAGGCGGCGTCAAGGAAACGGTCGATCAAGCCCAGCTCTGCTGCGCCCAGAGGCTGATCGCTGGCCGCTGGCGCAGCATGCGGGTCTGAAGTCATGAGGCGCCGCGTTTGCGCTCTTCCCGCAACTGATTGATCCACTGTTGCGCCGCATCCCTGGACCGCGGATAGCGGCTGGCCCGTCCCCAATCGCTGCCGGCCTGATCGTAATTTCCGAGGTTGAATTCCGCCATGCCCCGCAGCAGATACGCCTCGCCCATCTTCTGTTCGTCGAGGCCGCCTTTGACAAACGCTTCATCCAGCGCTTCCCTGGCCGGCTGACCAGCGCTCCAGATCCACCAGGATGTAAGCGCGACGAAGGTCGACTTCTCCATCGGACGCTGCAGCCCCGGCCTTTTCGTAAGGCTGCCAATGCTTTTTCCATTTCCTCGGCCACATACCAGTAATCCGCTACGGCGGTCCAGAATTTTTCCGATGACTCAACGATACCGTCCTCAATGCCTTTTTGCAGAACGGCTGCAGCCTTGTACGGCACGTTGGCGTTGGCATACAAATACGCCAGATAGGTCACATCCGTTTGGCTTGTCCACAACTTCTTCCGATACGCCAATGCGGCAACGGCCAGTGCCTTGTCCTCCTGTTTCAGATTGAAATAGGTCTGCGCCAGTTGCGTCCAGTACAGTTTCTTATCCGGCCAATGGCCAATCATGTTTTCAAGTGTTGCCGCTGCTTGCGGATATTGTTCCAACTCATAATGCGACGCCAGTTTCAACTGGTACCAGGATTCCTGCGGCGTGGGCTCCATCGAGATCGCCATATCAATGGCCTGCAGGGTCTGGCGATAGTCCTTCATTTGGGCATAGATCGAGGCTTTCAGTACGTAAGCGGCGGCGGTAATCTTGTCCTTCGGCGCCGTGCAGAACCACAACTCCAGGCGATCCAGGGCATCGCCATAGCGTTCCTTCATATAATAGAGCTGAGCGATCTGGTACATCAGGGCGAAATGTGCCTGATCGGGCAGCGCGTCCAGTTCGACCGCCTTTTCGAAGTAGGTCAGCGCGGCGTCATAATGCTCGCGTGACCATTCAACCTGGGCCAGAGCCTGGTTGATAATCGCTTTCAGGTAGGCATCCCTTCCGGAGCGGCCCAGCATTTTCTGCAGTTCATCGTATGCGCTGTCGTATTTTTCATCGCTGACTTCCTCATAAATGCCGTTGAGCTGCTTCCAGGTCATTTCGTCCAGCGCCTTGGCGCTGACTTTTCGATCCTTGCCGCAAGAGGCGGATTGGGACGGCGATTGGGCACCGGCCGCAGTGGCTGCAAACGCCAGCAGGCAAATGCTCAAAAGAGGCGCCCCAAGTAAATATCTGGTCAGGGAATGCACGGTATCAATCAGTACTGTCATGGAGGCTGAAATCGATAATCTGGGTGGCACGGCGATCGACCGCGACACCATCGACAACGCGCGGTTTGAACTTCCATTTCAGGATGGCGCGGATGGCCTCGCGATTGAATATTCGCGCCGGATCGGCGTCAAGCACCTGCGCGTCCTGCACGGTTCCCAGAGCGGTGATGGTAAATTCGACCTTGACCCAGCCTTCTATTCCGGCGATGGCCGCTTCGCGCGGGTACATGGGGCGTATGACCACAACCGGGACAATGTCACCTTCAGCGGTCTTGTCGACCTGCTGAAAGTTGCCTATGAACATACCTTCCCCGCCAACCATTGGCACATCCAGTTGCGGCATGTTCATTTGCGGCATTTCCTGCAACGGCTGATCCACTTTTGCAATCTGCATTTTGGGCGCCGGCGGCGGATTCTTTGGCGGCGGCGGTTTCTTGGGAATGCGCCGGTTCTTGATCGCGATATCGTCCGGAATATCCACCGGGCCAAAGTGAATACCGGCGATGGCCTCCAGTTCGGCACGGTGTTCGGGACCGGAGGATATGAGTTTGTCCATGAACAGGAACAGGCCAAAAGTCACCCCCAGGGCCAGGGCGGCGGCAATCAGAAAACGGGACTTGAGCATGGGGCTACTTGTTGGGTGTTATGGCAGAAATCGCGACGCCTTCGACACCTGCCAGCCGCACCTGGTCCATCACCTGGGTCACGGTTCCAATCCTGGATCCCCGGTCCGCCACGATGACAACGCTGCCTTCCGGGTTTTCTCCCCTGGCGCGTTCGACCATCTGGCGTACCTCTCTTAGCTCGACCGAGCGTTTCGACATCCATATATCACCATTGGATTTGACCCCGATCAAAATCGTTCCATTCCTCAGGGCGATCGCCTGCGCCGCCTCCGGCTTATTGATCGTCGCGCCCGTTTCCTTGGTAAAAGAGGTCGTGACAATGAAGAAAATCAACATGATAAAAACGATATCCAACATCGGTGTGATGTTGATCTCGGCATCTTCCATTTGTGCATGCCGTCTGGCCATGCGGGAGTCTCCATCTGTCAGGACCCGGCAACGGGCCCCGGACTCAGTGAACTGTAACAGAGATATAATGATGCTGCAGCAGGTCTTCCAGTTTTTCCGACTCTGTCTGCGCCTTATGCTCCAGCCAGGTGCCAAAATAAACACCGGATAATGCAGCCACCATGCCGGCCATGGTAGGCACCGTGGCCATCGATACTCCAGCCGCCATCGCGCGCGCATTGCCGCCCCCGCTGTAAGTCATCACATCGAATACCGTAATCATGCCCGTCACGGTTCCGAGCAGACCCAGCAGAGGGCAAATCGCGATCAGGGCCTTGATCAGGCCAATATTGTTCTTGAGCGCCACAGAGGTCTCGGAAATCATACACTCGCGAATCTGCTTGGCGTACCAGGAGGTCGTATCCGCCCGGGACTCCCAGGCGGCGAGAATGTCCATTCTCCTGGCCGGATGGATCCTGTACAGGTACCAGATGCGTTCCAGAATGAACGTCCACATCAGGAACAATATGAACATGATCGCCCACAGCACGTTGCCGCCGAGCTCGATAAAGCCACGAATGGCGGCAACGGCTTCGTAAAACCAGATCATGCGCTGCGATGCTCCGCCATGCGGGCGATAATGCCAGCCGCCTGTTCCTCCAGGGTCTGGATCAATGCCTTGGCTTTACCCTGCAGGAAACTGTGCAAAATCGTCAGTGGAATGGCCACCACCAGGCCCAGCACAGTGGTGACCAAAGCGGTGGAAATCCCGCCGGCCATCATCCGCGGGTCACCCGTACCAAACAAGGTGATCATCTGAAAAGTGGCAATCATACCGACAACCGTTCCCAGCAAACCCAGCAGCGGTGCGACAACATACAGTACCTTGATAAAGCTCAGGCCGGTTTCGATTGGAGCTGTCTCGCGTAATATTGCCTCATCCAGCTTGAGCTCCAGTGTTTCGATATCGGTTTCCGGGTTATCGGAATACACCGCCAACACACGGCCCAGGGGATTTTTCTTGTTTGCCGTATCGCTCTTCATCTGGTGAGCGATGCGGTTGCCGACGGTGTACAGGGAAAATGCTTTCCACAGGCAAATCAGCAGCCCGAGAATACCGACGCCGATGATCACGTAACCTACAATACCGCCGTCTTCCCGGACCCGCTCCAGCGGCGTCTTGCTTTGCACCACCGCCCGCAGGATCTGCCCGCGCGTGAAATCGATCGCCATCGGCGTCATCACACCGGCGGCGGTCGACTGCAGATCGGCCGCCATGCTGGAAAAGCGGGAAGGAGGCTGGCGCGCCAGTTCAATCAGATTATCGCGGCTTTTGCTGATATCCCAGTCGAGAAATTGACCAGCGCTGACCGCATTGAACACACCGACACGGACAACTTCGAGGTCTTCCTTTTGCCCGCTGGTGCGTTCCACCGGCGCCACGAACTTGACGACCTTGCCGGATTCTGCGATTTCCGTCACCATCGCCGACCACAGTTGCCGCAATTCAGGTACGGTCGGCAACTCGCGCCGTTGCGCGAGTTCGGACAGGAATTTTGTGCGACCGGGCATTTGTGCCGTCACCATGGAGTCATCCAGTGCCGCTTGAACATCGCCCGCCGACTGCCGCACCACGCCAAACAATTCACCGAGATTTCCCATGCGCTCAGCCAGCGTGGTCTCGAGCTCGGCAAGTGCACGCTCATTCTGGTCATACTCATCACGCAAGGCGTCGCTGCGACTGTTTTCACCGGCCAGTTCCTGGCGAGCCTTGTTCAGGAGGTTCTTTTGCTGGTTCCGGTCGCGCAAAAACTCCGCTTCGCGTTCCTGGTTGATCTTCGCTTCCGAGCTGGCCGCTTCACGCACCATACGCGCCAGATCATCCAGCGACTGGGCCTGGGCGCACTGGGCGATGACCATCATAGCCACGGCAACAATCATGCTGGTATTTTTCATTCCGCTTCCTCTGGTCCCGGTACCGGAAGCGTGACAAGGTTTGGCGCCTTTTCATTCTTGGCGATGGCGATACCTTCCTTCACTTCCAACTGGAAACGGCTGGGCAAGGCCTCGAATTGCCGGGTGGTGGGATTGAACCAGCCTGTATCGGACTGATCGCTGGTCTGGTAGACCAGCAGCGTGCGGCCGACGCGCAGATATTCTACCGTTTGTCCGGTGCTTGGCAGCGCGGCGGAATAAGCTTCGGTGGTTCTGCCATATTCGAGTTCACCCTGGTATGCCTCCATTACCCGCCGGTATTTTTCCGATGCGGTCACTTCGGCCTGATCCATCATATCGACCAGACGCTGCACACGAGCGCGCCGCTCTTCAAGGCGAAACGGGATGTCTGCCTCGACGATCTGGCCCAGTGCCTTGATCATTTCCAGCATCAATGGAACCACGCCCCGGTTGGTTTCTTCCAGGCCGGTCAACTGCCGGTTGATGGACTGGACTTCGTTGCGTTGATCCTTGACTACTTTCTCCAGGTTCTCGTTGTAGACCTTGAGGCTCTCGATTTCGCGCACGACGGAACGATACTCGGCAAGCAGATCCTGCGTTTGATTTGCAAGGCCATCGATGCGTTGCTGCGATGCGGCAGCGTCCTTGTTGATTTTTGTTTCGGTGCGCACAGTAGAGTCAAGAACCTGTGCCTGCGCCATCCCAAACAGCGATACGGCGAGGCCGGCAATAATGCCTGCCCGTTTGAGAAAACGGCCGTGGGCCGCCCCTGGCCCGTCTGCGGGTAGTGCCTTTTTTTGAATTATCTGCTCAGCTTTGACCATGCCAATTTCACCTTGAAGGTAGACCAATCCGCCGGATTCCGGGAAATGCGATGCGAAGCCTCTGTTGGGGCGGATCAGGATAACTTAAGCTGACCGCCCAATTCCACAACGGTCTGCGAAAGCGTGTCCGTTCGCACTTCAACTCAGACGGTGCGGCGCAATATTACAATGGCGCCTGCGGCAAGCAGAACCGGTGGCACGAAGTAAGTCGCCATGGGCGGTATCTGGTACACATCACCAAAGTTCTGCACCATGCGATTGACGATCATGAACAAGCCCCCGAGCGTCATGCCCAAAAACAGGCGAACCCCGACATTCTTACTGCCGGCAAACCCGAAAACGAACGGCATTCCGGCCAGCACCAGCGCAACTACGCTGATTGGGAAAACCAGTTTTTCCCAGAAAGCTGCCCGGTAAACCGTGTCATCCAGACCATTCTCCCGCAAGTATTGCAGATACTCCGCCAGCGAGCGCAGCGAAAGCCGCCACGGACGCGTCACCGCGGAATCCAGTAATTCAGGCTTCACCTCGGTAGCCCAGTCCCGCTTCTTGAAGAACTTGATCTTGGCGCCAGCGGAATCAAATGTGACTTCGTTGACTTTTTGTAAGGTCCAGCCATCAGCGACATGTGAAGCGCTGGCCGCGCGCGTGATCGCCTTCAAATTGACCTGATCGGGTAATACATAGATCACCACGTTGTTAAAGGCCACGGATTGCTCACCGCGATTGGCGGACAGCAGCGGCATCTGGATATTCACGATATTAGTGCCATCGCGCAGCCATACCCCACGCGGTCCACCAATGATGGCCACCCCGACCATTTCACTCAAGCGGAAGGCTCTGGCCTGATGTTCGGCCGCGGGCGCCACCCATTCACCCATGATCAGGACCGGGATGGTCAACAGAAGGGTGCCGGCAAGGGTGGACACCGCCAGGCGCAAGCGGGAAACTCCGGAAGTCCGGAAGGCAACCAGCTCATTCGCCGCGGCCAGGCCGCCGACGCCAAGCAGCGCCCCGAGCAATGCCGAGATCGGGAATACCTGGTAGGCGAGGCGTGGTGTCGTCAGGGCGATAAACCAGAACACATCGCCAGTGGTGTAATCATTCTGCATGCTGCGCAACTCACCCAGCAAGGTGAACATCATGGACAGCACCGTGAGGCCGGACCAGACCAGCAGTGTTCCCAGAATCGCCGCGCGGCCGAGATAGCGATCCACCTGTTTGATCAGCTTCATCCTCTTCCGACCGTTCTTCCCTGGCGTTGCAGCCAGAACAGCGTAACCACCAATGCCAGCAGGTGCACCCACCACAAACCCAGCGCCGCTGAAATGGATCCACTGGCAATCCACGAGTGGCTCATTTGCAATACGTTGACGTAGACGACATAGGCCAGAAAGCCCAGAAGGATTCTCGCGCTTCGTCCTTCCTTTGGCGCTGAATGTGACAGCGGAATGGCCATCAAACCCAATATGACCAGGGAGATGGCAGGCGAAATGCGCCACTGGATTTCTCCCGCTTCCTCCGCTTTCGGGGAGAAAACGAGTTCCCCACTGGGGCGAACCGCAAGCCCGGGCGCCTGGCTGGTTTCTTCCGGCTCAGGCAAACGCAGATCATTGCGAGAAAAGCGGACTCTTGCAAAATCCAGCGATTTCCTTCCACCTTCGGTAATCTGTCCATTTTCCAACGTGAGATAACGCTCGCCGGTGGTGGAATCCAACCAGTAATAGCCTTGCTCGGCCGTCCATATCTGCTCACGATCGCCCTGTACGAGCTGGATGAAAAGATTTCTCAACGTGCGGCCGTCCTTGTCGACCGCTTCCACATAAAGCACCAGATCGCCATTTTGCAGTACATGGAATTGGCCTGCCTGCAAGCCCCATTCAGCCGCCGTCCGAAACGCCTCCTCGAGCCTTGTCTGCGCGTTCTGCGCGGCAGTGGGCGCTATGAATACACCATTGACAAAGACCACTGCCGCTGCGGGCAGCAGCAAGCTGAACAGCGGGCGCAACATCATCCGCCAACTGAATCCGCTGGCCCTCATTACCGACATTTCCTGGTCGTGGTAAATCCGGCCCAGGCCCCATATCACCCCGATGAAAATGCCAAGCGGCAGAATGGTGTTGAGCACCTCCGGCATCTTCAACACCAGCAGCTCACCCAGCAAACCGGGGGGAACCTGGCCTCCGGCCACGTCACTGAGCAATTCACCCAGCGTGACGCCAAACATCACGACGATGAGTACCAGGGTCACCGCGAGAAAAGCCAAAAACCACTCGCGCAGAATGTATTTTTGCAGGATATTCAGAGCTGCCTCATGCAAAGTCTCGGATTCGATTGTTTGCCGCGGGACCCACCGCTCCCGGCCGCTCGCAGTTTAGCAGCATTCCCCAGCTTCCTGTGCCATGGCCCAAGCGGCGCCTGCCGCAGTCAGCCGGGCACCCGCAATGGGCTGTGCGGTGTTGCAATCCCTGCCTCCGGTAAAAACCTGATCACGGCCCAATTGCAGTAGAATATCGGCTTTATGCCGGCATCTGCCACGGATGCGGCAGCAAATTTCACCAAAGGATTTGAGTCATGAATCTAAGCCTGACCGATGGGGCAGTCGAAAAAATCGAATCGCCATGTGTCGTTATCGGAGTAACCGAGGGTGGCTCGTTGTCTGCCAGCGCCGCGGCGCTGGACCAGGCGAGCGGAGGAACGTTGACGCGCATGCTGCACAGCAAGGACATTGCCGCCGCGCTGGGCAAAACCACCTTTCTCCACCAACTGCAAGGCATGGCATGCGAGCGCGTGTTGGTGGTTGGCTTCGGCAAGCTGTCGAAACTGAACCGCAGCCGTTTCGACCGGGCCTGCCTGTCGGCCGGCAAGACTTTGCGCAATCATCCCTTGACGGATTGTCATATATGCCTTCATGAAGTCACATTCGATGAGGCCAGTTTCGCCTGGAAACTGCGCCAGGTCGCGCTTGCCATTCAACGCGCCAATTATCGCTACACGGCGACCAAGCCATTGAAGGAAGATTCCCCTGTGCCTTTGCGGGCGGCGAGCTTTCAGGGCGGAGCGGAATATCAGATCGCGATCAATCAGGCAGCGGCAATGGCTTTGGGTTTCCAGAAAGCACGTCAATTGGGCGACTTGCCGGCCAATATCTGCAATCCGGCCTACCTGGCACAAGAAGCCCTGGCCATCGCCCGGGACCATGCTGCAGTGGAGCTGGAAATTCTCGAAGAGGAACAAATGGCCGAGCTTGGCATGGATGCCCTGCTCGGAGTCTCCCGCGGCAGCTCCAACCGGGCCCGCCTGATCATTTTGAAATACAGCGCGGGAGACGCTGCCCAACAACCGGTTGTGCTGGTTGGCAAGGGCATCACGTTCGATTCCGGGGGCCTTTCCCTGAAGTCTCCGGACAACATGAAGCAGATGAAATATGACATGTGCGGGGCCGCCGGCGTGATGGGGGCATTTCTCGCCTGCGTGTCGCTGGCTTTGCCGGTTAACCTCGTGTGCATCATCGCAGCCGCTGAAAACATGCCGGACGGAAACGCCTATCGGCCGGGCGACGTTATCACCAGCATGTCCGGCAAAACCATTGAGGTGCTGAATACCGACGCCGAGGGACGGCTGGTTCTGTGTGATGCCCTAACCTACAGCGAACGTTTCAAGCCACAGGTAATCATCGATGTCGCAACGCTGACCGGGGCCTGCGTCGTGGCATTGGGCCATCATGCCAGCGGTTTGTTCAGTAATGATGATGCACTGGCCAATGCCCTGATGGCGGCCGGAGACGATGTCGTCGACCGCGCCTGGCGCCTGCCGCTGTGGGACGACTATCAGTCTCAACTGGACAGCCCGTTCGCCGACATGCAGAACGTAGGTGGCATGTCCGCCGGTGCGGTGACTGCCGCCTGTTTTCTGTCACGCTTCGCCGAGAAACAGCGCTGGGCACATCTCGATATTGCCGGTTCGGCCTGGAAATGGAATGACAAGGAAGGCGCGACCGGTCGCCCGGTAGGGCTGTTGACTCGCTACCTGATCGCCGTGGCCGGCGGCGACGCCTTGTAATCATGAGCGCTGTTTGCCAGGTCGATTTCTACGTATTGCAGGACGAGTCGCAGTCGGCGGAAATGCTGGCGTGCCGCCTGGCGTTGATGGCATGGGAAAAGGGCAATCGCATCATGGTCGTGGCCGAAAACGAAGCCCAGGCCGGGCAGTTGGACGCGCTGATGTGGGAGCACCCGCAAGGCCGATTTGTACCCCACGAAATGAAGCGGCAGACTTGTTCCGCACCGGTGGTCATCGGCACCATGGCTGATTTGACGGACGATGTGGGGGAAGTGGTCATCAATCTGACCCGAAGCGCCGTGCCCCAGCCGGAGCGTTTCCATCGGCTGCTCGAACTCGTACCCGCCAACGATGCGCAGCGTGAAGCTTCGCGCGACAAATTCCGCACCTACCGCAGCCAGGGATTGGACCCGGCAAGCCACCCGATCAACCGCAAAGAAGCGGGCACTGCCCCCTGAACCCTCCAGACCACAAACCCATGGACAAGAGTTACAACCCGGGCGCAATCGAACAACGCTGGTATCAACAGTGGGAAACCCTGGGATACTTTGCCCCCGCAGGCCGGGGCAGCAGCTATTGCATCATGCTGCCACCACCGAACGTAACCGGCAGCCTGCACATGGGGCATGCGTTCCAGGACACCATCATGGACACGCTGACACGCTGGCGCCGCATGCAAGGCGACGACACCCTGTGGCAGCCGGGCACCGACCATGCCGGAATCGCCACGCAAATGGTGGTCGAACGCCAACTGCAGGCCCGTGGAAAATCGCGCCACGATCTTGGGCGCGAGGGCTTCATCGACGAGGTGTGGCGCTGGAAAGAGCAGTCCGGTGACACCATCAGCCGGCAAATGCGCCGCCTCGGCGCTTCCGTCGACTGGTCCAGCCATTGTTTCACCATGGACGAAAGCCGCTCTCACGCGGTGCGCACCGCCTTCGTTGAGCTGTTTGATGAAGGCTTGATTTACCGGGGCAAACGACTGGTGAACTGGGACCCGGTTCTGCAAACCGCACTTTCGGACCTGGAGGTTCTTGCCGAAGAAGAAAACGGCAAGCTATGGCATATCCGCTACCCATTGGCGGACGGTCGCGGCAACGTCGTCGTGGCGACCACGCGGCCGGAAACCCTGCTCGGCGATACGGCGGTGGCCGTTCATCCCGATGACGACCGCTACCGGCACCTGGTGGGCAAGCAACTGGTTTTGCCCCTGGCCGGCCGCACCATTCCGATCATCGCAGACGAATACGTGGACCCGGAATTCGGTTCGGGCTGCGTCAAGATCACGCCGGCCCACGATTTCAATGATTATGAGATCGGCAAACGGCACGATCTGCCCTTGATCAACGTGCTCAACCCCGATGCCAGCCTGAACGAGAATGCACCCGAGGCCTATCGGGGCATGGACCGTTTCCAGGCGCGGGACGTGATCGTTGCGGACCTCGAGCGACAGGGCCTGCTCGAGCGTATCGAAGATCACCGCCTGATGATTCCGCGCGGCGACCGCTCCCAGGCCGTTGTGGAACCGTATCTGACCGATCAGTGGTACGTCAAAATAGCGCCGCTGGCAGGTCCCGCCATCGACGCCGTAGAGGATGGCCGCATCACGTTTGTACCGGCCAACTGGAGCCGGACCTATTTTGACTGGATGAACCGTATCGAGGATTGGTGCATCAGCCGCCAGCTTTGGTGGGGACACCGCATCCCGGCATGGTATGACGACAGCGGAAACATTCATGTCGGCATGGATGAACAGGACGCCCGGCAACGTTCCGGGCTGGACGCAAATGTCCACCTTTCGCAGGATGAGGATGTGCTTGATACCTGGTTCTCTTCCGCCTTGTGGCCGTTTTCCACGCTGGGCTGGCCGCAGAGCAGCGCGCGTCTGGATCATTTCTACCCGACCAGTGTCCTGGTCACCGGTTTTGACATCATTTTTTTCTGGGTTGCCCGCATGATCATGATGGGCTTGAAATTCATGCACGATGTGCCGTTCAGGACGGTTTACATCCACGGCCTGATCCGTGACGGCCACGGTCAGAAAATGTCCAAGTCCAAAGGTAACGTGATCGATCCGCTGGACCTGATCGATGGCATTGCACTTGAGACCCTGGTTGAAAAGCGCACCAGCGGACTGATGCAGCCACACATGGCGCCGGCAATAGAAAAAGCCACGCGCGCCGAATTTCCCGATGGCATTGCTGCCTACGGAACGGATGCCCTGCGCTTTACCTTTGCCGCTCTGGCCACTACCGGGCGCGATATCCGCTTTGATCTGGGACGTATCGAAGGTAACCGGAATTTCTGTAACAAACTGTGGAACGCGGCACGTTTCGTACTGATGCAATCCGAAAACCAGACTGTCGTCCAAAGCAGTGAACCGGGCCCGCTGGATCGCTGGATCGTGTCACGCATGAACCGGATGATCGCCGAAGTTGAAGACCACCTGACCGGCTATCGCCTGGATCTTGCCAGCCAGGCGCTGTACGAGTTCGTATGGAACGAGTACTGCGACTGGTACCTCGAGTTCACCAAGCCTACCCTGCAGGGAGAGGATGAGACCAGGAAAGCAGCCACCCGGCATACTTTGCTGACCGTGCTGGAAACCACCTTGAGGACGCTGCATCCCATCATGCCGTTCATTACCGAGGAAATCTGGCAACGCACCCGGAAATTACTCGATATCGCAGGCGATACCATCATGCTGCAGCCGTTCCCAAGGCCCGCAGCGCCCGAGCCCGAGACGGAACGGGAAATCGAGTGGCTGAAGGAAGTCATCCAGGGCGTGCGGCGGATACGTTCAGAGCTGAATGTTCCGCCCGCCAAGCCGCTGGATGTATGGTTTCAGTCCGGTGCCGGGGATGACCGTGAACGCCTGCTACGCTTCAACGAGATTTTTGTCCAGATGGCGCGGGTTCATTCATGCACCTGGGTAGAGGCAACTACCGATACTGCACAGTGCGCGGTTGCGCTGGTGGGCGAGCTGAAAATTTTGGTCCCAATCAAGGGACTGGTGGACGTTGAATCTGAAATCCTGCGGCTGGGCAAACAACTCGCCAGCGAGCGGTCATTTCTGGCCAAGGCCAATGCCAAACTGGATAATCGCCGATTCCTCGATAATGCCCCGGCCGACGTGGTGACACAGGAGCGGGAGCGTCAGGAGGCACACCAGGCCAATGTGGATAAACTGCTGGCGCAGTACAAACGACTCGAATCGTTGCGCGACTAGCCGCGATATTTGGGCGTACCACGAAATTGGCTAAAACGGATCGGGCCGCTGCAGCGGATGCGTTCCATCGGCGGGTAATTCATCGAGATCCAGACGCATGACAATGGCGCTTTCGCGCCCGTGTTTGGCGCGGTAATATTCGGGCCGTTCCCCTACGATGTAAAACCCGCGTTTGCGGTATAGCGCCAGCCCTGCGCGATTGCTGGGACGCACCTCCAAAAAAATGCTGGAACAGAGCCCGTTTCGCGCCTGGTGTATGGTCTGTTCAAGCATCAGGCTGCCAAACCGCATGCGCTGCCATGCCGGATCAATGCATAAATTGAGCAGGTGGCACTCCCCGGCAAATTGGGTGTGTACCGCATAGCCAAGCAGGCAAGAGCCCAATTGCAAACCCCGGCAGTCATAGCCCACGCGTAAACAGTCTTCAAAGATTCCGCGGGTCCACGGAAATGGATACGCGGATTGCTCAATTTCCATCACCCGGTCAAGGTCTTTTTCAGTCAGAAACCTGACCACCGGGTACAAGGCTGCTGTTTCAGTGCTCATCGCAAGTCAGGCTGACCCTGCACACCAAAGATTGGCGCTCAATGCCAGCCACAATCCACGCCGCGCCGCGCTGTTTGCCAGCAGCGTCTCGATGGAATCCGCCACGATCAGGTGGGCGCTACCCAGCACCGCCGCGCCGGGATCCCCTGCAGACGCCACCAGGCCGCGGCCAAGAACCAACACGCGGGTAAACAGATGTTCCTCGATCGCCTGCGTCAGGGGTATACCAGGCCCGGAGTCCGTGCGAGCCGGCCAACTCCAGACGGGCTCGCCTTCCAGGCAGCGGGCGATATCGGCGGCGAGCGCGGTAGCCGCCTCATCGGGCCCGCCGCACACCAACAGGGTATTACCGTCGCCCGGGCCGATGACGATGTGCTCGGCGAGGCTTGCCGGGGCTGCACCCGGGACTGCGCGTAGCGTCCACAGTTCAATTCCCATCGCGCTCAGGTACTCCTGGCGACGCGCCAGGTTCATGATTCTTCTGTGTCCACTGTCTTGCCCGCCGTCTCCTGCTGCTTCGCCAAAATCCGCTTCGTGCGCCGGCTCTTCCATTGTCGCCGTCCAAGCAACGTGATCACCAGACCGGAGCTTACATAGACCAGGCCAACGACCATCAACACCGTCGGCGGATCGATGGCCAGCAGCACAAACGTAAGTACGATCAGGAACATCACGTACATCGGAATCTTGTCCCCGGAGGGCCAGGCTTTGCCACTGAAATAACGCACGCGCGAAAACATCAAAAGACCGAGGAATACGGTTTCAAACCAGATGATCCAACGCACCGATTCTCCGGCGACGCCCTGGTCGTTGAAAAACCACACGGTGGCAACCAGCGTACCGGCCGCAGCCGGTGAGGCCAGTCCCTGGAAATAGCTCTTGTCCTGCACCGCTACCTGAGTATTGAATCGCGCCAGACGCAGTGCGGCGCACGCCACGAACAGAAACGCGGCGAGCCAGCCGAGCTTGCCCGCCATCGGCCCCAGTACCCGTAAGCTCGACAGCGACCAGTTGAAAGCCAGCAAAGCCGGCGCCAGTCCAAATGAAATCAGGTCCGACAGGCTGTCGTATTGCACCCCGAACTCACTTTGCGTGTTGGTGAGCCGTGCCACCCTGCCATCGAGCCCATCGAGCACCCCGGCCACCACGACCGCAATGGCGCTGGCCGTGTAATGACCGTTGATACCACTGATAATGGAAAAAAATCCGGCAAATAACGCCCCGGTAGTCAGTGCATTGGGCAACAGGAACACGCCCCTATGAACTCTCTTTTCGCCAGGATTCATGCTCAATCCGCAATCGCTGTGAGGAGTGCAAATCATAACAGTTTGCCACCCCTGGCCACATAATCCCTGTCAAAGAGGCCGCCCGAGCCACTGCCGGCCCCACATTCGTTTAGCGAAAGTGTGCTATAAAAGGCATGTTGATCTATGCAAGGAATGCAGACATGAACAAATCCACCCACTGGTCTCTTCTTGCCGTCTGCCTGCTGGCAGTGGTCGGCTCGGTCTCTGCGCAAGGCACGCAGCTATACACCTGGACGGATGAAAATGGCGTAGTGCACTATGTCGACACACCGCCGGACAATCCAAAGGCGGTTAGCATCGACGCGCCGGAGGCTTACCGTCCCGGCTCCGCGGACGCTTATCCGCAAGAAAATGCGGACGAAGTTGACGCCATGGACATGCCTGCAGATGACTCCGCCCCCAACGCCGATAGCAGCGAAAATGGGGCAGCTTCCTACGCCGACCAAAAGCGTGAACAAATGGCCCAGAAGCGCGAGGCTCGCCGCAAGGCACAGGATGAACGCATGAAAAATTGTGCGCGCGCCCGCCAACAGCGGGCGACCCTGGAACCCTCACGGCGGGTGTTCTTCACCAACGACCAGGGTGAAACCGAGCGCATGGATGATGTAGAGCGCGTGCGGCTGGTAGAGGAAGCCAAGGCAGAAATCGCCAAATACTGCGACTAAGAAGGTCCGGCCGCTTATTTCCTGTGCCGAACTACCCGGCCGCCCGGCCTGCCGCTACAATACCCGGTTTGACAGCGGACCCAGGCTTCCCAGGCATGAGAACCAGCAGGTTTCACCTCTTTACCACGCGCGAAACACCGGCGGATGCGGAAATCGTCAGCCATCAGCTGATGCTGCGCGCCGGCATGATCCGCAAACTGACCTCCGGCATTTACACCTGGACACCGCTGGGCTGGCGCGTTCTGCGCAAAGTCGAGCACATTGTGCGCGAGGAAATGGACCGCGCCGGCTATCTCGAAATGTTGATGCCCGCCGTACAACCGGCCGAGTTGTGGCGCGAAACCGGGCGCTGGGAGGATTTTGGCGGGCAATTGCTGAAGATCCGGGACCGGGCCGGCCGCGAATACGTATTCGGACCCACCCATGAAGAGGTGATCACCGATCTCGCGCGCAACGAATTGCGCAGCTACAAGCAACTTCCAGTGACGTTTTACCAGATTCAAACCAAGTTCCGCGACGAGATCCGGCCGCGATTCGGCGTGATGCGTGCGCGCGAGTTCCTGATGAAGGATGCCTATTCATTCCACATCGATGCCGCCAGTCTGGAAGCGACGTATTGGGAGATGTATGAAGTCTATTCCCGCATTTTCACGCGGGCCGGTCTGAGCTTTCGCGCGGTGCGCGCGGATTCCGGGGCCATCGGTGGCAGTGCCTCGCACGAGTTTCACGTGCTGGCGGACTCGGGTGAAGACCTGATCGCCTTTTCCACCGGCTCCGATTTTGCGGCCAATGTGGAACTGGCCGAAGCTCCGCTGCCCGGCGTTTCCCGGCCGAACCCGGCTGAGGCTTTACGGCTGGTGGATACCCCGCACGCCCACACGATCGAGGACCTGGTCGAGCAATTCAAGGTGCCTGTCGAGCAAACGATCAAGACCCTGATCGTTGAAGCAGCCCCGGGATCGGCCTCCGCTTTTGTTGCTTTGCTGGTGCGCGGCGACCATACGCTGAATGAATCCAAAGCGGCCAAACTCAGCGCTGTGGCGAGTCCTCTGCGCTTCGCCACGGAGGAAGAAATCCGCGCGGCAGTGGGGGCCGGACCGGGTTCCCTGGGACCGGTCAAGCTGCCCATACCCTGCATCGCCGATCACAGTGTGGCGGTATTGGCGGATTTCTGCGCCGGCGCCAACATCGAGAATCAACACTATTTCGGCATCAATTGGGAACGTGATGTAGAACTGCCGCCGCATGCCGACCTGCGCAATGTGGTGGAAGGGGACGCCAGTCCGGATGGCAAGGGCAAAATCAGCCTTGCGCGCGGGATTGAGGTTGGCCACATTTTCCAGCTCGGCACCAAGTATTCGCAAGCGCTCAATGCCGTCGTACTGGGCGAAGATGGAAAATCCCACGTCATGCCCATGGGCTGTTACGGCATTGGGGTTTCCCGCATTGTCGCTGCCGCCATCGAACAAAACCATGACGAGAAGGGCATTTGCTGGCCTGAGCCGCTGGCGCCGTTTCAGGTTGCGATCCTGCCGATGAATGCAAAGAAAGCGCACCGCGTGCGCGAAGCGGCAGAAAATCTCTACACGGAACTATTGGACGCCGGAGTCGAAGTGCTGCTGGACGATCGCGACATCCGGCCGGGCGTGATGTTCAACGATATGGAACTCATCGGCATTCCGCACCGCGTTGTAATAGGCGAACGAGGAATCGACAGCAATACCCTGGAATACCGGCATCGCCGCTCAGCGGAGAACGAGGAAATCCCGCTGCAGGGTGCGGCACAATGGATTATCCAGCGCCTGTCGGCCAACTGAGCCGGCAATTGGCATAAAGCCTCAACTCTCCGGGTCTGCCTCTTCCCCGCCAGGCTGTTGGCCAACCTTTGGCGAACTGGGCTCGCTGTTGTACATGTGCACATCGCGCTGCGGAAACGGTATCTGAATCCCCTCTTCGCGGAACCTGCGGTCGATCTCGAGCAGAAGCTGGTGGACTACCTGACCGCGCTTCTCCGGCGCTGCGATCCAGCCCAGCACTTCAAAATTCAAAGCACTGTCGCCAAAGCTGCGCATTCTCACGCGGGCGGCAGGTTGCTCCCCGATCCCGGGAAGGGATTGTGCAATCTCTTCGAGCACCCTCACCACTTGTTCGGTGTCGCTGCCATAGGCAACGCCCACAGGAACACGAATGCGTTGCTTGACCCAGGGACCACCGCTCTCATTGGTAATCTTGGCGTTGCCGATAACCGCATTGGGAATGGATATTTCCACGTCGTCGCGGGTCAAAAGCCGGGTTGAGCGAATCCCCAGGCTCGTGACGATGCCCCGCTCGCCGGTATCCAGCACGATATAATCGCCAATCTTGTACGGCGCATCCGCGATGATGGACACGCCTGAAATCAGATTCGACAGCGTGTCCTTGGCGGCAAAACCCACCGCGATACCGATGATCCCTGCCGAGGCAACCCAGGCCGTCGCATTGATGCTCCAAATGACAAAAAACAGATAGGCGAACAGGCCCATCAAAAGCAGCTTGATACCGATTTCGAATAGCGGCACGGTTCGCGGCTGGAATACGTGGAAACGCTCACGGTTTGCCTCCAGCTCCGCCAGAATGACCGGCGTGGCTGTGAACCATGCCTTGCCCCAGAGAAACAGCAGCAGTGTCGAAAGTAACCGCACCAGAAGCAGCTCAGTCGGTTCGGAAAAATTCAATATGAATACGGAAGCCACCAAAGACAGAGTCACCGTGGTCTGCATGATCGGAGCTTCGAGAAGGCGTATCAGGTGGTCGTCGAGCTTGGAAGCGGTCAGCGCGGCAATTCGTCCAAGGAGATCATTGATCAGATATCGCAATAATTTGCCTGAAGCGTAGCCAAGCAGCACCAGCAGGATGGCAAACAGAAGCGGAACCTCGTGCATGAAATGCCATGCGGGCTGCATTGAATCAGGAAGGTATTTTGCTATTGACGACTCCAGCGTAGTGGCGCTCGAGTCGGGTGTGCCTGACTTGGACCCTGGAGTTGACCTGAACTACCCGCCTCACCGTGTGGGCGCGGCCGCTGCAACCGGTTTTGGGGATTCTGCTTCAGTCATTGCTTAGCCGAAATGTCCACGGGACGCGCATTATCATTCATCGGAATATCGCATGGTGATAACCAGTGTGAAGGCAGCATCATCCCAGACGCCTGATGCCGATGGCATCCCGGATTTGCGCCAGGAAGGGTTGCGCAAACGCACGCGCCTTGACCGCCCCCCGTTGCAGTTCTTCCTCGATACTGCCGGGTTCATCAATCAAATGCTGATACCGTTCGCGGGCCCCTGACAACTCGGCATTGATCAATTCGAACGCGGCTTGTTTGGCGGCTCCCCAGGCGATTCCGTCGCGAAAGGCTTGTCGCATTTCCTCCCGCTGCGCAGCCGAAGCAAAGGCAGCGAAAATGGTGTACAAGGCTGAATCATCGGGGTCCTTGGCCTGGCCCGGTTCCAGGGAATTGGTCACGATCTTCATGATGGCTTTGCGCAACTGTTTCTCAGGCAGCCACAGCGGGATCGTGTTGTTATAACTCTTGGACATTTTTCGCCCATCCTGACCAGGCAGCACCGCAACGTGCTCGTCGAGAACGGCTTCGGGGAGCACGAACAGCTCGCCATAATGATGGTTGAAACGCTGGGCAATATCACGCGCCATTTCCAGGTGCTGAGCCTGGTCACGTCCGACCGGCACCTCGTTGGCCTTGAACATGAGAATGTCCGCTGACATCAGTATCGGGTAGCAGAACAGGCCCATGGTGAGCGCAAAATCCGGATCTTCTCCGCTATCGGTGTTTTCCTGCACCGCGGCCTTGTAGGCATGGGCGCGGTTCATCAGTCCCTTGGCCGTCGAACAGGTGAGTATCCAGGTCAATTCCAATATTTCCGGGATATCGGACTGCCGGTAAAACACCGCCGTTTTGGTGTCCAGTCCCAGCGCCAGCCAGGTGGCGGCAATTTCCAGCGCCGATTGGCGCATGCTTTCGGGGTTCTGGTTCTTGACCAGGGCATGGTAATCCGCGAGAAAATAGTACGACTGGACTTCGGTGTTATGGCTGGCCTGTATGCATGGCTTGATGGCGCCGACATAATTGCCCAGGTGCGGTGTTCCGGTGGTCGTAATGCCGGTCAATACGGTACGTTTCTTCATGCGCTGCAAATCATCTGTAGCCAGGTGGAATGCGGTATTCTACGGGAAACGGCGATGCGAGATCGACCCGCTGGCCACATTGGCCATCAAGGTTCCTGCACCTCGCCGGGGCAGCGCATGCGGTCGCTGCGATTTGCCTGCCCGGAGCCGCTGCCGGCAGCCAATCCGCGAATACAGCGCAACATGTCGGGCAAGTCCCTCTTCATATTGCGTCGCACCAGCCAGCGGGGAGCAGGCAACACCGGCTGCAGGACCAGCACATGTCTGAGCAGGACCCCATCAGGCAACACGGTGAAATCCCAACTGCCGTACATGGTTTTCAGGTTACCCTTGACGAGCCGGAACTCCATGTGCCGGTAAGGTTGACGCAGGGTCTGGAAGGTAAAATCCATTTTCGGCATCAGCCAGCCTTTGTCGACGATCTGCCGGGTCAAGGCGTAATCACCGCGTTCTTCGAGCACATCGCAAAATTCCATGCCCGCGACGAATGCATGGGCGTAGGCACAGGAGATAATGATGGCCCAAATGCGCTCTACCGGCGCATGGATAAACACCAGCAGGCTGGCGGCGGCGCCGTTTTCGTCGGAGACATCATTTTCCGGCACTACCTCGCCCGCCCGCAGGCGCGTCAGGGTGTCCTCGTCCGGTAGTGAAAACGGCTTGTCTTCCAGGCACTGGGCCGTGCCTGTCACCACGCAGAACAGCAGTAAGGACAGCAGCGGGCCGTACCCGGCCTTCATTGGGGTTTCGCCGTTATCATAACCATTCCAAATCAATTCTGTCTTTTGGATATCGAGAAGTCTATAATAAGAAAATGAACCTTCGCTCCTTGCAATACTTCGTCACACTGGCAGAGCTGAGACATTTCAGCAAGGCCGCCGATGCCTGCTTCGTCAGTCAGCCGACACTGAGCACGCAAATCAAGAAGCTGGAGGAAGAATTGGGCGTTCAACTGGTGGAACGATCGCCGAAAAATATCATGTTGACTCCTGCAGGGGAGGAAATTGCCCGGCGCGCGCTACAGGTTCTGCATGATGTCGAGCAAATCCGCACCGTGGCGCGCCGCAGCCACAACCCGGATGAAGGCACCTTACGCCTGGGTCTTTTTCCCACCCTCGCACCCTACCTGCTGCCGCATGTGGTGCCGCAACTTCGCGCCCGTTACCCGGCTTTGCACCTGCAACTGTCCGAAGAAAAGACCGAAGACATTCTGCACCTGCTACAGCGGGGTTCGCTCGATGCCGCACTACTGGCGCTGCCGGTAGCGGATCAGGGCCTCGAAATCGAAGTTCTGTTCCGGGAGCCGTTCGTTGTGGCCGTGCCGGGCAATCATGCGCTGGCCTCGAGGAAAACGATCGGGCTCGAGGATCTCAACGGCAACGAATTGCTTTTGCTGGAAGAGGGTCATTGCCTGCGTGAACACGCACTTGAAGTCTGCGCCCTGGCGGGAGCCTACGAACGTGTGGATTTTCACGCCTCCAGTATGGAAACCTTACGTCAAATGGTCGCTGCCGACGTCGGCATTACGCTGATGCCGATCCTGGCGGTCAAACCGCCGATTGCGCAAACGGAAAACCTGGCCATCCGGCCTTTCTCCGGCACCGCCCCGGCCCGCACCATCGCGCTGGTGTGGCGCAGGAGCTCCGCACTGGGGAGTTTTCTGCGGGAGCTGGCCACGGTGTTCAAGAATCTGCCTGAGGGCTTGCTGGCGTTTTAGCGCGAAAGGGGTCAGAGCACATTTACTCCGACCGCATTTCAGACCGGCATATGCCTTGAGGTAAATGTGCTCTGACCCCTTTCTGAGGGCGGAGCGGTTTCGAACTTGCAAGAAGCTCAGTAATCCAGCCCCTCCAGCAACTCCTGCGCATCATCCGGTCCGTCGGGCACATCGGCAAACAGCGGCGTGGACAAATAACGCTCACCGGTATCCGGCAACATGGCGAGAATCACCGCTCCCGGTTCGGCTTCAGCCGCCACCTTGAGCGCGGCGGCAAAGGTACCGCCCGAGGAAATACCGCAGAAGATGCCCTCCTTCACTGCCAGGGCCCGCGAGGTGCTGATGGCCTCGTCATCGGTGACGGTAACATTCCGGTGCGCAACCTTGCGGTCCAGCACGTCGGGAATGAAATCGGGCGTCCAACCCTGGATCTTGTGGGGTTGCCATTCCTTTCCTTCCAGCAGGGCGGCACCGGCAGGTTCGGTGGAAATGATTTGTACTTCGGGCCGTGCGAGGCGGATCATCTGCCCGGCGCCGGTAATGGTGCCTCCGGTACCGTAACCGCTGACAAAATAATCCAGCCGTCGATTGGCAAAATCGCTCAGCACTTCCGGGCCGGTGGTATTGCGGTGATAGGCCGGATTGGCCTCGTTCTCGAATTGCTGGGTCATGAACCAGCCATGTTTGGCAGCCAGGGCTTCGGTCGCTTTGACCATGCCGGTTGCCTTTTTCGGCGCCGGCGTGAGTACGACCTTGGCGCCGAGAAAGCGCATCAGCCGGCGCCGTTCAACCGAGAAGGACTCGGCCATGACCGAAACAAATGGATAACCCCGCACCGCACAGACCATGGCCAGGGCAATACCGGTATTGCCCGATGTTGCTTCGACAACGGTTTGCCCGGGCTTGAGCACACCGCGCTTTTCGGCATCCAGGATGACACCGAGGGCGAGGCGGTCCTTGACCGAACCCAGAGGATTGAAGGCCTCCAGCTTGACATACATGTCGATGCCTTTCGGCGCCAGCTTGTTGATTCTTACGACCGGGGTATGGCCAATGGTTTCCAGGATATTGTCATAGATCATGGTTGCTTCCTTATCATGCTACTGATTTGAATGCGTGGTTACGCTGAAACTGGCGAGGTTACTACCGAGTGACGCAGGCTGTCCAATGATGAACAGAGAACGCATATCGAATCCTGCCGGCCCGGCCAGTGGCAAGGCTGATCATCACGATTGGCCGCGACGAATTCCCGGATGCGCCAGTTAACGCATTTTCACTGCTGCTGGAGAGTCGATCATAGACAGCACGGGAAAGCAAAAGAAATACACATTTTTTCTGCCGTTATATCCAGCCGTTATATCGCCGGCGTATAATCCAGCAACTCGAATGTCAGGAATCATCGTGCAATCAGGTCCTTAAGTGGGCCTGTTACCAGAGATAACAGCCATGAAGCTTCAACAATTGCGCTACCTGGTGGCGATCGTAGACAGCGGTATGAACATTACTGCCGCTTCGCAGAACCTGTTTACCTCACAGCCGGGGATCAGCAAACAGGTGAAAATGCTCGAGGACGAGCTGTCGCTGAGCCTGTTCGTGCGCAAAGGGAAAAGCCTCGAAGGTTTGACCGAAGCGGGCAAGGAAGTCGTGCAGCGGGCGCGCAGGATTCTCAACGAAGCAGACAATATCCGGGCGATGTCGCGGGAATTGGCCGGTCAGTTGCAGGGTGAACTGGTCGTGGCCACCACGCATACCCAGGCGCGCTATGTGCTGCCGGATTTGCTGGAAGGATTTCAGCGTAAATTTCCCGGCATTACCATCAAGCTGCACCAGGGAACCTCCGACCAGATCGCACGCCAGGTGCAGGAGCAGGCCGCCGACTTCGCGATCGCATCAGGGCGCAGTGAGCTGTTCGAGGAACTGGTCACGCTGCCCATGTACCACTGGGAGCGCACCATACTGGTCCGCCCGGACCACGCGTTGGCGGGCATGCAAAGAATCACGCTGGCCGACCTGGCCACTTTCCCGATCATCAGTTATACGCACAGTTTTGACGATGACTCGGACCAGGCCCGGGCGTTCAAGAAGGCCGGTATCAGTCCCAATGTGGTGTTTTCAGCCGAGGATCCGGACGCCATCAAGACCTACGTGCGCAAGGACATGGGCATCGGCATCGTCGCCTGCATGGCCTATGACAAGGTGCGCGATGCGGATCTGGTGGCGCTGGATGCAACCCGCCTGTTTCCCAGTTGCACAACCTGGATTGGTTTCCGCAAGGACCGCTTCCTGCGTGATTACATGTACGCTTTTCTCGAATTGATGGTGCCGGGGGCGGAGCGGCGCAAAATCGACGAAATCATCGCCGATCCGGAAGGCAAGACCGGACCGCGTTACGGGCATTCACTGGCGCCGCTCAACCACCACCCCAACATCGGCAACCAGTTCCCGACCTGCTGTAACGGCGGTTTTAACTTATAAGCAAACGCAATCAGCCCATTGCCTGGCCGTACCGTTCCGGTTCGTGCAGTCCGCATTCCCGCACCAGGCCAAAAAAGCGCGTGTCCTGTTCCGTCATGCCCTCCGTCAGAGGGCGGCTCGAATGCCAGTCGCCAATGGACACGTAGCCCTGGTCCCACAGCGGATGATACGGCAAGGCATGCGCTTTCAAATACTTGTGGATATCGCGATTGCTCCAGTCTGCGATGGGGTACACCTTGACCGCTGCCCCATGACGCTGCAGCACGGCGAGATCCTTGCGCGTATCCGACTGCGTGCGCCGCAAACCACTGAACCAGGTACCTACCTGCAGCTCTTCCAGGGCCCGTTCCATCGGCTCCACCTTGTTCATCTGGTTGTACTGGCGAATGCCATCGGCCCCCTGCTCCCAGCGGCGGCCGAAGCGCAGCTCTTGCCATGCCGGGCTGATCTTTGGGCGGTAAACCTGCAAATTCAGGTCGAGCCGGTCCACCAACTGATCGATGAAGCGATAGGTTTCGTCGAACAGGTAGCCGGTATCGATAAGAACCACTGGCAGGTCCGGCTTCGCGCGCGTCACCAGATGCAGCATGACGGCGGATTGGGCACCGAAACTGGAAGTCATAATGGGCTGGTCCGGGAGAAATTCCAGGGCCCACTGGATGCGGTTTTCCGCAGTCATTTTTTCCAGGCAGGGGTTCACCGCTTCGACCTGTGCGTCATTCCAGGTCTGGCCCGGTCTCGGGATACAAAGGTTCAAGCCCGGCCCGCTCATGACTGCCCCGCCATCGGGCTCCCGCCGGTATCGAGCACGCCACGACGCTGCAGAAAATCACCAAAAGATTCGCTTTGCAGCCGCGCTGCCGCGTAGTCCGAAAAGAGTTCATCCAGTATGTGCAGGATGTCCGCCTCGTGCACGCTCTCGCGATACAGGGTGTTCAGCCGGCTGCCGTTAAAAGCCGCTCCAAGGTGCAGGTTGTAGAGACCAGGCCCTTTGCCGACCAGGCCGATTTCGGCCAGGTAGGGGCGGGCGCAGCCATTGGGGCAACCGGTCATGCGGATGGTGATGGGCTGCGCGGACAGGCCGTGGCTTTCGAGCAGCGATTCGATACGGCCCACCAGTTCCGGCAGATAGCGCTCGCTTTCCGCCATCGACAGGCCGCAGGTGGGAAAGCCGACACAAGCCATCGAATGCAGACGCAGCGGCGACATCCGGTTCCAGCCGTCAAGACCATACTCCCGCACCAACGCGTCAATGGCCTCACGATCCGCCTCCGCCACGTTGGCAATGATCACATTTTGATTGGGCGTCAGGCGGATTTCTCCGCTCAGGATACGGGCGATTTCCCGCATGCCCGTGAGTTGCTTTGCCGCCGGGTTGTCGGCAACGCGGCCGTTCTGAATGAACAGGCCCAGGTGCCACAGGCCGTCACTGGTTTGTTGCCAGCCCAATTGGTCACCGTTGTGGGTAAATGCAAAAGGCCTCGCCGGCGCCAGGGGGAAGCCCGCACGGCTGGCAAATTCGGTGTGCAGCCAGTCCAGCCCGTGATCATCCAGTGTGTACTTGAATCGTGCGTGCTTGCGTTCCGTGCGGTCACCGTGGTCCCGCTGGATGGTCACGATGGCTTCTGCCACGTCGATGACCTGCCCAGGCGTGCAAAATCCGACCACATCCGCCAGCCGCGGGTAGGTCGCCGCATCGCCATGCGTGGCGCCCATGCCACCGCCCACGGCGACGTTGTATCCTTGCAGAACGCCGCCCTCGACGATGGCGATGAAATTCAGGTCGTGGGCAAATGCATCGACATCATTGCGCGGCGGAATGGCGAAGGAAATCTTGAACTTGCGCGGCAGATAGGTCGCGCCATAGACCGGTTCGTGGTCCGGCACGACCTCGCCATCGCGGCCGGCAACGCGCTTCTTGTCCAGCCAGATTTCGTGATAGGCCGTGGTATGCGGCGTGAGGTGGCGGCTGACGTCTTGCGCCGCCTGGCACACCTGGCGGTGCAGTTCAGAGGCTTCCGGCAAAGGCGTGCACATCACGTTGCGATTGACATCCCCGCAAGCCGCAATGGTATCGAGCAAGGCTTCATTGATGCTGCGAATGCTTGATTTCAGATCGCGCTTGAGCACGCCATGCAACTGGAACGCTTGCCGCGTCGTCAGCCGTATCGTGCCATTGGCCCAGGTGCGGGCGATTTCATCCAGCGCCAGCCATTGCGCCGGGCTGCAGATCCCGCCCGGCACCCGGGCGCGGATCATGAACTGGTGATCCGGCTCCAACATCTGCCGGCGGCGCTCTTCACGGTGGTCACGATCGTCCTGCTGGTAAAATCCGTGGAATTTACTGAGCTGTGTGTCGTCTTCAGCGAGCGCGCCGGTGGCGCTATCAGCCAGGCTTTGCAGCAAGGTTCCGCGCAGGTAATTGCTGCGCGACTTGATGCCCTCGACCGGGCTCAACGGTTGCGGCTGCTTGCTCATCAGTACAGATCCTTCAGCAAACGTCCCTCGCGGCGCAGTTCGGCCAACTGCCCGGCTGCCTCATCGAGGCTCAAGCCGCGCTGCTGCGCCAGCACGTCGCGTAATGCCAACTCCACTTCCTGGCCCATGGCCAGGCCACCGCAAATGTAAATGCGCGCCTGCCGCGCCAGCCACTCAGCGATGCCCTCGGCCTGTTCACGCACCACGTGCTGGACATAACGCTTGTCCGCCTGATCGCGCGAGAAGGCCCCATCGATGCGCGTCAGCAATCCGCGTTTACGCCAATCCAGCCACTCGCGCTGATAGAGGAAATCCGTGCGCAGGTGCGGATTACCGAAAATCAGCCAGGTATCCGGCGCCTTGTTCTCCGCGTCCAACTGCTGCAGGAAGGCGCGGTAGGGCGCGATGCCGGTGCCCGCGGCGATGAGAATCAGCGGAGTATTGCGGTCCTCCGGCAAACGGAAACGACGGTTGGGTTCGAGATACACGCTGACTTCATCACCCGGCGCCAGCCGGTGATTGAGGAAGTCGCTGGCCACTCCGCGGCGTTCACCGCCGGAGGCTGTGGCAACCAGCGTGGCTACGGTCAGATGCACTTCTTCATCCACGCTCGCCTGGCTGGAAGCAATGGAATAGGAACGCGGCGCCAAGGGACGCAGCAGAGCGGCCAGTTCACTGGCTGTGATGCGTGCGTCCGCCTGCGGCGGGTACTCTTTGAGCAGGTCGGCAAACTGACGCTGCTCGATGAATTCCCGCCTCTGCTGTTCACCGAGTTGTTCAAAGTGTCGTTGCAGGCCGGCATGTTGCGCCAGTAGCGCGTAGCCCTGAACGGTATCGGCACTGAGCCGGGTCAGTTCGCGCTGGCGGGTAAGCAGTTCATGCACTGTATGGCGGTGCTCATCGAGCATGACTTCCTCATCGCTTTCGATGTGCAGCGCGCCCAATATTTCAGCAACCAGTTCATGGCGGTTGTGGGCCCATACGCCCAGCGCATCGCCAGGCTGATAATCCAGGCCGGAGTCCTCCAGGGACAGCTCGATATGGTAAACATCCTTGTCCGACTCCAAAGCGGTAATTTTCTGCGATTTTTCAACGGTCGCAGCGAAAGGATGGGACCGGGTCCAACGCTTTGCCTGCGGCACGACGCTGAGATGGCCGGCAGCTTGCAGACTGCCGGCAGCAGGGGCATTTGACGATTCGGGGAGCAGATGTTCCTGCCCATAATGAACAAGCTCCGCAGACCACGAAGACGCGGCCTGTTGATAGTCGATATCGCATTCAACCCGTTCACCAAAGGCTTTGGCGCCCTGCGCCAGCAGCAGGGACTCGAGCTTGCGGCCCGCTTCGCAGAACTGGCTATAGCTGCGGTCTCCCAGCGCCAGCACGCGAAATTTCAAACCTTCCAGACGGGCTGCGCGCGGGCTTTGCAAGTATTCGAACAAATCAATCGCATCGTCCGGGGGATCACCTTCGCCGTGAGTGCTGATGACGAAGGCCACATGTTTCAGTTTCTTCAGCGCAGCGGGCCGCAGGCCGGCCATCGATTGCACTTCGACGGCAAACCCGGCGCGCTCCGCTTGCGCCGCCAGCGCCAGCGCGATTTCTTCTCCATTGCCGGTTTGCGAAGCGAAGAACAGGTGCAGGCGCTCTTGCCCGGATGCCTGTAGCTGAACCAGGCTGGCGGCCCCGCTCGCCCTGGGTGCCGCCGCATCTGCCGTTGCAGCCAGCCGGCCCGCGATAAATCCGCTCAGCCACACAGACTGGGCGGCATCCAGCCCGCCAAGGCTTTTTTGCAACTGCTCGATTTGTTGTTCAGTGAAGGGCGAATTATCCGCCCTTAGTGCGTTGAACATGCCGCTCGTCTCCCATGCTTTGAGAATCGAGCATAGGCGCGGCTCGGGCGCAGGTGAACGAAGCGTTTTCTATTGGTATATAACGAAAGGGTATAAGAATGTCATGCCGCGCAGGAATTTAGGGCCTGCGTCCTTTCACCCAGATTCCACGCCATCCCATACGAGCGCAATGTTGCCTCACAGTGCCGGAAGAGCCGGCTTCAGCACCATGATCACCAGGGCGGCGGCCGGCGTGAGCAGCGCCACCAGGCCCCATAGCTCCCACTTTTTGTACAGCTTGCGGTAGCCGTCCCAGTCGCTGGCATCCACATCCCGCGCCAGCGCGGCGATCTTGCGTTGCAGCGGGACTACCCAGGAACCGAAAACGATTCCGGAGACAGAAAACAACACAATGGCCCATAGAATCCAGCCCGTGCCCAGGATGGGCAAATGCCCTTTGATTGCCGCCACAACCCCGCTGACGAGGATGCCGATCACGCCGGGCATGGTGAACCAGCGGTCGCTTTTGATAATGCCTTCGAAGGTTGCCGCAATGCGCGCGAAGTTCCGGGTTTTATGGGCCTGGGCAGCCCAAAACAAACCCGTGGTGATATTGCCCAGGAACAGAACCACTGCAACGATGTGGATCAACTTCCAGATCGAATAGCTCATCACTTTTCCCGTGGTTGAGAACACCAGCCATATTACGGCATGTAGATGGGTTCTAAGCGACTACCGATTGGATATTCCAGTCATGCCGTTCCCACCACGCATGCTGCCAGCCGATGCGCCGGGCTTCAGCAAGCGCAGTCCGGGCCTGCTCCGGGCGCCCGAGCAAGTTGCTGGCGCATGCTGCCCAGTAGCGCGCCAGCGGATTAACAACACCTTGCGCAGCAATGGCGTCCAGATCCGTCAGCAAGCGCTCCAACTCATCCTTGCCACGCGCATCACCAGCCAGCAACCACAGGTGTGCGCGATTGATGACGTGCGGAAACGCCAAATCCATTCATCTGTTATCAGGTCGATCAATTCCCTTCTGCTGTCGAGTACGTCGAGCTCATACAGCTCACGTGCGGCGGCGTAATCACCGAGAGCAATGAAAGCCTGCGCGCGCTGGCCGGCTGTATAAGGTCGCTCGGTTTCGCCCCGCGCCACGGCGCGGATGCCGGCGCGGTCTTCGCGTGCGATGCAAAGCGCAATAATGAGTTCAGCGTCAAACGGGTTGTCCGGAGACATGCAGCAAGCATCTTCCGCTGCAGCAGCCGCTGCATCGATATTCCCGGTCTGCAACAGTAACAAGCCTTTACGCGCGCGATAGAAAGCACGCTCTGGCGCACATTCTATCGCGGCATCGATCGCGCTCAACGCGCGCATCGAGCTGATCTTCCAATGCGTACACGCGCGAAAGACCATAATGTGGCACCGGGAACGCAGGTTCGATTTCAATCGCTGCCGCAAAATGAGCTTTTGCCCGGAAAAGTCGCCATAACGCAAATTATCGAAACCGACATTGACATTGATTATCGGGGACAGCGGGTCACGCTGCAGAGCCTCCCTGTTACGCTTTTCCGCCTCCCGAAAATCGGCCCTGCCCAACCAGCACCAGACCATACCACACCAGGCCCATCGGATAGCCCGGGTTTAATTCCAGATGCGCGGCGCAAAGACTGTCCAGCGGCGTCAAGGTCGCCCTGGTTTTCACGCACCAGCCCCAAAGTGGCGTGCGTCTTCCGCCAGTTCAGGCGCAAGCTCCAGTGCGCGCTGCGCGGCCGGCAACGCTCTGGCCACGGCTTCCGCAACCGGCACATTGCCGTAATAGCGTGAACTGAGCAAGCGTGCTGGCATCGCCCAGTCCTGAGTAAGCCAGAGCATATCCGGCGTCGCGCTCGATCGCCTCTTCGAAATAAGCCACTTGCGCGCCGCAGCGCAGATTCGGTGCGCTTGTGAAAATGATGCCTGCCGCGCAGGTAAAGATTGTAGGCATCGAAACTCGGGTTTGTGGGCGCAGTCAAGGCGGGCAGCGCGGCGCCGGAGAGCGGACTGACGACCCGGGTCACCGCCGCGGCAATCTCCCGTTGCAAGCGGAAGATGTCCTCCAGCCTGTGTTCAAAATTCTCCGACCAGATCTGATAGCCGTCAGTAGTACTAACCAGTTGCAGGTTGATGCGCACGACGTCGGCCTGCTTGCGGACACCGCCTTCCAATACCGCAGCCACGTTGAGGCGCCGGCCTATTTCGCGCACGTCCTCGTGACGGCCCTTGAACCAGAATGATGAGGTTCTGGCCGCCACCCGCAAACCCCTGATGCCGGCGAGTTGATTGCGAATCTCTTCCGAAAGGCCGTCGGAAAAGTACTCGTTTTCGCTATCGTCACTGAGGTTGGCGAACGGTATCACCGCCAGCGATCCGGCCGGTGCTGCGACGGGCGCAACGACCGGTGCCGTGCGTTCAATTCCGCCCGGGGTGATATTGAACATCCAGGAAAGGATCAGAACCACCGGGAAGGCGCATACCACGCCTGCGACCAGGAAGCGCAGCAAGTGCGAGAGTTCGAAAGCATCGAACAGAATGTCGCCAACCTGGATCACCACCCAGGCGAACGCGGCGTAATAGACGACCACCCGCACTACATGGCGGCGGCGCAGTTCATCCCAAAATCTTCGGACAGAGAGGCCTGAACGTTTTAAATTCACTCTGAGGGCAGCGCGTGCTCAGAACGGATGCCACATCCGGGGAACCTCTGAACGGGGCAGAGGTTCCCCGGAAACACGCCGTTATGGAACCTTAACTTCATCGATTCCGGAATCGCGCAGCAGCTTGTTGAGTTTGGCGAGATCGCTATCGAGGATCTGGTTCAAATCGGCCTTTATGCCTGCCCACTGCTTGCTGATTTCGACATATCTCTCCTCGGCCCCCTCGGTAACGGGAGGATCCTGATCAACGGCCATCTTCAGATAGAGATACTGCGTGCTCAGCAAGCGATTGGGAACACTGACATAATCCTGAACGCCACCCGGCAATTCCGCCTGGGGCTCGTGAATTTCCCACGCCTCCAACGCTGCCGTCAATGCGGCGCCCTGCCTGGCGATCGCTTCAATTCCTAAATGACCCTTGTTCGCTTCGATCAATTCCTTGACCTGGGCGGCAATGGATCTCGTCTCGTTCGCCGTCGTGTGCACTTCGTTGACATCACGCCAGATTTTGGCCAAAAGCTGTTGCTGGTGCTGCCAGGCTTCTGCCGGAATTGGCGCCCGGCGTGGGTCCGGCACGACGTCAAATGTCTGTGTGACCGACTCACCGTTAAGCGTCAAACGCGCGGTATAGGTCCCCGGCGCCACGCGATAGGCCTCCGCGCTGACGTAACGGATGACGTTGCTCACCGGTGTCAGGCGCTCCACCTTCAGGTCCCAGACGTAGCTGTTCAGACCGGCCTTCACCGGCAGGGGCGGTGGCGGGCGGTCGCCTTGCACGCCTTTGACAAGGGCTTCTTTCTCCTCTTTTGCCGGGGCACTGGTAAAGGTGCGAATCAGTGCACCTTTCGAATCGAGGATTTCCAGCTTCAGCGGTTCGCCATCGGTAGCGGGGGGTTGTGCCAGCAGGTAACGCAGCACCACTCCGTCCGCCGGGTTTTTGCCGGGTTTGTGACCCCATTTGCTGGTAAAGACGCGGTACGTCGGTTTGGGTTTGAATATATGTATCGCCGCGCCGGCAATATCCTTATTCAACTGTTGCAACGGGGTAAGGTCATCCAGGATCCAGAATGCACGGCCCTGGGTCGACGCAATCAGGTCATTGTCATGGACCCGCAAATCCGTAACCGGCACCTGGGGCAAATTGAGCTGCAGGGACTGCCATACACCTCCGTCGTCAAACGACACATACATTCCCGCCTCCGTACCGGCATATAAAAGACCCTTACGCGCCGGATCTTCGCGCACCACGCGAACGAAAGCCTGAGCGCCAATTCCATTGACGATGCGCTTCCAGCTTTTGCCATAGTTGTCGGTCTTGTAAATATACGGGGCCAGGTCGTTCAGCTTGTAACGGTTGACTGCAATGTAAGCCGTGGCGGGATCATGCGGCGATACTTCAACCATGTTGATCTGGGATTCCGGCAGATCCTTCGGTGTCACGTTCTGCCAGTTCGCTCCCCCGTCCCGGGTAAGGTAAACCATGCCGTCATCCGAACCCGTCCATATCGTCCCCGCCTCATGGGGTGATTCGGCAATGTACAGCAGCGTGCCATAGTGCTCGCCGCCGGCGCCTTCGATGCTGATGGGACCGCCCGTGGTGCCCTGCTTGCTCACATCGTTACGGGTCAGGTCAGGGCTGATCACGCTCCAGCTTTGGCCCTTGTCCGTCGACTTGAGTACTTTGTTTGCACCGTGATAGATGACGTTGGGATCATGGGCGGACACGATCACCGGCGCGTTCCAGTTGAAGCGCAATTTCAACTCGCGTATCGGCCGGAATGCTGAAAAATAGGGATAAGCCTCGATGTCCCTGAACTCGCCGGTCTTCTCGTTGCTGGACTCTATGGTGCCCAGAATGCTGGTGGCATATATGATCTCGGGATTGTCTGGATCGATCGCGATTTGAGCGCTCTCGCCACCTGCGACTGCATGCCAGTCCTGCTGCCCGATGCCACTGCTCATCGTGCGCGAGGGGATGCGCACGGTCGAATTGTCCTGCTGCCCGCCATACAGATTGTATGGAAACAGGTTATCTGTAATCACCCGATAGATCTGACCGGTGGGTTGATTCATTTGGCTTGACCAGGTTTCGCCACCGTCATAGGTAACGTTCGCGCCGCCATCGTTGCTGTGGATCATCCAATCCGTATGTTCCGGATTGATCCACAGGTCATGGGTATCTCCATGAGGCACCTTGATTTCCTCGAAGGTGACACCGCCATCGGTTGACTTCACCGTGGCATTGGCCAATACGTAGACCGTATTCTCATCTTTCGGATCGGCAAAGATATGGGTGTAGTACCAGCCCCGGTCCCTAATGCCGTTGTCGCCGTTCACCCGCTTCCAGGTAGCTCCCGCGTCATCGGAGCGAAATACGCCACCCTCGACTGCCTCGATCATTGCGTAAACACGGTTGGGATTTGCAGGAGACACAACGGCGGCGGTATTGCCCATGAGCTTGGGCAATCCTTCGGTCAGCTCGACCCAGCTATCGCCACCATCCGTGGTTTTATACAGGCCGCTGCCCGGGCCGCCGCTGGTGACGGTCCATGGCCTGCGCCGGTGATCCCACATGGAAGCATAAAGTACCCGCGGATTGTCCGGGTCCATACTGAGATAATGCGCCCCGGTATTCTGATCGACGAACAGCACTTTTTTCCAATGCATGCCGCCATCCGTGCTGCGATAAACGCCACGCTCCTCGCTCGCTGCCCAGGGATTGCCCTGTGCCGCCACGTAGACGATATTTGCATCCTTCGGATCGACCAAGACCTTGCCGATCTGGCTGCTTGATTCAAGACCGATGTGCGTCCAGGTCTTGCCCGCATCCAGGGATTTGTACATTCCGTCACCATGGGAAGTGGTGACCCCCCGAACAGGCGCTTCGCCGGTACCTACATAGACGATGTTTGCGTCAGATGGGGCCACTGTAATCGCACCGATGGTTCCCGTGTTGAAATACCCATCGGATACGTTGTCCCATGTCGTTCCCCCATCACGGGTTTTCCAAACGCCGCCCCCGGTGGCGCCCATGTAATAGGTGAAGGGTTGATCAACGTGACCCGCAACGGCGGTTACCCTGCCTCCCCGGAAGGGACCAATATTTCGCCATTCCAATGCTTGATAAAGTTGCGCGTCATAAACGGGCTCGACCGCTGCCGCCTGTCCCTGAATGCTTATGAGGACGCAGGCCATCGCCGCAATCCGGCTCAACACCGCCCATTTTGTCTTTCGAAATTGTTCCATCATTACGTTCCTCTATACAGTGAGCCGCATTGCGACAACAGTTTCATTCCGATAACGCCAGGTTTAATTCACGCGTCACGCAGTACCTACTTCACGCCCTGTTCATGCAGCAACGCGTTCAAGCCCACGCCCCGCGCCAGTGCGGGCGCCGTGCGATTACGCCCCGCCGCACGCCGGATGAATGCCTCCCGCAGCAACCAGTTGCGGGAAACCAGACCAAGACCGAGCCGGCGCAGCGGCCCCAGCAGTTCCGTCAGGAACAGCGAACGGATACCATGAATTCCGCGCGCCATCACCTCCGCTTCGGAGCGGCGCCAGCGCGAGAATTGCTGCAGCGCTCTGTCGCCAGCGATATCTTCACCGGCCTTGCGCGCGCCGACCAGGGTTTCAAGCAGTGCTGCAGCGTCGCTCAAACCCAGATTGACGCCCTGACCGGCCAAGGGATGAACAACATGCGCCGCATCACCAATCAATACGGCGCGCCTGGCAGCATAAGTATCGCTCAATTGCATAAACAATGGGAATGCGGCGCGCGGCCCACACTCCAGCACCGTGCCGAAGATCCCGTGGGGTTCCGACCCCCGATTCGCGGCCGCTTCCGTGGCTGCTTGCAGTTCGGCACAAAATGCCTCGTGGTCAAGATCAAGCAAGCGGCGGGCCTCGATGTCGGTGCAGGACCACACGATGGACGAGCAGCCATCGGCCAGCGGCAGAAATGCCAAGGGCCCGCCGGGCAGGAAACGCTGCCAGGCCAGACCGGAATTCGCTACCGCAGTCTTCACCACGGCGACAATCCCTTGTTGTCCGTAGGACCAGTACTGCTGGCCTATGCCCAATGCGGCGCGCACCGCTGAAGTTGCGCCATCCGCGCCAACCAACAGCCGTGCCCGCAGTTCACGCCCGCCGGATAGCTGAACGGCCGGGTGATCCTGGCTCAGATCGAATGCCTCGACCTGCGCCGGACTGATCAGGTCGACACCGGCCAGGCTCGACAAACATTGCCACAGCGACCATTGCACCAAGTCGTTTTCAACGATGGTGCCGAGCCGCTCCATACCAAACTGGCCGGCAATGAATTCCACAACCGCGCCCGAGGTGCCATCCTCCACCCGCATGCGCCGGTAAGCGCAATGTCGGCCCTGGCTGATCTGCCGCCAGGCGCCGGCTTCGCCCAATATCGCTTCCGACCCGGGTGAAATGGCGGAAACCCGCAGACCCACCGGGGCATCCGGCCGGAAAGCCGCAGGCTCCCGCGCCTCGATCACAGCGACGGAAAAACCTGCCCTGGCCAGCAGGCAAGCCGCAGCCGCGCCCACCATTCCGGCACCGATGATCAGCACATCATGGATTTCCTGTCGCACTAGTGCAAATCCACTGATGGACTATGCGCCGCCAAGCGGATCACCTGACGCCAGGCGCGGAACCCTGCCGCCATAACCCATGGCGCGGATCGCCAGGCGCCGCCGCAGCGACGGCAACAGTGCATGAGCGAGCAAACCGATGCCGCGAGCGGCAGCAGCCAATCCAGTGGGATTGGCATAAAGCCGCACCAGACCGTCGCTGAAAGCAATGGTGCTGGACTGGTCCGGGGCGCACCATTCGCTATAGGCCTGCAGCACGTCGGCACGGCCAATATCCGCCGCCGGGTCCCGCTCCCGGGCCGCGGCAATGATTTCAGCCAGCCCGGCCACATCGCGCAGGCTGAGGTTGAAGCCCTGCGCACCTATCGGATGGATGGCGTGGGCGGCATTGCCGAGAATGACCGCACGCGGCCGGGTCTCCTCAGCGGCGCGCACCAGGCGCAAAGGATAGGCCGAGCGCTTTCCCGCCTTGTTCCAGGCGCCGAGCGCGGAGCCAAACAGCGACCGCCCGCGCTGCAGAAATTCTTCTTCCGGCAAGGCCAGCAGGCCGGCGGCGTCCTCGCTGGCGACGCTCCACACCAGCCCGCAACGCCCGTTCACATGCGGCAACAGGGCGAATGGGCCGGTCGGGGTAAAACACTCAAAGGCCCGGCCCTGGTGGGGCTTTTCCGTGGAGATATTGCAAATTACCGCAGTCTGACCGTAGTCATGACGGGTAACGGCAATACCCAGCGCTTCGCGCACCACCGATTCAGCGCCATCTGCACCCACCAGCAGGCGCGCTTGCAGGCTGCGGCTGTGGCCGTCCACAACGAATCTCACGCGGGCCGATTCCGCATTGCATTCAATCGTGCTCACCCGGGCCGGACAGATGAATTCCACCGCTTCCATTGCCGACAGCATGTGCATGATTGCAGCGCCGAAGACCCGCGCCTCGACCACGTTGCCAAAGCGATCAAGACCCAGTTCCTGCGGTTTCAATACCACCCGCCCGGGCCGGCCCCGTTCACTGACCTGGATCTGGCGAATCGCCGTGGCGTTTTCCTGCAGCAGAGGCCAAACCCCCAGACCTTGCAGGATGCGGCAGGAACTGGCGCTCAGCGCCAGCGTGCGATCGTCGAAACTGGGTTCTGCCGCGGCACGCGGAGGCACGGCTTCGAGCAAGGCAATCCTCAGCCGCAATGCGGCCAGCGCGCAGGCCAAACTGGCGCCGACGAGGCCGCCGCCGACGATGACCACATCGAACGGCTTTTCACTGTTTGTGCAGGGCTGGTTCATCATCCGGCCATCAAGTGCTCTATGTCATCGGGTTCCTTCACCAGGGCTTTGCTCAGGACTTTGGGGTTTTTCTTGCTGATGGCCACATTGTCCTCGATGCGGATACCCAGTCCCCGGAAACATTTTCTCACGCTGGTATCCCGGGGCGGAATATAGATGCCCGGCTCCACCGTTATTACCATGCCGGGTTCCAGTTCCCTTGAGTGGCCATCGATCTGGTACTCGCCAACATCGTGCACGTCCAGCCCCAGCCAATGACCGGTTTTGTGCACGTAGAAATGCTTGTAACCCTCCTGCTCCAATTCCTCCTCGAGGCTGAGTTTGAGGATACCGAGATCAATCATTCCCTGGGTGGCCACACGCACCGCCTCGTCATGCACAGCCTGCCACGGGTTGCCGGGTCTCGCCTTGTCTATGGCTGCCGTCTGCGCTGCCAACACCACTTCGTACAGGTCCCGCTGCTCCGGCGAATACTTGCCGCTGACCGGAAAGGTGCGGGTGATGTCGGAAGCATAACCATCGTATTCGGCGCCGGCATCGATAAGTAAAAGGTCACCGGCCTGCAAGGTATCCTTGTTGGCAATGTAATGCAGGATACAGGCATTGGCGCCGCCGCCGACAATGGGTTGGTAGGACGGTTCACACTGATGCCGTGTAAACGTGCGCAGTATTTCCGCATGAATGTCGGCTTCGTTGAGACCAGGCTGACATGCCTGCATCGCCTGTTCATGGGCTGTAATGGCGACCTGCGCCGAATGTTGCATCACCGCCAGTTCTTTGCGGCTTTTGTACAGGCGCATATCATGCAGCATGTGATCCAGCGCATGGATTTCTTCCGGCGCATGGAAGGACTTGCGCGGTTTATCACGAAATTCATTGAGCCAGCCGATCAGGCGCTGATCGAACAGCGGCGTGCGGCCAAGGTCGTAATAGATCCTGTCGCGGTCCTGCAACAAGGCAGGCAGGCGCTTGCTAATGTCGGTATGGGCAAAGGCTTCATCCATGCCATAATCCGCTGCGGCGCCGCGCAATCCCGCCATGGGTCCATCCCAAAGTTCCCGCTCCGGATCACGTTCTCGGCAAAAAAGGATGCAGCGTCCACCCTCCTTCTCGGGAATCATCACCAACAGGGCATCAGGCTCGCGAAAGCCGGACAGGTAAAGAAAATCACTGTCCTGGCGATAGGGATAATACACATCGTTGTTGCGAATTCTGGCCTGTGCCGCGCACAGGATGATGATCGAGTTTTCACCGGCCATGCGCATCAACTGCTGGCGGCGTTTGGCGTACTCTTCTTGTTTGATCACCGGTAATGCCTCTTTTTTGACCAATCCAGACATTGACTCAATGAATTTGATCGCCCTCACCCGGACCGCGTAATTCTTCACGCAGAATCAAGGTTACCACCCGGACATATTCGACAATTTCGCAAAACGCCTTTTCATTTTCCTCTTCCAGCACTTCCTCTTCGGCGTCATCTGCATGCATCGACAATCCCGCCCGGGCGATTTGCTGCAGATCCTGCAATGCCTCGGCGGCCTCCTCCGACAGATGGGGCATTGGGCCGCCCAGACCAAGCCCGGCCAGAAAGCCGGTGCACCAGTGGGCCAGAGACTGCGTGCGTTCAGCCAACGGCTGTTCGTCATCCGGCAACCACAAATTGAAACGCAATTCTTCGTCTTCGAGCTGTTGCACCGTGCTGTCGAATGCCTCAATCATCGCATCATGCAAAACACTGTCCGATTCCACCGCCAACTGCAAATCCGACAACCGGGCCAGATAGTCCTCTGCAGTCTGACCGATTTCGCAGCAGATCATGCCACAAAGCACGCCATGGCATTCGGCCAACTCGGCGGCATCGAGGCCGCCATGGCTCAGCAGCAAAACATGGCGAAAATCAGGCAGGGGATCAGGGGGCATTAATGTCTCCAAACAATGTTGGTCGTGGCAGCATGGGATGTTAGCATCCCCGGGCATTGCGCCGCAGTTCTGTTGCCCGGGCAGTGGAATGTGGTGATTGACGCTATATGGCCAGCCAACTTATAGTGTGACGCGATGGATACCCTGGAACAGACCGGCAAAGACCTGGCGCGACTGGAGCAGCAACTGAACAGTCTGCTCGAACAATGCCGCAAACTGCGCGAGGAAAACCAGTCTCTGCTCAGCCGTCAGGAATCGCTGGTGGCGGATCGGGCCACCCTGGTGGCCAAGAATGAAGAGGCTCGCAGCAAGGTAGAGGCCATGATCAATCGATTGAAGTCGCTGGAACAATCCTGATCGCAAATACGCATCACTTCCCACCCGTCAATCTGCGGCTGGAAAACCAATGAACAATCCAACCGAACCTGTATCGATCACCATTCTCGACCGCAAATATCAGTTCGCCTGCACGCCTGAAGAGCGCAAGGACCTCATCCTGGCGGCCCAGCATCTGGACGAAAGAATGAAGGAGATCAAGGAAGCCGGCCGATTGATGTCGCTGGAGCGGATCGCGCTGCAGGCGGCGCTGAATCTCAGCGACGAATTATTGAAAATGCAACACAACAGCGATCTGCGCAAGGAAAAAATTGACAGCAAGATACGCATGCTGGCTGATCAACTCGATAATGCATTGAAGACTTGATGGGTTTATAATCGACCTGCCCTCTGTGGTATTCGCGAGCAGGGCCGTTAAATGCCTTGTCCCTATATTTAGACCTCGGGATGGCAGAACCGGAAGCTGTTGTGCATGTTCGCAACCATGCGAAAAGCCTGAAGCCCGGTGAGCTTTCCCACCTGAACCACTGGTTCAAGGTCACCGGCGCGCAGCGATATCTTGGAGGGCTCTTTTCTGAAAAGCCGTCTACGTAAGGAAATCCGTCAACGACGCAAGGCCATCGACCCGGCGGCCCGGCGGCGATTTGACCAAGCCATCAATCAAACACTGCTTGAACTGGTAGAAGAAACCGGCTGCAGTTCCCTCTCGGCGTTCTGGCCTTTCGACGGCGAACCCGATGTCAGGCCCGCATTGAAAACCTTGAGTGGGCGCGGTTTGCAGGTCGCCCTCCCCGTGATCGTCGACACAGCCGCCGGGCTCGACTTGCAGTTCAGCCTCTGGAACCCTGCCATCGCACTGAAGAAAAACTTCTTTGGCATCGGTGAACCAGGTGCAGGAGAGGCCGTGCTGCTGCAGGATCTGGACGTGGTGCTGCTGCCGCTGGTCGCGTGGGATGAAGGCGGTAACCGCCTGGGCATGGGCGCCGGCTATTATGACCGGGCATTGGCGGCGGTGGCCGATAGCAGCCTGCCGCTGCGCGTCGGCATTGCCTATGAAGTACAGAAAGTGGACCGGCTTCCTGCCGACCCATGGGATGTGCGCCTGCATCGGATGATTACCGAGAACGGCGGGTTTACCTGCACAGCCTGATCCGGGACAATGGCCACATTCCTTTGGATTTGCGGCCGAACATGAACCATTTCCTGATAAAAAGTGAACCGGAGTCATTCAGCATCGACGACCTGCGTAAAGCGCCGGGCAAGAAGACCCACTGGGATGGGGTGCGCAACTACCAGGCCCGAAACATCATGCGCGACGACATGCGCAAAGGCGATCTGGTCTTTTTCTACCACTCCAATTGCGCGACTCCTGCCATTACAGGCATCGCCGAAGTGGCCTCGAACGCCTATCCTGACCATACCGCATTCGATCCGAACGACCCGCACTTCGATGCCAAGAGTGATCCGGAAAACCCCCGCTGGATGATGGTGGACATACGCTACAAACGTAAGACCAAACGCCCGATCAGCCTCAACGAGTTGAAACAGCATCAACGCCAATTGGACGGTTTCGCTTTGCTCCGGCGCGGCAATCGATTATCCGTCCTGCCCGTCAGCAAACGTCATTGGGATTACATCCTTGCCCTGGAGCAGGCAAAACCTTGAGCCAGCATCCCGACAGGACGCTGGAGCAGAAGCAGCAGGTCGCCGCGGCCGCTCTGGGCTATGTCAAAGCGGACGCCGATACTCGGCGTCGGCACCGGCAGCACGGTCAATTGCTTTATCGACGCACTGGCCGCCAGCGGCGTTCGCATCGAGGCTGCGGTCTCATCCTCCGAAGCCAGCACCGCGCGGCTCAAGGCGGCGGGTATTGCCGTTATCGAACTCAACCAGGCAGGCACGCTGGATCTTTATATCGACGGTGCCGATGAGTTCGACCCGCATCGCCGCCTGATCAAGGGCGGCGGCGGCGCTTTGACACGGGAGAAAATCGTCGCCGGCGCCAGCCGGAAATTCATCTGCATCGTGGATGAAAGCAAAAAAGTGGGGGTATTGGGCAAATTCCCGCTGCCCATCGAGGTCATTCCGATGGCGCGCAGTTTTGTCGCCCGCTCCCTGGCCGCCATCGGCGGTCAGCCGGAGTTGCGCCAGGGCTTCACCACCGATAACGGCAATCTGATTCTCGATGTGCACAACATGGACCTGATCGACCCGGTGGCAATCGAACAACGCATCAACAACATTCCCGGCGTGGTGACCTGCGGGCTGTTCGCGCTGCGTCCCGCCGATGTGGTGCTGATGGCGAGCGCAACGGCTATCGTGCAATTCTGAGCGCCAGTCTGAGGCCCGGAATCAGAAATCAGCCGTCAACTGCAACCACAATTTGGTGGTGTCGCTATAGGGCGCATTCCGCTCGGCGTCAAACCAGCCGGCCTTGAACAGCACGCTGTATTTTTCGGCAAACTTGCGCCCCAGCGAGGCATCGACTTCCTTGCCGAACTTCGCGCTGCCGGATTCGGCCTCGAAATCGTGGTAGAGCAGATCCCAGTTCCAGGCCCCGGCCGAGCCTTTCACGCCGCCAAACAGATCGTTCAGTCCCGCATCCGGCGTGGTCAGAAACGTGTCCACCCAGCCGTTGAAGGCATGCAGGGTCGCCAACGGCGTGCGGAAGGAAGCGCCTGAGCGGGTGTCATCACCTTCCAGGGATTCGTAGCCGATATACGGGGTCAGCATCGCCAGCGCCAGCGACAGGTCTGCCCGATAGTAGTTTGCGCTGTAGTCGACCGCATTGTGATGGGCCTCCTGCTGCCGGGCATACTCAACCGCATAGCCCAGACCGGCACTCGCCATCTTGTGCGTGCCGGCAAACCGCGCGCCCCAGGTCTGGGTGGAAAAGGACGCGACATCATCGTTGTCGATATCATAGTAGTAGCCGGTGAGCTTGCCGACACCCTTCCATTCCTGCGCCAGGTTTGCCAGCCAGATCTTGCCGTCGTTCCTGCCGGCGGGCACGTCGTCGCCAAAAATGCGGTTGACCTGCCAGACATAAGCAGCCTGGAAATCCAGCCCGCTGGCGGTCTTGTGCTGGAAGTAAGCGGCATCATAGGTCTGTTCATTCTGCCGCCAGCCGACATTACCGACGAAGCGGGCATTGTCGAAAATGATGCGTTGGCGGCCACCGCGCAACAATGACCCGCCAGCCCCTTTCCATTGCAGATAAGCCTGGTTCAGGTCCGGGCCGGTCGGATCCGCCACCACCGGGTACTGCACCTTGCCGGGCGTATTGCCGGAGCCGGCATTGTAGTCGTCCCAACCGATCGTTCCGATGTAATCGAATTCGGCGAACGCGCCAAAGCCGTTCCAGTCATCGGTCTTGAAATTCAGCCGCAGCCGCAGTGTCGAAGCGACCGCATCCTTGGTGAACGAGTCCTGGTCGACATTTTCCAGGCGGTAACGCAATCCAAGGCTGCCCTTGCCTTGGGTGAAGGCTTCAGTCAGCGTGTCGGCCGCCTGCACCGACTGGCTGGCAGCGGCCAGCGCCGCCACACAAGCAACCGCTGAAAGCACCAACCGCACAGAGGTTGTATTCATTATTGCCTCCTTCTGAACCCGATTTCACGCCACCCCGCTCCTTGCCTCAGTAGATATCTTCAACCGTATTTTTCACGTTGAACTTGCCGGTCGGGGTGATGATGTCCGGACCTTTGATGACATGTTTCAGCGTGCGGGTTTTGTCATCCACCACCACGATCGCAGATTCCTGTTCCTTGCCGCTCCAGACCGAGAACCAGACCTCGCTGCCATCCGCGTTGTATTCCGGCTGCACCACACGCTTGGGTCCCTCGCCCAGTTCCGCCCATTCGGCTATTGGCAGCACGGTGTAACCGGCCTCCAGGTTATTGATGTCGAATACCGCCACACTTTGCGAAATGGCCGGATCCGGATTCAGCGGACTGTCCACCCATAGGTTGGTGGAAGCCGGATTGGATTTGACGAACAGCGAACCACCGCCCTGGCCTTGTAACCTGCGGACCACCCGCCAGGCATGTCCGGGGTGACCGACAGGGTCCGTGCCGAGGAATGTGACATCGGCATTGCCCAGCGCACTGGTGACCCACACTGGCCCGTACTTGGGATCGATCAGGTTGGCTCCACGGCCGGGATGGGGAATTTTCTCCACATCCGGCATGGCCACCAGTTTGCGTTCCTTCGAATCGATGATCACGATCTTGTTGGACTGGTTGGCTGCCGTCAGGAAATAGCGTTTGGTCGAGTCCCAGCCACCGTCATGCAGGAAGCGGGCGGTGCCGATCGTGGTCACGTTGAGGTTATCGATGTCTTCGTAATTGACCAGCAGGATCTTGCCGAGCTCCTTGACGTTGACAATGAATTCAGGATGCTCATGCGAGGCGACAATGGCAGCAACCCGCGGCTCCGGATGGTATTCCTGGGTGTCGACCGTCATGCCGCGGGTCGAAACGATCTGCAGGGGCTTCAGCGTATCGCCGTCCATCAGCGTGTACTGCGGCGGCCAGTAGGCACCGGCTATGGCGTACCGGTCCTCATAGCCATGGTACTTGGACGTCTCCACCGAGCGCGCTTCCAGGCCCACTTTGATTTCGGCCACTTTCTGCGGCGGGTCCATCCACAGATCAATCATGTCCACCTTGGCGTCACGGCCGATGGTGTACATAAAACGGCCGGATGCCGAAGGACGGGAAATGTGCACCGCATAGCCCGTCTTGATGATGGTGACCACTTCCTTGCTGTCGCCGTCGATCAGCGCCACCTGGCCGGCGTCGCGCAGCGTCACCGAGAACATGTTTTCGATATTGCGCTTATGCTGCGGCTTGGCCGGGCGGTCTTCGGGCGCGACCAGCACTTTCCAGCTCGCCATCATTTCCGGCATGCCCCATTCCGGCGGTTCCGGTGGTTCATGCTGCAGAAAACGCGCCATGATATCGACCTGCTCCTTGGTCAATTCGCCGGACGTACCCCAGTTGGGCATACCCGCCGGAGAACCATAGGTGATCAGGGTTTTCAGGTAATCCGTGCCCTTTTCACGCGTGATATCGGTGGTCAGCGGCTTGCCGGTTGCGCCCTTGCGCAGCACGCCGTGGCAGCCCGCACAGCGCTGGAAGAAGATGTTCGTCGCCTCGCTGAATTCCGCTTCGGTCATGGGCGGACCTTCGGAATCGATGAACTTCCTGGTCTCCCCGGAAGTGATCGGGCTGGGCGCACCCCGGTAAGCCATTTCACTCGGACTCGAAACGGGGTGTTCACCCGGGCCGGTCACCTGCTCGCCGCCGCGCGCGGCAGCGACCTGCGCAGGGCTGATTTCGCCACCCGGGTTGCCCCAGGAATTCAGCACGAACGTGACCGCATTGGCAATGTCCTCATCACTGAGGTAGGACAGGGGCGGCATCACCGAGTTGTAATCCACGCCATTGACGGTGATCGGCCCGGAGCGGCCGTTAAGGGCCGCGTTGACGGCGAGCATGCCACCCTCTTTGGCCAGGATGTCGGAGCCCGCCAGTGGCGGAAAGGCGCCCTTGAGCCCCTGGCCTTCAGCCTGGTGGCAGGCAGCGCAAACCTTGGCGAATACTTTCTTGCCGCTGGCGATGCGGTCTTCCAGGGAGACGCTGGCGGCTTCCGCTGCATGCACTGCAACGGCAGGATCGGTTTTCGCTGGCGCGGCGGCGGTCGATTCCGCCTGCTTGTCTTGCCCACAAGCGGCTATGAATACCATTGAAACCATTGAGACCGCTGCCAGCAAACGGAAATTTAAAGCTTTCATGCGACGACTCCACCGTTGACGAATTTGATTCCAAAAATAGATTCATTTTTTCTGCCTCAATTGTAATATCCACAATCGGACATTCATTTGACTCATGTCACTCAAATGAGAAACGGGCAGTTAAGGAGTAGTTGCGGCCGGGACGCGCAAGGATGTCGATCATCGGATCGCCGGCGATCCGGCCGGCAACATCCAGCCAGCGCCAGTAGGTTTTGTCGCCCAGGTTGAACACGCCCGCGCGCAGATCCAGATGGTCGGAATAGTGCCAGCCGGCAGTGAGATCGATCACGCCCCAGGCTTTGGTCGGAAATCGCGCACCGTCCGCTCGGGTCGATATCCTTTGTTCTTTTCGCCGCGGTCCACGTCGAGGTGACCGCCATGTCCCAGCCGCCAGCGGCGGAACTCCAGGACATTCCGATCACGGCCTGTGGCGGCGCGATGCTGTTCAACGGCTGGCCCGATTCGCGATTTTTGCCCTTGGACCAGTAGGCCGCGAGATTCACGACCCAACCCCGCAAGGTATCGCGCCATTGCCCGAGATCCTGGTCGTAGCGCAGGTCGAGGCCGTAAATGCGCGCCTGGTCGATATTCCTCGACTGGAATATCAAATCCCCGGTGGTGGTGTCGACCCCGATCAGTGCGCGGGTTTCGATAAAGTGGTCATAGTCCGTATGGAACAACGCCAGACTGAAACGGGACGCCGCGGTCATGCGGCGCGCGCCCAGTTCGAAGCCGTTGGAGGTCTCCGATTTCAGGTCCGGATTGGGAATGGCGCGATAACCGAACAGCGGTATGTCCAGTCCGATATTGGCATCCTCGAAGGGCGGCGCGCGAAAGCCACGGCTGTATTGGGCGTAATAACCCCAGTGCCTGGAACCATGAAACAACACGCTCAGGCGGGGCGTGAATTCGTTGGCGGAAACGGCCACCACTTCGGTATCCGCAAAACCCTGCAGCCACAATGCATCCACATGGGGGTGCAAGCGATAATCGTCCCAGCGCAGCGCCGGAGACAGCTCCCAACGGCCATCCGCCAGGGAGATTTCATCCTGCACGAACAGGCCCAGTTCCTGGCTGCGCGAATTGGGAAAATCGCGCACGGGCAAGGATTCGCCGAGCAGAACCGAGGTCGTCGAACCGTCCAGCAGGCTGGTCTGCGAACCATCGCGTCTTTCCTTGCTGTCCGTCTGCAGCCACTGCAGCCCCAGGCCGATGCGATGCCGGGTGCTGCCCCACTGCTGCAGCCGGAACAGGCTGAAGTTCAGACCCTGGTGCTCCTGCTGGTAGAAAAACTGCCGCTGCAGCGCGACCGGGGGATTGGCTTTACCGCGCGTCTCGTGCGTCAATTGCGTGGTCTGATACCTGGTGGTGAATACCTGTAGCCGCCCCTGCTGCCAGCCGCCCCAGGAAAATTCATAATCCAATGAGTAGCGTTGATTGTCGTCCCTATCGTCACCGCTCAGTGCGGTGGTTGTGCCAAAGCGCCGGCCAAAGCCAAGTTGGGACTTCAGCGTGGTTGCGACGTCCCGCTGCTGGTCCGATACGGTCAGGCGCAGGCGATTACCGCTGTCCATGTCGTAGCTGTAACGCAACATGAAATCATGACTGTCCCAGTCCTGGGGATCATCCGGAATTGCTCCCGGCGCCTGGTTGTCCAGTTGCTCTCCCTGGCGGTAGGTAATCGCGGCGAGCAGGCCGTGCGCACCAGAGCCGATGGCGGCGACGGCGGATTCCACCCAACTGGAGTTTACGCCCTGATAGCCCGCCCTCAGGCCGGCCCAGGCGGCTGCCTGAACCGCGCTCGAGTAAATCTGTGGGATCCCAGGTGGTGATGGCCACTACCCCGCCGAGCGCGTTTGAGCCATACAACACTGAAGCGGGGCCATGCAAAACCTCCACGCGCTTGATGCGATCCGTTTCCACCAGCGCGCGTCCGGCATCGGAGAAGGCGCCTACCGCAAAGCGGTCACGCAGCGGAATGCCATCCTGTTCGATAACGACACGGTTACCGCCGATACCCCGCAACGTGATGCCGGCCGTTCCAAACCGGGTGCCCGCAGATTCCAGGTCGAGCCCCGGCTCGTACTTCAGCATCCCGTCGAGGTCCTCGACCATGCCTTTGCCGATCGCCGCCGCATCGATCACGGTCACCTGGGCCGCGACTTCGGACAAGGGCCGCAGCGATTTGCTGGCCACGACCACCAGTGGGTCGAGTTCAATGGGGTTGGTGTCGGCATCACCGGCTTCTTGCGCCAGCAGCGGCAGCGGCAGCAGGCAAAGCGCCAGGAGATACTCGAGGAATTCTTGCCTGGTGCGCGCCAGTGCAGACATGGTAAATGGGCTACTCGTGATTGGTGATTTCAGATCAGCGCAAAATAAGTCATTTTGTTTGCATCAATTATGATCTGCGTCAGCCCTGAGTGCTGCCGGAGGGCCGGGTGCGTTGATGAGGTGAAGATGTATTGATCTGCATCATTCACACCCGGGGCACCTGTTGCTAGCTTAGTGCACCACAGATGCATCAAATAATGGCCCAGGCATGAAGTTCACCCGTTTTACGGATTATGCTTTGCGCGTGCTGATTTATGTCGGCCTGCGGACCGATGGGCGCGTGACCATCCGCGAAATTGCGCAATCTTATGACATATCGCGAAATCACCTGATGAAGGTAGTCAGCAACCTGACGCGCCTGGGTTACCTCGACGCCCGGCGCGGGCCCGGTGGCGGCATTGCGCTGTCGCGCCCGCCGGCTGAAATCAACATTGCCGACGTGATACGCGACATGGAACCGGACATGCATCCGGTGAGCTGCTTTGGCGAACCCGGCCTGTGTGTGATCAAGCCGGTATGCAGCCTGAGGAACGTGCTGCAAGAGGCTATGCTGGCTTATGTCGACACTCTGGAAAAATACAATCTGCAGGATTTGCTGGCGCACAGAAACAGACTGATTGATTTTCTGGAAATCCCCGACCACGCCGCACCGGTTTCCTGATCTTTCCAAGCCCGCCTGGCGATGAACTATCTGTTACTCAAACAGATTCACATCAGCCTGGCGCTGATCAGCATTTGCGGTTTCGTGCTGCGCTGGTGCTGGCGCATGTCCCGGTCCCGTCTGGCGCAAATGAAACTGGTGCGGATTGTGCCGCACGTGGTCGACACCCTGTTTCTGGCCACGGCGCTGATGCTGGGCTATTTGGTTCCGGCGCACACACTGAGCGCTGCCTGGTTTGGCGCCAAGATTACCGGCCTGGTGCTTTACATTCTGCTGGGTATGGTGGCGATGCGGTCGGCACCGGAAATCAAACGTGCTCTGCCGGCGTTCACGGCTGCCGTGCTGGTGTTCGGCTGGATTGTTACGGTCGCAATAACGAAATCCCCGCTGGGCTTTTTGCAGCATTTTGCCGGCTGAATGCCCCGCCGGATCAGTCATAGGGCTGCGTGGATAACGCGAAGTCTGCCAATTCCTGTATCCCTTTCCGCGCCTCCGGAAGAGAAGGGAACAGCGTGAAATCATGCGGCATGCCGGGCCACACGCTGAGCTTCGTGGTCACTCCCTGACCGCGCGCCTTGGCCTCGGCCAGGACACTGTTATCGAGCAACACTTCCGCTCCGCTGACCTGGAACATCAGCGGCGGAAAGCCGCTGAAATCACCCCAATAGGGGCTGGCCAGGGGGTCGGTGGGGCTGGTTGCACCCAGATACCAGTAGCGAAACAGGAACAATGCGGACAGATGGAACATCACATCGGTTTTCACATTGTCCGAAGCCGAACGCCCCGAGGTCGTCAAATCCGTGGCCGGAGACAGCAGCAACGCACAGCGCGGCATCTCGAGGCCGGCGTCCCTGAGTTGCCCCAGCAAGCCCAGGGCCAGCGCACCACCGGCTGAATCCCCGGCGAGTACCACGGCGGAGGGCTCGATACCGGACTGCAGCAAACCCTGCCAGGCAGCCATACAATCTTCACTGGCCGCGGGAAAGGGATGTTCCGGCGCCAGCCGGTAGTCAGGCAGGATTGCGTCCATGCCCAGCGCCGTGGCCAGGCGGATGCCAAGACCCAGGTGCAGTTTGGGTGTTTCGACACACCATCCCCCGCCGTGGATCAGGAACAGAATACCCTTCGTGTCCCGCTTTCCTGCTCCGGTCTGCCCCTCCCCTGTCGCCTTCCGGCCCAATCGAATGCGCCGCACGCGGATACCGCCCAGCGTCTCCACGCTCACACTGACGCCCGGTGGCACGCGCCGGGACAGGCGATCGCCCCGTTGCGCCATCTTGCGGATATCGCCAATGGTCTTTTTTCCCAGGTGTTTGCGCGCGGTACAGCGCAGGACCAGGTTGAGGATTCGGGCTTGCCAGCTAATCATGAACATCGAGCTCCGGTAAGAAACGCGTCAATGGCGAGGCCCTGTAGCACTCATTCCTCCCAATCCCGGTGCAGGGAGCGCGCCGCCAGAAAGAAAAAAGTTGCAGCGACAAGGTAAAAACCGGTACCGGCCAGAATCGAGTAGCGCAGCGAGTCGTCGCCAAATTGTAACTGCAGCAGGTCGGAAAGCGCACCGATGGCATAAGTTCCCAGACCGATTCCGATCAGGTTATTGATGAACAGGAAAATGGCAGACGCGGTGGCGCGCATGTTGGGTTGAACCAGGTGCTGAATGGTTGAGATCACCGGCCCCAACCAGATCAAACCCAGCGCCGTCGGCACCAGCAACACGGCAAAACTCAGCCCCAGGTTGGGCGACAGAATACCCAGCACATAGAACGGCACCGTGGCGATAAAAGCCCAGGCCGGAATGCGCGCAAACTGGGCGTGATCACGATGCCCGAAACGATCGCCCAACCAGCCGCCGGCCCAGATTCCCGCGAGCCCGCCGAGGAGCAACACCGCGCCATAGAAACAGGGAAGCATGCAGCAGGCTCAGGTGAAAACTGCGGACAAAAAAGGACGGCAGCCAGAAGAACACGCCATAGCCCATCATCGAAGAGCAGGACGCGCCGACCGCCAGCAACCAGAAACTGGGCTTGCGCGACAGCATGCGCAGAATATTCCTGAGCCCGGCCGCTACGTGATCAGCGCGTGGCCGATCGAACTGACCCCGCACCGGCTCCTTGATGGTCAAGCGAAAAACCGGCGCCAGGATCATACCCGCTCCACCGACGAGGAAAAACGCCATGCGCCAGTCGACCATGCTGGCGATCACCCCGCCGAACACGATGCCGATGGCGCTGCCAATCGGAATACCAAAGGAATAGGCGCCAAGCGCCCGCGCCCGCTGCGCGGGCGGAAAGAAATCCGCAATCAATGAATACGCCGGCGCAACGCCACCCGCTTCGCCGACACCCACGCCGACACGCGCCAGGAACAACTGCCAGAAGTTGGTTGCCAGACCACTGGCAGCCGTCATCGCGCTCCAGATGGCCAGTGCCGCGGTCATGATCCAGGTGCGGCTGAAGCGGTCGGCCAGCAAGGCCACTGGAATACCCAGAGCGGTGTAAAACAGCGCAAAGGCCAGCCCGCCCATCAGGCCGAGCTGGGTGTCGCTCAGCGCCAGGTCGGCCTTGATCGGCACCGCCAGGATGCCGACGATCTGACGATCGATGAAATTGAAGGTGTACACGAGCACCAGGATGAACAATACCCAGGCACGGTTACCCGTGGGGTGGCGGCTATCTGCAGTTCCCGGCATGGGATTGTTCGCGCTCGGTTAAAGAAGGATGGATGTAGTATATTCGATGATTGCGGCAACAATGAATTGTCCATCATGACCGTTTCTGAACACGACGATCGGGCTGAAGCCGAGCCAATCGCATTTCGCATTGCGCCCCCAACGCTGGATGATCAGCAAGGGCATGAACCCACAGTTGCCCTTTGCTTCTACACTCGGACGCGAACCCTGTCCGGCATGCAAAAAGAGGCACTGGTCGAGCACCGCGCAAGCGGGGCCTGCTGGCGCCTGCTGTGCGATGAAGGCCCGTGGCTCAACGGCACGGACCTGGCGCCATTTCCACTGGGTTATTTTGCCGCCGGACTGGCGTCGTGCTTTATGTCCGATATGCTTGCAGAGGCGGCCCGCAGCAGGTTTCAGGCCGGCGGGCTGAATGTCGGCCTGGACATTTTCTTTTCCATGGAAGGCTCGATTTTGAAGGGCACCATGGCCGCAGGCGTGGATTCGATCCATCTCACGATCGAAGCCAGCGGTGAAGCCGATCATGCGGCCCTGGAAGATACTCGTTGCCGGCGCGCTCAGGGAGCGCAGTGTGGTCAATCGAATGCTCGCAGCGCATCTGCCCGGCCGGTTCTGCCTCAAAGTCAACGGACAGACCGTCGCATGGCCCGGCGATTGCGCCCGGGCGCTGGAAGGAGTGGCAGATCCTGTGCGCGCATTCCACCGGCTGCAACCCACGCGGCAGACTGGCCCGTTTGCGTCAGTCATTCGTAAAGACCCGGCCGCCTCTGTTGCAGACGGCGGAGCGGCGGTCGGCCTGCAGACCGAGCAGAAGCGATCCGTGCATATCCACTCGGAGGCGCACTTGAGAGCCGACGGACTTAAAGAAATTGCAGTTCAGTGCATGCAACCCCCGGGCAGCCGCTTCGTGTTTCTCAGCGATGAGGCAGAGTCTGCAGGCGGCCAAGGCCGCGCACCCTGCGGCCTGACCTATCTCTCAGCCGGCATTGCATTCTGCTTCATGACGCAGCTTGGGCGCTACGCACAGATCAGGAAAATGCAGCTACACAATTATCGGATCGTGCAGAAAACATCCTTCGGCAATGGCGGCAGCATGTCTCCGGTGGAAACCGCGGTTTTTCTCGACAGCGATGACTCACCGGAAAACAACCTGCTGATGGTGCAGATGGGCGAGCAGACCTGTTATCTCCACACCACCTTGCGCGAACCGGTAGACGTTTCCTTCAGCATCGGCCGGGATTGACGCTAAAAAAATCCCCGCGGTGCCACCCAGCCGCGGGTGATTTTCTCGAGCCGCTTGCGCAGATTAATGGCGCAACGGTGCTCTTCAGCGATCAGACAAATCGACGGAAGCCGACGAAGCCAACACCCAGCATCAATAACGCCAGGATGGCCATACCGTACTGGTTCAGAGTCGGAATGCCTTCGAAGAACACGGTGTTGACGATTTCGCACGATTCGTCCTGACCAGCCTCAATCGTCTCCGGATCGGCACAGTTGCTCTGGCTTTCGACGATACTGTCGTCGAAGCTTTCTTCAACGGTACAGTCGGTGCCGCCAAAGTTGGGCTCGTCAATAGTGAACTCGAAGTCGAGATCTCCTTTGCCGGCGCTTGATTTGACCCAGGCATAACAGCCTTTGCCCCGACTTGCAGTTCCGAGCCATAGTCGTACAGCTCCGGCACATAATCGGGATCGTCTTCGGGCAGATCGCTCAGGCACAGCATGTCCTCAGGGTCATCACTCATAGGATCGTCGATCCAATTGCCACCCCTTCCAATTTGGTGCCCTCCGGTCATGAGTGCACCCGCTGCACGGCATTAGGGGGGAGGGGGCGGATACATTTTCATTCCATTGATGGAGGAAAAAACTACCGAAAAACCGTAAAAAGTCGATCTTTCATTTCGAACGCTCCGTATTTCCTGTTTCACGAGATCCCCCAATTGTCTGACCTGCGCCTGAGTCAGGTCAGCAGATCGGGCTGGGCTGCTCCGCGATCCATTTCTGCAACTCCAGGTAGCTATCTTCGGAAATCAGCTTTCCGATTTGGCGAGTGAAAACGAGCGTCTCGATAAATATCACGGAGATACTACCCCATTGGGGTATGCATATTCAATTATGGGAATTTAGTGAACATCCAGGTTCAAACTGGATTAGTTGTAGCGCGCCGTGCACAGCTGCAGCAACCCAGAGAACGCGGCATCAATCCTGCACTGCTATCCGGGAGTTCCCGCCCCGGCACCAAACAGGAGTGACATTTCTATTGAATTCCAGGATAGACCTTTCTAACTTGCGTCAACACCAGGTAGGCGTGAAGCAGAAATATTACTCACGAAATATCGAAATTCCTACAACTCATTGAGCAAATATCCGAGTAATGAAGCAAAAGAAGTCATCATACTCAGCACTCCACATTTCACGAAATACCACGATGACAAGTGACAATTGTCACCACCACAGTTATCATGATTGCGAGTTTCAAGCACCGAGGATTAAAACGGCTTTATCAGAATGGTGATCGCAGCAGGATCAATCCGAATCAGATTCAAAAAATCGAATTGATTTTGGCTGATCTCGATGCGGCCGCCAGTGTCGAGCACCTTCGTCGCCCAGGCTACAGAATGCACGAATTGAGAGGTGCTTTGAGCGGACACCATGCTATCGAGGTTTCTGGAAACTGGCGCATTATTTTCAGATTCGAGTCCGGAAAAGCTTTTGACATTGATTTTGTGGATTTCCACTGAGAAGAGATTGAAGAAAATGGCCATGAAGCACCCACCACATCCGGGCAAACATGTACGAATGACCTGTCTGCAACCTTTGGAACTTACGGTCACTGCGGCGGCAAGAGCCCTGGGTGTCACTCGCCAAGCCTTAAATAATCTGGTCAATGAAAAGTCTGGTATTTCTCCTGAAATGGCCATCCGACTGGAGAAAATGGGATGGGGAACAGCAGATGGCTGGATGCGTTTGCAGATGAATTACGACCTTAGCCAGGTGCGCAAGTACGCCGATAAACTGACCGTACACCCGCTTTCACCTACGCCCTGAACAGCTCAATCCCGCATCAAACCGAGCACCCGGCGCGCCTCTGTGAGCCCCTCATCGAAGGCCGCCTCCAAAGCAGGATTCACACCGCGGCAGCCGGCGACTACTCGCACGGCCCAGTTCAGATACTCGATTTTCCGCTCCAACGACCATCCAGCCGGGGGGCGGCTTCCGGCGATGTCGCGGATGTTGCTCAGCTTGTCCGCGATCTTGAGCTGTTTTGCGGCAGGAGATCCCTTGCGGGCGTGTTCCACCTGAAGTTCTTTCCGTTGCTGCTTATCAAGCGTTTTGTCGTCGGTCACCTCCCGAACCAGGTTCGCAACAGCAGCGCCAAATTGGGCTTCGAGCTCTGCAAAGCTGGTCTCGGTATCCTCCACCGTGTCGTGCAGGATGGCCGCAATTAGCAGGGTTGCATCGGTCACCTGCCCTTCGTGGGCGAGGATCTCCGCAACAGCGATCGGGTGGTTGATATAGGGTGACTGTTCGACGTCCTTGCGGTATTGGTCACGATGCTTGTGGGCGGCGAAGGCAAGAGCGTGCAGGAAATCAGCGGCGTTCATTATGAGATATTAGCATTGTCGGAATTGTATCCAGCCCCGTCAACACGGTCCGGCCACTCAAAGATAATCGTCCTCGCGTTGATGTCGTACCGCCAGGATCGTCACCCAGTGTTCATTTTCGATTTCGAACAAAGCCACATAGCCTGACGCACCAAAGGGAATCACCAATTCGCGCAAGAATGGACTGCCAGCATCCGCTTTCCGAAAACTGAATGGCGATTGTTCAAGGCTTCGTATCGCCTGCTTGATTGCGTCCAAAACGCGCTGCGCGACGGCCCAGTCGGCGTCATCGCGTGACAACAAGCTGCGGGTAATGAACTCCGCATGCGCACGCCTGCGCTCAATGCCTTCACACAAGGATTGCTCGACGAAACTCGACAGCGACTCCCCTTCTTTGAGTAGTTCTTCGGCGGCGCGACGTAAATCGGCATCAACGCTCAGGGACGGAATGGTCGCGGTTTTCACGCGAACTCCTTGCTAAACCCCGAGCCCGGCCTGCACCATCATTCGGGTCGGGTTTTCTATCTCTTGCCGTAGTTCGCCCTAGATTCGCCCTATTCTGTGCAGGCACTCGGTGAGCCGCCTGGGCTGGTACGGGTCTTCGTTCTGCAGGATGGGAAAAGCAGGCCGCCGCCCTGCTGCATACCAATCAGCCGAGAATCTGTGCACTACTGAAAGGCAAGCTCGAACGCTTTCGCCTGGATAGCCTGGTCGACATGGCAAATCGGCTCGGGCTGAGTGTTTCCATTCGGGTTACGGCCTGAAGCTCCATGGAGCCGGGGAAATGGCATTTAAGAAGGAACCAGCGGCGGTGACCCGCCCCTTAACGCGTCATCGACCAACTCTGCCAAGAAGTCAGCAAAAGGGATGATGTTCTGACCCACACTCGCCTCTTCCAGAGCGGCCATATATTCGTCACGGGCGCCAATTGGGATAACCGTCCAGGGGTAGCCACCGCTGGCCAGCATGGTGTTCATCAGAAACCGGCCCATGCGGCCATTCCCGTCCACATAGGGATGGATGTAGACGAATATGAAGTGTCCCAGCCCGACACGGACAGACGGCTCCGTTTCCTCTTTCAGCAAGTCAATGAATGCCGGTATGGCGTCCCGAACAGCTTCACTTGCGGGCGGTACGTGCTTTGACCTACGAATATAAACCGGGCTGTTTCGATAACCGGCCAGATCCGCCGGCCGCAGAATTCCTGCCGTCACACTCGGCCCGAACATCTGCAGATACCAGGTACCGTGGTCGTGGTCCACGACTTCGCCTGGATTCTCGCCCCGAAGTATCTTTTCAATGCTCTTGCGCACCTCCTGATAGGCTTGCCAATAGCCGCGGGCGGCCAAGGCATTTCGGTGTTCCCGATCATTCTCATTTCCATCAGGATTCCAATCGCCAGTGCGCACGCGATCAATAAGTTCAGGGCTGACCCGATAGCCTTCGATCGACAGTGAATGGTAAGCATCGGATCGATAAACATCCTCCATGCGCTTCAGGTACTGGTCAATATTTTTTGGAAGGCCCGGCGCGGGCGGGAATCGTTCCAGGAAGGGCTCCCTCATTTGCTGCCACATCAACCGGATCCGATTGACGTAGGGGGACCGCTCTCGGATCGGTAGCGCAATCGGGGCTTGCGCTGCAAAAGGATCTACTTCCCGAACATCATAGCCAGCGCTGCGCATGGTTTGCAGGATATTGTCCGCCAGCCGGCTACGGCCAATATTGCGCAACGCTCCGACAAGCCGGCCTGCAATGACGCTGTGGTCACCTTCCAACAGACCATTGAGAACTTCCGAGGCGTCGCTAACCATCGACAGGGCAGCGCGGCAGTCCGTTGGGTTTTGCCTGAAATACGTTGGGGAACACTCAATCAATGCCCGCGGGAGCGAGAACAGTCGAAGCCCATCTTTTTCTACGATGTCCTGTTGCGCAGGTATCGTTGCTCGAATATCGAGTAGCGACGTCTCGTGAGGAAGCGCGGTGACGTTGTTCCGAGCTTTGGTAGCGCGCACGAGCAACTGACGCGGGACGGTCCAGTTCTCCGCATGTAAAGATAGAGATTGTTCAGGCGATAAACACCAGTCTGTGCCCTTCGATTGCTGAAGATATCCTGCGCAGAAATTCCAAAATGATGCATACCAGGTGGTGCTTTCCCCGCTGCCCTCATCGGGCCGCGTAGGTATATACCAACCCTTTATGACCGCCTGTAGGAAGCCATTCCTGGTCAATCGTTCCCTGTGGGTTCGCGTCAGGTCCCTGGACCGAATGGCCACGACACCGCGGTCCTGGAGTTTCTGCAGGACTTCCAGAGATTCGGCCAACTTTTCCGATGGGCTTGCCATGTGCCTGGTGTCCGAATTCGCCTATTTAGTCGTTCGATCACTCGCTTATTGTGTTGTATTATAACTCGCTTATTATGCTGCGTATACACTCGCTTGATCGGAAAAGGGGCCGGATACCGTTTTTGGAAAAAGGGGCCGGATACATCTTCCGTGCAGGATTGGACAAAGAACGCTGTATCCGGCCCCTTTTCACGAGAGTTTTCGGCTTTTCTCACAATCCGGATTAATGCACGGAGGGCTGGCGCCAAGATTTGCCCCTTTGGTGTAGTAACCGCGGCCCCCGTCATCAAAGGCGTAATCTCCATAAGCCAGCAGCAGCAGATCTCTGGCGGTTGCGCCAGCCAGGAAATAGGGCACGTCAGAAGCCACGGCAACGAAAACCCCGGCCAGCGCGCCTAAAAAGGCCAGCTCCGTTTTATTCGAAAAGTCCAGCAAGATAGGTCTCGTAAACCCGTTTGGCTGCGTCCATGCAGCGTGCATCCCCACTGGCCAGCAGGTCGGCGAAAATCAACACCGGCGGCACCAGATCTGGCTGATCCCAGGTGTATTTGAAATCCCAAAAACGCTCACGAATCTCCACATCGCCCTGCGGATCGGTGCGCAATTGGTGGTCAGCCAAAAATCGGCCCGGAACCTTTTTGCCATAAAAGGTCGCAACACCGGGGCGCAAATAATGGTGCAGGCGCGCGGCTGCCGGCTCCGCGCCTAGCAGCAGATCATAATCCTGCACTTTAACCGCCTGCCACCAATCACGATCCGTCGCTCTATAACGGCCGAGCAGCAGTTTGGGTCGCAAGGTGCGCGCATAAGCCTCCACCCAGATATCGAGCAATCGCCGCTGGTTACGCAGGCGGCGCCCGGCTTTCCCGAGATCAATAACGAAGCCACCCTGCGCCAGATCCGCCATTACCCAGCCCACGGTGCCATGGGCGACACTTGCCAGCGGCGCAATTTCGCGGTAGGGACGGTCGACCCATTCGGGCTTGCACAGGAGTGCGAAAACCACCTTCAGGCCGGTCGGCTGAAATGCCCGGCCAACGGCGCGCATGGCTTCGGGCGTCTCCGCCAGACGTTGTCCTTTAACCCATATCAGCAGAGGTGGATGGTCGAGGTAGGCATTGCCGGCCGTATCCAGAAAGGCCACGCCGTGCTCGCGCAAGGTATCCGCCAGCGGTGGCGTCACGTAATCCGTTACCAGCAGAACCGGCTTGCCCAGTTGCGCCAATTTTTCCAGTTGCAGTAGTGTGGCACCCAGGGTGGCGGGGCGCAGGCCGCGTTTGATTTCCACAAGGTATCGTGTGGTTTGACCATCGAGCTGAAGATCAAGCAGCGCGTCCGCGATCCTGTCATCAATCCGCAGCTTACGTGCGGCAATTTCCAGCTTGACGCCCATGGCCTGCGCGGCAGCAATTGCCTTGGCTAGAAGATCCCACTGAGCGGTGTTTTTGTCCATAATTACGGATTGTCCACGCTACGTGGACAAAATGCAATATTGGACAACTATGTGTATTACAGCGCCTCAACCCGCTCCAGCATTGCCCGTGAAGTCCGGTTCCCGACAATGCACCTGTTCTCAGGTCTACTGCTGGCGCAGTGAAAGGTAATGGCGAAGTGCTTTGTCTACAGCTTCTGAATCCGGGAATAACTCATGCAGATCGGAGGCAATCAGCACCAAGTTGGTTCCCTCCCGGTAGCGCGCGGCGTACTTTCCTCGTACTCCTGACTGGATCAAGTCTCCGGAATATTCCTTTCGCATCTCTGTCTTTGTCGCTTTTCATAGGTTTTACGCCCTCACGGCGTCAACAATTTCAACAGACGATGTGGGGGGCGGGATAGTCTCTCCTTGCTCCAGAAGGCTTTGAAGATGCAACTCCATGGCCTCCTGAATAAGCAGAACGACTTCTGTTCGGGATTCACCAACGGCCATACAACCAGGAAGGTCTGGCACGTATGCACCAAAACTCCTTGGGCCTTTTTCAATGACAACCGCGTATTTCATAGTCCAATCCTAATTCAAACCGGCTTGCTTTTGGATGTTTTTGAGCGTGCCGGGTGGCACGTCCACGCTGAGCTTACCCGAAACAGTGACCGTGCCAGGTTTCTCGGGGTGATGAAACCGGCGATGACTGCCTTTCATTCGCACCTGCTCCCAGCCATCTTTGCGCAGCTGCTTGATGACGTCCCTGACTTTCATCTTGCCTTTTTAGCAAGAGTGTCCTGGATGTGACGTCAGCTTTCTCCGCGAAACTCGATAGGCAAATTACTACCCGGCTGGCTTGAACCAAGAGGCCAAACACATAGAGGCAGACATAGGGTTGAACCAGTCGAGATTGTATCCAACCCCATTTCCGGCCGACCAATCTCCTTTATTGCCATAATTCCTTTATTTCGCCGGGCCACACGCTGGGGTTTTTCGCCCACTCGGGTTACCTGTACTGCACACGGTCGGCCTTGTCTATCGGTGGAAAGATTAAACGTCACCAACCCATTGAGTTTGGGCTGAAGATTCCGAGTGCTAAAGGCATTTATGTGAACAAACACCTGCTTGGCTCCCGAGCTCGGGGTGATGAAGCCGCAGCCTTTGTCGGCATTCCAGTGGGTTATTTTTCCAGTGGTTCTCACCTCGTGTCTCTCGATTGTCAGACAGCTTTTGCGTATTCAGCATTGTTCAGAGAAGACGTTTCTGGCAGCAGCACCACCCCCCCTTTCCAAGTTAAACGGAATCACATGCAATACGTCTATACTTAATCGTTACATCGGCCGTACGCCGCGGCAAGCCGGGAATTTGGAGCAACCCCAGAATGGGTTGCCTTTGTTTGGTCCTTGTTTTGCAGTTCGATTTACCATAGGGGAGTTGCATATTGGGCAATGTACTTCCTCGCTTGTGTTCTGTGCGGCTGGCGCGTCATGGCGTTGTTCTGTTATGTCTCCAATTAATGTGGCCAGCGCGTCGCCGTCGATCAATTTAATCCCAGACTCCCGCGCAAACTCCCTGGCAGGTTGCGTGTAACGACCGCTGGTAACAAAGATGCCATTATGCGCCCCGCCTGCGGTCATAGCCCCCAGCAATTCCCGAATTTTTTCCACACCCACACTGGTGGCTTTCCAGTGCTTGCATTGGACGTAGGTTTTTTCGCCGTCTTTGCGCAAGACCAGGTCTACGCCGTTGTCTGGGCCGTCGGGTGTTTCGATAACTAAATAGCCCCTTCGTTTGTATGCCACGGCTACAAATGATTCAAATTGCCGCCACGTAAGTTCTCGAATTTCCGCAAGGGAGCTTGTATTGCCAAATCGTGTGGTCTGAATGACATGCTTGATTTAGAGAAAAAAGTGATGCAAGCAGAAACAGGGCAATGAAAAGGTAACCAATCATGACGATGGCGGCTATGAAGACGGCGCCCATCATGCCTTGAGACAAATTGGCCAGCAGAATGTGCTGGATGGCAAAAACCACGACTGCAAGTACAACGCCGACCGGCCATGGCATATTCATAACATCTTCGAATAAGGATGTGCGGCGGCTCATTGTTCACTCTCGCTATTGCCCGCTTCTTCTTCGGGGGTCTTGTAGTTTTTACCGCCGTACCTGTCTTCAGCGGGTTTACCGGGCGGGGACTCGGCGATGGTGATCCGATTGTTCAGATCGGCGGCTTCGCAGGTGGCTGCATTGGTCCAGAATTCACCCACTTCGGGGTCGTGGCATTTGATTGGGGTGTCGGTGCGGCCGGGGGACGTTTCTGCGGAAACGTCCGGCATGGTTTTTGCGTTGCCGGCGGGCTGGTTTGGGTGCGGTTTCAGGGTGGTCCAGGTGGTTTCGGTGGTGGCCGCAGGCGCCTTCGCGGTACTGGACAGCGTTCAGGTAATAGCCGGCGCCGGCGATGGTGGCCGTGATGATGACGGATACGCCGGCGATGATGATGGTGTCTTTGCGCATGGTCCCCTGTTGTCGTTGCCGCGCTTCCCTAGCGGCGGGTTTGGTTTTCCAGTTTAGGACTTAGTGCGGGTTGGGGGCAATTTCTCCCGCCTGGCATGGTTCCGCGGGGTTTGCTGGATCCCACGCCTCTGCTAACGCAGAGGCTGGGATGACGAAAAGAAAAGGGCAGAGGCTGATGGGATGACGAGAGGAATTTCCTACAAGTTTTCAATCAATTTTCATCTTTCGAACAGCACTATCATGACGATACGCTTGCCGAGGCGATCTTTTTTCTTCAGTCGGGCTTCAACCTTGTACATACATATGTTAATACAGTGATGTATACTTACATCGAGTGGGATGACTTGAAGAATCGGCGTAATTTGCACAAGCACGGCATCACTTTTTCATCTGCCGCCGAATTGTTTAACTACCCTCACCTGGTGCGTTTGGATTTGTCAGCTCGTAAAGCTTCGAAAAAGGAGGTCGCACTGTTTGAGCAAGAAATCAAAAACTGAGAAAAGTCATTCGACCAGTCCGCCGGGTGGCGAGATCGATTTTGATGATATTCCGGAGCTGGAAGAAGCATTCTTCCACGATGCTGAATGGCGTCCGCCGGTCAAACAGCCCGTCACGATTCGGATTGATACAGATGTTCTAGACTGGTTTCGCAGCCGGGGGCCCGGCTATCAGACGCAAATCAACCGCTTGTTGCGAAGGTATATGGAAGTGAATATGCAGCGTAAATAGGAGTGGTAGCGCGGCTGCTATTCGAAGTGCTGGATCCCAGAGGTTTCCGCACGCACAACGGCACTCCGGGGCGACAAATTTCTGCAGAAACTGGGAAAGGCTCCTGATGTGTACCGGGATGTCGAGATCACCACGTTGGATTTCCCCTATGCGCTGTCGATAGCGCCCGCCGGCTCGGCCGATATGGTGCTTACCTTCAGGAATGCCCACAACTGGGTGAATCCCGCCTACGGCGCACAGGCCGCCCCGCTGGCCTTCAATATTTATGGCATGCGGTGTCGCCACCGCCGATACGGCATGGAAGCGAACGCGCAGAATCTGCCCGTCGGGACCCCGCTCCACGATACCGTTATCTACTGGTTTCCACTGACCCCCGTCCTCGGCCAGGTGGCTGTAGACACGCGCATGCAGCTGCCGGATCACATTAACTGTGACCGGCATGTCCTTGCGTGCTTCGTGGATGAGCTCCAGGGTGTCGCGGTAACCCGCGATCTCCTGTTCCGATCGATTGCGCGGCCTGGTGTGATGCAACACCAGGTCCCTGATACGCGCCTCTGGCGCCGTTATCCCTTCCAGACGGTTGGATGAGTCCGTTGATTCGATGTCGCAATCGTGCGCAGGCTTTCCAGTACTTCAGGCCGCTGTCTCTCATAAAGCGCCTGCCGGCCGCGACACTCTCCCAGACTTCGCAAGGTAGAAACCTGCTCTGCGGAAAACGCGAGACCTGACAGGTACTTTTGCGACAGAGAGTTCATATTTATTAAATGGTTACGTATCTAATCACGTATTTATACGCCTAAAATGCGTTATTTTCTACGGTTCTACTCAAAAACTCCTCAAGTATCTGATTTAATGAATGATCTTGTATGGGCCGAATTATGAATCATGCACAGCCTGCGCGCTGCGCAGCACACTTTAGAGCATGGTGAAAGCATAATGCGGGTAGCGCCTGCCGCCCCAAATGAGGTCACAGACTGTGACCTCAAGTCTGCATATTTCTGTTTCGTCAACCGAATATTGGTACTTCCTGTCTTATCACATGTAACAACCAATTCCTGCAAGATATCAGGTGGATTTCCTGCAATTTCTCCTTGGGCACGGGATTACTCTGAAGTCAGCTAACAAGAGCGGACAAGAATCCATTTCTTTATGCATATATTATATGTATAATACGTATGGACATCGAATTTGATATCCATAAAGCCAAGTCCAACTTGAAAAAGCATGGAGTCTGTTTCGATGAAGCCTCATCCGCACTTTTCGATCCAAAGGCTCTTTGCACCGAAGATCCCGACGCGGAAGGAGAGAATCGATGGCTATTGGTTGGAATGAGTCACATGGCTCGTCTGTTGACAGTGGCCTACACTCTTCGACACGAACGGATCAGGATTATCTCTGCCCGCAAATCTACCCGACGTGAAGCCCATGACTATGCGCAAGGAATATGATTTTTCCAAAGCCAGGCGAGCCCAGGATGTGCCACACCTGGCAAAACTCCAGGCCGAAACCAGGGGCAAGACGCGTATCACCATCATGCTGGATAATTTTGTGCTCGAAGCATTTCGTGCGCGGGCTGAGGAACAAGGGATTGGGTACCAAACGCTGATCAACGCGACCTTGCGAAATTCATTGAGCCAGGAACCCATCACTGAAGAGATGCTGCGGCGAATCTTGCGGGAGGAAATGCGTGCGTAGTTTTGGGGTTCCAGCGACGCGCGACGACTTCGTAATAAGAAAGCCAGCCAAAAAACAAAGGCCCGCTTGTGCGGGCCTTTATGGCTGGCTGGGGGAGAGGGATTGACTCGCGCCATCCCTGGCGCTCGCCCTGCGGGCGTATTCGCTGCGCTCATACGTCCAAATCGGCTGTCCTGCCGATTTGCGAACCCCTGATCGCTTCGCGATTGGGGTTCTCATCCCTCTCCCCCAGCCAGCCAAAAAACAAAGGCCCGCTTGTGCGGGCCTTTATGGCTGGCTGGGGGAGAGGGATTCGAACCCCCGCTGGCGGAGTCAGAGTCCGCAGTCCTACCACTAGACGATCCCCCAGTGGTTTTGGTGGAACGTGACTCAGCTTATCAAGATATCAGCGTTTGGAGAACTGGGTGGCGCGCCGGGCTTTATGCAGACCGACTTTCTTGCGCTCCACTTCGCGCGCGTCACGGGTCACGAAGCCCGCCTTGCGCAGCGGTTTGCGCAGTTCGCCGTCGTATTCCATCAGCGCGCGGGTCAGGCCCAGACGGATGGCGCCGGCCTGGCCGGAGGTGCCGCCGCCTTCGACGGTGGCCCTGATGTCGAACTTGTCGGACATCTCGACCTTTTGCAGCGGCTGACGCACGATCATGCAGGCGGTTTCGCGGCCGAAGAACTCGTCCAACGGACGGTCGTTGACCACGATTTGGCCCGTTCCGCGGGTCATGAACACCCGTGCCGTTGAAGACTTGCGCCGGCCGGTGCCGTAATACTGTTCAGTTGCCATAAAGGGTTTCCGTTGCTTCTGGCTCAGATATCGAGCGGTGTGGGCTGCTGTGCAGAGTGTGGGTGCTCGGGTCCCGCATAGACATGCAATTTGCGGAACATGGAACGGCCCAGCGAATTTTTCGGCAGCATGCCCTTGACCGCGGCCTGAATGACCCGTTCCGGATGCTGCTCGAGCTGCTTGCCCAAACTGATGGATTTCAGGTTGCCGATGTAGCCCGTGTGGTGGTGATACATCTTGGCATTCAACTTGTTACCGGTAACCCGGATTTTTTCCGCATTGACCACGACGATGTGGTCGCCCGTATCCATATGCGGGGTGAATTCCGGTTTATGCTTGCCGCGCAGGCGGCCCGCCACCTCGCTGGCCAGCCGGCCCAGGTTCTTGTTGGTCGCATCGACCAGGCACCAGTCGCGGGTTATGGTCTTCGGCGTTGCACTAAAGGTCTTCATTCAATTCTCTCAGGCCGGTTTCCGGGGCCAATGTTCTCGGGAAATTCTCTCGACGGCGAAAAGCCGCGGGTGAAGGGCGGGAATTCTACTGGCTTATGCGCTCAGATTCAACTCCAACCGCGCTTTGCCGGTACCTCTTGACGTAATTGGCGGGCGCTAAATTTTCAGTCTTTCCACAGGTTTACCGCCGATGAGGTGGGATTCGATGATTTCGTCCAGGTCGAATTCGTCCACATAGGTATACCAGACGCCTTCCGGATAGACCACGCACACCGGCCCTTCCTCGCAACGATCAAGGCAGCCGGAGGTATTCACCCGGATCTTGCCGGGCCCGGCAAGACCCAGTTCCTTGACCCGTTCCTTGGCGTATTCACGCAGCGCGGCGGAACCGCACTGGTTACAGGAGGGCCGCTCGGAGGCGGCCCCCCGGTCGTTGGTGCAGAAAAACAGATGCTGTTGGTAATACGGCATAGTCAGAAATTGTAGACCAGGTTGGCCGAAGTCAGGGTATCTGTTTTGTCCACTCCTGGCGGAACGTCGGAATTGTTGCGCACCTGGTACCCCAGCTTTACGGCAAAACGCGAATTGATCGCGACCGACAGACCGAGGTCGTTTTGCATGAACGTATTATCACTGCCCGTCTCCACCAGGAAGCGCTCGCCCAGGGAGGTGGAGGGTGTCAACTGCCAGGCCCAGTCCAGCAAGCCCCTGAACAGGACCCCGTCTTCGCTTTTGCCGCTCGGCGCCAGGCTAGCCGTGCGGTAACCCGCGCCTGCTTCCACTTTCAGCTTGTGCTTCTTGTTGTCCAGTAACTTGCGGCCATAGCCAATTGCCGCGGTGGTTTGGTCCTCGTACGCGCTGAAATCGTCTTTCTCATAACGCAGCGCGCCAAAAACATAGCTTTTCTTGCTCAGCTTGTAATCGCTCTGGGCGCCCAAATCATAGCGATTGGCCGTCTTGTTACCGCCATTTTCTGCATAAAGGGCGCCTGCGGACAGCCGATGGCGCCACTTTTCCACCTCGTAGATCAACTCCAGGGCGAGATTCAGGGAGCGGGTGTCGGTGTTGCCGCTGCTGGAAACGAAACCCAGTTCCCCTTTTCCGCTCCAGCCATAGTCGGGTGCTTCCGGCTCTTCGGCCAGCAACAGGGCCGGGGTAAACACCAGGGCAACCGCCAGGTAACTGAGCTTGCACAATTTCTTCATGTCACTTTCTCCGGGTTGTTCGCACAAAAAATGCGCAAGTATACAGATTCCGGCAGGTTTTTCACGTCGTGGC
>CAWFGC010000010.1:0-145137 GCA_963815185.1 uncultured Gammaproteobacteria bacterium | reverse complement strand
AGTCGAGCGCCAATTGGACCCCCCGCTTTTCCCTATTTTACCTTGGCACTTTACTCTGACCCCACAATTTATGGGCCAATTTTTCTCGTATTCTTCACATTAGTTTCCATCATATACCCACATTGAAAAGCCCGAGTTTTGCTACTTGTTATTTGGACTTTCGTCATGAGCGTGGGAAAGGTGCCGATATTTGCTTCGTTGCTCATAACGTGTGCGGGGGCGGCCTTCAACGTAGCCGCGCAGAAGATATGTATATCGACTTATCCAGTGAGCCCGGGTTTGTCCGCCAAGCTTCTGGCCAAACGAAACAAAAAACAACGTTCGGCGGTTGCTGCCGCTATTGCCATCAGCGGCCTTGCTCCTTTCCATTATAAATGATTTCTTGACCCGCTTTTCGCTGGTGTTCTCGAACTGGGGTGCTATTCTGTTCGTTCGCGATTTTGGCCACGAAAAGAGGTAATGAGTTTGATCGCAGATGTCTGTATGGGAGCGACGCCGGCATTCGACTATTTTGGCAGTGGCAGCAAGCGGATGCTGTCGTTGTCCCGAACCGCCGGCTTGTCATTGAGCTACCGTTTCTGACGTGAAATCTGACGCCGGGGCTGCAGCACAGTACCAGCTTACTGTTCAAAATATCATGCAACTGTTGAGTCAGCGGCGTGTTGACGAAGCAGTGAGTGCCTGCCTGGCTTTTTCGAAGTCGTACCCGGAATCAAACGACGCGCTGCTGCTGCTCGGCAAGGCCCGGCAGATGCAGGGCCGCTTCGGGGACATGCTGCAACTGGTCGAGACTGCACTTGAGCGGGAGCCCCGGAACGTCAGTTTGCAACTTCAGTTCGCCGGCGCCTGCCAGTTTTGCGGACATCACGATCGAGCGCTGGCGCAACTCGAGTTGACCGAGCAAATGACTCGCAACGACGCGGGGCTGCTGCAAAATGTCGCACAGCTCTATGTGAATGCCGGCAAATACCATGACGCGCATCGTTGTTACCTTCGCGCTATCGAACTCGATGGCAACAACCCGCAATATTTAAAGAACCTGGCCTCGTCGTTTATTTTTATGGGCGACCTGCAGCAGGCTGAGGACACGTACTCGAAGGTCATCAAACTCATGCCCGGCAATTACGAAGCGTGGCACAACCGTTCGACGTTGCGTAAGCAAACAGTAAATAGAAATCATATCCGCAAGCTTGAGAAGGTACTGAAAGAATTGGCGCCCAACGATGCTGGGGAAACGGATTTGTGCTACGCACTCGCCAAGGAGTATGAAGACCTGGGCAAGGACACACGAAGTTTCTATTATCTGAAGCGCGGTGCCGACAGCATTTCTCGCCGCATGGGGTATGACGTGCAGTTGGACGTGTCGCTGATGAAACGCATTGCGGAGCTCTTTGACCGTGACTACGCTGAGAATGTCAGGGCCGCACCCGGGCGTCGCGGGCCGATATTCGTGCTGGGTCTGCCGCGAAGCGGTACGACGCTGGTCGATCGCATCATCAGCAGTCACAGTCAGGTCGAAAGCATGGGGGAGATCACCGACCTGGCACAGACGCTGAATCGGGTCGGACAGTCTTCCGACCGTGGACAACTGCTTGAGACGAGCATCCTCCTGGATCCCGATCAGCTCGGTCAAAGTTACATTCGAAGCGTCGCCAGTTATGGTTCAAATGCGCCGTATTTCATCGACAAGACGCTGACCAATTTTCTCTACATCGGCCTGATCGCGAAGGCATTACCCGGTGCTTCGATCGTCCACCTCAGGCGGCACCCGGTTGACAGTTGTCTGGCGATGTACCGCACGCTGTTTCGCACAGGCTACCCTTTTTCCTACGATCTCGACGACCTGGCGGAATACTACATTGCCTACGATGCACTGATGCGGCACTGGCAAACCGTGTTTCCCGGGATCGTGCTCGATGTTTCGTACGAAGAACTGGTCGACCATCAGGAGCGGGTGTCCAAAGAGATAATTGCCCATTGCGGACTTGACTGGGAGCCGGCGTGTCTGGAGTTCGACAGGAACAAGGCGCCGGTCGCAACGGCGAGTGCCGCGCAGGTTCGTGAGCCCATGTATCGTCACGCGCTTGCGCGATGGCGACGATTCGAATCCCAGCTTGCGCCGCTGATCGTGCGGCTGCAAGAAGCCGGCATTGCGCTCTGAGTGGTTAGTGTCGTCCTATTCCAAATGGTATTTACTCTGAGCTGAAATATTGGCAGCTCAGCGGCTGGTCAATTTCCCCAGTTGCTCGGGGTACCGGGCTCCTTTCACCGTGAACTGTGAGGTCGCGCTATCGATTTCACCCAGATCATCGGGTGTCAGTACGGCCGCCGCAGCAGAGAGGTTCTCGTGCAGGCGGTTCAGCTTGGTGGTTCCCGGGATTGGCACGATCCACGGTTTCTGGGCCAGCAGCCAGGCGAGTGCGATTTGAGCCGGTGTCATCTTCTTGCGCTGCGCGATCCTGGCCACCAGGTCGACCAGAGCCAGATTCGCTTTTCGCGCTTCGGGGCTAAATCGAGGCAAAATGTTGCGAAAATCTGTGCTGTCGAACTTGGTGTCTTCGTCTATTTTTCCCGTAAGGAAGCCTTTGCCCAGAGGGCTGAAGGGTACGAAGCCGATTCCGAGTTCCTCGAGCACCGGCAGCACGTCCTCCTCAGGGCTTCTCCACCACAGCGAGTATTCGCTCTGAACTGCAGCCACCGGTTGAACCGCGTGGGCGCGGCGGATCGTTTGTACTCCTGCCTCGGAGAGACCGAAGTATTTGACCTTGCCGTCCTGTATCAGATCCTTTACTGCCCCGGCCACATCTTCGATCGGCACTTCCGGGTCGACCCGGTGTTGGTAGAAGAGGTCAATGGTATCAACCCTGAGTCGCTTGAGAGAGGCTTCGGCAACTTCCTTGATGTGCTCTGGCCGGCTGTCCAGGCCGGCAAGACTCGGCCCGCCGTTGGCATCGTGCCTGAACCCGAACTTGGTGGCGATTACCACCTGGTCGCGGACCGAAGATAGAGCCTCGCCCACCAGTTCCTCGTTCGTGAACGGCCCGTAGACCTCGGCAGTATCGAAGAAGGTAACGCCACATTCGACGGCCGCGTGAACCAGTGAGATCATCTCCTTTCGGTCACCGGCCGGATCCAGGCCATGGCTCATTCCCATACAGCCGAACCCAAGACAGGATACCTCCAGTCCATCTTTTCCCAAGCTGCGCTTTTGCATAGTTTGTCCTTGCATTCTTAATTCGGCGATGCAGGCAATGGCGAAATGCATCCAGCCTATTTTACGATCTCTTACACTGCAATTCGATTTTTTCGGGCGTCTGACTTTTACCCTGTAATTCTTGCTTGCAGTTCTGATCATTCCGGCAGATGCCAGTTATGGGGCTCGAACTCCAATGAACGCAGCTACCGGCGGCGTGACTTGAACGCCCAAATGCACAAGCCACCAGCGACGACTACAGCCACCCACGAAAACCAGACCGGTACCGAAATGGGCCCGACTTGCACGGCCCATTGGTTAAGAGCCCGAATCGCTTGGAAAACTGCCACGATACCGAAGATAATGCCTGAAACGAGCGTGTACTTATTTTGCACCTTACCTCTCCATGTTTAGAAATGTGTAATGCTGCCTTACTGCAGCCAGACTCCTGTTCCCGGGGCAGTACAGAAACAAATCCCACAGGTTGTTCCCCGTCATTTGGACTGAGTGCGGGGTTCCTGGTTCACCTGGAAGACCAAACGCGCGCAATCGTCGTTCTGCTGGTAGTCGATGTCCGCGGCCAGATACTCGATGAGGGAGATGCTCAGTGCATTTTTCTCATTGACGGCCCCGAGCGGATTCGGGGTGTCCGGCGGCATCGTCAGGAAGGCAGTCAGCGTGCCTTCCTCTTCGGAGTATTGCACCGCAAATTCGAAGGTCTTGCCTTCGCGGAGTTGTGGCATGAGCTGTTGCAGCAGTTCTTCGCTGAGCAGTTGCAGGTTGTAAATGGCATGTCGCGACAGGAACTGCTTTTCACCGAAGACGCGGATTTCGCCGTGTATGGCGAATGGGTCTACGTCCGGTGAATGGAAGGTGTGGCGCCAGGTGCGCGTGTGGTGGATAAATGCCAGGGTTCGCTCTTGCTGGGGATTGTCAAAAATCTGTTCAGGCGGGCCTTCCTCGTGAATTCTGCCGTCATCCATGTAGAACACGCGGTTGGACACGTCGCGCGCGAAGTCCATCTCGTGCGTGACGATCAGCATCGTCAGGCCCTGCTTCGCCAGTTTGCGGATCACCGCCAGTACCTCTGCCACCATGGTGGGGTCCAGGGCCGAGGTAGGTTCGTCGAACAGAATAATTTCGGGATTCATCGCCATGCAACGCGCGATCGCCACCCGCTGCTTCTGCCCGCCGGACAGTTCCTGTGGAAAGTAGTGGGCGCGTTCCGCCAGGCCGACCGTGCGCAGCAGTTCCATGCAGCGCTCCTCGGCGGCCTTCCTGGACATGCCCTTGAGCTTGATCGGGGCCAGGGTGAGGTTCTCCAGCGCCGTCATGTGGTCGAACAGGTTGAAGGACTGGAACACCATGTTCATGTTCTGGCGCACGGCGGCGACGTCGGTGGCCGGATCGAGCAAATTGACGCCGTTGACGATAATCTCACCGCTGGTCGGCCGCTCCAGCAGGTTGAGGCAACGCAGAAAGGTGCTCTTGCCGCCGCCGGAGGCGCCGATGATGGAAATCACTTCGCCCTTGTTGATTTCAGTGTTGATGTCCTTGAGTACTTCGACATCGCCGAACTTTTTGACCAGGTTGCGGACGGTGATCATGCGCCGGCCCTCGCGCTGCGCCGCCGCACCGGATCGGTCTTGCGTTCGATATATTCCAATGCCTGGATCAGCGCGTACGCCAGCAGGAAATACAGTACCGCCACCATGACCAGCGGGAAGAAGGCATCGAAGGTGCGGCTGCGGATGATGTCCGACACCTTGGTGAGGTCCTGCACCGCCACGTAACCGACGATGGATGTCATCTTGACCATGGAGATGAACTCACCCTTGTACACCGGCAGGATGCGTTGGATGGTCTGCGGCAGGATGATGTGCCGGAACGTGGCGATCTTGCTGAAGCCCATCGAGATGCCGGCCTCGGTCTGTCCACGGTCGATACTCTGTATACCCACGCGGAAAATCTCGGCCACGTAGGCGGCGAAATTCAGGCCGAATGCAATCACGGCCACCAGCACGGGGTTGATCTGCACCGAGGCGAAGACCACGTAAAAAATCAGCATCAGCAAAACCAGCACGGGGATGCCGCGCAGGGTGGCGATGTAGATTTTCGCCGGAATCTGCAGCCACGCCCGCGGTGACATGCGCATGAAGCAGATCAGGGCGCCGAGCAGGGTGCCGAACAGGCTGGACAGGATGGAAAGCACCATGGTGATCTTGAGACCGTCCAGCAGCAGCAGGTAGCGGTCTTCACGAATGATGTTGCTGTGAAAGCTGCGGGCGACGCCGGCCCAGAACGACTCCGGCGCGGCTGCGGCCTGTGGCGCCGACGGGCCTTGTCCGGCGACGTTCTTACGCAGGGCAAATGCGTAATTCGCGGTGCGGTAATAAGGTTCGGAGAAGTCGATGCGCTCCTGCCGCTCCGGCGTGACGAACATCGATGAAATGATCACGTCCGTCTTACCGCTCACCAGCGAAGGAATCAATGCTGCCCAGTCCGCCGTCGCCCACTCGGGGCGCCGGCCGAGATACTGGGCGAAGCGCATTGCCATCTCGACATCCAGCCCGACCAGTTGGTTGTCTTGTATTGCCACTTGCGGCAAGCCGAGGATGGCATTACCCACGCGCAGGGGTTCCTCGTCGCCGGTAAACCGGATGTCCGGCATGGCGGTGGACGATTCCCTGGTCCAGCGCCGCATCATGTCTTCCTGGGTGCCGTCGGCTTTGATCTGCGCGAGAAAGGCGTTGAAGGCCGCGCGCAGCTCGCCGCTGTCCTTGCGAAAACCCGCGGCCACATCCGAATAGAAAACCGGTTCGCCGATGGCGACGAACTCCGGGCGCAGTTTCTGAGCTTCGTGCAGGGCATCGACGTCGGTGAAGGCGGCATCCACCAGTCCGGTTTCGACCGCCAACAGCACGTCGGCAAAGCCGATGTACTGACTGATTTCGGCATCAGGGAAATTCTGCTGGGCGTAGGTATCGAAGGCGGAGCCCTGCAGCACACCCAAACGGCGCGTTTTCAGGTCCTCGACCGAAGTAAGCCCCAGCCCGCCTGAATCCTTCGCAGACACTGCGCCCGCGGGTGGCTTGCGCACCAGCAACACCAACTTGTTCATGTAGTACGGAATCGAGAAGTCGACGGCCTGCCGGCGCTCGTCGTTGGCCGTCATGCCGGTGACCACCATGTCGATCTTGCCGGACTGCAGGGCCGGGATCAGCGCGTCCCAGCGAACGTCGACGAATTCCAGCGGGCGCTGCAAGCGGTCCGCGATCACGCGCGCGAGCTCGCCATCGTGACCGGTGATGCGGCCATTCTGGTCAACGAAGGAAAAGGGCTCACGCGTCGCATTGACGCCGACGCGCAGTACCTCGCCGTCGGAGTGAACGGGGATGTCCACTTCTTCGTATGGCCCCGGGTCGCGCTTCAGCCAACGCCGGTCGATGTCGGCCAGAGTGCCGTCCGCCTTGATCGCTTCGATAATCGCGTTGACCTGGTCGAGTAATGCGGTGTTGCCCTTGCGGATGGCAACCGCCGTGGTTTCGTCGCGCAAGGAGTCCTCGATGACTTCCAGGTCGGGGTTGTGGCGCGCCGCCAGAATGGCGTTGTTGATCGCGGTGATGGTCACATCGATGTGGCCGGCCTTTAGCGCGCCGAGCGTGTCGGTGAAGTCGCCGTATTCCTGGATTTCCGCATCCGGAAACCGCTCGTATGCGAACTGGGCCGAGGTGCTGCCAGTGATCACACCGATACGTGCCTGCTCGGCATCGGCGGCGGAACGCACATACCGATTGTCGGTTTTACCGCACCCGGCCAGCAGCAGGAAGCTGGCGGCCATGAGTGCGGCCATGAGTGGTCGGCCGAAAAGCCCGGCAACCCATCGCCGGGGACGGTGGCCATCCGGAAGCGAGCGTGGCCTGGCAGTATCGGCAGAATGCATCCTGGCTCCAGGGGCGGCGATCTGAGCCGATTCGCTCGCCATTTTCTTGTTAATTCTCAATGGACCATCCCATTATTCAGCAGGAAATTAGGCAACAGCCAAATCCTGCTGATTTTGGGCCAAAGGATGAGTCGGGGTGTCACTGAAACCCGCGCTCGACTTCCCGCCAGCGAACAAACCGCTAACGAACGGCTCCACCCCGTCGCCGGGAACGTCCCCGCAAGCACAAAATAATTGACAATCACCGCTACTGCAAGCTGCCGTGTGGCTGGGGCGGGTTAAGTTGCATACCCACGACATTCGGGCGCTAAAGACGGTGTCCGATCCAGTTTTCCACTTTCTGGTTCAAGCTGCATCGTGAAAAATGATTCCCAGGGTGAAGCGCTGACCGGAATTCAGATTGCTGACACCGTGCCGCATGTTGATTCGATGAAAGCCGCGTGGCCCCGGCCCGGGGCGGTAGCGAACCGGAAATATGACGGCATCACCGATGTCCAGAGGAATCACACGCACGCGCGACTGCATGCGCGGGCGTTGCTCCGTAAGGATGAACTCACCGCCGGTAAAGGACTGACCCGGTTTGGACAGCAGGACCGTCAGTTGCAAGGGGAAAACGTGCTCTCCGTAAAGATCCTGGTGCAGGCGGTTGAAGTCGCCCTTCACGTATTTCAGCATCAGCGGTGTGGCTTTGGTTTGCCCGGCTTCAGCACATTGGTTTAGGTATCCGGCATGCGAAGGAGGAAAGTCGCTGCGCATGGCCAAACGCTCACCCCAGGTATTGGCAATCGCAGCCAGATGGGGATAGAGCCGGGTACGTAAATCCGCTACCAGCGGCGGCAGCGGATAATCGAAATATTGATATTCGCCTGAGCCGTAACCATGCTGCGCCATGACGATCTTCTTGCGGAAGCGGGTTTCATCATCGTAAAGCCGGATAAGCTCCTCGCATTTCGCAACGTCCAGCAATGCGCGTATGCAGTGCCAACCTTGCTGATCCAGATCGGTGCTGATGGTTCCAGTATCCATGCGCTCATCCTGACCCCAATTATCGGATTTACCCCGGCGCCCTATTGTGACCGCATAATTCTTTCGGTCAATTGCAGAATCACGTCGAGGGCCCAAAACCAGTTGAAGACTTTAATTCGGACAGGGTCTGACTTAAGCTCGTTCCTGTGACGGAGTTCAAACTGATTGCCGCGTTTTTGGTGCTGCTCGCAGGATTTGCGGGGGGAGCGTTTGCGAACAGGCTTTTGCAGGGCAAGTCGAGCCATAACGCCGCGGCGCTTGCCAACACCTTTGCCGGCGGAGTGTTTTTGGGGGCCGCCTTCCTGCACATGCTGCCCGACGCGATCGGCAACTTCAATATTTACTTCAAGGATTTCGATTATCCACTGTTCGCGCTGGCGACCGCATTCGGGTTCCTGGTCGTTCTGCTTCTCGACAAGGTCATCGGCCCGGCGCTTGAGCGTGAAAAAGACAAGGGCGCGATCTACCCCTATATTCTGATGGCGACGCTGTCGGTACACTCCATCATTACCGGCATAGCTTTGGGCTTGGAGGATCAGGTTGCCAGCGCCGGCGCGATCCTGTTTGCGATCCTGGCCCACAAATCGACTGCGGCGATGGCCCTCGCTGTCAGTTTCGAGAGGGAAAAGGCGCCGGCCAATCGCGCCCGGATCTTGCAGTGGATGTTCTACACCACGACTCCGATCGGGATTCTGCTCGGAACCTGGTGGGCGGTTGCGATCGAAGGGCCGGGAGAGGCCAAGTTCGAGGGTATTTTCGACGCGCTCGCTGCCGGTACGTTTCTCTATATCGCGGTTATGGATATTCTCTCGGAAGAGTTCGCCGGCAACACCCGGCGCTTTCCGCGCTATGCCATGACGGTGATCGGCTTCATCATCATGGCGATTGTGGCGATTTGGTCCTGAGCCTCTCGAAAATGGCGACCGAAAATGGGGACGGGGCACACTATCTCAATTTAATTTGCCCCGTCCCCTTTATTCACGAGCTCTGTGAGCCAGTATAAAACCGCGGTGCCTCCAAACATGCCGCCCAGCCAAGAGACTCCCGACCATCCGGCAAGCTCGAATACATAGCCCGATGACGCGGACCCGATAACACCTCCGAAGAAAAAACAGGTCATGTACGCCGTTGTAATTCGGCTCCGCGCCTCGGGGTTCAGCGTGTAAATGACGCTCTGGTTCAGGATGTGGGTGCCTTGCTGACCGATATCCAGTAGCACTACGCCGACGATGATGGCGGCAAGGTGCGTACTGTAAACACCCATGATGGCGAACGAGAGCGCGATCAGCCCCAGCAATACTCCGGTGCCAAGCCGTGTGCCGCCACGGTCATGAATCTGGCCCGCGAAGCTTGCGCTCAGAGCACCGGCAGCGCCGAGCAAGCCAAACAGGCCGATGACGGAGTCGCTGTAGCCATATGGTGGTCGCGCGAGCAAAAAGGCGAGTGCTGTCCAGAATACGCTAAACGCCGCAAAACCCAAGGTCCCGTAGACGATACGCCGCCTTAGCAACGGCTCATCACGAAACAAAAGAAACACCGAGCCAATCAGGGCCGGATATGACAGGCGAGTCTCACTTCGGCTCTGCGGCAGCATCCGCCACAACACGGCGGATTGAACGATCATGCTTATGGTCGCTAGCACGAAGACCGCGCGCCAGCCAAAAAAGTCAGCAATGACCCCTGAAACCGTACGAGCCAGCAGAATACCCAGCAGCAGGCCTGCCATGACCCGGCCAATGACGGCGCCACGCTGCTCTTCCGCGGCCAGGACCGCGGCAAATGGCACCAGCACTTGTGCTACCACCGCCGTCAGGCCGATGGCCAGGCATGCAAGCAGAAACGAACCAATGCCGGGCGAGATGGCAGCGCCTGCAAGCGCCACTGCTGTTCCTGCGGAGACGACCGTGATCAGTCTCCGTCGTTCGAGCAGGTCACCGAGAGGCACAATCAGCACGAGGCCAATGACGTAGCCCAACTGCGTCATCGTGACAATCAGACCAGCCGTGCCTTCGGAGGTGCCGAAGCTCTGCGCCAGCGTGTGCAGCAGCGGCTGCGCGTAATAGAGATTGGCCACGGCCACGCCACAAGCGACAGCCATGACATAAACCAGCAAATCGCTCGGTTTTAACGGTAACACTTTCATGGAAGCTCGATAGTCGCTATCACGCCGCCGAATCGTCAAACTGGAATAACCTCGTTGCCGCCAAACGCTCCGGTCCAGCGGCGGCGCTCGTGCGCCGTCCGCTGCAGCAGGTTGTTGGCAGTTCTGCCTTCTACGCCTTGACTCTCGTGGGCATGAGATACCAAAGCACAAATGCCACCAGAAACAAGGCTGGAATATCACCCAACAGGTTGGCCCGTTCCGTCTCATCTGCGAGAGCCTGAACCAGCATTATTCCGCCATGAACAATACTTGACCAGATCGTAAACCATATAAGACTCACGTTAGATAATGGGTCTCTCGCAGCCAGAATAAGGAATACTCCCAGGGTAGCGTAAACACCCATGATCATCTGCTCGTATTCTGGTTGCCGTGGCGTCCAGCCCCAACCAGAAGGCCAAACCAACATCATCATCACGTAAATTCCGGCAATGAAGATAATTCCAAACACTACGAGAGCAACTTTCAGATACTTGAGCTTCTTTTCTTCCTGCATGGTGCATCTCCTCTTGTGGTTGAGAGACTGCTAACGATGTAGTTAAGCTGATTTCGAACGTCCTGTTCAACTTCGTACGGATCTTTACGCTCTTGCTTTATGCCGGCGAGAATGGAACGAACATGATCTCCAAAATCTACGGTCAACTTCATCAGCTTCTTGGAATTTTCTACTTCGGCTTCTGCTGTAATTGTGCCCACTCGAATGTCGATTTTCTCAAAATCTTCGAACGCGATTAAATCTTTTATAGGTGCTGGTTTCATTTTAAGTCGATCAACAATGGGGACAGGGCACATTAATTGAGTTTAATCTACCCCGTCCCCTTTTTCGCCCCTTTCCGCGGAAACACCAGGCAGGAGCCGATTGCCCAACCTGGTGCTTTGCGCCATCATGTCCGTCATGACGAATGTCACCGCATCTGAACCGGGTCCACGGGCCCGCGATCTCGGTATTCCCTTCAATGGCAATCCCGGTCCGCTGAATGGGATTACCGATGTGGCCGGTGTGACGGTTGGACAGGTCACCCTGATTTCCGGTGACGGCCCTTTGCAGGTCGGAGCAGGCCCCGTCCGCACCGGCGTTACCGCCATATTACCGCGCGGTAAAACCTACGACCCGGTATTTGCCGGCTGGTATTCGCTCAACGGCAATGGCGAGATGACCGGAACCAGCTGGGTGGAGGAGAGCGGTTTCCTGGAAGGCCAGGTGATGATTACGAACACCCACAGCGTGGGCATCGTGCGCGATGCCGTGATCGCCTGGCAACTGCAGAACAAACTCTATGAAGAAATCACCGACCTGATGCCCAGTAAAGGCGCGCCGGCGGAAGACACTGGCTCCATCATCGTGGTGGTGGCTACCGATGCGCCGCTGTTGCCGCACCAGCTCAAACGCATTGCCCGGCGTGCGCCCATGGGGCTGGCCCGGGTCGGCAGTTATGCGGGCAATGGCTCGGGGGATATCTTCATTGCCTTTTCCACCGCAAATCCGGGCGCTGCAATGCGAGTGGGCGAAAAGCAGGCTGAGTTTTTGCCCAATGACAGCCTCAGCCCGTTGTTCCTGGCTACGGTTCAGGCTACCGAGGAAGCCATCGTCAATGCCCTGGTTGCGGGCCATGATATGCGCGGCATCAACGGTCATATGGTTTATGGCATCCCGCATGACCGCCTGCGGGCCCTGATGAAGAAGTACAAACGACTTTGACCTCATGCAAAGAAAGGGGACTGCAAAGAAAGGGGACGGGGCACATTAACTCAATTAAATTTGCCCCGTCCCGTTTATTCAGGCCCCTACATCCCGCAGCCTCAAATTATGCACCACGATTTCATCATCCATCGATTCACCCAGCCAGCCCGGAATGGGGGTGTCGGGCGTGTTCGTGATGCCGTCGGCCTCGGTGCGGGCTATCAGCTCAAAAAAGTTTCTGCAGAAACTTTTCCGGCTTCTTCCAGTTCCGCTTCAGCCCCGGATCCTTCTGCTTGCAGCGCTTCCATGTCCGTGTGCACATTCACGACGAAACGGTCGCCGTTCGAACAGCCTGAACCTGAAAGCCAGCCTTCCGCTATTCGTGCCAGCGCATCCGCACGCCGCGTCGCGATCGGGTGCGGTTGCAATTCCGGCACGGAAGATTGCTCGAACTCCGGCTTGGTATAACGGATGCAGTTCTTGTCGCGGCTTCACTCAACAGATTCCACATACTCAACTGGAAATCCCAGGTTCTCGAGCACACTTCGAAGGCGCATCGCGTATTCCGGATTCCGCTCATGCGGCTCGGGCGCCTGGACCAGGTTGTAGCACAACGCGGGAATTGCCATGCCTTCAGAAGTGTGCGCAAGCACTGCTTCCGGACGGTAGGCTTCCAAGCCTGGAGCGCTGTAGAGACTATCGAACTCCGCGTACGTCAGCGCGATCAACATCCCGTAGGCACGAGCCCCTGGGAAAGGCACTAATGTAGCCCGCTGGCCAATTCGCAATGCGAAGTCCGCCACGTATGCACGACGAAAGTTCGACGGTTTCGTTCCCGCTTGGCGAAGCACTTCGGCGTCCATGAACAAGCCGTAGAAAAAACCGTCTATCTGCCGAGGGTCCATGCGCCTACCTGTTCAGCGTGTAACTCCAAGTAGCTTCCCTGGGTTAGGCCCTGATTTCCCGGACACATCTGAAAAGCCCGATAATGGGCGAGCCCTTTAGCGCTCTTTCTACACACGGGTTCTGAGAGTTTGAGTGCATTGTCGTTTCACGACTCGCTCCACTCTTTGTATTGCGGGATATTCACCAAAGTGATTTACAAATTGGCGTTTTGCTTCCGGCAAACTTACAAGAATTCGTTGAGCCGAGTCTGTCACCCAACCCTGCAAGAAACGCGGAGCCACGCCGCATAGCTCTGCTTCCGCGGCCCAGTGGCCCAGATTTATTTGTTTCGGGTCCCGCTCGCCTCCCACGCTGAACCCGAGCCGTTCATCAATGCGGTCAACTGCTCGGGTGCAGACCAGGTCATAAAATGGCGCAAGTCGTGTTTGATTCTCCGCGGCATACAGTAGGGAAATATTCTTGGCGTGCCCGTCGGAGTTGCCGGCGAGCACATTGAAAATCTGCCATTTAAGCAGGGTTTGGGTGTCAATAGCTGGGTCGGTAGAAGCATTTTGAAGGAGGTGGTAACACCGACTGAAGGTTGGACCTCCGTCCTCCTCATATTTGTATTGATGCCCATAACCCAGTGCTTGGCAAAAGTCCTCTTGGTGCAATCTATTTATCTTGCCGTAATCATCCTCATACCTATCGTATCGCCTGACAATGATATAGGTAGTATTGACCAGCCGGCCAAGTTGGAGATCTACGGTAGGTAATCCGATGGCACCGGCAAGCACGGTAGTAAAAGCTTCGTAGGCTGGAATATTCTTATAGTCCGGAATCTCAAACTTGAGAATGTGGTTTGAAGGTGCTTCTCCCAGTGGTAAAAAATATTGTCCTTCGCGGATCAGTACGGGGCATTTGTCCTGGGCTCCAGCCAGGGAAAGGCGAGGGCGGTTAGTAGGGGAGATTCCCTCATAGCTGCGACCGCGCCTCTTTACCAACTTTAGTAGTTGCTCGTCACTGAGGGGACTGTATTGTTGCTTGGAATTGGGTGTTCGTTCAGTCGGCAGAATACTCAACGCTCCGGCACAATCACCACCTATGGCTCGAAGCAGGTCAAAATCCGTGTCGGGGATTTTCAGGTCACGCACGACCCGCTCTCTTGCACCACCTTCAGGCAGCAGGTTGGCGAAAAACTGTTGCACAACCCCCCCCGCCTCAGCCGGGAATTCCTCTGGTTTTAGCGGCAGCGTTTGGGATATTGCAAAGCCACCGTTTTCAATCCAATCACGCACATATCGGAATCCCGTTCCTTGCGGACTGGCTTGGTCCCGCCAGAGATAAGCCACCAGTCGATCTTCGCTCCAAACATTCAGAGCATCAGGTTCATTCATCTGTCTGTTTTCGAGGTTGCGCTGAACCCAACGGGACGGACGATGACTTCCAACCCAAGAATTTTTAGGGCTCTTAGTACCTTGCCTAATTCTGCTGTTTCCTTACCTCGCTCAAATTCAGACAGAAATCGAATGCTCAGGTTACTGAGCCCCGAAAGGGTTTTCAGTGTTAGATGTTTGTTTTTGCGATGAGCGCGCGCCAGACTTCCCAAGTCGTGAGGCGTTTGTGCCCGTCCATATTCTGGATGATATTTGCTCATTTGCTCAATCAAAAAATGTACCGTGCGATACAAATTACCAGTTCAAGGTGAGTAATTCAAGTAAAATGTATCGAGCGTGATAAATATCTAGAGACTTGGCACCTTGAGAGCTAATTTATCCCGTTCGGGATATTATTCGAGTAAGAATGATGGTGCTGGTCCAGGCCCTACCATTTTGCGCTTCCTGAGTCGTTAAAAAAGGAACCGAAAAGGAGCAATGAGGACGGGGGACATTAATCGGGGCACACAAACTGAGATCAATTTGCACCGTCCCGTCCACTCCTCTACTAGCGCTGTCGTTGCGGTGTGCTGAGCCAGTTCACGCGAACGACTATACTTGACTCTCATGGAACATCTCATTCAAGCACTGGCGTCGTTGTTTGCAATTGCCAACCCTATCGGAGTTACGCCGATTTTTGTTTCCCTGGTTGAGGGACGCACGGCAACAGAGCGGCGCAGCATCGCGTTAAGAACGAGCGTGTCCGTGTTTGTGATTCTCGCCGTTGCGACGCTTACTGGCGGCGCCATTCTGGACTTCTTCGGCTTGTCCCTGGCGGCTTTTCAGGCTGCGGGTGGATTGGTGATCAGCATAATGGGTATCGAGATGATGCGCGGTCAGCCGTCCCAGGTTCAGCACGATCCCGGGCAAGATCACGGCGATGATCCAGCGCTTGTGCCGCTTGCGATGCCGTTAATAGCCGGACCGGGCGCCATCACAACAGTCGTAACAATGACCGCAGCAGAACCGGGTTGGAAAGGCGCCGCAAACGTGGTGGCGGCAGCCTTCATTTTGGCCGTAGTTCTGTTGGGCGCCCTTCTTGCCTCAACCAAATTGCAACAATTACTGAGCCGTCGCGGCCAACGCGTATTTTTGCGCTTTATGGGTCTGATACTCGTAGCGATCGGTGCGCAGCTCCTGATGGGCGGCATCCGCAACTATTTCCAGGCGTAACGATTCGGAATCTCAATGCCGTCTGCAAATTCAGGGATTGGCCTGTTGCCGCGTCATCTCCATGATCCAAAGGATTCGCCAGCTATTGCCCTCGTCAGATGAGACGGCCAGATCCCAATGCACGCCAGTCGGAGTGATGTCCGAAAACGTGATCCGTGTGATGCTTTGTTTTCCATCCGGCGCGGGCGTTTTCCGGAAAAACTCGCCCCGGCCAGAGGAGAAGCCGCCGATAAATTCCGCCAGACGAGGATGACGTGAATCCATCCAGGAGATAACCCACTGCTCGGTTTTCGGATCGTAGGCGCGGATGCTGAAGCCCTCGAGTGGCTCGGCTTTCTCCATTCCTTCCCAGAAGAACAGGACGTCGCCGCTCCAGTGCTCCACCAGAGCGCAACCGCCGAGGGTCGGAGAGACCTTGGTCGTCGCGTCGGCTTCGAACCATCGGTCGTCCGCTCGCAGAATCTTTTGTTTGATCGTCCAGTCGCCCATCCAGAAATCGAATTGATGGTGCTCGGGAGCAAGACAGTCGGCGGTGCAGGTCTGTGAAAAGATTGCGAAGCAGACTGCCGCCCCGATGACGACTGATTGCAGAATGGCTAGTCGGCTCCAGCGGAATTGAAGCGGCCTTTGCATTATGGGCATATGAAGTATTAACCACCTTTTCAGGCATTCAGACAAGTATCATCTGTCTTTTTTTGGACTCAATCCGGTCCCTTTCCTTTAGCCATGAACCGCCTGCGCCACCAGCCGCACACCCAGCGCCCCGCAAACCTTGACGATAGTGTCGTAACGCGGTTTCGCATCGGAACGCAGCGCCTTATACAAGGCCTCGCGAGTAAGCCCGGATGCCTTGGCGATCTCGCTCATGCCACGCGCACGGGCAATGTCGCCCAGCGCCGCCGCCAGCAAGGCCGGGTCGTTCGCCTCCAGAATATCCGTAAGATAGGCGGCAACAGCCTCCCCGCTATCGAGATATTGCGCGGCGTCAAATTGGGGCAGGTTAGCCGCCTTGATACGTTTGGTCATGGTTATCTCCGTCAATTAGTCCAGTAGTGCCGCAAGCGACTTGGTAAATTCAGGTAGCGGCTTGATCGAGAACATGGAATAGCTGTAATCGAATGATTACATTCCGTCAAGCCGGTACAAAAGAAAACTAGCGATGGCGGTGCAGCGCTCAGTCAGGCATTGGTAGTCTCACCGGCTTAGGAGGCCATCTCGAAACGCAATGGATTCGAGTTCGACCCGGATAGCGTCCTCGATCGGAATTACCGGGCGCGCCTCGAATACAAACGCAGGCAGCATGGAGCAGAACTTGTGGACCGCGGTGGGATCATCGCAATCCACCAGCATGTAGCCACCCTAGTCCCCAACTCTAATGACGAACAACTCGATCTTGAAATTGGCTGGAGCTTTCCATTGAGTGAAAACCTCCAAAATTCGCTTTTGGGCATTTTCGTATTCGATCGGTGAGCCTTGCGGACGTTCGTTCCAGGTGAGCATGTATTTCATGGGCGTCTCCGTTTGTGCGCCAAACTTGATTTAGATCCCGTTTCACGGTGTTGCCCCTTAGAATCCGCCTCCGAGTTAAACGGGTCAAGTGAGTCCATCACTTCCTGCAACTCAGAATTTCTCCACCCAGGGGCGCAGGTCCAGTTCCTGGGTCCAGGCGTTGCGTGGCTGCCGGTGCAGGGCCAGGTAATTCGCGGCGATGGCGTCCGGGTGCAGCACCGCATCCACCCCGCGCTCGTCTTCCCGGTAACCATCCCTCTCCCCCCGAATCTGGCCGTCGATGACCACATGCGCAACGTGGATGCCCCTGGGGCCCAATTCCCGGGCCATGCATTGAGCCAGGGCCCGCAAGCCGAACTTGCCGACGGCGAGATTATGGAAACCTGCACCGCCGCGCAGGCTCGCCGTCGCGCCGGTGAAAATGATCGTGCCGCCGGCACCGTTCGATGCGAGCATGGAGCGCGCGGCCTCACGCCAGCCTGCGACCGTGTGAAGATGACGTGGGTCGACACCCTTCAGGTATGCGCCGCCGCGGCGGAACTTTCCACCGTCGCACACGCTCGAAATTCAGGGACCAGTGCCGCGGCGTGGCGCGCGGTCACCGGGCCGCGTGGGGGCGATCTACGTTCAGCGCAATCCGGACAAGCTGCGCGCGATCGCCTAGCGGACGAACCCCTGAATGTCACAAGGTGCGCCCTTGCCAGTACTGCCATCAATTAAGCGCTTATCGTTACTGGCCGTTTTCAGATACCCATGCACATGCGGCGTCTGCTTCGGCATTGGCAAAGACGCGCACTGGGCGGCGCAATATCAATGCTGCCGTCCGGGCACCAAAACGGATGAGGGGATTGTCTGCAATGATCGCGATTCGTCCCCAACCGTGCCAATGGCTGAGATCGAGTTTCGCATCCTCCCACATTCCGCTTGCGTCCATGCCAACGAATTCGGGCACGAATTGGTAAAACAAATTGAGCGACGTGCGGTTGCGCCGCTTCTGTCTATCGACCGGCAACAGAATGTCCCTATACTCCCGGCCAGTGACTTTTCCCGATGCGCGTACCGCGATCACATGGTCTGGAAAGTTTGGTAGTAATTCCAGCATTATGATTTAAAAATAGCGCGAAACAGAATGCGAATGCAATCGGCTTTGGTGCGCCGTGAAGGATTCACTCTGGCCGCCGGTAGCACCGTGTACTGTGCGAAACACCCGCTCCGCAAACAGCGCGCGCATGGGTTCTGCGGCGACCGAGCTGGTTGCTGCGGTCCGCAAAAGGGTTTTGCGAATTTAGTTGTGTGCCCAGATCTTCGTGCACTCGCACCGGTCGGAGGCGTCGTCTAAAAGTGTTGACCTTTGAGTTTGGAAACGGAAAACGAACTGAGCTGTCACAACATTGGCCGCCAATACGTCTTTTGGAAATATGCTTTCACGACATCAAGGAGAAGCCGAAATGGATTCAACCCCGACCACATTTCAGCAACAGCGGCCCAGGTTGTACGGCATCGCGTACCGCATGCTTGGCTCCAAAGCCGATTCGGAGGACGTACTGCAAGATGCATATCTGCGCTGGCATGAGACCGATGCCGCCCGCGTGCGCAGTCCCGAAGCCTGGTTGACGACTACGGTCGCACATTTGTGTATTGACAGGCTGCGTTCCGCACGCGCCAAACGCGAGACCTATATCGGGCCCTGGCTGCCCGAGCCATTGATCGGCGATGCAATGCCTTTTCCCGAACACCATGCAGAACGATCCGACGATGTCTCGATGGCGTTTTTGCTGATGCTCGAGCGTCTTGCTCCCAAGGAACGCGCGGCGTTTTTGCTGCACGATGTATTCGACTGTGGTTATGCCGAAATTTCGCAGATTCTGGACAAGAGCCAGGAAGCGGTCCGTCAGACCGTGCACCGTGCGCGACAACGGGTGCGCCGGGAACGGCGACGTTTTTCGGTCAGCGAAAGGGCACACCGACGCCTGTTGGAAAGGTTTATTACCGCTATACAGTCGGCTGACCGGAACACCTTGTTCGAACTGTTTGCGCCGGAAGCGACCTGGACTTCCGACGGGGGAGGCAAAGTTGCTGCTGCCCGCAAGGTTCTGCATGGCAATATCCCCATCGCCAAATTGTTGGCCGGAGTGGGGCGCAACATCGCGCGCAACTCGATGAATTTCACCTACCAGCTGGTCCCGATCAACGGCCAAACGGGAATTCTGGGCTGCCTCGACGGCCAACCAAATTGGGCCATGTCGCTGGTGACCGACGGCATGCATATCTTCGCCGGCTTCGCCGTACTCAATCCGGACAAACTGGCACGCGTACCGATAAGCACGTTGCACTAACCCCCCCTCTGCTGTCACAAGCACCCGGCTTAGGCCGTCATTGATATTGCAGTCAGGAGAATCCTGGCTGCGGAAACCCGTCAACCAAACTGAAAGGAGACAATTCATGGAACCTCGTATGGATATCAGCCAGGTATCACTGGCCGCAGTCGAAGCGATGCTTGGTCTGGAAAAATATGTGATCAATAGCGGCCTTGAAAAATCACTGCTACACCTCGTGAAGATGCGTGCGTCGCAGATAAATGGTTGCGCGTATTGCCTCGACATGCATTCCAAGGACGCACGCGCCGGCGGGGAAACCGAACAGCGGTTGTATGCGTTGAATGCATGGCGCGAGACGCCCTTCTACTCCGAGCGCGAACGCGCGGCCCTCGCGTGGACAGAATCGCTCACGCAGATCGCCGATTCCCACGCTCCGGATGAAGCGTACCAGGTGGTCTGCAATGAGTTCTCCGAGAAGGAATTGGTCGCTCTCACGCTGGCCATCGTGGCGATCAACGGTTGGAACCGGATCGCTATTGGATTTCGTGCTGTGCCGGGCACGTATCAGCCTGCTGTGCACGGGACTGCGTTGCGGCAAGCGGGGAAATGACACGATGCATTCCATCCAGAAGCCCGCGATTGGCAAGATGCAATGCCGGCGGCGCATCATACCCGGACTCCTGGCGATACTGCTGACAGCGGGTTGCGCGGACATGCATGATCTGCATCCGCGTAATCGGCAGCAAGCGCCGGGAGATCTCGCAGCGGCGCGGACACTTGCCCCCGGGTTTGCCGAGGGGGCTGCCTGGCCTGCCGACGATTGGTGGAAGCGTCTGGGCGACGTTCAACTCGATCAATTCGAGATCAATGCGCTGACGCACAACCCCACGTTAACCGTGGCGCAGGCGCGCGTCGATAAGGCCGCCGCGCTCGCAGGCGTAGCGCGCGCGGCGACGGAGCCCACCGTAGACGCCGGTTTCAGCAGCACTCACGAACGCTTCAGCGAGAACGATATCGTGCCCCATCCGCCCGCCGGTACTTGGGTAACCTCGAGCCGCCTCACACTTGATTTTCGCTATCCTCTGGATTTCTGGCACCGCAATCGGTCCGCGCTTGCCGCCGCGCTCAGCAGGGCCGAGGCGGCCAGGGTGGACGCGTTCGCTGCACGGCTCATGCTGTCTGTCGAGCTTGCGCGCGCATATGTTCAGCTCGCCCATCTTTACGACAGGCTCGATATCGAGCAGGCAACGTTCGAACAGCGGCGGCGAACATTGGCGCTGACCCGGCAACGCGTCACCGCCGGTCTGGATACCCGAGTCGAGCTGAAGCAGGCCGCAGGTGCAGTACCCGCGACCCGCGTGCGGATTGAAGCCATCAATGAGGCGTTGGCGCTCACCCGCCATCAGCTTGCCGCGTTGCTTGGCCGCGGGCCGGACAGCGGCCTCGAGATTCAGCGTCCGGATCTCGAGGAGGTCGCGAACACGGCTGCTCTGCCGAGCGCCGTACCGGCGGACCTGCTGGGCCGCCGACCCGATGTGATTGCCAGCCGCTGCCGGGTCGAAGCCGCGGCCAAGGACATTGCAGTCGCCCGGGCCGATTTCTATCCGGACATCAACCTCCTCGCCTTCGCGGGTTTCAGCAGCATTGGTCTGTCGCAACTGGTGAAAGCCGGCAGTGAAATTGCTGGCGTCGGCCCCGCCCTGCGTTTGCCGGTGTTCGACGGCGCGAGACTGACCAGCCGGCTGGCGGCGCGCGATGCCGACTACGACGCCGCAGTCGGGCAATACAACGAGACGCTGATCAGCGCACTGCAGGACACCGGCGACCAGCTCGCGTCGCTGCAATCCATCGCCAGGCAGCGCGAGGAGCAGCAATCGGCCCTGCAGGCGGCGAACACGGCCTACGACCTGGATCTCAGGCGTTACCGCAAAGGCATTGCCAGTTATCTGAGCGTATTGGCGGCCGAGACCGAAGTGCTGGCGCAACAGCAACTGCAAGCCGATCTGAAGGCGCGGAATTACAACCGCTGGATAGAACTGATGCGTGCTTTGGGGGGTGGTTTCGAAGGTGATCGCTCGCTTTCCAGCATGGAGCAAACCCAACCGAGTACGAGGAAACTGTCATGAAAAAGCCTGCCAATCAAGATTCCACTCCCGGCGGAAAGCGAAAGAAGCTGTTGCTTGCGGTGATCGGAGTGTTCATGTCGTGCGCCACCGTGTTCACCGCGTACTGGTATTTAGCGGGACGCTATGTGGAGTCGACCGACGATGCCTACGTCGATGGCAACGTCGTGCAAATCACGCCGCAGGTGGCCGGTACTGTCGTCGGAATCGAAGTCGACGATACCGAATACGTCAGCGCAGGCGAGACCCTGGTGAAACTGGATCGCATCGATGCCAGCGTTGCCCTGAACAGCGCAATGGCAAAGCTCGCACAAACGGTGCGCGAAGTACGTGGCATTTTTACGCGGAACAAGGAGCTGAAATCGGAAGTTGCACAACGCAAGGTCGGCCTCGCCACAGCGCGGAACGATCTGAAGCGGCGTGCCGGGCTGGCCGAGTCCGGGGCGATTTCTACCGAGGAGCTGCAGCACGCACATGAGTCCGTCCGGGCGGCGGAGTCCGCGCTTGCGGCCGCACGCGAACGCCTCGCTCAACAACGCGCCCTGGTGGACGATACCACCGTAGCTTCCCACCCCAGAGTGCAAAGCGCCGCAGCGGAAGTACGCGCCGCCTATCTGGATTACCGCCGGGCCATCATTCCGGCTCCGGTATCGGGATTTGTCGCCAAGCGCGCAGTGCAGCTCGGCCAGCGGGTCGGGCCCGGCAAGCCGCTGATGGCGATCGTGCCGCCCGACCAAGTCTGGGTCGATGCCAACTTCAAGGAGGTCGATCTCCGGCGTATGCATATTGGGCAAACCGCCAGTTTGACCGCCGACGCCAACGGAATCGAATACCACGGTACCGTCGTGGGATTCGGCGCGGGCACCGGCGCGGCGTTCGCGTTACTGCCGGCGCAGAATGCAACCGGTAACTGGATCAAGGTGGTTCAGCGTCTGCCGGTGAGGATTGCGCTCGATCCAGAGGAAGTTGCGGCGCATCCACTGGCCATCGGGCTTTCCATGGAAGTCGAGGTCGACGTACGCGATCCCGGAACCGTTGCGGCCAGACCGGCCAATTCGATTGATGCCAGCTACCGCACAACGGTATTCACCGACCGACGGCGGGCCGTCGATGCATTGATCGCCGACATCATTGAACAGAACGGCGGTGGCCGCTTGCCTGCCCGGGCCACGGATTCAGCTTCGGTAGCAGAAAGGCTCGTATCTGCCGACGGGCCGCGCTTGGCGCATTGACAAAGGACTAAACGGTGCAAGATCAAGACACATGCTTTAGCGGGCGGGCATTGGCCCTCGTCACCATCGCGCTTGCGCTCGGGACCTTCATGGAAGTGTTGGACACGACGATCGCGAACGTGGCGCTGCCACACATCGCGGGAGACCTGGGAGTGGGCGCGAGCCAGGCCACCTGGGTAATCACATCATATGCGGTCGCGAACGCGATTTCGGTTTTGCTCGCGGGGTGGCTTTCGCAGCGTTTTGGCCAGGTGCGGGTTTTCGTAACCGCTGTCATATTGTTTACCTGCGCAAGCGGCTTTGCGCTACGGCAACGAACTTTGAAATGTTGCTCGGCTTCCGCGTCATGCAGGGCGGCGTGTCGGGTCTGATGGTGCCGCTCTCACAGACTCTGCTGCTGGCGAGCTACCCGCGCCAAAAGCAGGGCATCGCGCTGGCCATCTGGAGCATGACCGTGATGGTGGCGCCCGTGATCGGGCCAATCCTGGGAGGATTGATTACCGATGATTTCTCGTGGCCGTGGATTTTTTACATCAACCTGCCGGTCGGAATCGCGGTTGCGTGGCTGGCCCATCACATGCTCGGCCGCCGCGAGACGCCAACCCGAAAGTTGCCTGTCGATGCGGTCGGCCTGGGGCTGATCGTGATCTGGGTAGGCGCCCTGCAGATCATGTTGGACAAGGGCAACGAACTCGACTGGTTTGGCTCACCACTAATAGTTGCGCTGGCGGTAATCGCGGTATTCGGCCTCGCGCTCTTCGTGGTCTGGGAGTTCTATGAGCAGCATCCCATTGTCGACCTGCAGTTGTTCAAGATCCGCAATTTCCGCGCCGGCACACTTGCGATCAGCCTCGGCTATGGCGTTTTCTTCGGCAGTGTCGTGTTGTTGCCGTTGTGGCTGCAAACGCAGATGGGTTACACCGCAACCTGGGCAGGGTTCGCTGTGGCGCCGTATGGTGTGCTGGCCCTGCTGCTCTCGCCCGCGGTGGGAAAAAACCTCGATCGCGTGGATCCGCGCCTGTTCGCCACTGCTGCATTCCTGATTTTCGCCTCAGCGAGCTTCCTTCGCGCAGGCTTCAATACAGATGCGAACTTTGCGGTGCTGGCGCTGCCTCAGTTGGTGCAGGGCGCAGGGATCGCCATGTTCTTCGCCCCGCTTATTGCGATAACGCTCAGCGGCCTCGAGCCCGAACGGGTTGCTTTCGGCTCGGGTTTGGTGAATTTTTTCCGGATAACGGCAGGCAGTTTCGGTGCGGCACTGGCCACGACGTTCTGGCAGCGGCGCGAGGCCTTTCACCACAACCAGTTGGTCGATCGCATATCGGAATATGCACCTCAGGCGCTGCGCGCTGTGTCCGGATTCTCCCGCTCAAGCTGGCCGGATGGACGGGGTGTGGCCGAAATGCACGCGATTCTCGGGCAGCAGTCGACCTTGCTTGCAACCATCGACATTTTCTGGGTTTCGGGCTGGCTGTTCATGCTGTTGATCGTACTCATATGGTTTGCCGAAAAGCCAAGCGGCGGCATGCCTGTCGGTGCACATTAGTGTTGTTAGGAAATTTTCACATGAAATCGTCTCGTTACCTTGGGTGCGCCGGTTCCGCTGGAAAGTTTACGCTGCGCTTGTTGGGAGTCACCGCCAATGAAGATGGAGTTGGTTTCATCCGTTCCTGGGGGCGTCGCCGCCTCCTGCGGGGCCGATTGATGCGGATGGTAAGAACAAAGCACATGTTGCCAAATTCGAGTAAGTGCGGTGAACGGAGGAAGGCGGCTTGATCTGCCCTGTAAGGACCTGAATGATTGCCCCAATACGACCGGCCAGCTTATCGGGCGTCGATTTCTGGCTTGCAACAGCCAGGTAAGGGCGATGGGCCCAGCGCCGCCGCCAGCAAGGCCGGATCGTTCGCCTCCAGAATATCCGTAAGATAGGTGGCAACAACCTCCCTGCTATCTAGATATTGCGCGGTGTCAAATTCGGGCAAGTCAGCCGCCTTGATACGTTTGGTCATGTTTATCTCCGTCAATTAGTCCAGTAGAGCTGCCAGAGACTTGGCGCGCTTGATGTCCGCCTTCTAGGTACGTTTGGAACCACCGGCGAGCAACACAATCAACTGAGAAAGGGAAACACCGGATACCCACAAAATTCGTGTTCGAAAGAAATGAACGAAAAGCTTAGGCAGGTCCGACCCCTAGCGATTTTACGCTGCTTGACAGTGGGGGAGTCCACGTAGTTTGAATTAACCAGCGGCCACGTAGTGGACGTCCAGATTTGATGAACTGTCAGGCATCAGCAACCCGCCACTCCATTGCCAACTTGCGCTCGTTAACCGCACAGTCACGAAGATACAGGTTTATTAACGTCTGATAAGGGACATCCGTTTCTTCTGCCATGGATTTAAAGTATGAAACGGTGTCCTGGTCCAGACGCATGGTCACGGGTTGCTTCAGTCGTTTGGCGTAAGGATTCCGCTTACCTTTCATTTTCGATAAATCGTACTGATCTCTCATTTTTTCACCTTCCAATATTCCTTCTCTTCCTCGCTATGGGCCTTTCTCGCTGATATGAGCCGAATGATTGAATCTTCTTCACGGTAGCAGTGCGACACGATAAGAATTCGAAGCCGTACACTCACACCCAACAGGAGAAATCGATCTTCGTTCTCGGAGTGATCAGAGTCTTCATAGAGAATGGCCCATTCATCATAAAACGTGGATTGAGCCTCTTCGAAACTGACCCCGTGGTTTTCAAGATTGGCTTTCGCCTTTTCTGGATCCCAAGCGAATCGAAGATGGCGCATACGGATATTGTACGTACACTGTAAAGCGTTGGCAAGAATCCGACTACAGAATCCGACTGCATGTCTAACATCGTAGCTCAGTGGCGCCCGTACAGCATCCGCTGCTGCTAAAGTTAGCCCGCCGTTAGCCTGACTTTGCTGACATTGCCGAGATCTATGTGCTGTTTGGCCTGCCACAGATCATGGTTGTATTGCATGGCAAGCCAACTCTCCGGAGAACGACCAAGAGCTTTTGAAAGACGCAACGCCATTTCAGGGCTGATGCCACTGGCGCGCGTGATAACGCGACTTAGGGTAGACGCGGCAACTCCAAGCTTTGCAGCTAATTCGCGGCCGCTGAGCCGGTTCGGCTCCAGATAAACCTCGGCAATGGAGTTTTTGGGGTCAGTGTGCAATAAACTGGATTTATCTTCAGCCAAACAGCTGATAGTTTTTACTCTGACCCCAAATTTTGTGACCCCAAATTTTGTTATCGGCCCTAGCTCTGCCTCAATGACGATAGTCGTTGGCGGGTCCACAAACGTGAATCTCGAGATTCCTTTGGTTAATCGCCCAAAGGGCGGGACTCGTTGACGGACTGCGAATTCGGTACGTACGCCGGTTGGCCCATCCGACTTCTTTTCAATCGACTCGATGTCCGGATCGATACCGCTCGTATGTTCCAAGTCGAACAGGAAATCGAAGACGACTTGCCTCGGTCGCCGAATTACAACTGATATTTCGATTTGTCGCATGCTATCACGTTACTAAGCGGCGCCCAACGTTCGACATGAGGGGCAGCTGGAGGCGGGCGAAGCCCGCTGGAAGCTGTCCCCCGATGGAAGGGTTAGAGAGCGCATTCTCACCGAAGCTCCTTGCGCAGCACGAGCTTGAGCCCGGACCACACTTCGCTGACCGCGCAGACCTTGATGTCTACGAAACCGATCGGAAGCGCCAATTCACGAATGGTGTCTTCAGTCACAGTCGTTGGAACCTTGGCCGCCTTCTTTGGCCAGGACACCCAAAGCGCTGCGTCGGGCTTGAGCTTCCTTCGCAATGCACTCAGGTGCTTGGCCAGCTCTTCTTTCTGAGTGACAAAGATGTGGGCGACATCGATGTGCGGCCCCGCCTCGCTTTCGAACACTACGCGTGCTGGAAGCGGCTCGAGGAGGCTCGGGAGGCATTCCGGTGCGCCCACCAACAGGACGTGGCTGCCCTCCTTGATGCCGAGCTTCTTGGCGAGCGGAGTGCCAGAGTAACCAGCGACGCGGGGAGATTGCATGCGCTCTAAGGACTGAAATTAGCGCTGTGGAACAGTAAAGCCGTGACACATCCGCAGGATTTAGTAGTTAGGCCAATCACTTGTGGCTTGCTCGCAGGGCATACGGTCCGTCGCCCAGCATGAATTGGAGCACCAGCAGGATGGACCACGCGATGGGAAACTCCGAACCAGCGGCGGTGAAGTAAAACCCATTACGCGTTGCCCAGAAATGCGCAGCGCCGAGCATCATCGGAACAGCGTATAGGCTCACCCAACGTACGTAGATGCCCGGGATAAGGAGCAGCGTGCCAACGAGCTCCGCCGAAAGAACGTACCAAGGAACGAACCACGGGTAACCATTGGTGGCAAAGTTAGAAAACCAATGAGTGAGCCCGCCAGGAAGAATTGCAAACTTCCAGTAAAGGTGAGCAATGAACAGTGAGCCAAGCGTCAGCCTGAGAAGTAGCGGGGCGTAGATACTGCCTTTGCGAATAGTCATCTCAGGAGATACTTTGCATTAAAAACATTTGACACAAGGGTCTAACGCTCAGCATCGTCAATCAACGTTGTGGGCTGAGAATAGCCAATGAACACCCACGGTTTGTCTTTAGTTGAAATGATGGGCGTCCATACTTTTCTTAGTTGAAATGATGGGCGTCCATACTTTTCCCTATTCCTCAACCCGCTTGTACGTGTCTCGAAACGCGCTGCGCACACCATCGATGACGTTGGCGCCGATGTCGATGCGTGTATCGCCGGTATCCTCGAACAGCGTCTCGCCGCTGTACTCCACCGGGCGCCCGTCTGCCAATGTGCCTGCGCTTGCCCAGACATGCTTTTTACCTTGTATCGTGATGGTGCCCATTTCGGAGCTGCCACCGGAGTTGGCGCCGATGTAGCGGACCTGATTCGATCCGGCATCCCACCAGTAGAAATTAGACCAGCTCACACGGCCATCGCCACCCTCGCACACGAACGCCATCTGGCCCGCCGACCATCGGCACGAAACCGTAATGGTGAAAGGCTCGCCTTTCACGCCGACACCCGGGTAGTCGGAAGCCCAGATACCCTCCTCGGTCCAGTTACCGACCAGTTGGTCACCGATTTCCTTGAGTGGACTATCCGCCTGCACCGACGGGATGCAGAGCGCAAGCACAAGGAAGGCCACAAGTTTTATGAACATGTTCTGATCCTTTTTCATGCTTTTGAATCCGGATGGGTTATTGTAACGATCAACGTGGACACCCTCATTTATCTGTTCAAAGATATGGGTGTCCGTGCTTTTTACGCCGGGCTGGCGTCAAGCCCGGCTGCACAACGTGGACACAGGCACGCCTTGTCGATGAACTGCTCGGGTACTCGTGCGAGTGCTTTCTTGCTAATGGACGTCTTGCTACACCAGCATTCGACGTCCAGGTTCCCTGCTTTTGCTGGAGCGCATTGATTCAATCCGCCGCATAGCGGGCACAATTGATTCGGCAGTGCTTGCTTCACAACTTCGGAGCCTTTTCAGGTAGTAAATTCATCCGGCCCCTTTTTCGCCTGGCCTTTGCTGCTGAAACTGACACTAATCGTCTTTCTTCTCGACCCTCGGCAGCCTGGCCTTCGCCGACACCCATGTTGATGTTCGCTGTGGCGCCTTTCTCTGCGGGTTCTGAACGGCCTGGATCCGAGGCTTTCGGATTGGTCCATTCCGGTGTGTGCTGCGGAATTTTCTTCGTGCCAGCAGATTCCCTGACGAAATCCAGGTCACTCTCATGGTGCTGCACAGAGTGGGAACCAGCGGGGGCCTGTCCGTCTGACGAAGCGGATGATGACGTGCCAGCGGTCGCAGCACGGCTCTTGTGCCGCAGCCGTTCAGGCACGCGGGTTCCGCCGGTCTGCGATACGCCGGATTCAGCATTGGATTCGCCCTCGCTGGATTCGACAGCACTGGTTTCCGCCGCGGTAGCGCCGGGCTGAACCGGCTCTGCAGCCTGCCCCGAGGCTACTGCGATCAAACCAAGCAAGCACAAGACAATGAAAGACTGGCGGGTAAAAGATTCAAATTGTGTCATGTCCCTGACCTCCTGTTGGTTTTGAAACACGATCCTATCAAGTATAGATGGCTGGCAAGATTTGGGTCCAGGTCCATTTTCCAGCCGGGCCAAGACGGCTTTCCGTAGCACGTCCGGTTGAGCGCGGGGTTAGGCAGCATTCATTCGGCGGTTAGTGGGAGGAAGGTGATCTTGTATGGCGCGCCTGGGACGGTGATGATGTCACCGACACTGAGTTTTCGCGGTTTGCTGATGATCTCGCCATTGATCGCGAGGCCATTTGCAGCTCCGAGCGGTTCAGCATAGGCTGCGGAACCTTGAGCGCGAAATGTCGCGTGCATTCTTGAAACCCGTTCGTCCGCAAGCCGGAGGTGATTGTCAGCCGCGCTTCCAAGCGTAATGCGGCTTCCCATAGGGAGGAAGACTCGATCGCGCTCTTGTTCAGTTGGCCCTTCAACTACGAAGCACGAGTGGCCATATTGAACCGCCATGACCTTCGTCACGCTGCGCTCGGCCGACTTCAGTTCAGCCAGCTTTGCGGCCACCTCGCGCTCATTCTTCCGCCGCTCCTGCGGCCGCTGAGCCGGTTCGGCTCCAGATAAACCTCGGTAATGAATTCACCAGGATGAGGCGGATTGTGCATAGTCATTAGTGGTAGTCCTCATATTGGACGTCGTGAAAAAGCGGCCGGATACATTTTAGCTGAATGGCGCTTTACCGTTCTATTGAGAGCATGAAATAAGCATGGAAAAATGTATCCGGGCCCTCTTCTCGAACGTTTGAAATCAACGGCGCGCGTAGCGCGCCCGCTGAATTGAGTTGTTAGGCCGATGAGCCTCAGGAGCGATTAAAAGCGACTGCCGCGCGGATCAACGCCATGAATCCCTTCTCATCGAGGGAGTCATTTTCGCGCAGGTCGATTGCGCGCCGGGTTCCTGCGTCCAGACTTGCGTTGAAAATGCCAAGAGGATCCGGCAGGGATGCTCCATGCGCGAACGTCATTTTTACCTTGTCGCGGTAGGTCTCAAGGGTACAGATGATTCCGTCACAGGAGAACGTCGGAACGCCGTCGGGATTTGAGGGCTTGCGCCACTTTATTTCTTCGACAACTTTCGCGTCGGCCCGCCGAATCAGTGACCTGATCGCGACCACTCGACTCTTTCGCCAATCCGTACTCATCTCATCCTCCTTTCTTATTTCAACGTTCGACATGAGGGGCGGCTGGAGGCGGGCGAAGCCCGCTGGAAGCTGTCCCCCGATGGAAGGGTTAGAGAGCGCATTCTCACCGAAGCTCCTTGCGCAGCACGAGCTTGAGCCCGGACCACACTTCGCTGACCGCGCAGACCTTGATGTCTACGAAACCGATCGGAAGCGCCAATTCACGAATGGTGTCTTCAGTCACAGTCGTTGGAACCTTAGCCGCCTTCTTTGGCCAGGACACCCATAGCGCTGCGTCGGGCTTGAGCTTCCTTCGCAATGCACTCAGGTGCTTGGCCAGCTCTTCTTTCTGAGTGACAAAGATGTGGGCGACATCGATGTGCGGCCCCGCCTCGCTTTCGAACACTACGCGTGCTGGAAGCGGCTCGAGGAGGCTCGGGAGGCCTTCCGGTGCGCCCACCAACAGGACGTGGCTGCCCTCCTTGATGCCGAGCTTCTTGGCGAGCGGAGTGCCAGAGTAACCAGCGACGCGGGGAGAATGCATGCTATGCGTATCCCTCGACCTTCGGATATTGTGGCAATCCATCAGAAATATTCACTCACGGCAGCTTATCCTCCACCCAGATGTGCATCCGTGGCGCCACCAACCCAGAGTCATCCAAAGATACCAGAGCGATGTCTATCTCACCCTCACGCAATGCGTTTCGGTACGTCAAAGTGGACCCGCACTCCCTGCAGAAGCCCCGCTCAACATCCTTAAATGAAGAATGGGGACGGTGCACATCAGTCGAGCTTAATCTGCCCCGTCCCCTTTTTCAGTTCGCATCATCTCCATGGTCCAAAGGGTTCGCCAGTTATTGCCCTCGTCAGATGAGACGGCCAGATCCCAATGCACGCCAGTCGGAGTGATGTCCGAAAACGTGATCCGTGTGATGCTCTGTTTTCCATTCGGCGCGGGCGTTTTCCTGAAAAACTCGCCCCGGCCAGAGGAGAAGCCGCCAACAAATTCCGCCAGACGAGGATGACGTGAATCCATCCAGGAGATGACCCATTGCTCGGTTTTCGGATCGTAGGCGCGAATGCTGAAGCCCGCGAGCGGCTCGGCTTTCTCCATTCCTTCCCAGAAGAACAGGACGTCGCCGCTCCAGTGCTCCACCAGAGCGCAACCGCCGAGGATCGGAGAGACTTTGGTCGTCGCGTCGGCTTCGAACCAATGGTCGTCCGCTCGCAGAATTCTTTGTTTGATCGTCCAGTCGCCCATCCAGAAATCGAATTGATGGTGCTCGGGAGCAAAGCAGTCGGCGGTGCAGGTCCGTGAAAAGATTGCGAAGCAGACGGCCGCCCCGATGACGACTGATTGCAGAATGGCTAGTCGGCTCCAGCGGAATTGAAGTGGCAATTGCATGATGGGCATATGAGGTATTAACCACCTTTTCAGGCATACAGACAAGTATCAGCAGCCTTTTTTGGACCCAATCCAGCCCCTGCGGTCCCAGCACCATGTGGGTCGAGCCGTCCCTGAACGGGTATTTGTATTGGTACACGACCCGGCCCCGGCGAGCGACGGACAAGCTCTTGTTGGCGAGCCAAGCAAACAGTCATGCATTGTCAATAAGGTGACCGAGTGCGTGTAGCCGGCTTCAAATCAATCGGAGATTGCTCAATACCCAACGAAGTATTGTCCGAAGCATCGAACCCCAAGGCAGTCAATCGCGAAATAGCTGAGAAAGGACGCCGACGCATTCCGTGCAGGCCTGATTATTAGGTGGCTTTGGCCCGTGTATCCCGCAACCTCAGATTATGCACCACGATTTCATCATCCATCGATTCGCCCAGCCAGCCCGGAATGGGCGTCTCAGGCGTAATCGTGATGCCATCGGCCTCGGTGTGGGCCATCAGCTCAAAAAAGTTTCCGCAGAAACGCGTTTCCGGCACATCGGGAATGCGCTTGCCGTTGGGATCGGTGAAATGGAACTCGCCTAAGTGCGATGCGGTTCAGCCCGAAACCACCCTCATGCACCAATCGGTGGTGATGGCGGCACAGCAGCACGAGGTTGTCGATATGGGTAGCACCGCCGTCGGCCCAGTGATGGATGTGGTGGGCATCGACATAGCGGGTACAGGTGCAGCCGGGAAAACGGCAGCCCCGGTCGCGGCGCTGCAGGGCGCGGCGAATGGCCGGCGGCACGGTGCGGGTCTTGCGCCCCACGCTCAAAGGCTCGGCCCCACTGAGCGGATCGCCCTGCCGCTCCAGCCAGTGAATGACCCCGGCGTCACAGGAAAGGCGGCGGGACGTTTCTGCGGAAACTTTTCCGTCTTCTTCCAGCTCGGCTTCTGCCCCGGATCCTTCCGCTTTCAGCGTTTCCATGTCCGTGTGCACATTCACGACGAAACGGTCGCCGTTCGAACAGCCTGAACCTGAAAGCCAGCCTTCCGCCATTCGCGCCAGCGCATCCGCACGCCGTGTCGCGATCGGGTGCGGTTGCAATTCCGGCACGGACCCTTGTTCGGATTCGGAAATTTCTGCGGAAACGTTTTTTTGTTCCTGGAACAATTGCTCCGCCGCCGCTTCCACCGCCTGGCGAATCACCGCGCCCTGTTCTGGCGTGAAGCGGGCATGCATCACCAGAAAACCCTCGTCGTCGTAATACCAGCTCAGTTCCCGCATCGCATGGCGCTCATTGTCCCGTTCCAGTGCTCGCAGGCGTTTATCCCTGCGCCAGATGCTCACCGCCCGTTCGACATGCCAGGCGGTGCCGTTGAAGGCGATGGACAGCAGCAGGTCCTCGTTGCGCGGTGTCGCCGCACGGGTAATGGCACGCACCTTGGAATAACTCACACGGCCGGCACGGAATGCCTCGCGGGTTTGCGGCAAGTCTTTCAATGCACGCGCCACCCGCACGCGCTCGCGCGCGGCACCGAGATTCAAGCCACATTTCCAGTTCAGCCAGTGGGCGCAGGACTTGATGCCATCCCCGGCCCAGCCTTCGCATTCATCGAACTCGCGCAGCAGTTCCAGCCAGCGGAACATGGCCGCATCGATATGTGCCGCCAACTGGCAAATGTCGTCTTCGAGTTGTCTGATCGTTGTCGCGGAGGTTGCCTGCTTGGGCCAGGTGTTGGGCGACGAAATCGGAAGCATCGGAATGGGGAATCGGGTGGGTTTGTGACATCTGAATATCCTCGAGCAACTTCAATAATACACTATACTTACATACAGTAATTATAACTGAATGAGACGGGAAATATCCGATATATTTCAGCTATTTGCGGTGAAACGACAAAAAAGGGGCCCGATACAATTTTGCTAATATGGTTTTCTGGGCCTGCCTATCTTTCCGTCACCCAGAGACAGCGAAAGCCCCCGTTCTATTTGACGCTTGAATCGGTCTCGGCCGGTAGGCACTGGCCCTTGCGCAATCGGTATCGCAGCGCTTGGAGTTTGTAACCTCGTCTGCGGATGTGCTGTGAAAGTTCCGGTAGGCGATTGGCAGATCCGGGTCAGAGCTGCCGGGACCAAAGCAAGTCCATTTGGAAAACGTCAACGATCGCCCAAACTCTCATCGGGTTCTATGCCATTTTTCTGAAATCAACGTAGTAAATTGTATCCGGCCCCTTTCCCTCGAAATTGTTTACCTTTTTTCTTCATCTCGCCGCAGGGCGTTGCCAGGTGCCGTTCGCCAGGCCTTGGAAGCAAAATCAGGCACCCACACCGGCGATTGGCTTCTGATCTGTTCGCCCACGCCGACAAATCCCCAATTCAGTTTTTGCGCGGCCTGAACATCCCACGGACCATCTCCGACATATACAACATTGTGATCACATTGAGCTAGATGCCGTTGGCAGGATTTCAGTATTTCAACGCGTTCGTGGTGATGATCACCCGAAAAAAGCGGAATGTCTTCCATATTGAAACCGGCGGATCTCAATTTCATGGATGCAGTGTTTCCCCAGCCTCCTGTTGCAAACCCCAATGAAAATCCTTCATCACTACGAAGTCTAGCCACTTCATGCAGAGCTCCCCTCATAGCGGGGCAACGATTGTCTTGCAAATATGACGCCACCAATTTTCCGAAATAAGCACGGACGCTGCTGATCAGATTTTCGGCGATCTGAACATCATTTTCGCGAAGAATCTGTTTGAGTATTCCCGGATCGGTAACGTGCTCGTATCGCCCCCAATCGGCATGAATGAAGACGTTTCCAACAACTGCCTTGACTGCCTCACAATAAAGTTCGGCGTCAAACTTGGCGCTGTCTACGAGCGTGCCGTCGATGTCGAAAATGAGTGTAATCACTGATGGCATTAGCGTCGTAAATCGGCCAAGTTGTAAGCAGCGGGGTCAGGCAAATAGTTTGGGCTGTTATTTTGACTTGTAATAATGCTTGCGCATGAAATCAGTTTGGAAAAATGTATCCGGGCCCGTTTCTCTTTATCTATCAGGGGAAGCTCTGCTAATGCCGTCCAATACAAATGCTGCAGTCCTTGCGCACCTCGACGTGCATACGGGATTGTGCCGCCCGCGCATCTGCGGCGTTTGAGTAAGGGCCGTGCCACTTGCCATGTTTGGGGTCGGAGCCGCCCGCAAGACCTTGCCCCTCTTTGCAGAACGAACAATGGCCTACGTGCAGAACTGCCTTATGAGGTCCCGCTTGCCAGTTTTCGTAAATAAAGTACGACATCGTTTGTCTACCTCCAACATTGAATGGCACGTCTTTAATTCGATTGGCCGATAGTTCTCGCGTAAGTGAACTCCGGTATAGGGAAAAGGGGCCAAATACCTTTCAGCTAACGCCCAGCATCAGCGGCGGCGCGCAGCGCCGTCCGCTGCATGCTGTTGTTAGGTGACATGTGGACTCCTTGCGCCAGCGGTGAGCGCTTGAAGCTGTATGAGCATCAACCACGTGCAGAGCCAGTTCAAGAAACCAGGCGTCGCAACGACTGCCCCATCATCGTCCCGGAAGACCAGCCCCGCCACGCATGGTGAGAATGAGCCATGGGATAGCGCGTTTCGCAGCCGGCGCACGAAGTCTGAATTGAGGAGTTTTCTGACGCGGCCTGAACACGGACCACCAGCTCGGGCACTCGCTGCGATCAAGTCAGCTAGAACGCCCTCTCGCATGTAAACGAGTGCCACGTAGAGCCGCAGGACGAGGGAGCCTTGAACGGTCATCTGCACCTTGAGCGGAAGAGGAAGATCAAGCATCCCATCAAGGGGCGTTACAGGCAGCCCGCCTTCTCGCTTGTCGAGGCTCCCGGCCAAGGCGAACCAGAAGACGCCGCTCGAGAGCTCCTCCACGTTTCGGCCGACGGGAAGTGGGATGCCACATAGCTCTCGCAGTAGTTCCTCGCTCGTAAGCCGCGTAGCCAAGTCGTCGAGAAGCGCGCGGCACTCGCGAAGTTGCCGGCGGGCTACTTCATCACTGAGGGCCGCCTTCAGAACAGCGAGGTCCGCCTGTGGCACATGATCTCCGAGCGTTGCAGTGACGTTGAAACCCGCCGGAGGGCCCTCGTCCGGCACTCCGAACGTCCCGTAAAACTCGCGCAGGAGGTCACCGATGCTGTCGTCGGGTTCGTTCATCTGATGTCGCCTAACTACAATTTTATGGAAATGGTGCGGTTAACGTTCATTTCTTTAGTATAGAGTGTGAACTCCGGTCCGTAACTCTCGCTTAATTCAGACATTATTCGGCAAATTTCCTCTCCGTTAACCGCACCACGGCCTGTTAATTGGCTGATAATGACCAAAACCGCGCCATTTCTAACGCTTACCCAAAACGACCCCCGCCGCACAAAACCCCGGCGCCCCCGTAACCCCACCCCCCGGATGCGTCCCGGCGCCACACAAATACAGCCCATCAACCGGCGTCCGATAACGCGCCCAGCCCGCCACCGGCCGCATGAAGAACAACTGGTCCAGGCGAATGTCGCCATGGAAGATATTGCCTTCGGTGATGCCGAAGCGGCGTTCGAGGTCGAGGGGGGTGATGATGTCCCTGCCGACGATGGCTGCGGGCACGTTGGGGGCATATTGCCCGATGATTTCGATGACGCGGTCGCCGAACGCTTCGCGCTGTTCATCCCAGTTCGTCCCTTTGAGGTGGTAGGGCACGTATTGCACAAAGCTGGTGAGCACGTGGTGCCCTGGCGTGACGAGGCCGGGGTCGATGGCCGAAGCCTCGATGCAGTCCACCCAGAGGTCCTGCGCAATTTCTCCATTCTGCGCCGCGTTATAACAGGCCTGCGCCTGGTCGAAGGTGGGCACCAGGGTGTAGAGCATTCTTTGCAGCGGCGGTGCGTCTTCGGGCATGCCGGTGAGCCTGGGGCGCTTCGTTCAGCACCAGGTTGACCTTGGCGCTGGGGCCGTTCATGACGATGGCTTTGACTTGTTGGATGAAGTCGGGGTCGAGGTGCTTTGGTTCGACCAGGGTGAGGAAGGTGCGTTTGGGGTCGGCGTTGCTGACGATGATGTCGGCTTTGAGTTCGTCGCCGTTTTTGAGGATGACGCCTTTTGCGGTGTTGCCGACGATGTGCACTTTTTCCACTTCAGTGCCGGTTTTGATGTCCACGCCTGCCTCGACGCAGGCTTTGGCCATGGCCTGGGTGATGGCGCCCATGCCGCCGATGACGTGGCCGGTGAAGCCCTGTTTCTCGTCCTCGCCGCCGCTTAGGAGGTGAAACAGCAGGCCCATGGCGCTGCCTGAGTCCCTGGGGCCGCCGTGTTTGCCGTAGAGGTTGTTGGCCAGGATGAGCCGTTTGACCTGTTCTGATTCGAAGTATCTGTCCAGCAGTTGTTCCAGGCTGCCGGTGAGGAAGGCGACGAGTTCGCTGATCTTTTTGCCGTTGAGGCCGCGCAGGCGTTTGCCGACGCGGATGATTTCCAGCAGGCCGGCCAGGCCGGTGGCTTCGGTGTTGGGTGGTGGCTCCAGGAAGAAGGGTTGCAGGTAACCGGCCAGGACTTTGAGTTCTTCGTCCAGTTTGAAGAAGGCGTCGGCGTCCTTGCGGCTGTAGCGGGTAAGTTCTTCGTGGGTGCGCTGCTGGTCGTGCCACCAGGGCAGTACGCTGCCGTCTTCGAAGGCGACTTGCACGCCGGGGTCGGCGGCGATCATCTTCAGGCCGTGGCGGCCGAGCTCCATGTCTCTGATGACTTCCGGGCGCAGCATGCTGGCCATGTAGGAGGCGGTCGATACTTTGTTGCCGGGGGCGTTCTTCGGGTCGATTTCCTCGGTGACGGCGCAGCCGCCGACGAGGTTGCGGCGCTCCAGCACGCAGGTCTTGATTCCGGCCTTGGCCAGGTAGAAGGCGCAGGTCAGGCCGTTGTGGCCGGCGCCTATCACTATGGCCCCATAGTTACCTGTTTTGGAGTCGTTCATCATGGATGCAGTCTTCATGTTCTGCCGGGGCTCAATAGGGCCACACTTCCAGCCCATGGATGGCGTTGCGCACGTCCATGGAGAAATTGACCCGGGCCACTTCGGCGCCGGAGGGCAGGTCGAACAGTGCGATGGTGGAGGGCGAAGATCCGGCGGCGATCAGGCGTTCGTTGACCACGCACAGGCCGCGGCCGAAGCCCTGCCGCGCCAGTTTTTCGTCGCCGAGTTCGGTGTGGGTGAGTTTGGCCGGGTCGTGGCGCGGAACGGGAAATCGGGTTTCCGCTCCGTCGCGTTGGACGTAGCGCAGCATGTCGGCGTCGGTGTCGATGAACAGCACGCCGTCGCCCAGCGGTTGTGCATTGTGGATGCCCGGCGGCAGGTCGACCGCCAGGCTGACGGCATTCTGGTTGCCGATATGCAGCATGGCGTGGGTGCGCAGGCCGCTGACAAACATGCCGCGCTTGTCCACGTAGACATTGTTCAGATGTAATGCGTTGTTTGCGCGCGGGCCATTTTCGCCGCCTGGCCCGTTGATGCCGGTGGGGTCATAGGCCGTGCCTACCGGACCCTCCTCGGTCAGCGCAATATGGATCGCCCAGAAAAACACCTGCCGCTCGAGGTCGAAGGCGAGGATGCTGTCGCAGCCGGTCGCGGTCAGGTAGAGGTGGTTGTTGAGGCGGAAGATCTCGTGACAGTGTTTCAGATAGCTGCTGCGGAAGGAGCGCTGGACTTTGAAGTTGCGGTCGTAGACGAACAGTTCGTCGCTGGCGGCGATGTAGATTTCATTGCCGAAGAAGGCGATGCCGCGCAGGCCGCGGTCCCAGCCGCGTCCGCTGAAATCGATATCGGTTGCGTTCCAGTCCACCACCTGGTCGATATTGCGGTTGGCGAAGTCCACCAGGTACACGCCGCCATGGCTTTCGCCCTGGTGTGCGCCGCGCACCACCGAGGTGGCGATCAGAATGGGGGGTTTGAAGCTGGCGCCGGGGGCGGCTGAAGCGCTTTCAATCTTCGGCATGGGGTCCAATCCGGTCCTGCACGTAGCGGCGGATGTCGAGGTTCCAGTCTTCCATCGGCGCATACACGCCGCGTTCGTGCACGCGCGCGCTCATGCCCTGCTGCACCCGTTCGCAGATGGCCCAGTCCTGGCGGTTGACGATGTGCCAGAAGTCCACCACGTCGGAGGGGTCGAAATCCATCATTTCCATTTCCTCGGGCTCGAACAGGAAGTGGCAGTCGATTTGGGTTTTACCCGGCCCCCTGGCGTGCAGGATATAGAAGACCACGTGCTCGCGCGCCAGGCTGAGGAACAGGTTGGGGTAGACCAGTTCACCCTTGTGCCGCACCTGTTCGTCTTCGTTCAGGCCGGGAAAGCTGCGGCGCGTGGATTCACCGCTGAAAGTGAAGGTCGTGGCGCCTTCGCGATGCGGGATGCCGCGCTCCCAGTCCAGACCGGCGCCGCCAGCCTCGCGGAAGGCCGGCACGATACGGCACAGCTCCGGGTGCACCGGCCCGCAGTGGTAGCACTCGTTGTAATTCTCGCACAGCACTTTCCAGTTGGCCTTGACCTCGTAGCTGATGGTGCGGGCGATGCGCAGATCCACCAGCGGGTAGCGGGTGAAGCGGCGTTTGGCGACGGCGATGGTGTCATCGAACGACGGCGCTTCTGCCGGGGTCAGGTTGAGGAAGATGAATCCGCCCCAGGTTTCCACTCCCACCGGGTGCAGATGCACGCCTTTCATATCGAAGCCCGGTGGCTCGTTCATGAACGGCGCGCGGGTGAGTTGGCCGTTCAGGTCGTAGGTCCAGGCGTGGTAGGGGCAGATGATGGCCCTCTTGTTGACCACGCCGCCCTTCAGCGCCAGCACGGAATCGTCGTCTTCCGCTGCCGGGCAGATGCGCGCGCCGCGGTGGCGGCAGACGTTGTAGAAGGCTTTCAGTTCGGATTGCTCATTGCGCAGCAGCAGGATGCTTTCGCCGTAAAGATCCAGCACGATATGATCGCCGGCGCCGGGCAGTTGTTCTTCGCGCCCCACGCAGATCCATTCGCGCATGAAGATGTGTTCGCGCTCCAATGCGTAGTACTTGTCCTGCAGGTACCAGGAGGAGGGCAGGGTGGGCTCAAGGCCGGGCAGGACATTGGGTTCGATGGCGGTGGACATCCGGTTCGGCTCGCAAAGGTCGTGTTGAGCCTTGTATTGTGACCAGAATGCTACGTTGGTTCCACCACTGCGAGGTTTCAACGCCGGGGGATTGGCTGCCGCGATGGACCCAGCCTGGGCTCCATTCTGAGCTTGATAATTAAATTTATCCGTACTTGCGTATCTCTTGACAATCGGATGATGATTGCAAAATGAATTGACAATTAATATTTAATTCTCTTGCGAATAACTTTACAATCTGCAACATGCGCCAGCCTGACTCGACACGCGAAGCGGTTCGCGACTACATCGCCAAACACCCGGCCGCCACCGGCCCGGAACTCGCGCAGCACCTGGGTATCAGCCGGCAGGCAGTGAGTTTGCACCTGCGCAAGCTGATTGCCACCGGAGACATATTCAAAACCGGCTCGACCCGCGCGGCGCGGTATTTTCCCGGCGATGCCGCACCGCAACCGCACCGTTTCAAACGTGAACTGGCCCTGGCCGGCCTTGACGAGGCGCAGGTTTACGAACAGCTTGCGATCACGCTGAACCTTTCTCGTCTGGCGGAAAATGTCGAGGCGATTGTGCATTACGCATTTACCGAGATGCTGAACAACGCCATCGATCACTCGATGGCGGAGCGCTGCAGCATTGAAGTCCTGGTGGATGCTGCCAGGATATGCTTCAACATCAAGGACGGCGGTATCGGCGCATTTCATTCCATCGCGGAAAAGTTTGCGCTGGCGGACGAGCACGCCGCGATGATCGAATTGATCAAGGGCAAGACCACGACGATGCCCAGCGCGCATTCGGGAGAAGGCATTTTCTTCGTGTCCCGTGCGGCCGACCGTTTTGTGCTCCGATCCCACAGGCTGCAGATCGAATGGGACCGGGAACGCGATGACATGTTCGTTTCCAATCCCCGCTTTATCGAAGGCACGTTGGTTCAGTTCGAGCTGCTGAAGGACTCGCGCACCCGGCTGGAAGATATATTCGGTGAATTTGCACCTGAGGAATACGACTTCAGGTTTGAGAAAACCCGGGTCCTTGTGAAACTGCTGCGACCTGACTATGTTTCCCGCTCGGAAGCCAAGCGGCTGCTACACAATCTCGACAAGTTCTCCGAAATCGAACTGGACATGCGAGAAGTCAAACAGGTCGGCCAGGGGTTTGTGGACGAGGTGTTCCGGGTGTTCACCGCGGCACATCCGGCAATCATAATCCGGGTGACCAAAGCTTCAGCGGCGGTCAATGCGATGATCCGGCATGTCAAAACGGATGCCTGAGAACGCACCGGCCTGCCGGCAACGGGAGCGAAATAAATGATCCACCTGAGCGATCGGCAAATATCGGAACTGCTCGACTATCCCGGGCTGATCGCTGCGCTGGAGATGGCGTTCCGCAGCTGCGAGGCGCCGCCCGAACGCTTGCACTACCCCATCGGGCCGGCCGATGCCCCTGACGGGCATTTGCTGGTGATGCCAGCGTGGCATAGCGGCGGCAAAATCGGCGTCAAGATCGCCAGCGTTTTTCCCGGCAACGCCGCGCTGAACCTGCCCACGGTGAATGCGACCTACCTGTTGCTCGACGCCAAGACCGGTGTGGCGGAAATGATGATGGACGCCCGGGAACTGACGCGGCGGCGCACGGCTGCGGCCTCCGCGCTGGCGGCGCGCTACCTGGCGCGGCGGGATGCGAAATCCCTGTTGATGGTGGGCACCGGGTCGATGTCGGAGTGCCTGATCGCCGCGCACTGCAGCAACCAGCCCATCGAAAAAGTGCAGGTGTGGGGCCGGCGCACGGAGCAGGCGCGGCGGGTGGCCGGGCTTTTCAGCGCGGCGCAATTCGACCTTGCGCCGGTCACTGATCTTGAACGCGCCGTCGCGTCGGCCGACATTATCTCCTGCGCCACCATGGCCACGGAGCCGTTGATTCGTGGCGATTGGCTGCAGCCCGGCCAGCATCTGGATCTGGTGGGGGCGTTCACCCCGGCGATGCGCGAGGTCGACGACGAGGCTTTGCGGCGGGCGGCCATTTATGTCGATACCCGGGCCGGCGCGCTGCGCGAAGCCGGTGAGGTGGTGCAGGGCTTGCGCGATGGGGTGATCGATGAAAGCGATATCCGCGGCGATTTGTTCGGGCTGACGCGGGGCGATTGCAGAGGCCGTGAATCAGAGCGGCAAATCACCCTGTTCAAATCGGTCGGAACCAGCCTGGAAGACCTGGCCGCGGCGGAGTTGGTGGCGGAACGTTTCGCTGCGGTGCGTGAAGCGGGTGCATCGTGACATCCGGGCTCAGTTTGCAATGAATCGCCTCGGCACTGACGGTAGCGCGTGGTGCCCCTGATTGGGCTTATGCATTGAGACAGGCGCACAGTTGGTCCATTATGGTCGCCGGCCGACAATAATAAGCAGAGAGACTTCCTCATGACCGCACCCGACACCATGGCCCCACCCGCTGCGATGGAGCGGCCCACCAATGTGCGCTGGCGCGTCCTGGGCATTCTGATGTTCGTCAGTTTTCTTTCCTATTTCTTCCGCGGTAATCTTTCAATTGCCGCACCGGGAATGATGGCGGATCTGCAACTGACGGAGATCCAGTGGGGCTGGGTGATGTCGGCGTTTCCGCTCGGTTATGCGATTTTCCAGTTCCCCGGCGGCCTGTTCGGCGACCGTATCGGCCCGCGCAAAGCGCTGGCCATTATCGCGGTGGCCTGGGCAGTGCTGATCGTCATCACCAGCCTGGTGCCGGGCCGGGATACCGCCTCGGTCACGGTGATTCTGATGACCCTGATGACGGTACAATTCTTCGTCGGCATGGTGCATGCGCCGGTTTATCCGGTGATGAACATCAGCATCGAGCGCTGGTTCCCGCCCGCCGGATGGGGGTTTCCCACCGGCCTGACCAGCACTGGTTTGACCTTGGGTCTGGCTGCCACCGCATCGTTGCTGCCCTGGTTGATGGATCAGTTCGGCTGGCGTACCGGCTTTGTCATCATGGCGCCTTTTGGCATTGTCGGCGCGGCGCTGTGGTGGTGGTATGCGCGCGATGATCCGGCCCAACACCGCGGCACCAACGCTGCCGAAGTGGCGCTGATCGCATCCAGTCACGTTCAGTCCGGTGTCAGCGGCGCGGCCCAGCCAGGCTGGCTGCTGATACTGAAAAACCGCGACATGCTGCTGCTGACCTTAAGCTATGTCTGCATGAATTTCGTCTACTACGTCATTTTTAGCTGGGGCTTTTACTACCTGGTCAAGGTGCGGGGCTTTGGCGCACAGGAAGCCGGCTTTCTCACTTCGATCCAATGGATTTGCGCCGGTGCCGGCGCGGCGCTGGGTGGCTGGTTCTGCGACCGGCAGTGCCGCCGCATCGGCATACGCTGGGGCTGCCGCATGCCCATCCTGATCGGCATGGTGACATCGGCCGTGCTGTTGCTCGGCGTTGCTTTCACCCCCAGCGCTTACGCTGCGGCCGTGCTGCTCGGACTATGCTTTTTCTTCAATCAAACCACCGACGCCACTTACTGGGCCAGCAGCATTGCCATTGGCGGGCGCCATGCGGGCGCGGCCGGCGGCTTGTTGAATACCGGGGGCAATATCATCGGCTTCGTCAACGCGATTTTGTTGTCCATGGTGGCGCAATACTTCGGCTGGACGGCTGCGATCGCCGTCGGTGCCTTGTTCGCGCTGGTGGGTGCCGGTCTGATCCTGCTGGTGCGGGCCGACCAGACGGTGGACCAGGCCGCTTAACCCCGATATCGGGGTTAAAGCCGGTCGAGCAGGGCCTGCACGCCGGTGGCGATGGGGTCGACGCAGAGCAGGCCGGTTTCCTCGTTGCAGATCGCCAGCGCACTGGTCCTTTCCAACTTGCCCATCCCGGCGGTATTGAGACTCACGCCGATACAGCGCGCGCCGGGGTTGGTCAGCGCCGCCTCCTCCTCGTACCTGCGTACGCATTCGTCCAACGGCGGAATGGGGTAATCCGGGTAGTCGTCGATGACCTCGCGCCCGGCCTGGTGGCACAGCACCAGCGCATCGGGCTGCGAGCCGTGCATCAGGCCCAGTGTCACCGCCGCATAAGCGGGATGAAACAGCGAGCCCTGGCCTTCGATCACGTCCCAATGTTCGGGGTCATTGTCGGGCGATAACAATTCGGCCGCGCCGGAGAGGAAATCAGACACCACCGCGTCCATCGGTATGCCGCCGCCGGCGATCATGATGCCGGTCTGGCCGCTGGCGCGGAAGGTCGCGTTCATGCCGTTTTCCCGCATCGCACGGTGCAGTGCCAGCGCGGTGTACTTTTTGCCCACCGCACAGTCGGTGCCGACCATCAACAGCCGTTTGCCGCTGCGTTTTCTGCCGCTGGCGGCCGTTATGCCGGCGGGCGGGCGGCGGATGTCGATCAGTTGGCGTCCGTTGCGGGTCGCTGCTGCGGCCAGTTCCGGCACCGCTGCCAGCGGCATATGCATGCCGCTGACGATGTCCAATCCCGCGTTCAGTGCTTCGACCAGCGTGGCGGTCCATTGCGGCTGCAGGGCGCCGCCGACCGGTGCGACGCCGATGATCAGGCTGCGCGCGCCGGCGGCCGCGGCCTCGGCCGGGGTCATATCCGGCAGGCCGAGGTCGGCCACGCAACCGGGAAAGCGCAACTGCGCCAGGCAGTGCTCGCGCCGCCAGTCCACCAGGCCGTGCCCGGTTTTGGCCTCGAGTTGGCCAGTGGCCTTGCCGAGGAAAATCAGCCAGGGCGATGGGAATTCAATCGGCTTCAAAGGCTCTCTCTGCGAATGAACTTGCCGGGATGATTGCCGCTGGCGGCGCCGTTTTCATAGACGGTCTGGCCGTTGACCCATACATGGCTGATGCCGGTGCTCAAGGCTTGCGAGTCCTGTGGCGTTGCATTGTCGATTATGGTGGCGGGATCGAACAACACCAGATCGGCAGCCTGGCCGGCCTGGATCAGGCCGCGGTCGGTAATGCCCATGTGGGCGGCGGACAGGCCGCTCATCTTGTGGATGGCTTCGGTCAGGGACAGGCGGCCCATTCCCCGGACATAGCGGGCCAACACGCGAGGGAACGAGCCACGGGCGCGCGGGTGCAAGTCCACCAGCCCGCCATCGGTGCAGATATTGGTATGGGGCCAGGTGAGCAAGGCCAGGATGTCTTCCTCGGTCATGCTGGTGCCGATGATGGTATCGGCCGGTTCGCCCGTTTCTTTCTCCATCGCCATTGATTCAGAAATTAGCTGCATGAAGGCGGTCGCCGGATCGGTGTGGCGCAAGTCCGCGATTTCGGTCAGCGTTTTGCCCACATACTCGGGCTGCGGGTCGAATTGGGTCATCCATAATCCGTCCGGCGGCGCCAGTTCAGTGAGTGCGAGTTCGACCTCCTTGCGATCGGTAATGTCCCGCCCGGGCAGCAATACCATCAGATTGGACTGCCAGTATTCATAAGGATAGATATCCGCGCTGATGTCGATGCCTTCGTCGCGGGCGGCATTGAGTTGGGCCACAAACTCGGGGGCGCGGCTCCACAAGCGCTTCATCGCCAGCTTGATATGTGAAATCTGCACCGGCATGCGGGTGACCCGGCCGATGTTGATGATTTCGTCCAGCGCCTTTTCAAAGTAACGGTCCTCGCTGCGTATGTGGCTGATGTAGCGCCCGTGATGCTGCGCCGCCACTTTGGCGAGTCGCAACACTTCGTCCGGGTCGGAATAAATGCCCGGGTCGTATTCAAGGCCGGTGGAAAGGCCGAGTGCGCCGGATTCGAGTTCTCCCAGCAGCAGGATTTGCATGCGTTCGACTTCGCCGTCACTCGCCTTACGCCGGTAATCCTTGCCCATGACCTCGCCGCGCAGGGTGTTGTGGCCGGCATAGGATGCCACGTTTACCGCCGCTGGCTGTTGCGACAGGTGCTGGATGAAGTCAGCCAGCGGGTAGGAGGAAAATCCGTCCTGTCCGGCAATGATCGTGGTGATGCCCTGGCTTACCGCGGCTAGCGCTTCGGGCTGGTCGAAGAGATCGGCGTCCATGTGGCTGTGTGTATCGATGAATCCCGGCGCCAGCACCAACCCGGCGCCGTCAATGGCGGCCTCGCCAGGCAATGGTCGCAGCTCACCCACGTCGACGATCTGCGAGCCATCGATGCGCACGGTGCCGGCAAAACCCGGTGCGCCGGAACCATCGATCACAGTAACGTGGGTGATCAACCAGGACGAGGGCACCGCTGCAGCCACCGTTGGCGATGGTTGTTCGGCAGCATCCTGCCCCTGGCAAGCGGCGAGCGTGACAAGAATCAGGCCGATGATGAAATGGCGCATGGCAGGTTCCAGGGTTTGAGCGGCAAGAGTGGTATTCTCGCTTAGAAGTGTGCGCGCGGTCGAGGGTTAGGTAATATGTCTTGTTTGAACCATCAATGCAGGAGAAAAGTCGATGACATTTTGCAGTAAGGCCCGGGTGCTCGCAGGGCTGGTGGCGCTCGCGTTGATGGTGTGGGTTTGCGGGGCGTGGGCTGCCGAGGATTCGCCTGACTGGCACGCCACCGTGCGGGATTTTGCCCAGGAGCACTTTCACCATCCGGCGTGGGGATACTCGCATTCGGTGCGCGATTATGAGTTGGCCAAGGCGCTCGCGCTGGAGGATGGGGTGAGCCTGGATGACGATGTCCTTTTTGCTGCGGCCTACTTGCATGACATGGCGGCGTTTGCCCCTTGGGACCGGGAAAAGGAAGGCATCGACCATGCCGACGAGGCGGCCCGAATCGTCGGCTCGGTGCTTCAAGACACGGATTTCCCGATGGCGAAGATCGAAGCGGTCAGTGGCGCGATACGCACCCACATGTTCGATCGCCAGCCGTCAGGTCCCGAAGCGCTCTACCTGCACGATGCTGATGCCCTCGATTGGCTCGGTGCGATCGGTGTTGCACGCGTGATGGCGCTGGTCGATCCGAACGGCGGCGACCCCGATGGTCCCAAGGTGATCAAGATGCTGGATGACAATCTTGCCCAGGTGCCTGCCGGTGTCCTCAGTCCGGCGGGCAAGCGACGGGTGCCGGCGCTTCAATCCGAGCTGAAGTCATTCCTCGACGCGTTGCGGCAGGAAACCGATGGTCTGAAAACGCTTTAGTGGCCTGTAACAGCGTTTACAATTGGGAGACCCAGTTGTCTTCGGAAATGATTTTCAGCGGAATGCCTTTGTCGCGCAGCTTGAGCGCCTTTTCAATGTCTGCACCAAGCCCTCCCGTGCGCCATTCATCGACCCCCAGTCCGCCGACCACCAGGAATTGCGGTACCTGGTTGCTGACCGGAATGACGACACCTCCGCGATTCTCGATAACCATCTTGCACACTGTGATGGGTCCATAGACGAAGTTACCCGTGAGGCTGAAGCGGGTGTTTGGGAATTCAATCGAATCCACTTCGTCGAACCAAAACTCACTTACGTCAACCTCATCGGAGAGCTCTTCCAGCCGGCCTTCGATCAATGCATTCAGGGTCAGAACCAGGTGTTCCCGCTCCTCTTCGGTAATTACGCCATCCGCGAGTACCTCCCCGATCCGTTCGTAAATGACGTTCCCCGGGAAAGTCGCCTTGATATCGTGGCGTTTGCCCAGCCACTCGTTCAGGTACTCGATTTCGCTATCACCCAGTTTCTGGTCCGCCATCAAGCCGCGGGCAAGCCCGAGCAATTCGCCCATGGGCTCCTTGAGTGCGTTTGCATCGTACTTGCCGTATGAATCTGAAATGTTGGGCATGGCCTACACCAGTCGATTGAATATCAGACGCCAGTGATTTCTTTGCTGTCTAAATTTAGAGCAATTGGCTTCCAAATACAAAGAAAAGCACCCGCAGGGCCTAAAGCAGGTCCTTCAATCGGTAATACAGCATGCCGAGCGCCACGAGCTGATTGCCGAATGCGTTGCCGCCGGGAATGCGGATCTGCGGCATTTTGGCGAACAGGTCGAAACGTTCCAGGGTGCCGCCGACGGCGTCGGCGACGATTTCGCCCATCATGTGCGTGGTGTTGACGCCATGTCCGGAATAACCCTGCACATAGTAAATGTTGCCGTCGATGCGCCCCACCATCGGGATGCGGCGGATGACGATGCCGATACTGCCGCCCCACTGGTAGTCGATCTTCACGCCCTTCAATTGCGGGTAGACCTTCAACATCCGCGGTTCAACCGCCGCGCGGATGTTGGACGGCTCGCGGCCGGAGTAGTTGATGCGCCCGCCGTAGAGCAGGCGCCCGTCCGCGGACAGGCGATAGTAATCGAGGATGTTGCTGATTTCGCATACGGCCAGGTCGCGCGGGTTGATCTGCCTTGCGGACCTCGGCCGGCAAGGGTTCGGTGCCGATGATGTAACTGCCGGCCTTGAAGGTCGTGCCGGACAGCCGCTGTTGTTCCAGCCGGTGAAATATATGCCCGGCCAGCACCACGGTCTGCGCTTCGACATGACCCTGTGCGCGTTTCCACCCTGGGCTTGGGGCCATGCACGATGCGGGTCACCGGTGAATGCTCGAAGATCTGAACGCCCAGCTTGTGTGCGGCCCTGGCTTCGCCGGCGCAGAGGTTGAGCGGGTGCAAATGGCCATTGCGCATGTTGATCAGGCCGCTGACATAAGCGTCAGTGCCGATCGTCTCCTGCGTTTCGGCTTTGGAGAGCAGGCGGTATTCCCACGGAAACCCGTATTTTTCCAGTTGGGCCATATCCTCTTCGAGGTAACCGGTCTCGCGCCGGTTCTTGGCGACGTCGATGTAGCCGGATTTCAAGTCACAGTCGATCGCGTATTTCTTCACCCGCTCGTGCACGATTTCGTGGCCGCGCCAGCGCATGTCCCAGACGGTCCTGGCAACGTCTTCGCCAAAATGTTTGACGATCTTTTTGTCGCCGCTGAAGCCGCCAATCAGTTGGCCGCCGTTGCGGCCCGAAGCGCCCCAGCCGATGCGGTTGGCTTCGACCAGCGCCACCTTGTAGCCGCGCTCGGCCAGCGTCAGCGCCGAGGCCACCCCGGTAAAACCGCCGCCGACGATGCAGATGTCGGCGCTGTGGCCGCCCTGTAGAACGGGGTAGCGTGTTTTTTCATTGGCGCTGGCGGCGTAATAAGATGATGTGTGTTCCTGTTTTTGGTGTTCGGCTTGCATGAGGATTTCCCCCCAGGGGACATTGAAGCATCTGCGGTCAGAGTACCATTTTCTCCAGCGAAGAAAATGGTACTCTGACCCCGCCCTGGCCTTGGAGAGTAGTCGTTGATTCGGTTCAGAGACGCCATCCGTACGCAAAAATTTGTGCTCAGTGCCGATCTGGCGCTGGACCGTGGCTCGGACGCCGCGCAGCTTGGTGAGCAGGCGCGCTTGCTGGCCGAGGTGTTCGATGCGGTCCAGGTGCCCGACTGTCCTGGCGGGCGCCTGCAAATGTCGGCGCAGGCTGCAGCACGGATTGTGCTGGAAGCAGGGGTGGATCCGATCGTGCATCTGTCCGGCCGCGACCGCAACCGCATCGCGCTGGAAAGTGACCTGATCGGGCTCGGCGTTGCCGGTGTGAGCAGTGTGCTGCTGATGCGCGGCGAGGAATTGCCGGCCGATTACAAGCCGGCGACACAGCAGGTGTTTGAACTCAGTGGGGTGGATCTGATTACGGTCGCACGGCAGTTGGGTGAAGACGAATCGGTTGCCGGGGTGCAGGATTTTTTGATCGGCACCACGACTACCGTGTTCAACCCCAAGTCGGGTTGGCAGCCGCGCGCGCTGCAATCACGCGCGGACGCCGGGGCGCATTTTGTCCAGACCCAGTTGTGTTTCAATATGAAAGCCCTGCGCCGTTACATGGATCATCTGGTGTCGGCCAAGCTCACCTGGCGTTGTGCGGTCCTGGTCGGTGTGGCGGTGCTGCCGTCAGCAACTTCGGCGCGCTGGCTGCAAGAGAACCTGCGCGGCTCTTTGATGCCGGAAAAGTTCGTGCGAAGACTTGCCCAAGCCCGGGATCCGGAACAGGAGGGCATCATCATCTGCGCGGAAATCCTGCAGAAGCTGCAGGACATCCCCGGGGTCTCCGGGGCCAACCTGATGACGCCGGGGGAACCGGCCATGCTGCTTGAAGCGGTACGCATGGCGGGCTTAAGATCTTGATTCAAAAGGGCTGAGATTACTTTAATGGCATCATCAAGCGCCTTATTTCATGAACCGAGCGGACTGATATATCACAGTGGGGCCGTTCTTTATGCCTTTTTGGCATATGGTTTTGGTCTTGCCGGGCTGTTTTCGCCCTGCATTGGGGCCGTCTATGGGGCAGCCATATTGCTGCTGGCGCACGGTATGGTCATCGCGGCCTACATGATCCATGAATGCGGCCACAATACCGTGTTCCGGGCCAACGAAAACAATGCGCGTCTCGGGCGGGTGCTGAACTGGATTGCCGGCTCCGCTTATGGAACCTTCGAAGACATCCGTTACAAGCATTTTCGCCACCACATGGACAACGACGATGCCGTGTGGTGGGAGTATGCGCCGTTTTTTCAAAGCCACCGCCTGGTCTATCGCCTGACCCAATTACTCGAATGGATTTACATCCCGGCGCATGAGTTGATCATGCGCGGCATCATGGTGCTCACTTCCTTTGTCATTCCTCAAAGGCGCGATCAGCGTCTGCGCAATGTGATCGTGATCCTCCTGCGTGGCGGCATTTTCTTCACGGTACTGGTGATATTCCCCTGGGCAGCGATCGGCTATGTCATTGCCCAACTGTTGATGATCCACGTCTTGCGGCTGATGGACAGCACGCATCACGATTACGGGCCCAACCCCACATTGTTCGAAAACAATCCGCCTTCGCGTTTTGGCGGCCGCGCCACCGAGCAGGAACACACCTTCAGTTGTCCGCTGTCGCTGCGCTGGGAGCAGTTGAACTGGCTGGTGCTGAATTTCGGTTTTCACAATGCGCACCATGCGCGTCCGACGGTGGCCTGGTACAAGCTGCCGGCCTACGATCGGAAGAAATTCGGCACCGATCCGCAACGCTTCATTCCGTTCTCCTCGCAACTGCGCATGTACCACCGCTTTCGCGTGCAGCGCGTGATGCACGAAGGCGGCCCGTTTGATGCGGAGCAGAACGCGATGGGCGCGGATTACCTGCAGGCCTGCAAGGACGTGCGCAATTATGGCGGCAACGCGGTTTCCTTTTTGACGTCATTCTGATTCGAACTACCGACTGCAGCGAAAATCAAGCCATGCAAAAACTGGAAGTGTTTCAATCCTTATGGGCGATGGAATTGCGCCAGCCCGGCAAGCCGGAGCGCCCGATGGAGGAAAACTTCGCGATGGTGGCCGCGGCCGGTTATCACGGCATGTGTCTGGATCCGGCGGTGGCGGAAATCCCGCAAACCCTGGCGCTGCAACCGCTGTTCGAGAAGTACGGCCTCAAATGCATGATCAATGCCTTTCCCTACACCGTGGAGGAGATGCGTCCTTTGCTGGAGACAGCCAGGGCGATGAACGCCTGTCATGTGAACGCCATCGGCGGGGTGATGCCCATGACGGTGGCCGGCGGCGTACCGGTGGTCCGGCGCTGGATGGTCGAGGCGGCTGAGGTGGATATACCGTTGTTGTTCGAAACCCATCGCGACAGTTTGCTGAACGATCTGCACTACACGCTGCGCATGCTCGAGGCCGTGCCGGAGATGCGCCTGTGCGCCGATCTTTCCCACTTTGTCGTGGATCGGGAAATGCGCCTGCCGCTGCGCGAAACGGACCGCGCGCACATGCTGCGGGTGCTCGAACGCTCGGACTGCTTCCAGGGCCGGGTCGCCAACCGCGAACAGGTACAGATCCAGATCGATTTTCCGCAACACCAGGCCTGGGTGGAGCAATTCAAAAGCTGGTGGCGCGATGGCATCGCCATGTGGCGCAAGCGTAATGCCGCCGATGCGACGCTGGTATTCCTGTGCGAGTTGGGGCCGCCCGCCTACGCCATCACCGATGCACAGGGTGCGGAACTCTCGGACCGCTGGCAGGAAGCGCTGACGATCAGGGGCTGGGTGGAAGCGATCTGGTCGGAGCATGGCCGTCATGGGACCGGATGTGATGCCCCAGCCAGGTAAATGCCAGTATCGCCACCAACAGATTGGAAATGCTGGTGGCGAGAAAAATCCCCTCGATACCCAGCAGAAACCGGCCGAGCAAGGCCAGCGGCAGGAACACGAAGATCACCCGCGCTGCTGAAATCAGCATGGCCGGCAGCGGCCGGCCGGTGCCGTTGAAAGCCGCATTGCAGGCCATCACCATGCCGTGGGCGCCGTAGGCCCAGGCCACCAGCCAGAGGTAATGCACCGCCACATCCTGGATCTCGGGGGCGTGACTGAACAGGCCGCTCAATGGCCGCGCCAGGGCAGCCATGCACAGCGCCAGCGCGATGCCGAAAACGACGCAGAAACGGGTGATGATGCGGCGCGCCTGCAGCAGGCGCTCGAACTGGCCGGCGCCGAAGTTCTGGCCGAAAAACGGGCTGGAGACCGCCGATAATGAGTAGAACGGGATCAGCGCCATCGGCTCCACGCGCATCGCGATACCGAAACCGGCGACCGCATCGACCCCGTAGCCCGCGATCATCGCCACGACGATGGCGTTGGACAGCGGAATGATGGCGTTGCTGGCAATGGCCGGAATGCCGATGCTGAGCATGTGCCGCCAGGAAGCGAAAATCTCCTTCAGCGGCGCGATCGGGTTGGCAAATATCTTCAGCCGCCCGGCCAGGTACAGCAGCGCGAATGCCAGCACGGTGGCGTTGGAGATCAGCGTGGCCAATGCGGCGCCGCGGATTTCCAGGCGCGGAAAGCCGAGCAAACCGAATATCAGTAGCGGATCCAGCACCAGGTTGAGCAGGGCCGCCATCGTAATCAGCTTGGCCTCCAGCCGGCTGTTGCCGCGCGCGCGGATCGAGGCCAGGCTGGTCCACAGGCAGGCATCGGTCGGGGCGACCCAGAACCAGATGCCCATGTAATCATGGATCAATGGCATCAGCCTGGGTGTGGCGCCCAGGCGGGTAAATACCGGCTCGATGGTGGCCAGTCCCACCAGGCCCATCACGGCCAGTACCAGGCTGGCCAGCACCGCGGTATCCGTCGTCAGGCGGCGGGCCGCGCCTTCATCGCGCCGGCCGATGGCGCGGGAGATGCACGAAGCCGCGCCGACTTCGAAGCCCATGCCGATGGCGTAAATCAGCCAGATGATCGGAAACGTGAAGCTGACCGCAGCCAGGGGGGCATCGCCCAGGCGCGAAATGAAAAACAGGTCGACCGCTTCGAAGGAGAAAATCGCCACCAGGCCGAGCGAAAACGGGATCGCCTGGCGGCGCAGGTGGGCGGCGACCGGCCCTGTGGTCAGATCGTGCATGCCGGCTTCCGGTCAGTTGCCCCGTCTTTGGGGCTCAGTCGAACTCCACCCAGGTGGTTTTCAGCTCGGTGTAATCATGGAATGCGTGGATCGACTTGTCGCGGCCGTTGCCGCTTTGCTTGAAGCCGCCGAACGGCACGGTGATGTCGCCGCCGAAGTAGTTGTTGATGCCCATGGTGCCGACGCGCACCGCCGCCGCCACTTTATGTGCGGTGTTGATGTCATTGCTCCAGACCGCGCCGGCCAGGCCATAGATGGAATCATTGGCGATGGCGACCGCTTCTGCGGCTTCGCGAAAGGTCAGAACGGACATGACCGGGCCGAAAATTTCTTCCCGGGCGATTCTCATTGAGTTGGTAACTTCGGTGAAAATGCTGGGTTCATGGTAGTATCCGCCGCTATCTTGCATCGATCTGTCCGCCACCGAACACCAATTTGGCGCCTTCTTCGTGACCGACGCCGACGTATTCCGCCACCGTGTCAAATTGGCTTGCATCGATCATCGGGCCCATCGCGGTTGCCGGGTCCAGCGGATCCCCGGGCATCCACTTGCGGGCGCGTGCGGTCACCAGTTCGAGAAACTCGTCGTGGATTTTTTCCTCCACGATCAGCCGCGTGCCGGCGGTGCAGGTCTGGCCGCCGTTGTAGAACACCGCTGTGGCAGCCAGCGCGGCGGCCTTCTTCAGGTTGGCGTCGGCAAATACGATGTTCGGGCTCTTGCCGCCCAGTTCCAGAAACACGCGTTTGAGGTTGGATTGCCCGGAATATTGCATCAGCAATTTGCCCACCGGAGTCGAACCGGTGAAGGTGAGGCCGTCAATATCCATGTGCATCGCCAGGTGTTTGCCCAGGCTGCCGCCGGGTCCGGGCAGGACCTGCAGCACACCGTCCGGCAGCCCGGCTTCGGCCGCCAGCCCGGCCACACGGATCGCCGTCAGCGGGGTATTGGATGCCGGCTTGAGCACCACCGAGTTGCCGGTGGCCAAGCGAGGGGCCGAGTTTCCAGGCAGTGGTCGAAAACGGGAAATTCCACGGCACGATGGCGGTGATGACGCCCAGAGGCAGGCGCTGCACCAGCGCCAGCGTGCCGGCCGGCGTCGGCGCGATTTCGTCATACACCTTGTCGATGGCCTCGCCGCTCCAGCGTATCGTGCGCACCGCGGACGGCACATCCACATTCAGCGTGTCCGAAATCGGTTTGCCCACATCCAGGCATTCCAGCAGCGCCAGTTCCTCGGCATGCTGTTCGATCAGCTCGGCCCAGCGGACCAATATCCGTTTGCGCTCGGCCGGCGCCATCTGCGACCAGACGCCGCTTGCGAATGCCTTGCGCGCGCCCGCCACGGCCAGGTCCGCATCCTCGGGGCCGCAATTCGCCACGGCCGTCAGTTCTTTGCCGTTGGCGGGATTGAAGGTGATGCGCGTGGCGCCGGAAAGCGCATCCACATAACGTCCATTGATAAATGCGCGGCCTTCGAAAGCCAGTTGGTCACTGGCGGCGCGCCAGTCGGTAACGGTCCTGTCCAGCATGTTCAACCTCGTCGTTTGGGTCTTGGGTAAAGGGTATGTAAGCGCCCAGTCTAAACCATATCCGCTGGATGCTGCGATGGGTCCCGCCATTCTTTCTGCCTTGCACGGCGGCCGGCATTTGGTCAAGAATGGATCTGTCCCCATGACCTGCATCACGTTGCCTACCTGGAATACCAATCAATGAAATTCGGAACCGTTTCGCCTGTTTTGCGTCTATTGCTTTTCGCAATTGTCTTTGCTTTGGTGTCGTGTGGCGGTGGCGAATCAGAGGATGCAACGGCGGTTTCAGGAAGTAAACCCGCAGACCTCTTGCTGCTCAATGGCTATGTCTACACTGCCGACGCGCAAAGGTCCGTTGTCGAAGCGGTCGCGGTGAATGATGGCCTGATCAGTGCGGTCGGCAGCAGCGCCGACATGCAATCACTGCAGGGGCCGGAAACCCGGGTGATCGACCTGGCCGGCCGCATGATGTTGCCCGGCTTGCACGATTCGCACATCCACATCTTCGGTATCGTTGAACCGGACACCTGCTCCTTGCGCAGCAAGCCGATGAGCCTGGAGGAGATGGTGCCTTACCTGCAGGAGTGCATCCAGCATTATCAACTTGCCTGCCGGCGATTGGCTGTCTGTGGAAATGTGGAATTTTGCCGAGGGCAACCAGGTTTCCAGCGCGGCTGCCTTCCCTGCGCGCCGCGCTCGATGCGGTGTCGACCGAGCACCCGATCATTCTGTGGGGCAACGACGGCCATCATGGCGCGGTCAACAGCCGCGCGCTGGAGCGGGCAGCCGATGCCCAGGGTAATGTCGTCGGTCTGAATGCGGCAACCCTGGCGACCGCATTTACCGATTACAAGGACCTGGTTGGCGTGGATGACAAGCGGTGAGCCGAATGGGGAACTGAACGAGCAGGCCAGGGCCTGGTGTCGCCGCCACCGCAGGCGACGATCCGGCCGTGCTGGGACCGCTGCTGCCGGCCATCGGCAGGGAACTGGCGCGCAACGGCATTACCTCGGTGCAGGATGCCGTCACTGGCAATCGGCTTCCTGCCCTATCTGAAATCCTTCGAGGAATCCGGCGACATGCATTTTCGCATCCAGGTGGCCACGCGTCTGGACCCGGTTGATTATCGGATTCCCTCAGCGGTGAAATTCGCCTCGATGAGATGATGCAAATCCTCGAAGCCAACCGCGCGGCATTCAGCCATTCAAAGCTGATTCACGCCACCGCAGCCAAAATTTATGCCGACGGCGTGCTGGAGGGCAATCCCTACGCCGATCCGCCGACCCTGCCCAATGCCGCGATGTTGCAACCCTACTTGCAGCCGCGTTTTCACTACGATCTGGAGACAGGCAAAGCTGGATGTTCGTGGGCTATGTGGATACCGCCAGCGCACTGTGCGAGGAAACCAGGGCCAATATGAAGCGCTTCGAGCAGGCCGCCGCGGTGGAAGCGTTTCGTGCCGAGCACGGATTCCATCCGGCGCAATGCGTGATTTCGCGCGGTGTGCTGCGCGATCCCGAGCCCTTTATCGACAAATACGTGCAGCGGCTCGATGAGGCAGGGTTCACCATTCACATTCACGCCATCGGCGACCGCGCCGTTCGGGTCGGCGTGGATGCACTGGCTCAGGTGATCAAGCCGGGCAGCGGCAATCCGCTGCGGCACACCATGGCGCACCTGCAATTGGTCGCGCCTGAAGACCAGAAACGTATCGGTGAAATGGGGCTGTACCTGGCCTGGACCTATGCCTGGGCATTGACCGATCCTGCATACGATATGACGGTGATGCCGTTCATTGGCGATGTGACCGGCCCCGGGGGCATATATGATCCGGACAGCTACCGCATGAAGAACAGCTATCCGGTGCGCAGCACGATGGAATTCGGCGCGGTGCCGGTGGCCGGCAGCGATGCGCCGGTCGATGACCGTTCACCGCGGCCGTTTGTGAATATGGCGGTTGGTGTGACGCGCAAGGGTCTGGACGGCAAGTTCCTGAACGCCGACGCAAGCCATCGATATTCATCAGATGATCGCGGCCTATACCATCAATGGCGCCCGCGCGCTGAACCAGGAAAAGATCACCGGCTCCATCGAGGTGGGCAAGAAAGCCGACCTGACCGTGCTGGATCGCAATATCGTAGAACGGTACGAAAGCGGCCAGGCCGATGACATCGCCAATACCCAGGTCGACATGACCCTGTTCGAAGGCCAGGTCATTTACGTCAAAAATTAAGTAGTGACCTCGATTTAGCGGGGGGAGCTGGCTTCGTTTTACGCTTGGGCGAGCCGGCTCCGGGGAGTTACTCCCGGGACACGCCGTAAACCCATCCATGGGGGCTCGGATGAAACATCCCTGTTTCATACGGTCCCGGGAGTAACTCCCCGGATCCGGCTCTTGACGTTAGGGCTGGACCCCTCGTTTTGCCTTCGCTTTTTTTTTCTTTTTATTAGAGGCGTGGCTCGTGGTTGCTCGGGCTCGTGTAGCTGTTCGAAGCTGTGATCTACTGGCCCCGACGCACGGAAGGTGCAGAACCGGGGTGCGGGCGGTCTTTTCCGGGACCGTATGAAACAGGGATGTTTCATCCGAGGCTACAGGGATGTATTCACGCCGTGTCCCGGAAAAGACTGCCCGTGCCCCGGTTCGTGAACCCGGAGTGACAGCAAAAACCCAGAACCGAAGGCTCAGGCGGTTTGGCGTTCGCGTTCGATTGGTGGGGCCGGGGCGCGGCCGAGTTCGGCGGGGGGGACGTAGTCGAAGATGAAGGTGATGCGGTCTTCGCTGCCCTTGTTCATCACGCTGTGATTCTTCTGGTTGTTGATTTCGTAGGCCTGGCCCACCTGCAACTGGTGGGGCCGGCCGTCGATCATGAAACGCACGCGCGGATTGGTCGTGATCGGCACGTGGATGCGATGCCCGCGATGGAAGGAGGGGTGGGTATCGGTGTGCGGCGCGATCTTCCCGCCGGCCAGCAACTTGGCGGCCATTGCGCGGATGATCGTGCCACCGGGCGGATAGTGTTGCTCGATGATGCCGTGCATGACCGGTATCGCAACCTCGGCGAGGCGGTCCCAGCCCGGCTCCTTGTGGATTTCGATTTCCGGCCAGACATCCATATTGGCGAATACCAGCACGATGGACTCGGTCTGGCGATGCACGTCGTATTCCTGCTGGCGATAAAGCTGCTCATGCCAGGCCGCCTCGTCCTGCGCCAGGATGGCTTCGCCCAAGGCCGTGCTGTCTACCGGCCCCAACTCCCGAATACGCGTTTCTATGTCCATATGACTTTTGGAGTCAGAGAACCATTTGCTTACCCAAATGATTCTCCGAGCCCGATTTGCTACCAGTTGAAATCCTTGCGGAAGTTGATGCCGATGGTACGTGGCGGCAGCACGGCGGCGCGTAGCTGGGTCCAACGAGTACTGTAAAACACGTTGGCGTATTCATTTGTGATGTTGTCCACAAAAATCTGCGCACTCCAACCCTCACCCTCCAGGCCGAAACGGAGATTGACGATATTGAAGGAGGGGTTCACCTTGGGTGGCTTCTGCACCACGCCAGAGGAAACGCCCAGGGAGTTCAACGAAGAATCGTTGAAGGTCCAGGTAGCCATCGTGAATGGTCTGGCCCCCCACAAATCCGAGCTGAAGTCCCAGCGCGCAGTCAGGCTGTATTTCCATTCGGGCATCAGCGGCAGGCGCGTACTTTTCGGAATGGTGGTTTCTGAATCAGTACCGGCCCACAACACGGCTGCGTTGGCCAATTCGGCCTTGTTGTAGCCCAGCGTTCCGGTCAGGGTCAGTTGCCTAACCGGCAACCAGGAGAAGTTGGCCTCCACACCGTCGATACTGGCTTCCGGCAAGTTCACGATGCCGGTTGCGAAAATCTGTGGATCGGGGTCCTCGGTCTCGATCTGAATGTCCTTCCAGTCCATGTGATAGAAGGTGACATTGGCAAGAAACCTGCCGTCGGCAGACTCATTCTTGGTGCCGATTTCGTAATTGATGAGCTGATCGGATTCGTACTGGTCGAATTCGCCGCCCGAGGCAAAGATCGAACCCCTGCGCCCACCGTTGGCGCCGCCGTTGCGGAACCCTTCGGAATAGGTCGCATACACCATGTTGTGGTCGGTGATATTCCACGTGGCGTTGAATTTCGGTACGAAACCGGTTTCCTTCGAACTGGAGCTGAAGTTGGCAAAACACAGCGCGACGCCTTCCACCGGAATCCCGTTTTCCTGCCAGGAGGCCTTGTCCTCATCCGTGCCGCAATTGGGCTTGAGGTCCTTGCCGGTGGGATCCATCAGTGAACCCTGGATCAGGCTGCGGTTCGTCTTGATCTCGTACCAGCGCCCACCCGCCGTTATGGAAAAGTTGTCAGTGATGTTGAACGTGAGTTCACCGAAACCTGCGGAGGATTTGACTTCATTGGTGTAAATGCCGGTCCACCAGTTGTCCGACGGCTTGCTGAAGGTGCCGAAATAATAGTAGTGCAGGTAGCTCAAATAGGTGAATGCCTTGGTGCATCCCGGCGCCGCCGCGTAATACTCGGAGCAATTGGCGCTCTGCCCATCGACATTGGAAACGAACGATTGGGTGGGCGTTTTGCTCTTATTGTAAAACGCGCCGACGAGCATCGACCAACGGCTGGAAAACTCATCGGATGTAGCCAGGCGGGTTTCAAAAGTGGAGCGCTTATCCTTGCCAGGGGGGCTGCGCGTCACGCCGCGCGGATCTCCGCCCCAGTCATCATACAGTACGGTGTGGTAGTACTGGGGCGGGCCTGGGTGGTTAGCGTTGTAGTAGTCAGTGGCTGTCTGAAAACCCTGCAGGTAGGTGGTTGCGTCGGTGCGTGTTGAGGTCTTGCGGTCGAAGTAGGAACCTGTGACGGTCCATGTGCCCCAGCCGAAGTCCTTGTCAATGGTCAGCGCCAGTTGAGTCCACTGGTCCGACCAGGTCTCGGGGTTATAGCGCACCTGCTCCCATTTGCCGAGGTTGTAGCCGGCAAAATAATTTTCGTTGATGTCCGCGTCACCAAAACCGTCCTGCGAGGTGTCCTGCACAATCGCCTGGAAATCGATGTTCCAGGTTTCGTCCGGCTGCCAGCGAATGGCCGCGCGGCCGCCATACACATCGGTGCCGTTGACGTTATTCTTGACAAAGTCCGCATTGTTGAAGGTGCCGCGGGGGCTGGGGCGCAATACGTTGTCCACGTAACCGGCATCATGGGCGGAAAAGCCAACCAGGCGAATCGCGGCCTTGTCGCCCAGCGGTACGTTCAGCATGGCGCTGAAATCGTAGCCTGACTTGCCGTCATTGATGGTGTTGCCGGTAAGGTCCACCCAGCCGCTGGATTCGCCTATGACCGGCTTGTTGGTGATGATGCGCAGCGTGCCGCACTGTGAAGCGTCGCCAAAGGTGGTGCCTTGCGGGCCCGCCAGCGCCTCGACGCGCTCGATGTCGACCAGGCGGGGATCCGGATTTTGCACCGAGTTGGTAATCGGTTGCTCGTCAAGGTACACGCCGGTGGTCGGATTGTTGCCAAATGCGACACCCGAGATGGCGCAGCCGCGCATGATCACGTTGGTGCCGCCGGGTTCGAGGCGGCCGAAGCTCAGGCTTGGAATCTGGCCAAAATAGTCGTCCAGCTTCTTCAGACCCTGGGCCTTGATGGCGGCGCCGGTGAACGCAGTAATGGATATCGGCACATCCTGGAGATTCAGCGCGCCGCGTTTTGTGGCGGTTACAATGACCTCTTCAAGGGCGCCACTTTCGTCGCTTTCGCCCTGGTCGACGCTCTGGGCGTGGGCGAGGGGAACTCCGGCGCAGATGGCACTGATGGTTGCACTGAGGGCTTTTCTGGAGTTACGGCGCAGCGGATCGTTGTAGTTGACCATATATGAAACTCTCCGGAATTTTTGTTTGCATTAAACTGCTTATTTTCCAAGTCGGCGCATTTATAATGCCACAAAATGCAGTGATGTCACGAATCCGAAGCTCAGCCGTCGAAAAAAAAGGTAGCCTTTGAATTGGGTCTCAATGCTTTATTGGCCAGCGCGATTCTGAGTCGAACATGCGGCAAAAAAACAAAGTAACGGCGGATTGGCGGCCATGACGGTCCTGGTGGCGACCTCGGTACTGGGCGGCAGCGCAGAGGGCGAAAGCCACGGCGCCATCCACCTGGTTGACGTGGCGCAGGACCGAATCGCCCAGGTCGTCGACTGGAAAGGCGCCAGGTGTGGACTGGTCGTCGTCCGGCGGCGGACGGGGTTTGCGGGGCATTGCCTTCGATGGTCAGCGGGTATTCGTCGCTGGGTCCGACGCACTGTATGAATTCTCGCCGGCTTTTGAATTGCAGAATGTCTATCGCTCGCCCTATCTGGCGCACTGTCACGAAATCGCCTGTTTCGATCGCAAACTGTACCTTACCTCCACCGGTTTCAATTCCATCCTGGGATTCGACCTGGATGAAAACCGGTTTGGCTGGGGCTTGCATATCGTGGACGGAGAAACGGACTTGCAAGGCACGCCGTTCGACCCGCAAAGCGTGTTGGGGCCGTCGCCGGGCGATCAGTTGCGGCTGAACAGCCTGTGGTGCGATGAACGGGGCATGTTCATCAGCGGGGCGCGCACGATGGGTTTGCTGCTTTTCGATGCCCGCCGCATCGAACGCCTGGTCACCTTGCCGCGGGGCGTGCACAACGCCAGGCCGTGGCGCGACGGCGTGCTGTTCAATGACACCGAGGAAAACGTCGTGCGTTTCATCACGCCCGACAGCAATCGTGTCTTTCAGGTGCCGGGTTTTCCAGAAACTGGCTTGACCGGCAGTCAGGCCGCGAACGAGGCTCCGGCGCAACCGGGATTTGCACGCGGTTTGTGTGTGTTGAATCAAAGTGTATTTGCGGTGGGCTCTTCGCCGGCAACCATCACCCTGCACAACCTCGACACCATGAAAACCACCAAGTGCATCAATTTCAGCAACGACCCGCAGCATTCGATCCAGAGTCTCGCAGTATGGCCCTTCAGATTGTCAGCCTAGGGTGCATGTTAAGCCACTAGTGCGGGTCATGCAGAACGGCTTCAGCGATTGATTGCCTCGTACCTGGCGTAGCGGGGCAGCACCGGCTCCAGCACCTCTTTCAGCTCATCCAGCCGCGCGTCGTAATTGCGCCAGAAATGAATCGAACGGGTATAGACCGGTTGGCGCACCTGTTCGGAGCTGGCGGTACGCACCGGCCGGTCGGTTTCGTAAAAGCGGCTGCAGTTTTCTTCCCAGGGCAACTCGCAATAATCCAGCAGGCGACGCACCTGCTTGTCGAAATCGGTGACCATGTCCTCGTACTGCACGGTCAGGCAGCGGCCCGGAAGCACCTCGTGCCAATAGTCCATCATGCGCTGGTACTGCAGGAAATATTCGCCGATATCGGTCAGGTCGTAAGTGAAGTTCTGCCCCCTGGCGAACAACTGGCGATAGCAGCTCAGACAGGAGTCCAATGGATAACGCCTGGCGTCGATGATTTTGGCATTGGGCAGAATCAGGTGCAGGAAGCCGACAGCGGGAAAATTATTGGGCATTTTGTCGATAAAGCGGGGCCGTGCCCTCGGTGCGATGAATGCGCGCCAGGTTGAGATAGTCCTGCCCGAGTTTGTGAAATTGCTCAGCGCCGAGTTCCCGCGCCGCGCGCGGGTAGTTGACGCCGTCGGCGCGGCCGCGATTCATCGAGGTGGCGACCAGCCCGGCATAAGGCAGCTCCGCCGTCCCTTCGACCATGCTGTGACTGGCCAGAATCTGTTCCAGCAGGGTGGAACCCGAGCGCGGCAGGCCGACGATGAAAATCGGCTCGTCAGACGGGTGGCCGTGGCCGGCATGCCGCTCCAGAAACTCCCGATCGAAGGTCTTGATGAGTTCGTCATTCATCACTTCGGTGCGCACCGGATCGTAGTTTTCCTCCATGCGCTGGGTGGTATTCCCGTCATGGTAATACTGCCAGGCGCGGTCGAAATCGCCCCGGTCTTCATAGGCTTTGGCCAGCGCGAAGAGGAAATTTACCCGCGACTGGGAATTGAAATCCTCATCCTCGTCTTTGCGCGCAACCTGTGCTTCCATCGCCCGGATGTCATCATCGCTCAATTTGTAGGTTTTGAGGTTGGCCAGACTCCAGTAGGTTTCGCCGCTACCCGGTTTCATCCGGATGCAATTCGCGGTAGGCTTCGACGGCTTCTTCCTGCTGGCCGACGGTTTTCAGCGTGTGCCCCAGGCCCAAAAGTGCGCCGGGGTGATTGGGCCGGAGCTCCAGTACCTTGCGGTAGGCTGCAATGGCATCGTAGGTGCGGGCCGCGGGGGCCAGCACCGAGGCCAGCAGAAAGTGGGCCTGCAGATTGTCGGGTTCGAGCTCAGTGCCTTTTTCAAAGCTGTGAATGGCTTCTTCCAGCCGCTGCTGTTCTTTCAGCGTGCGCCCCAGGTCGAGCCGGGCCTCGACGTAGTCGGGGGCATAGGAAACCGCGCGCCGGAACAGTCGCTCGGCTTCATGCAGGCGGCCGGCGTGAAAGACCAGCGTACCCAGCATGCGCAAGGCGTCGACATTTGCCGGGTTGCTGCGCAGAATGTCGCGGCAGATTTTCTCGGCTTCTTCGAGGCGGCCGGCTTGCTGGTGCTCCGCCGCAAGCGCCAGGGCCTTGCGTTCAGGGTTCAGCGCAAATGATTTCTCAAAAGCCTCGTCAGCCTGTGGCCCCAGACCCATTATGGCTCTGGCTTTACCCAGGGTGAACCAGGCGTCATCCTCACCCGGTTCCAGTTTCACCGCCTGCTCGAGGATTTCGACCGCTTCCTCTTCGCGGTGCATCGCCACCAACAGTTGTCCGAGATCCGACCAGGGTTTGGCAAAATTGGGCGCCAGGCGGATGGAAATGCGCAGATAATCTTCCGCTTCCTTGTGCTTGCCTGCCTTGAACAGTGTCGCGCCCAGCAAGGCGGTCATGTTCACATCGTTCGCATTGCGCTTGACGGCCGCCCGGCAGAGCGCCTCGGCTTTGTCGATCTGCCCGGAATCGATCAGTTCGATGGCTTCGAACAGGGTGCTCTTGGTGGCAAAGGTTTCGGACATTGCATCGGAGATTGGTGCCGCATGAGTGTGCACTTTAACCGCAACGCACAGTGGGCGGAAGTCTGGGCACTACCGGCCACCGCGTGGAAGCTTTAGACTTAAAGGCGGATATTTCCGGGGAAAATGTATCCGGCCCCTTTTAACGCTGGAGACTGCGAATGAGCACAAGCCAAAAAAAATCAACTCACGACTGGCAATCGCTGGATACCCAGCATTACCTGCACCCCTTCACGGATTTTCATGACCTTGGCCAGAAGGGTAGCCGCATCATTACCCGGGCGGAGGGTGTGTACATTTACGACTCCGAAGGGCAGAAGATACTGGATGGCATGGCCGGCCTGTGGTGCGTGAATCTGGGTTATGGGCGCAAGGACCTGGCCGAGGTGGCCTGCCGGCAAATGCAGGAACTGACCTACTACAACAGCTTTTTCCAGTGCGCGCACCCGCCGGCGATCGAGCTTTCCACGGTGCTCAGCGAACTGAGTCCGGGTGATTTTCAGCACGTCTTTTTTACCGGCTCGGGATCGGAAGCGAACGACACCCAGATACGCCTGGTGCGTCGTTACTGGGATCTCGTGGGCGAGCCGGACAAGATGACCATCATTGCGCGCAACAACGCCTACCACGGCAGCACCATCGCCGGCGCCAGCCTGGGGGGCATGTCGGCCATGCACGAACAGTTACGCATGCCGGTGCCGGGCATCGTGCACATCGAGCAACCGTATTACTTTGGCCTGGGCGGCGATCTTGTCGCCGGAAGAATTCGGCCTGCAGCAGGCGAGGCTGCTGGAAGAGAAAATCAATGAGCTGGGTGTGGACAAGGTGGCGGCGTTTTTTGCCGAACCGGTGCAGGGCGCCGGTGGCGTGATCATTCCACCGGACACCTATTGGCCCGAAATTCAGAGGATTTGCGATGAATACGGCATTTTGCTGGTCGCCGACGAAGTCATCACGGCATTCGGCCGCCTGGGGCAGTGGTTCGGCTCCACGCATTTCGCCATCCGGCCGGACCTGATTTCCTTTGCCAAGGGCGTGACCTCGGGTTACCTGCCTTTGGGCGGCGCGCTGGTCGGTAAACGGGTGGCGGACGTGGTCACCGCCGAGGGCGGCGAATTTACCCACGGGTTTACCTATTCCGGCCACCCGGTGACCTGCGCGGTGGCGCTCGAGGTGATCCGCATCATGCAGGCGGAAGGCATAGTGGAACGCGTGCACGACCACATCGGGCCTTATTTCCGCCAGCGCTGGGCTTCTTTGGCAGACCATCCCATCATCGGCGAAGCACGCAGCACCGGCATGGTCGGTGCGCTGGAAATCGTCCAGGACAAGGCGAGCCGCGGCCGCTTCGACAAAGATTTCGGCGCCGGTACACGCTGCCGCGATCTGTGTGTGAACAATGGGCTGGTGATGCGTGCCGTGGGCGATACGATGATTGTCTCTCCGCCGCTGATCTGCGAGCCTGCACATATCGATGAACTGGTCGAGAAAGCCTGGCGCTGCCTGGACCTGACCGCAGAGTCACTGAGCGCGTAGTACAAAGGAACCGGTAGATGTGGCAGTTGCCGCAGCAATCGCTGCGGCGAGCCCGCTACTTTACAGGGTAAGGAGAATCACGGGAATGGCGCAATCGCGACCAGGGGAACAAGCGCTGGCATAAGAGCCACCACTGAGAATCACTTGCCATAGTTCGCCGGCATCATGAACTCGAAAGCAGATGCTTCGCTGCCGCGTTCGCAGGGCACTTCGATCAATACCGGTCCATGTGCCGCATCCATCAGCGCCCGCTGCAGGCAGTTTTGCAGTTCCGCACAGGAACTGGCGCGGTAAGCGGCAGCGCCAAAGGTCTTGAGCGGCACCACTTGTCTCCCTGTTGACTCTACCGGCAGGCCCTTTCCGCCAGCTTGACGAAATCTGGATTGCGCAGTTCCGAACCGACGATGCGGCCGTCGTAGAGCTCGATTTGATCGCGGCGCACATTGCCGAAGGCGTTGTTGTTGAACACCAGTACGATGACGCCGATGTTGTACTGCACCGCGGTTGCCAGTTCCTGCACGCCGAACATGAACCCCCCGTCACCGGTGATCGAAACCACCGGCACATCCGGGTTGGCGACCTTGACGCCCAACGCGGTCTGGAATCCGTGCCCCAGGTTGCCCTGGTAACCACAGCTCACCAGTTTGCGCGGCTCGTAGACCGGAAATCCATACCAGGAGGCGAAACCTACCTGGGAAATCTCCTCGACCAGAAAACTCTCGCGCGGCAAAACCTTGCGGATCACGTTGAGGAAACCCATTTGCGGCTGCACTTTCTGTATCTCCTGCCAGCTTGCGGCTTTCAGTTCCAGGAATTCCTGCTCCCGCGAAGGTGGTGGCGTAAAGTCCACGGAGAGTTCATCGATCAGCGCGCGCACCGCGAGTTTGGCATCGGCCACAATCGAGACATTGCCGCGCAGGCGCACGTTCTGGGTGGGATCGATATCGATGCGAACCAGCAATTGGTCCGCCACGCCTTCCTGCCAGCGAAAGGCCGGTAGCTCCAGGCGGGTGCCGATGCCGATCATCAGATCGCTATCCCCATAGAGCTTGTAGCCGGCGGCACAATTGAAGCCGTAAGGCGATTCGTCGCTGGCGATGCCGCGCCCTCCGCGGAAGGACACCACCGGAGCCTGGATCAGGCGTGCCAGTTCCTGCACCTCGGGCGCTGCATCGATTGCGCCGCTGCCCACCATGATCATCGGCGACCCGGCTTCGCGGATGAGTTCCGCGGCACTGAAGATCCGATCCGGATCGGGTGCCATCCGGGGACGCGGCGGATCGGGGTAATTGGCCTCGATATCCGATTCTTGCGCCAGCACATCGCCCGGGATTTCTACCGCCACGGGCTGCACCCGGCCGCTGCTGAGTTGTTTGAAAGCCTCCGCCATGATCGAGGGCGTTTCGCTGGGATGGTTGATGCGCGCCGCCCACTTGGTGACGCCGCGCAGCATGTTTAGCTGGTCCGGCAGTTCGTGCAGCATGCCATGACCGCCACCGATATACGCACTCGGCACCTGCCCGGTAATGCACAGTACCGGCGCATTGTGCGCGGTGCACAGCGCCGCCATGGTATTGAGCACGCCCGGCCCGGGCACGACGCAATAAACACCGGTGCGCCCGGTGGACTTGGCATATCCGTAGGCCATGTAGGCAGCGCCCTGTTCATGGCGGGAGCAATAGAGCTCGATCTGATCGGCGTGCCTGCCGAGCGCATCGAACAAGTCATAAGTCTGCGCACCGGGCAGACCGAAAATGGTGTCCACTCCGTGTGTCAGTAATGATTGCACAATGGCTTCGGCACAGGTCTTGAGCGGCACGACTTGTCTCCCTGTTAACTCTACCGGCAGGCTTGCATCGTACCGGGTTTGGACAACAGGGGAAACGGGTACAACCGCCGGCAAAGGCAAGACCCGTGAACATCATGCATACACACGGCATTCGCCCGCCGCCGCGAACTGGGCGATAATAATGGTGTCCTGTCACGCCTCGTATCGCACTTTCGGCAAGGTGTGACAGGAAACGAGGGGCAGCGGCCCTGCACAAAGGAGTTTTGACGAAATGTACGGAAACCGGCCATTGATTGGTGTTATCTCCGACCGCCGCGACATCGGCGCGCATGTTTTCCACATGGTCGGTGAAAAATATTTGCAGGCCCTGGTGGATGGCGCGGATGCCTACCCGGTGGGTTTGCCCTCGCTGGCCGAAGGTTTCGATGTGGTCGACATTCTCGATCGCCTCGATGGCCTGTTTCTGACCGGCAGCCCGTCCAACGTGGAGCCGCGTCATTACCTCGGTGAACCCAGCCGGGCAGGCACCTGGCACGACCCGGAGCGGGATACGGCTGCACTGGCGCTGATTCCGGCCGCCATTCGCGCCGGCATGCCGCTGTTTGCCGTCTGTCGCGGCTTTCAGGAGATGAACGTGGCCTTTGGCGGCAGCTTGCACCAGCATGTGCACGAGGTGCCGGGCTATCACAATCACAGGGAGAACGCAGACGACCCACTGGATCTGCAGTATGCAAGCGCTCACGCAATGGAATTCACCGCCGGCGGTCTTCTGCAACAGATCACCGGTGAGCGCCAGGCACAGGTCAACTCATTGCATTCGCAGGGGGTCGACCGCCTGGGCGCGGGTCTGCAAGTGGAAGCCACTGCGGACGATGGCCTCATCGAGGGCTTTTCCGTCAGCGGCGCACCCGGTTTCACGCTGGCTTTGCAGTGGCACCCGGAGTGGAAAGTCACCGGCAATCCGGTATCGATGGCGATTTTCCGCGCCTTTGGCGATGCCTGCCGGAAATACCGTCTGCGCGATCTGACGCAAAAGGCAGCTTCTGCGGCGCAAAGGTAATCACAGATGCGGTCGGATAAGGAATTGGGCATGCACTGCCGCATCAGCCGGCGGCAGTTTTGCCAGGGAACTTCGGTCGCACTGGGCGCCAGTCTGATGCCCTGGGCCCAGGCATCCGGATTTGCCGGCTCACCGGAAATTGTCCCAGGCTATTACCCGCCGGCCATAACCGGCCTGCGTGGCGCGCATGTGGGCTCTTTTGAAACCGCGCATGCGCTGGCGCGCGAAGGCCGGCACTGGGACAGTGGGACCGATACCGGCGAAGGGCAGTTCGACCTGGTGGTCGTCGGTGCCGGCATCAGCGGCCTGGCCGCCGCCTGGTTTTACCGCAAGGAAAAACCTGATGCCCGCATCCTGGTGCTGGACAATCACGATGATTTTGGCGGTCACGCCAAGCGCAACGAGTTCAGTTACGAGGGCAAAACCTACATTGGCTATGGCGGCAGCCAGTCGATTGACACGCCTTCCTCTTACAGTGCCGAGGCGCTGGGCCTGCTCAAGTCTCTGGGCATCGAGTTGAAGCGCTTCTACCAGGCCTTTGACCGTGAGCTCTATCAACAGTATGACCTGCAGAACGGTATCTGGCTGGATCGCGCGCACTTTGGCGTCGACCGCCTGGTGCAGAGCAGCCCGTTCGGCTGGGGCCGTCGCGGCGAACAAACAGCCGAAGAACTGCAGCATTTCTCCGATCGGGTCACGACCCGGAAGGAAGACAGCGAGAGAATGTTCGGCCTGCTGACGGCGCAGGCTGATTTTCTGCATGGTAAAAGCCCGGCGGAAAAATTCCAGTACCTGCGCAGCCTCAGTTACGACGATTACCTGCGAGATCAATTTGGCTTTTCCGAATACCTGATCCGGATTACCAACCCGCTGCCCGACGGCATCTGGGGGGCTGGCGGCGATGCGATTTCCGCGCGTGAGGCCATGTACCTGGGGCTGCCTGGCTTCGGCGGCCTCGGCCTCGATCCGAAGCAGGATGACCCGTTCTATGACGGGCACGAAGACGAGCCTTATATCTTCCATTTCCCGGACGGCAACGCGGGTATTGCCCGTTTACTGTTGCGCGCTTTGGTGCCGGATATTGCACCGGGCCATACCATGCAGGATATCGTCAAGGCGCCATTTACTTACACGGCGCTGGACCGGCCGGAGCAAAAAGTGAAAATCCGCCTGAACGCCACTGCCGTTCGCATCGCCCACCGCGGATCCGCCCAGGCGGGGCTTGCGGGCGCGGACAGCGTCGATGTGCGTTATGTGAAGGATGGCAGTGCCCATGATGTGAATGCACGGCAGGTCATTTTCGCCGGCTATAGCGCGATGATTCCCTACGTATGCCCCGAGTTTCCTGCCGCGCAAGCCGAGGCCTTTGCGGCCCTGGTGAAGATTCCGCTGTTGTACGCCAACATGCTGGTGCGCAACTGGGAGCCTTTTGCCGCGCTGGGTATTGACCGCATCGGGTTTCCCGGCGGCATGATGAATTCGGTAGCGCTGGATTTCCCGGTCAGCCTCGGCGGCTATGAATTTGCCAAGTCGCCGGCGGATCCGATGATCCTGCACTGGAACTATTTTCCGACACAGCCGGGCCAAGGCCTGGATGCCCGCGCCCAGAACAAGCTCGGACGGCATAAAATGCTGGCTCTGAGTTTTGAGGATTATGAGCGCGCGATGCGGTCGCAGGCCGCCGACGCGCTGGCGCTGGGCGGTTTCCATCCGGCCCGCGACATCCTTGGCATCACGGTGAACCGCTGGCCGCACGGCTATGCCTATGAGTACAACGACCTCGTCGATCCGCCGGAATTCAACCGCTACAACGGCCCGCACATCACCGCCCGCCAGCCGTTTGGCCGCATCTCGATCGCCGGCTCCGACGCAGAAGCGTTTGCCTATGTCAACGGCGCGATCGATTCAGCCTGGCGCGCGGTGCGCGAGCGCCTGGATTCCGGTTGAGCCTGAAGCTGCGCGCGATGCGTTTCCGGCCATTCGGTCTGGAGCTACGGCGGGGTAAAGGCTTGGGGCTGGTGCGCCGGCGCCGTGGTGGAGTCTCATCGGCGCAATCACGGTGCCGTCCGGCACCTGGGCACCAGCCCCAATGACCACGTCGTGGAGCGAGCAGTTGCGCCCGATTTCGGCGTGAGGCAGCACTACGGCATTCGACAATTCACTGCCGCTGGCAAGCGATACGTTGGGGAACAGCACGGAATGATGGACGTTCGCCCGTTCCGCTTCGCAGCGCCCGTCCAATTGGGAATTGGCCGCCAGGCCGTTCCGGCCCGGGCAGTTGGCGTCGGGTGATGAGGCGTCCGGGGAGCGCACCCCGGAGCGCACAGGCCAGCCGGCATCGTCGAGACGAAAGCCGGGAATGCCATCGAGAAGCTCCATATGGGTGCGCCAGTAGGATGTGATCGTGCCGACGTCGCGCCAGTAGCCGGCGCCGACCGGGGCGTTCTGCGTGAACGCGTAGGCGAATACCCGCGCCTGGTCGACCAGCCGGGGCAATATGTCATGGCCGAAATCGTGACTTGAGGTCTGCGTTAGGGCGTCATCTTGCAGCAGCTTGCCCAGTAGCGTGCGATTGAAGACATAAATCCCCATCGATCCCAGCGCACGATCCGGCTTTCCCGGCAGGCATTGCGGGTGTTGCGGTTTTTCCGTAAAGGAAGTAACGCGGTCCTCGCGGTCGATGGACATCACGCCAAAAGCGCGCGCCGATTCGAGCGGAATCTCAACGCAGCCCACGGTGACGCCGGCCCGGCAGGCCAGGTGCTGCATCAGCAGCGGGCGATAATCCATCTTGTAAACGTGATCCCCCGCCAGGATCAGTACAAGCTGCGCATTCTGAGCTTCAATCCGCTCCCAGTTTTGCAGAACTGCATCGGCAGTGCCGCGATAGCTGCCGCCTCTGCTGCGCAACTCGGCGCGCCACGGTTCGATAAAACCTTGACCCGGTTCGCCGGCATGAGGCCAAACCCGGGTGAGGTGCTCGATGAGCGAAGCATCCTTGTACTGGGTTGCGACACCGATACGGTATATCCCCGAATTGACACAGTTGGAAAGTGAGAAATCGATGTTGCGATAATGAACGCCAAAGGGCAGCGCCGGTTTGCATTCATGCCGGGTCAAAGCCCCGAGACGCGTTCCTTTGCCTCCGGCCAAAACGACCGCCACCGTTTCGCGGGCAAGTTGGTGCGCTTCGGCGGACGTCCTGGTCATGATATTGAGTGGCGAGTGGCGAGTGTCCATGTACATCGATTCCTTCCTCCAGTGCGGCAAACCAAAAAGTTCCAGCGCACCATAAGGCAATGCACATTGTGTGGGCTTCAAGCCGTTCTCAATATTTTGCAATGTCGGGCTTTTGCAATGCCGGGCTGATTGCTGCGCCTCAGTTCGGTTATAGTGCCGGTGGGCCTGGAGCGTGTGGATGGATGCAGTGACAATAACGGGTGTTGCGGTGGTGGCGGTACTTTCGATTACCAGCCATGAGGCTGCGCACGGCTTTGTCGCCGACCGCCTCGGAGATCCCACTGCGCGTGAACAGGGCCGGCTCACGCTGAATCCGATTCCTCACATCGACCTGTTCTTCACCATCCTGCTACCCCTGTTCCTGATCCTGTCGGGCTCGGGGTTTATCTTCGGTGGCGCGAAGCCGGTTCCGGTGCTGGTCTCGCGCTTGCGCAATCCGCGCCGCGACTGGGCGCTGGTAGGGGCGGCCGGGCCGGCGATGAACGTGCTGATTGCGCTGGTACTGACGATGATACTGGCGGTAGCGACCAATTTGGGGTTGGCCGGAGCGGACTCGAGCCTGGCCCGGATTGTGGCGATCGGAATTTTCCTGAATGTATTGCTCGCCGTTTTCAACCTGATCCCGATTCCTCCGCTCGACGGCTCGCGGGTGCTGCAGTATTTCATGTCCGGCGAAGCGCTGGACCTTTATCGCCGGATCGAGCAGTTTGGCCTGCTCATCATCCTGGCGTTGCTGTTCCTGGTCCCCGCGGTACCGGCGCTGCTGGCGGCGATCATCTTCAGCTTTGTGGAGTTCATCACCACGCTGTTTGGCGTATGGGCCGATGTCGAGCCCATACTGCACCGCATTCTATTTGGCTGAATCCAGATCGTATTCCTGGTGTAAGGCCGGCATTTCCACGCGGGTATTGCCCAGTTTTTTCTTGAACGCCTGCATGCTTCCATTCTCGCCATGCACCAGAAAAGTTGTTTTCGGCTGGCCTGTCTGCTCAAACCAGGACAGCAGTTCCCGCTGATCTGCGTGGGCTGAAAAGCCGTTAATGGTGTGGATGCCTGCCTGCACCGGGATTTCGTCACCGAAAATACGCACTTGCTCGTTGCCATCGATGATGCGGCGGGCCAGCGTGCCCTGCGCGGCATAGCCGACAAACACGATGCTGTTGCGCCGGTTGCCGATGTTATGCCGCAGATGGTGTCGAATCCGTCCGCCGGTGCACATGCCCGAACCCGCCATGATGATGGCGCCGCCTTGCACCTGGTTGATGGCCATGGATTCAGCCGTTTCGCGGGTGAAATGCAAGCCAGGCAAGTCAAAGGGATCACCGTTGAGGTGCAACTGCTCCAGTGTTTCCGCGTCAAAGCACTCCGGGTGTCGTCTGAATATTTCGGTAGCGGAAATCGCCATCGGTGAATCCAGAAATACATTCACGGCATGTTCGATGTGCTTGTTTTCCACCCCTTCACGCAGGTAGTACAGGACTTCCTGGGCCCGCTCCAGTGCGAACGTGGGGATGATGACATTGCCGCCGCGGCCGACGGTCTCGTTGATCACCTGGTAGAGCTCATCGATGGATGGTTGCAATTGCTTGTGCAGGCGGTCTCCATAAGTGGTCTCCATCACCACCGTATCCACCGCCGGCGGTGGGGCCGGATCACGCAGGATCGCACGCCCGCTGTTGCCGAGATCACCGGAAAAGAGCAAGCGGTGGCGGCTTCCCGCTTCCTCCAGTTCAAGCAATACGCAGGCCGAGCCCAGGATATGCCCGGCATCGAAGAAGCGTGGCTTGAATTCCTTTCGCCAGTTGCATGGCTTGACCGTAGCTGGCCCGGCGGCCAAAAAATTCGAGACTGTGCAGTGCATCCAGCGTGGTGTACAGAGGCTCGATGTCCTTTTCGTGTTTGTTGTGATGATGACCCTTGCGTTTGGCCCTGCGCAGATGGCGGCGGGCCTCCTCTTCTTGCAGGCCGGCGGCATCCAGCATCACCAGTTGCGCCAGTTCGACCGATGCCGCGGTGGTGATCACTTCGCCTTTGAAGCCACGCTTGACCAGTAGCGGAATGCGCCCGCAATGGTCCAGGTGGGCATGGGTGAGCAACAGGAAATCGATGGCTGAGGGATCGAAACCAAATGGCTCCGCATTTTCCTCGACCAGTTCGCGTCCGCCCTGGTACATCCCACAGTCGATCAGGATGCGCTGGCCGCCACATTCGACCAGATGACAAGAGCCGGTGACACCCTGGTCCGCCCCATGAAAAGAAATCCTCATTATTCAGTCCTCCGGTCAATCTCCGAACAGCGGTTTGCCATTCGCTTTGTGCCACTGCTGGATACCTTCCCATATTTCCTCTGCGGTTTCGGCATACCAGAACAATTCACGGTCTTCTGCATCGATCACGCCTTCTTCGACCAGAAAGTCCACATTCACTGCCCGCCGCCAGTAGTCTTCACCCACCAGCACGATCGGTACCGGTTTGATCGTGCGGGTCTGCACCAGGGTCAGGGTTTCGAACAGTTCGTCCAGCGTGCCATAACCACCCGGGAATGCCACCAGTGCCCGCGTACGCAGCAGAAAGTGCAGCTTGCGCAAGGCGAAGTAATGGAAGCGGAAACACAGGTCCGGCGTAATGTAAGGGTTTGGATACTGCTCATGGGGCAGTTTGATATTCAGCCCGACCGACTGGCTGCCGGTATCGTAAGCCCCGCGATTGGCGGCTTCCATGATGCCGGGGCCGCCCCCGGTCATGATCAGGAGCTGCCCGTCGCCGCTGGCCTGTCCGGCTTTGCCGGCCAGCCGGCCGAACTGACGCGCGACTTCGTAGTAATGGCTCTTGGCCATCACGCGTTCTGCGATCGCCAGGCGCTGTTGCAGGTCTTTGTTGTCCGGATCTGCATCCATTTGCGCCCGCAGCGCACCGACTTTGAGTTGCGCAGCGGCAGGCTCTGCAATCCGGGTACTGCCAAAAACGACAATGGTATGTTTGATGTCGTGCTGTTGCAGCAACATTTCCGCTTTCTGGTAGTCGATTTGCAAGCGCACGCCGCGGGTTTCATCACGATTGAGAAACGCAACATCCTGATCCGCCTGGCGGTAACTCGGGCTGTTGATGATTGCCTGAATGCGTTGCGCGGCCGCCGGGTCCTCGGCCGAGGGTTTGGGCCGGTCACCGGGCAATGGCTCGCGCCGTTGTTGCGGATGGGGCGGGGCCGGAATCGGTGGGCAGCCCGCAGTCACAGGTTTTTTTTTCACTACATCACCTCTCACTCATGGCGCAGCGCGTCGATGGGGTTCAGGCGGGCCGCCTTGCGCGCAGGGAAGAAGCCAAAAACCACACCGACAGCGGCAGAAAACAAAAACGCCAGCACGACGATCCCGCCATTGAGTATGAATGGTACATTGAGTGCCCTGGCGGCCGCGACCGAAGCTGCCAGCGCCGCCAGAATGCCGATGACACCGCCCAGTGAGGACAGCACCACGGCTTCCACCAGGAACTGCAGAAGAACCTCGCGTTCCAGCGCGCCGATGGCCAGGCGAATGCCGATCTCCCGGGTCCGCTCGGTCACTGACACCAGCATGATATTCATGATGCCGATGCCTCCAACCAGCAGGCTGACGGCGGCCACCGCACCCAGCAGCGTGGTGAGGATTTGTGTCGTGCCGGCCAGGGTGCGGGCGATTTCCTTCATGTCCAGGACGTTGAAATCATCATCCTGGAAACGTGAGATGTGGCGTCGTTCGCGCATCAGAAGTTCGATGTCACGCTTGGCCCGGTCCGTATCGACGCCTTCGCGGGCGGAGACCTGAATCAAACTCACATCCTGGTTGCCGGCCACACGACGCCAGAAGGTACGCAGCGGCATCAGCACCAGGTCGTCCTGATCGCTGCCCATCGCGGACTGCCCCTTGTCTTCCAGTATTCCGATGACCTGGCAGGACACCTTGTCGAGCCGGATTTTGCTGCCAAGGGTTTCCTGAGCTCCGAATAAGTGTTGTTGCACCGTGGCGCCAAGGATGCATACCGCGCTGCCGCCGCGCAACTCGGCATCGCTGAATTCGCGGCCTTTGGCCAGGGACCAGTTGCGTACCTTGAAATATGCGTTGTCGGTGCCGTTCACACTGGTGGACCAGTTCTGGTTGCCGAATACCACCGTCATGCCCTGGGACGCCGATGGCGCCACTGCGGACAATGAGGGAACCTGGAGACGCAGGGCCGTGGCGTCGCGGATGGTAAACGGCGCTGCCGCTGATCGCTGTCCCATACCCATGTGCTGGCCGGGGCGCACCATCAGCAGGTTGCTGCCAAGACTGGAAATCTGTGAGGTCACCTGCGCGGTGGCGCCGCCGCCGATGGTGACCATGGTGATCACCGCGCCGACGCCGATGACGATGCCCAGGATGGTGAGGAATGATCGCATCACGTTGCGACGGATCTCGCGCAAGGCCAGCAGCAACGCGTTCCAGATCATGGGCCGCTGCCGCCGGTGCGATGCCCGGTATCCACCAGGCCGTCGAGAAATTGTATGACGCGGTGGGCGTAGGCGGCCATATCCGGCTCGTGGGTGACCATGATGATGGTCAGCCGACGCTCCTTGTTAAGCTGCGTCAACAACTCCATGATCTCGCAGCTACGCGCGGTATCGAGGTTGCCGGTGGGCTCATCGGCCAGCAGCACCGTGGGTTCGGTGACGATGGCGCGGGCGATGGCCACCCGTTGTTGCTGACCGGTCGAAAGCTCAGATGGGGAATGATGCTGCCAGGCGCTGAGACCCATGGCATCGAGGGTCTGGCGCGCCCGGGCGCGGCGCTCGCCCGGGGCAACACCGCGATAGATCAGGGGCAACTCCACGTTCTCCAGCGCCGAGGTGCGTGCCATGAGATTGAATCCCTGGAACACGAAGCCCAGGAAATAGCGCCGCAGCAGGGCTCGCTCATTGCGCGAGAGCCGGCCCACATCCGTTCCCTGGAACAGGTACTCACCGGAGGTGGGGGTATCCAGACAGCCAATCATGTTCATGCACGTGGACTTGCCCGAGCCGCTCGGGCCCATCATGGCGACGAACTCTCCGCTGCGGATGTTCAAATTCACGCCACGCAGGGCATGTACCGCAGCTTGCCCGCTGCCATATACTTTGGTGACGGCGCGCAATTCGATCACCGGGGCCGGCGCATCGGCCTGAACGGCCTGCGGCGTCATTTCGAGGTCCGCGTTACGTCCACCGCCACGGGCATGCCGGGCTGCAGGTCACCCGACAACACTTCGGTCATCTGGCCATCGGTGGCACCGACCTGAATCGGCATCGCCACCGGCTGGCCCTGACGCAGGATCCAGACCCGTTGCGTTCGTGCACGCGCCACCTCCATGCCCTTCGGCGCTGAACCGGCGCCGTGGGACCGGCGCGGGAAAAGCCGGCTCAACAGGCTGCCACCGCTGGTTTCTTTTGCCGCGCCGGCCGGCGGTGCGAAGCGCAGCGCCGCGTTGGGTACCAGCAGCACATCCCGATACTCCCCCACCACGATTTCCACTGTGGCCGTCATGCCCGGCCGCAAGGCGAGATCGGAGTTGTCCACCGACAACACGGTCTCGTAGGTCACCACGCCTTGCACAGTCTGCGGCGCAAAGCGTACCTGGTTGATCACGGCGGCAAAGGTGCGTTCAGGAAAGGCATCGACGCTGAAGCTGGCGGTCTGACGGGGTTGCACCTGGCCTACATCCGCTTCATCCACAGCGACATTCAGTTCCATCTGCGTGAGATTTTCGGCCAAGGTGAACAGCACCGGCGTCTGCAGGGAAGCAGCCACGGTCTGGCCCACTTCGACCTGGCGCTTGAGCACGATGCCGTCGATGGGCGAGCGGATTTCGGCCTTGTTCAGGGTGGTGCGGTCGGCGTCCACCTGGGCCTCGGCCTGGGTCACCTGGGCCCTGGCCACGTCCACGCCGGCGTCAGCCCGGCTGAATGCCGCCTGCGCGGCGTCAAGCTCATCCTGTGAAGCCATGGCCTTGGCCTTCAGGGTTTTGAACCGCTCGAGTTTGCTGCGGGTCTCGACCAGAGTGGCCTGGGCTTGATTCACACTGGCGCGTGCCAGTTCCAGCGCGGCTTCGGATTGCCGCAGCCGGGCGCTGAGTTGATCGGTGTTCAATCTGGCCAGCACCTGGCCGTGCTTGACGCGGTCATTGAAGTCCGCAGCCACGGCTTCCACGGTGCCGGAGATCTCGGTGCCCACATCCACCTGGTTGACCGGTTGCAGAGTGCCGGTTGCGGTGACATGCACCGTGAGGTCGCCGCGCTGGACCTCGGCGGTTTGGAAACTCAGCTTTGTGGGGCTGCGGGTGAAATACGCGCCGATACCCCAGACAACGAGCCCGGCCACCAGCAACAACAACAGCCAGGAGACGATGCGGCGCCGGTTGCCGCCGTGCTGCGCGCGTGCGAGAACCTGTTCAATGTCTGCGGGAGAATCGAGTTTTTCGTCCGCCATGGCTGGAGGGGTTTCCTTTGCCGAAGATTTTGCGGAGAGGCCAGTCAGGCATCACAGCTTCAGATTCATGCAAACCGCATTAGCCGATTGACACGGTTCTGCTTTTCATAGTTTACAGCAATGCTTGCCGGCAACTGTTGACATGGGGCAGTGCGCCTGATGTCCGAAGGCATGCTCAATATCGTGATGGCATCTGCGTTTGCCGGAATTGTGGTAAAAGGGGCAATGATTTCGCTGAATCCGGTCACCCGCGCATGAAACTCTCACGAACGGTCGTCGTCCTCGGCATGGTTTCGTTTCTGAATGACGCGGCCAGCGAAATGATTACGCCCTTATTGCCAATTTTTCTTACTGCGACCCTGGGCGCTGGTCCCGTTATCGTGGGTTTGGTGGAAGGGATTGCCGAAGCCAGCGCCAGCTTGCTCAAACTGGTTTCCGGCCGCCTGGCTGACCGGGGTTGGAATCTGAAAGGTCTCGTTACCGGCGGTTACGGCCTTTCCAACACCGCACGCCCGCTGATCGGACTGGCGCTGAGCTGGTCATGGGTCTTGCTGCTGCGTTTTCTCGACCGGGTCGGCAAGGGGCTGCGTACCTCGCCGAGGGATGCACTGATCGCGGCTACCTCGGATCCCGATCTGCGTGGCCGGGCTTTCGGTTTTCAACGCATGCTGGACCATGCCGGTTCCGTTACCGGTCCGTTGCTGGCTTTCGTGTTGCTGGGCTGGGGCGTCGACATGCACAACGTGTTCCTGCTGTCCGTGGTGCCCGGAACGTTAGTGATATTGCTGCTTTGGTTCGGCCTGCCGCCTACCCAGGGCCAGGTAGCGCCCGAGCCGGCAGCCTTGGCGTTTACCTGGAGTGGATTGGACCCGAGACTGCGCGCGCTGATCATTGCCACCGGCGCACTTGCCCTGGCCACGACGCCAGAGGTATTCCTGGTGTTGTGGGCGCGGGCACATGGCCTCAAGATCGTCTGGGTGCCGCTGCTGTGGGCTGCGGCCAGCGCGGCCAAGGTGGTCCTGGCGATGCCGGGTGGCTACTTTTCCGATCGCCTGGGGCGCTTGCCGGTATTGCTGGTGGGTTGGGTAGGACGCATCCTGGTGCTCATTGGTCTGGGTCTGGCGACGGCCAACACGTGGATGATCTGGGCTTTGTTTCTGGCCTATGCAGGCTGTCTGGCCTTTACTGAAGGAGCCGAGCGTGCGCTGATCGGCGATTACGCGCCCGCCGGGAAAAAGGCCACCGCTTTCGGCTTGTACCACATGACCGCCGGACTGCTGGCTTTGCCAGGTGCGGTCCTGTTCGGCGCTTTGTGGCAGTGGCTCGGGGAGCCTGCTGCATTTCTCACCGCCGCCGGCCTCACCGCCGTGTCGGTGATTGTTTTGCTGATGATCATCTCGGCCGCCCGATTTCAGCGCCCTGTGTGACACAACTCATCGACGGCGAAGGGCTTTTGGTCCTTAATGGCTTTTAATGGGGCAGGGTTTATTGCCTTGTATCGATTCACCGACCGGCAGCGACGAACCCAGCGGCAAATGAAAACCAGTATTGACTTCATCGTCGAAGATGCAACCGCCCGTTGCCTGGGAAACTGGACTGCGCCGAATCTCCATAAAATCGAGCAGCGACTGGCCAGAGCGGACTGGCCGGCGGGTGACATCCACTTCGATCTGGGGGGTCTCGATAACCTGGATACTGTCGGTGCCTGGTTGCTGCACCGGACCATCAGGAAACTGGAAGATGACGGCCAGGCGGGTGGGCGGCGGGTACAGATCGACGCGGCTGACGAGCATACACGGCGGCTGCTGGAACTGGTTGCAGGCAAAAGCGAGGGCGCCGACAAGCCTCCCAAACCCTATCTGCCGGGCTTGCTGGAGCATGTGGGCCGGCACGCCAGTGGTCAGTTGCAGCAATACCTGGAATTCCTCAATTTCATCGGCCATCTGGCCCTGGTCACGGGCCGGGCGGCACTGCGCCCGTGGCGTATCCGCTGGACCCAGGTGGTCAAGGAACTGCAAGCCGCCGGGGTCAATGCCTTGCCCATTGTCGGTTTGCTCACGTTCCTGATCGGTATCGTCATCGCCTACCAGGGCGGTATCGTATTGCGCGACTATGGCGCCAACATCTATGTGGCGGACATCGTCGGCCTCTCCATGGTCAGGGAATTGGCGCCCTTGATCACCGCGATTATCGTCGCCGGCCGCACCGGATCGGCATACACGGCTCAAATTGGTACGATGATGGTCACCGAGGAAGTGGACGCGCTGCGCAGCCTGGGTATCCCCCCGCTGGAAATGCTGGTGCTGCCCAAGCTGATCGCGCTGGTCATTGCCTTGCCCTTGCTGACCGTTTTTGCCGATGGCATGGGCTTGTTCGGCGGCCTTATCATGGCCAATTCCATGCTTGGCCTGAACCCGGCCACGTTTCTGGACCGGCTTGCAGACGCCTTGACGCTCAACTCCTACATGAGTGGCATTGGCAAGGCGCCGGTATTTGCGGCCATCATCGCGGCTGTAGGCTGTTTCCAGGGTTTCCGGGTTTTTGGCAGCGCGGGAAGTGTCGGCCGGCAAACGACCGTCAGTGTGGTCGAGTCGATCTTCCTCGTGATCATCGTCGATGCGGTATTTTCGGTGGCTTTCAGCAAACTGGGAATTTGAGCCATGGCAAGCGAGCAGAAACCCAAGGGCAATCCGGTCGCGTCCAGCGCCGGTGAATTCGTGCTCGAAGGCCGTGAACTGGCGATGTCTTTTGGCCAGCGGCGTGTGTTCGAGGGCATCGATGTGCATGTCCGGCAAGGTGAGGTACTGGCCATTGTGGGCGGCAGTGGCAGTGGTAAATCCACCTTGATGCGTCAGCTCGCCCTGTTGTTGACGCCGACGTCCGGTTCAGTCACTGTTTTTGGTTCCACGGTTTCCGACATGGAGTCGTCGATGGCCAATGCATTGCGCCAGCGCCTGGGCGTTATGTTCCAGAACGGTGCCCTGTTTGGCGATCTTACGGTACTCGAGAACGTCGCCCTGCCGCTGCAGGAGCATACGGACTTGAGCCCTGCGCTGATCGAACAGGTGGCTATGGTGAAGCTGGCGCTGGCAGGTCTGGAGCCGGATGCCGCGGCGTTGTTTCCCAGTCAATTGAGCGGCGGAATGCGCAAGCGGGCCGCCGTCGCCCGCGGTATTGCGCTGGATCCGGCGGTGCTGTTCCTGGATGAACCCAGTTCCGGATTGGACCCGATCAGCGCGGATGCGATGGACGAACTGGTCCTGCAGTTGAAAGAGACCCTGGGCCTTGCGGTCATTCTGGTCACGCACGACATGGATTCGCTGTGGCGGGTTGCGGATCGGATTGTGTTGTTGTCTGATGGCAGGGTTGCTGCCGAGGGAACGATTCACGAGTTGGTGGATTCCACCAACGAAGTGGCCAGGCAATTTTTCCACAGCCGCCGCGGACGAGCGTCAGGAGCCATTTATGACCAGTAAATCGAGTTATATGCTGGTAGGTGCCTTTGTCCTGGTTCTGGGCGCCGCGTTTATCTGGGGGATACTCTGGATCAGCGCCGGCGGTAAGCCGCAGAGTTTCGACCGCTACGTGGTTTATATGACGGATTCGGTGTCCGGCTTGAACGTTGACGCGCCGCTCAAGTATCGCGGTGTCGATATCGGTAAAGTCGAGCAGATAGGTATCGACCCAAAGAACCCGGAACGCATCCGGTTGTTGCTGCAAGTGCGTCAGGGCACGCCCATCAACGCGGAGACCGTGGCTTCTCTCGAATACCAGGGCTTGACGGGCATCGCCAATGTCAATTTGAGCGGCGGCAAGGCCGGCTCGCCGCCATTGAAGACATTGCCCGGCGAAGACTACCCGGTGATCAAGGGCCGTCCCTCGATATTCTCCCGGCTGGACGAGACCCTGGACAAGCTGCTGACCAACCTGATCGACACTTCATCCAGCGTCAATGCCTTGCTGGGTGAGGAAAATCGCGCCAATGTCTCACGAGCCATCAAGAACGTAACCACACTGACTGAAAATCTGGCGCAACAGTCCAGCCATCTGCAGAACATCATGGCGCACCTGCAGGTGACACTGGAAAATACCGATAGCGCCAGCGCGGAATTTCCGCAATTGGTCCAGCAGTTCACGCACAGCGCAGAGGCCATTACCCGCATGGCCGATGAGATTCGCGGGGTGGGCAAAAACCTCAGCGCGGCCAGCGCGAATATCGAGGCAACGGTAGATGCCAGCGGCGACGGCCTGGTCGATTTTGCCCGTACAACCTTGCCGGAGATCAATCAAATGTTCAATGAGCTCAAACTGGCGGCAGAAAACCTGCGGCGCATGAGCGAAGCCCTCGCGCAGGATCCCAGTATGTTGATTTACGGCGCTCCGGCGCCGCAACCGGGGCCGGGCGAATGAACCATCAAGCATCACGGCAGAGCATCCGGCGGCCTTGCCTCCGGCCGCCTTCGCCTGCACAGCGACACGCATTGCGCTTGATATGGATCGCCGCGCTGCTGGTTTTGCTGGTCGATTGCGGCGGCCTGCCAGGCAAAGCGCAAGCTCCAGCCCCGCATGCTTACGTGCTGCAAGCATCCGGGCCGGCAAGCGCCTCCGCTACTGCCGGGGCCAGGTCCTGTCTGAGCTTGCGGGTGAGTACGCCGCTATCGGCACCTGGGTTTGGTACATCGAAAATGGCTTATTCGACCCAGCCTCCGCAGCTCGATTATTTTGCTTACCATCAATGGGTCGATACGCCGGCGAACATGATCGCGGCCATGATGGAGGACCGCCTCGATGCCGATGGCTTGTTCGGCGCGGTGCTGACCGGGTCAAGCGATATCCGCACCGATCTGCGCCTGGATTCGGAACTGAAAGCCTTGCAACAGACTATCGATGGGAACAGCAGCGGCGTTGAACTTACGATCAAACTCGGCCTGGTCGATGTCTCAAGCCGGTCGCTGCTGGACACCAGGGTCTTTAGCTACACCGAAACAGCCGATGGCGCCAACCCCGTAGCCGGGGCCGCCGCTGCCAACCGGGCCGCGAACCGGTTTCTCGCCGACCTGACCCCCTTCGTGGCTGCTGTGGCAGGCCGTTTCGACTGCCCCGGGGCTGGATCGGGCCCTGCGGAGAATCCATGACATGTATCCTGCTGTAAGCTTCCTTGTTGCGGCTGCCGGTCCGGCCGGCCGCGATCACGACGCCGTCACCGGCCTTACACTTTTCGTCTGATTACTTGCGGAGATCGCGAATGCTACATACCCCGTTGTTTGCTGCCCATCTTGCCGCAGGCGCCCGGATGGTGGACTTTTCGGGCTGGGAAATGCCCATCAACTATGGCTCGCAAATCGATGAGCACCTGCAGGTCCGGCGGGACGCCGGCATGTTCGACGTTTCGCACATGACGGTCGTGGACATCCATGGCGCGCATTGCCGTGCCTATCTGCAACGCTTGCTGGCCAATGATGTTGCGCGCCTTACGGAAGCCGGAAAAGCACTCTATAGCTGCATGCTGAACGAGCATGGTGGGGTGATCGACGACCTCATCGCCTATTACCTCGCCGAAGACGAATTTCGTCTGGTGGTCAACGCAGCCACGCGGGAAAAGGACCTGCAATGGATGCAGGTCCAGAGCCGGGATTTCAAAGTGAAGATTACGGAACAGGCCGGCCTGGCGATGATCGCGGTGCAGGGACCCGCCGCCCGCGACAAGACCTTGTCCTCGCTGCCGGCCGGGTGCGCCGCCGCGGCGTCCCGCCTGCAGGCGTTTTTCGCCACTCAGTGCGAAGACCTCTTCATTGCCCGTACCGGCTATACGGGTGAAGACGGATTTGAAATCAGCCTGCCGGCCGGGCAAGCCGAAAACTTGTGGAATTGCCTGCTGGCCGCGGGGGTAAAGCCTTGCGGTCTGGGTGCGCGCGATTCCCTGCGCCTGGAGGCCGGGATGAACCTGTACGGTCAGGATATGGATGAAACAGTGAGTCCGCTGGAGTCAGGCGCTGGGCTGGACCGTGGCGATGAAGGACGAGCGCGATTTCATTGGCCGCAAGGCGCTGGAAGCGCAGCAAGCGGCAGGGATTTCCCGCCGCCTGGCAGGCTTGGTGCTGCAGGACCGTGGCATACTGCGGTCTGGCCAGGCGGTGTTTTCCCCGGATGGGGAAGGGGTCACCACCAGTGGCGGCTTTTCGCCCACTTTGCAGCGCGCCATTGCTTTTGCCCGTATCCCGGCCGGCAGTGCCACCGAGTGCAGCGTGGATATACGCGGAAAGCGCCTGTCAGCGCGCATTGTCAAACCGCCCTTTGTCCGCAATGGCAAGGCTTGTGCAGGAATTTTGTAAGTACCGTGCAGTCGGGCTAGAATGCTTGGCATAATAAGCACACACATGAGGGACATCCGCAATGAGTGATATACCTTCGGATCTGCGCTACCGCGATACCCATGAGTGGGTGCGGCTTGAAGATGATGGCAGTGTAGTAGTCGGCATATCCGATCACGCGCAGGCGGCCCTGGGTGACATGGTATACGTCGAACTGCCGGAACCCGGGCTCAGTTACGCTCAGGGCGATGCCTGTGCGGTGGTTGAATCAGTCAAGGCGGCGTCGGATATTTATGCGCCCATTTCAGGCGAAATCATCGAGTTCAATACTGCACTGGAGGACGATCCGGCCCTGGTCAATTCCGATCCCTATGGCGATGGCTGGCTGTTCACCGTGCACCCGGACAACCCGGATGAACTCGATGATTTGTTGAGTGCGGCAGAGTACGCGGAACTGCAGGAAGACTGAACTGAACTCGATAATCCGCACTGAAGTCAGGGCCTAATAGCGCAAACCCAGTTGTTTGTAGACGAAAGACATCAGCCAGGCCGGGCCGATCAGCAGAAATTGCACATCCTTGAAAAAGGATGGCCGTTTGCCCTCGATAAGATGGCCGATGAACTGGCCAATCCAGGCCACAACGAAAACCGTCAATGCCATCAGCCACAGCGGCCAGGGTCCCGCGATTTCGAGCATCGCGGTCAGCCACAGCAGGAACAGGTTGAACAATAACACGCCCGTGCCCAGCTCCAGCGAAAGCCGGAAGTAGTATATCTGCGCCAGGATCAGCGCCAGGCTCGCCCAATTGAGCGGCACGGTTTCGGATTGCAGGGCTGCCGGAAACGGCAGCGACCACAACAGCGCGATCACGCTCCAGACGATCGGCGGCACACACAACCAGTGAATCAGCTTGTTGCCGGGATGGGTGTGGCTGCCGGCGTATTCATCCAGAAGCTGCTGCAGATTTTGCATCATCTAGTCGGTCTTCGGCCCGGTCAGCCGCAGCAGGGCTTCGCGGTACTTGGCGACAGTGGCGTCAATGATTTCCGGCGGCAGCGCCGGGCCCGGCGCTTTCTTGTCCCAATCCAGGGTCTCCAGGTAGTCGCGCACATACTGTTTGTCGAAACTGGGTGGGCTGGTGCCGGGTGCATAGGATTCGACCGGCCAGAAACGCGAGGAATCCGGGGTCAGCATTTCGTCCATCACGCGTAAATTCCCGTCACGGTCGAGGCCGAATTCAAACTTGGTGTCGGCAATGATGATGCCGCGCGCAATGGCGTGTTCGACCGCATGGCGATACAGGGCGATGCTGATGTCACGCACTTTTTCGGCCTGCTGTTGCCCAATCAAAGCACCTACGTCGGCGAACGCAATATTTTCATCGTGATGCCCGGCTGCCGCCTTGCTGGACGGCGTAAAGAGGATTTCAGGCAATCGATCGGCCTGGCGCAAGCCGGGTGGCAGCTCAATTCCGCTGATGGCGCCGCTGGCCTGGTAGTCCTTCCAGCCTGATCCGATCAGGTAGCCGCGCACAACCGCTTCCACAGGCAAGGCCTTGAGGCGTTTCACGATCACCGCCCGGTCCCGCAGCACGGCCAGTTGCGGTGGATCGGAAATCACTTCCGGGATATCGATGCCGGAAAGGTGATTGGGTACGATGCCGGCGGTGCGGTGAAACCAGAAGTTTGAAATGCGGGTCAGGATTTCGCCTTTGCCGGGAATGGGGTCGGGCAGCACGACATCGAAAGCGGACAGGCGATCGGAGGCGACGATCATCATCAGTTCATCATCGATGGCGAAGCTGTCTCGTACCTTGCCCTGGTGAATCAGCGGTAATCCAGTGACAAGCGTGGCGTGGTATGGCGCAGTCGAATTGTTCAATTTTGCTCCGGGATCGGTCCTTCTTGGCTCCTGTTATTGTACGTGCCCTGAAGATTGGTTTCGATGCTTCGATGAATTCAGCGATAATTCCCTCCATGATTGATCAAGCAGGGTAACCCGGCAGCGTATGACGACAAAATCGTTCAACATTCCGCGCCATTGGTGGGGGAAAATCATTGGTGCGGTGATCGGTTTGTTCCGCGGGGGACTCATGGGCGCGCTCTTCGGTGCGCTGTTTGGCCACATGGTGGACCGCTTTATTGCCGGCATCACCGGCGTGGGCAGCACGCGGGACTCCTTCTTCCAGGCGCTGTTCTGCGCGCTGGGCCACCTCAGTAAGGCCGATGGGCTGGTCACGGACGCGGAAATCCGCATGGCCGAGAGCCTGATGCAGCGCATGCGCATCACCGGCGAAGACCGGCAAAAGGCCATTCGCTTCTTTAACCAGGGCAAGCAGCCGGGTTTTGACCTCGATGCGGCTCTGAAGGAGTTTGCGCAGCACGCGGCGGTACGCTTCGATCTGCGGCAGATGTTTTTGGAAATCCTGGTTGAGGCGGCATTTTCCAGCGGCCGGGTGACGGCTGCAGAGCAGGCGGTCTTGTTGCGGGTAGCGCAGAATTTGCGCATCCCGGCACAGGTGTTCGCTGCGATGATGCAGGCGCGGCAGGGCGGCAGCGGTGCATGGCAGGGCCAGCATGGCGGCGCCGGCGTGATGCGCGGATCACTCGAACAGGCCTATGCGCACCTGGGCCTGACTTCCAAAGCCAGCGATGCAGAGATAAAGAGAGCCTTCCGTAAACTGGTCAGCCAGTATCACCCGGACAAACTGGTGTCACGCGGGCTGCCGGAAGAGATGATGGAGATGGCCAAACGGCGGGTGAGTGAAATCAACATCGCCTACGAGCAGATCAAGAAAGCGCGTGGGATGAAGTGAGCTCAAGTATGTGATTTCCGGGCCGCCCGCTGAGGCTCAACGGGTTGCTGTTGCGGCAGCCATTTGGTGATCTTTGCAAGCAAATCGTCCAGCTTCATCGGTTTGGCGATGAAGTCATTCATGCCCGCCCGCAGGCAGTCTTGACGATCTTCCTCAAAAACCGCGGCTGTCAGTGCCAGTATCGGGAGGTGCTTGTGGCGGGCGATGGAACGGATCATGCGTGTCGCATCCAGGCCATCCATTTCGGGCATCTGGATATCCATCAGAATCAGGTCGTATGTGCCGTCGCGCACCATCTCCAGGGCCACGCGGCCGTTCGGCGCCGTATCCACGGTGAGCCCATCGACGCGCTGCAACATCGCCACGACCACTTGACGATTGATGTCATTGTCGTCTGCCAGCAAAATGTGTGCGTGCCCGTGCCGGGCGGTTGTCAGCGCACTGACTTTCTTGATCGGTGCACTGACGTGCGCCCGCTCCAGAGCGGCGGTAAACCAAAAGGTGCTGCCCCGGCCCGGTTCGCTTTGCACCCCGACTTCGCCGCCCATCATCCGCGCCAGGCGCCGGGTGATGGTCAGGCCCAGGCCGGAGCCGCCATACTTGCGCGTGGTAGAGATATCGCCCTGCTCGAAAGCCAGAAACAGGTCGGCCAGTTTGTCCGGTTCGATGCCGATACCGCTGTCCTGCACTTCGAAGCGAACCAGCACGCGCTCGCCCTCCTGCTGCAATTTCCGGGCGCGTAAGGTGACCGTGCCCAACTCGGTGAACTTGACAGCATTGGCGGCATAGTTGAGCAAGGCCTGGCGCAGGCGGGTCGGGTCGCCGCTAAGCCAGCCCAGCTCATGGTCCAGTTCCACTTCCATCAGCAATCCCTTGGTGCGGCATTGTGCTTTCAACAACGACTGGACTTGCTCGAAAATCGTGGGCAGATTGAAATCCGTTTGCTCGATCGTCAGCTTTCCAACCTCGATTCTGGACATGTCCAGGACATCATTGATTATGGACAGCAAATGCCCGGATGCCTCATCGATCCTGGTCAGATGCTCCATCTGTCCAGGCTGCAAACTGGTGAGCTGTAGCAATTGGGTGAAGCCAAGGATGGCGTTCAGGGGGGTGCGGAATTCGTGGCTCATATTGGCCAGGAAAGCGCTTTTGGCCTGATTCGCGGCCTCCGCCCGCTGCTGTGCCTCGCTGAGCTGCAGGGTGCGCCTTTCCACCAGTTGCTCGAGATGGTGACGGTGGTTTTCCAGCTCTACCGCAAGTTTCTTCTGTTCGGTGATGTCTTCCCTGATGCCCAGATAGCGCGTAATTGCACCGTCGGCTTGTTTTATCGGCGCCACCATGGATGAATCGACAAATTCTGTTCCATCCTTGCGGCGGTTGTAGAGCTCACCTTCCCAGACCTTTCCGCGGCACACGGCATCCCACAGGGCATGAAAGGTCTCAGGAGGTGTATTGCCTGATTGCAGAATATTCATATTCCGGCCCAACAGCTCTTCCTTGCTGTAACCGGTTTGCCGGGTGAACGCCGGGTTGACGTATTCGATCTCGGCGTCGAGGTTGGTGATGACCACGCTTTCCGGACTTTGCTCCACGACCTGCGCCAGCATGCGCAGTTCGTTCTCCATTTTCGACGCTTCGGTGATATCGGAAGTGATCGCGACAAAACCGACTACCACTCCATCGGCATCGCGTTGATAATCCCAATCAATTTCAATATCCAGAGCCTTGCCATCCTTTCTGACATAGCTCGTGATGACGTTCTTGGGCGGGGGTTGCTCGGCAGCCAGGTAAGCCAGGTGGTCGATCAAGTCCTGCCTGGATGCGAAGTTTGGACGAAACTGCCAACTGTGACGGCCGACCAATTCACCATCCTCCCAGCCCAGAATGCTATGCAGCGCAGGGTTGGCGTAGCATATGACACCGTGGGTATCGCACAAATGCACGCCATAGGGAATGGTATTGAATATCGTGGCCAGCGTTTGTTCACTTTGCCGTAAGCGCTTTTCCGCGTCGATTCGCAGGCGCACATTTTCCGCGGCTTGAATGGCCAGTTCGACGGTCGTCGCGAGTCCGTCAGGATTGTCCTTGCTGGCGCAGCCGTGAGCTCCAGCCTGCAACAGCTTGAAGGTGTATTCGAATTCAGTTGCAGCGGAGACTATGACGATGGCCGTGTGAAGACCACTCTGTCTGATGATTTCCAGTGCCGCTTCCGTGCTGAAGCCATCTATGACCAGGTCACAAATAACGCAATCCCAGGTCTGTTCCAGCAAGGCCGTATGCAGAGCGGATGCGCTTTCTATCCTTTGGCTGACAACAGCGGGCCAGCGCTTGCGCAGCGAGCGCTCGATAAGGAGTGCATCCTCCTTGTTCTGATCGATAATCAGAAGGCGGCAGGTTGTCGGCAACTCACTTTTGTGTCCCGTGCAATGCGCGGACGACTGCGCAGCCAGGTCGGAGTGCTCCCGCTCAGGCAGAATAAAATCCGGCGACGCTGTGTCCGCGCCGTCTCCCGGCTTCCTTGCCTTGATTGTCCGCGTATTCTTCGGCACACCCCGCACGTTGCGCCATCACCAACCCGTTGTCTACTGTAACAACTGACAGTTTCCGATCCGTCATTCCCGGGCAAGGTGCAGAATGTGTTGGAAATGAAGCCGTGACGGCCTTGGTTTTAGATCAAAAGGTGTAGAATCATCCGGCCGTAAGCTTTTCTCGTGTCAACGAGGCGGCAGCATTCAAAGGAGCGCCCACTATGAACACCGTCTATCTGGTCATCCTGCTCGCTCTGGTCCAGTTCATCTATTTCACGCTGCGCACCGGTATTACGCGCGAGAAGTATGGTGTGAACGCGCCCAGTACCGTCGGCAATGAGACCTGGGAACGGATCTTCCGGGTGCAGCAAAACACCATGGAACAACTGGTGATGTTCATTCCCGGCATGCTGGCGTTTGCGCATTTTGTCAGCCCGCGATGGGCTTTGCTTCCCGGTGTGCTTTACCTTGCCGGGCGGCAGCTATATTCATATCTCTACATTTCCAATCCGAAAAAGCGGGCGCCCGGCGTGGCGTTGTCTTTCCTGCCCAACATCGCATTGATACTCGGCGCCATTATCGGTCTGGCAATGCGCATGGCCGCGTGAAACAGGAAAGCGCATGAAACAAGCAACCGTTATCGCACCCTCGATACTTTCCGCCGACTTTGCCCGGCTGGGCGAAGAAGTCCAGGCGGTTCTGGACGCGGGGGCGGACTGGATTCATTTCGATGTGATGGACAACCATTACGTGCCCAACCTCACGATCGGGCCGATGGTGTGTCAGGCGCTGCGCCAATGCGGGATTTTTGCGCCGATCGATGTGCACCTGATGGTGCAACCGGTGGACGCCATCGTTCCGCAGTTCGCTGCTGCCGGCGCGTCGAGCATCAGCTTCCATCCCGAAGCCACCGCTCACGTCGACCGCACCATCCAGTTGATCCATGCCGAGGGCTGCCAGGCGGGTATCGTGCTGAATCCGGCAACGCCGATGGCGGTTCTGGACTGGACCCTGAAACAGGTCGACCTGGTATTGTTGATGTCGGTCAATCCGGGCTTTGGCGGCCAATCCTTTATTCCGCACGTACTGGACAAGGTACGGCAGGTGCGGGAACGGATCGATGCCAGCGGGCGTGAGATTCGTCTCGAGGTGGATGGCGGGGTCAAGGTGGACAACATCGCGGAAATCGCCGCCGCCGGTGCGGATACGTTTGTTTCCGGCTCTGCCATTTTCGGCGCATCCGACTATCGCAAGACCATCAGCCAGATGAAGGAAGAAATCGCGTCAGTTAAGGCTTAACCTGCCTGATTCTGGTGGAACTTCCGGAGGCATCCGGCGGACGGGTTCAGGTCAGCGGCCGGGTGGTCGGTTTGACCGGTGACGGCAGCAGGGTTTCCCCCATCAGCCACTCGTCTGCCGCTGCTGCCGCCGCTCTGCCTTCGGCGATTGCCCACACGATAAGCGACTGCCCCCGGCCCATGTCACCGGCAACGAACACGCCATCGACATTGGTCGTCCAGCGGTGGTTGCGGGCAACGTTGCCGCGACTGGTCAGCTCGACACCGAATTGCGACAGCATCGGACCTGCTTCGGGACCGGTGAAACCAAGCGCGAGCAGCACCAGATCCGCGCGAATCTTCTGTTCGTTGGCGTCGAATGGCTTGAAAACCGGCCGCCCACCAGGGCTTTTCGACTTCACGCGATGGGTTCGCAGCGCTGCAACGTGGCCGCTGCCGTTGTCGATGAACTCTTCGGTGGTGATGGCGAAAACGCGCTCTCCCCCTTCCTCGTGAGCTGATGACACGCTGAATTTGAGCGGCCAGGTGGGCCACGGCGTGGAGACATCGCGCTCGTCCGGCGGACGCGGCAAGATCTCGAATTGATGCACCGAAGCGGCTCCTTGCCGGTGGGCGGTGCCGAGGCAGTCCGCACCGGTGTCACCGCCGCCGATGATGATGACATGCTTGCCCTCGGCCGAGATCGGAGACGCGTTGAGGTCGCCTTCCTGCACCCGGTTGGCCAGCGGCAGATATTCCATCGCCTGGTGGATACCCTTGAGGTCCCGGCCGGGGATCGGCAGGTCGCGCCACTGGCAGGCGCCGGCGGCGAGCACCACGGCATCGAACTCTTTCATCAGTTCGTCTGCGCTGATATCGATTCCGACCTCCACCCCCGTGCGAAATCCGGTGCCCTCCTGCCGCATTTGCTCGAGGCGCCGTTCGAGGTGGCGTTTCTCCATTTTGAACTCGGGGATACCGTAGCGCAGCAAGCCGCCGATACGATCGTCCCGCTCGAACACGACGGTGTCATGACCGGCGCGCGTGAGTTGCTGCGCTGCAGCGAGTCCGGCCGGGCCGGACCCGATGACCGCCACCCGCTTGCCGGTTTTGACCGCTGGCGGCACGGGGGTGACCCAGCCTTCATCCCATGCGCGGTCGATGATTTCGACCTCGACCTGTTTTATTGTCACCGGATCCTGGTTGATGCCAAGCACACAGGCTGCTTCGCAGGGCGCGGGACACAGCCGGCCGGTGAACTCCGGAAAATTGTTGGTGGCGTGCAGCCGGTCGATGGCATCGCGCCAGTGATCCTGAAATATCAGGTCGTTCCAGTCAGGGATCAGGTTGCCCAACGGGCAGCCATTGTTACAAAACGGAATGCCGCAGTCCATGCATCTTGCCGCCTGTTGCTGCAGCTTTTCCCTGGAAAAATCCTTATAGACTTCTTGCCAGTCCTTGATTCTCGTCTCGACCGGACGCCGCCCGGGCAGTTCCCGGCCGTGCTTGAGGAAACCGCGCGGATCAGCCATGAGCGGCCGCCATGATGGCATCGTTGACCGGCAATCCGCTGGCCTCGGCTTGCCGCGCCGCTTGCAGTACCCGCTTGTAGTCCTTGGGCATGACCTTGGCGAACTTGCCCAGGCTCTGCTCCCAATCGTCCAGCAGCGCTTTTGCCACCGCGGAACCGGTTTCATCATGATGGCGCGAAACCCGGTCCAACAGGAAAGCCCGGTCATCGTCGTCGAGCACATCGAGGTCGACCATCTCCGGGTTGACTTTGGTCTGAAAATCGCCCCGCTCGTCGAGCACATAGGCGATGCCGCCAGACATGCCGGCAGCGAAGTTGCGGCCGGTAGATCCCAGAATGACCGCCCGTCCGCCCGTCATGTACTCACAGCCGTGGTCGCCGATGCCCTCGACGACGGCAACTGCGCCGGAGTTGCGTACGCAAAACCGCTCGCCGACACGGCCACGCAGGAAAACCTCCCCGCCAGTCGCCCCATACAGGATGACGTTGCCCGCCAGGATATTGTCCTCTGCAATGATCGGCGCTTCCGGCGGTGGCCGCATGATGATGCGGCCACCGGACAGGCCTTTGCCAACGTAATCGTTGGAATCGCCGGTCAGGCGCAGCGTGATGCCGCGCGGCACGAATGCGCCGAAGCTCATGCCGGCCGATCCGGTGAACTGGATTTCGATGGTGTCGTCCGGCAGGCCTTCGCCGCCGTAGCGTTTGGTCACCTCATAGCCGAGCAGCGTGCCCACGGTCCGATTGACGTTGCGAACCGGGATTTCGAGTTTTACCTGTTCGCCGTTATCGAGCGCGGCGGCGGCAAGGCGGATCAGCGTCTGATCCAGCGCGTTTTCCAGCCCGTGGTCCTGTTTGGTCGTATGCCGCCTGGGCGCCTTATCCGGCAGTTCCGGAACATGAAAGATCGGCGCGAGATCCAGGCCCTCTGCTTTCCAATGCTCGATGGCGCGGGAAACGTTGAGGCGCTCGGCCTGGCCGATGGCCTCGTTGAGCGTGCGGTAGCCCAACTCCGCCAGCAGCTCCCGCACCTCCTGTGCTACGAATTCCATGAAGTTGACGACGAACTCGGCTTTGCCTTTGAACTGCTTGCGCAGTTCCGGGTTCTGGGTGGCGACCCCGACCGGGCAGGTGTCGAGGTGACACACCCGCATCATGATGCAGCCCATGACCACCAGCGGGGCGGTGGCAAAGCCGAACTCCTCGGCGCCCAGCAAGGCCGCGATCATCACGTCCCGGCCGGTCTTGAGCTGCCCGTCGACCTGGACCACGATGCGGTCGCGCAGCCCATTGAGCAACAAGGTCTGTTGCGTCTCCGCCAGACCCAGCTCCCACGGGCCGCCGGCGTGTTTGATCGATGTCAGCGGAGACGCTCCGGTGCCGCCGTCGTGACCCGAGATCAGCACCACATCCGACTTGGCCTTGGTGACCCCGGCAGCCACTGTTCCGACGCCCATCTGGGCGACCAGCTTGACGTGGACCCGGGCCCTGGGATTGGCATTCTTGAGGTCGTGAATGAGCTGCTTGATGTCTTCGATCGAATAGATGTCGTGATGCGGCGGCGGTGAGATCAGCCCTACGCCCGGTGTCGAGTAGCGGGTCTTGGCGATCCACGGATAAACCTTGTAACCGGGGAGCTGCCCGCCTTCACCGGGCTTGGCGCCCTGTGCCATCTTGATCTGCAGGTCATCGGCGTTCACCAGGTACTCGGAGGTCACGCCAAAGCGCGCGGAGGCGACTTGCTTGATCGCGCTGCGGCGCAGATCGCCGTTGGGATCGCGCTGATAGCGATCCGGGTCTTCGCCGCCTTCGCCGGAGTTGGACCTGGCGTGCAGCCGGTTCATCGCGATGGCGAGCGTTTCATGCGCCTCTTTGGAAATGGATCCGTAGGACATCGCGCCGGTGGAAAAGCGCTTGACGATCTCGGATACCGGTTCGACCTCGTCGATGGGCACGGCCTGCCGGTCTTCGAGCCGGAAACGGAACATGCCCCGCAGCGTGGCCATTGCGGCCGACTGGCGATCGACCCGGGTGGTGTACTCTTTGAAGATGTCATAGCGGCGCTCGCGGGTGGCATGCTGCAGCTTGAACACCGTTTCGGGGTTGAACAGGTGCCGCTCACCTTCGCGCCGCCATTGGTAATCCCCGCCGAAGTCGAGTCCGCGATGGGCCCGTTCTTGCGGCCGGTCGTTGAAGGCGAGGCGGTGGCGCAAAGCGACCTCCGCGGCAACCACGTCGAGGCCAATTCCTTCGAGCCGGCTGGTCGTGCCGGTGAAGTGCTGTTCGATCAGTTCCGGGCCGATACCGATCGCTTCGAAGATCTGGGCGCCAATATAGGATTGGACCGTCGAAATGCCCATCTTGGACATGATTTTGAGAATGCCGGCACTGGCCGCCTTGATGTAACTGGCGCGCGCCGTCTTGTGATCGACCTGGCCGAGGCCATAAAGACTCGTTTCGACCATATCGTCGATGGTCTCCAGAGCGAGATATGGGTTCACGGCTGCCGCACCGTAGCCGATCAGCAGCGCGATGTGATGGACTTCCCTGGCCTCGCCGGTCTCGACAATAAGACCCACCTTGGTGCGGTTGCGGGTTCGAATCAGGTGGTGGTGTGCGGCTGCGGTCGCCAGCAAGGCCGGAATCGGAGCCAGCTCCGCCGTCGCCCCGCGATCGCTGAGAACAATGCCGTATGCGCCTCGTTCAATCACCGCGTCGATTTCCGCAAACATGTTATCCAGGGCTTGCTGCAGCCCCTCACCGCCTGCGGCGACAGGATACAGGCAGCTAACGATTTCGGCGCCAAAGTTCAGCAGCCTGGCGAGTTGATTATTGGCGATCACCGGCGTGTCGAGTTCAATTACCGCACACGACTCCGGCCGCGGGTCGAACAGGTTGCCTTCAGGGCCGAGCATGATGCGCATCGAAGTAACCAGTTCTTCACGGATGGCATCCAGGGGCGGGTTCGTGACCTGGGCGAAATACTGCTGGAAATAGTCGTAGAGCAGTTTCGGGCGATCGGACAGCACCGCCAGCGGCGTGTCGGTACCCATCGAACCCAGCGCCTCCTTGCCGTCCCTGGCCATCGGCAGGATAAGCAGCTTCAGCTCTTCATGCGTATAGCCAAAGACCTGTTGACGATGGACCAGCGCCAGCGATTCCTGCCGCCTTGACAGGTTGTCCTCGATGTTGTCGATGTGGACCAGGTGCTGATCGAGCCAGGCCTGATAGGGGTGCTTCGAGGCCAGGCGCCGTTTGATCTCGTCATCACGCACGATGCGTCCCTCGATGGCATCGATGAGGAACATTTTTCCGGGCTGCAGCCGGCCTTTCTCGACGATCTTCTGTTGCGGGATATCGACCACCCCGACTTCCGACGCCATGATTACGATATCGTCATCGGTGACCCAGTAGCGGGACGGACGCAGGCCGTTGCGGTCGAGGACTGCGCCGATCACCCGCCCATCCGTGAACGCGATGGACGCCGGGCCGTCCCACGGTTCCATCAGCGAGGCGTGATAGTGGTAATAGGCGCGCACGTCCGGGTCCATGAACTCATTGCCCTCCCATGGCTCCGGGATCATCATCAGCATCGCATCCGGCAGGGAATACCCGCCCATGTAGAGCAGTTCCAGCGCTTCGTCGAAACCCGCCGTATCAGAGGCGCCGGGCGTGCACACCGGGAAGATGCGGGAGAGGTCGCCGGGGATCAGGTCCGTTGCCAGCAGCATTTCGCGCGCGCGCATGAAATTGCGGTTGGCTTTGATGGTATTGATCTCGCCGTTGTGCGCGATCATGCGGAACGGGTGCGCCAGCGACCATGACGGGAAGGTGTTGGTCGAGAATCGCGAGTGCACGAGCACCATCGCGCTTTCGACCCGCTCGTCGCTGAGGTCCGGATAAAATGAGGCCAGTTGTGTTGCGATCAGCATGCCCTTGTAGATCAGGGTGCGGCAGGACAGACCGGTGAAATAGACCCCTTCGTGCATCTCGGAAGCGCCGCCGATGGCTTCGCTGGCTTCTTTGCCGCCCGCGGAAATACGGATCTCATGCTCGGTGCGCTTGCGGATCACGTACGCCCGGCGCTCGAGTTCCATGCCGGCCAGCCCGGCGCCGCTGATGAAGATCTGGCGTATGGTCGGCATCGTCTCGACGGTCGCCCTGCCGAGCATATCCGCATTGATCGGGACATTGCGCCAGCCGAGCACTTCCAGCCCTTCATCCCTGACGATGCGGTCGACTTCTTTCTTTCCGGCGGCCGCTTGAACGGGGTTCTGCGGCAGGAAAACGATGCCCGTGGCGTACTCGCGTTCCGGGGGAAGATCGAACGGGACGACGGCGCGCAGGAACCGGTCCGGAATCTGCAGCAGAATCCCCGCGCCATCGCCGGTATTCTGATCAGCGCCCACCGCACCGCGGTGTTCCATATTGCACAGCGCACCGATGCCCATCTGCACGATGTTGTGACTGCGGCGGCCCTTGATGTCGGCCACAAAGTTGACACCGCAGGAGTCGTGCTCGAATGCGGCGTCGTACAGGCTCTTGTCCGCCGGCTGCCGGCGCCGCGTCCACGAGGGGTCGCGCGAGTTAATTGTCATCACCCCTCCTTCGTTACGCGGCGAGCGTGAGGCATCGCTGGCCGTGTTTGAGTTTGCCCTGAAGTTTCAGCGCGCGTGTACCGCGTGATACGCGCGACCCTCAACTATAGGTGAAAAGCAACACGGGCGGCAAGGCGGCCGGTGATTTAAACACCAGGCAGGTGATTTGCAGCACCTGATCGCGGTTGCCGCCAACCAGGAAACCCTCCATCTGGATGATATACTGCCGCAGGTTTGAGCGGGGAAGCAAGACGGGTAAATGCTGCAATGAACGGAGAAGAAAATGATTGATATTCAAGGCAACCCCGCAGGTCTGGACGGCTTCGAGTTCGTTGAGTTTGCGTCACCTCGAGCGGGCGTGCTGGAGCCGGTATTCGCCACGCTCGGTTTTACCGCGGTAGCCCAGCACCGTTCCAAGGACGTGACGCTATACCGCCAGGGCGATATCAATTTCATCCTGAACAAGGAACCGCACAGCCTGGCGGCCTACTTCGCCGAAGAGCACGGGCCCTGCGCCTGCGGCATGGCCTTCCGGGTGGCGGATTCGCACGTGGCCTATTCCTGGGCGCTGGAGCATGGCGCGCAGCCCGTAGAAATACCCACCGGCCCGATGGAATTGCGCCTGCCGGCGATCAAGGGCATTGGCGGCGCGCCGCTGTACCTGATCGATCGTTACGCGGACGACCTGAGCATCTATGACATCGATTTCAGGTTTTTCGACGGTGTCGACCATCATCCCGCGGGGCTGCGGCTTGAAGCTGATCGACCACCTGACCCACAACGTCTACCGCGGGCGGATGGAGTTCTGGGCCAGGTTTTACCAGCGCATCTTCAATTTCCGTGAAATCCGCTATTTCGATATCAAGGGTGAGTATACCGGGCTGACCGTCCAAGGCCATGACCGCCCCGGATGGAAAGATCCGTATTCCTTTGAACGAGGAGGCATCGCAGGGTGCGGGCCAGATCGAGGAGTTCCTGATGCAATACAATGGCGAGGGCATCCAGCACATCGCGCTGATCTGCGATGACCTGCCAAAGTGCGTGGACGCGCTGAAAGCCAATGGCGTGCCGCTGATGACGCCGCCGCCCGATACCTATTACGAGATGCTGGAAGAGCGCCTGCCGGGCCACGGCGAACCGGTTGAGGAACTCAAGGCGCGCGGCATCCTGCTGGATGGGTCGACCGAGGAGGGGGACCCGCGGCTGTTGCTGCAGATTTTTTCCGAGACCCTGATCGGGCCGGTATTCTTTGAGTTCATTCAACGCAAGAAGGATGAAGGCTTTGGCGAGGGCAACTTCAAGGCGCTGTTCGAATCCATGGAGCGCGACCAGATTCGCCGCGGTGTATTGGGCGGAAATCCGGGGTCAGAAATCCGGGGTCAGAGTAAAGTGCCAGAGTCGTCAAGCAAGGAGCCAGTCCATCCGGGTTCAGATGACTCTGGCACTTTACTCTGACCCCTACAGGCAGACCCCTACAGGCATTCAGCCCCAAAAGCCTGCATCAAACACCTCAGCCACCCCGTTGTTGTAGCGCAGGCCATTGGGGTGGTCGTACTTGAGCAGCAGCGGTCCGTCGATATCGACGAAATCACATAGCTGTGCGATCACGAATGAAGGCGCCATGCTCAGCGAGGTGCCCATCATATTGCCCACCATCAGCTTGCAGCCTTTTTCTTTTGCCAGGCGCGCGAGATTCAGTGCCTCGGTCAGGCCGCCGGTCTTGTCCAGCTTGATGTTGATCATGCCATAGCGCCGCGCCGCGGTTTCGAATTCGCCGGTGTGCAGGCAGGACTCGTCCGCACACAGCGTGATCGGCGATTCGAAACCTTCGAGCATTTCGTCAGCGCCGCGCTTGAGGGGTTGCTCGATCATCTCCAGGCCGAAGCTGACGCAGTCGGGGAGGACTTGTTTGAGCAGATCGAAATCCCAACCCTGGTTGGCGTCAACCACCAGTTTGGCGTCCGGGCGGGCGGCGCGAATGGCCGCCAGCTTTTCCACCGGCTGGTGGCTGTCCAGCTTGATCTTGAGCACCGGGGCATTGGCCGCGGCAGCGGCTTTGCGCGCCATCAATTCCGCCGTTGCCTCCATCCCGATCGTGAACACGGTGGTTACCGGCTGGGGCTCGATGCCGGTGAGTTGCCAGATGGTCTTGCCGGCCGTTTTGCATTCCAGATCCCACATGGCGCAATCGATCGCGTTGCGCGCACCGCCGGGTGGCAGCAGTTCATGCAGTTCCTCACGGGCTATGCCCTGGCGAATTTCGACCGCGGTTTCGTTGACCTGCTCGAACAGGCTTTCGGCGGTTTCGCCCAGGTAGAACACGCCCTGGGCTTCGCCCCGGCCGACGCATCCTCCAGCGGCCAACTGCACGACGATGCCGCGCGAATGAGTCCATTCGGAACCGGCGATGCGGAACGGCTGGGTCATTTCCCATTCTTCGATATGTACGCTTAGTTTCATGTTCTCTCCGTCGGGGTCAGATCCAGTTACTCTCACCACCTCCAGTCCAGCACCACCTTGCCTGCGGTGCCGGCTTCCATCGCATCGAATCCCTGCTGGAATTCGGTATAAGGCAGCCGGTGGGTAATGATCGGCGTCAGGTCCAGGCCTTGTTCAATGAATACCGACATCTTGTACCAGGTTTCATACATCTCGCGGCCATACACACCGCGGATGGTGATCATATTGAAAATGATTTTTTGCCAGTCGATGGAGTAATCCTTCGACGGGATGACCGAGCACGGCGATCTTGCCGCCGTGGCACAGGTTGTCGAGTATGTTCTGGAACGCGGCCGGAGCGCCCGACATCTCCAGCGCCACATCGAAACCCTCGCTCATATCGAGTTCTTTTTGCACGCTCTGCCAGCGATTCGCGGCCGATGTTCACCGTGCGCGTGGCGCCCAGCGCCGCCGCCAGTTCCAGCCGGGCGTCGCTGAGGTCGGTAATCACCACGTTACGCGCGGCGGCATGGCGGCACACCGCTGCTGCCATGCAGCCGATGGGGCCGGCGCCGGTGATCAGCACGTCTTCGCCCAGCAGCGGGAACTGCAATGCGGTGTGCACCGCATTGCCGAACGGATCGAAAATGGCGGCGACATCGAGGTCTATGCCGGCATTGTGCTCCCAGACATTCGACATCGGCAGCGAGATGTATTCCGCGAATGCCCCCGGCCGGTTGACGCCGACACCGGAGGTGTGGGCGCACAGGTGGCGCCTGTCCGGCCATGCAATTGCGGCAGCGGCCGCAGACCACATGGCCTTCTCCCGAGACGATTTGGCCGGGATGAAAATCGTTGACGTTGGCGCCGACCTGGACGATTTCGCCGACGAATTCGTGCCCCACGACCATCGGCACCGGAATGGTTTTGGCCGCCCAGTCATCCCAAAGATAAATATGCAGATCGGTGCCGCAGATCGCGGTGCGGTACACGCGGATCAGCACATCGTTCAAACCAACGACCGGTTCGGCAACGTCCTGCAGCCAGATGCCTTTGCCCGGCTGGCGTTTTACCAGAGCTTTCATGTGCTGGATTATACCCCTGCGAACGATTTCCTGATGGAGTCCACGATGGCGCCACAACCCTCGATCAGGGGATCGACGCAGGGCAAGCCGGTCTCCGCCGAGCGTGCGGCCAGCCAGGCCGATCGTTCGGTAGCCGCGAGGCCGGAGGTATTGACGCTGATGCCGACACAGCGGATGGCCGGATTGGTCCGCCGCCCCACCCGGGTGTGCAGATCGATGCATTCTGCAAGGGAAGGCAAGGCATAATGCTCCCATCCCACCACCGCCTTGCGCGTGGCTTCGTGGCAGACCACGAAGGCATCGGGCTGAGAGCCGTGCAGCAGGCCCATGCTGACACCGGAGTAACCGGGATGAAACAGGGAGCCCTGGCCCTCGATCACATCCCAGTGGTCCTCGTCATTGTCCGGCGAAAGGAGTTCCGCTGCGCCGGCAATGAAATCCGCCACCACCGCATCGATCGGAATGCCTTCGCCGGCCAGCATGATGCCGGTCTGCCCGGTGGCGCGAAAAGTCGACTTCATGCCGGCCTGCCGCATCGCCTGATCGAGGGCGAGGGCGGTGTATTTCTTGCCGATGGCACAGTCGGTCCCGACCATCAGCACGCGCTTGCCGGAGCGTTTCTTGCCGCTGGCGACCGGCAGGTTTTTCGGCGGGTCGCGCACATCGATCAGGCGCGCACCGGAAATGCTTGCCGCCTGCGCCACCGCGGGATAGTCCGCCAGTTTCAGATGCAGGCCGCAGACGATATCCAGCCCGGCGCGCGCGGCTTCCTCGATCGAGGCCCACCATGTGCCAGGCACGCTGCCTCCCACCGGCGCGACGCCGATGACCAGGCTTTTCACCCCGGCACCGGCGGCCTCGGCAATGCTCATGTCCGGCACCCCGAGATCGACCGGACAGCCGGCGAAGCGTAACTGGCCGGCGACGCGCTCCGGCCGCCAGTGCACAATGCCGAAACCGGTTTTGGCATAGCCGGGGTGGACGACATCGCCAATCAGGATCAGGTAGGGTGCATTAAGCTGTACCGAGGTCAGCCTGGACATTGCTTGTGAACTCCACTGCTGCGAGCAGTCATCGTTGATTGACGGGCCTGGGTAAGCGCCGGGCTGACCAGACCGGGAAAAAGCCGTTATCAGCAGGCGTAGCCGCGAAATGGTGCCACATGCAGTGATCTGCTACAACCGCGGGGCAACAGGTAATGCTGTCACCACGTAACGCATCGGGCCTCCGGCCGCCAGCGCATGGAAAGGATAGCAGGTGACCAGGCTGAGCCGGCGGGTGCCGGGTTCCAGCACCAGTTCGCGGCGCCGGCTGTCGACCACTTCGGTGCTTTCCACCGCGTATTCCTCCTCGCCATGCGGCGTTTCCAGCACGATGCGGTCGCCTTTTTGCACCGATTGCAGAAACTGGAAGAAGGTATCGCGGTGGCCGCTGATGACGCGGTCCTGGCTGCCCCCGGCGCCATCGATGAACACCGGGCCAAACGCCAGGTTGCGCCCGGAGTTGCCTTCCAGTACGAACTGTTCGATGTGATAGCGCGGCACACGCAGGATGGCTGCAGGCCGGGTGTCGGCCCAGGGCCAGGGCCGTGCCTGCACGTCTCCGGCCAGGATGTGTTGCCAGCTTTGCCGCATCAGCCACTGCGCGGCTTCGGCCTTGAGCGGTATCCACAGCGCCTGGATGCTCATCGCAGCGGAAAAAAATGCGGCGGTGATCAACACCGCCGCGCAAGGCCGCCTGTGCCCGGACCACATGTGCTCAACCCGCGGATCGTGGGGCTGAAAGCGCCATGGGAGCCGGGTTTGGCGGCGGGGGAGGGCCACCTGCCTGCAGCCGGCGCGAGGGAGGGCTGAACCGCAATGCTGCACCAGTGTGACGCGCTCTCGCTTAGTCTTTGATCGCCTGAGAAATTTTCCTCCTTCGGAAATAGACATTGTTATTCCACTCAGTCGGAAAATCCCTCAGTCAATCAAATCCTTAACCGATCTTACGCGCCAACTGGTGCAACATTGCGGCTGAACCAGAGCAGGCCGGTGGCGGTGAGAAAAGTGAGCAGGGAAAGCAGCAATTGGCTCACCCAGCCGGTCGCGGTTTGGGAAAAACCTGTTGCGGTGGCGGAACTGCCGGCCGGGAGCAGATTGGCGATCTCGTTGCCGTGCAAGTCTTCAGCGGCCGGACGCACCGGTGTGTGATCGACCGCAACCAGGCTGGTGAATGGTGTGATCAGACCAAACTTCAGCGCCAGTGCGGTGACCTGCAAGCGGATCAGTTCCGCGTCCTGGCCAAAAATCCGGCTGTCCTGCAGGGCTTCGATTTTGCTGCGGGCCCACAGCGTCGCCAGGTTTTCGCTGCCGTTGCCCGGCAGCGGTTGACTGAGCTGTTCCCAGGGCTGCCCATTGAGGTCGCCGGAGAGGCTGACTTCATGCGGTTCGGCCGGCAGCCGTGCAAACAGCCACAGCGGTTCGCCGGCGTACAGGTCCGGAATGATTTCCGGGAAGTATTCCGCGTCCATGCCCCAATCGACCCGAATGTTTTGCAGCGCGGGATTCTCGATGCGGCTCCACAGCGACGCCATGCGTTCTTTCACTTCGTCCAGGCGGCCGATGTGGGTAAAGTTGCCACGGCCGATGGCAGCCGCTTTGCGCATAAACCCTGAATTGGGGGCGGAGCCGATGGCGACGGTGAACAGGCGGCTGTCCTCGAGTTCATCGGCAATTTGCAGCAACAGGTCTTCTTCATTGCCGACACTGCCGTCGGTGACAAAGACAATTTGCCGCATCAGCCCGTCCTGCACCGGCAGGGACATGGCGTCGCGCAAGGCAGGCGCCATATTGGTGCCGCCGTTCGCAGCCAGGTCATCGATGAAATCCATCGCCGCGACCATGCCGGCGTCATCGGCCGGCACCGACTGATCGAACAACATATGGCTGTCGGAGTTGAACTCGATCAGATTGAAGTGGTCGTCCGGCTGCAGCCGGTCCAGTCCCTGGAACAGGGCGGCCTTGGCCTGTTGCAGCGATGTGCCCTCCATCGAACCGGAGGTATCGATGACGAAGACCACTTCGCGGCGCTGCGGCGCCACCGCTTCCGTCAGCGGCGGCGCCAGCATCAACATCGCGTAAACCGCATCGCCGCCATCCCAGGTCATCAGCGATGATTGCGGGCCCTGGCCGAATATTGGCTTCCAGTCGAGTTCGAACACGCGATCCGTGCGTGTGTCCGGGTCGGTCAGGAACAGGTCGTAACCGCCGCTGGCCGGGTGGATGTCGATATCGTGATAGCGGCTTTGAAGGCTGGCGATGGTGAGCCCGGTGCGCAGGTGAATGTTGAGGCTCAGGTAGTGGTCGTCCAGCATATCCGCGGCCTCGATCGACGGCGCCGGCTCAGGCGCGCGGCCGGTCACGGAAGGGTCCCAACGCGGCGTAAACGTCAGTGGTAGCTGCAGGCTGAAAGTCGCATCGCGATAATCGACCTGGGCCAGGAAACTGATGGAAACCGTAATTTCCTCATCGGGGCCGATGTTGCTCAAACGGGTTTCAAACTGGTTGGCGCGTTGCTGCTCCACCAGCGCGGCCACCATGCCCTCCGCGCGGGCTTGCTGGTATTGCCTCCGGGCGCTCTGCTTCTCCTCGATTTCACCCTCCACTACACGCTCGCCGGCATGGACCAGCAGCCGATCCACCGCCGCTCCGGCGGGCAACGGAAAACGATAGACCGCCTCGGCCCAGCTTTGCCCGGTGTTGCGAAAGCTCTGCCGCACATCGATTCGGGCCACCATGCCGGTGATCTCGGCCTCGATTTCGGTGTTGAAGGCAAGGCTGCGCACGCGCTGGCCCGCGCCGCGAAACTCCAGGCCCCAGGTTTGGCCGGCCGCTGCCGGGGCGACGGGCTCCTGCGCCTCGGCAATGCTGATACGCAGCAACAGCAGCAAGGTCAGGAAAATCCACAGCAGCAACAGGGCCCGGTGGAGCCGAAGGCGACCCGCCGACCCTGGTTGGGTAAGCGAGCGCAGCGAGCTGGACCAGAAGGGTCGCGCGCCTAATTCCATGCAGTCGAGTGAAGCCGCCTTCCGCCGCAGGCGGGAGCAGGGAAGCGAGACACAATCTCGCCAGGTCAACCAGCCGCGGTGTTGTGCCTGCCGGTAACGATCCCACTGCGCGGATTCCTGCGCGTGGTCGCGGCTCCGGGTGACGCGCTGCGCAAAATCGGGGTAATTTTTCCAGGCATCTTCTTCCAGGCGCTGGCGTATGGACTGGGGCGTGGCTAGCTCTCGAGCTGTATGGGGAATGTTCATGCAGGGCATTGGAACCCCGCGGCATGACGGTGGTGTGGCCGGATGCGTCGAACAGGCGCCCGAATTAGGGCAAGGTGATGGCAGCGGGGCCAGGGCCCGGCGTTGCGGCTTTCAGGGTTTTTTGGACTGCGTCCGGAGCTGGGGAAATTCGCTGAAGCAGGCATCCAGGGCGGCGGGCGCCCCGCACAGGAACAGTTCATCGCCGGCCTCGATGCGAAACTCGTCAGCGAACTCCACCACCACCGCCGCGTTCCGCCCCAGTGCAACCACGAGGACGTCGGTGCGCCCGCGAAGGCTGGAGCGGAGCGGATGCTGTCCCGCCAGGGAGCTGCCATCGACCTTGATGATCTTGACGGTCGGTTCCAGGCTGACGTATTCCTCGCCGAGCATCTGGTGGGCGAGGAGCTGGCCCGCGACCTGGCCGATGGACAATGCGAAGTCGGTGCCGACCTGGTAAAGCCGCTTCACGGTCTGCGCCTGGTTGACGCGCGCGATCAGCGGCACGTGGGGAGCGAAGTCGCGTACCACGGTGGCCGCAAACAGTGCCTCGTTGTCGTTGCCGAGCGCAAGCACCACGGCGCTGGCCTCGCGCACACCGGCGCGCTCGAGCGTGGTCTGGTCCAGTGCATTTCCGACCACATCCACCCCTGCTAACGGTTCCAGATCGATGACCGTTGTCGGCTCGCCGGCGTCGTGCAGCAACTCGACGATTTTGCGCCCCACCTCGTCATAACCCAGCACGACGATCTTTCCTCCTTGCTTGAGCGGGGTCGCGATTTGGCCCAGGCGCGCCACGCCCTGGGGACTGCCGATTGCAACGATGATGGCGCCCGGCTCAAGCCGGCTGCGGCCGGCAATCCCGGGTCTGAACTCACCCTCGACCCATTGCCCCACTACCGTAACGCCCATGCGTTCCGGCGCCTGCAAATCGGCCAGCGTTTGCCCGGCCAGTTGGCTTTGTGGATGGATGCGCATCTCAGTGACCGTAACGTGATCTCCAATTTGCTGCAGCCCGCTCACGCGCCGCTGGATGCGCCGGCTTGCCTTCGCCGCGAGCGCTGCCGCCAATACGTGACGCGGCGTGTAGACGGCGGTTGCGCCGGACATCTGCAGCGGGTGACGGTGCAGGGGTTCATCCACCAGGGCGAGGATCGGGCCGGTGAATCCCAGTTCCCGGGCGAACAGCACCAGCGCGGCATTGTTGTGGTCCTCGCCGTTGGCGACGATCGCCTCCGCATCGCGCAGCGGGCCGAGGTCGAAATACTCATCGCTGAGGCTGGCGTGCACCACCTCGATACCCCGTTCCTGCAGCCACCTCGCGGTGTTACGGTCATCCTCCAGCACGACGACGCGCCGGCCGAAGCGTTCGAGGTCCTCGATCAACATCGCCACGGCCGGCCCGTAACTGTAAATGAGGACGCACTTTTTGCCATCCATCGGCGGCAGCACGCCGGGCAGCCGGCTCTCGAAACGCTCCTCGAAAAAAGGCAACACATAAATCGGGAACACGAGAAACACCAGGACGACTCCGAAAAACTGCCCGGCCATGACGAGTAGCACCATCAGCGAACTGTTCCAGTGGGAGTCAGCGCCATAGCCTGTAGTGGTCAGCGTCTCCGCCGCCCACTCGAGACTGAACCAGAAGCTGCGCGGGTCGTGCTCGAGGTGGTTCATGCCCGCCATGTAGAGCAGCGCGAACAGCAGCACAGCCGTGGGCAGGCTCACCAGCCAAAGCAGCAAGCCGCGCGTCGAGCGCTTCAGTTTGAAGGAAACCATTCGACCCAGTTTTTCGATACCCGGATTGTGAGTCCCCATGGTAGCTGCTTTTGCGGAGGGCTTACACAGCAGATCGAAACGGCCTTCTTCACGGGCCGCTGTGGGCAGGGCATGCCGGGCGCAGGACGGATACAATGAGGCACAGCAACATGCGATGGATGCCGATGCGTTTGTTTTCCGACAAGTACCGCCCGGTGCATATGGGGCCCTATCCGCTGGAACGGCTGGCGCGCCATGATGGTCTGCCGGACCTGTCCACCGCGCCCGAGTTCCGCGCTTTGTCTTTCCATCGCCCCGGCGCGCCGCTGTCGATCGTCAACGCGATGGGCGAGTATCAGGCCATGCTGGATACGATCCGCGACGGCCTGGTCAACAAGGCACAGGCGGCGTGCCCGGGCGACCGCCGGCAGCGTGCAAACCATATCAAAGGCTTCGGCTATTTTTCCGATGCGTCCATGGTGGGTATTTGTGCTTTGCCCACGGCCGCGCTGCTGGCAGAACCTTTTCGCAATCCCGATATCGACCGGCTGGTCAACGACCTGAAAACGCGCCAGACCAAGACACTTGCCTCCGGCATCGATCTGATCATGGCCGATCTGAAAGAGTCGATGGAGGCGCCTGCAGCGAGCATTGGCGGGCATTCCCATGCGATTGTCTTCCTCTATGAATATCCGCGCGATCCGGACCCCGCCGAGCCGGGTGGGGAGTGGATTGCGGACGCACAGGCCCATCGAGCCTGCTTGCGCGCTGCCGAAACGGCCGTCGTTATCGCAAATTACATCCGCCTGTTGGGGTTCGATGCCAAGGCACATACCGGTTCCTCCAGCGACGTGGATCTTTACCGCCTGGCGATTGCCGCCGGTTTGGCAACGGTGGAGCAGGGCAGGCTGGTCAATCCATACGTAGGCGATCGGTTCGGCCTTGCGGCGATCACCACGACCTTCGAATTGGCGGCAGATCAGCCAATGGCGGCGCTTGAGCGGCAACCGCGGAATAAGACCCATGGCCTGGCATGGAAGCTGGGCAAAGGGTTTGCCAAGAACGCATACAACCGTGAGGCTTTCTCCAGGCGGCGTTTTGTCGATGGCGCGTATCCGTTCGAGAAATTGCAGCGGGTGGCAAAGCCGACCACGTTCATAGACGAGGCGCGCGTGGCGCGCGTTCCCAAACGCACCGACATGTTTGCCCGCGCACAGTTCGGCGACATGGGAAAGGCCAACCAGGAAGCAGCCAAAGGCGGGTATTACGTGCGCAAGGCAGCACCCTCCATGGCGCAGCGCAGGGCGCTGGCCGCTTTTGTGCTGCTGCAGGATGGCGAACCGGCCCCGCAGCGGGTCCCGCTCGATCCAGCGGAAGCCGCCGAGTTGATCAAGGCCGCAAGCTACTTCCTCGGTGCGGATGCGGTGGGCATTTCGCGCTGTCCGGACTGGGCCTGGTACAGCCATGACGCGATCGGTGAGGCGATCGAACCACCGCATGATCAGGCCATTTCGATGATCATCGATCAGGGTTACGAGACCATGGAAGGGGCTTCGGGGGACGACTGGATATCCGTTGCCCAGTCCATGCGCGCGTACCTGAGGTTCTCGCTGCTGGGCGGCGTGATTGCCAGACAGATCCGCAATCTCGGCTACAAGGCCAAGGCGCACACGGTGTTGGATGGTGAAGTACTGCAGCCGCCCTTGTTGCTGCTGGCGGGCCTGGGCGAGGTATCGCGCATCGGGGAAGTGATCCTCAATCCCTATCTCGGGCCGCGCCTGAAATCCGGCGTGGTAACGACCGACCTGCCGCTTGCCCATGACCAGCCGATTGATTTCGGCTTGCAGAAATTCTGCGAGAGTTGCAACAAATGTGCGCGTGAATGTCCCTCCGGCGCGATTACGGCCGGGCCGAAGCTGATGTTCAACGGCTATGAAATCTGGAAATCGGACAGCCAGAAATGCGCCACCTACCGCATCACCACGGCCGGAGGAGCGATGTGCGGGCGCTGCATGAAAACCTGTCCGTGGAATCTTGCGGGGCTGTTTGCCGAAGCGCCGTTCCGCTGGGCGGCGATGAACATCCCGCAGGCGGCGCCGCTGCTCGCCAGGCTCGACGATGCGGTGGGCCGGGGACGGCTCAATCCGGTGAAGAAATGGTGGTGGGATCTGGAACTGGCGGACGATGGCGGCTACCGGCCCAGCAGGCATCCGGCCAATGAACGCGATCTGCAGAAGGATCTCGATCTCAAATACGAAGACCAGACACTGGCGGTCTATCCGGCAAATCTGGCGCCGCATCCCTATCCCTATCCGTTTGCGATGGACAGGGAAAAAGGCATCGAGGCTTACCGGGCATTGATCACGCCGCAGGAATACCGGGCGCGGCTCGAGCGCGGCGAGACCAGGGATCTTGCCCACGTCTATAGCAACGACGGCGAAAGCCCGGTCATCCGCGTCAAGGTCAGTAAAGCCGAGAAGATGGCGGCGGATGTGAGCAAGTACGAGTTTCGCCTGGCGGATGATTCGGACCTGCCGCGATGGGAAGCCGGTGCGCACGTCGACATCGTCATCGCACCGGAGTATTTGCGCCAATATTCCTTGTCCGGCGACCCGGCGGATGTCTCCAAATACCAGATCGGCGTGCTGCATGAAGAGCATGGGCGCGGCGGCTCGATGTTGATGCAACGCATATTCAGAGAGGGCCGCATGGTGTTCATCTCCAGGCCGATCAATCATTTTCCGCTGGACGAGAGCGCCGGCAAAACGTTCCTGATGGGTGGCGGCATCGGCATCACACCGATGATCGCGATGGCGCATCGTCTTCACGCCATCGGTGCGGACTTCGAGCTGCATTATTCGGCAGGGACCCGCCCCGGCGCCGGGTTTGTGCAAGACCTGTCTGCAGTGCCCTGGAAAGACCGCGTGCATCTGCACTTTACCGCGGAGGGAACGCGGGCTGACCTGGAGATGCTGCTGCGCGGCTATCGGCCCGGTTGGCATGTTTATACCTGTGGCCCGGACCGTTACATGGAGGCTGTGGTCGCAGCGGCACAGCGGCAAGGGTTCCCCGAAGAAGCCTGCCACCTGGAGTATTTTTCGCTACCGGAATTGCCGCAATGGGAAAACCACCCGTTCACCCTGAAACTGGCCAGGTCCGGCAAGGAATTTCTCATTCCGGCAGACAAGTCGGCAACCGATGTGCTGGCAGAGAACGGCGTTCATGTCGATGTCAAATGCTCTGACGGACTGTGCGGCGTCTGCAAATGCGGACTGCTTGCCGGCGAGGTCGAACATCGCGATTTCGTGCTGTCGAAGAAGCAACGGGAGCAGGCCATCATCCTTTGCCAGTCGCGTGCTGCCGGACCTGGCGGCCTGGTCGAGATCGATCTGTAGCTGCCTGCGGTCAACTGGGCCGAACAGCTGCTCGAATTAGGGCAAGGTGATGGCGGCGGGGGCATCGTGGATACCAAAGGCGGCGCGGCGGTCTTATGATGAGTTGGTAATTTTGCAAGACAGGGCTGACAGGCCGCGGGGGAGTATCGATGCAAAGGCATATCGCGATCGTCGAAGACGAAGCCACCATCCGGCACAACTACGAAGACGCACTGCGGCGTTACGGGTATCACGTCAGCGGCTACAGCGGGCGCAGCGATGCCCTGGCGGCGTTTACGCGCCGTTTGCCGGAGCTGGTGATCATCGATGTCGGGCTGGGTGACGAACCGGAGGGCGGTTTTGAACTCTGCCGTGAACTGCGCGGCTTGTCCAAAGGCTTGCCGATCATTTTTCTCACCGCGCGCGATTCCGATCTGGACGTCATTTCCGGCTTGCGCCTGGGCGCGGACGACTACCTGACCAAGGACATCAGCCTGCAGCACCTGGTGGCCCGCGTGGTGGCGCTGTTCCGGCGTGTTGAGGCACTGTCCGGGCGGGGTTCCGAGGAGGAGTTATTGGAACGCGGGCCGCTGAAATTTTCCGTCGAACGCATGGAGGTGAGCTGGAACTCCCGGCCGGTGGACCTGACGGTCACTGAATTCTGGATCATTCATTCGCTCATCCGCCATCCCGGTCACGTGCGCACGCGGCCGCAGCTGATGGATGACGCCAACGTGCTGGTCGACGATCAGACCATCACCAGCCACATCAAACGCATCCGGCGAAAATTCCTCAGCGTGGACCCGCAGTTCGATCAGCTCGACACCGTTTACGGCGCCGGCTATCGCTGGAAACCACAAGGCAGCGCGGCCGCAGTCAGCAGCGCGCGCTGATCATGAGCCTGCGCAACCGCCTGCTGGCGTTGTCGCTGTTGACCCTGCTGTTGCCCTGGTCGGGTTGGAGGCTGCTGCAGGAGCTCGAGCATTTCCTGCGTGAGGCGCAGGAAAATGCCTTGTTGTCGACGGCGCACGCGCTGGCCGGCGCCTTGCCCTTCGAGTCCCAGAGCCTGCTGCTGTATGCGCCTGAGCGCTACCTGGTTTTGCGCAATCTGGAACAGGTACCGGTGCTGGACGGGTTTGCCGATGACTGGCCCGATGCCGAACAGGGCCTGGAGCTTGCCTCTGCCGATGGGGGCTTGCGCCTGCGCCTGCTCGCCGGTACCGCCGCCAATGCCCTGTTTCTGCTGTTCGATGTTCACAGTGCCGCGCGCATGGACGTCAATCAGGCGCGTGACAAGGGACAGGGTATCGAATTGCTGCTGCGCAGTCCGCGCGGCTTGCTGCATTTCGCTATTCACCCGGAAGCCCCCGGGCCGTTGCAGCTTTACAGTGAGAGCGGCGGTGGACAGGCACAGGGCTACTGGCTGGACAGCGGCAAGGGATTTCGTGTCGAACTCTCGGTGCCGGCATTTGCACGCAATGCAGATCTCGAATTCACCGTTACCGATACCAGCGGCCGGAGCCTGAGCGGGCCAGCCGCACGGGCAGGCTCAACGAGCCAGGACGAGGCGCGGCCCTGGTACACATTGGTATCGGAATGGAGTGACTTATCCGCCCTGTTGGCAGACTCGGTTCCTGCGGCCACGCGCGCCTGGCTGGTGAATCAGGATGGATGGGTTTTGGCGGACTCCGGTCGCGCACCGGAGCAGATGCCGCAGCAAACCACCTGGTTGCAGCGCCTGCTCTATCGCCTGGTGGCGGGAACGCGCACCGGCATCGAGCCGGCCATGGCAGAACGGCAGGTCAGACTGCGCTCAGGCGCCGTGGCACAGGCTCTGGCCGGAAACGATGGCAGGGCCTGGGCGCAGGATGCGGACACCGCGGTGCTGCGCAACTCGGTAGCGGTGCCGGTGCATCTCGACGGGCAGGTACGGGGGGCGATCGTGCTGCAATCGGTTTCCGAGGGCCTGCTGCTGGTCACGAACCGGGCGCTTGGCCGCCTGTTAATCACTACCCTGGCGCTTACCCTTGGCCTTGCAGGCGGTCTGTGGTATTTCGCCACGCGGCTGTCGCGGCGCGTCCGGCGTTTGAGCGGGGCGGTCAGCAAAGCGATGGAAGATGGCGTCAGCGCGGGGCTCTTGCCGCTGACCTCGGACCATGACGAATTGGGCGCGCTGGCGCGCAACAACCAGAAGCTGTTGCGCGCGGTGGCGGATTACAACCAGTACCTGCAGACCCTGGCCGGAAAACTGTCACACGAACTGAAAACGCCGCTGGCGATCACGCGCTCGTCGCTGGACAATTTGGCCAGCCAGCCGCTGGACGAGGATTCCCGGCGCTTTTTGCAACGCGCCCAGGAGGGGGTGGAACGTCAGGCCGCCATCGTGCGCGCGATGAGTGAGGCCAGCCGCCTGGAAGCGGCCATCCGCGTGGCCGAATGGGAACGGGCCGACCTGGCGCAACTGCTTTCGAAGTGTGCCGAAAGCTATCGCGCGGTGCATCCGCGGCGCCGTATCGAGATCGACACCGGTGCGCAGCCGGTGTGGTGGCGCTGCGCCCCGGAACTGCTGGCGCAAGCCCTGGACAAGCTGGTCGACAATGCCATCACGCTCAGCGGTGCAACGGACGTGGTTACGATTGCGCTGAGGCCGGCTGCCGAAGGCGTGCAACTGGCGGTAAGCAATACGGGGACGCGGCTGCCGGCCGAATTCCAGGAGCGCATCTTCGACTCGCTGGTGTCGCTGCGCGAAAAGCGCGGCGCCGGTTCGCATCTTGGGCTGGGGCTCTACATCGTCCGCCTGGTGGCAGTGGCGCATGGTGGCTCGGTGCAGGCGCGCAATCTGCCGGGGGGGCAGGGCGTCGAATTCGTCATTTATTTGCCGGCATCTGAATGACGGCGATCGGTGTGCCGGGAGCACAGACCGATCGTGTCCGGGGTGCTATCATGGGCACGGACTGTGTGAACCCATTTCATTTCTTATCGAATCCTTATGAGCCAGGAAAATCTTGCTGCATCGGGTGATCGGAGAAGGCGACGGCTGGTGCCGGATTCCGTGGCAAGCCTGGCCTGGCTGAGTCCACGTCGCGCGCCTTTCTGGCTGCTTATTGCATTGATGCTTTATACCCTGGGTGGGTTTTTCCTGGCGCCATGGCTGATCGAGCGCGCGGCCGTGAAGACGATCGCCGAGACCGGCCGCAGCCTCGACCTGGGCGCGGTCAAGGTCAACCCCTTTGTGTTGGGCATGGAACTGCAAAATGTCGAACTGCGCGACACCGATGGTGAGGTGCTTTTTTCCTGCGAGGATGCATACGCGAATTTACAGCTCAGCAGCTTGTTTCACTGGGCCTGGACTTTCCGCGAGTTGCGCCTGCTCAAGCCCTTTCTCAAGCTGGAACGCTTTCGCTCCGGGGATGATCGCGTCAGCGTTTTTGTGAACGCATTAGCCGGCCCGGAGGCGGATGCAGAACCGCCGGCACCCGAATCCGCCGCTGCTTTGCGCCTGCTCGTACAGCAACTGGTATTGTCGAATGGCCAGGTCGCGCTCGCTGACCATCTCCCGGGAAGGGAATTCACCACCGTGTTTGGCCCAATCAAGATCCAGGCCAACGCCTTGAGTACCTTGCCGGACCAGGCCGGACAGCAGCAGGTGCGCATAGCAACAAATTCCGGCGGTTCTATCGCCTGGAATGGCACGCTGCAGCTTTCGCCCCTGCGCTCGCAGGGACGGGTGACCGTATCGGGCGCCGGCATGGAAGATATGTACCGTTACCTGAATCTGTTGCTGCCCGTCACCGCCAAAGGGGCGGCTGTGGACGTCGCCTTCGACTACCAGGTGGCGATGCAAGGCTCCGGCGAACTGCATGTGGCGGCGGAAAACATGGCCGGTGAAATCAACGATATTCAGGTGACTCTGGGGGATGCCGGGCGCGAAATTGTGCGGCTGCCACAGCTGAAATTCGCCGGAGGAATGCTGCACTGGCCGGAGCAAAAGGCCAGTTTCGACAGCCTGGCCATCGATGCTGCGCAGCTGAATATTCTGCGTTTGCAGGACGGCAGCATTGACCTCCAGGAACTGTTTGCCCCGGCACCGGATGCGGCGGCCAAAACGGAGACCAGCGCAGACACCGCCACCGCCGGCAACAGTCCCGCGGCCGCCTGGGCGATCGAATTGAAACAGCTTGAGGTCAATGGCGCTGCCGTCAGTTTTGAGGATCGCACGATGGAACCGCCAGTCACGGTTGGCGTGCACGACCTGGCGCTGTCTGTCTCCGGCATCAGCAACCGTGCAGAGGCAAAATTCCCGACCCGGCTGGAATTCGAGCTGGCTGAAGGCGGCAAGCTCGGCTTTGACGGAGAGACGAGCGTGCTGCCGGCATTTACCGCTGCCGGGGAACTTGACGTCGAGGGCGCGGCACTCGCCGTCGCACAACCGTGGATCGCAAGCGTGGCGCACGTTGCGGTCAAGTCCGGCACCGCATCGCTGAAAGGAAAGATCGTCCACACGCCGGAGGAGACCGCCGCTTATCGGGGATCGGCACGCGTCGATGGCTTCGAATTGACGGATACCAATCGTGGTGAACAACTGCTGGGCGTGCAGGCGCTCGCAACTGAACGCATCGAGTTCAGCCTCGACGGTCGTTCGCTGGAAACCTCGGTGCTGAAACTCACCCGGCCCTACGGCCGCGTTGCGATCGCGCCAGACAAGACCACCAACCTGACCGGCCTGATGGTTGAGGGCAAGGCCGGCGAAGCGCCCGGCGAGGAAGCTAACGAAGCGCGGCCGTTGGTCTTCACCCTGGGTGGCTTTGAAATTGCCGATGCCAGTATCGACTTTTCCGATCACTCGCTGCCGCTGCCGTTCGCAGCCGCCATCCGAACAATGAATGGCACCGTTTCCACCGTATCGACGGCCACCGAGGAACCGGCCAAAATTCAGCTCGAAGGACAGGTCAACGAATTCGGTTTGGCGCGAATTTCCGGCAGCGTCAATGCCCGGTCTTTCGGCACCCGGTCGGACATAAAGGTCATCTTCCGCAACCTCGAGACGGCCCGCCTGAGTCCTTACACGATCGGGTTTGCCGGCTATGAGATCGCGGACGGCCGGCTTGACCTCTACCTGGACTACAAGATAAGGAAAGGCAAGTTGTCGGGCACCAACAAAATCATCTCGCGCCAACTGGTGCTGGGCAAAAAAGTCGAACAGCCCGGCGGTACGAGCCTGCCGCTGCAACTGGCGGTCGCCCTGCTCACCGACAGTGATGGGGTTATCGACCTCGACCTGCCGATCAGCGGTGACATCAATGATCCGCAGTTTCGGCTGGGCGGAGTCATTGCCAAGGCCTTGGCCGGCATGATCGGCAAGATCATCACTTCGCCTTTCCGCCTTCTTGGCATGCTGGCTGGGGTCGATGCGGAGGATTTTGGCACGCTGAATTTTGTGCCCGGCAGTGCCGCAATTTCCCCACCCGACCAGGAGAAACTGCTCAAGCTGGCCGCGGCCATGAAACAACGGCCGAAATTGACGCTTGAAGTCGGCGGCGTCTACGCACCGGAGCGCGACCGTGAGGCGCTCCAGGCAGAACACCTGGATGCGGAAATCGAGGCCCGGATGGAAGCGCAGAAACAAAGCGGCGAGGAACTCTCCAGCGCATTACGCCGGCGCATCACCGAGGCCCTGTTCGAACAGGCATTTCCGGACACCACGCTGGAAGCGGCGCAGGCAGAATATATGCGCGCGGCCGCGAGTGATGAGAGTGAGCCGGCGCAGCAGGTGTTGGATGAAACCGCCTATCTGGCGGGTTTGCATCAGCGCCTGGTCGGGCAGCAACAAGTCGCCGATACGGAACTCGTCGACCTGGCGGGCTCGCGCGCCGATGCCGTCATCGCAGTGCTGCGGGAAAGCGGCGAGGGCAGCGAACCGTCGTTGAAACGGGCCGAAGTGCGAACTGTGAAAGCCGCGGAATCCGGGGAAATCCCACTGGAACTGAAGGTCTCGGTGGCGGATCGCGCCCGATGACGGTGCGGCCGGCGCTTATGGACGTTACCGTCTGCGGTGAATAATTACGCTGCAAAAAAGGCCAAAATCATCGAACAGATGAAACACATCGAAGCGGACGGTGTGGGCCTGCAAAAGAATACTTCGAATCTTTTTCGCAACAGAACCGCTTCAGCCAAGCCAAGAATCGATGTGCGCCACTTCAATGAAGTGCTGCAGGTGAACCCGCGCGAAGGCTGGGTCGAAGTCGAAGGCATGACACCCTATGCGACGCTCGTCGATGAGACGCTCAAGTACGGCACCATGCCCTGTGTCGTACCGGAACTGAAATCGATCACGATCGGCGGCGCCGTCTCGGGCCTTGGCATCGAGTCCTCTTCCTTCCGCCACGGACTGGTTCACGAAACCATACTCGAAATGGAGGTGCTGCTGGCAACAGGCGAAGTCGTGAGCTGTTCGCCGCAGAATGCGTATCGTGATCTCTTTTACGGATTGCCCAATTCATACGGCACGCTGGGCTACATCCTCAAGCTGAAAGCCAGGACGATGCCGGTCACGGGATTTGTTCATCTGCGCCATCACAAACACGCGGAAGCCAATGCCTTTTTTGCAGATCTCGAGCGGAAATGTAACTCGGATGCCGATTTTGTCGATGGCACGATCTTCGGGCCAAACGAATTCTATGTGACCGAAGCGCGTCACGTCGAACAGGCCCCGGCGACCAGCGACTATACCTATAAAAACATCTACTACCGCTCCATACAACAAAGGCAGGAAGACTTTTTGACGACCTATGCCTACATTTGGCGCTGGGACACCGACTGGTTCTGGTGCTCGAAGAATTTCGGGCTGCAAAACCCGTTGCTGCGCAGGCTGGCCGGGCGCAAGTATCTGAATTCCGTGACCTATACGAAGATCATGCGCTGGAACGGCAGGCACGGGTTCCTGCAGAAACTGAACAGGATACTCGGGCTGCACAGTGAGTCGGTCATCCAGGACATCTGCATCCCGCTGCCGCATGCGCCCCAATACCTGCAATTCATGATCGATTGCATCGGCATTTTCCCGATCTGGACTTGCCCGGCGCGCCATGTCAATAGGGCGGAACCCACGCCGCTGTTCCCGATGAACGATGAGGTCCTGTACATCGACTTCGGTTTCTGGGATTTCATCAGGGGGCGAACCGCCTATGAGCCTGGACACTTCAATAAGCTCATTGAACAAAAGACGCAGGAATTGCAGGGCGCAAAATCGCTCTACTCGGAATCCTGGTACGAGCGCGAGGTGTTCTGGTCCATTTATAATGAAAAGCAATACCGCGCATTGAAAGAAAAGTACGACCCCAAGGGGCGGCTGAAAGACTTATATGAGAAATGTGTTCTTGGCGCTTAGCCTTATCGGCGCCAGCGGACCGACGCGGGAGAGGTCACCTGATCGAATCATATCCTCCGAGGAGTCCGCCCTTCGACAGCACCAATTGCCACAATTGAATGGAACGTGACTCGAAGGCGCCGGCGCAGGCGAGCAGATAATAGCGCCACATGCGGCGAAAGCGTTCATCATACTTACCGTCGAGGCGATCCCAGGCTGCTACGGAATTTTCATTCCATGCGCGCAGCGTTTTTGCATAGTAAGCACCAAAGTTGTGCCAATCCTCGAGCACCAGCACATGCTCTGCCGCCTGGGTGAGTTCCACCGCCGAGGGCAATATGGAGTTGTGGAAGATGTATTTCTCTATCCAGCGATCGGTGATCTTTCCCGTTGTCTCGGAGCCGATCGTGTGCAGCAGCATGAACCCGTCATCCTTGAGGCAGCCCGCCATTTGCTTGAGGTAGGACCGATAGTTCTTCGTGCCGACGTGCTCCATGATGCCAATGGAGGCAACGCGATCGAAATTCGCCTCGCTGATATCACGGTAATCCTTGACTTCTATCCGCACCGGAAGACCTTTGCAGAAGGCGTTACCGAACTCGGCCTGTTCTTTGGACAGCGTCACACCGTACACTTCGACGCCATAGTTCTCTGCCGCAAACTTGGCAAAACCACCAAAGCCGCAGCCGGTATCCAAAACACGCATGCCCTTTTCCAGTTGCAACTTGCGGCAGACCAGATCGAGTTTCTTCACCTGTGCGTCGGCAAGGTTGTCCACGTCCTTCCAATAACCGCAGGTGTATTGCATGTAGGGGTCGAGCATGGCCTTGTACAGGTCATTGCCCAGATCGTAGTGCCGCTTCGCAACTTTCCACGAGCGCCGCCGGGTCTGCATATTGACAATGGATTCTTTGATATACGGGAATATCAGCGCCCTGGGCTGCACCTTCTTGCCAATGCCGGCTCGCGTCACCCGCTCGAACAATCCCGCCAGATCCTCACAGTCCCACCAGCCATCCATGTAGGCCTCACCGAATCCCAGCGAACCGTTAGTCAGGATGCGGGCATACAGTTCCGGGTTATGGACCTGCAGGTCCCACGCATGCTCGCCGTTGGGGTGAATACCCGCTTCAGCCAGCAATGCGCGAATGGTTTTTTCTGCGGTGTTCATCAATTACTGACGCTCCCCTGAACGCGGTATTCTATGTTACCTTGCAAGGTATCTGGGAAATTTATCTTTCCGCCGTTCGTTTGAGGCAAATCATACAGCCCCCGGCTGATTGTCGTTATCGTGATTATACGATTGAACCCATTCCGCAAGGAACCACCATGCTGAGCAAAAGCAGATTCGAGAATTCAGGAAGGCACTGGACGAGCGCAACTCCCGGTTGCGCGAGGAAATCCGGCAGGAGTTGATCAAATCGGACGACGAACGATTCGTCCAACTGGCGGGTGAGGTGCACGATCTCGAGGAAGAGTCGGTTGCCGATTTGCTGGTCGATCTCGACATGGCGATCCTGGATATGCATATCAGGGAAATCAGGGACATCGATGTGGCCCTGGCCCGCATCGAGATGGGCGGTTATGGCGTCTGCATCGATTGCGCGGATGATATTGCCATCGAACGCTTGCGCGCCTATCCAACCTCAATACGCTGCCTGTCCTGTCAGTCGAAATACGAAGGCAGCCATGCCAGCACCGGCACGCCTTCGCTATAGCGACCTGTCATACCGTTACCCCCGTGCATAATTGATAAGAGGCTGCTGGATGAGTGGCGCAGGGCCATTCCTGAAAACCTACGCAATAATATCGATGCACGACCTTTACGGCCTTCAGCTATACCTGTTCACGCAGCGTCGCAATATGCAGGTCGACGGCAGGTAGCCGAAAATAGGTAAATGCGGCCAGCCTTGCTATGATGATTACTGCCCTTGGGAATGATATGGATCATCTGTGAACAGGGAAGTATTCGAACGTCTCAAAGCCGAGGGATTTAACCGGATTCCCGTTTATCGATCGGTGCTGGCCGACCTCGACACGCCGCTTTCCGTCTATCTCAAGCTGGCCGACAGCCCCGACGCTTACCTGTTTGAATCGGTGGAGGGCGGCTCGACCTGGGGCCGCTATTCGATCATCGGGCTGCCATGCCGGCGCCGCTATACCCTGGTGGGCAATGAACTGACCGTCTTCGAGGAGGGTGAAGGCGTTCGCCAGCAGACCATATCGGATCCATTGGCCTATATCGCCAGCTTGCAACAGGAGTTCCACGCCCCGCGACTGGATGAACTGCCGGTGTTCAGCGGGGGACTGGTCGGCTATTTCGGCTTTGAGATCGTGCAGCACTTCGAGCCGCGGCTGGCAGACTCAAAAAAGGCAGATGAGCTCGGCACCCCGGACATGGTGCTGCTGCAGTCCGAAGAAGTGGCGGTATTCGACAACCTGGCCGGCCGCCTGTACCTGGTCATCAATGTGGATCCGAACAAGCCCAATGCCTGGACCGGGGCACAAAGGCGGCTCGACCAGTTGACCCACCGTCTGCGTGGCGGCGGTCCGGGCTACGGTGTCGCCAGCACACATGAACCCATCATGGAGGAGGATTTTCAACTCGGGTTCGAGCGCGAGGACTTCATCGCCGCGGTGGAAAAGAGCAAGGAGTACATCCTGTCGGGCGACATTTTCCAGGTGGTGTTGTCGCAGCGCATGAGCGTGCCCTTCAAAGCCCGGCCGCTGGATGTATACCGTGTGCTGCGCGCCATCAATCCCTCGCCGTACATGTTTTTTATCGATCTGGGGGATACCCAGGTGGTCGGTTCCTCGCCAGAAGTGATGGTGCGCGTGCAGCACCGCCGCATCACGCTGCGGCCCATTGCCGGCACACGCCACCGCGGCGCAAGCCCGGAAGAAGACCGCCTGCTGGAGCAAGAACTGCTGAATGATCCGAAAGAACGGGCCGAGCACTTGATGCTGATCGACCTCGGCCGTAACGATGTGGGCCAGGTGGCGCGCACCGGCACGGTCACGGTGACGGAGACCATGGGGATCGAGCATTACTCACATGTCATGCACATCGTTTCCCAGGTCGAAGGCGAACTGGCCGAGGGCAAGACCGCGGTCGATGCGATCCGCGCGGCCTTTCCGGCAGGCACCCTGTGCGGGGCGCCCAAGATCCGCGCCATGGAGATCATCAATGAACTGGAACCGGTGCGGCGCAATGTCTATGCCGGGGCCGTCGGTTACATTAGCTGGCAGGATGACACCGACCTCGCCATCGCCATCCGCACCGCTGTCATTCGCGACGGTATGCTGCATGTGCAGGCCGGCGCCGGCATCGTTGCTGATTCCAATCCGGAGATGGAATGGCGCGAGACCATAAACAAGGGCAAGGCCCTGATTGCTGCGGTCAACAGCGCTTCGGCGGGCCTATGAATGTGTCTCGCTTCCCTGCTCCCGCCTTCGGCGGAAGGCGGCCGCGCTCGACTGCATGAAATGAAGCGCACGACCCTTCTGGTCCAGCGAGCTTCGCTCGCTTACCCAACCAGGGTCGGCGGGTCGCCTGCGGCTCCAAGTACGGTCTTGCGTTTGCCTGCCAGTGGTGATTTTCACGCTGGCGAGGTACCCAAATTCGGCAAAGGGTGCTACATTTACAAAAATAAGCAGTGGATTCGTGAACACAGGCGCTTTCAATCCACGTCCATAAAAAGAGGTGTGGCCATGATAAAGAAAAGAAAGTTAGTCCATGCAATTACACTCGCTCTGGCAACTTCCACCGGACTGTATTCCGTCCGGGTACAGGCGGATCTGGAAGAAGTCGTGGTTACCGCAACCAAACGGGCGGAAAATCTCCAGGACGTTCCCCTTTCGGTCGCCGCCCTGGCGGAAGAAAAACTGGACCAACTCAATATTGCCAATTTTGACGATTACATCCGCTATCTTCCCGGCGTCAATTCAGCCGGGCGGGGTCCCGGCCAGTCTTCGGTGTTCATTCGCGGCATGGCCACCGATTCATCGGACCAGACCTCGATAGAAATCGGCGCTCCGGTGCCCAATGTGGCGCTTTACCTGGACGAGCAACCGGTCGGTTCGGGTGGGCGCAATCTCGATGTGTACGCGGCCGATATCGCCCGTGTGGAAGTATTGCCGGGACCCCAGGGCACCTTGTTCGGAGCCAGTTCCCAGGCAGGAACGATTCGCCTGATTACCAACAAACCGGTCTACAACGAGTTTCACTCCGGCTTCAAGGCCAGCATCTCAAATACAAGAAAGGGGGAAATGAGCAATAGCGTGGAGGCCTACGTCAACGTGCCGCTCATCGACGATAAACTCTCCGTTCGCGGCGTGTTTTACGATGCCCACCAAGGCGGTTACATCGACAATGTGTACGGTGAAAACGCGTATACCGCAGCGGATGCCGGATTTCCCGAAGGCGCGGAATCCACCGTCGTCAACAACCTGCCGCTGGTGAAGAAAGATTTTAACGATGCGCAGTACCAGGGCGGGCGCGTCAGCGTCAAGTACGCCGTCAACGACGACTGGGAAGTACTCGGCCAGTTCATGACTCAGCAACTGGACGTCGACGGCGTATTCGATCATTCGCCCGAGTCCATTGCCAATCTGCAAGGCGTGCAGGCGGGCAGCAGGGTGGTCGGCGACCTGCAGGTGCAGCGCTTTTTCCCCGACTGGCTGAAGGATGAGTTTCAGCAATACGCGTTAACGATCAACGGCCGCCTGGGCGCTCTGGACATCGTCTATGCCGGCTCCTACCTGGATCGCGAAGTCAACAACAGTTTCGACTACAGCGGCTACACGCAAGTGGGCGCCTATGGTTATTACTACATCTGTCAGCCCACCTACACCCTGTGCGGCGATCCGACCCAGGGCGTGATTGCGCACATCAAGAATAAGCGCACCACCCACGAGCTGCGGATTTCATCGGACGTCGGCGATCGCGTGCATTTCGTTGCCGGCCTGTTCCACGACGACATCAAAACCAAGGTCGACACGGATTTCTACGTGGCCGGTTCGATCGGTTACTTCGCACCCGATGCGCCGCATTCGCAGTCGACCCACTTCAATCCGGATCCCCGTCCGCCGGGCATCACCTTCGTCAACGACGCCATCCGCTCGGAAAAGCAGTCTGCCGTGTTCGGCGAGATCACTTTCGATCTTACCGACCAACTCGCGATTACCGGCGGGGCCCGTTACTACGACATTAAATCCAGACTGGTGGGCTCTTCGAACTTCGCCACGCTGTGCGATCCATCTTTGCCTTGCGATGCTTCCCAGGATGGCGATGGCGGGCGCAGTTACGATCTGATATTTGCCGGCTTGTTGCCGTTGAAGGAAAACGACACCATCTACAAGGGCACGCTTTCCTACCGGCCGGCCGACCAGATTTTGTTCTACGCGACCTATTCGGAAGGCTTCCGCCCGGGTGGTTTCAACCGCATCGACAATGACGGGGTGCCCAAGACCTATGTCAGCGATCAGGTCACCAATTACGAGCTGGGATGGAAAACCACGCTGTTCGACGACACCTTGCGTTTCAATGGTTCCATTTATCATATCGACTGGAAGGGTCTGCAGGTCGGTATTACCGATTTCAACATATCGGTGATTACCTTTACCACCAACGCGGCCGATGCCGAGATCGAGGGCTTTGAAGGCGACCTGACCTGGCAGCCCACCGACGGACTGACCTTGGCCGCGGCATGGTCGCTGAACGATACGAAAATGGTGCGTGTGCCCCAGGGTGTATCGGATATCGCGGGCAAAGGCTCGCGGCTGGCCCTGGCGCCGAAGACCCAATACAACCTCACTGCCCGCTATGAATGGACGGCCGCGGAATTGGCGCCCTATGCCCAAGTGGTATACGCCTACACGGGCGAGCAATACAGTTCCATTGTGGTGGACAACCGCTTTCTCCAGCATTCATACAAAACGGTGGATGCCGCCGTTGGCATTCACTACGACAAGTGGAGATTCGAGATATTCGGCCAGAATCTGACCGATGAGCGTGCCGAGTTGTTTATCAATTCCCTGGATACGGACCTGAGAATTACCACCAACCGTCCGCGTACCGTGGGGGCCAGAGTTTCGTTCGATTACTAGGGAGCCTCGGGATCGGCCGGGCTGCATATAGAGATACCGGCTCGCATGCGCTGCTGAAGCCTGGCCGTCATCCTGGCAGCCGGGCTTTTTATCTTTTATAGACCAGGGTGATGACACAGACTGATTCCACACCCGCTGTCACTGCAACCGCGGACGCGGCCTCCCGCGCCAGAGGGCTGCTGCAGGCCGGCAAGCTGAACGAGGCCTTGGAGCTGACGCGGACGGAGTTGGCAGATCGTCCAGCCGATACCGGCCTGCTGTACATCCAGGCCGTCGTCCAACGCTATCTCGGACAGCCCAGGCAAGCGCTGCAAACGCTGGCGGCGCTCAAGGCAGAGGATCCCAATTACGCCCGGGCGTATCAGGAAGAAGGACATAACCTGAAGCAGTCGGGTGACTTGTCCGGCGCCACTCGGGCCTACCAGCGCGCGGTGGAACTCAATCAGGCTCTGATGGCTTCGTGGCGTGAACTGCTGGCCTTGCACCGGCAACAAAATAACCCTCAGGCAGCAGCCATAGCTCAGGCGGAATATTCGCGCCTGTCCAGCTTGCCTGCCGAACTGGTCAGCGTGACCAGCCTGATTCACGAAGGTAAATTGTTCCAGGCTGAGACACTGTGCCGGGCCTACCTGAAAAAACATCCGCACCATATCGAAGCCATGCGCCTGTTGGCGCTGCTGGGCATGAAATTGTTCATCTACGACGATGCCGAGTTTCTGCTGGAGAGTTGCGTCGAGTTCGCACCGGATTACTGGTTGGCCAGATACGATTACGTCAATGTGCTGCACAAAAGACAGAAATTCGAGCAAGCACTGGAACAGGCCAGAATCCTGTTCGAGACTTACCCGGACAATTTTGCTTTTCAATTGGCGTTTGCCAATGAAAACGTTGCGGTGGGGAATTTTTCCGTTGCTTTGAAACTCTACGACCAGGTCATCGCTGCAAACCCGGTGCTGGAACAACCTTGTTTGTCGCGCGGGCACGCGCAAAAGACGATTGGGAAAATCGACGATGCGATTGAGTCCTATCGATCCGCTTATCGCAGACGAGCGGATTTTGGCGACGCCTACTGGAGCCTGGCCAATCTCAAGACCTACCGCTTTACGGACGGCGAAATAAGCCGGATGCAGGCGCATCTGGAGAGGCCAAAGACGTCCGTGACCGATCGCTTTCATTTGTGTTTCGCACTCGGCGCCGCCTTTGAAGCGCGCGAGGATTTCTCACAGTCGTTTCGCTACTACGAGCAGGGTAACCGGCTGAAAAAGCACGATCTGCGTTACGATGCCGACCGCCTGGACGGCGCCATGAAGCGGCAGATCGAGTTTTGCACCGAGCAACTGTTTGCCGGCAAGGAGGGCATGGGAGGGCAGTATGCCGACCCCATCTTCATCGTCGGTTTGCCGCGTTCGGGATCGACCCTGCTGGAACAGATTCTGGCTTCGCACTCGCAGATCGACGGCACCATGGAATTGCCCAATATCATCGCTATTGCCCATGGCCTGAATGGCCGCAGATTCATCTGGGAGGAAGCCAGGTACCCGAAAATCCTGCAGGAATTGTCCGCCGAACAGCTACAGCGTCTGGCGGACAAGTACATCGAGGAGACACGGCTGCACCGCAAAGGCGCGCCGCATTTCATCGACAAGATGCCCAACAACTTCATGCACCTGGGTCTGATCCATTTGATCCTGCCCAAGGCCAGGATTATCGATGCGCGGCGGCATCCGATGGCGTGTTGTTTCAGCGGCTTCAAGCAACTGTTTGCCGATGGGCAGGAATTCACCTATGGCCAGGAAGAAATGGCGCGCTACTACAAAGGCTATGTCAAGCTGATGGCGCATTGGGACACGGTATTGCCCGGCAAAATACTGCGCGTTCATTACGAACACCTGGTTGCGGATCTCGATCCGCCAGGTGCGCCGCATTCTGGATTTTCTCGGCCTGCCGTTCGAGCAAAGCTGCCTGCATTATTATCAGACGGATCGCTCCATCCGCACGCCAAGCTCCGAACAGGTAAGGCAGCCGATTTACCAAAGCGGACTGGAGCACTGGCGTCATTTTGAGCCATACCTCGATGTGCTCGAAAAAGAACTGGCCGGCGAAGTCGCTGCCTACCCAGAGTTCGTTTCGCAGCGAAGCTGACCGGCTGCCCCTGAACCATCATTGAACTCGCCGGGTCCGCGCCGGGGTTCCTGCCCGGCCGGGCACTGCCAACATGCCCGCCCTGGAACCGCTGCCCGTTTTCTCGTGTAATATGGCTCTGCTATTGGTGCAATTGGAAACTTACAAGGATTGAATTTTCTTCCAATTTCCAGGCTACCGGTCCGCAGCCCCAAGTCCGGCGGACTTACCCGTTCACTGCCGCCGCCGTGTTTAGGGCGTGGTGAGCGTCTGCAACGCAGCGGGAAGCACGCCGAACTGTTCGTACAATACGGTCGGGTCCCAGCAGTCCAAATTCAGGCAGATCTTGCCATCACGGAATTGGTAGAGTGCGAGCCCCGTAAACGATATGCGGGTTCCGGTGCGATCGAGGCCTTCAAACGGGCCCCTCCACGTAGCCGAAATCACCCATTGGCCGCAGCCGTGGTTTCGGTGGCGAAGCGCAGGCTGTGTTCCACATGGAAATCAGGCATGGTCTCGTAGACCTCGTGCACAAACTTAGCCACCGCTTCGTGTCCCCGATTGACCACGCGCATTGCCAAGTCTTCGTAGACGCAGTCGTCTGTCAGACAGGCAAGGATCCCGTTTACATCCTTCGCCCGCCAGGCGGCGTACAGGCTGTCCAACAACATTTCGTGCTGCTGTGAAGTGGTCAATGTCATGGCAGTCCTCCTCGCCGTTACCGGTGCTTGGCGCGAAAATGGGGCAGGATTTCCGAACCCAACAGTTGCAGTGCCGCGTCGACATCCGGTCCCAAGGGCGGTCCAAAGGCGATGTGAGTGGCTCCGGCGGCGATTATCTCCTCGATTTGCGGAATGACGTCACGCGGTGTACCACTGGCGGAAAAAGCACGGATGGCCGCCTCCGGCACCATGCTTTTAGCTCGCTCCACATCCCCGGCCGAGAAAGCGTCGTGCACGGCGAGGCACTCCTCTTGCGATATGCCGACATGATCGGTCATGGGGCTGAGCAAGGGTAAGAGCAGGGCCAACATCTCCCGAGATGGTCCCTTGCGATCTCCCGATCACTGGCGATCGAGCACAGTGGCCCGACGATGATATCCAGCCCCTCTGTTGACCTCCCGGCCTTTCTGGCACCCGCGAAGACTCTCTCTCGCAGCAGCGAAACGTACCCCGGCTGCCAGGTGCAGTCTGCCTTGATGCCACTGGCGATGGTTCCCGCCATTTCCGCCGTCTGCGGGCCCCAGGTGCCGATGAAGATGGGCATGTCCGGGCGCGGCACCTGAAACTGGAAAGTCAGGTCCGCAGTGGTCTGGTAGAACTCACCCTCGAACGGGGTCTGGACACCCGCCAGAAGGTGGCGAAGTACCTGATACGCTTCCTTCAGCTGCCCGATGGGCCTGGGCCCCCGCGGCAATCCAACCATTTCGTTGAACCCGCCCCGGCCCAGACCGCAGATGGCGCGTCCTCCTGTCAATTCGTCAAGAGCAGCCAGATTGGCCGCGTGATAAGCGGGATGAACCATTTGCGGACTGACGATCGCGGGCCCCACCTTGATGCGACTTGTGTTAGCCCCGATCAGAGCGAGGATGGGCCATGCAGGCCGCATGATCAGGTCGTCGGCCACATGATTTCATCGAAACCCATTTCCTCGACCGTCCGCGCCAATGGCACATACTTGTCCATGGCAGCATGCCGGTCATCATTATCGAAAACTTTGTCATCGTCTTTTCGTCAGTTGCCGGGTGTCAGGCCGAGAATGGAATGTTCCACGCGTCAATAGCGATATCGCAAGCTCAATAGCCATTCCCGCGGACGGGATACCACCGCTTGCGCATAGCCGATACCCGCATTGGCCACACCGCTTACCACATAGAGTTCGTCGGTAAGGTTGGTCGCCCCCAGCGTCACGGCCCAGTGTCGGTCACTGGTCTCATAAATCAGCGAGGCATTCAGGAGCTCATACGCTTTCTGATACAGGACCGGATCATTGGCAACGGTCTTGTACTGGCCACTTTTGGTGGAGTCGGCACGCAGGAAAATATGTCCGCGATCATTGTCCATCAGGTCAATGGTGGTACCGACCGTGGCGGTCCACTTGGGCGAGTTCGGGATTTCCTTGCTGAGCGAGGCGCCTGCTGCGATGGCATCGGCCGAGAGTGAGCGGTACTCGCTGTTGAGGTAGCCCAGGCCGGCGTTCAGGGCCAGCCAGTCGGAGATCTGTATCTCGGTCTCGACCTCGATTCCCTTCATGCGGGCTTTGCCGCCATTGATCAGCACCGGAACAAAAGCCGAATAGCCGGAATTTGCAGTGAGCTGGAGATCATCATAGTTGGTAATGAATCCTGCCGCACTGAGCCGCAGACGGCCGCCGAGAAATTCGCCCTTGGCGCCCAGTTCAAACATTTCGGCGGTCTCCGGGGCAAAGCTCGGAATCAGGGCCGCCGGGTTGGTTTCGGTTGTGGTAACACCCGGAATCGCCGGTTGAAAGCCACGCAGTGTGAACCCCCCTCCCTTGAAACCCTTGGAATAGGTGAAGTAGCCCATTACGTCCGGTCTGAAGTGGTAATCCAGCGTGACCGATGGCGTGAATTCTCCGTTCTTGTCCTTCACCCAGATGCGCGGAAAAGCAGTCTTCCTGACTCAAATGTATTACCGGTGATCTCCGCCAGGAAGTCCCAGAACGTTGATAGAGCGCTGGCACATAGTCGATCTACTGCTCGGGCTGATAGGTTTTCCTCGTGGCTGTAGCGTGCGCCGACCGTCAATCGATAGTTCTGTCAGTGATGTCATAGCTGATCTGGCCAAACGCCGCGTAACTCTCATTGTCGATGCTGCCGCCGCTGGTAAACTCAACCGGTTCCAAGAGTACAGGAAATACCTGGCTGCCTTTCTCAGACAAATAGAACGCGCCGACAAGGTAGGTCAGGCGGCGGTTCATGGTGCTCCCCCCAAATCTGCGAATTCCGCGTCAACTGCTTGAGATCCATGTCTTGCCCAATGGTGGACTGGTAGTGTGGGAATGCCCACTAGTTCCTGCGGATCGCACGTTCTACGCAAGCTGCCGGTAGGCAGTGATGGATTTCAATGTTGTACCGCCCAGATCCCAATCCAAGGTCAGGCTTGTACCCCAAACGTCGCTATCGGACTGGTTCGGACCGGTATTGGTAGTTTTCAGTGAGTCCAGCGAGGCCACGTATTGTGAATTGACGCAGTCGGGATTGGTGAATCGCGCGGTTTTCCCTTCCAGCCCGGGATCGCAGGCTGGATAGAGAATATTGTATTGTGTAATCCCGCGAAAAAGGTGTTTCGATCCACGCCAGCGTGATCTGCCCCGCGACTGCTCCCTCGTGCGCGTGCCGTCTACCGAACAGCGTAGCCAAAAGATTGTCGGTCACGTCTAGCTCAGCCAGGATTCGCCCGGTCAATGAGTCTTTGTCACCCTGATGGCCACCGTCAAGCACGCGCTTGACATAGCCGTCGCGGTTGAACGAGGCGCCAGAGAAGCGGAGGCGTAACCTGATCGCTCACCGGAACATTGACAGTGCGAATTCACATCGAATCGGTCATACCTACCCGTGGTCAGTTCCAGCCCGAACTCCGGTTCGGCGGAAGGACGCTTGGATGTCAGCAGAATGGCCCCGCCGACAGTGTTCTTGCCAAACAAAGTGCCTTGCGGACCACGCAGCACTTCGATGCGTTCCAGATCCACCGCGTCCATTAGCGAACCCATCGACTTGCCGATGTAGACACCATCCAGGTAGACACCAACGCCGGGTTCCACGGTTATGGCGTAGTCCGTCTGCCCGATACCGCGGATAGAGATCTGGCTCGACGAACCTCCGCCCGATTCGGAAGCGGCCCCATCGAATTGCACATTGGGGGCATAGTTGGTGACTTCCGCCACGCTTTGCATCTTGCGCAGATCGATCATCCGGGCACTCAGGGCGGTCACCGCCACAGGTGCATCCAGCAGTCGCTCCTCGCGCTTGCGAGCGGAGACAATAATCTCCTCGAGACGGTCCATGGACTCCTGGGCCGGCTTGTCGGCTGCCTTGACAGGCATGGTCACCGCCAGGACCAGCATACCGCCGGCGATCATCAAGCTGAGCAGCGATTGAGGTGCGCGCGGGTTGCTTTGAAACAGTCTTCATCTCACCCTCCATATCATTGAGGGCCATCGGTGTCATGGCTATGGTGAGTGATACTTTACGAGCGGCCCCGAATTGCCGATAGTCAGTTCTGGCAAAGGCAGAACGGAAATTGCAATTTCTTGGCGCTCAATGGAGCCGCCAACGTAGCAGCGGGCGGTTACTGGTTACGGGTCGTCATTCTTCTTTTTTCGCAGGGTTTCCGATGGCAGTTCCCCGAACGCCTTGCGATAGGCACTGGCAAAACGACCTATGCTCGAGCAACAGTAGAGGGTGGCCAGGTCAGTGACAGTGACGTTCTGGATTCCGCGCTTCCAGAATATCCTGACGGGCGCTGCGCAATCGTTGCGTTCTCAGCCAGGCCAGTGGGGGCTGCCCTCGAAACTGTTTGAAGGCATGGTAGAGCGTGCGGACAGGTGCCCCCACCGCCGCGGCCACATCGGCGGCACCGATCGGCTCAGTAAGATGGGCAACCATGAATTTCTCCGCCTGTCGGATGTACTTGGGCATTGGCCCGTCCGCCGACAGAGCCTGAAAATTGTCTTTCGAAGCCAATCCCAGAAATCGCAGTGCCAGCATCGAAAGTAACGAGTCCTCGATCATCCGCGCGATCATGGGCAGGCAAAGCGCCGACCCCGGTTCGTTGATTTCCCGGCAGACATAGGACAGCAGTCCAAAAAAACCCCGATCCTCGTCCGAAATCGTTAGCCGCTCCCTCGGAAAGCTCGGGTGAATACATGCCGCCCCCGTTGACCGTTCCACCGTCTGATTCATCTGCCAACAGGGAATGCCGAAAGCCAGGTGGTAATGCTCGGGCGACAAGAAGCAGTCGAACCGGGAGCGCGGGTCGATGATCATGTACTGGCCGGGCAGCAAGTCGAAGGAATGCCCGGCATGGGCTATCTGCGCTTCTCCGGCGAGCGGAATCACCATGATGTACATCTGGCGATCCAAATCACGAACCACGACCTCGATATCGGCGCCGTAGTTGATGAAATTGAGGGACGAACTCTTGAGCTGGATATGCCGGTGCAGGAAATTGACCGAATCACCGCTGTCGGATGGCACCAGCCGGTGAGGAAAAAACACGTTTTCTACGCTGGAATTTGCCCGGCCTAGGCTGTGGGTGACGGTGACCTGATGTCGCGCCAGCAATTGACTGGCATCCGGAAAGTACTTCGTTGTTGCCGGTATAAGTTCGCCGATGCCGCCTGTTCCAGACATGTATCGGCTCTGTCATCCCCCACCTGATCATGTAATGTTTGTAGCCTGGCTAATGTTGAAGTCATAATCTCTTTCGACTAACCAACACCGCTGAATAATATACCCCTTGCGGGTCAAAGTATAGCAATTACGCGGTAATGGACAGGAAATGCAAACCATCTTTTGCGGGTTTCCACCCGGTATCGATCGTGTTGAACACGCTGGGGATTGAGACTTGGAGGTACAGTCGAATTAAAACTAGCTGGCCGACAGTATTCGGTTTCAAATTCGACCGGGCAGTTGAGCAGACTAGACCTGTAATATTCAACAGAACTCCAATTGTTTCCAGCGCGTGATTGCTAGTCATCACCATCTTGGTCTCGTCCTTTCCTGCTGCTTCGATCAGCGGGTATCAGTGAAAGTAATCAGGCAGAAATCTGATCGACACTGTCGCGGGGCATTTGAGTCACACTTGAAGTAAACTCAGCATTCGCGTGTCGTACACTGCGTTATCGAATGATGTATAGCGATCTCAGGCTTTGAGATTTGGTGCTATATCTGGTGCTACCAGAAATTAAAATGGAATTTAATTAATATAAATATCAAATGGATAAATAGCATATGATCCTGATGATCGATAACTACGATTCCTTCACCTACAACCTGGTGCAATACCTCGGTGAACTGGGCGCCGAGGTGGTTACGGTTCGCAATGACGCGGTCACGGTGGACCAGGTGCGGCAGATGAAGCCGGAAGGTATCGTCATTTCCCCTGGGCCGTGCACGCCCAACGAAGCCGGCATCAGCGTGCGCCTGGTGCAGGAGTTGGGGCAGATGACGCCGATTCTTGGCGTCTGCCTGGGCCACCAGTGCATCGGCCAGGCATACGGCGGTAAGGTGGTGCGCGCTGCGCGGGTCATGAGCGACTACAAACCAACTTACCATCCAGATTCCTAATGTTGTCGCTGCCTGCATCGCGCCTCCCTATGCCTTGAAACGATTATAGAACGTGTTGGAACGGGGGCAAAAAATGTAAAGGAAATGCACAAACCGAACGGCAAGCCCATCAAGAGCCCTTTCGATGCTGAAGCCCTAGAGTTTGGGTGGTATCGGTTGCGGCCCAAATAGAAGGTCCCGGCCATTGCTTACCGGGACCACGGTGCATGGGGGGCACCGTTTCATTTATCCTGCCTGCCCTTGCCGCCAGAGACGTCAATGTGACTACTGTAGCCCATGAAAACAGGCCTTTCAGTGTCGCATTATCTGCTGGCTATACCCTGGTAGGGGGTCAAGAGCAATTTTGCATGTAGTGGTGTGTATGCCATGTAGGAAATTGCCCGACAAGACGTCACCGACTACCTGATGGGTTACTACAATCGACACAGGCCGCATACTTACAATGGTGGACTTTCACCGGTTGTGGCGGAAGAAAAACTTAAACTACTGTCCGCAAATAGTCGACCACTACAAAGTGGCTATTCCGAAGGAAATGAAAGGAACAATACAAAGCGGCCAGATGGCAGAAATTCACTGACCGGCTGGCACCGAAAACCGGAGCCCCTCACCTCCATACCCTGGTAAACCGCTATTTTTGTGCCATCAACTGCCGGAGATAGGAGCTGTTTCTGGATTGCCACGCCCAGATCAGCAATGGCGCAAGTGTGGGTATCATCAAAATGCTGAACTGGGACATCACACCAATGAATGAACCGGTTGCGCTAAAGCCATCCACGAACATCGGGCCGAGCCCTACCATCAGGTTCTTTAAACATATACTGATCATGCCTATAACTAACAATAAATAAAGTGCGCAGAGACCCCAGATGAATCCAATGCCCTTAACACTCTTATTGGTGGCAAAATGTAAGGCCGCATAAAAAGGTAATGAGTAGGTGAGGATTTGAGTATTGAGTAGAAATGCAAGGTGATCGCCCGCCACGCGAGCAGAGACTATCTCACCATTTAGCTCCCCGAAGTTGGACACCAGCAAAGCCTGTGATCCAATCAGGTTAAATTCGTATACAAAATCGGGTAAAGAGAACGTCAGTATGGCTTCGCAGAGCCATACTGCCGGGGCAGCCAATACGGAACTCACGAAATACCAAAACATGAACCAGACAATCAGCCAGATGAACAATTTACCGACAAACGTGTAAAGCTTTGGTGCTTTTGTGGCGTCGTTCGAAGAAACCCCAGATGCGCTCATCTAAGGACTTCACCGCTGGTCGTGCGTGCGGAAATGTAGCGAACAAACACCATGAACACGAACAGGACGTCCAGCATAATGAGGATCGGCCACAGATAGAGGTGAACCCAGTCGAAAACATCTTGATTCCACTGCATCAGGTAAAAAAGACTAATGATTCGAGCCAGGTTTGCTACCTGTATTGCCAGGAAACCCAACACGATGGCGACCAGCCGTTGTTGCCAGCTGGCCGAAAAGGCGACGACTGCTGCAATCAAAACAATGGTGGCCTCTACGCCATTACAACCCGGTTCGATTGATATTGATAAACCACTGACACTGTCTTGTATTTCCCGGCCATAGGCAATTACCGAGTCATCAAAAGGCACGATAATCCAGGCTGTAACCGTCGCAATAAAGCTCGTGAATGGATCCACGACATGCGCAAACACCGGCTCGTCAATTGAAGACTGAATAAAACCAAAAAAACCACAAGAAAAATAACAATATACCGGGACATATAACCTATTTACATAATGCTGATGAGTTTCAATCATAGTCCAGAAAACACATAGCAATGTTAAAAATATTCGACTTAAAATATTTTCAATTAGGGAAACAATAAATTATCAGCGGAAGAATAAAAGAGGTGGACCCATTCCTTTGGACAGCCAAACCCAATTCAATAAGTGGATTCCAGCCCATGGATTAAGCGGCCTGGGTTATTGTCCCGCCAGGCGCCTTTACCATCCATGCTGATGCGGATGTCATGTTCTTTGAGCAGACCGGTGAATGCCAGCGAGGTGAATTGACTACCCTGGTCCGTATTCATGATTTCTGGGGTGCCGTGCCGAGCCAGTGCTTCTTCCAACGCTTCGATACAAAAATACACGTCCATCGTGATCGATACTCGCCAGGCCGAAACCCGGCGGGATAACCAATCCACTACGGCGGTCAGTGACCCCTGGTGATCATGGATCTGCGTGATGAAATGAGCGCTGAAACCGCTACTGGCGCAGCAGCCTGAACGCGGGACCTCTTATTCCCTGGTATTGCGAAAACTTAGTGACTTTTCGATTCTGCGGACTATACTCGGCTCAGACATAAGGATTTCTGCAGCAAACATAACGACGAAACCCGTCCCGGAGGCTAGCCATGCAGAGTAAGTTGCTGTTCATGCAAAGTAAGTTGCTGTTGATTGCGCTACTTGCCTTTCCAGTAACGTGCTTCGCGCAGGACGGGGTGAATCTTGGGACTGATTTCGCCCCCCCTCAAACCGGACTGCAAAGCGCAAGTGTTGGGTTGAGCGGTTTAAATATTGCCTTTTCACCCGGGAGTTCGTTTGACCTCAGGGTGATCAATACAGATGAGAATCCCTGGACCTACCAACTGATCGTGGTGACGGACCAGGGCGTATTCATGAGCGCCGCACATTCGCTTGCGATTGGGGAGGAGGCGATTTTCAGTGCCGCATTGGGTGGTGTTGGCGGATTCATCACTTCGACCTACCTGGTCGTGTCAGGTAACGTCCCCTTGACCGGCGGCGACCGGACCAGCGAATACGACGTTGACTGTACCAGTATCACCGCCAGCACCCTGTCGTTCAGTGCATCCGAATTGGCGGCCTTTAGCCTTTTAGCTTCGACCCACCCGGCAACGGTGACCGTCAACAACGGTGAGACACCCGCTGGCGTCAGCATCTGCGCACCCGAGTGATTCAAAAGGTCAATAATGATGAATATCCTTATGATCAAGAAGTTCTTCCAGGCCGGTTCCATGGGCATGGCAAAGTCCACCAATGCTGTTCCGGGCGCTTGTCCTGTTGTAAATGGGCGAGGACGGAACGTGTTCCGCCGCCATCTTCTGCGCCTTTGCCGCGGATTGTTCTTGCTGGCCGCTCTTGTCCAGGCGCTCCCCGCCTACTCACAGGAATGCGCCTGCCCGTCTACCTTGAGCACATTCTTCGCGCCGCCACAAACGGGGCTGCAAAGCGCCAACGTAGGTCTCGCCGGATTGAATATTGCGTTCAGCCCCGGTGACGCGTTCAGCTTGCACGTGAGAAATGCGGATGAGAATCCCTGGACCTACCAACTGATCGTGGTGACGGACCAGGGCATATTCATGAGCGCCGCGCAATCGCTGGTGTTTGGAGCGGAGGCCGATTTCAGCGCCGCTCTCGGGGGCGTAGCGGGGGTTATCACGTCAACCTACTTGGCAATTTCCGGCAATGTGCCCCTGCCTGACGGTGACCGCATCAGTGAATACCAGGTGTCCTGCGCCCATGCCGATGAAAGCGGTTTTATCACGCTGGGGCAAAGCGACATTGGAGGATTTTCACAGCTAGCTGCCAGCTCGGAATTCACGCTGTCAATCAACAACGGAATTCTCGACTGCCCGGCACCGGGCTTCAGCAAGAACTTCGATCCGGTACTCATCGGTCTCCCAGAGATCAGCACGCTGACCTTGACGGTAGACAACAGCGCCGCTGACCTCGAAGCATCATCCCTGGCCGTGACCGACAATCTCCCGGCGGGACTGCAGGTGGCCGCTACGCCGAATGCGTCAACGAGTTGCTCCGGCGGCACGTTGACTGCGGTCGCGGCCACCGGAGTGGTCAGCTACAGCGGGGGCGCAGTGGCTGCCGGTGCTTCCTGCACCATCGAACTGGATGTCAGCGGCATCGGCCCTGGCACCTATGCAAATGTGACCGGGGAACTCACGTCCTCGCTGGGCTCGAGTGGCACGGCCAGTGACGACCTGATGATTGGCGTGCCGCCGGTATTGAGCAAGTCATTTTCGCCCAAAAGGGCTCTGCAAGGCGGGGTATCCACGTTGACCCTGTCTATTGACAACAGCGCCAATACGCTTGGCGTGACTTCGCTTGAGCTCTCGGACCCATTGCCGGCGGGGCTGGAGGTGGCCAATCCGGCCAACGCATCCACGACCTGCTCGGGTGGCACCCTGACTGCCATACCGGGAACCTCTGTGATCAGTTACAGCGGCGGCACCGTGGCGGCCGGGACAACGTGCACCGTGCAGTCGGACGTTCGGTTGGTAGCCAGCCTGTTCGGCCAACCCGCGCTCAACACGGCAAGCCTGGATTCCGTCTTCGGGCCCAGCGATGATGCACAGTCGAATCTCACGGAGATTATCTCGTCCCCCGTGCCCGTTCTCGGCAAATGGGGCACCATAACGCTGGCTGGGCTATTCCTGATGACCGCATGGGCAATGCGACGGCGGCAAATGACCCGGCGTATTCGCCCGTAGGCGGCGGTTCGGAAATTCCCAACCCGCCGATCCTCACTGGCTCGCCCGCGATCGGGTCGGACTTGTTGGCGCCCCTGCGCCGGGGCGCTTTCGCATGTCGATTTCATGGCTAATGGCGTCAAATCCCCCAGACATTCGGGAGTAATTATTGCCGTACTTCCAAGTGGAAACTGTCTAGGGGTACAGAGTTTTGAGGCATTTAGAAATAGAGGTGCAATATCTATATATAGGAACAACTGGCAATTCGATGGGTAGGGGCCTCCCTCCCAAATGTCACAAATAGCGGTTTCCCCGCGCCGCAGGGTAGGCATGAGCGATTTGCCTTACTGCCTCCTTTGCTTGCTCAAGGCGAGAACGGCGAGACTTCAGCGAGGCTGCAGCGATCTCAAAACTTCTCACCCCTGACTGCTGCATAACTGGCAAGGATTGCTTGGCAATTGTGGAAGGCCACTGGCTGTCAGTTATCATCACCTGGGTGGCAAGTCTTTCATTCACATATGTCGAGTGAATCTCGAAGACTTTTTTCTAACGTTTCAAGTAAACTCTGTTTTTATCATTCAATTGAGTATTTGCGCGTTGGAATTGTGATCGGGTGCTACTCGTGGTGCTATCAGAAAGTTACATGGACTGTAATATATAATAATAACATAGGGATAAGATATATATGATCCTGATGATCGATAACTACGATTCCTTCACCTACAACCTGGTGCAATACCTGGGCGAATTGGGCGCCGAGGTGGTTACCGTTCGCAATGACGCGGTCACGGTGGACCAGGTGCGGCAGATGAAGCCGGAGGGTATCGTCATTTCCCCCGGGCCGTGCACGCCCAACGAAGCCGGCATCAGCGTGCGCGCTGGTGCAGGAGTTGGGGCAGATGACGCCGATTCTTGGCGTCTGCCTGGGCCACCAGTGCATTGGCCAGGCATACGGCGGCAAGGTGGTGCGCGCTGCGCGTATCATGCACGGCAAGACCTCGATGATCTATCATCGCAGCCAGGGCGTGTTCGCCGGCTTGCCGCAACCGTTCGAAGCCACCCGTTATCACTCGCTGGTGGTGGACAATACGTCCATCCCCGAGAGCCTGTCGGTGATGGCTTGGACCGATTATGAAAACGACCATGAGATCATGGGTTTGAAGCATCGGGTGTATCCGGTCGAGGGTGTGCAGTTTCATCCCGAATCCATCCTCACCCGCTGCGGTCATGATCTGTTGAAAAATTTTTTGCAGGCCATTAGCAAGATCTACTGAATGAAACTTTATTCCTACTGGCGCAGTTCGGCGGCTTACCGGGTGCGTATTGCGCTGAACCTGAAAAACATTGACCACGAAGTGATCGCGGTGCATCTGGCGCGCGGCGAACACCGCACCGCTGCTTACCTGCAAGAAAATCCGCAAGGACTGGTGCCGGCGCTGGAACACCGGGGCGAGCTGTTGGTGCAGTCGCTGGCCATCATCGAATACCTGGACAGTGTCGCACCGGAACCACGCTTGCTGCCGCTGGAACCGCTCGCGCGGGCGCAGGTTGCCGCGATGGCCCAGGTGGTCGCCTGTGAAATCCACCCGCTGAACAATCTGCGCGTCACCAATTACCTGCGCCAGGAACTGGGCCAGGACGACGCCGCGGTGCAGGCCTGGTACGGGCACTGGATCGAAGAGGGATTCCGCGCGCTGGAGACCTGGGCGCTGCAGCACTCGACGGCCGGCCGTTTCCTTTATCACGATGCGATTTCCCTGGCCGATGTCTGCCTGACACCGCAGGTGTACAACGCCCGGCGCTTCAACATCAGCCTGGATGACTATCCCACGCTGGTGGCCATCGACGCGCACCTGCAGACCCTGCCGGCGGTGATTGCCGCCAGCCCGGAACAGCAGGCCGATGCAGACTAAGCCCCAATCTCGGGGCTAGCGGCCAGCGCCCGCCATGGATATCAAGCAAGCCATCAGCAACATCGTCGACCGCATCGATCTGAGCGCGGATGAAATGCGCGCGGTCATGCAGCAGATCATGACCGGCGAGGCGACGCCGATACAGATCGGCGGGATTCTGGCCGGGCTGCGCACCAAGGGTGAGACCGTGGATGAAATCACCGCCGCGGCCAGGGTGATGCGGGAACTCGCGCTGCGCATCGACGTGCCGCCGGAACACCTGGTCGATACCTGCGGTACCGGTGGCGACAGCAGCAGCACCTTCAATGTATCGACCGCCAGCGCCTTCGTCGTGGCGGCCGCAGGGGGGCGCGTTGCCAAACACGGCAACCGCTCGATGTCTTCCCAATCGGGCAGCGCGGATGTGCTGGAAGCGCTGGGCGTGAACCTGGACATTCCGCCCGGGCGGGTTGCCGCCTGCATCGAAGAAGTCAATGTCGGATTCCTGTTCGCGCCGTCCTATCACAGCGCGGCGCGCTACGCGGCCGGTCCACGCCAGGAACTGGGCACGCGCACGCTGTTCAACCTGCTCGGCCCCCTGACCAATCCCGCGGGGGCGCCGCACCAGTTGCTGGGCGTTTTTGCCGCACGCTGGCTGGAACCGATGGCCAAGGTGCTGCGCGAGTTGGGCAGCAAACATGTGCTGGTGGTGCACGCCGAAGACGGCCTCGATGAACTGAGCATCAGCGCGCCGAGCCACGTGGCGGAACTGCTTGAAGGGCAAGTCCACACTTATGTGTTCGAGCCCGAGGAGGTCGGTCTCGAGCGCCAGCCGCTGGATGCGGTGCGGGTGCAGGGCCCGCAACAGTCGGCGCAGATGATACGGGATGTCTTCGGCGGGCAGAAAGGCCCGGCAGCGGACCTGGTGGCGCTCAATGCCGGCGCCGCGCTGTATGCCGCGGACGTCGCCTCGTCCTTGCTCGAAGGGGTGGAACGGGCGCGCGAAGCACTGCGCAGCGGCGCCGCCAAAGCCACCCTGCAGGCGCTGGTGGAACGCACGGCATGAGCGATATCCTGCAACAGGATTCTGGCCACCAAGGCGCAGGAAGTCGCGGCCGGCAAAGCGCGCATGGCGCTGGCGGAACTGCGCGCGGCGGTCGCGGACCTGCCGGCGCCACGGGGTTTCGCCCGGGCCATTCGCACGTCCATCGCGAACGGCCCCGCCGTCATCGCCGAAATCAAGAAAGCCTCGCCGAGCGCGGGCGTGATCCGGGCAGATTTTCAACCGGACCTTATTGCCCAAAGCTATGCCGCAGCCGGCGCCGCCTGCCTGTCGGTGCTCACCGATGGGCCGTACTTCCAGGGCGCCAATGAATACCTGCAACAGGCGCGTCAGGCCTGTGCCTTGCCGGTGCTGCGCAAGGATTTCCTGATCGACCCCTGGCAGGTCTATGAATCCCGCCTGCTCGGCGCCGACTGTATCCTGTTGATCGTCGCGGCGCTGGATGGCGAGCGCCTGCAGGAGCTGGACGGCCTGGCCCGGGAAATCGGCCTCGACGTGCTGGTCGAAGTGCATGACGAGTCCGAACTGGAATATGCCCTGGCCGGCAGTGCGCCCCTGATTGGCGTCAACAACCGCAACCTGAAGACGTTTCGCACCGATCTCGCGGTGAGTGAGCGCTTGCGGCCGCTGATTCCGCCCGCGCGTATCATGGTGGCGGAAAGCGGCATCCACACGCGGCAGGATGTGCAACGCCTGCTGCAGGCGGACATCCATGCATTCCTGGTGGGTGAAGCCTTCATGCGGGCTGAAGAGCCCGGCCGTGCGCTAAAATCACTGTTTATGGCAGAACCTGAATGAGGCCAGACATGCCTGAATTTCGTCCCCGATTCGCCGTTCGACTGAGCCTGGCACTGCTGGCCGTGGTGTGTGGCCATGCAAGCGCAGCCCCACTGGCTGCCGAAGTGCAATGGAAAGACCCGTCTTCGGTGCAACTGGAAGTGGATTTTCCGGGCAACGGCTACCACGCGAGCTGGCAGCTGTACCGTTGCAGTTGCGGGGATCTGCTGATTCGCTCCGAGCTGATGGTGCCCGGCGAAGTCGCCCATGGCGACATCCTGCTGGTCGACAATCGCGCGGTGCTGATGCACGGCTACGGGCCTGAAGATGCGGCGGAGATTTCCTTCGATGCGCCGGCCCTGATGATGCAACTGGCCATGCGCCTGCTGGAACGTGCCGAACCCGCCGGCCCGTCCGCGATCACGAAACGGCGCAAGGTGGCGGTCGAAGACAAAATCAACTACATCAACCTCGACACCGGCGTTGCGGCGGGCGGCTTCCCGGCGCCCTGGAGCGTTAAAGGCTCGATCTGGCCACAGGCGGATACGCAGCGCCGCTTCGACCTGGTGTTCAGGTTCAGTGCTCCCGGCGCCGCAGAAGGGGAGCAACTAAAAAGTCAGATGAAGCTGACCGGCGTCGCCGAATATGCCGCCGGTGAATTTCCGCTGGCCGCCGACACCAGCCTCAAGGACTGGGACTTGTCGTGGCGCGATGACAAGGATGCGGCCGCCGCAGACGCAAAAAAAGCCAGGACCCTGGCCGAACTGCGTCAGTTGCTGAAGACGAAATAGCCCGCCCGATACGCGCCGCGGTCCCGGCGCGCAGAACGCGAAATCACAAGCGATAGGCCAGCGCCTTCATGATGCCGGCGGTAAACGCCATGACCCTGCGCACCGGTTTTGGCAGTTCGCGGCCGCCGGCGTCTTCCGCCATGCGGCCATGTTTGGCTTCATCGATTTTCATCTGGTCGAGGATGGAACGGCTGCGCTGATCGCCTTGCGGCAAGCGCTCGATATGTTCCTGCAAGTGCGCTTCCACCTGATGCTCCGTCTCCCGCACGAAGCCGAGGCTCCAACGGTCCCCGGCCAGCCCGGCCAGCGCGCCGATGGCAAAAGACCCGGCATACCACAGCGGGTTCAGCACACTGGTGCGGCTGTCCAGTTCGTGCAGGCGGGATTCACACCAGGACAGGTGGTCGATTTCTTCATCGGCGGCCTGTTGCATCACGCCGCGCACCACTCCGTCACGCGCGGTGGCGGCCTGTCCCGCGTACAGCGCCTGGGCGCAGATTTCACCGGCATGATTCACCCGCATCAGGCCGGCGACATGACGCCGCTCATCGCCATCGAGATCGGCCTTGGGAAGTTCATCCGGCCGGGTTGGGCCGGGCCGGCGGCGGGGCCGCGCCGCCCGACAGCCGCAGCGCTTCGTCGGCGCGAATTAACAAGCGGTCCAGGCGGGTGAAATTTCGTAAGTCGGTCATGGTATTTCCACAGGTGCAAGCACCCGTATTTTATACCCGATGAGGTGAAAATATCGCCGCGCACGTATTCATCGGCCAATCTGGTTTACCATTGCGTCCATGTCCTATTACCAGAAACATCTGTTTTTCTGCACCAACGACCGGGGGGCCGCAGCCGAGCGGCCCTCCTGCAACCAGTGCGGTTCCGCCGCGCTGCGCGAATACGCCAAGGAACGGGTCAAGGAACTGGGCCTGGCCGGGCCCGGCAAGGTCCGGGTGAATACCTCCGGCTGCCTGGATCGTTGCGAAGAAGGCCCGGTATGCGTGGTCTATCCGGAAGGCGTCTGGTATACCTATGTGGACGAATTCGACCTGGACGAAATCATCGAATCCCACCTGATCGGCGGTAAACCTGTGGAAAGACTGAAAATTTGAGGCCGGCCCAGATGCGTCAGAGGTACCGCAATAGCGCGGTTCGCAGTTGAATCTGAGCGCATAAGCCAGTAGAATTCCCGCCCTTCACCTGCGGCCTTTTGCCGTCGAGAGTTTTTCCAGAGAGAAAGTGAGTAATGAAGACCTTTAGTGCAAAGCCGAAGACCATAAAGCGCGATTGGTGCCTGGTCGATGCGACCAACAAGACCCTGGGCCGGCTGGCCAGCTGAGGTGGCCAGCCGCCTGCGCGGCAAGCATAAGCCCGAATTCACCCCGCACATGGATACGGGCGACCACATCGTCGTGGTCAATGCGGAAAAAATCCGGGTTACCGGCAACAAGTTGAATGACAAGATGTATCACCATCACACCGGCTACATCGGCAACCTGAAATCCATCAACCTGGGCAAGCAACTGGAGCAGCACCCGGAACGGGTCATTCAGGCCGCGGTCAAGGGCATGCTGCCGAAAAATTCGCTGGGCCGTGCCATGTTCCGCAAACTGCATGTCTATGCCGGCCCGAGCACCCACACGCTGCACAGCAGCCCACACCGCTCGATATCTGAGCCAGAAATAACGGATACCTTATATGGCAACCGAACAGTATTACGGAACCGGCCGGCGCAAGTCTTCAACGGCACGGGTGTTCATGACCAGCGGCACGGGCCAGATCGTGGTCAACGACCGCCCGCTGGACGAGTTCTTCGGCCGCGAAACCGCCTGCATGATCGTGCGTCAGCCGCTGAAAAGGTGGAGATGTCCGGACAAGTTCGACATCAAGGCAACCGTCGAAGGCGGCGGCATCTCCGGCCAGGCCGGCGCGATCCGCCTGGGCGTGACCCGCGCACTGATGGAATACGACGGCGAACTGCGCAAACCGCTGCGCAAAGCGGGCTTCGTGACCCGCGACGCACGAGAAGTGGAGCGCAAGAAAGTCGGCCTGCACAAGGCCCGGAGCGCGACCCAGTTCTCCAAACGCTGATTCGGCCATCTTTTGCCGCCACTCGGCGTTCAGAGAGTTTTCCGTTGCTCATTACCATCTGGTAACTCCGCTACTAAATTCGCCATGCCTTGATTGGCGACAAAATCGCTCGCCAGAATGCCAGCAGATAGCGATCGAAATTTGGGGGATCGTCTAGTGGTAGGACTGCGGACTCTGACTCCGCCAGCGGGGGTTCGAATCCCTCTCCCCCAGCCAGCCATGAAGGCCCGCGCAACGGGCCTTTGTTTTTTGGCTGGCTGGGGGAGAGGGTGAGAACGCCAATCGCGAAGCGATCAGGGGTTCGCAAATCGGCAGGACAGCCGATTTGGACGTATGAGCGCAGCGAATACGCCCGCAGGGCGAGCGCCAGGGATGGCGCGAGTCAATCCCTCTCCCCCAGCCAGACAGTCTGGTCTCCGACGGGAGTCTCCGTCGGAGACCGGAGAATTCCTTAAGAATTCATCTAGTTATAGCATCCATTGTCGTTGAAAGGCGAACTGATCCTGCCCGAATTTAGCCCAATTTTCATAATTCTGCGGGAAAGTCTCTGCAGCTAGAAATGGTGGTTCGGTTGTGTAAAAAGCGAACCGAAACAAGGTGTTATTTGTCATTAACGCTTTCTTGGTCTTGTTCATTAACGGAGACTAATATATAGCCTAAGCCAAATTTGGTTTGGCTCCACGTTTTTCAATCAATATTATCTGCAATAATGACACGTCTGCTGAATAATCAGAGGTTGTGCCATCGCTGTTCGGGTTACTGCCTGTCATAAGTTCGAGGTGGTTTTCTTGGTGGTATATCCGATCGCACGATAACCGCGTAAGCGTTTCTCGAACATCCGCGCGAGCATAGGTACATCGTGGTCGACATAGTCATAGATGCGAACCTCGGTCTTATCGGGATGAAGGCGGTGGAGTCTCCCGGCGTACTGGATCAGTGTTCCTTTCCAGGACACAGGCAAGGCTAGAAACAGCGTGTCCAGTCGCGCATCGTCAAACCCTTCTCCAATATAGCGCCCGGTTGCAAGAACCAATCGTTCTTCGTTATCGGGAATGGTTGCCAGCCGATTCAATTCCTCCCGACGTTTTTTTGCGGTTTTACCTCCCTGCAGGACGATCAGGTTAGGTGTGAAATTGCGGAATTGACTGGCAAAGTACTCCAGGTGTTCTTTGCGTTCCGTAAGCACGATCGGCGAACGGCCTTCCTCGAGTGCCTGCAGGACATCATTGAAGTTGACCAGCGCCTGGTATTTCTCCGCCACCACGGTTTCGCGGGGGTATGCCTTTACGTTCGGTGCTGGGCTGTCGAGCAGAGTTGGGTAATCGATACCTCTGGGTCCCGGTGTTACGGCGTCCCCAAATCCGATGTCGGCCTGGATCGGTATTCTGGCACCGGCCAGGTCACCGAAAAGTTTTACGCGCATACCGCCGTATTCTGTATCATCGAGGATTGCGGTGACTTGTATGCTATCCACTATCAGCGTCAACCCATCATCCTCAACTGGAAGCTCACAGAGTTCACGAAATACAGTTCTCAGACTTGTTTCACTGCTGTCGCCAAAGCCCAGAAAGTCCACATCGCGCGTAGGGCGGTGGGGTTGGTCACTCCACAGCATAAACAGCATCGCACCCTTGAGGATAAAAATATCCCGGTAATTGGATTTGCCGATGCGGTACAAAAGTCTTTCCATCCCATACTGGGTCAGGACCAACTGGAAATCCTCGCCCCGCTCGCGTGCCAGATTAAGTAACCGGTCACGTACCGACACAGCCATGTTTTTCCCAAGTCTGTCATTCATGATGCGAGCGACTCCAGGTAGGGGCGCATGACATTCTGGACACGGCAAATTTTGGCATAGTGCCAAAGATCATCCACGGTGCTGCGCCGTGATCGCAGGCATTCCCGTAGTGATTCGATGGCAACATCCAGTCCAATTTTATTCCGGTATTTGAAACAATCCGCCACGGTTTTTGCCGGGATATACACGTGCACAGCCACGCCTTCGATCTTGTACTCTTTAATCCCGGCTTCGAGTGTGGTTTGGGAAAAGCGTACGATACGCAGCGGTGGGTAGTCCAAGCGTGGTCGCCATGCTTTCTCACCAATGGCCAGCCAGACTTTGAACGGTGCCTGGGTCGTGAGGTCATGAAATCGCAGGGCAGACAGCAGGCAAATCACACCCTTGGGCACGCGTTTGCAGGCTTCGGCCAGAGAGCGGTGTTCAGTGACGTCAGAGTTGGGGAGGATATAGAGTCCCCGGGCAATCCGCTGCAGTTTACCGGTAGCGCAGAGGCGGCTGAGGTATGTTCGGGAGATGCCGTAAGGATCCAGATCCCGCGGTCGCAGGACACCCATTTTCTCGACCAGTTCGAGGACTCTTTCCATTTGTGTGGTTTGGGTAGCCATGATAATCACATGTTACAAAACATCGGGGTATGTTTACAACCCCCTGTGTTGTGGAACAAAAATGTATAGCCGAGAGAGGCCGTAAGCTGTTGATTTACATCTATATTTTGCCCAGCAGTTGCAACGAATTTTGCACCATAGAAAACCAGTCAACATACTGAAAATACGAGAGGTTTGCTGTTCGGAGTT
>CAWFGC010000009.1:1025000-1201105 GCA_963815185.1 uncultured Gammaproteobacteria bacterium | reverse complement strand
GGAAGGCGCGCAACTGGCGGTCTCCCTGGGCTGCCACACGCTGGATCTGGGCCCCAGTGATGATGACCAAGCCGGCTTGATTCGATTCAAACGCAACACCGGCGCGAGGGAGCAGGAATTGCAATTTCTCAACTGGACTCCGCCGGGTTGGCGCAAGGAACAGGCGCAGGAAGCGCGCGCATTTTTGGGTGTAATGACCGACTTGTCACCGGGCCTGACGTGCCGGATGAGGTGGCGATGCGGGCCGCAGACACGCTATACAGGTACTTTGCATGAAACAGGCAATTCCAGGTGTGGCCCTGGTTTCGGGTGGAAGCGGCTTCGTTGGCTCTCACGTGGTCAGGCGCTTGCTGCGGGACGGGTTCGAAGTGCACTTGCTGTGCCGTGAAACTTCGAATTTCTGGCGCCTGGAGGATGTTCTTGCCCAAGCGCGCCGGCACATCGCGCCGCTTGAGGATGCTTCGCGACTGCAAGATGTGATGCGCAAGGTCCGGCCGGAATATATTTTTCATCTGGCGGCGGCAACGGTTGTGGCGGGCTCTGCGGCGGCCGCAGAAGCCTTAATTACGGTAAACACTCTGGGAACGGTCAATCTTGTTGATGCCTGCGGTCAGGTCGACTATCGCGCATTGGTGTCTACGGGTGACTCCTTCGAGTACTCCAATGGCCACCAACCACTGGCGGAAGCATCGGACTGCCATCCTGACTCACTGCATGGCATCAGTAAATTGGCGGCCACCCTTTACGCTCGGTCCGTCGCCTCGACTCAAGACCGGCCGGTAGTGACGATCCGCCTGTTTTCGACTTACGGCCCCGGAGATCACCCGCGACGACTGGTGCCCTTGGTGATCGCCAAGGCCTTGCGCAATGAACCGCTCACGCTTTCGCGTCCGGACATAAAAAGAGATTGGGTGTTCGTTGACGATGTTTCAGCGCTGTATCTGAAAGTGGCGGCAAACGCGCAGCGGCTGGCGGGCGGCGTCTACAATGCCGGATCGGGCGTTGCAACGGATCTGGAAACCATTGTCGCGCTTATCACCCGGCTCACCGCATCGGCTTCGGAAGCACAATGGGGAGTATTCCCTGCGCCTCCGCACGATGATTATCCCTGGGTGGCTGATCCGGCGCTGACATCCAGCTTGCTTGATTGGCGGCCGGCAATTTCATTGGAAGACGGATTGCAGCGCACCATCGCTTCCCTGCAATGAAAATCCTGGTTCTGCACGATGCCTATACGCGGGCGGAACCGAGCGGTGAAAACACGATCGTGGATTGGGAGGCCGGGACGCTGCGGGATCATGGCGTAAAGTGCGCATGCTGCAGACGGACCCTTCAGTTCTGGCTCAACCCATCGTTTTCAGGGGCTTGAGGTCTGCGGGGGGCGCGTACTCCTTCTCTTGGCGCAAAAGGGTCGCAGCAGAGATTGCAGATTTCCGGCCGGACATCGCCCATGTCCACAATATCTGGCCGCATATGACGCCTTCGGTCTACCTGGCCTGCCGGGACGCCGCTGTTCCGGTCGTTCAGACCCTGCACAACTATCGCCTGGCGTGCAACGGCGATTTTCTTACTCGGAACGGAAGTCCGTGCAGTCTGTGTGTGGGCAAGAAATTCGGATGGCCGGGCGTGCTGCATCGTTGCACCATGAACAGCTTTGCTATCAGCATGGTCAAGGCCGGTTGCACATCGATACACACCCGGTTGAATACCTGGAATCGCTCGATTGATACCTTTCTCGCACCCAGTGAGTCGATCCGTGCAGTTGCCATCAGGGCCGGGATCGAAGCGCAGCGGGTTCGCGTCAAGCCCAGTTTTGCTTTGGATCCGGGGTTTCGTGAGGGTCCGCGCCGCTATTTTTGTTTCGCCGGCAGACTCAGTCACCAGAAGGGAATCAGTCAGATGATCGAGGCCTGGCGGGAATTACCCGATGTAGCGCTGCGGATTTCGGTACCGGTCCGATGGAGCAGCAGGTGCGTGATTTCGCCGCCTCCCACTCCGAAGTGGACTATTTGGGGATGAAAAGTCCGGTCGAGGTGGCGGAACTGATGCGTGGGGCGATCGCAACCTTGCTTCCGTCCACCTGGGATGAACCCTGCCCGGTTGTTGTCGCGCAGAGTTTCAGCGTGGGAACACCAGTGATCGCATCTGATTTCGGATCGCGACATGAAACCGTCGTGCATGGCAAAACCGGGCTCGTGTATCCCGGTTCAGATGTCAAGGAGTTCGCGCGGCAAGTCCGGTGGGCGGCCAACCACCAGAGGCAAGTTTTGTCGATGGTCCCAGCCGCCCGAAGCGAGTACGAGCAAAAGTTCTCCAGCACGACAAACCACGAACGCTTGATGACGGCTTATGAAGAAACGCTCGAGCGCAAGGGGAGCAGGTCAAACAGATTTTGCTAAAGTCCTCGGAACAAACTGTTACCTATGTGTCCGGAATAAAATGTAAACCATGTGATCGGTATACACCTTGAAATCCTTCAGTCCTCACAACCGATTTGGGTCACAACTGCAAGTCGCTTCATTCTGAACTGCCCTTTTGTAAAATTCGGAAGTACTGAATCAAAATAGAAGGTACCCTCTTTGCAAGAATCAAGTTCGATCTGGATAGTTCCCCAAAAGTTATCGAGACTGACGTTTGTCGGGCCTGAAGCCGTTAGGGTTCCACCCTTATTGATATAAGCATCAGCAATCATTGACTGTCCATTGGCTAGATCACCAAGCGCGAGTACCCACGCCTGATTCCCTTGTGTGTCGAAGGTATTCCACATGACCAGGGTGTTGTAATCGTTGTCCAGGACATAGACGTAATGACCGTCGTGGTCAGGGTCGTAGTAGAGGCCGTTTGCCCCACCGTCAGACAGACCTTTCGAATAGAACTCGAATGCGCCCCTGTCACATATCGCAATTCCATCGCCATTGCCATCAAGTGGGCCATCCGCAACAGTGGCACAAAGTTCGGGATCCCCGCTGTCTACTGCAGGGCTGGCTGCACTAAGGAAGAATTCTCGCATCTTTGGATCAGCACTGAGTGGAAGCAAGCCTGTTGGAACGCCGACGATGTCTCCATCCGCAGATAAGCCGCAGGCGAGATTGTCTACCAAGTTGTGGCCCAAACTCAGAACCTGCGAGCACCAAAAAGAGCCTTCTACTCCGGCGAATATTGAATTACCAATCCGGACCGTTCCTTCATCGCTATTGCTTAAGGGCGAGGATGCACCAGAACCATCGAGAGGATTGCCCAGGTATGAAACATTGACCAGTTCCATCTCCCCTTCATTGGAAATTGGTTCACGAATATTCGTGCTATCGAACACGGATTTTTCAAAGCGGGCAAATCCTAGATTCGAAATCAGGCCACCCAACCCCTGGTTAAACCCAGAATTAATGAACGACGTTCGCTTGGCCAGGAACGAACCAAAGTTACTTATCAGCGGCGGAGTAAAGTGAGTTCGGGTGATGAAATAACTGCCATCAATGTCTCGGAACACAGCCTGATCCAAAACCAAACTTCCGTGGTTCTCAATAAGCGGAGAAACCTCAGAAACCGAGCCGCTTAAGCGGAGGACATCAAACTTCGTGAATTCTCCATAGCCGACTGTCAGTTCGCCATCGGACTCAATTGTCAGCATACGATTCGGTCCTACTTCCGAAGCACCTTGAAAACGAAAGTAGTCGTTGGGATCACCCCACATTGAGATGGTCGAATGGATCGCTGGCAGCTCATCTGCTGCGGTGAAAGTATACGTGCCTGAAAGAGTCAAGGCGGTGCGCATCTCGCGGTCATTGGCATCGAGAATCGCCTGTTTGAGATGTTGAATATCACCAGGAGCAATTTTTTCGGAATGAAATTCGTCGGAGAACACGGTACCGCACCAGAGCACCAATAAAACCAAATATGGACGCATATGCCTTCCTTTTGCGTTGTTCACGAAAGCAATGGCTGATCTTAACAACATTAGCTGAACTCCGACTGAACACTAATTGATGCTGGCAATTGGTTGCTACGCCACAAATTCGGCACAAAGTATGGCTCGTGCGGAACACCGGTCCGGCTGAGGCCGCAGGCGGGAACATACTTAAACGCCTTTTATTCGATAGAAACTGCCCTACAACGGAGTAACTTAGTAAGAGCCTAATAGAAGAATACCCAAACCTACCAATTGAAGTAAAAAAGGGTTCTTGGCCTCGTCCCAATGTAGGACGGTGTAAATGATTGCTGCTGGTGGAATAAAAATACATGCGATGCCCCAAAACACATGGGTCCTAAACGCTGCCAGCAACAGTCCGATTCCACCAATCACGGAAATGGCCAAGCCAATATAAGAAACTAAAACCATTTTTGAATCTCCCTTTCAAAAGTGATCGAAGCACATGTGGCATAACCCCAGGTTAAGCTGCGGGCCGCAAGGTTAACGACTGACGCTTCGGCTTGAACCTGTAGTTGGGCGAGGCCGTGCTTATGCCCACCAAACAAAATGGTTCACTTGTAAGACTTCCTCCATCCCGCAGCACGCGCCTCTTCTTCGGAACAGAACCACCGCTCTCCCTGCGAAGGGTCTATTATTGTTTCGTTGTACCACTCGCCACCAGGAACATGGTAAATGCGTTCCCCGGTTGTGAAGCTAATATTCCCCTTTATTCTACAGGCGGCACGGTAATTCTCAGAACCGGAGGGCCTGGTGTCCGAAGAAGGGTCCAACAATGATGACAATGGCACCCAGCGGTTTACCGCGAAAGCGATTGCCGCAAGAATGACTACTTTTTTGATCAATCCGCCCATTGCTTGTATAGCGCCCAACTTCAATCAGGTGGGAATGGTGCGCTTAGCGGTCATTTCTTAAGTATAAGTGCTGATTTCATTCCGCTACTCCCACCAGATTCTATTATTTTGGATTCCTGCCGGTTTGTCGGCGGAACAAATCCGTCACCCAGTACGTCAGTTCCCGCCCGTTTACAGCCAATAAGCCCAGGATCTTGCAGAATTTTCTCACTGCCCGCAGCGGAAGAACGAATAAATTAAAACGCGCCCTGGTAATTTCAGGGCTCGATGAAATTGGTCACGCGCTTAGCGGCGTTCCGGGGGCACTTTTTCGCCTTCGGCGAAAGCCGCTCCCCCTGCATTGCCTGCGCTTGCGGTGATTGCCCGATTTTTACCCACCAGAAAACACCAGTTATGCGTGGAAAACAATTGTTAATTAGGCACAAATTGGGGACAGCTTTGTAAGAAATGTGTCCAGCCCCTTTTGTGGTTATGCCTTACGGAACCTGCACATTGATTGTATGTCATATCTGACATACACTTGATCCCGTGAGTACCAATGAAAAGCCCTTGGTATGGCTACACGGAGAGGTAAAAACACCGCCTTTCTCAAAAGCCGCAAGACTGGAGGCCGGGTTATTGCCCAGGCGATTGCAGAAGGGCGAAAACATTGCGCTTCCGCATTCGCGGCCAATGCCAAGCATTGGTGTTCGTTGCCATGAACTTCGGATCCGTGATGAAGACAGTATTTGGCGAATCATATATCGAATAGATACCGATGCAATCGTAATTTTGGAAGTCTTCCAGAAAAAATCGGCGAAGACACCCAAAGGTGTCTTGGACATTTGCAAGACAAGACTGAAGTTATACAAGCGTGAAACAAAGTAAACGAAACAAACTCGAGAAGGCAGGGTGGCGGGCAGGTATAGTCAGTGATTTCCTGGGTCTCTCTGCTGAAGAGTCCGCCTATATTGAGATGAAGCTCGCATTGAGTAAAAAACTGCGTGAAGTGCGTGAGAAGAAGAAACTTAGCCAGGTAGAACTGGCCCGCTTAATTTCTTCAAGCCAATCCCGCGTCGCAAAAATGGAAGCCGCCGATCCATCTGTTTCGATGGATTTGCTCGTAAAGTCGCTGCTTGCGCTGGGTGTCCTTCCCAAGAATGTTGCTCGAGCTATCGCGGCATAATGAAGTGGGGTTGGGGTCAGAAGTGTTGCCTATGTCCCAGGAATGGACCCCTTGAAAAAATGATGGGCCGTGTAGGAATCGAACCTACGACCAAAAGATTAAAAGTCTTCTGCTCTACCAACTGAGCTAACGGCCCATTGAGGGAGGCGGCATTTTAGGGGAATTCACCCTGGGTCTCAAGCTGAAGAGCGGTAAATGCGCGACCTTGGGAGCCTGCCGGTCACTTTGGACAGGTTTCTATCGATAATGTGTGGGATCGGTCATTCCTGCATTGAGGAAACCGTCCCGGCGGATGCGGCAGGAATCGCAGACCCCGCAGGCCCTGCCCTGTTCATCCGCCTGGTAACAGGACACCGTCTTGCTGTAATCCACGCCGAGGGCATTGCCCGCGGCAATGATTTCGGCCTTGCGCAAGTTGATCAGCGGCGTATGCAACGTGATCCCGGCGCCCTCGACGCCAGAGCGGGTCGCCAGGCGCGCCATGGCCTGGTAAGCGGCGATAAACTCCGGGCGGCAATCGGGATAACCGGAATAGTCCACCGCGTTGACGCCGATGAAGATATCACATGCACCCAATACCTCCGCATAGCCCAGCGCCAGCGACAACAGGATGGTATTGCGCGCCGGCACATAGGTCACCGGAATGCCCTCGCCCGGTGTTTCCGGGACCTCGATGTCATCGGTCAGGGCCGAGCCGCCGATGGCGCGCAAGTCCACGCACAGAATTTTCAGCGGGACGTTCGCCGCGGCAGCAACTTCACGGGCGGCATCGAGTTCGGCGGAGTGCCGCTGACCATAGTCCACAGCCAGGGCGTGGCATTCGAACCCCTGGCTTTGCGCCATCGCCAACGCGGTGGCCGAATCCAGCCCGCCGGACAACAGCACCACGGCCTTTTTCTTTGCGCCGCTCATTTTCCCGGCACATCGCCCCAAAGCAGTTTGTGCAGCTGCAGTTGCAAACGCACCGGTAATTGGTCTTGCAGAATCCAGTCCGCCAGCGCGGAAGCATCCATGGCGCCCCAACTGGGCGAAAACAATACTTCGCAGCAGTCCGCGAGCTTGCGTTCCATCAATTGCTGCCGCGCCCATTGGTAATCCTCGCGCGAGCAGATTACAAATTTGATCTGGTCGTGCGGCGTCAGCGCGGCGAGGTTGGACCACAGATTCTTGCCTTCCTCGCCGGAACCGGGCGTCTTCAGGTCCATCACCCGGCTGACGCGTTCATCGGCCAGGCGGATATCCATGGCGCCGCTGGTTTCCAGCGAAACGGAATATCCCGCATCGCATAAGCGCGCCAACAATTCCGGGCAGCGCTTTTGCGCCAGGGGTTCGCCTCCGGTTACACACATATGACGCGTACCGTACTGGCCGATGCTGTTCATAATGGCATCGAAATGCATCCACTCGCCGCCGTAGAAGGCGTATGCGCTGTCGCAATAAGCGCAACGCAATGGGCAGCCGGTCAGGCGTATGAATACCGTGGGTAATCCCGCCTGGCGCGCTTCGCCCTGCAGGGAGTGGAAGATCTCGGTAATTTTCAACATCCCGGCACGGGATTCGGGGACGTAGGGTGCTGCCTGATCAGTCATCACCGTATTGTATCGCCTGCGGCGGCGGTGACGAGAAACTCAGTTCAAAGAATCATCGCGCCAGAATTTGGTGCCTTTGATGGTGGCCTGCAGTGCCAATCCGCTTTCGGTCATCTGGTAAACGGTGATGTTGTTGACGATGCCTTCGCCACCCACCGCGCCGCCCTTATCACCGGCCTTGGCGGCTGCATCGGCCTGCCCGCCAAAAGACCACCCGTGTTCGACAAAGTATTTCAGGGCTTCGGCAGTGTGAAAAACCATTACCAGGCGGTAGTCTTTCGCACCCAGGCCAATGCCCACCCCGACTTCGCCCATTTTCATGTAGGTGGATTTACCGGTTTGCTGGTTCTCCACTACGCCATAACCACCACCTGCGCCAGCCACGATGATATATACATTCGCGTTGCTGAATACTCCATAACCAACTGCATTGGCAATTTGCGAACGCACATCCGGCTTCTTTTCATAAAGCTGGGCCAGCGTTTCGCTTTTCATTTTCTGGATGGCTTGACGCTGCTCCTCGAAGGATTTTCCCTTGGTGGTGGCGCAAGCAGCGAGCAGAGTTACACAGCATAATGCCAGGGACAGGATTTGCTTCATTTCCGCTTCCTTTCTCCCGGGGCCCTAATAATGCCCTTCCATGCGCATGCTGCGCAAACGGCTCTCCGCCAGCCGGGCGAGCGTCGTGTCCGGGTAATTCTTTTGCACCTGGGTCAAGGCCGAGAGCGCGCTATCCCACTGTTTCAGCTCGTAATAGGTATAGCCGACTTTCAGCAATGCATCGGGTACCTTGGGGCTGTCGGGAAAGCGGTCCATCAAGCGCTGAAACGCCACCAGGGCAATATCGTAGTTACGCGTGACGTAATAGGATTCGCCCAGCCAATATTGCGCGTTGTCTGCATACTCACTGTCCGGGTACTTCTCGACAAACGACTGAAACTCCTCGGCGGCATCGGCATAACGCAGCTCCTTGAGGGCCTGGAACGCTTTGTCGTAGGCGGCTTTTTCATCGGCGGCGGTGGCCGCGAGAGACTGACTTTCAACCTTGGGCGGGGCAATCGGGACGGTTTCGGATTCGGTTTCCATGGGCGCCCGAACCTCCGGCACATCTTCAGCCGGACCCGCAACAGGGGCAGAGCCATTGGCAACAGCCGGCTCCTCACCGTCGGAAACCCCTGCCGGCAGCCTGCTGCGCTGGTCGGAAATGCGCTGATCCAGATCGAGATACTGGTCCCGCTGGCGTTGCTTGAGGTTCTCCAGTTCCTGTTCCTGCGCTTCCATGCGGCCGCGCAGGGTGCGCACTTCATCCTGCAACTCCTGCACCTGAATCACCAGTTGGGCAGTAATGTTTGGCTCGCCGGTTTGCGCCTGCGCCACCTTCGAGGCCGGAACGAAAACAGTAATGGCCAGCACCAGGCCGGCCATTACCTTTATTGCAAATTTACCGCGGATCATGCTTAACGGGTGGTGTACACGATCTCCACCCGCCGGTTCTGCGACCAGCAATCCTCGTCGCTGACGCGGCAGACCGGGCGCTCTTCACCGTAGCTGACAACCACCACCTGGTCACCCCTGGCGCCTTGTGCGGACATCAGGCCCATTACGGAGTTGCCGCGGCGTTCGCCCAGGCCCAGGTTGTATTCACGGGTGCCACGCTCATCGGCATGTCCTTCGAGCGTCACGCGAGCCGAGGAATGCGCCGCCAGATAAGCCGCATGCGCGGAGACGATACCGCGGAATTCCGGCCTGACGGCGGATTTGTCGAAATCGAAATAAATTACCCGCTTGGACAACAGGCTTTCCGGGTTGTCAAAGTTGCGCACATCGGAATAATCGTGCGGGTCTGGCGCGGCCTCGGTTACCACCGGTGCGGGGGTAGTTTCGGTCGCCGGCGGCGCCGGTTCAGCGGGCTTTGGTTTTTGGGCACAAGCGCCGATTGCCAGCGCAATCAATAGTGCCATAACCAATCGCAATGCGGTCTTCATCTTTTTCTCCTGGTTGTTGCTGCACACGCCGCACATGGCGGCGTTATTCATTATGTGACTGTGACAATTCTACCTGATAACAGGCGACCATGCAGGCTCGCGAACATCCCCTTCGCTGAGGATCAGTCGCTCACGGACGTTGCCGTCCGCCGATACAGCGGATAAAACGCCGCGCATGCCCTCGCGCGTCGCGTAAAGTACCATACTACCATTGGGTGCAAAACTGGGAGATTCGTCCAGTACACCGGGGGTGAGAACGGTAAATCGCTGGGAATCGATATCCCACACGGCGATACGATACTCGTTTCCGCGCCCCTGCGCTACTGCTATTCGACGTCCGTCCGGTGCGACGCTGGCGCGCGCGTTGTAATCTCCTGAAAGCGTTACCCGTTCCGCGTTTCCGCCGCCCGACGGCACCTTGTAAATTTGCGGTTTACCGCCCCGGTCCGAGGTGAAATAAATGATCTTCCCGTCCGGCGACCACGCGGCTTCGGTGTCGATCGCCCAATGATTGGTCAATTGGGTTTCGCGGCCGGTTGCCAGGTCGCGAACATAGATTTCAGGATTGCCGCTGCGTGACAGCGTCAGCGCGAGTTTTCGCCCATCCGGCGAAAACGCGGGCGCGCCGTTGATGCCGGGGCCACCGGAGACCAGTTCACGTGCGCCAGTGGCCACATCCTGCATATAAATGGCGGAATTGCCCTTTTCGAAGGAAACGTAGGCCAATTTTCGCCCATCCGGTGACCAGGCCGGTGACAGCAGCGGTTCCGGCGAACCGACGACGGATTGAGGACCAAAGCCGTCCGCATCCGCCACCACCAATTCATAGTGCTGCGCGTTGCCAACGCCGGTCGCGGTCACGTAGGCGATGCGGGTGGAAAACGCGCCCGGGATTCCGGTCAGGGCCTGGTAGATGGCATCGGCCACGCGATGGGCGCCAAACCGCAGGTCACCCTCACCCACGGTCGTGACCTGCGACAGCAGTTTTTCCTGTGTGTGCACGTCGAACAACTGGTAAACCAGTTCCTGGCCGTCGCCACCGGGTGCCGGCCGGACCTTGCCGACGACAATGTAATCGACTTTGAGCAGGCGCCAGGTGCCGAAACGGATGGATTCCTCGTCGGCGGGACGTTCGGCCATGTCGGCTTCTTTCATCGGGTCGAACAGGCCTGAACGGTACAGATCACCGGCGACGATTTCAGCCACGCCGGTAATGGGCGGTGGCATCGTTTCTTCCCATTTGAATGGAACGATGGCGATGGGCAAGGCACTGGCATTGCCGCTGATAATTTCGATCTGCAGTTGTGCCTGGACCCAGGGGGCGGCCAGCAGCAAAGACAACATAAGAATAATTTTTTTCACGTTTTCAATCACCGTCGTAGATAAAAATAAAGTCGATTTCACGCTTGAATACGTCCTCGAATCCCCGGTAAGGCAGTGATCCGGCGCGTTCAACCGCGGCAATTATGGATCGCCGCGTGGCTTCATCAGCATTGCACGTTCCGGCTATGGCGGCCGATATCACTTCCCCGCCAGGGATTTGTACAATTTTCAATGTACATTTCAATCCCGGCCGTGCCGTGGGCGGACGCAACCAGTTCTGCGTGACCATTGAGCGAATAGCCGCCTCGTACTGGTCTTCCAGGCTGGCTATCCTGCCCCGCTGCGCAGCCCGCTGCTCCTCGGCCGCTTTCTTCTGACGCGCCGCCTCTTCCAGCTTACGCTGCTGTTCCACCGCTTCCGCTTTCTTGCGTGCTTCCAGTTGTTTCAGCCGCTCGGCTTCCAACTGTCGTTGCTTCTCGGCCGCCTGAGCCTCCTGGCGGGCCTTTTCCAACTCGCGTTGCTGCTTGAGGCGCTCGGCTTCCAGTTTGCGTTCACGCTCCAGGCGCAGGGCGGAGAGGCGATCCTGGGCTTCCTTCTTACGTTGTTCTTCCAGGGCCTTCTGGCGCTTTATCTCGGCCTCCTTTTCGCGCTGGCGCTGTTGTTCCAGTTCCCGTGCGCGCCGCTCCTGAGCCTTCTGACGTTGTTCGGCTTCGGCAGCCGCCCGCTGCGCCTCTTCCCGCCGCTCCCGAATCGCGCTGGTATCGACGATCACCGCTTCAATGGTCAAACCCACCGGCTGGGGCTGGCGAAAGGGTTTCCAGTGAAACGTGCCCAATACCACCAATAGTACCATCAGCACATGAACCGCCAGCGCCAACGCCAGGGCGCGCAGCAGCGGGAACAACTCGGCGCGGTTGATCATTCAACCGTCAGAGCCGGGTTCCGCCCCAGGCCCGATATCCAGCGGATCGCTCATCAATCCGACTTTCAGCACTCCCGCTTTCTGCAGTAGCACCATGGCATTGTAGACCTGGCCATAACCGACGCGTTCATCACCTCCGACCAGCACCTGGATTTCCGGATTGCGCCGGACAATGGCGGAAACTGTCGTTACCAGGGTCTCCGCGTCGATCAAACCACTGGTGGTGCCAGCCAGATCACCGCCCGCATTCAGGTACAGGTCACCGTTTTGCATCACCGTCAGCACCAAAGGCTCCTGGTTCTGCTGCGTGTCCAGCGGCTCCGCATCAGCCTTTGGCAGTTCGACTTCCACACCCAGATTCAACAGCGGGGCCGTGATCATGAAAATCACCAGCAGCACCAGCATGACGTCGATATACGGCACGACATTGATGTCTGCCATCGGCCGGCGGCGTCCTTTCACGGGTCCCATCGGATCCTACTCCTGACTCAGGGCGTGGGCCTGCCGCTGCAGAATGCTGGAAAACTCTTCCTTGAAGTTGTCATAACGCACTTCCAGGCGGTCCACCTGGTTGGAAAAGCGGTTATACGCAATCACCGCCGGAATGGCTGCGAACAAGCCCATGGCCGTAGCCACCAGTGCTTCGGAAATACCGGGCGCCACCATCGCGATGGTGGCCTGATTGACATTGGCCAGTTGGTGGAACGAGGTCATGATGCCCCAAACCGTGCCGAACAGGCCCACGTAAGGGCTGGTGGAGCCAACGGTGGCCAGGAAATTGAGGTGGTGCTCCAGTGCTTCGGTTTCGCGCGTCAGCGCAATGCGCATCGCCCGCTGCGCGCCTTCCACCATGGCGCTCGGCGTCATGCGGCCCTGCTGGCGCATGCGCGTGAATTCAGCGAAACCGGAATCGAAAATACGTTCCATGCCGTTGGTGAGGCGATGACTGGAAGCGATGCCCTCATGCAGGTTGGTCAGATCGGTGCCCGACCAGAAGCGCTCTTCGAAGACGACAGCAGCCTTTTCCGCCTTGGACAAAACCTGTCGCTTGTTGAATATGATCATCCACGATGCGATCGAGGCCAGCAGCAATATCGCAAGAACGCCCTTGACCAGCCAACCTGCATCCAAAATCAGCTGCCAGACCTGTAAGTCGCTTGTCATCGTTTTACTCCCTGTTTAGCTCAGCTTCCAACCAGGCCGGCATGCGCGCCGGTTTCAAACTATCCGCGTACAGCAGCGCAGCGCTCAAATCCGCTGTGGCCACCAACACGCCATCCATCTTGCGCCGCATCTCCTGCCTGAAGCCCTGGCGCACGCCTTTCCTCCAGCTCAACTCTGCGCTGACCAGTAATTCATCGTCCATTTTTGCCGCCTGCAGGAAGCGCGCCTGGACATCGAGTACCACCCAGATAAGATTGTGTTCCCGGCGCAGCGCCTCGTGCTGGATGCCCTTGCTGCGTAGCAGTTCGGTGCGGGCGCGTTCAAAAAAATTCAGGTAGCGCGCATAGTAAACGACCCCACCGGCGTCGGTATCCTCATAGTAAACCCTCACCTGCAAGACAAAGGGCTGTTGCTTTAGTTCACTCATGAAGAAGGGCTATCCCATTTTCCTGCAGCCGGATTGGGCCGGCCCGGCGCTCAATTTTCCCCTTCAAACAGGTCACTGACATGCGGCGGCAGCTCCTTCAGGCCGAAATGGCGGTACGCGCGGGACGTTGCGATTCGACCCCTTGCCGTGCGCGCCATATATCCCTGCTGGATCAGATAGGGCTCCAACACATCTTCCACCGTGCCACGTTCTTCGGACAAAGCTGCGGCAATGCTTTCCACACCCACAGGGCCGCCATCGAAGGTGTCGATGATCATTTTCAGCAGGCGGCGGTCCATCACGTCGAAGCCCAGTTCGTCGACTTGCAGCATGTCCATGGCCGCGGCGGCCACGCTGCGGTTGATGAAGCCATCGCCCTTGACTTCGGCGAAATCCCGCACACGGCGCAACAGCCGGTTGGCCACGCGCGGCGTGCCCCGCGAGCGGCTGGCAATCTCACCCGCCCCTTCATTGTCCACACCAATCTGCAAAATTCCGGCCGAACGGGTGACAATCCGGGACAATTCCTCCGTATTGTAAAATTCCAGGCGCTCAACGATGCCAAAGCGGTCACGTAACGGCGAGGTCAGAAGGCCGGCCCGGGTGGTGGCTCCGACCAGCGTGAAGCGTGGCAGCTCCAGCCGGATCGAGCGTGCGGCCGGGCCTTCCCCGATCATGATGTCGAGCTGGAAATCTTCCAGCGCAGGATACAGCACTTCCTCCACCACGGGGGAAAGACGATGAATCTCGTCGACGAACAATACGTCGCCGGGCTGCAGATTGGTCAAGAGCGCAGCGAGGTCGCCTGCGCGCTCCAGCACCGGTCCGGAAGTCTGGCGCAGGTTGACGCCCATCTCGTTGGCAATGACATGGGCCAAAGTGGTTTTTCCCAGTCCCGGCGGCCCGAATATCAGAACGTGGTCCAGGGCTTCCTTGCGTTGCCTGGCAGCTTCGAGAAATATGCCCAATTTTTCACGCATGGCGGGCTGGCCGACATACTCCGCCATCGTGCGCGGGCGCAGACTGTAATCGGCCTGTATGTCTTCGGCCGTATCGGCCGGGTTGACGATGCGTTCTTCAGTGATTGCCATGGCCCCTGTTCATCTCGGCATTATGGTGGATTGCAGGGCAAGTTTGATGATTTGTTCGGCGCTCATATCCGGCTTCGCCACATTGCGCACCATGCGGCTGGCTTCCTGCGGTTTGTACCCCAACGCCGCCAGCGCATGCGTGGCCTCACTGGCAGCGCCGGCCGGCCGTTTGGACCCGGCGCGCTGTACCGCCTTCCGCTGGCGCCAGTCCATCCAGCTTATCGCGCAACTCGATGATAATCCGTTCTGCGGTCTTTTTGCCGATTCCGGGCAAGAGCATCAATGACGCGGTATCGGCGGTCGCCACCAGGCGGGCCAGTTCATCACCACTGGCGCCGGACAGAATCGTCAGGGCAAGTTTGGCGCCGATGCCGCTGATCTTCAATAACTGCCGGAACAATACCCGCTGTGATTCCGTGGCAAAACCATACAGCGCGTGGGCATCCTCTTTTACCTGCATGTGGGTCAGCAAGACAACGGGCTGACCGACTTCCGGCAAGTCATAAAACACCGACAAAGGCGCCTCGACTTCGTAGCCGACCCCCGCGACATCGATGACCAGCAGCGGCGGCGCCTTGGCGATGAGCGTCCCGGCAAGACGGGCTATCATGACTCTTGCAATCCCGATTGTCGGTCGCTGATCATCAATACAGTCTCATCCCTGCAGCTTTTGCATGCGATCAATGGTTTGCTGCGTATGCTGGTGACATAGTGCCACAGCCAGCGCATCCGCGGCGTCCTCGGCAATTTCCTGCTGCATTTGCAGCAGCACGGCAACCATGTGATTGACCTGCCCCTTGTCCGCCGCCCCGCGCCCGACGACGGCCTGTTTGACCGAACGGGGCGAATATTCAAACACCGGTAAGCGGTGCGCAATCGCGGCGCAGACCGCCGCCCCTCTGGCCTGACCCAGTTTCAGTGCTGAATTGGGGTTGCGGCTGATAAAAACGGATTCGATTGCGGCCTGGTCGGGCTGGTGATCCCGTATGAGGTCCTGCAGTTGGGAAAAAATAATCCCGAGGCGTTGCGGAAATTCGCCGCCCCCGGTCTTGATGACGCCGTGCGTGATGCATACCGCGCGGTCGCCATGCACTTCGATGATGCCAAAGCCGGTAAAGCGGGACCCGGGATCAATGCCCAGGATGCGCATTAGTCATAAGCCTCATCCGGAATATCGGCATTGGAATATACCGCCTGGGCATCATCCAGTTCTTCCAGCAGGTCGAGGAAACCCAGCACTTTGCGCCCGGTCTCAACATCCAGCTCGACTTCCATGCTGGAGCGCATCGTGATCTCCGCATTCTCCGGCTCCAGGCCGGCTTGCTGCATATGCTCCAGCACCTCGGTATAAACCTCGGGTGAAGTAATCACTTCTATCGAACCATCGTCGGCTTTGACGACATCGTTGGCGCCGGCTTCCAGCGCCGCTTCCAGGATGGATTCTTCATTGGCGCCCGGCGCATAGTTCAGCACCCCCATTTTGTCGAACAGATAGCCCACAGAACCGTCGGTTCCCAGGTTACCGCCATGTTTGGAAAAAGCGTGACGAACCTCGGCAACCGTGCGGTTGCGGTTGTCAGTAAGGGTTTCGACCATCACCGCCACGCCGCCCTGGGCATAGCCTTCATAGCGAATCTCTTCGTAATTGACGCCTTCCAGTTCACCGACCGCTTTTTTGATCGCCCGCTCCATGGTGTCTTTTGGCATATTGGCCGCGTTGGCCTTCTCGATCGCCAGCCGCAATCGGGGATTGGTGGCGGGATCGCTGCCGCCAGCCCGGGCCGCTACCGCCAGCTCACGGTTGATGCGGGTAAAGATTTTTCCACGCTGCGCGTCGACAGCGCGCTTGCGGTGTTGAATATTGGCCCATTTACTGTGTCCGGCCATGGTAACGCTTCCTTATCTGATACATTCTAACCGGATATTTTACCATGAATACTAGCCGTCACGGGTTACTACGCAGGCGCCGAGAAACGGCCGTTTTGGAGGAATCCGACTGCCTGTTGTGCAACCTGGCTGGAAGACAACATTCCTGTATGGCTCACCGGCAGGACGACTCGGCCGGTCAGTTCCGGGGCGTCTGTCTCACTGACTCCTACCGTACCGTCACTGAGGGCTTCAGGCCGTCCCAGCAAGCGCCCCAGACCCAACGCTTTATTACCGGCGATCATGCCGATCTCGACACCTTCCGGCCAGCCTTGGCCGCCCCCGCAAAGATCGACGGCAACCTGCCCCAAAAGCAAGGCCCCGCCCGGCAATTGCAGCATGCGGCGCGCGACCCGGCTGCCTCGCAATGGCGTTCCCAGGAGCACCACACGGCCGTGGGAAAGTTCCGGTCTCCTGGGCCAGCATCTGCAGAATCACCAGGCCGCCCAGACTGTGGCCGACAAAGTGCACCGCGGTTGAACGGGATTGGCGCGCAAACCGCGCCAACTCCTGTGCATGCACCGCAAGCGGCGCTTTTGTCGGACGATAGGCAAACTGCCTGGTGGTAAAGGCCGCGCGCCGCAGGCGCCGCGCCAGCCAGTTCATGGCCCAGGGGCCATACCACAAACCGTGAACCAGGATGACCTCCATGCTTATGCGCTGGCCCGATTGATCAGCGCGCGCGGGCGCGCCGGTTGCGCGATACCGACTCCACGGAAACCAGGATCAGCGCCAGCCAGATACACCCAAAGGCCACTGCATGGCCCAGGGTAAACGCCTCACCGTAAACAAATACCGCGAGCACGGAGGTAAGCGTGGGCGAAAGGTATTGAAAGAAGCCGACCATGCTCAGGGGCAGATGCCGGGCAGCGACGTTGAACCAAACCAGCGGCAAAACCGTGATCAGGCCTGCCAGCACCAACAGAAGATCAAGCTGCAGGGTGGCATGGACAAATACCAGACCACCACGATCCGCCGCCCAATAGACGTACGCCACCGCGGGTATGGTCAACAGCAAGGTTTCCCACAGCAAACCTACCATGGGGCCAACACCCAGTTTCTTGCGCAGCAAAATATAGAATCCGATAGTGCCGGCCAGTGCGAGTGATATCCATGGCGCGATGCCCAAAAACCAGGCCATAAAAGCCGTACCGAAAGCGGCGATGGCCACCGCGACCAATTGTAAGCCGGTCAAGCGTTCCTGCAAAAAGATCACGCCGAGCAGGACATTGAACAGCGGGGAAATGAAGTATCCCAGGCTGGTGGCCAGTATCTGATCGTTGTTGACAGCCCAAACGTACACCAGCCAGTTCATCGCGATCAGACTGCCTGACACGCCGAGCAAAGCCACCGTGCGGCGTGGCAATCGCAGGCGCCGCCAGAAGCCCGGACCATCCCGCAGCAGCAAGAATCCGGCCAGCATCGGGATCGACCAAAGGATGCGGTGAACGATGATTTCCATCGGTGGCACCGCAATAATCGCTTTGAAGTAGATCGGCACCATACCCCAGATACTGAACGCTCCCAGGGCTGCGGCAATGCCCAGCCGATACTTGTTTGGTTCCTGACTCAAGGTGATTTCCGCGGGCTTGAAAAAGCGTGAACGTCATTATAGGAGATAAAGAGGCCGGCTTGCGCCGGCCCCCTGCTCTGCTTTTCAACCGTGTTGCGTATGCCGGTCAGGGTTCAGTTTGTTCCGCTGATGTTGTCGGCAGGTTTTCCGCAAGAAATGTCTCCATGTGGCGATAGAAGTCATAGATGTTTTCCTGCTTGCGGTACCCATGGCCTTCGTCTTTCTTGATCATCAGCTCGTAAGGGACGTTGTTCTTTTTCAAGCCATCTTCCATCACCTGAGCATGGCGGATGTTGACGCGCGGGTCGCGCAAACCGTAGGCCATAAAGACCGGCACCCGGATCCTGTCGGCGTGGTTGCTGGGCGACCATTCTTCCAGGAATGCTTTCTCGCTATCCGGATCACCCACCAGTTCCGCCATCTGCTTCTCGCCGGACGCCCAGGCATCCGGGGCAGTTTCGAACAGCAGCGGCAGACTGGTCACGCCGACATAGTTGATGCCGCATTTATACAGTTCCGGCGTGTTGGTCAGGCCTGCCATGGTGGCGTAACCACCATAGCTGGCGCCGTAAATGCACACACGGTCGGCATCAGCGATGCCCTGTTCGACGGCCCACTTCACCCCATCGGTTATATCGTTCTGCATCGCCTGTCCCCATTGCTTCTTGCCGGAATACAGGTGCTTCATGCCAAAGCCCGTCGAGCCGCGGAAATTGACCTGCAGTACCGCATACCCGCGGTTGGCGAGGAATTGGATTTCCGGATTGTAGCCCCAGCCGTCGCGCGCCCACGGGCCGCCGTGAGGATGCATGATCAGCGGTAGTTTCTTGCCCTCGCTGCCCAGCGGAACCGTGAGGTAACCGTGCATGGTCATGCCGTCCCGGGCCTGGAAAGTAATTGGCTTGACCGGCGCCATTTGACTGGCATCCACCCAGGGAGTCGAATCAGCAAGCCATTCCAGGGTATTTTCTGCAAAGTTGTATAAATAGTAACGCGGCGGTTGCGTCGAACTGCTGGCCGTGATCACGCCGATGGTTTCGTCCAGATCGACACTGCTCATCACGTTCACCGTATCCGGCAACGCGGCATCGATGGAGGCCATGATGGCCTTCCAGCGCTCGTCAAGATACACGATCTTCGGCTCGCCCACGGCATAGGCAACGCCGATCATGTCGCGTTTTTTACGCGTCTGGATGACATTGCAGCAGTCGACTTCCGCTTGCTCGTAGACCAGGTCGCCAAATTGGCGGGTCTTGAAGTTATAACGGTACAGAGCCGCCTTGTCGCGTGCTTTGCCCTCGGGTGTCAGGTTGGAAATCACGTAGCCGACGTCACTGTTCGCGGTGATGGCCGCGGGATTGAACAATGGATCGTCAAAGCGGCCCTTGACGATCGTCTCCCATTGGTCCTCGTCCGGGTCGGTCAAACGCCGAAAACCCACTTCCAGCCCGTCCTGGTAGCCGGCTCCGACGACATTGCCGTCCCAGTCGGTCATCCAACCCGTGACATTTCCCGGATTTCTTTGTATCAGCTTTTTGCGGCCATTGATGATGTTCATCTTGAACACGTCGGGATTGGACGCACGGCGGTCATTGGAGCTGACCAGCACATAATCGGGTTCATCCTGCAAAACATCGAGTATCGTTGTGTAGCGGATCACAGAGTGGCCCGCCTTGATCTGAGTTTCGAACGGTTCGACCAGCGTGCGCGGCAAAGAGCCATCGGAATTGACGGCGAAAATCCCGAAAGACTCGCTGCCATCCTTGTCCATGAAAAACAGCAAGCGTTCGTTATTGGCCCACAGGAAACCGCTCACGTCCTGTTCCTTGACGCCGGTTACTGCCCGTGGTTTGCGGGTTGCCAGGTCGACGATGACCAGGTTCATGCGGCCGTTTATCGGCGCCAGAGCTGCCAGTTCCTTGCCATTCGGCGACAACTGGAATCCAGCGAATTGAGGCTTCTTGAAGAATGTTTCGAGTGGCAACTGGCCGGCGAGCACATCATGCGTGGCAAACAAGAACAGCATGACCATGGCCAAAGGAATTCTCACTTTCATATCCCTTTCTCCTTTTCCAAATTACAAATATGCAGCTCCGCCAACTGCGCATCCGGAATGGCCGAAGGGGCTGCTGTCAACAGGCATTGCGCCGTCGTGGTCTTGGGAAATGCAATTACATCGCGAATGGATTCCTCCTCCGCCATCAGCGCGGCAATCCGGTCCAGACCAAAGGCGATGCCGCCATGTGGCGGCGCACCGTATTTTAGCGCGTCGAGGAGGAAACCGAATTTTTCCTGCGCTTCGGCTTCGCCGATGCCAAGCAGCCCGAACACCGCCTGCTGCATCTGCGGCTTATGGATACGAATGGAACCGCCACCAATTTCAGCGCCATTGAGCACCATGTCGTAGCCTTTGGACAGTGCCGCCGCGGGTCCTGCAAGCAGCGCCTTTGCATCGCTTTCCACGGGTGCGGTGAAGGGGTGATGCATGGCCAGATAACGCCCGGCCTCTGCATCCCATTCGAACATCGGGAACTGGGTGACCCACAGCGGCTGCCAGCCGGCCTTGACCTGCCCCAGATCGCGCGCCACCTGCACCCGTAGCTGACCCATGAAGTTGCTGACCGTCAACCAGTCACCGGCGCCGAACAATAGCAAATCGCCGCTCTCGACGGCGGTGGCACGGGAAATTCCCTGCCAGGCTTTTTCATCCAGGAACTTGGCGATCGGAGACTGCAAGCCGTCCAGCCCGGCACTGCCATCGTTCACTTTGATCCAGGCCAGGCCCTTGGCGCCGTAACGGCCGGCAAATTTGGTGTAATCATCGATCTGCTTGCGTGAGACACCGGCTCCACCGGCGATGCGCAGCGCTGCCACCCGGGAGCCTGCCTCCGCCGCTGGTGCGGCAAAAACCTTGAACTCCAGGTGGCGCACGAACTCATCGACAGAAACGAGTTCACCGGTGATTCTCAGATCGGGCTTATCCGAGCCAAATCGATCCAGCGCCTCCTGCCAGGTCAGGCGCGGAAAGGGTTCGGGCAGTTCAACGCCCAGGGTGCTGCGAAAGACCTGACAAATCAGCTGTTCGGCGCAGTCCTGAACCAATGCCTCGTCAACAAACGCCATTTCAATATCGAGTTGTGTAAACTCGGGCTGGCGATCCGCGCGCAGATCCTCGTCCCGAAAGCAGCGCGCAATCTGGTAATAACGGTCCATGCCGGCCATCATCAGCAATTGCTTGAATAGCTGTGGCGATTGCGGCAGCGCATAGAACTGACCGGCATGCACCCGGCTTGGCACCAGATAATCCCGCGCGCCTTCGGGCGTGGCGCGCGTGAGAATGGGTGTTTCGATTTCGGTAAACCCGACGCTGTCGAGATGGTTGCGGATTGCCCGGTAAAGGGCGGCCCGCAGCTTGAGGTTCTTTTGCATGCGCGGTCGCCGCAGGTCCAGGTAGCGGTATTTCAGCCGCACCTCCTCGCCGTCCTCATCCGTCATCAACAGCGGCATGGGCGCCGAACTATTCAACAATTCAACTTCGCTGGCTATCACTTCCACCCGCCCGGTCGCCATCGATTCATTCCACTGACTCTCGGGGCGCAGCCTGACCTGTCCCGTGATGCGCACGCAGAATTCATTACGCAGGCTTTCAGCGGCGGAAAATACCGGGCTGCCAGGTTCAACGACCACCTGCACGATCCCGGCGATATCCCGGATGCCGAGAAATATCAGGCCGCCGAGATCGCGCCGGCGGTCAACCCAGCCGCACAGCGTAACGGGCTGTCCCGACAACTGCTCGTTAACTTCGCCACAGTAATGAGTTCGCATGTTCTGCCAATTCCAGGAATGAAAAGTGAGAAGTCCCTAAGCGCAAGCGCCGTCAGGCGGTGTCGGCGGTACCCGATGTCTTGCTTTTTCCTGCTGCCGGAGGTAGTCTCTGAGCCGCTGCCAGACGGTTTTGCTTTGGCGGCGCCATTGTCTTTACTCGCCGAAGTTTCCGTCTTGGCCACAGTCTCACTCTTGCCCGCCGATGATTCGGCGGCGGCGCCCTCGCCTTTGCCGCTGGATGACTCCGCCAGGTTCCGCTTGTTACCCTGTTTGAAATCCGTCTCGTACCAACCGGCGCCCTTGAGGCGGAAACCGGCGGCCGAAATCAGCCGGCGCAGTTTCTTCTTGCCGCATTCCGGGCAATCCGTCAGCACGGGGTCGCTCAAGCGTTGCAGTTTTTCCAGTTCATGGCCGCAAGACTGGCAGCGGTATTCATAAATGGGCATATTCTTGTTCCTGCTTCAAAATGTGTCGGACGGTCTGGCCAGCAAAGCTCACCGCCGGACCGCGCAATTATAAGTGATGGGCCACAAATGGGGGCGATTTCAGGCTTTTCCAGCACCCGGCCCGAGTCGCCTCCGATTGGACAGAACTGATATTATCAGCCACTTGTTTGGATACCGAGCCAGCCCGTATTGATTGGGAACACTGCCATGATTCGATTCTGCACGATGCTGTTGTGTCTGTCTTTATTGCCGGCGGCGTGCCAGCGCTCCGAAGAGGCGACCGAGCCTGCCACTGCGGTCGCAACCGCGCCGGCCGAGAAAACCGCACCCGATGCCGTGACTGAAAAGCCGTCACGATTTGATATTTACGCCACGGTCCGCCTGACCGCGGATCTCAGCCCGTTGACGGACAGGCAGAAAGAGATGATTCCCTTGCTGATCGAGGCTGCCAGGGTCATGGATGGCCTGTTCTGGCAACAGGCCTATGGAGACAAACAAGCATTGCTGATCAGCATCGCCGATGCCCGGGAACGTCAATTCGCGGACATCAATTATGGTCCCTGGGACCGGTTGGCCTCGAATCAACCGTTTATCGAAGGCGCAGGCGCAAAACCGCTGGGAGCGCGTTTTTATCCGCAGGATATGGACAAGTCCGAATTCGAGGCTTGGGATCAGGCGGGCAAAAACGGATTGTATTCACTGGTGCGACGCGACCCGCAGGGGCATTTAATGCTGGTGCCCTACCACGAGGCCTATGCCGATGAACTCGGCAAAGCAGCCGGACTGCTCACCCGGGCCGCCGATCTGGCCGAGGATCCCGAATTTGCCAATTACCTGCGGATGCGGGCCGAGGCGCTGACGAGCGATGACTATCAACCCTCCGACATGGCCTGGATGGACATGAAGAACAACCCGATAGAACTGGTGATCGGGCCGATCGAAACCTATGAAGACCGCCTGTTTGGATACCGCGCCGCTTACGAGGCCTGTGTCCTGATCAAGGATCAGGAGTGGAGCGCCCGGCTGGCGCGCTTTGCGCAATATCTTCCCGAACTGCAGGCCGGCCTGCCGGTAGCGGAAGAATACAAGCGTGAACGGCCCGGTTCCGATGCCGACCTGAATGCTTATGACGTCGTCTACTATGCCGGGTATGCCAACGCAGGTGCCAAAAGCATTGCCATCAACTTGCCCAACGACGAGCAGGTCCAGTTGGAAAAGGGCACCCGCCGCCTGCAGTTGAAGAACGCAATGCTGGCCAAGTACAGCCAGATCATGTTACCGATCGCCGCCATGCTGATCGCGGAAGACCAGCGCCGGCATATCACCTTCGACTCATTCTTTGGCAACACGATGTTCCATGAGGTGGCGCACGGTCTGGGCATCAAGAACACTCTGGACGGGAAAAACACGGTTCGCCACGCGATGAAGGACCATGCTTCCGCTTTGGAGGAAGGCAAGGCCGACATCCTGGGCTTGTATATGGTGCAAAAGCTGCGGGAGAAGGGCGAGATCACCGAGGGTGAACTGATGGACGACTATGTCACCTTCATGGCCGGCATTTTCCGCTCCATACGTTTCGGCGCTGCCGACTCACATGGCGTGGCCAATACGATACGCTTCAATTTCTTCCAACAGGCAGGCGCGTTCACGCGCGATGAAGCCAGCGGAACGTATCGGGTCCATCTAGCCCAATTCGAACAGGCGATTGCAGACCTGGGCCGCGTGTTGTTGACCCTCCAGGGCGATGGCGATTACGCGAAAGTGGACGCCTTCGTCAAGCAATATGCCCGCATAGACGAGCAGTTGCAGTCCGACCTGCAGCGCCTGGCGGCGGCCAATATCCCGGTCGATGTGGTATTCGAACAGGGCCCGGAGGTTCTGGGGCTGTAGCATGGAGCGCAAGGCCAGCGCCAAGCGAATCGTCGTCAAGGTGGGCAGCCAGGTTCTGTGCAATGAAGACGGCGCACTGAACCTGCCGGTACTGGCCAGCCTGGCGGACCAAATCAGCGATCTCAGCGCGCAGGGCTGGCAGACCTTGTTGGTATCCTCCGGCGCGGTGGCCTCCGGAATGGGCGTGACGCAGTCTGAAGCGGGAGCGCAGAAGTTGCGCCGGATACCCAATCCCGTCACGCGCAAGCAGGCCCTGGCGGCGACCGGGCAGGTGCGGCTGATGGAGACGTGGCGGCAGCACTTCAACCGGCGCGGGTTGACGGTGGCCCAGGTGCTGGCCAGCAGGAGCGATTTCCAGACGCGGCGGCACTACCTCAACATGCGCGGCTGTATCGAGGCGCTGCTGGACTGCGGGGTGATCCCCATCGTCAATGAAAACGACGTCGTTGCAGTCACCGAGCTGATGTTCACCGACAACGATGAACTGGCGGGACTGCTGGCCGGCATGGTGAACGCCGGGTTGTTGTGCCTGCTCAGTACCGTGGCCGGTGTCTATGACCGCGCCGGGGCTCAACCAGGCTCACCTTGCATCAGCCGCTGGGATGACAGTAGACATCAGGTTGGAGAGATCGTGCAACGCGGCACTTCCGAGCTTGGGCGTGGCGGCATGCACAGCAAGATCGCAGTCGCGCGCAAGACTGCCAACCTGGGTACCGAGGTGGTCATTGGCGACGGAACCGCTGCAGGCATTCTTTTGGCCATCGTCGGGGGTGGTGAGGCCGGTACGCGTTTTCCGGCTCATGGCGAGGCTTCACCAGCCAAACGCTGGCTGGCCAGTGCCCAGGCGCTTTCCAGCGGCAGCGTCACCATCAATGCGGGAGCGGAAGCTGCCCTGCTTGACCGCAACCGGCTGACCAGCTTGCTGCCGGTGGGTATCGAGCAGGTCGAAGGTCCCTTCGAGCGCGGCGATGTGATCCAGATACGCAACAGCGAACGTAAAATCCTGGGCTGCGGGCGGGCCCGTTACGATCACGGCGAAGCGGAAAAACTGCGCGGGCAGCGCGGACACAAGCCGCTGATCCATTACGATTACCTGTATCTGATCGCCCCCGCAGGATGAGTAATGAAAGGAAAATGACATGAACCCTGAACCTGCCCTTATCAGCGGCAACACCGTGCAAGAAGCACTGCGCGTCACACGCGAGGCTTCCCGCTGTTTGCCGGCGTGCCCGATGGCGACCATCGACGCCGTATTGAACGACCTTGCCGACCGCCTCGTCGCAGCAGCGCCGGAAATGCTCACGGCCAACCGGCTGGACCTGGCGCGCATGGATCAAAACGATCCGAAATACGACCGTTTGCTGCTCGATCTGATCGCCTGAACGGCATCGCAAACGACATGCGTCATATCGCTGCGCTGGCTTCCCCGGTCGGCGAAGTACTCGAACAAAAGACTTTGGACAACGGCCTTTCACTGTGCAAGCTGCGGGTGCCGATGGGCGTCATTGCGGTCGTATTCGAATCGCGCCCCAATGTCACCTTCGATGTCTTCGCCTTGTGTCTGAAAACACGCAATGCCTGTGTGCTCAAGGGCAGCAGTGATGCCAGGGACAGCAACCAGGCCGCGGTCAGACTGATCCACGAGGTGCTGCAAGCGCATGGCCTCGACCCGGCAGTGGCCTACCTCGCACCGCCGCAGCGAGAGTACTTGCCGGAAATCCTGCAAGCGACGGGCTTGATCGATCTGGCCATTCCCCGCGGCTCACGCGGATTGATCGATTTCGTCCGTGACCATGCGCGCATTCCGGTCATCGAGACCGGAGCAGGCATCGTGCACACCTACGTCGATGCATCTGCTGACCTGCGCCAGGCGGCCGCCATCATCACCAATGCCAAGGCGCGCAGGGTCAGCGTCTGCAACGCGCTGGACACCCTGGTGTTGCACCGCGATCTGCTGCCGGAACTGGCGGCGCTGTTGCAGACACTGGGAGAGCAATTCGGCGTTGAGGTGTTTGCCGACGAGGAAGCCTTCGCACGCCTGCAAGGGCGCTACCCGGGTCCGCTGAAGCCGGCCCGCGACGAGCATTTCGGACAGGAATTCCTGGCTTACCGCATGTCGGTGAAAACAGTGTCCGGCCTCGATGAAGCCCTGGAACACATACATCGTTATGGTTCAAAGCACACCGAAGCCATCCTGGCACAAGACCAGGCAATCATTGACCGCTTTTTGCTCCAGGTCGACGCGGCCGTGGTCATGGCCAATACATCGACCGCGTTTACCGATGGCGCGGAGTTCGGCATGGGCGCGGAAATCGGCATCAGCACACAGAAATTGCATGCGCGCGGGCCGATGGCTTTACCGGAACTCACGAGCTACAAATGGGTGGTTCGGGGCGCTGGCCAGATCCGGCCAGCGGGCTGATCTGCCGCCTGCTCCATGGCCAAGGTACTGGTTTTTCAGCATGTCGCAGCCGAACCTCTGGGCACGCTTGACCCGATGCTGCGGAATCGCGGACACCGCATCCGCTATGTGAATTTCCACCGCGAGCCCGGGGCACACCCGGATGTCAGCCGCTACCATGCGCTGATCGTTCTGGGCGGCCCGCAAATGCCGGACCAGGGCAACATCTACCCCCATCTGAATATAGAAATGCGTTGCATCGAACAGGCGCTCGAGCAGGACATGCCGGTGCTGGGGATTTGCCTGGGCGCGCAACTGCTGGCCTATACACTCGGCGGCGGCGTGCAACCGCTGCCGGCCTGGGAGATCGGCTGGCATGACCTCAAACCCACCGCCCAGTCCGCCGCCGACCCCCTGTTTTGCAGTCTGGTACAGCCACACCCGGCATTTCAATGGCATGGCTACACCTTTGATCTGCCCGCCGGAGCCGTGCATCTTGCGCGCTCGGAGGATTGCGAAAACCAGGCTTTCCGCTATGGCGCCAAGGCCTATGGCCTGCAATGCCACCTGGAACTGGACGAGCGCCTGATCAACCGCTGGCTCAACCATCCGGAATACCAGGAGAACCTGAAGACGGCGGGACGAGGCCAGGATGTGGCGACGATCCGGGAGCAGACCCACCGGCTGATTGGCCAGTCGGTAGCTCTGAGCGCCGAAATATTCGGTCAGTTCCTCAAGCCGTTGGGGCTGCCTGCTTCACGCTACATGCTGCCGTCGCGGTGAAGGCCGGGCTCACTCAAACACAAAAGCTCCTTTGGCGGCCTTCACCTTAACCGTATCGCCCGGCAAATAAGCGCCAGACAGGATTTTTTGCGCCAGCGGATTTTCGATTTCCTGCTGGATGGTGCGTTTCAGGGGCCTTGCGCCATAAACCGGGTCGAAGCCCGCTTCGCCCACCAGATCAAGCGCCTCATCGCTGACGTCCAGACTCAAGCCATGGCTTTCAAGCCGCTTGCGCAGCAAGTCGACCTGCAGGCCGGCTATCAAACGAATCTCCGCCCGGTCGAGCGGATGGAAGACCACGATCTCGTCCACGCGGTTGAGGAATTCCGGGCGGAAATGCTGGCCCGCGACTTCCAGTACCGCGGATTTCATGTCTTCATAGGACTTATTCGACGTGGAGAGTTCCTGGATGCGGCTGGAACCCAGGTTCGAAGTCATCACCACGACCGTATTGCGAAAATCCACGGTACGGCCATGGCCGTCGGTCAAACGCCCGTCATCGAGTACCTGCAAAAGGATATTGAATACATCGGAGTGCGCTTTCTCGATTTCATCCAGCAAAATGACCGAATAGGGCCGCCGGCGCACCGCCTCGGTAATGTAACCGCCTTCTTCATAACCCACGTAGCCGGGAGGCGCTCCAATCAGGCGCGCCACGGAGTGCTTCTCCATGAATTCCGACATGTCGATACGCACCATGGCTTCCTCCGTATCGAACATGAACTCGGCCAGGGCCTTGCACAGTTCGGTCTTACCCACGCCGGTGGGGCCCATGAACATGAACGAGCCAATCGGCCGCTTGGGGTCGGACAACCCGGCGCGTGAACGGCGGATGGCATCGGCCACCGATCTGACCGCTTCGTCCTGGCCAATGACGCGCTGGTGCAGGGATTCTTCCATGCGCAGCAATTTTTCACGCTCGCCCTCGAGCATGCGAGAGACCGGAATGCCGGTCCAGCGGGACACGACTTCGGCGATTTCGTCCTCGGTCACCCGGTTTCGCAGCAACTGGAACTCGCCGGTTTCGCCCTGCTCGGCCTGCTTGAGCTGCTTTTCCAGCTCCGGCAAACGGCCATACTGGATTTCAGACATGCGGGCCAGATCCTGCGCCCGGTGCGCCATTTCCAGCTCGGCACGGGCGTGCTCGATTTCTTCCTTGATGTGGGTCGTACCCTGCACGGCGGCCTTTTCCGATTTCCAGATTTCTTCCAGATCGGAAAACTCGCGTTCCATGCCCTCGATCTCTTCTTCCAGGTCTTTGAGGCGCTGCCGGGTCGCTTCATCGGTTTCTTTCTTCAATGCCTCGCGCTGAATTTTCTGCTGGATCAAACGCCGTTCCAGGCGGTCCAGGGCTTCGGGTTTGGAATCGATTTCCATGCGGATGCGGGAAGCCGCTTCATCCATCAGATCGATGGCCTTGTCCGGCAACTGGCGATCGGAAATATAGCGGTGCGACAAGGTGGCGGCAGCTACCAGCGCAGGATCGGTAATGTCCACGCCGTGGTGGACTTCATAGCGTTCCTGCAGCCCGCGCAGGATCGCGATGGTATCTTCCACCGACGGTTCCCCGACGAATACTTTCTGAAATCGCCGTTCCAGTGCCGCGTCTTTTTCCACGTACTTGCGGTACTCATCCAGCGTGGTGGCGCCGATGCAGTGCAGTTCACCCCGTGCCAGTGCCGGCTTGAGCATATTGCCGGCATCCATGGCGCCTTCGGCCTTGCCGGCCCCTACCATGGTGTGGAGTTCATCGATGAACAGGATGACATTGCCTTCCTGCTTGGCCAGGTCGTTCAATACCGCTTTGAGGCGCTCTTCGAACTCGCCGCGAAACTTGGCCCCGGCCAGCAGCGAACCCATGTCCAGTGACAACAAGCGCCTGCTGCGCATGCTTTCCGGCACCTCGCCATTGACGATGCGCTGGGCCAGGCCTTCCACGATCGCGGTCTTACCCACGCCGGGTTCACCGATCAGCACCGGGTTGTTCTTGGTACGGCGTTGCAATACCTGGATGCAACGGCGGATTTCTTCATCACGGCCGATCACCGGGTCGAGCTTGTTCTGCTCCGCCCGCTCGGTCACGTCGATGGTGTATTTTTCCAGCGCCTGGCGAGATTCCTCGGCATTCTGATCCACGACCTGCTCACCGCCGCGCAATTCGTCGATGGCCTTTTCGATGGCCTCGCGATCGGCGCCCGCCTGTTTCAGAATGTCGGCCAACGGCCCCTTGAGATCGAGCGCCGCCAGTACGAACAATTCGCTGGCGATATACTGGTCACCCCGCTTTTGCGCCAGCTTGTCGGTAATATTCAGTATTTTGATCAGTTCATTCGACAAGCTCACTTCGCCTGCCGCGCCACTGACTTTAGGCAAACCGTCCAGAAGTTCGCCCAATTGCGAGCGCAGGGAATTTACCCGCATGCCGGATTTGGTCAGAAGATGGCGCGTGGAGCCGCCTTCCTGGTCAAGCAGCGCGACCATCACATGTGCCGGTTCGATCAGTTGATTGTCCAGCCCGGTCGCCACGCTCTGAGCATCCGCCAGAGCCAACTGGAACTTGCTGGTCAGTTTGTCCATTCGCATGGTTTTTTCCTCAAATAATAGGGCCTGTATACAGACCTGGATGTACTCTATTTGAGGCCTTTACCCAACCGAATCAATCACCCCGCTTGATTTCCATCAAACCCCAACTTGTGTAACCAGACCCGCACTCGGCGCCGTTCACGGGACCGGTTCCCGGGCACACCGGCCCTTCGGGCTTCCCTGCAGCGGCATATGACGGATGGTTCTCTAGGCTGAAAAGATTCGGCGGATGATGTCGTGGTAGGTGGCGCTGAGGCGGTCGAGGTCGGCGACGGGGGTGCACTCGTCGATCTTGTGGATGGTTGAATTGATCAGGCCGAGTTCCAGCACCTCGGTGCCGAGGGGGGCGATGAAGCGCCCGTCGGAAGTGCCGCCGCCGGTGTTCAGGTCAGGAACGATGTTCAGTATTTCGCGGCAGGCAGCGAGCGTGGCTTCACGCAACTTACCCGGTGGTGAATAAAACGGCTCGCCGGAGACCTGCCAGCCCAATTCGAACTGCTCGATACCGTGGCGCTTGAGCAGGCTTTCGATGCGGGCTTTGACCGCGGCGGAGGAGGTTTCCGGGCAATGGCGAATATTCAGCAGCACGAGCGCATCGGCCGGCGTCACGTTGCGGGCGCCGGTGCCCGCATGGAAAGACGCGACCTGGGCGCTGGTTGGCGGAAAATCGGCGTTGCCTTCATCCCAGGCCGTCTGCACGAACTCCGCCAGAAACGGCGCCAGGCGATGAACGGGATTGTCCAGGTGCTGCGGGAAGGCCGTATGGCCCTGTATGCCCGGCACCCGCAAACGGACATGAATGGAGCCACGGCGGCCGATGCGCACGCAGTCGCCCAGCGTGGCAAGGCTGGAAGGCTCACCAACGACACAGTAGTCCGGCACCGGCCCGTATGTGCCGAGGTCATCGGCCACCCGCACAATACCGTCGACGGCGTCGCCTTCCTCGTCACTGGTCAGGAGCAGGCCCAAAGACCCGTGCGTGGGGTCTGGATTGCTTTGCACAAACGTCTCCAGCGCCACGACCATGGCCGCCACTCCGCCTTTCATGTCGGCCACGCCGCGGCCATAGAGCACGCCATCGCGTATTTGCGGGCTGAACGGCGGGTGGGTCCAGAGATCTTCCGGTCCCGGCGGCACGACGTCGGTGTGGCCGAGAAACCACAGCGAAGGACTGCCCTGGCCGCGGGTAAGCAGCACATTGGTGACATCGCCGCAGTAGTACCATTTTGCCTCGAAGCCCAGAGGCAACAGCCGTTCGACGATCAATTGCTGGCAACCCGCGTCATCGGGGGTCACGGATGGCCGCGTGACCAGCGCCCGGCACAGGTCGATGACATTCGATTTCACAGGCCTACTCGGCATGGCGCAGGATCTCATTGACGCTGGTGCGGGCCCGGGTGGCCTCATCCACCTGCTTGACGATCACTGCGCAATAAAGCGAATGACTGCCATCGGCGGCAGGCAATGAGCCCGGCACGACCACGGACCCGGCCGGCACGCGGCCGCGATGGATTTCTCCGCTGGCACGATCGTAAATCTTCGTGCTCTGGCCAATGAACACGCCCATGGAAATCACGCTGCCGTGTTCGACGATGACCCCTTCCACGATTTCCGAGCGCGCGCCGATAAAACAGTTGTCTTCGATGACGGTAGGCGTCGCCTGCAGGGGCTCCAGCACACCACCAATGCCGACCCCGCCGGAAAGGTGCACATGGCTGCCAATCTGCGCGCAGGAACCGACCGTGGCCCAGGTGTCCACCATGGTGCCGCTGCCCACCCATGCACCGATATTCACATAACTCGGCATCAGCACTACATCCCGGCCGATATGTGCGCCACGGCGCACCGTGGCCGGCGGAACGATTCTCGCCCCGGCATCCACGATAGCGGTACCGGATTCGCTACCCCAACGCAATGGAACCTTGTCGAAGTAATGCGTGCAAGCCCCCGGCATGACCTCGTTGCGGGAAATTCTGAAGTAAAGCAGAACCGCTTTTTTCAGCCACTGGTTGACAATCCAGCCCGAACCGCCATCAGGACCGGCCGGTTCGGCCACACGCAGCACACCCTGCTCCATGGCATCCAGGCAGTCTTCGATGACTGCTTTCAATTCCGTATTGGCCGTCGCCGGCGACAGGCCGGCGCGTTGATCCCAGGCGGATTCGATCAAGGCTTTTTTCGCGTCAGTTATGCTCATGGTGTTCAACTTTCCTGCAAGTATTTCTTGATGCCGGCAGCCAGTGATTCCTGCGCTGCCTGCTCCAGATGGCGGCCCTGTGCATCGCTGACCACGAAGGTATCTTCGACGCGTTCGCCGAAGGTCGCAATACGCGCGTCGTGAACCTGAACCCCTTCCTTTACCATCGCGGCGGCAATGCGCGAGAGCAGGCCGGGGCGGTCATTGCACTCCAGTTCCATGATCGTTCCGACCTGCTCCGGGTCAGGTTCAAAGCGGATTTGGGGATCCGAAATGAAATGCCGCAGCCGGCGGGGGATGGCCCGCTTCACCAGCGGACGCACCGTCTTGGCGGTGGCGGCGACATTCAGGCGTGCGATCAACTCTGCCGCATCGGTCTCGCTCAGCACATGATCGTGCTGGTCCATCAACTGGAACAGATCAAAACTGCGGCCGTCCCGCGTGGTCAGGATACGAGCGGCCATGACATTGAAACCCATTTCATCCAGCACCGAGGTGATGGAGGCGAACAGACCCTCCTTATCGGGCACGGAAACCAGTAATTCGGAAACCCCGTGTGGTTGTACTGCGCGCACCGCGATATACGCCGACTCATTGAGTTCGGGATCACGGCCGCGCTGCAGCTCCTCGTCCTCGCCCTGCACAACGATCTCGGTGCACCACTCCAACTGATCCGCAGTCAAACGCAGGAATGCATGTTCCGGCAGTGTTTTCCACAGGCGTCGAATCGAGGCAGAGGGCAATTCACGCCGCAACAGATGGCTGAGCGCGCCCGAGCGGGTTTCACGAATGGCAATGGCGCGGTGCAACGGGTTTTCCAGACCGCGCCGCAGTGCGGCCTGGGATTGCAGGTACAAATCCCACAGCAGGCGATTTTTCCAGCTATTCCACAGCTGCGGACTGGTCGCAGCGATGTCCGCAGCCGTGAGTAAATAGAGATAATCCAGGTAGCGCGTATTGCCCACGATACCGGCAAATTCCTGGATCGTCGCCGGATCGGAGAGATCCTTGCGCTGTGCCGTGCGGGACATCAGCAAATGTTGCCGTACCAGCCATTCGATCAGATCCACATCGGCGGTATCCAGACTCAGGCGGGAACAGAATTCACGCGCATCTACTGCCCCCAATTCTGAATGGTCGCCGCCGCGGCCTTTGGCAATGTCATGAAACAAAGCGGCAAGATAGAGCAGTTCCGGCCGCTCGATGCGGTGAAACACGGACTGGCAATGAGGGAAGCGATCGCGGTACTTACCAAAGGCGAACCGCCGCAAGTTGCGCACCACGAAAAGCGTGTGTTGATCTACCGTATATACATGGAACAGGTCGTACTGCATCCGCCCCACGATGTGGCCGAAAGCCGGGATCAATTCAGCCAGCAGCCCGTAACGGTTCATACGCTGAAGCTGCGTGTAAACCCCCTCGGGCTGGCGCAGCAATTCCAGAAAACAGTCGTTGACGGTCGCATCTTTGCGGAAGTCCTCGTCCACCAAATACAGGTTGTCCCGCACCAGGCGGATGGTCGAAGCCACTACGCCACGTAATTCCTCGTGTTGCGCAAGCAATAGAAACATTTCCATCAGCGCTGCAGGGCGGCGCAGGAATACCGCATCATCCCGCGCGCAGAGGAAGCCGTGCCGAACCTGAAATTCCTCACCCATGGGCTGCGCCGGCTCATCGCCGGTGTACAGCAACTCCTCCTGGAAAAGCTGCAACAGCCTTTCATTAAGGCGTTCCAACTGCGTTACGGCACGGTAGTAGGACTGCATGAACTGTTCCACGGCAAGACTGCCTGCCCGGTCGGTGAAGCCAAATCGCTCCGCGATCTGGCGCTGATAGTCGAACAACAGACGATCTTCCGCACGGCCGGACAAGAGGTGTAAGGCATAGCGCACACGCCACAGCAAACGCTGGTCGTTCACCAGGTCGGTGTATTCTGTTTCTGTCAGGAAGCCGTTTTCGACCAGGCCATGCAGGGTCTGGGCACCGAAATGCCGCTTGGCCACCCAGCCGATCATCTGGATATCACGCAAGCCGCCGGGGCCTTCCTTCATATTGGGTTCGAGATTGTAAGCAGTCTCGTGATAACGGGTGTGACGTTGCTGCTGCTCGGCAAATTTGGCCGCGAAGAACGCGTCGGCCGGCCACATTTTCTCCACGGTCAACTCGGCCTGGAGCCGGGAAAACAATGAGAAAGGCCCGTCGAGCAAGCGCCCTTCCATCAAGGTCGTCGCGGTAGCGACTTCGGCCAAGGCTTCCTCTTTACACTGCTCTATGGTACGAACGCTGTGGCCGAGGTAGAAACCGGCATCCCACAGTAGCTGGACGAAGCTTTCAAGCGCGGCGCGCGGCAACTCATGATCCGCCACATCGTCGAGCAAGATAAGCAGATCGACATCGGAATGCGGGTGCAGCTCACCACGGCCAAAACCGCCAACCGCCACCAGGCAGATATCGTTGAGACCGGGTACGATGCGATGCCATGCCAGCAACAAGAGCTGCTCGACAACCCAGGCCCGGGCGCGCACGAGTTGCACCACGTCTTCACCAGCCCACAAACGCTCGGCGAGGCGTTTATCCGCGCTTTGCAATGATTTGCGGATGAGCTCGCGCAGTTCGTCGCTGCTTTCCCGGGGCGAGGCCGCAACCTCCAATGGCCGGTCAACCTGGCGGCAGGCAAGATCGACTGCTCTCAGTGTTGCCGGGTCGAGGCAGCCCCGCGAAGCCTGCGGGGCCGCTAGCCTTTCATACATTGCAGCCTTCTCGATAACGTGACATATGGGTATGGTGAGATGGCTTCTACTCAGAGGTCGTCATCAGGCAGGCGGGTCAGAACTTCAAAGCCGTCATCGGTCACGGCAATGGTATGCTCCCATTGAGCCGACAGGCTGCGGTCCCGCGTTACCACTGTCCAGCCGTCCGGCAACAGCTTCGTCTCGCGCCTGCCCAGGTTGATCATCGGTTCGATGGTAAACACCATGCCCGGCACCAGTACTTCCCCCGTGCCCGGCCGGCCGTAATGCAGAACCTGCGGGTCTTCATGGAATACCTTGCCGATGCCATGGCCGCAATACTCCCTGACGACGGAACCGCCCTGCCCCTCGGCATATTGCTGGATGGCATGGCCGATATCGCCGAGCCGGACGCCGGGACGGACCATCTGGATACCGGTCACCATGGACTGATAAGCGATATCGCTGATTCTTTGCCCCTTGATCGTGGGTTTTCCAACATGAAACATCTTGCTGGTGTCGCCATGCCAGCCATTTTTGATCACGGTGATATCGATGTTGATGATATCGCCCTCGCGCAAAATCTTGTCGCCGGGTATGCCATGGCATATCACGTGATTGACCGAAGTACAAATGGACTTGGGGAAACCCCGGTAATTCAATGGGGCCGGAATGGCTTGCTGCTGTTCAGTAATATGGCGATGACAGATATCGTCCAGTTCGCCGGTGGTCACACCCGGCTGGACATGCTCGCGAATCATGCGCAACACCTCGGCCGCCAACTGGCCGGCAACGCGCATCTGCTCAACATCCTGCTTGCTTTTCAGTGTAATCGCCATTTGTTCAACCTGAACGGGGTCCAGAAACGGGGTCAGAGTGCGTTTTCGCTGGCCGAGGCCCAGAGTGGCGCAGTCCACAAGCGAAAATGTACTCTGACCCCAGCTACCAGGTACTGCGGCAAAGGGGTTCATTGTACATGCCTTTTGCCCTATGACTAAGGGGCCGGCTGCTGGGATAATTGCACGCTGTCCGCTTGCGCGGGCACTTGGCTCGTTGGGAGAGAACAGGAATGCGAAAGTTCGTACGCTCGATATTGCCTCTGGGTCTGATCGTGGGCTCAATCGTGATTGTTATCGGCCTGGTCGCACTGGCAAGAAGCAAGCATTCGGAGAAAAAAGTCGAGTCGGCGGCGGCGGTGCTGGTCGAAACAGTGCCGGCGCAATTGAAATCACTCGATCTTTCGGTGGTTTCACAGGGGACTGTCCGTCCCCGCACGGAAACCGTATTGGCGGCAGAGGTCCCCGGCAAAATCGTCGGCGTCTCGCCCAACTTCATCGTCGGCGGTTTCTTTCACGCCGGAGAGGTCTTGCTGCAAATCGACGCCAGTGACTATAAAACGGGCGTGAAGCGCGCCGAGGCCGACCTCGCTACGAAGCAAGCGCAATACGCCGACCAAAAGGCCCGCTCCGACCAGGCCCTGAAGGACTGGAAAAACCTGGGCCGCCAGGGCGAACCCTCCGATTTGACCTTGCACAAGCCGCAACTGGCAGAGGCCCTGGCTGGAGTAAAGGCAGCCGAGGCTGATTTGCAGAAAGCCAAACGTGATCTGCTGCGCACCCGCATCACGCTGCCTTACGACGGGCTGGTACGCACCAAGCAGGTAGACGTTGGCCAATATGTCGGTCCTGGCACACCTCTGGGCAGCACCTTCGCCATTGACACCGCCGAAGTCCGTCTGCCGCTGTCGAGCCGGGATCTCGCTTACCTGCATTTGCCTTCGGTCACCAATCTGGCGGATTCCAACAACCGCCCGAAAGTGCGCCTGAGCGCGGGCAGCAGCGGCATCAGCGGTGAGTGGCAGGCCGAGATCATCCGTACCGAAGGTGTAGTCGATGAGACCAGCCGTGTCGTTTATGCCGTTGCACAGATCGTCGATCCCTATGCCGTATTGGGCAAAAGCGACCCACCCGAACTGAAGGTAGGCACGTTCGTGCGCGCTGAAATCCAGGGCGTGCACGTCGATAACGTCATCGTTCTTCCCCGTCACGTGCTGCGGGCCAACGATACCGTACTGGTGGCAAACGCCGAGCGCAAACTGGAAATCCGCCCGGTCGAGGTGCTGCGCGCAGAGCCGGAAACCGTGTACATCAGCAGCGGCATCGCTGCGGGTGAACGGGTGATCACTACCGCAATGGATGCGCCCATCCCCGGCACTTTGCTGGCGCTCGGTAATGCATCCAGTGCCACGGAAAGCCCGCAGGCACGGGAACCACAGATCACGGTCACAGATGCACAGCCATGAGCAGTCTGAGTCAAAATCCCTTTGAGGCCCTGATCGCCTGGTTTGCCAAAAACCCGGTGGCGGCCAACCTGCTTATGACCATCCTGCTTGCCGGCGGCCTGTTCAACGCCTTCACCATAAAAAAGGAAATCCAACCCCGCATTGAAACCAACTTCGTCAATGTTTCCGTGCCTTTCCTTGGCGCCACACCCCAGGATGTGGAAGAAGGGGTGGTGGTGAAAATCGAGGAGGCCATCCAGGATATCGAAGGCATCAAGGAAATCGTCTCCAACGCCACCAGCGGCATGGGAAGCGTCGACATCGAAGTGAATGCCGACTATGAAGTGACCGAGGTCATGGATCGGATAAAGAACCGGGTCGATGCAATCTCAACCTTTCCGGACAACACGGAAAAGCCCATTATTTCCCGCTCCACGTTTCAGCAACAGGTGATTATTGTCTCCGTTTACGGCGATGTCGACGAACGCACGCTGAAGGAATTTACCAAGCAGGTGCGCAATGAAATTGTGAACCTGCCCGGGGTCAGTCGTGCTGAAATCCTCGGCTCGCGGGACTATGAAATCAGCATCGAGGTCAGCGAATTCGATCTGCAGTCCTACGGCATGACCCTGGATGAAGTGGCGCAGGCTGTGCGGCAGGGTTCGCTCGACTTGCCCGCAGGCGCGATCCGTTCCGATTCCGGAGATGTGCTGGTGCGCACCAAAGGCCAGGCCTACACCGGGGCGGACTTTGCGAATATCGTGGTGCGCACGAACAAGGACGGCACCCGGCTCCTGCTCAAGGACATCGCCCATATCCGCGATGGGTTCATCGAGTCCGACCGATTTTCCGAATACAACAATAAGCCCGCTATTTCCATCCAGGTGCTGTCGGTTGGTCACCAGAGCGAACTCGATATTTCCTCCACGGTGCATGATTACGTCGAGAAAAAGCGCGCATCTCTGCCCGCGGATCTGCAAGTGGCGGCCTGGGCGGATGTCAGTTATTACCTGAAAGGCCGTCTCGATATGATGGTCAAGAACATGATCATGGGCGCGATTCTTGTGTTTCTGACCCTGACCTTGTTCTTACGGCTCAAGCTCGCTTTCTGGGTGATGGTGGGGTTGCCGGTGGCGTTTCTGGGCACTTTTTTCCTGATGCCCAGTGTCGATGTCACGGTCAACATGCTCAGCCTGTTCGGCTTCATACTGGTGCTGGGCATCATTGTCGATGACGCCATCGTCATCGGCGAGAGCGCGTACACCAACATACGGGCGAAAGGCCATTCGCTTGAGAACATCATAGAAGGCGTGCATGAGGTGGCGCTGCCGGCCACCTTCGGCGTGTTGACCACGATGGCTGCATTCGTCCCCATCCTGCTGGTTTCCGGCATCTCCGGCCAGTTTTTCTCCGCCATCGGCTGGGTGGTCATCCTCTGTCTGTTGTTCTCCCTTATCGAATCAAAACTGATCCTGCCGGCTCATCTGGCGCATATGAAAATCAGGCACTATGAAAAGAACACGCATAATGTTTTCCTCCGCTTCCAGCGGTTTTTCAGTGAGGGCCTGCATCACTTTGTCGACAACTGGTATACCCCACTGCTGAAGTTCGCACTGCGCCGCCGTTACCTGACCTTGTCAATTTTCATCGCCACACTGATTTTATCCATTGGTCTGCTCGCGGGCGGTATTCTGAGATTCGTATTTTTTCCGGATTTTACCGCGGACTTTCTGCAGGTAACCCTGGAAATGAACGAGGGTACCCCTCCGGCGCAGACGCAGGCAGCGGTGCGGCGGGTGCAGGATGGAATATGGGCGCTGGATCGCAAAGTGAGTGCCGAACAGGGGATGGAATCCGGCGCAGTCGTCACCAGCGTTCTGTCATATTCGAGCAGCGATACCACCGGACAGATCGTCGCCGAATTGGTAAAAGAAAACGATGACGTCATTACCGGCCCGGAAGTGTTGCGCCGCTGGCGCGAGGAAGTCGGTGACATCCCGGGCGCCAGGACCCTGGGTTTCGAGGGCGCAACCGGGGGCCCCGGCGGCGGCCCGTCCGTTTCCATCCAGTTGATCGGCGCCAATATCAAGCCGGCTTGCCGCGCGCTTCAAAAGAACTGGAACGCCGGATCAGAGCTTACGAGGGTGTGTATGACATTCGCAATACCTTCGAGCAAGGCACCCCTGAAATCAAACTGAACATCAAGCCGGAGGCTGAAGCGCTGGGTCTGAAACTGTCGGATCTGGCCCGGCAGATTCGGGCCGGATTTTATGGCGAAGAAGTGCAGCGGGTGCAACGCGGCGAGGACGAAGTCAAGGTCATGGTGCGCTACCCGCGTGATGAACGGGACTCGGTGGGATACCTGGACAATGTGCGCATTCGCACGCCAGACGGTGGCCTGGTGCCGTTCCACGCGGTAGCGGAAATCGAATTGACCGAAAGCCCGACCACCATCCGGCGCTTTGACCGGGAACGGGCGATTGGTGTGACAGCGGAAGTCGACAAGGAGCATTACGAGCCCGGCAAGATCACCCAGGACATTCTCACGCAGGATTTGCCTGCCGTGTTGGCACAGTATCCGGGCGTGCATTACCGCCTCAGCGGGGCCACCGAGAGCCAGCAGGAAGTGCAACGCGACCTGGTCAAGGGCGCCTTGTTCGCTTTATTCCTGATTTATGCCCTGATGGCGATACCGCTGAAATCCTATTCGCAGCCACTGATCATCATGTCGGTGATCCCGTTTGGAGCCATCGGCGCTCTGGTCGGGCATTGGATACTGGGCATCGAGGTCAGCATGATGAGCTTCTTCGGCATCATCGCGCTGGCCGGGGTGGTGGTGAACGACAGCCTGATCCTGGTCGATTTTGTCAACCGCGAACGGGCGCAGGGCGTGCCCCTGACCCAGGCCGTAGTGGACGCAACACGCAAGCGGTTCCGCGCCATCCTGCTGACTTCCCTGACCACGTTCTTCGGTCTCGTCCCGATCGTGCTCGAGACCAGTCTGCAGGCCCTGATCGTGATTCCAATGGCGGCCTCGTTGGCTTTTGGCATCCTGTTCTCAACCGTGATCACGCTGTTCCTGATCCCGGCCCTGTACCTGATCCTGGATGATTTTGCCGGTTGGCGGCACAGGCTGCGGTCCCGCTTGCTGGCAGGACGACTGGAGCAACGCACGGGTGAGCCGGCGGCGTGAACATCGCACAACTGCTTGATCTGGCAATGCGAAAACTGGCAGCCGGGCCCTCGGCACGGTACGAATCGGAGATCCTGCTGGGCCATGCGCTGGAAGTGAAACGCTCCTTCCTCTATGCCAATCCCGGTATGGAAGTGCCACGCAAACGCCAAAACCATTACCAAAGGCTGGTACGGCAGCGCAGCCAGGGCGTGCCGATCGCCTACCTCACCGGAACGCGATCGTTTTGGTCCCTTGATTTGCGCGTAACGCCCGCCGTGCTGATCCCCCGGCCCGAAACCGAACTGCTGGTTGAAAAAGCCCTGGAACTCGTGCCAGCAGGAGTATGCCAACGGCTGGCGGATCTCGGCACGGGCAGCGGCGCCATCGCCCTGTCACTGGCATGGGAACGGCCGCAGTGCGAGGTTCATGCGACCGATAGTAGCGCCGAAGCCTTGCAGGTGGCGGAAGAAAACCGGCGCGCCCACGCGCTGGACAATGTGCAATTTCACCACGGCTCCTGGACCGGGCCCTTGCACGGGCTGTTCAACCTGGTGGTCAGCAATCCGCCCTATGTGGCGCAAAATGACCCGCACCTGCTCGAAGGCGACTGCCGCTTCGAACCGCGCCTGGCGCTGACGCCGGGAGGAGACGGCTTATCCGCCTTGCGGCAGATTGCGATGGAGGCATTTGCACGATTGGCCGATGACGGCTGGCTGCTGCTGGAGCACGGCTACGATCAGGGTGAGGCGGCGCGCTCGATCCTGCGCACTGCCGGCTATCAGGACATTCGCACGCATTGTGATCTGGCGGGCATAGAGCGGGTTTGCCAGGCAAGAAAGCGGTAAATCAGATCCGCCTGCTCAAAAAAAATCCCCACGGTGCAATGCAGCCGCGGGGATTTTCATTGTTCAAAACCAAAACAGACCAGCTTCCTGCCGGTCTGTTGGATAATGCGCCTGTGTGATGGTGCCTACTGTACCGAAACTGTAAATAAATGTCAATATATGTCAGCGTTGCGTCATGCCTTGTCACTTAACAGGCTTGATTTCCACGGCGAGCGCAGGATTGTCCATGTATCGGAGCAGGGTTCGTGTAAGCAGGATTGTGCATGTTGTAATACTCATGAATGCCGGCTACTTCGTCGATAGACATGAAACAGAAGCCGAGGAAAGCAGCATCCACCGCCCCGCCATCGGACCGCCCTGCGATCGCTTTTCACGCCACAGAATCCACAGGAAAGTGGTCGCAATAAGCAGGTTGAAATCCGAAAACCAGGTCGGCAGACTCTGCTCATTAATCCACGTTGAATAAATCGCGAACGTTCAGCGGCACCCTTCTAACGAGGTAATGGTAGGTGAACAATACACCATGCTCGCACAGCAGAACCGCGGCGATCACTGACAGGTTATTGATCAGCTTTTTTGAATTTATCTGGATATGATACTGCCTGCCGTTGATCACCCCGGTGTGAACTTTCTCACCGCCACCAGGCCCGCTGCCAGCATCACGCCAATCATCAAGCCCAGGCCGTAGCGGTTCAGCATCTCGATTCTTTTGACCACCTTGGTATTGACCATGGTGCATTCGACATCCTGCCCCGGCACCACCAACAATTCACGGCAGTCCTCGGTGTCGGCCACAAAAGTATCGCGTCCGATTTCGCTCACGCAGAATATGCCCTCGGCAGGCACGTGTTCAATCTGCCAGCCGTCCGCGTGGTCACGGTTGATGAACCGTGGCGCAAAATCATCGTTTTCTCCGCAGGAAAGGCGAATCCCACTCTGGCTTCAGCCCCGACGCCCCGATCCATTTCTTGTAAACCAGCAGACCCACGGTGGCCTGTTCGACGCCTGGTGTCTGAGCGGTGTCGTCCGTGCCCGCCACGGCCAAATGACAGCCAAGCAACATAAGCATGCCAACAAGTCTGGCGCACAGATGCGGTTCATGGCTTCAACAAAAAAAATCCCCGCGGTGCAATGCAGCCGCGGGGATTTTCATCGTCCAATTAACGTAACGTTGTCTTCAGCGATCAGACAAATCGACGGAAACCGACGAAGCCAACACCCAGCATCAACAGCGCCAGGATGGCCATACCGTACTGGTTCAAAGTCGGAATGCCTTCGAAGAATACGGTGTTGACGATTTCGCATGACATGTCTTGCCCGCTTTAATGGTTTCCGGATCGGAACAGCCGTTCTGGCTTTCGACAACGCTGTCGTCGAAGCTTTCCTCAATGGTACAGTCGCTGCCGCCATAGGCCGGTTGTGGAATGCCGAACTCGAAGTCATGGTCGCCCAGGGAGGCACTGGCTTTGACCTGTGCGTAGCACGTGCCATTCCAGCACCAGTCGGAAGAATCGAAACCGCTCGGTGCAGTGACTTCCGTATCGCAAGACGCCTTGATTTTGTAGTCGCCGTCGAACCCGGCATCGGCACCGGCCAACACCCAGGTCTTGGTCACGGTCAGGCTGCCTTCATCGGGCGTGTTGGTTATGTTGCATTCATAGTTATCTTCAACCACATCCACAAACAGACAGCCAGCCGTTGCATCGCCACCGACGCCGGGAGGAGAATAGGTTGCGGTGTAGTTAGCCGGCACGTCCTCTGTGATCGTGCAGTTATGTCCCGGGGGAATATCTTCTATCTGGAAGGTGCCATACTGGGCCACGGAAATGGTCGTAGCGGCGACGGTCGGTTCGCCCGCAGTACAGACGATATATATGTTCACCGACTTGGTATCGGGCACGCCAACCTGGTTCCAATGCTTGTACACGTCAAAACTCGCGGTAACATTTGTTACTTGGGCAAAAGCACTTGCCGGCAACAGCAACGCTGCGAGCAAGGCTAGATACTTGGTGTTAATGGTCATGGGTTTCTCCATTCTTCGGTTGCTGATGCCGTTTATACCACCCGGTACAACGGGCACGATTTTTATTACACTCCAAAAAAGCAGGCAATTCAGATACTTCCGTCCATCCAAACGCCTTACTTCAATTCGGCCTGGGAAACTTGGGGACCCATACAGCCATACCCGGGCGCTGTCGCCCAAACCGTTAGGCGAGATTATCAGTTAAATGTCAAGTAATGTCAATTTCGGAATGTATTTTTTTTTCATGGCTTTGCCTCCGGCCTTTTCACCATCGACAGCGCCTCGCTGGATTCATCCGCCTGTTCCACCAGCCTGGGATCCAGTTGTTTGGAATTCCGTGCGCCCAGTTCCCGCAACATCTCGGTTTGACGCAGCAGATTGCCGCTGCCGCTGGATAGCTGGTTGAAGGCCTCGTCGTAGCTTTGCTGCGCCTGCCGCAGGCGGTCACCCACGGAGCGCAGATTGTCGACGAAACCGGCGAATTTGTCATACAGCAGTCCTGCGCGGCCGGCGATTTCCAGCGCATTGCTGTTTTGCTTGTGGATGGACCAGACCGCGGCCACGGTGCGCAGGGTGGCCAGCAGGTTGGTCGGCGACAGCAGCGCCACTTTGCGCTCCAGCGCAAACACCGGCAGTTCCGGGTCTGCTTGCAGGGCCTCGATCAGCGCTGCCTCGATGGGAATGAACAGGAGTACGAAATCCAGGGCCTGCAGTTCCGGTAACTCGGCATAGCGCTTTTCGCTCAGGGTCTTGATATGCACGCGCAAGGCCTGAACGTGGTCCTTCAAATAGCCGGCCCGTATTTCCGGGTCGGTTTCCGACTGATAGCGCGTCCAGGCATTGAGCGAGACCTTGGAGTCCATGATGATGGACTTGCCTTCGGGCAGGTGCAGCACCAGGTCGGGCTGCAGGCGCTGTCCACTTTCGCTGGTTACCGAGACCTGGGTGGAGTATTCGCGGCCTTTTTCCAGGCCGGCCAGACTGAGCAGCCGTTCCAGTTGCTGCTCGCCCCAATTGCCCTGCGCCTTGGCGCTGGAGGTCAAGGCCCGCGTGAGGTTTGTAGCGTCATCGTGCAGGCGCACATTGAGTTTTTCCAGTTCGCGCAGCTTGGCCTGCAGTACCTGGTTCTGGGCGGTTTCGTTCTTGTGCGTCTCGGTGACGGTGTTGCGGAACTCGGTAAGTTTCTCGCTGAGCGGATTGAGCAGCGAATCCAGTTGTTTGCGATTGAGATCGGACAGCTTCTCCGAGCGCTCCTCAAAGATCTTCCCGGCCAGCCGCTCGAAATTCTCCGTCAGGCGCTGCTCCGCCTGCTCGAGCCTGGCGATCTGCTCGCGGAAATGCGCTTCACGGTCCGCAGCACGCGTCTCCAGGACGGCGCATTGCTGTTCCGAGCGGGATAATTCGGCCAGCACAGCTTGTAGCCTGGATTCGAGTGCCTGCACCGTGGGTTGGAGGCGCCGTTGCTCTGCGCGCAGCGCACGGCGTGAGGCGAACCAGGCCAGCAGCACCGCCAGCAGCATGCCGAGCAACAAACCGGCCCACAGTCCGAGTTGCGGGCTGGCGATACCCTGCCCGATCAACCAGTCATTCATCGGCCTTCACCTGCTGCCACAGCGCTTCCATCTCTTCCAGCGACATGTTGTGCAGACGCTCGCGCTTGCCGGCCAGACGTTCCAGCGCCCGGAAGCGTTGTTCGAACTTGCCATTAGCCCGATGCAGGGCGGCAGCGGGATCCACTTTTAGCTGCCGCGCCAGATTGGTGACGACAAACAACAGATCGCCCAACTCGTCCTCGACCTGCTCCGCATCCCCTGCCGCCATGGCGGCAACCAATTCGGCACACTCCTCCTGCAATTTGTCCAGCACCGGCCCGGGCGCCGCCCAGTCAAAGCCGGCGCGCGCAGCCCGCTGTTGCAGTTTGATGGCGCGCGGCAATTCGGCCATGCCTGGCGGAACGCCATCCATCAGGCTGCCCGTGTTTTTTTTGTGCCTGTTTGTTTTGCCGGTTTCGTTCATGTCCAGGATGGGGCCGGCTCAGGAGCCGGGAATTTCGAGTTCAATGCGGGCGCCGCCCCAGGCGCTGTGACCAATATCGATCTTGCCACCATAAGCGGTCACCAACTCAAGAACAATAGCCAGACCCAATCCATATCCTCCTGCCCTGTCGTCACCCCGCTCATCGCCGCGCACGCCGCGTTGCAGCAACGCTGACCAGTCTGCTTTGTCGATACCCGGGCCGTCGTCTTCCACGCGCAGCCAAAGCCCGGAGCGAACGGTTTTCGGGTCTACCGACCCGGCACTCAGGCGCACCTTGCTGTGTCCGTACTTGAACGCGTTATCCAACAGGTTTCCCATCATTTCGAGTAAATCCCTCTGCTCCCCAAAGAAAACCAGGTCAGCGGGGATGATGACATCCGCTGCTATCATTCTGTGAGAATAAACCTTTTGCAGGCTGGCCAATACGCGTTCCGCTTCCGGCGCAACGGCGATGGGCTGCGCCATGGTGCGGCGGGCCGAGACCGCAGCGCGCTGCAAGCGCGTGGTCACCAACTGGTTCATTTCATCCGTGGCCTTGCGCATGGCCACCCGCGAGGCCGGGCTGTCAACCTCCAGTCCGGTGCGCAAGATGGCCAGCGGGGTCTTCAGACTGTGCGCCAGCGAATCCAGCGCATTGCGATAACGTTGCTGATTGGCTTTTTCCGTATCGAGCAATTGATTGACATTGCGGACCAGGGGCTCGAGCTCGCGCGGATAATGCCCCTGCAGCCGCTGCTCCTGTCCGGATTCGACCCGGGCCACATCACGCGCGACTTTTTCCAAGGGCCTGAACCCCAGGTAAATCAACAGCAGTTGTGCCAACAGGAGAATCAGCCCAGCGGTGCCCAGCGCGCGCTGCAAACCCAGGCGGAAGGCAGTTGTCTGGCGCTCGATTTCCACCGGGTCGACCAGCACGGAAATGGTTAGCGGCAGGGCCGGACGGTCTCCAAGCTGCCAGGCCACACCGTATTGATAGGCGTAAAAATCAAGGGATTCGCTGGGCTCGGAGAAAGTGGACTGTGCCGCCGGGATGGTTTTGAGTTCAGGCAAACGCAAGCCCAGTGAGGAAGGAGAACTCCAATGCGAGTTGGCGCCGTGCACATGCACATAAATGCCCGAGCCCGGCTGATTCAGCCGTGGGTCGCCCAGATCCTCGCTGATGTGCAAGCCACCGATTTCATCGACCTCGGTCGCGGCCAGCACCAGGTAAACATAGGATTCCATACGTGCTTGCAGCGCCGAAACCGCGCTGCGGTGATTGGCCGCGGCCAGTGCAAATCCCACCAGGCCAAGCGCCAGTGCCAGCACCACGGTGGCGATGATGGCCATGTGCAGCCGCAGGGAAAAGGGACGCGAGCGCCGGCCGCCGCCGGTCGCTGCAGCAGCCGGCGCTTCAGTCACCTGCGCCGCTTCCGTCTCCGGGGTCCGATTGCGGGGCCAGGGCCAGGCGGTAACCGCGGCCGCGCAGAGTCTCGATCAGGTTCAGCGACCCCCCGGGATCGAGCTTGCGCCGCAGGCGGCCGACAAAGACCTCGATGACATTGCTGTCCCGTTCCGCATCTTCCTCATAAATGTGTTCAGCCAGGGCGGACTTGGTGACCACTTCATCCGGGTGCATGGCCAGGTACTGCAGAACTTTGAACTCGAAGGTGGTCAGATCGACTTCCTCGCCGTGCAGGCGGACGCGCTGCGCCGAGAGGTCTATGGCCAGCGGTCCGAGGTGGACCTCCGGCCGCGCATGTCCTCCGGCACGACGGATCAGGGCGTTGACCCTGGCCATCAGTTCGGCATTGTGAAATGGCTTGGTCAGATAGTCGTCGGCGCCAGCTTCCAGACCCTCCACCTTGTCTTTCCAGTCCGCGCGGGCAGTCAGCACCAGGATCGGGAAATCACGGCCGGACTCGCGCAAGCGGCGGATCAGTTCCAGTCCGGGAATCTCCGGCAGGCCCAGATCGATAATCGCCAGGTCCAGCGGGAACTCCTCGCCGAAATACAATCCTTCGCGGCCATCCGCCGACACATCTACAACGAAACCCGCCAGGCGCAATTGTGCGGACAGGGCTTCGCGCAAATCAGGATCATCTTCGACAATGAGTACACGCATTGCTGGGCCCTGTTAATGCTTCTTCGGCTTTTTGTCGCGAACGGTAATGCGCACGGTCTTGACCACGCCATCGCGGGTCAACAGCTTGATGACGTGTACCTGCTCTGTCGCCTTCCTCAACCGTGCGGGCAGACAGAATCTTGGCGTCATACTGGCTGGCGGCCTGCCGGGCCGCCTTGTCCAGGCTTTGAGCCATGACCGTAAGCGGCAGCATAAAGGCCAGCAATACGGTCAGAAAAATTCGGTGCCAAACTCCACGCAACGCGACATCTCCCAGATGAATTGGCTTTATTCTAAAGTATCTAAATGAATCCAACCTGAATCGGTCCTTAAAGGACTTGGTGGGGTCAGGTTCGATTTCCAGAAAATTCATGGCGGTTAATCAAGAGTGCTGCAGGAAATTGAACCTGGCCCTTGTCGCGCTCCCTGCGTAACGGACCGGACCCGCCGCTATCATCAATAGACTTCGGCCACCATGCAACGCAGGCTGCCACCGGCTTTCTCAATCTCGTCCAGCGGAGCGGCATGAATCCTGAATCCCCAGGACTCCAGCAGCGCACGATTATCCCGTTGCAACGCATCCGCCGCGGTCTGGCTCATGAACAGGTCGTGTTGCGTCAGGGCAATGCAATTGCCGGCGAATGCGTCCTTTTCGGCTTGATCGAGGTAAACAACCCGTCCACGGTAAATACTTGCAATGTGCAACGGTATGGCGGCATGAACAAAAGCCTCCGCATGCAACACACAGGCCCGGCCGGCCAGTACCGACATGATGACATTGGTGTGGTATTCGTTTTCCTGCAGGTCAAATTGCAATGTAAACCGCAAGCCAAAGGCCTTGTGCATGGCCTTGAGGCCGGCTTCATCAACCCGTCCAGTCATACCGCAAAACCCCAGGCGGCGAGCGCGGTCGATCACCAGTGGCCCGGTCAGTTCCGCCACGCAATCCTGTTCCGACAGATCGATGGTCTGGTAACCGGCCGTGGCAAAGTAATTGCGAATATCCTGGCGGGCGGTTTCGCGCTGTCGCAGCGGATGCAACATGTGGCCCACGATAAAGCGCCCCGGCGCGGTACCGAATACATTATTCGGAAACACGTCATCCGGTGTTTCGGAATTACCGGGAAAACTCTTCACCGAAATTCCTCTGCTCCCGAATCATGGCCAACAGGTTTAATGTATTGCTCCAGCGCCCGGTCCGGGTCCGCCGCGCCGGCAGTATCCATGTAGGGGTTATCCGTCGCGGATTCGGCACTGACAGCAAAGTCGAGCGGCTCGATCATGAAAATGCTCTTGGGAACCGCCGGAGAATCGGCGGGAATCGCGCCGCCATGCAGCTTTTCCAGAATCAGATGCGCAGTCGCGGGTAATCATGGCTTTGAATACCTGCTAGTGCCCTGTCCCGCAATCAACTGCATTTTCAGATCCCCGCGTTCACGCCAAAGCAAGGCGCAGTTCGCAGGGAACGGCGCGCATGGATTCCATGGCCTTGATGAACAAACGCTCATCGGTATCATCCAAATGGGCATGCTCGGACAGATAGCGGCGCCAGCGCCTGGCGCCAGGCAAACCCTGAAACAGGCCCAGCATGTGCCGGCTGATACATTTCACCGGCACCCCCTGCGCAATTTGCAGCGCGGCATATCGAGTCATCGCCACAACTGCGCTGGCCCGGTCCGGCATGCCGGCGTAACTGCCCAGTACCTGCTCACATTCTCCAAGCACCCAGGGATTGTGATAAGCCGCCCGGCCCAGCATCACGCCATCTACGTGCTGCAGATGCCGCAGCACTTCCGCCGTCGAAGTCACACCACCGTTCAATATAACCGTCAATTGCGGCAGTTCGCGCTTCAGGCGGTAGACCCAATCGTACCGCAGTGTTGGAATGTCGCGATTTTCCCTGGGACTCAGACCTGCCAACCATGCCTTGCGCGCATGCACGGCAAATACCGTGCAGCCCGATTGCGCCACGGTGTGAACGAAATCGCTGAAATACTCGTAGCTGTCCAGCTCATCGATACCGAGTCGTGTTTTGACGGTGACGGGTATATCCACCACCTCCAGCATCGCGGAAACACCGTCGCGAACGAGTTCGGGCTCGCGCATGAGACAAGCACCGAAACGTCCGTGCTGCACCCGATCGGATGGGCAACCAACATTCAGATTGATCTCATCGTAGCCTTTCGCCGCCGCGATGCAGGCGCATCGCGCCAGCTCTGCCGGATCGCTGCCTCCGAGCTGCAGTCCCAGCGGGTGTTCCGCTTCATCGAATGCCAGCAAGCGGTCACAATCGCCGTGCAGCAGCGCACCCGTCGTTACCATTTCGGAATAAAGAACGGCGGAAGACGTCAGCAGACGATGGAAGTAACGGCAATGCCGGTCCGTCCAATCCATCATCGGCGCGACACTTAAGCGGCGGTTTTTCAAGGATAATTCCTGCATGATATATTATCGCAGCAATGGCACTTGCCGGTCCAGAACTGTCATGGACGGCGGATCAGTCCCGCAAAGAGCAACGGGTCTTTTACAAATCCGCCAGCAGCAATATCTTGCGCGCCTGTATCAGGTGCGGGAAATCCAGCATTTGACCATCCAGGGCCAGGGTGCCCGCATCCGGCTGCGCGGCAAATGCCGCCACCACGCGCTGTGCGTGGGCGATCTCATCCGCACTGGGCGTAAATGCCTGGTTGATCACATCGACCTGGGCTGGATGAATGGCAAGCTTGCCGCTGAAACCATCGCGGCGCGCCATGTCACAGGACGCACGCAGGCCGGCCGCATCACGGAAATCCGCATACAGGGTGTCAATCGCCGGCACGCCGGCGGCGCTGGCGGCAAACAGGCAAAACGCGCGCGCGAGCTGAAATGGAAAAGTCCAGTTACCCTCACCATCCTTGTTGCTCATCGCACCAATCGCCGCGCTGAGATCTTCGGCACCCCAGGTCAGGGCCGCCAGGCGGGGGCCGCAGTGCGAAAACCGACCCATTGAAAACATGGCTTGCGGGGTCTCGGTAGCCACGGGCAGGATACGGGTGGATCCCCGTTCAATGCCGAGTTCTGTTTCCAGCCGGTCGAGTTTCAGACCGAGTTCGATGACGTCGTCCGGACCATGGATTTTGGGTTGAACGATACCATCCGGCCGGCCGGACATCACACTTTCCAGGTCTCTTCCCGATTCGGCTGTGAACACGGGGTTGATGCGCACCCATAGCTGGCTGCTGCGGTTCCCCGGGCGCTCCGCCAGATAGTCATGCGCCAGCTTGCGGGCGGCCGGCTTGTTCGCTGCGCTAACGGCGTCCTCGAGGTCGAGAATCAAGCCGTCGGCCGCGACCTCATCCCCTTTGTGCAGTTTCCTCTCGCTATCGGCGGGAATGAACAGCAGCGAGCGCAACTTCATGGCGCCGGTTTCCGCAACATCAGCGCGGAGCGCTTGCAACTCGCAACCAATTCATTTTTCTGATTGTAGGCGCGGTGGGCAAATATCACGATGCCGTTATGCGGACGGGACTGGCTTTCCCGCAGTTCCAGGACTTCGGATTCGACCCGCAGGGTGTCGCCGTGGAATACGGGGCCGGGGAAACGGACCTCATCCCAACCGAGGTTGGCCACCGTTGTGCCCAGCGTCGTATCGCCGACTGAAATGCCCACCATCAGACCCAGCGTAAAAGCGCTGTTGACCACCCGCGTACCGAATTCGGTATGTTCGCGGCAATACTCCTCGTCGAGGTGCAGCGCCGCGGGGTTATGGGTCAGCGCCGTGAAAAATACATTATCCGCTTCGGTCACGGTCCTGCGGATGGCGTGCGTGAATTTCTGACCAAGATGGAATTCTTCGAAATACAATCCTGCCATTGTTACCCTCCTGTCGGGTCTTCAATGCGGAGGGTACTCCTCCCGCACCTGCGAGAAAACCATCGATCAACCCGGACACCATGCATGGGAAGTTTCAGGTCACGGCAGTCTTCCGGCCAATCCACGCGCCGGAAATGACCGCCACCAATGCCATCGCCCAGACCACCACGGCCCCGGTGGGAAAATCCAGTACGGCAGAGACGACGATGCCGACAATGTAGGACACCGCACCGATGGCATAGCCCGCCCACAATCGCGGGGTACCGTGTAAACGGCGTGTGGCCAATGCCGGCAGGATCAGGCTGGCGAACACCAGGTAGACGCCCACGACCTGCACCGATGCGGTAACGACGAAGGCAAACGTCACGTAAAAGCCGATATGACCCAGCTTTTCCCCGGCCTTGAACCAAATCGTCAACAGGACTGCATAGAGCACGCCGATGACGGCCAGCATGCTCCAGGTCGTCCACAGAATCTGCCCGACCAGGAGGTCCTTGAGGTGCTCGCCACCGTGCGGATTTTCCGACAAGAGCAAAATGCTTCCGGTGGCGGCCAGCACGAACAGCGTCCCGATCAACGCTTCCTGGGTCTGCGGCCAGCGCTTCTCACTCCAGTTCAGGCCGGCCGCGGCCAGCAGTGCGGCGCTCACCGCGGCGACTTGCACCAGCAACGGACTCTCATCCCAGCCAAAGGCGCTGGAGGCAATCACGCCGAGACCCGCCACCTGGGCGATCGCCAGGTCGATAAAAATAATGCCGCGCTTGAGCACCACCTGGCCCAGCGGCACATGCGTGCTGAGCACCAGAAGGCCCGCCACCATTGCCGGACCCACGATCGTCCATTCCACCGCTTCCCAATTCATGGGTGCGCACTCAGCAGCCGATGCATAATGTCGTCGAACCAGCTAAACAAATCTTTCGCCTCCGTCCGAGCCGCCGATCGTTGTTGGCACACTCAGCGCCGGAATGCCGGTGCGCTGCGACAACCACTCCGAAGCCTTGGGGCTTTGATAGGCAGCGCGAATTATGAAGTCCGCGCCCTTGCCATCCGTACCCAGCATGTCCAGCAATTCAGCCAGATGTGCGCTGGTCGGGGGAATGCCCGGCAAAGGCTCCAGGGTCGCCAGTTCCTTAAGACCCAGCCAATCCTCAAGATAGACAAAGGATTTGTGATGCGCCACCAGGCGCTTGCCGCGCAGCGGCGCCGCCATGGCCTCCCAGCGCTTGATCGCGGCGTCCCAGCGGCTGAGGAAATCGGCCAGCCGGTCGGCGTAATACGCCTGGTGCGCCGGGTCAAGTTTCGCCAGGCGTTCGCTCAGCGGCTGTGCGACCTTGCGGATGTTGAGCGGGTTGAGCTGGATGTGCGGGTTTCCCTGTACATGAATGTCGCCCTGGGCACGGTCGACGCGGTCCGGAATTTCCAGTTTGTGCACGTAGCTGCTGGCTTCGAGCAGGCCGTCCTTGCCCGGTAGAATCGCTGAATTGTTGGCCTTGCCCAGCAACATCGGCAGCCAGCCGATTTCAAGTTGTGCGCCGGTACAGACGACCAGGTCGGCCTTGCGCATGCGGGAAATCAGGCTGGGCCTGGCCTGGATGTAGTGCGGATCCTGCAATCCCTGCGTGGCGCTGGTCGTGCTGACCTGATCGCCACCCAGTTCCTCCGCCAGCGCGGCCCATTCAGGCTCACAGGCGAACACGTCCAGCCCGGCGTGAACGGGCGTGGATACCTGCAGGCCGGCAATGGCCAGTGCAAAAACGATGATTGAGCGTCTCATGCTTTTCTCCTTGCTCAGAAACTATGGGCGCCATGGGCGCCGATGGCGTAAATGTATTGCAATCCAAACTGGTTATCATCGGCCAGCGTGGCCTCGTCCCGGTTGTACTGGAGCCTGATGCGGCTGAACTCGCTGTTCGACCAGTCCACCATCAGGCTGTAACGCTTTGGATCATGCCCCATGAAGTCCAATGGCGTGCCGGTGAAAGCGGGCATCGAATCGCCGCCGTTCAGCACGTCGATGCGCGCGCCAATGCGCCATTGCGGAAACGGCTGATACACGGCCTGGGCATACCAGCCTTGCTGTTTGTCGTTCCATGGCAGGATGCCATGCCGTCGGCCAGGGTGTACGCGGCCATCTTCCTTGCGCCAAAGGTACTCGGCCTGGAACTTGAAATTGCGCTCGCGCCAATTGCCATTGGGCGACCATTTCCAGACGAAATCCGCAATCACGAGGTCGCTGTTGCCGTTGAAGAACAACGGCTCGTCTTCATTGCCGGAAGCGCGATCCTCGCTTTTGGCTCCCCAGCCACGAGACGCCGGCCAGCCAACTGCTGCTGAAACCGACATCACCACCGGCCTTGACCGAAAGGCTGTGGCTGCCGGCGCCGGAGTGTGCCGCACCGGCCGCGGGATAGCGGTCGCCGCGAAAAACTTCCCCACTCAACTCGAGGTATATATCCGTCGGCGCCAGCCAGCGGACCTGCAGGCCGTCGTCCAGGTACTGACTGCCCAGAAAGACCTGGTAGGCCAGCGGCTGATCGGTGAAGTCCCAGGCGTGCGAATGCTGGTTGTTTAGGTAACCGATGTTCGAATAGGTGCGGCCCATGCGCATGGAAAGGTTGCCCGGAAGGCGCAGGGTCTCGATCCAGGCTTCCTCGATCTCGACCTTGGTTTCACCATCTTCGATCACAATGGGCAGGGTCAGCCAGGAGGTGAACTTGTCATCGACATTGGCCGAGATGTTGATTTCCGTTTCCGCCAAAGAAAGCCCTTCCGGCGCGGGACCGGCCTCGCCGCCCAGCGGGAATCCGGGAATGGCGTATTCGTCCGGATTTTGCTGGTAAGACCAGGCCTGCCCCTGGAAAATCACGCCCATCGCCGGGTTGAAGGAACTGTCGGCTGAAACCGATATACGCCGGACTGACGAAGCTGCCGGCGCAGCTTCGAAACCGGATGTTATCACTTGCGCTTTGTGCTTGCTCCTGCGCCAGGCTGGCCTTGGCATTGGCCTCTTCCACGGATTGCTCCGCAGCATCGAGCCGCCGCTCCAGTTCCGCTATGCGGGCTTCATACTCGGACCGCATGGCTTCGATTTCCTGACGCAAGGTTTGTACGTCGCCGGTATTGCCGCTTTCCGATACAGTTGTACCCTCAGCCTGCGCCGGCGCTGCGCAGGCCAGCACCAGCATAATGCTCGGTGCTGCGAACCAAAAATGTGTTCTCATTTGCCGTCTCCTCGAAAGACCACCAAGATATCCACGGTCGCTGCGACCGCGGTATCGCTAATTCAGGAATCAGACGGAGGAGGGAGGAGCTCTGGATTGGTAGCGGTGAGGAAAGGTTTCGGAAAACAGCGTGATCTTGATCGGCAGCTGTGCCGGCCCTGCATGTCGAATGACTGCCACCGGTTCCGCGCTGGGTAACGGGGCGGCGAATGTTTGCCCTTGACAGATGCAGCATTCGCAGCTGCCGATATTGGCATCGAGGTGGCTGGTGACATGGCAGGCCAAGGCAACATGACTCACCGCCAACATGGCGGCGAGCACCCAAACGCGGATGGCTGCGGGCTTGCGCATGTATCCATGATAACGCATTTGAGAGTGGAAGCACCTGTACCCCGGCCTCCAGGCCCGAATCTCGATCAAGCCGGGGTTGATTTGTTGCTCCACTGCGCTAGTGTCACGATATAATGGCCCGATTGATAATTACAGCGGAAACAGCCTGGAAAAACACCGATGTCTGAACGCGAAATCATGGAATACGATGTCATCGTGGTGGGCGCCGGCCCGTCGGGCCTGGCCTGTGCGCTGCGGCTAAAACAGCTCAAGCCCGACTTGAACGTGGCGGTCATCGAGAAAGCCGCGGAAGTCGGCGCGCAAATTCTTTCCGGTGCGGTCATCGAACCCGGGCCGCTCGACGAGTTGCTGCCCGCATGGCGTGAGCAGCCACCGCCGATTTGCGTGCCGGTCACAAAGGACGAACTGTGGTATCTCACCCCAACCGGCCGTTACCGGTTTCCCACCCCGCCACAGCAGAAGAATCATGGCAATTTCATCGTCTCCCTGGGGGCCATGTGTGCCTGGCTGGCACCGCAGGCCGAGGCGCTGGGAGTCGATATCTTTCCAGGCTTTGCCGCATCGGCGATCCGCTATACGGATGATGGCGCCGTAGGTGGCGTGATCATTGGCGATATGGGAGTCGATCGCGACGGGCAGCCCAAGGATACCTTCATGCAGGGTATCGAAATTCATGCCCGGGTAACCGTTCTGTGCGAAGGCTGTCGTGGACACCTGAGCAAGCAATTGATTCGCAAGTTCGGCCTGAATAAGGAGTCCGGCCCGCAGACTTACGGCATCGGCATGAAGGAGTTGTGGCGCGTGCAACCGGGTAAATCCTCGCCCGGCCTGGTGCAGCACACACTGGGGTGGCCGCTGGACCCGAACATTTATGGCGGCAGTTTCATTTATCACCTGGACAAGGACCGTATCGCGCTCGGCTTCGTCACCGGCCTCGATTACGCCGACCCGGAATTTTCACCGTTCGAAGCATTCCAGCAAATGAAACACCATCCGATGGTGCGCGCGCTCATAGAAGGAGGTGAAATCCTCTCCGCCGGTGCGCGAGCTATCGTCGAAGGGGGCTTTCAGGCGCTACCAAAAACCGAGATGCCAGGAGCCATTCTGATTGGCGACGCCGCCGGGCTGTTGAACGTGCCTAAAGTCAAGGGCGTGCATCAGGCCATGCGCTCCGGCATGCTCGCAGCGGAACACCTCGCGGAAACCGTTTCGTCCGCGGGCTTCGACGCCAGACTGCGGGCTTCGGCCATCCTCGCGGAACTGAAGCAGGTGCGCAATATCCGCCCGGCCTTCTACAAGGGTCTGTGGCGCGGATTTATCAGAGCGGCCATCGAGACCGTCACCGCCGGCAAGCTGCCCTGGACCCTGGCATTGCATGCCGATGACAAATCACTGCGCAAGGTGGCGGACTATACGCCGCCCGACCGGCATTGGGTGAACCGCGATTTGCCGCCTCGCGACCGGCTCGCCTCGGTCTATTTTGCAGCCACGGCGCATGAGGAGGACCAACCGGTACACTTGCAAATCACCCAACCGGACATTTGCACCACGCGCTGCGGCGTAGAATACGATCATCCGTGCACGCGGTTTTGCCCGGCCAATGTCTACGAAATGGTCGAAGATGAAGGCGGTCAAGCGGCTGCAGATCAATGCCGCCAATTGTGTACACTGCAAGACCTGCGACATCAAGGATCCCTACCAGATCATCAATTGGGTCACGCCGGAAGGCGGCAGCGGTCCCAACTACCAAAACCTCTAAACAACAAAGGACATCATCAGGAATCATCCCATGAAGATATTGGTTGGCATCAAGCGCGTGGTGGATTACAACGTCCGCGTCCGGGTTCTGCCTGACGGCAGTGGAATGGACACCGAAGGTGTCAAGATGAGCATCAATCCCTTTGACGAAATCGCACTGGAAGAGGCGCTCAGGATCAAGGAGGCAGGCAAGGCAACGGAAGTCATCGTGGTCTCCTGCGGCGGCGACACCTGCCAGCAGCAGTTACGCACCGGTTTGGCCATGGGCGCCGACCGCGCCATCCAGATCAAAACCGATGCAGCCTTGCAGCCACTCGGCGTTGCGCAGGCATTCCTGAAGCTTATCGAAAAGGAGCAGCCCGGGCTGGTCATCCTCGGCAAGCAGGCCATAGACGATGACAACAGCCAGACCGGCCAGATGCTGGCCGCGCTGTGGGGCCGTCCGCAGGCCACGTTTGCGTCCAAACTGGTTCTCGAAGGTGAGAAAGCCACCGTAACACGTGAAATAGATGCGGGCCTGGAGACGGTTGAAATTGACTTGCCGGCCGTGGTCACGGTCGACCTGCGGCTTAACGAGCCGCGTTTCGTGAAACTGCCCGACATAATGAAAGCCAAGCGCAAGCCTCTGGACGTTCTTTCGCTGGAGGAACTGGGCGTTGCGCCGGAAGGCAATCTCAAAGTGGTCAAATTCGCCCCACCCCCGCAACGGCAAAAGGGAATCATGGTGGAGAACGCTGAACAACTGGTAGAGGAACTGAAGAAGCGGGGGTTGTTATGAGCAAGATATTGGTTGTGGCCGAACATGACGGCCAGGCGCTGAACCTGAGCACCGCCAAATGCGTCAGTTGCGCACAGGCCATTGGCGCGGACATCGATGTCGCGGTATTGGGCCATGGGCTGGATGCAGTGGCCGGGCAGGCCGCTGCCTTGAATGGTGTTACGCGTGTCATCACCGTCGATGCGCCTCACCTGGAGCATCCATTGGCAGTCAACTGGGCGCCGGAAATCATCAGCCTGGCTGCGGAGTACACGCATGTTCTGGGCCCGTCCACGACCCTGGGCAAGGACCTGATGCCGCGGGTGGCGGCGCTTGCCGGCGTCAATCAGCTCAGTGACGTAATGGAAGTACTGAGCCCGCAATCCTTCCGCCGTCCCATTTATGCCGGCAATGCCATTATCGACGTCGAAACCGCGGAAGGTGCGACCGTGATCATGACCGTGCGTATCGCAAGCTGGCAACCTGCAGCCGGCGGCGGCAGTGCCGCCATCGAGCCGCGCAGTGCATCCGGTAGCGCGGCCGCGCATACGCGGTATGTCGGTATTGAATCTGAAGGCGGGGAGCGGCCCGACCTGCAAAGCGCGGCGATGGTGGTCTCTGGTGGCCGTGCCCTGGGCAGTGCGGAAAATTTCGAAATCATCTATCGACTTGCGGACAAGCTGGGGGCAGGCGTGGGCGCTTCCCGCGCCGCCGTTGACGCGGGTTATTGCCCCAACGACATGCAGGTCGGTCAAACCGGCAAGATCATTTCCCCCGACCTCTACTGGGCTTTTGGCATTTCCGGAGCAATTCAACATATCACCGGCATCAAGGATGCCGGCACCATTGTCGCCGTCAACAAGGACGCCGAAGCCCCCATTTTCGAAGTCGCCGATATTGGCGTGGTAGGTGACCTGTTCAATTTCATTCCCGAACTGGAGAAACTGCTGGACTGATTTGGCGGCAAAAGTAAACGATACGCCCGTGTCCGAACCTGTCTGGTCACCCGGCCCCGCACGCCGGCAGAACGCCAATATCCGGCGGTTTATCGATCTGGTTCGCAGTGAACTCGACCCTGCGATCCAGGACTACTGGGATCTGCATCGATATTCCCTGGACCACCCGGACCTGTTCTGGCGCGCCGTTTGGGATTTCTGCGCCATCGTGGGTACGCCGGGGACGATTGCCGTGCGCGATCGGGACCTGATGCCCGGAGCGCATTGGTTTCCGGAATCGCGTCTGAACTTCGCCGAGAACCTGCTGCGTTTTCGCGACGCACAAACGGCGATCATTTTCCGTTCGGAATCAGGCGCGGGCAAGGAACTGACTTATGCGGAACTCTACACTGCCGTGGCGCAAACGGCGGCAGCGCTGAGATCCTCCGGCGTTACCAAGGGTGACCGCGTCGCCGGCTACATGCCCAATCTGCCCGAGACCGTGATTGCCATGCTGGCCACCACCAGCATCGGCGCCATCTGGTCGTCCTGCTCACCCGATTTTGGTATTGCGGGGGTGGTCGATCGTTTTGGCCAGATCGAACCCAAGGTGCTGTTTTGCGCCGCCGCATACAGCTACAACGGAAAAGTCCACGATTGCCTGGAAAACGTTGCCGGAATCGTCAAAGCCGTGCCGTCCATCGAGCGTGTGGTTGTGGTTCCGTATATGAATCCGGACGCCGACGCTGTCGCAGGTGGGCCAGGCGATATGGCTGGAAGATTTCCAGGACAAAGCCGCCAGCGAAGTGGAATTCGAGCGCTTGCCGTTCGAGCATCCCCTGTACATCATGTATTCCTCGGGAACGACCGGGGCGCCCAAATGCATCGCCCATGGTGCGGGCGGCACGCTGCTGCAACATCTGAAAGAACTGGTGCTGCACACCGACCTGCGCCGCGCAGACCGGATTTGTTATTTCACCACCTGCGGCTGGATGATGTGGAACTGGCTGGTCAGCAGTCTGGCCACAGGGGCAACCGTCGTGCTGTACGAGGGCTCACCCTTCTATCCCGCGCCGGCAGCCATGTTCGACCTGATCGATGAAGTGGAGATTTCCGTTTTTGGCACCGGCGCAAAATCCATCTCAGCCTGGGAAAAAGCGGGTATCAAGCCGCGGGAATCCCACCAGCTCAATTCACTGGTAACCCTTCTGTCCACCGGTTCGCCATTGGCGGCGGAAGGATTCGACTACGTCTACCGGGATATCAAGCCGAACCTTTGCCTGGCATCGATTTCCGGCGGCACCGACATCATTTCCTGTTTTGCGCTGGGTTGCCCCATCCTGCCCGTTTACCGCGGCGAACTGCAATGCCCCGGACTCGGCATGGCGGTCGAAATTCGCCGTGACGATGGCAGCCTGGCGGATACCGAAGAGACGGGCGAGCTGTGCTGCAGCCTGGCCTTTCCCTCGATGCCGATCTTTTTCTGGGGTGACGAAGACGGCAGCAAGTACCAGGCGGCTTACTTCGACAAATTTCCCGGCATCTGGTCGCATGGCGATTTTGCCAAGAAAACGATACACCAGGGCTACGTCATTTACGGACGTTCCGACGCCACGCTGAACCCCGGCGGGGTGCGGATCGGCACGGCCGAAATCTACCGCCAGGTGGAGCAACTTGACGAGGTGCTGGAAAGCATTTGCGTCGGGCAAGACTGGCAGGACGATGTCCGCGTGGTCCTGTTCGTCAAGCTGCGCGAGGGCAAGCAACTGGACGCCGGCCTGGAAGACCGGATCCGCAAGGCCATCCGGCAGAACACCACGCCGCGCCATGTGCCGGCGAAGATCCTTCAGGTCGCCGATATCCCGCGCACCATCAGCGGCAAGATCGTCGAACTCGCCGTGCGCAACGTCATCCATGGCCGCGCCGTCAACCAACGTGGATGCACTGGCGAATCCCGAGGCGCTGGAGTTATATCGGGATTTGACCGAGCTGCAAAATAACCCGTAGGAGCGCGCTTGCGCGCGAAATGGGTTTTAGAATCGGTTGCGCGAAATGGATTTCACAATCGCGCGCAAGCGCGCTCCTACAAAATGGGTTTTAGAATCGCGCGCAAGCGCGCTCCTACAGTATTGAGGATAAAATGTGACTATGGAGAGGTGCCAGAGTGGTCGAATGGGCTTGACTCGAAATCAAGTGTACGGTTATCCGTACCGTGGGTTCGAATCCCACCCTCTCCGCCAGATCAGCAGGAACGGGGTCAAATAATCCGTAGGAGCGCGCTTGCGCGCGAAATGGATTCGAGAATCGCGCGCAAGCGCGCTCCTACAAATGGGGTCGGAATCAATCGCCGTCCAGCGCGTACTCCAGATCAGCGATCAAATCATTCACGTCTTCCATGCCAACCGACAGGCGGACCAGGGTATCACTAATACCGAGCTTGGCGCGCCTGTCTGCGGGCACCGAGGCATGGGTCATGAGCGCCGGGTGATTGATCAGGCTTTCGACCCCACCCAGGCTTTCCGCCAGCGAAAATAATTCACAGCGTTCCAGCATCCGCCGCGCGGCTTCCAGCCCGCCGTGCACGTCGATGCTGATGATCCCCCCACCCTGCCCGTTCATTTGCTGCATGGCCAGTGCATGCTGCGGATGGTCTTCAAGGCCGGGATAAATCACTTGCCTGACGCCAGGATGGCGCTGCAGCCAGCGGGCAATGATCAACGCGTTTTCCGCATGCGCTTTCATCCTCAGCGCCAGTGTCTTGAGGCCGCGCATCGCCAGAAAACTGTCAAACGGCCCTTGAATGGCGCCGATGGAGTTGAGCAGGAACCAGAGATTTTGCGCCAGTTCTTCGTCCTCACGCACTACCGCGACGCCACCGATCATGTCGGAGTGGCCGTTGAGATACTTGGTTGCGGAATGGACCACGATATCCGCTCCCAGCTCCAATGGCCGCTGCAGCATCGGGCTGGCAAAGGTATTGTCAACCACCAGCAGCGCGCCGTTTGCATGCGCGATATCCGCGGCGGCGGCGAGATCGACGATGCGCAGCATGGGATTGGTTGGCGTTTCCACCCATACCATGCGGGTTTCCGGGCGGATCGCAGCCCGCAAGGCGTCTGGTTGCTCCAATGGCACAAAGCTGAATTTCAGACCTGCCGAGCGCTCCCTTACCCGCTGAAACAAGCGCAGGCTTCCACCGTACAGATCGTCGCCGGCCACCACATGATCGCCGCTGTCGAGCAGTTCCATCACCGTTGCAGTTGCCGCCATGCCGGACGCGAAAGCAAAGCCGCGGATGCCGCCTTCCAGATCGGCGATACATTGTTCATAGGCATCCCGCGTCGGATTGTGACTGCGCGAATACTCCCAGCCCTTGTGATCACCCGGGCTGGATTGGACAAACGTCGAGGTGGCATAGATCGGCGTCATGATGGCGCCGGTGGAAGGGTCTGGCTGCTGGCCCGCGTGAATCGCGCGGGTAGCAAGCTGGTGTTTGTCTTTTCGATGACGCATGGTGCCTGGGCTCTTGAGGTGGGATCAGCGCGGATTCACTACCGATCTGACTTGCGGCGCAAATAGTTCAGCAAATCGACGCGCGTTATCAAGCCGAGAAATCGCTCACCGTCCATCACGATGGCGACAAAATCCTTGTTGAAGATCGGCATCAAGTCCGCTACCGGAGCCGCCACGTCGATCTCGGTAAGCTCCGTGACCATGGCCGAGCGCACCGGCTGGCGAAAAGCTTCGCTGCTTTCCGCAGCCGCGATAAGCAGATCCGATTCATCCAGAATGCCGACGAGTTCCCCCTCGGCAATCACCGGAAGCTGGGAGACGTCGTACAACTTCATCCGGCTGTAAGCATTGGCCAGCGGTTCATCCGGACCTACCGTGATGGTATCGTGCGTAGCATAGGGGCGGGCGATCAGATCCCTCAAATCACCGTGGCTGGAGATTTCGATAAAGCCCTGGTCGCGCATCCAGAAATCATTGTACATTTTCGACAGGTAACGGTTGCCGGTGTCGCAACAAAATGTCAACACACGTTTTGCCGCGGTTTGCTCGCGGCAATAGCGCAGGGCTGCCGCCACCAGGGTGCCGGTCGATGAACCGCCGAGAATTCCTTCACGCTGCAATAGCTCCCGGCCGGTCTGGAAACTTTCCTTGTCTGATATCGCATAAGCCTTCTTCACCCGGGTGAAGTCGCTGATCGGGGGCAGGAAATCCTCGCCAATTCCCTCAACCATCCAACTGCTGGTCTTGACTGAGAGGGTTCCCTCATTGATGTATTGCGCCAGTATCGAGCCATGCGGATCGGCCACAACGAGTTCCAGTTGCGGAGCCTCGCGCGCGAAATAGTGTGACAGACCGGTGAGCGTGCCACTGGAACCCACGCCCAGCACGATGGCGTCGAGTCGCCCATCCATCTGGCGCCAGATTTCAGGGCCGGTAATTTCTTCGTGTGCCCTGGGATTTGAGGGGTTGCCGAACTGATTGATGAAAAATGCGCCATCGGTCTCGTCGGCAAGCCGCTTGGCCACGTCCTGGTAATATTCGGGATGGCCCTTGGCCACATCCGAACGGGTCAGAACCACCTCCGCGCCCATGGCTTTCAGATTGGAGATTTTTTCCCGGCTCATCTTGTCCGGGATCACCAACACCAGGCGATAGCCTTTTTGCCCCGCTACCAATGCCAGGCCCAGACCCGTATTCCCGGCCGTGCCTTCGACCAGGGTTCCACCCGGCCGGATCAGCTCCGCCTTTTCGGCATCCTCGATCATCTTCAGACCGATGCGGTCCTTGATCGATGCACCCGGATTCTGATTTTCCAGCTTGATATACAGTTCGCAGGGCCCGGTATCGAAGTGATTGATGCGCACCACCGGTGTATTGCCGATCAGTTCAAGAACATTGGCCACAACGTTCATTATGCAATCAGATATTCATTTGGATTTGAGGTGTGCAGATAAACAAAGCGGCCGGGCTGACTGACCCGGCCGCTCTGGCTTAGGAAGCAGTGATCAATTCAGGCGCTGCTGGCGTCCATAATCCGCGCCAACTGGTCCTTTGCCCACAATTTCTCTTTCTTCAGTTTCATCAATGCCAGGTCTTCCATTGGAGCCGTGCCAATCTCTGCAGCAGTGACTCTCTTGTCCAATTCCTGATGACGATTGAAGACGCGCAGAAATTCTTCATTCTCTTTCATCAGTTTTTCCATCTGTTCCTGGCGGTGTTCAAACATCGCAATCCTCCGATTCAATGGTGACATGTCGCCCGGCCGATGCCACAACGTCCAGCGTTGGGGTAGGCAGGGAAATCGTGTTTACGGGTTTTGTTGACAGAAATGAAGCGAAGTTCGTTGCATGACGTGCGACGGTCTGAGCCATCACAGTCATTATCCACGAACTCCGTTTTTGAAGGGATAAACCATAGCTACAAAGCAACACTAACGCAAAATTTCGCGTTCGGCAACCGCCGCCTCCAAGGCACGATCCATGGACGAATCCTGATTCATGCTTCCAAATTCTATTATTCTTTTTACCGGCTAAATCAACACTCAACCGTCCAACAAAATCACATCCACCCGCCGGTTTTTCTGGCGTCCTTCTTCGGTGTCATTGCTGGCGATGGGAAAGTCCTCTCCCATGCCGACAGCCGTTATGCGGGAGGTATCAACCCCGAGCGCCACCAGGGCATCCAGCACCGCGTTCGCCCTGCGCTCGGACAACTTCAGGTTGGTGCCGGAATCACCCGTTGAATCCGTATGGCCTTCGATGCGAATTTTCTTTTCGGGTTCACTTTGCAACAAATCGACCACTTCGACCAGGCTGGTCTGCGCGTCCTGTTTCAGCTCAGCCCGTCCGGACTCGAATAATACGTCACCCAGGGTCACAACCACACCGCTTTCGGTTTGCCTGAGTTGCAGGTTCTGCAACTGACGGCGCAAGGATTGGGCCTGCTCGGAAGCCAAATTGGCCTCCTTTCTTGCCAATTCCGCTGCAGTAGCACTGGACGCCGCCAGCGCCTTCGCCTGCTTGGCTTCCGCGCGTGCCTGCTCTGCCGTCTTGCTGGAAGCGGCCTCTCTTTGGCGCGCTTCTTCTGCCTGAATACGTGCCCTTTCAGCGTCCTCTGCAGTCGCCTGTGACATCATTCGGGCACGATCCGCTTCTCTTCGGGCGCGATCCGCATCCGCCTGGCTGGCGTGCAGCAGCAAACGGTTGCGCTCGTCTTCCAGCGCTCTCAATTCAACTGAAAGCTGTTCGCGCTCCGCAACCGCCCGTGCAATCTGGATGCGGCGATCCGCCATGTAAATAAGATGAATGCGCTGGGTATCGTTGCCACCGGCAGTTTCCGCTGTGCGCAAGGCCCGCTCTGCTTCGCCCAAAGCCAGCGGCGCGTATTTGGCCAACTCGGGATTGGATTTAAGCTCCTCAAGCTGTGCCCGCACCTGTTCCAGGGCGAGGTCTTTTTTCGGGCTGCTCGAACAGGCTGTCAACACCACCGCCAGCAAGACCATGGCCAGTATTTTCAGGCAGGAGGAACACATCATTGGGATTCCTCCCCATAGTTATTCTCGAACTCTTCCTTCAGGATTTCATTCTGCCGCGCCAATTCCGCGACCTGGTCGCGAATAACCGCTGAATGCGACTTTTCGATCGCCAACTCCGCGTTGATTTCCGCCTGTTCGATCAAATACCAGCTCTTGTCGTACTGCTTTAGTTCCAAACCCTTTTGCGCCTCCTGCAGCTTCTCACGGGCGAAGCGCAGTTCCACCGGTGAATACTGTTCCGCACCGGCCGCGACCGCAGCCTCTATCGCCTGCTCCGCGTTATTGAATGCATCGGGTTCGGGTTTCAGCGGCGCGCAGGCAGCCAGGATCAACAGCATCGGGACCAGAAAGGAATGTCGCATTTTAATCGCAAACCCGCTTAGTAGGAGCAGAAATTATGACTGAAGTACCGCTTGAATTTAAGCCGCATGATGAACCTTCAGCCTCCAGCCTTCTTTAACCCGGGCATTTCATGAATTCGCAGCGCCCTCGCTGGTCTTTTGATTCGCCAGAGTATTTTTCTCAGTCGGCCGTAATCAACGATACGCCACTCCTTCGGAAAATCCTCTGACAAATCAAAATCCTGCGCGATCATCACGGCAATTCAGGAAATGCCCGGGTTACCACCTGTTTGATGGCGCCGAAAATCGTCTTGCCGTGGATATCCAGCATTTCGATGCGGATGGTATCACCGAAGCGCATGAAAGGGGTTTCAGGCTTGCCGTTGGCAATGATCTCCAAAACCCGTTTCTCCGCCAGGCAGGATGCCCCGAGTTCGATGTTCTGGTTGGCAATGGTGCCGGAACCCACAATGGTGCCAGCCGCCAGTGGCCGCGTTTTGGCGGCATGCGCAATTAGCTGGGCAAAATTGAACTGCATGTCGTGACCGGCTTCAGGCCTGCCGAATAATTCACCATTGAGCGTGGATCGTAATGGCAAGTTCACTTTGCTGTCTCTCCACGCATCTCCCAGTTCATCCGGCGTGACCAGAACCGGAGACAAACTGGAGCGGGGTTTACCCTGCAGAAAGCCGAATCCTTTGGCCAGTTCAGCCGGGATCAGGTTGCGCAGGCTGACATCATTGACCAGGCCGATCAATTGAATGTGACCTGCTGCTGCCGCAGCCGAAACGGCCATGGGGACATCATCGGTCACGACCACCACCTCGGATTCGAAGTCAATCCCGTAGTCTTCACTCTGCACCGGGATGGGATCACGCGGGCCCAGGAAGCCGGCCGAGGTTGCCTGGTACATCAGTGGATCTTCGTAAAACGACGCAGGAACTTCCACACCACGCGCTTTGCGCACCCGCTCCACGTGCGGCAAGTAGGCACTGCCGTCTACGAACTCGTAGGCGCGGGGAAACGGAGAAGCCAGCGCGTCGACGTTGACCTCGGCTGCGTCGGTGCAGGTGCCATCGTTCAGGGCTTCGTACATTGCATTCAACCGCGGCGCTGCTGCAGCCCAGTTTTCGAGCGCCTGTTGCAAGGTGGCCGCAACGCCGCTTGCAGGCGCAAAGTGAGTCAGGGCTCGGTTGACGACGATCAGCGTCCCGTCGCGACCGCCGGCTTTTAACGATGCCAGTTTCATCGGGCCCGCCCGGGGGCTTCGTCTTCCGCCCATGGGTGGGCTATTGGGTGTTTGGCCATTATTTGCTCCATTGAAGTATTTCGTGCGGGGTCGGGTCCACGACTTCGTGACAGGCAGCCGGAGTCACGGAAATGGGATACCAGACTGATGCATGTTTTTGGATCGTGGCATAGAAATCATTGGTGCACAAGGCAATCTGGTGCATGTGCCTGACCCGGTAACGTTGACGATCCTCGTTGGGATGCGAAACCAATTTCATGTGGAATTTACCTTGTCTTAACCTCCTGAAGTCTATATTGGCCTCCACCCTGTTCGCAAAATCCCAACCAGAATTCTCGATGCAAACAAGCGTACTGACGAACATTGCGGTATGGGCCAGGATTCTGAGCCGGCCGCTCGTGCTCGGCATTCTGATGCTGGTTACGCTGACCGCCTCGCGGCTGTTGCTGATCGCGATATTCTGGCATCGCGTAGCGGCAACCGACGGCGCGGCGTTTATTTTGCTGCAAGGCCTGCGCTTCGACCTGATCCTGGGTGGAATGCTGTTTGGACCCGTGTTGCTTTTCAAACCTCTGTTTCACATGCATCGCCTCACGGCAGAAGTGGGGCGGTGGCTGTGGGCGGTCTATCTCGGTGCAGTTTCCGCTTTTGTGTTTTTTGTCGAAGCGTCAACCCTGCCTTTCATACATGAATACGACAGCCGGCCGAATTATGTATTCGTCGAGTACCTGGGCTATCCGAAGGAGCTGTTCGCAACCCTCACCGGCTCACACCTTTTGGAGCTGGTCCTGTTTTCAAGCCTTACCACAGCAATCTTTTGGATCGTCTTTAGCTGGACAAACAAGGACCCGGCGGCGAGGCGGCGCCTGGCGTGGTGGTACAACCTGCTCGCATTCCCTCTGGTGCTGGCCCTGGTGGTCCTGATGATCCGGTCAACACTCGGCCACCGGCCAGTCAATCCCAGTATTGCGGCGTTCTCCCAGGACAGCATGGTCAACCAGTTGGCGCTGAACTCACCGTACTCCCTGCTCTATGCCATTTACGAACAACACCGCGACGCAGCCGACAAGAACGTGGGCTATCAGCCGATGGCGGAAGACCGGGCGCTGGCTATCGTCCTCGCCGACGCGCAGTTACCCGGTGACAGTTTTTCCCAGCAGGCCGGACCCAGCATGCACCGGCAAACGGCTACCGGCAAGCCCGGCAGGCGGCAAAATCTGGTGATCATCCTGGAGGAAAGCCTGGGAGCGGAATTTGTCGGCAGTCTCGGTGGCAAAAATCTGACGCCCTCGCTCGATGAAGCTGCAGCCACGGGCATTTGGATGGAGCAGCTGTATGCTACCGGCACGCGTTCGGTGCGCGGCATTGAAGCCATTATCTCGGGCATCACTCCGACACCCAGACGCAGTGTCGTGAAACTGATGGAAACTCAGGAAAACTTCTTCACGCTGGCGTCATTGCTTGAGCGGGAAGGTTACCGTACCAGTTTCATTTATGGCGGCGAAGCGCATTTCGACAACATGAGACGCTTCTTTCTGAACAACGGATTCCAAAAAGTCGTTGACGAGAAGAACTATGAGGCGCCAGTGCTCAGGGGCGCCTGGGGTGTATCCGACGAAGACCTTTTCAACAAAGCACACGAGTGGTTCGTGCAGCAGGGGGAAGACCCCTTTTTCAGCCTGGTGTTTACCACCAGCAATCATGATCCTTTTGATATCCCACCCGGCCGGGTAAGCACCGAGAGCGGCCCGGATGGCCCGCGCGAAACTGCGGTGAAATATGCGGACTGGGCCCTGGGTCAATATCTCAAACGCGCGCGCGCTTCGAAGTACTGGGACAACACGGTCGTGCTGATCATTGCGGATCACAATTCACGCGTCTACGGCAACCAACTGGTCCCGATCGAACGCTTTCACATACCTGGTCTTATTGTCGGCGGATCGATTGCGCCGCGAAGGATTCCTGGCATCACCAGCCAGATCGACATGCTGCCGACATTGCTTTCACTGATCGGTGTCAGCGCGGAACACCCGGCCATAGGCCATGACCTGACTGAGGCAAGTTTCCGCGCAGGCGCAGGCAGAGCCATGATGCAGTTCAGCCGGGTATTCGCCTACATGGTTCCGGGGCGGGCCGTCATTCTGCAGCCGGATCTGCCTGCATCCTCTTACCTTTATCAACCCGGCCAAACGCTGCAAGCGGACCCCTCCCCAAATGCGGAATTGATTGAAACGGCGCTCGCATACTCCTGGTTCGCTCACATCATGATTCGCCACCACTGGTACTACAACACCATGCCGGTACAAAGCGGGCCGGCCCGTGCAAAGCGGTCAAAATAGGCCGGTCCCAAATGGCGGGACCGAATTAACGCTTGACATGAATCTTAAAAAAAGACCGGGGGAGCAGCTCCCCCGGCCCATACCATCCCGGAAGTAGGGAATCCGGGATGTCTCGCTGGAGGCCCGCCGGCACAGGGATTGTGAGATGGCGGACCTGAGGAGCCTGTATTCAGGAGAAAGGACACACTAGCCAGTGCCCCCACCACGCACGGAAGGCGCAGTGATGCATTTTCTGGCTATGATCCCGGTGGGTGAAATCCTGCGGGCGAATGCCGCAATCGTATTGCTGTTGTAGTTCATCGTGACCTCCATGTCATCGAATCCTGTTGATCTGGTTCAGCGCTTATCGATCATCCTTGCCGATCCGCTGAGAACCCGCCTGGGGAGAATGGCCTGCCCGCATGGCATAAACGCGCATTTCCTGGCAGGCAGAGAAATGCAAAATATGTGCCGCAGCCATGTCACGCTGAGCTTTAATTTTTCCAACATTTTGATTTACATAGATATATAGCATTTTTCCTGTTCCATCCAGTTAACCCTGAAACTGGCAATTCCGCCATCTGGTGTGACCAAATTCATTCATCAAGCTGACAATTTTTGACACCCCGCTTACCCGCCGCATCCGCTGCGGAAACTTGCCCGTAGCCGGTGATTCTGGTATAAGTCGACGGCTTTTTTCGGCATTTTTAGGCCTGAAGCAAATCCGGCGTGTCGTGCGGACAGCAATGACGCACGCCTACACGTCAAATACGCACACGCACCGCAACGGTTCAGAGGGGTGCCCGAAATCGGGTCTCTGTAACGGGTGCGTGGAGGATCAACCCCGAATTCAGTGGCCAATGGTCACTGAGTTTCTTTGGAGAAGGAAATACCATGGCAAACGTTACCATGCGCCAGATGCTTGAAGCTGGCGTGCATTTCGGTCACCAGACACGTTACTGGAACCCCAAGATGGCCCCCTATATTTTTGGCGCCCGGGGCAAGATTCATATCATCAACCTGGAAACAACCCTGCCGTTGCTGAATGACGCAATGAATTTCATCAGCAAGCTTGCGGCCCGGCGCGGCACCATCATGTTCGTTGGCACCAAGCGCGCCGCCAGTGAGGCGATTGCCGATGCCGCCACCACCTGCGGCATGCCGTTTGTCTCGCACCGCTGGTTGGGTGGCATGCTGACCAATTACCGCACCATCAAGGCCTCCGTAAAACGCCTGAGCCAGCTCGAAGAAATGAGTGAGAACAAAGGATTCGAGCACCTGGTAAAGAAGGAGGTGCTGCAGTTGACGCGCGAGAAAGACAAGCTGGAAAAAAGCCTGGGCGGCATCAAGAACATGAAAGGACTACCCGACGCTTTGTTCATCATCGACGTCAGCCATGAAGACATTGCTGTCAAGGAAGCGCGCAAACTGGGGATCCCCGTGATCGCAGTAGTGGACACCAACTGCTCACCGGACCAGGTCGACTACATGATTCCGGGTAATGATGATGCGATCCGTTCCATCCGTCTGTACACCCAGCTCGCGGCTGAAGCAGTGCTGGAAGGGCGCGCCTCGGCACCGCAGGTTGAAATCGGTGATGAATTTGTCGAGCTTGATGAGAAGGGAAACCCGATCAAGCGCCAGGCGGCAGCTCCCCATACCGAAGCGCGCAAGACCGCCAAAAAGAAAGTCTCGAAAAAGGTGGTCACACGCAAGGTCAGCGCGCCGGTTTCTGCTGCCGAAGGGGAAGAGAAGAGCGTGCCTGCAGCAGCAACGCCAGCCGCCGAAGCAGAGGAGCAGAGCACGACTGCAGTAGCAACGCCAGCCGCCGAAGCGGAGGAGCAGAGCACGACTGCAGTAGCAACGCCAGCCGACGAAGCAGAGGAGCAGAGCACGACTGCAGCAGAAACGCCAGCCGACGAAGCGGAGGAGCAGAGCACGACTGCGGCAGAAACGCCAGCCGCCGATGAGGCCCGGCCCCCGGGAGTGATGCCGCGGCAGAAGTCCGGCATGCACCCGTTGCGGAAACTGCGGCGGAGACTGAATCCCCTGCAGCGGAGCCGGGTGCAGCCACGGAGGACGCGGCTGAACCAGCTCCAAAAGTGACAGCGACAAAGGTTGAAGCTGACGCCGCGGCGGCCGAAGCTGCGCCAACAGCGACGAAGAAAAAGGCGGCCAAGAAAAAGGTGGTCAAAAAAAAGGCGGCCAAGAAAACGGCGGCAAAAAAAGCTGAAGACTAATAGAGCGGCCTGATTCCGGGCTGGTGGAAAGCCGGAAGCCCACTTGGGTTCCGGCCCTAAAGACAAAACAGAGGTATTTCAAATGGCAGTAACTGCTGCAGAGGTAAAGGAATTACGCGAGCGTACAGGCGCCGGCATGATGGAATGCAAGAAGGCCCTGGTCGAAACCAGTGGCGATATGGAATCTGCGATCGAGCATTTGCGCAAGTCCGGACTGGCTCAGGCAGACAAGAAAGCCAGCCGGGTCGCGGCCGAGGGCAAGATTGCCCTTGCGGTTTCCGCAGATGGCAAGCAGGCCACCATGGTCGAAGTCAATTGCGAAACCGACTTCGTTGCCAAGGATGCCAACTTCAATGCCTTTGCTGATACCGTTGCAGCCAACATCCTGCAGCACGCGCCGGCCGACGTCGAAGCGCTGTCGCAAACCCGCTCGGGGGATGCAACGATCGAGGAGATGCGGCAGGCTCTGGTGGCCAAAATAGGTGAAAACGTCCAGCTACGGCGTTTCGTGCAGCGCTCGACCCAGGGTGTGCTCGGCGCCTATATCCATGGCGGCAAAATCGGTGTTCTGGTCGAACTGACCGGCGGTGATGAAGCACTGGCCAAAGATCTGGCCATGCATGTCGCGGCCCTGAACCCGCAGTTTGTTTCCGAAAGCGACGTGCCTGCCGACGTCATTGCCAAGGAAAAGGAAATTCTGGCGGCGCAGGTCGAAGACAGCGGCAAGCCGGCAGAAATCATCGAGAAAATCGTCTCTGGACGATTGCGCAAGCAATTGGCTGAGATCACACTGCTGGGACAAGCATTCGTCAAGGATGGCGACATCACCGTAGCCAAGCTGCTGGCGCAGAACAATGCCAAAGTCGAGGGCTTCGACCGCCTCGTGGTTGGAGAAGGCATTGAGAAGAAAGAGGCCAGTTTTGCTGACGAAGTCATGCAACAGGTGAAGGGTGGCTGAAGCGTACCGCAGAATTCTGTTGAAACTCAGCGGCGAAGCACTGCTGGGTAAAGAAGACTATGGGATCGATCCCAACATGATTTTGCGGATCGCGGCAGAAATTGGGGAAGTTAACCGCGCAGGTGTTCAGGTGACCGTCGTCATTGGCGGCGGCAACATATTTCGCGGAGCGGGATTGGCCCAGTCCGGGATAGACCGGGTGACGGGTGACCACATGGGTATGCTGGCGACCGTCATGAATGCACTTGCCCTGCAGGATGCTCTGGAAAGCATCGGCACCGATGCGCGTGTCATGTCGGCAGTATCGGTACATGACGTTTGTGAAGACTATATCCGCCGGCGTGCAATCCGCCACCTGGAAAAAGGCCGTGTGGTTGTGTGTGCTGGCGGAACGGGGAATCCTTTTTTTACCACGGACACGGCGGCGGCACTGCGAGCTATTGAAGTCGGCGCGGACATCGTGCTCAAAGCCACCAAGGTAGACGGTGTTTATTCCGACGATCCGGCAAAGCATCCCGAAGCGGTTTTTTATGACGCACTTCCATACGACCAGGTCATCGAGGACAAGCTGGGAGTGATGGATACCAATGCCATCGTATTGTGCCGCGACCAGGGCATGCCCATTCGCGTTTTCAATGTCTACCAGGAAGGCAATCTGATGCGCCTGGTAAAGGGCGAGTCGATCGGCACACTGGTGTCCTGACCCGGCCAGGCCCAAAGCGGTGTGTCTCCTGCCGTCGCCGTCCTGAACATTGCCGCGGGCCGGAGGAGACCGACGCCGACCCCGATAGCTGCTAGAATTCCCCCCTTAGCCTGCATGTTGCACCAGTTTTCGTAGCGCAGGCGAGAGCGACCGCACGTTTTGCGCGAAGCGCAAAGAGTAAGGGAGCGAAGCCGTCGCGCGTGAGACGAATCAGGGGTGCGTCATGGCTGGCTTTCGCGACCGAGGAGCGCGCAGGCATAGTCGACACTATGTCGAGCACTCTGACCGAGCGAAAGCCAGACAGGGCGTGCCCCTGGACCGTCGCAGTAGAGGACTGGTGCAACATGCAGGCTAGAGCACGGCAAAATTGATCATTCGCCCATCCCCGGTACAAAAGGAGGCACGCATGCTCGCCGAAATCAAAAAAGACGCCAGAACCCGCATGGGGAAAAGCCTGGAAGCCTTACGCCATGAACTGGCCAAAATCCGCACCGGCCGGGCGCATCCGAGCCTGCTGGAACACGTCCACGTCGACTATTACGGCAGTGAGGTTCCGATCAGCCAGGCAGCCAATGTTTCTGTGGACGATGCGCGTACGCTGGCGGTAACGCCATGGGATAAAAGCATGGTGCAGGCCATCGAAAAAGCCATTCTGTCATCGGACCTGGGTCTGAATCCTTCTACCGCGGGCCAGGTGATCCGCATTCCACTGCCACCCTTGACCAAAGAGCGCCGCCTGGAGCTCGGCAAAGTGGTGCACAACGAGGGTGAGAATGCAAAAATCGCCATTCGCAACATTCGCCGTGATGCCAATCACCACCTCAAAGAACTACTCAAGGAAAAAGAAATCACAGAAGATGAAGAGCGGCGCACGGAAGGTGAAATTCAGCAAATCACCGATGAGGCCGTGAACCAGGTGGACGCAATCGTAGCCGAGAAAGAGCAGGATCTGATGGAAATCTGATGGGGCCGGGTAGACAGCAGGCAGACGCTGGATTCAGCACCACTGCTGGTGGCGCTTGCGCACGGTTGATCTGAATTGACCAGTCCAAACACCATGGCCACGCCCAAGCATGTTGCCATCATCATGGATGGCAATGGCCGTTGGGCGGAAAGCCGCGGCCGGCCGCGCAGCCTTGGACACCAGGCCGGGCTCAAGGCACTGCGCCGCATCGTCGAGCATTGCGCCAAACTGGGCATTCCCGAATTGACGATCTTCGCCTTCTCCAGCGAAAACTGGAACCGGCCGCAGCCGGAAGTCAATCGGCTGATGGAATTGTTCATGCGCGCGTTGCGCAAGGAAGCAAACGAATTGCATAAGCAAGGTGTCAGACTCCGGTTCATCGGTGAGCCCTCGGCCTTCTCCCCGGCCATCCAGGAGAATATGCAAAAGGCGGTCGAGCGCACCCGTGACAACAAACGCCTGAGCCTGAATATCGCGGCCAATTACGGCGGGCGCTGGGACATTACGCAGGCTGCGCGAACACTCGCACAAGCCTGCGCGGATGGCCACATGCACGCGCGTGACATAGATGAAGCCGCCATCGCCCGACACCTGTCGCTGGCGGACAGCCCGGCGCCCGATCTGTTCATACGCACCGGGGGTGAAATGCGGATCAGCAATTTTCTGTTGTGGCAGTCGGCCTATACGGAATTTTATTTCTCAGAGGTACTGTGGCCCGATTTCTCTCCTGACTGCCTGGATGCCGCCATTGCCGACTTTGCCTCACGAGAGCGGCGCTTTGGCCGCACCAGTGAACAGATCCAGCGGCAAGCCGGCTGATGCAAGCAAGCACAACTCACAGCCTGGAAGTGCGCCTGCGCGCATTGGGGCGAGGCGCCTTGAGATGCTGAAAACGCGCGTTCTCACCGCCCTTGTCATCGCCCTCATCACGTTTATCGCGATTTTTCTTATACCTCAATGGAGCTTCCGGCTGTTGTTGGCTGTCCTGTGGATGACCGGCAGTTGGGAATTCACCCGATTGGCGGGGCTTGGCCGGGTTTCGCGCTGGCTGTTGTTTGCAATCCAGGCCATTCTGATCGGCCTGTTGATGCGTTACTGGGATGAAATCTCCGGTCACGCACTGACCTTTCTGATCGCTGCCACCCTGTGCTGGTGCGTGATGTTTTTGCGTCTGGTTACATTCAGACCGGGTCTCGAACCGGGCATCAACTACCGCATGGTGAGTTTCTTCAGCGCGCTGGCCGGCACCAGCTTCGCCTGGTTTGCACTGGCCTGGCTGCGCGCGCAGACAGAGGGAGAATACCTGCTCCTGCTGCTTATCTTTATTATCTGGGCAGCCGACACCGGAGCCTATTTCGCCGGCAGATCCTTTGGACGGCACAAACTGGCGCCCGTGATCAGCCCCGGCAAAACCCGCGAGGGTCTTCTGGGTGGCGCGGTATTGGCGGTGCTTATTGCCTGGCTCCTTTCCCGCCTGACGTTTGCGATGCCACCTGCCCTGGCGCCCCTCGTGGCCCTGACGATCATCACGGTTCTGGCTGCCGCGGGCGGAGACCTGTTCATCAGTCTGCACAAACGAATTGTCGGTTTGAAAGATAGCGGCCGCGTTTTTCCGGGTCACGGTGGCGTGCTCGACCGGTATGACAGCCTGCTGGCGGGTGCGCCATTTTTCGCACTGGGCATACTGATTCTGCGATCTTGAGTGCTTCCTCCTCCAAGCTGCCGTCGACGCTGACCATCCTGGGCTCGACGGGATCGATCGGCGTGAATACGCTCGACGTCGTGCGCCGCAACCCGGACCGTTACCGCGTTTTGGCGCTCACGGCCCACCGCAATGTCGAAGCGCTCGCCGGGCAATGCGCCCAATTCAACGCGAAGTTTGCGGTCATCGGTGACGAATCGCTGGCCGGGGATCTTGCCGCAGCGCTGGCGGACAGGAAGTGCGGAGCAGAGGTGCTGGCCGGGGCGGAAGGGCTTGCGCAGGCGGCGACACTGCCCGACGCGGAAATCGTCATGGCCGCCATCGTCGGCGCAGCCGGACTGATGCCGACCTTGCTGGCCGCCGCGGCAGGGAAAAAAGTCCTGCTGGCAAACAAGGAATCACTGGTCATCGCGGGGCGCCTGTTCATGCAGGCTGCGCGTGACGGGGGCGCGGTCGTCCTGCCCGTCGACTCCGAGCACAATGCGGTATTCCAGGCGCTGCCGGCTTCATTCTCGGATGGGCTGGAATCGGTTGGCGTGGAGAAGATCATTCTGACTGCTTCCGGCGGGCCGTTCCTGGATCTGCCCCTCGATGAATTGAGGGAAATGACGCCCAATCAAGCCTGTAAGCACCCTAATTGGGAGATGGGCCGAAAAATCTCGGTCGACTCTGCAACTCTGATGAACAAGGGCCTGGAATTGATCGAGGCACACTGGTTGTTCAATGCAGATCCGAAGCAACTGGAAGTGCTGATTCATCCCCAGAGTATCGTTCATTCCATGGTCGCCTATCGCGACGGGTCTGTGCTGGCACAGCTGGGCAACCCGGATATGCGCACCCCGATCGCCTACGCTCTGGCATGGCCTGAACGTATTGAAGCCGGCGTGGAACGCCTCAATCTTGCTGCCATGACGGATCTGTCGTTCCGGGCGCCGGATATGCAGCGCTTTCCTTGCCTCGGGTTGGCATTTGACGCCATGCGCGAGGGCGAAAGCACACCGGTAGTGCTGAATGCGGCGAATGAAGTCGCCGTGCAAGCATTCCTTGAGCGACAAATTCGCTTCGATCAGATTCCCACTCTGGTTGCAAAATCCCTGGAGCGCGCGCAACCCCAGCCCATTGGTTCTGTCGAAGACATAGTGGAGCATGACGCCATCGCCCGCCGCCAGACATTTGAAATTATGCAGACAATGACATGAGTGAAGTTCTTGGTTCCATCTGGTGGCTGCTGGTCGCGCTTGGCCTGCTGATCACGTTTCATGAATTCGGCCACTTCTGGGTGGCCCGGCGCCTGGGTGTGCGCGTACTGCGCTTTTCAGTCGGTTTTGGCCGGCCGATCTGGTCACGACATGGCGCAGATGGCGTGCAATACGTGCTTGCGGCCATACCGCTGGGCGGCTATGTCAAAATGCTGGATGAGCGCGAAGGCGAAGTGCCGGCGGAACAGTTACCCCAGGCGTTCAACCAAAAACCGGTCTGGAGCCGTATTGCCATCGTATTGGCCGGCCCCGCATTCAATGTCATTTTCGCTGTCCTGGCCTTTTGGCTGATGTTCCTGGTCGGCATACCGGATTCACGCCCCATCATTGGAGAAGTCAGCGGTATCGCGGCAGCGGCGGGACTGCAAGCCGGAGACGAAATCGTCGCCCTCGACAAGCAGGACACGCAAACCTGGTCTCATGCCCTGCTGGGACTGGTGGCTCACGCGCTGGACCGCGACCGCGTGAACATCACGGTACGGGAAGCGGGAGGCAATGAATCCGAGCATGTGCTCGACCTGTCGCAACTGGGCGCCGACTTCAGCGAAGAAAATACGTTCGAAGCGATCGGGCTAAAACCCTGGCGCCTCGATCTTCCTGCCGTGATTGGCGAAGTTTCCGCCGGCAGCGCAGCGGCAGCGGCCGGTTTGCGCCCCGGTGACCGCATTGTCCGTATCGCGGGTGAGGAGGTTTCCGGCTGGTCTTCCGTGGGCTACCTGGTGCAAAAGTCCGGTCATGAAAACCAGCCGCTGGCGCTGACCATTGAACGCGATAAGAAGCTGATTGACCTGCAGGTTCTGCCGCGCAAGGACAAGACCGGATGGTTTTCCAGCCGCCTGCTGCTGGGCATCAGCAACAAACAACCCAATGCCGAGCAACGTGCCGCATGGGATCGTTCCTTCATTCTCTTGCGTTACGGTCCGGCCAAAGCGCTGCGGGCGGCGACCGCCGAAACCTGGCGCTTGAGCCGCGCCACCGTGGGCCTGCTGGGGCGAATGGTGACTGGAAAAGCCTCGGTGAAAAACCTGTCAGGCCCGATCAGCATCGCGCAATTTGCCAACTCTTCGGCGGACAGGGGCCTGTCCAACTTCTTGTTTTTTCTTGGTGCAATCAGCCTCAGTCTTGGAATTCTGAACCTGTTACCGGTTCCGGTGCTCGACGGCGGCCACCTGATGTATTACCTGATAGAATGGGTCAAAGGAAGCCCCGTCTCCGAGCGGGCACAGATGGCTGGCCAGTATATTGGTCTCATGGCCTTGGCTGGCCTGATGAGCCTTGCGTTTGTTAACGATATTTTACGACTGATCGGATAGACTCCTGAATCCGGATTTGAGTCGTAACAGGTCTGACGGAATGATAAGAAAAATAGCGTGGTTGCTAGCTTTTGCGCTGTGGGCGAACATTGCGCTGGCAGCCGATACATTCATCATCAGCGACATCCGCATAGAAGGTCTGCAACGGATTTCAGAAGGCACTGTCTTCAATTACCTGCCGGTGGACAAGGGTGATGAACTGACGCCCGCGAAAACCCGCGCGGCCATTCGCGAGCTTTATCGAACGGGATTTTTTCAGGATATCCAGTTTGCCCGCGAGAACAACATCCTGGTCATCACCGTGCGTGAACGGCCTGCCATTGCCGCCATCAAGATTACCGGCAACAAGGCCATCAAGGAAGAGGACCTGAAGCGCGTATTGAACGACATTGGCCTGTCCGAAGGCGAAGTCTTCGACCGCCAGGTGTTGGACCGACTGCAACAGGAGTTGATCAAGCAGTACTTCAGCCAGGGCCGATACGCGGTAAGCGTCGATGCACGGGTGACAGACCTGGACCGGAACCGCGTGCGCATTGCCATTGTGATCGATGAGGGCGATGTCGCCAAGATTCGCCATATCAACATCGTCGGCAATGAAACCTTCAGCGACAAGGACATCCGCAAGGACTTTGAAGCTGACATACCGCCGCGATGGAAGTTCTGGTCGAAAGCGGGACAGTATTCCCGCGAAAAACTCTCCGGCGATATCGAGAAGCTGCGCTCTTACTACCTTGACCGCGGTTATGTTGATTTCAACGTCGAATCGACGCAGGTTTCCATCGGCCCGCAAAAAGAAAACATCTATATCACGGCCAATGTAGTGGAAGGCGAAATCTACAGCGTCAGTGACGTAAAACTGACCGGTGAAATGGTCATTGACGAAAATACGCTGAAACGACTGATCGTGATACAACCGAATGAGATTTTTTCGCGGAAAAGAGTCGAGCAGAGCGTAGAAAACATCACGGCGGTGCTGTCCAACATCGGCTATGCGTTCGCCAATGTGAATCCCGATTACCGATGTTGATCGCGTTGGCCGGCTGGTTTCGATCAACTTTTTCGTCGACCCGGGTAAGCGCGTCTACGTGCGTCAGGTTCAGTTCAAGGGCAATTCGAAGTCCAAGGACGAAGTGCTGCGGCGCGAAATGCGCCAGATGGAAGGCGCCTGGTTTTCCCAGGCCGCCATCGACCGGTCCAAGGTGCGCATGCAGCGCCTCACCTATTTCGACAAGGTGGAAGTCGAAACACCGGCAGTGCCCGGTACCGATGACCAGGTGGACGTGATCATCAGTGTTGAAGAACGGCCGGCCGGCAGCTTTACCGTCGGTCTGGGGTACTCACAGGTGCAGGGCCTGATCGCATCCATGAGCATCCAGCAGGATAATTTTATCGGCAGCGGCAAACGGCTGGGGCTGGGCGTTTCTTACAGCAAGATCATCAAGAGCCTGAATGTTTCCTACGATAACCCATATTGGAATGAGGACGGCGTCAGCCGTGGATTTTACGGCCGCTATCAGGAATTCAACCAGCGCCAGGCCAACATTTCTTCATTCACCAGTAGCGAATGGGCGGTGGGCATGAATTTCGGAATTCCGGTTACCGAAGTGGATTATCTGCGGGCTGGCCTGGGTTTCCGCAGCACACAGCTCAATATCGGTTCCTACAACTGCCCCCCCGAAAATATAGACCCGGACACGGGCATTTGCCTCCAGTACGAACTGCAGCCAACGCCCGGAGACCCCTTGTCCAATTCGCTGGACCACGATCACAGTGGCATCCTTGAATCAAATGAACGAAATTTCGACGTGATCGATCTGACCTTGAGCTGGACGCGTGACAGCCGCAATCACTTCCTCAATCCGTCGCGGGGCTCCGCCCAGTCGGCCGTCATTCAGGCTTCGACCCCAGGCAGTTCGCGCGAGTATTACAAACTGATTTACCGCGGCTCCAAGTATTGGCCTATCTGGCACGGCCTGGTTTTCTCCGTGCGCGGTAATTTTGGCTACGGTGACGCCTACGACAACTACGACAAGACCTCTTTAGCGGTACGCACAGGACACCACGCTGTCGCCGGATTATGCGTCCCGCTGCGAGCAGTCCGACGTGGTCGCGCTCGACAAGGGATTGCCTTTCTACGAGCATTTCTACGCCGGCGGCGTGCGTGACCTGCGCGGCTACAGCGACAACACCGTGGGCCCCAAAGACAAGTTCTGCCGTTCCGTCGGCGGCGACGTGAAAGTGGCCGGCGGGGTGGAACTGGCCTTCCCCACGCCCAAGCTGGGCGGTCAAAGCGGCACGCGTATTGCGTTGTTCGTCGATACGGGCAATGTCTATGAAAACCTGTCCGCCTTCGATGTCAATACGCTCAGAGGCGCGTTTGGTCTGTCGGTGACCTGGGAAGCGCCGATCGGGCCGATCGTCATCAGCTACGCTTTTCCATTCTGGGACCAACCCGGCGACCGCACCGAAAGCCTGCAGTTCTCCTTCGGCACCACGTTTTAGTGACCTGTCATGACGCCCGCCGGGCCAGAATCCCGGCCGGCCTGCAGCCCTCTCGCCGGGCGCCCGAAGCAGGCGCCAACGGCGGCCAAATGACGCCAGTTACCGCATGATCGCAAGCGCATACATATCTCTTCAAGATTAGGCAGTTATGAGTGTACAATGTAAATTATGCGGTATTGCGTCCGTACAATTTGTGTTGTCTTCTGCGGACTGGCATTGTTCACTTCTGCCTGGGCCCAGTCCCTGCGCGTCGGATATGTCGACATGAAACGGGTTCTGGACAATGCGCCACAGGTAGTCGCCGGCCGCGAACAACTCGACCAGGAGTTCCGTTCCCGCAATGAAGCCATAGAATTGGACGAGTTCCGGGCCAAGACCCTGGAAAACCGGCTGTCCCAGGGCGATCTATCGGCTGAAAGTTCTCAGCAGACGGAACGCGAATTACGCGAATTGCGGCGCAACGTCAATCGCCGCAAGGAAGACCTCAGAGACGAGTTGTCATTCCGGCGCACCGAAGAAGTACAGAAACTGGAAGAGCAGATCAATCTCGCAGTACAGGAAATTGCCCAGAAAAACGGTTTTGACCTGATTCTGTCCAGTCCAGTGGTTTACGCCAATCCCGATCTGGATATTACCGATCTGATCCTTGAGCAGCTCGAAGTGGAATATAGCGCCGATCAGCTCGAACTATCCACCCGTTAACCCGCATTTTGGTTCAGGTGTTAACAGGCACTAGCCCCAGCAAGCATCGCCTGTCGGATCTCGCTGCACGCTTCAACCTGGAACTGCATGGCGACGGTCAAACCCTGATCGATGGTGTCGGTACGTTGCGCTCAGCCACAGCCACGCAGGCAAGTTTTCTCGCCAATCCCGGATATCGCGGCGACCTGCCTGCAACACGGGCCGGTGCAGTGATCCTCAAGCCGGAAGATGCCGGGGCCTGCCCGACCAATTACCTGCTTGCGCCCGACCCTTACCTGGCCTATGCGCGAATGGCGTGTTTATTTGCAAGCTCTGTCACCGCGGAGCCCGGCATCCATCCCTCCGCCGTAATCGACCCGACCGCGCGCATCGGCGATCTCGTTTCGATCGGCCCGTATGTCGTCATTGGCGCCCGCTGCGAAATCGGCGATGGCTGCAGCATCGGTTCTGCCACGGTGATCGAAGCTGACAGCCATCTGGGCCCGGCGTGCCGGATTCATGCCCACGTTTTCATTGGACAGAAAGTCCGGCTCGGCAACCGTGTCATCGTGCACCCGGGAGCCGTGCTCGGCGCTGACGGTTTTGGCATCGCGTTTGCCGGCGACCACTGGGAAAAAGTACCGCAACTGGGTGGTGTGCAAATCGGTGATGACTGCGAGATCGGCGCCAATACAACCATCGATCGCGGAGCCATTGAAGACACCGTACTGGAGGAGGACGTCAGGATCGATAACCTCGTTCAGATCGCCCATAACGTGCACGTCGGAGCCCATACGGCAATTGCCGGAATGGCCGGGATTGCCGGTAGCGCGAGAATTGGGCGTTATTGCCTACTGGCCGGGCAAAGTGGCGTTTCCGGTCACGTGGAGATTGCCGACCGCGTCACGCTTGCCGCCCACAGTGTTGCCCATCACTCGATCGAAGAACCCGGTACAACCTGGACAGGATTGATTCCTTCCCAGGCTATAAGCCAATGGCAGCGAACCCTGTCCCATTTGCGCAAACTGGATCAACTGGCCCGCCGTTTACTGGCCTTGGAAAGACTTTCAGGGAAAACAGGCAAAAATGACTGACAACATTCTGAAAAGCCCGATCGAAGCAGCCCAAATCATGGATTACCTGCGGCACCGCTATCCTTTTTTGATGCTGGACCGGGTGATATCCATGCAGCGCGAGCCCGAAAAGAAGCTGCAGGCGATCAAAAACGTGACCGTAAACGAACCCTTTTTTGCCGGCCATTTTCCCGGCAACCCGGTGATGCCGGGTGTTCTGGTCATCGAGGCGCTGGCGCAGGCTTGTGGCATGCTGGCGTTCCTGGATGCGCAACTGGATGGCGCCGATGGCGATCTTTACTACCTGGTCAAGATCGACAACGCGCGTTTTTCCAGGGTCGTGCTACCCGGCGATCAGCTCTTGCTCGAGGTGGTGCAAACACGCGTTGTCCATCGCATGGGCCAATACACTTGCCGCGCCAGCGTGGACGGGCAAAAAGTTTCCAGTTGTGAATTGCTTTGCGCGGCAAAAAGTAAATGAGCGGGATTCATCCAGCAGCACTGGTCGATCCGGCGGCAGAAATCGCCGCTGACGTGGACATCGGGGCGTTCAGTATTATCGGCCCCAAGGTCAGAATCGGCGCCGGCTGTTGGATTGGGCCCCACGTGGTGGTGACGGGGCGAACCACGATTGGCCGCGACAACCGTATTTTTCAGTTCGCCTCGATCGGAGAAGAGCCCCAGGACAAGAAGTACGGCGGCGAAGATACCGAACTGATCATTGGCGACCACAACACCATCCGGGAACTGTGCACCTTTAGCCGCGGCACCGTTCAGGGGGGAGGCAAAACCATAATCGGCAGCAATAACTGGATCATGGCTTGTGTTCATATCGCGCATGATTGCCGGCTGGGCGACAATATCATCATGGCCAACAACGCCTCGCTGGCAGGCCATGTCACCATTGGCGACTGGGCGGTGCTTTCCGGCTACTCCCTGATTCACCAGTTTTGCAGCGTCGGGGAACACAGTTTCACCTCATTCGCCAGCCACGTTAACCAGAGCATTCCACCGTATGTGACCGTTTCCGGAGAGAAAGCCAAAGCCAGGGGCGTCAACACGGAAGGGCTCAAACGCCGCGGTTTTACACCCGAACAAATACAGCAGATCAAGCGCGCCTACAAAATGCTCTACCGCTCGGGGATGACCCTGGAGCAGGCCGCGGAAGAGTTGACCGAAATTTCCCTTGGCTGCGGTGAGATCAAACCGTTCGTAGACTTTCTCAATACCACTGTAAAAAGCATGATCCGCTGAATTGTTTGACGCCGGCCCATCCTGAAATGACCACTCAGCCCACCTTCGCCCTGGTCGCCGGCGAAGCTTCCGGCGATCAATTGGGCGCCGCTCTGATCGGCGATCTCAGGGAAATCTATCCCGGCGCCCGGTTTGTCGGCATTGGCGGCGTCAACATGCGTGCCGCCGGCATGGAGTGCTGGTGGGACAGTGAAGAACTGGCGGTGTTCGGCCTGTTCGAAGTGCTGGCGCATTTTCCGCGACTGTTGCGCATCCGCCGACTGTTGCGGCGGCGGCTGCAGGAACTGCAGCCCGATGCGTTCATTGGCATAGACGCGCCCGATTTTAATCTGCATTTGGAACGGCAACTCAAATCCGCCCGCATCCGCACGGTGCATTATGTCAGCCCTACGGTCTGGGCCTGGCGGGCGCGGCGAGTGCATAAAATCGCCCGCGCCGCGGACCGGGTGCTGTGTCTGTTTCCGTTTGAACCGGACTTCTACCGGGGGTACGGAATTTCCGCCGTGTACGTCGGGCACCCGATGGCGGACCAGATTCCGTTGCACAACGAAGCAGCCGCGGCACGCCAGGCACTTGGCCTCGATTGTAGACCGGCTCACGGTGGCGCTTTTGCCCGGCAGTCGCGCGGGTGAGGTCTCACGCTTGTCCGCGCCCATGATTGAAGCCGCGGTCTTGCTGTCCGACCAATATCCCGGCATGCAGTTTGTCGCCGCACTTGCGAACCCGAACACCGGAGCCGTTTTCCGCGCCACGTTGGACGCTCGCCGGCGACCGGAGATCGCGTTGATCGACGGGCGGGCACGCACCGTCATGGCCGCGGCCGATGTGGTGATATGCGCCTCCGGCACCGCTACACTGGAGGCGATGCTGGTCAACCGCCCGATGGTGGTCGTCTACCGGCTTGCCCCCGCCACGTATCGACTGGCCAAAACACTGGCTTTGGTCAAATCACGTTTCATCGCATTGCCCAACATACTGGCCGGCGAGGCCCTGGTGCCTGAACTGATCCAGCACGAGGCGACGGGTCCGCGCATGGCGCGGGAGGCAGCACAGTGGTTGCAGGATGCTCCATCCTGCAGCCGGCTCAAAGCGCGCTTCCAGGCGTTGCACCGCGAGTTGTTGTGCGATGCCAGTCGGCAGGCTGCCCGCGCCATAGCAGAGCTGATGTCGGGATCATGCTGATCGCAGGTGTGGACGAAGCCGGTCGCGGTCCCCTGGCGGGGCCGGTGGTGGTGGCTGCGGTCATTCTGGACCGGGCCGTGGAACTGCCGGGGCTGGATGATTCCAAGCGGCTGAGTGCAGCGCGCCGCGAAACGCTGTTTGCGCTCATCTGCAAGCACGCACTGGCCTGGTCGGTGGTCGAGGTTTCGGTTGAGGAAATCGATCGCATCAATATCCTGCAGGCAACGCTTTGGGGCATGCAAGAGGCGGTCAATCGGCTGCCGGTAAGTCCGCAACGGATACTGATTGACGGAAATCGCGCGCCGCAACTGGCCGGCGATGTGCGCACCATCGTGCAAGGCGACCGGCTGGTGCCGGCAATATCCGCGGCTTCCATCGTGGCCAAGGTGACGCGCGACCGCTGCATGCGGGAATGGCACGATCAGTTCCCCCAATATGGTTTCGATCAGAACAAGGGTTACCCGACGCCCGATCATTTGCGGCGGCTCGAATGCTTCGGTCCCTGCGCCATTCACCGGCGATCATTTTCGCCCGTTCGCAAACTGCTGAAGAGCTAGCCCCAATAGTGATTGTTGTCCTTTCGCACCCGGGCGCCGGTCCGGAGACTGGGACCTGCTTTCAGGACACGGCATAAACCCATCCCTGGGGCCTCTTCTTGAAACATCCTGTTTCAAAAGGTCCTGAAAGCAGGTCCCAGTCTCCGGATCGGCTTGCACCATCCTTCGACGTTGAAGACCACGTGGGTAAGATGTGTCTGGAATTCACACCTAGCGGGTGGAGAATCCGCTCAGGCCCGGATTCGATATCTCTTCTGCACTGACGTGCTCGACGCGCGCCATTGGCGGGCCGCGCTGCAACCAGGCCGCCAATTGGTCCAATTCGGCTGCCCCGCCCACGGCCACGACTTCCACGCTGCCATCTTCGAGGTTGAGCGCATGGCCTTGCAGGCCCAGCAGATCGGCCTGGCGCCGGGTCGACTCACGGAACCACACGCCCTGGACTTTTCCGCGGATGAGAAATCGCCGGCAGCGGTGCTGGCCACCGGATGTCATGATGAATCGGCTCCCCGCAAAATCGATTGATACATGTGCCGTAACGGCCGCGCCATGCTCGACTGGCCCTGCTCGGCCGCTTCCCGCATTGCGGTGGTAAATTCCTGGTCCCATGCTGATTCAAGCGGCAGCGTCTCCCGGCCAAATATCGGCAAATGAAAGTTGCCGCTGCAATACAGGTCGGCCAGACTCAATTCTTCCAGGTCACGCGCCAGCCACCAGTCCCCCTCTTCGTCGCGGGCAACGATATTGGCGGTTTCCAACTGCAGCAGCAAATACTGCAGTTGCCGTTCATTGCTGTGCGGTTCCTCCGCCAGTAATTGGATCTCAGACAGTTTCTCTCCATTGCGTTGCGCCATCCACAGGTGACCGACGAGGCGGAATACCAGTTGGAAATCAAGACGCGCAGGCCAAACCATCCTGGCCCGCTCACTGTCGGCAAACGTGCTCAGCGAGGAGGCCAGCGAGGCGCCAAACAGGATCACGATCCATACCAGGTACAGCCAGAACAGAAAGATCGGAATCGTGGCGATTGCGCCATAGATCTCGGTGTAATTGGCATTTTTGACGTAGGCGACGAATCCCAACTTGGCCAATTCGAACAGGACGGCGCTCAACAATGCGCCGAATAGCGCATTGCGCAAAGGAATGCGCTTGTTCGGCACCAGCACGAACATCAGCGTAAAAACCATCCATGCCAGCAAGAATACGCCACCGGCATGCCGGCTGGGGCTGACGGTGCCCTGAAACGCCAACGGGGTGAAAATATTTTGCACGCTGATGGCAATCGCGGCGCCAATCATCAGCGGGGCCAGGGTCAGGACTGCCCAGTACATCACAATGCGGTTGAGCAAAGACCGCGATCGATCCACCCGCCAAATCCGGTTGAATGCGACTTCGATGCGGAACATCAGCAACAGGGCGGTCAGGATCAGGAACACGGTTCCGGGCAGGGTCAGATTGCTGGCGCTTTCAAGAAAGGTATTGAGGTAGCTCTCCACCTGCTGGCCGGCCGAGGGCAGGAAGTTGCCGAAAATAAACGCCTTCAATTGCTGTGACCATTGCGCAAATACCGGGAAGGCGGCGACGATACCGAAAATCACCGCCAACAGGGGTACCAGCGCAAGCAGGCTGGTAAAGCCGAGGGATGCCGCTTCCTCGAAACAGCGATCCTCCTGGAAATGCTTCCCTACATGACTGGCAAGGCGCCTGAGCCGGACCAGATGCTGTTGCAGTCTGACGGTGGATTGAGTGGAATCTGGCATTTCGGTTTACCCGCTCCGGAACTGTCAATAGAATGGCTTCATCGGAAAATCTGCCAGCAACATTTTAACCCGAGGGCCCCATGACCGTCAGAATTCTGCACAATCCCCGTTGTTCAAAATCCCGCGCCACCCTGGCCATGCTGCAGGATCGCGGTATCGACCCGGAAATTACACTCTACCTCGAAGCACCGCCCAGCGCCCGGGAACTGCGTTCCATACTCGCCATGCTGGGAAAGAAACCTCGTGAATTGATGCGCAAGGGTGAAACCGAATATGCGGCTTTGGGACTGGACCGTGCTGACCTGAGTGAAGATGAACTGATCGAGGCCATGGTTTCCCATCCGCGCCTGATTGAACGGCCCATCGTGCTGGCAAACCGCAAAGCAGCCATTGGCCGGCCGCCTGAAGCAGTGCTCGACATTCTGTGAACCATTTTGAATTGATGCGCAGGTCATAGGGACAGTCAATTGATGGAAATCCTGGTCTTGTACTACAGCCTGCACGGGCATACTGCCAGCCTGGCGCAACAGATCGCCCGCGGTATAGACGATGTGGCAGGCGCCAGCACTCGACTGCGCACCGTGCCGCCGGTCAGCGATGGCTTGCAGCATCGCAATCCGGCTGTGCCTGCAGATGGACCGGCCTGGGCGCGGAAAGAAGACCTTGTGGAATGTGGCGGTTTGATCATGGGCAGCCCAACACGCTTTGGCAATATGGCTGCCGCGTTGAAGTACTTTATCGATGGCACCGCCGCCGAGTGGTATTCCGGCCGCCTGGCGGGTAAACCGGCCGCCGTATTCACCTCGACCGCCAGCCTGCATGGCGGCCAGGAGTCAACGCTGATCAGCATGATGCTTCCACTGCTGCATCACGGCATGGTGCTGGTCGGTTTGCCCTACACGGAGCCGGGCCTGATCAAGACCGCGGGCGGAGGGACTCCCTATGGCGCCAGTCACTACAGCGGTTGGAGTGGAGAGCGTGATTTGGACGAGCACGAATCCGCGTTGTGCAGGGCACTGGGTCGACGTGTCGCCCAGATCGCCTTGCGCCTGCAGCAGTGAGCCTGCACAGCCTGGTGACAGGCCTTTATCTGGGCGTGCTGATATTGCAACCGCTATGGCACGGAGTCTTGCCCGCCCCCGTGGGCAAGCAAAGCTGGCTGCTGGCGCTGTTCGCCACTCTGCCCCTGCTGTTTCCCTTGCGCGGCATCCTCGCCGGCAAGATGAGCAGCATGACCTGGGGCGGCTACCTGTTGGTTATTTACTTCGTCATCGGTGTAATGGAAGCCTGGAGCAATCCGCCGGAGCGCGTCCCGGCTTTGCTGCAGATCACGCTGACGGTGCTTTATGTTACCTGTCTGGTGTTGCTGGCTCAGCGCTGGCGCCGGCCGCATTAGCCGGTGCTGGTTCCTGTGGCATGGAAACCGGCACACGGGTAGCGAAGTATTCCTGGTACAGCGCATTCAACCTGGCAACGGCATGAGCCATATTGACCCCGACCGAGCCGGAACGAATGGCTACCTCAGGCTGGCGTTTCCAGACCGACTGAAATCGCTCCAGGCGGGCCAGACCCGCGTCATGAACCTGAGCGATGGCGACATTATTTTCCTGGAAGCGGCGTAAAACCGCTTCATCCAACAGACCACTTTGTCCTTCTATTGCCGCCCGAACTTCATCTGATTCCAACATCACTTCGGGGTAAAACAGAAGCAACTGATTACGTAACAAGCCTTTGAACATGCTGACGTCATTCATCAGATCGAACAAGGCCGGCGCCGCAGTCAATGAGGGTCCGAGCGGAGCCTTGAGCAGGCTGTTGTAAATGGTCCGTTGCTCGGTCTGGTACAGAGCACGCAGATGCTGCGCCAGTTGGTCACGAATGGATGGGTCCGGGCTGAACTCCAGTTCCTTGACACCGATGCCGGTGACAAACCAGTCACGCCATTCGGCGCCCCGGTTCCAGTTGGCGCTGATCACTTCAGAAGGCCGGATGCGTGCCGCGGCGAGATAAGTCAGTCGCTTGGGCACGATATTGATGCCCTCTTCCTTGCTGCGCGTTGTTACGATGCGACTGCCGACCCACTCGGAGGGGCAGCCATCATTGAGCACCTCATCCGAGCTTGCTGCAATGAGGTAGTAGTATTCGTCCGGGCTGACAAAGTTCGATCCAAAAACATCGCTTATGTTCTCACCCTGGCGATACCTTCCCACCAAATCAAAACTGAGATGTCCGTAGTAGTTGGCGACGTTGGGATCTTCCGGCCGCACCGGTTCCATGCGCCGTTGCACCCATTGCATGTTGTCGTAACAGATTTCAACTTTCCCCAGTCCGGTCTGGTCCGCGATCAGGTATTCGTCTGGAAACTGCCCAACCAGCGCCCGGGTGGCTTCCAGTTGCTGAGTCATTTCACAGGCCCTGGCGGCATCGCAAGGTCCGATCATCAAGCCCGGGGTGCGATAGCTCGTTTCCTGGTCGACGTCACCGGCCAGGTCAACGTCCGCGCCCACCTGCAGATGCGCTTCCCTGAACTCCAGTTCCGCTTCGCGGATACCGCCGATCAGACTGACCAGAGTGTCGCGGTATTGTTGCAAGCTGACGCTGACCAGGTCGTCGAATCCCCCGCCGGATCCGCTGATGCAGTCAAGCTGTTGCGACATGGTTTGCAACAGGTCCAGACCCTGCTGACGCATGGCAACCACCAGGGCCTCGTTTTCCGGGGTCTGAAGGTACACCGGTGACTGCGTGGAAAACCACACCATCAAGGTTGCAAGGGCAGACCATTCCAGTGGATTGGGCAGTGGCCGGGCAGACATCGGACAAACCACCGGTGAGCGCTCGTGCAGATAGCCCAGGGTGTAGTTGATACGTTGCCAGGGTACCATTTCCAGTTCCCGGCGTAGCTGGTCAGCGGCGAAGGGCCCGTTGGGATCGCCGGCCAATTCCGGCCGCCGCACCCAGGTGTCCGCCAGTTTCGTCATGCTTTCGACACAGCCATCGAATTGCTTGCGGCTCAAGGTTGGCTTGCCATTGTCGTCGTGCACGGCTGCGACGCTGATACAAATGTCAATTTCCTCGGAAATCCGTTTGCGCACAGGTTGATCGAAATAAAAGGCCATCTCGGGCACCAGCAATACGAGCTGGGTAACGGTGTCGGCCAGTTCCTGGCGCAAGGTGTCGAGGCGGGAGGCCGTGAATGAACCGCCCTGCAGATCCTGCACGACGTCGAAAGCCGCGGCGAGATTGGCATTGAGCCGCGCGTCGACTTCGGCGAAATTCCGTGCCATGACGCTCGATAGCTGTGGCAGAAACTCCGCCAATATCTTTGGCAGAGGCGACCAGGCATCAGGGTCACCCGCATACATTTCCAGCAGATCCGAAACCACCCAAAGCAGGGACTGGATCGATGCGAGATAGTGGTGATCGTAAAGACCATCGATGGCGGCCGTCAGGCACAGGATGTGCCTGGCAGTGCGCGCCTGCTTTTGGTCCATCAGCGGCATGGCCGTCAACAGGCTGAACCGCAGGCGCTTGGCACGCAGATCATCTGGCGGCTGCGGCAACAGCACAGAGGCCATCAATGCCTGCAGGCTGAGCAGGGACTGTTCCAGTGCGCCAGCCGGGTCGTCCCGCCCCACCGGTGCGGGGGGCTCCGCCGCCAACCAAGGCTCCAGCCAGTCGCTGTTGAGCCTGGAGAAAAGCTCCAGCACGGGTTGATTTGCCGCGGCCCGGTCAAGCAACCGCTGCCAATCTGTCGTAGCGGCCAACTCGGTCTGGAACAGGATCTCGGGCAACAGCGCTGCCGCCAGCCGCTCGTTTGAGCGGTCGAAGATCTGCCCCAGCAATATGGCGTACCCCGGCCCCAGCGGTGAAACCCGGGCTGAAGGGACTATGTCATGCTGCCCCAGTTCCTGTTGAATGAACCAAGCCGCCGGGTCCAGCAAGGTGCTGCGCGTCGGCAGGCTGGCATAGCGCTGCGCCAGCCGGTCAAGCCAGGCGCGATCTTCGCGAAACGAGGCTTCGAGACCGGCGACCTGGCCTGGGTCTGTGGCCGCAGAGTTTTGCAGGGCGCCGGAGAGGGCAATGAGTGTGAGCAAGGCATCGGTACGCGACTCTGGATCGGACAAGCCTGCCGCGAGATCACGGGTGGTGGGCAGTTTTCCGGGGTCCAAGGGCTGTTCCTGCGCCACGGCAACCGATGCCGTAAAACACGACAACAGCACAAGCAATATGGTTTTCGCGGCCAGCACAAATTTTGTACCCGTTCTTTTCATACCCATATCGTCTTGGATTCCGGCCAGAATGATTTGCACGGCCTACAGCACGCTATACTACGCGATGCCCGTACGCCGGTAAAAGCCGGCGTACCGGAACCGGGCGCCAGAACGATGCCATTTCGTCCCCATTCTTTCGGGGCAAAACTGCCTATCTGAGAAACATCTGAATCGATGATTGCACGACTCCTGATCATTACCACCGGCGGAACCATCGACAAGATTTACTTCGATGACAAAAGCGACTACCAGATCGGCGAACCGCAGATCAGCCTGATCCTGCGCGCGATGAATGTCGGTTTTGAGTTCGAAGTCAAGGCGATTCTGCGCAAGGACAGCCTCCACCTGGTGCATGAAGACCGTCTGCTGATCCGTGACACCATAGTGCAAAACGAAACAAAACATGTACTGATCACCCATGGCACCGACACCATGGTCGAGACCGCCGCCGTGCTCAGGGGCTTGCCTGACCGCACCATCGTTTTGACGGGCGCATTGAACCCCGCGCGATTTCGGGATTCGGATGCCGTCTTCAATATCGGCTGCGCGGTCGGCGCGGTGCAGTGCCTGCCGCCCGGCGTCTACATTGCGATGAACGGAAGAGTCTGGAACCCGGAAGCGGTGCGCAAGAACCGTGAGGCGAACCGCTTCGAAGAATGGGGTCAGAGTAAAGTGCCAGAGTAAAGAGGTGGCGGGACACCGGGATTCTGCAGATCAACTCTGGCACTTTACTCTGACCCCATGCTTACACCAGCTTGATGGCGTGGATGATCAAGCCCACGAGGCCGCCCACCAAAGTGCCGTTGATGCGGATGTATTGCAGGTCGTATCCGATGGCCAATTCCACCCGCTGGCTGGTCTCCTGCGCATCCCAACTGTCCACGGTATCGCTGATCAGGCTGGCGATGGCGTCCTGGTTATCGCCCACCAGAGCCACCGTGGAGTCCACCAGCCAGCGGTTGACCACGGCCTGCAATGCCGCATCACCGCTCAGTTCTTCCGCCATGCGTGAGACGAACTGGTCAAACTGCGCGCGGATGGAGGAATCCGGGCCCCGGATATCCGCCTCGATGCCGGTAAGCAGATCCATCCACAGTCCATAAAAATATTCCTGCAGGCTCTCGTTATCCAAAGCCGCCTGGCGCAACTTTTCTGCGGTCTGGTGCGAGTGCGGGTGAATTGCGTAATTCTGCGGTCCAGCGCTGCAGCACGCCGTCAAAATCCCTGCGCACCTGATGATCCGGGTCCAGGGACACCTGCAGCAGCAAGGTTTCAATGCGGTCCAGCATTTGCTGCAGGATACGATCATCGATAAAACCCGGCAGCCACCAGGGACTTTCCCGCTTAACATTGCCCCGGATCGTTTCCCGGTGATCATGCAGCACAATGACCGCGTAGCGCAGCGCCTGCGTCAGGAGTTGCTGATGACGGCCATCCTGCATCAGCCAGTCCAATGTTTTTCCGAGCAAGGGCGCGAAATCGACCCGTTCAAGCTGATGACGGCTCAAGCGCCGCAGGAACTGCCTGACACTGTCTTCATGCCAGGCCCCGGTCATCCAGGACAGCAAGCCGACAGCGGATTGCACCACCCGTTCATGCCCCGCCGGCGTGCGTAACCAGGCCGCGGCTTTTTGCGCCAGGTTGACCGATTCCAGCTTGGCCCGCACCACCTGCGGTTGCAGGAAATGCTCGGCGATGAAGCGGGCCAGGCTTTGTCCTATTTCATTCTTGCGCCGCGGAATGATCGCGGTATGCGGAATCGGCAAACCGAGCGGATGGCGGAACAGCGCCACCACCGCGAACCAGTCGGCCAACGCGCCGATCATGCCGGCCTCTGCAAAGGCGTGAACCCAGGCAGCCCAAGGCTCCGGCCGCCGCAATGTCAATCCGAACAAAGCTGCCATCAAAACCAGCAGCAACAGAGGCAGGCGCTTCATCCGCCGCAGGCGAACGACCTTGTCCTGGTCCGCCCCGGCAAGCGGCAGCATTACAGACGAACCTTGCCAATGATGATGTCTTTCCACATCACCCAATCTCCAAGCAGGCTGTAAACCGGGTAGGTAAAGGTGGCGGGCCGGTTCTTCTCAAAGAAAAAATGCCCCACCCATGCAAATCCATAACCCGCCACAGGCGCCAGTAGCAGCCAACGGGCATCACGGTTCCACACACTCCAAAAGACCAGCGCCAAAACCAGCGTGCTGCCGATGAAATGCAGACCGCGGCAAGTGCGATTGGCATGCTGCTGCAGGTAGAACGGGTAAAATTCCCAAAAGGACTGGTATTTCCTGCTCATTTCCACATTCCCCCGCCGCGAGCATCTATCTTAGCCAATGCTATGCGGCGGTTCGAATGATTAATTGCCGGACATGATTCTGAGGTTGACGCGCCGCCCACAAGTCAGTACCTTAATTGCCCCGCGCCGGGTGAACGAGGCCCTCAGGCGAACCGTGGGCAAGGTATCCTCAAATCGGGATCCAAAGCGGGCGATTAGCTCAGTTGGGAGAGCGCTGCAGTCACATTGCAGAGGTCACAGGTTCAAGCCCTGTATCGCCCACCATATAAATCAAATACTTATTTCTTTTCCTTTCGTATAATTCTCTTCGGGGTGCATGAGGGGTGTTATAGCCTCATATTTCAGCTCATTGCAAACACACTGAGAATGACGACTATTACTTACAAAAACGCACGCTAATTTCATATACAGCGCCTAGAATCTGGCAGGATAGAAGACAATTTAAACCCGCAGCTTACCTCAGCGAGCCGGGGGTTTTTTGTTGTAATATGATAATAAGGCGCGTGTGATCAGAGGAGAGATTTTTGTGAAAACATTATCAGCCGTATTATTACTCACCGGTTTATTCAGCCTGCATGGTGTTGCACTGGCCCAAAAGACCTCTAAAAACCCCAGTGGCGCAGGCGGTGCCGATAATCCCGGCACCGGCACTAACGAGGCTACACTGTTTGCAACGGTGGCGCGGTGGGTCGAGGATTTAAGTAGCCGCGTGCCGGCCTTGATGCCAACGAAAGCAACATCGAATATCAGGAGATACCGCCCGGCAGCGACAGATTGAAGACGCAGGTATTGTAGCTCAACAACAACCCGATATACCCTTCCCTAATGGTGCTGACCCATTTCTGGTGGAGAGAGGCCCAGTGGGGCGTCGAAGAAATCACCGAAACCCACGAACGCGCCGGCACCAGTGCCAGACGGCTGACAATGATTTAACGAAACCAGTCCTGCAAGCGAAGCGACCGGCACCATACCAACAGCATCTATACAAACACAAGCCGATCAGCGGGTGATGCTGACCTTTCCCCCGAAAGCCAGTCCATTTCTGATGAGGAATTCACCAACAGTGAAACCGCTGAGAACAACAATGGATTGAACCGGATGCAAACGTTGTGGATGGCTTGAAAACCACAGAAACCAACGACAGTCCAATACTGGCTGCAGCGAAAGTTTATCAGGAAAATGAGGCGCGCAGTCGCGCGCCCCTATTCCATGGAAGTCCGCTCCTGGCCGAGGCTGTCTGAAAACTCCGTGGCACTCCCACAAAAGAAGTCGCCTTCAAACACAGCATGAGATGGTTTTGAATGGCCTTGGAGCTGATAGCGTCCTGTCAGTAAGCCACCGGACCTCAACCGAAACTTTGCCCGGCCTGAAAACGGTCTCAAGAGGTCGTTCTTGAGTTTTCACACAGCCTCGGCCGGTCCCAGGGATTCAAACTCGTTGGTCTCAAGTTCTCCTTTGTCGCCTCCCGCTTAAGCCAACGGCTTCAGGTGATGGGCTGGTGCCTGATGGTGCACGCTGGGTCGCCTGCAAGCCAGACTTCTTCTTACCGGTTCGGGTTCTTTCACGACTCTTTCGACGATTGTTCCTGGAGAAGCTCAGTGCCGCTCACCACGCCGGCCATTTACAGTTCTTCGGCGCCCACCAGAACCTGGCCGACAACCAAGACTTCGCCCACTACCTCTCACCATTACGTCAGATCGACTGGGTGGTCTATGCCAAGCGACCGTTCGCCGGTCCCCAGGCCGTGCTCGCCTATCTGTCGCGCTACACCCATCGGGTCGCTATCACCAACAGCCGTTTGATTGCTTGTGATGAACGCGGTGTCACCTTCAAGTGGAAGGACTACCGTGCCAAACGGCCTGATCGTTACAAGACCATGACCCTGGCTATCGACGAGTTCATTCGGCGTTTTCTCCTGCATGTCTTGCCCAGTGGCTTCCACCGCATCCGTCACTACGGTTTGTTCGCCAACCATACCCGGGTCCAACAAGTGCACCGGTTGCGGGAACTCCTCAACGACGACACCCTCAATGCCGTCGCTGAAACAGAACGTGGTTGAGGATTATCGTACCGACTGCCACCTACACCTGCCAGGACTGTGGTGCTCCCATAATCATTATCGAAACCTTCTTAAAACAACGTGCCTCGGGCACCACCAGCTGACACATGATCAACTCTTTACTCACACGGTCTCTTTACTGTCGGCTATGCACCGGCAGCGCCAACCTGTTGCCCAAAGCAGGAAATGCACCAGTCAGCAGCCCTCGGCGGTCATCAAAACTGACGGTTGCCCAACAGGTAACCAGTCAAATCAAGACACCGGACTCACTCAACCATCGCCGCGACCAGACCAGATCAAACAGATACTCTTCAAATCCCCATAGCTCACGTCGACACTATCAAGCGACCACTGCCACGACTCCGCGGTTTCCTCCCCTGAGCATTATCTGACGCCTGCCCCAAACGCCCAGGTAATCGGCAGGCCCCAACTCGATGGCAGGCATCTGATAATCCTTAACAAAACCGATCCTTGCTGCCGATAATCAAGAGAGCGGCCCGGCAGCATCCGAGGCGTTGATCAACACGGGAAGAGTCTACCAATCACCGTTGACTGTGTCGTATTGGAATATCAAGGCGAACCCCAGACCGTTGGACTTCAAATCCACTGAACGCTTACTTCTAATTGAGAAAAATACGCCGCCGCCAAACTTAAGATGGTCAAGATTAAAGTGCCAGAGTAAACTGGGGCAGCGTGGGTACCGAGAGCGCGTGGTGGGCCGGAGACGGGGGCAGCGCCAACACGTAGGCCGAGCCTGTATAGCCATCATCCCCTTGGGCTCCGATCAGGGCGGTATCACCGGAAATGGATATGGAAAAGCCAAACCGGTCAAACCTCAGCGACGGGTCGGCTTATACTTTAAGGCGGGGTGCGAGAAAAAATGCCCCGGAGTTATGTCGTCTACCCCACAGAAGAAATGCTAAAGTGTTGAAAGGGTGCAATGTCCCGGCGGAATTTCCCCTCGGTGCCATGGGTTCCTGCATAGGGGTACGATGATGACCACAACGAATCGCCGCCTGGCCCAAACGGTTATCGCAACCGTGTTCTCCCCGTGCCCGTTGGGCGATCGCCATCCTGGCGGTCTTCGGTGCGGCAGTTGTTCCGGCGGGTTCGACTTCGCTGCCGCTGCCTACGAATTTTTCCCATCTCGTTCCCGGGGAACTACAACACCAGAGTTTCCAAGCCAATCGGATCTCTTCGCGACGACTTCCGCCTGAGCCAGACACGTCACGCGAGCTTTGAACAGTTGATGTCGGGATAAGCAGTTGGGCCTGTGAAACAGGCTCTCGCAATCCGAATATTGGGGACTGCGCGACCACCCCCGGAAGCTCGTAGTCCCACCCGATCACGTTGAACATCTACGAGGTTGGCTCCGCGCCGAACTACGTCGGTCCGCTGATCGTCACCAACACGACCGAGTTTCAAATTCCCTATCGGCCGTCGCCCGACCTCGTCAATTGCCCCGCCACCACCAAGTGGTTCAAGGATGGCGTTTGCAACGATGGCTTCGCATTCCCCATCACCTTCGATCTCAGCGCCGGTGGCATCATCCTTCCCGATGAGGTGATCGTCACCGTAACCTACAACACCCAGCTCTGGGGATACGCGAAACTCAATACGGTAGGACCCTATAACGCGCTCAACGTTGGCGCCGTCGTCGGCGGCACAGCGAGCGTGGGCAGCATTCCCGACACCGATGACGTGGTCATGTACGCCGACAACATTCCCACTGGGCTCGCCGACTGCAATCCCTTACCGATCTGCGACAAGTACAAGGATGGCGGAGAAGAATTGGTCCTGCGCCGTGCCACCGGATGGTTCGACAGTCAGTTCGTGCTCCGGTTGAATACGCTCGCTCCCCGCCGCCCGTGACGGCCACTTGCCGTACCGACAATTCCCTGGTGGGGCATGAACTTTCTGCCTGGCCTGCTTATCCTGGGTGTGCTGCTTCGCCGGCGTCAATCGGCATTCTGACCTGAGGGTCGTCGGAAACCACCTACCTGCCGTTCCCGGCCGGCGCAGCTTCGTAGGCCTGGGACAGAAAAGGATGGCTGACTGACGATGAGCAGCATTTCCTCACAATTGTTGCAACGGTAGTCTGCCAATTCCTTAAAGATGTTAGGCCCGTCCATTTCATCGTGTGTACCACTCCAACTGCACTTTGGACATTGGAAGATTTCGGTACGCCATTCTTCATCGTAATACTCGTATATAGCTGACATGGCACTTCTCTTTTTCAGCGCGATAGACAGCCACGGATTCGGTCCCCACAGTGGGGATCACGCGGCCGATACCGCATTTCAGAACTTCACTTTCGCTGGAATTGGACCCTGGATGGCCACTGCGTGGCGCTGGGTCCGAATGTGACCCGTCTGGCCACAACTGAATGATAGCAACAGCGGGACGATTGCGGGAAGGTGGGGGCGCCATGATACAATGGACGAACAGCGCCGATTTGATCCTGCTTGTGGGCGCTCTACAAGTTCAGCTAGTGTGCTGTCCCAGAAATAACTGTGCATATTCTTTCGATCTTCGCGATGATTGATTCGGCTGTCGCTGTCCAGACGAATGGGCTGGTCTTGGCATTGTAGTTGTCCACGAATTGGTTGATTTTCTGGATCAGACTTTTTGACCGACGAAAATGTACCGCGTCGGATCGCCTGTTGCGTGATGATGCCAAACCATCTTTCAACCTGATTCAGCCAAGATGCATATGTTGGTGTGTAGTGGATATGGTAACGAGGTCGTCTCGCGAGCCAGGCCTTGACCTTAGCATGCTTGTGGGTTGCGTAATTATCGACAATCAAGTGCACTTCCAAATCCGCTGGAACATTCTCATCATGTGATGAGGAAGCGCAAGGAACTTCTTATGCCGGTGACGGTGTTTGATCTGTGTCATGACTTCTCCCTGGCAATATCCAGGGCAGTAAACAGCGTCGTCGTACCATGCCGCACGTAATCATGGGTGACCCCCTCCACATAGCCAAGCCCCATGGGCAGCATCGGTTGGGTCCGGTCCAGCGCTTGGATTTGAGTCTTTTCGTCCACACACAATACCACCGCATGATCCGGTGGATTCAGATACAGGCCGACAATATCGCGGACCTTCTCAATGAAAAATGGATCAGTTTATAACTTAAAGGTCCGCTGACGGTGAGGCTGGACGCCGAATAAATTAAACCAACGCTGAACCGTACTTTTGGAAACACCCGTTTGATCCGCCACCGTACGGGCGGTCCATTGCGTGCTATTCGGCGGGACTGACTGCAACGTTGTGTTGATGACTTCCGCAACCCGTTCATCGTCATGCGTGCGGGGTCTGCCTGCACGCAGTTCGTCATGTAGACCTTCGATCCCATACTCCAAATAGCGTGTCCGCCACTTGCCTACCGTGTTCTTGTTCAGTCGCATTCGTTGAGCAATTTCGTTGCTGGCTTCGCCGTCGGCACACGCGAGCACAATCTGAGCCCGTTGGACGAGACTATGAGGCAGCGATTTAGAATGGGCTAGACTGTTCAACTGATTTCTTTCATTCTGATCTAATACAATGGGTTTCGCACGGCGGGGCACGACAGATCTCCATGGATGACATGCCTCTATAATACTATTTATTTATGGGACAGTACACTAGCAGGCTAGCGGTGCGCAATACCCAAGTGTACCAGCGCGTAACCGGAGAGCACGATCTCCGCGGCCGCCAGGCCGATGACTTCGCCCGCCTCAGACGCTTCTATTCTGGTCTGGCGATCCGTCACCGGGTTTAGATGATGGTACCAAGCCGGTCGCCCGCCTTGACGATTTGTCCCAACTCGGCACCATATCGTCGGGTTGCTGGAATATAGCGTTTGAACCACCTATGCGCGGCCAAGCTCCACCAAATGCTAATGTAACAAGTCTATTGGCCAAACCGCAGGGCACCACCATGAAAATCTTTTACTCAACGTTCCACAGCTTCATCCACAAAGTTCTGGTCACAGCCCACGAAGCCGGGCTGTGGGAAGACATCACTTTCGTTCCGACTTATCCCTTCAATAATCGCGCCAGCGAGTACCAGGGAGACAAATATTCCATCACCGCCATCAATCCATTGGACAAAGTGCCCACCCTGGCCCTTGACACCGGGCAGGTCGTGTATGGCAGCCAGGCGATTGTCGAATGCCTGGACAGCATGGGCAAATCCGGCCGAAGCTTGTATCCGGAGCCGGGCCCGCGGCGCTGGGATGCCATTACCCGTCTGGCCCTGGCCGACACCATGTTCGAAACCACCGTTATGATGGTGATGGAGGGCTGGAACCCGGTGGAAAAGCAGCGCATCGAGGCTCTTTCAGTGGATCTGGCCCAAGATCATCCGTGGATGCGACCAACTGGAGTCTGCCTGCAAACGCGGCTTTGAAGACTTCGACATCGGCCAGGCGGCCATGCTGCATGCCATCAGCTACCTGGATTTCCGCAGCAAGTTCTACGAGGCCAAGGACCCACTTTATCCGGACTTCGACTGCTTCGAGAATCGACCTAATCTGCTTGCCTGGTGGAACGATGCGATTCAACGCCCTTCAGTCACCAGTCACTATAACGTCGACTTTGCCGGTGACGATTCCGCCGAGTTTTGCCAACGAAACGTGCAGGAGGTGCTGGAGACTGCAACAACGGAACGCCCTTTGATTGAGCATTATTACTGGCCGACACCCAACGGTCACAAGAGCGCCATCATGCTGGAGGAAGTGGGGCTCGAATATGAAGTGCACCCGATCGACATTCTCAAGGGCGAACAGTTTGATCCCGCTTTTCTCAAGATCAGCCCAAACCACCGCATCCCGGCCATCGTCGACACCGATGGCCCCGGGGGCAGGCGCTATGCGGTTTCGAATCCGGCGCCATTTTGATGTCTCTGGCCGAGAAATCCGGCAGGTTGTGGCCCGCCGATATGGCGCAGCGCTACCAGGTGATCCAGTGGCTCATGTTCCAGATGGGTAACATTGGTCCGATTTTCGGCCAGAACGGCTACTTCCAGGGCTATTGCCCCGAGAATATACCGCTGGCGCGGGATCGCTACCACAAAATGACGGAACAGCTGTACGGAGTGCTGGATGATCGGCTCAGGGAATCCGCTTACCTGGCGGGCCCTGACTACTCTATTGCGATTTGGCGACCTATCCGTGGACCATATCCGATACAGCGAAAATTGCACAAAATCGATATCGAGAAGTATCCCCACGTAAAGCGGTGGGAGGAGACCATAGGGGAACGCCCTGCGGTGCAGCGCGGTATTGCCGTGCTTGAAGAACAGATGAAAATCGGCAGCCCCACTGAAGAAGCCTATGACACGATGTTCGGAGAGAAACAATTCAGTCAATGATCCATCTGAGTAATGACCGACTCTTCTCCCGAGAAAAACCTGTTTATTGCGCTCACCAGCTCTGGAGCTGGTGGACTGGGGTGGCAGGGAGATCAAACGCAACAACTGTGGATCGGACATTAAAGCCATATTGGGACAGCCATTAACATTAGGTGTTTCACTCACCGGTTGGGTCCGTAGGTCCAAATCGCAACTGAATGTCGCTATGAACGGACACGTCAAAGAAAAGGAGCCGGATACTTTTTTGGAAATTGTATCCGACCCCTTTTTCGTCCCTTTTTCGGGATTAGCCCGGCGTTGGCCGGCAGTCATACAGGGCAGTCACGTTCATGACGAACACCCTATCCCCATTCTGGTTATGCAGGGAGTTTTCATGCACGATGATGCCGGTACCTGGCCGGCTTTTCGAAAGCCGTTTTTCGGTCGGCACCCGGTGCAGCATCAGTTCGTCGCCCGGCCGTACGTATTGCAGCCACTTGACCTCCATGCCGAGGGCGGCAATGCCTGCCAGACAGTCCGCGCCGAGATAGTTCACCTCCGCGCAAAGGCGGTAGCAGATGGAAACCAGGTGGGGGCCTGCCGCGGTGAGCCCGCCCAGAGTCGTCTCCTTGGCCGCTACCGGGTCAATGTGGTGGGGGCGCGGTTCCCATTGGGTGGCAAAGTCGATGATGTCCCGCTCGGTCACTTTGTAAGGACCGTGCCGCAACTGTTTCCCAAGAACCACATCCTCGAAGTAAATCAAAGCCACTGCGCTCGCCCGTCGCCTCTCGCTTACCCAGACTTCGGGACTCGATCAGCCCTTGTTGATTTTGACGGTCTGGATATCGGTGTTTTCCGCCAGGCCCCAGCGGCCGAACTCACAGCCGACGCCCGACTGTTTCATGCCGCCCATCGGGGCATTGGGCTGGATGTCGGCGTGGGTATTGACCCAAACCGACCCGGCCTGCAGGCGTTCCGCCAGTTTTGCCGCCGCGGCGATATCGCTTGACCATATCGAGCCGCCGAGACCTGAGGTGCTGGCATTGGCGCGCCGGATGGCGTCGTCCACATCGGTGTATTTGATCACCGGAACGATCGGTCCGAACTGTTCTTCGTCGACCAGACGCGAGCCGTCACTGATATTGGTCACGATGGTGGCCGGGTAAAAATAGCCGGGACGGTCATCATCGACGCCACCCGTCAGAAAAGTCGCGCCCGCTGCCCTGGCATCGGCCGCCAGTTCGCGCACGATATTGAGCTGTTTCTCATTCTGTAACGGGCCCAGATCGGTATCTTCCTCCAGTCCGTTACCGGTCTTGACGCTTTTGGCGATGGTCGCCATTTCAGCGCATACCTGATCGTAAATGTCTTCGTGGACGTACAAGCGTTTGAGCGCCTGACAGGTCTGTCCATTGTTGTGGAAACATACGCCAAACAGTTTCGCCGCGACCTGTTTGGGATCGACGTCGGGCAGGACGATGCCGGCGTCGTTGCCGCCGAGTTCCAGCGTGAGCCGTTTCAGATTGCCGGCGGCGGCCTGCATGACCGATCTGCCGGTGCGGCTCGAGCCCGTGAAAACCACCTTGTTGATATCGGGGTGACTCGCGATGGCCGCTCCGACGGCGCCGTCACCGGCCACCACATTCAGTACGCCCGGCGGCAGAATCTCATTGGCTATCTGCGCGAACCTCAAGGTCGTCACCGGAGTGTATTCCGATGGCTTTGCCACCACGGTATTTCCCGCCAGCAAGGCCGGCGCGTAGTGCCAGACCGCAATCATCAGCGGCCAATTCCACGGGGTGATGGAGCCGACGACACCGATCGGTTTGTGGTGCACTTCAACCCGCGCGGTGTCGTCATCCTGGATGACTTCAACCGGCAGTTCCGTTTCAGCGGTCGCTTGCATCCAGGCCATCGAGCCGCCGACTTCCATGCCTGAACCGACGCCCAGGTAACCCCCCATGGGCTTGCCGGTTTCCTGGGTCAGCAACTGCATCAGTTCCGGCATATTGGCTTCGAGCGCGGCGGCCAGTTCGTGCAGTTTCTTTTTGCGCTCGGCATGACTGAGGGCCGACCAGGCCGGGAAGGCGGCGCGCGCGGCTTTGACCGCGTCGTTGACATGCTGCGGGGTTCCAACCGGAACCTCTGCAAAATTTTCACCCGTGGCGGGATTTATCACGCCAACAGTTTTTTCTGTCATGACGGGTTGACCATTGATGATCATGGGAAACTTTGCCATTTCTAACTCCTGTGTGTAATGCGAGATATGTTGATAGTGTTGATGCTATGGCGGAAATAGTAAAGCGCCGGTGCCCTGCTACGCTATGATCCTGCGCCATTTAACCGGAAAATACTTCATTCCACGCTGAAAATTGGAGCGCAGATAACGCACTTCGCCGGCCAGTTCGATATGCTCCAGCCGCCGCAGCATTTCGCCAAACAGCGCCTGCATCTGGGTCCTGGCCAAATGCGCGCCAAGGCAGAAGTGCGGCCCGTAACCGAATGCGCAATGCGGGTTGGGGTCCCTGGTGATATCGAAATCATCGGGCTGCTTGAAAACCCTTTCATCGCGATTGGCGGAAACGAAGGACACCACCACTTTGTCACCGGCGCGAATCTGCTGCCCGGCCAATTGGGTATCTTCAGCCGCGGTGCGGCGGAAAATCATTACCGGCGTCCACCAGCGCAGCATCTCATCGACCGCGAGCGGCAAGAGTTCCGGCTTGGCGCGTAACTGCTCCAGGGCCCCGGGGTGTTGCAGCAGGGCCAGCATGCCTCCCGGAATGCCGTTGCGCAGGGTTTCATTTCCCGCCACCGCGAACAGCCAGAACATGTTTTCGAATTCCTCGATCGAAACCTTGCCGCCCTCCTCATCGACCTGGGCCAGCAGAATGGACATCACATCATCGCCGGGCTGCTGGCGTTTTTGCTCGGCCAGCAAGTGTGCATAACGGTACAGGTCCGGCATACCTGCCCGCGCCCGCGGGTTGGGCATGTTGCCCTGCGCATCGGGCTGGGGCCTGAGTTTCATGGCTGCGCGCGCAATAGTGCTGCCACGGGCCTGATCAAAAGCATTGGAGCGTTTGTATTCGGGGTCCTGAAAACCGATTACCCGATTGGCCCAGTCATACATCAGGTAGCGGTCTTCCTGCGGCATGCCCAGAATATCCGCCAGGCTGAGCAAGGGCATATCGGCGGCCACATCATTGGCGAAATCGCACTCACCTTCCTGCTGCTCACCCAGCACACGGTCGAAAATGGCCCGTGCGTGATCCCGTATGCCGGCTTCGATCTTTTCAATGGCGCGCGAGGTGAACGAATTCTGCAGCAGGCGCCGCAAGCGTGTGTGCTCCGGCGGGTCCATGTTCAGCATCATCTTGCGAACGTAGTCCAGATCTTCCGCGCTGGCGGGATCCATTAGCTGCGTCGCGCCCAAAGCCGACGAATACAGGCGTGGCTTCTTCAGCACCTGGTGCACTTCCTGATGACGCAAAACCAACCAAAACCCCCGGCCACCCGGCCAGTGGGACAATGCATGCTCGTCCACCCAGACAACCGCATGCTCCGCCCGCAGTTCGGCCAGCAGTTCGAACGGCACCCCTGCATCGTATTGCAGGGGGTCGTAAATGGGTTCAAGAGCTGTGGCGTCGAAGTTCACCCTATTCTCCGGCCGATCGCCATTGATGAATACCGCAATTTGTTCTCCGGTCTGCAAGCGCGTACTGGGAAGACAGATCATACAGGCAAAAAAACGCGGCCAGAAGGCCGCGCAATTCTGATTCCTGCCATTAACCGGCAGAGAGTCAGGCTAAAAGCATTATTTTCTCATTGCCGCGTCCTGTTCACCGGCAGCCCACAACTTGTCAATTTCCGGTTGAAAACTCGATCAGATCCAGAGTTTCGCCCGTATCCGGCACGGCTTCCTGAACCGTTCCCACACCCGCCTGGTAATACTTGTATTCGTGGGGGTCATCCGGTGCGACAGGCGTCCACTCCTCCGTCTGCAGGCAACCCATGCTGCAGTCTCCGGGATTGCTTGCGGCGAGGTCCGGCGTCGCATCCAGGCTCACGATTTTTGCCATATCCTCGGCGTCCCCCAGAAAGAACTCCTGGCGGTATATGCTACCGACCTCCGGCATCGCATACATCACGATACCCGGCTTGGCACCCTCTACGCCGGAAGTCCATGAACCTTCGATGTCAACCAATATGCCGTCTTCGAAGCTCTGGGAAATCTCGCCGAAGTACCAGACGTTTCCGTCGGCATCCTGTGCGTACCAATCAAGCGTGTCTTCTGTGACAGGCCCGACGCCATTGCCATCACCTTCGTCCTGCTGCACGGTGCTTTCGCCTTCATCGGGGGAGGACAGTTCGCTTACGAAGTCATGCACAACCACGCATGTTACCCCGTCGATTTCCCGGGTCTCATTCAGCACTTCGACCTCATTGTGTTCGCCATTGCCCTCGTACACCCACCGGTAACCGGGCACCAGCGGGAAAAACGGATTGGGCTCGACCGTGTCTCCAATGGCCATGGGATCGACAAAGTCTTCGGGTGCGTATTCCGGTTCATAGCGGGTTTCACCAAGCAGATCACAGACCTCGTTGCGTCCGTCCAGTTGCCCCGCGCATTCGTCATCCCCGTCCTCGTGGCCGGTGCGGTTCTCATCAAAGCAATCTTTTCGGTCCTGTACGTCACTGATATAGTTGCAATTCCCCAGGCCGATCCAAAAGTCATCCCTCTTTTCATTGATACAGCCCAGGTAAGCCGTTCTGGCTGTGCCTTCACAAACATTGGCCAGTCCGAACAGGCTTTCCATATGATTGCCGGCTGCGGCAGGGCTTGCGGCATTTCCCGCGGCCGGAACCAGTAGCAACGCGGCAAGCAACATGGGTAGCGACTGCAATGCAAGCCGGGTAATTGGTACCTGTTGATGGGTGCAGTTTCTTTCCATATTCATTCTCCCCGGGCCCAAAAATAGCCCGTCAGATTGGAGACCGGATGCTGCGGCCTCATTGAGGTATTCCCAAACCAATGCGCCGAGGCGCCCTGCAACAGGGTCTTAAAATTAGACGGATGCTGCGGCAAAAATCAATCTCGTCTACAAAGCTGAACTTTGACTGCGCGGCGCATCCCACGCAATTAACCGGTCAGTCCTGTTGGTCTGCAGCCAACAACGGTGTTGTAATGGATTGAAGTAGCCGTTGCAAATTACAATTTGTTGCAATTAGAAAGGATAATCCCCCAACACCATGGTCCGCGTCCCGATCACCACGGCAATTGGGCGCCACGAAAGCCTTCCGGGAAAGAGCAGGTCTTATGCCAGTTTCTTCAGAGTTCGTATCAGCCCCGACGCGCATCGCCCTTGTTGCAGGGCGGGTAAAACCCAACGACCGGCTTGGCCACCACGACTATGTTGCCGGCTGCCGCCTGCTTGCGGATTTGCTGGCGAAGGCGGAAGGCGTGGAGCCCATTGTGGTCACCGGCGGTTGGGCGGCGGACGAATCCCTGCTGGAAAACGCGGCGGCCCTGGTCTTCTACGACAAGGGCGGCGGCGGGCAGGGATTCCTGGCGGCGCCGGAGCGCCTGGATTGCCTCGAGCGGGCTGCGCAAAAGGGTGTTGGCATCGTGATGATTCACCAGACTGTGGGGTTTCCCGCAGCGCACATCGCGCTTGGCCAGCGCTTGCTTGGCGGCGTCTATGCTCCGGGCACGTCCAGGCGTGGGCATTGGAAGAGCGAGCATCGGAATTTTTCCGCTGCACCCGATTACCCGCGGCGTGGAGCCCTGGAAGATTCTCGATGGCTGGCTCAACGCGATTGCTTTTTGCGACGGCTTGCAGGGCGTCGTTCCGCTGCTGTGGTCGGGCAAGCGATATGCGGGTTCTCCGGATGGCGGCGATGAAGACATTGTAGCCTGGGCGTATCAGAGGCCCGGCGGCGGGCGATCCTTTGCGTTCACCGGTCTGGACGCGCACTCCGCCTGGTCGCATGCGGGCCTGCGCCGCCTGATCGTCAACGGCATCCTCTGGTCTGCAGGACTGGAAGTACCGGCTAACGGCTTTGCGGCGGATGCCAGCGAATCCATACTGCAATCGTATCTGACACCGCGCCGTTCCCGCCTGGGCCGACTGCCGCGCAAGTTGTGGCAGCGGCTGACCGCTTCTCGCCGCTGGTGAGAGATCGGGCGGGCTGGTATCGCCCAGCCGCCGCAAAAGCAATCTCAAATCAGGCTGTAGCCGCCCAGTTGTTCCAGTATCCTGAGCGAAGACCGCTCGGGTTCACGCATCGCCGCAGCCGGCAGAAAAAACGTCTGGTCGAAGCTGTGCTGCCCTGAAACGGCGGCATGCAAGACCAGATCGGTAATGGCGATCCAGACCGAACCGGACGGAAAGCTGACTTCTCTTTGGGGTCCCGAACGCTGGTATTCCTCATTGCGCTTGACCTGGCCGCGGATATCCGCCATCAGGCGGTCATAAGCCGTGCGCCGGCCTTTGGTCAGGCCCAGACTGCCCAGCAGCCCTTCTATGCGGCTGGTGCGCGGCGGTTTGGCCATGGGCAAAAAACGCCGGGCAAAGGGTTCGAAGGTTTCGCCCACCCGCCAGACGCGCGCTTGCCCGGTCGGGTTGATGTTACAGAACACGCGCAGCATGCCGCGTCCTTCCGTGGGCCGGCCATAGCTTGCATCGACGTGCAGGCCCTGCGGGTCGATGCGCTCGCAGGGCCGGTAGGTGAGGCGGTCGCGGTCGATTTTGCCTGCATAACCTGGAAACAAATCGCATACGAGTGACTCCGCCCAATCGCTGTAGCGTGCCATCAGCGCTTCGAGTTCATTCCGCCCGGGTTTCGGCATCCGCGAGTGCAGGATATGTGCAACACCGGGATCGTAAATCACGGTCGGCCGCCCGTTCCGGCTTTCGCGTTCCTTGCGTGTCGGCAAGGTCACAGCGGCATCGAGAACCAATTCCTTTTCATGCTCGGTGAGCTCAAAGCCGGCCTGAGGAAGGAAAACAACCCCACCGTGCTCCAAAGTGGCCAGCGCCTGTTCGCGAAGCTTGGGGTCGGCGTGATCGGCGCCTGGAGCGACTTCAAAAATGCAAGCCGTGTTCGAAGCGCCATTGCCGAACGGTAAGGAAGCTTTTGCAGTGTCAATGCCCATGGAAACCGTCTCGGTTATTTGCTCGAAGGAGCGCGGTAGATTTCGTATGCTTGCGTTAAGGGATTCTGGCTGGTAGCGGCCATCTGCCTGCCGGGCAAATGCGCGCGCAATATGGTGGAGGAACAATTGGCTGAAGCGGCTGTTGCCGAGCGGTTGGCGGGACATCCTCTGGATGATGTCCAGGTCCGGCGACTTGTTGCCTTCTACCAGCAATGGACCTTGTTCGCAGATGGCAATGTCCCAACCGATCGCAACATGATCCAAGAAAATAGCATGGGCACGCAAGGCGAGGCGCTTTACCTCGTCCCACATCGGCAGGATGCGCCCGCAAATCGGGGCGCCATTGACTGGATGCAGGTCCCACCATTGTGAATCGGCCAGCATGCCCATGTTGCTTGCCTGCGAGAGCCTGCCGGTTTCCAGATCGACGCTTGCAGCGACCCCGCCCTTATGGAAGTTATCGACGACCACACCCGGCTTGCTGGCGACACGCAATACCGCAAACATCACCTCGGGATGACCATTCTCATCAAGGCAAGTGACGATCCGGACCGTGCTCAACACGCCGCCGGCGAGATTGGTGAGTTCAGAGTGGTTGGTGACGAACTTGCGAATCACGTAGGCCTCGGTTTGCGACAGTTCAGCGAGGTAGTCAATCAGCCCGGCTTCGTCCAGTTCCGTGCCCTGGTTGCCTCGATACAGGCCATCCTGGCCGTAAATCCAACGTGAGGCACCGCGGCCACCGGCGCCGCGTATGGGTTTCAGGAACAGGTCACAGTGGGGCAAGCCCTCCGTGCCGCCATCCAGCCGCTCGAGATGACCCTTGATCATCGTCCCCAGCGCGGCTACCGCAGCCACGTTGTTTTCCCGGCAGTACTCGGCAAACAGGGCTTTGTTGCTCAAGGCCTCCGTGGATGATTTGCTCGACAGATATTTTCTCAACGCCGGGTAGAGTGCGGCCTTGGTCTCGAAGCGGTACAGGTATTCGAGCGCCCGGGCACGATGCTCGTCCTGGTACATCTCGAACATGTAATACCAGGGTGGTGGCACGGCTTTCCTGCTTGACAGCCCGATCTGCTCCCAAAGCTGTTGCAACCGGCCCTTGCCTGTTTCCTGGCGCACGCGTTCGCCGCAACGCAGAGTCAACACCATGGCGACCGCCAAATTGACCGGAAAGGAGACGACGCAGCCCAAACACAAGGACGAAACGCTTGGCGATGTCTGCTTCGCCCCAAAGATCATGGTAAAACGCGCGGTGAATCGCATAAGCGGTTGAGCCGTCATCCGGCAGAAAGGCCCACAACATGGCGGCCCCGCTAAGGGCTTTGATCAGGCTGTCCGGCCCGAGGGCTTTGACCAGACGGATGAAAGGGTTGCGGGTTTCGGCAGATTCCATATGCTTCCAGAGGTGATGGGGGTTCGATCCGAACTGATGACCGGTTGGGGTAATGCCGAAATCGAAAATTCCGCTGCATCCACACGGATGCAAAGGATCTGCGACGACAGCTTTCGCTGCGTTAGACGGAAGATAGGGGGAAAATCAATCTGCCCGGATGTCAAAACTCCCACAGGATGCCGGCGGCAGGTATCACGGGCAACCAGGTGTCTTCAGATCGGTCGAGAAAAGGGTTTCCCCGACTGTCTTCATCCAGATCGTAATCGAGGCAACAGACGTTTCGGTGATCGGTGGCATTGGTCACCTCCAGAAATGCGGACAATTGCCCGATTTTGACCTGGAAACTCCGGCTGATGCGAAAATCCAGCGTGGCAAACCGGTTCAGATGACTGGCGTTGCGTCTCGCGGCGATCGGGAAGTACCTGTCCTGCGCTTCATCGAATCCCAAAGTCAGTTCCGTGGTTGGCCAGCCGGTGTGGAGGTTGAATGCAGCTCCCAAGTTCATATCGGCCCGTGCACCCAGGCGATACCTCCTTGTAGCGTATAGCGCTGATCCCAGGAGCGCCGTTCGATCCCGGCCATTGATCGAGTCGGTTGCTTTGGCCCAGGATGCGCTCAGCCACCAATTGACGCCCCGCTCACCGCGATATTCCAGGCTTAATTCAAGTCCCCGCGAGCGCGCCGATTTCGGGTCGAGGCGGATGCGGTCAGGCTCCAGTTCCGGAATCAGCGCCAGCGCATCGAACAGATTTTCAAACCGCGGCTTGAGTCTGCTGTAATCCTTGTCATAAGCCTCCAAACGCAGGCGATAGCCGCCGTCAAACCGGTATTGCAAGCCGGCGATCCAGTGATCGGCACGCTGGGAGGGGAAAAAGCGGTCCTGGCCATCCTCGACCTGCAGTTGCTGGATGGGCTGGGATTGGTAGTAGCGGCCCCATGACAATCTGAGCTCGAGCATCTCATTGAATTGATGCAATAAACTGATTCTCGGGCTCAACTGGTCAGAAAAGTTGGGCCGGGTGTAGGTCTGCCGGTCCCAGCGCATACCCGGCTGAAGCGCGGTGGTCCTGGTGATATTCCATCGGTCGGACAGAAATACGGCATAACTGTTGCCGCTGGGATTGGCGCTGACTTGCGAATAGGCGGGATTGTCTTTGCCGAGAAAGGAGTCAAAAAAATCGACATATGTCGCCTCGGAGGAATAGCGGTAACTGGCCTTCTGGCGCTTGACTTCAAATCCCCAGCGCAGCTCATGATCCGGCACGGATTCAAAAAGCCAATCCTGGCGCAAACCCAGAACATCGATGTTACGTCTGTCCGTCACAGTGCCGGTATATTGGTCGGGATCGTTCACCTGTGCCTCGCGCAGACTGCGAACATGGCTCGATGACAGCACCGTGGTACTGCTCAGACCGGCGTTCCACTGATTCTCGAGCACCATCCAGAGATAGAGGTTGCGGGTATTGCTGTCGGACTGTTCGAGTTCCAGCGAATCGGGTTCCGTGATGACAACTACCTGATCATGTGCGTACAGGCTGTTGAACGACAGCCGTGTCCGGTCGTTCAGATCGACCCCCAATTGGCTGAACACGTCATAATAGGACGGATTGCCCAGATCATCAGGCAAGGACTCATTGAGGTTGCTGCGGCGTGCCGACAGCAGCCAATCGGCATTGCCCCTGGCGCTATAACCACTGAACAAGGCGGAGGTGTTGTACACGCTCAGTCCCAGTTCGGTGTGGTGCGGCTTATCCGGCCGCTGTGAGTTGAATAACAAGACACCACTCGTGCTGTCACCGTAGTTGGCCGGGAAGCCCCCGGTATAGGCTTCAACGCCCGAAATGGCGCGGGCATCGATGGTGCTGAAAATATTGTTGTAGTTGCGAATGTGGAAGGGATCGATCAATTCCAGGCCATTCAGATAAATCGAGGTTTCGTTCAGTTCCCCTCCGCGAAAATGAGTGCTGGAAGACAGCCCGCCAGCCGCGGCACCCGGCAGGTGATGCGCCGAACGCACCGGATCTTCGCCCAGATCGGGAAGATTTTGAATGGCGCGCTGATCAATGAAGAACTGCGAGTTGGAAAATAGCACGTAGCGGCTGGCGGAAACGCTGATGCCTTCGAGTTCCAACGGCCCAGGCTCCATCTGGATTTGCAAAACCTCGGTCTGGTTGGAATGAAGTACGATCTCACGCTGCACGGTGCGAAAGCCTGCGGCCTTGATTTCCATCCTGTAGTTTCCCGCAGGCACCTGGTCATATTGATGTACACCGCCAGCCAGAACTTCCTCATGCGGCAGTTTTGGCCGGGCAGTGATTGTTACCCGCTCCGGCTTGCCCCCTTCGCCGCTGCCGCTGATGATGATCATCAGCATACCCGTATTGGATGGAATTACCGGTTTTTTTGCGGCGCGCACGACGAGGTACATTCCCCCGAGCTGCTGCACCTCCAGACCATGTGGTTCCAGCACTTGCAAGAGCAATCCAAGTGGATCGGACCGGGTTGGCTGACGGGTGACTTTGAGCGCCGGCGTTACCAGATTGGTGCTGTATACAATGGGTACGCCGGCATCGTGCAACTCATCCAGCGCATCGGAAAGTGTCCGCCCCGGCCAGAACTTTTCAGCAACTGGCGGCGCCTGGGCCCACAGCGGCCCCGCAGTGATGAGCAGCACGCATAGCAGCGTAGCCGCGCGCAGTTGGATACTCTGAGAACAGAACACGCCGGTCAAACAAGCCACCCGTCCGCCCCTCGGCAATCTTCAATTCAGAGTATAACGTGTACGAAGCAAACTCCGTCATACACGACTGACAATACTTATCGGGAAATCGCATAAGTTTTCGGGCAGATCATTCCACTGCGGACAGGCTGACGAGAATCAAGCCGTCACTGACCTCGGCTCGCAGGTCGCTGGTGGCTGTGACAATGGACAAGGCTTCCATCGGCGGCACGTCCACATCGCCGCGCAGCTCTGTGCCGGCCGCCATCATCTCGGCGTCTGACGAGATGTACTGAACTTTTCTGCCGGATTCCCGCCCGGCCCAGTCCAGCAGATCGGCCAGGCTGCGGCCGTCAGCGGTAAATCCCGGCGATAGCTGTTCGGCCCACAGCCATGCCGCGCCCCAGGTCTTGACCGGCTCGATCGCAATCTTGCCATTGACCCCCACCGCCAGTTGTTGTCCTGCCCCAGCCACGGTACGCCCCTGATCGCTGTCATCTGACGGGAAATAGGCGACGCGCCCCTCTCTGATGCTGACTGAGGTACCCACATCCGTCACCTCGGTCATGAACCGTGTTCCGAGGTGCTGAACCAGGCCTTGCGGCGTCCTGATCCTGATTCCACTTGCCGTGTCATCAGCCAAAGCCGTATCCAGGTAGATGCGGCCGTTGGCGAGGAACAATTCGTTCGGCGAAACCAGCGTCAGCTCACTGAGCTCATCCAGCCTGAGGACAGCGCGGTTGGCCCAGGTCAACCCCAGTCTGGATCCCAATGCCGTGGTGACCATTTGGCCCGACATCAGTTCCTGCCCAGGAAGGTCTTGCAAGGCTACGGATTCATCGGGTGTGCGCACCGTGATCTGACCGATAGACCGGTTGACCGACGCCACCTGTTGCTGTGGCCGGGCAGATGAACCCGGGTGCATGCTGAGGGCGATGCCTGCTGCCAAAACAATTGACGCGGCAACGGCCCAGGCCCAAAAAAGCCTGCCACCGCGCCTGCGCCGGGTCATTTCAAGCCATTGTCCGTGCAAAGCCTGGCGCACAAAGCGCTCATCTTCAGCGGGCGGACGCTGCCTGGCGGAAACATTGCGAAACAATTCGGACAGCGAATCGTTCACTTCGCCGCTTTCCTTTATTCCCCGATGGCTGTCTGTGCCGTTCATATTTTCACCTGTCATTGTCTTGCCTGCTGTGTCCCCGAATCGAACAGCGGCTTGCTCAATGTGCTGTAAATCTCCTCGAAAGCCCGCCTCGCCCGTGCCAGCAATGACTGCACGGCTTCCGGGCTGGCCCCCATGCGATGCGCTATTTCCTTTACGGAATAGCCTTCGATATATTTCCACTCGAGCGCATCACCGTAACTTCGTGGCAGCTTGTCCAGGGCTACCTGCACCAGGCGTGATGCTTCGTACCGTTGGTATTGCTGGTGCGGGTCGCTTACCGTGTGGGTCAACAACGAATCCACAGCCGCCTGGATTTCCGGATAATCTTCGGTAAGCACGACATGCTTGCGGTAGTTTGCATTGCGTCTGGCCCAATCCACGATCTCATTGCGGCAGATCACACACAGCCAGGTAAATAGCGCCGCTTCACCGCAATAGCTGTTCATCTTTTGCAACGCTTTGGACAGCGCCGCCAACACCACCTCCCGCGTCGCTTCTGCATCATTGGACATGCGTGCTTGCGCAAAACGGTACAGGCGCGAGAAATTGTCCTTGAAAAATTGGTCGAACGCCCGTTCGTCGCCTTTGAGGAGGCGCCGGACCAGCTTCTTGTCTTCCAGGTAGATGGGCACGTGCTCGCCTGTTCAGGCCGTTGCGTATGTTACTTAGACGATCTCAGTGGCAAAAATCGGTTGCACAATGGCATTATAGTTGCTGCCAGAAGCCGCCATGGGAGCTCCAATTGAAGTTCAACTCCGCTCGATTCTCTGCTCCTGTCCGCAATCGAGCAAGTGCGCCTGCAGTGGCCACTTCCGTTCGGTAGGTGTCAAAAATCCGCTCGAGCGCCGATTCCAGGCTCACTTGCGGGTGCCAGGCAAGCTCCTGGCAGGTATTTTCAATGTAGGGCACCCGGCTCTGAATATCCTGGTAGCCTTTGCCATAATATTCGACTGAATCCACTTCCACGATATTGACCTTGCGCGCCTGTAGCTGATACTCGGGGATTTTCAAGGCCATGGCCAACATCAGTTCGGCCAATTCCCTGATCGACAGGTCGTTTTGCGGATTGCCGATATTGTAGATTTTCCCGTCGGCAACCTGATCCTTGTCTTCGATGATTCTGGTCAGCGCGGCAATCCCGTCGGAGATATCGGTAAAGCTGCGCCGCTGCAGTCCGCCATCGACCAGTTTGATGTCTTCACCGCGCACGATGTGCCCGAGAAACTGGGTGACCACACGCGAGGAGCCTTCCTTTTGCGTGTGCAGGCTGTCCAGCCCGCTGCCGATCCAGTTGAACGGGCGGAACAGGGTGTATTTCAGGCCGTGCTGCTGGCCATAGGCGGCGATGACGCGGTCCAGCAACTGCTTGGCGCAGGCATAAATCCACCTCGGCTTGGCAATCGGCCCGAGCACGAGATTGGATTCATAAGGATGAAAAATAGCATCCTGCGACATGCCATAAACTTCCGAGGTGGAAGGAAAGACAATCCGCTTGTTGTATTTGACCACGGCCCGGACCACCTTCAGGTTGGCTTCGAAATCCAGTTCGAATACGGCCAGTGGATCGGTGACGTAGGTCGCCGGGGTGGCGATGGCGACCAGCGGCAGGATCACATCACACTTCTTGATGTGATACTCGATCCATTCACGGTTGATGGTCAGATCGCCCTCAAAAAAATGAAACCGCTCATGCGCCAGTTCACCGCTCAGGCGGTCGGAGCGCATATCCATGCCGAAAATATCCCAGTCGGTGGTTTCAAGCAGTTTTTTTGACAGGTGGTGGCCAATAAAACCGTTCACACCCAGAATGAGTAAATTCATGTTGCTCTCTGCATCACGTGTACAAATTCAAGCCGCGCTCAGGGGTGCCCGTCGGCGTCCAGTGGATGCTGCTCGGTATTGATCCCGGCTGCGGGCTTGTCCTCGCCCGCTGCCTCCAGGATCTCCGCGACCTGGAAGCGCTGCCGGTTGCGCACCTGGCTGTACATGCGGCCGATGTATTCGCCGACCATGCCGACCGCAAACAGCAAGATGCCCATGATGAAGATGGCGATACCGAACAGGGTAAAGACGCCCTCGACTTCGGGCCCGATCACCAGGCGCCTGATGGCGAGGTAGACCACGAACAGCAGGGACAGCAGGGAGACCACCATGCCGGTGATGGATATGAACTGCAGCGGCATCACGGAAAAGCTGGTCATCAGATCGAAATTCAGTTGCACCAGCTTGAAGAATGAGTACTTGGAATCACCCGCGGCCCGTTCATCATGCGTGACGGTAATCTCGGTCGGGTTCATCGCATAAAGATAGGCCAGGGCCGGAATGAAGGTCTGGGATTCATTGGAGTCTGCAACGGCTGTGACGATATCCCTGGAATACCCTCTGAGCATGCATCCCTGGTCGGTGATGCGGATATTGGTGATGCGTTCGCGCAGGCCATTCATCAGCCTGGATGCATAATCCCGCCACTTGCGGTCGTGCCGCGAACGCCTTACGGTGCCAACGTAATCAAAGCCCCGGTCCAATTCGGCGACCAGCAAAGGAATTTCCTCGGGCGGGTTTTGCAGGTCGGCATCCAGCGTGATCACATAGCGCCCCCTGCTGTGCCTGAACGCCGCAATCAAAGCGGCGTGCTGGCCGGCATTGGTGCGCAGTGAAATCACCCGGGTCACATCAGGCCGCAGCGTAAATTGCTGTTTCAGCAGTGCGGCGGATTGATCCTTGCTGCCATCGTTGACAAAAACCAGTTCATACGGCCGCTGCAATGCATCCAGTGCCGGATACAAGCGATCGAACAGCAAAGGCAGCACGGCCTCTTCGTTGTATACCGGGATGACGATGGAAAGATCGAGCCGCTGATCGTCATTTTGTGCATGCATTTTCGGATTCATGATCTGATTCAAGGCATCTGGTCACCCGCAGCGGCTGCTGAGGTCCATTATCCCGCTGATTGGACGATGTTTCATGACCGAATCATACGCCACAAGCAGCGGCCTTCCCCAATGGATGGGAGCTTGTGTTCCCGTGCAAGGTTCCAACGGGGCTTCCATGCGTCACGATCCTTCCATGGCCAGCAAGCCCGATCTGCCCGCTACTTCACCCCAAACGATGGATTTCGAGGGCACTTCTTGCGTTTTTACCCTTTGGTAGAGCTGCCCCAGCGTGAGGAATTCCCGGCCTTGTGCTTGCCAACCGCTCAGCAACGCCTGCATGACGCCGATCAGCTTCATCCCTTCCAGTTCCGCGTGCAAGGTATAGACATGTCCCTGGGGCAATGGCTCCGCGCTCAGTTGCAGGATTCTTTGATGCGCGTTGCCGCTGTCCACGCCGTCGATACCGATAAGCTCATCCAGCGTGGGGAGGGTTGTCGGCAACTGCATGCAGTGCGAGGTGACACCCTCCAGGGCCGGAAAGAACGGGGCGCGGCCGCGCACATCGCTGGCGTATTGAAAGCCCATCTGTTCTTCGAGCGCCAGTACATGCCGGTTCAATTGCCAGCCGGCCGCCCCCAGGGTTGCGGGGGCTTGCTGCAAGGCCTCGAGGAATGCCAGCCCGGCTTTTTCCATCTGCCGGCGGGTCCATTCCAGGTCTTTTGTGGCCACATGGTCCTGCCACAGCACATGGTCGTAACAATGAATGCCGACTTCGTGACCGGCCGCGCTGGCGCGGCGCATGATGTGCCCGGCCCGCCTGCCGATGTGCGGACCCGGCAGCAGCACGCCGTTCATCAGGGTGCGAATGCCGTAGTGACTCACCACGGAGGTGCGGCTCACCTTGCGCAAAAAGCCCTTGCGGAACACGCGCCGGATCGCGCGGCCGGTATGGTCCGGACCCAGGCTGAACAAAAAGGTCGCCTTGACATCGACCTGTTGGAACAGATCGAGCAGGGCGGGTACGCCGTGCAGGGTGCCAAGGCAGGTGTCCACGTCGACTTTCAAAACCAATGGTTGCACGTGCATCCGGTCCAGGCGCTATCCAGCGGTGCTGGATTCAGGGCCGAGCAACAGCGTATCGCCGAACAACCGGGTGAAACCCTCCTGCTGCAAAACGGCGCTTCCCAAGCGCAGTTCCGTGAATAACAACCGGCGGCCGTCATTGCAGTCGGCCCAGGACCGCCCATCGTGCCAATAGATGCAGGTTGCGGAACTGCGCGCCGGCAGCCCGCGGTAATAGCTGCCGAGGACAAATAGCCGATGTCCGCCGGTATCGAAGAACGCGCCGGGATACGGCGGCGCCACCGCCCGAATGAGGTTATGAATCTCCAGCGCCGGGCGCTGCCAGTCAATGCGGCCGTGCTCCGGCCGCCTGGGGCCGAAATAACTCCCCTGGCTCAAGTCCTGCGGCGTCTCCCGGGCACTGCCGTCGATCAGCCGGGGAACGGACTGTAAGATGAGTTGCTCGCCCGCGCATGTCAGCTTACGGAACACGTCAAACGCGGTGTCATTAGCAAGGATGGGCACCGCCTGCTGCGCCACCAGGCCGCCCGCATCCGGCCTCGCGACCATGCGATGCAAACTGACGCCGGTTTCCTTCTCACCATTGATGATGGCCCAGTTCACCGGCACCCGGCCACGATACCTGGGCAACAAGGAGCCATGGAGATTGAATGCGCCCTGGCGCGGAACCTCCAGCAGTTCCTGCCCCAGCATGGTTCGGTAATAAAATGAAAATATGAACTGTGGATTGCAGGCGGCCACCTGCGCAATGACCGCGCGCTCGTTCGGATCTCGCGGGGTGATGACCGCGATGTTGTTTTTCCTGGCCAGGTCCGCCACGCTGGCAAACCAGATGTGTTCCGACGCGTCGTTCGCGTGCGTTACCACCAGCGGGATGTCCACACCCAGTTCCAGCAGCGCTTCGAGACAGCGCACACCGATATCGTGATAGGCGAAGACCACGGCACTGGCCTTTGGATTTTCCGTAGCCACGTTCATGCGCTCAAAAGCTCATGCATCCGGGGTGTGCAACAGGCTTTCGAATTGGGCACACACACGATCCACGTCCTCGATTTCCATGCCCGGGAACAGCGGCAGCGTCAGGGTCTGGCTGCCGATACGTTCGGCTACCGGGAAATCGCCCGGGCCGTAACCGAGGCGCCGGTACAGTGGGAACAGGTGCATGGCGGGGTAATGAATCCCCAGCGTGATCCCCTGTTGCCTGAACTTATCGATCACTTCCGCCCGGCTCATGCCGAGCGCCGCATGGTCGAGGCAAACGCAGAACATGTGCCAGCTATGCCCCGGCGCATCGGCCGGCAAAACCAGCGCGGGATGTTGCGGCATGCAGGCAAAGTACCGCTGCGCCAACAGGCGCCGCTTGCGGTTGAATCCTTCCAGCTTGCGCAATTGCGGAATGCCGACGGCGGCGCACACATCCGGCAAATTCATTTTGCCGCCCCATTCCTCCACGACGACATTGCCTTCATCGTCGCGCGCAATGCCATGGAAGCGGATGCGCTGCAAACGCTCGATCATCACCGCATCGCTGCACGCCACCGCGCCGCCCTCGATGGTGGTCATGTTCTTGTTGGGATGAAAACTGAATACCACAGGATTGCCCGCGGATCCAAGCCGCCGGTCCTGATAGCTGGTGCCAATCGCTTGCGCCGCGTCTTCCAGCACCAGAAGCTGCGCACGCCGGGCCAGTTCGTAAACCGGTGCGAGGTCAACCGGCAGGCCGGCGAAATGAACCGGTATTATCGCGCGGGTCTTCTCCGTAAGCGCAAGCTCCGCCGCTTTTGCTGACAGGTTTCGGCTGTGTAAATCGACATCGACAAATACCGGTGTCGCGCCCGCACGGACGACGACGTTGGCGCTGGCGACGAAGCTCATGGCCGGCACGATGACCTCGTCTCCGGGCCCGATGTCCGCCGCCAGCAATACGGCTTCCAACGCACTGGTGGCTGAATTGAACAACCTGACCGTAATGGAGCCGCCAATGAATTCGGCCAGATCCTTTTCCAGCTTCTGCACCTTGGGGCCGGTGGTAATCCAGCCGGAGCGCAGTACTTCCTGCACGCCGGCCAATTCCTCATCGCCCAGGGTCGGCCGGGTAAACGGCAGTTCTTTCATGAACGCGCCAGCACAAAAACGCCGATGATGATAATGCCGATTCCGAGCAGACGGCCCTGCCCCAGCGATTCGCCGAACAACTGCCAGGCCCCGATCGCATTGACCACGTAGCCGATGGACAACATCGGATAGGCAATGGAGACATCGACCCGCGAGAGCGCCAGCAACCAAACCACAACGCTGACCGCATAACAGATCAGCCCCAGCCAAAGCCAGGCATTGGCCGCCAGCGTATGCGCCGAGGACCACAGCGATCCCGCATCGAGACCGATCACACCCGTTTCATGCACGCTGGCCTTGAGGGCCAATTGCGCTATTGCGTTGAGCAATACGCCGGTGATTACCAGCGCAAATGCCCCCCAGCTCATACCGATGGTTTGCGTCATCATTGCACCCCTTCGTTTTTCACGATTACGGCTCTTTTCGGGCCCAAGTATACGATTTTCCCAAGCTTCCGGCCGGGGAACAGAGTCTCGATCCGGTTGCTGTCAACGATCATCGCCGCAGCATGCAATTGCCGCCACTCGGCAAGAAACTGGTTCAAATCGGGGATCAGCAACTGCGGCTCCTGTTCGAAGCCAAACTGTAATTCACCGCTGTAGTTCACCATCCTGATGTTCCTGCCCAGATAAAAAGCCGCCGATTCGGGAAAGGTCCCCACCGCATAGACCGGCGCATCCGCCGGAACCGACCGGGCGATGGCCGCTGCCACCAGACGGCTCGAACGAGCGACCGCAATCGACTGCGCGCCCCAAAGCACCAGTTGAAAGGCCAGCAAGGACAGAACCGATGCGATCACGCAGCCCGCCAGTGGTTTCCTGGTGAACAGGAACATCGCCGCGGCTGACCAGCACGAACAAGCCACCGGCGGCCAGCAGCCAGGGCCTGAAATCCAGCCACATTGGCAGCACAAAGCGCTCGTCAGCCAACCAATGCAGGTTGAACGAGAGCAGCAACAGGAGCGGGCCGAGCAGCGCCATCAACCAGCGATCGGCGCCCAGCCTTTCGGCGTTAGCCATCCTCTGCGCCGCGAGTACGGTAACGGCGGGGATCAGGGGCAGAATATAGGCGGGCAGCTTGGAATTGCCAAGGGAAAAAAAGACGAAGGTAACGGCCACGAAAGACCACAGCAGGCGCGCGGCATCGAAGCCTCCGGCGTTCTCCGGCAGCCATTTGAAAGCGGGCCGGACCAGCGCATCGAGACTGACCAGCAGCCAGGGCAACAGGCCCAGCAGCAGCAAGGGAACGAAGTAGTAAATCGGGCCGCCGCGGTGATGCACATTACTGGTATAGCGGTCCCAGTGTTCGTGGATGAAAAAGAAATGTGCGAATTCAGGGTTCTTCAGGCTGACCGCGATAAACCAGGGCGAGACCATTACGAAGAACAACAGCAAGCCGCCGCGAAGCTGCAGATGCTTCCAGATCTGCCAGTCCCGCTGCCACAGGCTGTAGACCATGACGCTGGTAACCGGTAAGGCCAGCCCGATCAAACCCTTGGTCAGCACGGCCATGGCCAATGCCACCCAGCCGGCCAGCATCCAGTTTCGCAGCCGTGCTGTGTCGCAGCGCTCCTGCTGCGCAATGGCGAGGCACCCCATGCCGATAAACAAAAACGTGCTGAGCAGGATGTCCAAGGTCAGGACATGGCCCATCACCACCCACATCAGGGAACTGCCGGTAAAAAGGAAAGCGAACCATGCAGCCCTGGCGCCGAACAGTCTATGGGCCAGCAGCGCTGCAAATAATGCGCCCAGATAGCCTGCCAGAGCGGGAATCAAACGGGCGCTGGCGTTGCCCTTGCCTGCCAGTTTGAACACCACCGCGCTGGCCCAGTACTGCAATGCCGGCTTTTCAAAGTACTTTACCCCGTTCAGCCGGGGTGTCAGCCAGTCACCGGAATCGGCCATCGCGGCCGGTATTTGTGCGTAACGGCCCTCATCCGGGTCGAACAGATCCCGGTAGCCGAGCAGGCTGAACCAAATGATGCCGGTCAATGCAGCCACAACCAGAAAGCGCAGCCGCTGTCCCTTCGTCATCACCATGTGGGTAGAACTCCATTGAAATCACGGGGTGTTGCCGGATGCATGATAACCGAAGGGACACGGGGTGGCGGCCGAATGATGACACCGGCCCTGGAATCAGGCCAGCGCGCTTAGCCGCAGCAAAAACCCCGCGATGGTTGCCCACCGCGGGGTTCCTAATCAAGCCGTCATTCCAGCCTGCCGCAGGCAGACATGGAATCCGGCTATCAGGCGAAGCGCCGGAATCCGGGGGGCAGGTCAATACTGCTATGTGAAAAAATAACTCGGAGTACTTTTCACAATCACCGAAAAACACAACTAATTAATAGCACTCGTAATCTAGTCAAAGATTACCAAGTTTGGATTTTGAGGACTGCACAATTTAAGCGATGTGGTGCCGGCTGAGGGATTCGAACCCCCGACCTACTGATTACAAATCAGTTGCTCTACCAACTGAGCTAAGCCGGCACGGAGAAGGAGGCCGGTATTTTAGACGATACCGGGTAATGCACAAGCCCGTCTTCTGCGCCACCAGCGATCATATGTGATCAGGTTCCACGGAACGGATGCTCACGTCGCCGGCAAAAAATTTGCGCACTTCAGTCTTACCGGAATTAACCTGGCAGTCAACGAGCAGCGCGCCGCATTCGCTGATGCCGATGGCGGTACCCGAAACCGTTTCATTGGCACTGCAGATGCAGACCTGCCTGCCACGCAGCGCATCCCATCGGTTCCAGTCTTTTGCAAACGGATCGAATCCGTCCGCAGCAAAGCGTTCGACGCCTTGCAACAGTTCGTCCAGCAACAGGCCGCACAGCCGGTTGCGCAAGTCCTCACCGGCCGGCTGCACAAGGTGAGTGCAGACGTCGGTCCAGGGCTGGTCTATCACTGTGCGGCTGGCATCATCCGCGGGCATGCGACACATTCACGCCGATGCCGATCACCGCCAAAGCCTGTCCGGGCCCGGGATTGCGCAGCTCGACCAAAATGCCCGCCAGTTTTTTGCCCCCGACCTGGATATCATTCGGCCACTTGATGCCGGGCGAATGTAGGCCCGCGCGGCGCATGGCGCGGACGGCCGCGACCGCAACCGCGAGGGGCAGCGGCGTCAGCGCCCCATCCGCGCGCTGGAAGTTCCAGCCCAGGCTGAGGTAAATGTTCTGCCCGGGCGGCGAATGCCAGCTGCGCCCGCGCCGCCCGCGCCCGGCGCTTTGCCGGTCGGCCAACAATCGCGTGCCCGTGTTGTTCATCTGCCGGTAGACACTGCAAGGCCCGGTTGGTGGAGTCGACGACATCCAGCACCGTGAGGCGCCGCAACAAGGACTGGCTGAGCGGAGCCAATTGGGCGCGGATGCCGGCCGGATCGTAGGGTGTGAAGGCGATGGACATGAGACCAGGCGGATTCAGGCAATCAGCGAAACCAGTTGCGGATCATGGCTTTTTCGAAGCGGTACTCACTACGGTCGATCATATTGTGGATATTGCCGCGATGGGTAAAGATCAGGAATAACGCCAGAGCCACGGAAAACCACAGATGCGCGTCCGGAGCCTGCAGCCACAGCATGGCAGCCACGAGACTGATCCCGGCCGACATGGTGGCCAGGCCCACCCAACCACTCAGCCCCAACACCAGCAACCAGGTTGCCAGCATGGGCAGCATGGCCAGCGGCTGGATCACGCACACCACACCCAACGGCGGTGGCCGCGCCTTTACCGCCGCGAAAGCCGTGCCAGACCGGAAAGCAATGGCCCAGCACCGCTGCGAAGCCACAGCATACGGCCAGCGTAGGTAAGGTGAAAATCTCATGCAGCCCCGGGATTTGCAGGCGCGGTAACAACCATGCGGCGATCACACCTTTGCCAATATCGATGATCACCACGCCCAGCGCAAAACGGAAACCCTGGGTGCGAAACGCATTGGTGCCGCCCGCGTTGCCGCTACCGGCCAGGCGAATGTCGATATTGTTCATGGCGCCCAGCAACAGGCTGCCCGAAACCGAGCCCAGTAGGTAGGCGAGCGCCACTTTGATGATCGAGCTGACCATGGCCTCAGCTTATCGCAACACGTCGGGCTGCGGCATAAATCCGACGATCAAACCGCCGGGGCCAAGGTGAACTCCGATGGCCGGGCCGGCCTCGGTGACATGGCAGGAATGGATTTCGCCGTGCTGGTGCAGGATGTGCCGGCGTAGCTGTGCCGCACCTGCCGCATGATTGCAGTGCGCGATCAACACCCGGTAGATCTCGCCCTTGTTCATTTTGCGCACGACGCTGTGCGCCAATTTGGCAGGATTGGCGCCGCGGCCGCGGTGGAAACCGGCCAGGGTCAGCGTGCCCTGCGCGCTGGCCATCAGTACCGGATTGATATGCAGCAGATCGGTCAGCCGTTTCACCCAGTGCGGTACCCGCCCACCCTTGACCCCGTAGGCGAGGTCATTCGCCACCGCGATGACGCGAGTCAGCGGGACCAGTTCGCGCAGCAGGGCTTCCACTTCATCGGCCGAGAATCCCAGTTCGGCCGCTTCGGCCGCGGCAATGGCCAACAGTCCCTGCCCTGCGGTGGCGCTGAGCGAGTCGAATACCCGCACACGCCCGGCACCTTGCCTGCCGGCTGCCTGCATGGCGGCTGCCGTGGTGCCGCTCAAGTGTGAGGACAAACCGACGGAGACGACCTCGTAGCCGTGCGATGTGAGCAGGGAATACACGCGGGCGAAGTCCTGGGGCGGCGGCTGTGAGGTCAACGGCGCCTCGGCGCTTGCCGCCAGCATGGTGTAGAACGCATCCGCCGTCAGCGATACGCCATCGAGGTACTCGCGGTCACCGAAACTCAACCTGACCGGCACCACGTAAATACCCAGGCGCTCCAACTCGGAGGGTGGAATGTCCGCGCCCGAGTCGGTGACGATGGCCACCGTGCCGGACTGGTTCATCAACCCATGCTGGCGCTGCATGTCATCGGCTTTTTGCTGCGTGATCTCGCCAAATGCTTCACAAGCCAGGAAAACGTCGGCAGGATTATTGACATGCACATGCACCCGGATCCGTGCACCGCCGCCAGCCACCACCAGTGAGCTTGAATCCAGTTCCTGCAGTGCTTGCATCAGCGCTTCGCGGTCGAGGTCCTTTCCGGTAATGACACATTCGGTGCAAAACCGGTGCGCGCCGATGCCGGCCGTGCCGGGTGTTTGCGCCTCGAACTCTGGCGCATCCATCGTTGTCTCGTCCTCCCCACCGCTCTCGATAAGCGTCCATATCCCTTCCAGCAAGTCGACAAATCCCTGACCGCCGGCATCGACCACACCCGCCTGGCGCAGCACTGCCAGTTGCCTGGGCGTATTGGCCAGGGACTTGTGCGCCCGCGCCAGCCCGCGTTCGATCAACAGGCGGATATCCTGGACACCTGCAGCTACCTGTGCGGCGAGTTCATTGGAGAAATCTTCCAGCACGGTGGGCAGCGTCCCCGGCACCGGTTTCGACATGGCCTTCCAGGCGGCGGCTGCGCCCGCTGTGGCGCCACCGGCCAGGTCCGTCGCGCTCAGGACCGGGCGGCCCATGACAGCTTCGCTGAAGCCATAGAAATACTGCGCCATGATGGCGCCTGAATTGCCCCGCGCGCCATCCAGCGCGGCGTCTGCGATATGCGCCAGCAATTCATCGGCGCGTTCATGCTGCGCTTCGGTGGTGGCATCCAGGATGGATTTGAAGGTAAACGCCATGTTGGTCCCGGTGTCGCCGTCGGGCACCGGAAATACGTTGATCTTGTTGAGGTAGCCACGGCGGCGGAAAACCTGGCACACGCCGGCAGAAATTGCACGCAGCAAGCGCGGACCGTCGAGGTAGGCAATGGCGGTGGAAGAAGGTTCCATATCTAAGCCCGATATTGCACCAGCATGACGCGCTCTCGCCTGGTCTTGGCGGCCGCCGCATCCGGCGCGGTGATTTTACCCACTCATTGGTCAATCCGGCCAAACCGGCGCAATGCACAGTGACTAAATACACATGATTTACTGGCATGAAACCTGCATATTCATTATCAGACATGTAGTCAGGAGAGCAAACGTGACCGCAGAATCCATTTTCCATGAGATCAGGCAAGCGCTCAAAGGCCGCCCCGGCCAGCCGATTGTGCTCGGCGTCTGCCAAACCCTTGCTGCCCGGATCAACAAGGAAGTCTGGTGCGTGCGCCTGGCTGCCATCGTCCTGTGCCTGTTCTGGACGCTGCCGATCATGGCGGCCTATATCCTGTTGGGCTTCGTTTTGCCCGAGACGGAACAGCGCACGCGCGGCTTCTTCACCGGGCTGGCCATCCTGGCGCGGGAAACCGCCGAAAAGGCCCTGGCCTGCATGTTGCACCAGTCCTCGTAGCGAGACGGATCAGGGGTGCGTCATGACTGGCTTTCGCGACCGAGGAGCGCGCAGGCATAGTCGACACTATGTCGAGCACTCTGACCGAGCGAAAGCCAGACAGGGCGTGTCCCTGGACCGTCGCAGTAGAGGACTGGTCCAACATGCAGGCTAGCATCTCTGGGGCGTTGGTGCGATGGCGCTGCCGGTTCGCGCTCGCGCCATCAGGGTTATTGACCGCCGCGCAGGTTTGACCCCATTGCCATGACCTGCAGGCGGCCGGTCAAATTTCAAGTTCGACGAACGCGGTGACGGTTTCCGCGGTGAACGGCCAATACAAATCCCGGTCCACATCAGGGCGGTACAGCACCGGAATGTGGTTGCCATATTTTTGAATCAGTTCCAGATCGGACTCGATATCGACCCGATACCAGGTGACCGCACACTGCTCGAGCATCTGTGCCGCCAGGTCGCACAGGTGACAATCGGGGCGCGTATACAGTATGACTTCGCTGGCTCTGGCCATGCGGGTGCTCCAGGCTCAATACTTCAGCGCCCACATTGTACACGCGGTTTCATCCACTCGGGACAGGCGAAAAATAGTATTCTGGGCGTTATTGATGGTGTTGCGAGTACAGCATGGCGGTCAGCGTCTTTGATTTGTTCAAAATCGGCATCGGCCCATCGAGTTCACATACGGTTGGCCCGATGAAGGCAGCACATACCTTCGCCCGGCGCCTGCAGCAGGCCGGCGTGCTGGACCGGGTCGATCGCTTGTGCGCGACTCTGTTTGGCTCACTCGCGCACACCGGCCGCGGCCACGGTACCGACAAGGCGGTCATGCTGGGATTGCAGGGCGAGTTGCCCGACCATATCGACCCGGATGCCATCGAAACGATGCTGCAATCGATACGCGCTGGCGGCCGCCTGAGACTGGCGGGCCAGCGTGAAATCGGCTTTGACGAGCGTACGGACCTCAAGTTCAACAAACGCGAGGTTCTGCCCCATCACCCCAATGGAATGCGCTTCGAAGCCTTCGACAGCGCCGGTGAGGTGCTGATGGCGCGCGAATATTATTCAGTCGGCGGCGGCTTCGTGGTGAACCAGGACCGCGCGGCGGAAGACCGCATCGTGGAAGACGAAACGCCGCTGCCGCATCCATTTGGCAGTGGCGACGAGCTGCTGGCCCGCTGCGAGCAGCAAAACATCACCATCGCCGCAGTGATGATGGCCAACGAAAGAACCTGGCGGCCCGAAGCGGAAGTCCGCAGCGGACTGTTGCGCATCTGGTCGGCGATGGAGGCCTGCATGCAACGCGGTTATACACAGGAGGGCGATTTACCCGGCGGATTGCATGTCAAGCGCCGCGCGCCCCGGCTCCATCGCGAGTTGCTGGCGCAGGCGCCGGCGCAGGATCCGCTGAACATCCTGGACTGGGTCAACCTCTATGCGCTTTCGGTCAACGAGGAAAATGCGGCCGGTGGGCGGGTGGTGACCGCGCCGACCAATGGGGCCGCCGGCATCATTCCCGCGGTGATTCAGTACTACCGCGACCTTCATTCCAGGCGCCAGCGACGAAGGCACGGTCGAGTTTCTGCTGACGGCCGGGGCCATCGGCATGCTGTACCTGATGAACGCTTCGATTTCAGGCGCCGAAGTCGGCTGCCAGGGTGAGGTCGGCGTGGCCTGTTCGATGGCCGCGGGCGGCTTGACCGCAGCCATGGGCGGTACGCCCAGCCAGGTCGAAAATGCCGCCGAGATCGGAATGGAACACAACCTGGGGCTAACCTGCGACCCGGTTGGCGGGCTGGTGCAGATTCCCTGTATCGAACGCAATGCGATGGGCGCGGTCAAGGCCATCAATGCGCAACGTATGGCGGTCCGCGGTGATGGCAAGCACCGTGTTTCGCTGGACAAGGTGATCAAGACCATGCGCGATACCGGCGCCGATATGAAAAGCCGTTACAAGGAAACTTCACGCGGCGGTCTCGCGGTCAATGTGATTGAATGCTGATGAGCAAAACTGGCCACCATAAGCGCGCTCCTGCTGACAGCCCTGCTGCTATCGGCCACCGATGTGTACGGCAAAAACATATACAAATTCCAGGATGAGAACGGGATCTGGCACTTCACCGACCAGGTTCCGGCGGAAGATCAGGAATTCGACACCGTATACATGGAGCGGGAGCCCGAGCCGCGCATCCAGATGCGCATGGAAGGCCCGGAATCCAATCCGGTTTATGTGCTGTTCAATGACTTCTGGGGACCGGTGCAAATTGAATTGAGCCTGTCCGATGCGGTGAATGTCATCTCAGAACCACCCCTTCCCGCCCGTTTCGTGATTCCGGGCCAGGCCGAGCGAAATCTGGTCGGCATGGGCGCATTGGACCCACACCAGGGATTCAGTTACCGCTTGCACCTCACCTCGGTGCCCGGTCCGCCGATTCCCCAATTGGTGGAAGGGCTGGTCGTCCGCACCCCGTTTTCTGCCGGCGAATCGTACCTCATCAGCCAGGGCTTCAATGGCGGCAAAACCCACACCGGGCCGGACAGCGAGTACGCCATCGATATCGTGATGCCGATAGGCACGACCATTCTCGCCGCACGCGGGGGCGTGGTCATGGACGTAGAGGACGACTTCAAACGCGCCGGCACCAACAAGAAGGAATTCGTCGACAAGGCCAACCATGTCCGCATCCTGCACGACGATGGCACCATGGCGCTTTATGCCCACCTCGACCTGGCCAGCGTCAGCGTGCGCCCGGGCGCCAAAGTGCGCGCCGGTCAGATCATTGCGCGCTCGGGCAATACCGGTTTCAGTACCGGCCCCCACCTGCACTTCGTCATACAACAGAATGTGGGCATGGAGATGCGATCGGTACCGTTTCGCTTCGATCAGCCCGGCGGTGAACCCTTCATTCCGCAGGAAAACCAGTTACTCACCGGCACTCCAGTACATCGGTAAGCCCTCGATCTGATAGAATGGTCTGCTTTTTTGAGCGCAGATCCGCAGGCGCGCCTCAGGTCAATGGAGCCATCAGCGACTCACCAACCCGGGTTGGGTCAGTCAATTACCTACTATGTCCCAGTTAGATAAAGAACTCGCCCGGCGCCGCACCTTTGCGATCATCTCGCATCCGGATGCCGGCAAAACCACGCTGACGGAAAAACTGCTGCTGTTCGGTGGCGCGATCCAGATGGCGGGCGCCGTCAAAGCCAAGAAAGCCGTGCGCCATGCCACCTCCGACTGGATGAAGCTGGAACAGGAGCGCGGCATTTCCGTCACCAGTTCCGTGATGCAGTTCCATTACCGTGATCGCGTGGTCAACCTGCTCGACACGCCCGGCCACGCGGACTTTTCCGAAGATACCTACCGCACCCTGACGGCGGTCGACTCGGCACTGATGGTGATTGACTGCGCCAAGGGCGTTGAGGAACGCACGATCCGATTGATGGAGGTCTGCAGACTACGCCAAACACCCATTTTCACCTTCATCAACAAGCTCGATCGGGAAGGGCGTGAACCGGTCGAACTGCTCGATGAAGTCGAATCCGTACTGGGCATCCAGTGCGCGCCGGTGACCTGGCCCGTCGGCATGGGCCAGCGCCTCAAGGGCGTTTATCATTTACTCGATGATGCCGTGCACCTTTATGATTCCGGCAAGAACTACGTCACGCAAAAGGCCAGGATCATCCAGGGCATCGATAATCCGGAACTCGACAAGGTACTTGGGCGCGATGTCGCTGAGTTGCGCGCGGAGATCGAACTGGTGCGGGGCGCCAGCCACCGGTTCGACCCGGCCGCCTATCTTGCCGGCGACCAGACCCCGGTGTTCTTCGGCTCCGCCATCAACAACTTTGGCGTGACGCCTCTGCTGGATGCATTCGTGCAGCACGCACCGGCGCCCGGCCCCCGCGCCACGGTCAGCCGCACGGTCGCAAGCAATGAACCCGCGCTGAGCGGATTCATCTTCAAGATCCAGGCCAACATGGATCCGGCGCACCGCGACCGGGTTGCGTTCATGCGGATTTGTTCCGGCCGCTTCGAAGGCGGCATGAAGCTTTTCCACGTGCGCCTGGGCAAGGAGATCAAAGCGGCCAATGCGCTCAGCTTCATGGCCCAGGACCGCGATCATGTCGAAACCGCGTGGCCGGGCGATATCGTCGGGCTGCACAATCATGGCACCATCGGCATCGGCGACACCTTCACCGAGGGTGAGGCGCTGCAGTTCACCGGCATCCCCAATTTCGCCCCCGAGCTTTTTCGCCGCGCCTTGTTGCGCGATCCGCTGAAATTGAAAGCGCTGCACAAGGGCCTGAATCAACTCTGCGAAGAAGGCGCCACCCAGTTTTTCCGGCCGCTGATGGGCAATGACTTGATACTCGGCGCCGTCGGCATGCTGCAGTTCGATGTCGTCGCCTATCGCCTGAAAAACGAATACAACGTCGATGCCGTCTTTGAAAACGTCAACATCCAGACCGCGCGCTGGGTAAGCTGCGCGGACGAAAAGAAACTGGCCGATTTCCGCCGCCAGTTGCAAAACAACCTGGCCGAAGATGCAGCCGGCCAATTGGTCTATCTCGCGCCTTCGCGGGTCAACCTGCAACTGACCCAGGAGCGCTGGCCGGACCTGCAATTCGCAGCGACGCGGGAAATCGTGATCTTCGCCGAGTGAAGCGCGCCGGCCCGTTTCCGGCGCCCATTTCCTGACGCGTTGCAGCAACGCCTGTTAACACAATTTGCCTGATTCAGGCAAAGCCGATACATTGCGGAGCACGGGCAGGCTGAGAACATTCCGGGGAATCGCTCATGGTGGCAACCATCGCATTTGGCCTTTTCGGCCTGCTCGTTCTGGTCGGCATTGCCTGGAGCCTGTCCGACAACCGCGGCAAAGTGGATTGGCGCCTGGTCGTTTCCGGCATTGCTCTGCAAGTCGTGTTCGCCATCATCGTCATTCTGGTGCCGGGCGGACGCATGTTCTTCGAGTATTTCGCCAGATTTTTTGTCAAGATCGTGGAGTTCGCCCTGGTCGGCTCCACGTTTATTTTCGGCGACCTGGCCAGCGCACAGAATTTCGGCTTCGTCTTCGCCTTCCAGGTGTTGCCCACGATCATTTTCTTCGCTTCCCTGATGGCCGTCCTGTATCACCTGGGCATCATGCAAAAGGTCGTGCAGGGCATGGCCTGGGTGATGCTCAAGGTATTGCATACCAGCGGCGCCGAGAGCCTGTCCGTTGCCGCCAACGTTTTCGTCGGTCAAACCGAAGCCCCTTTGGTGGTGCGCCCCTATATTGCGCGCATGACGGAATCGGAACTGTTCACGATGATGGTCGGCGGCATGGCCACCATCGCCGGAGCGGTACTGGCTGCCTACATCGCCATGCTGGGCGGAGGCGATGACCTGCAGCGCCTGTTCTACGCGCGGCATCTGTTGGCTGCCAGCGTGATGGCCGCGCCCGCCACCATCGTGATCGCCAAATTATTGAAACCCGAAGTGGCCGAATCATTGACTGCCGGGCAGGTCCGCATTCATGTCGAAAAGTCCGCCGGCAATGTGATCGAAGCCGCTGCCAATGGCGCCGGCGACGGCGTGCGCCTGGCCCTGAACGTCGGCGGCATGTTGCTGGCCTTCATCGCGCTGATCGCAATGATCGATTTTCCGCTGGCCTGGATCGGGCAGATCAGCGGCTTTGAAGCGGCCGCCGGTCAGCCGCTAAGCCTGGCCGCCATCCTCGGTTATGTGCTGGCCCCGCTGGCCTGGGTGATTGGTGTGCCCTGGCAGGACGCCATCGCGGTGGGCGGGCTGATCGGAGAGAAAGCCGTTACCAACGAATTTGTCGCCTATGTGCATCTCAATGCGATCAAGGAGTCCCTGTCGCCCAAAGCGGTCCTGATCTCCACCTATGCCCTGTGCGGCTTTGCCAACTTCTCTTCCATCGCCATCCAGATTGGCGGCATCGGCAGCCTGGCGCCGGACCGGCGTTCCGACCTCGCACGCCTGGGTCTGCTGGCAGTGCTGGGCGGCACCCTGGCGACGATGATGACCGCGACCATCGCCGGCGTACTGAACACCTTCGTCGGCTGATATGTCGGGCCATTCCCAGTTTTCCCTGCTGCGTGAACGGCGCTTCATGCCGTTTTTCATGACCCAGGCACTGGGTGCATTCAATGACAACATCTTCAAGAATGCCCTGGCCGCGATCCTGGTCTTTCAGGCCAGCCGGCTGGCCGGCCTGAACACCAACCAGGTGGTGAATCTCAGCGCGATGCTGTTCATCCTGCCGTTCTTCCTGTTCTCGGCCTTGTTTGGCCAGTTTGCCGACAAATACGAAAAATCCCTGCAGATACGCCGCGTCAAGTTGCTCGAGGTGGCGATCATGCTGCTGGCGACGCTGGGCTTCTGGTTGAACAACCTGCCCTTGCTGTTGTTGGTGCTTTTTTCCCTGGGATTGCAGTCGACCATTTTCGGGCCGATCAAGTACGGCATCCTGCCGCAGATCCTGCGCTCGCGGGAACTGGTGGGTGGCAATGCGCTGATTGAAATGGGCACCTTCGTCGCCATTCTGCTCGGCACCATTGCCGGCCCGCAATTGGCGGGAATCGAATTCAGCTGGCCGATGTGGGTCAGTGCTCACCTGCCTGGCCGTTGCACTGACGGGGTACGGGTACAGCCGGCGCATACCGGCGGCGGCGGCCGTGGCCCCCGGCATCCGGATCAACTGGAACATTTTTTCCGAGACGGTGCGAAACGTCAGATTTCTCAACCACAACCGTACGGTGCTGAACAGCGTGCTGGGAATTTCCTGGTTCTGGTTTTTCGGCGCCACCTTGCTGGTGCAGATTCCCAGCTACAGCCAGAATGTGCTGGGCGGCGATGAAAACCTGATGTCCTCGCTGCTCGGACTGTTCATCATTGGCATCAGCACCGGTTCGCTGCTCTGCGAAAAACTCTCCGGCAAACAGATTGAAATCGGCCTCGTGCCCTTTGGCGCCATCGGACTGACGCTGTTCGGCGCGGACCTCTATTTCGCTACGCCGGCGCAGCCCGGGATCGCCGTCGCGGCGCACGAGTTCTTCAGCACGGCCAGCAACTGGCGCATCGTCGCCGACCTGCTGTTGATCGGCGTTTTCGGCGGCTTTTACACCGTGCCGCTGTACGCGCTGGTGCAGCAGCGCTCCGACCCTGCCCAGCGCTCGCGCGTGATCGCCGGAAACAACATCGTCAACGCCCTGTTCATGGTGATTTCGGCCGTGATGGCCATCGTTTTACTGGGCGCAGCCGGGTTTTCCATCGCCCAGCTTTTCTTGCTTACGGCCATTCTGAACGCGGTGGTGGCGGTGTATATCTTCACGCTGGTGCCGGAATTTCTCATGCGTTTCCTGGTGTGGATTCTGATCCATACGATTTACCGCGTGCGTGTCCTGGGTGCAGACAACATCCCCGAAGACGGCCCGGTCATCATCGCATCCAACCACGTCAGTTTCGCCGACCCGCTGATCATCGGCGGCGTCATCCGCCGGCCGGTAAACTTCGTCATGCACTACCGGATTTACCGGATACCGCTGTTGAATTTCATCTTCCGCACCGGCAAAGCCATTCCCATCGCCGGGCGCAGCGAGGATCCGGCCATATTGGAAGCCGCTTTCCGGCGCATGCGCGGGGTGTTGGAACGCGGCGATGTGCTGGGTATTTTTCCGGAAGGCGCCATTACGCGCGATGGGGAGATCCAGCCGTTCAAGCCGGGGATTGACAGGATCATCGCCGAACAACCGGTACCGGTGGTTCCGGTGGCACTGTGTCATCTGTGGGGATCGCTGTTCAGCCGCCGCGATCCGCTGCTGCAACGCCGGCCCTACAAACTGTGGGCCAGAATCGAATTGCGCATTGGCGCACCAATCGCGCCGGCGGAAGTCAGCGCGGCCCGTCTGCAGCACGAGGTGCAACGGCTGCGGGGAGAGGACCGCTAGTTACCTGTCACGCACCATATGGCGCTTTGAGAGCCCCGCATGCGTTGCAGGACCGGAGCTCACGCTTCCATGGCGCAGTTCCAGCACTGCGTAAATTGTGCCTCCATTTCCACGCCGCAATCGGGGCAGGTCCAGGGGTCGGTCGGGGTAGGGCCAGGCAGCGCCTGCCGCAGCAATTTCCGCGCCCTGTCCAGGTCTGCCGCGTCCAGGATGTACAGTTGCGGGCAAACTTCCACAAACGGCACCTCACCCATCACCGAAGAAGAAAATTGATTCTTGATAAAGGTCGGTATGCCTTGCGATTCAAGCAAGGACTGCATTTGGCCCACGCGGCTGAAATCGAAATTCTCGAAGACTTTGATCAATTGAGGGGGGCCGTTTTAGACTACTTGGCGAACAACTGATCCAGGCTGGCAAACGCTTTGAGCTCGATCGGGTTGCCGGCCGGATCGCGGAAGAACATCGTCGCCTGTTCTCCGGCCTTGCCCTGAAAGCGGATGGTGGGTTCGATGTCGAAAGCAATTCCGGCAGCGCGCAAGCGGTCCCGGGTCTCGCTCCAGGTGTCCATATCGAGCACCAGGCCAAAATGCGGCACCGGCACGCCGTGACCGTCGACGCGGTTTTTCAAACCCGGGCCTCGCTCACCTGACCCGGTATCCAGATGACAGACCAGCTGATGCCCGTAAAAATTGAAATCCACCCATTGTGGGCTACTGCGCCCCTCTGCGCAGCCCAGCAGGCCGCCGTAAAACGCCCGCGCCGCCGCCAGGTCGTCGACTGGAATGGCCAGGTGAAAGGGTCTAAGACTCATGTTCACTGCCGACAAAGCGCAACGACGCGGAGTTGATGCAGTAGCGCAGTCCGGTGGGTGGCGGTCCGTCGGGAAAAATGTGCCCGAGGTGCGCATTGCAGTGGCGGCAGAGCAACTCGGTCCGGCTCATACCATGGCTGAAGTCAGGCCGGTGCACAATATTGGCTTCTTCCAGTTCCGAGTGAAAACTCGGCCAACCACAGCCGGCATTGAATTTACTGTCCGAATCGAACAATGCATGTCCGCAGCAGACACAATAATACTGACCCTTGTCCCAATGCTGCTCGTATTCACCGCTGAATGGCGCTTCGGTCCCGGCTTGCCGGGTCACGCGGTACTGCTCCGGGGTCAATGACTCGCGCCACTCCTGGTCACTTTTCTCGATGCTCATACAGATTCCTCATAGGCCGATAGCGATTATGGTCTCAAACGCACTGCGATTTGCAAACCCCGGACGGTCCGGCTGCCGGACTTCGGTTATTCTGACGATATGAAACGGCCGCGTCTCCTCTTGAGCATTTTGCCGGCCGCCTGGCTGATCGTGCTGACTCAGCTTGCGGCTTGCGCCGGACCTTCCTATTACGCCCAGGCGATCTCCGGTCATCTACGCCTGATGCGGTCACGCGTGGAAATTTCAAGCCTGTTGACCGATCCAGGCACAGATCCGGAGCTGGCCATGCGATTGCGCCAGACCATAGCCATGCGCCGGTTTGCGCATGATCGCCTGGGCCTGCCTGCAAACGGCAGCTTCAGCCGCCTGGCCATCACCCACAGGAAGGCCGTCACATGGAACGTGGTGGTGGCGCCGGAATTCTCCCTCGCGCCCCGCTTGTGGTGCTTTCCCGTTGCCGGCTGTGTTGCTTACCGTGGCTACTTTGAGCGGCAGAAAGCAGCCAATTTCGCGCACAAGATGGAAAAAAAAGCGTACGACGTGATGATTGCCCCCGCCCTTGCCTACTCGACCCTGGGCTGGTTCGAAGACCCCCTGCTCGACACCATGCTGCAGTATTCCGACGCTAACCTGGCGGGCATCATTTTCCATGAATTGGCCCACGCAAGGCTCTATGTGAAGAGTGATACGGACTTCAATGAATCATTTGCCGGATTCGTCGAAGATACCGGCGTCCGTCTCTGGCTGGCAGAGGCCGGTGAAGCAGACGGCATCCAACAATGGCAAAACCAGACTCGGGCGGCTGCTCAATTCAATCACCTGTTGCAGGAATCGCGCCGGCAACTCGAAACCGTGTATGCGTCCGGGCGGCCGAAAGAAGACATGAGGCAGGCTAAGAAACACGTTTTCGACGCCCTCAGCGAGCACTACCTGGCGCTGGTCGAGACCGACTGGAACGGAATTGATTACTATGTCTCCTGGATGACTGGTGACCTGAATAATGCCCACCTGGCACTGATGGAGAGCTACGAAGGAGGGATATGTGCGTTTGCCGCATTGTACGAACAAGCGGAGCATAATCTGGATCGATTCTATGCCCTGGCCGGGGAAAAAGCCGCACTGGACAGGAAACGCCGCCAGGACTGGCTCCATCAGCCTTGCAAGCCGATTGCATCCGCTGGTGATCTGTGACAACTTAGCGCGCTAATCCATCCCCTGTGATCGATTCGTCCGTGAATTCATTTTTTTTCAAACCCGTCAGCGTGCTTCTGACTTGCTCGGCCCTGATCGGCTCCAGCCTGACGGTACAGGCCGCGGAACCAAAGCCTGCACCTGCGATGAACTGCCCGCGCCCCGCGATGGGACCGATGTTGCCGCCTGCGCCGGATCGCAGCAAGGCTCCGGCGGTGTTATTTGCACGCTACCTCGACGCCAGCAAGGACGACGCAGGTGAAGCCACGGAAAACGTCGAGTTATTCCGCGCCGACCAGCACCTGACGACCGAACGGATCATCTACAACCCGAAGACGGAAACCATCACCTTTCCCGGGCCGGTCAGCTACCAGGATCAACAAATGTGGATCGATGCGCAGGAAGCGTATTACAGTTTCCTCGAAGAAAAAGGTCGATTTTCCGTCATCGACTATGGCCTTACCGGCTCGAGTGCCAACGGTAAAGCGGATTATGTCGAATTAACCGGCGACCACCGGTCTCACCTTTACGGTTTGGAATATTCCACTTGCCCCAAGGAAAAACCGGACTGGTTCCTGTCCGCCAAAAAACTGGAATTGCGCCATGACGACGGTTTCGGCGTGGCCCACGGCGCCATTTTGAATTTCAAAGGCGTGCCGATCCTGTACGCGCCGTATTTTTCTTTCCCGATCGACGACCGGCGCAAATCCGGCTTTCTCTATCCCAGCCTGAGTAACACCAATGACAATGGCATCCAGTTCAACGTCCCCTGGTACTGGAACATTGCCCCCAACCAGGACGCCACGCTGGAACCCCGTTACTACACCAGCCGCGGCTTCATGCTCAGTGGTGAATATCGTTTATTGACGCGCCGCAGCAACGGAAATCTCACGTTCGATTACATGCCCAACGACACCAAGACCGGCGATGACCGCTACCACTACCGCATCGAACACCGTGCCCGGCCGTTGACCCATTGGCGCACCGGGCTGGTTTTTGACCGGGTCAGTGACAACAAGTATTTCCAGGACTTCAGCTCCAGCCTGGTTCAGACTTCCCAGCAATATTTGTACAGCAATGCAACCTTGAGCGGGGTCGGCACGTTTTGGAACATAGACATGCTGGTCGACAATTTCCAGGTCATTGACGAGAACGTGCGGCAGCAAAACGAACCCTACCGGCGTCTGCCGCGCATCGCGTTTTGGATGGACCAGGCGTTCGGACCCAGGGGCGTACGCTTCAACGTCAACTCCGAACTGGTCTATTTTGACCGCGATACGGGCATCACCGGCGCACGATTCGACGTGCTGCCGTCAGTGTATTGGGAGCGCTATACCAACTGGGGATTCATCAAGCCCAGCATCGGATACCGCTTCACCAGCTACGACCTGAATCGCATGAATCAACCCGGGGACAGCACGCCTTCGCGCAGCACCGCAATTGTCAGTCTGGACGGCGGCCTGTTCTTTGACCGGGTCAATGCCGATGGCAGCACACAATCCCTGGAGCCCAGACTGTTCTACCTGTACATCCCCTATGAGGAACAATCCGATCTGCCCAAATTCGATACCGGTGAATTCACTTTTGGCTTCAGCCAGTTATTCAATACCAACCGCTTCAGCGGAGCGGACCGCCAGGGCGACGCCAACCAGCTTGCGCTGGCCGCCAGCACGCGGAATTACAATTCCGCCAGTGGCGACGTGCGATGGAGCCTGAATATTGGACAGATTTTCTATTTTGAATCCTTGAAAGTGCAGCTCAATGGCGACTCTGAACGCAAAGTCGATTATTCCCCGTTCATAGCCGAATTCAACTGGCAACCCTTTACCCGTTTCAGCGCACGCACGGGCGCGCAATGGGACTGGGAAAAGAATCGCCTGGATGTCGCAAGTTTTGGCGTCTCCTACGCCGGCAAAACAGGGCAGCGCGCCAGCTTCGACTACCGGTTCAGACGCGGTCGGGTTGACCAATTCGACCTTCGCGCGTACTGGCCGATCAACCAAAGCTGGCGGGTAATCTCCCGCGTGAATTACTCCTTCGCGGAAAATGACTTGCTGGAGATACAGGGCGGATTCGAGTATGAAAGCTGTTGCTGGGCGGTACGCGCCGTGGTGCGCCGCTACCTGAAAAACCGCGACGGCGCCTACCGCGATGGCATTTTTCTCGAGCTCAATCTGAAGGGTCTGGCCAGCATCGGCACACGGGCACGGGAATTGTTCAATTACTAGCGAGCATCTGATCCGAACGTGTAAACTGGGAACCTGTCGCGCCGGACTGCGTCCAAAGTTGCGGCCCATGAATAACATTACGAGACTTCCCCGATGACCCAAGTGCTTTCCTCACCATCATTCGCCCGCGGCCGTGCTTCCCACGGGCTCAGGCTCCCGGGCAGGCGCTCGTTGGCGACACTGTTCATATTGCTGCTGGCACTGCCGTTTTGCGCAACAGCCCAGGATCCGGGCGCTGGCGCTGCAGCATCGGGCACGCCGCAGCCGCTGGATTCCATCGTCGCGCTGGTAGATGACGATGTGATTTTGCGCTCGGAGCTGGATCTTGCCGTCAAGGGTATCGTTGAGCGCATTCGCGCCAACGGTGATGCGATGCCGCCGCAGAATCTGCTCGAACGCCAGGTGTTGGAGCGTCTGATCATCCGTGAATTGCAGGTTCAAAGGGCCTTGCAGACCGGTATTCGCGTCAGTGACGCCGATATCGACCAGGCTCTGGTCGCCCTGGCGAAGCAGAACAACATCACGGTTGAACAGCTACGCCAGGTGATCGAAAGTGACCATGAGGACTTCGGTGAATTTCGCCGCAATATCGGCGAGGAACTGCTGACGGAACGCCTGCGCCAACGCATCGTCAATAGCATGGCGCCCATCAGCGATACCGAAGTCGACATTCTGCTGGCATCAGAAGACCTCAGCGGCGGGGAGTACAACATCTCACATATTCTGGTGGCCCTGCCCGACGGCGCCACGCCGCAACAAATCAAGGAAGTACAGGCAAAAGCCGATGACATTCATCGCCGGCTCGAGGAAGGACTGGATTTTGCCTCTGCAGCCATCAGTTATTCCGACAGCCAGGAGGCACTGGAAGGCGGCGCAGTCGGTTGGCGCGATCTGCACAGCATCCCGACGTTTTTTGCCGATGCCGTTCGCGACCTGAAACCAGGGCAGTTCAGCCAGCCCATTCGCAGCCCGGCAGGTTTCCATATCCTCAAAGTCAACGACTATCGCGAACAGCGGCAGGTTATGGTCAAGGAATACCACGCAAGACATATCATGGTTGCAATCAATGAGCTGGTCACGCCAAAGGCAGCCATGGAGCGGATCACGGAAATCAAGCAACGCCTGAACAACAACGAGGATTTCGCAGAATTGGCCAAAGAGTACTCCGACGATTCAACCAGCGCCAATCTCGGCGGCGACATGGGTTGGTTTCCGCCGGACGCCTATGGCGAGCGGGTTGCACAGACATTGCAGAATTTGAAAGAGAACGAAATCAGCGAACCGTTTCAGTCTCCGGGCGGCTGGCACATCATGCAGTTGTTGGGGATGCGGGAATCGGACCGCACCGAGCAAGCCATCCGCGAGGAAGCCAGGGAAAAAATCCGCCAGCAAAAAGCTGACCAGGAAATTGAGAAGACCCTGCGCCAGTTCCGCGACGAAGCCTTTGTCGAGATCCGCTTACCCGGGGAAGGAAGCACATCAAGCTGAGACCATCCAGACCTGCAGATTTCTAACGGCGATGAACCCCGCATCGCCACTGCTCGTAGTCACACCCGGAGAACCGGCCGGTATCGGCCCTGAAATCACCCTCAAGCTGGCGCGCGAGCACCCTGAACTGCGCTTGCTGGCCGTTGCCGACCCCGGTTGCATGCGGCGCGCGGCTGCAGCCATGCACATCGAAGCCCGCTTATTGGAATGGCGTCCCGGGATGGAGATCCCGCCGGGTGCCCTCGGCTGCCTGCCGGTGACGTTGTCTCGCACGGAAATACCGGGACGGCCCGATGCGGGCAACGCCCAATATGTACTTGATACGCTGCGTCAGGCGGTACATCTGATCCAGCAGGGAAATGCCGATGCGCTGGTCACCGGCCCGGTAAACAAGGCCGTCATCAACCAGGCCGGTATTCCGTTCAGCGGACACACTGAATTCCTGGCTGAACTCGCGGGTGTGGATCAGGTTGTGATGATGCTGGCGGCTCCCGGTTTGCGTGTTGCGCTGGTTACCACCCACCTTCCGCTGCGGCAAGTCGCCGATGCCATCACGCCGGAGAAGGTGGAAGCGGTGATTCGCATTACGGTCGACGACCTGCAGCGGCGCTTCGGCATCGCCAGGCCACACCTGCAGGTGCTCGGTCTGAACCCACACGCCGGTGAACAGGGGCACCTGGGTGCAGAAGATGACATGATCATCCGGCCGGTTATCGACCGCTGCCGGTCCGATGTGGTATCCATCGAGGGCCCGGTACCCGCCGATACTGCGTTCACCCCGCCACGCCTGGCGATCTGCGACGCGGTTATTGCGATGTACCACGATCAGGGCCTGCCGGTGCTGAAGCACTTTGCTTTCGGCCGCGCGGTCAATATTACGCTTGGCCTGCCCTTTATCCGCACCTCGGTAGATCATGGCACCGCGCTGGACATCGCCGGCAACGGGCAGGCGAATGCCGGGAGCATTTATCATGCTGCACAGATGGCCGCAAGGCTGGCCATGCAGCAAAATGGGCAGGCGGAGAATCAACCATTTACCAAGACCTGATATTCAATGTCTGCTGACAGGAAACCAAGGGCGCGCAAGAGATTTGGCCAGAACTTCCTCACCGACACGCAGGTCGTCGATGACATTATTCGTGCGATCAACCCACAAGCAGGCGAACAGATCGTGGAAATCGGCCCCGGACATGCCGCCCTGACCCTGCCTTTGCTGGCTTCGGGCGCCGAACTGCACCTGGTCGAGATCGACCGCGATCTCGCTTCAAGCCTGCAACAGCGCATCGCCGGATTCGAACAGGCGTTTTTGCACATCGGCGATGCCCTGAGCATGGACTTTGCGGCGATTTGCAACGGCCGGCCATTTCGCCTGGTGGGCAACCTCCCGTACAATATCTCCACACCACTGCTGTTCCATGTACTGCAGTGGCACGAACTGATCAGCGACATGTATTTCATGCTGCAACGGGAAGTAGTGGAAAGAATGGCCGCATCACCCGGCGGCAAAGCCTGGGGCCGGCTGTCGATCATGTGTCAATATCATTGCGCTGTGACGCCACTATTTTCAGTGCCCCCGGAGGCGTTTTCGCCCAGGCCAAGGGTACATTCCAGTATGGTTCGTCTGGTGCCGCACGCAACTCCGCCGGTCCACGTCGATTCCATGGACGCTTTTCGACGGCTGGTGGGTCAGTCTTTTACCATGCGGCGCAAGACCTTGCGCAATTGCTTGCGTGGGCTATTGGATGCGAGCCAGATCGAAGCGGCCGGAATCAACCCCGGCCTGCGGCCAGAAGCGCTGGGGCTGGAGGAATTTGCTGCCCTTTCGCGCTTGATGAATTAGCCTGTATGTTGCACCAGTCCTTTACTGCAAGGCTCCAGGGTCACGCCCTGTTAACACCATTTACCTTATCACTTAAACTGAGGCGTCAATGCGGCAATAAAAGCAACGCTTCACCAGGAACAAGACCTTGAAAAAAGTCGACATATCGCCACAACCATCCTACATGGGCAAACAGCAGGAGCAGTATGCCTTTGCGTATGAAATCACCATTACGAACCGCACCGACGAGCCGGTGAAGCTGCTTAACCGTCACTGGATCATCACGCATGGAAATGGCTACATCGAAGAAGTACAGGGCGAAGGCGTGGTCGGATTACAGCCGCGGCTGGAACCTGGCGAATCATTCACCTATTCCAGTGGCGCGCTGATCCCGACCCGAAATGGCTCGATGTCGGGGAGTTATGAATTCACCACGGATCAGGGTGAACGGTTTCGCGTTCCCATTCCCGAGTTTGTGCTGGCTGCACCCGAATCCTTGCATTGATTGCAATGCTCTTTGCGGCAACTGATTGCAATTGACGACTTCTGATGGGCACCTACCTGATCGGCGATATCCAGGGCTGTTACAGTCCCCTGCAGCTTCTGCTGGAGAAAATCAATTTTGACCCGGCCGCGGACCGGCTGTGGTGTTGTGGCGATCTCGTGAACCGTGGCGGACGTTCTCTGGAGGTATTGAGGCTGCTGCACAGCCTTGACAACCGCGTGGTCGTCACGCTGGGGAATCACGACCTGTACCTGTTGTCCGACCATGTCCGCTTTCCCAACGGCAATTCGCGCAACCGGGAATTCCGAACGGTTCTACAAGCGCATGACCGGCAACCGTTATTGGACTGGCTACAACGCCGGCCGCTGGCCTTCTGGTCAAAGGAATTCAACCTGCTAATGGTGCATGCCGGTGTGATTCCGCAGTGGACAGCCCAACAGACTCTGAACCACGCGGCCGAAGTGCAAGCTGTCTTGCACTCCGATCAGGGCGCCGAATTCCTCAGCCGGGTGAATAGAGGCAAAGCCCGGCGCTGGAAAGACGACCGCAGCGGCATGCCGCGGATGAGAATGATTGCTTCCATTCTCACCCGCATGCGATTCTGCGATGCCAGTGGCAAAGCTTTGTGGAGCGCCAGTGGACCACCCGGATCCCAGCCCAAACCCTATGAGCCCTGGTTCAAGCACAAGCATCGTCTGACCCGCAACGTGCGTATGGCCTTCGGGCACTGGGCCGCGCTCGGGCTGCGCATCAAGAAACGATACATTGCCCTCGACTCGGGTTGCGTTTGGGGCGGCCGGCTGAGCGCTTTCCGGCTTGAAGATGAGGTTTTGTTCCAGGTGCCGGGCAAATACCGCTAGTCCCCCTGTTGCAACCTGCAGGCTAGCCTGAGCCTCAGATTCTGATCAGTTCCTCCACCCGGTAAGCGTGAGGATTTTTCTGGTCGGCGGCGACACTCCGTTGCCAGAGCAGGCTCCATTCCGAATGATCCCAGTCGGGAAACCAGGTGTCGGCCTCACTGTCGCAGTCCACCAGCGTCAGAATCATGCGGCTGGCCAGGGGCAGGGCCAGCCGGTAAAGCTCGCCGCCGCCAATCACCATTACCTCATCGCCCCGGGCCATGGTCACAGCCTGTTCCAGCGAAGCGCAGACATCACAACCCGGTGCCTGAAATTCCGGGTTCCGGCTGATGACGATGTTTTGCCGGCCAGGCAACGCCCGGCCAATGGATTCCCACGTCTTGCGGCCCATCACGATCGGCTTGCCCATGGTCACGCGCTTGAAGTGCTGCAACTCCCCCGGCAGATGCCATGGAATCCGGCCATTCACTCCGATCCCACGATCCGCCGTCATCGCAGCAATCAGCGTAATCGTTTTCTCGTTCCCGCTCACCAAACAATTCTACCGTCTTCTCCCCCACCTGCTACCAATTTACACACCTTGAACGCCACTCGCCGTCGTTCACGGCCCCGGCTCCCGGGCTCACCGGCCCTTCGGGCTTCCCTCGCGCCGCGACTGTCTTCAGGGGTCGGCCTCACGGGGCATCCTGCCCCGGGCGGCCTCGAATGGACTTCCTGTCCATTCGACCCCTGGACAGCCGCTCTGCTCGGCGGTGGGCCAAGGGGAGCCGGTCCCGTAAACGACGCCGAGTGGCGCCGGAGCGACTGACCGGAAGGACAGGGATGTCCTGACAGGCCCGAAGGGGCAGGATGCCCCTCCGGGCCGTGGTCACCTAAGCGACAGGTAGCCGCGAGGGTAGCCCCACGCTTGCGTGGGGCCAAAGTGCCCGGGATCGGATGCCCTTGGCCCACCGCCGAGCCCCTCAGCATATGGAGAAAACAATATCGGGGTCAGGTGGGAATCAGACGGAGATCGGGGCCTTGATGGCGGGGTGGTACTGGTAGCTTTCGAGTTCGAAATCCTCGTAGCGGAAAGCGAACAGGTCGCGGCGTTCGGGATTCAGCTTCATGCGGGGCAAAGGAAACGGCTCGCGTGACAATTGTGTCTTTACCTGCTCGAGATGATTGAGGTAGATATGTACATCGCCGAACGTATGGATGAAATCGCCGGGCTCCAGGTCCGTTACCTGGGCAATCATCATGGTCAGCAACGCATAGGACGCGATATTGAAGGGCACGCCCAGAAATGCATCCGCACTGCGTTGATACAACTGGCAGCTAAGCTTGTCGTCCGCCACGTAAAACTGGAACAGGGCATGACAAGGCGGCAAGGCTTGCAAACCGGCCGCAGCATTTTCCTTCGGGCTGCGCGATTCATCCGGCAACAGTGCCGGATTCCAGGCAGAAACAATATGCCGGCGCGAATGGGGCCGCTGCCGGAGGTCCTGGAGCAATTGCGCTATCTGGTCGATCTTGCGGCCGTCAGGTGCGGGCCAATTGCGCCATTGCGCGCCATAGATCGGCCCCAATTCGCCAGTCTCTGTGGCCCATTCGTCCCAGATCGTGACTCCGTTCTCGTTCAGGTAGGCAACATTGGTGTCACCACGGAGAAACCACAGCAATTCACTGATGATGGAGCGGAAATGTAATTTCTTGGTGGTCACGGCCGGAAATCCGTCTGCCAGGCGGAATCGCATCTGGTAGCCGAACAGGCTGATGGTTCCGGTGCCGGTACGGTCCGATTTGCGGCTACCGTGTTGCTGAATATCGTGCAGCAGTCTGAGGTAGGTTCTCATCTCCTTCCGTCGTGCCCTAATTGCCTGTGTTGCCGGCGCCCACCCGGTAAGCCAGGGTCATGATCAACAATCCGGCTACGATCATTGGGAGTGACAAAAGCATACCCATGGTCAGCCAACCGCCCGTCAAGAAACCGATTTGACTGTCCGGCTCGCGAAAGAACTCGACACTGAACCGGAAACAGCCGTAGGCGATCAGAAACAATCCGGAAACAGCGCCGGTGGGGCGCGGAACGCGCGAATAAATGGCCAGCAATACGAACAGGACGAGCCCCTCCAATGTTGCCTGGTACAGTTGGCTGGGATGCCGCGCCAGGTGATCCAGCGACCCGCTCATCCACGCATCCCGGAGTTCCGTAGACCGCCACCCGCCGGGTTCGATCGAATTGGGAAAAATCATCGCCCAGGGCACATCGGTCTGCCGGCCCCATAATTCTCCGCCAATGAAATTGCCGATGCGCCCGAGCCCCAGTCCGATGGGCCCAAGGGGCGCAGCGAAGTCCGCCACTTGCCAGAAATTCCGCCCGGTTCGCCGGGCAAACCAGGCCATGGCGACGATGACGCCGAGCAAGCCACCGTGAAACGACATGCCTCCCTGGGTAATCTTGAACAGGAACCAGGGGTCCTGCAGCAGGCTGTCGAAAGCGTAAAAGAAAACGTAACCAATTCTGCCACCAAGGACCACGCCCAGCATGCCGTAAAAGAGGAAATCGCTGACGTCCTCCGTACTCCAACCCCACCACTTTCTGTTGCGGGCCAGCCAATTCCCGCCCGCCCAAAAGAACAGGAAGGCGAGCAAGTACATGATTCCGTACCAATGAACATCCACAGGCCCGACAGAGAATGCAACCGGATCGAATGCAATGTACAGGTATTTGGAAGCGTTCAATTCTCTGGCACCAGGGAAATGGAAAGAGCTAACCCGAATGTTTCACAAATTAGCCGCGCCCTCGCTTGTCTTTTGATTCGGCAGCGAATTTTTCTCAGTCGGCCGTAGTCACCGATACGCCGCTCCTTCGAAAAATTCGCTGACAAATCAAAATCCTGCGCGATCATCACGGTAATTTGTGAAACATCCGGGCCAATGATTCAAGGGAAACGCGGTACAATGACGGCCCGTCGCAGCATAAGGCAGCCATCATGAAGTGGCAAGCCAAAGGAACCTGAATTATGCTCGAATTCGCGCTGCCCAACGCCCATGCCCTTGCGGTGATGCTGCTCATCGTCGTCGCGCTGTTCCTGTTCGCGCGCGAGGGGATTCCGCTGGAAACAACCAGCCTGATTGTGCTGGTTTCGCTGGCGGTCGGGTTCGCGATTTTCCCGTTTGAAGCCAACGGACAGATCATCCAGCCGAGCGAGTTCTTTCTTGGCTTCGGTCACAAGGCGCTGATAGCCGTCGGCGCATTGATGATTGTCGGCGAAGGCCTGATACGTACCGGCGCGCTGGAGCCGGTGGGCCGGTTGCTGGCCCGGCTGTGGCGCAAGGGCCCGGCGATTTCACTACTGTTCACCCTGTTGATTACGGCAACGCTCAGCGCCTTTATCAACAACACCCCTATCGTCGTCTTGATGCTGCCGATCCTTATCGGCGTAGGCGTACGGACCGGAACATCCACCACCGGAACGCTGATTCCGATGGGATTCGCCAGCATATTGGGCGGCATGACAACGACCATCGGCACTTCAACCAATTTGCTGGTGGTAAACGTCGCGGCCGATATGGGGATGGAACCGTTCAACATGTTCGACTTCATTGGCCCGGCAAGCATAGGTGCCGGCTTTGCCATCGTCTACCTGTGGTTTCTGGCGCCGCGCATGATTCCACCGCGGCAGGCGCCGATGGAGGATGCAACGCCCAGACTGTACTCGGCGCAGATTCGCCTGGACAAAAGCAGCCCGCTGGTAGGCTCAAAACTGGCCGAGGCCATTGAACGCACGCATGACAGCATCCGCGTCGATTCCGTCCAGCGCGGTGCCGGCGCATTCATCAATCCTTTGCCCGATGTGGTCCTGCAGGCCGGAGACCGCATCACCACCAGTGACTCACAGGCCAATTTGCGGGAATTTGCGCATGCTTTGGGCGGCACACTTTTTTCCGGGGACCATGCGGTAGACAGCCTGCACCCGCTCAAAATTGAAGGTGAACAACTCGCCGAGCTCGTCATCACACCGGCATCGCGCCTGGTCAATATGCGTGTGGGTGAGGCGCAGTTGCGCTCCCGCTTTGGCCTGAGATTGCTCGCGCTCAATCGTTTCGAAGAATCGCAGGAGCGCAAATCACCAGGGCTGGACAGCCTGCAGCTGCGTTCGGGCGATGTCCTGCTGGTGCAGGCTTCGCTGGAGAATTTGCGCAAGCTCAAGGAGACTTCGGATTTCCTGATTCTGGACGGTAGTATTCAGCTGCCGAGTACGCGCAAAGCACCCATTGCTTTGTTGACTATTGTGGGCGTGGTGGTTTTCGCTGCGTTCAGGATTCTGCCGATCGAAATCAGCGCCGTGCTGGGTTGCCTGGCCTTGATCCTTACCGGATCCCTGAAGTGGAAAGACGCGATGAACGCGCTGAGTACACAGGTCGTCCTGATCATCGTTTCCTCTCTGGCGATGGGCGCTGCTTTGCTCAAAACCGGCGGTGCGGACTACCTCGCGCAACTGTTTGTCTATATGACGTTTGGCGCCCCGGTGGCAGTGGTTCTGGCCAGTTTGATGTTGATGATGGGGATACTGACCAATATCGTCTCAAACAACGCGGCTGCCGTGATCGGCACGCCTATCGCCATCGGTATCGCGCAGCGCCTGGGTATGCCGCTGGAGCCTTTCGTACTGGCTGTGTTGTTCGGCGCCAACCTCAGTTTCGCAACGCCCATGGCATACCAAACCAATCTGTTGATCATGAATGCAGGCGGCTACAAGTTTGGGGATTTTGTCCGCGTCGGACTGCCACTGGCCATTGGTTTGTGGCTGGTGCTGAGCACCGTGCTGGTGCTGGCATATGATCTTTGAGACCGCAGCCTGACTGCAAATTTCTTTGCCTTCAATCCCACAGAACGGCACAAGCCGGTCCGGGCCAAGGGCTCTGCTTTCAGGACCGTTTGAAACAGGATGTTTCAAGAAGAGGCGGCCATGGATGGCTATTAGCAGCGCAGGCAATGTAGGGCGAACGCTCTCGCCGCAGGCGAGACAAGGAGCCCGGAATGCCGTTTAGCGCGTGTCCTGAAAGCAGAGCCCTTGGCCCGGGGCGGCGTCTCAACCAGTGCTACATTCAACAACTAAAAAAACCTTGCTCAATCTCACAGTTAAACAGCTTGAGCCAGCGGTTGTTCCTGCAGCCGGTCGGCAAACGTCTCGCTGGACCATGCGGCTCGCTGCTCGGGGGCCTGGTGCGTGTCACCGAGCGCGTCCACTGCGGCCAGCCGGTGCTTCAGTCCACGGCGGTTGGCCAATTGAATGTTCAGGCCGGGCCGGGCATTGAGCTCCAGGATCAGTGGTCCCAGATCGCGATCGAGAACGATGTCGACGCCGAAGTAGCCCAACTCGACCGCCTCGTAGCAGCGGGCCGACATGTGTACAATCTTGGGCCATCCCGGTATCTGAAAGCCGGCCACTGGCGCCCCGGTGTCCGAATGCTCGGACACTGCATTGTTACCCGACACGCCACCCACGGTGAGCCCGCTCTCCAGGTCGATGCCGACCCCAATTGCGCCCTGGTGCAAATTCGCTTTGCCGTGTGAAAGCCGGGTTGGCAGACGGCTCATGGCCATAACCGGGTAGCCCTTGTAGACGATCACGCGGATATCCGGAACACCATGATAGGTCAGACGGCTGAACACCGGATCAAAATGCACCAGGGTTTCGATCATGGCCACATCGGCCTGGCCTCCCAGCGAATACAGGCCGCCGATGACATTTGTCAGATGGTGCTGAAGCGTCTCCTGGTCGACCATCCGGCCGTCGGCATCGATGTAGTAACCGCCCTGCCGCCCGGTGATCACCAGTATTCCATCACCACCGCTGCCGCGCGCCGGTTTCACCACGAACTCGGTGTGATCTCCGAGTATTCCGGTGATGTGTGAAATCTCGTGCATGAAAGAGATCACACCGATCAAATCGGGCACGGGCAAGTCTTGCTGCAGCAGGCGCTGCTTGCACAGAACCTTGTCGTCCACCAGCGGGTAGAACTTGCGGTTGTTGTATTGCAGTATGAAGTCACCATTGCGGCAGTTCAGACCGAGCAAACCGGCTTTTCTCAGGAGATGGATTCGCCTGATCATTTCTCCGCGTCCACTTTCACGGCCAGATCCTTGAATCTGACCAATTCCAGCAAGCGGAATCCGGTGTAACGGCCGAGGGCTATGATCACGCCAAGCACGATCAGGTTGATTTCGGGGTACACCGTCACCCAATAGGCCAGCATGTCGATCGACATGGCCAGAAAAGCCAGCGCCGCCATTACCAGGCTGCCAACGCCCTGCTTGATTGAGGTAAATGCGCCGCGTTCCTCCCACACCACCGACATGCGCTCGATCACCATGGAGATGATCACCATCGGAAACAGAGAAACGGACAAACCGGTTTCAATACCGAGCTGATTGCTGACGATGCTGATCGCCGTCATCAGCAACACCACGATGGTGACGACCGCCCCCAGCCTGGGCACCAGCAACAGACGCAATCTCTCCAGATAAAAGCGGAAAAACAGGCCGAGGGAGACGATCAGAATGAACAGCAGGATACCCTTGAGCAATTCGGTTTCACGGAATGCGAGTGCGATCAGCACGGGCGCGAAGGTGCCAAAAGCACTGAAACCAATGAAATTACGCAACAGCACGATGACCAGGATGCCGAAGGGTATCAACAGCAAGACCTCGTAAACCGCCTGCGTCTGGATTGGCAACTGCAGAATCGATATCAAACGGATCCGGGAGTTCTGCATTTCGGCGCGCTGCTGAGCCAGTTCGAGCGTGCTTTTCATACGCTGCCTGGCTGAAATCTGCAGATCTTTCAGACGTGCGCCTTTGACCGTCACCATCTCTTTGTCGCCGGTCCACCAGATGAAGAAATCCGAAGGCAGCCCCTTCTTCCCGGTGAGTGGATCGAATACCAGCCAATCATCGCCATTGAAAACAGCCAGCAGAGACTCGATCCCGGCCCGCTGCACGTCCTCATTCAGTCTCACACCGTTCAATTGCAGGGTCGGTATATGTGCCCCGGCGAGCAAGGTCTGGGCCAGTCTGACGATGTCTTTCGGGGAATCGACATCCGCCAGAAACAATCTCGTATTTTCGTCCGGCTCGGTCCCGATCAAACGGGATATCATTGCCGCCGTAAACGATTCCGTGTCGGCTGATTCCGAGCGCACCTCATCGACAATGTCCTTGAGCGCCGTTGCGAACGGCTCCTCCAGTCGGGGGATTTCGGGGTAAACCGGCTTTGAGGCAAAGGCCCGGTGCCGCGTATCCGGAATGATCAATGCCCGGTAGTAAAGCGTTTTGGAGTCACGCAAGCGGCGCACCGCCCAATCTGCCCGGCGGCTCAGCACTTCCTCCTGCAGTGTCAGTCCAAAGGTACGCGAGATGAAATTTTCCTGGGCAATACTGAAGCCTGAAGGGCGCGCCGGCAGCAACAGACTGACCCGTACCGTACCGCGTTCAGGTTCCAGGTTCAGGCGCGCCTGAAGCGACCAGGCGACACTTTCCGTATCCGGAAAAAGGGGATAGCCCAATCGCACCACCTTGAAGGTAAAAATCAACACTCCGAGAATCACCAGAAGCAAGGAAAGAGATATCCACTGGCGATTCCGCTTCAATTGGCTGCGCTCCCTTCCTGACCGGTGGGATTGCAGTCCGGGGTACTGAGGAAGGTATTACCCGGATCGATAAGGGCAAAAGACTGGAGCGCGCGGCGTCCCAGTAACAAGGGAAAGGCGAACTCACTGCGGTCGATCAGGCTCACTTCCGTATTCAGAATGCGCCCGGCGATACAGATTTTCATCCGCACCACAGGCCGTGATTGACGCCGGGCGTCATGCATGACAATGGCAACCGTGCGAATCCGCTCCCGTACGATGATATGTTCCTCGCCTGTCTGCCGGTCAATCAAGCGAAAACGCACCCAGCGTTTGTCATCCTTGCGAAATTTTTTTATGATTTCCACATCGAGCGACGAGGTTTGTGCCCCGGTGTCCAGCTTGGCTTTCAAATTCACGTCAGGATCCATCAGGCGGGCGTGTTCGACCCATCCCACGATCTCGAGATCGCGATCCTTGGTGACCGCGGCAGACGCCGGAAGGGAAGCAAACAGGCCCAGCGCCATGGACAAAACGACTGCCATGCTTTCGCGATATCGCAAATTGGAAACGATTGGGCCCATACTCTCCTCTGCAACCTTGGCAGGCCGCGGATTATACCGTCATTGTTGATTTTTGGTATATTGGCCCAATCCCGGTTCCCTTGCCGGCCGCGGTCAGAATCGTGAATTTTTCGTTAGATCAAGGACCGCAGCCACCTGCTTTTGAGCAATTAGGGCAATATTTAATTGACTGCAAGGATTCCTAGGTTATAGAGTGAACGGCTCTGAAAATAATGTGCTATTTCCCGATCAAGTTTCACAGATGAGACCCAGTATGTTAACCATTCAAAACAAAACCCTGATGCTGGTTTCCGCAATTGCGGTTGTTAGCATGATGAGCCTTTCACTGACAGTGGGGGCGCAAACCACAATAGACCAGGTCACTCAAGCGGGTGAGCAGCGGGCCGATGCCGGTGCAGCAGATGAGAAGCGAGTTGAACAGATCGCTGATCAGACCGATGCATTGTTAGGCCAGTTCAAGACCGTCAGTAAGGTCGTCGACGGCTTGAAAATCTACAATGGCCTGTTGCAGCGGCAAATCGACAATCAGGAGACGGAAAAAAGTGCACTGCGTGAGTCAATGGATAACGTCGCCCTGATTGAGCGCCAGATTTTACCGATGATGACACGCATGTTGGATGGACTGGATGACTTCATCGCATTGGACACTCCTTTCCTGCTCGACGAACGGCGGGAACGCATGGAAAGGTTGCGCGAAATGTTGGACCGGTCCGACGTGACAGCGGCTGAGAAATTCCGCCGCGTGATCGAAGCCTTCCAGATTGAAAACGACTACGGGCGCACGATCGAAGCCTATAAGGGAACGGTCGACATCGATGGCAGAGAGCAGGAAGTGGACTTTCTGCGCATAGGCCGCGTTTCACTGTCTTACCAATCCATCGGTGGAAAATACACCGGTGCCTGGGATCCGGAGACCCGCACCTTCGTGCAATTACCGCCGGCAACATACAAATCACAGGTAGCAACAGGGATCAAGGTGGCGAAGAAGCAGGTTGCTCCTGATATGCTGATCGTTCCGGTGGCGGCTCCTACAGGAGAAACATTATGATTGGCAGAATCTTCAAATCAGCCGCCATTATCTGTCTGGCTTGCGGATTGAGCGGCAGCATATTTGCTGCTGAAGCCGTATCACTCGACGACTTGCTTGCGCAAGTCAAGCAAGGACGCGTAAAGGATGCCGCAGAGAACCAGAAACGCATAGAAGCATTCCAGAAGGACCGGAGCAACCAGCAAAAAGCAGTAAACAACATGAAAGCCGAGCAAAGCCGCGAAGAACAACGCTCGGTATCTCTGGAAAAGCAATTTTCTACCAATGACGAACAAATTATCGAGCTCGAGCGTGCGCTGCAGGAACGACTCGGTGACTTGAAGGAACTGTTCGGCGTGCTGCAACAGGCCGCCGGTGATGCACGCGGCAATTTCGAAGAGTCCGTGACGCAGGTGCAATTCCCCGACCGTTCAGAATGGTTGACTGCGTTTGCGCAAAAGATGGGTTCGACCACCCGCATGCCGACGCTGGCAGAAATTGAACGCCTTTGGTACGAAATGCAACGTGAAATGACCGAATCCGGCAAGGTGGTCAAATTCAATACCAAGGTGATCACTGCCGACGGCCAGGAAGAACAACGTGAAGTTACCCGTGTTGGACTGTTCAACGTCGTCTCCGACGGCAAGTATCTCGAATATATCCCGGAAACCGGTCGTTTGGTCGAACTGCAGCGTCAACCGCAAAGCCGCTACACCAGCCGCGCAGAGGACCTGGAGGAAGCCACTGGCGGCTTGTCCCCATTCGGTGTCGACCCAACCCGTGGCCAGTTGCTCGGTCTGCTGGTGCAGGCACCCAGCCTGACAGAGCGAATTGCCCAGGGTCAGATCGTCGGCTACACCATCCTGGTACTGGGCGCAATCGGCCTGATCCTGGCCATCTGGCGTTTGCTGGTACTCACGGGCGTTGGCGCCAAGATGAGAAGCCAGGTCAAGCATCTGGACCGGCCCGGCAATAACCCACTGGGCCGGGTGATCAAGGTGGCGCATGACAACCCCAATGTGGACGTCGAAGGACTGGAACTGAAACTGGGCGAAGCCATCATGAAGGAGACACCGAAGCTGAACGCTCTGTTGCCCTTCCTCAAAATCATCGCGGTTGTCGCGCCCTTGCTGGGTCTGCTCGGTACGGTAACGGGTATGATCATCACCTTCCAGGCCATCACCCTGTATGGCGCCGGTGATCCCAAGCTGATGGCGGGTGGTATTTCTACCGCCCTGGTCACTACCGTGGAAGGCTTGTGTGTTGCTATTCCGATGGTGTTCTTGCACACGCTGGTCTCCAGCCGCGCAAGGCGCTTGTCGCAGATCCTGCAGGAAGAGGCTACCGGCATGTTGTCCGAACAGGCGGAAAAGCTGGCTGCGGGGGCATAAATCGGCATGGACACCATTTACTATTACCTGCCGTTTCTCGAGACCATCCGCGATTTTGTCGAAATGGGTGGTCCCGTGTTGCGGGTAATTGGCGGCTTGGTGCTGTTCATGTGGATGCTGATTATCGAGCGGTTGGTGTTCATGCAGACGGGTTACAAACGCCTCGTAAAGGATGCATATGCGCTCTGGTTCAAGCGTACTGACCACTCTTCGTGGAAAGCGCACCAGATCCGTGCATGGCTCATTTCCAAGGTTCTGGCGGCGGCGGAGAATCGACTTGCCCTGATCCAGACCTGTGTTGCGCTTTGTCCCCTGCTCGGACTGCTGGGAACAGTAACCGGCATGATCCAGGTATTCGAGGTGATGGCCGTTTCAGGCTCGGGCAACCCGCGTTCCATGGCTTCGGGTGTATCCATGGCTACCATTCCAACCATGGCCGGCATGGTGGCTGCGCTTTCCGGTGTCGCCATGGGCACTTATTTGCAAACCCGGGTAGCGCGCGAACGCGAAGCCCTGACGGACAACCTGTTCATTCACCACGAGTAATCGCGGGAATTCAAGGAGATATCCATGCGCCATGAACTTGGCACAACAATCGAAGCAGAGGAATCGAACATCGACATCACGCCGATGCTCGATGTGGTGTTCATCATGCTGATCTTCTTCATCGTCACCGCAACCTTCATCAAGGAGGCGGGTATCGAGGTGAACCGGCCCGATGCTGCAACAGCAACCAAACAGGAAAAGGCCAATATCCTGGTGGCGATCGGTCCGAACAACGATATCTGGATCGACCGGCGGCAAGTGGATATTCGCTCCGTGCGGCCGAACATCGAACGCTTGCATGCCGAGAATCCGCAAGGATCGGTGGTCATACAGGCAGACAAGGAGTCGAAGACGGATACCCTGATTCAGGTTATGGATGCGGCGCGTTCGGCTGGCGTGTTCAACGTTTCGATCGCGGCCAACGAACAATAGCGGAGGATTGCGATGGCGGCGACTACCATTGAGGGGTTATCAGTCAATCGAACCGGACAGATCATCCGGTTTATCATCGGCGCCACTCTGGGCCTCATGGTGACCGCCGGGCTGTTCTGGATCATGTCCTATCTGATCAAATCAACCAACGCCAGTTTGGACGACTCCGGCAGTTCGCATATCGTAGATTTCGTTCGGCTCAAGCGTGACGAGTCCATTCAGCGCCGGCAGCTCAAACCGGAAAAGCCACAACCACCGGAGGCCCCTCCGCCGCAGCCACCGTCACCGCAGTTGGAGAGTCTGAACCCCAACGCGGAGAAAATCGCCATTTCAGCCGTACCGGTAGAAACCGACATTGAGATGTCTGGCGGATTCAGCCTCGGCGTCGGCGAAGGTGATTATCTGCCCATTGTCAAAGTGGCCCCGATCTACCCCCAGCGTGCGCTGTCAAGAGGCATCGAAGGCTATTGTGTCGTGCAATACACGGTGACCAGGCAGGGTACTACCCGCGATCCGTTCGTGGTCCCGGGCCAGTGCACGAGTTCCTTATTTGAGAGTGCTTCGATCCAGGCATCGTTGAAATTCAAATACAAGCCCCGTGTCATCGATGGGCAAGCAGTCGAAGTGCCGGGAGTGCAAAACAAATTCACCTACGAAATTGAAGAATAGGGAAGCGCGCAGCCGTATGGAAAAAGCCAGCAGTAGATTCACCCGTTTGATGTGTTGCGGCCTCGTGTTGCTGTTTTTTTGCGCCCTTGCACAGGCCCAGGAAGAAGAACGCAAGACCAAGCAAACGGTGGCGATGAGTCAGCAGGTATACGAGAAGCTGACGAAAATTCAGGAACAGGTCGAGGCGGAAAATTACAGCGCGGCTGACGGCTTGCTGCGGGATCTGCGCAACGATGCGAAACTGAGCCCCTATGAAAAAGCCCAGGTGTGGAACCTCTCCGGTTACGCCTACTATCTGCAGGAAAAGTATAAGGAGGCCATCAACGCCTACGAGCAAGTGATGGCGCAACCCGATCTGCCCGAAGCACTGCTTCTGGCCACGCTCAAGACCATGGCGCAACTGCAGTTCACCATCGAGGACTACCCAACCGCTCTGAAGACCGTTCACCGGCTCATGGCCCTCGTGCCCGAACCCGCTGCCGATGTGTATATGCTAGAAGGGCAAGCGCTGTTCCAGATGGAAAAATACAAGGAAGCCCTGACGCCCATCAAGAAAGCGGTAGACATGTTCCGCGAGCAGGGCCAGGTACCGCGCGAGAACTGGCTGCTGCTATTGCGCGTGTGCTATTTCGAACTGAAAGACTACGACAGCATGATCGCGGTAGTGAAGGAACTGATCCAGTACTATCCCAAAGACAGCTATATCCTGACGCTGGCGGGCGTTTACAGCGAACTCGGCGATACCAAAAAGCAACTGGCGCTGACCGAGGTCCTGTATGAGAAAGGTCTTTTGAACACCGGCTCCAACATTACCAACCTGGCAAATCTTTACCTGCTGCACGGCATACCATACAAGGCAGCCAAGGTCCTGGAAAAGGGAATGGCCGACAAGATCGTTGACGACAACGAGCGAAACCTGCGCCTGCTCTCGCAGGCCTGGTATTCGGCGCGGGAAGATGAAAAGGCCATCCCACCGCTGAAACTTGCCGCTAAAAAAGCCAACGATGGCGACCTCTATGTCCGGCTGGCGCAGTCTTATATCAACCTGGATCGATGGAAAGAAGCCGCCGCGGCAGCAAACGAAGCGATTCGAATCGGTGGATTGAAGCGTAACGACCAGGCCTATATCATGCTGGGTATGTCATTGTTCAACCAGAAGCTGATGCAACAGGCAAAAGTGGCTTTTGAACACGCGAAGAAAGACAAGCGATCAGCGCGGGCCGCGGATCAGTGGTTACAATACGTCGACAGCGAAGTGAAACGGAACGAACTGGCGAAACAGAACATTACCTACACGCCACGCGAACGCGACGCGCTGCTCGAAGTTCTTGAAAAACAGAAACCGCACTGATTGGCTCATGGAATCATTGCAAGAACCCGGCATTGCCGGGTTTTTTTTGTCAGGTACAATCCACCTTTGAACCGCGATCATCCAACACCAGCCAGGGAATTCCTAAAACCATGCTCGAGCAACTGCAAGCTGTCGCACCCGACCCGATACTCGGCATCCTGACCGCGTTCGCCAAAGACCCCAATCCCAACAAGATCGATTTGGGCGTCGGAGTGTATCGCGACGAGCACGGCCAGACGCCCATGTTGCAATCCGTGATCGAGGCGGAAAAGCGCATGGTTGCAACAACAGTCTTCCAAGTCCTACCTTGGGCCAAATGGTGTCCCGGGCTTCAACAACGCCATGTCCGAACTGATCTTCGGGGAAAACTCCGAGGCCCGGGCACAGGGCAGGATTCGCACGGTGCAAACCCCGGGAGGCACAGGCGCACTGAGAGTGGCGGCAGAGCTGATCAAGGCAGCAAATCCCACAGCGCGTATTTGGTTCAGTAGCCCGACCTGGTCCAATCATCACGCCGTCTTCGGGGCCGCCGGGGCCGGCATTGAAAGTTACCCCTACTTCGACCGCCAAAGCAACGGTCTGGACTTCAATGGAATGATGGAAGCACTAAGTCAGCGCAAGCCTGGCGATACGGTCCTGTTCCATGCCTGTTGCCACAACCCGTGCGGCGTCAGCCCGGATGCGCAGCAGTGGGAAAGCATCTCCGACCTGGCAGCGGAGCGGGGATTCCTGCCATTGATCGATTTTGCTTACCAGGGATTTGAACGCGGCCTGGAAGAAGACAGCCTGTCCACCCGGCTGTTCACGCAGAAATGTCCGGAAGTCATCGTCGCCAGTTCCTGTTCCAAGAATTTCGCCGTCTACCGGGATCGCGTCGGCGCCATTTCCTTTGTTGCCCGCAGTGCACAGAAGGCAGCGGATATTGAAACCGTCGTTCACTCGCTGACACGCAAGAATTACTCGATGCCTCCTGCACATGGCCCAGCTGTCATCGATCTTCTGCTGCACTCGAATGAACTGACCGCGCTGTGGCGCACGGAAGTGACCGGCATGCGGGAACGTATCAATGGGTTGCGCGCCACTTTAGTGGAAAAAATCAGCGCGGGCGGGGTCAGCAAGGATTTTTCATTTCTGCAACACCAGTCCGGCATGTTTTCCTTCCTGGGCCTCAGCGTGGATCAGGTAAGGCGGCTGCGCGAAGAGTTTTCCATTTACACCGTGGATTCGGCCCGCGCCAATATTGCCTCATTCAACTCCGGCAACATCGATTACTTCGTCGATGCATTGGCGGAAGTATTGGCAGAGTGAGTCGATTCACCTGCTCCGGCAAGTTTTTTGGGATATGAGGTGATCAGGGCCCAGGTCGAATCAATTTCGTTACCGGTCAGCAAAACCAGCAAATCGCCTGCACAGGCCAGATCCAGGCTGAAGTGAATGGCCTCGGTCGCATCCGGTACCAGGGTAATGGCTGATTCGGAAACACCTGCCTGAACCAGGCCCGCTTGCAGCAACCCCGGGACCTCGCCCGGCTGGCGCCCATGCATTTTTACGAAATTGCGGCACACGTAATGATCGAAGTGACCCGCAAGCTCAGACGCTGCAGCCATGATATCGGCATCCTGTCGATCCCCAGGGATCGCCATCATGACGATTTTGCGGCCGGTCGCCTGTTGCGTGTCGATGAAGGCGCGCAGCTTACGAAAGCCATCGGCATTATGGGCATAGTCCATGATGACCCGAAAGGGCAAGCCGTCGTAAATGTTCAGCCGGCCCGGGCTGGATTCAAATCCCATCTGGAATGAAGCCAGTCCACTGGAAATTTCGCCGACTTCCGCGCCAGAAAGGTAAGTGGCAGCGGCCGCGTGCATGGCGTTACTGGTATTGTGCCCGGCCGCCCCGGAAAATGTCGCAGGAATATCCGCCACCGCGATCAGCGGCTTGCGGATTCCGGCATCGTGGATCACGATCCAGTCCTTTGTCTGGACCTTTTCAAGGACCACAAAGCACGCGGGCTTCTGCACCCGGGCTGCGAGTGTTTGCTGGCTCTGCTGGCAGGAAACAAGACATACCTTTCGGGCGCTGACCCGTGCCTCCATTGCCAGGCAATACGGATCGTCCGCATTGAGGACGACGGCATCACGCGCCCTCTGCGGCACCGCGAATTTGACTTCTGCCATTTGCTCGACCGTATGCGTGCCTATACGGCCCAGGTGGTCCTCGGTAACATTGGTACAGACCGCGACATTGCACCAGGAATACACAAAGCCCAAACGCGCGATGCGGCCGAAGTATTCCTCCAATACTGCAAAATCAACGTTCGGGTATTCAAAAATTCGGTGATGCACGCCATGCCCTGCGTCGTCTTTGGCTGCTTCTAATTGCTCGTCGATATAGATTCCTTCGGAACAAGCCATGCCGGTGTGGCGGCCGGCCACCTGCATGATCCTCGCGATCATGCGGCAGGTTGTGGTTTTGCCGTTGGTCCCGGTAACCGCCACGATCGGAATGCGGGAGGCGGCGCCGGCTGGATAGAGCCAGCGGATGAATTCCCCGGCGGCCTGGTCAAGCAACCGCGAACCGGCCGGCAGAAGCCGATCGAGTTCCGGGGCCAGATCCAGGTCGACGACGGCGCCCCCTGTCTCAGACATTGGACGGCCCGGGTCCGGGGAAACGACATCCAGTACCAGCATGCCACAGTCCAGTTGCTCAGCCATGTGGGATGCAAACGCGAGGGTGGTTTCGTGCACTGCTTCACAAGGCACTTCCTGCCCGGCAGCAGATCACCCCCAACACTTTGTGATTGGCGACCAGGATTTGATAGCCTGAGCCAGGCACCATGGCTTCGACGTTGACTTGAGGGGCAATACGGCGGGCCTGCTCGACCGCCTCACGGAGTTCTTGCGCAGTGCGCACATTGAGTGTAACGCCCTTTCCGTGTAGACGCTTACCCGGTTTGACCGCAACCGGGTAGCCAAGCTGTTGCGCCGCGCGGATGGCCCGTTTTGTGACGACACAGTTGCCGGCATCGTCCGCATGTGCAGGAACTGGTACTTGCATCTGCAAGCACTTTTGCCGCAGCGCCTCACGGTCACCCAGCAAGGTTAATAGGTCTGCATTGCGGGTCAGGCAAAAGGTGCCATCGATCAGTTGCTGATAACCACAATGCCCCAATGTGCACAGGCCATTCAACCGGATGCGGAAGTCTCCCTTAACTCCCTTGTAAGGATTCCGATCCAGCTTGATGCCAGGTACATTCGCGCGCCGCGCAGCAGCCAGGATGGCTTCGGTGTCTGCAGGCAATACCAATGGACGAGCAAACTCCAGGAATTGCCGGTAGCGGCTGGGGAAGTCTGCACCGGCCGCGCCTTCCTCCGCTTCCCACTGCAACGCGGGTTCCAGCTCCGCCAACAGGCCCAGCGCCAGCGTCGATGCCCGCTCCCCCACTTCGTCATGTTCGTACTCAAACCACGCCCAAACCCCCTGGCCCGCGCTGTCCAGCACGAATCCCTGCTCGTTGACACGGTGTCCGGCAGAGCTTTGCAGCGCCAGCGCTGTTCCGGTAAGTAGCCGGGCGAATGAGCCCGGCACATCGGCGGTTTCAATGCCTTCTGCTGACAACCACGGCCCGGTTGGAACCGCCAGCGCATTGAGGGTAGAGACCAAACGGCCGAACAGAAGCCGCAAGCGGGATGAGAGCATGTCGCGCTCTGCGCCGGTCAACATCACCTGCTGCTCGATAATCGTGCGTTCGCTGCGCCGGTTTGGCCCGAAGAGCAACAGGTATTCGCCAATGTTCATGGTGTTTTACTTGATGTAACCCAGCTTCTCCAGCGTAATCAATATCCGGTGCGCTGCCAGATCCGGTGTCAGTTCCGCGGTATTGATGACTACTTCTGCGTGCTCCGGCACTTCGTAGGGATCATCGATGCCGGTGAAGCCCTTGAGCAAGCCGGCACGCGCTTTGGCGTAAAGCCCCTTGCGGTCGCGCGCCTCACACACCTCGATCGGCGTACCGACATAGATTTCGATGAATCCGCCAAGTGGTGAGATCATATCCCGCACTACCCGCCGGGTGGAGGCATAGGGGGCGATCGGTGCGCAGATGGCGATGCCACCGTTCTTGGTTATTTCACTGGCCACAAAACCGATGCGTTGTATGTTCAGGTCACGGTGTTCTTTGGAAAACGTCAGTTCACTGGACAGATTCTTCCGCACGATATCCCCATCCAGCAAGGTCACCGGGCGCGCCCCATCTTCCAACAATTTGATCAGCAGGGCATTGGCGACCGTGGACTTGCCGGAACCCGAAAGCCCGGTAAAGAATACGGTGAAGCCTTGCTCATGTTTTGGCGGATGCGCCTTGCGCAACTCTTCCACCACTTTCGGATAGGAAAACCACTCGGGAATATCCAGGCCTTCCTGCAGGCGGCGACGGAATTCAGTACCTGACAGATTCAGCACCTTGTCTCCCGGCTCGGTCTCATCGTCGGCCATATATTCAGCCTTGTTTTCGACATAAACCATGTTCCTGAACGGCACCAGGGTGATGTCGAGTTCATCCTCGTACTTCCGATACAGTTCCTGGGCGTCATACGGGCCATAAAAAGGCTGGCCATTGCGGTCATTACCGGGCCCGGCGTGATCGCGTCCGACGATGAAGTGCGTGCAGCCATAGTTTTTGCGAATGATCGCATGCCAGAGGGCCTCACGCGGTCCCGCCATGCGCATGGCGAGGTTCAGCAAGCTGAGTTGAGTGGTCTGCTCGGGATATTGCTCCAGCACGTGCTCATAGCATCGTACGCGCGTAAAGTGGTCAATATCGCCGGGCTTGGTCATACCCACCACCGGGTGGATCAGTAGATTGGCTTCCGCTTCACGCGCAGCGCGAAACGTCAGTTCCTGATGTGCCCGGTGTAAGGGATTGCGAGTCTGGAACGCAACGATTTTGCGCCAGCCCAACTTGCGGAATCGTCCGCGTAACTCGGACGGTGTGTCACGCAATAACTTGTAATCAAAATACGTTGGCGGCTCGACTCCATGTATGCGTCCACCCAGATACACCGGGTTGGCGATATTCATCAGATAGTGAACGCCTGGGTGCAGCACATCGGTGGTGCCGAAAACGAGCTGTGCCTCACGGTTTTTGTCCGCTGTCCAGATGTCCGAGACCTCCATCGTCGCCAGCAGCACACCTTCGGGGTCGCGCAGCGCAATCCGTTCATCCGATTGCAATTTGGCGGCAAAGGCTTCCGTGACGTCCAATGTGATCGGAATTGGCCATAGAGTCCCGCTCGCAAGCCGCATATCCTGACACACGCTTTCGTAGTCCTGTTTCCCGAGGAAGCCTTCCAGCGGAGAGAAAGCCCCGTTCATCAACAGGTCCAGGTCACATACCTGCCGCGCTGTAAGATCCCAGGATGCATATGCTTTGGCCTGTTCTTTCTCTTCGTCTGCCTGACTCTCGGTCAGGAAAAGATCTATTAATCGACCGCCGTGCGGTTCCTTGAATGCGCCCATGGTAAATTCCTCATTAAGTATTTATATGATTTTGTTGCAAAATCCGTTTAACAGCATGTCAGTGCAATTTTGCACGACGGTGAAAATATCGAGATCATGATCGCGCACGATCAGTTCGCCCCAGGAATTGCATAGTCCAATCACGGCGAGCGCGGCAAAATGGCAATCCAGAGAGTTGCGCAAAGTGCCTGCCTTCACGCCCTGCTCGAATATACCTTCGAGCAACTGCCTGTAACGGCTGCCCTGGCTCTTCAAATCGGTGCGTTCGGTTGGTGACAGGTACAAGCGTTCGGTGTTGTACACTTTCAAGGCCTCGTTTTTTTCGCGGTAACTGGACAGATGAGAACTGATGGTGGCCAGTAGTTTGGCTTCGAACGGTTGCTCGTTTGCGGCGATAAGCTCCATGCGGCGCACATAGTCGCCGATGCCGAACATGCAGACTTCAAAAAGGGCTTCTTCCTTGGACCGGAAATAGTAGTAAAGGCTGCCCTGCTTGATGCCCATGCGTTGGGCGATTTCCGCCGTACTGGCGCCATGAAAGCCCTTGTCTGCAAATTCCGCCGCTGCTGCCTTGATGGCTTCCTGTCTTTGCTGCTCGTATTTCGAGCGATCCCTTTTCAGTTGCATGAATACATTCCAGTGACTCGCGCAAATTCTATAGACTTATAGATATAAATCAATAGATAATTTTAGATTAATATAAATCAAATAGTTATATAAACTATAACCAATTGATATATAGAACTTTGAGGTGAAGAGAGCTTATTGTTCGAGCTTGATGTCAACCATCAATTCGTTGGCGAGATCTTCGAGTTCCCGCCGCAGTCTTTCAATTGAAGCGGCCGGCGGAATGTGCATGCGTGCCTTGGCAAGGAACAGCATTTCCCCGGACATTGAAGCGCTGCGGCATTCGGTTTCCAGCTCCTCAACGTTAACGTGATGGCGGGTGAGAATTTCGCTGATGTCATGGACAATACCGGGGCGGTCCTGTCCGACCAGATTCAGTGTGAACTCGCGCAGTTCGCCCGGCGCCGAGGTCCCGTTGCTGCGCTGAGCCACGATTTGCAGGCCGGCTGATTGCAGGGATTCCAGCGCTGCCAGGAACGCTTCGATCCGCTCCTCCGGAATATTGGCCAGCAGAATACCGGCGAATTTGCCTGCCAGCGAAAGCATGCTGCTTTCGGACCAGTTGCCACCATGGTCTTCCAGAACCTGAGACAGGGTCTCGACGATCCCTGGACGATCATCGCTGACAATGGTCAATACGACAGACGAACTCATGGCCTGCAACACTCCATTCAATAACAGCGAGACCGGGATTGCCCCGACACTTCCCGCTGGCTACCGTGCCGTGGCTTGATGATCCATTCAGATGCGTTCGATGACAATCCGAAGTTTCATCGTGAAAACAGCCACCTGGTTAAGAAAACCCGGCGATTCCCTCACACCGACTGAAAGTTCTGTTTGGTGGGCAGAGATCCTGTCTTGCTCCCCGGGACACGGGCAGGTCAGATCGCGTTCCACGATTCCTACATCGTTCTGGAACAGGTCGACTTCGATGGCTTTCAGATTAAGCCGTATCAAGATGTTCTGTTGCCCCTCACCGGCCGGCAACTCCAGGGGCCCGGTCAGACCGGGTGGTTCCTGGACTACGCCGGCAGGCAGGTGATGCTTTTTGACTTTGATCTTTCCTTCGCCCTGCAGCCCTTCGTTGAACGTTTTTACGCTGAGCTCAAACTTCCAATCATCACCAATGTCTCCTTCCTGGGTTTCGGAAAGGACCGAGATCGTAACCTTGAAAGCCATACCTGTTCCTCATCTACCTGTGCATAATCGCTGAAACCTTGTACCACACACCTAGTCTAGCGTGTATCCGGCATCGGATGCACTCTGATACGGCACATGGAAGTGCCGCCATTTTCTCTTGATCGTACACCACCCGTGAACGCTTTCTCAATCGTGCGAATCATCCACTTCGAGTTGCCCGCTGAGGCGACGCCAGATGTGTGACCAGGACAAGCCAATGGCCAGCAGAATCGCCAGCGAGATCAGGGCCAGCCAGGCGATGGCGCGGGTGGAATCCGCGTGGACCAAACCGATCTGTGACAGCAGCCAGACCCCAGTGCCGATCAAAGCGGCCCCCAGCACCATGCCCAGCGTTCCCAGGCTGCGGCGCGTGGCTACTCCATAAATGGCCCAGCCCACCAGCAATACCACGCCGACAAAGTAATGCACCGCAGCCAAACCATTTCCTGAAGCTGCGCCTTTCACCCAATGCACATAGGAATACCCGCTTGGGTTGTAGGTAATCAATACCAGCATCAGCGCTGCCAACAGACGCCAGGCAAAATCTCGCGCGCCGAAGGATTTGTGTGACTCGGCCGAGGTAGATTTTCCCATCAGAAAGTTATCCTCCGGTTTTCATGGTCAAAGACTGAACCAGGTCAGGCGCGCGGATTGTCTCTATGGATTATTTCACGTTGCGCGGGGCCGCGAAACAGTCAATCAGCGTATCATCAAACCCACCAGGCGCAATATAAGTACTGCACATGAAATTGAACGCCCTCGATTATCTTTTTCTACGCATGGAAACGGCGGAAAATCCTGCTCACGTGGCCATGCTTGGCATCTACGAGCTGCCGCGTGGTTTCCGCGGCAATTTTGTGCGCGAGTTGCAAAAGCGCTTTATGAGTAATGTAGTCGTGTCCAGGCCTTTCAATCTGCGGCTCAAGCCCCAGGGTCTGCTGCCCGCCTGGTACGAATGGGAAGAGGATCTCAATTTCGACCTGAATTTCCATGTGCGGCATCGCGCATTACCACAACCGGGCACGATGAAGGACCTGAGGGAACTGGTATCGCGCCTGCATGCGCGCCTGATGGACCGGTCACGGCCGTTGTGGGAGTGCTACCTCATCGAAGGACTGGAAGGCCGCCGGTTTGCCACCTACATAAAAATGCACCATTCCATCATCGATGGCGCTGGTGGCATGGAAATCCTGGAAAATGGCTTTACCCGCGAGCCCGATCAGCAGCAGGTGCTTGCGCTGTGGAATCCGCAGCCTGAACGGAAATCAAAGGATGCATGGCCTGGCCTGCAGCAGTTGCTGCTGTCCATATCGAGTTCGGTGTTAAAACAGGCGCTGGCCGTACCGCAGGCAGCCTATGCCATATTCGGACCAAGTTTGGGATTGAAGAAAACCGCGGCAGGCAAGCCGTTTCGTGGCGGCAGGAGCATATTCAACAAACGCGTCAGCGCCAATCGAAATTTCGGCATTGGCGTGCTGTCGCTGGACGAAGTTCGGACGCTGGGAAAAACCCTGAAGGCGACAGTCAATGACATTTTTCTCAGCGCCTGTGCCGGCGCTTTGTGCCAATACATGAGGGAAAGAAACAGTCCGCCCGCCCCGGACTTTTCCGCCGGTATACCGGTGGCGATGGCGCGTGAGGGTGGCAATAACGCCATTTCGTACATCATCGTCTGCCTGCACCCCGAGATTTCAGATCCGCTCAAGCGCGTCGCCGCGATCAGTGAATCCGCCAAGGGCGCCAAACACGATCAGGCCCATTTGTCCCGTACCGTGATCAACACCATGACCTTGATGGCACAGGGCACGCAGGCAGCGCTGGGTCAGCTCGGCCTGGCCGAACTCTTGCCACCGGCAGCCAGTCTGGTGATCTCCAATGTCCCGGGCATGAGCCAGCCACGCTACCTGATGGGAGCCAGACTGACCGCGCTCTACCCCATGTCCGTTCTGATCCATGCCCAGGGATTGAATATTACCGCTCTTTCCTATGCCGGTGAACTGCAATACGGTGTGTTGTCCACGCCCGAAATCACACCCGATGTGCAGTACCTCGCCGACTTGATCGGCAAGGAATTCAGAAACATCCAGACTGCGGCCCGCAAACTCGGCAAAAGGACAACGCCGTCGAAGAAACGTCCGCTTGCAACGGCAAAGAAAAAAGCCTCAAGCAAGTCACGGGCAGGTAAAAAAATGGTCAAGAAACCACGCTAGATGACTTTTGCATCACAATATAATTATGTGATTAATCTTTATAAATCAATATAATATATAATTGTTGCATTGCAACAAAATTGGGACTATAATACTTCCACACCTTGACCAATATCAAAGGAGAATTACATGACCCAATTTACCGATTTTCTCAAACCCGAAGCACTGTTCTCATCCGAAAACATTTTTGCGCTGGCCGCCAAGCAGGCGCATGAACTGTCATTCGAAGCCCTGGACAAAACAGCCCGTTTGCAGCTTGATTTTGCTCGCGACCTGCTGGAAATCAACCGCAAGCGCTTTGAATCCATGTATGCAGGCGGTTCTTTTGCCGATACATTGAGTGCTCATCAGGAATTTGCGCTGGAGACGGGTAAGCGCGGACTGTCCATGGTTGACGATGCACAGGCGATTGCCAGCGAGCTTCAGGAAGCGGCGAAAGAGTCTGCAAATGAGTTTGTCGCAGCGGCAAAGGGCTTTGGCAAACCAGCCAAGACTGCAAGCAAGAAAGCAAAAGCCGCCTGAGTGGTACGCGGCCACTAGACGAAGAGATCGCCTGAATCAATAAAGGCAAAAGACCGGCGGGTTAGTGCAGGACACTGGCCCGCCGGTCTTGTTTTTTCAGAACCGCTACTACCGGGCCGGGGCCCCTCACCGCCTTTTCAGAGTATCCGGGGCTGTGCACACTGGCTGACCCGTGAATGCGCCCCACAGGATTCCGCTGTGGTAACCTGCAATGTGCAGGCCAAGTGAGACATATATGCCAAGACTCATCCGCAAATACGCCAACCGGCGGCTTTACGACACCGAATCCAGTCGTTACATCACCCTGGAAGATGTGAAGGAATTGATCCTCTCCGGGGAGGACATCCAGGTTCGTGAAGCCAAAAGCAATGTGGACCGGACTCGCGAGGTACTGTTGCAACTCATTGCCGAGCAGGAACACTTGGGTGTGCCCATCCTCAACGAGACGATTCTGACGGCCTTGATACGATTTTATGGCCACCCGATGCAAGGCATGGCTTCGCGTTACCTGGAACTTTCCCTGGAACAGCTACAAAAGCAGCGTCTTCAGCTTTCCGAACAAATGCAGACAATCATGAAGAATCCGGCCGACATGCTCGGCAGTCTGGCGCAGCAGAACCTCGAATGGGTCAACCAGCTAAAAGAGAATTTTCTCCAGGTACTGAGCTCAGGAACGAAACAGAAAGCCAAGAAGCAGGGCACGGATTAATCGCGCCCCTGAGCGATTCGGTGAATACTCAGACCATTTCGCAGAGCTACTTCATCTTGACATAACTGCCCGGTGCATCCTCGATGGCCGGCAGCCCGCCTTCACCGGGTATGCACGCGGGCACCTTGGGGCCGGATTTCCGGTACAACCACTGGTGCCAATGGGGCCACCAGGACCCTTCATGCCACTCGGCGCCCTTGATCCAGTCTTCCACATCTTCCGGCACTTCCGGGTTGGTGTAGTAGTAGTACTTATTGGCGGCCGGCGGGTTGATGACTCCGGCAATATGACCAGAACCGGCCAGCATGAAGGTTATCGGCCCGGAATAGTGCCTGGTGGCCTTGTACACTGATTTATAGGGTGCGATGTGGTCTTCCTTGCTGGACTGCAGGTAAACAGGAACCCGGACCTTCGACAGATCGACCGGGATACCATTCAAGACAATGCCGCCCGGCTCGACCAGCTTGTTTTTGAGATACATTTCCCGCAGGTAAAAGCGGTGCATCTCGACGGGCAGGCGGGTCGCGTCATTATTCCAATACAACAAATCAAACGCTGCCGGTGAGCGCCCGAGCAGGTAGTTGTTGACTACGAAGGACCATATCAGGTCGTTGGCCCGCAACATGTTGAACGTGGTCGCCATTTCCGAGGCATCCAGGTAGCCCTTCTTGTCCATCATTTCGTCAAGGTTTTTCAACTGGTCTTCGTCGATAAACACCGTTAGGTCGCCGGCTTCGCTGAAATCGACCTGGGTGGTAAAGAAGGTGACCGCTTTAATGCGGTCATCACCGCTTACCGCCATTTGTGAAAGCGCGCAGGCGAGCAGGGTTCCGCCAATGCAATAACCGATGGCATTGATTTCCCGTTCACCGGTGGCGGCTTCGATGGCATCCAGCGCGGCGAAAATGCCTTCGTTCATGTAATCCTCGAAGGTCTTTTTCGACAAGCGCTTGTCCGGGTTGACCCAGGACACCACAAATACCGTGTACCCTTTGTCGACCATCCACTTGATGAATGAATTCTTGGGTCCGAGATCCAGGATGTAAAACTTGTTGATCCAGGGGGGGAAGATCACCAGTGGACGCTTGAACACCTTCTTGGTGCTGGGCGTGTACTGGATCAACTGCATCATCTCGTTTTCGTACACGACCTTGCCTGGACTGGTAGCTATGTTTTTCCCCACCTCGAACTTGCTTTCATCCACCATGCTGATCTTGAGCTGACCGTTGCCGGCGGCGAAGTCATTGGCCAGGTTTTTCAAACCGTTGACCAGGTTGGCGCCCTTGCTCTCCACCGTAGCCTGCAACACTTCGGGATTGGTCAGGGCAAAATTGCTCGGTGATAGCGCATCCAGCATCTGCTTGGTGAAGAAATCCAGCTTGTGCTGCTGCTTGGCATCGGTAACGCTGCCGCCAACCACCCCCATGACCCTGTTCGCAGTCGCAAGGTAACTTTGCTTGATCAGGTCGAACATCAGGTTTTCGTTCCAGGCCGTGCCCTGGAAACGGCGATCGCCCTGCTCCTCTGCAAAAACCGGTTCGGCATCCTTGCCCGTCATTTTCTTCAGGCCGTACGTAAACAGCCTGGCCTGGTCCGCTGCCAGTTGCAGATTCATCGACAGCAACGCACTCGGCTGTTGCATCATCCCCTTCCAGAATTGCCAGTAGGCCTTACCGAGGCCAAAAGGATCCAACTTGGAGCCAGATGCCTTATCCACCGCCCAATCAGCCAGTCTAATCATTTTTCTGAACACCTTTTGTCTAAGTCATCGTTTCGGCGCGTAAGAACCTTTAGTTTACGCCAATCAGCCGGCGGGTTGGACAGCACAGCGCCATGCTTGCAATAATTGGCCCAACATGAAGAAGAATCAAAATTGACCAGGATAACAACGAGGTGACGCCGCTGTGAGCCAGTTGGAAAATTTTACGTTTGACGAGCTGACGGAGGGCCAGACGGCAGACTACACCCGGACGCTGGGCGAAGACGACCTTTTTCTGTTTGCCGCGGTCTCCGGCGACGTCAACCCGGTGCACCTGGATGCCGATTTTGCCAGCACCACGATGTTTCGCGAGCGCATTGCCCATGGCATGTACACCGGTGGATTGATTTCAGCCGCGCTGGCGATGAAATTGCCCGGGCCCGGTACCATTTACCTGGGACAAAACCTGAAGTTCGAGCGCCCGGTCAAGCTCGGTGACACGATCACCGTGTCCTTGAAAGTGCTGGAAAAAATCGCTGACAAGCATATTGTGACCCTGGATACGACCGCGACCAACCAACATGGCAAAACCGTGGTTTCCGGCACTGCAACCGTGCTGGCGCCAACGGCAAAGGTCCGCATGGATGCGCCGGCCCTTCCGCTTATCGAGATCAAGCGTTCTTAGTCTTGCCGATACGGCGGTTGGCCATTTCCATGGCTTCTGTCCAAGCCGGTTCGTCCTGTTCTTGCACTGACCGGTGCAGGTCGTCAAAAACACGCTGAAAGTGCGCAACCACTTCCGGGGTCTTGCTGTTGCCCTGCTGAATCTCGTAGTACAGGTGCGGATTTTCCGAAACCACCTGGGCCGCCACCTTGAGCTGCGCATTGAAGGTGCTGCTGGAAATCCGCCGCAGCAGCGGCACCGCCTCGCCGCTCTGCGCCAATGCGCTGGCGAAGGCGATATTGACCAGATGGGAAAGCCCCAACACCCAGGCCATGACCTCGTCGTGCTCCTCCAGGCTGAGATCGACACATTCCGCCGCAGTGCGCACAAAAAGGGCACGGGCATCCGCCAGCGCCGCTGCATTACCCAGATCAACAAACAGGATGTGCCGGCCGGAAAGGCCGATTTCGTCGGGACCGAACATCGGATGGACGGAACACACCCGGCAACCGGCCTGCACCAGGGCATCCAGCCCGCTGCGCATCGGACTTTTCAAGGAACCGATATCGAACAGCAGTCCGGAAGGTTTCAATTCCGCCAGGCGATGCAAAATGGCGTTGCTCGGCCTCAAAGTGACGGCAACCACAATCACATCATAATCGTTAACGCAGTTTTCCCAGTCACTGACCCGTGAGAACGGCGTTTCTTTTTCTGCCGGATCCGCCACATCCACCGCATAACCCAGCGTGTCCAGGTAACGGCACATCCACTCGCCCATACGGCCGAGGCCGCCGATTACCAGTGCGCGCTGCCCCTGGCCATGCTCGGATTGCGCCAGTTGAAATGACTCCTGCTTGCCCAGGGAATGGTGGATCAGCGTTTCCAGGATGTCTCGCGCCAGACGTTCGGAAACGCCCAGCGACTCCGCCCTCCTGGTGCCGCGTTCGATGACTTCCCGCTCACGCGCGAAGTGCCTTAACGGAGCCCCGGTCTTGAGTTTGTGCTCGGCAATGGTATTGGCCACTTCCTGCCGCTCGGCAATCAGGTCGACGATGCCGTCATCGATGGCGTCCAGGCGGCGGCGCAAATCTTCCAGTTCATTGGCGGTCAGTGCTCGCTTGCTTGTCATGGCTGCAATTTCCCCGTCATGCGTCCGGTGTCAGAAGTGGAAAAACATTGCTTGTTGCTGTATCCCGCAAGGAATTCGAAGCATTCTATGGGTTCACTGGTCATTGCTCCAGTAATTATCGCAGAAATAGCCGGACCCCTTTTCGCGAAGTCTCCGGTAAAGTCGAAGTGATTCACTTTTTTGCCTACGGCAAAGTCGCTCCCCCTGCGTTGCCTGCGCTGCCAGGACGCGGCCAAAAAACCCCAGCCCGAACACTCGGACTGGGGTTTCTAATTTGATGCCTGGCAGTGACCTACTCTCGCATGGGAACTCCCACACTACCATCGGCGATGCACCGTTTCACTGCTGAGTTCGAGATGGGATCAGGTGGTACCAATGCTCTATAGCCGCCAGGCAAACTGGCTGAAGCTGGGTCAGAGTAAAGTGCCAGAGTAACTACTCTGGCACTTTACTCTGACCCCAGCTTCCCGGGAGCAAGCTCATGCTCACTCCCTACATTCGGTAGTTCCGTCAAGAACCGCGCCGGCTTGCGCCAACGCATATGTCAAACAAAGATGATTTTGACAAAGCCATTTTCGTGAGGGTGGTGCCAGGACACGGAACCGAATGCGGGAGTGTACATCAGTACACGACCGTATCGGTGGAGTGTTCTGGTGCCGCCATCGCGGAAATGGGGCAGTCAAAAAAGGGCTTTGGTGTTATATGACCAAGCCACTCGGGCAATTAGTACTGGTTAGCTTCATGCATTACTGCACTTTCACACCCAGCCTATCAACCTTGTAGTCTACAAGGGCCCTTACAACCTCAAGGGTTGAGAGATCTAATCTTGGGAGGGGCTTCCCGCTTATATGCTTTCAGCGGTTATCCCTTCCGAACATAGCTACCCGGCAATGCCACTGGCGTGACAACCGGAACACCAGGGGTTCGTCCACTCCGGTCCTCTCGTACTAGGAGCAGCTTCCCTCAAATCTCTAACGACCACGACAGATAGGGACCGAACTGTCTCACGACGTTCTAAACCCAGCTCGCGTACCACTTTAAATGGCGAACAGCCATACCCTTGGGACCGGCTACAGCCCCAGGATGTGATGAGCCGACATCGAGGTGCCAAACACCGCCGTCGATATGAACTCTTGGGCGGTATCAGCCTGTTATCCCCGGCGTACCTTTTATCCGTTGAGCGATGGCCCTTCCATACAGAACCACCGGATCACTATGACCTACTTTCGTACCTGCTCGATCCGTCGATCTCGCAGTCAAGCGGGCTTATGCCATTGCACTAAATTCACGATGTCCGACCGTGATTAGCCCACCTTCGTGCTCCTCCGTTACTCTTTGGGAGGAGACCGCCCCAGTCAAACTACCCACCACACACTGTCCCCAACCCGGATAACGGGCCTAGGTTAGAACTTCAACTACATCAGGGTGGTATTTCAAGGTTGACTCCACCAGAACTGGCGTCCTGGCTTCAAAGTCTCCCACCTATCCTACACAAATCCAGTCAAAGTTCAGTGTGAAGCTATAGTAAAGGTGCACGGGGTCTTTCCGTCTAGCCGCGGTTACGCTGCATCTTAACAGCGAATTCAATTTCACTGAGTCTCGGGTGGAGACAGCGCCGCCATCGTTACGCCATTCGTGCAGGTCGGAACTTACCCGACAAGGAATTTCGCTCGATTAATCTCTAACTGTTCTCCATGAAAGGCCGGACTTTATCTTGAAGAACCTCTATTCATCTTTTCATGCAATGGCGCGATATTTCTTCAATGTCTTCACTGGTCAGATGTCTGAGTACCCGTCTTTCGGGATTTTCCTGCAAAGAATCTGCCTGATTTCTATCGGAAAACTTGCGTTTTCGAACACCTCCATCATTCTTATCTCGTCTGATTTTCAGATTTCGAGCTCCTTCATCTGATAAATGGAACGATGACTCTTTATGCTCTCAAAAGTTGCATGAACTTAGAAAAATCACGCTTCTTCTTACCCTGTAAGAAATCCGAAATCGCCGTGGTTAACACGGAATCACATTTCCACAATCCGACGTGAAGTCTATTCACTTCGTAATAATTTACACCATCGTGCTTGTGATGCACGCACAGTGCCGCATTTGAGTATGTCCTTTGATAACCGGCAAGTATTACCTTGTCTTTTTGCTAGACGTTAAAACACAAGAAACAACCTTCCACGGTCCGTGAATAATCTTTGCGTTTTCCGAATGAGACATTGAAGCTACCTTCCCCATCGGCACTAGCCGGTGAGATAGTAACCAATCTGCGGTGAAACTTGTTTGGGGTTATAAGTCATAACCTCTTCAGGAATCTTTCCTGCGGATTGTCCGCATGCCTGTCAGATTTTTACTGCTATCAAAAATTCTTGTCTAGCGAGTACCAACCGGATTTAACGGAGTTTCCAGCATTTGGTCAGATTTTACTAAGGCAGCGAATCCTACCTTAGGACCGTTCTTACATGTTAACGCCGTATTTTGAGAGCAATGATTCTCAAACAGCGCGAAGCCCATACTTCAAGGCTTCCTCCATATCGCTATGGAGATCGGACTATATCATCTGATTTCAAACCGACAGCTTCCGGTTTAATGTTCAAAATCAGCCTGGCGTGTAGTCTCTGAGGATTCCAGCGATGTTCTACTGGTCTTTCCTGCTGATTGTCCGCACCCTGTGGATTGTCACTGCTACCTTTGAAGATAGCGAGTACCAAGGGATACAACGGAGTTTCCAGCATATAGCCAAGTTTATTAACGTAACTACAACGGTATCTATAGTTACGGCCGCCGTTTACCGGGGCTTCGATCAAGAGCTTCGCTTGCGCTAACCCCATCAATTAACCTTCCGGCACCGGGCAGGCGTCACACCCTATACGTCCACTTACGTGTTTGCAGAGTGCTGTGTTTTTAATAAACAGTCGCAGCGGCCTGGCTTCTGCGGCCCCCACCAGCTCAGAGAGCAAGTCTCATCACCGGCAAGGGCGTACCTTCTCCCGAAGTTACGGTACCATTTTGCCTAGTTCCTTCACCCGAGTTCTCTCAAGCGCCTTGGTATTCTCAACCTTCCCACCTGTGTCGGTTTACGGTACGGTCAACTGTTACCTGAAGCTTAGAAGATTTTCCTGGAAGCATGGCATCGACACCTTCGTCCCCATGTTGGGACCCCACATCACGCCTCAAGATAAATGATCCCGGATTTTCCTAAGATCAATCTCTACACGCTTGTACCAGCACGTCCAACAGCTGGCGTATATAGCCTACTCCGTCCCTCCATCGCAATAACAGTTGGTGCAGGAATATTAACCTGCTTCCCATCGACTACGCTTTTCAGCCTCGCCTTAGGGACCGACTAACCCTGCGCCGATTAACGTTGCGCTAGGAAACCTTGGGTTTTCGGCGTGCGGGTTTTTCACCCGCATTATCGTTACTCATGTCAGCATTCGCACTTCCGATACCTCCAGCAAACTTCTCAGTTCACCTTCGCAGGCTTACGGAACGCTCCTCTACCGACCGCAGATTTCCTTTAACTCACCGCGCCCGGACACTTGGGGTCAGAGTAAAGTGCCAGAGTGCGCCACTCTGGCACTTTACTCTGACCCCAAATCTCCTGCGATGAACTAAAGTGAAATCTGCGATCCCGCAGCTTCGGTACACTACTTAGCCCCGTTAAATCTTCCGCGCAGACCGACTCGACCAGTGAGCTATTACGCTTTCTTTAAAGGGTGGCTGCTTCTAAGCCAACCTCCTGGCTGTCTGGGCCTTTCCACATCGTTTCCCACTTAGTAGTGATTTTGGGACCTTAGCTGGCGGTCTGGGTTGTTTCCCTTTCCACTACGGACGTTAGCACCCGCAGTGTGTCTCCCGTGCTCATACTCCTGGGTATTCGGAGTTTGCCATAGTTTGGTAAGTCGGTATGACCCCCTAGCTATAACAGTGCTCTACCCCCCAGGGCAATACACGAGGCGCTACCTAAATAGCTTTCGAGGAGAACCAGCTATCTCCGGGTTTGTTTAGCCTTTCACTCCTAGCCACAAGTCATCCCCTAATTTTTCAACATTAGTGGGTTCGGGCCTCCAGTGCATGTTACTGCACCTTCACCCTGCCCATGGCTAGATCACCCGGTTTCGGGTCTACTCCCAGCAACTATGCGCCCTATTAAGACTCGGTTTCCCTTCGCCTACCCTAGACGGTTAAGCTTGCTACTGAAAGTAAGTCGCTGACCCATTATACAAAAGGTACGCAGTCACCCATCCGAAGACAGGCTCCCACTGCTTGTACGCACACGGTTTCAGGGTCTATTTCACTCCCCTCTCCGGGGTTCTTTTCGCCTTTCCCTCACGGTACTAGTTCACTATCGGTCGGCAGAGAGTACTTAGCCTTGGAAGATGGTCCTCCCATGTTCAGACAGGGTTTCACGTGCCCCGCCCTACTCGATTTCACCTAAAACGCCTTTTCGTATACCGGGCTATCACCGTCTATGGCCAGACTTTCCAGACTGTTCTACTAAAACTTAATAGGCTTAAGGGCTAGTCCCCGTTCGCTCGTCGCTACTTAGGGAGTCTCAATTGATTTCCTTTCCTCCGGATACTTAGATATTTCAGTTCTCCGGGTTCGCCTCGTTACCCTATGTATTCAGGTAACGATACCGCCGAAGCGGTGGGTTTCCCCATTCGGAAATCCCCGGATCAAAGCTTGATTGTCAGCTCCCCGAGGCTTATCGCAGACTTACACGTCCTTCATCGCCTTCTGCCGCCAAGGCATCCACCGTGTGCGCTTAGTCACTTGGTCATATAACCCAAAGCCCTCTGGCTCGGCCTTTTTCCGCAACTCGGCGTTGGGCTGCTCGTTCGCGACGGTCACGTAGCGTTGCTACGCTCCCATCGTCTCACTCACATCCCGCCTTGATTTGCGAAAAAATTCCTTCGCCAGCCCCAGGATTTGCTACAGCCACGTTGTATAAGCGTGGAATTCACTAATCCTTGGAAGCTTCGTGTTAAACCACAGTAGTGCGGCTAAGCTCTACTGGACTGATAACACCACAAACATCTCAACGACTGAGGATGTTTGCTTTGCTGACACAGTTTTGTGTTCAATTCGGAAAAATCGTGTGGTCATCACAATCACACTCAGAATCGTCCTGAACCCAAAACGCTCTTGACAGAACTACCATATTGTTAAAGAGCGAGGTCAAAACGGCCCTTTCGATTCACCCGGTCAGCGTTTCGCTGCGCCAGGTCTATCGACAAAACCAAAATTCTTTAAATAGCAACCTCACCTCGTTCCACAAATGGTGGAGCCAGGCGGGATCGAACCGCCGACCTCCTGCGTGCAAGGCAGGCGCTCTCCCAGCTGAGCTATGGCCCCATGCGTTCTTCATGCATGCACCAGACCATTCATTGC
>CAWFGC010000009.1:0-1022500 GCA_963815185.1 uncultured Gammaproteobacteria bacterium | reverse complement strand
GTTCCGCCAGTTGCTGTTTCACCGCCTGGTAGGCCGCGCGAAAGGGCACTCCGGCGGCTGCCTGTTCCAGTGCCAGGTCGGTGGCGAACATCTCTTTTGTGATCGCGTCCTGCATGCGCTTCTCGTTGAAACCCAGACCGCGGATCAGGGCAGGTACGATCGACAAGGCCTGCACCGCAAGCTGCAATCCGCGAATGAGCGGCGCCTTGGTCAACTGCAAGTCGCGCTGGTAGCCGGAAGGCAGGCTCAATACGGACTGAATCTCGACCATCGCGCCTTCCAATGTCGCTGCCCGTCCGCGCAACAGCTCCACCACGTCCGGGTTGGCCTTGTTCGGCATGATGGACGAACCCGTTGTGTATTGCTCAGGCAGGCGGACAAAATCGAATTCGGCCGTGGTGAACAGGCTGAGGTCCCAGGCCAGGCGGCGCACGTCCTGCATCGCGTGCAGGGCGGCCTGCAAACTCATCAGTTCAAATTTTCCCCGCGAATTCTGCGCCGCCATGGGATTGATCTGCAACCGCGTGAAGCCAAGCTCGGCTGCCACGCCTTCCCGGTCCAGCGGCAGGTTGACGCCAAAACCAGCCGCCGTGCCCAGTGGGCTGGCATCGAGGATTTCCAGAATCGCTGCCGCAAAAGCAATGTCGTCGACAAAGGCTTCGGCGAACCCCCCCATCCACAATCCAACGCTGGAAGGCACCGCCCGTTGCAGGTGCGTATACCCGGGCATGGCCATGGCCGCTCCCTGCTGCGCCGTTTCCAGGCAGGCATGAGCAATGGAACTGCACAGAGCGGCAATCTCTGTGACCTGTTCGCGCATGAACAGCCGGGTCGCGACCGACACCTGGTCGTTACGACTGCGGCCGGTATGCACGCGGGCACCGAGCTCGCCCGCCTTTTCTTTCAGAAAGGCCTCGATGGCGGAGTGACCATCCTCGAAGCGGGCGTCAAGAATGAAGCTTCCGCTCGTGAACTCAAGCAGCAGTTCATCCAGCAACGCACACAAGCGGTCGCTGTCAGACTCTGACAAAATCCCGATTCGCTGCAGACCGCGCACATGTGCCGCGGTGGCGCGAATATCATGGGGAAAAAGCACCCGATCCAGAATGATGTCCTCGCCGGCGGTAAAAGCGCTTATGGCTTGATCGATATCGACCCCATCGGCGGCCTGCCACAGGAAATGGCTCATGGTGAATGGCTCTCGGCTGGGCTCACCTGAGGATCTTGAAGTCCCGTCAACGGAGGCAAACCAAAGGACAGATTCATGTTCTGCACCACCTGGGTTGCAGCGCCTTTGAGCAGGTTGTCGAGCACACAGACCAACGAGACCCGCTGCGGCCTGGCCTGGCCGACTGCGAACCCGCCGATCATGACGCCGTGCCTGCCCTGGACTTCGGCCACTTCCGGGATTTCCTTTTGTACCGAAATCAACGGGCAATCGGCATAGGTCTGAAGATAGCGTTCAAGCAGCGCGGCAGGTTCTGCAGCCTGATCCAGTTCCACGGCAATGGTCAGGCTGATGCCGCGAAAGAAGGACGCCACGTGCGGCAAAAAGCGTACGTCGCGTTGCAGGCAATGGGATACCTCGCGCTCATGTAAATGGTCGGTCAGGGCGTAGGGCAAAAGATTGTCGCGCAGCACTTCCGGGTCATTCTTGCGCGACGGCGTTTTGCCTGCGCCGCTATAGCCCGAAACGCCAAACACGGCCGGCGTGTTGATCCACTGCCCGACCAGCGGCGCCAGCGCCAGTTGCGCCCCGGTGGCATAGCACCCGGGGTTGGCAATGCGCCGGGCGCCATCGAGGCGCGCTGCAAATCGTTCCGGCTGACCATAAACCCAGGAAGCATCAAACCGATAATCCGCACTCAGGTCGATGATGACCGCCTCGGGACTTATGGCATCCACCGCCGCAACGTACTCGGCGGCGTGGCCGTTGGGCAAAGCCAGCACATACAGATCGGCGGGAAACTGCGCCAGGTTTTGCGGCCGGATGTCGTCAAACAGCAAACGGCATTCATCCATGCCACTGACCTCCTGGCTGACTGCAGAGCCTTTCGCGCTGGATGACCCCACCGCGCGAATGACGCAATCCGGATGCTGGTACAGCAGCGGCAGCAGTTCGCTGCCGGTGTAGCCGCGGGCGCCGATAACAACCGTTTCGATGCTCATTGGGTCGCTCCGGCCATCGGTTGATCCAGCCAGCTTTCGGCGCGCTTCAGGCTGTCCTTCTTGCAGCGGCGAATCTGCTCAAAGTCGTGAATGCCCTTGCTGAAGGCGACCCAATTGTTCTGGGTGTAGCTGGCATCGGCCTGCTCGTAATACCACTGAGTGACCGGGTTGTCCACGCGCGAGCGCCAGTACAGCCGCGGACAACGCTGCACCAGTGCCTGCCAAACGGCGGCGCCCAGCCCTGCGCCCTGCGCTTCCGGCGTGACGGCGAATTTATCCAGATAGGGCAGACCATCGACCCCTTTCAAGACGATGGCCATGGCGCCGTAAGACTCGCTGGCCAATACACAATCCACGGGCAGATCGTCGAAGTAGTCCGGTTTCAATTGACGGCCAAAGCTCAGCTCCAGCAGTGGCACGGTGCGTTTGCGCGCCTCGGGACTGAATTCCTCGAATTCCAGGATGGCCTCACCCTTGCGAATCAAGGTGCCCGCCCCGCGGTGGGTAAACAGCTCGCGGGCGAGGTTGCCCACCGAAGTAATCGAAACGGAGGCAGTATCCGGCAGCCGCTCCAGAATCTGGCTGATCTGCTCGAGCTTGAGTTTCATGCCCGAATGCACCCAGGGCTGGCTGATCAGGTGTTCGTAGTCGGTGCGCAAGCTGATGGCGGAAATTACCCTGCCCCCTTCATCGAGCAAACCACCCGTGGTCGTGAGGAAAATGATTTTGTAAGGCTCGACTGCCCAGATCAATTCGCGCGCCGCAACATCTGCATTGATATTCATGACCTGCCCGGTCGAGCTTTCACCGAGGCAGGCGACAACCGGCAGGATGCCGCGATCGATGGCATCGCGAATCGCTTCAAGATCGACCCCGCGGATGTCCCCCACCAGTCCCAGCGCTTCCTGGTCGAGGAAGTCACAGGCGAACACACCATGCTGGATTCCCTGCGCCCGAATGCCCTGCTCTTCCAGCGCGGCCACGATGCTTCGATTGGCCCGATAGATTACCGGCCGCGCGACTTCCATTACTTCCGGCGTCGTTACGCGCAGACCGTTATGCTTTACGGTGGGAATCGCTGCCGCCTGCGAGCGCCGCATCCAACTGCGGCCCGGCACCGTGCGAGATGATCGGCATCAGGCCGAGGTTGCGCAAAAAGGCCAGTGCCGATGCCAGCGCATCCAGCCGCTCTTCGATGACGGCGCCGCCCACCTTGATCACGGCGAAACGCATGCTTTCGGTGCCGCTGAACTGTGTCAGGTAATGCTTGGCTTCGCGGCTCCCACCCAACTGGCTAAGCACCTGCTTGACGATACTGCGTATATCACTCATCGGACTTCACCAATTGACCATACAATTCAAAGACTCTGTCCAGTTGCGACAGTTCGACCCACTCGTCCGTCACGTGGGCCTGGGCAATGCTTCCCGGACCGAGCACCAACGCCGGCAGACCCGCCGCCGAAAACAGCGAAGCCTCGGTCCAGAAGTCTACCGCTGCGCGGCGCGGCAGTCCGGTGCGCTGGCAAAATTTCTCCGCCTGAGTGCTATCCCGGCCGCTGGCCGGCAGTGGCGCCCCGGAGAACGGCACATCCCAATCCACTTGGGCCCCGGCTGGAACACAGGCCTTGATTGCCTGCAGAAATTCTTCATTGGATTCACCGGGTTTCAGGCGTGCGCTCCAGTGCACGAACGCGCCGCCCGCAATGACGTTGCTCTTGGTGCCACCGTCAATCACCCCGATGTTCATACAACTGCCCGGGTCCTGTTCCGAGGTTTTGTAACTGCTCGCCAGTTCCAGTGCAGCGGCTGCCCACCGCGCCATTTTATGATTGGCGTTGTCCGCAAGGGCCCTGGCTTCGGAGGAGTGTCCCGGCAAACCGGTAAACCGGGTCTTGACCGAAAGGAAGCCGCGATGCGCCAAAACCGCCTCACAGCCCGTCGGTTCAGCCACCACAATTTGTTCAAAGCGCTCTGCCTCACCCGCTTGCAGAAATCGTTCAATGCAACATCCACCGGCGCCCTCTTCATCCGAAGTGAACAACACGGCGAGGTTCTCGGCGCCCTGCTGCGCCAATGTCAACAGGGCCGCGGCAGCGCCCTTGATGTCACAGCAGCCACGGCCATAGGCGCGCCCATCGCGAACCTGTAAGGTCAGCGGATCGAAGCTCCAGTCATCGCCCGAAGGGACCGTGTCGAGGTGCACATTGAACAGGATCTTTGGCTTTCCTTTGACCGCATACCAGCTCACGTGACCACTGCCATGGTCCCAGGTGCGCACCTCGAACCCGTCACCGGTAATGGCCTCGCAAATCCGGAAAATCTCCGACTCACCGTCAATCAGCCGGGGCGGATTCTGTGTATCGCAGGCCACCAATTGAGCCAGGGTGTCGATGATGGCCTCGCGGCTCACGAATTCCGGCCCCTCACCTTGCCGGCCAGTGTCGTGCTCTGGCCGGTCAGCTTGATAAATCCTACTGCTTCCTCCGGGGTCCAGTCGCAGCTTTGCGCATATAGGGCACCCGGACTGTGTAAGCGGTAGGGCGTATCCACCGCAACCGCCAATACGGATCCACCCGCGCTGACCAGGCTCACCTGGCCGGTGACATACTGCTGGGAGCTGAGCAAGTAAGCTTCAAGATCATGCTTGTGCGGTTCATAAAAGAAGCCAGCATAAACCAGCTCGGCCCAACGTGACGCAATTCCGGCACGGAATTGCGTCTGGAAGCGCGTGTTGACGGCATCTTCCAGGGCCTGGTGAGCCGCCAGCAGGCCATCAATTCCGGGACATTCGAAGGCGATCCTGCCTTTCAAACCAATCGTGACATCGCCGGTATAAATATGCCGGCCAATGCCATAATCGCCCAGCCGGGTATTCAGGTTTTGCAGCATCGCCGGCCCGGGCATTGTTTCCCCGTCGAGGCTCACCGCGATGCCCTGCTCGAAGCCAATGGTGATCTGCAGTGGCTTTTCAGGCCACTCATCACGCGCTCGCGTCATACTCCAGGCATCGGCGGCCGGCGCTTTGAACTGATCAATTTCGCTGCCGGATATGGTGACGCCCAAGAGGTTTTCATTGACCGAATAACGGCCGCTCGCAGCGGTCACTTCGAAGCCGGCCCCGGTCAATGTCTCCGCTTCGTATTCCCGCACCTGGCTGACGCGTGACTGCAAGTCCCTGATCGGCGCGTGAATCTCGTAGTCGCCCAGACTTCGCACCGTCTGGTCGAAACGCATCTGGTCATTGCCCATGCCGGTACAGCCGTGGGCGAAATGTTTCGTGGCCAGCCGGTCGCATAGCGCCAGGCACTGCTTGACGATCAGATAGCGGTCGGAACACAGCAACGGGTATTCGCCGAGCATGCGGGCATGGCACCAGACCAGCGGTACGACAAATTCCCGCCAGATATCCTCGGCCACGCTGAATTCATGGTGCTGTGCAGCGCCCAGAGATCGGGCACGCTCGGCAATCCTTGTCTTTTCGCCCGTTGCCAGTCCACCGGTATCGATAAACGCGGTATGCACCTCGAATCCCTGCCTGGCCAGATCCAGCACACAGTAGCTGGTATCGAGGCCGCCAGAAAAAGCCAGTACGATTTTTTCACTCATGCTTGTTTCTCCAGAACTTCACCGGCGCCCAGCAAGGTCAACATAACTGCTTTTTGCACATGCAGGCGGTTCTCCGCCTCATCGATCGCCACACAATAATCCGCATCCATCACCGCATCGGTGGCTTTGATATTGCGCCGCAGCGGCAGGCAATGACTGAACAACGCATCGCTGGTCAGAGCCATTTTCTGCTCATCGACGATAAAATGACGGTATTTCCTGCGCAGCTCCCATTCCGCCTCCGGGCGGCCGTAAAAGGGTAAAGCGCCCCAGCTTTTCGCATAGACCACATCCGCGCCACTATAGGCCGACTCAATATCATGGGTCACGGCAAACGATCCTCCGGAAGCCTGCGCATTTTCCCGCGCAGCGGACTCAAATTGCGCATCGAGCCGATAGGCCTCTTCGGGGCAGAGCAGCGTCACATCCATACCAAATCGGGAAGCAATCAGCAGGGCTGAATTGGCCACCGCCGTATTCAGCGGTTGGGGATGCCAGGTCCAGGTGAGAACGAACTTTTTCTTGCGCACCGATCCCAGACGTTCAGTCAATGTCTGCATCAGCGCCAGCTCCTGACAGGGATGCACGATGGTTTCCATATTGATCACCGGCACGGATGCATGCCGCGCGAGCGCTCGAATAACCGGATCTTCCCGATCCGCCGACCAGTCCTTGAACAATGGAAAAGCGCGCAGTCCGATCAGGTCGCAGTAGCGGGAAAGCACGGCGGCGACCTCGGCAATATGCTCTTCCGCATCTCCATCCATTACCGCGCCCGGATTGAACTCCACACCCCAGGCGTCCTTACCCGGTTGCAATACGATGGCGATGCCGCCGAGTTGTTGCATCCCCAGTTCAAAGGAAGTCCGGGTCCGCAGGGATGGATTCAGAAACAAGAGCGCAATCGATTTGCCGCGCAGATGCGACTGCAGCGGTTGGCGCTTGAGCGCGGCTGCAAGATCGAGCACCCGCTCCAATTCCCCGGCAGTCCAATCCTGCGTCGTTAGAAGGCCCTGCATCTGCTGTTCTCCTTGCATTTTTCACCACCCACGAACCAAAAACCCAGCCATTGGCTGGGTTTTTGGTCGTTCCTTTTTCCTGATCGAATCTTACACGGCTACCCAGCCCGAAATTTCACTTTGGGTCGGCGCAGGCGGAGGGTCATTTCTGCACATTGTCCGTGGGATTCAGTCATGTAGTTGAATTTACGGAATTCCACGAACGATTGCAATGGCTTTCTTATGACCCGTGACCTCTCTCGAGGTCGAACTGATTCACTGCCAGACGTGCTTCTTGCCTGACCGGCCCCTCACTGGCCTTTGTATTTGTAATAGATCAGCCAGCGCACCAGGGCCGGCAGCACGACGATGGCGCCCACCATGTTGGCCAGGAAAATGAACGCCAGCAGCAGGCCCATATCCGCCTGGAACTGCAGCGCCGAGAACATCCAGGTACCCACCCCCGCAGCCAGCGTAAAGCCGGTGAAGATCACCGCCCTGCCGGTCAGCCTGAGCGTTCGGTAGAAAGCCTCTCTTAGCGGGTATCCCAGCCGCAGCAGGATATCCAGCCGGTTGTACATGTAGATGCCGTAATCCACACCGATGCCAACGCCCAGGGCGACGACCGGCAAGGTATTGACCTTGAGCCCGATACCGTAAACCGCCATCAGCGCCTCGGCCAGGTTCGAAACCACCACCAGTGGAAGCACAATACACAGGGTGCCCAATACGGAACGGTAAGTGATCAGACACAGGACAATAATGGAGCCGAATACCAGAGCCAGCATGGGCTTTTCCGCAGCGGCAATGTCTTCATTGGTCGCGGCCATTACACCGACGTTGCCGGTTGCCAGCTTGAAGCGCAGGGTTTCTTCGGTCACCGGCTCTTCTGAGCTGGCGACGTCTTCCAGCGTTTTATGCTCCAGCCGGAAAGCGACGTCCTCGCTCCTTATTTCCTGGCGCAACTCTTTGACGCGGGCGACCACGCGGGCAATGGTTTCCGCACGGTGATCCGTTGTGAAAACGAGTATCGGGATAGCGCTGCAATCGCGGTTCAGCAGGCCCGTATCCGTATCGATACCGCTCAGGGCCTGCCGCATTACGTAGTTGTTCCGCGGCAATACCCGCCAGTTGATATTGCCTTCGTTCCAGCCCGCATTCACGACTTTGGCTACCATCGGCAAAGTAATAACCTTTTGCACCCCCGGTACGTTTCGCAGTTGCCAGGCGAAGCGATCGATGGTTGCCATCACCTCGTAGTTTTCAGTACAGGCGTTCGGCGTGGTTTCAGCCACAATCGTCAGCAGGTCTACTCCGAGCGAAAATTTCTTCGAAATCAGCACGGCGTCCTTGTTGTAACGGGAGTCGGCACGAAGTTCGGGGACACCGACTTCCGAATCGCCGATCTGCATGTCCTCGGATTTCCAGAATCCCACAATGAACAGCAAGACGCTGATTCCGATCACAGCCGCGGCGCGGCGCGGTTTGGTGATATTCGTCAGAAACAGCCAGAACGTGGACTGGTGGTGCGCCTTGTCCAGAAGGCGCGCACGATACTTATTGGGGTTGTGTAATTGCACCCAGGACAGCAACACCGGCAGCAACAGCAGATTGGTCAGAATGATCACCCCGACGCCGATGCTGGCGGTAATCGCCAACTCCTGGATGATCTGAATCCTGATGAACAGGATGGTCAGGAAACCGATCACGTCTGAAACCAGCGCAATAACACCCGGAGCAATCAACTTCTTCATGGTTTCGCGCGAACCGTGCATTGGCGAGCGGCGCGGTATCACGGAAACATCGGTTACGCCATCCTGGGCCCATGCATCCGCCGTCCGGCCGCCAAATTCTTTTTCCACCACCCAGGCGCTGATTTTCTGCACGCCGTGACTCACACCGATTGCGAACACCAGGAACGGAGTCAGAATATTCATCGGGTCCAGGCTGAAGCCCAGCAAGCTCAGCGTGCCCATCTGCCACACCACCGCGGTGAGGGAGCATACCAGCGGCAATACCGTAAGCCAGATCGAATGCGAGTACAGATACAGCAGGATGGCCGTTACCACCAAAGCAATCAGGAAAAACCACACGACGGACTTGGCGCCGTCCGAAATGTCTCCCACGATCTTGGCGAAGCCGATGATGTTTACCGAATATTGATCATTTTCAAAATCGGTGCGAATCGCCTCCAACTGCTTCGCCACCTGCCGGTAATCCAGCTTCTCGCCGCTTACCGGGTCCTCTTCCAACAAATTGGCCCAAACCATGGCGCCGGAAAAATCATTGGATACGAGCCGTCCCACCTCTCCGGATTTGACAATGTTTGAACGCACGCGCTGGAACATCTCGGGCGTGGGTTTGAAATTGGATGGAATCACATTTCCACCGGCAAAACCATCTTCGACGATCTCGACAAAACGCACATTGGGCGTGAAAATCGAACGCACGCTGGCGCGATCGACGCCGGGAATGAAAAATACCCGGTTGGAGATGGCCTCGAATTTCTTGAAGAAATCCTCGGTAAACATATTGCCGTCTCTGGCGACCAAAGCGACAAGGATCCGGTTGGCCCCGCCAAACTCCTGCTCATACTTCAGAAACGTCTGCATATACTCGTGCTTCAGCGGCAGCTGCTTCTTGAATCCCGTTTCAATCTTCAGATGTGACATCGAGAACAGCATGAACACCGTCACGGCCAGGAATCCGCTGACGATGGCATACCGGTAATTGATCAGGAATGTGGCAAGGGCGTGCAGCCCGCGAACGACTCTGTCACTCATCGTTCTGTCCCGCCCTTGTCTCTTCCGGATAAAAGTGGGTTCCTTCCTCACCCGTGAGCAGGAACCGCCCGTCCCCCAGGCTGAGGACCGCGGAAAAATCCACCCCGCTGGAATGGAGGTGCTGTGAAAAGGCATTATCTCCGTTATACACCAGTATCGCGCCGCCGTTGCCGGCAAAAACCACCTCGCCGTCCTGTTCGGCAGCCCCGAGCAGGGTCGCTTCGGAGCCGGTTGTCAATTCTTCCCAATCGTCGCCATCGTTACAGCTACGCATGACGTGGCCGCGTAATCCATAAAACAGCACACAGGCGTCTTCGGTCAAAACCGCGCCAAACATTGAGCCCTGATAAGGCAGATCCAGATGCTCCCAGGTCTCGCCGCCATCGCTGCTGCGGTAGGAATTACCGGCTTCGCCGGCAATCAGCAGCTTGCCGTCCGTGAGCTCGATTATGGCATTCAGATGTGCATCATCTTCGTCATTGACCGCCGAATCTTCCCAGTTCTTGCCACCGTCAATTGTCACCAGCATCAAACCGTATGCGCCAACGGCGATGCCGTGGTTCTGGTCGCGGAAATACAGGTCCATGATGGGCTGTTCCCGGTCGGGATCGAAGAACTGTCGCGTCCAGGTTTCGCCGCCATCGCCACTGGTCAGGATCACAGAATCATGGCCGGCGGCCCAAAGGCGGTCTTTAACGGCAACCAGGGTGGTCAGCGTGGACCGCGTTGGCACGGTTTCCGCCTGGCGCCAGGTTTTTCCATCATCGTCAGACAGAATGATATGCCCGCGCTCACCGGCGGCAATCAGCCGGTTTCCGGTCTTCAGCGCATCCAGCATCAAGGAATGTACCGCCAGGGGCGCGTGCTCGGCGTAGACGATATCGAGTTCAGGACCCGGCGTATCCGCCATCAACCCGGCCATGCCGGCAATCACAGCCGGCACGGTGAGCAACAGCAGCATTTTACGCATGGTCATCATGGCCAGAAACCTGGGATAGAGCATGGAAAGCCATAAAGCAGACTACCCCCATGATACTAAAAGGCCAGCGTCAGGCTGGCCTTTTGTTTTGTATCACCGTCTGCCGCGGGTACGAAGTGCCTGGGGCGTAAATTGACCCGGGTTCATCTCCACGTTAAAGGTGTTAACGGCCATTGTGTTATCCAGGCCTTGTGCCACATAACGGCCGGACTGCAGATCGTAATGCGCTTCGATCGTGGACCAGAATGTGGGCACATCATAGTAATTGATGCAGTGTGCTTCGGACACACGCCACAGTTCCAGACGCGCGTCGTAGTGGTCGGCCACCACTATCTGGTAGCTGTCTTCATCCAGGTAATAGGTACGCTTTGGATTGATATGCCGCATACCCGCTTTGAGATCTGCTTCTATCACCCACACGCGGTGCAGTTCATAACGCATCAGGTCCTGGTTCAGATGACCGGGGCGCACGAAGTCGTCATAGCTGAGACCCGCAGCATGCGCTTTGTAGGAATTGTAAGGCACGTACATTTCCTTCTTGCCTATGACTTTCCAGTCGAAACGGTCCATCGCGCCGTTGAACATGTCGGTCATGTCATTGGTGCGCAGGCCATCGGAAGCAGTACCCGGGTTGTCATAGGCTACGTTCGGCGCCCGCCGCACACGACGTTGCCCGGGGTTGTATATCCAGGCTTGCCTGGGAGTCATAATCTGGTTCAATGTTTCATGCACCAACAGGATATTGCCCGCCAGGCGAGCCGGCGATTCCACTTCCTGGAAGAAATACAGCAGGATGTTGTTGATGCTGTCCGTGGTTTCGCCCTCTTTGTAATACAGACCCAGCAATTCTTCACGAATCACCGTCACCGAATACTTGCCGTCGGCAGTCGGGACCACCTGGTTGTTGTAGCGCACGCCGCCAATGCCTTTGTACTTCAGCTTGTGGTTCCACATCAGTTCATAGGCATTCTCCGGGAAGGGGAACGGAAACCCTTCAGCGGCATCGACCACGCCTTCACCTTCTGCCGCCAGCTTGGCCGTCTTGCCATTCTCCGCCGTCATGTCATAAGTACGTTGCGGAAACGATACGCTGCGGCGCGTGGTGTAGACATCCATGAAATAGGTATCGGGATACTTTTCCAATAGCGCGATCTGGCCGACGCCCAGCTTGTCTGCATACTGCTTGTAGTTGGCGGCGGTGATACGAAACAGGGGCTTGTCATCCGGGAACGGGTCGGGGTGGTGATCGCCCGGCTTATAACCGGCGGGCGGCTGGGTAATGCCGCCGGTCCAGGCCGGGATCGAGCCGTCCGCATTCCCTGCCCGTTCCGAGCCCATGGGCGTTAAATCTTCACTCAGCCGGTGGATCTCGTCTGGTTTGGCGCCAGCAAAGGCCTGGCCGAGACCGAGCACGAAGCCCATACAAGCTGCAAGCGTAATCTTGTTCATCATGCGCATGTGATCCTCCGGCGATCAGAATGAGTAGCGGACGCTGGCACCTACGAAGTCCCGGTCCTTGAGCAGGTTGTATTGTCCGGCACCCATGTAAGCGGTATAGGAAAAGTCAAACACCCACTGCTGCAGGTAATTGAAAGCCACGCCAAATGTCACGGTTTTGCGGCCGTCGATAAACGAACCGCCGGGCCCAGGGGTGGTGCCACTGACATCATGCGCCCACCCGATTGAAGGTGTCATGGTAACGGCGGTGCCGAAAACATTGTTGTAATCGGCCCGGAGCAGCAGGCGATAACCCCAGCTAAAATCGTCGGCAAAACCATTGGTTTCGGTTTGAGGATTACGGAAATCGCCGGTCAAGTAGTCCGGCCCGCCGCCGGTATCTGTGCCATCGCCGTTAAAGCGCAGCCAGTCCTTGGCGGGCAGGTTTGTAACTGGTATTGAACCCCGCTTCAAGCACAAAAGCGATCTGGTCCGCCTTGATGGGATTTCCCGGGCCGAACAGTTTGGTTGTCGTCGCCTGTGCCTGCCACATCTTGTATCGGTCCCAACCCTGGATCAGCGCCCCGGGAGCAAATTCCCCCAACTGGCTCTTGAAACGCAGCACCGGTGCCGGAATCAACGGATTCAATGGCGTCAGGCCGGCAAACAACACTTCGACATCGTCGAACTGCAAGGGCACATTGGGCCGGTAGGTGACTTCGCCTCCCAGCGACCAGGTTCCGACGGACGTATTGAAACTGACGCCGAAAAGATGAATGTCCTCCGGATACTCGGTCCAGTACTGTCCGGTGTTGAGGTTGGTCGAGGTGATGGCGCGGCCGCTGATCAATGGCAGCCGGCTATGGTAGTTCAGATAGTAAAAGCCGAATTCCGTGTTGTTCATACTTTCGGCATACCAGCGCAAAGCCGCGCCATACTGGCCGCTATCCTTGGGCGTTACCGTTGCCACTCGCGGGAAAGAACCCATGCACCCACCTGCCACCAATTGCGCCGGCAACAGCGAATCCGAGGCGGCATAATCGTGGTTCAGGCAAACTTCCTGATACAGGTCCGGATTCGTCACCGGTTGCGGCAGGGTACCGAAACTCAGCATCGCATAGGACGCGCCCGGCGTTGCGATGTCATTGGTGGCAAAGTAGCTGCCGGCGGGATCGGGATTGATCTTCTTCCACTCGAAAATATAAATGGGCTCGATGGAAACGCTTTCGGACAGCTCAATACTGGTCCACAACATGTTGATACCGGTAAAGGCTTCCTTCAACTCGGCGCCGGCCACCCGGAGTTTGGATACATCCACCGGATTGATCACGTTGATGCCACCCTGGATAAAGGTTGACTCGCCCCAGCTCACGACCTGTTTGCCCAGACGCCAGGTAAAGCCCCGGTCACCAAAGCGGTGGTCGCCCCAGATGTAGGCGTCCAGCAATTGAATATCCTTGCCCACCTTGTTCTTTGCCACCCCGGACAGTTCATCTTTCTTTTGATTTTCGAAATCATAGAACGCGGTGAATCGGACAAAAGCACCGTAATTGCGAAAACCAACGTCCATTTCCGATGTGAGTTTCAGGGCATTGGTAATCAGATCGCCCTTGTCGTAATTAAGGTTGCCGTCGTCACTGTTGACCGACCAGCGGCCGGTAGCGGCACGCTGGCCTGCATTGTCCAGCAGGAAAGCGGTCGGGTTGAATACCGCCTTGCCAAGATTATCGTCGTCCGCACTGCCCACACGCCAGCCGGCGCCATAACTGACCGTCGTGTCGATGCGCGCTGTCCACTCTCCACTCGAAAACTCGATGGCCATGACCTGGCCTGAAGCTCAGAGCCAGCAGACCCGTTGCCACAAAGCAAGTGAAGCATTTTCTGATGCGGCCAAAGCCTGCTGCGGGCTTGGGCGCGGGAATGTATGTACTCATGGGGTTCTTTGCCTCAGTCATTGCCGTATCCCCTTGATTTCTCAACTTTACTAACCACAGGCTTGACCTGATTCTTGCCTTTTCCGGTTTTGCCCGAATTGCCGACATTGGTATCCCGAGCCGGCGCAAGCTCAACCTGCACGACCGGCACCAGCAAGTCCGGATTGCCGACCTGTACGAATGTGCCACCCGAAGCGATAAACGATGCCAATTGGCCCTGCATCTCGGCCGTCACGGCCACTGAGACCGAGGGATCGATCAGCGAACCATGCTCAGCCGGGGGCAGGAAGCGCGCTACCGCATGCAGACCATCTGGATTGGCCTGACTGGTGCTGTAACTGGCAAGGCCCAGAAGCTGGTTCAAACCTTCATTTCCAGCCATTGGGGAACCGGCAACCGTATTGGGCACAACCTGGTCATTGACTACCTCGTTGTGCAGTATCGGTATGCCGCGCGTAACCAGTTCCGCTGCCCAACTGGCCGGGTCGGTGGCATCCAATATGGTCTGGCCAACCGTCATGAACTGCTCGAAGGCGGCCGATCCGGGAAGCACACCCAGCGATGCCAGGCCCGCGCGTATTTGAATTCCGAAATACCCGGCCTCCACGCTGCGCAGAGATACGGCTCCGCCGGCATTGAAGTACGCCCTGGAAACGATCGGTTCCACGGCCAGGAAGCCGGTGGCGGTAAACACGCCGAGCGAATGCGCCAGCACAGCGACGTTGAAAGGATTCAGGTCCGGATGGCCATCAGCGTTGATATCAATATTCTGCAGGCTCACAGCCAGCGTCGAATAATCCACCTGCGCCTGCCTCAAATTGTCGCGCACTGCCCGCATGTTGCCGAGGTTGAAGTAGCTCGCGCCAGACGCATCCATGATGCCATCGGGGCCCAGTGCGCCGGTTTGGTTATTCCAGTAATCCGCATCGAACGTGCGCTCGTTGGCAATCGGGCCGAACGGCGTATTTTCGATGTAAAAGGGCGCGAGTTCAGGCGCCACGTCGGGCACCACCCCGTGCAGCGGCTGATCGATGGCGATGAACGCATACCCTGCGCTGGCAATCGCATCTGCGATGCGAAGCATATCGGTGCGGTTGCGGGTGATGCCGTGCACGTAGATCACAACCGGCCAGCCCTCCGCCGGCTTGGTTAAACCGGACGCGGCACTGGGTACCGTAAGCATCAACGGCACCGTCTGCATGCCGCTAAGCACCGGAAACGGGTTGGCCACAGTGATATTGGTGGAAGTGGGATCCAGCCCGAATTGATCGAACGGCGGTACATAGCCTCCGGGCGGCGCGTGCCAGAAATCGGTCAGCGGCGCTACCGGGTTCTGTGCCGACGGAATGCCTGAATAATACGGCAGGGTGATCACACCAATGAAGATGTCGGCAAGACCGAAACCGCCAACAGCGGCGGTGCTGAGGCCGGTCGGCGCCGCCAGAACCGGCATCGGCACGGCAATGCTGCGCAGCAGTTTGAGTGTTGGCGTAATGGACTGGGTTTGCACCGTCCAGCTCAAAACGATGTCGTCCGGGTTGATGCCCGCAAAGGCCGCGACGTTCAGCTCCATGGATTGCGTGATCTGGCGCAGCGGTTCCAGCGCCTGCGCATTGGCGGTAGGAAGCAAGGGATAGACGCTGTTGCCATTGGCATCCAGCCAGGTGGTGCGGCGCTTGGTCAGGAAATAGGTCTGGGAAGGCGTCGCATCATTGCCCGCCATGTCCCTGATGCCATTGGTCAGCACCGCCATGTAGCTCGAGTATTCATGCAGCGGCTTGAGCCAAATGATGGCGACATTGCTGCCACTCGCGACTGCGACGAAATCGACGCCCGGAGTCAACTCCCGGATAATACTGGTTACCACCAAAAACTGCTGGGTAGTGACCTGGAACACCCGCACCGATTGCCCTGGAACCACGGATGCAGGATCAACAGCCCCCGGGTGGTAGCTGGTGCCATTGTCCGTGGTGGTTAGAAATGAAGCCACCCATTTTTCCGTGGTGCTGAAACCATCGAGCGCGCTCAGTGCCACCGCCGGGTCGCTGATATCGGCAGGATTAGCAACCGGGGGGTTCAAGGTCAGATCGGTTGTCCCGGTAAACAGCAGATTGTGCGGAAATGGCAATACGCCGTTTGAAGGATCAAACGCGGCGGTGAGAATCCCGGTGACGATACTGCCATCCTTGTTTCTGGCCGGAGAGGTCGGTGTGGCCTGGGCCTGGATGACAAACAGCGCGGAGACGAACAGGAGGATCAGACGCTTATTCATGTGTTTGTATTCCCATGAGGTGCAGAATCAGAACTTCTGACGCATCGATTATTGTGTATTCGGTTCTAGGTATAATCATGCGCCGGATAGTTGGCTCAGACAACCACCGCTCTGTCTTTGAGCGCAGTAAGGCTTGACTGAAACCAAAGTGCCATGGTTACTATACGACAACGACTGAAAAAACGCACAAAGAATAAGGAATTCGTCTTGCCTCCGGATGATTTGCGTCAATGAGCCGCTGGTTGCTGCCAGCGGGCCCGGTTGCAGCACTGGGATCGTTTCTGCTGCTCACCGGCCAGGGTTGGGCCCATGCGCCGGCGCTCACGGCCGCAGTCACCTTGCTGTGCGCGATCTGGTGGGTATTCGAACCCATTCCGATTCCCTTTACCTCGCTGATACCCCTGGCCGCGTTTCCGCTGTTTGGAATACTGACGCCCAGCCAGGTTGGCCAGGCCTTCGGCAGCCCCTTGATCCTGTTGTTGATGGGGGGCTTCATGCTGTCCACGGCGATGGCCGATTCGGGCGCGCATAAGCGCGTAGCCCTGTTCATGGTCAACCTCTTTGGCGGCGGCAGCGCCCGCGGCCTGGTGCTGGGCTTCATGTGTGCGGCTGCCGTCCTGAGCATGTGGATTTCCAATACGGCGACCACCCTGATGCTGTTGCCGGTGGCCATGGCGGTCCTTGACCACACGGATCGTAAAATGGCCATTCCGCTGTTGCTGGGCATCGCCTATGCAGCCAGCATCGGTGGGCTGGGAACACCGATCGGCACGCCACCCAATCTGATTTTCATGCAGGTACACCTCAACGAGTTTGGCTCTGCGCCCAATTTCCTGCAATGGATGAGCTGGGGCCTGCCCGTCGTCATCCTGTTTGTGCCTCTGGCAGGTCTGTGGCTGACCAGGGGCATTCGTCTGGAAGAACCGGTGGAAGTGCCTCGCACCGGCCGTTGGCGCCCTGCCGAAAAAAGAGTATTCGCGATGTTCACGTTGACGGCGCTGGCATGGATTACCCGTCAGGCGCCCTTTGGCGGTTGGAGTGAATGGCTGAACACGCCGCAGGCGAATGACGCCTCTGTTGCATTGATCGCAGTGGTCGTCATGGCGACCCTTCCCAACGGTGAGGGCGGCCGTCTTCTGCACTGGGAATCGGCCGCCCGAATTCCCTGGGGAGTCCTGCTGCTGTTTGGCGGCGGCATCGCCATTGCCAGCGCGTTCGTCGAGAGCGGGCTCGCCGATATCTTTGCGCGCCACCTTGCCGGGCTGGCGAACTTGCCCAACTGGGTGATCATCATTTCGCTGTGCCTGGGGGTGACCTTCCTGACCGAGATCACCAGCAATACGGCCACGGCCAGCCTGCTGATGCCCTTGTTGGCAGCGACCGCCACCGCCACCGGAATCAGCCCGATGCTGCTGATGGTTCCAGCAGCGATGAGTGCGAGCTGCGCGTTCATGCTTCCGGTTGCAACCGCGCCCAATGCGATTGTTTATGGCAGCGGCCTGTTTCGCGTCAGGGACATGGCGCGCGCGGGATTTGTGTTGAACCTTATCGGCGCGGTGGTGATCACGGCCGTGTGCCTGGTGGTGCTGGATTAAGCCACGTACTGCAGCCATTGATACGCTTCATCGCATCCTGACTTCTCCCCGTCGCTGAACATGCAAGCCGCAAGTTAAAGTGGCTGCCGGCCTGGTCTATACTCCGATGGACTCGAGCGGCAACCACAGCGGAGCCCACCATGACCTGCACCCATGCCCTGTTAAGCTTTTTTCTTTTTACTCCTTGTAATGATGGCGGCGGACCTTCGATGGATATGGTCATTGCCGAAGCACTGGCGGCTCCGGCGCGACCCGAGGCTGACCGGCTCAAGGACGCATTTCGACGCCCGGATCAGGTCTTGTCCTTTTTCGAGATTGGGCCCGGCATGAAAGTCCTCGATCTGTTTTCCGGTGGTGGTTACTACACGGAAATACTCAGCGCCGTGGTTGGCTCGGAAGGTCAGGTGGTGGCGCATAACAACCAGGCCTACCTTGCGTTCATCGGCAAAGAACTGGAACAGCGCTTTGCCGATGGGCACTTAAGCAACGTCAAGCAAGTGACCGCGGAGGCGAATGACCTGGAACTCCCCGCAGCCCATTTTGACGCCGCGCTGGCCACACTCACCTGGCATGACTTTTACATCACCGACCTGGAGAACAATTGGCCGGCAATCGACGTCCCGTCGTTGACAGCGAAGTTGTGTGCGGCGCTGAAAACAGGCGCCGTGCTGGGCATCATCGATCACGTCGCGCCCGCAGGCTCGGATGTACAGGAAACCGCCGAAAAGCTGCATCGTATCGACCCCGCGCGGATCAAAGCCGACCTGGCTGACTCATGCTTCGAGTACGAAGGGGAAATCAATGTGTTGCGCAACCCGGCGGATGATTATGACAAACCCGTATTCGATCCGGCTGTGCGCGGCAGAACGGACCGGGTTGTTTTCAAGTTCAGGCGGCGCTAAGCGCACAATTCGGTAGTTTGCACGCCCGCCTGGCCGGGCAGATTGTGTTGCCGAAAGAAATTTGCTCCCCACGCTTGCGTTCTTTCCAAAATCGAGTATACTTACATGGAAGTAAGTTATTGGAAGAACCATGGCAGTCGCAAGCAATACCAGAGACCAGATCATCGAGAAGGCGTTTCAGTTGATGCTGCAGCGCGGCTTGAACGGTTTCAGCTATCGCGACATCTCGAAGCCGCTGGGAATCAAAAATGCGGCCATCCACTATCATTTCCCCAACAAGATGGATCTGATCAAGACCCTGATTGAAGAAAACCAGCAGGTTTTACGCAAGAGCACGGCCGAATTCATGGCCTACGGCGGGCCGGCGCGGCCGCAACTCGAGGGCCTGTTCGCCTATACGTTGAATCAATGTAAAAACGGGCGCCCCATATGCATGGTGGGCGCACTGGCGATCGACTACGATGAACTGCCCGATGACATCAAGCGGGCCAATGATCAGTTCATGCAGGATTCGAATGCCTGGCTGACCCGGGTGCTGGAAGTGGGCCGGGCGCAGAACGAATTCGTCTTTGCCGGCGAACCCAGGATCAAGGCGATGTCGATCCTGGCCACCATCCAGGGCGCGCGGCAACTGGCCCGCGTTCATGGAATGAATATGCTCGAAGTCCTGTTCGACCAGATTCGTCTGGATCTGGGCATCAAGCGGTAAAAAAATTTACTCAATATCCATACTTATTAGTAAGTATCTTTAAGAGGTTGTCATGAATACCAAAGCGATGAAACCGGCGATTGAATGGTCCACCGGCGCCACCATCAATCCTGTGACGGTTGTGAGGAACTGGCCCGCCCCCACCCCTTTGGTCCGCACGAAGCAATATGCTTTGCGCCTGCTGCTGGCAGCGCTGCCGGCGCTGACGATTGTGCTCGGAACGGCCTGGATTGTCAGTACGTTTGCCGCACCGGGCGTGTTGCACGCTGTCCTTTGGGCCGCGGGCTTTGTATTCCTCGCGCTGGCGATGGAATCAAGCAAAGCGAATGCCGGCGCCTTGCTGGCAACCGGGCTGGCGCTGCCCTTGTTGGCCATCCTCAGCTCCTGGGTCGCAAGCGAATTTGCCATCATCGCCGCGGCGCTGATTGCGGCGTGGGTTGGCGCTAAAGATTTTCCGCCTGTGAGCGATCACAATAGCGGCTGTGTTTCCGCTTTACTTCGCGGGCAGCAAGCGAAAGCAGCTCATTTCAAACCGTGGTTGGCGGCTGGCCACTGCACCGATGAATTCGGTGCTCGGCCTGACCAGTTTCAGCGACCAGTTGGCGCTGTCATCATCCTCGATATCGAGCATCGCAGGCGGCAGATCGGGGTCCATTTGTAAAGTGAAGCGGCAGAGTTGGTTGGCAATGCCCAGACCGGAAGCCTTGACCACCGCTTCATTCAGTGCCCATGCACGCAGAAAGGCCTGCTGCAGTCGTTCCGGCCCCAGCGCCTTGAGCGCGGCAAATTCCGCAGGGCTGAAATAACGCTGCGCCAGGCGCAGGGCGTTACGCGCCTTGCGCCCTGCCGGCTCCAGGTCAACGCCCACATGATGCAAGGGGGATATGCCAATCAACAGCCGGTTCTCGCTCTTGGCCATGCTGAACTTCAACTGACTGTCGTGCACGGAAGCATCCAGCACCGGCTTGCCGCGGTTGCTGCGGTTGATGATCACGTCCTTGCCGGGAATGCCGAGATAAGCGCCCAACAACAAACGCAGATAGAATCGGCGTGTAAAACGCAGTTGCCCGGGGTCCAATGCTTCCGGTCCGCGGGGTGGTGTTTCACCGGCCAAAGCATGCTGCAGTGAACCCCCCAGCTCACCGAGGTGCAGATACCACAGATGGATCTCGTGCTCCCCGGGCGGAGACAGTTGCTGCCAGGGCATATGTTGCGGCATGAATGATTCCGGACCTATGCCGGCCGTGTCATTTTCTTGATTCATCGCCAAATCGAAATCCCGGGAATAACCGGTTCAGAGCTATCACCAGCATAGGGAAGCAGTAATGAATTGTACATGGGCGCGATGGCGTTCTGTTACAGGTCACCAGGGGCCTGTTGGTGTTTGGCAAACCGTGACTGCCCTTGATCGATAGTCCTTATGGCTATACCTTAGGGCTTGTTAACTGTCACCCGGCTGCCAGCCCCGCGAATCCCTGATGATTTTCAACAACGTCGTTATCCAGGCCATTGCCGCCATCGAGCCACCGATCAGGGTCACATCGCGCGAATTATCCGAACGCCTGAAGCCAACCATGCAGCGGCTGGGTATTCGCACCGACCTGCTCGAGGAGCTTTCCGGCATCGTCGCCAGGCGTCTTTGGAACAAGGGTGTGACGCCATCGGATGCGGCCACGCTGGCGGCGGAAAAAGTCATTGAGGAATCCCGGGTCGATCGCCAACATATTGGCGTCGTCATCAACACCTCGGTCTGCCGCGATTATCTGGAGCCATCCACAGCCTGTATCGTGCATGGCAATCTGGGCTTGAACGAGAATTGCATCAATTTTGATGTCGGCAACGCCTGTCTCGCCTTTGTCAACGGCATGGACATCGCAGCCCGCATGATTGAGCGTGAGGAAATCGACTACGCACTGATCGTGGATGGAGAATCCAGCGGCCCCATCACCGAATCCACCGTTGAGCGCCTGCTTGGACCGGATGTCGACGAGAAGCAGTTCCGTGCGGAGTTCGCCTCGCTGACCCTGGGTTCCGGCGCCGCCGCCATGATCATGGCGCGGCGAGAACTGGTACCGGAGGGCCATCGCTATCTTGGCAGCGTGTCGCGCTCGGCAACAGAATTCAATACCCTGTGCCGCGGCCAGATGGACCGGATGACGACCGATACCAAGACCCTGCTCGCCGAAGGCCTGAAACTGGCATTAAAGACATTTCAGGCCGCCAGGATCGCCCTCGGCTGGGTTGCCAGCGAACTGGACCAGTTCGTGATCCACCAGGTGAGCAAGGTGCACACCGATTCACTGGTGAAGTTGCTGGGCCTGGACCCGCAAAAAGTGCACGCGATCTATCCGGAGATGGGTAATGTCGGGCCGGCTTCGGTGCCCATGGTCCTGGCACACGCCATCGAGCTCGGAAAGATCCGCCGTGGCGACCGGGTGGCCGTGCTCGCAATAGGTTCCGGACTCAATTGCGCCATGGCCGAAATCGTCTGGTAATCCAGCCAGGTTCACGGCAGGCCCGCTAAAAAGCGCCGCACACCATTTACACGCCGCCCAAACAGCTCTATCCCTTTACCGGCCAGTGGCTGGACCTTGGCGGGTATCGCATGCATTACCTCGACGAAGGACCGCGCGATGCGGCACCCGTATTGATGCTGCATGGCAATCCCAGTTGGTCTTTCTACTACCGCAACCTGGTGCTGGCGCTGCGCGGCAATCACCGCTGTATCGTGCCGGACCATATCGGCTGCGGCCTGTCCGACAAGCCGGATCCGACGCACTACGATTACCGCCTGGCCAGCCGCATTGCGGATTGCAACGCACTGGTGGAGCATCTCGAACTGCAACAGCCCCTGACCCTCGTCATGCACGACTGGGGAGGAATGATTGGCATGGCCTGGGCCGTACATCATCCCGAACGCATCGCGCGCCTGGTGCTGATGAACACCGCGGCCTTCCCGTTGCCGCCGGAAAAGCACCTGCCCCCGGCACTGGCGCTGGCGCGGGACAGCGCTTTGGGCGCCTGGCTGGTATTGCATTGCAACGCCTTTGCCGTCGCCGCCGCCCGTGTCGGATTCAAACAGGCGGTGAGCAAGGACATCCGCCGCGCATACACCGCGCCCTATGATTCACCGGCCAACCGCATCGCCACACTGCGCTTCGTGCAGGATATTCCGCTACGGGAAAACGACCCGGGTTTTGACATTTTGCTCGAGACGGCGGAGCATTTAGACCTGTTAAGGAACTTGCCATGCCTGATAGCATGGGGAGAAAGGGATTTCGTGTTCGACCAGACCTTTCTGCGCAAATGGCTGCAAATCTACCCCGGAGCGGAAGTTCGCCGGTTTGCGGATTGCGGTCATTACATCCTGGAAGACGGGGGCGCGGCACTGATCAGCACGATCAAGGAGTTTGTGGAAATCAAGGAACTTATCGAAATCAAGGATGATTCGACGCATGGACACTCTGGTGAATAAGCCCTGGAATACAAAAACCGTTTGCAATGTTGCCGGCGCACTGGCCTGGCAGGCGCAACGCCAGCCTGATGTTCCCGCCATTTATTACCCGGCGCGCTCCCTGTTTAAAGGTACGCACTATGTCGCCCGCAGCTACTATCATCTAAACGAACTGAGCAATGCCTACGCCCGGGGCATGACACAATACGGCATCGTGGCAGGAACCCGCACCGCGTTGATGCTGCGGCCGGGACTGGATTTTTTCGCAGTGTTTTTCGCGCTGTTCAAGGCAGGCGCGATCCCGGTCCTGATCGACCCGGGGATCGGTTTGCCAGCACTGAAACAATGCCTTGACGAAGCCATGCCACAGGCATTCATTGGCACGACGAAAGCACAGCTTGCCCGCAAGTGGTATGGCTGGGCCAAGGCATCCTGCCAATTGACGGTCACCGCCGGGCGCACGCCGGGCCTGGGCGGAATCAGCCTGAAGCAACTGCTGGCGCTGGGCGCTGGCGCCACGGACGAAATCCTGCACCCTTCACAAGCCAATGACATGGCGGCCATCCTGTTTACCTCGGGCAGTACCGGCATACCCAAGGGCGTGGTCTATCGCCACCGGCACTTCAATGCGCAGGTAGACATGCTGCAGCGGGCCTTCGATATCGAACCCGGCGAGGTCAGCCTGCCGACTTTTCCGCCGTTTGCCCTGTTCGATCCGGCCCTGGGCATGACCACCGTGGTGCCGCAGATGGACCCATCGCGCCCGGCCCTGGCGGATCCCGAGTTGCTGATCAAAGCCATAGAAGAATTCCAGGTTACCAATGTGTTTGCATCGCCGGCGCTGCTGGACACCTTAAGCCGTTACGCGGTGCAACAGGGCAAGCGCCTGTGGAGTGTGAAGCGGATAATTTCTGCCGGTGCGGCTGTTCCCTTGAGCACGATCCGGCGCATGGAACAGGCGCTGGCCAATGACGCCGATATTCATACGCCCTATGGCGCGACAGAGTGCTTACCCGTCAGCAGCGCCTCCAACCATGAACTGGATGCTCGGGTTGAAACCCTGACCGAGTCCGGTTCGGGCATATTCGTCGGCAAGCCGGTCGCACCCAACGAGGTGCGCATCATTGGCATCAGTGACGATGTGTTCAGTGAGCTTTCCCAAACCATGCAGTTACCACCCGGCATGCCCGGGGAAATCATCGTCTTCGGACCCAGTTGCACGGATAGTTATTGGGAGCGGAAGGCTGAGACCAAACAGGCAAAGATTGTCGACGGCAACGGCCATGTATGGCATCGCATGGGCGACGTCGGGATTATGGATGGCGCCGGCTGCCTGTGGTTTTGCGGCCGCCTGGCACAGCGTGTGGATACCGGCACGGAAACCCTGTTCCCTGACCAGGTCGAGGCAATTTTCAATCAGCATCCGGATGCGGCACGCACCGCCCTGGTCGGCCTGGGTGCGCCGGGCAGGCAAATTCCGGCGCTGTGTGTGGAAATCCGCGGCAAGTTGAGCCCTGTGGATTACGAGCGGGTGCATTTTGATTTGCTGCAACTGGCGCAGGCGCACAGCCTTACCCGCAGCGTGCGCACCGTCCTGTTCCATCCCGGATTTCCGGTGGATACGCGTCACAACTCGAAAATTCGCCGGGAGGAACTGGCGGATTGGGCGATGCAAAAGATGCAGCGCTGATGAAAGTACTCGTCACCGGCGGCGGTGGCTTTCTCGGCACTTCCGTTTGCCGCCAGTTGCGAGAACTCGGATATGAAGTCGTCGCATTCCAGCGTGGCGATGCGCAACACCTGCGCCACGACGGTATCGAGATCAAACGTGGCGATATCTGTGACCGGCAGGCGCTGGCCGACGCGGCGCAGGCTTGCGCGGCGGTCATTCATACCGCGGGCAAAGCCGGCATCTGGGGTAAGCAAGAGGATTATGAACGTGTCAATGTAGCCGGCACGCAAACCGTCATAGACGTTTGCCGGCAGCTTGCGATTCCCATTCTCATACACACCAGTTCACCCAGTATCGTGCACAGCCGCAGCGATATCGAAGGCGGCGACGAGACCCTGCCGCTGGGAACCCATTTCCTTTCGCCCTACCCGGCCACGAAGGCGCGTGCGGAACAACTGGTGCTGGCGGCAAATTCTGAACTGCTGAAAACAACTGCCCTGCGCCCGCACCTGATCTGGGGTCCGGGCGATCCACACATTCTGCCGCGTCTGATGACCAAGGTCCGGCGCGGGCGCCTGCTCTTGCCCGGCGTGCACAAACTGGTCGACACGGTGTTCGTCGACAATGCGGCGCGGGCGCATATCGACGCATTGATCGAACTGCTGGGCGCGGCAAAATGCGCCGGCAAAGCCTACTTCATCAGCAATGATGAACCGCTGCCGCAGGGAGAAATCATCCGCCGGCTGCTGGCCGCCAGCGGATTGACGGTCACAATCCGGCCGGTGCCGGCTTTTGCCGCCCGTTGCGCAGGCGCCATCTGCGAAACCGTGTGGCGCATGTTCGCGCTTGCATCCGAGCCGCCCGTCACACGCTTTTCCGCCGACCAGTTGTGCACTGCCCACTGGTACGACATCAGTGCGGCAAAAAGTGACCTGGGTTACCGGCCGGCGGTATCCATTGCCGCAGGATTGATTAAACTACAGCAATCCACCCGCTGACGAGGGGCAAGGGCCCGTATTATGCCAGGCATGTTGGAATTGATTGCGCTGTGCGTGATGCTGCTGCTCACCGGCCTGGTCGGCGGTGTCCTGGCGGGCATGCTCGGCGTCGGCGGCGGCATCATCATTGTACCGATGCTCGATTTTGCGCTGGGCGTGACGGGTGTGGATGCGGCAATCCGCATGCAAGTCGCGGTCGCGACCTCGCTGGCAACGATCATTCCAACCTCCATTGCTTCATCGCGGGCACATTTCAAAAGGCAGAGCGTGGATGTTGCCCTGGCCAGAACCTGGGCGCCGTGGATCTTTATCGGTGCGCTGGCCGGAGCCTGGGTCGCGAGCCAGGTTCACAGCAGGGTTTTGGCAGCCATTTTTGGCGGCGTGGCGGCTCTGGTTGCTGTGAAATTGATCCTGCCGCTCGGCCAGAAGACGCACAGCCGCCAAGTGCCGCGCGGGCCGGCCATCATTCCGGCGCCTGTCCTGATCGGGTTCATCTCGACCATGATGGGCATCGGCGGCGGATCACTAAGCGTGCCGACCCTGACCTTCTTTGGCGAACCGATTCACCGCGCGGTTGGCACTTCCGCGCTGTTCGGCATGCTGATCGCCATTCCCGGCACCATCGGCTTCATGCTCACCGGCTTTGGCAACCCGCTGTTGCCTTTTGGCAGCATCGGCTTTGTCAATTTGATCGGCCTGGCTCTGATTGCGCCTGCCACCATCGTGGCGGCGCCGCTGGGCGCCCGGCTGGCTCATGCCATGAACAGGCGCTATCTCACCCTTTTTTTTGGAGTCTTCCTGCTGATCGTTTCCATCCGCATGCTGCTGCGCACGCTACAGGGATAAAAACTGCCAGGCCGTGAGGCGGGTACGGGACACAGCATCACTCTAGCTTTTTCCCGCTTTTGCGGCTGAGCAGCCGGTCCATGGGCCTTCCGCGAAGCTTTCGCACCAGCATTTCGATCCAGCCATAGTCGAGCAACGCCCGGTCTGCCGCCGATGCATCGCGGTAAAAGCCATGGTACTTGTGCTTTACCCAGGCATTGATATCGAGCCGCTGGCCCATGCGGAACAACCAGTTGTTCAAGGGGTGGAATCCGGTCTTGTGAATGATTGCGGTGCCAAAATCGACCACACAGGGTTTGGCATCCCGCGTCACCAGTAAATTACTCTTGGATTTCAGATCGCCGTGGCTGACGCCGCGGGCGTGGATGGAACGCAGAACCTGCAGCAAGTCCGCGAACCACTGCTCCCGGTCCGGTATGGACGTATCGCGATAGGGCGTGCCGGGAACGTATTCCAGCAACAGGTGGCGCTTATCGATCATGCCATAACAGCGCGGCACACCGGTCAAACCCTGCAATCGCTGATAGGCCTGGTATTCACGCAACAGGGTTTTCTGCCGGGCTTTCAACAGCAAGCCGCGGCCCATGGCTGTCTTGATGATCAGCTCCAGGCCGTCCCGCCGGAACAGCAGGATGGTGCCCTGGTTGCTGGTCGCCAGTATATTTTCCCGGGACGCCAGGTTCTGTTCGATCCAGGGCCGGAGCTGTTCCGGGTGCGGCCGTCCTTTCATGGCCACGATGATAGCCGCAAGAGCCTGAACTGCCCAATTGATTTGCTCCAATCTGATAGAATCAGCCGTTACCCGGACGTTTCTCCTGCAGCTTTCGATGCGTCTTCGACGCAATAAGGAAACCAAAATGTTCGTTTTACCGGTTTTTGGCGATTCTGGCTGTCATTTGTCGGCAGCGGGTATCTGCCGATCTGGCCCGGGCCGAGGCCGGAGCCGAGCCCTATCCATCCACTTATCAAGCCGCTGCCTTCGCACCCGGTTCTGATCAAAAACGCCACCATCCTGACCGGTACCGGCGAACGCATGGACAAAACCAGCCTGTTGATGGTGAAAGGAAAAATCGAAGCCGTGAGCGCCTCCGGAGGCATACGCAATAACGCGAATGCCGAGGTGCTCGATGCCGAAGGACGTTGGGTGACCCCTGGATTGATCGATGTGCACTCCCACCTTGGCGTATACCCCAGCCCCCATATCGCCGCCCACTCGGACGGTAACGAAATGACCGCGCCGGTGACGGCGCAGGTCTGGGCTGAACACAGCATCTGGCCGCAGGACCCCGGCTTCAGCCGTGCGCTGGCCGGCGGCGTGACCAGCCTGCAGATCCTGCCCGGTTCCGCCAACCTGATCGGCGGACGTTCGGTCTACGGTCAAAAACGTTCCCAGTCTCAGCTACCAGGGGATGAAATTCCCCGGCGCGCCGCAAGGACTGAAAATGGCCTGTGGTGAAAATCCGAAACGGATCTATGGTGAGCGCAATCTTGCTCCATCCACCCGCATGGGCAATGTCGCCGCTTACCGCGCGCAATGGGTGGAGGCGCAAAAGTACATTCTGGACTGGCAGGAATATGAAAGCTGCACCGCAAGACCGGCGAGGCAGCCAAAACTGCGTCCGGCACGTGATTTGCGCCTGGACACGCTGGCCGCCGTGCTTACGCGGTGAAATCCTGGTGCACATGCATTGCTACCGCGCCGATGAAATGATGACCATACTCGATATGGCTGACGAGTTCGGTTACAAGGTCAGCGCCTTTCACCATGCGCGTCGAGGCCTACAAGATCGCCGATCAATTGGCCGCGCGCGGCGTTTGCGCCGCAATGTGGGCGGATTGGTGGGGCTTCAAGGCGGAAGCTTACGATGGCATCCAGGAAAACATCGCCATGGTGGACCGCCCTGAAGGCAGTTGCGCCATTCTGCACTCCGATTCCGATGAAGGCATCCAGCGCCTGAACCAGGAGGCTGCCAAAGCCATGACCCGGGGCCGCGCAGTCGGCATGGATATTACCCCCGCGCGGGCCATTCGCTGGTTGACGGCAAACCCCGCCAAAGCGCTGGGAATCCTGGATCAAACCGGCACGCTGGAGCCTGGAAAAATGGCCGATGTGGTGATCTGGAACGGCAATCCATTCAGCGTCTATGCCAAGGCCGACCAGGTGTTTATCGACGGCGCCCTGGTGTTTGACCGCGCCGACCTGGAACGCCAGCCGGTATCCGATTTCGAACTCGGTCAACTGCAGGAGGTGCAGTAATGGCCCGTTCAGTCTAAATTCGTCAGCGCTGTTGCTGCTCGCCGTGATGGCGGTGTGTCGATGCCCATGCTCAGACCATTTTCATCGACGATGCCACCCTGTACACGATGGCAGGTGCCACCACTGATCCAGGACGGTGACATTTTGCTGCGCAACGGGCGCATCATAGAAGTGGGCCGCGGCCTGATCGCCCCGGCGGATGCCACGTCTGATCGAAGCGCAACGGCCGCCCGGTTACGCCGGTATTTTTTGCCGGCATTACGGCGACTGGGCCTGGAGGAGATATCACTCGAAGACAGCACGGTCGACCAGGCCCTGCAGCTGGCAAAAATGCGACCCGAGTTCGATGTAACACTGGCGTATAACCCGCCTCTCGGCTTCGGTTCCGGTCACCCGCATCGAAGGCTATGGCTGGACCTTGCTCAGCGCCAGCCGCAAAGGCAGCATCATCGGCGGCCTGGGGCGCGCAGTTGTCTCTCGATGGAGGTTTCGATTCATTCCTGTCCGGCCCGGTCCTGTTCATCGGATTGGGCGCCAAAACCAGCACTCTCAGCGGCCATTCGCGCGCAGCGCAGTTCATGTTGCTGAACCAGGCGATGATTGAGTCACGCAGCGAAATGGCCTGGTCGCCGGATGCCCTGTTGACGGCGGAAGGCCGCAAGGTACTGGCCAAATTCATCGGCGCGGGTACAGTCGTTTTCGATGTCGATCGCGCCAGCGACATCCTGCAGGTACTCGCATTTTCCGCCAAATACGAATTACAAGCGGTGATCAGCGGTGGCGCGGAAGCCTGGATCGTGGCCGACGCAATTGGCTGAAGCCGGCGTGCCGGTGGTGCTGGACCCCTTGCAGAATCTGCCCCGCAACTTTGACCAGCTTGGCGCGCGACTGGATAACGCCGCCATTCTGAACGACGCCGGCGTGACCATTGCGTTCAGCGCCGAAGGTGATGCGCCGCATAACGCGCGCAAACTGCGCCAGGCCGCCGGCGTTGCCGTGGCCAATGGTCTGCCCTACGAAGTCGCGCTCGCGGGTTTAACGGTCAACCCCGCGGCGATTTTTGGCTTGAAAGAAACACAAGGCATTTTGAGCCAAGGAAGCGCCGGCAAATCTCGTGATCTGGAGCGGCGACCCGCTGGAAGTGACCACCATTGCGAATACGGTAATTCTCGACGGCAAGAAGATTCCGATGGTCTCCCGCCAGACCCGGCTGCGCGACCGCTATTTGCCGCAGAATCCGCCGCTGCCGAGGGCCTATATCAAACCCTGAACCCGGAGGATCAATGCTGGCCTTGCAGGTAATCGACCACCAGGTTGCTGAAGACGCGCACGCCGATTTCCATACTGGGCTCGTACATGTCGAACAGCGGTGAATGGTTGCTGGCCAGGGTCTGAGGATCCACGCCCGGAGGACCGTTGCCCAGGAACACGTACATACCCGGGGTCGCATTGGCAAAATAGGAAAAGTCCTCGGCCACGGTCTGGGGCTGCACCGAGACCAGGTTACCCTCACCCGCAACGCGCTGCAGCGTGGGCATCATCCGCTCCGTCAACGCGGGGTCATTGACCGTAGCCGGATAACCGAACTTCAGGTCAAGCGCGATCTCGGCGCCGGCACTTGCTGCGATGCCTTTTGCCGTGCGCTCGATGCGCTTGTGGATCTCTTCGCGCATGCCCTGGTCAAAACTGCGGATCGTGCCTTCCATTTCGACGCTGTCCGGAATGACGTTATTGCGGATCCCGCCGTTAATGCGGCCCACACTGACAATCGACGGCGCCAGGGTGACATCCACCTGACGGCTTTCGATCGTTTGCAAGCCCAGGATGATTTGCGCGGCAACCACAATCGGGTCGATTCCGTTCCACGGCCGCGCCCCATGGGTTTGCTTGCCTTTGACGGTCAGGGTGAAGCTGTCGACAGCGGCCAGCATCGGCCCCGGGCGCACGGCGATCTTGCCGCCGGGCTGATTGATGCCCACGTGCAGGCCGAATACGGCTTCCGGTTTGCGCTTGTCCCAGATGCCTTCTTTTAGCATCAGTTCGGCGCCACCCTCTTCTCCCGGAGGCGCACTCTCTTCCGCCGGTTGGAAAATCAACATCACCGAACCGGGCAACTCCGCCTTCAGCGCATTCAGCACCGTGGCGGCTCCCAGCAGCATGGCCATGTGGGTGTCATGCCCGCAGGCATGCATGACCCCGGTCTCCTGACCGTTGTATTCGCCTTTGGCCACCGACGCGAAGGGCAAGCCGGTTTCCTCCGTTACCGGCAGGCCATCCATGTCCGCACGCAACGCGACCAGCGGCCCCGGCTTGCCGCCTTCGATAATGGCCACCACACCCGTATGGGCGATGCCGGTTTGTGGTTCCAAGCCCATGCCGCGCAGGATTTCAGCCAGGCGTTTTTCGGTGTTGAATTCGCGGTTGCTGAGTTCGGGGTTCTGGTGGAACCAGCGCCGCCATTCCACCACCTGGGCTTGAACCCCGTCGGCCAGCGCATCGATTTCCGCCGCTTTGATATCCGCTCGCAGTTGCAACGGGGCGATGAGCAGCAAGGCAAAAACAAGCTCTTTCATGTCATGGTCCTCTATCTCGCTGATGATTACTGTGGAACGGCTGACGCCTTGCTGTTGCTGAGCGCCGCACAGCGCTGCTCATCGGGCACGGCCAGGACATCGCCGATATTGGCCCCGGCCGCCAGGCTGTCGCGCCGCCCGTCAGCCCCACCCCAGAAATAACAGGTTTTCGTATCGTACACGGCGAGTTGCGCGCCGCCGATCATCGAGCGGTCACCCAGCGTATGTCCCAGCGCTTCGAGATGGGTGCGTACGTCGCGTGAAAAATCAGGCTCGAGAAAAAGGGTATCGGGTTGCCACTGATGATGAAAACGCGGCGCCATGACCGCGCGTTCGGCATCGAAGCCGAAATCGATGGCGTTGAGCACGGTTTGCAGCACCGCCGAGATGATCATCGTGCCCATGGACGCGCCCACCGCCATCACGGCCCGGCCATCCTTCATCACGATCATCGGCGTCATCGATGACAGCGGACGCTTGCCCGGCAGTATCGCATTGGCTTCCGAACCCACGGCTTGCCATGCATTGGGCGTGTCGGCAGAGACGGAAAAATCATCCATCTCGTTGTTCAGCACGATACCGGTGCCGGGCACGGTAATCTTGGAGCCGAACAGGGTGTTGATGGTCTGCGTCAACGCCACCGCATTGCCGTTGCGATCCATCACAGATATATGGGTCGTGCCGTGATCGTCTGGCGGCGGACTCAATGCCGGTTGGACAATCGGCTGACCATCCGGCCGCAACCGCTTGGCCAGTTCGTCGGCATGCTGCATGGAAATTAACCGCTCCACTGGAACCGGATAAAAATCCGGATCGCCCAGGAGTTGCGCCCGATCCGCGAAGGCCAGTTTCTCCGTGCTCCCGACCAGGTGGATATACTCGCTGGAACCCGCGCCCAACGCGGCCAGGTCATAGCGTTGCAGCACGTTGAGCATCTCGACAATCAATACGCCGCCGGAACTCGGTGGCGGCATCGCAACCAACTGGTAGCCGCGGTAAGTGCCGATCACCGGCGCACGCCACTTGACCTCGTAACGCGCCAGATCCAGTTCAGTAACCACACCATCTGTGGCCTGCTCTATTTTCTTTGCCAGCGGTCCCACCGCCAGAGCCTGCCCGCCTTTTTCCTGCACCAGGCGCAGGGTTTGTGCCAAATCATGCTGCACCAGCTTCCAACCCAGCGGTGGCGCGGTGCCATCGATGGTCTGAATGCGGCGGGTTTCCGGGAAGTCCGCCAACGCGGGGGCGACGTAGCTCACCATCGTGTGCTGCCAGACGCCGATGGTGACGCCGTTTTCCGCCAGAGCAATGGCCGGCTCGATCAGTTCCGCCCATGGCATGGAACCGTAACGCTGGTGCAAGGCCCAGATGCCCTGCAGGAACCCCGGCACGCCGACCGAGTGGACGCCGCTACGAATGCTGTCCGGATTTTCGTTATAAAACTTGGCGCTGGCGGAGGCTGGTGCAACTTCACGCGCGTCGAGCGTGATGTTGCCACCGCTTTTTGCATCATGCACGACCACGAACAAACCGCCACCCAGACCGGAACTGAATGGATGCGCCACTGCCGCGGCAAAAGCGCTGGCGACCGCCGCGTCGACGGCATTGCCGCCCCGTTCGAGTATGGCTTGCCCCACCGGTGCGGCGGGACTGACCGAACTCACCACCATGCCGTCGCGGCCCCAAACGGGTTCGAAACTGGCGGCAAATGCCGCCCAGGGCGCCAGCACGGCGCAGATACACAATGCTATCGTCAAGTATCTAATTCGCATTTTTATTTCCCAAATTGAAATATTTCTGCAACAGCTCTTCATGCGTTTCGGCGTGTGCCGGATCCTTTGGAATGCACTCTACCGGGCAAACCTCAACGCATTGCGGGGTATCGAAATGGCCCACACACTCGGTGCACTTTGCCGGATCGATGACATAGTAATCGATGCCCTGCGATATAGCCTGGTTGGGGCATTCCGGCTCACATACATCACAGTTGATGCACTCTTCTGTTATTTTCAGGGCCATTTGGGAGCCAGGGAACTAGCCGTCAAGCTCCTGGAACCGCCGGCGCAGCGCCTGCTGCACCTCCTCGCAGACGAATTCCGCCACGTTACCGTGCAATCGCGCAATCTCCTTGACCAGCGAGGAAGAGATGAAGCCGTAGCGTTCGTCCGGCGTCATGAACAGCGTTTCCACTCCCTGCACCAGGTGGCGGTTCATACTGGCCAACTGAAATTCGTATTCGAAATCAGACACCGCGCGCAGGCCGCGCACAATCACCACCGCGCCCATCTGTTGCACGAAATCCGCCAGCAGGGTACTGAACCCAACCACTTCGACATTGGCCACGCCATCCAAAGCATTGCGCGCCAGGTCTATACGCTCCTCCAATGAAAACAGGGGGCCCTTGTGCGGGCTCTCCGCTATGGCGATGTAAACCGTGTCGAACACACGCGCTGCGCGTGTGACCAGATCCACATGGCCGTGGGTAATGGGATCGAATGTGCCGGGGTAAAGGGCTTTGCGGTGGGAAGTCATGTCACTGATTGCTGCTGGGGAACAACCCTGATTGTAGCCTAAGGAAAAGCTGCATGCGCACTTCGCCCAGCAGCTTTTCCTTGATGCCCTGCCAGTGCGGACCGGCGCTGGGGGTCTGCTCGCAGCGCCCGCTTTCGAGATAAACGATGCCTCCCGGGCGCACAATATCCGCCGCATCCAGCCGCTGCATCGCCAACTGTGCCGCCCCTTGGCCGAAAGGAGGGTCGACCAGTACGATATCCACCGATTGTGCCGGCTGGCGCTCCAGCCAGGTCAGTGCATCGGCCGCCACCACCGATACCTGATCTGCGCCCAACAATGCAACGCTTTGCCTTATGGCAGCGATGGCCGCAGCCGACCGCTCCACCAAAACGCACTCAGCGGCGCCACGCGACACCGCCTCCAGGCCCAACACCCCGGTCCCCGCGAAAAGATCCAGACATCGTGCCTGGGGCAGATATGGTTGCAGCCAGTTGAACAGCGTTTCACGGCTGCGGTCACCCGAAGGGCGCAGACCCTCGAGGTCCGGTACCGGCAGGCGCCGGCCACGCCACTTCCCGGCGATGATCCGTACCGTACCTGCTTTGCCTTGCTGCCCCCGGCCCCTGCCCTTCATCCTACCCCCGCATATTTCCGCACCACGGCCTGAAGCCGCGTTTTCGGTTAGCATAGCGATTTAGTTATGCCAAATCTCCCCTAGCATGTTTCGAATATTCCGCAAGAACAAGGCCCGCCCCGGCGAAGTACAGGATGTGCAGCTCCGCCCCGGCGAGCGCGCTGGCGGTCAAACCGCAGCCGAAGCGCTGGATCAGAGGCTCGCAGACACCCGCAAGCAACTCGGCCAACGCCTGAATGAGTTGTTTTCCGGCCGCAAGGAAATCGACGAAGACTTGCTGCAGGAAATAGAGACGACGCTGATCACAGCCGACATCAATGCGCAAACGGTCATCGGGATCGTCGACAACCTGCGCGCGGCAGTGGCCAACAAAGTGATCCGCGAACCGGGCCAGCTACTGCCGGCGGTACAGGCCGAACTGTTCGAACTGATCGAACCTTGCGAACAATTCCTGCTGGTGGACGAGGCCAGGAAACCCTTTGTCATCCTGATGGTGGGCATCAACGGCGCCGGTAAAACCACCACCATCGGCAAACTGGCACAGCGCTATAAAGAAGAAGGCTTGTCCGTGATGTTGGCGGCCGGCGATACCTTTCGTGCCGCGGCGGTCGAACAGCTCAAAGCCTGGGGCGAGCGCAACAGCGTTCCGGTGGTAGCGCAAGGCAGCGGGGCGGATTCGGCGGCAGTGATTTTCGATGCACTGCAGTCCGCCAGAGCCAAAGGCATCGACGTATTGATTGCCGATACCGCCGGCCGCTTGCACACCCAGTCCAACCTGATGGAAGAACTGAAGAAAATCCATCGCGTGATGAGCCGTATCGATCCAACTGCACCGCACGAAGTGATGCTGGTCGTAGACGCCGGCACCGGTCAAAACGCCCTCAACCAGGCGCGGCAGTTCAACCAGGCCATTGGCCTCACCGGCATTACCGTGACCAAGCTCGACGGCACCGCGCGCGGCGGCGTACTCTTTTCGATCGCCAGTGAACTCAAGTTGCCGATCCGTTTTATCGGCGTCGGCGAATCCGCCAGTGACCTGCGTCCTTTCGACGCCGGCGCATTCATCAATGCCATCCTGCCCATCGCCTGAGCCCGCAATGCCAGCCTTTGCCGAGCGCCTGCTCGCCTGGTGGGATCAGTACGGGCGCAAGGACCTGCCGTGGCAGCATCCGCGCACGCCCTACCGCGTGTGGGTTTCGGAAATCATGCTGCAACAAACCCAGGTAAGCACGGTGATCCCCTATTTCGAGCGCTGGATGCAACGCTTCCCGGAGATTGCGGAACTGGCGCAGTCGCCGCTGGACGAAGTGCTGGCCCATTGGTCCGGCCTTGGTTATTACGCCCGCGCGCGCAACCTGCACCGCTGCGCACAGATCTGCCTGCAGCAATTTGGCGGCGCGCTGCCATCATCGAGCGAGCAACTCACCACCTTGCCGGGGATTGGCCGCAGCACCGCCAACGCCATCGTCTCGCAGGCGACAGACCAGCCCGCTGCCGTGCTGGACGGCAATGTGCGCCGGGTCATCGCCCGCCATGCGATGGTGGAAGGCTGGACCGGCTCGGCCGCGGTGCAGAAGATCTTATGGCGCGAAGCCGAAGCCCGGCTGCCCGAGCGCCGCGGTGCGGACTACACCCAGGCCATCATGGATCTTGGCGCGATGGTATGCAGGCGCAGTACACCGGACTGTGCGCATTGCCCGCTGCAGGCAGACTGCAGGGCCCATGCCGCCGCCGCGGTCGATCGCTACCCCGCCGCCAAACCAAAAACCAGGGTCAAAGATCGCGCCGTCTTCATGCTGATCCTGCATGACGACGAACAAGGCGTGCTGCTGGAAAAGCGGCCCCCGGCCGGCATTTGGGGCGGGCTTTGGTCGCTGCCGGAAGCCGGCAGCCTGGCGGATCTGGAACAAAAGACCGGTCTCGAGCTGGCGCATAGCCGGATGTTGCCGCCGCGCCTGCACCGCCTGACCCACCAGCGTTTGCATATCCAGCCCGTGTTGCTGCACGCGGCACGGCCGGAGCAGGTAAAATGCTCGGCGGAGCAATGCTGGATGGCGCTGGACGGCCAGGCCGGGCGGGGCGGCATACCCCAGCCGGTAGTTCGACTGTTGCGATGAGCTGAAAAACGGAGAATTTGCATGACACGAATGGTCTACTGCCAGGCACTGAAACAGGAACTTGAAGGCCTCACCTTCCAGACCTGGCCGGGCGAACTGGGCAAACGCATCTACGAGAACATCTCACAACAGGCCTGGCAGCAATGGATGAACCACCAGACCATATTGATCAATGAACACCGGCTGTCCCCGCTCAACCCCGAACACCGCAAGTACCTCGAGGTCGAAATGGAGAAATTCCTGTTTGGCGGCGGCTCGGAAAAACCCCAGGGATACGTCGCTCCCGACGACTGATCCGATGCACGTTACCGGCACCCTGTTCCACACCCCCGGGTTTACCTTCTCGCGAGCCTGTCGCGATTTTTCTTTCGAAACACCCTTCTGCCGCTGGAACCTGATCGAAGCGCAACCCGCGCCGGACCTGGCCGATGCAGTCGAATGCTACTGGGAAGGCTGGGGCGATATACCGCCGCTGAAGGAAAAGATCATGCCGCGGCCGAATATCGAACTGATGTTCAACCTGCGCGGCGAGCACAGCGTGCTGGAGTTGGACGGCAAGCCGCTCGCCAGCAATCACACGGTCGGCTGGCTATCCGGCCTGCAGCGCCGCTACATGCTGATCGAAACCCATCAGGGTTCGCACTTCGTGGCTGCACGCCTCAAACCCTGGGGTTCGTGGCGCCTGCTGCGCGAGCCGATGCGCGCAGTAAGCTGCCGGGTGCCGCTGGTGGATGAAATCTGGGGCGATGCCATCCACCGCCTGAATGAGCGCCTGATGGCCGCACCCAACTGCTTCGCCCGCTTCGACCTGTTGGAAAACCACCTGCGTCAGCGTCTCGATGGCGGCGCGCGCGCCGACGCGGGCGTGGTGGAAGCTTCACGGCGCCTGCTCGGCAGCCTGGGGCGTTTGCGCATCGGGTCTTTGTGCCGCGACCTTGGCACCAACCGCGTCACGCTGGGCCGCAAATTCAACGAACAGGTTGGCCTCACACCCAAAGCCTATGCCCGCGTGATCCGCATCAGCGCGGTGATGGAGCGCCTGGATAATTTTGGTGCCGACAACTGGGCCATGTTGGCGGAAGATTTCGGTTACCACGATCAGGCCCACCTGACGCACGATTTCCAGGAATTTTGCGGTGCTTCCCCGGGAGAATATCTCAAACGCGCCGCGCCTGGCGGCGGTGCAACGATGGAAGACCCGCCAAGCGGTTAACAGCCGACCAACACCGGCTTGTGAAACATTTTTACAAGACAGCCGAAACTCTCCGGTTTACATTACGCGGACACTCAAACCACCAGGAGAAACGAAATGCCCCCAATAGACTGGATTGCTTCCATCGTTGCCGCAGTTTCCGCCTTCATATTGGGTGGTCTCTGGTACTCGCCCATCATGTTCGCCAAAGCCTGGCAGCAGGACACCGGCCTGTCGGATGAACAGCTCAATGCAGCCAACAAGGCCAGGATATTTGGCCTTTCCTTCATCTTCAGCCTGCTGGCCGCCATCGTGTTCGGAATGTTTCTCGGCCCCGACCCCACGGTGCCGTTCGCTGTCGGCGCGGGGGCTGCAGCCGGTATTTTCTGGGTGGCCGGCTCGTTTGGCATCAACTACCAGTTTGAACTTAAGCCTTCCCGTTTGTTGTTGATCAACGGCGGATATCATGCCGTGCAGTACACCCTGTACGGGCTGGTGTTTGGCCTGCTGTGAGCACAAACAAAGGAGAGCAGCCATGAGCACAACCACAGTCGACCAAAGCGTTTTGACCATGGAAGCCAACATCCTGGACAAGACCGGGCGATCGGTGCCCGAATGGGTCAAGATCGTAAAGAACACCAAGCTGGAAAAGCACGGCCAGATCGTCAAGTTCCTGAAAACCGACCACGGCATCACCCACGGCTATGCCAATCTGATCGCCCACCGCGCGCTGCAATCCAGCGCCGACCAGCACGACGATGATGATCTGGTCGCGGCCCAATACGCGAGCGACAAAGCGCCGCTGAAGCCCATTTACGAAAAGGTGCTGAAGGCCGTCAAAGGATTTGGCAACGAGCTCGAAATCGCGCCCAAGAAAACCTATGTCAGTCTGCGCCGGAAGAAGCAGTTCGCGCTGATTCAGCCATCAACCAAAACCCGCGTTGACCTTGGCATCAACCTCAAAGGCAAAAAACCCACCGGGCGGCTGGAAGCCTCGGGAAGTTTCAATGCCATGGTTTCGCACCGCGTTCGGCTGGAGTCCGCCAAAGACGTGGACGCCGAAGTCATTGCATGGCTCAAAGCCGCGTTTGATGCAGCCGGCTAAGACCGGCGCCGCGCCAGTGCCGCGCCGGTTGACTTCACCTGCGCCAAAAGGTCTAATACTGCGCCTCACTGCACCAAGGCCAGGTAGCTCAGTTGGTAGAGCAGCGGACTGAAAATCCGCGTGTCGGTGGTTCGATTCCGCCCCTGGCCACCATAGTTTTCAATCACTTACACTAACTCCTCGGTTTGGCATCCATCGCCTTGCGTGAATTTTGCGTGATCAGGAGTAGTCGCTGAATTCGTTGGAGGTGGTGATCACCCGGATCAGTTTGGGATGGATAAACAGCTTCTCACGGCCGACTTTCATTTCTCTCAGCACACCAATTTCAACCAGCCGTTTGAGGTAAACGGAAGCGGTTTGCCGTTTGGCGATGTCGGCTTCGACCAAGTTGGTGATGCGGCAGTACGGCTGCGTGAAGATGATGTCGATCAGTTCCCTGCTGTGTACTTCAGGCGCCGCTTGCCGCACATATTGATTGGTGTGATCGAGTAAGTTGCGTATGGCTTGAATCTTGTCACGAGTCCATACGGCCGTTTGCTCTACGGCATTCAGCATGTAGAGAATCCATTGCTCCCAGGTCTGGTGGGACGTCACCCGCAGAAGGTTGTTATAATAGTCGTCCTTCTTTTCGATGATGTACCGGCTGAGATACAGTACCGGCAAGGCCAGCAGGGACCGTTCAACCAAAAAGAGGATGTTGAGCAGCCGTCCGGTGCGACCGTTGCCATCCGTAAATGGGTGAATGGCTTCGAACTGGTAATGCGCCACCGCCATTCGAACCAACACGTCAATGTCATCGTGTGCGTGAAGGTACTTCTCCCAATTGGCTAATTTTTCTCTCAGCAGCGTCTCGCCTTCGGGGGGGGTGTAGATGACCCTTCCTGTTTTACTGTTGGCCAGTGCTGTTCCTGGCACCTTGCGCACCGTCATCTCGACACCTCTGATGCGAGAGCACAACTGCTCCGCTAAACGGGTTCCCATGGGTCGCTGCTGCAAGTAGTCGACACCTTCCCGAAGCGCTGTGCGATAACGCAGCGCCTCCTTAGTGGCTGGATCTGCGCGATCTTCGCTCAGGCTGGCGTATTCAAAGAGGCTATCCGTGGTTGTAACGATGTTCTCTATTTCAGAGCTGGCTTGGGCTTCCAACAAGGGCAGCGTATTGACGAGCATCCGAGGATCGGGAATGAGGAGATTGGCCTGATTGAGCTCGGCGAGCGCAGCCCGAGCAGCGATGCACTTTTTAAGGACTGCCCTGGTCTCTACATCTTGCCTGGGTGGAAGAGTGGGTAAGTCGTTATACGGCTTGTCTGCTTTGAAGGGCATATGTCGATAATGGTTCGTGAAATAAATGCATTATCTGCATGTGTTCATGCAATCGACATATTAACACTATATGTCGATTATGTGCAAATAAATCGACATATCTTAAAGAGTACCAGAATTGTCGGTAACCCATACAAGCCCCAAAGTGCGGGCGCGTCGAGTACAAATCGCGATACATAGGACTTAAGAATTTCACTATAGACACGAATTGCAGGAACGCATCTTGGAGATTTATCGTCTTGCCCTGAAGCCCGAGTTCAAGGCATTCGGTAACAGTGCCATGAACCTGTTTTGCCTCAATTCCGATTAGGTCTGCATCAACTCCAACAAGACCAAGTAAGATACCAAACAATCATCGCTATAATCCGCGCGAGACTCAATCCTCTTGCCAGCGTTCTTTACTAGTCGGATCATGCAATGGACTGAATACTAGTGGCCTGTAACAGCCATATCGATAGTGCCTGGGCGCGCCTCGCCCACCGAGGCTGCGTTGCTCGTCGTCGCCATAGTGCCTACTATGCCTCCTCCTCGTGCCTTGCCTCGGTGCGCGATCCATCACCCAGATCACTGCCGATATGGCTGTTACAGGCCACTAGACGATAGTCACCAGGCGGGAGCGTGTAGGGCTCCACTGGCGCAGTTATGGGCTTTCTTTCGGGTTTGAAGTCATGCCATTCCCCGCGTTCGCGCCGTTGCAGCACGTCGCCGGGCTGATTTCGTCCGAAATCAACAACTACGCCAAGGTCGCCGGCCGACCAGTAAACCATTCGCTTGAAGCTGCTATCGTGGAGCTACGGCTCCACATCCTCCAGCGGCGCGGCCATTCCGATTATTCAAAAATCCCCGCGCGTTTGGCATGGTCCACGACCGCTGCACAAGTCAGTTCCTCGTCTTTGACGGCTTGCGCACCCCTAACATAAGCCTCGGCGACCTCATCAGATTTGTCATTTAGGCCAATGCGCGGAAGCAACTCAGCTGCGGACCCTAGCCGACCCAGGATTGATGTTCTCCTTAGTGGCGCGACCGGCCAGGAGCTGCCCGACATGGTTGGTGTTTTGCGCGGCCCATGGACACCATATTTAGGTTGCGGTACGTTGAACTCAATGCCCACCAGTGGCGCTGCTTTTCGCCATTCGATTTCGCGGGAGGCTTGCGCGACGATGCTTTTATATTCTGCTCACGCTGCAAGATTTGGCTCGGTGATTTGTACCTCTATATTGTCACATCGATAAAACGCGAGTATTTTGCTCACACTAACTGCTAATCAACCCAGGCTTTCGAAAATGACAAAGACAATAGCGCTCGATGGTGGTATTGCAATTACCTGTTTGCTATTACTTTTATTTTCACCCCCCATCCTCTCTGCCACTTTGGAAGGAACAGTCAGTAATCAAGCGGGTGAGCCGGTTCCCGTCGCCATGGTGTCACTGTTTCGCGCGGACAATTTGTACTTGGAGACGGTCTATGCGGGAAGGGACGGTCAATACCGATTAGAGACTGCGCTCAGTGGGGAGATGACCATGCGGGTACGCAGTCCCGGCTATGCCGACAAAACTGCAACCATTGCACTGACGGGTACTGACACAGTCAAGCGGGATGTCACATTACAATTGTTGACAACAGACCGCCAAATATCGGAAAGCCTTACCGGCAGTTCACAATTTACCCGCCTCCATCTGGCGGATGAGAAATCACAATTACTCTTTCAAAACGACTGTATTAGTTGTCATCAACTGGGAAATGCGTTTACGCGACAACCACGCAGCAGGGAAGCCTGGGCCACGATCGTTGACCGCATGCTTGGCTTCTGGCTCTTTCAACCCGGTGAGAACCCCGAATTACTGAATAAGTATGCGGATCTGTTGGCATCCTCATTTGATGGCACGGTCGTCGTCAAAAAAGAAAGGCATGAATACGACCCGGCATACGAGCACGTCATGGTCAAGGAATGGAAGTATCCTCAGGCCCTGGTTGCGCATGATGCAATGGTAAATAGTCAGGATGGCCTGTTTTATACCGTTGATGAGGGCAACGATAATGTCTACATCACTGATCCGGAAACCAACCTGACGGAAGTGTTTACCCTGCCGGCAAACGGCATGCCGCTTGGTGGACGTCTCGGCGGTAAAGTCGGCACTACGACAGCATCAAGCTTCCGCGCCCGTCATGGACCGCACAGTTTACAGCAAGGTGAGGACGGCAAGTTTTATCTGACTGATTCATTTGCCAATCAAATAGGCGTGTTCGATCCCAGGACAAGGAGTTTCAAGGGCTACGACGTTAAGGACGGGGCAATTTATCCGCATACATTGCGTATAGATAAAAAAGGAAGGATCTGGTTCACTATCATCAATTCAAACCAGGTGGGCCGCTTCGATCCGGTCAGCGAAGAAATGAAGGTGATCAATTTACCGGCGACCAGCAACCGCAAAATTGTTCCGGGATACGCACCTTATGGCATAGATGTGAATCCAAAAGATGGCAGTGTCTGGTATAGCCGCCTGGGCGCACACAAGATTGGTCGCATCGATTCGGAAACCCTGGAAATAGAGGAATTCAATCCGCCGTTCTACGGGCCCCGTCGCCTGCGTTTCGGCGCTGACGGTACTTTATGGATCCCCGCTTTTGCCAACGGCGCCATCGCCCGGTTAAACACGCAAACGATGGAATACAAAATATACCAAATTCCACGTCTGACGCCGGACGGTGTCGAAGCACCGTACGCACTGGCGATTCATCCTGATACAGGTGATGTATGGATAACAGCCAATATGTCCGATCGGATGTTTCAGTTTATGCCAGTGGAAGAACGCTTCATCGCCTACCCGCTGCCAACCAGGGGTACCTATCAGAGAGATATCTTTTTTTCAAAGAAAGGCTGGGTCTGTGGGCCTAGCAGTCCCTTACCTGCGGGTCCGACAGTGGAAGGTGGTATGCAGGGATTGATCTGTATCGTTGAAACTCATGCAAGGGGTTCATCGATGTGAGCAAGTGAAAGCAGGCGGGAAAGCTTTTCCTGAGCACGGCACGGTTGATCATTTTTAGCCCAGACTCAGGGTGTTCGCGCGCCAATTCCAGTCCGTAGTACATAAGGAACCATGTCACTTCCTCAGTTCCGCTTTGCTCGATCGGGTAACGCACCATTGCGACATCATAGAAACAGGCAATGACAGCTGGAGAATCAAACACAGAAACTAACTTTTTTTACCCTTTTTGGGGGGTCAATATTCGACGCCGATGATGGGTCAAATTTCAATGCCTATTTACACATTGCTGTTCCACTTGATCTGCAAGTTGTATGAGCGCACCAGCATCATCATTACCACCAACCTCAGCTTTGCCGAATGGTCAACCGTGTTTGGTGATGAAAAAATGACCACTGCCTTGCTGGACCGACTGACCCATCACTGCCACATCCTGGAGACGGGTAATGACAGTTACAGGCTCAAGCGTAAGCTTCCCCGTCAAGTAGACACTTCAAAAGTAGACACTCTGGCGGTTTCCATGGCCTCTGCCGGCGTTAATCCGCGTAGGCCATGGATGGCCGAGAGCGACCGCCCCTGGCCACCATAGTTTTCAGGCCCATTTTTGGGACATAGATAACAGTTTATTCCGAGGACATGGGTAACACTTTTGGAGCGAATGGGTTGTCACCCACCGGCTCCTCTCGGTCCTGCTCCTGATCAAAGTAGCCCAAACATCGTGTATTTCAGGTCTCCGCGGGAACGTCCAACCTGTTTCAATCAGCTTTAGGAAGCGTTGATGGGACATCGGAGCCGCAAAAGAAACTGACTCCGTTGTGGCGGTTGTTACCTCTAAAGTGACCCAAGCCCTGCGATAGGCACCGAAAATTGGGGTTCAAATGAGCTGTTTAAGGGTCGAAGAGCGCGCTGGGAAGCTGTCGAATTCATGCTTCTCAATTACTTGCGTAGGTCCGGCCCAAGTTCACCCAAAGATCCGGATGTCGTTAGTCAGCAAACTCAAGCGCGGCAATGTGTTCAATGTTGGAAAAGTGCGACATAAGCACTTCCAAGGAATCCTGCACTGCAAAGCGGATGGGCTATACGCTGATGCAAATTTTTTTAGATGGGCTAGTATGAGAGTGTGACAGAAAATGCGAAATTTTCATTTCAACACGCAAGGAGTCTTCGACATGTTTTCCATTCACTTACCACCTGCTCATCGAATGGGCAGCACATTCCGCAGCGCCTGTCTGGCGATAGTACTTGGGACGATACCGCTAGGTTTGGGCGCCGACGAAACCTGCATGTCACCCTACATGGCCAAAATCGTTGGACAGGAAGATTTTGTCTATGTATGGACCCTCGGAACCGAGGGCATCGGCGACGAGCAAGACAAGCTGGTGACGGTGGATGTCAATCCGAATTCCAACACCTACGGAACGGTCGTTCATGTTCTTTCGGTTGGTGGCCGCAACGAGGCGCATCACTCCGGACTGACCGACGACCGTCAGTATCTATGGGCCAGCGGCCTCGACACCAGCCGTATTTTCATTTTCGATATACACAGCGATCCGTCCAAGCCCCGGCTGCACAAGACCATCGATGACTTCGTCGCCAGAAGCTCTGGCGTCGTCGGCCCACACACCAATTACGCAATGCCGGGACGAATGTTGCTGACTGGCCTGTCAAATGACAAAGACCACGGAGGTCGGACAGCTTTGGTCGAGTACACGAACGCAGGTGACTACATTGCAACGTTCTGGATGCCTACGGATGAAATGCTCCATGGGGCGGTCAAGACAGGACAATTCGCTGATGGTTACGGCTATGACATCCGTGCGCTCCCGCGCCGCAATGTCCTCCTCACATCGTCATTCACCGGTTGGAACAACTATATGATGAACCTCGGCAAGCTGATGGCCGATGCCGAGGCCATGAAGCGGTTCGGGAATACGGTCGTTGTGTGGAACCTGCATACTCGCCAGCCGAAGAAGATCCTGGACGTACCAGGCGCACCGCTGGAAATTCGCTGCGCCTGGGGTGCACACAACAATTATTGCTTCACGACAACGGCATTGACCTCGAAAATCTGGTTGATCTACGAGGACGATGCTGGTGAATGGCAGGCAAAAGCCGTTGGCGATATCGGCGATGCATCAAAAATCCCACTTCCTGTCGACATATCCATCTCGGCGGATGATTCGCTGCTGTGGGTCGACACCTGGAACGATGGAAAGGCCAGATTGTTCGACGTTTCCGACCCCTTCAATCCTGTGCAGATTCATGAAAGCAAAATCGGAGCGCAGGTAAACATGGTTTCCCAAAGCTGGGATGGGAAACGAATTTACTTTACCTCTTCGCTGCTGGCGAACTGGGATAAAGCCGAGTCACCCGAGAAGGAAGATTTGCAGTTCTTCAAGGCCTACCTCTGGGACGGCAAGAATCTGCAGCACGAGTTTACGATCGATTTTCTTGCCGAGAACCTGGGACGTCCGCACCAGATGCGATTCGGCGCCTACTCGCTGTACGGAAAATCCCATCCGGGATTGGCTTCTGAGGTCACCGAGGTAAGGCAGGTGACGGCAAACTGATTCATGCGAACAGAGCGTTCTTCAATGAGGGTAATTGCGGCGCTTGTGCTCCGATGCCTGCCGCTCATTGCTGCAGCAGTCACCCCGGTATTGGCGGCGGATCAAGATGCCATTGAGCCACAGGTGCTGGCGCCAGGCTGGTCGGAGATCGAGTTCGAGCCTCCGGCCGCCGGCACCTACCAGTTACCGGTGATCGGACCTGCCGGGGATGGCAACGTGATCGACAGCCACCACGGGGAAACGACACTCCATGCCCTGATGGGCGACAAGGTGGTTGTGTTGAGCTTCATATACAGTTCGTGCTCGGATGCCAATGGCTGTCCTCTGGCGACCCACGTTCTGGCCCAACTGAAGAAGCGACTTGACAAAAGCCCTGACAACGCGAAGAACGTCCGCTTTCTAAGCCTGAGTTTCGATCCGGTGCAAGATACGCCAGAAGTGATGCGCCGTTATGGAAACCCCTTCATCGGTGACGGTACAGACTGGCGCTTTCTCACGACCCGCGGTCAGTCCGACCTGGCGCCGATATTGGAGAGCTATAGCCAATCGGTTGTGCGCGAGCCGGGCTCGGAGGAACAACAGAGCCGCTCCATTTCACACGTTCTGCGGGTCTACCTGGTGGACCCGCAGCTCCGGATTCGCAATATTTACAGCGCTTCCTACCTTCACGCGGACACAATGTTGAGCGACATCCAAACCGTGCAGAGCGAGTTCGCAGCAAATCTCGAGGCGGTGCCGCAGTCCTCACGGCTGGGGCCAGGCGACGTCAGGGAGGGCTACGAAGAGACCGGCTTTCGCACGCGCGCCAAGAGCCTGGAGGCGCGTAGGGGAAGACCTGCCCGACTGATGGACTATCTGGACGCAGCGCCCCTGGGATTGCCCCCGATTCCGGTACCTGGTGAAAATCCGGTCACACAGGCAAAGGTGGAACTCGGGCGCTTGCTGTTCTTTGATCGCCGTCTCTCGCACAACGATACGATCTCTTGCGCGATGTGCCACATACCCGAGCAGGGCTTCACCAGTAATGAACTCACGACAGCGGTGGGTATCGAAGGCCGAACCGTGCGCCGCAATTCACCGATGATCTACAACGTGGCCTACTTGGAGAAACTCTTCACCGACGGCCGCGAAACCTCCCTGGAGCAGCAGATTTGGGGACCGCTGCTGGCGCACAATGAAATGGGCAATCCGTCGGTGGGCCAGGTCCTGGAAAAGATCCGGTCGATTCCCGGGTATGCCGAGCGTTTCGAGTCGGCTTTCGATGGCCATGCGCTGTCCATGGATACTGTCGGCATGGCACTGGCCAGCTATGAACGTTTGCTGGTCTCGGCAGATAGCCGTTTCGACCGGTGGCGTTACGGTGGCGAGGCCGATGGCATGACCGATGAAGAGCAGGCGGGATTTCGGCTGTTCACGGGCAAAGCCGGTTGCTCGGCCTGCCATCTGATGGGTCCGGACTGGGCATTGTTCACGGACAACGATATGCACAATACAGGTGTGGGATACCGGCGCTCGATGTCCACGCCGCTTTCCGAGACCACGGTTCAGATTGCGCCCGGAGAACAAGTCCTCGTCCGGCGGGAATTTATCGAAGAGGCCGCCGAGCGCCCTCCTAACGATCTCGGCCTGTACGAGATAACCAGCAAGCCTGCAGACCGTTGGAAGTACCGCACGCCCGGCTTGCGAAACGTCGCCCTGACCGCCCCGTACATGCATGATGGATCGATTCTTACGCTGGACGATGTCGTTCAATTTTACGATGAAGGCGGCGTAGAAAACCCGCTCCGCGACCCGCTGGTGCGGCCATTGGGGCTGACTGTGGATGAACGAAAGCAACTGGTCGCGTTTCTACGAGCCCTAACGGGCGGCAATGTCGACAACATCGTGGCGGACGCATTTTCGGTACCTGTCGGCAACGCAGGCGCGAAGTAATTCCGGAGACAATGTCGGTAGCGATCGACGGAAACTGGCCAACATGGCGCAGCAGGCCATGTTCGCCGTCAACAATTTAAACCAGACGCCCTTGACGGAAGGGAAGCGTCCATATATGTCCGGGTTTTTTCCCCGGGGTTTTGCCGGGCTTTTTAACTCTCCCATTTGATATCATCCTGAAACGGGATTTGGACGAAATTCTTCTGGCGAATCATTTGGTCAACGAGGCGGCTTTCGGTAAATGTTAGTGCGTTCACTCAATCGAATTCCTGGCAGTGGCGGCATCATCCGGTTGTTAAAACGGCGGGCCAACAGGTCGAACGACCGCCGATTCCTGTTGGATATGTTTCCTAAACATTCTATTGGTGCTGAGATAGGAGTGCATCTGGGAGATTTTTCACAGCAAATTATTGCGCAAGTCTCCCCACAACAGCTTCATCTCATAGATCCCTGGCAACACCGGACGGCGGACGTCTACAAAGATGCATGGTACGGAGGGAAGGTGAAAGGCGGCCAAATCGAAATGGACCTGCGTTACGCGAGCGTTCTCCATAGATTTGCGGGGAGTATCCAGGCCCAACAAGTGATAGTTCACCGCGGAGATTCTGCTAACGTTCTTCGGAAATTTCCAGATGAGTATCTCGATTGGGTTTACATTGACGGCGATCACTTGTATGAATCCGTCAGGTGCGATCTGGAATTGTCCGCTACGAAGGTTAAATCAGGCGGCTACATCACAGGGGACGACTACGTTGATGGCCAATGGTGGGGCGGCGGAGTGAAAAAAGCGGTGGACGAATTTTCCTGCCATCCGGCAGTTCAGTTGATTGAAACGCGTAACTGCCAGTTCATTTTCCACAAAAACGCGACGGCCTGCCCCTCCACGTTTATGGCCACGTCGTATTGAGCAAGTAAATGCCGTTTCTGTATGGTCCCGACCTCATCAACCCAGAGGTAAATAATTCATCGCTCGTCCGTATGGCGTGATGCCTCGACGAGGGCTGGGCCGAATGCTCGCCACCGCCTGTCTGGCAGTAGCATCCTGAGTGTCCTCAAAACAATGAGGGAAGGCGTGAGCAGTCGTCGGAGAACTTTGCTGCCAACAGATTCCAAGTAGAACAACAGCGGCTCAATTCCGCCATGCGTGTTCTTCAGGATCATTGTCCAGGGCGCTAATCTGTTACGGCGCAAATATTGACGGTCAAGCTTCGCGTCTTCCGCGAAGTAGTGGATTTTCAGTGCCACCCGTGAATGTCGATGGTCTATGATACCAGTTGCATGTGGACACCATCCGTTCAAGATCACGACGTCCCCGGGAGATAGATCGCCGACCTGATGGGAGTTGAGTTGAAGTTGTGCATCTTCGTATACCTTTTTGCTCTCATCTGGCACGAATCCGCTCCACAGATGGAGGTGGGTGTCATTGGGGCCAAGCTCTTCTGCCTTGAGCAGAATCCACACCTGCACGTTGCTATCGCTACTGTATTGAAAGAATTTGATTACAGCGTCGATATGAATCGAATGCAGTAATGGGCGGCTCGACGTGGAAGCATGAATTGCGGTTTGCAAAAAACGATAGCGTTTGCCAAACAAGCCCGTCACCGTCTCATTAATCCGGCGCAGCAACCGGTGTCTGTCCGGACTTGCAGCGAAGTTCCAAAAATCATTGTTTCTGAAGCTGTACTTTGACCAGGCAAGCAATTCTGCACATTCTTCGGAATTGAAAATTCCAGGCAATATGCAGTACTCGAAATCTCGGTAACAGTTGCGTGCCGCAACCAGCTTATTCTTTGAAACAGGCACCGTAAGACTTATCGCCATGGACTTAATCTGTGAATATTAGCACCTCCCAAGCAAGTAGTGGCATGACGAAGTCCTCTGCATTACTCCCCGCCACATGCAGGGGTCGCCACTAAGGCCAATGAGCGAACGAAACTGGAACGTTTGTGCCGTTACATCACGAGACCGGCGGTATCCACAAAACGCCTGTCGCTGACCCGGAACGGTCAGTTGCGCTACGAGTTGAAAACACCCTGGCGTAACGGCACCACGCACGTCATTTTTGAACCGTTAGATTTCATATCCGGGGCTGAAACGTGTATTTAGTATTGATATCGAAACCTGCGAAAAGTGTGGTGGTGATATCAAGATTATCGACAGCATTGAGGGGCTAGCCTGCCGATGGGCTTGTTTGTCTGAAGGCATAAACCCAACTATAGCCCTGACCTACTGTCCCCACTTTGCTGACGGTATGACTGTTCTCGTCCCGGGCGCAAGACTTGGTGTCAAATACAGATGAATGTGGACAGAATTCAGTTCTGAAGGCTCAACATTGATCGAATTATGCACAGATCTGGCGCCGCCGGCTGGAGAGTGGTCTGCTGCATCATTCCTATAGTGAGAATGTAATCGCCGGTCCCGTTTGGTGGTCTGACTTCTATGATGTTAGATCTGACGGGCAAGCGGGCCCGGTAGCTCCGGCGGGCACTCAATAAGACGGCTGATCGAACCCCTGAGAACTGATATATCCACGCGGAAGTCCATTAACGGTGAAGGTCTGCCACCATGCATAAAATGGTAGGTCTGGCCGAGTGAGGTGGCAAGGCCAAAGTACAGGGGTTTAAAAACGCCAGCCGGAAAGTATTCCAACACCTTGGCCGGGCCCGAGAACAACAGGTTGGCGAAACCGGCGCCGTGTACCCCGGTCACGAATGCTGCGCCGTGAAACAACCTCACTTGCTGCTCAAAAGACAGAACCTCTAGCCTGATGGATTGGAATCCAAATTCGGCGAGCAAACTCTCCACTTCGGCCTCGTTTACAAGGCGCCGTGTCAACGCGTGGGCGCGGGATATGAAAATTCTCCGAGTCCCGTAAGTGTTCGGGTCAAGCCCGAATCGATCAAACACCGCAGTCCGAAGATGGTTGCTCTCCTCCCGGCTCAGGAATACAAAAGGGGGAGTACGGCAAGGTGAAAGGAGCAGGTATTGCTCCATCTGTACCCATCCTTTGGCGCGGCTGATGGTAAATCCATCCGGCAAACACGTTTTCAGAGAGTTCATCCACTCGTGTGGCAGATCACGGGAAACCAGTAACGTGATGGGCCTGCGATTTGCCACTTTGGCAAGTCGGTGGATTCTTACCAGGCCGTCGACCAGCCAGTGGAAATAATTGTTCGCCGACCAATTCCCCTCCAAAGACATACACAAGCCTTTACGGCGCTGTGCCTTTCTTGGCCTGCGTCCGCCGAACAGCCACATCGATTGAAGGCTGGAATTTCTTTGGCTCAGCGGCAAACGATCCAGAATCTTCATGCCATTACGGGTGCAGACGCCACTGCTGCCCATGTCCAGGTATGCGTCTTGCAATGTGTGGTGGAAGCGAATCGGCGGTACGTAGACAAAAGCCGGTTCGGGATGGTGGGTCAGGCAAAGGCCGCCCTCGGCCATTTGTCTGCCAGGCGCAGCGGGATAACCGCCCAGCCCGAACGGGTCTGCGCGGAGTAAATCAGACATTTCTTTGAACACGCCGGGGAAAAGAGCTTGCGCAAACACTTTTGCGGCGGAGCTATCTTCATAGACCCGGTGTGAAAATCCGGGTTGCTCTTCTTCGTCGATATCGAGCAAGTAGGTATGTTCGGTGAGAAAATAGCGCGATGCCAGCGGACCAGCCAGAGGCAACCTTCCGATCCTGGAAATAATCCAAAGCCAAATGCGTCTCCGGCGCCTGGCCAAACGGTCAAGCACCACGGCCGGCCTGCAGCGGCGGATGAAATAGACCATGTCAGCGAGAATGACCATCATGCCTCCCCGGCCGAGATCGATTCAACCACTAACCAATGGTTAGTTTGGGTGCAAATTCAGGCCCAAAAATGCGATGGAGTGTCTTACACATTTGCCAGCGCAGAAACAGGTTTAACCGGTCCGGCCAAGGGTGCAGGATAGGCAATCCCTCGATAGTTGCGCGCGCGAGTTCGGGTTTTGCGTTTGGGCCGGTCAGGCGATATTGCGCTGCCACGAACGGACCTGAATAAAATCGTTTCCGGAAACCCCGGCTTTCCCGCTTCAGATCCTGTTTACCAGGCTTGCAGCCGATTCGTGTTGCGAGTTCGTCACAGTAAACCGTGAAATCGACCAAATGCTCCAGCCGCTCGGCCGAGGCGCGGAAGATATGCTTTCGAACGGCTGCCCACCACTCGATCGATTCTTTCATTCGGTCACGGGCCGGAAGGGTAATTTCACCACTTTGCACCAATGCAAACCAACGCGCCTGTAATTCCGACAAAGGTGGAATAGCGCCGAATGCCGGGCGTACAAACCCAATAAACCCCAGGCTTTCCCCGATTTCCGGAGTGAATGTATTAAGGTAGCGTGGCGCTGATGCGATTGCGATGTCCAGAAATGGCATTTTGGTTTCAAAACCGGTACAGAACAGGACAAGATCAGGCTCGAAACCAGTGCCATCCTCGAAAATGACACGGCCGCCGTCAAAACGGCGGATGGCCGGTACCCTTCTGCATTTTCCGGCTGCCAATGCCCTTACGAAGCAGTCGTCCTTCGTGCCGAATTGCTCGCTAACGGTCAGTCCCGATTCTTCGAGAAGCTGCATGGTCAGCTTGCGGGTTCTGAGGTTGTTCTTCACGTCCCGCAACCGCAGTGAGAAGAACATGGGCAGGTTTTCCCAGACCTGTCGGTAAAGGATTTGCAAACATTTGTCGATCACTACCAGTGGCAGGAACATGTATCGGTAAATGCTTCTCTTGCGGTTGTCAGCTGGATTCCGGGTCTGAAAAACCCAATGCGATGTACTGTTCATGAGGCGCGATGTCAGGTAATCCCGGGGCATCCCAAAGGCACGCCGGGACACCACGGCCACACCACGGCGCAGTGACAACACGGTCTCGGCTGCATGCTCGGCGACTTCCGCGGTAATGTCCGCTCCGGACTCTCCCGCCCCGACAATCAGGACTTTCTTGCCGCGAACCTGATCGTCGCGACGATAACGGGAAGCGTGCAAGATTTGCCCGGTGAATGTTTCCTGTCCCGGAAAGTGTGGAACATGCGGGTATTGATGCAGGCCGGAACAGACCGCGACAGCATCATACCGTTCCACAGAACGGTTGCCTTCGCACGCTGACTGAATGGTCCATGTGCCATTTGGTCCTTTGGTTACTGCTTCAACGCGGTGGTCATACCGGATGTGGCGAGCAAGCCCGAAAGTTTCGCAGTATTCCGTCAAATATTTGACGAATTCACCGATATGCATGTGATCTGCGCGTTTTCCGGATACCGGGAAATCCGAAAATGCGGTAAGCAAGCCTGACGAAGTAAGCCGGCACGATTGCCAAACCACGCCATCCTGCTCGCCGAACCGGAACACCCCGCCAAGGCTGCCTGCCTGCTCGAAACAAACGGGCTCGTGACCCTGTTCAAGAAGTTCCTTGATCGTGACCAGTCCGGACACTCCCGCACCGATTACGGCGATACGCTTGGACGTCAACAATTAACTCCCTGCATACGAGTCAGTCTTGCGGCTGTTTTCCGGGGCTTTGAAACTCGGCCCATCGCAAAAGCAAGTCAGTCTTGATCCATTGAAGTCTGGACCTGCTATTTAGCCCTCTCATCCACCAGCTTGCCAAATGATGAAGCTGCCAATACTTCTGTTCAATACCCGAAATATTCCGCCGCGTCCCCAGGGTTTTATATCCCAGTGATTCTAACAGGTCGCCGGCGACCGATTCGAATATGACCTGGTCTGAGTAATGCATCTGAGTTTTCCACTTGAAGGTATTACTCGCTTCAATGTGCCGGCTCAGAGCAAGGTTTGTAGATGTTCTGGATTTGCCAAATAGTCTTTCCCCCGGGGTGTTATCCAATATCAATGGATCGGGTGTCAGCATCTCTTCATGGAACAATTCGTCAATGAACAGACATACCTGCTTCAGTACTTTCCCGGGCTGCTCAAGCAAGGCCTCGTATCGAATTTCAAGATATGAATCCATGGGCAGGTTGCCGGCTGATTCCTGACCGGTAATCACAAAATGCTTCCATTTTTTTGCCGCAGTGAAGATGTTCGCCGGGCCGAAATGACGACGCTGCCAGGACATGGCCACGTCTCTTCCATCACGGATGATATGGATAAACCTGGCGCCCGGAAACAGTTCCAATAACAGCGGCATATTCATGACGTACTGCGGTGTTTTGTCCCCCCAACGGGGTTTGTTTTCCTTTTGCGCCCAGGCCTGGAATATCCTTTCGACGATATTTGCGTAGGACCTGCTATGGGAGAACGACTCCGGTTTTAGCGGCAGTTCCCAGATTCGTATCCATTGCAGGCCCAGGATAAGCGAAGCCAGTCTCTCCGCTTCTCTTTCGTTTCTGGGGTCGCCAAATGCCCTGTAGAACTTCGGTATGAAATGCGTTTCACCGCCAAACGACAGATTGGGGTGTGACCTGAGCATATTGCGCAGCAGTTGCGTTCCGCTTCTCGGGCAGCCGACGATGAAAATTGGTGAGTTCATCAACGATGAAGCTGGCCTGCCGTGATTTTCAGAACCTCTTTTGCAACGGCCCCCTCTCCTTGCTCGAGCCAGCTCCGGTCGAGCGGGTGAATTACTTTGAACTGCCGGCGGGTGTAGAACTGAGGGTCTTCTGCTTCCTTGTCCAGTTGCAACGGCCGCAGGCCTTCCACGCCGAACAACTCGGCATAATCACCGTAGACGCCATCGCAGATCTTTCGCAGACCACAACTTTCGCAGGCTTTGACGTGACGGTAACCGGTGTACTCGCGAGCCCTGATTTCTCCGTCTTCCTGGTAGCGTCTTTCCATGCTGGCGCTTTCCTGTCCGATCGCCGCGCTCCTGGCCCAGGCCCGTTCTAGACCCTGTTTCAGGCGGTGCATTTGCTGGCCTGCCGAAGGGAACCGCCGGTCGAGTTTTCTCAACGGTGCTCTGATGGCCCCGAGTTTCAACCGCCGGCCAAGGCCGAAGGGGGGCGTAAGAGCCGCTGCTCCGGTCCGCTGAGCGGGGAGATCCGTCCACGACCAGCTTGCGTAATCGTTTTCATGCACGTCGTACGGAAGCTGCTTGAAGCCATAGGCGTTGGTGCGCAGGCGCTCTGGCAGCAGGCACAGCGGAAGGTACCGGACATTGACCTCGAGGCCCTGGTCAACGAGGTAATCGACGGCGTCCGTCAGCGGTTCCCGGATCTCATTATAGGTCGGCACGTTTTCCGTGCTGCGTTTGCCAGTCGTTTGGTCATTGAAAGGATTGAAGCCAAGAAAATTCACCACCCCGGCGCCCGTCCCCACCGCCAACCGGGAGATGTCCATCAGTTGCCGCAGCGCCAATTTTGAAACTACGGTATTGAAGCGGAAAGGCACGCTGGCCTGCTGCAGGTTTCTCAAGGCTTTCATCTGCCTCACATGAGCGCCGGTGCTACCCACAATCCGGTCGTAAACCTCGCCCAGTCCCTGCACGCTGATCAGAAAGTCGCGAATCCCGGCCGTTCTGAAACGAACCGCGTTCTGATACTTGGAGAGTGCAATCCCGTTGGTAATCAATGTCGGCGAAAGCCCGATACCGGAACAGAATTCCACCAGTTCGTAGATCGGAGGGTAGAGAGTGGGCTCCCCGCCCTGAATATCAATGGAGTTGTTACCGTAGTAGTCCACCAGTGTTCGGCAGATTTTTTTTGCCTTGTCCAGGCCCATGAACGCATGCTCGGGGTGACTGGCGTCCTGGATCCGGTCCAGGAAATAGCAAAAGTGGCAGCGCAGATTGCAGGTCTGGCCCAGCCACAAAATGCCGCGCCGGGTTATCTTTCGCGAACGTGTCGGTTCGTACATTGTGGGTCGCGGTCCATCAGGGCAGCGGGCGAGACTCATAGCTTCGCAGAAGACCTCATTCATGACGCACTCGTTCACCAGACGGTGTTGCGGGCAGCACCGGTGCGTTTGGATTCAGATTACGGAAAAGGCGCCGCGCAGCGATATGGAGCGTGCGCACAGGCGCTCTGGAAAACCCTTCCGCCAGGCGCAACAAGGCAAAAGCGAAATCATGTCTGCGCAGGGCGGTACGCGCAAAAAACAGCGCCCGGTGTGCGTGAATGTGTTGCCGTTTCCTCGCGACATCGCGATTTTCCCGGCAGGCCCGGTCCAGCACCCGGACTTCTTCCCGATACCATTCCCGATGCTCCGTGACCAGACCTCCCCGGCCCTTACGTATGACCAGCGGCGCCCCGCCGAGCTCAACCATGGCCTCTCCGGACATCAGAATGCGCGCATACCATTCCCAGTCGTGGACGATGTTCAGGCTTTCATCCATCAGCCCGGCCTTTTCAAACGCGCTTCGGCGGCAGAAGAACACCGACATGCTGTGGATGAAAGCCTCCGCGAGCAGGCGGATAAGCGGACTTGAATACCTGAACAGTGGTAGCACATCCGGTACGTTAACCTGGCCGCCGTCTCCGCTTTGCACGTAGTTGGCATATGAGGCGACGGCCTCTGGATGGGCCGTCAGGCAGGCGACCTGCTGCTCGAGGTATTCCGGTTTCCAGGTATCGTCGTCGTCGAGAAACGCGATAAACTCACCGCTGGCCTGCTTTAGCGCGAGGTTTCGGCTGGCTGCCGCTCCCCGGCAAACCTGATTGGTCAGGGTGTGAATCATGGGGATACCACCATAATGTTGCAGCAGCGCGTCAGGTTTGGCAAAGCTGCCTGTACCGTCGGAGCTGCCATCGTCAACCAGCCACAGTTCGAAAGCACGGTAGGTTTGCCGTTGCAGGGAATCGAGAGCCTGAGCCAGGCTTTCCCGCCTGTTCCTGGTCGGCAGGACAACGCTGACAAGAGGCGGATTCAAGCCGGACCCCATACACGGCGTTTCACCCACCGCTTCTTTTGTGGTTCTTCCATTTGTGCTTAAAATACCCTATCGCGTTGGCTGCTTCCCATACCAGGAGCATCGCATAAATCATCGTGCGCCGATCGATGTTCCTCTGTGACATTTCCGTAGCAGCGAGTTTAGGAATACGCAGATGAAACCCCAGGCTGTTGAGCAGCCAGCGTTCGTGATAGCCCCCATGAAAACGTGCTGCTCCAGACCCGTAGGAGACATACTTTCTCCAGAAACGACGCAGATTCATCTGCGGGGAGTGCGAGATCACGGCGTCGACGGCTTTGATCAGTCCGAACCCGGCCTGCAACCACCGTCGGCAGAGTTCACGGTCTTCGGAGGTTGTAAAAGCCGAATCGAAACCGCCGATCGCGACGAGCGGGTCTTTCGGAAAAGCGATGTTATTGGAGGGGTAGAATAGCGGTCCAAATTCACGTTGCCGCTGATCGAGCTCTCCGATGTCCAGGATGAGTTGCGCCGTTTCGGCACAGATGTTGCCAGGCAAACCATTCAACGTTAGGCCACCTGCGGCCACCGGCGGATCGAGGCAGACCCTTTCAGTCAAGCGTTTCAGCCAACCTGGACGCGGTATGCAATCGTCGTCGATGAACGCAACTACAGGCGCTCTTGAGGCTTTCAAACCGGTATTGCGTGCATGTGCGGGACCGGCGTGATGCGTATGAATCACTGTCAAATTCAACTTCAGCTCAAATTCCGACAAGTCCGGGAAAATTGCCCGATCACCGCCGTCGGACACGACAATAACTTCGGTGCAGCTAGGGATGTCAGTCGCTAAGCCGGTCAGACAGGACCGCAACTGGGCACTGCGGTTGTAGGTTGGGACAACAACCGAGATCGTGGGGAGTTCGGGCCTCGAGTTATTTGACACGGATGTATTCCCTCTGTGCCGGCCTTGCACGCTGGCGAACGCTCCCCCCATTTCATGGGAATGGCATGTTACATTGTTCCTGCATCTTATCAAATCATGCACTGCAAGCTTGGATGACCATGGCGTAATGTACGTAAACCAACACAGACGCTTCCATGATCTCGAGCGGGGTTGAACAGGAATAAAGCCTGCACGGCGGTATGTCCGGTCGCTGAATCACTCCGGCTTTACCGGGGGCTTCAATATTTGAGTGGATGGAACATTCTTTGCTCAGGCGAACATATCCGCTGTCCGCAGGATTACACCGCAATTGGAGGTTGTCATGACAGTGACTGCAAGCAAGAGCGCTTGCGAAAAGCAGGTTCTGGCGTATAGAAGATATAGACGCCCCCTCACTCACGAGTATCGAGGACTATCATCATAGATGCATACCTTAACAAGTGGGTGGCTGAGATTGAATCCAAAGTCCCGATAGGGTGAATCTGGAACATGCCACCGATCTTGATATAATCGTCGGATGTTCCGGCGAAGACCGGGATCTCAACGCCGTCATAGCCGGTTTTCTTCAAATCCTCGAGGATCGGTTTGTGGTCCGCGGAAACCGACGTGGTCCACAATAGCATGCAAAAGCCGATTTTCATGAGCCCTCCCCCTTCTTCGTCGTCCCGCTGTTATAGTCGATGGCACGAGATGGGAGGAAGTGGATGCCTGCGTCGCACGGTCGCCGCGCGCTAAAAGCCAACGGCACAGCGGTTGGGGCGACTAGTGGCCTGTAACAGCCATATCGGCAGTGATCTGGGTGATGGATCGCGCGCCGAGGCAAGGCACGAGGAGGAGGCATAGTAGGCACTATGGCGACGACGAGCAACGCAGCCTCGGTGGGCGAGGCGCGCCCAGGCACTATCGATATGGCTGTTACAGGCCACTAGGCGCGGCGATGCAAAGAAAAGGCGATGGCGCGAGCGAGGATCATGAGGCGCTTGATGAAAGGCGAGGACGGTGCGCGCGAAGTTTGGCGCGCCTTCAAGCGGGGCTACGTCAAACTGGTCGATCGGATTCTGCTCTTGTGCAAGCTTCTTGGTCTGATCCCGTCGGCCGAGCAAGTATCGACTATCGTCTTCAAGAGTTCGGCGGAACTCTTTCCCGATCCCACGAACTATGACCTTCCGCCTTTTCAGGACAGTCCGATCGCATGTTTCAAGGCCGAGCACGGTTTCATGCGGCGCTTTACCGGCAACCTTCGGCTCGAATTCCAGACCGGCCTCATCTATTCGACGCGGCGTCCGATCTACGGCTCGACCGACGGACTTCACACAACGTCTAAGGATCGGAAGGCGACATGCCCCCTCAAGATGCTCGCTTCTTCAAAGATCCAGCTCGACAGCGCTGTGGTGCTGAAATCCTTGTATCAACGTAACTACTATCATTTCATGTTCGATGTCGTCAGCAAGATTGAGTTGATTGAACGCGCTGGTCTTGATCCGAAAATTCCACTTGTCGTGGGCAGAGACCTCACCAGCAAGACGTTCTTCGCCGAGGCTTTGTCCCTTGGTTTGTGCGACGGGCGAGAGATCATTATTCAGAATCGAGGCGAGTCGATCGTCGCGGAGGTGCTCTACGTCGTCAAACCGGACGTCTATACGCGCGAGCAACTGTCATACCTATCCAGGAAGCTGGTACGGTTCGCAAAACGGGCTCACCGGGATCGAATCTATGTTTCGCGAGGCAGCGCGTCGCAGGACCGCCGCTTGATATTCAATGAGGACCAGCTCACGGCTCGATTGCGGGCACTTGGGTTTAAGATCGTCGATCCCGGATCGATGCCATTTGCAGCACAGGTCGAATGCTTCGCGCGCGCAAGCATCGTTGTCGGCCCGCACGGCGGTGGCCTCACCAATATCCTCTTCCGGTACGGCGCGCCCATGGCACTCGTCGAAATGATCAACGACACCAAAAAATGGAACCATCACTTCTTCAATATCTGCGCGCGCAGCGGATTCTTTTACCGCGCCACGTACAATCGCGCCGAGCGTGGCGAAGAGGCCACGGCACCCGCTCACGCCGATATTGACGCGGTCTTGGCCGCCGCCGAGGAGGCGATCGCTTGGGAAAAAAGCGTCTATGATTCATCCCCCACCAAGGAGGTGACATAGCGGATATCGCTCGTTGGCTCTGCGGTGAGCGCCAACGGACCGAGGCGAACGTCTGATCTGGCGGACCGGCCGGTTGGTCAATCCTTCCCATACGAAAGGTCACCGACACCCTTGCGGAAAGTTATGGGGTCAGAGTAAAGGGACAGAGTAATCCTACAGCAAGAGTCGGAATCATCTGACTGCCGAAAACGGTAAATCCCCATCGCACGGGAACAGCACGTATCATCATGATCGGGTCTTCCGTGGCTGCACCAAGGTTAGGCAATGCCAAGACGAGCCCGATTCTGTCCCGCTGGTCTCCCCGTCCACCTCATCCAACGCGGCCATAACCGGCACGCGATATTTGCCAGTGATGATGATCTGGCGGCCTATGCGCACTGGCTGGCAGAGGGAGCTGAGCGATTCGGCGTGTTGGTTCACGGCTGGGTGTTCATGACCAATCATGTGCACCTGCTGGCCACGCCTTCTAATGACGAGAGTCTCTCGCGACTGATGCAGTTTCTCGGACGCCTTTATGTGCGTCATTTCAACTACACATACACCCGCAAGGGAACCCTGTTTGAGGGTCGTTTCAAAACCTGCATCGTGCAGGACGATCGATACCTGTTGACCTGCTTGCGCTATATCGAATTGAATCCAGTCAGGGCGGGCATAGTTCGACATCCGGGTGACTATCGCTGGTCGAGTTTCCGGGCCCACGCGTTTGGAGTCAGGGCAAGCTTGTGGTCACCCCATGCCCTCTACCTGGGCTTGGGCAGTAACGAAAAACAACGCCAACAAGCCTGGAGGAAACTGATCAAAGAGATCCTGGACATTGAGGTGTTGGCCAAAGTCCGGCACTGTGCCAACACCGGGCTGGTTTTAGGGACCGAAACATTCAGGGAACAGGTGCGCCGACTCCGAAACTAAAACCCTACGCTCCTTTTCACTCTGTCCCTTTACTCTGACCCCATAACTTTTTCGCACAGTGGAGAAGGCTGAGCGATCACTATCACCTGGCCGCTAAGGTAGAATTCTCTAATGAAGCCCACCATTATCATTGGAATCATTGGCCTCATTGCCGCTGTGCAGTGCCTGGCACTGGCGGTGGTGCTCTACCGCGTCGGAACTTCCGGCAGCATGGCGCGCAAACTTGCGCTCCTGATGGTCGTAGAGGCTGTGACCCTGTTTACGGCGGATTTCCTCGATTGGTCATTAGATTTTACCGACAGTTTTTATCTCCAGTATCCAGCCTATGGCCAGATTGCATTCATCCTCCACACACTTGGCGACAGCGCCATGATCGCGTTCTATCCACCTTTCCTCGCCGCGGCTCTGCAGACGAAACTGACGCGCCCCTTCGCCAGCAAACGAGGGCGTCTGATCGCCGCGATCGCATCTGTCGTGCTGTTTCTTTCGCTGCAAATAGGCCCACCGGAATTTGGTGCTACCTTGCTCTACCTGATGTTGTCACTGCTTTTCGGATACGCGCTGGTGGCTTCGATCCATGCCTGGCGCATCGCGCCGGCCGGACTGTCCCGCACTCGCGCCCGTATATTTGTGTTTGCTTTCGGTCTGCGTGATCTCTGCTGGGGTTTCGTCTACGCAATGTCTATGTTGTGGGTATGGAATGGATCGTATTTTGGTGAGGCTGAACAGGTTCTGCGCTTGCCGGTGAACACCGTTTATGCACTCGGCACGCTGCTGGCCGTCCCGCTGATCGCCTATGGCATCCTGCGAACCCAACTGTTCGATATCGATTTGAAAATCCGCTGGACTATCAAGCAGTCTACCCTCGCGGGTGTTTTCGTCGCGCTGATGTTTTTGATCTCCGAAGGGGCGAGCGAGTTTCTGTCTGCTGAACTGGGTAGCGTTGCCGGTCTGCTGGCGGCTGCGGTGGTGATGTTTTTCCTGGCGCCTTTGCAACGCTTCGCTGAGCGTGTCGCCAGCGCGGCCATGCCCAATACGAAGAACACACCGGAATACGCTTCGTTTCGAAAGATGCAGGTATACGAGTCGGCCATTGCTGAGGCACTGCAGGAAAGCGGCATCTCAGACCGGGAGCGAGCGCTGTTGGTGAGGCTACGTGATTCGCTTGGAATTTCAGAATCCGATGCCGAGGCTATAGAACTTGAACTGAAAGCAGGCGCCGCCAACGCTTAACCCCATTTATTACCCCCTTGCTCGGGCCCCGCCCGGGCACCAAGAACAAACGTTCAACCTGATTTGATGTCCCCTGGGTGGTCAGCCCAGGGGCGGGTTCGATTGTGATGCGGGAATTGAGTCATCGCGGGTTGTTGGGAGCGTCTGCAGCTGCCTTGCCGGCGAAGATGCCGATGGTTCAGGGGACGCCATGGGCTGCCAGGAGCAAATCCGGGGTCAGTCTACGGCCACTGATGCTTGCCTGAATACCAAAACTGGTGCTGGAGCCGTTGGGATTCATTGCCCGACCAGAGGATTTGATGGTGGCGGCAGGACTTGAACCTCCGACCTTGGCACGTTGAACATTTCATTCAAAATGAGTGCATGTCTTGCAAAAAATGATTTGCGTGAGTTTTGCGTAAATCAGTTCTGCATCGTTATGCATTGTGCTGCAAACGGGCGCATCGGGCGCCCAGGTAACTCATTGATTAATAAAGCTAAAGTCTTTGACTTTGCGGACTGAAAATCCGCGTGTCGGTGGTTCGATTCCATTGTGCATGGATGCACCAGTGTCGCGTAGGCCACGGATGGCCGATAGCGACCGCCCCTGGCCACCAATTTATGTAAGCAAACAATCTTCCAGATCAAATTCTTCGTGATGTAGACTGGTAGGTGCTTGCCCTGGCTGGTCAGTTCGGCTTGGAACTCAGGTTAGTACTCCCAGACAACCTGATAGAGCAAGGTCGTCTCGGGGTGATGGCGTACATATCTTGCAGTCGATTCTGGCAGCGCACGACAAAGTGGCGATCTGAAGGATCCGAGTGACCGCCCTGGAGAGCGAGCTTCGTGAAACCGGTGGTTTAAACAAAAATACGGGCAGTATTCGTTTTTTGGCCCTGATGACTTATTATGTTACTTAAGAAAGGCCTCTAAGTAGACTGCTCAAGGAGAATCAAGGAATGGCTATCTTTACTCACGTCGTTGTCGGTACCAATGATCTCGAGAATGCGACGAAATTCTACGACGCGACACTCGGCACGCTCGGGATCAAGAACATGGGACCGCTGGGCGATCACGCCTGCATGTATGGCGCCGAAAGTCCAGAATTCCTCGTCACGAGGCCGGTGAACGGGGAGCCTGCCTGCCATGCCAACGGCGGAACGATCGGTTTCCATGCGACTACGCGGCAGGCGGTGCACGATTTCCATGCGGCCGGACTGGCCAACGGCGGAACGGACGAGGGTCAGCCGGGTCCCCGCGATTTCACGCCAACGGCATATGCCGCCTATCTGCGCGATCCCGACGGCAACAAGATCTGCACGTACTGTTTCGCGGAAGAATAGTACGAACCGGCTGTCGGTCTGGCAGGGTCGCTCTGCGTCTCTGCCACCATTTTACGATGTAAACCCTTAAACGCAGCCCTTTCACACGACAAGAGCCCAAACACCGTTTATTTCACGTTCCCCCGGGAACGTCCAACCGGTTTCAACCAGTTTTAGGCAGCGTTGTTGGGAGATCGAAGTCGGAAAAGAGACTGGCTTCGTCGCAGCGGTTAGCTCTAAGGTGAATTCTTTCCACCCGTAGTCACCTCAATCCGCTGATCACCCTGTAAATGCTGGTTCAATTTGAGTATATCGGGAGATTTTTTATTCCATGTGTAGTCACTAAATAAGTTGACATTTAGCGGCATTTGTCCTATATTCTCTGGTATGGCAAAGCGTACCGGTACAGCCCACGTCGTCACTACGACGCGCAAGTACAAGAACCGGGTCTATCGCACCCACCTGCTGCGCCGCAGTTACCGCCAAGACGGCAAGTCGTCAAGAACGAGACGTTGGGCAATCTCTCGCACTTGCCCGATGCCCTGATCGAGATCATCCGCCGCTCGCTGCAGGGCGAGACCTTCGTGCCGGCTGACGCAAGCCTTCGAGGTCATCCGTTCCCGCGCAGCACGGGCCATGTGCAGGCGGTCGCCGCGGCCATGCAACGCTTGGGTTTGTCCACGCTGGTCGCCACCAAGCCCAGCCGCCAGCGCGACCTGGTGCTGGCGATGGTGGCGGCACGCATCGTTGCGCCGCATACCAAGCTGGCGACCACGCGCTGGTGGCACACGCACGACGCTGGCCGAGGACTTCGGCGTGCTCGGGGCGAGCGAGGACGATCTGTACGCGGCGATGGACTGGCTGCTGGCGCGCCAGGACGCGATCGAGAAGAAGCTCGCGGCCCGCCATCTGCGTGACGGGCAGCCTGGTGCTCTATGACCTGTCGTCGAGTTACTTCGAGGGTACGACCTGTCCGCTGGCCAAGCGCGGCTATAACCGCGATGGCAAGAAGGGGCAAGCTGCAGGTCAACTACGGCCTGCTCACCGATGCCCGTGGCTGCCCGGTGGCGGTCTCGGTGTACGAAGGCAATATCGCCGACCGCCAGACCTTGCTGCCCGAGGTCGAGCGCTTGCGCGATGCACTTCGGCATCGCGCAATTGGTGATGGTCGGCGACCGCGGCATGATCTCGCAGCAAGGCCATCGCGAGCTGCGTGAACAGGCCGGCATCGGCTGGATCACGGCGCTCGAAGAGTGCGTCGATCCGCGCGCTGATCGAGCAGGGGCAACTGCAACTGGGATCTGTTCGACGAGCGCAACCTGCTCGAACTCAGCTCACCCGACTATCCGGGCGAGCGCCTGGTGGCCTGCCGCAATCCGCAGCTGGCCACGTTGCGCGCGCACAAGCGCGAGGAGTTGCTCGCAAGCCACCGAGAAGAATCTGGAGATCAAGGCCCGCGCTGGTGCAGGCCAAGCTCGCCGGCGGCCAGGACAAGATCGGCGTGCGCGTGGGTAAGGTCGTCAATCAGTACAAGGTCGCCAAGCACTTCGAGCTGGACATCCGGCCAGGCGCTTTCAGCTTCCAGCGCAAGCACGACAGCATCGCCGCCGAAGCCGCGCTGGACGGCATCTACATCATCCGCACCTCGGTGCGCGATCGAGCAGATGGACGCGGCCGATTGCGTGCGCAACTACAAGTCCCTGGCCAACGTCGAGCGCGCCTTCCGCTCGCTCAAGACCGGTCGACCTCAAGGTGCGCCCGATCCATCATCGCCTGGCCGATCGGGTGCGCGCGCATATCTTCCTGTGCATGCTCGCCTACTACGTCGAGTGGCACCTGCGCGAGGCCTGGCGCGAACTGATGTTCGCCGATACCGAGCAACAGGCCAAGGCCACGCGCGACCCCGTCGCACCCGGCCCAGCGCTCCGCCGCCGCGTTGAGCCAAAGCCGCCACGCCACACGCTCGATGACGGCACGCCCGCGCACAGCTTCGCCACCCTGATGGCCGAACTCGCCACCCTCGTGCGCAATACCTGCCGCACGCCCCGCGCCGGAGACGACGCCCCGACCTTTGAAGTCCTTACCACCCCCAATCCCGAAACAACAGCGCGCGCTCGAACTGATCCAGCAAATCCAAGTGTAGACACCCAAGATCTGCGATAGACACCGAAAATCCGGGTTCAAATGAGCCGTTTAAGGGTCGAAGAGCGCGCTGGGAAACTGTCTAATTCAAGCTTCTCACTTACTCGCGTAGGTCCGACCCCAAAGTTCAAAGTTTTACTCTGGCACTGTACTCTGACCCCACAACTTCACTTCAATAAATGGTATTCACTCAAGCGAAACCATTTGCGTGAAAAGATAAACCCGGTCGCCGGTTCCGGCGACAGACTGGTGACTTCTTCGGTCATGTTCTTTCTGTAGAAGGCGGTGCAAGTGGTATTTTGCCAGACCGTCTTTTGCATTTTTTCTCTCATTTCGGCGACGTATTTATCCTGAAGATCGCGTTTGGGATCGATGGCTTTGAGGCATCTATCTCGTTTCACGGCACAAATGGCTTGAACGATATAATCGGTCGCCACCTCCATGTAAGATATTTGCGAGCTGTGGCCGGAGCCTGTGTTAGGGCCGTTCACTTTAAAATAGTTGGGGTAACCTGAAACGGTGATGCCTTTATAAGAGACGGCCTCTTTTTCCCATTCGCTGTTGAGGTTCCGGCCACCCAGGCCATAGACCTGAAACGTCAGCGCCTTTTTCATATTCGAATAGGCAAAATATCCCGTGGCGTAGACAATGACGTCCAGGGGTATCTCCTTGCCGTCCGTTGTTCTAATGCCTTGGGGCACGATGGCTTCAATTCCGCTGATATCCACATCGACATTTTCACGGGACAGCGCGGGAAGGTAGGCATTTGTCGGTATGACTCGCCGGCAGCCCAGTTCGTAATCGGGCATCATATGCTGACGTAACTTATCGTCTTTAATGTATTTTTCGAGCTGCCTTTTCAGCCTTTTCCGGTAATAGCTTTTCATGATCTGACTGATTATTGATGTCCCCGGATAGCTGCGAAACGCAATAAACCTCACGTCATAAAAAATAAAGACGAGCAAACGGATAAAGTGCCGGATGCCCGGCAGAGTTCGAACGAAACGCTCTCCAGCACTGTAATGCCGGTCTGAACGCGGAAGGATCCACTGCGCCTTGCCCATGAACAGGGTTAATCTGGAAACCTTGTCGGCAATGGCGGGAACGATCTGAGCCCCTGAACATCCCGAACCGATAACTCCGACACGTTTTTCTTCATAAGAGACAGAGTGATCCCACTGTCCGGCGTGGAATATCGGCCCTTTGAAGGTTTCCGCACCTTCAATATTGGGAATATGCGGGTTCGCCAGCACACCACTGGTGTCGATAACAAAGCGGGCAATGTACCTCGCGCCCGAATCGGTCTCCACATGCCACAAACAAGCGCTCTCGTCATAAGTGAGTCTTTTGACCGTCTGGTTCGTTTTTGCCTGTTTTCTTAAGCCAAACTTATCGATGACATGGTTCGTATATTCGAGTAATTCACTTTGCGGGGAAAAGGTTTTCTTGAACGGGTAGGCAACAAAAGAGATGGAATAGAGGCTGGTTGGAATATCCACCTCGGCTCCTGGGTAGGAGTTGACCTGCCAGGTTCCGCCCAACTCAGAGCTTCTTTCCAACAAGATGAAGTCATTACACTGCTTTTTCTGTAAACGGATAGCCGCCAGCAGCCCTGAAAACCCTGTACCGATGATCAAGGTCTCAAAATATTGAGCGTTCTCTTGTGTATTACCGCCCTGTGCTGTCTCTTTTGTTGACATTGACGCTGATTCTCTAATCTTCAAACCCTTATATTCCCCAGCCTTTTCTCGACGACAGATGCGACCCTGGCGGCCCGCCCACTGCTTCAAGAACTCTTCAACCCTCGCGGGACTACTTTTCGCTCTGCCATCTCAAACAGAACCTGGACCAGCAGTGCCAGCACAGCGGCGGGAATGGCGCCCTGTAATATCAATTGTGTGTTGTCGAGCCGAATGCCGGTAAGTATGGGTTGGCCATAACCGCCGGCCCCAATCAGGGCCGCCAGTGTCGCTGTGCCCACATTAATCACCGCTGCTGTTTTGATTCCGGCAAGTATGGTGCTTGCTGCCAGCGGCAATTCTATTAACCACAATCTCGATCCGGGGGACATGCCCAGCACCAGCGCCGATTCACTGATCGAACGCGGAATATTGGTTAAACCAGCATGTGTATTGCGAACAATCGGAAGCAAGCTGTAAAGGAATAAGGCCACCACCGCGGGCGGGCCGCCAATGCCCAGCAGCGGAATCATGAATACGAAAAGGGCCAGCGAAGGGATGGTCTGTATCACGCCGACAATCGCCAGAATGATTTGGCCGACACGTGGATTGTAAGCCGCGAAAATACCCAGCGGCAATGAGACGGCCAGCGCCGCAGTCAGTGATATGACCACGAGTGTCAGGTGTTCGATCGTACGCTGGCGAAATTTTTCCCAGGCGCTTGCGACACGGGTCTCGGCCTGCAGGCCCAATTTTTCGTTTAAAAATTCGCCTGCTACGGCAGCTTCGGGCCGATGCTCGATTTTGACCAGGGCATTTAGCCGGGACATCGTGCCTGCACTGATACGTCCAACGAGTTGCTTGAATCTGGCTACGACTTTGGGTGCGTTCTGCTCAAGTTCTGCGCGGTACAAAATGACTGGGTTGTAGACCGGGAAATAGGACAGGTCATCTTCCAGCAGGTGCAGATTGTAATAGGCGATTTCCGCATCGGTCGAATAGGCGTCGACAAGCTGCAACATTCCCGAGTCCAGACCGCGATAGGCGAGGTCGTGATCCAGTCCACGGACGTTACGCTGGTGCAAACCATAACGCTTCTTCAGGCCTGGCCAGCCGTCCGCCCGATCCAGGAATTCATTGCCAAAACCAAACACCAGGTCTGGATGATCCCGCAGGTCGGAGATGGTCCTGAGCTTGAATTTCTCCGCCACCTCCTGGCTTGTCGCCATGGCATAAGTATTGTTAAATCCCAGCGACCCGGTCATCCGCAGGCCCTTTGCACGCAAACTGTCGTTCAGTTCATCCATGCTGGTGATGTTTTCGTTGACCAGGATTTCTTGAAACAGGGTTCCGGTATACTCGGCATAGGCATCGATCTCCCCCGCCAACAGGGCATTCCACAAAATCCGGGTACCCCCAAGTTCACGTAGATGAGTGGCCGGGCTGTGTGCCGATTCCGCCAACAAGCGAATCATTTCTCCCAGCACGACAGACTCGGTAAATTTCTTGGAGCCAACCCGCACGACTTCATCGTCCGCCGCAAGTGCCGGCACCGCATACATGGCCAGCACCAGGAAGGCAGACACAACCCAGCGATAAGCCGTTCCGCGCAATATCACGACAGTGCCTGACTCAGGTTGATCAGTTGTTTTCTTTGCGCCTCCACGAAATGTACAACGAAGGATTCGGCCGGATGATGAACCAGTTCCTGGAATGGACCATGCTGGACGACTTTGCCATCGCGCATCAGAACCAGTGAATGGCCAAAAAACGCAGCTTCGGCAATATCGTGTGTGACCATTACGACGGTCTTGTCCAGGCGATCAAAAATTTCCTTCAGTTCCTGCTGCAACTCATAACGGATCAGCGGATCAAGGGCGCCCAGCGGCTCGTCGAGTAGTAACAGATCCGGATCCAGCATCAGTGCACGCATCAAGCTGATGCGCTGGCGCTGACCGCCAGAAAGCTCATTTGGATAATGGTGCAGAAGTCTTTCCGGAAGGTGAACCAGGTCTGTCAGTTCCTCCAGGCGGTGGCTTATGCGCTCGCCCGGCCAGTTCAACTGACGGGCCATGAGTGTCACATTTCGCTCTGCCGTGAAATGGGGAAACAGCCCGCCCTCCTGGATGACGTAACCCATTCGATGACGCAATTCATTGATATTGGAGGGGGCCAGCGGCGTTCCTGCAAAGCGAATTTCGCCCTGATCCGGCGTTTCCAGACCAGCGATCAGCCGTAGCAAAGTTGACTTCCCACAACCGCTCGGGCCAATCAAGACGGTGGTCTTTCCTGTCGCTATGTGCAGGTTTGTGCTATGCAATGCAGTGGCTTTTCCATACCGCTTCACCACTTCTTTTAAGTTCAGCATTGAAGCAGTGTCACGCATTGTGGCCGAGGCCACAAGTTGTCCTGATGGCTTGGGCCCTGATTTCCCGGAGGTGGAAATTAAGGGTTGGACCAGTGCATCCGGTTGATTATTCTCAATTATCGCAAGCTACGGCGATGCAAGTCGTGAGGATTTTTCCTTTCATTAGCTTGCGTTGGTCCGACCTGACAAAGCACTGGGCCGTTCAAGGATAAGAAGGAAGTGCAGGAGGTGGTGACGCGCATCCGCCGTGATTTTGAATTCGATGCACAGCCCTTGTCGCCCCGTGGAAATGTCCCAGGATCAAGATGCAAACTGAATACAATGGATCGTTTGATCGCCGCTGAATTGGTGGCAGTCTCGAAAGGCCGGTATCAGAGTTGCCTTATGCCATTTGACCGGAGGTAATGGGTGGCCCCGAATATCAACTACCTGTCTGTCTGCTGTTTCCATGCTAAAGTTGATCCATCCTTGAACTGTTTCGGCGTGACTCCCGGCACTTTCAAAGCGAGAATATGTGGTGAAACCTGCAGCCCACAAACCGGTACTTCTGGCCTTTTTGAGCTTGGGCTGTATGTTTTGGGTACCCTCCCGCACAGCGGCAGAAGAACTCAGCCGCGAACAAGCCCGGGAGCAACTCCAGGCCCTGCTCACCCAAACTCCTGTACTGGATAAGCAGGCCCGTTTGTTGCTGGAGCAATTGGGCGCGGATGCAAAACAAGAGTTCATCGCCAGACAGGAAGAACTGACCTCCGGCTTTGGCGAGTGGGACGAGAATCTCGACTTGCCTGCTCCTCCTTCTTTCAATATTGAGCAACGGCGCACCAAACTGCGCGAAGATGTAGCGTTCTGGACGGCTACCATCGATACCTGGGATCTGGCCGAACTGAAAGAAGGCATAGCTGATGGCCTGGTTATAGCCGATGCGGACGGCTTGGACGTGGTGCGGCTAAATGCGTTATATGAACTGACCAAGCGGATCATCCGCACCGGCGATTTCGTACCGCCCGACACCAGCACCATCGGCAACTTCGATACCATCGAGTTGAGCACCAGCAATAAGCCAAGCACGGTGCTGTTCCGGGCGTACATGACATTCTGGGGCATGGGCAGCCTGTTGGAAGAAATGGAAGCACATGCACGCAAGGAGCACCAGGACTACCGCAGACGCCTGTACAAGCGAGCTGTGGTGGCGTACATCCGCGTGCTGATTTCCGGCGATCAGAGACTGCCCGATTGTGCCCGCACGCGGCCGCTTGCTCAGGCGGACATGGACGGTAACCAGGTTCAGGTGCTGGGCTGTCGCGATCAGGTGGTGGATAACCTGCGTGCCTACGCCCAGGCCGTTCAGAAAATCCAGTCCGCCGATACCCTGGCGTTTACTGCAGAAGCCGCCAGCCTGGTTGCCGAACAGCAATTGATCGCCGATTCACTCAACGCCCTACCGGTGGTAGGCGATGTGCTCGACATCTACGGCGTTTTATATGGTCAGGACATTGCCGGTCAGTGCTTGAGTCCAGAGGAACGCGGCATGGCAGCGGTGTTCCTGGCCTTACCCCTGGTCGGCCCGGCAGCCATGCGTCAGGTAAAGCGTTTGCCGGGTGCCGAAGCCGCCATCGCGCGCACTCAACTGTTTCTCGAACTGGCCCTGGAAGAGTCCAGGAGCGCACTGACCTATGCATATCGTGAAATGGGTTTTTTTGAATTCGGCGAACGCGTAGCCGGCTACTGGGGAACCAACTGGCCGGCCATGCAGCGACTTGAAGCCTACTTCAACAGCTTCCGGCCTGAACTCAGCGGGAAAGCCAAGGCCGATATGGTGACCTTCCGCAACGTGCGCGACGCCCTGGATGCGCGCCAATGGCGCGACGCGCTGCCTGAAGAGGCGCTGGAAGAAGCCAGAAGGCGTTCCGCGAAAGTGATGAGGGAAAACCTGGAAGCAGTGCAAGGCAGTCGCGCGGCGGTGATCAAGAGCTCAAACATGGTGTCGGAGCACGTCGAGGCGCTGCAGAAAGTGGCCGCCGAGCGAGATGAAATTCTGATTTACCGCTACGTAAACCCCAACGCCACCGAACTTATTGATGCCGGCGCCCGTACCAAACATATGGGCATCAAGGCCAAGAGTGCGGAACGCGGCCCGATCGCCGGCCTGCTGCCGGTCAATCAGTCACTGAACAAGCAGGGCTCGCGCCTGCAAGACCTCGAGGTACTGCAGAAAACCCGGCCCCTGAACAAGGCCGAAAGCGAGGAGGTCGTGGAACTGACCAAGGGTATGAAGAAAGGCGCTCAGAACATCGAGGACTGCCTGGCCAAACCGGCAGATTGCGCCATTGCCGTGGAGTATCCCGTGCGCAATCCAAAGGGTGAGGGGCATGTGCTGTTGCAGGTTGTGAACGACGAGGCCACCGGCCAGCCAGTCTATTTCATCCGGGATGAGGGCGGGCGTATGTTGGACCCGACCACCGGTAATCCCCTGGAAGTCGTCCCTACCGGTACTCCGGAACCCGTGTTGGTGTTGGCCGATCCGGCTACTGGATCGCCGCTGACAGCGGACTACGATCTGCTCAGCATCGGCCTCAACGAACGCAAGTATGCCGGCGTGGAGAACCTGCCAGACGGGCTGGATCCGAACCTGATGCGGCGTGCTGATGGCGGTGACCTGACCAATGCACACGGAGTGCCTGAATTCGACGACCGTACCGGATTTACGACCCCGCAGGTCCGCGAAACACTGGAAGCGACCAATCAGGCAGTGCACGAGGTGCAACGCGCGCAGGGCCTGGAACCCTTTAACATCAGCCACCACGGGGCGGAACGCTGGTATCCGTTTTCACCCGGCGCACTGGACGTCGATCCCTTCGTTACCGTGCTGGATCCGAAAAAGGGTCCGTTGCGCATTCCGCGATGCGACACGGAGTGCATGGAGCAATGGTGCCGCAAAACTGGCCAATGCAATCCCGCTGCCATCTGCCCGGCGGGACAATTCGAAAACTGCATTCCACCCGATGCCGACCGCCTGTTGAAAGACTATTTCCACGACCGAAGGTTGAATCACTATGACCTCGCTCCCAACCCGATGTGGAGTTGGGGCAATTACAACCCGGGTGGCGGGTGGACATTCAGCAGCTATATGGAAGCCGCACGTACCAAGCAGCTTAAGAAAAAGTTGGCAGCCGAACAGAAGCTGATCCTCCAGGCGCCGCTGGCCGGTAAGTTCACGATCGGGGAGTTGCGCAAGGCGCTGCCGGCACCACCGCCTTCTGCCTGGAAAATGATGGAGCGAATGTTGCAGATTCGCATCACGAAAAACTCTTTTGAATTCGCGCTTCCAAAGTGCACGGAGCGGGCCAATTAGACACCGGGCGCCCACATCCAGGCACACCAGGCCAGTGCTGCTGCTGTTGGCTGCGCTGACGGCAGCGTTTTTGCCTGCAACGGCATTGCCCGCCATGAGCTACGCGGACTATCAATTCAAACTGGCGGAAGCCCAGCGGCAAAAAGCCAAGGCCAGCGAACGGCTGGAGGTCTTGAGCGCGCAACGGGAAGTGATGTTGGATGAAGCGACGCCTGTCAAAGAGCGCCAGCAGTATTCGGCCGAATTGATCGACCTGATTCAGTACCTGGAGAAGTTGGATGCCGATATTGAAGCGCTGCAAGCGGAGCTGCCGAAAATCCGATTTGCACCGGTATTGAAGCTGGTCGCGATTGGCCCGGCCGGCGCGCCGGGCGCCAGCTCAACCCGGGCGCAGAGTCACGGCATGGGCGACCAGGAACTTTGGAGCATTCGTTTCACAGAGTTCCCACTGGAACTGACTGCCGGCCAGCCATTTCGGGTAGCGGCTGATGTGGTTTTTCGCAAGCACTTCCCCGCGGAACATCCCTGCTTTGATCCGGCGATGCTGGTGGGTGACCCGGTTGATCCGCAAGCGTTCCTGAGTGTATTCACTCGCATCGGGTCCACTGTGTCTCTTCCGGAGGGAGACGTTCCGCGCATGACGTCAGGATTCCACGGTCAGAAGCATTTGACCGCACTGTGTACCGATGCCCCCACGGACCGCGACCCTGATTCCGGTGACCTGAAACAGGCTGAATTTGAAAAAGACGCCCGGCTGCATTTTGCCGCCCGCTTCGTGCCAGCAGCCCAGGAAAGGGATGAGGATGGATTCGTCTCCTACCGCTATCGCCTGGAGACCACTACGGACCGAACGATCATGGCGCAACAGCTTGAAGGCATCCTGATAAAGGAAACCTCAGCCACCAGCGGGCGCGGGAACTGCCTGGATCCAGGCGGCCACCGGTGCAACACCGTGTTTGTGACCATCAGCGCCGGTCCGAATTTGGTCACGCTTACTTATCGCCAGGTCGCCGACGGCGAGACGTATCTGGCAGAGGCGCCGGACTACCAACACCCGGCAGCGTTTGAGACGCCACCCTTGGTTGGCAGCATCAAGCTTGCCGTTGATGTGCCGGACGTCAGGGGCATGTACTTTTTAAATGCGGAAGACGCACTGGAACGGGCCGGTTTGAAAACCAATGTGGCGTTCACTTCCGATCCGCCGACGCCTGGTCAGGTGGGTATGGTGCACGATACCCAGCCCGCCGCCGGCGCCAGGGTACGTCCGAATACAACGGTTTCCCTGTCGGCTTATGACCTCATGCTGTATGTGCCGGACGTCATCGGCATGACCCGGCAGGAAGCAATTGACCGTATTGAACGCGCCGGCCTCCTGACGGAAGTCCGCTCCGGAGATGCACCGCCAGCCTCCAAGCTGGCTGCGCGGGTGGCCAGCCAGGATCCGGCCGCCGATGCCGGTGTTTTCACCGGCGCCACGGTTGTCATAACGATATACGGTGCCTGGCAGCCACCGCGGTTGACTTGCGAACAACAGTATCCCGGCAGTTACGATTCCGGAGTGCCAAATGACGTCGGCGGCACCAAGTGCGAATGCCTGGCCGGCAAACTGTGGGATGCCAATCAGCAAGCCTGCGTCGACCCACCGCGCGTGACCTGTGAGCAACAGTATCCCGGCAGCTACGATACCGGCGTGCCCGTGGCGGGTAGCGGCACGAAGTGCGAATGCATGGCTGGCAAACTATGGGATGCCAATCAGCAAGCCTGCGTGGATCCGCCGCGGGTGACCTGTGAGCAACAGTATCCCGGCAGCTACGATACCGGCGTGCCCGTGGCGGGTGGCGGCACGAAGTGCGAATGCATGGCTGGCAAACTATGGGATGCCAATCAGCAAGCCTGCGTGGATCCGCCGCGCACTGCGGGAAGTTCGGAATCGTTCTGCAATCACCCCTGGAAAGAACCCGGCGGCACAACGACAGTGATGGGAATTCAGTTGGCAAATTGCAAATGCCGCTTTGGCACCGATATCGCCTATGCATGTCTTCCTCCCGGTCCGGTGGGCGCCGATGGATGCCCGCCCTATACTCATTCGGAATACACCGACCCCAGCCACCTCGGCAGAGGCTGTAAGTGCTCTTACGGATACGAAGATGGCGCTTGCAAGACCCCTTGAGTCAGGGCTGGAACCAGGTCACAGCCAGAAACTTCCCGTGCTGGGCATTTAATACAACCTATACATCAGCACATGCATTTTGCATACAAGTCTCTTTGCCAAAAAAAAGCACAAACCACCTTTTTCAAAAGTTTGGCATGCAATCGGAGCATTGGAGATGCTAGAGCAAACAATCTTCACGTTCTGGGAACCCAGGGAGTCGATCCCGGCCTATCTGCGCCTGTGCCGGGAAACATGGCTCAGGCATAGCCCAGGTTTCTCCATTGTGCAACTGAATTACGACAATTTTGAACGATACACCGGCCCTGGTGTGCTGGATCTGGAAACACTTAAAACAGTCTCCCTGCCCTTACAAAAGGACGCCATTATGTTTGCCGTTTTGGCGCGAAACGGGGGCATATTCATGGGCATGGCCACCATCGCGTTCGGAGATCTGTCGAGCTTGCAGCGTAAGCTCCGTAATACCGAACTACTGATGTTTTATCTTCACGTGGGCGTGGTTGCATCTCGCCCCGGTTCGCAGTTGGTGCGGGCATGCCTGGTGGAATCTGCAGGGTCGGACCAGCGCATCTGGTTGATTATCCTTAATTATCAAAAGCTACGGCGCGCTCGCTGAGCTTTAGACAGCAATTTCTGGCCAAGAAATGCGCCATCTAAGCCGTACCCTCTTTGAGCACGCAATACTCTCCTGATACTGACTCCTCGTTCCTGTGGTATGCCCTGCTGCCAAGCTGCGACTTGATATTAGCCACAAATTGTCTGGGACCTACAGCGATGGGTTCCGTCCAGATGGGCTCACGTTGAGGAATCCCCTGCTCCAGAGCAGCCTGCACCCAGTTTTGATGGCTGAGCTGGAATTGACGCCAGCTGGATTGCTCGAAGAGTTCGCAGGCGGCAGCCTGATCGATAATTCTGTATCGCTGCGGAGTGTGCTGGATTTCATTGTATCCGGACACATACCACTGTGAAGGATGGGAAACCGCTCCGGCCCTGACCATGTTCAAATCGATGTAGACCAGGCAACGCGCCAGATGGCTATCGGTGCAGATGGCCGTTGCAAAATACCGGTCCTGCCAAAATGCACCCTTTCTGCCTTTTCTATGGTTGTACTCCTGCGCGGTGCGACCGGCAATCAGTTGCAATGCACGGGCTATGGTGGTGTCTTCATGCGCCACGAGCAGAAGATGAATATGGTTGCTGGTGGCGATGTAGTTCAGAACCGAAAGTCCGTAGCGCTTCCTGGACTGAAACAGCCAGTACTTCCAGCGCCGGCGGTCTTTATCGAACTTAAGGAGAAACTTCCGATCGTGGCAGCGGTGAGTGATGTGCCAGACCGTACCGGGAACAAAGTATCGATTGGCCCGTGGCATAAAGGACCCCAGGGATCGTTAAAACATCATTTTGCTGCCAGAATGGGCCGTTTAACGATGGAAAAACACCAATGCGAGGCGTAAGGATTTTTCCTTTCAATAGCTTGCGTTGGTCCGACCCGACACGGGCTGCCGCATACCCGCGGTTGCGGTATAGTCGTCCCCTGCGATTCGAAACATTCCTGGACGACCCTGAAAACCAGCGCCAGTAATTTGTTTGGAGAGTTCAACATGTCACAAGCAGCTTACAAACCGGGGCCCATCAACTGCAAAGGGGCCGTTTTCGATGACTTCAGGTTGACCGATCATCTGCCTCCGGAGAAATCACCAGCCGTTATTGAACGCGACCGGATTCATATGTCGGCGAGGCCCGGTTTTCACCGCAAGCTACTGCCTCTCAGGATCGAGCCGGACACCGGCAGGGCTTACTCCGGCGGACGATATTTACTGGATACATACCAGAACGCTCTGGGGTTTGCAGATTGGGTCGCCAACGAGTTTGACCTGGACGGTGTCAATATTCTGCAGCGGCCGGATTTCGCCGATGTCACTACTCACGTGTGGCATATTCTCGGTGCGCATGATTTCAAGGACCTCCATACCTCGCAACATGTCTACCGCACCGAGATTTGGTCGGTCAAAGACGCCAACGCCGGAGACAAGCTTGCCAATGAATGGCCGTTATTAAGGGACCGGGCAGAAGAACAGGGACATTCATCTCTATGGCTGATGTTTAACGATGACAAACGAGAAGTGAGTCTGGTGACAGTGGGCGAGCGGCTGGGGCAGCGCGATACCAGGGCACTCGACTTTGCCAGTCTGAACCATCTCGCGAGCTTGTCTTCACAGGGCCAGCCCTGGGAAGACAGCGGTTTTGCGGTGAAGACCTTTGATCGTACCCACTGGGTCTATACCGTTTGGTTTCCAAATACCAAAGACGCGCAGGCAAAACCGCCCCTGTGGCCCAATTCACCGCCACTTCCTGCGCCGGGAGTGATCAGTGAGGCAAACAAGGAATAAACATGTCCGAATACGAACTTGCTCAATTGAACATCGCAGTCATGAAAGAGCCCCTCGAGTCCCCGGACATGGCCGGTTTCGTAGCGAACCTGGAACGCATCAATGCGCTTGCCGACGGCTCACCGGGATTCGTATGGCGGCTGCAATCGGACGAAGGTGACGCAACGGCTCTACGCCCGATGGGCGAGAACATCCTCGTCAACCTGTCCGTCTGGAAGGACGTCGGTTCGCTCAATGATTTTGTGTACAAATCGGCGCACGTCGAAATCATGCGCCGGCGTAAGGAATGGTTCGAGCGCATGCGTGAGGCCTACGTGGTGCTGTGGTGGGTTCCCAAGGGACATCGCCCCGACGTGGCCGAAGCCATCGCCAGGCTGGAGCTTCTTCGCACCCAGGGTCCAACCGAAGCCGCATTCACGTTCCGCCAGACCTTCGTGCCCCCGGGCACGGCGCAGCCGCTATCGCCCTTGGGATTTGCTGACGCATGTCCGGCGACCTGATGTTTGTATCCGGAAAATCAGCTTTGAGAGGCTCCGACAGTGAGGTATTTGCGCGATGAACCGACGCACCAAGGCAATACTTGCCTTAGCGATGCTGGTGTGCAGTGTCGTTCCTGCGCAGTCTTCCGATCAAATCGCGACGCCTGACAGAGCCGATGACGAAGCGGCCATCCGGGCAGTGTTTGCGGCCAACGAAGCCGCGGTGAACCAGCGTGACCCCGTTGCATTCGCCGCCCAGTTTTCGCCGGATGGAGACGCCATATTCTTTGACAGCCCCAAGGGTTCGGGCAGAACCGCCATCGAGCGCCTGTTCCGGGAGGCATGGGCCGATGTGCCGCTGGATCGCCAGGTCACGATATCCGTCGAAAACATCCGTTTCCCTGACAGTGACACCGCCATTGCGGACGCCGTAGCGAATTTCAGCGCAGGAGAGCCGGCGCGGGATCGTGGCATCGCGGTCATGGTGCGCCGTGACGGCCGATGGCAGATCGCTGCATTGCGCCTGTTTCCGGCTCAGCACGCCGAGGTAACGGCTTCGACGCAGGCGGGTTCTCACCTGTGGGGGATTTACCGCCAGTCCCTGATGAGCGCGAAGTACATCGACCTGACGCACACTTTGACTCCCTCCATACCGGTGTGGAAGGGTTTTGGCGCATCGAGCTTCGGCCCGGCGCTGAATCCGGAAAACGGCAAACCCTATCGTTATGACCAGGACGGTTTCGAGGCGACCAGTTACAGCCTCGCTACCGACCAATTCGGCACCCAGCTTGATCCCCCGGCCCACTGGGCGCCGGAATATCCTTCAATCGACGAACTGCCGGCTACTTACGCAATACGGCCGCTCGCAATCATTTCCATCGTCGAAGAGGTCGCTGCGGACCCCGGATACAGCTTGCAGGTCGCCGATATCGAAGCCTGGGAACGCAGGAATGGCAGGATTCCTGCCGGTTCAGTGGTCATGATTCGCTCGGACTGGTCCAGGGCCTGGCCGGATTCCGCATTGGCAAGGCAGGCGGTTTTCCCGGGGGTCTCGCTGCCCGCGCTTAAATTCCTGCACGAGCAACGCCATATTCTGTTCCATGGCCATGAACCGCTGGATACCGACATGACGCCGACACTGGAAGGCGAGCACTGGCTGATGCACCACGGCTACACGCAAGCGGAAGGTGTGGCGAATCTGGACAAGGTCCCGGAAACCGGCTGCCTGATCACAATCGGCTATCCCAAATTCAAGGGCGGGCTGGGCGGCTATGCCCGCTATGTTGCGATTTGCCCTGCGGATTGGCGCTATGGAGTTTCAGTCGGCGAGGTGGCGGAAGCGCCACTGCCCAGAAGTGACAAAACCCTTCAGTGGGACGCCGACGGGCACGTCCGGGTGCGGAAGTGAGGAATTCGGTGCGTGCTCATGCCGCGGGATTTATCCCGGACCAGACTTGAACACCGTGCCCCATGCATTACTGAAACACGACGCGGCGCTTGTTCGCATCATGCAACTCGATGCACGGGCGATCTCGCCTGCGCATTACCACACCGAAGTGCATGAGCATATCGTTTGCCTGGAAGGAGAGATCTCGGTATACACCGGCGATGCCGTTGCGCCAACCAGCCTGAAGTCGGGCGATCACTGCTCGATCGAGCGCCAGACAGCGCATTACTTGCGCAATGAATCCGACACCATCTCAAAGTACCTGCTGATTCAGTCTGGGGGGCGATACGATTTCATTGAAATTGGGGAAAATTTGGGGTCAGTGTAACAACCCGGGTGTGGATTTGTTCAAGTCCTGATATTTTTACTCTGATAATCCTCTAGCCGCCTCCCAACTCGTGTGGTACTCGTTGAAGTGCAAACCGAAACGAATCCACACGAAATCAGGAGGCGAGCATGACACTTTATTGCGGAATTGACTTACTTGCCAACAACAGCGTGGTAGCGGTGTTGGATGAACAGAATCAAACGGCCTACGAGAAAAGGCTGCCCAACGACCTGGCAACGATTATCCAGGCGCTGGGTATTTTTCAAACGGAGCTGGCTGCGTGCGTGGTGGAGTCCACCTATAACTGGTACTGGTTGGTGGATGGCTTGATGGCAGCGGGTTTTGCGGTGCGCTTGGCGCACACCAGTGCACTGCCCGAGTATGCAGGGTTGAAGTACCGCAATGATTTTTCGGACGCGCGACAGCTGGCGCACTTGTTGCAGCTGGATCTGTTGCCGACCGGCTACATCTACCCCGAGGAAGAACGGGCCCCGCGCGACCTGCTGCTGCGGCGCCTGTTACTGGTGCGCCAGCGATCACTGCAGCATGTGAGTTTGCAGAGTCTCATCGCGCGGTACAGCGGCCAACGACTCAATACCCGGCAGATCAAGATGTTGAGGCGGGAGCAACTTGCTGATTACCTGCAAGGCCACGCGTTACTGAGTGGTGAGATAACGCACCAGGCACACTGTCGGTTGGATCGCGCGGTGCAACGAATCGAGCAGGAGCTGCAGCAGATCAAGTCGCGACTAATACAACTAATACATCTTATCCGCCAATCAGCTGATTCTCCGGGCAGTAAGGCATCGGGATGCCTGCCTGCAACTCTTGCAGGTAACGTGCCGTATGTGCCGCGCCGTGCCTGAAATGGCACATTTCATGATTCATCGCGCAGTGGTCACCCTGCCAATAATAAGCCTCGACGGATCCATTCTCATGCGGAATGACACAACCACTGATTTCTGTGCCACTTATCGCATTTGCTGCAGGCACACCCGCACAGCGGACTTTCAGCTCATCCCGGCTTAATGGTTCCAGATGAGCCAGTATTCCCATGGGCGAGTGATTCTCCTGCACGCCGTAGGCACCGCAATTTGTGGCAATTTCAGGCCACTGCGCACAACCGGCAAGTAACACCGACAGGCAGGATAGTATCAGAAAGATTTTTCGCGTAGTGGTGCGAGCCTTAGAGTTCTTCGCGCCGTTTAATTTGATTAGCTTCCTTTTGGTTTCCATTTCAGCTTCATCCTTAAAGGCAGTCCCGGTCCAATGAATTTTGCCTGCCGGGAAATCAGGCCATAGAGCAGTCTCCATCCCAAGACTGTGAATGCCTTGCACCACGTTGGAAAAGCGGACTATCGCAATGGGTTTTTTCGCAGAACAGTTCGCGTGCGTTCTGCGCGCGGCGGATCTGCGCTGGATTGTCTTCGACCTGAAGAATTTCCCAATGCCGTGACAATTCTTCCATGAACCCCTGTTGCCTCCGTGCAAGTATTGCTGTCAAACTCGGTGCAGGGAAAAGCACTCACCTGCATTGATTCATTACTTACCGTGCGTTAATTCATCTTTTAACTATCCGGTGGCGACCTGGACTTATTTTGGTTTTTGTGCCTATCACCACCCTCTGAATAGGGCGTCCCTGCTCGGTTGCTTCCTTGCCCGATTGCATCCATTTAGGTTGCATCCATGCAGTACCGGCATCCGTGCATCGCTGACTCGATTTATCCATAAATTGGATTGCACTGCTCTGTTTCCTTTCCTTGGAAGAAGACCGAACTCCGTTTCTTACCAATAACTAGTGAATCCGTCGATGTTATTACAAGCAATGTTCGGGCCAATATATACTATCAATCATATAATCAATGGCTTACAATGCCTTACACACTGCAAATAAGTGCCGAGGATCGTTAAAACCTGACGATTTGGTAAGTTACCTGACAAACATGGTCAGTCTAAAATATGCGTCGCGAGTTGGCTTGAACAACGCATCCTGCGGAAGGGCATAAATGGCCTGGTATCCACCGCACAATCTACTATCAGCTTTAACTGATACCCAATTTTCTGTTTGCAGGAAACTCTTTCTTGGAGTAAGCTGTTTACGTGGTTACCGGGGTTTGGTAACATGCCTTTTGCATAGGAAGTACTGGTTTGGCATGCCTTTGGGACAAGCTGTTCGAATGTAGAAGGCGTGGTTAGATCAGACGATACAGAACTAGACGCGTTGATCAAGGGGGAAGTACGATCAGCGATCAGACAGGGATCAAAGGGAACTTGAAAGTCGCAAAATCAGCAATTAACACGCAAAGGGTGATAACGCGCGTGTGTTGTTGAAAGAAATGCTCGGCAACTTGCGGAAAGGAACGGAAGTTGAGCCGGGAAGTAAGGGGCTTTCACTGTGGAATACGTTAACTATATCCTAGCCGCTCTGGCGATCGGATTTCTTTGTCTTTCAGCGATCCGACTTAGCTCAAAAAACGAAAATTCTCGTGCAATGCTTGATTACGCGGACCGGCGCAATCGACAGACTGCGGTAATGACGAAAGTCATAGAAATTGAACCTGCGCCCGAGTTACTCGGAAGATCAACGGCCGCTAAGGGCGGCACGCGAGCAACCTCCAAGCCAGGAACACAGCGCGTCAGCGCCCCATGGGGGTGGCCCGGACATCAGAAACTCAATGGTGATAACGCTGCGCGGCCAGGTGCTTCGGCCAGAATGCAGTCTTTTGTGAATCGACTTGTGCGCCAACGGGAGTTGGTGAGCAGTCCTTCGAACAATCCGCGCATCAGCGGCAGTGTCCGAGCGTTGCTGGAAGACCGCTATGGTCGAATTAACAAAGACGGCATGGAATCAATCGAATATAGCAAGGTTAAACGCCCGTTGTTGCGTGATCCAAGCGAATTCTATGATCAGATGGACGACTTTGATAGCCGTGAATCTGAGCGTATTCAATTGAAAATTATGAACGTCGTATCAATGAGCAGCCATGAGGGCTTCCCCCCAAGGAATCCAGATTTTCGCTACGTTGCCATCAAGGATGTCAAACAGCCATGGGGTTGGTGATTCATACTCGAATAAGGATCCACAGTTGCAGAAAAATCATCAGTGGCACCGCTCGCGCCAAACCGCAGCGGTGACATGAAATAAAGGCAATTAAGATGGGTGCGCTTTATTTTCTAATTGTTGTCGGATTCTGCGCTGTCGGCTTGGTTTTGTTCGCCTCGAAGTCACTCAGTGCATACCGCTCCAAGCTCAAATCCCGCAAGGCGTCAAAGTGGCATTTTCGTTCGCCCTGGTCAACATGAACTGGCGCTCAATCAAGCCAGCCTGTGCCTCATGTCGTGTATTCTTTCTCTCACGCGCCACCTGCTGAAGTTTCACCAGCCTTGGTTTGGCTGCTTCCGCTTGTGTTTCCCGAAACGCCTCTACATTAGCCACCCGCTGATCCTTTTCCCCTTCTGAGCTGCACCAGTCCGATCGCGCCTAATTCACCGGGCCCGTCGGGTGGCAGAAAGGCCTTGACGCCAACCACGTGCAGGCAACGGCTATCCTCCTGGATTTTGCTGTGCTGGACAGCGTGTACCAATGCAGCAACCGATTTTCTCTTCCAGCTTCGTCTATTACAGCAGGCAAATCAGATTTTACGCCACGGAGCGGTTGTGGCCAGGATTCGGAAAGAGAGCTTAAAGGAATATAAAAGCGGCACGCAGGGTACACGGAAGCACCCAGGGGCACATACATGGCAGGTACAAAAGTGCCTGAATTTTCAATGAATGCAGGAGATCGACATGAAAAAGACGCACGAAAGGTTTTTTGGATTGCTTGGAGCAGCCGCTTTGCTTGCGCTGGGCAGTGGAAGCGCCATTGCGGGCGGACTGGTGGATACGGGCCCAGACGCGTTCGATGCTGCCGATTTCACGAATTCGGAATTCATCACCAACCCGTGGTGGACTTTGACGGCGGGTGACAATTTCCTTTACTTCAGTGAAAGCGATGATGGTTGTGAATGGAATCTGGTGGAAGTGCAGAACGGGACGACAAACAACTTTGGGATGGACAATCCTATCTACGCCGGCATCAATGCGCGCATTGTTCTCGACCGGTCATGGCTGGACGAGGACTGCAGTGAAGGTGATGCCGAAGCCATTGCAGATTACGGTCATGCTGCAATCAACGAACATTTTGCTGACGTGGTCTCCAATTTCGATGTTCAGGAACAGACCTATGACTGGTTTGCACAGGATACGGATGGGAATATCTGGTATATGGGTGAAGACACCTTCAACGGCGAAGATCATTCCGGATCATTTACCGCCGGCTGTGATGGCGCTGAAGCCGGGATCGTGATTCTGGGCGATCCAAGCAAGGGAGCCGGTTACAAGCAGGAATATTACGAGGATGAAGCGGAAGACTGGGGCAAGGTGTCGAACTTCATCGGCATGGAGGACCAGGAATGCATGAAAACCAAGGAGTGGTCGCCGCTGGAACACGGTGCTGTCGAGCATAAGTTCTATTGCCACGACGACCCCGCCGGACCAGGTGAGCTTCTTCTGATCAATGAACTGCAAGGCAAGACCGTCGTGCAAGAGTTGATAGACAGAAACGTTACATCACCGGCGGGGCCACCCACAGACGATGTCGATTGGCAGCCGCAGTGCCCACCCTATGCTGGCCCTCCTGGCCCATGATTTCCGGGTCACAGCTTCAAATATACGAAACCTTTAGGGCCCCAGCACGGGGCCCTGATTTATTGAACTACGGCTGAGATCAAAAAACTCGCAAATTCCAGCGGTGATTATGATGAGTGTCCACTCTCAGATGGGTTGGCCTGTCTCTGGAATCGCAACCGCACGCAGCGGTCTGCAGACACTGGCCCGTTGCTATTCAACCATGATTTGTGTGGTGACAGTTTCATCCGCCCTGTACACGAGGGTGATCTGCCCAGGATTCTTCACGACTCCCCTGCTGCTAAATTCGTAAGAAGGAAAATCCGAGACAAGTTTGATTTTTTCGTTGAATTGGTAATCCTGTATGCCGGCAAAGCTGAGACTTGTCTCTGCCAGTCTTGCAGCGGAAAAAGTCACGCGTTGAATACCCTCGCCCGGCTCTTGTAACAGGTTCATTGACACGACTGACTCTGTTATGCGCGCAGTATCTCGTGCGATTCGGATTGAGTATTGCAAGTTTTCACTGGCTGCTCGCATATCCGCCCGGACGGTTGCATTGCTTGCTGAGACTGAAGCAAAAGATGCGAGTATGCCCAATAAGCCCAGGTAAAGCAGAATTTCAATAAGGGTGATTCCCTGGCCACGGTATTTGGGTATTCTATTCATAAGTTTCTGCCTTTTCCCACGACGATCCTCGCCATGACAATTACATGTTTATTGTCTGTTTGGAACAATGCTGTTCCGAATGACACCCTCACCTGACAGTCCTGCCCTATAAGAATTGAACAGTTTGTACAGTTATTAATGCAGAATACGTGCCAAGCTTTCGCTGAATGGATCTGAAAACCGCCAGACTGGCTTATTACAACGCTTTGGGACTGACAATAAGGCCGGAGACAGCACTTTCAGTTTGAACTTCCCAACCACCTTTACGACAGGATGTGACAACTATCAGGCCAAAATGAGACACGATAACGTCACAAACAAACTGGATACGCCTTGCCTGTTTGCTATTAGCAAGTGTGGTTAAATTTTTTTAAAAGATATAATTTATCCGATAGATATCTTTACTTCTATTACTTCACATTGCAAATTATTTCATTTATTGTAATATTAAGATATGTCTCAATGTCTTCATTGTCAGCAACCATTGATCGTTACCCGGCTGGAGTGCAGCGCCTGTGGTGTTCGTTCTGAAGGTGTGTTCGGGCAGTCGCGGTTAGGGCGGCTGTCGGGGGAAATGCAAGAACTGGCGGAGCAGATTCTTCTTGCCGGCGGGAATCTGAAGGAGGTCGCGGGTCTCCAGTCTTTGAGTTACCCCACACTGCGCAAGCGGGTGGATGGCCTGATCACGTCGCTGGAAAAACTCCGATCGGCTGATGACGAAGAGGTGAACCGGCTGCTGGGCGAAGTCGAGCTGGGCCGGATTCATGCGGAAGAGGCGGCGCGACGGATCAAGGAAATGACCCATGGAAGCTGAGGAGCGCATCGACCGCATGCTAGGAGAGGGTCTGATCACGCCGGACCAGGCCAGGCGCTTGCGTGCCAGCGTTCTAACCAAGGGCCACCCGGGAAGAACGGACCGGCGCTCACGGCGCCGTTGGCTGCCGCTGTTTGCAGCCGCCGGGGTCGTCACTATCGCCTTGTTGTTGCTGTTTTCAGGTGCGCCACAGATAAAGGCCCCAGTCCAGAGCCAGGCGCAACCGCAGGAGCAACAAGCCCAAGACGTGTCTCAGACTCTGAACCAGACCGGAGAAACGGGAGCCATGAACAGAACCCTGCTCAATTCAATTGCAGTCATACTTTTACTGATTGTACCCATCGTGCTTCTGAGCGCTTTTTACAACAGCCTGGTCAATCGCGAAGAGGCTGTATTGAAAAGCTGGGCCCAAGTCGAAAGTCAACTCCAGCGGCGCGCCGACTTGGTGCCGGCGCTGATCGAGACGGTCAAGGGCTATGTGAAGCACGAAAGTGCGACCCTGTCGGAGGTAACGGCCAGCCGCGGTCAGGTCATGGCGAATCTGACGCAGAGCATTGATGATTTGGCCAAAAACCAGGAATCGCTGGCAACTGTCCTCGCAAGTGGCGAAGCCTTGCTCGAGAACCAGACTCAAATGGATCAGCTTGTCGGCCTGCAGGCAGCATTGGGTAAGAATCTATCCAATTTCATTGCACTCGCCGAGGACTATCCCGAACTACGCGCCTCGGACCAGTTTCTGGAACTGCAGGCCCAGTTGGAAGGCACCGAGAATCGCATCAATGTCGCCCGCCTGCGCTTCAACGAGTCGGTCAGCGACTACAATGCAGCCATCCGCCGTCTGCCGGGTACGCTCGTAGCCGGTTTCGGAAACTTTCGGCGCAAGGCTTATTTCCAAGCCGAAGAAGGAAGCGTAAAGGCGCCGGCCGTTGATTTTAACTGAGCATGCGCCATCGTAACTTTCCATTCTTTGTGTCTTTATGCCTTTTGGGCATGTTCGCAGGCTGCCAGCAACCGCACCCGGAGCTCGTGATCGACGGAGCAGGTTTGTTCGAACCGGAACAAAGACAGCGTCTTGATCTGTTCCATTCGCTGCTGCTGACTGACCATGACATCGATTACCGGGTGATAACAGACCGTGACGTCGGCGACATCAATGAATTTGCTGCGCGCCGTTATGCTGAACTCAAGGTAGGTGTAACCAGTACCAAGGCTTACGGCCTGTTGCTGGTCATCGACGATGGAGGGCAACGAGTGCGGTTGGAAGTGGGATACGGCCTTGAAGCCTATTTTCCGGATGCTTTTGTGGCCTACATCGAGAACCGCCAAATGCTGCCATTCTTTGCCGCAAACCGGGTCAGCGACGGCATCCTCGCCACCACCGAGTTGATTGTCGACCGCGCACAGCGCCATGCTCTCGGCGAAGATGAAAGCGGCGAGACATGGCAACTCGGCAGCGGTGGCGGTGGAGCAACAGCGCGCCAAGGGCAATACAATGTATCAACGCAAAATTCGGCAGCGAAACCACATGCTGCCGGTCAATCGCCAGAGGAAACCCTGGCCGGGTACTTCAAAGCAATGAGCGAACGCAATACCGACCCGCGGCTTCCCATCTACACCCCCGAAACACAGGCTATGCTGAGCCACTGGGTCATGACGCCGGCACAAATGGACAATCTGCTCAAAACCTACCATGCCTGCATGCCACAGCCCACCCGCTACGATACCAGTGAGCAGTTGGCGGTCATTCGCTACCCAATCACCCTGCGTCACTGTGCGCCCTGGTTCTTTCGCCGTCACGGCAGTTTGTGGCAACTGGATCTGACCATGATGGGCCAGGCCGTGCGTTTTGGTCGCGACAACTCCTGGCACTTTGATCAATCGATTCGACATCCCTACGAGTTCGCTTTTGACGACTGGCAATTCGATCGCAACGGCTTTCCACAGAAGTAAGTCTGTATCAAGGCTAAAAAATGCCGCAGTAATCCATGCGGCGGCCGCGACCACTGCCGCGGCTCGCACCACAATGCGTTAACCAGCTCGAATGAGAATTGGGACATACATGTCCCAATTGTTCTCAGCGCAAGCCAGCCAGCGCATCGATCAGTCTGTTTGCTTTGGGTGTGCCCCAACCGGCGCAAGCATTAAAGCCCTTTTGCGCGGCGCCGGAGTGCGCGAAGGGGCCATGCTGCCTCAAGTGCGAATGGTGGACGTGGCGCCCACGGTTGTCGTCCTGCTAGGGTTGAACTCCCGCAGGCGGCGGGGACGCCTATTTCCAGATTTTTGGCCGAATCACTTCCGTAATTCGGAGGATCACAGACTCGAGGGCGCGCGGCCCTGGGGGCGTGTGAGTTCGGTTATCTGTCTGGGCAGAACCCTGCCGGGCACGGTCCCCGGCCGAGTACGGTATCAAGTGATGCTACTACGTTCCCCAATGCTGGCTCACCAGCTTGGCTGTCCTGTTTCCAATGGCACACGCGCCACCTGTAGTGGCATTACTGAGATAATCACCTACATAGTAAATATTCTTGGGTCCGGCTTCCTGTGAATCAAGAAACTTTTTGACGCGCCTAAGTTGACCCGTGGGGAAAGCGGCAATGGTGTAATCTTTATACATTTCATGAGATTCCAGGATTTCATCATCGTCGATTGTTAATTTATCCTTGGCAAAAGAAAGTATGATCTCACTCAGATTTTCACCGTTACTTCCCACGTAATGCTCAGCTCTGTCCGGCGCAAGCACGGCCCATAGCCGGGGCACATCACCAGCTTCATCACTACCTTCATAAGTATGCATAAAGCTTATTGGGCTAGCATGATCACGGGTGAAGAATGCCCTGGTTGGAAAATCATGTCTTGGTTTTTTTAGAACGTAATTCACCATCGCATATTGCGCATAGGGCACACCAGCGGCAAAAAAATCCCTTTCATAGGGCGCCTTGTTCGTTACCAGCTTATCCGCCAGAAATCCCTCAACTGCGCAAATCACAATGTCCGCTTTGATTTCTTCATTACCTTCTGGCCCGACAAACTTGACAGTCCGTTTCAGATCCAATCCCGCGCGGCAAATCTCCGTAACTTTCGCTTGATAACGAAGATTGAGCCGGGCAGCAAGCGTTTTGGTCAGCGTTCCCAACCCACCCTGTAAACGATATGAAGGCTGTCCTCTTACATGTGCACAAATAGACAAGAAATAGGCGCGCGAAACATCATCAATGTTCCATGACCATAGGGTTCTGTAGACCGGACCAACGACATTCTCAAGAAAGTCCCGGCCTATTTTTCTTGTAAGATAATCCGACATGCTCTCATCATCAAAGTCCGTAGCTGTGTGCAATAAACATGGGTTCACCTTACGGCGCGCAGCTATGAAATCGGGAATTAATGACGGCAAGAGCAGCCTGGACCGAAAGCTCAATCCTTTGTGCCATAACATACTTATGGTTCTATTGAAATCCAACTCGTATATATCGGTAGTATTGTCGCAAATTCCCTGACCCATTGTTGGATAGGAAACCAACTTATGCGTCAGGTTTAGTTCTTCGAAAAGATCCCACATATCGTGATAGAAACGAAACAGCCCAGTTGCACCTGTATAAGCGTTGAATGTTCCACGCATCTCATTACCCATTCTGCCACCGGGTATATGCTTTGCCTCTAATACAGTAACCTGAAATCCAGCCTGGCTTAAGCGGTAGGCAGCAGTTAGCCCGGCAATACCGGCACCCACTACGACCACACTTTTATTGTTATTCATTGTCCAATTTTTCCATTATCAGTTCGGGTTTTGATAAATTAGAATCTATAATCGAACGCCAAACTCCACTCGGCCGGACGAGCATAAATTCCCGTAACAATGCCTTGAGCGCCGTTAGATTTTCCATTCAAGATATATTTCTCATCAGTGATGTTTTTACCGCTGAATGTCACACTCCATTTTTGTGCCGTGCTTGTGAACCTTAAGCTGGCATTCAGCAAGTAAAAACTTTCTTGCCTGGCAAGTGGCTCGTTTAGCGCATCGTTGAATACAGAGTCCCGATACGACCAATCAATTCTCGGGGTTAAAGTACCCCCGTTTGGTATTGAAAAATCATAGGCGGCCGATAAATTTGCACTCCACTCTGGCGTCTTGGGAAATTTATTCTGGACCGTTATTTCGGTTGCGAGGGGATCCACTTCCGTGTATTCAGCGTCAATATAGCCAACACCCCCACTTATTAGAAAATCCGGTGTTAACAATGCCTGGAATTCAGCCTCGAACCCTTTAACTTCTCCCGCTGCTGCATTTTGTGTAGTTGGCGCAATACCCGTTGCCACCAGTACCTGAATATCCGTGTAATCAACAAAATATCCGGCCAGATTTAATCGTAATTTGTCACTAATCAGATCTGCCTTTAAACCGACTTCATAGCTCTTAACCTTCTCAGGGGCAAAAGTAGGCGTTTCAGGCACGGGGAAGGAAACACGGTCCGTGAAGCCGCCACCTTTAAACCCTTTGGAAAAGGTGAAATACGTCATCAGGCTGCTTGTCCAATGGTAGGTGACATTAGCCAATGGCGTTACAGCGTCTGCTTTCAGTTTTGCGGCTTTAGGCGGAACGAGATATGTGCCGGGTGGTAAGATCAGAGTTGGTCCGAGGACTAAAGGCGAAGTCAGAAAGCTATTGGGATTCCTGATTTTCTCCTCATCCGTATATCTGATGCCCGCAGTAAGATCGAGCTTTTCAGTTGCGGAATATGTAGCCTGGGCAAAAACCGCAGAACTTTCAACGTCGAGATCACCGCCAACCACAAGACTTCCAATAGAAAAATCTACCGGATTCACATCGGCTGCTGACTCGTCGTAATAGTAAACACCCACTATCCAATCCAACCGGTCGCCGAAAGACTTCCCGAGTAACTGTAATTCCTGCGTAAACTGTTTGGATTCAAAATCACTCGTAAACTGAACAATTTTCAAGGGGGAGTGATCATTATCAAGTGAGAAAAAGCTATCGAACTCACGATAGGCCGTTATGGACTTAAAGGTTACGGAACCTACATCCAATGTGGCGGTGAGCGACATCCCCCAAAGATCTAGATTCGAGGCCGATGGAAATGTTCCATGTTCCTCAAAAGGAGAATCAGGTACCCATTGATTATTGAAACAGCTTGGGTTAGTTATGGAACTCGGCGGGGGAAAACATGGGGGTCCCGTCAAAAAATTATGAATGAATGGTATTGGCGCGCCTTCATTAGTTGCAATCAATACTTCTGGAGCTACTTCCTCACGCGCACGTGTATAGTCGCCATCAACACGCTAACTCAAAAGTCTCTGTTGGTTTCCATAATATCCGGCCACGTGCCGAAATCGAATTATCGTCACCCAGATCATCTCCGCCGATCCTGTTGACATAACCATCACGATTACGCATCGCAAAAGAGAACCTGGACAGTAATTGGTCGCTGACAGGTAGATTTACAGTACCCATTACGTCGATACGATTATCACTTCCACCGGTTAATCTGACTTGACCGCCAAAATCTTCAGAAGGCAACTTCGTAATAACATTCAATGCCCCTCCTATTGTATTTCGGCCAAAAAGTGTGCCCTGCGGGCCACGCAATATCTCAACACGCTCCAAATCCAGAAAATCGAGTGCCGTTCCCACTTGTTGCCCGTAATAGACACCATCTACGTAGACACCCACACCAGGATCAACGCTCAAAGTGAAGTCAGTTTGACCTACACCACGAATAAATATTGTTGTGGCCGCGTTACTACCTGATGCACCCGCGCCTGCATCAATAATGACGTTTGGAGTTGCGTACCCCAATTCAGTTACGGAATCGATAGATCTTGAATCAATATCGTTTGCCGAAAACACGGAAACTGATATGGGTATGTCCTGAAGACTCTCTGATTTCTTTCTTGCGGTAACCAAGATTTCTTCCAGAACATCAGATGCAATACCGGTTGTTGCAAAAGTGAGTGCCAATAACAGCGTGACTATCGTACGGAAAGACTGAGAAAGGCTCGTTGAAAACCAATTTTCTTTAAACATTTGTAGTCCCCATACCAGAATGCGCTTTGACAAAAGCTATTCAAAGTTCTCGTATGGTGAAACGGTACTACGATACTAAATCGTCCAGTATGCAGAATAAGCCCGGAAATATGCAGTTTCGGCCCGGGGCAAACCGCGATTGTCTTGAAATTGGAAATCGACAGGTGAATTTAGTCTCAAGTCTGCCTTGCGGAACGACCTAATGTAGATGATGGTAATTCGCCGAAATGTTTCTTGTATTTGTCGGCGAATCTTCCCAACTCAAAGAAACCCCAGCGGGTCGCGACTTCAGTCACTGTCATATCGCTACCGCCCATTAGAAGTTCAAAGTGCGCAGCTTCCAACCTTATTTTTAGTAGCGCCTTTTGCGGACAAACACCCCTGTAACGCGCAAACGCCTTATGGAGCGTCCTGGTGGTAACACCGGCAACCTTGGCAATTTCACTTACAGTTGGCGGCGTTGCAGCATGCAGTTTCATATACTTCTCTGCGTGTACGAAATAAGCAGGTAATTTTTCAGAGCGCGCTACCTTTTCAGCAATTTTGTCCGAGTAATTGTTGGCTACGGATGTTAAAAGCGTCGTTATCAACAAGTTTTCACTTGCAATCGAACGCACATACAGAAAAGGGTCTGTTCCCTTGGACTCAAGCTCAAGTAAAATATAATTCCATACTCTCCTCCATGCGATTCCGCCCGCCGATGTGAGGTTGAGGGCGGGAGAAAACCTTATTTCAGAGCTCGGTTTGTACCCTAAAATCCGCTCTAAATGCCGGCATACCAACCGACTGTCGATTTTCACCAGGATGGCACTGCAATTTCTTTCCCACAACGACTGAATCTGGCTGCCCGGCGACATTACCGCACCAACGGAATCGGTTGACTCAAATTCTTTCTTGTTGACTGTAAACTTTGTTCTGCCATTGACCGGCATATGAATCAAATAGCATGAACCCAAGGTCAAGGGGAGCACTTCTACCGTTGGGCCAACTCGCATTGCCTGCAGCAGCAGATTACCGTACGGGGCTCGGTTGATACTGGCATTTATGGGGGTATTTCTGTCTAGCAATCGCAACTTGTGCGGCGCAATTGACATACACAGCTTGGTCTTGATCGCATCGAAATCGCTTGATTTGAAATGTTGATAATCGCTAAGGGGCATTTCCACCGGTTCTTCGCAAATTAGGCGATCATTCATTTCAGCAACTATCTCCAGTTAACGTCTTTCAGGCCTTTTTGAGTCCAACGCATGGGCGCAGCTCGACGAAACCATAATTTACCAGATTTGGAATTTTTCATAGTATCGGATTAATCACCAGTAAGATCCGACTGGCTATAGGTGATTCAAACGCTATGTCCTGAATTGTTCTCAGCGCAAGCCAGCCAGCGCATCGATCAGTTTGTTTGCTTTGGGTGTGCCCCAACCGGCGCAGGCATTAAAGCCCTTTTGCGCATGGTATCCCGGGTAACGCGGGGTGGGCTTGTTGTGACCTGAAGAGATCTGGTTGAACAGCCCGCCACCGGCGGCCAGCGTGTATAGCCGGCGATTGACATAGCCCAGCGGGCGCTTGCCGCGGGTGTGGCGTTTTTGATTGGCCAGCGCGATCAGCGCAGCCCACAGCGGCGCCACCGCGCTGGTACCGCCGCCGACGACACGACGGGCGGATTCGAAAATGGTCCAGTCACCGCCGGCCGCCAGTGCGGCCACGTCGGGAACCACCCGCCCGCTTTTACCCGTGCTGACCGATTTGAAATCAAGCACGTGCGGGTGCTGCCAGGCAGGCACGGCGAACAGTTCACTGACACCACCGCCCGTTGCACTGCTCTTGGCTACGCTCATGTTCCAAACGTCCTCATGGTGCACGCCTTTTGCCAACATGAGTTGGGTGCCGCCACAGGCCAGAACGTAGGGACTGGATGCCGGGTACTCGACATGCGCTTTGCCGTCCGGCGCGGGTATCGCATGCAGCCCGTCGCGAAAAGCCGATGAACCGCCGTCCCCGGCTGAAGCGCATACGGTAACGCCCAACCTGCTCGCTCGCCTGAGTATCTTTTCCATTGCACTGTTTTTGTCGCCCGGTTCTTCCGCCCGGCCCCAGGAAATGGAGATGACCGAATTGCCGTCATCGACAGCCGCCTCGACCGCTGCCGCAAAAGCGGAGCCGCCGTCGTTGGCCGCTCGATAAATGGTGATATTGGCACGGGGGCAGATGCAGCCAAGGACTTCCAGATCAAGATGGGTTTCATCCGTCGGGCCATTGTTCTGCTCATCGGGAATGCTTCCGGGATCGATGTCTTTCAATTTCAGCCTGGGCATTGCCACACGCATGGCCGCAAAGTCCTGCCGCAACTCGGCTTTTTTCAATTTACCACCCAGCGAAATGATCGCGATCGACTGGCCCTCGCCATCGAGTTCGGCGAGTGGAAATCCATAATGCCTGGCGATCTGCATGGGTAACCATCCCGGGAAGAGCTGCTTTTCCATTAATGCAACCTCGATTTAACTGGCTTGAGCCGGTCGATGCGCGTCAATTTGACTTATGCCTGCCTTCGGTGCAGTGTATTTCGCGGTGCGCAACTGACATGCGCCCGCAGCAAACCAAAAATTTCGACAAACCTAACAGTGGAGACTAGCTATGTCCAGCGCGACCAAAACCGCACCGAAAAAGCCACGCACCAAAGTCGAACGACTCAAGGAGAACGGTCTTCTCAAGGGGCGTCTCGCTCAGCACGACCATGATGCCATCGAGGGGCTCACCGCCGCCGAGCACAAGGAATTGACGCGAATCCTCAAGAAAGTAAAAAGTGCCGTGCCACCAGGCAAAAAAATGAACGCCAGCTTTATTTGATATACCGGGTCGTATGCGCTGGCCGGAAATCCGGCCAGACGCCAGACCCTACACTTCGAAGTACACCCACTTTTCTTTAACTTTTTTCATCAGCGAAAAGTAGCGTTCGTCCTGGCGTATCGGATCAAGCAGCGGGTCGCCCTCGGCCAGCAGCGGGTAGTTCCAGAAGCCGAATTTGATGGCGTTCTCCAGCCATTGCAGCGATTCGTCTGTTGCACCAATCTGCGCGTAACACTGCGCCATGCTCCACGAATACTGAAGGTCCGAAGAAACATCCGTTTTAAGATCGTCGCTGGCGGCTGCCAGCGCACCGGCGCGATCACCACTCAGCGCGCAGACATAAAAACTGCCGAGCGCGGAAAACAGCGAGTCCGGGACAAACTCGTGCAGCGAGTTGAAGATTTCCGTTGCTTCTTGCGTGCGCCCGGCCATTGCCAGAACCTGGCCATAAGCCAGCGTGGTGATCGGATTTCCGGGGTTCAGATTGTGACTTTCCAGCAGGCGGATGCAGGCTTTTTCGAGATTTCCATTCATCATATCCAGGAAGCCCGGCAGTATTCGCGGCAAGGTGGTCAAAGGATCGAGGCGCAGCAACCGCTCGACCAGCGGATAACCGGAGGAAGTCCGGCCGGCAAAACCGTACAGCAAGGGCAGCCACAATAGGGTATCGGTGTCGTTTGGACTGGCCTTCAGCGCAATTTTCAGATGCTTCACAGAAGTCTGAATATCACCTTTCTCCTGCATGTTGACCAGCCCCAGAAGCCGGTGCGCATCCGGCGAATTGGCATCCATTTCGAACAGCCGGTCGACACAGCGGCGGGCCTGTTGCAGATGCCCGGGGTCGGGGTCAATACCGGCGTTGTGGAACTGCCAGTAGACATATCCCATTGCTGCGGTAATGTGCAAATTTTCGCCAATGATATCTGCACCGAGACGAAGGTAATCCAGCGCCTGGTTCAAGGCTTCAGCGGTGTATTGGTAGATCAGCTGGCGTGCCCGCAGGTAGTACTCATAGGCGCGCACGTCAGGTATCGGCCGGTTCGCGAGCTGCGCATCCTGGCGCTCGTCCAACTGGATGGCAAGCGCGCTGACCACGCCACGGGCGATAGTCTCCTGGATTTCAAACACCTGGTCCATCGTGCTGTCCCACTTGGTCGCCCACAACAGCTCACCGGAGCGCGTACTCGGAAGCTGGGCACTAATTCGCAATCGCTCACCGGACTTTTGTACGCTGCCCTGCAATACATAGTTGACATTCAATTGCTTGCCAAGTGATCTCAGGTCACGATTCTGCGGGGCGATCTGCATCGCGGACCCGCGAGAGATAACCCTGAGCGAGCCGAGGCCGGACAGGGCCGTAATGACTTCATCGGCAATCCCTTCGCAGAAGAAGCCGATGTCCTCTGCCTGGGAGCGGTTGGCGAAAGGCAATATGAGAATGCCGCGCCGCGCCTGACTTCGTTTCTTGGCCGGCGCTTTGCCGTCAGCTTCTGTTGGGGCAGAGCGCGGCGCCGTGATCTCAAAATTTCCGGCGTGGCCGCCCACGCTCAGCCTGGCGTAAAGCTGATTTTGGTAGGTCTCTTCAGACAGTTGGTATTTGTTGATGACCTGTCGGTTGCCGAGGGCCAGGCTCAATCCCGGAGGCAGTTCTTCGGCTTCAAGAAAAACGGCCACCACAGGTACTTCACGGTGGTTGGCGAAAGTCAGCTCACGCCGGCAGTGCTCGGAATCGATGGAATTGGCCGTGATGAAAAACAGAAAAGTGGCGCAGTCCGTGATTGCCGTCGCCAGCGTTTCAGTCCACTCATCACCGCCTTCGATGCCTTCGTCATACCAGATATTGATCCCCTGATCCTGCAGCCAGCCGATCTCGGCATAAACGGTTTCCTTATCCTGATGGGAATAGCTGACAAATACATATGGTCCGTCGCCTTTGTAAGCTGGATGAGGCATGTTCAGTTCTGCCCGGCTGCTGCCAATACGTTTTCCATGATAACCGCCAACTGATCCGTTACCACAATGACATTCAGGCCCAGTAAAGTTTGGTGCCAGGGTTCGAGGGGCAGGTGATCGATGAGATGCCACAACTCTTCGCTGTGACCAATATCAAATTCAGCATGCTTATAAAAAGAGCGAAGCGACGTTTTGGGTACGGTCATCCTTGCGGCCACCCGGTCCAGTTCCTCCCGGCGCGGCGGGCTGCCCTCGATCACCGCCAGGTAAGCCAGCATTGAAAGCGGGTGCGCGTGATGGATGTAGTAATACTGCGTGCCGATCATGGCTGCGACATCCGGCGGCGGAATACGGCTGGTTACAGATGAACGAGCCATCCCCAGGGTTTCGATATCTTCCAGCAGCCATTCATCATGGTATTGCTCTTCATCGATGTGGCCGGTGAAATAGGGGATCAGGCCCGCGGCCACCGGACATTCCGCAGCCAGCTTGCGGGATCGTTCCAGAGCGCACTGCAGCAGGGGAATGCTGGCATTTACCGCGAAATACAGCCCCACCAGGTGCTCGGCAAACACCGCGCGAAAGCTGGGGTGATCCCAGAACAGGCCCAATTGCTCCTGCAAGCGAGGATCCGCCAGCCGAATCTTGGACTTCAATTCCTGACTGTGAGACATGTCTATGCGACGATCTTCGCTGTGAGTTTTGAGTATAGATAATGAAAACGCTATATTGCCAGAAACCCCAGAGTATTGAACGGCTATTCCTATCAGGCCCCCAGCCAGATCCGGCAGGGCGATCCGAAACAAGGCACCCGCGTCTGCCGGTTGATTACGAAGACAGAATCCTGTTGAGAAACCTGTCGATTGCCTCCCGCGCGATCGGCTTCATCGAGCAGCGGGGCGTGGCCTCTGTCGGGCACCGTCACGGTCTCCAGTTCAGGCTTGACCAATTGCATGCGCTGGACGATGTCTTCCGTCAGCACATCGGACAGGGCACCGCGCAAGAGCAGGCAGGGCATGGTGACCGCACGGAATGAGTTCCACGGGTCGAGGTCGACACCACCCAGCTTCCGGACCAGACCGTGGCGATGGAGCCATTGCATCCATTTTAAAATCACGGGTGGTTTGCGCAAGATTTCCCCTATGGCCGGATCCACGTCAGGTTCCAGCTCGCCTTCGGCATTTTCCCGATAGGATCGGCGAACAGACTCAAGCCAGAAGTCTGCCGGCATGTCGGGATAGGCCACTTCATAAACGCGTCGCGCCTGATCGGCGGCGGCGTTCCAGTCCTTTGCCGGAGGAATGCGGCCTGCGTACTCCAGGATACGTGCTGCAGCCTGTGGCGGAAGTTCGGGGCCAATATCGTTCAGTACCACGGCGCGCAGACGCCCAGGTTGCTGTCCGGCCATGGGGATGGCGATGAGGCCGCCCAGCGATGTGCCAATAATGACGGTTCGCTCGATTGCGAGTTCATCGAGCAGCGTCCACACATCCCTGATGTAGGTAATCAGGTTGTAATGCTTTGGCCTCGGATCCCGTGCGGACTGGCCCCGGCCACGCAGATCCGGCGTGATGACTTTCCATTGTCCGCTCAAGTGCTCGGCAAGTTTCTCGAAGTCCTTGCAATTGCGAGTCAGCCCCGGCAGACACAGCAGCGCATTGGTGCCCGATCCATAGATCCGATAGTACAGACTCAACCCGTCCTTTGAACAATATCGATGCTCGCTATAGCTCATGTTCAAATCTTCCTCGCAATCTGCGCTTGGCAGCCTGCCATAAGCATACGCTGGAGTTGCACCGGCAGGCACGGACGGGGTGGTGGGGATACACAGGCGCCAACTACACCTGGTGCGACGGCATTGCGGATGCCGAAAGCCGCGAGCAGAGCGGCAATGGCAAACAAAGCGGCGCGGAGATTGAAGAATTTGTTCATTGCAAAAGGTAACGGGGGTCCGACCCCACCGGTTCCTCATTCAGCGCGGGCGTCGGAACCGTGCTCCGAAAGCTGAGCGCCGAACCATCTGTGTATCGCCGTCAGCAGGTGGAGGTCCGAAGTGGAAAAACGGATTTCGCCGCCGGCGGAAATATCCGTGTAAGCAACCTCGATGTGCGACGCTCCGGCCTGGAGCGCTTCCAGCCCGGGCATATCTTTGCCGTGCAGCGTTGCCGGGTCGGAGTAATCGCCCCGCTGAAACCTTTCAGCCTCGTTTTTGAGATGCTGTTGAATCAATGAGATTTGATCTGCATCGCGCGGATCCCTGGCAATGACGCGCAGCACTCCTCCCGTTTCGGTCATGGCAAAAACGTGCATGGTCCTGGACATCTCAAACGGCATGACGCTGTGCGACATGTGGTGAACATGCTGTTGCGGTGTTTCTGCCTGTGTGGGAGAGCCGTCATTTGGTGTGGGTGTGGGCAAGGACGCAGGCATGGGCACGGCCATTGCCATGGAGGTATGGAAGACAAGGGCGACGATTATCCCGCAACCGCGGAACGGGTCTCTAATAGTCATAATGGCCTCCCCGGGGCACGAAGCCGATGGGTCAGATCTTCAGACAGTTTATGAACTCGTCGGAGCTCGCTGTCCAGCCGAAGAGTGCCTCGATCGCCAGCAAGGAGGCTTCGTGGTTGCTGCGCGGCAAATCGTTCCCCAAGGGTTCGGCCATGCAGTCCCTGAGGAGCACGCACTGGTAGTCACGGAACATCGCGTCGCGGACCGTGGACTCGACGCAGATACTCGTCGTGCAACCGGTAAACACCAACTGGCTGGCGCCAAGCGTCTTCAGGGTGGCATCCAGCTCTGTTTCGTAGAACCCACTGAACCGCGTCTTCCAGATCTCGACGTCGCCCGGTGCGGGCGGGAGCTCGGGAATGATTGCGGTGCCCCAGGTATCGCGGACGAGGAAACGCCCTTCCCCGCCGTCCGGGGTCTTCATCGCCTGGCCTACGCCGATGTGGCAGAGGCGCACCCGGTTCGGCGCGTCGTCCGGTCCCATGTCCGACAAATCGGGTTTAAACCCCATCTTCAGGTAGATCACCTTTATCCCCGCCGTCCGCGCCGCTGCCAGGGCCCGCGCCGTCGCCGGCACCACTTTCCGGATAGGTGAGATGTCCATTCCGGCGTGGTCGAAGAGCCCACCCTTCGATCCGTAATCGTTCTGCATGTCAACGACGATGAGCACCGCCTTCGCCGTATCGAGTGCTACTGCGTGGGGTCTGGCCTCCAGCGTGATCTGTGACATGGTCCGTCTCCTTTGTTCGTCGGACTACGAATCTGGCAGCGATTTTGCCATCCTGCGCACCACCGACAGTCCCGGTGTAACGTCCACCGGTGGCGTCAACCGCGCGCATGGTGGATGCCGGTTGCCTGGCCTGCCGCGCTGCCCGGGAAGGCCACCGCCCCAATAACCATCATGGTAAGGATGTCGTAGTAGGTCATAAGTCTGTCCTGTTATGAATCGAATTTTGGTTGAGCTTCGTGATTCTAAAGGTTTTCCCTGCGGGACTGCCAGAGTGTAGGTTGACCTGGCGTGGGTGGTTGCATTAGTTTGCTGAGTGGGATAACCCCAGCATCGAGGCAAGTTCTGTATGAAGACTCACACAGTCAGTGGCGGCGGGGGGATCAAGCTTCACGTAGAGGAAACGGGCAATCCCGCAGGCAAGACGATCCTGTTTATCCACGGTCTTTCCCAGAGCTCGGTTGTCTGGAGCAGACAGATGAAGTCCGACCTCGCTGACACGTTCCGGCTCGCTGCGGTGGACATCCGCGGCCATGGTCTGTCGGACAAACCCCGCGACGCATACGGCGACTCGAGACTCTGGGCCGATGATATCCGCGCCGTAATTACTGAGTTGGAACTGGACAAACCGCTTGTGGCCGCGTGGTCATATGGTGGCGCCATCATCTCCGACTACATCGCCTGTTATGGGGAAGATGAGATTTCCGCAACGAACTGGATCGGCGCCGTTTGCCGCCTGGGCGAGCCCCGGCTCACCGCGGATTTCATTGGCAAGGAATTCGCGGCGATAGCAAAGGGACTCTTTTCAGAAGACGTCGGTGAGAGTGTGGCCGCGGCGCAGAACCTGATCAGTTTGGGTATTTCGAGTGCCGTTTCAGCGGAGGAACGGTACCTCTTGCTGGGTAGCAGTATGGTCGTGCCGCCGCTATGTCCGGGCGGGACTGCTGGCGCGTAATCTCGACAACGATGCAGTGGTCCGGAAGATGCAAAAGCCGATATTGCTGAGCTGGGGGGAAGAAGACGCTGTCATTTCGCCGCGCATGTGCGACCACATCGCAAAGCTTGCCAGGCATGCCAGGATTTCGCACTATCCGGGGGTGGGTCATGCGCCGTTCTGGGAGGCAGCTAAGCGTTTCAATCAGGAGCTTCGCGAGTTCCGGGAATCGGTCTGACGGCGCAGCAGTGCCTGTGGTTAGATTGTCCGCGCTCATGTCATATGTTAAATAAGTGTGCAATTTCCCTACGATTCAGGTAAAAGGTACGCTGATTTATTGATTAATAGCCATGTAATTCTACGAAAATGGCTTTTCTTCTGTTTCGAATCAAAATGAGGGCACGCACAGTGAACCACAGTTATTACCGATCTTTGAAAACGACGTTGCTTCTAAGTCTTGGCGTGCGGCACCGCGCTCGCCAGCGGCGCAGCCACCGCGCAAAGTGACCAGGACGAAAGTTTCAAGGGCCTGGAAGAAATCATCGTTACCGCCACCAAGCGAACCGAATCATTGCAGGAAGTCGGCATGTCGATCACCGCGCTTTCCAATGCCGAACTGGAACGCATGGGGGCCTATACGCTGCTCGATTTTGCCGTCCACGTTCCCAACCTGGGCATGGCTTACGAGGCAGATGGACGGTTTGACTCCAGTTCACCGTCCATTCGCGGCATCTTCGGCCAGAATACCACCGGCTTTTATATCGACGACACGCCGGTCAATGCCTCGCTGTTGCCGCGCGTGCTGGATGTCGAGCGCATCGAGGTTCTGCGCGGGCCGCAGGGTTCCCTGTATGGCGCCAAGTCCATGGGCGGCACGATTCGCATGATCACCAAGCAGCCGGACCTGACGCAATCCGAAAACAAGGCCCACGCCTCATTGTCGACCGTCAAAGAGGGTGATCAGAATTACAATTTCGACGCCAGCTTCAATATCCCGGTGGTCGAAGACAAGTTTGCGCTGCGCGTGGCCGCCTACTACGGCGAGAACTCAGGCATTTTCGACCGCGTATACATTCCCACGTGGGTCGATTCCTATGGCGAAGTCCGCCAAAGCCCCGGACCGGCATTTCCGGTGCACAAGAACGTCGATGATGAGAAATATTACGGCGGACAGATTGCCGGCAAAATCGCGTTTAACGATGACGTGACCCTGGATTTACGCTACATGGGCCAGAAAATCGAAGCAGACGGCTTCCCGTTCGCCGACATCAAGGCCAGCAATACCACCGAGCGCCGGTTTTTCGACCTGGATGAACCCGGCACGGACAAATGGTACGTTGCCAGTGGCACGCTGAACTGGGCGACCAGCGCAGGCACCCTTTCGTCGACCACGTCGTGGTATGACCGCACCACCAGCGAATGGGAAGAGGAGACGTCGTTTCTGCACAACCTGTTTGACCAGGTCATCGGCATTTCCATCGATCCGATTCCCTCGATCATCAATACCACCGAGAAATACCAGAGTTTCGTGCAGGAAACGCGATTCAGCAGCAGTTTTGACGGCCCTTTGAATTTCATCACGGGCGTTTTTTACCAGGACCTGGAGTGGAACCATCATTACCCGCCTGCGCTGTACCCCGGTTTGCATGAGGCGATCGATGCGTTTACCGGAGTACCCGGCCTTGGCCAGAATTGTGACTACGGTTTCTGTCTGACCGATGATGACCTGATCTTTACCGACCGCCAGATTACAAAAACCAAGGAATTCGCCGTCTTTGGTGAATTGACCTATCAGATCAGCGAGCGCTGGTCCGTTACCGCCGGCGGACGATACTATGACAACAAGGTCACTGCCTCCAATATGTCAGATGGATTCGCCAATAGCGGGCCCAGCAGTTTCAATGATAAGCAAAGTGAAACCGGCTTCAACCCCAAGGTGCTGGTAGAGGCAGAGGTCAATGACGAAGTCAACATCTACGCCAGCGCCGCCAAGGGCTTTCGTATCGGTGGCGTCAACGGCAATGTGCCCATCGGTTTATGTGGGCCTGAACTGGATGCGCTGGGTATCGAGCCGTCAAATGCAACAACCTATGACTCGGATACACTCTGGAGTTACGAGTTGGGCTTCAAGTCCAACCTGGCCGATAACCGCGTGACCCTTAATGGCGCGGTGTTCTTCATCGATTGGTCGGATATCCAGCAACAAAATCGCCTTGCCTGTGGCTTCCAGTTCGTTCAAAACGCCGGCAAGGCTGAAAGCAAGGGCTTCGAACTCGAGCTCAATGCCGCGCCCACCAAAGGTCTGACCCTTTCGGCGGCAGTCGGCTACACCAAGGCTGAAATCACGGATTCCGGCGGTGTCGCAGGCGTCACCAATGGCGACAAAATCCAGGGTGTGCCGGACTGGACCGTATCCGGTTCGGCGCAATACAACTGGCCGGCTTTCGACACGTGGGAAGCTTACGTGAGGGGTGACGCCAACTACTATGGCGACAGTTACAGTTCCAATAACGAATCCTCGGCAGCGACACAGCGCCTGCGTGAATCCTGGGCCGCACTCAATCTGCGCGTAGGCGTCCTCAACGAAAAGTGGGACCTGACACTGTTTGCTGACAACGTTACCGACGAACGCGCCAACCTTGCAGACAGCCGTTCCATTGCCGCGGAAACACCGGGACGCCAAAGGCTGGTGGTCAACCGCCCGCGCACGATCGGTGTCGAGGCCAGGGTGCGGTTTTAACAGCATTCATAGCTGACGATTGACAACGGCCCGGGTCAGATCCCTGACTCCGGGCCGTTTTTATTGAAGGAGAGTTCGCGCGGTGAACAGCAAACTTCGATGGATGGGACTGCTGGCGGCAGTTGTTGGCCTTGCAGTGCTTGGCGGATGTGAAAAGACGCCGGTTGCCGGCGCCGCAAGTCTGCAGAGACTGCCAAAGCACCGCCGCCGGGCTGGATCGACGCCGAGCGGATTGCAGCCATCGGCGACGAGCCGGGCGCATGGCTGACCGGCGGCCGCGACTACCAGCAGACCTACTATTCTCCGTTGCAGCAAATCAACAAGGACAATGTCTCCCAACTGGGATTTGCCTGGCAATACGAAATCGACACCGAACACGGTTTTGAAGCCACGCCGATCGTGGTCGACGGGGTGATGTACTCCAGCGGTCCGGGCGGGGCGGTTTACGCGGTCAATGCCGCCAGCGGCGCCGAAGTGTGGAAATTCGAACCTCAAGTCGATACCGAGTTCATGCGCAAAGCCTGCTGCGGCGTGGTCAATCGTGGCGTGGCTGTATGGCGCGGCAAGGTCTACGTTGGCTCACTGGACGGCTACCTGTATGCCCTCAATGCGAACGACGGCTCGATCGCATGGAAGGTGGACACCTTCACGGACCGGGCGCGCGGTTACACCATTACCGGCGCGCCCCAAATCGCCAGGGACATGGTGGTCATCGGCAACGCCGGCGCTGAATTCGATGCGCGCGGATACGTTACCGCCTACGATGCCGCCACCGGCGAACAGCGCTGGCGCTTTTTCATCGTCCCCGGAGATCCGAAGCAGGGTTTTGAGCACCCCGAACTGGAAATGGCGGCCAAAACCTGGGATCCGAACAGCCTGTGGCAGGTCGGACTGGGCGGCACGGCGTGGGACTCCATGGCCTATGACCCGGAACTCGACCTGCTCTATGTGGGCACCGGCAATGCGGCGCCCTACCCGCGCAAACTGAGGAGCCCCGCAGGCGGCGACAACCTCTTCCTGGCATCCATTCTGGCGCTGAACCCCGATGATGGCCGCATGGTCTGGTATTACCAGACCACGCCGCAAGAGAATTGGGACTTCACGGCCACGATGAAAATGATCCTGGCGGATCTCCAAATCGATGGAAAAACCCGCCAGGTGATCATGCAGGCGCCGAAAAACGGATTCTTCTACGTGCTGGACCGGCGCAGCGGCGAACTGCTATCGGCCGAACCTTACGTGCCGATCAATTGGGCTACCCATGTGGACAAACAAACCGGCAAGCCGGTGGAGACCGGACAGGGCGAGTATTTCTACGAGCCGAAGCTGGTGTTTCCGAGCCCGGCCGGCGGACATAACTGGCAACCGATGGCGTTCAACCCTGAAACCGGCCTGGTCTATATCCCGGTTATCGAAGCCGGTACCTTCTGGATCATGCCGGAAGAGCCGTTCGAATATCAAAAAGGCGGACTTAATTCCACCTCCATCTATATCTTCCCGATGCCCGGTGAATGGGGGCTGGATGGCGCTGCCGCAAAAAGACTTCCGCCGCTGGAGCAACTGACCAAGGGGCAGCCGGACACGACCCTTCGTGGATATGTCCGCGCCTGGAACCCGGTGACGCAAAAAGCCGCCTGGGAAGTGGAAACCTCGGGCCAATGGGTCGGTGAGTTGTTCGCGACATGGAATGGCGGCGGCTTGATGACCACCGCGGGCGGTCTGGTCTTCCAGGGCCGCGGCAGCGGCGAGTTCGTGGCGCTGGATGCCGCGACGGGCGAACAGTTACAGCGTATCGATGCCGGTACGAGCATGATGGCCGCGCCGATGACCTACACGGTCAAAGGTGTGCAATATGTGGCCATCATGGCGGGCATGGGCGGGGCGGCCGGCCAGGAGTACGTGCCGGGTACCGCCGCGTACAAATACGGCAACAAGGGCCGCATCATTGCCTTCAAACTGGGCGGCGGGCCGGTACCGATGCGGCCCGAGGTAGACCATGCCAGCGCGGAAGTCCCGATGCCGCCGGTGGAACGGCGCGGCAGCCCGGAGCAATTGAAACTGGGTGAAGAACTGTACCTGCGCAACTGCACCAAGTGCCACGCCAATATGGATGGCCGCAGTTCCGGCATACCGGATCTCAGACGGCTGAGCGCGCAGGCTCATCAGGGCTTCAACGATGTGATGCTCAAAGGCACGCTGGCGGACAAAGGCATGGCGAGTTTCAGCGGCCTTCTGACGGCGGATGAGATCGAGGCCATTCACAGCTACCTGATCGATCTGGCCTGGCGGAACTATGAAGCAGCGCAGGCATCGAGTCAGTCGCAAAAACCTTCGGCGCCGCACACGCCAAAGGCCGATAACTAAACCGGATTGCACAGGAAATTGGATATGACCATACCGAGACTTCGTTTCATGTTCACCTTACTGCTAGTGGCGATGCCGTTGCTGGCCCCTGCGGCCGAAGAAAAGGCGCAAACCGTGCCCTACGGCAACAATCCGCAAGCCGGGCATTATGCCGATATCAACGGCATCAGGATGTATTACGAGACTTACGGCAGCGGGGATCCGCTGCTGGTCATTCATGGCAACGGCAACACCATTGCCGATATGCAATTCCAGATCGAGCATTTCGCCCATAACTACCATGTCATCGCCGCCGATTCCCGCGGGCATGGCAAATCCGGTCTTGGCACCGACCATCTGACCTATGTGCAGATGATGGAAGACTACAACGCCCTGCTGGATGAGCTCAACATCAGCAAAGCCAATGTCATCGGCTGGAGCGACGGCGGCATCCTCAGCCTGCTGCTGGCGATCCATCATCCGGACAAGGTCAACAAGATGGCCATCATGGGCGCCAACCTGCAGCCGGATGATACGGCTGTCAATTCATGGGCGGACGAGTTGCTGCAGCCGGTCAGCAAGACGATCAACGAGATGATCAGCAGCGGGGATACCTCGCAGGACTGGAATCTGAACCGTCAACTGCTCGACCTGCTGATGACCCAACCGGATATTCCGGTCGAGGACCTGCATAAGATCGAAGCTCCGGTGCTGGTTATGGCTGCCGACAAGGACATCATCCGCACCGAGCACACGGTGGAAATCTTCGATAACCTGCGTCAGGCGCATCTGGCCATTCTGCCCGGTCAGACGCACTGGGCGCCGGTCACCGATCCCGACACCTTCAACGCGCTGGTGCAGCGGTTCTTCGATACGCCCTACACCCGGCCCGAAAGCCGTGACGTCCTGGCGCGCGAACTCAACCCGCCGGAAAGCACTGATTAGGACTGCCTGACTCGGGCACCGCCTTATTGCCGGATCGCTGAGACGATAAACCTGATCTGCCGGTCCATCGCCGCTTTCATTGCAGGGAACTCGCCGGTTTCGCGCGAAACGTACTGGATGAAATGCTGGTTGAATATGTAGAAAATGATCAGGGAAGCGTCATTGATATCGATATCGGTCCTGACCTTTCCGGCGCCCTGGTAAGCTGCAAGCAGGGCGACCAGTTGCTGCATCACCATGTGTTCTGCATCGCGGGCCAATTCGTCCAGTGCAGGTTCTGCCGAAAGGCCGGGCCCCATCACGGCGACCAGCATGTCCCTGGGCTCCCAGTTCCCCTCGAACTGCCGGTAGAGTTCTATCAGCGCGAGCACCCCTGATTCCGGATCGTCCGGCGCTTGCGCCAACAGCGCCTCGCCTTGCTCAAACAACAGCTCAAAATCGATCCTGAGGATTTCAGCCAGCAGCCGGCCCTTGGTGCCAAAGTAGTTGTATACCGTGGCGATACCGACCTCGGCCGCTTCTGCGATTGCCTGCATGCTCGTTGCGGAGTAGCCCTGACGGGAGAACAATGCCTTGCCCGCCGCAAGAATAACCGCCCGGCGCTGGGCCTTCTGACGCGCTCTCAGACTCGAGGTCATAGCCAGTCGTTTGACCACGCAGCCGGCATCAGGAACCCGTCGATCTCAACTGTAGCGGATGTCACCCTTCTTGTAGTCGCCCCCGGCGAGAATGCTTTCGGTCACCTCCCTCAAGTCCGCGAGGAACAGCGCCACGTCTTCGTCCGACAGCGCCGGATCCGTGCAGATGGTGATGGCTTCGGGATGGACCAGCCCCAGCATCAACCAGCCCTTGTCGAGCAGGCCCTGGTAGACGGCGGCCGTTGGCGCCAGTTCCGAATGGAAGTGCATGGGCATGACGTCCACTTGCCACACTTTCAATCCTTCGATCGCGCTCACCCCTTCGGTAAAAGTCTTCTTCAGTTCGAGCACGCGCCGGGTCAGGCGCAGATAACCTTCTTCGCCCAGATAGTTGAACACCGACCAGGCCGCAAATATGGGGCCGGCCGAACGGGAGCCGGAGAATCCTGCCAACTTGTACGGCCCCAGGTACGGGTCCTCGATCGCCACGTAGTGGTAGTCCTGCAGGGAAGCATCACGCCAGTAAATGGTCGATGCGGGTTTCGGGCAATAGCCAAACTTGTGCAAGTCGGCGGAAATGGACATCACCCCCGGCACACGGAAATCCCAGGGGATCAGTTTTTCTCCCAGTTTCTCCAGGAACGGATTGATGTAACCGCCAATGCAGCCGTCAACGTGCATCCACAGGCCGGCATCTGCCGCCACGGCGGCGATTTCCGGTATCGGGTCGATGTTGGCGTAGTGCCAGGTTGGCGCGGAGGCCGCGACCATGATCGTATTGTCATTGATCGCGGCGGCGATGTTCGCGGCGATACCCCGGCCATTTTCGTCCAATTCGGTAGTGATCACTTCCAGGTCCAGATAACGCGCGCCCTTCTGGAACGACGGGTGGATCGTGTGGGGGGCGACCACGTTGGGCTTGCTGATGTGGGGCATATGCTCCCTGGCCCAGTTTTTCGCCGCGTGCATCGCGGAAAAATTACTCTCGGTGCCGCCACTGGTGAAATTGCCGGTGGAAGTCTCTTGCGGATTGAGCAAGCTCACGCCCATGGAGATGACTTCCTGCTCGATGGTTTGCATGTAGGGCAAATACAGCGAGAAAAAGCCGTTGTCAGCCATGAACTTTTCAAAAGCGTACTTGCCCACCTCCTGCACGTCCTTCGGGCCGCGGAAAGCCCGGGCGAAATGTGCGTAAGGATCGGGCAAATCAAGTGGCGCAAGATGTTCCTTGATGGCATCGAAGCTCATGCCTGAACGCGGCATGGGTTTGGTGAGTCTCGCATCCGTCATTTCCATTGAAATTCCTCCGGGCAGGGTATTGACACAAGTTATATGATGGCGATAATACCTATAAATATATAGAAAAGATAGAATCACTATATACTATGTTGCATGCAAGCCACCGGGCGCCTGTTTTCCCGCTTCCCAAATCATTTGCGATGCTCTATGGTTTGCACGAATCCGCAGTCCGTTAACCTATCCAGCGCATATGATCGAAATGGCTTCCAACTTTGAGGCGCGCCAGACCCTGCCGGTGATCGGGTTCATACTGCTGTGCCTGGTCTGCCCGCTGCGCGCGCATGCGGAGATCCGGCTTTCCGATCACTGCCCTCCCTATTTCAGCCTCGATCAGGAGCATCGCTGCAGGCTGAATTCGCTGTACGACCTCTACCCGGCGGTCAATCCGCAATGGGGAGGATACCGGGTTGCCCTGCCCAGCCGTCGCGACGGATTTACGCCGCGGCAGATCGACCTCGGACGGTACCTGTTTTTCGACCCCATACTGTCTGCCGACCATGACCTGTCGTGCGCGCACTGCCATCATCCGAATTTCAGTATGTCCGATGGCCGCAGCAGGAGCATTGGACGTCACGGCAGCGGCCTCGGCCCGGCCAGATCAGGCGGCAGTGAACTGCCCAGGGCGGCGCCGGCACTGTGGAACATGACCTTCCAGCAGCAGTTCTTCTGGGATGGCCGCGCGTCTTCGCTGGAGCAGCAGATTGAAACCGTGCTGACGACCCCGGAGGAGTTGGCATCGAGCCCGGAGCAACTGGTCGCCAGCCTCAATGCGATACCCGCCTACCGGCGGCTGTTTTCCGAGGCGTTTGCAACGCAAAGCGTGGACTTCGATCAAGTGCTCACCGCCGTCGTTGCTTTCGAATGCAGCCTGGTTTCGCTGAACAGCGCTTACGACCGCTATATTCATGGCGCCCAGGATGCCTTGAGCGAGCAGGAAATCAACGGTCTGCAGATCTTTCGTTCCTTCGCCACGCGCTGCTCCCAGTGCCATACGCCCCCGTTGTTCACCAGCGGCCAGGTCGTCACTACCGGTGTGCCGGCGGCGGTGGGATTGCCTTTTGACGTGGGCGCCGAGGCTGTCACCCATGAACCCACTTTGCGCGGAGCCTTCAAGGTGCCCTCGTTGCGAAATATTGCCCGGTCGGCCCCTTTCATGCATGCTGGACAGGCTCAAACCCTGACGGATGCGGTCGATTTCTATAACCACCCACCAGGCCATGCCGTACCCGGCCGCAACGACCTGATCCTGCACTGGCATGTCGTGGACCCGCATCTGAGGGATGACGAGATAGTGGACCTGGTGGCGTTCCTGAATACGCTGACCGACGAGACGGCGTTACCGGTGATCCCCGACCAGGTGCCTTCCGGCCTGCCAGTACCACGATAGAATAGGAGTTCAAAATGCGATCTGATTACCCGCTTGTCCGGCTCATCTGCAGATGCTGCATCATCGTCTTGACCCTGGGGCCGCTATCTGCCGCCGCGGCGGATATCGTCGTCAATCCGGGTAGTCGAATACAGGACGCCGTCAACCGCGCGGTCAGCGGTGATACGGTGCGGGTGATGCCGGGTCTGTACGAGGAGACGGTATATATCGACAAGGACAACGTCGATTTGATCGGCGTCATTGTCGATGGAGCCCGTCCGGTACTCGACGGTGGCAAAAAGGACCTTCACGATGGCATCATCGCTTCCGGTCACGGCGTTACCATCGAAGGCTTTGAGGTGCGCAACTATCGCAGCAACGGCATCACCACCCAGGGCGCCAACAATTTCCGCATTCGCAACAACATCGTCGATAACATTTTCCTCTACGGCATCTTTCCGCAGTTTGGCAAGAACGGCCTGGTCTCGCAAAACATCGTCTCCAGGTGCACGGATGCGGGAATCTATGTCGGCATTTCGGAAAATATCGACATCATCGCCAACGAGCTTTTTGACAATGCGCTCGGCATCGAGGCGGAGAATTCACACAAAATCCTGATCGAAGCCAATTACGCCCATGACAACGCCGTCGGCATCCCGGTGACCATATTCCCGGGGCTGCAAACCAAGAGCGCAGCCGATGTGATTGTCAGAAACAACATGGTCATCAACAATAATTCGACCGATTTTGAACGCTCGAAGGACCGGGCCGGGCGCGGCATCACCGTGAGCGCAATCGACCGGGTGACCATTGAAGGCAATATCGTCAAGAACAACCAGAGTTGCGGCGTGTGCATTTCCAGCCTGAGCGCGCTCGGTGGGGCTTTTCCGGTGGATGCGGCGATCGAGCCGGAGCCTGATGAAATCAGGATACTGGGCAACCTCTTCGTCCACAACGGTTATGCCGCTACGGGCCTGGAAGTGGCCGGCGCCAGCCTCGAACATGGCGCCGATATCGTAAACCTTGCCCGCGGCCACGGTCACTGCTTTGCCAGCGACCAGGGTGCAACGCAGCTTGGGCTTTCCCGCTGGGCCGAATGTGACCCGGCGCCGGATCGCGACGATATCGTGAGTTACCAACTGGCTGAGCCGATCGAGAGCCAGCCTCTGAGCGAGGCGCAAAAAACACAATTGACCTATCACGCAGTGTGTTCCGGCTGCCATGCCTACGACAACACCATGATTGGCCCGCCGATGACCGTGATCAAGGCGCTGTATATGGGTAATCCGCAAGGATTGGCGGACTGGATCGCCGCGCCGACCAAGAAGCGGCCTATCGAGGAGTTCCCGGCAATGCCGCCGCAGAATTATCTCCCGGCGCAATTGCGGCTGGATCTGGCCAACTACATCCTGAACGAAGTCGGTGCTGATAAGAACTAAAATCAGCTGCAGTTGCATTGGCCGTGACGATGCTGCTGGCGGAATTCGCCAGCGCCGACGGAGACATCGCCGCCGGGCGCTTGCGCTTTTCCATTTGCGGCGCCTGTCATGGCATGCAGGGCCAGGGCAACAAGGAACTGTCTGCGCCGCGCATTGCAGGCCTTCCTGCCTGGTACGCGGCGCGGCAGCTTCAGTCTTTTGCCTCCGGTATGCGCGGCGGGCCGGCGGCGGACAAAACCTCCAGGCAAATGGCCATATTTGCCCTCAATCTGTCCGCAACGGATATCAGTAACCTGACCGCTTACCTCGAATCGCTGCCCGGGCCGGCAACAGTGGACGGCCAGCCCATCAGCGCGGACGCACAGAATGCGGGGCAGGCAGCTTACCAACAATGCGCAGCTTGCCACGGACCCAATGCCGAAGGCACCGAAGCGCTGGGTGCGCCGCCCCTGCGCGGGCTGGATAGCTGGTATTTGAAAAAGCAGTTGCACGATTTCAAGGCCGGGATTCGCGGCTATGATGCTGCGGACACGTATGCAGCCAGTATGCGGGCTATTGCCCAAACCATCGACACTGAGGAGACAGCTGATGTTATCGCTGATTATCTGCACACCGCCGGCCGGTAAAGAGAAAAGCCAGGCCAGATTTGTAGCCCTTGCTGCAAGCTGCATTACCGTTCTTTTTACGCTGACCGCGATCGCAGAAGACACGGGATTCGACTGCGCAGCAGCCATGTCCGGCAGCCCCGAGCAGCAACAGCAAACCGCGGCTGAGTTGCTCGACGCCAGCTACGACACGGCAAAACTGGCCTGCGCGGCAAAAACCATCATCGCGTTTGCCGACAGCCATACCAGCGATTACGAGGCTCAACTGGCTGCGCTGCAGGCCAACGCGCGCTATATCTATTACCTGGACCGCGTCATCCTGTATGAACTGGGTTACCTGATTGACTGGTATGTCGTCGAAGTACCGAAAGACAAGAAACTGAACGCACCGATGATCGCGATGATTGCCGCGCAGAAGGAGCAGGCGCGCCTGCTGCAACAGGCGCATGAAGCCGGATTCGACACCGCTGAACTGAACTATTACGAAAGCCTGCGCATCGGGCCAAACGCGAAGGCCCTGCCCCTTTTAAAAGCGGTGACGGCCGAAGATCCGAAAAGCCTGCATGGGGCTGCGCAAGCCTTGCTTGCGGAAACCTATTACGCTTTACCGGACATTGCCGGAGGCGATCTTGACCTGGCAATAGAAATGATGCGTGCCGCATGGCAGCATGCTCCGGACAATCCGCGCTACGCACGTCTGCTGGCAGGCTACCTGCTGGACAAAGGGCAAGCCGACGAGGCCCGGTCGGTGCTGAAGCAGATCCTCGCCATGCAGCCGGATGCCGCCGGGCTGCAATTACAGGCAGACCAGTTGCGGGCAGCGAGTGACCTGGCCAAACGCATCGGCGAGACGGACCTGGAGCAGCAACTCTGGGACCAGCGTGCAGCATTGCTGCAGACCTACCCTTACCTGCAACGCCGCGCGGTGGTATCGGCCATGGGCCACTTCGGCGACAAGAACCCGATGGAAAATCCTGCGCAGAAGTAATTACGCGCACCGTTTTCAACAGCGGCTGGTATGATAGCGGCTTCCTGTGTCAGCCATCGGGATGCTGCAAAGTTTGAACCACACGCCGCCATGCTGATCAACATCCAGTTCCTGCGATTCGTGGCGGCCATGCTGGTCGTCGTTTACCACACCAGCGCTCAGGTTCGTGATGCGGGCATCGGCCAGGGGATGTTTTTTGACCTGAGTGAGGCGATCGGCTTTGCCGGGGTCGACATATTTTTTGTCATCAGCGGCTTTATCATGGCCTATACGACGCACACGGCCGCTGGACTCGAGGATGGTTGGGCGTTCGCCCGCCGCCGCATCGCGCGCATTTATTCCGGCTATTGGCCCTTCTTTTTGCTTGCACTGGCCCTGTTTGCATGGATCAGCCCGGAGGTTATCGCATCTTCCAGCCTGATACGTTCCGCCATCCTGTGGCCCACCAACGAACTGCTTATCGCGGTCAGTTGGACCCTGATTTTCGAAATGTTCTTTTATCTGCTGTACACCCTTTTGGTCATCTTTGCACTGCGTCGCCGCAACCTGGTGTTGCACCTGTTGCTGGCGTTTATTTTCTGCTGGTCCTTATACAGTCAGTTCGGCCGCCACGCCTACGATCCCGGGCACCTGGAAACCATCAGTCTTGCCGAGTACTACATGCTCAGCCCCTACCTGGCCGAGTTCCTCAGCGGCGCCATCGCAGCGGGCTGGCTGCGTCATCGCGCGGGCGGCCACGGAGCGGTCTGGGTGGCACTGGGTGCGGTCCTGTTCTGCTGTGGCGGCTGGGTGAACAACCATCTTTTCGAGGGGCACATAGAACAAGGGTATTACGTCTTCTTCCGGGTGCTGACATTCGGCACACCCGCGCTGATGATGCTTGCGGGGCTGGTGCGTTTGGAACAGTCCGGCGTTCGAACACCGCTGCGATTCAGCCTGCTGGCCGGCGGTGCCTCCTATGCCATCTATCTGTCCCACACCTTGTTGCTGGCCGCATCCAGGCACCTCGGGCTCAATGCATTTGCCGGACAGCTGGATCCGCCTGGCGGCGCAGTTCCTGTATGTTCTGTATGCGGTGCTCATACTGATCTACAGCATGGCGCATTACCACCTGTTGGAACGCCCTCTGCATCGAGGGTTCAAGCGTGTTTTGGGGCTTGAGCCAGCGAGTCGATCCGAGGTCAGGATCCCGTAAATTCCAGTCCTCGTTGCGCACCATCAGGCCAATGCAAGACACTTGCTTGAACAGCCTGTGCAAACGCTTCTCCAGCAACAGGTAGTGCAACAGGCTGGCGGCGAAGATCAGCACCACCAGCAAAACATATCCCGACAAGCCGGCAATGCCGCCGAAACCGGCCAGCCACCCGCCCAGACCCATGTACCAGGCCAGGCTCAGTATCACTACATGGCTGAGATAGATTGCGTAGGATGACCCGCCCGCCTCGATGCTGAAGCGGCGATATGCGACGTGGCCATCCGTCTCCACGGCCACCATCCCGGCTACCAACAGCAAGGAGGGAATCCCGAACACAATAACCCTGGGGAGAACGTGATAACCCTGCTCGATCATTCCGGAATACACAACCGCATTGATCAAGCCTCCCGCGCAAAACAGCACAGCGCCGGCGATCAGACACAGAAGAGACCCGCGCAGCCGGCTTTTTTCCAGCCACTGGGCCAGCAAAGCCCCACACAGGAATTCCAGCAGAAACGGCGAGGTCGTGAACCGCAGGTACAAGGGGTAATCATTGATGTGTCTCCGGGCTGAACCCGGAGACCATAAAGTGCTTGTAGCCGTTGTAGGCCAGCAGCAAAGATGCCAGCGACACCAGAACGCGGGTCCTCACGGCAGTGGGCGTAAAGGCAACCAGCAAGGCAAACATCACATAGAAGTACATCTCGAAAGAAAGCGTCCAGGTGATTTCAAGCAAGACCAGGTCAAGGGATTGCGGCCAAAGTAAGAAAGATTTCAATAGGTGGGATTCGGTCAGGTGCTCAGGACGGGTGAATGCGAACACCAACCAGGCGGCAAAGAAAAAGGGCCAATAGCCCGAATAGATGCGCGCGATTCGACGACGCAGGAACTGCTGACCCTGATCCGGACCGGCACGTCCCCGGGTGGTGTAGACCATGATGAAACCGCTGATGACGAAAAAGATGTCGACGCCGGCGAATCCGAACGATTCAACCAGTCCGAACAACTGGTACGAAATGACAGACGATTCGGGGATACGCTGTGCAATGTGATAAATCACCACCAACATCGCAGCGATGAAGCGCAACAATTGCACATTGATCAACATCACTGCACTGCAGTCTTTTCCAGCAGCGCACGCAATTCAGAGCATGAGCGCCAGTCGCGTCCAAACACAAAGCGCGGCAGACGCCAAATATCGTCAACGCGGCTCACCGCGCGTGAATCCGTGGTAAACGCAGCACGAAAACCATGGCGCGAAGAAAATTCCGGGAAATAGCGCTGTGCCAGGTAATCACTGCACTGACCATAAGGATAAGCGAACAGATCGGGACGGTAGCCGCTGATGACCGAAGCGATGTAATCGGCTGCCGCGCGGACCTGTATTTCACAATCTTCATAGCTGGCTACCCGGCTGAAATCACCCTTGATGTTGTCGGCCTGGGCAACCGTTTCCACATCCGGATGTACATGATCCCAGCTATGACACTGGATCGACATCAAGGCTGATGTTTGTGCCGCCTGCCACCAGTCGTCACCCCACCAACCCAGTCCAATCAGGCCATTTCGATCAAGCTGTTCGCGGGCATCGGGCGAGCAGATGACAAAGCTGGTAGCGTGCAGTGCGGGTTGAGCTTCACGACCCACCTCGCTTTGGAAATCCCGGAGAATGTTAAACAGGCTTCTTTGCTCTCCGCAGGTCGGGTGGGGAAGGTCGTGAAAATCAAACCAGGAACCGTCATCGAAGGTGATCGCCAGGCACTTCTCGAGCTTCGCGTCTTCGACAATTCCCTTGTGCCAATCTACAATCTCCGACAATGGCACGATTTGGTATCCCAGGTGGCTTATCTCCCGGAGGTCAGCCGCCAGCCCAAGGTGATCATTTTCCTCGTATCGGTTGGCCAGAACATTGACACCGTGATAGGTCAGAACGGGAATGCGCAATTTTCCAGGCTCCGGGCGTTTTGGGAAAGACAGTGTGCCGCAAAAGATCCTGGATGTCATTTGGACCCGGCACGGGCATTCCCACAGGCACAGAGGCGACTTTTTCGATGCCGGCAACACTCCCCAATTTCCTCATCATCGGCGCGCAGAAATGCGGCACAAGCTGGCTTCATAAGCATCTGTCGGCACATCCGGATGTGTTCCTGCCGGCCAACAAGGAGCTGGAGTTTTTCTCCTACGCACCGCATCTGCAGTCGCCCGGGTTCGGCGCTTACCTCGAGAATTTTCAGGAAGCCGGCCCTGCACGGGCAATTGGTGAAGCAACAGCCAGTTATTTCTGGAGCTACAGCGCGTCTCCATGCTGCGTGATGCCCGAAGGTTTTCAAACCAATATTCCGGCGGTGGTCAAGCAACATCTGGGTGCTGAACTGAGACTGATCGTGCTGCTGCGTCACCCGGTCAGGCGCGCCATCTCGGCCTACCTGCACTACCTGAATGAAGGCGAGCTTGAACCGGCAGCGGGGTTTGAACAGAGTATGAAATTCCTCGGCGTTGTCGACATGGGTTTCTACGCTCGCCACCTGGCGGCCTGGCTCGAGGAATACGACCTGTCGCAAATCAAGATACTGACCCTGGAAAATGATATCCAGGCGCAACCGGAATTCACCCTCTCAGGGGTATGCGAATTCCTCGGCATCGACAATCACCCCTTCAGAATCACCGATCTGGAAAAGGTGGTCTATGCCGGCATTCCAACGCGCATAAGCCAGGAAGGTGTATTTGCGGATCTGAGGGAAGTAATGTCCCGGCACGGGCATGAGCGTGCGCAATCCAGCGATGAATACACACAGGTTCTGGACCGCGGCCAGTGGCATGAACTGGAATCAATCTACCAGGCGGATGTGGCCCGCCTGGATTCACTGCTCGGCACTCATCTATTGGATGACTGGGGGCTTTTGGGCTGACGCTGTATACAGGCGTACTAGGCGGTCAATCTTCCCTGGCGATAATCGTCCAGCGCCTGTTCGATTTCCTCGCGGGTATTCATCACAAAAGGCCCATATTGCACCACCGGTTCTCCCAGAGGCTTGCCGGCTACGAGGATCAGGCGCAGGTCTTCGGAGCCTGCTTCGATGTCGACGTAATCGCCATCGCCCAGGATTCCGGCGTGTTGATGCGGCAAGGGCTGCCCACTGACCAGGGCTGTGCCTTCATAGGCATAGGCAAAAGCGTTGTGGCCCTGCGGCACCGCCAGGCGATATTGCGCGCCGGCCGGTAAGGCCAGGTCCACGAACAGCGGATCGGTGGCCATTGCGCCGGGCTGGCTGTTGATCGGGCCGGCCTGCGATTCGCCACCAACGTCCAATCTGCCTGCGATCAGTTTCAACTTACCGCCGCCGTCCAGATCGGCTGTCGTCAACTCGCTGGCGGGAATGTCCCGGTAGGAAGCGGGCTTCATTTTTTCCTTTGCCGGCAGGTTGATCCAGAGCTGGAATCCGCGCATGCGGCCGCTTTCCTGTTGCGGCATTTCCGAGTGGATCACGCCGTGCCCGGCGGTCATCCATTGCACGCCGCCACTTTTCAGTTCGCCGACGTTGCCCAAATGATCTTCGTGCCGCATGTGGCCGTCGATCATGTAAGTGACGGTCTCAAAACCGCGATGCGGGTGCGGTGGGAAGCCGGCGATATAGTCGTCCGGGTTCTCGGTGCCGAACTCGTCCAACATCAGGAAGGGATCCAGCCGCAGGTTCCTGTCGGCGCCGATGCTGCGGCGCAGTTTCACGCCGGCTCCGTCTGAAGTTTCCATTCCTGGAAGCGTGCGGACCAGTGTTCTTGCTCGTTTAGTAGCGTTCATTGGGATGCTCCGTTCAGGACCGGCCACGGCGGCTGTCCAGGCTGATTTTGCCGGCTCCATTGGCGACAAGGAACAGGAAGCCGCCGGCGATGGCGATATTTTTCATGAACATGATCTGTTGTACCTGGTCCGCGGAGTTGCCGTGGAACAGGAAGGCGGAAAGAATGGTAAAACCGGCCAGGGCGAAAGCCGCGTAGCGGGTGAAAAGTCCGAGTGCAACCAGCACGCCACCGCCCAGTTCGGTCAGGATCACCAGCGGCAACAGCGCGCCTGGAACACCCATTGCGGCCATGTATCCTTGCGTTGCTTCATAGCCACCGATCTTGCCATAGCCGGAAATGATGAAGATCAGGACAATGAGAATACGCCCGGCAAGCTCGGTCCAGGGGCTGAGTTTTTCGAATATTGCGTTCATGCTGATTTCTCCTTGCAATTGATTAAGTGTTGAGGTCATACTACCTATCTTCTTATTCGATAAAAAACGGAAATATTCGAATTATCAGATCGAATAATTCGATATGTTGAACCCACGAATAGCGCTCGATCAGTGGCGCGCTTTCATCGCCGTAGTGGAGGCCGGAGGCTATGCACAAGCGGCGGAAAGCGTGCACAAAACCCAGTCTTCGGTAAGTTACGCGGTGCAGAAAATCGAACAGATGCTCGATCTGAAGCTGTTTGAAAAGCAGGGCCGCAGGGCGGTGCTGACCCCCGCAGGCGAGGTGCTGTATCGCCGCTCGAAGAACCTGGTCGAACGGGCCGATGCCCTGGAACGTGGCGCCGCCGGCCTCGGCGCGGGTTGGGATCCTGAGCTGCGCCTGGCGGTGGATATCGTCTACCCGACCTGGGTATTGTTACGCTCGCTGCAAAAATTTGGCGAAGAACGGCCGCAGACCCGCGTCCAACTTTATGAAACCGTGCTGGGCGGAACCGATGAAGCCCTGTACGAACGCGCAGTCGATCTGGCCATCACCACCTACATTCCCCAGGGATTCAGCGGTGACTCCCTGCTGCGGTTGCGGTTCATCGCGGCGGCACACCCGGATCATCCGCTGCACCGGCTTGGCCGGGCATTGACACTTGACGATCTGGGCAAACACCGGCACCTGGTGATTCGCGACAGCGCGGTACAACGTACCCGCGAAAGCGGCGGCTGGTTCGGCGCCGATCAACGCTGGACCTTCTCGCACAAGGCGACACAAATCGCAGCCGCATGCATGGGGCTGGGGTTCGCCTGGTTCCCGGAAGACGCCATTCGCCAGGGAACTGGATGGCGGTACCCTCAAACCGCTGCCGATGCGTGAAGGGGCTGAACGCTTCGGCGAGGTATACCTCGTTTTTGCGGATCCCGACTTTCCCACGCCCAGCGCGGTGCGGATGGCTGAAATATTGCGGGAAGACGCCAGCGAGCCTTGGTAATGCAAAGAAAAAAGGGCCGCGCTGTCACACGGCCCTGAACGACTGCTGTTTAACCCATGCCCGGCAACGCCGGGCACAATGCCTTCGTTATTGTTCCACTACTTGTTATGCGGAACGTTCACGGTGGCTTCCTCTGTGGTCACATTGCCACTGTCATCCTCGGCCTGGTATGTCAGGGTGTAGATTCGCCCGTCTCCTGCACCTGATCGTTCGGCGCGTAATTCGAAGTGAAGATCGTCGACAATCACAATGTCGTTGCTGCTGTCCCCGTCACCCAGGCCATTATCCGGCTCGTTGCTCGTTACCGAGACCAGATGATTTCCGGATCGGCGTCGCAGTCGTCCGTCGCCAGCACCGTAGCGGTAACGGAAACCATCTTGTGATTCGGCGGCCACAGCATCGTTGGCGTGACCTCGACGGTGAGTTCCGGCGGAATCGTGTCTGCAATCGTGACGTTCTGGCTGGCCATACCGACATTGCCGGATTCATCAGTGGCTGTCCAGTTCACCACCGTCAGGCCCAACGGGAACAAGGCCGGCGCATCGTTCGCCACCACCGGACTGACATCGCAGTTGTCCGATACGCCGCTGGCAAGCCAAGATCGACAGCCGTGCCCTCCGGCGCGGCGCATTCTTCGGTAATATCCGCCGGCGCGGTGATCTCAGGCGGCGTGGTATCCCCTTCCACCACACCATCGCAATTGTTGTCCTTGGTCGCATCGCATTCCTCGGCAGCCGGATACACGGTGTCGTCGAAATCATCGCAATCCTGGGAGGTATCGAAGCCGTCTCCATCGCGATCGGTATCGACGACCACCAGTTCCGAAATCATACCGATAGCCGCATGCAGGAACAGGTGACAATGGAACACCCAACGGCCGGCGGCGCCGCCGCTGAGAAAATGCTGGTCTGGCGCCGGCGCTCCCGCTTCCGGACGGTTATCGGTGATTCTCGAGCGATCGCTTAAGACGCATGCGCAGCACCACGCTTTCGCCATTGAATACGTCGATGACGTCCTGCCATTCGTTGTAGCCAAATTCATACAGCACTACATCGTCCGTCGGGTCGTCGATGATATTGTGCTTGATCACACGCACGGGCTGAAACGAAAATCCATGATGGTGAAAGGGGTGGTGTTGGGAACTCTTGTTGGAAACGGTGAATTCCAGCAGATCACCGGTCCTGGCATAACGCGTGGCACCCTGGTACGGCACCTGCGTGTAATCTGGCCCGCTGTGTTCGAAATGGCCAATCGTGCCATTGATCCACAGCTGTCCGGGGCTGCTGGTGCCGTACAGGCGGATTTCGGGGTCGTCGGAACCATCGGCATAACCCGGATTGGCCGGATTGCCGGGATTGTTGAGGTCGCCGGGGTTGCCGTCCACCGGAATATAGAAATCCGTGATGATTTCACCTTTGACGTCTTCGATGCTGCCGGCCCCGAGGACCTCGCTTCCATCGGCGATGGCGAACGGCGTGCCCGGATCCGGCTCGCTGTTATCGATCTGGATATGCAGCAGGTCGCCGATCGCCGGCGCGACACCGATCGGCCCGCCGCGGTGATATTCACGGCCGACAATCCTGATGATGTCGCCGTTGTTGCCGGTGGGAACGATAACGACATCGCTTCGCCCTGACGCGGGAACGAGAATTTCGCCCGGGTCATATTCCGTGTCCCAGGTTCCCAGCGTGCCGCCTTCGAGACGCGCGAATTCGAGGAATCCGCCTTCGCCACCGATGCGGTAAAGATTATTATCAGCGCACCCGTTGTCCTCTACGCCCAGACGAAAATACCGGTTGGTGGAAAGGTCCAGCAGCCGCAATCGTATGCCGGTTCCGGAATGCGCCGTGATGACCGGCGGCCCTGCGGCCGGATCCTGCCCATTGACAAGGACGGTATTGCCGTCACTCACCCCCTTGCACGCCGCACCCACGCCACTATCGCCACAGTCGGCTCGGAGCACCGCCCAGCGCTCGAACACTTCGTCCGTGTTCGGATCACCGTCATCGTCATAGAAATAACCCACATCGCCGTCGTCGTTGAATTCAGTGTCGCTCAGCACGATCGTATGGGTATCGGCTTCAGCCGGGATCTTGTCTTCCAGGCTGAGTGTCGCTTCATTCGGATCGCGGACGATAAAGGCGCCGTACATACCGGCAAAGGCTTGCGGACCGGGCTTCATGTGCGGGTGAAACCAGAACACGCCCGGACGCGGAGCTATGAAACGATAGGTGTAGCTCTGACCGTACAGCAGCGCGTTTTGCGTAACGCCTGTGCCATCGCTGTCGTTGTCCAGTTCCAGGCCGTGCCAGTGAATGCTGGTGTCGCAGGATATCGCCGCGCAGGGATCATCGAAATTATTCGTCAGCGTAACGATCACTTCGTCGCCGACATCGACGACGATCTGTGGTATCGGAATGCCATCGGATACTGCCGGATACCCACCCACGCGGTTCACGTCCTTGTAGATCAGCGCGTGCACTTCGGTGCCATTGATCGAAGCGGTCTGTTCATCCGCGCTGAGTTCCGCCTGGAACACATTGGGGTCTGGATTGGTATCTACTACATTTACCACCGGATGGCTCAATACAGCGGCATCCGCGCTTTCGATGCCGGAAAATCCGATCAACAGAACAATAGCGAGCAAAGAAACTTCAGATACCGATGTCACTTGTCCGGCCCGCCTCATACGCCGGACCAGCAATTTCCATCGATGGGTAAATAAGGAACCTTCGCTTGACTCCGGCGGTGGCCGCCAGCCGGGTGATGTGTGGCTTGTATATGCTCGACATGTTTTGCCCTCCCTGGCCGAAAGTGACGGGGAGAACAGTACATGTCGAAAGCCCTCGACTTTCTTTGGGCCCGCAATCAAGCGGATCGGCAGTCTTGCCCTCCCCCTTGATCACATCATGTAACAATTTTTACTATAGCACAGGGGGAAAATGTTGCAAAAACTCGAGCGGCCGCCGGCAAACCCTACATTTCGGTTTGGGAAAAGCGGCCCGACAGTGCCTCACATCCGGGTTGCGTAGGCTTTCCTCACTTCTTCGGCGATCAGGTCGATGCCGCGGCGCACGGAATCTTCGTCCTGTACGTAGGACACGCGAATGCATTCGTGGCGGTGCGGCCAGTCTTCGTCCAGCCCGAAGAAACAATGGTGACCGGGTACGATCAACACGCCGCGTTGCTTCAGGCGCTCATACAGTTGCTGGCTGCTGATCGGCAGGCCTTCGAACCACAACCATAGGAAAAATGCCCCTTCGGGTTTGTGAATCCGAAACGGCAGACCGTCCAGCCGCTCGCGAAAAGCGTTCACCGCCGCCTGCGCCCGGGCCTGGTAGAAAGGCCTTACGTGATTGCGGGTCAAAGCAAGGATCTCCCGGCTGCGGAACAATTCTGCGGCAATCGCCGGCCCGATGTTGCCGCAAGCCAGATTGAGGATGCCGTTTGCATTGGCGAAGGCGTCGATTATCTCCTCACGGGCGACGACGATTCCGGTACGCACGCCGGGCAATCCCAACTTCGACAGGCTCAACGCCAGGATGGTGTTTTCGTTCCAGTGCGGCTTGGCATCCGTGAACAGGATGTTCGGAAACGGCAGGCCGTAGGCGCCATCGATGATCAGTGGAATGTCCCGGTCCCGGGCCAATTGGTCAAGGCGAGCGACCTCATTATCGGTCAGCACGTTGCCGGTGGGGTTGGTCGGCCGCGACAGGCACAGGGCCGCGGCACCCGCGTCAAGTGCCAGTTCCAGCCGTGGGAAATCGACCCGATATTTGAACAGCCTATCCTCCAGCAGCTCAATCTCGGGGCGGGTCGCACTGAAAAAATGCTCACATAGCCCACTGTCCGCGTAACCCAGGTATTCCGGAGTCAGTGGCAGGTGGATCGTGCGCCGGCTGCCGTCCGGCATGACGCCGGCGAACAGGTTGAACAGCGAAAAAAACGCTGACTGGCTGCCGTTGGAGATCGCGATATTGGCGGCGCCAAGCTTCCAACCGAACTCCCCGGCCAGAAAATCCGCCACGCACTCGCGAAAATCCAGGTCGCCCTGCGGCGACTGGTAACGGCCGAACAGGCGATGACGCTGCAGCGGATCCTGCATGATCGCCTCCAGGCGCTGCTGGAACACGCGCTCCATTTCCGGCAGGCGGCCGGGGTTGCCACCCCCCATCATGATCATGTCCGGATTTTCGGCCAGCGCATTACCGAGATCGTCCATCAAGGCGACGATACCCGAGTCGCGGGCGAACTTTTCCCCAAATGCCGATAATTTCAAAGACTTGCCCTCGGAGCTTTATCTACGCTGCCCTCTCATAGAGGACTTCTGCATGAGTATAGGTTTCAATGCCGAAGTTTGGTACCCGAACGAAGCCATGTACCCGGAATGCCGCAGTATCAAAACGCTCGGGAATCCCGGAATTGAAGAAAGCGGGCGAGGTCATCGCCCTTGCCGAAGGTGAAGCGGCGCGCTTGTGCAGACCAACTGGGGCGCTGTTGTAGCGCCGGACGTGCAGTAATACCTATGGTTTCTGCCAGTCGTATGTGTTGGTAATCTCCGCGCAAGTGCGGCATTTCCAAATGGTTTTGCCCTCTGTCTCCAGCGTTTGGAGATCGTTGGGCAATTTGAGCCAATCGTGCTCGCAGGTCTGACTTAAATAGACTGCATCAAATTTCTGCGATTTGGTCTCGTATCCCGATTGGCCGTCAGCCCGGGAATCCGCTGGCTCCTGGCTGCGAGAACCGAAGCTGCCAGAAGTTGCCGGTACTGCCTTTTGCCGTGTCACTGAACTGGTAGTCATTTGATGCTCTCTTTCATCAGTGCATTGATTTGCCTTGGAATAAGAACGATCTACCCCGCTTAATTATAATTGGATGGTTCAATCGGCCGTATACCGTGTGTCAGGAAAAATCCACCAGCCATCCATTTCGTTCGATTAATTTCTTCCAAAGGAGCCGCAGGCGACCCGCCGACCCTGGTTGGTAAGCGAGCGAAGCTCGCTGAACCAGAAGGGTCGTGCGTATAATCTCATGCAGTCGAGCGCAGCCGCCTTCCGCCGAAGGCGGGAGCAGGGAAGCGAGACACGATTGTAGTGTTACCCTTCCCGGCTTGAGGAAATCAAAAATTCCGGTGCTGGTAATTGGAGACAGGCATGGCTGAAACGGTGACGGACGTTCTCGCACAGGTGCGGCAATGGCGGGAGGCCGGCAAAGATGTCGCGCTGGCCACGGTGGTCAATACCTGGGGTTCTTCGCCCTGCCCGGCTGGCAGCCATCTTGCGGTCAACGAGGACAGCGCGTTCGTGGGTTCCGTTTCCGGCGGTTGCATCGAGGGCGCTGTGGTCACCGAAGCACTGGAGGTGATCGCCGGCCGGAAGCCGCGGCAGCTCGAGTTTGGCGTGAGCGACGAAGAAGCCTGGGCCGTGGGTTTGGCCTGCGGTGGCAAAGTACAGATTTACCTTGAGCACGTCGAATGAAGCGCGATTATCTGCAACAGATTCTCTCCGCCCAGGCACACAAACAGCCCATTGCACTGGTCACGCGGCTCGCCGATGGCGCGCAGTCACTGGTTGACGGGGCGGCCTGCACCGGTGCAGTGGCGTTGAGCCCGGAACAGCTTGCGGAGGCACACGGTCTGTTGCTTGCCGGGCGCAGCGCGGCCCTTGCGAGCAGCCGTGGTCGAACTCTTTCTGCGCAGCTATGCGCCGGCCGCCAGGCTGGTGGTTATTGGTGCGGTCCACATCGCACAGTTTTTGGCGCCGATGGCGGCACTCGCCGGATTCGATGTGATCATCATCGATCCGCGCCAGGCCTTTGCCTCCGAGGCGCGTTTTCCCGGCATTACTCTGGTGGTCGAATGGCCAGGCCCGGCTCTGGCGCAGGTCGGCCTGGATGACCACACCGCGGTCGTAACCCTGACCCACGACCCCAAACTGGATGATCCGGCGCTGATGGCAGCGCTGCAAAGCCCGGTATTTTATATCGGCGCGCTGGGCAGCACCCGCACCCATGCCAGGCGTATCGAGCGGCTGCGCGAGCATGGCCTCGAGGCGCTTGCGCAGCGCATCCATGCGCCGGTGGGCCTTGACCTCGGCGGCCGTGGCGCCGCAGAAATCGCGGTCTCGATACTCGCGCAGGTGATCCAGGAGCGCTACCGCCGGTAATTGGGGTTATAACCCTGACAGTGCCAAATCGAACCTGACCATGTCGGGATTCAGGTCCGCCGGCACCAGCGTTTGCTCGATAAAGGTGGCTGCGCCACCGCGGACCTCGACCGCGGTGGCGCAGCGCGTGCCGTAATTTGAGCCGCGGATACACCGCGCGGACAACCTGCGCTCAAGATCCAGTCCAATACCGGTATCCGGCAGTTCGGTATCTTCGGCCTCACCGCTGTCGAGCAGGATGTTTAGCATGCTTTGCAGATCCTGGCCGGCATCAAGGGCTGCGGCAAGTTCCGCCTTGCCGCTGGCAACCTTGGGCCAGGCGGTGTCGAGCAAGTGGTTGCTCAAGCCGTAGATGCCCGGCTGCAACACCAGGACGCCCTGCGGGGAACGGTTGGAAACGCAGGCCATGCCCTGGCCATCGAAAAGCAACAGGCTGAACCCGTTGTAATCGTGACCTCTGGCCGCCACTGCATACGCGTGGGCTATGGCATCGTCGGAACCTGTCAGGAAACCGAGCGGGAGTTCGCCACGGCTACGCGCATCAGGCACCACGTTTCCCGGTTCACGATAATTGGTCACCGCAGCCATGCGGCCTTTCTTGCTCAGCCCCAGCCAGGTGCCACCGGCTTCCAGATCACGCCCGGCCAGGATGTCTGGCCGGTTGGCCCAAAAGCGGGCCTGGGCGGCTGCGCGCGCATGATACTCATCGCGATTGGCCAGCAGTACCAGCCGCCGCTCGGCTTCGGGTTGGTGCGAGAACAGGATTAAACACATCGGCCGTCTGACTTTACCGTTGCTACGCTGTAGTCTTACCATTGTAATCTTTTGCGGCAGCGATAATGGCGCCGATGGTTCATCGCACTGAAACAAGCATCGACAGCGCCCTCTTGAACGAAGTGCGCGGCTGGCTCGATGCGGCAAGGCGCATAGTCGTTCTTTCGGGCGCTGGCATTTCCACAGACTCAGGCATTCCCGACTTCCGCGGACCAAAGGGCGTGTGGACGCGCGACCCTGCTGCAGAGAAGCAGTCGACACTGCAGCATTATCTCGCCGACGTGGAAGTCAGAAAGGCGGCATGGCGCAGCCGCATCGAGCATGCAACATGGAATGCCAGACCCAATGCCGGTCACTTTGCCCTGGTCACTCTCGAGCGGCGTGGCAAGCTGCATGCGCTGATCACGCAGAACATCGACGAACTGCACCAGATCGCGGGTAACTCGCCGGAACGCGTGATTGAAGTGCATGGCACACTGCGCAAGGTCATGTGCTGGTCCTGCGGCTGGCGCGGCCCGATGCAGCCTGTGCTCGAGCGTGTGCGCGCCGGCGAAGAAGACCCACATTGCGAGCGATGCGACGGCATTTTGAAAAGCGACACCATTTCTTTTGGCCAGCAACTGGTTCCGGCAGTGATGGAGCGCGCCATGCAGGCGGCGCAGGAGGCCGACCTGTTCCTCTCCGTGGGCACGAGCCTGCAGGTCTACCCCATTGCGGGTACGGTGGCAGTGGCCAGTTCGGCTGGCGCCCGGGTCGTCATCGTCAACGCCGAGCCTACGCCTTTCGACACTGTAGCCGACGCAACGCTGGGTGGCTCGATTGGTGAGATTCTGCCGCGCATTTGCGCCGTGTCTTGATTTGGCTTGCTTCGATTTACCGCAACCGGGCATCCAGTGCTCACGATTGCCGCTGTGGCACTTGCTGCCCCTGCCGGATACTTGATAGTGTGGGCAGCTCAACCTGACCCCTGACAACCTTTGAACAAGACCAACAGCATCACCATCGATTGGTCGGCCTATGACCCTGGCGGTGGCTACGACGACATCATCGACGGCAGCGGCAAGCCGCGGGCCGCGGCACGGGAACTCGCCGGCCATCTTGGCACCCTGAGTCCAAGCCAACTGCGTGACCGTCAGCTTGCGGCCGAACGGGCCATCCGCGAAATGGGTATCACCTTCACGGTCTACTCCGAGGGCGAAAACATCGACCGCGCCTGGCCCTTCGATATTGTCCCGCGCACTCTGGACCGCCTCGAGTGGCAACAGACCGAGGCCGGGCTGAAGCAGCGCCTGCGCGCACTCAATCACTTCATCGACGATGTCTATCACGACCAACGCATGGTGCAGGAGGGCAAATTTCCGCGCGAAATCCTCGAGACTTCGAAAAACTACCTGCCGGCCTGTGCCGGCGCCAGCCCGGCACACCATGTGTGGGCCAATATCTGCGGTAGCGACCTGGTGCGGGACAAAGACGGAACCATTTATGTGCTGGAAGACAATCTGCGCGTTCCCTCCGGCGTTTCGTACATGCTGGAAAACCGCTCGATCACCAAAAAGGTTTTTCCGGAACTGTTTGCACGCCAGCAGATTCAGCCGGTGGACGACTACCCTGCTGAATTGTTCAACATGCTGGTGTCCCTGTCGCCCAGGCCGGGGGACGACCCCGAAGTGGTGGTGTTGACGCCCGGCATCTATAACTCGGCCTACTTCGAGCATGCTTACCTGGCGCGCCGCATGGGCGCCGAACTCGTAGAAGGCAATGATTTGCTGGTGGGCGATGACGATTGCGTCTACATGCGCGCGGTCGAAGGACTGACACGGGTCGACGTAATCTATTCCCGCATCAATGCGACTTTTCTCGACCCCGAGGTTTTCGAAAGGGAATCCATGCTCGGTGTACCCGGCCTGATCCGAGCCTGGCGCGCGGGCAAGGTCGCCATCGCCAATGCGCCCGGCACCGGGGTTGCCGATGACAAAGTGGTGTACGTTTATGTGCCGGAGATGATCCGCTACTACCTGGGCGAGGAACCGATACTTGCCAATGTCCCCACCTACCAGTGCGCGGATGCAACAAGCCTGCCCTACGTGCTGGACCACCTGTCCGAACTGGTGGTCAAGCCAGCCAATGAGTCCGGAGGGTACGGCATGCTGGTTGGGCCGCAATCCACCCTGAAGGAACGCGCGGCGTTTCGTGAACTGGTGCAAAAGAATCCGCGCAATTACGTGGCCCAACCGGTGATAACACTGTCCACGGTGCCCACCGTCATCAACCGCAAGCTCGAGCCACGGCATGTGGATTTAAGGCCCTTCATCCTGCAGGGTGAAAGTATGTACGTCACACCCGGTGGCCTGACGCGCGTGGCTTTGCGGCGCGGTTCCCTGGTCGTCAACTCCTCCCAGGGTGGCGGCAGTAAAGACACCTGGGTTGTGGGATAGGGGATGCTGTCACGCGTCGCTGAACGGGTTTACTGGATGAGCCGCTACCTGGAGCGGGTGGAAAACGCCGCGCGCCTGGTGACGGTTTACAGCGAGTTGCTGCTGGATTTGCCGGAAGACGCCGGTCTCGACTGGTCGGTGGCCCTCAATATTCTCGGCATGGATGAAGCTATGACCAGGCTGCGGCGGGAACGAAGACGAACTGACTTTCCTTCTGACCAATCAACACAACATCGCCTCGGTATTGTGCTCGCTCAACTTTGCGCGGGAAAATGCCCGCACCACGCGTGATATCGTGCCCAGCGAGGCCTGGCGGGCGATCAACGAATTGCAGCTGTATGCCGTGGACAATCTGCCTGCAGTGGCTCACCGGCCCAACGCGCAGGTGCCGGATGAAATCGTCGGCCGCTGCCACGAAATCACCGGTATTCTGGAGGGCACCATGAGTCATGGTCCGGCCTACCAGTTTGTGCGCTTGGGCCGGTCGTTGGAGCGCTCCGACATGACCTCCCGCATGATCGACGTCGCGGCAGCCACCCTGATGACCGGCCGTGACGAACTGCGTCTTTATGACAGCACCATCTGGCGGGCGGTGCTGCGCGCGCTCAGCGCGTACCAGATGTACCGCCAGTATGTTCGCCGGCGTATCCTGGGTCCCGACGTGTTCGCTTTTCTGCTGCGCGATACCGAATTTCCCCGCTCGGTCACGCATTGCGTGGAAGTTTTGGAGCAGGCTTTGCGGGCTTTACCGCGATGCGGGGATGCGGTAAGCCAACTCGCCTCACTGCGCGGCCACCTCGACGGCATTGACCTGCAGGCCATCGAACACCAGGTTGTGCACCAGTTTCGTCGATGAACTGCAGCTCGAACTGGCCACCCTGCATGGGGTCATCTTCGAGACCTGGCTCAATCCCATGCGCGCGTCATGAACCGGCCACGTCCCCGCCCATGAAACGCTTTCAATGTCATTGCGGAAACCAGGTATTCTTCGACAACACCGCTTGCCAGCGCTGCAACCGGCAGCTTGGCTTCGATCCTCAGGTCATGGACATGGTGGCGCTGGATGCCAGTGTGGATGGCCGCCTGACGACTCCTGCAGGCAGGGTTTACCGGCGCTGCGCCAATTTTCACCGGTACTACAATTGCAACTGGCTGCTGGCGCAGGAAGATGACCACGACCTTTGCCGTTCCTGCCGGATGAACGAGGTCATACCTGCACTGGACCGGCCAGGCAATCTCAAGCTTTGGACCCGTATGGAGGAAGCCAAGCGGCGCCTGCTTTACTCGCTCATTTCCCTGCAACTGCCGTTCACGGGTGCAAGTTTGCGCTCAGGTTCAAGTTTCTCGAAGACCACCGCCGCAATCCGGATGTTTTCGAGCAGTTCGTCACCACCGGCCACCTGGACAGCACCATCACGATCAACATTGCCGAAGCTGATGACGTCGCCCGCCACGAAGCGCGGGAAAAAATGCACGAGTTGTACCGCACCGTGCTGGGTCATTTGCGCCATGAGAGCGCTCATTTTTACTTCAATCTGCTGACCGCAAATCCTGAACGGCTGCTGGAATGCCGTGCCCTGTTTGGCGATGAGCGCGACGATTATCAGGCCGCCTTGAACGCGTTATTACGCCAACGGCCCCGCGGGCCGGCTGGAACGAACAATTCATCAGCGCCTACGCTTCCTCTCACCCGGCCGAGGATTTTGCCGAGACGTTCGCCCACTTCCTGCTCATCACCGATGCGTTGGAATCGGCGCGCGCAGCCGGCCTGGCGCCAGAAACCGCGGATAGGTGGGAAATGACGACTGGATCAACATCTGGATAGAGCTGGCGATCACGCTGAATGAGATCAACCGCAGCCTGGGCGCGGACGATGCCTATCCCTTTTTGTTGTCAGAGCCAGTCAAGCGCAAGCTTTTGTTTATTGATCGCCTTGTACGTCAACAAGCTGAACGGCTGGCCGGCTGAATGGCAGTCGCGGCAGGCGCTCAAACGTGTCTTTCAGCCCTTCTTGCCAGGCCCGGCGCAATTCGGCCAGGTAGGGATTGTCTTCTTGCAAGCACCAGGCGATTGCCAAACTTCATTGATCCGGCCGGATAAATCAGCAATTCAACCGGCGGCCCTACCGTGGCATTGCTGCGAATCGTGGAATCCATGGAAACCAGAGCGTAACGGGCGGCCAGTTCCAGGGACAAGTCCTCGTTGATGATGCGGTCCAGAATCGGCTTGCCATATTTCAGCTCACCAATCTGCAGATAGGGCGTCTGCACGGTGGCCGTTATGTAATTACCTTCCGGGTACACCAGGTATATCTGATGCTGCCTGCCGGCAATTTGGCCGCCCACAATGAAACTGGCTTCCGGGCTGAATTATGTCGTCACTTTTCGACCTGTGTTTTCTTTGCTCCGCGCGGCTCAGTGAGCCGACGTATTCCGCCGCTTCGGCCATGTCCTGGACATTGTTCAGACATTTTCCGGCGGCACGTTCGTTGTCGCGCCGTATCTGCCGCACCACGGCCTGTGTTGTCGCCAGATTCCCGGAGCAAAGCAGGCAAATCACACAGCCCATCAGCTTCGAAGGTGTGCATCTTGCTGAAGGTGCTGACCTGGTCCGGGCCGGCATTGGTGCGCGAATCCGAGGCGAATACCAGACCCTGATCAACGCGAATGGTGAGGCAGTATGTCAACGGCCGTTTCCCTTCAAACCCTAATGGTGTTAAATAATACCTGTTTGAGTGCATTCAGGCTGCAATTTCCTGCACACTATGCGCTCCATCATCCACCTCAGGCGAACAAACGTGAAACACAAGCTATTCATCCTTGCACTGATCCCGTTCCTTCTCACTGCCTGTGCCACCAGCCCAACCGGCAGAAAGCAGTTGATGCTGGTGTCCGAAGATACCGCCATTTCTTCATCGACCGAGGCCTATGTACAACAGGTAGGTGAGCTGAAGAAAGATGGCAAACTTTCGAAGGACAGGAAGTTGATCAAGCGCATCGCAACCATTACCGGCCGGCTGGTGAGCCAGGCCATTGCCATGCGCCCTGAAACGGCCAAGTGGGAATGGAGCGTAGCCGTCATCGACGACCCGGAAACCGTCAATGCCTGGTGCATGGCTGGTGGCCGCATGGCCATCTATACCGGCCTGATCGACCAGATCAAGCCCACCGATGACGAACTGGCTCAGGTGATGGGGCATGAAATCAGCCACGCACTGGCCAATCACACCGCCGAGAAGATGTCGGTTGCGATGGCCAGCGGTCTTGGCGTCGCGGCTGTTGGCGTTGCCACCGACAGCAAGACCGCGTTGACGGGCGCTGCAGCGGCAGCCATGCTGGCGGTAACTTTACCCAATAGCCGTGCAGCCGAAAAAGAAGCGGACCGCATCGGCATAGAGCTCGCGGCTAAAGCGGGTTATAACCCGGAAGCCGCGGTATCGCTTTGGCGGAAAATGAACGGTCTGTCCAAGTCTCACCCACCGCAGTTTCTGAGCACCCATCCGGACCCGGAAAACCGTGAGAGAACCCTGGCTGCTCTGGTGCCGGAGATGAGCCAGAATTACCAGCCTCACGCTGATCACCCGAGTTACCACGTCGTCACCGTGACTGCACTGAATTGATGGTCCAATTCACCAGGCGGAACGCCGGGAATTCAGATCAAACGGCGCCCACCCGGGAGGCGGTTTGCTGCTGCGGGGAAACAGAAACAGAAAGTCCCTTGTTGTTTGGCGCCTTCAGCAGCGTCCAGTAACCGAGGAGATTGACCGGAATGCGCTCAGAAACCTCCAGGCCCGTTTCCTGAATAAATTTCTCCAGGGGGAAATCCGGATGAAATCCCAGCAGCTCGAAAAGCGGCGCAATCATGCGCTCGGCTCCAGACACAAGCCGATTGGCATTCTGGAAGTGGTTGACGATATATAACTCGCCGCCTGGCCGGCACACCCGGCGCATCTCTGCAACCAGCCGCGCCGGCGATGGCACAACCGAGGCGACATACATCGCCACGACCTTATCGAAGCTGTCATCATCGAATTGCATGTGCTCAGCGTCCATGTACAGCAGTTCGGAAACGTGTTCGAGTCCGTCGCGCTTGGTGCGCGCCTGTGCGCGCTGCAGCATCTCCTCGGAAATGTCGATGCCGGTAATCAGCACATCCCGGGGATACAGCGGCAATGACAAACCAGTGCCGACACCAACCTCCAGAATGCGGTCGTCAGGCTGGCAGTTCATTTGGGCAATGACCACCTTGCGCCCCGGCTGGAGAAACGGGCCGAAGTAGAAGTCGTAAATCCTGGCGTAACGCCGGTAGACTTTCTTGACTATCTGCAGATCCATGTAGCTCCTTTCTCCTTATGGCGAAACCGCCCGGTGGCCTGTCAGTCGATCATCTCATATGCAGTTTTGAGACGTTCGGCCAGAACATTCATCACGTGCAAGGTAAATTCCGGCACATGTTTGAGCAAGGACTCGAAAACGCTCTGATCGATAAGCACCAGTTGGCAAGCGGTTTTTGCAGTGACGGTTGCGCTGCGAATATCCGAATTGATCAGGGCCATTTCCCCCACGATTTCGCCGGGGCCCGCTGTTGCCAGAATATTATCTCTTATTGAAACAATCACTTCGCCCTTCATGACCACATACATGAGGTTTCCTTCCTTGCCTTCCGCGATGATTACGGCGCCGGCAGGATACTCAATGAAATCATCCGAATCTTTAAAAACTTCCAACAAATCCATACAGCTAACCCTTCAATAGAACCACCGTGTACGGAACCTATCGACCAGGCCGGATAGATCGAGCCTTTGCAACTGTATACCGGCTACCGGAGCTGTTTGAACTGAGTTGAGATATAGTGGTCGACCGCGCGCAGCCGGTTGGCCAACACAGCCATCACTTGCAACGAAAACTCGGCATTCTTGTCAACGAATTCTCTGAACTGGTCACGATTCACTCGCGCCAGCTTTACTTTGGTAAGCGCCGTTGCCGTAGCACTGCGCGGGGCGCCATTGATCATTGCCATTTCCCCGATAATTCCACCCGCTCCCTCAGCGCCCAGGGGTTCACCATGGAGTGTCAGCTCGATGTCGCCCGAAAGAATGACGTACATCACATCCGGTGCCTGTCCTTCGGTAAAAATGACAGTCTTGGCGCGGTACTCCTCCACGTCTTTCCAATCGCGGAACATGTCGAGAAATTTCATAACACTTCACCTTTTTGCTTCGCTGGCCAAACCAGAACCGGGTTATGGCCCTTGAAGGGATAGCTAACGTTTACCGCTTTACCGCGACGGCCGGGCAACCGATTAACGGCCCTGGCAGCCTGCTACAGGCCACTAGTTTACGTCAGAAGGGGCACAGATGGTCCAGAATTTACCAGCCGGGGAAGAACCAAAGCAATTTACCCGACGCCGGGCGACTGCGCATTGCTTGATATCTAGGCCACTAGCGGCCTGGTACAGGTCACTGGTGGCCAATCCTGGCGCCAAAAGTAGCGTAGCTGACGGTGGTGTCGTTCCGGCTACCCGACTTGAAGGCCAGCAAACCATTGCCGGCAACCACGTCACAAGCCGGCAGCGCCTTGCCATCAGCACCCAGGTATTCGTGCCATGCACCGCCGGTCAGCGCCATCAAAAATTCGCCACTGCCAAGTATGCGCATCTGATTATCCTCGCAGGGAAAACTGTTACAGAATATAAGCACGATTTCGGGTTGTCCAGATTAAGGCGTGCAGTTGCAGGCCGGGGACGTGGGTGGCGCTGACTCCTGGCGACAAGCGGAGACCGGGCGGCGCAAAACAATGCTGGCTGATCCGCCAGCGCATAAGTCAAGCCATTGCGCGGCTGATCCATACCCACTGGCTTGCATCCGTGATAACGTGCGGTGCAGTAGAATTGAATCTGACTGCAAGAGTGAGAAAGGCATCGAAAAACGACTATGAATAGAGAAACCGATCAGCCCCGGAGAACAAGACAATTGGCGAAAGTCGTCTTTCGGCTGGCAGCGTCCACAGCCGGTGCGGCACTCGGAGTGAGCCTGGTTCTCACCTTCGCAGATCCACCTTCGATGCCGCTTTTTATCTCTTCGATTGGCGGCTCAGCAGTTTTTTTATTTGCACTTTCCGCTACGCCGGCGGCGCAACCCCGCGCCTTGTTTGGCGGCCACATAGGCAGCGTGCTCATTGGAAGTTTCTGTTTCCACATGTTTGGCGATGCCCTTTGGGTTTACGTCCTCGCGCTGGTCTTGACCTTGATTTATATGCTCATCACCAAGACCGTGCATCCACCGGCCGGGGCCAATCCATTGATCGTGATGCACGCACATTCCTCGTTGGGTGCAATTTTACAGCCGGTTCTGTTCGGTGTTGTTATCCTCGCAGTGGTCGCCGCGGTTTGGAGCCGCCTGGTTCCGGGAATGGTGGCTTACCCCTCGCGATGGTTTGAAGAATCGCCGCCAACCCTTGCCTGGGGCGGCTGGATCGATTGACGGTGTAACGGCCAGGGTTTGGGTTTGCCCGGCGCGGAAAACTCCTTTGTTCCAAATCTTGCAAGACTTTGAAGCAATCCATGACAGGTGGTTTATACTTCTTGCCCATCGATTTTCCTTTCCACCAGGTGCAATAACCGTAATGACCAATCATGTACAAACCGCTGACCAGCGTCGCTGCCTTATTCCTGTTTGCGCTATTCACTTCGCCGCTACGCGCCGAACAGGCGCCGCAACGTCTGCTGACGGCGGATGACATCAACTCGGTCCAGCAGGTCAGTGATCCACGGCTGTCACCAGAAGGCGACTGGGTCGCATACACGGTGGGTACAACCGATCTCGAACATGACAAATATATTTCGCATATCTGGATGACGAACTGGGACGGCAAGCGCACGCTGCAGTTGACCCGCTCCAGAGACGGTGAAAACAGCCCACGCTGGAGCGGCGACGGCCGCTACCTCGCCTTTCTGTCTGCGCGCGGAAAGGACGACGACGAGCATGCACAACTTTGGCTGCTGAATCGGACCGGCGGCGAAGCCGAGGCCATTACCGCATTCAAGGGCGACGTACTCGACTACGCATGGTCGCCCGACGCAACGAAAATCGCGCTCATCGTGATGGATGAGGATCCTAGCGAGGCGTCAGCGCAGGATCCGGACAAGACCGTTCCACCCCTGGTCATCAACCGCTACTACTTCAAGGAAGATATAACCGGCTATCTCGGCGACTTGCGTCATCACCTCTACCTGCTCGATGTCGCCACGCACAAGGCCGAGCTGTTGACACCGGGCAATTTCGATGAGGCTCTGCCCATCTGGTCACCAGACGGCTCGCAAATTGCCTTCACCAGCAAACGCACGGGCGATCCGGACCGTAATTACACCAACGGTCTGTACGTGATCGAAGCACGTGCCGGCAGCGAACCACGGCTGTTGGCGAACTATCAAGGCGACGCCGGTGACTCGGGCTGGACGACGACGCCCTCCTGGCGTCCGGACGGACGTGAGATTGCGCTTACCGTCTCCCGGGATGGGAAGTTGATGTACTACTCGGAACAGGAGCTGATGATTGTACCGGTCGACGGCGGCCAGGCGCGGGTGATCACAACCGACCTCGACCGCAACATCCTGTCACCGCGCTGGTCGGGCGACGGCAAGTGGATTTATGCGTTCATCGAAGATGACCGCAACCAGCACTTCATCAGAATGAATCCGGTCAACGGCAAGTGGGAACCGATTTTGCAAGGCCGGCGCGAGACCACAGAATTCGATCTTGGACCGAAGAATCGCACCGTGCTTGTGGACAGCACGCACCGATCGCCCGAACGAAATATTCGCGTTGGAAAACCGCAAGACCCGGCAGTTGAGCCATCGCAACGACGAGTGGCTTGCGGCGGTGCGGCTTGCCCGCGTCGACGAAATCACTTTCCCGTCCAAAGATGGCACGCAGATCAATGGCTTTCTGGTCACGCCACCTGGCTACGTAGAGGGCAATAAGTACCCCGCCGTGTTGCGGATTCACGGCGGGCCGGTATCGCAATTTGCCAATGCCTTCAGTCTGGAATGGCAGATTCTCGCCGCGCAAGGCTATGTTGTCCTGGCGGCCAACCCCCGCGGCAGCTCCGGGCGGGGCGAGGCGTTTTCGATGGACATCTGGGGCGAGTGGGGCGGCAAGGATACCGAAGACGTGCTTGCGGCCGTGGATTACGCTGTCGGCAAAGGCATCGCCGATCCGCAGCGCCTTGGCATCGGCGGTTGGAGCTATGGCGGCATACTTACCGATGCAGTCATCTCCAAAGACACACGATTCAAAGCGGCAACCAGTGGCGCTTCCATGGGCAACGCACTGGCGGGTTACGGCACCGACATGTACATCCGCGAGTACGAACTCGAACTCGGTACACCGTGGGGCAATACCGATGCCTACCTGCTAAATGCCTACCCGCTGCTGCACGCCGATCAAATCAAGACGCCGACGCTGTTTCTCTGCGGGGACCGTGATTTCAACGTGCCGCTACTGAACTCGGAGCAGATGTACCAGGCCCTGCGCAGCCTGGGTATCGACACGCAGTTGATCATTTATCCAGGCGAGTTTCATGGTCTGGATGTACCGAGCTATGTGCAAGACCGCATGCAGCGATACATCGATTGGTACGGCAAATACCTGAGATAGACTAGTGGCCTGTCCCGCAAATAACTTTGACAAGTCGCGCCGGATTTTTTGTTCCTGGCAAGGCGCGAGGACGCAGTGTGGCAGGCCCCACACAAGGACGAGCAACACCGCCAGGGGCGAAAAAGACCAGTGAATTGGTGAAGGTATTTGTGGGACAGGACACTAGCAGGAGCTTGATATGAATACAGGTCTTTCACGGCGCGAGTTTGCCGGCCTTTTGGGCCTGGCTGCAGCCTGGCCTTTCGCCCGCGGGCTCAGTGCGGGCGACGCGCAGATGAACTTCCGTATCCGCACCATTACCGCCGGCGTGCAACTGCAAAGCGCCGGCGATCTCAAGCCGGCCGTGGCAGCGGTCGCCTTCCTGCAACGGGCGCGCGCTGTCTTCGAAGCCGAGGGTTACCAGGTTCAGACCCTTCGGCTGGCGACACCGCCGCTGCAAAGTTACCTTCCCGACTGGACGAATCCGTCTTCGCTGCAGGCGCTCAAGTTGCTCGATCAATTCGCCACGGACAACGGCGTCATTTGCAGCATCGGCCCGGTCATCACCGGTAACCACTACCACAAGGAATTTGCCCGGTGGGCGGCAGATCTGGTCCGGCAGACCAAAAACATCAACTTTAGCTGCCGCGTCGCTTCGCCGGCTCATGGCCTGCACGTTCGGGCACTGCGTTCGGCCGCTGAAGCCATTTATGCCATTAGCCGCGCCACGCCAGGCGGCGAAGGCAATTTCCGCTTTGCCGCGACCGCGTTCGTCCCTTCCGGCACCCCGTTCTTTCCGGCCGCCTTTTTCGACCAGGGCACCGCCTTCAGCATGGGTCTTGAATCCGCCAACCTGCTGACCGAAGCGCTTCAGGGCAGCCATGGTCTCAACCAGTCCAAACGCCGCCTGAAGGCACGCCTGGAGGCAGCGCTTGGTCCGGTGGCGGCGCATGCGCGGGTGCTGGCGCAGGAGACCGGCTGGAGCTACCTGGGTATCGATGCATCTCCTGCCCCCGGCCTGGATGCCAGCATCGGCCGGGCGATCGAAACCCTGACCAATAAACCATTCGGCAGTTCTTCGACCCTTACCGCTTGCGCGACCATTACCAGCGTACTCAAAGGACTCAGCGTCCAGACCTGTGGTTACTCCGGGTTGATGCTGCCGGTGCTGGAAGACCCGGTGCTGGCGCAACGGGCTGCCGAGGGACGCTACGGCATTTCCAGGTTACTGTTGTTCTCGAGTGTGTGTGGTACCGGTCTCGATGTGGTTCCCCTGCCCGGCGACTCCTCTGTGGAGGCGCTTACAGCCATTATCGCCGACGTGGCCGCACTCGCCACCAGGTATCAAAAGCCCCTCTCCGCCCGCCTCTTTCCGATTCCCGGCAAGCAGGCTGGTGAAAAGATAAGTTTCGACAATCCCTATCTTACCGATAGCATCGTCATGCGGTTGGAATAGGGCCTGTTAACAGGCCCTGGCGGCAAAAACCCGGATTTCTGCCGTTACAGTTTCGTCGCGGTGATCAACTGAAAATTGCCGCACAGGAACGTGGTTCGTTCGCACTTCCATGCGCCGGATTGTTCCAGGAAGTTGAGGGGATCATGCGTGTCCCACAGCGCCAGACCCAGGGGTTCGAAAACCTTGAAATAGGTCCAGCTAAGAGCCCGCAGGACCCACAATTCCGGCCGGTGAAACTCGGCGAGGAAAAGCGTTCCGCCGGGAGCGAGCATGCGTCCCGCCTCCATCAGGGCCTGACCTTTGAGCGGATGGGGCAATTCATGCAGCAGAAAGAACATGATATTGGCATCGGCAAATCCCGCCGCCTGCTTCATGGCCGTGGCGTTGTCCTCGATGTACTCCACCTTGTCCGCGAAGTGTCCGAGTTTGCTCTCGGCATGGACGAGCTCATTGTGAATGATGTCGGCAATAAAGACACGCTTCGCGCCCGCCTGTATGGAAGCCTTCACGACTCTGGGTATCACGTTTCCGAACGCACAGGAGGTGATCAAAACATTCTTGTCACGCAAATCCGCCCGGCTCAATCCGGCCACGATGCGCGAAACCAAACGGCGATACTGAAACAGCAATATGGCGGAAATGACCGGCTGAAAATCGACCAGTTTGATCAGTCTCATATTGGAATAGATCGGGTATACATGGGCTTTGTCACTGCCTTCGCCGGGTGACAGGCCCCGCAGCACGAGCGCGCCCCGGGTCACCAGGAAAAAAAACAGCCCGGTAAGTGACAGCAAGACAACGACAGTAAAAAGTCCGCTCATGAGCCAGTTATTCATTGATTTTCCTCTAAGACAAACAAAGCGCTGAAGTTGATATTCGGCGAGCTCAAGTACAGCGGTTGTGGCGGTATTTTGCTCTGATCTGGATCAATTTCCGGTTATAAGGCGGGCGCCGTGATCAATTAATCATCATTTAGGGCCGGGCGCCAAGCCGCAGCCCCTGTTCAGCCAGATTTTACACTACCTCACTCATTCCTTCCCGTGGCAATACGGCTTCGGTGCGGCTGCCGCAGGCATGCAGCGTCGAGGCGCAGAAATCGAGTTTGCACTCGATATCATTGTCCGTCTGGTCCGGATCGTGGTGGTGAATCCACAGGCGGTCGGCTTCGGCCAGATGTGCCAGACGGCAGACTTCGCTCAGCGAGGAATGGCCCCAATGCACCTTGGTGGCGTACTCATGGTCAAAATAGGTGCAGTCGTGCACCAGCACGTTTGTCCCGTGGCAGAATTCCGCCAGACTGTGCAGAAATTCCTCATCGGCGAACTCAGAGTCCGCCGGGTAAAGTTCATTGTCGGTGATGTAACAAAAACTACGGCCTTTGTAATCGACGCGGTAACCAAGACAGTGTCCCGGGTGTTTCAACAGAATCGAGCGGACGCGGATGCCGTCCAAATCCATCTGCTGTTGACCAATCTCGTGAAACGTTACGTGAGCACCGAACTCGCGTACCGTGACCGGAAAATAAGTTCCATCCATTTGCGTCACGATCAATTGCTCGAAGCCGATCTGGTCCTGTGCGGAACCGTAGACCCGCACCTCATTGCCGGGAATATACAGCGGCGCGAAAAACGGGAAGGCATTGATATGATCCCAGTGGGGATGGGTGATAAAAAGGTCGGCTGAAATGCGCTTATGGCCACTCTTCATCAGTGCGCCACCGCAGTTTTTGATCCCCGTGCCGGCATCGAACACCATATAACGATCCGGCGTGAGCTGCAGCGAATAACACGAAGTATTGCCGCCAAAGCGAATGTATCCTTCCTGCGGTACCGGCAGGGTGCCACGCACACCCCAGGCCGATAGCTGCATGCGGCCCTGTGAGCGCATGACGGAATCGAACTTTTCCATCGTGAATGGTTTTATGATGTATCCATCCGCCCCCAGCCGTTTCGCCTTGTTACGATCCGCCTCATAGGCCTTGGCCGAGGCGATTACAACGCGCATATCCGCCAGGGATTCATCCTTCCGGATCATGCTAAGCAGTTCGAAGCCATTGGTGCCCGGCATCATCAAATCGCATACGACAATGTCCGGGTTCAGCTCGCGGATGCGTTCCATGGCTCGTTCCGATCCATTCAAACCTTCGGCATCATAGCCGCCGTCCTGCAATAGCTGAACGGTAACGCGCAGAGCCATCGAACTGTCGTCGATGACCAGAACTTTCGATTCTTTTGCGGACATGCTTGTCATTCTGGCCAGAACCGGTACACAGTGAAAGCCTTGCCGTGCCCGGCAAGCCTTACGGACTTTAGTTTAGCGCATACAATTTGCATATAGTCCCCCTAACACAGGATTGAGTATAAACCACCTTCGAGCGTTCGGCATGAAGTCGGAGCATCGGGCTCAGCGGGCATGGTGCTGCAAGATGCGCTTGCTTTGTTCGAAATATCCGCCGCCGAACAGATTCAGGTGGTTCAGCAGGTGGTAGAGCTGATAAACAGCCAGACGATCTTCGTGGCCGGCGGCGAGCGGTGACGCTTCAGCATAGGCCGCATAAAAACCGGGCTCGAAGCCTCCGAACAATCGTGTCATGGCAAGGTCCGCCTCGCGGTGACCATAGTACACGGCCGGGTCGATCAAACAGGCTTCACCGCGGTCATCGACGATAAAGTTTCCACCCCAGAGGTCGCCATGCAAGAGGCTGGCAACTTCGATCGCAGCGCTCAAGAGCTCGGACACACGTGCCTCAGCCCGGTCCAACAGATGCACCAGTTCGTCGCCATAGCCATTGCTCGCCGCCAGGCGCACCTGGACGCGGAGCCGGCGCTCGAGGAAAAATTCCGGCCAGGACGCACCGTCATCCCCGGCAACCGCGTCCCAGGTTCCGTTCACAGGATCATTGTATTGCCTCGTAGCGCCAATGAAATTGTGATGCGCAAAACCACAGGTCTTGCCCCGATTGTCGTGCAAAGCGGCAAGGCGACGACCGAAATCTTCGGCAAAATCACGCCGCTTCGCTGCAGCCTGAATCATTTCCAGCACCAGCGCCTGCTCACCAACCGCAAGCACTTCGGGCACCCGAATGGCCTGGGCAGCGGCCAGTGCTTGCAAGCCTTCTGCTTCCCTTGCGAACAGATCCGGTGCTGCCATTCCGCGCCTTGGCGAAACAAATTTGACAAAGACCCTGCACCCGCTTGCAAAAGTCGCGGCCGCAGCATTGGCGATGCAGCCGCCACCAATGCTGTCCAGGCGGATGGGCGCGCCAAGACCCAGCTCATCGAGAATTGAAGGATAGGTTGCCGCCTGCACTTCAGATCTGTCGCAGCAAATTCGCGCAAGCATCTTCGAGGATGTCGATCACCTGGTGAAAACCGTCGTCACCGCCATAGTACGGATCGGGGACTTCGGTCTCCGCATGCCGTTCACAGTACTCACAGAGTGAAACGATCTTTGCCCCGGAACCGGGGTTCATCGCGCTGACATCGCGAAAATTCAACTCGTCCATGGTGACAATCCAGTCGAAACGGTGGAAGTCGGCGGGTTCGATCTGGCGCGCGATACTGTCCAGCGTATAGCCGCGTGCCTGAGCCGCCGACCGCATACGGCGGTCAGCCCTGTCACCGATATGCCAGCCTCCGGTTCCCGCCGAGTCGATCTCGAATTCCGCACTGCGGCCGGCATTGGACACCAGTGTTCGAAAAATGCCTTCCGCAGCCGGCGAGCGGCAAATATTGCCCATACAGACAAAAAGAATGGATTTCATAGTGCGTAGGCTAGCAAATTGACCGTAAGGCGGCGAGAGTCGAACAACAAAAGGCCCCACTCTTTGTCACGGGATTTGCTATGCTGCCATGCGGGAAATGCTGATCAAGGTGAACACCGATGACCCAACAGACACTGACCGGATCCTGTCTTTGTGGTGCACTGCACTATAGCGTTACCGGTGAACCCAGCCGGTTCATGCATTGTCATTGCTCGCGCTGTCGCAAGTCGAGCGGCACCGGACATGCAAGCAATCTCTTCGTCAATGATGGCTCCATCACCTGGACAGGTGATACTGCATTGATCAAGACCTACAAAGTTCCCGAGGCACAAAGATTTACCCGTACATTCTGCGCCCAATGCGGTGGCCCGCTGCCGGCGGAAATTACCAGCATGAACCTGGTGTTTATTCCTGCCGGCACACTGGATGTCGAACCCAACATCGCACCGCAGGCAAGGATATTCTACGAATCCAGAGTGTCTTGGTCCTGCGCGGGCGATGAGGTACCCTGTTTCGAGACCTATCCCGCCTGATTATCGATAATTCGTCATTCAGCCTCCGTTCAGCCACGCGGGTGCATCATGTACCCGTAAGTAGCGCAACCAGGAGGAAATATCATGAACAAGCTTATCGTTACGCTGTTAATCAGTTTGCCGCTATTGGCCGCCACCTCGGTGGCTCAGGCCCATTCACGCCATCATGGTGGAGTTCGGGGCGCGATAAGCCTCTCAGTCCCCATCGGCTACGGCGGTTATCTGGGCTTTAATACGGCGCCGTACTATTACCCGGAAGCCTATTACTATCCGGCGCCCTATTACTATCCGGCGCCCTATTACCGCTCGGCGCCATATGCCTACTATGGCCATTCATATGGCCACAGACGCGATTACCGGCACGGGTACAGAAACGAAGCCAGGTATGACCGCAGATATGACAACAGGCGCGGACGCAGCCACAATGATTCGTACCGCCGTGATTACGGCAGCGGACATGGCCGTGACGGTGGCCGTGGCAGACGAGGCCATGACAGTGGCCGCGGTCGCGACCATCGGGGGCATCACTAGCCGCAAACACCGATAAAGCGAGACGCTTTGCGCTGTGCAACAAGGCGGTGCGAGCCCGGATCAATTCCGGGCTCGCACTTTTTTCATTGCCAGCCGGCTGAATCCGAATGCTGCCTCGATGCGTAACCGGCAGTCAGTTCCGAACCGGCTCCGTTCATTCCAATTCGTTTAGCAGATAAGTGTAAATCAAGGCCTGAACACGCGCCTGTTGCCGGTTGTTGGCCGCCCCACCGTGGCCCCCTTCGGTATTCTCATAATAGAAATTCGGCTTTCCCATCGCATTCATTTTGGCCACCATTTTTCTTGCATGACCGGGGTGCACACGGTCATCACGGGTCGAGGTGGTGAAAAACACGCGGGGGTAGTTTTTCGCCGGATCCAGATTGTGATAGGGCGAGTAATTTTTCAGAAAAGCCCAGTCCTCGGGCTTGTCCGGATCACCATACTCCGCGATCCAGCTCGCGCCCGCCAGCAAATGACTGAAGCGCTTCATATCCAACAAGGGAACCTGGCAAACTACCGCCCCGAACAATTCGGGGCGTTGGGTGAACAACATTCCTACCAGCAAACCACCGCCGCTGCCACCGCGGATGCCAAGACGCTTCGGGGAGGTTACCCCCTCGCGAATCAGGTCTTCGGCGACCGCATAGAAGTCATCATAGGACTTCTGGCGATTCTCCCGCTGCGCGGCCAAATGCCAGGCCGGGCCATATTCTCCACCGCCACGGATGTTGGCCAGAACAAACACCCCTCCTTCAGCCAGCCAGTCAATTCCAATGGTGGCCGAATACACAGGCTGCTCGGCAATCTCGAAGCCGCCATAAGCGTATATCAGGGTCTTGTTCCTGCCATTGAGTTCCAGGCCTTTGCGTGCCACCAGGAAATAAGGCACCCGGGTTCCATCGGAAGACCGGGTAAACGCCTGCTTCACCTCGTAGGGCGAAGCGTCAAAAAAGGCAGGTAGCGCTTTGACCGCGCTCGGTGCGGACAGGCCTTCGGTCTGAAACAGGGTCGTGGGTGTAAGAAAGTCCTGATAGCTGAAAAAGAAGAGGTTGCTTTCCTCGCTGGCGCTGCTGATGGAAATCTGCCCCATGGCGGGCGCATCGATGGAATGAAGTTGCCATTTGCCGTCCGCCAGAGTGTAGGCATCCAGTTTGCTGCGCACGTCGACCATGCGGTTCACCAGCAGCAGGTCACGGCTGCGGCTGACCTCCACTGATGGCGGAGTGCGCGTCCGGTTCAACCACGCGCACCACTTTGCCCTCCCCGCGCAACAGGTCATCCAGGTCGACACTCACGATGGAACCCTGTTTCCAGGTTTCCCCATCCCTTTGCCAGTCGGTCTTCAGGCTCAGCAACAGCTGGTTCCTGAACAGAGTTTCGATTACGGCATCGGCAGGAATGTCCAGCTTGAGCAGTTCACCGTCCCGATAGTAGAAAGCCTCACTGGTGAAAAACGTATCCGCCCGGATCACGATCGGATAATTTCTCTCCGGCGTGTGAACAACCAGAGTATTGATTTCGACATCCTCCGGCTTGCCCTCGTACACCACTTCGGCATCGGCCAGTGGTTTGCCCCGTTGCCATTTCCTGGTGATGCGCGGATAACCGGATTCGGTCATGCTGCCGGCGCCGAAATCGGTGCCGACAAATACCGTATCCTGATCAAGGAAGCTCATTTCGCTCTTGGCTTCAGGAATATTGAATCCGTCGGCCACGAAGGATTTGCTGGGGATATCGAATTCCCTGATTACCACTGCATCGGCCCCGCCCCGCGATAGAGACAAAAGGCAGCGTTGGTAAGCTGGCGGCAGGCAACTGCTGCCCTTCCACACCCAGTTCTCGCTTTCCGCCCGGGCCAGCTCGTCCACATCCAGCAGGATTTCCCACTTCGGTTCGCCGGAAGCGTATTCCTGCAGTGTCGTGCGCCGCCACAGCCCGCGTTCATTGCCGGCATCCTGCCAGAAGTTATACAGATACTCCCCGCGAATTTCCGGATATGGAATACGTTCTTTTGAATCGTAAACCGCCAGATTCTGATCGAACAGGCGCTGGTATTGAGGTAACTTCTCCAGTACCGATAACGATTCCCGGTTACGTTCTTCGACCCAGGCCAACGCCTCCGGACCTTCGATATCTTCCAGCCAGAGGTATGGATCAGGCGCATCGCCCCCCATCAGGCTAAGGGGCATGAGTGCCGTAAGCAAAGCAGCAAAACGGGCTTTTTTCATAGTCATTTTCCGTGATTCGCATGGGGCCAAGAGTGTACGCAGGAACGGCTGTATAGGAAAGAACTGCTCGACGGGCATTATCGGCAGGCACCCGGCTATTGTACGGTTGCCACAACCCTTCCCGGCACCTTTGAAGCACGATTAGGCGAACCTTGCCCGGCTTCGGAGTACACTATGGGATTCGGGTTTGCACCGAGGGCAGAATAGCAGTGGAATGCGCCCTGCTCGCAGGCAAGTGAAATAACCCGTTTGGCGGTTTGTCTGCCTTCGCTATCGGACAGTTTGTGTGCTTGATTTTCGATGGCTCTTTCTCAATCAACACACAAATTAGAGGACATGTGATGAACATCTATGTTGGCAATCTGCCATACACCGTTAGCGAAGCAGACCTGAACGAGGCATTTTCCGCCTTTGGTAATGTTTCCAGCGTAACCCTTATCAATGACAAGTTTTCGGGCCAGTCAAAAGGTTTTGGCTTTGTCGAAATGCCGGACAACTCGGAAGCCGATGCAGCGATAAAAGGTCTGAACGAAACTGAGTTCAAGGGTAGAAAAATTACCGTGAACCAGGCCAAACCCAAGGGCGACCGCCCCCAGCGCAGCAACAGACCAAGGTACTGACCGCCAGTCCCGGAAGTCAAAAGCCGTTGCTTTTCGTGCTGTTTGACTTCCGGTCAAGGCTGTCCATTTCGTTTGGCCCAATGGCGGTCTACTGGCCGGCGGATACGCTACGCCCGGGCTTTCGCAAGCACGCAAGCCCCTGACTGAAAAGAACCGGTGAACCATGCCGCAGTGTCCCGCCATGCGTCTTTTGATGCGTTCGGAGAGCTGTTTATGAACCAGAAAATAGTGCAAATGGCCCTGGTCGTGCGCGACTACGACGAGGCGATCAGGTTCTACACCGAATTACTCGGGTTTGTCCTGCTTGAGGACACGGAACTGAGTGATACCAAGCGCTGGGTTCGGGTTGCGCCGGCAGGCAGCCCATGCTCCCTGCTTCTGGCCAAGGCCGCATCGGATGAGCAACAGCGATGTGTCGGCAACCAGACGGGTGGGCGTGTATTCCTGTTTCTGCATACCGATGACCTGTGGCATGACTTTGCCGAGCTACAGTCGCGCGGCGTTAACTTCATCGGCGAACCCCGTGCGGAGGAATACGGGCTGGTTGTCGTTTTTACCGATCTTTATGGCAACAAATGGGATTTGATCGAGCCCAGGTCGTCCACATGAAATTTCAATATTAAGGAGCCGGAATCCAGTCTGAATACCAGGGCGTTTTCTGAGCTACGCCAGGGCGAACCAAACCGTTCACGAATCGCTCGTTCACATTCATCGAAGTCCATATCGATGGTTCGGGCGCCGTCGATGCCCGCGCGCCGCAGCACCAGATAATCGGCGGAAACCCGCCCGGCCAACACATCCGTAAGCCAGACAAAGTTGCGGAATTCAAGGCCGGACACCCCCTTCTTCAATTCACCGTGAAGCGGGCCGGCGCAAAGACCCCCGATGAACCCAATCAGGACGCGCTGGCCGTGGACCTGCTGGCTCAGGTAAAGCGGATTGAAGTTGGATTCGAAATACCACGGCGCTTCGATGATCACTGCATCGCCTTGCGGGTGCAATTGTGCGATCTCGGTGTAAAACGGCTCCACTTCCAGGGAGTCGTGCGCAAGCAGTATGGCATTGCGTGAAGGCTTGAAGTCAAACTGGTTGGCCAGGTGATTGACAAACTGGCTGTGAGCAAGATCCCATGAGCGCAAGGGGCCGGCCATAAGCAAAAGCAGCAACATCAGAATGGTCAACCCATGCTTCGTTGCCGGCGGCCAGTTCAACAATCGCTGCAACCCGCCTGCCGCTGCGACCAGGCCGATAGCGACCAATGTCAGGTATACCGGCAATAAGCCGCTCAGGTAGCGCGCGGGCACCAGCCCATAAAATATCCACTGTGCCCCGGTCATCGAAACGACGGTTGCCGACAGCAGGGCTATGCCGGTCAGGTAGACGCTGAAGCTGCCGGCGCGCTGACGCAAAATGAACAGGCCGGCCAGCGATGCCGAGGCCATGGCCACAACGATGGCGTCGTTGCCGGAACCGGAGAAAAGCGTCAAAACGACATTCCACGTCCCCAGATTGACTTTGTCCATTCCGGACTTGATCGTCAGCGAGACAAAATCGGTTGTGATGGGTTTGTATAACAGTGCGCCGGCAGTCACCACCACAGCCATGCCCATGACGACCAGCCGACGCAGCGGGCGCCAATTGCTTTCTTGACGCCGGCGATAATGCCTTCGATGCCGAACCAGAGAAAAGGCGCCGTGGCGATCGCCAGACTGACCGGATTCAGCCAGGCAGCCAAAACCGCAGCAAAGTACCAGGCAAGCCCAAAACCCCAGCGTTCGCTTTTCCACCAGCGCCACGCCAGAGGCAGACTGCAGCCGCTCAACAGCGTCAGCAGCGAATAGGGCCTGGCAACACGGCTGAAGTTGATCAGGAACGGCGACAAGGCCAGCAGGGCAGCCGTCATCACCCGCTCATCGCGGCTCAACCAGGGACGCATCAGTAGTGGGAAAGCGGCAATGATGAGCACACCGGCAACCAGGGAAGGCAGGCGCATGGTGAATTCACTGAGGCCGATGGTGTGCGAAAACCACTCATACAGCAGTGCCAGCGGAATGCAGTGATCAGCATGACCCAGGTGGGAAAAGATAAAGGCGTAACCCGTGTTCTGCACCACATTCAGGGCATGCCACTCATCATCCAGAATGATCTGATCCCCGACCCGGTAGAAGCGGACCAAAGCACCAAGCACGAGAATCAAACCCGCTGCGAACCAGTAAAAAGTGTCTCGCTTACCCAAGCGGGGTTGGCGGCTCGCCTGCGCCTGCGGGGTCCCGGTTTCGCCCCCTGCCGTCTGCGTCCCGGATCCGTGCTTACTTTGCATAGCGCTCGACGCGAAGGATGCCGGCACGATGTAGTACATGCTGCAGGCTTACGCGCAGCACGCCCAATCCATAGCGAATGCTTGCTGTCAGTTTGATTGAAGAGGCGTCTTCAAAATACCGAGTGGGGCAGGTAATCTCCGCGATCGCAAAGCCGGCCATGAATATCTGCGAGACGATCTCGTTATCAAATACAAAATTGTCGGAGTTCCTGTGATAGTCAATGTGCCTGAGCACTTCTGTGGAAAAGGCCCGGTAGCCGGTGTGGTACTCGGACAGCTTCTGGTCCAGCATCAGGTTCTGCAGCAATGTCAGCCAGCGGTTCGCAATCCACTTGTAGCGCGGCATGCCTCCGGTCCTTGCGCCTTTGCCCAGGATGCGTGAACCGAACACGACCGGGTAAACATCCCACGCGATCAGGGAAGCCATTGCTGAAATCAACCGGGGCGTATATTGGTAGTCCGGATGCAGCATGACGACGATGTCAGCCTGCATTTCCAGGGCCTTGTCATAACAGGTTTTCTGGTTGCCCCCATAACCGCGGTTGCTGTCATGTTTGATAACGTGTTGGATATTCAGCGAACGGGCTACTTCGACCGTATTGTCCAGGCTGTAGTCGTCCACCAGAATTACCTCATCGACAATGTCGTGAGGAATTTCCCGGTAGGTCTTCTCAAGCGTTTTGTCGGCATTGTATGCCGGCAGTACCACGACCAGTTTCTTGCCATTGATCATGTGGCCAATCTCAATAGGATAACGCCGGCGCGGATCAGTTCACGCGCACATTACAAAACTGCCATGGATCTGATTCATCCACAAGTTCGGGAAACAGACGGCTGCGATCGAACAGTGGTGTCCAGTCACTCCAGGCGCCCACTACCGGTCCAAGGTAGGGCAGGCAGATTTCCAGATTGCGCACAAAATCCATCTGCTCCGCTTCAACAATGCCGCAAGCTGGATTCTCCATCGCCCATACCATGCCTGACAACACCGCCACGGCAACCTGCAGGCTGGTGGCGTTATTGTATGGCGCCAACCGGCGTGCTTGCTGGATGGAAAGCTGTGAACCATACCAATAGGCCCCCTTCTGATGGCCCATCAAGAGCACACCCAGCTCGTCGATACCGCTTTCGATTTCGTCCATCATCAGACGCTGCTCGTCCTGCTGGCGCCAGTTCCTGCCCGCCAGTTCGTGCACCGAAAGGACTGCATCATCGCAGGGATGGTAGGCGTAGTGCACCGTTGGACGATACACGGCTTTACCCTTTTCCCGCACCGTAAGATAGTCATTGATGGAAATCGACTCGTTGTGGGTGATGAGAAAACCGTGGAACGGGCCCTCCAGCGGAGTCCAGGTGCGTACCCGTACTGAAGCGCCCGGGCGTAACAGGATCATCCCCTGGGCGCTGCCGCTATCCAGTTTCACGCCGTCGTGCGGAATGGTCTTTTCGTGCGTGCCCCAGCCCAATTCGGCAGGCTGACAACCCTCGCTGACGAAACCGTCTATAGACCAGGTGTTGACGAACTCGTTCACCGCCTTGGGCCGGCTGCAGACCTGAGTGTCACGCTCAGCAATATGGATGGTACAGATACCAAGGGCACGGGCCAGTGAAGCCCAGCCGGCCCGGTCCCTGGGCGTGGCCACCTCGCCACTGGTGTCTGCAGCGATGTTTAGCAGTGCCTGCTTGACCAGATACGACACCAGCCCCGGGTTGGCGCCGTGCGCCACCACGGCGGTGGGGCCTGAGCCCAGTTCCGCTCGCAGTGCGAGCATGGATTCGCGCAGCGCGTAATTCGAACGCTGTGTTGGTGCCGCCGCTGAGTCGGTATACATGCCCGGCCACGGCTCGATACAGGTATCGATATACAACGCGCCCAGTTCCTGACACAACCGCACCAAATCCACGCTGGAGACATCAACCGAGAGATTGACCAGAAAATCACCTGCGCCCAGCAACGGCTGCAGCACCTCGCGATAATTCACCGGGGTCAGTGCTACACGTTGAAAAGCAATGCCCAGGCGGTCGGCTTCGGCCCGGCCACGTGCATCAGCGGAGATAATAGTGATTTGTTCCGCAGTCATGTCCAAGTGACGCAGAATCAGCGGCAACACGCCTTGGCCGATGCTGCCACAGCCAACCATGAGCATTCTTCCACTAAATTTCGCATGCTTGTCGTTGGTGTTCAATGGCGGGTGCTCCTTACTGTTTGAATTACCACGGTCTGGGCCAAAATCTTCATAGCCCTGCCGCGTCAGGCGCCCATGCTACAGCAAGTCTTGCGAAGGATAGGCGGCCGTTACCCTATTGCGCGCTGAAATGGCGCCTTAACGACCGGCAGGCCGGGTTGGGTCAGACCAGAATGTAATTGGGAATTTTAAACGATTGTTTGGTTAATCTGTAAAAGGCAAAAATCTGATATATCACTATGCTCTATAATTTTATTATAATTTTCCGATAGATATGTAATATACGTATTATATTATTTTTCAATTCTCATTTTAGTAGTATAAAACAAAACAATTGTTTGGTTATAATTCGAGCAATATATTATGCTGCAAGCAAAAATCAGCGTGGCACAACGGGTGGAGAATCCCGCTTGAAACCCCGGCTTCCCTTATGACACTAAACGTTGGCCACCAGCGCGAAAATCGACGGCAGGCGATACTCGATGCGGCGGCGAGATTATTCCGCTTCAAGGGTTATGAGGGTTCTTCCTTGCGCGATATTGCCGCTGCCTGCAGCATGTTGCCCGGATCGATCTATTTCCACTTCCCTTCCAAAGAAGCCATCTTCCTGGCAGTACAAGAACTGGGCATTCAGCATTTAAACGAAGCCGTGCGTTCCGCCGTCGAGGGCATCCCGGAGCCCTGGGCCCGGCTGGAAGCCGCATGCATCGCGCACTTGAGCCTCATTCTGGATGACAACGACTATGCGGCGGCCCTGATCAGCATCACACCGGCAAAGAACCTGGGCGTATGGGAGCAACTCGCTGCGCTGCGCGATGACTACGAGAACCGCTTCCGCCTGCTGGTGGACGACCTGCCATTGCCCGCGGGCACCAACCGCAAATACCTGCGTCTGGCTCTGCTGGGTTCAATGAACTGGACACATAGCTGGTATCGCGCCGGCCGCCACACGCCAAAGCAGCTCGCAGTCGAGATCGTGTGGCTGTACCGATGCGGTCTGGATCCGGAATAGTTCTCCGCTAACCACGATTGCCACGGCCGCTTTCCTGCTTGGGATACGAAAGCCCCACCAAGACGTTGAACCGTAAGCATTACTTCCATCATCGATCTTGTGGTATGGCCTGGACGCTGCTGCCGCCCAACCGGGGGTCATAGTGATCAGATGTTGTAATTGCATGCGGCTGGCTTTGGGGTCCAGATCAGCCATTGGCGTCCCTGCTTTCATGGTGCTGTAAACCGGGATATCGAGCGAGACAATGCCCTGGTGCACAGCCATGCCTATCAGGGTCGTAGTGAGACTCTTGCCGGCGGAACGGCTGGGGTGTGGCACGTCTTCACTGTAACCGTGAAAATATTCTTCGAGCAACAATTTACCCCGCCTGGCCGGTTTTCGCATTTAGCTTTGTACCCGGGTGTAAACCCCTTCATGCACTTTTTGCCATGCACCGCCGTCCTGGCTGATGAAAGTGGCATTGCCCCAGGAATCCTTGTCGATCAACCAAAACGTGTCACGCACTTCGGTGGTTGCGCCGTCAGCACTTTGCGAATGCGCCCGGGTTACGCGCGTTCCCATGGACGGGTCGAATTCCGAAACAGCGCCGAACCCCACCACGCCGCCCGGAAAGTAACCATGCACGAATAATTGCTTTCGGAACGGATCATAGCCGTAGTAGCCTTCTCCGTTGATGCGTTCGAGCGTATCCGACGGAACGACCAGTTTGATGGTGAACTTGACCACGGTGTGACCGGCGTCATACCAGTTATAGCTCACGTCATAAAAGAATTCCTTGCCTTCATCGCTGATCTGTTTCTCGCCGCGGAAGGTACCGATATAAGGATCGAAGATATGAATGTCCCGTGGTGCCGCCTGCGGGATTTGAACCTCGGCGAAGTCGATTGGATGTGCTTCTTCGTCCTCTGCCGCAGCCCCGGTGCGGGTCATATACTGATAAAACCCGTTTTCCCAGGTTGCGCCATTATCCCAGGAACGCTGCATAAGGATCTTCCTGGAATCAGCCGTTTTCTCCACCGTCGTGAAGCGGATCATCAAGGTTCTTCCATCCGCGAGCGCGTGTGGATCGGAAGTCAGAATCTCGCTGCCGACTTCCTTTGACAGCACCCAGTGATCCCCATCCTGGCCAACGGAGATGAAAAAGATTTTGTCCTGCACCGGATTGAAGAACGTTAATGCCTTGCTGACGGCAGGTGGGTCGGACATGGTGTTGGTGTTCATGAACACCGCGTCCGGTATCAACACGGTGTAATCTTCCATTCCTTCCTGGGTGCCAGCAATTTCACCATTGGGTCCAAGCCACTCCCAGCGCGATGTCCAGTTACCCACGTCTTCGGAGAGGCTTTCCAGAGCCTTTGCTTTTTGTGTCGCCGCATCTTCTTCGGCCCTGGCGATACCAGGAAGGCCCAGCACAGCGATGGCTGCAACACCCACACACAGACACGCTTTCAACATGGCAAGCTCCTACTTCGCAAAATCACTTGGGCGCTAGCCCCATATTGCAACAATTCCCACTACGGGCCCAATGTGAACAGACCCAAAAAGCAGGTCAAGCGCTTTGCGTTGAATAAGGGCTTAAATGCGGGCAAATGAAAATGGGACGACAAAATGGATGTCCTGCAGATGGTAGGAGCAAAGAGGCGAGACACTTTTTCTGACTTCGTTCAATGCGGTATCATCGCCTTGGTTTTCGCTGGATCACCTATGCGCCAAATCCTCCTGTCCTTTCTGTTGATGCACCTTGCAGCCTGTTCCAGTATGCAAACCGTCCCGGTGCGGGATCTGCAAAACCAGGGAGAAACGGGTTCGCTGCAGATCGGTGACCGTATTGAACTTACGACCCACAACAACGAAAAGCTCGATTTTGCCGTCACAGACATCACCCCGGACGGGCTCGCGGGCAAGTTCGGGTTCATCCCTTATGATGATATCCGGCGTGTGCGGGTCCACCGCCTCGGGCAATCTGATGGACAAAACATGGCCTGGCTATGGGGCATACTCGGCGTGGCGGCGCTGATAGGTCTGCTTTCGGCAGCTGACTCGGTCACCGCGTGTTCAGGCACGCCCTGCCCGCAACCCAACCCCGATTAATTGTGGGAAACCCTTAGATGGGGCGGGGCTGGTATGTTCTCAAATTCAAGGTTACCGCGGCTTTCGTTGAGCAGCAGATTGGTTTTTTGCTTAAAGCCATTGCCTGGCATCAGGACAAGCGCTTAAGGTAGGAGACAACAAAACAGACACCAGCCTTGCCTGAAGAAAAATGTCTCCGGAACAGTTCCAACTGCTTGCCATTCTCGCAGCAACAATAGCCCTGTTCCTGTGGGGCCGCTGGCGCCACGACATCGTCGCCCTCACCTGCCTGCTGGCCTGCGTTTTCGCAGGTCTGGTGCCAAGCGCTGAAGCGTTTGCCGGCTTCGGCCATCCGGCAGTGATCACGGTCGGCTGCGTTTTGATACTGAGTTGGGGCTTGCAAGCCACCGGCGCGGTTGATGTGCTCGCACATCGATTGCTTCCCTCAGCCCGGGGCCCGATGCTGACAATCGCAGCCATCACCGGGCTGGGCGCAGTACTTTCCGCGTTCATGAACAACGTCGGCGCGATGGCGCTGTTGATGCCGGTGGCGATACAGATCGCCAGACGGCTCGAGCTGCCGCCCGGCAAGGTTTTGATGCCCCTGTCATTCGGCACCATCCTCGGCGGCATGACCACCCTGATCGGCACACCCCCCAATCTGATTGTTTCCGCGTTCCGGGCGAAGACCGGCATGGGCAGTTTCGGCATGTTCGATTACACCCCGGTCGGGCTGGCTGTCGCCGGCGCCGGGGTGCTTTTCGTGGCTCTGGTGGGTTGGCGGGTGGTCCCCGCACGGGAACAGAAAGGAGAAGAAGGTTTTGACACCGGAACCTACCTGACCGAGGTCCGGGTCACGGAAAATTCGAAGGCCGCTGGCAAGACGCTGCGCAAGGTGGAACAAATCCTCGACAAGGCCGACGCCCAGATCATCGCGCTGGTAAGGAATGAATTGCGCTTGTCTGCTCCAAACCCAAGAAGGCTGGTACGCGCCGGCGATATTCTCGTCATCGAGGCGGAGCCAGAGTCCCTGGCTTCCATCCTCTCCAGTCTCAATCTCGTGCTGGAGGAGCATGTACAGGCGGATCAGGAAGAAGAGCGGAAAAAAGAAGATCAGAGTAAACAGCAAGCCGTAAAAGGTGGCGATGAGCCAGCGGCAGACGAAGACGAGGACGCCAGCGACAAGCGTGATACGGAAGAAACCGTATTGCGCGAACTCGTGATTATGCCGAATTTCCCTGCTGATCGGCCGTGCGGCCAGTAATATCCATCTGCGGACGCGTTTTAACCTCAACCTGCTGGCCATATCGCATCGGGGGAAGCAGTCCATCAAACGCTTGCGCTCCACCGAACTTGCGGCCGGCGACGTGTTGCTAATGCAGGGTACGCCGGGTGCCTTGTCGGCGTTTGCCGGTGATATGGGCTGTATACCGCTGGCTGCCCGTTCCATCAGCATTCCCGACAAGCGCAAGGCTTTGCTGGCTACGATCATCATGATCATGGCGATCGGCGGCGCGGCGTTTGGCTTGCTGCCGGCAGCCATCTCTTTCGCTACCGGCGTACTGATGTTCATGTTGCTGGGGGTCATTCCCCTGCGCCGGCTGTATGAGGCGATTGACTGGCCGGTCATCGTGCTGCTGGGCGCCCTGATCCCGGTCGCAATGGCAATGGAATCCAGTGGCACCGCCGACCTGCTTGCCCGCAGTTTGCTTGACCATGTGGCTCAGGGCCGCCCCGTCATCGCGCTGCTGCTGATCCTGGTGGTGACCATGACACTGTCGGATTTCATGAACAATGCAGCAACCGCCGCCGTCATGTGCCCGATCTCCATCAGCATCGCGGTCCAACTCGGGGTCAACGCCGACACCTTTCTGATGGCGGTGGCCATTGGCGCTTCCTGTGCCTTTCTGACGCCGATCGGACATCAGAACAATACGCTGATACTCGGTCCCGGCGGCTTCCGCTTCGGCGATTACTGGCGACTGGGCCTGCCCATGGAAATTCTCGTCGTCGCCATCGCCGTGCCGATGTTGCTGTTCATTTGGCCGCTCTAAAATTTTTGGCGCAGCCATTCCGCCGACCTGGCAAACCCCCCGAAGCTGAAAATATGCAGTCCAATCACGTTGCTGACTTCATGACCTGCGCAGTAACGTGAGACGACCTCAAGCTGTTCATCCGGGCTGGTATGGCATGCAAGTTTTGCCGCTTTCACACCGAGCACACTCAATGCCCGCAAGGATTCGCTGACGCCACAATGGCGGGCAAAGCGGAAAAGACTGAGCGCATCGGTCGGTCCCGCCATGCCGACATAGATCGGAACCTGGGGGGCTTTGTGCGCCAATTCGTCGCAATACTCGACAATTCTCGATGGTACAAAAGAAAATTGCGTGACGATGTTAATGCCCAGGCCCTGGCCATCCGCCATGTCCAGTTTGGCTTCCAGATCTGCCGTCAATACATCGAGAGGAATGAGTGGGTGCCCTTCCGGGTAACCCGCCACGTCGACTTCACGAATCCCGGCTTCGGCCAGAACACCGCTTTCGATCAAGGCAGCGCTGTCAGGAAAGGGACCGGCAGTCTCCGCCGAATCTCCGCCGATTACCATCACCCGGTGTACGTTCGATTCATTTACTACCTCGTCAAGGTATGCGCGCAATGCCTGCACCGAAGCCACCTGGCGCGCCGCGATGTGCGGCACGGGATCAAATCCGGCGTCATGCAGCGCCCTTATCCTGGTCAGGTTGCTTTCAAGGGGATGTCGCGGTAACTTCGGGACGTAGATCGCCATGCCATAAGGTAACAAGCGCGATGCAAGCGGAATATCCTTACTGTTGTCAGTGCTTATCTCGATCGAACCATTGACAGCCAATTCCGAAATGATCTGGTCAAGTTGTTGGCGGGAGGATATCGAAGAGCCTGCGACATTCACGGCCATTTCACCTTTTGGGCGTATGTTCATACATGCTCATGTGTCCCGCTTGCGAGAAATGATGTACGACTCGTCGTTAAACCACAGGCCGCCGTGTTTTTGCAGCACATCCCGGGTAGCCTTGACATAGGACTGATCTTTGAGCGTCTGGGCCAGGCGGTGATCTTCAATCTGCGCGACATAGACGACTGCATTCCAGGCCGCAAACAGGGTGGATGTGCCGATGCTGCTGGAGATTTCCGCCGGCAGCGCGTGCATCACATAACGAAATATTGCCCGGGCATCGGAATTTGCGTTGAAGTTGTAGCGCGACGCTTCACCCGCCAGCTCGGTCTTGACCGCGCGCAGAATATCGTGCCGCCCGTTCGGAAAGGGATTTTCTTCGGGCCAGATTTTTTGTACGACTTCCAATCCCGGGTCATGACCATAGGAGTGAATCCCCAGCAGCCGGCCACCCTTACCCAAGGCGCGAGCCAGCGGAGCGATGACCTTTTCAGCTTTGAATTGCGGGGATACCCTCGAACGGTAAGGTTGCGAGGCGATGATCAAGTCGTAATCCGCATGGGCCATACCACGGCGGGGTATGATGTTGTTCAGCAGGAATTTGTAATCTTCCCGGTAAAGCACCAGGGCCACAGGCCGCTCATAGACCGGATTGCCGGTTTTGGGGCTGTGATGCGCCTGCCAGTGTTTCGCGAGAAAGCCGTCCAATTGGCTGATCTGATCATCGAAATCGAAGGCGGTTGCGCCCCTCAACGGCACATCCTTCCAAACCATGGAGGTGGCCGCGGACACGCTCCTGGGCGTCAGCCAGGGCGCTTCAGAGTAGTACATGTTGGTGATAATCAAAACCGTCGCCGGATGTTCAAAAAACCTGTCTGACATTTTTTTCAGCGACAGACGCACGTCTTCAAGGCTGACTTCTTTGCCGGAAATGTAAAAAGGCATTGTTGGAAAGCGGCAATGCATCTCCCGCATCACGCGCGTCAGCACCGAACCATCGCCCATGCCGGCGTCGAACAAGCGCACGGCGGGTGGTTGCGGATGGATGTTGCGCAGTTCCAAGCCAACACGCTGTGCTATGGTCTCTTTCTCACTGCAGGTGTTTACGAACAACAGGTATTTCTGCCGGTTATCGAAAAAACGGAAATTCTTTTCCGCGGAACCATTGCTTTTGCCGCCGGCCACTTTTGACTTCAGCTTGGCAGTATCTCCAGTGGGAGACATCAGGTGCAGGCTTCCCGGATCCACAGCGGCAGGCGTATCGCCGCCCTGGCTGGAAATGAATTGCCTGACCCGCTGCCAGGTTTCAGGGGTGACCCTCGATCCGTTTCTCAGGCGGGAAACAAACTTGCCATCGTTTACAGACAACCGTCCGAAGGTGGATTCGGCGATCCTGGCATCACGGCAAAAGTTGGCAATGCTCTCAAGCAGGTCGTTACTTCGTTTTGATGAAGCCCGCATCGGAGTTCCTTAATGGCTCAAACCATTAATAGCAGCATAAAAGTGGGACTCATACCATAATTTACTATTTCTTAGATAGTGGGACAAATCCCACTGAATAGCGCGATTCATGGGACTACCCGGTTCTTGTTTGGCTGCCCGATCCCTGCCCTACGCCATCGAAGTCATATTGTCATATTGATGAGTGTTCCAATGGGTTCGATGGTGATGCGGACTTCATCACCCGACTCCAGGCTGAAACTGTCATCAGGGACGATGCCGGTGCCAGTCATCAGGAAGCAGCCTGAGGGAAAACTCGCTTCGCGGGTCAGATACTCGACAAGCTCGGCAGGAGTTCGTTTCAACTCGGAGAGTCCGGTTTCAATTGCGCAGACCGTTTTTCCCCGGCGCCGTATGTCCAGTTGAATCCGGGTCGAGAGCGACAGGTCTGCATCCTGGATCAACAACCCCGGCCCAATGGAAGCGCAACTATCCCATGTCTTGGCCTGCGGCAGATAGAGCGGGTTCTCACTTTCGATATCACGGCAAGTAAGGTCATTGCCAATGGTGTAGCCGATGATATCCCCTGCGCTGTTGATCACCAGTGTCAACTCAGGCTCAGGCACGATCCAGCGAGAATCACGCCGCAGGTGCAAATCGCCACCCGGGGCTGACACGCGGTGGGCCGTAGCTTTGAAGAACAGTTCTGGCCGCGATGCGTCGTAGACCCGGTCATAGAAGTCGCTGCCGCCCACGTCCCGGGACTCCTGCATACGTGCTTCCCGGCTTTTGAAATAGGTCACTCCGGCACCCCAGAGTTCCTGAGCGCCGATCGGCGCCTGCAAGGAACCAGGGCTGGCAATGGCCCGTTCCGGAATAGCCTGCTGCTTCAGATAGTGCAGCAAGCCAGGCATGTTCAGCAGGGTATCCCAGTCAATGGCTTCCAGCGAATATGCCTGCTCGCCGATTACGACGAAGGGTCCCGCTTTTGCCTTATAAAGTAGTACGGACATCTAAATCCTCTTGTCCAGGACAGGGCAAACAGGCTGGTGGGGGAGTCTTGCCATGCCCTCTAATGAGAGGCTAATTGTACGCGGCGCAAGGTGAATCACATGATCACATTCAAGCAGAGCCGCGAAACCGCTTTCGCCATCAGTGCGCAACGCTTATGTGAAACCGGCGTGTGTTTCCCGGACTTCCCGTTGTATGCTGAAACCGCGCCAGGCGCCAATGCGCCTGGCGAAGTCTGCAGCACGGACGGGTCAAACAGGGGCTAGAAATTCCATCCTACACGAACGCCGGATAACCTTGGCGCCCCAGCGTAGTACAAGGAACCGAGGTTCTGGATACCTGCCACATAATGCTTGTCGAGTGCATTGGTCGCCCATCCTTCTACATACCAGGTGCCTGCGCTTTGGTAGCGAACTCTCAGGTTGAGGAGACCGCGAGCCTGAAGCTTGTACTGGGGGTGGTCGAACAGTTCGGCTTGGGTCTTGGTGATGTAACCGAAATCAAAACGGGGCGACAGTGTCGCGCCATTTGCAAACTTGAACCGGTATTCCATGCCGACGTTATACGAGTACTTCGGCGCATAGGGAAACTTCGCGCCGGTGAGGTCGACGGTCTCGAGGGTCAGTGGATCCACCACATTATTGAAGTCACCCAGTTCGCTCTCGTTCCAGGACACGCCAAAATCCATGGTGAAATCACCGACCAGGACCTGCCCGGTGAATTCAATGCCATAAACCTTGCTGTCGCTGTCGGCGTTCTGCACCTGGCCGGCTGAATTGGGTATATCGAGATCGGTAAACGCCGCCTGGTAACCCTTGATGTTTTCGTAGTATGCAGCGACCTGGGTCTGGACCTGGCGGTTGGCGAACGCGGCTTTCCAACCCGCTTCATAGTTCAACACTTCGATTTCACCATACGGGTCCCATGGTGGGAAGATGTTGACGCTGCCGGTGGTGTGGCCGCGGGAAATGACGCCATACAGGAAGTTATCATCGTTCGCCTCATAGTTCAGCGCGAACTTCCAGTCCACGGAATGCTCCGATTTGTCCTGGCGGTCAGGGCCCACGACCCCATCGAATGGGATCACGGGAGGCGAGTCGCCAAAGCCAAATACATAGTCGGTGATCTGGTAAAAGCTATAGTCGCTGTAGCGCCCACCGGCTTCTAGTTCCAGTTTGTCCGTCAGATCGTAGGCGACGTGAGCGAACACCGCCCAGTCATCCTCGTCCTTGGTCCAGGGCGACCCCAGCCAGGGATAGTCGAGCGGCAACTGACCGATGCCAAACGGATCGCCGCCAAGAAAAGTGAAACCAAACTTATCCACCGAGGGCAATTTGGATTTCTGGTTCTGCAGAAATACACCGAGCACCCACCGCAACGCCTGGTCATCCGGCGAAATCAGGTTGAATTCCTGAGACCACAGATCGATATTGCCGGCACTCTTGAACCAATACCGCGGCAGCGGAATGCCTCCGTTGAGGTCGAGGTTATTTACCGTATCCACGGTCTGGTAGCCGGTCAGTGAACTGAATTTGATGCCATTCTTCAGCACGTAATCAATGTCCAGCACCACGCGAGTCGTTTTGTCGAGATACTTGAACGGCGCGTCCTGGTGGATGGTGAACAAGGGCTGGTCTACCGCGTTGCCGGTGACATTGCCGCCGAAATCAAGTTTGGCGAAATTGGCTTTGAGCACCACGGACAACTGGTCATTAGGCTGCCAAAGCATACTGATTCGCCCACTTTTCAGATCTTGCGTTCCCGGGTGACCCGTATACGGTCCGTAGATGTTGTAGTAGGTATCGCGATTCTGATAATTGAATGCGGCGCGGAAAGCCAGCGTGTCGCTCGCTGGCATATTGATCGCCCCGCGGGCTTCATAGAACTCGTATTCGCCATAACCCGCTTCAAAGTTCCCCTGGAACTCGTTCAGAACCGGGTTGCGCGTGCGCGCGAAGATGGCGCCGCCGGAAGCGCTCTTGCCAACGAAGGTACCCTGCGGTCCACGCAGTACCTCTATGGACTGCATATCATAGTAGGGCTCGTTCTGGAAATAACCCGCGATTGACGGCACGCCGTCAGCATAAATCACTACGCCGGACGGGATTTCGATATCCACCTTGCTGCGGCCGATACCGCGAATATTGAATACGTTGGCCGAGCCAAAATCCGAAATGTTCACCGAGGGCGCCACATACTGCACCATCATCAGATTCTTGACACCCTTGGCTTCCAATTGATCTCCGGACAACACCGTAACGGCCAGCGCGGTCGTTTGCAGGTTGGTCTCCCGGCGCTGGGCGGTCACAACGACCTCCTCCAACTCAAGCCGGGCACTATTGGAATTGTCCTCACTGCGCGCTTGCGCGCTGCTGTCCAGACTGAAGCAGATACTTGCGCACGCGACCGCGAGCAGTGTCAGACGATTCCATGCTGAGAGTTGCACCTTCATATGTGTGATCCCCAATTGTAGTTTTGTGAGTTTGATTCAGGCCTCGGGAGCGGGAGTCTTATATGTGACTCTATCTTCTGATACATCGACAATTGACATGTTAGCCCTATAAGGACCCAGATACCAGAAAAAATTGAAACCTCTAATGCGTTGTCCGAAGGCTGGTGTTTTGAGAGCAATCTTTATCAATGCTTCTTGTCTCAAATCGGCACTCCTGCAGGCTATTTCTGGCCTGAACCGGGCCGGAGAAGTTGCTTGACACCCCAAGCAAATTCATAGTTAAATGAACGGATGCCCGCATTCTGACATGTTAGAACTACACTTAGCACCCTGGAAGTGGACCGCGAAGGACAGAGTGCGAGCAGGTTTGAAATCATTCCCTCAGGCTGGGGCCGCCCGCTTTGACACGTAGTTGTTGGAAGCTGCTGGCTGCGCTGTTAGGATTCAAACTGAACATAGATTTTACATTCATCGCCGGTCCCACACCATGACGACAAATCTTTTACTTGCAGACGCTTCCGGTGATTTATCCAAATCACAGCGTGTGTACAATTACCTTCGCCGCCGCATCCGGGAATTGAAAATTCCGCCGGGTTCGGCTGTGCGCAAGAACGAGATCGCGCTCGAATGCGGCGTTTCCCGCGCACCGGTCAGTGAGGCCATTGCGCGGCTGGCTCGGGAAGGATTGATCGACATTTTTCCGCAGAGCGGCAGTTTTGTTTCACCCATTCGGCCGCAGGATATCCGCGAAAGCATGTTCATCCGCACTGCGCTCGAAGTCGAAGCGGTGAAACGTGTAACCATGGTTGGTGATAAGGATTTGCTCAAGCGGCTCGAGGAAAATATTCAGGCACAGGCCGATGCTTTGAAAGAACCGGTGCTCGACGCGCCCAAATACGACGATCTCGACGAGGCCCTGCACGCAGAAATCATTGCAGCAATCCATTCTCCCCGGGTGCAGCACTTACTCGAAGAAGCCAGGGTGCTTCTTGACAGACCGCGGTTCCTGACATTGCCGGTAGACCACCGCCCGGAAGAGACGTTCAGCGAGCACAGCAGGATTGTCGATGCGATCAGTACCGGAGACCCCGAATTTGCCGGCTCGGCGATGCGCGTGCATCTGACCAATGTATCCCGCGCCATAGAAGTGAAACTAGCCCAGATCGAGGAAGAAAATGAATAGCAGTGCCGGCGCAAAAGCCCCACGTGAATTCGTAACCCGCGCTGGACGTAAGCTCACTTTTACCACCCTGGGATTTGGCTCCGCTCCGCTGGGAAACTATCTGCGCCCTCTGAGTGAAAAGGACTGTGACGCAACTCTGGAAGCCGCCTGGGACTGCGGCATGCGCTATTTCGACACAGCCCCTCTGTATGGCTTTGGGCTGTCTGAAACGCGCGTGGGCCGGTTGTTAAAAAAAGTCAATCGCAAGGACTATCTGATTTCAACCAAGGTTGGACGCCTGTTCGAGCCATGCGCGAAGGAAGAGGTCAACAGCGGCTTTTTCATCGACACGCCGCAACTTCGCTTTTACTACGACTATTCCTATGATGGCGTATTGCGTTCTTACGAGGAAAGCCTGAAGCGTCTGGGAATTGACAACGTCGACATTCTGTATGTCCACGATATTTGTGCCTTCGCCCATGGCAGCCGGGAAGGCTCTGAGGAAGTCATCCGTCAATTGTTCGATCAGGGGGGCTGGCGGGCACTGACCGAATTGCGCGACAGCGGCGTCATCCAGGCGATCGGTGCCGGGGTAAACGAATGGCAGCCGTGCGCACGTTTGCTCGAACTGGCCGATCCCGACCTGTTTCTTCTGGCCGGCCGGTATACGCTGCTGGAGCAGGAGCCGATTGACATGTTGTTCCCCCAGTGTGCCGAAAAAGGGGCTGGTGTCGTTATCGGCGGCCCATACAATTCAGGCGTGCTCGCCGGGCAACACACCTATAACTACGCGGATATACCGGCCGAAATCATGCAACGCGTCAAAGCACTCGATGCGGTATGCCAAAGCCACGGGGTCCCTATGGTTCGTGCCGCCTTGCATTTCGTGGCTGCACATCCGGTGGTGGTCAGTGTCATTCCGGGCGGTCAAAATGTTCAGGAAACCCTGCAGAATGCCAGACTGCTCGATGAGCCCATACCTGCGGCATTCTGGGAAGACCTCAAAGCAAAAGGCCTGATACATCCAAAGGCTCCCTACGCCGGCCTGATACGAAACCTGGTACCGACGGGTCTCCAGCTAAAACTTGATCGGAATGCGCAGATGAAGATCACCGGGATCAAGGCCACTCTGTATGACAGCACAGCCGCCGGCAGCGGGCCGGGCCGTCGCGTGCACAAGGCGGGCCCGGCAAGCACGCGATGCCTGGTGGAATTGGCTGCCGATGCCGGGCTGACTGGCATTGCACTTGCAGAGCCATGGGCACGCCAGCCCATCCTCTCACTGGCGCAAGAAATCCTGGTCGGAAAGGATCCTCGCGCGGCGGCATCGCTATGGCACAGCATGGGCAAGTTGATCTCGAGCAAGGGCGATGGCGTATTCCAGATCGCGCGCGCGGTACTTGACCTCGCGATCTGGGACCTGAAGGCCAAAGCACAGGATGAGCCCCTGTGGAAAACCCTGGGCGGAGCCCGCCCGCGGGTCAACGCCTATGCCAGCTACACCGACTTGCAGTCATCCGATGAAACCGTCCTTGACTGGTTCCAATTGATGTCCGCGCGAACACGGACTGAGAGGCGGCAAACTGGCCGTGGGTAACGACCTGGAAGCCGACATCCGGCGTCTGGGCCTGATCAAGGACGCCCTCAAAACGTCCACTCCTGTACCCGAGTTGATGATCGATGCCGGCGGGAGGTGGTGGCCGAAGGAATCCATTCGGCATATCCGTCGAATCGAGTCCGAACACGATCTGACGTTTGTCCAGGGAGCCGTGGCAAGTGGCGACTTCCTGGCCTCGAAGCGGCTGGCCGACAGTATTCGCGCGGCGGTCTGCGCCGGTGGCGATCTGACAACCGGCAGCGCTTATCTCCCCTACCTGCATCACCATGCAGCGAATGTCGTCGCGATCGACATACAACGTCTCGGCATTACCGGCGCCATGCAGATCGCAGACACCGCTTACGGCTTCGAGCTGCCCGTCACGCTGATAGCGTCACCGGGCAACATACATGTCCATGTGGCGGCGGCGATGCCCAATGTGATGAGCGTGGAAGTGCTCGACCCGCAACCGGCCCAGGGGCTGATCGCAACTGACGTGCGATTCGAATCCGGTTGGGGCAGCGCTGGTGATGCAGCCGGTAATGGCCTGGCCATCGACAGGGAATTGCTCGTCAAGTCCACCGTGCAGGCAGGTGACTGAAATGAAAATCACAGGCTACCGTTACGAAACCTACATGATGAAGCTGGATCGGGCGATATCCGATTGCAATCTGCCCGAAGGTGTGGAGTTGCTGCCGGGTTCGATCCTGTATCTCGAGACGGACGAAAATATCACCGGTTTGTCCCTTGGATTTGGCGGCGGGGGCATGGAGAGCCTGTTTCACCTGGTCGAAGGACAGGACCCTAGGGAAGTCGTCCATTTGTGGATGAAGATCAATGACCATATTCACAAAGCGGGAAACGAAGGCGCGGCCAACGCGAATCTGAGTGCGCTCGACATCGCCTTGTGGGACCTCAAGGCCAAAATCGCCGGAGAGCCATTGTGGCGGACGCTCGGTGCAGCGCATGGACGGGTGGAGGCATATGCCAGCGGAATGGATTACTGCCTTTCCGACGAAGATCTGTTTGCCTTCTATCGGCGCATGGCGGAGGTGGGCATCAAGGCTGGAAAGCTCAAGGTCGGACTGGACATCAAAGCCGACCTGCGGCGTCTGGGCATCATGCAGGAAGCGCTGAGCATTGCGTCGGAAAAGCCGATTCTGACCATCGATGCGAACGAATACTGGTCACCGAAGCAATCCGTGCGCTATGTTCGCCAAATGGAAGAGCAGTTTGATCTGACCTGGGTCGAAGAACCTGCCAGACGCTGGGACTACGATGGCCTCAAACTGGTATCGCAGCAGGTATCGGCTGCGGTGGCGACCGGTGAGAACGTCAACAGCATCGCCGATTTCTACCCGCTGATCGCCAATCAGGCGGTGGATGTGCTGAACGTGGCGGCGGGACACTCGGGCGTCACCGGCTGCCGGCAAATCGCCCACATGGCCCACACCTATTCACTGCCGGTTTCAATGATGAACTCCCAGGCGAATTTCATGGCGCACGTCGCCGCCGCACTGCCCAATCATATCGGCATGGAAGTCGCGGACCCCGGCCGTGAACAGTGCCTCAAATTCGACAATCACATCGAGGACGGCTACATCGTACTCGGCAATGAGCCGGGATTCGGCATTACAGTGGACGAAGATGCGCTCGCGGACCTGCAGGCCAATCCGCCCACCGGCCGGGGAACGTTTCCATTGGCCCGCCGCGAAGGCGCCGGCCGCTACATCCATCCATTACAGGAAGGCGAAGTCCCCTGGGACCACGGCTCCGAATAAGGACGGGGTCAGACAGGCGAGGACGGGGTCAGAGTAAAGTGCCAGAGTAACTACTCTGGCACTTTACTCTGACCCCAAAATTACCAAAATTACCAAACTTATTGAACAGAGGAAAGCCGTCTGTGCCGACTTCGAACTTCTGCACCGTGCCGGTCTCGGCCTCGGTCAGATAGATCGACTGCTCGCCGTTCTTCCCGAACGCCAGATTGGTACACCAATTGCCTTCGGTCTTGATCCGCCGCACCGCCTTCCCATCCGGATCGAGAACCGTGACGATACCCTGGCCGAACACGGCAATGTACAAGTTGCCGTCGGCACCGAACTTCATGCCATCCGGCCCGCGCAGCCCTCCCAGTCCTTGCGGATCCAACGCACTACCAAATGGCTTTCTGGCGCCGGTAATACCGCCATCCTTCCACTCGTAGCGGTGGATCATTCCGGTCAGTGTCTCAGCGATGTAGAGGTTTTCATCGGGCCCGAAGGCGATCCCGTTGGTAAAGCGCAGACCCTGATCGATCGTCTCGACCGCCCCGGTATTCACATCGACGCGATACACTCTGCCGTCGTAGTGCAGGTTTTCCCAGTCGGGATTGAGTTCCCCGCCCGGTGCGAACTCGCTCTGTAAGATGCCGGAATCGGTCAGGTAAAGGTCACCGTTGGGTGCGAATGCGAGATCGTTCAAAAACAGGAACGGCTGTCCTTCACCGGCCTTCGCGAAGGTTTCGTACTCGCCGTCCAGTCGCCAATTTCAGCAGCGCACACTGCGCCGATTCGGCAACCCAGATGGCGCCGTTGCGGTCCTGCGCCAGGCCATTGGGCCGCCCGGTCCTGGCCACCACGCGACGCGATTGACCGTCCGCGCTGAACCAGATCACCCAGCCGGTTTCGGGGGTCATTTCGGTGAACAGGAAATTTCCGTCCGGCAGCAATACCGGGGCCTCGGGAAACCCCAGTCCACGTGCAAATATCGTCATTGGATAGACCCTTCTGCAATCATTGACAGCTTCATTCAACTGACGCGGAATTTCTCCATTGCCTCGGCAGTGAAATCCGTCGAGGCTCCCGGTTCCGTCGGCGTGATGCACATGCCGTCCCTGAGCCGAATCTGCTCGCGGAAGGGACCTTTATCCCAGATCGGAATCACTTCCAGCAGCCAGTTATTCGGAATCGCCTTGACCATGTGCTGATGCACCTGCATCAGGTCTCCGGCATGGGGACACACCCGCAAGTTGGCCGCATTCGCCATTGCAGCCACTTCCATCCACGGCGTGATGCCGCCCACCCGGCAAACATCCACCTGCACGACATCCACCGCGTTGTTCTCGATATAGTCGCGAAACGCATGGGTGGTGTAGACGTGTTCCCCCAGGGCGATCGGGACCGAAGTACCCTGTTTCAGCACGCGGTGCGCCTTGATATCGTCCGGATGCAACGGCTCTTCGAGCCATGAGAGGTTCAAGTCCTCGAACAAATGCGCCGCGTGGCTGGCCTGCATCAGGTCCCACTTCTGGTTCGCATCCACCATCAGCAGCACGTCGGCGGGAATCGCCTGTTTCACTGCTTCGATGCGGCGGCGATCTTCTGCGGTATCGGACAGACCGACCTTCATTTTCAGCGCCGAAAAGCCCTGGTCAATCAGGCCCAAAGCCTCGTCCCTGAGTTGTTTGGTGGAATAATTCAACCAGCCCGCGTGCGTGTTGTAAATCGGTATGTCGGAGGCCCGCGCCCCGCCCAGAACCTGCCACAAAGGCCGTTCAGCCGCCTTTGCAATGATATCCCACAAGGCGATGTCCACTGCCGCCTGGGCCATGGTCGTCGCCCCGGCGCGGCCGATCCAGTGCGCCTTGCCAAAATACAGTTTCTGCCAAATCTCCCTGACGTTGTTGGGGTCAGTTCCCAGCAGATCATCGATGTAAAGTGTGTCGATGACATTTTGGATCACACTGCCGCCGCAACCCACCGTCACCGTGTATCCGGTGCCGCTGATGCCTTCATCGGTGTGAATCTGCAGGCCAACGAACTCCAGCCTGCTAACCGATTGCATGCTGTCGGCAATCTCCGAGCCAATGGGAATATCGAGAATGAAACTTTCAGCGCCGGTGACTTTCATGTGTTGATGCCTGGTTGCGCGTCCGCCACTCAGCGCCTGACCGCTGGCGGCGACATCGGATAGCCCAGCGATTCGTATTCGAAGTCGCCGAGTTCGTGCGTACGCACCGGGTCCGTTGCACTTGGGCAGGCGTAGTAGGCGCGAATTTCCGTGATCAATCCCCGTTTGGAAAACACATACCATTCATCGCCGCGCAAATAAACACCCAGTTTGGGTTTGAAATGCGTCCATTCGATGACCGCCTCCAGGCGCGAAGCATCGGCAATCACGCGATCGACAGTCCATATCGAGCCCAAATTCTCAACCGCCTTAACCCAGCCTTGCGCTATCGCCCGCGCGCCGGCAAAAGTGCCTTGCGGCGCCCCCGCGGGAAAATAGTGCACAGCGTTTTCTTCCATGCAGCCCGTTATCTTTTCGATACTTGCCTCGTTGCAGCCATCGAAATACTCCCTGATGGTTGCTTCCAGCCCTGCAGCACTTACATCTCGCATATTCGGTTCTCCTCTCCTTCAGTCCCCGCGGTTTGCGCTCGCCGGCACGCTGGCGAGTTCCAGGGATACTTCGCCCAAACCCGCAATTCGCCCGCTGGCCCTGCGATGTCCGCCAATGCGGAAAGATCTTGTGCAAGTTCCGGGCAGTACGACATGACCGGCTTCGAAAGCGACACCAAACCGGGATACATAATTGACCAGCCAGGCAACCCCATTGGCGGGATGTCCCAGAATGGCGTTGGTGTTTCCGGTTGCAACCACGCTTCCATCCAGTTCCAGGACCGTTTCAAGGTCATCCAGTTTCAAAGCCGCGGGCTTGATCTTGTGTGCGCCAAGAACCACCCGGGCCGATGAGCCGTTATCAGCCACGGTATCCTGCAATTTGATGCGCCAATCGATAATGCGTGAATCAATGACCTCGAAACAGATCACAATGTAGTCGGTCGCGGCGATGACGTCGGCCATGTTCACGTTCGGACCGGACAATGCAGATCCCAGTACGAATGCAGGCTCGATCTCAATTTGAGGGTCGATCAACTCACCCAGGTCCAGCGGCTTGTTTTCATCGACAAACATCGGCTCAAGCAGGTGACCGAAATCGGGCTCGTCGACTCCGAACTTTTCCTGCATGGCCTTGGCGGTCAGCCCGATCTTGTGGCCGAGGATTTTCTCGCCTCCCGACAATCTGCGGGCAACATTCAATTGCTGAATCCGATAGGCGTCCTGCAAACTCAAGGCCGGATAACTATCGGTCAAAGGCGCAATGGGTATGCGTGTCTGTTCGGCGTTGAATAATTCGTCAGCCAATCGTGACAAGGGGTCTGTTGCGGATGGGTCCTGGTTCAAGCGCTTCTCTCCGTTGACAAATCGATGGCCGTCAAGGGCCGCTAGGTATTCTCTTGCTTTTCGTTCATGCTTTGTCTCGCCAGGTCTGCCACTGCCCGCGCACCGTCCGAAAACATGCGGCCATCGAAACCGACGCACTGCAACGAGAATCGGCGGCCGGCCCAGCGAGCACAGGTGTTCGGATCATCGACATATAGTCCCAGGCATACGTGTTCAGGCACCGAGAGAGCAATCCGTTCTGCAGCGGCGAATACTTCGGCGCTTCCGGGGGGCACCGACAGTGACAGCGCAAGATCATACGGCCCGACGAACACCGCGTCGATACCGGGTACGGCGGCAATTTCACTGACGCGTTCGAGCGCATCCCGCCCCTCGATCTGGACCACGACATAGGTTGACTGACCCAACTGCTGCAGCGGCTCCGTCAAGCAGTCGAACTTGGCCAGCGGTGAAAACCCACGCTCGCCCTGGGGCGCAAAACGTGCCTCTTTGACGATTTCGGCCGCGCGCTCCGGTGTAGCGACATGCGGCGCCATGATGCCGTGCGCACCGATGTCGAGTACTTTTCCAATCAGGCCTGTATCTTCGCCCCAGGTTCTAACCAGAACGGCCAGTCCGCTGGCATGGCCGGCGGTAATCAGGGATTCCAGCGTGGAAAAATCGATGGAAGAATGTTCCATGTCCAAAACCACGAAATCGAAGCCCGCCACTGACAGCGCCGTCAGCGTGGAGGACGTCGGCAGCTCGATCAGAAAAGTGCCCAGCGCCCACCCGGATGCTACCTTTTGGCGTAATTTTTCGCCGCGTAAAAGCGATTCCGCCATGCGACGGCTGCCATCGTTTTCGACGTAAAGCGGATTTTTCCACTTGTTGGCAACTTCGGATTTCTGATTCATAACGCCTACTGCGTGAAATTTACCTTCTGATTCCTTTTTTTCCCGATAAATCCCGTACCCAAAGGTGCGAATCGCGGAACTGACATGTTAGCTTAAGAAACATCAAGTTTCCACAACAACTGAAATTCACCGATGGTCTTCGGCTCATCCGGCGATGAGGCGTTGCCTGGGGTGCATCCGCCAGATTGTAGTAATCATACACAATTCGGAGCATAAGACACTGTCTTTGCATCTGATAATGAGCTCGGGCGCCGTTGCCGGACACCCCGTTGCTTCGGCGGATGACCATACAAAGGATGGCAGGCCCTTCCGTACTTCCCGAGCGCCGCGGGTCGAGCGGCGATGTGGACAGTTACTGACATGTTAGGTAAACTGCCAAGCTTACACTGTCACAACCACGGAACCTCCCCGAATACGCCTTATCCGTGAGAATTTCCGCGGGACCTCAGCTTGAAAACGGAGTTGGCAATGAAAGTTTTCACACTCGCGCTGGCAAGTCTGGCGCTGATCACAGTTCCTTCCCCTTCTCCCGCCGATCCTGGCATCGTTTCTACGCAGGCCCTTGGCCCGTTTGCAGGTGAGGGAGCACCCCTCCATCCGGACAATATAGCGCCGCACCCCATTGAATTCTACGGGCTGGACCTGGGCTTCAGCTATGAGTTCGACGGCCAACTGCAGTTCCTGTTCGGCGATACCTGGGCAACCGAAGCTTATGCGCCGGCCGAGGCATCCACGGGGTCCAGCCACGACGACACGTTTGGCAGCGTGGATCTCGAAAAATGGTCGCAGCCGGAGACGTTCAGCAGCAAAAATATGCCGCTGATCAAACTCGCACAGAACCCCGGCAGCAATGAAATGGCGGCGCTCGATCCGGGCCATGTGATGGATCTGGGCAAGACGCCGATGGGCGGATTCAGCAACGGCAGCAGCGAGTTCGGAATATTCAATGTCACCAAGCCGCAAGGCTGCACCAGCGACGCCGATTGTGCTCATGGCCTCAGTTGCGATGCCGGCCTGGGTTATCTGGGATCGCGTTTTTCCGACCAGGCTAACCTGACGCTACCCTGCGCCGAAGGCACACCGGGTTGCGTGGCAGACACCATGGCGGATGCCGCGGGCAAACCGGTCCCTGGCAGCGGCTTCTGCGTCGACCGGACCAGCACGGTGTGGGCGGACACGCCGGCCGGTCGGGTCAGCGCCGCGGCGCTGGCTCAACGCATCGGCCTGCGCTCCACCGCTGATCCCCGCAAATACACGGACATCCAGGCGTGGCTGACCAACAAGTTCGTCAACATGACGCCACGGACCGTCGAGCGCTTCGAGCCGGAAAAGGGCGCAGGAGCGAAGAACCAGGATTACAGCAAGGCCAAGGGCAGCGGCGGATCGCGGCGCGTGCTGCTGTGGGGAAGACCCGGTTTCATCGGCGTTGCCGCCACGGGCCGTTCGCTGGGGCTCTATTTCGCCTATGTCGACATGCCGGCCGGCGCCGGTTTTCCCTGGCAGGTGCATTATTATACCGGCAATGCGGATGGCATCCCGCAGTTTTCCCTGAATGAAAACGACGCGGCAGCGCTCGATCTGGACTCGACCACGCCCGGCATCCAGGCCGGCGAGGTGCACGACCTGGTGCAGCAAATGAGTGTCGTGTGGATCGAAGCACTCGGCAAATGGGTGATGTTTTACGGCGGTGGGATTTCTGAAATTACCGACGCAGTTCCTGCCTGATTGTGGGGTGCTGCAGCTCTTTACCGGCAGCGAGTGCAAGCAGGTAGTAATCGGAAACGGTGCCGTGCGGATGCGCACCGCCGATGATCCCTGGGGTCCGTGGTCTCCGCCGCAGGACGTGATCGCCGGCGGAGATCCCGATGCTCCCGGGTCCGGCCAATACGGGCCTGGCGGCATGCTGCACCATCCCGACTGCAAGGGCGAGACTTGCGCGCCGCATACCGACACCCCCTTCTACAACCCGCGCGAGTACGGCTTCTTTTACGCGGCCAATATCATCGAGGAATGGATCAAACCCACTGACGACGGCGTTGACGTCATCTGGAACGCATCGACCTGGGATCCGTACCGGGTAGACTTGCTCCGCACCAGGATCAAACGGTGAGAAAAGCATTCACGATTTGGATCGACGCTTGCCGGCCCGATGTTCATTGCAGCAATTCCGGCGGCGGCAGCCGGTCCAACCGTGGGGGCAACGGAAATCATCGGGCCTTTCACCGGACTGCACGCAGCACTCCATCCGGCCAATCTGAATCCCCACCCGGTGCACTACTACGGCACGGATCTCGGATTCAGCTACCTGCATGACGGCAAACTGGTATTCCTCTTCGGCGACACCGTGGCGGACACGAGCGGGGCCCGTATCGAACCCGGCACAAGCGGGCTACACGACGACATGATCGGGACCATCGACCTTGCCGAATGGCCCGACCCGCGCCTGATCACGCCGACGAACATCCCGCCGCTGCGGCTGTTACAGGATCCGGGGAGCTCTGAGCTGATGGCCATCGACCCCGGCCATGTGATGGACGGTTTGAAGACGCCCGAGGCGGGGTTCAGCAGTGGGGAGCGCGAGTTTGGCATCTTCATCCTGACCAAACCGCTGGGCTGTGTGCAGGACTCCGAATGCGGCAGCGAGTTCGCCTGCGCTCCTGAACTCGGTTACATCGGCACGCGCTACACCGAGCAGCCCGGCCTGACCCTGGGCTGCATCGAGGGCCGCCCGGGATGCACGGCCGATACCATGGTGGACGCCAGCGGCGCACCGGTACCCGGCAGCGGACTGTGTGTCGACCACAGCAGTTCGGTTTGGCAGGCAACGCCCGGGGGCCGGGTGGCCGCGGTCGCGATGAAGCAACGCATCGCGGTACGCAGCCTTTCCGAGCGCAACAAGTACCAGGGCATCAGCGACTGGCTCACCAACAAGTTCATCAACACCACCGTCAGCACGGTGCAGCGCTTCGATCCGGAGCGGGGGCCGGGCTTTGCCAATCAGGACTATCGTATCGCCGGCGCCAGCGGCGGCAAGCGGCGCGTGCTGCTGTGGGGCCGGCCGGGCTTCATCGGCATCGGCGCGAAGGGCCGGCCGATGAACCTCTATTTTGCCTATGCGGATATGCCCTTGGCGCCCGGCTTCGAATGGTCGCTAAAGTACTTCACCGGCGTCGATGAAACCGGCATTCCGCAATTCAGTGGGCGCGAAAGCGAGGCTTCGGCGCTGGATCTCGATGCCGCAACCCTGGGTATCCAGCCAAATGAGGTGCACGACATCATCCAGCATATGAGCGTGGCCTGGGTCGAACCGCTGAAAAAGTGGGTGATGTTTTATGGCGGCGGCATCGACAGCACGCCCCGACCGGAGCGCGGCCTCGGCGACTGCGGCATCCTCGAGGTATTCGCGCCGGGCGACTGCAAAAGCGTGGTGATGGGTGAAGGCTCGATCTACATGCGTAGTGCCGACAACCCCTGGGGCCCATGGAGCGAGCCGCAGGAGATCATTGCCGGTGGCGACCCGCAGGTAGCGGGTTCGGGACAATACGGGCCGGGCGGCGTACTTTATCACCGGGACTGCAAAGACGAAGGCTGCGAACAGCACAGCCCGCTGCCGCCGATGAACCCGCAGGGCTATGGCTGGTTCTACGGCGCCAATATCGTCGAGCAGTGGATCGTGCCGGCCGGTAACGGCGTCGATGTGATGTGGGACGCGTCGACCTGGGACCCCTACCGCGTGATTCTGCTGCGCACGCACATCAGCCGCTGACAGCAACGTGTTTGCAAACCGCCAAACGGAGATTTGAAATGCGTCATGCGCGAATATTGACCACAAGCTTGTTTTTGACAGCACTTGCCTGTGCCTGCGACCAGCGGGGAACGCAGACTGAAAGCGCGCCGGGCGCAAACGCTTCGGCGGACAGTTCAGCGATCGCGAGTGCACCAACGCCGGCAGCGCCAAAGGTGGGCGAAACAACCGTCCTCGGACCGTTCGTGGGACTCGGCGCCATACCCCACCCGGACAACGTGAGCCCCTACCCGGTCCGCTTCAACGGCACCGACCTCGGCTGGAGCTACCTGCACGACGGCAAGCTGCAATTCCTGTTCGGCGACACCGTGGCTGACGATACCTGGGCCAGGATCGAACCGGAAACGAACGGGCTGCATGACGATATGATCGGAACCATCAACTTGGCCGACTGGCCGGACCCGAGCGTGATCACGGCCTCGAATATTCCGCCGATGCGACTGCTTCAGAAGCCGGACAGCGGCGAACTGCTTGGCATCGATCCCGGCTTCGCGATGGACGATTTGAAAACGCCGGAAGGCGGATTCAGCAATGGGGATCGTGAATTCGGGCTTTTCATCCTGGGCAAACCGCTGGGCTGCACGCAGGATGCCGAATGTGGCAGTGAACTGGCTTGCGCTCCCGGAGCTCGGTTTCGTCGGACCGCGCTACACCGAGGAGGCGGGCCTGACGCTCGGTTGCACCGAGGGCCGCCCGGGATGCACGGCCGACACCATGGTGGACGTGGCCGGCGCGCCGGTCCCCGACAGCGGCCTGTGCGTCGACCACAGCAGTTCGGTCTGGCAGGAATCACCCGCCGGCCGATTCGCCGCAGTCGCCATGACGCAGCGTATCGCTGTGCGCAGCACCGCAGAGCCCAACAAGTACCAGGGCATCCACGACTGGTTGACCAATAAATTCATCAACACCGCCATGCGCGCGGTGCAGCGTTTTGATCCACAGAGCGGACCGGGTCACGCCAATCAGGACTATCGCCCCGCCGGGCCCGGCGGTGCCGGCCGGCGGGTCCTGCTGTGGGGGCGTCCGGGATTTACCGGGGTGGGCGCGAAGGGACGGCCGGAGAATCTCTATTTCGCCTATGCCGATATGCCCGTTGCGCCGGATTTCGCCTGGTCCCTGCACTACTTCACCGGCGTCGACGACGCGGACATACCGCGGTTCAGCGATCGTGAAAGCGAGGCGGCCGCGCTCGACCTCGACGCCGCCACCCCGGGTGTGCAACCAAACGAGGTGAACGACATCATTCAGCACATGAGCATCGTCTGGGTCGAGCCGCTGGAGAAATGGGTGATGTTTTACGGCGGCGGCATCGACGTAACACCTCTGCCGGACTGGGGCCTGGCCGACTGCGGCGTGCTGGAAGTATTCGCCGGTCCCGACTGCAAAGACGTCGTCATTGGTCAGGGCTCGATTTATATGCGCAGTGCGAACGATCCATGGGGTCCGTGGAGCGAGCCGCAGGAGATCATCGCCGGCGGGGATCCCGGGATCCCCGGCTCGGGCCAGTACGGAGCCGGCGGCATGCTCTACCACCCTGCCTGCGAGGGCGAAGGCTGTGCCCCACATCATTCGTTCCCGGAACTGGACGCCGGGCGCAATTATGGCTGGTTCTACGGGGCAAACATTATCGAACAATGGATCACGCCGGCTGGGGATGGCGTCGATGTGTTATGGAATGCATCGACCTACGATCCCTACCGCGTCATCCTGCTGCGCACGCACCTCAGCCATTGAGCCGCCGATGGGCCATCACCAGGAGACGTTGACATGGGCCATGCCAGATTATTGATAGCAGCGCTGTTGCCGGCCCTGCTCGCCGGCGCCTGCGCTTCGCAGGAAACCACCGCACCGCCCGGGCCGCAGGCGAGCACCCCCAGAGCCGTTGAGACCACGGTAATCGGGCCCTTCACCGGCGCCGACGCCCGCTTGCATCCCGACAACCTCGCGCCCAGGCGCATCGCGTACTACGGTACCGATCTCGGTTTTACCTACCAGCATGACGGCAAGCTGCAACTGCTGTTCGGCGACACCATGGCGAACGAAACCGGTGAGCCCATCGAAGCCTCCTCCGGAACCCGTCTCGACGACAGCTTTGGCAGCATCGACCTGGCCGAATGGCCAGACCCGGCCAGCTTCTCTCCGGGCCACATCCCGCTGATCAAATTGCCGCAAAACCCCGGCAGCGATGAAATGTCCGCGATCGACATCGGCCGGGCGATGGAAGGCTTCAAGACCCCCGTCGGCGGCTTCAGCAACGGCCGCGATGAATATGGCGTGTTCTTCAACTTCAAACCTCAGGGCTGCCGAACGGACAGCGAATGCGGCAACGGCATGACCTGTGATACCGGTCTGGGCTATGTTGGCCCGCCCTACACCAACGAAGCGGGCGTTACCTTCGGCTGCATCGATGGTTCGATTGCAGCCTGTATCTCCGATACCGAATCGGATGCATCAGGCTCGCCTGTTGCGGGCAGCGGATTTTGCGCCGATCACGGCAGCACCATCTTCGCTGAAACGCCCATGGGCCGCATCGGCGCGATGGGCGTGCACCTGCTGATCGGCACGCGCAGCACCGACAAGCCCAAGGTCTACAGCATCGACCATGAGTGGCTGACAAACCGCTTCCTCAACGTCGCGCTGCGCACCGTCACCGATTTCGATCCTCCCGGCAAGGGGGCAGCAAACCCGGACTTTCGCCCGACGGGCGCGACGCCTGTGCCGGCCGGCCGGCACCCGCGCGTTTTCATGTGGGGCCGTCCCGGGTTCGTTGGTGTAAACCGGACGGGCCGCACGCTCGGCATGTATTTCGCCTTCGTCGACCTGCCGCAGGGCCCCGGCTATGAATGGAAGCCGCAGTACTACACCGGCACGGATCAAAGCGGCGTGCCGCATTTCAGTGCCGACGAGGCGGAAGCAGCGGCCGTCGATCTAGATGCGAGCCAGCCGGGCATTCAAAGCGCGGATGCCTGGGACGTCGTCGATCAGATCAGTGTTGCCTGGGTCGAACCCCTGAAAAAGTGGGTGATGTTTTATGGTGGCGGCATGATCAACTTGCCGATCCAGCCATACCTGCCATTGTGCGGCGTGCTGCAGTTGTTTGTCGGACCGGAATGCACCGAGGTGGTGATCGGCGATGGCGCTTTCCACATGCGCACCGCTGATCAGCCCTGGGGGCCCTGGTCACCTCCGCAGGACATCATAGCAAGCGGCGATCCGGCGGTACCGGGTTCCGGCCAATACAAACCCGGCGGCGTGCTGCGCCATCCGTCCTGCACGCAAACGGGCTGCGCACCCCATACCAAGGCGCGCGATATCAATCCGCAGGAGTACGGTTTCTTCTACAGTTCCAATATCATCGAGCAGTGGACCCGGCCGGCTGGAACCGGCGTTGACATTATCTGGAACGCATCCACCTGGGACCCCTACCGGATTGTTCTGCTGCGCACGCACATCGAACCGTGAGCACCCGTCTTTGCAGCCAGTATCGGCATTGGGTAAATTGAAGATGAGCAGTTTCGACCCGGCATCAACTTTTGCGGAGACTCGATCGTCCCGCGCCCAGGAAAGGAAGGACCCGCACATGAGCCAGAACAACGAATTTCTCTCGCTCAAGGACCGCGTAGCGCTGATCACCGGCGGCGCCGGCGGCATTGGCCTCGCCGTGGCCAGGCGGTTCACGCGGGCCGGCGCCCGGGTGGTGCTGGCCGACCTCAAGCTCGAAGCTGCGCGCGAGGCAGCGGATTCATTTGCAAGCCAGGGCTTCCAGGCTCTGGGACTCGGCGGCGACGTCAGCCGGCCCGAAACGGCAACGGCTCTGGTGGAACAAACCCTCTCGGCCTTCGGGCAGATCGATATCCTGGTCAACAATGCCGGCTACATGGGCCGCACCGCACCGATCTGGGAACAGCATGACGAGGATTGGGACCGGGTAATGGCGGTTGACCTCAGCAGTGTCTTCTACATGTGCCGGGCAGTGATGCCGCACATGCGCTCACGCCACAGCGGCGCCGTCGTCAGTGTCTCTTCGGTTGCCGGCAAAGAAGGTACACCGGGCTTGATCCCGTACTCGGTCGCCAAAGCCGGCATCATCGCCCTGACCAAAGCGCTGGGCAAGGAAGTGATTCTCGATGGAATCAGGGTCAATTGTGTCGCACCTGCGGTAGTGGAAACACCGCTACTCGACCAATTGCCAAAAGAAGCGGTCAATGTGATGCTGAGCAAAGCGCCGATGGGGCGATTCGGCACGGCCGAAGAAGTCGCAGCCGTGGTGCACTTTCTCGCCTCCGACGATTCCAGTTTTATCACCGCGCAATGTTTGGACGCCAGCGGCGGGCGGGCGACCTATTGAATGTCGGCCTCAGCGGAAAGCCGACCACTATTCGGAGAGGTATATGAAAAACAGTAAAGAGCGCATCCTGACCACGCATGTAGGCAGCCTGCCTCGTCCGCCGGCGCTGATCGACCTGATGTTCGCCAAAGCCGAAGGCCGTAAGGTCGATGAAAAGGAATTGAGCGCCAAGACCCGGGATTCCGTGCGCGAAGTGGTGCAGCATCAACAGGCTGTGGGCATCGACGTGGTCAGCGATGGCGAGATGAGCAAACCCAGTTACGCCACCTATGTGACCGAACGGCTGACGGGTTTCGGCGGCCGGTCCGATCTGCCCAAGCTGAGTGACATCCTCGAGTTTCCCAACGTCTCCAGCGCCTATTTCAACGACCCCGGCGTCAAGCATCTGAACAAGAACCGCCCGGCCTGTAACGGCCCGGTCGCTTCGAAAGGCATCGCGGAGGCCGAAATCGACATCGCCAACTTCAAGCAGGCGTTGAAAGGTGCGAAAGTCGAGGAAGCGTTCATGAATGCCGCGTCTCCCGGGGTCGTTTCCATGTTCCTCGGCAATACCTACTACAAAACCGAGGAGGAATTCCTGTGGGCGGTGGCCGAGGCCATGAAGCCGGAATACCAGGCCATCGTCGATGCCGGCTTTCTGCTGCAACTGGATTGCCCGGATCTGGCGATGACGCGCCACCGCGAGTTCAAGAATGCTCCGGTAGAAGAATTCAGAGCCTACGCGCGCCGCCATATCGAGGTGCTGAACGGTGCGCTGGAAGGCATCCCTTCAGACCGTGTGCGCGTGCACGTGTGTTGGGGCAATTACCCGGGACCGCATCACCACGACGTTGCGCTGAAGGACATCATCGACCTGATCCTGACCGTGAACGCGGACAGCCTGCTGTTCGAGGCCGCCAACTCGCGTCACGCGCATGAGTGGAAGGCGTGGAAAGATGTCGAGATTCCAAGTGAAAAAATCCTGATACCCGGAGTCATCGAATCCATGTCCAACCGCATCGAACACCCGGAACTGGTGGCCGAGCGCATCGTGCGCTTTGCCAACATCGTCGGCCGCGAGAACGTGATTGCCGGCAGCGACTGCGGCTTCGGCACCTTTGTCGGCGTGGCCCTGGTCGAGCCGGAGATCGCCTGGGCCAAGCTCGGCTCGCTGGCCGAAGGTGCACGCCTGGCTTCCGAACAATTATGGTAGCTTCAACGCAGGCCAGCGGAGGCGCATAGATGGCTGCAGCCGGCGAGCGTATCCCGGGTGTAGTGCCTTTTGAGGAAATTGGCCGGATTCCTGCACCCGGTGATAATGTGGCGATCGCCACCCGCCGGCTTGAAGCCGGCACCCGGTTCACTATCGGCGAGCAGGTTCACACGCTGAAATCATCGCTGCTGGAGGGTCAGCGATTTGCCATCGAGCCCATTGCAGAAGGCCAGGCCGTGCTTTCCTGGGGTTTGCCATTTGGGCATGCGTTGCGGCTGATCGAGCCGGGAGAGTACCTGTGCAATGCGGGCATACTCGAAGCACTGAACCTGCGCCAACTGGATTTCAAACTGCCCGAAGAAGCCAACTTCGAGGACCGGGTGGCGGAGTTCGTTCTGGACGAGAAGTCTTTTCTTCCCGGCAAGCCAGTCGAAGCCTACCCGGAGCCCGCCACCTTCGATGGATTCCTGCGCCCGGGCGGACGCGGCACCGGAACACGCAACGATATAATCATCCTCGGCACCTCTTCGCTGACCGCGAGTTTTGCCCGCGCGCTGGAAGCGCGGTTGAATTCAGGTCTTGAAAAGCGCGGAAACCTCGACCGTATCGCGGCCGTGACGCATACCGAGGGTGGCGCCGGCACACCCAACAACCTGGAACTGGTGCTGCGCACCCTGGCTGGATTCATGGTGCATCCGAACGTCGGCGCCGTGCTGGCCCTGGACTATGGCACGGAGGCGGTCAACAACCGCTTGCTACAGGACTACATGCGTAAACACGCCTATCCGCTGGATGACGTACTGCACCGCTTTCACAGCATCAAGGGTGATTTCGATAGCACGCTGACGGAATGCGAGGACCTCGTGCGCTCGTGGCTGGATCGTGTTGCTGCGATGGAGCGCTCCGGCAGGCCCTTGTCGGACCTGCGCATTGCCTTGCAGTGCGGGGGCTCGGATGCATTTTCCGGTGTTTCAGGCAATCCGCTCGCTGGCTGGGTGGCGGGCGAGGTCATCCGCCACGGCGGCGGGGCGGCATTGGCGGAAACCGACGAACTGATCGGCGCGGAGTCCTACATTCTGGCCAACGTTCGGGATCTCGCAACCGCGCAAAAATTTCTCGACAGGATTTCCGTGTTCAAGCAGCGGGTGGGCTGGCACGGGCAGAGCGCGGAAGGCAACCCGACCGGCGGCAACAAGTTTCGCGGCCTGTACAACATCACGCTGAAATCGATCGGCGCGGCGCGCAAAAAGGCGCCCGATGTGCGCCTGGAGTATGTGATCGACTACAGCGAGCGGATGACCGCGCCGGGCTTTTATTTCATGGACAGTCCAGGCAACGATCTGGAAAGCATCGCCGGCCAGGTGGCCGCCGGATGCAACATGATTTTCTTCATTACCGGCAATGGTTCCATCACCAATTTCCCCTTCGTGCCGACGATCAAAATCGTCACCACCACCGGCCGCTGGAATCTTCTGAGCCGGGATATGGATATCAACGCCGGCCGCTACCAGGACGGCACGCCGATGGAGGAACTGGGCCGGGAAACTTTCGATTACACGCTGGAGGTAGCATCGGGAAGACCCAGCGTGGGCGAACGCGCGGGGCATTCACAGGTGTCGATCTGGCGCGACTGGTGCCAGACCGATGGCTCGCAATGGCAGCTTCTGAACATCCGTCCGCGTCCAAACGGCAAACCAATCCCGGTTTCCGCGGCGGATCCCCTGGTCGCAAATGTCCGGGCCTGGCGCACGGAATCGGGTTTCGCGGCCGACCGGATTGGCCTGATCGTGCCCACCAGCCTGTGTGCCGGGCAGATCGCCAGGATGATCGCTGAACGGCTGAACTCCGGTGCGCTGGCATCAGGGCATGGCGTCAGCCGGTTCATCGCCTTGCCGCACACCGAGGGCTGTGGGGTTTCCGGCGGGGAAAACCAAAACCATTTGACCCGCACCATGGCCGGCCATGCGCAGAACCCGTTTGTGCGCGCAGCCCTGCTGCTGGAGCACGGCTGTGAAATGACCCATAACGACCTGATGCGCCGCGAGCTTTCCGGCAATGGTGTCGATCCGGAACAATTCGGCTACGCCAGCATCCAGTTGGACGGCGGCATTGAAAAGGTCACGCAGCGCGTGGAGACGTGGTTCGGCGAAACACTGGGTTCCGCCCCACAGCAGCAACGCCAGAACGCGCAGATGACGCAATTGGCGCTTGCGATGCTGTCGTTCGGCAGCGTGCCGGACCGGGTGGCAGAGACACTGGCACGCATTGCAGCGTCGATTGTCGCCGGCGGAGGCAGCGTGGTGATACCTGCGAATGCGAGCCTGCTGGAATCGCTGTCATTCAGGCAAATCCTGGGCTGGGACAAGCTGCCCGGCGCCCAGCCTCGAATACGGCCAATTCGCACGGCAGCCGGGGATGCATCTGATGGATACACCCACGCATCACGCGGTCGAAACGCTGACCGGCCTCGGCGGTACCGGCGCACAACTGATGTTGGCGCATGTGGAGCAGACACCCATACAGGGACATCCGATGATACCGGTGCTGCAAATCGCCTCGAACGGATCCGCCGCCGCGCACTTCGAGGCAGACCTCGATGCCGTGATCGATGCAAAAAGCGAAAGTGTTCCGGCGCTGCAAGATAAAATCGTCCGGCTCATGTGCACTACCGCTTCCGCCGACTACCAGCCCCGCTGCCGCACCGAAGGCAACCTGGATTTCCAACTCACCCGTGGGCTGCTGGGTGTTTCGCTATGACCTCGCCTGCTGCTCCAGAAGGATGATCAAGCCATGAAAACGTGCTCAAGTTTTACCCGCTGTCTGGCGATGACGATCCTGGCGCTGCTCGCCTGTCCCATCGCATGTGCCCAGGACAAGGCCTGGACGATTGGTGTTTCAATGCATTTCATGCGCGACGATTACGCGGTCAAGGTGGTCGATTCCATCAAGGCGGTGGCAGCCGAACACCCTGGCTCGAAGGTCATCGTGACCGATGCCAATGCGACGGCATCGAAGCAGCTCGGCGACATGGAGAACCTGGTGGTGCAGCGTGTGGACGCGATCATCGTCATTCCCATCGATGAAAAGGCCATCCTGCCGGGTATCCGCAAGGCCAACGAACTGGGTATTCCGGTAATCGCAATCACCCATATTCCGGACGCCGAAGTGCTGACGACGATCGCTTCCTCGGGCGATTACGCCAATGGCAAGGCCAGTGGCGAACTGCTACGCGAAAAGCTCGGCGGCAAGGGCAAGATCGCGATCATCGGTATCCCTTACAAACTTTGGCGTATCGATGAACGCGTGCGCGGGTTCGAGGACGCAATTGCCGGCTCGGACATGGAAGTGGTGGCCCGGCAGGACTCCGACGATCAGGCCAAGGTGCAGGATCTGGTGGCCGGCATCCTGGTCGCGCACCCCGACCTCAAGGGCATCTGGTGCACTTTCAGCAACCAGGTGGTGGGTGCGGCCGACGCTTTGCGCATGGCCGGGCGCAAGGACGTCTTTCTGACCGGCATAGACGCCGACAAATCCATCATCGAACGCATCCGCAAAGGCTGGGTGACGGGCACGGCCGCGCAATTCCCGGCCGAGCATGGCCGCCTGGCCGCACAAGCCGCCTTCGACCATCTGCAGGGTAAACCCGTGCAGGCGGCCTATGAAGTTCCGGTCGGTCTGGTCACGGCTGAAAACGCAGACGAGATGAGCCGGCGCATCTGGGGTGACTGAACCGTGTTGAACCTCCGCGGATGGCAGCAAGCGGTTCACTCATGAAAGCCGGCAATACGCGTGCGGCCCGCTCACGCTGGCTGCGCCGCCACACACCCCAGCTCGGCATGATGGCTGCCTTTGTGGTCATGGTGATTGCCTTTGCCCTGATGTCGCCGGTTTTTCTCACCAGCGGCAATTTCATCAATATCGCGAACCAGACCGCAATCATCAGCGTACTGGCTTTTGGCATGACCCTGGTCATGCTCACTGGCGGCATCGATCTTTCGGTGGGATCCATCGTCTCGCTGTCGGCCGTGATCTGTGCGCTATTGCTGGCTGCGGGTGTCCCCACAGTGCTTGCAATCGGCGCTGCGCTGTTGACCGGCCTGGCACTGGGCGCGCTGAGCGGCTTTATCGCGGTGCGCTGGGGCATCCAACCCTTCCTGGTCACCCTGGGCGTGCTCAGCATCGCACGCGGCCTGTCCCTGGTGCTGAGTGCAGGGCGCACGATTTACATCGAAAACGAGTTCTTCCTCGCTTTCACCGCGCAAGGCAGCATCGGTCCGGTACCGACACTGTTCGTATGGACCCTGGTGTTCTTCGCAGCGACCTGGGTACTGCTGAACCTGACAACTTTCGGCCGCAGGCTGCGGGCCGTGGGCGGCAACATCGAAGCGGCGCGGCAAGCCGGCATAAACACCGGCTGGGTCAGCATCCGGGTATTCATGCTGAGCGGCGGCATGGCCGCTTTCGCCGGCTTGATGATGGCAGGCCGGTTGTCCAGCGGCCTGCCCAGCGTCGGCGTCGGTCTCGAACTGGACGCCATTGCCGCGGCGGTGCTCGGTGGCACGGGGTTCAAGGGCGAAGGCGGTTCCCTGGTCGGGACGTTTTTCGGCGCCCTGGTGATGGGCACGGTCATCAATGGTCTGACCATTCTCGGCATCAATCCCTACGTGCAGGAGATCGCCAAAGGTCTGATCATCATTCTGGCGGTCGTACTGGTAAGCATTCGCCGCTGAAGGCCCGTGATGAAAAACTCATCGATTCTGCAGGCGCAAAACGTTTCCAAAAGCTATGACGGCAAGCTGGCGCTGGAGCAAGTCAACTTCGACATCCGGCCAGGTGAAGTGCATGCACTGACGGGCGAAAACGGCGCCGGCAAATCCACACTGGTACGCATACTGACCGGCATCACGGCTGCAAATGCGGGTGAAATCCGCATGGACGGCGCCCTGGTATCCGACCTCACACCCGCGACCGCGCGGGCGCTGGGCATTGCAGCGGTGCACCAGGATTTCGATCTTGCGCCCAATATGAGCGTGGCGGAAAACCTGGTGCTGGGAGATGAGCCGCAATGGCTGCCCGGACTCGTAGACATTGGCCGTCAGCAAACGCGGGCCCAAAACCTGCTGGATACCGTTGGGCTCGTGATCGACCTCGATGTGCCTGTCAAGGATCTCAGTGTCGCCCAGCGGCAACTGCTTGCGATTGCCAAATCGATCGCTTCACCGGTCCGGCTGTTGATTCTGGACGAGCCGACCTCCTCCCTTTCCTCGGACGACATCGCTCATCTGCTGGATTTGATCCGGCAGCGCAAGAGCGCTGGAACCTCGGTGCTGTTCATCAGCCACAAACTCGACGAGGTGTTTGCCATTGCCGACCGTATCAGCGTGTTCCGCGACGGACGCAATGTCGGCACCTGCGAAGCACGGCAAACTTCGGCAAATGAAATCGTCACGATGATGGTTGGCCGCGCGCTGGAAGAACGGCATGGAGGAGAGCGCAAACTTCAAGCCGATCCTTGCCTGGAGGTTGAGGCGCTCCGGGCGGCGGGAATTGCCTCGAGTGTGGATTTTAGTCTGCATCGTGGAGAAATCCTGGGCTTGTATGGATTAAAAGGCTCCGGGCGCACGGCCTTGTTGCGCGCATTGTTTGGACTCGAACGCCGGCGCCACGGAGCAATCCGTCTTGACGGCCAAGAGATCGATATCCGTTCGCCAGGCGATGCAATGCGCGCCGGCATGGCCTGGGTTTGCCGCGACCGCAAGGAGCGCGGCCTGTTCCCCAACCTCGATGTCGAACAAAACCTGACCCTGCCCGCGCTGGACGCGCTCTCCCGTTTCGGCTTGATACAGCGCAAGAAGGAACGCCAGGTGAGCCTCGCGCAGATCGAATCACTGGGTATCCGCACAGCCGGGCCGGACGAAGCCATCACCGCACTGAGCGGCGGCAATCAGCAAAAGGTCCTGCTGGCGCGCTGGCTGTTGTGCAAGCCGCGCGTGCTGGTGCTGGACGAGCCCACCGTGGGCATCGATGTCGGCGCCAAGGCAGAAATCCATGCGCTGATGCGCCGTCTGGCAGCAGAAGGAATGGGCATCCTGCTGGTCTCCTCCGAACTACCCGAAGTGCTGACACTCAGCGACCGGATCCTGGTGATGCACGAAGGCGCGCTGGTTGGCAGCCTGAATGCAAACGAGGCGACTGAAGAGCGGGTCATGCAGTTGATCCACGCGAGTTCTCTGGACGAGGCCGGCACGAACTGAATCCTCAGGGTTGCGTTGCCTTTAGGTTCATATCCGGGAATCATATGCCAGTGCGCAACCTGAACCAGCCCCCCAACGACACGCCTTTCGAACGATGGGCCGTGGTGGTCGGCGTTTTGCTGTTGGCGTTCAACCTGCGTCCTGCCGCTGTCAGCGTGGGCCCGTTGCTCGCGGAAGTGAAACAGGGGCTCGGCATGGGGGATGTCGCAATCGGCTGCTCACCTCGCTGCCGGTGGTTGCATTCGCCGTTTTCGGCGCGCTGGCGCCGGCGGCCGCTGGCCGCACCGGCGTACACCGGCTCACGCTGCTCGCACTGCTCGGCGTGGTTGGCGGGTTGCTCGGCCGATCGGCGACGTCGTCGGTGCCGATGTTCCTGGTTCTCTCGCTGATTGCGCTTGCCGGGATGGCCATGGTCAATGTGCTGCTTCCCTCGCTGGTCAAGCTGCACTTTCCGCAAGGAACCGGCCTGTTCACCGCGCTCTACACAACGTCGTTGGCGGTGGGCCTGACCTCGGCGTCAGTCCTCACGGTGCCGCTCTCCCAACACTTTGGCTCCTGGCGCGGCGGGCTGGCGTTCTGGGCCGCCACGGCCGCGATAGCCGCCGTTCCCTGGGTGCTGCTGTTGCGGCACGACACCGCCCTGCGCTTAAGCCGGAGTTCGATTTCACTGCGTCAGGTTGCCGGCACGCGCCTCGGCTGGGCGATGGCACTGCTTTTTGGGCTGCAGTCGGCACAGGCATACACGGTCTTCGGCTGGTTTGCGCAAGTTTATCGCGACGCCGGCTTCTCCTCTTCCACTGCCGGCTTGCTGCTCGGGGTCATCAGCGGAGTCAGCATCCCGCTCTCCCTGTGGGCGCCCGCCGCGGCCGCAAGAACCCACGACCAGACGCGGCTGATGCTGGTGATACTGGCCTGCTACCCAGTGGGCTACCTGGGCCTGGCGTTCGCTCCGGTCACGTGCGCCTGGGTATGGGCGCTCCTGGTCGGCGTTGGCCTCAGCATCTTCCCCATCGTGCTCACCCTGATCGCCCTGCGCAGCCGTACCCCGGACGGCACCGCCGCGCTGTCGGGATTCACCCAAAGCGTGGGTTACGCAATGTCCGCGGCCGGGCCGTTCGGCGTTGGGCTTCTCTACCATGCGACGGGCGGGTGGACCTGGCCGATGTTGGCGCTCACCGCGATGTCCGGCGCGACCGCGGTATTTGCGAACGTCGCCGGCCGGCCGCAGTATATCGAGGACCAAATCAATCCTTCTCCCGCGCCAGCGGCAGCACCGGGAAGCAAGCGTACCTGACCCATTGCTTGTCAATCGGATTGGAGAAAGCAAAATAAGGTACTGGTCCCCGCGCTGCGTAATTCGCCGCAGATGATTAAGGCTAGGGAGTCCGGCGCCACAGTTTTGTCAGTCCCGGCCTTTGGCCATTGCAATTGCACCGGCGCGGAACGCGCCTTCGGGTAAATCGAACGGTCTATCACTTCCGGATAGGGATTGGGGGCATAGGCAGGCCAGTTGTATTCCTGCACCATCCAATCCACCTTCTGGCTGAACAGGCGCAAAGCCTCCGGCATCCAGACGACATCCGCCACCAGCCCCTGAAACACGTACATGGTTCTTACGGTCTGGTAAAGTTCCTGCTTGATCGCCTGTTTTTCATCATCGCTCAGGCCGGGTTGCGCCAGCCGCACGATGTAACTCTGAAAAGTCACTCCGTTGCTGAAGTACTCGAGGTCCTTGGAGGGTTCGGATGGGAGTACTTCGCGCAGGATCCGATCCGCCTCCTCCAGGTCTTCCAGCTTGTGTCCCTTGGTCCAATATCTTTCCAAAAGCCTATCGCCTGCGCAACTTTTTCGGTGTTTTCTGTCGGATGTCGTCAGCATCGCCGCAGCTTCATGCATGAGCTGCCCGGCGCTCAGGGAAGGATCGGAGGCGAGGCGGAAGATAGATGTAGTCGTCCACGAAACTTCAAGGTGGGCGCCAGCCGGTAACCCATCACGCCATCCGCGGAGACCTCGTCCCGGGCGTAGTGCGCCTCCTGGATCGCCGCGGTTAACATAGGGATGGCGGAAACATGTTGAAGGAAAACTCCGGATTCATGTACCAGAAGAAATCGATAACCGGTTTGAACCCCGCCTCCTTGCCCAGCATCAATCCTTCGCGCAGGGGCGGATTGCCCCGGCCTGGATGAAATTCCAGTGGGTCTGGATGAGCGTCAGCATGGACGCGTCCAGCCAGCCGATGTCCTTCGGCAACAGGGGGATGACGTCCTCCTGCAGAGTGCGATATTTCGGATACTTGTTCTGGAGTTCATCCGGCATATGCACCTTGGTCCAGATGTCCAGGATCCAGTTCCAGTAAATGAAACTGGCGTCGTTGTCCGGCATCGCGTAACAGCCGGCGGTAACTGTGAACTGCGTCGGCAATGGTATGCGGCGGGATCAGCGGTATCCTCATCGATGGAAAAAGCGCCGCCGTCGCTGAATATCAGTTCCAGCCCATCCAGGCCCCGGAAATGCTCGAACGTGTATTTCGCATTGGCGAGGATCACATCCTTGCCGCGTTTCCAGTTCAATGCATTGCCGTACCAGAACAGTACCGATTGATTCGCGCGCAGGTCCGGGTGATCCCAGAATGCCTGCTGGCTCACCAGGTTCGGTGCGTTGAACCAGTTAAAACGCAAGTCCGATCTGGTGGCAGTAATCCATCACCTTTTTCCACATCTCATAGCGCCATTGCTCGCGTTCGCTGCGCGGATACGCCGGGTCATAAATCCGGGCTGCGGCCAACGAGAGGGTGGTCATGTTGGCCAGCCGCATGCCGTCCAGATAGTGGCGCCACTCGTCAAATGTCCAGCGATCGGGGCTCAGTGACGGCGTATCCGTATGACCCGCCGAACCGATAGGGAGCCACCATCATGGAGCGAAAGGAGAAATGGGGTTGTTCTTCGATATCCCATTTCCGTGCGAACGGGTCAACGCTGTGTTCAATCATCAGGCTGCGAAGCAGCGTGTAGACGCCATTTGCCAGGCCCGTCTCGTTGTTCGCACTGATGACGATGTCGCTGCCGTGCTTTGGATCTGGTAACCCTCGGCACCGATCCCGGCGTTGGCTCGGCCGCTCAAGCTCGACACGTACCTGCCGCGTTCCCTCTGCGGAGACGGGTATTCCGGTGTAGTCGCCGAGCCGGTTTGCCGCGTGACGCAGTGGCGTGGTCACCAAAGCGGGCAAATGAATGGAAGCGCTCTCCTGGCTATAGACCGGGAAGCACAGGAGCAATCCTGCCAGGAGTCCAACGACGCGTAGGTTTCTCATGGCTGCGTCCTCCGTAAGTATATTTGGGGTCAGAAGTAATAACAGACGCAAGAAACAGTGTAAGTCACGGGCCAGCGCCGACATCACTCAAGCGCTGACCCGAATCCGAAAGACAGCCCGCGTGGGGAAGAGTTTTTGCGCTCACCCCAATTAGTGTTTCAGTCGCAGTGCTCAGAACTCCCGCGTAAGTCTCATGCCGAACAAGCGACGCGGTCCGCCGTACACGATACCGGAGAAGTGGGTATACGGGATCGTCGCGCTCGGTCCCGAGACATCCGTGTTCTGCTTGGCCGCGACATACTTTTTGTCAGTCAGGTTGGTGCACCAGAAAACCAGGGACCATGGGCCGCTTTCAACACTGATATTCGCATTGAGCAAGGTGAAGCCTTCCAGCTTGGTGGCGGCATTCTCAAACAAACGCGCATAGGAATCATTCCGGTAGGCAACATCGATGCGCGGCGTCACCGTGAGAGACTGACCGCCGATGCCGTTAGCCGCGTGAAAGGTGTAGGCCATGCCACCGTTGCCAGTCCACTTGGGAGCAAACGGCGTGTGAGCACCATCAAGATTGACCTCCGTCGGCCCGCCGTAAATGGGAGCGAACGGATCCAGCACGACACCGAACGAGCCCAATTTGCTGTCCGAATAGGCGATGCCGAGGTCGAGTTCGAAGTCACCAAACTGTGCCTGAGCGCTGAACTCGGTTCCGTAGATTTCGCTCTTTGTCAGAGCATTTCGATTTTGGAACAATGTTGATGCAGGCAAAACATCGGGGCCCGTCAGTGCAAAGTCGGCCTGATAGTTCTTGAACGTCTGATAGTAAACATCCCACTGGGTGCGCAGCTGGTCATTGTTGAAGGAGCCCTTCCAGCCGGCTTCGTAGTTGATGACGGACATCTCTTTGTACGGGGGGAGCTCAGGCGTGGCGAAAAAGTCCGGACTGATCAGGTTGATTGATCCGGGCGTATGGCCGCGCGAGATCAGTGCATACAGGAAATGGTCGTCATTGGCTGCGTAATTGAGATTGACCTTCCAGTCGGTCGATTTCTCATTGAGATACTGCAGCACACCCGCTCCGCCATATTGCAGGAAGGTCAGTTCGGTCTCTGTGCCAATTCCGGTGCCATTGGGATCGACTGCCGTGAGGAACGAAACGAAGTCAATCGCCCAATTGGTAAATTGGCTCATGCGGTAGTTGTTCCAGCGCACGCCGGCCTGCAGGGTTAGCTGACTAGTGAGGTCGTATTCCACCTGGCCAAAGAACGCCAGGGAGTGCTCCTTCTTCCTCCACGGCGTTGTATAGTCGAACCGGTCGCCGTTATCGAGATCGAATCCGATACCGTTCTTGGTGTAATCCGGAATGTCGTTATCGTAGTATTGCCAGAACGCGCCAAGCACCCATCGAAATTGCTGATCTTCTGACGACAACAGGTCGAATTCCTGCGACCAGTTTGTAAACGTCCCCCCTGCACGGAATCCAAACGGAGCGGGATCCGGCCCGTTGACGTCCCTGTTTGCCCTCGTATGAGCCACGGAGTATCCCGTCAGGGAATCCAGCGAAATGCCGTTCCGAAATTCATAGGAGAGTTTCAGGGAAGCGCGCTCCCCCTTGTCCCGGTACTTGTGTTCCCCATTCACGATCGGGTTTCGGATATCCAGCACGGCCCCGGTGACGGGATCCAGCCCGGTGGTTATGTGACCTCCGAAATAGAGGTTGTCGTGGTCGATCTTGAACATGGCGCTGAACTGATCGTTTGGCTTCCACAGCATGCCCAGGCGTACGCTTTTCAGTTCGCGGTCGTCGGAGCCATAGAATGGGCCGGCGGCAATTCCAACGCCGCCCGGCAATGGATTGGTGTAGATGTGGTCGAACAGTGAATCCCGCTCTTCGTAATGGCCGGAAAGGCGGATCGCAAACGTATCCGAAACCGGCATGTTGAGAACCACGGTCCCTTCATAGAAACTGCGGTTACCGGCTCCGACCATCACGCTGCCGTTGAATTCACCCAGTTCCGGATCGTGCGTGCGTATGAAAACTGCGCCAGCGGCCGCCGCCTTGCCGGCAAACGTGCCCTGCGGCCCGCGCAGGACTTCGATGCTGGCCATATCGTAGTACGGGGCGTTCTGGAAATACCCCGTGAGGGTCGGCACGCCGTCGCGATAGATGACGACGCCCGAAGGAATATCGATATCGACACGGGCCTGACCGATGCCACGGATGTTAAATGTGTTGGCCGAAGAATAGTCGGCAATGAGAAGGCCCGGAGCCGCATACTGAACCGCTGTCAGTCCCATGACGCCCTTGTCCTTCAGCATCTCGGCATCCAGCACCGTCGCTGACAGTGCTGTGGTCTGCAGATTCTCCACGCGCCGCTCGGCGGTAACGACCACCTCTTCCATTGCAGATGGGGCATTGCCCTCATCCTCAGCCGATTGTGCTTGTGCTATGCCTCCAAGAGCTAACGATGCAAATGCGATTCCAAGCGCTGAAACGCCTTCGAGAGTTTTGAATTTCCTGTCCATTTGCCCCCCACCTGTAAGGTGATTATCGTGACATTAACATGTTACTTAAATGAAGATTACACCGCGGAGTACACAAAGAGCATACTATTTTGTATGATTTTGGCTAATAAATAAGGATTCTCTTTGAAATGCTCCATTCAACGCCTGCTGGCGGTACCAAATCTAACATGTTAGAGATCAGGAATACAAGGCATGGAACCGTTTGGATTTGTCCGCGCAGCAAGGGAAGCCGGTTCGCGAACGGGTAGCGGCCAAACCGCAACCATGGCGATTCAAAAGCCGATCGGATGAGGTAATCATGAACATTCTGAACAAAGTCTCGCTATCGATTCTTACCTTGATGCTATGCGTCATGCCGGGAATCGTACTGGCCCAAAATGCCAATTCTGCGGGTGAAATATGGCAGCTCAAGAATTACTCGTCCGAAAGGATATCCAGCTACGACACCAGCGGCGCCAATGACGATGGCAACTGGAAAAACCAGATTAAATCCGGTGAAACCCGGACCATTGGGGAAGTAACAGGCCCGGGCATTATCAAGCATATCTGGATCACGATCGCGAGTTTCGAGCCTTACCATCTCAAGAAAATCGTCTTGCGCATGTATTGGGATGGAGAAGAATCCCCCAGTGTCGAAGCACCCATAGGTGATTTTTTTGGTCTGGGTCTGGGCAAATACTTCCTGTATGAATCCGAATTCCTGTCGATCGGCTCACAAAGGGCATTGAATTCCTTCTTCCCGATGCCGTTTCGCAAATCGGCAAGGATTACGGTAAGCAACGAGGGAGAACAGGACATACTTGCCTTCTACTACAACATCGACTGGGAAAAACACGACTCCCTGCCAGAGGACACGGCGTATTTCCATGCGCAATACCGGCAAGCGGTCCCGACAAAGGGATGGACCAACGACTGGAAATCCAACGCCGATCCCAAGGTCAACGATCATGAAAACAAAACCGGCGAAGACAATTACGTGATCATGGAAGCGAAGGGCAGAGGGCATTTCCTTGGCGTCACACACAGCATCATGCAAAACCAGGGGGACTGGTGGGGCGAAGGAGACGAGATGATCTTCATCGATGGCGCCAGGGATGCGCAGATCAAAGGTACCGGATCGGAAGACTATTACCTGGGTGCGTGGTGCTATGGCGGCTGCGGCATCAATCCCTTCGGCGACCAGAAACCCGTCTTTGCCTATGATGGATACGGCAATCCATTGAATGGCGGTGACAATCGCGGTGCGGAATGGATGGTCTACCGCTTCCATACCGAATCCCCGATCAACTTCAACAAGTCCATCAAGGTGACCATCGAGCATGGCCATGGCAATCACCGATCGGACAATTTCTACACCGTAGGCTACTGGTATCAAACCGAGCCACATGCCCCTTTCCCTGCATTGCCAGCGGTCGAAGACAGAATCCCGCACATGGTCAACACCGAAGGCCCGACGATGGGGAAATGATCGATAGAGCCTCTGCGCGTTATTGATCGGAGGTTTTCCGGCCTTCAGCTTTGCGGTTCGCTTGCGATCCTCCTTTGCCGGGGCCGCCTCGGGTGCGGGTTTGAGCAACTCGTCGATGCGCGCACCCAGCTCGCCCACCTGCTCATGCAGCTTGTCGTACTCGCGCCGGAAATAGGTCTGGCTGATGTCGTACTTCATCAGCCGCATCAGGTCCTCGGGCAAGGCTTTCTTGTTTTGGATGGATTGCACCAGCAATATGAACGCCTTGCCGCGCAGCGCCATCAGTTCGCGATAGGCGCGGTCGTGCGGATCATCGCCCCATTTGGGATGGCGCTCACTGGCCGCGGGCAGCGCCTGAAACTTCTTATGGGGCTCGTTTTGATACCAGAACGCAGTGCTGGAGTAGTCATTGGCAACGTTGTTGGCGTGGCCGTGCTCGATGGTCATGCGAATGGACCTGTTAAAGCGCACCGGGTCGTTGACGTAGAAGCGGTACATCGAAACCTTGCCGCTGTAGTCGAGATTGCCGATCAGGTGAAAACCGGTGTAAGGCCCTGAATATTCGTCGGTCGGACAGGCGCCGCCGCCAAAGATTTCCTCGCTGCCGGTGCCGTGGTACGAAGGCGGCCAGGACTCACCGTCTATGAAAATCATGTCGTCGCCTTCGCCGTACCAGTTGCCGATGCCGTTGTCGATGTTCAGGTAGATGCCGGCCAGGCTGCCGTGCCCCTCGGCGTCCAGCACCACATAGTTGTCATCGCCGGTGGTATTGATGCCGTCGTGCAGTGTGACATTGGGGTGTTCGCCGATGGCGATCGTCGGATTGACGCGATTCCAACTGGCGTGAAAGCGGCCCAGGCCTTTGGGCAGCTTTTTCATTTTCTCGAATTCAACGTGATACCACACGGCCGGAACCGGCTCACTACCCTCATTGCTCAGGGTCAGGCGCGCGCCCCTGGCAAACGGCATCGGGAAGTAGCTGTTGAAGCCGAAGGTACCGAATACTCCGAGGTCGCCGGGATTGACCGTCACCATCAGTGAGCTGTAGAAGCGGGGACGCTCCTGCCCGAGACCGAAAAAGTCGCCGAACGGCACTTCGACGCAGGGCTGGTCGCTCCCGTCCCAGTAAGCGCGCAATACCAGGTCACGCAGGTAATGCTCGCCGCCCCAGATGCTGAAATACAGGTGGCGGATCATGCCTGCGCCTTCCAGGTTGGCCAGCTCCAGCGTTTCCCCGGGCGCCACTGATTTGAAGTCCTGATTGCCGCCGGTGTGGTCGTAACTCGATACCCTTCCGCTGGTATTGTCGGTCAATTTCATCAAGCTGGAAAAGGCGCCCTGTACCGGCTCCTGGGCCAACAGCGCGGGCGTGATGAACATACTGATCAGAACGGTTAGAAAAATGCGTGCAGCAGACATGGTATTACCTCCAACTCGATTTCAAATCCACTCCTTCAGAGCTTGACGACGACATGTTCCTCGCCGGACCGGTAGAGCGCGCGCAGAATACGCAGCGTGCCGAGGTTGTCATTCGCGTCGGTGGCCGGCTTGCCGCCGGTGGCGATGGCGTTCAGCAGCGAAGCCATGGGGCCGATGAAAGCCGATGGAATCCAGCGCGACATCACCGGGTAGCTCAGCCAGCCATCGGTCGGAATCACGCGCGAATTCAACTCCAGGGTATCGGCCCGGCCCACCGGATAGTTGTACATCAGGCCGATGGTGGCGCGGATGCTGCCTTCGGTGCCGTCGATGCGCAGTTCTGCCCGGGGGTCCCCGCAACGGTTCTTGTGGAAACTGCGCAGGAAGGCGCGCGTCTCGCCAGGGTACTCCAGTACACTGATGCTGCGGGTCTCCCCTTTTTGCGGCTGACCGGGCTCACGTGCCTGGGTGCCATAAACATAAAGGGGATCGCCGATAAAAAAGCGCGTCGAGTCGAGCGGGTGGATGGTGAACTGGTTGAGGTCGAGCCGCGGTAGCTCGGTGACCCAGTCCCAGGCCTCCCAGGGCGTGTAGATGTGGAAATCCCAGCTCACCTCGATGGGCTCGCCAATCCAGCCCTGATCGATCATCGCCTTGGCCACGGCCACGCTTTCGGAAAATCGCATCTGTTGATTGACCGCCATGACCCGCTTTTTACGCTTGGCATATTCGACCAACCGCTCGGCCTCGTCATAATCGTAGGAAATGGGCTTTTGACATAGCAGGTCCTTGCCTGCATCGAGCATCGGCACAGCCACCCCATACTGCACCCAGGGATAAACCGCGATATCGACCACGGCCACGTCGGGATCAGCGGCCACTTCCTCGTTCGAGGCATAAACTTTCGCAATGCCGTGGCGTTTGGCCACCTCCCTGGCGCGCTCCTGCCGCGCGTCGGTGATGCCGACTATTTCCAGGCCGTGCTTCCGGTAACACGGCAGGTGCGCCAGATCGACGATCTCGCCCGCACCGATGATGGCGATCGGCAGCTTGTGGCTGTCGGGCACTTCGATCCTGACGGCGTCACGGATCGGTGCAAACAGATCGCTCATGGTTCCTGTCTCCTCTTCGTGTATGGCGGTCACCCTGCTGATGACCGGGGATTTGATCGATCGCGCAGGGCAAGGTCATTCTTCCTGCCACAAGCTCTCGTTGAAAAAATCCTCATTATGCTGCCCTGCGCTGGGCGCGCTGCGGTAAGCGCTTACCGGCGTGGCGGAAAAATTGAACGGTGAAGCAACCGTGCGATACGTCTTGCCATCCGCCCCATAGGGGACTTCCCAAATCAGGTTCTTGTGCTGGATTTGGGGGTCCTTTTCCAGGTCATCGTAGTTGCGAACCGGCGCGCACCAGACGTCGTGCCCCAGCAGGAACTCCACCAACTCATCGGTATCACGCTGTGCGAATACCTCCGATACCTTGCGATGGACTTCATCCCGGTGCTGGTACATCTTCTCCAGCGTATCGTATTTATCCAGCCAGTCCACCCCCAGAATCTCACCCAGCCGCGGACAGGGCATCATCGCCATCATCAGGTATCCGTTCCTGGTTTTGTAAATGCCGGCGGGGGCCGTGATGCCGCAAGCGCCCACGTTTTCCTGCGGACGCTCTGGCAGGAAGCCGTGGTTCAGGTACACCGTGATTTCCTGTTGCTGCAGCGCCATGACGCAGGACAGCAGGTCAAGGTCCACCCGCTGACCTTCTCCGGTTTGATTGCGGTGATGCAGTGCCGCCAGGATGCCGACCACAAGGTGTATGCCGGTGTACTGATCGGTCGCAGCAACGCCGAACACCATGGGTGGGTCGTCACGCCGCCCGGTCAGCCACATGGCGCCGGTCAGGGCCTGGGCGAGGTAGTCCTGTCCGGGCCGCTTCATATAAGGACCGGTTTGACCATAGCCCGAAGCCGCGGCGTAGATGATCCCGGGATTGCGCTTTTTCAGCGCTTCGTAACCCAATCCCAGGCGATCCATCACACCCGGCCGGAAGTTTTCGACCACCACGTCGGCTTTGTCCGCCAGCGCGAGAATCCTCGCGCGGGTGTCGTCGTCACGCAAATCCACCGTGACGCTGCGCTTGTTGCGGTTGAAGGACAGGAAGGCATCGGTTTCGCCGTGCGTCCTTGCGCCGAAAATGCCCCAATTGCGCATCCACTCGCCATCTTCTTTTTCCAGCTTGATGACATCCGCGCCCAGGTCCGCCAGCACCTGGGTCGCCAGAGGGCCCTGCAGCAGGGCGGTGAAATCCAGCACTTTCAGGCCGGCCAGCGGCCCGGTGGGCCGGGCTTCAGATTGTGGCATCAGAATTCTCCTCGCGCATTTTGCTTGCTTCCGGTAGCGGCCCGTTCATTCGTTAACTTCGGCCAATTCCCATTGGCCCAGCCATTCGTCGGTGAGCCGATTGAACTCATCAAGGCAGGATTGCGCAGTACGATCGCTCTGCCACACATTATCATGGATGAGAATGCCCGCCAGTTCCTGGAAGCGCCGGTGCCCCGGCACGCGTGGCCGCAGAAACGCGTGCTCCATCGTGATCCGGGTTGCCAGAAAAAACCCGCCCACACACTGGTTGGCAGCGGGCGACTCCCAGGCAGCGGCGTGTCCGGGCTGCCCGCCTGATGTCGTGTAAATCCCCGCTTGCACTTCCGCAGAGGCAATGGTGCGAGCCAGATGCGCGGCGGCTTCGCGGTTCGAACTGCGGGCGGACAGCGCGATTCCGACACCACCCAGAACGGAACCGATGTGACCTTCTTCGCTAAGCGGCGCATTACCGAAATGCAGGACATGCTTGCGGAAACCCGGGCGCGCATAGCTCGAGTAACCGAACATCAACGGCACGAAGACAATTTCATCCGTATCGGCCATGCAGTCCGACACCGCGATCGGATCAGCCCGCTGCGAAAGCGGGTGCAGGTCAAGGGCAATAGCGCGCAGGAATTCAAGCGCCGTTTTCGCGGCGGTCTGGTTCACGTACCCGCCGACAGGCCAGAAGCCTCTTCCCGCGAGGCTGAGGCCTATGGACAGGAATGCGCAATAAGCATGGTTGGGGTTGAGCGGAATGGCGACACGGCTGTTTGCGGACCGCAATTCCCCTGCCCAGGCTGCGACCTGCGGCCAGGTTACAGGGGGCATGGCGCGTGTCGATTCCTGTAGCAAATCAGCTCTTGCCGCACTGACCTGCGCGGCTGCGTCTACTGCAAGCGCCCATTGTTTTCCCGCCCAGGTATACGACGCATAGCTCGGACCCACGCTGTGCCTGGACTGGTCCGTCAGGTAAGCGGCATCGACCCAGTCGTTGACCGGCACGATCAGCCCCGACTGGGCCGCGGTGCCAACGAAGGGATAGTCGATGAGTACGAGATCATAGGTAGCGGCCAGTTCCTCTAGCGGCTGATCCTCGAAATCCTTCAGCGGCCGTGCATCCCAAACAACATCGATATTTTGCTGCCTGGACCATGCGGACGAAATGGCAGACAGAGGCAACAGCGCGCGCGGATGATCCCATGCCATGCCGCGTATCTTGCCTTTCGTTGTCATGGTCTCGAGCCGCTGCCTGCGATACGGTTGGGGTGATTCATGCCCCCGATTGTTGTCCCTTGATGGCTTCCGGGTCGCGGTACAACACGGTCTGCAGATGTTCGCAGTAAAGCACCAGTTCCCCTTCGCCCTTGAACACTTCGTACTTGGCGCGGGTTAGTCCACGGTCTTCATACTTGGGCTGCTTGTCGATGTTGGTGCGCACCGTATAAATGGTGTCACCAATGAATACCGGTTTGATGAAGCGCAGCCGGTCGTAGCCGTAGGAAAAAGCCTGCAGCCAATTGGTTGCGACCAGTCCAATGCCGGCGCTGAAAACAAATGCCCCGGCGACCAGCCGCTGCCCAAACAGCCCTTCTTCTTCGGCGAACACCTTGTCGTTGACGTACGGGTGGATATCCACCATCAGCGTGTTGAAGGTCATGCTTTCGCCTTCGGTCAGCGTGCGGCGGATGGTGCGCACCTGGTGACCGATTTCGAAGTCCTCCCAGTAGAGGTCTTCACAACCCCACAGCGGAATCTTCCGGTGTTCGGGTGGGATTTTGACGTCATACATGCGCAGTTTTCCTGTAATTCATGGGAATTCTGCCCGGCGACGCAGTCCGCGACAGCCGGGGCCGCAGAGGATCCCCGCGTTGGGCATCATTCTGAGTGAAGCAATTGACATTTTAGTCTGCAATAATGATTGGGTATAATCAAGCTTTAGCCCCAAAACTATCGCACTCTAACATGTTACACCTAACATGCCCCGGGGCTAGTGCCGCCTGCACGACTCAAGTCCTAACCGTCAACCGATGGCCAATTCAGGGTGTATGGCTTTGAGGAGGCCTTGGGGTAGATGCTGCGGTCGACTGTTTCCGGCTTCCAGACAAAGCGTCGATAATCTTCCACCATCATACCGACCCGGACATTGAAGAAGCGCTCTGCTTCAGGTAGCCAAACCACATCCGCTGTAACACCCTGGAAGATATACATTGGTTTGATCGTCTCGAAAAATTGTTTAAGTAGCCGCGGCTTTTGCTCCTGCGTGACGTCAGGCTGAGCCAGTCTCACGATGTACATAAGAAAGGTCACACCGTTACTGACGCGTTCGAGATTCTTGGAGTTTCCCGACGTCATGGCCATTCTAAAGAGGACTTCCGCTTTCTCAATGTCTTCGAGTTTGTGCGTCGACCAGAATTGTTCCAGGAGCTTGATGGCCGCCTTGACATCCTCTCGCTGTTCTGAAGACTCAGTCAACAAACCAACAAGTTCGTCAACCAGTTGTTCCGCAGAAAGCGAAGGGTCCGAAGCCACACGGAAGAACACATAATCGCTCAGAATACGGCACGGCGGTGCCAGACGATAGCCTTCCACGCCATCGGCATCAATCTCGTCCCTGGCGTATCGGGCTTCCTGGATGCTGCGTTTGATGAACGGGTGGGGCAACATGTTAACCGAGTATTCCGGGTTCATATACCAGAAGAAATCAATAACCGGCCGGAACCCGTTTTCCTTTCCGATAAGCAGGCCTTCTCGCAGCGGCGGGTTGTTCCGATCCCTGATGCGTGGCTCGAGATTCTGGATCATCGTAAGCACGGAAGCATCCAGCCAGGCAACGTCCTTTGGCAATAAAGGAATGACGTCATCCTGCATGGTCCGGTACTTTGGATATTTCTCGAGCATGTGCTCCGGGATCATGACGCTCGACCAGATATACAGCACCCAATTCCAGAATACGAATTGGGCATCATTGCCCGTTTGGCGCAACAGCTCAACGTAACTTTTGACGGCGTCGGCAAAGTAGGCCGAAGGGTCCGCACCCGTTTCCTCATCAAACGACAAGCCCCCGCCGTCACTAAAAATAACCTCCAAACCGTCCATGCCCTTGAAGAACTCGAAGGCGTACTGCTGGTTTTTCAGGATCAGATCCTTACCCTTATCCCAGCTCAGGCCGCTGCTATGCCAGGCGCCCTCGTCCTGTTCTGCGCGCAAATCAGGATTGTCCCAATACGCTTGCTGCGTTACCAGGTTCGGGTTGATGTACCAATTGAACTTGATTCCCACTTGATGGCAGTAATGCATGACCTGCTTCCACACTTCATAGCGCCATCGTTCTCGCTCACTGTGTGGATAGTCCGGATGGTAGGCGCGGTGAGAAGCCAACACCAGGGTTGTCATGTTGCACAGGCGCATGAAATCAACATACTCCTGCCATTCTTCGAAGGACCATCGGTCGGGACTCAGAGCAGCGAAACCAAATGAAGCGCCGAAACGATAAGCGGCGACTTGCATTGCTCGGATCGCAAAATGAGGTTTTTCCTCTATATTCCAGATCCGGGAAGCGGGATTCGTGCTGTGTTCGATCATCAGCGTGCGTAAACAGGTATAGATACCGTTGGCGACGCCTTCGTCGGTGTTGCCCGCAATAACGATCTGCAGATCGCCCGAGGATCGGATGATGTAACCCTGGGGGCCAATCCTGGGTTTGGGTACAGCGTTCAACTCGATGGAGACGCCCGCTTCATTTTGCTCTATCTGGCCAATCTCGAATCCGGTATGCGCCGCCAATCGGTGAATGGCATGGCGCACGGGCGTGGGGGCGTTATCGTAACAAGCGATGATACTCATTTGTGGCTCCATCTTGGTCACAGTGATCTGCGCGCACCGCAATCGATTTTGAGGGCTGACGCCATTAGATCACCTCGCTTGAGGCATGCCGTTGCCTGAGCCTGAATTCAAATAGGGCTGTATGCGTGATGCGACGGTATCTGCTGCCAGGTGATCGGGAAAGTGGGTCAAGTAATTCCCATCCGGGCCAATCAGGAACAAAAAGGCTGTGTGGGGAACAACGTAGCCATCCGGATCCTCTTCGTCCGGCTTTGCCTTGGCGAACACGTGGAAAACTTTTTTCGCCGCCCCTACTTGTTCCATCGTTCCGGTTAGTCCCAATATCCTCGGATATTTTTCTTCCAGATAGGTTTTCATTACTTGCGGCGTATCGCGTTCCGGATCGACCGATATGTACAGGGCTTGAACGCGTTCTGAATTCGCTCCCAGCAGGTTCAACACCTCGGAAGTCCGATTCAGCGAGGCGGGACACACGGCGCGGCAATGGGTAAACCCGAAATAAACGAGAAGAAACTTGTCTCGGTAGGTGTTTTCGGTCACGGGCCTGCCATGGTGGTCCGTAAGACTGAATCGACAATGAAACATGGTGTGCCAATACCTCCAGTGTGTTTAACGGGAACGATCCTGTCCGTGTTTCTCAGTCCCACGCCAAAATGAATGTTCCCGCCTGGTCCGGTGTGAAGCTCAGATTCAAATCGGTTCCTTGAAGTTCGGCGCCAACAGTCTTTGATTCCACCGATTCGGCGGAGCCGGCGGCGGCGAATGGCCCGTCACCGATGAGCTGCCACCGGCTGCGATCGCCGCTCACCATGTTGGAGATCACGAGTTTTCCGTCACCGCTGCCGTCTTGACGGTATCTTGTCGTGAAGACCAGCACTTTCCGGTCCTTCAGATACCTGGCGCGGGACAGGTCCAGATTGTCTGAAATAGTGGTAATCAACGGTTCCGAGAAATGGGCTTGCGTCCAAGGCTTGTTGTACAGAGTCCAGATTCCGCTGGGAACGTTCAGCCGTGCGTATGGTAATAGAGCATTGCCGGCGCACGGGCTCATCATCACGATTCTTCCGTTTTCGTCCTGGTACCGGTCGTTTCTTGGATAGAAGAACCCCCCATTTTCCCATGTCGGATTCAGATGCACGTCAGCGTATTTCAGATAACGGCCGAGAAGTGATTTGTCACCCATTTCCGAGGACCAGGCTGCTGCCCAGGCAAAATCAAGCGCGCTGCCGGCACTGGCGTCCTGTTCGGGATCGTCCGGGATTCTCGGGGGCACGTAGGCCGTGCCGTCGGGATATTCCACCAGCCAGTCCGGAACGACCCGCTCATACTGCTGGCGTACAAGTTCGGAATTCCACGCGTGCAAAAGCGTACCCAGCCAACAATCGACCCAGGGCCCCAAAGTGTTCGGAATGGCCTGATCCTTGTCTGTCCGCACATATGCGTAAAAACGTCCGTTTTCATCCAGCATTCCAAATCTTTCCCAGGCGGAGATGAAACCGTCTGTCACTTCCTTTGCGCGCGATGTGCCGTGGAGTACGTCATGGAGCCGGAAGGCCAGGATTGCAGGCTGGTTGCAGATCTGGAAGACGCAATAGGGTTCGCACGCGACGCCCAGATACCCGCTTTCCACCATTTGCCAGTAGATGTGGTCATTCAGCGTATTTTCGTCGTAGACGAAGTCCTTCGCTTCATCCCTGGAGAACAGGATTGGATTGAATTGAAAAGTCAGCGCGCCGGGATTTGTGTACTTGTCATCGTTAAACAGGAAGTGGTGCATCACCGACATGAACTGCACGTATGCGCTGAACATGATGTTGTCTTTGATCACGGGATCAATCCAACCGTCGCTCGTGGCGCATCATAGTTGGCTGCACCGCCGCCTCGGCTCGTATCGCGCCAGTAGTACCAGACGTCCGGCAACAGCATCTTCTGAATCAGGTGACCAAATGTAGACTTGAAGTAACCCGGTGCGGCCGGCAATCGATTAAAGTGAGTCAAGCCGATGGCAAATGCCATATAGGCCAGTTGGTAACGAAGGGATTCGAAATTTTCCTGAAATGGGCTGCGGATGCCCATGTGCGCCCACTCGCCATGTGGTTGGTGGGCGAGATTTTCAATGTGCCGGATATGTCCAATCTCGTACTTGTCGAGATTCGGAACGGATGCCAGTAGTTCGGCTCGGTTATCGTGCCGTTGGGGGTGCCTTTTGCTGACAGTTGACATACGTCCTCCTGCTGCTTTGATTTGGATCAAACCTGTACTGTTTTTCGCCACCGGCAGCCTTTATGCCCTGGCCGGTACGTTAAGTGTCCGGGAAATTGCGAGCGCAGCGCGGTGGACCAGTGGAACTGCATGCTCAATATTCCGGTGCCTTTTCAAGGGGCTGAGATAGGGCATGGTCAGCACCGCCAGCGCAATATCATTGACATCAAGTATGGGGAAACTCATATCGGTTAAGCCCCGCACAACGTCGCTGTCGGACAGTTCGTGGCCCCTGGATCGGATGGCTTTCAGACGATCGTTGAGCTCATCTTTCTTCTTTGCTGACATGGTAGAGGCGCTTGCTGCGATCCAGTGGTCTACCGTGCGTTCCGGTTGCCATGCGAGGAGAACACGTCCCGATGCTGTTTGTAGCAATGGATAATCCACCGCGAGTTTTACAGTGACACCAATGGCTGCAGGACTTTCCACCTGAGCGGCAACATGCACCCGCCCGGCGCTGTAAATGCTCAAGTGACAGGACTGTTTGGCCTGCCGCGCAAGGTGATGCATTTCGGGCAAAGAGACTTCCACAATGTTTTTCAGAAAGGGCCAGTTTTGAACCAGCTGATAAAGCCGCATTGTGAGCACGTAACCGTCGTCCGGGCTACTGCGGGCTACGTAACCCCGGTCGACCAGACAGCTCAACATCCGGAATACCTCACTGCTGGATCGGCCCAATTCCCTGGCAATGCCCGCCTGGGAAATCGCGTGCGTCTTGCTGGAAAGCAATTCCAGTATGTCCAGTCCCCGTTCCAACGCTGGTGCGCGATAGTTTCCATTCTTGGGTACCTTGGCGAGTTTACTCTTGCGCACTTTGGGTTCCTTTATGCAGGGGAGCAGGCGAGGCCGAAGACTCTGTCCGAATTGTCACAATTGCAGTCGGTAATGTTCGATCGCGTTGCCGCGCCGGCAAGTCCACTTTCCTGTGATTCGGCCAGCTTGTCCGTCAACCACGGATAATAGTTGTCTTCCAGGTCCCACCAATGTATGTGGGCGTCAATAATTCTTTGTCGAGACCTAGAACCCATTTCGAACTTCCATTCTAAACCCTGCCGTGCCGATAGGATTGCCAAATGCCGGACGCGGCTAAATCATGAATTCGTCAACCAATTGCTGAGTGTGCTCGCCCACTGTTGGTGCGGGCTTCGAGGACTTCAAGCGCTTGCCATCGATGTTGATTGGAACGCGCAGGGTCTTCACGCATTGGCCTTCGATTTGGAGGTCCTGCACCATGTCCAGCGCCGAAAACCCTTTCGATTTCAGTAGTTGGCTCCAGTCGTGAACATCGGCACACCAAATATCCTGCGCTTGCAGAATGTCGAGCCAATGCTGCGTGCAATCCTGGGACAGTCGTCCGGCCACCTGTCGAGAATTTTCTGCTTGTCTGAAAACGCGAGGCTGGCTTTTTCGAATGCTCTGTGTTCTGGCATGCCCAGCAATTGCATTAGCCGGTCGACTGGCGTCATGGCGATCGCAATATGGCCATCGGTTGTCGGGTACACGCCATATGGTGCCGGCAAGTAGGCGCTGGCGCCGTGGCGATGAGCGCGAGCCGGAGGACGGTTGCCGTCATTCAGGTACGTGGTCAATACCTCGAACTGCAAGTCCAGCAGACATTCGAGCAGGCTGGTGGAGACTTGTCCGCCCCGGCCGCTTACTCCCAGCCGCACCAGGGCGGCGAGGATCCCTTCGGTGAGATTGTGCCCGGCCAGCATGTCGGCTATGGACAAACCGATCGGCACGGGCGCACCAGTGTCCAGCCCGTTCAACCACATAACGCCGGAGCGTGCTTGAGCCAAGAGGTCCTGCCCGGGAAGTTCAACCCAGGGACCGTCCCGTCCATAACCCGTAATCGAGGCATAGATCAGCCTGGGATTCACTTTCGACACGGCCTCGAAGGAAAAGCCCAAACGATCAAAAACGCCCGGACGGAAAGTTCTCGATCAACACATCCGCGCTTTCAATCAATTTAAATACACGCAGCCTGTCCGTTTCATTTTTCAGGTCGGCTGCAAAACTCTCTTTGTTTCGGTTGATGGCCTGAAAATGGCTGTTGATTCCCTCCGGAATGCTGTCGCTGAGATGAATCTGGCGACCCTGATCGCCGCTTCCGGCCCGCTCGATCTTGATCACGCGTGCGCCGAGGTCAGCCAAACGTAAACCAGCCAGTGGCCCTGCCAGGAACTGGGCAAACTCGAGTACCAGCAAACCTTCCAAAGGCAAGCGTGGCGTTTCCTTGATCATTTTCCCGACATCATTTAGCACCTTTGGTCTCAAATTTTAGCAGATTGTAATTTATTTTCGTATGTGCAAAACTATTTTTACAAATGAACTAATATCGCGATGACTTGTCGGGCTCCTGTACACAATTTCGTGGACACGAAGTTGTCCTTTTGAGATCAAGAAGTTGTTCATTGAAAAATACTTTGAAGATTATGCTTTGGGCGAAACGCGAGAATCGTTCGGGCGGACAATTACGGAAACCGATTTCGTCGTGCACGCCGGGCACAGCGGTGACTTCTATCCTCATCACATGGATGTCGAGTGGTGCAAGCAGCAGGATTTTGGGCGCCGCATTGCCCACGGCACCATGGTATTCACTATCGGCGTTGGCCTGGCCGCCGGTACCGTCAATCTCAAGGCGTTCAGCTATGGCTACGACAAGCTTCGATTCGTGCGGCCTGTGCATATAGGAGACACCATTCGCACGACCGTGAAGGTCATAGACAAGTTTCCGGATCCAAAACAAAAAGGGCTGGGGCGACTGGTGGAAGCAACCACGGTGCATAATCAGAAGGGCGAGGCAGTACTGTATTGCGAACACATATACATGGTGGAAATGCGGGATCTGACATGATTTCCTTGGGTCTTGGGCGCACACTCCATGCGCCAAGCGAAAGCGCCGGGCAACGGCCTTCCATGCCATGGATTCGAATTGTAATCGCAATATTCGCAGCCCTGTTGGCTCATCAGATCAGCGCTGCGCCGCTGAATATTCTGGTGGTTGGCGCCCACCCGGACGACCCGGATATCTGTGCGGGAGGCACTTCAGCGCTGTGGGCAGCTTTGGGCCACCACGTAAAATTTCTTTCTTTGACCAACGGTGACGCCGGCCACCAGGAAATGCGCGGCAGCGAACTGGCCCAGAGACGGTACAAGGAATCGCAGAAAGCCGCAGAGCGGCTGGGAATCGATCAATACCAGATTCTTCCTAACCATGACGGCGAACTCTTTCCTACGCTGGAGCTGCGCAAGCAAGTCATTCGAGCCATTCGCGAATGGAAGGCGGACGTTGTCATTTTCCCAAGGCCAAATGACTATCATCCGGACCACCGCAATACCGGATTGGTAGTGCAAGATGCCACCTACCTTGTATTGGTCCCCAGCATTGTTCCTGATACAGCAGCCTTGAGGCACCCGCCGCTTTATCTCTTCTGCCGCGATGAATTCAAGAGGCCAAATCCGTTCACGCCTGATATTGCCATTGATATCACTCCTGTCATGGAGCAAAAAGCGGATGCCCTGGCTTCTCATGCATCACAATTCTATGAATGGCTGCCCTGGGTTTCGGGCAAGCCGGATGCTTTTCGCGGGACGCCCAACGAAAATCGACAGCTTCTTGGAAATTGGTTGAAATCGTTCCCTGTTTCCGATGCCGTTCGTGCTTCACTGAAGAAATGGTACGGTGAGGAGCGAGGCGCAGCAGTCGGGCAAGCCGAAGCATTCGAAATCTGCGAATATGGATTTCAGCCGCAGGAAGCCGACATTATGAAACTTTTTCCGATGCTGCCCCATTGAGTCATCTGATGGCAGATGCCCGAACCGGCGGCCCTGGCAAGTTCGCCGTTTGAGCCAGGAAACCCGCATGTCTTCTCTCGCGTGCCTGCGGTGAACCCGGCCACCATCGATAACAGGCCGGAAGATGGATACCCATCACGTTTGGTGAGTTGGAGCATTCTGGCGATACTGTCCCTCACCTACATGGTCTCTTTCCTTGACCGGCAGATCCTCGTGTTGTTGATCGAGCCCATCAAGGCCGACCTCCAAATCAGCGATACCGAGATCAGCTTGCTCAGTGGCTTGGCTTTTGCCAGCGTCTACACATTATTCGGAATTCCGATGGGCCGGATGGCGGACTTGTGGGTTCGCAAGTACGTCATCATCATGGGCGTGGTGGTTTGGAGCTTGCTGACGATGGGCTGCGGACTCGCCCGTAACTTCGGGCAGCTATTTTTGGCACGAATGGGGGTTGGTGTTGGCGAGTCTGCCCTCACTCCCAGCGCATATGCCATGGTGGCGGACGCCTTTCCGCCGCAACAGCTGGGACGTGCCATGAGTGTCTTTGCATTAGGCGGGGTGGTTGGTGGCGCTGCATCCTTATTCGTTGGCGGCTCTATCGCGGGTTTCGCCCAGGAATTGGGTCCGGTGACATTACCGATTGTCGGTACCATTCGGCCGTGGCAGATGGTGTTCATCGCGGTGGGCATGCTCAGCCTTGCGTTGGTTGTGCCGCTGGCGATGATGTCCGAGCCGGCCCGGCAAAAGCGCACTCAAGGTGAGAGCCGCATCCCCCGTCAACTCAGCTTTGCGAGCGTCATGCATTTCATGTGGGACCATCGGAATTTCTATGGGCCCTATGTTTCCGGAGTCTGCCTCGCAGCGCTATGTCTTTACGGCTTCACAGCATGGTTGCCGACCTATTTTATACGGGTACACGGATGGGACACTGCCGAAACAGGAATGCGTCTGGGCACAATCAGCTTGGTCCCCGCTCTGGCGGGAGGTATTTGCGCGGGTTGGTTGGCCGATCATTACTTTGGCCGGGGTTACCGGGCCGCACCGCTGATGGTTATGCTTGCAACCGTGATTGCGGCGGCTCTTCTCGTCCCGCTTGTCGTGTACCTCCCAGTCATGCCGGCAAAGATCGTCGCATTGGTTTTCTTGTACTTCGCGCTAGCTGCCATTTCGGTGTTGTTTCCAACCATCATTCAATTGGCGACCCCAAGTGACATTCGATCACAGGTTTCGGCCATTATTCTCTTTGTAGTGAACTTGGTGGGTATTGGCTTTGGCCCGACTGCTATCGCATTGGTTACGGATTACGGATTTCGCAACCTGATGGCGCTGGGCCACTCCATTGCTGTCGTTGGAATATCAACGCTTGTCGTCGGCGCGGGCTTTTTGTGGCGTACGCTGCGCCCTTTCGAACACCAGGTAGTGCTGGTTAATCGACCACAGTGACCGCTGGGCCCCACCACCGACAGCGAAATGTAAGTTCGACTTCTGGTCAGTGGAAGCCGGCGAAATTTCCGAGTGACGTTATTAAATCAATATCCTTCAATACCTTATCGCGCTGGACGCGGTAAACGTTGGGACACTACTGTTCCCAGATAAAAATAAAAGGACGGTAAATGACAGTAAAAGAAGGTGATCTCCTTTGGCGGCCAGATGAGGCATTCATCAAGAATTCAAACATTCAGAGATACATTGACTGGTTGAATGACAAGGATTTGGTGGCCTGTGCCGATTATCAGGAACTGTGGCAATGGTCGGTCAATAACATTGAAGATTTCTGGGCCTCGCTTTGGGAATATTTCGATGTAGTTTCGGATGTGTCTTATGAGAAAGTAATAGAAAGCCTGGAGATAAGGCCGGGAAATCGCTGGTTTACTGGATCCAGAGCTAATTTTGCAGAACATATTCTGCGTAATGAACGGCCGGGAAAGGCGGCACTTTATTCTCTTTCCGAAACACGGCCATTGGAGACTGTTGACTGGAGTGAGCTAACAGCAAAGATCCGAATACTGGCAACCTGGATGCGCCAACGCGGAGTAAAACCGGGTGATGCCGTGTGTTGCTTGATGCCAAATATTCCCGAGATCTGTCATTGCCATGCTGGCATCCATCAGCATTGGCGCTCTCTGGTCCAATGCCGCACCGGAATTTGGCCGGCAGACCATTCTTGATCGTTTTTCCCAGATAAAACCCAAGTGCTTGTTTGTTGTTGATGGCTATCAATATGGGGGCAAATCATTTAATCGCCGTGAAGAGACCAGAAATATTGTTGCTGCCTTGTCCGATAGTCTGGAGCAGGTGGTCTTCCTGCCTTATCTGGAACCGGAAAACAAAACTGCACCGGTTGAGGCTATTCTCTTTGAAGACTTGTTATCGGGGAAGGACCCTGGCGCAGATGATTTTAGTTTTGACCGCGTGCCAGCTGATCACCCTCTTTGGGTGCTTTTTTCATCAGGTACAACAGGTCTGCCAAAGGCGATTGTGCATAGTCACGTTGGTGCCCTGATGCAAATGATGCTGACGGTGGAATTTCATCTGAATCTGAAAACCGGTGATATCAGTTTTTTTTATACGACGACAGGCTGGGTAATGTTTAACTTTCAGGTGAGCATGTTGTTGAATGGTTCAACACCAGTTCTTTATGACGGACATCCCACCTGGCCGCAAGTGGATGTACTCTGGAAAATGGCAGCGGATACTGGCGCAACCTTTTTTGGTGCCAGCCCGACCTATGTGAAGTTATTACAAAGCCATGGCATAGAACCCAGCAAGATCTATGACTTATCTCATTTGGACAGCGTTATGTGTACCGGTTCACCGGCAACACCTGAAACTTTTGAGTGGTTTTACAAGGTTGTAAAAGAGGATATCTGGCTTTCATCACAATCGGGCGGTACGGAAGTCATCGGTTGCTTTGTCGGCGGTATGCCTACCCGGCCTGTTTATGCCGGGGAAATACAGGTACGCGGATTGGGAATGGATGTAGAGGCTTGGAATGACGATGGCCAACCTGTCATCGATGAAGTGGGGGAGTTGGTTTGTAAAAAACCGTTTCCCGGCATGCCCTTGTATTTTCTCGATGATGAAAATTATCTGCGATACCATGAATCCTATTTCTCGGAATTTCCGGATGTCTGGCGGCATGGTGATTTTATAAAAATTAATCAGCGTGGTGGTTGCTATGTTCTGGGCCGTTCTGATGCCACCCTTAACCGGTTTGGTGTCAGGATCGGTACGGCGGAGATATACCGTACCGCTGAAGAATTACCTGAAATAGCGGACAGTCTTGTGGTTTGTATTGAGTTACCCGGGGGAGGATATTTTATGCCGATGTTCCTGCGGATGCAGGAAGGCGTTGAATTGAATGCTGAATTGGTTGCCAGCCTGAAACAGACGCTGCGGCAAACATGTTCTCCCCGGCATGTGCCTGACAGGTTTTATGCTGTGGATGAAATACCCTATACATTGACCGGGAAGAAACTTGAAGTGCCAGTGCGAAAGCTATTATTGGGCTGGCCGCAGGAAAAGGCCTTAAGCCGTGACTCCATGAAGGATCCCAGCGCAATTGACTGGTTCCTCAATTTTGTAGCTACTACAACCGATTATGAAGTGCCTGATGCTACTGGTTAATATCGCAAGCTTGCTTAGGAATCTGGATTCTTGTTGTCTGCAATACCCAGAGCCCTGGCCTGATTAATAAGTTGCATTGCTGTATTGCGAACACATTTACCGTGTGGAAATGCGGGATAAGCCACGGACCTCTATAACCTCGCCCAACTGAAAAAAAAAGCATTCAATCAGGAGTGATATAGATGACAAAGTCAAACATGGCAGGTCGAATCCGCTCTCTTAAACAGACCTGGCCAATGCCATCTACCAAACGCCCCATCGTCATCATTGGTGCCGGCAGTATTATCACCGACGCACATTTGCCTGCATATATGAAAAGTGGTTTTGAAGTGCAAGGTATCTTTGATGTGAAACAAGAACAAGCACAAAAAGTGGCCAGCGCACATGATATTCCTGTTGTTTATAAAACGTTGGAAGAAGCACTAAACCAGGATGCAATACTGGATATTGCTGTACCGCCGGTACATCTTCTGGAGGTTGTTAAGAAAATCCCGGCTAAAGCCGTTGCAGTTTTGCAAAAGCCGCGGGCGCCAACCTTGATGAAGCGCGTGAGATTTGCAAGATCGTTAAGGAAAAGCCCATCATCGCCAAGGTAAATTTCCAGTTACGTTTCTCACCGATGATGCTGGCACTGCGAGATGCGATTGAGCAGGATATGATCGGCGAGATCACTGATATGGATTTACATCTGACCGCACGGCAGCCTTGGGAATGTTGGCCACATATGGAAGCGTTGGAGGCCATGGAAGTTGTTATGCACTCGATCCATTATATGGACTGGATGCGCTCCGTACTGGGAGAGCCAATCGGCGTGTACAGCAAGAGTGTCAAACACCCCGATTACCCGCGACTGGCGGATGCGCGTGCCAGCACAATACTTGAATTCGATGCCCCTATTCGCTGTTCGCTTGCCATGAACCATACATATAAACACGGTCCCGAACATCAGGATGCTTCGTTACGTATTGATGGTGAGAAAGGATGTGCCTGGATTAAATTGGGCATACTGCTGAATTATCCTGAAGGTGAACCGGATGAAATGGAAATAAAAACTGAAGGTGCTGATGGTTTTGTTGCGGTTCCTTTGCAAGGTGGCTGGTTCCCGGATGGTTTTATCGGGGTCATGGCTAACCTGCAGCGCTACGCCGCCGGTGAAGATGACGTATTAATTTCGTCCTGTGACGATGTATTCAAAACCATGGCATTGGTTGATGCCTGTATACGTTCCAACCTTAATGGTGCGACTTCTATTGCTCCATCATAGTCAGAATAAGAGGATAACGTATCGTCATGACAGAACTCACAGCGAACCTGAAAGGCGTGCGATATGGAAATCGGCCGTTCCGGTACGCAAGGCACTGTCGCTATTGGCTTTTACAGGCCACTAGGCTGAATAGCCGCCATCCACCACCAGAGTTGCGCCGGTCATATAGGAAGCTTCATCCGAAGCCGCAAACAGGATGGCGGATGCAATTTCATCGGGCCTGCCAAACCGCTTAATGTGGCAACGGTGGCTGATAAATTCCTTTACCGCCTGTTCGGGCTCGACGTTGTATTCCACGAATACGCGCTCCAGCGACGGTGTCAGGGTTACGCCCGGGCAGATGCAATTGACACGAATGTTGAATGGTCCGAGATCGAGCGACATGGACTTTGAGATTTCCACGATGGCGGCCTTCGAAGCGTTATAGGTCATCCAGTCCGCCATGGCAATCAAGCCATTAATCGAGGCGACATTGACTATGCTTCCGCCCGCCTGCTGTTTCATGGCTTTCACGGCATACTTGGAACAGAAGCTGGTGCCCATGACATTGACGCTCATCACCCTCTCCCAGTCCTCGCGCACCGCATCCTCAACGCGCTTATGGCGGAAGACAGCAGCATTGTTCACCAGGATGTCATACTTCGACCATAGGCCGAGGACGCGTTCGGCAATGCGCTGACCGCTTTCTTCTATGGCTACATCGGCCTCCAGGGCTTCTGCTTCTCCGCCAGCCTCCCGGACTTTCTCAACCACCTGCCGTGCGCGCTGACCATCGATATCGACCGCAAGAACGCGTGCGCCTTCCCGTGCGAACCTGAGCGCCGTTGCCTCACCAATGCCTGCGCCTGCGCCTGTAACTACCGCGACTTTTTTTTCCAATCTCATGTTCGTGCCCTCCCCTGGGTTGCGTTGTTACGAATTTTCCTCGCCAGCGCTTCGGCTTGCGTCACGCTCTGCCCGAACGCCCAGTCACGATCCGGCGGTTCGGCAATTTCAAAGTGCCCGTACTCATCGGCTCCCCGCACCAGCAGGACGACATCCGGCTCCGCGCCTTGCTGTACTACATCGGGCGAAATGTAGCGGATGGCCAGGCCGATTCTGGCTTCATTGCTCAGGTTTGGACCCGAGCCATGCACGATTCCAATATGATGCAAAGAAAATTCTCCCGGCCCAAGCACCAAGTTCACGGCCCTGGCCTCGTCGACCTGCACTGCAATCTCCTGGCCCCGGGAGAGCATGTTGGAAGGAGCAAAGGTTTCCCTTTGCGGTAACAGTTCACCCTGGTGAGTACCGGGCACCACGCGAAGACATCCGTTTTCCGTTGAACTGCTGGAGAGTGCAATCCAGGCGGTGGTCACGTTGGGTGGATTCAAGCCCCAGTAGGTGGCATCCTGGTGCCAGGAAACATAGGTGCCATCGCCGGGGAATTTCGGAAACCAGTGCGTGTTCCAGACCATCACGTTCGGTCCCAGCACCCGTTCCACTGCATCCAGAATGGCCGGATGGCTGGCCAACTCATAAACCCATTTCAAGCCAAGGTGCGTGTCGATCAGCAAGGGGCCAAGCTCACGGGGCAAGGCGCCTTTGAATCGCCCGATATTGTTATCGCGGTAGGCGAGAAATTTACCGCACAGGACTTGGGCGTGATCTGCGGAAAAGGCGTGTAATGGCCAGCAATAGCCGCGCTCCGGGTATTTCCCGAAATCGGCGGGCATTGATTGATCCTCTTTTGACGAATACATGGATACTGAATTCAGCGTTGCCTTTCCGGACTTGAATACGAACAGCAATTACACCAGATCGGGCGCGCGTTCCTCGCGCACCCAGTGCATCAACAACATGCCAATCCCCAGCAAAATGACAGCAGAGCCCAAGCCAACGCTCTGGCTGTGCGAAACCGCGGTGAAGAGCGTCACCATGCCGTGCCCCAGGAACGCTGTGGCACTCCCAGACAGAGCGTAAAGCCCGAGAACTGACTTAACATCGATACCGGTGCAATGCGGGCCATCATCGAACGGCTGGTGGCAAAAGCAGCAGTGATAAAACACGCAAGTATCATGTACAGGCCAAGGTAGACCACTTCCGGCAGAGTCTGGAAATACGGTAATGACCAAAGATTTCCAGCCGCAACGGCATCGAAGGGCAGGAACAAAACCCGATCGGCGGCGCAGGAAACAGCACCCAGGGTCGCAAGCGCGGTCACACAGATTGTGATCCGAATAGCATTCCTGGATCCGAACCGGCTGTCCAGCCAGCCGCCGAGAACCGCCCGATAATGGAAACGGGGTCAACAAGATCGCGAACACCAACATCTCAACCAGTTCCCACTTGAACGTGCCCGCTGCATAAATTCCACTGTAGGCAATGATGGCCACCTTGCCGTCGTTATAGAACATCCTCGCCAGCAGGTACATGCCTCATTAGAAACCTGCCGCGCCTGGCGGATGGTTTGCCAAACCTGACCATTCCTTCGCGCACCGCCTGCCGGACCGTGATACCCGTTGAGGCACGATCAGGTGTCCACAACATAAATGGAACGATGAAAACCAGCAACCAAATCCCTGCCAAAGGGCCGGCGATACGGTTGTGTTCCTGCCGCGCAGGATCCAACCCGAACAGGGGCTTGTCCGGAAGAAAAGGCCAGTCCACTACTCCGGAGGCGGGCAGGGCCACGCCCAGCAACATCAACAGCAACACCAGCAGCGAGCCGGTGTTGTTAAAGGACAGCCCCAGCCCGGAGAGCATGCCGATCCGCTCCGACGGTGCGATGGAAGGCAGCATGCTGTTGTGGAACACCTCGCTGATAAGGAAACAACCCAATAGGGTGCCGGCGAGCACCAGGATGGTCGTTACCGACAAGCCGCCCACGGCGCCGGGCATGGCATACCAGAGCGCGCAACAGCAGCCAACCATGAGCGTAAATGTGCCCGCCAGCCAGGTCTTGCGCCGGCCCTGGCGATCCGACATGGCGCCGAGGAACGGCGCCAGCAAGCCGACCAGCATGCTGACTATGGTATTGCACAGTCCCCACATCTCCTGTCCGCGGACCGCATCGCCAACAACCACGTTGGCGAAATAAGGCGGAAAGACGAAGATCAGTATCAGAGTGAGATAAGGGTTGCGGGCGAATTCGACGAATGCCCAGGACAACTGGCCGCGGAGGTCCGCAGCCGCCTCACCCGTGGAGGACAAGATGGCCATGGGTTGAGCCGGCGGAGTTGACCGTACCTGCCCAGGCAGATCAGGCTGCGGCGTGGCCAGGGTCACTGCTGGCCGGGCCCGGACAACAATTCAGCATCGCGCAAAAAGATGGTATCAAGCATCGATTTCGGCACTAAGGAGAACTGGGTGAACAGTATAAACCAAAGATCTTGGTACTCTCGGAAATTAACATGTAACATATTAGTATATCCAAAAGCATGTAATTTAATTGTCCAAAGGTCATAATTATAGTATAGAAACATGTCAGTTGGATACTTGATCTTCGATATACGTGTAATTGCCCTAGCCAAATCAACACCATTTTCAGGCTGTTTGCAGGGGAATAAAGATGAATGAGATTGATCATTAATCGATGGAAGCTGGGCTGCCGGCAGCAGTTACCGCGACAATATCAATCCTTCTGATACGGCCGATATCATCGGTCAATTTGCGCAAGCGGACGTCAAGCAAACCGAAAGCGCAATTGACGCCGCCAGAAATGCACTGGGCGCCTGGCGTTATGGCGGCATTCAGCAGCGACACGATTTGCTGGAGGCCGTTGGCGCTGCATTGTTGTCCCGCAGTTCGGAACTGGGCGATTTGCTGGCGCGAGAAGAAGGCAAGACCCTGGCGGAAGGTATAGGCGAAGTCACACGAGCAGCTCACATTTTTCAAATTCTTTGCCGCCGAAACCTTGCGCATACCGGGCGAAAAACTTTGCCTTCGGTGCGCCCGGGAATAAATGTCGAAATCACCCGCGACGCGGTGGGGGTAGTTGGTCTGATTGCCCCGTGGAACTTTCCTATTGCTATTCCCGCATGGAAAATCGCCCCGGCCCTGGCATACGGCAACACCGTTGTAATAAAACCGGCAGAGCAGGCGCCGGCCTGCGCCTGGGAATTAACAAAGATTATTGCCGAGGCGGGTATGCCGGCAGGCGTATTTAACTTGGTGATGGGCCCCGGGCGCATTGTCGGAAATACTTTGGTGGAAAGTACAGAGGTAAACGCATTGAGTTTCACCGGCTCCGTGGAAACAGGCACCGGCATCCGCAGCAAAGTCGCCAGCCGCGGTGGCAAAGTTCAACTGGAGATGGGTCGCAAAAATCCTCAAGTCATCATTGAAAGACGCGGATTTGGAAACCGCTGTCAATTGTGCGTTGCAGAGCGCTTTTTATTCCGCGGGCCAGCGTTGCACCGCTTCCAGCCGCCTGATCGTGACAGAGGCCATTCACGACCGGTTTGTCGCAGCACTCAAGGAAAAGCTGGCCCAGCTCAAAATAGGCGACGCCAGAGCCGCCGGGTGTGCATATAGGCCCTCTGGCGGATGCGGGCCAACTCGAAAAAAGCCTGAAATATATCGATATCGGACTGAAAGAAGGAGCACATCTTGCCGCCGGCGGAGAAGCATTGAGTTCGGTCGATGGCCGCAGGGGCTATTACTTGACGCCAGCACTGCTGGTCGATTGCAGAAAACGGCATGCGTGTATGCCGTGAGGAAATTTTCGGCCCGGTTGCCTGTGTCATTAAAGTCAAGAATTACGAAGAAGCGCTGGCGGTGGCCACAACGATACAGAATTTGGCCTATCGGCAGGCATCGTTACTACATCTCTCAAATACGCCGAAGATTTCAAGCGGCGATCACAGGCAGGCATGGTGATGGTTAACCTGCCGACCGCCGGTGTCGACTACCACGTACCCTTTGGCGGCACCAAAGCTTCCAGCTATGGCTCCCGCGAACAGGGGCGCTATGCGCTGGAATTCTATACCGTGGTTAAGACAGCCTACGTCAATGCGGGTTGACGGTCAGACTGCAGCCTGGAGGCAGTCGAAACAAACTTGCCTTTATTTTCAATAAATGCGTAATGGTGCTGTTGTAGCACGAGCCTGGCCTGCAGGAATTACCGGAGTTGCCCGATGACGACCGTTATGAAAATTGAACCGTCGCAGGCCAATGATGCCGGTGAGCACCTCTCCTCCACCGGCGAAGCGGTGGCCAGCCGCCTGGGGCAGGTGTCCTGGGCCCTGTTCGAATTTTCACGCTCGCCCTACCTTTCGCTGGTAACGATTTATGTATTTGCGCCCTATTTCACCAATACCGTTATTGGCGATCCCATTCGCGGGCAGGGAATGTGGAGTTTTGCCAATACGATTGCCGGCTTCATGGTCGCGATCCTGGCTCCATTGACGGGTGCCATGTCCGACCGCATGGGCAGGCGCAAGCCGTGGATCGTCGGCATCATGAGCTTGATGGTGCCCAGTTGCATCGCCCTGTGGTGGGCCATGCCGGGGGCCGAAGGTGGCCTGCCGGTCGGCGTGATCCTGGCACTGATCGTCATCCTGGCAATGGGTTTTTCCTGCGGTGAAGTGTTTCACAACTCGATGTTGCCTTCGATTGTGAGCCCCCGGCGGCTTGGCGGCCTGTCGGGCCTTGGGCTGGCAGCGAACAATGCCGGCTCGATGATCGCGTTGACGGCCGTGCTGCTGACCATCGCTTTGCCGGCATCCGGGGTGATTGACTGGAGCTTTTTGCCGGCGCAGCCCATGTTCGGGCTGGATCCCGGCTCTCATGAGCACGAACGCATTGCAGGCGTGATTGCCGGGGCATGGCTGCTGATTTTTCATCTTCCGCTGCTGCTGTGGACGCCGGATCGCCCCGCGACCGGTGTGAGCATAAAACGCTCAGTGGAAGAAGGGCTGAAACAACTGCTGCGCACAATCAAGCGCGCACGACAGCTATCCAACGTGGGCACCTACCTGTTGGCGCGCATGCTGTACACGGACGGGTTGGTGGCCATCATTGCCTACACCGGTATTTACGTATCCGGGCAATTCCATTGGGATGTCGCCAGCTTGATGCTGTTTGGGCTGGCACTGACGCCGTCCGGCATCGCAGGCGGGTTGCTCGGTGGCTGGATCGATAACAGAATCGGCTCCAAGAAAGCGATTCAAATCGCCGTCGCTGGCGCGATACTGTCCATGGTGAGTGCCATTTCCATCACCCCCAGGCAGATCTTCTTTTTCTTTCCATACGATGCGGCGACCGCGCAGCCCATCTGGTCTTTTCCCTATTTCCGTACCCTGCCGGAGTTTCTATACCTTGCCCTGTTTATCGTTCTGGTGGTTTTTATCGGCGCCATTTTCGCCAATAGCCGGGCGATGATGGCCCGAATCTCACCAGTGAAGTCGATGACACAGTTTTTTGGCCTGTACGCAGTCTCCGGCTGGGCCACGGCCTTTGTTGGTCATGGCCTGGTCGCTTTTTTCACCAGTACTTTCAACAGTCAACGCGCAGGTTTTGCCTCACCGATCATACTGCTGAGCCTGGGCTTGTTGATCATATTCCGGGTGCGCGAAGAAAGGGCGCCGGAATTGCGATGAAGCCGAACTGTGCAGCGACAGCTTGGGGAACGATCTGCAGCAAGGGATAGAGAGCAGAAGTCAAAAGCCTCAGTGCTCTCGAAAATTAACATGTAACATATTAATAAAGGCAAAATATGACAATAATGTTGATAAGCGCTTTATTTTATAGTATACAAACATGTCAGTTGGGTGCTTGAACTGTGTTTCGCAGGCAATTGAGAGGCTGCCAACACAGAGATTGGCCAAGCTAAAAAGAAAAACCTCACAGGGCGCAGCGGCAATCGCTACGACTTACCCGTATCAAAACACCAAATGAGAGCAAATGGGGAAATAAAATGTTCAAGAATCTACGGCTGTTGGCCTACGTATGTCTGTCGATTTTTGCGTGTCCGGCGATCAGCTGGGCTCAAGCCAAATCCGAGGAAGCAGAGGCCTACGATAATGTCCTTGAAGAATTGATCGTCACCGCCACCCGCCGCAGCTCTGACCTGCAAACTACGGCGGTGGCTGCAACCGTTCTGACCGGCGACTTTATGGAAAAGAAAGGCGTGACGGACCTGGTCCGCATTCAGTACGCCTCGCCCAGTGTAACGATTGGCGATTATGGTTCCGCCAACACCTTCAACATCCGCGGTATTGGGCGCAGTCAGGTGGATATCGACATCCCTCCGGGCGTTCAACTTTATCGCGACAAAGTGCCGATGTTCCCGGGCTATTTTCAAAACGAGCCGTACTACGATATGGCCGGGATGGAAGTGTTGCGTGGTCCGCAGGGCACCCTGGCGGGTAAAAGCGCCGCCGGCGGCGCGATTTTCATCCGTACGCAGGATGCGGTTTTGGGTGAAAGCAGCGCGTTTGTGGAAGGCGGTATCGGCAATTACAGCGCGTGGGAAACCACGGCCATGGTCAATGTCCCGGTTTCGGAAACGTTTGCGTTCCGGCTGGCCGCAACCCATGTCGAACGCGATAACTTCTATGACTCGATCGGCGGGAGCTATACGGGCAACCCGGGCATTCACGACTTCTATGCGGCGCGCCTGACCTTGAACTGGAATCCCAACCAGAATCTTGAGACGAAGTTCAAGGTGGACTGGAACGATCTTGATTTTGGCGGCAACCCAACCACCAATTTCGGCGAGAATCCGCGCACACCAAAGTACGACGGCGATTTCACATATAAGGACAACGCACTGCGCGGCATCCTCGATATCGCATACCATACAGACAGCGGCGTAAGTTTCACTTCGGTCAGCGGGTACCAATACAGTGAAACAATCAACAACCGTTCCAATAACTCGGGCCTGGGTCCCTATGACGACCCCACCGATATCCTGTCCTACGATATCGGCTTTTTAAGCCGCGGCAGCTTCACCCTGGTATCACAGGAATTCAACCTGTTGTCGTCCGAAGAGCAGCGCCTGCGCTGGGTAACCGGTGTTTTCTATCAGCACGTCAAGTCGACCATTCCGCCCTACCCGGTAAACGGCTTCAACCTGACTCTTCTGGAACTTGGAGCGCAATACCCGTTCGTCTACTCGGCCTGGGAAAACCTCGAAGACGACCTGTCGGGCTTCGGCAACGTGCAGTTCGACATCACCGATACGCTGGAACTGGAAGTCGGGGCACGTTACAGCCATTACGAAAGACAGCAGAAAATGCAATTTACCTTCAGCGATGATTTCGGCTTTACCCTGCCGCCGACCACCGCAATCGAGCCGCCGTCCAATGAGAAGGTTTCCGAGAACTCGGTCGATTACAAAGTCGGCCTGAACTGGAGTGTCAGGCCGGAGCATTTCCTCTACGCGTTTGTCGCGCGCGGACATACGACGGGCGGCATCAATATAGCCGGACCACCACACCTGCATTATGGTGAAGTGGAGGTTTTCGATTTCGAAGGCGGGTGGAAGGGCACCGTTCTCGACGGGCATTTGCAGACACAACTGGGCGGTTATTACCAGATCCTGAAGGGCTTTCAGGGCGTATTCGCGACTGCCGCCAATTCCCTGGGATCGGTCACCCAGAACGCCGATGGCGACAGCAAGATCTACGGCGCGGAGCTGAATATTCAGGCAGTGGTGGACAACTGGGGATTTGACTTTGGCGGCGCCTGGACCATCACCAAGCTTGGCTCGTTTAACAATATCCTTATCCCTGCCTCCCTGCTGCAGTGGTTCCCTGGTGCGGTCGCCGGGGACACGGTCGACCTGACCCACAAACAGTCGCCCTACTCACCGAAACTGACCTTCAACGTTGGGTTGGAATACAACTTCCATTTCGGCGACACCACCATCACGCCGCGGGCGGACTATTCATATATCGGGAAACAAAAAGATGGTCTGTACGACATCCCGCCGTTGGCGCTGAAGGAGCGCAAACTGTTGAACCTGGCGATCCGCTTCGAACATGGCCCCTGGTACGGACAGGTCTATTGCAGCAACTGCACCGATCTGACTTACGTCGGCGGCATCCAGGAACTGGGCCAGTTGAACTACATGGCCCCGCCACGCATGTACGGAGCCAAAATCGGTCGGCATTTCGAAGGAACAGCATCGTCCTCGAGATGCACGACAGGTCACAGTAGCCGGAACAGCATCCGTGACGGTCAGGCGTTTGTGTAAGGGCGGAATCGCGATATGAATCGGATTGCACCACGAACTGGAGGGGGACTGAATCCAACAGCGGACAAAACTAACTGAGAACTCCAGCAAAGTTGTATACACCCGGCATCCGGGTGATCATTGGGCCGGGTCAGCCGCCAGGCAATACATCACCACTTCAAAGGGCTGCAATTCAATGGTCAACGCCTTAGCGAGTCTGACCGCAGCCGGCTCAATACCGGACAATTCGCGATAAAGCAAAGCCGAAGCATCCGCGCCGGCATCGGGGAGTTCGATCGAAAGCGGGGCAGGATCCGCGCCGAGATTGGCCGCAACGATTCCCACGGCCCCGAATGCCGGGTTATGAAACACCGACACCACCGTCTGCTCCGCGGCTTCTATCTTGCCAAGCCCCTCGTGATCACGGTATTCCGCGTCGGCATAGCACGAAGGCGTGGCCTGCTTGAGGGCCCTGAGCGCACTCAGGTGATCGGCGAAAGCGGCATATCGGGCGACCGTGCCCTCGCCGCCGTCGATGACAAGATTGATCAGCGCCTTGTGCGCAAAGCTGATGTTGGCGGCCGCATAGTCGAGTGCTTCGACGTCATCGGAGAGATAGCGCCATGGGATCGAGTACGGCAGGATCGCCGCATCATGGGTCTGGTCCCAGGTGTAGGCTCCATCAGCGTATGGGTTTACCAGATCATTGAAACCTTCATTGAGCAGCAAGCCGCCGGCAAAGAGCTCACGCAGGCCGCCGAGCAGCCGCGCGTAGCCGACGCGGTAGGTATCCTGCGGCGCAATACCGCGGTTACGCGCATAGGACATGAAAGCACGCTGGCCGATCCCCTTTAGCAGCAGGTGACGCATACCGTATTCGCTTTTGAGCCGGGACGCTTCGCTCAGCAGGTAATCGGTCGCCCCGGAACCCGGATCGATCTCGATCCGCAGATGGCCGCTATCCAGAGCGGCCGGATAGTCCCAGGTGTTCGCCACGAAGTTTACCGGGATCTGGTCGTCATCCCGGCTGGTCCTGACGGCCCATAACGACGCGCTCGAGGGATAGTCGTCGGCCCTGACATTGATCAACGCGGGATGGAAAGCAAACAGCAGGTCGACACCGCGAGCCGCCAGGCGGTCATTGGCCGCTTTCAGGGCGACCGCCCCACCCAGGCGCGGGTCGGCGATCTCGCCGCGAGGCGCCGGGTTGGCCATTCCTTCGATTTCGCGCCAACCCTCGATCACCAGCCGGTCGAGACCCGCTTTGGCCGCATCGCCGGCCAGCGCGTCGAGATCGGCATAGTTTCGCAAGATGGTGTTGTCGTCGCTTTTCAGACGGTAGGTAGCAAAACCGATACGCTCGCGCCACTTGTCGTCCGTCGCCGGGGCAGTCTGTGCACGCGACCATTCGCGATGTTCGCTTGCAAGCTGGTGCCAGTCACCCGCGTGAACATGAATGCGCATTTCACCTGAGGTCCATTCTTCCCCGCCGGCAATATGTGGCCAGGACAACCAGGCCACAAACGGGTATTGGTAGCGGCCGCGGTAGGCGGATCCCGGGCGGAAATTCCCTTCGTTGAGCGCGAACCAGGCATCCTGCGAGGCCAGGCCGGCGCGCGCTTCGATGCCGAGGCTGAGCGGCCCGAGTTCGAAATTCAGCCAGCTCGCCGCCAGCATCGCCGGATAGCGGTTGGCGCGCTCGCCGGTGAACGCACCGGCCAGTGTGTGTGCAAACACCCGCTGCGAAAGCGAGGGCAGCACGATTTTCGCGGTTTCGTCACCCACCCGGGGCGTAAGACCGCCGATAAAGGGAAAGGCCACGCCCCTTATCGTCTCCTCACTGCCGTTTTCGATATGGATCTGAGCGACCACATGGCCGCCATCCAGGTGCAGCTTGACCACCACGTCGAGTGGAAGCTTCGGCTCGGGAAAATGCATCAGCCCCGAGCCAAAAATGTACTTGTCCTCCTCAGGCTGCAGGCCGGAGTAATGCAGTTCAAGCCGATCCGGACCGTCTTGCCCGGCTTCGACCTGCTGCTGCCAGGAAAGAATGCGCCGGGTGCGCTCGCCGATGGGGGTCAGCAATAGCTGAAAGAGCCGCACTTGCTGCTGGTCGGTGACCAACTCCACCCCACTGCGCTTGTCCATCAGGCGGACAATCGACCCGGTCTTGGGCGAAACCTCCAGGCGCAGATCGGCGTTTTCCAGCGTTTCCGCGTTCAGGCCGGCAGCAGCGAGAGCGAATGCGAGACAGGCGAATGCACGCGCGCGCATCACGGCATCTCCCCACGCCGGGAAACCAGCACTACGACATCGAAGGGCGCGAGGCTCAAATCAATGCTCGCCGTGCCCCGGGATAGCTGTGCGCGGCCGTCAAGCCGGTAAAGCGACAGGTGTCTGTCTGGCGACGTGCCGGGAAAATCCACCTTGGCCGTTTGCGGCTCGCCGGTCTGGTTGATCACAACCAGGGTAGTGCAGCAGGCCTCGAGGTAGGACTTCGCCAGCACCGCTTCTGCATCGGCCGTCTGCATTTCGAATCCTTCCTGGTCGGAAAATGCCCCCGCAAAAAGATGGGGGTAGATCTTCTGCTTGAGCGCATGCAGGCGTTTTAGGTGTGCGGCATACTCGGGGTAGTCGTCGAGGTTGGCGAAGATGTCGAGCGGTGAGTTGAGCAGGAAGGCGGCGTTGGCCTGGCCGGGATCGTCCGGCACCGCCCGTGCCGGAAAAGTCACCCATGGCAGGCTGTAGCGCTGAAATGTCGAGACGGCTACCCAGTTCGCGCGCGTGTCGAAGGGGTTTTCACCACCCTCGAAAAGCCAGGAACTATCGACGTACTGGTTCATGAAGTCGGAAATTCCCTCGGCGACGATGATGCCATTGGGGTCTTGCGCACGGACAATCTCTCGCGAGCCGAGATAAATCTCACGCATGCCTTCGCTGAAGCCCAATTCGGGGGGAAACGGGCTGTGCGGTGAATAGGAGACGTAATTCTTTGCGGCCTGATCGAACTCGAAGCCGGAAAATCCGTAATCCTCGATCATCCGCCGCACCCCGTCGAGGATGTATTCCTTGACCGGGGTACCCATGTCGACGTTGAGATCGATACTGGAATCGTCCGTGATTTGCGGCCGGTCGGGGTCGAACAGGCTCCAGCGTCCATCCACCTGCACCCCGCCCTGGCGATCCACCAAGGTCCAATCCCTGCCGAAACGCAAGTGCTCGGGCGTGCTGACCGCCGTGGTTGTCGGGTTGTACCAGGCCAGCGGATACGCACCCAGCGCGCGCGCTTCGGCCAGGTTGCGGCGCAGCCCGGCTTCCCCGCCCAGCATCTCCCGTGGATAGTAATCGTAGGAAAGGTGGTTCATGCCGTAGCCGTACCAGCCATAAATGATGAAGTACGGCGCGCCAACCGCCACGCCGCGGCGCGCCATCTCGGGGATCTGATCGAATGAGGTCACGCCCTGGCTGATCCAGCCCAGCGAGGACTGGAATGCCTCTGGCGGCTCGGGCTTGTGTACCCAGGTTTCCAGCCATTCACGATGCTGGCGGGCGATAGCGTGCCAGTCAGCGTCACCGAACTTCAGGTAAACCTCGGGACTGTCCCAGGACTGCCCCGGCCCAACGCGCGGAAACCAGTGCCAGGACATCTCATAGCTGCGCTTGTTGTTCGCCACCGAGACCGCGTCGCGCTCAAGCAGGCGTTCGATCACCGCGTACTGCGTCTGTGCCTTGCGGTCACGAACGTCCCAGCTGATCGAGGCCCCATCGGCCTGATAGCTCAATCCAGGCAGTATGCAGCGGCGAAAAGCCGGCGGGGTAGTCAAATCCCTTGGCGGGGTATGCAGGGTCGGCGGTAAACCAGCCGCGCAAGTCGGTCGGATCGAGCACCTGGAACGGGTCGTGATGCGTTCGCACGCGGTTCTCGCTGAAAAGCGCCTTTAATGGAATGGGCCCGGAGGACATGACGATGGACTCATCGCCTGAACCCGCCGGTGAAACGTCCAGTGCAGGAAAAACGATCCGGTCGATGGCCCGATCCCCACGATTGCTGAGATGCAGTTGGGCAACCAGATTATCCCCTTCCAGGCGATAGTCGATTTCCACTTCAACGGGAAACTGTCCGGCCGGGGTAGTGAACGAACCGAATCGCAACGCCACAGAGCCTGGCGCATGTCGCACCACCTTGATTTTTGGCGCCTGGCTGCCCGCTGCGGAATGGCCATCCCAAAGGCCGACGGGGATCCGCAGGCGCAACACTTCGGGCAATGCGGACGGATTGGTATAAAGGTGGCCATTGGACTTGCGCAAGACGCTGGCGACGCCACCCGTGCGCTCAGCCAAAGTCACCGCCAGTTGGTCGTTTTCGAGTGTCCAGGCGCTCGCAGAATGCGCTTGCAGCGGGATCCAGGCCGCAAGCAGGCAGGCTATCCAATGGATAACTGTTTTGCGTCTGAGCCTGGGCGATCCTGCGCCTGCCCAGGCAGCGTCAAGCCGGGAAGTTGCCGTCTGGTGTGTTGCCCGCAATAGCCGCCACACTTTCGATCCGATGGTTGCTGTCATTGGCTCAAATGGGCATCACGGCCCGGATTTGGGTGGTATCCTGCACTCAAAACAGTCTAACATATTAGTTATGGCTTGAAACAACAGAATCTGTTGATATTCCGCTATGATTGCGGTATACAAACATGTTAGCAATCGAACGTTAAACACGTTAAAGAATTCTGGATTTGCACATTGACTTGTTGCCAGGAGGCGCGAAGGCTTAAGCTCAATCATGCCTTCCCTGTTTGCACTCGATGCCGCCCATCAACTCGCTGAACGATAAGGAGAACCGGTGAATACTCCAAGCACCCTTCCAATGCGCAGCCACATGAAGTTTTGGGCTGCCTGCACGCTGGCCTCGTCGCTGCTGATCGGCTGCGGCCCCGGCGCATCCACTGCGCCTGAAAATGCCGCAGTCACCAAGCCTGCACCGGCCCCCAGCAAGCCGGCGGCCAATGTGAATGAGCAAACGATCCGCGCCAACGCCGCCACCTCGCAGTCGTGGCCGACGTATGGCCTCGATTACGCTGAAACCCGGTTCAGCCATCTGGATCAGATCAACGACACCAATGTGCAAAATCTCGGCCTGTCGTGGTCCTACAATCTTGAATCCACCCGCGGGGTCGAAGCCACACCGCTGGTGGTTGACGGCGTGATGTACATCACCGCGTCATGGAGCGTGGTACATGCCATTGACGCGCGCACCGGCAAACGGCTGTGGACCTATGATCCCAAGGTGCCGCGCGAACTGGGCTATAAGGGCTGCTGTGACGTGGTCAATCGGGGCGTGGCGCTGTACGAGGGCAAAGTTTATGTCGGCTCTTTCGACGGCCGCCTGATCGCACTGGATGCGGGTACCGGGGCGAAAGTGTGGGAACAGGACACCGTTGTCGACCACACACGTTCCTACACCATCACCGGCGCACCGCGGGTTTACAAGGGCAATGTGCTGATTGGCAACGGTGGGGCTGAATACGGCGTGCGCGGCTATGTCACCGCCTACGATGCGGGTACAGGTGAGCAAAAATGGCGCTGGTTTATCGTTCCCGGCGACCCTTCGAAGCCGTACGAAAACGATGCAATGGCCAAAGCGGCGGAAACCTGGGATCCGGCCGGCAAATACTGGGAAGTCGGCGGCGGCGGGACCCCCTGGGACGGCATGGCCTACGATCCCGATCTCAACCTGATCTACATCGGCACCGGCAATGGCTCACCGTGGACACGCAAATTGCGCAGCCCGGCCGGGGGCGACAATCTTTTCCTCGCGTCCATCGTCGCACTGAACGCCGATACCGGTGAGTATGTCTGGCATTACCAGGAAACCCCGGGCGATAACTGGGACTATACCTCGACGCAGCCGATGATCCTGGCAGACATCGAAATCGAGGGCAAACCCCGCAAGGTAATCCTGCATGCACCAAAAAACGGCTTCTTTTTCATTATCGACCGGACCGATGGGAGCTTCATTTCCGCAGACCAATTCGCCGACGTGAACTGGGCGACGGGGTATGATGCCGATGGGCGTCCGATCGAGATCCCAGCCGCGCGCGGCGACGAACCCTATGACGCCATTCCAGGCGCCTATGGAGCCCATAACTGGCACGCGATGTCCTATAACCCGCAAACCGGGCTGGTCTACCTGCCGGTACAAAATATTCCCCTGAATATCCAGCCCGACAATGACTGGACCCTCAACGCCAACCTGCCAGGCCGGCCGCATGCGAACCTCGGTTGGAACCTTGGAATACTGGCGGGCGCACCCTCGGCGGAGAACAAGCCGTTCGGGCGGTTGATTGCCTGGGACCCGGTGGCGCGTAAGGAAGCATGGCGTGTGGAGCTGGGCTCGCCATGGAATGGCGGCACGCTGACCAGTGCCGGGAACCTGGTTTTCCAGGGTACGGCGGACGGACGTTTCGTTGCCTACAATGCGCTCAGTGGCGAAAAACTGTGGGAATCACCCGTGGGCACCGGCATCGTGGCTGCCCCGGCAACCTATGAAATCGACGGCAAGCAGTATGTATCCGTGGCGGCTGGCTGGGGCGGGGTTTACGGCTTGTCGCAGCGTGCGGCCGACCGCATCGGTCCGGGCACGGTGTTCACCTATGCCCTGGGCGGCCAGGCGCCTCTGCCGGAATTCGCCGAGTACCCGCCCGGCACGCTGGTCGAAGGTGTCGCCTACGATCCCGATCAGGTGGCGGCAGGGGCGGGACTGTACGTCAGTAACTGCCTGTTCTGCCACGGCATGCCGGGTGTGAACAACGGCGGTAACATCCGCAACCTGGGTTACGTCAGCTCCGAGACACTCACGCATCTGGATACTTTCCTGTTCCACGGCCCGATGGTTTCAGAGGGAATGCCCGATTTTACCGGCAAGCTGAACGCCGATGAGGTCGAAAAAATCAAGGCATTCATCCAGGCAACAGCCGACGCGAATCGACCAAAATAGAGCAGTCTATGCGCCGGGATTTGCTGGCCGCAGCGGGTCAATAAGTTGCGTTAGCTCAGCTCGATCAATGGCGATCAGTGCTCCACAGCACTGATTCGCCAACTGCAGAGACTCCTTATCAGAACGCTAGCCTGCATGTTGCACCAGTTCTCGTAGCGAGACGAATCAGGGGTGCGTCATGGCTGGCTTTCGCGACCGAAGAGCGCGCAGGCATAGTCGGCACTATGTCGAGCACTCTGACCGAGCGAAAGCCAGACAGGGCGTGCCCCTGGAGCGTCGCAGTAGAGGACTGGTGCTACATGCAGGCTATGCTACCTTGCCCACTTTGCCCCGCCCGAAGCCGGCATTCTTGTTAAACGTGATGGTTTTCCAGTTAGTGTATTCCATCAAGCCGTGCAATGAGTTTTCACAGCCGATGCCGGACTGCTTGTGCCCGCCAAACGCCTGGTGAGGGGAATACTGGTGGATTTCGTTAATCCATACCGTGCCGGCGTCGAGTTGCGAGCCAATGCGCTCGACAGCATCGAGATCCTGACCCCATACCGACGCACCCAGACCATAGGGCGTATCGTTCGCCCGCTGGATGACATCGGCCTCGTCGCGCCATTTCAAAACGGGCAGGATCGGGCCAAACGGCTCCTCGGCAACGATGCGCGAATCTTCGGGGGGATTGTCAACCAGGGTCACCGGAATAAACCAGCCCCCGGCCTCGCGATTTACGTCACCACCGGCGGCAAACCGGTAATTGTTCTTGCGACAGTCTTCAAAATACTCGATCACCTTCTCGTACTGGGGCGCGTTCTGAATCGGCCCGAGGGCAGTGTCGGGATCGGCGCCATCGCCCACTTTTTGGGTACCGGCATAGGCAACCAGTTCTTTCAGTAACTCATCGTAGATGTCTTCGTGAACATACAGGCGCTTGGTGGCGTTACAGAATTGGGCGTTGTTTTGAAAGGCGCCCCAGAACAGCTCCGGAACGACCTTCCTGGGATCCACGTCAGGCAAGACGATGGCCGGATCGTTGCCACCGAGTTCAAGCGTGATGCGCTTGAGCGTTTTTGCCGCCGAGGCCATGACATGTTTGCCGGTATCGGTATGCCCGGTGAAGGCAATCTTGTCGATACCGGGGTGGGCGGTCATCCACTTACCCAGGTCGTCGCCACCGGTAATGACGTTGAAGACACCGGGCGGCAGCCGGTCCCGGCACAGTTCGCCGAGTTTCAGCGTGCAGAGCGGGGTAAACGGTGAAGGCTTGATGATGATGGTATTGCCCGCCGCCAGCGCCGGGGCGATTTTCCACACCGCGAGCAGCACCGGGAAGTTCCACGGCACAATGCCGCCAACCACACCCAGCGGGGAAAAATGAGTCACCACGCGCCGGTCCGGCGTGTCCATCACCACTTCGTCGGGCAGCGAATGATTGGACATTTCGCGCAGCCAATATACGGAACCCATGATTTCCCACTCCGCGCCCGCCCGTGGCTTGCCCTGCTCCTTCGTCAACAGATTCATGAACGCATCGGCGTTACTTTCAATCACATCGGCTATGGCGTTCAATGCTGCCTTGCGCTCTTCCTGAGAGCTGTTACGCCAGCTCAGAAACGCTTTTCGTGCAGCCGCAACCGCCGCATCCAATTGCGCCTCATTGGCATCTGGCACCTGCGCGATCTCCGATCGGGTGGCCGGGTTGTAGGCGGCAAATGTATTTGGCGCCCCCACAAGCTCTCCACCAATGGTCATTTGATAATCGGAATTAAAGTCCGTCATAGTGTGGCTCCTGCTCGGTAATCAATGTGTTATAGGCGTGCGGAATGGTAAAGGCATGAATGCGCCGGCCAGACCCTGGCAAAAGATGATCGAAATTCAGTATGGGCATAGCCGAGGACTTCGGTCCGCGCCGACAGAACTGTCCGTCGCAGAAAGCCTGGCGGCATTTTATTCATGCAGTGTTGTTTGGTCTTTCACTGTCGTCGAAGGTTCTTGCTTGGAAATCTAACATTTTAGTTGGAAGAAATGCAAACGATTTATGGCGATCCGAGTTAAAATATGCAGTTGCTAATATATTAGCGGCCTCGTGTTCAAGATCGAGACTCAGGCTGACGCGTATTTACCGATATAGAGCCCTACACGGGGAAATGCGCCTAAGGGACCCACCTGCCCGTTTTATTCAATTAACCTCGGCTGCCAACGGGACTCACATCGACAGCACCGTCTCGATTCGGGTCTGGCGGGGTGAACGGCGGTCCTTGATTATTGCGTTTTCAATAGCTGTGGCATCATGTGCACCATGATCGCCAATTCCTTTCACAGCACTTGACGTTGTCGAAACTGCACCAGAGAAACGTGGTCTGAAATCCATGCGCTTAATCACGGTAAGCCTGTCATTATTGGCTGCATTGGCTGCACTGACTGCTATGAATGGTCAAGCATGGGCCAGCGGCGGTCTGGTCATGAGCGGCGGTGCGTGTACCATGCATATCGATTTTTATAGTGCCCGCTTTACTGCCTACCAGCCCGAAACACGGGGCAGTGAGGAGTTCTGCGAAACACTTCCTGACACCGGCCCAACCATCATCGTGCTGGATTATCTGCATCCCAGCCTGAAAGAAGTGCCGGTGGATTTCCGCATCATCCGCGATGTAACCGGCCATGGCCGCTTTGCCAAGCTGGCGGATGTCGAAGCACTGGGGGACATCGAACCGCTGACCGTATTCTACCAACCCCCCGTCATCCGCCCCGACGGCTCCTTCAAGATCGAGTATGATTTCGCCGATGCAGGCAATTATATTGGCGTCGTCACCGCCGGCCATCCGACCACGGACAAGATCTACGCCGCGGTGTTTCCCTTTACCGTTGGCATCAAGTCCTATCATCGCTGGGAAGCGCTGGCGGTGTTGCTGGCCGGCCTGGGGTGGTATTTCTGGCGCAGACGGCGCAACGCAATCCGTGAGAACTGAGGGCAAACAGGCGTGACGTATCGCTGGCTTTGGCTGATTGCCCTGCTTGTGGCCCTGCTCAGTTACCCGCCGCAGTGGTATCCAATGCCGGTCCGTGTGCAGCTGACCCGATGGTTTGGCGCGGCGGATTTTCGCCCCCTGCCGGCTTCGACAAAACCGGCGACGGGGGAGGTGGAAACCTATTGCCCGCCCGATCCGGAAGGCTGGCGTAACGCCCAGGAAATTGAAGGCGTGGCCATCGAGGCTTCTCCGGCCTGCGTGGCGGACAATCCCTGGGCGATCGCAGCCTTCGTGCGCGGCACCAATCACGTGTCACCAGAGACCTTGATGAAAAGCGGATTGACCGCGGACGCGGTGGAAATCGGACGTGATCTCGATGGTGACGGCGATCCCGACGAAATTCATATCCACCTGGAAGTGGCCGAACTGAACGGCGGTTCGAACATACTCCCCGGGCCGGTGACAAAATACGAAATCGCCCCGGGAATCCGACCTGGCTTGTGGGTATTTGCACCCAAATTTGCGGGCATGGCGGTAGAGAATTTTGAATCCCAGCAGGCGCGTCCCGATTTGCGCCTGCCCTCGCCTTCCATCCACGTCGAGCAGGGCGACCACATCTACATTACGCTGGAAAACACCCACTACATGCCGCACACACTGCACCTGCATGGCGTCGATCATGGTTTCGTCAACGCCTCGGGTGAAGGCAACGATGGGGTACCACTCACCAGTGAAATGCCGGTGATGCCGGGAACCTCGCGGACCTATGAGCTCGAGCCCAGACAGACCGGCACGATGTTTTATCACTGCCACGTACAACCACAAGTGCACGTGATGATGGGTTTGCAGGGCATGTTCGTGATCGAGGAAAACCGGCCGAACAACTGGCTGCAGACCCTCAACATCGGTGCCGGCCAGGTGCGCGTGCGCTCGCAGGCTTCGCGCGAACACTATGACCGGGAATACGACCTGCATTATCTCGATCTAGACAAGCAGCTCGGTGAGCGTATCCAAAAGTACAACGATCCGCGGCTGATCGCGCGGTCGGTCAACCGCGATTACGACATCACTGACGCCACCCCCGACTATTTCACATTGAACGGGCGTTCCTTTCCCTATACGTTCCGGGAGTCAATCGTCGTTGGAAAGGAAAACGACCGCATCAAGCTCCGGGTTCTCAATGGCGGCGCCAAGGGAATAGCGCTGCATACACACGGGCACAAGTTCACGATGACCGACCACGACGGCGGGGAAATCCCGCTTGCCGCGCGCTCACCGCAGGATGTCGCCTGGCTGGCGACCGCGGAACGTATGGATCTGGACCTCGAATTGCACAACGACGGGCTGAACGCCTACGGTTCGGGCATCTGGCTGTTTCACGACCACCAGTATTCCGGTGTGACCACCGATGGCATCGGCCCGGGCGGCAACATCAGCGCGATCGTTTACGCCGATTATCTGGATGATTCAGGCTGGCCGCGCACCCAGGGCGTGTCCTGGGACAACTACTTCACCGAGGCTTACTACCGCAAGGAAGTACCGGTTTGGCAAAGCTACGCCCCGGGTCTGTTTGATGACGCCGGCGTTGATCTGCGCCTGCTGCTGCGGGTTCTGCTGCTGGCGTTGGCATTGGGCATGCTGAGCGCATTGTTCATACATGCGCTGTACCGGCAACTGACAAAGCGCCGGTGACCGTGCGATGAAACGCTTGTTGATGCTTTCCTGCCTGCTGCTGGCTGTCCCGCTTGCAGGGCACAGCCAGGCGATGGACGAACACTCGGCCCACATGCACCACCACATGATGGTCGACGACAGCGGCATCGTAATGAACGAGAATCGCTCAACGCTGCCGCGGGATTGTGCTGAAATCAGCCGGGATTACCACTTCACCATTCATGCCGGGCGCAAATACGCCTCAGCGCAGCCAGGCCAGATTTTCGGCATGAGCCAGCCCGAAGTTCAGGTTGCGCCATGCAGCCGCGTGGAGATCACCTTCGTCAATGAAGACAGTGTGCGTCATCAATGGATGGTTCACGGTCTGCCCAAGTACCTTTACCCGGCCGGGATGTTTCACATCGAGGTTCCGGGCGGCAAACAAAAAAGCGGGACCTTGATAGTGCCCGGCGGAGACCATACCTACCTGGTTCACTGCGACCTGGCGCAACACATGGAAAAAGGCATGCGGGGCCAGTTGGTAGTGGGTAAAGGCAGCGGAAATTTATGGGGTATTCCGGCAGTCAGCGACGACTTTTACCGGTCCTCCTACCTGCCAAAAAATGTACTTTTGCTTGCCGGTTTGGCCTTGATTGCGGGTTTCTTGTTGGCCATATTGGGCATCAAGGCCACATTTCAGGATAACAGACAATCTTGACCTAAGTCTTACAAGTGTAGAATACTGTGCGCCGGTTAACGATTCTTTTACCACAAATTCATAATAATCCTTATAATAACCGCTGAAATCACTGTAATTTCAGAGTTAGGCTAAAAACAAAAGAACTAATGTAGTTGAGCGGGTTTACAACATGATGGTGTGCAGGAACGGCTTGCCCGGCGGTTGCGGCTGTTGGAGCAAATCCGTTTTATGTTTATCAGGTTATTGGACTTGCACCAGGCATTGTGAAGGTTGGTCTTGATTATGATGGGATCAGTCACGCAGCGAACTGTGGGCTTGTCTTTCGCATTACCTGAATTGGGCCCAAGGTAAGGCCACACATCACCCGCCAAAAAAATTTTGAACTGGCTCCTTGAGTGGTGTTGGCAGAGTAATAATGACCGTTAGAAGCGTGAAACCAACACAAAGGCGCAGAAGGCTCCAGCTATGATGAACGACACATACAAGGGACATAGACTGCGAACCGATAGGGATTCTGGTATGAGTTTAACTCCAACCCCCGTCAATAAAGAATTAGCGCTCAAGTGCGAGGGCTTTTCCGGTCTTGCAGACGCGTTGGAATACGCTGCGCGCGGAGATTCCGGCTTCAATTTTTTTGACCATAGCGGTCAACTCGAGGTCGTGCTCAGCTATCGGGATCTGCTGGCGGATGCCAGGACCCTGGCCAGCCGTTTGGCCAGCCTGGGTTGCCCGCGCGGTTCGCGCGTCGGCATCATTGCCGAAACCGGCCCCGCGTTCCATCGCTTTTTCTTTGCCTGCCAATTTGCCGGCCTGGTTCCCGTGGCGGTACCGGCTGGCGTGCAGTTGGGTGCGCACAAGGCTTATGTCGGGCAGATACGCCGCATGCTGGACAGTTGTGGGGCTGCCATTGCGGTAGCACCCGACTCGCATGCCGAGTTCCTGGAGGAAGTGGCATCATCGCTGAACCTGGTCATGAGCGGAACGCCGGACGCGTTTGACAACCTGCCTTTGGCCGATGTCGAACTGCGGCCGTCCAGCGGCAAAGAGATCGCTTATCTACAGTACACCTCGGGCAGCACCCGTTTTCCGCGCGGCGTGGAAATCGATCAGGAGACGGTGCTGAACAACCTGCGGGAGATCGCGCTCTACGGTTTGAAACTGGACCGCAATGACCGCTTCGTATCGTGGTTGCCGTTCTATCACGATATGGGCATGATCGGATTTATCCTGGTGCCCCTGATTGCCCAGCTTTCTGCCGACTACCTGGCCTCACGCACATTTGCGATGCGCCCGCGTTTGTGGCTGAAACTGCTTTCCGAAAATCGCGGGACGATTTCCTCCAGCCCCACATTCGGTTATGCGCTGTGTGCGCGCCGCCTGCGGCCTGCGGATTACGCGCGCTACGACCTCAGCGCCTGGCGCGCTGCATGCGTCGGCGCCGAACAAATCAAGCCTGAGCCCCTGCGGGCGTTTGCCACGGCCCTGGCTCCCTGCGGCTTTGACCCGAAGGCCTTCACGGCCTGCTACGGCATGGCGGAAACGGTATTGGCTGTCAGCTTTGCGCCTTTGAATGAAGGACTGCAAGTGGATTACGTGGACTCTGAGCTCATGGCCACCAATGGCGATGCAAAAGCGGTCAGTGCGGAGCATGAAAACCTCGCGGGCTACGTGGACTGCGGTGTCATCTTACCCAGTTTCGATTTCTGCATTCGCGATCCGCAAGGCGCGGAACTCGGTGACCGCCAGTGTGGAGAAATCTATCTCAGGGGACCGAACGTGATGTCCGGCTATTTCCGCGATGAATCGGCAACGCGCGCGGTGCTTTCCGCGGACGGTTGGCTGGATACCGGTGATATTGGTTATCGTATTGGTTCGCACCTGGTGATTACCGCGCGCAGCAAGGACGTGATCATCATCAAGGGCCGTAATATCTGGCCGCACGACATGGAAAGCGTGGCGGAAAAGCTCGATGAAGTCCGTCTCGGTGGCGTCGCTGCATTTGCCGTACCCCAGGATGATGGGGAGGACCAGGCCGTACTGGTGGTTGAAACCCGGGATCGCGATGCATCGAGCCGCGAACAAATGATCCACGCCATCTGGGCATTGATGCATGAAAACTTTGGCATCAATGTGCTGATCGACCTGGTCAAACCGGGCACATTGCCACGTACGTCTTCCGGAAAGCTCTCGCGCTCACAGTCACGGAAAGGCTACTTTGAACGGCTGGCCCAACGCCGCGTAGAACAAGTCACCCCGGAGGCTGGCACCCGCAAAATCGCCTGAACCAGGCTCTTCTGCATATTGCACCCGTCGGCCCGATCTGCTCCACCATTATCCAACCCATCGACACCGGTCTTGCTGACCGGTGCGACCGGCTTTATCGGGCGGCGAATTCAACAGGCCCTGCTGGGTGCCGGTATTCCGCTGCGCATCATCGTGCGGCCCGGATCCCGCAATCTTCCCCATGCCGACCCTCGCTGCGAAGTTGTCCGGTGCGAATTGTCCGACGCCACGGCCCTGGCGCAAGCGGCTGGCGCTGTTTCAGCCACTGTTTACTGTGCGGGCAGCGTACGCGGCAGAAACCTGGATGATTTCCTGCCGGCGAATGTCACCGGCGTGGAAGCATTGGTTCAGGCGCAAGCCTCACAGACATTGCAAACACCGTTTCTACTGATCAGTTCACTGGCTGCGAGCCGGCCCGAACTATCCGACTATGCCCGCAGCAAATACCTCGGTGAAGAAGCCCTGCGCCGGCAGACCGGCCGGCCGTGGACCATTTTGCGCCCACCGGCGGTTTACGGACCCGGAGACACCGAAATGGCGGGCATCCTGAAAATGGCGCGGCGCGGCGTGCTGGCGCGACCCGGTCCGAAAAACCAAAGATTTTCAGTGCTTTACGCAGATGATCTCGCCAATGCAGTGCTGGCCTGGCTACAATCCTGGCAACAATGTGCCGGACGGACTTTTGCCATCGATGACGGCCGCAAGGGCGGTTATGACTGGCCGGCGATCATGCAAGCGGCAGGCAAATCACATTTTTGTATTCTGGGCCTTCCTCACGCTCTGCTGGCCGCTATCGCCAGAACCAACCTGGCGCTATCTGCCGTTATGGGCTATGCGCCCATGCTGACCCCAGGCAAAGTGCGGGAACTGACTCAGACGGACTGGTTGTGTGACAATAGCGACTTCATCCAGGCGACCGGTTGGCAACCACAAACGGACCTTGCCAACGGGATACGACTCAGCCTGGACCAGAGCGAATGACACACTTGCAGCCGACGGAACAACATTGAACAAGAAAATTGCCACCCTGGAACGACAGCTCAGCGATTTGCTAACGGGTTATCTCGAGCCTCGTTGGGCAGCAGATCCCAGGAGCCGGATCGAAGTACGTGGCGCCACCAACCTGACCTCGGATCTGACGCTGGACTCGTTTCAGGTCATGGAGTTCCTGATGGAAATCGAGGATGAACTCGATGTCGCTATCGATATGAACAGCCTGTCTGACGTGCATACCGTCTCCGACCTGGCCAGGGTTGTCGCGCAGCAAATGGACGCCCAGGCCGGGTAAGCGCTGTGGCTCTGCTCGATAAGTTTGCTGCCGCTGAGAAGATTCGCGCCGGTTTGAATGCCGGCGAACACGACCCGACCCAGGTCGTGATTGACGAGATACTGTCCGCAACCGAGGGTCTGGTGGAAGGCCGGCACACCATCCTGGCCGGCACCAACAACTATCTTGGCCTCACTTTCGATCCGGCTTGCATCGAGGCCGGCAAGCGCGCGCTGGAAACCCAGGGTAGCGGCACTACCGGATCGCGCATGGCGAATGGCAGCTTTGCCACCCACACGGCTCTGGAGCGCGAGTTCGCCGATTTCTACGAAATGCCCTACGGCATGGTGTTTTCCACCGGCTATGCCGCCAACCTCGGCACCCTGGTGGCATTGCTTGCGCCCGGTGATGCAGTGCTGTTGGACGCCGATGCCCATGCCAGCCTGTATGACGGCTGCCGCATGAGCGGCGCGGAAATATTCCGCTTCAAACACAATGACGTGGGCAGCCTGGAAAGACGCATTCAGCGGCTGGGCGAGAAAGCGCAAAACTGCCTGATCGTCACCGAAGGTTTATACAGCGTGCTTGGAGACTGTGCGCCGCTGAAAGCGATCGTCGCGGTCAAGGAACGTTTCGGCGCGCTGCTGTTCGTTGATGAAGCACATTCGCTGGGTGCGTATGGTGAGCATGGGCGCGGGGTTGCCGAAGCCGAAGGCGTGCTCGACCGTGTGGATTTCGTGGTCGGCACGTTCAGCAAGAGCCTGGGTTCGATGGGGGGCTTTTGCGTCAGCCCGCATGCGGAGCTGGCATTGTTTCGTTATGTTTCCCGCCCGTTTATCTTCACTGCCTCTTCCAGCCCGTCGATCATCGCAACCACGCGTGAGGCGCTGCGGCAATTGCGCTCCCGACCTGAATTGCGCCAACGCCTGTGGCAAAACGCGAATCAGCTTTACCAGGGGCTGCAGTCACTCGGCTACCGCACCGGACGGGAAGTCAGTCCCGTGGTGGCAATACTGATCGGTGAGAAGCAGGCCGCGCTCGAATGCTGGAACCGCCTGTTGGAAAAAGGCATCTATGTCAACCTGATGATTCCGCCGGCCTCCCCGGACAGTTCGAGCTACCTGCGCTGCAGTGTCAGCGCGGCGCACACGCCGCAGCAAATTGAAACCATTATCGAGGCGTTCCGGCAACTCGGCTTAGGGGAAAAGACCTGAAGTCGCCGCTTTTGCAGAAGCCGCTGCTCAACGGAAAGCACCCCGCCGATACAGGCGCCACAGCACGGACCAGCCAAAAATCAGCGGATATTTGAGCTGTAACGGGGTCGGCTCGATGCGGACTCCGGAATGGCGCCCTATCTTCCACAACAGGTAGTCAAATCCGCTGGTAAAAGTGAGGGCAGCTTTAGACAGGCGCAGCACTGAAAGCAGCTTGCCTTGCAGCCGTCGCAGCCACCAACTGCACACTGCCAGTCGTCTTGACCACGTACCGGTTTCGTTCCGGTACTCATCGGTTTGCCCTGTGCCCCTGAAGCCCAGGCTGGCGGATGCCAGCGCCGCCACCATCGCCTGATAGTACTCTGCATTGGAGCCGTACAAGGCGCTTACCTGTTGCGGCGATTCGCTGCGCAGTTCACAGCGGTAAGTCAGGGCCAATCCACTGCCGACCAGATCGGCAGATGTAAACCGGGCCGGAAGACAGGGCACTACGCGCCGGACAAACGTGCCAGCGGCATCGGCAATGGCCGCGATAAGCCGCGTCCGGACGGTTTCGTCGCGACAGTACAACAAGCCACTGGGTTGTGCGAACCGCGCCCAGAAATAGGAATGAAAATCGTGCCGCATTGCATGCGCAAAGCGATCCAGCGTCATCAGTGCATACTTGGCTCGGGTCTCTGTGGATGCAGTGGCATAACGCACCTGATAAACATTGGGCGGCAAGAGCCAGGCCAGCGCTGCCTGCCAGCGAGAGCGCATGGCGGCGTAATCCTCCAGCAGCACGTAGAAATCAAGCAGGGTATCGCGTTTGCCGCGCAGGTAGGAACCGTAAATCAGGATGGCCTGCACACCCGCTCCATGGCGTTCATGGATGGCCTGCAACAGACCGTCACGCCGGTCATCGGGCCAATTGCAGGCTGCTGAGATCTGCCTGCCTACCAAACCACGCAGGCTTTCAACCCCGGCAGGTGGCACGCGGGCCTGCGCACACTCAGAATGATCGGGCATGCGGTCCATTCCTGGCACTTGCCCGGCGCAGCACAAGAGCAAATATCATCATGTTATAGTTCGCTCGCTTGCTCAGGGAACCAGGTCAGTTCAGGCGTAAGACCCCTGGCACAAGCGATTATACCAAGCTGGCACTTTGACAGATTCCCAAACAGCGACAAAGGCACGAACAAGGTATAAACAAGGCACCCGGGGCATGCGTCTAATTCATCTCACCGATCCACATTTGAGCTCACTTGAAGGGCTGACGATCCGTTCGATAGGGGGCAAAAGACGCTCAGGCTACCTGTCCTGGACCTACAAACGGCAATTCGAATACCGGCGTGGGATCCTGGAACTCCTGACCGCGGCAATTCGCGCCGAAACTGCCGACCAGTTGATCCTGTCAGGGGACCTGGTCCAGATCGGATTGGAACAAGAGATTCGTGAAGTCAGCGGCTGGCTGGCTGATCTGGCTCCTGCCGAGCAGGTCTTTTTTGTCCCCGGCAATCATGATGTCTATGCGGCGGACTCCTGGACCGCGTTGCGGCGTCACTGGAATTTTGTACTGCCCCCGCCCGCTGCGGGCATGCCGGACACGTCGACTTCGGCGTATCCTTTTACCCGGGACCTGGGCATGGTGCGGCTGATCGGCGCCTCGTCGGCCTGCGTGACCCCGGTGTTCTCTTCCCGCGGCGCCCTGGGCCAGGATCAGATTGACCGCCTCACCGTCTTGCTCAGGCAAACCCGCGAACAGGGCCGCATGCCCTGCCTTGCGATCCATCATCCCCCATTGCCGCAGATGAGCAGTTGGAGCAAGGCGCTCAGGGAAACCCCTGCGCTTCAGGCGCTGATATCCGCACAACAGCCTGCGCTGGTGTGGTGCGGCCATCAGCATCGCAATCTCGACGTGAAAGAAGGCGCAGCACGCGTGTTTTGCACCGCCTCCGCTTCCAGCGCCAACAGGGCTTCCTTCCGAATCTTCGATATCGATCCACTACAGCAGGGCGGAGGTCCGGGCTGGAGCATTCACATGCGCCTGAAGTCGCTCGCGGCGGACAAATCCAGCTTTGCCCTGGCCGATGAAAAGCGGTGGAATTTCACGCTTTAGTGTTAGCAGCCCGCCGCTGCGCGCGCCGCTTGCGGCGGGCATCGATGAATTGCGCATAGGTCGCAGCCAACAACAGCAATATTGTCGGCGCCATGATGGTGGTCGGTGGATGCAGGTTGAACAGGGAGGTGACGTGGCCGAAGATTTGCTGCATCAAATAGAAGCCGATGCCCACCAAACCGCCAAGTACCATACGCTGGCCGGCTGATATCGTGCGGGTCGAACCCATCAACAAGGGCAACGCCAGCAAAGCCATGCCGATCACTGCCAGAGCAACACTGATCTTTTGCCACCAGACCACACGATAAATATGGGTATCCAGCCCGTTTTCGCGCTGAAAATCGATCAGCCGCGAAAGGTCCAGCGGCGCGAGAGCTTCCAGCGGCAACACCAGGATGCCGGCCTGTTCGGAACTGAGCAAACCCGGCCAATCCAGCTCAGCGCGATGTTCTTCATGCACTTTCAGGCCATCGATCTTGGTCAGGGTGACATCACGCAACGACCAGTCATCCTCACCGGCAATGAAGGCGCTATGAGCCTCGGTGAGATGTTCGAAGCGGCCCTTGGCATCGGTGGTGTAGATTTCGATATCGCTCAGTACGCGGCCCAATTGAACGTCATTGACGCGGACGAAGTTTTTACCACTGCGCGTCCAGAATTCAACGCCTTCGCCAGTGTGGACATCAGTTTCCACCAGCGCCTTGGCACGTAATTCGTTGGCCGCGCGTTCGCTGAACGGTATCAGGAACGACTGCAGCAGCAGCACCGACAGCGACAGCGCTGCAGCCAGCAGCAGAATCGGCCGGGCCATGCGGGGCTGTGACATGCCGGCCACGCGAGCCGCGATCAATTCCTGGTGGTTGGCCATGGCGCCCAGTCCCAACAATCCACCCAGCAGGGTGGTCACCGGCAACAGATCGATCATGCGCCCCGGGGCGGTATACAACACCGCCATGAACGCATCGAATTGTGTGAATGAGCCCTGGCCGACATCCTCCATTTCTTCGGCCAGGGCCATGAAGCTGAACAGCACCAGCAATAACAGCAATACCGGAATCATGCCCAGCAGAAAATTCCGCACGATATAGCGGTCGAGCAGGTTCATGCCTTTTCCTTGAGGCGTGGTGTGCGTCGGTGTCTGCGGCTGCGGTATATCCTGCCCCAGGGTATATACGACGCGACAACAATCAGCGCCATGCCCGCTGGCGCCCACCAGATGCCGGCCGTTCTGCCTTGCTCCACCCAGGTTCTGGTCAGATCCAGAACGTTCAGGTAGACGGCGTAAATCACCAGCGCCAGCAGGATGCGGGCATAGCGCCCCTGGCGCGGCCGGCCACGGCTGAGCGGAATGGCCAGCAGGGCCAACAGCAAGGCATTGAGAGGGGTCGACAAACGCCACTGGAATTCGGCCGCATCCATCGCGTCAGTGGCAGCGATCAATTCGAGGGTTTTGCTGGCCTTGGTCTTGTAACCAACCGGTTTGACTTCACCCACCGGCAGCCAGAGCGAAAATGAGCCCAGCTGGGCAATCATGTCCGGCGCCTTCGCTACCCGCTTGTAAACATAGGCGTCGAACAGGGTCAGGCGGTGATAATCGGGCCGGGCATTGTATTCCAGCCGGCCGTTTACGGCAGTAACGACCGTGAGGTCATTGTCCTTGCGGGTGCGTACGAACACGCCGTTGACGCTTTTCCCATCTTTTGTGATGTGCTCGATGAACACGGTTCGTCTGGACTGATCGAAATGATAGAACCGCGCCGGCTGGATTCGATCGACTTCCGCAGCCGCGCGGGCCTGGGCGCGTATTTCATAGCTGCGCTGATAAGCCCAGGGGCGCGCAGAAACCGACAGGTACCCTGTTACCGCGGCCAGCACCAGTGCCAGCAACATCACCGGCCGCATCAAACGCCTTTCGCTGATGCCACCGCTGCGCATCGCGTAAATCTCGGAGTCACTGTACAGGCGCCCCATCCCAAGCATCACCGCGAAGTAAAAACTGAGCGGAAGCAATGTTTCCAGGGATATGATCGATTTCAATGCAGTGAGGCGAACCACCTCGCCCGCCATTAACAGCCCGGCATTCGCATCCATCAGGTAGTGAGTAAGGCTGTAAGTCATGAAGATGATGACCAGCACCGTACTGACCGCGATAAACGGCAAACCGACTTCACGCACCATGTAGCGGTCGATGATCATCGTTGTTTTATCTCCGGTCCTGCTATCATTCGGGGCATTCCTTGTCACTCACCAAGCAAGCATGCGAAATTCCGCCGGCAAGCACAACCAGGTAATGCTACCGCGCCTGACGGCTTTGGTGTTTGCATGCATGTTGCGGCCCTGTCCCGCCGGCGACGAGGCGTTCGGAATCAGCAGCGAAGATATGGTCGCGATCCATGCCGATCGGGCCTGGGAAGACATTCAACCGGACACGGCCCATTTTGTTGGTCATTTTGACATGCGCGTGCGTGACTTGCAGCTGACCGCAACCCGCGCCACATTGTATGGCCCGCTCAATAATCCGGATCGGCTGGATTTGAAGGGCTCACCGGCGCGCCTCAGCCTGTCCCATACCGAACGGGGTAAGGTCGAAACGATAAAAGCTGAAGCCCGGGAAATAGTGTATGACCGCGCATCTGCTTCGATGCGTCTGACCGGAGCCGCGCGCCTGGCCCAGAACGATAATGTTTTGCTCAGCGACGGCTTTGAATATGACATCAAGAACGACCGCGTTCATACAACGGGTAAGGGCGGGGTGCAAATCAAGGTGCGCCCGCAGCCTTGAAAGCGAGGGCCGGAATTACCGGGAACCATGTCCATCAAGATCGGCTTTCTTTTTAACCACGAGCAAATTCATCAGGTTTTGCATAGCGCGCCCGTCGCGTTCGAAATGTCGCGTTTGCACCCCGACATGGACGTCAGGCTCATCGTTTCCAGCGACGCGCAAGATGAAGTTCTGCACCAACTGGCTGGCAAGTACCCCGGTCATCGTTGCCGGTGGATCCGCCTCGGTTTACCCAGGCGTTTGGGCTGGTTTGTTGCGCTGCTATCGGGCGCGATTCCGGTAAAGAAGGTTGCAATCCTCAAGTTCAACGCCGATCAATTGCAGGACCTTGACGCATTGGTCGTCACGGAAAAAACCTCATTATTGCTAAAAACCCATTTCGGTCTGTCGCATGTGCGCTTCATTCATTCACGACATGGCGCTGGTGATCGGGCGATCGGCTTCGACCAGGAGAGCGGCAAATTCGACCTGGTGCTGCTGGCGGGCAAAAAGATCAGGGATCGGCTGCTTGCCGCGGGTCAGTTGAGAAACGGACACTATGCGATCACGGGCTACACCAAATTCGATGCGGTGGATGTAGCGGCAGCGGAACCGTTGAAGCTGTTCGCGAATGAACGGCCCACCGTGCTTTACAATCCTCACTTTTCGCCCGAGTTGTCGTCCTGGTACCGCTTTGGACAGAACATACTTGAATACTTCTATCATTCAGAAAAATACAATCTGATCTTTGCTCCGCATGTCATGCTGTTCGAGAAGCGCCTGCAGGCCTCATTGCACTCCTGGCGCATTCGGGCTCCGGGGCCGGTCAGCAAAAAGTATCGTAATTGCGGGCACATCCATATCGATAGCGGCAGCCTGCGGAGCACGGACATGAGTTATACCCTGGCCGCCGATTTGTATCTTGGCGATGTCAGCAGCCAGGTATACGAATTCCTGCTGCGGCCGAGGCCCTGTGTCTTCGCCAACCCGGGGGTCGAAGGCTGGGAAACCGATCCCAATTATCTTTTCTGGCAGTTCGGGCCGGTGTTTGATCGCATCGAAGATCTGGACCAGTGCCTGCAAGAGGCGTTCAAAAATCACCAGCACTATTTGCCGGTTCAGGAGCAGGCTTTTGCTTACACCTTTGATGTCCAGCAAGAAAGCTCGGTGCTGCGCTCGGTGCGCGCCATTGTGGACTACCTCACCTCTGGTCTGTGACCCGCAAGATTTCGGATTCCAACAAACTGAGCAGCCGTGTACCGCTGGCGCGAAAATGCTCTTCGCTGAATAAGGATGTGACCCGCTTGTGGGCTGCAAGCCCCATGGCCTGAGCCCTGGCAGGGTCCCGGGCCAGCGAAATGACGGCAGCGGCCAGACCGCGGACATCGCCCACTTCGCACAACAGGCCGGTTTCGCCGTCGATGATGCTGTGACGGCAGTTGTCCAACCCTGGTCGCAATTACCGGCAGCGCCGATTGCATGGCTTCGTGCGCGGCAATGCAAAGCCCCTCATGGTGCGAGGTCTGGATGTAGATATGCAAATCCTGCAGAAAATCTGCGGGGTTTTCGACATAGCCCACAAAGTGAACATTGCCCACGTCGAGCTTTTTGGCCAGTATCTGAAGCCGGTCCAGTTCCGGGCCTGTGCCGCCAACCTGGAATTCGATGCGCCGGAAAAGTTCTGGATCGACTACACGAATCTGCGCGGCAACCCGGACGAGGCAGTCGAATCGCTTGTTGGCATGCAAACGGCCCAGGCTGCCTACTTTGATGGCGCCCTTCCCCGGCCAGGACCGGCCTGCGGGATCGCCGGAAGGCACATGGAACAGTGGCCAGATGCTGATTCTGCCGCGGCTGATTCCGAGCTTGTCGACGGCAAATTCCCTGACGTTTTCAGAATCCGTAACCCAATGGCAACTGAGGTTTTTTGTGCGAGACAACAAAAACCGGTTAACCGGTTTCAGGAAAGCACTGTGTTGCCAACTGACAACCGGTATGCCAAGCGCCTTTCCCGCGAGTTGGCCGTAAAGGGTAGCGCGGGTCAGGGAGGTCCAGATGAGATCGGGAGATTCCCGCCGCAGACTCTTGACCAGCCGGAAAAACGCTGCCGCAATATCCCATGTTCCCTGGCCGAGAATTGTGTATTCGATTCCGGCTCGATCCAGCCTGGCGCAGGCTTTACCGTCCTGCAACATCAGTCCGTAAACCTTCACCTGGTGACCGCAATGGCGCATCAATTCCACCAGCCCGGGGATCGGTAAAGCAGCACCGCCACCGTTGAAGCCATTGATAAGATAATAAATGCGCATCAACGATCTGCCTGCCCCGGCGCAGCGGGGTTGATGGCGTGCCGCCTGAATATCACGGCCATTGAAATCACGGTGGCCAGGGCAAAAGCTACCGCATGCAACCCGGCCCCATTGAGTCGGTAGGCGTGCAGCAAGCCCAAAAGAACGGGCAGCAGGAGCAGGGTCGCCATCAGGTTTACCATTAACACCGTGCCGGGTTTTCCGCATGCAACCAGCGCCGAGGCCAGCGGGAAGCCAAACAAATGCAGCGTTCGCGCAAAAGCGATCAGAAGCAGCACGCCGTAAGCAGCATCAAATCCGGTGCCACCCATCAATTCCAGAATTTTGTCACCAGACAGCGCCAGAATGAGCAGCACGGCCAAACCCATCGTGGTGGCAATCATACCCGTGCGCAGAACCACCCGTACCAGCATGCGCATTTGATTTTCCGCCGCCAGTTGTGACAATTCCGGGTAGAGGGTTTGACCAATTACCAGAACCGGCTGCGCCAGCACCATACCGATTCTGAGCGCGACATGATAAAGGCCGGCCGCTGCGGGGCCCAGCATCCAACCCACGGCCAGCGGTATGGCGCGACTATTGAGTTCTTCCAAAGAAATATCCAGTTTATTGGCGAGAATAAATCGCCAAATGCCATCGTGTTGGCGGACAATGCCTTTCGGCCATACCAACAGCCCCCTCAGCATGCCCCGCCGCGCAAGCTCGCGCAGACCGAAAAACCACTGGGTTGCGGCTTCGGCAATGGCGCCGGCCAGCCATGCAAGCAAAAAGCCGTCGAGCCCTGCGTGCAGAACATAAGCAATAGCGGCAGCGATCAAGCGAACCAAAGGGCCGACCGTTTGCTGCAGCGACAGCAAATGAAAGCGCCTGTATACATACAGCACGCCGGCGGGCATCGAGTGCATCATGGATACGCAGGCCAGACTGTAAAACACAATGGTCGGCAGCGATTCTTTGGGCCAGGAGAATTGCTCGGCCGCATACGGTGCAAAGAATATTGCCAGCGATATCGCAAGCGCGCCGAAACCGAGTTCAATCAGCAGAATGAAACTGAACAGCTTGTGCAGCTTGCCGGGGGATTCTTCGGCCAGGCAGAGTGTTGCATAGCGGACCAGGGCGTAGCGGCCATGAAAGGTAAATACCGAGGCAATCGACAGCGTGTAGGCATTGACCAGCACCAGCACGCCAAAGTGGGTAGGGCCCAGGGCATGCGCCGCCAGCGAAACATAGACCAGACTCAACAGTCCAGCGATCACCTTGCCGCTGAAAAGCAAACTGGCGTTGGCATAGACGCGCCTGACGGTCTTGTCGTTGAACCATTGCCCCGGCCGGATGCTGGCAAAAATGTGTTTTGGCCTCATGCGGTCATTGCCCATTCAAGAGCCGTCAGTCTTTATCGCGGACGCTTGCCGCTGCGGGTGGATATTTTCCAAAAAGGAATGTATTGGCAGTAGCTGAAACGGTCGCGCACATCAAACGCGATAAAATCATTATGCAGTGAAATATGATGGGGAGAGAACCGCCGGGACAGGTCGCAGGCAATGTGACCGCCGTCAAACGGCGTTTCGCTGTAGTCACTGGGCGTTAGTTTATCGATTTGCATCACACGTATCGATTGGCCGTAGTAATCACGATTGTCCTGGGCCAATCTGAGCAAAGCGTCACCGTGATGAATGATGGCGCCGCCATTTCTCCCCGTGCTGTAGCGTGTGCCATCAAATCGCCTGGTTTCGTTGATCGGGTGCGGTTGCCAGTTTCCCAGCAGCAAATCTTCAGAAAAATAAACGAACAGGCTGCGTGCCGCGGCACGCGGATTCTGGCGAACGGAAGTGATCATCCACCAAAGCGCTTCGTGTTGGAAAATGACGGTGTCAGCCGCGTCGATGTTGTCGAGTAATCGCTTTACGCGCCGCCAGGTGCGGGGGAAGTCTTCGCTTACAAACAGGTCCACGCAGTTTCCCTGTGAAGTCTCCGGCACCATATAAATGCAATGCTCATGTGCGAAAACGAAGGGGAAAGAAGCATGGCAGTCAAGCGGCAGTATGGGTTCAGCGGTGCCGGGTTTGAAAGCGTCGTCGAGGGGAATACAGCACAGCCTGCCCCGGTTCTTCAGATACTCAAATTCCTCTGCCAGCAACCACAAGCGGCCTCGATGCAGCCAGATAAACGGGTCTGCATAGTAACTCCATGGACCGGCGGCAATTGGCGTATAACGGGCATCGCCCTGCATTCCGACATAAATGGAAAAATGTTCCTTGGGTAAGCGCTTAAGGCCCTGCAAAAGTTTCATCGTCACTGCAAAACTCTTCGCTCCGGAGTTTGCGGATCAGGCCTCACGGTCTGCCCGGAGGATCTCTTCCGCCAGATCCCGGTCGGCCACAGAATCCACATCCACAGCCGCGCGCGGCGTGTCGATCATCACGTAGGATACCTGGCAACCGCTGATGGACGATAGCTGCTGAAAGGCCTCCCCCAGGGAAATCCGCCGCAACAGATAACGCAACAGGAAGCGGAAACCAAATGTTCGCGCGATCTTCCACGGATGCTTGCGCCGCGCTTCGACTGCTTGCCAAAAAATCAGCGCGGCGAGGCCGGCCGGGTTCAGCAGGGCATAAAGATTGGAACCGCAAAAAGCGCCATCGCGGTACTTCTGCACCGTGCGTTTCGATCCCGGGTAGGCAGCATTCACGATGGAGTAAGGTACAAGGCCGACTACCACATCCCCGCCCGCGGCCAGCGCCCGGTTGCAGAAGCCGTCCACCAGATCCGCTGTCAGCAGGGCATGGTCTCCGGCGGTCAGCAGCAGCGGGTAATGATCGAGCGATTGCACTGCGCGGATGGCGCTCGCGCTGGGACCCGCTGCCGGAGCCAACCAATGAAAAGGCGTCTGGTCCAGAATGCGATTGAATTGCGGGTTGCCTTCGAAGATCTCTGCAGCAGGGCCGCATACCAGTCCGCCCGAGACCTGTTGGGCCCGATCCAGAGCCTCGATGACCCACTGCAGCGCACTTTTTCCCGCCACATCCACCAGCACGCTGGCGGGCAGTCCGAGTTGCCGGCTGAATTTACTGCCGCCCGGCCGTTCACCAGCCAGTACTACCGCGCAGAACATGCGCCTCTCAAGTCAAATCCTTTCCGTAAATGCGATAACGCTTGGTGACTTTACCGCTGATCTGCTCGATGACATTGCGCACGCCCTTGTTGCTCTCCAGTATCCAGGACATTTCGACCCGTTCTATGCCCCTGGCTCCTGGCAGGCTGTTCCAGGCCTTCAATGGTCAGGAAAGCCAGCGCCGGACCGAGCCGGGTGAACTGGAATTCCTGGCGCACACCCATCAGCACGACGCGGGCGGATTTCGGGCTGCGAACCTTCATCCGCCAGAGCAATTTGGCCCAGCCAAAGGGCAGCAGACGGCCGTCGAGATCGGCGATGGCTTCATTGACGTTGGACAGCATCGCGATGAACGCGGCCGGCTTGCCGTCCACCTCGGCAAAACGGATGAATTCCGCGGGAATCAGCATCAGCAGTTCCTTGCCGACGGCCTGGAACTCGGCCTCGGTAAACGGAACAAAGCCCCAATTCCTTGACCAGGCATCGTTGAAGATGCTGCGCATGGATTCGAGATCTGCATCACGGTTCTTCTTGTCAAAGGCGCGGGTGCTGATCCGGTGCGCCTGGCGTTGCAGGAGTTTCTTCATCACTACCGGCATGCCAAAGGACTCTGTTGACAGCTCGTAGGCCAGTGTATCCTGGGCCGGCACATAGCCCAGCGCCTCTATGGCCGTGCCGTAGTACCGGCGCGCATGACCCATCATGATGTATGGCGGTGTGTCGAAACCATCGACCAGAAGGCCCATTTCCTGGTTGATGCCAAGGTTGAACGGCCCCAGAACCCGTTTCATTCCCTTGCCTCTTAGCCAATCCTCCGCCGCCTGGAACAGCGCAGTGAATACCGCGGGATCATCCGGCGCTTCAATCAGGCCGAAAAAGCCGGTTGCGTCATCCTGGGTTTCGAGATACAGGCGATCGATCTGCGCCGAGATGCGTCCGACCGGGCGATCATCCTTGTAAGCGACCCAGGCCTGCCACTCAGCGTGCTGAAAATAGGGGTTTTTCGCCGACAGTGCCTCCCTGCGCTCCATCAACAGCGGCGGCACCCAGTTGGGGTCATCGCCATACAGCGACCAGGGTACGCGTATGAAGGTTTCCAACATGGCCTTGCCGGAGACTTCCCGCAGTTGAATTTGACTCACATCACCTGCATTCATGAGCGAATGGTACACCATAATAATCGCCCTGCGCCGAGTGTTTTAACCGTAAAGTGCTGACCAGGAATATGACCGCCATGTAACATACGGATATGAGTTCTGCAGCGCATAAATACGAAAAGAGAATGACTGGTGCAGCCAACTATGCCGAATGGCTGAATGCGGCCCAGGCACTGGACCGTCTCGAAGGCAAGGACAAATGGCGTAACGAAGAGAAATCGTCATATTACGATTTTCGCCTGATCGCCTCCCGCGCCACGTTATTGCACCGCTTGCTGCGCAAGAAAGACTACGACCAACTGGTCTTCCGCCTGCGCGAGGAACTGCATGGAAACCTTGGCAACATGGCCAATCCGGCTCTGTATCAGCACGCGCGCGCCGGAACCAAGCAGCAGATCAATGATTACCTGGACGAGGTCACCGCGGCACTGAATCTGCTGTGCGACAGCAACGTAAAGATTCTGCCGCCATCGCGTAAACGACGTTTTTTCAACCGCGCAGCGCGCAGCTTCGGCAGGTCGGCCCTGTTACTCAGCGGCGGTGCTTCCCTGGGTCTGTTCCACATCGGCGTGATCGAGGAACTGATGGAACAAAAGTTGCTGCCCCAGGTGATTACCGGCGCCAGTGCGGGCTCGGTCGTCGGCGGCTTCCTGGCAACACACAGCAACGAGGAACTGAAGCGGGCTTTCCGGCCGGACAAACTGAGATATCAATGGGTTCGCGTGTATGGACTGAGTGATGTGATGAAGGGTGAAGGCGTGCTCGATCCCAAACAACTGATCCAGTCGATCAAGCGCAACATCCAGGACCTGACCTTCCTCGAAGCCTATGAAAAAACCGGCCGGATACTGAACATTTCGGTTTCTCCGGCCGTCCCGAACCAGTTCCCCCGGCTGCTCAACTACCTGACTTCGCCCAATGTACTGATCCGGCAAGCAGCGCTGGCGTCCAGCGCAATCCCCGGCCTGTTTCCACCGGTGCAACTGAGGGCGCGCAATTACGTGGGAAGATCAGTGCCTTACATGCCGCAAAGCCGTTGGATCGACGGTTCCGTGCACGAGGACATTCCCAAGGAGAAAGTCAACCGCCTGCACAATGTCAATCATTACATCGTCAGTCAGACCAATCCCCACGTGGTCCCGTTTTTGACAGACGACATGCAAAAGACCGGGCTGCTGCCGTTCCTGCAGGATGTGATTGTCAAAGGCCCCATGCTGCAGGTCGAGCATGTGCTGGATTTGGTACACCGCCATTTCGACGTGCCCGGCCTGGGCTCGATGATCAAGAAAGCCCATGCCATCGTGGGACAGAACTATAGCGGTGACATCACCATCCACCCGCCGCGCACCGAATTCAATATGAGCAAGCTATTTGCCAATCCCACCGAAGCAGGCGCCCAGGAGTTGATCGAGGCAGGCCGGCGCGCGACCTGGCCCAAGATCGAGCGCATCCGCAACACGACGCAAATCAGCCGCACCTTCACTTCCTGCCTGCAGCGGCTGGCCGAGCGTTATCAATATGTGAAGCGCTGAGACTGTTTCAGAGCACCGGAATTTCTTGATTCAGATCAGATGCACATCACGGTGCATCCACTATTCTTGACTGTTATATGGTCAAGAAAATGCCCAAGCATATTTCCCGACTGCTTTTGTTGGTCGGGACTGTGTTGGTTTTGGCCCTTGTCGCCAAATCCTGGTTGACCGATCCATCCTTTTACCGATTCGGCCATTACCGGGCGGATGCCGTGCCTGAGCTCGCAGCCCCGACACCGTTATACCAGGGCTCAGCATACTGCCTGACATGTCATTCCGGCAAAAATGCCGACAAGAATATTGACAGAAATGCCGACTGGGCGATCGGTGTTCACCACACGGTTCAATGTGAAGTATGCCATGGCACGGATGCACAACACCCCGACGACGGCAAAACACTGATACCAGCCGACAAGATCAAGCTCTGCACGACCTGTCATCTGGCCATAACCGGCCGGCCGGCCACGCAACCCCAGATCGTGCTGGGCGAGCATCCGTTTCCCGGTGAGGAAACCCCGCAGTGTCACACTTGCCACAACCCTCACTCACCGAGTGAAATGCAGGAAGAAGAAACCGGACAGGTTGCGCCTGCCGACAACGCGCCGGCCATTACCTCAAAATGCGCAAAGTGCCATGGCGCACATGGCGAGGGCGTGAAAAAGAATCCGGTCCTTGCCGGTCTGGAATCTGCCGTTTTCATCGAGCGCATAAACGAGTTCAAGACCGGCGCCCGCAAGAACAAGATCATGGCGAAGTTTGCCAAAGCGTTAACTGATGAGGAAGTTGCCGAACTGGCCCAGTACTACGAGAGCCTGGGTGCAAAATCTCCCGAGTAGCGCCTGGTCAATTCAGCGATGCCGGGAAGGAGCAATACCATGAAAAACGACAAGGAAACCAAGGGGCGACGTGATTTCCTGTGCGCCACGGGCACGGCGCTCGCCGGCCTGGCCTCGTTGTCGGTGGTGGCAGTCTGCTCGGCCAGGAAACGAAAGAAGAGCAAGCTGCAGCAAGCCGACAGGCTCCTTCCCGACACCGGAATATGACTGGACCAAGCATCGCTGGGCTTACGGTATTGACGCCACCAAATGTATCGGCTGCCTGCGCTGCGTTGAAGCCTGCAAAGCAGAAAATGACGTGCCTGAGGACGCACACCACTTTCGCACCTGGGTCGAGCGCTATGTCTACCTGGAAGGCGAGGAGAACGCGCGCATTGACAGTCAGTCTGACCCGCAGAACATCGCAGCATCCGGGTCCGAGAGCGAGTATCGCTTTGACAACCGCTATAAAGACGCCAAGGTCAGCAAAGCCTTCTTTGTGCCGAAGATGTGCAACCACTGTGAGCATCCTGCCTGCGTCCAGGTCTGCCCGGTGGGAGCGACGTTCAGGACCGAAGATGGCGTCGTGCTGATCGATCACGATTATTGCATCGGCTGCCGCTATTGCGTGCAGGCCTGTCCCTATGGCGCCCGGTTTTTCCGCGAGGAAGAAGGTGTTTCCGACAAGTGCACCTGGTGCTATCACCGCATTACCAAGGGGTTGCAGCCGGCCTGCGTGGAAGTCTGCCCGACCAAAGCGCGCATTTTCGGCGATTTGAACGATGGATCCAGTGAAATCAACGAGTTCATTCACGACAACCGGGTGCTGGTGCTGAAACCGGAGAGCGGGAATGCGCCCATGTGCTTCTATGTCGGTATCGACAAGGACGTATCATGACTGAGATTGCTTCCTTTACCGGTTACGTTTACCCGAATGAGACGATTATTCCCTGGGGCGTGTTGATTGTTATCTACCCCTATTTGACCGGCCTGGTGGCTGGCGCCTTCACCGTTTCAAGTCTTTACCACGTGTTTGGCATGCAACAGTTCAAACCGGTTGCCCGCCTGGCTTTGCTGACATCCCTGAGTTTCATGCTTTTTGTGCCCACCCCGCTCTTGCTGCACCTGGGTCATCCCGAACGTTCCATCAATTCCATGATCACCCCGCATCTGACCTCGGCATTTGCGATGTTCGGCTTCTTCGCCGCCTTCTATACGGTGCTGCTGTCTCTGGAGTGCTGGTTTGTATTTCGCACGGACAATGTAGCCCGTGCACAGAATTCCACGGGTCTGGCGCGCACGTTTTACCGTGCGGTGACGCTCTGGTCCGACGATGTTTCAACCAATGCCCGTGCGATCGACAGCAAATTGCTGCTGATCCTGGCCATTGTTGGCATTCCTTCCGCCCATGGCTTGCATGGCTACATCGGCTTTGTCTATGGCTCACTGAAGGCCCGCCAGTGGTGGGAATCCGACTTGATGCCGGTCATATTCCTGTTTTCAGCCATTGTCTCCGGCATCGCCTTGTTGATGGTCCTGTATGTGCTCACCTGCAGGCTGCGGCGTATACCGGTGGATTTTGCCTGTATGAAAGGGCTGACTTATGCACTGTGGGGCTTCCTGATGTTCACTGTCATCCTGGAGGGTCTGGAATTCGCCAACATGGTGTACAAGGGCAGAGAAGGCATCGATATGATCATGCAATACGTTCAGGGGCCACTTTTCTGGCGCTACTTCGTGCTGCAGTTCGGCTGTGGCGCCCTGTTGCCAATCGTGGTCATGAGTCTCATGATTGCGACCAATACACGAGGTAAAGCTTTTGTTATCGGCGCCACGATCTGTGCCGTGCTGGTGTTGATGAACGTGCTGCTGATGCGCTGGAATGTAGTCATCGGTGGCCAGGAAATCTCCAAGACCGGTAAAGGATTGCTGAGTTATCCACTGCCGCTGTGGGGGCGTGAAAGCCTCATATCCGCATCGTCTCTGCTGATTGCACCTCTCCTTCTGCTGTGGTTGCTCACGCGCCTGTTTCCACCCTGGGCCGACCCACCGAGGACCGCATGATGCCGGTTCGAACCCGAGGAGGGATTGTCATGAGAATTCCATATGCATGCACCGCGGCAGCTACTTGCGCATTACTGTCGCGAACTGCGTTCGCTGATGAGGTGACGCTACCGGCGCCCGTGCTCGAATGGTCGGTTTACGTATTGTTGATGTTTGCCCTGGCCGTCGCCATCGGAGTATTTTTCAGAAAGGGAAAGGACAGGAAAAGCGAATTCCTGGGTACCCTGCTGGACGAACGCAAACCGGCGGTTCATTCGGTCAAACCCGACGTCTCCGTTACCGAATGTGTGCAACTGATGAATGATCTGGACATCGGTGCGATGTTGGTCATGGAGAACGAGGAGCTGCTCGGAATCTTTACCGAAAGAGATGCCATCACCAAGGTGCTGGGTGCAGGGCTCGAACCTTCATACACGAAAGTAGCTGCGGTCATGTCGCATAACCCCATTTGCGTCAAACCTTCCACCACCCTGGAAGAGGCGATGGCCATCATCTCAAATCAGCGCATCCGGCATCTTCCGGTGGTTGAGGACGGTAAAGTGCTGGGCATGATGTCCAGCGGCGACCTGACCCATTGGCTGGTAGAAGACAAGTCGGGTGAGATCCGCGAATTGGTGGACATTGCCGGCCGCAGCAGAGAAAGTCGCTGATCCGGCGGCTATTGCACTGCATGGTAATCACTGGTATTACTGGCCCGACAGTTCAAAATCAGAGTCATCACCAATGAATAAAGCCATACTTCTCCTGCCGACTGTGGTTGCGTTCCTGATGGGATCGGCATCCGCCTGGGCCCAGACCGCAATCTCGACCGAACCCATCCAGGAAAAGGAACGGGCCGCTTTGTTCCCCTCGGCGCATATGATCGAAATCGGCCGCACCGTGGCCCAGGCTGCCTGCGCGGAATGCCATGGCATGGATGGCTTGCAAACAGGGAAAGACCAGCCGCAACTGGCGGGACAGCGGGTTATATACCTGTACCGGATTCTGCGCGAGTACCAGAGCGCCACGCGAGAGAATGAATCCATGCAGCACGTCAGCAGTTTTCTCAATGACGAGGCATTGCTTGTCCGTATCAGCCTATTACGCCGGTCTCACGCCGGGACGCAAAGAAGCGGTAGCGGAGGAGGCCGCCAATGGGCCGGATTCGCTGGGTGAAAACCCCTTCACAGGCATCCGCAGCACCCTCAGCAAGTGCACCAAATGCCATGGTGAAACCGGCAACAGCGCTGCCTCCGGCATGCCCAACCTGACCGCACAGGATCCTGAGTACTTTGCAAGCGCCGTGCAGTCATACGCTGAGGGTAAGCGCAGCCACAAACTGATGAGCAAGCTGGTCGGCAATCTGGACCCGCAGACGATCAAGGAAATGGGCACCTATTATGCGGTGCAAAAACCTGTGCGCTCGGAAACCGCCGCTGACGGCGATGCGAAAGCGGGTAGCGCGGCAGCCGAGAAATGCGCGACCTGCCACGGCGCCGATGGCAATGCGACCAACGCCAACGTGCCAACAATAGCAGGCCAGGATGCACGTTATTTCGTCAAGGCCATACAGGCCTACCAGAAAGGCAAACGCGACCATGAATCCATGATCAAGGCTGTTGCCGGGATGAGCGAAGCCGAAATCGACAACCTGGCCGCTTTTTATGCCAGCCAGGAACCGGTGCGCAGGGACGTCCGTGCGCCGTTCACCACGGCTGAGTGGGTGCAGCGCTGTGAGCGCTGCCACGGCCTGGACGGTAATAGCACCGATCCGCGTTTCCCAATGCTGGCGGGGCAGGATGAAAACTACCTGAGAAAAGCGATGCAGGCCTATGCTTCCGGCAAACGGAAGGCATCTGTGATGCACGCGATGTCAGAACCCTTGAGCGAGTCGGACATCGAGCGCATAGTACGCCACTATTCGTCGCAGCAACCCAAATCCGTGGTGTATTTGCAACTTCCTTGTGAGAACGAAAGCGAGGAATAGTGTTCAGCCGTCGCGTTGACTGGCGAACGAAATCTTGCAGGACCGGTCTATTATGGACCCACAGTGTTACCAAGAGGAGTACCAAATGATGTTGAAGAAAGCGATGTTTGCAGCCCTGTTTTTGTTGCTGATTGCAGCCGGTTCCGTACAGGCAGGCGGTGATGCCGCCAAGGGCAAGGAGTTGTCCGTGGACTGCGCCGACTGCCACGGTGAAAACGGCATGGGCGATGATGAAACCCCCAAGCTGGCCGGACTCGATGAGGCTTACTTCGTCGAACAGCTGAAAGCGTTTACGGCGGGCACGCGCGAAGACCCCGATGACACGATGAAAATGTACGCGGAAGATCTGAGCGAGCAGGATATGGCCGACCTGGCAGCCTATTACGCTTCGCTTCCCGCTGAATAATATCTGTAAAAAGAGTCAAAACGAATGTCCTGTCATGAGATAATGACAGGACATTCGAGTTTCTGCGAATATTGATTGAGCCGGCCCACACCGGCCGCATTGCCACTGTGAGGATTGGCGCGCCTGCGCCAGTGCCAGGGAACCAAAAACAATGAGCGACACGACTTTCCACCGCCTTTACCGGCATTTCCAGGAATTACCCGTCAGCATGCGCGTGTTGTTTACGGGCGCTTTACTGGTGCTTGGCCTGGGCTACCTGTTCGCCTCCATTTATGTTTTTTTCGCGCACTCGGGAGCCGATGGCGAACCGGGGCTGTCGGTGGATGACATCAAGGTCACTTATAGCGGCCGGGCGGGGACTACGGAATTGGAGTCCGCACTGAAGGGGGCAATGTCGGGCATGCTGCCGCAGCGTGACCTGGAGGCAATGCTTGCCTGGATTCACAATGGCGCCGACAAGAAGGGCTATACATCGAACATCGAACCCATCGTCAAGGAGAATTGCCTGAGTTGTCATGATGGCAGCAATCCCCACCTGCCCAATCTGGATGGTTATGACAACATCCAGACAGTGGTCGCGCAGAATACCGGCGAAGACCTGTTCACCATGGTGCGCGTATCACACATACACCTGTTCGGCATGACCTTCATCTTCTTCATCCTGGGTTTTGTTTTCAGTCACGCCTATATGCGCCCCGTTTGGCTGAAGGCCACTATTATCGGTTTCCCCTTTGCCGGGATCATGGCGGATGTACTTGGCTGGTATGTCACCAAGGTATTCACCCCATGGGCCTGGGTGGTGTTGCTGGCCGGCATGTTCAATGCCGTGGCTTTTGCCATCATGTGGTTCGTATCTATGTACCAGATGTGGTTTTACAAAGTGCCGGAACACGTCAGACGCAGGCATTTTGGCAACCCGGATGACATTGATTGGTCGAAACCCGCTGAATAACACGATACGCGCAGCCCGTGGAACCGGGCTGCGTACTGTGGCATTAGTTAGTTGGCCGGATGGCTGGCGTAATAGCTGGCAATCGCCTCGATCGTCTCGTCACTGTAATCCGCACTCATCTTGTGCATCATGGAACTGCCGCGGTCATTGTCGCGATAGGCTTTCATCGTTTTGACCAGGTATTCTTCGTTTTGCCCATTGAGTGATGGCACCACCATCGAAGTCTTACCCACGGCAGGTCCGTGGCAACGGTCGCATTTTGCGGCCAACTCCTGCACCGATGCCCCCTGGTCACCAGCGGACTCGGGTTTTTGTATCGCATAATAGGCTGCGATGTCCTCGATTTCCTGGTCGTTTTTATCGGTCATCATTTCTTCATGCTTGCGTTCATGATCGCGATAGGCTTTTATGGCTTTGACCAGGTAATTGGGCTCCTGGCCGGCCAGGCTGGGGACCAGGGGATCATGGCTGATACCCCGGGCGCCGTGGCATTCTCCACACCCGGCGCTGAGTGGCTCTCCTTTGACCGGATCACCGAACGGCGGTGCTTCGCGGGCAGGGGGCAGTTGTGATGCGAAGTACATGGCCATTTTTTCGATATCCAGCTTTTTCAGGCCCTTCAGCATAGCTGCCTTCTCCACGTGACCGCGGCTGCCACTGGCGTATTCCTGCGTCGATACAATCAGATAGGCGGGTTGTTGACCGGCCAGGCTGGGAACGCCGGGAGTTGTGCTGTACCCTCTTTCGCCATGACAGTCAGCACAATTCGCGGCGATTTTTCCACCTTCATCATAGGATGAAGCATCTGCCGGAGGAGGCTGTACCGGGGCTATGGTTTCGAGTGGCGGCAGGCTGGAATAGTATCCGGCGATGTTGCGGATGTCCGCCTCACTCATGCCTGCCGTCATATCCTGCAGCGCGGCGTGATGCCGCCTGCCATCCTTGTACGCATGCAAGGCATCGACCAGATAGTCAGCCGGCTGTGCGGCCAGATTGGGAATATTGGCGCCCTCACCCCGCCCATCCATGCCATGGCATGCCGAGCAAGTAGCTTTTGCAATGGCCTTGCCCGCTTCGATATCCACCGCAGCTTGTTGCGGTTCAGGCTCTTTCGAGCACGCTGCCAACATCAGCAGAGCGACAATACAAAACAGGAAGCTTTTCATAAGAGTCCTCGCCTGGAAACAAACCGGCAGGGCGTTTCCAGCTTCAATAAAAATCCAATTCATTTGACACTGGCTTAATTATACAGTTTAACTCTTGCCCAGATATACTTTGCCGCCGCATGGTATCTTTCTCTCAGCGGGCAAGAATCAGGCTGGAAGCGGATCCGGTGCGAAACAACCCCGGCGGTAATTGGCAAGGCAATAATGAGGTTTTGCCGTGATCCGGGTCATCGCGCGGCCCCAACGGCTGTTCAATACTCAATTGTTCGACTTATACTCCTGTTTGTCAGCGCTGTACCAAAAAACCGTTGAAGACTCAGCGCAGCAAACCCGGGAAGGAGAATCATCATGGGCAACGCACGCAAAATCCTCGTCGTAGACGATGACTCTGCGGTAAGAGAAAAATTCGAACAAGCACTCTCCGGACAAGGGTACGCCGTCAGCGCTGCGGCAAGCGGCGAGGAGGCTCTTTGGATGTTGGACGAGGGCCAATACGACGCAGTATTCACCGGCGTTGTGTTGCGAGGCATGAGCGGCCTCGAAGTGGCGCAGGAAATTCGTGCGCTCCGGGCCGGACTTCCGGTAGTCATCGTCACCGCAAACGATTCTGAAGCCGATCAGGCAGGTGCCACAGCCGCTGGCGCGGCTGCATTGCTGCACCAGCCCGTCTCACCGGAACAGCTTGCGGAGACCGCTGCCCGTGTAATGAAAGCCGCGGAATCCTTGCAGCCCCGCACGTCGGCAAGCGAAATTGCGCGCGCACGAGCAACAAACCCGTTTGTCTCGCGGCTGAAAAACATCGGCTTGTTTCTTCTCGGACCTTTCATCAGTCTTTTCTACCTCATCACTTTCCCGGTCATCGGACTGGTCATGCTTGTGTATATGGCCCTTATGGCAAGGCAGCAAAAATCTGAAAAAGCCGAACCTTCGCAAGCGCCGAAGCCGGCCAAATCGAGCATTCTGAAATCCATTGCAACCATTATTGCGATGGCCGCAGGGGGCGTCGTATACGGCGTTTTCGTTCCCATTCTGGGAATTGGGCTGGTCATCTGGTTCGGCTTGCAGGCCTGGAGCAAGCTGGGCGCCAAGGCAATGGGGCCTGGACAAACATAACGACAATCGTATATTTCGGATAGGGAACGAACATCATGCGTATTTCAAGACTCGCAACGTGGTTACTGTTGACCTCAGTGTGTCTGGCTGGATCGTCAATTGCATGGCAGGATCAAGCCCATGCCGCGAGCGCCGACGAGACCGCAACCACTGCTGAACCGGAACCGCTCAGCCTCACCAATAACACCTGTCTGGGCTGTCACGGAAACCAGAATTTCACCACGCCGGGTCCGGACGGGGAACTGCGCCATCTGAATGTGATCAGGGACAAGTTCGCAAAAAGCGTGCATGGAGCGCGGAATTGCGTCGAGTGCCACACGGACATCACCACCATTCCACACCAGGCCGGCACCGGACAAAAGGTCAATTGTGTCAATTGCCATGATGCGCTGTGGACCGCCGCCAAGGCGGAAAACAAGACCGAGGAAAGGGCCATGCTCGGGGTAGTGGTACAGCAAATCGATCACTATATGAAATCCATCCACGCGCGCCCCAACAGGGACACCCAGTCGCGCCCAAACGCAAACTGCTACGACTGCCACGATCCGCACTACATATACCCGAAGGGTAGCGCTGAACGCAAAGAATGGCGGCTGAATATCCCCAATACTTGCGGCAAGTGTCACGCCAGGGAGCTTGAACTGTACGCGACTTCGGTTCACGGCAAGGCAGTGCTGAACGACAAGAACCCGGCCGCGGCGATCTGCTCCGATTGCCATACCACCCACGATGTCTCGGATCCGACGAAAGATTCCGCCAGACTGACGATCACGAAAAACTGCGGCAACTGTCACGCCGAAAACCTGAAAACCTACACCAAAACCTATCATGGACAGGTAAACACTCTGGGTTACGCCTACACGGCCAAGTGTTTTGACTGTCACGGAAGCCACGACATCAAAAAGGTGGACGATCCGAAATCCTCCGTGTTCCCGGGTAACCGCCTCAAGACCTGTCAAAAATGTCACGAAGGCGCAACCGCGGGGTTCGCCAGTTTCGAACCCCACGGCACTTCCCGCAATTTCGCCAAGTACCCCTATATCTGGATTGCGACAAAGCTCCTTCTGCTGCTGATCGCCGGCACTTTCGTGTTCTTCTGGTCCCATGCCGCCTTATGGCTGTATCGCGAATACAAGGAGCGTAAAGAGCGCAAGTTCCGCCCCCACGTCAAGACCGGCGAATTGCTCGTGGCTGAATTCGAAGGCAAGTATTTCGAGCGTTTCCCGACGGCCTGGAGGGTTGCCCATCTGATTTTCGCCATCAGTCTGATGATGCTGGCCTTGACCGGCATGTCGGTGTTATTTGCAGATACGCACTGGGCGCAGGCGGTGATTCACTGGCTTGGCGGGCCGAGAGTAGCGGCCGTGATTCACCGCACGTTTGCCGTGCTCTTTGGATTTGTGTTTCTCATGCAAATGATCTATTTCGTGATTTACATGATCCATAACCGCAGGACTTTCGAATGGTTTGGGCCCAATTCCCTGGCGCCACGCGTTCAGGATTTCAAAGACATAATCTCCATGTTCAAATGGTTCACGGGTCTGGGACCGAGACCGGTGTTCGACCGCTGGACCTACTGGCAGAAGTTCGATTACTGGGCGCCCTTCGCGGCCGTGGTCATTATCGGCGCTTGTGGTGTCATGCTCTGGATGCCGAATGTGACCGCCTCGTTCCTGCCGGGCTGGGTGTTCAACGTAGCCACGATTTTCCATGGCGAGTTGGCCGTGCTGGCCGTGCTGTTCCTGATCACGGTGCACTTCTTCAACAACCATTTCCGGCCGGACAAGTTCCCTCTGGATATCGTGATGTTCACCGGTTCGATGCCGGTGGAAGAGTTCAAACGCACGCACAGGATGGAATACAATCGACTACTGGCGTCCGGAGAACTGGAAAAACACCTGGTCGACCTTCCTGCATCGCCCTTGACACTGGCATCGAAGATTCTGGGCTTCACCCTGATCGCCTTCGCCCTGCTGTTACTGGTGTTGATGCTGATCGGTATCTTTAGCGCCTGACCTGGGAGTGATGGGTCAAGTGCGAGCAGGAGTTGGGGTTCTTCCTTCAGCCCATTGAAGCGCAGTTCAGCCTAGACGCCTCTGGTCCGGACCGGCGATCCGACCTTACGCGCAGCGGGCAATTGCCTACAGGGACAGATGCCTCAAACGCCCAGAAATCCAAGCAAAACCAGCGTCAGCAACGTCAATCCGATCGCAATCAGCAGGGTACCCAATACCTTGGAGCCTCGCGACATTGGCACTGATGGGGCTTGCACCAGATACTGCTCGATCTCGCCGGACTCGACCAGGCGGTCATACTCTCTTCGGTGCTCGTGCATGTAAATCTCCAGCGGCACCTTGCCGGTAAACATCGTGATGTCCTGGGGGAACTTGTCCGGCCGGAAATGGTTGTTGAAGAAGTGCACCGTGAACAGAAATACCACGGCCAGGATGGCTTCCTCGCCATGCACAATGGAGGCTACGTTGAACACCCATCCCGGGAGCAGGGAAGCGGTGATTGCCGGCAGCCACATCATCAAACCGCTAAGACCAATGATCGTCATACCCCAGAATGGCGCCCAGTAGTCGAATTTCTCCCAGTAGGTGAAACGGTCGAACATCGGTCGCGGAGCCAGGCCAAAAAACCACTTGAACATCGCGATGATGTCCTTCAGGTCCTGCCAGTTGGGAACCAGGGATTTGGACCCAAACCACTCAAACGCTTTCCAGTTCCGACCGATGCGGAATACAAAATAGACCAGGTGGATGAAAAAGACCGACATGAATCCAATCGCACCAATCCGGTGAATGATGCCGGCAGTTTTCGGACCGCCCAGAATCTTCATCACCACTGGCGCCCAGGAACTCTCGGCAAAGTGGATTGTGAGACCGGTCAGCGCCAGGGTCATGATGGACAGCGCGCCAATCAGGTGAGCCAGCCGCCACCAACGACCGAACCGGCGAACATAGGTCTTGCCTTGCGGGACAACTCGTCCGTCAGGACATGGGGCCGGTCCTTTCCTTCTTTGCGGTCCCGATATTCGCGGTAAAACCACAAGGCGGAATGCAGCCAGAAGAACGCGAAAGTGCTGAGCAACAATCCGATCATGAACTTGGAAGCAATCCACATCTGCGGATAATTCCCCAGGTCATCGGAAGTACCGTGCGGCTGGAACGTTACATAGCCCTGGGTCGCGTCCTTGTGACAGGTGCGACAGGTATTCAGCCGGTTCTTCACATTCATCAGGGAACTTGGGTCAGCCACGCGCTTGATCTGGTGGGAACCATGGCAGTCATAGCACTTGGCGGTCTGGGCATAGCCCAATTTCGTGACTTTGCCATGGTAGGTTTCAAGGTAGCTTTCCAGCTTATCCTGGTGACAGTTACCGCACTGCTCGGTAATGGCGAGCCTGCCCGAAGGCGCGTGCGGCATTTCAATATTGTGGGTGGTATGGCAGTCGCTGCACACCGCTGCATTTGTATTGCCCTTCAGAACTTCCTGTCCATGGACCGAGGTGAAATACAGATCTCGCTGTTTTGCGTGGCATTTGCCGCAGATATTCGGAATCTTCTCGCGTCCCGCGGCACCGACATGACTGTCTATCGGGGTAATGTAATGCGCGTCGTGACAGTTATAACAGGTCGCATTCGTCCGTGACTGGTCCTCGATACTGGGCTGGGCATGAACGGAACCCATGTAACTCTTTATCTGCTTCATGACCACACCCAGGCGGGCGTTCTGCTCCGTCGTGCCCTCTTGTTCCGCCTGTTGCCACAGTTCGGTGTGGCACTGCACGCAACCAACCTTGCGGTCGATACCCTTGCGGTGAGGTATCTTGATAATGTCCTTGTGACAATTCACGCAGTTCCGGACGCCATGAACGCTGCTTTTGAACGCTTCGGCGTCCACGTGCAGGTCACGGATTTCACCGTTTTCGGCTTCCCTGGAGAAGTTCGCCCTGCCGTGGCAGCGCAGGCACTTTGAATTGTCCAGCTTCGGGTCCAAAGTCTGGGCCGATATCGTCGCAACGCTCAGGAAAAACAGCAAAAACCCCGCCAGCAAGGAGACAATGACAGGCTTGTTGCTTGAAAATTGCATACCTGGCGCTAAGGCGGTGGCTGCGTCGAGGGACCGGATCGCCTGGAGCATATAATTTCCTTGTTATTGGTGCCGGTGTAGGTAATGTATCAACCCACTGTGGGCTGCCGCAAGAAGAAGCCAATTACTCACACGTAAATATGAATAGGGCCAAATATAGGGCTTGCGTGCAGCCACATGTTGACCCAGATCAGAATTGATATGATACCCATCTCTTTTTCTGGTTGATACTCCGGCCAGCCGTGACCTGCGTCATCATCGGAAGACAGGCTGCAGGCTAGAGTTTTTTTCACTGGCCGTTATTGAGGTAATGCAAATTGACAAGCCGGGGCGGAACTCGCCGAACACAAAGCGCTTCCCATAAGAAAATACCTGCCTTGGCTGCCTTGTTCGCTGTCGCGATGCTGCTCGCTTCCGTGGCGGCGGCCGCCACTGCATCTGAAGAACCCGTGATCGGCGCAAACGACGCCAAGTGCCTCAAGTGTCATTCCAGGAACATGACAAAGACCCTCGATGACGGTGAAAAACTCTCGCTGCATGTGGACCAGGCGGGGTTTATCGGCTCCGTGCACAGCAACATCGGTTGCACGGGATGCCACAGCGCGATCGCCGGTAAAAAGCACCCGGCAAAGGAATCGATCAGCAGCAGCCGGGCATTTTCGCTGGAGCAAAACGGGAATTGTCAAAGCTGCCACGCGGAAAAGTTTACTCAGTACCAGGGCAGCATTCACGCCAGGCTCGCCGCTGCGGGCGACGCGGCCGCTCCGATGTGCTCGGACTGCCACAGTGCCCATGCGATTCAATCGATTGCCCAATACCAGCCTGACACAGGACTCCCTTGCAAAAAGTGCCATGAAGACGTCTATGCCGCATATGCGCAGAGTGTGCACGGGAAAGCCAGGGCTGAAGGCAATGTCATCCGGCCTGTTGAAATCCAGGCACCGATTTGTGCCGATTGCCACCAGGCTCACGAAATTACGGCTGTGGCAGCAGCCGATCGGCTGAAGGCCGCATGCCTTGACTGCCACAAGGGCGTCGAGCAATTACACAAAGAATGGTTGCCAAATGCGGGGCTGCACATGGAAGTCGTGTCCTGCGCGGCCTGCCATGCACCTCTGGCGGAACGTGGAATTGATCTGCAGGTCTATCACAAGATGACCACCGGGGGGATTGCCGGGCAGCCCGGAAGATCTGACGAGATTGGGGATCAGATACCAGCCGGGGATGAATCCGGTAAAGGGGTAGATGCAGAGGAATTATTGAAGCGCGCGAGGGCTTCCAACCAGGTATCTGAGTCAGGAGATATAGCTTTTCGGGCGCGGATGACGGTTAGCAATGGCGCTCAGGCACACCAGCTGGCGATCAAGTCATCGGCACTCAGGGACTGTTCAACATGCCACCAGAAGGGTTCCACAGCGTTTCAGAACGTATCGGTATCCGTGCAGGGCGAGGACGGCAGGACACAACGCTACGCCGCTGATCGCGATATCTTGAATTCGGTAGGTTCCGTATCCTCTCTGAGTGACTTCTACGCCGTAGGCGGAACGCGGATCAAGCTGCTGGACGTCTTACTGGTACTCGGACTGATCGGCGGCCTGGCCGTACCCATTGGTCACCTGACCCTGGGCACTTTCCTCGGCAAAAGGAAAAAAAGGGAAGAAATGGAACAGATGGCGTCAGGCGCATCTAATCCAAAGCGCTCTTCGCCGGAAGAAGAGTTATATATCAATCCTCTGCCGGTGCGCATCTGGCACTGGATCAATGCACTCGGTTTCGTACTGCTGATCCTGACCGGTGCGCAACTCAGGTATCTGGACCTGTTGCAGTTGATGTCTTTCGAAGCAGCGGTCAAGCTGCACAACTGGGTAGGATTCACGGTCATCGCCAATTACTTCATCTGGCTGGGCTATTATCTATTCACGGACAAAATCTCCAACTACCAACCGGTGCTGGATGCGCAGAATTTCGTGCGAAACTATTTCCTGCAGCTGCGCTACTACACTTACGGGATTTTCAAGGGCGAGCACAGCCCGCATGATGTCAAACCTCATGACAAGTTCAATCCCCTGCAGAGAATGGCCTATCAACTGGTGATGCTGGTGACCGTCCCAATCCAGTTCGTCACCGGCTTGCTGCTGTGGAATGTGAAAGGATTCCAGGGCTGGATCGACATGATCGGCGGAATCCGCATGGTGGATACCATTCATGTATTGCTGTTCGTCTTCTTCACCTTCTTCGTTCTGGTACATGCCTACATGGGTACGCTCGGCCAGAAACCCTCGACACATTTCAAGGAAATGTTTACCGGATACGAAGAACGCCACGACTAGAACGGGTTAGCTTGTATATTGCGGCAGCGATTCAGCCGTTTTCCAGGCATTGACGACACAGTCATTGAGGCTGACCCCGCGCAGGGCGTTGCCTGTCAGCACCAGACCGGGGTGCCGGCGCAGAATACGGGCGATGGAATCCAGACGTTCCGCATGCCCCACCAGGTACTGTGGAATCGCTTCTGAGTGACGGAAAATCCTGCTGAAGACGGGTTCTTGCGAGAGTCCGCAGATATCCTTCAAATCAGCTTTCACCCGGTCGAGCAACTGCTCATCGGGCAATTCGGCGAGCGCGGGTGTCCGGTGACCTCCCACCATCGTGCGAAGCAGCACGAAGCCCTCGGGCGCCCGCCCCGGAAACACGTTGGAATCAACAATCGTGCCCAAAATGGATCGTCGCTCCCTTGACGGCACCAGAAAGCCGAATCCGGCAGGGTACCGCCCGTCAGGCCTGTGACGGTAGCCCAGGCAGACCACCGATAGCGGTGGGTATTCGATACCCCCCAGCAAGCGGGCAAGTTCCGGCTCGTATGCATGCAAGATTTTTGCCTGGGCATGAGCGGGGGCGGCCAGGATAAGCACGTCGGATTCCTCATCCGCACCATCGGCCAAATGCACCGTGTATCGCCCGTTGCCGTGGGTAATGCCTGCCACTGGCGAAGCCGTCCGGACTCTGGGCCCCAGCAAGCCTGCCAGTGTGTCGGTCAGTTGGCTCATGCCACGACCGAAAGACGTCAGCCTGCCCCCCGGGCCGGGCCCCGGCGTGTTTTTCTTGCCGTCACGACGCGCCTTCAGTTGCAGCTTGACCAATGCGCGAATCAGGCTGCCGTATTGATCTTCGAGTTCGCGTATGCGGGGAAAACAGCTATTTACACTCATCCTGGTGGCGTCGCCGGCGAATACGCCGGAGGCCATGGGATCGATCAGCTTTTCGAAGGCTTCCCGCCCCAACCGCCGGGTTCCAAATTCCGCCAGGGTTTCGTCTGCTTTTTCGGCTCCACCGACCAGGGTCTCACAAAGGACCCGCAAACGACCGGGAATGCTGAGCAAACGGGAAGTCAGGAACTGTGGGGGCTTTTCCGGCAACTGATGCAACTGCTGCCGGCTGAAGATGTATCTCTTCTCGGCGGCGGCATTGGCCGCCACAGGCGTAAGTCCGACTTCTTTGCACAGTTCCAGAGTCCTGGGTATCTTGTCGAGGAAGCCATTGACGCCCCCCTCGCAAAGAAATCCCTCGGCACTGGTTTCCGTCCACACCTTGCCACCGACCCTGGGCCCGGATTCGAACACCACGATCTCTGTTTGCGGGTTTCTGGACAGGATAGCCTGCGCGGTAGCCAGGCCGGATATACCTGCGCCGACGATGGCTATTTTCATCTTGCGGTAACACCACGAAAATTCATTATTTACACTATATTCAGCATGCTGCCGGTGAATTTAACCGTTTATTTGGCAATCGTACTTCAAGTCTGTCGTTAAGTTGACATGCATCATGGGCAAAAAGCTCATGCAGGCGTAATTTTGCTCCACATTCGAGTATTTTGGCTTGACGCAAAGCTGTGCTCAGGGAAGGGCGGTACGGTAAACTCTCCTCGAAATCACAGGCGATTACGACCGGGAGCAGGAGTATCTTATGACTAACTTCTTCAAGACGACTGGCATGTTGGCGTTGGCCACATCGATATTGATCGGCTTTTCCGGGTGCAAAAAGGAAGAAACAGTCAGCTATTCACAAGATGTAAAACCAATTATTGACAAATATTGCACCGAGTGCCACCTGCAAGGGGGTGAAGGTTATAAAGCCAGCGGCTTTAACGTCGCCAGCTATGACGACCTGATGAAGGGCACGAGAAACGGCCCGATGATCCTGGCCGGGGACCCCCTGGGCAGCAATATGCTGGTGCTGATGGAAGGGCGCGCCGACCCATCGATCAAGATGCCGCATGGCAAATCCGTGAGTGCCAATAAGAAGGAACTCGAAACCATCCGGCTCTGGATCAAACAAGGTGCGAAGAACAACTGAATTGCACCTTGAATTGAAGAGACACCAGAGGGTACCAAAAACACCGGTTTGTACCCAAAATTTCACGCGCGATAGAATGATGCACGAATTGACGTGCATCACATTTATGTAGCAAGTTACATGCTATATGATGCATCTATTATTAACATTTCTCTAACAATTTCGAAACGCTCCAAAGCGAAACAAACAACAGAGTGAGCAGGGACATGATCAGAATTCCAGATGGGAAGCACGTTTCCACCGCAATCACCCCGATGATGGCCGTGATGACAGCAATGGCGTTGTGCTTCGCTTTGGCGGGCCCGGCTCTGGGGGCCGAGGATGAATCGAGCGCTGCAATGCCAGAATACTCAAAAGGCGTCAAGCAATGCATGACCTGCCATAAGGAAGGCAAGGAAAAGCCCGCACACGAGATTTTCCTGACCCCGATGGGGTCGAGTGCCGATCCGAACTCACCCTTTGGCGCGGGCAATCACGACTGCGAAACCTGCCACGGCCCCGCCAAGGAGCACATGAGAAGACAGGCTGATGGCTCCCGCCTACTCCCTCCGATGACCTTCAGCAAAGATACGCCGGCCGAAGAGAAAAACGCAGTGTGCCTTGGCTGTCATGCAGACGGCGCCCGTTTTCATTGGCCAGGCAGCGCGCACGATGTCGAAGGTGTAGCCTGTGTCGATTGCCATGTGGTCCACAAGGCCGATGACCCGGTGCTGGCGCTGGAAACCCAACCGCAAGTCTGCTTCAAGTGCCATCGGGAACAGCGTGCCCAGTTCCTGCGCCAGTCCCGCCATCCGGTGCAGGTTTCCAGCGCGGCCATGTCGCACACAGGCCTCATGTCATGCACCGATTGTCACAAGCCGCACGGCAGCAGCGGACCCGCCTTGCTGGTGCGCAATACCATCAATGAAACCTGTTATGACTGTCATGCCGAAAAGCGCGGCCCGTTGCTGTGGGAACATGCGCCGGTGCGCGAGGATTGCACCAACTGCCATACACCGCATGGTTCCAACTATGAAAACCTGTTAACCGCCAGGCAGCCCTGGTTGTGCCAGCAATGCCATGCAACCTCGATCCATACGAGCGACGTTTACAGCGGCACGGGCATTCCGCCCGATGGCGCTGATCAGCGAATATTGGGCAAGCAGTGCATGAGCTGTCATACGCAAGTCCATGGTTCCAATCATCCGTCCGGTAGCCGGTTAACCCGTTGACCAGCCTGGATCTGGTGAAGGAGACACAGAATGAGAACACAATCAAAAAACAGTATGAAGCTCGTAGCCCTGGCTGTTATGACCCTGCCTTTGATGGCGTGGGGGCAAGATAGCGATAAATCCGACAGCGCGGATGAGTCGGCCATAGCCAGCGAGGTAACGCTGGGCCTGTACTACCTGGACGACCCTTCCTATCGCTTTGGGAAGTATTCCGGGCTGGACGAAGACGGGGTGGAAGCATTGGCCGATTTCCGCATCGACAAGCGTCCCAAATGGGACAGCGACGACACACTGCGCTGGAGTCTGCAGGGCTGGCGGCTGGGCCTGGATTCGCGCCGCATTGAATTCAAACTCAATGACCAGGGAACGCAATCCTTTACGGCCGACTATCGCGAAATCCCCAATAACCGGTTCAGTGACGGCCTGACGCCATACCTCGGCGTCGGCTCTGACACGCTGACACTGCCTGCCGGCTGGGAAGTGGCCCCTGGCAGCACTACTACGAGTGGCTTTACCGCGCTGCAGGAAAATCTGGTCAATCTGGAGGTCGACACCAAGCGCCGCCGCCTGGACCTGAGCTATGACCGCAAGCTTGGCCGCGCCTGGAGCATTGCGGTGGACTACCGCCATGAGACCAAGAAGGGTGTGCGCACAGTCGGCGGCTTGTTCGGTAACTGGCCTGACAACGGGCGCGCAGTGATCCTGCCGGCGCCGGTCGACTACAACACCGACAATATTGAAGCCATGTTCAATTTCGGTACCCCTCGCCTGCAGTTCGGCTTTGGCGCGTATGCCTCGTTCTTCAGCAACGATAAGACCGCATTAACCTGGCAGAACCCTTACGGCCGCAATGAAGGCTGGGCCTATGAGGTGCAGTATCCCGATTCACAGGGCAGCCTCGGCCTCGAGCCGGACAATCAGTATGTCCAGGTCAAAGCCTACGGCGCCTACAATCTGACTTCGTCTACCCGCATCAGTATCGACGCTGCCTACGGTGAGATGAAACAGAACGAAGCGTTATTGCCCTATACGGTCAATACCGAGCTTGTGGTGCACACGCCGGTACCGCGAGTCACCACGTATGCCAAGATCGAGACCACGATGATCAATGCCCGCTTGACCAGCCAGCTTGCGCGGCGCCTGAACGTGGCCCTCAACTATCACTATGATGACCGCAATAATAAGACACCGCAGGCTGCGTATGCCTATGTCGGCGGCGACTCCCAGTATCAACGGACTGATCGGGCGGGCCATATCAACCTGCCGTTCAGCTACAAAAAGCAAAAGGGCGATGCGGTTGCCACCTACCGCTTTGCCCACGGCATCCGAGTCAAGGGTGGCTTCGAGTATGCTGATGACAGAGCGCGAGTATTCCGAGGTCACCGACTCCAATGAGACCACCTGGCTGGCCGGCATCAAGTTTGGCGGCCTGGAAACCGCAGCATTCAATTTCGATTATCGAAATTCCAACCGCGACGTGGACGCCTATATCGGTAATGCATTATTTGTCCAAACCTATCTGCCGGGGGCGGTCAGCGAAGATGCCTGGCAGAATCAACCGCTGCTGAGGAAATACTACCTGACCGATCGGGATCGCGACGAATTCCGCTTCCGTGCCGATATTTTCCCGACTCCCCAGTTAAATTTCGGCCTGTCCGCCAGTTACTTCAAGGATGACTACGGCAATGGGTATTTTGGACTGAATGCAGCGAAAATCCGTTCCGGCACGATCGACTTTGGCTGGTACCCGGCACAGAACATCGCGCTGACCGCCTATTACACCAAGGACAAGTACGATGCCTCGCAGTCCGGTCTTTCCTTCAACAGCCATGTTCAAGCCCAGGACATGGACCGGGCCTGGTTTGCCGATACCAGCGATGACGTCGATACCTACAATGTTTCGCTGGCTTTCTCTGAATTAGGTGTGAATCGGGGATGGAAAGGCTTCCAGGTAGGTTTTGACTATACTTACTCCTATACCAAGAGCCTGATCGATGTGACCGCAGTAACCCTGACCACCGCACCACTGCCTCAATTGACCAGCAAGCTGCGTTCAATGGGCGCCTGGAGCAGTCTGGACATCGGCGCCAGCTCCACCATCCGGCTTTCGGTCGAAAACAGCAAACTGGATACGGCCGACTTCGCACTCGACAATGCGCTTCCCGATACGCTGCCCAATGTGTTGACGCTGGGAGAGAGCGCACCAAATTACAACCTGGTTCTGATCACAGGCTCCTTTACCTACCGCTTCTGAGCCGAAAATTGGACTATTTGCCGCAAACCCTGAACAGGCGCCCGATTGAATGGAACACGTTAAGACTGACATCGTAATCGTTGGCGCAGGCGGCGCAGGCTTGCGCGCAGCGATCGCCATCGCTGAGGCCAATCCTGAATTGCAGGTCGCTTTGGTTTCCAAGGTTTATCCCATGCGCAGCCACACCTGCGCGGCTGAAGGCGGGGCTGCCGGCGTGAAGCGCGCCGATGATTCCCTGGAAATGCACTTCAACGACACCGTCAGCGGCGGCGACTGGCTATGTGACCAGGACGTGGTGGAGTACTTTGTGCAGCAGGCGCCGCTGGAACTGGTGCAACTGGATCACTGGGGCTGCCCCTGGAGCCGTGACAGCGATGGCTCGGTGGCGGTGCGGCCATTCGGCGGCATGAAAAAGGAACGCACCTGGTTTGCTGCGGACAAAAGCGGTTTTCACATCCTGCATACCCTGTTCCAGACCTCCCTGCAGTTTCCTTCGATCCGCCGTTTCGATGAGTTTTTCTGCCTGGACCTGTTGCATGAAGACGGGCGCTGCACGGGTGTGGTGGCGATGGAAATGCGCAGCGGACGCTTCTTTCATTTCGAAGGCAGCGCAGTGATTCTTGCCACCGGCGGGGCCGGGCGGATATTCCCGTTCACCACCAATGGCGCAATCAAGACCGGCGACGGCATGGCCATGGCCTATCGCGCCGGGGTTGCGCTGAAGGACATGGAGTTCGTGCAGTACCATCCCACCGGCCTGCCCGGCACCGGCATCCTGTTGACCGAGGCTTGTCGCGGCGAAGGTGGCATACTGGTCAACCGCCACGGTTATCGCTATTTGCAGGATTACGGCATGGGCCCGGAAACCCCTATTGGTCATCCGGTTTTTAAAACCATGGAACTCGGGCCGCGTGACCGATTGAGCCAGGCCTTCTGGCACGAGCAGAAAAAGGGCAACACGGTGGAAACCGCCTGGGGGGACTGCATTTTGCTGGACATGCGCCACCTGGGTGAAAAGAAGATCAACGAACGCCTGCCGCTGGTGCGTGAGCTTTCAATCTCTTACGTAGGCGTCGACCCGGTCACGGATCCTGTACCCGTGCGCCCGGTGGCGCATTACATGATGGGTGGCATCAACACCAACATCAACGGTGCAACCTCGATGGCCGGTCTTTATGCGATTGGTGAGACTGCCTGCGGCAGCCTCAACGGCGCCAATCGTCTGGGTTCGAATTCGCTGACCGAACTGTTGGTGTTCGGCAAGCGTGCGGCCCAACATGCAACCAAGTACGCCGCGAACGCGGGCACGCCGCAAACCAGCAAGGATTCGACAAGTCAAGCCGAAGCTGCCGTCACGGGTGTCCGTGCGCTGCTGCAACGCGGCGCGGGCAACGAAAGCCTGGCCGGTGTGCGGCGCGAAATGATGACCACATTGGAAGAAGGTGCAGGAATTTTCCGCGAGGAGGCTGGCCTCGAAAAGACTTGTCGGGATATTGACGAATTGCAGACACGCAAAAAGGATATCGAAGTGCACGACAAGAGCAATGTCTTCAATACCGAGTTGCAGCAGATCCTGGAATTGAAAAACATGCTGGACGTGGCCGAAACCGTCAGCGCCAGCGCGCTGGCCCGGAAGGAATCCCGCGGCGCACATCAGCGACTCGATTTTCCGCAGCGTGATGACGACCAGTACCTGCGCCATAGCCTGGCATTCCGGCAGCCGGGAGAACGGCCTCGCGTTGACTGGCTGGATGTCACCATCACCCGTTCACAGCCTGGAGTGCGGGATTATTCTGGCGGGAAAAAAGCATGAGTACGCGGCAGATTGAACTCGAAGTCATGCGCTATGACCCGGAACGCGATGAGGCGCCCTACTTCCAGCAGTACTCGGTGCCTTGCCACAGCGACTGGGCCATCCTGGATGCATTGAACTACGTCAAGGACAACATCGACACCACGCTTAGCTACCGCTGGTCCTGCCATATGATGGTTTGTGGCAGCTGCGGCATGATGGTCAATGGCGAACCCAGCCTGACCTGTAAGAGCTTCATACGGGACCTGCCCGATCACGTTCGTGTCGAACCGCTGGCGAATTTTCCGATCGAGCGTGACCTGGTGGTCGTTCTAGACGACGTGATGGAAAAACTGCAGCGGGCGCAAACCTATATCATCCGTAAGGAAAAGGACTCTGCGGAAACAGAAGAATACAATCAGACGCCTGCCGCGCTGAAGAAATTCAAGCAATACACCATGTGTATCAATTGCATGGCCTGCTACGCCGCCTGCCCGCAGTATGCTCTGGACAACGACTTTATCGGACCGGCGGTTTTGGCTCTGGCGCACCGTTACAATCTCGATTCACGCGATCAGGGCCGGGAACAGCGGCTGGATATCCTGGCGGATCACGACGGTGTATGGAATTGCTCCTTCGTCGGTGCTTGTTCCGAAGTGTGTCCCAAGCACGTGGATCCGGCAGCCGCGATTCAACAAATGAAACTCGAAGGTGCCAAAGAATGGCTGAAACGCAAGCTGCTGCCCGGAGGTGGCTCATGAGCCGCCGGCCCTATGTCCGCCCCGTTGCGCGCACCACCTGGTACCTGCGCCAGCCCCGCTATCGAATCTATATGTTGCGCGAGGTGAATTGCATTCTGGTTGCCTTCTACTGCGCGCTGATGTTGGTCGCGCTTGCCGCGCTGGGTGCGGGCCAGCCTGATCGTTGGAACGCATTCCTTTCCGGGCAACAGCACACAGCCTGGATGGTGTTTCATGCATTCGCGCTGGTGTATTTCTTCATTTACCAGACCATGGCCTGGTTCCAGCTTGCGCCGAAGGCCATGCCGCTGCAGATGGGTGAAACCGTGGTGCCGGCCGCTGCGATTGTCGCAGCGCATTACCTGGCCTGGATCGTGATTACGGTAATCGTTTTCTGGCTGACGGGGGTATTCTGATCATGGCTATTGCAAAAAAAGCCCTGGTTTGGGGCCTGTTCGCAGCCGGCGGCACCCTCACCTCTTTCCTGTTTCCGGCGTTGATCACATTGTTCCTGCTGATCTCCACGGGCCATGTGCCGGACGGATTATCCTACGATGCTGCCAGGGCAATGGCCGCTTCCTGGCTGGGAAAAGCAGTGCTGTTTGGCATCCTCTTCCTGTCGCTGTGGCATGCCGCGCATCGCTTGAGAGTCGTTTTTCACGATTTCGGCGTTCGTGCCGATGGATTCATCGCCACCACACTTTACCTCCTGGCCGCTCTGGCTTCGGTGCTGGCTGCTGCACTTTTGTTGATGATCTGATAAGGTTTCGCCGGGCAAGATCAAGAACTCGGAACAAAAGGACTGCAGATGAACGATGATGGCATCGCCCTGGCGGAAACCGCCGACAGCTCGCTTGACGTCAGCAGCTTCCTGACCCACAGCAGCGGCACAACACCGAGTATTCCTGGTTACCTTGAGGAGACCTACTGGTGGGCCTACCTGCGCCCGCGTGCGATCTGGATATTCGAGCGTGAATGGCTGGTCAACCTGATCCTGTGGGGCAACATGTCCAGGCTGACCGGCGCGGTCCTCGAAGAAATGGACTGCGATGATGGCAGTTCGGTGTTACAGGTGGCATGCGTCTACGGCGGCTTTTCGAACCTTCTGGCTACCCATATCAAGCACGGTACGTCCCGGCTGGCCATAGTCGATATCGCGCCCATCCAACTGGGCAATGTCCGCAAAAAGCTGAACCATCACGATAACATTGATCTTCACCACCAGGATTCCAGCGCGCTGCACTTCACCGACGGCTGTTTTGACCGCACCGTGGTGTTTTTCCTGTTGCATGAACAGCCCGAGGATGTACGCCGCAAAACCATTGCCGAAGCCATCCGTGTGACCCGCCCCGGCGGCAAACTGGTATTCGTCGACTACCACGGACCAAAGCGGTCCAATCCCCTGCGCTACCTGATGCGTCCCGTGCTGCACTGGCTCGAGCCATTCGCGCTGGACCTGTGGCGCACCGAGTTGCCGGACTACCTGCCGGACCATATCCGGCCGGAACAGGTCCGTTCGCAGTTCTACTGCGGCGGGCTCTACCAGAAGGTGGTGGTGAACTGCTGACAGCAGCATTTGCTCGAGTTCCAACATCCCCTCGACTACCAACTGATCATCGATGCGCCAACCCAGCGCCTTCGATTGGACTGGTCAAGGTGTCATGTGGAAGCCCAACTTCCGCCTGCGCGCTTTTCAATATCAATCCTTTTGATGATCCTGATCAGTAGCCTTCCCATCCTGAAGAGGGAAAATTAAGCCTCAAGAACCAGAATGGATTTAACACCCATGAAGTGGGCGCCTGTCGACTCACCTGGTCTGGATGTTGATTTTAAGGCTCAGGCCAACGAGCGAGGTTTTCAGACTCGCAAAAGGCTGCAGGAAGGTAGCCACGGATTAATACAAGTTTCAATCTGCCGACCTGATCATCACCCTTTTGGCGCCTGCCGAAATGAGTTCTTGCAAGCGCCGTTCTTCCCACCAACGAATCACGTCCCTTGGGCCTGTCTGGATGCGGAAGGCTGTTTTTTGCATTTCCGAGGACCTGCAAAATGTTTGTAGCCCTGATTGTCATCACCACAATTGTCGTATTTATTGCAGTCGATCTCGCGCTCCGAATGCTGCTGAACAGAGTACGTGATGCACAATTGACAAGGGAAAGAGAACGCGCTCTGGACATCGGGCTCAAGCTCGATGTGAGTGAAGAAGCCCGAACCTTGAAGCGGGTGGAAGTGGACAATCCAAAAGCCCGGATACTCGCCGTGGATGACGAAAAAATCGTCCTGGACAGTTTTCGCAAGACGCTCGTCATGGCAGGTTACAGCATCGATACCGTTGAAAAGGGTTCCGAAGTTTTGGGGCTCATTCGCAAGCATGACTATGATTTTGTTTTCACCGACTTGAAAATGCCCGAGATGGACGGGGTTGAAGTGACGAAAGCGGTCAAACACCTGCGCCCCGATATCGACGTGATCATCATTACCGGTTATGCATCGATTGAAACCGCGGTGGAAACCGTCAAATTTGGAGCGATGGACTACGTTCAGAAGCCATTCACTGAAGATGAATTGCTCGAATTTGTAAAGACCATATCAATCAAGCGACAGGATAGGCTCGAAAGTCAAAAGTGCCACAAAATCCACTTGATCAAGGCGGGCACCAGTGAATCAAGATCCAGATTTGACGTGAATGTTCCGGCCGGGGTTTTCATATCTCCGCAACATGCATGGGCAAAGATCGAAATGAACGGAACTGTCCGGATCGGGCTGGACGATCTGATGAGAAAGATCTTCGAGAAAATCGACCAGGTCGAGCTGCCGGAAACAGGGCAAAAGATTGAAATCGGGCAAACCCTGTTTTCACTGAAGTATGGGGACTACATTTTAAAAATCCCCTCTCCTCTTAGCGGAAAAATCACGTCCGTCAATTCAGAACATGCAGAACATCCCGAATGGTTGGCCATCAAGCCATTTGAATTGAGCTGGATGTGCGGAATTGAACCGTCAAATCTTGCTGCAGAATTGCCGGGGCTGAGAATTGGACTTGACTCGATCGATTGGTATCAGAAGGAAGTTGACAGATATACCGGGCTTTCGGGCAAGTTGATGGAAGACGCTTCTCAGGCCGGATCGAATAGCAGAGTAACGAGCGAGCAAGCCAGTAACGCAAATTACCTGGATCTTCTGCTTGCGTTTACAAAGCCGTTTCTGCAAAGCAGGGAATTTTGATGAACTCCTGGTTCTTTCCTTATTGAAAATTGGGTGAGACATCCATGCAAAAACTTAGTGTTTCTCTGGGAGTGCTCTTCTTACTGATTTTTTCACTTTCAAGCCATGCGCAGGAAGTGAAGCAGACCGAACCAACTCCGGAAAAAGTACCAAGCGATTTGTCGGCAACCATTCCGGATGTGCCGGCTGAAATTACGATCAAGTCTGCGTACGGAAATGTGGTCTTACCGCACGAAGTACACATCAAAAAAGTGAAATTGAAGTGCAGTGTGTGCCACCACCAAATCAAGGCCGAAGCGCTGGATACCCCTCATCCTGGCTATCTGACGTCTTCCTGGATCAGTTGCCAGACTTGTCACAATTCAAATTCTGAGTTCACGAAGAAATACTACAAGTGCTCGGTTTGTCATCATTCGGAGCCGAACAATATTGCGGATGAGACGCTCAGTTCCAAAGTCGTCATCCACAAGAGTTGTTGGAAATGCCATAAATCAGGGACCGGTGTAAAGGCCAGTAAAAGCTGCAGTAAGTGTCATGAGAAGCAAGAGAAATAGGGAATTTGCCGTTGCAGACTGTGAGTTTCGACAGAGTTCCAGACCCTGCCAGTTCAAGTTGTTGATGCTGTATTGAAATAACGGAGCCGAAATGGACAGACGAGGTTTTCTAAAAACGACGCTTGTCGCCGGTACTGCTGCTTTGGCAGGCAGTCCACTATGCGCTCAGGAGGACCACAAACCGGAAGAGTTTGTGGGAATTTTGGTGGACACGACCCGCTGTATTGGCTGCAGGGCGTGCGAAATTGCATGTGGTGAGGTCCATGATCTTTTTGTCCCGGATGTATTGAACGATGGTGCGCTTGAAGAACACAGGGACACGAGTGACAAGCAGTGGATGATCGTCAACAAATTCGAGACCGAAAAAGGCGATGTGTTTGTCAAGAAACAATGTATGCACTGCTACCAGGCCGCTTGTGCCGCCGCCTGTCCAACGGAAGCGATGAATCAAACGATGAATGGCCCGGTAATTTGGGACGGAGATAAATGTATCGGTTGCCGGTTCTGCATGGTTTCCTGCCCGTTTGGCGTACCGAAATTCGAATACGATGAATGGAATCCGAAGATCCAGAAATGCACGATGTGTTTTGAACGTCTCGAAAAAGGACAAAAACCCGCTTGCGTCGCGTCATGTCCCACAGACACACTCATGTTCGGTACCCGGGTGCAAAACCTGGAGATCGCCAGACATCGCATTTACAGCCATCCGGATAAATATGTACACCAGATCTACGGCGAACATGAAGCCGGCGGAACCGGATATATTTACCTGTCTGCCGTACCTTTCGACCAGATTGGCTTCAGAACCGACATTGGCAATACACCCTACCCGGAATATACAAAAGAATTCCTCTACGCGGTCCCCATGGTCCTGTTTGGTGTCCCGGCTTTCTTGCTGGGGCTCAATTCGCTCCTTGGCGGCAGCGATCAGGATAAAGAGAACGGGTTTGATTTTGATGCCGAGGGCAAGGGGGGTGAGCGATGAACACCAATGCCAACGCCATTGCACCCATCGGATTTGGCCAAGTGGTTCATTTCTTGATTCAGGAGATGAAACCGCGTGGGCCCTGGCTCACACCGTTCAATGTCATCTCCATTCCGGTCATCCTGACCGGGCTGGTCATCTTGTATTTCCGCTTCGTCTACGGTCTCGGTTCCGTGACCAACCTCTCGCAGGAAACTGCCTGGGGCTTGTGGCTCGGTTTCGACGTGGTAACCGGCGTTGCTCTGGCTGGTGGAGCCTACGTGATCACGTTTGTGGTCTACGTCATGAAGGTGGAAAAGTACCACTCCATTGTGCGTGTCACCGTTTTGAACGGATTGCTGGCTTATTCTTTTTACGCCGGCGCCCTGCTGCTCGATATCGGCCGGCCGTGGCATGCGTTCAATCCCTACATTGGCAATTCGTTTGGATTCAGTTCCGTTTTGTTTCTGATTTGCTGGCATTTCCTGCTCTATATGGTTGCGGAATTCATCGAGTTCTCTCCGGTCGTTGCCGAATGGCTGCACTGGGAAAAAGCACGCAGAATTCTCCAGCGCCTTACCCTCACCACGGTTATTCTGGGCATTACGTTATCGCTGTTGCATCAGTCAGGCCTCGGGGCGTTGTTTCTGATGGCCAAGCCCAAAATCCATCCGCTGTGGTGGTCGGAATTTATGCCGATCCTGTTTTTCGTCTCCAGCATTTACGCAGGATTGGCCATGATTATTTTCGAAGGAACCATCAGCCACAAAGTGTTCAAGAACCTCATCGAGCACAATAGCCATCATTCTTTTGATGACATCATTTTTGGACTGGCCAAAGGCGCGGCCATCGGCATGTTTGTCTATTATTTCCTTAAGGCGCTGCTTTTCATTCATGGCAAGCAATGGAGCATGATCAACGATGGCTGGGGCTACTGGTATCTCCTGGAAGTGATCGGTTTTGTATTGGTCCCGGGATTTATGTTTGCCTTCGGCTACAGAAACAGAAGCCTGAACATCATCAAGGTTGCCGCGGTCATGGCCTTGCTGGGCGTCATACTCAACCGGCTCAACGTTTCCATTATCAGCTTCAATTGGTATTCGGACGCACATTACTACCCCTCCTGGCAGGAAATCGTGGTGACGCTGACGGTGATTTTTACCGAAATTTGGGTCTTCCGCTGGGTTGTCACGCGCATGCCGGTGTTCACTTCAGATCACAGGGCCCACTAGTGGCCTGTAACAGCCACTAAACCCGGGAGTTGAAATGGAATCATTTACCTACGTGAATATTTTTGAAACGAAAGGCCTCGAGTACCTGCTCCTGTTATGTTTTTGGGCGTTGTTTGTATACCTGGTCAGGTATCTTTCATCGCCGGTGAAAAAACGGAAAGATTTGCCTTGATGGGAAATCCTGCATCCGTAGGGGGTGAACTATCCTAGGGCGGAATATAGCTTTCAGGCTGACCTTCGGAGTCATCCTGACGGTTCTTTTGGCGATCGGCATTTTCGCGGTCTTCAATATTCAATCCGAAAGAAGAAGCCTGCTCGCTGAAGTAGAGCGGCATGCGAATCAGCTCAGCGAAGCCGTCAAGTCAGACACCGAATACGACATGCTGCACAATGATCGTGAACGGATTCATGAGAGTATCCGCCGCATCGGTCAGCAGGAAAGCATCGACCGCATCCGTATATTGAACAAGTCAGGAGAGATCATCTATTCCTCTGACTCGGCCGACATCGGGAAAATGGTCGACAAGCAGGCGGAGAGTTGTTATCGATGCCATTCGGCGGGGAAACCCCTGGAGCGCCTGGAAACGCAGGATCGTACTCGGATTTTCCGCCCTCAACCGGACGCATCACGGTTGCTGGGCATCATCAACCCAATCTACAACACACCTTCGTGCTGGACGGCAGACTGCCATGCACACCCGAAAGCACAAACCGTGCTCGGAGTGCTGGACGTTACCATTCCCCTTACCGAGGTTGACCGGGACATCCGTCACAGCCAGGCGGCAGCAGCAGTGCTTGCAATCAGCGCAGTGCTGATTCTGAGTCTCATCGTCGGCCTTATGGTCCGATGGTGGATCGACCGCCCGGTCAAGGAACTCCTCACCGCGATGAGACACGTGTCCGGCGGCGATCTTGCGTACCGAGTGAAGGTGAAGAGTGAGGATGAACTGGGGATGCTGGCCAGGTCTTTTAACGAAATGACCGAAAATCTCGCACAGGTGCGCCTGCAGCTTTTTCAATCGGACAAGCTCGCCTCCCTGGGAAGATTGGCCGCTGGAGTGGCGCACGAGATCAACAATCCACTGACTGCGGTACTCACCTACGGCAGCTATCTGCTAAAGCGGTCGCAGGGACAACCCGAAACACATGACGACCTGCAAGTCATCGTTTCGGAAACCATCCGCTGCCGCGAGATCGTCAAGAGCCTGCTGGACTTCGCCCGCCAAACCGTGCCGAAGAAACGCAAGGCCGACATCAATGAGATCATCCATCGCGCCGAAAAGGTGATCGAGAATCAACTGGCCATAGGGCGGGTGAACCTGGTCATGGACCTGGATGCCGCGCTTCCCAAAGCGATGGTGGATGCCAACCAAATCCAGCAGGTCTTTATCAACTTGATGGTCAACGCGTCGGACGCCATCGGCGAAAACAGCGGAACCATCAAAATCACCAGCAGATCGATAAGCCTTCGTTCCACAGAAGCCCTTCAGATCAAGCGTGCGCTTTGTCCGAAACGGCATGATCTCGTCGACAGAAAAGTCCAGATCGACGCCAAGCCGGCCATCAGCATGCGTTTCCGCAAAAAGGAACATACCGGAATCATCCACCTCAATCCCATGTATGGTTCGACCGATCATCGCCTGGGCGACATGCCCCCAATCGACAAAGACGTCGAACTCCTGTGCCCGGACTGCTCGACTTCACTGATAGCCGAAGGTGAGTTGTGTCCGCAGTGTGGTGCTCCGATCTATGCTTTCGAAGTGCCCCTGAAGGGAATCGTACAAGGCTGCCTGCGGGATGGTTGCGGCTGGCACCGCTGGGAACAGGCCGATTCGGCCTGGAACGATGAATTTGTGGAAGTCCGGGTGGAAGACGATGGTTGCGGCATTCCCAAATCACAGATTCCAAAACTCTTCGAGCCGTTCGCAACGACGAAGGGCCAAAAGGGTACGGGTCTGGGTCTGGCCGTTACCTGGGGGATCGTAGACAATCACAATGGAACGATCTCGGTGGAAAGCGAGGTCGGCGTCGGGACAACGTTCATCATCCGGATTCCGGTGGGATCATGAGTTCAATACGGGATATCCTGGTCGTGGACGATGAACCTACAGTCACTCAGGCTGTGGCCAAAGTTTGCGGCGCGGAAGGGATGACCGTTACGGCTGTGGATCAGGCGCCCAAGGCCCTTCAGTGCCTGGCGGAGAGCCAGTTTCGCCTGGTGCTGTGCGACATCATGATGCACCAGATGGACGGATTTCAGTTCCTTGAGGAACTCGCCCGAAAAGGCATCCAGACGCCCGTTGTCATGATGACGGGATACTCTACCGTGGAAAACGCGGTCAAGAGCCTTTCGTTGAACGCAATTGACTATATTTCGAAACCTTTCACCGCCGATGAATTGCTCACGGTCATCCGGCGCTGCCTTCGTTGCGGCAAACTCATGGACGAGGCTGAGTCAGCCGGCTTGCCGAGAAATAACTCCATGAACTACGTTCCCTGCCCCGCAAATTATTACCAGCTCGGCTATGTCAGTTGGGTTTTGATGGAGGACGAGGGGACGGCGAGAATCGGGATCAGCGACCTGTTCCTTAAGGCGGTGGAGGGGATAAGGGAATTTGAGCTTTCAGCAATCGGCGACGACCTGGAGCAGGGAATGACTTGCGCAATCGCAAGTTCCATGGATGGATCGAAGCACAACATCATGTGCCCGATGAGCGGAAGAATCCTCGAGGTCAATGCGGACGCGCAATCAGCGCCTTCGCTGGTCGAGAAGGACCCCTATTTCAAAGGCTGGTTGTATCGGATTTTGCCATCGAATCCAGAGAGTAATTTGCAGTGGCTGAGTTTATGAAGCCTCGCACCAAGGCGCTGCCATCTGAACTGAAGGAGGTTGTGATGACGCTGTTTCTGCCAATACTGATCGTGCTTACCATAGTCCTGTTCCTCTTTCTGAATATGGCTGCAAGGGAGATGCTGCGCAAGCTCCATGAGATCAAGAGACGGGCAGAGCGAGAGGAGGCGCTGGCCGAAAGTCTTCAGCTTGATTTCACGCTTGAGTCAAAAACGCTGAAACGCGTGGAAGTCAAAGACCCCGTTGCGCGCATCCTGTGCGTGGACGATGAGGAGGTCATACTCAATATTTTCCGCAGGATTCTCGTCCTGGACGGATACAGCGTTGATACCGTTGAGACGGGACAGGAGGCGCTTGGCCTGGTCCAGACCCACAACTACGACTTTGTATTTACCGACCTGAAGATGCCGGGCATGTCCGGGACGGATGTAGCCAAATCCGTGAAGCATCTGCGTCCGGATATCGACGTCGTGATTATCACGGGCTTCGCAACCGTCGAGTCCGCGGTCGAGTGCATGAAATACGGGGCGATGGATTACCTGCAGAAACCGTTCTCCGAAGGTGAACTCAGGACCTTCGTCAAACATGCCTTGATCAAGCGCGACGACAGGATCCAAAAGCAGCTTAAACCAAGCGTTCATGTCTTGAGTCCATCGGAGGCGGATCAAGGCTCCAAGGGAGAATTCTCGATTCCGAGCGGCGCGCTGATCTCGACCGGTCATTGTTGGGCGAGCCTCACGGAAGAAGGCACGGCGAGAATCGGTCTTGATGACTTTGCCAGGAAGCTGCTCGGGCGTATAGACACGATCGATTTCCCAAACATCGGGATGAATGTCAAGGCCGGCCAGCCACTCTTCAACGTCAACCAGGGGCCTCGCCGGGCGCAGTTCCATGCTCCCCTGAGTGGCAAAGTGGTGAAGATCAACGAGGATTTGCGCAAGGACTGCTCGATGCTCGAACAGAAGCCCTACGGACAAAACTGGATCTGCATCATCGAAGGAAGCAATCTGCATGCGGAACTGCCGCAATTGAAGATTGGGAAGTCTGCTGTCACTTTTTTTCAGGAGGAAATAGACCGCTTCCGGGCGTTCGTTCAGAAAGCGAGCGGTCGCGAGGTTTCTGATTCTGAATCTCTTTTCATCGGTGCGATTGAAAACCTGGACGATGACAATTGGGAGGCTGCCGCGAAAGAATTCTTCGAGCACTGAGGCTGTGCCGTGCCCCGGAGCGGCCCTGTGTAGCTGTACTATGCTGGATTGGACCGCTTTGTCATGGCATAGAAAACAGCACCCAACACCATGAATATACCAGTAACCAGCCAGGAATCGGCAGTTGCATGGGTGACCAGCCAGCAGCTCAGCAACAGCGCAATCAACGGGATCGTATAACCCCCGGGCAACTTGAAAATCGCGGTTGGGTCGCCGGCATCGCGGTGCATGCGCGGCAACGCGGCAATACAGGCAACGTACACCAGCAGCCGCACCACCGTGCTCATTGCCGCCAGCCAGATGAAGCTGCCGCTCAGCGCCAGCCCCAGGCCCAGCGCGCCAAGGAATGCGATGGCATTGGCCGGCGTACCAAAACGGGGATGCACCCTGCCGAACCACTGCGGCAAAACCCTGCTATGCCCCATGGCGTATACGATCCGCGGACCGGACAACATCATCGATGAGACATTTCCCGATATGGAGAACACCGCGCCGGCCGCCATCAACAATGCGCCCGCAGGTCCCATCAGGATCGCCGCCACATCGATCAGGGGCGTCTTGCTGGTGCCGACTGACGGGTCGACGGAAATCACCACGAGCTGGATCAGCACGTAGAGCACGGAAACAGCCATCACGCTTTGCACCAGCGCGCGGGGAATATCCCGCCGCGGGTTACGCGCTTCCCCTGCAGGGACGACCGCACCCTCGAAGCCGACATAGGCATACAGCAACACCAGGATGGTTTCGCCCAGACCATGGAATGCGGGCAGGCCCGGGGCGATGAAGACATCGGCATTGATCCGGGTAAGCCCCACCAGCACCAGCAAACTCAATGGCATCAGCTTCAGCAAAGTGAGAACGAATACGGCCAGCAATACCGCGGCGCACCCCGATCACATTGATCACTGTCAGGAAAACGATGATCGCCGTGACGGTCATCTGGCGCATCAGGCCACTGGCCAGAGGCTCCCAGAACCATCCGAGGTAGCTGACCAGCAGATTGGTGTTTGCTGCCATCGCGGTGACTCGCGCAAAGGCGAACAGCCAGCCGACCTGGAATCCGGCAAAGGGTCCGAACGCGTGCCCTGCATAGGCCAGAGGCCCGCCCGTGTCGGAAAAATAGCTGGCGGCGCTGGCAAACGACAGCACAACCGTCATGATCAGAAGCCCGCAGATCAGGAACAACCAGGGGCTGAACAATCCCGTCGCTGCGGCTGCCACCGCCGGCAGAGCAAAGATACCGGCGCCGATCACCCCATTCAGTGAAATCGCGCCGAAGCCCAGACGGCTGATCTCTCTTCGCAGACCGGCTTCAGTATTCGCTTGTTGCACCCATGCCGGCCATGATCTCACGCTTTGCTCGTGCCGGTGGCGGTCACTCTTCCAGCAGCGGTTGATTGGCGCCAAGCATGTCTTCAAACACCAGCAATGAATTGTCCTTGAGGCGGTCCACGTAAAGCCGGCCATCGAGGTGATCGAACTCGTGCTGCAATACCGTGGCGAGGAAGCCATTCAATTCCAGCGCAAATGCGTTTCCGCGCAAATCCAGTGCGCGGACTTTCACCTGCTGAGGCCGCTCGACATAACCGCGCAGGCCGGGGATAGACAGGCAGCCCTCCCAATATCCGGCGGTCGGCCCCTCAAGCACTTCGATTTCCGGATTGACGAACACGGTCAAAGGCATCGAAGGAATTTCGCCGTAGCGCGTTGTGCCGCCACCCGGAACCTCGATAATGGCAAGCCGCAGCGATTCGTCAACCTGTGGGGCAGCGAGACCGACGCCGCCAGCCTGATGCATGGTTGCTACCATGTCTTCGACCAACTGCAGTATGCGGAGACTGGACAGTTCGCCAGGCTCCAGCGGGCGCGCGACCTGACGCAGCGTCGGGTGTCCCATGCGGATGATTTCACGTACGGCCACAGACTGAAACTCAGGCCTGGACGAATGCCGCGGCATTCACCCAGAAATGTACGCCAATGCTGGACAGGTAACCCAGCGCCACAGCCCAACTCCACTTGAGGTGGGAAAAGAAGGTATAGACGCCCTTCGACGAGCCCATCACCGCCACTCCCGCAGCCGAGCCAATCGACAGCAATGAGCCGCCGACACCGGCGGTGAGCGTAACCAGCAACCACTGTCCGTGGTTCATGTGCGGATTCATTTCCAGCACCGCGAACATCACCGGGATGTTATCGACGATGGCTGAAGCCAACCCCACCGCCACGTTGGCGGTCGTAGGTCCCAAGCCCTGATACAACCACTGCGAACTGATGGCCAGGTAGCCAAACGCGCCCAGGCCGCCAACGCACAGGATCACACCATAAAAGAACATCAGGGTATCCCACTCGGCGCGCTGCAAATGCTCATAGATGTCAAACGGTTTCGGCATGCGCGCGCTGTCATATCGATGCATGGCAGTGATACCCAGGGCCGAGCTTTCGACCATCCGCAGTTGGTGCAGTGTCTTTTTGTCGCGTTCCGTCAGGTAGTAGCCGTAAAGCTTGAGGAAACCCAGCCCCGTCATCATGCCAATGACGGGCGGAAGGTGCAGCACATTGTGCGCGCTTACCGCCATGGCGATGGTGAGGATAAACAGCGCGACCACAACCCAGGCGCCGTGCTGTAACTCAGCGCGATCCTTTATGGGTTCTGGTTGCTCTTTCGATACGGCAAAGCTCAAGATGCCCGCGGTCACCACCCAGTTGGCCAATGATGGCAGGAACAGGGCGAAAAACTGCTGAAATTGAACCTGGCCTTTTTGCCACACCATCAGCGTGGTGATATCACCGAACGGGCTGAACGCTCCGCCGGCATTGGCTGCAACGACAATATTGATACAGGCCACCGCAATGAAACGCTTATTGCTGCCACCGACAGCGACCACGACGGCCGCCATGAGTAATGCGGTAGTCAGGTTGTCGGCAACCGGAGACATCAGGAATGCCAGACCACCCGTAACCCAGAATATCTGGCGCAATGAAAGACCGCGCGTCACCAAGAAGACACGCAGCACATCGAACACACCACGTTCTTCCATCGTGTTGATAAACGTCATCGCCGCCAGCAGGAACAGGAACAACTCGCCAAATTCGAGCAGATCATGGCGAATGGCGATGTTGGCCCGTTCGGTATCGCCGGCCTGGATGGAGGCAATGGCTACCAGCATCCAGATCAGTCCAGCGGCGACGATCACCGGCTTCGACTTACGCAGATGGATGGCTTCCTCGCCGATGACCAGAACGTAGGCTGCGGCGAAAATCAGCAACGAAAGGATGCCGCCCCAATGTGTCGTCAGGTCGAGAAACACCGTGGAATCGCTCACAGCCGCCGACAGCCCGGGCGGCAGCCAGAACAGGATCAGACCGATAAAAACTGCAGCAGCAACCGGCACTGTCGTCTTGCGTTCAGGACAGCCATTCGCCTGTGACATGGGGGTCCCTCCTTGCAAGCAAGCCAAAGGAGCAAAGTATAGCCGATGGACTACTTGGCGCGCAGGGCCTGGGCTACGTGCTTCAGTCGCGCTTGCGCTTCCCCACCGACATCCAGCAGCACCGGGTCGCCGGCAAGATTTCCGGCCTGCATCATGGCCAGCGGATCGGCGATGCGCACCAGTGAACCGCCGTCACCGGTTTCTTCGACGACCACATTGCAAGGCAGCATCAGCCCTGCGTCCGGGCGACTGGAAAGGGCTTTGTAGGCCAATGCCGGATTGCATGCACCCAGGATTGTGTAGTGACGGAAATCCACCCCCAGCTTTTCTTTGAAGGCATCGTGCACGTCAATGCGTGTCAATACACCAAAACCTTCACCCTTCAAAGCTGCAATAGCGCGCTCGAGCGCCTCGCCATACGGAATTTGCAGCGTCACTTCCCAGGCCATTTCGCTCATGATGATTGTCCTGTTTAAGACCGATATCCGATCTAATATTGCGGTGTGAGACTTGCAATTCAATGATTTGCAACAAAAGCTCTGGGACGAAACGTACCATGAGGACGATTGCTCTAATTTTGCCCACTTCATTCGCTTCGTCGCAAAAAAAAATACTGTTGAAAAATTGTGTTTTCATTTTATTCAGTCACTTGAAATTTGTTTGTCACGCGCCTCTTGATAAACACCGCATAAACTGAAATTTTGACGTGTTGACACGAAAGTTGGTGAGGAATAATGTAAGTCCCCCGTTCGAAGAAATCTGTCAGCCGGAAGGCCGACCCGCCGGAAGGCAGCGATGGATAACAGAAAGCGGATAAAGCCCAGGTGGTACTGGGCATGTCACCCAGACCGGGCTCTGTCAGAAACGGTCGTACCACGGGGGTGACTCGAAAGGGAGACGCGGTCCCTGGAGATAGACGCCACATACTTTCGGGTAAGAGCGTCGATAAAGAAAGACGGAGGTAGAAGATCCGTGGGCCGGAGTCGAGAGACAGAGCACATCGAAGCCGGACGAAGCTGGAAAGGCCTTAGGAGGATCTGCAGTCCACTATAAGCGGAGTTCCATCACTTCTACACGGGAGAGGAGGCGCAAGCCTCCTCTCTTTTTTGTTTCGACGGCATTGACCATTGCGACACCGGTCGCAGTGTAAGCTTCCAAGCTTCTGAAATACCACAGTCTTCTTCGTGGTCTGTTTCGTACTACAATTGGCACCAATTCTTTGTCGAAGTGCCTCGTACCGTAGCCCAATAGATATCATGAAGCGAGAAAGGGATGCCGAACCCCGGAAATCAAGAAAACAATATCGCCACACAACCCGATGATCGCTCGGGCTCCGGCGCCCCGATCATTCGCATTCGGGATCTGGTATTTCGTCGCGGCAGCAAAACCATTCTCGATGGCATCAACCTGGACATTGCTCGCGGCGACATTGTGGCTTTCATGGGCCCCAGCGGCGCAGGAAAAACCACCTTGCTGCAGCTCATCGCCGGCCAGTTGCGGCCAGACGAAGGCTTCATTGAAGTCAACGGCAAACAGATCTCCGCAATGTCCGACCGCGAGTTGTACCGCTTTCGCCGTCACATTGGCGTGCTGTTGCAAAATGGCGCCTTGTTCACCGACTTGACAGTGTTCGAGAACATTGCCACGCCGGTGCGCGAGCACACCGACCTGCCAGAACCACTGATCAGGCGCCTGGTGATGACCAAGTTGAACGCGGTGGGGCTCGGCGGTACCGAGGAACTCATGCCTCACGAATTGTCTGGTGGCATGGCCCGCCGGGTGGCGTTGGCACGGGCGGTTGTACTCGATCCGCTTATTATGCTCTACGATGAACCGTTAACGGGCCTGGATCCGATCGCTGTGTCCACGGTGCGAACCCTGATGCGTGAGACCAATGATGCGCTGGGCCTTACCAGCCTGATCGTCACCCACAATGTGGCGCAGATGAGCAGACTGGCGGATTATTGCTACATCATTGCCTCTGCCCGCATCGCCGGCGAGGGGCCACCCGATGAATTGGCCCATAGCCCGGACCCCGGGGTGGATCAGTTCATCAATGGCAAGGTCGAGGGTCCTATCCCATTTCATTATGAGTCCGCCGGCCGAGCCTGGAGCCTTCTGAGCTGATATGGCCACCAACGTCAAGAATCTGGACCTGATCGGCCCGATACAAACGGCAGGCCAGTGCCTGCTGTTTTTGTTCCGCATGATTGCCGGCTTGCGGCCGAAACTGGAGCAGATCCAGGTGGTGCTGCAGCAGACTTACCTGATCGGTGCCCGCTCGCTCGTTATCATCATGATTTGCGGCTTTTTTGTTGGCATGGTCCTGTCCCTGCAAGCCATCAATGCGCTGGAACAATTTGGCGCCTCGGACCAGGTCAGCCTGCTGGTCGGCAAGTCGCTTTTTCGTGAATTGGGCCCGGTACTTACCGCGCTTTTGTTCGCCGGCCGGGCCGGAACGTCTATAACTGCCGAAATCGGCCTGATGCGCGCCACCAGCCAGATCGACGCGATGGAATTGATGGCCATTGACCCCATACAGCGGGTGGCGCTGCCGCGTTTCCTGGCAGGATTGATTTCTGTTCCTTTGCTCACCGCCATGTTCAACGCACTGGCCATTCTCGGCAGTGTGGTGTTCGCCATCGGGATACAGGACCTGGATGGGGGAATTTTCTGGAGCAAGCTCCAGACCGGCGTCTATTTCGGCAAGGATTTCATGGGCGGCGTCTGGAAAAGCCTGGCTTTTGGCGGCATTGTGAGCCTGATCGCGGTCTTTTTTGGTTATACCGCCAAGCCAACAGGCGCGGGCGTCGGAACCGCTACGACCAACACCGTAGTGCTCAGTTCCGTACTCGTGCTGATTTTTGATTTTATCCTGACATCGTTATTTAGCTGAGGTAGCACCATGCGCGCGAACTACAAGGTTGAACTCGCATCCGGTATTTTTCTGTTTTTGGGTATCGCCGCGCTGATCTGGCTGGCTACACAGGCGACCAATTACGGCCAGGATATCGGCAAGGAGACCTACCAGATCAGTGCCCGTTTCACCAATGTGGGCGATCTCAGAAAACGCTCCCCGGTTAAAATTGGTGGTGTTACCGCGGGATTGGTTGAATCAATTGACCTGGACCCGGTCACATTCCAGGCGATCGTGCGAATGAGAATCTCATCGAAGTTCTCTGAAATTCCTTCCGACACGGGCGCTTCGATTTTGACCTCCGGCGTATTGGGTGATAAATACATCGGGCTGGAACCTGGTGGCGCACCGGACTATCTGGGTGACGGCGATGAGATTTTTATCACCCAGTCCGCACTGGTGCTGGAACAGGTAATCGGAAAGTACTTATTTAACACCAAAACAGGCGACAAAAAATGAACAGATTTTGCCAAACATCGGGTGTTCTGGCCATTATATGCACACTGGCTTCGGGCGCGGTGATCGCCGATGCGCTGGAGGCCGGCGGCAATGACCCCGTCAGCATCGTCAAGCAAACCGCTGGCAGCCTGTTGAAAAAGCTCGAAGGCCGTCGTGCAGAATTTGAAGGACACCCCGAATTATTGCGTGAACTGGTAGATTCTGAACTGCTACCCTTGATTGACCTCGAGTACTCGTCGCGGTTAATTCTCGGAAAAACCGGTCGCGGCCTGAGCCCCGAACAGCTACGCGCATTTTCCGACGCAATGAGTCACGTTCTGATCAACCGTTACTCCGATGGTCTCTTGCAGTTCCGCTCCGACGAACAGCTCGAGGTGCTGCCGATGAAGGGCGACAATAGCGAAAAGCTGACCCGCGTCCAAACCCGGGTCAAGTTACAAAATGGCGGCTATGCTCCCGTCGACTATGCATTTCATCTGACGCCCAAAGGCTGGAAAGCCTTTGACGTGACCGTAGAGGGAATTTCCTATGTGATTACCTTCCGCAACCAGATCGTACCGCGGGTGGAAGCAGACGGAATCGACAAGGTCACCGAGGATATCCTGGCAGGGAATGTCCCACTGAATGAATGATAACTCTCAAATTTCGATCGATTCCTCCGGTCTCGCACGGGTCTCGGGCCCGCTGACCCTGGAAACGGTGACGGCCGTGTATCAACAAGCCGGCGCGGAGGCTGCCAAGGGACAGGCTATCGCCGAGATCGATCTGGATGCGGTTTCGCGAGTAGATAGTTCCGGCCTGGCATTGTTGCTGGAATGGCAGTCAGCCGCCAAAATCAATGGGCGCAGTCTGCATATTCGCAACGCCCCGGCCGATCTGCTGAGTCTGGTCAGTCTGTGTGAAGCCAGCGATTTGCTGACCATTGAGGGCAGAAACCCGCCGGCAAACATGGCAGGTGCACCGGATCATTCGCTACAGGATGCCAGCTTATGATTACCCTACGATCCGCTTTGTGCAGCGGCAAGACGGCACGTCTGCTTTTTGTTCTGCTGGCAGTCGTCCTGACCAGCGGTTGCGCCAGTCAGTCCGCAACCCTCACCGATCCGCAAAACGATCCATGGGAAGGTTTCAACCGCAAAGTCTATACCTTCAATGATCATGTTGACCGGGCGGTGATCAAGCCGATTGCCAAAGCGTATGACGTGGTCATGCCGGACGCTCCGCAACGCGGCGTGAGAAATTTCTTTACCAACCTGGGATTTCCGATAACTTTTCTGAATCTGATTCTGCAGGGGAAATTTGAAGATTCATTGACCGCGACTGGGCGCTTTTTCCTGAATACAACGGCGGGCTTGTTGGGTTTTTTCGATGTGGCCACGCGGGAGGGCATACCGGAATTCAATGAGGATTTCGGTCAGACCCTGGCCAAGTGGGGCTGGAAGCACAGCCGTTACGTGGTGGTGCCATTTTTGGGGCCATTTACAGTGCGCGATCTCGGCGGGCGCGGCGCGGATTCCTTTGTGAGTCCGGTTGCCTATATGGCTCGAAAAGAGGGCGAATACGCCCCGTTGATTATCGATTTCATCACCCTTCGTGCTTCCCTGCTCCCTTTTGACAAGGACCTGAAGGAAGCCCATGACCCCTATGTGCTGATGCGCGACGCCTATTTGCAAAATCGCGAGTTCAAAATCTACGACGGCAATCCGCCGACGCCGGATTACGACGCCTTGCTGGAAGAATAAGCAGACCATTCCGTTACATACAGCGCGTTGAACTAACAACTTCCGGGATTCGCTTGTTGCCGGGCCAGCCACCGGCTAAGCTGATCTACCGTGAGTTACAGCAGAACATGTTCGCTTTACTGGTTGGATTCAGCCATCTTGCTGTTGACCCTTTTGCTGGGCCTGAGCGGCTGTGATTCGGGCGTCAACACCGGTTCGTCCAACTCTGGTCAACGTGTCTACCGTCATTCCATGGATGGTGCACCGGTCAGCCTTGACCCGGCGCAGTCGGCCGACATTTACGCCAAGTTCCTGGTGGTGAACCTGTATGACACCCTGTATCGATACAAATACCTCGCCAGACCCTATCAACTGGAGCCCAATCTGGCGGAAGATCTGCCGCAGGTTTCCGCGGATGGCCTGATCTACACCATTCGCATCAAAGCCGGCGTCCGCTTCATTGATGATAAGGCATTTCCGGAAGGACACGGCCGCGTAGTGCGGGCGCAGGATTTCGTCTATTCGATCAAGCGGCATTTCGATCCCGCGATGCGTGCTCAGGGCGCCTGGTTGTGGCAGGGGCGAATCGTCGGTCTCGACGACTGGAAAGAAAACGGCGCTGATTATGACCAAGAAGTTTCTGGCTTACGCGCTCTGGATGATCGCACCATCCAGATCCAGCTTGTCGCGCCATTTCCACAGCTCACGCACACACTGGCGCAAGGATTTGCCGCCATCGTTCCGCGCGAAGCGGTGGAGCGCTACGGTCGGGAGTTCGCGGTTCACCCGGTGGGTTCCGGGCCATTCCGCCTGCAGCGATTTGATAGTGCCGGCGCGAGCCTGGTGCGCAACAATCATTTTCGCGCCGAGCCTTTCAGCCTGCAGGAGGAGGGCTACAATCCATCTACCCAGGGCGCGTTTGGGCTGGAGCAACTGGAGGGGAAAATCCCGCCGCTGGTGGATCGCGTGGATATCGAATTCATTGCCGAGGATGCGGCCCGATGGAACACGTTCAATGCCGGGCAGCTCGATTTCATAAAGGTGCCGGTGAGCCAGTTCGACCAGGTTCTCAAGAGCCGCAATCCAGCCCGGCTCAAGGACGAATTGACCACACGGTTCCAATTGCTGACCAACCTGGAATCGGGGTTTGTATATACGGTCTTCAATATGGAAGACAGCCGGATTGGTTACCATCCCGACCCCGACCAGGACGCGCGCAATCGGGCTTTACGCTGCGCCATCATCAAAGGGTTCGATTGGCAGCGGCGTAACGACATTTTCTACTCCGGCCTGGGCACCGTTTTCCCCGGCATCATTCCGCCAATCGTGCCGGAATTCGATCCTGGTCTGGAGCGCAAATCGGTGACGCGCAATGTCGAAGATGCGATCAGGGAACTCAGCGATTTTGGCTGGAACGCGAATAACCTGCCGACACTGGAATATGGATTTCCCAGCTCCGTCACCGAACGTCAGATGTTCGAACAATTCCGCAGTTTCATGGCTGACATAGGCTACCCGGAAGAAAAAATCCGGCCGCTTACCTTCGCCACCTATGGAGACTACGCCAGGGCATACATCAACCGCGAGGTGATGTTGATTACTTCGGCCTGGACCATGGACTACCCGGACGCCGAGAACACCGTACAATTGTTTTTCGGCCCCAATGCTTCACCGGGCACCAATACGGCCAATTACAACAGCCAGGAGTTCAATCGCCTGTATCGAGCCAGTTCGTCCATGCAGGCCTCGCCGATGCGCACGGCCATGTACCGTAAAATGAACAATATCGTGATTGATGATTGCGTGGCCATCAGTGGAATTTCCCGGACCCTGGTGATGTTGTGGGATCGAAAGCTTGCGATGCTGCCCGACCGTGAATTCGTCGGCGGATATTTTTTCCGCTTTGTGGACATCAAGGACGAAGCGGGCGCAATGCAGTAATGTTTCAGTAATGTTTCAGTAATGTTCAATTATCTGCTGCGCAAATTGCTGCATAGCCTGCTGTTGATTGCCGGCGTCACCCTGCTCAGCTTTGTGCTGATGGTCTGGTTTGGCCCCGATCAAACCTATAACCTGCTCGGGAAAAGCGCCAGCGCAGAGCAAATCCAGGAAATCCGGCGGCAACTGGGTTATGACAAGCCGTTCATTAGCCGTTACGGCGAATACCTGCAAAGCCTCTTCACTTTGCGTCTCGGCGCATCGAATTCCAATGGCGAAGCGGTCAGTGACATCCTGCAAAGAACTCTGCCGGTGACATTGGCGCTGGTGATCCCTGGCTTCATCCTGGGTAATCTGCTGGGTATCGCACTGGGCTTGCTGGCGGCCTGGCACAGAAACCACTGGATAGACCGGGTCATCAGCAGTGTTTCCGTAGTGGGCATGAGCATCAGCTTCCTGATCATCATCATTCTGCTGCAGGTTTTGCTGTGCACACCGTACGGTCTGAACCTTTTCCCGGCCCATGGCTGGCGGGTCACCGGCCTTGCCAGCTACCTGCACTATGTGACCGTTCCCACTCTCTGCCTGGTGCTGATCACCCTGGGTTACAACACGCGATTCTTCCGTGCGGTTTTCCTGGAGGAATCCGGCCGTGAACATATTCGCACCGCCAGGGCTTTCGGTGCTTCACCGTCGCAACTGATGGGGCGGCATGTGCTGAAAAACAGTTTACCGCCAATACTCACGCGGGTGATGTTCTCCATCCCGTTGATCATTGTCTCCGGCAGTTTGCTGCTCGAAACCTATTTCGGTGTTCCGGGTATCGGAAAAGTTACCTTTGATGCCATTACCAATGGCGACCAACCCGTGCTCAAGGCCGTGGTCGGACTCACCGCGGCAATGTTTGTCATCGCCCAACTGCTGGCCGACCTCTCCTATCGGCTGGTCGATCCAAGAGTGACATGAACCCTGCGCCGCTCTTTCAGCCGGACTATCCGCTTGCAGCAGGCGTCAGATTCCCTTTGCAGTCCGCTCCACCCAGCCGCGTATGGCTGCGGCTGCGTCGCAATCGTGCCGGACTGGTTGGTTTTGGCTTGGTAGCGGTATTCGCCCTGATCGCGCTTGGCGTCGCATTGGGCCTGTTGGGCCAGGGATGGTCGAACGCCACGGGAGGGCGCTGGGAGCCGGCCAGCGTGACACACTGGTTTGGCACCAACGTTCTGGGTCAGGATATATTCCAGCGCTCCGTATACAGCGTCCGCATTGCCTTTGAGATCGGCCTAATCGTGGCGCTGGCCTCCACGTTACTGGGCGCTGTAACGGGAGCCCTGGCAGGCTGGTACGCCCATTCCTGGGTGGACAGTGCGATGGTGTTCGTCACCGGTGTGCTCGATTCGATTCCGTTCTACCTGTTCGTTGCTGCCGTGGCATTCGCGCTCAAGGGCAGCGCCTGGTCCATGCATATTGCGATGGTGGCAACGTTTTGGACCACTACCAGCCGGCTCATTCGCGCTGAAGTCATGCGGCTCAAGCACCGTGATTTTGTCCTCGTGGCGAGAACCATGGGCATGCCGGCAGGCCTGATCCTGGCGCGCCACATCTTGCCCAATACTTTTCATATCCTGTTGGCTCAGGCAGCGATTGTATTTGTCGCGGCAATCAAGTCCGAGGTCATACTGAGCTTCCTTGGACTCGGCGTGCAAAACGGCGTGAGTTGGGGTTTGATGCTGGCAGAGAGCACGCAGGAAGTGCTGGCCGGAGAGTTCAATAACCTGCTGGCCGCCTCGATTCCCCTGTTCGCGCTGTTATTCGGATTCAACCTGCTGGTGGACGCTTTGCAAGACGCTTTCGATCCCAAACAAGAGGCAGCATGAATACGGCACTGAACGATACGGTACTTTCAGTGCATGGCCTCAGTGTCACATTTGTGCGGGACGATCAGCGGATAGCCGTCGTGGACGAGGTCAGTTTCAAGCTGAATGCCGGTGAAATGGTCGGTCTTGTGGGTGAGTCCGGCTGTGGCAAGTCCATGACCGGTGCCGCCCTGCTCGGGCTCGTGCCCAGCCCGGCGGGACAGGTCAAGGCGGATCAAATGCTGCTTGCGGGCCTTGAACTCACTGCGCTCGACGAAGCCGGCTGGCGGCGCATCCGCGGCGGCAGCATCTCCATGATTTTCCAGGAACCGCTGACAGCGCTGGACCCGGTCTTCACCATTGGCAGCCAGTTGCTCGAAGTGATCCGACGGCATCAAGCCAACTCCCGCAAGGAAGCACGGGCAAAGGCCACAGACATGCTCAACGCCGTTGGTTTCGCCGATGGCGACAGAATTCTGCAAAGCTATCCCCATGAACTTTCCGGCGGCATGCGGCAGCGCGCAATGATCGCAATGGCCATGTCCTGCCAACCAAGGGTGTTGGTTGCAGATGAGCCAACGACGTCCCTGGATGTCACCACGCAGGCACAGATTCTGTGGAAAATCCGCGAACTGGCGCAGCAGACGGGCACCGCCGTGTTGTTGATCACTCATGATCTGGGTGTGGTGGCACAGATATGTGACCGCGCCATGGTCATGTATTGCGGCCGCATTGTCGAGGAAGGGCCGGTAGCGGCGCTTTTTTCCCAGCCGCGGCACCCGTACACCGCCGGACTCCTGGCCGCACTGCCGCGCCTGACAGCAGGCCCGGCGCAGCCGGTAAAAACGATCCCGGGTTCGGTACCACGCCTGACCCAGCTTCCGGCTGGCTGTCATTTCAATAACCGTTGCATACGCGCACAGCAACTTTGCCAGGCGCGGGCGCCAGAGCTGTGCCTGACCGCGGCCGGCAGCCAGGAAGTGGAGCCGGCCCACGGCAGCCACCGCTATGCCTGCCACTATCCCCTGCAGGCTTTCCGTTCATGAACAGCGAACCGGCCTTGTTACAGGTACGTGAGTTGAACGTGGTCTACCCGCTGCGCGCAGCTTTTGGCCGCAAAGGCAATCGGCTGAACGCGGTACGCGGCGTCACCTTCGATCTCCACCACGGACGCATATTCGGCCTCGTTGGCGAATCGGGCTGCGGCAAGACTTCCCTCGCCCGGGCCATCATTGGGCTAACCGCCATTTCATCAGGGACGGTGTACTACCGTGAGCGCGAGCTGAGCCTGCCGGGTACACGCGAATTGCGCCAAACGCGGCGCCAGATCCAGTACCTGTTCCAGGACCCGCTGGCGGCGCTGAGTCCGCGCAGAAACATTTGGCAGACCCTGCTCGAGCCTTTGACCCTGTACCGCATCGGCAAGCGTGAATCCCGGCGCTCACGCATAGAAAGCGTGCTGGAAACCGTGGACCTGCACCGGGAGGTACTGACCCGATATCCCCATGAGTTGTCCGGAGGACAGCGCCAGCGGGTCGCATTGGCGCGAGCGCTGGTGTCTGAACCCCGCCTGATCATCGCCGATGAGCCGATGTCCTCGCTGGACGTATCGGTGCAGGCGCGAATGATCACGTTGATCCGCAAAGTACAGCGGGAACTGGGAATCGCGTTCCTGTTGATTTCGCACGACCTCGCCGTTGTCCAGCAATTGGCCGACGACGTGGCGGTAATGTATCAGGGGCAATTCGTCGAAACCGGGCCGGCAAGTCTCGTATTCGGCAAGCCTGCCCATCCGTATACGCGTGCCTTGTTCGATGCGGTCCCGCGGCACAGCCCTGGACATCACAGCGAACCGGTCCCACTGAAAGGTGAAGCCCCGTCGGCCTTGACTCCGCCCGCCGGCTGCGTGTTTCATACACGATGTCCCCAGGTCATGGAACGCTGTTTGACCTGGAGTCCCCCTGAAATTAGTCTTGCCGTATCGCCCGCCGGCAATCACACAGCAAGGTGCCACTTATGGAATTCATGAAAATCTCTTTTATTTTGCTGGCAAGCATGGTCTTGTGCGCCGGCTGCGGTTCAAAGCAGGTGAAAGGGGAGCCTCCTTTTATCGGCATTTCTTCCATGATCGTCCAGGAAAACGCACTTGCGACCAAATTCGACATCCGCAATATCAACGACGTCAAACTCGAGATCGATGCCATCGACATCAAAATCTGGGTGCGCTCGGTCGAACTGACCCACTATATCAACGACTTCAAGCTGACCCTCGATCCCAACACCACGGAAGAAGTTTCCCTGGAAGAACCCCCCGAGGCCAGCTCCAGGCAACTGTTGGCTGAATTGGAAAGCGGAGAAGTAGCCAGTCTGCCATTTTCCCTCGAGGGCAGAATACATACCCGGAGTGACGGCTACCTGTCGTTCAAGAACGAAGGTCATTTGTATCCGGTGCCCGGCAAGCCCGGGCAATTTCGCTCTGCTTCGTCACGCACGCCTGAACGGCGTTGACGGACTTGTGCCAGCCTACGAGCTAGAGACTGGTGCAACATGCAGGCTGGAGCTATAGTCTACGCATGCCATCGGCGCGGGAGAGACTGCATGTCCATGAAGATTACTTTTGAGCTCAGTGAGTCCGACCTGGATCATTTCCGGGCCGTCATGCTGAATGCGCGGGAGCAATCCAAGGACCTTGCCGAAGACGTCATCATCGACAATGCGCGCAGACTGCTCCATCAGGTCTGGAACTCGGACACCTCGGACTTCATCCGCGAACGCATGCACCGGCTTGAAACCATGATAGGCATGGTGCTGGACGCCGGTTGGGGGCTGGAAGAGGAGGATCGTGCCCGCGTACTGCAGGCCTTGTCCTACTTCTCAGAGCCCGAAGACCTGATCCCGGACGACATACCCGGCCTCGGCTTCCTTGACGACGCCATCATGATCGAGATGGTGACCCAGGAACTGGAGCATGAAATCCATGCCTACCGCGACTTTTGTGTCTTTCGGGCCGCAGAAACCAGTCGTGTCGGTGACGGCGCGCAGGACCTGGAGCGATCCGACTGGCTGGAAGAGCGCCGCAGGCAATTGCATTCACGCATGCGCCGGCGCAGACGCCGGGGCGGCGGTGGAGCCGGTGGCGGGGCTGGCGGAGGCAGCTCACCGTTCTCACTGTTCCGCCAGGAGTCTTGACCAGGCCCGGGAAACCCGCATCCAGTCACCTGAGCCGGCTCCAGGTTGCCCGCGGTACTGAAAGCATGCACCAAGCTGCAGATAATCCTCTCGTTTACGTCAAGCCGTCGCCCATTCACGGCGATGGGCTGTTTGCCGCCACGGCGCTGAGTGCCGGCCAGCTCATCGGTCGTTATGAGGGGCCCGAGGTAGCCGATGACGGCATGTATGTCCTGTGGATCGAAGAAGAGGATGATCTCTGGACCGGATATGAGGGCAATAATTGCATGAGATTTCTCAATCACTCGGATGCGCCTAACGCGGAAATGCGTGGCCTTGAGTGTTTTGCCCTGGTGTATATTCCGGCGGGACAGGAAATCACGATAGACTATGGATGGAATGAAGCTTGATAAGCGCCGGTAAAACCGCATATTAAGCTGGTGGCCATGGCCGCGAATTGCACAACGATTCAGACACGATCATTTGGGAGCACGCATTATGAGCCTCGACGAAACCGTCAGGGATAAAATCGAACAGCATGTCAAATCCAGCAAGGTTGTCCTGTTCATGAAGGGCACGCCGAGACAGCCCATGTGCGGATTTTCTGCCCGTACGGTGGCCGCTCTGGACAGTGTCTGGCCAGACTATGCGTCAGTCAATGTGCTTGAAGACGAAGAAATCCGCGAGGGCATCAAGGTATACAGCAACTGGCCGACCATTCCCCAGCTTTACATTGACGGCGAACTGGTTGGCGGCTGCGATATCGTCCTCGGTATGCTCAATTCCGGTGAATTGCACCAGACCCTGGGACTCGAAGAGCCGGACCGCACCCCACCCGAGATGACGGTGACGGATGCCGCGGCGGAAAAGATCCGTGAAGCCATGCAAGGTCATGCGGACGTTGCCTTGCACTTCGGGGTCGACGCCAACTGGGACTCACAATTCACCCTTGCGCCTGCCCAGAATGGCGAAATTGCGGTGGAATCCAACGGCATCACGGTGATGATGGATATCGCTACCGCCCAACGCGCCAAGGGTGCGGTCATCGACTGGGTCAAATCCCTGAACGGTGAAGGCCTTGCCGTTAATTTACCGGCTGCACCACCCGCGGTGCGGCAAATGAGCGTTCAGGAGCTGGCGGAAAAGTTGAAAAGCGGTAATGTCATGCTGATCGATGTTCGCGGTGCGGAAGACCGGGCCAAGGCCCGGATCGATGCAGCGGTCGTTCTTGATGAGGAAATGATGGACAAGCTGGCGCAAATGCCCAAGGATACCGAACTGGCCTTCATCTGCCACAGCGGAAATTCCAGCCGCGGCGCGGCTGAGTATTTCAGGAAGCAGGGGTTCACCCAGGTTAACAATGTCGCCGGTGGAATCGACGCCTGGTCGCTGGAAATAGATCCTTCCGTGCCGCGCTACTGAATTCAGACAGTACTCCCAGGCAAAAAAAGGCGGGCCTGAGGCCCGCCTTTTTTCATTCGTTCAGCGCCCTCCGCCGGACACTGCGGCAGCAGTTTAACCTGCAACACGCAGGTTAACAGGCAAATTCAGCGATAACGGGCGCATGATCGGACGGCCGTTCCTGGCGCCGCGGTTCGATATCCACGTAGGCGGCAGTGCAACACCCGGCCATGCGCTGTGAAGCCAGCACCAGATCGATGCGCAGACCCATTTTGCGGCGGAAAGCGTTCATGCGGTAATCCCACCAACTGAATATCCGTTCTTCCTGCTCGAACAGGCGAAACGTATCGGAAAAGCCCAGATCGAGCAACCGCTTTAGTGCGGTGCGCTCCTGCGTGCTGCACAGCACTTTCTCCCGCCAAAGTTCAGGATCGTGCACATCCCGGTCTTCCGGTGCAATATTGAAGTCGCCCAAAACCACCATGTTCTGATGCCGGGCGACCTCATCTCCCAACCATTGGGTCACCTTGTCCAGCCAGTCCAGCTTATAGGAAAACTTTTCCGAGCCGACTTCGCTGCCATTCACCACGTAGAGGTTTACTACCCGCACCGGGCCCAGTGCGGTGGGTACGGTGGCCGCCAGGATACGTCTTTGCGGATCGTCCAGCCCGGGGATGTCTGTAACGATATCGCTCGCCGGCTTCTGGCTCAGCACAGCGACCCCGTTATAGGTTGGTTGACCGGAAAACGCGCTGGCGTACCCTGCTTCGGTCAATTCAGAGACCGGAAAGCGATCATCGGGCAGTTTGGTTTCCTGCAAGGCAAGAATGTCCGGTTTGGCGACATCCGTCCAGGCCAGTACATGCGGCAAGCGCACATTTAGCGAATTGACATTCCATGAGGCGATTTTCAGCATCGCGGTGTCCCGTTTCCCTGCTCGAGGCCGTAGCTGCGTAATAGTGGACGCGATCGGGGCGCATGCCCACGAAAGGCCTTGAACGATGCCATCGCCGGACGCGAAGCCCCAACGGCGTAAATTTCCTTGCGCAGCGACTCCCCGGTTACCGGGTTGAACGGACCCTCCTCGACAAACCGTTCCCAGGCATCGGCGGCCAGTTGTTCCGCCCACAGATAACTATAATAACCTGCCGAATATCCGCCACCGAAGATATGGCCGAAACTATGCAAAAAGCGGTTCCAGTCCGGTGTGTTGACAACCGCGTATTGCCGGCGCACTTCGCTGAGCACATCCAGTGGTTCGCGCGGGTGCTCCGGGTCGTAGTCAAGATGCAGCCGCAGATCGCATATGGCGTACTCGAGCTGACGCACCAATACCAGGGCCTTGTGAAAATGATGCGAGCGCAGCAAGCGCTGTTTCAATTCCAGCGGCAAGGGCTCGCCGGTCTCGTAGTGCCGGGCGAACCCATCCAGCAAATGCGCTTCCCAACACCAGTTTTCCAGTAGCTGGCTGGGCAGTTCCACCGCATCCCATTCAACGTTGTTGATGCCATTGATCTGCGGCCATTGCACTTCGGTCAGCATGTGGTGCAGACAGTGCCCGAACTCATGAAAGAGCGTTTGCACGTCATGATGGGTGAGCAGGCTGGGATGGCCATCGGCCGCTGACGGAAAATTGCAATTGAGATAAGCCACGGGCAACTGCACCCCGGTGGCGAAATTCCGGCGAGAATGGCAGATGTCCATCCACGCGCCACCGCGCTTGTCCTTGCGTGCAAATAAATCCATGTACAGGCCGGCACAACGCTCTCCGTCACTGTCGTGCAGCCAGAAGAATCGGGCATCCTTGTGCCACACCGACACGCTCCTGTCGCGTTCCAGGCTGATACCAAAAATACGGCCGCAGATATGGAACAGGGCGCTGACCATGGAACCCAAAGGAAAGTAAGGCTTTAGCATCTCATCGGACAGATCCAGCTCCGCCTGCCGGAAACGTTCTGCCCAAAACGTCAGGTCCCAGGCTTCCAACGGCAGATCAGCACCCTGACCGGCCGCAAATGCCGCAAGCGCCGCCTGTTGCTCGCGGGCAGCCGGCAATGCCTGTTCCGACAGGCTGCCGAGGAATTCCATTACCGCTTCCGCGCTCTCGGCCATGCGCGTCGACAGGGCATAGGCTACATAGTGATCAAATCCAAGCAGCCTGGCCAGACGGTGGCGCAACGACAACAGCTCCTTGATCACCGGTGTATTGTCCCAGCGACCCGCATCAGGGCCCTGGTCGGAGGCACGGGTGACATATGCGGTATACACCCGGTGGCGCAATTCGCGGTCTTCGGCGTGGGTCATGATGGCCGCATACGATGGATAGCTGAGATCGACCAACCAGCCGTTTAGCTGATGCACCCGGGCGTTTTCCGCCAGCAATCTCAGCTCGGCTTGAGGCAGGCCGCGCAGCGCGGATTCATCCGTAAAATGCATTGTCCAGGCCCGGGTCGCATCGAGCAGATTTTCCTGGAAGCGGGTTCCCAATCGGCTCAGCCGCATCACAATCTGGCGGTATTCTGCGCGCGCTTCCTCATCCAGATCGACGCCAGCAAGGTGGAAATCACGGATTTCCAGCTCGATTATGCGTTGTTGCTCCGGCGTCAGTTCCTGAAAGCTGCTGGCGGTTTTCAGTGACTTGTAAACCTCGAAAATGCCACGATGCTGCTGCCGCCAGGTCTGGTGTTCGGTAAGCAACTTGAGACCGGCGTTATAGGCTTCACGCAAGCTGGGCTGATCGGCCACGGCGTTCAAATGTGAAACCGGTGACCAGGTCCGGTCGATTGCGTCGGCCCAATCGATCTCTGCTTCCACAAACGACCAGTCCTCTTCCGACCCAAGCGCGAGACGTTGTTCAATGCCCGACTGATAGTTGGCGATCAGGGCTTCGAGAACATTCAGGGCGTCCTCCGCCCGGATGTTGGCGAAATCCGGCAGGTCTGTAATCTCACGCTTTTCGTTCACGGGCACTTCGGTCTGGCGCGTAACATTATTCATACTGCAACTACCATAGTTAAATCAGATGTAGATCAGAAACCACGCAACAAAAGGGCAGCCGCGGATGGTAGCATGGAAACGTCTGGCGCCAATGAATCCGGAGGGAACTGTGAAAATACTGTTGAGTCTGCTGCTGTGCATTTCCATGCCTGTGATGGCGCAGGACAAGGAAGCAGAGAGCCCCCCTCCCCCGCCATTGTGCAGCATCGGGAAGTATCATCAGTTCGATTTCTGGATTGGCGACTGGAACGTAACGTCAAACGGACAACAGGCCGGAACCAATTCCATACACCCGATCCACAATGGCTGCGCGCTGATGGAGAATTGGCAAGGCGCCGGCCCTGATGGCGTCAGCGGCAGCAGCCTTAACATCTACGACCAGGCGAATGACCAATGGCATCAAACCTGGGTCGATGACAGCGGAACCTTGCTGGTGCTGAACGGCGGAATGCGCGACGGCAGCATGGTCATGCAAGGCGAACGGCCCGCAGCAGACGGCCATGGCATGACCACGCACCGGATTACCTGGACGCCGAATGAAGATGGCAGCGTGCGCCAACTGTGGGAGGCCAGCCAGGACGGTACAAGCTGGACGATCCTGTTCGATGGTCTGTACCAAAAAGTCCCGGCAGAACAATGAAACCAGGCAAAACCGGATTGGCTCGAATTGTCGATGCCACAAACTACTCGATGCAGGGACTGAAAGCCTGCTGGACCCATGAGGCGGCATTTCGCCAGAACCTGGCCTTGTCCGTGGTCCTGTTTCTGGCTTCGTTTTGGGTTTCGACCAGCGCAATCCAATGGTTGTTGTTGGTGTTTCCGCTGTTTTTGTTACTGATCGTCGAACTCCTCAACAGCGCGGTCGAAAGCGCGGTTGACCGCATCGGGCCGGAGCATCACGAACTGTCAGGCCGCGCCAAGGATGCGTCCTCCGCCGCCGTTTTTGTCTGCCTGGTTCTGATTGGGCTGTGCTGGATTGCGATCGTTTGGCAGAACTTCTTTCAGTGAAGCCCTTGCTGCTGGTGTCAATATTGATCCTGGCCGCTTGCGCGCTGCCACGGACGGCGCCCCAAACCAGCCAGCAAAGAGAATCTCCCTGCGTCGTCAACCCGCCCGGCGAGCCCATATCCTGCACCATGGAATACGCGCCGGTATGTGGCTGTGACGGCAGGACCTATTCCAACGCCTGTACCGCCCGCGCAGCCGGCGTCGCGCATTCGGCGCCAGGCGCCTGTGATAAAGGCGACCGTCTTTAAGCGGCACCCAGCCGACGCTTCCGCTCCAGGTGCAATCCCACGAATGAACACGCCCCGATAATGGAAATGCCCAGAGACAATAGCAATGCATATGGCGCTTTTCCGGCCCAATGCGCAGCCAGGAACTGGTAAAAGCCAACGCCGATAATGGGCATGATCAGGCCCCTCAGGCCGGTCAGGGTGACATGAATGGCCATGTAGTGCGACGCCTTCGCATCCGTGCTGAAGTCATTGTGTCCCAGGTTCCAACCGAGGTGACCACCGGCATATGCACCGCCCAGCAGGACCGAGGCGGGCCACAGCAGTTCGATCCTGCGTGAAATGATTGCCGCTGAAAAGAAGGCGGAAGCGGCAACAAAAAACCAGCTATGAATCGCCCGGTAGTGAAAAATATGGCACCGGTCCAGTACGCGCGCCCAGTAGGGAACCGAAAAGTAAAGTACCAGCAAAGGCAGGGACGAGGTGATCACGACCTGGTGAAACTGGTTCAGAGCCAGATGTTCATTGAGCATAATTACCAGCATCGGTAATAGCATCAGGTTGCCGCTGCCGAACACCATCATGCCGATCATGTAACGCCGGAAGTCGACATCGTCACGCAGCACAGCAGTCAGCACGGACATGCTCAGGCGCCGGCCCTGCAAGGTCTGTTCCGCCTTTTCTGCATTGAGCAATTGCCGATGTCCCCTTACGCGTGCATTGCGATAAACGCGAGCTGCCACCAGAGAACAGGCGGCAGCAAGGACAAATGCCGGTCGAAAGGCATCTTGCCGCCAGTCCAGCAGAAATCCGATCAGCGCTGAGCACGCAGCCACCAGCAGGGAGGCGAGCCGGACGATGCGGGCGGTGATCTGCCCGCGCCATTCACGAGCGTAGTTGGCGCGCCAGACGGCTGCACGAATCGTCAGAATTCCGGACCAGGCCGTGCGCGCCAACACCGCCATCAGACAGAAGCCGGCCAAACCGCCCTCCGTGACACCGGGCAAAGCCATGATCAGCAGGCAGATGGACATGACCAGCATCAAGCGGCTCAGCAACTGCAACTTATCCCGACCGGCTGCCATTGCGGCAAACAGGAAGCTCGAGAGATTGGTAAACGACGGTGCGCTGGCGACAACCACCACTGCAATGTTCACCACTGCCGGAGTGGCGACATCGCCAAACTGGTTTTTCACAATGACGCCGAGCAAGCCGCCTTCGAGCGCGCCCAGAGCCACTGCGGTCAGACTCCAGCTGGTCAACTCGCGCGGCACCAAGGCTGCCGCCATGCGCGGAAATCGCTGCTTCACCAAACTCTTGAAGCCCTCATCGGATGGGGTCTCCTTCCTGGCCGGCCGGATGAAAAGTCCCGTCCGTCATGGTGTCACTTTAGCGTAATCGCCACCCAAACGTCACGGCCGCCCGGCGATCGGCTACAATGCGAAAACCGGCTCTGAACCGGCTTTGCCGGACACCGTTAAACCAGGGCCTGGCTTCTAAAAAGGATTTGAAATGAACAACAGCTTTTGTGGACGCAAGCGTTTCACCTCATTCTTACGCGGTACTTTAAGCGCACTGACGATTCTGACGCTGGCCGGCCTTGCCGCATGCGCCGCCTCAGGAATCGAAAAAAGCCGTACTGAAGCGCTGAAACAGTACGAAACCATGGTGCGCTGGAGTCAGTGGGATGCAGCGGCGGAATTCATTGCCCCGGAGTACCTGGAAGAACACCCGATCACCCGCCTGGATATGGAGCGGCTGCGACTCTTTCGCGTGACGCAATACACCGTTCGTTCCGCCGCCTTGTTCGACGAGGGCATGACCGCGAGGCAAACCGTGGAGATACATCTGTTCAACACCAACCAGGCAGTCGAGCGCAGCATTATCGATGAACAGGAATGGCGCTACGACCCCACCTTGCAAGTGTGGCGCCTGTACAGCGGCTTACCGGACCCTACCAAGCGCTTGTAACAAGGTGCGCCGCGCTCGCTCTTCTGACCGGTCAGGGCGACTTGCACAGACAATGAGCCGCAAGGACGAATCCATCATTGGAGGCGGTAATAAGGCGCAGGTCCGACAACAGATCGTCGAACAGGGGCGCTTTGACCCAGGTTCTGGAAAGGCCTTCCAGGCCCAGTCGGGATGTGGCGTTTCCAGCCAACTGTAGCAGGAACGTTTCGAACGGCGATAGTTCCGTTTCGCTGTATTGCACCTGGTAATCGGATCCCAGGCCAGCGATCCGCGCGGCCGAGTCAATGGCCTGCCGCAGGGTTCCGGTTTGATCGACCAGGCCACGCTCCTTGGCCTGCGCACCACTCCATACCCTGCCGCGCGCCACCGCATCAACGGCTTCCGCGCTCATGCCTCTGTTCTGGGCTACGACACGGATGAATTCCTGGTAAGTCTGCTCCGTCGCACTCTGAAAGATGCGCTTGAGGTCTTCATCCATGGGCAGATCCAATCTCAGCTTTCCCGCCAGCGGCGTGGTTCCTACCCCGTCGGTATGGATGCCCAATTTTTCCAGCGGGCGGGAAAACGTCGGGATGATGCCAAAAACACCGATGGAGCCCGTGATAGTGGCCGGGCTGGCCCAAACCTCTTCTCCCGCCATCGCAACCCAATAGGCGCCGGAGGCGGCGACATCTCCCATTGAAATCACCACGGTCTTGCCGCTGTCCTTCAAGGCCTGCACCTCCCGGCGAATTTTTTCCGAAGCAAAACTCTCACCGCCGGGGCTGTTCAGACGCAGCACGACCGCCTTGATGTGGGAATCCTCCCCCACCGTACGCAAGCGCTCGGCCAGTGTTTCGGCTCCAATCACGCCCGGCGGCTGGCGGCCGGACAATATTTCCCCTTCGGCGACCACCACTGCGACCTTGTTGCCGGAGCCGGACCGGTGCTGAAGGTCGGTCAGCAACAGGTAGTTGTCAAAATCGATTTGACGGAATCCTTCGTGACCATCAGCGGCGGCGCCGAGACTGGCGAGCTCCTGGTGCGCTTCGGGCCGGCTGATAAGCCGGTCTACCAATCCAAGTTCCAGAGCGAAACGGGCAAAATCACCATGCGCCGCTTCCAGGCGGTCGGCGAAGTGATTGATCGCCGCTGACAGGTCGACCAGGGGTATGCCGCGCTGTCTGGAAACCGCTTCAAGGTATTGCTGCCACAAGCTGCCGATCCAGAAAAGGTTGGCCTCACGCGCTTCGGGCGACATGTCATTGCGGATGAACGGCTCCATCGCCGACTTGAACTCGCCCACCCGGAACAGGTTGATCTCGACCTCGAGCTTGTCCAATCCGTCGCGGTAATAGTTGCGGTAGGCCGAAAAGCCATCGATCCACACCATGCCTTTTGGTTGCAGCCAGATCTCATCTGCCATGGCAGCCAGATAGTATTGTTGCTGGTTCAGGTTGTCCGCCAGCGCGGTCACCGGTTTGCCGGACGTCTTGAAATCCGCAATCGCGGCTTCCAGTTCGCGCAGTGAAGCCAGGCCAATGTGCTGCATATACGCCGGATCGATGACCACGCGCACAATTCGATCATCGTCACGCGCCCGCCGGATCGCCTCTACCAGGTCGCGCAGTCGGGTCTCCCGCCGGGTCTGCTCGGTGGCGTTTTGCAAGGCCTGATCCAGCGGCGTGCCACTGTACTGTTCAACCACATTGCCGTAAGGACTGATGACCAGGGCGGTTTTGGGTTGCAGTATCAGTGAGTTCCCGGAATGGACAAAAGCCATCACGACGAAAAACAGTATCAGCAAAAAGACCGCATTGAGCACCAGCTTGCGGGCGCCATCGATGAAGCGCCACAGGGTGAGGAAAAATCGGGAAAAGGCAGATCGTTCTTGCTTGAGCATTTTGGCAATCCGTAAAAAGGACCCCTATTCTATGGCCCTGTCCGGTGTCCTGCCACATCCCTAAGCCTGCATGTTGCACCAGTTCTCGTAGCGCAGGCGAGAGCGACCGCACGTTTTGCGCGAAGCGCGAAGAGTAAGGGAGCCAAGCCGTTGCGCGTGAGACGGATCAGGAGTGCGTCATGGGAGGCCAGGAAAGATGTTCGCCACAAAGGAGTGATTTACGCCAACCCCTCCAGATCCGGCGGCCACAGAATTTTCTCATCTAATTGTTTTTATTCAGTAATACCGGATGGCACGATTTCTGCATCTCCAAAGACTGCGTTAACCGATTGTCACAGGAGTTTTTAAGAATGGGAACCTTCTCACGCCTTCGTTATGTTATTGCCGCCAATATCAATGCCCTGATCGAGAAAGCCGAGGATCCGGAAAAATTGTTGCGCGCCCTGATCCGTGAAATGGAAGATGCCAGCGAGGAAGCACGTCTTGCCAGCGCGGAAATGCTGGCCGAGCAACAGCACCTCGAACGGCTTACCAGCCAGTTTGCCGGCGAATCGGAGCAATGGCAGAACCGGGCCAGGAAAGCCGTAGAGGAACAGCGGGACGACCTGGCCAGAGCCGCACTCAAAGCGCGCGCGGAAGTCATCGGCCGTCACACCGCAGCGCAGCAGGAACTGATCGCCGTTGGCGAGCGCGTCGCACAGATGGACCGGGACATGCTGAGCCTGAAAAGCAAAATGTCCGAAGCCAAACTCAAGCTGAAAGCATCTACACCCGCCCACCCGCCACCAAGCCGGGCCACGCCGCCGCAGAGGCAGCACTGACCCCATCCGAGAAGCGTGTACGGCAGGCCCTGGGCCGGTTCGATCGCCTGCAAACCCAGGTGGAAAATCTCGAAGCACGGGTTCGTTCCTATGAAGTGGGCGGCCCGGCACCTGCGGTTTGGGATAGCGCAACCACCGAGCCGGACCCGTCGGTCGAGGAAGAGCTGCAACGCCTGAAACAACGCATGGCCCAGGCGGCGGAACAGGGTCAGGCGGATGCAGCAGCCTGAGCAATGCAGAGCCCGGCAAGTAAAAGCGCGATCATAGCAGGCGTTTGCAGCCGCCTGGCGCGCTTGTTGCGCTGCAATGTCTGGGGATTGCGGGCGGGATTTATCCTGTTGCTTTTGATCAAGACGCTGCCGGCGCTGGCCGTTTACGGAGTACTGGCCCTGCTATTCCATCTGCGTGATCGTTACCCGGGATCGAAGCGGTCTGAAACAAAGGACTTTTCCCTGGGATCGCCGCAATTTGCATCGCGTAACCGCCGGATCCAGGAACTGGACCGGCGTTTTCGAGAGTGGGAAGACTCCTGACCGTCAGACGGACAAAGCGGGCGCCTGAATCAACGTTTTTGTGCGGCGCAAGAACCGGCTGGTAAGAAGCACCGCGCCGGTGGTCAGTCCGGCGATCATGCCCATCCACATGCCGGCGGGGCCGAAGGCCAGTTCGAACGTCAGGTAGTAGCCAAGGCTCATGCCGACAATCCAGTAGGCGATCAGGTTGTACAGCATCGGTACCTGCGTGTCTTTCAATCCGCGCAGAGCACCCGCTGCGCAAATCTGAATGCCGTCAGGCAATTGAAATATCGCAGCGTAGAACAGCAGGCTGACAGCCACGCTCGCAACAGCAGCGTCGCCGCCATAAATACTGACGATCAGTGACGGAAACAGGAACATTACCGTCATACTGATACATTGCAGGCAGGCAACGATCAGCAAACCGATGACACCGGCATAGCGTGCCGCAGCAGGATCGTTTCGCCCCAGGGCATTACCCACGCGGATGGTCATTGCGCTCGACATTCCCAGTGGAATCATGAACACAAGGGCCGAAAAATTGATGGCGATGATGTGCGCGGCCGATGGCAACGGCCCCAGGCGGCCAATCAGCAGGGCGGCGCCCACAAACAATCCGCCCTCGATGGAAATCGAGATCGCAATCGGTAATCCCAGGCGCACCAATGCGGCGATCTCTGCCCAGCGCGGCGCTTCGAACCGGCTGAACAGCGCAAACGGACGATAGTGTTGGTGGGTAAACATGTAAGCGACAAGCAATAGCAACTGTAACCAGATGACAATCGATGTGGCGATGCCACAGCCGACCGTTCCCAGTGCCGGCATTCCAAAGTGCCCGAACATCAGCATGTAGTTCAGTGGGACGTTCAACAAGGCGCCTGCGATACCGTAAAGCATCGTCGGCCGGGTATGGCCCGATCCTTCGCTGAAGAACCGCAACAGGAAAATGAAACAAATGCCGGGCGCTCCCCACGACAGGGCCCGCAGGTATCCGGCGGACACCGGGATGATGACCGGATTGATGCGCAGCATGTGCAACAGCGGTTCGCTGAAATAACAAACTGCCCAGTAGGGCAGCGCAATCAGCAAGGCAATCCAGTATGCCTGGCGGGTCAATATTGCGGCCTCCTGTCTGCGCCCGGCACCGTCGAGCTGCGCCACACTGGGCTGGACCGCCATCAACAGCCCGATCGTGAACATTATCAGAGCCGACCACACCGCACCCCCGATACCCAGGGCCGCCAGCGCAATTTCCTTTTGCGGCAGGCGGCCCGACATCACCGTGTCGATGAAATTCATGCTGAAAATGGCGACCTGACCGAGCATGACCGGCGCAGCCAACTGCAGGGTACGGCGCACCTCAGCGGGATGATCGTGATATTTGACTATACTGTTCACGGGGTAATGTCGTGCAATAGCCTCGAGCCGGCCGGGCATTGTACCGCGGAGGGTGGAAACGCATGAACCTTAAGGCATTTGTCACCGGGGCGACAGGATTCGTAGGCTCCAACCTGGTACGCGAACTGCACCGCCAGGACTGGGAAGTGTACGTGCTGGTGCGGCCGTCGTCTTCGCTGGATGAAATCCGCGATGTCCCGGTCCGGGTGCGGACCGGCGATATCACGGACGCCGTTGCGCTGCTCAATGCGATGCCTGAGCGTCCCGATGCGGTATTTCACGTGGCGGCAAGCACCAATGTCTGGTCCGGCAACAATGCCGAACAGACCCGGATCAACATCGATGGCACCCGCAATGTCATCGCGGCCGCCGTCGTGCGACAGGCCGGCCGCCTGGTGCACACCTCGAGTTTCGTCACCTGGGGCATTCAAAATACCCTGCTGACAGAACGCAGTCCGCGCAGCGGCGCCACCGACTGGATCAACTATGTCCGCACCAAGTACCTTGCAGAACAGCTGGTGAAAGGGACCGTGCAAGCCGGTCGTCTCGATGCAGTCATTCTCAACCCGGCCAACATTCTCGGTCCTGGCGATCGCCATAACTGGTCCCGGATGGTGCGGATGGTGCAACAGGGCAAATTGCCCGGCGTGCCCCCGGGTGGCGGCCCTTTTGCTGACGTACGTGAGGTGGCCAAAGCACACGTGGCCGCGTACCACAAAGGCAAAAGCGGGGAGAACTACCTGCTGGGTGGTGTCGATGCGAGGTTTCTGGAGGTGATTCAGATCGTGGGCGAGCTTCTCGGCAAACCCGTTCCGCCCAGGGCGACACCCGGCTGGCTGTTAATGGCCGCCGCCAGGGCAAAAGCCCTGATCGCCGGCATCACCGGCAAGGAACCGGATATCACACCGGAATCGGCGGTAATGATCATTCACCACATCCGCTGTGATTCCAGCCGGGCGCAGCGTGAACTGGAGTATCGTTACACAGACATTCGGCCCTTGCTGCAGGACACCATTGACTGGCTGCGCCAAGCGGGCATGATGGAATCATGACAGAACCTGAAGCCACCAATACGGATGCAGCGGCGGACACATCCGCGCCTGCCAGGCGTTCACCGCCGGTAAAGCGGGCCAACAAGGCGTTCACCATTGCGCCGCAGCGCCTGGCCGGTTCACCAGCGTGCCTTAATTGCGGCACCGAGCTGATGGGCCCGTTTTGTTACTACTGCGGCCAGCCAGACAAGAACCTGATGCGCTTTTTCCCCGCCTTGATGCGGGACCTGCTCGAGGATGTGGTCGATTTTGATTCACGCTTCATGCGCACCTTGAAACCGTTGCTGCTTCACCCCGGAAAACTGACCCGCGACTACCTCGATGGCCGGCGCTTTCGCTATGTGCCACCGATGCGTCTGTATATTTTTTCCAGCATGGTGTTCTTCATCCTCGCTGCGACGCTGGCCGGCGAGGCAATCGACATTGGCGCAGGCAAGCCGAACGGGGGTATTCACATCAGGTTCGACTCCGATGAGGAAACTGTTCCCGGGAATCTGCAGGAAGCGATAAAAGAGGCCGAGTTGTCACCGGAAGAGGCTGAATCCATCGCCGGAAAGGTGGAAAAGGCCCTGGCGGCGAAAGAAGGGTGAAGCACCGTCCACCACAGTGGGCGAGAACACAGACACGATCATGATTGACGGCAAACCCTGGGACCGGGAAACCAACCCGTTTCATCTGGGTTTCATGCCCGATTTCATCAACGACCGGATCAACCGCGAGATTGAAGAATCGCCGCAAAAGGCCCGTCAGATCGAAGCCAATCCCAACCTGATCGTGGACAAATTTTTCGACGTGCTGCCGGCCGCGGTATTCGTGATGCTGCCTCTGGTGGCACTGCTGTTCAAGTTCTGGTACCTGTTCGCCGGCAAGTTCTACGTCGAGCACCTGATTCATGCTCTACACAACCATGCGTTCCTGTTCGTGATTTTTACACTGACCTTGCTGTCCGACTCCATTGCCACCTGGCTGGATCCGGCGCAAACAGGCAGAGCCAGCGAGATCTCCTCCCGTCTGACCATCGTGTTGTTGTGCTGGATACCCATCTATCTGCTGTTTTCCCTGAAGCGGGTTTACCGGCAGGGATGGACCATGACGCTGATGAAGTTTTCGGTCATCGGCATTTCTTATGTCGTGTTACTGACCCTGGTCACCAGCGTGGCGGCGATTCTTGGCTTCGTTATGCTCTAAATTCCGCTGTTTCAGGACAGAACGCTGACAAAGATCAGGCGTAACGAGACTTGAGGTAGTGGAACACCGCACGAAGCCCGAGCGCCTCACCGCCCTCAGGCCGGCCGGCGCGGTTCGACTGGTTCCAGGCGAAGGTGTCGATATGCGCCCAGGGGGTGTTCCTGGTCACAAAGTGCTCGAGAAACAACGCGGCGGTAATGGCGCCGCCGTAGGAATTCTTGGAAGCATTGTTCAGATCTGCAATGGGGCTTTTGATCTGCTCCACGTAGGGTTGATGCAGTGGCATGGCCCACAGGGGATCCTCAAAATCGATGCCTGCCCGCAAAATATCTTCGCTCACCTGCGGCTGATTGCAGAACAGGGCGGGTAAGTCGGGACCCAGTGCGACTCTTGCAGCACCGGTCAAGGTAGCAAAATCGACGACCAGTTCGGGCTGGTGTTCACAGGCGTATGCGAGCGCATCGGCCAGCACCACCCGCCCCTCGGCGTCGGTATTGCCGATTTCCACGCTCAAGCCCTTGCGGGTAGCGATTACATCACCCGGGCGATAGGCATTACCGGACACCGCGTTTTCAACCGCCGGAATCAGGAGCAATAGCCGCACCGGCAGCCGATGTTCCATCACCAGACGTGCCAGCGCCAGGGCATGGGCGGCGCCGCCCATGTCTTTTTTCATCAGGGCCATGCCGGAGGCGTTCTTCAGATCCAGGCCCCCGCTGTCAAAACACACGCCCTTGCCCACCAGGGCAATCAGCGGTGCATCGTCGTCGCCCCAGGTCAGTTCCACCAGGCGCGGCGCGCTGGCGGATGCACGCCCGACCGCGTGAATGGCGGGGAAATTGGAACTCAAGAGTTCTTCACCGGAAATCACGCGGTGACGCGCACCCAGGCGGTCAGCCTCGGCCACGACCGCGTCAGCCAGTTGCGCCGGACCCAGATGTTCGGTCGGTGTGTTGACCAGGTCCCGCACCAGACACTGTGCCTGGCACAGCGGCTGTACCCACTGCGCCACGGCGGGTGTCAGGTGCAGCGTGCGCGAATTCTGCTCTTTTTCCCGGTAGCGCTCGTAACGATAAGCGGCCAGTCCCCAACCCAGACTGGCCTGACAGATTTGCCCCTCGCTCCAGTCGGATGCAAGTACATAGCTGCCTTGCGGCAAATGGCGATAGATGGCGGCCAACTGGAACAGCCAGCCTTGCTCCTGCATGCCAAACAGCCAGGATTGCACATTGCCGTCAGCATCAGGTAACGCAAGGCATTGACCGGACCGCGCTTCAAAGCCCGATGCCTTCAGCCAGCGTTGCTGCCTTTCCGGCGCCGTTGCTTGCCAGGCCTCGAGTTCCGGCTTACGCAACGGCACCAGGGGAATGGCGGCCGGCGCATTTCCGTCAATTACAAAATAACTCAATGCATGTCCCTTTTATGATTGTTACAGGCAACTAGTCGATTCTGGCGATGTAGTCGCCCCCGTCTCGGTGAATCTGCAGCAAAATCGGACCGCCGCCGGCGTGTACGAGATTTTGAAGATCCGCCAGTTTTTGGACATTTTGCCGGTTGGCGGCGGTCACGATATCGCCGGTACGCAGGCCATAACGGGCTAGCTGACTGTTTGTGTCCAAATCGGACAGCAAAACACCTCTGACTTTATCTGCCCGCAGTCTGGCAGGCAATTCTTCAAACTGCGCGCCCTTGAACCGCGGGTCGATCGCGCCGCCTTCGATCGTGCGCAAGGCGACACAGCCCACCTTCACATGCAGCGATTTGTTTCCGCGCACGAATTCCAGACGCTTTGCCTCGCCCAGGGGCAGTTGCCCTTCCACATTGTAAAAATCCTGCATATTGTGCACCGGATTGGCCGCAACCGAGGTAATGACGTCGCCAGCCTGCAAGCCTGCTCGTTGCGCCGGCGAGTCCTCAACCACTTCGGCAACCAGCGCACCCCGCTTTTCGCCTACGCCAAAAGCCCCGGCCAGCTCCGGCGTCAAATCCTGCACATAAAGCCCCAGTGTTCCGCGCCGCACTTCGCCAAACTCGGCCAGTTGTTCCAGCACATAGCGCGCCATTGTTGAGGGAATGGCGAAACCGATACCTACATTACCACCACTGGGTGTGAAAATCGCACTGTTGATGCCGACCAGCTCGCCACGCAGGTTAACCAGTGCGCCGCCGGAATTTCCAGGATTGATCGATGCATCGGTCTGAATGAAGTTCTGATATTCCAGCCCGCGAAAGCCGGTACGGCCCAGTGCGCTCACAATCCCCGAGGTAACCGTCTGTCCCAGGCCGAATGGATTCCCCACGGCGACGACAAAATCGCCCACGCGCAACTCGTTGGAGTCAGCCAAAGGCAACGCTTTGAGTCCCTCCGCGCTGATCCGCACCATGGCAAGATCGGTGTCGGGGTCGGTGCCGATCACCTCGGCCTTGAAGCTGCGTCCGTCGGATAAGGTAACCGAAATGTCATCCGCACCGGCAATCACATGATTGTTGGTCAGCACATAACCTTTGGCCGCGTCGACGATAACGCCCGACCCCAGACTCTGTGACACTTGTTCACGGGGCTGATCGGGCACGTTGAAAAATCGCCGGAAAAAGGGATCATCCAACAACGGGCTGCGGATCCTGACACGGGTTTCCGTATAGACATTAACCACCGATGGCGTGACGCGGTCGAGCACCGGAGCCAGCGTAGGCAGCGGTTGACCATCAACCGCCGGTGGCAGGGCAGCCCGCGCCCATGAGACGGGAAAAAGCAACAGGAAAGCGCAAATACCGGCGCGCATACCGTTCAGAAAGTGATACATTTTGTTCCTCTTCGTTTCACCCGGCTCTTTGACCGGATATCGGCCAGGAGGTTCGTAGCTGGCGACGAAGATATTAACCGCTGCCCGCCGGCAAGTGGAGAGTCAATGCCGGCTACGCCGTCAGACCCCACTGCCTGACTTGCCATTTACCCGGAAACCGGATATATAGCCATCAAGGCAAGTTTGCGGCATTGCTTTTTTCTTGTTTCGCAATGAGCCGGGTTGCAAAATGGGCGGGTGATGGATCTTCAACAACAGGTATTGAGAACCGACGTATCCGGCATGCCGCTGGAGTGGATTGGTTACCAACAGGCCGTGCGGCTGATTGCACTGGACCAGGTGAGTTATTCACTGGGCCGGACGCTGTACCGCATTCGCGGCGGTATCAACGCCATTACCGGTCAACGCAGCTCGATCGAAGTCAATGCCATCATAGCCAGTTGGGGCCACCATCCTCATGCCCATCTGTTTTCCAGCAGCTATACACCTCCGCTCAGCAACAAAGCCCTGTTCCGCAGGGACCAGTCTTTATGCCTGTATTGCGGCCTGCAGTTTCCCAACTTCCAGTTATCGCGCGACCACGTCAAGCCACTCAGCCAGGGTGGCAAGGACCGGTGGGCCAATGTCGTTACCGCGTGCAAGCGCTGCAACAATCACAAGGCCGGCCGCACCCCGGAGCAGGCCGCCATGGAGTTGCTGGCGATACCATTTACGCCAACCCATGCCGAATACATTTACCTGCAGGGCAGGCGGATCCTGGCTGACCAGATGGAATTCCTGCTGGCACATTTTCCCCGTAACAGTCTGTTGCGCCGGCGGGTCGAAGAGGGGCAAGCCTTGCTGGCTTGAGCCGTGTCTGTCCATAAACGGGCATCCCAGCCCGTTATGGAATCGCTGCGCAAAAACGTGGTTTTGCTTCACCGCCCTTCCATGCCATAATCCCGCTGCATGAGTCTGCCGCCAGTCTACCTTGTCGACGCCAGCGTATATATTTTTCGCGCCTGGTTCTCGATGCCTGAAGATTTCACCAATGCCCAGGGCCAGCCCACCAACGCAGCCTACGGGTTTTGCGGATTTCTCTGCAGCTTGCTGGAGCAGACTTCAGCACAACACATTGCCGTGGCCTTTGATGAATCGCTGACGACCAGCTACCGCAACGAGATTTTTCCGCAATACAAGGCCAATCGCGATCCGGCACCCGAGGATCTGAAAAGACAGTTTCAGTGGGCACGGTCGATTGCGGAAGTGATGGGCCTGGCTTGCTTTACCGACCCACGCTATGAAGCCGACGACCTGATCGGCACACTGGCGCAGCACTGGCGCGCACGCGGGCACCCGATTTGCCTGGTCAGCAGCGATAAAGACCTGGCCCAACTGGTGCGCCATGGGTGATCAGTGGTGGGATTTTTCGCGCAACCGGAAACTGGGCACAGCTCAAATCCTGGAGAAATTCGGTGTTGCGCCGGAACAGATCGCGGACTATCTGGCCCTCACCGGCGATGCGGTGGACAACATTCCCGGCATACCGGGCGTGGGCCCCAAGTCCGCTTCGGCATTGCTGCGCCATTTCGGCGATCTGGATTCCGTCTTCCAGCGCCTGGAAGAAGTGCAGCACCTCAGAATCCGCGGCGCGAAATCACTCCAGAAAAAACTCGCAGAACATCGGCACGCAGCCGAACTGGCCCGGCGTTTGACGGTCATCCAAACGGATGTTGCTTCGGCCCTGGCTGCGCCCGATATCAACCGCAACACGGTCGATACTGCCGGCCTCAATCGACTGTTTGATGAACTTCAATTCGGCGGCATGCTGAGGCAACGCTGTTTACGGGTCTGAGTGGGTGTCTGGATCAGCCTGACTGTGTGATTTTTTCTTCAATTGATCGTCGTCGAACTTGCGCTGTTCGACCGGAACCACGTCCTCATTCAGTTCGACTGGCGTTTTCAGAACCACGACGGGTGCCGGCTCCCTGTTCACCCCGGGGACATTTCCGGCAGCAAAATAGTACACCGTTCCGCCCTGGATCGTGCCAAAAGCGGGTGCGTCAAATTCTTTCAGCGCAACGGCCAGTGGCAGCACCTCAACGACGTTCGTGCCGCTTGCATCGAGCTTCAGGCGCAGCAGTCTTTGGGGTTTGATGCCGTTTTGCAGCACGAACAGGTCCCCTTCGCTGTACATCAATCCTGACAGGCCACCGAGGTTCATCGTCTCCGGCCCATGCAGCATGGTCAATGTGTCCTTTGCCAGGTCGACAACGGCGATGCCCAGTGCCGAGTCCGCCAGATAGAGCTTGTCGCCTTTGTCGGACAGGGCCAAATCCCTGAAACCTGCCAGATCCTTGCTGACCATGTACAGCTCCAGATTTTTGTCATCTACCCGTTTACGGAATACCATTTGCACGGCTCGATCGATCAGGTAGACATCCCCGCCGGCTGTCACCACCACGCTGCCTGGAACATGCGGCAATCCATCGACTGGCACGTCGTATCGTTGCAGTAATTCCAGGGTCTCCAGGTTGAATTCCAGCAGTGCGCCGCGGCCCAATTCGGTTGGAATCACGCCCTTGAACCCGGGCACTCCTGCCGTGGTCAGCCACAGCCGTTCATGGGCTTGGTCCACGGCGATGCCGTTGATTGCCAACAAGCCATTTTCATTTGTCGAACGCAGCAATTCCTCCACTTTCCCGCCAGGAGTAACCGCCAGCAGGGCGCCCGACTCGATCGTGCCGATGAGGAATTCTCCACGCTTGCCATCCCAGGAGATGGCTTCGGGCTGCACGGAGGCGTCAGGCAGGACGAAAGCGACCCGGCCTTGACCCATCGGATCTCCCGCCTTGACGAGCAAATCATTCAGGTAATCATAGACTTCCGTATTGCGGATACTCTGGGTGTCCTCGGTGGAGTTGAAATCATAGGACAGCCCCTGCTGTTGCATGACATGCATGTAGTTGTAGGCGGTATTGGTCCGCCCCAACAATGCTGCGCCAACCACCATGCCAACCAGGTATTGGGGTTCATAGGGACGCTTCTCACGCAACTTGATGGTCGCTTGCACAAACCGCAGATAGTTCCCGTCCTCGTAAGACTGAATCGCCAATTTCTGCAGGCCAGGCAGGTCCTCCGGAAAGGTCTTCTTGTGCGGCGGGCGCTTCTTCGGCTGTGAAGCCCTGGGCGGTTGCGGGGCAGGCTGCGCCTGGTCATCGCCTGAAGTCTGTGGCCATGAGGCGCCGGCGTTGAGCATGAGGACGAGCGTCACGAGCGTGACCGTAGGTGTTTTAAAAGCCATAGCAGATTCCTGGAGTAATCGGACCGTAGCCGGTCAAGGCGGTAAGGTTCTTTGAGCTTCAATGTCCCGCTTGGTTCACTGACGGCGCCGACGGATAATTCATCAGCATCTCGTCACCGTGGCGGGGCTGGCCATGGAAACGGTACAATCGGGCAATTTTAACAGACAGCGGGCAGCATGAAGCAACACACCAGGAAACACAAAGCCCTTTATCGGGGCCGCTATCTCAGTCTGCTTGAAATCGACGGCTGGGAGTTCACCAGCCGCAGCAATGCCTCGGGAGTGGTAGTTCTGGTGGCGGTAACCGAGCGCAGCGAACTGGTTCTGGTCGAGCAATTTCGCGTCCCGGTGGGCGGCAAGGTGATCGAACTGCCGGCCGGCCTGGTGGGTGATCTGGCTGATCGTGATGAATCGCTGCTGCTCGCGGCGGAGCGTGAACTGTTGGAAGAAACCGGCTTCAAAGCGGCGCAGATGAAGGTGCTGATGTCCTGCCCGAGTTCGGCCGGCATGAGTGACGAAATCATCACCTTCGTGCGGGCGACCGGCCTCGAGCGTATCGCGCCTGGCGGTGGTGACAGCAGCGAGGACATCATCGTCCACCTGATTCCATTGACCGAGGTCGATCAATGGCTCAACAAGCGGCAGGCGGCAGGGCACGCCGCTCGATCCAAAAATCTTCAGTGCACTGTATTGGTTGCGCGAGCAGCAATGAGAACAAAACCGCTCCCGCCACACTGCGGCCTGGCCTTCTCACTGATGTTAGTGGCAGGATTACTGCCTATGACAGGTTCACAGATTCCGCACCGCCCGTAGCCATTGCGATACATGCCGGCGCCGGCACGATCAACCGCGACAATCTCGCACCCGAAACCGAACAGCAGATCCGGGGCTTGCTGCAACAGGCGGCCGAGGCGGGCTATGGTGTCCTGACAGCCGGCGGCAGCAGCCTGGATGCGGTCACCGCCGCAATCACGCTGCTCGAAGACTCGCCCCACTTCAATGCCGGCAAGGGCGCAGTGTTCAATGCACAGGGCAAGCACGAGCTCGATGCGGCCATTATGGACGGGTCGAACCTGCAGGCCGGGGCCGTCGCTGCCGTGCACAACATCCGCAACCCAATCCTGCTGGCGCGCAAGGTCATGACCGATTCGGTTCACGTCATGCTGATCGGTGAAGGTGCGGAGGCTTTTGCCCGCGAACAGGGCATTGCTTTCGAGGATGATGAATATTTCTACACCGAGTACCGTTGGCAGCAATTGCAGGCGGCGCGCGCAAGTGCAAATCCCGAGGCACATCGCGTGTCCGAATCGCCCGATCGCTGGTTGTCCACCGTCGGCGCCGTGGCGCTGGATGCGGCGGGAAACCTTGCCGCAGGCACTTCCACCGGCGGCACCACCAACAAGCGTTGGGGGCGGGTGGGCGATTCACCCATCATTGGCGCCGGCACCTATGCCGACAATCGCTCTTGTGCCGTCAGCGCCACCGGCCACGGCGAGTACTTCATCCGCGCCACGGTAGCACGGGATATTTGTGCACGGGTGCAATACCTGGGCATCAGCCTGCAACAGGCGGCCGCGGAAATCATCAAGGGTCAACTGGTGGAGATGGGGGCGGAAGGCGGCGTTATCGCGCTGGATCCTCACGGCAACATCGCGTTGACCTTCAATACGCCGGGGATGTACCGTGCCAGCATCGGCATCGATGGCAAGGTATTTGTCGGAATCTATGACACGGAATGAAATGGCAGCAAACGCGGTAGCATTCGGTGGGGCCGTGCGGACGATCCGGACGGCACAAGGTGAACACCCGCCGGTGCGTGACATCCTATGAAATTTCATGTAACAATTATCCGCGTCGCCCTTGTTCAGGCATGCAAGGGTTCTGACCAGGCAATCATCAAACCAAGGAAAACTCAGGCTATGAAATTATTCACATCGGCACAATGCGTTGCATTCGTCTTGACCATGGTCACTCTGAGTATTGTGATTCCGGCCCGCGCCGCGACCCTCGAAGAGGTTGTCGTCACCGCGCGTAAACGAACGGAAAGCGCGCAGGACATTCCCATCAACATCACCGCCCTGAGCAGTGATTTCCTGGAAAAATCCAAGGCCAGGGACTTTGCGGATTTTGCCGGGCAGGTTCCCGGCCTGCAATTCCAGGACCTGGGTCCGGGCAACAAGGAATACATTATCCGCGGCGTGAACGCCAAGGGGACTTCCACGGTCGGAACCTATTACGATGAAGCCGTGGTCACCGGGTTCAATCAGGGCGACGGCGGCGGCAAGAACATCGATATCAAGTTGATCGATATGGACCGCATCGAGGTGCTCAACGGACCCCAGGGCACACTGTACGGCGCCAATTCCATGGCCGGCACGATCAAGTTCATACCCAACAAGCCCAACCTGGAAGGCTTCGACAGTTTCGCCGAGGCCGACGTGTCGACCACCGAAGAAGGCAGTGGAAACTACACCGTCGACGCCATGCTCAACATGCCGCTGAGTGACATGGCCGCCCTGCGCGTGGTCGGTTGGCGCGCGGACAACAGCGGCTACATCGACCAGCCGCGGATCATGTCCGGCCCGAGGAAAAATATCAATGACGAGGAAACCAATGGCGGCCGTTTCATGCTGCGCTTGCAACCGAGCGAGAGTTTCACCGCGGATGCATCCATTCTGGCCCAGGACACCAAGTCCGGCGGCAGCCCGCGCTATACCCCGAAGGGAGTCCACGCGTTCAACACCGATAACCTGCTGTTCCTTGGCACGATCGCGGATTTCCAGAGCGGCGCCGCACTGGGAATTCCGGTGCCGCAGGCGGAGTACATCGCGCCCTATACCGTCAGCGATGATCTGATCAACACCGACATCACCACCAACGAATGGGAAGACAAGTTCTACATTGCGAGCCTGACGATGAACTGGGACTTCGAAGCCGGCTCGCTGCTGGCGACCACCAACTATTACCACCGGGATATGGATTTTGCCTTCGATTCAACCCCGATCCTGCTGGCATTCGCGGTCCCGGTGCCGGGCATCACGCTGGAACCGGAAACCCGCAAGGTATGGTCGAACGAAATTCGCTTCTCATCGAGCATCGGCGACAGGATCGATTACGTTGCAGGTGTCTATTACCAGAAGTCAAAAAACCAGATCGATGTCCAGGTGCTGACCATTGACGCGAATGGCGACCCGTTCGGTGTGTTTACCCCGGGTGACGTGGCTGGCGGGGATGCGACCTTCGACACCGGCAATACCTTCTTCGGCAGCATCGTGAAGAAGGAAACAAAGCAGGAAGCCGCGTTCGGCGAAATGAACATCAGGCTGGCGGATCAATGGAAGCTGACTGTAGGCGCGCGCTACTTCCATTCCAGCCTGGACGGAACGGCCGAGACCACGCACGAGTTCGGCAGCGGCAACTCCCCGCTGGCGAAGAATTCTTCCAACGAAAGCAAGTTCACTTACAAAGTGAGCCTTGCATACGATGTCGCCGATGACCAAATGATCTATGGCACGGTTTCCACCGGCTTCCGTATTGGCGGCTTGAACCAGGCCAACCTGCCGTTCGCACCCGGTATCCCCGAAACCTACGACAGTGACACCCTGACAAACTACGAACTGGGCTACAAGGCCAGCTTGCTGGACCGCCGCGTGCAATTTTCCGGCGCCGCCTATTACATCGACTGGAAGGACATGGCGTTGTCGCAGGTGGACGCCACCGGCTCCATCCCGTTTATCGCCAACGTCGGAGACGCCAGAATTTATGGCCTCGAGGCCAACCTGGATGCGCTGTTGTCGGACAACTGGGAACTCTCGATCGGCGGCTCGCTGATCAGCGCCGAACTGACCCAGGACCAGCCGACGGATCCGTTCGGCAACAACGGCATGGACGGCGACAAGATTCCCAATATTCCCAAAGAACAGGGTTTCGTTGCCTTGACCTACAAGATGCCGATCAACGCCGATTTGACCTTCTCGTCCCGGCTCGATGTGACCTACCGGGGCAGCACCGACACCCAGTTCAACAACCAAAGCGCGTACAACGTAGCCCTGGATTCGTACACCATCCTGAACTGGATAAACTACTTCGAGTTCAAGAATTGGACGCTGTCCGCCTACGTCAAGAACCTGACCGACGAACGCGCCCAGTTTGACGCCATCAGTTCCGACCAGGATCCGCTGGGCATCATCGGCAATCGGCCGCGCACCTGGGGGCTGTCAGCCAAATGGAGTTTCAACTAATCGCGAAAACCTCGGGCATGATGGCGCTGTGGTGCAGGCCGGCGCTTGCAAGACCGGTGGTGGCGAGGAGCCGTGGCTGCGTGCTGGCCGCAGCGCTGCTGTTCCTGCCTGCAATTGCAGCCGCGGCGTCCGGCCCCATTCGCCTGTCGGTGGATGCAGCCGACGCCGCGCAACGCATATTCCACGTGCGCGAGGAAATTCCCGTTTCCGCCGGAGCGCTCACGCTCTATTTCGTGAAATGGATTCCCGGCGAACACAGCCCCAGCGGCCAGGTCGTCAATCTGGTCAATTTGCATATCAGCCACGACGGTCAGCCGCTGGCGTGGCGCCGCGATCCGGTCGACATGTTTGCGTTTCACAGCACCGTACCGGCACAGGCGCCCAATCGGTGACGGTCACGTTCGACTACGTTTCGCCCACCGAAGGGTTCGATTTTCAGGGCGGCGTGACGGCAACCGCCAATCTCGCCATCGTCAACTGGAACCAGGTTTTGCTGTATCCGCAGGGACAGCCGGCGGATGAACTGACCTTCGCGGCGCAATTGCGCTTGCCCGAGGGCTGGCATTACGGCACCGCGCTGCCGGTCGACAGTGAGCAGGGCAGCACCATAAATTTCATGCCGGTTTCGCTGACCACACTGGTGGACTCGCCGGTCAATATGGGCGCCCATTACCGGCACATCGATCTGGCCCCCGGCAGCACGCCCGCGTATTCGATGGATCTGGTTGCCGAAAGCGCCGCGGCCTTGCACATCGAAGCAAGCGCGGAGAAATCATTTGAGCGCCTGATCCAGGAAGCAAACCAGTTGTTCGGCGGCCCGCATCGTTACGACGGCTATCATTTTCTCGTCACGCTGAGCGATCCGATCGCCAAGATCGCACAGGAACATCACGCATCCAGCGACGATCGCTTTTTCGAGCGCAGTCTGATGGACCCCGACAGCTTCAAAATTCAGGCCGATGTGCTGCCGCATGAATTCACCCATGCATGGAACGGCAAATCGCGCCGGCCAATGGGCCTGGCAACGCCGGATTATCAGCAGGCAATGCAGGATGATCTGCTCTGGGTGTACGAAGGCCTGACCCAGTATCTGGGCGAAGTGCTGGCTGCGCGCAGCGGCGCGTGGAGCCCCGAAACCTATCGTGAAAACCTGGCGCTGACTGCGGCCATGCTGGATCGCCGTGCCGGGCGCGCCTGGCGCCCGCTGGCAGACACGGCGGTGGCCGCGCAGCTTTTGTATTTCGCGCCGGAGACCTGGTCCAATGTGCGGCGCGGCACGGATTTTTACCCTGAAGGCACCTTGATCTGGCTCGCGGTGGACACGCTGATTCGCGAGCAAACCCAGCGGCAAAAAGTCGATCGATGACTTCTGCCGCGGCTTCCTCGGCAATCCGGGCGTGCCGCCTGCAGTCGGATACATACACCTATGATGACCTGCTCACCGCTCTGAACCAGGTTGCGCCCTACGACTGGGACGGGTTTTTTCAACGAACTGTGGAATCCGTCAATCCGCGCGCACCTCTGGACGGCATCGAGGGCGGCGGTTGGAAGCTGATCTACACGGACCAGATACCGGCGATGCAGACAGCCCGTGAGAAGGTCATGCAGATCACCGATGTCAGCTATTCCCTGGGGCTGCTGCTCAATGCCGACGCCTCGGATGCAGCCTACGGAAAGATCAAGGATGTCGTCATGGATTCTCCGGCACGGGCGGCCGGCATGTCACCGGGAATGCGCCTGCTGGCCGTGGACGGGCGCAAATGGTCGCCCGAAATCCTGCGCGAGGCGATCCGGGCCGGCAAAGACCGTCCGCAGCCGATTGAACTGCTGATCGAAGACGGTGATTTTTTCACCACTTACCGCATCGACTACCACCAGGGCGAGCAGTACCCGCAATTGCAGCGCCAGCCCGACCGTCCCGACCTGCTTGCCGAGATCATCCAACCACGTTCAAAGTAAGTTCACGCCTGGGGCGCCACCAGGCGCTGCCACAACATCAAGCTGGCGTTGGCGCGATTGAGCGTGTAGACGTGCAAGCCCGGCGCACCACCTGCCAGCAGGCCTTTAACGCTGTCCCCCGGTTCGAACATGCATTGTCGCTGGACCCTCTGTCCAGCATCGTGCTGATCAATCTGGCTGAGCGCATCAGGCGCTGGGTAATTTCACAGAGGCCCGTGCGCTGACACAGAAAGCCCTGGAAATCGACCCCTCGTTCTCTTCGGCTTTGGGTAACGTGGTCTGCTCGACTGGACCGTGAATGGCAACCTCGCCTGCCGCCATAGGCTTCATCCTGCAGCACTCGCCGTTGATCCCGACGATCAATGGGACTGGCTAACAGTGCAGAATTATTCAGTGAGCTTGGCGACGATGTCACCGCGACCTGCGTGGTCGGCACTGGTACAGATGGGGTGCAAGTTTCACCCATTCTCAGTGTTCAGAACGCTTTATTGGCTTTGATTGCAGGTAATGGAGAGCGCCGCAGAATCATATTCCCGCAACGCCCTGGAGAATACGTGGATCCCGTTCAACAAAGCTATGCCGCTGGCCATCGTCCAGGCACAGCTGCGACATCAAGGCCAGCTCAGACGAAGCCCTGGCCCTGTACCAGGAACATTTTCCCGAATTGATGGAATCTCCGCTAAAGGCACTCAATCTCAACAATTCAAAGGCGGCCATAGATCTCGCCAGCCTGTTACAGGCCATGGCCGGCAAACCGAGGCACAGCAATTGCTCGATGGTTCCTCGCAGTACATCCAGGGGCAGCCGCGGCTGGGTGATTGGGGCTATTGGATTGACGATGTCCGCATCCAGGCCCTGAGGGGCGAAAACGACAAAGCCTTGACGGCACTGCGCGCCGCCGTTGATAAAGGCTGGCGCATCTATTTGGCGCTATTATCTCGAATACGACCCGATACTCGAACCGCTGCGCAAGGATTCGCGTTACCAGGCGCTCGTGGTGAAATCCGTGCCGACATGGCGGCACAGCTGACGCAGGTCAGAAGCAAGGATACGACAAGGGTCTTTGCGCGCAGTCATGACGCATCACGTAGATGCGGCATGCCGCGGGTCAACGCTCCAGCAACCGCTGCCACAACATCAAGCTGGCATTGGCGCGATTGAGCGTGTAGATGTGCAAGCCGGGCGCGCCACCTGCCAGCAGGCGTTCGCACAAGGCCGCGACCACGTCCAGACCAAAAGCGCGTATCGAGGCGGCATCATCGCCAAAGCCTTCCAGGCGCCGGCTGATCCAGCGCGGAATCTCCGCGCCGCACATTTCCGAAAAACGTGACAATTGTTTGTAGTTGGTGATGGGCATGATGCCCGGTGTCACCGGAATATCGATACCCAGGCGCCGGCAATCATCGACAAAGTAGAAATAGCTGTCAGCATTGTAGAAATACTGCGTGACCGCGCCATCCGCACCCGCTTCGACCTTGCGCCGGAAGAACTCCATCTCGGACTGTGGCGACGGCGACTCCGGGTGGTACTCCGGATAACAGCCCACCTCGATATGGAAAGTGTCGCCGAACTCATCCCGCACGAACTGCACCAGTTCGTTGGCATACTGAAAAGGCCCGGGACCGGACATGCCCTCCGGCCGGTCGCCACGCAACACCACCAGGCGCCTGACCCCAGCCTTCTGGTAGTCGCGCAGCAGGCCGCGCAGCGTCTCCCTGCTTTGCGCCATGCAGGAAATATGCGGCGCAACCGGTACCCCGGAACGCTGTATCAACGCATTGACGGTCTCGCAGGTGGCATCCAGCGTCGAGCCTCCGGCGCCGAATGTCACCGACAGGTAACGCGGCTTCAGCGGCACCAATTTCTGCCAGGTGGACTCGAAAATCAGCTTTTGCTCATCCGTCCGCGGCGGGAAGAATTCGAAAGAGATTTTCGGCGCGCTCATCTACGCCCCGCCCGTTCAATTATTGAAGCGCGATGCGCTTCAATAACGGTAATGATCCGGCTTGTACGGACCGGAGACGGCGACGCCAATATATTTCGCCTGTTGCTCGGTCAAGCTGGTCAAATGCACTCCGATACGTTCCAGGTGCAGTCGCGCGACCCGCTCATCGAGGTGTTTGGGCAGCACATAGACCTGGTTTTCGTAGCGTTCGCCATGGGTCCACAATTCGATTTGTGCCAGCACCTGGTTGGTGAAGGAATTGGACATCACAAAGCTCGGGTGACCGGTGGCGCAACCGAGATTGACCAGGCGGCCCTGGGCCAGCAGGATGATGCGGCGCCCGTTGGGGAAGATGATATGGTCGACCTGTGGCTTGATGTTCTCCCACGGGTATTTCTTCAGGCTGGCTACATCGATCTCGCTGTCGAAATGGCCGATATTGCAGACGATGGCCTGGTGCTTCATCTGCGCCATGTGATCGTGCGTAATCACGTGGAAGTTGCCGGTGGCAGTGACGAAGATGTCCGCTTTCGGGGCAGCCTCGTCCATGGTCACGACGCGAAATCCTTCCATCGCCGCCTGCAGTGCGCAAATCGGATCGATCTCGGTGATCCATACGGTGGCCCCCAGGCCTTTGAGGGACTGGGCGCAACCCTTGCCCACGTCACCGTATCCGGCGACGACTGCAATCTTCCCGGCCACCATGACATCGGTCGCGCGTTTGATGCCATCGACCAGGGATTCGCGGCAACCGTACAGATTATCGAATTTGGACTTGGTCACCGAGTCATTGACGTTGATCGCCGGAAACGGCAGTTCCCCATCGCGCGCCATCTGATAAAGACGCTTCACACCGGTGGTCGTTTCCTCGGTAACGCCTTTGATATGCGTCAATGCGCGCGTATACCATCCATGCCGGCTTTCCAGCCGCTTGCGGATCGCATTGAACAAGGCGACCTCTTCCTCGCTGCCTGGATGATCCAGCACCGAAGCATCTTTTTCCGCTTTTGCGCCCAGGTACAAAAGCAAGGTCGCATCGCCGCCATCGTCCAGGATCATATTGGCGAAATCTTCTGCACCATCGCCCTGGCCCCAGTCGAAAATCCGGTGACAGAAGTCCCAGTATTCATCCAGGGTCTCGCCCTTATAGGCGAACACCGGCGTGCCGTTGCTGGCGATCGCCGCCGCCGCATGATCCTGGGTCGAATAGATGTTGCAGGACGCCCAGCGCACTTCAGCGCCCAGGGCTTCAAGCGTTTCGATCAGCATGGCCGTCTGGATGGTCATGTGCAGGCTGCCGGCGATGCGGGTGCCCTTGAGCGGCTTCGAGGTGCCATATTCTTCACGCAAGGCCATCAGGCCCGGCATTTCGGTCTGCGCTATCGCGATCTCCTTGTGCCCGAACTCGGCCAGCTTGATATCGGCCACGAAGTAATCCTGCTTATTCAGTTGATCAATCACAGCATTCACCGTTGTTCTCCAATACGTTCAATATGAGTGCAAATTCGCTACTTATGTCCAGCAGTAAAATCGCGCGGTCCTGCAATTACCCGGTTTCGGCCTCACAAAATGGCACAAGCCCGTTCGGGGTAAGGGGTCTACTCTCAGGACCTTTTGAAACAGGATGTTTCAAGAAGAGCCCCCAGGGATGGGTTTACGGCGTGTCCTGAGAGTAGACCCCTTACCGCGGACGGGCGCCTTGGCAACTGGCGCAGACGATATAAAAGCAACACTGCGGGATTTCACTGCTACAGTCCCGCCGCATCGCGCAGATCTTCCGCCTGGTGCGTCGACTCCCAACTCACGTTCAGGTCTTCACGGCCCATGTGGCCATAAGCGGCCAGGGGCTGATAGATCGGCCGGATCAGGTCCAGCATCTGAATGATGCTGTAGGGCCGCAGGTCAAACTTCTGCCGCACCAGTTGTTCGATTTTGGCCACCGGGATTTTTTCCGTGCCAAAGGTTTCCACGCTGATCGAGGTCGGTTCGGCCACGCCAATGGCATACGAAACCTGAATTTCCACGCGGTCGGCGAGCCCGGCCGCGACCAGATTTTTGGCGACGAAGCGGCCGGCGTATGCGGCCGAACGATCCACCTTGGACGGGTCCTTACCGGAAAACGCACCACCGCCATGACGGGCCATGCCGCCATAGGTATCCACAATGATCTTGCGGCCGGTCAGCCCGGCATCGCCCACAGGCCCGCCGATTTCAAAGCGGCCGGTTGGGTTGATGTGATACTTGGTGTTGCCATCCAGCCAGGCTTCCGGCAACACCGGCTTGATGATCTCTTCCATAACCAGTTCACGCAAATCGGCTTGCGAAGTGGCCGCGCTGTGCTGGGTCGACAGCACCACGGCATCGATCCCCGCGGGCTTGCCGTTTTCATAGCGGATGGTTACCTGGCTTTTGGCATCCGGCCGCAGGTGCAATTTGCCTTCGTCAGTGGTGCGCCGCACGGCGGCCTGACGCTTGACCAGCTCGTGCGCATAATAAATCGGTGCCGGCATCAGCACCTCGGTTTCGTTGGTGGCGTAACCAAACATCAGGCCCTGGTCGCCCGCCCCCTGATCCTCGGGACGCTCGCGCTGGACGCCACGGGTGATATCCGGCGATTGCTTGCCAATGATGTTGATCACGCCACAGGTATTGCCGTCGAAACCCACCTCGGAAGAGGTATAACCGATATCGACGATGACCTTGCGGATCAAGTCTTCCAGGTCGACCCAGGCGGTGGTCGTAATTTCACCACCGACAATAGCTACCCCGGTCTTGACAAAGGTTTCGCAGGCAACGTGGGCGGCCGGATCCTGCCGCAGGATGGCGTCAAGGATGGCGTCGGAAATCTGGTCGGCAACTTTGTCCGGGTGCCCCTCGGAAACGGATTCCGAAGTGAAAAGATAACTGCTCATACGGCCTGATCCTCTTATATATATCTCTCAATCGAGATAAGGAGATGCATTCTAACCATATTGCTTTTGTATTGCACCCCCCAATTGGATGCGCATTGTGAAGCGGGAGGTTCTGTGCATAATAGTGCCCTGCCCCATTCAGGCCAGTTTTTCGGCCCGCCAGCGGAGAATTCACAATGACCGAGGTTCTGGTTATGGACGAGGGAATGCTTGTATCCGGCATCGTTCTTGCGTTTACCTTCCTTGGAATATTCACCGAGCACGTGCATGGATTTCACCGTGCGAAGTTCGCCATGCTGGGCGCCATCCTGATGATCATCGTGGGACAGTACTACGGTTTCTACGACTCAATGCAGGCGGTACGCGCCGTTGACTGGAACGTGGTCTTCCTGCTGGGCTGCATGATGGCCATTGTCTCCATCATGATTCCTACCGGCGGCTTCGAAGCGCTGGCCAACTACATGGCGCGCATCAGCCGGGGCAAACAGTTCAAACTGCTGGTGCTTCTGGGCACGGCGGTCACGCTGCTATCCCTGCTGCTGGACAATGTCACCACCGTGGTCATTTTCGGCCCTTTGATCATCATCATTTCACGCGCGATGAGGGTCTCGCCCATTCCTTTTCTGCTCGCCGCCGCCCTGCTCTCCGATACCGGTGGCGTCGCCACCCTGGTCGGCGATCCACCCAACCTGATGATCGGCTCCGCCAAGGGCATCGATTTCAACACTTTTTTCATTCACATGGCCGGCATCGTTTTTCTCGCCTGGGTTGCGATTCTGGTAGCCCTGCGGTTGCTGTTCCGGAAGCAATTGGCCATCAAGCCGCAGGGTGAATTCCACGAAGCCGTGGAATTCAAAGACCGCAAGCTCTGGAACCAGAGTCTTTTCGTGCTGGGTGTGATGGTCGTTCTGTTCGTCACCCACCATTCGATCGGCTGGGAACCGTGGATGGTGTCTGCTACCGGTTTGACTTTGCTGGTATTCATCGCCCGCAAGGTGGAGATGGATCACGCCATGGAAGATGTCGAAATTCCTCTGCTGATCTTTTTCATCTCCTTGTTCATCGTTGTCGGCGGAGTGGAACACAGCCATTTCCTCAGATACCTTGGCCAGTTCATCATCCCCTTCGTACAAAAAGATCTGTTGACGGCAACACTGGTACTCATGTGGGTGGCAGCCGTGCTGTCGGCCATGATTGACAACATTCCATTCACCGCGGCGATGATCCCCATTCTGCTGGGCATGGAAGCTCAGGGTATCCACGTCGCCCCACTGTGGTGGGCGCTGGCGGTGGGCGTTGGCATGGGCGGCAATGGCACCCACATCGGCTCTACTGCGAATGTTTACATCGTCACCATTTCCGAGCGTCTGGCGAAAAGAGAGAACGATCCTTCACTGGCGATCACTCCGTGGGTCTGGTTTCGCTATGGAACTCCGGCTATGCTCGTGACGTTGTTGATTTGCAGTTTGGTGTTTTACTTCTTTTTTGATTTTTTCAATGCGGCAATCCCGACGGCTTCGGTTTCGGAACATGGTTGATACTGTAAGCGGAAATCACAGGCAGGCGAGAACTCAGCACCGTTCCTCCGGGCTGCTTTGTCTTGCGCGGTCTCATCGTTTCCCCGGGCTCACCTCAGGCTGACAGCGGACTATTCAATCAAAAGCCAAGAGAGATTCGACAGTGGAACAATTGGTAATGAGCGATGCAATGATGGCCTCCGGCGTGGTCCTGGCCATCACCTTCCTGGGCATTTTCACTGAGCACGTTCACGGATTCCATCGGGCGAAATTTGCGATGCTGGGCGCCATTTTGATGGTCATGGTGGGACAGTACTATGGATTCTACGACTCCTTTCTCGCAGTAGAGGCTGTCGACTGGAACGTAGTTTTCCTGCTCGCTTGCATGATGAGTATCGTCTCGATCATGATTCCGACCGGTGGCTTTGAGGCGTTGGCAAGCTATCTCGCACGCATCAGCAGGGGCCGCCAGTTCATATTGCTGATTCTGCTGGGTACCGCAGTGACGGTGCTTTCGCTGCTGCTGGACAACGTCACTACAGTGGTCATTTTTGGCCCGCTGATCATCATGATTGCCCGGTCGATGAAAGTTACCCCGATCCCCTTCCTGATGGCCGCCGCCCTGCTGTCGGACACCGGCGGCGTAGCCACCCTGGTTGGTGACCCGCCGAACCTGATGATCGGCTCGGCCAAGGGTATCAATTTCAATACCTTCTTCATTCATATGGGTGGTCTTGTGTTTCTTGCCTGGCTCGCCACCCTGCTGTCATTGCGGGTTTTGTTTTACAAGGAAATGGCCGTTAAGCCGCAAGGCGCTTTCGACCATGCGGTGGAGTACAAGAACCGCAGCCTGTGGCATAAATGCGTGGCCGTGCTTGGCGTGATGGTGGTGCTGTTTGTCATCCATCACCAGATAAACTGGGAGCCCTGGATGGTTTCAGCCGCGGGCTTGACGCTGCTGCTGTTCATCGCGCGTGAGGTGCAAATGGATCACGCGATGGAAGACGTCGAAATTCCGCTGTTGATTTTCTTCATCTCTCTTTTCATCGTGGTCGGCGGGGTGGAGCACAGCGGCTTCCTGAAATACCTGGGACAGTTCATCGTACCGTTTGTGCAAAAGGACCTGCTGACAGCCACACTGGTGCTGTTGTGGGGAGCCGCAGGCCTGTCAGCCGCCATCGACAACATTCCGTTTACCGCGGCGATGATCCCCATCCTGCTCGGGATGGAAGCGCAGGGCATCCACGTGACGCCGCTGTGGTGGGCGCTGGCGGTTGGTGTAGGCATGGGCGGCAATGGAACGCATATTGGTTCTACTGCGAACGTCTACATCGTGACCATTTCCGAGCGCCTGGCCAAAAAGGAGAACGACCCGTCGCTGGCGATCACACCCTGGGTCTGGTTTCGCTCCGGCACTCCGGCCATGCTGGCTACACTGATCGTCAGCAGTTTGATATTTTACCTGTTTTTCGATTTCTTCAATACACCCATTCCCATGCTGTCGTCTGCTGGCCATGGTTAGAAAGGCCATCTGCAAAAACATGAAATTTACGGCGCAGCCCGATTTCTACGGGCTGTTTTTGCATGGGCGGCCAGTGGTCTGTAACAGCCAAATCGGTACTGATCTGGGTGATGGATCGCGTGCCGAGGCAAGGCGCGAGGAGGAGGCATAGTCAGCACTATGGCGACGACGAGCAACGCCGCATCGGGGCGCGAGGCGCGCCCAGGCAGTATTGATTTGGCTGTTACAGACCACTAATGGTCCGAGATGCGTGACAGCCCACTCGGCCCCCGCTTGCAGCTCGTGCGGGATGTTGCAGTGCTGCAGATCAAACTGGTCGTCGACGGCATGCGGGACGCCGTGTTGATTCCGGTTTCGCTTATTGCTGCGGCCTGGGGATTGTTGCGGGGCGGAGAGAATGCCGGCCGTGAACTACGACGAGTGCTCAACCTCGCACGGCGCAGCGAGCGCTGGATCAACGTGTTCGGTCACGAGACACCTTTGGACCGCCCGCACCCAGTCAGCTCACTGGACCATTTACTGGCGCGAGTGGAATCCATCGTATTGGAACAAAACCGCAAAGGCCGCAACACAGAGGAGGCCCGCGCCGCTATCAAGGCCGCGATGGAGGATATGTCCGCGGAATCTTCCCGTCCGGAATCTGAAGAATAACCGCTGCCTGCAATATGCGGCTCAATAAGAGCCGGCGATATATTGCGCAAGCTGTTCCACTTCGGCTTGCTTTTCCTGCAACATGTGCTTGACCAGATCGCCAAGAGAAATGATACCGGCCATTTTGCCGTCTTCCGTCACAACCAGATGCCGGCAGCGGCGTTCAGTCATGGTTTGCATCGCCGCCTCGGAAGTATCCTCGGTAGAAACGGTGATCAGCGGAGAGGACATCACCTCTTTCACGACTCGTGCTGGAAGACGATCGGCCTTTGAGGACAATTTTCCGCAAATAGTCACGCTCGGTGAAAATACCGTCGGGTTGGTCACCATCCTGGATCACCATAGCCCCAACATTGGCTTCAGACATGATGCCGATTGCTTCCAATACAGAGGCACCACTGTGAATGGTAAGGACCGTCCTTCCTTTACGGTCCAGGATCTCGCGGATCGTGGACATCTTTCTTCACCTTGCAAAGCACAAATTCACTTTTAGTTTATACCTGCAGGGCAGAATTACAATGTCGTTGGCGGATTTAGTTGCGTCGTCTGGAGACCACCGTGTATTCGGCATCGATGACTTTGCCTTCCGGCGCATCCTCTTTCGGCGCGGCGGAAACGCCCTCGTGCGCGCGCCCAAGCCACCACATGCGGAGGTAAAAAACCAATGCAAACAAAGAGAACGCCCCTACCAGAATGACCAGCACGGCCAAGCCAAAAAAGAAAGCGCCGGCCAGTACCAGGACCGCCATGATCGCCGTGATAAAACGGGAAACGGGGTTCATCGGTGGCGGACTGATGTAGTATCTCATCGTGCTGGCTTGCTCCTTGATTCCTAAATAGGGCCAGTAACGGGGTGAATCAATGTCGCACTATCTGTGCAAGATTGCGGAAATTGGTGAATACGGCAAGGAAGTCAGGGTAATTCTTGATTCTAAAGTAAATTACATCATGCTGTTTTCGCATGCGGGCTCAATTCATGCCTTTCTCAATGTTTGCCCCCACGAGGGCAGGCCATTGAATGTTGCGCCCGACCGCTTTCTCTTCAGTGCCGAACACAGGCTGGTTTGTGGTCACCACGGCGCCTGCTTCGAACTCGATACCGGTGAATGCGTAGACGGCCCCTGCCGCGGCAAAAGGCTGAAAAGCGTACAAATATCCGTCAAGGAGGGCTCGGTTTGGCTTGATAACCACTCAAGTCACTAGCTGAACATCAAATTGACCATGGCCAGCATGACGACGATGAACACCACACTCATGATGCTGCCGACGCGGATAAAATCCCCCACGCTGTAGCCGCCCGGGCCCATGATCAGGGCGTTCACCTGATTGGTCGGCAGAATGAAGGCATTGGAGGCTGCAAGGGCAATGATCAGCGCGTACATCAGAGGATTGGCGCCCGTCGCCAGCGCGATACTGACACTGATGGGCACCAGAATGGTTGTGGCGCCGACATTTGACAATACGAGGCTGAATGCAGTTGCCAGCAATGCCAGCGCAATCTGAATGGCGATCGCTGGAACGTCGCCCAGTGTCAGCATGATTTCCTGCGCAATCCATGCCGCGGTGCCGGTTCTTTCCATGGCCTGTCCCAGAGGAATCAGACTGGCAAGCAAGAATACCGACTTCCAACTGACCGCACTGTAGGCTTCATCCATGCTGAGCACGCCGCTCAGAATCATGCCGAGTGCACCGACCAGCAATGCGATCGAAAGGCGGTAGTCGGTAAAAATGGTGAGGATAATGGCAATGGCAAAAAAAGCCAGCGCGTAGGCGACTTTTTGCGGCCGCTGTTCTTCCTTGGGTATTTCCGTCGCCACGATGAAGTCGCGCTCGCGGCTGACCACGGACAGATCCTGCCAGGTGCTGTGCGAGACCAGACAGTCCCCGGTTTCCAGTTCGATGTCGCGAATGCCGCGCGTCATGATCTCACCGCGCCGGTTGAGCGCCAGCGCGCTGATGCCATAGCGCTTGCGTAAACGCGCTTCATTGATGGTTTGCCCGATGAGCCGTGATCCCGGTGGAATGACCACCTCGGAAATACCGGCCCGGCTGGAGTTGAACAGCCCGCCAAAGGTTTTCAGCCGTGGCTGCACCCGGCACTTATAGTCGATCGCAAACTGCCCAACCACGTCGCGCGTCCCCATTACCCCAAGAATGGTGCCCACCCAGATCATTTCATCCGAGGGCGGCGCCAGGCGGGGTTCTTCGGTGTTACGGATCGCCAGCAGAATCGGCGCGCCTTCGAGCTTTTCGGCGTCGCCAATCTTCATCCCGACCAGCGGGCTGTCCACCGTGACCAGCAATTCGAAAATATCGCCCTTGATGCCGTAGACATCGGCGAAGTAGGACTTGGTGCGCGACGGCGCACCGCCGGATTTCTCTTTTGCCTGGGGCAGCAGGAAACGCCCTGCCAGCAGGAAATAGATGATGCCGGAAGCCAGCAGCGCCAGGCCAACGGGCATGACCTGGAACAGGTGAAAGGCTTGCAGCGTCTCCACGCCGGGAGGAAGGGAGCGGTTGGCATTTACGATCAGGTCGTTCAGCAGGATCAAGGGTGAGGAGCCCACCATGGTCATGGTGCCGCCAAGAATCGTGCAAAATCCCATCGGCATGAGCAAATGGGACAAAGGGATTTGCGTTCGTGCGGAAATGCGGGAAGTGACCGGTATGAACAAAGCCGCTGCACCCACATTTTGTATGAAACCGGAAAGAATACCGACAGATCCAGAAACGAGAAAAATCATCCGCCCCGTGGTGTTGCCGCCGGCTTTGAGAATCCAGGCGGCGACCACCGTCATGACCCCGGTGCGGTCCAGGCCGGCGCCCAGTATCATCACGGCGATGATGGACAACACTGCGTTGGAAGCAAAGCCATTGAACAGGTCCGTCGCCGGCACCAAACCCAGCAGGCCGATGACCACCATGACCATGATGGCGGCCACATCGACACGGAACAGCTCGGAAACGAACAGGCCGATGGTGGCGCTCAGTACCAACAGCACGAGCATCATGTCACCAGTAAGTGTCAGGCCGGTTGCCGGTTCCATGCCAGGGCCCTGTCCCCTTGAAACAAGAAATGAATTTCCTATGCTACCCCGTGCCACCGCGCGAAGCCATGCAGCCTGGCGGATTAGGGCCTGTAGAAAATGAGGTCATGTACCTCGTGACCCAGACCCTGGCCACGCTTCTCGTATTTCGTCAGCGCGCGCCATTCCGGCCGGGGATGGAAATCGCCCGATGGATCACAATTCTCGAAAGCAGATGAACGCGTCAGCACCTGCAACATATGCTCGGCGTAGGGAACCCAGTCACTTGCCATATGCAAGATCCCTCCAGGGTGGATCTTACGTGCCAGAAGGGCAATGAAATCGGGTTGTACGATGCGCCGCTTGTGGTGCCGCTTTTTCGGCCAGGGATCTGGAAAATACAGTCTCACGCCCGCCAAAGCGCCATCAGCAATCCGCGTCCGAAGCAGTTCCACCGCGTCGCCACAGGCGATACGAACGTTGTCCAGTGGTTGCGCTTCGAGCATCAGCAGCAGGTGCCCCACTCCGGGACGATGCACCTCGACACCAAGGAAGTTTTCACCGGGACTGGTCCCGGCCATATGCCAGGTCGACTCTCCATTACCAAAACCGATATCCATAATGACTGGATTTTGATTTCCGAACAAAGCAGGAAAATCCAGTGCCGCGGCACCTGGCTCAATGCCATAGCGCGGCCACAATTCCTCCAGTGCGCGCTTCTGACCTTCCGTCAGGCGCCCGCCGCGCAGCACAAAGCTTCGAACAAAACGCAAGTCCGATGATTCCTCGCCCGGGGATTTGTTGTGTTTGCGTAAAAATTCCATTGTGCCGTCATTGTATCAAGCAAGAAAGATGGAAATATTGTGACCTGCGGACTTGAAAATCTCCTCAGTAAAGCCCAATGTGAGCACCATGGACGAGGAAAAAAGCAAGGTATATTCCGGCTACATGGATCACCAGATGCTGATCGCCATGCCTGGCATGGTCGACGGCAGTTTTGCCGGCAGCGTGACGTTGCTGTGCCAACATAATGAGCAGGGCGCAATCGGCATTACCATCAACCGTCTGTCCGTTTTCTCCCTGGGAGAAATCCTGTCGCAGCTACATATCGACTGCCACAACGACGCCATTCGCAATCTGCCGGTGGTGGAAGGTGGCCCGGTCGCGCCTGATCGTGGATTTGTGTTGCATACGCCGCTGGAAGGATTCGAGTCCAGTCTCGCTGTGAGCAAGGAAATCATGGTCACCACCTCGCGCGACATTCTGGCGGCGATCGCCAGCGGCAAAGGCCCCGAAAAATACCTCGTGGCGCTGGGGTACGCCGGCTGGGGTGGCGGTCAACTGGAGGGTGAGATGCGTCAAAACGCCTGGCTGTCGGTCGAAGCGGACAGCAATATCGTTTTTGACATGCCGTTGCCGAACCGGTTCGATGGGGCCCTGGGGCGGCTGGGTATCAAGGTCGACCGCCTGCACCTGGAAGGTGGGCATGCCTGATTCCGCGCCTCCACGCGGACACATACTTGGTTTTGATTTTGGTTTACGACGCATCGGCGTGGCCGTGGGACAATCCGCCACTGCCACCGCAAGCAGCCTGGAAACCATCTCCCACCGGGACATACCGGATTGGAATGCCATTGACCGGCTGGTGAACGAATGGAAGCCGTCATTGTTTGTCATCGGCCTGCCGCTCGACCAGGCAGGCGAGGAAACCGATATGTCACGTGCCGCTCGTGGTTTTGGCCAGGCGATGACCGCGCGTTATCGGCCGTGACTGTGTCTACGTTGACGAGCGTCTGAGCTCTCATGCCGCGCAAGGCCGTTTCGCCGAGTTGAGGGCCAGTGGCGGTCTGAAACGCAAACATGCGAACAAGCTGGACGCGATGGCGGCCCAAATCATTCTGGAAAACTGGTTACAATCCCTTCCCACCACCCTGGATTCACCTTCATGACCGAACCGTTTCAGCATTTCACGGACGCCGATGCCTGCAGTACGCAACAGCTACGCGACCTGATACAGCTTGCACTGAAGGTTGCCGCCGAGCCGGCGGCATTTCATGGCAAGCTCGAAGGGCGGCTGTTGATCAATCTGTTTTACGAAGCCAGCACCCGCACCCGGGTTTCATTCGAGACTGCCGCGAAGCGGTTGGGCATGCATGTGATCAATGTGTCTGCCACTGGAAGTTCGGTGGAGAAAGGCGAAACCTTGCACGATACCTTTTACACCCTGCAGGCGATGCAACCGGACTTTATCGTGGTTCGCCACCCGGTCGAAGGCAACTCCGAGGACCTCGCTGCCCGCGCCGAACCCGGCGTCCACGTGATCAACGCCGGTGACGGCATCGCGGCCCACCCCAGCCAGGCCTTGCTGGATGCGGTTACGCTGCAACAGCATTTTGGCGATCTGTCGCGGCTGATCATCGTCATGGCCGGCGATATCCGCCATTCACGCGTGGCCCGCTCCAGTCTGAGCTTGCTGCGGCGTCTCGGCGTGGGCGAAATTCGTCTCACCGGCCCGGCGGAATTCTTCCCCGGCGAGCAGACCATTGCCGATGCTCAGGTATACACGGATTTCGACTCGGCGCTCAAAGGCGCCGACGTGATCATGATGCTGCGCATCCAGAAAGAGCGCATTTCAGGCCTCAAAATTCCCGCAGCAGATGAATACCACCGCGACTGGGGCCTGACCGAATCCAGGCTGGCACTGGCTGCACCGCACTGCCGCGTGCTACATCCCGGACCGATCAATCGCGAGGTCGAAATCGCTTCCGCAGTTGCCGATGGGCCGCAGTCACTGATTCGCAGGCAGGTGCGCAACGGGCTGCATACCCGCATGGCCTTGCTGCTGACGCTGGCTGGTCATGGCGAGAATTCACGGCTTTGAGCCACTGGCGCAACGCCACGCCCACACCCTGATACTGGGCAGTATGCCCAGCCGGGAATCGCTGCGCCAGGCTCGCTACTACGCACACCCGCGGAACGGCTTCTGGCCCCTGATCGCCGATTTGCTGGGATTGCCGGATGGTGACTACGCCCAACGTGTGCGCCGGTTCACGCAGATGGGCTATGCGGTCTGGGATGTGTTGCAATCCTGCTCGCGCGCTTCCAGCCTGGATTCCGATATCGTCGAAAGCAGCATACGGCCCAACGATTTCAACCGGTTTTTCGCCGCCCATCCGCACATTGACCGGGTGTTTTTCAATGGCGCAAAAGCCGAAACGGTTTACCGCCGCCATGTTCTGGACGATCTGGCAGCGGCTTGCCAGGAGCTGTCCTATCGGCGTCTGCCTTCGACCAGCCCGGCCAATGCAGGAATGACTTTGCAGGAAAAAAGGAAGGCCTGGCGGGAAATACTCCTGGTATCGCGGGCGGATGGTGACTCCACCGAAAGCGCCGATCCGGGCAGGTCAATCCATCCCGGCGAATGATCCAGACATCCGATTCAAGTGAAGGAGAGGGAAGCACGAACATGATCAGGATCCAGCATATCGACCATATCGTGCTGCGCACATCGCAAGTGGCAGCCATGACCGCTTTTTATTGCGATGTGCTGGGTTGTACCGTCGAACGTACCCTGACCCCCGAAATCGGCCTGACCCAGCTACGGGCGGGGCAAGCCCTGATCGATCTCGTGGCTGTGGACAGCAAGCTTGGGCAGGCGGGTGGCGCGGCGCCCGCGGCTTCCGGGCGCAATCTTGATCATTTTTGTCTGCAGATCGATGCCATTGAAGAACAGGAACTCGTGCGCTGGCTGCGGCGCCATGGTATCGCGGTGGGACCTTTCGAAACCCGCTACGGCGCAAGCGGCTTCGGGCCTTCGGTATACATCAGCGACCCGGATGACAATACCGTTGAATTGCGTATCGCCGGCACGGCGGAAGGCGCTTGAATCCTCCGCAACGACAAGAAGGCGGCTTTGCCGCCGGGAAAGCTGCTTTCGTTTTGCTTGACCTTGGCGGGATTCTGCAGTTAAGTAATCGGGCTTGTTTACATTGACCTCCAAATCGACTCGGCTTTAATAGAATTCACGAATGTCTATCGGAAGTTCAAAATTGACTGGTGCACCTCAGGCGCACAGGAAGCTGCTGGCAAACTGTGTCAAGCTGCTGCTTTTATGGGTGGCCGCCAGCGACGGAAAACTGGAGGAAACGGAGTTGGAATATGCCTCCTCCAACTTTCCGGACAGCGATGGAAAGATTACCACTAATGACTTTCTCGCGGTCATCAGGAATTCCGATCTGGGAACGATCGAAAAGGCCATTCGGGCCATTGCGGCTGAAAGCAGGGAATTGCGCACGGCCTTTCTCGACATGGCCATCACGATGTCCATGGCCGATCGGGACATCGCCATTGCGGAGAACCATATTTTGCGCTTCTACGCCGATGCGCTGCACCTGGGAATTGCCAATTTACAGAAGCGGTTTCAGGCAATAACCGGTGTGGCATTTGCGGAACCCGGCAACCCCAGCGATCCAGCCTGGTGGAATGAACTTGGCGACAAGGGACAGGGAAATGATCATGGCAAGGAAATTGCCGATGACGGGCGCTCCGAAAGCCGTGCCGGCGATCAGCAAAGCGGTTCGCATATGACCATTGCCCGGGCGCATGCAGTTCTGGGCCTCAGTTTGAACGCCACGCGAGAGGATATCGAGCGGGCCTATCAGAACCTGGCAAGCATTTTCCAGGTCGATCGCGTTGAAGCCATGGGGGAAGCGGCGGTTACTGTCGCGAACGCGCGGTTCAAGAGAATTGAAGAAGCCTATCGAATGTTACACACTTGATCCGATATGAAAGACTTGTATTTCCACTTGGGTATCAACCCGAAATCCAGCGCCGGCGAAGTTGCCGCGGCCCTGGATCTCAAGCCTGAGATGCGTGTTTATGCACCGATTCTCCTGCATGAAAAACAGCGATCGCTGTACGACAGGACGCATGCCACTCTAAGCTCCATCGGCAGATTGAGGCAAAGACTGGGGCTCGATTCCGGCGACTCCTGGTTTCTGCAAAACTGCCCTGATTTTTCACCGAAACTTCGCTCGAAAAGGCCTTCGCAAAAGTCCGCAGAGGTCAGTCCGCAAGCGTCCCCGCCGGAAAAACTTCATAACGTCCCCGCGCGCAAGGGCGTAAAGACAAAACCACCGGCTCGAACCAAATGGCTGGTCCCGGTGGCCTTGGCAATCACCGCCATCGTTCTGCTGGTACTGATCTTCACTTTTTTGTAAATTCCCTCATGGCGGTCATTCGGCGCCGAATCGAGATTCAAAACGCCAGGTGCGAACGATGTGCAGGATGTCCACATTTTTTTTGATGTTATCGGGCAAAGGTGCATAAGGCCCTGCCATCTGTACGATATTCCTGGCGGCATCGTCGATTTCGGGAATACCCGAGCTGCGCAACACCTGGATACTCTCGACGGACCCATTCTGCTGGATGCCGACCGAGAGAATCAGATCTCCATGTAACTTCCTTTCGCGCAGTTCCGGCGGATAGTTGAGATTGCCGACGCGCTCGACCTTGGCCACCCAGGCGCTCATGTAACTGGCGTATTCATATTCCCTGGTACTGGCAGAGATTTGTTTGCGGCGCGGAAGTTTCGATTGCCATTGCTGCTGACGGTTGAGTTCCGGTTGCAAGCTGGCCATGTTCATGCTCTGACGCATCAGGTGAGCTGCGCTGGGCATTTCTGTATCCGGCTGCTCGATTGTGGTCGTCTCCAAGGCCTGGGCCCGTTCGGATTCGGTGCTGATGACTTCGCGTTGCAGCTTTTCCGGATGCGACAAGGCGGGCGTGCTTTGCAACGCGTCCCGGGCCTGCTCGGGTGCGAGTGCCTCACCGCTGACGGGCTGGGACGGCCGGCTCTTCTCGGTGGATTCACCACCACCTTGCTGGCTGGCCTGGGCGAGGTAATCCGCATCCTTCGGATCTTCTTGCGAACGCCATTTCACCAATACGACATCCAGAGTTTCAGCCAGGCGCGGCGCAGGGTTCAAATCAACGCCAAATCGGATGCCCAGCAGTACCGCGGCATGCAAGCCGATGGCCCCTACCAGGCAGACCATGAAACGGTCTTGCATCCAATGCGGTTTTTGGCTCCAGCTTCGCTCCATCAGCGGTCTTCGCTCTCCATGGCGTCGAACAGCCCGGCGGCAATATTGAGCCCAAACTGGGCATCCAGTTCGCGAATACAGGTAGGACTGGTAACGTTGATTTCGGTGAGATAATCGCCAATCACATCCAGACCTGCAAACAGAATGCCGCGGCGTTTCAGTTCCGGACTCACCTGCTGGCAAATCCAGTAATCACGATCGGTCAAAGCCACGCCCTTTCCGGCGCCCCCTTTGGCCAGGTTGCCACGAAAATCCCCGGCCCCCGGAATGCGCGCCAGCGCGTAGGGGACAGGGGCGCCGTTCACCACCAGGATGCGCTTGTCGCCTGCGGTGATCTCGGGGATGTATTTCTGCACCATGACAAATTTGCGGTTTCCGGCGGTGATCGTCTCCATGATGACATTGAGGTTGGGGTCGTCCAGTCGCGCCTGGAATATCGATTCCCCGCCCATGCCGTCCAGTGGCTTGACGATGGAATGGCCATGCTGTGAGATAAATGCACGAATGTCGGCCGCGTGTTGTGTAATTGATGTGGCAACACAGCATTGCGGAAACTGTGTGATGAAGCACTTTTCATTGGCATCACGCAATGCCTGGGGGCGGTTCACCACCAGTACCCCGGCACCTTCGGCCAGATCCAGGATATAGGTGGCATAGACATAAGCCATATCAAAAGGCGGGTCCTTGCGCATTAACAGGAAGTCGAGCCCGGCCAATTCATGTAATTCCCTTGCGCCCAGCGTAAACCAGTCTTGCGCCTGGTCGCGCACTTCCAGGCGGCGCATACTGGCCACCGCCTTGCCATCGCGCACGCTGAGGTCGCTGACCTCCATATACCAGAGGACATGCCCCCGGCGTTGCGCCTCCAACAGCATGGCGAAGGTGGAATCCTTGTAGGCCTTGATGCCACTGATCGGGTCCATCACGACACCCGTCTGGCGAGAGCTTTTCTTTTCAGTCATTGCGGCTGCCATGAAGCTTCCCTGTTGCAAGAACCCTATTATCGGTCCCAATCAACGCTGGTTCCAGCTTCGTTGCAGCGGGAACAAGCAGTCAGTTGCGGTCTGGGGAATTGCCCGTCAGAAACGACGGGAGAAGCCGCAGCCCGGCCGGCGGAAGCAGGACACATACTTTAGCTTTTTAATATAAGCCGTTGTAAGTACTGGATTCTGGCACTGGAAGTGTTAGTATAGGCGTTCCCGGCAGAAGATTTTGGGCGGGAAAGTGATCGTCAAGGCCAGGAGGGCCTGTTGCAATAGATATATGCTAGGGATGGATTTATGACACAAGATCACACCAACGGCACACCAGCCAAACTGAATGGCACCTCTCACGCTTCGGGTATGCGAATTCTGGTAGTTGATGACAGTGCAACCATCCGCCGTTCCGCGGAAAGCATGCTGGCGGCAGAAGGACATGAAGTCATTACCGCGGAAAACGGATTTGACGCCTTGTCAAAAGTCGCCCGGCACAACCCCGATCTCATTTTCGTGGACATCATGATGCCGCGCCTGGACGGTTATCAAACCTGCGCCATTATCAAGAACAATGCGCAATACCGGGCTACACCAGTAATCATGCTGACCAGCAAAGACGGCTTGTTCGACCAGGCCCGAGGCCGCGTCGTCGGCTCTGACCTGTACCTGACGAAGCCATTCACCAAAGACGAATTACTTGCAGCGGTGGCCCAACACGCGGCTGCCTGATACCAGATACATCCAGTTCCGTGAACAGGGAAAGTGAAGGGACAGATGACAGCAAAGGGCGACAGGGCAGCTTTTCGCAAGCTGCAGGAATATCAGCGGCGCAGCGAGGCGTTCAAGCCGGGTAGCAGCGCCACGGGTGCGCGTGTCCAGGAATGGAGCGGCGTCACGTTCCGATTGGGCGAGTCTCACCTGGCATGCAACATCGATAAAATACAGGAAATTCTCCCGCTGCAAGCCGCGACGCCAGTACCCGGCGCCAAACCGTGGATTCTGGGTCTTGCCAATGTGCGTGGCAGCTTGATGACCGTGGTGGATCTGGGCTGGTTTCTCAGCGGCGAACCGGCTGCGGTGACATCCAGCAGCCGGCTGCTGGCCACCGGCCCGGCGAAATCACCCGTTGGTCTGTTGATTGACGAAGTTTTTGGCCAACGTCATTTTCTCAACAGTGACGCGCAGGAAGCGGAATTACCGGAGAATTCACCACTGCAAGGCCTGGTTCATGACCAACACCAGTTGGGCACCGAATTCTGGCAGGAACTGGATCTGGACCAATTGTTCAACACAGCGGAGTTTCTGAATGGCTCTGCAACGTAAAATCATGCGAAAGCGCGGACAGGCTACGCAAAAGGGCTATTTCCTTAAATATGAGAAAGGGCGGGAGACCATGACCAGCGACGCCGACAGACCAGCGCAACAACGTTCAGGGCGTCTGTTCATCATGGTCGGTTGCTCGTGTTCATGCTGGCGTTCGTGGCCGTGACGTTCTATCTGATCACGCGTGAAAGCCGGCACCAGCAGGAATGGATTGGACACACCACCAATATTCAGGTTTTGTCGCAACAGATGTCGAAATCCGCGGTGGAAGCTGCGGAAGGAACCCTGGTTGCCTTCTTTGAACTTGGCGATGCGCGCGGTGCAATCGCTCAGGCCATGAACAGCCTCAAGGAAGGCGATCCGGTTGAATCCCTTCCATCCTTGCCAAACTCCATGAGCGAGCCGATGGAAGCATTGGACAGCACCTGGCAGCGCATGGACAGCAACGCCCAGACCATCATTGAGCGCGAACAACTCATACTGGACCTGGCAAAATCGAGTGCGGCATTGATCGATGTACTGCCACAGATACAGTCGTTGACTGACGGCGCGGTGCGTAGCCTGACGCAAAGCAACGCCCCGAGCCAACAGATCTTCGTGGCCGGGCGTCAGCTTGTGCTGTCGGATCGCATTCTCAGACACCTCAACGAAATCCTGCATGGTGGCAACGGTATCGCCACCGCGGCAGAAGATTTTCGTCAAGAAGTGAACTCGTTCGAGCAGATGCTCAACGCGCTGCTGCACGGCAGCAAAAGCGTAGGCGTCGACAAGGTGAGCAATGCCGCTGCGCTGAAAGCCCTGGCACAAGTGCGTGACCTGTTCGCCGATGCCAAACCACAAATCGATTACATCCTCAACTCGTCCCCGGATCTGTTGGAGGCGCGAGCCGCCACCGACGAAATTCTTGTCGCCAGCAAGGACATGTTCGACCAGGCACGGCGGTTGGCGGAAGCGCTGCAGGCACGGTCGACTTCACGCCTATGGCCCTCGCTGTGGTCAGGCTCGCTGGGCTTGATCCTGATGCTCGCTATCGTGACGTGGCTGGTGCGCTCATTCCTTACCGCCGAACGCAATCGTGCCCTGGTCGCGGGCATGCAAAACCAACGCAATCAGCAGGCCATCATGCGTCTGTTGGATGAAATGGAGTCTTTGGCCGATGGTGATCTTACCGTCCATGCCACCGTGACCGACGACATGACCGGCGCGATTGCCGACTCGGTGAATTTTGCCGTGGAGCAACTACGGGAACTGGTCACTGGCATCAATATGACGGCGATCACCGTGGCGGATTCAGCGCACGAGACCATGAGTACGACCAGCAACCTGGCCGAAGCTTCGGGCCGGCAGGCCGAGCAGGTGCGTGCGGTGACCGAGTCCATCAATGAGATCGCTGCTTCATTTGACGTGATGGCCGAACGTTCGCGCGAATCCAGTGAGGTAGCCGAGCGCTCCGTTGCCATTGCCAATAACGGCTCTGAAATGGTGCAACAGACGATACGCGGCATGGATACGATCCGCGACCAGATCCAGAAGACCTCCAAACGCATCAAACGGCTGGGCGAGTCTTCGCAGGAAATTGGCGATATCGTCGAGCTGATCAATGGCATTGCCGAGCAGACCAATATTCTGGCCCTGAACGCCGCCATCCAGTCAGCTTCGGCCGGTGGTGCGGGGCGTGGTTTCGCGGTGGTAGCCGACGAAGTCCAGCGCCTGGCCGAGCGGGCGACCAACGCCACCCGCCGCATCGAAATGTTGGTGCAAAACATTCAGACAGACACCGCTGAGGCGGTGATTTCGATGGAATCCACAACCTCTGAAGTCGTAAATGGCGCAAAAAAAGCCGAGGACGCCGGCGAGGCTCTGGGTCGAATCGAATCCGTTTCCATAAACCTGTCGCGCCTGATTGCAGAGATTTCACAGGAAGCGCAAGCGCAATCCAAAATGGCAACCAAAGTGGCTGGTGAGATGAATGCAATACGCGACATCTCCATCCAAACTTCGGAAGGAACCCATCAGACGGCGCGTTCCATGGGTACATTGGCCAACCTGGTCCATCAGTTGCGCGAGTCTGTGGCTGACTTCAAATTGCCACGGCAGGACAAGGGATAACCGGTAGCAGTCCGGCCAAGCAGGGAGTAATCGGGGATGATGCTAGAAGGGACCAATGCCAGTTCGGCCATCCGGTGGGTACGCCAGGATCTGGATCAAGCGCTGCAATCCGTGCGCGACAATCTGGAAGCTTTCGCCGCCGATACATCCGAAACGCACCGCTCAAGGCAGTGCAGGAACAACTGGAGCAGTTGAACCTCACGTTCCTGACCATGGCGCAACGCGGAGCCAGTATCCTGACGGATGAAATGATTGCCGTCGGCGGCAACATGCTGCATAACGGCAATGTCAACGCCGATGAATCACTGGCCGCCCTCACCGACGCGATAATTGTTCTGCCGTCCTACCTCGATCGATTACAGGCAGGGCATGACGACCTGCCGATTCTTCTGTTGCCCACGCTGAATGAGTTGCGGGCAACCTATGACGAATCCCTGTTTTCCGAAGGAACCCTGTTCGCACCACAACTCGATGTGATGATTCCCGAACTGGGCGGCAATGAATCGAGCGCTCTGGCCGCGAGTGAATTTCCTGCTTTCGCGCGCCGCATGCGCAATCAATACCAATCAGCCCTGGTAGGATGGCTCAAGGAGCAGTCAAAGCCGGACTTACTCAAGCCCCTGCAGGATGTATGCTCCACGTTAAGCACGCGTTTGACGCGCAATGCACTGCGGCGCTTGTGGTGGATTGCCGAACTGACCATTGCCGGTTTTCAAGCCGGCGCCGTTGACAATGACCTGCCCTTGCGCCGTCTGTTTGCGCGGCTGGACCTGACGCTGAAAGCGATGACCGAAGGCGGTCAGTTGGGCCCCACGGAGGAAACTCTGGTTGCCCTTTCGCGGGCTCTGTTGTTTCATGCCGCACAGGCGCAGCCCGGTAGCAAGCCAATAGATACGCTGCGCAAACGCTTCAAACTGGAAGAATTGATCCCTGACCGGGAGGCGCTGTTGCGCGCTCGCGGCGCGGTAACAGGCCGTGATGCCGACCTGTTCCAGTCCATTGGCATGGCCATTCGCGAGGAAATGAGCCTGGTCAAGGACACCCTCGACATGGAACTGCGCACCGGGCGTGTGGAGAAAGAACAAAGAGAAACCAGCATTGCTTCGCTGCGCCAGTTGGCCGATACCCTGAACATGCTCAACCTGCCCGTGCCGGCGCGTGCAATAGAAGACCTGCTGCCCGGGCTCGAACAAACCGACGGGGTGGAAAACCTCGAGCTGGATTCTCCTCTGCTCAAATTGGCGCGTAAATTGATCGAAGTCGAATCGCTGCTTGACGCGCATATCAAGTTGTTGGGTGAACCAGTGGAAGAAGCGGCCCCCAACGGATTCATTCAATTGCCAGCCTCCGAACAACGCGTGATCCTGAACTGCCTGCTGGACCAGTGCGTGGTGAGTTTGCAGCAAGCACAAGACAGCGTGCGCAAAATGCTGGGCGGCGATACCGATGCATCATTCGCAGAGCAATTGACGGAAATCAGTGGCGCTTTGCATCTTGCCGGCCAGGTTGAGGTCGCGGCACTGACCGACAAGCTCAGCCGCGCTCTGAATGCAGGCGTGCAGGCTAAAGTGGCTGGCGCTTCGGACGAGGACGCGCACCTGATTCCATTGACCGACGCAGTCGCCGCGCTGGAACTGTACCTTGCCGGCTGCCGGGATGAACAAGCCAACAGCCTGCGGTTCCTGGAGATCATGCATGAGCGGCTGGATGGATTACCCGAAGCCAGCGCCAGCGGGGAAGTGCTGGCTCATACGCCGATTCTTTGGCCTCGCGAAGCCAGCACCGCGCCGGCAGCAGAGGCGTCAGCAGCCGATACCGCAGAGCCTCCTGTCAACGCCATCGATCCGGACCTCAAGGACGTGTTCTTCGAAGAATTCGATGCGGTTGCGAAGTCTTTGAGCGAGCAATTGCCAGCTTGGCTGGATGATCCTGGCAACACCAGGATCCTGGGCGATATCAAACGCGGCTTCCATACCCTGAAAGGCAGCGGCCGCATGGTTGGGGCGGTGGAAATTGGCGACTTCGCCTGGCGCATCGAGGACGTGTTGACATCGCGTGCTGGAAAATCGATTGACCGCGGATGTGACGGTGAGCAGCACCATCACACTGGCCGTCGCCGCTTTACCCCATCTCAAAGCCCGTCTGCTGCAGCAAACCAGCGCCTTGAACGCAGCCCAAATAGCGGGCTTTGGTGACTTCGGCCAGAGACTGGCGCGAGGTGACCGTCCGGAACTTGATGCCCTGCGCGCCAGTTTGCCTGCAACTTTTGTCGCGCGCCATCTGGACCATGCCGAAGCATCCGGTGTGCTCGCAGACACGCAAGACGATGGCATTGCGATCGAACCCGGCAGCGCTGAAGCAATCGCATCCACTGCCGGCACGGACGGAGCGGATCGCGAACTGGCGCAATTGATGACGGTCGAAATTCGCCAGTATGTGGCCCACCTCGAAGAATTCATGTCGGCCACCGACATTCGCCCTGCCGGCGAGGCGAGCGAAGACCTGCTGCGCTCCGCCCATACTCTGGCCGGCACGCTGGCCATGTCACCGCTGGGGCAGGAAGTGGCGGTCGCTCGTGGACTTGAGAAGTTCCTCCAGGCATTGCTACGCCACGACTGTAACGCCGGGCCGGACGCCGCGCCCGTCGTCCAAATCTGCCTGCATCGCTTCCGTCAGCGGCTTGCCATACTGGAACACGGCAACGCTACCAGCTATCCAGTGGAGGATGCACAACTGCTGGCGCAACTGTCCGTCCTGACGGCCCAGGTCGGGTCTGCAGAAGCCAGAGACGCTGAAGTATCTGCGCAGGAAGCACCGGACGAAGACCCTTGCAGAGAAAGCACCGGCAGCGAATCGCACCGGCTCAAACAGGTGCCGCCAAGCCTGCTGCCGAACCGATGCAGATCGAAGATGGGGGCATTCTGGCGATCTTCCTGGAAGAAGCCACCGAAATACTCGAGCGCTGCGACACGCTGCTCAATCAATGGCGGGATAAATTATCCGACCAGAAGCTGGTGCAAAACCTGCAACGTGAGATCCACACCTTCAAAGGCGGCGCGCGCATGGCCGGGCTCGATTGTCTGGGCGACCTCAGTCATTCCATGGAATCGCTGCTGGAAAGGATAGCAGCCAATCGCCTGCAGGCCACCATTGCGGCCGTGCAGGCCCTGGAAGAAGGATGCGACCGCCTGACCCTTTGGGTGGAAGAACTGATCGCCGGCCATATGCCAGAACCAGGCGACGCGCTGACGCGCTTCGAGCACAAAGCACAAGCGTTGTCAGTTCTGCCTGCAGGCAAAGCCAAAGGCAAGGAATCTGCCGCCGAAGAAGCGCCCAAAGCAGAGCGTGACGAAGAATTGCCCGCGATCGAACCGGCGCCCAAGGTGGCGGAGCGGGCCGTGGCCGCAGGCGAAGAGCCTGCTGTGACCGCGCCTGCCCCGCGCAGAAGGTCACGCAGAGACAGCGACCGAAACACAAATCGAAATCTCCGAGCATCAGCGCCTGGGCGCCGAACTGCCGAAGCGCGAATTCCATGAAGTACCGGACCGCCCGGCGGCTGACAGCGCGGATGACGCTTCCACTCAGCCTCACATCCGTGTTGCGGCAGAGCTGATGGACTCTCTGGTCAATTACGCCGGCGAAATCAGTATTTACCGGGCCCGCATGGAACAGCAACTCACCACCGTGCGTTTCAATCTGAAGGAAGTCAGACAAACCGTCAGCCGTCTGAAAGAACAATTGCGCAAGATGGACATGGAAACGGAAGCACAGATGCTGTCCCGCTATCAGAACGCATCCAGCCAGGGCAAGACGGAATTCGACCCGCTGGAACTGGACCGCTTTTCCAACATGCAGCAGTTGTCGCGTGCCATTACTGAATCCGTGAGCGACTTGTTGAACCTGCAGGACATGCTGGAAGATTCCGTGCGGCAGACTGAGAGCATGCTGGTGCAGCAATCCCGGGTAAGCTCCGATTTGCAGGAAGGCCTGATGCAAACCCGCATGACGCCGTTTGGCAGCGCCGCCCCTCGTCTGCGCAGGGTCGTGCGCGCCGCGGCTGCGGAAACGGGCAAAAAGGCGCGTCTGCAGCTAAAAATGGCCGGCAGCAGTGATCAGCTCGACCGCAACGTGCTGGAACGAATTACCGCGCCGTTGGAACACATGCTGCGCAACGCGGTCGTGCACGGGATCGAAGCACCCAAGGCGCGGCGCAAGCAGAACAAGACGCGAGGAAGGCGAGATCACGGTGACGGTGGAAGCCGAAGCCACGGAGTTCGTTGTACGCGTGGAAGACGATGGCAGCGGTGTGAACCTCGATGCCGTGCGCAAGCGCGCCGTCGAGCGCGGCATGATCCAGGCGGCAGAGGAAGATCCCGGAGAAAGCGCTGCTCAGCTTCATCCTGGAAAGCGGCTTCTCGACCGCAGCGACGGTGACCGGCCTGGCGGGACGTGGTGTCGGCATGGACGTGGTCAGCAATGAAATCAAGCAAATCGGCGGCTCGATGGAAATCGAGTCCGAACCGGGCAAGGGAACCTGCTTTACGATTCGTATTCCGTTCAGCCTGGCGGTAATGCAGGCCATAGGCATTACCGTCGGCGAGCGTCCGTTCCTGGTCCCGCTGAACAGCGTGGGCGGTGTGGCGCGCATGCTGCCGGCGGACTATACCGCCTTGCGCGCCAACGACTCACCTGTCTACGAGTTCGCCGGAGAAAGCTACCCGATACTGGAGCTCGAACCGCTGCTGGGTGAAGAGCCCATCCCGGTCGACAGCGCCAACGTGTCGCTGCTGATGATTCGCGCCGGCGAGCACAAGGCTGCTTTCCGGGTGGCGGAGCTGCAGGGACACCAGGAAGTGGTGATCAAGCCTGTCGGCCCGCAGGTCAGCAGTATTCCAGGCATTCTCGGCGCCACCATTGGTGCGGAAGGCCAGGTGGTTATCATTCTCGACATGGGCCCGGTGATACGGCGCGGACTCGCTGCCGCTGCTGAACCCCGGGAAGTCGTTTTACCTGCGCCACGCGAAGAAAAACGCTCGCCGCTGGTTATGGTTGTGGATGACTCCATCACCATGCGCAAAGTCACTTCGAGGGTTTTGGAAAACCACGCGCTCGAAGTCATGACCGCGCAGGATGGCCTCGATGCGATCGAACGCCTGCATGAGCGCATTCCGGATCTGATGTTGCTGGATATCGAAATGCCGCGCATGGATGGCTATGAACTGGCTGAGCATATGCGCGCAGATCCGCGGTTAAAGCATATACCGATCGTGATGATAACCTCACGCGCAGGCCAAAAACACCGCAGGAAAGCCCGCGAGGCGGGGGCCAATGCCTACCTGACCAAACCGTACCAGGAGGCGGAACTTCTGGCCCGCGTGGGTGAGATGCTGAAGTTGGAATTGCAACCGGAAAGGGTCAACTAAAATGCCAACCAGGACGAGCAAGAAGAAAGGGACGCGCACTGCGTCCACCCGCAGGGCCCTGAACAGGGATACGGGCAAACAGGCTTTGGGCAAACAGGGATCCACGGCCCACCAGGAGCTCTCCGCGTCGCGCAGCAACCACACGTTGGCCGCTCCGTTGCCCAAAGTGCATTGCGCCATGGCGCCAATGGCGACGGAGTCCCTGTTATTGCCTACCAACGTCATTGCCGAAGTCGTTGAATACATCGATCCGGCGCCGCTCAGCGACACGCCACAATGGTTCCTCGGGCAAATTGAATGGGAAGACCGCCAAATCCCGGTATTCAGCTATGCGGCATTGATCAGCGGCGAGGAGCCTGAAAAGATTTCCGGTAAGAACCGCATCATGATTGTGAAATCACTGTCTGATTCAGCGCGCATGCCCTACCTGGGAATTCTGATCAGCGATATTCCCAGTCTGCTGTCGGTACAATTGGAGGATCTGGTCCACACGGGCGATGAGAGAAAGTCCCTCGGCGTCTTCAGTCATGTCCTGGTGCAGGAGCAGGCAGCCGTCATACCCGACCTGGACCGGCTCACCCACCTGGTCACCCATGCCGCCTACGGCATCTTGCCGATTACACAAGTGCAGAATTGACTGCCATGTCACCGGCCAGAGCCTGCAGTATGGCGATGGCTGCCGGACCTGCCGTCTCGGTGCGCAAAATCCGCGGTCCCAGGCTTGCCGCCAAAATGCCCTGGCGGTCCATGAACTCCAATTCGCGTTCATCGAGGCCGCCCTCGGGGCCAACAAGCAGTTCCACATCCAAACCAGGTGACGGGCAGGCAAGCGGCGCTGCGCCCGGCGTCAGCATGATGCGCTGCGCCTGAGAGGCCTGTTGCACCCATTGCAGGATATCGACTGGCGCCTGCAGCGCGGGCACGCGGGCGCGGCCACTTTGTTCGCAAGCGGAAATGATCACCTTGCGCCAGTGCTGCATGCGCTTCTCCATCTTGTCTGCAGCCAGGCGCACCTCGGTGCGTGCCGTAAATACCGGCTGCAAAGCCGACACGCCCAATTCGGTGGCTTTTTGCAGCGACAGATCCATGCGTTCGCCCCGGCTGACGGCCTGGACCAGGGTGATGCGCAAGGGTGACTCGGCAGCAGCCGGCTGGCGGCCGCCCAACTGCAAGCTGATGCTTGCCCGCCCCATCTGATTGACCTCTGCCGCATAGTCTGAACCATCGCCATTGAACACCACGATGGCCTGGCCGATCCCCACGCGCAACACCCGTGACAGATAATGCGCCGCCTCGTCGGCCAGCGTGACCACTTGCCCCGGCTGCAACGCCTGATCGGTAAATATTCTGTGTCTGCGTGGCATCAACCTTTCCTGACTCTCCGCTTTGAGCAGGCCAGTATCACCCGTGCTGCATCGAGGTTTTGCTATCATGCCGGTAATTCATCCATCTTGCGATCATGTTCTCGGGACCAAGCGCATCTTTAACCCATCGACGGCCAAACCTCGTGGAGTATTGAATGAAATCATTTCTGAAAACGGCGATAGCAGCCGCCAATGCCTCTGCCGAGATCATCCGTCACTATTACCATGGTGAATTCAGCGTGGAACTCAAGCCCGATCAAACTCCGGTAACGGTGGCTGATCGGGAAGCGGAAAACATCATTCGCAGCATACTCCTGGATGCATTTCCCGAGCACGGTTTCTATGGCGAGGAAACCGGTCAAACCGGGCAAGACGCTGAGTATCTGTGGCTGGTTGACCCCATCGACGGCACCAAGAGTTTCGTCGCCGGCTATGGCATGTTTTCGACTCAGATCGCATTGATGCATCGGGGTGATCTGGTGTTGGGTGTTTCATCCGCCCCGGCCCACGATGAGCTGGCCTGGGCATACTCCGGTGGCGGTGCCCACCTGCAGGGCAAGCGCATTCAGGTTCGCGATGTCGGCGCACTGGCTGAAGCCACCATATCCACCGGCAACATCAAGTCGCTGGCGGCTTCCGGGCGATGGAGCGCGCTCGGCCGGGTGCTGGCAGGCGCCAACCGCACCCGCGGGTATGGTGACTATTATCATTACCACCGTCTGGCCGCCGGCCAGATCGATGCGGTGATCGAATCCGACGTGAACATTCTCGACATCGCCGCCCTGGCCGTCATTGTGCGCGAAGCTGGCGGTGTTTTCACCGATCTGGAAGGCAAGTCCCCTACGCTTGGCATCACTTCGGTACTGGCGGCGCCGCCCCCATTGCACGCCATTTTATTGGACATGCTCAAGGCCAGTTGACACTTTCCCAGAGACCGCCACATGATCGATAAGACCCGCCATACCCTGCCTGTCATTCTCGAGCAGCGCCTGCGCGACCCCAGTAGGCTGTTCGAGGTCGAGCAACTGGACCTGGAATTTTCCAATGGCGCCAGGCGCACTTATGAGCGCATGAAGTCCCGCGGACTCGGCGCGGTCATCATCGTGCCGATGAAGGATGACAAAACCGTCTTACTGGTGCGCGAATACGCTGCCGGACTGCACCATTATGAAATCGGCTTGCCCAAAGGCCGCCTGGAGCCGGGAGAAACCGTACTGGCCGGCGCCCAGCGGGAATTGAAAGAGGAAATTGGTTTCGGCGCCAGAAACCTGATGCAATTGACCCGGCTGAGTCTTGCACCGGGCTACATGACGCATATTACCCAGGTGGTGCTGGCGCGCGACCTTTATCCGGAGAAATTGCCCGGTGACGAACCCGAGGAACTCGAAGTGGTGCCCTGGCCCATCGATGACCTGCTGACCATTACTGCACGCGCAGATTGCACCGAGGGCCGTACCATTGCCGCGCTGTATATTGCGCGCGATTACCTCGCCGCGGAGAAATCCCGATGAAACGCCACGCAGATGATGCCCTGCTCCGTGAAGTCGCAGGCATCAGCCGGCGCGCCGGCGCTGCCATAATGGAAATTTACGGTCACGATTTCGGCGTGGTGCAAAAAGAAGATGACTCACCACTGACCCAGGCTGACCTCGCCAGCCACTGCCTGATTCGCGATGCGCTGCAAAAGCTGACTCCACACGTTCCACTATTATCCGAAGAATCGGCGCTGCTGGATTATGCCAGCCGGGCCGGCTGGTCCGAGTATTGGCTGGTCGATCCGCTCGACGGCACCAAGGAATTCATCAAGCGCAATGGCGAATTCACGGTCAACATCGCGCTGGTGCGCGATCACGAACCCGTGATGGGCGTGGTCCATGTGCCTGACAGTGGCGTGACCTATTGGGGCATGGCAGGTGACGGCGCCATGCGCGCCGAAAGGGATCGTCCCGGCAGCGTCATCAGCGTGCGCCGGCCTTGCGCCGACCCGGCGGTGATTGTCGGCAGCCGGTCGCATGCCAATCCGAAGCTGGAGCAGTACCTGGCCCCGCTGGGGCACTATGATTTGGTCAGCATGGGCAGTTCATTGAAATTCTGCCTGGTGGCGGAAGGAAAGGCCGATTTCTATCCTCGTCTGGGACCGACTTCGGAATGGGATACCGCGGCTGCGCACGCTGTGGTTACTGCGGCCGGAGGCCAGGTGGTCACTTTCGACGGCAAGCCGTTGCGCTACAACTGCAAGGAGTCCCTGCTGAATCCGGAGTTTCTGGTTATCGGGGACACGGAACGCGACTGGCTGGCGCTTTTTTCCGGTTACTAAAAGGGGCTAAAAGGGTTTTACGACTACCAGGATTACGACGATGAACAGGATCAGGGTCGGAAATTCGTTGAACCAGCGATACCACACGTGGCTGTGCCTGACCTGGTCCCGCGCCATTTCCTTGACGATGCGCGCGCACCAGAAATGATACAACGTCAGCAACAGAACAAACGCCAGTTTCACTTGCATCCAACCCTGACTGAGCCACTCGGGCAAGAGCAACAACATGCTGACACCGAACACCCAGGACAGTGAGCCGCCAAGGTGCGTCATCACCATCAGCCGCCGCTGCATGACCTTGAAAGTAGCGCGGAGCTTCACGTCATCCGTCATCGCGTGATAAACGAACAGGCGGGGAAGATAGAACAAGCCGGCAAACCAGGTGACGACAAACACGATATGCAAGGATTTGAGCCAGAGCATATTGCATGATCCTTATAATTCCTGCTTGACGAAGTCTGCTGTAACGATGTATAAACTGCAACCAGTTACTGGGGTATTGCCAGGCATCACAACAATAAATTAAAACGATAGTAAGAAAGTGAAGGGTATAAGCGGCTTCGGCCGCTTTTTTGTCAATGGCAAGCCGCGTCCATATTTGGCTTCTGGACTCACCTGTCACAAGCGCGCAGACTCCCCGAATGTCCTGGTTCAGATATCGCTTGCCGCAGAGCTTGCGCATTGCCGTTTCATTGCTGGCCGTTATCGGCCTGGTCTACGCATCACATGTGGCGACGCTGAGGTGGGCAGTGCCCGAACTGGCCGCGGCAAAAGCCCGTATCAAAACGCAAGCAGCCGAGCTCCATTCACTGACTTCGCGCCTGGAATCGAGCAAGGCCAGGCGGCAGGTTGCCGAGCAGGAAGTCAGTGTGCTGCGCCAGGCCAACCAAATACTGCGCGAGGACGAAAGTAATCGCCAGGCGGAGCTGAACCAACTGCAAGGCGACCTCGATTTCTACCAGCGGCTGGCCGGCACCAGCGGCACGCAGTCCGGCCTGGCGGTTTATCACCTCGAACTCAGCCCAACCGCATCCGCCCGGGTATTCCATTTCGTGCTGACCTTGACCCAGAATCTGCGCCGCTCTGCCATCATCAATGGCAATGTTCGCCTGGATCTTGAAGGCACAATGGAAGATCGCTTGCTGAGCCTGCCCTGGTCCCGGTTGACGGATGGCAGCCAACCCGAGCCCACATTTCGCTTCAAGTATTTCCAGCAAATGGAGGGCTACCTGACACTGCCGGAACGATTTGAGCCGTCCCGGCTGCAAATCACCCTCGAGGTCAAGGGACAAAGCAAGCCGGTGAGCCGGAGTTTCGACTGGAATGAACTGACGGCGGCCGATGCGGGGGCGGCGGAAACGCTCAGCAGCGGCCAGGAGCAGAACATCGAGAGAGAACTACCGCAATCAGCGCCGCACTGAAGGAACGGGAGATCGTTGCATTTGGCAAGGAAAACACCATATTGTGTATAACCTGATAAGGCATTAACCTTGAATTCTATGGACAACACAACCAGCACCAACCCACCCGGAATCGTTTTTACCGATGCTGCCGCGCGCAAGGTTCAGGAGCTGATCCTGGAAGAACACAATCCTGAGCTGAAATTGCGTGTCTATATCAGTGGCGGCGGTTGCTCCGGATTCCAGTATGGCTTCTCATTCGATGAAGACCAGTCCGAAGACGATATTGCCGTGGCCAACGATGGCGTGACGCTACTGGTCGATCCACTCAGCTTCCAGTACCTCATGGGGGCGCAGGTCGATTATTCTGAAAACCTGCAGGGTGCTCAGTTCGTGATTCGAAACCCCAATGCGGCAACGACCTGCGGCTGCGGCTCTTCGTTTTCCATCTGAGCCGTGTCAGGGGTCGATTTCAGTGCCAGCATTGACCAGATCTCACGCTCAGCCCGCAATCGCTTCACTTCGGTGCGGCTCGACCGCCTGGCCGAGCACCGCGATGATGCGGAGTGGGTCAAGCGGGCCCTGAACTCCGCCGCCGCCCGATTCGTGCCGATGTGGCGCAGCCGCAGTTTGATCGCGGTACACGAGCAGGGACAGCTCGCTGTCTACCTGAAAAACGGTGAACTGGATGATCTCGAAAGCATCCAGCCTCCTACCCTGCTCGGAACGGACGGCAAGCGGTATTTCTTCGCCGTGTCCATCAATGACCGCCAGCGTGAAGCCGTGCTGATCGCCCACCCGGATGCCAGCTTTGTCGACTTGCGTCGCGCCGCGGTGGACATGGACGCAAAGCATGCCGGCGTACTGGCCTATGCCAAGGCATTGCATTACTGGCAGCATCGCCACGGATTCTGCGGTGTATGCGGGCATCCCAACCGTTTGCTGTCCGCCGGTCACAAGCTGGTGTGCAGTAACGAGGAATGCGCGCGGCAATCTTTTCCACGTATCGACCCCGCCATCATCGTGCTGGTCACGCACGATAACGCCTGTCTGCTCGGGCGCAACGCCAACTGGCCGGAAAATCGCTTCTCCACGCTGGCTGGATTTGTTGAACCAGGCGAAAGCCTGGAGGACGCCGTGGTGCGCGAGGTGTTCGAGGAAGCCCGCGTTCGACTCAAGGAAATCCGCTACGTTTCGTCACAACCGTGGCCCTTTCCTGCCTCTTCGATGTGCGGCTTCTACGCCGAGGCCGAAAGCCGTGATTGCATGACCTCCGCAGAACTGGACGAACTGCGCTGGTATACAGTGGATGAACTCACAGCAGCCGTGCGCAACCGCGATTTGTTGCTTTCCGCGCCGGTATCCATCGCTTTTCGGCTCCTGGCCGACTGGTACCGGCACCAGGGCGGCGGGGACCTCGACCAACTTTGCCGGCAGGCACGCGGCAAGGCGTGATCTCGAGGTTCACTGCAATTTACGCTCCAAGCCCTCCATCGTTGCACCGCCTCTGCTAGAATGAGTTCATTCTGTTTTTACCCAAACAGCAATAGGGATAGAACACACGGATGACCATCACTGCCATACTCCTCGCTTTTGCTCTGTGCCACTTCATTCGCGAACTCAGCCAGGTGCGGAAACGCCAATGGCTTGCCGTCTGGGTCCAGCGTGCCGATGATGCTTTCGGAAAATTGCCTGGCTGGAACGAACTGACCGGTTTCCTCGTCATTTTGTTTCTGCCACTGCTGGCGCTGGGCCTGGTCGACCAGATGGTATTCACCGTTTTTGGCAACCTGGGCGTTTTTCTCCTTGCCATAGCGGTCCTGGTGTACACCTTCGGCTTGAGGGACATTGATACCCAGGTTGCGGATATCATCCGCGCAGACGATGACGAGACGCAAAAACAGGCCCTGGCAGAATTGTTGCGGAATGAGGTGCCGGATGACCTGGAAACCTGCCGGGCGAAAACGGTCGAAGCCGTCTTCAGCGAAGCCTTGCACCGCTGGTTTGGCATCATTTTCTGGTTCGCGGTGCTGGGCATCATTGGCGCCTTCATGTACCGGATGGTCGATTGGCTGACCGGTGAGAAATCCAGCCTGACTTCCGCGCAGAAACACCTCATCATGCGAACACGCCAGGTGCTGGACTGGCCGGCGGCACAGCTCATGACCTTGTCCCTGGCGATTGCGACCGACTTCGATTCCGTGTTCATCGCCTGGAAGCGTTACCACGACGAACAGGGACATGGATTGTTCGAAGGCAATAATGGTTTTCTGTTGGCCAGCGCGCGCCAGATCGTGCTCAGTGGCCATGCCGCGCAGGATGGGTATGCGGACCGGCTCGATGGCCCGCTGGCCTGCCTGAAACAATCGATGGACCTGGTATGGCGGGTTCTGGGCGTGTGGCTGACCGCGCTGGCATTGTTGTTGCTCGTCGACGTCATTACCTGAGCCGGTTCCAATCGGTTGCGAATTTCCGCGCTGCGTCCGACACCCCGCTGGGGCCAGTCTTGTCTCATCGCATTGCTGTTCTCCTGGATCAGCGTTTCGTCTGCTGCTGTCGAACTGCCGCAAGCGGACGGTTCCACATTGATCCTGCCGCAGCCGGCCAGGACCTTGATCACGCTGGCGCCGAATCTGACGGAACTGGCTTTCGCCGCTGGCGCGGGCGGGCAAGTGATCGCCACTGTGGAGTACAGTGAATTCCCGCCGGCGGCGGCTTCCATCCCGCGCATTGGCGACGCCTTCAGGCTCGACCTGGAACGCATTCTTGCGCTCAAACCGGATCTTGTGATCGCCTGGCAAAGCGGCAATCCGCAACAGGCTGTGTCCAGGCTGCAATCATTGGGACTTTCCACCTGGACGATCGAAATCCGCCGCCCTGAACAAATCGCCACCGTGCTGGAGTGGCTGGGTGAGGCTACCGGCAACAGGGATTCCGCGCGGTTGGCTGCAGAGCAAGTCCGGCGCAAGCTGGAAGCGCTGTCGCAGCAATATGCCGGGCTGGCGCCGGTGAGCTACTTTTATCAGGTCGCCAGCAACCCGCTTTATACCATCAATGGCCAGCACCTGATCGCGCGCGCGTTGGCGCTGTGTGGCGGCGTCAATGTTTTTCAGGACGAAACCGGGCTGGCGCCACAGGTCAGCCACGAAGCCGTCATCGCCGCCGATCCCCAGGCCGTGCTGGCGCCGGCGGAATCGGCGCAGGACGATCCGCTGGCCAGTTGGCGGGACTGGCCGCGCATGCAGGCCGTCAGCAACGAGGCTCTATTTCTCTTGTCGGCGGACGAGATCAGCCGAGCCACGCCGCGTATGCTGGATGCGGTAACCGCAGCCTGCAGCCTCCTGAACGGAGTCAGAAACCAGCGCAGGCAGGAATAACGTAACACCGGCAATTCTCATATCCGCGCATCGAGGCGAGGTACGGCCAGATCACTGGAAAGCAGCCGCGCATCGGCGGTCAGCAATGTGGCGGAATTCTCCAACGCAGTCGCCGCGATCATGCGATCGGCAGGATCACCATGGGCGTCTCCAAGACCAGCCGCGCGGATGCCGATACTACCCGTGAGCGGGAGTTCGATCAGTCCCTGCTGCAGGAAATCTTCCCGCCAGACGCCAGGGTCCATATCCAGCCGGACCCGGCCTTTCTTGATCAACATGCCAACTTCCCAAAAGCTGATCGCGGACACCGCGGCACTGCCTGAATGAAGGGACTTATCAATCTTCCTTATGGCCCCCTCGCCCAGGCGGGGATTGGCCTCATCCAACCAGATCAGAACGTGCGTATCCAGTAAAATCATGCAGTCCTCACCCGGCCGCATCCCAACTTTCGCCGGTCGCGAAGATATCCCGGTCACCGCTGTCGATCTTGCCCTTGTGCAGGCCCAGCAGGGTGGGTGCTTTCACCCGGTAAGGCACGAGCTTGCTGACGGGCTTGCCGTTCTTGGTAATCACGATCTCCTTACCGGTTTTCTGCACCTCGTCCATCAGTTTCAGGCAGCGGGCTTTGAACTCGGAAGCTTTAAGCGTTTGCATTTCTGTATCGTCCCATAAAGTAAGATAAGACCATGGTCATGACCATAGTCATATTATCGGGCTTTTGATCGACTTTTGAAAGCAGCACATGGCCAGGATCCACGATGTGGAAGCTTCCCAATCAACTCTGAAGCAGCTTTTGTGCACAAGGTATCGGACTGTTGGGTCCATGGGCGTAGGAAATCGGATGACTTGTGCGTTCAGTTTCTGATTCTGGTTCAACGCAGGTTTTAGGAGTAAATTACAGACGTAGCCTGACGGGGAGAATAGTAATGAACCTGCTGATCCTGGGTATCGTCGTCTGGAGTTTAATTCACTTTGTTCCTGCGCTGGCAGTAAACCTGCGTGCGGGTCTGGTGCAACGGCTCGGACTGATGGCCTACAAGGGTCTAATCGGTCTGGTGCTGATTGGCGCGCTGCTTTGCGTCATTTACGGTTGGAAAACCGCCTCCGTCGAGCCGGTGTTTCCGCCTCCGAGCTGGGGCGTTTATGTGACCGTTGCCCTGTCTTTTTTTGCCATTGTGCTGCTGTTCGCTCCCTACATGGACAACAGCTTTAGCCGTTACCTGCGGCATCCCCAGTTGGACGGTGTGTTTCTCTGGGGTCTTGGTCATCTGTTCTCCAGCGGCGAAGCACGCGCGGTGGTCCTCTTCGCCGGCTTTGCCGCCTGGGCTGTACTGGAAATGATCCTGATCAACCGCCGCCAGGGCGCCTGGACCAAACCCGCGCCTGCCTCGCTGATGTCCAATGTTCGCCTGCTGCTCACCGGAGCCGGATTTTTTGCCCTGGTCCTGTATCTGCATAGCTGGCTGTTTGGCGTGGGGGCCCTGCCTAACCTGCCAACAGGATGACCGGGGTCAGGGGCAGAATGGGGTCAGAGTAAAAATTTTACGGGAAATATTGATGTACTCAACGGCGTCAAGTAAATTTTTACTCTGACCCCAAACCATACTGGAGATAGTTATGATCGGATATGCAACCGTCGGCACCAATGACCTGCCGCGCGCCACCGCGTTCTATGATGAGTTACTGGGCTTGATGGGCGCCAAGCGATTCATGGAATTCGAAACCACCATTGCCTGGCAAGTGGCGCCGGACAAGCCTGGGTTTGCCGTAACCAAGCCTTATGACGGCAAGCCCGCCACCGTCGGCAACGGCACCATGATTGCGTTCGCGGTCGATTCAAAGGAAATGGTGCACAAAGTCTATGACAAGGCCATTGAATTGGGCGCCAGGGACGAGGGCCCCGCCGGGCCGCGTGGCGATGATTTTTACGCCGGCTATTTTCGCGATCTCGATGGCAACAAGCTCAACGTATTCTGGGCCAGTCACGGCTAGCGTTAATACAAGGCGTGACGGACATTAATCCAGGATACTACCCAAGCCACCGCCATTCATGGACCAGATGGAAAAATTCAGTACCGGACTATGGTGAAAGCGCAATTATGGAGAAGTCCTTTCGGCTCCCTTCATTCGGCAATTTGTCCTCCGTCTTGATGTCAATTCGGCGATGTTTCTCCCTCGGCTCTTCATGCCAAAATGACTGGGCCATACCAATGCGTTCTATGTATTCTTCCGGTACAAACTTGGGATCCTTGTAAAAATGCAATGATGCAGGGTTCACCTGGATTAATTTTGCGATCCGCAACAACAATTGTCTGCGCCTTGTCACCACTGAGCATCGCTGACCAGATCTCTACCTGAGTGCAGTGAGCGCAATATACCGGCACATTTTTTTGGCCCCAGGTTTCGGGTCTGGCTTTACTCAGTCTGGTAAAACCAAATGGCCCCTCATTATAAGCCCCTTGGTCGATTAGAAATCCGCCACTTCCGCAGCGGCCGAAAGTAACTATAAATTTCTCATCATCTTCTTCAATTTTTAGTCCAGGGATCATGCCGTGGTGCCTCAAAATCCCATCCACCCACATTTGCATGTAGGCTTTCATGCCGACCTTGTTCTTTTGTTTTTCCAATTCCAGAATCGGCAGAAAATAGCACTTGCTCAAGGCATCGACAGCCGCATCCTCGCCAAAAGTTCTTTGAATGTGAGATAGGAGGGAAGTGACCCAATAGACATAATGGTCATGTATCCAGTGCTTTGTCTCCTCATGGCGTTTGCACCAGTACTTCGCCTTCTCTATGTCGCCGCTTTCCAAAGCTTCGAGCGCCAGGTCGATGTGGCCTTTGGAAAACTCCTCGAGTTCTTCTTTGGTAAACAATCGATTCTCGTCTTTCATCTGTATCTATCCTCCACTCAAAAATTTATACCTGTATTCAGAATTGCAGATCGAATTGCACACCGACAACACGAGGTACGTTTACTGATGAGAAGCTTAACAGGGGGCCGGCCGAAAGAGCATCGATGATATATTTCTCATCACTCAGGTTTCTGCCGAAAACAGAAACTTTCCATTTACCTGAACGACTTTCGAGTCCGATGGAAGCGTCCAGATTCCCCACGCTGCGTCGGATACCGAAGTCGAAGTTTTGCAGCGTCGTGTGCATTTTGTCAGTCCAACGATAGTTGATATCGAACAACAAGGTACCCCAATCGGAAAACGAATAATCATAGCTCCCACCGATGCTGTACTGCATCTTCGGCGCTTTACGCATTTCCAGGTTGGTATTGTCCGTCACACCGCCAAATCCGATATCCGCCTGGAACTTCTTGTACTTGGCTTCGAGCGTTCCCAGGGTTGCGTGCACGGTAAAGTTCGGCGTGGGTTTGGCGAGCAATTCCAATTCAAACCCATAAGTTTCCGCTGCCGCCACGTTTGCCACCACGGTCTCCTGACCGGTCCCGCCCGGTGCGGCTCTCAACAGCTCAACCTGCAGATCTTTATAGTCGTTGTAGAACGCCGCCGCGTTGAGTCTCAGCCGATGGTCGAGCCACTCACTCTTGAGGCCGATTTCATAGGTGGAAATAAACTCTGGATCATATGGGCCGATGGAAGTCGTTGACCCTGCCCTTCCGTTATAGCCACCGCTCTTGAAGCCTTCTGCGTAACTGAGATACATGAAGACGTTGTCTGTCCATTGATAATCCAGGCCTGCAAGCGGGTCGAATTCCGACCAGCTTTTACTATCATGTGCGGTGCCCAAAAGGCCGGCAGGATAAGCGATCGGCGTCGCAGTGAAGATCTTCTTTTCTTCAGTGAATCGCCCGCCCACAGTCGCCCGTAGTCGATCTGTAATATTGATATCGGCATGAACGAAACCGGCATAACTTTTGGTGGTTTGTGCCGATCCGCCATTTTGCGTGCAGCCAAATCCAGCAAATATGCCCGGCAGGGATCCGCAGGTTATCCAGTCGGTCATCAGATCGACAGTCTGGTCCAGGTTGTATTCCATCCAATAGTAGTAAAGCCCGGCCACCAATTGGTATCGATCAGACCATTTTGAAGTAAGTCTTATCTCCTGGGTGAACTGGTGGTGGTTCTGGACGCGGCGGCTGTTAAAACCAGCGAAATTCTCAGCATCAAAATCGTTGTACACATCCTCGTCCACGTCGCGGTAGGCTGAGATTGAAGTCAATAGATATTGATCGCGATCCCAGTTCATTTCGACCGATACCGATGAGGTATCGTAATCCGCTCCTCTGTTATCGATATCTGTCCTCACCTGATCAAGCGGTCCCGTGTCTGCGGGATATCCAGGATAGCCAGGCGCCAGGCCTGCAAAATCAGGTATTGCATACAATTGGGTTGGCAGGTTCTCGTTACGCAATCCCGATAATTCACCGCGATCCCGAATATGATCGATATTGACATAGAGTTCAAATGAGTCTACGGGGGTATATAGGGCTGCGCCCCGGATGGAAAAAGTGTCTACACCGTTAATGTGCTTGCCATCAACCGTGTTGGTCAAATATCCATCTGAATTTGAATACTTGCCGGCCAGACGCAGCGCAAGTGTGTCGCTGACAGGGACGTTTAATGCAGCTTTAACATCATGCCGTTCAAAACTTGAGTAAGCATAACTCGCTGCCCCTGAGAATTCGGAATCAGGCCGTTTTCGGATTACGTTGATTGCACCCCCAATAGTGTTCTTGCCGAATAGCGTTCCCTGGGGGCCACGCAGACCTCCACCCGCTGCAGATCGAAGTTGTCAATCATTGATTGGGCGTTTGTCCCCAGGAATACGCCGTCTACAATTACGCCCAACGGCCGGATCGAAACTTTTTTCAATTTCGGTATGGCTAATTCCACGGATGGAAATGGACGCAGCGTTCGGAAAGGCATTGAAGGTGTCGATGATGACGTTGGGCGCCATGCCTTCCAGGTCCTGAATGCTGTCGGCAAAGGTCCTGTCTATCGCAACACCGGTAATGGTGGAAACTGAAACCGGCACGGTTTGCGCACTTTCCTCCCGCTTTCTTGCCGTAACAATGACTTCTTCGAGAGCTCCCGACGATTCATATTCTGTATCTGCATAAGAACTTCTTTGATACAAGGTCAAACTGAAAATAACCGCTATATATAGGAATATGGTTGGACTGATGGCAGTTTTCAAAAAGTTTCTTTTCATTACGTTAAGCCCCACTTGAACGATTATTTGAATCATTAGAGACACGTTGTTAACCGGCGCGAACTTTGAAGATTCATAATCCAAATTCACTTATTTAAAATATTGAGAGAGTATTGGGGAGTAAATGGCGTAATGACACATTTGCTGTGCATAAACTTCCATACAGTTTTTGCGCCGCGCTTGGGGTTGAGGTGCGTAGTACGCGGTTTACAAAACGGCAGGACCTTGCGAAGAGCTTGAGATTATGGCTTGAATGCGGGAGTCTTCACCCAGCCTTCGTCGATCGGCGAGATAAAATCAAAGCGGCAGGTGATGGATTTCCACTTCCATTCTCCCTCAACCCTGACAAATTCGTCGGTATAGCGGCCCTGTACCCATAGGGCGATTGCTGAGGCACGTTCCGTAGCGGGGCAATGAAAGTACCAGGTTCCCTTTGCGCAATCTTCATCAACTTCGATTACCGGGTTGGCAACCATATGCGCCGCATAAGACAAGAATGTATAGGTCACTTCGTTGAAGAACCTGCTTACTTCCTGTTTGCCCCTATACACCCCGTAATCACCAAAATCCAGCCAGGAGTCATCGACGAAGTAGTCCAATAATTCACTCCATTTCGCAGGATTTTGATAAGCTTCGTCCGCCAAATAGCAATAAAGCGCTTTCAACTTTCTAATAGATTCAATATCTTCCAGAAGTTTTATACGTTTATTCAATTCTGGGTACATGGTCTTGGTTTCAGCTTCCCGCTTCCATCAATTCGCTCATTGCCTGACCCAGGGGCGCGAAATATTCAGCAATTTTTCCCTTTCCCAATATTTCCGGATTCTCAACCCGGGCAGCGCGGCGGGATATCATCCAATGGTCATCCACTTTAACCAGTTCATCTTCGTAGTATCCAAGCCATTAGAGTGTAGATCTGTTCAGGTCTGCTTAGAAAACAGGTGAGTTGGCAAATTGATTTTGCCTTGTTGCCTTGGACGCGAATGACCGGATTGCTGATCGCATGTTGCGCGCCTTTTGCATGGGTAGATACAGCTGGCAATTTGCCGTACTCGCTCTTTCTGCCGCAGAAACTAAACCCGCCGCTTCCCATTCCCACACGCCATCTTCGGTAAAAACCGCAGCGAATCCATCTGCATCGCCCGTGTCGACACATATGGAATAGCGAGCCATAATCTCCTGAATCTCTGCTTTGTCGAGGATATTCCTGCACTTTCTCGGGGCTAACCATTCATGTCTTTCATTCATGCGCTCCCCACGAGACTTGATGTATCTGTTAAATCCTTATCCGCGCATAACATCTGATGTGAATGGCAAAAGATACAGTCACGTTGACATAAGCAATCAAGCCCATCCAGGCATTTCGCAGTCATTGGAAAGTTGCCAGATTTTGCCAACAAAGTGAGACTTACCGCCATTCTACCCGGCGAAACAGGTGCCTAAAGTAGGGCTCTATTGCAAGCCGTCGATCCGGCTTCATGCATGGATTTGAGGGGAAGGTACAAGCTCAGCTTGAACCGTAATTGTCGCGAGAGTTTGGGAGTAATCTCTGTGAGGGATGTTGCAGTCATCGGCATTGGAATGACAAAGTTCGGCAAGTACCCGGATCGAGGAATAAAGGACCTGGTCAGGGAGGCTGTTGAAGAGGCTCTGACTGACGCCGGCCTAAACATAAAACACATCCAGGCGGCGTATACCGGAAATGCCGTGGCCGGAGCCATGACAGGCCAGCACATGATCCGTGGCCAAGTCACACTCTCTCCGATGGCATTTGCTGAAATTCCCATTTACAACGTTGAGAACGCCTGCGCAAGCAGTTCATTCGCTTTTAACCTGGGCTGGTCAGCAGTCGCGAGTGGCATTCATGACTGTGTTTTAATAACCGGTTTCGAGAAGCTTTACGATGCAGATAAAACAAGAACGTATCAGGCGCTGGAATCGGGAGTTGATATCGAAAACTACACCGCCTATCTCACACAGGTAGAGCAAAGCCTGAACTCCGGTGAGAGGATATTGGTGGAAGGTGGCCTGCTTCGCAGCAAATTGCTGGATGTTTATGCCTTCCATGCCCGGCGCTTTATGAACCGATATGGGCTGACACAGCAGCATTTTGCCAAATTGTCGGTAAAGGCACACAAAAACGGGTCGCTCAATCCGAAGGCGCAATACCAGAAAACAGTGAGCCTGCAAGAAGTGCTTTTGTCGGGTGACATAGGATTTCCCCTGACACGCATGATGTGTGCCCCTGTCGCTGATGGTGGCGCGGCGGCAATTCTGTGTTCACGCAAGTTTGCGAGGCGATTTTCCGCGAGGCCGGTTTGGGTATCGGCTTCCGTAGTTGCAAGTGGAAAAATCAGTACGAATCTCGAAGATACGATTACAAAACGCGCGGCTGCCAAATTGTATGAAACAGCGGGCATCTCGCCGGAGGATATCGACATAGCCGAAGTGCATGACACCACTTCGTCAGCGGAAATCATGTACCTGGCGGAACTGGGACTTTGTGACGCGGAACAGTCCGCAGCACTGATCGAGAAAGGTCATTTCGATATAGACGGCAAGCTGCCAACAAATACTTCAGGCGGTTTGAGTGCGAAAGGTCATCCCGTGGGAGCAACGGGAGTGGGTCAAATCCATGAAATTGTCACACAGTTGCGCGGGGACGCGGGTAATCGTCAGGTCACTGGTCCCAAGGTCGGCTTGACGCATAATGGTGGCGGAATTTTGGGAATTGACGCGGCCGCGATGGCGCTACACCTCTTCAGGCGATAATTTGAGCCAGATCCGAAGCGTTTTGTTATCGAGCATCCGGGTGACTGATTTGAATAGAAGCAAACTTCATCAGCGACAGTATTTCAACGAAGAGATCGAGCCTTTGTTGAACACGCCTCAGATGCGGGAGATCCAGGAGAACAAGCTGCAGACGACTCTTAACTATTTTTACGAAAACGTGCCATTTGATCGCGAAAGGATGAACACCGCGGGAATCACACCTTCCGATATCCGCAATCTGGACGATCTTGCGAAGAAACTGCCCCTTTGTGGTCAAGCTGACTATCGCGCCGTTTTTGAGCGATGCAACAATGACATGTTCAGAGCCTACGACATCCTGTTTGGCCCGGAACGAATGAAGGACCTGCACCTCTTAACTACCACCTCGGGCACAACCGGAATCCCGACCCCCTATCCGGTTTTTCACAAGTCCGCAGAGGCCATGGGGGAAATCATGGGCCGCATGGGCTGGCGCGCAGGTTTACGGCCTGGCGACCGATTGGCAATTGGCTTTGGTCTCAGCATGCATGCTGCGGGTACGCCTCAAATTTACTGGTACAAGAAAATACCGGGCGTGACGATCATTCCCATTGGCGCTGAAGCGGGTACAGAACGCTTTTTACAAATGGTCAAACTGTTTAAAGCCAACGTGCTGACCTGCACGCCCTCTCTGGCACTGCACCTTATCGAGCGTTGTCCGGAAGTCCTTGCCGAGCCCATAGGCAATCTCGGGATCGAAAAACTCATTCTGGGCGCCGAACCCGGGGCGGGCATTCCAGAGGTACGGTTGCGGCTGGAAGAGCAATACGGCGCCAAAGTTTTCGATGTTGGGGCCGGGTATGGTGTTTCCTGTGATTGTCCGCAGTATCAGGGCATGCACTGGGTTGCAGATGACTACTGCTATTATGAATTGGTAAACCCGGAATCGCACGAACCAACCCCGATGCAACACGGCGCCACCGGCCTGGCGGTTTTTACTCCGCTGGAACCCCAAGCCTCAATTTTTTTCGCCAACCTTCGCATTACCTTAAACGACGTTCACCAGGTATTCACCGAACCCTGTCCATGCGGTAACAGCGGCTTCCGCTACAAAATCATCGGACGCGCTGACGACATGCTCAAGGTCAAGGGCGTACCCGTTTATCCGGCTGCGATTCAAGGAGTGATCAACGGCTTTGTGCCGAAAGTGACAGGCTCCTTTCGTATTCTGCTCGATGAGCCTCCGCCTCGGGTGGTGCCGCCCCTGAAACTCAAGATCGAGCATGGCGTGGGCGTTCAGGAAGGGGATTTGCCTGATCTGGAGCAAGAATTACTAACAAAGATGCATGCTTTGCTAAAAATCCGCCCCGCGATAATCTGGGTCAAACCCAACTCACTTGAACGCGCCGTCAAGAAAACGCAATTTCTTGAGAAGCTGTACCAAACGGAATGATTCATCCACCGCTTTGCAAGTCGGCAGCAGTTGACGGACAAAAGAGAGTCCGATCGATGAAATACCATGCCGTGACTCGCAACATTTCCAATTTCCGGCAACCTCTGAAACAAAAGCAAATCAACCAGATATGCCGGCGTGCGTTTGGCCGTGAAGCGCTGCCTGTGACTTCTCAATTAGTAGACTCCGGAAAATTCAATACCAGTTACCGGATCGATTTTGGGCTTGATGAGTCTGTCATTCTGCGTGTCGCGCCACCTGCCCACGCAATCTTGTTCAAGCATGAGGAATACCTGTTGCAGCGTGAATCGAGCGTGCAGCCGAATACTGAATGTCTTGTCAGACAAGATCCCCAGGAACCTGTTTGTCGATTTTAGCCATGAACTGATAGATCGCGATTATGTATTTCAGAATTGTCTGGAAGGGGAGCTATGGGATGACATCAAGAATGGTCTCAGTGATGAAGAGAATGAAGAATTGTGGGCGCAGCTCGGATGGATCGTAAAAGAGATTCATTCCATTCCGCATCGACATTTCGGGCCGCCCGCGCCCATGCATCCATTTGATCTGTGGAGTGATGCGGTCATTTCCTGGATTACCGATATGCTGAACGATATGCAGCGTTTCCAGTTACCCTGTAAAGACGCGGTGAATTTTCTGCAAATCGTCAAGGCTGGCCGCCGGCATCTCGATGCAATAACACAACCGAGACTTGTGCACGGTGATCTTTGGCAAAGAAATATCTTGGTCGGGCGGAACAATGGCAATATCGAGATTACTGCCGTGCTGGACGCTGAACGCGCATTTTGGGGTGACCCCGCAGCAGAATGGATCTTTTCGTTTTTGGATATTCCAGCCAGATTCTGGCAGGCTTATGGTGAATTGGATTCAGATCGTTCCGCGATATTTCGACGGCGGGTCTATGAAGGGCGCGGCGCCATTCAACTTTGTCTCGAGGCTTGGCGCTTTCACTTTGATGATTCGCCATTCAGAAGGATTTTGCAGCGCGTTACAGAGGAGTTTGCGTCATGTGCTACTTGGGTATCGAAGCCAATTGCATCTCTTTATGATTCTCAAAGCGCTTAAATCAACACCCCATTGTGGGACAAGAAAGAGAGAATATGACTGCTCTGACGGCGAGCTTCAACACCCTTGAGACCACTCGCTATAGTGAATTCGCGGACCTTCGCCGTGACTTCCTCGCGGCGTTTCTTGCTGGGGAATCTCTCCCCTGTTTCCCGGCGCCGAAGAAAGCAATAGCGAAGAAGTTCATCCGGATCCTTGTCGATGAACTCGCAGAATGCAAGCAGCGCTGCCAGCCGGGTGGGGTCTTCGGCAAGCGGATCCCCACCCCAATGATGGGCCAATGCCGTATTCCAGGCGCTGACACTTTCATATTCCATCCCTGGCTGGACCAGCACCATGATTGCTATTCGCGCAATCCCAGTTTTTCACACAACTGGCGTATTTCTTCCTTACGCCCCGGTCTGGGCGCGGGCTCCTGTATCATGCCGGCTTCTTCAAGCTCTTTGACAACCGCCTCATCTCGTCGGAACGGTTTGCTCACATGACCTTCAAAAAACTGGCTCCCAAGTGGTTGTCGAGGACGCTGTCCCGGATGCTCAAGGGAATAGCCCACATTCATCAGATAATGCGGCAGCCAGTGATCGGGTATACCCAGAAATTTTCGGGCCGCTTCCTCCGCCATTACCGTCCAGCAGGCTGCCAAACCCAGATTGATGGCCATCAAAAGACCTTGCGTGGCCGCGCCGCCGTTATCAAAGGCCATGGATGCAGGATACGTCGGATTGTCAGCAAGAGGTTTCAATACCTGTGGCCACACGAATTCATCCAGGAATGCATAAGTCCATCCGTGGCTGGGGTTACAGGCACCGACATCCATCAGTTCCCGCACTCTGTCTCCCTTATCCTCCAAGACCACCGACGGGTCAGTGAAACAGTAGATATGAACCGGGGCCAACTCCATTACCACCCCGGAAACCGGCAACTTGAGTGCTTCAAAAGTTTCCGCATCCAGGTCATCCCGATAAACTACAACCGCCCGCAGCCACTGTGCATTCATGGCACACGAAGCGAGACGCATGGCCTCAAGAATCTTCTGCACTTTTTCGCGCTCGACCGGACGGTCCGGATCGAAGTAGCGGGTCGAACGCCTGTTGCCTATGACCTGCTCAAAATTCATTGCAACCCTCCATAACCGAGTTCAAGAAAGAAGACCCTGTTCGACAATGCAGCACCCATGTTTGGCATAAATCAACGCCAATACTTTCCCGTCTTCCACTGAGTACTCCAAAAGCTGGAATTAGAATATAAATCCGGAGGTAAGGAGTACATGGCGGAAGGGTACAATTCCTGTGCATAATCTTCCATGCTATTCTTAAACAAGCATTGCGGCACTGAGGGTTTTTAGAATCAAGCATGTACCTGAGAAACACCATTCACAGCCATTTTGTGCTGCCTCTGCTTAAACATGCCGAGTCCAAAGGACTACAACCAGAAAAGATCCTCAAAAATGCCGGCGTATCACCCGATGTAATCCATCAACCTCGAATTCGATTTACCCACAATCAATATACGAAGATTGTGCGCCAACTGTGGAAAGAATTTAATGACGAATTCTTTGGCCTGAGTGTCCCAACCCATAAAATTTGGCACTTTTTCATTATTTTGTGAGCTCGCGTTGAAAGAGAACGATGTACAGGGGGCGCTGCAGAAACAGGCGGAGTGTTTCAAGCTTGCAACCAAAGACATCAGATGGGAATTAAGAACGGCCGGAGAACATGCGCTTTACAAGCTGGACATCGACCCGCAGCCTCCCAACACCGAGCATATTCTTACTGAATACATGCTCAGTATGACCTATCGATTTGTCTGCTGGCTTGCCGGCGAGAACATTCCATTAACCAGAGTGTGGTTTGATTTTCAAAAACCGGACTATTTCGACGAGTACGAACTTCTATTTGGCTGCCCATGCCTGTTTGCTCAGTCGATAACAGCGCTGGAATTCCCGGAGAAATGCCTGTCGTGGCCAAATGTAAGAACAAAAGGAGAATTGCTACCACTTCTAAAGAGATCTCCCGTCGGCATTCTCGTCGATCCGGTAACTGATAAGAGTTTCATACTCAAAGTCCGTCGAATACTGTTGACCCAGAGCAAGAATACGCTCGATATACCGACATTTGAGGCCGTAGCGGATCAACTTGGAATGAGTCCAGGCACATTACGCAGGAGGCTTAAAGCAGAAAACACCTCTTATCAGGCACTCAAGGACCAAATTCGCCGCGATTTTGCCATTGAGCTTTTGTCGGACCAGAGAAATTCCGTGTTTGTCGTGGCTTGTTCCGTGGGTTTTTCCGAAGCGAGTACGTTTTCACGTGCTTTCAGGACCTGGACCGGGCTGTCCCCGACTGCCTATAGAGCGCAGGACAATAACCTGGACAGTTCGGCATCAGGATAGCTGCCATTGCAACCCCAACAGTAATAGAACAATCCGCACCTGGTTCTGCTTATCGCTGAAAGATTTCGCACGGGAAATGCAATATTCAGGCAATTCATCGCTTCTTCCCTGATTCATATACTGCAACCGATCGCGAATCGCAAGCGCAGCTTATGAATTTCGAACAAACTTATCAATCATCCTTGTCTGACCCGGAGGCCTTTTGGGCCAAGGCAGCCATGGAACTCAGCTGGTCTCGCTTGTGGGATACCGTCCTTGACGAAAGTAGCGCACCGCTGTACCGGTGGTTTCAGGGTGGGGAAATCAATACCTGCTTCAATGCGCTTGACCGGCACGTCGAGTCTGGACGCGGCAGCCAGCTCGCACTGATTTACGATAGTCCCGTTACGAACACAATATTGCGTTATACATTCTCTGAATTGCTCGATGCTGTAGCCTTATTTGCGGGTGCACTCTCCTCATTCGGGGTGAACAAAGGGGACCGGGTAATTATTTATATGCCCATGGTGCCCGAAGCGGTAATTGCGATGCTCGCCTGTGCCCGCTTGGGCGCCATACATTCCGTCGTTTTCGGCGGTTTCGCCGCAAACGAACTGGCGAAGAGAATAGATGATGCCCATCCGCGGATAGTGGTTTCCGCTTCCTGCGGAATTGAGCCAAACCGTATCGTGGAATACAAGCCGCTGCTCGACGAAGCCATTCGGCTGGCAAGCAATAAACCCGAACGATGTATCATTCTGCAGCGCCCCGAATGTATGGCCGAACTTGACCCAAGCCGGGACATTGCCTGGCATGAGGCTCTAAGCGGCGCAAACCCCGCGCCCTGTGCAGCTGTTGCCGCCACCGATCCACTCTACATTCTCTATACCTCGGGAACCACAGGTGAGCCGAAAGGCATCGTCCGCGACAATGGCGGGCATGCCGTGGCCCTGTATTGGTCCATGAAACATATCTATGGGGTTGAACCTGGCGACGTTTTCTGGGCGGCGTCGGACATTGGCTGGGTAGTGGGACATTCATACATCGTCTATGGCCCCTTGCTTCATGGCAATACTACAGTGCTATATGAAGGCAAGCCCGTGGGGACGCCCGATCCGGGCGCATTCTGGCGAGTCATTGATGAGCATGACGTTAAAGTATTATTTACCGCACCGACAGCTTTCAGGGCAATCAGGAAGGAAGACCCGTCGGGTTCCTACATCCACCAGTTTGCGATGGAAAAATTTCAAACTTTGTTTCTGGCAGGTGAGCGCTGCGATCCGGATACCCTGAGCTGGGCAGAACAGTATTTGCAGGTGCCGGTAATCGATCACTGGTGGCAAACTGAAACCGGGTGGTCAATTGCGGCCAATTGTTTGGGGATTGAACACTTGCCGGTGAAGCCGGGTTCACCGACCCGTGCGGTACCCGGCTATCAGGTTCAAATACTGGATGATGCGGGCCGATTACAGGAGCCTGGCCAAACGGGCGCCATTGTTATCAAATTGCCGCTGCCACCCGGATCCCTGGCTACATTATGGCATGCAGATGAGCGCTACAAGGAAGCTTATCTGAGCCATTTTGAAGGCTACTACCTGACTGGCGACGCGGGTTTCATTGATGAAGATCAATACCTGTGGATCATGGGCAGAATCGATGATGTGATCAATGTCGCTGGACATCGACTCTCAACAGGTGCGCTGGAAGAAGTGTTGGCGTCACATGAAAAAGTTGCGGAGTGCGCTGTCTTCGGCGTGAAAGACCAACTTAAGGGAGAACTGCCAATGGGCCTGGTGGTGCTGAGTGCCGGCGCCAGATCAGATGAGGAAGTGCTGAAACAGGAATTGATCCAATTGGTGCGGAGCCAGATTGGCCCGGTTGCTTCATTCAAGCTTGTATCAAGTGTATCGAGACTCCCAAAAACACGTTCGGGCAAAATTTTCCGCGGTACCATGAAGAAAATTGCAGATGGTGAAGCGTGGGAAATGCCCGCAACGATAGATGACCCTCAAATTCTAAGTGATATCAAGACTTCGATATTACGCCTTGGTTATCCTGTACAAGACCGTCCGAAGGCCGGTTGACGAGAAAATAATACCCCCTTGGAGGCCGGTGCGCCTGCCTCACTTACCGGAATTTCAGTGCGGCAACCGCATATAAGCCGCATAGCTTTGCACGGCAATCTTGCCATCCTTGATGATATAAGTGTCGGTTCCCAATGGAATTTGCTCACCTGCTTGCCAAAGAATGTATGCCGTGTCATTAAAAATGTCTTGGCGCAGAATCTCCAGACTTTGCAGGACGTTGGCAGGGACGGTAGAGAGAAATCCGGCGAACATTTTCTTCAAATTCACCAGTCCTTCCACCGGACCGTCGGGAGTATATACAAAAGAACTCTCGTCATAGTCTCTGAGAATTTCTTCCATGCAACCGCTAAGCAAGGCAGCGATGTGATGGTCCAGCAGTTTTGCAATCCTGTTATCCTGGTTCACTTCCTTCCTTCCTTTGCGACTGCACGGCCGACCATTTACACACCAATGACCATTGCCGCTACCGTAGTAAGTGTTCCACCGGCATTAACCATAAACGCGTTTCTTGCACCTTCAACCTGGTAATCACCAGCACTGTCAGTCACCTGTTTATAACAGTCCAATGCCATTCGGACACCGGTGCAACCAATCGGATGACCCGCACCCAGCAATCCACCACTCGGATTGACAGGAAAAGAACCGGACCTTTTGACGGCACCATCTTCTATGACTTGCCATATCTCGCCCGGGGCGGCTAAGCCACTATGATCCAGAATCATGTACTCGGTAATGCTGAAGCAGTCGTGCAACTCCATAACATCCAACGCTCGGACATTGGGCATGCCGGCACGGGTAACCGCAGCATCGATGGTCTTACTCAAATGGGGCATGTAGTAGGGACTGCCCGAAGCCCTGGAGAGCCGCCTCTTCACTTCCAGCTCCGTGGGCATGGTACTGTGAGCAAAACTTTTCACCCACGGGATTTGCTCAAAGTTTAATCCGTGCTTCGCGGCATATTTTCTTGCGTAGTCTTCGCCCGCGAGAAATAAAATCGCAGCACCATCTGCCGTTCGGCATATATCGTGAACACGAAAATCACTCATCACGACAGGATTGACCTCATCGTTTTCGGTAAAACAGGCATCTTTGAAGGGGTAATTTCTCCCTCTCGCATTCGGGTTTGACTTGGCATTGTTCAGATTGATGCGGGAAATTTCACCCAGGTGACAATACTCAATGCCGTAGCGTTCGGCATAGTCTCTTTGAAACTGGCTAAACAGGTACGGCCACACCCACTCTTCCTGCTTTCTCTCAGAAGGCCATGCGTGTGCTCCTATGGCTTGATCAACAGTTGCAAACTCTTGCACATTGGCGGTATCAACACCCATAACTTCGACACCTGCAACGCAAACCAAATCATAAAATCCAGCGCCGATGTCGGAGATCGCGCCCAACAGAGCCATCGAGCCCGAGCAGCAGGCGGCTTCATGCCTGCTCGCTGGCATGCCGGCAAAACCTTCGTTCGCCATACCAAAAAATCCGCCCATTTGGGCATATTGAGTAAGAACATCTCCTGAGGCATTTCCGATATGCCCGCGCTCAACCTCGGTGGCTTCGATGCCAGTTGCCCAGAGCGCCTGTTGCATGGTTTCGCTGAACAGATCAAATACCGATTTACCCTCATCGTACATATCGCGGGCAAAATCTGATTGGGTGCCACCCAGCATGTAAGCTCTTGTAGACATCTCTCTACTCCGATACGAAAATTCCGGCTTTCTTGCCCGGACAGGTCAACCCAAAACCAGACGGTGGCTGATTTACAAACCCAGCCATTTGTTTGAATGGCTCAATCCACCGTCTACAACCAATGAAGCGCCATTGATATAACTGGCATCAGCAGACGCCAGAAACAGCACCGCTTTGGCAATATCATCTGTGGTACCGACTCGCCCACAAGGAACGCTTTCCTCCATAAGCCTGAACAGACCCGCCTTTTCCTCCGGTGTAGCCAGCCGGTCAAGAATGGCGGTATCAATCACTCCGGGCAAAATACAATTTGCTCTCAACCAGGGAAGATCGCGCACCAGGTGTTTGGTGTATTTCTCCAAGCCGGCTTTGGCGCACGAATACAAAAAGTGATTACCCCATTCAAGGCGTGCTGCAATCGACGACATATTGATCACGCACGGAGCTTCGCTCGCTCGCAACATTTGTAGACAGTGCTTAACCATAAGCATGGGCGCACGAAGGTTTGTATGAAAATGCACGTCAAATTCTTCCAGCGCGAAATCCATACCTACAAACTTTCCAACACCGGCGTTGTTGACGAGAACATCGATGCGGCTGTACCGCCCCATGATCTGTGCCACCGATTCTGCTATTTCCGTTTCGGAAGCAAGGTCGCAAACCACGGGCATTAATTTGTCACCACAAGATACCGCCAGCGCCCTTAAACCAGACTCGTTCAAATCCAGCGCAACCACCGAACCGCCGCGTTCAATAAACCGATTGCTGGTGGCGGCGCCTATGCCTGAAGCCGCTCCTGTAACCAGCACTATCTTTTCGTCAAAATTCAACATTCTTACCCGGCTGCTGGAATTGGCTACTGGTACCGGTAGGTGAAATCGACTCCGTAGCTACGCCGGTCTCCATAGAACAGTGGAATAAATCCAAATACGCCTGACAAATCTGTGCTGTCCACTACGTATTCTTTGTCGGCAAGATTGCGGCCCCAGGCAGAGACGTCCCAAGTGCCCTTCTCCGACATCAGGGACACGCGCGCACCGAGCAACTCGTGGTCGCCTCTGGAACTGATGGCATCCTGTTCAAACGAATTGAAGTACCGCTTATCGGTGTAAGAATAGTCGCCCTGAAGCCTCAGAATCATGTCATTCGGCATTTGGAAATCATAGGCAAGCGCGAGATTGATGTTCCATTCGGGGGCGCCGGGAAGGGCATTGCCGGATAAGTCTCCTCCAACGGCGGAGTCGAAGTTTTTGTATTTGGTGTGCAGGTTGCCAATACCTGCCGTAAGCTCCAGCCCATCCGCCGGATACGCTTTTATCTCCAACTCAGCACCGTAAATTTCTGCATCCGCCGCGTTTTCCAGAGCAAACACCAGTGGATTGGCGGGGGTGCTTCCAGATACAAAGGTCAATACCTGCAAATCCGTGTAATCGTAATAGAAGGTTGCAAAGTTCAGTTGCAAGCGGTTGTTTGCCAGCGTGGATTTCAGTCCGAACTCATAGGCAAGCAGATACTCCGGGTCCACCGTAGTCACTTCATTGGGGTCAAAAAAGGCGCCTAAATTGAAGCCGCCGGATTTGAATCCCCGGGAAATGCTGGCATATGCCATCACGTCATCATTGAACTTATAGTCCACTGCCAACCGGCCCGACACGGCACTCCAGTCGTCCGACAGCATGGTGGGGGGAATAATGGGTATCGGGTCTATATCCGGCGCGGTGGGGTCGAACAGATTGAGTATCACGGAACTATACAAATCGGCATCTTTGCTTTCATGGGTATAGCGAAGGCCTGCATTGATTGACCAGGCATCTCCGACATCAATAGTGACTTCTGAAAACAAGGCGTAGGTTTTCGTGTCCCTGTTGGAACCGGCCCGCAACGGTAACGCCAGACCAACAGGCAGTTCCCCAAAAAGATTTGCAAAGGTGTCATACCGGAGGTCTTCGGTAAGGTAAAAAGCACCGGCAACCAAATCCATTCCGTCGGTTAGGTTCATGTTGACATTGATTTCCTGGGAGAACTGCTCTCCATCTGTCTCAAAACAAATTTCATCGAGCGACAAAGGACTGTGATCAAAATCGCCGCAATATTCGGTTTCGCTGTCCTCATACGCAGTAATAGACTTCAGGGTTGCTTTTCCGATGTCATATTGAATGGTCAATACGGTCCCCTGTGCATCGATATCGTGTTTGTTCTTGCCATTGAAATTCAGCTTCCGGGAATCGCGGGGGAATGGGTCCGCGTAACCAAGTACATTGGTGTTTCCGGGAAATGTTCCAATCGGTTTGCCCTGCTTGAAATCGCTCCTGTCCACGTGCGCGTGAACGTTTAGGTCAATCTGCAGCCTATCGGAAGGGAGGTAACGAAAACTCACTCGCCCGGATTGGGCTTTTACACCGTTGGCATCTTTTCCGTCGAACAGGTTTACCCGGTCACCTTCGTTGTAGTCCGACCTGGCCGCCACCCTGACCATCAGACGGTCCGAAACCAGCGGGATGTTGAGGTAGCCTTCGAAATCCGTGCGGCCATAGTTCCCCAAGGTGGCACTGACTCCGGCCTGAAACTCCGCTGCCGGTTTGTTCGAATGGAATACCATTGCTCCCCCTGTCGTATTCCTGCCAAACAGGGTTCCTTGTGGTCCCCGCAATACCTCGATTCTCTCCAGGTCGTACACTTGCGAAATTTGCGAACCGGTCAGACCCATGACAACATCATCGAAATAGATACTCACCGGACTCACCGTGGTGGCGTTAAAATCATTATTGCCAACGCCACGAATAAAGATATTGGGCTGACCACCAAAGGTCTTGATTTCGAGGTTGGGGACCTTTTCATCGATGCTCAAAGTATCGCTGAAACCATTTTCTCTGATCGAATCAGCATTGAATGCAGCAATGGAGATTGGCACATCCTGAGCACTCTCCAATTTTTTTCGAGCAGTAACTATCACCTCTTCGATTTGGTAATTCTTCATTGAATCAGCCAGTACCTGACTGCTCGTCACCTGGGTCAACGCGCCAATCACCAATATGATCCAACAGTGCATTGTCAAAGAACTCTTATGGGTCATTTGCGTTCATCCTCCCGAAAATTTCTGTCCTCACACTTTCGCTCTGCTGGGAAAATCGTTGTTCTTTATATTGATGCTGACGGTTGAGTCGCCCCTGCGCCAGCGCTCCCCATCAAATCCAGCTTCTTGCAGAAATCAACACTTATTCCGCCTGCAAGGCGCCGAAACATCCTCCCACGACCTGCCGGCAGCCTGAAATTGATGCTTATAGAATATTGCGTGTGGAGCCTGGATTCTTTGACTGAAGCGAACAAAAGCCTAGACAAATGCGCATTCGCGGATAACAATCGGACTACTACTTGAGCTGCTCAATATCGAGCTATTGGAGCACGCTGCATGCCTTTGGAAGTCGACTGGAAAGCCAAACTCCTCAATCAGAACGAGGATTTCAAGGCCTTTAGCGAGCACCTCAACGAGGTGCATTTCGATTGGGAGATAAAGCAAAGCAAAGGTCTGAACCGACAGGTCAATGCCTATATAAAGAAGTATCGCTTTGCCCAGTGTTTTGTCACGGATGTTATGACTTTGCCGATCAAGGGCGAGCGGTCTCTGCCACAGAACACCCCAAGCCTGTCGTGCTACCTTATTATTTCATACATCCTTGACGGCGCAGGCTACAGCATTTCCGTTGGAGCAGGTAATACGTTTGTCAAACGGGGCAACCTGTTTATTTGGAATAGCAATCACCCTCTGCAATTTGAGTCCAAGGAGAATATTCGCCAAGTATCCGTTTTTGTTCCGGACTCCTACAACAGTGCCGCGCGGTCACTGATCGATCCCGACAGAATTCTCGTACTTGATGATAATGATGTTTTGTCCAATATTCTGCGTTCGACCGTACTGACTCTGCGTAAAAATGCACACAAAGTGAGAGCCAGCGAAGAGCGCCCGATCATCAGCGCCTTGCTTGATCTTGCGAAAGCCTGCACGGAATCCCGCTCCGCAACCCAAATCGTTAAGAAGAAGAATGCTCATTCTTTGTTGCAGGAAGCCAATGAATACATTGAAGAAAATCTTCTTGACGCCGATATTGGAGTTCAGAGTATTTCCGACGCGCTGGGTGTCAGCAGCCGATACCTTCACAAATTATTCGCCACAACAGAAATGAGTCTAACCAAAACTATTTCCAACAAACGTACTGCACAGGCGGCTATGTACTTATCTGACCCTGGCCTTGGCGAACTGTCAATTACCGATATAGCCTTTATGAACGGTTTCAACGATTCGGCCTACTTCAGTCGGGTGTTCAAATCCAAATACGGCCTCTCCCCAAAACAATTTCGCAAGCGCAAATGCAAACAAGCCACCTGAGGCCTGGCTGCATTTCATTTTTTCTCGAAAATGCCAGCGAAAGTAAGCGCAGAAGTAGTGGATGAGGTGCTAATCCATGATGCTACCCAAACCACCGCCATTCATGGACCAGATGGAAAAATTCAGCACCCAGGCGAAGCACAGCCACAAAAGATAGGGCAACATCAGCATCGCAGCCAGTCGCGACGAGGCGGAAAATGCCTTCATGCAGAGCACCACCGTGCCGATCAGAAGCACCATTTCGGCCAGCGACCAGCCGCTGCGGGTCAGTCCGAAGAACAGCCAGGACCAGGCGGCATTCAGTCCGAGCTGCAATAACCACCAGATCAGCGCGCCTGTACGCGTGTAGTGTTTGCTATCCCAGACCAACCACATCGCCACTGCCATGAGTAGGTACAGAACAGACCACGCCGGGCCGAACACCCAGGGAGGAGGAGTAAATGCCGGCTTGCGCAGCATGAAGTACCACTCACCGGCTTCAAAACTTCCGGCGACCGCAGCGGCAATGACCACCAGTGACAGAAAGACAGCCATCCAGGCATACCGGGTAATCATTGCCGACCTCCTTGTGTAATGATCTTTTCTTAAACGAACCAATGGGGTCAGAGTAAAAATTGCCTTGACGTCGCTGAGTTCGTCAACTTTCCTTCAGTCAATTTTTACTCTGACCCCAGCCGCTTAGCGAAACAAGATTAGCAGTTTTCATGTCTGCGCGGGAATGTGCACTCAAAGCGAGCGCAAAGCCAGTCCGAGTTTTTCCAATAGCAAATCCGCATGTTCACGGGCAAATACCAGGGGCGGGCGGATCTTGATGACGTTATCCAGCGGACCGCAAATACCCACCAACACGCCGTTGGCGCGCAACTGATCGCTAATCCGCCCGGCTTCTTCGGGCGCCGGTTCCAGAGAGTTGCGGTCGCGGACGCATTCCAGACCGAAGAACAAACCTTTGCCGCGAACGTCTCCGATCAGTGGGTATTCATCTGCCAGGGCGCGCAACCTTTTGCCGAGGTAGGCGCCCACCGTATTCGCATTTTGCAAAATGCCTTCCTGTTCCACCACGTCAAGAACCGCCAGGCCGACCGCGGTGGACACCGGGTTGCCGCCAAAAGTGTTGAAGTATTGGGAGTTGCGTGCAAATGCGGCGGCAATGGCGGGCGTGGTAACCACCGCAGCCAGCGGATGCCCGTTGCCGATGGGTTTGCCCATCGTGACGATATCCGGTACGACGCCGGAGTCCTCAAAACCCCACATATGGTCGCCCAGGCGGCACAGACCGGACTGCACTTCATCGGCAACACACAGTCCACCGGCTGCCCGGACCTGGTCATAAACCACCTGGAAATAGCCCTCTGGTGCGGTCAGCACGCCATTCGAGTCGAAGATGGCATCGGACAAAATCATGGCGGGTTTGTGCCCGCGCTGTTCCAGGGAAGCGATCGCCTTGCCGGCGAAGGCGGCGTATTTACTGCCCAGTTCCGCTTCCCCGTAGCGAAAGGCGCCCCGGTATGGGTTTGGCGCCTCGATCGCAGCAAGATAATCCGGGCGTTCTGCCGCCGGGTAGTCTGCAGTGGAAAGCTCGGTCACCACCATGGAATTACCGTGGTAGGCATCGTCGGTGACAATCGCACCCGCGTTACCTGTGACGGCGCGCGCGATGCGAAATGCGAGGTCGTTGGCCTCGGTGCCGGTGCACACGAACATGCACACGTTCAGCTCGCCGGGCAAACTCGCCCCCAGCCGTTCAGCAAAACGCACCACGTTTTCGTGCAGATAACGCGTGTGCGTGTTCAGGGTCGCAGCCTGCTCACTCAGGGCTTTGACTACTTTTGGGTGGCAGTGTCCGACCGAGGCCACGTTGTTATAGCAATCAAGGTAGGGTTTGCCGGCTGCATCGTACAGCCAAACACCCTCGCCCCGAACAAGCTGAACCGGCTCGCGGTAAAAAAGCTCATAGGTAGGGCCCATGGCGCGGGCGCGCCGCTGCAACAGTTCTGCATCCGCCGTGGCGGCTTGAGATCGGTTCATGTCAGCAGCTCCCGCAGGCCATGGTTGAATGCTGCACGGTCCAGGGCCATCAGCATGTTCAGACTGGCAATGATAGCCGGTTGTTCCGCAATCACGAACTGCGGCGGGTGTTTCCATATTGCGGCGGCGGAACTCGAACAATTGCAGAATCAGGATCTGGCGTGCGATCACCAGGTCGAGCAACAGGTCGGTCTCGGTCGCTTGCAGTGGAAGCACCGAATGAAAACCCCGGCACATGGCGGCCGCGACTGCTGCCGGATCATAATGAGCCTCCATGAAATCCGTGAGGCTAACAGCGAGATCGCAAATGATCGGGCCATAAATCATGTCGCCAAAGTCGATGATGCCCACGACTTGTTCACTGGCCTCGGAGGCTCGAAGCAAATTGGCGCCATGACCATCATGGTGAATCACCTGGCTGCGCAGGCGAGGCAACTGCGGAAAAACTTCATGTTCCAGCCGCTGCAAGGCGGGCGCGACCAGGGTTTGCACCTCTGCCGGCAGCAAATCGCGCAACTGGCGTTTGAACAGCAGTCCGTTGGTACTGTCCCAGGGCATGAAATGTCCGGCAGCCGGGTGCGAGAAACCGGCCAGGGCGTGATTGAGACGCGCCAGAAACTCGCCCACCCGGTACAGCCCGGAAGGCGAAACCCTGGGCCCCTGCTGGTAAGGAATGCCGGGTAAGTAGGTCAGCATTCGCAGCAGATGTCGCCCCTTGGCGCTTGAACACTGGAATACCACATCGCCATTCTTTGCCGCGCACCATGCGCGGAACCGGGATGTCCGGATCCGTGCTCTCGATATGTAACAGGGCCTTGACCTGGAAATCGACGACTGCAGGATCTTCGCCCGCGCTGGCAATCTTCAAGACATATTGCCTGCCTTCGGCGGTGGTGATGCGGCAGTTCTGATCCCGCTCGCCCTCCAGTATTTTCAGGCTATCCGGCGATACCGAAGTACTTCCTGGCAATGGCACTGGAGGCGCTTTCCAGGCAAGTCCGGCGGATCAAATTTCAGATCCTCGATCGTCAGGTCGTGTTCCGTTCTTTCTTCTAATTGACGGCGGAGTCGGACCCGAGCGGATCACAGTGTTAAGTTCCATATCAAGAACGCAGAGCCGCATTCCATCACGGCGAACCAAACGGTTCAACCGACAGAGTATTGATTGCCTCCACCTGACCCCAATATAGATATGGTGTGAAAGTGGAAAAAGGGCCATTGACCCTGTCTATGCATTCGATTATTAAAATCAATTTTACCTATTCTTTTAACCAGACTATGCTTTGTTCTGAATGAATTACATTGATACGGAGGTTTTACCACCATGTCACTGAAAGGCTCGAAAACCGAACAGAATCTCAAAGATGCATTTGCCGGCGAATCGCAGGCCAACCGCCGTTACCTGTACTTCGCCCAGCGCGCGGATGTCGAGGGCTACAATGACGTGTCCGCTGTTTTCCGCTCCACTGCCGAGGGAGAAACCGGGCATGCCCATGGCCACCTTGAATACCTGGAAGAATCCGGTGATCCGGCCACGGGTTTGCCGATCGGACCGACGGCGAGCAACCTGAAGGCAGCCATTGCCGGCGAAACGCACGAGTACACCGACATGTACCCCGGTATGGCTCGTTCCGCCCGCGACGAAGGCTTTGACGAAATTGCCGACTGGTTCGAGACCCTGGCCAAAGCGGAACGCTCACACGCCAACCGCTTCCAGAAAGCCCTTGACGAGCTGAACTAAAAGCCGCCGCAGGAAGCAGGCAAAGTGAATGATTCAAATATCACTTTGCCTGCGACCAACTGCGCCAGTCACGTGAATTCTGCCTCGAGGTGGGATTCGCGCTGATCGTCGCCAGTCCACGTTATTGCCGTTTTGCCTGCCGGGCTCTGACCGCCGTGGCGAGTGAACGTCACCTACTGCGAGACCGAAATAGATGAATGAGCCGACGCCACCGAACAGCGCTACGGGTGAAGGAAGCCGTGAAGGCAGCCTGGAAGCTCCGACCCGTCATCCGTTGGGTTGGCAGGAACCGGACTTTTTCAGCGAGGACGCGCTGAACGAGGAGTTGGAGCGCGTCTTTGACATCTGCCACGGCTGCCGCCGTTGTGTTTCGCTGTGCGATGCCTTCCCCACCCTGTTCGACCTGGTGGACGAGTCATCGACCATGGAGGTGGACGGTGTCGCCAAGGCAGATTACTGGAAGGTGGTCGACCAGTGCTTCATGTGCGATCTGTGTTATCAGACCAAGTGCCCCTATGTACCGCCACACCCATGGAACGTGGATTTTCCCCACCTGATGCTGCGCGCCAAGGCGCTGCAGTTCAAAAAAGGCGAACGCAAGCTCAGCCACAAACTGCTCAGCAATGCCAAGATCCAGGGCAACCTGGGCAGCCTGCCCGTGGTCTCCGATATCATCAATGCGGCCAACGGCAATGCCATCGTTCGCAAAGTGATGGAAAAAGTCCTGGACGTGGATCACCGCGCTCATTTGCCGGTGTTCCACTCCGATACCCTGCGCCGCCGGGACAAGGGCCGCAGCCCGTTGCAAGCGGCCATTCAGACCGCCGGCCCAACCCGCGGAAAAGTAGCGCATGTTCGCCACCTGCTACTGCAATGTGAATGCCCCGGATATCGGCCAGGACCTGATCAAGATTTTCGAACACAACGGTATTCCGCTGCGGCTTACCGAACGCGGGGAATGTTGCGGCATGCCCAAATTCGAGCAAGGAGATCTCGATTCGGTCGACAAGTACCGCCGCAGCAATATCCCGCAACTGGTGCAACTGATCGAAGCAGGCTGGGACATTGTTGCGCCCATCCCGTCCTGCGTATTGATGTTCAAGCAGGAACTGCCGCTGATGTTTCCGGATGACGCCGATATACAGAAAGTCAAACAGCACATTTTCGATCCATTCGAATACCTGCTGCACCGTCACAAGGCCGGACTGTTGAACACAGCGTTCAAACAGGAACTGGGTAAAGTCGCCTGGCATGTGCCCTGCCACCAGCGGGTGCAGAATATCGGCCCCAAAACCAAGGACATCCTGTCACTGGTGCCGGGCACCGAAATTGAAATGATCGAGCGCTGCTCCGGTCACGACGGCACCTACGGCGTCCGCGCCGCAACCTACGAGAAATCGCAGAAAATAGCGCGCGCGGCCATCAGCCGGGTGAAGAAAACGCAAGCCGATTACCTGGTGTCGGACTGCCCGATGGCCGCGACGCAGATTGCCAGACGGTCTGGAACTGAAGCACGGCGAAACCAACCCGCTGACCCTGCTCCGAAAGGCCTATGGAATTTGAACGCACGAGGCGTCAGCCGAGCGAGTCACGCTTCAGCAACTGACATATTGACAGGAAAACCGATGAAACCATTAACCCGCCAGGACCTGATGAGCCTGGAAGAATACGCCGAACAGCGCGATGCTTTTCGCGCGCGTGTCATTGAGCATAAAAAGGACCGCCGCGTCGACGTCGGACCGAATCTTTCACTGTATTTTGAAGACCGCCTGACCATCCAGTACCAGGTGCAGGAGATGTTGCGCATCGAAAAGATTTTCGAGGCTGCAGCAATCAAGGAAGAACTGGATGCGTACAACCCCCTGATACCCGACGGCAGCAACTGGAAAGCCACCGCCATGCTGGAATTCGAGGACGTCGACGTCCGCCGGCAGCGCCTGGCGGAACTGGTTGGCATGGAGCGCCTGGTGTGGATGCGGGTCGACGGCCAGGACAAGGTCTTCGCCATCGCCAATGAAGACCTGGAGCGCTCAACCGACGGAGAAGACTTCCGCCGTGCATTTCATGCGCTTTGAGTTGACGCCGGGGATGATCACCGCTTTGCGCAATGGCGCCGCGTTGTCCTTTGGATCGGACCATGAGGGCTACAAACATCAGGTTACCGTTCCCGCCGATACCCGTGCTTCATTGCTGCAGGACATCGATTAGTCCGGCACTGGATCCCAGACGCGGCTGTGCCGGACTGGGATGACGGGAGTAAAGGCTGTCGCGGGCCAGGATGACGGGAGTGAATGGGGTCTCAGTCAGGATTCGGCCAAGCAGTCATTGACAATTCCCGCCCGCTTGATAAACTTGCTTGTCGCTAACAAGTTTATTGATCATGCCTGGTACACGCCACTTGACCGCAGTCGCCGAGGATCTCCGCAGCCGCCCGAAAACCCAGGCAGAGCGGACCGCGCTGGCCGAAGAACGCATGATTGCCGCCGCCATCGAATTGCTGAACGCGGTCGGCATTGAAGGCGCGACGCTAAAAGCCATTGGCGAAAAAGCCGGCTACAGCCGCGGCCTCGCAACCCATCATTTTGGCACCAAAGCCGGCCTTTTCCGCAAATTGTTGCGCGAAGTCAGTGCCAGCTGGGTCGAAGCGTTACAAAATCGCGTGGGAGGCAAGACTGGCCTGGAGGCACTCAGGGCCGCCAACGAAGCCCATTTGCAGCACGTGCTCAAACGTCCGGACCATCTGCGCGCGATGTACATTTTGTGGTTTGGCTCGCTCGATCCGGGCTCCGAATTCAAACCCAACCTGTCCGGGTTCATGCGGCTGCAGCGGGAATCCATGGCCAACTGGGTGCGTGGCGGCCAGGAACTCGGGGAGATCCGGGCGGATGTGGATCCCGAGCGAGCGGGGGAGCAGTTGTACGCCACCACGATTGGCATCAATCACCAATGGCTGGTCGACCCCAGTCTGGATCTCGACCAGGCCTACCGGGAAATGAAGGAGAACATGCTGCACTGGCTGCAGACAGAATAGAACCAGGTATCCATCCCGCCCGCGGGAAATATGAGGAAAACACATGACAGACGCATTCATTTATGACCATATCCGTTCGCCGCGCGGCCGCGGCAGGGCCAATGGCTCGCTGCACGGCATCACCCCGATCAATCTCTCCAGTCAGGTGCTGGCCGCCCTGCGCGACCGCAACAGCCTCGATACTTCGCTGCTCGATGACGTCATATTCGGTTGTGTCACGCCGCTGGGCGAACAAGGCGCGGACATCGCCCGTGTCGCGGCACTCAATGCGGACTACGCACAAACAGTGCCGGGCAAACAAATCAATCGGTTTTGCGCTTCCGGGCTGGAAGCCGTGAACACTGCGGCGGCACAGGTGATGTCCGGCCAGTCCGAGCCTGGTCATCGGCGGCGGCGTGGAGTGCATGTCACGCGTACCCATGGGCTCGGACGGCGGCCCCATGGCCATCGACCCGCAGGTTGCCTACGATCTTTACATCGTGCCCCAGGGCATCAGCGCCGACCTGATCGCGACGAAATACGGCTTCTCCCGTGCCGACCTCGACAGCTACGCGCTGGAAAGCCAGAAGCGCGCAGCGCACGCCTGGGAAAATGGTTATTTCAACCAAGCCGTGCTGCCCATCAAGAACCACATTGGCGAGGTCGTACTCGACCGGGATGAACACATGCGCCCGGATTCCACCCTGGAAACCCTGGCCAGCCTGAAGCCGGCTTTTGTGATTGCCGGAGAACAGGGCGGCTTCGACGCGGTCGCCCTGCAGCGCTACCCGGATGTCGAATTCATCGATCACCGGCACACCGCTGCCAACTCCAGCGGTATCGTCGACGGTTCTGCCGCCGTGTTGGTGGGAAGCGCCGCGGCGGGTGAAAAGATCGGCTTGAAGCCCCGGGCCCGCGTGCGTGCTTTCGCATCCATCTGGCAGCGAACCCACCATCATGCTGACCGGCCCGGCGCCGTCAAGCGAGAAAGCACTGAAGCTGGCAGGCATGAGCGTTGCGGATATTGACCTGTACGAACTCAACGAAGCGTTTGCCGCGGTGGTACTGCGCTACATGCAGCAACTCAACATTGCGCACGAGAAGATCAACGTCAACGGCGGCGCCATTGCGATGGGCCATCCGCTCGGCGCCACCGGGGCGATGATCCTCGGAACCGTTCTCGACGAGCTTGAGCGTCGTGACCTGGGTACCGCCCTGATCACATTATGCGTCGGTGGCGGTATGGGAACGGCCACCATTATCGAACGCGTCTGACGACGCTGCAGTGTCAACAATTCAAGAGAGATACAGGAACATGACCAACACCATTCAATACACCGTCGACAATGACGGTATCGCGCTCCTCACCATCGATCTGCCGGGCAAGTCCATGAATGTGCTGACGCCGGAAATGACGGAAGACCTGGAAACCCTGATCGAGCGCGCAACGGCTGACGAGGCGGTGAAAGGCGCCGTGATCACGTCGGCCAAAAAGGCATTTGTCGCCGGGGCCGATATCAAGCACATGGTCACTGCGTATGACCGGGGCATGAGCAAGAAAGAAGCCTTTGAATTCAGCTTTGGCATGAACCGGACTCTGCGCAGAATGGAAACCTGCGGCAAGCCATTCGCTGTTGCCATCAACGGGCTGGCGCTGGGCTGGGGGCTGGAAGTGTGCCTGGCCTGTCACTACCGCGTCATGGTGGATGATGCGAAGGCCGTCGTTGGCTTTCCGGAAGTAACGATCGGCCTTTTACCTGGTGCCGGCGGAACCCAGCGACTGCCCAGGCTGATCGGCATTGAAGCTGCGCTGCCGCTGATCCTTCAATCCACTAATGTCAATGCGCAAAAAGCGTTGCAACTCGGGATCGTGCAGGAACTGGCGCCGGCCGACAAGCTGCTTGAGCGAGCCCGCGCCTGGGTGCTGCAGTCCGGCGACCCGGTCCAGCCCTGGGACAAGAAAGGGTTCAGGTTTCCCGGCGGCGCAGGCGCAACCACACCAAAGAACGCCCAGAACTTCATGGTCGGCACCTCTTTATTGGCGGGCAAAACGCAGCACAACTACCCCGCCCCCATTGCGGCGATGTCGGCGATTTACGAGGGCAGTATCGTTCCTATCGATACGGGTCTGAACATCGAATCCCAGTACTTCGCCAACTTGCTCACCGGTCCGGTGGCGCGCAACATGATGCGCACCCTGTTCGTCAACAAGGGCGCGGCCGACAAGCTCAGCCGGCGCCCCGAGGGCATTGCCAAGTCGCAGGTGAAAAAGCTCGGAATTCTCGGCGCCGGCATGATGGGCGCCGGCATTGCCTACGTTTCCGCCAGGGCGGGTATCGAGGTGGTCCTGCTGGATTCCGATACGGAAAAAGCCGGACACGGCAAAGCCTATTCCACCGGCTTGCTGGACAAAGCCATCGCACGCGGCAAATCGACAGCGGAAAAGAAAGACGCATTGCTGAACCTGATCCACCCCACGGCGGATTATGCCGATCTGAAAGGCTGCGACCTGGTGATCGAGGCCGTGTTCGAAAACGTCGGCATCAAGGCCGACGTCACGGCCAAAACCGAGGCGGTGATCCCGGCAACGGCCATCTTTGCCAGCAATACCTCCACCCTGCCCATCACCGGCCTGGCCAAAGCTTCGAAGCGGCCGGAGCAGTTCATCGGCATCCATTTCTTCTCCCCGGTGGACAAGATGCCTCTGGTGGAAGTCATCGTCGGCAAAAAGACGTCCGACGAGGCGATTGCACGCAGCCTGGATTACATCCAGCAGATCCGCAAGACGCCCATCGTGGTCAATGACAGCCGCGGCTTTTTTACCAGCAGGGTATTCGGTACTTTTACCAGTGAAGGCATACGCATGCTGGCCGAGGGCATCAAGCCGGCCCTGATCGAAAACGCGGCAAAAATGGCGGCTATGCCGGTCGGGCCACTGGCAGTGACAGATGAAGTCACACTGGAACTGGTGTGGAAAGTAGGCAAGGCTACCGCTGAAGCATTGGGACGGGAGTATCCGTCCGATCCGGCAGAACAGGTGATCGATACGATGGCGGGAAAGCTCGATCGCAAGGGCAAACGTTTTGGCGCCGGCTTCTATGACTACCCGGCAGATGCGAAGAAGCACCTGTGGCCTGGTCTCGCCGAACAATTTCCCTTGTCTGAAAAACAGCCCGATATCGCGGACGTCCAGCAGCGCCTGCTGTATATCCAGGCCCTGGAGTCTGCGCGGTGTTTTGAAGAGAAGGTGGTTACGCATCCGGCAGACGCTGACATCGGTTCCATTTTCGGCATCGGTTTTCCGGCCTGGACGGGTGGTACGCTTTCTTATATCGACACCGTCGGCCTCAAGACCTTTGTCGCCGAATGCGACCGCCTGGCAAAGAACCTGGGACCGCGCTTTGAAGTCTCGCCCTGGCTGCGCGAACGGGCCGCAAAGAACCAGGCGTTTTATTCCTGACCCTATCACCCCACACGAGGGACTGTGCCATGAAACGGCTGATCTTTGATGACGAACACGATATGTTTCGTGACTCGGTGCGCCGTTTCGTACAGGCAGAAGTCGAACCGCATGTGCCTGCCTGGCGCGAAGCCGGAATCTGCGACAAATCCGCGTTTTTGAAGGCTGGTGAACAGGGTCTGCTGTGCATGTGGGTGCCCGAGCAATACGGCGGACTGGGGTTGACGGATTTTCGTTTTGAACAGATCGTGATTGAAGAAAACATTCGCTACGGCGACCTCAGCTTTTTCCTGGCGCTGCACAGCCGCCTGGTCGCGCCGTACATCGGCCAACTGGGCAGTGAAGCGCTGAAAAAGCGCCTGCTGCCGAAATGCGTCAGCGGCGAGACCATCCTCGGCATCGCGATGTCCGAGCCCAGCGCAGGCAGCGACGTGGCCGGCATCAAGACCCGCGCGGTGCGCGATGGTGACGACTGGATCATCAATGGCTCCAAGACCTATATTTCCAACGGCATCAACGGCGGGGCATTCGTCACTGCCGCCCGCACCGTGCCGGACAAGCCGCATGGCCTCGGCCTGTTCGTGATCGAAGCGGACATGGAAGGATTCAGCCGCGGCCGCAATCTGGACAAGATGGGCATGAAGGCCCAGGACACCGCCGAGCTGTTTTTCGAAAATGTCCGTGTGCCGGCGGAAAATGTGCTTGGCAGCCCGCAAGAGGGTTTTTACAACCTGATGCAGTTTCTCGCCGAAGAACGTCTCATCACCTCCTGCCAGTCCATGGCCCACGCCCAGACCGCCTTTGATATCACGATGGACTACATCCTCGAGCGCAAGGCTTTTGGCCGGCCCATAGCGGCTTTCCAGAACAGCCGTTTCAAAATGGCGGAGTTGCGCACCGCGCTGGACGTCACGCAAACCTTCCTCGATCAGTGTGTAATGCTGCACAACGCGCACGAACTCAGTGCCGAACTGGCGGCGGAAGCCAAGTACCACGTCAGCGAAACCGAAGCGAAAGTCATGGATGAATGCGTACAACTGCACGGCGGCGCCGGCTATATGGGCGAATACCGCATTTCGCACATGTACGCCGACGCGCGGGTGTCGCGTATTTATGCCGGCACCACTGAAATCATGAAGGAGATCATCGCCCGCAGCATTGGCCTCGACGAGCGCAAATTGCTCGCCGGCTAAGGCACCATGGGTCCGCTCAAGGGCATCAGTGTGATCGAGCTCGCCGGTCTCGGTCCCGGCCCCTATTGCGGCATGATGCTGGCGGATATGGGCGCCGAGGTCATCCGCGTGGAGCGCAAGCGTGCCGCCGAAGGCTCGTCCGCCTCCATCGATCCGATGCTGCGCAACCGCAAGTCCATTGTGCTGAACCTGAAAAACCCGCGTGGTGTGGACGTCTTGCTGCGCCTGCTAGACCGCAGCGATGCGCTGTTTGAGGGCTTCCGCCCCGGCGTCGTTGAACGGCTGGGCATCGGCCCGGACGTCTGCCTCGCGCGCAATCCAGGTTTGGTCTACGGCCGCATGACCGGCTGGGGACAGGACGGCCCGCTGGCGCGGGCAGCGGGGCATGACATCACCTACATTGCCCTGTCCGGCGCCCTGCATGCCATCGGCCCGGGCGGCGGCAAACCCGTGCCGCCACTCAACCTGGTTGGCGATTTTGGCGGCGGCGGCTTGCTGCTGGCCTTCGGACTGGTGTGCGCGCTGCTGGAAACCCGGCGTTCCGGACAGGGGCAAGTGGTGGATGCCGCCATGGTGGATGGCGCACTGGCGCAAATGGCCATGTCCTTTGGCATGCTGGCCAGCGGGCAGTTTCCGCCGGGGCCCGGAGAAAGCGTTCTGGCCGGTGCAGCGCCGTTTTATGACACTTATGAAACCGCCGATGGCCGATTTATCGCCATCGGCGCATTGGAACCGCAGTTTTTCCGGCTGCTGCTAAAACTGACCGGCATTCCCGCCACAGACTTTGGTGACGCCGGCATCGCAGAGCTGTCCGATCACGCAACTCTGGCCCGCGGCATCAACACCTCCAAATGGCCCGAGTTACGACGCCGGCTGACTGCGGCTTTTAGCAGCAAAACGCGCGACGAATGGTGCGCCATCATGGAAGGCACGGACGTGTGCTTCGCGCCGGTGCTGACCCTGGCCGAAGTCGATCAGCACCGGCACATAAAGGCGCGAGGCTCGGTCATCGACATCGAAGGTGTGACGCAAAATGCGCCAGCGCCGCGATTCAGCCGCAGCCGGCCGGACACCCCGGCCGCACCCCGGCGTGCGGGGCAGGATACCGATAGCGTGCTGTCCGCTCATGGCTTCGGCGCAGAAGAACTCCGCAGTCTGCGCGCTGAGGGCGCCGTCGGCTGATCGACGGTAAAATCTCCGCGACTCACTAATCGGCGGCAGGCGCCACCGCGCGCCACGCCCACATCAGGTTAATGCCCAGGATGCATTGCGGCCACCGGCCTGTATGTCGTAGTCCAGCATGGTGTCGCCATCGAAAATCCAGCGCGTCTGGAAACGCTCACCGGCGATCACCATGGGTATCCAGAACTTGTCGTCTTCCCACATCTGTTCAAAGGGTATCTCGATCCTGCCGTACCCACAGCGGCCTGGCTTCACGTGTTTCCACCGGCACACCCTCGAAATCGCGCGTGCGGTACACCCACACATGGATGGAATAGCCGTCCACGAACTGGAATCGGTGTTCACCACAATACTCCAGATTGGACACGGTGATGCCCAGCTCTTCATGGCACTCGCGCACCGCGCAGGCCTCGGGGGTTTCCCCCGGGTCGACCTTGCCGCCGGGCGCATTGACTTTGCCTTTGCCGAGACCGGTCTTCTTGTTGATCAACAGGATTTCTTCACCGCGCATCACGAATACCAGGGTGGCAGGGTCTTTGGCCTGCCAGGAATTCCAGTCGAGATCAGTCAGTTGTCGCATCGATGCCGGCCCGGTTCAAATCACGTGAGCTTTGCAGAATTTGAGTTTTCCAACCTGCAAAATACCCTCGAACCCGGCAGGCAGGGTCAGCGCGCGATCGCTTACTTTTTCACCATCGATACGCACACCCCCTTGCTGGATCATGCGGAAGGCCTCGGAATTGCTGGCGGTCAGCCCACATTGGCTCAGCGCCGCGGCAATGCCGATGCCATCGCCGCCAGTTTCCAGCGTTTTTTCGGGCATCTCTTCGGGCATGGCGCCGGCCTGAAAACGCGCGATAAAGGTTTCACGCGCATCGATGGCCGCCTTGCGGTCATGGAATCGCCCGACGATCTCTTCGCACAGCAGAAATTTGATGTCGCGCGGATTGCGCCCGCCGGCCGCCTCGGCTTTCAAGTCGGCCAATTCTTCATTGCTGCGAAAACTGAGCAGATCGAAATAACGCCACATCAGCTCATCGGATATGGACATCAGTTTGCCAAACATCTCATCCGCTGCCTCGGTGATGCCGACATAGTTGCCCAGAGACTTGGACATTTTCTGCACGCCATCCAGACCTTCCAGCAGCGGCAGTGTGATGATCACCTGTGGCGGCTGATCATAATGCTGCTGCAGATGACGGCCGACATGCAGATTGAACTTCTGGTCGGTGCCTCCCATCTCGACATCGCATTTGAGCGCGACAGAGTCATAGCCCTGCGACAAGGGGTAAAGGAACTCGTGGATCGAGATGGGCTGATTGTCGCGGAAGCGATTTTCGAAATCGTCACGTTCCAGCATCCGCGCCACGGTGTATCTTGCCGCCAGCTTGATCATGCCGGCGGCACCGAGCTCATTGAACCACTCGGAATTGAAACGGATCTCGGTCTTTTCCCGGTCCAGGATCTTGAACACCTGCTGCGCATAGGTTGCGGCGTTCTGCCGGATGTCCTCCTCGCTCAGAGGCATGCGCGTCACGTTCTTGCCGGTAGGATCGCCGATCATGCCGGTGAAGTCGCCGATCAGGAAAATCACCGTATGGCCCTGGTCCTGGAACTGGCGCATCTTGTTGATGACGACGGTGTGGCCGATGTGCAGATCCGGAGCGGTCGGGTCGAAGCCCACTTTCACGCGCAGGGGCCGCCCCAGCTTGAGCCGTTCTTCCAGCTCTTCAAGCTTGGTAATTTCGTCCGTGCCCCGGGCCAGTAAGCCGAGAGCCTCGCCAATATCATTCATTGAGTCGTCCTGCAACAGGTTCGAAGCATTTTAGGGGTTTACCCGCCAAGGCTCCAGATGAAATTGCACATCAGTCCGCGTAACGCAAAAATTCGAACGTCTGGCGTCAAATTGGCGCCAATGATAAACTGGCCATTCGAGCGAAACCAGGAGAAGGTGATGGGATCCGCAACTGCCAAGCAAGACCGCATCGGCGCTCGCGTGCCGCATGAGGTTTATGAAACCTTGTGCCGAGCAGCCGAACTGACCGGCGCCACGGTTAATCAGTTTTTGGTGCAGTCGGCGTTGAAGGAGGCTCAGGCCGTCATCGAGCGGGAGGATGTCATACGTTTGTCGCCGCGCGATTGGAATTGGCTGCTTGAGTTGATGGAAAACCCGCCAAAGCCCAACGCCAAGCTGAAGGCCGCCGTGAAGCTCTATGAGAAGGCCAAGCGAGGCGATGCGGGTACTTCCTTTAACTGGTATCCATGACCGGCAGGGATTCGACTGTGGCCGCCAGGAACTGAATGACTGGCTGCAGCGGGTTGCACGCCAGCATCAAGAAAAGTGCCTGTCGAAAACCTTCGTCGCAACCGCCGAGGAAGTGCCGGATCGCATTTGCGGTTACTATGCATTGACGCTCGCCGAGCTCCAAAATCAACATCTGCCGCCGGCCTGGTGTAAGAAACTGCCGCGCCGTATTCCGGGTGTGCGTTTGGGCCGTCTGGCCGTCGACAGGCAATATCAGGGCAAAGGCCTGGGAAAGTTGCTGCTGGTCGATGCCCTTGGCCGAGCGCAGCGAATCTACAGGGAAGCCGGCGGCATCGGCCTGTTCGTCGACGCCATTGATGAACGGGCGGCGGTTTATTACCAGCGCTTCGGATTCGCGGTATCCCCGGATAATCCGTTGCTGTTGTTCCTGTCGGCGAAGGTGTTGGCGTGATTAGGTTGCCAGGGCCTGTTAACACTATTTGCCAGATCATGAGAGCTCGCCTGAAAGCGTGCGATTATCGGAAGGTCGAGAAGGGGATAAGCCATCATTTCGACCAAGTGGTCAAAGCCTTACGGAAAATTGAGTCGTCCTGCAACGGGTTCGAAGCATTTTAGGGGTTTGCCCGCCAAGGCTCCAGCCGAATTTGACAAACGGGAATAATTTGACCCCACCCAAGGCTGCCGATACTGTATGCGGGCCCCGAACAGGAGCCAATTGCCAAGTCCGCATGCCACAATGGAAATCACGCTCAATGAACATGGTGCAGTCACAGACAATCAACGGCTCTGCCTGGCTTTCGCGCCAGAAACTGGCCCTGTTTGCCAGCACCTTGATCGTCATTGGGCTGAGTTGGGCGGTGTTCGATAGTGGCCCGGAAACTCCCGGTAAGCCTTATAAACAGATCATCGAGTTGAGCCTGCCGGAACATCCGCCCGCTCTTCCGGCGGTTGCCCGCGTCCGCACGGCGGCAAAGATCATCCCGAGGGCCTTGATACATGGGAACAGGTAACGGTCCAGTCCGGCCAGACGCTGGATGCCATATTCCGGCAGCAGGGATTCAGTATCGCCTTGTTGCAGCGCATTGTTAACCTCGACAAGGACACCAAAGGCCTGACGAAAATCCGCCCCGGCGACGTGTTCGATTTCCGGCGCGACGCGGACGGCGCCCTGGCGGAAATGCGCTTTGCCCTCGACGAGGGGCACTATGTGCTGATCCACCACGCCGGTGACGACCTGCTTGCCGAAACCCAGGCGCGTACGCTGACACGCGACATCGAGGAAGCGCAGGGTGTTATCAAGTCCTCGCTGTTTATCGACGGCAAGAAGGCTGGTCTCAGTGATCTGATGGTCATGAAACTGGCCAATATTTTCGGCTGGGACATCGACTTTGTACTGGACATTCGTGAAGGCGACCGCTTCCTGCTGGTATACGAAAAAATCTACCGCGACGGTGAATTCCTGCGCGACGGCAAGATCCTTGCCGCGACATTCATCAATCAGGGCGAGCGCTTCCAGGCGATCTGGTATGAAAACGGTGATGTTGCAGACTATTTTGCGCCGGACGGGCGCAGGATGCGCAAGGCGTTCTTGCGCGCACCGCTGAATTTTTCCTATATCAGCTCGGGTTTCAATCCACACCGCATGCATCCCGTCCTCAAGCGCATCCGGCCACACAATGGCATTGACTACTATGCGCCGCGGGGCACGCCGGTCTATGCGGCCGGCGACGGCACCGTGATCCGGTCTGCCTATTCACCCGCCAACGGCAACCATGTGTTTATCCAGCACTCAAACAACATCGTCACCAAGTACCTGCACTTCAGCAAGCGCGCGGTACAAAAAGGCCAGAAGGTGAAACAGGGCCAAACCATCGGCTACGTGGGTTCCACCGGTCTGGCGACCGGCCCCCACCTGCATTATGAATTTGTCGTCAATGGGGTGCACCGAAATCCGCGCACCGTACCATTACCCAAGGCTGAACCGCTGACAGGTGAATTGCTGGCCGTTTTCCAGCAGCGCGCTGCGCCGATGCTGACCCAACTCAGCCGCCTGGAGTCGGCGTCACTTTACGCACAGCGGAAATGAGTATTGAGCCCAACCTCTTCCTCGGCATGCTATCCGGCACCAGCCGCGATGGCGTGGACGCTGTACTGGTTCACTTCGACGAAGAAAAAACCGAATGTGTGGCCTCGTTGTGCGTGGCCTATCCGCCGGATTTGGCGGAGTTGCTGCGGCACATGATCCAACGCCGCCAGCGCCCGGATGAGGATGAAATGGCCATGGCAGACGAACAGTTGGCGCAGTTTTTCGCTCTTTCTGCCTGGGCCCTGCTGGATCAGTCCAGAATACCGGCCAACGTGGTGGCAGCCATTGGCTCACACGGTCAGACGGTGTGGCATAAGCCGGAAAAGCACCAGGCGGAAAGCATCCAGTTGGGCAATCCCCAGCGCATTGCAGATCTGACCGGCATATGCACCGTGGGTCAATTCCGCCAGGCTGACTTGCGCGCGGGCGGCCAGGGAGCACCGCTGGCTCCGCTGTTACATGCAGCGCTGTTGATACCGGCGGACGGAGTACGCGCCGTGCTCAACCTCGGCGGCATTGCGAACATTTCACTGCTCAATGCAACGGGAACGGTCGTGGGCTATGACACCGGGCCGGGTAACTGTCTGTTGGATGCATGGATGCGCAAGCACAAAAACTGCGACTACGACGAAGGAGGCCAATGGGCGGCGGGTGGAGAGGTCGACCATAAACTGCTCGAGCTGTTGTGTTCGGACCCCTATTTCAGCGCGCGGCCGCCGAAGAGTACGGGCGTCGAGTACTTCAATCTCCACTGGCTGCAGCAGCATCTCGAGCAACGCAAGCCAGACGCGCTCAGCGCCAGTTTCCGCGACATTCAGGCCACACTGAGCGAATTAACCGCCCATTCGATAGCGACGGCGGTCGGAAAAACCGCTGCAAACGAACTGCTGGTTTGCGGAGGTGGCGTGCATAACCTCGACCTGCTCCGGCGCATCCGCCGGCTGCTGCCGGGCATCGAGGTCGACACGACGGCCAGCCATGGCATTGACCCGGACTGGATGGAGGGCATCCTGTTTGCCTGGCTGGCGCGCGAACGGCTGGCCGGGCGCCTGCAGGATACGCGCTGCATTACCGGCGCCCGCGAACCGGTTTTGCTGGGCGAGGTGTTTCAGCCGGGCTGACCGGACTGGCGAAGCTGCGTCAACACCACAACTGATCCACCTGAACCGCGGTAAATGCCTGATCGAGCCGCAACGTCAAGAATTCCGCCGGCAACACTCCTTGGCATCGCATCGAAAAGTTGCCCGTCTTTGCACTACATCGCAAGCCGGCCACCATCGATGATCAGATACTGGCCAACAATGTGCGAAGCCAAATCCGAAGCCAAAAACAGCACCGCTGCGGCGATCTCCTTCACCTCGGCAGTGCGCCCATTGGGTGTGGCAAGGTTGAATGCCATGTCTTCATGGCCGGATCTTGCCGCGATAAGGGATTTGAGCATACGTGTATTGGTACCGCCCGGGCATACCGCGTTGACCCTGATGCCGTACTTCGCAACTTCAAGCGCCGCAGTCCGGGTCAATCCCAATACTGCGTGTTTGCTGGCGGTATAGGCACATACGCCTGGCGCGCCCACGTGACTGCCGGTTGATCCCATGTTGATCACTGCGCCCGATCCCTTTTCTTGCATGATGGGCAAAACATATTTCAGCCCGAGAAAAACACCCCTGACATTGACCGCCATCACCTGATCAAAGACATCCTCAGGATAATCCACGGTAGCGACGACAGCGCCCTCCATGCCGGCATTGTTCACGAATACATCGATTCTCCCAAAGGCCGTGAGCGTTTCCGCCACGTAATTTTGAACATCGCTGCTATTGGATACATCGGCCCTGATAAAAATTGCCTCCCCGCCTTCGCCGGCAATCATTTGAACGGTTTCAGAACCCTGTACCTCATCGATATCGACACAGGCCACACGGGCACCAGAGCGCGCAAATTCGAGGCATAGCGCGCGGCCAATCCCGTTGCCACCTCCCGTAATTAACGCAACTTTTTCTGCAAAATCAAGTTTCAATCCGGTTCCTCCGCGCTGTCTTCGTCAAGGATTACAACATTGCTACCTGGCCGTATAGCCACCGTCCACCACCAGAGCTGTGCCGGTGATAAAAGCAGCCGCATCCGAAGCAAGGAAGGCAATGGCGTGGGCGACATCCTCCGGTCGTCCGAGACGCCCGAGCGGATACTGGGCCAGCAGTTCGTCATTGCGAGGCGCCCCCACTTCCGCCCGAAGGGTCGGCTTTTCCAGATGCCCGGGACACACAGCATTGATCCTTATTCCGTCGATCGCATGGTCCAGGGCCGCGCTACGGGTCATGTTGACCACGGCGCCCTTGGCTGCCGTATAGGGAAGCGCGCCCAAAGTCCCGACCAGTCCCATGATTGAAGCAGTATTGACGATGGCGCCACCCCCGAAAGCCCGCAGCGCCGGCACCGCGTGCTTGATACACAGATAGACACCTGTGAGATTGACCCCGATAACCCGGTTCCAATCAGCCAGTGAAGTCGTATCAGCCGCTCCGAGCCCGCCGATTCCGGCATTCGCCACCATCACATCCAGTCGTGCCCACCGGGCCACGGCGGTCCTGACCATTTTCTCCACCTGATCTTCCTGGCTGATATCGACATTGAGGAACTCGACCTCCAGCCCGTCCGCTTGCATCGCCGCGGCCACATCGACGCCTTCCTGTGCCATGTCGGCGATCAGGACCTTACCGCCCTCCCGGGCGATCAGTTCGGCGGTGGCCTTACCGATATCGCCGGCACCACCGGTTATGATTGCCACTTTGCCTTCGAAACGCATTTCCGTCAAAACCTCAAACATTTTACGAGCCATATTGACACCGCGGGATTGCAATGTTAAATTTTATCCCAACCGACCAGACGGTCAGTTATTGATCTTGCACCAAAAATCGACTTTTTGACAAGTAACATGATGTAAATTGGTTGTATCGTCGCGGTTGAACAGTGCCTTCTTCACGAGTACCTTGGTTTCAGGAGCCAGCAGATGACTAAAGAGAAAGATGTTATCCAATATGAAGTCGCAGATAACGGTATTGCGACAATATGGTTGAACCGCCCGCACAAGAGAAATTGTGTCAGTCCCCAGTTGTTGAAGGAGTTGGAAAAGGCAGTCATCCGCGCCGAGGCCGACGAAAAGGCTTTGGTCGTGGTATTCAGGGGCCGGGGTAACACCTTCTGCTCCGGTGCAGATCTCGACCAACTGGTAGGCCCGGTGCTGCACACCTCGACACAATCCATGCAACTGGGTATCGATTCGGCGCGCACGTATGACCGTATTTACAATATGAAAAAGCCAACGGTAGCCGCTGTCGAGGGATATGCCGTAGCAGGCGGGTTCGAATTGTTGATCTCCTGCGATTTTTGCCTGGCCGCTGACGAAGCCAGGATCGGAGATTTTCACATTCGCCGGGCATTATTTGGCGGCGCCGGGCCGATATATAGACTCCCCCGATACATCGGGATGCGCCGGGCCAAGGAACTGATGCTGACCGGTAAATTGCTGAGCGGCAAGGAATGCGCGGAGTGGGGGCTGGCCAATGCGTCCGCACCTGCAAGCCGAATTCGACCAGTTGGTCCAGGATTTCTGTGCCCCCATGCTGGAGCTCAGTCCATTCTGCATGTGGATGACCAAGTTGGCGGCCAATCGGGGCCTGGATGCCGATACCGATACCTTGATGGTGCTCGAACACATGACGTGCAACGTCGTGCACCATTCGCACGACGCCAAGGAAGGCGTCGCGGCATTTCTGGAGAAGAGAAAGCCAAACTGGACCGGCACCTAGTGGCCTGTAACAGCCAATACGGGAGTGAAAGGCGATGGACCGGACGAGCCGAGTGCACGAAGCGAGCCGCGTCGAATAGCTCTCGCATATTCGCAAGGCGAGCGACACAGCAATCGGCCGTCCCGGTTCGCAAGGCACTTCTGTATTTGGCTGTTACAGGCCACTAGCCCTGATGCATTAAAAGTGTCAACCTGGGCGAGCCTTTGCATGATTCATGAACCGCCCAGGCAAGGAGAGTCAAGTTGCCGCATAAGCAGGACTCGTTTCAGGCCCGGTACAAACCGGGCTTCGTCGCGGACCAATACCGCCTGGACGGGCAAGTCGCCCTCATCAATGGCGGACATGGCGCCCTGGCGGAAGCGATGGCTTTTGCGCTGGCTGATCTCGGTTGCGACGTGGCATTGGCGGCTCGCAAGCAGGAGCAGTGCATCGATATCGCGCAACGGATTGCCGCTGTATTCGGGCGCCGCACAATCGGTCTGCATTGCGATGTCACCAGGGAGGAAGATATTGCCAGTACCGTTGCACAAGCGTGCGACAAGCTGGGACGGCTCGATATTGCAATCAACAATGCCGGGGTTTCATGGTGGGGCCTGCCGCACGAAATTCCGCTGTCCGGGTGGCAAAGAGTCATGGATGTCAATCTGACCGGGACGTTTCTGTGTTGTCGCGAAGCAGCGCGCCGCATGATTGGCAACGGCGGCGGCTCGATCATCAACATCAGTTCCGTCGGAGCTTACCTATCCTATACGCCCCAAGACGGCCAGGTTGTGCCTTATACCACCTCAAAGGCAGCCATTGTCCACCTCACCCGGGATCTCGCCGCCCAATGGGCGGAACACGGCATCAGGGTCAATGCCGTGGCTCCCGGCTCCATGGTAAGTGGCATGACCGAATCCCTGGATGAAGCGCATCAGCAAAAGATGAAGGAAGATATCTTGCTCAAGCGGCTGGGACAGCCGCTGGAACTCACCGGGGCGGTCGCATTGCTCGCCTCGGCTGCCGGAGCCTTCATTACCGGGCAGACCATCGTGGTCGATGGCGGTCAGGCCATTGCATGAGGTGGCTGTCAGTCCGGCGCGGAATCATGCACCGGGGCTTTTCATAAGGCCCCGGATAAACAATTGAGACAAGTCACGAGAAACCTTTTTCACATTCCTTCTTTTTTCCCTCGGAAACCATTTGTACGCCCAATTACACATGCCGAGGTAGCCGAGTGCGGCCAGACCGCGGGTCACATTTGACAAACAAACCTGACTTGATGCCCTGTTTTATGATATCCGTGGTTTCCGACAAATAACGCAGACGCTCGGTCCGGGCCGCCTTGCGGTGTTCCGGATCAAGTTCATCATAGTGCTCGATGAATGCGCGAACATAGCCCGGGTATTCGTCGATCTGCTTGAGAATATCAAAACACATGCCCGTCAGCAGTTCATCAGGCGGGAGCTTTTTCTTTTTGCGCTCAAGATGGCTGTCGAGCAAATTGCCTATGAAATCCTGATGTATCGAATAAAGAATTTCGCTTTTGCTGCGAAAATAGTGATACAGCGTGGGTTTGCCCAGGTCTACCGCATCGGCAACCATCTGCATCGACGCCCCGTGGTAGCCCACCTTATCGAACAGTTCAGCGGTGGCGCTGATGATTTTCAACCGTTTGTTGCTTGCTTTGGTTTTAATTTCTTTTGCCATTTTATCCATCTGCTATAAGTGTAAATGAGCGGCTGCAACCTTGCTTCGCTTTTCCTGCTTGATCCTGCGTTCATACAAATAAACCAGAACCAGCAGAAAGACGGCAATGAGAATGCCCGCGGCCATGCTGGCAAAACCCATCAGAAAGGAGCCGGTTAGATCGTAAGAGTACCCCATTATAAGCGGTCCGACGATACCTCCGAACCCGCCAAAAATGCCTACCATGATCGCCAGCGCGACACCGATGACCTCGGCCGGCAACAGATCGAATAGCAATACGACGAAAATACTGACCGCTGCAGCATTGAAAAACAGCATCAGGCACAGCATCGCAATCATAAGGGCGCGCTGATCCACCGAAAGCAGGCCGATGATAGACGGAACCGTCAGAACCGCCGCGATGATGATCACTGCGCAACGGTTATTCAGTTTATCTCCGACATAACCACCCAACAGTGCCCCCAAAGCAGCGGCGATATAGGGCAATATCAGTGCAAACCCGCTGTCGATTCCAGACAGCCCCCGCTCCATCACCAGGTACCCCGGCAGCCAGCTGAAGTTCGTGAAGTAAATGCCGGCGATGAAGAAGAACGCGCCGCAGATCGCCCAGTAGGCCCAGTTTCCGGCCAGCATGCGGACCCCTTCGCTGAAGGAAAGCTCCTTCGGGCTCCCCAGCAGCGGGTCGAAATTCACACGATCTTTGGCGATCTCGCTTTCCAGCAGATCTTTCTCCTGGGTTGAAATCCAGGGATGGTCGCGCGGATGGTCGTAAACCAGCAGCCAAAACAGGAAAACGCCGAGAAGCGTGATCAAGCCCGTCAGCCAGAACATGGCGCGCCAGCCAAGAATGGCGATCAGCCAGCCGACCACCGGCATGCCGATGACCAGGCCCAGGTAGCCGGAGCCGACCTGAATCCCATTGACCAGACCGCGCTCGTTTGGCAACACCCAATGGTTCTGCAGCTTGGTAACCGGGTTGATCACCGCGCCTTCGGCAAAGCCGAATACCGTGCGCGCGAAGGAAAACTGGAGAATCGTGCGGCAAAAACCGGTCGCGACTGTTACGGCGCACCAGCCCAGGTAGAACAAAATCACCCAAAGGCGAATCTTGAACCGGTCGGCGGCAATACCGCCGATAAGTTGGCCGATGATATATCCCCAATAGTAGATACTCAGAATAAATCCGATCTCCACACCGCTGAGGCCCAGCTCCTGCTTGATAAACGGCGCGGCCATCGAGATATTCACCCGGTCGAAGAACAGGAACATGCCCGTTACCCACAGCGCGGACAACACGACAAATCTGAAGTGTTTGCTGTTGTGGTGCTTTGATGGCGCAAATCCTCTTGCCTGTTCCGTTTTCAAGCCGCTGATCCCTGAAGCTATGGCTACGCCCTGGCCCAAATGATGATGCGCAATTGTCCCGAGACAATATATGTTGATTGCAAATGTTGTTGATTTTACAACCCAACCGGACGGTCGAGTATCAGTGAATGTTTCTCATCTTGTCAAGCGACATCTGCGGAAATTCTTGCACTCACTCAGCAAACCGGACCGCACTTTCGCTTCATTCGATATAAAAATATTTCCAAACCGACTGGACGGTTGAGTATTTTTTCGCTACTCTAAGCGAATAGTAGTAACTGCGTAAACTGCATTGAACATGCTTCATATGAAGGAAACTGAAAATGATGACGTTTAGCGAAAAATCCCTGGCACTTCAAGCGCGCCTGAAAACCTTCATGGACGAACACATTTATCCCAACGAGAGCGTCTACGGCAAGCAGCACAAAGAGCTGCCCTCTCCCTGGGACAGTCCGCCCATCATGGACGAACTCAAGGAGTTGGCCAAGAAGCAGGGTCTATGGAACCTGTTTCTGCCTGACAGCAAGGAGGGCGCCGGGCTGACCAATTACGATTATGCTCCGCTGTGCGAAATCATGGGGCGCGCGCCAATGGCGCCGGAGGTGTTCAACTGCTCTGCCCCCGACACCGGCAATATCGAAGTGATCGAACGCTACGGTACCGACGAGCAAAAACGGGAATGGCTGGTACCGCTGCTGGACGGAAGTATCCGCTCGGCTTTTGCGATGACCGAGCCTGACGTCGCCTCTTCCGATGCAACCAACATCAGCCTGAAGGCCGAACGAGACGGAGATTTTTACGTTTTGAATGGAAGGAAATGGTGGTCCTCCGGCGCCGGTGATAATCGCACCAAGATCTTCATCGTGATGTGCCGCACCAACCCCGATGCACCGCGTTACCAGCAACATTCAATGATCCTGGTGCCCAAGGCCACAGAAGGCGTGACGCTGGTGCGGTCCTTGCGCGTGTTTGGCTATGAGCACTCGCCCTGTGGTCATTTCGAACTGTCGTTCAAGAATGCGCGTGTTCCGGCGAGCAACATGCTGCTCGGTGAAGGACGCGGCTTCGAGATTGCCCAGGGCCGGCTTGGCCCCGGGCGAATCCACCACTGCATGCGCATGATCGGCGTGGCCGAGCGCGCGCTGGATGCGATGATCGCACGGGCCAAGAAGCGGGTCGCTTTCGGCAAACCCCTCGCCGACCAGGGCATGGTTCGGGAAGCGATAGCGCGTTCACGTTGCGAGATCGACCAGGCGCGCTTGCTCACACTGCATGCCGCCCACCTGATGGACACCGTCGGCAACAAGGAAGCGCGCAAGGAAATCGCCATGATCAAGGTGGTCGCGCCAAACGTCGCATTTGCCGTACTGGATCGTGCCATCCAAATACATGGCGGCGCCGGCGTATGCCAGGATTTTGGGCTTGCAGGAGCCTGGACGTTTGCCCGCGCGGTGCGCCTGACGGACGGACCCGATGAAGTCCACCTGGCGACGGTGGCCAAACTGGAGTTGCGCCGGGAAGTCGGAGACAAGCCATGGTAGCGGCTTGTAGCGGAGGCTCCGATGCAGTCTGAGTTCAAACCCATATTTACCGGCCGGAGATTCGCCTGATGTCCGAAGCCGTGCTGACCCCCGTACGTGAATCGCACCGCATCGATGAGGAAGCGCTGCTGGCCTATCTCGAACAACACCTCGACGGCTTTCGCGGTCCACTGTCCATCAGGCAATTTGAAGGCGGGCAAAGCAACCCGACCTACCTCCTAGAGACTGGATCGGGGCGTTATGTGCTGCGCAAGCAACCTCCCGGAGAACTGCTGCCCTCGGCGCACCAGGTCGATCGGGAATACCGGGTGATGCATGCGCTGGCCGGATCGCCGGTGCCGGTGCCGGCCATGCGCTGCCTGTGTCTCGATCGCGATGTGATCGGCACCGATTTTTACGTCATGGACTACGTCGACGGGCGCTTGTTCAGCGATGTGACCCTGCCGGGCCTTACAAGAGCAGAACGGGGGCAGATATTCCGTGAACTGGCACGTATTTTGGCGGCTCTTCATCGCATTGACCCGGACGCGGTGGGCCTGGGCGATTTTGGCCGCCCCGGCAATTATTTCGCCCGTCAGATCAAACGCTGGTCGCAACAGTACGAGGCATCTCAGACCGAGGACATCGAGGCCATGTCGCGGCTGATGCAATGGCTGCCGGAAAATATCCCGCCCAGCGAGGGTTGGTCGATAGCGCATGGGGATTACCGCGTTGGCAACTGTCTCGTCGACCACAACGAACCGCGTATTAAAGCGGTTCTGGACTGGGAACTCTCGACACTGGGCGATCCGCTGGCGGACCTCGGCTATGTCTGCCAGATTTACTATATCGATTCTTTCACCATCGGGCTTGCCGGCGTGGATATTGCCAATTTGGGCATCCCCGACCAGAATGCCTTCGTTGCTGAGTATTGCAGCCAGGCCGGGCTCGACCACATCGAAGGCCTGCCGTTCTCGATCATCTACAATCTCTTTCGACTTGCCGGTATCAGCCAGGGCGTCTACAAACGCGGCCTTGAGGGCAATGCCAGCTCGAAAATCGCGCTGTCGTTCAAGGACGTCATGCGCAAGTATGCCGAGACCGCCTGGAACCTGGTTGTCGAGCTGGAAAGCAAGCTTTGACAATGCGTAAGCACGGTGTGCCCGTGCAATTCATGCATGCAGACGGCAGTCCTGGGCATGACAGCGGTGCTGCAACTATGACCAGCGCTCGCAGAAGTCCCGCCTCGAGAAATTTCCCTGACCGCGCTGCGATATCGCGACCGGGTGCTTCAGCCCTTGACGGGCACGGTCAAATTCAGACCCATGCGGCCGCCGTCGACATAAAGCGTCTTACCGGTGATGTAGGAAGCATCGTCACTCGCCAGGAAGAGCACGGCGGAAGCCGCTTCATCCGGATGCCCGAGGCGGCCCAGCGGCGTACGTTCGAGCACACGGCGTTGCCGCTCCGCATCGGCATAAAAGCCCTGCGGCCATTTCGGTCGCGAACGTGCCCGGGCCTATCGCATTGACGCGAATGCCCCAGGGCGCGAGCGCCAGCGCCGCCACGTTGGTCAGTTGCACGGCGCCGGCTTTGGAGACGCAGTAAGCAAGAGCCGTTTCGGCACCAAGCACGGCGGCCAGCGAAGTTACGTTGACAATGCAACCGGACTGGCGCTCCATCATCTGCGGTGCGACAGCCTGGATGGCGAACAGGATGGACTTGACGTTCACCGCGATGACCCGGTCGAAGTCGGCTTCGGTGAGCGCCAGCAGATCGGCGCTGTGGAACACACCGGCGTTGTTCACCAGGATGTCTATGCGGCCAAAAATGCTTTCGGCCCGCTCGACCATGGACATGACCTCGTCCTTGCTGCCCACATCAACCGCCATGGCTTCCTGGCCCAGCGCAGATGGCGGCGCTCTCGACCGCGGCGCCGTTAAGGTCTGCCAACAGCACGCGCGCGCCTTCATCTACAAATCTCTTCGCAATCGCCAAACCAATGCCCTGCGCGGCGCCGGTAACCACGGCCACTTTGTCATTGAGCTTGCCCATGTTTCCTCCTCCCCATTGACTATCGAGTTTCAGTTGTTGCTTCACGAGACTGCTTAACCATCGCGCCGCCGGGTTCCTCAGACGGCACTTGACATCGCTTTGCAAACTATTATAGCATTCGACCGTACGGTCGGGTGGTATTTTTATTCGCACGATACGTGAAACAGCAAAACTAACCGCGAATGCTGGCACGCGTTCGCATTTTGAGAGCTTACAAACATTGCGCTGCAGAGTTTTCCGACTGCAGCGGGGGATACCGACATGAGTTTTGAAAACGTTTTGAAAGTCTGCCTCATTGCCAGTGCGATATTGATTGAAACCTGGACTGTTCTGCCGCGGCCGCTGATGGCGGACGAATCGATGGTACTCGAAGAAGTATTGGTAACGGCACGCAAGCGGGAAGAATCCCTGCACGACATCACCGCTGCGGTCTCCGTGGTAGACGGCGACAGGATGAGGAACAACGTCATCAATGACGTGCGCGATCTTCAGGCTCTGGTTCCTAGCCTGAACATTGGTGAAGTCGTCGGCCTGATGAAAATTACCATGCGTGGACTGGGGAATTCGACCAATACGCGCTCGGAGGACCCCGATGTCGTGCTCCATGTCGACGGCGCTGTCGTCTCGCGCATGGAAGCCCAGTCGATGGCCTTTTTCGATCTCGACCGGATCGAGGTTTTGCGCGGGCCGCAGGGTACGCTGTACGGACGTAACTCGACCGGCGGCACAATCAACCTGGTGACCACCAAGCCGAGCGAAGAGTTCACGGGCTATGTCAATGTGATGGCCGGAAACTACAACTTCGTCAAGACGGAGGCCGCAGTCGGCGGTCCGCTGAGCGACAGGGTCCTCGGGCGCGTCGCCCTCCAGTCAATCAGCCGCGGCGGCTATGGCAAAAACATCACCACTGGAAACGACCTGGACGACGAGCACCGCTGGGCGGCGCGCGCGCACCTGGATTTCCTGCTATCGGATAATGTCGATTTTCTGCTCACCGGCGAGTACGCCAACGAGGACGATGCCGGCGGATTCTTCACTTACCTCGGGCCTTTGTATCCCGGAGTCGTAACGCCGGCAGGCGAAGGCGGATTTTCCGACCCGAAGTCGCGTGATGGGGCGTCCAACTTCGATCCCCGCCTGGAACGCACGACCTACTCTATTACCGGAACCCTGAACTGGCAATTGAACGACACCTTTACCCTCAAGGACATCGTCAACTTTCGTAACCTGGACTTCTTCCTGGCCCAGGATCTCGACACCTCATCGGTACCCAATAACACGGCGGTCAGCATACCGCTGAACGATGACCAGTACAGTGAAGAACTCCAATTCATCTACAATGGCGACCGACTGAACGGCCTGGCCGGATTGTTCTACTTCAAGGAGACATTCGACGGCAAGACCAACATCGGCCTGACCCCGACCGAAGGGATCTTCTACACACTGGTCGGCAAGAGCGAGACCGAGGCCTGGGCACCTTTTTTTAACGTTACCTATAGACTCACGGATCAGTTTTCGCTGCGGGCCGGTGGCCGCTACAACAAAGAAAAGCGCACGATTACCAATGACGCCTATTTCAACGGCAACCGCATCACCACGGATCATGATATTTCGGATGATTCCCGCAAGCTGAAAAAGTACACCGGGGAATACGGCATCGACTTCAATGTATCCGATTCCAGCCTGTTGTATTACACCTATTCCCAGGGATTCCGCTCCGGTGCGGCGCTGATTTTCCAGAGTAATTCACCGATTATCGATCCAACCACAGTGGATAGTCATGAAGTTGGCTACAAACTACAGTCAGAGGACGGCACCTTTTCGGCCAATCTCGCGCTGTACAAAGCCAAGGTCAAGAATCTGCAAAGGACGCAAGCCTCGCTCGATGCCAACGGCCTGCTGGTCACCCGGGTCAACAACGTAAACTCGCTGGATACAAAAGGTGTGGAAATCGATCTCTCCTGGGTGCCCGTCGAACGATTCCGGCTCAGCGCTGCACTCGCCTACGTCGATGCCGAGTTCAAGGATTTCGTCACCGATGATCCGCTGATGTTCGGTTCCAACCCGATTCAGGTTGCCGGCAATACTCCCCGGCTGACGCCGGACTGGAAAGGCAATTTGCATGCCGAGCTTGATTTTCCGCTACCCAGCGCCGCAAAGCTAACCGCCAGCGCCGACCTTTCGTATACAGGTGACCAGTTCTTCGATGAGTTCAACCGTGCTCCGTTCGATGAAAGCAGCTACACATTGGTCGACGCCAGTCTGACCTGGCGGCCGGCTTCAGAAAACTGGAGCGTGGCGGCTTGGGGTAAAAATCTCACCGACGAGAAAAGGTTGGCCGATACCTCGTTTTCAGCTTTTGGCGGCGTCACCAGCAAGCACTTCATCAATCCATTGACGTGGGGCGTTACGGTGAGCTACCAGTTCTGAGTGCACGTGGCTCGGGCTTTGGAAACCGGGAAGGCCTGTCGGCCTTCCCGGTACAATTTGAACCAAAGCCGGAATGCCGCCACCACGCGACTGTCAATATGACTTATCGACGCCGGGGAGACTGAGAATTCATGCCTGAGTTTGGCACCAGCAGGACCATGGAAGCATCGGCAGAGGCCGTCTGGTCTCTGCTGGCGGACTTTGGCAACATAGAAGCCTGGTGGCCAAAGGATGGCAAGATCCGGATCGAAGAGGTCAGGGTCGAAGGGAACGGCATCGGCACCGTGCGACACATCAAGAATGTCGGTGTCGAGAGTCCGGTCAGTGAACGACTGGACTATCTCGATCCGGCAGCAATGACCTGGATGCTTTCGATCGTGGGCCAGCGCCCGGCTGGAATTACTGCCTATGTCGCCATCGGGCAGCTTACCCCGCTCACGCCGGACCGCTGTCGCGTCGATTATCGCTGCTACGTCACTACCCAGCCCGGCAAGGAACAACGCATCGAAGACGTGTTGCGCTATACATGGACGGTCATGTTCGACGGCCTGGAGGCTGCAGCCAAAGCTTAAAGCCGATCAATGCTGGATGGCGGAATCCGCCGGGCGATCCGATTTGCTGACCTGGAGCATGAGTTTGCCGTCATTGCTGCCGTCAAACAAACGCATGAAGGCGGCATAAAAGTTTTCCAATCCGACTTCGATATGCTCGCGCGCATGGATTTTCCCTGCTGCCGCCCAATTTTTCAAATCGGCCATTGCCTCAGGAAAGCGCTCGAGATATTGGCGCCCGAGGAAACCCTGCATCGTCGCCGTCTTGGCGATGATTTGCCAGAGGTTGCCCGGCCCCGCGATGGGCCCATCGGCGTTGTACTGCGAAATCATCCCACATTCGACCAGGCGCGCGCCGGCATTGATCGAGGCGAGCGCGGCGTCAAGGACGATACCACCGACATTGTCGAAGTAGACATCGACTCCCGCGGGGCAAGCTGCGCGAATGGCCGCGGCCAGTTGATCCACATCTTTGTCGTGATAGTCGACAGCGCTGTCGAACGGATATTCCTCGATCAGCCTGGCGCATTTCTGCACCCCTCCGGCGATACCGACGGCATGGCAGCCCTTGATTTTCGCAATCTGACCGACCAGAGAGCCCACGGAACCCCCAGCCCCTGAAACCAGCACCGTTTCGCCCGCCCGCGGCCGGCCGACCTCGAGCAGGCCGAAATAGGCCGTCATTGCGTTGAGGCCAAACAGGCTCACGTGGCGGCTGAGTGGAATGTCATCATCCAGCTCCAACTTCATGGTCCAGGGGCTGACAGGGACGATGGAGTACTCCTCTACCGCGCCCATGGTCATCAGGTAATCGCCCGGCCGATAGGCTGGGTTGCGGCTCTCAATCACGCGGCTCACGCAATCGCAGCGGACGGCGCCGTTCAAGGCTATGGGTAGGGCGTAGCTGTCTGCATCCATCCAGCGGCGCATGGCCGGCGTGAGAGAACAGTAAAGGTTGCGGACCAGCATTTCATTATCACGCGGCCGCGGAATTTCAGTGCTGCTGAGTCCAAAGTCCGATGCAACCGGCAGTCCTTGAGGCCGGCGCAGCAAGATGACCTGCCGGTTTTCCTTCACGGCTGAAGTTCAGGCCGGTTCGCCAGGACCTCATCCCTCAGGTCATTTTTCCTGACCTTGAGCGAGGGCGTGCGCGGAAACGACTTGCACACATAAACGAACTCGGGCCACATATAGCGTGCGTACTCATGTTCTTGCAGGAACGAAGTGAGTTCTTCGAGTTCCATGGGTTTGCCGTCACGTGTGATTACACAGGCGCAGGCGCGCTCCCCAAGGCGTGCATCCGGCACGGGGATGACAGAGATATCGCTGATCCTGGGATGCGGCCTCAGCGCCGCCTCGACCTCGGAGGGAACCACGGTTACGCCGCCGCGCCGGATGATGTCCTTGTTACGGGAAACAAAGGTCATGTAACCCGCAGCATCGACGAAACCGATGTCACCAGTGCGGAAGTAGCCGTCATCGGTCAGAGATTTCGCGGTCAATTCGGGGTCATTGCAATAACCGAGAAAACGATTCGGCCCGCGCACCAAAACGTTCCCCTTCACGCCTGCGGGAAGCGGATGATCATCATCGTCGCAGATCACCACTTCCGCCGCGGGCAGTGGCCGGCCCTCCGTGCAGCGCAACTGCTCCCAATCATCGCTCATGGCTCCGGTTACGTGGCCAGGAGATTCGGACATGCCGAACATCGGAAACGGAATCGCGCACAAGCGGTTCCTGGCATCCACGCGATGCGCCTCGGTCAGGCCGGCGACCACCCCCCGCGCAATACTGGAGCAATCGGTTTCGTCCAGCAGCGGCGAAGCCAGGATATCGATCGCGTGGGTGGGCATCAGGAAGATATGCGAGGGCCGGTGCTCGTGGATCAAATCAAGCGTCTCTTTTACGCCCCAATGCCGCAGCAGGACCCCCATACAGCCCGTCAGCAGTGGCACAAATACGCCCAGAATGGAACTGGCGACAAAGCCGAACTCGAGCACGATCAGGCAAACATCCCGCGGTTGGATGTCGTGCAACCCGGCATAGACCTCCGCCGCATAGCGCGCTGTATTGGCCGAATGCATGACCCCCTTGGGCGTACCCGTGGTACCAGAGGAGAAGATCAGCAAGGCCAGGCTGTCCGCGTCCTGTTTCCCTCTGCGCGCACCCGCGCCGGCACCGCGCAACATGAACTCCGACCAGCCTGTTTCCTCGCCTGTCGCTTCGTTCCAGTCCGCCACCACCAGGACTTCCATCTCCCGGTCTTGCGCTGCTTCCCTGGTTCTTTCCAGATCCGCCGGGTCACCCAGGCCGACCATCATGCGGCAATGGGTATTTTCCAGAATGCTGCTGATATGGCGGGCCGAGAACAGCGGCGGTATCAGCGCAAAGACCAGATTGGCGTAGGCGCAGCCCAGCATCGCGATCACCACTTCAATGCAATTCCGGCCATGGATGACGACGATTTCACCACTGGTGAGTCCCGCGGCTAATGCCGCGCGCCCGAACTGTGAACCCTGGTCGAGCAAATCATCGAAACGAATGACCCGCTCCCCCTCGATAAAGGCCACGGCGCCCGGATTACGCGCTGCAACGGCTTCAAAGGAAGCCCACAGGTCGTCTGCGCGCCAATACCCCTGCTCGTAGTAGCGTGCTGCGAGCTGCGGTTGGGCGAGATCCAATGAGTACGGATGTGATGCGGTCATAAGGGTTTCGTCATTTCAAGAGCTGTCCCGGTATGAGCGGATATTTCTCAACATCGGCAAAACGTGCTTGCCGATCAGAACAGCGTTGCGTTCCAGTGGGTCGACACCCATGCCTCTGGTGCCAATATACAACCGGGTGATGCCGAGATCGATGATCTCACTCAGACGTTCAGCACAATGCTCAGGGGTACCTAGAATACCGAACCGATCGAGGAAGGCGTCGTCTACCACATCCGGATAAAAATTTACTTCGTTGGGATTTTTACCTGCGGCGAAGGCAATCGTGCGGTGCCCATCGCGCAACGTCGTGTCCATGGCCGCCACCGCCTGGCGGATTTGCCCGTGATCCGATTCCGCGACATCAGGCAACATTGCCTGCCCTGTATATCCGGAAAACCGCGCATGCGTCATCACCAGGCCCCTGATCGCATTACGTGCGGACTCGGGATCATCGACCACCACCGCCATCTGAACATAACAGCCCAGTTCCAGTGTGTTTGCATCGAGACCCGCCTCGATTCTTGCGGCGCGGGCCAGATCCACACAGTGTCGTAACCTGCCGACATCCGCGCCTACCGCAAAACTGACGCCATCGGCCAACCGCACCGCGGAGGCGATCATGCGCGGTCCGGTAGCCGCGACGTCAAGCGGCACTTTGGGCAGTTGGTAGGAGTTGTCGATAACCGGCATGCGCGCCAGGGACGTGGCTACGCCATCGACCTCGACCTCCTCGCCGCGCAGGAATCCCTGTAGCTGTTCCAGATAGTCGATGAAGGCATGCACCGGGATCGGTTCCCGGCCGAGCACCTTCATCGCCCCGTCACCCCGCGCCAGGCAGAAGCGGGCGCGTCCGCCCGACATGGCATGAATGGTCGCCATCGCAGAGGCAGCCAGAAAGGGGGTGCGCAACGGAACGGCAACGGCGGTGCCCAAACGCAAGCGGCTGGTGCAGGCCGCCGCGGCAGCCAGCGCCGCGTATGGGTCGGGCAGAATTCCATGCGCTTCACCTACCGCCAAACCATCCCAGCCGGCAGTCTCGAATTCCCGCGCCAGGCGGCCAGTTTCGCTGACCGGCACAGGTGAGGCGCCCATTCTCCAGAACTCGACCGTCATAAGCCATCTCTCAAATTCGTGTATATGTCGAATATATAAACCGTCCGACCGTACGGTTGGATTTTATTACGAAATTCGCACCTGTGTCAAAAGCAGCGCTGCGCCGGACCGATATGCCGGATTGGCCGTGTGTGTGCGCCAATGCATCCTTCGATGGGCGTATGCTGTATTTGCGCACGATCTTTACACACGACCGTCCGGTCGGTTAAGATTTGTGGTAGTCGGCTCTTCAGTGCCAACCGGGGCGCTCAGAGTCCCCAAACAGACGGACGCCGCTGATGCCATACGATAGATTATTTTCACCATTCGAAGCCAAACGCTTCAACTTGCGCAATCGAATCGTCGTGCTGCCATATGGCACCGCGATGGTTCGCGACGGGATCATCACCGATCAGGACATCGCTCACTATGAGGCGATTGCCAGGACCGGCCCGGGTCTCATCATTACCGGCGCGACGGTCGTGCACCCGACCTCGGCCCTTCGCTTCCGCATACTGCTCGAGGCATTCAATGATGATGCGATGGAGATGATGCAACGCAGGGTGGACATGGTGCATCGCCACGGTGTCAAGCTGTTCGGACAGATCCTGCACCTCGGCCGCGAGACGACCGGAATGGATTGCGATTACCCTCCCGCCGGACCCTCCGTCATCCGTTCCCCGCGCGACCCCTACCCGCCCCATCAACTCGACACCAGCGAAATCGCCACCCTGGTGGAGGCATTTGGGCGCTCCGCATTGAATCTGCAGCGGGCGGGGTACGACGGCATCGAGATTCATGGCGCCCACGGCTATCTCGTGACCCAGTTTTTATCCCCCGCGACCAATCATCGCACCGATCGCTACGGCGGCAGCCCTGAAAAGCGCTTGCGTTTTCTGATCGAGGTAATCGAGTCCATCCGCCTTCATTGCGGCGATGATTTTCCTCTGGGCGTTCGACTCAGCGCCGAAGAAGAGACTGAAGACGGCCTGGAAGTCTCAGACACGCGCCGGATCGCGGTGGCGCTGGCGGAACTGGGCTCGGTCGATCTGCTCAATATCACGCTCGGCGTGCGCGGCGCATATGTCAAGGACATGACTGCCGCAGACGCGACCGCGGCCAATGCCGCCATGGGCATCCGCCGCGAATGCGGGCTGCCGGTCATCGTCGGGCAGCGCATCAGCACACCTGAACTGGCGGAAAAAGTTCTGGCCGATGGCGCCGGTGACCTGGTCGGCATGGCACGAGCATTCATTGCAGACCCTGATTGGATCACACGCGCGGCCGCCGGCGAGGCCGATCGCATCCGCCCCTGCCTGAACCTGAACCAGGACTGCCGCGCATTCACACCGCATTTGCACTGCGCCGTCAACCCGGGGACCGGCCGCGAATTGTATCCCGGTTTTGGCGCATTGAAACCCGCGACTTTGATCAAGCGCATCGCCGTTGTCGGCGGCGGCCCGGGCGGGCTCGAAGCGGCATTGACGGCGGCGCGGCGTGGACACGAGGTGACGGTATTCGAAGCCTCGGAAGGTTTCGGCGGCCAGTTCCTGTATGCCGCTTCGGTGCCGAACCGGCAGGGTTTGCGGCGGTTGATCGACTACCAGTTGCGTGAATTGCGCCGGCTGGACGTCGACCTGAAGCTCGGGACTGCGATCAACAGCGCGGAGGATCTCGACCCGAATTTCGATGCGGCGGTCATCGCCACCGGAGCGGAAGCGGTAACCCTTGAAGAACCGCTCAAATCCGCCGGTGCCGTGCGGTGGTTCGACGTTCTGGCGGAAGGCGCTCCGGCCCCGCACGGGAAGAGCCGGGCGCTGTTCGTCGATGATGGCACCGGCTTCTGGTGGAATTACGGCGTGGCCGAAGCCCTCGTGGTGGCGGGCTGGACCTTGACGATTGCCACACCATCAGCGGTCGTGGCCAACCAGATTCCGCACGAAAGCGTGAGTCCCCTGTTGGGGCGCCTGGCGGCCGGCAATACCCGGTTTCGCGTGTTGACCATGCTCGATGGTATGGAGCCCGGATCAGCCCGGCTGATGAGCCTGCTCACGGGTGAAGACGAAGACTTTCCCTGCGAACTGGTGGTGGTCCAGACCGGCCGCCAGGTAGTAGCGGGGCCTGCCGCAGCGCTGAGGGAAGCGGGCATGGCCGAAGTGCATGCAATCGGTGACTGTCTGACGCCGCGGCGTGTTTCCTTCGCGCTGTATGAAGCCCAAAGGCTGGCCCGATCAATGTGACCTGGAGATTGACATCACTTTGGCCAACATGATAATTTTCACCCGACCGGACGGTCGATAAAATATATTGAAAGGTTACAATCAACCATGCCGGAAAAGACCGAACCCAGGCAACGAGCGATCGACGAGCGTCTGTTCCTTTGGCCCTCAGCGTCTCCTGCATTGAAGGCGTCCCGCTGCCGCGAGTGCGGCGCAATCGCTTTCCCGGTCAATGACCGCTGCATGGCTTGCGGCGGCGCCGATGTGGCAGTCGAGTCGTTGCCCAAACGGGGCACATTATGGACATGGACCATTCAGCGCTTCATGCCCAAACCCCCCTACCACAGTTCGGAATCTCCTGAATCCTTCGTACCGTTCGGCCTGGGATATGTCGAATTGCCTGGTGCGCTGCGCATCCTGACCCGCCTGGCAGATAATGAGCCGAGCCGGCTGAAAATCGGGTGCGAGATGGAATTGACGTTTTACACGCACCGCACCGAGCCGGACGGCACCGAAATCATCAACTACGCGTTCAAAAATGCTTAGCGGCATGGCGCAAAGGTAAGCAAGAGAGATGAGAGTTGCGATCATTGGCGTGGGTATCCATCCATTTGGCCGGACGCCGGAATTGACGCGGTATGCAGCAGGGCGCCTATGCCGCACGCATGGCCCTTGGCCGATGCCGGCGTGGCGTGGAAGGACATTCAATTCGGTTACGGCGGCAGCTATTCAGCCGGCAATGCCGAAGCGATCGGAAATGAGCTGGGCCTGACCGGGCTGCCGTTCACCAATATTCTCAATGGTTGCGCCACGGGTGGCAGTTCCCTGCTCTCCGCGTGCAAGGAAATCAGGTCAGGGGCGGCGGATATCGGGCTGGTCGTCGGCTTCGACAAACATGCGCGCGGCGCCTTCAACGCCTCTCCTTCTGAATACGGCCTGGACGACTGGTACGGTGAAGCAGGTTTCATGGTCACCACGCAGTTTTTCGCGGTCAAAATCCAGAAATACATGCACGACCACGATATTAGCGTAGACACCTTGGCCCGGGTGGCCGAGAAGGCCTACCAGAACGGCGCATTGAATGAAAATGCCTGGCGGCGCACACCCGTTGAGCTGGAAGAAATCAAATCCTCCCAGATGGTCAACGACCCCCTGACCAAGTACATGTTCTGTTCTCCCGCGGAAGGCGGCGCCGCCCTGGTCGTGTGTCGCGAGGACATCGCCTACCGCTACACCGATACACCGATCTATGTTCGCGCCGCGGTGATGCGCAGCCGCAAGTTTGGCGCATTCGAAGTGTACGGAACCTCAGTCGCCAATGACGACACGCCGAACGCCAGCATGCAGGCCTCGCAGGCAGCCTGGGAAATGGCCGGCCTTGGTCCTGAAGATATCGATGTCGTGCAACTGCAGGATACCGAGGCCGGTGCGGAAATCATGCACATGGCTGAAAACGGCTTTTGCCGCGATGGCGAGCAGGAAAGCATGTTGCGCAACGGTGAAACGCGTATCGACGGGCGCTTGCCGGTCAATACCGATGGCGGCTGCCTGGCCAACGGAGAGCCGATTGGCGCATCCGGCCTGAGGCAGATTCATGAAATCGTGCTGCAACTGCGCGGCCAGGCAGGCAAGCGCCAGGTGGGCGGTAAACCCAGGCTGGGCTATACACACGTCTACGGTGCTCCGGGCATCAGCGCCGTGACGATATTGGAGCGGTAACTTGAGCAGGCTAAAACGTAACCTGCCGGGCCAGAAGCCACGCCCCTGGCCTGCACCGGCGCCGGAACTCATCCGATGAGCGCGAGGTTCAGCCAGAATGAACAGCAAGCGCTGCTGAGCGACACACTGGAACGCTATCTGCGCGATGCGTACAGTTTGCCGCAAAGGGCGGCTGCGCTTGCCACCGACGAAGGATTCAGCCGCGACCACTGGGCATTCTTCGCCGAGACCGGATTGCTTGGCCTGCCGTTCGAGGCGGCTGACGGCGGCTTCGACGGCTCGCTTTCCGATGTGATGCAGGTGTTGCGTGTGTTCGGCCAGCACCTGGTGGTGGAGCCGTATGTTCCGTGCATCCTGCTTGCCGGCAAGCTGCTGGCACAAAGCACCGACGACGGACTTAAACAGCGATGGCTGGAGCCGTTGATCGCCGGTGAGTCGTTGCTGGGGCTGGCGCATTTCGAGCGCGGCCAAAGCTCGGCAGGCTTGCCTGCCGCAACCCGCCTGACGCAGCAGGGCGGACATTATCTGATCAATGGTTCGAAGCTCCTGGTACCGGTGCCGAATGCGCTCGATGGCATGTTGGTTACGGCGCGGGACGAGCATGGAAAACTACAGATTTGCATCGTTCCACCCTCGGCCGCAGGGGTTGCCGTGCGTAGCTATCGGACGGTTGATGGCCATCTCGTGGGCGATGTGAAGTTCGACGCAGTTGCGGTTGCGCCAGAAGCCATTGTCCCCTTCGCCAATGGCGAAGCGGCCCTGGCGGAGGTCATCGATTACGCCACGGCCGGCCTTTGCGCTGAAGCCATCGGTTGCATGCGCGCTGTGACCGATCTGACGGTGGAGTACGCCAGGAACCGCAAGCAGTTCGGCCGGGCGATCGGCAGTTTCCAGGTGATCAAGCACCGCCTGGTGGACTGTGAAATCGCCTGCCGGCAAGCAGAAAGCATGCTCGATTGGGCCAGCCTGAACGAGCAGCCGGGCTGGACTGCATACCTCGCTGCCGGCAAGGCATTCATCTGCGAACAGGCGATGTCCGTCGGTCATGAAAGCATCCAGATTCACGGTGCCATCGGCATGACGGACGAGTACGCCGCCAGTCATTACCACAAGCGCATGCTGATGATTTCGATGCTGTTCGGAGATCGCGACGTTTTCGTTGACCGGTATATCGGGTGCAGCGCATTCAGGCGCCCTGAGGCAACGCGCTCCGCATTGCCTTTTGGCGCTTTGATTTCTGGCCGAGAACTGGATTTTCGCAATGAAGTCCGGGCGTTTCTGGCGCAAAACCTGAATCCTGAAATTCGCCTGGCGGTGCGCCGGCAGACCGGCACCTACGCGGAGAAAGATACCGTTGTCGCCTGGCAGAACATTCTGAACGACAAGGGCTGGCTGGCCATACACTGGCCGGTGGAGTTCGGAGGGACCGGCTGGAGCCCCATACAGCGCTTTATTTTTGAGTATGAATGCGCGGTCGCTGGTGCGCCCGAACAGGTACCCATGGGTCTGCGCTACGTCGGGCCGGTAATTGCACGGTTTGGCTCCGAGTGGCAGAAATCCTACTTTCTGCCAAAGATACTGTCGAGTGAGCACTATTGGGCCCAGGGGTTTTCCGAGCCCGGTGCGGGGTCTGATTTGGCCGCGCTCAAAACCACGGCCGTTCTCGAGGGCGATCATTACGTCGTCAATGGCAGCAAGATGTGGACGACGCACGCCCACTATGCCGACTGGCTGTTTTGCATTGCCCGGACCGAAAAGACCAAAAAGCCCCAGGACGGTGTCAGTTTCCTGCTGATCGACATGAACAGCCCCGGCATCAGCGTGCATCCCATTCCGCTGCTGGCGGTAGACGTCGAGGTAAACCAGGTATTCCTCGACAACGTCAAGGTACCTGTCTCGCACCTGGTGGGAGAAGCCGGCCGCGGATGGGAATACACCAAATTCCTGCTGGAATTCGAGCGCGGCGGCGGCGTTTTCTGCGGGCGCATGCGGCACGAATTCAACCTTGTAAAAGAACTCATTGACGAGACCAACCCGGCGCTGTGGAACGACCGGGTGATCGCCCACCGGCTGGCTGCGATTGAATTCAGGTTGATGGCGCTTGAGATGCTCGAACTGAGACAGACCAGCGCGCTGCAGGCCGGACAGCCACCGGGGGTTGGCGGTTCGATTGCGAAGTTGCTGGGCAGCGAATTGCAAAAAGACATTACGGAAGCCGGCATGCGCCTGGCCGGACTTGCCGGCATGGAAATGATTCCACAACGGCCACTGCCGGATCCCGAGTCCATTGGTTTTGCCGGAGTCGATCTGGAGCTGGTCGCGGTTTCGCGCTATCTGAATATCAGGGCCGCCTCGATCTATGGCGGTTCCAGTGAAATCCAGCGCGAGATCATTGCCAAACAAGTGCTCGGATTGCGTTGAAACGCCGCTCATGCCAATAAATGACTTATGTTTTCATTAGCCCAGACACCGGAAAAACACCCAGGAGTTCGATATGAATACTGCCACTGCCCTACGCCCTGAAATCAGCCAGTACCCCCTGGCCGCGCAGACCCGGCAGTTCCTTACCCGGACGACGTTCGGCCATTTCATCGACGGTGAGATCGCCGAGGCAAGTTCGGACGAAACGATCGCCGTTTTCGATCCCGCCTCGGGGCTGGAATTCGCCCGCGTTGCTGCCGGTACCAAGTCCGACGTCGATTGCGCAGTGCGCGCTGCGCGCCGGGCATTCGACGATGGCCGCTGGCGTAAACTCGCGCCGGCACAACGCGAAAAGTGCCTGCGCAAGTTGTCCACCTTGCTGGAGGAGCACCGTGAACTGTTGTCGGATCTCGATGTGCTCGAAGGCGGCGTGATCCGTTCTTATTCGCAGTTCATGGTGCAATTTGGTATCGACATCTGCGACTACTACGCAGGCTGGCCTACCAAGCTGCACGGCGCCATGCCGCCAAGCACCCCGGATCTTGTGGTGCAGGAGGTACGGGAGCCGGTGGGCGTGGTCGCCACAATATTGCCCTGGAACGGGCCGTCGGCAGTGCCGCTGGGTGTGGTGCCGGCCCTCGCCTGCGGTAACTCGGTGGTGCTGAAACCATCCGAGGAGACGCCACTGACGGCCATCTTACTGGCCCAGCTTTGCATCGAAGCCGGCATTCCACCCGGAGTGGTCAACGTCGTCCAGGGGATTGGTGAAACCGCGGGGGCGGCGCTGGTCGAACATCCACTGGTCGACGCGATCAGTTTCACAGGCTCTGTCGAAACCGGCCGCCGCATCCAGATTGCGGCCGCGGCGAGGCTCAAACGCGTGGGCCTGGAGCTGGGCGGCAAGAGCCCTCACATCGTGTTCGAGGACGCCGACCTGGAAGCCGCCGCGGCGACGGTTGCGGGCGCTGTTTGGGGCCACTCGGGTCAAGTATGTACCGCCGGCTCGCGCGTGCTGGTGCAGCGCCGGATTCACGACGAGTTGGTGTCGCGGGTGGTCGAGGCGACGCGGCCGCTGAAGATCGGCTCGGGTTTCGATCCGTCCACGCAGATCGGACCGCTGATTTCCAACACCCAGCTCGAACGCGTGTCACGTTACGTGGACATCGGCCGCAAGGAAGGTGCGACCGTGGCGCTCGGCGGTTTACGTCACGGAGACACTGGTTACTACCATCAGCCGACTGTGTTCACCGGTGTTAGCAACGACATGACCATCGCACGCGAGGAGATCTTCGGCCCGGTGATGGCGGTGATCCCCTTCGATACCGAGGAGCAGGCTTTCAGCATCGCGAACGACACCGAGTTCGGCCTGGCGGCCGGTGTATGGACGCGCGATCTCGGCCGCGCGCACCGCGCCTCACAGGCACTGCGCGTCGGCACGGTCTGGGTCAACACTTACCAGATGGTCAGTCCGGCAGTGCCCTATGGCGGGGTCAAGCAGTCCGGATACGGCCGCAACCTGGGCGCGGCTTCGATCGATGATTTCACACAGATCAAGAGCGTCTGGCTCAATATTCGCTGACCATGATGCGACGCCGCCAATTACTTCAAATTATGGCCTTGCTGAGCGCCAGCGGAGCGCTGGGTGCCTGGCCGCAGAAAGAGGAGGAGAACACGATGACCATGGAAGAGATTGTCCAACGCCTGCAGGATCGGGCGGAAATCACCGAGTTGATGCACCGCTATTGCCGCCACGCCGACCAACTCGATGCGGAAGGCATGGCGGTTTGCTTCACCGACGACTGTATCGTCGCCTATGTGCCGCCATCGATGGCGCCACCCATGCGCGGCAAGCCGGAGCTGCTCGGCTTTCTGCGCGAGTATTTCCCGGACTCGATCAGCAGTTCGCACTACATCACCAACGTCGAGCTGCTGTTCGACTCGCCCGACGTAGTGACCGCGCACACCTACATGTATTCCTGGCAGCGTTTCAAGAACTACCCGGCGGCGGCTGACTGTCATCGCTACGGCCGCTACGAATTCCGTGTAGTCCGCGCTGCGGACGGCTGGCGCTTCTCGCGACTCACTCTGGTTTCCGCGGGTGAATATGGCGGTGCGCGCATCGCCGAGCAGTTCAACCGGCCGTGGCCGCCGCAATTCGAATAATGCTTCCGTGGCATCCAACGAAGTGAGCAGACGCCCTAAAAAATCGAAAAGGAATGGGGGCATTGCGTGTGCCCGTCCGAATCGTTTGTGGGAGCAGGAGACCTGATGCTTTCCGACATGCTGAAAGTGCAACTGGACGTGATGGGGGCACAGGCCGAAGTTGCAGCGGAGATGTTTGGCGAGCGTATGCTGAGCCGCATTTCACCCCGCACAGACCGCAATCTGCCGGTCATTACCCTTCCCGGTCTGATGGCCTCAGATGCATCCTTCAAGCCACTGAATCGCTTTCTCAATCGGCAGGGTTTCAACGCCCGGCCATGGAGTTTGGGCCGAAACAGAGGGCTGCAGGGGGACGACTGGAAGAGGAAACTCGCGGAGATCGAACGACATCTCGCGGACCAGATCAAGGAAATGTCCGACGAATCCTCGGCACCGGTGTCGCTGGTAGGCCACAGCATGGGTGGTATTTATGCCCGCGAACTGGCGCTCAGAATGGAAAACGAAATCGATCGCGTCATCACCCTTGCTGCACCGACGCTCCATCCCTACAGGAACAGCCGCCACAACCAATTGGTCATGACCGTTTCCGATTTGATCAACCGGCAAAGAGCCGCAGAACTCGGCGGCAGGGACGGTCTGCTGCACTGGGATCCCGACCGGCCGGCAATGCCCTGCGTGGCCATTCATAGCCCGATAGATGCCCTCGTGGATGAGGAGCAGTGCTGCATTCCGTCATATATCGTCGCCCAAAGCGCAGCCGATTGTCCCAGGGAAAACATACGCGTCCTGTCTTCCCATGTGGGCATGTCGGTTAACCCTTTCGTTATGTTGGCGGTGGCAGACCGGCTGCTTGCAGACCGAAACAACTGGCGTCCTTTCGATTCCAATGATTATTTCCCGGTCCACATGCGTCATGTCACCAAAATGTTTTATCCGGAACCCGCGAAACCGGGGGAGGACAGGGGAATGGCCGCATTCATTCGGCCGAGACCATAAGGTTCTATTATGAGCACGACGGAACGCACCAGGGACAACGAGGCGCAAACGCAAGCCGCTGAAAGCACGAACCGTGCGACAGACATGCCAACGATCATCGATTGCTTGTTCGAAGAGCACCGTTATCTGTCTGCCCTCGCAAGGGTTTTGGCGAGTAAGGCCGGGCAGCGCAAGCCCCTGGGGATTGGGGATTATTGCCTGCTGCGCGACATTGCCGGTTACCTCCATGACTATCCGGACCAGGTGCACCACCCGACGGAGGACCTTCTGTTCGAGAAATTGGAGCGCCGCAGGCCTTCGATGAAGAAAGCGATCCAGCGTTTGCGCGTCGATCACGGTGCGGTTCTGACGGAGACAGAGGAACTTCTGGGCTTGCTGGATCGAGCCATTGAAAAGCGTGGCCAGGGTTGTGAAACGACCATTAGAGACGCATGCGCTTCCTTCGCCAGGCACCAAGCGGAGCATATGGAGTTTGAGAACCGGACTCTGTTTCCTGCGGCGCTCAAATCACTACGACCAACGGATTGGCGAGACATCGAGTCCCAGTTCGCCGCGGTTGAGGATCCGCTGTTCGGCCGAGTTGTCGGCAATAAGCACCGCAGGCTTTATGAGTACATGATTTCCCCGCAGGATGACGCCTCCGAAAAGCACATCGCTTCCGGAATCGCTTCACTGGAACGCCTGATCGAGACCAGCGACGTCATCGTGAATGGTATGGATGCCGGCCGCGCCCGGGTACGGAAATTGGGCGAAGGGCTGTCAAAGGAAACCCGCACTTCCGCGAAGCAATTTCTCCAGCCGCCGAATTTCGCCTTGGCCGCGGTCCTGTCGTTCAGCTACGGCGCCTTTCTGGGAAGTTCGTTAATGCTTTGCGCCTACGACCTCCTGGACATCTGCTCATCGACCGTCAGCGACGCTTTTGCCCACTGCAGTCAACGTCCATCTCGATTTGCCGACCCGCGATAAATTTGAATCCCGGGAACATGTCGAGTATTATTTAACCAGACCGACCGTTCGGCCGACTAATTGAACATACTGCCCGACGCAAGACCTGTCGTTGGCGGAAATTTGGAGGTATCTGCCTATGTCCGTCCTCGATCTCGAATTCGAGCGGCGCGGCGGCAGGCACGGAGACTGTGCATGGTGAACTCGCGAATCAATCTGATGGACGCTTCCTACCTCTTGATGGAAAGCAGGGAGCGCCCAATGCACGTGGCCACCTTGTTGATTTATTCCCTGCCCACCGGCGCCGGACCCGATTTCATTCAACAGCTTGTCGCCGGGTTGCAGCTTTCCACTGAGTTCGTGGACCCGTTCAATCGCCGCCTTAAAAATCCGGTGCTGAAGTTTGCACTGCCAATGTGGGTAGAGGACTTCGACCTTGATCTGGAGTACCACGTACGTCATTCGGCGCTGCCTCATCCGGGCGGTGAGCGCGAACTCGGGATACTGGTGTCTCGCTTGCACAGCAATCCAATGGATTTCAATCGCCCCTTATGGGAGTACCACATCATCGAAGGTCTGGAGCGGAACCGCTTTGCGATTTACTTCAAAATGCATCATTCCCTGGTGGATGGGATCGCCGGAGTGCGCATGTTGCAGCGCTCGATGTCGACGCGACAGGACGACGTTGACACACCCGCCTTATGGAGCGCTCATGGGGGAAACGAGGGCCTACCGCCAACGGAAGCCGCCTCCCAGTGGAGCGTACTCGATTCGCTCGGTGGCGCCCTTCGGTCGATGACACAGGTGTCCAAGGCTTTGCTGGACATGGCGCAAGCGGCCTACGATCCAACATACCCGGCAAAACTGCCGTTTCAAGCACCGGTTTCGATTCTCAATCACCGAATCCATAGTCAGCGGCGATTTGCCACGCAGACCTACAAATTCGCACGTATTCGCCGGCTCGCCAAGAAGGCGGACTGCACGATCAATGATATCGTGCTTGCCTTGTGCAGTGGTGCATTGCGCCGATTTCTCAAGGACCTGGGGGCGCTGCCCGGTCGCTCGCTTACCGCCGGCATACCGGTGTCGCTCCACACGTCTGACGAGCAGGATTCCGGCCCTGCCATCAGCTTCATAATTGTGGACCTCGCCACAAACATCGCCGATCCTGAACGAAGGCTGGCTGTCATTGCCGCGTCTACCCGTCGCGCGAAGGCGCTGATGAAGGGCATGCCGCGCGACAGTATCGAGAAGTTTTCCGCCGCACTGATGATGCCATACACGCTGCAGATGCTGTCCGGACTCGATGGTCGAACCCGGCCCGTGTGCAACGTGACCATCTCGAACGTGCCTGGCCCCAGGGAGCACCTGTATTTTCGCGGCGCCCGTCTGGAAGCAATGTATCCGGTTTCTGCCGTTACCCACGGGCAAGCTTTGAACATCACTTGCTACAGCTACGCAGACACCCTGTCATTTGGGTTTGCAGGCTGCCGGGACACGCTGCCGCGTATGCAGCGATTGGCAGTATATACCGGCGAAACCCTGGAGGAGCTGGAGCAGACGCTGCTGGGGAAGGCCGCCAAAGGCAAAAAGGCATAAATTCGAAATATCTTCGACACCTTGGCCTGGCGTCCCGGTTCCGCTGTTGCCTGCGCGGCGGGGGGGCAGAACCAAAAGCAGCACAAACATGCAGCTGAAAAAGCAAATTGTTTTCATGAAACTTTCCAAAACTGACCCAAAATTTGACCGGGCATCATACCAGCGGTTCGCCTCTGAACAAAGAAAATTCGATTGAGTCACCTGACACCGGTCATCGCCCCGATGGGTGTTGATCTGACTCGGCCTCGCTTCCCTCCCGAGGTCTGAGATAATGGCCCACGAATTGCGTTCCGGGCGGGTGAACGTGACAATACCGCAGGGCCTGTATGATGTGGATGGACGCAGCCTACTCGGCGATAATGAGGGGTGGTTGATGCAATGACAGAATTTCCAAAGAAAACCCTTGACGACTGGCGGGCGCTGGCCGTCAGGGAGTGCAAGGGCAAACCGGTCGAGGAGTTGACCTGGAACACGCCCGAGGGCATCGCGGTCAAGCCTCTTTACGTCGCCGCAGACCTCGAAGGCCTGGATTATCTGGATTCCCTGCCCGGCATGGCGCCCTTTGTCCGCGGGCCCAAGGCCACCATGTATGCCGGCCGGCCCTGGACCGTGCGCCAGTACGCAGGGTTTTCCACCGCCGAGGAATCCAACGCGTTTTACCGCAAGAACCTGGAGGCAGGTCAAACCGGTCTCTCGGTGGCTTTCGATCTCCCCACCCACCGCGGCTATGACTCGGACCACCCGCGCGTCGTGGGTGATGTGGGCAAGGCGGGAGTGGCGATCGACAGCATCGCCGACATGAAAATCCTCTTCGACGGTATCCCGCTGGACAAGATGTCGGTATCGATGACCATGAATGGCGCGGTGCTGCCGGTCATGGCCATGTACATCGTCGCCGCCGAGGAGCAGGGCGTGTCGCCGCAGCAACTGGCAGGGACGCTGCAAAACGACATCCTGAAGGAATTCATGGTGCGCAATACCTATATCTATCCGCCCGCTCCTTCCATGCGCATCGTGTCCGATATCATCGCTTATACGTCGGCCAATATGCCGCAGTTCAATTCCATTTCCATTTCCGGCTATCACATGCAGGAAGCCGGCGCTACCTGCGCGCAGGAATTGGCCTATACCCTCGCCGACGGCGTCGAGTATGTACGCGTCGCGATCGCCAGCGGTCTCGATGTGGATGCGTTTGCGCCGCGGGTATCCTTCTTTTTTGCCATCGGCATGAATTTCTTCATGGAAGTAGCCAAACTCAGGGCTGCGCGCCTGCTTTGGTCCACGCTGATGGCGGAGAAGTTCGCACCGAAAGACGACCGTTCACTGATGCTGCGCACGCACTGTCAGACTTCCGGCGTCAGCCTCACCGCCAAGGACCCGTACAACAACATCGTGCGCACCACCATCGAGGCCATGGCGGCCGCCCTGGGGGGCACTCAATCCCTGCATACCAACTCCTTCGATGAAGCGCTGGCGCTGCCCACCGAATTCTCAGCCCGCATCGCCCGCAATACGCAACTGGTGCTGCAGGAAGAGACCGGCATTACCCGCGTCGTCGATCCGCTGGCAGGTTCCTATTATGTGGAAAGCCTGACCCATGAACTGGTCACCGAGGCGCGCAAGCTGATCGACGAAGTGGAAGAGATGGGCGGCATGACCCGGGCGGTGGCGTCCGGCATGCCCAAGATGCGCATCGAGGAAGCCTCGGCGCTGCGCCAGGCGCGCATCGACCGTGGCGAGGAGATCATTGTCGGCGTCAATAAGTATCAACGCGCGGAAGAATCGCCGGTAGAGATTCTGGATATCGACAACACGGCCGTGCGCGAGGCCCAGATCCGGCGCATCAAGCAGGTGCGGGACAACCGCGATGAGAAGGCCTGCGGCAAGACCCTGGATGCGCTGACCCGGGCGGCCCGGGATAACAGCGGCAATCTGCTGGCGCTGGCGGTCGATGCCGCACGCGCGCGGGCCACGGTGGGCGAGATTTCCGATGCGCTGGAAGAGGTCTACACCCGCCATCGGGCGGTGACCCACTCCATCGCAGGTGTCTATGGCTCCGCCTACGAAGGCGACGAGGATTATGCTTCCATGCAAAACGAAGTGGAGAAATTCGCTCAGGCCGAGGGACGCCGGCCGCGAATGCTGGTGTGCAAGCTGGGACAGGACGGGCATGACCGCGGCGCCAGGGTGATTGCCACCGCATTCGCCGACATCGGCTTCGATGTCGACATCGGGCCCCTGTTTCAAACACCTGAGGAGGTGGTGCGGGACGCCATCGAGAACGATGTCCACGTGATCGGCATCTCCTCCCAGGCCGCCGGACACAAAACACTGGTGCCACAGGTTATCGAAGGCCTGAAGCAGCAAGGAGCGGAGAACATCATCGTCATCTGCGGTGGCGTCATTCCGCCGCAGGACTATGATGAAATGCTGGCTGCCGGCGTGTCGGCGATTTACGGACCGGGCACAAACATCCTGCTTGCCGCCCACGACGTCTTGAGAATCATTCGGGAGCGCCTGAAAGCCCGGTAAGGCTTTTCCGATCGACGATTGAATTTGACACGTGCCGCAGCGGCAAACACTGCAAGAGGATTCGGTATGCAAGAAATTATCGAACAACTGGAAAACAAACGTCGGGCTGCCGCCCTTGGCGGCGGCCAGCGCCGGATCGATGTTCAGCACGGCCGCGGCAAGCTGACCGCCCGCGAGCGCATCGAGCTGCTGCTGGACGAGGGCAGCTTCGAGGAATGGGATCCCTTCGTCGAGCACCGCTGCACCGATTTCGGCATGGCCGAGCAGAAAATTCCGGGCGATGGCGTGGTCACCGGCTATGGCACCATCAACGGCCGCCTGATGTTTGTCTTCAGCCAGGATTTCACGGTCTTTGGCGGTTCGCTCTCCGAAGCGCACGCGGAAAAGATCTGCAAGATCATGGATCAGGCCATGAAAGTAGGCGCCCCCGTCATCGGCCTCAATGACTCCGGCGGCGCCCGCATCCAGGAGGGTGTCGCGTCCCTGGGCGGCTACGCCGAGGTATTCCAGCGCAATGTGCTGGCTTCCGGCGTGATACCGCAGATCTCCGTCATCATGGGTCCCTGCGCCGGCGGCGCCGTCTACTCACCGGCGATGACCGACTTCATCTTCATGGTGCAGGACAGCTCATACATGTTCGTCACCGGCCCGGATGTGGTCAAAACCGTGACCCACGAAACGGTGACCGCGGAAGAACTGGGTGGCGCGACGACCCATTCAACCATCTCCGGGGTCTGCGATCGTTCCTATGAGAACGATGTGGAAACACTGTTGATGGTGCGCCGGTTCATCAACTATCTGCCGGCCAACAACCGGCAAAAACCGCCGTGCCGGCCCACCCCGGACAGCGCCAATCGCATCGAGATGTCGCTCGACACGCTGGTGCCGGGCAATCCCAACCTGCCGTACGATATGAAGGAGCTGGTCTACAAAGTGGCGGACGACAACGAGTTCTGGGAATTGCAACCCGATCATGCCCGCAACATCATCACCGGTTTCATCCGCATGGACGGTGACACGGTCGGTGTGGTGGCCAATCAGCCCATGGTGCAGGCCGGGTGTCTGGACATCAAATCGTCCATCAAGGCCGGACGGTTCGTCCGGTTCTGCGACGCATTCAACATTCCCATCCTCACCTTCGTCGACGTACCCGGTTTCATGCCGGGCACCGCGCAGGAGTTCGGCGGCATCATCAAGCACGGCGCCAAGCTGCTGTTTGCCTATGCCGAAGCCACGGTGCCCAAGATCACCGTCATTACCCGCAAGGCTTATGGCGGCGCTTATGACGTGATGAGCTCCAAACACCTGCGCGGTGACGTCAACCTGGCATGGCCGAGTGCGGAAATCGCGGTCATGGGGCCCAAGGGCGCGGTGGAAATCATTTTCCGCGCGGACATCGGTGACGATGAAAAGATTGCCCAGCGCACCGAGGAGTACCGGCGCAAATTCGCCAACCCGTTTATCGCCGGCAGCCGTGGTTATATCGATGATGTCATTGCCCCCCATGCCACGCGCCAGCGTGTCTGCCGCTCACTGGCCATGCTCCGGGACAAGCAACTGGTCAATCCGTGGCGCAAGCATGACAACATTCCCCTTTAAGATGCGTACGACGAGGGCATGCCGTGTTTGACAAAATCCTGATTGCAAACCGCGGCGAGATTGCCTGCCGTGTCATCAAGACCGCGCGCAGGATGGGCATCAAAACCGTTGCCGTCTATTCCGATGCCGATCGCGACGCCTTGCATACGCTGATGGCCGATGAAGCCGTGCACATCGGGCCTTCGCCTGCAGCGCAAAGCTACCTGCTGTCGGACAGGATCCTCAAGGCCTGTCTGGACACCGGCGCACAGGCGGTCCATCCGGGCTACGGTTTTCTCTCGGAAAACGCCAAATTCTGTGAGTCGTTGATGGCGGCGGGTATCGCCTTCATCGGCCCGAAAACCCACGCCATCGAGGCCATGGGCGACAAGATCACCTCGAAGATACTGGCGCAAAAGGCCGGGGTAAACACCATCCCCGGCTTTGCCAGCGCGTTGCGCGATGGTGAACATGCGGTGGAGATCGCCAATGAAATCGGCTACCCGGTGATGCTCAAAGCCACCGCCGGCGGCGGCGGCAAAGGCATGCGCATCGCCCGCAACGACGAGGAGTGCCGCGACGGCTTCGAGCGCGCCGCCAATGAAGCCCGTTCCAGTTTTGGCGACGACCGTCTGTTGGTGGAAAAGTACATCGAGCAACCGCGCCACATCGAGATCCAGATCATTGCCGATGCGCAGGGCAATGTGATCCACCTCAATGAGCGCGAATGCTCACTGCAGCGCCGTCACCAGAAGGTCATCGAAGAGGCGCCGTCACCGTTTCTCGACAAGCGCACGCGCAAGGCCATGGGCGAACAGGCGGTCGCACTTGCCAGGGCGGTGGATTACGAGTCCGCCGGCACGGTCGAATTTATCGTCGATACCGAACGCAATTTTTACTTCCTGGAAATGAATACCCGCCTGCAGGTGGAACACCCGGTCACCGAGTTGATCACCGGCTTTGATCTGGTGGAGCTGATGATCCGCGTTGCCGGCGGCGAAGCGCTGCCGATGCGTCAGGCGGATGTGGGCATCGACGGTTGGGCCATCGAAGCCCGCGTTTATGCCGAGGATCCGTTCCGCAATTTCCTGCCCTCCATTGGCCGCCTGGTGCACTATCAGCCGCCGGCGGAGGATGCGCATGTGCGCGTGGATACCGGCGTCTTTGAAGGCGGCCAGGTCTCGGTGTATTACGACCCGATGATCGCCAAGCTCATCACCCATGGCGCGGACCGCGAAGAGGCCACAAGCCATATGCGCTCGGCGCTGGATCGCTTCATCATTCGCGGCGTTTCCAACAATCTCAGCTTCCTGTCGGCCCTGATGGTGCACCCGCGTTTCGTCGACGGCAACATCAGCACCAATATGATCGGCGAGGAATACCCGGCCGGTTTCCACCCGGCAGACCTGCCGCACCCGGATCCTACGATCGCCATTTCGGTGGCAGCCGCCATGGTGCGCAGCTATCGCGATCGCGCGGCGCAGATCGATGGCCAACTGCGCGGACATGAGCGCCGCGTGCCCAATGACTGGGTGGTGGTGATCAAGGACGCGGCCCATCCGGTCTCGGTCGTTCCCGCGCAAGGTGGCCACGATGTGACCTACCAGGGCAATACCTATGCCGTGCGCAGTCAGTGGCAGTTTGGGCAGCGCCTGTTCAGCGGCACCGTCAATGGCAATGAGATTTTTATTCAGGTGGAGCGCGACAAGCAGACTTATCGCCTGCTCCACGGCGGTTCCCAGGCCGATGTCCGCGTGCTCACACCACGGGCGGCTGAACTGCTGAAATACATGCCGGTGAAAGCGCCAAGAGACATGTCCAAATTCCTCCTTGCACCCATGCCGGGCCTGCTGGTGTCCGTGGCCGTCAAGGAAGGTGATGTGGTCAACGCGGGCGAAGAACTGGCGGTGCTCGAAGCGATGAAAATGGAAAACACCCTGCGCGCCGAACGCGATTGTGTAGTGGCCAAAATCCACTACCAGCCCGGCGCCAATCTTGCGGTCGACGACAAGATCATGGAGTTGGAGTAGCGCCGGTGTCATCGCGGCAGCGCGAGGCGGAATTGACGCCGGAAACCGCGGCCCTGGCCGACGCCGTGCGCGCTGGAGAGCGGCGTGCGCTGGCGCGCGCCATTACCCTGATCGAGTCCACCCGCCGCGATCACCGCGCCGCCGCCAGCGCCCTGCTGCAGCGCTTGCTGCCACACGCGGGAAATTCCATCCGCCTGGGCATCTCCGGTGTGCCCGGAGTCGGAAAATCGACCTTTATCGAAGCCCTGGGCAACCACGTCATCGATGCGGGTCACCGTGTGGCCGTGCTCACCGTGGACCCCTCGTCCGCGATCAGCGGCGGCTCCATTCTGGGTGACAAGACCCGCATGGAGTTGCTGTCGCGCCGCCCTGAGGCCTACATCCGGCCGTCGCCTGCAGGCAAGACCCTGGGGGGCGTTGCCCGGCGCAGCCGCGAGGCCCTCATCCTGTGCGAGGCGGCGGGCTTTGACGTGGTCATCGTGGAGACGGTGGGTGTCGGACAGTCCGAAACCAAAGTGGCGGAAATGACCGACATGTTCGTCTTGCTGCTGTTGCCCGGCGGTGGCGATGAACTGCAGGGCATCAAACGCGGCATTGTGGAATTGGCCGACCTGATTCTCATCAACAAGGCCGATGATGAACTGCAAGCGCTCGCCGGACGGGCCGCAGCGGAGTATCGCAGCGCGCTGCGCCTGCTCCATCCCCGCTCGCCGGACTGGAAAGTCGAGGTTCGAACCTGTTCCGCGCGCGACAATGTGGGTATCGACGAGGCCTGGAAGGTCGTGTTGCGCCACCGCGAGGTGCTGACGGAAAGCGGCCAGTTGACCACGCGGCGCGCCGCGCAGGCGCGGACCTGGATGTGGTCGGAAGTACACGATAGCCTCATCACCGCACTGCAAAGCGACCCGGCGGTGCGCAAGCAAATCCCGGCGCTGGAAGCCGCTGTCAGCGAGGGCAAAGTTCCGCCGACCCAGGCGGCACGGCAGCTACTGGAACTCTTTCTCAAGCGGCACACACATTGGGACTGAAAAAATGGAAGACCGCCCGTTTAAAGTGATCGGCATTCAGCAGATTGCGGTGAGCAGTCTGGACAAGAGCCGCTTGCGCGCACTGTGGGTAGATACGCTTGGCCTTGAGTTGACGGGCAGTTACCGCAGTGAATCCGAGAACGTCGACGAAGACATCACCGCGGTGGGCTCCGGACCCTTCAAGGTGGAAGTCGATCTGATGCAGCCGCTCGATCCCGGCAAGAAGCCCAGCGTGCAAACACCCCCGCTCAACCACGTGGGCCTGTGGATCGACGATCTGCCTGCGGCCGTGGCCTGGCTGCAGGCCCGGGGCGTGCGCTTTGCCCCGGGCGGCATCCGCAAGGGTGCATCCGGCTTCGATATCTGTTTTATTCACCCAAAAGGCAATGAAGCGTTTCCCCTTGGCGGCGAAGGCGTGCTGATCGAACTGGTGCAGGCGCCTGCCGAGGTGAAAGCGGCGTTTATAGGAAATCTGCAATAAAACCGTCCGATCGGATTTTGGGAATGGACCGGGACATCACCCGGCGGGATTTCATCCACGAAGTGAGCCTGGCCTCGCTGGGCCTGAGCCTGCCGGCATCGGCTTGGGCAGCGGCCACCGGCACCGTGGAGCAGTCCGTTTACTACCCACCGACCCGCACCGGCCTGCGCGGCTGAAGATATTCTTGCCATCATGGTCGATCGCCGGCCACATGGTTACGCCCGCGATCACCTGGATCTGGAGGACCCGGCGTGGAACGCGGACCCGCCTCCCAACGTGGTGGGCCGCCAGCCCTTCGGCAGCATCACCATCGCCAATTCCGACGCCGGGGCAGACGCCTATACGCACACCGCGATAGACCAGGCCTGGAGTGCCGTCAACGAACTGCCGCTTGCTCTGTGATTTCTTTTTGCAAGTCTTTCAGCCGGGCTTTAAAGGCGTCCACATCGCCATAATCGACAAACCCTTCAACCAATCGATGCGGGTCTGGCGTACGCCGGGCATGCTTGATGGGACACCAGTACTTTTCGGTTTGGGCAGAAACCTCCCGGACGTACTCAATCAGTCCGTTGACGTAACCGCAGTAGCAGCAATTGAATTTTTCGATCGCGTTGAGATAAGCCAGTTGCTGGCGGTCAATGACAATATAGTCCGTTCGCCTCACTCGTGGGATGGCGTAAGCACGGAAACAGACGTGCTGGTAGAAGGTAACCATTATGTCCAGCAAGAAGAAGGGTATGATCAAGCTATAAATGACCGGCGCAGTGAGCAAGTGCCCAAGCCGGGCTGCGCGAAGCCAGGCCCAGAGCCCCACTTTGTGATGGCGGTGCAAGGTCTGCATGCCCTGCTCAAACCGCACCCTGCCGCGTTCCAGGGAATATCGGAAGAGCCGGCGCTTCTCCACCAGCACGCGCTCGATCTCCTCCTCCAGTTCCAGCTGCAACGTGTGCAATCGATTGAGGAAATCGTCCAAGCGGGAATCGTGCATAAAGGCTCCTGATTTGTGCCTCGCAAGGCAAGCCGGCGAAATATGGACATACGAAATCACGGACGCCGGTCAGTAGCATACCTCAACCATCATCACGGCACCGCACGCGCCGACTGATCTTGTCATCTACGAAAAGCTTGTGCAAAAAGGCGGTCGGGTAGCCCCGGGCAGTTGCCCACCCGGGGCTCCCACAGATCCGGACGTGCGGAACTCCCGCATCCGGCTCCTCGGATCAGCGCGTCGCTGCGCCACGGTAAATACTGTGAACCACGCGCGGGGGCGGCAGGGGATAACGGATCAGTAAACGATGAAAGCGCTCCCAGTCCACACCCGAACGGTTGGACCGCCGACTCAGCCACTTGCGCCAGCAGCGTTCGACCTGCCGCTGAAAACGCCACAGGGCGCGCGCATTGCCGGTGATGCCGTAGTAGGCGTAGTGACCCACGAGTTGCCGAGCGAGCGCCGCATGCTGCTCCGGGAGCGGCCGGTGCCGTTGATACCGACACCACTGCCCGACCCGGTGCACAGCACGTGCCAGACGCCCTTTCGCCGTTTTACGTTGGATGATCCAGCGCCCTTTCCGTGAGCGCCCCCAGTAGTGGGTGAACCCCAACAGGTCAAAGCACCGGCCACCCGGCGAACCATCGCCGGGCGGGCGGAATTCAACCAGCCGGGTTTTGTCGGGGTGGAGTTGGAGCCCATACTTGCCCAAGCGCTTGGGCAGCACTGCCAACACCCGCTGTGCATCTGCTTCCCGCGCGAACGCCAACACCGCATCATCGGCAAAACGAACCATAAAGGCGCGTCCTTGCAGTCGCGGTTTGACCTCATGCTCGAACCAATGATCAAGCACTTCATGCAGGTACAGGTTGCTCAGCAGCGGACTGATCACCCCACCTTGGGGTGTGCCCGCCTGCGGGTATTGCACGGTGCCGGATTCCATCACCCCGGCCTTCATCCACTTGCCCAGCGCGCGCCGGATCACTCCGTCACGCACCCGTTGGTCCAGCATGGTCCAAAGCTGTTGGCGATCAATGGAGTCAAAGTAGCGACAGATGTCCAGGTCGATGACCCAACCCCCGCCCATCCCCATCAGTCCCTGCCATAGCGCGTCCAGCGCCTGATGCGCGCTGCGCCCCGGTCGGAACCCATACGAACAGGGCAAAAAATCCTGCTCGTAAATCGGTTCCAGTACCATCAGCACCGCCCGCTGCAAGACCTTGTCCTCCAGCGTCGGGATGCCAATGGGCCGGGTTGCTCCGCCTCGCCCGTCCTTCGGGATGTGCACCCGGCGTACCGGCGGCGCCCGATAGCGACCGCTCTTGAACCGGGATAACAAGTCCTCCAGGTTCGCCGCCAATCGCTCTTCGTATTGGGCCGCTGTTACACCGTCCACACCCACCGCGCCATCCTTGCGCGTGCGCCGGTACGCTTCGTCTAGCCACACCGTGTCGATGTGGTGCGCCAGCGTGCTCAGCCTCAACTTCGGTTCCATCCGGGCCAGTGCCACGATCTTCTGTTGTCGCGTTGAGATGACCTCTCGGCTCGATGTCCTCGCCATCTATCCCTCCAGAAGAATGCTCTCTCCGATCTGCCGCTTCCCTCCACCGGGTCCCTTCAGGTTGGTTCCCCGCTTTCATCAGTACTATCAGCAGATTCCGACTTCTCGAACTCCATCCAGCTTGGCTTCGTTGCCTTCACCTCGCTGTACCCGTCGTCCATCGCTGTTCGCTCCAGCAGATCGCGATGCCCCTCTGCCAGCCCGGACCTTTTCTCCAGCGACGCCCGCGTCGCTATTCCTCAACGGGAGAGAACGAGACCTCCCAGGTTCCTGGGGAACCCTTGCCAACATGCTCCGCTCTTCGACCCCGGCGGACCGCTCGCCACTCGCCATGATGCGACGAACGATGTGGCCTTCCGTTCAGAAAACGACGTCGGCTCCACCCACAGTTTCATTTCGGGGCTCAATCACGCAGCCTGCTGGCCCCCTGTGTACGCTTCGCAGCCGGGGTCACCCCCGCACCACGCAACACTCGGTTCCGGTGGTTGGCTAATCCTTACCGCGTCGGGACTTGCACCCGCAGGGTTCCAACAGGAGGTTTCAATCCTCGTTTTATCCTTTACTCAGATATCCTCCTCCTCCAAGCTTGGCCTGGCGCACTTTCCGCAGAAACTTTTTTGAGCTGATGGCCCACACCGAGGCCAACGGCATCACAATCACACCCGAAACGCCCATTCCGGGTTGGCTGGGCGAAGCGATGGATGATGAAATCGTCGTGCACAATCTGAGATTGCGGGAATCTGGCCCGGAATAGCGTCATTCGCTGCTGCAAGTTGCCTCAATCGGTAAACACGTGCTTAATACTTCCAATCCGCCGCAAGGACTCTGAAGTGTGAATTCGATGTTTCACCCAAAATGCTGGAGTTTTGCAGGGGCCGCCGCGATGCTGGCGATCGCCTGCAGCGCTGCCGCGCAGGCGGATGCCATAGCGCGCTGTGGCGAGGACCTCGAGTGTTTGCGCAGGGAGCATGCGACGCACCAGGTGCGGGACGTCAATTACATGCGTGCATTTCAGAAGTTTCCCATCGACCGGCGCATCCTGGTTGCGCCGGCAAAAATGCTTGAATATCTCAACCTGGATAACAAGCTGCATGACTTTCCCAACCGGCCACGGGCGGCGAAACTTGGGCGGCACCTGCTGCAGGATCTGACCGACGCAATCAGCGAAATGCCGGCCGCGGTAAAGAACCTGATCGATGCGAAACTGATGGGCATTTTCCTGGTTCAGGACCTGGGCGGAACGGGCTACACGGACTATGTTTACGATCGACAGCATGAGCCCGTTGGCGCGTTCGTGGTGCTCGATGCCGAAGTGTTGACCCGGACGGCAAATGCCTGGGCCACCTGGAAAGAAAACACCCCGTTCACTGCGGACCCGGAAGTTGAATTGCGGGCCACCATTGAAAACGCAGCCGACGACAACCGCAAACAGGGCCTGCAATACATCTTGCTGCACGAACTGGGGCACGTCGCAAGCGTCGGCAGCCATGTTCATCCGCCCTGGGATAATTGGGATTGCGTGAACGACCCGCCGGATCGCTATCCCTTCTTTCAGTTGTCATGGCAGCTTAAGGATGCGCAAGGCTGTGCCGCTATCTCGAAATTCGACAACGGTGCATTCGAACAACGTAGCAACGTCATTTATTATTTCGGTGCCAAATTGCCTGCTGCCTTCAGCCCGGAAGTCTACGAGCAACTGGAGCAAACCAATTTTCCCAGCCTGTATGCAGCGACCTCTCCGGCAGATGATTTTGCCGAATCGTTTGTGACCTATGTGCACATGATCCTGATGCACAAACCCTTTGAAGTCCGGATTGACAAACAGGGGATACGCCAAACCACGTTTGCCGGATGTTGGGGGATGGCGCGCTGTGCAGCAAAACAGAAAATCATTACGGATTTGCTTGCAACGCAACCATGAGGCGTCCCACTGAGCTGATTTGGACCGGGCCGCTTGCGGTGTGAGAAAAAGAGACCTGTTTCCCGGTATGTCCTGTTTCTTGCTTTAGCGGGTGCCGCTGGCTATTCTACGCACCCGCTGATACTCCAGGTGCATGAACGGTGCTTGCTGACGAAAAACACATCCTTTTTGTCTTTCCCGGGCAGGGTTCACAGTACGCTGGCATGGGCGGCGACCTGTACCACGAGTACGCTACGGCGAAGCGGATCTATCAGCAAGCCAGCGAAGTCCTCGGTTACGATATTGCTGAGCTGTCCTTCGAAGACCCCAAAGAGCAACTCCATCAGACGCGGTATACGCAGCCCGCCTTGCTGACCCATTCCATTGCCTGCCTGGAGGTGTTCAGGGAATTGACCGGTGATCGCCTGAAGCCGGCCATGACTGCAGGCCACAGTCTGGGTGAATACACCGCACTGGTTGCAGCGCAGGCGCTCAGTTTCGAAAGCGCGCTGAAACTGGTGCAAAAGCGTGGCGAGTTGATGGGTGCCTACGGTCAGGGCGAAATGAGCGCTTTTCCACTCGACCGCCAGACCGTTGAGCCGATTGCGGAACGATTCCTGTGTGCGGTGGCCGGTTGCAACCTGCCGGACCAGACCGTGATCGGCGGAAGGGGCGAAGATCTGGCGCTGGTGGAAGAGCAAGTCCAGAAGCGCTTCGAGCGCAAGCGCCCGGTGCGCCTGAAAACCGAAGGCGCTTTCCACACCTACTATATGGTCGAGGCCGCGCAACACTACCGAGCGGTGCTGGAAGCGGCCCGGTTCGAATCTTTTGCCGCGCGGGTTTTATCCAACTTTACCGGCGGCTATCACCAACCCGACGCGGCGGACATCAGGGCACGCTTGTTCTTCCAGTTATTCCATCCGGTGCTGTGGCATGCGAATTTGCAGACGGCTTTCGCCGATGGCATCGACACGATTTTTGAATTCGGCGGCGGCATCGGCGGTACCAACGAGCCCGACAGCAAGCGTCCGAACCTCGAAGGCATGATCAAAAAGACCCTGCGCGCCAGCCAGCACGAAGCGCTGTACCAGGCAGCAATCAATAGCTCGACGGTGAAGAAAGCGGCGGAAACTCCCTGAGTGTAATGAGATCGGCCCCAACCCGGTCTTGCATAAGAACCGGGTCAGTCTGGCCCGTGTCATCACCCACTTGGAGATTCGTATTATGCTCAACAAGAAACTCATGCTTTCCGCCGCTGCCGCCACACTGCTCATCAGTGGCGCGATCATGGCCGGAGAATCCACCCCGGCATCCGAAGCCAAGGTCCACTGCGGTGGCGTCACTTCCTGCAAGGGCACTTCGGACTGCAAGACTGCCGATAATGCCTGCAAGGGGCATAATGCCTGTAAAGGCCAGGGCATGAAGGAAATGACCGCTGAAGCTTGTGCGGAAGCTGGCGGTACGGTGCTGGAAGGTTAAAATTGTTGTAGTTTTTGATTTCGGACAGAACGGGCGCCCACGGGCGCCCGTTTCCGTCCGCCAATGGTGCTGATGAACATGCTTCACGCCAAGGATCATCAAGTCCATATGGAAGCAAAAAGTGTGAACACTGCAGCCGCCAAATCCACCGAATCACGGCCGAATCTGGGCTTTGGCCTCGGGCTTCGCCGCCAGCACTACACCACCATTCTCGAACAACAACCGGCAGTCGACTGGTTCGAAGTGCTCACCGAGAACTACCTCGTTGCCGGCGGCAAACCGCTGCACTATCTCGACCGAATTCGCGCCAGCTACCCGGTAGTGATGCACGGCGTCGGGATGTCGATCGGCGGCAGCGACCCCCTGAACATGGATTATCTGCGCCAGGTCAAGGGCCTGGCAGCGCGCATCGAGCCGCGCTGGATATCCGACCACCTGTGCTGGACCGGAGTCGATGGCCTCAATATACATGACCTGCTGCCGCTGCCCTATACCGATGAAGCCGTGCAGCACGTCGCCGAACGAGTGCAGCGCGTGCAGGATTTTCTCGGCCGGCGCATCTTGCTGGAAAATGTTTCCAGCTATGTGACCTATACCCATTCGGCAATGACCGAATGGGCGTTTCTGAGCGCGATCGCGGAAGCTGCGGATTGCCTGATTCTGCTCGATATCAACAATATCTTTGTCAGCGCCCATAACCATGGTTTTGATCCGCTGGCCTATCTCGATGGCGTACCGGCAGATCGGGTCTGGCAGCACCACCTGGCAGGACATCTCGATCGCGGTGATTACCTGATCGATACCCACGACCATCCCGTTATCGATGGCGTCTGGGAATTGTATGCACAAGCGGTACGCCGTTTCGGGCCGGTTCCGACCATGATAGAACGCGATGACAACATCCCGCCGCTGGAGGACCTGCTGGCCGAGTTGGAACAAGCGCGGCACATTGCCCGCACGGTTGCGCTGGAACAGGCCGCGTGAACCGCAGCACATGACTGAAATCGACCACCGCCTGACAAAGCTGCAGCAGCGTTTCCAGCGCCATCTTCTGAGGCCGGAAGCCGATCGGCTGACCGACATGATCGCCGCCACTGCAAACGTATCCCGTGAAACTCGTCTGCATATTTACAGCAATGCCTACCGCGAGCGCCTGGTCGAAGCGCTGGATTCCGACTACCACCAGTTGCACGTTTTTCTCGGCGATGAAGGCTTCACCCGGCTGATCTACACCTATCTCCAGGCCCATCCTTCGCGGCAGCCATCGCTGCGCTGGTTCGGCGCACAACTGCCGGAGTTTCTGCGTCAAAATGAGCCGTATTGCCGTCACCCCGAACTGGCCGAGCTGGCGGAATTCGAATGGGCGCTGTGCCACGCATTCGATGCCGCCGATGCGCCAGCGCTTGACCTGGAACGACTGCAGGCGATTGCGCCGGAGGCATTCGCCGGGCTGACGCTGGGATTTCATCCCTCGCTGAAAACACTGACGCTGCACTGCGCGGCGCCGGCGGTATGGCAGGCGCTGAACGAGCATCCGGCGGACCCGCCGCCGCCGTTCGACTGGCCGCTGGAAGCGCAGGTCTGGCTGGTGTGGCGCCAGGAACTGCGGCTGATGTTCCGTCCCGCCCACGACGACGAAGCCTGGGCCATCGAGGGTTTTCGCGGCGGCTCAACCTTCGCCGATGTATGCGAAGGACTGTGCCGCTGGCACGCCGAAGACCGGGTGCCGCAGCGTGCGGTGGCGCTGTTACAGCAGTGGGTAAGTGAACAACTGATCGTAAGCCTTGGCCCTACTGCCTCCTGAAACGGACCCGCACTGTGCAGTTCAAGCGCGTTTGAATACCGGCGGTGTTTTTGTACTGAGGGACTGCACGCCCGCCTTGAAATCGTCTGAGGCCAGTGCCTTTTGAAACGACGCCCGCACCGGGGCATCGTCTACCCCGGCATTGGCATAGAGATTGATCGCCTGCTTCATGCCCTCCACCGCCAGTGGCGCATGGTTCTGCAAGCGCCCGGCCAGTTCATCCACCCGCGCTTGCAGTTCTGCCGGCGGATGGATCTCGTCCAGAAATCCGATGTCCAGCAGCGCCTCGCCCCTGACCGGCTCGGCACAGAGCAACAGGCGCTTGGCCGCCGCCATGCCCAGGCGGGATACGTATCGGCGAATGCCATTGGGGTAATAGTGCAAACCGATCCTGGCGGCCGGCATCAGCAATTGGCAGCCGGTGACGCCAATGCGGAAATCGCAGGCCAGCGCCAAATCAATCGCGCCGCCGTAGACGCCGCCGTTGACGGCGCAAATCGTCGGGCAGCGCAGGTGCTCCAGTTCATCACTCAGCTTGTCAAAATCGGGCAAGCGGGCATCCGCGGCCAAGCCGCCCAGTTCGCCCAGATCAAACCCCGCACAAAAGCTGTTGCCGCTGCCGGTCAAGCACCACGACGCGGATATCGGTATCCTCATTGACGTTGGCAAAAACCTCACGCAGGCAGGCAATATCCTTGCCGGACAGCCGGTTATGCACGGCAGGATTATCCAGCGTAATGGTGAGCCTGGAGCCCTGGCGACAAAGCGCCACCCCGTCTGAGCGTTTGGATTCCTTGTCCAATAACCTCTCCCGAACAGAACCGTTGACCGCCAGGCCAGTGGCCATGACGGCGGATTGGAACAACACAGGCCAGTATAAACCGCCGAATCCGGATTGCGGCAAGTATCGGCGCAGTGCAATCGGACCCGGTGGCGTTCTGGTGAGCCTGCCCCGACAACTGCTAGAATTGATCCTTCCAGCCCAGTGCGAGATCTTGCGAGCCCATGAACCTGCTGTTGAACATCATCTGGCTGATTCTCGGCGGCTTTATCGTCGCCCTCGCGTATCTGTTGGGCGGCATCATGCTGTGCCTTACCATCATCGGCATTCCCTTCGGCATCGCCTGTTTCAAACTGGCCGGGCTGGCGCTGGCGCCCTTTGGCCGGGAGATCCGGGAAAAAGAACCGCCCGGCGGCGCCATTGCGGTCATCATGAACGTGATCTGGATTCTGCTGCCGGGCCTGGAACTGGCCACTTTTCACCTGGTGCTGGCCTTGCTGCTGGCCATCACCATCGTCGGCCTGCCGCTGGCCGCGCAACACCTGAAGATGACGCGCCTGGCCCTGCTGCCGTTCGGGTTCGAGGTACGCTAGCTTTCAGTATTATGGGCTGCTGTTATACTGCAGGCAGATCCCTGTTTTCCGGAGAAGAGCCCCCTCTGGGCGTTTGAAAAGATGGCCAGCTTCATACCGATTGCGCCAGCCTGTTGCCGCCGCTTCGCGCTAAGCCTCTTGTTCCTTGCGTGTTTTCTGCAGACGGGCTCTGCGCAGGTTCTGCCGGGAACTGAGACCACCGGGCCCACTGAGGCGCAAGCGACTGCCGGCGTGAGCGAGGCAGGCGAGAATTCACCTGCCAGCGATGTCCGGATCGAATCACGCCTGGCCCGGATTTTTGCCAATTTTCCGGAACTCGAAACTGTTTCGGTGCACGTGAAGGATGGTGTGGTCATTCTGTCGGGGTCGGTTGGCGACATCGAGAGCATGACAACTGCGGAGCAACTGGCTGAGCGGGTTGCGAGCCCGGTCATGGTGATCAACAAGATCGTACGTGATCGAACGATCGGCGCCCGCCTCAAGGCGGCCACAAAGAGCATCGAACTGCGTTTCAAGGACCTGGCAGGCAATGCCCCCCTTCTGTTATTGGCTCTCGCCGTCATCGTCATTGCTTTCTTCGCTGCGCGCCTTGCCGGTAAAGCGGAATGGCTGTTTGCGCGCGTGTCTGCCAATTGGTTTATTCGCGACCTGCTGCGCCAGGTCGTGCAACTGGCCGTCATTTTCTCCGGCGTGGTCATTGCCCTCAAGTTGCTCGATGCCACGGCCTTGCTGGGCTCCCTGGTTGGCGCTGTAGGTATAGTTGGCCTTGCCCTGGGCTTTGCCACACGGGATACCGTGGAAAACTATATTGCCAGCATGCTCCTGAGCCTGCGCCAGCCGTTCCGGCATGAGGATTACATCAGTGTCGACGGCGCCGAGGGCAAAGTCCTCAGGCTCACGCCCAGGGCAACGGTGTTGATGAGCCTCGATGGCAATCATGTACGCATCCCGAATTCCAAGGTCTACAAAGCCACCATTACCAACTACACGCGCAACCCGCTAAGGCGATTTGACTTCCAGGTTGGTGTGGATACCGGTATTGACCTGACGCTGCCGCGTGAGTTGGCGGTGAAGACACTCAGTGACTTGCCGGGTGTTTTGGAGACGCCTCCTGCGCTCTGTCTCGTGCAGCAATTGGGTGACTCCAGCGTGATTCTGAAAGTCCTGGGATGGATTGATCAGCGCGAAAATGACTATCTGAAAATCCGCAGCGAAGCGCAGCGGCTGGTCAAGGAAGCGTTTGATGCCGCCGGAATCATCATGCCGGAACCGATCTATAACGTGAACCTGCGCCGCCAGCGGCCGGCCAAGGCCCGTGCAGAATCGGCCACTGCAGAGCAGAGCATCGATACGACGGGAGATGCAGCGGATACAAAGCGGGATCGCGCTGTCGAAGAACAAATGCGCGATGAGCAACGCCATCGTTCAGACGATGACCTTCTCAGTAAGAGCGCTCCGGCCGAGTGAGCCCAATTACCCCCGCCTCGGGGTCCAAGACCCGCAGGCCAGAATCCTTATCCACGATGGCGGAGCAATCAGGTGCTTGAACTTCGCGGCATCAGCAAGTCGTTTCATGATGGCGAGAGCGAACTGCAGGTATTGCGCGGCATCGACCTTGAACTCGGGCGGGGCGACAGCGTCGCACTGCTTGGCGCCAGCGGCAGCGGCAAGAGCACCTTGCTGCAAATTGCGGCCGGGCTGGATGAAGCCGATGAGGGTGAGGTGCGCCTGCTCGGTCATTCACTGTCTGCTCTGCGCGAGCGCGAACTGGCCTTGTTGCGGCGGCGCCACCTGGGTTTCGTCTTTCAACAGTTCAATCTGATTCCGGGGCTGAGTGCGCAGGACAATGTGTTGTTTCAGCGCCGCCTGAACCGCATGGCGGATAAGGCCGCCTGGATCGATGACCTGGTTGCGGAGCTGGAACTCGGACGGCTGCTGGAACGGCGGGTGGAGGTGCTGTCCAGCGGACAACAACAACGGGTAGCGATTGCACGCGCGCTGGCGCACCGTCCTGAGATCGTGTTCGCGGATGAGCCCACGGGCAACCTGCACGATACCCTCAGCCGACAGGTCATGCGCTTGTTCATGCGCCTGGTAACCGAAGCCGGATCCAGCCTGTTGCTGGTTACCCACAACAGCCAAATGGCCGGGTTTACCCAGCGGCAATGGCTGCTCCGCGAAGGACATTTGCAGGATGTTGCTGCGCGCGCTGATTAGTCATTACCGCAGCCATCCGGTACAGGCGGTGTTCCTGCTGGCGGGCATTGTCATCGCCAACGTCCTGCTGGTCGGCACGCTGCTGATCAATGCCCAGGCCCGGGCCAGCTACGCAGAGGGTGAGCAATGGCTGAAGGCCCGCCCGGTTGCGACCATCCGCGCGAGCAACGGCCTGCCAACGATGAAAGAACGCGAGTACTTCCTGCTGCGGCGCGCCGGATTCGATAACCTGATGCCCGTATTGCGCCGTTTCGAGCGCAGTGCGGATGGGGAAACCCTGGAACTGTTGGGTATCGACGTGTTCGCACTGCCGCGCAAACAAGCGTCTGCCCCCATACCCATGCACCTGTCTGCCGGTAATTCGCCTGCGCAGGACGGTGTCCACCTCGCTGGCCGAGGCGGTAGCGATGACGCGGCTTTTGCCTTTCCGCCCTATCGCCTGCTGGCCGCCCCGGGGCGGATCAGGCAACTGGGTTGGACCACGGGTACCCGCCCGCGGCTGACATCCGGACGGGAACTGCCACCGCTTACTGCGGCCGTTGGCGAAGGCCTCGGCCATCGCCTGCTGCTGGACATCGGCGCGCTGCAGGATCTGACGGACAGCCCCGGCATGATTTCCCATATCCTGGTATTCGACGGCCCGCCGGAGCGCCTGGATGCACTGCGGGCTGCCCTGCCCGCGGGGCTTGAATGGATCGATGCCTCCGCGGCCCCCGATCCGGCGCAACTGACGCGCAGCTTCCATCTGAATCTCTCCGCGATGGGCCTGCTGACCTTCGTCGTCGGTCTGTTCCTGATCTACAACGCGCTGGCATTCAGCTACACGGATCGGCGCGACACCATCCGCAAATTGAGGCTGAACGGCGTGACGCGCCGTGAATTGAGCCTGATGTTGCTGGCGGAGATGGCAGCGTTCGTGCTGGCCGGTACAGCCCTCGGCTTTCTGCTCGGCAGTTGGCTGGCCTCACGGCTGTTGCCCGGCGTCGGCCTGACCCTGGCCCAGCTTTACGGCGTGTACATCGCCTATCCCGACCAATGGCTGACCAGTGGGTTTGGCTGGCCGCTGGCGATGACGGCACTGGCCAGCGGCTTGTGCGTACTGATCCCGCTGCGGCAGGTGCTTGGCGTGCCCGTGCTGCAGCGCCAGTCCACCCGGTGGGATGAGCATGCGATGGCGCGGCGCGACCGCTGGATGCTGGCCGCCGGACTGTTGCTGTTGGCCATTGCCGTTGCATTGGCTCTGGGCGCCACTGTGCTGTGGATGGCGCTGGCCTGCACCGCCGCATTGCTGCTCGGGGCCGCCTTGTGCTTGCCCGCATTTTTGCGTTTCGTGCTCGACCACCTGTCCAGATGGGTACCGGCTCAGTGGAGCCGTTCCGCCTGGCTGATCGCCGATTGCCGCTGGTTGCTCGGGCCGGCATCGCTGGCCCTGATGGCAATGATGCTGGCGCTCACTGCGAACAGCGGCTTGAACACGATGATCGCAAGCTTTCGCCAGGCAACGGACAGTTGGCTGCAACAACGCCTGGTCGCGCAACTGTATCTGCGAGAGGAGGTGAATGTTCCGCAACTCACGGCTTGGCTCCAGACTGAAGCGCCCGATGTGCATCTGGCGGAACGCTATCGCACCACGCTTCCTGTGACCACCCCATCGGGACGGAGCATCACTGTCGAAGTCGCCAGCCGGCCTGATGCTGCGCGCTTCATCGACAGTATCGATCTGATGGACGGCGCAGCGGATGCGGCCAAAAGCTTTCGCAGGGGCGCAGGCCTGTATATCAGTGAGCGCGCCTGGCGGCTGGACGGCTGGAAACCCGGTGAACATTTGACCCTGTGCCCGAGCGTAGCTGATCTGCCCGTGCTGGGCATCTACCGGGACTATGGCAATCCTCAATCGCAGTGGTTGGTCAGCACAGCCACATTCAAGCATTGCTGGCCGCAGCGCAAGCCGGAAAGTTACGCGCTGTTCAGCGATAGCCATACTGACTGGAACGACCTGCGCTCGAAACTTTCAAGTGAACTGGGCCTGGATGATTCACGGCTGATCAATCAGCAGGAATTGATGGCCATAGGCATGGGTGTTTTTGACCGCACGTTTACCGTGACCCGTGCGTTGAACGTCCTGACCCTGCTGGTCGCCGGCGTCGGCATCTTTTGCGCGATCGGAGCGATCCATCATCATCGCTTGTCCCAGCAGGCTTTGCTGGCAGCGCTGGGCGTATCGCGTCGCGAGCGCGCGCTGATGCTGCTGGTGCAATGGGGCGTACTGGGTCTGTTGTGTGTCGTGCTGGTGTGGCCGTTCGGCGCCGCCCTCGCCTGGGTCCTGTCCAGCGTGGTGACGCCCGTCGCGTTTGGCTGGAGCTTCGCCTTACAGCCCGACTGGCAGCACCTGCCCACGCTGGCCCTGACCGCTGCGGCAGCGCTGATGCTGGCGATACTTCTGCCTTCCCTGCGCCTGCTGCGGGCTTCACCAGGGCACCTGCTGCGCGAGCAAACCACGTGAGCTGGTCTTCCCTGCCAGGTCTTTGCGTGATCATCGCCGGACTGATGATGAGCGCTTGTGATCGCGCACCACCGCCAGCCGCAAACGGTGACTTTGCGGTGCTGGCCCGCAGCGTCCAGGGATTCAAAGCGGCCCGGCCCGGACAGGCACTGGAATTTCCACGAGACCATGGAGCGCACCCCGGATACCGTATCGAGTGGTGGTACCTGACCGCAAATCTGGAGGATGCAGGCGGCCATCCCTACGGTGTGCAATGGACCTTGTTTCGTCTGGCCGCCCGGCCGCCAGCAGTGATCAAGCCGGTCAATCCCTGGCACAGCAGCCAGGTCTTCATGGCGCATATCGCGCTGACCTGGCCGCAGGGGCATGCCGGCTTCCAGCGCTATGCGCGCGGCGGCAATCATGACGGAGTTGCCGAGGCCGGTGTACGGGCCTTTCCCTTCTCGGCCTGGCTGGACGACTGGTCATTGAGCAGTACAGGCAAAGAGTGGTTACCGCTGGAAGTACGCGCCCGGCAGGATGATTTCGCGTTTCAACTCTCCCTGGATAGCATGCAGGGCCTGGTCCTGCAGGGCGATGCCGGGTTTTCGCAGAAGCATCCCGACGGTTCGGGCTCCTGGTATTACAGCCAGCCGTTTCTGCAGGCGGCCGGTAAGCTGACGATCGCCGGCAAGGAAATCCCCGTTAAGGGCGAGGCCTGGTTGGACCGGGAATGGAGCAGCCAGTTTCTGCAACCGGACCAGGCTGGCTGGGACTGGTTTGGCTTGCATCTCGAATCGGGTGAAAAACTGATGCTGTTCCGCCTGCGCCAGCAGGCGGAATCCGCCCATGCCCCGGATGTGCAATCCGGCGTGTTAATCTCGCCGGATGGAAGCAAGAAAACCTTGAACGGGTCCCTGATCGAGTTCGAGCCGCTGGGCTTCGAGCGCATCGCCGGCCGCAAGCTGCCGCTGCGATGGCGCATTGGACTGCCTGAAATCGGCCGTGACATCGAAGTCCGCGCACTGGTTGCCGACCAGTGGATGAACGTGGACTTTGCTTACTGGGAAGGCGCGGTCGTGGTGACGGGAAAGGATCCCGGCAGCCGCGGCAAAGGTTATCTTGAACTGACGGGTTACGCGCCGGGCGATTGACCGCTGGCAGATTTCCATTTACAAGGACCTTGCGGCAAAGGAACCTCTGATCCATTCATGGACTCGTACCTAAAACCCGGACAATATGAATTTCATGAACAAGTCAAAAGTCAAGAAGGCACCATCCGACGCGCTGGTGTTGTTTGGTATAACCGGCGACCTCGCATACAAAAAGATCTTTCCCGCACTGTATGCAATGGCATGCCAGGGCACGCTCAAGGTCCCGCTGGTCGGCGTCGCATCCTCGAAGTGGAATCTGGCGAAATTGCACAAGCGCGCCGAGGACAGCATCAGGGCAGCCGGCAAGATCGATAACCGGCCAGCCCTGCGCCATCTGTTCTCGATGCTCAATTATGTCACCGGTGACTATAGGGATCCGGATACCTTCACAGCACTGAAAAGAGCGCTGGGCGATGCGCGGCGCCCCATGCACTACCTGGCCATCCCGCCTGCGCTGTTCGAGACCGTGATCGAAAGACTCGGTGCGGTAGGTCTGGGCGAGAATGCGCGCGTCATCGTCGAGAAACCGTTCGGGCGCGACCTCGCTTCGGCGCGCGAACTCAATCGCATTGCGCTGTCCGTTTTTCCGGAAGACTCGATCTTCCGCATCGATCACTTCCTGGCCAAGGAGGCGATCATGAACATCCTGTACTTCCGCTTCGCCAATTCCTTCCTGGAGCCGATTTGGAACCGCAATTACGTCGCCAGCGTGCAGATCACCTTGTCCGAGGATTTCGGCGTGGAGGGGCGCGGCGCGTTCTACGAAACCGCCGGTTGCCTGCGTGACGTGATGCAGAACCATCTGTTCCAGATCGTCGCGCTGCTGGCGATGGAACCGCCCAGCTATCGCGGTTTTGGCGCGGTTCACGGCGAGACCGCGGATGTCTTGGAGGGCATGCGCCCGCTCAAGCCCGAAGACCTGGTGCGTGGTCAATATTCCGGCTACCGCAAAGAGCCGGGTGTGGCGAAGGACTCGGATGTCGAAACGTTTTGCGCCCTGCGGCTGCACATCGACTCCTGGCGCTGGGAAGGGGTGCCCTGGTATTTGCGTTCCGGCAAGTACCTGGCGGCCACGGCGGCCGAGGTTCTGGTGGAGTTGAAGCCACCGCCGCAAAGGCTGTTCGAGGACTCGGCACCGGTCAATGGCCCAGCCAATTACCTGCGCTTCCGCCTTTCCCCCAACTCCGCCGTCGCCCTGGCCGCACGCGTCAAGCGCGCCGGCCAGGAGTTCATTGGCGACCAGCGCGAGCTCTTTTTGATGGATGAGCAGGCAGGAGAAAAAGCACCGTATGAGCGGCTCCTGAGCGATGCGATGGCCGGCAATGGCTCACTTTTTGCCCGTGAAGATGCAGTCGAGGCGGCCTGGGCCGTAGTCGACCCGGTGTTGAACGATCACCCGGCGGTTGTGCCCTACCGGCGCCACGGCTGGGGGCCGAAAGCGGCTGATGCGCTGATCGCAGCAGGCGGTGGCTGGCATAATCCGAAGCTGGAAAAGACAAATAAGTGACATTGACGATTACTCGGAGCCGTAGGCGGGAGCAGGGAAGCGAGACGCCTTTATGAACTCGAACACAGTTATCCGGTCCATCATTACGTCACGGCCGAAGACGGTTGCGCATCCCGGCGGTCGAGCGTATCGGCGCTCTGCCCGATCACACTATTTCCGCCTGCCTGAACCTCTCCCGGGCCGCCGATGAAAGATAAGGAACAAGCATGAGCACGACACAGAAGCTGCACGATCTGGGCCAAAGTCTCTGGCTCGACAACATTACGCGTGACTATCTGACCAGCGGCACACTCGACCGCTATATCCAGGAATTTACCGTAACCGGACTCACCTCCAATCCCACCATCTTCGAACACGCCATCGATGAGGGTGATGCCTACGATCGCGCGATCCGAGAAAAAACCGAGGCGGGTAAATCGGGTGAGAAGCTATTTTTCGAACTGGCCATGGAAGACTTGACCCAGGCCGCCGATCTGTTCCGCCCGATCCACACCGCTTCTGACGGCATCGACGGCTGGGTGTCGCTGGAGGTATCGCCCTTGCTCGCCGATGATACCGCCGCCACCATAAAAGCCGCTGCACAATTGCATGCGCGCGCGCAACGGCCGAACCTTTTTATCAAAATACCGGGTACGCGCGCAGGCATACCGGCGATCGAGGAATCGATCTTCGATGGCGTTCCGGTGAATGTCACATTGCTGTTTTCGCGCGAGCACTATATCGCCGCTGCCGAAGCGTACATGCGCGGTATCGAGCGCCGCATTGCCGCCGGCCGCGATCCGGCGGTCGCTTGCGTGGCATCCATTTTCATCAGCCGCTGGGACGTGGCGGTCAAGGACAAGGTTGCGGGTGAGTTGCGTAACTGCCTGGGTATCGCCATCGCCAAACGCACTTACAAGGCATATCGTGATCTGCTGGCATCCAAACGCGCGCAAAAACTTGCCGCTGCCGGCGCCAGGCCGCAGCGCTTGTTGTGGGCCAGTACCGGAACCAAGGACCCGGCTGCCTCGGACACGCTGTATATCGATGCGCTTGCGGCGCCGGATACGATCAACACCATGCCCGAAAAGACCCTGTTGGCCTACGCTGATCACGGGCAAGGGATAGCCGCGCTGCCAGTCGATGGCGGCGACAGCGAAACCGTGCTTGCGCAATTCACCAGCCAGGGGGTCGACCTGGAACAGCTTGCCGCCGATTTGCAGCGTGAAGGCACCGCGGCTTTTGCCCAATCATGGAACGAACTGATGGATCGCATCGCCGCAAAAAGCGTGGCTCTGACCCGGGACAGTCACTGATGAACTCAGCCGGCCGCAACAAGCGCAGACCGGCGGGGCCACCGGCATTGACGGCACGGCCGGCCTGGAAGGCGCTTGAAACGCACTGTGCAGCCATGAGCAAACTGCACCTGCGGCAACTCTTCGCCGACGATCCGCGCCGCGGCGAACGCCTCAGCGCGGATGCCGCCGGCATTTACCTCGATTATTCGAAGAACCGGGTTAGCGACGAAACCTTGCAGCTACTGGTGCGGCTGGCCGGGGAATGTGGCCTCAAGGAGCGCATCGAGGCGATGTTCCAGGGCGAGCAGATCAATGCAACGGAAAAGCGTGCGGTGCTGCACACGGCGCTGCGCGCGCCCGCGACGGCAGAGCTGGTGGTCGATGGCGCCGATGTGATACCTGAAATTCAGGCTGTCCTGAAGCGCATGGCGGATTTTTCGCGGCAGGTTCGCAGCGGCCAGTGGCGCGGACACACGGGCAAGCCCATTCGCCATATCATCAATATCGGTATCGGCGGCTCCGATCTGGGCCCGGTGATGGCTTTTGAGGCATTGCGTCATTACAGCCAGCGCGACTTGACGTTCCGCTTTGTCTCGAACGTGGACGGCACCGATTTCGCCGAGGCCGTGCGCGATCTCGAACCGGAAGAGACCCTGTTCATCATCTGTTCGAAGACGTTCACGACGCTGGAAACATTGACCAATGCCCATACCGCACGCGACTGGTGCCTGCGCAAACTGGCCGACGACAAAGCCGTGGGCAGGCATTTCGTCGCGGTCTCGACCAATAGCGACGCCGTTGCCGCTTTCGGCATCGATACCGCCAACATGTTCGGTTTCTGGGACTGGGTCGGCGGGCGCTACTCGATGGACTCCGCCATCGGCCTTTCCACCATGCTGGCCATCGGTCCCGAGCATTTTCACGCGATGCTGGCGGGGTTTCATGCCATGGACAAGCATTTCCGCAGCGCGCCCCTGGAACAAAATCTGCCCGTATTGATGGGGCTGCTGGCGATATGGAACAGTGACTTTCTCGGCGCCGAAACGGTAGCGGTTTTGCCTTACGAGCAATACCTGAAGCGCTTCCCGGCCTATCTGCAGCAATTGACCATGGAAAGCAACGGCAAGCACGTCACGCTGGACGGCAAACGCGTCGATTATCAAACCGGGCCGATCTATTGGGGCGAACCCGGCACCAATGGCCAGCATTCGTTCTACCAGCTCATCCACCAGGGAACCCGGCTGGTGCCCTGCGACTTCATCGGCTTTTGCCATAGCCTCAACCCCCTCGGCCACCACCACGACCTGCTGATGTCAAACCTGTTTGCCCAGAGCGAAGCGCTGGCATTCGGCAAGACCGAAGAGGAGGTCCGGGCCGAGGGCACGCCCGAGTGGCTGGCGCCGCACCGGGTGTTCGAAGGCAATCGCCCGAGCAACACCTTGCTGGCCGAGCGGCTGACGCCGCACACGCTGGGCGCGCTGATTGCACTCTACGAACACAGTGTCTTCACCCAGGGGGTGATCTGGAACATCGACTCGTTCGATCAATGGGGCGTCGAGTTGGGCAAGGTGCTGGCGCAGCGGACGACGCCGGAACTCGAGAGTAAAGATGAACCCACGCTGCAGCACGACAGCTCGACCAACGCTCTGATCCGGCGCTACCGCCGCAGCCGAAGTGACAAAGATGGACATTAGCCCGCTGGCAGGCAAGCCGGCTCCGGCGGCTTTGCTGGTCGATGTAGCCAAGCTGGTTACGGCCTACTATTCCGAGCGGCCCGACGTTTCCGTGCCGGAGCAGCGCGTGGCCTTCGGCACCTCCGGGCATCGCGGCTGCGCCTTTGCCGGCACGTTCAACGAGTGGCATGTGCTGGCCATCAGCCAGGCCATTTGCGATTACCGCCAGCAGCACGACATCAACGGCCCGCTCTACCTTGGTATCGACACGCATGCGCTGTCGGTGCCGGCCCTGGCCAGCGCGGTCGAAGTGCTGGCGGCCAACGGGGTGGAAGTGATGCTCGCGGATGAGGACGAATACACGCCGACGCCGGTGATTTCCCACGCCATCCTCCAATACAACCGCGGGCGCAGTGAGGGTTTGGCCGACGGCATCGTGATCACACCCTCGCACAATCCACCCGCTGACGGCGGCTTCAAGTACAACCCGCCGAACGGCGGGCCGGCGGACAAGGACATCACGGGATGGATTGAAGCCAGAGCCAACGAATTTCTGAAAAACGGACTGAAAGGCGTAAGCAGGCTTACCTATGCCAAGGCCCGGCGCGCCGCGACCACCCACCGGCATGACTTTGTGCAGGCCTACGTCAACGATCTCGACCAGATCATCGACCTGGAGGCGATTCGCAGCGCAAACATCCGCATGGGCGTGGATCCGTTGGGCGGAGCCGGGGTGCATTACTGGGGCCCGATTGCCGAGCGTTATGGTTTGGATCTTACGGTCGTTAACGAGGCCGTCGATCCGACGTTTCGCTTCATGACGGTGGATTGGGATGGCCGGATTCGCATGGACCCGTCCTCGACCTACGCCATGCAAAGCCTGATCGGCCTCAAGGATCGCTTTGACATCGCCTTCGCCTGCGATACCGATCATGACCGGCATGGGATCGTCAGCGGGAAGGCGGGCTTGCTGCCGCCCAATCACTACCTTGCAGTCGCCATTTTCTATCTTTTCCAGCATCGGCCGCTGTGGCGCAAAGAGGCAGCAGTGGGCAAGACGCTGGTGAGCAGCCAGATGATCGACCGCGTCACCGCCAGGCTGGGCCGCAAGCTTTACGAGGTACCGGTCGGATTCAAATGGTTTGTCGACGGCCTGCTCGATGGCTCGCTGGGCTTCGGCGGAGAGGAAAGCGCGGGCGCCTCCTTTGTCCGCACCGATGGCAGTGTCTGGACCACCGACAAGGACGGCATCGTCCCGGCTTTGCTGGCGGCGGAGATCACCGCCCGCATGGGCCGCGATCCGGGTGAAATCTACCTTGAGTTGACGCGTGAATTTGGCACACCCGTTTATGATCGTGTCGAGGCGCCGGCGACCCCGGAGCAAAAGCGCGCTCTGGCGCAGCTCTCACCGGAGCAGGTGCAGTCCGCCGCACTGGCGGGCGAAAAGATTGACGATATCCTCACCCGGGCGCCAGGAAACGATGCCCCCATCGGCGGTTTGAAAGTGGTGGCGAAAAGCGGCTGGTTTGCGGCGCGCCCGTCCGGCACCGAAGACATCTACAAGATTTATGCCGAGAGCTTTGCGGGAGCGGATCATTTGAGCCGCATACTGAGCGAAGCCCAGAGCATCGTCGATGCCGCCTTGGCAGCGCCCGTGCAGGCGCCACAACGCCCGGGAACGGAAATGAGCCAGCCAACCCGCGCCAGCCACCCGCTGTATGGCATGCTGCCAACGGATGTCGAGGGCTTCGATGCTCTGGCTGAGTTGGCGCTGGATTTACGCTCATGCTGGAATCATGCCACCGACCGGGTCTGGCGGCAGCTCGATCCGGTGCAATGGGAACTGACGCACAATCCCTGGGGCGTTTTGCAGACGGTTTCCCGCGATCAGATCGAGCGCGCCTCAGACGATCCCGAGTTTCGCAAGATCGTTGACGACCTGGTGCAAGCCAGGCGCGATGAGGCCGAAGCGCCTTCGTGGTTCGCGCAGGCGCACCCGCAAGCGCTGTCAGGGGGTATCGCGTACTTCAGTATGGAATATATGTTGAGCGAAGCCTTGCCCATCTACTCCGGCGGGCTGGGTAATGTGGCTGGCGATCAACTCAAGGCCGCCAGTGACCTGGGTGTTCCGGTGATCGGCGTCGGCCTGCTCTACCAGCAGGGCTATTTCCGCCAGGTCATCGACCAGAATGGCGCGCAGCAGGCCCTATTTCCATACAACGATCCCGGCCAATTGCCGATCAGGCCGTTGCGCCAGGACAATGGCGAGTGGTTGCGCTTCAAGATCGATTTACCGGGTTACTCGGTCTGGCTGCGCACCTGGCAGGCCCAGGTCGGCCGCGCCAGGCTTTATCTGCTGGACAGCAACGACGCGGCCAATATTCCGGCGCATCAGGGGATAACCAGTGAGCTGTATGGCGGCGGCCCGGAACTCCGCCTCAAACAGGAGCTGTTGCTCGGCATCGGCGGCTGGCGGTTGCTTGCCGCGCTCGGGATCAAGCCGGAAGTCTGTCACCTGAATGAAGGCCACGCCGCCTTTGCGGTGCTGGAACGGGCCCGCGGTTTCATGCAGGAAAGCGGGCAGGACTTCGATGTTGCGTTGGCGGTCACCCGGGCCGGCAACCTGTTCACCACGCACACGGCCGTGGCGGCGGGCTTTGACCGCTTTCCCGCAGCCCTGATCGAGCAATACCTCGGAGGTTACGCTGAAAAAGCGCTCGGCATTACATTGCACGACCTGCTTGCACTGGGCCGCCAGAACCCGGCGGATGCATCGGAACCATTCAATATGGCGTACCTGGCCATGCGTGGCAGCGGCGCGGCAAATGCCGTCAGCAGCCTGCACGGAAGGGTCAGCAGACACCTGTTTGCCTCCCTATTTCAACACTGGCCCGTGGCCGAAGTACCCATCGAACACGTGACCAATGGTGTCCATATGCCGACCTGGGATTCGGCGCCGGCCGATGATCTCTGGACGGGCGCCTGCGGAAAAGATCGCTGGCTGGGTGAAATCCATCACCTGGAAGAGAACATTCGCCGCGTTTCCGACGCCGATCTCTGGCAGTTTCGCATGGCCGGCGCGGAGTCTCTGGTTGATTACGCCCGCGAACGCCTGTCCCGGCAACTGGTGGCTACCCCGGGGGCGCCGCCCGCAGACGTTGATCAAGCCAGGCAGCTATTTGACTGCAATACCCTGACACTGGGATTCGCCCGCCGCTTTGCCACCTACAAAAGACCGAATCTGCTACTGCACGACCCGCAACGGCTGCTGCGCCTGTTGACAAACCCGCAGCGTCCGGTGCAACTCATCATCGCCGGCAAGGCCCATCCGCAAGACCAGGCTGGTCAGGCCCTGATTCAGCAATGGATCCAGTTCATTCGCAGACCCGAAGCACGTGCGCATGTCATATTCCTCAGTGATTACGACATGTTGTTGACCGAGCATTTGGTGCAGGGCGTGGATGTCTGGCTCAATACCCCGCGCCGCCCCTGGGAAGCATGCGGCACCAGCGGCATGAAAGTACTGGTCAACGGCGGCATCAACCTGTCAGAACTGGACGGCTGGTGGGCGGAGGCCTACTCACCGGAAGTTGGGTGGGCGTTGGGCGACGGCCTGGAACATGACGACGATCCCGCCTGGGACGCCGCCGAAGCGCAGGCGCTTTATGACCTGCTCGAACAGCAAGTGATTCCCGAGTTTTATACGCGTGACGAGCAAGGCATCCCCGGGGCCTGGGTGGCGCGGATGCGGGAAAGCATGGCGCGGTTGACGCCGCAGTTTTCCAGCAACCGTGCGGTGCGCGAATATACCGAGAAATACTATCTGCCGGCAGCTTCAGCCTACCGCGAGCGGGCGGCCGGGCAAGGCGCCATCGGCATGCAAATCGTTAAATGGCACAGCGAGCTGGAGCACAAATGGGCCGCGCAACGATTCGGTGAAGTAAAGGTGACAACCGAGGGCGAGCACCATGAATTTGCCGCCCAGGTCTATCTCGACGGACTCGACCCGGACACCGTCAGGGTGGAAATCTATGCCGATGGGATCGAGGATGGCGCCCCGGTGCGGCAGGAGATGAAACGCGTTCGCCCATTGGCCGGCTCATCGGGCGGTTACGATTATCGCGCCACCGTACCGGCGGCCAGGCCGGCAACAGACTACACCGCGCGCCTGATGGCGCGCCCCGATCACATCGTAGTGCCTCTGGAAGATGTACATATCCTGTGGCAGAAATGAATTATGTGAATTCCAGCAACGTTATTCTCGCGTCTTCCGCATCGCGGATCGAGGAGCCAGTCCGAACCAAGGAGTCTACTTTCAGGACATGGCTAAGTCTGCAATCTGAAGCTCGCTGGCAAAAGCCGCTTTTCGACAAGTACATCGACGCCTGCCGCCGGGCGAATGGCGCCAGCGGGAATATCGGCACCGAGCCGCCATTGCGCCACCGCATCGCGCTTGGATTCGCCAGCAACCAGGAAGAGGACGGCAGCGGCGCGGCTCAATCGCGCGGCGCTCAGTGATACCCGTTGCGCCGGCGGCTTCGGCGCACCCAATACGGCCAGCACATCCGGTGCCTGCGGCGCATCGCCCCAGTCCTGACCGGGAAACAGGCTGGCGGTATGGCCGTCTTCACCCAGGCCGAGCAGCACCAGGTCGAATTCGCCGGTCTGCTGCAGCAACTCCGCATACGCGCGCGCCGCCACCTCCGGCCCGAACTCAGCCGGAATGGCGTGAATCTGGTGTCGCGGAATGGGCGCGTGATCGAGCCAGGCTTCACCCGCCATGCGGCTGTTACGCGCGGCATCGTCCGGTGGCAAACAGCGCTCGTCGCCGAAGTAGACGTGCCAGCGCCCCCAATCGCATTGGGCAGCGCTAAGGCTGGAATAGATATCCCGCGGGGTATTGCCTCCAGCCAATACGATCAAGAAGCGGCCGCGCGCTTCGATGGCGCGGGCGGCTGCGGTGGTGATACGACAGCACGCATCCTTATCCAGTGCGGCGGCATCGGCGGCGCCGATCCAGCGGACGCTGGCGGTCGCAGCATCCCCCCGGCTACCGCTGTTGCTCATTCTTTTTTGACCGCGTGCCCGCCGAACTGATTACGCATCGCCGCCAGCAACTTGTCGGCATACGAATCCGCATCCCGCGAGCGCAGCCGCTCGAGCAATGACAAGGTGATCACCGGTGCGGGCACGTCGAGGTCGATGGCCTCGGCCACGGTCCAGCGCCCTTCGCCGGAATCATCGACATACGGCGCGATCCCGGTCATCGCGGGATTCTCTTGCAGCGCTGCCGCGGTAAGCTCCAGCAGCCAGGACCGTACCACGCTGCCGTAGCGCCAGATCTCCGCTATCTGGTGCAGGTCCAGACCAAACTCGCTCTTGTGCTGCAGGATGGAAAATCCCTCGGCATAGGACTGCATCAAGCCATACTCGATGCCGTTATGTACCATCTTGGTAAAGTGCCCCGAACCCACGGGACCGACGTGGCCCCAACCCTGATCGCTGGCCGGCGCCAACGTCTCGAATATTGGCGTCAGTGCTTTCACCGCCCCGTCCTCACCGCCGACCATCAGGCTGTAGCCTTCGTCCAGGCCCCAGACGCCGCCGCTGGTGCCGCAATCAACGTAGTGGATACCGCTGTCGGCGAAGGTTTTGGCCCGCCGCAGGGTGTCCTTGTAATTGGAATTACCACCGTCGATGACGGTGTCGCCGGCAGACAGAAGGGGCAGCATATTGGTCAGGGTCGTGTCGGTGATGTCGCCAGAAGGCACCATGACCCACAACACGCGCGGGGCCGGCAGTTTTGTCACCAGCGCGGCCAGCGAATCCGCGGAATCAGCGCCGTTGTCTTCGAGTTGCTTGCGCGCTTCGGCTTTTGGGTCGAATCCAACCACGTGATGTCCGCCACGCATCAGGCGCAGCGCCATATTCGCGCCCATACGCCCCAATCCGATCATTCCGAGTTTCATAGCACCTCCTGATTGAATGCGGGAACATTGGGACTTTGGGGTCAGAGTAAAGTGCCAGAGTGAACACGTTTCACTCTGGCACTTTACTCTGACCCCAACTCTCTCCCCAACTCTACTCTTGACCGGCTGCGACCTCTCCGAGTTTCAAGGGCAGCACGATCTGCCGCACTGAAGATGAAGTGTACGCCGGACGCCGCGGCGCAATCACCCCCAATATTTCTTTGAGGCCGTGTACAATCTTCTCATCCACTCCCGCGCAATGGTGAGATTGTCGTGAATGGCCCCGACAACGGTGACATGAATCCCGCAAGCGCCGGCAACGCGGGAACTCCGCCGTGATGCCCGATGCGCTGGTGCTGGCGCGGATCCAGTTCGCTGCGAACATCAGTTTTCACATCCTCTACCCCGCAATCACCATTGGCCTGGGCTGGCTGCTGCTGTTTTTCCGTATCCGCTACACGCTGAGCGGCGACAAGCTGTGGGAGTATGCCTATCGCTTCTGGGTCAAGATTTTTGCGCTCACCTTCGCACTTGGCGTGGTTTCGGGCATCACAATGAGTTTTCAGTTCGGCACCAACTGGCCCGGCTACATGGAAACGGTGGGTAATGTTGCCGGGCCGCTGTTGGGTTACGAAGTGCTGACCGCATTCTTCCTGGAAGCATCCTTTTTGGGGATCATGCTGTTCGGCAGGCACCGCGTTTCCAACCGCGTGCACCTGATTTCGTCTTTCCTGGTGGCCTTCGGCACCACCCTATCCGCTTTCTGGATACTGAGTCTGGATTCATGGATGCAGACGCCCACGGGTTACCACATCGAAAACGGTGAATTTTTCGTCGATAGCTGGCTGGCCGTGATCTTCAATCCGTCTTTCCCCTACCGTCTTGCCCATATGCTGATCGCCTCACTGCTCACCAGCGCGTTTCTGGTGACCGGCGTCAGCGCCTGGCGCGCGCTCAAGGGCGTCGAGGGCCCCGGCACCCGGAAAGTGATGAAGGCCGGCATGCTGCTGGCAGCCGTGCTGGCGCCGCTGCAGATTTTTGTCGGCGATCTGCATGGCCTGAATACCCGCGAGCACCAACCGGCCAAGATCGCCGCGATGGAGGCGGTTTGGGAAACCGAAAACGGTGCCCCGCTGGTGCTGTTCGGCTGGCCTGACGAGAAACAAAAGACGACTCGCTGGGCGCTGAAGGTTCCGTTCGCCGGCAGCTTGATCCTGACCCACAGTGTCAACGGCGAGGTGCGCGGGCTGAATGAATTTCCGGGCGCTCACCCGCCGGTGGCGATTGTCTTCTGGTCCTTCAGGATCATGGTGGGCATCGGCCTGCTGATGCTGGCGGTTGCCTGGTGGGCGAGTTGGTCGTTGCGCGGAGAACATCAACCCGGGAGATGGCTATTGCGGACGCTGTCGTGGATGACCTTCTCGGGCTGGGCGGCGGTGCTTGCGGGCTGGTTTGTGACTGAAATCGGCCGCCAGCCGTGGATGGTCGATGGCCTGCTCCGTGTGCGCGATCTGGTGGCGGACCACGCCTCTGGCACCATGCTGGGCACCCTGGCCGCGTATCTGGCGCTTTATGTATTTCTGCTGGTCTCGTACATCGCGGCCGTGCGCTACCTGTCGACCAAGCCGGCGGAGTCGCAAACCCTGGTGCCTGATCATACCGCCGGATCAGCCGCCGCCGCGCCATGAGGACATGACGAAATGGAATATTGGTTACCCGTTTTCTATGACTTTGTGATGGGGCTGGCGCTGCTCATCTACGTGATGCTGGATGGCTACGATCTTGGCGTAGGGATGCTGCTGCCGGCCGCCAACGAGCAGCAAAAGGACACCATGATCGCATCCATTGGCCCGTTCTGGGATGCCAATGAAACCTGGATCGTGCTGGGTGTCGGCGTGTTGTTGATCGCGTTTCCCAAGGCGCATGGCGTGGTCTTGAGCGCCTTATACATTCCCGTGACCCTGATGCTGATCGGTCTCACCCTGCGCGGCGTGGCCTTCGACCTGAGGGTCAAGGCCGGCGACCGGCGCAAGGGGATGTGGAACAAGGCGTTCTTTGCCGGCTCACTGCTGGCCGCCACATCCCAGGGATGGATGCTGGGAAGCTATATCACCGGATTGGTGGACACCCCGCTCAACCTGCTGTTCTCGGCGCTGATTGCCGTCACGCTGCCCTCTCTTTACATCTCTGCTGGGGGCCGCGTGGCTGCTGATGAAAACCGAAGAAGAGTTGTTCGACAAAGCGGTTAAATGGGCTCGTGCCGCTTTGCTGCCGATGGCAGCGGGCTTGCTGCTGGTGTCGATTGCCACGCCGATTGTCAGTGAAACGATCGCGGATAAATGGTTTGTGCTGCCCAATGCGATCGGGCTGCTGCCGCTGCCGCTTTCCTGTGTGCTGGTGTTTTTCGGCATGGCCTGGTTGCTGCGCAAGCCCGACTACATGAAAAATGGCTATGCCTGGCTGCTGTACGCCGGACTGGTGGTCATTTGCATCATGGCGACCCTGGGCCTGGCCTACAGCATTTTTCCCGAAATCATCATCGGCAGAATGGACATCTGGAGCGCGGCGGCGGCGACGAATTCACTGGTTTTCACCCTGGTGGGCGTACTGATCACGCTGCCTTTGATCCTGGGCTATACCGTTTTCGTCTACCGCGTTTTTCACGGCAAAGCGACGGCGCTGAGTTACGAATAGGCCGAAAGAAACATGGGGTCAGAAACATGGGGTCAGAGTAAAGTGCCAGAGTATTTACTCTGGCACTTTACTCTGACCCCAATTCTATTGCCCGATTCTATTGCGCCCCGGCCGCAGTGGGTCGGCCGTCGATACGGTAAACGACACCCCCTTTCATCACAAAAGAGATGTGTTCGAACGCACCGGAGTCCTGTAAGGGGTCGCCTTCGGTGGCGACCAGATCGGCGAATCTTCCAGCCTGCACGGACCCGACCCGGTCTGCAGCGCCGAGCAAATCGGCGGCATTGCGGGTTGCGGCAAACACCGCGTCCATGGGCCTCATTCCGCCCGCGATCAAAAGCCCGAACTCCATCGCATGATCACCTTCACCCAGGTCCGTGCCGTAGGCGATCTTGACGCCCGAGGCCAGCGCCAGCGGCAGGTTCTTCTTCGGCAGCAGATCGTTGGCCAATTCCTTTTGTGCCGTGCCGGGGGTGAGCAGCTCCGGATGATCACGGGCAACGGCATAGAACACGTCATAGACGCTCAGCGTCGGCACCAGGTAGGTGCCTTGAGCCTTCATCAAGGCGAAAGTATCTGCGGTAGCAAACGACCCGTGTTCGACCGAGTCCACACCGGCGCGAACGGCATTTTCGATGGCCGCGGCGGGATAGATGTGGGCGGCCACTTTCATGCCCATCGCATGCGCGGTCTCGACCACGGTGCGTATTTCTTCATTGGTCATCAATTGCTGCCGCGGATCGTCTCCGGTGGATGCAATGCCACCCGAAGGGGAGATCTTGATCAGGTCAGCACCCCGGCGCTTGTGTTCGCGCACGCGCAATCGCGCCTGGTCCGTCGAATCGACAATGCCGTTTGCCCAGCCGGGATTGGACAGGGCCGGATCCATGCCCGTCCGTGCATCACCATGCCCTGCCGTCGGCCCCAGCGGTTCGAGCGCAACCCACAACCGCGGGCCGGCGATTTTTCCCGCGTTGATGGCATCTCGTACCGCGGCGGTATCGTCACCGCCACCCACGTCACGGGCACTGGTAAAGCCCTGCTGCAGCATTTGCCGCACGAACAAGGCGCCGTCGAAAGCGCGGTCCAGATCCGAATGCGTCACGCTGTACTCGGTGGCGTTGGTCCTGCTCGGCAGCTGTGCGGCAATATGCACATGGCTGTCGATAAATCCCGGCAGCACCGTCGCGCCCGACAGATCGATGATCTCGGTGTCCGCGGGTGTCTTGAACCCCTTCTCGACCGCGACGATCCGGTCATCGCGCACAAACACCGACATTTCAGTTTGCGCTTTGTCGGAAACCCCATCGATCAGCCTGCCGGCGTGTATTACAAGATCCGCGGCCGCGGCGGATCCGCAGATCAGGCAGAGAAAAAATGCGACGAGTGTTCTTTGTTGGCGGTAATGATTCATGCTGACGATCTTCCTGAATTGGCGGACAGATTTGGTTTGCTTCGACTTGGCAGGTGCGTGGCAGTATAGATAGGGTAATTGGTTCCGATATGCAAGCAGCAGATGCTGACGGCCATGGATATACTAGTGGCCTGTTACAGGCCACCAGGGTTCGTTGCCGCGTGGCGAACACAAGGAAGCTGATGCATGAACAAAAACCGGGTAGAGGCATTCAGCGACGGCGTGCTCGCCATCATCATCACCATCATGGTGCTGGAACTGAAGGTGCCGCATGGCGCCAGCCTCCAGTCGCTCACGCCACTGTTCCCGGTGTTTCTCAGTTATGTGCTGAGTTTCGTCTACCTCGGCATTTACTGGAACAATCACCATCACATGCTGCACACCACCCAGGCGGTGACCGGACCCATGCTGTGGGCTAATTTGCACTTGTTGTTCTGGCTGTCGCTGATACCGTTCGCAACCGGCTGGATGGGTGAAAATCACTTTGCCGCGGCGCCGGTGGCGGTTTATGGATTGGTGCTGTTGATGGCGTCGATTGCCTATTACATACTGCAGTTGTTGATCATCGCTTCGCAAGGCCCGGGTTCCTTGCTGAAGAAAGCCATCGGCGGCGACTGGAAGGGCAAGAGCTCACCAGTACTCTATTTCCTGGCCATCATTGTCGCCTTCTGGTCGCGTTGGCTGGCGATGGGAATCTACGTTCTTGTTGCACTGATGTGGCTGGTGCCCGACCGGCGGATTGAACGCGTGCTCAGCCACGAAAAATCATAAAAATGTGCCTGAACTGGCTGCCGGTTTCAATTGCGCAGAGCCTTGTGGCCTTCGCTACGCGTTGTGACGATCTCGTTGTCAGCGCCGGCCAGGAGGTGCCAGTTTCGGTACAAGCCCGGCTCACGGCGGATGAAACGCTCCAACAACTCGGCGAATTGCAGCACGCATTGCCTCGTTTGCTGCTCACGATTTCCTTTCTCGCTGATCCGGATAGCCTCCTCGATGTGGAGGCACGCCTTGCCATCCTCGGCCTGCCAACACATGATGGGCAGAATCGTGGCGCCAGAGAGCCGCGCCAGGCTCACCATACCGGTCGCGAAACCACATCTGGTGCCCAGAAATGGAACGGCCAGGAACTTTACACCGACTTCGCCATCCGCTGCCAAACATATGGCGGCATTCTCTTTAAGCCGGTGCAAAAGCGTTCGACCGTAAGTCAAATCGCCGCTTGAAGGCAGGATCATCATTGTCGCCACATAGGGCCTCTCCGCATCATCAAAAAAAGGTCGGATCAGGCTCCGTCTGACCCAGGTCGTGGCTGTGCTGTCGATGTCGAGACTGCTGATGTGGTTCGCTCCGTAAATCTGATGCACCCGCAGTCCTTTTCGAAGCAGGATCTGCTTCGTCCAGAAGCGACGGCCAAAAGCACCGCTCTCCCAAAGGAGCACACCCTTGCCGGCTGCGAGCGCGCGCTCCAGGTGCTCCCAACCGATCACCCGGACATCCCTGGTCGCCTCCACGTCGATCCCATTCGGTATCGAACCGAGGATTTCCAGCCATGTGTCGAAGAGACTTGCCTTGACGATTCGCGCCAGTTCCGGGTTGTCGAGCCGCCCCTCAAACGCCACGGTAAGCGCACGCGTCATCGCAGCCCGCTTGTTCAGGGAAAGATGATAGGAGACTCGGGCCAGAACTATCGCCACAGTGAAACGAACCGGGCGGTAGGGAAACCAGCTCGCCACGCGGACAATGGCAATGATGACGAGGAAATAAAGATCGATCGGGGCCGCCAGTCGCATCGGGTGTTCAGGAAGCGTCAATCAGGAGCTGCCTTCGCACCTTGCCGGCCGGACTTTTCGGCAGTTCATCACGAAACTCGATTTGGCTCGGGATCTTGAAGCCTGCGATTCGACCCCGGCAGTACTCGATGATTTCGATCGCCTCGCAGGGCTCCGACGGCACGATCACAGCCTTCACATTTTCGTCACCGTACTGTGTTGGTACACCGAAAACCACTGCCTCCTCGACTTTCGGGTGCTCCTCCAGCAGTGTTTCCAGCTCGACGGGGGAGATTTTGTATCCGCCCTTGTTGATGAAGAGCTTTTTTCGGCCCATCAAATAGACATGTCCCCGATCGTCCATTCTCCCCATGTCGCCGGTGAAGAAGTAGCCATTCTGGAAAGCTTCCCGGTTCACATCGTCCAGTCCTTCGTAGCCACCGATCGCTGAAGCGCTCTTTACCGCGATCTCGCCCATCTCCGCACTCGCCGCGTGTTGCCCATCCTCCCGGAAGATCACGATCTCGATGCCGGGCAGCGGCGTTCCAACCGACTCCAGTGTGGCAGAAAAATCATCGTCGAGATTGACGCTGATGGTTCCGGTCTCGGTCGACCCATACAGCTGCCTGACATAGAATCCGAAACGCTCGTGGAAGAGCGTGTTCTGATGCCAGGGCATCGGGGCACTGGCAGAAACACACCAACGAACCGATGAGAAGTTCCTTGCGTTTGCAGTCGGCGTACCCCGGGCGAGCATGATAAACATGAACGGGACCGCGATAAATACAGTAATTGCCTCCTGTTCGATGAGATCAGCCACTGCCCGGCGTTCGAACTTCGGCACCAGATAAATACAGGCACCGGCACGGATGCAGGCAAGCATTGTTCGCATCAACCCGTTGACATGCGAGAACGGGGCCGCGCCGAGAAAGCGATCGGCCGGAGTGAACGCAAAAGTATCGACCAGGTTGTCCAGTTCGGTCATTACATTCCGATGCGTGCGTGCGATTTTTTTGGGTTGACCGGTGGAACCAGACGAGAACTGGTACATCAGCGGAACGTCCGGCGACACCTCGATCCTCGTTGTTCGCTCGGCCTTTGCCGGAGCGATCGCGGAGCGCAGCTCGGCAATCAGGACGAGATGTGGTGAAGCGTTCATCCCGGCCAGGACGCGCCGGCAGAGGTCCGCGTGCGCGTCCGTGGTCACGAGCGCTGACACGGCGCACGCCTCGATAAAATAGCGCAGCTCGTTTTCCTGGTAATGCGCATTGAGCGGCACCGCGACAGCGCCACTCGACACAATCGCCAGAAAGGTCTCGACGAACTCTGATCCATTGGCGAACAACAGCGCTACTCGCTCGCCCGGCACAACCCCCATTTTGCGCAGTTGCGTTGCACTGTGCCCGACACGGTTGCCGAGTTCGCGGTAGGTTATGACACGACCGCCTTCGACCAAGGCCGGGCGGTCGGCATGGATTTGGACCACTTCGAGAAACATCGCTGGCAGCGTTCGCATACGTTCTCCGATCCCTTACGTGCTAACCTCACCACCCCGTTGGATAACATAGTCAGTGAGGGTAGCGAAACTCGAAAATAGCTGCTCGTTCAGGTCTTCGTCCAGAACCACGATGCCGAAGGCTTCCTCGATCTCCACAGCCAGGGACATGGCTTCCATCGAGTCGAGTCCGATCCCGCTTCCGAGCAGCGGTGTGGCGGATTCTGCGCGCTCCAGAACGGCAGCACGAATCCCCAACTTGGTGATCATCAGCTCGCGCACCAGACGCTCGATTTGCTGTCGACGCTGCTGCTGGGTCGGTGGCGCGGAGATGCGGTCTTCTGGTCCGGGCAATGATTGTCAACACTTGTATTCAGGAAGGTGGACAGAGGATAGCACACGATACGAAGATGACCGTTTACGCCATGTATTGTTCTTGCATAAAAGGTGATAAGTTGGACCATCAGCCCGCTGATCGGAAGGGAACTCACAGCATGAAAGGAGTGCATTACCGATAGTGTTGCGAATCCCGTTTAACAAACCACTGGTGCTCGGCCAGGAACTTTCGCTGATCGCGCGGATTCTTGACCAGCGGCAGATCGGCGGCGATGGTCACTTCACGCTGGCCTGTGCTCGTTTACTTGAACAACGTTTTGAGATTCAAAAAGTACTGATGACACCCTCGTGTACGGGTGCACTGGAAATGGCCGTCTGGCTCTGCGGCCTGCAAACCGGTGACGAAGTGATCATGCCTTCGTTCACGTTTTCATCCACAGCGAATGTGGTGGTGCGCTCCGGCGCCACCCCGGTTTTCGTCGATGTGCGCGCCGACACGCTCAATATCGACGAGAAACTGATCGAGCAAGCCGTGAGTCCGCGAACGCGGGCCATCATTCCCGTCCACTATGCCGGTGTTGCTTGCGAGATCACGCGCATTAACGAGATCGCCGAGCAGCATGGCCTGTACGTCATCGAGGATGCAGCTCAGGCAATCAATGCATTCCATGACGGACGTGCGCTGGGTTCCATCGGCCACCTGGGGGCATATAGCTTTCATGACACCAAGAATGTGACCTGTGGAGAAGGCGGGGCGCTCTGCGTCAATCGCCTCGAACTGAATGAGCGGGCTGAAATCATGCGGGACAAGGGTACGAACCGGCAACAATTCCTTCGCGGGCAAGTGGACAAATACGTCTGGACGGATGTGGGCTCATGAAGCTCGGGCCGAGACCCGTGATCAGCCCTGAGCCGGTGACCATTCCCAGGATCGAGACAGACCGTCTCTGGCTGCGGCCGTGGGATGGAAGCGACACAACGGATTATGCGCGCATCGTGCAGGATCCTGAGGTGATGCGTTACATGGGCTGCGGGCTCCGCTTCAAAGCCAAGAGGGCAGCCAGCTTTGTGCTTGCATTGATTTCCGAATTCGAATCCCGCAGGGCCCGCCGTCCCCGCTGGCGCAGGACTTCTACCTGTATGGGCAGAACCCGTCCGAAAACTCACTCCTGCAAAAGCTGTTGTGGTCCTTCGGCATCGCGCTGCGACACTTGCTTGCCCGTATGTCACCGCGCCTGGCAGAGCCGCTGTTGGATTTTGTGCACAAGAAAATCGTCCCCCGATTGCGGCCGGAGGCCAACGCCGACCGCTTCCTGGCATGGGCCGAGACCATCCTGCGGCAGCGGCGCGCGCGCCTTATTCACGCCTATTTCGGCCCAATAGGCTGGAGAATGCTCGCCCTGAAGCGCAAGCTCGGTCTGCCTCTGGTCGTGACTTTTCTGGGAGATGAAATTGCCACATCACTCGAGCCCTGGTGGTGGTGGTGGATTCAGTCCGGGCCGGAGACTCCCGCCTGGCCGGCGCGGCTACGGGAGCTCTTAAGCGAAGGCGATCTTTTTTTGGTGGAAGGACCGTTCCTGCGACAACGGTTGATCGACTTCGGCTGCGCACCGGAAAAAATCAGGATTCAGCGCATTGCAATCCCGGTCCGGCAAATGCCTTTCCGCCCGCCAAAGCAAGCAACAGACGGAAAAGTGATCATCATGTTTGCCGGCCGTTTTTGCGAGCAGAAAGGCGTGCTCTACGCTTTGCAGGCAGTGCACGAAGTCTGGCAGACGCGGCGGAATATCGAGTTCCGGATGGTTGGGGACGAAACGCTGACGGACGGGAAGTACGCGGCACAAATCTATGCCTTCATACGCAATCATCACCTGCAGGACTGCGTGCGCTTGCTGGGGTTTCTCAATCACGCCGAGTATTTGCAAGAGTTACAACAAGCGCACATCTTTCTTTATCCAAGCATTACGGGCGCCAACGGCATCAGCGAAGGCGGCGCCCCAACGACGATCCTGGAGGCGCAGGCCCTGGCCGGCGCACTGGCAGACCTGATTGATCACCCCGGGAAGTGGCAGGCCATGGGCACGGCAGGGCGGCAGTTCATCGAGGCTCACCATGACATCGAGCGCGAGGTGCCGGCACTGGAAGAAATTTATCTTGGGCTGTTGCAGCAGGTCGAGCAGGAGCTCGGCGAAAGGACCTATCCCGTGGTCAGCCACCTTCAACACTGAAACAAAAGGTGGGCGCTACCGGAAATCATTGCTCCCACAGTGGGATCACCGCCGTCATCGGTAGCGGCACGGTGTCTTTTGCCCTGCAGGCAGGAATTGGTCTGAAATAGAGCTGTAGCAATAGAGCTGTAGCAGGGCAGAATCCAGCTTCTTATATTCAAATCCGGAGAGATTTCGCAATCCCCCAAGGAAAATATGAGTTTATGGACTTCCCACTAACTGTGAATTTGTTGCAATATAGCTTCAATACTACCTATCCTTTCAAAACGCTGGACGAAGCTGGGGAGATGTATTCATGAGATCCGGAATATTGCGCTTGGCCTCAGGTTTTCTTTGCTGTGGACTTATGGCTGTACCCGCAGCACATGCAGATAAAGACTCGATCCACCTCACCCTCGTTTCCTCCAAACCCGACATGACGTATGTCGACGTCGGACCGAAAGGATCATCGATTGGCGACTATCAGATTTTCAGTGCCGGCGTCAGAAAGAACGATGAGCCCTTTGGCATGATTTACGGGCTGAAATTGGAGCTCACTCGGCCTGGCGCGCCTTCAGAGCCGGAAGGCATGAGCCTTTTTCAAAACCAGATCACCTTCATGCTGCCCGATGGAACGATATCGATAACCGGCGTTCAGCATTACGCAACCGATGGAAGCATCCCCGGCAAATCGCTGGAAGAAGGCGAGACCCGATCCATCGTCGGGGGGACCGGGGCTTACGTTGGAGCGAGAGGCACCGTCCGCACGACGGCACGCCTGGACGGAACGAGATTGCACGAACTCGATTTCGAAATACCCTGAAGAATTGACCATCCCCGAGGATAGGCAATATTACCGCAATATGGCTTTAATGCTGCCTATCCTCTGGCCCGGCATGGAATCCCCACCGCAGCCTATGACCAGTTTACCGACACCGCCGGGGCAATCGCTTTCATTCGCCAAATGACAGATCCAAATAATGGTTCGAATACCGACCGCGGTGGCGATAAAAACGGGAGAGTGAAGAACACCGACCGGAAACAGTCTTACCTTCGCTACGGCGAGAACATTTCGGAGATCATTGATTTGTTTTCGGCCTCGTGGATCATGAATGTTGATCGGTTCATGGACATCGATACCGACCCGATCGCCACAGTGGAAGACGCTTGTTTCCAACCGTTTTTGCAGTATAAAAGCCACGTACGAATGACCCGCGATTGGTTGGAGTTTGCGGTTGAGCACATGAGCAAGTGGTGGAAAACCATCAACATTTTGAACACGACCAAACGCTAAAGGCGTTTATTGCGACACTGGACCGTTTTGGACATGAATCTCCAGCCGACACTGTTGGGACGGACCTTAGCCACACGATAGCAATCATCGCATTCATGCCCTATGGGGGCGAGACCAATAAGGGTCAGGGGCAGGCGCTAACGGTATCCATGTTGAAAGCGTGTTTGGCTCGATGAGCCGCTACGGTGTCGGGCGGGTTGTGGTGGTGGTACCAACAGTGGAAGATCGGGACACCTACGCGCGGGTCGTTCCAACCATGTTCGGCGAGACGACAGTCGTCTTCCGGGTGGTGACGACGATGAAAACACGTTTTATTTCCACCAATATGCCGTATGGCGCTATCGTTGGTCTTCAACGTGCCTTTAAGTCCGACGACGATAACTGGTTGGGAAATGAACCTCGCTGGAACTCGGTCTATTTAACCGAACCGGATACGCTTCTCCACGTCAAGCCCACAGCGCTGCCCGATCTCATGGACGGCGTGCTTAATCGCGGGTGGATTTTGAGCCCTCACCGCTTGCAACCGATCCCGCACGCAACCGATCTGCCCTCGCCACTCTCCCCAATCATTGTTGTTCCGAATAATGCGTATTACCAGGTTCGGACCATTGACTCGTACACCATTTGCCTTTGGGACTCCGGGGATGATTGACCGCGGTTCGAGAATTGCAACAACTTTTGTATCGTGTGGCTTTCTATCCGGCGACTTTTCCGCCTTCTACCATACAACCTGATGCGTTTAACCCATGGTCTCGGAATTACGATGCTGATGGGTAGTGAGCACGGGCGCCAATGCCATATCGCACTTGTGAACCCCACGCAACGTGAGTAGTGGGAATTGCCGGGGTCAGAGTCAACGTCGATATTCAGTGACTTGCTGTTCAGTGTGAATTTCATGACCAGGCCTGCTTCGTGAAGCGCATTGGAACGCACAAGCAGTATGCTGAAACCGATGCAGAGACGATCAATTGAAGATTCGGCCTATCAAGACGGAGTCAGATCCGTCGCGGAGGGCCGATTATTTCTAAGCATCCGTCGGCTTTTTGCTCAGTGAGCATGATGTCCCGGTAATATTTCTTCAAGGGCTAGGAAGTACGACAATGTGCACCATCGCTGATGCCCAGGGCGCACCATAATAGTTTTCTTCCCAGTAGCTGTCGTACTCGCCGGGCGCAAGCTGGGTAACGAAAGCCCGCTGCTGGTAAAGGGTCAGGCCCCAGTCAGGGCGGTGAAATTGCTTGTAGCCTGTCTGTTCCAGTTCCTGCTCCACGAGTTCGCCGCCGCTCGGGCCGAACCAGACACGATCCTCAGTTGCCTCCAAGTCGTCAATGGCTTCGGCTAGGGTATACCCCCAATTGCTGTAATCAAACAGCTGCACCAATCCTCCGACGACAAGATCGCCGGCGTTGAATGTGTAAGTTTGCCCGTCGAGGAAGACGCGGAACTGGCAGTGATCGGTACCTCCTCCCAGGCCGGCCCGGCGATCTTCGGTTCCGAAGTCCGTTGTGTGCACATATCCGACAGGCAAGGCCTGGAACGTGGCTTCGACCTCTCCCCATCCGCAGTGGTTGTTGTTTTGGTTGTCCTTGCCCTTGCCCCATGCCACTCCGGCCACGCTCAATAATATGGCAAGCAAGGCCAATTGAATTATGCGTTGCTTTGCCGAATTATCGGACTTGAGAAAAGGCGCTTCTTTTGATTCCTGCATCGTGATCTCCTTGATAGTTCTCCGAAAAAAATAGAGCTCTCCTTCTAAGGGGTAATCGGAGCTTGAGGTCAAGGGCCTGAAATGTCATGAAAAAGCTGTTAAAGTTTTTTAACAGACCAATGAAATTTCTGATTTAGAAAGAAACGTGAACGAATCACCTTCCAACCGGGTCACGGCTGCACCGCACAGGTATTCCTTCGGCGAATTTGTCCTGGATCTGCAACGCGGTGCACTGCAAATAAGCGGTGTCGATGTCGCACTGCGTCCCAAGTCATTCAAAGTGCTGTGCCACCTGGTCAGGCATCACGGCGAATTGGTCAGCAAGGATAGTCTGATGGCGGCCGTCTGGCCCACGGTGATTGTATCCGAAGGCTCATTGGCGCAATGCCTGGCGGATATTCGCAGAGCCCTGAACGATCGGACCCGCACAAGGGTGCGCACCGTTCCACGCCGCGGTTATCTTTTCGATATGCCGGTGCTTGAACACGGAAAGAGAACGGAATGTCTGACCCGGCCGCGGGAAGTGAAGCTGCGCCACAATCGGTTTCCGTACGGCGGCTATGGACTGGCTGCCGCCCTGGTGTTGGCGGTCACGGCCATTTGGTGGCCCGGAGAGGGTGCGCTGACCTTTGGCCAGCCAGACCAGCCGTCGGCTGGGGAAGCGCCGTCGGCTTTTGCTTTTCAGGGCAACGCGGTTCAACCCCGGACGCCAATGGGGCATGAAACGCTGAGTGCCGCCTCGCCCGGCAGAGGTATTGACGGCAACCTGGGGCTTTCGCGGACGCAACAGGCCTGGGGACACTATTTGAGAGGCAGGTTTCTTTACAACCGGCGAAATGAAGGTGACATCGAACATGCCATGGAGCATTTCCAAAGGGCGTTGGATCTGGACCCGGAACTTGCGCAGGCAAGTACCGGGCTGGCGGGGCGATCATGCTGCAGATCGACCATGGCAAATTGACCTGGAAAGAAGGGCGTGCGCCATTAAGTCCCTGCTGGACCGGACGCTGGTCCTGCAACCGGACAATGCCGAAGCGCTGAGCCGGACTGCGCAGTATTACTTGTTCGAGAATCAGGATAATTTGGCTCTAGTATATTTGAACAAAGCTCTGCGTTACGGCAAGAACGACCCGCTGGTGCTGTCGATGGCGGCTGGCGAAGCATTGGCCAATCTGGAATTCTCCCGCGCGATCGAACTGCAGCTCCGTGCCGTCGCCCTTGATCCCCTGGCCGTGACGAATCACGTCAAACTGGCCTACTACCTCTACTTCGCGGGCAAATACGATGAAGCTGCGAAGGAGGCAGACAATGACACTGAGCTAAACGCCGACATTGAAGACGAGACGCGTCTGGTGCTGGCGCATATTGCCACCTGAAACGAAACTACGAAACTGCGGAATCGTTATTTCGCACAGTGAAGGACGGAGTCGCACGCGATGCCGGCTGTGGCGATGCTTCGTTATGCGGAGGGTGCCAATGACGAGTCACGGGCAGCCATCGAACGCCTGCAGCAGCATCCGGGTATCGAACCGGCGAACCAACTGGCGCTGATTTATGCGTTTGAGGATGATGCCGACGAGGCATTCCACTGGTTGAGCCAGGCCGCCGACAGGATCAGCCGTTCAGAATTGACGGAGCAAAGCCTGACCGACTATAGACATGGTGTACATCTCACCGTTTCTCCGCCACCTGCGCGGTGACCCCCGCTGGAAGCAGTTGCGTACGGCGATGAAAAAGGGCTAAAGCGCAAACTCCGGTGAATCAGCCTGAAAAAAACCCAAAGCTCATCTCGGCCACATCCGCGGCCAGAAACCCCGGGAAAGTGACCGGGCAAATAGCGATCAACATCAAAAACGACAGCAGCGAGGATTTTATTTTCGAATCATACGACGGAGCTTACGCTGTGTGCGTTACTCCCTACCAGAGGTTTAACCTTCCAAAGCAGTCCCGGAGGAAGATATACTGCCGCGGCGGAGCTTCAGGTAGTTGCAAGTTGGGCGGGCAACGTATCAATAAGGGACACGGTAGTGGTCTTTCTATCCTGGGCAAATATACCGAAGCTGCACGTGATTCAAGGACGTGTTCAGACAAGAAAACGGTGCCCAAGGATGCGGTGGTGACTTGTACAATAAGTGCCTATCCCGCATGCCTGTAACATGCCGGGACCTGTCGGGGTCGGACCAAGTTCAGAAACTGAATTCCCTGCGGGCTTCGAATGACACCCGGCGTTGCACATCAAACGGACATCCGGTCCTGCGCATAAAAATTGAGAATGGACACTCCGTTTGAACCGGTCGTTGCCGGGGTGAAACTCGCGTGCGAGATGATCGCAGGAACGCGCCCTCGCTGCTCATCAGCCGCTTACGCCATAGCCTGAACGCAGCCCGCTCCAACGGCTTGCCCGATGGCGGCATGCGGACGGTAAAGCCGGCCGCTGCCCCCATGCGTTCCAGCATGGCCACTTGCTGCGCAATCATGGTCTTTTCGTTCGACCCAAAGCTGCAATCGATTCGCGCCGCCGGAATCCCCCAGGCATCGGTCCGATGCGGGTCCAGTGTCACCTGGTTGTCGAATTTCGGCAGCATTTCTCCCTGCGCAAGCAGATACCATGCGGGTGCCTTTCTGCCGATCCCTCCCTGAATGCCGTAGCCGCGAAGAAACCCCCGCCGCGGGCTCGCCTCTCTCTCATCCCATGGAATGTAAAAGCCGTTGGCCTGACCAAAGTCGAAGGGATCCGGCGCTGCGACATCCTGGGTCTGAACATTCCCGTCCGGCAGCGGCCCACCAAGCGCAGCAAGCGGCAGGTCCATAAAGTAATGGCCGAGGCAGCCGGAGGAATTGCCGAGTCCCTATCTTCCGGCTCACGTCTGCCACATCGAGGGTCAGCGATTCATCGACCTCCGCGATCACCGGAACCGCGCCAACCGCCAGAACCGCACTCGCGGTCGACACCCAGGTGTAGGCCGGGACGATGACCTCATCCTCCGGGCCAACGCCAAGCCCGATCAGGCCGCAGACCAGGGCATCGCATCCCGACGGAAATTCTCTGTGCGGCAGCGCACGGAGCCTCGGGCGCTTTAAGTGCAAACTGTGACCATCAGGAACGCCTCTTTCCTGTGCACATCCCACCCAAGGATTACTTGTCATGAATATTCAACTGGGTCTTACACCACTGGTTTCCCTGGCTGCCGGGATTCTCATTCTGGTGATGCCAAAACTGCTCAACCTCATCGTCGCCATTTATCTGATCCTGATTGGACTGATCGGGCTGTTCGGCGCCAGTAACTTCAGCCTCTGAGAACCGGCAGGCGGCGAACCGCGTCCCCTGCGGGCGCCGCTGACCTGCCGGATTTCATTCACTGGGTGCTCCAGCGCACCGACTGCCGTAACCGGTCACTATATGCTTGGAATAACCGTTCCAACGGCGGGTTGCTGATATTTTCGAGCGACGGCCGGAGGAGCTGTCCATGTCTTTGAATTCAACAGGAGAAATCATTATGAAGAACAAGGAAACAGTATCCGCGAATGGCGGCAATTTTCAACATACGCTGGAGCACGGCGTCGACAAGGCGACCGTGGCGGCGCATGACACCATCGATTCTGTGTCCGATGCCGCACGGCCTGCGCTCGACCACCTGGTTTCCAGCGCACATGGAGCCGTTGATCGCGCCGGGGTTGCCGCTACGCATGCAGCGGGGACAGTTGGGGTCAAGGGCGATCAATTGAATGCCAGCGGAAAGCGCGTGGCCGAGCGCGCGGGTGGTTACGTACGCGAACATCCCATGGCTTCACTGGGTATGGCGGTGGCTGCCGGGTATCTTCTGAGCCGGTTGTTGTCGTCGCGCTAGAGCAAGCTGATCGGTGGCAAAGCCGCATCAGGCGTTCAATGTGGAACCGGCCACAGACCGTGAGCGGGACATCAGTATGAGCGGCCCGCTGGAGGACTTGAGCAGCCTGCAGCATGAAATCAGAGAACTGATTCACGATCAGTTACGCCTCGCGGCGCTCGAAGTTCGTCTTGCAGTGCACAGCCTGATGGCCATGATTGCAGCCGCTGTGTGCATTGGCGTATTGCTGCTATTGGCGTGGACGGGATTGATGGGGGCCACCGGCTTGGGTCTGATCGGCATGGGACTCGAGCCTGCGGTCGCCTTGCTGGTGGTGGCCGCCTTGACGACAGGCCTTGCCGTGGTGCTCGGTATTTACATTCGACGCAGATCCCGTCGCATGGGCCTTCCAGCCACCTTGCGCGCTTTGAAGCCAACAACATCAGGCGCCCATACCGGGGAAGAATCATGATTCACATGATCGGAGCGGACAAATCGGAGGACTCGCGGTCGTTGGCGCATCAAGTCAGCGACCTGGAGCAACAACTTACGCATCGCCGCCAAAAGGTGCGGACCCTGGCCACGGGCATCAAGCGAAAAGTCACGGCGCAGATGATTTCACCCGGCATGCTGGTGGCGGCAGTGGGAATCGGTGTGGCGCTGGAACAGACCAGCCATCACAAGGGCTGGTCGCTGGCAACCGTGCTCGATGCAGCCAATGAAAGCTTCAGGCTGCTGCTGTCGTTCAAATCCTCAGACACAGCAGGCCGCTGAGTACAGAGGCAGAAATTTTTCCATGATTGAAGACGCGCCTGAAACCCAGTTCCCCCCCGAGGGTACCGCTTCGAAGCCGGCGTCCGCCTCTGATGAACCGGGTGTGATAGTGCATTCGCCGGTCACTCTGCGAAGCGCCTCTTTGTTGGTCATTGCCGTGATTGCAAGCCTGACTGCGTTGCGCCTGGCCAGTGCGGTGTTCGTGCCATTGGTGGTTGGCGTGATGTTCAGCTATGCGCTGACACCGTTCGTCAATCGAATGGTGCGGCTACACCTCCCGCGCACTCTGGCTGCGGCCATATTGTTGCTGGGTATCGTGGGCGGAACTGGCACGGTCGCCTACTCGCTCAGTGACGATGCGGTTGCGTTGATTGAGACCCTGCCCGAAGTGGCGCAAAAACTACGCCGTGGCCTCGATCACCAACGGACCCAGGGTCCGGCCGGCACCATCGACAAGGTGCAAAAGGTTGCCAGCGAAATCGAGCGCACTGCCGAAGAGGGCAACGCCGCGTTGGAACCCGCCCGCGATGTGGCCAAAGTGCAGATCCAGAAACCCAAGTTTAATGTTAAGGACTACCTCTTGCCCGGCACACTCGGGCTGGCGTCCTTTGCCGGCAAGTCCACGGTGGTATTTTTTATCACCTTTTTTCTGCTGGCGGCGGGCAACAACTTCCGGCGCAAGATGGTAAAGCTCGCCGGTCCCACACTGACGCAGAAGAAACTGACGCTGCAGGCGCTCGACGAAATCGACGAGCACATTCAGCGCTACCTGCTGGTTCAGGTGTTCACCAGCGGGCTGGTAGGCATTGCCACCTGGCTGGCCTTCCTCGCGATCGGCGTGGAGCATGCCGCGGTGTGGGGTGTCGTGACTTTCGTCTTCAACTTTATACCCTACCTTGGCGGTCTGATCGCGACCGGGGCCGCGATGCTGATCGGCTTCGCTCAATTCGGCTCGTTCGAGATGGTGTTGCTGATCGGTGGTGTCAAGTTGCTGATCAACCTCATCGACGGCAACGTTATTCAGCCGTTGCTTGCAGGCCGGGCATGCCGCATGAACCCGGTCGCGGTGTTCGCCGGCGTGCTCGCATGGGGCTGGCTCTGGGGCATATGGGGTCTGTTCCTGGGCGTGCCGATTCTGATGGTGATCAAGGTGGTATGCGACCGCGTCGATGAGTTCAAGGCGATTGGAGAACTCCTCGGCGAATGAAACGGGGGCAAATCCCCCTTCCGCTACACCGCCGGTCGGGCAGCTTGCGGAATGTTTTGTTAATCATTCAAAACTCTTGTGCTTCTTATGTGTTCCAGCGCACAGAACCTGCAAGACCGTCTTGTTAATGTTGTCTCTCGGTGATTTCGAAGGAGAATAAAAATGAGTTTGGGTACAATTTTATTGATCGTCGTCGTGCTGATTCTCGTGGGCATCATTCCGGCCTGGCCGCACAGCCGCAGTTGGGGTTATGGGCCCAGCGGCATTGTCGGAGTCATATTGCTTGTGCTCCTCGTCCTGTTTTTGATGGGTCGTATCTGACCCCCGTCAAGCGGGTTAAACCGGAGAAACGAGGTTTGAATTTGAATTAAGACCAGCGTTGCGGGTGACCGCAGCGCTGGTTTTCCGTGCTTAGCCAAGTTGCTTAATGAGCCTCGGATCAATTATGTCCAGACGAAGGCCTGGACAAGGACGATTATTTGTCTTTCACAGCTTTCTTGACGTCCTCTTTCAAGTCGCCATAAGCGGCTTGCACCTTGCCCCGCGCATTCTGTATCTTGCCCTTGTTTTTCAAATCCTTGCTGAAAGCCTTGCCGGCGACTTCCTTCGCTTTGCCTTTGGCTTCGGTAACGCGGCCTTTCACTTGATCTTTGTTCATAACGCTCTCCTGGTGGTGATAGAGTGAATGCAGGTTTCAGCCAAAACGTAAGCTTTGGCATCCGGCTCTCACGGTGAATGAGCGTAAACGGGTGGGTGCCCCGGTCTGTGCGGCAGCGAACCTGCCGGTTTCATGAGGCCGATCCGGCTGCTTAAAGGCTGGTTTGTATTAGCGCAGAAACCAAAGCACGCCGGCCGGCAACATAAATGACTGATAGTCGCAGAATTTTCGGTGTTTCCGTTTGGAATATGGGGACCAAAGTGTTTCTTGAACGGCTCATACAATGGGATAGGGATTTGTTGATCGTTTTGAACGGTTTGCATGCACCCTGGCTCGACCCCATCATGTTGCTGATGACGCATGCCCTGTTTTGGTCGCCCTTATATCTCCTGTTGATTTTCCTGTTGTTCAGGAACTTCAAACACCAGGCCTGGTTTCTCTTGATCGGCGCGGTGCTAACGATTGTACTTTGCGATCAGGTGACTTCCGAACTCATCAAGCCCTACTTTGCGCGTCTGCGGCCATCACATGATCCGGCCCTCGCAGGCATGTTACATCTGGTGGATGGCTATACCGCCGGGATGTATGGCTTTTCATCCGGGCACGCGGCCAACACGTTTGGCTTGGCGCTGTTTTTCTGGTTCACCTTCCGCAATGTCAATAAATGGATGGCCCTGCTCTTTGTCTGGGCCGGTCTCATGACCTATACACGGATCGATCTGGGGGTGCACTTTCCCACGGATATTCTCGCCGGCATCGTCCCTGGGCTTTTTTTGTGGCGCCATCGGCATTGCAACTTCGCACTACTTGCACGTCTGGTATGCTACCATAAAAGGACACGCAACTCCCTGATTGTTGTTGTATTAGAGTGCCTAAGCGCGCCAGCGCACCGACAGCGTGCCGGTGAGGGTTTAAAGTGGGCCCTTGACGTGGCTTGATTCCAGTTCCATGGCAGGCTGCAAGTGACTACAACCCCGCCCGATTCTTTGTGGAAGCACATTCCGACCACGTTCAGGCAACAATACCCCTTTTTTCAATGGACAAAACTATATGTACACGAAATCCCGTAAATTAGTACTTGCATCCGCCATCACCCTGGCACTGGCTTCGATCAGTGGAGTGGCCGTGGCGGACATGCTGTCCCAGGACGTCACTGCAGCGCGGCAGGAATCGCAGATATGGACGACCTATTCCTTAAGCCCCTATCTACGCGCCAATGACATCAGTGTTTCGGTAAATGAAGGTACGGCCACCCTTTCAGGCACTGTCGAGGAAGACGTCGACAAGGAATTGGCCAAGCAAATCGCGCTGGGTGTCAGCGGTATCAAGAGCGTCGATAATCAGATCAAGGTTGAGGCCGACTATGTTTCACCGGCACGGGCCTCCCAGGAACGCAGTTTTGGTGAAGTCGTCGACGACGCCACCATCACTGCAACCGTAAAGTCAAAACTGTTGTGGAGCAAAAATACCGAAGGTCTGGAAATGGATGTGGATACACGGATGGGCAAAGTCACTCTGCATGGCGCCGCCGAGAATGATGCCGCCAAGGAACTCGCCGGCCGCATGGCCCGAAATACCCGTGGCGTGGTAGCAGTCGACAACCAGTTGGGGGTAGACGAATCGAAATCCTGGCTACCGATGATGAGGATGAGGCATCCGAGCGTGAAACCTCCCAGGTCATTGCCGATAGCTGGATCACGACCAAGGTGAAATCGACCTACATGTATTCCCGCAATGTCGAGAGCGACGATATTTCCGTCAGCACCCGGGAGGAAATGTCACTTTGAGCGGCAAGGTTGGAAGCGGCGCCGAACGCGCATTGGCTACCGAACTCGCGCAGAACATTCGCGGTGTCAAGAGCGTCAATGCCACGGCGCTCACGTTCTAAGGAACTTCTGCTTCTTCAGGGCCCGCTTGAAGGTATAGAACTATCAGAAAAAAGTATCGCCGCGCATCCCCTTTGAAATGGAGTTGCGCGGCGATTTCTTTAAGGGACCCATCGCCACAAGAAGCAGAAGAAGCAGGACACCCATCCTTTGGCTGTCAGTGGACTTAAGTTCGGTAGCACACAGTAAATCTCCTGGATAGCTGGCAAACTCTCCTGGCTTCTGCCTTATCCGCCAGCTCCACGAGGAACGCCGCAATCACCAGTCACCACAAAAACAAATTGCACAGGCCATTTCGCCTCGCCGCCGTATTGGTGGTTTGCGCCGTCATCAATGCCTGTTCATCTCTGCCGCCAGGCCATGACTACCCCAAGATCGAGTCGACAGCGCTGGCTGATTCAGTGCAAACGAAGCTGGGCGATCAGCTCGAAAATACCATCCGTGAACACGAGGGCAATTCCGGATTTTTCCTGCAGTCGTTTGGCGCAGACGGATTTCTGACCCGGATGCAGATCATCAATGCAGCCGAGCGAACCCTGGACCTGCAGTATTTCATTTTCCGTGGAGACGATACCGGCCGGCTGCTGACCGATGCCGCATTGCGCGCTGCCGATCGTGGCGTGCGCGTACGCATACTGATTGATGATGGGGAAACCATGGCCGGCGATGAACAGATTACACCGCTTGCCGCCCATCCTTCGATAGAGATTCGGATCTACAATCCCTTTGCGTATCGCGGGCACTCGAAATTCATCACGATCTCCGAATTCGTGCTGAACCACTCACGGCTCGATTACCGCATGCACAATAAGCTGATGGTCGCCGATAATGCGGTGGCGATGGTTGGTGGGCGCAATATCGGCGATCAATATTTTCAGATCGACGCCGAAGAACAGTTCGCCGACAACGATGTTTTTGCCGTCGGTCCGATTGTCAGGAAGCTTTCCGCTTCGTTCGATGAGTTCTGGAACCATGCGCTTTCGATCCCGAATGAGGCATTGTCATCCCGCAGCACCTCACGTGCCGCCTTGCCCGAACACCGGGAACTCACGACCGAAGAACCCGCGGAAGTGAATGCGGATGGTATTGATTTTGTCAAGCGGGTTGACTCCGGAGAGCCGTTCGCCGGAATGATGTCGGGCCGCCTGCCCCTGGTCTGGGCTCCCGCACAACTCATCAGCGACAGTCCGGACAAACAAAAGGTGGAAGACGGCTCGATGGTCGGCAGGCTGATGCATCGGCCTGTGGCCAGTGCCGCGCTGGCGGTGCAGTCTGAATTACTGATGATTACGCCGTATCTGATACCCGGGAAAGAAGGAATGCAGATGTTCGAGGATCTGCGCCGGCGCGATGTCCGCATCCGCATCTTGACGAACTCGCTTGAATCCTCTTCCGTCGTTCTGGCGCAATCCGGCTATATGGGTTATCGGGTGCCACTGCTCGAAGAGGGCGTGGAGCTTTATGAAATCCGTGCCCTGCTGGGCAACAGACATGGCAGCGGCCAAACGATGGCCATGTCGCGTCACGGAACCTATTCGCTGCATGCGAAAATGTTCGTTTTCGACCGGCAGAAGATTTTTGTCGGCTCGATGAACTTTGATCAAAGATCGATGCATCTGAACACCGAGATCGGGTTGCTCATCGACAGTCCCGAACTTGCGCAGGAACTGGCGAGGCGTTTTGAAGCGATGGTGCAACCGGCCAATGCCTATGAGCTCAAGTTGCAGCCGGACAATTCGGGAAGCAGGCAGCACTTGATCTGGCGCACCCTGGAGGATGAGCAAATGGTCGACTTGCAAAAGGAACCGGCAAGAAGCGCGTGGCAGAAATTCAAGGTCAAGTTTCTCTCGCTACTGCCGCTGGACAGTGAGCTATGAAAGCCCGATGGATGGTGCTGCTGGGCATTGCACTGAACTTCTGCTGTTGGCCGGCTGTATCGGCACAGCCACCCACCGTCGCGCAGACGGAAATCAACTACCTGCTCAATTTTGTCGAGATCTCCGGATGTGAGTTTTATCGCAACGGCAGTTGGTACGACTCGGTACGGGCACGAGAACATTTGCACACCAAGTATGAATATCTGTCAGCCCGAAATCGCATCGAAACGGCCGAAGATTTTATCGAGCTGGGGGCATCGAAAAGCAGCCTGAGTGGCCGCCCGTATGAAGTCCGGTGTGGGACTTGCACCAACACCGCAACCAGCGATTGGCTCAAAGCCGTGCTGGGCGATATCGTATCGTCGTGGCACGAGAGTCCGAACCATAGCCGCGTTTGGCACGTGACCTGGTCTATCGGCCGGCCTCGATGACCTAGGCACGTTTACCCCGACACCTCACTCTGACCCATTTTTGACCCTATTTCTTTTTCAGTTATGTGCGCTAGCGCACTGAAGGCGAAACCCTCCCGGGTTATGTTCAAACTAAGACCATTGAGAGCTTGGATTCGCGCTAGTTACTCCTCAATACGCATCTTCATGCCCCCCTGGAAGATGCTGTATCGTGCGGATTCAACATCTGAGGCTGGTGCAGGCAAGCTGCACCAGCTTTTTTTTGCCCTGAGCGTATGGCGCCGGGGCAAAAACAAATACCAAAACCTGAACAACGGCATTCTGAATACGATGCCCAAGATCTGTGCGCAAGGCGTCGACCTTGATGTAGCTCATTGATTGCATGACCGAAATGTAGAACAATGTACCCTATGTACGGTATCAAACATTGTTAATCTGGTTACGTCCCCGGTTGCCGGCGGAGTGAGTTGTGGTGATCACCGAGCGAAGCCAATCCGTGCTGAGCGCATCTAAAGCGCCCACGCCACAGCAAAACCACCTGTTGGCGGCCTTGCCGGCCGATGCGCAAGATCGCATATTTCCCTACCTGAAGCGGATTCCCCTGCCGCTCGGCAAGGTTCTGTATGAATCCGGCGGTACCTTGCGCCAGGTTTATTTTCCTACCGACGCCATTGTCTCGCTGCTTTACGTGATGGAAAACGGTTCTTCGGCGGAAATCTCGGTGGTGGGCAACGAAGGGCTCATCGGTACCGCGGTGTTCATGGGCGGTGAAAGCACGCCGAGCCGGGCGATCGTACAAAGTGCAGGCAGCGCTTTTGGTCTGCCGTCTCAACAGCTGAGGAATGAGTTCAATAACCATGGCGAGATGCGCACGCTGATGCTGCGCTATACGCAAGCGCTGATCACCCAAATGGCGCAGACGGCTGTCTGTAACCGGCATCATTCGATTGACCAGCAATTGTGCCGCTGGCTGCTGCTGTCACTGGACCGCCTGCCGAGCAACCGCCTGAACATGACCCAGGAACTGATTGCCAACATGTTGGGTGTGCGCCGCGAGGGCGTTACCGAAGCCGCGGGAAAGTTGCAAAAGCTCGGAGTGATCGAATACCACCGCGGGCACATCAAGGTGATCGACCGGCCTCAGCTCGAAACACTTTGCTGCGAGTGCTATGCCGTCGTGAAAGCAGAAACCGATCGTCTCCTGCCCTATCCCTTGCCAGGTTCTCCTCCCCGCCAGCTCAACTGAATCTACAGGTCTCGCCGACAAGCTTCGCGCACAAAGGCCGCATTATTGCGCAAGCAGCCATGCTGCACTTCGTCGCGTTAACTCAGAAGTCTTAAGGGCGTGTGTTCGCTGACGCACTGATCCCGCTTGTTAACCATGCTAGCCTCATAAAGTAAATTTCGACTGAATACCTACCCACCACAGGCATATCAGCAGGATGGAAATTCAAGCTGCGTGACAGCGCGGAGGCCGATGCTTTGGCCATCCATTAATTAACCTGGAAATGAGAGTCATGACAAATATCACTAGCCAAACGAAGAAAACTATTCGGCCGCTTTTGCTTCTATGTGTGCTGGAGCACAGAGCCGGCAGCCCAATCAGCGTATTTTCCAAACATTGCGCACGGTCGCAGTACCGGCACCCGGAATGGATCGGTAAGCAGCACCGTTCGAACTGATTTTGCCGCAGCCGAGCCGTTGTATTGGCTGGCACAACAGACCCATGAGGAGCACATCATGCCAAACCCGTCTCGCTTATTGTCCACCACCGCCGCACTGCTGGTTTCCCTTTCGGCCACATTTTTTGCCACCTCAGTCTATGCGGATCCATCGGGTCGCGTGGCCTATCTGAGCGATGTGCATGGCGAGGTGGGTTATTCACCATCTGGCGAAGACGAATGGATCGGCGTTGTGCGTAATCGCCCGCTGATTCGCGGCGATCGGCTTTGGAGTAATCGAAACTCGCGCCTGGAATTCCAGGTTGGCAGTTCCGCCGTGCGGCTGGGCCCGAACACCAGTGTTGAAATACTGGACCTGGACGATGACATCGCGCAGCTACAGTTGACGGAGGGATCGGTCAACGTGCGTGTGCGGCGCCTGTATCGCGGTCAGACCATTGAAGTGGATACACCCATGCTGGCGTTCAGCATCAATCGTAAGGGCAGATACCGGATTGATGTGGATCCGTACGATGGGCAAACCACCGTCACGGTATGGCAAGGCGCCGGCACGGCCTATGGTGAACACGCTTCCTTCCGGGTGCGGGCCGGTGACGCCGTAGCGTTTTACGATGTTTACTTGAGTGACTACGAGATTTATGGCGTGGCTGACGACGACAATTTTGATCGCTACACGCTCGATCGCGATCGCTTTCTGGACCAGTCAGCATCTTTACATTACCTCGACGACGATGTCGTGGGTTATGCAGAGCTGGATAAGTACGGCAATTGGGGTTCAGACCCCAACTACGGTAACGTCTGGTACCCTCGCGAAGTCGCCCGCGATTGGGCGCCTTACCGCGATGGCCATTGGGTCTGGCAGGAGCCTTGGGGCTGGACCTGGGTGGACGATGCGCCCTGGGGATTCGCGCCTTCTCACTACGGCCGTTGGGTTTCCGTGCACGACCGTTGGGGTTGGGTTCCGGGACCGCGCCGTGTACGGCCCATTTACGCACCGGCGCTGGTCGCGTTCGTCGGCGGGAGTAATTGGAGTATGTCGCTCTCGCTCGGTGGCGGTTCTTCGGCAATCGGCTGGTTTCCGCTGGCACCGCGCGAAGTCTATGTGCCGTCATATCACGCCAGCCGAGATTATTTCACCCGCGTCAACGTGAACAATACCGTGATTAACAATACGACCATCACCAATGTTTACAACAACTATTCCAGCGGCGATATCAATGTCAATCAAGTCAACTACGTCAATAGCAACGTTGAACGCGCCGTCACGGTGGTGCCCAGCAAGGTATTTGTGAATGCGCAACCGGTGAGGCAGTCGGCGCTGCGGTTCGACAACAAGGCGGTCAAGGGCCGGGAAATTACGCGCATCGCTCCGATTGCCCCCAGTCAGCGCAGCGTGATCGGCGCCGGTAAAGTCGTCTCTGATCGCCCGAAACGTGAAGTTTTTGAGCGCCGGGTTGTGGCGCACAATGCACCGCCGCCGGAAGAAGTTGCATTTACCAAACGGGAAAAGCAATTGCAGAAGCACCCGGGCCGGGCGCTGGCGCCGGCCACTGTCGAGACAGCACAAGGCAGTTACACCAAAACAGTGGCAAATGTGCTCGTAATCAGTGATCAGAAAGAAGTGGTCGATATTCGAGCCAGCGGGAAAGGCAGCACGGGCCAGCCGGATAAGCCGAAGCGTCTGGATCGTTCAGCCGTTGCCAAGCATGAGGCTGGGCGCGTGCGCAGCGCCAAGCAGTTGCCTGGCGCAGAAAAGCAGGCGGGCGGTGACAAGAAAGCCGCGCAACAGCAGGCCGAAAGCGACAAGCAGGCCGCGCAACAGCAGCAGCGTAAAGCCGAAAGCGACAAGCAGGCCGCCGATCAGCAGCAGCGCAAGGCCGAAAGCGACAAGCAGGCCGCGCGACCAGCAACAGCGCAAGGCCGAAAGCGACAAGCAGGCCGCGCAACAGCAGCAGCGCAAAGCCGAAAGCGACAAGCAGGCGGCCGATCAGCAGCAGCGCAAGGCCGAAAGCGACAAGCAAGCCGCGCAACAGCAGCAGCGCAAAGCCGAAAGCGACAAACAGGCTGCCGATCAGCAACAACGCAAGGCCGAAAGTGACAAACAGGCCGCCGATCAGCAACAGCGCAAAGCCGAAAGCGACAAGCAGGCTGCCGATCAGCAACAGCGCAAGGCCGAAAGCGACAAGCAAGCGGCGCAACAGCAGCAGCGCAAAGCCGAAAGCGACAAACAGGCTGCCGATCAGCAACAGCGCAAGGCCGAAAGCGACAAGCAGGCCGCCGACAGCAACAGCGTAAAGCCGAAAGCGACAAACAGGCTGCCGATCAGCAACAGCGCAAAGCCGAAAGCGACAAACAGGCCGCCGATCAGCAGACAGCGCAAAGCCGAAAGCGACAAACAGGCGCCGATCAGCAACAGCGCAAAGCCGAAAGTGACAAACAGGCCGCCGCAACAGCAGCAGCGCAAGGCCGACAGTGATAAACAGGCTGCGCAACAGCATCAGCGCGAGGCCGACAGTGACAAACAGGCCGCGAACAGCAGCAGCGCAAAGCCGACAATGTAAACAGGCTGCCGATCAGCAACAGGAACAGCTCAAAACCAGCCAGCCGCCGGCGGCGACGAATCCGCGACTCAGGAGCCGCCGGCACGCCAAAACAAGCCCGGTAAGGGGCAGCAGTCCAAGAAGAGCAAAGCTCAAGCCGAATGCGAGCGTGAGGCGAGAAAGCAAGGCCAGGATGAAAGCGTGTGTCAGGATCAAGAGTGAAACGGACTTGAATCCAGCGCGCGTCCGGTCCTGGGGGCCGCCTGAGCCTCATTGGGGACTATGGTTCAGCCCTGCTTGAGGCATTGCACCGGGGTGGCGGTACGGATCGCCTTTGATTATCGAGATTGAAGTGTGTGCGTGTGCTACCGCACCGAAATCAAGAACCGGTGGGGCGCACACTGGTGATGTTGGATTTTATTGGTCACACTCTCAGCGGAGAAATCGGAAAATGCTTTTTACAATTGCAATCGTGTTGGTGATCTTGTGGGCCTTGGGTCTGGTTTCTTCATACACCCTGGGCGGATTTATTCACATACTTCTGGTGCTGGCAATTATTGTGATTGTCGTCCGCCTTATTCAGGGACGAGGGATCTGATTTTTTGACCCAGCGCAAAGACTTGCACTTGCCCCTTTTATAGTTGAATGGCCGCCGTACGGCGGCCATCGGTTTTGTGCCTGGTTTCCTGTTTGTGATTCAGTTGGCTACTTCCAGAACCGTTTCGGTGTTTGCTCCGTTACCTGTTCACCGTTACCGTTATGCCCGGCACGCCACGCGCACACCGTCGCCTCTGGCAGCCTGCAATTGGAGATACGGACACTACTCGTGGTGCTCTGCATCCACCAAGGCTGAGTCGCGTTCGGCAGTCGCGTTAGCCTGATCAGATGCGAGTGTTGCATCGGCACTGCTCAAGCAGGCGGTCTTGTCGACACCTTTGAGCGAGCCGCACTTCTCCATGGCGATGCTGTGGCGGCCTTCCGCTTCTGTCATGGCCACATCGAAGTCCGCTTTCGCTTTGGCTATCATGGCTTTGGACTCAGCCTCAGTCAGTTTCTCTTGAGCGCTTGCTTCGGACTCAGCATAGTCGTGCTGTGCGGTGGCGACCTTTTCGTTCGCTTTGTTTTCAGTCTCGTTGGCGTCCCGACGGGCAGCATTGACATCCTGGCTCGCCTCTTCGCGTGCTTTCTGGACGTCCTTGGAGGTTTCGGAAGGGGTTTTGTCGCAGCCGGCGAGCAAGAATGCTGCAAGCGCCACGATTGGGATCAATCGAATCATTTTAAGTCATACTCCTGGTTGGGTTCGGCTATCTCAGCATGAAATCCTGAGGTCGTTTGTGTCCGTTCCGGCCCGCAGAGAACGGAATTACTGTGTTCTTCCATCTGCGCAGACTTGCCAAAAAAGCGGAAAATCAGACAATCGGCAACTCTGGCAACGGGTATATGGGCCCGGCATCGATGCTACGGTTCCCGAATCGGAGCGTCTGTGCGCGACCGATCACAAGGACATTGCAGGGACGTGCGGGCCATGGTCATGCATCCACAAGCGGATACATGACCATGGAGATCCGATCAATGATCCCGATCCCTGTCTCGATCCCTGTCTCGATCCCGGTGTTTATCCTTTTTTGCGTATTTTTTCGCAAGGCCGGGAGGCAATTTACGCTCGTCGTAATCACGCCAATCCTTGTTCAGGTCTTGACTGTAGTACCAATGATTACGATTGCGGTCATACCGGTAATATTGATTGTCCTGATAGTAGTAATCGGGCATGCCCACGACCAGGTAGACACCCAGGTTGGCATCATAGCGAACATCATGCCCACCATACGATTGCCGGTAACCATGCTTCGCTGTGTGCGGAGGTGGGCCGTAATTGCCGTCATTTCTGCGCTGATTGTCCGGGTAAACAGCGCAGCCGGATGCCGCTAACACGGCGCCGGTCAGCACAGTCATCACCAATAACTTGCTTAAGCCTTCCATCGTAAAACTCCTGAATTCGCGCATTGGGAACATGCATACATAATCTACCGACGCGCCCGGCCGCTTTCTGTGCGCCAGCGCACTGACCGGAGGGGGTAACACAGTTACATTGCGTATCACTGTTCTTATTGGCGCACTCCGATGTCTTTTTGGATATATATCGCTGGCTACTGCATTTTCATTGGCGGCGCGGCTGTTGGCGCCAACCTGCTCAACGTTCCCCCGCAATGGATTGGCGTCGGGGTTCTCTGCCTGGTCGGGGTCGCAATCGTCCACGGCGTGACGGCCACGCGGCAAAAGGACACTCCGCCCTGAAGCTCGCGTTCCCCTGCCGAATGACCACCTTGGCGGGCTGTGGAAAAGCAAGAGATGGCTAACTCCGGGACTCGGCTTCAATCGATAACGAAGCTGACTCGCATGATCACCCGGTAGCTGATGATGTTGCCCTTCTCGACCGTGAGCTTTTGCTCTGAAATCCAGGCGCCCTTGACGTTCTTGAGTGTTTTCTCGGCCCGGCGAATGCCCGCTTCGATGGCATCCTGAAAGCTGACGGTGGAGTCGGCAGAGATTTCGACGATTTTTGCAATGGTCATATTCGTGTATTCCGTTGTGATTACCGGCGCCGGGATTGGGCCGGTGAAGAAGGACCGGGTAACGGAATGTCCATCACCCGGCAAAACCTCGTAGTCAATCGGTTCGCCGTGGCCAGCGTACGGCCACGGCCCCCGATGGGCAGCCCATCTGAATCAGATGTTGTGCTTCGAGCTCTTGCGGCGGAGGGTTAAACCCAGGCCACCGAGCAGTGACATCAGTCCGCTCAATGCGAACAGCGGAAGCGGACCCGCCGTACTGGGCAGCCGGGACGCATACTCGTCTTCCTGTGTGTCGGCTTGCGCCAATTGCACCGGTTGCGCTTCTGGAGCTGTCTCGTCAGCATATTGCGACTCATCAGTGGTATTGACGATTTTCACCAACTTTGTGTGGGGCACACCCGGTTCCACGGCAAATCCAACCGCTCCTTCGGGAACATAGAAGCTCAGCACCTGATCGCGGCTCAGATCGGAAAAACGAACGTCCTGATCGTCGATGTGAACGCGCTGTCCGGGCTCCGGCATCAAGGTAACCCTTCCGAGTTCCCTGTCCGACCGGCTGACAAATTCCGTATCGAACGAGCCGTCACTGTTGGAACGCTTGAATTTGCCCTCAAAACGGGCCCATTTCTCGCCGTTGACGACGACGACGGTATGGCAGGCTTCAGAAACCCAGGGGTAGGTGCCGGAAAAATCCTTGTTCCAGTTCATTTCCTTGCAACTCGCGGCATCGTCCGCCGGGCGCGACATATGAGCGACGGCCTTGTTGTCCTGGGCCATCGCACTGCCTGTCCATACGAAGCTGGTCAGCGCCAGGACGGTTCCAGCTCTTATCATTGCTTTAGCTTTGGTATTCATATTGCTTCTCCTTAAACGATCAATTGTAGGATTCCATCCCTGAAGAACTCATCCCGTGTTTTCGGTCAGGCCCTTCCCGGGCCACCGTTCCTTGCTCTATGGCCACGGCGCGCACGATGTACCTTTGCGGCGCGTGGCCGACGAAATAAAATGGATAGCAGGTCACCAGCGTGACAGCGGCCGTATCCGTTGCGTACAGCGGCGAGATATCCTCGGGTTCAACTATGGAGAGTTTGACAACCCGATAGGCCTGCTGCCGCGAAATACTTTCAATTTCCAGCACGTCGCCGACAGCGACATCCTTGAGCACGCGAAAATAACCGTCACGATGTGCGGCAATGGCCATGTTGCCCCCATCGTCAGGCGCTGCGGTCCCCTTGACCCAGCCCGCGCCGCGATTCAGGTTGCGTTCACTGGTATCGGCGAAAACGGGCACTTCAAGGCCGACCCGGCTGATGCGCAGAAGCGCAATCGGCAAGGTATCGGAACCTGAGGGCAGCGGCGCCTCGTCGCTTTCAGGACCGGGCACAGTCTGCGGCGGCGGGGAAGCTTGAGACACATCCGTTGCCGGCTTATCTTCCTGCCTCGGGCCTGGGTCAGACGCCGAGTCGTCCGGGTCGGGAATTATTGGGGTCCGTGCCTGAACGAAGGCGGTAATCGCCTGTTCCCGCCCGATTTCGCCATCGATACGGGCGCCAAAATACAGCACAAGCAAGACCACGCCAAGCACCCAAAGGGCAATTTCGGATGTGTTGCCGGGCGGGTGATTGCTCACTGCTGTGACAATCCCGTGAAGCCAGCCGGGAAAGCGTATATGCAACCGGAACGATACATTACTGCGGACACCGCGATATCAGGTCATGGACATGCACCTTAAACCTGTGCGACCGCGACGGTCTGTACGCTAGCGAACCCTCAGATATTCGGCGGCAGGTTCAGGCCGACGGCTCCGGCCGAGGGTGCCAGCGTCCCCGAAACAACAATTTAGCTCCAGTTGAAAAGGGCGGGTAGTTTTGCATGCGGGTCAAATTTCAGGAGCCCTTTGCCGCAGTTCTCGTTCTGCCGTGGCGCTATGTGTGCTATCATACATTCAATGCTTAGGCGCATTGCACATGCCTCACTGATAGAAATATTTTTTAAATGACAAAGCTGACCGCGACCAAGGCTAATCCCGCGGTTCCCGCCCCCGCCCTGCTGCAGAACCAACTTCTGGCTGCCTTGCCGGAAGAAGCCCAGCAGCGCCTGTTCCCGCATATGCAACTGGTGGACCTGCCGCTGGGCAAGGTGCTCTATGAATCCGGTGACGCTCTGCACTACGTCTATTTCCCGACCGACTCCATCGTTTCCTTACTCTATGTGATGGAAAGCGGCGCGTCGGCGGAAATTTCGGTGGTGGGCAACGAAGGAATCATCGGTATCGCGGTCTTCATGGGCGGTGAAAGCACCCCCAGCCGGGCCATCGTTCAGAGCGCTGGCTCCGCTTTCTCCCTGTCTTCGCAACGGCTCAGGAACGAGTTCAATGCCTATGCCGATATGCGCATGCTGATGTTGCGCTATACCCAGGCTCTGATCACGCAAATGGCCCAGACGGCTGTCTGCAACCGCCACCACTCGATCGACCAGCAATTATGCCGCTGGCTGTTGCTGTCGCTCGATCGCCTGCCCAGCAACCGCCTGGTCATGACCCAGGAATTGATCGCCAACATGCTGGGGGTGCGCCGCGAAGGCGTGACCGAGGCCGCCGGCAAACTGCAGGACCTCGGCATCATCGAGTACCACCGCGGGCTGATCACGGTGCTGGACCGGCCGCAACTCGAGCGACTGAGTTGCGAATGTTATGCCGTGGTCAAAAAGGAAACCGACCGCCTGCAAGCGTATAAGCCTTTGTTTGAACGCCACTGAGCTTCACCCGATAGGCAGACCCGGGCGTGTGCGGCATCGTGTGCCGGATTACTGCCTCACCTGAAGCAACGCGGCGTTTGTGTCCTGCCGCACAGAAAGCCGAACTTCCATCAAACATACTGTACTACGGAACTTGTCGCACCAGCCTTCTTTTGTCAGCCCTGGCTGCTTTCGTGTTGCAGGAGAATGGAATGTCAGCCGCCGTATCCACATCGAAAATAAATCAACTGATTGCAGGCTTGCCCTCGAAGGAACGCCGGCAGATTCTGCGGCTGAGCGAGACCGTGGACCTGGTCTTCGGTGCCGTTTTGAGTGAGGCCGATGCGCCCCTGCAATTTGCCTACTTTCCCCTGACCAGCCTGATCTCACTGAGTGCGATAACCCGTGACCATCAACCGCTAGGCATGGCCCTGATCGGTAATGAGGGCATCCTGGGCGCGGCTATGGCGCTGGGTATCAATACCGCGCGTCTGCGCAGCGTGGTGTGTGTTTCCGGTACCGCCCTGAGTCTAAGCGCCCTGCAGTTACAGCAGATTTTGCCCGACCTTCCGGGGCTATCCAGTGTGCTCAGGCGCTATTCCTGGGTGTTGACGGGACACTTGCTTCAAACTGCGCCCTGCAATTCATTCCACGAGGTCGAGATGCGCCTGGCGCGCTGGTTGCTGATGACGGACGATCGCTCACACTCACAGCGATACCACTTCACGCATCAGTTTCTCGCCGATCTGCTCGGTGTGCAAAGGAGTGCTGTTACCATTGCTGCAGGCAAACTCCAACATAAGAAACTCATCGACTATGCACGCGGCCAAATCAGAATTCTGTCACGCAGCGGTCTCGAAGCCGCAGCCTGCGAATGCTATGCCGCCGCACGATAGGCCATTACGAGCAGCAGTTTGGCGTTACAAATTTCGCACCATGCGTAAATTGGACTGAGACAACCGTGTCCGAGCTAATGCACAGCTCCTCCTTGCCCGGCGGCGGCAAGGCGGAAGCCGTCACCGAAGGCCGGCGCGAAGCGGCCCTGCTCAAGACGGGGGCCTTGCAAAACGCGATTTTCAACAGCGCCAATTTCTCCAGCATCGCCACTGACGCGAATGGCGTGATTCAGATCTTCAACGTCGGCGCTGAGCGGATGCTGGGCTATACGGCCGCCGAGGTGATGAACGAGATCACGCCGGCCGACATTTCCGACCCGCAGGAGTTGATTGCGCGCGCCAAAGCACTCAGCGTCGAACTCGGAACCCCGATTACGCCGGGCTTCGAAGCACTGGTTTTCAAGGCTTCGCGCGGCATCGAAGACATCTATGAGCTGACCTACATTCGCAAGGACGGCAGCCGCTTCCCGGCGGTGGTGTCTGTCACGGCGCTGCGCGATGAGCAGAAGGCCATCATCGGCTATCTGCTGATCGGCACCGATAACACCGCGCGCAAACGGGTCGAAGCGGACCAGAAGCAGCTCGATCAGCGCTTGCGCGACCAGCAGTTTTACACGCGCTCTCTCATCGAGTCGAACATCGATGCGCTGATGACCACCGATCCGTCGGGCATCATCACTGATGTCAACAAGCAGATGGAGGCGCTCACCGGCTGTACCCGCGACGAATTGATCGGCGCACCGTTCAAGAACTACTTCACCGACCCGGATCTGGCCGAAGCGGGTATCAAGTTGGTGCTGAGCAAAAAGAAAGTCACCAGCTACGAGTTGACTGCGCGCGCCAGGGATGGCAAGGAAACCGTTGTGTCCTACAACGCGACGACCTTCTACGATCGGGACAGGAAGCTGCAGGGCGTGTTCGCTGCTGCGCGCGATGTCACGGAGTACAAGCGCCTGGACAAGGTTCTGCAGGAGAAGAATGTCGAACTGGAGAGCGCCAAGTCCGCGGCGGAAAAAGCCAACCAGGCGAAATCGGATTTCCTCGCCCGCATGAGCCACGAAATCCGCACGCCGATGAACGCCATCATTGGCATGGCGGACCTGCTGTGGGAGACTGGGCTGGCATCGGAGCAGCGCGAATACGTCCGCATCTTCAGGAAAGCGGGCGGCCAGCTCCTCGACCTGATCAACGATATCCTGGACCTTTCCAAGGTGGAATCCGGTCACCTGGTGCTCGAGAGTACCGACTTCGATCTCGGCGAGGTTCTGAACAAGACGCTCGAGATGATGGCCATTCGTGCCCGCGAGAAACGGCTTGAGCTGGCGTTCCACATCGCGCCGGAGGTCCCCACCATGCTGATTGGCGATCCGGCCCGGCTGCGGCAGGTGCTCATCAATCTCATTGGCAACGCCATCAAGTTCACAGAGCAGGGCGAGGTGATCGTTCGGGTCGAGTGTGATCCCGAAGACACCGCTGCCGGCGCCCTGCGTTTCGCGGTCTGCGACACCGGGATCGGGATTCCCGAGGAAACGCTTGAGCTGATCTTTGCTCCTTACGCCCAGGTGGACACTTCCACCACGCGCAAATTTGGTGGCAGCGGTCTGGGACTGGCCATCTCGCGGGAGATTGTCGAGTTGATGCAGGGACGAATCTGGGTGGAAAGCAGCATTGGAAGCGGAAGCACATTCTACTTCACGGCCCGGTTCGCGATCGGCGGCAATTCTCCGCTCGGTGTGCTCTCCGAACGGATTGATCTCAATGACGTGAAGATTCCGGTCATCGACGACAACACCACGAACGGGCTGATCCTCAGGGCGAAGCTCCCGCATCGGAGCGCGGTTGTGACCGAAGCGGTGTCCGCAACACCCGGCGCCGAGCCGGAAGAACTTCGAGGGCTGCGCATCCTCCTGGCCGAGGATTCTCAGGATAATGTGTTATTGATCCAATCGTACCTTAACGCCAGTGGCTGCAGCGTGGACCTGGCCTGCAACGGCAAGGTCGCTGTGCAAATGTGCATTTCCGGCTCGTACGACATCGTGCTCATGGATGTCCAGATGCCGGTCATGGATGGTTACGCCGCCACACGCAAGATCCGCCAATGGGAAAGCGGAGAACAGCGCCAGACCGGTTCCGATCCTGGCACTGACCGCTCATGCGCTGCCGGAGCAGGTCCGCAAGAGTCTCGATGCCGGCTGCACGGCCCACCTTACCAAACCGATCCGCAAAGCCACGCTGGTACACGCCATCGAAGGGCACACCATAGGGGGCGTCCATGTCCAGGTGAACGCGGATCTCGCGGAACTCATTCCCGGCTACCTGGAGAACCGGCGCAGGGACATCGAGGCGATCGCTGCAGCGCTGGCGCACGCGGATTACGAAAGCGTCCGCAACCTGGGCCACAACATGAAGGGATCCGGCGCCGGCTACGGTTTGAACCGCATATCCGAGATCGGCGCATCGCTGGAGCAAGCGGCCCTAAGCCGGGAGCTCGAGGACATTCGCGCGGGCGCCACGGAGCTTGCCCGGTGCCTCGATGATCTTCACGTAGATTATGAATAGCTGACACGGGAGCGATCATGCGAGTACGATTCTGGGGCACGCGTGGGTCGATCGCCACGCCGGGCCCGGACACGGTCCGCTTCGGCGGCAACACCTCGTGTGTGGGCCTGACAACCAGCGGTGGCGCCTGCTTCATTTTTGACTGCGGCACCGGCGCTCGCCCCCTCGGCGTGGAACTGATGGCGAACGCACCGAAGCCCATCTCGGCAACGATCCTGCTTAGCCACACGCACTGGGATCACATACAGGGCTTTCCCTTCTTCGCTCCACTGTTCGTTCCCGGAAACCGGATCACAATCTGCGGTCCGGAAGGAAGCGGGCATACTTTGCGCGAAGTTCTTTCAGGCCAGATGGAGTTCACTTATTTCCCCGTCGATATCGACCAGCTTCCGGCAACCATTACTTTTCGAGAACTTGGAGAGGGCACGCACGAGATCGACGGCGTGCGGGTCGTTGCGCAGTATCTCAATCATCCGGCAATGACACTGGGCTACCGTATCGAGGCCGACGGCGCGACGGTTGTGTACCTGTGCGACCATGAACCCTTTTCCGAAACGCTCTGGCACGGCAACTCTGAGCCCGATCTCGCGGAGTCCATTTTGCACGTGGGGGACCGGCGCCACGCACGCTTGATGGCCGGCGCCGACCTGGTGATTCACGATGCGCAGTACACTCCGCAGGAGTATCCATCCAAAAAGAATTGGGGCCACAGCACCTATGAGTATGCGCTGGGGCTGGCCGCCGCCGCGGGGGTGCATCAACTCGTTCTCACCCACCACGATCCGATGCACGATGACGCGTTTGTGGAAAACATCGAGAAGCTCGCCCGCAACTACGCCGAGCAGCGCGGCTACGCTGTCCAGGTCTGCTGCGCCTACGAGGGTCTCGATCTGACCGTCGAGCCGCACGCTGTCCGGCAACGGGCCGGCACATCACCGGCTTCGCATTCGGGTCCGGAAGACGCCCTGCACGGTAGCCACATCCTGGTAGTGGACGACGACCCGGACATTCGTGCCCTCGTGAACAAGGCTCTGAGCCAGGATGGCCACACCGTGATCCAGGCTGCCAGCGGCCAGGAAGCACTGGCATTGATCGACAAGCAGGCACCCGATCTGCTGGTGCTGGACCTGCTCATGCCAAAGCAAGGCGGATTGGAGGTGCTCAAAGTGCTTCGTTCCAGGCCGGCGACGGCAGCGCTGCCGGTCCTTGTGTTGACGGCCCTGAATGATGAAGCCAATACCCGTGCCGGTTTCGATCTCGGGGCGACGGACTATGTGACCAAGCCCTTCACGATCCCGCAACTCGCGGCGCGTGTGCGTGCCTGTCTCTTGCGCCGTGGATGAGAAATTCTCTGACTCGACCGGATTTTCTGGTTCAGGTTGTGGCGCAGATCTGGCCGGATGGCGGACTCCTGGTCCGCCGACTCCGGCACCTGCCTCTGATTTAGCGCACCGCCAGATTATCGATGACTTTTTGTACGCCTTTAACTCTTTTTGCTGCGGCAACGGCTGCATCACGTTCTGCGTTGGAATCGACATATCCACCCAGACTGACGACCCCCCGATTGACTTCCACATCGATTTCCGACGCAGGGGCCAGCGGGTCATCCACCAATGCTGCCTTGACACTCACTGAAAGCGATTTGTCGTCAATGTATTGGCCCGTCCTGCGCGTGCCGCCTGACACTTTCAGATTATTTTCCACGGAAGCTACGCCCGAGATCGATCTTGCGATCTCGCCAGCCCGATCCACCTGAGCCTGAGAATCGACAAAGCCGTTAAGCTGTACTTTATCCCGGTCCACCTCGACATCGATGTTCAGACCATCGGTGGTTGAATCCGCCAGTAATGCAGTCTTGGTGCGGGCAGAAATCGAGGTGTCATCGATAACCTGACCCGTCGAGCGATGCGGTCCAGACGCAGCACAAGCGCCCAGAGCAAGACATACCACCACCAGTGACAATACCAACGAGCTTTGAGTCTTCATAAACAATTCTCCAGGTTTTTTGAAATGATTCGTGGTTGAAATTATTCCTGTCGCGGCAGCCCGTCTGTGCGCTGGCATACACAACTTAACAATTGCTTACCCACTGGGTTGTCTCTTGGGCTGCCAAGGCTCGCGCATTTTCGCTCTGGTTACGTGCCTACTCAGCCTGCATTTGGCGGGCTGAGGGGAAGTGTGGGAAAACAGCCCGTTCCGGCGGGACGAAAGCGTCCCGCGGAACCCGGCTGGTGCTACATGCAGGCTAGCAGCCTGTCGGACTTAACATGATCTACTGCGGAAAAGCCGAATTTGGCCGTATTTCCCGCTCTTTTTCGTTAAATAGCGGTGCTATTCGCCTCAAAAGACCGAAAAATCCGACTCAAATCGGCTTTCCCTCGCTACGATCGGTCAAGTCCGACAGGCTGCTAGCGCTTGTTGCCGACCACGAACAACACGCCGCCCAGCACCATCAGACCAACGCCGGCCCAAAGCGGCACACTGACATGCTCTTTTTCATCGACCGACATATGGATCGGGCCAATATCCGCCTGATGTGTATCCTTGGTATAGGTGAAACCGCCGTATGCCAAAGCCAGCGCGCCGACCACGAACAAGACCACGGCAGCCATTTTTATCGCGTTCATAGAAATCCTCCTCTTCGACACCGAATAATTGCAGGCAAGGGGTCGGGCGGTCTGTACGATGACGCACAGACGCTCAACCAGGTGAACGTTAACATGCTTTCGCAACACCAAACCAGTTGCCACCACCCTGAGTGCCAATTCCGGCCTTTGGATGCTGACAGCGCATACAAACGCACGCGAGACCCGTGCCGTGGAGTATATGAATGAACAAGTATCTTCTCAGGATTCTCCCCCTGCTATTAATGGGAGCCTTCATGCTTAACGTCAGCGCATGCAACACCATGCATGGCGTGGGCAAGGATGTGCAAAAAGCCGGCGACGAAATCCAGGAAGAGGCTGATGAACACAAACATAGTGATTAGGGAGCCTCTGATCAACTAAGCGGGGGCGCGACGGTGTTTTTGCGGGATGCTCCCGTCTACTGTCTTGCGCCTTCCGTCTCACCTCTCCCCCACGGAGCGACCTTCAGCAACATCAGCATGCCGGGTAAGGCAATGGCGGTGCACAGCAGGAAAAAATTCGTATAACCCATGGCTTCTATCAAATAGCCCGTGCTGGCATTGGCAAAAATGCGCGGCACCGCGATGAAGCTGGTGAACAGACAGTTTCAATCCACGCGCCCGCACGGGGGCGACGTTGGTTCATGAAATTTGCCGCATTACTCGGCATTACAGTTTCAGCGCAACATTTCCATTAGTAGCGGGTGCCAGCGTTCAAGCGGGACGGTGCCCATTCTTTCGCCAAGGCGTTGCTTGTCCACAGCGCGGATCTGATCGAGCAGAATCCGCGCCCTTTTGCCCTTGAAGCGGACTTTCGGGCGGCAACCCAGTGGCTGCCCTTTGCTGGTCAGCGGTGCAACAATGACCCGCGGAAGCGCACTGTTCATGTCGTCCGGCGAGATCACCAGCGCAGGCCGGGTTTTTTTGATTTCGCTGCCCCGTGTCGGGTCCAGGTGCACCCAATACACCTCGCCGCGTTTTACCACTCCCAATCCTCGTTTTCACCCTCGCTTTCGACCAGTTCTGCCCAGGCGTTCTCGTCGGCCTCTGGCAGATAATTGTCAAACCAACCCAAGCGCGGGGCGTGAATCGGTTCGATGACGATCCGATTGCCGTCGAGCCGCAGTTCAATTTCGCTTCCTATTTCACAGGCGGCCAAAAACGACGCAGGAATCAACACGCCGCGGGAGTTTCCAATTTTTCGAAGTGTGCTTTTCACCGCAAGTAGCCTGGATGACCTTAGTATTAACAATGTTATTACATAGGTATACTAAAATGCAAACACCGTTATGCATCAGATACGGTGGATCAGGCTGACCCAATTCCCCAAAATTTCCTTTCTTCTCGCAAGGGACTGAATTGTTCCCAATTAACAATCAAGGATTTCTCTCCTGCGCAACCTGACCCTTCCCCCACGGCGCCACTTTCAACAGCATCAACATGCCCGGGACTGCAATGGCCGTGCACAGCAGGAAAAAATTCGTATAACCCATGGCTTCGATCAAATAGCCCGTGCTGGCATTGGCAAAAATGCGCGGCACCGCGATGAAACTGGTGAACAGGGCGAATTGGGTGGCGGTAAAGGCCCGGCTGGTCTCGCGTGCCATGTAGGCTGTTAATGCCACCGTTCCCAGGCCCACTCCGAGGTATTCCGCACTGACCACTGCGAACAGGCCGACCGGGTTATGACCGGCGGTGCTGAGCCAGGCAAAACCCAGGATCGTGACCAGTTGCACGAAACCAAAAATCCACAATGCCCGGTTGATCGTCAACCTGAGCATCAGCAGACCGCCCAGGACCGCGCCGGCAGTAACCGCCCACAGGGCGGCCACTTTGGCGATCGAGCCGATTTCGGTGCGGCTGAAACCCAAGTCCAGATAGAACGGTGTTGCCAGTGCAGTGGCCATGCTGTCGCCCAGTTTGTACAGGAACATGAACGCCAGGATAGCCAGGCCGCTACGGATGCCACCGCGGGAAAAAAACTCGCTAAATGGGTCGATCACCGCTTCGCGCAGTGAATGCGGTGCCAGCGCATCGTCACTCACTTCGCGAATTACGAATGTGGTCACCATGCCCACGCCCATGAACGCAGCCGTGATCCAGTACACCGCGGCCCAGGGAAGATGGTCGGACAGGATCAGTGCCAGCGCGCCGGGTACCAGTGAAGCCAGACGGTAGGCGTTGACAAAAATCGAATTGCCCGTGCCCAGTTCGTCGTCGGCCAGCAACTCGCGGCGGTAGGCGTCGATGACGATGTCCTGGCTGGCGGAAAACAGCGAGACCAGGAACACGCACAGAACGATTGCGTCGAGCGATTTTGCCGGGTCGAAATGGCCCAGCGCACCAATCGAGAGAAACAGCAGTATCTGTGTGATCATGGCCCACCCCCGCCGGCGCCCCAGGAAAGGCCAACTGAAGCGGTCCATCAATGGCGACCAGAGAAACTTCCAGGTGTACGGCAGAGAGACCAGTGAGAACAGGCCGATGGTGGCCAGATCGATGCCGTTGCTGCGCAACCAGGCCGGCACCAGTTGGATCAGCACATACAGCGGCAAACCCGAAGTGAAGCCAATGAAAATGCACACCAGCATACGCCGGTTGAACAGGATGGCCTTCCAGTCACGTCGTACGGCCGGCGGGGTCACGCGGGCGTTTGCCTGGCGGGCATCGGGTAGTCGTATTCCATGATCAGCGGCGCGTGGTCGGAAAATCGCTCGTCCTTGTAGATTTCGACCGATTGCGCAGTTGCAGCCACGCCCGGTGTGGTGACCTGGTAGTCGATACGCCATCCGGTGTTGTTGTCCCAGGCGCGGCCGCGATTGGACCACCAGGTGTACTGCTCTTCGCGCTGATCGATACGGCGAAAAGCGTCGACCCAGCCGGCATCGCCAAACAATTCATCCATCCAGGACCGCTCTTCAGGCAGAAACCCGGATTGCTTCTGGTTACCGCGCCAGTTCTTCAGATCGATTTTCCGGTGGGCGATATTCCAGTCGCCGCAAATGATGTACTCGCGCCCGTCGGCGGCCAATTGCCGCAAGCGCGGCATCAGGTAGTCCATGGCCTTGAATTTGATCCCCTGCCGCTCTTCACTGCTGGAGCCCGATTGGAGGTAGAGGGACACCACCGACAGCGGGCCAAAATCGGCCTGCAGCCAGCGCCCTTCGTGATCCATCACGTCCCATCCCAGGCCATAGTGGACCCGGTCCGGCTGCTGCCTGCTATACATGGCGACCCCGCTGTAGCCGGGCTTCAAGGCATCGTGGTACCAGACGTGGTAGCCGCCGGGGAAAAACATCCGGTCTTGCAGCTGATGGTGCTGGGCCTTGGTTTCCTGGATGCAGACCAGATCGGCGTCCTGACTATGCATCCAGTCAAAGAACCCCTTGCTGGCGGCCGAACGGATACCATTGGCATTCAGGTTGATGATCTTCATACGATTCTGTCCGGCTCATCCGGTGCGTGGTTGCGTGCGGGCCAGCATAACCGCTTTTGATCGACAGGCGGAGAGTCTGTGCGGTTCTGCGAAAACAGATTGAAACTGAGATCCAGAAACGGCAATACGGAGTTGAACATCATGCCATGAGCTTTTTTCCGCTCAGATGCGGTTTGCCGGTTCTCTGGCTGATTGCGACGGGTGTGTTGTTGCACCGGGAATGGCACGAATTGAAATCTGAAGCTTTTTGGCGAAAAAAGCCAGTGCGCTTTCCAGCTTGTCGATTCGGCTGACATGATCGAGGTCCAGCAATCTCCGAATGACTTTCTCACTGACGCCCAGTTCCTTCGCATCGATCTTCAGGTCCTTCAGCATTTTGCGTAGCAAGCCGCTGTAAATGGTTTTGTTCCCGCTTTTAATGACCATTAGACGATTACCCAACAGAACCCACCCATGGCTGCCCTTGCCTCTTCTCGGGCCGTGCTGAAAATCGAGCCCATTTCGTCTGGCATAGCGCCTTGCACGACGCACGAACTCTGAACTCTTCACTGGCGAGTATCGGACATATCTGTCCGCTTTTCAAAAGCATCATGAAACGCATTATTACTGCACCGTTGTTCCTCACCGCGGTTCTGTTGTCCGCTGCTGCCGTCGCCGCACCCGAGTGCACCAACGCACCACAGGACCAGTGGATGTCCCAGGACAAGTTGAGAACGAATAGCGCAAAAGGGTTCGCTGGCGCGAATTAGGCGGGCTTTCAGAGAAACAGCCGCAATGTCCGAAAATTTGCCGGATATACCAAGATCATGTGATTATTGGCCGTATATTCCCTTATAGCAGCGTTTTATCTCTTATTATGGTAGAATGCGGCTGTTTTTCGGAATTCTCGGTTATTTTTCGGAGAGCTCATGGCAGTTGATCGTCTGGGGTATGCTCGCCTGATTGAGCGCTATCAGCTTGCAGCGAGACCGCTGAAGCTCAGTTCGCGCATTGATACCCGCGTCAAAGGCCGCAAAACCGAAACTGCAGGTGACCAGCAAATCTTGTTGTTCGAACCCAAGTATCAGCCGCAAGACAGTCTCAGCGGTCACCTTCAATTTGCATTACGGTACGAGGGCATAAATCTGGAAGTTCTTGCCCTGCTTTTCGAGCAAGCCGGCGAGAATGAGTTGGGCAACTGGTTAGCAAGAAGCCCTTCTTCGATCTATGCCCGCCGGGCTGGATATCTGTACGAGTGGCTGACCGCAAAGCCATTAAGCCCTCACGTTCCAGCAAAAACACGTTATGTCGATTTGCTGGATGACAAACTGCAGCTCAGCAAGAATCCAGGCGAGCATGACCCCCGGTTTCGCATAAACGACAACTTGCCAGGTAACCGGAATTTCTGCCCGTTGGTTCGCCGAACAGATTATTTGAACCGCATGATCTCGGCGGACTTACGCAGCAAGACCCACGCTACACTCGACAAATATGATCCTGGCCTGTTACGCCGGGCGGCAGACTATCTCTATCTGAAAGAAACCCAGTCTTCCTTTGAAGTAGAACGAGAGAAACCCTCAGCGGACCGCGCTCAACGATTTGCTGACTTGCTGCGTCAGGCTGACACCCATGAGCCGTTAACAGAAGCACGTCTGGTTGAGCTTCAAAACGCCGTGATTGACCCACGCTTTCATGAGTTTACATGGCGGAGCAAACAGAATTGGGTGGGGAAAGATCTGGGCTATCGAAAACACGTCGATTTCGTCCCGGCACGGCCTGAAGACTTGCCGTTATTGATGTCGGGGCTTTTAACGTTGGCGGCACAGTACCGCGATTCCTGTACCGCCGATGCAAACCGCGATGTTCCTGTTCACACGCTCTTCGACCCGGTAATCCTGGCGACTGTAGTTGCTTTCGGTTTTGTATTCATACATCCATTTATGGATGGTAACGGCCGCATTCACCGCTATCTCATCCACGAAGTACTCGCCAATGCCGGTTTCACTCCTCGCGGAATCGTTCTTCCTGTCTCTGCCGTAATACTGGCTAATCTGGAAGAGTATATTTCCACACTGGAGGATTTCTCCAAACCACTGCGCGCCATTACCACTTATGATCCTGATACTCCAGATGCGCCGGCAACGGGAAATGATGCAGTCTATTTCCGTTATTTTGATGCGACACCACAAGCAGAATTTCTATACCAGGCATTGGCAAGAACGGTGGAAGAGGACCTGCAAAATGAAATCGACTATCTGCTGGGGTTTGATCGCGCATACAGCGCGCTCAACGGGCTACTTGATTGGCCTGCACATAGTTTGGAATTGTTTATTCGCATTGTTCAGCAAAACGATGGCGCCTTATCCAGGACCAAGCGCGATAGTCACTTTCAGTGGATGAATGAGCATGAGATAAAAAGAGCGGAACAAGCGGTAAGGGAGGCTTTTGAAACTGCCTGAAATTTCCCGGGACTCAACCGCCCTTGCCATGCACAAAATTGACTAATTTCGCACCCCTTACTGCTGGCGGGATATACTGGCTCCCATCAGGAATGGATTCTTCGATGCAGGACTATAAAGAGAAATTCTTTGCACTGGCCCTGAACAAGGGCAATTTGCGTTTCGGCAGCTTCACGTTGAAGTCGGGCCGCATCAGTCCGTATTTCTTCAATGCCGGCGGCTTCGATGATGGCGCATCGCTGGATGAATTGTCCCGCTGCTATGCCGCGGCAATCGCTGCATCCGCAATCGATTTCGACATGCTGTTTGGCCCTGCTTACAAGGGCATTCCTCTGGCTGCTGCAGTGGCTATCGCCCTTTACCGTGACCATTCGCACAATGTGCCTTATGCCTACAATCGCAAGGAAGCCAAGGACCATGGCGAAGGCGGAATCATCGTGGGAGCGCAGCTCAAAGGACGCGTATTGATCATCGACGATGTCATTTCCGCAGGCACTTCGGTGCGCGAATCGATTGACATGATTCGCGTGGCAGGTGCCGAGCCGGCCGGCATCGCCATCGCTTTGGATCGCCAGGAGCGCGGTCGCGGCGCACGCTCGGCCGCACAGGAAGTCACAGGCGAATATGGTATCCCCTGTATCTCCATCGCCACGTTGGCGGATCTGCTCGTGTACCTGCAATCAAAGCAGCTTGGCAACATCGACATCGAATCAATACAGCGCTATCGTGAGGCGTATGGAGTTTGATATGAAGACAGTTTTTTGGAGCTTGTTATTGACCGCGAGCCTGTTGCTTGCCGCCAGCGCGGAAGCCCAGAAGAAAGGCCCAAAAGCGCAACCGAAGGTTTACCGCTGGGTGGATGAGAACGGCGAAGTACATTTCAGTCAGACCGTGCCGCCGGATTTTCAGCAGCAGGACAAGAAATTGGAGAAGAATTCGGGCCGCGGCTGGCAGAAAGACAATGCCCTGACGCCAGCACCGGCGCCTAAATCCAAACCCAAAGTAGCCGGAAAAAATGAACTCCCGCGGGACTCCTCCGGCTTGCCACGGCCCAAGCCACGGTATAACCCGGCGCAATTGCAAGAGCAACAGGATGCCCTGTTGTTATTGCGCTATGACTCCGACAGCGAAATCCTCGATGCAATGCAGGTCGAAATCAAGCAACTGGACTACGACAAGCGACGTCCTTAGCACCTCCACATTGAGTCTTTCGGCAGCCTATCGCGGCAACATCCGCGAAGCCGCTGAGCGGCAAAGGGCGGGAATCAAGGTTGAACAGAAACTGACCCGGAATATCGCTAATCTGAAGCGACGTCTGAGCGAAAATCAGGTGTTACTGGACGGTTTGAAGGCGCGTGAGCAATCGATCAGGGAGAAGTTCGGAGCCGAACTGGACCGCTACCGCTACCTGGTTGGTGCACAGGCCCAGGCCGAAAACTGAGTTGAGCCCGTGCGCGCCTTAACCGCGCTCCAGCCGGAGGGCTGATCGTGTACACGCGCTGCCAGGCATGCCACACGGTGCACCCGGTAAACGCAGCGATACTGGCACAAGGGGGTGGCAAATACCGCTGCGGCAAGTGCCACAAAATAGGTAACGCGCTCGAAGCTTTGTTCGACGAATGGCCGCAAGCCAGTCAGCAGGGCACGCGTCCGGGTTCTTTGCCGGAACTGGGGCTGCCCTTGTCATTGAGTCCCGGTGAGGACACCTCAGACGCAAGCGATCCTGCCGCCGCGCCGGGTGATGCACTTATCGATGAAACCGAATTATCGCCATCGCGAAAACCCATGCTGCGCGTGCTGTGGGTCGGCGCTGCATTGGTGCTGACCGTCGTCATTGCATTGAACCTGTTTCGCTTTTTCCAACAGCCTGTGCTCGACCTGCCGTGGCTGCAATCGACACTGACGCGGCTGGGCGTCAAGCAGGCGCCGCCGCAGCCGGTCTTTCGTGCGCCCGAGCAGATCGAGTTGCTCAGCCGGGAACTGAAAGCGCACCCCTTCCGTCCGGGCGTCCTGTTGCTCACGGCGACCATTGTCAACCGCGCCGATCGCAGCCAGCCGTACCCCGATATCGATGTCACCTTGCTCGATATCAACGGCCGCAAGCTGAACCAATCTTTATTCAAACCGGGTGATTACCTCTCCCACAGCTCGGAGCTGCGCACGGGCATGAAGCCACAGGCCCAGCTAACCTTTTCGCTGGACATGCTGGATCCAGGCGACAGCGCCGTTGGTTTCGAATTGCAATTCCGTTGAACCGTTCGGGCAAAAAAATGGGGCTTTTATGAAATTTTGCGCCGAAACGGTGCGCACACATGGAGCACATTGTGGTAGGGTAAGAGGTTCGAGCAAAACATAAAAACCTAAGGGCAAAGTACCCAAGTCGATGGCCACCGAAATCAATCAAACCACCCCGCTGCGGCAAAACGTGCAACATGCAATACGGCGTTATCTGGAAGACATGGGACACTGTCAGACAGAAAGCCTTTACCAGACATTGCTGGCCGAGGTCGAACCTCCGCTGATCGAGGAAGTCCTGCGATATACGCATGGCAACCAGTCCCAAACGGCACGGATACTGGGTATTACGCGCAATACATTGCGCACCAAACTGAACCGTTACGACATTCCGGTCACCAACGGCAAGTTAAGGACGCTCTGAGCCATTTACCCGTTGGCGAGTCAGCGGAGCCCATGCCGCGGATGGAATAGCGAAGTTCAACACTTGGAACCCTTGCACACATGAACGGTCCCAAACTGGCGCTGATCAGCGTCTCGGATAAAACCGGCATTACCGATTTTGCCAGGCGGCTGACGCAGCTCGGCTTTGCTCTTCTGAGTACCGGTGGTACCGCCCAGGTGCTGAAGGATTCGGGACTCGAAGTCACCGAAGTTTCGCAGCACACGGGATTTCCTGAAATCATGGACGGACGGGTCAAGACTTTGCACCCACGCATCCATGGCGGCCTGCTGGGCCGCGCAGGCGAGGACGAAGGCGTCATGGCGGCCCAGGACATCCCGCGCATTCATTTGGCGGTGATCAACCTGTATCCCTTCGAAGAGGTAACGGCCCGCAGCGATTGCCGTCTGCAGGACGCGATCGAAAACATCGATATCGGCGGGCCGGCGATGGTCCGTTCGGCGGCAAAGAATTATGCCGCCGTGGGCGTGGTTACCGACCCGGCGCAGTACGCCGGGGTATTGGCCGAACTCGAACGGGGCGCGGGTGAGCTTGCGCTGGAATTTCGCTACGGGTTAGCGGTCGCCGCCTTCAACCGCGTGGCGCAATACGATGCCGCTATCAGCAACTACCTGTCGGCGGTGAATCCGGCGGGTGAACGTCAGCGCTTTCCCACTCAGGTCAACGGTTGTTTCAGCAAAATCATGGAACTGCGTTATGGCGAGAACCCGCATCAGCAGGCCGCCTGGTACCGCGACCTGCCGCCAGCGGCTGCCAGCCTGGCCAATGCCCGTCAAAAGCAGGGCAAGGAACTGTCATTCAATAACATCGCCGATGCCGACAGCGCCTGGACCTGCGTGCAGCAATTCAGCGGGCCGGCCTGCGTCATCGTCAAGCACGCCAACCCCTGTGGCGCGGCCGTGGGCTCCAGTTTGATTGCCGCCTACGACAAGGCCTACGCCACGGATCCAACCTCCGCCTTTGGCGGCATCATCGCATTCAATGGCACCGTCGATGAAGCCACGGTGGGGGCCATCATCGGGCGCCAGTTCGTCGAGGTGCTGCTGGCTCCGGAGTTTACCGGCGGGGCGCTGCAGGCACTGGGGCAAAAACAGAATGTCCGGGTGCTGGAAATTCCCGCAGGCATGCCTGCAGCCCGGTGCGATATCAAACGAGTGAGTGGCGGCCTGCTGCTACAGACGGCGGATGAGGTATCCCTGCGCCGCGAGGATTGCCGGGTGGTCAGCCGCAAGCAACCCGGCGCGGCGCAATGGGACGACCTGCTGTTTGCCTGGAAGGTGGTCAAGATGGTCAAATCCAATGCCATCGTATATGCAGCCGGCGGTCAGACCCGGGGTATCGGCGCCGGCCAGATGAGCCGTGTCGACTCCGCACGCATCGCCCGCTGGAAAGCGGCCGAGGCCGGACTGGACCTGAGCGGCAGTGTGATGGCATCCGATGCTTTTTTCCCATTTCGCGACGGCATCGATACCGCGGCCGAAGCCGGTATTGCCTGCGTGATCCAACCCGGCGGCTCCATGCGTGACGACGAAGTCATCGCCGCGGCGGACGAACATGGCCTGGCCATGGTGTTTACCGGAATTCGTCATTTTCGTCACTGATTGGCGGCGAGGCGGGAGACGAGGCAGCTTATTCATGTTAACAGGCCCTAGATGAACGTGTTGATCGTGGGCAGCGGCGGACGCGAACACGCGCTGGCCTGGAAGGCGGCGCAATCGGCCGGCGTTCTTCGGGTGTTCGCCGCGCCGGGCAATGCCGGGACCGCGCTGGAAGACAAGGTGGAAAACGTGGCCATTGCCAGCAACGACCTGGATGGCCTGATTTCCTTTGCCCGGGAGCGCGGCGTCGACTTGACCATCGTCGGGCCGGAAGATCCCCTGGTGCATGGCATTGTCGACCGTTTCCAGGCTGCCGGCCTGCGTTGCTTTGGCCCCAGCGCCGCGGCGGCGCGGCTGGAAGGCTCGAAGTCCTACGCCAAGGACTTCATGTCCCGGCACGGAATTCCCACCGCAGCCTATGGCCAGTTTACCGACACCGACGAGGCGATCGCTTTCATTCACCGCATGGCGCACCCATCGTGATCAAGGCCGACGGCCTGGCCGCCGGCAAAGGCGTCGTCATTGCCCACACCACCACCGAAGCCGAAACGGCAGTGCAGGACATGCTGGCCGGGAATGTTTACGGTGCGGCCGGCCACCGCGTGGTGATCGAGGAATTCCTCCATGGCGAAGAGGCCAGCTTCATTGTCATGGCCGACGGCCGCCATATCCTGCCGCTGGCCACCTCCCAGGACCACAAGGCAGCAGGTGATGGCGATACCGGCCCCAATACCGGCGGCATGGGCGCCTATTCCCCCGCGCCTGTTGTGGACGCAGCGCTGCATGACCGCATCATGGACGAAGTCATCAGGCCCACCGTGGACGGCATGGCGGCCGAAGGTCATCCGTTCACCGGGTTCCTTTACGCCGGCCTGATGATTTCCCCGCAGGGCGATGTGCGCGTTCTGGAATACAATGTGCGCTTCGGCGACCCGGAAACCCAGCCCGTGCTGATGCGGCTGGAATCCGACCTGATCGCTCTGTGCATGGCTGCGATCGAAGGCCGGCTGGACCGGGAACAGGCGCATTGGGACCAGCGCTGCAGCCTGGGCGTGGTGATGGCGGCTGAAGGTTATCCGGGCGCCTATGCCAAAGGTGTGCCCATCATCGGGCTCGACCATTCGTTTCCACCGGAGGTCAAGGTGTTTCTCGCCGGCGCTGCACTGACTGAGACGGGCATCGTTACCGCAGGCGGACGGGTTTTGTGTGTCTGTGCGCTGGGCCAGTCGGTCAGTGCCGCGCAACAAACCGCATACAATGCCTGCGCGATGATCGACTGGCCGGGCGCTTTCTATCGCAGGGACATCGGCTACCGCGCCATTGCCCGGGAAACTGTCTAAAAGATGGATGTCTCCCACCTGCTCGACCCGCTGAACGAGGCCCAACGCGAGGCGGTCACGCTGGGGACCGAGCATGCCCTGGTGCTGGCCGGCGCCGGCAGCGGCAAAACCCGCGTGCTGGTGCACCGCCTGGCCTGGCTGATCCAGGTGGGTCACGTCTCGCCGCTCGGTGTTCTGGCGGTGACGTTCACCAACAAGGCGGCCGGAGAGATGCGTGAACGCACCGGCAAACTGCTGCAGGTCTCGACCCGGCCGCTGTGGATTGGCACCTTCCATGGCATTGCCCATCGACTGCTGCGCATGCACTGGAAGGAGGCGCGCCTGCCCGAAGCCTTTCAAATCCTCGATTCCGAAGATCAGCAGCGCCTGCTGCGGCGTATCATTCGCGAAGAGGGGCTGGAGGAAACCCACTGGCCGGCGCGGCAGGCACAGTGGTTCATCAACGCGCGCAAAGACGAGGGTGAAAGGCCGCAGCATATCGAGCACCTGGATCACCCGGTCACCTCCACCTGGGTGCACATCTATCAGCGCTACCAGGATTACTGCAGCCGCGGCGGACTGGTGGATTTTGCCGAACTGCTGTTGCGTGCGCACGAGTTGTGGCTGGAACAGCCCGGCGTGCTGGATCACTATCGCCGGCGGCTGCAACACCTGCTGATCGACGAGTTCCAGGACACCAACGCGATCCAGTATGCCTGGCTGCGCATGCTGGCCGGGGACACGGGCCAGGTTTTCGTCGTCGGTGATGACGACCAGTCCATTTATGGCTGGCGCGGCGCGAAAGTGGAAAACATGCAGAGTTTCAAGCGTGATTTTCCGGATGTGGTTACCATCAAACTGGAGCAGAACTACCGCTCCAGCGGCAATATTCTCGCCGCGGCCAATGACCTCATTGCCAATAACCAGGGCCGTCTGGGCAAGAAACTCTGGACCGATGACCCGCCGGGAAAGCCCATCCTGGTCTACGCGGCCTTCAATGAGCAGGACGAAGCCCGCTTCGTGGTGGAGCAGATTCAGCAATGGCTGGACGGCGGACGGCGCGCCGACGAGGCAGCGATTCTCTATCGCACGACCGCCCAGTCCCGACTGTTCGAGGAATACCTGCTGCGTGCGAGCATCGCCTACCGGGTCTATGGCGGGCAGCGCTTTTTTGAACGCACCGAGGTCAAGGATGCCCTGGCCTACCTGCGTTTGCTGCTCAATCCGAACGACGACGCGGCACTGGAGCGGGTCATCAACAAACCCGCGCGCGCCATTGGCGACAAGACCGTGTCGCTGTTACGCGTGCAGGCGCGGGAAGCCGACGTCAGCCTGTGGCAGGCAGCCCGGGCCTGCATCGAGCAAAAGCTGCTGCCCGCCCGTGCGGCCGCCGCCGTGCAGGGTTTCATCGATCTGGTCGTCGGCATGCAGGAACGCTGCAAGGACTGGACCCTGGGTAACCAGATGCAGGCGGTCATCGACGAAAGCCACCTCGCCGCCCACTACGAAAAGGAACCGCAGGAACGCATGGAAACGCGCATGGAAAACCTGGCCGAACTGGTCAATGCCGCGGACGCGTTTATCTTGCCGCCAGAGGACGCAGAGGCCGGCCTCAGCGAGTTGCAGTCGTTTCTCAGTCATGCCGCGCTGGAAGCCGGCGAGACGCAGGGCGAGAAGTGGGATGATTGTGTGCAACTGATGACGCTGCACTCGGCCAAGGGGCTGGAATTTCCGCTGGTGTTCATGGCCGGAATGGAAGACGGGTTGTTTCCGCACCAGCGCTCGGTGGAGGATGCCGCCGGCCGCCTGGAAGAGGAGCGGCGCCTGTGTTATGTCGGCATGACCCGCGCGCGTGAACAGCTTTATCTCAGCTACGCGGAAATCCGGCGCATGCACGGGGCGGAATCGCACAGCCGGCCATCGCGTTTCATCGACGAAATGCCGGCAGAATTGCTGCAGGAAATTCGCCCGCGCATGGCGGCCAGGCGGCCCTACGTCTCGGCGCGGCCGGCGGCGCCCGCTCGGTCCGCTGGATTCAAGAACCAGGAATGGCCGTTCCGGCTGGGGCAACGGGTAACGCACCGCAAGTTTGGCGAAGGCACGGTTCTGGCTTTCGAAGGCTCAGGCGAACACAGCCGCGTCCAGGTCAATTTTTCCCATGCCGGCAGCAAATGGCTGGTGCTGGCATACGCCAATCTGGCGTCGTGCTGAACACGTCTTGCCAGCCATGAGCCAGCCATCAGAAATCCGCCTCGACACGCCACAGGGGAAGTTGGCCGGCCTGCACTGGTCAGTGCCCGGCGGCATACCGGTCATGTGCCTGCATGGCTGGCTGGATAATGCCGCATCGTTTGTGCCCATGTCCGGTTTCCTGCACGGACTGGACCTGGTGGCGATGGATTTTCCCGGCCACGGCCAGTCGGATCATCGTCACGCAGGCGCGCATTACTATTTCACCGATTATCTGTGGGACCTGGATGCGGCGCTGGATGCGCTGGGCTGGTCCTGCTGCCATCTGGTGGGCCATTCGCTGGGCGCCGCAGTGGCGGCCATCTATGCGGCCGCCGCCCCCGAGCGGGTGCGCAGCCTGGTCACTCTGGATGCGCTGGGGCCCATCACTGCTGCCGCGGACACCTGTACCGGACGGCTGAGAAAAAGCCTGCACAGTGTCCGCTCGGGCCCCCGGGGCAGCAAAAACTATCGTTCCCTCGAGGACATGATCAAGGCCCGCCAGGCCAATTCGGACCTTGACGATGCGTCCGCCCGCCTGATCTGTGAACGCTCCGCACGGCAAAGCAGCGGAGGCTACGAATGGAGCAATGATCCCGCGCTGTACTGGGTTTCGCCGCTACTGATGACTGAAGAACAGGTGCTGGATTTTCTGCGGCATATCGAAGCGCCTGTGCTTTCGTTGACCGCAACGCCGTTTTCGCCCTTTGTCAACGAGGAAAAACTTGCCACCCGGCATGCAGCCGTCGCCCACGGGCAGCATGAAACGCACCCGGGCGACCATCATTTTCACATGCATCAGCCAGAGTCGACGGCCGCCAAGATCCAGTCCTTTATCCGCCAGCACGAACCCCCTTCACGGAAAAAGCCATGAACCCACCGACCCCGACAAAAAAACCCATTCCTGCGCGTGAGCGTCTGATATTTGCGTTGGACGTCGCCGAACTTGCACGCGCGCGCGATCTGATCCGCCAACTGGGCGACGCGGTCATGTTCTATAAGCTCGGCCTGGAGTTCTTTCTTTCCGGCCACTATTTCGAACTGGCAGAGGAACTGCGCGCGCAGGGCAAGAAAATCTTCGCCGACCTGAAACTGTTTGATATCCCCGCCACGGTCGCCGCTGCGGTGCGTCAACTGGCGCGCCACGAAGTGGACTTTTGCACGGTACACGGCAACGACAGCATGTTGCGGGCCGCCGCCGAGGCCAAGGGTCATACCAAAATCCTCGCGGTCACGGCCCTGACCAGCCTGGACCAGGGCGACCTCGATGACCTTGGCTTCCAGTGCGATGCGCGTTCACTGGTCCTTTCCCGCGCCCGCCGGGCCCTGGAACTGGGTTGCGACGGGGTCGTGTCTTCCGGGCTCGAGGTGGCGGCACTGCGCGCGGCAGTGGACCACGCACTGATCACCGTTTGTCCCGGCATTCGCCCGATCCATAACGATGAGGCGGATGACCAGCAACGGGTCGTTACCCCGGCCCGCGCCATCGCCAGCGGCGCCGATTACCTGGTCGTCGGCCGCCCCATCCGCGATGCGGCCGATCCGCGTGCGGCGGCGGAAGCGATTCAGGCGGAGATCCGGGAAGCGCTTGCGCAAGACTGAAGCCGCTCCGCCCTTCGAATGGGGTCAGAGTACCATTTCACGTCGCGCCATCGGCTTCTTCGTTCTTGCTTACCGTGAAATGGTAATCTGACCCCAGCATTGAACGTTGATTGATTGGTGGGTGGCAAATGACTGATCCAGCGGCTGACTATGCGGTACGCTGCCACGGCCTGACCAAGAGCTACGGTGAAGGTGCGGCGCGCGTGGCGGCGCTGCGCGGTATCGATCTGGATATACGCATTGGCGAGTTGATCATGCTGGTTGGCCCGTCGGGTTGTGGCAAGACCAGTCTGATCTCGATTGTTGCCGCCATCATGGACAAGGATGCCGGGCGATGCGAAGTACTGGGGCATGATGTCGGCGGCATGAGCCTTCAGGAACGGGCGCGCTTTCGCATGGAATCCATCGGATTCGTATTCCAGGCGTTCAACCTGCTGCCCTCACTGAGCGCGCTGGATAACGTCAGCGTGCCCCTGGTGCTCAATGGCGTGTCGCGCCGCAGCATCGCGGAAAGAACGCGCGCTGCGCTGGCAGCGGTGGGTTTGGGCGACCGGGCGAACGCGCTTCCGGCCCAACTCAGCGGCGGGCAACAGCAGCGCGTGGCCATCGCCCGGGCCCTGGTGCATCAGCCGCGGCTGATCCTGTGCGATGAGCCGACCAGCAATCTCGACCACCAGGCCGGGCAGGAGATGATGGTGCTTTTACGTGGCGTCGCCCTCGGCTCGGACAGAACCTTGCTGATCGTGACGCACGACCCACGCATCGTCGGTTTTGCCGATCGCATCGCTTACATGGATGATGGCATCATCACCCGTACAGTTTCCGGCGACGAAATGAGTGCGGCGCCATGATGCGAAAGCAAGGCTTATTGTTGTTGGCGATCATCGGTGTGCTGGCAGCCATCCTGGTGGTTTTCCGTGACCGGCAACCGCCCACTGCGCCAGCACCAATGTCACACCCGGCGCAGGCACCGTATGCCGCCTATATCTCCGGAACCGGAACCGTCGAAGCCAGCAGCCGCAACATCGCCATCGGTACGCCGGTGGCGGGTATTGTGCGGCAGATAGAGGTCAAGGTCGGAGACCGCGTCGCGGCCGGCGACATTTTGTTTGTCCTCGACGACCGCGATCTCCAGGCCCTGCTATTGACGGCGGACGCCAATGTCAAAATGGCTGCAGCCGCTTTGCGCGAACCGACGCATCGACTCGCCAATGCCGAGAAGCTCCGGCGCGCCGACGCTTCGGCGATGCGCGAACAGGACCTGAGCGACCTGCGCGATCAGGCCGCCCGGGCGCAAGCGGAACTCGAACTGGCGCAGGCGCAGGTCGGGCAAATCAGGATCGAAATGGATCGCCGCATCGTGCGTGCGCCGATTTCCGGGACCATTCTGCAGTCCAACATGCGGCCGGGCGAGTTTGTCGAGGGCGGCAATGCCACTACGCCAGCCATACTCATGGGTGAAGACGCGCAGCTTCAGATGCGTGTCGAAATAGACGAAAACGAAGCCTGGCGTGTGCGTCCGGGCGCAGCGGCGATGGCCTACGTGCGCGGCAATCCAAAACAGGCATTTGCGCTGACTTTCCAACACATCGAACCCTACGTCATTGCCAAGAGCGCCTACACCGGACAGAGCACGGAGCGCACAGACCGGCGCGTGTTGCAGGTCGTTTACCAATTCGAGCGGGGGGAATTGCCGGTCTATATCGGCCAGTTGCTGGATGTCTATATCGAGGCGCCCAATGATCATTAGCCGAGTATGTTGCGCATTGCCCTGAAGATGCTGATGGCCGACCGCGCCAAGTACGCGGGGCTGTTGCTCGGCATTGCCTTTACCGCATTCCTGGTCACGTTCGCGGCAGCTTACTTCTGTGGCTTCATGACCAGCGGGTTTGCGCTGATCAGCGAGAATCCCGATGCCGATGTATGGGTCATGGACCCCGCGGTTGCCTCGGTCGAGCAAACCATCAACATGCCTGATTGGGCTCTCGACCGCGTGCGCAGCGTCAGCGGGGTCAGCAGCGCGGTTCCGCTGGTGCTCGGCACCGTGGATGCGCGCTTTGCGAACGGACGTTTCCAGACCTTTCAGGTGATTGGCGTCGACGACGCCACGCTGGCCGGTGCGCCGCATTTGCGCAATGGCAGCCCGCCGCTGGGCTTGCATGCAGCCGATGCGGCAATCGTCGACAGCGGCGGCACCAGCGGCAAGCTTCTGACGCCTTCGGCGGCGGCTGATCAATGGCCCCTCGATGGAGCCCACCTGGACGCGCCGTTGCGGGAGCTGACCGCCGGTGACGAACTGCTGGCCAATGATCAGCGCATTCATGTGACGGGTATCAGCCAGACTTTGGCCCGGTTTCCGCCGCGGCCTTTGATGTATATGACCTATTCCAATGCCGCGCGTGTGCTGCCCCGGGAAAGACAGCTTCTGACCTTTGTACTGGCCAGCAGCCAGGGCGGCTTGTCTCCGCAGGCGCTGGCGGAGCGCATCCGGCAACGCACCGGCCTGCGCGCGCGCTCCGCCGCCGCGTTCAAGGAAGACACGGTGCGCTGGTACCTGGTCAATTCCGAAGATGTCGGCGACATGGCCGCCATGTTGATCCTGGCCATGACGGTGGGCTTCGGCGTGACCGGCGTCCTGCTCTATATGTTTTCCTATGAAAACCTCAAACAGTACGCGGTGCTCAATGTCATGGGAGCGACACCACGGGTCTTGCTGGCCATGGTATCGGCGCAGGCAGCGGTCTGTGCGCTGATCGGCACCGGTCTCGGGCTAGGCGCCTGTGCGCTGGCTGGCTGGGTGGTTGCGCCGCTGGGTTTTCCCTTCCGCATGATGTGGTTCACGCCTGTGACGGGGTTGGTTGGGGTTTTGCTGGTGAGCCTGACCGCCGCAGCGATCAGCGCGCGGCCGGTGTTAAGGCTGCAACCCGCCGTGGTGTTTGCCAGCCGCTAAGCCTGCATGTTGCACCAGTCCTCTACTGCGACGCTCCAGGGGCACGCCCTATCTGGCTTTCGCTCGGTCAGAGTGCTCGACATAGTGTCGACTATGCCTGCGCGCTCTTCGGTCGCGAAAGCCAGCCATGACGCACTCCTGAATCGTCTCGCTACGAGAACTGGTGCAACATGCAGACTAGTGTCCAGTTTCTCCGCGTTCTCCTGGTTCAGAAAAAAGTTGACAACTCTTAAGATCAGACATTACGATACTCTCGTAACTTCATAATATATTTGGTAAACGATTTGGTGGACTGCAATCAGAAACGCTTGAAACAGCGCTAATGATCCTCTCCGGCTCTGCCGGATTTCCGGGCGGGCCCTGGTGGCCAGCCCGGATTTTTTTGTCCGCTGAAAGGAGTGGACAAAAAGTTTTTGCACTGGCCGCGGCAGTTTGGCAGCTAAAATGGCCTTCCCGGCCGCATCTGGAATATGCCACGCACGCATGAACACCCAACCCCAAAAGCAAGGCTTAATGGCGTCCATCAAGCTGCGCTGGTTGATGCTGCTGGAACGTATCCTGCACTGGTGGGTGCGCAGCCGCACGCTGCCCGAACCCATAGGCGACCTGGAGATCGATGCGGAAAAGCCGGTCTGTTATGCCATTGACTCGTATGCCCTCTCGTCCATCCTGATTCTCGACCAGTGTTGCCGCGACCTGAATCTGCCCAGGCCCTTGCTGCCATTGCCGGTGACGCAAGGCAGTGAACACAGGTCCTACTGTGCCTTACGGCGCAAAACCGGCCTGATCGTCCGCCGCACAACGCCACGCAAGCATTCGGAGATGCTGAAGCGCCTCGTCGACCGGGTCTGCGACGGGCCGGAACCGGATATCCAGATCGTACCGGTGACGGTACTGGTGGGCCGGGCGCCGGACCGGGAAACGGGCCTGGCGAAGATATTCTTTTCCGAATCCTGGGAAATCGGTGGCCGCTTGCGCCGCCTGTTCGGCATATTCTTCAACGGGCGCAGCACCTTTGTGCAATTCAGCCCACCCATCTCATTGCGTGAACTGGCGAACGAAGACCTCGGCGCCGCCCGTAGCCTGAGAAAAGTCTCCCGCATCCTGCGCGTTCACTTCAGCCAGGTGCGAACGGCAGCTATCGGCCCCGACCTGTCTCACCGCCGCACCGTGGTCGAAGGCATCCTGCTCAGCCCGGCGGTGGAAAAGGCCATTGACGACCAGGCCAAGGCGGACAAGACCAGTGCCCACAAAGCCTGGAAAAAAGCGCGCGCTTATGCTTACGAAATCGCCGCAGATTACTCTTACACCTTCGTCCGCCTGGCCGCGATGACGCTGTCGTGGTTCTGGAATCGGATCTACGATGGCGTCGATCTGAAGCATTTCCGCGAATTCCAGAAACTCGCACCCGACCATGAAGTCATCTACGTGCCGTGCCACCGCAGTCACATCGATTATCTGCTGGTGTCCTATTTCGTCTACCACAACGGCCTGGTGCCGCCCCATGTTGCCGCCGGCGTAAATCTCAACCTGCCGGTGCTGGGGCGCATGGTGCGCAAAGGCGGGGCTTTCTTTTTGCGCCGCAGTTTCCGTGCGCAAAAACTGTATGCCACCATATTCAACGAGTACCTGGGCCGCATTCTTACCCAGGGCACGGCCATCGAGTACTTCATCGAGGGCACGCGCAGCCGCACGGGCCGGCTGCTCAAGCCCAAGGCCGGCATGCTGTCGATGACCGTGCGCGCATACCTGCGCTCACCGGTCCGCCCGGTGATGTTCCAGCCAATTTACGTCGGTTATGAGCGGTTGGTGGAAGGTGCGAGTTACACGGCGGAATTGTCCGGTCAAAGCAAGAAATCCGAATCACTGGCAGACCTGTTGAAGGTCTTTGGCATTTTGCGCAACAAGTACGGCGAAGTCCATGTCAGTTTCGCTGAACCGGTTTTCCTGGACAGCTTGCTGGACCAGCAAGAGCCCAACTGGCGCGAGCAAACGACAACGGGTGAGAAGCCCTGCTGGCTCAATCCCCTCATTGACAGCCTGGGTACGCGGATCATGACCGGCATCAACGAGGCCGCGCATGTCAATCCAGTCAACCTGCTCGCGGCCGTGTTGCTGGCAACGCCAAAACAGGCGCTTGGCCGCACCGAGTTGCTGGCCCAGTTGAATCTGTACCTGGAGATGCTGCAGCAATGCCGCTACTCCCAGCGGGTGACGGTTACCGACAAAACCGCCGAAGAAATCATTGCGCATGGCTTTGAAATGGGCCTGCTGGCCGCGCGGGAACATCCGCTCGGCGAAATTGTCGCCGTCAAACCGGCGCAAGCGGTCCTGCTGACGTATTTTCGCAATAACATTTCGCATCTGCTCGCGGTGCCTTCGCTGGTAGCCGCGAGTTTTCTCAACTCCCGCCAGGTCGACCGCTCGCGCTTATACCGCATCGCCACCGCGGTCTACCCCTATCTGCGCAACGAACTGTTCTTGCCGTGGGACGAATCGTGCTTTCTGGCCGCTTTGGACGAGACCATCAAGTGGCTGCAACAGCGCGGACTGCTGCTGCAACAAGAGCAGGAAAATGAGCTGGAGCGGGTCGAAGGCAGCACGGCGGGAGCACTGCAACTGCAATTGCTGGGGCGCTCGCTGCTGCAGACCTTCGAGCGTTACTTCATCACCATTGCCGTGCTGGTCAAAAATGGCTCCGGCGTGTTGACACGCGGCCAACTGGAACGTCTGTGCATGCTGACCGCGCAGCGAATTTCATTTCTCAACGAATTCGATGCGCCGGAATTCTACGACAAGAACCTGTTCCGCCAGTTTATCGATTTACTCAAGCAGCGCGACGTGCTGCAGGTGGATGCCGCCGGCAAGCTGGAATTTGACGACAGCATCGAGGACATTACCGAGGAAGCCAAGACCCTGCTCAGCAAGGAAATACGTCACGGCATTATTCGCGTCGCACCCCAGGTGCTGCAGGAAGCAGACTCCGATTGAGCAGAACAAAATGGTGGGGAATTCAGGCGTCCATATCCGGAATCAGCTTGGATTGCAGGTAGGCGATCCAGTCTTTCAGTTTCAGCTTGCGTTTCTTCAGGCGCGAGAGTTGTAACTGATCCACCGCCGGATTTTCTGCCAGGCGCGCGATGGCCAGATCCAGGTCGCGGTGCTCCTGTCGCAACTCGATCAACTTGGCGACGATCTCACCCGGATCATTTGAATTGATGTTCACAGCCTCAAGCATAGTACAGACCCGGACCAATGGAAGGCAATAACGGGTAAAATGCCGTGCCTGATCTATTGAAAGGAAATGTTCCTTGAACACGCAAGCAATGCAGAAACAACATTACTCGGACAACAAGCTGGCCAAGCGGCTACAAAGGAATGCCGGCCAGGCCATCAGCGATTTCAACATGATCGGAGAAGGCGATCGGGTGATGGTCTGCCTGTCCGGCGGCAAGGATTCATTCACGATGCTGGATATTCTGCTGGAACTGCGCAAGCGCGCGCCGGTTCGGTTTGATCTGTTGGCGGTCAATCTCGACCAAAAGCAGCCCGGCTTTCCACAGCACATACTGCCGGCCTATTTGTCGGATCTCGGTGTGCCTTTTCATGTGATCGAACAGGACACCTACAGCGTGGTGCAACGCGTGATTCCCGACGGCAAGACGACCTGCGGCCTGTGCTCGCGCCTGCGGCGCGGGGCGCTGTATCGCTTTGCCAGCGAGAACGGCGTTAGCCGGATTGCGCTGGGGCATCACCGCGACGACATCATCGAGACCCTGTTCCTGAACCTGTTCAACGGCGGGCGCATCAAGGCCATGCCGCCAAAACTGCTGTCGGACGATGGTCAGCACGTGGTGATCCGGCCACTGGCCTATTGCAGCGAGGCCGATATTACCCGCTATGCGCAAACCCGCGAGTTTCCGATCATCCCCTGCAACCTTTGCGGTTCCCAGCCCAATTTGCAGCGCCAGGCGATCAAGGAAATGCTGGCGGAGTGGAAACGCCGTCATCCGGGCAGAATAGAAAATATTTTCCGTGCGATCGGACATGTCTCGCCATCCCAACTGGCCGATCATGCATTGTTCGATTTCCGTAACCTTGGGGTGGCGCATGGCGCGGCTGGCGGATCGGCAGACTGGCTGCCGCCAGCCGAGCCGAGGCTGCAGGCCAACGGCTAGCCTGCAGTTGACCAAAAATGCAAACAGGACCAACCATGGATAGAAGAAAATTTGTCACCACCACCGGTCTCGCCGGCGCTGCAGGCCTGCTGACCGCCTGCTCGCCGCAGGGTAGCGGCAGCACCGGCACGCAAGAATCCAATGCTGCAAGCGGGAAAACCTTTCAATGGAAGATGGTTACCACCTGGCCGCGCGACTTTCCGGGCCTGGGTACCGGCGCCAACAAACTGGCGGAGTCCATTGAGCGCCTCAGCAACGGCCGCTTGACAGATCAAGGTCTATGGCGGCAATGAACTGGTGCCGCCGTTCGAGGTGTTCGATGCGGTACAGCAGGGTACGGCCGAAATGGGACACGGCGCCCCCTATTATTGGAAAGGCAAGATACCCGCGACACAAATATTTGCCGGCGTGCCGTTCGGCCTGACCGGTCATGAACTGAATGGCTGGTATTACTTTGGCGGCGGCCTGGAACTGTACCAGCAAGCCTATCAACCGCATGGCGTGATCCCGTTCCCGGTCGGCAATTCGGGTGTGCAGATGGGGGGCTGGTTCAACAAGGAAATTCGCAGTCTGGCCGATCTCGCAGGCTTGAAGATGCGCATACCGGGCCTGGGCGGAGAGGTGCTGCGGCGCGCGGGCGGCACGCCGGTCAATGTCCCCGGCTCCGAACTGTTTACCGCGCTGCAAAGCGGCACCATCGATGCGGCCGAGTGGGTCGGGCCTTTCAATGACCTCGCCTTCGGCCTGTTCCGTGCTGCAAAGTACTACTACTATCCGGGGTGGCAAGAGCCTGGCACCAGCCTGGAAGGCATCGTCAACGCCACGGCCTTTGCCGCGTTGCCGCCGGATCTGCAGGAGATCATCACGGTTGCATGCAAGGCGGCGGTAACCGACATGTATGCTGAATTCGAAGCACGGAACGGCCGGGCCTTGCAGACGCTGCTCAATGAACATCATGTCGAACTGCGCGCTTTTCCCGACGAGGTACTGATTGAATTGAAACAACATACCCTGGCCGTTCTCGAGCAACTCGCCGCAGAGGACGAGTGGACCGGAAAGGCTTACGCATCTTTCAAGTCCTACATGGCCCAAATGCGACCCTGGACTGAAATCGGTGAACGATACATCCTGAATCATCGTTGAGCGCGCCATGATCGAGTTGACTCCTGTCCTGGTCGCAACCACGCTGGTGATCCTCGGACTTTCCTACCTGCTGCAGACCGAACGATGGCTCGGCCTGACACGGCGCATCATGGCACGACCGGAAGACTATTTTCCGGCCGCCCTGGTGATGCTGGCGGCAGGCATTACGGTAGGCCAGGGCTACAACCAATGGAGCGGCACCTGGCCGCTTTTTGTCACGTTGCTGGGCTGGCTGCTGGCGCTGGAAGGAGCAGTGATTCTCTTGCTGCCGGCTCTGATCTGCAAATTTCAGCGGCTCTCAGACCGGTTTTTACGCGTTTACCTGCGCCTGGGCGGCGCGCTGCTGGTAACGCTTGGCAGCTTGCTATGGCGTTCACAGGCTGCGGCGTGACAGCAGGATCAGATCGCCGCCTTGGCGGCAAACCCACATGGTGAGCAGGAGCGGTAACGCTTGAAAGCTGGTCAGCACGGGCATTTCAAAGGATTTCACAAAGGAGCTTTCAAGGCTGCAGTTGCCTTATACTAAAAGTCCACATCGATCCCGGATTTACCCATTAAGCTACCGAACCATCACCAGCACCCAAGCCGTTACTTACCGAGTGTTCAGCCTGCTTGTGCTGGTGCTGATGACGGGATGCACTTCCTATCAAACGCATCCCTTGCAGGACCGCTCGCCGCTGGCGACAAATCTCGAAGATTTGCAGGTGAAGGCCGCCACGCTGCTGAACGGCGAATCAAAGCCCTATCCAATCGATCTGGCTGATGGGCTCGATCTCACGGAAGTCGGGATACTCGCGGTGATCAACTCTCCCGAACTGAAGATACAGCGGGCGCGATTGCAGTTGGCCGGAGCACAAGCCTTTGCCGCCGGCCTGTTGCCGGATCCGCAGCTCAGCGCCGGCATCGACAAACCCAGAGGCGATACCAGCGGATTGGTCAACGCGACCCTGCTGGGCCTGGGCTATGACATCATCCCGCTGATCGACCGCCAGGCGCGCATCGACGCCGCCCGGCAAGGCCAGGAAATGGTCCGTCTCGACCTGCTGTGGCAGGAGTGGCAAGTCATTCAACAGGCGCGCTCCCTGGCCGTGCGCATGCAACTCGAGGAAGAACAGCTCGCCTTGCTGCACAGCATGCTGGCCCTGTACCAGCAGCGCTACGATCGATCCGCCAGGGCGCTCGAAGAGGGCGATGTCACGCTGGACATCAACGGTACGGATCTGACCGCGCTGGTCGATGTGCTCAGCCAGATCAATCAGATCGAACAGGCACACAATGAAACGCGCCACAGCTTCAATCTGTTGCTGGGCCTGGATCCCCAGGTTACGGTGGTCTTTGCGCCACTGACGCAGCAAAGTCCGCTGGACCCTGCGATGGTGCAGGAACGACTGGCCGTGCTGCCACAGGTCCGCCCGGATTTACTGGCGCTCAAAGCCGGCTACCAGAGCCAGGAATCCCAGGTGCGGGCGGCCATACTGGCCCAGTTTCCGTCTCTGGGCATCGGCGTGAACCTGGCGCGCGATACCAGCAACGTCAAGACATCGGGCCTGACGGTCAGCCTCAACCTGCCCCTGTTCAGCGGCAACCGCGGAAATATTTCCATTGAGCGCGCGAGCCGCGAGCAGTTGTACCAGGAGTACGGCGCAAGGCTTGCCGAGGCGCGGGTCGATGTTGACCGCCTGCTGCAATTACAGGCTATCCTGACACGGCAGGTCGATGAGCTGCAGACCTATTTACCCACTCTGGAGCACCTGGTGGAACGCGCTCGCAATGCTTATGCCCAGCGGGAAATCGATGCGCTGACGTTTCTCAACATGGAATCCACCTGGGTCAACAAGCGGCTCGAGCAGATCGGCCTGGAACAGGCCGGGTGGGAAAACCGCATTGCACTGGAAACCATGCTGGCCCTGCCTGGTTATCCGGACCAGGCGCTTGCCCCTGCCGCCGAAATCAAGGAAAACACGCCATGACTCACTGGAGCGTAATCTGCCTGACGCTGATCTTTGGCATCGCCGGCCCGCTGCCGGCTGCCGCAGAAGAAGAACCTGCGGTGCTGGTTACCACAGCGCCGGTGGCAGAGCGCACGCTGACCGAGTCCCTGGCGGCGTTTGGGGTGCTCGACCCCGACCCCGACCAGGTCTTGAGCCTTTCCCTGCCGCACGCGGGTTTGATCAACCGTGTCTGGGTGCGCCTTGGTCAACGCGTCAAAAGCGGCGACAAACTGCTCGAAGTGATTACCGCGCCCGAAGCGCACATGCAGTACCTGCAAGCACAAAGCGGGGTGGACTTTGCGCGGCGCGAACTGGATCGTCAGCAACGGCTGCTGGCAGATCAACTGGCCACAAGAGCCCAGGTCGATGCCGCCGGCCGCAGCCTCAAGGATGCACAGGCTACTCTGGAGTCGCTGCGTAAGCGCGGCATGGATGTGACCGAAGAAACCCTGCGCGCGCCCGCGGATGGTATTGTCACCCGCCTGGATGTCTCGCAGGGCCAGCGTGCACAGGCCGATTCGACCGCCATGCTGATCGCCGCGGAAAAGCGCCTGATCGCCCGTCTCGGTGTCGAACCGGAGGATTTGGACGCGGTGCAGGCAGGAACGCCCGTCACCATCACCTCTCTGTTCGTTCCCGACATCAGCGTTGAAACCGAGATACGCGAAGTGCACGCGATGATCGATCCCGACACGCTGCTGGTGGAGGTGCTGGCGCCCATTCCGGAAGACAAGGTCGATCGCCTGGTATTGGGCAGCCGCATTCTGGGACAGATTCATTATGCCTCCCACGCGGGCCTGGTCGTACCCCGCAGTGCCGTTCTGGGCCAGGACGCCAATGCCTATCTGTTCGTTATCAAGCAGGGCAAAGCGCAACGGGTAGCGGTACAGACCGGCGTCGAAACAGACGGTCTGATTGAAATCTCCGGGCCGCTGGCCGCGGGAGACATCGTGGTGGTTTCCGGCAACTACCAACTGTCCGACGGCATGTTGGTCAGGGACCACTAGTGTTCTGTCAGGTGTCATATGACGCGTGACAGGACACCGATGGACGTCGCCCACTGGGCCGCCGGCCACCGGCGCTCCATTCTGGTGCTGGTGGCCATCCTCGCACTGGGCGGCGTGATGGCCGGCCTGAACCTGCCGGTCGCCCTGTTTCCGCATGTCGACTTTCCGCGCGTGGTGGTTTCGATCGATACCGGCGACCAGCCGGCGGACCAGATGGTCATCGCCGTTACCCAGCCGCTGGAACAGGCGGTGCGTTCGGTGCCCGGCGTGGTTGGCCTGCGTTCGACGACCAGCCGCGGCAGCGCGGAGCTTTCGGTCAACTTTCAATGGGGCGGCGACATGGTGGCGGCCATGCTGCAGGTGGAATCCGCCATCAACCAGGTTCTGCCGGGCCTGCCGCCCGACACCCGCTTTACCGTGCGGCGCATGGATCCGACCGTGTTTCCGGTGACTGCCTACAGCCTGACATCGGATAGCCTGTCGCTGGTCGAGCTGCGCGATCTGGCCACGTTCCAGTTCGTGCCGCTGCTGTCATCCATCAACGGTGTTGCCAAAGTCGTGGTTCAGGGCGGCGAGGCGGCAGAATACCGCGTCGAGATCGACCCGGAGAAACTCGCCGCCTACGGCCTGCCATTCACTGATGTTGCCAATGCATTGTCCGCCAGCAACGTGCTGCAGGCTGTGGGGCGTCTCGAGGACCACTACAAGCTGTACCTGATGCTGTCTGACACACGCATTCACTCTTTGGACAACATCCTGAACACGGTGCTGCGCAGCGGCAACGGCGGCCTGGTGCGATTGGAAGACATCGCCCAGGTGTACGCCACCACCGCGCCGCAGTGGTTGCGGGTAACGGCCGACGGCCATGACGCGGTGCTGGTGCTGGTCTACCAGCAACCCGACGGCAATACCGTGCAAATCGTCCGCGGTGTGCAGCAACGTCTGCAGGAATACGGCGATAAGCTGCCAAAAGACGTTCATGTCGCCAACTGGTATGACCAGAGCCAACTGATCACCACATCGGCCGGCAGCGTGCGCGATGCGATTGCCTTTGGCGTGGTGTTGGCGGCCCTGGTGTTGTTCGTATTTTTACGCAGCCTGAAAATCACGCTGGTGGCGATATTGGTCGTGCCCTCGGTGCTGGCCAGCACCATCCTGCTGCTGGCAGTGCTGCACATGAGCTTCAATATCATGACCCTGGGCGGCATGGCTGCAGCAGTGGGCCTGATTGTCGATGACGCCATCGTGATGATCGAGCACATCATCCGCCGCCTGCGGGAACTCAAAGACGATCATGCACTGACCATCCGTGAAGCGGCGATCGAGTTCTCGCCGCCGCTGGCCGGTTCCTCGGCCGCGACCATCATCATTTTTGCGCCGCTGGCATTCCTCAGCGGTGTCACCGGTGCTTTTTTCAAGGCCCTGTCGTTCACCATGGCCAGCAGCCTTGCCATCTCTTTCCTGCTCGCCTGGCTGGCGGTGCCGTTGCTGGCGGAGCACCTGCTGCACCAGGCGGATGCCGACAAGGAAGACGTGGGCCGCGTGTTCAAAAGGGTGCAGGACCGCTACACAGCACTTAATGCAACGATTGATGCGCAAGCCTGTGTTGCTGCTGGCCGGACTGGTTCCGCTGGTGGGTCTCGGCCTCATTGCCTACCACCAGGTCGGATCGGGCTTCATCCCGCATATGGATGAAGGGGGATTTGTGCTGGATTACGTCGCCCCGTCCGGCACCTCGCTGCAGGAAACGGATCGTTTGTTGCTGCAGATAGAAACCATCCTGCAGCAGGACCCGTCGGTGGAGACGTATTCGCGGCGCACCGGCCTGCAACTCGGCGGCGGTTTGACCGAGGCCAACCAGGGCGATTATTTCGTCCGTCTGAAACCCTTTCCGCGGCCGCCTATCGATGAAGTGATGGACCAAATCCGTGGCCGCATTGAAACCCAGGTGCCCGGTATAGAAATCGAACTGATCCTGCTGATGGAAGATCTGATTGGCGATCTGACCGCCGTACCGCAGCCGATTGAAATCAAGATTTACAGCGACAGCATCAAGAATCTGATCTGCCACCGCACCCAGGGTGGCGGCAGCCATCGGAAAGATTCAGGGCGTGGTCGACGTCAAGGATGGCGTGGTCGATGCCGGTGATGCCATCAATATCGTGGTCGACCGTGACAAGGCAGCGCTTGAAGGCATCGATCCCGACCTCGTGACGCAACAACTCGAAGCCTGGTTCAACGGCCTCGTCACCACCCAGGTGCAGGAGAGCATCAAACTCGTAGGGGTGCGCCTGTGGGTACCGCCGCAAGCGCGCGACAAGACCAGTGCGATTGACAAGATCTGGTTGCGGGCGCCGGACGGGCACCGCTTCCCGCTCAAGCGCATCGCGCGCGTTTCGGCGGAAAGTGGACAACCACAAATTACCCGCGACAACCTCAAGCGCATGGTCGCCGTTACCGGCCGTATCAGCGGGCGGGATCTGGGCTCCACCGTGGCCGATGTGAAACGGGCTCTGGCCCAGCCCGGCTTATTGACCGGCGACATGTACTACGAATTGGGTGGTCTGTACAAGGAACAGCAAATCGCTTTTCGCGGCCTGATTGGCGTGTTCGCCGCCGCCCTTGCCCTGGTGTTCCTGCTGCTGTTGTTCCTGTATGAGGAATTCGCCGCGGCCATCGCCATCATGGTGTCCCCTTTGCTCGCCATGAGCGCCGTCTTCATCGGTCTGTGGCTGACCGGCATCGAGTTGAATATCACCGCGATGATGGGCATGACCATGATCATCGGCATCGTCACCGAGGTGTCGATCTTCTATTTCTCTGAGTACCACGATCTGCGCGCCAAAGAGCCCGCCTCCGGCACTGCGCTCATCCAGGCCGGCATGAACCGCATGCGGCCGATTGCGATGACCACTTTGGCCGCAATCCTGGCCCTGCTGCCTTTGGCCCTGGCGCTGGGACAGGGATCTGCGATGCAACAACCGCTGGCGGTGGCCATCATTTCAGGCCTGCTGGTACAGATTCCGCTGGTGGTCATTGTCTTGCCACTGGTGTACAAATTGCTGGCAGGAATCAAGACGGACTGATTTGGCGCCTGCACCTTTGCAGCCGGCGCCGGCTTTATGCCCAGCGCAGGCACAATCCGATTGCAAAAACCATTGAAAGGATAGGTTATGACCCCCGAAGAATTCCGCAACGCCGGTCATCAACTGATCGACTGGATCGCCGACTACCGGTCCCGTGTCGCCGGGCTGCCGGTGATGTCGCCACTCGAACCCGGCGCGGTCAAGGCCCAACTCCCGCCGGCGCCGCCTGTTCAGCCCGAACCCTTCGAGGGCATTTTCCGCGACCTCGACGAGATCATCATGCCTGGCCTGACGCACTGGCAACATCCCGACTTTTTTGGTTATTTTCCAGCCAACAGCGAACTGGCTTCCGTGCTGGGCGACTACCTCAGCACCGGCCTGGGGGTGCTCGGCCTTTCCTGGCAATCCAGCCCGGCGCTCACCGAACTGGAGGAAGTGGTCACCGATTGGGTGCGCCAGATGGTGGGGCTTTCTGCCTCCTGGAGCGGCGTGATTCAGGACACGGCGTCCACCAGCACCCTGCTGGCGCTGTTGTGCGCCCGCGAACGCGCCTCGGACTATTCGCTGGCGCGGGGCGGTTTGCAAGGCGAAGCCCGGCCCTTGATTGTCTACATGTCCGCACACGGGCACAGTTCGGTCGAAAAAGCCGCCCTGCTGGCGGGCTTCGGGCGTGCCAATACCCGCACGATTGCCACCGATGAGCACTTCGCCATGAAACCCGAAGCGCTGGCCGCCGCCATCCAATCCGACCTGGAAAGCGGCTTCAAGCCATGCGCCGTTGTCGCCACCACCGGCACAACCACCACCACAGCCCTCGATCCGATAGAGGCGATCGCAGAGGCTGCCCGGCAACACGGCCTGTGGCTGCACGTGGATGCCGCCATGGGCGGCTCGGCGATGATCCTGCCCGAATGCCGCTGGATGTGGCAGGGCATCGAAGCGGCTGATTCACTGGTGCTCAATGCGCACAAGTGGCTGGGTGCGGCTTTCGATTGCTCGCTGTACTTCGTGCGCCACCCGCAGGACCTGATCCGGGTGATGAGCACCAACCCCAGCTATCTGCAAAGCGCAGTGGATGAGCAGGTGAAGAATCTGCGCGACTGGGGCATCCCCCTGGGGCGGCGTTTTCGCGCACTCAAACTCTGGTGCCTGATCCGGGAACAAGGGGTGGAAGGCCTGCAGGTCCGTTTGCGCCGCGATCTTGCCAATGCCCAATGGCTGGCCGGGCAGGTGCGCGCCGCACCGGGCTGGCGGGTGCTCGCCCCGGTGCCGCTGCAAACATTGTGTGTACGCCACGAGCCCGAAGGCCTTGCGGCTGAGGCCCTGGATCAACATACCCAGGCCTGGGCCGAGCGGGTCAATCGCTCCGGTCGTGCTTACCTCACCCCGGCCATTCTCGACGGGCGCTGGATGGTGCGGGTCTCGATCGGGGCGCTGGCCACCGAACGGACGCACCTGGAGTCGCTTTGGGCCCTGATGCAACGCGAAGCCGAGGAAACCCGGGAGTCAGAGTCAGAAAGGGACAGAGTAGTTACTCTGTCCCTTTACTCTGACCCCGTTCTGCGGTGACTGCCGTCGCTGCCAATGATCGCTCCGAGACTCAGCCGGCTGCCCTTCTATTACGGCTGGGTCATTGTTGCGGCAGGCACCTTGACCATCCTCGCCGCCCTTGGATTCGGCCGCTTTGCGCTGGGCATGCTGCTGCCTTCGATGGGCACCACGCTGGGGCTCAGTTACGCCCAGATGGGATTTGTCAGCACCGGCAATTTCGTCGGCTATCTGCTGGCGGTTCTTGCCAGCGGCGTGATCGTCGCACGCATCGGGCAACGCAGCGCCGTTTTTCTTTCCTTGCTGCTGGTGGCAGTGACCATGGCCATGCTCGCCCGTGCAGAATCATTTGCCGGCTTGCTGACGCTTTATGTCCTCACCGGCATGGGCAGCGGTGCGGCCAATGTGTCGATGGTGAGCCTGGCTTTGGCATGGTTTACGAAAAACAACCGGGGCAAGGCGACCGGGTTCATAACCTCAGGCAGCGGCCTGGCCATTATTTTTTCCGGCTTTTTCATTCCCCTGGTCAACCAGGCGAACGGCGCGGAAGGATGGCGCATAAGCTGGCTTTCGCTGGGGGCCATCGTTGGCGTCATCGCGATCCTGTGCCTCATTGTTCTGCGCAACACACCCGCCGATCTGGGACTTTCCGCGCCCGCTGAAAATGGGCGGGATACAGTCGCACCGCAGCCGGAAATGCCAAAAGAAACCATCAGTATTTACCGCAACGTGAGCATTTACCATCTGAGCCTGATCTATTTCCTGTTCGGCTACACCTATATCATCTATGCGACCTTCATCGTTACGACCCTGGTGCAGGAACGAGGCCTGTCGGAATCGCTGGCGGGCAATTTCTGGTCCGTGGTGGGGTTTCTAAGCCTTCTCTCAGGACCGGTCTTCGGCTCGCTGTCGGATAAATTGGGCAGAAAATCCGGCATGGTCATCGTGTTTTCCATTCATTGTCTGGCCTATCTGCTGGTCGCTTCCGGCCTGCCGGGAATTTTTCTTTACCTGTCCATAGTGCTTTATGGCCTCGTCGCCTGGAGTATGCCAGCGATCATGGCGGCCACGGTGGGGGACTATGCCGGACCTGAAAACGCCGCCAGGGCGCTGGGGTTCATCACTTTGTTTTTCGGCCTCGGGCAGATCAGCGGGCCCGCCGTTGCCGGCGTATTGGCCCAGCACTCCGGTAGTTTTTCCTCCAGCTATTACATGGCTGCTGTGCTGGCAGGTGCTGCCATCGCGCTTTCAGCCTGCTTGAGGGCCTCACGGCGCTGACCGCTGTTTCTTCAGGTTCTTTAACCGCGATATACTCCACCATCAATATACCGGCCCAAGCGATGTAGCATGAATATTCCAGGCGGGAAGTAATGCATGGTCACCGAAACACGTAAAGATGTCTTTTACAGCGACATGCTGGTTCGATTTTCACATTGCGACCCGGCTGGCATCATCTTCTTTCCACATTATTTCGTTATGTTCAATGGCCTGGTCGAAGACTGGTTCAACCACGCGCTGGAAATCGACTACGCCGGCTTCATCACCAGCCGGCACATGGGACTGCCCATGGTCAATATCCAATGTGATTTCGTCGCCCCTTCGAAGATCGGTGAGGTCATTACCCTGACGCTGAAAATCAAACGCATCGGCACCAGTTCGCTGACTTTGACGGTACAGGCGCATCTGGATGAACAGATGCGGGTCAAGGCGCAGCTGACGCTGTGCGTCTTCAGTTTCAAAACCCGCCGCGCCACGCCCATCCCGGACGATCTGCGGCAACGTTTGACCGAATTCCGGCAAGGGGCGCTGGACCATCCCTGGCGGCAGGCCTGACATAGGAGGTGCAAGTGACTACCAAATTCAGTATCGCGATGCAGGGCAGCTATCCTGTCCGCGACTACATCGAAAAGGCCCAGCGCATCGAGGCCTACGGTTTTGATGAAATACATGTCTACGATGATCTGATGTTCAAACCGGTATGGCCGCTACTGACATTGATTGGCGAGCATACCGAAAGGATCAAGGTCGGACCGGCCATCATTACGCCGCAGATCGTGCATCCGTGTTATCACGCAGGTAATCTGGCCGAACTGGACGAACTCACCGGTGGCCGGGCGATGTGCGGCATTGCGCGGGGTGCTTTTTTTGAGTTTCTCGGCATCGAGAAGCAGGAAAAGCCGATTACCATGGTGCGCGAAGCGATCGAGGTCATCCGCCGCCTGATGCGCGGCGATCGGGCGCCCTTCCATGGTGAAGTATTTACCTGCACCGAGGAATTATTCTTCCGCTTCAAGCCTTTACGCGAGGAGATTCCCATTTTCATCGGCACATGGGGGCCGAAAATGTGCCAACTGGCCGGGGAAATCGCGATTGGCACAAAATCCGACGGGCTGTGGAATCCGGATTACGTCAAAATCATCCGCGAGAATATCGAAATCGGCGCCCGGCGCGCTCAGCGCGACCCCGATGAAATAGAAATCATTGCGGGGCCATTATGTGCCATTGCGGCCGAATCGCGAACAGGCAAAAGCCACCGCGCGCCGCGTGCTGGCGGTCTATTTGCCCTATTTACGGCCCATGACCGATGTCGCGGGCATTCCCGAAGAAGAAATAGACAAAGTCAGGGATGCCGCGGCGGTGGGTGATTTTGACCGCGGCGCCAGTTATGTTTCGGACCTTTCAGTGGCCAAATGCTCCGTCTGTGGAACACCGGAGGATGTGATACCGCAAATTGAATCCATGATCCGCGCGGGTGTCAATCATGTGTGTTTCGGTCATCCGCTGGGGCCAAATTTCAATGAGGCTCTGGATTTGATCGGCAAGGAGATTCTGCCCCATTTCAGAAAGTGAGCCGGACGCGATAAAACGAAGCATGCGCCTGACCGAAGGTGGAACCGTCCACCTGGAACCGGGTGCGGGATGGCCTATAATGGGCTTTGTTTGACCGGACAGTGGAACGCTTCAATCCTCCCTCCCCCCAATTCGAAGACAAGGTTGATTACATGAAAAAGATCATTGCCATATTGGCAACCATGATAGTGCTTGCAGCCTGCGGGCAGAACACTGGCGAGAATCAGATCGCCGCTGAGCCTTCCGCGCCGATCGATCAGGCCGCGCAAGCGCCGGTCGAAAAGCATTCAGGAGTTCTGCTGCAGAACATGGATACCAAAGTGCGGCCGGGAGACGATTTCAATGCGTTCGTCAACGGGGGCTGGATGGCTACCGCCGAAATTGCCCCCGATCGCGCCAGCAACAGCGTGGGACTGGAGGTGCACGAAAAATCACAGGCAGACGTCAAGGAAATCATTGAAGAATCGGCCGCCGGCGACTTTGCCCCGGGCAGCGACGAGCAAAAAGTGGGTGATTTGTACAAGTCCTATATGGATATGGACACCCGCAATGCGCTCGGTATCAAACCACTGGAACCTGAATTCGCCAAGATCGATGCGCTGGAAAATTACCAGCAACTGGCCGAGTATTTTGCCGATGCCAACAAGATGGGCGTCGCGGTGCCGTTCGTGCTTTCTCAGGACGTCGACTTCAAGGATGCCGGCCACTACATGATGTATACCTACCAGTCCGGACTGGGCCTGCCCGATCGGGAATATTATCTCGAAGACGATGCAAGATCGGAAGGAATCCGCAAGGCCTATGTGGCGCACATTGCAAAAATGTTCGACCTGGCGGGCTTGCCGGACGGCGAAAAAGCCGCGGCCATGATCATGGCGCTGGAAACGCGCATTGCGGCCCAGCAAATGAAGAAGGAACAAACCCGTGACATGGTGGCGCTATACAACAAGATACCTCTTGCTGAATTGCCGCAATTGATGCCGGACTTCGGCTGGGATACGTATTTGCACGAAGCCGGTATCAGCGCCATCGACGGCCTGGTCGTCATGCAACTCGATTACATGCGCGCGCTCGACGGCATTATCAAAGACACCAGCCTGGCGGACTGGAAAACCTATCTGAAGTGGGCCGTGCTCAATGCCGATGCCAGCCTCCTGAACGAAGCGATGGATCAACAAAACTTCGAGTTCTATTCAAAAACCCTGCTCGGAATACAGCAGCAGCTTCCGCCCTGGAAACGCGCCGTCGCCGCCGTCAACAACACCCTTGGAGAAGTGGTGGGCAAAGTATACGTTGCGCGCCATTTCCCGCCGCAAGCCAAGCAACGCATGCAGGAACTGGTGCAAAATCTGATCAAAGCCTACGAAATCAGCATCAGGGAACTGGACTGGATGGGAGACGAAACCAAGGCGCAAGCGCTGGACAAACTGGCCAAATTCACGCCGAAAATCGGCTATCCGGATCACTGGAAAGATTACTCGGCTTTGGAAATCAAGCCCGATGATCTGGTCGGCAACCTGCAACGCTCCGCCCGCTTCGAGTATGAATTCAATCTCGCCCGCCAGGGCGGGCCCGTGGACCGCACCGAATGGGCAATTGACGCCACAGACCGTGAACGCGTATTACAATCCGCCGCTGAATGAAATTGTCTTCCCGGCCGCGATTCTGCAACCGCCGTTTTTCGATATGGAAGCCGATGACGCGGTGAATTACGGTGCGATTGGCGCCATCATCGGTCATGAAATCGGCCATGGTTTTGACGACAAGGGCAGCACATTCGACGGGGACGGCGCGCTGCGCAATTGGTGGACCGATGAGGACCGGGCGGAATTCGAGGCCCGCACGGCCAAACTGGTTGAGCAATATTCGGCGTTCAAGCCCTTCGACGACCTCAACGTCAATGGAGAATTTACCCTGGGTGAAAACATCGGCGACCTCGGTGGACTGACGATTGCACTGAAGGCCTATGAACTGTCCCTGGATGGCAAACCGGCACCGGTAATGGATGGCTACACGGGCATGCAACGCGTGTTCCTGGGTTATGGGCAAACCTGGCGCGGCATCACGCGCGACGAGGCCGTGCGCCAACTGATCAAGACCGATCCGCATGCGCCGCGACAGTATCGCCTCAACGGCGTGGTCAGAAACATACCGGAGTTTTACCAGGCCTTCGATGTCAGCGAAAACGATGCCTTGTACCTGCCACCCGAAGAGCGGGTCAAAATCTGGTAGCCAGGGCTGCGCAAGCCTCAACCGGTCGCCGCGTTGCGGCCCACAATGGAAAACTGAAAATGGAACTCAAGAACAAAACCATCGCCATTACCGGTGGCGGACGCGGGCTCGGTGCCGCCATGGCCCAGCGCCTGGCCGCAAAAGGCTGCAATCTTGCCCTGATTGACCTGGACGAGCCCACCTTGGCTCAAACCAAGGCCAGTTGCGAGTCCGCAGGCGCACCTCTGGTCCACGCCTACATCTGCAATGTCGCGGTTGAAACCGAAGTGATAAGCCTGTTCGACCGCATTGCCGACGATTTCCGGGCGCTGCATGGGCTGGTCAACAACGCCGGCATCACGCGCGATGCCCTGACGCTCAAATACAAGGACGGAGAACTGGTTTCGAAAATGACCCTGGAACAATGGCAATTGGTCATTGACGTGAACCTGACCGGTGTCTTCCTGTGCGGCCGCGAAGCGGCGGCCACGATGATCGCGCTCGATTGCCAGGGCTGCATCATCAATATCTCTTCCATTTCCCGCCACGGCAACATGGGGCAGCTCAACTACTCCGCCAGCAAGGCCGGCGTACAGGCGATGGCGGTCGTATGGGCCAAGGAATTTGCGCGCTATGGCATTCGTGCCGCCGCCGTGGCGCCCGGTTTTATCGGCACCGACATGGTCATGGCGATGAAACCCGAGGCCAGGGAAAAACTGACCTCCGGCATCCCGTTGCGCCGTGTCGGCGAACCGGACGAGATCGCCCAGACCGTTCAGTTCATCTTCGAAAACGATTACGTCAGCGGCCGCTGCTTCGATGTCGACGGTGGCCTGCGTATGTAGCCTGCAGGCTAGTGGCCGGGAACATTGCAAAAGATTGAGACGGGGTTGAAGAGCCGCACAAGGTGGAAAGGCTTAATGTGTGCATCGTGATCCTTTGAATCACACCACCAAACAACCCCAGGAGATGAATGTATGTTGACGACACGTGTTATTCCGGCACTCATGATCGGCGCGTTGATGACGACCAGTGCGTTTGCCGCTACCAGCGAGCACCACAAGGCTTCCAGCGTTCTGACCACCGAACAGATCGCCGCGATCCAGAAGGAATGTTCCCAGGAAAACGCCGAGTCCATGACCACCAAGGCCTATCAGTCATGCGTCAAGGATAAAGAGGATGCCGCCATCGCCAAGACGATGCACCACAAGAACCAGTGATTTCCGGTCTGAACTGATTGCTGCACGTCCGCCGTGCGTCAGCTATGCTGGCGCACGGCAATTTTTTGTGAGGTTCTCCATTCTTGCGCATACTGCTGGTTGAAGACGACGACAGGCACGCGCAGTTCATCGTCGCGGGCCTGAAGGAATCCGGGCACAACGTCGATCATGCCAGTGATGGCATGGATGGACTCTTTCTGGCGACCGAAGAAAATTACGATGTCCTGATCGTGGACCGCATGATCCCCAAGATCGACGGTTTGTCCATCATTCAGACCTTGAGGAACGCCGGCAACCATACCCCGATCCTGATTCTGAGCTCGCTGGCCAGGGTGGAAGAACGCATCAAGGGGCTGCATTCCGGCGCCGATGACTACCTGTGCAAGCCCTTCGAGTTCGGCGAGTTGTTGGCGCGGATCGAAGCGCTGGCGCGGCGCGCCACCCCGCAACAGGCGGAGCGCACCTCCCTGGCCATAGACGATCTGGAAATGAACCTGCTGACCCGCGTGGTCAAACGGGCTGGCCAGGAAATCGAGCTGCAAAACCGGGAGTTTCAGCTTCTGGAGTTTTTGCTGCGGCGGCAGGATCAGGTCGTGACCCGCACCATGTTGCTCGAAGGCGTCTGGGATTTCCATTTCAGCCCGGGCACCAACCTGATCGATGCGCAAATCAGCAAACTCAGGCAGAAGATCGACAAGGGGTTCCCCCGTTCCTTGATCAAGACGGTCAAAGGCGCAGGATACAAAATCAGTGCTGATTAAGCTGCAGCTTAGTGGAACCAGCCGGTGCAAGATGTGGCATAGGGACCTTCTTCGTTCCTATTCCTTTCGCAGCGGCGTGCTGATTTTTCTCGTCTTCAGCACCACGCTTGTTGCCATCAGGGTTTCTATCTACGCCAAGTCGCTGCACACCGCCTATGGAGACATCCGGCTCATCATTGATGCGCATGCTGAAGAACTGAGTGAAAACATCGAGCGCTACGGGGTGGCCTATGCCAACGGGGTGGTGAACGCGGTCATCAGGGACGCCGGCGACGACAACCTCTATATCGCGCTCAAATCGGCCCATGGCGTAGCCGGAAACTTCCCGCCTTTACCGGAAAAATTGCTTACCACCGACGGCTGGGTGGACGTCTTCCTGAACTCCGATGCTGCCTCGCACCCATTACATCTGAATGTCCGTGCCCTGCATTACCCGGACGGCGCAGTGCTGTTTGTCGGTTACGACCTGAGCAAGGTCGATGCGATCAGAAAGGCTCTGCCCGAGTCATTGTTCCTGAACGTCGAACTGGCCCTGGTGCTGGCGCTGGTCATCAGCTTGCTGTTGGTCTGGCTGCTCAACCGCCATGTGCGGAAATTCAACGTCGCGTTCGAGAAAGTCCGCCAGGGCAATATCGGCTACCGCTTGCCGGTGCGCAGCGAGAGCGACCAGTTTGACCGGCTGGGAAAAAACCTGAACCGCATGCTGGACTGGCTGGCGACCATGCTTTCTACATCAAGGGATCTCAGCAACAGCCTGGCGCACGACATGCGTACCCCGCTCAGCCGCCACCGGCTGGAGTTACGATCGATTTCCGAGGATACGAGACTGCCCGGCGGGCTGAAGGAACGGCTCGATTCATCGGTCGAACAGCTCGACGAACTGGTCAGCATGTTCGACAACATTCTCACCATTGCCGAGGCGGAATCGCGCGGAATCATCGAGCTGTTTGAACCGGTCGATCTCAATGAACTGGTAAGAAAGATCGTTGAATTCTGCACCCCCATGGGTGACGAGAAGCAGCTTGCGCTGCAAGCGCAATTGCCGCCCGTCATCCACCATCATGCACGGCGACCGCCAACTGCTCGGCCAGGCGATTCTCAATCTGGTGGACAATGCGATCAAGTACACGCCCGAGGGCGGCGTCATTCAGGTTGAACTCGGGCGCAACAAGAGCGGGATATTCCTGCGCGTTGCCGACAACGGCAGCGGCGTGCCGGCGGAGATGCTGGGCAAGGTGACCCAGCGGTTCTTTCGCGTGGACAGCAGCCGCAAAACCCCGGGCAAGGGTCTGGGGCTGTCTCTGGTGGAGGCCGTGGCCAAACTGCATCACGGCAGCCTGGTGCTGGAAAATACCCATCCGGGCTTCAGCGCCATCCTGAATCTTGGCCGGGAACAATCCTCAGTTTAGTCGGCAACACGCGACCAGGAACAAACGCCAACACCGCTGTTCACTTTTTACCTGTACTGTTTATCAAGGCGCCGCTCCGCAGTAAGGACTCTGCTTTCAGGACACGCCCAATAGCCATCCATGGCGGCTCTTCTTGAAACATCCTGTTTCAAAAGGTCCTGAAAGCAGAGTCCTTACTCCGAACCGGCTTGTGCCACGTTTTTGGTGTCTACACTCTTGTGTATGCTGGAATTCACAGCTACGTGGCATAAATCACCCCGGGCAGCCACAGCACCAATTGCGGCCATAGCGCCAGAACGATCAGCATCAGCAACTGTATGCCAATAAAGGGGATCACGCCGCGATAGATGTCAGAGGTCTTGACCGATTGCGGGCAGACGCCGCGCAGGTAGAACAGCGCAAAACCGAACGGTGGCGTCAGAAACGAAGTCTGCAGATTCAGCGCAATCATCACGCCCAGCCAGATCGGATCCAGGCCCATGGCCATCAACACGGGTCCGACGATGGGTACGACGACGAACGTGATTTCGATGAAATCCAGCACGAAACCGAGAAAGAACATCACCAGCATCACCACGGCCATCGCGCTGATGGTGCCACCGGGCAGGTTGTGCAACAGATTGGCGATCTGGACATCGCCGCCAAAGCCGCGGAATACCAGACTGAACAGCGAAGCACCGATGAGGATCATGAAAACCATGGTGGAAATCGCGGCGGTGCGGTAGACCACCTGCCTCAAGGTCGACAGATTGAACTGTCCTTGCCACATGGCCAGCAACATGGCGCCCACCGCGCCCACGGCCGCGGCCTCGGTCGGAGTGGCCACGCCCTTGAGGATGGATCCCAGAACCGCCACGATCAACATCAACGGGCCTGCGATCAGGCGCAGCAACTGACCAACACTGGCGCGCTCTTCTGCCCGATCGCGCACCGCCGGCATCATCTCCGGCCGGACCATCGCGAGAATCAGCAGGTAGAGGATGTACAGCACCACCAGCGCCAATCCGGGTATCAAGGCGCCCGCGAACAGCTCGCCCACCGAAACCGTTTTTGGAGCGTAACTGCCCATGCTCAGTTGGGCCTGTTGGTAGGCATTGGACAATACATCAGCCAGCATCACCAGGACGATGGATGGTGGAATAATCTGTCCCAAGGTGCCGGATGCGCAGATCGTTCCGGTGGCAATTGCCGGATGATAGCCGCGCTGCAACATCGTGGGCAGAGAGATCAGACCCATGGTGACGACCGTCGCTCCGACAATTCCGGTACTGGCCGCCATCATCGCCCCCACCAGTACCACCGCCAGCCCCAAACCGCCGGGGATGTGATGCATCAGCCGCGCCAGCGACTGCAATAGCTGATCGGCAACCTTTGATCGTTCCAACATCACACCCATGAAGACGAATATCGGCACCGCGATCAGCGTTTCATTGTTCATGATGCCGAAAATGCGATTCGGCAACGCACCCAGAAACGAAGGATCAAAAGTTCCCGTGAGGATGCCCAGGCCGGCGAAAATCAACGCCACCCCGGCCAGCGTGAAAGCCACCGGGAAACCCGCCATCAACGCTGGCCCGACGGCCAGAAACAGGCACAAAGACATCCAGCCTGCCACAGCGCCTATTGCTCCGCCATGGGATCTGCTGGGCTGGGGCAGGTCAGTCGTGCCCCGGTTTGCGTCCCGCCACGCTTGGCCAGTTGAAGATCCTTGAGCCGCACATAGTGCTCGGCGCTGTAGTGCAGCATCGCCACCTGCTGTTCTGTCAACGGCCGTGCAAGGCGGGCCGGATTGCCTTTCCACAGCGTACGGGCCGGTACCTTCGTGCCGGGAGTCACCACCGCGCCGGCGGCAATCATGGCCTCTGCTTCCAGCACCGCCCCGTCCATGACGATGGCTCCCATGCCGACCAGGCAGTGCTGACCGATCGTGCAGGCATGCAGAATGACGCCATGCCCTACGGTGATGTCTTCGGCCAGCAGGAGCGGGCCGCCCAGGGGTGAGTAGGGGCCTTCGTGTGTGACATGCAAAACCGCGCCATCCTGGATATTGCAGCGGGCGCCGACTTCGATGCGATTCACGTCTCCGCGAATGACCGCCATCGGCCAGATGGAAACATCATCCCCCAGCGACACCGAGCCACTGACGTGGGCCTGTGTGGAGACATAAACCCGCTCTCCGAGGCGCGGCTGTGCCTGCATGAAGCGGTACGTGGAGTTGTCATGTGAAGTGGTCACGGGGCGATGTTATCATCCCTGATGCTCCTGTCACCGGTGGATTGCAGGATCTTTTTATTCACAGCACAGGTAGCGAGTTGAAATCATGAGCTTTCCGGTCAGTTGTGAAGTATTCTGGCAATAAATATTCCAAGATATTGTTTTTTATTATCTTTATACCTTCATTCTTCAATGCCTGATGGGCCTGCCTGCGCCCGGCCCGGCTGGGCCCGGCGAGTACCAACGGGTTTCCCACAAACTTATCCACAGGATTATGCGCACAAAGGCGGCTCGTATCCCAATAATGGTGCAACGGTGGCAGTAGCGTTTACAATAGCCCACTTTTAGGCAAGCCTCGCAAGCACGCCACGAGCAGACTTCAGGGTTTCTGATCCGGGTTCATTCAGTGAAAGAGCATATTCAAGAACTTCTGTCCCAGGCACTGTTGCATCTGCAACGGAACGGCGTGGTCAGCCTGGAGCAGGAGCCCGTTATCCACCTGGAACGCACGCGCTCGAGCGAGCACGGCGAGTTCGCTACCAATCTGGCAATGACCCTGGCCAAGCAAACCAAAATGCCGCCGCGCGAACTGGCCCAGGCCATTATTGACAACATTCCAAGATCCCGCCAGGTCGAAAAAATGGAAATCGCCGGCCCGGGATTTATCAATTTCTTCCTGCAACACTGTGCCCTGACCGGCACAGTCAACGACGTGCTGCGCCAACGGGAGCAGTTCGGCCGCCCACTCGTCAGGGCGGATGAAAACATCACGCTGGAATACGTTTCCGCCAACCCAACGGGGCCACTGCACGTCGGCCACGGCCGTGGTGCGGCTTACGGCGCCAGCCTGGCCAACATCCTGACCCTGTTCGGCTACACGGTTCAACGTGAGTACTATGTCAATGACAACGGCCGCCAGATGGACATCCTGGCCACCTGCGTCTGGCTTCGCTACCTGGAGCTGTGTGGGGAAAGAGTCAATTTTCCGGATAATGGCTACAGGGGTGACTACATTTACGATATCGCCCGGCTGGCCCGTGCCGAGCACGGAGACAAGTGGCGCTTCAGCAACCAGGACATCATTGAAGGGTTGCCGCCGGGAGAAGACGGCGAAAACCAGATCGATGCCTTGATCGGACGGGCGCGCGAACTGCTCGACACCGAGGGTTTCGAGGTCTTCTTCAATGCGGCCCTGAACTCCATACTGAGCGACATCCAGGACGACCTGAGGGAATTCGGTGTCGTCTACGACAGGTGGTTTTCGGAACAGGCCCTCGAGGACAGCGGTGCGGTGGAAGCCGCCATCGAACGCTTGCGCGACAATGGCCATCTCTACATCCGGGACGGCGCCACATGGTTCCGGGCCTCGGCCCTTGGGGATGAAAAGGACCGCGTGGTCATCCGCGAAAACGGCCGCGCGACCTATTTCGCCTCCGACATCGCCTACATCCTGAACAAGTTCGAGCGCGGTTTCAAACGGGCGATCTACGTTCTGGGGGCCGATCATCACGGCTATATCGCCCGGTTGCGGGCCGCAGCACAGGGACTGGGAGAGGATCCGGACCGCCTGGAAATCCTGCTGGTGCAGTTCGCGGTGCTGTTTCGTTTCGGTGAGAAAGTACAGATGTCTACGCGCTCGGGGCAGTTCATTACCCTGCGCGAATTGCGCGACGAGGTGGGCAACGATGCGGCACGGTTCTTTTATGTCATGCGCTCACACGAACAGCACCTGGATTTCGATCTCGACCTGGCAAAGTCGCGCAGCAATGAGAATCCGGTTTACTACATCCAGTATGCACACGCCCGTATTTGCAGCGTGATGCGCCACCTCGTGCAAATGGACGTCAATTACAATGAAGCCATTGGCGAAGCCGCTCTCGGACTGCTGACCGAGGAACATGAATTGCAAATGATGCGCACCATCAGCCGCTACCCGGAAGCCATCGAAGCCGCGGCCAGGCAGCGGGCTCCGCATCTCGTCGCGTATTATCTGCACGACGTGGCTACCGATTTGCACGCCTATTACAATGCCCACCAGTTTCTCGTGGAAGAAGAAAATTTACGCAATGCCCGATTGAATCTGATTCGCGCCACACGTATCGTGCTGCGATCCGGTTTGAACCTTCTCGGCGTCTCCGCGCCGGAAGAAATGTAAGGAGTCAGCAGTGTCCTGTAGAGGAGCCAGCAGTGTCCCGTAGAGGAGCGAGCAGGGGAGCGAGAAAAAGGACGCCGGCATTGATGTGGCTGCTTGCAGGCATTCTCATTGGCTTGGGTTTGGCCTGGTATCTGGCAGCCAAGGGCTTTCTTCCGCAACCACAGCAGGAACAACCCGTCGCCAGCGATACCGCCGGCGGGCGGCAGGACGACGCGGTATTGAACGAGGAAATCAGCAAGCCCACGGAGCAGCGCAGCAAACCCCGTTATGACTTTTTTACCGTGCTGCCGGAAATGGAAGTCGTCGTCCCGGAGCAGGAACTGTCGCAACACCGGGAGCCGGCCAGCCCATCGGTCGCAGCCGACGACTCTGATTCCTACTTGCTTCAGGTCGGCTCATTCATGTCCGCCACGGACGCCGACCAGTTGAAGGCACAGCTCGCCCTGAACGGATTCGTGGCAACGGTGCAGTCCGTTACCGTCAACGACGCCACCTGGCACCGCGTGCGCGTCGGTCCGGTAAAAGGCATGCGCCAGGCGGATGACACCCGCCGCCGGCTGCAGGACAAGGGCATCGACAGCCTGGTGATGAAGATTCCCTAGCCTGCTTGTTGAGGCGCCGGTCCGAACCAAGGGGTTAGCTTTCAGGACACGCCAAATAGCCATCCATGGCGGCTCTTCTTGAAACATCCTGTTTCAAAAGGTCCTGCAAGCTAACCCCTTGCTCCGAACCGGCTTGTGCTAATCTGGGACGGCGCAGGCCGTATTGATAGAAGGTTCCTGGAATACACATATTGAACCTGTTCACGGACCTTAAGCCGCATAAAGGTCCGTCACATCTGTGTCCTGTCCGTTGCCCTGGCCCGCCCACTGCTTGCGCCAGGCGGAGAAAGCTTTCCACAAGCCTGCGCCATCGAACACTTGCTCCTGCGCTGGACGATATCCCATCGCGTCAAGGCGCATCAGACCTTGCTGCAATTCCCCATTTGCGTGTCGGGCGGCAAAGTCCAACAGGCTGCCGGATGTCCCTGCCGGACCGAAGTCGCGCAACCAGTGGCCCAGCGCGCGGCGCGCTCCCGCTGCGTCATTGGCCTGAACATGCGCGCTTGAGTTCCTGCAGAATCTCGCTCTCCGCCTGTTCGGCAGGTCCTGACCACCGCCTGGGCTGCGCAGGCCCCGGTGCTGCCGGAACAGCAGCGCGCTGGTGATCAACCACAGTGCGGCGAACACCAAAGTCAGCCCGGACCAGTATCTGCCGCTTGCAAGCGGCGGTGCTGCCGGGGCAAGCGCTGGGCTGCCCGCGACCGGCGCAGCCGCGGGTGCGGCGGCGGCCGGCGGTGCGGGTGGTGGCAGCGCCGAGGGCAGTACCTTCAATCGCTGTTCGGGCAAGACCGCGGTTTGCTCGCGGTCGTTGACGGTGTCCCACCAATGCAGACTCAATTGCGGCAATACCAGTTCGCCGGCCTTTTCCGGCACCACGGCATAGCGGAATTCCTTGTGGCCCAGCACCCATTTTCCGTCATTGCGGCTGATGCCCTGGGGTTGGTCCGGATAGATTCGTGCGTCAGCGACCTTGGGCCAGGGTGGTTGGGTGATCATGTTTTCTTCCAGGCCCACCGCATCCACCATGACGGTTCGGGTGACAGGCTCGCCGACGGTCAGCGAATCGCTGGCCGACACACTCTGCGTCAGCTGCAAAGAGCGGGCAGGCAGCCACGAATCGCCGCTGAAACTGGCGGGCTTGGGTTGAATGGTCAGATCGACCGGGTCACTGGTCACTTCGATGCGCCGGCCGCGGACAGTGGGCTGCCACAGCCGGTCCGAACGCCGCTCGACCAAACGGCCGCTGAGTTTCAGCGGTGGAATCTGCAACGGGCCGGAGCGTTCCGGGAAGATGGCATAGTGTCTTTCAAGTACGCGGTAATGGACGCCGCCGCGATCCGACTGGTAGGGCACCTCGTCCAGCAGACGAACTGATGCGGGCGCAGGCTCCGGCTGGGAAATCGCGGCCTCGGTAAGGCTTTGCTGATAGAAAACGCGCACGGTCAGCCGCAACTGCGCATGCACGTAGTAGGGGCCGTTTTTCGGCTCCACTTCGACTTCGATGAACACCGTGGGCGCTTCGCCCGGCTTGGCCTTCGGTGCTGCATCCACGGTCAGCTTCAGTGGCGATGTGGTGGTCGTACCAATACGCAGCGGTGGAACGGTCAAATCCCCGCTGTGCCTGGGTTCCAGTGTCAGCAGCAGCCGCACGACCGCAGATTGCTGGCCATTGACAATGGACATTTGCGACTCGGTGCGCCGGTCGACCAATTCGAAGTCCTTGTCCAGCACACTGAAATCGCCGTCCAGATTCTGTTGCGGATCATCGGTCTGGATGGTCAGCGTGACCGTCTCACCCTGAACAATGCGGTCGCGGTCCAGTTGTGCGGTGATGTCAGCCGCCGATGCGGACGCGCACAGCAGCAACACGGTCAAGCCAAGTGCAATCATCCTCACCATGGTTTCGATTCATCCTCGCGCGCGCCACGGCGCAAATGTTCGTTCAGGAACTTGCGCCGCAACAGCCCGCCCGGATCATCCGGAATACGCCGCAACCACTGTTCCATGGCCTGTGCATCCTCTTCTGACCAGGACTCGGCGTAATTGGGTTGATCGCCTTGCTCCTTATCCTTATCCTGCTCCCCCTTGCCCTGATCCTTTTGTTCCTGGCCTTGCTGTTGCTTACCTTCCTGGTCCTGCTCGGAAGACTTCTTGTCCGCCGCCTGCCGGGATTCATCGCTTTGACCGGACTTCCCGGATGAATCCCCCTGTTGCGAATCACCCTGGCCATTCTTTTGATCCTGCTCCTGTTGCTGTTGTTCTTGCTGTTGTTGCTTTTGTTTCATTTGCTCCACCAAATCACGGTTGAAGCGCGCATCCTGCATCGACGGGTCCAGTTCCAGCGCCCGGTCATAGGCCTGCAAGGCGGCATCGAATTGGCCCAACTGAGCCAGCGCATTGCCCCGGTTGTAGTGCGCATCCGCCGTATCCTTTTTTGACCAGGCGCTCGACGCGTTGTCAAATTTGCCACTGCGGTACCAGGCTTCTCCTGACAGGCCCGGCGCAACCGCCAGCGCTGCCGCACGGTCATTCTCCTTGTTTTGCAGCGCCTCCCAGGCTTGCTGGTCCCGGCGCTGCCAGACGTCATCCCACCAGTTGGCTCTGGCGTCGGGTACATACAGGCCGCCGGCCATGATCCACACCGGCAGCAGGAACAAAACACCACGCCGGAAGCTGGCCACTGCCAGCGGCAACAACAGCAGCACCAACCAGGGTCCGGCATCTTTCCAGCGCTGGTCCAACGAGTCTTGCCGGCGCGTGAACTCACTGCTCTGCCGTTCCAGCCAGGGTGAGGCGTCATTTGCCGCCGCCGTGCTCATCTCGGAAAACTTGCCGCCACCCGCGGCGGCCACATCCTGCAAGCGGGCAGAATCAAGCCGCGCAATAACCACATTGCCGTTGCGGTCGGTGACGAAGCCGCTGCCGCTGGGAATTGGCGAGCCCTCCGCTGTGCCGACGGCCAGCACCGAGGTAATCACTCCGTGATCGCGCAATTCCCGCGCCTTGGCCGCATCGGCGGCATCGGCCGAATCGCTGATCAGCAGGACCTCGCCACGGCTGAAGCCGGCACGTTCCAGCAAAGTCGCCGCCATGCCGAGCGCCAGGTCGGCGCGGCTGCCGCCGACCGGCATCACATCCGGCCGCAGGGAGGGCAGCAGGTTGGCAATGGTATGGGTGTCCGTGGTCAAGGGCGAAACCACGAACGCCTCCCCGGCATAAGCCACCAGGCCGGTTTGCCCCTCGCGTGTTTCACGCAGCAAGTCCGCCAGGCGAAAACGGGCCTGCGTCAGCCGGTCCGGCCGCAGGTCCTGGGCCAGCATGGAGTTCGACAGGTCGAGCACAATCACGCGGGCATCACGCGCGGAAAAGGCGCTGTCAGGCAGTTGCTGCCAACTGGGACCGGCCAGAGCCAGTACGCTCAGCAGCAATGCGGCGCCGGCCAGCCAGGGTCCGCGGGATCGCCGCGCCGTGTTCCCTTCCTGATGGCTCAGCCAGCGCAACAGGTGCGGGTCGCAAACACGTTCCCAATCACCGGAGGGGCGGCGGGCATGGCGCCAAATCCAGGGCACGACCACCGCCAGGGGCAGCGCGATCAGCCACAGCGGGCGAATGAAATGGAGCAATCCCATGCCGTCTACGCCGCGCTGGCCCGGAATATGACCTGTCGCCGCAACATCAGCATGGCGCACAACAGCACCAGCAAAAAGGCCGCGGACAGGGGCCAGTAAAACAGGTCGTCCACCGGACGCACGGATTCCTGATCGCTTTCGACCGGTTCAAGTTTATCCAACTGCGCATAAATCTCCTCCAGCGCCTCGGTGTCGCGGGCACGAAAGTACGCCCCACCGGTGCGCTCGGCGATCGCCCGCAGCGTGTCTTCATCGAGGTCCGCAGAAGGGTTGACCATGCGGCTGCCGAAAAAATCCCGCACCATCATTTCATCGGCTCCGACACCGACGGTGTAAATGGTCAGCCCCTCGCGTGCGGCAAATTCAGCCGCCTGCAGCGGCTGCACCTCACCGGAGGTGTTGGCGCCGTCGGTCAGCAGGATCAACACGCGCTTGCTGGCCGCATCCTCGCGTAATCGCTTCACCGACAGACCAATGGCATCGCCAATCGCCGTTTCCCTGCCCGCCAGGCCGATTTCCGCCTCGTCGAGCAGAATCGCGGTGGTTTGGGTATCGAAGGTCAACGGTGTCTGCAGGTAGGCGCGGCTGCCGAACAATACCAGCCCAACACGGTCGCCACGGCGCCGCTTGATGAATTCCCCGGCCACCTGCTTGACCACGGTCAGCCGGTTTACCGCCTGCTGGTTCAGGATCATGTCCTGGGTGTCCATGCTGCCGGATATGTCCACTGCCAGCAGCAGATCGCGCCCGGTGACCGGTATCGTCTCGATATCGCCCACCCACTGCGGGCGCGCGGCGGCGAGCAACAGCAACAGCCAGATCAGCGCGGCCACCGCAGCCAGCGCGGTACGCTGCAGATAGCCGGCATCGCTGCCGCCGACCAGCGCATACCAGGGCACCCGCAATGCCTGCATCGGCAACTGCGGCACCGCCTTCAGCAGCTTGCGCACCAGCCAGGGCAGCGGCAGCAAAAGCAGCAGCCACGGCCAGGCCAATATCAGTCCGGAAGTGGTGGCCGCTTCAGCCATACTTCTTCACCCAGGTGCGGGCCAGTTGCTGCAGGCTGTGCGGATCGAATTCGGGACTGGGCTCGTAAGGCCCGCTGGCCAGCGCGGTGAGGCCTTCCGCCGGCATGCTTTGCGGCAACAGGGACTGGATGAAGCGCACCCACTCCATGCCTTGCAGACGCACACAGGCAGTGTCCGGAAACGCGCGCCAGGCGACCACCCGGAACAAGCGGTTCAGCCTGGCCAGATATTCATGCGGGCGCTGCGCCGGATCGACGTCGCGGGCGATGTTTTCCAGTGCCGTCAACAAGGCGCGCCGGCGGCGCATGACCGACCAGCGGCGATAGCCCCAGCGCAAGGCCAGGCTCATTGCGGCAAGCGCCAGCACCGCCAGCACCCACCAGCCCGGCGCCGGCGGCCACCAGCCCGGATCGGCGGCGCGCGTGAATATCGCGCAACCGGGACAGCATATTGTTGCCGGCGTCGTTCATGTCAGCCCGGGCGGCCCACCAGAATGCGCATTTCCCGCCCCAGCAGATCGACCGGGTCATCGTCGGTGTACATCACCATCCAGCCGCACTGGTGGCGTTGGAACAGGCGCCGCGGCGCCTCCAGGTGCTGCAGGCTCATCTGCAGGAATCTTTTTCGATCGCCGGACTGACCCGTGTCGATAATCGAAGAGGACTCACCGTCGCTGATCGGATAACGCCCGGCCGGCAGTTCGTGTTCGGAACGGTCCAGCACCTGGCAGCCGATCACATCGTTGTGTTTGCGCAGGCGCGACAGATGCTGGTTGCAATCCTCATCCAGATTGAAAAAATCGCTGATGATCACGATCAGGCTGCCTGGCCGCGCGGTATGCCGCACCCGCTCCAGCGCGGCGGAAAGGGGCGTGGCCCGTTGTCCGTCAGCCGCGGGCTGCAACCAGTCAACCAGGCTCTGGATCACGCGCATGGCTCCGCGCCGGCCACCGGCAGGACGCAACTCGCGATGCCGCCCCGGGGCGAACAGGAAACCGCCAATGCGATCACCGCGACGCACGGCCGACCAGGCCACCGCGGCAGCCAATTGCCCTGCGGCAACCGATTTCAGCCTGCGCCGCGTGCCGAAGTACAGGCTGGGGCTGGCATCCAGCACGATCAGAACCGGCCGTTCACGCTCTTCCTGGAAAACTTTGGTATGCGCCCTGCCGGTGCGCGCGGTAACACGCCAGTCCATATTGCGGATGTCGTCTCCGGGCTGGTAGTTACGGGACTCCACGAAGTCGACACCGCGGCCACGAAAACGCGAACGATAGGCGCCGGCCAGTGCCGATGCCGCCGGCTGGCGCATGGGCAAGCGCAGGGCATTACAACGCGGACGCAGCGCGATCAGCTCAGCCGCGGTGACATGAATGCCATCACCGCGCGCCACTGGCGCTGAAATCATGGCACCGGAACCCGGTCCAGCAAGCGGTCGACGAGTTGATCGACCGTGACCCCGTCGGCTTCCGCTTCATAGGATAACAACACGCGGTGACGCATCACGTCGTGGATGACGGCGTGGACGTCATCGGGCGAAACGTAGTCCCGATTGTCCAGCCAGGCCCTGGCGCGGGCGCAGCGGTCCAGGCCAATGGTCGCCCTGGGACTCGCTCCGTAACTCACCATGGCGGCCATGGACTCGTCCCAGCGGCCCGGATCACGGGTAGCCAGCACCATTTGCACGATGTAATCCTGCAATGCCGGCGCCAGGTACATATCCAACACGCCGGCCTGGGCGGAGAACACTTGCTCCTGGGTGACCAGCACCGGGGCACCGGGTTGCTGGCCGAGCTCTTCCCGCGCCTGTTGTCGTGCCAGGTTGAGGATTTTCAGTTCGGCCTCGGCGCCGGGGTAGGTAATGGAAACATGCATCAGGAAACGATCGAGCTGCGCTTCCGGCAGAGGATAGGTGCCTTCCTGCTCGATCGGGTTTTGCGTCGCCATCACCAGAAACAGTCGCGGCAGCCGATAGGTGACCCGGCCAACGGTGACCTGATGCTCGCCCATGGCTTCCAGCAACGCGGATTGCACCTTGGCCGGGGCGCGGTTCACTTCGTCGGCCAGAATCAGATTGTGGAATATCGGCCCTTGCTGGAATTCGAAAGTGCCTTCCTGGGGGCGATAGATCTCCGTACCGGTCAGGTCTGCCGGCAGCAGGTCGGGGGTAAACTGAATGCGGTGGAAGTCACCTTCGATACGGTCGGCAATCACCTTGATCGCCGTCGTCTTGGCCAGTCCGGGCGCGCCTTCGACCAGTAAATGACCATTGCTCAGCAGCGCTATCAACAAGCGCTCCATCAGGCGCTGCTGGCCGATTATCAGCTCGTTGGCTGCCTGGCTCAGGCGGATGAATGCAGCATGGGCGTCAGCAGTACCCGTCGAAGCACCAGTAATTGCGGCCGCATCGGCCTGGGGTTCAATTTGATTCATAACCATTTTGTCAGGCCAGAGAAGATAAAATCGGAAAGTATACAGACAAAGACCGTTTTTATTGACAAGTTTACTGTTGCGTAGATTCCCTTTGAATGTGAGTGTCATTGGTCATGAGCCGCGCAAGCGTGACCGTTGGCCTATTGCGGGGTACTACAATTCCTGCGGATCGACATCCATCACCCAGCGGACTTTACGGCTGGAAGGCAGCGCCCGCAGGGGGTCGAGCCAGGCGTCGATCTGACGGTGCAATTCCGTCCGCGTACTGCTCTGTATCATCAGGTACATGCGGTAACGGCCGCCGACTTTCTCCATGATCGCAGGCATCGGCCCAAACGCACGGCCTTTCCCGGCGGGAAAACAATTTGCTGCCGCACGCAGGTAGTTCAGTACGTCTTCACGCGCGTGTGCCTCAGCGCGCAGCAAGGCCTGGTACGTAACCGGTGGTAGCTGCGCCTGACGGCGCTCCTCCAGCAGACGGTCGGCAAATACCTCATAACCTTCATGGATCAGCGACGCCAGGGCCTCGTTTTCGGGGTGGAAGGTCTGCAGGATGACGGTGCCGGGCTTATCTACCCGTCCGGCGCGCCCGGATACCTGCAGCAGCGTCTGCCCCAAGCGCTCCAGCGCGCGGAAATCCGGGCTGAACAGCGCCTGGTCGATGTTGACCACGACCACCAGGGTGACCGCGGGAAAATGGTGTCCCTTGGCCAACATCTGGGTGCCGACGAGGACGCAGGCGCCGCCCTGCATCACCTGTTCCACCTGCGCATCGAAACTGCCCTTGCCCCTGGTGCTGTCGCGGTCGAAGCGCAGTACCGGCAGCGCCGGAAAGCGGTCGCACAAGGCTTGCTCCAGTTGCTGCGTGCCCTCGCCGGCGCTGACCAGCGCATCGGCACGGCAATCGGGACACAGTGAGGGTACGCGCCGCCGGCTGCCGCAATGGTGGCACAGCAACTGGCCGGCACTGCGGTGCCAGGTCAGGTTGGCATCACAGCGCTCGCAGGTGCCGTGCCAGCCGCACTGTTCGCACATCAGCACCGGCGCCCAGCCGCGGCGGTTGAGAAAGACCATGACCTGCTCCTGACGCTCGAGGGTTTCCGCGATCGCTTCCATGGATCCGGCAGCCAGTCCGTGATCGCGGCTGTGCTGGCGCATGTCGAGCACGCGCCAGGTGGGCAAGGCCGCCTGCGTGGCGCGCTGGCGCAGGCGATGCCGCGAGTACCTGCCGGCCGCCGCGTTATTGAGCGACTCCAGCGACGGCGTGGCGCTGCCCAGAATGATGGGGATATCGAGTTCGGCCGCACGCTTGACCGCAATGTCCCGGGCTGAATAGCGAAAACCATCCTGTTGCTTGAATGAGGCATCGTGCTCCTCATCCAGAACGATCAGTGCCAGCTCCGGCATGGGCGTGAACAGGGCCGAGCGGGTGCCGATGACCAGCCGCGCCCGCCCGCTGCGGGCGGCTTCCCAGGCCGCCAGCCGCTCGCCCTGGCTGATTCGGGAGTGAATGACCGCGGGTTCCAGCCCCAGACGGCGGCGGAATCTGCGCAGCAACTGCGGTGTGAGGCCGATTTCCGGCACCAATACCAGGCCCTGCCCGCCCTGCGACAGAACCCGCTCGAGCATATGCAGGTAAACCTCGGTCTTGCCACTGCCGGTGACGCCATCGAGCAAATGGCATTGAAAGCGGTGCGTGTCGCGGCAAAAGTCATCCAGCGCCTGTTGCTGCTCAGCATTCAGTTGCGGCCCCGGCGTAATGCGGGCTTGCTGGGCCGCGGCCGGCTCGGCGATGACCCAGTCCTGCTCCAGCAAACGGGCCAGGGTGGCGCGCCAGCGTGCACCCTCCGTTGCCAGGTGGATTTCGCCGACAGGACCCTGTTCCAGCCGCTGCAGCATGGCGTACTGCGCCCGGGCCCTGCCGGGCGGTTGCTCCAGCCTGGCGCGGCCCGCCGCGCTCAGCCCGAACTGCAGTGGCTGGCCGGGCAAGGATCCATCGGCCTTGCGCAAAGCAGGCGGCAACGCGGTCTGCAGCACTTCACCGGGCGCATGCTTGTAGTATTGCCAGCACCAGGCCAGCAGGTTCATCAAATGGCTGTCGAGCAAGGGTCTGCCATCATCCAGCACGGCGCTGACCGGCAGCAGCCGTTCCGGTTGCAGGACACTGGCCACATCGGTCTCGACCACGATGCCGACCAGCTTGCGGCGGCCAAACGGCACCAAGACCCGCGTGCCTGCCGGCGCGATACCGCCGCCCGGCTGCGGCAGGTAATCGAATAATTGTGGCAACGGAACCGGCAGCGCAACGCGCAATACACGCTTCGAATCAGGACGGATCATAGGGTTTGATTCTAACCGATCCCGATTTCGGTCAAGCCGATGATTTCCGCTATCATGGCTTTGCCATCGAGTCGGATGGTCTCATCGGCGCCCGGGTGTATCCGGCCCGGGTGACCAGCAAAACAAACGGGAGAGAACCATGAGCATGATGAAAGAATTCCGCGAATTCGCGATGCGCGGAAACGTGGTGGATATGGCCGTCGGCATCGTCATCGGCGCGGCCTTTGGAAAAATCGTGTCTTCGTTCGTCAACGACGTGTTGATGCCGCCGCTGGGTCTGGCGCTGGGTGGCGTCGACTTCAGCGACCTGGCAGTCACTTTGAAGGAAGCCAGTGGCGAAGTGGCGGCAGTGACCTGGAATTACGGCGCTTTCATCCAGACCGTGGTGGATTTCGCCATCGTCGCCTTTGCCATCTTCATGATGATCAAGGCCATGAATACGCTGAAGAAGAAAGAAGAGGCCAAGCCCGCGGCCCCGCCCAAACCTTCCGCGGAAGAAGTCCTGTTGACAGAAATCCGCGACCTGTTAAAGAGCCGAGACTGATCGCGGTAAGCTGCCCCTTGCCACGGCGTGCAAGGGGCCGCCGTTTGACTGGCTGTGCACAGGTCGGCGCGGCGAATCAGTTCAGCTTCGGAGTGGCTTGCTCCTTGGCGCTGAGCTGAGAAAACTTACGGTTGAGCAAATCCAGATTGGACTCGAGTTCTTCCACGTCACCGACGATGCGCGCCGTCTCGCGTAACAACAGGTCGGGGCCTTCGTCAGTTTCCTCGCTATCCGCGTCGGCCGCCGGATCGTCGGCCAATTCGTCGAAATTCTCTTCCACCAGTACATCATCGCTTTTCACCAGCGGATCGCCACCGTTTTTCTCGGCTTTGCGCTCTTCGCGTTTGGCCTTTTCCTCGGCCATTTCTGCGCGCGCTTTGGATTCCAGCAAGGAAACGCGTGTCTCTTTGGACTTGGTGTTGTATTCCGCGATATCCGCCAACAGCCAGTTAAACTCCGGGTCATGTGCCATGCGCTCGTGATAGCGGCTGTCGGCGACGGCCACCAGGCGGCTCATGTCACCCGCGCGCTGGTAGCGGGCCGGATCGATGGTGGTCCAGGGCAGCGCGTGGTGTAAGGACCGTTCGCCATACTTGGCCGGATCGCCGGCCGACGGAAAGCGGATATCCGGTACCACCCCGCGGTTTTGCGTGGAGCCGCCGTTGACACGGAAAAACTGCGCCATCGTGATTTTGAGCTGTCCCATGCTGGGCGAATCCGACGGGGCATAATCGTCCAGATCCAGCAGGCTCTGGACCGTGCCCTTGCCGAAGGTCGGTTCACCGATAATCAGGCCCCGGCCATAGTCCTGAATGGCGGCGGCAAAGATTTCTGAAGCCGAAGCGCTGTAGCGATTTACCAGCACCGCCAGTGGGCCTTCCCAGGCCATCCCGGCATCGGTATCTTCTTCCTCGGAGATACGGCCATTGGAATTGCGCACCTGAACCACGGGACCCTTGTCGATAAACAGGCCCGTCAGCGTGGTGGCTTCCAGCAGGGAGCCGCCGCCGTTGTTGCGCAGGTCCACCACCAGTCCGACGATGCCCTGCTCCTTCAACTCACTGATCAGGCGGCGCACATCGCGGGTACTGGAGCGGTAGTCCGGCCGGTTCTCAGCGCGGCCGGTGAAGTCCAGGTAAAACACCGGCAAGTCGATAACGCCAATCTTTTCCTTCTTGTCGCTGCCTTCCACCGGCACTTCGATGATGCTGCTTTTTGCCGCCTGTTCTTCCAGCTTGACTTCATTGCGCACGATATCGATGACCGATGCCGGACCGCCGACGCTGGCATCCTTGGGCAACACTTCAAGACGCACGACCGTATCTTTCGGCCCGCGGATCAGATCGACCACGTCATCCACCCGCCAGCCGACGACGTCTACCATTTTTCCATCGCGCCCCTGGCCCACGCCGGTAATGCGGTCACCCGCCTTGAGCCGGCCATCCATCGCGGCGGGCCCGCCGGGCACCACGCTGGCAATGGTGGTGTATTCGGACTCACGCCCCAGCAAGGCACCGATACCTTCGAGCGAGAGCTTCATTGAAATCTCGAAGTTCTCCGAAGTGCGTGGTGACAGATACGAGGTATGCGGTTCGATCGATTGGGCAAACGCGTTCATGAAAAACTGGAACACGTCTTCGGATTTGAGCTCGTTGATGCGGCGGTCCAGATTGTCGTAGCGGCTCTCCAGGGTCGTTATGATGGCCGCGTCTTCCTTGTCCGTCAGTTTCAGGCGCAGATAATCGTTCTTGACCCGCTTGCGCCACATTTCGTCCAGTTCGGCAGTGGATTTTGCCCATGGTGCATCTTCGCGGTCGAAGTCGTAGTACTCATCGATGGTGAAGTCCATCGGCTGGTGCAAGGCTTTCCGGGAATAAGCCACGCGCTCGCGCACACGCTGGACGTAGACATTGAAGATGTCATAGGCCGGAAGCAGGTCGGAATGGCGCAGGGCATCGTCCAGAGCCGTGCGATAACGATCGAAATCGGCAATGTCGGAGGCCAGAAAATAATTCTTGTTGGGGTCGAGCAAGTCGATGTATTCATCCAGAATGACGCTGGAAAACTCGTCATCCAGTTGCGTGTCCTTGTAATGCCAATTGGTCAGGAACCGGGTCGCCAGGTTGGTGGCATAACGCTGATCCATGCTGGGCTTGAGTTCCAGTGAATCCGCCGGCTGTACGGCAGCCCAGGCCAAAGAAGTGGCCAAAGCCAGGAATAGAACAATTGCAATGCGTCTCACGTATGACTCTCCTGTATCGACCTCGCGCCTGGATGCAAAAAAGGGCACCAAAACCGGGCCTGAAGCGTTATTTATGCCTGTTTCCGACAAGGAAAACAATGCGGAGTTTCTATTTAGTGCCAAATTCGCGATAAAAGGCATCTATTTGTCGCCCAGTGAGTGATGCCGGCATACGCTCGGCAACGCCTATTCCACAGTGGCCAATCTCAGCTATTGCCGGCAATACCGATCAAGCCTGAATCGTGCGCCATTTGGTCCGCATGATAGGACGAGCGTACCAGAGGCCCGCAGGCAACGTGGGTAAATCCCAGCTCATAGGCCTGTGCAGCCAGTGCGTCGAACTCTTCCGGCGCCCAGTAGCGCAACACCGGATGATGGTGCGGCGTCGGTTGCAGATATTGCCCGATGGTCACCAGGTCCACGTCGTGCCGGCGCAGATCCCGCAAGGTTTGCATGACCTGATCCAGTGTTTCACCCAGGCCCAGCATGATACCCGATTTGCTGGGAATATCCGGATGCTGCTGCTTGAAGCGGGCGAGCAGGTTCAGCGACCACTGATAATCCGCGCCGGGCCTGACGTTGGGGTACAGCGCCTCGACCGTCTCGACGTTGTGATTGAAAACGTCCGGCGGCTCAGCGCCCAACAATTCAAGCGCACGTTCCACCCGCCCTTTGCCGCGAAAATCAGGCACCAGGATTTCGATATGAATGCCGGGATTGGCCGCCCGCACCTTGCCAATGCAGGCGGCAAAATGCCCGGCCCCGCCATCCCTCAGATCGTCGCGGTCAACCGAGGTGATGACCACATACTTGAGCCCCATTTCGCGCACCGTGGCCGCCAGCCGATCCGGCTCACGGTCATCCGGCGGATTGGGCCTGCCGTGCGCCACGTCGCAAAAGGAACAGCGCCGGGTGCAAATGGCGCCGAGCACCATGAATGTCGCCGTGCCCTTGGAAAAACATTCGTGAATGTTGGGACAGGTGGCTTCCTCGCACACCGTCACCAGATGGCGGTCGCGCAGCTTCAATTTCAACGTCGCCGACGGCATTGCCGGCCGGCAGCCGCACCCGAATCCAGGGCGGCTTGCGCAAAGCCGGCGCACTGTCTCCAAAGCGGGCGGTGTTGCGGGCCATTTTCTCGGCACCCAGCTGCCGGCCCTGTGGGCCGGTCACAATGGGGAGTGGAATGGTGTCGTTTTTATCGGTCATTGCTTCCTACCGCGCACAACACGGCGGACGAATCCAGCCAGTCGACAGAGGCATAGCCCAGTTGATGCGCCAGTTCGTCTGCCAGCATGTTTTCAACGTCTTGCAGCTTTACTGCTTTGAATGATACCAGTTGCGTGACTTCCAGACCGCGGAATCCGCAGGGGTTGATGCGCCGGAAGGGTTCCAGGTCCATGTCGACATTCAACGCCAGCCCATGGAAGGAACAGCCGCGGCGCACGCGTAAACCCAATGCAGCGATTTTTGCACCGTCGACATAGATCCCCGGCGCACCGGCGCGGCGCTCGCCCGTTACGCCATGCTGGTCCAATACGCGAATGATGGCTTCCTCGATTCGTCTGACCAGATCACGCACGGCAATATGGCGGCGGCGGATATCGACCAAAGGGTAGGCGACGATCTGGCCCGGGCCGTGGTAGGTCACCTGGCCGCCGCGATCGACCTGAATCACCGGAATATCGCCCGGCGCAAGCAGGTGCTCGGCTTTTCCGGCCTGGCCCTGGGTGAAAACCGCAGGGTGTTCGACCAGCCACAGCTCATCGGCGGTCAGCTCGGTACGCGCATTGGTAAATTGCTGCATCGCGCGCCACACCGGCTCGTAGTCCGCGCGGCCCAGCCTGCGCACATGCAGCGCGTCGAGGTGGGGGTGCAATTGACGGCGGGCATGATTCATTGCTGATCAAAGCGCCACCAATACCAACTCACAATCCGTCAAGGATTGGTAGATGGTATCCAGTTGGCTCCGCGACTGTGCTTCGATTACCGCCGTGATCGAGACGTAATTGCCGGCTTTGCTGGGTGTGACTCTGAGGCTTTCGCCGCTCACGAGTTGTGCGTGCGTCAGAATGAGTTCGCTGACAACGCGCTCGAACTCGGCGCTTTGCCGGCCCATGGCCTTGATTGGGAAGCGGCAGGGAAACTGCAGCAGCGAATCTTTCTCCTCACTTGTCATCGCCGAACAACCCACCTGCCCACTGACGCACGCTGTCCCAGGTGCGGCCAAAAAATCCGGCGGACTCGACCGCATCCAGCGTGATCAAATCGCGGCTGGCGACGAGTTCATCGCCCAGGTGCACGCTGATTGTTCCGACAGGCTCATCTACCGCCAGGGGTGCGCTCAACTGTGGCTGCAACTCCACCTGGCCGTCCAGATCCTGGTAGCGGCCGCGCGGAATGGTGACAAACAGCGGTTCTGCCAGACCCAGGCTGACCTCGTCGGCCTTGCCCTTCCACACCCGGCCCTTGGCCAGTTCAACGTGGGCTTTGTAGAGCTGCACCGTTTCAAAGAAACGAAAACCGTAGTTCAGCAGGCTTTGGCTTTCACTGGCCCGCGCCGATTCGGATGACGAACCCATGACCACACTGATCAGCCGCATCCCGTCGCGCATGGCGGACGCCGCCAGGCAAAAGCCGGCCGCATCGGTATGCCCGGTTTTCAAACCATCGATGGCAGGATCCCGCCACAGCAAGGTGTTGCGGTTGTGCTGGCGAATATCGTTGAAGGTGTATTCCTTCTCCGAATACCAGGCGTAGAACTCGGGGAATTCACGGATGATGGCGGCGCTGAGCAGCGCAATGTCGCGCGCCGTCATGTAGTGATTTTCGTGTGGCCAGCCCGTCGCGTTCTCAAAATGAGAACCGGTCAGGCCAAGGGCCTCGGCATAGTGATTCATCAAGCCGACGAAGGCCTCCTCGGTGCCGGCGATGTGCTCGGCCAGCGCCACGCTGGCGTCATTGCCGGACTGGATGACCATGCCACGGATCAATTGCTCCACTGTAGGGGTCATACTGGGTTCGATAAACATGCGTGAACCCTCGGTACGCCAGGCATGTTCACTGACCGTTACCTTGTCCTCGAGGCTGATGTCACCTGCGGCCAACTCCTTGAACACCACGTAGGAGGTCATCAGCTTGGTGATGCTGGCGGGTTCGACCCGCAAATCGGCATCGTGATCAACCAGCACGCTGCCGCTGTCGAAATCCATCAGAATGTAGCTGGTCGCGCCGAGTTGCGGTGCGGCCGGAACCGGCAAGGGTTCTGCTGCAGGCGGTGGCGGTGTCTGCGCATACACATAGCTGCAGCAGGTCAGCACAATCAGCAGCAACGCATTTTTGGTTTTCATGGGCATCGGGGTGATCTTTGTCAGGCTGGAAAAGTACTCAACGTTTTACCTTATGCGGCCGCTCGAAACCAAGTTCAATGGCACGTTGAATGACCGCTTCGATTTCAAGTTTACTCGTATAGGGACCCAACCATACCCGGAACAGGTGGTCGCCGCTGTGAATGCTGGCCGGTTTCAGGTTGGCCCGGGTCAGTTCGCTGACCAGCTCTTCGGCGCCCTTTCGTTTGCCAAAAGCGCCGGCCTGCAGCCAGGTACGCGTGCCATCTCCGGTATCGGCAAAGCGTACGCTATCGCTGTCGATTGCGCGAACTTCGACCTTCGCGGTGCCGGTGCCAATCATGCCCAGCCGCAGCGCGGCGCCGTAAGACAGGTCGATCAGGCGATCATCCTTGAACGGGCCCCGGTCGTTGATCTTGACGATCACTTTGCGGCCATTGTCCAGATTGGTCACCTCGGCATAAGTGGGCAGCGGCAGGGTTTTGTGCGCCGCGGTCGCCAGATGCATATCGTAGGGCTCGCCGCTGGAAGTGCGGCGGCCGTGAAACTTGCTGCCGTACCAGGAGGCCGTGCCGCGCTGACGGTAACCGGCAGCCGAATCGAGCACATAGTACTTCTTACCGAAAACTTCATACGGCGACTGGTTGCCATAGTGAGCCTTCGGTTCGGACCGTGGCTGTGCATCCTTGACATCTTCCGCCCGTGATGCCGGCGAAGGAAGGGCCGTCAGCCGGTTCCGGTTCCTGTCGCCTGCTTGCCGGCACAGGCCACCAGCAGCAACAACACGATTGCACTGCAAAGATACCGGATCAGCCGTTTCCGGGCTCTCGTCACTTGGCCATTCCCCGGCGAATCTCTTCGCTCAGCTCATAAACCGCCATCGCATACAGTGGGCTGCGATTATAACGGGTGATGACATAAAAATTATTGAAAGCGAGCCAGAACGTCTCCGCATGTTCTTCTTCCAGCTTGACCACGGCAACCGGTTCTTCGCCGTCGACCTCATGACTGCTGCTGAACCCCCCGTGCGATAATTGTTCTATGGTGTGTTGGGGCTTGAAGTCCCGGTCGGCGACCAGACCCATGTCGGCCTCTTCCGCCGCCGTCAGCGGATAGACCACAGGCTCGTGGTATTTCCAGCCATGCCGGTGCAGATAGTTGGCGACGCTGCCCATCACGTCATCCATCGAACTCCACAGATCGCGGCGTCCATCGTCGTCGAGATCCACCGCGTACTCACGATAACTGCTGGGCATGAACTGGCCCAGGCCCATCGCTCCGGCATAGGAGCCGGATACTTCCTCCAGGGGCAGCCCTTCTTCCTTGCCCAGCAGCAGGAAATTCATCAACTCGCTGGCAAAGAATTCCGAACGATCGTGTCCGGTATCGGGGAAATGAAAGGCCAGTGTCGCCAGTGCATCGAGCACGCGGTAACCGCCGGTAATTCGCCCGTAAAAAGTTTCCACGCCAATGATGGCAACGATGATTTGCGGGTCGACCTGAAAACGGTCAGCAGCCGTGGCCAGCCGCGCTTCGTGCTCGCGCCAGAATGCCACGCCGCCATCGATACGTTTCTGGTTGAGAAATATGGGCCGGTACAGGTACCACGGTTTGGCTTCGGCCGGACGGCTGATGGCGTCGACGATGGACTGTTGGAACCGCGCCTGCTGCAGCAGCTTGAGCACTTCTTGCGGGTCCAGATTGTGCTCACGCGCGGCCTTTTCGGCAAACGCTTCGGCACCCGGATGCTGCTGGGCCAGGCAGGCAGTACTCAATACGGAGACCAAGGCCAGTAAGAGCAAACGCTTCACGATTTTTCCATATCCTTGCATGATGTCCAGGTCCAAGTCATTGATACCGCCGGATCGCTGCTGACAATGTGATGGCCATAGCCGGATATACGAATGGCCGTTTCCAAGGGCTGGCAGACACCTTCTGGCCGGGCCCAGTGTACCTGAATCGATCTTAGCGAATGAAATTCCGGTGACCATGAATGGACATTAACATACCGAATCCTGCCAGCAGGGTCACAATCGAGGTGCCGCCGTAACTGATCAGTGGCAACGGCACCCCCACAACCGGCAGCAAACCCGCAACCATACTGCTGTTGACCACCACGTAAACGAAAAATGTCAGGCCCAGGCTGCCGGCCAGCAAGCGCGAATAGGTATCCTTGGCCATGCCCGCAATATAACTGCAGCGCGCCGTGATGAACACGTACAGGATCAGCAACAGGCCAACGCCCAGCAGGCCGAATTCTTCGGCCAGCACCGCCAGAATGAAATCCGTGTGCCGCTCCGGGATGAATTCCAGGTGCGATTGCGTGCCGTGCAGCCAGCCCTTGCCCAGCAACCCACCCGATCCCACCGCGATCTTGGACTGGATGATGTTCCAGCCGCTGCCCAGGGGATCCGATTCGGGGTCAAGAAAAATGCGCACGCGATTGCGCTGGTACTCGTGCATATTGAACCATGCTGCCGGTGCCGCAGCGGCAAGGAGGCCGGCGAGTCCCAGGATATACCGCCAGCGCAAGCCGGCGAGAAAGATCGTAATGCAACCGCTGACTGCAATCAGCAAAGCGGTGCCAAGATCCGGCTGGCCGACGATCAGTATGGCGGGAACGGCCAGCAGGCCAAATGCGATCAGCGTTGCTTTAAAGGAAGGCGGCAATGTGAGCGGGTGGAAGTACCATGCCACCATCATCGGCACCGCCAGTTTCATGATTTCGGCAGGCTGGAAACGGATGAGCCCGAGGTCGAGCCAGCGGCCGGCGCCCCTGCCGACACCGACAAACCAGGTCACCAGCAACAACACGACACCGATGACATAGAGCCACGGCGTCCACAAACGCAATAAATGCGGCGGCACCAAGGAGAGCGTCAACATGGCCACGATACCCGCGCCCATGCGCACGGCCTGCTGAGACACCATGACGGCATCCTCGCCCGTCGCGCTGTACAGCACCAGCAGGCCAAAACCCATCAGCAACAGCAAAGCCAGGAGCAAGGGCCAATCCAACTGTGGCGAGCCGACCCAGCCCGGTAGCACTTTTTTCATTTGGGCAGTTCCTGCTGCGCCAGCCAGGATTCGATCACGGCCTTGGCCACCGGGGCTGCGTTCCGTGAACCGCCGCCACCATGTTCAACCACGGCTGCGACCACGATCGAAGGATGATCCACGGGGGCGAAGGCAATGAACAGGGCATGGTCCCGCAAATGCTCCGCCACATCGGCGCCCTGGTGTCCTTCATCCAGCTCCTGATCAACCACCTGCGCTGTGCCGCTTTTGCCCGCCATTTCAAAACCGTTCAACGGCAACAAGGCCCGCGCCGTGCCATTCACTCCGTGGATGACCCTGCGCATGCCTTCGCGCACGGCGTTCCAATTCTCGGCGCTAACCACCGGCACATGCAGGGCCTGCGCGGCCTCGGCCCTGACCGCCTGCTGATCACCCGCTTCTTTGGAAGCATACAGAAGTTGCGGAACGAAGCGCGTGCCGCCGTTGCATAGCGTGCTCAAAGCGACCGCGAGTTGTACTGGCGTGACGACATTGAATCCCTGCCCGATGCCGCCAATCACCGTTTCACCCGGATACCAGGGCAGATTGTAGCGGGCCCGTTTCCATTCCCGTGAAGGCAGCACGCCGGGAATTTCGCCGGGCAGGTCCAGGCCGGTGACGCTGCCGAATCCAAACTGCGCCAGGTAATCATGCAAACGGTCGATACCGATATCCAAAGCCAACGTATAGAAGTAGGTATTCACCGATTGTTCCAATGCGGAATAAATATCCACCCAGCCGTGGCCGCCCTTACGCCAGTCGCGAAACGGGCGATTCAGGCCGGCGAGATAGAAGTTGCCGCTGGAGAAAATCTGCTTGTCGCGGCTGATCACGCCCAATTCCAGGCCGGCCAGTCCGACAAACGGCTTGAAGGTCGAACCCGGTTCGTAGCCCCCCTGAATGGCCCGGTTGAACAGGGCGCGACCCGGAGATTTCAGAATCGCCTGATAGTCCTTGCTGCTGATGCCCTGAACAAACAGATTGGGATCGAACGCCGGCTTGCTCACCAGCGCCAGAACGGAGCCATCGTTCGGGTCCATCGCCACCACTGCGCCGGGCCGGTCACCCAGTGCATCCCAGGCCACTTGCTGTAGCTGCACATCGAGCGACAGAATGAGATCATTGCCGGAAACCGGATCATGCCGCTCCAGTGTGCGAATGGTCCGGCCCTCCGCGTTGGTCTCGATCTTTTCCACCCCGCTGCGCCCGTGCAGAGCGACTTCATATTGACGCTCGACGCCGCTCTTGCCGATATGCGTCGTGGCCCGGTACTCGGCCGCGTCCAGCCCCGCCAGGTCGTCCTCATCGATACGGCCGACGTAGCCCAGCACGTGGGTCAGGAGTTCGCCAAAAGGGTAACGGCGGGAGAGATAGGGCACGATGTCCACACCGGGGAACCGGTGCCGGTCCACCGCGAAACGCGCGACCTCTGCTTCACTCAGGTCAAACTTGAGCGGCACCGCATCGAAACTGCGATAGCGGCGGCGGTCGCGAGCGAACTTTTCCGCCGCATCCGGCGGCAGGTCGACAATCTGCGCGAGCCGCTTCAAGGCGCTCTCCAAATCACCGACTTTCTCCGGCACCACCTCCAGGCGGTAAGCCGGTATGTTTTCCGCTATCAGCCGCCCGCGCCGGTCGTAAATCTGCCCTCTGTTGGGCGCCACCGGAACCACCCGCACACGGTTGCTGGTGGAACGGCTGGTCAATTCTTCGTGGCTGATCACCTGCAGCCAGGTGTAACGCATCAGCAGCGAGAGCAACACCAGGGCGATGACCACCATGCTGATGGTCACGCGCCGCAGGAACAGGCGAGACTCGAGGAATGCATCCTTCAGCGGACGCCCGCGTCCACTGGCGTAAATGCCGCTGGTATTCATCACGCGGCACGCAGCCGGACGCGGCTGCGGTAGCGGTCCATTACAAGGAACACCCAGGGCCACAGCAGGGTGCCGATCACCGGCGCCAGCCAAAACGACAGTGTCGGCAGTGCATCGCCTTTCAGACTGATAATCCACAACAAAATGATGTGGTCATTGAGCAGCAAGGCGAACACCGAAAGCGCCTGTTGCCAGGGCGGGAAAAATCGCAGGCGCGCCCGAAAGCGCGTGACCAGATAAACCAGCACGACCAGGCCCAAAGCATGCATTCCCAACAAACTGCCCGTCAGCACGTCCAGCAACAGGCCGATGAGGAAGGCACGGCCCAAAGACATGACCCCCTGCGTCTCCAGACACCAGAAGATCATCACCAGGGCGACCCAATGAGGTCTCAAGGGCGTCAGCACTGCGGGTAATGGAACCACCGCCAGCAGCATCGCAACCGACAGGCTGACCAGCACCGGAGCGCGGCGTTCACGGTGCGTAATCATGTGCCCGGTTTCCGCGGCGCGGGTTCAGAATCGGGTTCGCGATTCGGATCTGCAGCGGCTGGCGCCGGAGTCTCGGATTCCGCATCGGCTGCGGCCGGCGCCGGAGTCCGGATTCCGCATCGGCTGCGGCCGGAGCCGGGGTTTCAGACTCCTGCCCGGCAGCCGGCGCCGGAACAATGAGCAATACCTCGCGGCCGCGATCCAGTGCCGCCAGCGGAGTGGCCAACACGCGGGCGAAAGTATGACCCTCATGCCGATCGATCGAGGCGACGGTGGCCACCGGGTAACCGGCGGGAAAGCGATCGCCGAGACCTGAGGTCACGATCAAGTCACCCTCGCGCACATCGGCCTGGAGCGGCACCGCCGGCAGACTGAGGTAATCCGTCGTGCCCAGACCAAACGCAACCGAACGCAAACCGGTGCGATTGAACTGCACCGGCAGCGCATGATTGGGATCCGAGATCAGGCGCACCGTGGAAAAATGCAGATGTACTTCTTCCACCTGCCCCATCACCCCGGCGCCATCGATCACTGCCTGACCCGGTTTGATTCCCTTGTCGGTGCCCCGGTCAATAATGACCCTGTGCGAGAAGGGATCAAGATCGACCTCGATCAGCTCGGCAAACTGGAAGGTGAAGCGCTGGCCGATGGTGCCATCCACCAGGGCCCGCAGGCGCGCATTTTCCCGGGTCATCGATCGCAGCGTCTGCAAGGCCCCTTTTTGCTGTAACAAGGCCTCACGCAGTTGTTCATTTTCGCGCCGCAGCGCCTGACCGCTCTGAAAAAAACCAAAGACTTCACGCAAGCCGCGAATGGGCCAATCGACCAGATGGTAAACGGGTTCGACCAGCGCGCTGGCCAGGCTGCGAACACGCGGTATGTACTGGCCGCGATGATCCATCGCCATCAGCACAATAGCCAACAGCCCGTAGAGCATCAGGCGGGCAGTCAGAGCAGCCTGCTCTGAAAACTTCGCGCCGACACCCGTGTTGCCTGTTACCAAGAGATTTTTCCAGGACTACTCAATTGAATGGATCAGAGCTTCCTTAACTGCTGGAAAAGAAATCACCATTGTTTTGATCCATCAATTCCAGCGCACGACCGCCGCCCCGGGCCACGCAGGTCAAGCGGGTCATCGGCCGCAAACACCGGCAAACCGGTTTCCTCGCCGATCAAACGATCGATGCCGCGCAACAGGGCGCCGCCGCCAGTCAACACGATGCCGGTTTCCGACACGTCCGAACACAGCTCCGGCGGCGTTTGCTCCAGCGCGGTCTTGACCGCATCCAGAATGCTGGAAAGACTCTCGTTCAGCGCCTCCAGCACCTCATTACTCGAGATCGTCACGTTGCGTGGCACACCTTCGGCCAGATTGCGGCCGGACACTTCCATCGATTCCGGTTTCTCATCCGGCCAGGCGCAACCGATCTCGATCTTGATGCGCTCGGCCGTGGTTTCGCCAATCAGCGTGCCGTAATTGCGCCGCACGTAGTTGATGATGGCTTCATCGAACAGGTCTCCGCCCACCCGCACCGAGTTGGCATAGACCAGACCGTTTAATGAGATGACAGCCACCTCGGAGGTACCGCCGCCAATATCCAATACCATGGCGCCACGCGCCTCGTGCACCGGAATGCCGGCGCCGATGGCAGCGGCCATCGGTTCTTCGACCAGGAAGACCTCGCGCGCGCCGGCGCCCTCGGCTGATTCCTTGATGGCTTTTCTTTCCACCTGGGTGGAACTGCAAGGCACGCAGACCAGCACCCGCGGACTGGGGCGCAAAAAGCGCGACGTATGCACCTTGCGAATGAAATGCTGCAACATGGCTTCGGTCATGTTGAAATCGGCAATCACACCATCCTTTAGCGGTCGCACCGTGCGGATGTTGCCGGGCGTGCGCCCGAGCATCCGTTTCGCTTCGGTGCCGACGGCGGCGACATGTTGCGGCCCGCCCGGACCCCGGTCCATGCGTACCGCGACCACGGAGGGTTCGTTGAGCACAATACCCTGCCCGCGAACATAGATCAGCGTGTTTGCCGTGCCGAGATCAATCGACAGATCATTGGAAAACAGGCCGCGAAGACTTTTTAGCACCATATGCTTATTCCGCCGCGAATCCGCGTTAATGGGTTGGCTAATGTATCAGTCAGCGCGATTTGTCGCAAGAAAAAAACCTGTAAAACCCTGTATTTATGCGGCTTCTGAGGGAACAGCCGGCGACGAGCCTTGCAGTCATATCACGATTTGCGGGCGTTCTGTGATATATCACAAAACCGCGACTTTCTGATGCCGTAAGCGCCTAATTCCGCTAGAATGCGCGGGTTTTGGATATCACCGGACAAGGAAAACCATGTCGGCCTTAATCTGCGGTTCACTGGCTTATGACACCATTATGGTGTTCCCGGAGCCGTTCAAAGATCACATCCTGCCGGACAAGGTGCATATCCTGAACGTATCCTTCCTGGTGCCGAAAATGCGCCGCGAATTCGGCGGGGTGGCGGGCAACATTTCCTACAACCTCAAGCTGCTGGGCGGCACGCCCTACCCCATGGCCACCGTCGGCGATGACTTCGGGCCATACCGTGAGCGCCTCGACAAGCTGGGTATTTCAATGCGCTATGTGCGTCATCTGCCGGGCGAGTTCACCGCCCAGGCGTTCATCACCACCGACATCGATGACAACCAGATCACCGCCTTTCATCCGGGCGCGATGGCGCAGAGTCATCTGAATCACGTCAGTGACAGCAAAGGCATGAAGATTGGCATCGTCGCGCCCGACGGCAAGCAAGCCATGATTCAGCACAGTCATGATCTTGCCGCGGCCGGCATTCCCCATATTTTCGACCCCGGCCAGGGCATGATCCTGTTCGATGGCGCCCAATTGCGGCAATTCATTCAAGAAGCGCGCTGGGTTGCGGTCAACGATTATGAATTCCAGGTATTGCAGGAACGCACCGGCATGAGCGCGGCCGACATCGCACAACAGGTCGAAGCCCTGATCGTCACCCGCGGCGGCGACGGATCGACCATCATCACCCAGGAAGGGGAAACCGCAGTGGCGGCCGTCAAGGCGACGGCGATCACAGACCCGACCGGCTGCGGCGACGCCTACCGCGCCGGCCTGATTTATGGCCTGCTGAACGAACTCGACCTGGTGACAACCTGCAGAATCGGATCGGTCATGGGCGCGATCAAGATCGCCTGCCAGGGCCCGCAGAATCACACACCCGACATGGCCGAAATCGAACAACGGTTTTTCGAGGCCTACGGCTATCGCTTCTGATCGCAAGTCATACGACTTGCGCAGGTTGACAATCCAGAGGCCGGTAACGACAGAATTTGCGCCCCGCTCCGATCAGCAGCACACCCACTGCCCGGAGCAGAGATATCAAACATGGTGATGTAGCTCAGCTGGTTAGAGCGCGGCACTCATAATGCTGAGGTCGGTGGTTCAAGTCCACCCATCACCACCAATTATAAAGGGTGTATTCCGGACACATGGTTTACATTTTTTCCGACGCAAACGGAACAAGTTGCCTCTTGAGGCGTACCGTTTATGCTGGTGAGAATTTAATCAAGGGGGGGGTCAATTTTAAACCGGCATTGACAGCGGTACTCCCTCACTGAGGGTGTATACATTTCAGCCGGCCATTGACCACCCAGCGCCTGGTGTGCTCAGCACCACCAGTTTGTTATAGGCTACCTATAATATAAAACCAATTACCCCAACAAGTTATAGGCTACCTAAATCTCCCGCTCCCAAGAGAGCTATCCAGATACCTGGACCACCACTTGAAAATCGAGTGAGAAACTGAAGACTAAATTGTGTAACTGCTCGCACCCAGTTCACTCACGGCCCGCCGCACTGAAAATTCTCCGCCTGGTTGATGTCGCCGCTGCCGCCCTCGACATTATTTGTCCAATATTTTGGACCTAATCTAAGAAAAATAGCATTTTATCTAATAAAATGCTAATATATCTTAGTTTTCTTAGATAAAAACTCAGATATGCTGCGCGAAACCAAGAAAGTCATGTCCAAAAAAGATCAGATCCAGAGAGAAAAAGACCAAATATTGGCCGCACTTGAAAGAAACGGCCGGTACTTGTCGCCCAGTGAAATCAACAAAAGCACAGGTCTGGATCTCAAATCTCACGTTCTGAGGGACAGGCTGAAACACCTAGTCAGCGAAGGCAAAGTAAAGAAGCAAGGAATCGCCAAAGGCACCAGGTACAAGACCACAAAGAGCCAGACTGCTGTAGGCCGCATGACACTGCCCACAGTAAGCATAAAAGCTCGAGGCGAAGTCACCTTTCCTCTTCCGGAACCTGCCAAAGAAGTTCTGCAATATGTAGAAGCACCTCTGCAAAGCAGAAACCCAGTCGGTTACAACCGAGTGTTTCTCGATGGGTACGAACCAAACGTTACCCACTACCTGGCCACAGCAGAAAAAGAGGAACTCGAGAAGATAGGGCGACCTGAAGATCAGGTGCAACCTGCCGGCACCTTTGCCAGGAAAATACTTAACAGGCTGCTGATAGATCTATCGTTCAACTCAAGCCGTCTGGAGGGCAACACATACTCCTTCCTGGAAACAGAAAGACTGATTCAAGACGGATTGCCAGCGGCCGGAAAGAACCCTGAAGAAACTCAGATGATCTTAAATCATAAAGGAGCAATTGAGTTTCTGGCCGAGCCTGCTGACGACGTTGGACTTAACAGAATTACAATTACAAACCTGCATGCATATCTTGCAGAGAACTTGCTGGGCAACCCGGCTGCTGAAGGCCGGCTAAGAACAGTCCCAGTTGATATCGGACAGTCAAGCTATGTACCCACTGCAATTCCCCAGGTGATCGAAGAATGTTTCGATCTCATTCTTCGAAAGGCTGAGCAAATCCAAAATCCATTTGAACAGGCATTATTTGTGTTGGTTCAACTTCCCTATTTACAGCCGTTCGAAGATGTAAATAAGCGAGTGTCCAGGCTAGCCGCCAACATCCCTCTTTTTCGGAACAATCTTTGTCCTTTGTCGTTCACTGACGTGCCAATGAGAATCTACATGCAAGGCCTCCTGGGAGTGTATGAACTCAACGATATCTCCCTTTTTAAAGAGGTCTTTAAATGGGCATATCGCCGCTCGGCCTCTCGCTACAAAGTGATCCAGGAGTCATTGGGCTTTCCTGACCCCACTTACCTCAAATACAGAGATTTGATTAAGCAATGTGTTCGGGACTTGGTAGAAAATCAAACACGAAGGTCGGATGTTGCTGAAGCGCTGAATCAAACCCTGCAAAGCAAGGTTGAAGCAGATGAAAAGAGCGAAGTTGTAAACTTGATCGAAAAGGAACTGACAAGCCTGCATAGAGGGAATTTCGCTCGTTTCAAGATCACCCTGCGGGACTTTGAAAAATGGTCGCGAGCATGGCTTGAATAATCTGTATTAGTCGCGACTTGATCTGACATTCCTCTTGAAATGAGAGAGGGTTACCGGGTTTGATGGATGTTTTTGCTGCCGTTGTCATGCTGCGCAGCATTCGAGTATTTCGGTCGGGTTGCATGCCGCCCGCCGATTGCGACCAAAAGCCTTTCTTATGTGATTACCGCCCGCCAGTGAATTTTGTCCTAATGGCGTTCCACAGCGCGTTTTTACTGCTTTGGCCCAATCTCCGGCCCGTCCCCCACCAGGACATACCCGGGCGGTGGTTGTCCATCGTTGCTGTCGGCAAATGCCTTGGCGGCTGCCGCTTCTGCCGCGAGGGCTGCCTTATTCGCCGGTGATGAACTCTTTGGCACGGTGACGGTCAGCGTCGCAAATCCGGTGCCGCCGGACTCATCGGTGGCGCTAATGACGATCAGGTAGACACGGCCGTCATTCATCGCTACCCGCTCGGCGCGCAGCCGCAGCGTCTCCGGCGCAACGTCTGCTGCGTCGGGTGAAAACTGGCCGCTCGAGCCATGTTCCTCATCGTCCTCGTCGCTGTAGACGGCAACAAGAAGTGAGGGTTCCGGGCAGGGGCCATCGGTGACTGATGCCTCAAGACCGACCTCCACCAGGAAATGGGGATTCTGCTTCAGCGAGTCGACTTCGACCGACGCGGTGATGACCGGAACCGGGTTGTCTACGGTGAAGCTCGTTGTGTCACTGTTGTTGTTCGGGTCCGAATCCGGCGGTGTGTCGGCGATTACGTCGACCGTGTTGCCGATCAGTGTGCCGTCGGGTGTGCTGCATCGCACCAGGCCCCCCACCTCTATCGTCGAGGTGACTCCGGCATCGATTTCGTCCAGCCCGCACAGCACGTCGCCATTGCCGTCCACGCTCGGGGTGGTGCACGCCCAGTCATCGTCCGTTTCGAGGGTTTGGAAACCGGTGCCCGCCGGCACATCGTCCGACAGGCTCACGTTGCCCGCACCGGTCGGTCCATTGTTCGTCACATCGAGCGTCCAGGTGACGTTGGTGCCCGCCATGACAGATCCCGCCGGGGTTGCCGATTTGGTCACTGCCAGATCGGTCACGCAGTCGGGGAAGCGGAAGGCGCTCAGGCGGGTGGCCCAGCCTTGCAGGCTGGTGGTGGAAGGTTGGTAAGTGGCCGCCGACCAGAAAGTGCAGTCGTCGGCCGGGTCGAGGGTGAGCGAGCTGTAATCAGCCCAGAACACGTAGCCCGTTTGCGAGCCGGAGCCGGCCATCAGCATTGCCTGCTCCTCCATCGTGCTAATCGGGTCGGTTGCCAGCCGGGTCGCCAGCCCGATGGACGGGTAGACGGTCTCGCCGGACACGTTGTACACCACGGCCGCATTGTCGAATAAGTCTGTGGCGATGCTGCCGATCCATCGGTGGTCGTCGTCAGGCGACAACGTCTGCTCCTGGTAGATCGACCAGGCACCACCGTTCCTGCGCAGTTCGTACCAGCGCACCGCCGCCTGGTCTTCGGCCGACTCGACCGTATGGCTAAACACCATGGCTTCGTGGCTGCCCCGGTTGCGGTAGGCCAGGCGGAACATTGGCCGGCCACCGGCCAGCGGATCGAGGCCGTTGCTCGTGCCAGGCTGGGTGATGCAGTCCTGGTCCAGGTCGCAGACCGCGGAATCGAAAGCAGCTGGCATGAGCGTGTCGACCAGGCTCAGGACGCCGGTGCCGGCGGTCCAGTCGACATCGAGCGACCAGATCTCGAGCGCGTCAGCTGGCCAGCCGGTGTTGTCGTCGATGGTTTTGACGAACCAGCCGGGCGAGCCTGCGGGCGGCGGTGTGTCACCATCCCAGTCCGCCGGCAGCATGCCGGCGCGGTTGCCGTTGTTGTCGATCGTCATCACGATCGCCTGGGCCGGCAAACCCTGGAGCATCTGTTCCCGCTCGAAGGCAGCTACAAAATTGCCAACCCCCGGGAAGATCTTGTCACGGTCAGAAGTCATGTAGTAGCCGTCCGGCCAAATTCCGAACTTCGGATAGTCGTTGAATTCTTCTGCGTCGATGAGGAAGGCGTAACGGAAGTATGGCCCGGTCGGATCCGCCGTCTGGCTGATCGCGAAGCACTGGTACCAGTTGAGTGGAGAGTTCTGGTTCTGCCGGGCGAACCGGCTAACGAACCACCGATCGGCTTCCTGGTCGTACAGGATGACGACATCGCTCCATCCTCCGCCACAGGGCCCACTGAAGCCGGACCAGAATGTCGAGGTTGCGAACGGAGACATCACCACGGAACCGTCCTTGGCGTAGATAGCGGCTGAGAAATTCGTGGCCTCCATGACGTAGTCGTGACCGACGTCGGCGTTGGCATCCGAAGCCCAGGTGCTCATCGACCCCATGGGCGTGACGATGCCGTCGAAACTCTCGACCACGTTCAGCCCGGTGTGACCCAACGGCTGGATCGGGTTGAAGGTTGTATTGGCGGGTGCCGCCGCAACGACCGAGTCCGGAACGAGTTCACGGAGGGGTGGGGAGAGGTCGTGCACCGCGTCGATGACATTTACGACGTGGTAAGAACTGGGTGTGGCGGGCGCCGCTGCCGCGGTTTCAGGTGGTGGAACGATCGTGAGAGTGATGCCGCCCAATATTACGGCGGCCCCGGCCGCAATCCATTGTCCGTATGCCATTTGAGTACCTCCTCTGTACAAGGGTTGAAATTCTCACCCCTTTTTTAAAGAATAGCAGGCTGGCCAGACTTTGCAGGCGGGGATCTTTCGGGGTCGGACCTACATAACGTCTTGAAAAGCAGGCATCTGGAAGCGTTTCCGGGTGGATGCTTAACCTTAAGTTGCCCATTTTGGGCTATATTTTGCTTGGTCCAAGTTCAACCAGTTGGGAAACATTCTGATTTGACCTGGATCTTTGGGCTGACCGAAAGGCTGAGTATTCCGGGTTCGAGCTGCCATTCTCCGGCTAAAATTCACGCTGTAACTCAAAGTAGATTATTCTTCCTGTTCGCAGATGCGCGCTGGTAATTAATTTTTTAGAGATCGGGTTCATCCATGGTAACTTTCATAACCCCAAAACCCGGAATGCCAAGCAAGATGCTTGCAAAAACCCTGAGTGCCATTCTTGTTTTTTCCAGTGTCTCCGCGCCTGCTGCCGCCGCGCCGGTCCTGGTGTTGGATCAGATGGATGGCGATGCAATAGCTATCCGCTCTGCACGGGAAAGTTCTAACCAGGCCATAGCCCGGCATGACGTAGATGGCATCGTCTCGTTCCTGGATGATGACTATGTCATTACGATCAGTTCCGGCAAGATTGAAAACGGCCGGGAAACAGCAGCCGGAAGCTGGAGTCAGCATTTTGCTGAGTTTCCTGATGTCGTGTATGTCAGGACACCTGCGGAAGTAAGCATCAGCAGGGCCCGACCGCTTGCGATAGAGAACGGCACTTGGGTTGGAACCATGACCAGGCCGAACGGGGCCTTAAAAAAAGGGGGACAATACACGGCAGCCTGGAGAAAAGTCGACGGCGTCTGGAAAATCTACTCGGAGTTATTCGTTGTTCTATACGAGGATAATCCATGAAATCCCTTCACAAACCGAATATTTTTTGCTGGAGTCAATTTAATGAAGATCGGAATATTGATTTTCATAGTTATTTTTGGCTTAGGGACGAAGGTAACGTGGTTTTTGACCCGCTGCCATTAATTCAGCACGATCAAAGGCACATGAACTCACTGGGCAATGTGAGCATTATTATTATTTCGAACTCCGACCATATTCGTGATGCCGAGAATTTGGCTGAAAAAACAGGCGCCCAGATTTGGGGGCCCGTTGAAGAGAAGGAAACTTTCCCTGTCAACTGCTCGAGATGGTTGGGTGAAAGCAAGGGGCTTTTAGATGGATTGGATGTCTATTGTTTATCCGGTTCAAAAACCGCGGGTGAGCTGGCTTTTGTGATCGAAGGGGATACGCTCATTACGGGTGACCTTATCAGAGCCCACCGCGGCGGAGAACTTTGCATGCTGCCTGAAGCCAAATTGAAAGACCCACGTGAGGCCATTGATTCAGTAAGAAGGCTTGCGTCCATTCCGGGAATTAACGCTGTTTTACCCGGTGATGGTTGGCCTGTTTTCAGAAATGGCGCGCAGCTCTTGGCAGAGCTTGTTGCATCATATGACTGATCGCACGACAAGCGAAGGAACCTTAAGTTAACCGCCATACACCGCTGGTTCGGCGCCTATGGCGAATACCTGTGTTTGCCGGCCAGCTACACGATCGCGCCGAAGGGGCGATATCTGATGGGAAATCCCAGAATATCCGACATGCTAAGATCTGTTGTCACGTCCAGGTGTACGGATAAGACAGCGATTTTTGCCTTTGCCGGCGAAACGCAAGAAGAGTTACTCACGCTCAAGGAAATGATCGAGGCGGGTAAGATAAGATCACCCATCGATAAGGTCTATCCGCCGGAACGCGCAGCCGAAGCGCATTACAGAGTAGAGACTGAACAGCGATTGGGTCTTGTCGTAATCAGTATGGAGGAGGCATAAGAGCTATGGGAACCGTAACGAAAATCACCAGAGCGCAGTTTTCCATCGGTGAACTGGTTCATCACCGGCTGTTCGACTATCGCGGTGTCGTCGTCGACGTGGATGCGAACTTCCAGTCAACCGAGGAATGGTACGAAGCGGTCGCCCGATCACGTCCTCCGAAGGACAAGCCCTGGTACCACGTGCTGGTTGACGACGCGTCCCATACCACTTATGTCGCCGAAAGAAACCTGGAACCTGACGTCAGCACGGAGCCGATCAGGCACCCCCTGGTGGGACAGTTCTTCAGCGGTTTCGAGAAGGGCCGCTATGTCAGGGCAAGTCAGTAAGAATCTTCGCGCGCGCCGGCCTTTCCAGACAATCAGCAATGTCGACAATGCTTTCAATGCCCAGGGCTTTGGCGTCGTCATGACGACGGTTCCGGCCGACAGGCGCCTGGTGTACGTCGATCTCCAAGCCAGCCCCTCCATTCGGCAATTCGTGATTGCTATCTGCGGCGGTATTGGCGCGAACTGACAGGCAGGTCCTGGTTTTTAAGCGGAGAAGCTATTGATGGCAAGCATCGACATCGTGTTTATCTTTCTTTACCTTGCCGCGCTGATCGCCATCGGGTTTTACGCCCAGCACCGGCAGGTGGATGTCGATGACTACTATGTTGCGGGCAGGCGCCAGGGGTCGTTTTCCATTGCCTGCCTGTGGCTGGCGAGCTGGATCGGTGGAGCATCCATTATTGGCAGTTCCGGCAAAGCCTATGAAGCGGGCATCACCGGAGTCTGGTATGTCGGCGCGCTGGCGCTGGGTTGCCTGCTGTATGGGCTGATGTTTGCCACGCGGGTCAAACGCCTCGGAGACAAGCACCGTTACCTGACGTACCCCGATCTGATCGAAAATCACTACGACAGCCGCACGCGGATCATTGTCACCCTCACGACTTCCGCCGCTTACATCGCCTATTCCGCCGGGCAGCTCGCCGCAGCCGGCAGCATCCTGCATGTGCTCTTGGGCTGGGACTATGGCTCCGGATTGCTGTTGGCCAGCGGCATCGTGGTTCTCTACACCGCCACCGGAGGATACCTGGCGGTAACCTGGACCGACTGGCTGCAGATCGTGTTACTGCTGGTTGGAACCCTGCTGATCGGGCTGCCCATTGCCATCGAGCACCAGGGTACACCGGCCGAGTTGTCGCGGGCGCTGCCGGCCAGTTATTTTGACATCGGCGCCTGGGGCTGGTCTTCGATCCTGGCCCTGGTGATCAGCATCACCCTGAGCTTTTTTACCGCAATGGATTCGTATACGCGCACGTTTGCGGCCGGCAGCGCGCAGGCCGCGCGCCGCGGCGCATTGTTGGCGGTGGTCATCATGGTACCAATTGGTATCGCGGCCACCTGGATGGGAATGACGACTGCGGTGTTGCAGCCGGGGATAGCAGACAGTAACGACGCGCTCACCACATTTGTGGTGCTGCTGTTTCCCGATGGACTCAAAGGACTGATGTTGGTCGGCATTCTGGCGGCCATCATGTCATCGGCGGACATCTGTATCCTGACGGCGTCGGCCAATGTCACCCGCGATGTATATCAGCGGTATGTGGAGCCCGGCATTAGCCAGCAGCGCATGATGCGGCTGGGCATGCTCGCCTCAGCAGCCGTGGGTCTGCTGGCGGCGCTCCTGGCCTGGAAAATGCAAGACGTGCTGGACATCTTGCTGCTTGCTTTCACCCTCAATTCCGCTGCGCTGATTCTGCCGACCATCGCGGCCGTCTATGCCTGGCGCGTTGGTGCGGCAACGGCCTTCTGGAGTATTTGCCTGTCGCTGACCACCGTGCTGTGCTGGTACCTGGCCGCTGCGCTCGATCTGGCGCCCGTGTTTGCGATCGAGCCCCTGTGGCCCGGCCTGGCTGTGGCCACGGTCAGCTTTCTCTGCCTGCAGCTGCTACACCCTGTTCCAGCCGCCGCAATTGACGCCGGCGCATGAAGCCGAACGCGGTTACTTTTGACGACGCGCCGCGCCGCGGGGACATCAACTTTGGCGTGGGTCAACCTTCGGCGGATTTGCTGCCGGTGGACTTGCTCCGCACCGCAGCCGATGAGGTCTACCAACTGCTGTGGTATTACCGGGCGCCGCCTGGCAGCGTTGCTCAAAGCTGTCAAAGCCGGTTGAACGCGGCATGCCATTGCCGCAAATTCCGGCCACGAATTATTCGGTCCGGATTATGCATGACCCCACAGTGCAATCGTCCCATCACAACGCAGCCTCATGGACCATCCTGGATGTGTACTCAACGACACGAGTGTCATCGCGGAAGGCTTTGATATTCATTGGCCATGTCTTGCCCGGCCAGCGCAATTCCATTGACCGGGCTTGCGGGCCATAGACGGCGGTATAGAGGGTGCCGAAGCCGTGTGCGAAGTCAGGTGAATACAGTGGTGGCCGCTGAAAGGCCGCGATGAATCTTTCAGCGGGTTCAGATTCCCGTTTGAGCCGGTCCAGCAGGAATGCTTCCCTTTCCACGGAGGAGGTGGCCCTGGCGTGATCGCTCCAATCTATATCGCGTTGATGGTTGGTCGCTGCCGTCGCTTCCGTGATCATCGCCGGGCGGTCAGGGCCGACAAATATTGTCTTGTGATTGCCAGAGCGGTCCAGTGCCGTCACATTGTAGGCCATGTGGCATGGTACTTTTTGCAAAACCCGCGCGGCTTCACCGGCGCTGGAACAGGTTTCCAATAGGTACCGCAGCACCAAGGGAATGCCGAATCCGGGCCCGACCTCGCGCCTGCCGCCAAACGTCAGCGAAACCGCCAGACCGTCTTCATTGATGCCATCGAGCACGCCGATAAGACAGTCCGACATTCCGAGCACTTTGCGCCCCAGCCACCGGGTGCGTAATACGACCGCATCGAACGCAGCCGGGCTGTAGTCATAATTGCGCACCAGCAGCGGCTTGTCACCGGCCCAAATGGCCTGGGAGCATCCGGCCAGATACGGCGGAGGACAGTACGCCGAAAGAAATCGTGCAGCGTAATCGCCACCGCCCGCAAGATCCACCAATCGCTCCCACAGCGGCACTATTTGCGGCATGTGGGTGGCCAGGGCCTTGCGGCATTCCAGATAGCTTGGCCGCGCCAACTCGCCACGTGACAACCACCATTGGCGGTAAGCCGGCCACCGCTGACGGAAAAAACCGGCCCACTTCTCTCCTGGCTGGAGTTCGTTTATGGCCCTGAATGTCAGCCTCATTTGGCGATTCTTCGCTATAGGATCTTGAAATTCGGTTCCGGAATGCTCGGCGCCTGCGCGGAAACCAGCGATGTTGCCTGGAACTGGGAACGGATTCCTGCGATCCATTTCCTGGCCCGGCCTGTCAACCTGAAGCGGTCGTCCATCAATCGTCCGCGCGTAACAAGGATGCCGAGATCCGCGCCCTCGTAGCGATAATCGCCGGCCTTCAATATTCTCAGAAAGAAGGCTTCATTTTCGCTTTCAACCGCTCTTCTGTGATAGTCAAAACGGTTGAACCCGACACTGCCGTCTGCTTGCATTCGCCAGATCCCACTCTCCGGAGCGTGGGTCAGAATATCCACATTATCCTCGGTATGCTTGATCACAAGTTGTGACCAACTGTCGATATTTTCAGGCTCGGCCCAGCGGGCATTCAGTTCGTCAATGTCCAGATCGAAGGGTACGCCGGAAAATTCAAGCAGGTGGAACAGGAACAAGGGCGCGTCTGCATGCGCGAATGCGGCGTGGTTGGTCATCGAACTGGCGCCTGTGATGCGCGGATTCAGTTCACCGAGATAAATTTCCGGTGATTTCTGGTCGATCAGGAAATCCAACTCAAAATAGCCCCGGTAACCTTCCTTGACCAATTGCTGCCCGAATCGTGCGGTGTATTCGCGCGCACGCTCCCGCACTTTCTTTGAAAAGGCACCGGCAAATATTTCATTTCCGCACCAGCCGCCGCGATAGGGAGTGAGTTCGGGAAAGCCAACCAACTCCGTCATCATGGGCCCGACAATGGTGCCGCGCTTGGTGGCGCACGCCTCGATCGCAGACCCGCGGCAGGTGATTCGCTTCATGATCTTGATTTCGCCATGCCCGATGATGTCATGGGCATGACGCTCAAAGTCTTTCTTGTTCTTGATAAAAAAGGTGGTATGCCCGGAATCGCCGTAAGCCGACTGCAGCACCAGATCCTTGCCCAGGCCCGCTTCTTCCGAGGCTGCAACCAGATCGGCGTAACTGCCGATCTCGGCCAGCGTATTGGGCACGCTGGGCACGCCGGCCTTGTTACCGATCCGAACCGTCTCGATTTTGTTGTCAACGCGGTTTCTCAGTGCTGCCTTGGGAAACCAGATTTCGCCGCCGATTTCCTGCACCAGTTCTTCTGTTTTTTCGTCAAACATCAAAAAGGCGAATTTCGGGTCGCCATTCCTGGCTTTGATGCGATCGATGACTTCTTTGTGCTGCAGCAGGTAGTTGTTGATGTCTTCTATGGATTCGAATTCCGGGTGTGAAGTCTCGGCCGGCACGAGCACATTCGGGTGCCTGCCGTCGAAACAGTCAATGTAGTTGACGTACTTGAAGTTCCGCACCCATTCGTCCAGTCCGAGCAGATTGAAATTGGTTGCGCTGACGAAATAAATGGGCGTTTCGTTGCGATGAAAAAAGCGGCGTATTTCGGATATGTTTTTTAACTTCTTTCGTTTTTGGGGCATTGGCTGTTTCCTTTACTCCTGTTTTCAGGCGGCAATCAGTGCCGCAATGGTTTCTTCTGTGAATACGCGCAGGCCAAAATCGGCCCGGTATCCATGTATTTCTGTTACATCGAGTTCGCGCATGAAGTCCAGAATTTCCGGTGAAATCACCTGGCCGGGGACAAGAATGGGAAAACCGGGCGGATAGGGGATGATGAACCCCGAAGAGACCACTTCCCGGCCTGCCCGCATGGCGTCATCGATTGCGCTGTCATGCAATTTGAAGTACTCACATTTGCTTTCGTCATACGCCAGGAAAAACGCGCTTCGCAGATCACCCGCCGGGGAGCGGTCTCCGTGTGAACGGAAGCTGTCGTGGAATTTGGAAAAATCCGGCAATGCCGGCAGGTCCTCAATCAATGCATGCCGGCGGGCGGCCAACGCCCCTTGCTCCATGGGGCTTGCGTCCTCGGCCTGCGCATCCATTTCCCTGGCGATTTTTACCAACACTTCGATCAGATAGGCGACCGACGACCGGGTGGTGCCAATATTGGTCATGAACAGCACGGTGTTGCGCGAGGTCTTGTTGACCTGAATGCCGTACTTGTCCATCAGGTACCGGTTCTTGAAGGTGCTGCCATCCACCCCCGTGCGGCCAACGGTCAGGGTCACCCGCGTCGGGTCAAGCGCGAATTCGTCCTCGTTCCATGCGTCCCAGAGCTGGCTCCAGCCACGCTGGTCATCCCAGTAACTATCGATGCCGCTGGAGCGGAATGCCTCGGGTATCATGTCGCCGATCGCCAGCACGTCGAAGTATTTCTTCATCACCGGGTGGCTGGAGATGGCGCGGCGCATCACCATGGCGGCCTCGATCTGCTTTTGCACCAGTTCGAACCCTTCCAGTTCGACCTGGCGGCGCCCCACGTCCAGTGACGCGATGATCTGATAATTCGGCGAGGTTGAGGTATGCGTCATGTAGGCTTCGCGGAACGCCTGCTCGACCTCACCCTTGAAATCCTGGTCGTGCACGTGAATCATTGAACCCTGGCGCAGCGAAGTCAGCGTCTTGTGGGTGGATTGTGTGGCGTAGACGCGCACGCGTACCGCATCCGGATCCGGCAGAAGCCTCGTGTTCAGCAGATCTTCGTCATTTTCCGGTGCTGTGGAGGCCCATTTACTGTACGTTTCCCGGTACTTTTCGGATCGGTAGCGCGCCCGCAATTTATCGGCACAATGCATCGCTGTTCGTTGGCGGTATGTGGGTGAAAAACGCGCAAACGCGAACCACGCCTCGTCCCACAGGAAAATGAGGTCCGGTTTTATCGCGAGACACTCCTCCATCACCCGCTCGACGTTGTACACAATTCCATCGAACGTGCAGTTGGTAAGCAAAAGCATGCGCACTTTGTCCAACTGCCCGATGTTTTTCAGGTCGAGCAACTGTTTCTTGATAGCCCGCAACGGCACCGCACCGTACATCGACCAGGGATGCAGTGGGTAGCTGTCCAGATAGACAACCTGAGCGCCGCAAAGCACCAGGCCATAGTGATGCGACTTATGGCAATCCCGGTCGACCAGAACGATGTCGCCGGGACGCACCAGAGCCTGCACTACGATTTTGTTGCAGGTCGAAGTCCCATTGGTCGCGAAATAGGTTTGCTTGGCGCCGAAGGCGCGCGCGGCAAGTTCCTGCGCGCGTTTGATCGGACCGGAAGGATCCAGCAGGGAATCGAGCCCTCCGGAAGTTGCCGATGTTTCGGCCAGGAAAATGTTGGGCCCATAGAATTCACCCATGTCCTGGATCCAGTGGGACCGGGTAATTGATTTTCCGCGGCTGATCGGCAATGCATGGAACACGCCGGTCGGCTTTTGGGAATAGTTTTTCAACGCGGTAAAAAACGGTGTTTCATAACGTGTGGAAATGCCCCGCAATATGTTCAGGTGCAGTTCGGTGAAGTCTTCGGTGTTATAGAAAACGCGTTTACAGTTGCCCAGGTCCCGTCCCGCAACCTCTTCGACGCCGCGGTCGGTGACCAGGTACACATCCAGTTCGGGCCGGATTTTCTGCAGCAGCCTGCAGAGCTCGGGGCCATAGTCCTGCGGCTCGAGATCATCCAGATTCTCATCACCAATGCGGCTCAGATATTGAGTCAGAATGGAAGCCCGATTGCTGGTTTTGAGGTGAAATCCGAAGCGAACGACGACCGCCTGGATGTTGAAATTGATCATGGCCGCAATCAATGCGTCTTCCAGGCTGTGCACGACCACCGGTTCATAGGTAAAGGGGTCCTCTCGCCGGCGCATATGGTGCAGGCTCGAACGCAGGGATCGTTCCTGGGGCGCGGTCAGGTGATCGACAAACAATGCCTCGAAATAGGGCCGCGCAAATGTGCGGGCTTCCGGGCTTTCCTCTTCCTCGGCGTTGTCGGCGCCGTTGCCCGCATCAGCACCGACCGGAATGGTTCTGCGGCGGTAGGTTCCACTGGACGTCGCGCGCACAATCCGGCGCACCTGGGACGTGAGCTCAATATAATCCGTGTCCTTGAGCAATTGCTTGAGATGTTCCATCACAAACCGGCCGGGGAAGGCCCAGAACAACTCAAAAGGTTCCAGCGTGTCCAGAACGGCTTCCACCTTGTCGCTCAGCGCTCGTACGTCATTGCCGTGGTTCAAGGCCTGGACAAGCCGCTGACACGCTTCCTGCAGGGCGCTCCAGCGTTCCGCCCTCAATTGGGTTGCGCTGTAGAAATCGTCAGTGGCCATTGCGGAATGGCTCGAAGGCTTTGATTGTCCTGCTGCTGAATTCATTGTGAACTCCAGTGTTCCGGGGTAATAGAAACGGGCCCTGCGATTCGCATGAATGGATTCGACCGCCAGCCGGGTATCACCCCGGGGGTGGAATCAGAGAGGATCGTCTTTTGGGGTTTCGTTGCCTGGGGCCGCGACGCCAATGCCCGCCAGCGAACCCTTCTCCGGCAGTTTCAATGGCCCGAGAACGGAGAGAAATGAAGCTTCCTTTTGCCCCGGATGGTAAATGGGCAGTTCCAGTTTGCTGTCGCGGAAACTTTTCAGAGGCTGGCCGAGCCCGCGCAAGCCGCACTCGCGCTGACGCCGCACCTGTTCGAGATCTATCTCTACCGGAATAATTTCTTCACCACCTCCAGCTTGATACAATAGCACACCGGCAGGATCCACGACGGCTGACCGGCCAACGCCTCCGGCACCCAGCCCATTGATATCAAAAACGTAGCATTGAAACTGAGCTGCCGTTGCACGGGCGATTGCAAGTTCGATCTCCCGGTCGACCGTTCCGGTCAGCACCGGATGCAACAGCACCTCGGCGCCCATTGCGGTCAGCGACCGGGTGGTTTCCGGAAACCAGATGTCATAGCAGATGGAAACGCCAAATCGTCCGACATCCGGAACATCAAAAACGCAAAATTCGGACCCGGCCTCCACGTTGACCTCGTAGGGCAGAAAGGGAAACAGTTTCCTGCAGCGCGCCACAACTTCACCAGCGGGATTAATCACTGGCGCCGTGTTATAGATCTTGCCGTCAGTTGCCATTTCATAGATGGATCCCGGCAACAGCCACAGTCCGTGTTTCGCCGCAATCTCGCGGTACTCGTTTTCAGCGGGGCCCTGGGGCGGTTGGGCGAATTCCGTCAGCGGACCGTAGGATGCCAGCTCACTCAGGACCACCATTTGGATCCAGGGAAACCGCTCCACCGTCAGTTCCACCTTGTGCAACATGGCCGGAATATTGTTGTGCAATGCCGCAACGTGTGTCTGAATGCCAGCAATAGTAAAAGGTACCAATTGGCTGCTCCGGTCAATTTGATGAGTGGGTTATTGTCACCTGTTGCAGGCGTTGGGTGACATGCGTTTCGACTATCTTACAATTTTATCAGACCCCCTTTATCACCCTAAAGTGCCCGCTGCGCAAGCACTCTGGACAACGCCATCTTCTCCCCTTCGTGGCTGACAAAAATGCCCTCCTCCTGATGCTGAATCCGTAGCGGGGCACAGGCCTGCGCCAGCGCGCCTGGTGCAAGCCGGAATCGCGCGCTGCTGGGGCCGACCACGTCCGCGTCGGAATGCAGATGCTGCGAGGAGACGAACCAGCCGCCCGGTTTCAATTGGCCGATGAGTTGCTGCAGCAAGGGCATATTGATGTAGTGGAAAATGACGATCAGGTCGTACTCAGCCGGCGGGTTGAACGGCAGATCCAAATCCGCCTCCAGCCAGTTCACGGCCAGTTCGCGTTCCCGCGCCACTGCCTTTGCCCGTGCCAGGCCCACCGGCGAGATATCCACCGCATCCAGTTCGAAACCCAAACCCGCCAGATAGAGCGCATTGCGCCCTGTCCCGCAAGCGACGTCCAGCGCTCGCCTACCCTCGCCATTGTCGATTTGCGCCATTGCAAGCGCCCGCAGCAGCCACTCGCTGGGCTCGGCGCCATGCGGGTTATCGCCATCGGCGTGGCGCTGGTCCCATTTTTGCTTGTCGAGTTGCGACATTTGTTTTCCCGCTAGCAGTGATAATGTCATCCGTTCAGGTGTTGCTCCGTCAGCGCGGTATCTGCTCTGCATCAAGATATGCCAACGGAGGAAAGCGCACCATACCCAAATGGGTCCCGGCGTTCAATCTCGATGGAACCGCACCGCCTTATGAAGACACGAAGATAAGTGGAAGAAAGAAGCCAAGTTTTGATGTATGCCGTCCGCGGGCCGGTGGTACTGAAATACTCCGGCCAGCTGGCGCTGATGCTGGCGGCTCTGACGGCGGCGCCACTGGGTTTTGCGCTGGTGGAAGCGCAGTGGCTCCCTGCCCGGCGCTACGCCATAATCTGTTGAGCTTTGCTGCTGGCTGGTGGCGGGGCGCCTGGAGGTCATCGCCCTGCTGGTACTATTGTATCCCCGGAACTGGATTGGAAGGCGGGAGAAAGCACCATGAGAGCCGTCTTCATCGGAACGGACGAACTCACCATCGTGATCATTGCCCACAGCAAAGCACTGCCCGAACTGAAAGAGCGCTGGAGCCATACTCTGGATGCCCCGCCAGATGCAAAGGCGTGAGCACCGTCGATGAAAGACGCCATTCTCATTCTCAACGCAGGCTCATCCAGCATCAAGTTTGCGGTTTTCACCGGGGCGGAGGAAAGCTCCTTGCTGCGCCGGCTCTCCGGTGCGGTGACCGGCATTGGCAGTACAGCAGCGCAATTCATCGTCAGCGCACCCGGTGGCGGGCAGGACCACAAGACTGAAATCACGCTGGAGGCTGGAGATCACAACCAGGCCCTGGAGTCGATCCTGCAGCGGCTGGAGCATGAAACCGATGGCCTGCAGTTCGCTGCCGCCGGCCACCGCGTGGTGCATGGCGGCAGCGTATTTTGCCGGCCGGTGCGTGTTGACGAAGCGGTACTTTCCCAACTGCGCGCACTGATCCCGCTGGCGCCATTGCACCAGCCGTATTGCCTGCATGCGATCGAGGCGCTGCTGGCGCAACGCCCGCAGTTGCCGCAGGTGGCCTGCTTCGATACGGCCTTTCACGCCACCTTGCCCTGGCAGGAGCAGCAGTTTGCGCTGCCTCGCAGCCTGCGCGAGCAAGGCATTCGCCGCTACGGATTTCATGGTCTGTCCTATGAATATATTGCCACAGTTTTGCCGCAACATCTGGGGCAGGCGGCAAGTGGCAAAGTCGTGGTTGCGCATCTCGGCCATGGCGTCAGCATGTGCGCCCTATCGGACCTGCAAAGCATTGCCACCACGATGAGTTTCACCCCGCTGGACGGATTGCCGATGGGAACGCGCAGCGGTTCCATTGACCCGGCAATCGTGCTGTATTTATTGCGGCAGGGTATGAGCAGCGAAGACATTTCGGATCTGTTGCACCACCAATCCGGGCTTTTGGGACTCTCAGGTGTCAGTGATGATATGCGCACCTTGTTGCGCAGCCGCGAACCGATGGCGGCCAAAGCAGTAGCGTTCTTCTGCTATCGCATCGCGCGCGAGCTGGGTTCACTGGCGGTCGCGCTGGGCGGCCTGGACGCAGTCGTCTTCACCGGCGGCATCGGTGAGCGCGCCGCAGCGGTGCGCGCGGGTGTGTGCGACGCGGCTGCCTGGCTTGGCCTCGATATCGATTCTGCCGCCAACCTGATCCATGCGCTGAATATCACTACCGGCAGCAGCAGGGTTTCCGCGTGGGTGATTCCGACGGATGAAGAGCTGGTGATCGCACGGCATACCGCAGCCACGATTCCCGCGCGCTAAAACCCGCTGAGCCCGGCCCGTGCCGGTTTGAACCCAGCGGCCAGGCTTTTTGCTGCGTTTCTACTCCCTGGATTGCTGCGCCTGCGCCGCCAGCGATTCACATAGCGCCACATTGTCTTGGGCAATACGCTGTATCGGGATTTCACCCTGGAGGTCGGCGGACGTGACGTTGTAACTGATGGTTCCGGTTTTACAATCGTCCATATCCACGGTCAGCGTTCCGCCGGGGCCTTGTGTCGTTGCCGGCGGTAGCTGGTCGAACAGTCCACCTTGGGTGATTTCAATGTCCAACTCGGCGTGATTGTCCGAATAGGAACCTAAAGCCGTTATCCAGCGATGGCCTGGGTCACCCAAATGCGCGACAACGGATTCATCCGGCCGCTCGGTGTCAAAGGTGAACCATGCCAGGAAGACCTTGCCGAGATTTGGGAACACATTCAAGAAAAATCCCTGGCCGGCGGTCAACGGGTTGAACCAGGCATCATTGAGGCCGCTGTTGATCTGAAAACCGGCGGCTTGCGGCCTATTGTCCGCTTTGTTTTCCGCTGTACTCACCGCCGTTGGCTTGCTGCTCGCCAAACCCGCCAGTTCCTCGCAAGCAGACACGTTGTCGGTCGTAACTCGTTTTATCGGCACGACACCGTGCCTGCCAATGGAAGGAATGTCATAGATCAGAAAGCCTGAATTGCAGCCGGTCATCCTGAGGGTGATGGTTCCATCCGGGCCCTGAGTGGGCATGGGTTGCGCCGAGTCGAAGACACCGCCCTTGGTGATTTCGATGTCGAGGGTCGCCTCGCCTTTGGAATAGGACCCAAAAGCGGTTAGCCAGCGATGTCCCGGCTCACCGATGTGGGCCATAATGGACTCATCCGGCCGCTCGGTATCATAGGTGAACCAGGCCAGGAAGACCTTGCCGATGTTGGGGAACACGATGATGAAAAAACCCTGGCCCGGCGTGGCCGAATTGAACCAGGCGTCATTCAGGCCGGCATTGATTTGAAAGTACGGGCTGGTCTCACGGGGGTCCGCGCCCAAGCCTGTCAGCGGTGCAATGTCATCGATGTCTTCGCTGAGAAATGCCGTCAGGCACACCACGTCACCCGGGTCCAGTATCGTGCCGTTATTGTTCTGGCTGTAATCCACAAGCGCTAAGAATCCGGTTGCTTCGTCACCAACCATTGCGATGCCTTCACCATTAACGGCGCCCTGATCGAATTCGGTCATGCCCGCCGGAATCAGCGAAGCGCACGAGCCTTCTGTCGCCATGTTGATTGTGGATACTACTTCGGCACTGGCGCCAGGCGTGCCCGGGTCATCCACGCGCACATGAGCAATGCGCGAATTTGCGAACAGGATGAAATCGGAATGGGGATCCTGGGGATTATTTGCATCAGAAAGGAACGGGTCCCAGGACATACTGTGTGCCGCCGATATCTCCTGTGGAATCAGGCGTGTCATCGTCATTGAGTTAGAGCAGTTTGTGCTGTTCGTAGTATCCAGATCAAAACTGGCAAAGCCGCCACCTCCGTACTCTATGCCCGAGTCGGTGGGACAACCCATGCAATCCCTGCCATCGCTGAAAATTGTGAACATGTTCAGGTTCCCGTCCGCGATAAAGGTTACCGGTTGCAGCAAGTCGTTGGTGGCCGATTCCAATGGCGCGGCGCAGATGGTGCTGGTATCCAGCGGCGTATGGTCGTAAACGCCAAAGCAGGCCACGTCACCACAGGTGATCTGACCGAAAGCATTAGTCGCCAGAAAGTCTTCCATATTGGGGTGCAGCAATGAATGGAAAGCGAGGGCACCTCCATCACCCGCCGGCCCGTCTAGAACGACGTCTGTTTGCGTCGGATCAAATTTCCAGAAGTCGTGTGCTTGATGGTTGCCGACGATGAGATCGCCGTGTGGATTGAAAAAAAGCCCATCGGACCCAGGCATGCCTCCAGCTGCACCCGCGCCGCTCCAGATCACCCGCGGTGTGCCGAACGTCAGCGACGGCGTGGCGCGCACGTAGGTCCATTCGACTTCCAGCACCACCGGGGAACCGTCGCCGAATCTTTTGGTGTAGACGATCTTGCCGGAAGCATCGGCCACCGCATTTGACAGCGGCCAGAGCAACAATACGGCGAGCAGCACAAGCTGCGCCAGAGAGCGTACAGGTAGAATAGTGAAGGTTGGGTTGCGAATTTGCACTGCCATTTCTCAATCCTCCTGCCCCGCGGTCTTGCTTGCCAACTGGTTAGAGTATAGGACAGGAGAAAGACTTTTTTCCACAAAGGCAAATGAATCTATACTACCGGCAATAACGCTATCTGGTCCCTATACTCATGATTGAATTCATCAAAGCGCACGGAATCAAACCCGGTCAGTCTGTTTCACTCAGGACGATTGCAACCAAACATGCCGGCACTTTCGCAAACAAAGAGGACGCGCGAGCCTACACGGAACAGACCAACGGCAAGATTCGTGAACTGCAATACCGCTTGTACGTCGAGCACAAAAAATCCCTGTTGATCGTTTTACAGGCGCCCGATGCGGCCGGCAAGGATGGGGTCATTCGCAAGGTGCTGGGTCTGATGAACCCCCAGGGCTGCCGCACCTATCCGTTCAAGGTTCCGAGTCAGGAAGAGTCCGAGCACGACTTCCTGTGGCGGATTCACAAATGCACCCCGGGCCGGGGCAAGGTGTCGGTGTTCAATCGCTCACACTACGAAGACGTGCTGGTGGTCCGGGTCGAAAACCTGGCGCCGGAAAAAGTCTGGAGCGATCGCTATGAACTGATCAATCAGTTTGAAGCGAACCTGGTGGGGGCAGGGACACGGATATTGAAATTCTATCTGCACATCAGCCCGGAAGAACAGTTGGAGCGATTCAGGAAGCGTCTGGACAATCCGAGCAAACAGTGGAAGCTGAGCACCAGCGACTATGCCGCGCGGGACAAGTGGGGCGCCTACCGCGAGGCCTACGAAGAGGCGATTCGCGAAATGCAACTCCAGAACCTCACCCTGGTTTGTGATTCCAGCCGATCATAAATGGTACCGCGATGCGGCCATCGCAGGAATTGTTTACGAGACATTGAAAGACATGAATCCGCAACTGCCACGCGTCGAGGTCGATCTGGACGAGATGCGCGCTTTGTACGATCGGGCACTTGCAGAATTGCATCAGCAAGGCAACGGTTTCTAGACGCCAAGTTCAATCTTGCAACCTTGATTTACCCGCGCACCAGGAATCTGCGCGCGGTTCTGCTCCTGCTGCGTGGCTACAGCTTAACTTGCGACCGCTTGTTCATAAATGCAATTCGCGAAACCAAAAGCCGCGCCACAAACTCGTGGAGGATTGAATAATAGATTGGGGTGGCGTCACCCAGGCCTGCTATCGCATCATGGGAGAGGCTGAAGGCGACCGTCGGTTCGATCGCCAGCGCCGAGGCCGACCGGCTTTTGTCTTTGCTGTAGGCGGCCATTTCGCCGATGACCGTTCCCCGCCTGAACTCCCGCAGGCGGATGATCGAACCATCCGCCGGTTCCAGGCGCACCTCCACAGTTCCCGATTCGAGGACGTAGAAGGCAGTGTCGTGGTCACCCTGATGAAAAAGATATTCCCCCTTGGCGAACTCGCAACGGGTCATGACCGCGGCCAGGTGCTCAGCCTTGTCCCGATCCTCGAAAATTGCTTCGAGGATGTCCCGAATGTTGGAGGCTTGACCAGTCGGGGACTCCCGTTCAAGCAGCTCCTCCTCGGTCCACTTAAGAGCCAGGTCCAGTTCGTCAAGCACCACGACCCGGTTTTCATCCAATTCGCCCGACTGCCTGAAAGCGAGATGCACCGTTGGATTCATTCCACAGATAACGGGGACGATATTGACGGTGCCGAGGAAATTGATGATCTTCACAAAGACATGGACTGCCGTGCTGTCGATACTGGTGACCCGGGAAAAGTTGAATATGAAGTGGGAGTATCGATTGGCATCCTCGGCGATCTCTTTGACCCTCTCAAAGAACAGGCTGGCAGACCCAAAGAACAGGAAGCCACGGAGATTGAAGACCTTCACTTCCTTGCCCAGACGGTAGAGCAACCGGACTTCCGGATGAGAGCGGTCGACGGAACTTCCCATCTCGGAGAGCAGGAACGAGGAATGGACGATGTTGATGTTGCTGTAGCGGATGATGAACATTAGAGACGAAAGGAGAATTCCGAGACTGATCCCGGGGATGAACCCGATCCCGGCGATCACCGCGAAGATTGACCATACCACCATTGCCTCCGCCTTGGGCATATTGCGGCAGGCAACGATTAGCCAATCGTGCGCGAACTGGATTGCGGAAAAGAAGATCACCGTTGCGATCACGAATTTCGGCAGATAGGTAATGATTTCGCCGCTGAAAAGGATGGCGGCCAAGCTGGTTATGGCAGCGAGCAGCGGAAAAATCCGGCTTCTCACGCCCGCCCTATGAACCGTAACATCCACGACGATGTCGGTCAGGCCGGGCAGTCCTCCTGCAAGGCCACTCGCCAGGTTGGCGTTGCCGAGCCGGCGCAGCTCATCCCGGAACATGATCGTGGACCGGGTACCGACCTCGAGGCCGGATAAGTTGAAGGTGGCGCTCAGTAGTACGAGCAGGACGATCGTCGCCATCTGCGGCAGCACCGATGCGATAAACGCAAAGTTCGTGTGGGCGAAATCGAGGTCGGTCAATCCCATCACCGAGCCGGCTTCGTCCAGCTTGAACAGCCAGCCGTTCTGCTGCATCGAGTCGATCGAGGCGCCGAGCCAATAGGCGATCAAGTAGAAACCGATGAAGCAGATGAGACGGGACAGGGGCAGGATCAGGATGTGATCCTTGTAATAGACGGTGATATAAATCGTCAGGCCGCAAAGGAAGGCTGGAAGCCAGTGCGCCAGCACCTCCGGCTGGATCAGTTCGTGCACATCACCGATGCCAAGGTCCGTGGTGACGTTGAAGGCGGCGCCGAGCAGCAACCAACCGAGGCCGGCGAGGAAGCCGCAGACCACCGGAAATGGGATCAACTGCAACAGGATATCCAGCTTGAAGTGAGCGATCAGATGCAAGCAAAGGCCGAAGCCGATTGTGACCGCCACGATGATCACAAACAGCGTCGCGGCCGCGGCGCCTGGACCCGCGAATTGGGCGAGCCGGCTGTTCATGAGAACAGCAACCGTCGCCAGGATGGCGGCAGCCTGCTCGTCCGCCGCCGCGGCATGGATCGGGACTGTCGATGTCAGCGCCACGATAAGTCCGACCAGCCCGCTTCCTACCAAAACAGTGATGACGCCCAGGGGCAGGAAAGCGGAAAGCGCGCCAACGAATATGATGGAGGCGAAGGAATAGGCCCAAAGGACATATTCGACACCAACCAAAAGCCCCAGCGAGATTTCCTGCGACACCGAGCCTGGTCGGTATCCGGTGGTCTGCACACCGATGCCTCTCAGTAGTGCCTTCATCATTCGCAAGCGTAATACCTGAGCAGTGGACCGAGGCCCCTGCCGAATTCTGTTTGGGGGAGGTCAATAGTAACGCCATTTTCTCAAGAATAGAAAGTATTCAACGAGCATTTTCCTCGCTATTATTCTGCCTCACGGCCAATTTCATCAGGCAGGTATCAATGTTCACCAACTCAGCAGACGCTTGCCGCTCGATATTCAGCCCCAGGTCTTGCAGGCGGGATTTTCTCACGACCTGTTCTGGCGCCTGACGGTGAACCTCTTTATGCTGACCGGCTGAATCGCATCCGAACCCTGGCCTGCATGTTGGCACTTTGCGCGCTGCTCGACGGCTGCCAGACGCTGGGGAAATGGGCCGGGATCTCTCCCCCGGCAGCCAAACAGGCGGAACTGCAGTACGTCGAAACCCGCGATTTTCCGCTGTTGCCGGAGCAGAACGTGGTGGGCGGCCTTTACAGCCTCCGCCTGCGAGAGGGAGACACCCTGCCGGACGTGGCCCGGCACTACGATCTGGGCTATAACGACATCGTTCTCGCCAACCCCGGAGTCGACCCCTGGGTGCCCCCGGCCGGCAGCCGCATCCTGCTGCCTTTGCGCCACATCCTCCCGGATGCGCCGCGCGAAGGCATCGTACTCAATCTGGCCAACATGCGGCTGTTTTACTTTCCGCCCGGAGAGGGCGGTGGCCGCGTCCATACCTATCCGGTGGGCATCGGCCGCGAAGGCTGGGAAACGCCCACCGGGACGACCCGCATCGCCAGTAAAAAGGTCAATCCAAGCTGGGTTCCACCGCTCTCCATTCGCAAGGAGCAGGCAAGAGAAGGCAATCCCCTGCCCAAGGTGGTTCCGCCGGGCCCGGACAATCCCCTGGGCGACTACGCGCTGCGCCTGAACATGCCGGGCTATCTGATCCATGGCACCAATAAGCCCTACGGGGTCGGCATGCGCGTCAGTCACGGCTGCGTGCGCCTCTACCCCGAGGACATCGAAAGACTGTTCGGCCGGATCAATGTCGGCAACGTGGTTCGAATTGTCGATCAACCCTATCTTGCGGGCTGGCTTTCCGGAGAACTCTACCTGGAGGCCCATGCGCCGCTGGACGGCGGGGTAGCGCAGGCCGGGCAAATGCAAGAGGACCTGCTTGACCGTCTGGACGCAGAAGCCCGCGAGCGCGGCCTGATGATCGACCGGGCACGGGCGATTGAGGTCCTGCGGCGCCAGGACGGCATCCCCACGCCAATTTTGACAGGTTCGGCCGCGCTGACAGAGATCGCGGCAACCGCCATGCCGCTGGCCCACCCGGCCCAGTTTTACGGCCAGCCAGTGCCTGTCCCGCTGGACGCGGATAGCTGGTCGATCGCCGTCGCCTCCTTCAGCGAGGAAATCAAGGCACGGCGCGTTGCCGCAATACTGAATCATCAGGGTCCGCCGATTCCGGCGCGACCGCTGCCCAACGGACAGAGCTATCGCGTCATCGCCGGGCCGTTCAAGGACGAAAGGGAAGTGCAGGAAGTAGCGGCTCGCCTCCGCCGCGATTTTGAATTCGACGTGCAGCCGTTGGCACCGGAATCCGTGTCAGCAAACTGACAGCGGTTGCTCCGGCTGACCACGGCGGCGGTTTCATGGCATGATGTGGCCTCATCGACAAGTTTTGCATCATGGCCAAGTCAGCATACAAACCCTTTACCCCAAACCCCGAACAGGCCGCCTTGAAGCCTGAAATATCGGGCAATGCGATCAATGGCTTGGGTGAAACCACTTTCCGCCGGCCCACACGGGTGTACTGGCACGACCCCGATACGATCCCGCATGGCGGATTGCAAAAGTGGTTTTATACCCAGGATCCGGACAATCCGGCGATCGCGCAGGCACGTGCGGATCGGGCCAAGATCCTGGCAATGGAAGTCTCCCCGGTCAGCGCCGAGCCGCTGCAGCAGTCAGCCGAAGACTGGTCGCAGCAATTGACGGCCCATGCCAATACCCTGGACCTGGAATTGTTCGGCATCACCGCTTTTAACCCCGAATGGGCGTTCGAGGGTGAAACGCTGGACTACCAGTGGGTGGCAATGATTGGTGTAGCCCACGATTACGCGCAGATCAAAACCGCGCCCGAAGCCGCCGCGGGCGCAGAAGTGGTGCGTCAATACGGCAGGGCCAACAAGGCCTCCAAGGACATTGCCAACTGGATCAGGCAACGCGGCTGGGATGCCGCAATTTTTGCCGGGCCCATGGCCGGTCAACTGTTGTTGATTCCACCCGCCATTGAATGTGGTTTCGGCGAACTGGGCAAGCATGGCTCCATCATCAACAAGGAGTATGGCTCATCCTTCCGGCTTGCCGGCGTACTGACCAACATTCCCCTGATTCCGACGCCCAAGGTCAGTTACGGCGTTGATGATTTTTGCGCCCGCTGCCAGGTCTGCTCCAACGCCTGTCCGCCGGAGGCCATCCTGCCGGAAAAGGTGCCGGTGCGCGGGGAACAAAAATGGTATGTGGATTTCGACAAGTGCATTCCCTTCTTCAACGAGCACTTCGGCTGCGGGATATGCATCGCGGTATGTCCCTGGAGTATCCCCGGGCGCGGACCAAGAATTGTCGAACAACTGGAAAAGCGCCGGCAAAAGCAGCAACAGACCGCCTGAGCGTTTCGCGATAGTCTTCGCTTTCCCCCGCCGCATCCTGTATAGTGCGCCCCTTCAGGTGCATTCGGTCTGCACCGGACCCCTCGCGGTAACCTCTTTCGGCCAGCCTCGAACAACAACAAACCTTTCCGCCTAGACCGACCTGGGACGAATGTCTCCGTTAGGCCGATCCAAGAGCAATCAATTTATGTCATTTGAAAATCTCGGCCTCACGGCCGAACTCCTTCGTGCTGTGTCTGACCAGGGCTACAGTGAGCCCACACCGGTGCAGCGCCAGGCCATTCCCCTGATCCTTCAGGGAAGGGATATTATGGCCGGCGCCCAGACGGGCACGGGCAAAACGGCTGGATTCACGCTGCCGATGTTGCAGCGTCTCAGCGCGCGGCCATCGCAGACCCAGGGACGGCGCCCGGTGCGTGCTTTGATTCTCACACCTACGCGCGAACTTGCAGCCCAAGTGGAACAAAGCGTCGTGATTTACGGCAGACACTTGCCTTTGAAGTCCGCCGTTGTATTTGGCGGCGTCAAGATCAATCCGCAAATCCAGAAATTACGCCGCGGGGTTGATATCCTGGTGGCGACACCGGGGCGTCTTCTCGATCACGTATCCCAGAAAACGGTGGATCTTTCTGCCGTGGAGATCCTGGTGCTGGACGAAGCCGATCGTATGCTGGACATGGGCTTTATCCGTGATATCCGCCGGATTGTCAGCTTAATGCCCAGGCAGCGCCAGAACCTGCTGTTCTCCGCCACCTATTCCGAAGATATAAAGAAATTCGCCGACAGTTTACTGTCTTCGCCGGTACACATCGAAGTGGCACGCCGCAACAGCCCGACCGAACTGGTCTCGCAAGTGATCCACCCGGTGGACCGGGAGCGTAAGCGCGAGTTGCTGTCGCACATGATCGGCGCGCAGAACTGGCGCCAGGCGCTGGTGTTTACCCGCACCAAACACAGCGCCAACCGGCTGTCGCATCAACTGGAGATGGACGGCATCAGCAGTGCAGCCATCCACGGCAACAAAAGTCAGGGCGCGCGCACGCGCGCATTGGCCGATTTCAAGAGCGGTGAGATCCGGGTACTGGTTGCCACCGACGTCGCTTCGCGCGGTCTTGATATCGACCAGCTACCGCATGTGGTGAACTATGAACTACCGCACGTGGCGGAAGATTATGTGCATCGCATTGGGCGCACCGGCCGCGCCGGAAACGAAGGGCAGGCCGTGTCGCTGGTGTGCACGGATGAGCATCAGCTTTTGGGTGACATCGAACGTCTGCTCAAATGCAACCTGCCCCGGGTGGTGATCAACGGCTATGAGCCGGATCCTTCCATCCGCGCGCAGCCGATCAAGCAAGGCGGTCAAGGCCGCTCAGGCGGGAGGAGCGGAGCTCGCAACGGTCAGGCGAAGAAAGCGAGCGCGAATGGCGGTCGTGCAGCTCGAGGGCGGTCAAATGGCAGCCGGCCGGGCCCGGCAAGACCGGCCGGCCGGCGTCACGCGTCCATGCCAACCTTGCGTCGGGGCTAGATACTAAAGGCGCGGCCTAGCGGCGCTTACGGCCGCGCGATGCACGCGGGTCATCGAAGCTGACGCGCAGACCGCGCTCGCCACCCAGCATATTGCCATCCAGTGCAGCCTGCGCGGTGCGGGCTTCATGGCCTTCCATTTCAACAAAGCCAAAGCCCTTGCACTTACCGGTGAAGATATCGGCCGCCACGTTCACGGATCGCACGGTGCCGAAAGCCGCGAACATCTGGCGCACGGACTCCTGGCTGGCATCGGGCGGAAGGTTGCCAACAAACATTTTTAGCATGCAAGTATTCTCCTGGCATCAAGCCGGCGAAGATTGTGAAAAAAAACCCCGCACAAAGGCGGGGTTTTTCGCATCATGGCTTGGCAGCCGATCAGCTTGAGGGCGTTACGTTGGTGGCTTGCAGACCCTTGGGGCCCTTTTCCACTTCGAAATTCACCGCCTGACCTTCCGCCAGGGATTTGAAACCGCCAGCCTGGATCGCAGAGAAGTGTACGAATACATCTGCACTGCCATCGGAGGGAGCGATAAAGCCAAAACCCTTGGAATCATTGAACCACTTTACGGTACCTGTCGTCATTTTAATTACCTTTAAAAAATTGATTACGTTATTAATTGCAGATCTTGAAAAGGTGTTATACAGGAGTTACCGAAGTGAAGCTTCTGAGGAGACCTAATAGACTTGCAACCAACCTAGTACTCAGCCGGGGCCATGCAACAGGATGTTGCATTACTTACTTACCGTCTGATGGTGGCCAGAGTACTCGTAGAGGCTGGAAATTACAAGCTTTTTATGGGTTTTGGTCAAAACGGGCGGCGCCGGCCAAGCGCACAAAATCGGATCCAGAAACATTTTCCCCAGGTCACTGCGCTTCCACCCCGCGACCGGCTTCATACCAGGGGCGGCTGCGATTCACGATCCATACCACCGACAGCATCACCGGCACCTCCACCAGCACCCCGACCACGGTGGCCAGGGCGGCGCCGGATTCGAGGCCGAACAGGCTGATCGCAGCAGCAACCGCGAGTTCAAAGAAATTGCTGGCGCCGATCAGTGCGGCCGGCGCGGCAATGCAGTGCGCAACGCCAAGCTTGCGGCTCAGCAGGTACGCCAGGCCGGAATTGAAATATACCTGGACAATGATCGGCATGGCGAGCAACCCAATGATGGATGGCTGCGCAATGATCTGCTGGCCCTGGAACCCGAACAGCAACACCAGTGTAAGCAACAGCGCGGAGAGCGATACCGGGTGCAGCAAGTCCAGCGTACGCTGCAATCTTGCATCCCCACCACTTGAGTGCAACAGCACACGGCGCCATACCCCGGCGATGATCACCGGCAGCACGATATACAGCACCACCGAGAGCAGCAGCGTTTCCCACGGCACCGTGATCGAGGAAATGCCCAGCAGCAGGGCGACGATTGGGGCAAAGGCAAACACCATGATTACATCGTTCAAGGCCACCTGTGACAGAGTGTATCCCGGATGCCCCGAACTCAGGTTGCTCCAGACGAACACCATGGCCGTGCACGGGGCTGCCGCCAGAAGAATCAGTCCCGCGATATAGCTGTCAAGCTGATCGGCCGGCAGCCAGGCCGCAAACAGGTGGCGGATGAACAGCCAGGCCAGCAGCGCCATCGAGAAGGGTTTGACCGCCCAGTTTACGAACAAGGTGACACCGACGCCCTTCCAGTGCTGCCGCACCTCCTGCAGCGAATGAAAATCGATCTTGAGCAGCATGGGCAGGATCATCAGCCAGATCAGCGCCGCCACCGGCAGGTTGACTCGGGCAATTTCCATAGACCCCAGGATTCCAAATACCGCCGGAAACACCTGCCCCAACCCGACCCCGGTCAGGATGCACAGCGCCACCCACAGGCTGAGATAGCGCTCGAAGACCGGCATGCGGGCGCTGCTGGTGCGTTGCACCCTCGCCGATTCCGTCGCTCACGGAGTGCGCTCCAGGCCGAGTTCGCGCAGCAGTTCCTGCACCCGCCGCCGCACTTCATCCCGCGTGACGCGAAAATGTTGCATGATTTCCTCCTCGCTGCCGCGGGTCCTGGCTGGGTCAGCTAGCGGCCAGTGCAGCTTGCGGCAGGTCGCCGGCAGCGCCGGGCACTGCTCATCGGCATGGCCGCATACGGTGACCACCAGATCGGCAGCCGCGAGCATCCCAGGCGAGACGATGGTGGATTCCTGGCCGGATATATCCACAGCGGCTTCTTGCATCACCGCGATGGCGCGCGGATTCTTGCCATGCGCCTCGATACCCGCCGACTGAACATTCAAATCCCCTCCGCCCAGAGCCCTGGCCCAGCCTTCCGCCATTTGCGAGCGGCAAGAGTTACCGGTGCACAGAAACAGGATATTCATTCGCGATCGCCTCGCAACCGTGGTGCCATTCAATATTATATGGCCATCGCCAGATCATGGATCAGCATTAAGCTTTTTGACACATGGAATTACGCCTGTTGGCATCATAAATCCGCAGGTCATTGAAAATAATGGTTGACATCAAAAAAGCACTATGGTCGAATCGACCCATGCGCTCGAACAACAGCCAATCGTTGAAGTTTGCCCGTCAAACCGGCGTTGGCATCGTTGCGCGGACATTGCCTTCGAATTTGGACCTGCTCGCCCTGGGTTCACTTCTTGCGCTGCTTATTATTGGCACAGGTGCGGGCACAGGCTAAGCAAAAACCAGATTAACCTGAAAAACCCGCGCCAAGAAGGTGCGGGTTTTTTTTTAAGAGAGAAACGAAATGCGAAGCGACCAAATCAAGAAAGGACCTGACCGGGCTCCGGCGCGGGCCATGCTGCGGGCCACCGGTCTGGGTGACAAGGAACTCAGCCAGCCCTTTATTGCCGTCGTCAACACCTGGTCTGATGTCACCCCGTGCAATGAGCACCTGCGATTGTTGGCCGAACCCTTGAAAGAAGGCATTCGCGAAGCCGGCGGCACCCCGTTCGAGTTCGGCAGCATCGTGGTGACCGACGGTATTTCCATGGGCTCGGAGGGTATGAAGTGCTCCCTGATGTCGCGTGAACTGGTGGCTGATTCGATCGAACTGGTGACGCGCGGACATTGTCTGGACGGCGTTGTGGCGCTGGTGGGCTGCGACAAAACCATCCCGGCCGGGGCAATGGCGCTGGCGCGCCTGGATGTGCCCGGCATGGTGATCTATGGCGGTTCGATCATGCCCGGCAAACATCGCGGCATTCCGATCACGATCCAGGATGTGTTCGAAGCGGTAGGCGCGCACGCCGCCGGCAAAATCGACGATGAGGAACTCAGCGAAATCGAAAAAGAGGCCTGCCCCGGCGCTGGCGCCTGCGGTGGCCAGTTCACCGCCAATACCATGGCGATGGCTTTGACCGCCCTGGGCTTGTCGCCGATGGGCGTCAATGACATTCCGGCCATTCACCCGGACAAGATCGAGGCCATGCGCGCCTGCGGCCGGCGCATCGTGGAACAGGTGCGCGAAGGGCAAAGCCCGCGCAGCCTGATCAGCCACGAATCCCTGCGCAATGCCGCAACCGTGGTCACCGCCACGGCCGGATCGACCAATGCGGTGTTGCACCTGCTGGCCATCGCGCGTGAAGCGGGGGTGGATTTTGATATCGACGAATTTGACGAGATCTCGCGCCGCACACCGGTGATTGCCGACCTGAAGCCGGCCGGACGCTTCATGGCCCCCGACCTGTTCAGCGCCGGTGGCACGCCGCTCGTTATCGACCGTCTGAAACAGGCCGGACTGCTGACCGACACAGCCACCGTCACGGGCCGCAGCCTGTTCGAGGAATGTGCCGGGGTAAAGGAAACCGCCGGACAGGAAGTCGTGGTGGCCTTCGACAAACCGCTCAAACCGCGTGGCGGATTTGGCATCCTCTACGGCAACCTGGCGCCGGAAGGGTGCGTGGCCAAGCTGGCCGGTCAGGGCGAATTCAAATTCACCGGCCCGGCGCGCGTGTTCGAAAACGAAACGGAAGCCTTCGCTGCCGTGCAGGCTCGAAAGATCAAAGCAGGAGATGTGATCGTGATTCGTAATGAAGGCCCGAACGGCGGGCCCGGCATGCGTGAAATGCTGGCGGTGACGGCAGCCCTGGTGGGCCAGGACCTGGGCGATTCAGTAGCATTGATGACGGACGGCCGCTTCAGCGGCGCCACTTATGGTTTCATGGTTTGCCATGTCGCGCCCGAAGCCTCACGCGGAGGCCCGATCGGTCTTTTGCGTGATGGCGACACGATCACGATCGATGTCAATCAACGCCGCGTCGACACCGATGCGGACCTGGAATCCCGCCGCGCTGATTGGCAAGCCCTCCCACGACAATATTCAGCCGGCGCCCTGGCCAAGTACGCCTACCTGGTGTCTTCGGCTTCACACGGCGCCGTCACTTCCTTTCCACAGTTCACTGAAAAATCGTAAGTTGAGAATTCGTTTGTAAGGAGAATGCGCGATGAAAGATTACGTACATATATTCGACACCACACTGCGCGACGGTGAGCAATCGCCCGGCTGCTCAATGAACGTGGAAGAGAAACTCCAGGTAGCCAAGGTGCTCGATGAACTCGGTGTAGACGTGATCGAAGCGGGCTTCCCGGCGGCATCTGAGGGTGATTTTGCATCGGTCAAATCGGTCGGCGATCTGGGATTGAAGGCCACCATTTGCGGCCTGTCGCGGACGCGTCATGGCGATATCGACGCGGTGGCCCGCTCGCTGGAAACGGCGAAGAACAAGCGCCTGCATATTTTTATCGCCACCAGCCCGATCCACCGCGAATTCAAGCTCAACATGGACAAGCAGCAGATCATCGATGAAATGACATCGGCGGTTGCCTATGGCAAGCAGTGGTTCGACGACATCGAGGTCACCGCCGAGGATGCAGGCCGCACCGAAATCGACTACCTGGTGGAATATTTCCAGGCGGCCATCGATGCCGGTGCGCGGGTGCTGAACGTGCCGGATACGGTTGGCTATGTCACCCCGAGCGAGATCCGCAAACAGTACGAGCATTTGAATTCCCATCTGCGCATGCCGGGTCCGGTGATTCTGAGCTGCCATTGCCATAACGATTTGGGTTTGGCGGTGGCCAACAGCCTGGGCGCGATCGAAGGCGGCGCACGGCAGGTAGAATGCACCATCAACGGCATTGGCGAGCGCGCCGGTAATTGCTCGCTGGAAGAAGTGGTGATGACCTTGCGCACGCGCAACGACCTGTACCACCTGAAGACCGGCATCGATACCACCCGGCTCTATCCGGCCAGCCGCGTGGTCAGCGCGGTAACAGGCTCACAGGTGCAACCGAACAAGGCCATCGTCGGCCGCAACGCGTTTGCCCACGAAGCCGGCATCCACCAGGATGGTGTGCTCAAGCACGCGGCGACCTACGAAATCATGCGGCCCGAAGATGTCGGTGTTCCCGAAAACAGCCTGGTACTGGGCAAGCACAGTGGCCGTCACGCATTCCGGGACCGTCTCGAGACCCTGGGCTTTGCCGTGGACAAAGAACTGCTCGAGCAGCTTTTCGTCAAATTCAAGCAGCTCGCCGACCGCAAGAAGAGCGTCTATGACGAAGACATCGAAGCGCTGGTGCTGGGTACCCAGCAAAGCGGCCCCTGGCACCTGGATGCAATCTCCATTCATACCGAAGTGGCGGATTCCGACCAGTCCGCGGAGGCCAGCCTGAAATTGCGCTACAACAACCAGGCGCCGCGTATTTACAGCGGCCGTGGCGACGGACCGGTTAACGCCATTGTGAACGCGATCAAGTTGATCATGGATGAGGAACTGTTCGTGGAAGAATTTCAGGTCAGCGCGGTGTCCAGCGGTAGTGATGCCCAGGGCCGCGCCGTTGTGCGCGGCACCATCGGCGCCAGCCGTTACCAGGGTACCGGTGTGTCTACCGATATTGTCGAGGCCTCCGCCCAGGCACTGGTGACGATCATGAACCGTCATCATCAGCACCAGGGCAAAGACCTCACCGAACCACAACTTAAAGCGGCGATCTGAACACCATGGCTGAGATGGCTTCCACTCTGTTCGAGAAAATATGGCAGCGGCACCTGGTGCGCGAGGAATCCGCACCCGGGGGCGATGGCGCACCCGCGATCCTTTACATCGACCTGCACCTGTTGCACGAGGTGACGACGCCGCAGGCCTTTTCCGAACTGAAGCGCCGCGGGCTGCCGGTGCGGCGGCCCGACCGCTGCCTGGCCACCATCGATCACTCGACTCCCACATTGCCGCCTGACGCGCAAGGCAAACGGCCCTATGTGACCGAACAGGCCCATCAGCAAGTCGAAACCCTGGAGCGGAATTGCGCCCAAAATGGCATCGAGCTGTTTGGCTGGAACAGTCAGAACCGCGGCATCGTGCATGTCATCGGACCCGAATTGGGCGCCACCCAACCCGGCATGACCATCGTCTGCGGTGACAGCCATACCGCCACACACGGCGCGTTCGGCGCGCTGGCCTTCGGCATCGGCACCACCGAAGTGGGTCATGTGCTGGCCAGCCAATGCCTGTTGCAGCGCAAGCCAAACACCCTGGGCATCCGTATCGAGGGTGCGCTCGGTCCCGGGTGTATCCGCCAAGGATGTGATCCTGCATGTGATCGGCACCATTGGCGTCGACGGCGGCACCGGCTCGGTGATCGAATACCACGGCAGCACGGTGCGTGCGATGGACATGGAAAGCCGCATGACGCTGTGTAATATGTCGATCGAATGCGGCGCCCGCGCCGGCATGGTGGCGCCGGACCAGGTGACGTTTGACTACCTCAAGGGCCGGCCGATGGCGCCTGCCGGCGCCAACTGGGCGCGCGCACTGGCAGACTGGGAAACCCTGCGCACCGATGCGGATGCAAGCTTTGATCGGTTGGTTGAAATCGACGCGACGAAAATCCAGCCCAGCGTCACCTGGGGCACCCATCCCGGCATGGTCATCGCCATCAACGACAAGGTGCCGTCCACGGATGATGCATCGACACGCGACGCGCTGGACTATATGCAACTGCAAGGCGGTGTCGCACTGGCCGGCCAGCACGTCGATGTGGTGTTCATCGGCAGTTGCACCAATTCCCGATTACATGACCTGCGCGCCGCGGCGTCGATCATGAAAGACCGCACGGTCGCAGCCGGCACCCGCGTGCTGGTCGTCCCGGGTTCGGAGCAGGTAAGGCAGGCAGCAGAGCAAGAAGGACTGCATCGCATTTTTCTCGCGGCCGGCGCCGAATGGCGCGAACCCGGCTGCTCGATGTGTATCGGCATGAACGGCGACATTGCCCAGCCGGGTGAACTCGTGGTCAGCACCAGCAACCGCAATTTCAAAGGCCGCCAGGGCCGCAATGCGCGCACCGTCCTGGCCAGCCCTTTGACCGCCGCGGCCTGCGCGGTAACCGGCACAGTCACCGACCCGCGGCCACTGATGGAGGCTGAAGCATGAGCACCAGCGGCGTCATCGAATCTCATACCTTCAACCTGGCAGCCGATAACATCGATACCGACCAGATCATTCCGGCGCAATTTTTGACCACCACCGAACGCGCCGGGCTGGGGCAATACTGTTTCTACCACTGGCGTTTTGAGGCCAATGGGCAAGCGCGCGCGGACAGCCTGCTGGCGGCGCATGATGCCGCCCGCCAACAGGTGCTGGTGGCCGGTACCAACTTCGGTTGTGGGTCGTCCCGCGAACACGCGCCGTGGGCGTTGCTGGACCTGGGATTCCGCGCGGTCATCAGCACCCGCTTCGCCGATATTTTCCGCAACAATTCGCTGAAGAATGGTTTGCTGCTGGTGACCGTGAAGCAGGACGTCATCGATTTCCTGATGGCCCATCCGGACCACCCGGTACGCATCGATATTCTCGGGGGGCAACTCCATATTGAAGGATTCGGTGAGGTTGAATTCCCACTGGATGCATTTTCAGCCTACTGTTTGGCACAAGGCATCGACCAACTGGATTTCATTCTGCGCCACGAAGCGGACATTGCCCGTTATGAACAACGAATCCAACGTTAAGCCCGGCCGCAGCTACCGCGTCGCCGCCCTGCCCGGTGACGGCGTGGGCAGTGAAGTCTATGCCGCCGCGCGCGAAGTGCTGGCGCTGATACGCGCGCAATTCCACATCGACTTGCTGCTGGATGAGCAGTTGATTGGCGGCGCTGCGGTCGATGCCACCGGCGACCCCTTGCCGCCCGCCACCATCGCGGCCTGCCGCGCGGCCGACGCCATTTTGCTGGGCGCGGTCGGCGGCCCCAAGTGGGACGGCAATGCCGCCGAGCAGCGGCCGGAGAAAGGGCCTGTTGCGCCTGCGCTCGGAGTTCGGTCTGTTCTGCAACTTGCGGCCGGTGGTTACCCACCCTGCCCTGCACCGCTTTTCCCCACTCAAACCGGAAAAGCTGAAGGGGGTCGACTTGCTGATGGTGCGTGAACTGACCGGCGGGATATATTTCGGCGAGCGCAGCCGCGATGCCGACCAGGCTCAGGATCTGTGCCGCTATACCCGCGCCGAAATCGAGCGTGTCACGCGCAAGGCCTGCCAACTGGCGCTGACGCGCGACGGCCGCATCACGCACGTCGACAAGGCCAATGTGCTGGATACCTCGCGCTTGTGGCGCGAGGTCGTGGCCCGGGTGGTGCATGAAGAATTTCCCGAAATCAAACTCGAAAATATGCTGGTGGACTCGGCCGCCATGCACCTGCTGACGCGCCCGGGTTCATTCGATGTGCTGCTGACTGAAAACCTGTTCGGTGACATTTTGTCCGACGAAGCCTCGATGTTGTGTGGTTCGATGGGACTGCTGCCTTCGGCTTCGCTGCGCGAAGACCAGTTCGGCATGTATGAGCCGATTCACGGCTCGGCGCCGGATATCGCCGGCAAAGGTATTGCCAATCCCTATGCGATGCTGCTATCGGTGGCGATGATGTTGCGTTACTCGCTGGACAGTCCGGCCGCGGCCGATGCGCTGGAACAAGCCATATTCCAATGCTGGGAAGATGCCGTGCTGACAAAAGACCTGGTAGCCGATGGCTGTGGCACCGAAGAGGTAACGGCCGCCGTGTGCACGCGGCTGTCCACCGCAACCGCGCGGCAATCCGCTGCGACGGCCGTTGAGTAAGTCTCGATGATGTCGCCGCTATCACCTTCGAATGATGCGCCGGCCAACGAAGCCGTGGTGCCGACGGTGCAGCAGCGCAAAGCCATTTTCGATCGCTATATGCCGCAAGTCCTGCAGTGCCGTCTCGAGGACCTGGTGATCGAAACGCCGGTGCAGCACATGCCCAACATGTCGGAACGGCTGGGTGTGGACGTGTTGGTCAAACGCGAAGACCTGCAGCCGGTGTTTTCTTTCAAATTGCGCGGCGCCTACGCAAAATTGCTGTCGCTGAGCAAAGCGCAACGTGCACAGGGCGTGATTTGCGCTTCGGCCGGCAACCACGCGCAAGGCGTGGCGCTGGCTGCCCGGCATCTGGGCGTCGATGCCATCGTGGTGATGCCAAGCGTAACCCCGGAGATCAAGGTCAAAGCGGTCGGCAAGCTGGGCGCGACCGTATTGATTGAAGGCGATGACTTCGATGAGTCTTGCGCCGTTGCCACCCGCATGGCCCAGGAGCAAGGGCGGGTATTCATTCACCCTTACGATGACCCGCAAGTCATCGCCGGCCAGGCGACGATTGCGCTGGAGCTGGTGCGGCAAGCGGCGCGGCGCATCGATTACCTGTTCATACCGGTCGGCGGCGGCGGGCTGGCCGCCGGCGTCGCGCTGGTCGCGCGCTTTTTGCAGCCGGACATTCGCATCATCGGCGTCGAAGCACAGGAATCCGCTTCGATGCAGGCCGCCATGCGCGCTGGACACCCGGTCACGCTGACCGAGGTGGGCCATTTTGCCGAGGGCGCGGCGGTGCGGCGCGCCGGCGACCACAGCTTCGAGATCTGCGCGCAGATGCTGGACGAAGTCATCGCCGTGGACAGCGACGAAATCTGCGCCGCGGTACAGGATGTTTACGAAGATACGCGCGCCATCGCCGAACCGGCCGGCGCGCTGGGCTTTGCCGGCATGAAGCGCTATTTCCACCAGCATCCGGACAGCAGCGGCTGCGCCGCGGTCATCCTTTCCGGCGCCAATGTGAATTTTGCCCGCCTGCGCCATATTGCCGAGCGCGCCTCGGTCGGTGAAGAGCAGGAAGCCCTGCTGGGTGTCACCATCCCGGAGCGGCCCGGCAGTTTCCTGGATTTTTGCGAAACCGTCGGCATGCGCAGCATCACCGAATTCAATTACCGCTATGCGGACAACGCCGAGGCACACATTTTCGTCGGTATCGAATTGAAACAGGGCGTTGCGGAAAAGCAGGAGATCCTCGAGCAATTGACCGCACACGGTTTTCCGGTAACCGATCTGTCCAGCAATGACATGGCCCGGTCGCACATTCGCCACATGGTCGGCGGCCGCGCGGCGGTCGTCAACGAACACATCTACCGCTTCGAGTTTCCCGAACGCCCCGGCGCCCTGTTGAAATTCCTGCGCGGCATCCACAGCGACTGGAACATCAGCCTGTTCCACTACCGCAATTACGGCGCCGAATACGGCCGCGTGCTGATGGGTATCCAGGTGCCGGAAGAAGACATGATCGATTTTCACCGCTTCCTCAAATCCACCGCCTATCCCTACCAGGCCGAAGGGGACAACGTAGCGTACCGCATGTTCGTGGGGCCGCCGGCGGGGTAAACCGTCACGGATTCACTCCAACATTCGCGTTTAGATTTGCCTCAAACTGAATCACTGCCTCTGCGGCCAGTTGGCGGACGCCAACTTGCTGCCTGACAACGGCGCTTTACGGTTTTTGGAGTCTCGATCGTTTTAGTCTCACTGTGCTCATCGGAGCCGCCGGCGACCCGCCGACCCTGGTTGGGTAAGCGAGCGCAGCTCGCTGGACCAGAAGGGTCGTGCGCATTGCTTCCTGCAGTCGAGCGCAGCCGCCTTCCGCCGCAGGCGGGAGCAGGGAAGCGAGACACCTTATTGGTGTCGAAGCCCAGGAATCTGCTTCGATACAGGCCGCCATGCACGCCGGGGATCCGGTCACTTGTGCTCATGGCAGCAACGGCCGACTACCCCGGGGGTTGCGAGATCAATTGTGTGAATGCCGCCTGGTCGGGGCCAACGAAACGTGGGGCGGTACGCGCCGCCGCCAGGTGCTGCAGCAGCGTGTCCGTCATCCCGGCCGCCGGCGGCAGGTGGCAGCTCAAAACAACGCTGGGTTCGAGTTTCCCGATCGCGCTCAGCGATTGACCGAATCTGCTTTCGTCGGCCAGCTCGAGCCATGGTGCATCCACCGTCGCCCAGGTAACCATGCCGTCGCGTAAATCGCTGCCGGCAATCTCAGATGCGTGCTCCGCCGGCACCTTGAGCAGCGTGCCAAAACAATCCGCGGGCAAGTGTTAGAATTGAACCGCTTGTGACCCTGACTCCAAGCATCCAGAATTTCAAATACAACACCTATAGAGACTACGAGATGGCGAAAGTTCTGGCAAACGACATCTTGACCGGTCTCTCGGAAAGTGAAGTCGCCAGCCGTTTACAGCAGCATGGCCACAACGAACTCCCGTCGTCCGGCAACCGTAGTGTTTTCGCTACCGTATGGGCGGTGGTTCGCGAGCCGATGTTCCTCCTGTTGCTGGCGTGCGGGTCCATTTATCTATTGCTGGGCGACCTGCAGGAAGCGTTGATGCTTCTTGGTTTTGTTTTCGTCGTGTTAGGAATCACTTTCTACCAGGAGCGCAAGACGGAACGCGCACTGGAAGCCCTGCGTGACCTGTCCAGCCCGCGGGCGCTGGTGGTCCGCGATGGCAAGCGCACGCGCATAGCAGGCCGGGATGTCGTCCCGGACGATATTCTCGTTCTGTCCGAGGGCGATCGGATTCCGGCCGATGCGGTTGTCCTGTCGAGCGCCAGCCTCTCCACCGACGAATCCCTGCTGACCGGCGAATCCGTGCCGGTGCGCAAGGTCGTTTGGGACGGTGTGCGTGAAATGAGTCGTCCGGGTGGCGAAGACCTGCCGTTTGTGTTCTCCGGTACCCTGGTGACGCAAGGGAACGGCATCGCCCGCGTGCGTGCAACCGGTATGCACACCGAAATGGGAACGATTGGCAAAGCCCTGCAGGCGGTGCAACTGGAAAGCACTCCCTTGCAGCGGGAAGTCGGCAGTCTGGTGCGGCGGGTAGCCGCCGTTGCAGTGGCCTTGTGTGTGGTCGTGGTGGTTGTCTACGCACTCCATCATGGTGATTGGCTGGGAGGCTTCCTTGCCGGGATTACCTTGGCCATGGCCCTGGTGCCCGAGGAGTTCCCGGTCGTTCTGACGGTATTCCTGGCCCTGGGTGCCTGGCGTCTGTCGAAGATCAAAGTCCTGGCGCGCCGTGTTCCGGTGATCGAAACCCTGGGTTCAGCGACCGTGCTGTGCGTCGATAAAACCGGCACGTTGACGCTCAACCGCATGTCGATCCGCATGCTGGCCGTCGACGGCAAAAACCTTGATGTCGAGCAGGGCATGGCCGGGCCCTTACCCGAGGCGTTTCACGAGATTGTCGAGTTCGGCATCCTGGCGAGTCAACGGGATCCCTTCGATCCAATGGAAAAGGCATTTCACGACCTCGGTGAGATGCACCTCGCGCAGACCGAACACCTGCACGCGGACTGGATACTGGAACGCGGCTACCCGCTGTCTCCCAACTTGCTGGCGATGTCTCACGTCTGGAAGTCGCCGACCGGACCGCACTACATTCTCGCGGCCAAGGGGGCTCCGGAAGCCATTGCAGACCTTTGCCATCTGAGTGCCGAACGGATTCGCGGCATCGAAGAACAAGTGGCGGCAATGGCGCAGAAAGGGCTACGCATGCTCGGTGTCGCCAAAGGAGCGTTCCAGCACGGTGCATTGCCGGGCGAACAGCACGACTTCACTTTTGAGTTTCTGGGTCTGGTCGGTCTGGCCGATCCGGTGAGACCTTCGGTTCCTGGCGCAATGCAGGAGTGCTACACCGCCGGCATTCGGGTGGTCATGATTACCGGTGACCATCCAACCACGGCGCAAAGCATCGCCCGCCAGGCGGGTCTCAAGCCATGCGACGAAATCATCACCGGCCCCGAATTGGATAGCATCAGCGATGCTGAATTGCAAGGGCGTGTACGCACGGTCAATGTATTTGCCCGCATGGTCCCGGAGCAGAAGCTACGCCTGGTTACCGCCTTGAAAGCCAATGGCGAGGTGGTTGCGATGACTGGGGACGGGGTGAATGACGCTCCCGCCCTGAAGTCGGCACACATCGGCATCGCGATGGGTGGCCGCGGCACAGACGTGGCGCGTGAGGCTGCGTCGCTTGTTCTGCTCGACGATGATTTCGCCTCGATCGTGCATGCTGTTCGCATGGGCCGCCGCATCTTCGATCACCTGCAGAAGGCCATGACCTATATCGTGGCGGTACACGTGCCGATTGCCGGAATGTCGCTGATCCCGGTGCTTTTCGGCTGGCCACTGGCGCTTCTGCCGGTGCACATCCTGTTTCTTGAGTTGATAATCGATCCGGCCTGCTCGGTGGTCTTTGAAGCTGAAGATACAGAGGCGGAAGTCATGCAGCGACCCCCGCGCAGCGCAAAGCAGCCGCTCTTCGGCAGGCGATTGCTGGGTTTAGGCCTGCTGCAAGGTGTGAGCGTTCTGTTGATCGTCCTGGCGGTTTACTTATCGGCGCTATGGGGTTGGAAAGATGAATCGGACGCCATTACCTTGAGTTTCACCACGCTGGTCACCGCCAACCTGGGCCTGATCTTCGCCAACCGCTCATGGTCCAGGACCATTTGGTCAACTCTGCGTAATCCGAATCCGGCGCTCTGGTTCGTTCTGGGCGGCACGGTGGTCTTTCTCGGCCTGGTGCTCAGCGTCCCGTTCCTGCGCACCGTCTTTCACTTCTCGTCGCTCTTTCACTTCTCGATTCTGCATACCGGGGACATTATCGTGTGCATTTCAGGTGGCCTGGCCAGTATTGCATGGTTTGAGTTGCTGAAGCTTTTCAACCAGAAAAGGCAGGTTATTGCATAAAGACAAGCACACCCGCCAAACAACAAAAGCATGCGTCGATCAAACGAGGTTGCGGAGTTGTTTCATCAGATCCCGTAAATCCACGCCGCGCTCAGGCGATGTGGAAGTCGATCCTACGTAGTCCCGGAAGATGACGGCACCCTGGGAACCGTGTGTATATACCAGGCCGCTGATGCTGCAGCCATCCGCGAGCACGCGCAGCGCGTCGGCATGCCGGCTCACGAAATCACCCGGGTTTTGGATACGGTCGTTATCCGCGAGGATCCCGGAAAGGAAGATGCTCTTGCCGCGTGATGGACGAGCCCGAACGCCTGCGCTTTATCCGCATGTTCGCAGTGCTTCGTTTACCCGGGGGGTAAACCTCTGCTTCAGCGGGTTTGGCGCAGGCGTGTGGGCTGCATTGACCGCAGGCGATTGATGGTCAAATTGCGGTAGCACCCGTAAACTGGCCCGGGAAAAATGGAAACGCGGCCAAACAAACAGACCAGTGAATTCAGCATTCTGCACCCGGGTGAGAATTGCTGGCGGGTCGAGACTGCGCGGCGTACCGCCGTTCTGATCGATGGCGCCGATTATTTTGAAGCGTTCGAATCCGCCTGCCAGCAGGCCGCGCATTGCATTTTCATCCTCGGTTGGGATTTCGAGCGTCACGAACCGCTAGGCAGGGACGAGGATTCGCCCACGCTGGAGCAATTCATCTACCAGTTGCTGGATCGGAACGGCGATTTGCATATATACCTGCTGTTATGGGACTTCAGCATGATCTATGCCGCGGAACGCGAATGGTTTCAGTCCTGGCGGCTGCAATACAACAGCCATGAGCGGCTGCATGTGCAGTTCGACAACCGGCACCCGCTGGGTGGCTCCCAACACCAGAAAATCGTGGTGGTAGACGACACGCTGGCGTTTTGCGGTGGCATCGACCTCAGCCGCTGGCGCTGGGATACGCGGCAGCACATGCCTGACGACCCGCGCCGAACAGACCCCGACGGAAAGACCTATCCGCCTTTCCACGATGTCATGCTACTGGTGGATGATGCGGCTGCCGGTGCGCTGGCTGAAGTGGCAAGAACCCGTTGGAAGCACTCGGGCAGCGACGAGCAGCCCGTTGCTGCAGCCAGAGCGGAGCACGATCCCTGGCCGGAACGGTTTGAGCCCTTATTCCAGGATCAGGCTGTCGCCATTGCCCGCACTTACCCCGGCTTCGAAGGGCGGCCCGAAGTTCGGGAGGTGGAACACCTGTTCCTCGATTCGATTGCGGCAGCAAAACACTATATCTATGTGGAGAACCAGTACTTCACTTCCCGGGCCATCACCGGAGCCCTGGCCGAACGGCTGCTCCAGGAGGATGCGCCCGAGGTGTTGTTGGTTCTGCCACACCACACCGGCGGCTGGCTGGAGCAATTAACCATGGACGCGCTGCGCCTGGAGCAGCTACAGCGCCTGCGCGAAGCCGACAGGCATGGCCGGCTGCGTGTTTACTACGCAGACCAGCCAGGTCTGCCAGAAGATCAGTGTATCAGCGTGCATGCAAAGATCATGATCATCGATGATTACTTTCTCCACGCCGGTTCCGCCAATACCAGCGATCGGTCCCTGGGTATGGACAGTGAATGCGACCTGGCTATCGAAGCTCGAGGTCATGAAAGCATCCCCTGGCTGCTGCATAGCCTGTTGTCCGAACACCTGGACTGCTCCATCGAGGCGGTCGCGGCCGCGCGTGCCGATCTTGGCTCGCTATTGGCTGCGGTAGAGCAGTTGCGCCGCCCCGGCAGACGGACGCTGAGCGCACTGGATGAAACCATCAAAAAGGCGGACCAGAATGTGATTGCTGAAGCGGACCTGATCGACCCGCATGAGCCCATCAACTCGGAGTACTTCGTGCACCGCGCCATTCCCCGGCATCAAGCACCAAGCGGGCGCCGCCAGTTGCTGTTTTTCCTGGGCTTCATCGTATTGCTGCTGATGATGGCGGCGGCCTGGCGCTGGACACCGATGGCAGACTGGATCACGCCTGCGCACCTGGAGCGGTCACTTGAATGGTTTACCCAGCCTTCCGTGCGGGTGTTGACGGTATTGTTTGTCCTGGTCGTGGCCAGCCTGCTGATGGTGCCGCTCACCTTGCTGGTAGTCGCGAGCGCAGTACTACTGGGCCCCTGGCTTGGATTTGGCTGCTCGATGGCGGGTGCATTGATCAGCGCCTGGGTTGGGTTCTCCCTGGGCCGCGTGATGGGGGCAAAGGCCATTCAGCGCCTGAGCGGTTCACAGGTTCATCGGCTGAGCAAGCGCCTGTCGGAACAGGGGGTCATGGCGGTGGCGATATTGCGCATGCTGCCCATTGCGCCCTATACGATTGTCAACCTGGTAGCCGGGGCCTCGCACTTGCGGTTGGGCCAGTTTATGATCGGATCGGCTCTGGGCCTTATCCCGGGACTCACCGGCTTGACGGTGTTTTCCGACAGCCTGCTACATGCGGTGATGAATCCGTCCCTCGAGTCCCTGGGTGTGCTGGCGATTGTGGCCGGCGTCATTGTGGTCGTTTCGCTGGTGTTGCGCCGACTGCTAAAGACTTCCTGAGGCCAATTCTGCGACCAGGGGCAGATGGTCCGAGGCCGACCGCGTCAGGCGGTTGTTGATGACTTTCACGCCCAGCAATCTGCTGCGTGGTTCAACCCAAACCCGGTCCAGGGCAAACAGTGGCAGGCGAGAGGGATAAGATGCCGGAGCGGGTGTGGGCTCAAAATTGCGCTTCAGCATGCGTAAAGGTCTTCCCCAAAGAAACCACTCGTTGAGGTCGCCGATCAGCACCGCGAAGGCGTGGCCCCTTGCCGACCCGGGATTGCTTTGCATTACGCCCAGTAACTGCTTAATCTGCGCACGGCGTTCAGCCGGCCACAAACCGAGGTGCGTCGCCAGTAACTGAAATGGAACATCCAGGTGATCGAGCACGATTTGCAGTGCACCGCGGGGTTCATGCGCGTCCTGGCTGATGTCGATTTGGCGTGATGAGCGGACCGGCAGCGACGTCAGAACCGCATTGCCATAGTTCCCACCGCGGCGTTCCAGGGTTGGGCCGGGTATGGCCGTCCATGACGTGCCTTCGCAAAAGTAGTCCAGCAAACCAGGCTCGTCGCGCAACACCTCCACCTCCTGCAGCGCAACGACATCTGCATTGAGTCGGTGCAGCACTTCTCGCGTCCGCGCCGGTTCGCGCCTGCCGTCGCGCCCATGACAGCGGTGGATGTTGTAACTCGCCAGAACTAAAGTCATACGTATTGTTTCCGGGCGATGAAAACAGGCCCGTCCATGAATTTGGACGGGCCTGTGTTCCGGTCATCATTGACCGGGAATTTCACTGCCTTTCGTTTGACAGCGATGGGCGGCTGAGCCCGTCACAGTCAGGCAAAGTGAAGGGTATGGTCTCTTCTTTAGCCTTCAGAGTACGTCAACTTCATGATGGAATCGGCTGCCACCTCGCGTCCCTCGAACAGATCATATTCGAGCCGGCCGGCAACGCTGACCCGGTCTCCCACCCTTATCTTCTGGTAACCCTCATCATCGAGCGGGTTATAGGGCATTTCGTCGACCTCGACAGTCAGCTTTCGTGCACCGGTGTCCACGACAAATTCATTGTCTTTTACATCGGTCACGGTGCCGATCAGGTTGTAGTGGTAATCCACCAAGGGCGATATCAACGTGACCGCATAGTTGTCAGGTCCTTCCTCGTCCACCGCGCTGGCAAAGAATGTCGTGTTCAGATTCTTCACATACACGCTGTAAGCTTCGATGGTCGTGGTCTCGAAGAAATCATCGTCGATCCTTCCCGAAACGGTAACCTCATCTCCGGGCAGAAGTTTATAGGCGTCAGCATCCCGGTCACCGTCATCCATTTCAACGGTCACTTTACCTTTGCCGTAATCCAATACAAAGGTGTCCGGGCTGACCGCCCCGACCTTGCCGCTGATGGTTATCCAGCTTTTATCCGGCTTGGTGTACGGGTTCGGGTTGCTGGCCATAACGCTTGAGCCGGTAAGCAACATCAGACTCAACGCGAGCCCAGCAAACGCGGTGAGTTTGGGTAAAAAGTGCTTCATATCAATCTTCATGCATTTACCTCCTGAAGTTTTTCATTCACCCAATAGAGATGCAAGCTTCATGCCATGGTTTCGGAGGGTCTTGCGATTCTTCGGCCAGGAGGAGTTTCCGCACACCGCGCCGGGCCCCGAAGCGCCGGGCCCCGAAACGCGCAGGCGCATTGCGCGCAATGGTGCTTCCGTTGCCTGAGAGGGCCGTTCTCAAGAGCCCCGGGCCGACCCGGTATTTTCTTGAATACTTGTAGTTTTTTCACTGATTCCGGAATGATTTACATCAACCAACAAAACCGGTATTCGCGAACAATTGGGGCTACGATTCCAGCGAGGCCCTGGCGCATTTCTTGCATCTATCCACGACCAGGAGTTGATACCGTGCACAGACCGACCGTTTTCCCGGTCCCCGCATCAATTCCAAGTTGAAGAACAGCAGTAAAGGAAGGAGCAAGGTTTTAACTAGCAGATTTCAAGGAGCATGAACAATGGGTTTGTTGATCAATGGAAAATGGCGTGACCAGTGGTATGACACCGAGTCGACGGGTGGCCGGTTTGAACGGGAAGAATCGAAATTCCGCAACTGGATAACGGCCGATGGAAGAGCCGGGCCGACTGGCGAACCCGGCTTCGAAGCTGAGCCGGGCCGTTACCATCTTTACGTCTCATACGCGTGCCCGTGGTCGCATCGCACGCTGATTTTCCGTTCGTTGAAGAAACTGGAGAATCACATTTCACTGTCGGTCACGCACTGGCATATGGGCGACCACGGCTGGACGTTTGCCGAGGCGAACGCTACGATCGCGGACCCGGTCCTGGATGCCGACTATCTTTATCAAATTTATAAGGCCGCCGATGCCAATTACACAGGCAGCGCCTCGGTGCCGGTCCTCTGGGACAAGCAGAAAAACACGATCGTCAGCAACGAATCCGCCGATATCGTCCGCATGTTCAATTCCGCTTTTGATGCCATCGGTGCAGCCGACGGTGATTACTATCCGATGGAATTGAGAGAAGAGATCGATGCGCTGAACAAACGCATCTACGAAACGGTCAATAACGGTGTGTACAAGGCCGGATTTGCCACCACACAGCAGGCTTACGAGGAAGCCGTTGACCCTCTTTTTGAATCTTTGGATTGGTTGGACAGACGACTCGCCAGGCAGCGGTTTCTAACCGGCGACAAAGTCACGGAGGCGGACTGGCGCCTGTTCCCAACACTGGTACGTTTCGACCCGGTATATTTCGGACATTTCAAATGCAACAAGCGCCGTATCGTGGACTATCCAAATCTGTGGCCTTATCTATGCGATTTGTACCAGCATCGACGCATTGCGAACACCGTTCGCTTGGACCATATCAAACCGCATTACTACGTCAGCCACAAAACCATCAATCCAACCGGAATCGTACCGGTGGGGCCGGAAGTCGATTTCGAGGAAGTCCAGAACAGAGAGCGTCTGGCAGCCTGAACAAAGAGCCGCCCGTGAAGGAAAGCGGTGTTGCCGCAATTCACGGCCGGCTTTTCACCTGCCGGGAAGCATCGGTGATAGCACCGCGCAAACCTTCTTCCAGCACGGGATGGTAGTAGGGCATTTTCAGCAGCCCGGAGGCGGTCGCCCGCTGGGCGATGGCCCAGGCGAGCAGATGTGCCAAATGCTCCCCGCCAGGGGCAAACAATTCCGCGCCCAGGAGCCGCCCCCCATGCCGATCGGCATAGATTCGGATTTGACCGGCATTGACGCCCATAATGCGGGCACGGCCTTGCTGCTCGAAATCGGCGGCACCGGTGACAAAACCGATGTTGTCTTCCTGCAATTGGCGATGCGTGCGTCCAACGAGTGCGATCTGGGGAGAACAGAAGACAATGCTTAACGGCGTGAGCCGGTCAAAACTGCGCGGCGATGGCTGCAGGGCATTGTGGCCGGCAGTGCGTCCTTCATTGGCGGCTTCGTGTTGCAAAGGGCGGATGCCATTGACGTCCCCTGCCATGAATACCGGTAGCCGGTCAACCTGAAGTGTGGCTGCGTCAATGTCTGGCAAACCCTTGTCATTGAGGGCGATGCCGAGGTTTTCCAGCCGCAATTCGCGGATGACCGGGGCCCTTCCGACGGCCGCCAGCGCCTGGTCAACCTGGAATTCCTGGACACCCGCGGTGATGGTCAAGGCCTTCTCGTCGGCACCTTCCAGCGTTGCCGGCTCGAAGCAGATGGTGAACTCCTTGCCAAATTGATCCGCCGCAGGTTCCAGCAAAGCAGGATCGGTGAGGCCGCCGATGTTCCTGGACGGGTCTACCGCCACGACCTCCACGCCCAGCCGGTGCAGCGCTTGCGCCAGTTCGATGCCAAGCGGGCCGAGACCGATCACCGCCATCCGATGCGGCAGTTCCTCTAGATCGAACAGGCTGTCGCTGGTTACCAGCCAGTCCTTGAACCGGCGCCAGGACTCCGGAACAACAGGGCGCGAACCGGTGGCAATAATCACGCTTTTTGCGCGCAGGCGCTCCCCTTCCAGATCCAGGGTCTGGGGATCGAGGAAAGAAGCTGTCCTTTCGATCAGGTGCTCGTCCTTCCAGCCATCCATATCGCTCAAAACTCCAGCGACAAAATGATCGCGCAAAGCCCTTACGTGACGCATGACCGCGCCGGAATCCACATGCGGTGCGCTGCCAGCAGTCAATCCCGGCGGCGGTTGCATGAATTCGTAGGATCGATTGGCCGTCTGAATCAGCGCCTTGGATGGCATGCAGCCAGCGCGTGCGCACAACGTGCCCAAGGGGCCGTGATCGATTACCACATAACTGTCGGTATGCCTGGCGACCGCACTCCTTGCCGTCAGACCGGCCGTGCCGGCGCCGATAATGGCAACATCCACCTGTTTCATACCGTCCAGTATAAAGGACAATGTTTAGCCACAAATGACCTTCATTTAACGCAGAAATTCTCTGGCCTTGGCAAGTCCGAAGTTCATCGACTGTTTTAGCGTGACATGAGGGGGCATGACCAGTTCATTGGGATCGACTTTCACATCGATGACCACCGGCTTTTTCAATGTGATGGCCTTGGCATAAATCTGCTTCAGTTCTTCAGGATCTTCCACGCGAAATCCCGCACCGCCGCAGGCTTCGGCGAAGCGGACGAAATCGGGATTGAGCAGATCGATGGTATGTTCGGGCAAACCCTTGGCTTCCTGTTCCATCCCGATGAAGCCAAGTTTGTTGTTGTTGAAGATGACGCAGGTGATCGGCAGATCATATTTTACCGCCGTCACAAAGTCCGCCATCAGCATGGCGAAGCCGCCGTCACCGGCGATCGCAATGACCGGGCGGTCGGGGTAGGCGATCTGCGCGCCGATGGCCGCGGGCATCGCAAACGCCATCGAAGCCAGTGAGGACGAGAGGGTAAATCGCTGATCCGGCCCCACCGGGAGGTGGCGCGCGGCCCAGGCCGTCGTTGTGCCCGTATCGCACAGAAAGATCGCACTGTCGGGCGCCACCTCGGAAAGCTCGGCTATCGCGCGCTGCGGCCTGATCGGTATGTCCCCGGATTGCTCGGCTGCGGCGAAGGCGTTTCGCTCCTTCTGCTTTTCAGCCAGCATGTCGCGATAGAAATCACCATTCTTTTTTTCTTTTACCTGTGCCAGCAATTCCTCCAGGGATGGTTGGGCATGACCGCGCAACGGAACGTCAACTGGGGCGCGTCGTCCCATCCGCTGCGGATTGGGCTCGATCTGAATAATGCCGGCCTTTTCCGGATAGAAATCGACATAGGGAAAATCGGCGCCCGAAATCAACAGCAGATCGCAGTTGTCCATCGCGGCTGACCCGGCCGCGCTACCCAGCAGTCCCAGTCCCCCGATACAGTATTCTTCGCCTTCGTCGATAAAATCCTTTGCGCGCAAGGTACGCACTATCGGTGCCTTCAGCCGTTGCGACAGCGCCAGCAGTTCGTCGCGCGCATTCGCCGAGCCGATGCCTGCCAGAATTGTGATTTTTTCCGCCGCATCTATCAGCTTTACGGCCCTGGCCAATGAGGTTCTGCATGGGCGCATCTCCCCCTCTTCGGAACCCAATTGAAAGTCCGATCTGTCGGGCTTGATTTTGCGCCCGGCGACATCTTCGGGAATGGAAATATGCGCGACACCAGGAGTTGAAAGCGCCGCTTTGCACGCTTCCAGCATCAGGCCCGGAAGCTGGTCTTCCGACATCACCGTCTGCGAATATTCCGCCACGTCGGAGAACAATCGTTCGGTATCCACTTCCTGGTGGTAACCGGTCCCGATGAATCCGGTTTCGGCCTGGCCGGTAATCGCGATAACCGGTGCATGATCCAGTTTGGCGTCATAGAGTCCGTTGAGCAGGTGTACAGCACCCGGACCTGCGGTGCCGACGCAGGCGCTGAGCTTGCCGGTCAGTTTGGCCTGGGCCGAGGCCATAAAAGCACCTGCTTCTTCGTGACGCACGAGAATGAAATCCATGTCGTCCCGCAGCCGCACCGCATTGGTGATGTCGTTGATGGCATCGCCGGGCACACCGAACAAATGTCTGACCCCATGAGCGGCGAGAATGTCGAGGATGATCTGTGCTACCTGCATGGTTTACTCCTGCAATCGTTGATCAATATCAAAAGCGTTTACGGGCCGCATCGACGGACACGGCGCTTCTCGCCATACCCTTCCATGGATCGTTTAGCTGCCCAAGGCGCCTGAAGATGTTGCGCAGATGGTAGCGCCGTGGGTTCATCGCATTGGCGAATACCTCATCCCAGCGCAGCGGCGCCGCTATCGGCGCGCCTTTTATGGCGCGAACGGCATAGGGCCCTACCGAGGTTTGGCCGTAAGCGTTTCTGAGGTAGTCGAGAAAAACCCTGTCTCCCCTGTTGGCCTTGCGCTGCTCTACGGTCAGCTCCCGCTCATACCGCTTTGCCAGACATGATGCAAGGTCGAGGGCGAATGCCCGAGCGGCATCGAAATCGGCGCTGCGGTCCAGCGGGACGATGACGTGAACGCCGCGTGAACCGGTCGTCTGAACATAGCTTGGCAGGTCGATCTCATCGAGCAGATCCTTGACCCAGCCGGCGGCCTGCTGCACCCTGGAAAAATCGTCGCCCGGCGGGTCCAGATCCAAAATCAATCGGTCCGGATGGCGCGGTTTGTCGAACCGCGACAACGCCAGGTGAGGCGTTATGCAGCCCTGGTTGGCAAGGTAAACCATAGTGGCCGCATTGTTGGCCAGCACGTAGGTATTGGTACCTCCTTCTTTTTCCAGTTCTGCGCGGGCGATCCAGTCGGGAAAATGGTCCGGCAGATCCTTCTGGAAAAAACCGGCCTGACCGATGCCTTCCGGAAAACGGTGCTGTGACAAGGGACGGTCCCGGTAATACGGCAAGGAGATTTCGGCAATGCGACGGTAGTAGTCGCACAACTCGCCTTTGGTAATTCCGGCATCAGGGAAGTACACCTTGTCTTGATGAGATAACTCAATACTGTGCCGGCCAACGATGATGGTCTTCTTACTGGTGTCTGCCATCTGACTCCTCCCGTACCACGTCTTTCGCAGCCTTGTCACGCCGCAGGCCCAGAAAGCGTGGATGGCGCAGACGGCCACGTCTTGTCCATTCCGTGAATCCGAACTCGCCAACCAGTTTCGGTGTTACCCAGGTGACGTTCTTTTCCTTGACCATATCGGCAAATGGTGAGGTCTTGCGGGCAAGCCGATCCAACCGTGCGCGGAAATCCGTCAGGAATGCATCATCGAATCCGGTGCCGACCTTGCCGGCGTACCTCAGTTCGTCCTCTTCGTAGTAACCCAGCAGCAGCGCGCCAAATCCCTTGCGCTCGCCTTGCGGCTGCGTGAAGCCGCCGATCACCAGTTCCTGTCCGTGGCCACACTTGAACTTCAACCAGTCCCGCGACCGTTTGTGCTGATACGGGGCGTCGGCGCGTTTGGCGATCAGTCCTTCCCAACCCCGCTCGCAGGCGGTTTCCAGGTAGGCTTCCCCGGTCTCGTTGCGATGTGCTGTGTAACGCAGCGGAGAGGAGAATGACAGTGCCTGCCTGAGTATCGACTTGCGCTGCCGCAGGGGCAGTTTCTCGAGCCGCCATCCATCGAGGTAGATGATATCGAACAGATACATGAATACCTTGATTTGGCTGCTGCGCGCCTCGTCCGGGTCCTTGATCTGCATGCGCATTTGCAGGCGGGAGAAACTCGTGACATGGTTCCGGAATGTGACAATCTCACCATCGATCATGAACCGGTCGCACTTTTGCCCGGCCATTGCCTCGGCGATTTCAGGGTAGGTTTCGCTGATCTCCTTGCCGTTTCGGCTGCACAGTCGCACAGCATCGCCGTCACGCAGAGCGATTGCGCGCTCTCCGTCGAATTTGCGCTCGTAAATCCAGTCTGGGTCGGAAAAATGCCGGTCCGTCAGTACGGCCAGCATCGGCTTGATCGGTAACGCCGGGCCGCCCTTTTCGATCAGTGCCCGTTCGGGTTCGGTCAGCTTCTCTCCATGAAGCCGTACCAGCAGATGCCCTTTTTTCAGGGCTTCAGATGCGGGTTGAATGGCACCGTCTTTTTCAGTGATGTTCTCAAAACGTCCCGTGTCCCACACCAGGACCGTGCCGCCGCCGTACTCGCCTTCCGGTATCACGCCTTCGAAGCCGGCGTACTCGAGTGGGTGATCTTCAGTGGGAATGGCAAGACGTTTTTCCCGTGGGTCTGTCGACGGACCTTTGGGGACGGCCCAGGATTTCAGAACGCCGTCGATTTCCAGCCTGAAGTCGTAATGCAGATTGCTGGCATCATGCTCCTGAATGACGAAGACCGGCCCGCTTTTGGAACGGGATTTGCCGCCCTTCGGTTCGGGGGTTCTGGAGAAATTCCTTTTTTTTCTGTACTCCGATTCTGGCATGAATATGCGCCTTCCTCATCCTGGCCGGCATCTCGCCTCATATGCCCCGGAGAAGAATTGCATTGACCACGCGCTCTACCGCGATGATATACGCAGCCAGACGCAAACTGACGTTGTCTTTCTTGGTCCGGGCGCTGACTTCCTGCCAGGCCTTGTCCATTCGATCCTTCAATACTTCATTGACCTTCTTTTCCGACCATTGGTAGCGGGCCTGGTTCTGTACCCACTCCAGGTAAGATACGGTGACCCCGCCGGCGTTCGCGAGCAGATCGGGTACTACCGAAATCCCCCTGTCGGCAAGGGCTTCATCGGCTTCGCAATCAACTGGCATATTGGCCGCTTCCACGACCAATCCCGCTTTGACCCGCTCCACATTTTTTGAAGTAATCACGTGCCCGATGGCTGCGGGTATCAGGATATCGACTTCAAGCTCCAGTAAATCTTCGTTGCTGATTTCATCCCCGACGAGTTCGGCATTTTCGGCTGAAATCGGCCGGTCGGATTTGCCATTTGCCTTGAAAAGGGGATCCAGCTTCAAGCCGCCCGCATCATGCTTGCCGCCGCCGACATCGCTAACCGCAACGACCTTGGCTCCGCTGTCATACAAGAACCTGGCGACGTTTGAGCCGACATTGCCGAAGCCCTGTATGGCCACGCTGGCCTCGGCGATGTCGAGCCCTTCGGCCGCCGCCGCGAGTTCGGTGATCTGCGCGACCCCGCGGCCGGTTGCCTCCAGCCGCCCAAGAGAGCCGCCCAGTTCCACCGGCTTGCCGGTCACCACCCCGGGGGCATAACCGAACCGGTGGGCATAGGCATCTACGATCCAGGCCATTTCCTGCGGGCCAGTTCCCATATCCGGCGCCGGAATATCACGGTCCGGGCCTATGACCATGTCCAGACGCGAAACCAGGCGCTTGGTCAGGTTTTCCAGCTCTCGCGCGGAGAGTTCTTCCGGATCACAGTCGACGCCCCCCTTGCCGCCGCCGAAGGGCAAACCGAGCAGTGCGCATTTCCATGTCATCAGCCGCGCCAGGGCAACGAAATGTTCCATGTCGACATCCGGATGAAAGCGCAAGCCGCCCTTGAAGGGACCAAGACTCTGGTCATGCTGTACCCGGTAACCGGTGAACAACGCCATCGAGCCATCGTCCCGCTTCAACGGTAGTTCGAAACGCACTTCGCGGTAACAAGCCCGGAGGAGATGGCGCATATCGGCTTCAATGTGTAATTGTTCAAAAGCCCGGTCGAGGAATTGTTCGCCGGAATGAAGAGGTGTTGCGCATTGAGCCATGTTGATTTCTTCCTTTGGTAATTCTGGTTACATTTTCCGGCCGGTATGTGCGCGGTTTTTCACCTGCTTTCAGCCGGCCACAGCAATCTCTTTTGATACCCTGCAGTTAAACCAAGCATATTCCATGCCATCAACACGGCGTCCTGAATTTCAAGAATTCTGTCGCCACTTTCTGCGCCTGAAGTCGGCCATATGGCGGCAATTTGGGTTGCAGAATTTGTAAAAGCTTCAATGAACCAGAGCTTTTCTACAAAATTCACCCACTCGAACCGCAACGTTGAAGCAGCTACTGAGGAGATGCGCGTTGCACCGATTTCGAATCGTGCTGTAGGGTTTCATCTTGGTTCATCGAACAATCATCGGCGTCACGGCCCGGTTTCGAATACAAATTCTCCAGTGTTGCTTCCAGTGGGGACTACCATTGGGAGTAATCTTTGAGGCCTTCGACAATTAGCAATGCTTCTGCGACGCGCGGGCAACCCAATTTTCCGAGAACCGTTGCGAGATTGTTGGCGAGCGCGGACGCCTGGGAGTCGAGTTGCAGACCGTGTCAGAAGTAACTGACAGCGGTGAGAAAGATCAGGGAAACAGAATGCGTGTGAACCGGCTGAGCACTTTCATTCGGCCGCCTCTGTAGAATTCAATACCCACTCACGAGCCGTTTCATGCGCGTCTTCGGGGAAGAATTTCACGTCCGCCGCGGTAAACGGGCGAGACAATGTTGCCATCCACTTTTTGTCCGGATTTCTAGCCACCAGCGCCAGCCGGGCAACGTCGTTGTAATGCCTCGCATCAAACTTGAGGTCCTCCCACAACGCGGCAGGTGACCATCCGTGGAAGTGGGATACATTGAGCAGCAGTGAGACTTTCCCATGCTCGCGTATCCGCTTTTCAACCTCCGGGATGAATTTCCGGTAATCACTTTTTTCCAGCTTTCCCTGAACGATGACTTCAAGGGCTGATGGACCGATTTCCATTACTGCGAATGACATGATTCTTTCCTTCGGGTCCTGAGTTTGAAATTATAGCCTTGCCAACTTAGCAGCAAGCTTCATGCCAGAAATATGCGGCGCTCCAGCGGACAATTCGAAGCGGTCCGGGAGCGGCATTCATTTTGCCCGAAGCGCAAGAACATGCTTGCAACAGTCCTCAGCCAGGGGCCGGTACACGTTGGGACACTCACGGCACTCCATTGAGTTGCTCTGTGGTCAGATCTACCGATGTATCCAGGCTGCTCGAGATCAAAGGAAAGCGCAGAGTAAATGTGCATCCTTCGTCCATGCCCCCACTACTGACCTCGATTGAGCCGTCGTGCGCACTCATGATGGCTTTTGCAATCGCAAGGCCGACGCCCAGACCCTGGCCTTGGGTTTCGGCACGATAGAACGGTTCAAAAATCTGTGCACATTGTTCCGTGCTCAAGCCCACCCCGTTATCTTCAATTGTGACGGTGGCCTGGTGATCGTCCACACTCATCGCAACGTATACACGTCCGCCTGCAGGTACGTATTTGCCGGCATTCGACAGCAAATTGCGAAATACTTGCTGGATGCGAACCGGATCGCCCAGCATCATGCATGGTTTGTCCGGAAGCTCCTGGCGCAGATAAATATTTCGCTCAGCCAATTGGGGATTCGCTTCAGTACAGACGTTACGCAGCTGTTCATTCAAACAGATGCGCTCTGGTTCGATGGCCAAACGGCCCGCGGTGAGGCGAGAAACGTCGCCCAGATCGTCAATCAACCTCACCAACGTGGCGATGCTTTGTTTGATCACTTTGATCCCATCTTCCACGTTGTTCTTGCCCGGTTCCAATTCCATCAATTCAACCCAGGTCAGCGCGGAACTCAACGGTGCCCTTAATTCATGGCTGACAAAGCTGACGAACCTGTCACGCGCGGTATTGGCCGCCTCAGCGGCATTGCGGGCTTCGTTCATATGCTGGAGCGATTCACGCAACTTTTTTTCAGCCGTTCGAAGATACCTGGTGGAAACAATCAGGATCAGCGCAGCAATCAGGGCCGACCCAATGGCAGTCAAGGCGACCGCCATCTGCGGCCCATAGAGCGGCAACCACTGTAGTACCAGCAAACCGACCAGGAACGGCAGAAGCAAAACTGTAGGAAGCAGGGTGCGGAACTGGAATGCGGTCAGGTTTCCTTGCGTCATCAGGGCCGGTAAACCACGGCCTCCATCTACCGCGACCAGCCCCACTGAGAGAATCAGAAACCCTGCGACGATCGATCCGGCGGCGATGGTGTGGCCTAAGGGTTCGATGTCAAAGAGTGATGTTCCGTACATATATCCGATGGCGGCAGACCAGGCCAGCGCAAATACGATGTAGGACAGGCCGCGGCTTAATGCATGATTTCTCTCATCGGTCAGAAAGTGCACGAGCAGGGAAATCGCGATAAGAATGAAGCCCACAGCAATTACCGGGGGCATTTGCTCGGAAGAACCAAAATGGTACAGATTGACAGCGCCCAGTCCCAATAAGCTGAGTTTGACCAACAGCCGCACGGCCCCTTCCCACCCTGACCGCTGACGCCACGCAAGCCAAACCGAAACGCCGGCAAGAATGAATCCGAATGCTGTTGCCGTGCGTACATTAGGCTGCCGCACCAGCAACAGCAGGCCAATCAGCCCGCACAGCGCGGCGCAGAGGGGCGCAACCCAAAGGTGCGACTGTTTTAACGACACCATGACAACCCAAGCCTCACATTGAAGGGGAGTGATAGTGCCCATATGTGCACACCAGTCGATGTAGTATAGCCTTCGGCAGTGTAATGTACACAGGCTATGCTTGGTGTGGCCTGAGTATTTCCACGGTGGTGGTGAGAAACTCTTGATGGCGATTAGCGGCACTTAAAGTGAATGAGAAGCCACGTACAAAGAACAGCAGGAGTCGAATTTGAAAACAGTTCTGATCGTCGATGACGATGAGCGGTTTACCGAAGCTTTGACCCGGGCGCTGCAGTCGCGTGGCATTGAAGCGCGTACTGCAGCTTCCCTCGCCGCCGCGAAGCGCGCACTGGCGCAAGACATTCCACAGCTCCTGCTGTTGGACCTGATGTTGCCCGATGGCAGCGGCCTGGAATTGCTGGAAGAATTTGGCGAAAGAAGGCCCGGGTGCATCACCTTGATCACCGGTCACAATGCGGTCAAGAAATTTGTTAGGGACATGGCCGGCCCGTCAATTTCGTACCTGACCAAACCGGTTGGGCTGAGGCAGGTTCTAAAGCTTCTGGAAGAAATGGACGGTGACGATGAAGCGCAGCAAGAGCAACAACATTTCGGGCTGTTAATTGGCGAATCTGATGCAATGAAGGCCGTCTACCAACAGATTCGGCAAGTGGCCTCCACCGACAGTATCGTTTTTATTCAGGGAGAGAGCGGCACGGGCAAAGAACTGATTGCCGAGGCAGTGCATCGTCAAAGCGGCAAGGAGGGCGCGTTTGTTCCGGTTAATTGTGGCGCCCTGCCCAAGGACATCGTGACCAGCGAATTGTTCGGCCATGAAAAGGGCAGCTTCACCGGCGCCGGGCGTCGGCACTCAGGCTATTTCGAGCGCGCCGAACATGGCACCCTGTTTCTGGACGAAATTACCGAGACGCCGGCCGAAATACAGGTGCAATTGCTGCGCGTTCTGGAATCTGGTCAGTTCACACGCGTCGGCGGGGAGGCCGAGATCGTGCATCATGCCCGTCTCGTGAGTGCGACCAACCAGGACCCGGCCGCAGCCGTTGCCAACGGTTCCCTGAGGGAGGACTTGTATTTCCGCTTGTGCGTATTTCCAATAAAAGTTCCACCGCTGCGGGAAAGAATGGAAGACCTGGAACCGCTGGCGCGTCACTTCCTGGCAGAACTGAATCAGCAATATGGTACGCAAAAACGGCTGACGGATGACGCCATCGCTCAACTGCGTGCGCACCATTGGCCTGGTAATATCCGTGAATTGAAACACACGATTCATCGCAGTTTTATCATGGCGGAGGTGGATACGGCGGCGCTCGAGACGCCCGTGCTGTTTGACGATCCGCTGGCCAATGATAGCAAGGCGGCGATCGGCCAATCGATCGAAGAAGTCGAGAAGCAACTCATTTTGTCGACACTGAAACATTATGGCGGTGACAAAAAAGCAGCGGCAGCGACTCTCGGGGTGAGTTTGAAGACGTTGTACAATCGCTTGAAAAATTATGAAAAAAATGGCTAGGTATAAAGGGCATCGTGGAATGACCGTGAGCGAATGGCCGGATTCAAGTGAAATACGCAGCGTTCGCCCCCGGTCACATTGATAGGGTGACCCTTTTGAAAATCCTGGTAGTTGAAGATGACCCAGCGACGCGCGAAGCGATAAAGCGTTTTGTTGCCTGGTGCGGCCATGAGGTGCGAGCTGCCCCCGATCCGGAGTCTGCCCGGGACCAGGCGGACGAGTTGAAGCCGGAGGTGGTCATTTGTGACTGGCAACTGGGTGCGGTCGAGAAGGACGGCATCGATGTCGCAAGGGAGATATATAACCGATATCGCGCCAAGATCATCCTGATTACCGGCCGCAGTTTGAACGAACTCAAGCGGCGAAGCCGCAATCTCGATGTATCACACTACATTCGCAAACCTCTTTCGTTATCGAGCATCGAAGCGGCACTGTCGGACTTGCAATAACGCCGCCATCGCAGCACTTCGCGCACTCATTCCAGCTTCTGGTCGCACGGCCATGCAGTAAGGTGGGAAAAAGATGCATTTTTTTTGTAGGACTTACATTCACAGCAGGTGTGCCGCGTTGCTTACGGTGTCCTCAAACAGCCTGAATCCCTGCCCGTGATGCGATAACTTCCGTTCCATCCGGTTTTGGCATGACTCATGCAATGCAAATAATGGGTTGCTGCTGATCAACAGGGGAAATGACCGTGGGAATTGAAGTAGGCGTATTCGGGTTTCTAATTCTGGTTCTGGACATTTGGGCCATTCTGAAGATTCTCGCCAGTCCGGCCGGCACCGGCGGCAAGGCACTATGGATTGTGCTCATTCTGGTATTGCCGGTCCTAGGTCTCATTCTGTGGGCATTTTTTGGCCCCAGGTCATGAGACTTCCGCGGGCCGTTCACACGCCCATTGGTGAAATGAAAATTCAGACGACACTGGCGCTCATTCTTTTTCTGGCTGCACTGATTATCGCGTTTCTGGGTTTGACCGGTGTTGAACCAGTCCGAGAACATGCGTGGCCCTCGGCCCTCATCAGCATCATTCTGGCCATCATCTTTTGGATTTTTGGCCGCAGACCACCGATCTGAGATATATATGCCGAATTGGGAAGCGGATGAACTTGACCGAAGCGGCTCATGCAGACTGGAATTCTGATGGGCGGCGGGCAAAGTGATTCTGGGCTGAAAAAAGCCGAGGATAATACGCTCTCCGGACATAAGAAAGCGAAGTTGTAATTAATTTGGAAACCCGGCCATAACGTTGCTTTACATGCTGTTGGGCGGGCTGAGATGCGGTCGCACGATCTGGTGAGATCGACAGGCCTCGGCATGGGTGCCTGCGCCGCCCGCAGTCGTGTACCTTTATACTGTAGTTGTCATTGTTGCCGTTGTGACCACGGTGATCTCCCCAATCATGCTGCGACGGTTTCTTTGCCGGAATCCGTCGCTTATTTTGCGTAATTCTTACCAGACGGGGTAATTATTACATCCATGATTTGACGAATTCACAGAACACCTGTTTCAATCGCAGCCACCAGGCTACGTGTTGCAATGATTCACAGGTGTTGGCTCGTTAATTGCATTGCTACTGTGCGAGGCGTGGTCCGTGTCGGATTTGCGCCATAGACCACTCAAAATAGGAGGCCACATCATGCTTTCATGGGCACTGGGATTTTTTGTATTGGCTCTGATTGCTGGCGTGCTGGGCTTTACCGGTATCGCTGGAGCCGCAGCAAGCATCGCAAAAATACTGTTCTTTGTATTCCTCGTTCTGCTGGTCATTGCCGCGCTATTCGGCGCGATACGCGGCCGGCCACCCGTTTAGTAAAAGCCTGGAGAACAGTTATATGAATAACATCTGGAAATCCATTTTTTTGGTATTGCTGCTCGCAGGAAGTGCCACGGGGTGCAATACGACGCGCGGCCTGGGACAGGATATTGAGGCAGCGGGCGATGAAATCGAAGAAGCTGCCGACGATGCCCAGGACTGATAAACAGCAGCGGGAGCAGGGCTAGGTTAAGGCAGGTGTCCATCTGCAACCACCGTGGAATACCGGTGATTGCGGCCGACATTCTAATCTGAGAATTCCGCTGCAAAAACGCGAACCCGTGCGCACCCTTTAATCGTGTTGATGGCAAACGCGGTGCACACGTTTGGCAACGAATTGTAGTTCTTACCATCGCGGCTGGGTTTCATTCCTCCATTTGCCTTTATCCTGGTTACCAATCACGGGCTCGCTGCACGATTGGCACAACCGATGCATCATTGGAATACGGGTTAACAGACTCGCCTGCATAATGGGCAAACCAACGGTTTTCAGCTTGATCTTGAGAAATTGGCGCTGGCCGGATCGGCAGATCTGCAGTCTCCGAACAATGATGTCGGCATTTGCTCTGGCATCGATTCTTTGTGGATCCTGCGCCACGCGCCGGATGGAAGAACTGCCTGCCAGGCCCGTCATTCCCGTTATCGCTGGTGCACAGGGAGTCGTCGGTCGGGTTGAGGCAGCAGAACTTGTCAAAGAAGTGGCAACAGATGCTCCGGACACGGGCGCATTCATCAAACTAATCTCGCAGGTCGCCGCACTCAGCGATGTGCCGTTGTTCAAGGATAGTCGCGCCGAGTTGTTGATTGACGGGCCCATCACCTATCAGGCGATGCTCGGCGCCATAGAGCGTGCGAAGCGAGTCATTTACCTGGAAACCTTCATATTCTCCGATGATGAGGTGGGACAGCAATTTGCAAATGCATTGTTGGATAAGGCGCGGGATGGCATCGAAGTCTACGTGATTTACGATAGTCTCGGTAGCGCCGACAGCGACCCCGGGTTCTTCAAAACTATGAAGGAAGCGGGCATTAAGATAATCGAGTATCACAAAATCAATCCACTGGATGGCGGCAATCTGTTGAATGTGAATGAGCGGGATCACCGCAAGCTAATGGTTGTCGATGGCAAAGTGGCATTTACCGGCGGCGTGAACATTTCCGGAACTCACTCCAACAGCTCGCCTCAAGGTAGTTTCACAGGTGACATCGATAACGGCTGGCGCGATACGCACATTCAAATCTTCGGCCCCGCCGTTCAAGGTTTCCAGAGGATGTTCCAGAAACACTGGGTTTCGCAGGGCGGCTCGAAAGACGTATTTCAGAATCACGGCATCAATCCGACGACCGCGGGAGACGAGTTGATAGCGGTTCTGCAAACAAAAGGTGACGATGGCAAGGGGTCGTCGATTTATACCGCGTACATCGAGGCCATGAAAGCCGCCCGCAATGAAATCTGGATCACCCAGGCGTATTTTTCACCGGATCGAAGATTTCTCGATCAGCTTGCCGATGCTGCGCAAAGGGGTGTCGATGTGCGTGTGCTGCTGCCGGGCATTACCGACTCAAGCCTCGTACTGCATGCTTCCCGCTCGCGCTACGGCGATTTGCTGCGCGCTGGAGTGAAGGTGTACGAGCGGACCTCCTCAGTTTTGCATGCCAAGACGGCGGTCATAGACGGCGTCTGGTCGACCGTGGGTTCCAGCAATCTCGATTACCGCAGCTTTTTGCATAACGATGAGATCAATGCGGTAATTTTTGGAACGGGCTTTGCCGAACAAATGAAAGGCCAGTTCATGGCGGACATCAAGGACGCAAAACCGATCATGCTCAAGCAGTGGAAGAAACGACCGGCCAAAGACCGGCTGAAGGAGGTATTCAGTCGATTATTGCAGTTCTGGATTTGATATCCAGCATCACTTTGCATACTCAAAAGACTCGTCGGGCAGCTATCGGAATCCAGCAGAAACGCGCAGGCAGGCATCTGAAATCAGATCATAAGACATGATCTCGGCACCAACTATTCAGCTTTGTCATTTTACCGGGAAACAAAAAAGTGGCCGGACCTGATCGGTCCGGCCGTTGGCAGCTTCAAGCAGGACGCTTAAGCGGGTGCATCGTGAAGCCGCAATCGATACACCTTGGGGAGAGGATAAACTTCTCTAATCTCAGCTTTTTACCGTCAACTGATCGCTGACCGACATGACGCCACCGGTATTTTTAGCGATCTGGACCGCCAGGTCCTTTTCTTCGTCAGAGCCGACCTTGCCGGATAAGGTGACGATGCCGTTTTTGGAGTCGACATCAATGGCCAAACCGCCGGTGTTTTCGTTCACCAACAGTTTGCTCTTCACTTTGGCCGTCAGGGTCGCGTCCTTAACGGTGCGCTGGAAGCTCCGATGCTCCTCGTTTTCGGCGGCTTCATATCTGCTGTGGGCTTTTACCTTGTCCACGGTCAGTCCATTTTCGACCTTGTTTATGCCTTCTATGGATTTGGCGATTTCGCCCGCCAGATCCCGGTCGATATCCGAGTCAACCACGCCGCTGAGGTAGGCAACACTGTCCCTCACCTCGGTTTCGATGGCAAAGGAGTCGAGATGCTCATTAAACAGCAGTGTGGCCTCCAGTTTTCCTTTCAGCCAGGCATCGTGCACGGAAGCCTGGATCTTCTCGGCTTTTTGGTGCAACGAAGAGTCACCCGACGATTCGGCATATACCGGAGACAAGCCAATGGCTATAAAAAGTACAATTATACTCAGGACTCCTAACTTATTGGTTTTCATATTCATTTTGGGCACCTCCTGTATCAGTTTGCTACATATACCGGGCTATGCTCGCTTTTTGCGGCTGTGCCCGGCGCTTACTGGAAATATGCAATCAACGTGCCATATACCCGAAATGGCGACGCAGGCTCACTATCGGAGTCTCCTACGCACGGGGCATCAGGAAATTCTTACCAAGTCTGGTAAATTTTTCATTGACCACGATTTTCTTAGGTGATTTTGGTGCCGAATAAAGCTGCCGACAACAGCAACACGCAGGCGAGGCTGTCAATTGCCAGAGCGATCCAGGCGGTGTTCTGGCCAGAAACAAAAATCCAGACCATGATCAACTTGTCGGTCAATAACGCCGACAGGCCAATACCGATAGCGGACACCGTCGTCGCGCCAACGAGCGACACGATTCTCGGCGCTCTAATCACCCCTGGCTTAATTCCGGCCTCACCTGGGCATGTGCCAGTAGTGCAAAAATGAGCGTTCCGCCTATAACATTACCGATAAGCGATGGCAGGATAAAGCCAAGTAACGCAAAGCCGATACTCGCTTCGCCGTTGAGTGCCAAAAGCCAGGCCTCTGTGGAGCCTGCGATCACATGTGCAAAGCCGCCCAGTGGGATGAAATAGGTCAGGAAAAGGGTGATCAGGAATTCCTGTCCGCGACCTGCGGGTAACGACCATGCGACTGCAGCAAGCAAGAAACCGGCCGGAATGCCTCCCTTCAACGTTTCGAGAAAGTTCTGATCGAGCAGGCTGCGCGATATTCCGAGCATGCCCTCGAGGTGCGCCGGGTAGCCGATGGCATGAGCGCTAAATAGCAGCGCTATCGCGAACGTGCCAACGAGATTGGCAATCAGCACGACGGACCAGAGCCGAGCGAGACGCAGAAGGTTTGTCAGATTTGGTTTGGTTGCTACTGGAATGGTTGCCGAAAGCGTACTTTCCGTAAAAAGCTGCATGCGCCCAAGGATCACGATCACAAAGCCGATGGTGTAACCTAAAGCGGCCACTGCGGGCCGCCACGGTGCATCAGGCAGTACCTGTACAAGCAAAGACTCGCACAGAACCGATGCGGAAAGCGCAATACCTGCGGCCAGTCCCGACCAGAACAACGCCAGAGCGGGCCGGCCGAGTTCGTCGGTGCCCTGACGGCGAATGACTTCATGAACCACGTAGGAATCGACTGAGGCACGTTTGCGCACCTGGCGGCCTTCTTCAGGCGTCAATTCGACGTGATCATAGTCCACCTCGGCGCGCTTGTTCTGGTCTGTTCTTTTGGCCATCTTATGCGCCTCTCACTGTCGAAGATTTTGTCTCTACATGAATAGCATAAGTCATGTTCATTGTAATTCTTGCTGAATTTTGCAATTTCGACATTTCTTCCAGACGGTGAATGACCGAAAAAGGCGGTACGTTCCCCTCTGCACGCATTGGCATAATTGCTGCATCTGTATTGGTGCACATTTAACTGACCTTTCAGTTGAGCCAAGGAGGCCCCATGCACAACTACACACTTCCTGATTTACCGTACAAGGCCGATGCCCTCGAGCCACACTACAATGCGGAAGGGCTGGAATTGCATCATCAGAAACACCACGCGGGCTATGTGAAGAAACTAAACCAGGCACAGGCCGATCTGGCCGAAGCCATTGGTGAAGAACCCGTGCGTCAGGCGGCCGCTGCCTAGCGGTTGCAAGTCGAACGTGAACCGCGGGGAGCAAGAATCATCATGGAACTGACGGTCAATTGGACTCAGATCGCAACGAACCTGGGGCATCTGGGAATTGCCTGGATACTGACTTTGCCTGTTGCCTATGACCGGGAGCGCGCCGCGCGCGGCGCCGGCCTGCGGACCTTCCCGCTGGTTGCCGTGGCGGCATGCGGTTACACCCTGGTTGGCATTTCCGTGCTGGACAGCACTGGTGCTGAAGCCAGGGTTCTGCAGGGCCTGATTACCGGAATCGGTTTTATCGGGGGTGGTGCGATCCTGAAAGAGAAAGGCAGCGTCCATGGCACGGCCACTGCAGCCAGTATCTGGAATACCGGGCTGATTGGCATTGCTGTAGCATTTGGCCGTTATGAGATCGCCATGCTGATGAGCGTCATTAATTTCCTGACTTTGCGCTATGTGCGTGAACTGAAACCGGAAGTCGATGGCGACCAGGGCGAGCCCGGTAACAACGAATAGCCTTGGTTCAGCCTGCTATATCCAACCAGCGGCAACCAGTAGGAAGGAGACGCGGAGCAAGAGGATTTCGACTGGCGCCGGCGTATTCGGGGAGCAGTGAGGGCTGGAACCTTTCAGGCCACCACAGTTTGTCGCCGATTGGAAAATGCTGTGGGAAGAAATCCTCATCGGCTTTACCATTACCGCTTTCGTCGCGGTGTTTGCACCGGCGCGGATATTTTCTGGTCCAACAATGGCCAGAGGCGTAAATATACATTGACGGCCGTGATCAGGGTTTGGAGTGCGGAAATCCGACTCACTCCTGGACTGGCGTCCAGCCGCCAGCCAGGCACCGCCTGCGAACGACCAGGCCAAGAACTCCGGTGTCCCCAAGCAGCTGGTTATCCAATCCCTCATCTGCCGCTGCAGGGTATGCATCTTCTGCGCGTGAGCGTCAGCCAAAGCTGCAAGCTGTTCAACTCGCCGTTTTTGTTGTATGAGGCCCATCAACGTCCTCCTGGGATGTCTTGAACAGTTTCGTTGTCGCAGGAAATTCCAAATAGCGGCTCAACGCCAGCATGCGTCCCCACATGATGAAGCCGGCCAACGCGTGCAATACACCCAAGCCTCCCAGGCACAACCAGAGAGGAGCGCCCAATTGGACCAGTCCGTGCACCAGGCCCGCAGCCAACAAACCCCAGGTGGCAAATACAAACAGTGAAGCAAGTGTGGCAAAAAACGCCATCCATGCAATGCTGATGGCCGCCAGCCTGACTTCAGCCAGAGCCAGATCGGCGGTAGCCTTGACACGGGATCCGGTCGCAGCAAGCCAAGCGGAAGTGAGCGTTGCGATGCCAGCCTCCTGATCCTGGATATCCGCAGCTTCAGCTTCAGTGGGAGAGGACAAACCAGATACCCTCATGGCACCAGCCGTCACTTAGCGACGCACTAGCGAAGCCGCCAGTATGCCGGCAGCGAAGGCAATACCGGCTGCTGCAATTGGACGCTGCCTGACAAAGCTCTCCAGGGACTTGCCACGGATTGCTCGACCTGAGCGACAACTGCCTCTTGCGATGCTTCGACCTTTTCGCCCGCTCTGGACGCCTTTTCGCGTATTTGCTGTTCAATCGGTGCCGTCTTATCTGCAGCCGTATCAATGACGTCGTGCGCAGTCGCCGCAATGCGTTGAGTCGTGGATGTACCTTGTTGCTTGGGTGAAATAGATTGTGCTTCTATACTCATGATTTCCTCCTGCTTGCGTTGCTCTTGATCTCTGCGGCCGGCGTTGGTCAATACCTGATTTAGGTTTCACCGGTCGAATGACACTCCATGCTGCCGGGTGGCAGGCGGCATGAAAGGCGAGTGGGCGCACTTCCATTTGAATGCACCGTTGCCGTTTTAGCAATGCAGTTAACGTGCCAACGCTCCTGGCTGGTTGCCAGACACTCATCGGGCGGTTCTGCCTGGAAAGAACGGCGACCCGGATGACCAGTCGAAAGTTGTAACTATTACGTAGGTTGGTAAGAATTACGAGGTTCATGGTGCCGAATTGCTGCAATTATCGAACCACCGTGTTGCGCATTGCAGTCGGGTACGATCTGAGACTATCCGTCACGACAACTTGCGGTTGGCCGTAGGGTTTCATTAATGACAGCGGGAAGCGAACATACATCATCAACGCCACACAAATAATCTCAAGTGAGGTCTTAAAATACCGGAACAGCCCAGGCATCCGCTGAGATTACGAAACGCCAATTGGCAGCGCGCCCTATTTTGCTCTGACAATGCCCATCCAGCCTTTTTTCCAGCCCCTTCTCTAACTTTCTACCCGGCTGAAAGAAGACTTCTTTTCCTTACCGCTGCATTCGCTTCCTTGATTGTAGAATGTTCATTTCCAGGGACATTTTACAAACCGACTTCACTGTTTTGGTTCTGATAAGACACCGGCTTTATCTGTTCCACCCAACAATTTCAATCCAGTGGAAAATACTTCTCAAATTCCCGTGAGGACCTGACCACTTGGTATGCACATTGCATAAGGTAAGCGTGAGCGAAGACAAAAATTTAGAGGTGAACACTTAACACTTGCAGAGGAGTAGTTCAATCATGCCTTTCATGAACAAGCAGCGCCCTATCTTTCTTGACCACGAACTGCCGTTGATTCTCTTCACCGCACTCCTTGCAGCCATCGTACTGCTGACGTTGACCCCAATGGGGGATGCATTGGGTGCGCCATGAAACGTGCCCATGTTATCGAGCGCCTACTGGCCCGCATTTGATCCAAACTCTCAGTCTGATTTTCCATACCCTGATTTAGGAAGCTGCAGTTGCGTCTCGGGTACTGCTTGGGCGAGAGCCCAACTGCTTGCGGCATCCAACCGGGACCCGGCCAAAACCGTGAGGGACGGTTTATTGCGCGAAGATCTGTATTTTCGTCTAAGCGTTTTCCCTATTGCGCTACCACCCTTGCGCGACCGGCGGGAAGATATCACCGTGCTGGCACAACTATTTTTGAATGAGCTCAATGAGCAAAACAACACCCAAAAAGCCCTCGCTCCAAAAACTCTGGAAACGCTGTTGTGTCATACCTGGCCCGGCAATGTACGAGAGTTAAAGCACACGGTGCATCGTGCTTACATCATGGCTCAATCTGACGTGATCGATGCGCCGCGGAGTATTTCGATGAAAATCTTTCCGGAGAGGTGGAAGTCTTCGTTCCGGTCCGAACCACCAGCTACGGCCGGGCAGCGAAACTGATGGGTTGGCACGTTAACTGCATTTCTCAGTGAGCAGGGGCGTTTCCCAGCGTGGGTAGGCGCCGCATCGAGGGTCAAAAAGGAGACTTGCGCAGTCGATCTCCTAGTCAGGCCGATATTGCAAAGTGCCGGAGGTACCCGTAACAGCGGTTCAATGTTAAGCAACGGTTTACTGACTCGGCAACGCAAGACTGCTGACTGAAATTCAGCTGCAGTCCAACCAGAATTGAATAGATCTGCAGGAGAAGCGTCATGCACCTAACCAGTAAAATCCATGCAGCAAAGCATTTTGCATCCGGCATCGCCAACGCCCAGCAGGGATTGGCAGCGCAAAATCCCACGCGGGTCGCGCTGAATGGCCTCTTCTTTTTAGCAATGATTTACACCTTGTACCTGGCGGCAGACCTTTTCATACCCATTGCCTTTGCGATATTTCTGACCCTGGTGATGTCGCCCATGGTCGAACGGCTGGCACGCTGGCATATTCCCCGCAGTCTGTCTGCCGGGATTCTCGTCAGCGCCCTGTTCAGTGTGCTGGCTACCGCCGTGTTGATTTTGGACGAACCCGCCGAGAAATGGGTACAGGATGCACCACGAAATATTCGACAACTTCAACGCCAATTGCTCCCCGCAAAGGGGCGATTGGCCAACATTCAGGAACTGGCGGAAGAAGTCGATGAACTAAAATCTGTGGAACAGAAGAAAAAACCCCAGCCGGTGGTGGTTAAGGGCCCCGGATTCATGGAAGGTGTGCTGGTAAATCTGCCGTCGATCCTGGCAGGGACGGCCGTGGTCATATTCCTGACCTATTTCCTGCTTGCGGCAGGGGACAGCCTGCTCCGCAGGTTGACATCATGTGGGCGCACCTGGAGGGAACGGAGGTGTATCGTCTCCATTGCACGCCATATCCAGTCTGATGTGTCTCGGTACCTGGCTACTGTAGCCGTCATCAATATATGCCTGGGGGCAGCAACGGCGCTGAGCATGTACCTTGTGGGAGTGCCCAATCCGTTGCTTTGGGGGGTCATGGTCGCAGTGCTGAATTTCGCACCTTATATCGGCGCGTTCGTTTCAACGTTGGTTTTATGCCTGGTAGGTTTCGTTACCTTTAAAACACTTAGCCAGGGGCTGATTGTGCCTGGCGTATTTCTCGCATTAACGATTCTTGAAGGCCAACTGATAACACCGTCGGTTCTGGGACGCCGCATGGCCCTCAGCCCCGCTATCATCTTCCTGGCGGTCATTGTTTGGGGTTGGATCTGGGGCGTCGCGGGTGCACTAATGGCCGTCCCCATTGTAATCAGTGTCAAAGCTGTAGTTGAGCACTTCCCGCCTGCTGGTTTCTTGGCGGCGTTTTTGAGCAAGACGCGAAGTCCGGTGGGGCGCACGATGTCAAGGAACGTGAATTATGTGCAACATGTGCTGGAATGAAGGGCGCCAGATGCGCCTTCCAGGCTGGAGCTTCAAGGCGATAGCAGCGGTCTGTGTTGTGTCCTTGGTTCTCTGCGGTTCCTGTGCTTCGCGCAAAGTGCAGCAGCGGGTTGATAGCGCCGTGACGCCCGTTATCGCCGGAACCAAAGGATATTCTGATCCCCATAGGAGCCGGAAACTGGTCGATGACATCGCCAAAGAGGCGCCGGACGTTCAAGGGTTTGAAAAGCTGATTGTTTCCGTAGCCGCGCTCAGCAATGAGCCCTTGTACAAAGATAACAGCGCAGAGCTGCTGATAGACGGACCAATAACCTATCAGGCCATGCTCGGTTCGATTGAACGAGCAGAGCGCTTTATCTATCTCGAAACGTTCATATTCTCGGATGATGAAATTGGACAGGAAATTAGGGAAGCATTGCTGAACAAAGCCAGGGAAGGGGTCGAAATCTATGTGTTATACGACAGCATCGGCAGCGCCGATAGCAATCCGCAGTTTTTCCAGTCGATGAAGGATGCCGGTATCAAGGTTCTCGAATTTCACAAAATCAACCCACTGGATGGTGGCAACTTACTCAATGCAAATCAAAGAGATCATCGCAAACTCATGGTTGTCGATGGCGTTGTCGCCTATACCGGGGGGGTAAACATTGCCGCAACCTACTCGAACAGTTCGTCAGGGAGCCAGAGCCAAAAGTTGAAGGGCGTGAGGGTTGGCGCGATACGCACATTAAAATTGCTGGCCCCGCCGTCCATGGGTTCCAAAAGACATTCCAGAATCATTGGCGCTCGCAAGGTGGATCGATCGACGTTTTCCGCAACCATGGCGCCGCTCCGGTTGCTGCCGGAGACGCGTTGATAGCGATTCTGCAAACCAAGGGCGGCGACGGACAAGGATCGTCGATATACACAGCTTATATCGACGCCATTAAAAGCGCCCGCGAGAAGATCTGGATAACCCAGGCATATTTTTCGCCGGATCGCGAATTCCGCCAACAGCTGGCTGACGCTGCCAAACGAGGTGTCGACGTCCGGGTGCTCCTTCCCGGGACTACGGACTCCAGTTTATTAACGCATGCCTCGCGGTCTCATTTTGGCAGGCTGTTGCGTGCTGGTGTGAAGATTTATAAACGCACTTCGTCAATGCTGCATGCCAAGACTGCAGTCATCGACGGCGTGTGGTCAACGGTAGGATCCAGCAACCTCGATTTTCGAAGCTTTCTGCATAACGATGAAATCAATGCCGTCGTATTCGGCGCCGGTTTTGCCCAGCAATTGGAAGGCGTGTTCCTGGCGGATCTAAAAAATAGCACGGAAGTCACACTGGAGCACTGGAAAAAACGGCCCTTCAAAGACCGGCTAATGGAATTGTACAGCCGGATTTTTCAATATTGGATTTAAAAAAGACCGGACAGAGTCCGGTCAGGGGGAAAAGAAAGCTGCCACTGGAAACATCAGAAACAGCTTTCTGGGGGTTTACAGCAGCTCTGCCCTAACAGGAACCAGGCTCTGCTACTCCTTGGAAACAACTGGCTGCTGGACCTAATTTTTTGCCACTGCGACGACCGTCAAGCGATCACTAACCGCCTTGACGCCTCCAGTATTCTTGGCGATCTGAGCCGCAAGCTGCTTTTCCTCCTCCGAATCGACCACGCCAGTTAGCGTTACCGCTCCGTTATTGGAATCGACGTCGATGGCCAGGCCGCCGGTATTTTCATTCACCAACAATTTGGTCTTGACTTTGGCTGTCAACGTTGCATCCTTTACCGCTTGCTGGAAGCCCCGGTGCTCTTCGTTCTCGGCAGAGGCGTATCTTTCGTGCGCTTTCGATTGGTCGACCATCAATCTGTTGTCCACCTCGGTTACGCCCTCGACGGATCTGGCGATCTCGCCTGCAAGGTCCCGATCGATATCCGACTCGACTACGCCGCTAAGCGTAGCCACGCCATTCCTGACCTCGGTTTCTATTGCGAAGGAGTTGAGATCCTCGTTGAATAACAGGGTAGCTTCCAGTTTTCCTTTCAACCAGGCATCATGCACTGAAGCTTCGATATTCTCCGCTTTTTGGTGAATCGAAGTTTCGTTGGCTGTCGACTCGGCATAAACCGTTGGCAGGCTGAAGGCGGCAATCATTGCGGTTAAGCCCATGATGCTTACCAGTGTGTTTTTCATATTCATTTCAAGCTCCTCCTATGTGGACTTGCATTGAGGGCCGGGCCATGACCCACAACGAAGGCGGCACCGGGCACAGACAGTAAATGCAACCAACATGCCATAGCCTGCAAATGATCGTGCGACTGGCTGAAGCTGCGCATGAGTGGGCCCATGACAGCATCCGGGCTGCGCGATGAGCTCAACCTTTACTCGCCCAGTAAGTGCACCAACCGGTGGGGCTGACCGTTCCGGCGACCAGAACACAGGTACCGGACTCGGCAATATAGTACTGACAACCGGCGCAGTCATTATTGCCCTTGGGATGGTCCTGGTAATTAGCCGTTTCCTTGCTAACTTTATTGCCCGCAGCCGCGTTCATTGCGGATGAATTGCTTGCAGGACCTGCGGGGTTCTGCTCGTTTGCCGCAGGCGCGGACTCATTCTTCGCTGGCGCGGAATTACCCTCATTTTTGCCACACGCCGCAATAAAAGCGGGCGCCGCAAGCGCGCAACCGGAGAGCAATACCTGACGCATGAAAATTCGACGTGGTGGATTTTGAGTTTCCATTTCACCTTCTCCTTAAATGAAAAACGGGGGCACGGTCAGTCGTGGCCGATGGCGTCTTGGCTTTTTGTCATGTCTATCCTTGTGGTGTTTGTGACGGTATGCGGGCACATAAGTGTGTTCGTACCAACCATTGTCTACAAAGTACACGCGCCTGCTACACGCTCTGTACTCATCGCAATATCTATCCCAGTGCCGCCTATGATGCGGCGGCACGCGCAGATAAATCGGCGGCCCGACGAGCACCCTATGCCGGACGATTATCGGTTCCGTATAAATTAGCCGCGGGCGTGGGTAATCCCCAATATCAAGACGGCCATAATAGCCAGGCTCTCCAACAGAGATTGAGATTCCCACATTTGCTGCACTGGCCGGCATCACAGACAAGGCCAAGAAAACAAATATCAGAATGCGATTCATGACTGGCTCCTTTGCAAAGCGTTGCACCCTGGATAGCTGCAGGTTTCATGCCAAGACTCAGAGCGTGCAGTGGCGCCGAGTGTCGTGCGCGGCGCAAAGCAATTGCTAGCGACCGGTTTTCAAAACCTTTGCAAAAGTTACAAGGGCAGTTGAGCAGACAAGCACGCGAACTTTCAGAACCTGGCGGACTCAAATTGCTGCCGAACGCCTCCAGGCGGCGTCAATTCAACCGTTGGATTCCAGATTGATTTCTCCATTTTCCAGTGCAATCCGACTCCCGGGATCGTGGTCCATGTGCACGGAGCGTTCCTGCCCGTCGAGTCGATAGGTCACTTCATACCCATCCTGTTGCTCCTGGCTGTCATATACGGTGCGGCAAACCTGTTGGAGTTCCTGCTCGCTATTCCGCTCCTGCATGTTTTCCTGAATCTTGTTGCCGGCATAGCCACCCGCCACCGCTCCGCCCACAGTGGCGATATCCTTTCCTTTGCCTTTGCCTACCTTACTACCCAGCACGCCACCAATGACCGCACCGGCAATGGTTCCGGCAACCTGGTGTGGATCTTTTGTCGGTTTCTCACGATTGATGATTTCATCGTGACAGTCCTCACGAGGAATGCTCACCGTTTTCATTGCCGGCCTTACGGAAACCACCTCGGCATAGTTCCCGGAATTCAACAAGTTATAGCTGGCAACGCCGCCAATGGCGGTTACCGCCACAGCGCCGATAATGCCTCCAATTACCAATTGTTTGTTCATAATCAACACTCCTGTGGCCGCCTGTCGCGACCTTCGATTAGGACCAAACGGCAGGCCATCATGCCCATCGTCGCCTGCCTCGAAAACAACTCCTGGCTCCCGCCCACAAGCAGAATTCGAATGCCGCGGCGGGCGCAAAAGGATATTGCTTGCTGGAACCATAATGCAGTTTTTGGGCCAAGTTCCGAAACCGCGCCAGAACACCGGCTTTCGCGCAGAATCGGGATTTCTGCGGCAAAATACGCTTGAAACTTTTACCAAGGCTCGTAACTATTACCATGGCGCCAATGATGCAGATCCTCCAATACGATCTCCGGCGAGGTTTCAACGAGCGCCTTTCGAGCAGCACCGGTAAAGACATCTGCGCGCATGCGTATAACTAATCAGAGATTCCTCAAGCACTAACTGCCATGATCATTCGCTTGCTACTGTCGATGTTGGTCACTGTCGTCGTCGCCGCTGGCACAGTGCGGGTTTGGAACTCGCTTAAACGACTACAACAACAATCAGATTTCACGAATCATAGAATCCGAATCCTACGCCACCCGCAGTCAGCTCATTCGCAATGTGGAACGCATGTTCGCCGCTTTGGACGGCACGAAAACTTTTTGGGCCACGTATGGTCAGCTTCCGCGCGACTTGTGGACATCAGATGCCGATATCGAGATAGCGAAAATTGAAGGCGTGACCATACTTCTCTGGGATGACCCGCGCAACGATGTCCGATTTGCCCGTACAGCTGAAAACCCGATTTTTAATTTTCGCCCGGACGACAGCGAGTGGAACGGCTACCAGGACCTGTTGGCCAAAGCGCGGCAGGTGAGCCGCAACACCATGGCCGGGCCGTTTCTGGATCGTCAAGGTAATCCTTTTTTTGAAATCTACCTGGTCGAGGATCCTATGCCCGACAGCGGGCGTCTGATTGCAGTAGTGGATGCACGAAAATGCCTTCACCACCTGCTAAGAGACGCTTCGCCCGGATACGCAGTACGAGTGTACTGGAGAAACGTAATGCTTTTCAGCCGGGGTGAAGCCGCTGATACCATTCCCGCAAATTGGACGCGGCAAGGGATGATCAAGTATTCGATGAATTCCTTGTGGAAAGTCGTGCATACGCCAGGCCTCGAATTGGCTGAGAGCTTCAAAACACCGGCCATCGACATGACCTTGTTACTGGGCCTGATCATTGCCGTGCTGATGGGTACTCTTACCTTTGAGAACTGGCGTGCCCACACCCGCGCCCGCGCGGCCGAACAGGCTGAGCGGGGACTGGCTGAGCTGAATCGTCATTTGGAACGGGAAATCGCCAACCGTACGGCGGACTTGCAGACCATTAGCGATTCAGTTGCCCACGACCTGCGCAACCCACTCAACGCCATTGCCATAAACACGCAACTGCTCGAAACTCATAATGCGACGCTACTGGTGCCGGAGGCCGGAGATACGCTAAAGCGAATTTCGCAAGCGGTTAGGCAGATGGCAGAAATCCTCGAGCGCATGCTGGGTTTGTCCACCGTTGCGCATGCCACCTTCAAACGAGAGCCGCTGAACATGCGCCAACTCACCGCAGAGGTCTTTGAGGAACTCAAGGTCAACGAACCAGCATGTACTGTCAATTTTGAACTGCATGATCTGCCGAACGTTGAAGCTGATGAGCGGCTGGTCAAAATCCTGCTCATGAACTTGCTGGGCAACGCACTCAAATACACCCGCAGCAAGCAGGACCGCCGAATCGTTGTCGGCTTTGAAAGTACAGGCGGCGTGACCGTCTATAGCATCAGTGACAATGGTATTGGCTTCGACCAGCGCTCAGCAAAACGCATGTTCTGCGCTTTTCAGCGCCTTCACGAGAGCAAGGTCGAAGACGGCATTGGCTTGGGACTGGCCATAGTTGCCCGCGTGGTCAGCAGGCACCGGGGACGCATCTGGGCAGAGGGGAACCCAGGCCAGGGAGCCAGTTTTCATTTCACGCTTGAGCCACTGGAAGACCAGCCGGCAGATGGCTGATTTAACGGTGGAACAGCCAGAAAAAATTATTACGTTCGGTAAAAATTACCGAGAGCAAGATACCCTGCAATGATCACTTTTCAGCCCGATATAACGGCGTGAGCCATGTGAACCATTGATTGCATCCTAGTGCTTGCGTTGGGTGGCAATGGTTTTCCAATTCATGGTTACCCAGCTTTATTTGCAAACAGATTACGGTGTTGCCAACCTGAATGGCGTGGTCGATTGCGGCTTGTCGATGCACCGGTCGCGACCAGCATCAGAATGTCGAGAAGGGCACCATGCCGGGAATCGGGATCGGGGTGGTCGGCGATAACCGGCCTTCGGTGTGCAAGGATCGCACTCCTTATGCCGCCCAGCACCGTCGCAATTTGGTCGGAGAGAGCATGCTAGTACTGGTTAGTAGTGCTATCTGACCGGCAAAGTGCCTGTGGTGGGCCCAAAGCTGTATTTGCCCAACTGCAAATCCAATGACGACTCCCAGCAGTGCCCCCGCAATGACTTCCCAACAAATGATTCACAAGATCCATTCACTCTTTTGCGGTACGCACGGCGCGCTCTTTGGCCAAAATGTTCCCAGTGCTTCCAATAAGCGTGACGATGCCCTGATCGGCAGTCACATCGATGGAATTGAATGGAATTGTCGGATTGGACAGAAACGCACGCTCCACATAGTGCGTCACGTCGCTATCCAAGATCGGTTCGGCGGCGCGCAAAATTCCGGGTGCGGCCCCCGACGACAACATCAGGACCAGAGCCAGAAAAATGGCATGTTGCGTGAATTGCTTTCTGATGCCTGCAATGCTCACAGTTACTCAGCTCGATTTGAATTATTCAAGAAGTTGCTATTCTCGTTGCGTTCTTCAGAGGGTATTGATGTAGGCGACGACATCTTTGATGTCTTGCTCATCGGTCAACGTCTTGGCTATCGGCGCCATCTGCATGCCGTAGGTATCCTCCTGGTTCGTGCCGCGCAAGCCGTTGCGGTAGTTATTGAGCTGGCGAACCAGATACCAGTCGTATTGGCCCTGCAGTGCTGGTGCGTTGAGCGTTTTGCTGCCGCGCCCGTCCGCGCCGTGGCACGCCGTGCACACTCCATAGACCTGTTTGCCCCGTTTCACATCACCTGAAATGATTTTAGGCGCTTCCGGGGGCGCCAGCATCGAGAGATATCGGGCCAACTCATCGGCTTCTTCCAGATCGTCGAGCGCCAATGCCATTGCCCTCATCTGAGTGCCGTAGGCGTCCTCATCAGTTGCTCCCCGGATGCCCTGGCGAAAATGATGCAGTTGCCTGGACAGGTACCATTCCGCCATGCCGCCGATTCTGGGCGCACCCAGGACCGCGTTGCCTTCGCCCTGCGGTCCGTGACAGACGGAACAAGAGGCAATAGCGCCCACAGCCTCCGCCTCAATCGGTTCCGTTGATTTGATCGGCTCCTGCGCGAGCGCTTGGGGGCAATGACACAGCCACATCATGGCCATCGCCAGCATTGAGCAGGCTACGCCGTTAGTTGGGTGGAGTTTGCGTCTGTTTGCATTTTCGTTCATATGCTTTCCGTGGTCTTCTCAGTTACCTGAGCTGATGCAAATTTCATTCCAGCTTCAAGCACGGTGATTTCTTGACCCGTACGTTACCGGCACCGATCTTCGGCGCCGTCTGGATAAATCCGTCCGGAGGCATTTCTCCCACACTTACATCCTTCCTCGTGCTGCTATTTTGGAGGCAGCAGACCGGCGAACCACAATGTAAGAGTTACAAGCAGCACGTAATCTTTACGTTGTAGAAGCCAGGTTCGCAGCCGGCCGCATGGTTTTTGGAAGTTTGGCAACCTTACTTATAGAGCGGTACGGTCGGCGCTTGGTGGGCAGTGGCACGCAAATTGCTCCGTTAAACACAGGAAATCTATCTTGAGCCGGCCAAACCTCTCGACGATAACTGGATGATCGAGGCGAATGTTGAAACCGTCGGGTGAGCACGACGCTCACTTTGATGGCGGCAGGCGATTTTTTGGCAGAACTTTGGGAGAACATAATGGGAAGAAAGGAAGCATACGCGAAAAAAGTACAAGCACAACTGGACGAGTGGGATGCTGATATCAAAAAGCTCAGGGCCAAGGCTGAGCAGGCAGAAGCGAACGCACAAATCCAGTATCAGAAGCAGATCGAGACGTTGCAAAGCAAGCGCGATTCTGTAAAAGACAAACTCTCTGGTCTCAAGCGCGCCAGTGGCGACGCCTGGGAAGACCTGAAAGAAGGTCTCGAGTCCGCGCAAGATGCGCTTGGAGCAGCGTTGAAATCGGCAACGGCGAGATTGAAATAGCCGTTGTATCTCATCATGCACTCAAGAACAGGAGGCAATGGCTCCTGTCCCGGCGATTGCATTCCGCTCATGAACTTCAAAAGCTGGAGAAGATGAAGATGAAATCAGAACACATGTTTCAGAGAAGCACGTTGCGCCTGGTCTTGCTTTACGCCCTCGTTGCACTCCTCGGGTATGCACCGGTTTGCTTCGCTGGGTCCGCTGAAGACAAAACTTCGATGGAGGAAGTCAAGAAGGAAACAGCGGACCTGGTCGAGACGCTCAAGGCATATACCGCCGAACAGCGGGAAGAGGCTGTGGCGAAGACGAGTATTGCTTTGGAGATGCTGGACCACCGTATCGATGCCCTGGAATTGCGCGTCGACGAGCATTGGGATGAGATGAGCAAGACCGCACGCAAAAACGCTCGCGCCAGCCTGAGAGCATTGCGCAAACAGCGGACTGACGTGGCGGAGCGCTTTGGAAGTCTGAAAACGAGTTCGATCGATGCCTGGGGGCAGATGAAGAAAGGCTTTTCCGACGCCTACAGGGATTTGTCAAAAGCCTGGCAAAAAGCTCAGGAAGAATTCGATTCTGAAAGCTAGCGCACCTCAAATCCCAAAGGCAGCGGGGGATAATGTAGAGCCCATGGCATGTTCGCGGGATCGCCGGCAGGGTGAGCCATCCGGTTTGAGCTTCAAAATGCGCGTTTGGAGCAGCGGCGATTTCGTATCTTAATTGCAGCGCCGCATAATTCATAGCCAACCTCTACTTGTTGTTCAGCCGCGCGGGGTACGAGCGTCATACCTTGCGCCGCTGTTACACCGCGTGGGCTGGAACAAAAAGTTATGTTTTGATCTCACAGCTTATTCATGACCTTACGAATCTGAAAATTCCTTCCAATATCAGTCCGCCGATAGCACCAAAGAAAGCGACTGCCAGTGCACCCTGACAGATGTTGCGAAAAGACCTAGATCGAGGCGCCATTAAAGTCGCTATTACAGCAGCTCCAACTATGTAGATTAATGTGATGCGTCCGAAACCATCGAAAAACGTCGGAGATTCCGATAAGGGATACATGAATGCGCAAACAACAGACACGGCGATGGTAGCAACAATAACAGCTTGGATATCCTCTCTAGCGTATTTCATAAACGGGATCGCTTCTTCAATTTTAAGAAAAATAACGCCTGAATTAGACCTATGCTTGTGGAAAATTGATGCCACGCGCTCTACCCGCTGATTCCAAGGCTGATGTAACTGCCTGAGCAAATGCAAATATAGACCAAGCGATCTCTGAGAATTCTCGCTGCTCGAAACTAATCCGATCTCCGACTTGAAAACGCTTTTTCTCTCCGAACCAAGCACGTAATCACTGTCCCGCCCTTCTCAAGATACATGGGAGGATCGAAGGGAATCTCCTTACCTTCAACCTCGACAGCAGTGTCAAGGCCAAGCCACTTCACAACGAGCATACTTCCCTCTGTCAAATCCCTCTCTCCAACGATTCCGGATCGGTGGCCAAGACAGTTGCGTGCTGCATTAATAGACTTTACCTCTTCTAGCTTTTCGTCTGGGATAGAAAAATCTGGCTGTGAAAGAACCCAGTCAAGTTTGTCTGACAGCGATTGTCGGTGAAACTTAGAAATGTCCTTGTCTCGGCTGTCTAGTTCAGACGCAGTCAGAACCTCACCCGCCGCTTGTCTCCCGATTAGCGTATAAAACGTCAGAACGTGGTGCGCTTCCTCAAGAACAACCGATATCAGCTCCGCGATATCCCGAAACCCATTTGTAAGAATCCAGTTCTTCCAGGCTGCGTCCTCTTCTTCTCGACTCCAACTGAGTCCTGAGTTGAACTCGAAAGAGAACGGCGCTGTTTCTACTGCTTCAGCTTCGACTACCTTGCTGAGTCCACGTGACACGAAGCGCGACACCTCTTCCAAGGATCTGTTGATCCTGCCAAGTAGTGCAGCAAGATTGAGGTTGACGGATAGTCGGTGCACAGGTCTAACGCTTGGATTAACCGGCGGCTACGCAGTAGGCGTGGGAGTTGAATGAATTGTATGGTTTCACTGGAACCTGCCTCCGCTTACATGTTGCTTAAAGCCCTCTCGTGCCTCGCTGATGAATACCAGAAGCTGATCTTCTGGGACATTATCGACATGAATTTTGTTACGTTTTGCTTCGGTACTCAGTAAATCCGCTGCTTGATTGGTGGGGATAAACAGCTTCTTTGGAAATTGCTGTTTGTGGGAATGCCCACCTTTCAACAATCTCTTGGACTCCAGTTGCGATGGCTCTGATGAACCAGCACGAACGAATTCTGTGCCGAGTATCATGCAGCTTGCTGCATCCATTAGTGCAAGAACATTAAAGTCGCCATCTGCTTCGGTTACTACTGGCTCATCATTGAGCTTGAATGCTATCCATGCTTCGTTTACCTGGAATTGATTCGGGTGGAGCATCAATCTGACCTTTCTTTGAAACCTAACGTTTTAGTTAAGCGGCGTAAAAATGCGTAGCATTTTTATGTCCGGTGGAGGGCCGCAGGCCGGGAAGGAACTTTAACGCTTTGTTATGTGAGCACTGAGATTGGCCCCTATTGGCCAAAATGTTTCTCCAGAAACTGCTGAGCTAGTATTTCACCTTCTTCAGTAAAAATGACCGACTTCTGTTTGCCGATTGGATCTCCAATCCACCCGTTTTTGTGTAGCAAATCGAGTAAATCCCAGTCCATGCCTTTCCAAGCGCGGACCACACCGGAATCCTCATGGGCGGTAAGCGAAAGAATTGCCAACGCGGCTTCAGCCAATTTCATTTCGTCGATTTTCTCGTCAAATACCATGTATCGAATGCCTCAGAAGGGAACAGTCATTTTCATATAGCGTTTGAATTAACCGGCGCCCACGGAGTGGGCGTCCGTGTTTGATGATTTGTTATGCGGCCACCTCAACATATTCCACCGAGCTACTGGGGTTAGGTATTTCGTAACCTTGGCTTCTCAAGCCTTCGAGATGAAACTCAATAGCGGCTCGTATCTCTCGCTCGGTCTCTTCCACCGTAGCGCCCGTAGCTACGCATCCGGGCAAGTCGGGGACGTACGCTGAGTAGTTCGATGTGGCTTTCTCAATAACTACGGCATATTTCATGGCAGTGCTCTACTTCCAACCAGCTTGTTTGAAGATACTACTGATCGTGCCAGGAGCCAAATCATCGCTTGGCTTTCCGGAAACTGTTACCAGCCCTTTCCTGGAAGCGTGCTTATACTGTCGATGACTCCCCTTCCTTCGCTCCAGCCTCCAGCCATCGGCTTTCAGGCGCCGAATTACCGCTTTGACCTTCATCTCGCCGTTGTAGCGAGCATGAAAAGTGTGGGATATGGGTTGCGGGCTTAACTACTCGTAGGAAATCGCCTCGGAATTTCTAGCCTCTGTTCGCATAACGCTCCGCTAATGTGAGCTGCTTGCGGCGGCGTCACCATTGAGCGGCTTGTTAGCAGCTTCCGCCTTGAGACGCTCTACCAGCCAGACCTTGATGATTGATTGCCGGGTAACGCCTACTCGCGCCGCTTCTCGGTCCAAAGACTCGACAACCCAAGATGGGAAGTCAACATTTATGCGCTTTTGTTCCTGGTTGACTCGGCGTGCCGTGGAAAGATCAAGATCTTGCACGATGTCTTTCTTGCCTTCGTCGAATTTTTTATCAAAGTCTTTGGCTTTCATATAACTCTACCTCCTTCCTACGGGACCACCTGACAGAAATCAGGCGAATTCTTTCGCTTCTGTGCGCTACCACGGCAGACCAGTGCTTTGCACCGATAAGCCCTATAACCAGGAACCGATTCTCATCATCGGACTTTGCCTGAAATTCGAGAAGATCAGGGTCTTTCCAGAGCTCCTGAGCTGTATGAAAATCGATTCCATGCTTTTCCAAATTGGTCTTGCTTTTATTGTCGTCGAACTCAAAACCTCTCATGAGTATATATTATTCCTTTTCTACTCACTTGGTAAGACAGGATGGATGGAAGATGGCTGCTGACGTTCGCGATTTGCCGCGCGGGGTGTTGAGTCCATTTGACTGCCGAGAATACCAGCCCCCACTAAATCGCCTGTGTTCAAGCCGTCGCCCGCCTGCCCGAAAGCCGGGCTCCGCCGCAGCTTCGAAACGTCTATCATTGCCAAAAGTGTGACCTGGCAACTGAGTACGCTACCAGGCCTGGTAATCGCGCCATCAAGGTTGGGAGAAGCGCAAAACAATGACCATCAATCAACTGCTCATGTGGCTGGCTGCCCCATTATTTCTGACCGGCGCCACCACAGGAACCGCACTCGCTGATGACATACTGGTCCAGGCAGGGTCTGTTTTGGCGATTCCTGGACAAGCACCGGCTGGACCAACCACATTTTTGATACACGATGGGCGTATCGTCTCGAGCCAGGAGGGCTCTGTTGACGCAAGCGCTTTCATGCTTGATGGGCCATCGGTCGAAGTAGTGGACCTGCACGATGCGTTCTTGCTGCCCGGCTTGATGGACACACATGTCCACCTGACCACGCTGGCTGAACCGGACCCGGACGGCGAGGTCACGCTGACCGCTGCAGATCTGGCCTTGCGCGCATCCGTAAACGCGCAAGCAACGCTGGCAGCGGGTTTTACCACCGTGATGGATATGGGCACCGGCCGGCATGACCATGAGCTGGCCATTTATGCGTTGCGTGATGCGATCCGGCGCGGACAGATCGAAGGCCCCACCATTCTTGCGGCCGGCAGTCCGATTTCGGCGCCAGGCAGCTCGCGCACAACCCATTATCGTGATGAAGTGGAAGCGGTTCTGGCCCCGCAAGGCACCTGCAGCGGCGCCGACGATTGCCGCCGGGCCGTGCGAGAGCAAATCAAGCGTGGCGCGGATTTCATCAATGTCTATAACACCGGCAGCCTGCTGTCTGCGCACCCGGCAGCACAAACGCTGAGCGATGACGAACTGGCCGCCATCGTCGAAACCGCACACAGCCTGGGCCGCACCGTTATCGCCGATGGCGCCGGCGTCAGAGACTCCGCTGCAGGATTGAACGCCGCTTTACGCGCGGGCGCCGATGCGCTGGATACCGCCATGTTTCCCGATGCCGAAACCTGGCGGCTGCTGGAGCAATCACAAGCATTCTACGTGCCGCACCTCTATGCCATTCAGGCTGCAGTCGGGGATACGCCTGCAACCCTCGAACAGGGCAGCATGGGCTGGCTGCCGCATTCCTTGCTGGAAAAATTGTTCGCATTGAAACAAGAGCGCCCGGCTGCGGCCGACGCTCTGACGAGGCGCGTTCGCCTGGTGGTGGCCTCCGACCCGGGGGTGTTCCCCCATGGCCAGAACGCCCATGAATTGCTCGAGTATGTCAGGACCGGTTTCACGCCCATGGCAGCGATTGTGGCCGCCACCCGGCATCCGGCGGAGTTGTTCAGGCTGGCCGATCGCGGCACGTTGGAACCGGGCATGGTGGCCGATCTGATCGCGGTGCGCGGCAATCCCTTGCAGGATATCTCTGAACTGACGCGCGTTATTTTCGTCATGCACCAGGGCCGGGTGGTGCGCCAGCCCTGATGGCTGTATGTTGGTGTCGTGCATTGAGGGCTGACCAACACATGAGAGCATTGATCTGCAAAGAGTTACGGACCGCCGGAAAAGCTCGTCATCGAAGAGCACCCGGATCCGGTTCCAGGTCCCGGTGAAGTGCTGGTCGGCATCAAGGCGGCCGGCATCAATTTCGTTGATGTGCTGTCCATTGCGGGCAACTATCAGATCAAGACGCCCCCGCCCTTCATCCCGGGTAGCGAAGCCGCCGGTATCGTGCAAGCGGTGGGCGATGGCGTTAGCCGCGTGAGCCCGGGCGAACGGGTCATTATCACGCCGCCCATCGGCGCATTCGCGGAGCAATGCGTCGTGGAGGAAAAACGCTGCCTGCCGCTACCCGACAGCCTGAGTTTCGAGCAGGGCGCCGGTTTTACCATCACCTATGCCACCAGTTACCATGCCCTGCGCCAATGCACTGAGCTCAAAGCCGGTGAGATCCTGCTGGTGCTGGGCGCCGCGGGCGGAGCCGGCAGTTCCGCCGTGGAGATCGCCAAGGCGCTGGGCGCAATTGTCATTGCCGCAGCCAGCAGCGATGAGAAACTGGAGTTTGCCCGTCAGGCCGGCGCCGATTACACGGTCAACTATGCGGTGACTTCGCTACGGGAGGCAGTGAAGGAATTCACCGGCGGCAACGGTGTCGATGTCGTCTACGACCCGGTCGGTGGAGAACTGGCGCAAATGGCCTTGCGCTCGCTGGCCTGGCACGGCCGTTACCTGGTGATCGGTTTCGCCTGTGGCGACATACCCGGATTTTCCCGCCAATATCGTTCTGCTCAAGGAAGCCAGCATCATCGGCGTGTGGTGGGGCGCATGGGCCCAGCACCATCCGCAGGATGCGCTGCAGAACATGCTCGAACTCACCGCTCTGGCCGATGAAGGCAAGCTGCAACCCCGCGTCACCGAGCGCTACTCCCTGGACCGCTGCGTCGACGCGTTTGCCGCGATCACGGAGCGGCGCGCCAGGGGCAAAGTCATCCTGACCATGGATTAGGAAAAAGCGCCGGTGGTCAAAAACCGCCAAAACGCGTAGGCTAGGCGCCACCATACCACCGCAGCCGCTTTACTTGATGTCATTACTCGAAGAACTCAAACGCCGCAATGTGTTTCGGGTAGCCATCGCCTACATCGTGTTGGCCTGGCTGATGGCGCAGGTCGCCGAATTGCTGTTGCAAACTTTCGGCGCGCCCGACTGGGTGCTCAAAACGCTGTTGGCGTTTTTCCTGATCGGTTTTCCGTTTGCGATCTTTTTTGCCTGGGCTTTCGAGCTGACTCCGGAGGGCATCAAGAAAGAAAAAGACGTCGATCGCAGCCAATCCATCACCTCGCATACCGGCCGTAAACTCGATTACGCCATCATCACCATCCTGGCGCTGGCGCTGGGCTATTTTGCCTGGGACAAGTTCGGCAATCCTCCAGCAACCGAAGCTCCCACGGGGCCGGTGACCGCAGCCGCTGCGGAGAGAGCGCCGGCAGCACCGGACTTGCCGACCGACAAATCCATCGCCGTGTTGCCGTTCGAGAATCGCAGCAGGCAGGAGGACGATGAGTATTTTACCGCCGGCATTCATGATGATCTGCTGACCCAGTTGGCGCAGATTTCGTCCTTGCGGGTCATCTCCCGCACCTCGGTGGAGCAGTTCAAGGGCACAACGCAGAGTATTCACGAGATTGCCCAGAAGCTGAATGTGGCCACCGTGCTGGAAGGCGGGGTGCAGCGCGCCGGCAACCAGGTGCGTATCAATCTGCAGTTGATCGATGCCGCCACCGACACGCATTTATGGGCGCAGACCTTCGACCGTGAACTGACCGCCAACAATATCTTTGCGATCCAGAGTGAAATCGCGGCCGCGGTCACCGATGCCTTACGCGCCACTCTGTCGCCCAGAGAAAAGGACCGCATGGCCTCGGTACCCACCGAAAACATGGCCGCGCTGGAAGAATACTTCAAAGGCCGCGCTGAGATGGACCAACGTACCTTGCCGGCGATTGAATCAGCGCGCACGCGTTTCGAGCGCGCCCGGACCCTGGACGCGGAATTCGCATTGGCTTGGGCCGGGCCAGTATCGCCCAGGGAGTCAAGGAAGCCGGTTTGGTAACAAACTGGCTGTACTTGATGGAAGCGCGCCTGGCCGCACTGGACCGGCGTGATGAAGATGCCATCGCTGCCCTGTCCCGGGCGATTGATAAAGGCGTCCGCTGGCAATACTTGGGCGAGCAACCCGAATTTGCCGTCCTTAAGGCAAATCCCGGCTTCCAGGCCCAGGTCAGCCGCCTGCGTGACCTGATCCAGCAGGAACGCCAGGAAATCCTCGCCATGCTGTGCGGGCCGGACACCATCCTGACGCAATGGAAGCCCGCGCCGGGCACCTGCGAGTCATACGAGAAGTTGTCGCACACCTGAAAGCACCGCACCTGGCAGTGTGAACTCAAAACCACCAATCACCCGGATACCAAGTGTAGACAACGTTTGGCAGAATCCACAGCTAATGGGTTTTCACCAGGTCCTCAAGTGCTTCGATCCACAAGGCGTGGTCATTGAGGCTTGCCACGAGCTGCATCTGTTCACCACCGTGTTGCTTGAACAGCGCCTGATATTCATCACCAATTTCGACCGTGGTTTCCAGGCAATCCGCGACGAAGGCGGGGGAGAACACCAACAGCTTGCGGGCGCCTTGCTTCGCTTGCTCGATGATGACCCTGTCGCTGAAGGGTTGCAGCCAGTTCTTGTCGAGCCGGGACTGAAAACAGACGGTGTAATTTTCCGTTGGAATACCCAGGCCTTGCGCCAGCAGCCGCGTGGTGCCGTAACAGGCCGCCTTGTAGCAATACTTATTTTCTTCCGTTATTTCATGCTCGCAATCGTGGTTCTGGCACAAGCCTTTGTCGTAGACCTTGTCGACCTGACGTTCCGGCAGTCCATGATAGGAAAACAGCACATGGTCATACTCATGCCAGTCATATTCCTTTCCGCGCGCCACCAGCGCCCGGATAAACCCTGGATGATCCCAATACTGGCCGATCATGCTGATTTCCGGGATCACCCACCATTTCCTCACCACGTCCATCACTTCCTGCAATGCCGAGCCGGTGCTGGCCGATGCGTATTGGGGAAACAGGGGCAGCACGATGATGCGATCCGGGTTTGATGTTCTGATACGCTCCAAAACATCCGCAATGGCCGGGTTCTTGTAGCGCATGGCCAGTTCGACGGTATAGCCGGTCCCCAGTTTTTCCTGCAACAGGGCCTTTACCTTTTCGCCGTAGAAAACAATCGGCGAACCTTGCGGCGTCCACAGCTTTTGATAGATTTTGGCGCTTTTCGGCGCCCGGAACGGAACGATGACCAGGTTGACCAGGATTTTGCGCAACAGCCACGGGATGTCGATCACCCGGGGATCGTTGAGAAACTGGCTCAGGTAGCTTCTCACATCCCCCACCGAGGGGCTGTCCGGTGTGCCCAGATTGATCAGTAGCACCGCAGTCTTATTCATTTAATCACCAAATCTGCCACCGTCCCGGGCCAATTGCTGCAGCAGGGGCGCCGGCTGCCAATCCTGCGCCCGTCCGAGAGAATCGCGGAATTCGCACACCTTCTCGTAAACTGCTTTTGCGCCAACTGTATCGGCATAAAACATCGGACCACCGCGATACGCCGGGAATCCGTAACCGTAAATGTAGACGATATCGATATCGCCCGGCCTCTGCGCGATTCCCTCTTCAAGGATGCGGGCGCCTTCATTGACCAGCGGATAAATGACCCGTGCGACAATTTCCGCTGCACTGAACGTCCTGGCTTCAATACCCAGGCGGCTGGCTTCGGCGCGGATCATCGCCTCGACCTCGGGATCATCCTGCCGCTGCCGGGTCTTCGCATCGTAGCGGTAATATCCCGCGCCGCTTTTCTGGCCCAGGCGGCCCATTTCCACCAACTGGTTGGCGACATGCACCGACGGGTGATCGGGCAGGTCTGCAATGGCCTGACGCGCCTTGTAGCCGATATCCAGGCCGGCCAGATCGGCCACCGCCAACGGTCCCATGGCCATGCCAAACGCTTCCATGGCCTGGTCGACCTGGGCCGGGGTTGCGCCCTCAAGCAACAGCATTTGCGCTTCGCGGAAATAGCCTTGCAGCATGCGGTTGCCGATAAAGCCGTAACACACCCGCGCTAAAACCGGAACCTTGCGAACCTTTTTCGCCAACTGCATGATCGTGGCCAACACATCATCCTCGGTTTCCTTGCCGCGCACGACTTCCAGCAATTTCATCACATTGGCCGGGCTGAAAAAATGCATTCCCAGCACATCCTGGGGACGGTTGGTTACCGCGGCGATGGCATCGAGGTCCTGGTAGGAGGTGTTGGTGGCCAGTATCGCGCCGGGTTTGCAGATGTCATCCAACTGCAGGAATACCGCCTTTTTGATCTCCGGATTTTCGAACACGGCCTCGATCACGAGATCTGCCTGCGCCAGATCGCCATAACTGGTGGTGCCGCCGATGCGGTCCATGAACTGCGCCGCCTGTGCCGCGGTGAAGCGGCCGCGCGCGACCGAGCGGTCGTAGTTACCCCGACACACGGTCAGTCCACGCTCCAGCGCCGATTGATCCACCTCCAGCAGCGTCACCGGAATTCCGGCATTGGCGAAACACATGGCAATGCCGCCACCCATGGTGCCGGCGCCGATAATGCCCACCGATGCGATGGGACGTATGGCCGTTGCTGCAGGCAATCCATCCACCCGCGCTGCCTGGCGCTCGGCAAAAAAAACATGGCGCAAGCCGGCCGACTCGGGCGATTGCATCAGCTTCTTGAACTGCTGGCGTTCAAACCCGCTGCCTGCGGCAAAGTCGCTGCGCGTGGCCATTTCAATGCAATCGATGATGGCCAGTGGCGCCGGCAAGCCACGGTTCTTGCGGGCAACCGCTGCGCGGCTTTTGTCGAAGAAATCCGCGGCGATCATATCGGTTTGCACCGGCAACTCGGAAGTGCGGCGCGGACCCTGGCCCTGGGCCACGAGTTCACGCGCCCAGTCCAGTGCTGCGGTCAGTAATTCACCTTGTGCGATCTTGTCGATTAAGCCCGAGTTTCAAGGCCTCAGCCGCCGCGACCGGTTTGCCGCTGCTGATCAGGCCCAGCGCCGCTTCGACGCCGATCAGCCGTGGCGCGCGTTGGGTGCCCCCCGCCCCCGGCAGCAGACCCAGACTGACTTCCGGAAAGCCAAGTTTGGCATCGGCGACCGCAATCCGATAATGGCAGGCCAGCGCGGTCTCCAGACCACCGCCCAGTGCCGTGCCGTGGATGGCGGCCACAAGCGGCACTGCGCTGGCTTCGATCCGGTCCAGCAAAAGCGCCAATGGCGGATCCATGGGCGGCTTGCCGAATTCGCTGATATCGGCACCGGCAAAAAATGTCCGCCCGGCGCAGTGCAGCACGATGGCTGAACTGCCCGCCCGCACGGCATCTTCCACGGCATCCCATAGCCCACTGCGCACCGCGTGGGATAGCGCATTGACCGGCGGATTGTCCACCGTGATGATCGTAATATTGTCTTCTTGTCGTGATGAGACCGGCTGAGTCATTATTTCGAACCTCTTGCTCTTATGGCCTGGTGACCGCCCCCAGGTGTGCTCTGAAAGCCTTATCGTCGAAGGCTCATCCGGCAGTTTACCTTTTCTTCAACATGCTGGTCACGGCCGGCATCGACGCCGCGGAAGAACAGGATCAGGACCTGCATGTGGCGCGCTCCGATGAACAGATACAGCTTTTCTGCGCTTCGGTGGTCAATGCACAAGGTTTCTTATTAAAACTCGCCGCCCAAGAACAAAGTTGTTTGAATGAACGTCTACGCTACCGTCGTCTTCCTGCACTTGCTGTTCCTGCTGCTTGCGTCCGCAACCATGTCCCTGACCGCTTTTGCGGCAGTGCGGTTGCGTGCTTCGGGAAACGCAAATGAGGCGGCTCAGTGGGCCACGCTGGACGGGGAAATTTCTCACGCATTTCCGGTGTCGGTGCTGGGCTTGCTGGCCACAGGCGCTTACATGACCCAGCAACGCTGGACCTGGTCGATGCCGTGGATTGATGCCGCTCTGGCCGGTCTGGCTCTGATCGTAGCCCTCGGCGCCGGAGTCGAAGGCGGCCGCACGCGAATGCTGCAGCGGGAACTTCAGTCGGCCGGCATGGCGCCGCACGTGCGGCGGCTGTTGCGCGACCCCGTATCCTGGACTGCCAGGACAACCGGGATCTCGCTGCTCCTCGCGGTGGTCTTTGTGATGACCGTCAAGCCGGCGGCCACAGCGAGTGTCGCGTCAATTCTTGTGGCAGTGGCCGCAGGCGTGATCGCTGCGGTCCCGCTTTGGCGGCACGACTGAGCATCGTCAGCCAGCGCAAACCGAAAAGACCAGGGAAAAGCATAATGAGTCATGAACACCCAAGCACGTAGTTGCTGAAGGGTTCATATACGGCAAGCCAACGTTGTCCCATGCCGATCACCGCCAAGGCCATGATTAGCTCGACTATTTGCGCTGCACTGAAATAATCATCCATCTCCTTTACCAATTCGCCGCGGACAATGTGCGGAAAATGATCCGAGCACTTGGCCAACCGTAATGCCAATTGTTCTTGTGTGCTCAATTTCTTTAAGTCGATCACATCTCCGGAGATCGCATAACTGCCAGCACTGGCAAGCTTTGCTTCGGCTGCCGGACCCGATGTTATTGTCAGAAAAATTCGCCTTTCCTCTGCAGCGATACTGTTATGACCGCTTCCCATCGCAAGCGAGTAGGCAGACAGGTGTTTCAGTTCGGTTTCCAGGTCGCCTGCATTAAACAGGGAATGGTAAAGCGCACTGAGTGAACGAATAGTGTCCCGGTCGGGCAAAACAGCAATCCAGGCAGGTAGCTGTTCATCGGGATAGGCATCATACTTGGGCAGTATGTTCGATACATCGGCAAACACGCGCTTCTTCACGTCCTGCATCAATATGGCCAGATCAGCCGGAGGTGAATCCGGCTGTTCTGTGCTGCAGTCATAACGGTTTTCATCATCTTCGGTATCATGCGTACCCCACTCCCACCCGGCGCCGATGACAGACGAGTCAATGGCGTGTTTGATGGAAGCTTCGATTTCGACACCGACCAGGTCGTTAAAGCGGTTCAAAAAGCCCATAATGATGCCCATCCCGCCGACACTGAAACACGCCTCGCGCAGTCCCGCAACGCCATATACCGAGCGGGCGTGGGCCATGTCTGCAGCTTCTATCTCCCGGTTCGTCATTTTTGCCGCGAGATTGATCACGACCTTGAGCTCCGGAGTAAACGGCAGATCATTCAACTCGCCCTGATCACGAGTAAGATATGCGACCAGCGCCTGGAAATGCTCTGGCGCTTCACCGGCATACTTCATCGACAGATCCGCTCCATGGGCGGAGCAGTATGAACAGCCGGCTTTCAGCGCGGTGGCAAAGCATGCCGTACCGAAATGTGCACCAATCCGTTTTTCTACGACGACGATTGCAGAACTCAACACGGCGATCCACAGCGCCATGGGTTCGGGTTTGAGCGCCATCTGGTCATAAAGATTGCACAGAAAACCAAACATGCTGCTGTACCAGGTGCGTACCGCAGCATATTCCGGGATAGCTGTGGGCTCGGCGGGCAGATGGGGATCAATGATGTCCTTGATCGGGATAACGGCGTCTTTCAATTCCTCTTCGGAACAAGGATGTTGCAAGAACCCGGGACGCAGGGGTTCCCGCAACGCTACCGCGGCCTGCTCTCTGATAGCATCCTCACCCAATTCCTTCAGTTCATGGACGCCGCCGATATGATTATGATTGAAAAATATCTGCGGCACCGTATGTCGGCCGCTTACGCGTGACATCAGCATACTGTTTCTCAAGTCACCGTCGATTTCTATCTCGACAAAAGGAACCTGAAGTTTGCGCAATAGGTCTTTGGCCTCTTTGCAGTGGCCACACTGGTCCCTGGAAAACACCACTATCTCACCCATGACATCATCATCATTTAATCAATCGCCAGTAGAGAAATCGACCCGACTCAACTTGTATTTCAGCGAATTTCAGTCTACACGCAGGCTAATTCTCACAAGTCAGACCCGCCGTGCGAGCCAGGCGGATGAGTTGGCTGTCGGCTGCATCGAGCCCGCCGGCGAGGGGTTCGTAGGTGGCGTCGGCCCGCGAGCAATTCTGGAAATACAGGCTGAGGGTACCCCAGGCTGCGTAAGTTTGCTCCGCCGGATCGAAGGTGGGGTATTTCATGCCACCATACATGTAGAGGACCATGGCGGTCCGGTTTCCCTGAATATTTCCAAGTCCCTGCAGCCACAGGGGGTTGCCGTCAGCGTCGAAGGTATTCCAGTGCACCAGGACCTGATTTCGCTCGACCTCCAGCACCTGGACCGAGAAGAAATGGCCATCCTCCATAGGGTCGAACCAAGTGTTGGTGTCCTCTGCTCCAATCTCGCTTGCCTTGCCATCGTGCTCGAACGCGCCGATATCACATTTCCACAGGGGCCGGTCCGCCCGGACATAACCACGTCCGTCCACTAAGGGACAATCCGCCATATTGGCCGCATCGATGGCTGGGCTGTGGGGTTTCAGCGCGATCACAGGCACCGAGCCGCCGTAATTCCCCAATGCACCCAAGCGCGGGTCAATATTTTGCTGATCCGTGGGCTGGTCGAAGCCACAATTGCCGCCTCTGGAGATGTTGTGGCCGAGGGATACCAGAGTTTCCACATTGCAATCGCCATGACCATTGCTATTGTCCGCGATGATCGAATTGACAACAGTCACCGGCCCGGTGCTGATCAGACCCGCGGCATTGTTCGCCACGGTCACGTTGCGCAGGGTAAGTGTTCCTGTGTTGTGGATACCCGTAACGGCGTTGTTTGCAACCGTCGCGTTGTCGAGGATCAGGGTTCCGGAATCCGAATTGCTGATAATGTATCCACTCTGGCACACAGCGCGGCCACAGTAGTTGGCATATGAGTCTGTCAGGGAACTGCGAATAAGCTTCAGAGTGCCCTGATTATCAAACACACTCGCAAGGTTCGAAGCATCAAGTGCCCTGAAATGCAGGTCCTCAACCGTGACATCTGCATTGGCGGCCACCCCAAAGCCGACCGATCGACCGCTACGACCGGTGATCTCGGCACCATTTCCGTTAATGATCAGGCGGCCACTCAAGCGCAGAATTCCATTGACGCTATATACGCTGTCCGGGGCGAGCTCGATGATGTTCGGCTCATCGTTTAGACCGGCTTCGGAAAGCGCCTGAACGAGCGCCTCCGAATCCGCGTCGGAAACTGCAAATACCGCTGCCTGTGCGCCAGCAGTTAGCCAAACGCCGATAATCAGAGTTCCAAACATACGAATTGACATGTCCAACTTCTCCTTGGATGGCGTTGCCGGTCTGCGTCGGATCTGCGAAAGTATTCTCAACCATGACAACACTGCTATTTCATCAATCATCCAATACTATAAAGCAAAAATTTTTCCGGATTAATGCGTTGTGCCAGAACTAACTGTTCTATATATTGGAACAATGACAAACAATATGTAGAACGACGCGCAAGCTAATCGAACCGGTACCCGCTATGCCGCTGGTAGACCTGAAGATTGAAGACCTGCGCCTGTTTTTGAATATTGTCGATTCCGGCAGTATCACCGCCGCTGCCGATCACCTGCAGTTGCCCAAATCCAACTTAAGTCGCCGCCTGAAGCTGCTTGAAGAAAATCTGGGCGTACGCCTGCTTGACAGGACGACCCGCAGCCTGCAGCCGACAGAAGCGGGCGCTGCTTTTTACGCGGACTGCGAAAGGATACTTAGCAACCTGGAAACGGCGCATCAGCGCATCATTGGCCGTCACGATGCGATTAGCGGCAGGCTTACCGTATATGCGCCAAACGAGTTACTCCGCTATGGCATTCAGGAATTAGCCGTGGCCTTTTCACAAGCGTACCCTGCCTTGGGTATCGAATTTCTGTCCGGCGCGGTCAAACCACACCTGTTGCATGACAATATCGATGTCATGGTGCATATCGACGATCCACAAGATTCTTCATTCGTCGCGCGCAAGGTTACTTTTGGCAATACCAATTACTATGCCTCACCGGACTACATTGCCCGTCGCGGCGAACCGAAAGCACCACAGGGTCTGCAGCATCACGACTGTATTGTGGAACTGACCCATGAACGTGTGCCCAGGCCCTGGACTTTTCCCAAAGGCGCTTCGGTAACGACTGTTCACATCAAGGGTCGTTATGCCTGCGATTCCATAGAGCTATGTCGCCTGTTATGTGAGAAAGGGCTGGGCATTACCATGCTGCCTGAATTCATATGTCATGAACGAATAGCGGACGGCAGACTGCAAACACTCTTCTCCGGTCGCTATGCGACCCGGCATAATATCTATGCCGTTTATGCCTCACGTCATTTTGTTCCGGCAAAAATACGTGCCTTTGTGGACTTTCTTGCCAAAGAATTGCCTAGGCAGTTATAGATTAATTACTTGGGCTCAGAAATTTTTGGCAAGTGGTGATTATCCACGAGTCCGAAATGATTGAGGAAGGCGGTGAGATTCAGGTTGCTTGCCGAATTCGAATGGCACACATGCGATAAACCGCTATGGCATTCGAAGCAGTTCGTGGGCTTTCTGGGTGCAACATGCAGCTAGCCCGCCGGCCGCTTCATGGCTCGCCCCAGCACCACAATGGCCGTCGCCGTGATGACCAATGGCAGCGCAAACAGGATATAGCCATCGGTCTTGGCCCAGCCGAGGTCAAACAGCACGCCAGCCAGCATGGGCGACAACACCCCGCCGATTCTGCCGACGCCGATGGCAATACTGATGCCTGCCGATCGGCTCTGCACGGGATAGATCTGCGGCGCCAGCGCATACAGGCCCACCATGCAACCAAACAGGAAAAAGCCCAGACTGGCGGCAATCGCGACCATGGCGCCAATGTGGCTACCGACCCTGGCGAAGACAATCATCAGTACGATGGTCAAAATAACGTACACCAGGATCAGCCGCGGCAACGGCAGGCGCGACGACAGGTAACCCAGAAAGACGCAGCCGATAATGCCACCGAGGTTCAAGATGATCCCGCCGGAGATGCCCTGGGTCGCCGACATGCCCGAATCCACCAGGATTTTCGGCGTCCAGCTCATGACGAAGTAGAAGGTCAGCATCATCACGAAAAAAGCCAGGCACAGCAGCACCGTGCGCTTGCGCAGCTCGCGGTCGAACATCAAGTCAGCATAGCCGGTGCGCTGTTTCGAAGGCCTGTGCACCGGGTCCGGCAGCCGCGCAATCCGGTCTCTGCCCAAGCGGCCCAGCACATGGTTGATTTTTTCCAGCGCGCCGGCCGGCCGGCGGTTGAGCAGGAAATCCAGCGACTCCGGCAAGTGCCACCAGACCAGCGGAATCATGCTCAGGGAGGCGAGCGTGCCGAAGTAGAATGCCGCGCGCCAACCATAGGTCGAGACCAGCAGGGCCGTCAGCACACCGCCAACCATCGCGCCTATAGGGTAACCGGTTTGCAGCAAACTGACCCAGAAACTGCGCCAGCGCAAAGACGAATATTCCGACACGATGGTGTTCAGCGCCGGCAGGACGCCGCCAACTCCAAGACCGGTCAGAAAACGCATGACCGCCAGTTGAGTCAGGCCCTGGCTAAGGGCCGACACCAGCATGCCGACGGAGATGACAACCAGGCAGATCAATATCAGCAGCCGGCGGCCAAACTTGTCGGCCAGCGGGCCAAGGGCCAATGAACCAATGGCCATACCCAGCAGCCCCGAGCTCAGCAAGACGCCAAGTTCGGTCGAAGACAGCGCCCACTCGGCGGATATAGACGGGGCGGTAAAGGCGATCACCAATACGTCGAAGCCGTCGATCATGTTGATCACCATGCAGATCATGATCGCCGTAATCTGAAACCGCGTCATCGGACCGCGTTCGACGGTGGCGCTAATGCTCATCGGTGTCGCTCCCTGTGTTTATGGTGGTGGAGAAGCGATTGTGACAGAAAAATCCTGAACGCCGCGCCCGGTTTGCAGGTAGGTCGCAAAAGAGGCCAGCCAGTGGCCCCCTTCATAGTGCTCTCCGGTGACGGCGGCCAGGCCCGCCTCGCCCTGCTGCTGCGCCGCGGCTTGAATGGATGCGACGCGCGGGTCATTTTCAGGCAGGCCCGCGGCCATGCCCCGCAGCGCCCAGGCGCGACTCAAGTGCAGGCCATCGAGGTGTGCCAGTTTGCCGTCTGCGCGGTCGGTGATTTCGGCCAGTGGCAGCCAGCCGGCGTCCATCGAGCGGGATGTCAGGTAAAAATGCCTGCAACCAGGCGGCGCCATAGGGCCGTTCGAAATCGGCCCGCTCTTCGCGCGCCATGTAGGCGACTTCAGCCGCTACTGCCTGCGGCTGGAAACTGGTTTCCAGCGCCGCTTCCACCTGCGCCGTGTCGCTCTCATCCGGGTACAGGCGCAGCAAGCGCACCAGCAACCAGTGGCCATGCACCGCCGAATGCCAGTCGAAACAGCCATAGAACACCGGCGTCAGCTCGCGCGGCGGCGCCACATCGGCATCGCTGGTCAACACGTGGCTGATCTTGTTGGGGTACTCCCGGTGCAGGCAAGCCAGGGCCAGCGCTTTGAAGCGCATGGCCTGCGATGGCGCGACCGGCTGCGCCAAAAGTGAGGAAGCGGTGAGCAGGGACAACAGAACGATCAGCAGGGTGCGCACGGCGGTCTCCTTGGCTGGAAAGTGGGGCGTCTGTCCGGCAACATAACCGATCGAAGCGTTTAGCCCAAGCCCTTCGCCTGCCAAAACCGATCGTGGTGGCTATACTTATAAGAGCAGACTGTCCGTTACAGGAGGTGCCGACATGAAGGGATACACACTTTACGCTCTGCTGCTGACGGCTTGGCTGGCCCTGCCGTCCGCGGCCCTGGCCAACAAAATCCAGAAGCTGGACATTTCACCGCTGCAGGGTTTCGCCGATGCGCCCACCATCGAGGTGTACTCTACGGATGGTGAGCATTGGAATGCTGTTGATAAGTCCGCCGCGGTCAAGTTCAAAGTCTATCTGAACGCAGAATGTAAATTTGAGGGCAAGGGCAACAAAGCCTATGAAGGCGACATGACGGTGGCCGGCTTCGACATCATAGGCGACACCGAGCCTGCTGATTTCCTCATTCCCCATTCCAGCACGGCTGAAGCCAGTTTTCGTTACGTCGACGGCGCCGGGCAACCCACCGAACCGACGCAGATCTGTAATACCGAATTGACCAAGCGCCTGTCCGAAAACAAGAACCAGACCAAATACGACATTCTCGCCAAGGGGTTTACCGTGAATTACGCCGGTGCATTCGAAGTGAAGTATCGCATGTATTGTCGCCCCACCGGCCTGGGCAAATTCGACCTGGGCTCGGATACCACCCTGGTCAACGCGCGCATTCATTGTGCGGCATCAGACCTGGCCAAAACCAAGATTCCCAAACCGGCTCCCACACCCAAAGCCGTACCCGCAAGACTCACATCACTGGTAAAAGCCATCAAATTTGAGGCTGATCCTTCGACCTACCACGGTGACTGCCCGATCAACATCCGCTTCAATGGCAGCATCACCACGAGCCGCGCGGGCTCGGTGAAATACCAATACGTCAGCCATGACAACCGCAAATCGCCTGAATTCATGTTGAAGTTCACAAACGCCGGCACACAACCCACCGCGGCGTGGTCGCGCACCTTGGGCAAACCCGACCCCGCCGGCAGCCTGACTGCCGCAACTGGTGAAAAAGCCTGGGACCACCAGGGCTGGTACCGCCTGGACATCCTGGACCCCAGGAGCGTAAAAAAGGCCACCGCCAAATACCAGGTTGCTTGCCAAGCCCCCAAGCCGGCGCGGGTGGCGAAACCGCAATAAGCGATGCTTTGGCCCGCTTTTCTATAGCCAATATTGGGGTTAGAGTCCCCGCAGCCATTCCGGCCGCAGAGGCACCGCTCCGGGGCGCTCCAGTGCTGTCCGTACGATTTCCAGTAAACGCGGTCTGTCCTTGTTCAGCGTGCCCTTGAGGACCAGGTAATTGGATGCGTGGTCACTGCGAAAGATCGTGCTTTCAAGCTCCAGCTTATCCAGTAGCCAATACATTTCCTGAAAAAGGCCGTGCTGGTCCAGGGGCTCGAATTCACCGCGGAATCCCTGTTGATATCTATCCACGCCCTGCGGGAAGCTGACCACCAGCGTGGAGAGATATTCCGGTTGGGCTTCGTTCATCAGGCGCGCCGAGTTGACGGCATGTTGTTCGCTGTAGCGCCGGCCACCCATGCCATTGAGAATCATCACGGAACTGGCGGCCCCTGCGGCTTTGATTTTTTCCAGAGCCTCCAGCGAGCTTCCGTAATTCTCGCCCTTGTTGACGCGCTCCAGAACCAGGTCATCACCGGACTCGCAGCCGACATAAAAAAGACTGAGACCCATCGCATTCAACTCCGCCAGTTCCGCGACGCTTTTGTTTTTCAAATTGCGCGGCAAGCAGTACGAAGAAACGCGTTGCAGCCCGGGCAGATGCCGATTGATTGCCTGCAGGATCAGTTTCAGGCGCCGGAATGACAGCGTCATCGCGTCACCATCGGCCAGGAATACGCGGCGCACCGGTATTCCTGATTGCGCTACTGCCGCCAGTTCCTCTTCAATCTCCGCCTGCGGCTTGGGACGGAAGCGCTTTTGCGGCTGGGTGTACATCTCACAAAAGGTGCATTTGTTCCACGAGCAACCATTGGTGACCTGCAAAATCAGGCTGCGCGCTTCGGAAGGCGGGCGGAAGACCGGCTCGATGTAGGGAAGTTGGATCATGCCTTCCAGATGAGGGCGTTACCTGGGAAATTAAATACGCTCGGCAATGGCGCCGGTCTTTCACACCGCCATCCTGATCCGGCAATCCGACGAAACCGTGTGCAGGTACGTTGCCAGATGCTCACTGAGATCCCGCGCATCATCCTCGGCGCCGTGAATAAAACTGGACTTGCGACGGCGCAGGTAAGGCAATCCCATCACATAGAGGCCGGGCGCATCCGCAATGCCGCCGTGGTGCCGGATGCGGCCTTTGCGATCGAGCACGGGCACTTGCAACCAGGAGTAATCCGGGCGAAATCCGGTGGCCCACAGAACGGTGCGGATCGCGCCCTGAGTCAGATCGATACCCAGGCACGGTGTATCGTTGAGCCGGGTCGGCGCAAATCGCTGCGCCGGCAATGCGCTCTCCGCGACGCCTGATGCCGCGATCCATTCATCGATGGTATCGAGCATGCGGTCCATCTTCAGATCGGCCAGCTTGCAGACGTTTCTCAGCGAACCGGAAAACTGCGCGTTGCCATCGCGAATTCCGGCCAGCCGCCCGGCGAGACATATGCCTTGTGCGCTCAGCACATTGAGATCCAGTATCCGCCGTTCGCTGCTCCCGGCCAGTTGCGGTGAAGGTACGCGGCGAGCGCGTTCGATGTCATCGACCGTGTCGAAACGCTCATCGAGCAGCCCGGCGGCCAGCATCCAGTATTGAATATCCTTGCCGCGGTAGACGCGCGGCATGCGGACATGCTCGCCGACCGCCAGCGTAACCGGCCGGCCGGAGTTGTGAATTTCGGCAGCCAGTTGCAGACCCGTGGCGGAGGCGCCAACCACCAGTACGCCGCCTTCTTGCAACTGCTCCGGCCGGCGATAGTCATGCGGCGTCAACTGCGCGATATCACTGGGCAACCCGGTGCTGACGGCCGGTATCGAAGGAATATTGAACGGGCCACTGGCGATAACTACCGCACGCGTGCGCCACTCCCCCCGGTTCGTCATCACGCGGTAGCCGCCGGCCAGCGGCTGTACCGATGTTACTGCGGTGTCCGTAATCACCGGCGCTCGCGAAAATGCTGCATAACCCTGGATGAAGCGGATCACTTCACTCATGGACATGTAACCATCCACATCCGGTCCCGAATAGCAGTATCCCGGAAGCCGGCTCAGCCAGTTCGGCGTCAGCAGTTTCAGCGAATCCCAACGCTCGGTGAGCCATGAGTTGGCCACCTCGCCGCGCTCCAGGACCACGTGATCGATGGAGCGCGCCGACAGATACCGGCTCATGGTCAGACCTGAATGACCGGCGCCGATGACGACAACGTCAACGGCGCCGGCCAGCAGGTTGACGACCGGACGAGTCATTAGCGCTTACTCGCAGCGACGTGAATGTCCGTCGGATTCGAGATGATGTCGAATACGGCCGACCGCTTTTGCGACTGTGCAACCAGGGCTTCGATATCCTGCTGCGTCGCATCGGCATCGATTTCGAAATGGACTTTGACGCTGTCGAAACCGTTGCGCACGTTGCTGTCGATGCCCAGGATGCCCTGGAGATCCATGCCACCTTCGAGCGTTGCCGTGACCGAGCGCAGCTGGATGCCGCGGTTTTGCGCAACGGCGGCGACTCCAGCCGTCAGACAGCCGGCCAGACCGACCAGCACAAACTCGACCGGGGTGGAACCGATATCCGCCGAGGCAAAGATCTCGGGGTGATCGGTATCGTAATGAAATGTCTGCCGGTGCTTTTGTTCCTCACCCAGGCCGAAGAAGTTCTCCACGACTGAACGGGTATGGGTGCCGCCGGCCCACTCACTGGTGGCGCGCCATTTGAATTGAGCGCCCTGCGGCGCTTCGGTGAGCGCGGCGCGCGCGCCCAACAGCGCTTCGACGTTGACTCCGTTATCGATTACGGTTGTTTGTGTGTTTCATTCGATTGCTCCTGAAAGTGTTGTGAAAAATGCCGGGTCCGTGACCAGGCAGGAGCAAGGATGAGGCGATGTCGTTTGAGCGAGCGTGTTAATGCCCGTGGAATTTTATGTATTTTTTGAACGCGAAAAACAAAAACCTATAAATCAATCGCTTGGCGGTGGCATGTCTTCGGGGTTGATGGTCCGAAAAGCCCAGACCTCAGTAAAAGGCACGCCGGCCTGGCGCTGCGCCAGACGCACCGATTCGGCATCCGGCGCCCTGTACAGGCAGAGCATGCGTTTATGATCTGCGGAAAAGAAAGTTCGGACGAAAGCTGACATTGCGGGTTTCCAGGCACCACATGCCAGCATCCTCGATGGCCTGAATTTCCTGCAGCGCCACGGGTTGTCGAAGCGCCGTTCGACCAGGACATTGGCGGCGGCGAGTTCCTCTTCCGCCAAGCCCCGGCTTGTCATGCACACTGCCACGCCACAAAACGCGCTGATCAATATCGGACTGCCGCATCGCGATGCGGGCGGATTCCATGTCCGGCGCACGAAACCAGCAGACCATCTTGTGTCCGCGGTTCGAAAGGCAACTGCGTTGCCACTCGACCCTGTGCGTACCGAAGCAATCCATGGCCTCAAGCGCCATGGAATAAACCGTGTCCGGATTGATGGAAGGCTTGAACATCCGCTCGAGAAATAGGTCCGTCATGTCCGTACCACCTTCTGCTTGCCTGCTTTCTGTCTTGTGTATGAGGATGCCCATACCGCCACGCCGGCCTGTTCGAGCTCGGCAATCGCTGCCTCGTGCTCTGCCGCTTGCGGGTCATTGTTTGCATGGCAGATACAGGCAAGTATGCCTCTCGCCAGCACCATCTCCGTGGCGCGTTGGAGCAAGGTTGCGTAGCCCAGCGCTTCCGTCGCGCGCCGTGCGGCATCTTCCAAACGCCCGCGCTCGCAGTCAATCTGGCCTGCTCGGGTCAGCGTGTAGGCCAGCCGATACTTGGCATCGACAACGCGCAGTTCTTCCAGCGCCGCTTCGATCGTGTCGCTGGTGTCGTTCAAGGCATACTCGCAAAGGGCCTTGAGCGCCCGGGCGAAGGGCCCCTCGCTGCCGAACTGCAACTTGTCACCAATCTGTTCCAGTGTTTCGCAATAGCCCCGGGCCTCTTCATAGTGGCCGCGCTGGAACTCGATCATCATCAGGTACTCGTTGGCGAGGAATTCATCGATACGCGCGCCAGCCGATTTACACAAGGCGCGCGACTCCTTGAGCAACTCCGTGGCTTCATCCATTTTGTTCTCATGAAAACGAAGTATTCCCAGTCCTGCCGCAATGGCCTGGTGACTGAACCCCCTGCGCGATGACAGCGCCTGTGCCTCCATCAACATCGCGTCCGCCTTTGACAGGTCACGTTCGATCATGACCAGGCATTTTGCCGTCTCCGCCATGCCGATAATATGATCCTCATCCTTGCCCCCGCGCACCACGCGTTCGGATTGCAGTGATTCTTCACGCGCATGGGCCCACTGTCCGTGTGCCCAGCGGACGTAGGCCGCCATCTGGTAGCCCAGACTGGCGTGCGCCAGCTCACCGTGGTCCAGCGCCTGTTCCGCGAGCGCCGCATACTCGAGTGCGGAAGACTCCCAGTTCTGAAGCGGGCCCGCTGAGAGCCCGACATCATGCAGATCGATGGTCATACACACGCGTTCGGCATCGGATAACTGATCGACCAATTGCATGCCGCGCCGCACGAGTGTCAGCGCTTCATCATTGGCATAGAACCGCAGGCACAGGCGTCCTGCGGAAACCAGCGCGCGCACCGCCAGCCCGGGGTCACCGCTTTGTACCGCATGATGAGCCCGATCCGCAGCGCGGTCACGATCCAATCCCGCATTTTGCTCCAGCAGATCGGCGACCTTACGGTGCATGACCTGACGCCGCAGTGGCGACAGTGACCGGTAAACCGCTCCCGCCAATAGCGCATGTGAGAAATCAAGTCCGTGCGTGGTCCTGGTCAACATACCCTGTCGCTCCGCTGTCTCCAGGATTGCACTGATGCGGCCAATCTCGAGGCCTGCCAGTTCCGCGATGGTCTCGAGCTGGATATGGGGACTGAGCACCGCGGCCCACTGCAGTACTTCAGTGCCATCGACGCCCCACCTGGCCAGCCGCTCACTGACCAGTTCGGTGACCGAGGTGCTCGTATCTCCTTCCTGTTCCGCACGCGCAAGCTCGATGGCAAGCAAGGGATTACCGCCGCATTGACGGCTGAGCTTGCCAGCGTGCACGCCGGGCGCGCGTTCCCTGAGCAGCTTTTCCAGCTCCGGTTCTGACAAAGGCCCCAGTTGGATTTCGGTCAACAGCCGGTCATGCCGCAAACCGCCAATCGCCTGTTGCGCGGCGATATTGTCCAGCAAATCTCCTTCGCGTACTGCGAGGATGACCAGCAGTGGCCGCTCGCGATTCAATCGGGCCACATAGTGAATCGCGGCTGCACTGGAATCGTCACTCCAGTGAAAATCGTCGAATACCATTACCAGGGGCAGCGTCTGTGACTTGCCGGCAACAAGTGCACTGAGTTGGTCAAAAAGCCGGTCGCGGTTCCCGGCTTCCCGTTCGACCAAAGATTTCTTCAAATGCGGCCGGTTCATCCCGGTGCAGGGCATCGATCCAAAGGGCAAATGGGCGGATGGCCTCTGATTCATATGCACTCGCTGTCAAAATACCTGCCCCGTCGCCGCGGGCCAGCGCCACCACGGCTTCGATCAGGCGCGTCTTGCCTATTCCCGGTTCACCGCGCAGCAGCGCACAGCGCGCCTGGTTATGCGCCTTGACTTCATGGTATAGCCTGGCCAGAAGCCCCGCTTCGGGATCACGCCCGACCAGCCCTGAACCAAGCTCTATACCGGGTCCAGTAGCCTCGGTTGCTTGCGCCATCGCTGCCGCCGGCCTCTCCTGCACGGCTGGCGCCTGGACCTCGCGGCGCGCTGCATGCATCGCCCCTTGCGGCACCACGCCAATTTCCTTCAGCATGCGCAATCCCAGTTGGTATTGCTGTTCCGCTTCGTCCCGATAATTTAGTGCGACCAGCAAGCGGATCAGCAAAGCGCGTGATTCCTCATCATAGGGAGAAAGGCCGACGAGCGCGCGGGCATGGGGCAAGGCTCGTTCGGGTTCCGCCTGCAGTCTGGCCAAGAGCGCTTTGAGCAGGGATGCCTGCGCCCGCGTTACCTGCTCACGCTCCGCCACACACCAGCCGTGAAAATCATAGAAGTTGGGCAGGTCCAGACCTTCGAGGAAGTTTCCGCGGAAATTTTTGGCAGCCTGTTCCAGGTCTTCCAGCTCAATTCCGGAGCTCTCCCTGCGGGCCAGCGACTGTAAGGCCAGCGCGTCGACCTTGATTCCGGAGGTGTCGATTTCGACGTAGGTACGATCCGCGATCAGTCGCCGCTGATCCTTGTCGTCGATCAGCCGGCGCAGCTTGGACAAACTCCAGCGCAATGAACCGCGCGGGTCATCAGGAACCTCCCACAGCAGTTCGCACAGGTATTCACGGCGAAAACGTCTCGGATTGAGACATAGAAAAGCCAGCAGCGCACGGGTCTTTTTCGAGGGCGGCAACGGCTGCAACCGTCCGTCGCGCAATACCCCGAAATCACCCAGGAATTTCAGCTCCAGTTTGGCCATGGGCCATCAACGCCAAGCAAGGACTGCATCACTATAAAAGGCTGGGGCCAGCAATTCCATAATTCTCGATACACCTGGCTCCCCGCTTTCACGCCCTGCGGGCGAAAAACCACGGCCAATTCAACGCTGGCTACATCGGTAGGTGACGAATATGAGTCCCAAGTTCATTAACCCCATACACGCAGGAGCAGCATCATGGCCCGTTACGACAATATATCTGGATACCATCGGCAACACACCCCTGGTGAAGCTGAACAAGCTCGCGCCCGAAGGAATCAATCTCTATGTGAAGGTTGAGTCCTTCAACCCCATGGGCTCCGTCAAGGACCGGATGGCCAGGGCCGTTATCGAACACGCCGAGCGAACCGGCGAGTTGAAACCCGGACAAACCGTCATCGAGGCCACCAGCGGCAACACCGGCATTGGCCTGGCGATGGTTTGCGCGCAAAAAGGCTATCCGCTGGTGGTTACCATGGCCGAGAGCTTCAGTATCGAGCGCCGCAAGCTGCTGCGCTTTCTGGGCGCAAAGGTGGTACTGACACCGGCGGCGGAGAAAGGCACCGGCATGCTCAACAAAGCGGTTGAACTGGCCCAAAAGCATGGCTATTACCTGTGCCGCCAATTCGAAAATGAAGCCAACGCCGGAGTGCACTCGCGCACGACGGCAAAAGAAATCCTCGCCGACTTCGCGCATGAGCCACTGCACTATTTTGTCTCCGGCTTCGGCACCGGCGGCACCTTGTTGGGTGTTGCCCGGACGCTGAAGGCGGCTGACGCTTCGATACAGATCGTCGCTGCTGAGCCCGACAATGCACAGGTGCTCGGTAGCGGCATCCCGCAACCTTGCAACGCCGACGGCCAGCCATCCGCCAGTCACCCGAATTTCCGCCCGCACATGATGCAGGGCTGGTCGCCGGATTTCATTTCGGATCTGACGCAAAAAGCGGTGCGGGAGCAGTTGATCGACGAGATCGTTCCCGTTGCGGGCAACGATGCGATGACGCTTTCCCGCCGCCTGGCGCGCGAGGAGGGCATTTTTGCCGGCACCTCGAGTGGCGCAACGCTGGCGGCGGCGTTGCAGATCGCGCGTCGCGCGCCGGCCGGATCCAATATCGTCTGCATGCTGCCCGATACCGGCGAGCGGTATATGTCGACGCCGCTGTTCGAAACGATTGGCGAGGAGATGAATGCCGCGGAGATGGCGCTGTCCCAGTCCACGCCGGGCTGCCGTTTCGATCCGGCCGCCGACATGTGCCGTTGCGCCGATCAAAGAGGACAAGGCGGTGCTCGATCCCGAGGCGGAAGCCTTCGTCGCTGAAGTCGTCAACAATCATTCGGCGGTTCTGTTCGCGCTCGAGTGGTGTGAGTTCTCCTGGTCGGCGCGCAAGCTGTTTGGCCTGCTCGGCATCGACTACAAAAGTGTCGATCTGGATTCCGTGCCTTTTCAGGAAAACAACCGCGGCGGCAAGATCCGCGAGGTATTGGCAGACCGAACCGGCGCTGTGACCATCCCGCAGATATTCATTTGTGGCAAATACCTGGGCGGCTGCACGGAATTATTCGATGCAGTAAAAGACGGTTCCGTGCAGGCACTGCTGACCGCCAACGGAGTCGCCTTCGACCAGAGCCTGGCTATCGATCCATACAGTTTGTTGCCGAATTGGGTGCAACCGCGCAAGTCGGCGTGATGGAAAAAGGAGAAACAAGATGAAATCCAATTCCGTTCCCGTGATCGACATCTGTGAATTGAGAAATCCCGCAACGCTGGCCCTGCTGGACGCGGCCTGTCGCGACTGGGGGTTTTTCCAGGTCATCAACCATGGCATTCCCGAAGATGTGATCAGTGCGGCATTTGTGGCCAGCCATGCGTTTTTCTCACAATCGATCGAGGTCAAGCGGCAAATCTTGCGTACCCGGGACAACCCGTGGGGATATTTCGACCGTGAACTGACCAAGAACGTGAGGGACTGGAAGCAGATCTATGACTTTGGTCCCGCCGATGGCGACGGCGCCCGGCCGCAGTGGCCGCCAGGAATGCCGGAATTTCGCCGGGACATCCAGGCTTATTACAGGCACAGCGAGCGACTCGCGTTCCGCTTGCTGGCGGCTATTTCCACCAACCTCGGCATGTCCCCTGGATACCTGAGCCGCGGATTTGGCCCGGGCCACACGAGTTTTCTGCGTCTGAATTACTACCCGGTGTGCCCGGCTCCGGCAAATCCACATGGCCTGGATCGGCCACAAAACGGTCAGCTCGGCGTTGGACCGCACACGGATTCGGGGGTGTTGACGCTGTTGTTGCAGGACGACCAGCCCGGCTTGCAGGTGTTCCAGGATAACGCCTGGCACCTGGTTGAACCCAGGCGGGATGCGATCGTCGTCAATATAGGAGATATCGTTCAGGTGTGGTCGAACGACTGTTACTTCGCCGCACTTCATCGCGTTTTGGCCAACGTGGCAAAACCGCGATTCAGCATTCCATTCTTCCTCAACCCGGAGTATCGAACCGACTATGCGCCACTGCCGAGCATGATTTCCGAAGCCCGGCCGGCGCGCTATCGCGCGATCAACTGGGCCGAGTTTCGCAAGCTCCGCGCAAGCGGCGATTTCGCTGACTATGGCGAAGAGGTTCAAATCGTGCAATACAGAATTTCAGCATAAGGAGTAAGACCTCATGGCATTCATTAACACCATTCCAGCGGCCCAAGCGCAAGGCGATGTCCTGGCCATGTATACGAGACAGGAAAGCGCCTGGGGCTACATCCCTGACTACGCCAAAATCTTTTGTCACCGGCCCGAAGTGATGGAGCGTTGGGGCAGGATGCTGGCCGCCATCAAGCGGCCCGCCGATCCGCGCCGCTTCGAATTGATCTCCTTCGCCGTGGCGCATGAACTGCACCATTCGTCCTGTTCGCTGGCGCATGGTAACGCCCTGGCGAAAATCATCGGCAAGGATGCGGTCATCGCCATTGCCAGGGGCCAGGACAGCGAGTTGCTGACCGATGCCGAACGGGCGATGATGCGATTCGCGCGCAGGATTGCGCAGGACGCGTCCAAAATTACCGCTACAGAAGTTGCCGCCCTGAAAGAAGTTCACGGGTTCCGCGACGAAGAGATTTTCGATATCGCCGCGATGGCGGCCGGCCGTTGCTTTTTCACCAAGGTGCTGGATGCGCTTGGCTCAGAACCCGACCTGCCGTTCATGTACGTGGACGATGATCTGCGCAACAGCCTGACGGTGGGCCGGCCGATCAGCCGCCAGGCACCGGAATCGCTTGACGGGAGGCAGGCCGCGTGAAGAAATCGCTGGCAACGATGGTGGGCGGACTGATCAAGCGGCAGCGCTACAAATTGGGCCACGTCTACATCCGCACCGGACGGACACGTCAATGCCCTGTGCAGTCCCTTCAGTCTGTGCCCGCCGATACCGGGAAACCCCTGTCCCGCAACAGCGCGTCTATGGTCGCGTCATGGCCGCGGAAAGCGCGGTACGCTTCGGCCGGGTCCACCGCATTGCGCACGGAATAGATGTTAGCCACCAGTTTCTTCGCCAGGTTCCTGTCATAGAAGCCACCCGGGGCTTCGGCAAAGGCTTCGGCCACATCGGCAGCCAGCACGTCGGCCCACAGGTAACCATAGTATCCGGCAGCGTAAGCCTCGCCGGAGAAGATGTGAGCAAACTGCGTGGAGCGATGGCGCATGACCACTTCCTTGGGCATGTGCAAGGCAGCCAGCGTGTCACGCTCAAAGACCTGGGGATCGATGTTGGTGGGATCGGTGGTGTGGAATTTCATATCCATCAGCGCCGAAGCCAGATACTCGGCAGTCTTGAAGCCCCGGTTGAATGTTGCGGCTTGTTTGATCCTGGCTATGAGTTCCGCCGGCATCGGCTCGCCGGTACGGTAGTGCACCAGGAACTGCCTGATCACCCTGTCGGTGCTCAGCCAGTGCTCCAGTAACTGTGAGTGCAACTCGGTGTAGTCCCGCACGCCTTTGTTCAGGGTGGGGTAGGCCACCCGCGAGGACAATGCATGCAGGGCATGGCCGAATTCGTGAAACATGGTTTCCGCGTCATCCCAGGATATCAGTACCGGCTCACCCGGAGCCGCCTTGACGAAATTGGTGTTGTTGGATACCAGCACCGTCATGGTGCCATTGAAGGTTTCGTGCTCGCGATAAGCCGTAGCCCAGGCACCCGAGCGCTTGCCGTCGCGGGCAAATGGATCCTGGTACCACAGGCCAATGTGCGCGCCACTGTCGCGGTCGGTGACTTCCCACACTTTGACGTCCGGGTGGAATACCGGCACTTTGCCTGGCGGCAGCGCAGTGAACCGGAAATTGAACAAGGCACCGGCCACCATGAACATGGCTTCGCGCAGCTTGTCCATCTGCAGGTACTGCTTTATCTGATCGGAATCGAGATCGTACCTGGCCTGGCGCACTTTTTCGGCGTAGTAACGATAATCCCAGGGGGCGATGGTGATCCCGGCATGTTCGGCATCGGCCAGAGCCTGCATGCTCGGCAACCTCCTGCCCGACCTTGGCAATGGTGGCCGGCCAGACGGACTCCATCAGCGTCATCGCGGCCTCGGGCACCCTGGCCATGCGGTTTTGCAATTGCCACTGGGCGTAGTTGTCATAGCCCAGCAGGGCCGCACGCTCAGCGCGCAGCCGCAAAATTTCGGCAATGATCGCATTGTTGTCATTTGCATCGCTGTTGTTGCCGCGACTGTAATAATTGCGCCAAACGGTCTCGCGCAAACCCCGGTCATCGGCATAGGTCAGGAAGGGATCCATGGAAGAGCGGGTATTGGTGATTGCCCATTGGTCGGGCTTGCCCCGCTGGGCCGCGGCTTCCGCTGCCGCGGCCTTGACCGATTCGGGCAGGCCACCCAGTTGATGCGGGTCAAGGAAGGTGACATACCCTTCCTCGTCCGCCAGCAGGTTGTTTGAAAACTGCGTCTGCAGTTCCGCCAGACGCTGGTTGATGGCGGCATAGCGTTCGCCGGATGCCCCGTGCAAGGTGGCGCCGTTACTGGCAAAATTATCATAGCGCAGCCACACCAGGCGTTGTTGGGCAGGTTCCAGCTCATTGAACGCATCACCCTGGTAGATGGACTTGACCCGGGCGAACAGCAGCGGGTTCTGATGCACCTTGGAGTAGTAGTCGGCCAGTTTGGGCGCTATTTCCCGCTGGATTGCCCGGAACTCCGGCGAAGACAGGTTGGCGCTCCAGATACCCCAGTAGGGCAATACGCGCTTCAGCTCCGCACCGGACTTCTCGATGGCCAGAATGGTATTTTCAAAAGTCGGCGCCTCAAGCTGGCTGGCGATTGCATCCAACTCCGCCAGGCTGCTGGCCATGGCGCTTTCCATCGCCGGCTCGAGATCGGAGAGGCGCATCTGATCGAAAGCCGGCACACCCCCATAGGGACCGCTCCACGCGGCCAGCAGACGATTGGTCTCCGCCGCCGGAACGCCCGCTGGCGGATCCGCTCTGCCGCTGTCAGCAAGTGATACCACAACAAGCACGACGGTTAGAAAGAAGATCAACTTGTGCATGGGTTGGTGTCCTCACAAAAATACAAAAATCTGTTTTTTCCATGACCGCCCATTGTACCCTCCGGCGCCGGTACGACCCACCCGCGCCGGGTGAACGCCCGGCGTCAGACCCCTTAGGCCACTTGGGGCCTGTCAATGGATGATCGTCTTAAGCTGGCGCCCCAGTTCCAGCAACTGCAAGGATCCATTGGACCATTGCACGGTGGTGATGGAAGCATTGTCCGGCAAAAAGCAGATGACCCTGTCGTCGTCAAGCAGCGTGCCAACGATTGCATTCAATACCATGAAGTGGGTAAACACGACGGTGGGATGCCGGATTTGCTGTAGTTGCTGCTAGCAGGGCACGGTGCCAGTCACGCACCATGACGTGCTGCTCGCCCCAGTGTTGCCGCGCGACGGATTTCAACCAGGCTTGCCGTTCCGCCAGTGGCACCGGTGTGGGGATTTCGCGAAATTCGTCGACGACCGACACCGCCACACCCAGATTTTGCGCCAACGGCAGCGCGGTTTCCCGGGCGCGTAGCAACGGGCTGCTGACCAGGTGCACCTGGGCATCGACCTGCTCTGCCAGTTGCGCAGCCGTCGCCGCCGCCTGCTGCCGGCCCAGTGTGCTCAGACAAGGGTCATCTGATTCCTGCCATTTGGCCGCCGCCTGACCATGCCTCACCAGGTAAATCTTCATCGTTTGCTGACCTCGGAAACCATGCGGCAGGGTAACGCATCGCGCTGTATCAGCGCATCCCGAACAAAAATTCCTGGCCGCGAGGTTCATGGGACAAACCAGAGTTGACCAGCCTGTTGCAGTTTTTTTCTGCATCGTCCGGCTGCCCGCAAAAGTGTTGTAAAAATACCACACTTATGGCCTTGATGACGTCGGCTTTCGCTGCCAGAGGGTCATTGCCCTGCCCGTATTCCGCTCTGAAGCCTTGTTCGACAAGACGCTGCAGTGAGGTGCGCATCAAAGGGTTTTCGCAGCACTGTTGGCAAGCATGTTGTGTACGCACAACAGAGAGGTAAAAGCGGCCAAAATTACCCACTAAGATTATGTTTTAATTGTTTTTTTTCTTGATTTTTTCTGCTAGCATGTGCGTCCCGTCGTTTGCGTGAACGATCTGGATTTGGCCTTGATGAAGTACACGATAACAACAACGATACTGAGCTTGATGAGCGTGTTTTCTGTGGCAATCCAGGCCGCACCGGACGGCTATAGCATCAATTCGGACAGCCCCACCGATGCGACTACAGACAGCCTGTACCGCATCGACCTGGCCACTGGCGCGCAGACCCGCCTGGGCCGCGTGCAGTCACTGGGCCATACCAAGATCGACACGGAAGGCCTGGCCTTCGCTCCAGATGGAACCTTATACGGCGTCGATGACGATTCCCTGACCCTGTTCCCGATCAGCACGGCCGACGGCAGCGTTGTCAGTCAACAGGACGTCAGCATCAAAGGCATGCCTTCCGGTGGGGGCAATGATTTCGGACTGACCTTTGCCTGCGACGGCAATCTGTATGCAACCTCGGTCGCCACCCGTTCGCTGTACAGTGTTGGACCGGACGGCACGGCGACGCGAATTGGCGCGCTTGGAAGCCTGGGCGCCAACATCAGCGCGCTGGCGGCGTATGGCAACCCGATACAACTCTATGGGCTGGGAAACGGGTTGACGGGTGCCGGCAAGGTCGATTCCCGCAAGCTCTACGAAATCGATCCGCAGACCGGTACCGCTACCGCGAAATCACAGCAGTTGGGCGCTGCGGTCGAGGCCTATAATCAGGCCGGCCTGGCGTTTGACAGCGACGGCACACTCTGGGCCATCACCGATCGCCGCGCCATACCGGGCGGGGACTTTCCGAGCCAGATTCTGCGCATTGACACCACCACCGGCGTGGCCACTTTGTCTGCCGCCACGACGGAAATGGGTTTCGAGAGTCTGGCCATAATGCCGCCACAAGGCTGCAACTCGGGCCCGGGCGATGATACCCCGGAGGTGGTTGAACTGACGATCTACAAAGAGTGGTTGTTCACACAGCCGGTAGGCGAAGTCCTTGGCAGCGCTGAAATCAAGCTCGAATGCAGCAACGTGGAGGACGGCGACGGTAAGCGCCACGGTGATGACATGTTCTGGAAGTGGACGATCGAAGGAAACGACAGCCGCACCGCCATCATCGAGCCGGACCCCCAGGGCACCACGGTCTGTCATGCCACGGAGTATCACCCGTCCAGCGAAATTGAGACCACCAATAGCTGTGGCTGGGGGATTCCGATTGCCGTCGGCGATGATGACAAGTCCTGCACCATCTTCAACACGGTGTTTATTGAGGGTATTCCAACCCTCGGTCAGTACGGCATGCTGTTGTTTGCCTTGTTGATGTTGGGCAGCGGCCTGATCGCCGTGCGCCGGCTTTGACACCACGCACCAGGCGGAAACCCATCCACTGGCGCTTGCTTTGCGGTACACTTCAACCTTCCTGAATTACGGAGCGACATCATGGGTATTGGTGGCATCAGCGTTTGGCAGTTACTGATCCTGCTGCTTATCGTCGTCATGGTTTTCGGCACCAAGAAGCTGCGCAACATGGGCTCGGACCTGGGCGCTGCAGTCAAGGGCTTCCGCAAGGGTATGGAAGATGAGAAGGGTGACAAGACCGAACGGCTCGAAGCCGACGCACTTGAGGCCGACGCCGCGCCCTCTCCTTCCGCCAGCGATTCGGCAGAAAAGCGACAATCTGCATCCAAGACCTGACATCGCGCGATGTTTGACGTCGGGTTCTCGGAGCTGGTCCTGCTCTCGATCATCGGTCTGCTGGTATTGGGTCCGGAGCGGCTGCCAAAGGTGGCCCGCACCCTGGGCGGCCTGTCGCGCAAGGCGCGCAGCAGCTGGCTGAACCTGAAGCGTTCGATTGAAGCAGAAATACAGGCCGAGGAGATGAAAGAGCCACTGAAGAAATTCCAGGACGAAATCCGGTCGACGGTGACTGAGGCGCGTTCCAGGGCCGATGCGATCAAGCAGAGCGTTGCATCGAGCGTGTCTGCGAATCATGACAAAGAAGAATGAAGCGGAAATAGACCGGGAGCAGACCTTCCTGGAACATCTCATCGAGTTGCGCAGCAGGCTGCTCAAAGCCTGTGTGGCGGTGCTCGTCGTGTTGCTGTTCCTGCTGCCGTTTTCACGACAGCTCTATGCCCTGTTGGCCGCACCCTTGACGGCGCGATTACCGGCAGGCAGCAGCATGATTGCGATCGACGTCGCTTCACCCTTTCTGACGCCGTTCAAGCTAACCCTGTTGTTGGCCTTTATCCTGGCGATACCCGCCGTGCTGTACCAGCTCTGGGCCTTCGTCGCTCCCGCCTTGTACCGTCATGAGCAGCGTCTCGCGCGGCCCCTGTTATATACCTCGGTGGTGCTGTTTTATAGCGGCTGTGCGTTCGCTTACTTCATCGTATTTCCACTGATGTTCAGGTTCTTCACCCGGGTGGCGCCCGCGGGGGTTGCGGTGATGACCGATATCAGCAAGTACCTGGATTTCGTCATGACGCTGTTCCTGGCCTTTGGCATCACTTTCGAGGTCCCGATCGCCACCATCATCCTGGTAGCCACCGGTATCACCACGGTGAAGAAACTGACTGCCTACCGCGCCTACGTGGTGGTTGGGGCATTTGCCCTGGGCATGGTGCTGACGCCGCCGGACGTTATCTCGCAGACTCTGCTGGCAGTGCCGATGTGGTTGCTGTTCGAAGTGGGTTTGCTGATGGCGCGCATCCTGCTGCCCGCGGCCAAGGACGCGGAAGAGAGCGATCAGGCCAGTAATTGATGGTCATTGGCTGCCACGGCGCCTGATCCGTCTTCATCAGTATCGAGGCCATAGATATCACGGAACGAGCAGAACTGGGTGCCGAACACGGCCAGTTGAAACACCAGCGCGATGAGCATGATCCCGCCGAGTACAACAATCGCCAGGCCGCCGGACGTCCCGGCCAACTGGAACAGTATCGCAACGGCCAACACCACCGGGATCAACAATCCGGCCAGCCCCAGCGCCAGGACGGTAAAGGGTCTCCAGTTGACCCACATGGCGCGCAAACCGCTGATCAGGGCGGTGCCCAGTTTCTGCTCACCGAACCACAACAGCGGAATACTGAGAAAGCTCAAGGTTCCGCTAAGCGAGATTCCCACCGCAATGGCCAGCACCATGCGGCTGATGAAGGCGGGGTCCAGAGCCGTAACGGCATCCATGTCACCTTGCTCGATCTGCATCAACAAATCCCCGTCCGGCATATGTTCACCGCCGGCCAGCATCAGACTGACCGAAAGGATACTGACCACGAACATCAATGCGCCCAGCAGCAGCAGACGCCGGGTCCTTTGGCCGGAAACCAGTGGCGTAAAGAGGATAGCGGTCGCAGGACGCTGCCCGGCAGCCACGGTCTGGAACGCCTGCAGCAAACCCGCCGACAAGGCCGGCATGGCCATGATGACGAACACCCCGACCAATGGCAGCCGCGTCAAGCCGAGAATCAGCTGCAGCAGCACCGCCAGAAACAACAGCCGCCCGGGTTGTGCGCGTATCAGGGTAAAGCTCTGCGTCAGCCAGGCGATACCGTGCCGTGCCGGCAGAATCCTGATTTTTGGCGCTTGAGGGCTGTTACTGGCCACTAATCGCTCACGCAGGCAAAGGAACTGGCGTCACGCCGCCATTTGACGGCCAAGTCCAGTGCCTCCAGTACTTGCTCGGGTTCATCGACTGCGCTCCACAATTGCAGATGGGTTTCGGACATGAACCGTTCGCTGACGCTGAATTGCAGCAATTCGATATAGCGGTTGAAGTAGCCCCTGGTATTGACCAGCACGACCGGGCCCAGAAATTGCCCCAATCGTTTCAGTGTCAGTGCTTCAAAGAGTTCTTCAAATGTACCGCAGCCCCCGGGCAAAGAAATCACCGCATCCGATGCTGCCAGCATGCGCTGCTTGCGCTCGCGCAGGTTGGTCACCACTTCCAGCCGGCTCAAAGCCGCATGGCCATGCTCCAGCGTATTGAGGAAATCAGGTATCACGCCGTGGACATGCGCGCCTTCTGCCAGCGCCGCGTCGGCCATGGCCCGCATCAGGCCGCAGCCGCCACCTCCGTACACAATATCCAGGCCGGCTCGACCCAGTGTGCGGCCGAGCCGGCTGGCCGCGGCATAATAATCCGCGTGCAGCGCATTGCTCGCAGAAGCGTATACCGTTACGCGCCGGATGCTTTTTCCACTCAATGTCTGTTGCTTGTCCATCGCTCAGGCAAACTGCCGTGCATTGTGACGGGAAAACCGCGAAGCGGTATTGTAATATGAACCCCGCCCCAGTACCCGCCCGGGCATATTACCGCAGATCAAAGGGGTGAATTCCTTGAATGCCTATCAGAACAGATCGATGTCCGCACCAATGGCCATGGCCATCATCTTTTCCTGCGCGATTGTATTTCTGTCCCGCAACCTTTCGCCGGCGCTGGCGCTGTGGCCGCTGCAAAGCGGCTATTTCCAGGTGTGGCAACTGTTGACCTATGCTTTTTTGCACGGCAGCTTCAACCATCTGTTTTTCAATATGTTCGCGGTGTGGATGTTCGGCACTCCGCTGGAGCAGGCCTGGGGCAGCCAGCGCTTCCTCTCGTTCTACTTCGCCTGCGTTCTGGGTGCGGCAATGGCACAGATTCTGGTGCAACAATTCAATGGCGGCATCTACCCAACGATCGGGGCATCAGGCGGCGTCTTTGGACTGCTGCTGGCCTACGGCGTGATGTGGCCGGAAAACCGCCTGTTCCTGATCTTCTTCCCGGTGCCGATCAAAGCCAAGTGGTTTGTGCTCATTTACGGCGGCGCCGAACTGCTGTTCGGCTTGACCGGAACTATGCCGGGCATTGCCCATTTCGCCCATCTGGGCGGCATGGTATTCGGCGCCGGCCTGTTGTGGAAATGGGGTTGGCGCCCGGGCGCGACCTGGCGGAGGTAAGCCCTGCGGTCCGACACCAACCGCAAAACCGGATCGCGCTAATCTTCGAGCACAAACGTCACTTTGAGAATGACGCGGTACTCGAGGATGTGGCCCTGCGAGTCACAGGAGATTTTTTGCCCTTCGACCCATGCGCCACGGACATTTTTTAACGTTTTGCTGGCCCGTTTGACGCCCGACTTGACGGCATCTTCAAATGATTCTTTCGATGAAGCGATGATTTCTGTTACGCGTGCAACTGACATGATTTCTATCCTCTTGCTGAATGAACAAATTAAGTGGTCTCTGATCAATTACCGGTGGGCGCGAACAACGGATCAGGGGCTCCTTGAATAATAGACCATTGGCGTTTGCTTTTCCGCGCACTGGCCCACAATCGAGCGGCACCATGCGGGTCCGGCCTCAGTAGCGGTTCGTCTTCCACGGATTACCGAGGTAAAAGTAGAGCGTATTTTCACCGCCATCCGCCAGTCCGTAGGCCAGGTAAACCGGTCCGATCGGCGTATCGGCGCCGATGAACACGCTACCGGCATAACGCAGGCTGTCGAAGCTGATATCGTCGCGCCGTGACCAGACGTTGCCGCTTTCCAAAGTGAACCCGGCATACATCGGCAGTACCTCGATGTTATTCAAACGCCGGTACAAGGCCAGCGTGAGCAAGCCCATGTGATGGCCGCTCAACTCATCCGGAATCAGCCCTGACAGCCGTGCGAACCCCCCAAGTTCAAACCAGCGCGCCAGCGGAGCGGTGTCGTCAAAACTGTAGCCTGTCTGAAAACTCAGCAGCCCCGAATTCTTGCCGATGGTGTAGGCCAGTGAACCTGCGGCCAGCGCCTGCTCATAGTCCAGGGCCGAACCCAACTCGCTGCCGAGCCACCTTCAGACCCGCCGAGAGTATGTGTCCGCTGGTCGGAAACCACAGATTATCCTGGCTGTCGTGCCGGTACTGCAGATACAGTTCTCCAATGTGGATGTTGTCGTCACTCAGCAGCGTGTTGTGCCCAATGATTTCGTTCACGTTGCCGCGAAAGTACTCGTAGTCCAGGCGCAGCAGGTCGGTTGAGCTGAAGTTGCGCCCCGCGCCCAGCGTGATGCCGGCGCCCGCAAGCTCCAGCTGAGCCTCGATATCGCCCTGATCGACGACATTGAACAGCCGGCGCGTCCAGAATACGCGCGGCTCGACAAACCAGCGCGCCTTTTTGTCGACCGGCTGATAGAAATCGAAATCGAGCAGATCCACCCTGCCCACCGACATGTCGACGCGCAATTCCCCGCCCAGGCTGTTCAGTGCATTGCGCGTGTAGGCAGCGGCAAAACCAAAATCCGCATTGCCGGCAAAATCATCCGCTATTTCCACCCCGAACTGGAGATAATTGGGACCCCAGACCCGCGGGATGGCATTGATCACGATGCCGGTTTCACCCGCTTCATTTTCAACCAGGTCATAAGTGACGGTCTGAAAAACGTCGATGCTGTAGATGTGGTTGATACTCTCTTCCAGGCGCTCGAAGTCGAGCGGCTGGCCAATTTTCACCTCGAGTCTGGAGCGAATGATTTCGTCGTTGAGCACGGACTTGTTGTGGATATCGATGAAGTGGACGATGTAATCCTTTTGCGCCATCAGTTGCTGGTCCGGTCCGGGCAGAGGCGCCTCCCCGGTTGGCTGGGACAAGCCAGCAAATGCTGCCCGGCTCACCATCACGGCTTTGTAGCCTTCGTCAATCAGGTCCAGTGCGCCGAGGAAATCCGTGGTGCTGTAATCGCCCAGATAAGGAACGAGCAAAATGTCCCTTGCGCCCAGTGTGGCAAGCTGTTGCTCGGTGTTCTTGCGCGTCAGAAAGTTCGTCAGTTGCTCGGTTACCGTGAGCACGGAATCGAGCTGTTTGCGCGTCAGCAGGGGAGAAGAAATATCGACTGCAATCACAATATCGGCACCCATATCCCGCACCACATTGATCGGCAGATTGTTCGCCATACCCCCATCCACCAGCAACTGGTCGTGCATGAGGACGGGCGCGAAAATGCCCGGAATGGACATGCTGGCGCGGATCGCATCCGGCAGACTGCCGCGCGCAAGCACCACCTGGGCGCCGGTGGCCAGGTCCGTGGCCAGTGCGCGAAAGGGAATGGGCAGCCGGTCAAAATTGTGTATGTCCCTGACCGGGGTCAGCACACGCTGAAAAATCTGATCGAGTTTCTGACCTTCGATCACACCGAGCGGCAATTGCAGTTTGCCCCGGTTGAACCCGAGCCGGTTGGGAATCAGCAAGTTGGCGTCCAGCTCCTTTTTGCGCATCGTCACACCGCTGCGCTCCGGTTCGTCGGAAAAGGCGCCGGCCCAGTCAGTCGCTCGTAAAATGTCTTCTATTTGCTGTGGGCTGTAGCCCGCCGCATAGTAGCCACCGACGATGGCGCCCATGCTGGTGCCGGCAATGTAATCGATCGGAATATGCAGTTCTTCCAGTGCCTTGAGCACGCCGATATGGGCTCCCCCGCGCGCACCGCCGCCGCTGAGGGCCAGGCCGATCTTCGGCCGGCTCTTCCCTTCCGCGGACAGCGCAAGCGGCGCAGCCGCAATCAGCAGCAACATACCCAGAACTAAGGAACGTATCAGGCGCATCGGAATCTCCACACCGTTCGGCGATCCGCCGATTATAGCGATTGGGAAGATGCCCCATCTGCGCGTTCCAGCAACCTTGACCTCATATCGCCGGTACTACTTGCCAGGGCGCCGCTCCGAACCAAGGGCTTTGCTTTCAGGACACGGCTGAATAGCCATCCATGGCGGCCTCTTCTTGAAACATCCTGTTTCAAAAGGTCCTGAAAGCAAAGCCCTTGCTCCGGATCGGCTTGTGCCAGCTTGTGGGGTCGTGGTCCATTTACTTGCGACGTTGCTGGAACGCACAGATGGGGGCAAAGACATGGACCTTGCGGCGTGAACCGCTACAATAAGGACTTGTTCAAGCCAAAGGTGCCGTCATGTCCATTGTTCATCCGATTATCCCGGAGGCCGCAAAACGCGCCCTGATCAAGGCCGAGGATTACAGCCGCATTTACCGGCAGTCGGTCGAAGACAATGATGGTTTCTGGGCGCAACAGGCAAAGCGGCTTGACTGGGCAAAGTTTCCGCAAAAGATCAGCGATGTATCGTGGAAGCTTGCCGATCTCCACATACGCTGGTTCGAGGACGGCCAGCTCAACGTCTGTTACAACTGCCTGGATCGCCACCTCGAGGAACGGGGCGAGCAAACCGCGATCATCTGGGAAGGTGACGATCCTGCGCACGATCTGAAGCTGAGCTATCGCGAATTGCACCAGCAGGTTTGCCGCATGGCGAATGTGCTCAAGCAAATGGGTGTGCAGCGCGGCGACCGGGTGACCATCTACATGCCGATGATTCCTGAAACGGCCGTGGCGATGCTGGCCTGTGCCCGTATCGGCGCCGTGCATTCCGTCGTCTTCGGCGGTTTCTCTCCCGATGCTCTGGCCGGCCGCATTGTCGACTGCGCTTCAAATTTGCTGATAACTGCCGATGAGGGCCTGCGTGGCGGCAAAACCGTTCCGCTGAAGAAGAATGTCGACGAGGCCTGTTTACGTCCCGGTGTACTGGACAGCCTGAAGTCCGTGCTGGTTGTGCGCCATACCGGCGGCAACGTCGGCTGGAATAAAGACCGCGATCATTGGTATCACGAGCAAGCAGCCACGGTCACAGTCGAGTGTCCGGCGGAAGTGATGAACGCGGAAGACCCGCTGTTCATCCTGTACACCTCAGGTTCGACCGGCAAGCCCAAGGGCGTGCTGCATACCACGGGCGGCTACCTCTTATATGCGGCCTACACGCACGAGATCGTATTCGATTATCACCCCGGGGATATCTACTGGTGCACCGCCGATGTCGGTTGGGTGACCGGACACAGTTACACCGTTTATGGGCCCCTGGCCAATGGCGCCATCACCCTGATGTTTGAAGGCGTGCCCAACTACCCTTCCGCCAGCCGCTTCTGGCAAGTGGTCGACAAGCATCAGGTGAATATCTGCTATACCGCACCGACCGCCATCCGCGCGTTGATGCGGGACGGCCAGGAACCGGTCAAATCGACTTCACGCAAGTCTTTGCGCTTGCTCGGTACCGTCGGTGAGCCGATCAATCCGGAAGCCTGGGAGTGGTATTACAACGTCGTCGGAGAAGGACGCTGTCCCATCGTCGATACCTGGTGGCAGACCGAAACGGGCGGCATCCTGATCAGTCCCCTGCCCGGCGCGACCGAGCTGAAGCCCGGTTCGGCAAGCCGCCCGCTGCCGGGCATCCAGCCCGCACTGGTAGACTACAAAGGACAGATGCTGGAAGGCGCCGCTGACGGGCTGTTGGTCATCACGGCCAGTTGGCCAGGACAGGCGCGCACCATATTCGGCGATCACGAACGTTTCGGCCAGACCTATTTCTCGACCGTTCCGGGGTGTTATTTTACCGGCGACGGCGCGCGCCGCGACGCAGATGGTTACTACTGGATTACCGGGCGGGTGGACGATGTGTTGAATGTCTCGGGCCATCGGCTGGGCACGGCGGAAATCGAAAGTGCGCTGGTCGCTCATCCGGCGGTTGCAGAAGCGGCCGTCGTGGGCTATCCGCATGACATCAAGGGTGAAGGTATTTACGCTTTTGTCACCCTGGTGCGTGGCGTATCGCCTTCAGAGGAACTGCGGGAGGAACTGCGGCAATGCGTGCGCAAGGAAATCGGCGCCATCGCCTCACCCGATGTGTTGCAATGGGCACCGTCACTGCCGAAAACCCGGTCGGGCAAGATCATGCGCCGCATCCTGCGCAAAATTGCCGCCGATGACGACAAAAACCTGGGGGATACATCGACCCTGGCCGAGCCGGAAGTGGTAACACAACTGATCGAGGATCGCCCGGTTCGATCATGAACCAGGGAAACTGCTCAAGGAGTGAGTAATGGGTATTCTGGACCAACTGAAAAATGTGCTTGGCAGCAAGAAGCGCGAGGCAGAAGTGGCGGACGAGCGCGGGGAAATTACCGCGGACACCTACACGGTGCAGTCGGGCGACACGCTGTGGACCATCGCCGATAAGCATTACGGAGACGGCTCGAAGTATCTGGAGATTTTTGCAGCCAACCGGGGTCTGCTCGAATCGCCGGAACACATTGTGCCGGGCCAGCAACTGGTGCTGCCCAAACCATAGGCCCGGGTTCCGGTCCGCTAACCGGACAGCCCTTGATGCTCCAGCGGTCTTGCGCGGTGCATCAGGATCCATTCCGCGCCTTCTTCCAGCGCGGCTTCGCCCAGTGCTTTTAACACCCGGCGCTGAAACTCGATGCTGGGTGAGCCGTCCAGCAGTTTGCGCGCATTGGCGAAAATCCGCGCCATGAAACGATACTGCTTGATCAGCTCCTTCTCCGCGCGCTTGTGCGAAATTGCATCGCGTATGCCGGCAGTCAGCGGCAGCAGGCCCATCAGGACGAGCAGCACCTGCTGTTGCCGGGCGGACAGAAAATGGCCGGCTGATGCCAGGATCACTGCGATGCCGATGCCGGCCCACAAGCAGGCGGCGCCGAGAAATTCGGTGCGGTGAAGCTTCACTGAATTTTGTGCTTCCTTGTGTGAATAATAAGCCAGTTGCCCGCCGCCGGCCCCTGCTTCGCCAACCCATTGCTCAATGACCCAGGGCACCCAAGCCGGGTCAGGCTCGGCACCCCGGGCGCGTTGTAAACTGGCGGCGCGCATGACGTGACGAATCCAGCCCAGTTCCACGTCCTGCTTTTGCAGGAAGTTTTCATAGGCAAAAGCCACCGAACGGGATTCGACCACACCGGCCAGGTTCCAATAGAATTGCACCCTCAGGGCTTCAGCCAGCGCGCGGTAATCCAGGTACTTGCGATGCCACTGGTGGCGGTCGCCGGTCACATGTAAGGCAACACCGGACAGGAACAGCGCCAGGAAAATCCACAGCACGTACTGGGGAACGGTGTATTCCGTATAGACGATAAACACCAGGCCCATCAGCACCGCCAGGCCATAAATGCCAAACAGGCCGCGGTTCACGCGTTTCTGGAAATGTACCGCCAGGCGGTCGGCAACGGCGAAAAGCTGTTCGGTGAAATGCGCACCCACGGGCAATTCCAGGCCCGCCGGAACCCCTGCCAGCAAGCCCTTGTCTCCGTCGTGCTCCGTATCGAGTCGCACGCGGTCCGTTTCGAACTCCTGCAGGCGTTCGAACATGATCGCGTATTCGGGCGGCATTTCCTCATTGCCGGTGCGGCCTGACTGCGAAGTGATCCAGTAGCAGGATCCGGCTGCCATGCCGGTGGCGGGTATGCCATGGCTGCGATTGCGTGAACAAACGATGTGATACACCAGATCGTTTTCGTTGTCGGCCAGCAGATTGGCGGAAGACTGCTGGTCCTCGAAGCCTTCCATGACTGCGGTCAGGTGATAACGCACGACCTGCGCCGTCCCGCCAACGGTCACGGCCGGCTTTCCATCCCACAGCGCCAGCAAGATCTGACAATGGTTGGAGACAAACAAGCCCAGTTGGGCATACTGCCGGTCCCGCGCGGCCGCGTTAGCGGCGATGCTGTGCTCATCCGCACCGGCAGCCGCCGGCAAGTGAATGACCCGTTGTGCGGTCGCGAGCAGCCGGCGAAATTCCTTCAGTTCGGCTGGCGCTGTGAAATCCTTTTCATATTCGTCCAGCGCCATCGGCAAAACGGCGACCAAGGCGATGTGACGTTCCACCGCGATCTTCGCCGCCAACTGATCGCCCCCTGCCGCCAGCGGCGTGAGCAACTGCAAATCCAGTCCGGGAAAGCGCTGTTCCAGTTCCTCGAAAAAGGCCCGCACCCGGGATTCCAGGGCGGGCTTTTCTTCATCCAGCAGGTCGCGGTGGCCGGTAACGCCTATGCTGAGGTACATGACCGCCCGGCCTTTGACAGTGGGCTTGCCTACTTGCCGCCATTCCTGACCGAGGGGTCAAGTGCAATCGTGCCACCGTTGACCGCGAGTTTCACATGAATCGCCGCGACTGCCGCCAGTGGAAAGCAGGCTAACGCCAGGCCGATTACAACCATCCAATGCGCAATATTTCTGTTTGTCTTCATTATTTATTCCTTTTGACCTCACCTGGTGAAAGATATCAATCGCAAATCGCGTACTCCTTGCAGAACGCGGCGAATTCCGGCTCAAAAAATCCCTTATCCAGTAAGTAGACAGTATAGTCTTTGGCCAGCGACTTATCTCCGTTCATGACCGCAAGCCGCGCGGCCAGGCTTGCATCGTCACAGCTCTTGACGGTTTGCCCCGGTGGTAAAAAGCCCTCCAGCAAAGCACTGATTTCGGCGGGCGGTCGTTGTCCGGTCTGCACCCATTGCTCAAACGATGCCCGCGCCAGTTGATAGCGGCTGATCCGGTTCCCGGGTTTGGCCCTGACCAAAGCGATCAAGCGCTGGATGGCGTCATGCAACTCTGATTGTGCCTTGACCGCCTTACCCATGCGATGCGCCAGCACGGAATCGTTGATCTTGAATTCAGCATAGTCGACCGCCGCGCCGAAATCAGAACTCATCATGGCATCGAAAGATGTTTCGAAATCGAGCGCCAACGCCTGACTGGCTTCCCAGGCCCGCGCGTATTCTCCCGTGATGGTCCATATCCAGGCTGCACGGAGCCTGCGCAGCAGTATCTCCCATCCTATCGTCCGGTTGGTGCTGTCTTTGGCATACACTTCAGCAAGCAGATTCTCGGACTCTTTCAGACCTGCGAGCGCCTGATCGGTCAAGGCAATCCTCCGTTGCACACCGGCCAGTCCGGACAGTGCGATCGCCAATTCGTCTTTTCGATTCTCGTCTTGCGGTGACTCTTGCAGAAGTTGCCGCGACAGTTCGGCATTTTGCAACCTGAATTGATACGCCTTACCCAGATCGCAGGTTTCCCGCCAGGCATCGGCCACAAAACCCAGAGTTTTTGCAAGCTCCATGCGGTACGTGTTGTTTTCCGGGTCAAGCACCAGCGCAATCTGGTTGTACTGCAGTGCTGACTGCACCAATTGCAGGGCCTTATTTGTATCCGGGTTGGAACGCTCGTGCTCCAGGGCGCTGAGATTGACCAATGTGTAGGCCAGTTCCATCACCATTTCGGCATTGTTCGGATCGGCGTCGATCAGGCGGCGTGTGATCGCACCATAGCGGGAGAACGAGGCCTCGGCTGCATCCAGTTCGCCCTTGTCCATGTGCACATAGCCCACCCAGAATTCCGCCTGGCCCAGTTCAAACAGGGCACGCTTGCTCTTGCCTTCGCGCTGGTACAGTTCAATGAACGCCGCACGGGACTGCTGCAGCGGCTCCATCGCAGCATCCAGCTCACCGCGCTCATGCAATGCCCGCCCCTGTTCACGCCATTTGAGCGCGGTCGCGGCCAACTGCTCGTTGTCCATCTGCTGGAAGCCCAGGTTCTGCAGATAATTCATGACCTGCTGGTTGTTTTTGTCAATCACTTCAAGACCGACAATGGGATCCAGCCGCTTCAGGTTCCCGAGCATATAGCTGAGCAGCTCCTCTGTACCCACACGCTGCAGTTGGGCCGCTTTTCTCGAAGAGATCGCGCTGATCGTCAAGACGGTAAGCAGCACCAACACCAGTGCCGACAGGGTGATGGCAAGCAGCCAGTTTTTCTTGCGCCGCTGCATGTCCCGGCGGCGCAGCTCGTCGAGACGGATGCCCAGAATTCCGGCAATGAGTTTTAATTTCGAGCCGGTCTTACCGTCCGCATATTTACGCGCATCGGCGGCCAGCGGTTCATGGCGGAAACCTTCAGACTGCTCGGTCAGCGCCGGTGGGAAACAGGCCTCTCCAGGCTGACTGGATTGCGGATCGCCGTCCACGACCAGTGCAAAGATCCGCTCCGCGCGGCCAAGCGATTTGAAATAGCGGATTTCCTCCCCGACCCAGCGTGATTGGGCGGCGGCCGGGGAGCAGATCACGATCAGGGTTTCCGAAGCTTCCAGTTCACCCCGGATCTTGCTCGTCAGGTCCGAAGCCGAAGACAGATCCTCGCGATCACGAAACACCGGAGACAGACGCGGCGGCACTTCGCCGAACGGGCCCCGGGAGCCCACCAGCCGTTTGGGCACACGGTAACTTTCCAGCGATTTTTGCAGCCAGCGCGCCCAGGCTTCATCCTGGTGGCTGTAGCTGATAAAAGCCTTGAAATGCGGCGTTTCCACGACGCAACACTATACTGCATCGTGGATTGCAAGAAATGCGGCAACCGCTATTACTTGCCTTTATTGCGCACCATTGGGTCAGTATAAATGGTGTTACCAGACTCACAGTTCGTTGCGGTGACCTTGTAATAAAGCACCTTGACGCCTTCAGTATAATCGTGGTTGTTCAAGTCGATAATAACGGCCCAAGGCGTGGCAAAACTGGTATCCGCTTCGTAAACCACTCCGGTCTCCGGATTGAGTTGTGGAAAAGCATTGGAAAGCCAATCCGGGATGGGTTGCGCGTAATCACCCTTGCCTGTGGATCCGGCTTCGACCGCAGTAAGCTGAACCTTGGTGATCACCCATTTTGTCCCTGACTTTGCACAAGTTTCATCTTTCTTGCCGTTCTTGATCAGGAACGTAATGGGACCAAGGGTGGCCTGGTCAAACTGGATACAACCTATTTTGGCGCCTTCGCTGCACTTGAAACTTTTCTGTGGTTCCAGCGGGCCGTCGTTCCCTTTGGCTACCAAATCGATCACGGGTGTCTCGAGCTCGAACTTCTTTGCGCTTGTGAGTGTGGCGCAACCGGTATACCCCAGCAATACCAGAAGCACCAAAATGATCCTGCGTACGGCTCTCATTTTCCGCCCTCCTCATGGTGGAATAATTGGCGAATGCGCGCACCGCCAAATGTCGGTTTTGCTCATTGCCAAGTGCTGCTTATTAAGCATAGACCAATTGCGCACAGAGTTCCCATTAGAATTGACCTTCGTTGCCACAAATTGACACAAGCCGGTTCGGAACAAGGGGCTTTTCCAAGCAGAACACACGACAGGTGAAAACCGTTGTCCGAATTTACAATTGCACCTGGTTCAATATTTGCCCGGCCGCAAATGCTGATATCACATCCGCCAGCTGATCGACCGCCGCCTGGCGCGCCGTACGGCTGGCCCAGGCGTTGTGTGGGGTGACGATCAGATTGGGAATATCGGCAGCCAGCAGCACGTGGCCGGATGGTGGCGGCTCCTGGCTCAGTGTGTCTACTGCAGCGCCTGCAATCTCACCACTGCGCAAGGCATCCGCTAAATCCTGTTCGGCCACGATGCCGCCCCGCGCGGTGTTGATCAGCAGCGCATCCTTTTTCATCGCGCGCAGCACCTGGCGGTCGATCAGTCCCCGCGTGGCCGCAGACAGGGGGCAATGAATCGAAAGCACATCGGCACGCGCAATCACCTCTTCGAAGCTCAGCCGGCCCGCGCGTGGCGGATCGCCCCGGCGCTCCGCCACCAAAACCTCCATACCAAGACCCTTAGCCAAATCACCCGCGGCGCGGCCCAAAACGCCGTAACCGATCACCCCGAACGCGAGACCGCGCGCCTGCCGGATCGGACGGTCGTTGAGGCAAAACTGCCGGGCATCGCTCCACGCACCCTCCCGCACGCGCTGCCAATACCAGGGCTGGCCGGTGAGCAAATTGAGCATCAGGGTGATGGTATGCTGCGCCACGGCGTCCGTGGCGTAGTCGCGGATATTGCACACCGTGATGCCGAATGCTGTGGCTGCGTCGAGATCGACGTTGTTGCTTCCGGTTGCGGCCAGCGCAATCAACTGCAACTGCGGCGCCTGCTCCATGGCCGCGCGATCGAGCGCACACTTGTTGCTGACAACGACATCGGCTGCAGCGATTCGCTGCGGAATCGCTTCCGGCTGGCTGAACTCGTGCCAGTGCCATTGTGTCAGGCTGGCCTGCAGCCGGCTGCGATCGAGGTCGCCGCCGTCGACGGTTTCCAGGTCGAGAAAAACGCCGCTTTTCAGGGGACGAGCTTTGGACTCGGAGATCCGGGGCTTCATTCCGATGTGGTGGCCACACTGACGGATTCAATTCCGACGGCCTCCGCCGCATCCAGTATGGTCACCAATGATTCGGTATTGGCTTCCGGATGGGCCGCAATGATCAACGGCGAATCCGGCCTTTCCGCTTTTTCGCGCTCGAGGTTGGCCTGTACCGCTCCCGGTTCCAGCAGCCGGCCCTTGATGCTGATCAGGCTGGAAGCATCGATTTTGACTACAATCGGGCCACGGTTCTGTTTGATTTCTTTTGGCGGCGAATTGGAGGGACGCGATACTTCCAGGCCTTTCTCCTTGACAAAGGAGGTCGTGACGATGAAAAAAATCAGCATGATGAAAACGATATCGAGCATCGGCGTGATGTTGATTTCGGCCTCATCGTCGATTTGGTGTTTTCTGCGCACGTTATTGAACCTCTCAGGCTCTTATTCCACGGTAACGGATTTTGCCAAATTGCGCGGCTGATCGACATCGGTGCCGCGCAGCACGGCCACGTGGTAGGCCAGCAACTGCAATGGGATGGTCAACACGACGGGCGCCAGCAAGGCGCCACCGGTATCCAGTTCGATGATTTCACCGTGCCGTTGCTTCAGGTTGGCTCCGGCCCGGGCATCGGCGAAAACGAACATCTCCCCGCCCCGCGCCTGAACTTCCTCCATGTTGCTGATCAACTTTTGCAGCAGATTGTTGTTGGGCGCGACCACCACCACCGGCATGTCACGGTCCACCAGTGCCAACGGGCCGTGTTTGAGCTCTCCGGCCGGGTAGGCTTCAGCATGGATATAGGATATCTCCTTTAGCTTGAGTGCGCCTTCCATTGCGATCGGGTAGTGACTGCCGCGGCCCAGGAACAGCGCATGATGCTTTTCCACGAACTTCGCGGCCAGCAGTTCGATGCGCCCATTCAAGGCCAGCGCCTGATTGAGTTTCTCCGGCAGACGGCCCAATTCGGCAACCCAGCCGGCAATTTTTTCCGCGCCAACGCCGTTGAGTTGCGCCAGGGTGAGCACCAGCAATTGCAAGGCCACCAGCTGCGTGGTGAAGGCCTTGGTCGAAGCGACGCCGATCTCGGGTCCGGCGCGGGTCATCAGCACGAATTCCGCGGCGCGGACGACGGAGCTTTCAGGCACGTTGCAAATGGCCAGGCTGGCGAGGTAGCCCGATTGCCTGGCGTGACGCAGCGCCGCCAGGGTGTCCGCGGTTTCGCCGGACTGAGAGATCACCACGAACAGGGTTGCGGCCGGCACCACCGGATCGCGATACCGGTATTCACTGGCTACTTCGACCATGCACGGGATGCCCGCCAGTTGTTCCAACTGGTAGCGCGCTACCAGACCGGCGTGATAACTGGTGCCGCAGGCGATGATGTGTACCTGCCGGACCTGGCGCAACATCGCATCGGCGCCCACGCCAAAAATGTTCGGCAGCACGTGGTCTACGCCGATCCGGCCTTCCAGTGTTTCGGCCACAGCCTGGGGTTGCTCGAATATCTCCTTTTGCATGTAGTGGCGGTAATCACCGCGCTGCACCGCGTCGGCGCTCATCTCCGCGTCCTTCACCGGACGCTGGGCCGGCAGATCCTCTTGATCGCGGATTTCATAACCCGCAGAGTCGATGCGCACCACGTCGCCTTCTTCCAGATAGATGAATCGCCGGGTCACCGGCAGCAGCGGATGGATGTCCGATGCGAGGAAATTCTCCTGTGCGCCAAGGCCCAGCACCAACGGGCTGCCGGCGCGGGCGCCAACCACGACCCCCGGCTCAGCGGCGCTGACCAGTGCGATTGCGAAGGCGCCGCGCAAACGCGGCACCGCCTTGCGCACTGCCGCGAACAGGTCGTTGCCTTCGCGCATCAACTGGCTCACCAGATGCACCATGACTTCGCTGTCGGTGGCCGAAGTGAATTCGTAGCCCTGATCCTGCAGCTCGCGGCGCAGTTCTTCGTGATTTTCGATGATGCCGTTGTGGATCAGGGCAATGTCCTCACCCGACATCAGCGGGTGGGCGTTGAGGGTGTTGGGTAAGCCATGGGTGGCCCAACGCGTGTGGGCGATACCACACTCGCCATGCAGGGGCGTTGCGTTCAGCAAGGATTCCAGGTCGCGAACTTTTCCGTGCGTGCGCAGGCGTTTAAGCGCCGGTCCATTCTGCATTGCAATGCCGGCGGAATCATAACCGCGGTATTCGAGGGTGCGCAGACCCGCCATCAGTATTTCAACCACGTCGCGGTGCGCGCTCGCTGCCACAATGCCACACATCTAAAGAGTCTCGCTTCCCTCAACTGCTCCCTGCGTTGCCCTACCTCCTGCGTCCCTGCAGTCGTGCTCCCACGTGCGACGGCACTGCGGGGGCACTTTTTTGCCTTCGGCAAAGTCGCTCCCCCTCCATTGCCTGCACTTTCGGAGGAAGGCGGCTGCGCTCGACTGCATAGGTTTAATGGCCGGCCCTTCTGATCCAGCGAGCGTTGCTCGCTGGACCAACCAGGGCCAGCTGGGCCGCCTTCGGCGCCCTTGCGTCTCGCTATTTCTCATGTTTGGCACCGTCTTTGCCCGGTTTGGCCGGCCTTTTCCAGCCTTTGACGGTGGTTTGAGGCGCCCGGCTGAGGGTAAGTTCATTTGCCGGGGCGTCCTTGCTGATGGTCGAACCGGCGCCGATGGTGGCGCCGCGGCCGATGGTAACGGGCGCGACAAGCTGTGAATTGGAGCCGACAAAGACGTCGTCTTCAATTACTGTCTGATGTTTGTTGGCGCCATCGTAATTGCAGGTAATCGTTCCGGCGCCGATATTCACCCGGTCTCCCACCCGGGTATCACCGATGTAGCTGAGGTGGCTGGCCTTGCTGTTTTCTCCCAGGCGGCTGTTCTTTACTTCAACAAAGTTACCGACCCGGGAGCCGCTGCCCAGCTCCGTGCCCGGACGCAAACGGGCAAACGGGCCGATCTCGCAGACGCCCGTGGTACGGACGCCGTCGAGGACGCTGTAGGCATGCACCGCGGTTCCCGCCGCCAGTTGACAATTCTTCAGCACACAGCCGGGCCCCAGGGCTACCCCGTCACCCAGTGTATTGTCGCCTTCCAGCACCACGTTGATGTCGATACAGACGTCCCGGCCGCAGTGAACGTGTCCACGCACATCGACACGTGCCGGATCGATGATGTGCACGCCTGCAGCCATCAAAGCATCCGCCGCCCGCGCCCGAAAGCGCTGCTCCAGCGCCGCCAACTGGCGACGATCATTCGCGCCTTGCAGATCCAGCGGTTCTGGCGCCAGCACTCCGCCGATCTCCTTACCCTCGCTGTGTGCCATGGCAAAGATGTCGGTCAGGTAATACTCCTGCTTGCTGTTGTTGCAGTCCAGTTGCGCGAGCCACTGGCGCAATTCGCCGGCATCCGCGAGCATGATCCCGGTATTGACTTCCTTGATGCCCAACTGTGACGGTGTGGCATCGCGGTCCTCGACAATGCCGGCGATGCGCCCGGTCCGGTCCCGCTCGATCCGCCCATAACCGCGCGGCTGATCCAGCTCCATGGTCAATAGCGACAACAGTGCAGTGCTTTCATCGGTCCATTGCCGCAACAGCCCAGAGGGGATCAATGGATGGTCTCCCAGCAACACCAATACCCGTGCATCGTCGGGGATCTGTGGCATGGCCTGGGCGACGGCGTGACCGGTACCGCGTCGTTCCGGCTGCACGACCCAATGGACCGCATAGTCGCTGCAGGCCTGCCGCACCTGGTCCGCCCCGCTGCCGATAACGACATGTATCATCCCGGGATCCAGGCTGCTGGCCGTCTCGAGCAAATGCACGATCATGGGTGTGCCGCCCACACGGTGCAGCACCTTGGGTAAGGCAGACTGCATGCGCGTGCCTTCACCGGCAGCGAGAATGACAATATGCAGGCGCTCGTTCATTTGGGGTGGCAAGATTCCGGTTGTACGGCTGCGCCAGTATAGCGTGACCGCAATTGTGGCACTATTTAAAGGAAGAAGCGGCCGGTCTTGTGATCAAAACGGGCAAATGCCTGTCACATCCTGTGCAAGCGAGTCCGGTTCATATTTCAGTTTTGCCAGGCCTCGTTGGCGCTGTGCTTCGGTATAGCCTTAACAGGCCCTAAAAGGAAACCAGCCATGAGGTTTGCTGTGGCGATGCGGGTTGCGCGGTGTTCAGTCCCGCTTCGACAATTGCTGTTTTTGCCCTTGCCCCTGCTGTTGACGTCGCTGCTGTCAGCCCAGGCAATTGCCGGCGAGTTGGCCGCGCGAGCAGTCGCGTCCCAAACCCTGAACGACGGCCAGCTGATACTGCAGGACATTCCGCCAATCCCGGACGGCCTGGAAAACCGCCTGAACCAGTATCAGAATGTCCGATCGGCCAATTTTCTGGACTGGACCAGGGACGGGCTCGGGATGTACATCTCGACCCGCTTCAGCACGGTCAACCAGGTGCACCGGGTGGATTTTCCCGGCGGCGCCAGAACTCAACTGACCTATTTCGAAGAGCCTATCGGCGAGGTAGTGCGGCAACCGGAAGGCTCCCTGCTGGCCCTGACCATGGACCGCGGCGGTAGCGAATTCAGCCAGGTTTTCCTGTTCGACCCCAAGTCGGCCGTCGTGCGGATGGTCTCCGACGGCCAGTCGCGCAACGGCCTGCTGGTTTGGAACAAGAACGGCACGCGGCTGGCGTATCAATCGACGCGACGCGATGGCAGCAGCAAGGATATTTGGCTTATGGATGTGGCCCAGCCCGAGACCGCGGCGCCCATACTGCAAGCACCGGCCGACGCCTGGTGGGGGCCGGTGGACTTTAGCGAAGACGGAAACTCGCTGCTGGTTCAACAATTTATCGGGGCGACGGATTCCCGCGTCTACCTGCTGGATCTGGGTACTGGAGAACGGCGTCTTATGGCGGGTGGCGGGGACGAAGTATCGGCCAATCGCGCCGTCGTATTCGACCATAAAAATCAAGGCTTCTACCTGATCACCAACGCCCGTGGAGAGGGCGCGGAGCTGGCCTGGCAACCGCTGCAGGCAGGCGCGCAGACCGAGTATATTTCAACCTCCATTCCATGGGACGTGAATGAGTTTGCGCTCAGCCCGGACGGCCGGCGCGGCGCCTTCACCACCAATGAAGACGGTATCAGCCGCCTGTACCTGCTCGACACCCGAAGCAGGCGCTACTGGCTGGTGAACAATATGCCGCTGGGCCTGATCTACAACTTGCGCTTTCACCCGGACAACCGGCATCTGGCGATGACCTTGAGCACCGCGCAAACCCCCAGCGATGTGTTCGTAATGCAGCTCGGGCGTTCCCCGGATACCGTTAAATCCTTGCAGCGCTGGACATTCAGTGAGGTGGGCGGCCTGGACACCAGCAAATTTATCGAACCGCAGCTAGTGCGTTACCCGACATTCGATCGATCTGGGGACAAACCCCGCCAGATACCGGCATTTTACTATCGGCCGCCTGGCGACGGCCCGTTTCCCGTGATTATTTATATTCATGGCGGGCCGGAAAGCCAGTATCGGCCTGGCTTTTCCAGCACCTTCCAGATGTGGCTGGCCGAATTGGGCAGTGCGGTGATCGCGCCCAATGTGCGCGGCTCCCTGGGTTACGGCAACGAATACCTGTCACTGGATGACGGCAAATTGCGGGAAGATTCGGTCAAGGATATCGGCGCTCTGCTCGACTGGATCGCCGGCCGCCCGGAACTGGATGCGACGCGGGTTGCGGTGTATGGCGGCAGCTATGGCGGTTACATGGTGTTGGCTTCGGCCGTGCATTACAGCGATCGCCTGAAAGCTGCAGTGGATGTGGTGGGTATCAGTAACTTCGTCACCTTCCTGGAGAATACCCAGGACTACCGGCGTGAACTACGGCGCACAGAATACGGTGACGAGCGCGACCCGGACATGCGCGCGTTCCTGGAAAGCGTCAGCCCGCTGAACCGGGTGGACAAAATCAACGTGCCTTTGCTGGTCGTGCAGGGACAGAACGATCCACGGGTGCCGGTCACCGAAGCGGAACAGATTGTCGCGGCGCTGCGGCAACGCGGCCATCCGGTCTGGTACATCAATGCACTGAATGAAGGCCATGGCTACGAGCGCAAGGAGAACCGGGACATATACCAACAGGCGGCCATGATGTTCCTGCAACGCTACCTGGTGCAGCAGTAAATGGGGTCAGAGTAAAGTGCAGGTGAGAATGAGCGCACGTTTTCCGCCACTGGCGGGAAGAGTAAGCGAGTGGAGCCATTGCGCGTGCCAGAGTTGACTTGGAGATTCCTGTCGGTCTGCGAAAGTTTACTCTGGCACTTTACTCTGACCCCAACTGATATGACCCCAACTGATATGATTTCTCCATGGAACAACTGAATACAATCTGGAACTACGTCCTGCTCACCCTGAGCAATGGGGACAAGGTCACCCTGGGCCAGGCGTTTTCCGCGGTCCTGTTCCTGGTGTTGGGGCTCATGCTCGGGCGCTATTTAACCCGCCTTCTGACGCGCCAGCTTGCGGCGCGGCCAAGTGGACCCCAACGCAATCCAGACCATCGTGCGCCTGTTTTACTGGGGATTTACCATTCTGGTGTTCATCACCGCGATGGGGATGCTGCAAATTCCGATCGACGCACCTGGCATTCATTAGCGGTGCCGTGGCCATCGGCGTTGGCTTCGGTGCGCAGAACATCATCAACAACCTGATCAGCAGCTGGATCCTGATGTCCGAAAAGCCGGTGCGTATCGGGGATTTTGTCGAGATCGACCAGCATCAGGGCGTGGTGGAGCGCATCGGCAATCGCTCGACCCGAATCCGGCGCGTTGACGGCGTGCACCTGCTGGTGCCCAATAGCCAGATGCTGGAGCGTGTCGTGGTGAACTGGACCCTGGTCGATCTGCACATTCGTACCACCGTTCGCGTGGGCGTGGCTTATGGCTCACCGGTCGAGCAAGTCGCCAAACTGATGCTCGAGGCAGCGGCAGCCCACGAGCGGGTGTTGGCTGAGCCGGCGCCGGCCATCACTTTCGAGGATTTCGGCGATAGCGCGCTTGTTTTTGATATGTATTTTTGGTGTGACGTCGGCACCGCCGGCGGCTTACGCGCCGTCCGCAGTGATATAAGATTCAGCATCGATCGCCTGTTCCGCGAAAATGAAATTGTCATTGCCTTCCCGCAGCGGGATGTTCATCTCGACACGTCCCGGCCACTGGAAGTTCGCACGTGGCGAAATGATGCCGATGCTGATGCTGATGCCGATGCCGATGCCGATGCCGATGCCGATGTTGCAGGAGAAAAGACCTGATGGATGAGCCATCAGCCCAGACTGATTCCGGCCTGATTTTTGCCTATGATCTGGACCGGCAGGGCGGAGGAGACGCGCTGACATGGGCTCAGATCCGTTCTTCGCCCATCCCGGCGGACTGCTTGCGCTGGGTGCATGTGGATTTCTCGCATAACGAAGCGCGGGACTGGCTATTGAATGAAAGCGGTATCGGTGAATCAATCGTCGACGCCATGCTGCAGGAAGAAATCCGCCCGCGCAGTTTGCACACCCCCAAGGGCATTCTGGCCGTGCTGCGCGGCGTCAACCTGAATGCCGGATCAGACGCCGAGGACATGGTTTCCATCCGCGTCTGGCTGGAAAAAGACCGCATCATCAGCGCCCGCCGGCGGCGCCTGATGTCGGTGCAGCAAATTCACGACGACTTGCGCGCCGGAAACGGGCCTGTCAGCCCGGGCGATTTCCTTACCCGCCTGGTCGACAATCTGGGTGACCACATTGCCGATGTGATCGAAAAAATCGACGAAACCATCGAACGGGTAGAAACCAAACAGGCAGAAAACAGCCAGCAAAGCTACCGTGGGGAGTTCGGAAATCTGCGCCGCAAGACAGCCCACATCCGCCGCTACCTGTCGCCCCAGCGGGAGGCAATGGACCGATTGTCCCGCATGCAGAATGACCTTTTTTCCGCCGACGACCTGGCGGGTCTGCAGGAAGAGACCAACCGCCTGACCCTGTTCGTCGAGGAACTCGACCTGTCCCGTGAACGGGCCATGGTGGCGCAGGAGGAAATGCTCAGCAGCCTGGCGCTCGAACAGAGTTCCAAAATGTACCTGCTGTCGATCGTCGCGGCCGTATTCCTGCCGCTGTCTTTCCTGACCGGTTTGATGGGCATGAATGTGGCCGGTCTGCCCGGCACTCAGGATCCCTGGGCTTTTACCATTCTGGTGGTGCTGATGGCGTCAATCGGCGGCGGTATCATGCTGCTGTTCCGCTGGAAGAAGTGGTTGTAGGGGTCAGAACATCGATGAATCGTCGATGTCTTCGATGTCGCTCGACACTGCGCGTTGGGATGAAATCACCGGTAACCATCTGATCGTACGACAGTCCCGGCCCGACCATCGGATAGACACCGGCATCGGGATCGATGATAACCTCGAGAAATGCCGGGCCCGGAAATGTCAGCCATTCCCCGATTACCCGTTTCATATCGCTCTTGCAGTCCAGACGCTGCGCGAACTCGAATCCATCGGCCTGCGCGGTTTTGACAAAATCCTTCTTGCGCAGTGATTTGTCGCTGGCGGACAAACGGCCCTTGTAATACAGCTTTTGCCACTGTTTCACCATGCCGTCGCCGAAGTTGTTCAGCACCACTACCTTGACCGGCAGGTCGTAGGTCGTGGCCGTTTCCAGTTCACCCAGATTCATGCGGATGCTGGCGTCTCCGTCCACGTCGATGACCAACAAATCCGGTCGGGCAAACTGCGCGCCGATGGCGGCCGGCAGGCCGAAACCCATGGTGCCCATACTGCCAGAGGTCAGCCACAGGCGCGGATGACGGAAGTCAAAATATTGCGCCGCCCACATTTGATGTTGGCCGACGCCGGTGGCAATGATGGCTTTGCCATCAGTGAGTTCGTTGATGGTTTCGATCACGGCATAGGGTTGAATCAACTCCGAGTCGCGATCGTAATTGAGCTTGTAGGTTTCCTTCAGCGCGACAATTTCGTCGTGCCAGGTGCTGAAATCGGGTTTGATTCGTTCACGCCGGCCATAGTCGGTAAGGATCTTCAGGTCCTCATTCAAGTCACCCACGTGGGACCAGTCAACCCGCTTGACCTTGCCGATCTCCGATGGATCGATGTCGAATTGGGCGATGCAACGCGCCCGCGGCGCAAATTTCTCCGGCACGCCGGCTACCCGGTCATCGAAACGCGCACCTACCGCGATCAGGAAATCACAGTCCTCGACTGCGTAATTGGCGCTGGCGGTGCCGTGCATGCCCAGCATGTGCAGGGAAAGCGGCGCTGTGGTATCGACAGCTCCGATGCCCATCAAAGTGGTGGTTACCGGGATATCGAATACAGCGGCAAACTCACGCAAGACCGCTGATGCATTGCCGTTGATCACGCCGCCGCCGGCATAAATCAGGGGCCGCTGACTGTGCTGCAGCATGTCAAAAAACGCGCGGCACGCTGTTTCCCGCAGGCGGTTTTCCGCCACTGCCCGCATGCGCTGGCGATACCCCCTGACCGGCAGCAGCCCTTCGCCGCGAAATGTGCCCGTCCAGTTTTGCACGTCCTTGGGCAAGTCCAGCACCACCGGGCCGGGCCTGCCGCTGCGGGCGATTTCGAACGCGGTGCGCACCGTGGCCTCGAGTTTTTCCGGGTCGGTGACGAGAAACGTGTGTTTTGCCACTGGCCCCAGGCAGCTCGAAACCGGCGCTTCCTGGAAGGCGTCCGTGCCGATTGCGTGGGTCGGCACCTGGCCGCAGATAATGACGATGGGTATCGAATCCGCCATGCAGTCCCGAATCGGGGTTACCGTGTTGGTCGCCCCGGGGCCCGAAGTCACCATGACCACGCCAACCTTGCCGCTGGCGCGCGCGTATCCCGCCGCCATGAAGCCCGCACCCTGCTCATTGGCGGGAACGATGAGCGGCATGGGCTCGCTACCGTTGGCTTGCCGATGCTCGCGGTTATAGCGGAAAACCGCGTCGTAAGTGGGCAGGATGGCGCCGCCGCTATAGCCGAAAATGATGTCCACGCCTTCGTCGGCGAGCACCTGAATGACCATATCGGCCCCGCTCATCTGCGTGCCGGCCAGAGGATGGTTTTCTGTAACTGCTGATGGCCGAATTGGAGTCATAAACCTGTCTTAGCCGCATTCACCGAACAACTGGTGTCAAAAACACACGCCTTTGACACTGCCTGATGGGATCAGTGTCCGGGAATCAAAACTGCATTGCAATAGTGCGGAAACTGCGCGACCATTGAATTTGTCCCGCGTGCGGATTGCAAAACTGCCTGAAATAAAACATGCGCCATATCGTTTCCATCCTGCTGCAGAACGAAGCCGGCGCCCTGGCGCGTGTTGCCGCGCTGTTTTCATCGCGCGGGTATAACATCGAATCGCTCAGTGTCGCCCCAACCGAACATGTCGAGTTATCCCGGCTGACGCTGGTGACCACCGGTTCCGACAACGTCATCGAGCAGATCAACAAGCAGCTGGAAAAACTGGTCGACGTCGTCAGCATTGCCGACATGACCAAGGATCCACACATCGAGCGTGAATTGTTGTTGATGAAGGTCAAGGTGACTCAAGACAAGGAACAGCAGCTATCAGACCTGATCGCGTCTGCAGGAGCCCGCGCGCTGGAAGACGACCTGGAAACCTTTACCCTGGAGTTGACCGGCGCCAACGATCACATGGACCAGTTCATCGATCGCGTCAGCGCTTGCGCGGAAATCATCGCCGTGGTGCGTAGCGGCGCCATGGCAATCGCGCGCGGCCAGAAGCTGCTCAGCGCTTAAAACAGCGGGGTCAGAGTTCCATTTCGTGAACGAAATGGAACTCTGACCCCATCTTTGCAAATTTTGTTAGAACTGGTAGCTGATATCCAGCCCGTAGGAACGCAGTGCCGAGGGATGGATGAAGGAACCACCGAACTCGGGCGCCGGAATCACTTCCTGCAGGTACTTCTTATCCGCAAGATTGCGGCCCCACAGGGTAAACGTCCAGTTCTGGTTGCTCACGGCCATACGTGCATTGATCGTGCCGAAGCCATCCCGCCGTGCACGGCTGAAATCCTCTTCCAGTCCCGGTCCGAAGAACACCTGCCAGATTGTCGGCGTGCGCTCGCCCTGCAACGTGTGGAACCACATTTTGCCCACATACTGCCAATCCACCCGGGTCATGAATTTCCAGTTATCGCCCATCGCCAGCTCGAGCTGAGCACCCAGGTTATAAGTTTCCCGCGGTGCCTGCGGCAAATCGTTCCCTACGGTCAGCGGACGGTTGACGTTTTTCTTGATTTCACTGTCCATCAGACCCACGCCGCCAAAGAGGCGGAATTGCTCGGCCAGGGCCCAGTCGAAATCTGCTTCTAAGCCCTTCACCTCGGCCTTGTCGATCGTGGTCACCACGCGCATCAGGCCAAACGGACCGGCAAAAAATTCGAAGAACTGGTTGTCATCGATGGTGGTCTTGAACGCGGCAGCATTCAATCGCAGGCGATTATCCAGCAATTGCGTCTTGAATCCGACCTCGAAGGAATCGGTCACTTCCTTGGGATATTCGTCGTTGATGGTCAAACCGGCATTGACCACTTCACCTGGCCCGCCAAATCCGGTGTTGTACCAGTAATCAATCAGCGCCTCGCTGCCGATGGAATTGAAACCACCGCTGCGGAAACCGCGGCCCCAGCTGGCATAGATATTGGCGTTATCCGCCACCTCCCAGCGCCAGGTGATCTTGGGCTGCCATTCGCTGAAGTTGGCCTTGCGGTCCGGTATGCCACCGGGGAATTGCATGTAAGCCGGATTGATGGGCTGACCGGCCAGGTTGATATTGAGCCCGGACGACAGAACATTGGGCACCTGATTGGAGACCTTGCGATCTTCCTTGTCATAGCGCAAGGCCAACGCCAGCTCCATTCTGTCGCTGAGGTCAAACTCCAATTGGCCGTAGGCTGCCCAGACGTCGGTATCGAACTTGTCCCAGAACAACAGATCCGTCGGGTTCGGTCCGCTGGGCGGAATATACGGCTGGCGCAGAAATCCCTGGCCCTGGTCGGCGCCATAGCCTACCACCACTTCGCGATTGATCTTGAGGGCGTAGACACCGCCGATCCAGCGGAATTTCTGACTCTCGTCCGAAGTCAGGCGAAGTTCAAAGCTCAGGTCGTCCTGATTGCGCTCCTGGTATTGGTAGCCGTCGCAGGATGTCGCGGTGTAGGGGCCGTAAACGCCGGCAAAATCAGCACCTCCGGCGGAAGCCGGCGGCAATACCAGGAAGGGGTCGAGGAATCCACCGAACAGGTCCGGGCGGGTGAAGGTATTCAGTGTCAGCCGGTCCTGCTGGCATTGCGGCGTCAGTTCATAGCCATAGAAGGTGGCGCTGGTACCATCGGACAGCAGATACTCATCGAGGTTGTTGTACGCCACGATCGCAGTCACATCGAAGGGCTGCAGGTCCCAGTCGGCCTTGACTGAAAACTCCTGGGTCTTTTGCTCATTCTCGCCCGGCACGTTGAAGCCAAAGACGAACTTGTGGTCGTTCACGTCCGCGAAGAAATTCTCGCTGCCGAGGAAGGGAACAAAGGCGGGTATCGCGAATACTGCGTTAAAATTGATCGCCCCGCCGTTCGCTTTCTTGGCCGAACCGCGGAAATCCATTTTGAAGTTGTCGCTGGCTTGCCAGATCATGCGTCCACGCACGCCTTTGTCTTCGAGGTAATCGACCACGTCATCCTTGCCGGTGAAGTCGTTCCTGTAAAACCCGTCCGTCTTGCGGTAGTAGGCCGTCAGGCTGCCCGCCAGTTGATCCTGCACCAGTGGCCCGCTGATCATCGCCGAGGCGTTGTAGGTATTGTTGTTGCCGTAGCCTCCCTTGGCCTTGAAGGCAAAATCATTGCCTGGAACCTTGGTATTGACCAGGATGGCGCCGGCGACCGCATTGCGCCCGTAAAGGGCGCCCTGGGGGCCTTTCAGCACTTCGATGTGCTCGATGTCGATCAACTCGCCATTAAAGGCATTGGGGTTGGTGATCAACACGCCGTCGACCACATAGGCGAAAGTCGACTCGGCATCACGGGTGGATACAATGCCGCGAATACTGACCTGGGTATCGCCGATGTTGGCCGTATCGACGATGGTCACATTGGGTATCAGGTCGATAAAGTCGACCGGCCGCTGAATACCCGCATCTTCTACGTCCTGCGCACTGAAGGCGGAGATGGCTATCGGAACTTCCTGCACGTTCTCGGCCCGCTTGCGGGCCGTGACCAGAATTTCTTCCAGCGTGGCTTCGGCATAGGCATTTGCGGCCATCACGGCAGCCATTCCCGCGATCAGGATCCTGAGCATCAAACTTGTTTTCATTACGTCAACCTCCCACACACATGGTGCGCCATAGATATAGTGATCCGTTATCAGTTTCCGACGATTTCCACACTCTCCACCAACGACAGGACGTCGTTCAACTCCAGCACGTCGGCGTATTTTGCATTCAGATCAAACAGGTTGGCGGCATGTGCTTCGGCATTGCGGTCCCCCACCGCCTGACGCGGCACCACGACCGGGTAATCATGCTGCAGACCATCCACTGCGGTAGCGCGAACGCAACCGCTGGTGGTCAGGCCGGTGACCACCAATGAATCAACCCCCTGCGCGCGCAGCGCGGCATCGAGCCCGGTCCTGAAAAAGCCGCTGGCCCACTGCTTTTCTATCACAGCTTCGCCGGGCAAAGGCGCCAGGCGTTCATCTACCCGCACCCAGGCTGAATCCGGCGTCAGCACATCCAATGCCGGCAGGCGGTTACGGAATACGCGGGCCTGATTCTCGTCATGATAGACCACAGTGGTAAAAAACACCGGTAGTTTTTTGGCGCGAAACAGCGCCAGCAATTTCCGGTTGGCTGCCACCACCGCATCGGCCGGCGCGCCCAGGGGGCATGCCGGGTCGGTGAAACCCCTGATCAGATCGACCAGCAGCAGCGCCGGTCTGCGGCCCAGCCCCTGCGCCTTGTGGGCCAGGTCGGGCATCAGTCGTGCGCAAATGTCGGTTGTTGCGGCGGGTCCAGGTGTGTTTCCGCTTTACACCGGGCCTTGATTTCTTCAATCGAGCCGCCGAAATTGAACAGTTCGATCTCACCCCGACTGGCGCGTAATTTCTTGCGCAGCTTCAGCGTGGCTGCCTCATCCAGCGAACCGTCGGCGGCGATCACCACGCCATAACGTTTTGCGCCTTCAGCGCTGACCAGATCACGGTCCACATCCGCCTTGACCAGGGCCGCATCACGCTCATACGGATCACCCCAGCCTCCGCCACCCCAGGTATTGAAGTACAGCAGATCGCCTTTGCGCACCTTGATACCCTCGGACTTGGACGGCAGCCATTGTTCGCTGCCGTCCGCGCGCACCAGGCGCTTGGAGGAGCGCATGCCCGGCTCACCTCCGCGCACGCCCCAGGGGTAGGTCAGCCAGCGCTCGTCATGCACCGATACCGTGCCATCGACAAGAAAACGGTAGGCCACCGAAAGGCCGTTACCTCCGCGATGCAAACCCGCGCCACCAGAGTCCGGAATGCAGTCGTAGCGTTCAATCCGCAGCGGGAAATAGGCCTCGATGAATTCATTGGGCACGTTGGTGAAGCCGGGCCACAGCGAGTGCCCGTCAGGGCCGTCTCCCACCGGCCGTCCCGGGATGCCGCCAAAACCGATCTGGAAGAGCTGGAACCACTCGCCTTTGTCGTCATAGCCGGCAAAGAACAGGTGCGGGGAGTCGGAAAATCCGGCCGCGTTCATTGCATCCGGCGCGCTTTGGCCCAGCAGGCCACCCATCACGTCGAAAATCCGCCCCAGCGCGTGCGTGCGTCCCGACAAGCGCAGCCGGAAATTTCGGCTTGAGCAGAGTGCCTTCCGGGATGCGCACTTCGACCAGTTCGTAAAAGCCGTCATTGAACAGAATTTGCGGGTCGACCAGGTTGATGGTGAAGGAACCGAAGAACATCTTGAACATGTCTTCGTTGAGGTAAAAGTTGATCGAGCTCTGTGCCTGCGGATCGGTGCCGGCAAAATCGAAAATGGCCTTGGAGCCTTCACGCCAGAGTTTGCAGCGAATCTTGTACGGACCCATGCCCACGCCATCATCGCAGACATAATCCTCGAATACCCGCGGCTCTTCCGGCACGATCATTTCGATGATGGCCTTCATCGCCAGGTAGTTGCGTTCCAGCATGATTTCCATCGTCGAATAGAACACATCGTCGCCGAATCGCCGGGCAATTTCCGCGCAGCGCCGCGCCGCCGTCTTGCAAGCCGCCACCAGCGCATTCAGGTCGAAGCGATTCCACTGCGGCGTGCGCACATTGTGCAGAATCAGTTCCAGCACGTCGGACTGCAGCACGCCTTTCTTGTACAGCTTGGTCGGCGGAATGCGGATACCTTCCTGGAAAATGGTTTCCGCGCGGATGGGGATGGAACCGGGCACCATGCCGCCGTTATCCGACATGTGGCCGAACATGGCCGACCAGGCAATATGACGGCCGTCCTTGAATATCGGCACCAGTACGATCCAGTCGGGTAAATGCGACACCGCCGCATTGCACATATACGGGTCGTTGGTGAGGATGATGTCACCTTCATGCAGGTCGGCATCATAGGCCTGGGTGAAGCCATGAATGAAGGAACCGAACTGGCCGACCACCATCTTGCCGTCACGATTGGCAATCATCGGAAAGCAGTCCCCCTGTTCGCGGATGCCCGGACTCATGGCCGTGCGGAACAGCACCGCGTCCATTTCCACCCGGGCATTGCGCAGCGCATTCTCGATGATATCGACAGTAACCGTATCTACCTCGATGCGTTTGAAGGCTGCGTCGTTGGTTTCAATGATTCTGGCTGGCATCCTATTTGCCTCCCGATGCTGCGGCAGTGATCAACAGATTTCCGATCGCATCCACGCTGGCCTGATAGCCCGGCAGGACCACGGTGGTGGCATCCATCTCACCAATGATCGCAGCGCCAGGCACGACCATGCCCGCATGCAACAGGCTGCGATTGTAAATGGCGGCTTCGTGCCATTGCCCCTCATGGTAAAAACGCGAGTCATGCACTTTACAATCCTGCAGGCTGGCGCCGGCCTTGCCTACCGGCACTTCAGCGATGGCCCGTGAGCGGGCGCGCACGATGGCGCGGATCATCACCAATTCATGGTCCTCGCCAAGGGCGAATGTGAATAATTGTTCATGCTCCCGGTCGAAGCGATCGGTCAAAAACGCCAGACCATTTTCCAGCAACTCCTGCGCGCCGAATTCCATCGTGATCTGGAACGCCTGGCCGGCATAGCGGATATCCGCCTGGTAGCTGACTTCCTGTTTTTCCGGCGCGATGCCATCGGCATTCAGGGACATTGCGGCGCGCTCGCGCAATTCCTCGAGATCGGCCAGCAACTGCTGCGGGGTCAGCTCGGAAGCTTTCGATACATAAGTCCGTGAAGCCTCATCCTGTACCGCAGTGGTAGCGTCACCATATGCACACAGCACGCCGGGGCCTGGCGGCACGATGACCGGCCAGGAATTGGTCAGGATACCCATCGCGTTACCATGCAGGGGACCGGCACCACCAAAGGCGATCAGCGCAAAATCGCGCGGGTCGAAACCCTGTTCGACCGAAACCAGCCGCAAGGCGCCGAACATCGACTCGTTGACGATTTTGATGATGCCCTCGGCGGCCTCCATCAGGCCGATGCCCATCGCGTCGGCAATTTTTTGCACTGCCGCCTCGGCTGCGGCTTTGTCAATGGCCATGTCGCCGCCCAGTTGCACATCCGCGGGCAGATAACCCAGCACCACGTTGGCGTCACACACCGTGGGCTCAGTACCGCCTTTCATGTAGGCCGCCGGACCCGGCTCCGCACCGGCCGACTGGGGGCCGACGCGTAAGGCTTTGGTCAGCTCCGGCACGAACGCGATCGAACCGCCCCCAGCGCCCACGGTGCGCACATCCACCGAAGGCGCACGCACGGTCACGTCGCCCACGCGTGTTTCGCGGCGAATACGCGCCCTGGCCTGCTGGATCAGCGCCACATCGGTCGATGTGCCACCCATGTCAAAGGTCAGGACGTCGTCATGGCCGGCACGGCTGGCAAACCAGATCGCGCCGGCCACGCCGCCGGCTGGGCCGGAAAGCAACAGATTGACCGGCGATTCGGAAGCTGCGCGCGAAGAAGCCAGACCGCCGTCAGAACGCAGAATGGAGAGCTGCACGCCGGTGCCCATGCGCTCTTCCAATGAGAGCTGCATGTTATCGATATAGGTGGAAACCTCCGGGTGCACGTAAGAATTCACCACCGTGGTCTCGGTGCGCTCGTACTCCTGCATTTCCGGCACCACTTCAGAGGAAATCGAGATGGGCAGCTTGCCGAATATTTCACGCGCCACATCGCGCGCCTGGCGTTCGTGTTCCCCATTGACGTAGGCATTGATGAAACAGATCGTCAGCGCCTCAACCTCACCTTTGGCTTTCAGTTTCTCAAGGCTGATGCGCAGCGCAGCAGTGTCGAGCGGACGCACGATCGCGCCATTGGCCGCAATCCGCTCTTCCGCCTCGATGGTCAGTTCCAGGGGCGCCAACAGGGGTTTCTTGACGTAGCTGACCCAGCCACCAAGACCGCCGGGGCAGAAAGAGCGTGCGACCTGCAGCACCTGCTTGAATCCGCTGGTCGTCACCAGGCCAACGCGGGCACCCTTGCCTTGCAGCACCGCGTTGGTGGCCACGGTCGTGCCGTGCATGACGCGGTGAATGGTCTGCGGGTCCACAGCGGATGCCTCGCAGATTCGCGCCACGCCATTGAGCACGCCAATCGAAGAATCATGCGGCGTTGAGGGCACCTTGGCAGTATGGGTTTCGCCCGTTTCTTCGTTGATCAGCAACAGGTCGGTAAAAGTACCTCCCACATCAACGCCCAGCCGATAACTCATGGTTCGCTCCTTCCAATTGGGCTCAGAGTACTACTGACCCCTTTCCCGCTCCTGACCCTTGTCCAACTGACGTTGCAGCCAGGGCATCGTGCGGCCACCCGGTGCGGTACCGGTCAAATGCTTCGCCAGTTCCGCCGCCGCCACCAAAGCGCGCAGATCGATACCTGTATCGTAGCCCATTTGCTGCAGCAGCATCACCACATCCTCGGTGGCCACATTGCCCGAAGCGCCGGGTGCAAACGGGCAACCGCCCAAGCCGCCTATGGATGCATCGAACTTGCGGATACCCGACTCCAGCGCGGCGTATACATTGGCCAGGCCGAGTGCGCGGGTGTCATGAAAATGACAGCACAGGCGCTCATGACCGTAGGCGCTGACCAGCTTCGATGTCAGTGACCGCACCTGTCCCGGGTGGGCAGCGCCGATGGTATCGGCAAGAGCGATCTCGTCCGCACCTAGCCCAAGAAAATGGCCGGCGATGCGTTCCACTTCCGCGGCATCCGTCGGACCGTCGAAGGGACATTCGAAGGCCACGGCGATTGCGGCGGAAACGCGAATACCATCCTGGCGCGCCTGATGCAGGATATCCGCGGTCACGGCCTCCGCCTGCTGTTTGCCCATTTTGGCGTTTTTCTGCGCCATCCCCTCACTGCCATAGAGCACCATGGTTACGCTGCGCGCACCGGCAGCCCTGGCCAGTTCGTAGCCCTTCATGTTCGGGATCAACACCGTAAAGCAGGCGCCGGCGACAGCCGGCAAACCCGCGACCACCTGATCGGCTCCCGCCATCGCGGGGACTGCGGTGGGCGATACGAAACTGCCCACTTCGATGTGCTTCATGCCGGCGGCGATGAGTGCTTCGATCAGTTCCAGCCGTTGTCCGGGCGGCAAAATCCTGGGCTGGTTTTGCAAGCCATCACGCGGGCCAACATCATTGACAATCACGGTTTCGCGCATCAGCCGATCGCTCCGGCAGAACGCAGTTGCGCGATCTTCTGCGGGTCGTAACCCAGCACCTGGGACAACACCTGCTGCGTGTGTTGACCCACCAGCGGCGCGGCGCTGAATGATTCTTCGTTGCTGCGGGACAGCTTGATGGGATTGCCTGGACCGTGGGTGGTTTTACCATTTGGGTGCGCGAGTTCAACGACCATGTTGCGGTGCACGACCTGGGGGTCGGTCAGAGCCTCGCTGAGGCGGTTGACCGGCGCGCACGGGATGCGTCTTTGCTCCAGTGCTTCCAGCCAGTAGGCCGAAGGACGTTGCCGCAATATGGCATTCAGGCGCTCATCGATCATGCCGCGACTGCGCCAACGCCCGGGCTGCGTATCCAGGTCGGGGTCATCAAATTCGGGGCAGTTGATCACTTGCTTGAGGTTCTGCCAAAAATTATCGGTAATCACCGCAATGACGATGAATCCGTCCGCTGTGGTGTAGGCATTGTACGGGACGTGGACGAAATGCGAATTGCCCAACGGCTGGGGATCATCACCCGACAGGAAATACATGGTCGCCATGTAATTGAGCATGGAAATCTGGCAGTCCAGCATCGAGATGTCCACGTGCTGACCCCGTCCGCTGCTATGGCGCTCCAGCAAAGCCGCCTGGATTCCCATCACGGCGAACATGCCACCACCCAGATCGCCGATGGGAATACCCGAGCGCACGGGGTGTGCCCGGTCGGTGCCGGTAATGGACATGCCGCCTCCTGTCGCCTGCGCCACCTGATCGAACGCCGGCCGTTTCGGCTTGGGCCCATCGGAGCCAAAACCGGTCACAGTGCAGGTAATGATCGCCGGGTTGATGCGCGCTCAGACGTGGCGTAGTCGATTTTCAGACGCTCGGGCACGCCCGACGGCGAAATTGCTGACGACGACGTCCGCTTTGCGCACCAGATCATAAAACACTTCACGGCCAGCCTCGGTCTTCAAGTCGATCGCGACACTCTGTTTGTTGCGGTTGAGTGTAATGAAATAGGCGCCAAAGCCGTCAAGCGAATTCTTTGGGTCGCCGGCCAGCAGCTTTCGCGTACCTTCGCCCTGCAGGGGTTCGACCTTGATGGTTTCGGCGCCCAAATCGGCCAGGATCATCGAAGCATAGGGACCCGACAGCATATGCGTCAGATCGAGAATGCGCACTCGGGAAATGGGCTTGGCCATGTTCCGGTAAGGGTCCTCGGATGGGTATGCGATAATGTTATACTAATAGTACTTTTAGATGCAATTTGGTTGCCGCCGGGTTGGCTAAATTCATTCCTGGCACCTGCCATCGGCGCTTCTTCGCAAATTGGAACATTTGACTGCCCCTGTATTTGATATAGCATTATGTCATTTCCCCTCACTGGATGACTCGATGCTCGACCTACAATCGATATTCAGCGAAAAACAACGCTTGGCGCTGACCCGGGATTCGCCCACCCCGCTCTACTTTCAGCTCTATAACCTGCTCAAGACCTGCATTGTCAACGGCACTTATCCGCAGGGTATGCAATTGCCAACGGAAAAGGAGTTGTCGATGGAGTTCGGCGTTTCCCGCATCACGGTGAAGCGTTCCCTGGATGAACTGGCCCACGATGGGCTGGTTGCACGCCAGCGTGGCCGCGGAACGCACGTCATTTACGCAGTTCAAGCGGCCTCCCATCCAGGCGCCCATGGTGGGTATGTTGCAGGAAATCCAATCCATCGGCAGAAACTCGATCGCCAGAGTGCTGGATTGCGAACTGCTGCACCCGCCACAAGACATTCGCGACCGGCTTGGCCTGGGGACGACCGACAAGGCCCTGTACCTGGCCCGCGTCAGGGAACACGATGGTGTCCGCTTCGGCTACTATGAAAGCTGGACCGCGGGAGTGGACTTACCGCCCGATCTGGGTGTATTTACGCACACGCCACGCATGTCCTATTTTCGCGACAAGGGCCTTAAAGTCAGTTTCCTGCAGCAGGTGCTCAGCGCTGAGGGCGCGAACCGCGATGTGGCGGCGGCGCTCGAAGTCGAACCTGGCACCGCAGTCCTGACGCTGACCCGGATCGCATTCAAAGACCGCCATGCACTGGACCATGCGGCGGACTACCTGCGGGTCTACTATCACCCGGGCCGCTTCGAGTATCGTATCGATCTGAACCTCGATGAGTGATTTTCAAACAGAACTACACACCCTCCTGCCCGAAATCATGGCGTCACCCCGGCTCTATCTGCACAGCCTCGATGATAAAAAAGGCGCGCTGATCGTTGACGCGGACCCCGATTTTTACAAGAACGCGGTTTTTCTGGACCAAAGGGCGTTGGGCCCTGGCACCAACGGCGCGTGGGTTCCGCTGGATGTCTTATGGCGGCACGTGGATGCAGCGGATTTCAGCTATCTGGCCCCGGCAAATTTTATTTTCCACAGCGGGCATTGCGGTTCGACGCTGATTTCGCGGCTACTGGATGAAGCGCCCGCGGTTCTGGGCCTGCGCGAACCCCTGGTGTTGAGAACCCTGGCAACGGGGCTGCATGCCCGCGGCGTCCGCGGCGACATGGCCTTCGAGGAGACGTTCAAGCGAGTCTACCAGTTGCTGGTGCGCCGGTTTTCGCCAAAACAAAAGGTCATCATCAAACCGACCAGCATGTGCAACAACCTGGCCGCTGTTTTACTGGCGCAAAACCCCGCCAACCGCGGCATTTTGCTGTTTGTAAAACTCGAGGTCTACCTGGCCAACATGCTGGACAAAAGCGAGGCCACCGACATCGATGGATTCTTGAGCCACCGCATTGCAAGTCTCAAGAAAATCGTTCCGGACCTGGGTCTGGAACCCGGGGCGCTATCGCCCGCTGAGAAAATCGCATTTAGCTGGCTTGCGGAAACCGCACAGTTTTATCTGCTCAGCACCAGGGGCCTTGCAGCCAGGTTGTTGCTGATGGATTTCGACCAGTTTCTTGCGCAAAAAGCGGCGCATTTGTCGAACATCGTCCAGCATTTCAGCATCCCTGGCGCACAGGAGTCCATGGCCGGGATGCTCGCCAGCCCGGTATTCGATTCCTACTCCAAACAACCGGGCTTTGCCTACACCCCGGCCAGGCGCGAAGCCATATTGAACGAGTCCAGGGCCGCCAATGCAGCCGCGATCAAAACGGGAATAGACTTTGTCGAACGCATGATGAAGACCCACCCCGATCTGGGCGCAATCACGGAACAATTCCCTCTGGGCTGAGAACCGGTGTTAGCGCCCGGTCCAATAGCGCTGTAGGTTGGTATGGACATTGGTCAGATCAGTCAGGGTCTCGAAGCTCAGCCGCTGACCTTCCCGGCCAATGACTTTTCCCAGTTGATACAGAATCTCGCGTTCATAATGATCACGGATCAGACTTTCAGTGAAGGTAATACTCACCAGGCGTATCCCGCGCGTTACCGGTTTGACACGGTGCAGGGTCACTGAGGGATAAAGCACCGCATCGCCGGGTTCGAGCTTCACTTCGATTTCCTTCTCGCCCATCTTGGCCACCAGTTCACCACCGTCGTAGCTGTCCGGGGCCGACAGGAAAACGGTGGTTGATACATCGGCGCGCATGGGCGGCTTGGTGGCCAGCATGGCGGCATCGACGTGAAAACCATATTCCATTCCAGGCTCGTATTTTGTCAGCATCGGCAGCGCCATCTGCTTCGGTATGGCATAGTCGCTGAAAGGCTGGGAGCGGTAAATGGCCTGTTGCACGATCTGACCCGCTTCCACGTAAACCGGATCCTGCATGTCCGCCTGCAGGTTGTTTTTCACCGATGAACCCGGATTGGTCGAGGCCCGGCCGTCGACAAATTTCAATTTATGGCTGAGCTGACTAACCTGCTTGACTTCACCGGCAGTCAAAAGCCCCTTGATGATTTCAATGTACATAGGTGTCTCGTTTCCCTGCTCCCGCCTGCGGCGGAAGGCGGCTGCACTCGACTGAATAAGATAATGCGCGCGACCCTTCTGGTCCAGCGAGCTGCGCTCACGCGCAACGGCATTCCGGGCTCCTTGTCTCGCCTGCGGCGAGAGCGTTCGCCCTGCATTGCCTGCGCTTACCCAACCAGGGTCAGGCCAGGAAGCTGCTGAATGGCAGCTTGCCCGCAGGGCAAGAAGCCTTGAAAGCCGCGACCACCCGGCCGTGGGTCGCCTTCGGCTCCTGCGAGTTCCTATTCAACTGAACTCATGCCGTTGGCGGAACAGGAACAAAACCGCAAGACCGGTGCAGAACGGCGCCATTCTCTCAAGAATATCACCGGGCGTGTCCGGCATCAGGTAGAAAACCACCGCCAGGCCAAAACCGGTGAGGATCGACAGCAGCACGCCGGCAGGATGCAAGCGCACCCGCGCCAGGCGCATGATCACCGTTGGCCCAAAAGCGGAACCCAGCGCGATCCAGGCAAACAGGACCCGGCTGAAGATTTTCTCCGGCAAGTACAGAGCCACGATCACGGCAAGCACCACCAGCACCGCGATGGTAAGGCGCGATACCAATAGACTGCGTTGTTGCAGATTGCGTCCCAGCCCCAGGTCGTGGGCGATGGCCGAAGCGGCTACCAACAGTTGGCTGTCGGCGGTCGACATGATGGCCGAGAGGACGGCTGCGAGCAGGATGGCAGCCAGTACCGGGGCGAACAGGCTGTCGGTGAGGACAAAGAGAATCGTTTCCGGGTTTTCCAGTGCGGGCTGCAACACATGGCCAACCAGTCCGAGGATACACATGCCGCTGAATACCATCAGGTACCAGGCAATCGTGATCAGCCTGGCCTGGCGCAGCGATTTTTCGTCGCGCAGGGCCATGAATCGAACCAGCAGATGCGGCTGGCCGTAGGTCCCAAAGCCAATGCTCAACCCCCCCAGGATCATGCCTGCCGCCACCAGTGCGGCATTGCCGCCGTTCCAGCTCATTTGTTGCGGCGAACTGACCGCCGACAAGGCATTGTAAAAAGCGGCGAAGCCGCCCGCCTGGTGCAGCGCGACCCAGGGCAATACCAGGGCGGCCAAACCCATCAGCCCGCCTTGCACGGTATCGGTCACACTGACGGCCCAGAATCCACCCAGCAGGGTGTACAGCATGATCACCAGCGCTCCCAACACGATGCTGGTGGTCATCGGCAGCCCAAAACTGCTGGCAAAGGTATTGCCCGCTCCCTGGAATTGCGCGGCCACATAGAACGTGAATGAGAAAATGATGATAACCGAGGCTACCACTACGATCGCACGCCGCATCCCACCCGGAACGTCATCGGCGAGGACATCGGTCAGCGTAATCTGATTTTTCTCGCGGCTGTAAACCATCAGTCTCGGTCCGAGCCAGTACCAGGCCACCAGCATGCCGGTAAAGGAGCCGGCCGCAATCCACACCACCGAAATGCCCAGCACATAGGCGGCGCCGCTGATGCCGAGCAAGGTATAAGCCGAAGACGCGCTGGATGAATAACTGATGGCGGCCACAATCGGCCCCAATTTGCGGCCGCCGAGAAAAAAATCCTCGGTGTTCTTGGTGCGCGATGTGGCCCAGATACCGATGGCGACCAGCAGCAATTGATAAGCCACCAGGATGACGGCCACGATGGTAGTTTTTTCCATGATGCTTGCTGCTCCAGGTCCCGGCAATGGGCTGGTCAATACAGACCAATGTACCCGATCACGCGTTACTGCTCTAATTTTTGTCGCCGCTTATGAAGTGTTTCCAGGGCCATCGACAAAGTATTCGACACGGCGGGCAGCTTCTGTAAGCTAGTGGCCTGTAGCAGCCAGGAACACACGATTTCTCGATGAGCCAGACCAAACAGGACTCCGGCCGGCAAGCGGACTCGTTCATGGTCACGATGGGCCGGCAAGCCGGCGTTTGTCTGCACTTTACCTCGCTGCCCGGGGATTATGGCAGCGGAGACATTGGTGCTGCGGCCAAGACGTTCATCGACCACCTCGAGCAAATGGGTATCGGGGTTTGGCAGTTTCTGCCCACCGGGCCGACCGCATATGGCGATTCGCCCTACCAGCCACTTTCGGCCTTTGCCGGCAATGCGCTGTTGATTGATCTGGATCCGCTGGTCAGGCTGGGCCTGCTCAAGGCTTCGGACCTGGCCGGGCTGGAGAGTTTGCCACGGGCTTATCTGGATTATGATCAGGCCATCCCTGCAAGGCTCGCGATGCTCTCGCGGGCGGCGGAAAAGTTCCGTGCGCAGCGATTTCCGGGTTTGGTAACGGCGTACGAAGAGTTTCTGCACCGCCACGACCGCGACTGGTTGAACGACTATGCGCTGTTTCGCATTCTCAAGAGCCTGCATGGCGAACGGGCCTGGCCGCAATGGGAGCAGCGCTACCTGCGCCGGCAACCGGCAGCGCTGAGCGCGATCGCGGCCCAACACGGCGCGGCGCTGGAACGCGTCAAATTCACCCAGTTCCTGTTCGACCACCAATGGCGCGAACTGAAGCAATATGCCGGCGAGAAGGGAATATGCCTGTTTGGCGACATGCCGATATACATCGCACTGGACAGTGCCGACGCCTGGGCGCAGCCCGAAATGCTGCGAATCGATCGCGACGGCCAGCCATCGCATGTGGCCGGTGTACCGCCCGATTACTTCAGTGCCGATGGACAACTCTGGGGCAACCCCTTATATGACTGGGATTATCATCAGCATAATGGTTATCGCTGGTGGATTGATCGGACGCGGCATGCGCTGCAGCAGATGTCGCTGGCCCGCATCGACCATTTCCGCGGCTTCGAGTCGTTCTGGTCGGTGCCGGCGGCGGCAAGCACCGCTCGCTGCGGCAGATGGGAACCCGGACCGGGCGACGCGTTGTTCGATGCGCTCAGCCGGTCGCTCGGCGAACTTCCGATTGTGGCCGAGGACCTGGGCGTGATCACACCCGAAGTGGTTGCGCTGCGCCTGCGCCATGGCCTGCCCGGCATGCGGGTGCTGCAGTTCGATGTCGACGACCCTGATTTCGACCCGGAAGATATCGAAGAGAACTGCGTGTGCTACACCGGCACGCACGACAATGACACCACCGTCGGCTGGTTTGGCGGCAGCGCTCACGACACCCGCACGGCCGAAGAAGCACTTCACAGCCGGGAGCGTGCATTACGATTGACCGGTGGATCGGCGCAAACGATACACCTGGATATGATCCGCCTGGCCTTCTCCAGTCGGGCCGCTCTGGCCATTGCGCCCATGCAGGACTACCTCGGTCTGGGTTCAGAGGCGCGGCTCAATATCCCCGGCAGCACGCGTGACAATTGGCGATGGCGGCTGCGCGCCGGGGAATTGTCACCCGCCGTGGTGGATCTGGTGGCCGATCTCACCGCCCAGTCCGGACGCGCCCGGTAAGTGGACGGTCCCGATGCGAATCGCCACAATCAGGCGAATGGCCGCGCCATGATGCAGGCCGGTCTACCCAGCCCGGCCGGCGCCACATGCGATGACGGCGGTGTCAATTTCGCAATTTATTCCGCCGGCGCGACAAACATGGAGCTGTGCCTGTTCGACGACCAAAGACATGAGACGGCTCGCCACTTCCTGCCGCAACATACCGATGGCATGTGGCATGGCTACCTGCCTGGCTGCAAGCCGGGGCAGCGCTATGGCTATCGCGCGCATGGTCCCTGGTCGCCCGCCGACGGTCTGCGCTTCAATCCGGCCAAGCTATTGCTCGACCCCTATGCCCGCCGGCTCGATGGCCACTTTCGCTGGTCGGCGGCCGTCTACGATTTTGAACCGGAGGAAAAAGTCGAAGGCTGGCGCAAAAACGTCCTCGACAGTTCGCCTTATGTGCCCCGCTGCGTCGTCACCGCCCCCGCTGCACCGCCTCGCTTCAATCGGCCGAATATTCCCTGGCCGGACGCGATCATATACGAAGCCAATGTGCGCGGTTTTACCATGCGCCATCCGCAGATTACCGAAGCCGAGCGTGGCACGTTTCGCGGTCTGAGCAACGGACAGGTTCTCGCTTACATCAAATCCCTTGGGATCACTTCGCTGGAACTGATGCCGGTGCATGCGTTCATCGACGAGGCATTTCTGGTGGAAAGGGGACTGCGCAATTTGTGGGGTTATAACAGCATCCATTATTTTGTTCCCGACGCCCGTTTCGCCTGCGCCAATGGCACAGCCGAATTCAAGGACATGGTGCAGGCGATCCACGAGGCCGGCATCGAGGTGATACTCGATGTAGCGTATAACCACACCGGCGAAGGCGACGAGCGCGGGCCCACGCTGAGCTTTCGCGGCATCGACAACCTGAGCTACTACCGCACCGAGCCGGATGAGCCGGGACGCCTGATCAATCACACCGGTTGTGGCAATACCATCAATGCCGATCACCCGATCGTGCAGGCGCTGATCATTGACAGTTTGTGCTACTGGCACCGGGAAATGGGAGTCGACGGCTTCCGCTTCGACCTGGCAAGCATTCTGGGGCGGACGCAGCAAGGATTCGATACGGCGCATCCGCTGCTGCAGCGCATCAGCGGCGCGCCGGAACTGAGCCAGGCCAAACTGATTGCAGAACCCTGGGACCCGGGCCCTGGGGGTTATCAGCTAGGCCAGTTCCCTTCGCCCTGGGCTGAATGGAATGATCGCTACCGCGATAGCTCGCGCCGTTTCTGGCGTGGCGATGCCGGGCAGCTCAGTGAATTTGCGCAGCGCATTCATGGTTCTTCCGATCTGTTCGAGCCCGGCGGCCGGCCACCCAGCTCCAGTATCAACTACATCACCTGTCACGACGGTTTCACCTTGCAGGACCTGGTGAGTTACGAGCAGCGGCACAACCAGGCCAATGGCGAGAATAACCGGGATGGCAACGGACATAACCACAGCAGCAACCATGGTGTCGAAGGGCCGAGCAATGACGCCGAAGTACAACGGGCGCGGTTGCAGCACCGTCTTAATCTGCTGGCAAGCCTGTTGTTTTCCCAGGGCACGCCGATGATTCTCGCCGGCGACGAATTCGGTAACTCGCAGGGAGGCAACAATAATGCCTATGCCCAGGATAACGAAACCGGATGGCTGGATTGGCGCTTGCTGAACGACAATGGCGACTTCGCCGACCAGTTGCGCAAACTGGTGGGTTTGCGCCGCGAATTACCCATGTTGCGGCTGAGGCAATACGTGCACGGGCGCGGAAACTCCGGACCCGCTGACTGTGACATTCAGTGGCTGAGACCGGATGGCGGCAGCATGCAGCCCGCGGACTGGCAGGCGATGCAACAGGTCACGCTGCTTCTGAGTTGCCACGCGGAAGGGCAAAAGGACAGTGCAAACCATCGAAGCCATTGCCCTATGCTTCAACGCTGCGCAGGAAGAGACAATGTTCAAGTTGCCGGAAATGCCGGGCGAAGACCGCTGGATGCTCCACTTTTGCAGCAGCGCTCAGGCATTGAGCTGCGGCCCTGGCTGCTGGCAAATCCACGGTCCAAGCATCGCGCTGGCCGGAACAACGGCAATTCCGGCACAGCGTGCACTCAGCGCCGCGGCAGGCGAGTAAATGCAAGGCTTGTCTGAAGCCGATATCAGCTGCCCCTATTGCGGTGAAGTGATTTCAGTGCTGATCGATGATTCCATCGAAGAGCAGCAGTACATCGAAGATTGTCAGGTCTGCTGCCGCCCCATCGTTTTCATCACGCGCTCCGCACCCGGCGAGCCGCCTCAGATCGAGGTCAGGCGTGAGGACGACGGGTAAAATGGTCTGACCCCGGGACGCCGGTGAATTCACCGCATGCTATTCTTTGTTCGAGTAGCACTCTAGCCTGCAGGAGGTAGGCAAACATGGCCGGTGTTGAAGGCAAGGTGGCGCTGGTCACCGGTGCGGGCCGTGGCATCGGGCGGGCGGCAGCCCGGTTGCTCGCCCGCCGCGGCGCCCGCGTGATGGCTGTGGCACGCAGTGAAGCAGGAACTGGCGGCCACGGGCTTCGACTACGTGGCGGCGGACCTGGGCACCTTGCAGGGCTGTGAGACAGCAGTCGAGCGAAACCCTCCAGCGGCTGGGTTCGATCGATATTCTGGTCTGCAACCATGGCCTGGGCTCGGCCCACGAGACGGGTGCTCTGGGAACAGATGCCGGAACTGTGGGACGAGACCATGCGCATCAACCTGGATGGGCCCTTTCATCTCTCACGACTGGTAATGCCGGGCATGATCAAGGCCGGATACGGGCGCATGGTCTATGTCAGCTCCACTGCCGGCTTGATTGCAGAGCATGCTGGCTCCGCCTACAACGCGTCCAAGGCAGGCTTGCTGGGCTTGATGCGCTCCGCCGCCATGGATGGCGGTGCCCATGGGATCACAGCCAACGCGGTGTTGCCCGGCTGGGTGCGCACGCAGATGGCCGAACGCTCGGCCCAGGCCGAGGCGGATCAACGCGGCATCACACCAGAGCAAGTGTGGCAGGAACGAGCTGCCTTGTACCCACCCGGCCGCGTTGCCAGTCCCGAGGAAGTTGCCGAGCTGATTGCGTTTCTGGCAGCGGAAGAATCCAGTGGGGTCAGCGGTGAATCGATCCGCGTGGCTTTGGGCAGCGTTTGGTGACAGGCCGGGGTCTATAATTCCAACCAGTACAAAGGGCCGCCATGAATGGCGGCCCCTTCACAGTCAACGCGATCCGGCTATTCGACGGTCACGGACTCCCACACAGGGTCCGCAGATTGTTGCTGCCGGCAGAGCAAAATCTGTTGCAGCCCACCGGGTAAGTTCATTCAGGCAACGTTTCTCCGGAACCACCCATCTCGGCCGGAAAATCTTTTAATTTCGGCAAGCCATCCTTGATGCGTAAAACCGTGGATTCATAATTGACATGGAGTGCGGGTTCGAACTTCAGGCTGGGTAGAATCGCGGCGTACACATCGGTGAAATTACCAGCCGGATGATTGGTCATCACGTGCCCGCCGCACTTGGTGCAGTATTTTCGATGACTGGCATCGGTGTGCGCATAGCTGCCCAGGAACTCGCTGCCCCGCTCGACGGTACCGCGTCAGGTTGCCATAAGGTGAAAGCGTTTACCGGGCCAGCGCTCCAGGCGCGGCAGTCCTTGCAATGGCAGTAGCCCATGGCGAAAGGCGCACCGGAAGCGACGATCTGGACCGATCCACAAAAACAGCGCCCTGTGTGTTTGTCCTGATTTGACGATGGCATTTCTTTTCTCCTCTTGATTTGCAGTGTGGGTATTGGAGCCCCGACGTCTTTTGGCGCGCGACCGATCAGGCGCAATGTCAGGGTGGGCTGACCCGCGGTCTGAGCACGGCGGTCAGCCGGTCCGTCGAACCGTCGATGCGAACCAGGTGGGGAAAGCGCGGACCGTCGAAATAGGAGACCTCGAGCGTGCGGTAATAGTCGTTATTCAAAACCAGCAGCTTAATCGGCTCGTGCGAATGTTGTGCCTGCGAAATGGCTTCATCGAGTGCCTCGGGGGAGTACTTGCGGCCGTCAACCGCGACCAGGGTCATGCCCGGCCCGGCGCCGGCACGGGCTGCCGCTCGATTTTCGATGACCTCGGTGATCAGCGCATCCTTATCCAGGCTCAGACCGATGGACCACAAGCGGTCGGTGGCCTTCTTGCTCTTTTGGTAGTACTCGAGCCAGACATTCTTGACTTCGCTATAGCTCAGCCTCCAGCCGCTGCGCTCGAGCGCCGCAAACAAGGCCTTTGTGCCCAGGACATCGAGGTGGCTTCGTATCAATGTTTTCCAGTCGGCAGGCACTACCGCCGCGAGATTGTCGTAGATGTCACGCTCGGTGTAAGGCTCAAGCGCCGGTTCTCCGCTGACCCCCGCGTAAAAGCGCCGCATGAAATCGTCCAGCGACTTCTGCCCGTGCGTGCGCGCCCGCATCTCGGCATCCACGTCCAGCCACAGGAACACCGAGGCCTCGTAGAAGTCCGTACCGCGCCGGCTCGAGTGCCACGCCTCCGGTGCGCCGTACAGGTTCTGGGCCGCGACTGCAGTATCGGCCAGCGGCCGCCAGTCCGCGCCCGGCTCGTTGTCGAACGTCGCCGCCATCTGCGCCAGAGTGTCACGAAATTGCTCCTGGCTGATCAGGCCGGCGCGGGTGGGCAGCACCTCACCCCAGAAGGTCGTCAGGCCCTCGTATACCCATAGCAAGGAGCCGTCCATGGGCTGGTCGTAGTCCGGGCTCAGCAAACCTTGCGGCCGGCGGTACTTGGCATTCCAGCTATGCACGTATTCGTGCGCCAGCAGGGTCGAAAGCCATGGCGTCAGTTCGGGGTCGATCAAGGTGGTTTCTTGCCTGCGGTTGTCACTCGATTCGTGGTGCTCGAGGCCGAAATGCGCGACGAAGTCCGACAGCGTCACGAGCCAGAGGTAATGCCGGTACATGCGTGAGCCGAACAGCGCTCCGGCTTCGGCGACGAGCCTGCCGTAAGCGGCGGCAAAATTCTCCGGCAGGGTGAGTGCGGCGGCGCTGTCGGCGGCAATTGCACATCGCATGGGCAATCTCAGGCGCCGGCGCCGAGCCGGGCAGATCGATAAGCCGCGTGTAGCGGCCGATCTGCACCGGTGAATCGATCAAACGGGTGAGCGATGCTTCTTCGAATTTATACACGCCATCCGCACCGCGCTTTGAATCCAGCGCTGAAGCAAGGCTCCAGCCCTGCGGCGGCAGAATACTGGCGCTGGTTGTAATTTGTTCCGCATCGCTGCCCTTGGGCAGAAGCACGAACTCGTTCCAGGGCAGCACGGCAAGCTGCTCCGAACTGGTCGGGGCAGCGCTAAAGCCATTTCCGGATGTCGCCAGTCCGGAATCCAGCGCAATGGACAGCTCATTGACACCCGCGGGCACGGTGAGCTTGAATGCATAGGTGTCGAGCGGGTCCCGCGTCCACGCTATCACGGAGCCATTACCTGTGATCGTTAGCCCGATCATCGAGTTCAGCGGCCCGGTGGGCCCATGTTCCCCGGGTATCCACTTGGGAAAGACCAGGGTCAAAGGCCCCGGCGCGACGCTCAAGGTCAGATCGGTGTGAATGCGCTTGCGCGCCACATCGCTGGCATCCAGCCGCAAACTCAGTTCCACTGCCTGCGCGGCCGAGGCGGCGAGGACCAGGATCAGACCGACGGCAAACAAGGCTAGATGCTTCAAGATGCATTACCTCCGCTTAGGCATATGGTTTGGTGTTGAATGAACTTTGGGAGTATAAACCACCGATCCCGGAATGTTGCCTTTTTAGCGCCAGAATCGATGCCGGAGGAAAACATGGCCTGTCGCCACTGAACCACACGCTGCAAAGATTGTTGGTTTCGACCAGTCCCTAGCCTGCATGTAACCACCAGGAATGATTCGTGAATGCAAGAACTCTTACTTTGACCATCGCTTTGACGGCCCTGCTCGTGACCGGCCCGGGGATGGAAAGCGCGCCGGCCCAGGTACTTCCAGCAGGCTACTGGAGCCTGCAGCAGGCCAGGGAAATTCTCGATCAAACGCGCACCATCACGCTTGACCCGGACCTGACTTCGTTAACCGCAGCGGAACAGGCCGCAGTTGAAAAGCTGCTTCGGGCCGGCGGTATTTTCCAGCGCATCTACGAGGATTCCATGCACCCACAGGCGCTGGAATCCTTGAACACGGTTGCAGGCCCTGGGTAAAGGGGATGAGCAAAGCCGTGCTTTACTCGACCTCTACTACGGGTTTAAAGGCCCCATACTGACCACGCTGGATAATCAGCGGCTGCCCTTCCTGCCAGTCGCCCCCGAAGCCCCGGGCAAAAACGTCTACCCCCAGGGCATGACTACCGCGGAGCTGGACGCCTTTATGCAAGCGCATCCCGAGAGCTCAGCCGGATTGCTGGCCGTCCGCACCGTCGTGCGAGCCAACAGCAACGAACAGTTACAACACGACCTCGGCATGCTGGATCGATTCCCGCTGCTGGATGGCTTGCATCCCGGGTTGCGAGCGCAGCTCGAAGCCATGCAGAACGGTGCAGACCCGGCCCGCCGCTGGTATGCCCTGCCGTATTCCGTGAGATGGGCGCCGGAGATCATGCGTGTCTTTGCCTTGCTCAATGGCGCAGCGGCAGATGTCAAAGCCGAAGACCCCGACCTGGCCTCATATCTCACCTTGCGGGCGCGGGATCTCATCAGCGATGACTACGAAGCGGGTGACGCCGCCTGGGTGCGCGGCCAGTTCCGCCATCTGAATGCCCAGATCGGCAGTTTCGAAACCTATGCCGATGCGCTTTACGGCGTGAAGTCCTTTTTCAGCCTCAGCGTGTTGGTGCGCGACGCCGGCAAAAGCAACGAGCTTGCCGCCGCGCTGGGCGGACTGCAGGACATCCAGGACGCGCTGCCAGTCCTCACCCGGCGCACGGTTGAGCACCACATTCCCGTCGGCGTGTATAACATCATCGCCGACTTCGGGCAGTCACGGGGTGGGAATACCGCATCCATTCTGCCCAACGATGCCGATCACGCGCGCAAATATGGCCGCACCATTTTGTTGCGCTACAACATCATGACCAACCCGGATTTGTTTGACGACGCGAAAAAGAAATTTCAGGCGGCTGTGATTCCGGAACAGGCCGCTGACCTGACCCTCGATGGACCATTTTACCGAACCCTGTGGCATGAAGTCGGTCACTACCTGGGTGTCGACAAAACTGCCGATGGACGCGATCTGGACGAGGCCCTGTCACCCTGGGGCAACCTGCTGGAAGAACTGAAAGCCGATCTCGTCTCCTGCTTCACCGCAGCCCATCTCAAAGACGCGGGCCTGATGACCGGCGCAGCACTTCATTCGGTGCAGGCTGCCGGCGTGCTCCGTGTTTTGCAGAAAAACCAGCCGCGCGCCGACCAGCCCTACCAGACCATGGAATTGATGCAGATGAATTACTTTCTGCAAAACGGCTTGCTCAGTTTCGATGAGGCGACCACGCGGCTGACCATCCATTATGATCGCTACCGAGCGGTCATCAGCCAGATGCTGGGTGAAGTGCTTGCCATCCAGGCCGCCGGAGATAAGCAGCAAGCCGGGGACTTCATCGAAAATACACCGCCTGGACGCCGGCATTGCACGAGCAGTTGGCCAGCCGGCTGCGCGCAAGCAACCGCTATCAATTCCTCACGGTTCGCTACCAGGCACTGCTCAACGCCAATGCATCGGGCGCCCGCCCGTGAAATGAGAAAAATCAGAAACCGGCCATTGGCCGGCTGACGGCCAGATGTTGGAATCTCGCCGGGGTTGACTCAGGCTGAGCCAATGGATTTAAATGAATGCACTTTTCTGATGGAGAGAAATGACATGTTCAATACGTTCTTTCGTCGCCGATTCACCCTCCTTGCAGTCACCTTGGCGCTGCTGGCTCCTGCCCTTTTACCTGCCCAGGAGCGCGCCACGGCAGCGCAAGCACAGGATATTGTCGCGCGCGCAATCGCCTTGTACGACGAAGCAGGAGCGGATGCTGCTTTTGCCGCCATCGAAGACCCGAATGGTGGGTTCGTGGACCATGATCTCTATGTTTTCGTCTATGGGCCAAAACGCACCATCGTCGCGCATGGCCACGATAAATCGCTGGTCGGAACCCCGGCACATACCCTCATTGATGTTGACGGTGTTCGATTCGGCGACATGTTCATGGACGAAGCGACGGAAAATGGTCACTGGGTGGACTACAAATGGCGTGATCCGGTTACTCGTGAAGTGCTGCAGAAATCCAGTTGGGTTGTGCTGCACGATGGATTCGTTTTCGGAGCGGGCATCTATAAGCCGTAAACTCCTGCATCTGGTGGCTACTGGTGCACGGCTCAGACCTGGGGCGTTTTTCCCTGCAGGATATCGATCAGGTATTTGTTATCCAGATTCCCTCCGGAAATAACGCACGCCACCTTGCCTTTTCCACCCTGTCCCGCCAGGGCGGCTGCAACCGGCGCTGCTCCCGCCCCCTCGGCAATCACCCGGTGTCTTTCATACAATGTGCGTATGGTATTGGCAATGTCTTTCACACTGGCGATGACAGCACCTGGCAGGAGCTGCTTCGACCAAAGGCCACATCTCATCCAGGACTTTGCCAACGCCAATGCCGGAGATAAACGTAGGCGGGCAGGATAATTGCACAGGTTTACCCGCATCCAGTGCAGCCGCCAAAGGCGCGCAATGTTCCGACTCTGAACCCAGAACCCTTACCTTCGGATTCAATTCACGAAATGCCGAGGCAATTCCACAGGAAAGACCCCCACCACCAAACGGCACCAGTACCGTATCCACATCGGGCAGGTCTTCAAAGATTTCCAGGCCAACAGTACCATCCCCGGCCAGAACATCCTGACTGGCTACCGGGTGAATAAACGTGCCCGGAATTTCCGCATGCCCGTGGTCAGCAATGACTTGCCACCATTCATTGTCCGGCAGGAACCTGATATTCGCTCCCAACCTCTTTAGCGCTGCGACTTTATTGGCCGCAGCATTTTCCGGAAGCAACACCGTTGCCGGAACACCGAGTTTCTTTGCTGCATAAGCAACGCCCTGGGCCATATTGCCGGAACTGGCCGTGTACACGCCAGCGGCCAATTGCTCCTTTGGGGTATTGAGAATCGCGCTCCCTGCCGGACGGATCTTGAAGGAACCGATCGGCTGGAGATTCTCCATTTTGAGATAAATCTCCGCAGGGGCATCGTCCACATTCAAACGTATCAGCGGGGAGCGAATGGCCAATGAACCCAAGCGCTTGCTGGCAGCACGTATTTCATCGAGTGTGGCGGGTCTTAAGCTGTGCATGATTCGTCCAAAGCAATGAAAAGAATGGTCGTGTAATGCAGGTGCGTCTCGGCGTTATTGCATCGAATGCAGTCCGAACATATTGCCTTCAGTATCGACCACCAGCGACACGAATCCATATTCGCCGATGGACAGCTTGCCACGATGGATGCGGCCGCCAAACTGCTCCACGCGGGCCTCTTCTACCGCGCAGTCCGCACAGCCGAAATAAACCAGGGTGCTGTTGCCGCCGGACGGCTGACCCGGCACTTTGACCAGGGTGCCATGGATTCCCGTGGCGCCCTCTTTCCTGGGGAAACGGCACATATCGATATCCCCGCTCATCATGGGTTCCATCTGCACCTGAAGCACGCCCTCGTAAAACGCGCTGGCCCTTTTCATGTCCTGCACATAGATCTCGAACCAGACTACGCCATTGCTTTCCATTGATCTTCTCCTTAATTGCTTTGCTTCGTGCCCCACCATTTGCGCAAGCGCTCGGCGATGCCTGCTTCCGCTCCCTCGGTGCCCGGCTCGTAGTACCGGCGCTGTTGCAAGGCCGGGGGCAGAAACGCCTGCTCGACGAAATGCCCGGGATGATCGTGGGCATATTGGTAACCCTCGCCCATAACCGCTGTCCTTCATCAGACCGGTCACCGCATTGCGCAGGTGCAGCGGCACCGGATCGTTGGGCTGTTCGCGCGCGTCTTCGAGCGCCCGATCGATGGCCTTGTAAGCCGAGTTGCTTTTCGGCGCGGTGGCGAGATACACCGTGGCTTCCGCCAGCGGAATCCGGCCCTCCGGCATCCCCAGGAAATGTACTGCCTGCTGCGCCGCCACGGCCAGGGTCAGCGCCTGCGGTTCCGCCAGGCCGATATCCTCGGCGGCCAGGATGACCAGACGGCGCGCTATGAACAGCGGGTCTTCACCGGCATGGATCATGCGCGCCAGCCAATACAGCGCGCCGTCCGGGGAAGAGCCCCGCACCGATTTGATGAAGGCCGAGATGGTGTCGTAATGATGCTCACCATCCTTGTCGTAACGCGGCGAGCGTTGCTGCAGGGCTTCGGCGATGGCCTCGAGTGCAATGTGGCGCCTGCCGGTTTCGTCCGGCGTGATGGTGTATGCGGCGGTTTCCAGCGCGTTGAGGGCAATGCGCGCGTCACCGTCGGCAATGTTTACCAGATGCGCCAGCGCCTCATCACTGATGCTGGCTTTGAGTGCTCCCAGTCCGTTGTCAACGTCCTCCAAAGCGCGCCGCACGATCTGCGCCACCTGCTCGGGGGTCAGGGCCTTGAGCGTGAACACACGACAGCGCGAGCGCAACGGCGCATTGACTTCGAACGAAGGATTCTCGGTGGTGGCGCCAATGAAGGTCACGGTGCCGTCCTCCACGTGTGGCAGAATGACGTCCTGCTGGGCCTTGTTGAAGCGGTGAATTTCATCCACGAACAGGATGGTGCGCTGCCGGTACATGCCTTGCCGCTCGCGCGCTTCAGCCACGATGCGGCGCAAATCGGCCACACCGGAAGTGACCGCGCTGACCGGCTCGAAATGCGCTTTCGTCACCCCGGCGATCAGGCGCGCCAGCGTGGTCTTGCCGCTACCCGGCGGGCCCCACAGAATCAGCGAAGGCAGCCGGTCGGCGGCGATGGTCCGGCGCAGCACCCGATCGGGACCGAGGATATGCTCCTGGCCGACGAACTCGTCGAAATTGCGCGGGCGCATGCGTTCCGGCAGCGGCGCCTGTGCTTGGGCGTGCTGCTTGCCGGCGTGTTCGAACAGGGAGTCTGAAGAACTCATGGGCCAATTATACGCGCGCAACCCCGAACCTTTGGCAGTATGTGCTAGTCTTCGGGCCTCTGTTCAAAAAGCTCGCAAATGCGCGAGCTCGTTGCCGTATTGAGTTCAATGCCCAACAAAGCGGCAACCGTGGGGGCGACATCGATCATGCGCACCTGCTGCAGCGAAAGGCCTTTGCGAACCCCCGCTCCGCTGATAATCAAACCGGTTGCCATTTCAGGTCGGGTTGGCAGGTAGCCATGCATACCCTTGGCTTTTGCTGGTATCCGTGTTGCCTCACCTGGCGCTGATGTGAACATGTAGCCTTCCTCGGCCACAAGGGCAAATAGGGCTTTGGGCAGCGCTTGCAGTTCATTGAGGGCGTCCCGGGAGATGAGGTCAATCATCCCGGCGTACCGCTTTCCCAATTCGATGCGTACCGCTGCGGTAAATTGTTCGGCAAACGCGCTATTGCCCGGATCCTCCAGGTAAAAGGCGGCGCCGCCGCCGAATGGCTCTGCCCAGACTTCAGACGATAGCGGGGAGCCATCCTTCTTGTTCTTTCCATATCCGATATCCGCCAGAAATCCATCCACATTGATACTGGTATGTACCGGCAAAAATCCATGGTCTCCGACGATGACGAAGGTGGTAGTGGCAAGAATGCCGGCATCCCGGGCCGCCTGTATCAAGTCACCGACCTTCAGATCTATCCGCTCGAAAGCGTGCCTGGCCTCTGCACTTCCGGGCCCATAGGAATGTTGCTGATGGTCCGCATCCAGAAAATGCACCAGAAGCAAGTTCGGCTTGTAGCTTCGCAGAATCCCGGCGGCAAACTTTCCGCTCATCTGATCAAGCCGATCGGCGCCGTCGGCCTGTTCAAAAGGAGGAAGTTCAATCGGCCCGAACCTATTTTCCAGACTTGCAAAGAGTCCCGGTGTGGAGCCGGAGCGGATCAACTCCAACGCACCATCTGCATTCGACGAGATCATTTCGGGGATGAGATAATCTACCCGTGCGCCGGAGCTGGCAGGCCAGGTAACGATCGCGGTCACCAGTCCCTTCCCGGCTGCCGCCTGCCACAGCGTTGGTGATTTGATATCTGTTGCGTGGAAATACCACTCTCCGCTGCGCTTATAGTTGGCGACGACCCCGTGCGTTGCCGGGTAAACACCAGTTACCAGCGAGGTATGGCCTGGATAAGTTACCGAGGGAAAGACCGGTACCATGCGTTTGGCGCTGGCGCCCTCGTCGCGTAATTTCAGCAGATTCGGAACGGTGACGCCGGCCTGATCCGGCGCAAGGTAGACTTCCGGACTTAGCCCATCGATCGAAATCATGACAACGTGCTTGACCTCAGCCTGAACCAACGCTGGAAACAGCAGTGCAATAAAGGCCATCAGAGCGCAGTAACACCACAGCGGCAGTCGCATCAGGCTTTTCTCCTCAAATTATTCTGCACATGGGCCGATGCTGGATGGCAACTCGGCTACTGGTATTTACGGCCTTTGTTTTGCAACCACCCGCCCTCGTGATAGCCGTTCGGGTCATGGTGCGTCCAGTGCACCACGCCACCTTTGGCATTCCATTCGTATTCGCCGGAAAAGTCTACCGTATCCCCTTCTCTCAACATGTCGATTCTTGGTGCCAAGTCGATGTTATGAGCAATCAGAACGGTTTGGCCGGAGAAGAGCTTCATAATGAATCTTTGATGACGGCTTCCCTCGTTATCGTCGGGAAGTATCCGGATCACGCGGCCGGAACCTGCGACTTGTACGCCGCTCTGCCGTTGCTGGTATGCGCTTGCAACGGACCGGCCGGCGGTAGTCTCAGCCGAAGTGGGCACCGGGATGAAACCCGGGTGGCTTTGTAGGTACCCGTAGATTCCATAACCGATCAACAATGCCAGGAGTAGTTTTTTCATTGTCTTAATCGATGTACTTCCAGGTAGATGCTCCGTCGGGCAGCCGAACGCGTTCCGTTTCAATAACACCCGGGTGCCGGCCTGCAAAACGCCCGGTTTCCAGCCACAGTTCAAACGCTTGGTCGCCACCTGTCCTAATGCTCCGGCGCACACACGTTTCAATTGCGCGCGCGGGTTTTCCTCATTCACTTATCCGGTCGTCGCAGCATCGGGCTTGCCTTAAGTGCCTTGTCGGGCGACGTCGCCACCCTCCGTACCGGGAGTCAACCGGAGCAGAGGAACCTGGGCAGCCAATCGCTGATATTGAGATAGGCTGCCTTCAAACTCCTCGCCGATCAAGAATTTGGTCAGTTTTCGTATCGCCGTGGGGTGGCGATCACCGTAGTCTTCAAGCTGTTGTGCGGCAGCCTCGTGAGACAATTGCTCCGCCCTTCCGGCTCGCTTCCGGAGGCCGACCGTGTACTGAATCCGTGGATTACTCAACACATTTTTGTACCACTGGGAATTCGTTCCCCAGCCAGAGGCTATCACGCAGCAATGGGAGGCCGGATCGTAGCGCAGAATTTCCAATACCGTGGAATGTACCTTGCCACTCTTGCGGCCTGTGTGGGTCAGGAGCAAGAACCTCCGGCCCAACAACCATCCCAATTTCAGGCGGTACAGAAAAATCGGCAGTCGCAGGGCGAATCGCAGCCAGCCACGAGGAGAGCCGCGGTTCACAGCGCCTGTCCCAACCGCCTCTTTCACGAACTTTTCGCCTGACGTTGGCATTAGCCGGCGCCAGCGAAGCTGGCTTCCGGATTTAATGGCTGGTTATGCTGCATGAGCACTATCAACGCTCCAGCCAGGAAAGACCAGGACAGCAGGATGGCACTTAAGCACTTTTGCCAGGGTTTTGGCTCGCTCGACACCCAAATTAATTCGATCGTTCTCAATGGCAGAAATTGTTGATTGAGGGATTCCTGAAATCTTTGCCAAGTCATTTTGGCTCATGCCTTGCAGTTCACGAATAATCCTCACTGATTCACCAACGGATACGTCAACTCTCTTTTCTGCGGGTTTAAAGTCACTCATCTCATTTCTTCCGATAATCGTGTGGGGTTAGGTCGATAACTTTTACAAGGATTTTCGAAGCCTCAATTTTGTAGATGACGCGATATTTGTCGCCAAGCCTGGACGATCTGAATCCTTGCCACCGGCCGCGAAGCGCTTCATCGCGAAGTCCTCGAATTACGCGGAGGCCGCCAGGGCCGCTAATGGCAACGATGTCTTTCCACTTTTCATATCGCTTCAATATTTCAATTGGCAAAGCTTTGAAACGTTTATCAAGGCTTTTGAGTTCGAGTATTTGCCACATACTGAATATAGTATATATACCATTTATGGTATTGACAAGAATCGGACCAGAAGCGTCACGTTTGAATTAACCGGCCCCAGCGCCCGCAGGCTGCCTTGAAGTAGTGCCGGTAAACATAGCCCCAGGGGATCACGATGGGCATCAGGATCACGCCGGCCGTTATGGCCGCGAAGTCCTCGGCAAATGTCGTCGGGACCTGGCCTGCATACCATTGCGGCAATCCGTAATCGAAAAGCCAAATCGCCTTCCAGACCAACTCGAACATCAGCAAAGGCAGCATTTGCAGCGGATAGCGCAATCCGAGGATGGCCAGCAGCCACACACCGCCGAGCAGGCTGGGCACCACGCCACGCGCCAATTACTCATGGCCGAATATATTTATCGATAAACAGCAAGGTATTTTTGGATATTCGATAAGGGAGCCGGCCGGGTAGATGATCGCAACCCACCCCCTGGAAACCACTGAGCGTGCTGCAAAAAAGAAGGCGACGAAATGAATTGCCGATGATTACTTGAACGGGCAGTCCATAGATGACTGGCTATATGTCATATGCCCAGTACCAGTCTTAGGCCGTCGGTTACCCGGCCAATCGTTCTGCTCGGCAAGAGGCTCACCCGTTTGGAAAGATATCTGCGATCTAATGTGAGGAGTTGAGAAACGTTTACAACCGACGCCTTGGAAAGTTTGGAATCAGCTTTGCTAACACGCACATTACCCGGCGCTTCGGCCAAAGCGAGATTGGATGAAATTACGGCAACAAGAACCGTTGCAATTTTACTTTCATTGAAGGAATTGGCCTGAACTACCAATACGGGTCTTCGGTAACCCGGCTCCGAGCCGCGTGGCTGCTCCAGTGAAGCCCACCAGATTTCACCACGCTTCATTATCGATTGAGTCGATTTGTGCCTCGGCAAGGCCCGCCTCCAAACCGGAGCCTTCCTGCTCATATACCTTGTTGAGCTTGGCAGTGACCGCATCGGAACCCTGGACTTCCAAATAGGCCTGGAGTGCTTCCGCAAAAATCTTACTACGAGGAACGCTTCGCTGTTCAGCCAAACGTTCCGCGGCTTCAAAGATTGGGTCGGGTACAGAGATAGCGATTTTCATGAATCTAGGGTATCACTCGGGTCATACCCGCGCAACCACACACCTAACGCCTGAATTAGCCGGCGAGGTTCGTCTGGTGGCTGGCTCTTGCCTTACGATGTCCTAACCTGAATCAGCGTTTTAGCTTCTTGCGCAACTGCTCCAGGGCTTGTAACTGCGCCACGGCCTCGGCCAGCTTGGCCTCCGCTTGGGCGATTTCCATCTTGTCGGTGCGGTTTGTGAGTTCGCGTTCGGCTTCGTCCTTGGCGCGCTGCGCTGCCGCTTCGTCGAGGTCGTCGGCGCGCACGGCGGTGTCGGCCAGCACGGTGACGATGTGTGGCTGGATTTCGATGATGCCGCCGCCGACAAAGAAGAACTGCTCCTCGCCCTGCTCATCGACCACCCGCACCGGGCCCGGTTTGAGCTGGGTGATCAGTGGTGTGTGACGCGGGTAGATGCCGAGCTCCCCGGAAACGCCGGTGGCGAAGACCTGGGCGGCCTGGCCGGACCAGATCTCCTCGTGCGCCGAGACGATGTCACATTGGATGGTTTTGCTCATGTTTTACTCAAGTTGCTCAGGCGGCTTCTTTCTTCGTCATCGCGGCGTGCTTGGCCACGGCTTCTTCGATGCCGCCGACCATGTAGAAGGCCTGTTCGGTGAGGTGATCGTACTCGCCTTCGACGATACCCTTGAAGGCGCGGATGGTGTCTTTGAGGCTGACGTATTTACCTGGCGAGCCGGTGAAGGTTTCGGCCACGAAGAACGGCTGTGACAGGAAGCGTTGCACCTTGCGCGCACGGGCGACGGTCTGGCGGTCTTCTTCGGACAGTTCATCCATACCCAGGATGGCGATGATGTCTTTGAGTTCCTTGTAGCGTTGCAGCACGCCCTGCACCGCACGCGCGACTTCGTAGTGCTCGGTGCCAATCAGGTTCGGATCGAGCAGACGCGAGGTGGAATCCAGTGGGTCAACCGCCGGGTAAATGCCCTGCTCGGCGATGTTGCGGCTCAGCACCAGCGTCGCGTCCAAATGCGCAAACGTGGTGGCCGGAGACGGGTCGGTCAGGTCATCCGCGGGAACGTAGACCGCCTGGAATGAAGTGATGGAACCGGTCTTGGTGGTGGTGATGCGTTCCTGCAACAAACCCATTTCCAATGCCAGGGTCGGTTGATAGCCCACGGCGGACGGCATGCGGCCCAGTAGCGCTGAAACCTCGGTGCCGGCCAACGTGTAACGGTAGATGTTGTCGATGAACATCAATACGTCACGGCCTTCGTCACGGAATTCTTCAGCAATGGTCAAACCGGTCAGCGCCACCCGCAGACGGTTGCCCGGTGGCTCGTTCATCTGCCCATAAACCAGCGCCACCTTGTTGAGTACGTCGGCTTCCTTCATTTCGTGGTAGAAGTCGTTGCCTTCGCGGGTGCGCTCGCCGACACCGGCGAATACCGAGTAGCCGCTGTGCTCGATGGCGATATTGCGAATCAATTCCATCAGGGCTACGGTCTTGCCCACGCCGGCGCCGCCGAACAGGCCGATTTTCCCGCCCCTGGCGATGGGCATGATCAGGTCGATTACCTTGATGCCGGTCTCCAGCACATCGTTGCCGCCGGCCTGTTCTTCGTAGCTGGGGGGCTTGCGGTGAATCGGCATGCGCTTGCTCTCACCGATCGGTCCGGCTTCGTCGATTGGCCGCCCCAGAACGTCCATTACCCGGCCAAGGGTCTTCTCACCCACCGGTACGGAAATCGCAGCACCGGTGTCGCTGACCTTCAGACCACGCTTCAGTCCATCGGTCGAGCCCAGCGCGATGGTCCGCACCACGCCGTCACCCAGTTGCTGCTGCACTTCCAGGGTGATCTCGGTATCGTCCACCGTCAGCGCGTTGAAGATCCGCGGCATCGAATCGCGTGCAAATTCCACGTCGACGACAGCGCCAATTACCTGAACAATCGATCCTGCACTCATGCTTTAACTCCTGTACGCCAGTGGCCTGCCTCAAACGGCGGCGGCTCCACTGACAATTTCTGAAATTTCCTGCGTAATCGAAGCCTGCCGGGCCTTGTTGTAGACCAGCTTCAGCTCATCAATCAAATCGGTCGCATTATCGGTCGCGCTCTTCATCGCGATCATGCGCGCGGCATGTTCGGAGGCCAGGTTTTCCAATACCGCCTGGTACACCAGGGCTTCGATATAGCGCACCAGCACCAGGTCCAGCAGGCTCTCGGCATCCGGCTCATAGATATAGTCCCAGATGTCGCGCACCTGTTCGTCTTCGGTCTCGGGCAATGGCAACAACTGCTCCAGCGCCGGCTTCTGGGTCATGGTGTTGATGAAATCGTTGTAGACAATGTAAACCCGGTCCACTTCCTTTGCGCGGTAGGCGTCCAGCATGGTCTTGATCACGCCGATCAGATCCCCGATCTGGGGTTTTTCACCCAGGTTGCTGGCGTGCGCGGCAATCTCGACTTTCACGTTCCTGAAAAAGGAGAAGGCCTTTTTACCGAACGTCACCATGCTGATTGCGGCGTCCTTACGCTGCCATTCGCGCATGCTTCTCATGACCATTTTGAACAGGTTGCTGTTCAAACCACCGCACAAGCCGCGATCGGTGGAGACGATGATGTAACCCACCTTCGTCACCTCCGGATGAACAATCGTGAACGGATGACGGTATTCCGGGTTGGCCTTGCCCAGGTGCCCAATAATGCGCCGCATCATGTGGGCGTAGGGCCGCGTTGCCTTCATCAGCGCCTGCGATTTGCGAATCTTGCTGGCAGAGACCATTTCCAGCGCCGAAGTCACCTTTTTGGTGTTTTCGATGCTCTTGATCTTGCTGGTAATTTCCTTGCCGCCTGCCATCTGAACCTGCTCCGTAAAGAAGGAAATAAGGGGTCAGAGTAAAGGGTCAGAGTAAATTTGCTTGGAGATCAAAGATTTTGACAAACACGTCATTTACTCTGACCCTTTACTCTGACCCCACCGCTCTTACCAGCTGCCGCTGGTCTTGAACTCCGCCACGGCGGATTTGAGTTGCTGTTCGAGATCGTCACTCCAATCGCCGCCATCCAGCGTTTCCATCAGCGCCGGCTGCTTGGATTTGATTGAGTCCAGCAGGGCCGCTTCGAAAGCGCCGATTTTCTTCAACTCGATGTCGTCCATGAATCCACGGTCGACTGCGAACAGCGAAACCGCCATCTGCCCAACCGACATCGGGCTGTACTGCGGCTGTTTCATCAGTTCCGTCACGCGCTGGCCGCGCTCCAACTGGGCGCGCGTGGCGTCATCGAGGTCGGATGCGAATTGCGCAAATGCCGCCAGTTCTCGGTATTGCGCCAATGCCAGACGCACACCGCCACCCAGCTTCTTGATCACCTTGGTTTGCGCCGCACCACCCACGCGCGACACCGAAAGACCGGCATGAACAGCCGGGCGTATGCCACCGTTGAACAGGTCGGTTTCGAGAAAGATCTGACCATCGGTAATGGAAATCACGTTGGTCGGCACAAACGCGGAAACGTCACCGGCCTGGGTTTCGATGATCGGCAATGCCGTCAGTGACCCCGTTTTTCCTTTAATCTTGCCATCGGTAAATTTTTCCACGTAGTCCACGTTAACCCGCGCTGCACGCTCCAGCAGGCGGGAATGCAGGTAGAACACATCGCCGGGATACGCTTCACGGCCGGGCGGACGACGCAACAGCAGCGAAATCTGGCGATAGGCCCAGGCCTGCTTGGTCAGATCGTCATAAATAATCAGTGCGTCTTCACCCCGGTCGCGGAAATACTCGCCCATGGTGCAGCCGGAATAGGGCGCAATGTACTGCATGGCGGCGGATTCCGAAGCCGAGGCATTGACCACCACGGTGTGTTCCATGGCGCCGTGCTCTTCCAGCTTGCGTACCACGTTGGCCACGGTGGATTGCTTCTGGCCAATGGCAACATAAACGCATTTGATGCCGGATTTGGCCTGGTTGATGATCGTATCGATGGCAATCGCGCTCTTGCCGATCTGGCGGTCGCCGATGATCAGCTCACGCTGACCGCGTCCGATCGGCACCATGGCGTCGATGGATTTCAGGCCGGTCTGCACCGGCTGGCTCACGGACTGACGCCAGATCACGCCGGGCGCCACTTTTTCAATCGGCGCAAAACCGTCGTTTTCGATCGGGCCCTGGCCGTCAATCGGGTTTCCCAGTGCATCCACAACGCGACCCAGCAAACCCGGCCCGTGCGGCACTTCGAGAATGCGGCCGGTGCACTTGACGGTGTCGCCTTCGGTGATGTGCTCGTAGTCACCCAGAATGACGGTACCGACCGAATCACGCTCGAGGTTGAGCGCCAGACCGAAGGTATTGCCGGGAAATTCGATCATTTCTCCCTGCATGGCGTCTTCCAGCCCGTGAACGCGAGCAATGCCGTCGGAGACGCTGACTACCGTGCCTTCGTTGCGGGTCTCGGCAGAAACGTTCAACTGCTCGACGCGTTGTTTGATCAACTCGCTGATTTCAGATGGGTTCAGTGTTGCTTGCATTGTTTTCTTCCTGTTGGATCGCCGGCGTCATTGGCGACCGGCTATTCAAATTCGGTGCTCGATTTCATCTCACGAACTAGCGCTGCAAGGCGCTGCTCAATTTGCTCAGACGCCCGCGCAATGAGCCATCGATGACCTGATCACCGGCATAGATCACGGCGCCCCCAAGCACGCTGGCGTCGATTTCACTTTCCAGATCGATGGCGCAATTGAAACGGCTCGCCAGAGCCGCCTTCATGCGCTCCGCCTGGTCTTCGTCCAGCGGCCGGGCCGACACCACGCGCACCTGCATGCGCTGTTCGGCGGCCTGCTTCAATTTTCTGAACAGCGTAATGATTTCCGCCAGCAAGGGCAGCCGGCGGCTCTCGCCCAGCACCGCAAGGAATGCGCGAAAGCCTTCATCGAAACGATCGCCGGCAAGATCATTCAGCAATTTGACCGCTTGCTCCGGTGAGATCAATGGGTTTTCCAGAATGCCGGCGACCTGCTCGTCGGCAGCAAATTGACTGGCCAGGGTGAGCATTTCCTGCCAGTGGGTCAGGCCTTCCGCGCCGGGTCCGCTGTCCCGCGCCAGGCCGAATGCCGCCTTTGCATAGGGCCGTGCCAGTGTGGTCAGACTGCTCATACGGGCTATATTTCCGCGATCAGCTCATCGAGCAATTTGCGATGGACGTCCGCGTCGACTTCCTTTTCCAGCAAGCGCGAAGCGCCCAATACCGCCAGGCTGGCCACCTGTGACCTGAGCGCCTCACGCGCCTGGTTGGCCGATTGGGCGATATCCGCCTCGGCCGCGACGACCTGGCGCTGCTTCTCGGCGATGGCGTCTTCCTTCGCCTGATCCAGAATCTGGCTGTGGCGCTGGTTGGCCTGCTCGACGATCTCGCCAGCCTTTTCACGGGCCTGGCGAATCTCTTCGCCGGCGGTGATTTTGGCGGCTTCCAGTTCCTTTTCCGCGCGCTCTGAAGCAGCCAGGCCTTCGGCGATTTTCTCCCGCCGCTCATCCATGGCCTGCAACAGCACCGGCCAGATGTACTTCATGCAAAACCACACGAAGATCATCATCGCGATCGACTGTAAGATCAATGTGGCATTCAGATTCATGCCTTAACCTCGTTCAGATGGTTTGATCTTTCCAAAGGTAATCAAATCCGTCCCGGACGGCGTGTTACCCGCCCAACGCGCTTTGCAGTTGGCCGACGAACGGATTGGCAAAGGTAAAGAACAACGCAATACCCACACCGATCATCGCCACGGCGTCCAACAAACCAATGGCCAGAAAAAACTTGCCCTGCAGCATCGGCGCCAGTTCCGGCTGGCGCGCAGAGCCTTCCAGCAAGCGTCCGCCGAGGATACCCACACCGATACCAACGCCCAGCGCGCCCAGGCCAATCAGCAGGCCAACGGCGATAGCGGTCATTCCAATTACAGTTTCCATCGATCACTCCCGTTCTCAAAGATTGTTTGCCAAAAATTCAAATCCAAAACATCCCTTAGCCTAAGGTCCAAATTCGCAGTGACAGGACACTAGTGATGCTCGTGCGCCATACTCAGGTACACGATCGTCAGCATCATGAAAATGAAGGCCTGCAATGTGACGATCAGCAAATGGAACACGGCCCAGCCGAAATGCAATAACTGGCCGCCGAGAAAAGCCATACCGCCCACCAGCAGCATTTCCACCAGCAGCAACCACAGGGTTTTCTTGTTATCCAGCCGCTCTTTAAGGTTCAGCCACAAGGTGGCAAACACGGCTACGACCGCCGCCAGCCAGAACCAGGCCGGTATGTGACCGCCGAATATTGAACTGAGGCCGGTGGCAATGAAGCCGCTGCCCGCGGTGAAAATCAGCGCGATCAGGATAAATATCAGTTCGCCGGCATAGATGTTGCCGAACAGTCGCAAGCCAAGTGAAATCGGCTTGGCCAGCAGCGCAACCGTTTCAAGTAGCAAGTTCGGAATAAAAAACAGGATCTTGCCAAACAGGCTGCTCGATGCGAAAGGCTGTCCGCTGAGCTCCGCGATAAAGCCACCCACGCCCTTGATCTTGATACTGAAGTAAATGATCAGGACGAATACCGTCAGGGCCATGCCCATGGTGGCGTTTACATCGGTGGTGGGGACGACTTTCTGGTAATGCACCCCGGCCTCTTTCGCCATCCAGGGCAGCCAGTCCACCGGAATCAGGTCCATGAAATTCATGAAAAAGATCCACACAAACAGCGTAAGCGCCAGCGGGGCGATGAATTTGCTGGTGCCGTGAAATGTTTCGCGCACGCTGTTATCGACGAACTCGACCATGTATTCGATCGCGGACTGGAAGCGCGTTGGCACACCGGAGTTGGCCTTCCTGGCAACGTTTCTGAACAGCAGGTAAAAACCAATGCCCAGCACCACGGACCAGGCAATCGTATCGACATTGAATGCCCAGAAACCCATGGCCTTGGCTTCTGCTGCCGTGTGGGCAAAACCCCAATCGCCTTCGGGCGTTTTGCCGAAGGTCAGGTTCTGCAGGTGGTGCTGGATGTACTCACCCTGGGTGATGTTTTCACTGCCGCCAGACATGTTTTATTCCGTTATTTTCCATTGCCACATCCCACCAAGGATGTATGTCTAAAAGCCCAAAACTCAAGCGCAAAACGGCCGCCGGTTCAGGCCCCTCAGCGAAACGCTTTCGCCAGGCCAATCCACCCCGCCGCCAGCACCGTCAGCATGCCTGTGAAAAACCAAACCGGCGCCAGCGGCCTGACCCAGATGAACACCAAAGCGCACAGCAAACCGGTCAACAGCAGCTTGCCGAATTCCGCCCATGCCGCGGTACCCAGAAACTCGGTACTGCTGGCCCCGATCTTTCGGCCCACCAAGACGGTGAACAGCAAGCCCGGCAAGTACACCGCCAGACTGCCGCACAGCGATGAATAGGCCGCCACCGGCCCGAGCAGCAACAGACCCAGGGCCTGCACCATCGCCACCACGGTCTGCAGGCGCAATACTGCCCCCAGCGCAGGGCCGGTCGGCGGTACAAACGCGGCCCGGTTTTCCGGGCAGTTCCGCCCTGAGAACTCATCGGGCCGCTGCTTCATCCGCATTCCCGCACGCCTTCAGCAACAACCGCGCTTCATCCTTTTCACGCCCAATGGAGACGCTCAAAGACAAACCGCGGCCAAAGACCAAGCATTTTAACACCCCCGGTTCGCCAGGGGCAATTCACCAGCGCGTGTTTGTGGTGCCCAAAGTCATTAATTCTGACGCAGATCAAATGGCAGCGTGGCAATCCGCATGCGCGGTACGCCGCAGCATCGGCATGCCATGGCGCCCGGGTTAGCCCTGGAGCGCGGATTCAGGGCACCGGCTCGATAAGCCGGAGCGTCCTCAGGTGCTGCAGGAATCATTTAACCTCGGGTGGTGTTGGAAAAACGACATAAGGCGGCTGGGGTTCACCATCCGGCGGCACATAGGCGGGGGCCGGGTCGCCCAATGGCTGGAGCTGGCGCACGAAGCGGTAAATGGATTGCAGGTCTTCCGCGGTCATCGCATTCAAACTGAGCGAAGGCATCGGCGGCCGCGAGCGCAGGTTGCGGGCATATGCAAGCCATTGATCTTCCGTCATCCGCGACAGCGACAACCGCAAGTTGGCGGCATAGCTTGTGCCCCAGGGGCCTTTCCAACCCAGGTTATCGCCTTTGAGCCACTCAGATTCCGGTACGGTTCCACCGCTGGCCGAATAATTCGTGGTATGGCAATCATTGCAGCCCGTTATACGAATGAGATAGCGGCCACGATCTACCGAAGCCTGATTGGATGAATCCGCATCGAGGCTGAATGAGGCAACAGTCAACAAAACGAGCGCCGCGAAGGCGTCGCGTAAACGGGTATTCATACGTTGGAACTCCTGCACAAACAGTTTGGGGAGGCGCATTTTCCCCAAAATTGATGGCAAGAGTAATGTGCCGAAAGTTTACTCGTCGTCCAGTCGGAAATGTCCCAGAATGCCCTCCAGCTCGTCAGAATCGTTATAGCTGATCACGAGCTTGCCTTTGCCGGAAGCCAGGTGCTGAATCCTGACCCTGGCGCAAAGCGATTCTTCCAGGCGGTTCTGCAGGCGCTGGATATCCGGGTCGGTTTTGCCGGCAGGCTTTTTCGGCGGCCGCTGCAGGCGCCTGACCAGGGCCTCCGTATCCCGCACCGACAATCGCCGGTTGATGACTTCGCGCGCCGCCTGCACCTGCAAGCCGGCCTCCAGCGACAGCAAGGCGCGGGCATGCCCCATTTCGATCAAGCGCCCATCGACCATGTCCTTGACCTCCTGCATCAACTGCAGCAGGCGCAGCAGATTCGACACGGCCGCGCGCGAACGGCCAACCGCATCTGCGGCTTCCTGGTGGGTCATGTGAAACTCATCGATCAGCCGCCGCAAGGCGGTGGCCTCTTCCAGTGGATTGAGGTCTTCGCGCTGGATGTTTTCGATCAGGGCCATGGCCACACTGACTTCATCGGCGACATCACGTACCACCGCCGGAATCGTCTCGATGGCAGCGAGCTGCGCTGCGCGCCAGCGGCGCTCGCCGGCAATCAGTTCGTACTCGCCCGGCCCGATCTCGCGCACCAGAATGGGCTGGACCACGCCCTGGGCACGAATCGAACTGGCCAGTTCCTCGAGCTTGTCGGCATCGAATACGGAGCGGGGTTGATAGCGCCCGGGCCGGATCACATCCAGCGGTAGTTGACGCAGTTCATCGCGCGATGCGTTTTGGCCAACATGGCGCAGTGTGCTCGGACTCAACATGGAACTCAGATTGCGTCCCAGCGCGGGCTTTTTTCGTGTGCTCATATCAATCGTTCTTCACTTGTAGTGAGGCTGTTTCGCGGTCATTGGGTGCCGGCGGTTTTCTTGCTGTAACGCCGCAACATTTCTCCGGCCAGACCCAGATACGCCTGCGCGCCTTTGGAACCCGGGTCATAGAACATTACCGGCAATCCGTAACTGGGCGCCTCTGCGATGCGAACGTTGCGCGGCACGATGGTACGGTAGACCTGTTCGCCGAAATGTTCCAATAACTGATCGGAAACGGCTGAAGAAAGATTGTTGCGGACATCGAACATGGTGCGCAACAAGCCTTCGATCTCGAGACCGGGGTTGACGCTGGCCCGAACCTGATTGACCGTATCCATCAGGGCGGTGAGGCCCTCCAGTGCGTAATATTCGCACTGCATTGGAATCAGCACGCTGTCCGCTGCGGCCAGCGCATTGAGTGTCAGAATATTCAATGAGGGCGGACAATCGATAATGATCCAGTCGTACTGACCAGCCACCGCCTGCAGCGCCCGCTTGAGTGCGTATTCCCGTTCTTCCTGCTGCAGCAGCGCAACCTCTGCGGCCGTCAGGTCGCTATTGGAGGGCAACAGGTCCAAACCGAGTTCTTCGAGCCGAAACCGGGTCTGCTCGATGCTGTGGTTGCCGATGAGCACGTCGTACGCGGACACCAGCAAACTGCGCGGATCCACCCCGCAGCCTACCGTTGCATTGCCTTGCGGATCCAGGTCGAACAGCAACACGCGGTGCCTGGTGCTGGCCAGCGCGGCGGCCAGGTTGACGCAGGTGGTGGTTTTACCCACACCGCCTTTCTGGTTTGCCACGGCAATGCAGCGCACTAAGGTGTCTCGCTTCCCTGCTCCCACGCGCGAAGGCATTCCGGGGGCACTTTTTTGCCTGCGGCAAAGTCGCTCCCCCTGCATTGCCTGCGCTTGCGGCAAATGGGTCGCAACAATTCCAGCGAATCTCGAATGGAATGTGCAGGCAGTCGGTTTTCGTCAACGGCTGGAGCATTTGGAACAGCATAGGGGTCAATCAACCAGGGTCAGGCGGTGACAGACATCATGACGAGGTGGCGTTGTTCATGCAATCCCGGCACCGAAAGTTTTTCCACCCGCTCGACGCGGATCCAGTCCGGCAGCCGGGCAATTTCCTCTTGCGGATAGCGTCCTTTCATGGCCAGCAATTTCACATCCGGACCCAACAGATGGCGGCTCGCCACCGCGTATTGCTCCAGGCTGGAAAATGCCCGGCTGATGATGCATGGCACCGTTGCCCGAGGCGAATAGGATTGCAGGCGCTGTTGCACCGGGTGCACATTGGCCAGGCCGAGTTCGCGTTTGACCTGCCTTAAGAAGCGGATCTTCTTGCCGGCGCTGTCCAGCAAGGTCACATCGAGCCCGGGGCGCATGATGGCCAGCGGCACGCCGGGCAGCCCGGCGCCAGTGCCGGCATCAAGCAGGGAATCCGCATTCAACCAGGGCAATACCGACAGCGAATCCAGCACATGACGGCAGACCATCTCATCCGGATCACGCACCGCACTGAGGTTATAGGCCTGATTCCAGTGCGTCAGCAGATCCAGATACTGCAACAAGCGGTTACGAACTTCCGGCGCGGGTCCCTCTCCCAGCAGGGAATTGCATCCGTCCGCAAGCGCCGACTCCAGCCTGGCCTGCACAACTGCGGAACGATGGGGGCGTGCGTTCAAATGGACAGGTCCAGTTCCTCCGCCCGGTGACAGGCGACCCAGTCACCGTTTTCCATACGCCGCAAGGCGGGTACGTCAGACTGGCAGCGCTGGACCAGATGCGGGCACCGGCTATGGAAAATGCAGCCCCGCGGCGGGCTGAACGGCGAGGGCATGTCGCCTTTGAGCCACAGGCCTTGCTTCATCTCCCTTGCCAGCCGGGGATCCGGAACCGGTACCGATTTCATCAGCGCGAGGGAATAGGGATGCAGCGGACGGCGGTACAAAGCCACTTTGTCCGCCAGTTCCATGCTGCGTCCCATGTACATCACCATCACGCGGTCACTGATGTGACGCACGACGGAAAGATCGTGGGCGATAAAGATCAGCGCCAGGCCGAGCTTTTGCTGCAGGTCGCGCAACAGGTTGACGATCTGGGCCTGGATGGAGACGTCCAGCGCGCTGACCGGCTCATCGCAGATCAACAGCTTTGGGTTCAGCACCAGCGACCGGGCAATGCCAATGCGCTGGCACTGGCCGCCGGAGAATTCATGTGGATAGCGATTGATCTGGTTCGGCAGCAGGCCGACCATTTTCATCATGCCACGGGCACGCTCCTCGACCTGCAAGCGCTCCATATGCGGATAAAAGGTCCACAAGGGTTCGGCAATGATGGCCCCGGCCGTCATGCGGGGATCCAGGGAAGCGACCGGGTCCTGAAAGACGATCTGCAGTTCTTTGCGTTTGTGGCGCATTTGTTCGGCATCGAGTTGGGTGAGATCCTCGCCCATCCACAATACGCGTCCACGTTGGGGGCGGATCAGCCCCAAGATGGCGCGCGCCAGTGTCGATTTTCCGCAACCCGACTCGCCGACGATACCGAGGGTTTCTCCCTCATCGAGGTCGAAGCTGATCCCGTCCACCGCCTTGAGCAGCCGCCGCCGGCGATGGAAAATGCCGCCGGTCTGGCTGTCGAAGTGCACGACCAGATCCTGCACACGCAAGACCGGCGTGCTCAAGTCCCGGCCTCGATCACGGGTGAATCCGCGCCGGCGGCGGGCCCGGAGTCGATCTCGCCGCCGGGCATTTCGTTCACGCAGCGGCTCATGCGTCCGTGTGCATCACGCCATACCGGTGGCGCCTGCTCACACGCCTTGCGCGCCTGCGCACATCGATCACGAAAACTGCAGCCGCCGGGCATCTCCAGCAAATTGGGCGGATTGCCCGGGATCGCGTGCAACTCGTTCTCCGCGGCGCGGTCCAGGCGCGGAACCGAGGCCAGCAAACCCTGTGTATAGGGGTGTTGCGGCCGGTAAAAAATGTCATCGACGCTGCCGCATTCCACCATTTGCCCGGCGTACATCACGATAATGCGGTCGCAAATGCCGGCCACCACCCCCAGGTCATGGGTAATCAGAATGATGGCCATGTGCGTTTTTTCGCGCAATTCGCCGATCAGCCGGGTGATCTGCGCCTGCACGGTCACGTCCAGTGCGGTGGTGGGCTCATCGGCGATCAGCAGATCCGGTTCACACAGCAGCGCCATTGCGATCATCACTCGCTGGCGCATGCCGCCGGAGTATTCGTGCGGGTACTGGCGAATGCGTTCTTCGGGGTCCGGGATACGTACGGCCCGCAACATCTCCACCGCGTGCGCCACGGCTTCGTGGTGACGCAGGCCTTGATGGTGCATCAAGACCTCGGTCATCTGTTGCTCGATCGTGAGGAACGGGTTGAGTGAGGTCATCGGGTCCTGAAAGATCATCGCGATCTCCCGCCCGCGCACCTGGTTCAGGTCATGCTGGTTCATCTGCATCAGATCATGGCCCTTGAAACGGGCCACGCCACTGTGCGGTACCGTTCTCCGCCAGTAAGCCCATCATGGCCATTACCAGTTGGCTTTTGCCGGATCCGGACTCGCCTACGATGGCCAGGGTTTCACCGGCATTGACGGCAAAGTCGATGCCGTTGACGGCGTGGACCTCACCATCGACCGTATCGAAACTGACCTGCAACTGTTGGACTTGCAGCAGCGGCATCACAAATGGTCCTTGGGATCCAGCGCATCACGCATGCCATCGCCAATATAATTGAAGCAATAAAGCGTCGCGGCCAGAAACGCGGACGGGAATATCAGGGTCCATGGCGCCGACTCCATGTCCTGGGCCCCGTCATTCACCAGGGCGCCCCAGGAACTCATGGGTTCCTGCACGCCCAAACCCAGGAAACTGAGGAAGGACTCAACCAGAATCACCTGCGGAATGGTCAGCGTGACATACACGATGACCACACCGAGCAGGTTGGGAATGATGTGGCGGCTGATGATGGCCCGGTCACTTACGCCGCAAGCCAGCGCCGCTTCGACGAATTCGGTATTTTTCAGGCCCAGGGTTTGACCGCGCACGATACGCGCCATATCCAGCCAGTTCACCGCACCGATCGCGAGGAAAATCAGAATGATATGACGGCCGAAAATGACCATCAGCAAGATGACGAAAAACATGAACGGCAAGGCATAAATAATATCCACCATCCGCATCATCAAACGATCGGTCATGCCGCCGTAATACCCCGCTATCGCACCGTAACTGATGCCAATGACCAGACTGACCAGGGTTGCCACCAAACCCACCAACAGCGAAATCCGCCCGCCCTCCAGCGTTCTTGCCAAAATATCGCGCCCCACCGCGTCCGTCCCAAACCAGTGGCCATTGAGCAGGCTGGGTGGAGCGGCGGTGTGGTCCCAATCGGTAAAGTCAGCCGCCCAGGGCAGCAGCATGGGGCCGAAGATGACCGCCAACAGCATGCACGCCATGATGACGCCGCTGACCACGGCGGCCCGGTTTTTGCGCAGGCGATGCCAGGCGTCCACCCAAAGCGACCGGCCGGGCACGTCCCGGACTTCGAAGGCGGCCGCGAACGGGTCGTCGATGGGGCATTCGTGTGGCGTATTTTTTCGCTCAAGGCTCAGCCCTCATCGAAGCGGATCTTTGGGTTGAGCCAGGCGTACAGCATATCGACGATGAAATTGAGCAGTATGATGACCACGCCGTAAAAAATGACCACGCCCATCACCAGTGTGTAATCGCGGTTCAAGGCGCCCTGGACAAAATAGCTGCCCAGCCCCGGAATCGAGTAGATGCGCTCGATCACCACCGAACCGGTAATCAGGCTCGCGGTCGCCGGCCCCATGAACGAGATCACCGGCAGCAAGGCCGGTTTCAACGCATGCCGCAGGACGACCACCCGCTGCGGCAGGCCTTTGGCCCGCGCAGTGCGAATGTAATTGCTGTGCAGCACTTCGATCATGCTGCCGCGTGTAAGCCGGGCAATGTACGCGATAACGGGCAGAGCCAGCGTGATCACCGGCAGCAGCATATAGCGGTATGACCATTCCCATCCACCCGCCGGCAGCCACCCCAAATACACGGCCAACAGCAAAACCAGCAAAGGAGCGACGACAAAGTTGGGAATGGAAATACCCAACATGGCCACGCCCATGGCCGAGTAATCGATGGCTGAATTCTGCCGCAATGCGGCGATGATGCCGACCAGAGTCCCAAGCACAAAGGCCAGTAACATGGCCAGTCCGCCGATGGTCAATGAGACGGGAAAACCCCGGGCGATGAGTTCATTGACGGTCCAGTCCTTGTATTGGAAGGAGGGCCCGAAATCCAGCACCGCAATCTGCCCCAGGTAGCGAAAATACTGTTGCAACAGCGGTTCATCAAGATGGTATTTGGCGTCGAGGTTGGCACGAATCTCCGCCGGCAGGACTTTTTCGCTGTCGAATGGCCCACCCGGGGCGACCCGTATCATGAAAAATGCGATCGTGATCAGCATCAACAGGGTCGGGACCAGGCCCAACAGGCGCGAAACGACATGCTGCCCGAGGCCTGACTGATTCACTCCGAGGGCTCCATTGCCGGCTTTGACGGTTCCGCCGCCGGGGTCTGTACCGGCGCCGTCTGCGGATTGCGCTCGCGCGATCTGAGCTTGAACATGTAACGGCTGCGATGATGATCCATGACGTTGTTCTGCCAGCCCTTGATGTGCTGGTCCACCAGGCGCTTGGTGACGTAGGTGTAAACCGGGATGATGGGATTGTCTTCCAGCAACATCCTTTCCGCTTCAACCATCATGCGGTCGCGGCGGGCGGGTATGCGTTCCTGTGCGATCTCCTCCAGTAAGGCGTCGAAGCTGCTGTTGGAGTAGCCATAATCGTTGCGGCCATGTCCGCTGCGAAATATTTCGAGGAAACTGTAAGGATCATTGTAATCACTGATCCACCCGGCGCGAAAAACCTGGGTGACGGATTTCTGCTCACGATTCTGCAAAAATACCTTCCACTCCTCGTTCACCAGCGTGGTGCGCACGCCCAATATCTGTTTCCACATCGAAGCCACGGCCAGCGCAAGTTTCTTGTGGTTCTCGCTGGTGTTGTAACGGATTTCTACCACCAGCGGATGCTCTGCCGAATAACCCGCCTGTTGGTAAAGGCGCTGCGCCTCCAGGTCTCTCTCAGCCTGGGTCCAGGAAGCATACTCCGGCACCGCCGGTTCATAATCGTCAACGCCCGGCGGGATGAGGGTATAAGAGGGCTGTTCGCCAAACTGCGTGACTTTATCGGTCAGCACGACGCGGTCGATGGCCAGCACCAAAGCCCGGCGCAGCGCCGGATCATCCTTGAACGGTTCCCGGGTCAGATTGAAACCAAAGAAATACGAACCCAGCCAGGGACTGACAATCAACTCGGCCGCATAATATTTCTTCAGCCAGCCAAACTGGTTGTTGGGCACCTCATAGGTCCAGTCGAGCTTACCGGCGCGGAACAGCTTGACCTCCGTCGACAGGTCTTCGATGGGAAGATATAGCACCCGTTGCATCAGGGTGTGTTCCGCGTCGCGATAACGCGGGTTTTTTTCCAGTTCGATGACCGAGCGAATGTCCCAGCGCTTCAAAACATAAGCGCCATTGGACACCAGGTTACCCGCGCGCGAGAAACGCTCACCCAGGGCTTCCAGACTGGGCCGGTGCACCGGATAGGCGATCGAGTGCGTGAGCAAACCGAGGAAATAAGGCGTGGGGTCGACCAGTGTGATCTGCAGGGTATACTCATCCAACAGCTTCACGCCCAGCTCTGAGGGTGGTTTTTCGCCGTTGATCACTTCGCGCGCATTCAGAATTGGCAACAACATGTCGGCGGATTTCGAGGCGGTCATTGGATCGGCGCCGCGGCGCAGGCTGAAGACGAAATCTTCGGCCTTAAGTACATCACCATTTGACCAATGCGCATCGCGGTCCAGATAAAAGGTGTAGATCCTGCCGTCGCGGGATATATTCCAGCGCACGGCCGCACCGGGAATGATGCTGCCATCCGGCGCCTCGGTCGTCAGTCCTTCAAACAGATCGCGCAGGATATTGGCGGCGGGAACGCCTTCGGCCAACTGTGGATCCAGTGTCTGCGGCTCCTCGCCATTGCCCCGATACAAAACCTGATCATCGGCCAGGATGGCAGGGTCCGGCCGGCCATCGATCAGCACCAGATCGACCGGCTGTGGCCGTTCTTCGCGAGGTGTGTCCAGGGCTTCGCCCGATTTACCGCAGGAAGCCAGGAGCAGGAGCAGCACCCCGGGTAGAAGCCAGCGGCGCGATACGAATATCACGGTGTTTTCTTGCCCATATAGCGGGACAGGTGAATGTCCCTGGCATTATCCATGTAGCCTGTCACACCGGGCCTTACCAAATGGCGCGATACATAATAGTACAGCGGTATGACTGGCATGGCTTCTAGCAGCCGCGCTTCGGCCTGTTGTAACAGCACCATCCGGTCTGTTCCCGCCGCCAGGCTTGCCCGTTCCATCAAGTGGTCGAATTGACCATCGGAAAAAAACGTCGCGTTCAGTTCGTTACCGGACAGGAACAAATCGAGAAAGCTGGTCGGATCGGCATAATCGGCAATCCAGCCACCGCGGAATACCTCGGTTACTACACCGAGTCGCCGGTTGTTGACGAAGACCTTCCACTCCTCATTGATCAGTTCGGTGTTGATACCCAGAACCTGCTTCCACATCGCCGCCACGGTCACCGCGATGCGCCGGTGCAAACCAGAGGTGTTGTAGCGCAGTTGCAACAGCAGCGGCCGCCCACGGCTAATACCGGCCGCAGCCAGCAACCGCTTTGCCTCCGCTTCGCGCTCGGCCTGGCTGGCCTCGGCCATGGGCATGTGCTGCGGTTGGTAGGATTCCATTCCCGGGGGCACCACGCCCCATCCGGGTAATTCACCGGCCCCCAGCGCGACCCGTACCAGAATCTGCCGGTCAATGGCCAGGGCCAGCGCGCGCCGCAACTCCGGCGAATGCCCAAGGATTCCATTCTGCATGTTCAGGCCGAGCCAAAAACTTCCCAGGTAGGGACTGATATGCAAGTCCGCTGCAAGATTTTCCCGTAACCAGCCAAAGCGGCCGGCCGGTATGGTCTCGGTAATATCCAATTCACCCGCGCGGTAGCGCGCGAGTTCGGCAGTGGGCTCCTCGATGGGGTAGTACTCGACCGCATCCAGAACAACGTTTGCCGCTGCATGGAAATTCGGATTGCGGCGCAAGCGGATCACGGAACGCGGCGTCCAATCGGCCAACACGAAAGCGCCATTGACCGGTCCCTGCCACAGGTCATCATCCAGGGAGGCGTGCAACGGATAACTGACCGGGTGTGCCAGTATTTCCAGAAACCACGGCGCCGGATTCTCCAGCGTGACTTGCAACTGATCTGCGGCCAATGCTTCAACCCCAAGTTCAGTGGCGGGCAGACTGCCGCGCGATATCTCTTTGGCATTGCGTATGTCCCGCAGCAGACCGGCTGTAACCGCCAAAGTCGCCGGCGTCACCGCCCGACGCCAGGCGCGCACAAAGTCGTCGGCGCCGATCGCGTCGCCATTGGACCAGCGTGCATCGGCACGCAGCGTGAATAGGTAGCGTTTGCCGCCGTCCAGAATCTGCCAGCCGGATGCCAGCCCCGGCACCAGTTCGCCGGCCGCATCAAAAGTAACCAGGCCCTCGCGCAAATCGCGCAGCAGGTTGATGGCGGCCAATCCCTGCGCCTGATGAATGTTCAAAGAATCCGGCTCCGGGCCCAAACCCCGGCGCAACGTATCTGCCGGTGCACTCAGTGCAAAGCTTCCCAGCAACGCGCACAGAAGCCATGTAGCCGCTCTTCCACGGCCACCTGGCAGGTCATCATTCAATCTGTTTTGCGACATGAGCAGCGTGTATCCTATGAATGAGGGCCTTCCTTGGCAATCAAAACTGCTGGGACTGATGCAATCTGAAGATCCTGGGTTTTGTTCTCATCAAAAGGCCGCATTTCCGTCGCAACCGCACTTAACGGCAAAAACTCAGGAACGAGCAGCATGTCCAGACCACCATCTGAAGAGCCAGCCAGCCAGATCGAACACGTCAGCGAATTGCTGGATTACATGGCCAGTGGCTGCCGCCCGGCGGATCAGTGGCGCCTGGGAACGGAGCATGAAAAATTCGGCTTTACCATCCACGATCTGCGTCCACTGCCCTACGCGGGCGAGCGCGGCATCCAGGCCATTCTGACCGCGCTGGCGGAAAAATATGGCTGGAGACCGATCACGGAGCAGGGCTCGCCGATCGCTCTGCTGGACGAAACCGGAGCTTCCATTACGCTGGAGCCGGGCGGTCAACTGGAACTTTCCGGGGCGCTGCTCGACTCCCTGCACGATACCTGCCGCGAAGTGAATATACACCTCAAGCAAGTCAAGTCTGTTTCCGAACCGCTGGGCATTGCCTTTCTCGGCATGGGTTTCAATCCCAAGTGGCGCCGCGAGGATATGCAATGGATGCCCAAGGCACGCTACCAGATCATGCGCGACTACATGGCCCGCGTTGGCACCATGGGCCAGGACATGATGAGCCGTACCTGCACCGTACAGGTCAACCTCGATTTTGCTTCCGAAGCGGACATGGTGCAAAAATTCCGTGTCGGACTGGCGCTGCAACCTATTGCGACTGCGCTGTTTGCCAATTCACCATTTACCGAAGGACAGCCTAACGGCTATCTCAGTTTCCGCTCGCGCATTTGGGAGGACACGGATCCGGACCGAACCGGAATGCTGCCGTTCGTGTTCGAAGACGGCATGGGATTTGAACGCTATGTGGAATACATGCTGGACGTACCGATGTATTTCGTCTACCGCGACGGTGCCTACATCAATGCCGCCGGTCAATCTTTCCGCGATTTTCTCGCCGGCAAACTGCCGGCGCTTCCCGGCGAGCAGCCAACCTTCAAGGACTGGGAGGACCATTTGACCACCGCATTTCCGGAAGTGCGTTTGAAGCGATTTCTCGAGATGCGCGGAGCGGACGGCGGGCCCTGGGATCAATTGTGTGCGCTGCCCGCGTTCTGGGTCGGATTGTTCTATCACCAGCCTACGCTGGATGCCGCCTGGGAGATTGCCCGCGACTGGTCCATGGAGGAAAGGCTGAAATTGCGCCATGATGTGCCGCGCCTGGGCATGCGCGCGACGGTACAGGGCCGCAGCGTGCAATCCCTGGCGCAGGAACTGATTGAACTTTCGAGCGCAGGATTGCGCGCACGCAAGCGGCTTAATTCCGCGGGAGAAAACGAAACCGGCTATCTGGAACCACTACAAAAGACCGCCGAAAGTGGAAAAACACCTGCAGAAATAAAGCTCGATCGTTTCCACACCATCTGGGGTGGTTCGGTCGATCCTGTTTTCAGCGAATTCGCCTACTGAGCAGGCCTCAACCGCACCTAACTCAATTATGCACGGAGCGCGTTTCTGCCTTCGGCGCTTCAAAATGGCAGTTGCAGATCCGGGTTGACGGCCAGCATGCGAGCGCGAAAAACGTTCTTGATTCGTTCCAGCGCCTGTTCGGTTTCGCCGTCGAACCGGACCACGAGGATCGGCGTCGTATTGGAGGCTCTGACCAAACCCCAGCCATCGGGAAAATCCGCACGGACACCATCGATCGTGGTCACCCTGGCGTCGTCAAAGCGGGCTTTGGCCTGCAAGGCGTCGATGAACGCGTGGTTTTCACCTTCCGCCATCTGGATCTTCAGTTCAGGAGTGCTGAAGCTGGCGGGTAATGAGTTGAGAATCGCTTCAGGCGGTGCCTCTGCACCGGCCAGAATCTCCAACAATCTTGCGGCAGCATAAATGCCGTCATCGACACCGTACCACCGCTCTGCGAAGAAGAAATGACCGCTCATCTCTCCGGCAAAAGGTGAGCCTATTTCTTTCATCTTCGCTTTGATCAATGAGTGACCGGTCTTGTACATCAGCGGTTTTCCACCGGCCTGTTCGATTACCTGGGCCAGATGTCCGGTGCATTTCACATCGTAGATGATGGTGGCGCCGGGTACACGGTCAAGCACATCCATGGCCAGCAGCATCATCACGCGGTCGGGATAGATGATGGAGCCACCCAGGGTTACAACGCCCAGCCTGTCGGCATCCCCGTCCAGTGCCAGGCCAAGATCTGCATCCATCAGCCGCACCGCTTCGATCAGGTCTTTCAGGTTTTCCGGTTCGCTGGGGTCGGGGTGATGATTGGGAAACGTGCCATCGACTTCATCGAACAATGGCAGTACTTCTGCGCCGATAGCCCGCAGCACGTCGGTCGCACACACGCCGCCTATGCCGTTTCCACAATCGATAACCACTCGCAAGGGACGTTCCAGCTTGATGTCGCTTGATATACGATCACGGTACTGCTCCAGCACATCCTGGCGATCGGTCTTACCCTCACCTGAACGAAAGTCGTTCTCGACGATGCGGCGGTAAATGGCGTCGATTTGAGCACCGTACAGGGTGTCACCTGCCACCATGATTTTGAAGCCATTGTAGTCGGGCGGGTTATGGCTGCCCGTGATCATTACCCCGGACCCGGCGGCCAACTCATGCGCGGCAAAATACAACACACCGGTGGGAACGGCGCCAATATCCAACACGTCGCAACCGCTGGCCGTGATTCCATCAATCATGCCTTCCACCAGCGCGGGGCCGGACAGGCGGCCGTCGCGGGCGACCACCACCGGGGCGGCGTTTTTCTCCAAGGCCAAAGTGCCGAGCACCCGACCCACCTGACTGGCCACACCGGCATCCAGAGTTTCACCCACTACACCGCGTATGTCGTAGGCACGGAAAATTCCCGAGGTGAGCGCCACCGGACTCGCATCAGTGGCCTTTTCCCGGTGCCGCTGCTCAATGTCGTAACGCAAATGCATACGCGGCGGATCTGGTTGCGCGCTTTGCGGGGCTTGATCGGGCGGCTTTGCCACCGGGGTCACGGCTTCTTTTGGCAAGTCTGCCTTGGCCACAGGCAATGCTTCGACTTTGACCGGCTCGGGCGGCTCTGGCGGCTCCTCCCTGGCCAGCGCCCGTGGATGCTCCCGGTCCCACTTGCGGCTGTGGCGAAACAGAAATACCGCCGCGACCAGCATCAGCAGTCCGAGCACCAGGGCGGTGATCAGAACAGAAAGGTTTAAATACTCTGCATAAATAACCAGCGGCAGTTCGATCCGAAACAGCGTACCGCCGACCGGAAGTTTATCGGTAAACTTGTCTCCCTGCCCGGCCTTGCCTTTCTGTTTGAGCACGCTTGGGGCCTGCCTGCCATTGTTCTGTGACAGCTTGACGTAGTCGATCTGCGAAGTATCCGGCGTGAATCGTGAATAGATATATGCGGGGGCAACCGTGATGACGATGAACCCGGCAATTTCCTTGCCGTTCTTGATGGCCGCAGCGTCCACCAGCATGGGGGGTTGCAAAATCTTATGCAGCTGCAGCGGCGGATCCAGACCCTTTTGCGCTTCCATCAACATATCCAGCAAGGCATAGCCGTTGGCTCCCGCCTTCTCGGGATTGAACGCCGTTAGCTCGGGCGGGTAAAGATTTACTCCCTTGATTTCGCTAATGCGCCCGGACAGGTATTGTTTCAGATCCGCGACCTTTTCAGGCTCAGCCAAAGCCGCAAGCGCCAGCGCCTGGGTCTTTTTGTCGTCCAGCGTCCGCTGCAGGGCAAGCGCTGCTTCCGTTATGGAATTTACGATGCGTTGACTTTCAGCCTTGGCATGATCGGCAGCCCGGCGGCCACTTATGTCCTGTATCTTCAGCCAGACCGGCACGCCAATCAGCAAACTGGCGGCCAAGCCCATGACCACGATCAAACGGGTGTCGATATGACGCGAACCGGCGGAAGTCGCCAGTTTCTTCAGGTTTGTCTTCACATCCATGTTAACCAATGCCCTGTCCCTCCCCGGTTCCGCCAAAACCAGGATCGTTTTGCGCCCCGGTCCGGGTACGCTCTGTCAGTGCTTTCCGGTGTGGCCAAATCCACCGCCTCCGCGATCTGAAGTTTCGAACTCGCGAACCAGTTCCCACCGCGCCTTCACCACCGGTAAAAATACCAATTGCGCAATGCGCGCGCCCACTTCAATTTCAAACGCCTCTGCTGAGCGGTTCCAACAGGAAACAAAAACCTGCCCCTGGTAATCACTGTCAATCAAACCCACCAGGTTGCCGAGTACAATGCCGTGCTTGTGGCCCAAACCCGAGCGGGGAAGTATCACTGCAGCCAATCCGGTATCTTGCATATGCATCGCGAAACCGGTGGGTATCAGACGGGTTTCACCGGATTGTATTTGAATGGTCTCATCCACACAGGCACGCAAGTCCAGACCAGCGGATCCGTCTGTAGCATACTCCGGCAGAGGAATTTCCGCGCCCAACCTGGGGTCGATTATCTTTATTTGTACGGGTTTCAACGCTGCGCTTCCCTGTAGTCGGTGAGATCATAACAAGGCTTGCCGGCAAATGCCTGTGCATTGGTGTCCTGTCATCCATTCTGCGACGCATTCAGCAAGTCGAAAGATTACACCAGCTGAGGCCGATCGCCGCTATTGAGAAACTCCGCGAGCAGGCATGCTGGCACGGAAATTCACGGGGAGAAACCTTTTGCTGAACGGCATAACTGAATCGCTGGCACCGCGGGAAAAGATGTCACGGTTGGGCATCACGGCATTGTCTGATCATGAATTGCTGGCCATCCTGTTGCGAACCGGTATGGATTCGGTTCCCGTGCTCGAACTGGCCGGCCGCTTGCTTGCACACTTTGGCGGCCTGCGCGGCTTGTTTCGCGCGGATCAGCGCGCTTTGCAGGAACAGCGCGGCCTGGGCCCGGTCAAGTCCGCACAATTGGCGGCCGTGTTGGAATTGTCCCATCGCTACTTGCACGAAACCCTGGTACGGGGCGCACCGCTGGAGAGCCCCCAGGCGACAGAGCAATACCTCAAATCCGCGTTGCGTGATTGTCCGCATGAGGTTTTCGCCTGTTTGTTTCTCGATACCCGACACCGGGTGATCGCCTTCGAAGAATTGTTCCACGGCACCATCGATGGCGCTACGGTTTACCCCCGCGTGGTTGCAGAGAAAGCCCTTGGCCACGGTGCGGCGGCATTGATCGTGGCACACAATCATCCGTCCGGCATTGGTGAGCCCAGCCTGGCGGATCAGGCCATCACCCGGCGTCTGAAGGAGGCGCTGGCCTTGCTGGACATTCGCCTGCTGGATCATTTCGTCATTGGCGATGGGACGCCCGTTTCCATGGCGGCGCGCGGATTGATCTGATCCGGACAATCAAACCGCTACGCCGGGCGTCAGTAGTGATTTCCTTGCAATTTTGGCGCAATTACGGTATAAAGTGCGGCTGAATTTCGCAACAGACCACAGTAATTTCAAACGGGAATTTCCATGTCCAGAATTTGCCAGGTAACCGGAAAGGCGCCAATGGCAGGCAACAACGTGTCGCACTCCAATGCCAAGAGCAAGCGCCGCTTCCTGCCCAATCTTCACAACCACCGCTTTTGGGTGGAAAGTGAAAACCGTTGGGTCAAACTGCGTGTATCAACCAAGGGTTTGCGGACAATAGACAAGAATGGCATCGATGCCGTGTTGAGCGACATTCGCGCCCGCAGCAAGAACATTTGAGGAGACCAGCATGGCCAAAAGCGCAAGAGACAAGATTCGCCTGAACTCCTCCGCCGGAACAGGACATTTTTACACCACGGACAAGAACAAGAAAAATACGCCGGAAAAAATGGAAATGAAAAAATATGATCCGGTAGCACGCAAGCACGTCATCTACAAAGAAGGCAAAATCAAATAATAGCCCGTCATTGTAGAAAAGCCCGCCGAGCGGCGGGTTTTTTTTGCCTGTTTCCCAAGAAATAGGATCACAAGCAATGGGGTCAGAGTAAAGTGCCAGAGTAACGATACGGCTGCAAGCAATGGGGTCAGAGTAAAGCGCAGGTGAGAACGAGCGCACGTTTTCCGCCATGGGCGAGAAGAGTAAGCGAGTGGAGCCGTTGCGCGTGCCAGAGTAACGATACGGCTGGACACCAGGAACCTCCCAATCAACTCTGGCACTTTACTCTGACCCCACTCCTCCCTGTCAGCGACTGCTCAGACGTAGTACTCTGATGAATCGACGAATCGCGTGCTGCCTGGACTGGAATTGCCTGAATTACCCGAAGTCGAAACCACCCTGCGCGGCATCGGCCCGTTTCTAGAAGGGCACGTGATACGCCAGGTTCGTGTGCGCAACCCCTCGTTGCGCTGGCCCATTCCGGCGGCCGTGCAGCAAGCCTGTGGTCAGCGGGTTCAGAGACTGAGCCGGCGCGGAAAGTATCTGCTGATCGAATGTGACAAGGGCGGTTTGATGTGTCACCTGGGCATGTCCGGCTCATTGCGCATCTGCCCCGATGGCGATCCGCCGCGACCGCATGACCACTTTGACCTGGTGCTCGACTCAGCGTATTGCGTGCGGTTTCGCGATCCACGGCGCTTTGGCGCCTTGCTGTGGTGGGATCCGCCTTATCAGGCGCATGAACTGTTGCGTGAACTCGGTCCGGAACCGCTTTCCGGGGCATTCGATGGCGCCTATCTATGGCAGCGTTCGCGTCAATTGCGCACGCCGGTGAAGAACTTCATCATGAATGGAAAAATTGTTGTCGGCGTGGGAAATATTTATGCTTCCGAGGCGCTGTACATGGCCGGCATACACCCCGCCCGCGCGGCAGGCCGCATTGCGCTCGAGCGCTACCGGAATCTGGCGGCCGCCATCATCGACGTATTGAATCACGCCATCCGCAGCGGCGGAACTACGCTGCGCGACTTTATCAACTCATCCGGCGAACCGGGATACTTTGCGCAGGAGTTGCTGGTTTATGATCGCGAGGGTAAAGCCTGTTTCCAATGCCAGGCGCCCATTCGACGCAAAGTGATCGGACAGCGCTCAAGTTTTTATTGCCCGCATTGCCAAAGATAGCCATGAGTCAAGGAAATCCATGATGAAGAAAGCAACCCAAGCCGTCCACGCCGGCAACCGCAGGGAAATTAATTTTGGTGGTATCAATACCCCCATTTTTACTTCAAGCGCGATTGAATACCTGGATGACTCCGAAGTGCGCTATCCGCGTTACTTCAATACCTTGAACAGCCTGGTGGCAGCAGCAAAGATTGCGGTGCTGGAAAATGCTGAAGCTGCTCTGGTAACGAGTTCCGGCATGTCGGCGGTCAGTGCCGTGCTGCTGGGCCTGTTGCGGCCGGGCGACCATGCAATCCTGCTGGAAGGCCTGTATGGCGGAACCCATGCGATGGTTGCGGCCGAATTCCGCCGCTTCGGCATCCGCTGGTCTTTCGTGCCGGCCGATCCGGCGGCGATAGAGGCTGCCGTGGAACCCGCCACGCGCCTGTTGTTCATTGAATCGCCTACCAATCCGCTGTTGACGGTCATCGACCTCGACGCGATGGCCGCGATCGCCCGGCGGCGCAGCCTGCTGGCGGTGATCGATGGCACATTCGCCACACCCATCCTGCAGAATCCCATCGACCACGGATTTGATCTTGTGGTGCACAGCGGCACGAAGTATTTGGGTGGCCACAGTGACCTTTGCTGCGGCGCCATTGCCGGTTCAGCCGAGTTGATCGAACGCTTGCGGCAGCATGCACTGATGCATGGCGGCAGTCTCAATGCACAGGACTGCTACCTGTTGGAACGCAGCCTGAAAACCCTCGATTTGAGAGTGCGCCGGCAAAGCCACAACGCGCTGGCAGTCGCACGCGCACTGCAAGAACAGCCGCGGGTCGAGCATGTTTATTACCCGGGATTGCCGCTGCACCCCCAGCACAGTATCGCAACCCGGCAAATGCAGGACTTTGGCGGCATGCTGAGTTTCGATCTGGACCGCACGCTGGATCCGGTGACGTTCCTGCGTTCACTGCAAATGATCCGCTGTGCTGTCAGTCTGGGCGGGCTTGAAACCACCATTTGTCAGCCGGTGGCCACCTCCCACCAGAAAATGGAGCCTGCCGAACGCCAACGCCTGGGCATTTCGCCCGCCTTGCTGCGGCTTTCGGTTGGGATCGAAGACGCGGAAGACATCATCGGCGATCTGGCATACGCATTGGAACGCGCGGGCGCGGCCTGAGCGTTACTAACCCCCATATTGCACCAGTACGACGCGCCAACTGGTGGAATATTGGGTCTTACCCACCGTCAGATTTTTCCCGGGCGTCCATCTGCTCGCGATGCTTGTCCAGCGCTTCGAGGTAATCTTTTTGTTCGAATTTTTGCGCCTTGCGCAGCGGTGCGAGTTGCTCACCGATGACGGTGTCCTCGATCGGAACGGGCTCATGCTGCGGCCACCAGACAAACGCCAGCAGCAGCACAATGATAATGAAGATCAGAAGACGCATCATACGTTCTCCCTTGGCAGTTATTGCATGCAACCAGACCCGATTTGACCGGCGATCAAAGCTTACCCAGCAAGTCCCCCTGCGAATCCTCCGGCTCATTATCCTCGTGGATACGCTCCAGCGGATCGATCATGCGCACGGGTTTGCCCCCATAGAATACTTCTTTGAACGCCTTTCGGCTAAGCGAAACATAGCGTTCATTGCCGCCAATTTCGATCTGGGAGCCGTCCTTCAAGGCGTAGCCAGATTCATCCAGACGCACCACCATCGTGGCCTTGCGGCCGGTATGACAGATGGTTTTGATTTCTTCGAGCTGGTCGCCCCACCCCAATAAATAGCGGCTGCCCTCGAACAATTCGCCGCGGAAATCTGTGCGCAGACCAAAACACAGCACTGGAATATTCAGGCAGTCGACGATCTCGGTGGCCTGGTACACCTGGTCCCGGCTGAGGAACTGCGCCTCGTCAATCAGCACGCAATGAACATTGCGTTCCTGTAACTCCAGCCGGACATAGGCAAACAGATCGCGGTCCGGGCCGAACACCACAGCTTCGGCTTCCAGCCCAATACGTGAGCGAATGACACCCATTCGATGACGGTTATCCTGGGCGGGCGTAAACAGCAGTGGGTTCATACCGCGCTCGCGGTAATTGTGCGCGGACTGAAGCAACAGGGTGGTTTTGCCCGCGTTCATCGCCGAATAGTAAAAATACAGCTTGGCCATCTGTCAATTCATCTATGTCTTTCCAACCACACCATTCAGCCCACCTGACTGAGGTTGACGCAATTTGGCTCGGCTGTGACGGCAGGCTGCCGGAACAACTGATCGGCGGCATGCCACAGACGCCACTGCGCGCTATCCTGTGTGAGGTGTTGCGACATCAAGTCGGCGAATCTTTGCAGCAATTGATCCACTGAACCCGGCACGAACGGTTCAGCACAATTCAACACGTTGGTACCCGATTCATCCAGGCCCATCGAATACAAGACACAAAGCGCTTTTCCGTTGACCAGCAATTTCGGGCCATCGGCGTTCAGTTCCGCCCGCAGACGCCCTACAGTGATGCTAATGGGCTGCGCGGACTGGGTAATCGGCGCATCCAGCAGGATTACCGGGCTTCCCGCTTCACTCTGCGCTGCCTCCAACTCACGTCGGGCGCCAGGCACGGTGATTTCGCGACCTTCGCAAATGCGATGAATATAGGCAACCAGCAGACGCAGGTAGAAATAGTAAAAGGGGCTGGCTCGCATGACCTCCGGGCGTACCGTGCGGTGAACGAATCTTGGCGCGAGACCCGCCGCACGAAACAATTGCAGCGCCAACACACTCGGTCCCCAGTGCATGCCGATCAGCACCAGCCGGTCCGCAACCTGCGGCACTCCGGTCTGCCGCACTCCGCGAAGCAGGGCTTTGCGACGTCCGAGCATGGAGAACCAAAGATCACGCGCTTCCATGAGCTCCGTCAAACGCCAGCGCACTTTCCAATTGTGCGCATCAGCCACACTTACAAAGCGCTGCGCCAGGGCAAGCGATGCCGATGAGCGCGCCTGCAACAGCCAGCCTTTGCCTGCGATTTTCAGAATTGCCGCCTGACCTGCTTTATACGGCAACAACACGCAGCATAGCGGTAGTAGAATGTAAGTCAGGAAATCGCCGGCCTGCCGGCCCATCGAGGTTGTCAGTTTCACGGTGCCAATTATCCACTAATCGACCTGTAATGTCTGGTAACTCTCATGCTGTCTTGCCCCATCCTGACCTATCATTCACAGAACATCAGCGGCGATGGCTACGCGCACAACGACCACATCGCCCTGCAGCAGGATTTGCGCGCATTACACCAGGCTGACTATCAGGTAATACCGCTCAATTGGCTTGCGGGCTGGCTCGACGGTGAGCAGGAGCTTGACGGCCTGAAGCGCGCAGTCGTTTTGACATTCGACGATGGCTGCGATTTCGATGTGCGCGATCTTGACTATCCCGGTCACGGTGTGCAGCGCAGCTTCGACGGCATTCTCCGCGATTTCCTCGATCAGTCACCGCCACTGCCCTCGCCCCTGCACGCCACGTCTTTTGTGATCGCCAGCCGCGAAGCACGCCAGATCATCGACTCCGGTTCCCTGTTTGGACAGGGCTGGATCAGCGACGACTGGTGGCGTGGCACCGATGCGGACGGCCTGATCGCCATCGAAAATCACGGCTGGGACCATAACCACCCAGATCTGGCGGGCGAACAGCGCGGCGCGTTCCACACCATCGACACCCACGAGCAGTGTTTGCAGCAAGTCGTTCAGGCCGCCGGCACCATCGAACATGTCACCGGCCGCCGGCCGCGCTATTTTGCCTATCCTTTCGGCCAGTCCAGCGCCTACATACGCGAGCAGTTCTTTCCGCAATACCCCGAGGTGCACGGTTGCCGCGCGGCGCTGGGCACCGACCCGGGAGCCGTTATCCGCACCTCCGATCGCTGGAACCTGCCCCGTTTCGTTTGCGGCCGCGACTGGCATTCAGCAGAGGAATTGCTGAACCTGATCCGGTCATAATTCGTCGCCAATCCAAACCCGTTTTGCGCCCTCCGAAGGGGCGGCGCTTCCTTTTTCACGCCCGGACGGATGGCCGGCCCCCGCTCCCGCGCTTTGAACACGGCCCGACGGGGCTTCCTGCCCGGGCGGGCCTGGCTGGACTCCCTGTCCAGCCGATCATCGCTCCTGCGTCGCTCGGCATCCTTTATGGGTGTGAAAAGGAAGCGCCGCCCCTTCGCGCCTGGGGGATGATTCAGTTGATCTTGTAACAGTCGTGGTAGAGGCTGATGGCTTTTTCGGGGCTGCGCAGATCGTGGCCGCGAAGTTGCGGGCATGCGCTGGTCTGGAAGGAAACACGCTCCGCGCGGAAGCCGCAATCGGCGGCCAGCCGGGCAAAGGTTTCGGCATCGTAGAGAAAAGTGTGGCCGGCGAAGCGCATGCCCAGGTTGAGGATCTCAGCCGCCGTTCCCAGGCTGAGCGGAACACCGACATGATCCTGCCACAAAGCCTTCAGCGCTTCGGGTTGATGCAGGTACAGGCGCGCCAGTTGCTCGACATCCGGTGTCAACACCCGTATCACGCCGCCCGGTTTCAGCACGCGGTGACACTCGCGCAAGAAATCACCGGCGTGTTGCAGGTCCAACTGGTCGATGAAGTCCTCGGTATGCATGAAGTCTGCGCACTGATCGCGAAAAGGCAGACCACCACTGAGATTTGCACATACATCGGGCCGGCTGTCAGCATCGAGATCCACATTGACCCAGCCGTCTAACTTCCAATGCCCGGAACCCAGATTGATCATGACTCTGTCACCATCGGACGCACTCATCTCATGCCTCCATGATCAACCGGCGCGGCCGTGCAGCCGCACCCAGCCCTCCTGCTCACAGACTTCCATATCACCGCATGTCTGTCGATAGGCCTGTGCCACCGTTTGCGCCTGCTCCTGCAGTATTCCCGATAGAACGATGTGACTGCCGGTGCGCAGGCAGCGCTGCAACCGCGGCGCCAGATCGATCAGCGGAGCGGCAAGAATGTTGGCCAGCACCACGTCCGCCTCTTGTTCCCGAAACGCCTGCGCCGTCCGGCAAGCGACGCGGTCCAAAACACCGTTACGGGCCGCATTGGCGGCCGTTGCTTCCAGCGCCTGGGGATCATTATCCACGCAAACCACCGCCTGTGCCCCCTTCATTGCGCAGGCAATGCCCAGCACACCCGAACCGCAACCGTAGTCCACGACCCTCTGCCCGGCGAATTCCTGCGCATCGATCCATTGCAGGCACATTGCGGTGGTCGGGTGGGTGCCCGTGCCGAAGGCCAGACCGGGGTCCAGGCGGAGCACAAGCGCGCGTGCATCGTCGGGCGCTTCCATGCCGGAAGGCACGATCCACAGGCGTTGGCCAAACTGCATGGGCTGGAAGCGATCCATCCAGGCGCGCTCCCAAACCTGGTCAGCCACATCCCGCCAGACGAGGGCCTGCGGCCGGTCGAGCCCTGCAACGTGCTGCAAGGCCAGGGAAACTTCACTGCGTTGAACGCCGGCAGGAAATAAGGCGCGCACCTGCACCTGCGGCCACAAGGGCACGGTGCCCGGCTGGGGTTCGAGCACCGGCTGGTCGGCCTGATCCAGCAAGGTGACCGCCAGTGCGCCCAACTCCTGCAAGGCCGATTCACTGACTGCCACCCGTTCCCGGGGAATGTCGAAGCAGACTTCCGCCCAGGCCATCAGAGGCTCATTAAACAGCGCTGGCTCTTTCCAGCAGGCGTTTTTCCAGGTAGTGGATGTTGAAACCGCCCTTGAGAAAACCGGGATCTCTCAACAACCACTTGTGCAGCGGCGTGTTCGTCTTGATGCCGTTGAGCACGAACTCGTCCAGCGCGACGCGCATGCGGGCGATGGCCATTTCCCGGTCCTGGCCATGGGAAATCACTTTGGCGATCATCGAGTCGTAATTCGGCGGCACCCGATAACCGTCATAGATGTGCGATTCCATGCGGATGCCGGGACCGCCGGGCGCATGAAAACCCTGAATCAATCCCGGGCTGGGCATAAAGGATTCCGGGTCCTCCGCATTGATGCGGCATTCGATGGCATGGCCGCGGATGTGGATGTCCTTCTGCCGGTACGACAATTTCTCGCCCGCCGCCACCAGAATCTGCTCGCGCACCAGATCCGCACCCGTAATGCGTTCAGTGACCGGGTGCTCCACCTGGATGCGCGTGTTCATTTCAATGAAATAAAACTGGCCCTCGTCATACAGGAACTCGAACGTGCCTGCGCCGCGGTAGCCAATACGCCGGCAGGCTTCAACGCAGACCGTGCCGATCCGGTCACGCTGCTGCTGAGTGATGCCCGGTGCCGGCGCTTCCTCGATGACCTTTTGATGCCGCCGTTGCGTGGAGCAATCGCGCTCACCAAAATGAACGGCATTGCCGTGCTGGTCGGCCATTACCTGGATCTCGATATGACGCGGATTCAGGAGGTATTTTTCCAGATAAACGGTAGCATCGCCGAAAGTGCTTTGCGCTTCCTGGCGGGTGAGTTGCAAGGCATTGCTGAGGTGCGCCTCGGTGCGAACCACGCGCATACCGCGCCCGCCGCCGCCCGCTGACGCCTTGATGATGACCGGGTAGCCGACTTTACGGCCAATCTCAAGGCATTCTGCCGGATCAACAGGCAGTGGCCCGTCGGAACCGGGCACACAGGGGACACCGGCTTCCCGCATGGCCTTGATCGCGGAGACCTTGTCGCCCATCAGGCGAATGGTTTCCGGCCTCGGCCCGATGAAAATGAATCCGCTCTGTTCCACGCGTTCCGCGAAATCGGCATTTTCCGCCAAAAAACCATAGCCCGGATGGATCGCCACCGCGTCCGTGACCTCGGTCGCGGCGATGATGGCGGGAATGTTCAGGTAACTCTCGCCGGCCGGGGCGGGCCCGATACAGACCGATTCATCCGCCATCGCGACGTGCTTCAGGTTGCGGTCCACGGTCGAGTGCACCGCTACGGTCTTGATGCCCATGGAATGGCAGGCGCGCAGGATACGCAACGCGATTTCGCCGCGATTCGCAATCACAATTTTTTCCAGCGCCGCCATGCTTCAATTCAGCGGATGACGAACAATGGCTGGTCGAACTCCACCGGTTGGCCGGTTTCGGCGAGAATCGCTACCACCGTGCCCGAAACCTCGGCTTCGATCTGATTGAACATCTTCATCGCCTCGATAATGCACAGGGTTTCGCCTTCGCTGACTTTCTGCCCCAGGGAAACAAACGGTTCGGCTTCCGGATTGGGCGATGAATAAAACGTACCGACCATTGGCGAACGCAATACTTCGCCTTCCGGCAGGGCCTCGTCTTCAGTTTCAGGTTCCGCACGGGCCGCCGGCGTAGCGAGCGCTGGCGCGGGCATGGCGGTTGTGGCTACCGTCGGCGCGGGTGTGGCGACGGGTGGTGGCGGGGTAACCGTGCCGCCACGGCTCAGCCGCACGGATTCCTCGCCCTCGACGATTTCAATTTCGGTGAGGTTGGATTCTTCCAACAACTCAATGAGCTTTTTTACTTTTCTGATATCCATGCGCTCTGTGCTCCCGCCTTGCGGCATTGAAGGCCTGTCGAACAGCCTTCAGGGTTCAATGCGGTTGACGATTGCCTGCAGGGCCAGCATATAGCTCTCGCCCCTGAATCCACTGATCACGCCGAGGGCAATGTCAGAGAAAAAAGACTTGTGACGGAACGGTTCGCGGGCGTGCATCAGGGAAAGGTGCACTTCAACGAAAGGAATCTCAACGGCCAGCAAGGCGTCACGCAACACCACGCTGGTGTGGGTGTAGCCGGCCGGGTTGAGTATGATGTAGTCGACATGGTCAGCGGCCGCCTGATGCACGATGTCCACCAGTGCGCCTTCGCTATTGCTCTGCTGGTGGTACAACTCGTGCCCACAGGCGCCGGCGAAACGATCGAGATCCTCCATGATCTCCTGCAAGGTCCGGTGGCCATACTGTTCCGGCTCCCGGCCACCCAGCAAATTCAGGTTTGGGCCATTGATAACAAGGATTCTGGCCACGGGTACGCTCTCGCTTTGGGGAAAGGCAGTCTGCACGACAAATCGGACTTTGTCCACAATTCGCCACCGTATTGACGCAGATCGAAACAATTTGACGCAAAATCACCCGGGAATTCCCCGGGTTCCGTGTGTGCGCAGATTTTTACATCCTACAGCAGTGAAAACCAATCCCGGATACAGTATATTCTGCACCACGATGAATCACAGAACCGAGCCCATTCCGCAACATCTGGCGCCGCAACGCGGCGAACTGGTGATGTTCGAGCATAACCGCGTGCTGGAGCGCCTGAGCCGCATCCGTCCCGCTACGGTGCTGGCGGTGTTCGTGCCGGTCATGGTGATTGCTTTTTACCTCAGCCTCCGTTCCGGCACGACTGCCTTGGTATCCGCCGGGCTGTTTTTGTCCGGCCTGGCCTTTTGGACCCTGTTTGAGTACGCCTTTCACCGCTACATTTTTCACTTTGACCCAAACGGCCCGTTCCAGACCCGCATGCAGTTTGTGATGCACGGAGTGCACCATCAATACCCGCAGGACAAGGACCGGCTGGTGATGCCGATTACGGTCAGTATTCCACTGGCGTTTTTATTGCTGTTGCTTTTCCGGCTGTTGCTGGGCGCCTCGGTTTGGGGATTTTTCAGCGGATTCATTGCCGGCTACCTGGGCTACGACATGATGCATTACGCCATTCATCATGCGAAGGGATTCAAGTCTCCGCTGTTGAGCAAAATCCGCAGTCATCATCTGGCACATCATTTCCGTGATACCAGACGCGGCTTTGGCGTATCGTCGCCATTTTGGGATTTTGTCTTTCATAGCTGATTGCGTATAGACAACCTCAATCTGGCCACGAGCGCAGCGAGCATCCAGCTTTCTGCAAGCCGGAAACGATTCGAGCGGATCCGGAAGCAGAAGTTGATCAACACCTGGACTTAATCCCACCGGTAGAGCCTCTTGGTCGGAGACATACGCTCAACCATTGACAGGGCTGTCATTCCTTAAGTACCAAAACAAACACCCCAAAGCGCATTGGGGCCTGGGCTTCACCATACAGGCGAACACCCCGCTGGTGAATCCGTATCAGATCGGCCTGCGCATCTTCACTAAGTTTATAACTCCCCATTTTTCCGCAACTCATCCTTTGATTTTGCAAGAATTTCGTCAGCGGTCATGTTCGCAAAGCCACTTTGCTCGGCCTGAATCAGCCGGGCGCGAATGCCCTCGATTTCACGCGCTTTGCGGATCAAATCGTTGACGGCTTCGCTGTTGCTTTTGTACTCACCCTCAATATCCACCTTTAGCTTCAGCCATTTGGTATTGGGTTCGGTGAAAGAGATACTTTGTCTTGGCACGGGTTATTCTCCAAAATAGTCCTATGGTGCATTATTACACCATATACGCACCACGTGCCAGGTTCAAAAATTCTGGAAGATGAAGCCCAACTTGTCATTGGCGGATATGCCAAGTAGCCGAGTAAGTTGGGTTTGGTGCTGATGCAAAAGAATCCTCTGTCCGCGTTCCCAATTCCTCCACGAGCCCGGCTCGACCCCGAGTGTCCGGGCTGCCTGCTCGATCGACCAGCCCATTTCTCGGCGCTTGGCGAGCAAGTATTGGGAAAAGGTCTTTGGCACCGGGAATGGGTCGGATCAAAAGGGTCAGATCAACTTGATCGCTGATCAGTCGATAGGTTGCCGCGAAACCCACAACCGGGCAATTTGCAATCCAACCAACAAGCGTCGAAAAGCTATGGCAAGCCAACCTCACTTTTCCACTCCCGCTTCACACCAAACTTGCAGACCATAGCTCAAGTAGTTTCGAGAAAAATTTCCGCGGAAATGTCTCCGAAAGAGAGGGCCGGATACGGTTTCCGTTTAAGGATCGAGTTGTTCTGACCCCTTTGATGAGGATCGAGTTGTTCTGACCCCTTTGATGTGACCCCTTTGATGCATCGTCGGATCAAAGCGCCGACAAGCAAAGAACTCACCCAATTGACCCATACCATTGCCCGGCGTATTGCCCATTTCCTGGAACGTCAGGGTTTGTTGGAACAGGATGGCGAAGGAGCTTGGCTTACTTCATCTGCCGGCGGTGAAGAAGATCAGGCCGCCATCCATCACTTGCTCGGCAGTTCCATTACGCGCTACGGCTTCGCCTTCTTACTCCGACCCTGCGGGTCTTGCGTGCGGCGGCTCGGGCATGCGCTATCGCATTGCGGTCGGCCCGCAACAGGGGCGCAAGGTATTTACCTTACAAACCTTGCCTGACTGTGAATCAGATAACTCATCTCCGGCTACAGTGGGGAAAACGGCGGGATTTTCACTGCATGCCGGGGTTGCTACCCAGGCCAATGAGCGCGAGAAGTTGGAGCGCTTGTGTCGTTACATCACCAGGCCAGCCGTATCCGCTAATCGCATGTCACTGACCCGTAATGGTCAATTACGTTATGAGCTAAAGACGCCCTTGCGAAACGGTACGACGCATATCATCTTTGAACCGCTGGATTTTATGTACAGGATGTAAGGTATGCCGCAAGCGCAGGGATGCGCAGGAACGGCCATTGCCCGGCTGGTCTCTTTGGTCCCCAGGCCCAAGGTTAACCTCACCCGCTTTCACAGCGCAGGCGAAAGCGACCGCACGTCTTACGCGCAGCGTAAGCAGTAAGGGAGCGAAGCCGTCGCGCGTGTGTTTGCACCCAATAGCCACTACCGTGTGCTGGTGACACCGGCCGGGCGGGGTAAAGGCAAAAAAGCTACAACACCAGAACAGAGCAAAACGCCAGCTGAGCCCCGGGTAGCAATGACTTGGCCGCTCTCGCACATCCTTGTGCTTCGCGGCAGCGGGACATCCTGTCCAATGGGCAAAAAGACTAAAGCGGGTATTCAAGATTGACATTGCCTACATGGATGTAGGTAATAGGTCTGAAATGGAGGTGGCACAGGCAATTTCAGTCACAGGTGACACCAACCGATGAATATTCCGTAGGCGCTTCCCAAGGCGCTGGGTGAAAAGTTGGGATAACGAAGGGTCAGGTACTTCCAGTTTCCGAGAAAAGGGCTTTTATTCGACTTATACTCCGTCGATTTCCAGGTAGTAGCCCCCGGCGCCGAACTTGGCGAAGAGTTCCAGTGCGCGGGTGTCGTACGCCAGCTTCAGGCCCGGCATCAGGTCAGCGGACTGTTCGATTGAACTGACCGTGTTCATTTTGTGCTCGAAATCCAGTGTGGCCAGCAGCTTTACCGTGTCGCAGAAGGCGCGCAGGTCTTTTTCCGCTTTGAAATAGCTCTTGAACCACACCGGGATGTGGTCGGGATCAAGACCGTCCATGTCAAAGTCGACGATGGCGGAGACGAACAGTTTGAGCCTGATTTCATGGGTCGTTTCGTACTCGCCCTTGAACCCGGCGCTCAATCCGAAGGCATGGGAATCATCTACCTGGAAGTCCGTGAACCCGAGCCTGGCTTTCCAGTTTTCCGCGGAAAAGAAGGATGAGTGCTCGATGGCGTCTTCACCCGCGAACACCGCGGTCGCTGACGTTAACGCCAGAAGAAAAAAAAGCGATGCGTACCTGGTCTTCATTCCTGTCCCCGGGGTAAAGGCGTTGCAAAACGACCAACTGTGATCGACGATTTTATATGGAAAGGAAGCGACTTCTGCAGAAAATCTGGTCCGTCAGGTATCCGTGTCGCGTTTGCATTCGGCTTCTACGGTTATCCAGCCGGCAAAAGGCCCAAAAGCGGGTTCAGCAGGCTTCGGACGGTGGATGCCATTGACTACCCCTGACGAAGCGGTAATCCCGCCGCCGTGTATATGTCGTCGATGAGTTCCATCGTGGCAATGGAATCATGCAGGTCGTCTGAAGCTGTTTCCTGGCGGATTCGGCGCTCAAATTCCTGCAACTGGTAATAATATGTGGCCTTGCCCGATACGCGTTCCTGGTGGGCTTTTCCTTCGATTTTCACGTGGATGCGGTGCCAGTAATGGGGCAGCACCGGGTTAGTGACGATTAGCCGACCCCGCTCACCCAAGGCTCTCACAGAGATTCCCGGCATTCGCCAGGACCACAGGGAGTTGACGATATGCCCGCTGCATTGATTTTCCCAGCCCAACTCCGCTTCCATGGTCCGGTCCACATCAGGCCCGATCAGTTTGGCCCGGGCCCAGTTAACCACGGGGTTTGGCCGAAGTACCGGATCACCGCTTGCAGCCGCTATCTGGCGCAACATGTCATTGGTGTAGGCCCCCACATCCATGTTGGAACCGCCCCCAAGGGAGTAGTCGTAACGGATATCACTGAAGCGGGGCAGGGGAAAGCACATTCTGCTTTCGATGCGCCGCAGCGGACCCAGCGCAGGCACCAGTTCCCGCACCCTGGCCATCAAGGGATGGTGGCGGTAATGAAACGCTTCCATCAAGATCAAGCCGGTCTCCCTGGATGCGTCCACCATCCTGCGCGCTTCAGCGGCATTGCTGCTAAAGGGTTTTTCACACAATACGTGCTTTCCGGCCTCAAGCGCCCGGATGGTCCATTTGCAGTGCAGACTATTGGGCAGGGGGATGTAGACTGCATTAATGCCGGGGTCTTCCAACAGTTGCTGGTAGTTATCAAACACTTGATCGATGCACTGTTTTTTCGCAAAAACCCGCGCACGCCCGTGGTCGCGGGCAGCCACGGCGGCCACTTCGACACCGTGCAGTTCGCGGGCGGGTTCCACCAGGGCGGCCGGGGTGATCCGGGCAGCCCCGAGGGTGCCGATTTTCAGTTGGCGGGTAATTGGCTGCACTACATTGCTCGTATCGATCAGTAAATACAAATTACAATACGGGGGATTGGCTCCGGATTCAAAGACAGGCTCAAGAACAAAGATGGATAAAACTTCACCGTTGCGACTCGGGATGATTGGCTGCGGACGCATCGCACAAATGCGCCACCTGCCGATCCTGCACAAAATGAAGGGCGTTGAGGTCGTGGCGCTCGCAGACAGCAACCCTAAAACCCTGGCGGCAGTCGCCGGCCACTATAAAGTATCGGGCTGCTTTGACGACCACCGGGCGTTGCTCGACGATGAAACCCTGGATGCCGTGCTGGTCTGCACACCGCCAGCCAGCCATTTCGGCCATGCCCGCGATGTGCTGGAGAGCGGCCGTCACTTGTACGTGGACTCGCCGCTTGCAATTTCAGTGGTGGATTGCGAGAGCCTGACCGAATTGGGAAAGTGTTCCGGAAAGATCGCCACGGTCGGGATGAACCTGCGCTATCACTCGCTGATACGACGAGCCAGAATTTGCATTCGGGATGGCCTGGTGGGGCCTCTGCACGCCATCACCGCAACATTTTCAACACCGTCCAGGGGTAATCGCGGGGACGTTTTTCCTGCCTGGCGTGACCCGCAAACAATCGATGGCAGCGTATTTGGGGAGAGTGCCCTGCAGCACTTCGACTGCTGGAGGGCCCTGACGGGGGCGGAATTCACCGAGATTGCGGTTCAGCGCGTCAAGGCTGGCGGGCCTGTGTCCATTGCGGCAAAGATGCACAGTGGGGATTCCGGTAACGACTCGCCGATCGTCGTAGGCGCTGTCTTCTCAGAGTACTCAGGGGACAACAGCGAAATCCGTCTGCTCGGGTGTGACGGCACGATTGCCCTGTCACTCTACCGCTATGACGGCTTCAGTTATTGTCCTGCCATGGAAGCCCAGGGCTCCATCGGTCAGCATTTGCGATCGCTGAGGGAGGGCATCCGGTCATTGCCCCAGGGCATCAGCAACCTGCTGCAGGGTGGAGAATACGCAATCACTTTCAGGCAGCAACTCGAGGTGTTTGTTTCGGCCTGCAGAGGTGGCGAGCCTCCGCTGGTTTCCCTGGCGGACGGGAAAGCTGCCGCCGTTGCATCCCTTTCGGCGTTTCAATCGATGATGGACGGAAGTAAAGTCGAAATTAAATCATAGAAAACGCCGACCGGCGCAAGGGAGTAAACCTCCCGGTCAAGACCCGGGTCCCGGCGGCCCTGTCTGCAGGAAACTCTGTCCCGGCCTAAGATCAAAGATCAGGCGGGCCACGATGCCCCAGATCCCGTTGAACAGGGGTCGGGGCGTGATTCTGGCCAAAAGGAACAGCACCACCACCAGCAGGCGCTTTGGCGAGAACAGCACCGGGCGCCACGAGTGCGAGAGAGACTTGCGTAGCAAATGGCCTATCGATTTCAATTCGCCGTCTGCGAAGCCCATGCAGAATACACCGAAGGCGTCCCGTGCCTGAACCCTGTCGTATGTTCCAGCATCGAGATCCGGATCGTCGGCCGCGGCCTTGTCCAGCACGGCCTTGCCCGCTTTCACCATGTGATCATAGTCCCTGGAATAGTTTGTCGGGCTTCGGGTGTAACCGACCAGTATGTCCTCCACCATCGCATACTTCCACAGGCGCGAAATACGGATCCACTGGTCCCAGTCCGAACGCCCCTGGATTTCGAGGTCCGGGTCGAACAGCCCTGCCTGGTCGAATGCGGCCCGGCGCACCAGTGCCACGCTACCACCGGCAACAAGATCGCAATACAGCATGTCATGGTAGACATTGCCCGCCGCCTTGGTGCCGAAACGCCAGCCCAGGCAACTGCTGTCCGGTTTGATCAGCGCGGAATAACATCCCACGAAGCCGACATCGTCGTCCTGCTTGATGCATTCCAGCTGGCGGGCCAGTTTGTCCGGTCTCCAGAGGTCATCGTGGTCAAGAAAGGCGATGAACTCGCCGCGTGATTCACGAATTCCGCGATTCAGGGCGCCGGCAATCCCCCTGTTTGCCTGCCTGGATATTCGGAATCTCGGGTCGCCTGCCGCAAGGCGCTGGGCAATTTCGATGGAATTATCCTTCGAGCCATCATCCACAATAATTGCCTCGAAGTCCCGGTGAGTCTGGGCCAGCAGGGACCGCAGAGTCGGTTCCAGGAAAGCCTCTGCATTGAACACGGCCGTGATCACGCTGATCCTGGGAGGCTTTTCAGACAGATTGGCTATCATCGCGGGTCAAGCTCAATCCGGAATGCGGGACCTGGCGCCCAGTGACGGCTGCTGGCCAGCTCGATTGAGCTCTCACCCGACTCTTTGGGTCTGAAGTGGCTGGCGAGCTCGCTCACGAACAAGCGCCCCACCAGGGTGCCCAGGTAAGAGGCCAGGCAGGCATGGCTGGAAGCGCCGAAGGGTGAGTATTCACTGCGTGAATAACTGCGGCCCAGGAAACGGTCCGGGTTGAAGCGGTCGGGTTCGGAGAATACGTTGGGGTCGCGGTGGCTTTCCCATACGCAAATCCGCAGCAGCCAGCCGGCGGGAATACGGAATCCGCCGCAGTCAAAGTCGTGGATCACGGCGCGGTAAATGAATTCGCTCTGCCGCATGCGCAGGGTTTCCATGACGAAGCGTTCGGCCAATGCAGGTTCTGAGGAACCTGTTGCGGGCTCAGGCTCGAGCGCCATCCGCTCAAGCCACTCAGGATGGTCACAAGCATTTTTGAAAATCCAGCACAGAAGCGCGCTCATGTCGGATGCGGTCGTGGTCAGCATGTAGACCAGGTTTCCGATGACCACCGGGTCCCGGGCATCTGCCGGATTGTCCTTCAAAACTGCGCCGAGCAAGCTGGGTGGCGGAGCACCGCACCAGCCGGTGAGTTGCTGCTCGACGATCGCGGTGATGTCACTGACAGCCTTGCGAATCTGCCACGGCGATGTTTTGAGGGGATTGGCAATGTCTATGACCGGGTAAAGCTCCAGGAGTTGGCGGCATTCCGCTGACTCCCGTTCGATGGCAAAAAACAACTGAAACCAGAGTTCGAGCATCATCCGGTCCAGGTAGGGTAGGGGGTTGACCCCGGTTTTGTCAGCTGAACCATCTGTGCAAATGAGATCCAGTGTTCGTTTCGAACCCTCCCTGAAGACAGGCTCAAATTCCTGAACGGTCTTTGACGCCAGCGCGCGACGGAATATGGCGCGGTAGTGCGAGTGCCGAGGTTCGCGCATATAGCGCAACATACCGCCGGGAACGAAAGCGGAAAATGGCAGAAAGGGTGTTTCGAGCATTTCCTCCTGCTCCCTGAGAACCCGGATGCTTTGTTCCAGGCCAACGACGCATGCGGTCGGGCGCAGGAAGTTGCTGGTCTTGAAAATCGGTCCGTGCCTTTCTGCCTGCTCAAGATAGAAGCGGTCGTCCGTCCAGGTATCAGGGAAGATTATCAGCGATCCGGGCGGTAAACCGCGACGCATTCCCCAGGACGCCCGGGCCCGCCATCGCTCCAGCAGGATGAATACCGCTGCACCGGTGGTGGGTAGCCACAACAGGCCAGGCAGAAACAGGTATGCGATTGCCAGCAGTAAAGCCACCAGGCTGAAGCCTGCGCGGAGCTTGACCGCCAGGTCGGGATAGGCGCGTGCAAAACGCGGCGATAGAGCAGCGTTCAGGGGCCGCCAGAGCGCCCACAGGATGAAAAAAGGCGCAAATATTGCAATCAGGCTCATCCTTGAAATTTCCGGATAGCTTCAACGACACGTAAAAGGTCAGAGTCGCGCAGATTGGGGTGCAGCGGAAGGTTCAGTGCATGGTCCATCAGTCCTTCGGTCGCCGGCAGCGATACTTCATTTCGATACAGGGGGCGCAGGTGCAACGGGTGGAAACGAAGGGTTGTGTAGATGCCCTTTTCCAGCAGGTACTTCGCCAGCAGATCCCGTCGCCCGTTCCGCACGAGCACGCAGTAAGTGAAGTAGGAGTGGCGGTCTCCCGCGGGTGCATCGCTGGGGCATTGTATCCAGGAAATTCCACCCAGCTCACGCTGATAGTGCTTCCAGATTTCAGCCCGTCTTGCCTGGGCGGCCTTCAGCTTGCTCAGCTGCGCCAGGCCGACCGCGGCCGACAGATCGGAAGGGGCCATCTTGGGGAAGGCTTCCTGTATTTCGTGCTCCCACCAGCGCTCTTGTTTCCCTGAAGCTTCGAAACCGGTCTTCGAAATACCGCAAAAGCGCAGATTGCGGGCTCGTTCGAGTTGCCGGCGGTCCCGGGCAACCAGGCCGCCGCCTTCGCCCATGGCCAGGTTCTTGATCGAATCGAAACTGAATATTCCGATATTGCCGATCGTTCCACAGGCCTGCTTGCCGCTACACGAGTCGATGGCGTGCGCCGCATCCTCGATCACCGGCAGGCCGAACCTGGCCAGTTCATCAACCGGTGCGGGCAGGCCTGCATAGTGCACCGCCATGATCGCCACCGAGCGGGGATTGATCACGCGCTCGACCGTGGCTGCATTGAGATTCATGGTCTTGGGGTCGACGTCGCAAAAAACGGGCCGCAGACCACAGAGCATGACGGCCGAGGCGCAGGCCACCCAGGTGAATGAAGGCAGGATGATTTCTGCATTGGATCCGGCCGGAATATCCAGCAGATGAACAGCCATATGCAGCGCGTTAGACCCCGAATTCAACAGGACGAAATCTTCAACACCCAGGTGGCCGGCCAGGGCGGTTTCCAGCGCTGCCGTTTTGGGTCCCATTCCGATCCACTGCCTTTCCAGGCAGTCGCGGACCTGGTCCAGTTCTTCCGTTCCAAGCTGCGAGCCGAAAACCTGGATGAGTTTTTCTTCTGTCTTCAATTCATGGAACTCATTTAAGTGCCCTGGCGCGGACTTCCTCGCATGCATTGAATACCCGTTCCGGAGTTGCCGGGGCATTCAGCTGCGGGCTGAAGCGGTAATCGGCCAGACTCGCTATGGCATCCCGTAGCGCGCACCAGACGGAGATGGCCAGCATCAGGGGCGGCTCTCCTACCGCTTTTGAGTGATAAATCGTGGCCTCGGTATTGGGACTGTCAGGTAACAATTCGACATTGAAAACCGGCGGTATATCCCCGGCGGTAGGGATCTTGTAGGTTGACAGGTCGTGGGTTTCCAGATGCCCTTCCGGGTCCCACCGCAGTTCCTCGCTGGTCAGCCAGCCCATCCCCTGAATGAACCCGCCTTCTATCTGGCCAATATCCAGGGCCGGGTTAAGTGACCGCCCGACGTCTTCGCAAATATCTGCACGCAGGACCTTGAATTCGCCCGTGTGGCAGTCGATCAGAACTTCCGAGGCCGCAGCGCCGTTTACGAAATAGAGGAAAGGGCGCCCGGTGCCGCTATCCGGGTCGTAATGGACTTTCGGTGTGCGGTAATACCCTGTTGCGGACAGGCCGATCCGGTTCATGTAGGCAAGCTGCACAAATTCGGCAAAGCCAAACTTCTGACTTCTCGCGATTACCTGGTTATCCGCAAAAAAAACCTCCGGCTCACCCACTTCGAAATGGCTGGCTGCGAAGCGAATCATCCGACGCTTGATTTTCAGGGCGGCCTTGCGAGCGGCCATTCCATTCAGGTCACTGCCGGTGGAGGCTGCGGTTGCGGACGTATTGGGGACCTTATCGGTGCGGGTGGAACTGCAATGAATGCGATCGATGTCGATACCAAATTCGGTCGCAATGACCTGGGCCACCTTGGTGAACAAGCCCTGCCCCATCTCGGTGCCGCCGTGGTTGATTTCGACCGACCCGTCCTTATGAACATGCAACAGCGCCCCCGCCTGGTTCAGGTGTTGCTGGGCGAATGCAATGCCGAACTTCACGGGGGTCAGCGCAAGCCCCTTTTTCAGGATCGGGCTCGATTCATTGAATTTGCTGATTTCACTTCGTCGCTGTTGGTACTGACAGGTACTTTCAAGCCGATCCACCAGCCTATGCATCACGTGTTGCCCGATGGCCTGGCCATAGTGCGTTGTGTCACGGCCTTCGTCCGCAGAATAAAAATTGAGCTTGCGCACTTCCAGCGGGTCCTTTCCCAGAAAGCGCGCAATGTCATCGATCACGGCCTCAGTACTCAACATGGCCTGGGGTGCGCCGAAACCCCTGAACGCCGTGCTGGAAACGGTATTGGTTCTGACCTGGCGACCTTCGATTCTGACCGCAGGAAGGTAATAGGCGTTGTCGGCATGCAACATTGCGCGCTGGATCACCGCATCGGACAAGTCTGCCGAAGCACCGCAGCCCGAAGTCAATTGCAGCTTAAGCCCCTGGATACGGCCAGCTCTATCAAATCCCGCCCGGTAACGGGAGAGAAATGGATGGCGCTTGCCGGTACTGATCATGTCGTCCGAACGGGAAAGCCTGATTTTGACTGCCCTCCGGGTCTTCCGGGCCAGCAATGCGGCGATGCAAGCCCACTGCGCGGCCTGGGTTTCTTTACCACCAAAACCACCCCCGAGTCTTCGTACATCCACCGTCACCCGACTCATTGGAATATCCAGTACGGCGGCAACCTGTCTTTGAACGTCCGTGGGACTCTGCGTGGAGCTGTACACCAGCATGCCCCGGTTTTCCTGCGGCACGCACATGGACACTTGGCATTCCAGGTACAGGTGTTCCTGTCCGCCGATTTGGAGTTCTCCGGAAAGCTCGTTCGCGGCCGCGGTGATAGCTTGATCCGCATCGCCCCGTTGTTGCGTCTTTTCGGGGCAGAGAAAAGTTTCACTGGCCACTCCTTGCTCAATCGTGATAACCGGCGGCATCGGTTCATATGTCACCTTTACCAGCCGGGCTGCCTTGCGCGCCAGCTTGTGGCTGGTAGCGGCAACCGCGAAAAGGACCTGGCCGGAATAGTTCACTTCGCTTCCAGGATTTACCATGACCGGGTCGCCGGAAACGACAGCGCCAATGTCCCTGGCTCCCGGTATATCGGATAGAAGTAGCACGTCAACCACACCCTCTGCGGTCCTGACCGCAGATAAGTCGAATGCGCAGATTCGGCCGCGGCTGACCTCGCTGAGCGCCACGCTGGCGTGCAGAGCATCGCCCGATACCGGGTAATCATCCACAAAGAGTGCGCTGCCGCTGACGTGCCGCTGTGCACTGTCGTTCCCGGGGCTTTCTCCGGACAAGCCGCTGGCGGGGGCAGGGCTGGGAGTCAGTCTCGTGTCATTCTCAGGCATGGAGACTGATCCGGCTCGGCTTGGCAGAGAGGTGGAGTTCTGAGTACAGCCTGCGAAGAAGGTTTTTCGCGGTTTCGAGACGATATTCGGCAGATGATCTGATGTCACTGATGGTGGCAAAATCCACGGCCAGGCATTGCGCGGCCGACTCAATGGACGATTCTGATAATTCCTGCCCGGACAGCGCCTGCTCACAATGAGGCGCCCGCCTGGGAATATCCGCCATCCCGGCAAAAGCGACGACGGCGCTGGTTACCACGTTGCGGTACAGGCACAGACTGAACGCACCGCAGGCGGTTGACGTATCGACTGCCGGTCTTTTGCTGATTTTGTATGCCCTGAACAGCTGTCCAGGCTTGCTGATGGGTACCAGGATGCGCTCGATAAACTCTGAAGTCTGCAACGCCGTGGTCTTGTTGGCAAGAAGGAATTCTTCGACGCTGATCGAACGGATTTCGCTTCCCCTGCGCAAACGCAGCTTGGCTTTCAGAGCCAGTAAAACGGTCGCCATGTCTCCGGTGGCTGATGCATTTGCAAGATTTCCCGCCAGCGTGCCCGCGTTGCGGACCTGCAGCGATCCCAGCCGCCCGATCAACTCGCCCAAACCGGGGTAGAGAGCGATGAGTTCATCTTTTGCCCGGCTGTAAGTGACCGCGGCGCCGATCTCGAGAATATCGCCAGTGCGGGAGATTCCGTCAAGTTCCCTGACACGTTCGACAGAAACCAGAATATCGAACTCCCGTTGGGATTGGCCGATCTCGAGGCAAATATCCGTTCCGCCCGCGACCAGTCGTGCGTCGGGGCGTTCTAGCAACTTGCTGGCAAGCTGCTCAATGGATGAAGGAGCAAAGTAGGATTTTCCATTGGCGTGTAAATCAACCGGCGCATCGTCCTGTTTGATCCTGTCCAGTTTTCGAATTGTTGCGGCTGCGGAGTCGAGGAATTCGTCCCGACCGGGTGTCGAAAACATTTTTACCGCCGCGTCGATAATGGGGCGGTAACCCGTACACCGGCAGAGATTGCCCTCCAGCGCCTCGACGATGGATTTGCGATCCGGTTTCCGGAAGTTCCTGGAGTAGGCAAAAAGCGACATGACCATTCCGGGTGTGCAGAAACCGCATTGCGAACCGTGACACTCCACGAGGGCTTTTTGCACCGGGTGAAGCCCATGTGACGACTGCAGGTCTTCTACCGTGATTAGTTGTTTTCCATGCAGGCTTCCGATCAGGGTAGTGCAGGCATTGATCGCGTGGTATTGAATTTCATCCCCCCTTGCTTGCCCGACCACCACGGTGCAGGCACCGCAATGTCCTGTGGCGCAACCTTCCTTGGTGCCTGTCCGATGCAGTTGCTCGCGCAGGAATTCCAACAGGGTGGTGTTGGGGTCGACATCGCTGATTGCATGCTCTTGTTGATTGACTAAAAACGTTATCACTGAGCCCAAACCCACCTGCAGCAAACCACAATATACACGACAAACAGATAAAATTTGCTGCACGAATTACCGTTTTGAACCGGGCTTGTTAATTGTGCGGCAACGACGGTGAGAGGATTACTCCGTACGTCCGTCTACTCCGCCCCTTCGGGGCCGTCTCCACGCGCTACGGCATTCGGGCGGCACTTCTTTCAGCTTCGCTGAAAGCCGCTCCGCCCTCTTTGCCTGCGCTGTGGTCGACGTTCAAATTCGCTCCTGGAGAATTTGTCGGACCTCCGGCCCCTGCCTCCCGAAGGCAAATTCCGTCCTGCGAGGCCTGGACATGGCACGCAGGCAGGCCAGGCGCCTGCTTCGGTAGTTTGATAAAGTTCCCACCCGCAGACGCCACGAGAAGTTCAGCGAGTGCCGTTACAACTCCATTTTCGGAGGTTGATCCGCTGTTGAGCGCCGGAGCGTTGGCGTGAATGAACGAGGCCCCATCGCGGGGCCTCGTCTTATTCCCGAACTTTCAATCGGAAAATTGCGCACGAATCAAATTACGTGATCGTCAATCACAGCCCTGCAGCTACGTTATGAGCTAAAGACGCCCTGGCGAAACGGTACGACGCATATCATCTTTGAACCGCTGGATTTTATGTACAGGATGTACGGTATGCCGCAGGCGCAGGGATGCGCAGGAGCGGCCATTGCCCGGTTGGTTTCTTTGGTCCCCAGGCCCAGGGTTAACCTCACCCGCTTTCACGGCGTAGGCGAAAGCCACCGCACGTCTTACGCGCAGCGTAAGCAGTAAGGGAGCGAAGCCGTTGCGCGTGTGTTTGCACCCAATAGCCACTACCGTGTGCTGGTGACGCCGGCCGGGCGGGGTAAAGGCAAAAAAGCGACAGCACCAGAACAGAGCAAAACGCCAGCTGAGCCCCAGGTAGCAATGACTTGGCCGCTCTCGCACATCCGTGTGCTTCGCGGCACCGGGACATCCTGTCCAATGGGCAAAAAGACTAAAGCGGGTATTCAAGATTGACATTGCCTACATGGATGTAGGTAAGGGGCGAGAGCAGGACGCGGTAGCTTCGACACCTGCAGCAAATGCGGTGGTTCTGTCAAAGTCGCCGCTCCTGCGCATCCATGCGCCCGCGGCATTAGTGCTTCCCTGCACGTCATCGCCTGTATTGAAGACCCGGCGGTGATCAAGAAAATTCTTCTCCACCTGGATAAAATTGCCTGTCTTCAAACCATCGGCCACTTGCCAGAAAGCCGGGCTCCGCCGCAGCTTGTTTAAAGCAATGCATCATTCAAACCATCGGCTGCGTTGAACTTGGCGGCAGGAGGTCTCTCGCCCTGCGGGCGCGAATAAGTCTGAAATGGAGGTGTGGCACAGGCAAATTCAGTCACAGGTACCACCAACCGATGAAAATTCCGCAGGCGCTTCCCAAGGCGCTGGGTGAAAAGTTGGGGTAACGAAGGGTCAGTTACTTCCAGTTTCCGAGAAAAGGGCTTTTATTCGACTTATACTCATCCTGCGAGAAAGCGGTGAACCAGCATTGATTTGCTGAACAATTGTGTCCAGCGTTCAGCAACCTCTCGATCTGACCAATTTTGTGCAGCCACCGCATCCAATCTGACGACGACATGGTAATGGTTGCTCATCACCGCGTATGCGCACAGATCAACCGCAAACACCCGCACAGTAGCTTGATGCGGTCTACAACCCATTGTCTGCGATGCTCAAAGTCATAGCCCGTTGCAACATCTGTTCCGCACAAAAAAGCACGGCGCACACAACGGGAGATAGAGTGATAATAGGGTGTATCGTCTAATGAGACCAGGCGATTCGGGAAGTAGGCATGTGTTGACTGTACCGCCAAATTGTTAGGTTAGATAACCGACCTTTGCTCGTTTCAGTGTAGGAATTAAGCTAAGACATGGGTGTCTTTGCTCTTCTTCAGCCATTTTGGGATTTTGTCTTTCGCAGCTGATTGCGATTTGTGCGCTACAACAGCAAGCGGCGAATCTGATCTTTCAGTTCTTCATCCTTTAACTCGCCAAGGTGTGTCCAGCGGATGATGCCATCGCGGTCAATGAGCACCGTGTAAGGCAGTACACCGCTCAGGTTACCGTAGAGCTGCACCACTGCCATCACATCGGTCGAGCCCACCAGAATGGGATAGTCGACGCCCAGGTCAGCAGCGAAATCGCGCGCCTGTTGCACGTCATCCAGCGCGATTCCAACAACCTGAAAATCCTGATCCGGGTAGGTGTGATGCAGATCCACCAGCATCGGCATCTCCTCGCGGCAAGGCTTGCACCAGGTCGCCCAGAAATTCACCAACACGACGCGGCCGTCAAAATCGCCGGCCGATACACGCTCGCCGCTGCCAGAGCCCAGGGTGTAATCGGGCCGGCGCGTTCCAACCATTGCGGATTCGGTCCCGATTGCGGCGCCAACGAAGGCCTCCTGACCTTGAACCCGCTCGGGAGTGAATACGAAGCGATAGGCCAGCGCCCCGCCAATGCTGGCCAGCAGGGCAATCGAAAGCAGCAAAATGACGTGGCGCGCCTGCATTTACGGTAGCGGCCTCACTGCGCAGCCAGCACACCGGTAAGATGCGCTGCAAATTCTGCTGGCGGGAAATAGCCGACGAGGCGCCAGGCTTTCATTTCCTTGCCCTCGCGGTCAAAAAAGAGAATCGCCGGCGGTCCAATAATCCCGTAGGCACGCATCAACTCCTGATCGGTGGCATCGTTGGCTGTAACGTCAGCCCGCAGGGCCTGCAACTGGCTCAGCAGCGTCTGCACTTCGGCCTGTGGAAATGTATTACGCTCCATACGCTTGCACTCCACGCACCAGTCGGCATAAAAATCCAGTATCGCGCCTTTTGACTGTGCATTGGCCTGACCGAGGGCATGGTTCAGATCGTCCAGGGACTTGACGGGGCGAAACGCGACCTCCGGCACCTTTTCTGTGGTGGCGCCCAACGCGCAGGCTGTGCAGCGGCCGCAGCCAGTCTTTCCCGCCGGCAGCAGCACCTACCAGTTCCAGCGCCCCGGCCAACAACAAAACCAGTCCCAGCGCCTTCCACAAGCGCCGCCAGGGCGAAGCGTCTTGTTCTACCGGCTCCAGCGCACCGAGGTAGACCCCACAGGCAATGGCCAGCAGGCCCCATAACAGCATGACGACGCCACCCGGCAGGATGCGCTCCAGCAGCCAGATCGCCAGTGCCAGCAAGCCGACCCCGAACACCGCCTTGACCGCGACCATCCAGGCGCCTGTCTTGGGTAGCAGTTTGCCGGCGGAGACACCAAACAGGATCAGTGGCAGCCCCATACCGATCGACAATGCGAACAAAGCGAAGCCGCCCAGAGTCGCATCGCCTGACGTGCCGATCACGATCAGCGCCGCCATTAACGGCGGGGCGACGCAGGGGCCGACGATCAGGGCGGAAAGAAAACCCATGACCGCAACGCTCCACAGGTGTCCGCCGCGCTGCTGATTGCTGGCCGCAGCCAGGCGGGTCTGCAGCCGCCCGGGTAATTGCAATTCATACAGCCCAAACATGCTCAGCGCCAGCAGCACAAAGATCAGCGCAAAAATACTGAGAATCCACGGATTCTGGAAGATGGCCTGCAGATTCTGACCGAACAAGCCGGCCAGTACACCGGCGGCAGTGTAGGTCACGGCCATCGCCAGCACATAAACCAGAGACAGCCAGAATGCGCGGCCGGTGGTCAGGCGCTCACCCTGTCCCATGATGATGCCGGAAAGAATAGGCACCATCGGAAACACGCAAGGCGTAAAGGCCAGTAAAATGCCCGCAAGGAAAAATGCGAGCATGGCTTTGCCGGGATTCTGCGTGAGCAGGCGCGCCAGCCGGTCCTGATCACTGACCGGGGCAGCAATTTTTACGTCACCGGCTGGCGTCGCCGGTGCCCCGATCGCCGTCGGGGCCGGTGGCATTTCAAAACTGACGATGCGCGACATCGGCGGATAACAAATATCGCCGTCACGGCAGCCCTGAAAATCAGCCTGCAGGGAAATGGTCGTTGCCGGACCTGCGGGGCGGTTCAAATGCACCGGAATTTCGACCAGGCCGTAAATGACCGGAACGGAGCCAAATTCCGGATCTTCCTTGACCACGCCATCCGGCAAACTGACCTTGCGCACGGAGAAACCACTGGCATCCGCGACCCGAAAAGCGAATTTGTCACGGTACAGGTAATAGTCCGGTGGCGCGGTAATTCTGACCAGCGCGGTATCGCTGTTGAATCCGATGGCTTCGTACACAAAGGCTTCGTCCGCGGGCAGGGCCTCGTCCTGTGGGTTGGCCCCGCCGAGGCCGATCAGCGGGTTGTCGCCCGGCTGCTCCAGCACCGCGCCCAGGTCGACACCCCGGTCCGGTGCGGCTTGCTCCTCCGCAACCGGCTTTGCCTGCTCATCTTCGGATGAGGCCACATCCGGCGGCGGCAGCAGGCGGCAATCCAACCAGCACAACCTGTTCCGTGGGGGGATAGCAAAGCACATTCTCCAGGCAGCCTTGTGAACGTACTTTCAAACGCAGGCCGTCGATACTCTTGTCAACCGCCAGCAGCGGCAAGGTGACCGTCAGCCGGCCATGATATTTTTCGACTTTCTCGCCCAGTAACTCGTCGAAGCTCACTTCCCCGCGCGGTATCTGTGGCGCCCCCATCTTAACGCCGGGGGTCTGCACGCTGAACTGCAGGAAGCGATTGTTGTAGAGAAAGTAACCCGGTGCGATGTCCCAACTGACTTCTATTTGCGTCCGGTCGGGTGCAATGGCGGAGATGACGTACACTTCTTCGAACGGACGTACTTCATCGGACTCAATCGCCGCTGCCGCAGTCCACGCCAGCAGGCCCAGCAGCAATACCAGGCCGGCCAGCCGCGAGTGATCATGTGTTCTTCATATTTCTCATCTGCCTGTTCAGACCGGACTCAGCAATGGACGTTCATGTGCACCGTCAGAGCCCTCATGTGGCCTGTAACAGCCAAATCCACAGCGCTGGGCGCGCCTCACACACCGAGGCTGCGTTGCTCGTCGTCGCCATAGCGCTACATGCCTCCTCCTCGTGCCTTCCTCTGCGCGCGATCCACACCCAGATCCTACGGATTGGCTGTTACCCACTAGTCCCCACACCTCCGGTAGCGGCTTGCCGCTGGCTCCGGAGGGCATCTTGACTTTGACAAAGGCGGACAATGTCGGGGCGACGTCGATGGTTTGCACCGGGCGAAAGACTTCCCGCGCCGGGACGCCGGGGCCGGCGAAAATCAAGGGCACGAAGGTGTCATAGGTCCACGGCGAACCATGCGTGGCGGTGATCGTCACCGGACCGTAACTGTTGATGAACCAGTTCGGGGCGAATATCACGTAGATATCCCCGGACCGCTCCGGATTGAGGTTTTGCAACACCAGGCGGTTGATTTTGGTGTCCGCAAGCTGGCCGTGGAGCAGCGCACTGCTGGAAATGGCCGCCCACACATGGGGAAACTTCGACATCTGTTCCGCCAGTACCTGAGCTACCGCCGCCGGGTCGAGATCGTGCTCCTGCAAAAACGCTTGATCGAGATACACATAGGGATGCTCATATTTCTGGATCATCCGTTGCCCATCCACGCCAAAACGCTTTTTCAGCATGGCCAGGGCGGGCTTCCAGTCCCAGCTCGCCAGATCGACATAACCCGCGTCCAGACCTTGCTCGCGCAGGTAAGCGGGTGCTTCCGGGGTGCCGTGATCGGCGGAAAGCACGATCAGCACCCGTTGCAAGCCGATGCTGCGGTCGATAAAGGCGAACAGCTCCGCGAGTGTGCGATCCAGCCGCAGGATGGCGTCTTCCGACTCCAGGCTCGAGGGCCCAAAGGTATGGCCGATGTAGTCGACGGAGGAAAAGCTGATGGACAGGTAGTCCGGGACCTCATCCTGCCCCAAACTTTCATTCTCGACCAGAGCCTCGGCAAATTCGGCGGTCAGTTCATCACCTGCCGGGCTGCTGGTCAGAAAACTGGTAAACCCCGCGCCGTCCGCCGGTCCGTATGCATGAGGAAAGGTGCGGCCAAATCCCGGCATGTCGGTTTCAAAGGCGCGGTCATCTGCCGCGCCAAACAGATATTGGCCGGGTTCGCGCAGCAACGCCCATGAGGTATCCGCGTAAGCAAACGGCCGGCGCAGCGCGTTCCACTCATTGACCCAGGCCGGATAGGCGGAATAGTAGTAGGTGCTGGTGATGAATTCGCCACGCTCTTTGGAGAACCAGAACGCCTTGCCGGCGTGCCCGGACATCGGAATCGCGCCCCGGTCCTTGACTGAAATGGCAAAGACTTTTGCATTTCCTTGCGTGCCGATTGCCAGTTCGTCAGCAAAGGTGGATACGAGCAGGCGAGTGGGTGAACGCCCTTCGCCGGCAACCGGTGCTGTCATCGGGGCGGCGCTTCCCTTTGAATTCCCATCGGCGGCAGGAGTCAACAAGGGATACAGGTCGTCTTCAAGGCAATAGGTGACCTGATTGCGCGCACGATCCAGCCACTCATTGCCGATCATCCCATGCACGGCCGGATAGGCGCCGGTGGACAACGTCGCGTGGCCGACGACGGTCTCGGTATTGGCGTGCGCATGGTGTGCGTCACGGTATACCGTGCCGTTTTCCAGCAGATAGCGAAACCCGCCGGCTCCGAAATGAGCGTAATAGCGGTTGAGCAGGTCGCCACGCAGTTGGTCCACCGCGATTTGCAACACCAGCCGGGGCGGTTTTTCCGGCGGCTGCGCCTGCAACAGCAGCGGGAACAGCAACGTCAGTATGCACACCAGCGCCGGAACAATTCCAATCGCGCGGTTGCCTGCTTGCGTCCGCGCGGCGGTCTCAGGCCGGGTGCAACGATTCACGCCGGCAAAGATTCCATGTTTGACATGCAGCGGCAAGGGCTGTAATCAAGCGCCGTTATTCCGGCGCCTGATGTAAGCCCATTTCCTCTGCGCAAGATCACAACAAGGGCACAATCAACAAGGCGACAATATTGATGATCTTGATCAAGGGGTTGATGGCAGGGCCGGCTGTGTCCTTGTACGGATCGCCTACGGTATCGCCGGTTACCGCCGCGGCATGGGCGTCGGTGCCCTTACCCCCGAAGTGGCCATCCTCGATGTATTTCTTGGCATTGTCCCAGGCACCGCCTCCGGTGGTCATGGAGATGGCCAGAAACAGTCCGGTGACGATGGTGCCGACCAGCAGGCCACCCAGTGCTTGCGGACCCAGCAGCATGCCGACGATGATGGGGATCAGCAACGGCAGCAGCGAAGGAATGATCATCTCCTTGATGGCGGACTTGGTCAGCAAGTCCACCGCGCGCGAATAATCGGGTTTGGTCGTGCCTTCCATAATGCCCTTGATCTCGCGAAACTGGCGCCGTACTTCCGTCACTACGGCCGCAGCCGCGCGACCCACGGCTTCCATTGCCATGGAGGCAAACAGGTAGGGCACGAGGCCGCCGATGAACAGACCGATGATCACACGATAGTCGGACAAATCGAACGTGAGCACACCAAAACCGCCTTTCTCCAGGCTGTGGGTGTAATCGGCGAACAACACCAGGGCGGCGAGACCGGCCGAGCCAATCGCATAACCCTTGGTAACGGCTTTGGTGGTATTACCCACTGCGTCCAGGGCATCGGTGGTCTTGCGCACATCTTCCGGCAGGTTGGCCATTTCAGCAATACCACCGGCGTTATCCGTTATCGGTCCGAAGGCGTCCAACGCAACGATCATGCCGGTCATCGACAGCATCGAAGTGGCCGCGATGGCAATGCCATACAAACCAGCCAGCTGGTGAGCACCCCAGATCGACGCGCAGACGGCCAACACCGGCAATGCGGTGGCCTTCATGGATACGCCAAGCCCGGCGATGATATTGGTTGCGTGTCCGGTCGTCGAAGCAGCAGCCACTTTTTGCACCGGACTGAACTCGGTGCCGGTGTAATACTCGGTGATCACGACCATTGCCGCGGTGAGCGCGAGACCAATCAGGGCCGAGAAATACAGCTTGATCGAATCATCACCCATGAGCGCCATGGTCAAGGGATAAAACGCGATCGCAGCGAGGATGCCGGATACGATCACACCTTTGTACAGGGCGCCCATGATTTTGCCACCCTCCTTGATGCGAACAAAAAAAGTGCCGATCACCGAAGCCACGATGGACAGTGCACCGATAACCATCGGATAAATTACCGCGTTGATGCCGACTTCTTCCACCATCAGGCTACCCAGCAACATGGTGGCTACCAGGGTCACTGCATAGGTTTCAAACAGGTCCGCTGCCATTCCCGCGCAATCGCCGACGTTGTCTCCTACGTTGTCTGCAATCACACCCGCATTGCGCGGATCGTCCTCCGGGATACCTGCCTCCACCTTGCCCACGAGATCCGCACCGACGTCCGCGCCCTTGGTAAAGATGCCGCCGCCGAGCCGGGCGAAAATCGAGATCAGGGAACCACCGAACGCCAGGCCTACGAGCGAGTGCAATGCATCGGCCTGCGACATACCGTAGTGTTGCAGCATGGCGAAGTAGCCAGCCACACCCAACAGACCAAGACCCACTACCAGCAAGCCCGTTATGGCGCCACCGCGAAACGCGATGCTGAGCGCCGGGCTGATCCCGGTACGAGCAGCTTCCGCGGTGCGCACATTGGCACGCACCGAAACAAACATACCGATGTAGCCGGCCATCGCAGAGAATACCGCGCCAATCGCAAAACCAATCGCCGTGGGCCAGGCCAGCGCAAAACCGACCAGCAGGAACAGCGCCACACCGACGATGCCGATGGTCGTGTACTGACGGTTCATATAGGCATTCGCGCCTTCCTGAATGGCGGCAGCGATGGCCTGCATCTTTTCGTTACCTGCGGGTCTGCCCAGCACCCAAAATGTCATGATCAAGCCGTAGATTACGGCCAGCAAAGCCGCGCCGAGCGCCAGCCATAACGCGATGTCATTTGTCATCAGATACTCCCTCCAAAAACCCCAATTTAAACCTTGTTCAGGTCTTTCCCGGCGTGGCTCTCCTCAAGGCCAGTTTCGCCGGAACGAAAAATCGCGCCATGGTAACAAAAAATAGGCTTTGGTGCTGCGTATGGGGCTACACCTCGAAGCCCGGCAGCACCTTTTTCACCATGTTCTTCTGCAGCCGCACATAGCGCGGCAAGCCATGCCGGTCGTACGGCGGATACGCCTCGCCCCGGATCAGGGGTTCGAGGTAGCGGCGCGCCGCTGGCGTGATGCCAAAACCGTCCGCGGTGATGTATCTCTTCGGCATCCGTTTTTCACGATTGGCCACCTTGCCCAGTGCAGCCTCTTCGATTTTCCAGCGGTAAGGCTGGTTCGATACGCGCTTGATCACCGGCATCACCCCGTTCTTGCCCTTGAGGGCAAATTCGACCGCCGCCGCTCCCACCGCGTAAGCCTGGTCTACATCCGTGGCCGAGGCCACGTGCCGCGCCGAGCGCTGCAGATAGTCCGACACCGCCCAATGATACTTGTACCCCAGCCCGGACTTGACGATTTCGGCGATGACCGGCGCCGCACCACCGAGCTGGGCGTGGCCAAAGGCATCACGGGTTCCCGCCTCAGCCAGGAACCGGCCAGCCGCATCACGCACGCCTTCGGATACGACCACGGAGCAATAGCCGAATTTCTCAACCGCTTGCTTGACCCGTTCCAGAAATGCCGCGCGCTCGAATGCGACCTCAGGAAACAGGATCACATGCGGCGGATCGCCGGCCTGTCGTTGCGCCAACCCACCGGCCGCTGCAATCCAGCCCGCGTGCCGGCCCATGACTTCAAGGATGAATACCTTGGTGGAGCTGGAAGCCATTGATTCCACGTCCAGACTGGCCTCCATGATGGACACCGCGACGTACTTCGCAACAGAGCCGAAGCCCGGGCAGTTATCCGTCACCGCCAGATCATTGTCGATGGTCTTGGGCACACCGATGCATTGCAGCGGATAGCCCAATTTTTTACTGATTTGGGAAACCTTGTAGGCGGTGTCGGCCGAATCCCCGCCACCGTTGTAAAAGAAATACCCCACCTGATGCGCACGCAGTACATCGATCAGGCGCTCATATTCGCGCTTGCTTTCGGCAATGCTCTTGAGCTTGTAACGGCAGGAGCCAAAGGCGCCTCCGGGTGTATATTTCAGCGCGGCGATATCACCCTTGCGTTCGCGCGAAGTGTCGATCAACTCTTCACGCAAAACCCCGATGATGCCGTCCTTGCCGGCCAGCACTTTGCCGATCCTGTCCCGATGCCGGCGTGCAGTTTCAATAACGCCACAGGCAGTGGCATTGATTACGGGAGTGACGCCCCCGGATTGAGCATAGAGAATATTTTTCTTCACAAAAACTGACCCCCATGGGTTACGGAAGGCCGCATTGACTTGGCCATAGCGAGCGGTTAGCGTTAGCTGCCTATTCTAGTAGAGGGGATGCGGCTTATGCGAATCGTGTTACTCGGCGCGCCCGGTTCCGGCAAGGGCACTCAGGCAGCGCTGATGATGGAACGCCTGGGCTTGCCTCACATTTCGACCGGCGCGCTGCTGCGTGAAGCGGTTGAATCCGGCACGGAACTCGGCAAAATGGCCAAGTCAGTGATGGAACGCGGTGAGCTGGTTTCCGATGACATCATGCTCGGCCTGATCGAGGAGCGTCTGGGTCAGGACGACGTGAGAAATGGCTTCATCCTGGATGGCTACCCGCGCAACATGAGTCAGGCGAAGGCGCTGGACCAACTGCTGGCGCGCCTGGGCCAACCGGTGGAAGAAGCTTTGCAGATCGATGTCGACGAGGAGCAGGTCATCGCCCGGATCGCCGGGCGTGCGCGCCAGGAAGGCCGGTCGGATGACAGTGAGGAAGTCGTGCGTAATCGCCTGAAGGTATATGCCGAGCAGACCGCACCGGTAGTCGAGCACTACGCCAAGGCGGGGCTTCTGACCCGGATTCTGGGAACAGGGACGGTCGGCGAAGTATTTCAGCGCATCATCGGCGCCTTGCACGCCGGCGACCGCTAAGCGGCCCCGACGGCCAGCTGCATGAGCCAAATTTTGCTGCGCCTGTTGGACGTGATGCGACTGCGCGCCGGACCGCAGCACATGCCCACCGGTTGGGGCTTTGCCGTCCTTTTCAGCATCATCTATCTGAGCGAAGGGTTTTTTGCCGACGGGCTCCTGAATGAAGATGATTCTGTGCCGCGCAGTTTGATAGCGGTTTCCATCCAGTTCCTGGTCACCTACGGTATACTCCGCCTTCGCCGGCTGAGCGCGCGTCTGCCACAAACCTTGACCACGCTGGCCGGCACCGGCAGCCTGTTCGGCGCCCTTTCCATTTTCCTGGCCATGCAGGCCCAGCCGGGGGTTGCCCAACCGGCGCTGGCACTGATCTGGTTCGGCACATTTTTTTGGAGTCTGGCCGTCGATGCCCATATTTACCGTCATGCCATGGCCATTAATATGAGCCTTGGCGTGCTGGTCGCCGTGGTGATATTCGCGCTCAACTTCGTTGTCATCGAAATGGTGTTTACCTCTTGATCACGCGCGGGAATTGAAGGCCATGCATATTCACATACTGGGCGCTTGCGGCACCTTCATGGGTGGCGTGGCGCTGCTGGCCAAGAGGGCAGGACACCGGGTGTCGGGTTCGGATCAGCACACCTATCCGCCGATGAGCAGCCAACTCGAAGCCGAGGGTATTGCCCTGTTTGAAGGCTACTCTGCCGGGCACCTCGACCCGGCACCTGACCTGGTCATCATCGGCAATGCGTTGAGTCGCGGTAATGCCGCCATCGAGTACGTACTCAATCAGCGCATGAACTACACCTCGGGTCCGCGCTGGCTGGGCGAAAACTACCTGCGTGGTAAATCGGTGATCGCGGTGGCCGGCACCCACGGCAAGACCACCACCTCCGGCATGGTCGCCTGGATCCTGGAACAGGCGGGCCTGAAGCCCGGCTTTCTGATCGGCGGCGTTCCCCATGATTTCGGTATTTCGGCGCGCGACGGAAATCAGTTCTTTGTGGTCGAGGCCGATGAATACGATACCGCGTTTTTTGACAAGCGCGCCAAATTCGTCCACTACCGCCCAGCCATTGCCATTCTTAACAACCTGGAGTACGACCACGCGGACATTTACCCGGATCTGTCATCCATTCAGACCCAGTTCCACCATCTGATAAGAACCATTCCTGGCAATGGCACGATCATCACCAACGGCCTGGACACCCACCTCGAGGCCGTGCTGGAACGCGGTTGCTGGAGCGGGCTGCAACGGTTCAGCCTGGGTGAGGAACCCGCCGACTGGCAGGTCCAGATGAAAAAGCCCGGGGGGCGCGAACTGGGTTTTGCGCATATGGGACAGCCGCTGGGGAGCCTGAATTGGGCCTTGCAAGGCCGGCACAATGCCATGAACGCTTGCGCTGCCATCGCCGCTGCCGCAGCGGCAGGGGTCGAGCCGGCGCAGGCCATCGAGGCCCTGGCCTCATTTCGCGGTGTCAAACGGCGTATGGAACTGGTGGCGGAAATTGGCGGCATCCGCGTCTACGACGACTTTGCCCACCACCCGACCGCGATACGCCTGACGCTTGAAGGCCTGCGGCGCAACGTCAGCAACGCGCGTTTGCTGGTGGCGCTGGAACCGCGCAGTAACACCATGCGTGCCGGTATTCACATTGACGAACTGGGCCCCGCACTGGTGGCTGCCGACCACGTGTGGCTCAAGGCAGTGGATGGCATCAACTGGGACCCCCAGCAAGCACTGGCGCCGCTGCAGGGACGTGGCCGCATCGTCACCCGGACCGATGATCTGTTGCAGCAAATGAAGGACGCGGTGCGAAGCGGCGACCATGTCGTGTTCATGAGCAACGGCGGTTTCGATGCCGCCCCCCAGCGGTTTTGCGATTTGCTCAAAGCGCATGAGCGCGGTTGAAATTCCACTGTTTCCGCTGCGCACCGTGCTGTTTCCGGACGGATTCCTGCCCTTGCGCATATTCGAACAGCGTTATTTGTCCATGGTGCGTGAATGTGCCCGCAGCGACAGCAGCTTCGGCGTCAGCCTGATCATCGAAGGAGAAGAGGCGATTGCCCCGGTGCGGACCGCGACCGTCGGGACGTTGGCACGCATCGTCGACTGGTATACGCTGGAAGATGGATTACTCGGGGTGTCCGCTGTGGGCACCCGCCGCTTCCTGTTGAAGCACACACGCAAGCAGGAAGATGGTTTGCTGCTGGGCGTTGTCGACTGGCTGCCGGAACCTGAACCCTGTGCGGTGCCGGAATCCCACTTCGTACTCAGCCAGGTCCTCAGCCGCTTCATGGAAAAGCTGGGGCCAGGTTACCCGGCCTATACTCCGGATCAGCTCGACGATGCCGTTTGGCTTGGTTACCGCCTGTCCGAGTTCCTGCCCTTGGCGGCCATCGAAAAGCAAAACCTGCTGGAGCTGAGCGATCCGATGGAACGATTGCAGCAGTTGCTTGAAATTCTGCCGAGGTTCCAGTCCGATTAAAATTTACTTAGCGGTCCCACACCAGCAGCAGGCCGCCGCCTACCGGTTTCTGCCCAAAGTCGCGCAGCGCGTTCCTGATCGGTTCCATGTCGCGCAGGTCGAACGGCGCCGAACGCCAGTAACTGAAAAAATCCAGGCGCTGTACCAGATGTTCTTCAGAGACCTGGGCAAGATACAGGACCTGGTTTCCAGGCATCAGGCGCACACCCGAGTCCCACAGGCGAAAAGTGAATAACTGATTTGTTGCAGGACGGGTCTTACGCAGCAGCAAGGCTTCGGAGTGTCCGCGAAAGGCGCGCCCAAGCAAAGGCAGGGACGCCTCATTCGGCTCCGGGTTCAAAGCCTGCAGGATCCAGCGCCAGTCACTCGCCGGAACCCGCTCCCAGCCGTTGCGGGACAATACGTCCGCGATGCGGTCGGGATCGACCGCCATCTGGGCGTTGAATCGCCGCGATGCCACGGAGGAGACACTGGTGCGTTCCGTCGGCAATTCCTGCCAGCCGGACGTCCACCAGGTCTGCGCCAGCATGTGCTGTTCCGGTATCACGGTTTGCAGCGCGGCAGTCTCGAGCGTTACGCTTTCATTGCACTGCCAACCCCATAAAAAGACCAGGGAGCCATAGAAAATCAACCCTGCCATGGCCCCGGAAAATGGCTGCAGGGCGCGCTGGCGGTAAGCAATACCCACGATCAGTGTCCACGCCAGACCAAGCAGCATGCCCATCAATGCGCCGCTCAACCACTCGAGGCCGAGGTAAAGCCGCGCCAGGGCCAGCGCCGTCAGGAGCAAACCGGCAGCCAGATAGGGCCATTGGCGGTGTTTGCGTTTTGCTTCCCGGGCAATCATTACCGCGAAGAACATCAACACGACCGTGGTCAGGCTCATGGCTGCACTGGGACTGCGCACCGATTCCTGTGGCAGTTCGATGACGGCCGGGGTGGCGCGCAAACCCCAGGCCAACAGCAGCTGGATCAACCAGCCCCCGCCGATGGCAATGAGCCAATGTATGGCTGCCTGTTCCCGTCGTGCTCCGAGTAACCACAGCAGCACCGCCGTGCTGGACAGCAGGGTGACTTGCCACCGCGAAAGTTGTTCGATAGCCACCATGACCGGGTCTGCCAGGTGGTTGCGCAAGGACAGGGCCAAACCCTCCACCAGTTGGTCCAGCGTTTGTGGCTGGCTCGAAAATGGCGCCAGGAACAGCAGCAATATAAAACCCCAGAAAATGATGACCAGCAGAATCCCCAGCATGGAAACGGAAAGCACTTCCGGTTGGGATGGGTCGAGCAGCGGCCCGACCACCCGTCCCAGCAAGGGGTGGCGGCGGGTCCAGCGGATGGCATGGCGCATCCAACGCGCCGAACGGCCGGCCAGTGGTTCATAGATCAAACGCATGCCCCACCAGGTCAGCCACAGCGTGGCCATCAGGATCACCAGCATGACCGTCAATCTTCCGGTGTACTCGGAAGCGACTTCCAGCGAAGCACCGAACAGAATGCCCGGCACCAGGAAAGCCGGCGCCCAGGCAATACTGGCTGCCAAATCCACTGGAATGAAACGCGACGGCCGCATGCGCATGATGCCCACAACGGCCGGGATGATCGGCCGCAGCGGCCCGATGAAACGACCGGCAACCACGCTTTTGGCACCGTGATTGCGGAAAAACCGCAAGCCCCGATCCATCATGCCCGGATAGCGCGAGAACGGCCAAATCTCCAGCAAGCTCTCGCGGTAGCGGCGGCCGAGCGCGTAACTCAGGGTGTCACCAAGAAAGGCGCCGCTCGAAGCCGCGATCCAGACCGGTACCAATTCGAGCACCCCCAGGCCGATCAGTGCACCCATTCCGAACAGGATCATGATCCCGGGCAGCAGAATACCGATCAGCACCAGGGATTCCAGAAATGAAACCGCAAAGACAAAAACCAAGCCCCAGCCAGGATTGACATCCACCCAGCTCAGCAATTCCTGTGTCCAGCTCGCGGTTTCCAAATGATATGCTCGCAGACACCGCAGAAACGGTGAAGGCGTTTATGATAATGGATAAAGGCCGAAGTGCTACGAAATTGCCATGATGCCAAATGCCTCCCGCGCAGCATCGATGGTCGCCGAAATGTGTTCGTCCGTATGGGCGGACGACATAAATCCTGCCTCATAGGCGGAAGGCGCCAGGTACACGCCGCGCTCCAGCATCAGATGGAAAAAGCGCTTGAAGGCCTCTGTGTCACAGCGGCCGGCCTGGGCGAAATTGATCACCCGTGGCGCGTCGGTAAAGAACAAACCGAACATGCCGCCAACCTGGGTTACCAGCAGCGGAACACCCGCGTCATCGGCCTCGCGTTTGATACCTGCCAGCAAGGCTGCGGTCTTTGCGGTCAGACCTGCATAGAAGCCTTCAGCGCCGATCAAATCGAGGTTAGCCAGTCCCGCCGCCATTGCCACCGGATTACCGGACAGGGTTCCCGCCTGATACACCGGCCCGCTGGGGGCCACCATTTCCATTAATTGCTGCTTGCCGCCGAAGGCTCCAACCGGCATGCCGCCGCCGATCACCTTGCCAAAAGTGGACAGGTCGGGCACCACGCCATAGAGACCTTGCGCACCTGCCAGGGCCACCCGGAAGCCGGTCATCACCTCGTCAAAAATCAACAGGCAGCCGTGCTCATCGCATAGTGAGCGCAAGCCTTCAAGGTAACCCTCGACTGGCGGAATGCAGTTCATGTTTCCGGCCACCGGCTCGACAATGATGGCGGCGACGTCCCGGCCCCGTGCCTGCAGGATGGAACCAACGGCATCGAGGTCGTTGTAAGCTGCGGTCAGGGTCAGGTCCGCGAGCGCGGCCGGTACGCCGGGCGAGTTGGGTATGCCCAAGGTCAGCGCTCCACTCCCGGCCTTGACCAGGAAACTGTCCGCATGGCCATGGTAGCAACCTTCAAACTTGATAATGGCGTCGCGGCCGGTTGCCGCGCGGGCAAGGCGGATGGCGCTCATGGTCGCCTCGGTCCCGGAATTGACCATGCGCACCATGTCCAGGGCAGGTACCAGCGCGCACAAACGTTCCGCCATCTCGACCTCGGCAGGACAGGGTGCGCCGAAGCTCAAACCCTTCGCGGCGGCCTGCTGGACCGACTTCACCACGTGCGGATGCGCGTGTCCGGCAATCATCGGACCCCAGGACCCGACGTAGTCGATATAGCTGCGCCCGGCGGTGTCATACAGGCAAGCGCCGGCAGCGCGCGCGAAGAAGACCGGATCCCCGCCCACGCCGTTAAACGCCCGGACAGGCGAATTGACGCCGCCGGGAATGTACCTGCGCGCGCGCTGCAGTAAATCGTCGTTGCTGTTCATGGATATTGAATCCTCGATGGTCATTATCGTGTCTCGCTTACCCAACCAGGGTCAGGCCCCGAAGCCGCCTTGAGAGCAGCAACCGCCCGGCCGTGGGTCGCCTGCGGCTCCTACGTCGCGTGCCGCTGTCGATGGCGCCGGGCTTTGGCCCGCATAGGGTATCCTGATTGCCTGACGCTTAAGGTAATATGCGGATCAGTATTCTATTTTAAGCTTAATCCGCGCACGGTTTTGATGTGTGGTTTCATGTCACGCGCTTGCCTGGCAGACTACACCTTTTTTTATGGGATCAGGCCGCTGGAGAACCAACGGGCCAACAATGTGAGATAAGGGAAATATTGAGATGGCTTCCGATTACAAGACCTACATGTGCATCATCTGCGGCTGGATTTATGAAGAGGAGAAGGGCGCTCCCGCGGAAGGTCTCGCACCTGGCACCCGCTGGGAAGACGTGCCTGAATTCTGGGTCTGTCCGGACTGCGGCGCCAGCAAAGAAGATTTCGAACTGGTAGAACTGTGAGTACACTTGGGGCCTGCCAACCGGCCCTGGAATCAAATCACGGAGCGTGACCATGACTGAAAAATCCGGAATTCACCGATCCGCTGCCAATGCGATGATCGGCGGTGTGTGTGCCGGCATCGCCGAGCACTTTGGCTGGTCCGTGACTGGTACCCGTGTAGCCTATGTACTGGTATCCATTCTGTCGGCCGCTTTTCCCGGCATCCTCGTTTACCTGATCCTGTGGCTGGTCCTGCCACGCCGGTAACAAGGACTGCCGGCGTTAACGCCGCTCAATCGGCATAAAGCAACCCGGTTTCAATATTTCCCTGCGCATCCAATAGCAACCAGCGGCAGGCCGGGCCGGCTGGATCATGCACAAATCTCGCTGTGCCGGCCAGGCTGTTGGCAGCGGTCGAAGGACAGGCCAACAGCCTGGCTTGTCCCAGTTGCGAGGCAAACGCCTGGTGCACATGTCCCCAAACCACGGCGCGAATCTGCTCATGGTCTGCAACCAACTGCAGCAAGGCATCAGGGGTCTGCAGCATGTGGCGATCGATCCATGGTGATCCCACTGCTACCGGATGGTGGTGCAGGGCAAGCAGGACCGGCCGTTTGCGACCGGTGTCAAGCCGACGGCGCAGTCGTTGCAAATCGTCCGGCGCGACCGAGCCGTCGATGCGCCCGGCCACGGAGGATTTGAGCAAGATCAGCTGCCATGCGCCAACTTGCAGGACCAGTGGTCCATTCCACGGCCCCTGAGGGAAATATTGCCGCATCAGGAGATCATCGTCGTGATTGCCCGGCAAGGCGCAAACGGGCGCCTGCATGAGCCGGAAATAAGCTGTGATGCGCCGATAGGAAGCCGCGCTGGCGTCTTCGCTGAGATCGCCGCTGGCCAGCACCAAATCGGGCTGCCAGTCGGCGATTTTATGTGCCAAAGCGCGCAATCCGGCATCCGCATCCTTGCCCCGGTAAGGGGTTTGTGCAAGAGCCGAAAGATGGCTATCACTGATCTGAACCAGCCTGAAGGGCCCGTCGGGCGGGTATTGGGGGTTTGTCGTTGTCACCGGATTGCCAGATTTGCGCCCCGGGGTGCCCTTGCCGACCAGCATAGTTATCGCATGTGAGAAAACCAGCAGCACAGGTACACGCGTAACGATGAAAATTTTCATACCGATGGAAGACGGGGTGCTCGATAGCATGCATGTACGGGAGCCGCTCGTGCCTTACCAACCAGGCTTTATTACGATCAGCCAAATCACGGCCACGATGCGCAAAACCGCTCAGTCCAGCTCCAGTACCAACTCGTCACCTGGTTTCACTCCGAGCTCCGCGGCCTTGCCGGCGTTAAGCTCGAGTACATACCGGGCAGGCCCAGAACTGGAATAGACGGGGCACTGCGGGGTGCGGCAAGGCTTGGCATTCTGGGCAACGCTGACCAATTTGAGGTGTTCATCGAAATAGAATATATCCAGTGCAATGCGCGTGTTCTTCATCCAGAAGGTGCGTGTCACCGCACTGGGGAAAATAAACAACATGCCGTGGTCATCGGCCATGCTGTCCCGAAACATCAAACCCAGTGTCTGTTCTTTCTCCTCGGTCGCCAGTTCGACCCCAAACCGCTCGCCCTTGAGTACCACCTGCGGCTCGTCAGCTACGCAGGAAACGCATAAAAACAAAGCGGTAATCACTAAGAAATGACGTGTGAGGTTCATCCGGCCGGCCCTTGCCTGTGGAATCGAATCGTAACCCGATACGCGTCACGCGTCACGCGTCTTCCGTCCCTCCATGGCTTTGAGTTTCAGGAATTGCTCCTGGTGCTGCATCCCTCTGCCATTTCAATTATCCTTCAGACAGACAACCACCGGAGAAATGACATGCAAACTTTCGCCATCCTGCGCCGCAGCGCATGGAAGGAAGAGGGGGACCTGGAAGATGCCGCAGAAGAGTCCACACGTGTGGCGGACGAGGAGATGTCCGGCCAGGTGCAGTGGATTCGTTCGTACGTTCTGGAAGAGGAAGACGGCACCCTGGGTACCGTGTGCATCTACCAGGCTGAGGATGCCGATGCCCTCATCGAACATGCCCAAAGAGCTGGCCTGCCGGCAGACGAGGTTCTGAAAATCATTGATACCGTGATCATACGCGACGACCCCTGATCAATTCGCCAGCCGCGGTTCCGGCACCTTGGCGGCATCGACATCCAAAGCCAGCATGACATCGCTGAAACGCGCCGGCTGGATGGCCCTTGATCTCGTAAATCCGGATACGCACGCCATCGAGACCGCGCACTCATCTCAGTCATCGTCATCGGCCTTGTCATCCTTGATATGCACATCAAAGTTGTCCATGACCTTTTGCAGTTCGGCCGGTTTCAGGCTGCCGATGACATTGATGAATACGGCCTCATCCTCCTCGATGGCCATCACGGTAATGCCTTCAACCGCATCGCCATTGATTTTCATAAAGATGCGCACCTGTTCGTCCGCGGAATTGACCTTGACCACAGATTCCCAATTCTCGGCGCCCAGCCTGGATGATACCGACTTGACGTAATCGAGCGCGCCCGGGGCCAGGCCTTTGGTTTCAAATACGTTGATACGCACGCCCTTGAGCCGTTTGAACAGAGCAGCCGTTTCCGGATCGTCACTGGCGCTGAACGCGCTGACCATCCCCAGCAGGGATTGCCCGACCGCGATTTCGACGCTGGGCTCGCCGAATATCTCGCTCAACTGGCCGAAGTCAACGAAACCGGGCAGGTCCTTCATGGCCTCGTCCTGGGCCCAGGCTGGCCAGGCCAACAACAGGGTGAAAACCATCAACAATGCTTTCATGCGTTTTTCTCCTTGAGGGATTGCCCGCTATAGGGCATGTATTTGGAAAAATTGTCCTTGATCGGAGCCGAAAGCTCCTCATTCAGCTCTTCGTGAATTTCCCGGCCGACCCGCATGCCGATCTTGTCCAGGTAGCGGAACGCGGTCGCCAGGTCGCGCCGCGTTTGCGCCACTTGAGCCGGATCGATTCCACTGCTCGCTGGCGGCCTGTTGCGAAGGCCCTACTGCGGGCCCGGGAGGCGGGCTCATCATCATCGCCACAGCAATCAGCACCACGGATGCCAGGCCGCAAGCCAGCACCCAGCGCGGTAAAGGCAAGAGCCGGCGGTGCGGCGCGGCCTTGTGCTGGTGGGGTATGCGTCTCAATTTGCGCCGCAGGCTGGGCGGTGCTTTTTCCAAATGCAGCTGATCCATGCTTTGCTGCAGTTGCCAGGCCGCGACGATCGCCTGCGCCAGCTCACTGTCTTCGGCGGCCGCGGCCTTCAGGGCCTTTACTGCCGCTTCATCGAGCGCACCGTCCAGCAGTGCATTGATTTCGTCCTCACGCGCAAGGGCTGCGCGGTCCGCCGGATTTCCTGGGTCCTGCCCGGTCATGGCCTTACCTCCGCCAGTTGCTCGCGCAACTGCTTGCGCGCCCGGTGCAGGTACACCTTGACCTGCGACAGGCTGAGCTCCAGCACAGCGGCCACCTCTTCGTAGCTGTGCTGATGAATATCCCGCAGTACCACCAGTGAGCGGTAAGGCTCCGTAAGGCCGGCGATGGACCGGCCCAGCCATTGCGCCAGTTCACGCCGGTGTGTGTCACCGGCAGGCCCGGGGGAGGGGTCGCATTCGGCATACTCGCTGAGCTCGCCGCTTGGCTTGCGGCGTCGAATGCGGTCAAGGCAGGCATTGCGCGTGACTTTCATCAGCCATGGCCTGACCTTTGCCGGATCGATCGAGTCCTGATGCTGCCAAAGTTTCACAAAAGCCTCCTGGCAAACGTCCTCGGCCTCGGCCCTGTCTTTAAGCAGATAGCGCGCCAGGGTCCATGCCTGGTCCTGGTACTCGTCCACCCAATGCCGGAAGCGTTTGCTCATGATCTAGAGGATAGACGCATGACGGGGACATTGGTTACACGATTTAAGGAGCTGGACCTTGAAAGGCAACGGGGTTAGCCCCATTTGCCGTGACAGGCTGTGCTGATTAGTGAAAAAAAGCTCAGACAAGCTTAATAACGATCCGGAAAACAATCTGGATTTATCAATCAAACTGGTTTGTATCTATTTTTAGGAGATTCTGAAATGAAACTTCGTCCTTTGCACGATCGCGTGATAGTAAAGCGCATGGAGGAAGAAAAGGTGTCTGCAGGTGGCATCGTAATTCCCGACAACGCGGCTGAAAAGCCCATCCGTGGCAAGGTCCTTGCTGTGGGTAAAGGCAAGGTCCTGGACAACGGCGAACAACGCGGTCTGGATGTTAAAAAAGGCGACAAAGTGCTGTTCGGCAAGTATTCCGGCACCGAAGTCAAGGTGGATGGCGAGGAACTGCTCGTTATGCGCGAAGACGACATCATGGCCATTATCGAGAGTTGATCGCACCGTTTAAACGAATTTGAATCCAAATTTAATCACATCGAATTGGTAATTGAGGAATAAAACATGAGTGCAAAAGACGTACGATTTGGTGACGACGCCCGCCATCAAATGATGAAAGGCGTCAACACCCTGGCCAATGCGGTCAAGGTGACACTGGGTCCCAAGGGTCGCAACGTGGTGCTGGACAAGAGCTTCGGCGCCCCCACCGTGACCAAGGACGGCGTGTCTGTCGCCAAGGAAATCGAACTGGAAAACAAGTTCGAAAACATGGGCGCCCAGATGGTCAAGGAAGTCGCCACCAAGACTTCCGATGTGGCCGGTGACGGCACCACGACAGCCACCGTGCTGGCCCAGTGCATGCTGAAGGAAGGCCTGAAAGCCGTCGCCGCCGGCATGAACCCGATGGACCTGAAACGCGGCATCGACAAGGCCGTGCTTGAGGCTGTTGAGCGCCCTGAAGGCCCAGTCAACTCCCTGCACCGACAACAGCGCCATTGCGCAGGTCGGCACCATTTCTGCCAATTCCGACGAGGAAATCGGCAAGATCATCGCCTCGGCGATGGAAAAAGTGGGCAAGGAAGGGGTCATTACGGTTGAAGACGGTTCCGGCCTGGAAAACGAACTGGATGTGGTCGAAGGCATGCAGTTCGACCGCGGCTACCTGTCGCCCTATTTCATCAACGACCAGCAGACCATGAGCGTCGAACTGGAAGAGCCATATGTGCTGCTGTATGACAAGAAAATCAGCAATGTGCGCGACATGCTGCCGGTGCTGGAGAGCGTCGCCAAGTCCGGACGTTCCCTGCTGATCATCGCCGAAGACGTTGAAGGCGAAGCCCTTGCGACCCTGGTGGTCAACACCATTCGCGGTATCGTCAAAGTCGCCGCCGTCAAGGCACCGGGCTTCGGTGATCGCCGCAAGGCCATGCTGGAAGACATCGCTGTTTTGACCGGCGGCATCGTGATTTCCGAAGAAGTCGGCCTCAGTCTGGAAAAGGCCACCCTGGACAACCTGGGCTCCGCCAAGAAGATCACCATCACCAAGGAAAACACCACCATCATCGATGGTGCCGGCGACCCGAAGAAAATCGAAGGCCGGGTGAACCAGATCCGCGCCCAGATCGAGGAATCCAGCTCCGATTATGATCGCGAAAAACTGCAGGAACGCGTGGCCAAGCTGGCCGGCGGTGTGGCGGTGATCAAGGTCGGCGCAGCCACCGAAGTGGAAATGAAAGAGAAGAAAGCCCGCGTTGAAGACGCGCTGCACGCAACCCGCGCCGCGGTAGAAGAAGGTGTGGTGCCGGGTGGCGGTGTGGCGCTGGTGCGCGCGGTGGCCAAGCTGCAAAAGCTCAAAGGCGCCAACGAAGACCAGAACGTGGGTATTACCATTGCCCTGCGCGCCATGACCGAGCCGCTGCGCCAGATCGTCATCAATGCCGGTGAAGAAGGCTCCGTGGTGCTGAACAAGGTGTCCGAAGGCAAAGGCAACTTCGGTTACAACGCCGCTACCGGCGAATACGACGACATGATCAAGGCCGGTATTCTGGATCCGACCAAGGTCGTGCGTTCCGCGCTGCAGAATGCGGCTTCGATCGCTGGCCTGATGATCACCACCGAAGCCATGGTTGCCGAACTTCCGAAGGAAGAATCGCATGGCCATGGCGGTGGCGGTGATATGGGCGGCATGGGTGGCATGGGCGGCATGATGTAGCCCGAAAACTCCGCCAACCGCTCAGAACCTTGAGTGAGCAAAGAAAGGCCCCGGTTTGCCGGGGCTTTTTTTGTTTCTGCCGCCGGAGCTGAGGTCAAAACATCGCGCCCGGTAAACATTTACCATGCTCCGCAATCTTACAAGTGATTTTTCTCTGTTCCCGTTTATGCTGGCAGGAATTTTCGTTGTAACGTATGACGACCAGATTTTCCGTCGGGCCAGGCGCGATCTAATGAAAAAGGAAAAGAAAAGCAAGCAGGTCAACAGCTTAGATAAACCAGGTGTCTCACGCTGGGCTTTGTATTTGTTGATCCTGTCGTCAGGCGCTGCCGGGCTGATCTACGAAGTGGTCTGGGCCCGCCAACTCACGTTGTTCATAGGCATTACGGCGATAGCCAATGCTGCTGTGCTTACTGCGTTCATGCTGGGCCTGGCATCAGGCAGTCTGGTGCTCGGGCGTAGCGCGGATGCAATTGCCAGGCCGTTGCGCCTGTATGCATTGCTCGAAATCCTGATCGGTTGCTACGGCGCGACAACGCCCTGGGCTATTTGGAATTCTGCAAACCAGCTTATGCCGATTTCGCCGGTGTTGTCGGGGTAACCGGCGCCTATTCTCATATACCCAGGTTCCTGATCGCCATTGCCGCCATGTTGATCCCGACCTTCTTGATGGGGGGAACACTACCGCTACTGGTTAAACACTTCACCCGGCAGTTGGCTCAGACACAATCCGTAACTTCCCGCATCTACGGCATCAATACCCTGGGAGCCACGGTAGGAGCATTCTGCGCGGGTTTTTTGTTATTGCCCAGCCTTGGTATCACCAATACGCTCTTGCTTGCGGCGGCCGTCAATATGATTCGTCGGCTTCGGCGTGTATGGCTTGCTGGGCGGCACAAAGCTTGCCGCATGGATCAGGATGCCTGCAAAGCAGCCGGTAGCCAAAGCTGCAAAAGAGCCGGATGCGCTCGCTCAACCCGCTTTCCTGCTGGTGGGCTTTGCCTTGTCGGGGTTTGCGGCGCTGCTTTACCAGGTGGTGTGGATTCATTCGTTAGTATTGGTAATTGGTGTCAGTATTTATGCGTTCAGTACGGTATTGACGGTTTACCTGGCGGGTATCGGCCTGGGTAGTTTGCTGGTCGGACGATTGACTGCGTTATATCAACGCCCAGCGGACTCTGAAGCTGGCATTCTATCTGCAACTCGGCATTGCCTTGTCGGCAATTGCAAGTCTCAGCCTGATCAGTCAACTGCCGATCCTGTTTGTCTACGGATGGTCCAAGCTGCATGAAAGCTTCCCGCTATTTCAAAGTTATACGTTTCTTGCTTACCGCCATCGCGATCCTGGTCCCCACTTTGCTGTTGGGCGCATTATTTCCATTGATCACTGCGGTATGGAGTAACAGGACAGGCGCCGTTGGCCGGGGCGTTGGTGAAGCCTACGGTGCGAATGCCCTGGGTACGATTGCCGGCTCCGCCATAGGCGGTCTGTTTATCCTGGACTGGCTGGGTATTGCAGGCAGTCTCTATCTGGCGAGTGCGGTCAGCATGCTTGGTGGCAGCGTTGTTCTGGTATATGTCCAGTCCCCACCGCTCCACCCTGTATCGATGGGGTCAGATTCCTGTCACCGCAGTGATGTTTTTCGCCTTGATTCTGATCTTGCCAGGATGGGATCGCGCCATTATGCAGACGGAAGTGTTCCGCCATTCCGATCGATACTTCGCTGAAGATATCCGTGCCAGCATCAAAAAGTATCTGAATGCCAAGCATTTCCTATATTACAAGGAAGGTATTCACGGCACGGTCAGCGTGATCAGCTGGGTCAGGGACGGCCTGCAGCTAAAAGCCCTGATGAACAACGGCAAGGTGGACGCCTCGACCAGTGGTGATATGGCCACTCAGATTCTTCTGGGCCAGTTGCCCATGTTTTTGCACGCTGCTCCGAAGGAAGTCATGGTGATAGGATTGGGCAGCGGCATAACGGCTGGATCCGTTCTGCAAAGCACTGCGGTGGAACATGTCGATGTTCTTGAAATATCCCCTGAAGTTGTGGAAGCGTCATCTTTCTTCAGGAAAGATAATCATGATGTCTTGAACGACCCCCGGACCCGCCTGATTGTCGCTGATGCCAGAAACTATCTGCTGGCGGCGGGGAAAAAATATGATGTCATCATTTCAGAACCATCACACTCCTGGGTTACCGGGGTCTCAAATCTTTTTACCCGTGAATTCCTGCAACAGGTGAGCGACCGGCTCAATGACAATGGAATATTGGCCCAGTGGTACCATCTTTACGGAATCGACCGGAGCAGCTTGAAGGCTTTATTGAAATCAGTAGCGGACGTTTTCCCTCACTACACCTTATGGTACCCGTCGTCAGCGGCCGATCTCATTATTATCTCCTCGAACAAGCCGCTGGAACTCGATTACCAAAAGCAGTTGTCATTTTTCGATTCCCCGGAAATAAAATCCGATCTTGCGCGAATCGACATTCGTTCGGTAGAAGAGCTGATGAGCAATATTCTGATGTCATCCGATGAAACCGAACCGCTGTTGGCCGGGCAGTAAGGGAAATACAGATGACCATCCCATTGTGGAGTTCAATGCGCCCAAACATATTTACAAATTTACCACCGATGACAATATCAGAATGCTTTTTGGCGAGCTGCAGCAGGGTGAATACCACTTGCCATTCGTCAATCTGGTAAAGAAATATCACGACCGGATCGTCGTTCCATTTATGGGTGTCCAGTTAAAAAACAGAGGGGGCGGGTATTCTACGCCCAAATGGAATGTAGTCAGAAAATCGCAATATGAAGAAGCAAACGGAAGATATCATCTATGGGGCGGAATGAACGGCGAAATCATCTTACATGAATCATGGGGGGACATTGTTGTTCATGCCACCATGGCCCAGAGGGGGTCTCCGGATCAAAAGATACTGTTCGCAATGTTGGCAGACGAAGTACCGGAAGCCGCAGCAAGCTTGGCCGGAGAATTGCACGCCCCCGGAAAAGTGATTTATTGGCGGGTCGGCCCCTCCCCGCAACCCGGTAAATTGAAGGTGGTCCTGGCGAGGAAGTGTGAAAGGGAGTCGAAATTCGATAACCTGGTTTCGTTTTCCAGTCATTATCCCGGGGATGCGGAAAGGAAGGAGGATGTCAGATCCGCAGTGCAGAAAATCAATAACCTGGTGGGTTGTGTTCCAGAGTAAAAAGGATGGCCGGCTGAGTACAAAGGGGCCAGTGAGCGGGCTCCAACAAAGTCAGACGCAGAGCCTGGCTGCCAAAACGACGGACCGGAATGCAGGAATAGAACCGGGCCCGGCTGTCCCAACAAGCACAGCCGCCTTTGATCCCTGACGGTAGGTATTCCCCGATATACGGTAACGTATCCTTAACCGTAACGAATTTTCCCCGTGCTATCCTAGTCGAGCTGACGAAATCTGTGGGTATCGTGCCGCGCAGACGCACTCCGAAGCCTCGAAAGTAAAGGACTGTTTAAAGCTGAAGTATTAAATTGAACATTTGTAATTCGTCGCAATTACAAGGATGTAGGTTCAATCGATTAAAAGGGATTGCCGTCATTGATCAGGGTATCGCCGGATCAATGCGTTCATTTCGTTCGTCTTCGAGAAATACCACCACACCAGACGTCATTCAATTCGGTATGCCCTTTCCCGTCCCTGTCATCTGGACCGGGCCAATCTGGGTGTAACGCTTGGGAAGTGATACATCATCGGGAGTTGAAAAATGACTGACAAAACACCGTGCGAACCAGAGGATTCACCGTTATCGAACTGATGATCGCCTTGGCGGTTGCGGCCATTCTTCTTTCCATTGCAGTGCCGTCTTTTACGGCCAGCATTCAAAACAATCGGATGGTGACGCAAATTAACGACTTGCATACCTCGCTCAGCTATGCCCGAAGTGAAGCGGTAAAGCGCAACAATAACGTCACCGTATGCAAAAGCAGTAATGGCACCAGTTGCACCGGTAACTGGGACAATGGCTGGATCGTCTTCGTTGATAACAACTTCAATGGTACTGTTGATGCTGGTGACGTAATTTTGCGCGTGCATGGCTCCATAGCCGGGGATATCACCTTGGCTTTAGCCAAACGCGCGTCATTTACGCCAGTAGTGGCTCGCAAGAACGGGTTCAAATGGCACTTTCACGCTTTGTGACCCGCGAGGCGCAGCGCATGCCTGGGGCTCATCATTGGGCCCTCCGGCCGTCGCCCGCCTTGCCATCGATAGTGATTCGGATGGCATTCTTGAAGACGGTGACGGCAGGGATTTGGTCTGTTCATGAGCAAAGGTTTCCAGCGCCATGGTCACTAATACAATCACGGCAATCGGGCTTTGGCCTGTTTGAAATTCTGATCACCATGGTGATTACCGCCATTGGATTACTGGGTTTGGCAGCCATGCAGGCACCGGCCTGAAGAATAATCACAGCGCTTACCATAGCAGCCAGGCCACGCTTCTGGCCTATGCGATTGCGGACAGCATGCGCGCCAATACAGTGCGATTAATAACTATCTGAGCAGTTACATGACTCTGGAGCAGGCAGAAACGGCTGGCGCACCAGGCAGGGTGTTACACCACCGGCCGGATGTTCCGCAGCCCAAATGGCACAGAATGACTTGTATCGAATGGAATGCCGCCCTTACAAGCCTGCTTTGCCAGATGCTACCGGCAGATAACGCTTGCGGGAGATATTTATACCATAACGGTTAATTGGGATGACAACCGGGATGGCGTCGTCAATGGTGATGATCCCAATTTCCAATTCAGCTTTCAGCCATGATCATCACAGCACGGAAATCCCAACAAGGAATGACGCTGCTTGAGCTGATGATTGCCATTGCACTCGGTCTCATCATCAGCTGCCGCCATGATCAGCCTGTTTATCATTCACAAAAAAGACGTATCGCGTGAACGAAAACCTGTCGCGTTTACAGGAAAATGCCAGATTTGCAGTGGCATTTTTATCCACGGGATTTCCGCATGACAGATTTTCGCGGCTGTGTGACAGACGATCGGCTTGACAATGCCATTTCCGGTCAAAACGATACCGGATTGAACGGCTCCGATACGGTCACTATCAGCTGGCAATCCAATGACTGCGGTACTGCAAGTCTGCCACGCGTGACGACAATCTATTCGATTCAAACCGGTGCCGACGGTAGGTCCCGCACTTTTCAGAAGCGTTGACGGGACTCAGCCAGGAATTGGTGGAAGGCATTGAAAACCTGCAAATTTTATTTGGCGAAGATACCGACAATGATCAACGTTCCAAACTATTACGTCGCTGCCGCCAAGTGTCTCCGATTTGAAAGACGCGATCAGTGTCAGGTTTTCACGTGATTGCCCGCACTCTGGAAAACAAACGTGGCGACGACCGGAGGTCGAATCACCCGAGACTTCACCTCAACGATCACATTACGAAATCGGCTTACCTTGAACTGAATAGAGCCCAGCTATATTGACTGGATATCACAAACAACAATCTGGTGTCGCTCTGATGATCAGTCTCGTTATTTTGTTGCTGCTGACTCTGATCATGGTAACCGCGGTGCGCGTGAACAACGCTGGAAGAAAAAATGGCGGGCAACATGAAAAATCAGAATATTGCATTCCAGGCCGCCGAAAGCGCCTTACGGGAAGCGGAAGCGTTTATCGCTATCGACAGACCCAACGATTGATTGGGATGGAGACGGCACACCCGACCCCAATCCGTTCCGTCCGCTTAAACTTTCAAACGGGCCCTTCGAAAATACATCGGACCCGGTCTGTGTTGCAGGTCTGTGCGGCACCACTTCACCCTTGCAATCAAGTGACATCGCATCTGTTGTTTCATGCGCGGGTGATGCGAGAACCGCCACCACCGGATATTGCGACCATCAGTGCCGAGCCAGAATACATCATCGAATTGATTGTTTACCGAACCAAGCACCGATTCCAGCAGGATTTACGCCACGTTTCGAATTACCGCGCTGGCATGGGGCGGAGACAGTAACAGCCAGGTTGAACTACAAACGACGTACCGCCTGCACGCACGATCGTTTGCACACTGATCGTTAATTATAATCAATTGCACTCCAGCCGGAGAGTGACATCATGAAACATCACTAATAAACTTTATAACCCGTTCTTATCGGCGGATTGTTGTTGCTTTTGAGCCAGTTGGCCGTTCGCGGCCGAAATATTCACTCCGGACTCGCAACCGACCGGATACCTGTCGAGGCCCGTGGTCATCGACTTTTGATCTCTCCTCGGGGACTGAATCCTACTTCCAGCTCGATTTCCGCAAAGACACATGGGCCGGGAATGTACTCGCCTATCATATCAACCAATATGCCCTCGTCCAGACCACCGGACCCTGGGACAGCCAGGATCCGACCCTGGCAACGGCCGCCACCTTGCTCGACAACACAAATTATGACACGGGCCGCAAGATCGCCACCGCAGGCGGACCTTTCCGCTGGGCGGACTTAAACGGGACGGATCAAGCCGCGATCGGTTCTGAAGCGATCCTCAACTTCGTCCGGGGTGACCGCAGCAATGAAGAACCCAATGGACTTTCCTATCACCAGCGGGAATCGGTGCTCGGCGACATCCTACATTCCACCATCTATTTCTGGGATAACGGCACCAGCCAAACTCTGTTCGTCGGCGCCAATGACGGCATGCTGCATGCGTTCAATGCCAATACCGGCGCGGAAAACTGGGCCTACATTCCTTCAATGGTGATTCCGAATTTGACCAAGCTCAAGGAAAAGACCTACGTTCACACCTATTTTGTCGATGGGCCCATCAGTATTGACAACATCGAAGTCTCCGGCAGCTAAAAACCTTCCTCGTTGGTGCGCTGGGGGCCGGCGGCGCGGGATCTGTTCGCACTGGATATTTCGGATCCCGCGGCAGCGGATGAATCCGCCGTGACCGGCAAGGTGTTGTGGGAAATAACCGCATGGGCTCTTACAGTGATTTGGGTTACACCTTCGGCACGCCCCGCAATTACCAAGCTCGTACGGCACGCCTGGTCGTGATCTTTCGGTAATGGCTATATGAACTCTGGCAGCGGGGACGCGGTTCTGTATGTCATCAATGCCGTTAACCGGCGCATTGATCAGCGCCATCGATACGCTGTCTGGCTCTGCGGCCAGCCCGGACGGATTGTCATCGCCCACCTTGTATGATGCGGATGGCGATGGAGAGTCCGACTATGCCTATGCTGGCGATCATCGATGGTCAACCTGTGGAAATTCGATCTGAGCACCAATTCAGCCAGTCTGCTGTTTACCACGTCACCCGCCCAGGCCATAACCTCTGCCACCGGTCGTTCACCCGCATCCGCTCGGGGGCCAGATGGTCGCCTTTGCCACCGGCCGCATCCTGTCAACGGGCGACAAGATGGATTCCAGCGTCACATTATCGCCTATGGAATCTGGGACGGTGCGCCCGGTGAGTAATACCCAGTTGCTCACGCAAACCCTGACTACCTCCACTTACGGCAGCGACGATGTCCGTACGGTAACGGCCAATGTTCCGGACTGGTCGGATGGACATATAAAGGCTGGAAAGTCGAACTGCGGGCAGGTGAGCGCGTCGTCGGGCGAACGGCCATTCTACAATAACGGCCGTTTTTATTTTCTCGCCACCAATCCGACCGTCGACATGGGTGAGAACTGGCTGCATCGAACTCGTATTCAATACTGGTGGTTCGCCCGGGACACCGATATTCGACCTGAACAAAGACGGCGAACTGAATGATTCCGATCTGGCCGCCAACGGCGACATCCCCGTCGCCAAATACCTCGGAAGCGGCATTTTCTCACAGCCGCTGCTGGTCGCCGGCGATGACTTTGCCACCACGCTTTATGCCTCTCATCCCGATCTGCACGATTGAACCGCCGGCCGACCCCGAGGATCCCGGCGTATCGGGCGGTCACTTCGATTACGATATCTACTATTACGACGGGACGGCAACAACAACGACAACGACCTATCCAAACTACGATGACTATTGAAATCATCAATAACTATTGCAAGAAAACCGACGACGTCGCCAAGCATCTGGAGTCAGACTACAAAGGCTGCCAGGATAACGCCACGGCCGGCTATACCTATTTGACCGACTATACCACGGGCGCCGTCTGTAAAGCACGATACCGGATCCGAAGAAAGTTGAATATTATCAAACCCTTACGTGTAATTCGCTACGGAGACTACGGTAACAACGACAAGTACCTTACAAAAAGATACACGCACGTGCATCAATATGACGACAAGTGGAACGTGACGGGCGTGAACATGCTGAATGCGAGCGACCCTGAATTCAACCTGATCAATGCCATCCCCGATACGAGCACGCCAGTTCAAAATCCTGGTGATGAACCAGTACCTGAATCCGGCGGCCATGCTGTCCGTGGGCGGGGCGGAATACGAAAGTGTGAAAACCTACGAAAGCCTGGCGAGCGAAACCGACTGCGGCACGCTGTTGAACGGCTTTCCCACCTACACCGAGGACGACTATCAGTACGCTGGTTTTCACCCTGCCGCTGGATGCCTTCAAATCCAAGGACTGGTGGGGAGACGGGGTGCAATTGCGTGCCGGCCTGATTCCCACGCAAACCGGATGCGTCAACGGTGTCAACTTCGACGGCAGCGACCAGACACCGGGGCTCAATGGTGAACGTCTCAATGGCGCGTTGACCATACAGATCATTAAACCCAATACGCCCGCCGATGCCCTGGAACTCAATGGCCCGACGTGACCTATGGCTGGCGGGTCAAGGCGGCCAATTTCACTTGACTACGTCCTTGCCGAATACACGCACCTTCTGGCATCATCCCAATAAATACTGCTATAACGATCCCGGTTGGATTCCCGATCCGTCGGAAGACTTCAATACCAAAACCGCCACCCCAACCCTGCCGCCGCCGGGTACCGGTGATCCCGTGGGCGGTTCTTTCGGGGTGGCGGTCACCAGCAGAACGACCGTGGTCGACGGCAACACGACCACCACGACATCGAACTACAGCGATGGTACGACATACATCAGGTCTGAAACGCTTAACGATGACGGTTCGACGACCGTTACCCAGACGTTCCGCGACGGCTCAACATCAACCGTTACGTATTCATCCCGACGGCGGGCGCGCCCTCTATATGGATCCCAGCTCCGGATCGCCGCTGGAGGAATTGCCGCTCCTTGGCACAGGCCGTCAATCCTGGCGTGACATCCTTAACTAATGGCCTGCAACAGCCAAAGCGGCAGTGATCTGGGTGGATGGATCGCGCGCCGAGGCAAGGCATGAGGAGGAGGGATAGTAGGCACTATGACGACGACAAGCAAAGCAGCCTGGGTGCGCGAGGCGCACCCAGGCGTTATCGATTTGGCCGCCACGGCGCGCTAGTTACTATGGGGAAAAAACCAATTGTGAAAAGCCCCGGCTTTACGCTCCCCGAGCTTATGATCGTTATCGCAATTGTCGCGATCATCGCAGCGATTGCCTTGCCGAGCTATCAAGACAGCGTGAGGAAAGCCAGGCGCGCGGAAGCGCAGAGAGACATGGTTAGTTTTGCCGGCAACGCGGAACGCATTTTTACACAGGACAACAGCTATGCAAACGCCGATGCCGATGCCGATGGCAAACCCGATGATGTAGCCGACACGGATTTCTATACCTACACGGTTGCGGTAGCAGCCACGACTTATACGATAACCGCAACGCCAACGGCCGTTCAAAGCGCTGATACCTGCGGAACCATGACTCTGAACCACCAGGGCAAAGAAGAACCGGCCGGCTGCTGGGGAGGCGGCAGCTCGTAGGAACTCTTCGAGCCCCACAAAGCCCCAAGCCCGCCGTATACTTGCGGGACCATGAGTCTGTCCCAGACTGGCCAAAAAACCCATACGGGCACTCGAGCTAACTGTTGGAGTAGTCCTGAGTAGTCCTATATACTGATACCGTTGCAGTACTCCCCGCCGGGTGCAATGCGGGACCTCTCTGCACTGCCTGTGGCCGCGCATGCCGATCAACAGAAGCGCGAAACCCGCATTCATGACCCGCTAGCCTGACGCGCAAGCTCAAGCGCCGGTGCGGACGGGAGGTAATATTCCGCCGACAAACGGCCTATGTCCTGCGCCATTGTTCTGTATAATTGGGTGGCCGACGGTACATGATTCTCATTCATTGTATCAGGCAACGGCCAGGGATCTCCGCCAAGGCCAGCTCGACTTGAAGAGCAAACTATTGATAACAAAGAACGGCTCGAGTGCACAGGGACTTCTGAACAACCAAAGGGGATTTGCGGCAGCCAATCTGGTAAAACACAGTTTGAGCGCCCAGATTTTTGCGCCCGGGCAAGTCTCGTCTCAGTTAGAACCAGATTCATCGCGTCGAAGCCACCCATACCCGCGCAAAACCAGAGGATTCACCCTGGTCGAAATGGCCATTGTCGTTGGCTTGATCGCCATTCTCGCATCCATCGCCTTACCCTCCTACAACGCATTTGTGGTGCGCACCAAGTTACGTACCGGAACGGAAAGCCTGTCGGCATTCCGCGGTGCATTGGAACAGGCATTTCAGGACAACCGCTCCTATCGCACGGCTGACGATTCCGCCTGCCTCATCGCCACTTATCCGTCGGAGCATTTTACCGTGACTTGCGCGGCGCCCGATTCAGATCTCCAGTATCTGCTGACAGCCAGTTCAACCGCGGATTCAGGTCTGGGTGCCGGTAATTATGTGTTTACGGTTGACCAGGACGGCGTGCAGAAAACCACCAGTTTCGATGGCGAGAGCGTTGATATCGACCACTGGGCATATAAAGCTACCGATTAACAATTGAGGAATTCGGCATGAACATCTTCTTGAGGAAAAGATACCAGGGCTTCACGATAATCGAAATGATGGTCGCCTTGTCCGTGCTGGCGATTCTGCTGGCGTTCGCCACCCCTGCGTTGCAAAACAGCGCAGCACGCTCGGACATCAAGCAAGCCACCGACCAGGTAGCGCAGGCCTTTGCCAAAGCCAAGAATGCCGCGCGCATCAATAACTCCGGCGTCAAGCTGACGCTTTCTACCAACGAATCGAATAACACCATTAACTTCGAGTTTCTGGATGCCCCGGATCCCGATAAGCCCAACATTGCTGCCAGTGGCGAATCGCTTCCCGACGTGCGCTTACCGGGGAAGGTGTCCGTGACGGCAGCAATTTCAGAATTTAACTACAACCCAATGGGCATGATTGACGCAACGGGAACGGTCACGCTTGCTTCCACCACAAATCCAGATTTTAGTTCAACCGTTGCGGTGAATACCCTGATGGGGCATGTCACAGCCAACATCAATTATGGCGGGGAAGAAGAGGAAGCGTCATGAAATCCCGTTTTGTTCACCGCCACGGCGGCTTTGCCCTGATCGAAAACATGATTGCGGTACTGTTGTTGTCCCTCGGCGCCATTGGCATTGCCGTCAGCACCGCCACAACGGTCAAGATCAACCTCGACAACCATCAGCGCGCCATGGCCCTGAATGCGGCCACGACCGCTTTGGAGCCCTTGTATGTCGCGGCGGAATCCGATACCTCGGGCACGACCTTGCGCGATAGCCTCGACTCTTTTGTCTCTTCCGACGGCTATACGGTCAGCAGCAATCCGGACGAAAACGACGTCAATCGCGATGTGTTCGTGGTTAAAGTCCTGCAGGCAGTCGATGCGGCAGGCACCGATGTGTTGACCGCAACCGCACCTTATGTTTCACCGGTAACCGTTGCGGTACAGGTAGATTACCAGGGCATCGGCGGCAAGAATGTGCCCGGCATTGAAGAAGTGAAGTCGGCGAAGGCCAGCTTCACCTTCATTTTGCAGTCTTCATCAGCGGGGTCCTGAGCATGAAAGCGCGAACAGCAAGCCCTGCCAGCAAAGGCTTTACGCTGATCGAGTTGATGATCGCCATGGTGGTCGGCCTGTTGGTCAGTGGGGCTGCGGTCAGCGCTTTTCTGGCACATACGCGTACCGTCTATCAGCAAATGAGCTATAACCGGGCGTCCGAAGATGTCAATGAAGCCTATGCCATATTGTCCCGCCTGATCATACAGGCCCGGCGTGATTCCATTGTCGTTGCAACGACTGAAGCGGATGGAAAACTCACTGCGAGCCACCATTGACCTGGAACTGCCTGCGGGCTTTTCGGTATGGCCCAATTCAGAAACGCCTTTTGCCGACAACTGGGTGCGCATTGCCTGGTCCAGCACGGGCGACAACGCCAATCAAATTCTCGTCGGCAAAGCAGCCAGCAGCGGCGGATTGGCAGTCGACGACAGCGACGTGCTGGCCGGCGGCGCGAGCGGAAACAGCACGCGCTTCACCGCCTCAATCTGGTCAGCGACGGGGGTACCCCGGCAACCTATAACTTCAGCATCAGCGGCAAAGCCTATGCGCGCGACCAGGCGGGTGAAGACGAGGCGAGCAATGGAGTTACCGTGGAAGGCCGTATTCTGCCGCGCAATTGACCACTGTGGGCCGTTTTGGCCTGAGGATGACAGCTATGTTTCAACGACCATTGAATAAACCATTGGCGCCGGGCGCGGGACTCGTGTTGCGCCACGGCAAGAGCCCATCGTTCCGGCGTGAACGCGGCGTCGTTCTGCTGCTGGTTATGGTGTTGTTGCTGATTACCGCAGCGGCCAGCATCTATTTTCACAACAGCATGGTGAGCACCACGCGGATTTCAGGCGTTACCCGCGACAACACGGAGTCGCTGTTGCTGGCCGAAAGCGCGATGGAATGGTTGCGCGGGGGTTTTATCAACACCCTGGACTCCGAGCCAACCATCCACGAAGCCGGCTGTGCGGTGTATGTCGATGAAGATACTTCCATTACCCAGGACAAATGCGAAGCCTATTCGGTGCGCCGTAACCTGGATGCAGCAGATCGATCGGTGACCCAGTTGGCCCATTTGCATTATGTCTATTTTGTCAACGACGGCACCGGCGCCGATGGCATTACCCAGGTATTACCCTCGGTTTTGCAACGGGTTGCCGACGGCGAGGCGGTGGGAGTGGCGGATGGCTCCACCCGGGTCGACGAAGACCACCAGGTTTTGGGCAGTCAGGCCCAATTGAATTTGAACGACCTGTTCAGCGGCACCGCCAAGCCTTTTGTTTTCGTGCCCAATGAAAACGGCCTGATCGACAGCACACCTACCGCCACGGCCGCTTCATGGACCGGCGTGAATGAGCAGGAAAAGGCCGCGGCCTGGCTGGAATTTACCCGCAATACAGACAATGACGAGGCCATGGACATATGGGTCGAGGCAGTCGGACAGGCTGGCTTCGCACGCTCTTACCTGCAGCGTTACGTAGGGACTTTTTACCCGCCCACGACCGTGGGCTACCTGGCGGCGTTGATCGAAGCCAGCAACATTGACCGGAGTGTTAATACCATGAAATCGTCCAAGTCGAGTCTGCTCGCCAATAGCGATGCCTGGTGTGTACCCAATGGCTGGTCGCACTCCCAAGAGTAGCGCTTCCAAGATAAAGGCGGCTGGGGCGGCCGCAGACCCCGGCATGATCATTTTCGACATGACCGCCAATCCGGGCAATGTGGCGATCGATGCCAAACCTTTACCTTTCTGCGCCGAGCGGCAGCAAAGGCGATACCGCCATTGATGACGGTTTTGGCGGTAATGCGATCAATATCGATGATTTCCAGGTGCTGTGGCGGGACATTGCGAAGATCCCAATGAATTGAACGTATCGATTGGCATATTCGGTGAAACCGTCGAAGACGAGAAATTTGGCGACGAGGCAAGGCAGAACACCCAGTTTGCCGACAACGGGCACCTGTTCGACCTTGACCGGTTGCGGAAAATTGCCAACTGGATGTCCTCGGGACCTCGGCAATTAATACCGACCTTGCCGGCAGGCACTTATGGCACGATTTCATTCCAGCAGTTTTTGAACAACATCGCGAATAATCGCACCATGTATGGCATGGTCAGAGTGACTGGTGCCGCTGGAGCTGGGTCAATGTACAGATGCCAGAATTGCAGCCTTAATGCACTGGGCCAGGGTGCTGCGCAAGGCATCTACCAAAATCAGATTTATGGCCTGTGCAACTCCACCGCCGGTCTGTGCTCATGCCCTGCAAAAGACGACATCAAGGCGGGGGCAACGATCTGCGGACAAAACATCGCCCAGATCGCTGCCCCCGACAACCGGAAAATCAAGGTCAAGGGCTCCCTGATGTGGGATTTCGTCGCGTCACAGGACAACCCGCTGGTTCCCAGCATCAAGCAGGGCGACCCCATTCCGTTGAAATACCTGCCATGGGCGCCGCGCGAACTGTACTTTAAGGTCATCATCCCCATTCTGGTCAACTGGGAAGGCGATGCGGACAATGACGGCGCGATGGACAATATGCTGTACATCGAGAGATATTTCCAGAGACGCCAGCGATGGAGCCGTTCTGTCCCCGGCCTGGCCTCGACTACAGCAAGGTTACGGACAGCAGCAAGGAGGACTATCAATACTACACCGGCCTGGAGTTGACGCAGGCAGCATTTCGAATTCGCTCGATATTCCGACGCAATATCACCTGTTGATGCCCAATGGTTATGCGCGAGGATGGCAAGAAGCATTCAGCAAGCTGGGCATTACCGGCGCTGAATGGACCAGTATTCCCGGCATCAATCCGCCGATGGGCCTGCCGCGGGGCTGACCGGCACGATATCGGCCAACGATGTGCGCAATCCCCAATTCGAGGATATTCCGGCCTATATGTATACCGGCGGCCTGATCGACATGCATGACCAGGTGAATATCTCCGGGCTGGTCTATGTGCCGCAGGGCATGGAGTTGGAAGCCAAGAAGGCGGTACGGCCAGCCCGCGACCCACAAGGCAATATGTGATTGGCGCGGTCATCGTGCGCGACACGTTTTATGTTGAGGCCAATAATGAAAGCCAGTGTAACGGTTATCAGTTCCGACCCCACGACCTATTCCGCCGCACTGCTCTCGGATACGCCTCGCTGGCTTCCAGGCAACGCGAATTCTCGTTTGGCGGCTCGGTTGCCGGCGACCCCGGTGAAGAAGACATCAATGATGGCGGTGCGGTGACACGCCACCTCCCGGGGCGGCCCCTGTTACACCGGCTGCGGCCCGGGGTCGGGGGCGGGGAAGAAATGACCTCCTCGCAGCCGCCCGGACCCGCGCGCTGGATCGAAGTGCGGCCTCAGCCCCAGCCGACCAATGAGTAAGGCTTCTGGCGCCATGTGAGATTCTGCCGCGTCCTGAATGAAAAATCCGCCCTCCACCAGGTTTTTGGTGGAGGGCGGATTTTTCGTTTACCAGCCTTGATCGGATTGCCGCGCTCAAGTACGGTGACTCCCTGATCATCGAGTTTGAGCTGAGTGCGCTGACCTCAGGGCGGATCGCCCGGTTGGGGAAGCGAAACACGTACATGCAAAATCAAGCCGCCTTTGTTACGCTTTATCCCTTCACTGTTACTGTCCCGCGGCACTGGCGCAACATCATAATGATCATTGAAACAAGCAATCTTTACCGCTTGAACCTGCCGCGCCTGCTGGCGTGTTGCCTGTGCTGCATGCTGTACTGCCTCGTCGTCACACAGCCGGCCTGGGCCGAGCGCGAAACGGTGCTGAAGCAGATCGACGTGCCGCACAATTACTACTTCCGCGAAATGTATCTGCCGCAACTGACCAGCGGCCCGTCATCGCTGGCCTGGTCGCCGGACGGCGAGACGCTGGTCTACTCCATGCAGGGAAGCTTGTGGGTGCAGGCAACAGATTCCGCTACCGCCCGGCAATTGACGGCCGGACCCGGCTACGATTATCAGCCCGACTGGTCCAGGGATGGCAAGTTTATCGTCTTCGCCCGCTATCTGGATGACGCGGTGGAACTGTATCGTCTTGATCTCGACAGCGGGCTGACCATCCCGCCTCACCTCGGGCAGGGCCGTCAACGTCGAGCCGCGCTGGTCGCCCGATGGCAAACGCCTGGCCTGGGTTTCCACCCAGGGCAGCGGGCGCTTTCATATCCGCATCGGCGAATGGGTTGACGGCAAGCTGCAGAGCCGGCGCCTGCAACCGGAGCGCCGCAGCGCCAGCGCCCGGATTTACTATAGCGAGTTCGACCATGAACTCAGCCCGGCCTGGTCACCCGATGGCACCGAACTGGTCTACGTCAGCAATCCGGAAAATGCCTACGGCACCGGCGGCCTATGGCGGCGCGGCCTGGAAGCCGATGCCACGCCGGTCAACGTCCGCCATGAAGAAACCACCTGGAAAGCACGGCCCGATTGGTCCCCGGATGGCAAGCGCATCATCTGGTCCTCTTACCAGGGCCGTCAGTGGCACCAGCTATGGCTGACCACCAGCGCCGGCGGCGGCGATCCGCTGCCCCTGAGCTTTGGCGCATTCGATGTCACCGCTGCACGCTGGTCGCCCGATGGCCGCTCCATCGCCTACATTTCGAACGAAAGCGGCGGCATGGAACTGTGGATTCAGGAGATCCCGGGCGGTGCCCGGCACCGCATCGAGGCGCAGCACCGCCAGTACCTGCGGCCGATGGGAACTTTGCAGTTGCAGCTTGTGGATGCTGCCGGCGCCCCGGTCGCCGCGCGCGTGGCCATACTGGGCAGCGATGGCCGCAGCTACGCGCCCGACCAGGCCTGGGTGCATGGTGACGATGCCTTTGACCGTCAGTACAGCGCCTTCGAGGCGCATTATTTTCATGCCTCTGGCCATGCCAGCATCGAGTTGCCGGCAGGGCGGGCGGAAATCACGGTCTGGCGCGGCCTGGAAAACGCCATCGCGCACCAGAGCGTGGACATCCAGCCGCAGCAACGCACGGCCGTTACCTTGCCGTCACGGCCACTGGCGATTGCGGACACCTGGAAAGCCCAGTGGCGCAGTGGCGATGTTCACGTGCACATGAACTACGGCGGCAGCTATCGCAATACGCCACCGCGACTGGTCGCGCAAGCACAAGCCGAAGACCTGGACGTGGTTTTCAACCTGATCGTGAACAAGGAACAACGCATACCCGACATCGCGTATTTCTCCACCGCACCCGATCCCGCGTCCAATGACCGGGTGCTGTTGTTGCATGCACAGGAGTTTCATACCGGCTATTGGGGGCATCTGGGCTTGCTCGGCCTGGATGATCATTACCTGCTGCCCGATTTCTCGGCCTACCCCAACACCGCCCTGGCCAGCCCGTTTCCGGATAACGACACCGTCGCCGACCTGGCCCACGCGCAGCATGCGCTGGTCGGTTATGTGCACCCCTATGATCACGCCCCCGACCCGGAACATGACGCCGCGTTGACCAATGAGCTGCCCATCGCTGTCGCCCTGGGAAAGGTGGATTATTACGAAGTCAGCGCCTTTGCCGATTACCGGGAAACCCAATCGGTCTGGTATCGCCTGCTGAACTGCGGTTTCCGCCTCACGGCCGCGGGCGGCACCGATGCGATGGCAAACTATTCCTCCTTACGCGGACCCGTCGGTCTGAACCGGGTGTACGTAATGACCGCGAGCGGCCCGGATGATCCGGCGGCGCGGCGTGACCGCTGGCTTGAGGGTCTGAAAGCGGGCCGCACGATGGCCACCAATGGCCCCATTCTCTCCTTCGAACTGGCGGGCCAGCCACCCGGTGGCGCAACTCACTCTGCCGGCCGGTGAACAGGAGCTCGATTTCAGCGGCTTTATGCAGTCCATCATTCCCATCGACCACCTGGAAGTGGTGGTCAATGGCAAGGTGGTTCAAACCATCGCCATGAATGCTGACCGCGATGCGGCAACTTTCGCCGGTAAACTGGAATTGCCTGCCAGCGGCTGGGTGCTGTTGCGGGCCTGGAACGATGATGACAGCCCGTATGTGTTTGACCGCTTCCCGTATGCCACCACCAACCCCGTTTTCGTCACCATCGGCGGTAAGCCGGTGCGTTCCGCTGCGGATGCAGACTACTTTCTGCACTGGATCGCGCGTGTGCGTGAGGCGACGCTGTCCAACACCGCCTACAACACCGAAACAGAACGGCAAGCCGTCCTGACCGACATCGACGCCGCCACCGCCGTCTTCAAACCCGCCGCCAGCCCTGAGTTTCATAGCGAATTCATACACCAGGCGTTCAAAACATTGCTCGTTTCTTGATCCCTGCTACTCAATTACTGAGTTATCGGCGGAAACAGAACAGCGCTGTTATTACGGCAGGGGCGCCGGCCGACTGTGCCGTGTAGCAGGGGTTCTGAATTTCAGTTTGGCACAGAGCAAGGGGTCTGCTTTCAGGACCTTTTGAAACAGGGATGTTTCAAGAAGAGGCGCCATGGATGGCTATTCGCCGTGTCCTGAAAGCAGACCCCTTGGTTCGAAGCGGCGCCCTGAAACAGTGGACTACAGGCTTGGCGGCTCATTGGGTTGGCGCGTGCGGGGATGGGCGAAGAACAGTTCGGTATTTTCCTCGGCGCTGTGCCTGGTCACCAGCGAAACGATGACCAGGGTCGGAAGCGCCACCAGCCAGCCGGTGTAGGAAGATGAGAAACCCCAGGGTTCTCCGGCGATGGTCCAGATCACCGCGCTGGAACCGCCCAGCATCATGCTCCAGAACGCCCCGCTGGCGGTGGTCCGCTTCCAGAACAGCAAACCCAGCATCGGGAAAAACAGGCCGGCAGCGCCAAAGGTGTAGGCATACAGGATCAGGTCGAGCACATTGGGCGTCAGGTAAGCGATGCCGATGGCCAATACGCCCAACACGATGGTCATCACCCGCGCCACACGAATCAACTCATCATCCCGCGCCTCTGGCTTGAAGAGTTTGCGGTAAATATCATTGGTAAAAATGGTCACGGGACCGATCAGACAGGAATCGGCGCTGGACATGACCGCGGCAATATAGGCTGCAATGACGACGCCGGTCAGCCCCACCGGCAACAAGGTCAGGATCATGGTGGGCGTCGCCAGCTCGCCGTCGGTCAGTTCCGGTGACAGCACGCGGGCGAACATGCCTACCAGCGTGCTGCCAATCGCAAACAGCGGCCATTCGATCGGCACCCCGGTCAACAGGAAGGCATACCGTGCGGTGCGCTCATCCCGCGCGGCGACGATGCGCTGCAGTGCGGCAATGGAGATGAACCAGATGGGAACGATGGAGAAAAACCAGCCCAGTAATTGTTTCCAGCCGATGGCGTCCCACGCCACCATCGAAGCAGTTTCGGGCCGGGCCGCCAATTGCTCAATCAGGCCGCTCCAGCCGCCAACCTTGACCAGACCGATGGGCACCATGATGAAGATCACACCGACCAGCAAAATCACCATCTGGAACACATCGGTGTAAATCACGGCCTTGAGCCCGCCCATCGCGGTATAGGCCAGTATGATGCCGCCCGCCAGCAAAATGGCGAGGGTCAGGTTCATGTCCAGCGTGACCTGAAGCAACTTGCCGCCGGCAATGATTTGCCCGCCGACGAAGGTAAACCAGGCCAGGCCAATCACGACCGCAGCCAGGGTGCCGGTGCGGCGGTCGAAACGGGCTTCGAACAAATCACCGGTGGTCAGGCCCTTCACCTGATCCGCCCAGCGCTTTACTTTCGGCACCATCAAAAAGGAGGCCAGAATGACGCTCAGGCCGGAGATGGCAATCAGCCAGGAGCCGGATATGCCCAGCGTGAAGCCGAGACCACCCATGGCGATGCTGAACCCACCGCCGATGTCGGTGGCTGCGGTCGTTGCCGTGGTCTGGAACAGGTTCATGTTGCGGTCAGCGGCCATGAAAGACTCACTTTCACCCTGACCTTTTTCCGCGCGCATCACCCGATACCCGACCCAGATCAGCGCCAGGAAGTAAAATCCGATGGCAGTAAAATCCAGAAAATGCAGGCTGTGCACAAATCCCCCGGGTAGTTGCCGCGCCGATTTTGCTATGATTCTCAATTGCACCCGCTGGTAAATCAACCTTAATTTCCATTTACCGATGTCTTTGCCACAACGACCCCACCACAAAACCCACGCATACCGGAAGCAGCATGAATTCATCCAGGTGATGATTGCAGCGCTGACATTGCTCAGTTGTTTTCCGCGCCAGTGCCTATCTCGATCTTGCGGCCGCGCGGCTGGAACGGCTCGACAACGGCCTGAGCCTGATCGTGCTGGAAGACCATACCCTGCCCGTGGTCAGCCTGCAGATGCTCTACCGCGTTGGCGCACGGAACGAAGTGACGGGAGCCACCGGCCTGGCGCATTTCCTCGAACACATGGCGTTTCGTTCGACAAAGAATTTTCCCGACACCCAGGTGGCCAGTTCCATTTATGCCGTGGGCGGTGAATGGCATGGCTATACCTGGCTGGATCAAACGACCTACTTTGAAACCGCCCCGAAGCAAGATCTCGATCTGCTGCTGCGCATTGAAGCGGACCGCATGGCGCGGCTGGATATTCCCGAATCCGATGTCCCGGCCGAGCGCGGCGCGGTGCTGGCCGAAATGCACGGTTACGAAAACGACCCGATGTCGGTGTTGCAGGATAACGTCCTGTACCTGGTTTTCCTGGCACATCCTTATCGCAATAACACCATCGGCTGGGAAAGTGACGTGGCCCACATCAGTCATGCAGACCTGCAGAATTTCTACCGTCAAAACTACCAGCCGGGCAATGCGGTGCTGGCCGTTGTTGGCGATGTCCAGGCTGAGCAGGTCAAACAGTCGGTACAGGCGTATTTCGGGGACATTCCTGGCAAGGCGGCAACACCGCCGCCGCACACGATCGAGCCGGATCAGCGGGGTCTGCGCCGCATTTACCTTCGCGGCGCGGTTGATCAACAGTACTTCAAGATCGCTTACCGTGCCCCGGCGGTGAGCGATCCCGGCTATGCCGCTTTTTTGCTGCTGCAGGAACTGCTGGCCGGCGGATCGGGTGTCAATTTTTTGCAAAACGACTGGGGCACGCCGGTTCGCGCCGATAGCCAACTGGCTGGCATTGGCCAGGATCTGACCACCTGGTTTCCACCTTCAGCACAAGACTACGTGTTCGTCATCAGCGGTTCTGCCCCGGCCGGCGCCAGCGAGGCCGCCATCGAAAGCGCGATCCAAAGCGGCATTGTGGACTTGCGCAAACAGTTGCAGGCCGATGGCGGCCCCATGGCAGCGGCTCTGGAGCAAGCGAAACAAGCGGTACTCCGGGCGCTGGTATTCGATGTCGAAACCACCGAGGACGCGGCACATCAACTGGCCTTTTTCACGGGCCTGGGTTCCTTGGATGTGCTGACCGGTTTGCCGCAAGCCATCACGCAGGCAAGTGCCGAAGACATCGTCCGGGTCATGGACCGTTTTTTGCAAAGCAAGGAAAGAACCATCGGTTGGTATACCCCGAAAGATGTCACCGGCGGGCAGGCGGTCGAGCCCATCCCGGCAGAACATCAGGTGGCGGCGAGTGCAGCGGTCCTTGAAGACCACACTCAGAGCGCATCGCCCAAGAGCCCCCATGCGGCAACACAAGAGCCCATGGCGCCTGCCACCGTCACCCACCTGGGTAACGGCACGCCGGTTATTCTCCAACGCTCACCGCTGTCTGCGACGGTTAGCCTCAAGGTACTGACGCCGGCCGCGGCATTCCCCGCAGGAACCGCGATCAGTCCGAACCAGCCCATCTGGGGTGTCAGTTCGCTTGATTTCGCCTTGCGGCCAGATGAGTTGGCTGCCGCCATCAGCCAGGCCCGCGCCGCCTTGCGGTCGGCGGCGCCCGCGCCACCCGCAGTCGAACCGCCCGCCAACGATCCGGCGGCGCTGCTGGAGCGCTATTTTGAGGACCTGCTCGGATTGAAAACCGTGCAGCATGGCCGGCCTGGCGCACCTGTATTGCTGGTTGTCAGCGGAGATATCGAGCCCGACGACGTCCTGCCGCTGCTCGAGCGCGGTTTTGGCGATCTCAGCCCGGCCTTGCAAAGCATTCCCACCCCAATTGCAAGCCCGCAAAAAATGGACATCGAAGCGACCCTGGAACAGCCCGTGGCACAGGGGCAACTTGGATATGTGGTGCGCGCACCGGCGCCGGGAGACGCTGATGCAAGCGCGTGGCAAATGGCCCTGCATATCCTCAGCCATGGCTACGAAGGCCGGCTGGGCAAAGAAGCCATCAGCCGCCAGGGCTTGATCTACTATATCGACAGCGCCTATCAGAGCGATGGCGGAAATGGCTGGATAACGCTGACGATGGGGGTGGATCCGCACAAACTGCCCGCAATGAAAGAATTGCTGCGCAAGGAGTTACTGCGCCTGGTGCAAGAGCCGCCATCCCGCCGCGAAGTCGCTGAAGCGAAGCAGTACCTGTTGGGCCGCCAAATCAGTGCTGCCCAAAGCAATCCGGAACTCGCAGACAGACTTGCCCGGCAGTGGTTATGGTATGGACACATCCTGTCCTACGGCGAACTCGAAAAGCATCTCAAAGCCGTTCAACGCAAAGACATTATCGAATTGTTACCCGCCTTTGTCGCCGGCTGCAGCGTTGCGATACGTAATCCCCGGCCTGGACCAGCCCCGGGCGAAAACGCCGAACGATGACCGCTGGACATGCCACGAAGTCTGCAATACTGGCGGGTGGTGATCTGACCCCGTGTAATAGTTGCGGTTTGGGTTAAACTTAAGCGCTCGTTTCCCTGGATGCAAGAGAAATAGACAATGCCCGGCCTGTTAACTGATATCGACCCTGATGGTCTGCTTGAATATTCGGTGGTTTTCACCGACCGCTCCCTGAACCACATGTCAAAGGCCTTTCAGCGCGTGATGAAGGACATTTCCACCACCCTGAAATGCGTTTACCAGTGCAATTCCGTCGTGGTTGTTCCCGGCGGTGGTACTTATGGCATGGAAGCCGTTGCGCGGCAGTATGCGGGCGGCAAGAAATGCCTGATCATTCGCAACGGCTGGTTCAGTTATCGCTGGAGCCAGATTCTGGACCGGGGCCGGATTCCTGCCGAGTCCATCGTGCTGAAAGCGCAAATGATCGAAGAGGGCCCGCAAGCGGCGTTTGCGCCGCCGGCCATCGATACCGTCGTGGCGCGTATCGGGCAAGAAAAACCGGATCTGGTGTTTGCCCCGCACGTGGAAACCTCCTCCGGCATGCTGCTGCCGGATGAATACATCCGCGAGATGGCTGATGCGGTTCATGCGGTGGGCGGCCTGCTGGTGCTGGACTGCATCGCCTCCGGCACCCTTTGGGTCGACATGCAGGCCTGCGGCGTCGATATTTTGCTCAGCGCACCGCAAAAAGGCTGGAGTGCTTCACCGTGTTCCGCGCTGGTCATGCTGAGCGAACTGGCCAGTGAGCGCATCGTTCACACCACCAGCAGCAGTTTTGCCTGTGACCTGCGCAAATGGCTGGAAATCATGCAGGCCTACGAAAACGGCGGCCACGCCTATCACGCCACTTTGCCGACCGATGCCCTGACGAAATTCCGCGATACGATGAAAGAAACCATTGCTTACGGCTTTGACAAGGTCCGGTCGGAGCAGATTGAATTGGGGCAGAAAGTACGGGAATTGCTCAACGCCAGGGGATTCAAAAGCGTTGCCGCAGCCGGTTTCCAGGCGCCCGGTGTGGTGGTCAGTTATACCGATGACCCGTTGATTCAAAATGGCAGCAAGTTTGCGGAACAGGGCCTGCAGGTAGCTGCAGGTGTGCCTTTGCAGTGTGACGAGCCGGCCGATTTCAGCACGTTCAGAATCGGCTTGTTCGGCCTCGACAAACTGCACCACATCGATCGAACGGTGGCGCACCTGAGCGCGGCCCTGGAGCGCATGGGCCGCAGTTAACCGCAATATAGGTCAAATTGGATCTCGGCTCCCTTGAACAAAAAAAACCGCGGCCGGTTGTAGCCGGCCGCGGTTCTTCTCGAACGGTTCAAACGAGGCTCAGAATCTCTGACCGAATCGAACGCCAAACGACCGCGGCCGGTTGGTGATGGTGGTCCAGTCAAAACCGGGCGGAACCGCCGTAGCCCGGCAATCCTCTGCCATAACCCGGATCGAGGATGTCGAGCTGCGCGCGTTTGTCAAACAGGTTGTTGACATAGAAGCTGAGCGTCCAGTTTTCCTTCTCGATACCCGCGGACAAATTGGTCAGGGAATAATCATCCATGGGCTGCCGCAACGACGTTGAGTTGGAGACGTCCAGACTGTTCCATTGCTTGTCCGTATAGGATACCGCCGCCTGGAAAAACATCGGCAGCTCAGCGATGTTGAAGTTGGATCGCCAGATGCCGGTCATCTGCCACTTGGGCACATAGGGCATCGGCGTGCCTTTCGGCGCATTGGGCGGGCCACCATCGGCTGGATCGCTGTCGATCCAGAAGCCTTCCTTTAATTTCGCATCGTTGTAGGAACCTGAAAATGTCACTGTGTTGTTGTCATTCATGGCCCAGGTCAGGTCCCACTCGGCACCCTTGGTTTGGGCGCTGGGCCCATTCTGAATGACGGTAATGTTGGAAACCGAGAAATCGAGGAAAGAAAACTGGAAGTGCTTCCAGTCGATAAGGTAGGCGGCACCATTGAAGCGCAAGCGACCGTCAGCCGGCTGTAACTTCCATCCGATCTCATAGTTGTACACAAAATCAGGTTGATACTTGGGAATGCCGGGCACCCGCGCACGATTGACGCCGCCGGAACGGAATCCTTCGGAGTAGGTGGCATAGATCAGCTTGTCCTGGTCGATCCGGTACTCGATATTGCCCTTGTAGGCAAAATCATCCCCCTTGGCCACGTCATCCAGAACCTTGGTATCGAAACAGGGAAACTGTGGCGTGCCGTTGTCCTGGTCCTCGACGAATTTGCCGTTGGCGTCATAGTAGCCGGTACAATTGCCCAGCGAGCCGTAGAACCCTGCTCAGCGAATTCTCGTATTTGAAGTAGCGCACACCACCAGTGACCGACAATTTGTCGGTGATATCGAAAGTCAGTTCGCCGAACGCCGCCTTGTCGCGGTCGACCCGGACCTCGTAGGTCTGCCAGATGGTGTGGCCACCGGGAATTACCGAAAGTTCCGTGTTCATGCCGGGGACGATCCATTGCAGGTCGAAATTGTGTTCCTGGCGCTGGTAGAACAGGCCGGCGGTCATGCGGAAACGCCGGTCCTCCGGGGTTTGAATCCGCAGTTCATGGCTGTAGCGCTTATACTCCTGGTCGGCATCGATGTACTGCAACGCACTGGAGCAGGCAGTGTAATCGGCGTTGTAGTAGAGGCAGAAGCCATCGGTACCGTGGATACCCGATGGACTCGTAATACTTCCCAGGAAAGGACCGTAAATAATAGGTCAAGTACTCCCCATAGCCGCTGTAGTCGTACTGGCTGTCATTGGTGCGGTCGAGGTAGGCGCCGGCGTAGACGATATCCAGGTCGCCAATCTTGCCGTCCACGGTCAGCGAAGCCTGATACCACTCGTCTTCGGAAATGGCTGGCCAGAATTGGGCCGTCTCCAGGTCGCCGATAAACTGGGGATTGTGCGCCCAGCCGCCGTCGACATCCGATTTCTGGTACATGATGCCGGGCGTTACCGTCCAGTTGTCATTGAGGTCGATCTTCAACAGGGCGCGCAAGCCGCTGGTTGTGACCTTGTTGTAGTCGTCCTTGACCGCATTGTCGTTATTGATCGTAACGTCATTGATGCCGCCGCGAAACGTCATGGTCGCCGGTACGTTATCGATATAGCCCCCCACCTTCTTGTGCCAGGCCACGACCCGGGCGGCCATGCGGTCCCCAGCGGAATGTTGATGAAGCCCTGCAAATCGTACCCGGGGTCGCCGTGCTCGACCGTATTGACTTCGAGATCGTAGCCACCCTCGTTCACACCGATCTTGGGCTTGTTGGTGATGATGCGGATGGTGCCGGCCTGGCTGCCCTGACCGTAAAGCGTGCCTTGCGGGCCCGGCAGCGTTTCGATACGGGCGATGTCGTAGACGTTAATGTCCAGGATCTGATTGATCGTCGTCACCGGCTGCTCGTCGAGGTAGTAACCGACACTGGGCATCGAACCCGAATGCACGCCGTCACCGCCGCTGGAAATGCCGCGCATGTACAGGTTGCCAAAACCGGGGCCGGCGGTGTTGGAGGACACGGCCGGCAGAAAGTGGATGAAATCCTCGAACGAGCGCACACCCAGATTTTCGAGCTGCTCATTGCCCAGCACTTGTACCGAAAGTGCAATATCCTGCAGGCTCTGCTCGCGTTTTTGCGCGGTAACCACAACCTCCTCGAGCGCGCCCGCCGCTGCGTGGACGGGTGCGACAACAGTCATGGCAACAGCAGAACCGGCCAAGGCCAGCGAAATCGACTTGGCGATGGGACTACGATGATATTGCTTCATGGGTGTGCTCCTTTTCGGTGTGGTTCTGTGGCCACAGTTGTGCTGATGCTTTCCCGCCAGCAAACTTGTTATGATATGGATCGTTTAATTTTCGTTAGGAAACCATCATAGCAAAGAGTCATGCGTGCACTCCAGTGTTGATTCCATCGGTCTCATTCAAGCCTATCGCACCCGCTGGCGGATTGCCTGCTACCGAACCGTGGGAATCCGCGAAGCGTTGCCCGCCCGCGCCAGGGCGTTCTGCCTGGCGACCGGGGCCGAATACTTTTGTCCGGGCGGTGATTACACTATGACCATGTCATTGGCCAAGGAAACCAACCTGGGTACGTTACCGGTCGCGCTAGCCAATGCACGTGATCTGCTGCACCAGGATCCCATCCTGGCCGAGGAGCAGGCGCGCGAGATTCTCCGGGTTTATCCGGCCACCGATGCGGCCAGCCGGGTACTCGCGGCCGCGTTGCGCTTGCAGCGCAAGCCGCTCAAAGCGCTTGAGATCCTGGAACCAATGGCTGGGCGCTTCATGGATGCGCCCGGCTTTCTGCATGAATATGCCATGTGCCTGGGCGCGGTGGGGCGCGGCGCGGAGGCCATCGCCGCCCTGCGCCGGGCCGTCGACATCGATCCCGGGCATGGCCCTGCCTGGCGCAGCCTGGGCGACCAGTTGTCGGTCGCCGGCGATCAGGCCGGCAGCCGGCAGGCCTTTGAGCGGCATTTTGCAGTTGCCACGCGGCATCCGGAGTTGGTGGAAGCCATCGAATTGCTGCGCGAACGCAAGCTCGCCCAGGCCGAGCGGATCACCCGCGACCTGCTCAAGCGATTTCCGGCCGATATTTCGGCGATCCGCGTTCTGGCGGACATCGGTTTCGAGGTCAAGCAATACGGCGACGCGGCCAAATTGCTCGAACGCGCGCTGGAACTTGCGCCTGATTTCCACCAGGCGCGGCATCGATACGCGATGGTCCTGCTGCGCCAGCAAAAACTCGAAGCCGCATTGGGCGAGGCCGACCAACTGTTGGTCATAGAGCCCGGAAATCCCAACTTTCTCGTCCTCAAGGCTTCCATTCTGGTACGCATGGGCCAGAATCAGGCGGCCATGGAAATCTATCAACAGGTGCTTGCGAAATATCCGAACCAGGCGCGGGCGCAGATGAGTTACGGCCATACGCTCAAGACCGTGGGGCGCCTGGAAGAGTCTATCGCCGCGTATCGCCGCTGCATCGAAATCAGCCCGGAGGTGGGTGAAGCCTACTGGAGCCTGGCCAACCTCAAGACCTTTCGTTTTACCGATGAAGATATCGAAAACATGCGTCAGCAGGTCACCGCAGAAGGCGGCGATGCCGATGACCAGGCGCATCTCGCGTTCGCGCTGGGCAAGGCGCTGGAGGATCGCGGGGAATTCGACGAATCCTTCAGGTTTTACCGGCGCGGCAATGCCATCCGCAAGGTCAATCACCGCCACAACACCAGGATCAACGTTTATGATACCGCGCGGCAAATCAAAGCCCTGGACACGGACTTCTTCGAAAGCCGCAAAGGCTGGGGCTGTCCCGCGCCCGATCCGATTTTCATCGTCGGCCTGCCCCGCGCCGGTTCAACCTTGCTGGAACAGATACTGGCCAGCCACACGCTGGTCGAGGGGACTTCGGAACTCACCGATATCATCACGACTGCACGCAAGCTGGGAAAGAAATCCAGGCAGAACCCGGCGGGAAAATACCCCGAAATCCTGCATGAGCTGACCGAACAGCAATGCCGCGAACTCGGTGAAAACTACCTCGAAACGACGCGTATTCACCGCAGCCATACGCCGTATTTCATCGACAAGATGCCGAATAACTTCCAACACATCGGTCTGATCCACCTGATCTTGCCAAACGCCAAAATCATCGATGCGCGGCGCCACCCGATGGGGGGCTGCTTTTCCAGTTTCAAACAGCTGTTCGCCGCCGGGCAAACCTTTACCTACGGGCTCGATGAAATCGGCCGTTATTACCGCGATTATGTGATTCTGATGGACCACTGGGACCGGGTATTGCCGGGCCGTGTGCACCGCGTGCAATACGAGGAGATGGTCGCTGATAACGAGCGGCAAATTCGGGCTTTGCTGGCGTATTGCAAGCTCGATTTCGAGGAACAGTGCCTGCGCTTTTACGAGACCGACCGTGCCATCCGTACCCCCAGTTCCGAGCAGGTGCGCAAGCCGATTTACACCGAAGGCCTGGAGCAGTGGCGCAATTTCGAAAAACACCTCGGCCCGCTCAAGGAAGCCCTGGGGCCGGAGATCCGGCAGCGATATCAGATAGATCCCTAACCTGCATGTTGCACCAGTATGAGCACCGATTTGCCACCAGCGCTGCAGCAGGCCTTGCACCACCTGAGCTCCGGCCGGCCGCAGCAGTGCATGCAATTGTGCAACGAAATCCTGGCCGGGAGTCCCGGATTGACCCAGGCGCTTTATCTGCGTGGCTGCGCCGCGTTTCACACCGGTGACATCGCCGGCTCGATCAGCGATCTCGAAATCGTCCATCACAACTACCCGCAACACCTGCATGCGTCCTACTATTTTGGACGCTCCTTGCAAGCGGCGGGCAGGCTTACCGAAGCCCTTGAACCCTTGCAAGCCGCCCTGGGTGAAGAAAAGCTCATCGTGCATGCCCGCTACGAACTGGCCACCTGCCTGACCCGCTTGAGGCGTCGACCCGAGGCCATCGAGCACTACCAGGAAATCCTCAAGCTGCAACCTGACAACGCACAGGTGGCCGCCAATCTGGCCGCCTTGCTGGAACGCGAAAACCGCCTGGATGAAGCCGAACGCTGGGCCGGCAAGGCACTGGGGATGAACCCGGCCAATGACACGGCGCAAATGACCCGCGCCACGCTGGATCGGCGCAGCGGAAAATACGCGGAAGCAGCACAACGGCTGCAACGTCTGATCGAAGGCATCGACCATCCTATAAACCGCAGCATTGCCTGGAACCAGTTGGGTCAGTGTTTCGATGCTCAGGGTGATTGGGATCAGGCCTTCGACGCCTTCAGCGAATCCAACCGGATTTTAAAGCAGCATCATCCTGGGGCCCAACCAGATCCGCGAGGCCCGCACGGATTGGAGACCCTGGCCCGCATTCAGGCGTGGCTGGCGACGCACCCCATGGCCAACTGGAATGAGCCGCCCGTGGAGCACACCGGCGATATTGCATTCCTTGTCGGCTTTCCAAGGTCCGGCACCACGCTGCTGGACCGCATGCTGTCAGCTCATCCGGATATCGAAGTGCTGGAGGAAAAGAGCCTGTTCTCCGCCCTGCATCAGGATTGGAACCAGGCTGGAACGCTGGAAGCCCTGGCCGACGTCGATGCAGCGCAAATCAGGACTGCCCGTGAAATCTACCGGCGCGAAATGTCTCGCCACCGGCTCCAGCCGGAGCGCTCCCTGGTGATTGACAAGTTACCGCTGAATCTGGCTTACCTCTTTCTGATTCACCGGCTGTTTCCCACGGCGCCTATCATTTTTTTGCAGCGTCACCCGCTGGATGCCTGTATCAGCTGTTATTTTCAGGCGTTTGAGCTGGTCGCATCGATGGGCTACTTTCTCGACATCCAGGACACCGCCAAATACTACGATGCGGTGATGCGGGTGGCCGTATTGTCCATGGACCGGATCGGCAATCCACTGCATCGGCTACGCTACGAGGATCTTGTGGCCGCACCGGAAGAACCGCTCAAAGCATTGCTTGACTTCCTCGCATTGAAATGGGACGGCGACATGTTGAATTACCGGCAGCGCGGTCGCCACACGACCAGCAACACGCCCAGTTATCAACAGGTGTCGCAACCACTGCATACCCGGTCGATTGGGAAATGGCGGCATTATTTAAACCGGCTTGGACCCGGCCTTTCGGTTCTGCAGCCATGGGTGGAGCGCTTTGGATATCAAGCAACGGAAGCAGATTAAAGCGCTTGCGCTGCGAATCGACGGTCCTGAACGCGGCCGTGAACATACATCTGGTATGCATACGACCCTATAATTCCACGATGCCTTCCTCCAAGCCCACTGCGCTGTGGAACCAGACGCCACCCGTCCCGGTGCCGGTGAAACGACGCCGCGAACATGTGCGCTATTGCAGTCCATTTGCCGCCGGAATGCTGGACCGGCAGCCGGACTGGGCTGAACAGTTGGACGAACGCAGCCCGCCGGTTGCTGCCGCGCTGGAAGCGGAAATCGCCAAATCGGGACTGGCGCCAGGCTTGCGGGGGTTCCGCAACCGGCAGATGCTGCGCATCATCTGGCGTGATCTGTGCGGCCTGGCCGCGCTGGACGAAACCTTTGCCGACCTCACCGCCCTGGCCGAATGCTGTCTGGCCAGCGCGATACAGGTCAACAGCGGGACGCTGCAGGAAAAGTTCGGTACCCCGGTCGATGACGACGGCAAGGAACAACAGCTCTCGGTGATTGGCCTGGGTAAGTTCGGCGGTGGCGAACTCAATCTTTCTTCCGATATCGACGTGATGTTCTGCTACGGCAGCAATGGGCAGTGCCGCGGCGGCAAGCGAAGTTTGTCCAATGAGCAGTTCTTCACCCGCCTGGCGCGTGCGGTCATCACCAGTCTGTCTGATGTCACCGGGGATGGATTCTGTTTCCGCGTGGACGCCAGGCTGCGGCCGTTTGGCGACTCGGGCCCACTATGCACCAGCCTGGCGGCTTTGGAGCAGTATTATCAGCGTGAAGGCCGGGACTGGGAACGCTACGCGCTGATCAAGGCGCGGCCGGTTGCCGGTGAACTGTCCCTGGGCCGCGAGTTGATGGACCGGGTGCGCCCCTTCGTCTACCGCCGCTACATTGATTTCACCGCCGTGGAAGCCTTGCAGGACATGCACGCTTCGGTGAGCGAGGACGCCCGGCACCGTGACATCCTGGACGATATCAAGCGCGGCCCGGGTGGCATTCGGGAAATCGAGTTTCTCATTCAGTGTTTTCAACTGCTGCGCGGCGGCCGTGAACCCGCGCTGCAAACGCCTTCCCTGGGTAGGGCGCTGGCTGGAGTCGAAGAATTGGGCCTGCTCAATGGCGAAACGGCGGATGCAATCCGCGCCGACTACGTTTACCTGCGCCGGCTGGAAAATCGCATACAGGCCCTGCGCGATCAACAAACTCACAGCGTGCCGCAAGGGGAGGACCTGCTGCGGCTGACACAAGCCATGGGTATGGCCACTCCGGCATTGCTGAACAGGCAACTGCAGCAGGTGCGGGCCCGCGTCACGCAACGTTTCCACGCCATTTTTCCGACGCAGACCGCCTCCGTCGCGGAGCCCGAAGTGGGTGGAAGTCTGGCGCCAGCTTCAGAACGATCGTCCGCAATCGGGCGCCGAGGCCGCCGCGCCCGAGGATCCAGCCCTGAATGTCTTCCTGCGCAGTCTGAACCGCTTGTCCCTGAGCCAGCGTGCGCAACGCAGGCTGGATCAATTCATGCCGGTGCTGCTGCATCGTCTGGATCGGCTTGAGCTGGAAAACAGGACCCTCAACCGGATCTTCGATCTGGTTCTGGCCATCTGCCAGCGCAGTGCCTATCTGGTGCTGCTGATGCAAAATGCGCCGGCGCTGGACCGTCTGATCGAGCTGTTCGACCGCAGCGAATGGATCGCCAGCAGTGTTATCCGCTTCCCGGCCCTGCTGGACGAGTTGATCGCGCCCACCTTGGGCCGGCAGATTCCGGCGGCCGTTGAGCTCGAGCAGAGCGTGAGCCGATTGTTGGATGCGGCACAGGAACCCGAGACCATGCTGGCGGGACTCAATTACCTCAAGCTCGCATCGACGCTCCGGATCGCGGTAGCGCAACTGGAAGGAAGCGTCGACAGCAATGCAGCGCAAACCGCGCTGGCCAACCTGGCCGCCGCACTGTTGCGCGGCGTGCTCAGGCTGGCAACGGCGGAAATCGAGGCACGGCATGGGCGCATTCCCCAGGCCCGGGCGGCAACCGATGGCGTCAGCAACAGTCTTGCCATCATTGCCTATGGCAGCCTCGGCGCCAGCGAGCCCGGATACGATTCAGATCTCGACATTGTTTTCCTGTATGCAAGCCAGGATGGCGCTTCAGAGGGTTTACGCGCTCTGCCTGCCGCACGCTATTACGCCAGACTGGCACAGCGGCTGCTTGGTTTTCTCAACCTGCTGACACCTTCCGGACGACTCTATCTGGTCGATACCCGCTTGCGGCCAAATGGCCGGGCCGGCGCGCTGGTCAGTTCCGTGGACGCTTTTACCGAATACCAACTCAACCAGGCGTGGACCTGGGAAATGCAAGCACTCACGCGTGCGCGTTTCATCGCAGGCAATGAAGCCACCGGCGAACAATTTCGGCACATACGCAGGCAGGCTCTGACGCGGCAGCGCGAAGCGGAGCAACTGCGTGCGGAACTATCGGAGATGCGTGCCAGGATAGCAGCGGAGCATGCAGGCACCGAGCCAGCAGTTCAGGGGCCAAAATACCAACCAGGAGGCCTGGTCGACATTGAGTTCGTGGCTCAGTACGGTGTGCTCGCGATGGCCGCGCAGCACCCCCAGTTGGTGGAAACCACTACCACGCTGGAACAGTTGCATGCGCTTTGCAGAATCGGCTGGTTGGCGCCCGATGATGCGGCGATTCTTGAACAAGCCGCGCGGGAGTTGTACCGGCAACGCATGTTGCATACCCTTACTGCAGACGAAGAGTACCCGCAAATCGATACCCGCGCGGCTGCCGAAGTGTTTGAGCGATTGCTGGGAGCGCCGGGGGAAAATTTTACTGACATTGGGTGAAGGCTGTGCCGTAGAATACGCTCAGGCCGGCACGAACCGATATTTGGAGATCCTATTGTGACCCACGTTACAGATGCCACAGATTCCAGTCTGCAGAGCGCCAATACAGAATCTGTCTATCAGGTCAGCCGGCGTGATCTTCCATTGTCCTGTCCGACGCCGGAGCAAAAGCTGTGGAATTCTCATCCCAGGGTATATCTGCCCATAGAAGAAACCGGTGAAGCGATCTGCCCGTATTGCAGCGCCCGCTACCAACTGGTTGATTGAAACTCCCGCGACCGCTCTGACCCAATGCATGTCGTCCAGGCTCTGGTAGCGCTGAATGTCGGCGGATCCGAGCTGGTCGCAATCGAACTCGCAGAGCATCTCGCCAAAGCCGGTCACCGGGTGACCGTGATCGCCGCAAGCGGCCCGCTGCAAGAACGTATTGACGCCAGCGGCGCCCAGCACCTGGCCTGGGCAATCGGCAAAAAGCGTCTGACCACCCTGGCCTATGTCAGCCACCTCGCCAACTGGCTGCAGCGCGAGCGGCCAGACGTGTTGCATGTTCATTCACGCTTGCCCGCATGGATTTGCCGCCTGGCCATGCGGCGGCTTAAGCCGTCCCAGCGCCCGGTCTTCATCACCAGCGTGCACGGTCAATATTCCATCAACCGTTACAGCGCGGTAATGGCACGGGGCGAGCGGGTGATCGCCGTGTCCAAACACATTCGCGATTACATTTTGCGCAATTACCCGATGGCTGATCCGGAGCGGGTGGTGACCATCTATGGGGGCATCGACCCACAATCATTTCCGCGACGGTTATCGTCCGCCGTCAGATTGGTTCGAACGCACATACAGCGAATTTCCAGCCTTGCGCGGCAAGCGTTTGTTGTGTCTGCCAGGGCGCTTGTCACGCTACAAAGGCCACGGCGACTTTATTGAACTGCTGGCGGCACTGGCGCAGGAGTTTCCTGACATTCATGGCCTGGTGGTGGGCAAAGCCAGAGCGGGTTCGCGCTATCGCAGTGAGCTGGAAGGTCTGGCCGAACGAAGCGGCGTGCTGCAGCGCGTCACGTTTACCGGCGTGCGCCTGGACATCCGTGACTGGATGGCGGCGTCCGAGATCGTGTTCAGCCTGTGCAGCGATCCGCCCGAAGCGTTCGGCCGTACCCTGCCGGAAGCGCTGCACCTCGGTGTTCCAGCCATTGGCTGGGACCATGGTGGGGTAGCGGAAGTACTGGCCGAAATGTTCCCTCAGGGGGCCGTGACAGCAGACAACCCGGCCGAACTGCTGGCCCGTACGCGGGCGTTTTTGCACGACCGGCCGGCCGTTTTACCCAGCACCGCTTTCTTGCTGGAAGAATCGATGAACCGCACCATGCAACTGTACCAATCCGTCTGTGATCACGCCGGCGGGAAAGTCGAAGCATGAAGCTTTTCATCCGCCGTGCTGCATGCCGAGTGGCCCAGCTTGGACTGCGGTGCTGTTTATTGCCCTGCTGCCCTTTGGCCGACTGTCTGAAATTCCGCTGTCCCTATTTGCCGTCGCTTTGCCCTTTGCTGTGGCGTATGCGATGATTACCGCCAGGCCATACGTAAAGCCGCTCCCTGGGTGGTGGGCCTGTTTTTGTGTTTCTGGTTACCGATGGTGATTTCCAGTTTCGACTCGATGTTGCCGCTGAAGAGTTGGTTCCAGACCCTGGCGGCACTCCGCTTTCTCGCCGCGGCCCTGGCGATGGCCGCGCTGCTGCACGCCCCGCCCACACGCAGACGCGTGCTGCGCTGGATCTCCTGGTTGTTGGTTTTCTGGGCGGTTGACGGCTTCGTTCAGCTATTGCTCGGCACTGATTTGTTCGGCATTACCATGCACCCGGATCGCCTCAACGCGCTGTTTGTCGACAGATACCAGTTCTATGGTCCCACCCTGGCCATGCTGTCGCCGCTGTTGCTGGAATACGCCCGGCGCGAATGGCCGCCCTGGGCCTGGGCCCTGTCTTTTACCCTGATCCTTGGCGCGGTAATGATTTCAGGCATGCGTTCGGGCTGGCTCACCATGGTCATCGTACTGGTCACGTATTTTGCACTGATGTTGCGGCGGGAAAACCGTGACTTGCGGCGCGCCATGCTGACGGTGCCCGTGCTGGCAGCGATCGTACTGGCACTGAGTTATTTCGCCTCACCGCTGTTGCAAGAGCGCCTGGAGCTGACGCGCGCCTTGTCTGAAAACACCGGAGCCGCGATCAACCTTGCTACCTCGGATCGTCTGCCCATATTCCTTACCGCGCTGCGCATGTATCGCCATCACCCGATCAACGGCGTCGGCGTACGCGCTTTTCCCGCGGCCTACATGGTTTATGCCGCCAAGGACGACATACATATTGCCAAATCGGGTGGTACATCCGGTGCGACACATGCACATAACGTCGTGCTCGAGGTCATGTCGGATACCGGCACCATCGGACTGGCCGGCCTGTTGTTGGCACTGATGCTCGTCGTTCGCAGCTGGCGCGAATCATCCGCGGCGCAGCGCCAGGACGCATTTCCTTTCATGCTGTCGGTAACGCTGATCCTGTTTCCCCTGAATTCGCATTTTGCGGTCTACGGCACCTACACGTCTTCCCTGGTGTGGTTTTTGCTTGGCCTGTGGGCGTCGACCATCCGCGACCGCCTTCCCTCGGGGTGAAAGGGACACCCAGAGCGGTGAACGTCACCCCTGACCGGCAACTCAAATCAAAGTGCGAAGAATGGCCGCGGTAATCAAGGCGACGGTCACCAAAAAAAACATGCGCAACAGGTTTTTCATCAGGTTTTTCGGGCTCTTTCAGTCATAAAAAGCGGCCTCGCCCTCCGGTCGTGTTTTGAAACGGCGATGAATCCACCAATACTGTTCCGGCGCCGATCGGATTTGCGCCTCCATGATGGCGTTGAGCCGTGCCAGATCAAGCCGGGCATCCGCACCGGGAAACGACGTCAAGGCCGGCTGAATGCGCACGACATAGTGCCGTTTGGGCTCATCATAAACCGGAAACATGGGCACCACCGCACAGCCGGTCAATTGCGCCAGGCGGTAAGTCGCCAGCAGGGTCGCCGTCTGGATACCGAAAAATGGTGCAAATACGCTTTGATCACGGCCAAAGTCCTGATCGGGCGCATACCAGATCAAACCGCCCTGGCGCAAAAATCGAATACTGCCGCGCATTTCTCTTTTACTGATCACCGCCTTGCCATAGCCCAGCCGGCTGCGATTCTGGTACCACTCGAGCACCGGGTTACGCAGTGGCCGGTAAATGGCAGCCAGTGGCAGATGCATGGCCAATAAGCGGGCGCCGATTTCCAGGCAGGTGATGTGCGCCGTTACCAGGAGTACACCGCGTCCGGACTGCCGCGCGGCTTCAATATGCTCCAGGCCTTCGACATGACCCATGCGCTCGAATGCGGCGCCCGGATGCCGACCAGGACCAGGCGGTCTCGAACAGCGCACGCGCCAAAGAACGGAAACAAGCCCGCACCAATGCCTCTCGTTCTGCCACCTCCAACGACGGAAAACAGCGCTCGATGTTGCGCTCGGCAATGCGGCGCCTCCTCGCCATCGTCATTCGCACCAGCCCGGCCAGCGGCAGCGCAAGAGAAAGGCCCAGCGCCTGCGGCGTTTTTCCCAACAGCCAAATCAGGCCAACCGCCAGCCAACCGGGCCAATAGCGCGGCGTCAGCGGGGGTCTGGGTCCGGGCTGGGTGAGCATGGGGCCATTGTCCTTGCTTCGGTGCTTCAGTCCAAGGGGCAGGCATGGCCCGTCGTGCTATCAGCCCCAATGATTGCCCAGAACAAGCAGCATTGAGCTTGGTGTACCATCGCTGCATGAACGAAAGTGCGATAGCGGCCGTGTAAGAGAACCCGCGCCGGGCAGCAGCCTCGCGTTGGCAGCCCTTGACGTGCGCACGCTCTACTGGCTCGCCAGCTATTTATTACTGCCCTACCTGGCCCTGCGTGCGCTGCAAAACCGTGCGTACCTCAAACGCTGGCGCGAGCGCTTTGGCTTTTACCGTCAGGCGCCGCCAGCGGGTGGAATCGTGCTGCATGCCGCTTCGGTGGGCGAGGTCAATGCCGCTGCCGCCCTGATCCACGCCATTGCCCGGCGCTATCCCGACGTGCCAATCACGGTTACCAGCTTCACCCCAACCGGTTCCCAACGGATACGGGCGCTTTTTGCAGATAATATCCACCACTTTTATGCTCCGCTGGATCTCCCCGGCGCGGTGAGGCGTTTTTACCGGCGCGTTCGGCCGCGTCTTCTGGTCATTATGGAAACAGAAATCTGGCCCAATCTGCTTTTTGCTGCCGCACAGCACGGGACGCTTGTCATGATGGCCAATGCCCGTATATCCGAGACTTCCTTGAGCCGCTATCGTCACATTCGCCGGTTGATGCAAGCCGCACTGGCCCAGGTGGCGCGCATCGCAGCGCAAAGTGAAGCGGATGCCGGCCGTCTGCGCGCAATCGGCGCGCCAGCCGGGCGAATTGAAGTCACCGGCAACCTGAAATTCGACGTCAACCTGCCGCAAGATCTGCATGAACAGGGCCTTGCCTTGCGTCAGGGCTGGGGACAGCAACGGCCGGTTTTGCTGGCCGGCAGCACGCATGAAGGCGAGGAAGAGCCGGTGCTGACCGCTTTTCTCGGCGTGTTGCGGTCCTTTCCGCAAGCGCTGTTGGTCTTGGCGCCACGGCATCCGGAGCGGTTTCAAGCGGTCGCGCAACGCGCCCGCGCGGCAGGCCTGGAAGTGCAGTCATACAGCCAAAATCCGGTCTGTGATTCCGCTACGCAATGCCTGGTGGTGGACGCGATGGGTGAGCTGCTGCGCTTTTATGCCGCTTGCGATGTTGCCTTTGTCGGCGGCAGCCTGGAACGCATCGGCGGCCACAACGTACTGGAACCCGCCGCCCTGTCCATTCCGGTTCTGGTGGGGCCTTATACCGCTAATTTTGAGGACATGACGCGGCAATTGCTGGCCAGCGGTGGCGCCCGGCGTGTCGCCGATGCCGCAGATCTGGAACGAGCAGCGATACAGTTGCTCGGCGATTCCGCACTAAGGCAAAAGATGGGTGCCGCGGGACTGGCTTTGCTGCGCAGCGGCCAGGGTGCACTGGATCGAAACCTGCGCATCATCGCGGAATTACTGGGGAGCCTCTGATCACTCCAAAAGTTGATTGACCACGTGCAAGTCTTCCGAGGACAGCAAGCCGGCAACGGCCTTCAACCTCAGGTGGTTTAAAATATAGCTGTGGCGGGCATTGGAATTGTCACGCTGGGCCTGGTAGTAACGCTGCTCGGCGATCAAAACGTCGACGATGGTGCGGGTTCCGACCTCGAATCCTGCCTGGGTTGCCTCCAAAGCGCTTTCCGCGGATATCAGCGCCTGGCCAAAGGCTTCCACTTCCTGGATGCTGCCGATCACGCCGCGGTAGGCATTGCGGGTCTGCCGCACGGCTGCTCTTTGGGTATCGTCGAGGTCTTCGGTGGTGGCATCGAGCAAATAACGCGCCTGGCGGGTGCGTGAGCTGACCACGCCGCCCTGGTAAATCGGCACGTTCAATACCAGTTGGATCTGTTTGTCGTCGACAGCCAGGCTGGTGGTGCCGACTTCCTCCTGATAAATGCTGCGAATGGCATATTTGTTGTTGGTGTAATCGCTGTAGCTGGCCACCAGGTCCAGGGTCGGATAGTGTCCTGCCCGCTGCAAGCGCATATTGGAATCCGCCACCTCCACTCCGGCCTGGGCGGACAGCACCGCCGGGCTGTTGGTCAGCGCCATTTGAACCCAGTCATCTGCATTGCCCGGATCGGGTTCGGTCAGGGGTAATTTTTCCTGCAACTTTTCAAAATCGTCGAAATACTGGCCGGTGAGTTCCCGCAGGCCTTCCTTCGCATCGGCCAGGCTGTTTCTGGCGACGATGGCGCGGGCGCGGGCATTGTCATAGCTGGCTCTGGCCTCGTGTACGTCCGTCACCGCGGTTAAACCCACCTCGAAGCGCTGTTCCGCCTGTTCGTATTGGCGTTGAAAGGCCTTTTCCTCCGCTTCGGCGAAAATAACGCCATCGGTCAGCGTCAGAACCTCAAAATAACTCGAAGCCACGCGCACAAGGAAATCCTCGAAGGCGATCTGATAGACCGCTTCGGCCTGGGAAATCTGCGCACGGGACAAATCCAATGCCTCGTAGTTTGCCTGCCGATAGAGGCTTTGGCGCAGCGTAACTCCGTAATTTTCAGTATCCGTATCGGTGTTGGAGCTGAAGGATTCGTTGAACGGCGAGGCGGAAACCTTGGTTTTGGTCTTGCCCCGCGTCATGTTTCCGCTTGCACTGAGGGTGGGTAGCAGACTCGACCAGGCCTGGGTCTTGTTTTCGCCAGTCGCTTCACGCCGGAATTCCGCCGCGCGCAGCCGTGGATCGTTTTTCAGCGCCAGATCGTGCACACCGACCAGATCGACCGCAAAGACCGCAGGCGTCACCATCAGGCCACAACAGGCCAGCCACCATGGTTTAGATTTACTCAACATGTCCAACTCCCTACTTATTTCTTGCGCCCTGGATTTTCCTGCCGGCCTGTGGTCAGCAAGCCATTGAATTTACGCCCCTTGCCCGCGCCGGGATCGGCAGGCAAGGGGGTTCGATTTCGCCGCGGGCTAAAATTCAAAGCTGGACGGCTGCTCCGCGTGCACCAGCCGCGCCAAATCGGTTTCAAACAGGCCTTCCTCACGCCAGTCGCTAACGCCCACCCGGGTCAGCAGCCGCGCTTCCATCGCCGGAGATTCGCCGCAAATCACGAACAAGCGGCCACCCGGATTGACCCAGCCATGGAATACGTCTGGAATCTCGGCAACCGATCCGGTAACCACGACCACGTCATGCGCCTGCTCCGGCTGCCATCCGCTCATCACGTCGCCGACGAACAGCTCGACGTTGTGCATGTGCTTGTCCTGTAGACGGAGGCGCGCTTCCTGGTGCAATTCCTCGAAAATCTCGACACTCACCACGCGGCGCGCAAGACCGGAGAGGCAAGCCGTGATAAAGCCGCTGCCGGTACCGATTTCCAGTACGGTATCGTCGTCTTTCAAGCCCAGCGCCTGCAGCATGCGGCCCTCGACATTCGGGCGCATCATGGACTGCCCCTGCGGCAACGGCAACGACATGTCTGCGAATGCCAGCTTGCGATAGCGCACCGGCACGAAATCTTCTCGATGCACGCTCTCCAGCACCGCGAGCACCTGCGGGTCGAGGACCTCCCACGGACGCACCTGCTGTTCAACCATGTTAAAACGGGCGCGTTCAAAGTTCATATTCACGATTGCCTGCCTCCGGCTGTAATGGCCGCCTTTCTGGGAATGAGCAAGATTAAGTCTTCACACAGCCTGCAGCAAGCGCAAGCCTGCGATGTTAACGCAGGTCAATTAAGTGCCATTAGTCACTGCCCGGGGCAAATCGTCAGTTTCTCGCGCAAATTTGGCCAAAACCCGGGCGCAACGTTATCATGCGGTGTCGCAAGCGGTGAGGCGAGCGCATTGGAGCCGCAGGCGACCCACGGCCGGGCGGTCGCTGCTTTCAAGGCTTCTTGCCCTGCGGGCAAGCCGCCATTCAGCAGCTTCCTGGCCTGACCCTGGTTGGGTAAGTGCAGGCTCACAGGATTCACCTGATGCCAAAGGCGAACGAATGAAAGCGGCTGTAGAAGAACTTGCGGGGAAACGAAGCCGAAGCAAGTTTTTGCAATTTTGTTGCAGGAATGCCGGTCATGAGCAATGAAGCCAAGCGCCGCACGCAGTTCAACAGCCTGGCTGATGCCTATGGTACCGATTTGTACCGCTATGCGATGTGGCTTTGTGGTAACGATGCATTGGCCAAGGACCTGGTACAGGAGACTTACTTACGCGCATGGAAAGCGCTCGATTCGCTAAAAGAAGAAGGCGCGGCGAAAAGCTGGCTGATCACCATTTTACGCCGCGAATATGCACGCACCTTCGAGCGCAAAGTGCCCAAATTCACCGACGTGGATACGGTCGAAGTGCCTGAAGACGGCGAACTCGAGCCCGACGACCGCGTGGAGATACAGCTTTTACGGCGCAACATCCGCAAGCTGCCGCCCAAGTATCGCGAGCCTTTGCTGTTGCAAGTGGTGATGGGATATAGCTGCGAAGAAATTGCGCATCAGTTGGATATCAGCACCAGCGCTGTGATGACACAATTATTCCGCGCGCGGCAACAGTTGAGAAACCGGCTACACAAAGACGGAGCAACAGGAAATGTCCATGAACTATTCTGAGTTCATACGCCAGCTGGCGACGGATCCCGCAAGTCAGGATCCCGTGTTCCTGCGCGCCCGCCAATCATCCCCCGAGTTCATCCAGGCGGCGGCCGAATCGGACCAGTTCGAACACCGTATTCGCCGTGCTCTGGCCGTGCCCACGCCGCAAGACTTGCTACCCGACCTCAAAGCTCATTAGCCATTCCGGCGGACACCGGCTGAAACATTGGCATTATTATGCGCTGGCCGCCAGCCTGCTGCTGGCCGTCACTGCCGCGGGCATTACCTGGCGCATGAACCCCGGGTTCGATTCGGTCGAAGACTATGTGGCCTATCATTACGCGCACGACGGCAGCGCTTTGGTTTCACGCGGCGAAGGGCAACTGGCGCAAAACGTCGATGAAATTCTGACCCGATTCCACATCGCGCTCACACCGGAAGCGAGGCGCATGGTCGGCGTCATCAAGTTTTGCCCCACACCGGACGGCACCGGGGCGCACATGGTTCTGAACACGAAACACGGGCCCATAACCATTATCTTCATGCCCCATACGGTCGTCACCGACGGCGAAATGCTGGCCTTCGACGGTATGCAGGCACAACTCGTGAATCTTGCCAGCGGCTCCGCCGCGGTCATTGGCACGGAAGACCAGGACATCGCCAGCTTTCACGCGCTGGTGCAGGATTCCTTCATCAAGCTCAGCGCCGAAGTCTGATCAATCCCCGGGCCTGCGCCTCCAATTTCGGGTTTCACTCCGTGTGCGGCCTAAATCTGCTATCTTTTGCCCATGAACTTTTCCATTCCTTTCAATACACCTCGCTCGCGCCTGTTGTGGCTGATCATCCCGGCAATCATCGTGCTTTGCTGGGGCATCATGATGTTGTGGCTGAACCACGAACCGGACCTTTTTGACCCACTGGAGCGCAGCGCAATACATGCCAGGGAGCACGGCCATGCCGTGGTAACCGGATACACCACGACCGCCACACTGATCGAGGCGGCCAATGTTTTGCTGAACAAGCGCGGAGGTTACCTGTCAAACGACATCATGCCGCCATGGGTTTTCCTCGATAACATCCCCAACTGGGAATTTGGCGTGCTTACCCAGATACGCGACCTGACGCGGGCCTTGCGCAACGATTTCAGCCGCTCACAAACCCAGTCTACCGAGGACATCGATCTGGCCGAGGCTGATCCTTTGTTCAGCTACGACAACGCGCGCTGGTTTCCGCCGGACACGGAAGGCCGGCTGCGCAAGGCGAACGCGGCGCTGGAGGCCTACCTGACACGACTGACGTCCTCACAGCAACCCGAAGCACAGTTCTACGCCCGTGCCGACAATCTGGCCGACTGGCTGGCGATCGTTGAAAAGCGCCTGGGTTCACTGTCGCAAAGATTGTCCGCCAGTGTGGGACAGGTGCGACTGAATACCGACCTGTCCGGAGACGCGGACGCACGCCAGTCGACCCGGGGCCCCGGCGAAGTGTCGGTGAAAACCCCGTGGACGGAAATCGATGATGTGTTCTATGAATCACGCGGTACGGCCTGGGCGCTGGTGCTGTTTCTGCGTGCCATGGAAATTGATTTCGCTGATGTGTTGCGCAAGAAAAATGCTCTGGTCAGTTTTCGCCAGATCATTCGTGAACTGGAAACGGCGCTGTTGCCGCTGCACGCGCCGATGGTACTCAACGGCAACCAGTTCGGGCTTTTCGCCAACCATTCACTGGTCATGGCCAACTACATCGCCCGCGCCAATGCCGCCATTATCGACTTGCGCAACCTGCTGCAAAACGGATAATCGCCTGTGCTTGCTGGTTTTGCCAGCAGGTGTCAGGCAATGTTCCGGCGCCAGTCTTGCGGTATCGTTGTCCGGCTTTTTTGTGTCCTGGAGATGAATTCATGCGTATTGTCATTCTTTGCATAGCACTTGTATTGTTGGCGTCCTGTGCCACCGATTCGATCGACGACCGGCGCGTCGGCCAACAAATGGTGTGCCACAAAGGCAAAAAGACGTTGACGGTTTCCAACGCTTCGAGCTTCGCACACCTGGATCATGGCGACACGCCCGGACCCTGCCCCAACGGCAACTGAGTCCTGCGGCCGCATCATGCAACCGCCGGCCATTCATGCCCGGCCTTTGGCCTATGAGCAGAATCTGCCGCATCGCACGCGCGCCACGATTGACCTGGCAGTGATCCATTGCACCGAACTGCCCGACCTCGAAACGGCCCGGACCTTTGGCGAACGGATACACTATCCTCATTCCGGTTGCGGCAACTCGGGTCACATCTACATAGACCGCGACGGCCGCCGGGAACAATGGGTGGCGCTGGACCGCGTCGCACATCACGTCAGGGGATTCAATGAACGCAGTATCGGCATTGAATTGGTAAACCGCGGCCGCTATCCCGACTGGTTGCACACGGACTGTCAAAATATGACTGAAACCTACCCACAGCCACAGATCGAGAGCCTGATGGACCTGCTGGGCTGGCTGTGCCGGACCGTCAATACGCTGCATTGGATCGCCGGGCACGCGGACCTCGATACGGAGTATGTCCCGGCCTCGAACGACCCAACTGTGCGGGTGAGGCGCAAACTCGATCCGGGACCGCTGTTTCCCTGGCGCCGCGTGAATGCAGCGGTGCCATTGAATCACCTGTATGCATAAGGCTCAAGACCCGCCGATATACCCAATGGACTGACCTCGAACCGATGTCGTGAACGAACCAGAGAAACGTCAATGTCTGCCGTGCACTGCCTGTTGCCAGGGCTGGCTCAGGGCAGAAATCAACGGTCACAAGATGTGTGCCGGCACCCCTTGTTTCTACAGCAAACCTGACGGCTGCAGCATCTACCAGACGCGTCCCGAAAATCCCTGCCGCAGATTCGTCTGCTCCTGGATAAGCCCCGTCAGTCCCTTGCCTGACTGGATGCGTCCTGATCAAAGCGGCGCGATTGTATTGCTGTCCTTGCCCTGGCATGGCCACCAGGTCATCTGCGCCATTCCGGCTGGCCAACGTATCCCGCAGCGGACGCTGGATTGGCTGAAGCAGTATGCGCAGGACAATGCCCGCCCGCTGATCTTCTATGAGCGCTTGGTTGTCGAGGGCGAATTTTCGGGCTTGAAGCGTTTCGGTTACGGGCCGCCACAATTCAAGCGTCTGGTCGCGGAAGTCGCTGCGGCAGATCCCGAAGGATTCCTCAACATGCGCTCTGGCTGAGATTCACGGTACCAGGGAGCCTGCGATCAACTGCAAACGCGGTAGCCCAGGCCATAAACGGACTCGATGAATTCCTTGCCGGGCTCGACCTGCGCCAGCTTTTTGCGCAGATTCTTGATGTGGGTATCCACTGCGCGGTCATTCACGATGCGGTAATCGGAGTACATTTCATTCATCAACTGGTCGCGGGTAAAAATCCGTCCGGGCTGCGCCGCCAGCGTATGCAATAGTGCAAACTCCACGGGTGTCAAGGTCAGGGCTTTGCCGTTCAAACTGGCGCGAAATCGCTCGCGGTCGATGTCAAGGCCGGTCTTATCACTGGCATTTTCTGCCATCCCGCGGCGCAGAACCGCGCGCACCCGGGCAACCACCTCGCGCGGTGAAAATGGCTTGCAGATGTAATCATCGGCGCCCAGTTCGAGACCCAGCAGACGATCGATTTCCTCCGTTCTGGCGGTGACCATGATGATCGGTACCGCACTGCTGCGCCGAATCTGTTTGCACACCTCGATGCCGTCCATGCCGGGCAACATCAAGTCCAGCAAGACCAGGTCGGGCCGGTGTTTTTCCACCCAAGCGGGGACTTCATCGCCGCGCTCCAGTTGGCGGGTGTCGAAACCGCCCTGCTGTTGCAGGTACTCCGCTAACAGCGCCGAAATCTTGGGCTCATCTTCTACGATCAATATCGTCTGCAAGAACTCATACCTCCAACGGCAGACTCACCCTGATGGACAAGCCGCCGAGCGGACTGTCCGCCGCGCGAATTTCACCGCCATGTGCTTCCACGATATTGCGGCAGATTGCCAAACCCAAACCGCTGCCACCACGTGTCCGGTTGCGGCTGGGTTCGATCCGATAGAAGCGATCAAACAGTGATTGCCAGTGCTCCGGCGCAACGCCCGGCGCCGTATCTTCGACCTCGAGTTCGACCGAGTTTTTGCCCCCGGTCAGCGTCACCCGCACCTTGCCTCCGGGGTGAGTATAACGGCAGCTATTTTCCAACAGGTTGTGCAGTAGCTGGCGCAGGCGCTGCGGATCAGCCACAATTTCCAGGTGTTCCGGCAAACGGGTTTCCGACTGCAAACCGGCGGTTGCGATGCGTTCGGTGAAGGCTTCCAGCACCTGCCGCAGCAGGTAGGCCAGATCAACACTCTGCAGGCGGATATTCAATGCTCCCGCATCGGCCAGGGCCAGGGTCTGCAGGTCTTCGACCAGTTCCACCAGATGGGTAACTTCTTCTTGCAACGAAGTCACTGTTGCGGTGGTAAAGGGCCGCACACCATCCTTGACAGCGTCCAGTTCACCCTGCAAAACGGCAAGAGGCGTACGCAGTTCGTGCGCAGTATCCGCAGTCCAGCGGCGGCGCACGGATTCGTTCTTTTCCAGCGTCTCGGCCAGGCGATTGACATGCCGCGCCAGCTCACCGATCTCGTCGCCGCTGCCCACGTTTGCCCGCGCGGCAAAGCGCCCACGCGTCAACTCCTGTACCGTGTCCCGTAGGCGCATTACCGGGCGGGAAAGACTGCGTGCCAACAGATATCCCAAGGCCGATGCCAGTGCCAGGGCGAGCAGCAAGGACAGTAACAGTGCCCGGCTCTGGTACGCCAGAAAGCGGCGTGCCTCGGGAGCGACGATTGCTTCAGCCGCGCGGAAACCAACCCATCCCACCGTTTTGCCGTCGACTTCAATAGCCACCAGCCGGGTTGGCTCTGCCCTGCCGAAGCGCGCGCCGGCAACCCACCTGCTGTTTTCATCCAGCAAAAACATTCGTCGCCACAAGTGCCTGGCGTCCCGCGTCATTGCCGCCTGATCCGCCATGCGGCCCCCCTGTTGCGCCGGTGGGCGCATGAACTCCGGCGGCACTTCGTCTGGGGGACGAACGCCTTCCGGGCGGGTTTTCACCAACAGACGCATCCACCGGCGCGGATCTCTGGCGAGGTCATCCCAATCGCCCCTGCGCCGATAGAGACCGGCCAGTTCAGGCACCAGGTTGTGCAACTGTTGTTCTTCCTGCTGCTCGAGAAACTCCACAAAGCCGCGCTGTAATGCAGTACGGGACAATAGGGTGACCAACAACAAAGCCAGCAGCGTGCTGCCGATGAGTGCAAGCAGAATTTTTCCCAACAAAGATTTCATTGCCAGTCATCCTGCCTGTCGACGCCGATAACGATCAAGTATCTTTGCCTTGATACGCATAAAGTTCTTGATTTCTCCACAATTCAACTCATCTTGTAGCCGAATATAGGCTCAGAGGAGGCAACACCTGGCCGGTTTCGCCAACGTGAAGCCAGCCACCCGAAACCCAAGGAGATCGTTCATGAAAATCATTCTGAGTTCATTGTTATTCTGCCTGCTAATCGCCGCAAACGCCGCAGCACAAGCCGGCCCCTACGGTGGCGGTGGTCACTGGGAGCCGCCCACCGCCGAAGACCGCGTCGAGCACCTCAGCCAGGACCTCGATCTTAACGAGGAACAAGCGGCCAAACTACTGGATGTGTTCACGGCTTCCGATGCGGAGCGTGACGCCTTGCGCAAAGAGCACGAGGAACTGATGCGCCAGGACATGTGTGCATTTCACGACAAGATGACGGGGCAGATCAAGAGTGTCTTGACTGCCGAGCAGTCCGCAAAGTTTGATGAATTGATGGCGCGCAGGGAGGCGCATCGCGAAGGCCACCACGGTCGGCATGGAAAGGACCGCTGGTCCCCAGGGGATTGTGAGGAGGCTAATTCCTGAGTCGCCTTAACGCCGAGCGATAAGCAAGGCGCGGGCGGGCGCCGGATAGCCTTCGAGCGTCCGCCCGCTATCTGCCGGGTCCAGAGCCTGCGCCAATGATTCGAAGACCATCCATTGGGTGCTGCGCTGTTCCTGCACCGTGGTTTTCGTGACATCCACCAATGCCGCGGCCTGGTATCCTGCCTGAGTGACCCAGCGCAGCAGTTCGGCGCTGGTCGGAATGGCCCAAACATTACGCATGCGCGCATAGCGTGATCGCGGAACCAGAACCGGTCCAAAGGCATCATCGGTCAGTACCAGGGACTCCAGCACCAGCGTGCCACCCGGCTTTAAAAGCGCACGAATGTGTTCCAGGTGTTGCAACGGGTCCCGCCGGTGATAAAGCACGCCCATCGAGCAGACCGTATCAAAACCGGCGGGTCCGGCGGGTAATTGCTCGATACCCAAAGGCAGCACGTAATTGGCAGCATCCCCGGCAAAATGCCGGCAGGCCAGCCACTGCATGACGAATACCAGGGTGGGGTCGATTCCGATCACCAGCCGTGCACCCGCGGCCAGCATGCGCCAGCCGAAATAACCGTTGCCACAGCCGATATCGAGTACGCGTTGCCCGCGTAAATCGACATGCGGTCGCAGGCGCTCCCACTTCCAGTCCGAGCGCCATTCCGCATCGATGATGACCCCCGCCAGGTTGAGTGGGCCCTTGCGCCAGGGGTGTAAAGCCATCAGCGTCTTGCGCAAGGCCGCGAGGTCCGGCGCGTTTGCACCGAACCGCGGCGTTGGCTGATCTGCATCCAGGCTGCACGTCACCGTGGGCAGTGCCTGCAAGGCCGCATGCCAGCGCGGCAGGTCACCGTGGGCTGCACGGGTCATGGCTTGCTGTGCCTGTTCGCTAAACCTCTGCACCCACGGGTTTTCCCCCCAATGATCGCGCAAAGAGCTGCAGGCCTGACTCAGCATTCAGCGCCGGACCAGATAGGAAACAAAATTGTATGCCTGGAAGCAGCGCACCGGTGGCTGCCAACCGGCCGCCCGCAGGCGCTCGCGATGCTCCGCTTCAGTGTCCGGTCGTAAGACGCGCTCCAATGCATTGCGTTTGGCCGCGATTTCCAGCTCGGAATAACCCTGGTCGCGTTTGAAATCATGATGCAAACGGGTGTGCAATTCCTGCTCATCGGGGTCAGCAAAGCGCAATTTCTCAGACAGGACCAAAATGCCGCCGGCCCGGGTGCCGGCGGCAATTCGCTTGAGCAGCGGCAACCGCTGTGGCGCGTCGATGAATTGCAAGGTGAAATTGAGTACCGTCATCGAAGCATTTTCAATGCGGGTCCGGCAAATGTCGGCAACGACAAATTCCACCTCGGGCAAAGCCTCATCATCGTTCAGTTGCCGCCGGCAACACTCCATCATTGCCGCTGAATTATCCACAGCGACAAAGCGGACACCCGATGTGGCAACGGCCCGGCGCATGACTTGTGTGGCGGCACCCAGCGAACAACCCAGATCATAGACACGACTGTCCGGCTGTACGTATCGTCTGGCCATCAAACCAAGCATCTGCAACACCAGGGCATAGCCGGGTACTGAACGATGGATCATATCCGGGAAGACCCGTGCGACGCGTTCATCGAAGACGAAATCCGCAGCCGTTGGCGGATTGCTGTCATACAGTGTGTCTTTTTCACTCATCTGTGACGATTCGCTGTTGCTCTCCTTACCCGGCGCAGCCATGGCCCATTTACGGGTTCCGCTTCGATCACCCGCAGCGTCAGACCAAAACCCTGCCTTCTGTCCGAACGGGGCATTGTCTATACTAGCCTGCATGTTGCACCAGTCCTCTACTGCGACGCTCCAGGCGCGCGCCAAATCTGTCTTTCGCTCAGTCAGAGTGCTCGACATAGTGTCGACTATGCCTGCGCGCTCCTCGGTCGCGAAAGCCAGCCTTGGCGCACCCCTGATTCGTCTCACGCGCAACGGCTTCGCTCCCTTACTCTTTGCGCTTCGCGCAAAACGTGCGGTTGCTCTCGCCTGCGCTACGAGAACCGGTGCAAAATGCAGGCTAGGAGTCCGTCACGCATCATATGACGCTTTCAGAGCCCCGCAAACCGCATCAAGGCTGAATTCCATGACCTTGCAACAGTTTCCATGACGTTTCAACAGTTCCTTAAACAGCTGGACCAATTCTGGTCCGGCCAGGGTTGCGTCCTGGTTCAGCCTCTGGATCTCGAAGTCGGTGCCGGCACTTTTCACCCTGCCACATTTCTGCGCTCGATTGGCCCTGAACCCTGGAAAGCGGCCTATGTCCAGCCCTGCCGCCGGCCTACAGACGGCCGTTATGGCGAGAACCCCAACCGTCTGCAGCATTACTATCAATACCAGGTCGTCATGAAGCCATCGCCGGATAACATCCAGGAACTGTATCTGGATTCCCTCGCCGCAGTGGGTATCGACCCGCGCATCCATGACATTCGCTTTGTCGAAGACAATTGGGAATCTCCGACCCTGGGTGCCTGGGGCCTGGGCTGGGAAGTTTGGCTCAACGGCATGGAAGTGACTCAGTTTACCTATTTTCAACAGGCGGGCGGCCTGGAGTGCCGGCCGGTGCTGGGCGAGATTACCTATGGGACGGAACGCCTGGCCATGTATCTGCAAGGCGTGGACAGCGTATATGACCTGGTATGGACCGATGTGGGCGGCCGCAGCGTCACCTATGGCGAGGTGTTCCTGCAAAATGAGGTGGAACAGTCGCACTACAATTTTGAGCACGCCAATGTCCCGGCCCTGCTCGCCTGGTTCGACACCTGTGAGCACGAAGCGCAAACCCTGGTCGAACTGGATTTGCCTCTGCCTGCCTATGAGCAGGTGCTAAAGGCTTCACATACCTTCAATCTGCTCGACGCCCGCCATGCCATTTCGGTCACCGAGCGCCAGCGTTACATCCTGCGCGTACGGGACCTGGCGCGGCGTGTCGCCGAAAGCTATCTCAGGCGGCGGGAAGCGCTGGGATTTCCGGGACTGGCGAACGGCAACGATGAGTAAGACAAAAGCACAGCAAGACACAAGGACATCCGCCGATTCGGATGATCTGTTGATTGAAATCGGTTGCGAGGAATTACCGCCCGGGATCCTGGACGAGTTGCGCAATGCCCTGCATGCGGCAGTAAGCACCGGACTCGAAAGCGATCACATCGCTTTCGATGCCGCCGGCAGCCGGGCTTTCTCCACGCCACGCCGGTTGGCCCTGCTATTTCGCGCAGTAGCAGCCCAACAACCGGACCAGCAACAACAGCGGCGTGGTCCCGCGCTGGCGGCCGCATTTGATGCACAAGGCGAACCAAGCGCCGCGGCCCAGGGTTTCGCGCGCTCGGTGGGACTGCCTGTGAGTGAGCTTGAGACCCTGAAGACAGAAAAAGGAGCTTGGCTGGTCGCCCAGATCCAAATCCAGGGCAAGCCGCTGGAAGCATTGATTTTCCCGATCCTGCAACAAGCCATCCGTCAGTTACCTGTTCCACGGCCAATGCGCTGGTCGGATCACGAATTCAGTTTTGTGCGGCCGGTGCATTGGCTGATTGTGATGCACGGCAGCCGGGTATTGAACGGCTCACTGTTAGGCCAGGTTGCCGGTAACCAGACGCGGGGTCACCGCATCCACGCACCCGGCCCAAGCGCTGTGTCCGTCGCCGCTGACTATTTGCAGACACTGGAGAATGCCCATGTTCTGGCGGATCAGGACCGGCGAAAGACCGCCATCCGGGAACAATTGCTCGCCCTGAATCCGGCCACGCGTATAGATTCCGCACTGCTGTCGGAAGTCAACAACCTGGTCGAGTGGCCGGTCGCGGTCGAATGCACGTTCGATGAGTCCTTTCTTTCCGTGCCACACGAAGTTCTGGTTGCCAGCATGCAGGATCACCAGAAATTCTTTCCGGTACAGGACACATCATCCGCGTCCGCGGTAAGCAATCGCTTCATGGCCGTGGCCAACCTCGAATCCGCTGACTTCGAACAGGTGAGGAAGGGCTTTGAGCGCGTTATCCGGCCCCGCCTGGCGGATGCGCGTTTTTTCCTGGAACAAGATCAAAAACACACTTTGGACAGTTATCTGCCAGCTTTGGATGCCCTGACGTTTCAGCAAAAAATCGGCTCTGTTGGCGACAAATCCAGAAGAATAGCTGCTATTTCGAAGAAATTAGCCAAACTCCTGGCCTGCGATGAATCTGCCGGTGAACGCGCGGCGCGGCTGGCCAAATGTGACTTGATGACGCAAATGGTGAATGAATTCCCGGAGCTCCAGGGTGTCATGGGACGTCATTATGCGCTTCAGTCCGGAGAATCCACGCAGGTTGCGGAAGCCATCGAACAACATTACCTGCCACGTTTCGCAGGTGACGCCATACCCACGAGCGTCTGCGGGCAGGTCGTGGGCATCGCCGACCGCATGGATACATTGCTGGCGATTTTTTCCGCCGGTTTGCGGCCCAGCGGTAACAAGGATCCTTTTGCTTTGCGGCGCTGCGCTCTGGGATTGGTGCGGATTCTGCTGGAAGCCCGCCTGGAAATCACGCTGCCGCACTTGCTGGCGATGGCTGCCAATGAGCTGTCGGCGCAGCACATCACCGCGGATCCCGCTTTGTTGGCCGAAGTCCAGGAGTTTATCAATGAACGCGCTCGGCATTACTTCCGCGAGGCCGGCCACGGTGCCGAGATCGTAAACACCGCCATGGCATCGCCCTGGGATACGTTTCCCGACTTGCTCGCGCGGCTTGAAGCGCTGTCCGGCTTCCTGGGACAGGAAGCGGGTTTGTCTCTGGCGTCAACCAACAAACGCATTGGCAATATTCTGCGCAAGTCAAATTTGGAAATTAATGACACGATCGACGAAGATAAGCTAGTTTTAGCGGAAGAAAGGCTACTTTTCAGCGAAATTGTTCAGACCCAGGAAACCCTGAATCCCTTGCTGGCCCGCAGCGACTATGCCGCTTGTCTGGATTACCTCTCGCGACTGCGCCCCAGCGTGGACCGGTTTTTCGAGGCGGTTATGGTCATGGATGAAGACGCAGGCCTGCGCTGCAACCGTCTGGCGCTGCTGTCGCGACTGAAGGCCTTATTTGACCAGATCGCAGATCTGTCGGTGCTGGGCTAATGGCCTGTAACAGCCAAATCGGCACTGATCTGGGTGATGGATCGCGCCCCGAGGCAAGGCGCGAGGAGGAGGCATGGTGAGCACTATGGCGACGACGAGCAACGCCGCATCGGGGCGTGAGACGCGCCCAGGCGGTATTGATTTGGCTGTTACAGGCCACTAGAAATGCCAGACACCCGCTTATTACTGGTTAGCCGCGATGATATTGTCGACGTGATGGACGGCGACAAGGCAGAGCGGGTTTTCCGCCTGCTTGCATCCCTCACACGCCAGGGTTATTACCTGCTGGCAACTGCGCCGCAACCGGAAGAGTGGACTGGCGAACACGGCAGCCCGGACGATGCGCTGCTGGGACCGAACAGCATTCGAAAACGCCTGTTGGATGCAGGTGGTATTTTGGATGGGGTGTATTACGTCCGGCGCTCCACACTAACGCAAAAGCGTAACCGGGAAGACGCGCTGCGGGATATCTTGCAGCGCTACGGCGCCAAGCCAGAGCACGTCGTGCTGTTGAGCTCCAAACGCAATATCGTCAAGGCGGCGCACAAATTGGGCTTGCAAGCCAGCGTGCTCGGCCGCGACCACGACTTGCTGCAGGCACTTACCACCTTGCATGACAGCGGTGTCGCTGACAGCTAGTGATTAGTTATCGCCATTCATTCAAACGTCGAGGTTGGTCGCTTCGAGCGCGTAGCGCTCGATGAATTCGCGGCGCGGCTCCACTTCATCGCCCATCAGCGTTGTGAATATCTGGTCTGCGGCTACCGCATCTTCGATCGTGACCTGCAACAAACGGCGGGTTTCCGGATTGACCGTGGTATCCCACAGTTGCTCCGGGTTCATTTCACCCAGGCCTTTGAAGCGCTGGATCGTTCTGCCTTTACGGCTTTCCGCCATGAGCCAGTCATAAGCGTCCCTGAAACTGGATACGCCCTGCTCTGCCTTGCCACGAATGATCTTTGCACCCGGCTGAACCAGTCCAAACAGGGTATCCGCCAGGCGTCCAATCAATCGATACTCCGGCCCGAGGAAGAAATCCTGGCGAATGCGCTTGTGCTGGATCACGCCGTGCGTCGCCTTACCCAGGACCAGATCAAATCCTTCTTCGCCCTGGCGTACCTCAATTTCGTAATGCACGCTGGCCGGACCGTGTTCATTGAGACGGCTCGCCATCTGGGCTGCCCACTGTCTTACCTTGTCCTCGTCCCAGTCCGTGCGATATCGTTCCGAATCGATCAAACGGGACAAAAATGCCGGGTCATAGCGTTGAGCCAGACGCACATTGGCCTGGCTGACTGCCATGAAATCCCGCATCAATTGTTCCAGGGCCGCTGCTTTCAACGGCGGCGTTTCCGGATCAAACTGCAAGGCAGCATCATCCAGGGCCCGCGCCAGCAGGTAGTCATTGAGCTCGGCATCGTCTTTCAGATACTGTTCCTGCTTGCCTTGTTTGATTTTGTACAACGGGGGCTGGCCGATATAGATGTGGCCGCGCGCGATCAGTTCAGGCATCTGACGATAAAAAAACGTCAGCAGCAGGGTGCGGATGTGAGAACCATCCACATCTGCGTCCGTCATGATGATGATGCGGTGATAGCGCAGCTTGTCGGCATCGAATTCATCGCGACCAATACCACAACCCAGGGCCGTGATCAGTGTCCCCACCTCGGCCGAAGCCAGCATCTTGTCAAACCGTGCCTTTTCGACATTCAGGATTTTGCCCTTGAGCGGTAAAATGGCCTGGTACTTGCGGTTACGGCCTTGCTTGGCGGAGCCGCCGGCAGAATCTCCTTCGACCAGAAAAATCTCCGACAGCGCCGGATCCTTCTCCTGGCAGTCCGCCAATTTGCCCGGCAACCCGGCGATGTCCAGCACGCCCTTGCGCCGCGTCATCTCGCGTGCTTTGCGCGCGGCCTCGCGTGCCCTGGCTGCATCCACCACTTTGGCCGTGATGGTTTTCGCTTCAGCGGGGTTTTCCAGCAAAAAATCACGCAAACTGCTGCTGATGGCGGATTCAACTACCGGCTTGACCTCGGAAGAAACCAGTTTGTCCTTGGTTTGCGAGGAAAACTTCGGGTCCGGGACTTTGACCGACAACACCGCAATCAGGCCCTCGCGGGCATCGTCTCCCGAGGTCGCAACCTTGTCTCTTTTGGCGATGCCGGACTCTTCGATGTATTGATTGATCGTGCGTGTCAGTGCGGCGCGGAAACCGGCCAGGTGAGCACCACCGTCTTTTTGCGGAATGTTATTGGTAAAACAGAACACAGTCTCCTGATAGGCATCCGTCCACTGCAACGCCGCCTCGACCACGATGCCTCCAGATTCCGTAAAAAAGTGCATGACGGTTGGGTGCAATGGATTTTTGTTGCGCCCGAGGTGTTCGACGAAAGAACGAATTCCTCCTTTATATTCAAAGACATCCGATTTTCCGGTACGCTCATCCAACAGTTCTATGCGGACCCCGGAATTAAGAAAACTCAACTCTCGCAAACGCTTGGCCAGAACATCGTAATGAAACACCGGATTGGTGAATATCGTCTCACTGGGGCGGAAATAGATTTCCGTGCCCGTCTTGTCGCTGTCACCGGTTGCTTTCATCGGTGCTTCCGGCAGGCCGAGATGGTAGGTTTGGCGCCAAACCCGTCCATCCCTCCAGATTCGCAGACGCAGTTCCGCGGACAGGGCATTGACCACGGACACGCCCACGCCGTGCAAACCTCCGGAAACCTTATAGGAATTATCATCGAATTTGCCGCCCGCGTGCAGCACGGTCATGATCACCTCGGCGGCCGACAGACCCTCCTCGGCATGCATATCGACCGGGATGCCCCTGCCATTGTCGATCACACTGACGGCAGCGTCTTCGTGGATAATTACGCGGATGGAATCACAGTGACCGGCAAGAGTCTCGTCAATTGAATTGTCCACCACCTCGAACACCATGTGGTGCAGACCGGTGCCGTCATCGGTGTCGCCGATATACATACCCGGCCTTTTTCGAACGGCATCCAGGCCTTTGAGAACCTTGATATTTTTGGAACTGTATTCAGAATTTGTCATCTTTTGTCCATACCCCTATCGGGCCCATGAGTAAAAAGCTGTCTCGCTTCCTGCTCCCGCCCGGGAGCTCGGAAATAGCGGGTTAACACGGATTTTTTGTCATTCGCAAGATGGCCGGACAGGTGCGGAGCGCAGGTTTTAGGACCAGCGCCCATTATACCATTTCGCGCACCCCGCCGTGTTCCACGTGAAACACTTTGAGGTCTTGTGTGAATGCCGGCCTCGCCGTGCCGGTAAGCCAAACCTGGCCGGCACAATCCAGCGCGCTTGCAAGGACAGATTCGACATGAGGCTGGTCGAATTCCGAGGCGAGATCGTCGAGCAGGAACAAGGGTGCCTCGCCCTCCCGTACCAGCAATCTGGCCTGCGTCAGCAGCAGGTTTGCGGCAAAGCTTTTCTGTTCGCCGCGCGACAACAAGGTACGGATGGGCCGCTGCCCTTTGGTCAATACCATGTCAGCGCGATGCGGCCCAAAGTGGGTGGCCCCTTTCTCAAGGTCGCGTTTGCGCGACCGGCCCAAGGCCTCGAGCAGGGATTCGCCCTTCCAACCCGGGTGATACTCCAGAATCACGTCACGCAATTCCGCCGCGCCTTCATTGGCCATTTGGCTAAAAACGGCTACGAGTTTTTCGAAATAGGATGCGCGAAAGACATTCAGTTGTTCCCCCAGGCGGGCCGATAATTCATCGAGGCTGTCCAGCACCCGGATTTGACGGTCACGCAGGGCCGCATTGCGTTGTTTGAGTACGCGCGCGTAGCGTCGCCAGGTATCCAGAAAGCCCGGTTCCACGTGAAACACACCCCAGTCGAGAAAACGGCGCCTCCCGTCCGGCGGCCCGCTAATCAGCAAATGACTGTTGGGTTCCATCAATACCAGCGGTAACTCTCGCGTCAGGTCACTCAACAAGGACAGATCCTGGCCGTTTTTTCGCGCCCGCCAATGACTGCCGCTGCGCTCCAGACCCAGTTTGTGGCTGCGGCCAGAATGCACCGCTTCCAGATAGATCCGAAATGCCCCGGTTTCTTCGCCCGTCAGCTCTTCGGCATGTGGGGTTTTGAAAGACTTTCCGCGGGAAAGCACCACCAAAGCCTCCAGCAGGCTGGTTTTTCCCGCCCCATTGGCGCCAAAAAAGAAATTGAGCCGTGGGTGCGGTTCTATCGCAACCTGCTTGAGGTTGCGGAAGTTTTCGATTCGAAGGGATTTTATGTGCAAGTTGGGGCTGCGGCCACATCACGGTGGCGGCCTGGAGCCATCATCGTGTCTATAACTTCAGCGGCATTACGACATGGCGATCGTCGCCACCGCCGGCCGCCGTGATCAGGCAGCTGCTATTGGCATCGCGCATTTCCATGGTCACTCTTTCTGATTCAATCGCGCCCAAAGCATCGAGCAGATAGACCACGTTGAAGCCGATGGCGAGTTGATCAAAGTTTGCGGTCGCTTCCAACTCTTCCACCGCCTCTTCGTGTTGTGGGTTGTGGGCGATGATTTTCATCGTCTTGCCGGCTATTTCCAGCCGCACACCTTTGTATTTTTCATTGGACAGGATCGCCGCACGCTGCAAAGCAACGGTAAAATCTTCCCGGTCGACCTCGATTTTCCGGTCCGTTCCCACCGGAATGACCGCCTGGTAGTCCGGAAAGCGGCCATCGATCAGCTTGGACGTCAGCGCGATGCTGCCTTTTTGCAGGCGCACGTGATTCTTTCCCAGGCCCAAACGTACCGTATCTTTGCTGTCGGCCAACATCCGCGACAACTCCATCACACCCTTACGCGGAACGATGATCTGGCGGTTCTGTTGCAGATTCACCGGACCATCCAGGTCACACACCGCCAGGCGGTGTCCATCGGTTGCCACCGTGCGCAGCGTTCCGTCTTTGAACTCGAACAGCAGCCCGTTAAGGTAGTACCGCACATCCTGGTTGGCCATCGCGAATGATGTCTTATCGAGCAATCGTTTTATCCTGTCCTCCTGAATTTCCGCATTTTCTATGGTTTCAAACTGATCGGTCGCCGGGAAATCCGTAGCCGGCAGGGTAGCCAGTGTGTAACGGCTTCTGCCGGATGAGACGGTCAACTTATCGCCATCCAGATTGACTGCGATGTCCACGCTGTCGGGCAGCATGCGCACAATATCCAGCAACTTTCTGGCCGGTACGGTTATTTCGCCTTGCTGTGCCACCACCGCATCCACGCTTGCTATCAACTCGACTTCCATATCTGTACCGGTAATGGAAAGCTTCCCTTCCGAGACCGCCTGGAACAGGAAGTTGGCAAGAACGGGCAAGGTCTGCCGGCGTTCCACCACACCGATGACCTGGCTCAGTGGCTGCAGGAAGGTTTCTCTCTTGATGTTGAATTTCATGACCGGGTTCCTATCAGTAATTATTTATATACTTATAAAACCAGTAGTAGTAATAAGTCCTGTGGATAAGTTCAATTATTCAATATTATCCTTTATTTTCAATGACTTAATTATTTATATTTCTGTCAGGAACTTGCGCTCTTTCCTGTTGAGCATTTGTGCATAAGTAGGGCGAGCCATTTCGAACCCAACTTATCCACAGGTTGTTCAGGCCGGCGCCACCGATTTATACACGGGTTCATGCGGTCAGCAATCGAAGCAGTTTGGCTTTGTCTTCACGCAGTCGTCCATCGGTGGCGCATAGGGCTTCAATTTTACGACACGCATGCAGTACCGTGGTATGGTCCCGCCCGCCAAAGGCCTTGCCAATTTCCGGCAGGCTGTGTTCTGTCAGTTCCTTACACAAAGCCATCGCCATTTGCCGTGGCCGGGCAATGGCCCTGGTCCGGCGTGGTGACAACAGGTCCGAAACCTTCATCTTGTAGTATTCGGCCACTGTTTTTTGGGTATTTTCCAGTGTGATCAGACGGTCGTGTACGAGCAACAGGTCGCGCAGCACCTCCTGGGCAAAGGCTTCTGTGATGGGCCGCCCGGAAAAGCGCGCATTGGCGCACAAGGTATTCAGGGCGCCCTCCAGATCACGCACATTGGATCGCATGCGCTTGGCGATCAGAAAGGCCACCGCTTCGTCCAATACCAAGTTACGCTCCTGTGCCTTGTTCATCAAAATTGCCACGCGGGTTTCAAAGTCGGGTGGCTCGATGGCAACGGTCAGACCCCAACCGAAACGGGAACGCAATCTGGCCTCAAGCCCCACCACCTCTTTCGGATAGCGGTCGCACGTCAGGATAATCTGTTGTTTGCTGTCCAACAGCGCGTTGAAGGTGTGGAAAAACTCCTCCTGGGTGCGGTCCTTGCCGGCAAAAAATTGAATATCGTCGATCAGCAACGCGCCGGCGGTTCGATAATGTTCCTTGAACGCCTCAATGCTGTCACGTCTGAGCGCCTGAATCATTTCACTGACAAAACGCTCGGAGTGCAGATAGAGCACTCTGGCGTGAGGGTTTTGTTCGTGGATCAAATTTCCCGCCGCATGCAGCAAATGGGTCTTACCAAGACCTGTGCCGCCGTATAACAATAACGGGTTGTAGGCCAAACCGGGTTTTTGTGCCACCTGCTGAGCCGCGGCAAAAGCCAGTTCATTGGACTTACCCTGGACGAAATTGTTGAAGCGGTAGCGGGTGTCCAGACCGGTATCATGCGGTTTGCGCGCCGCGGGGCCACTGGCACTGGCGGGTTCTTTTCCGGCAGAAACTTCGACGGTGACGGAATCGCGGGTAGCGCCCAGATGCTCGAAAATGTCACGCACCCGCTCGAGGTGGTTGAGCGCAATGTAGTCGCGCACGTAGGCATTGGGCGCCAACAACGTGGTTTGGCCTTTCAGGCTTTTGGGTTGCAAAGGCCTGATCCAGGTATTGAAATCCTCTGCCGGAAGCTCGCGCTCCAGATAAGTCAAACAGGTTTGCCAATGGTTATGGGCCATTCCGCGGGGTAATCTGTGCCAAATCTGTTGTTAGGGAAGCCGCTTGATCCTGAAATCGCTGCGAAAACCCGCAGCATCGAGGAATTCATCATCAGCATCCCTGGGATTCTGTCGGATTTAACCTGATCCATTGCGGAAAAGCCGAGTTTGGTCGATTTTTCCACTCTTTTTCGTTAAATAGCGGTGCCATTCGCGTCAAAAGCAGAAGAAATCCGACTCAAATCGGCTTTTACCCCAGGGCACCTTCTCTTGATGCTGCGCATCAATTCACCTTGCCCTCGCTACGATTGGTCAAGTCCGACAGACTCCTAGTCTAACGCGCTGTGGATAACTTGGCCACAGAGATTTGACCATGAACAGAATTTCTTTGTTTTTTGCAAGCTTAACTTGTCGCGCTCGCGCGTAGAAGATACAATTCGTCTCTTTTGTCGGTCGAGTGGCGTCGTTTTTGCGAGCGGATAAAACTGGGCCTGGCCCCACGCCACCAACTCGGATAGGATTTAGCCATGAAACGTACATTTCAACCCAGTTTGCTGAAACGCGCCCGCCGTCACGGATTTCGCGCTCGCATGGCCACCCGGGGTGGCCGGGCGATCATCTCGGCTCGTCGCGCCAAGGGCCGTAAACGGCTGTCTGCCTGAATCAGGGGTCTGGCCGCAACATCAGGTCAATCCCGCATAGCGTTTTCCCGGTACCGCGTCGCGCCAGGAGCAACAAGCGGCATGACACTTCAAAGGCGTGCCCGCTTGTCCGGGTCAAAAGCATTCTCGGATGTGTTCCAGCACGCGGTTGTGTCAGCAGATGCCAGCTTCAAAGTGCTGGGCCGCAATACCGGTCAGGCCCAATCCCGGCTCGGCATGGCGGTGTCGCGCCAGGTTGACCGGCGTGCGGTGCAACGCAACCGTCTGAAGCGCATCATCCGGGAAAGTTTTCGTTTACATTACTTGTCAGAGAGCAAACGCCAGGCTGTTGACATCGTCGTCCTGCCGCGGAAGCAAGCGGTGTCGACAAACAACAGGCGGTTATTCGAACAGCTTTCAAAGCACTGGCGCCGGATCGATGAACGCGTCGGTGAGGAGCACTAATGGCAAATCTTCGACCGGTATTGCTCATTGCCCTGGGCTTGCTGGGATATATGTTGTGGGTTCAGTGGCAAAAAGATTACGCCCCGGTTGCCGCTCCGCCTGCAGCAAAAGCGGTTAATGCTGCGCCCGAGCCTGGCGCTGAATCGCCGGTCGCGCCGCCGAGCGAACTGGATTTGCCGCAACCATTGGAGCCGGAACAGGCGCAAAAACAGGCCACATCGCCGGCAGCGCCCACAGCAGAAGCTGCCGCGGACACGCAGGCCAACAACACCAAGATTCACATCACCACCGACGTGCTCGAGGTCGAGATCAGTCTGCTGGGCGGCACCGTGGTGAGTGCAAAGTTATTGAATTATCCGGTAGTTCTGGAACATCCCGAGGATAAAGTCAGTCTGCTGGAAGAGCAGGGAGAACAATTTTTCATTGCCCAATCGGGTTTGCTTTCACATCAGCCTGCACCCAACCATACCTCGGCTTACCATTCTGATCAGCTCAATTATCGCCTGGCGGACGGCGCGGACGAGTTAAGCGTGCCCTTGACCTGGCGTTCCGAGGAAGGCATTCGCGTCACCAAGACCTTCAATTTCAAACGCGGCAAATACGCCATCGGAGTCCGGCATCAACTGGAAAACGACAGCACCGGCACCTGGGCGGGAAGCCGGTACGATCAACTGCAGCGGGCGGTCTCAAAAGAAAAGAAGCGCAGAGGATTTGCCAACCCTTCGGCCTATAGCTTCAACGGCATCGGGTTTTATAACCCCGAGGACAAGTTCGAGAAGGTCAAATTCGATGACGTTGCAGAAGAGCCGTATGACAAGACTGCAAGTGGCGGCTGGCTGGCCATGATCCAGCACTATTTTTTCGCCGCCTGGATACCGCCGGCGCAGGAGCAAGGGACCTATACGACCCAGATGATTCCGACCAATAGCTGGCCGCGCTACATCGCACGCGAAGTATCACCCGTGCAGACCGCCAATCCGGGTCAGCGCATTGAATTCAGCAGCCGGCTTTATCTCGGGCCGAAGTTACAGGAACAACTCGAAGAAGTAGCGCCCGGATTGGAGCATACGGTCAACTACGGCATCTTCACGGTTTTTTCCAAACCACTATTCTGGTTGTTGTCACACATCCATTCGCTGGTTGGCAATTGGGGTTGGTCCATCCTGCTGTTGACGGTGCTGGTCAAAGCGGCGTTTTTCAAACTGACAGAAACACAATATAAGTCGATGGCGCGGATGCGCAAGCTACAGCCACGTATCGAACAACTCAAAGAACGCTATGGCGATGACCGGCAACGCATGAGTCAGGCCATGATGGAGCTGTATAAAACCGAGAAGGCCAATCCACTGGCCGGCTGCCTGCCGATGCTGGTGCAGATTCCGGTGTTCATTGCGCTTTACTGGGTGCTGCTGGAATCGGTGGAGTTACGCCAGGCGCCTTTCATATTGTGGGTGAATAACCTGTCGGCGCGCGATCCATACTTTGTCCTGCCGGTACTGAACGCCAGTTTCATGATCGCAACGCAGCGGCTGACGCCGACAGCGGGCATGGATCCCTTACAGCGCAAGATGATGAACCTGATGCCGGTGGCGTTCGCGGTGATGTTTGCTTTTTTCCCCGCTGGTCTGGTTCTGTATTGGGCCACCAACGCCGGCTTGTCGCTGGCACAGCAGGTCTATATCACACGCAAGATCGCGGCCGGCAACAAGTAGGGGAACACGGGAAGCACAAATCAGCATCAAGCCACCGAACTTCGTCCGTGAGCATGCCCGCAAGCCAACCCAAAAGCGACACCATTTGCGCTATCGCCACGCCGCCCGGCGTTGGCGGTATCGGCATCATTCGCGTCAGCGGACCGGCAGCCGGGTGCATTGCAAAGAGCATCTGCGGGCAGCGGCTGAGGCCACGCCTGGCGACTTACGCAAAATTCCGCGAAGCAAACGGTACAACCATCGACAGTGGCCTGGCGCTGTACTTTCCCGCACCCGATTCGTTTACCGGCGAAGATGTTCTGGAATTGCAGGGACATGGTGGCCCGGTGGTTCTGCAGATGTTGATGCAAGAGCTTATGCAATTGGGTGCGCGCGCCGCGCGGGCGGGTGAATTTTCCGAGCGCGCCTTTCTCAATGACAAGCTGGACCTGACCCAGGCGGAAGCGATTGCCGACCTGGTGACGTCAGGCACCACAGCGGCTGCGCGGGCCGCGCAACAATCGCTCTCGGGCGTATTCTCAAAGCAGGTCCAGCAAGTGCAGGAGGAATTGACCCGGCTGCGCGTCTTCATCGAAGCCGCGATCGACTTTCCCCAAGAAGAAATCGATTTCCTGGCGGAAAGTGATGTGCTGCAACGCTTGCAGGGAACCGAAGCGCGGGTGCGGGCATTGCTGGCCGAAGCGAAGCAGGGCCGTTTGTTGCGCGACGGAATCGTCATGGCCATCGTTGGCCGTCCCAATGCAGGGAAATCCAGTCTGCTCAATGCCCTGTCCGGGCAGGATAGCGCCATTGTCACCGAGATTCCGGGTACGACCCGGGACGTGCTGCGTGAGTGGATCGATCTCGACGGCATTCCGGTGCATGTGGCCGACACCGCCGGCATCCGGGAAACGACAGACCGTATTGAAGCAGAGGGCGTAAAGCGCGCCCGCGCGGCGCTGGCTGCATCCGATCTGGCCCTGCTGATCATCGATGTCACCGCAGATATTGAACGGCAGCAGGGCTTGCTGGAAGAATTTCCGGATGCGGCAAGAACCCTGATGGTTTTCAACAAAATCGATCTGCTTGAGTCCGGCTGTGAGATTGAGCCGGATGCACATTGCGCCAGCACAGCAGTTCGCAAGGTGGCCATTTCGGCTCGGACCGGCGCCGGACTCGCTGAGCTCAAGACAGGAATTCGCGCAATTCTGGGTGCTACAGAACAGACAGAGGGCGTCTTTTCCGCCCGGCAGCGTCATGTTGACGCGTTGGACCGGGTAGTCCAACACCTGAATACCGGCCAAGAGCGTCTGACTCATGATCAGGCACCGGAACTGCTGGCTGAAGAGTTGCGTCTGGCGCAACAGGTGCTGGGTGAAATCACCGGGGAATTTCTGCCGGACGATTTGCTAGGCGCCATCTTCGCCAGTTTCTGTATCGGCAAGTAAAGCCATGGAAACAGGAAAGTTATGGCCAGGGAATTTCCATCAAATAAAGTGGTCATCCCGATTAAATACAGGATCAGTAGCGCTTACAATTCGCTTCATAAGAAATCCTGAATGTACTTTGGTTCTGTTCGGAGCAAGATAATGAGCCTGGAAATTACCCCCGGTTATGAACCCGAATCGGGCGCCTGGAGCTATCTGGTGGCGGATACGGCAAACCGCGTCGCCGCGATTATCGATCCTGTCTGGGTTTTTGATCAGGCCTCAGGTCTTACCGATGCCACCTTTATCGATCAATTGCTCGAAACGTCACAATCGCGCGGTTACCGGATTGAGTGGGTATTGGAAACCCATGCTCATGCCGACCACCTGACTGCAGCGGGTTACGTGCGCGAGAAAACGGCGGCAAAGCTGGCAATCGGCCGGAATATCTCCAGTGTGCAGAAAACCATTTGCCGCCTGTTCAATCTGGTCGATGTGGCAACCGACGGAAGCCAGTTCGACCGTCTGCTGGCTGAGGGCGACACACTGGAACTGGGGGCGTTGAAAATCCGCGTGCTGGAAACTCCCGGACATACCAGCGACAGCATTACCTACCTGGTGGATGATGCGGCATTCATCGGTGATACTTTGTTCGCACCATCGTTCGGCACCGCGCGCTGCGATTTTCCAGGCGGGGATGCGGGCTGCTTATACGACTCCATCCAGAAAATATACCGCCTGCCGGAAAATACCCGCCTGTTTCTCTGCCACGATTATCCAGAAGCAGGTGAAAAGCCGGTCAACATGGTTCCGCTGGTCGAATCCCGGCAGCAAAATATTCACGTGAATTCAGACACCAGGCGGGAGGACTTCGTCGCGATGCGAACCGAGCGCGACAGGCATCTCGGCCTGCCGCGGTTGATCATGCCATCAGTGCAGGTCAATATTCGCGCGGGTGCGGCGCCGCTGGCCGAGAACAACGGTGTGTCCTATCTGCGTATTCCGTTTAACCGAACGCTGGCGCAGATTCTGCAGGCAAATTAGCGGCACTGACGCTTGACCGGCACAGGGCGTTTTATTTCTGCGCATCCTGTTCGGCTTTGATCAAGGCATCGTCCACACCACCAATATTCGTTACCTGGGAATAACCCAGCGCATCGAGCGTTTCCTTGGCCAGGCCGGCCCGGCGGCCGCTGTGGCAGTAGACATAAATGACCTGATCCTTGTCCAGCCCGAGCTCCGCTATCTTTGATCCAATCTGGTCATAGGGGATATTGATGGCCTCGGGCACATGCTTCTGGCCGAACTCTTCGGGTGTGCGGACATCGATCCAGGTGGCGCCGCCTGCCCAGACCATGCCGGACAATACCAGGGTGATCAACAAGGCGGCACTGCGTACTACAGACATGAAACTCATGTTACTTACTCCTCTTACAGGCTAGATTCCTGATGCTCCGGGTCATCAAGCGTATTGCACACTTTTGGCACGGCAAAAAACTTCAACGCTTCCAATTCCGGTTGCAGAATGAGTTCATCGACCTCTTTTTGCTGTGCGAGTTCAGTTGCCCTTTGCCGTGCCTCGCGCAGGAATCCGGCATAGCGCAGCGCACGCTCTTCGGCACTCGGTGCGGTTGCAGCGGGACCCGGGCATTGCAGCGCGGCTTCGAGGGAGAATCCCTGCAGACAAACGCAATCACACTTGTGCAGCCAGGCGCCCGTGTGCAGGTCAAAATCGTACTGCGTCAGAAAATGGTGTCCCTGATCGGCAATGAACTCGACCGCATCCATGATGTAGCCGACTTCAAGATCATCCATCACATAGTGCAGGCTGATGCGGCACCATCCGGGTTTGATACCGGAATAGCCCTTGGTGATCCATTTCCGGTAGTGCTCGGATTGCTCCTGTCCAATCCCCAGCAAACGGTGTCCGTAGGGGCCGGCACAGGAGCAGCCGGCACGGCTCTGGATGCCGAACAGGTCGTTGAGCAGGGTGGTGACAAACTTGGGGTGCAGGTATTTGCCTGCACGGTCGCGCAGGTTGAAAGAAACGATGCTGATACGCTTTTCCGGGTCGGGATTGCCAAGGATTTCGATCCTCGGGTTGGTCTGCCAGCGGCGGAAGACTCTTTGCAGTATGTCACGCTCGCGCCGCTCGATGGCCGGTACACCAATATGCTCCTTGAGTTCGAAGGCCAGACCGGCTTTGAGGATTTGCAGTACGCCGGGCGTGCCGGCTTTCTCCCGTTCCTCGATGTCCTTGATGAAGTCCTGACTGCTGGGGCCAACATAATCCACCGTACCACCGGCGCTGACGCTGGGCGGCAATTCAGAATGGTACAAGCGTTCATTGAACACCAGGACACCGGCCGAGCCCGGCCCGCCAAGGAATTTGTGTGGCGAAATAAAGATCGCATCCAGTGAGGCGTCGCCTGGATACCTTCCGGCCGGTGGATTCATGTCAATCTCGACATAGGGCGCGCTGGCGGCAAAATCGAAACAGGCAATGGCGTTGTAACGATGCAGCAGGACGGCAATTTCGTGCACCGGCGAACGCATGCCGGTGACATTGGAGGCGGCGGAAAAAGAGCCGATGCGCATCCTGTCCCGGTAAGCCGGGGCCTGCAGCAGCGTTTCCAGGTGTGCAAGATCCACGTTGCCATCGGCGTTGAGTTGCACTTCGATGACCGTGGCCAAACCCTCGCGCCAGGTCACTTCATTGGAGTGGTGTTCGTATGGGCCCACAAAAACCACCGGCTGATGCTGCGTCAGATATTCAGAGAATTTCGCGTGGCTTTCTTCGCCGAGCGCTTGTTCCATCATGCGAGTCAGGCTTTGACGGGTCGCCGGGGGCAAGGCCACGCCAATAATCTGTTGAAACTTGTCGATGGCGCCAGTGGCGCCGCTGCCAACCGAAATGATGCGCCCGGCAGGGCCCGCGTTGACAGATCGTTTGATGGCGTTTTCCGCCTCCTCCAGCAGTTGGCTCATGGAGCGGCCACTGATATCGTCCTCAGTGTGTGTGTTGGCATAGATGCGCTGCAGATTCTGGATATAACGTTCGACCAGTGTCAGGCAACGGCCTGACGCGGTGTAGTCGGCGTAGACCATCAACCGCTCGCCAAAGGGCGTCGTCATGAGTGCGTCCGCGCCGATTACCTGGGTGCGCAGGAACTCGAAGTCCAAGCTACAGGATTCTGCCATCTCGTATTCTCACCTGCCGGCCATTGCGATCCCGGCTTTGCAATAGTCAAGCCTTATTCTATCCGCGATCTTCCTGCGAGCGTCCTCATCGTGCGTTATTTTGCTAGAATTCATCTTCTGCCAATTGACATTGCGTAAAGACAGGAAATCGACATGCTGGATAAAATCAAGACCGTTTTGCAACTGAAGAATCCCGATTTATTGCGCGAACAGGCCTATATCAATGGTGAGTGGGTTGCAGCCGCCGATGGCGGCACCTTCGAAGTAACCGACCCGGCGGACGGCGGCCTGCTGGCCAATGTCGCCGAGCTGGGCGTCGCCGAAACCCGTCAGGCCATTGAGGCCGCTGCTGCTGCCTGGCCGGCCTGGCGCAAACGCACGGCCAAGGATCGCGCCGCGATTCTGCGCCGCTGGTATGAACTGATCCTGGCGAACAAGGATGACCTGGCAGCGTTGATGACGGCAGAACAGGGCAAACCTTTGCCGGAGTCCGCAGGTGAAGTCATGTACGGGGCGTCTTTCATCGAATGGTTTGCAGAAGAAGGCAAACGGGTTTACGGCGACGTGATTCCCACCCACTTGCCCGATCGCCGGATCATTGTGATCAAGCAGTCGGTGGGCGTGGTGGCAGCCATTACACCCTGGAATTTCCCCAACGCAATGATCACCCGCAAAGCGGCGCCGGCCTTGGCTGCGGGTTGCCCCATTGTGATCAAACCGGCTTCCGAAACGCCCTTGTCGGCGCTGGCGCTGGCTGAATTGGCGCATCAGGCCGGCATTCCTGCAGGCGTATTCAATGTCGTCACGACCAAGCATTCGGGGGATGTCGGCAAAGAGATGACCGAAAGCCCGCTGGTGCGCAAATTCTCGTTCACCGGTTCGACCGGCATCGGCAAACTGTTGATCCGCCAATGTGCCAGCACGGTGAAAAAGGTTTCGATGGAACTTGGCGGCAATGCGCCCTTTATCGTGTTCGATGACGCTGATGTGGATGCAGCGGTCAAGGGCGCGATTATTTCCAAATACCGCAATGCCGGCCAGACCTGTGTGTGCGCCAACCGCATTTACGTGCAGGAAGGCGTTTACGAGGAGTTCGTGAAAAAATTCACCGTGGCCGTCAGCGAACTCAAAATCGGCCGGGGTGAAGAAGCGGGGGTCAATATCGGCCCGATGATTTCACCCAGTGCCGTGCAAAAAGTCGAGGAACTGATCGCCGATGCGGTGCAAAAAGGCGCTACCGTCATCGAGGGCGGCTCACGTCATGCATTGGGCGGGCTGTTCTTCGAGCCCACCGTGGTCAAGGACGCCACCTCCGACATGGCCTTCGCCACCGAAGAAATCTTCGGCCCCGTGGCTCCGGTATTCAGGTTCAAGACCGAACAGGAAGTCATCGATCTGGCCAATGCCACCGAATATGGGCTGGCGTCGTACTTTTATGCACGTGACCTGGGCCGCGTGTGGCGCGTCGCCGAGGGGCTGGAGTATGGCATGGTGTGCATCAATGATGGCATCCTCTCCACCGAAGTTGCGCCGTTTGGTGGCGTGAAGGAGTCCGGCTCGGGCCGCGAGGGCTCGAAGTACGGCATCGATGAATACATCGAGATCAAGTACCTGACGATGGCGGGGCTTGATCGCTGAACTAATTTGGGGTCAGAGTAAAATTCCCAAACCAGTGAGCTGAATTCCCGCTTGTGTCCAACGGAATTTTACTCTGACCCCAAATTATTACTCTGATCCCGGTTTTTGCTGGTCTCAGCCATCGGAGAAACATTGATGACCGCGCTTGATACCGAATTTATCCGCGCCCAGTTTCCGGCCTTCAGCGAGCCTTCGTTGAAAGGCTTTGGTTTCTTCGAGAATGCCGGCGGTTCTTATGCCTGCGCTGCGGTGATCGAAAGGCTGGAGTGCTACTACCGCCAGACCAAAGTGCAGCCCTACTACAATTTTCCTGCCTCGCTGGAGGCGGGTGCACAAATGGACGCGGCCCGCAACCGCATGGCGGCCTGGCTGAACGTGGCTACGGACGAGGTGCATTTCGGTCCTTCGACTTCGCAAAACACCTACGTGGTGGCGCAGGCGCTGCGTCAGCACCTGAAGCCTGGTGACGAGGTGGTCGTGACCAACCAGGATCACGAGGCCAACATTGGCGCCTGGCGGCGTCTGGAGGCCGATGGCATCGTTATCCGTGAGTGGAAGGTCGACCCCGATACGGCTGAGTTGAATCCCGATGGTCTGGACACCTGGCTGGGACAACGCACGCGGGCAGTTGCCTTCACCCATTGCTCCAACATGGTTGCCAGCATTAATCCCGTGCGCGAACTCACCGATCGTATCCACGCTGCCGGGGCGATTGCCATTGTCGATGGCGTCTCCTTCTGCCCCCATGGCTTGCCGGATATCCGCGCACTCGGCGCCGACATCTACCTGTTCTCGCTGTATAAGGTCTACGGTCCCCATCTTGGCGTGATGTTCATGAGTGATGCATTGAATGCCGAGTTGCCGAACCAGGGGCATTTCTTCAACGCCGGCAAACCGGGCGCACGATTCACACCGGCCGGTCCCGATCATGCGCAGATCGCCGCCAGCAACGGGGTGATGGATTATTTCGAAGCCGTGTATTCGCATCATTTCGCTGCAGCCGGCATCCGAGGCAGAAAAGGCCCGGGCCGTGCACGAACTGTTCCGGTCGCAGGAAATCCGTTTGTTGCAACCGCTGCTGGATTTCATGGACCACCATCCCCGCATTCGCCTGATCGGCCGCCGCAATGCCTCCGAACGCGCACCGACCGTCGCCTTTACGGTTGGCGGATATGCTTCCCCGGAGTTGGCCGCCCTGCTTTCCGAGCGCAATTTGGGTCTCGGTGTGGGCGACTTTTATGCCTACCGCCTGGTGCAGGCGCTGGGTCTTGCCAAAGACGGCGGCGCGTTGCGCGCCTCTTTTGTCCACTATACCAGCGAGGATGAGGTCAACCGACTGATCCAGGCGCTGGATCAGCTATTGCAATAAGACCTTACCACTGCCGCTTTCTGGGGACGTTGGCTTGTTCGGCGAACGTCGAATCGCCGAGTAAACCAGTGAATAGGGGTCGATTGGGCGGGATGCCCAATCGAGGCCATCCAGGCCAGGGATGGCCTGTATGGCCGACCCCGTTAAGTTCACTGGTTTGCGAGGGAAGCCCCGGTTCGCCAGAACCGGGGCCGATGAGCCCGAGAGCCGAACAAGCCAACGTCCCCAGAAAGCCTGACGCGAGGCCTGAGACGGTAATGAATTGATGCACCGGGGTTGCAAAAACGTTATCCTTGCGCCAATTTTCGTAGTGCTGGTTACTTGCAGCGGGATAAAGAGGCAATGAAACGCACGGATACTTCAAATCCGGACTATTTTCACAAGGTTGTGGATTGCCAATGGGGTTGTCCGGCACACACCGACGTGCCGGAATACATCCGCCTGATCGCCCAGGGCCGCTTCACCGATGCCTATATGGTCAATCGCGAAAGCAACGTCTTTCCAGGCATCCTCGGCCGGGTCTGTGACCGGCCGTGTGAGCCGGCGTGCCGCCGCGGCCGCATGGATGAGGAGCCGGTCGCAATCTGCCGTCTGAAGCGGGTCGCCGCCGATCACAAGGACGACATCACCGACCGCCTGCCCGTCATCCCGACAGCAGAAGAACGGTAAAAAAATCGCACTGATCGGCGCCGGTTGCGCCTCGCTCACCGTTGCCAATGACCTGATGCCGCTGGGCTATGAATGCACTATTTTCGAGGCCCAGGCGGTGGCCGGCGGCCTGATGCGTTACAACATTCCCGCTTTTCGCTTGCCGATCGAAGTGTTGCAGGAAGAAATAGACACCATCGTCGGCATGGGTGTTGAGGTGAAGTACAACCACCGGGTGGAAAGCCTGAAAGCCCTGCTCGATGAAGATTATGATGCGATTTTCGTTGGCACAGGCGCGCCGCGCGGCAAGGAGCTGAAGCTGCCCGGCCGCTATGACACCGAGAACATTTACATCGGCATCGACTGGCTGGAATCCGTCGCCTTCGGCCATATCGAGTCCATCGGCGAAAATGTGCTGATCATCGGCGTTGGTAATACCGCGATGGATTGTTGCCGTACTTCGCTGCGTCTGGGTGCGAAGAACGTGAAGGTGATGGCGCGCAAACCCCGGCAGTTTTTCAAGGCCTCTGCCTGGGAACTCGAAGACGCCGAAGAAGAAAACGTCGAGATCATCGTCAATCACTCGCCGAAAGCATTCGTCGTCGAGCATGGCAAGCTCAAGGGCATGACCTTCGAGTTGATGGAATACGTGATTGAAGACGGGCGCATCACCGGCGAGCAAGTTACCGGAGAAACCTTCATTCCGTGTGACGATGTGGTGCTGGCCATTGGTCAGGAAAACGCTTTTCCCTGGATCGAACCTGAGCTCGGCATCGAGCTCAACCAATGGCAGGAACCGCTGGTGGACAAGGTGACCTATGAATCGACGCGCAAGGGCGTGTTTTTTGGCGGTGATTCTGCTTTTGGCCCCAAGAACATCATCTGGGCGGTAGAGCATGGACATCAGGCGGCCATTTCCATCCACCTGCATTGCCAGGGCAAGTCGCTGACCGAGCGCCTGCCTGACCGTCTGAACCTCGGCAGCCGCAAAATGGGCATGCATGAGTGGAGTTATTCCAACGATTTTGATCCGGCAGCCCGGCGCAAAATGATGCATGTATCCCTGAAAACCCGGTTTGAGGAACTGGGGCGTGAAGTCGAACTCGGATTCGACGCAGACCAGGCCGCGCGCGAGGTGGAGCGCTGCCTTAATTGTGATATCCAGACCGTGTTCTTTGATTCCCTGTGCATCGAGTGTGATGCCTGCCTGGATATTTGTCCCACCCAGTGCCTGACCATTACCCCCAATGGCGAGGAAGACGAACTGGTGCAAAGGCTGAAAGCTCCGGTACTGGAACCGGACCAGCCGCTGTTCGTTTCTGATGTGCTGCAGCAAACCGGACGGGTCATGGTCAAGGACGAGAATTTTTGCATTCACTGTGGCTTGTGTGCCGAGCGCTGTCCAACCGCAGCTTGGGATATGCAGAAGTCGTTTCTCGAGTTTCCCTATGCCGTTGATTATGACGGCGGTAAAAAAAGTGGTGAGGCCCCATGCCAGCAACGCAAAGCCGGATAAACGACTTTGTCCTGAAAATCGCTACGGTAAACGGAACGGGCTCAGCCAGCGCCAATGGCCTGGTGATGAAAGCCCTGTTCCGTATGGGCGTGCCGGTGACCGGCAAGAACATGTTCCCGTCGAACATCCAGGGTTTACCCGCCTGGTACGAGATCCGCGCCAGCCGGGAAGGCTACATGTCGCGCACCGGAAGCGTGGATATTATGGTGGCGATGAATGCACAGACCTACGACAAGGACCTGGCCGAAGTCAGTCCTGGTGGTTTCCTGATCTACGATTCAACCTGGCCGCGCCAACGCAAGATGGCACGCGAGGACATCACCATTCTCGGTGTGCCATTATCGAAACTGTGCAATGAGCAGTTCAGCGTGGCGCGACTGCGCATCCTGATGAAAAACGTCGCTTACGTGGGCGTTCTGGCTGCCTTGCTGGATATTGATCTCGACATCATTCGCGCATTGCTCGAAGAAACCTTTGCCGCCAAGGCCAAGCTGGTGGACAGCAACCTCAAGGCCATCATGCTGGGCTACGACCATGCGAAGGCCAATTTCACCTGTCCCTTGCCGGTACACGCAGAGCGAATGGCCGGCAATGCCGGTCAAATCCTGATTGACGGCAATGCCGCCACCGGCCTGGGCTGTGTTTATGCCGGTGCCACCGTGGGCGCCTGGTACCCCATTACGCCATCGACTTCGGTGATGGACAACTTCAAACTGTTCTGCGACAAGTTCCGCACCGACCCTGAAACGGGTGAGAAACGTTATTGCATCGTACAGGCCGAAGACGAACTTGCGGCGGCTGGCATGGTACTCGGCGCCAACTGGGTGGGCGCGCGCGCATTCACGCCCACTTCGGGGCCAGGCATTTCACTGATGAGCGAATTCATCGGCTTTGCCTATTATGCGGAGATTCCCTCGGTATTCATCGACGTGCAGCGCGTCGGCCCTTCCACGGGGATGCCAACCCGCACCCAGCAATGCGATCTCATGCTGTGCGCTTTTGCGTCGCATGGCGATACCCGCCATCCGATGTTGTTCCCTTCCAACCCGGCAGAGTGCTTCGAGATGTCGGTCAAGGCGTTCGACCTCGCCGACCGCTTGCAAACGCCCATATTCCTGATGTCGGACCTCGACATCGGCATGAATGACTGGATGGTGCCGCAACTCGAGTGGAGCGATGATTACCGGCCGGATCGCGGCAAGGTCCTGGGCCCGGCGGAGCTGCAGAAGATGGAGCGTTTCGTGCGTTACCAGGACATCGACGGCGACGGTATCACCTACCGCACGCTGCCGGGTGAAGACCCCAAGGGCGCCTATTTTGTGCGCGGTTCCGGCCACAATAGCGAGGGCGGGTATACCGAGGATTCGATGGAATACCAGGACGTGATGGAGCGATTGCTGGTCAAATGGGAAACGGCGAAGAAATCGGTGCCAAAAGCCATGGTAACGCGTGCCGCCAAGCCCACCCGCCTCGGCATCGTCGCCTTCGGCAGTTCCGACGGCGCGGTGACCGAAGCGCGCGACCGCCTGCTCGAGCAAGGCATCCACATCGACTACCTGCGTCTGCGCGCGTTCCCGTTTGGACAGGAAGTGATCGAATTCCTGCAGCAACATGACACCGTATTCGTGGTCGAGCAAAATCGCGACGCACAGATGAAATCGCTGTTGATGCTGGAAGTCAGCCATGTGGCCGACAAGCTGTTTTCCATTCTGCACTACAATGGCCTGCCGATACCCAGCGATTGCGTGGTCAACGGCATCAACCAGCACCTGAAATCCGAGGCCGCCGCATGACTTACCTGGCTAAACCGAAAATCGATCTTCCCGGTCAGAAACGCAATGCGCTGGGTCTGCTGCGGCGCGATTACGAGGGCAGCCTTTCCACCCTGTGTGCAGGCTGCGGGCATGACTCCATCACCGCGGCGCTGGTACAGGCCCTGTGGGAGATGTCCATCGCCCCGGAACAGTTGATCAAGCTCTCGGGCATCGGTTGTTCTTCCAAGACGCCGGCCTATTTCGTGCACGGAGCCCATGGCTTCAACTCGGTGCACGGGCGCATGCCTTCGGTGGCCACGGGAGCCCATGCCGGTAATCGCGACTTGATCTGCATCGGCGTTTCGGGTGACGGCGATTCACTGTCCATTGGCTTCGGCCAGTTCGGTCATGCCATCCGCCGCAACCTCAATATGCTCTACCTGATCGAGAACAACGGGGTGTACGGCCTGACCAAGGGGCAGTTCTCCGCATCGGCTGATCCCGGCAGCACGGCCAAGAAGGGAGAAGCCAACCAGATGCAAAGCATCAACCCGGTCGCCACCGCAATCTCCATGGGCGCAAGCTTTGTCGCGCGCAGCTTTTCGGGCGACCGGGAACAACTGGTTGCCGCTGATCAAGGCCGGGATTGCGCATAATGGTTGCGCCTTGCTCGATGTCATTTCGCCCTGTGTCACCTTCAACGATCACGAGGGTTCGACCAAGAGCTATTCCTATACCCGTACGCACAAGCACCAGGCGATTGCGGCGGATTTTGTTCCGCCCTTTACCGAAATTACCACACGATACTCCGAGGGCGAATCGGTGCGGGTGAAACTGCATGACGGCTCCACCCTGGTGTTCAGCAAACCCGACGTCAGTTATAACCCGACCCAGCGCAGCAGTGCGCTGCGTTATCTGGAGAAACACCGCGATTTGGGAGCGATTCCCACCGGTTTGCTGTTTATCGACGAAGACTGGCCTGAAATGCATATGATTGCCGGTACGTCGAAAAAGCCGCTGAAAGCGTTTGCCTTCGAAGAACTCAGCCCTGGCCGCGCCGCATTGGAAAAGCTACAAAGCAGCATGCGCTAAAAGCAGGGGCCAGTTTAATTGACACAGGTGCTTGGCGCGCCGCCCGTAAGCCCTTAGTATTGCTCGTTCGGGTTCGTGATTTCTTGAAAAAGAACCACGGCCCGGAGTGATGATGAGGCACTGACCGTTTCGAGGCTCCGCAAGAGAGCCTGCCTCCCCGATAACCCGACAAGCATTACGAGGACGCCCCATGTGCTCGATTTTCGGCGTGCTGGAGCTACGCCAGGACGTACCAACCGTCCGTAAAATGGCTCTGAAACAATCCCGCATGCTGCGGCATCGCGGCCCGGACTGGAGTGGCATTTATACCTCTGACAAGGCGGTGCTGGCGCACGAGCGCCTGGCCATTGTCGATGTCAATACCGGCGCCCAGCCCTTGCTCAGCCCGGACGGCAAGCAGGCACTGGCGGTCAATGGTGAGATCTATAACCACAAGGACATCCGCCAGGCGCTGAAGCACAGTTACGCCTTCAGCACCGAATCGGACTGCGAAGTCATCCTGCCGTTGTATCTGGAACACGGCGCTGATTTTCTCGAACAGTTGCGCGGCATGTTCGCTTTTTGCCTGTACGACGAGGCCGCTGATTTCTGGATGATCGCGCGCGACCCGATCGGCATCATGCCCTTGTACTATGGGCATGATGAACACGGCCAGTTGCTGGTGGCTTCGGAAATGAAGGCCCTGATGGATGTGTGCAACCAGGTGCACGAATTCCCACAAGGCCATTTTTGGACCACGGGTCAGGCGGAGCCGCGGCGCTGGTACCGGCGTGATTGGGAAGCCTTCGAAAATGTAGCAAACGCCGTCACCGACAAGGCAGGTCTGCGGGCCGCGCTGGAAGATTCGGTCAAGAGCCATCTGATGACCGACGTGCCTTATGGAGTGCTGCTTTCCGGCGGTCTGGACTCGTCCATCATGGCCGCGCTGGCGGCACGCCACGCCGGCATGCGGGTCGAAGACGAGGAACGCAGCGCCGCCTGGTGGCCGCGTCTGCATTCTTTCGCAGTTGGGCTGGAGGGATCGCCCGATCTGGCCGCCGCGCAGGTCGCTGCCGATCATATCGGCACCGTGCACCATGGCTTTACCTTCACCATCCAGGAAGGTCTCGATGCGCTGGATGAGGTGATTTACCATCTCGAAACCTATGACGTCACCACCATCCGCGCGGCGACACCCGATGTATTTGATGGCGCGCAAGATCCGTGCGATGGGCATCAAGATGGTGTTGTCCGGCGAAGGCGCGGACGAAATCTTCGGTGGTTACCTGTATTTTCACAAAGCGCCGAACGCGCAGGCTTTCCACGAGGAAACCGTGCGCAAGCTGTCCCGTCTGCACAGCTATGATTGCCTGCGGGCGAACAAGGCCATGGCGGCCTGGGGCGTGGAAGCGCGGGTGCCGTTTCTGGATACGCGTTTCCTCGACGTTGCCATGCGCATCAACCCGGCCGACAAGATGATCACGGCCGGCAAGATCGAGAAGCAGATCCTGCGCGAGGCGTTCAGTGATCTGTTGCCGCCGGAGATCGCCTGGCGGCAAAAGGAGCAGTTCTCGGATGGTGTGGGTTATGGCTGGATCGACGCCGTCAAGGATCACGCCAGGCAGCAGGTCAGCGATGCGGACATGAGCCGCGCAGCCGGCCGTTTCCCATTCAATACGCCGGCCTCAAAGGAAGCTTATTACTTCCGCAGCCTGTTCGATCTGCATTTTCCGCTGGCTTCGGCCGCGACAGACCGTACCTGGCGGGCCGACGGTCGCTTGCAGCACGCCCGAAGCCGTGCTCTGGGACAAGTCACTGCAGGGCGTGAATGATCCTTCAGGCCGCGCCATGCGCGCGGTGCACCAGGATGCCTATACCGGAGCCGAGCAGCCGTGAGCGCCAATACATCATTGCCAGATACAGCATTGCCGGAATCATCATTGTTGGTGCAGAAATTCGGCGGCACTTCGCTGGCCGATCTGGCCGGCTTTAATGCCAGCGCCGATGTGGTCGAGCACCATGGCGGCGCAGGCCAGGTCATCGTCGTCGTTTCGGCGGTCAAGGGCGTGACCGACTTGCTGGTGGCTGCCATCGATCGCTCGGTGCGGGGCGAAAGCGGCCAGGCTGAAGCCGATCAGGCGCTTGCACGCGAACGCTCCATCATCGAAGCGATGGCGGCACAAGGCATAGCTGCGCCGCTGGCGGCGGCCTTCCTGCAGGAACAGGCCGGGATGTTGACTCAGCGCATCGAGGGCGTGCGCCTGCTGGGCCAGTGTCCGGACCGCATCCGTGCGCGCGTGCTGGCGAGCGGAGAAGGTTTCAGCAGCCGGCTGATGGCGGATCTTCTGCAGCACCGCGGTATCGACGCCGCCTGGTGCGATGCCGATGTATTGCCGCTGGCCAACGAAGACTGGCTGGATTCCCTGGTGGATATCGAAGCCGCGGCGCCCCTGTTGAAAGAACGTCTTACGGGTACCATCAAGGTGCTGGTTCTGCCCGGGTTTTACGGCCGCAATGCCGCGGGTGAAATCCAGTTGCTGGGACGCAACGGCACCGATTACTCCGCCGCGGCGATCGCTGCCGCGGCCGGCGCCGGCCGTTGTCAGATCTGGAAGGACGTGGATGGCTTTTTCACCGCTGATCCGCGCATCGTTTCCAATGCCCGCTGCCTCGAGGAAGTCAGCTACGAAGAAGCCATGGAGCTGAGTTATTTCGGCGCCAAGGTCATTTCGGCCAAAGCATTGACGCCGCTGGCGGCGAACAACATCCTGTGCGAGATTCGCAACACCTACGATCCCGAGCGCAAGGGCACGCTGATTCACCGCGAAGCGCAGCGCGCGCTCGTGGTGCGCGGCATCTCCCACCTCGAACAGATCGCTTCCATCACGCTGCAAGGCGGCGGTCTGCGCGGCCGGGTGGGCATTGCCCGGCGGGTCATGGACGCGCTGGCGAGCAAATCCATTTCGATCCTCCTGATCGTGCAGTCTTCATCGGAATACAGCATTACGCTGTGCGTGCGCCAGGCAGATGCGCGCAATGCCCGCAAGGCGCTGGAAGAAGAATTCCATTTTGAGCGCTTGCACCGCCTGATTGGCGAAATCACGGTGCAGGAAAACCGTGCGGTGATTTCTCTGGTGGGCGAAGGCATGAAGCATTATCGCGGCATTGCCGCGCGTTTCCTGACAGCGATCTCTTCCGCCGGGGTCAATGTCGAGGTCATCGCCCAGGGCTCCACCGAATGCGCGATTGCGGTGGTGGTCGAAGGAGAAGATGCCCAATCGGCGACCCGTGCCTGTCATACCGCGTTTTTCAGTCACACCACCCATATCGATGTCATTCTGCTCGGTTGCGGCAATGTCGGCGGCGAATTGCTGCGCCAGTTCCAGCGCCAGGCTGCCAGCCTGATGAAGCACGATACCGATCTGCGCGTGCGCGCCATTGCCAACACCAGCAAGCTGTATGTGGCAGATGATGTGGTCGACTTGAACCGCTGGGCCGAGCTGTTCGAGGACCAGGGCAAAGCGTGGGAAATCGACGATGTGATCGCGATCCGCGAACGCCTGGGTCTGCTGAACCCCACCGTGGTGGATTGCACTTCCGATGAATCGCTGGCCGGGGAGTACGTGCGCTTTCTGGAAAGCGGGTTCAACGTGGTCGCCGCCAACAAGAAAGCCAACACGGCGTCGATCGACTACTATCGGGAGATGCGGCAGGCGGCGGGACGAAACTTCCGCAAGTTCCTCTATGAGACCAATGTCGGCGCCGGCCTGCCGGTGATCGAGACCCTGCAGGCCCTGATCCACTCCGGTGACGAGCTGAATACGTTTGAAGGCATCCTTTCCGGCTCGCTGTCGATGATTTTCGGCTTGCTTGAAGACGGCATGGCCATGTCCGCCGCGGTCGAAAAGGCCATGCAGCTGGGCTACACCGAACCCGATCCGCGCGATGACCTGTCCGGTATGGACGTGGCGCGCAAGCTGCTGATCATCGCGCGTGAAGTCGGCCTGGAGCTGGAGTTGGAGGATGTCGAAGTGGAACCCGCTGTGCCGACGAAAGCCATCGCAGCAGTCGACAAAGCGGACCTCATCCACGCGCTGCAAGCACTTGATGAGCGAGATAGCCGGGCAAGTAAAGCGAGGCAAAAGCGGAGGGAAAGGTCCTGCGCTATGTCGGGCGTATCGCCAACGGCCACTGCCGCGTTGCCGTGGAAGCCGTGCCGCGCGACAAGCCGCTGGGCGCAATTCGCGACGGGGAAAATGCGCTGGTGCTGCACACCCGCTACTATCAACCCATTCCGATGGTGCTGCGCGGCTACGGTGCGGGCGCCGAAGTGACGGCGGCCGGGGTATTCGGTGACCTGCTGCGCACGGTATGGCGGCCGCTGGACCAGCGCGCATGAGCGCACAGGCCGTAGAAAGCCGCGTGCTTCCAGGCAAGCGGACGCAGCCATTGACCGTCTTTGCACCAGCATCGATCGGCAATGTTTCGGTCGGGTTCGATGCGCTGGGCCTGGCACTGGCCCCGGTCGACGGCTCGCTGCTGGGCGATACGGTGCAGTTGCGTCCAGGACCGCAAGAAGACTGGAAATTGCTGGTGCGCGGACCGTTTGCCCACAAGCTGCCGGCGGATCGGGAAAAGAATATCGTCATGCAGTGTTGCCGCCTGTATCAAAGAACACTGATGCAGCGCGGGGTGACAGTGAACCCGCTGGAAGTGGTGCTGCAAAAATGCCTGCCGATCGGCAGCGGCCTTGGCTCCAGCGCCAGTTCGGTGGTCGCCACGCTGGAAGTGCTGAACCGCTGGCACGACAATGCGCTGGAATCGCGCGAATTGTTTCGGCTGATGGCGGAGGTAGAAGGCGGTATCAGTGGTGAAATCCATCTCGATAATATTGCGCCCTGTCTCTATGGGGGGTTGCGCCTGTGCCCGCCCGGCAGTCCGGTCGACTATCCGTTGCCCTGGCCCGCGCGCTGGCAGGTAGTGGTGTGTTGGCCCGGCACGGAACTGGTCACGCGCGAAGCGCGAGCAGTTCTTCCGGAGCAGTTGCCGCGAGCGACGGCGGTAAGGCACGGCGCCCAATTTGCCCAGTTTGTCCATGCGCTGTATACGGGCAAACCCGCGCTGGCGGCGGCCAGCCTGGTCGACCTGATCGCTGAACCCTACCGCAGCCGCTTGCTGCCCGGCTTCGATCATGCCAAAGAGGCGCTGCGGGGTCTGGGCGCTCTGGCGGTGGGCATTTCCGGCTCCGGCCCCACGATTTTTGCCGTGGCGGACGAGTCTGCGGTGGCGCGGGCGCTGGCTGACTGGTTGGCCGAACACTACCGGCAAAATGACAGCGGCTTTGTGCATACCTGCCGCGCCGACCTGGGTGGCGCCCGCAGTATCGTGGCCAGCGACAGCCGGGACAGCGGGTAATTCTGCGCTGCCTTTGTGATGAAGCTGATCAATATCAAGTTGCCGCAGGAGCAGGTCAGTTTCCGCCAGGCGGTGATGACGGGGCTGGGCCGGGAACAGGGGCTGTACTTTCCGCTTCAATTGCAGGCGCTGCCGGACATCGCGGAGCTGCTGAACATGGCCTTTGTGCCCCGCAGCGCCGCCATTTTGCAGCACCTGACCGAAGGGGAAATCGCCGCAAGCACCATGCAGGCGATGGTGGCTTCGGCGTTTGATTTTCCGCTCGAGGCGCCCGCCATCGATGCCAGGGTAAGCGCATTGGAACTGTTTCATGGACCCTCCCTGGCGTTCAAGGATTTCGGCGCCCGCTTTATGGCCCGCTGCGTGGCTGAATTCCATGAGCAAGGGCCGATGACCATTCTGACCGCAACCTCGGGCGATACCGGCGCCGCGGTGGCGCACGCCTATTTCGGTCAGCCCGGCATCGATGTGGTGGTGCTCTACCCCAAAGGCCGGATTTCACCCTTGCAGGAGAAACTCTTTTGTACCCTGGGCGGAAACGTCCGCACCGTCGCCGTAGAAGCTGATTTCGACGTCTGCCAGCGGCTGGTCAAGCAGTGTTTCGATGATCAGGAACTGAAGCGGACTCTGGGCCTCAATTCGGCCAACTCCATCAATATCGCGCGGCTGCTGGCCCAGGTGTGCTATTACTTCGAAGCGGCCGCCGCGGTCGATCAGCCGGAGCATCTGGTGTTCAGCGTACCCAGCGGCAATTTTGGCAATGTCACTGCCGGACTGATCGCCCGTGCAATCGGTTTGCCCTATAAACGTATCATCGCGGCCACCAATGCGAATGACACCGTGCCGAGATTCCTGCAATCCGGCAAATGGGATCCCAATGCGACGGTAACGACCATCACCAATGCGATGGATATTTCGCTGCCCAATAATTTTCCGCGGGTGTTGGAATTGGGCCAACGCCATGGTTTGCCGCTGGAAAGTCTGTTGTCGTCAGTTTCCCTGGATGACGAGGGCACGCGCGCCGCGATGCGCACGTTGTGGCAGCGCGGCTACCTGGCTGATCCGCACAGCGCATTGGCTTGGTCCGCATTGGAACAATCACTGAAACCGGGCGAAGAAGGCGTTTTCCTGTGCACCGCGCACCCGGCCAAATTCATGGAAGTGATCGAAGAAACCCTGAATATTGAGCTCACCTTGCCTGCCGAACTTGAAGCGGTGCGTGAAAAAGAGGTTCTGTCCAGTACGATTCCGGGAACGTATTCAGTGCTGCGAGACTACTTGCTGGCGGCGGGTTGAAATCATTCGCTGCCAAATTGACATCCTTCAAATCCGCAAACGGAAGCGAGACGCCTTTATTGCTTCTCGTCAGACATTGGGCTACCGTTGGGCCTCAAAAAACCTCACTCGGAACTGCGCTTGATGGCCATACAATCAATCCTGCCCGGGGTGTCTGGACTGCCTTTAAGCGAGCGCTCGCTGCTGAGGACGCGTGAGCTGTCGCAGGCCGATCGGGTCACCACCGAACTCGTCGATCGGCTTTCGTTCTCGACGCGGGCGTCCGCAGCGGGCATCAAGATCCAGTTGACCGGTATTGCGCTGCAGCGGCTTCAGGTATTCGGAGTCCGGCACACCATTCCTGTTGCAGTGCATTCCGCTCCGCTCCAATCCCATCACGTCGTGGTGCCGTTGCGGGGCCGGATGCGGGCCCGGTCGGGCGTGGAAGCCGCGGATGTCGCGCCCGGTACAGCGGTCATATACCCGGCGGGGACGCGCCTTGAGGCCCGCTGGCCAAGTCAGTCCGTCGCGTTGATCGTGACCATCAGTCGCGGCGAGTTTGACCGTGTTTGCCATTCCAATGCGCACCCGGCCTTTCACGCGATGAAATTACCGGCCTCGGTCGCGCTCACGGCCGGCCCCGGCCGAAGCTTTGCCAACGTGCTGGCTTGCCTGTGCATCGAATGTAATGCCACGCGAAAGCAGCCCGCTCGTCATCCGCGGGCTCGAGGACCTGGTACTGCACGCGATGCTCCAACTGGCCCGGCCGGCGGCTGTTGCGGGAGATCGTATACTGTCCACCGCTCGTCGCCAGCGCGGTTTGCGGCGAGCGCTCGAATATCTCCGTGCGCATCCCGGACCACATCCGGGCATCGACGAATTGGCCCGGGCCGCCTGTCTGTCGCGCCGCAGCCTTGAGACCGCGTTCGTCGAGCACTTCGGTGTCGGGCCCCGGGCTTTCGTGACTCGCGAACGGCTCAACGGGGCCAGGGCGGAGCTGCTTGCCGGCACGCCCGACTTCATCAGCGCGGTCGCTGCGCGCTGGGGATTCGAGGATGCAAGCCGGTTCGCCAGGCTATACCGCCGTGAATTCGGGGAACCGCCAACTGCCACACGTGTGTATGCCCGCCGCGGCAACTGACCCGGGTCGGCCCTGCCGCAACGCTGCGCACAAGGCCTGACAATTTGCGCAGATTGCCGCTTGCCCGGCGCGGCTGCGATATAACATGAGCAGATAAACGTCAGGCGGCAACGCGCGTATGGCGGTGTCTGTCCCAACCGCAATCCGGGGAGCAATCATGAAGGAATCGGCCGAAGACAGGATCTCTGACCCGGATGTGCTGCATGAGCACTACGGCGAACCGGTCAAGATGGCGGTCAAATGTGAGTTCGATCGCCTTGACGCGCATCACGAGTTTTTCATCCGCCACTCGCCGTTCCTGTGCCTTGCCGGCGCCGCCAGCGACGGCCAGCCATCCGTCTCACCTAAAGGCGACGCACCGGGATTCGTCAAGGTGCTGGACGAGCATCACCTGCTGCTGCCCGATCGCATTGGTAATAACAAGATGGAAACTTTCGAGCACCTGTTGGAGAATCCCAAGGTGGCTCTGGTATTCATGGTCCCGGGGGTAAAGGAGGTCCTGCGGGTCTGGGGCATCGCCGAGATCCGCCGCGACCCGGAGCTGCTCGATCAAGTTCGTGGTGCCGGCAAACGACCGCGGTCCGTGCTTGTGATTCGCGTCACCAAGGCCTACTTCCATTGCGGCAAATCGGTCATCCGTTCCAAGCTCTGGGACCCCGCCAGCCAGGCGAACGCTGCGAAGTTCCCTCCGTTCGGCTGCGTGATCAGGGATCAGGCCCAGGTCAACGAATCGGCCGACGCCCTGCAGGCCGACATGGACCGGCGCTATCAGGAACTCCTCTATTGACAGACCATGCCGCACCCGATGGGGCTTTATCCCTGCCGCAGGCCGCAACCGGCGGCGATGCTGAAGTTGCCGGGCTGGCTCTGATCCTGCCCATGATCTTCGGCGGGGTGCAGGGGCAGCTCCTCGCCGTCGCAGCGGATCTCGATCTTGCCGAACATTTGAGTGATACCTCTCAGACCCCCGCGCAGCTTGCCGAGGCCACCGGTGCTGATCCACAGGCGCTGGACCGGGTGCTGCGGGCGCTGGCCGCGCTGGGTGTGGTCACCGGCAACGACGAGAACGGCTATCGGTGCACGCCGGCCGGGCGGCTGCTGCGACGCGACAGCGCCTATTCGATGCACCATTACGCCATCATGAATAACCGCGACTGGCTGGTGCGGGTGGGGGCACGCCTGCTCGACTCGGTGCGCTCCGGGCGCGACGCCTTCGACGCGGTACACGGCGAGAGCTGTTACGGCTACCTGTGCCGGCATGCAGCCGATGCGGGCATCTTTAACGCCGCGCTCACCGAGTTGTCGCGCCAGGATGCCCTGGCCCTCGGCGGTGTTTGTGATTTTTCCGCTGTCCGGCGCGCGGTCGATGTCGGCGGCGGTGAGGGACTGCTGGTGCGCGCGCTACTGGATGCCTACCCAACGCTCACTGCGGTGCTGCTCGATCTGCCCGAGGTCACGGCAGGCGCCGCCGCCCACCTCGAAGGCCATGTCGCGGCCGGGCGCTGTGAGATCATCGGTGCTGATTTTCGTGACGGTGTGCCGCCAGGCGCAGACCTGTACCTGCTCAAACGCGTCGTCAGCACCTGCCCGGCGGACCACATTGCGACGGTGCTGGGGCACATTCGCAGTGCGATCCCTGCACAGGGAAGGCTGGTCATCGCAGACCCCGATCCCGACTCCAGGTATGGCGCGCTGCTTGACATTCTGATGCTGGTCGCGACCGGTGGCGGCCTGCGAACCACGGCGGAGATGGCCCGGCTACTTGCCGACTCCGGCTTCCGCCTCGAGCATGCGCTGGTCACCCCGACCACGCTGCGGGTCATCGAGTCGGTGCCAGTCTGAGCGGCTCACTGTTCTATCTCAAGCGGATTTCTAGCCTGCAACATGCAGGTTAGATCTGTTTCGTCAATCCTCGAGGCCGTAATCGGGCTGCAGTACCATCCGCCATGTTGTGCCCGGGACGGATTACAGGCGGTTCAAATGCCATATTGCTTGAGGTGTTCGATGAAACGCAAAATATTGAGCTGGCCCCGCACTTCGCCGCTCAGAATTCTTTTGCCCTCTGGCGCAATGCGAATTTCTGGATCTTGCCGGTCGCGGTCTTGGGCAGCGGCCCGAACACGACTTTGCGCGGCACCTTGAAACGCGCCATGTTATCGTGGCAGAAGTCGATGATTTCCTGTTCGCTGACGGCGCCCGCATCCTCGCGCAGCGTGACGAAGGCGCAGGGCGCTTCGCCCCATTTCTCATGCGGCATCGCGGCTACCGCCGCCTCGAGCACCGCGGGATGGCGATACAACGTGGCTTCGACTTCGATGCTGGAAATGTTCTCGCCGCCGGAAATGATCACGTCCTTGGAGCGATCCTTGATCTCGATATAGCCATCCGGGTGGCACACGGCCAGGTCACCGGAGTGGAAGTATCCGCCGGCGAAGGCTTTGCGGCTGGCCTCGGGATTTTTCAGGTAGCCCTTCATCACGACATTACCCCGGAACATGATCTCGCCGATGGTTTCGCCGTCACGCGGCACCGGCACCAGCGTTTCCGGGTCGGTGACGACGAGTTCTTCGAGCATCGGGTAGCGTACCCCCTGACGGGCTTTTAAAGCGGCTTGTTCGGACAGCGGCAATGTATCCCATTCCTCGTGCCAGGCACACACCACGGCTGGACCATAAACCTCGGTCAGACCATAGGCATGGGTTACCTTGAAGTTGAGCCGGTCCATCGCTTCCAGGATCGCCGGCGGCGGGGCCGATGCGGCGGTCATGATATTGACCTGGTGTTCGATCCCCTGTTGCAGTGCCTGCTTCGCATTCGCCATCAAATTCAGCACGATGGGTGCGCCGCATAAGTGGGTCACCCCGTGTTCCTTGATCGCAGCAAAAATGGCGTCGGCGCGCACCGCGCGAAGGCATACGCTGGTGCCGTTCATCAACGCGATGGTCCACGGAAAACACCAGCCGTTGCAGTGGAACAAGGGCAAGGTCCACAGATACACCGGGTGGGCGCTCATGTTCCAGGCGAAGGCGTTGGAAACCGCGTTCAAATACGCGCCGCGGTGATGGGTAACCACCCCTTTCGGATCCCCGGTCGTGCCGGAAGTGTAGCCGAGCGCGATCGCCTGCCACTCGTCATCCGGCAGCCGCCAGGCAAAGTCGGAATCCCCCTGCGCCAGAAACGCCTCGTATTCCATCGCGCCGATGCATTCTCCGCCGTCGAAGCCGGGGTCGTCGACGTCGATCACCAGCGGCTTTTGCTCGAGCATGCCGAGCGCCGCCTGTATGGTGGCGGAAAACTCGCGGTCGACAAACAGGATCTTCGCCCCGCCATGTTTTAACTGAAATGCAATCGCCTCGGCATCGAGGCGAATATTGAGTGCATTGATCACCGCGCCCGCCATCGGGATGGCGAAATGCGCTTCGACCATTGCCGGCACATTGGGCAACATCAAGGCCACCGTGTCGTCGGCCTCGATGCCATGTTGCATCAACGCTGAAGCGAAGCGCCGGCAGCGCTGATAGGTCGCCGCCCAATCGCGCCGGACTTCACCGTAAATCAGGGCGCAGCGTTCGGGGTAGACGGCGGCGGCGCGCTCGATAAAGGTGATGGGCGAAAGCGGTGAATAATTGGCCGCGTTCTTGTCGAGATCTGCTGAATATTGATGGTTCGGGTTCATTAGCGCTCAGGAATGCTTCCACTCGGGCTTGCGCTTCTGAATGAAGGCATCGATGCCTTCGCGCGCGTCATGCGAGTCCATGTTGCAGGCCATGCGCTCGCTCGCGTAGCCGTAGGCGGCGGACAAGTCCATTTGCAATTGCCGGTAGAACATCTCTTTGCCGAGCCGGATCGCCGGCGCCGATTTGGCGGCAATCCTGAGCGCCATTGCACGCGTCGCCGATTCCAGTTCCGATGCGGCGACCACTTGATTGATCAATCCATACTGCAGGGCTTGCTGCGCGGAGATGAAGTCACCGGTCAGCAGCATGTGCAGTGCCTGTTTGCGCGGGAGGTTGCGGCTCAAGGGTACTGCCGGAGTCGAGCAGAACAAGCCGAGGTTGATACCGGATACCGCGAAGCGGGCCTCCTCGACAGCGACCGCGAGGTCGCAGTTGGCCACCAACTGGCAGCCGGCGGCGGCGGCGATACCGCCGACCTGGGCTATGACCGGTTGCGGCAAGCGATGGATGCTCAACATCATGCGTCCGCACTGATCGAACAACGCCTGATGGAAAGCGCGCTCCTCGCTGGTGCGCATTTCTTTCAAATCATGCCCGGCGCAGAACGCCTTGCCGTTGGCGGCGATGATCACCACGCGTACCGATTCATCGGCGGCGATGTCATCCACAGCAGCCTGTAGCGCATCCAGCATTTCAGCGGAAAGCGCATTGAATTGCGTTGGGCGGTTCAGGGTTAAAGTGGTGATACCCTGGTTGTCGTCCCGCAATAAAATGGATTGATCAACGATGCTGTCGGCGGCCACACCCATGGAATTATCCTCACTGTTAAATGCACGACGCAGGTCATTTTGCCGGTGTTACCCCGGCCAGTCCAGTCAATCGAACGGCACGCAAATCCAGACCTGCTTACTTCTGGTCGTAATCGACCACAACGGTATCGCTGATGGGATGTGACTGGCAGGTCAGTATGAACCCCGCCTCGATTTCACTTTGCTCCAGGCCATGGGTTTTATCCATGTCGACCTGACCTTCGAGCAGTTTGGCTTTGCAGGTCGAGCACACGCCGTCCTTGCATGAAAACGGCAAGTCAATGCCGTGGTTGATGCCGGCGTCGAGCAGGTTTTCGCCATCGGCGGCCAGTTCAAGCCGGCTGGAGCGCCCATCCATGATCACGGTGACCTGGCTGAGCTTGCCGCCATAATCCCGCGCCCGGGCATGGTGCTTTTCCACCACTGCGCGCGCGTCCTCGGCCGAGGCGCCGAACAGTTCGTAGTGGATGTGCTCCTCACCCACGCCAAAGGCGCGCAGACCGCGGGACACCTCGGAAATCATCGATTCCGGGCCGCAAATGAAGTATTCGTCAAAACGGTTCAGGTCGATCAGGCAACGGTTCAGCTCGGCACCCTTGCGATTGTTGATCCGGCCATTGAGCAGGTCGGTGCCCTGGTCTTCGCGGCTGAGAATATTGACCCAGTGAAAACGCGTCAAGTAGTGGTTTTTCAGAAAGCTCAGGGATTCGCGAAACATGATGGTACTGGTGCGCTGGTTGCCGAACAGCAGGGTCACTTCACTGTCGGCTTCAATTTCCAGGATGGATTTGATATTGGAATGCACCGGGGTAATGCCGCTGCCTGAGGCGATGAACAGGTAATTGCGCGCGGCTTTGGGATCCAGCGCGGTAAAAAAACTTCCCTGCGGTGGCATCGCCTCAACCTGCTGCCCGGGTTTGAAAGTGTCGTTGGCAAAATTTGAATACACGCCGCCTTCGACCCGCTTGATCGCGATCTGCAGTGCCGGATCGTTCACGCCGGAACAGATGGAGTAGGACCGGCGCACGGTTTCACCATCGATTTCCGAGCGCAGTGTCAGGTACTGGCCCTGGCGGTACCGAAAGGCCTGGCGCAGTTCCTCGGGCACTTCGAAACTCACCCGCAGCGCAAGATCGGTTTCCGCTTTTATCCCGCTGATGGTCAAAGGATGAAATTGCAGCTCGGCCACATCAATGCCCTTTGAAATAGTCGAAAGGCTCGGCGCAATCCCGGCACTGGAACAAGGCCTTGCAGGCCGTGGACCCATATTCGCTGACTTGCCGCACATCCTCGCTGCCGCAATGGGGGCAGTGCAGGTCCGGCGCCGCAGCACCGGCCCGGCAGGGCGGAGCGATGCCGTAGGCGCGGAGTTTTTCCTTTGCGCCCTCGGACATCCAGTCCGTCGTCCACGCCGGCGACAGGCGCTTGATGACGCGGTGATCGGCAAACCCGGCCTGTGCCAGCGCCAGAGAGATGTCCTGTTCGATCACGTCCATGGCGGGACAGCCCGAATAAGTGGGTGTGATCGTTACCTCCACGGTATTGCCCTGCTGCGTCACGTTCTGCAGCACACCCAGCTCCCAGATGCTGATCACGGGTATTTCCGGATCCATGACCTGGTCGAGGAGGGTCCAAAGCTGCGGGCAAGCCGAAGCGCTGCGCCGCTGGCGGCGGTCCTGCTCTTCGGCCGGTAGCAGGTTGATGGGCAGGGTATCGGCCAATGCTGCCATTTACCACTCCAGGCCGGGATAGGCGCGCTGGACGAACTGCAGCTCGCATAACAGATGACCCAACCATTCGGTGTGCCTGCCCTGCCGGCCGCCGCCGGCCTGCCAGTCGTCTTCAGGGATGGTGATTCGGGCTGCGGTGAATCCGGCGTTTACCGTTTCCTCCCAGGCGCCGTGCAATGCGGCGCAATCCACCGCGATACCGGCCTCGATCAGTCTGCTTTCCAGCTCATCGGCCTCGAACAGTTCCGCCGTGTAACCCCACAACTCGTTTATTGCGGTTTGCAGGCGCTGGTGGCTTTCAGCCGTGCCTGCGCCAAGCCGCAGCATCCAGTCATGGCTGCGGCGCAAATGATAGCGGGATTCTTTCACCGCCTTGGCTGCGATTGCGGCCAGGGTCGGGTCGGCTGAAGACTGCAATTGTTCCAGGAAGCCCACGTTGAACGCATCGATGAGGAATTGCCGGCCCATGGTAAAAGCGAAATCACCCCGCGGCAGTTCATAGATCAGGGCATTGGTAAATTCCCGGCAATCGCGCCGGTAAGCAAAATCGTCCTCGCTGCTGCTGCCTTCGGTCAGTTCCGCCGCATAACTGTAGAACATGCGCGCGCGGCCGATAAAATCGAGGGCGACGTTGGACAGGGCCAGATCTTCCTCCAGGAACGGCCCGCGGCTGCACCATTCGGACAGGCGGTGCCCCAGCACCAGTGCGTCATCCCCGAGCCGGATCGCATATTGCCTGACGGATTCCTGTTGCTGAGTATCCATTATCCCGTCCATTCTTGGCGCCTACATGGTGTTGACTTTGTCAGGCAACTGGTAATGCGTTGCATGCCGATAGGGTTTGTCATCCTGCGGATCGTAGAAACTCTCGCAGTCTTCTTCCTGCGAGGCCACGATATCCGCCGACTTCACCACCCAGATGCTTACGCCTTCGCCACGCCGGGTATACACGTCGCGCGCATATTCAAGCGCCTGTTCATGGTCTTCGGCGTGCAGGCTGCCCACGTGTTTGTGATCCAGGCCGCGCCTGGATCGAAGGAAGACTTCGAATAATTGCATGTGCTCGTTCATGGCCGGGTCCTCTATGCAGCCGCCTGGTCAGTCTGCTTGCGTTTTCCGCTTTCATGGGCGCGCATGGCTTCCCGTACCCAGGCGCCTTCTTCATGTGCCTTGATATGGTGTGCCACGCGCTGACGGCTGCAGGGGCCGCCGCCGGTCATGGAGCGGCGGAACTCGTCCCAGTCGATTTCACCGAAATCGTAGTGGCCGCGTTCCTCGTTCCATTTCAGGTCCGGGTCGGGCAGGGACAGTCCAATGACTTCCGCCTGCTGTACCGTCTGATCGACAAACTTCTGCCGCAACTCGTCGTTGCTCTGGCGCTTGATTTTCCACTTCATGGACTGGCCCGAATGGACCGAGTCCGCGTCATGCGGCCCGAACATCATCAGCGAGGGCCACCAGAAGCGGTTGACCGCATCCTGCGCCATCTCTTTTTGCACCGCGCTGCCTCGTGCCAGCACCATCATGATGTGATAGCCCTGACGCTGATGGAAACTCTCTTCCTTGCAGATGCGCACCATGCCGCGGGCATACGGCCCATAGGACGTGCGCTGCAATGACACCTGGTTGACGATGGCCGCACCATCGACCAGCCAGCCAATGGCGCCGATGTCGGCCCAGGTCAGCGTCGGGTAATTGAAAATGGAGGCGTATTTTGCCGCGCCCGACTGCAAATCCGCGATCAACTCCTCCCGGCTCATGCCCAGGGTTTCGGCGGCGCTATACAGATACAGGCCGTGCCCGCCTTCGTCCTGAACCTTGGCCAGCAAGACCGCCTTGCGGTGCAACGTGGGGGCGCGCGTAATCCAGTTCCCTTCCGGCTGCATGCCGATCACTTCGGAGTGGGCATGCTGGGAAATCTGCCGGATCAGGTTCTGGCGATACCTTTCCGGCATCCAGTCCTTGGGCTCGATTTTTTCCTCGGCGTCGATGCGGGCTTGAAAAATGGCTTGCCGACGCTCCTCTTCGGTTGTTTCAGATGTCGTGGTGCTCATGCAAATTCCTGTTTGACCTGACAGTGGCTAGTGGCCTGTAACAGCCAATACGGGAGTGAAAGGCGAGCCCGGACGAGCCGAGTGCACGAAGCGAGCCGCGTCGAATAGCTCTCGCATATTCGCAAGGCGAGCGACACAGCAATCGGCCGTCCCGGTTCGCAAGGCACTTCTGTATTGGCTGTTACAGGCCACTAGACGCGCTCGATGACCATGGCGATGCCCTGGCCTACGCCAATACACATCGTGCAAAGGGCATACTGCCCGCCCCGGCGGCGCAGTTCGTACATGGCCGTGGTGACCAGGCGGGCGCCGCTCATGCCGAGGGGGTGGCCGAGGGCGATGGCGCCGCCATTCGGATTGACATGGGCGGCATCGTCCGGTAATTCGAGTGCACGCAGCACGGCCAGCGCCTGTGCTGCAAAAGCTTCATTCAACTCGATGACGCTCATTGCGGACAAGCTCAGGCCCGCCAGGCGCAGTACTTTGCGCGTTGCTTCGACCGGCCCGTAACCCATGATGCGTGGTTCAATTCCGCTGCAGGCCATGGCCACGACGCGCGCCAGCGGCTGCAGCTCAAATTGGCCGGCGGCTTGTTCCGATGCAATCAACAAAGCGCAGGCGCCGTCGTTGATGCCCGAGGCGTTGCCGGCAGTGACCGTGCCGTCGGCCCGGAACGGCGCCGGCAGCTTCGCCAGGCCTTCGGCAGTGGTATCGGGGCGTGGATGTTCATCGCGCGTGATCACCAGGGGCGGCTTTTTTCGTTGCGCTATGGATACCGGAACGATTTCCGCGGCAAATAAACCCTTGTCCACAGCCGCTGCTGCGCGCTGTTGGCTGCGCAGTGCGAAGGCGTCCTGGTCCACGCGGCTGATGGAAAATTGTTCGGCCACGTTTTCGGCGGTTTCCGGCATCGAATCGATGCCATATTGCTCTTGCATAAGGCGGTTGACGAAGCGCCAGCCCATGGTGGTGTCATACATCCGTGCATCGCGGCTGAAGGCGGTGGCGGCCTTGCCCAGCACGAAGGGAGCGCGCGACATGGACTCGACGCCCCCGGCTATGACCAGGTTCGCTTCACCGGACTTGATGGCGCGTGCTGCGCCGCCGACGGCATCCATGCCGGAGCCGCACAGGCGGTTGATGGTCACCGCCGGCACCTCGACCGGCAGCCCGGCGAGGAGGGCAGACATGCGGGCGACGTTGCGATTGTCTTCTCCGGCCTGGTTGGCGCAGCCAAAATACACATCATCGGCCAGGCGCCACTCCACCCCCGGGTGGCGTTCGAGCAACGCAGCAATCGGCACCGCAGCCAGATCGTCGGCCCGCACCGGAGCCAGCGCGCCGCCATAGCGGCCAATGGGTGTGCGCACCGCGTCACAAATAAAGGCTTGTTGCATCAGGCGCGATCTCCACTGTTATGTCTTTTCATTTTGCTTTACTCGCCCCGGTACACCGGCTGGCGCTTTTCCAGGAAAGCCGTGACGCCTTCCTTGTAGTCGTGGGTCTTGCCCGCGGCCCGCATCAATTCCTTTTCGAGTTCCAGTTGCTCATCGAGGGTGTTGGCCGTCGAAGCCGCCAGCGCTTTCTTGGTAAAGGCGAAGCCGCGGGTCGGCTGGCTGGCCATTTGCTCGGCCAGTGCGAGCGCGACCGGCATCAATTGTTCATCGTCGACACACTGCCAGATCATGCCCCAGGCTTCTGCCTGCTCGGCCTTGATTTTCGGTCCGAGCATGGCCAGGCCGCGCGCCCGCGCCATGCCAACGAGGCGCGGCAATATCCAGGTGCCGCCAGAGTCGGGAATCAGCCCGAGCTTGCAGAAGGACTCGATGAAGCTGGCCGAGCGGGCCGCGATGACGATGTCGCAGGCCAGCGCGATGTTGGCGCCTGCACCGGCGGCGACGCCATTGACCGCGCAGATGACCGGTTTTTCCATCGTGGTCAGCAGGCGAATCAGCGGGTTGTAATAGTTGCCAACGGAGTTGCCGAGGTCGGGCATTTCATCGCCAGGCGCTACCGAACGGTCATTGAGGTCCTGTCCGGCGCAAAAACCACGGCCATTGCCGGTAAGCAAAACGGCGCGAACGGCCTTGTCGTTGGCGGCAAGCGTCAGCGCTTCGCGCACCTCGCCGTGCATGTCCGCGGTAAAGCTGTTCAGGGATTCGGGGCGATTCAGCCTGAGGATGGCGACGCCGTTCTCGATCTGGAACTCGATGTGCTGGTAATTCATGTGTGCCTTCCTCGACAGTTTCGGTGGTGGTGCCTCAAGGATCGCGCCGTGCGACCAAAGTCATGATGTCGTAAATTGCCACCGCCTTATCGTCCTGGTTGCTGACCTCGACCGCCCATACCACCACGCCATTGGGCTGTTCCTCACCACGCGGTTGCTTCTTCACTTTCTTCTTTACCGTCAAGCGGGCGCGGATGGTATCGCCCGGGGCCACGGGTTCGATGAAGCGCAGATTCTCCAGGCCGTAGTTGGCGATGACCGGGCCGGGTGAAGGATCGACGAACAGGCCGGCGGCTGCGGAAATGACGAAATAACCGTGGGCCACCCGCTTGCCGAAAAAAGAATCCCTGGCGGCGATTTCATCGAAATGGGCGTAGAAGTGATCACCGCTGATGCAACCGAAATTGACCACATCCGCCTCGGTGACGGTGCGCCGGTGGGTGAGCAGGCTTTCGCCAATCAGCAAGTCCTCGAAATGTTTCTTGAACGGATGCACCGCATCGCCGTGCAGGGTGGCCCCGGCGTGGTACTCGCCGGTAATCGCCGTTAGCGTGGTGGGTGAGCCCTGCAAGGCGGTACGTTGCATGTAATGCTTTACCGCCCGTGCGCCGCCCAGTTCCTCGCCACCGCCGGCGCGGCCGGGACCCCCATGCACCAGGGCGGCCAGCGGCGAACCGTGCCCGGTGGATTCGGCTGCGCAATCGCGGTTGATCACCAGCATGCGTCCATGCCAGGGAGCGGTGCCGAGGATGACTTGCCGGGCTTCGTTATCGTCATAGGTGAACAATGAACCTGCCAAACTTCCCTTGCCCATCCTGGCGAGCAGGATCGCTTCGTCCAGCCCGGCATAGGGCATCAGGGTGCTGACCGGCCCGAAGGCCTCCACTTCGTGCACCAGGTGCTTGCGCAGCGGATTGTCACAGCGCAGCAATGTGGCGGGAAAAAAGGCGCCGGGATCACAGCCCTTGCCAACGATCTCGGCCTCGCCGCCTCCATAGATGATGGCGCACTCCTGCGCCAGCTCTTCCACCCGGGCGCGCACGTCCGCGGCCTGGTCGCGGCCGACCAAGGGGCCCATGCGCACACCTTCGGTAGCGGGATCGCCCAGCGCGATCTTGTCCAGCCGTGCCGCCAGCGCGCTGCCGACCGCTTCGATCCGGTCCGCGGGTACAATCACGCGGCGTATGGCGGTGCATTTCTGGCCAGCCTTGACCGTCATCTCCCGCACCACTTCCTTGATGAAAAGCTCGAACTCTGGATCACCGGGCTGCACACGCTCACCGAGGATGGCGCAATTCAATGAATCCGCTTCCAGCGTGAACGGTATCGAGTTGGCAATGATATTGGGGTGACTCTTGAGCCGGCGCCCGGTGCTGGCGGAACCGGTAAAGGTGACCACGTCCTGTTCATCCAGCAACTCGAGTAGGTTGCCGACACCGCCGCAGATGAGCTGGATCGATCCGGCAGGGAAGAAGCCCCCGGCGATGATTTCCCGCACCATGGCCTCGGTCAGGTAGGCGCTGGGCGTGGCCGGTTTGACGATGACCGGCATGCCTGCGGCCAGGCTGGGCGCGATCTTTTCCAGCATGCCCCAGCAGGGGAAGTTGAAGGCATTGATATGTACCGCAACGCCCGGTTTCGATGTCAGGATGTGCCTGCCGGCAAAGGTACCTTTGGCGGACAGGCGTTCCATCTCGCCTTCGGCCATCACCGTGTCGTTGGGAAATTGCCGCGTGACCAGGCTGGCATAGCTGAACACCGTGCCGATGCCCCCTTCGATGTCGATCCAGCTATCGGTCCGGGTTGCGCCGGTTCTGCCTGACAGCGCATAGAAATCTTCCTTTTTGGCCATCAGGTGTTTGGCCATCGCCTTCAATCCCGCCGCCCGCTCGTGAAAAGTCAACGCGCGCAAGGCCGGGCCGGCGTTTTGCCGCGCGTACTGCACGGCTGCGGCAAAGTCGATCCCCTCGCTGGTCACCTTACAGACCGGCGCGCCGGTGACGGCATCACGCACGGCAACACCGTCGCCCAGGCCATCACACCACTGCCCTGCTATATAACTCTGTAACTTCATGGACACGCTCGCCGCTTGATTGCGAAGGGGCCTGATATGATACATAAAACCGCATCAATGTAAATAATTGTGTAATACTTCGACATGGATGGGGCAGTCGGCCTTAAAAGAGGATTCGCTTTCGTGCAACGGCCCGCCGTAATCAAGCATCTTGTTTCCGGCTTTCTTGAGCGCAGCCCGATGCGCACGACCTCGCTCATCATCACCGTGTTCGGCGACGTCGTTTCGCAGCATGGCGGTGTGATCTGGCTGGGAAGCCTGGTGCGCGCACTGGACACCCTGGGCATCAGCGAACGCCTGGTCCGCACCTCGGTGTTCCGCCTGGTCCGTGATGGCTGGCTGGAATTCGAACGCGCCGGCCGTCGCAGTTTTTACCGCTTCAGCGATTTTGGCAAGCACGAATACGAACGGGCGGCGCGGCGCGTATACGCGCTGGAACAGGAATCGTGGCACGGCCGCTGGCAACTGTTGATTCCGCTGACGATTGAAGACAAACAGCGCGAACTTTTCAGGCGCAGCCTGCATTGGCAAGGATTCCGTCAAATTGCCGGCGGCACTTATGCCCGGCCGGGTGACGCCGACCGCACACTCAGGGAAACACTGGCCGAGTTCGATGCCAGTGGACGGGTGTTGATCATGGAGGCCGAAAGTGGAGCCCTGACCTCCTTTGCGGTAGTACGAAAGCTGGTGCAAGAAAGTTGGAAGCTGGACCAGGTGGCCCAGGCTTATCGGGAGTTCCTGGCGGGCTTCAGGCCCTTGGCCCGGTGGTTGAAAGGCTCCCGAGCCGTGGACGCGGAATCGGCTTTCATAGCCCGCACGCTGCTGATTCACGATTACCGCAGGGTATTGCTGCGCGATACACCACTGCCCGAGGAGTTACTGCCGCCGGCCTGGCCCGGCGGTGAGGCGATGAAACTGACCGGCCAACTCTACCTCGCCCTGGCCCAGCCTTCCATCGGCTACATTACGACGCAACTGCAAGCCGACGGCGGCCTGATGCCAGGGCCAAAAGCCAGTTTTCGTGATCGCTTTGCCCCTGTCGCGGGGACAGGACGTTAGCTGTGAATTCCAGCAACGTTGTATACAGATGGTCGCGACACCAAGGCGTGGCTCCCCGATCCGCGATGCGGAAGACGCGAGAATAACGTTGCTGGAATTCACAGCTAGCCTTTGTGCTTTCCCTTGAGCGTGTATTCACTGCCGGTGAATCTGGGCCGGTCGGCCTGGCTGGTAAGCAGCGGCTGAACCTGCCGCAGGCTGGACAGACTGCGTAAGGTCAATTGCTGGTACTCACGAGTCCCTGCACTCTTCCACTGCACTTCCTCTTCCGTCAACTGCCGGCGGATTTGCGCCGGGCTGCCTGCCAGCAGGGAGCGCGGCGGGCATTCGAAGCCGCTTTTGACAAACGCGCAGGCGGCAATCAGCGATTCCGCGCCGATGCGCACATCGTCCATCACCACGGCGTTGATTCCAACCAGAGCATTACGTCCAATGTGACATCCATGCAATACGGCGCCGTGTCCGATATGGCCGTCGGTATCCACGGTGCAGTCCTTCTGCGGAAAGCTGTGCAGCACGCAGGTGTCCTGAACGTTGCTGCCCGGCGCCAGCAGGATGCGGCCAAAATCGCCGCGCAGCACCGCATTGGGGCCGACGTAACAGTTGGCGCCGACGATCACGTCGCCAATCAGCACGGCGGTGGGGTGGACGAAGGCGGCCGGGTCGACTACCGGAATCAGGTTTTCGATGGCGTAGGCAGGCATGTCAGTCATCCGGGCAACGCTGAGAAGGATTGCCCATCATAAACCATATCGTGGCGGCTACCGGGACAGGCTGGCGCAGCCGGGATGCGCGGCCAGATAGGCCGTCACGCGGGCGCAAGCGAGCGAATGGCCCCACAGGTTGGCCTCTGGCGGGACGTGATCCAGCATGCGCGGCCTGCCTCTGGCGCGACAGGGATAGGGTCCACCGGCGTGCAATTCTATTGCATCATCTTCGAGTTCATCATCCGAGATAACGCCATAGACACCGGGCAGTGAGGCCGGCAGCAAGCCGGGGCGCTGTGGATGTCCCGCGGCGACCAGCACCGAGCCTGCTTCCTGAGCGGCCTTGCAGGCGTCAACGATGAGTCCGGCGTCGGAGCCGGGTGGTACGGCCAGACTCAGATTGATGACATCGCAGGCCTCTGCGGCGGCGCGCAGGATACCTCTGGCCACCAGGGATGGATACGTGCTGAGGTCGTCTGCAAACACCCGCACCGCGAACAACCGGGCTGCGGGAAGGGTCTGGCGCACCACCCCGGCGACGGCGGTGCCATGACCCACCGGGTCGCTGAATTCACCATCCTCGCAAATCTTTCCGTCACCATTGAGGAATATACGGCAGCCTCGCACCTGGCCGCGAACGTGCGAGTGCCAGGGGTTGATCCCTGTGTCAACGATGCCGATCAGTGGTCTGTGCACAGGACAGGGAATCAGGTTCTTCTGGGAGTTGTTCAGGGGTCAGAGAAGCATTTCCGGCAGAAATGGTGTTCTGACCCCATTCAAGCAGTTCCTTCTCGCTCACCGGCTGCAGTTGTCCCTCGCGCATCAGCAGCAAGCGGTCAAACTGTTCCAGCCCATGCAAGCGATGGCTGATGGCCAGCACGGTGCGATCGGCAAAGGCAGTGAAGAGATTGGCGCGCACCCGTCTTTCCGTTTCCGGATCCATGGCTGAAAAGGCTTCGTCCAGAACCAGCACGGCCGGGTCAGCCAGGAACAGGCGTGCCAGCCCCAGCCGCTGGCGCTGGCCATCGGACAGCGTTTGGCCACGCCCGCCGATGATCGTGTCAAAGCCTTGCGGCAAAGACAGAATGAATTTCGTCGCTTCGGCCAGCCTGGAAGCCTCGACCATCGCCTCGGCAGAACAGTCGGGATTTCCGTAACGCAGGTTATCGCTGACACTGGCGTGCATCAGGAAAGGGTCCGATGAAGCATATCCCAGCCTGCCGCTGGAATGTACGCTCACGGTGCCGTGGTGTGGCGTACGAAGTCCGAACAGGAGTTGGACCAGGGTCGATTTTCCGCTGCCTGATGAACCGAAGATTGCGACTTTTTCTCCCAGGGCCAGACGCAGGTTCAATCCACACAGCACTGGAGTGCCGTCCGCGTAAGCAAATGTCACATCTTCGAGGCAGATTGCAGCGTGGCTACCCGCTGCCCTGGTGTCCGTGCGGTCGGTTGATTCTTCGTCACCCAGAATTTCTGCTACCCGATCCAGGCTGACACGGGCTTCCTGCAGCGTTCTGACCAAACCCAACAAGCCCGCGGCGGGCCCGTATAGCCGGCCCTGGTAGAGTACAAACGCAACAAACGTGCCCAGTCCAATCGCCCCGCTCTGCAGCTGGCCGCCACCCAGCAAATAGATCCAGGCCAGGCTGATGGACAAGGCCAGCCCGGGCAGCTGGGTTGCGGTCGACTCGATCGCTTGAAACCTGAGCACGCGCTGGACCAGTTGTTGGTTCAATGCCGCAAAAGTTGCCAGTTCCTGTGTTTCCGCGCCGTGATAGCGGATGCCGCGCAATGAGCCCAGACGCTCGGCAAGAAAATGCGACAAGTCAGCCATGTTCTCGCGGATTTTGCGCGTTCCCCGTTCGATCGGAGCGCGAAAACTTGCGGTCAGGACCAGCGCAACCGCCAGGCCCAGGTAACTCCACAGCGCCAGTATCGGCGAGAGAACGATCAATATGACGGCGCACAGTACCAGGAACAACACGTTGTGCAGGAAGCCGATGAGACCGTCGACCAGCAGGGCCTGAATTTGTGGCATGTCGGAACCAAAGCGGCTCAGCAGGTCGCCGTGGCGGAAGCGTTCCACGCCTTCCATGCGGGCATAGAGGCAATGACGAAACAGTCGCTGCCGGATTTCGACCAGGATGCGGGCGGACAGTCTGGCGTGCACCATCCGTGACAGGAAACCAACCAGTACATCGGCCAGCGCCAGCACCACCAGCGCCGCAGCGATCAGCGGAATCTTGTCGTAATCGCCCTGCTCGGCCACCGCGTCGATGAAGGCTTTGCCGATCAATGGAGTCGATAAGCCGGCGGCTGTGCCGATCAGTCCCAGTGCAAAGAGCGCGGCCAGCGTTTTTTTCCGCTGCCCGAGGTGGCGGGCAAAAAGCTTTAGCGAATTCAAACTGCCGGGCCTTTTCATCAGCAAGCTCCGTCTCCGGCGAATCAGAACTTTCTCAGGCTGCAAACCGGCTTCTGCGCCGGTTTCCGCTCATCCCAAACATCGGGGTAATAACAGGCGCGCGCGTGCTGGCACAGTGAAGCCGCGCCGCGCCGCGCAATGGTGGCTTCCTTGATGCGTTCCGCCCCCCCGCCGTTGCGGGCTATGTCGCGTGCCATGGCCGCCAGTTTGACCGAGGCGTATTTGCGTTCCAGTGAGGCTTCCCTGCCGACAACTTTCAAATACCTGACACCTGCCGCTTGCAGCCTGGGAATCGCGCACAGCCCGCAGGGGCCCAGCGGAAAGCCCCTGCTGGAATTGCAGCCACAATTGTTTTGCGTCCACTTGAAGAAGGCATAGCGCTCGAGTATCCCCGCCGGCATGTCTTGCAAACCATCACCATCCTTAAGGCAAAACGTCCCGGCGTCATGGGTCGTGGCGCACAGGCCTTCTTCGAAAACACAGCCGTCATTGATAACGAACGTTTCAAACTCCAGACCGTCGATCACGCAATGTTCAATTTCATCCAGGGTGAGGTGCCTGGGCAGGATGATGCGGGAGATTCCCAGCCCCCTGAAAAACCGGGAACTGGCCACATTGGTCGACGTGGCCAGGCTGGAGAGGTGCAATTGCGCTGCATGGCCGGCTTCGATCAGCGCCAGCAAGAGGTTGATATCGGCCACGATCAGGGCGCTGATGCCCATATCCCGTAACAGCCGGCTGCCAAATTCAGCCAGCATTTCCACCGCTCCCGGTGGGTAGTGGGGTGAGTTAAGGGCGACATGAATGGGCACCGGTCCCGCGGCCGCGACCATGTCCTGGAGTGCGTGTTCATTCGACTACGCCCGCCGCATCCGGGTGTCTGCGGTTGGACCAGGCTGCGCCGAATGTTCGCTTCCATTGCGGCGGAGCCAGCCCGCAATAGAATTCATCGGCGCCGGCGTCCCGCAGTGGACCCACTTCTCCGGCATCTCTTAGGGGCGACAGGATTTTCATGGTCGGGGTCACGGCCCGGGTCATGGCCCGGGTCATGGCATCGGCCGCTGATGCAACACCACCCGGTCGGTCAGGGCCATGTGGCGCGCAATCCACTCTTGAGGTGCTTCGAAAAACAGCGTATTGCCCGCGCGCCACATGCGTTTTTGTGTATCCTGCCGATGTTCCGGCCGGCAGAGATCACGGCACGGAGCGCTGCAGCCCGAGCTCAGGCCCTGGGTAAACAGACCCTTCTCCGCAGGACTGGCGGCAGCTTTCTCCAGGCAGTTCCGCCCCGAACTGGCAAAAGTCCAGGGCACATGTAATGCGCGCTTGAGGCCTTCGGCGCCGGTGCCCAGGTAACCCGGTTCGAGGTCGGCATCCGATTCCAGGGCACTGACCCCAAGGGAGGCAGCAAATTTTCTGATTCCCGCTCCGCGCCCGGTATTTTCGCCTGCCGGTGGCATGGCTTTCATTTCCAGCCGCGGGTCCCGTAAACCCCGGTTCATCAACCGTCCCATGTGCCTGGGCAAGGCGGGGTACCTGGTTCGCAGCAGTTCAAAAACGCCCCAGTCGTTGAACACGACGGCGGGTGCCCAGCCGCGTTTGCTCAGGCTGCCAAGCAAACGGGACAGGCGGTTCAGGCCTTTGTGCGTGACCAGGGGCGTGAGTAATACCGCCTCCAGGCCACGCTCCGCGCAATGGCTGCAAATGGTCTCGGCCTGCTTCAGGCCGGGCAGCAGTTCCTGGCAGAATTCCGAGCCGAAATAGAGCGCGCTCAGCGGCGCATCGGTGCACAGTTCCCGCATTGCTGCAGGACAAAATTCCCCGGGGCTTTCGTACGCACTTTCCAGGGTGGCGATGCGCAGAGCATATTCCATGCCTAAAACGTCAAACGTCTGAAATCCATGCCGTCTGTCTCCATCTGCAAGACCTTTATGGGCTTCAAACTCTTGGCGTCGTAAACGGTGGTAACCGAACCGCCGCCGGAGACATAGATTTTCTTGCCGTCGCTGGATACGCTGATGGCATAGTTGGTGCCTCCCGGTATCGGCAGAACAGCCTCATAGCTGCGTTTTTCCAGGTCGATGACGGTGAGATCATCCATCACTGCATAGACTTTCTTCTTGTCCGGCGAGCGCACCACGCTGTAAGCAAAAACGGGCGGACCGTCGAGCGGTGTGTCGGTAATCTCCCCGCTGTGCGTATCGATGGAAACCAGCCCCATGAAGTCGGGTGTGTAGTAGTTGCCGATGAACACGCCGCCGTTTTCCATGCTGTAATCCCATAACGGCAAGATATTCCACTTTTTCTCGAACATCGGATAGGTGCCGATGAGTTTCATATCCTTGCCGGATACATCAATTTTGACGATGTCCTTGCCGATTACATAGATGTTGCTGGCATTCTTGACCGAAACCAGCATGGCTGAACCCCATGGCACATCGATGCTGCGCAAAATGTGGCCGTCCGCAAGGTCAATTTGCGCCAGCATGGGCGCAGCAACCACCGCTTCACCCCTCCTGGTGGTGCGGGACAGCAGATTGACGTAGGCGGTTTTGCCATCGGGTGCAAGATCGAATCCGAAGATGAAGCGATCCCAGCCGCCGCCACCGACGTCGATCGTTTTCACGACCTGATTTGCGGCAAGATCGATGGTATGGATCAGATGCCGCTTGGAGACCACGTAGAGATACTTTTTATCGGCGCTGAAATCGGTTTCCCGCAGCCAACCATCCACCGGGATGTCGGCGACGATGGAATCGCTGTCACCATCGACAACCTGAATGTGTTCGTATCCGATGTAGTAGAAGACGTCCTTTGCCAGGACGTTGCCGGCACTCATGCCAATGAGCAGTGCGAAAACTGCCAAAGAGCTTGCGAATTTTGTATTCATGCTGTTCACTCAATCGTATTTGAGCACCCGCCAGTCCCTGGCGATATTCGGGCACTGCTTGTCAAAATCCTGGTGGTTGGTCAAACCGTCAGGCACTTGTGCGGGCCACCAGCAATCGCCGGCGCAACCGTGAAAGTCCTTTGCCGAAGCCTGGCAGTTGCCGACCGGGTAGGTCGGGCGCGGATTGGTTTCCCAGCCGGTGTCAAAAATGGTGGTGCACCCCACCGGCATGGCCGGGGGCCCTTCCTGCAGCGCCTCGACCGATGCCTGCTCACCCTCGGCCAAGGACTGGATGGCCAGGGCTTTTTCATTCAACGCCTGAATGGGCCTTTTCTTTTTCATTTCAGTCTCCATCGAAAAGGTTAATCGCTTGCTGTCAACATTGCGCCCGCTGTGCAAGCCGGCGCCCCATAGCTTCTATCGCGCCGTCTGTGCGCAATTCCGCATAAGTCCTCATACCCAGGTCCAGCCAGCTGCGGATGAACCGGCAACTGCTCCCGCGCGGCAGACCCAGATGGTTTTCGCGCAGATGGTTTTCGTAGTGGCAGCCGCCGGCACAAAGCGTTCTGGCCCAGCATTTGGAACAATTCTCCCTGCGGTCGCTGTTTAGCGAATCCAGGCAGGAATTGATCCTGTTGCTGTCGATGCCGCTGCCGATATCGCCGACGCAGAAATCCGCCTCTCCCGCCAGCCGGTGACAGGGAAACAAGCGGCCTTTCGCATCGACGGCCATGTAGCCGAATCCAGCGCCGCAAGATACGGTCTTGGTTTGCCCGAGGTGGAGTCTTGCCAGCAAGTCGAGCATATTTGAAAAAGGCATGACCCGCCCCTTTCTGGCGTGGGCAACAAAACGCCTGGCCAATTCGTCAAAGCCGCTCAGCAATGCCGCTTCGTCGGCAGCCGAAGGGAGCAGCGCCTTGCTTACCGGGCTGACCGGAGCAATCCCCACCTCATGCAAGCCAAGACCGGTAAGGTGGTCAAATACCTCGACCACGCTGTGCCACTGGTCGGGCGCCAGCGTGACCCTGGCGGCGACCGGAACCGGCGCATGCTCGAGCAGCATTTCCAGGCGGGAGACAATTTCAGCATAGGTGCCATTGCCCTGAGCGTCGGGGCGGTTGCGGTCATGGATATGGCGCGGTCCGTCCAGGCTGACAGCAACCGAAATCCGGTGCTTGTGCAGGAAGTGCACAAGCTCGCGGTCCAGCAGCGTGCCGTTGGTGGTGAGTGAAAAGTGGATTTGCTTACCGGTTTTGTGGGCGCAGGAAAGCGCCTCATCCGTTGCCGCCCTGACCGCCGGCATGTTCATCAGCGGCTCGCCACCGAAAAAAATCAGCGTGAGGTGTTCCCGGTCGCCGGAATGATCCACCAAATAGCGCACGGCCCGACGCGCGGTCTCCGGCGCCAGAAGACAGGGCACAGCGCCATATGTGCCGCCTTCGGCGTAACAATAGGTACAACGGAGATTGCAATCCTGGGCCACTTCCAGCACCAGCGTGGACAGCGGGACGATTCCCGGTTCGGGCTGAGGCGCCGGAACTTCTTGCCGGAATGTGGGCCGCAGCACGCGTACATCGCGCAAGCCTTCCAGCACTTCGAGGTCGGGTTGAGGGACATTGTCCAGGTCAATCGATCGGCAACTGCGCCATCTACTCAGTGTTTGCTGAGCCTCCCGGCTCAGGGAAAACAGGCTTGCGTCTTCCACCGCAAACAGGAAGGGTTCGCCGGAGCTTTCGAAAACCCGGTGGTCCGCCCAGGAGAGAAGGCTATCCATCATGCCGCGCCCGCTACTTGATCCTTTGGATGAAATCGGGAACGGTGACCACCAACCGGCCTTCAACGGTGTAAGCGCTTTCTCCACGCGTGTAATTGGCAATCACCTTGACCATGCCGGTGCCTTCGCCGCCATGTTCCCGGGCCGGGATGGGGTTGTAATCCCTGCTCGGAATATAGGTTCCGTCCGCCTCGATGGCGCCCACGTACACCAGGTCATCATCGCCAGGCCGGGTGACTTCTTCAGCCAGACTGAAATCAGCGTCAACCGCGCCCAGCAGGTAGTCATCCATTGGATCGTCCGCATTGGCGCCCTTGGACCAGGCAAGTGCCTGGAACTGCACGCCTTCCGCCGGATAGTTCACGCCGCCGTTGATTCTGGCCCGTCCGGTGGCCGGGCTGATGCTCAGGTAATCGATGCGTGGCGCCAGTTTCAGGCTCAGCGGCGGCGAACCGGAGTCAAGCCCGGTAACGGTAAGCTTGGCGGTTTCATTGCCTGTGCCGTGGTATACGAGGGTCACTTCAATGGCTTCAGGGCTGGTGGTCGCTGCCTGCAAAATCTCGACGCCGGCAGCGGACACGCCGATGTCTTTGGCCTTGACCTCAGGCAGATTCAACCCTTCAACTAGAACCTTTGTTTTCTCTCCGGCCAGCAAGTAGCCAGGCGTAAGCCTCAAGGCCTGGCTCTGTTGGCGTAACGGGAACCCAGCGGGACGAAGAGGTGCGGAAGTCCGGTGCCGAGTGATGGTGCACACCATTGATGCTGCCGTCGACGAAGCTGAACGCGCCCATCGTCGCGCTGCCATTCTGGCGGGCGCGGGTGCGCAGTGCATAGCCGCCGTACAGCGTGGCTTCACCGGTAAATGTTTCCGAAGTGCCGTCAGAAAATACCAGGGCGCCGTCCAGAGCGTATTCATCGTCGCCCTTTGCTTCCAATGTGGCATTGCCTCGGTAGCTGCCCTTGCCGGGTTCGACACCCAGGATGAACCACTCGCCATCGGGTTTTGCCACCGGGGCGGTCCATGCCTGGCCGTAGGGGAAATCACGCGCCAGGTACTTCAATACCGCATCTGCTTCATCGCGCCAGTGCATCTCCCGCATCTGGTACATGACCGTGGGATCCATATAGAGGTGGAAATCACGCAGTTTGGACCAGGCCGATGGTGTCATGCGATAGGAGAAAATCTTGGCGGCGCTGTGACAGCGAACGCAAGTGACAAACAACTTCTCCTGATCCGCGCCATTGGGCGTTTCCATCGTCTGCGGATTGTTGAAGAGATCGATGTAGGCGACTTTGGACGCTTCTGCGGGCGTGAGCATCTGGGTAGCGGAGAGTTCCTTCAACAAGGTGGCCATTTCTCCCGGCCCGATGGGCATGCCATGCAAGCGGTGCATGCGGTCGACGATCACCGTCCACTCTTCAGGAGTGGTGCGTATTTCTTCGACGCGGGCTATTGCCCCGTCTTCAGCCGCGTGGCAGGCGGCGCATTTTTTCCATACCAGGGAATTCTTGTCAAACGCACTTGCCGTGCTGGAACCGGCAACGCCCAGGAAAACACATAAGAGCAGTTCGAGCAGAGTTCTGTTCATCTTTTTTTCCCTCAGCCAGCCACTGATGGGCTCAGTGCTGCCTTAGAAGATAAATGGCTTCCCTGAACCAACGCACTTTATTTGAACTGGCTTGCCTTCCTGGCGCTTGTTGGCACTGGCAAAAGAAGCGCAATTCACAGCTTTCGAAAAGCCGATTATCTATCGCGGCGGGGGAAAACTAATTGATCTGGATTCGGAAAATGTGGATTTCGGGCCGATCGGACCGAAAAATGTTGCTTGAAATTTCAGAACCGGGGAACCTCTGATTGCAACAGAGGTTCCCCACTGCAGTTCTAGAAGCTGTAGCTCACGTTTACCCCATAGGTGCGCGGGCGGCCGTAGTACTGCTCGATCAAGCCGAACAGGCCACCATTGGTCACCGTGCCCGACAGGTCGAAGGTCTGCACCACGTACTCCTTGTCGGCCAGGTTCTGGACGAACAAGCGCATGCTCCAGTTTTGTTCTTTCCAGTAATAAGTCGCCGATGCGTTGGCGATGAAATAGCTGTCTTCGGTGGAGGCCGGCAAGTTGGTCAGCGCGAAGTAATGCTTGGCGCGATAGTTGCCGTCGACCTGAAACGCCAGGCTGCCGTTGCCGAGGTCGAATTCATACCGCACCAGGCCATTGAAGTTCCACTTCGGCGTTTGTACCGGCTTCACCGTGGCGCCGGGGAATATCGCATCGACGTCGGGGATACCGTCGCCATCTGTATCGACGCTGCGCGTCAAGCCTGGAACATCGGTTACTTTCGGGTCGATATACGCAGCGCCGAATTGCATGTCGAGCCCTTGCACCGGCGCAGCTTGCAATTCCAACTCGAAGCCCTTGACCTTCGAACGGGCATTCAACGTGGCGGTATCGAGACCGATGATGGAGAAGGCCTGGTAGTTCTTGTAATCGTAGTAGTAAGCTGAGCCGTTGAGGCGCAGGCGGCCATCCGCGCTGTCCCATTTGAAGCCGCCCTCATAGGCATCGAGTTTTTCCGGATCATAGGTCATGAAGGCATCGGTAAGCGCAAACGGGCTCGGCAGCAGCGGCGCATTGTAGCCACCCGATTTCACGCCGCGGTTCCAGCTCAGATAGAGCAGCAGGTCTTCACTGGGCGTGAAGTTCAACTGGGCCCGGGCCGACCAATTGCCGTCCTTGCGACTGTTGGAATACGGGGATCCTGCTCCGGCATCACCGTAGTCCGTCGCATTGGGATCCTGTCCGCTCCGCGATGTATCCGGGAACCACATGATATTGTCGAAGTAGAGGTGAGATTTCTTTTCCTCGATCCAACGGAAGCCGCCGATCAGCGCGACCTTCTCGCTCAGCGCATACTCCAGTTGGCCGAACAGCGACCAGGTCTTGGTGTTGGTAGAATAGGGATTGCGAATGCCGTTTACCCCAAGATCCTCGACGGTCAGGCCAATTGCGTCCTCGCCAAAGAAACCGACACTGGCCAGGGAGTTGAACAGGCCGCGGGTAATGCCGCCGTTGGAATCATCCACATTGAGTTTCATGTAATAGAAACCGCCGACCCACTTCAAGCGGTCCGCCTCACCATTGAGCCGGATTTCCTGGGACCACTGTTTCGCATCGGTGGTGAGGAAAAACTGGAAGTAATCCACAGGTGAGGCATCCGAGTCTTCGATGTAATCCCGCTTGACCGTTTGATAGTCGCTGATGCTCGTCAGCGTGCCGAATCCGAGATTCCACTTCAGGGTACCGCTGTAGCCGCGGGTATCCAGCTCGTTGTGGCCGGGCGTGTCGTAGTCACCGGCATAGACGTTACCATCGGTATCCACATAACCACCCAGATCTTCGTTGGGTACGCCGGGTGTTGCTTCGCCATTCGGGTAAATGGCGGAAACATATTCAAAAAACCCGGTGTGGATGTCCTGATGGCCCATGCGCGCATTCAACAGCAGGCTCACGTCTTCGTTCGGCTGGAACAGCAACTGGAAGCGGCCGGCGGATTCGTTGGCGTTGTTGAGCTTGGTCTGCGGCATCAAACGGTTTTTGACGTAGCCGTCACCCTGATTGGTGGCGAAGGAGGCGCGAATGGCCAGCGTGTCAGACATGGGAGCGCCCACCGCGCCCTGTACTTTCAGGTTATTGAATCTGCCATAGGTGACGCTGCCATAACCGTTGAATTCTTCGGTGTTCGGTTTGACCGTGATGTACTGCACCAGGCCGCCGGTTGCGTTACGCCCGAACAGGGTGCCTTGCGGGCCGCGCAGAAGTTCCACGCGGTCGATATCGAACAGCAAAAAGCCCGCGCCGGACATCTGGCTGATGTAGACTTCGTCGACGTAGACGGACACCGGGCTTTCTACGTTGGTAGTGAAATCGTTATTGGCGACACCACGAATGCCGATGGCGTAATTCGCTTCACCGTTCGGCTGCATGGTGCTGACGCCCGGGGACATCGCGGTAACTTCCTGTGCGTTGGTATAACCCAGCGTCCGCATCTGCTCGCCGGACAGCGTGGTCATCGAAATACCAACATCCTGGGCACTTTGTTCGCGTTTTTGCGCGGTCACCATGATCTCTTCCATCAGTGCCGAGCCTTTTTGCTGGGCCAGCGCTACTTCGCTAGCCAACGGCATGCCGAAAACGACCGTAGCCAAAGAACATACAATCCAGCGATTAAAGACGTGCTGAGGCTTGATTTTGTCTATTAACATTTTACTTTCCTCCACCATATTGTTTTCCCCACGAATTGGGGCCTGTTAACAGGCCCTAAATATTGATGCACATGGATTTGCTTTCCAGGTATGAATTCAGCGCTTCCTTGCCCAATTCACGCCCCCAGCCCGATTGCTTGTAGCCGCCGAACGGCATCACAGGATCCAGCACGTTGTGACAATTCACCCACACCGTCCCGGCCTTGAGTTTGGGCGCCAGGCGATGCACCGTGCTGATGTCCTTGGTCCAGATACTGGCTGCCAGGCCGTAACTGGTCCGGTTTGCGACCGCTGCAATTTCATCCAGATCGTCGAACGCCGCAGCGACCACCACCGGGCCGAAAATCTCCTCGCGGACGATCGACATTTCCGGATTGATATTGGTAAATACCGTCGGTTCAACGAAATATCCTTCCGTATCCAGCGCGTGACCGCCTGCCACTGCCTTGGCGCCATCGGCCAGGCCCTGGGAAATATAGGACATGACCCGTTCCCGCTGAATCGCTGAAACCAGCGGGCCGATCTGGGTTTCCGGGTTCATGCCGGGGCCGAGTTTCAAATTCTTCGCCACGTCGCTGACCCCTTCGATGATCTCGTCAAAGCGGTTCGACTGAATGTACAGGCGGGAACCTGCGCAGCAAGTCTGGCCGTGGTTGAAAAAGATCGCGCTTGCTGCGCCGGCAATCGCCGCTTCGGCATCCACATCCCCGAATACGATGGTGGGTGATTTGCCGCCAAGCTCCAGCGTGACTTTCTTCATGTTGCCCGCTGCCGCCCGTGCGATCAGCCGGCCAACTTCGGTCGAGCCGGTAAACGTCACTTTGTCCACATCAGGGTGCGAAGACAGTGCCGCCCCTGCGGTATCACCGAATCCTGGAACGATGTTGACCACGCCTTCCGGGAAACCTGCCTCGGCGATCAGTTGCCCAAGGTACAGGGCGCTAAGAGGCGTTTCTTCCGCCGGCTTGAGGACGACTGTGCAACCCGCGGCCAGTGCCGGGGCCAGTTTCCAGGTAGCGAGCAGAAAAGGGAAATTCCATGCGATGATGGCGCCGACAACACCGACAGGCTCACGCAGGGAGTAGCCGACAAAGGTCTGATCGGGCAGCAGCGAACCGGACATGGGCAGGGTCTGCCCTTCGATTTTCGACGGCCAGCCAGCCATGTAGCGGTACACTTCGATGGCATGCTTGACATCGACATGGCGGGCAATCACGACAGATTTGCCGTTGTCGAGCGCCTCTATTTCGGCAATCGTGTCGGCATGCTTTTCTATCAGGTCGGCCAGATTGTGCAGCAGTTGTTCCCGTTCCATCGGTCGCATGCGGCTCCAGGCGGAGTCGTCAAAGGCCTTGCGAGCTGCGGCTACCGCACGGTCAATGTCTTCGGCTTGCCCTTCGGCAACCGAGGCAATGGCCTGTCCGGTAGAAGGATCGACTACGTCGAAGGTCTGGCCCGATCTGCTATCGAGCCATTGCCCGCCGATGAAAAGCTTTTTCGGTTTTGCCAGGAACTCGGCAACCTCACTGCTCATTGCATTGGGGGCATTCGCCAGGGTTGTTCTATGGGATTCTGCTGAAACGCTCATCGGTCAATTCCTTTCAGGTTCACGGAATGATACATTCTGACTATCCCACACAGCGGGCGCCAATGATATTACCCGTCTGTCTTATCGGCTAATACCAAAGTATCATTCAGAATCACGCACAAGCAATGGGTTTCGGCTACCGGTCAGACGGGGAAACGGAGCCGAATAATTGCATCAGAGCGAGGCGGACTTCGCCTGCTTCCTTGCCGTAGGCGCCCAAATGGCGCAGCGTTGTAATCTCCTTTTCTGTATAAGGCGTGAAATTTGCCGGAACATTTTCCGGATCAAATTCCCGCAACATCCAGTTGATCAGCACCGCCAGGGAAGCGTCGGACAAGGCGGAGGTCGCCACCCCGGGCACGCGGATCAGGTACTCCCTGCCGCCCGGGACTGAAAGAAAACGCGCCACAACGCCCGGCAGCGTTGGCACCGCACTGCCCGTTCCGCTGCCGTCGGGACGATGACAGCCCTGGCAATTGAGCATCCACATCGTGCGCGCAGACTGGCCGTGCGATGGACCCGATGCGATGGCCGGTGGGCAACACGCAAGCAGCAGCAGAATCAACAGTCGCTGGAACACGACGAAATCCCGTTCAGTCTCAAAGATGCGGCACCTTGCTTCTCAGGCTCAAAGCTGAGGGTGCGTTCTGGCCCCCATGCCGCGCCCTGATGCCGGCGACCTCCTCCGCGCTGAATCTCTTCGTGCTGCCGGCTGCAGCCGGATCGGCAAATTCCGTCATGATGTAATTGAACACTGCCGCGATCTTCGCATTGCTCAGACCCTGGGCAGGCATCGCACCGATATAGCGCTGGCCATCGATCTCGATCGTGCCGACGAGGCCGTCAATCAACACCGTGGCGGCATACTCGCGGCCGGCGGCCGTCGCCGCAATCTCAGCCAGCCGGTTTCTCAATGGCGGAAAGATTCCCGGAATACCCACGCCGCCGGGCTGGTGGCAGGTAACGCATTGTTGATATACCGCCTCACCTTCGTCCGCACCGGCGCTGGCGCTGAACAGCAGCAAGGCAAGCACGGCGGTCATTGCCGCTGTCGAACTCATTCATCGACACCAATCAGCACTGCGGTGGAACAGTTATACACCGCGCTTTCGGTTCCCAGGCACCAGTTGAGATCGTTGTTCTTCTGCGGCCGGTAGGCCGGCCTGTCTCCTTCATTGCGGTTGCACAGGCAGCGGCCGCAACTGGTCTTGCCGCAACAGTCGTTATAGGAAATGACATAATTCTTCTGGTCGGCCGGGTTGTAGCAGGTCCCAATCCAGGTCAGCGGGGACATCTGCGTCCCTGGCGGGCAGGAACTGCGGGTACCGCCGCAGCAACTGCATAAAAAACCGTCGATGGCGCAATAACGCCAGTAATCGCACTGTGTCGGATCGCCGGGGTCCTGCGGATTGCCGGTATCCTGCGCAGCGACTCCCGGGTAAGTACCAGACCCTGAAGACGCCCGCGCCACCGGCAATAGCGGAAACACGGTAGCGCCGACGGCTGCCATGCCAAGCCTGGCCAGAAAACTGCGCCGCGACGACTGGCGGGCCAAACGGCGGCTGGTCTTTTCACAGAATTTGTCGAGTCGTTTCATAAGGTGCTCACCCCGGTTGTATCCAATTCAGTGGGTTCATCCATGAACCGACTTCAATTGGGAAAGTTTCAGCCAGTTGGCAATCAGCGAATCACCAATGGAATAAACAGCAATCAGTGCCAGGCTCGTAAATGCGAGGAGAAACCAATCGAGCAGGTTCAGCGGCCGCTCCGCAACGGGCAGGCGCGCTGCCAGCGCTACCCCAATCAACAGGAGATTCCGGACCAGCAGCCAGTTGCTGATGCGCTGCTCATGTGAGCCCCAGCCGCAACCGCAGTCGATCGACGTTCTTCCGCGCAGCAGATTCAGGCCAATCGCGCAAACATAGGCCAACAACAGGCCGGCGGCCAGGGCCAGCGCCGGGGACCGTGAGGCCGGCCATAACACCAATGCCGCCACAGTGACTTCCAGAATGACAACTACGGGCGCGAGCAATGGTGCCAGCCACCCGGGCGCGATGCGGTAATCCCGGATGATTGCAAGGTGGCGTGGAAAGTCGATCAGCTTGTGCAGTCCCGCGCGTGCAAACACAAACGCGATCAGTACCGCGACAGCGAGCGAATAGATCGGGTCCAGATGCATCATCGTGTCAATTGGCGTGAACCACCATCGGCGTTGCCGAAGTGCCGACGGAAATGCTGCGTAGCAGGTCTCCGCTCATGGCGTCGTAGACATCGAGCAGCATGTCGGCGTTGGTAACCACCAGGTAGGATGGCGTGCTGTGCGTCACCGCAATGGAAATACCGGCCGTGGTGAGTTTGATACGCCGCTCCAGTGCGCCTGACGCAGGCTTGAAAACCCATACTTCGGTGCCGCCTTCCTTATGCGAGCCCTCCTTTCCATTGGCTTGCATCAGAACGAACAGTTCCTCGCCGTTACCGGCTATGACCTGCCAGCCAGATGGCCGCCAATTTTCGTCGCGCAGTTCTTCGGGCACCAGGTTCCAGTCAGCCAGCACCTGCGGCTCCGCGGCGCGAAAATCTACCGGCTGGATGCGGCCATGGAAACTGGGAAAATAGGTAATGCCGTCGATGACGGCGTTCTTGGCAAATAATGGGTCCTTGTCGATGTCTATGAACGATTTGGACCTGCTGGACGAAGTGACCTCTCCATTTTCCGCCAAAGCATAAGTGGCGAGGCTGCCGTCGCCGCACAAGGTTGAGAAACCGCGCTTCCCCGTCGGAAAAATGAAATTGCAGCCCGGAACCGGGACCTCCGCCAGAACCTTGCGGCCGGGCATGTCGAGCACGCTAACGGAGGCCGCCGGAGTAAAATTCATCACCAGGCCGATGCGGTCATCATCAGCCAACTGAAAGGAATTGACCTGCGTGACAACCTGCAGGCGTTTGGCCGGAATGACGATTTCATCGATGGGCTGGAGCGATGCCGGGTCATAAATCGCCACAACATCCGTGCGTTCGCCATAGCTGCCGCGTGAGTAAAACGACTGCGCTGAATAAAGTTCGGAATGCACTTTCGAGTGCTGGAAGGAGGCGAAGCCGCTGGCGCCGAAAATTCCCTTGATGTTGCGGTTTTCCGCTGCCACATCGACGATGATGATCTTGCCGTCCACCAGGGAATTGAAATTGAAATCGTGGGCGAAGACCCAGGTATCCGGATATTGGGCCGGAAGCGTCTCGCTGTGTGGAATGCTTTCGATCGGCAAGTCGGCCGCGTATGCAGTGTTCAAGAGCACCATGAACATCGAGGAAAGGAAGAGAAAACGAATCATTGTGCCCTCCACAGGTGCGGTTTTAGCCGCTTTGACGGACTTATTGCCATTCACGATCACGCAGTTCTTTTCGCCTTATTTTGCCACTGACCGTTTTCGGAAGCGACGTGACAAATTCGATTTTGCGAGGATACTTGTATGGCGCCGTGGTCGACTTTACGTGCTGTTGCAGTTCGGCGCGCAGCGCGTCCGTGGGCTCATACCCCTGTGACAATACCACGAAAGCCTTGACGATTTCACCGCGCGTCGGGTCGGGACTCGATACCACCGCGGATTCCGCGACCGCATCATGTTCCAGCAAGGCGCTCTCCACCTCGAACGGCCCGATTCGATATCCGGCTGTGATGATCACGTCGTCGGCGCGGCCGACAAACCAGAAATATCCGTCCTTATCTACAAAAGCCCGGTCGCCGGTGATGTACCAGTCCCCGCGAAAGCAGGCTGCGGTCGCTGGCGCGGCGTCGCGGTATTCCTTGAACAGGCCCAACGGACGTTGCGGCTTGACCCGGATGGCAATGTCCCCTTCGACATCCGGCGCGACGATGTCACCGGCATCGTCAATAACAGCCAGGTCAAACCCCGGAGCGGGTTTGCCCATGGAGCCCGCCTTGGTTTCCATGCAGAGAAAATTACCACACAACAATACGGTTTCCGTCTGCCCGTAACCGTCCCTGACCGTGATGCCGGTGCGCCTCACGCCATGATTCGATCACTTCGGGATTCAGCGGCTCGCCCGCGGCGACACAATGCCTCAAGGCCGCGTGTTTCATTCCGGACAGATCCTCTTGCACCAGCATGCGGTAGACGGTCGGCGCACCGCACATGGTTGTGATCGGAAGCCGTTTCAATAAATCGAGCGTGCGCTGCGGATTGAAGTCGGCATCGTCGACGAAAATGCAGGAGCCACAGATGAAGGGGCCGAAATAGCTGCTCCAGGCAGCCTTGGCCCAGCCCGTATCGGAAATGTTCCAATGCAGATCACCGGGCTTCTGATCCAGCCAGTATCGCCCGGTTGTCGTGTGGGCAATACCGTAAGACGCCTGTGTGTGCACCGTCATTTTCGGCTTGCCGGTGGTGCCTGATGTGAAGAAGCAGAAGGCTTCATCGGCAGCCAGTGTGTCCGCGGTGGCCTGCTCGGACAACTCGACCTCGAGAAGTGTGGAGTAGCCGATCCACCCCGGGGATGACGCGCCAACGAGTATTTTCACGCTCAAGCCGGGGCAGTTGCGTTCGATGGCATCGATTTTCGCCATGTGCTCGGTGCTGGTGACCACACATCTGACTTTGGCGGCGTTAATGCGGTACTCCAGATCAGCCGCCGATAACTGTGGCGTGGCGGGCGATATGACGGCGCCCATTCTCAGACCAGCCGTAACCACCTCCCACCATTGCAGCTTTCTGCCCAGCATTACAATGATGGTATCGCCTTTGCGGACGCCGAGCTGTTGCAGGCCGGTGGCGATTCGAATGGACGTTGCGGACAAATCCCGGTAGCTGACCAGCGTTTCCCTATCCCCTTGCAGCCATCGAATCGCCGGCGCCTCCAGGTCGCTGTGCGCATCGATTACGTCCCGGGCGAAATTGAAGGCTGCAGGAACCGTCAGCTTGAACCGCTCTTTGGTTTGCTGATAATTGGTCATATTGGCCGTCATCAGATTTCAACTCCTTGGTTTCCCGTTCACCTGCAGGCCGCCCGGGTAAAGCTTACATCTTAAACGCCAGACGGCGGCAACGTTATAATGCAAAAGTAGGTGAATACCATAGTATTATCGGCACAGGGTACATAGTTGTTGAACTTTTCTCCTCCCCATATCGCGAGCGCCACACGCCATGGCATTCGGACTAGCCGCCACCCGTGAGCAACGACCGGCTGCGGCGCTGGCCGATATCAACCGGCAATTGCAGTCTACCGACGCGGCCCTGACGTTCATGTTCTGTGCCTCCAGGTTCTGTGGCCATGAATTCGAGCAATGCCTTACGCGCTATCCCAGCCTGGGTGTCGTCGTCGGCTGCAGTTCCGAGGGTGAATTTTCCCCCAGCGGATTTTTCAATGACTCGGTGTGTGCGGTTTCATTGCCACGCAGGCTGTTTTCAGTGGCGGTCGCATCGATTGAGGATGTAATCAATTTTGAACTGCAGGATGCCTCCTACATTGTGAATTCCCTGAAGGGATCGATGGGCGGAAAATTCAATAACACCAACGCTTCCCAAATGCTGGCAATCCTGCTGGCGAACGGACAGGCCCAGAACGAGGAAAAACTGTGCGCGGCACTCGGTGCGGAACTCAGTGGCATACCGCTCGTCGGCGGTACGGCGGGAGACAACTGGCTGCATAACCAGGACATGCCGGCACGCAACAGCCAGGTATTGGTGGATGGACGCTTCAGGAATGATTGCGCCGTCATCACCCTGATCCACAGCCGGCTCAAATTCAAAACGTTTCTGCACAGCCATTACCGGCCGACCGACCGCCGCGCGGTTGTGACAGCCATGGGGCCCGAGCACCGCATGGTCAGGGAAATAGATGGCCGCCCGGCTGCGGAAGCTTACGCCGCGCTGTGCGGCTTGACGCAAAGGAATCCGTCCTTGTCCGATTTCTCCCACTGGCCCGCTATCGTGAAAATCGGCGGGCAGTCCTTTCCGCGCGGCCCGCAGGGCGTTACCGAAGACGGCAGCATTCGCTTCGCTTGCGCGATGGATGAAGGCGTCGTGTTCAGCATCGCGGAGCCCGACGACATGAAGTCCATGCTGGAACGCTTTTTTGCGGAAATACGAAGGCAGATCGGACCACCGTCTCTGGTCCTGGGCTTTAGCTGTGCGGCCCGTCAGATCGAGATGGACCAACTCGGCATCAGGCAAGAGATTGCAGACATCATGCGCAACCATAACGTATTGGGATTCTCGACACTCGGCGAACAGTACAACACCATCCACGTCAATGACTCGTTCACCTGCGTTGCCTTCGGCAGCGAATCCAGTGGCTAGCCCGCAGATGACGGGCGCGGATTCCGAGTCGCTGGCCGCCGAAAATGCGCGCCTGAGAAAAACGGTCGAAGCCCTGATGAAACGTGTGGAGCGGGATATCGACCAGCAGGCGGATGCATTTACCCTGTTTCAGACTGCGGCAAAACTGGAAGAGGCCATCAAGGTCCGCACCAAGGAGCTGGAGACCGTCAACAAGCGCCTGACCTTTGAGCTCGATGTTCGCCAACAGATCGAAGAGGCGCTGAGACTGGCCAAGGAGCAGGCCGAGGAAGCCGACAAACTGAAAACGAGATTTCTTGCGGCCGCCAGCCATGACCTCCGCCAGCCATTGAATTCCGCGGTGCTTTTCCTCGAAGCAATAGAGGGCTCCAGTCTTCCGGCAAAAGAACAGGAGTTCCTCAACAAGACCAAGGTTGCACTGGGTTCCCTGAACAGCCTGTTCGGCACTTTGCTGGACGTGACCAAACTGGATAGCGGGATGATCGATCCGCACTTCACCCACTTTGAGCTTGCCGATGTGCTGGACCCGCTGGCAGCGGAGTATGCGGAACTGTCCAGCAATTCCTCCGTTTCATTCAGGTACGTCAGATCGTCCGTCGTCGTCATGTCCGATAAGCATCTGCTCGAAACCGTCCTTCGCAACCTGGTAACCAACGCGATTCGCTACACGCCCTCGGGCAAGGTCCTGATCGGATGCCGCCGCCTGGCACAGAAGGTCCGCATCTGTGTTTGCGATACCGGGGTGGGGATTCCCGAGACCGATCTGAAGCGGATTTTCGAAGCCTATTATCAGAGTTCCACTCCAAGGGTCACGCAAGCACGGGGGATGGGCCTGGGCCTGTCCATTGTCGACAGGATTGCTGTGCTGCTTTCTCTGCAGCTTCACGTGCTCTCTGAACCGGGCAAGGGATCCATGTTTGCAGTGGATGTGCCTTTGGGGGAGGCGCTGGCAATCGATCAAACGCGATACGCCGCCTCGCCGCAGGACAATCTGCTCGACCGTCTGATCGTTGTCATCGACGACAATCCGGATGTGCTCAACGGGATGAAGGCCAACGTGGATTGCTGGGGTTGCCGCACCATCTTTGCCAAAGACGCCACTTCGGCACTGGTAGAACTCATTGCCTCCGATCTGGAGCCAGATTGCATTATTTCGGACTACCACCTGGCCAATGGGGAAAACGGAATCGATGCGATCGCACAGATTCGCGAGGAGTTTACCGGTAACATTTTCAGTATTCTGATGACCAGCGACCCCAATCCCAACATCAGGGATCTGTCGCAGCAACAAGGTAATGCATTCATTGCGAAACCGCTGAATATGGCAAAACTGCGCGCATTGATCAGCCAGCAACTGGCCGGCTCGGCAGAATCCGACAGGCTGCAGGCGTGAGGCGCGACGTGAGATCCTAGCGATGTTCCAGAATGTCCTTGGCCAACATTGCCGCTTGCACCCGATTGCTGACCCGGAGCTTGCGCAGAATGGCCGAGACATGCGCCTTGACGGTGATCTCGGTGATGGACAAATCGTTGGCAATCTCCTTGTTGGACTTGCCGTCGGCCATGAGCTTGAGCACCACCTGCTGCCGCTCGGTCAGCGTGGAATGTTTCGCCTCTGCGTGTTTCGCCTGATTGGCGCCGGGCCGCCGCCGCAACCAGTTGCCGGAAACGGCAGAAGCGGGCATGAACACGCCGCCGGACATGACCAGGTGCAGGGCGCTGCGCATGGTGGCGCGGGTAGAGGATTTTGGCAGATAACCCGTCGCGCCGAACTCCATGGCTTCGCGCATGGTGTTGGCATCTTCAACGGCCGAAACGATCACGATGGGTGTTACCGGGGTACGCTTGCGGATCAGTGACAGGCAGCTGAACCCGGTAGCACCGGGCAATTTCAGATCCAGCAAGATCAGGTCGAAGCTGTCGTCATCCTCGACGACCGCAAGAACCTCGTCCTGGGATGCACAACTGACAATAGTGGCCGCAGGAAAATTTTCGCTGGCCACGTGCTCCAGGGCATAACGGTATAGCGGATGATCGTCCGCGATCAGTATCCGCGAAACGTTTTCATTCCGGGTGTCTTCGTCGACGCCAGCCGCAGTATCGGACACAATTCCGTTTTCGGGTGCCAGGGGGTATCCAGTTTAGCTCATACCTCAAAGGATGGGTTACGCTACCGTTTCCTCCAGACTGCATGTTGCACCAGTTCTGCAGACGATGGATTTTTTCCTTATGATTATTTCTGCATTGGATCCGAGCCGGGAGTGAACAACAGCATATGAACGAATTCAGCTATGTGAATGGCGTCAGCGACAAGCCATTGATATACGACACCATCGGCCGCCTGCTCGATTCGGCTGCAAGCACTTATGGTGACAGGGAGGCGATCGTGGCCAGGCACCAGAACGTGCGCCTGAGCTACTCGGCATTGAATGACCTGGTCGATCGCGTGGCCGCGAATCTGTTGCAACACGGCATCCAGGCCGGGGACCGCGTCGGTATTTGGTCGCCAAACAATTTGCAGTGGGTTGTCACCCAGTTTGCGACGGCCAAAATCGGCGCCATTCTGGTGAATATCAATCCTGCGTACCGCGTTTCCGAGCTGGAATACGTACTCAACAAGGTGACCTGCAAGGCACTGGTGCTGGCCGAGCAATTCAAGTCGAGCGATTATGTCGGTATGCTGACCACCCTGGCGCCCGAATTGAAGCAATGCACTGCGGGGCAGTTGAGCGCAAAAGCACTTCCATCACTGCGGACCGTCATTTGTATGGGCGAGCTGGAACAGCCCGGCATGCACCGGTTCGCGGAATTCGAGCAAGCGGCATCGGCAGCTTCTTTGCAGCAACTGCGGGCCCTGGCGGAAAAGCTCCAGCCGGACGACCCGATCAACATTCAGTTCACCAGCGGGACCACCGGTTTTCCCAAGGGCGCGACGCTGACCCACTTCAACATCCTCAACAACGGTTATTTTGTCACCGAAAAGATGAGCTTCACCGAGAATGACCGTCTGTGTATCCCGGTTCCCTTATACCACTGCTTCGGCATGGTCATGGGCGTACTGGGTTGCGTCAGTCATGGTGCGGCCATGGTGTTCCCGGGCGAGGCTTTCGAGCCCGGTGGTGTACTGGAGGCAGTTGAAAAAGAACGATGCACAGCCTTGTATGGCGTTCCGACCATGTTCATTGCGGAATTGGCCCATGCGGACTTCGGCCGGTATGACTTGTCCTCCTTGCGCACCGGAATCATGGCCGGCGCGCCTTGCCCGGCCGAAACCATGGCGCGGGTTATGGAAAAAATGCACATGTCAGAAGTAACCATCGCCTATGGCATGACCGAGACCAGCCCGGTCAGTTTTCAGACTTCGGTGAATGACCCGGTAGACAAGCGCATCAAAACCGTCGGCAGAGTGCATCCCCACGTGCAGGTAAAGATTGTCGATATCAATGATCGTACGGTGCCGGTGGGGACACGAGGTGAATTGTGCACACGCGGATATTCAGTCATGCTGGGATACTGGGATGACGAAGAAAGGACCCGCGAGGCCATAGACCGCGCCGGATGGATGCATACCGGCGATCTTGCCATCATCGACGAAGGCGGTTACTGCGATATCGTCGGGCGGGTCAAGGACATGATCATTCGCGGTGGTGAGAACGTATATCCGCGCGAAATCGAGGAGTTTTTGCTGCGTCATCCTGACATCAGGGACGTGGCCGTGTTCGGGATTCCGGATGCCAGATATGGCGAGCGGGTTGTCGCCTGGGTCCAGGTAAATGAAGGCAAATCGCTGGACGAGGCGATGGTCCGGTCTTTTTGCGAGGGGCAAATCGCGCACTATAAGATCCCCCACACAGTCGAGTTCGTGGACGAGTTTCCGATGACGGTTACCGGTAAGATACAAAAATTCGTGATGCGCGATCAGATGATCGCCAGGCAATCGCGCGGCGAGGATTAAGAGGATTGGCATGGAAACAACCCTGATCATTTCCAATGTGATTCTATGGATCCTGGTGCTGGCGCTAATGGCGCTGGTATTTGCACTGGTTCGTCAAATTGGTGTTCTCTACGAAAGAGTCGCCCCTGCGGGGGCATTGATGGCCAGCAAAGGATTGAAAACCGGAGAAGAAATACCGGTCTTTGATCTGGAAACGCTTGATGGCAAGGCCATCAGGATTGGCGGTAACCATGACAGCGGGAAAAGCACCTTGCTTTTCTTCCTTTCGCCCACCTGCCCGGTCTGCAAGACCTTGATACCCGTACTCGAGGCGATGCGCAAAACTGAATCCAGTTGGCTGCGGATCATTCTGGCCAGCGATGGAAATGAAGAAGAGCACCGCCAATGGCTGCGGGAGCGTAAACTGGAATCCTGGCCGTATATTCTGTCCCCCCACCTGGGCATGACCATGCAGGTGGCCAAACTGCCGTTTGCCGCCCTGGTCGATGAAAAAGGGGTTCTTTGCGCGCGCGGACTGGTCAACAGCCGCGAACATATTGAAAGTTTATTCGAGGCCAAGGAAAGAGGCGTGGCTTCGATTCAGGAATTTCTCAAAGCCCAGCAGCAACAGGTTTAAACCGGCGGCCGCAGGTTTGCACCTTGCCGACGGGTTCCCGCCTGCACGAACGAGACCGCATTACGGGTTCCTTTTTTCGCCTTCTCAAGTGGCTTTGTGCCATCCCAACTGAAAAATAAAGATGCCAATCATCAGGAAAGCGATGGCCAGTTTGATGGCGGTAGCGAACATCATACCCAGCCAGGCGCCCAGGCCCGCGCGGCCGGACTGTCTCAAGCCACTACCGGCACTGATTTCACCCAACACGGCACCCATGAACGGCCCCAGGACCATGCCGGGAATGCCGAAAAAAATGCCCACGATGGCGCCGATCGTGGCGCCCCAAAAAGCTCTGGCGCCGGCACCGGCGTACTGGGCGCCGAAAGCGCTGGCGAGAAAATCCAGCACCTGGGCCAGGATGGTCAGTAGCGCAAAAATTCCCAGTGTTGGCCAGCCTACCGCTTCGAAGTGGCCAATCCAGGCGCCGACAATCAAACCCATCAGCACCAATGGTACCCCCGGCAGCGCAGGCACCACGGTTCCCGCCAGTCCCGCTACGAGCAGCAGCCCTGCCAACAACCACCAAAGTATCGTCCAGTCCATTCAGAACTGATCGGCGATGCGGTCCAACAAAGTTGCAGCCTGTTTCAGATCCCGGGCGCTGAAGGCGTCAAAGCGCGGCTTCAGTTGTTCCAGATAGCGTGGGTATTCACGCTGGAACACACGTTGTCCCAGGCGGGTAAGATCGACAATAATCTTGCGGCCGTCGTCGCTGTCGCTCCAGCGCTGCACCAACCCTTTTGCTTCCAGCCGGTCGATGACTCCGGTCAGTGTGCCTTTTGTGATCAGCGTTTGTTCGGTGATTTCACTGCAGGGCAAACCTTCGGTATCACCCAGGCAAAAAATGACTTTCGCCTGTGGCGCCGTCAAACCGGCAACCGAAAGCCGGTGTATTTCAGCATCGAACAGGGAGAATTTGTGATGCGCGCGCGCCAGTGCGTCCAAAAGGGAAATGAAATCTGATTTGCTTGTGGTATTCCGAGCCATGGATTCAGCCTCTCTGGTAAATATTAATTCCAATAAGGAATATTATAGTACGGGTGAGTACTGAAGTACAATTCCGCGGCTAACGATCACGGTTGAATTGATATCTGGTGGACACTAGTAGCCTGTAACAGCCACTAGTCCACTTTACCCCGCAGTTGTTTGATCCGGCCGCGTTTGGCCTTGGCTTCGAGGCGGCGTTCAGCGGACCCTTTGGTCGGCTTGGTGGCGATTCTTTTGCGCCGCTCGATAAGGGCTCCCTGAATCAGCCGGCGCAGTCGTGCCAAAGCGTCAGCGATGTTCTTTTCCCGGGTACGGAATCGTTGCGCCTTGATCACGATGATACCACGCTCGCTGATGCGCCGGTCCGGCAACTCCAACAGGCGTTGTTTGCAAGACTCTGGCAATGAAGAGGCATGAATGTCGAAGCGCAGATGCACTGCCGACGATACCTTGTTGACGTTCTGACCGCCCGCGCCTTGTGCACGTATGGCGGAGAGCTGAATTTCAGCCTCTGGAATGGAGAGCGTTGGGGTAATCTGGAACACGGCTTCGGCTCAGGAGCGTTTGAGTTGGGGCTGTTTGCTTATGTTACCACCCAATGCCTTTGATGGATTGACAGCCTGCAAAAAGCGCCGTATGGTCAATATTCGCGAAGGCGGTGACGTTTAGGAAACATTTTGATGTCCTCGCGTAGTCCATGGATGGACCAACGGCTCAGGATGAGCACAACCTTTCTGATTTGTACCGTTTCGTTGCTTCCATCCCCGGGGACCCCTGATGAACTCAGGGCTTCGCTTCTGTTTTGGGCCCACGGGGAAGGGCCCGGTATGTGCTGTCCGGCCTTTGAGACACACAGACCGACCCGGGATGGCCTTTGAGCTTCCATGGAAGTGGTCGGGGATAAAATCAACGTGTGGTGGCAGGAAGAGCGGTAACCGGGCATTTGTGCCATCTTTATCAGGTGCACATGTTCTCCGGGGGCCTTTTTTCATCTGCGCCACGAGAAATGCCTTGACCCAGGCAGTACCGCATCCGGTCGGGCAGTGATGCGGATTAATGTTCCAATGTGGGGTTTTCAGTTCGACTTGCGCAAAGAAGGGTGTGTGGTTTTCGCGGCAGTGTAGCCGCGTTTTGCGGCACTCGCTTCCAGCGCGTCTGATCGTTCACGCGAGAGTTGACGCCACATCGCCCGTAGCAATTCCGGCTGAATCTGGGCGGACGGATGGATACCCATCTGTAGCTTCAGACTGATCTGTTGTATCGCGTTCATGCTCGGCTCCTCGCCGTTTACTGTTACCTGTCATTCATCGTCACCACATTAGACGACATCTGTTTCAGTGAAGTTACAGGCACGGCGACAAGACGAACGGTATGTCGGCCGAACAGCAAAAAACGGCGGCTTGTCGCGCCATTTGGCCGCGATAATTGATCTCCAATGCGATTCCGGGTATGAAGATTCAACGGCCGGCGACGAATGGGTTAGCATATCGGCATGAACCGGGCCTGGATAGATCTCGACCCTGCGGATGTGCGCAGCATGCTCGTTAGTTTGATCGGTTATCGCTTTGGTCAAAGCCCGGAGGAGCGGATCGACGACATTCGGGCGGAACGCCAGAAATATGCCCGCAGTTTTCTGCAACTTGCGGCCGTGGACCGGCGGCAAACGGTACTCGATATGGGCTCGGGTTGCGGTTTTGGTACCGCGGAAATTGCACGCCATGCCCGCAGCGTGCTGGCGTGTGACATCAGTCCGGCTTTTCTTGAATTCGCGCGGCGGGAGTGCGCCGGTCTCGATAACGTCCGGTTTCATCGCATCGATCCCAGGAGCCTGGCAGCGGTTGATGAGCAAAGTGTGGACACGGTCATCTCGATGTCGGTTTTTATCCACCTGAACCTGTATGACATGTACGCGTATTTCGAGGAATTCAGACGCGTACTCAAACCCGGCGGGAAAGTCGTTTTCGATTTTGCCGACGCGCATCGGCTATTCAGCCGATTTCGTAACCCTGGCAATGACGACTTGTTCCGCGAGCATGCAGCTTACTACCATGCCGATGCCTCAACGCTGGCGGGACTGGTGCATTGGACCAGCGCACGCGCCATCACCCGGGTTGCCGGGGATGCCGGTTTCAGGCGGCTTAAAAAACGCGGTCACAAGTTACTGTTTGCCTGCGGCTGAGGAGGCTAACCTGCATCTTGCACCAGTTCTCGTAGCGAGACGATTCAGGAGTGCGTCGTGTCTGGCTTTCGCGACCGAAGAGCGCGCAGGCATAGTCAACACTATGTCGAGCACTCTGACCGAGCGAAAGCCAGACAGGGCGTGCCCCTGGAGCGTCGCAGTAGAGGACTGGTGCAATATGCAGGCTAATTCCCGCTTTTCGCTTCGTACAAGCTGTCTGCCCGTTTCCTCAGGCTCGCTCGCAGTGTCGGGTCTCTTTGTGCGGAAGCGACGTATGAATACACGGAATAGATCTGTGCCCTCAGGCCATCGTCCCAGGGGGCAAGCGCGAGGGTTTCATCGAACAGAAGATACAGTTCAGTAAGCGAAACCCCGGTCAGAAATTGCTGAAACGCAAGCAGGTAGTGATCTTCGGCGGCAAAGGTCTGTTGCAGTCTGCCCGCGTCTTGCGCACCGGGTTCAAGACTCGCAAAGAAAGCGGGGTAGGCCCGCTGTTTGAGTTGCCGGATGAATTCATGGTTGGCAATAAATTTCATGTCTCTATCGATGGCGTAATCCCAGGGATAGAAGAACTCATATCGTGGGTGATCCAGAGTGTTCACCGCAGCTGTCTTGACGGCATCACGGATGGTGCTTTCATCGGCTACAAAGTGCGGAACTATGGCTTCAGCCGAAGTCAGGCCATAACGCGCCAGGCTATGAAAGGCCGCTTGATCTTCGGCGAGATGACGATTGATATGTTCATAGTCAACGGCAATGGGCGTGTTGGAACCGATCAGGATGGAATTGAACGGACCCCTTTTGTAAGCCGGCAAAAAGTACCACAGTTGCATGTGGGGAAAGCTTTGGACAAAGGTATTGAGGACCATCAGATACTGTCTTGGCGGCAACGTGGTCGGCACCCATTGCGCCACCAGGCCGCCAGGCGCCAGGTGGTTCCGCAGCAGCTCATAGTAATCCAGCGAGTATGAAAAACCGTTGGAAGCGTATTCGTCGGCCGTTTTCTCATCAGCGGTAATGACCTGGTAGGTGCCAGATGAGGTGCGCAGGAAATTACCAATATCATCGTTAACGATGTGCACCCGCGCGTTTTCGACGACATCATGGTTTTCATGCGCAAACCACTTCGCGCCTTCGACCACGCTGGGCTCAATCTCGACCACCGTAATCTCCCTGACCCGGGAATGAAGCGCGCTTTCTCCGGCCAGAATTCCTGAACCGAGGCCAACGGAGAGCTCGGTGGAAACATCCTCGAGGAGCAGTTTCGGCAAGTGCGCCAGCAGCAGTTGTTTGAACTCGGTGTACCCGGTACCGCCAATGACGATGCCATCGACACTCATGTATCTTTCCAAACTTCGGGGATTCCAGTACACCTTGGTCGTGGCCAACGGTCCTTCGCGATAGAACAACGTTTTGTAGTAGCTTTGCTCTTCATCTGAAGGAAACTGGAAATGCAGCGGTGCGCGGCTCATTGCGATCGCGGCGAGGAGCAGAACCATGGGCAGGACCAGCCGCCAGGCCGGGGGTTGTGACGGACGTGCCAGCCGCAAAAAGAGAATCCACCATGCCCAGGCTCACGTTGATAACCGCCATCAGCAAGTATGCCCCCCTGGATGCCCAGCCAGGCGATCAGGACCAAACCGGGCAGTAGCGCTCCCAATACATTGCCAAGGGTATTGATGGCGTAGATTCTGCCCACAGCGGAACCCGCGACGCGCAGATCATTGACGCCAATTTGCCCCACCAGCGGGAATGTGGCGCCGATCAAAGTGGCCGGCACCAGCATGACCAGAAAGGCCACGCCAAAACCTGCGAAGAGCAGCGGGAACACCTGATTGGCGGTGCGTTCCAGGTACTGGTTCAGAGACTGCGGATCATCGATAAAAAATAGCAAAGGCAGGGCCAGAGCGGAAAAAATTCCCAGAAAAACCTGAATCCAGCCAAAGATCACGGCCCGGTCTTCAAAGCGATCGAGGATAAACCGGATCAGGTAGCCCCCCAGCGCAATGCCGGTCAGGAAAGCGCTCAGCATGGTGGTCAGGGCATAAGTCGAGTTGCCCAGGATGAACACCAGGGAACGGGTCCAGTAGATCTCATAGGCAAAGGAAGTGAAGCCGGATATGCCAATACCGATGAGAATGATCCTGACGGTGCCCGCACCCGGCGTGGCGTCCCGGGCGGCCAAACCGTGTTCGAGCGGCTGCGCGGCTGGCGCAGGAACTACCGCTGTGTCCAATTGTTGCCGGGCCGCCAGCCAGGCGATGCAGCCGATCAGGAGATTTCCGGTGAGCGCAAGGTAAACCGGAACGTGGATGCCGTAGCGGCCAATCAGGAAGAAGCCGGTCACCAGAACGCCGGCAACCGCCCCAAAAGTATTGGTCGCGTACAGGGTGCTCAGGTTGATGCCCACCCGGGTCCGGTGCTGCAGCAAATAGCGGGTCAGGACCGGCAAGGTGGCGCCCATCATCACGGTTGGCGCCATGACCAGAAGAAAGGCCACAACGAACCGGGCCAGGGCGAAGGTAGCCGCGGAGAAGCCAAAAAGATCATAAAGGGCAAGGTGAGCCGGGCTGAATTGGCTCAGCAGGAAGTGCGAAACCCCTGCGCTCAGGGCGATGCCGATTTCAAGATACGCGTAAAGGCGCAAACCATTGGGATGCCTGTCGGCGAATCGTCCGATAAACCAACTGCCAATAGCCATGCCCGACATGAATGCAGCCAGGACGGTGCCAACAGCCATCGCGGTGGACCCAAAAACGTGCATCATCATGCGGGTCCAAACGACCTCGTAGACCAGCCCCAGCGCCCCGGAGATGAAAAAAAGCGCCAGTATGAGCGTCAGCGGGAGGCTTTCTGCTTTTTTCTTGTTCATGGCTCCTTGGGTGAAATTACCGCCACGTGGCACAGCCTATCAAAATCGCTGACACCAAAGCGTTTTATTGCATCATCGCATGAAGCGGCCGGCACTGGCCTTGTCCGCAATCAATTCAATCCGGCACGGCCCGGAAAAATACAGCGCCGAACTCAAATGCCCCTCGCTCCCGCAGGGGCGGTAAAATAGGACGACTCATGGCGCCCCACCCCTCACCCTCAGCCACACCTGATGCCACCACCCGCGGCTTTCTTGGCGTGTTCCGCTACAGCCGCCGGGCGATGGAACTGGTCTGGACCACCAACCGCCGGCTGACGGTGGCGCTGGCCCTGCTGACGCTGTTGGCGGGTACCTTGCCGGCGGCCATGGCCTGGGTCGGCGCATTGATCATCGACGCGGTCGTCACCGCGACCCGGGCGGCACAGGATACCGGCGTTACCTCGCCCAATCGGGTGTTCCTGTTGGTGGCCACCGAAGCCGTGATCGTGGTGGCTCTGTCCGGCGCCCAACGCGGCATTTCCCTTTGCCAGGCCTTGTTGCGGGCGCAATTGGGTCAGCGCGTCAACGTGATGATCCTGGAAAAGGCGCTGACCCTGGAACTGGCCCAGTTCGAAGATTCCGAGTTTTACGACAAGCTCACCCGCGCCCGGCGCGAAGCCTCGAGCCGTCCCCTGTCGCTGGTGAATCGCACCTTTGGTCTGGTGCAAAATCTGATCTCGCTGGTGAGTTATGCCGTACTGCTGGTGCAGTTTTCGTCCTGGGCCGTGGTGGTGCTGCTGATCGCTGGCCTGCCGGCTTTCCTGGCCGAGACCAAGTTTTCCGGCCGACGCGTTCCGCCTGTTTCGCTGGCGCTCGCCTGAAACCCGCATGCAGCTCTACCTGGAAACCGTGCTGGCGCGGGAAGACAATGTCAAGGAAGTGAAGTTGTTCGGGCTGGGCCCATTACTGCTGGAGCGCTACCGGGACATATTTCGCCGCCTGTACACGGAGGACCGCGCCCTGGCCATTCGCCGCGACGGTTGGGGTTTCCTGCTCGGATTGATTGGCACCCTGGCGCTTTATGGCGCCTATGCCTGGATTGCCACCGCTGCCATTGCCAGCCGCATCACCCTGGGACAGATGACCATGTATCTGATGCTGTTCCGACAGGGGCAGTCCGCGGTGGCCGCCATCCTGTCCTCTGTTGGTGGCATGTACGAGGACAACCTGTACCTTTCCACGCTGTACGAGTACCTGGAAACGCCGGCGATCGAAAGCGAGGCCCAAGCACTGCACGGGCCGCTGCCGGCCGACGGTATTCGCTTCGAAAGGGTCAGTTTCACCTACCCGGGCGCAAGCCAGCCGGCGCTGGTGGACATCGACCTGCACATCCATCCGGGTGAGTCCCTGGCGCTGGTGGGCGAGAACGGCTCCGGCAAAACCACGCTGATCAAATTGCTGACCCGCCTGTACCGTCCCGATAGCGGGCGCATCTTGCTGGATGGCCTGGATCTCAATGACTGGGACGAAGAAGCCCTGCGCCGGCGCATCGGCGTGATCTTTCAGGACTTCGCCCGCTACCAGTTTCTGGTCGGTGAGAACATCGGCGCCGGTGACGTGCATTACTTCGACAGCGAATCGCGCTGGCGCGAAGCCGCGGCCAAGGGCAGGGCTGCGGTCATGGTCGAAGCATTGCCCGCAGGATATAACACACAATTGGGTAAGTGGTTCAAGGACGGCCAGGAACTGTCCGGCGGCCAGTGGCAGAAAATCGCCCTGTCACGCGCCTTCATGCGCACCGAGGCTGATATCCTGGTGCTCGATGAGCCCACGGCGTCGATGGATGCGGCGGCAGAAGCCGAAATTTTCGAGCATTTCCGCAAGCTGACGCAGAACCGCATCGCCATCCTGATTTCGCACCGCTTTTCCACCGTGCGCATGGCCAGCCAGATCGTCGTGATCGAGAACGGCCGGATCATCGAACGCGGCAGTCACGAGGAATTGATCCAGATGGATGGCCATTACGCGCGGTTGTTTTCACTGCAGGCAGCGGGTTATAAATAGCTTGCATGACAGCGTGCCGGCCTTGTGCATGTGCCGCCAGCGGAGTAGAAATGGTCCGGGGAACCTCTAATGAACGTCTTGGCAAGGAAATCAGGCTAACGATGTTGTTGTTGCGAAAGAAAATTGCGCTGTTGTGGCTGCTGGCGCTTGCCCTTTTGCCGGCGGTCGCCTCGGCCCAGGCGCTGATCAATCTGCAAGAAGAGGAAAAAAAGCCGGAAGTCGCCTGGCAAGCGCCCGACCTCGTTGCCCTGCCGGCCGATTGGTGGTCGCAATTCGATGGGGTTTCCGGGCCCGAGGCCAATGAGCGGGTCAAACTTTTTTTGCAGTCCATGGACGAGCGCATCAAGAGCCTCGGGGATGAAGCGCTGGTCACGGCGCAGAACAGCATTGCCAATCTGAAAAGCCTATTCGAACTTTTGGCAGTAGCCAAACAGGGGCCTACCGAAGACCACTTCGAACCGGTACCCACCAGGGAGACCTATTTTCTCGCGGATTTTCTCAGTTTGCGGGCGCAGGGGCGTGAGCTCACAAAGACGAAGTCGCAGATCACCCTGCAACTGGAACAGACACAAAGCCAATTCCAGCTACTGCAGGAACGGCGCGACAAGCTGGTGCGGCAATACGACGCCACCGATGCAGAATCGCCGGCGCGGATCCTGGTTGGCATTAACCGGGTGGCTGCGCGGGTTGAGTACGAGCTGGCCGTAAAGCGCGCAGACAATCTGCAGCAGCGGCTGAAGCACATTGATCAGCAAATCCAGCTGCTCAGTGTGCAGGAGACGTTTTCACGCAGCCATCTGACCATATCCGACACCACCCTGGCTGCGGTGCGGGACGCGGTCAAGGAAGCGCATGCCAAGGTCGCGGCGATGGCGGAGAAAATGGCAGCCATACAATCCCAGTTGTTGGAAGCCCTGTCCGCCGAACCGGTCAATCCAAGCCTGGAAATGTTGCGCAAACAGCAGATGACGCGGGCTTCGGCCGAAGCCGAGCTGGCACAACTGCAAGAAGCGCTGGCCAAAGCAAAGGCGAACTGGTACCGGTTCAAGGCATCTGAAGGGGAGTTCAGTTTTGACTTTCAGGCGGCCGCAAACGAATCGAGGCAGTTGACGACTGATGCCCTGAAGCAGGCCGAGCTGTGGTCCTCCATCAGCCAGACCACGCTGATCGCTTCCGCGCCGGGCGGAAATCTGAATGCAGTCAAGAATTTTGGACTGGCCCAATCGGTGGCGCGTGAGACGCTGACCCTGATCGACGACATCAGGAATACCAGTGACGATTTGCTGCTGGTTCAGGACCTGGTTGCCACGCAAATGATCGGCTCCCAAAGCGGCCTGCAAAATGCGTGGGCGCGCCTGGTGATGGCTTCCGGTAATGCCTGGGGCCGCCTGGTCGACCTGGCTGATTACAACCTGTTTGAGATCGGTGATACGCCGGTAACCCCGTCCGGGCTGGTCAAAATGCTGTTGATACTGGTTCTGGCCTTCGGCATTTCCTGGCTGATTCGTTCCCTCTTGAGCCGCAGTGTCGGCGTCGACAAGGTTTCACAAAGAGCGGCGGCCTATACGCTCGGTCGTTTGTTGCACTACATTGTCGTCCTGGTCGGTGTGTTCGCTGCGCTCGGCTCGATCGGCATCGATTTCACCAGTTTTGCGCTGATTGCGGGCGCGTTGTCGGTGGGTATCGGCTTTGGCTTGCAGGCCATCGTCAATAATTTCGTCTCGGGATTGATCCTGCTGTTCGAAGGCACGCTGCGGGTAGGTGATTACATCGAACTCGACAGCGGACTGGCCGGCGTAGTCAAGGAGATCAATACCCGGGCCACGGTGGTGAATACCAACGACAGCGTGGATGTGGTCGTGCCCAACTCGGAACTGGTCACCTCCAAGCTGACCAACTGGACCCTGCGTGAACCGGTCGCCCGCATACACATCTCGTTCGGCGTCGCCTATGGCTCGGACAAGGAACTGGTAAAAGAGGTGGCGCTCGAAGCCGCTGCAGAAACCGAATTCGTACTGCTGCATATGCCCGGGCGCGAACCCCAGATCAGGCTGGTTGAATTCGGCGACAGTGCGCTGGAATTTGAAATGCGCATCTGGGTCAGTCGCCAGGGCGTGCGCCGGCCCTATCGCGTCCGCTCCAGTTTCCTGTGGGCGCTGGAGACCGGCCTGAGGGAGCACCATATCGAGATTCCTTTCCCGCAGCGGGATGTGCACGTGCGCAGCGATTTCCGCGAGCCGCCGCCAATACCCGAAACAGTTGACAATGCGCTGCAGCCCGAGGAAGGCGCGGAGAACTGAAGTGTGATACCGACTTGCCGGATCCCGGAGGTGGCCGCGCCGCTGTATATTCTTGTCAGGCGCCACTTGAAGCCATTTTTATCGTTCTGGCGCGGCCGCGGGAACATTCTGCCAGATTCGCTATCAATATCTGGCAGTTGTGCTGCAACCCCCGGGACGGCCGGGTATTATCACTTTGATGCAGGTCATCGCAGGAAATTTGGGGTCAGAGTAAAGTGCCAGAGTAAACTTGGGGTCAGAGTAAAGTGCCAGAGTCAGACGGGCCTGGATGCATATGACAGCCTGGTTGATGACTCTGGCACTTTACTCTGACCCCCGCTACCCCTGCCATGCAAGACCCAAAGGAGAGAGGGTGATGTTGAAGAAATTGATGCTTGTTTCATCTGCCAGCACAGTGCTGTTGCTCTGCGCTTGCACTGACGTACCCACCCAGCAGGACCAGGGCGTGCTGATCGGCGCCATCGCCGGCGGCCTTCTGGGCAACACGCTGGGTCATGGCGGCGGCCGGGCGGTTGCGACCATGGTGGGCGCGGCGGCCGGCGCGATGATCGGCGGCAATATTGGCCGTCACATGGACGAGCAGGACCAGATGAGGGCCTCGCTGGCGCTGGAAAACGTGCGCACCGGCGTACCCGCCCACTGGGTCAATCCGGACACCGGGTATGAGTATTCCATGACACCGACCAGCACCTACGAATCGGCCAGCGGGCCATGCCGCGAATACACCATGGACGCAACCATCGGTGGCAAGACCGAGCAGGTTTACGGCACCGCCTGCCGCCAGGCCGATGGTAGCTGGGAAATTCAGAACTAAAACCCGGGGTCGGAGTAAAGCGCAGGTGAGAACGAGCGCACGTTTTCCGCCATGGGCGGGAAGAGTAAGCGAGTGGAGCCGTTGCGCGTGCCAGAGTCAGCCCGGCCTGGATTTACGCGAAGGCTTGGTTGACGACGCTGACACCTTACTCTGAGTCCTGCTACGACACGATCATCATCGGCGCCGGTGCCGCCGGCCTGATGTGTGCACTCACCGCCGGCCAGCGCGGGCGGCGGGTTCTGGTGCTGGAACGCGCCAACAAAGCCGGCAAGAAAATCCTGATGTCGGGCGGCGGCAGATGCAATTTCACCAATCTGCATGTGGGCCCGGAGCGCTTCCAGTCAGCCAATCCGCACTTTTGCAAAAGCGCCCTCAGCCGCTATACCCAATGGGACTTCATCGAGTTGGTGGAGCGTCACCACATCGAATACTTTGAGAAGCAAACCGTCAATGGCCTGAGCGGCCAGTTGTTTTGCCGGCAATCGTCTAAACAGATCCTCGCCCTGTTGCTCGATGAGTGCGCCAAAGCCGGCGCGGAAATCCGCATCGGCTGCGAGATTACCGGCGTGACCCACAAAGACGGCTATCACCTCACCAGCAGCCAGGGCACATTCCATGCCGAGACACTGGTCGTGGCGGCGGGCGGCTTGTCCGTGCCCAGCCTGGGCGGTTCGGGTTTTGGCTACACATTGGCACAGCAGTTCGGGCTGGCTTTGCTACCCACTGCGGCAGGGCTGGTGCCGTTGACCTTTACCGATGCAATTAAAGAGCTCTGCAGCACACTGGCCGGGGTGTCCTGCGAAGTGATGATTTCCAATCAGCGAGCCGGGTTTCGCGAAGAATTGCTGTTCACGCATCGCGGTCTGAGCGGCCCTGCGGTGTTGCAGATTTCCAGTTACTGGAACCCGGGTGAAACGGTTCATATCGATCTGTTGCCGGGGCAGGATGCCACAGCGCTGCTGAAATCCTGGAAGCGCGAGCATCCGCGCTCACTGCTGCGCACGCAACTCAATGCCTGTTTGCCAAAGCAACTGGTGTTGCAGCTCGAAGCCATGCACTGGCCGCAATCCAGGGATCAGGGGCTTGCAGACTGGCCGCAGTGGCAGCTCGAGTTCGTGGCCAGGCGGCTGCAAGCCTGGGAACTGAAGCCGGCCGCAACCGAAGGTTACCGAACCGCAGAGGTCACCTTGGGTGGCGTGGATACCCGCCAACTGTCCTCGAAAACCATGGAATCTCCGACACCCGGTCTTTTTTTTATCGGCGAAGTGGTGGATGTGACCGGCCACCTGGGGGGATTCAATTTCCAGTGGGCCTGGTCCTCGGGCCATGCGGCCGGGCAGCTTGCCTGATGGCGATAGGCAAGCCCCCGAATGGGTCTACGCGCCGTGAATCCCGCGTACCGACCTCCCGCCTCGGCCGCTTGCTGCGGCTTGGCCTGACCGCCGGTGAACTGGCCGCGGGCGGGCTGACCGAAGGCGTGCGGCGCCTGACCGGCCTCGCCCCCGAGGACGCGGTCAACATGTTCCTGACCGCCGCCAACGCCCGCAAGCTGGCCAAACGCCTGGCCGGGATGCGCGGCGCGGCGATGAAGATGGGTCAGCTATTGTCCATGGAAAGCGCCGATTTCCTGCCGCGGGAATTTGCCGACGCGCTGGCGGTGCTGCGGGACGCCGCCGACACCATGCCGGAAAGCCAGGTGCGGCGGGTGATGGGGCAGGCCTATGGCAAGGGCTGGCAGCAGCAGTTCGCGCGCTTTGATTTCGCGCCGCTGGCGTCCGCCTCGATTGGACAGGTGCACCGTGCGCTGACCCGCGATGGCCGCGACCTGGCGCTGAAAATCCAGTATCCCGGCGTGGCCCGGAGCATCGGCAGCGATGTCGACAACCTGGCGATGTTCCTGCGCCTGGCGCACGTGTTACCCATCGAAATGGATGTCAGCGGCATTGTCGCCGAAGCCAAGCGTCAACTGAAGCAGGAGTCCGACTACCTCACCGAGGCAAAATATTTGCGGGATTACCGGGCGTTCGTTGCGGATGACGAGCGCTTCATCGTGCCGCGCGTGCACGACGATCTGACCACCAAACGCGTGCTGGCGATGGATTACGTCAGCGGTGAGGCGCTGGAATCGCTGGGCGAGGACGGCGTGGATCAAAAGCTGCGCAACCGCGTCGGCGCACTGCTGGAGCATCTGCTGTTCCGCGAATTGTTCGAATTTCGCACCATGCAGTCCGACCCCAATTTCGCCAATTACCTCTACCGGCCCGAGGACGGCCGCATTGTGCTGCTGGATTTCGGTTCAACGGTCACGTTCGGCCGGGAGTTCACTGCGCGCTATGGCCGCATTGCGCGGGCGCTGATCGAAAAAGACGAGGGCGCAGCCCGGTATTATGCGGAGCAGATCGGCTACCTCGGCGCCGGCGACAGCCCCGAACACGCCAAGCGCGTGCTCGAGGTCATTCGCACCGTCTGTGAGCCGATCCGCTACAACAAGGTGTATGACTTTGGCGCCTCCGACCTGGTCTCGCGGGCGCGCGACGCGGGCTTTGAAATGCTGTTCCGCAGCCATGGCGAGTTCCGCGCCCCACCGCCGGAAACCATATTCCTGCATCGAAAACTGGTCGGCTCTTTCCTGCTCTGCGCCCGCATCAAGGCACGGGTCAACGTGCAGCAACTGATCCGGCCCTTCCTGGGGTCAGAGTAAAGTGCCAGAGTAATCTGAACGTGGAAGGTCGTTGCAGCACGGTGAACTACTCTGGCACTTTACTCTGACCCCGATAAAAAAGGGTGCAGGATTTGCATCCTGCACCCTTATTGGCTTGATCGCCTGTTTCAGTTCAACGCTTATCTGGCGTGAACTTTCTCCACTGCAAACTCCATGCCCGCGCCATGGCAAGTCGTGCAGGTCTCGCCGAAGAACGTGGTATTGGCGAGCGCATGATTGGCCGTTGCATTGTCATCATGACAACCCAGGCAGGCCGCCGCGATGGGTTGCGTTGGGGTAAACAGGTCCCGCGGCGTGGGCGTTGCGAGCACGCCTGCCGGTAGTGGCAACTCATAGGAGTCGTTGACATGGCATTTGGCGCAATTGCGCAGATCGCCAGGGAATGTAACTTCACCGAAGTCATTGATACTGCCGTTATAACCGGCCACGATAAAGTCCACTTGCCAGGTTTTCTCCACGGTGAATCTTGTGGATCATGTACTTGAAGTGGATGGATTGCGGCGTATCGCCCGCCGCTCTTTGTGACGAGTCGTCCGCATCCGGCCGGTGGCAGGTCACGCAGTATTGAGGATTGTTGCGGTTCTCGCCGTGCAGGCTCAGGTTGGTGTGGCAACTCTCGCAGTTGTAATCCTCGACCACGTGGCGCCGGGGCACAGCCGTTGCGTCGGTTACCGCAAAGGCCAGGGTGTCGTCCTGCGCCTGGTCAGAACTGCTCGCCGACCTGCTCACCGCCCATGTTGATGCGTCGCGTCGTTACGGCCTTCGAAACCGACGGTATAGGAGCCTTTCGCATTCGCCGGCAGCGGCGTGCTGAAAGTATAGTTCCACATATTGGTCTCACCGACCTGGACTGCCTTGCTGCCCACCGTTTCCTGGGCGTAGAAGCTGAAATCCGTATTCGGCCCGGTAATCGCGAACCGCAGACGGTTCAGGCTGGCCGGATCGAGCGGGCCATTCTTGGTGCCGACGGAGAATTTCACCGTTGGTGTGTTACCCGGGTTGGTGTTGCTGACGCCGAGCAGCTTGACCAGCAAACCCGGTAACTGTTTGGATTTGTATTCCACCGTGTGTGCGCCGCGAATGGAGCGGTCGAATTCCTGGCCTGAATTCGGCACATGGCAGATGCTGCACACGGTGTCGTCCTCGTAGGCGCCGCCCACATGGTTCTCGCCCGTCTCGAAGTTCACGTTGGTGTGGCAGGAACCGCAGACCTGGCGGGATGGGTGATCGGTCCAGTTGGTGTGCTGGGCTCCGGCCACGCCTCTGAAGGTTCCGGGGGTGGCGCCCAGGCAACCCAGTACCGTGGCATTGACCGGCAGTTTTTGGATGGTATCGCCGGTCGCCTTATCCACCAGGTAGAACACCGTTCCGTCCTTGACCCACTTACCGGTCTGTTTTGATCCCGCACCGTTGACTCGGCCCATCAACGGTCCGGTTGGGGACTTCATGTGGATTTCGGCTCCGCTGACGTCACCCCAACTCACTGTGGTCATGCCGCGGCCGGAGAAATCGCACACCGGAACCGGATTCGGGCTGGCGACCAGTGGGAAGTTCTTGGTCGGGGTGCCGCCGGTATGGCAGGTTTCGCAGTCATTGAGCGGGGCCGGGTAGGTAATATCCGAAAAGTCATGGCCGTCGAAGGATCTGCGCGTCGTGGATCTTGTGAATCATGACGTCGAAACTATAGACCGGGCCGGATGGATGCGTCGGATTATGGCATTCTGTGCAGATGCCGACTTCCGTATAACGTCCGCCGTGCAGTGCCAGCGGATCGTGGCAGCGGCCATTGCAGGTTTCGGTTGTAACCACATCCCGGGGCTGAGGTGCGTGAGCGCCGGAGGGGACGAAGTTGTACACCACGTTGTCCACGTAGCGGTCGAGATCGTATTCCCGCAGATCGCGCCGGCCAACCGCACCGAGTACGTGAGTCGCGTCGGGGTCATAAATGTCCGGAAGCACGGTGGCGAATTTATAGGTATACATGCCGTCGCCCAGCGCTGTGAAAGTACCGCCAACATCCCGGGTGCCTGAGGTCAAGATAACCTTCTGCTCTTCGCCTTGGGGGATATAGGTCAACATGAAGCGCATGTCCACTGGGCCGGGCGTATAAATGCCGTCGATGTCCAGCGGCAATCCGCCCGGATCTTTGAGCGAAAAAGTAACCAAGGGACTCATATCGCTTGGAATTTCAACACTGACGACATCGATATCCAACCCGGGCCGGATGAAATAAATCTCATCGGCAGTCAGGTAATACTCCTTGTCCGCAGCCGTATAGTTGTTGCCATCGGTTGTGGCGGATTTAGCCAGCAATCCAGCACTGGAACTCATCAAGAGTGCCACGCCGATTAATAGCTGCCATAAGATCGTGTATTTCGTCGTTGTTGCGTTCATTCCGAACTCCTCAGTAACTCCCAGGTTCCCGTACATTGCTAAATGTTTTTTCGCTTATGCAGCATGACGCATTGGTAAATTCATGCATTGATTCAGGTCAAATACTTGCATTCAAGTAGTTAAATTTCATCATTTCTTCCAGTATTTCTGCCACAAAACCGTGTCGGCTATGTTTGGAGGCCGAAACAGGGATGACAACGCTCACCGGCAGCCAAGTTCGGGGTTGCTTCGCACGGCTTTTCAGTCACCGGATGTACACTGCTTCGAAGGCAGGACGACGTCAGAGCAAGAAAAAGGGTGCAGGGTATGCACTCCTGCACCCTTATTGGCTTGAAAGCCTGTTTCAGTTCAACGCTTACCTGGCGTGAACTTTCTCCACCGCAAACTCCATGCACCGGCGCCATGGCAGGTCACGCAGGACTCGCCAAAATAGGTGGTATTGGCGTATGCATGATTGGCTGTAGAGTCGTCGTCATGGCAAGACAGGCAAGCCGCTGCGATCGGTTCCGTTGGGGTCAACAACTCCCGGGGTGTTTCCGTTGCCTCTACACCTGCCGGCAGTGGCAGTTCGTAAGAGTTGTTGACATGACACTTTTCGCAATTACGCAGATCGCCTGGGAATGCGACCTCGCCATATTCATGCTCACTGCTGCGGTAGCCATACACGAAGTAGCGCTTCTCCAGTGCTCTCTCCACGGTGGATCTTGTGGATCATGTACTTGAAGTGGATGGATTCAGGCGCGCCATTGCCAGCCGGTCTCTGACTTGCTTCATCTGAAGCGTTGGGCCGGTGGCAGGTGACACAATATTGCGTGTTATTGCGATTGCTCGCCATGCAGGCTCAGGTTGTCGTGACAGCTCTCACAGTTGTAAGTCATCGACCACCATGCGCCGGGGGTGGCTCCACTACCGGCCACTGGAAACGCCAGTGTGGAATTGCTGTTCTTGCCGGATTGGATAGATGAGCCGGCGCTGCCCACCTTGAAGGCATAGGTATAATCCCGCACAAAGTCGATTGGTCGGATGACCCGGCTGTCCCCATGTTGACCGAACATCGTCTTACGGCCCTCGAATCCGATGCTGTAAGAGCCTTTTGCATCCGCCGGAAGTGGCGGTTTTGAACGTATAGGTCCAGTCGCTCATCTGACCTGTTGAACTGCCTCGCTTCCCACCGTTTCCTGAACGTAGAAACTGTAATCCTCATTCGGCCCGGTAATGGCGAACAGCAGGCGATTCAGGCTGGCCGGATCGAGCGGGCCATTCTTGCTGCCCAGCGAGAATCTCACCGTCGGTTTCTGACCCGGATCGGTGTTGGTGACGTCCAGAATCTTGACCAGCAACGCCCTGGAACTGCTTTGATTTGTACAGCGGTGTATGCGCGCCGCGAATGGAGCGGTCGAATTCCTTGCCTGAATCCGCCACATGGCAAATATTGCAAACCGCTGTCGTCCTCATAGGCGCCGCCCAGATGGTTCTCGCCCGTCTCGAAGTTCACATCAGTCGTGGCAGGAACCGCAAGCACCCGGCGGGAAGGTTGTGTCAGTCCACTTGCTGTGCTGGGCTCCGGCCACGCCTCTGAAGGTTCCGGGGGCATTGCCCACACAACCCAGTACCGTGGCATTAACCGGCAGTTTTTCAATGGTATCGCCGGTCGCCTTATCCACCAGGTAGAACACCGTTCCATCCTTGACCCACTTACCGGTCTCTTTTGATCCCGCACCGTTGACTTGGCCCATCAACGGTCCAGTTGGGGACTTCATGTGGATTTCGGCTCCGCCGACGTCACCCCAACTCACTGTGGTCATGCCGCGGCCGGTGAAATCACACACCGGCACCGGATTGGGGTTGGCGACCAGCGGGAAGTTCTTGGTCGGGGTGCCGCCGGTATGGCAGGTTTCGCAGTCATTGAGTACGGGGCCGGGTAGAGTAATCATCCGATGAAGTCCTGGCCGTCGAAGGCTCTGAGCCGGCGTGGATCTTGTGAATCATGGTGTCGAAACTATAGATTCCGGACCGGATCCGGATGAGTCGGATTATGGCACTGCTGTGCACATGCCGACTTCGGTAGTAGCGCCCGCCGTGCAGGGCCAGTGGATCGTGGCAGCGGCCATTGCAGGTTTCCGTCGTGACGACATCCCGGGGCTGGGGTTCGTGGCTGCCGGACGGAACGAAGTTGTATACAGTTCGTTATCGACGTAGCGGTCGAGATCGTATTCCTACAGGTCGCGCCGGGCATCAATGCCCAGAGCACGTGTGTGGCGTCGGGATCGTAGATGCTCCGGCAGCACCGTTGCGAATTTATAGGTATACTTGCCGTCGCCCAGCGCGGTAAAAGTGCCACCTGAATCATCCCGGGTGCCGGAGGTCATGATCTGACCTTCTGCTCCTCGCCCTGGGGGATATAGGTCAGCGATAAAGCGCATGTCCGATCGCGCCGGGCGTGTAAACACCGTCGATGTCCAGAGGCAATCCGCCCGGATCCTTGACGCGTAAAGGTCACCTCCGGCTGCCTGTCGCTTGGAATCTGCAACACTTAACGATTTCGATATTCAAGACCCGGCCTGATGAAATAAATCTCATCGGCGGTCAGGTAATACTCTTTGTCCGCGGCGGTATAGTTGTTGCCATCGGTTGTGGCGGACTTGGCCAACAATGCGGAACTGGAACTCATCAAGAGTGCCAGCGCCGATTAATAGCTGCCACAAGATCGTGTTATTTCGTCGATTCTTGCGTTCATTCCCAACTCCTCGTTACTTCCCAGGTTCCGTAACCGTACATTTTTGCTATACAGTGTGACGTATGGAAATTTGGTGCATTGATGCAGGATCAAACACCATTGGAAAATTGCAAGTAAACGGACTTCGACGCATGGACAAATCCACTGTCGAAAAAGCTTGATATCAGGGCGCTCAATTCGCCCTTGATCAGCCGGGCGTCCGGTTTTCAATACAGCAGTTCGACCCATCGGCCCTGGGCTATGAGCTCCGCTTTCTTCTTCATCCAGCCCGTTTCCGAGCCGGACATGTTGCTGAACAGTTTGTCCAGCGCTTCGCGAATGCGCATTTGTCCGGCGATATAGATATAGGTACGCTCATCGGACAGCAGGTTGGTAATTTCATCGGCGCGATCCTCGATCGCGTAATCCCAGGCAATCGGGTCGGCCCAGTTGGGGCGCGGACTCAGCGCCTTGAATGCCTCGAAGGTTTCCTCGTCGTAGTAATTGGTGAAGTCGTCCCGTTTCTTGTTCATGTAGAGCAGTTCCAGGCCCGAATGGGCGCCGTAAAGCAGTCTGACCTTGCCCTTCCAGTCGCCGACGTTCTTGTAGATATGCTTGATCAGTGCCCGGAATGGCGCAATCCCGGTGCCAAGGCCAATCAGCAAGAGGTTGGCATGTCTGTCCTCGGGCACCTTGAAGGGCATGCCGAACGGCCCCGTGATCCTGATTTTGTCGCCCGGTTTGCGGTCGCAAAGATAATTCGAGTTGACACCGATATACTGCTCGCCGCTGTAATCGTCGATGTAGTTGCAGCGGCGCACGGCGATCGTGACCTGGGGATTTGCCTGCGCCTGAAGATCCGCCACGTCGGCAACGGTGTAGAGGCGCAGGTGCAGCGGCCGGCCGAATTCTTTGGCGCCTTCTACCAGCACGCCGATGCTCTGCCCCGGTTCGAAATTGAATTCGTGTTTTTCCACCTCCATCACCAGTTCACGCACCTCGACGTCCGATCCATCTTCGGTAAGTGCCTCGTTACGCAGGATTTTGGCGGTAAAACTGGGTTCTGTCGGATAGTCTTCAAGGCGCATGACATTCACTCCTCTTCGATGTTGTGCTCGCCGCAACCGTGGGCGCGTTTGATTTCGCTGCATCGGTGGCTGCCGGAAGCGCAACTCAGCTTTTGTTGATTGGCGCGGCGATTGGCGAACATCCTCAACAGCATCATTAACGCCAGCAGCGCCGTGGCGATGAGCAACTGCAGAATGAGATTCATCGGCCCAAACCCGCGAAACCCATGAAGCCCATGGACAGGATGCCGGCGACGATCAAAGCCACGGCGGTGCCCTTGACCAGATTCGGGCACGTTGCCGAGATTGAGCTTTTCGCGCACTCCGGCCATCAGCACCAGCGCCAGCGCAAAACCGACGCCGGCGCCAAGGGCAAAGACCACCGCTTGCGTGAAGCTGTAAGCGCGATTGGTCTGGAATAGCGCCAGGCCGAGAATGGCGCAGTTGGTGGTGATCAGCGGCAGAAAAATGCCCATCGCCCGGAACGTGGCCGGACTGAGCTTGCGCATCAGCATTTCGACCAGCTGAACCGTTGAAGATATCACCAGGATATAGGAAATGAGCTTCAGGTATGGGGCATTGACCGCGTCCAGCAACAGGTTCATCAAAAACGCGCAAACCGAGGCCACCAGCATGACGAAACTCACCGCGCCACCCATGCGGACCGCCGTCTCCAGCTTGGACGATACGCCAAAGAATGGGCACAGGCCGAGGAAATACGCGAGCACGAAATTATTCACCAGCGCGGCATTCAGGAAGATGGACCCGTAGGATGCGTCGTTCATGGCTGCACCTCCTGAGCGCGCTTTTCAGCTTCGGCTTGCCGCTGTTTCACCCGGTTGACCAGCAGCAGCAACACCGCCATCACAAAGAAGCCGCCACTGGGCAGGACCATGATGGTCCAGGTCTGAAATGAATCCGGGAAAAGAACGACGCCAAACACCGAACCGCTGCCGAGCACCTCGCGTACGATGCCGATTGACAGCAACGCAACGGTAAAGCCAAAGCCCATGCCCAGACCATCGAGCAAGGATCTGGCGAGATTATTTTTTGAAGCAAATGCTTCGGCCCGGCCGAGGATCAGGCAGTTCACCACGATCAGTGCAATGAATGCCCCCAGGGCGCGGGAAAGTTCCAGACTGAAAGCCTGGATCATATAGTCAGCGGCGGTTACGAACGAGGCGATGATGCAAATGAAGCTGACGATTCGCGCCTCGCGCGGAATGAAATGGCGCAGCGCTGAAATCGAAAGCCCCGACATGAGCAGAACAAACGTAGTGGCAAGGCCCATGGTCAAAGCATTGATGGCCGAATTGGACACGGCCAGCGCGGGACACATACCGAGCACCTGCATGAATATGGGGTTCTCCCGCCACAGGCCTTTGACGAATTCGTCGGTGCTGCTGACTTGCTTGAGCGCCATCTTCTATGGCTCCTTCACGCTGTGATCTGCGGAAAACGTCCGGGCATCGCGCTCCAGAATGGGTACCCAGGTGTTCGCGCTGTTGTTCAGCAGTGCGCCGATTGCCTTGGAGGTAATCGTCGCTCCGGTGATGCCATCGATCTGCCACGGCTCGGTCTTCTCGCCCTGTTTGACCGTCATGATGGGATTTTTCAATGACATGCCGTCTGCCGCAAGACGGGTATCCAGCGCTTCAAAATTGGCGATGAAATGGGGTTCTTTATCGACTCTGTCGCCCAGGCCAGGCGTTTCCTTGCTCTCCAGCACCTTGAAGCCGACGATGGCGCTGCGCTCGAAGGAGTAGGCGTAGATAACGCGGATGTTGTCCTGGTAACCCATGCCCTCGGCGGTAACCACGGCGCCCACCAGGCTGCCGTCTGCGCCATAACCGAGGAAGACCGGCAGCTTCTCCATTGCGCTTGCCGCTTCGAGATGACCCGTGTCATCGAGTGTGACCGCGACCGTGGATTGCGCTGCCGGCAGCACCTGGGCGACCGCCTCGGCGAGGAATCGCTCCTGGTTTTCCCGGATGCGCGTGGCGGTCCCCTGGTACACGGTGACGATCAGCAACGCGCAGAATGCGCCAATACCGACAATTGCGCGGTACATCGCCCAGGCGGATGTCGTCTTTTGCTGCAGTGGCGCCGGCGCAGTCATGGCGCCCCCTTGCCGGTGCCGAACACGCGGGGTTGAATCAGTCTGTCGATATGCGGTGAGACTGCGTTGGCCAGCAGGATGGCGTACATCACGCCTTCAGGCATGCCGCCCCAGAAACGAATGACGACCACCAGCGTGCCAATGAGGAGACCATACAGCCAGCAGCCGGCATTGGTGATCGGCGAGGCGACCATGTCCGTGGCCATGAACACGGCGCCCAGCATCAGGCCGCCGGAGAACAGCATGAACAGGGGCCCGGGATAGGTTGCGGGGTCGTACATCCTCAAGGCCCAGGTAATGAGTGCGACCGTCAGGAATATCGAGATCGGAATACGCCAGTTCATCATGTGGCGCAACACGAGATAGGCCCCGCCGAGCAGAATCAGCACACCACAGGTCTCGCCTACGGAGCCCGTGGTCAGGCCGTACATCAGGTCGGAATCGGCCGCAAAAATGCTTTCGAATTTCATCCGCGCCAGCGGCGTGGCCGAGGTTGCGGCGTCATAGGCGGGCTGGGCGAACGGCAGCGCCAATATCGACGAGGGAATACCGTCGAACCGGTCCGCCGCGAACGGCAGGGACCAGTGGGTCATGGCCTGCGGGAATGCGGCCTGCAGGAAGGCCCGTCCGACCAGGGCAGGATTGAAGGCGTTGCTGCCCAGGCCGCCGAACAGGAACTTGCCCACGGCAACGGCAAAGATGCCACCGACGGCGACCATCCACAGCGGCAGGTCCGGCGGCAGCGTCAGACCATAAAGCAGGCCGGTGATGGCCACCGACCAGTCGCTGACCGTGCTCGGCTGCGCCGCCAATTTGCACAGGAGATGTTCGGTCAGCATGCAACTGATCACGGCTGCCGCCAGCACCAGGGCGCCGCCCGTACCGAAGGCGTAGACGGCGAAGGCGGTGACGGGCAAGAGCGCAAGCACCACGTTGCGCATGATCACATCGACGCTGGCGCCATCGGTGATGTGCGGCGAAGAGCCAATTTCGAGGTTTTTCCTCAGCTTGCTCATGGTGCCGTGGCCAGCTTTCGCACCATTTTCTTGGCCAGCCGGAAGTATTGCACCAGCGGTATGTGTGAGGGGCAAACATAGGAACAGGCGCCGCATTCGAAGCAGTCCATCAGGTGATAGGCTTGCGCCATCTGCTCATATTCCTCGTTCTTGGCCAGCAAACCCAGTTGCGAAGGGTTCAAAAACAGCGGGCAGGCCTCGACGCAACGAGCGCAGTGAATGCAGGGGTATATCTTTTTGTGACCGGTGGACCCACCGGTCTCTGCGGTGGTGAACGCAGTGATTCCCGAGGTGCCCTTGGTAATCGGAATGTCGAGGTTGGAGACCGAGGGCCCCATCATCGGCCCACCCATGAAAACGCGCGAAATGTTTTCCACGGCGCCGGTTTCCTCCAGCGCGAAGCGCACCGTCGTGCCGATCGGAATACGGTAGTTGCCCTTCTTTTCCACGCCGGGTCCGCAGATGGTAATGACGCGCTCCTGGATGCCGCGGCCCTTGGGCAGCAGACGGCCGATTTCAGCGGTGGTTGCCACGTTGCAGCACACCGCGTTGACGTCGGCCGGCAAGCCGCCGGAAGGAATCTCGCGGCCGAGCAATGCGCGGATGACCATTTTTTCCGCACCCTGGGGGTATTTGACCGGCGACATTCGAACACTGACCGGCAGGTCCTTGCGGACAGCACTGCTTGAGCTTTTCCGCCGCATCGGGCTTGTTCGCCTCGATGGCGATGACGGCGCTCGAGGTTCCGGTGGCCCGCAACAGGTAGCGGATGCCCATGAAGATATCGTCCGTCTGCTCCAGCATGACCCGGTGGTCCGTGGTCAGGTAGGGCTCGCATTCGACCCCATTGATGAACAGGGTCTGCAGATGTTTGCCTTCCGGCGGCTTCAGCTTGACGTGGGTCGGAAATGCGGCGCCGCCGAGACCGACGATGCCGGCGCGCTGGATGGCCAGGATGATCTCATCGGCGGTGGCGGTTTCGACATCGCAGGGTTCACCGTCGCTGACTTCCTGCGTCGAAGCCGGATACGGTTCGATATAGACGCTCGCCACCATGTTGCCGGAAATGCTCGGCGCCAGCGCGATCTTCCTGACAATGCCAGACGCCGGCGAGTGCATCGCCACCGACATGAACCCGTCCGGCTGCGCAATCGTTTGCCCGCGAATGACTTCCTGGCCCTCCCGCACGACCGCTTTGGCCGGCTTTCCCAGGTGCTGGCTGAGCGGCACGATCAATAACGGCGCGAACGGAAACTGGCGGATCGCCAGGTGGGCCGTTTCATCCTTGTGCTGGGGCGGATGCACGCCATTTCTGAAGGAATCTTTGGGTGCGATATCCAACATTTCAGCGGGCCATCCTTAAGCTCTGTCTGATTGTTTGCGCAAGATCATGTTCAGCTCGGCCAATGGTCAGTTGTATTTCTGTCCGCGTTTTATCCACTTGGCGATGTCTTTATCGCTGCGATCGCGGGGCAAGCCAGGGTGAATGATCTCGGCGGTGCATTTCTCCGCGGCCTTGACCAGATCGCGATAGGGGCCGCCGTCGGGGTTCTTGATGATCGCTTTCTTGTCGGCGTTGTACTCGAAGATTTGCGAATTGATCATGATGCACTCATCGCATTCGGTGCAATCCTCGGTATCGATCCACGGCGCCATGTATTCGGCTGATACCGCTTCGGGTGCGGCCGCGCCGGCCGGCTTTGCCGAGGGCACGGCTTCCAGTTGCGGTGGCTGATTGGCCGCCGCCGGAGCGGGCGCCTGCTCGAGCATTGCGCCCATGTCCAGCGCCTGGGTGCCGCTGACCAGTCCGATAAGACCTGAAGTGATTTTCTGTACCACTTCCTGGCGAATGCGGGATTCGATTTGGCTCTCGTCTATGACCGGCGCTTCTTCCAGCGCCGCCAGATCCCGCAGCATGATCCAGAATGCACGCCGGTCTTCGGCGGACTTGATCATGGGTTCCGCAACCAGCAAGCGGCTCAATTGCCGTTTGGCATCCAGTGCCCAGACATAGGGCACTTTACCTTCCCGGTCATCGGCATCGAGTTCGAGGAAATCACTGACCTGGATCATGTCCTCGTGCCAGGCGTCGCGCGGAATTTTTCTGAAATGCTTCCTGAAGCGCGTTTCCGTCACGGCAAAATCGACGAAGGTGGTGGGTAACTCCATTTCCTTCTCACGGCCCTGCTCCATGTACTGGATCTTGGTTACCGGCCAGTCAAGATCGACCGCCGGGTTGCCGTCCAGATTGAGGCACTCCGCCATGGTGGCGCCGGCGTCCGGATCGTAACGGTAGAGCGGATAGGCGCGTGATTCGACCGCGAGCCGAGCCTGGGCGTGCGACATATCGTCGCCGATGCCGTGTTCCGGCTGGCAGGAACTGTAGAGATTGAACAGCGCGGGACGCCGCGACATCAGGCCTTTGACGAATCCTTCGATCATGTGATTGGCATAGGCCATGGTCGACTGCACGAAATAGGTCGTGCGATGCGCCATCGCAATCAGCCCGATTTCCTTGCGTACTTCCTCTTTGCCCTGGATGGCCTTGCCGAATTGGGCCATGTCGGAGACCTGGCCGAAGAATCCGGAAGTGCAGGCCTGGCCACCGGTGTTGGAGTAGACCTGGGTGTCGACGACCAGCACCTTGATCGGCTTGCCGGACATCATCGCGCGCGACAGATTCTGAAAACCGATGTCGTACATTGCGCCATCGCCGCCGACCGCGACGACCGGCGGGCAGAGGTGGTATTCCTCGTCGCTGAAATCTTCCCAGTTGAAGTAACGATACTGCTCTGCCTGGCCTGCGGGATCGAACTGGTCCTTGAGCAGGGCTTGGGCGATACGAATGGTCTTGAACCCTTCCGCCATCTTCGCCATGTGTCCTTCGAAAATGCCCATGGCCATTGAAGTCGAGTCCTGGAACAAATGATTGGCCCAGGGGAATGGATACGGATTGAACGGGTAGGTGCTGCCCCAGACCGAGGTGCATCCGGTGGCGTTGATCATACCCATGCTGGAACGGCCCTTGCCGCTGGTGCCCTTCTGATAGCGCCAGCGCAGATCGCTCAGCCGGGCCACCACGTCGCTGACGTATTTCAGCCATTCACGGTCGATCGGTTGGGTTTCATGGGTCTGTTCCAGGCGGTCGGCGATCTTCGCCAGGGTCAGGTCGCCGCCACCGTCATCGCTCAGCACCGCCTGCATCTCTTTGGCGTCTTCGATATCGATTTCGCCGACCAGCTTCATCTGCACATGTTTCTTCAGCCGGGTGATCAGGTCTTCGATCAGCACGACCTGCTTTGCTACCCGCGGTTGCATCAACGATTCGACGGTGGCGATAAACAAATGGATTACGGTTTTCTCGGAGCAACCGAGGCAGGCGCCGTCGCCGCTGGCGAAGGGCAGGTAGGCATTCTTGTTGAGGAGTATCGTCTCCAGTGCGCCGACGCCCTCTTCCAGGTTGTCGACGCGGATGTATTTTTCTGGCGTGTTGGGCAAATCGAGCCAGAAGTCCCAGTTCTTGCGCAGCGAGGCGATCGATTCCTTGGTCTGCGTCATGGGCCGCAATGCATCGTCGTTGCAGACTTCGACGCATTCCATGCAGCCTTTGCAGGTATAGGGATCAACCGTGATGCTCAGCAAACCACCACCGCCGGCCTGCTTTTTCTCCGGGTTGGTGAAATACGGGCGGCACATTGCGAGTTGGAAATCGCCAATCTCCTCGCGGAAATCCTTGAACTCGTCGGCCAGTTGCTGTTTTTCCTCTTCGCCCTGGTCGTAGCCTTCGATGGTGGCTTCGATGGCCTGTTCGAGCAAGGCCCGCACGGAATCCTTTTCATCCGCAGCGACGAGCAATTTGCGCAACTTGCCTTCCATCTGGCGCGTCGCGCGCGGCAGATGCTCTGCCGGCCGGCCGCGCTTCTTCAAACGCTTGACGACGGTATCGAGTACCTGCCCGACTTCGTTCACCAGGCCCGGGATCGCGGTGTCCGGACAGACCGTGTAGCAATCGCCGCAGCCGGTGCAATTCTCCGGGATGAACTCCGGGTGCTCGAAACGGATCGAAGTCATGTCGCGGAAATGCGAGGATACCGCCGGCATCAGGCTCATGCTCATGAACGGGTCCGCCGGGACCGAATCGCCCTGGCCGGTCGCGTACATGCTTCCGGTTTGCGCCCAGAAACGGTGAATGTTCGATGAAGCCGAGGACGACTCCGGCTCGCGCTTCACCATGATGGGGATCGGCAGATGCCCGCTGACCTTGTCTTTGGCTTCATCCAGGTGCTTGTCGGTGACCTCCACGATTTCTTCGAAGCCGCGGCGCACGACGCGCATGTTGTCTTCGACCACACGCGCGCCCTTGGAGCCAAACTTGTGCTGTAGCTGATCCCTGATCGCATCCAGCAGCTTGGTCTCGCTCAGGCCGTGCTTTTCGAGCAACGGGGAAGTGGCGAAGAAGGCGCCCTGGAATGCAATGCCCTGCATGCGAAGCTGCAGTTCCGGGTCGGTCGCCTCGTCACGCGCAATGCGGAACCCGTCGAGGTAGAAGACGCGGATATCGTTCTCAACGGCCATTTTGCGATAACGCAGCGGGATCGCTTCCCAGAATTCGGCCGGTGAGGCTGCATCACTTTGCATCACCAGCACGCCGCCCTTGTCCAGCCCGGCAAGCGCGTTGGTGTGGCTGAACACGTTGGGGTCGGGCGACAACACCACGTCGACATAGTAATACTCGCAGTTGATGCGGATCGGCTCGGGCGCCGCCGACAGGTAGTAACTGGTGGGCTGCCCCTTCTTTTCCGAACCATACTTGGGGTTGGCCTTGACGTGATAGCCGAGCAGATCGTACAGGGTCATCGCCAGATTCTTGCCGGTGGTGATGGCGCCCCAACCGCCGACCGAGTGCAGGCGCACCGTGATGCTGTCTTTGGGCATCAGGTTTGGATTTTCGCTGCCGCGCAGGGCCAGGTCCGCAACTTCAGGATAGGCATCCAGCACCGATTGTTGGTAGATTTCCTGCTTTGGCGTCATCATCGATTTGCGCACGAAATCGATGGACAGGTAGAACATCCGCTTGTGTTTGCCCTCAGGCAACATGTTTTCGATCGCGGCAATAAGTCCTTCCGGTTGCAGATCGCGGCTGCCGAGACCGAAGGAGCCGGAATACAATTCCGGCAAGTCTTTGAGTGAGGTGTAACTGGCCAGGCCGGTATGGACCGATGCATTCTTGCTGCGCCCGTTTTCCAGGCACTTGCTCAAGGTGGCGCGGATCTCGCGCATCACCGGCAAGTCGGAAGCCAGGGGCTGGTCGGTGCGTTCCAGTACGGCCACGCCTTTTTTGCCTTTCAGTACCTGGCTCAACAAATCGCCGGGAAATGGGCGGAACATCACCACGTTGACCACACCGACCTTGATGCGGCGCTTCGCGCGCATCCAGTCGGCAACCGCCTCGGCGGTCGGGATGATGCTGCCCTGGCCGACGATCAGGTAGTCGGCATCCTCTGCGCGGTAGGTCATCACGCGCTGGTAGTGGCGGCCGGTCAGCTTTTGAAACTCATCGAATGCCTGGTCGGTGAGCGCCTGGATGTGATCGAAAAAGTAGGGCCGCTGCGCAGCGACGCTTTGCATGTAGGAATCCTGGTTTTGCACCGGACCGGCCAGCACCGGGTCATCCACCGTCCACAGTTCCGGGATACGCCGGCGCCGGTCGCCGTAGATGATTCGCTGCGCCGGCGTCGGTGTGTCGATGATATCGTCTGGCCGGCCGAGATACTCGGCGATCAAGTCACGCTCGGGCAACAGCAGCGATTCGATCAGGTGTGTGGTCAGGAACCCATCCTGACCGACGATGCCCGGTGTCAGCGCCAGCTCGGCGATACGGTGCGCAATGATATTCAGGTCAGCCACATGTTGCGCGTCCTTGGCCATGACCTGGAAGAAACCGGTGTCGTCCACGCAGTGGTAGTCGTCATGGCCGGCATGCACGTTCAGGGACGCTTTGGTCATCGCGCGGCAGCCCATGTTCAGCACGTAGGTCAGGCGCTTGCCGACAGCCGCGTAGAGCGACTCGTGCATATAGGCGATACCCTGGCCGGAAGAGAAATTGGTCGCGCGCAGCCCGGTCATGGACAGCCCCGCCGTCACTGCCGCGGCGGCGTGTTCGCCTTCGGGCTCGATGAAAATCAAAGGCCGCCCGGAAATATTGATATGTCCAGCCGCGGCCGCTTCGGCCCAGTATTCACCCATCTGCGTCGAGGGCGTGATCGGATAGGCGCCGGCACCGTCGCTGGACTCGCGTTCGCACATGATGGCGGCGGTATTGCCGTCCATCGCAGAGCGGACACCCGGGTATTTAAACGTTTCAATATGTTTTTTCATTGCACTAATCTGATTAAGTATTGATGGCTTGCCGTGCACTCTGGCGAATGACTCTGCGTGCTGCACGGCCGGTGACTGGGCCTGTTTCGTCTTCGAACCACACGATGGCGCCGGTCGGACAGCGATCGATGGCTTTCTTGACATCGTGATTGCGCTCGTAATTCACCACCGGAAGGTTGTCGATCATCGTAATTACATCCGGTGCGTCGGCGGCGCAACGACCGCAGGCGTCGCAACCGACATCGCAGTCCGCCAGTACGGCTTCCCCTTTCTCCAGGTTCTTGCACGCCACCCACAGCCGGTGGCTGACCGGGTGCAGGGAAAACAGATCCTTGGGGCAGGCATCGACGCAGTCGCCGCAGGCAGTGCACAAGTCGTCGATCACCACCGGCAGGCCGTGTTCGTTCATGACGATCGCGTCAAAGTCACAGACAACCTCGCAATCACCCAGGCCCAGGCAGCCCCAAAAACAGGCTTTGCCACCGCCAGCAACCAGGGTCGCGGCGCGGCAGGAGTGCAAACCTTCGTAATGTGCGCGATTGCGGGCGGTATTGGTGCCGCCGGCGCAGGCCAGCCGGGCGACCACCTTTTCCTCAGCCCCCACTTCCACGCCCATGAACGCGGCGACCATCTCCCGCTCATCTTCATTCATGACCGTGCATTTACCGGGCAGCGCCTTGCCTTCGACAATGGATTGAGCCAGGCCCAGGCAGCCCGGATAGCCGCAGGCGCCACAGTTGGTTCCCGGCAGCATCTGTTGCACGGTGTCGATGCGCGGATCCTCGTCCACATGCAGAATCCTGTGCGCCAGCACCAGCAGCGTGGCAAACAGGAAACACAACGTGGCCAGGGTCAGGATGGCTATCGACATGGGCTTACCGGTTGACCAGTGCGTTGAGCAGTTGCTCCAATTGCCGGCGCAGGTCATCCGGTGGCGTCTGTGCAGACCGCTCTGGTCCCGCGGCTTTCGGCTCCGTCGCGCCGTCCGGTTCCAGCAACCTGGGATCCAGTTGAGCCGCTGCCGAACTCGCCGCAGCCTGGGCCTCTGTCAGACTCTCCTTGATGTTCTTCGGCCCGCTGGCACAGCCGGCTACGAAGACTCCCGGACGTGAGGTATCGATAACGCTACCGCTGCCATTGCCACCGCTGACCTTGATATAGCCGTCTTCGGCAAGGTCGACTCCGGCTGCGGTTGCCAGCTCAGCCAGGCCATCGGGCGGCTCGACGTCACTGCACAGGACCACCAGGTCGTAGGTGCGGCGCACGAAGTGGTTTATCGAGAGATCTTCGTAAGAAACCTCGAGCGCATTCTCTTCCGCCGGGCCGGCCTTGAAACCCGCTCCCCAGTACACCTCGATTCCGGCTTCATTGAATAGCGCCCCCGCCGCCTCCAGGCTTTCTGCCGTAGGCTGGGCCAGGATCAGGACCGCGACGGTCTCGATGTCCTGCGCCAGCAATTGTTGGACCTGGCTGGCGGTGATGTAAAGCGCGAAAGGCGAAGGGTTTTCCAACACCAGCAAGACGCGTGCCGGGTATTCCTCATTGGATGGCTTGGAGGCATAGCCGCCCGTCGGGCCGGGGGATTCCAGCAGCCGTTGCAGCTCGGCGGAGGTAACGACATCCGGGTGCGCGCCGTAACCGAACTCGGCAAAACGCGCGGGCTCTTCGACACGGAAACCGGGCGCCAGGATGACTGCGCCAACCTGGCGTTCGTGATCGGTATTCAAAGCCAGATTGAAGAAAATGGCGTTGTCGTCACAGACATCCACGCAGCGCTGGCACGGCAGGTAGTTGGGCGGCGTGTTGAGACAACTGTTCACGTCGATCACATAGGGGCTGGGCAGCGTATCGGACAGCGGCGTATAGATCGCCTTGCGGTAAGTCAGGCCGGCATCGAATTCGTTCGGCTTCACTACCGGGCATACGGTATTGCAGTTCTTGCAACGGGTGCAGGCATCGGTGACAAAACGGGCGCGTTCGCGAATGGATACGGTGAAATTGCCCGGCCGGCCGGTGATGCCTTCGAGGCTTGCCTGGGTGATGATCTCGATCTTCTTGTTGTCAATAAGCGCCTCGAACAGCGGTGTGCGGACACCCTCGGAACGGTCACCGATGGCCGACGGCTTGAGCATGGTCGCTGCCAGTCTTCCCCCCACTACAGGGCCGCGTTCAACGACGATCGCATTGGCCCCGGCATTGGCACACTGCAACGCGGCGTGCAAACCGGCAGGGCCGCCGCCAACAACGAGAATGGAATCCGTCATGTTGCACCGCCATTGGCCGCGAAGCTGATGCCGGCATCGAGGGCCTTGATGTTCAAGTCGACGATTTTAGCCTTCATGGATTTGCGAATGGCCTGCTCCATCGACTCGCGGCTGACCACCCCGGTCTTGCCGATCAGGCAGCCCAGAATCACGACGTTGCTGGCGAGGCGGTTGCCCAGTTCCTGCGCGATTTGCGTGGCGGGAATCTCACAGACGTTCTCTTCGTCACTGGATGCCTGAACCAGGCCGCTGTCGGTGATCAGAATGCCGCCCGGCCTGAGCATCGGGCGAAACTTTTTGTAGGCCTCCGGAAACAGCGCAACCAACACGTCAGCCTCGGTGACGAACGGATAGTCCACCGGCTCGTCCGAGATCACCACGTCGGACCGCGCCGCACCACCACGCGCTTCAGGCCCATAGGCCTGGGTGCAAACCGCTTCCTTGCCGTCGAACAGCGAGGCGGCCACACCCAGCAGCTTGCTGGACAGCACAATACCCTGGCCGCCGACACCGCCGAAGCGGATCTGCCAGGTCGAATCTTTAGGGCTATTTTCTGTCTGAGACATGATCCAGGACCTAAGGCATAAAGGGCTTGCGTTCGATGTCGACGAAATTGCCGACGGTGATCGGCTTGTTGGGGTCGAGCAGGTCGATGTCGAAATCTTCCAGATTCGTCGCGCCGTTCTCGACGCGGCAGCGCTCGCGGTAAATCTCGACCTCGTGCAAGCCGTCGCCGATGTTGTTGGATTTGCCAAAACTGGTCGGGCACGGCGCCAGTACTTCGATGAAGGAGAAACCGTTCTTTTGCATCGCCCGCAGCACCGCGGCCTGGAACTCACGCACGTGGATGATGGTCCAGCGCGCCACGAACGAGGCGCCGGTCGCTTTGGTGAGGTAGGGAAGATTGAATGGCATGTCCACGACCCCCTTGGGTGCGGTGGTTCCTCTGGCGCCGATCGGTGTTGTCGGGCCGGCCTGGCCGCCGGTCATGCCATAGGTAAAGTTATTGATGCAGATCACGGTCAGATTGACGTTACGGCGGGCGGCATGGATCAGGTGATTGCCGCCGATGGAGGAGAGGTCGCCGTCACCGCTGATGACCGTTACCCGCAATTCCGGTTTGTGCACGGCGATGCCCAGCGCGAACGGCAGCGCCCGGCCGTGGGTCGAATGGTAAGAGTCGACATTCACATAACCCGCTGCCCTGCCGCTGCAGCCGATGCCGGACACGCACACGTGTTGGTCTTCCGGAATGCCGGATGCCGCGATGGCGTGGGCGTAGCCGTGAATGACCGTTCCGATGCCGCAACCCGGGCACAGGATGTGGGGGAAACGGTCCGCTCGCAGCAAATGGTCCGCGGGATGGCTGTCAATGGTGTTTTTAACGCTGATTTCGATGGCGCTCATGCTCTGATCAACTCCAGGATTGCATCCGGTTTCGGCATCGCGCCGCCGGCATGGTTCAGGCGCATGACCGGCAGACTGGTCAGGCGCTCGACTTCACGCCGCAGCTGGCCGAGGTTTATTTCGGGCACGATAAAACGTTTGACCGTGCCGGCTTCGATGAGTCTGCGGATGCGCCCTTCCGGGAAGGGCCAGATCGTCAAAAGCCGGAGCAGGCCACACTTCAGCCCTTCACTCCGCGCCTGCTTGACCGCCCGCCGCGCCGAACGCGCCGTGCAGCCAAAGGCGATCACGACCGTATCGGCATCGTCTACTTGCAGTTCTTCGTACATTTCTATTTTCGAGGCGTTGAGACGCACCTTGTCGACCAGCCGGTTGACGAGTTGGTCGTGGGTCTCGGCATTCATGGCAGGATAGCCGCGTTCATCGTGCGTCAGTCCGGTCATATGCACCTTGTAACCTTCACCGGCATGCGCAATCGGTGGCACCAGATCGTCCTCGTCGGGCACATAGCTCAGAAACGGCTTCTCGCCGGGCGGATGTCGCGGCCCCTTGCGCGCTGGCGTGGGCAGATCTGCGGCCGCCGGAATGACCACGCGTTCGCTCATATGGCCGATAATCTCGTCCATCAGTACGAAGACCGGCACGCGGTAGCGATCGGCCGCCCTGAATGCCTCGACGGTCAGGTCGAAACACTCCTGTGGCGATTCCGGGCAGTAGGCGATGATGCCAATATCACCGTGTGAACCCCACCTGGCCTGGAGGATGTCGGACTGTCCGACCATGGTCGGCAATCCGGTCGAGGGGGAGGCGCGTTGGACATTGGCCACCACGCAGGGCAGTTCCATCATCGCGGCAAGACCGATGTTCTCCATCATCAGGCTGAATCCCGGGCCCGAGGTCGCGGTAAAGCTGCGCGCGCCCGCAGCGGACGCACCGATAATGGCAGCCATGCTGGCGAGTTCATCCTCCATCTGCACGAATTTTCCGCCCACCGCAGGCAACCGCGATACCAGGTGTTCCGCGATTTCCGTCGACGGTGTGATCGGGTACCCGGCAAAGAAATCGCAACCCCCTGCCAGTGCGCCCTCGGCACAGGCATCATCACCCGTCATGAAGTGCGAGCCGGTCAGCACCCGTGCTTCGCGTTCCGCGTGCAGTGGTGTTACGGCTGCGCTATCCGGCACTGGATTCGCCCTGCTTGTGTTCATCGTTTACATCCGTGGTGAATATTGCCAACTCCGGGCAGATCATGTCGCAGAAGCGGCAGAGTATGCAGGCGGACTCCTTGCCCGCTGCTACCATCGGGAAGCGGTAACCCCTGGCATTGGTGTCTTCTGAATAGGCCAGAACCTTGGTCGGACAATAGGTGATACAAAAGTTGCACTCCTTGCAGCGCTCGACAATGACGTGAACACGACCCTCCGGCACCTGGGCCAGGTGCTGGTTCATCGGTTGCCGCTCAATTTTTTTGTCTGTTGTGTTCAACTGATTTCCGTGATCTCTGCAATTTTTACCCCTGAGGGACATTGTTCCCCATAACGATGCGTTTCTCTATGGGATCTTAATGCTATGGACCGCGCCTGCCCTTCCTGAACGACTCGACAGCAGGCGCAGCAAGTGTTAGTTAGAATAGTGGCCCTTTTTGCTGCAGTCCACGGTAATTGATGCCTAAACCTGTCCTAAATCAATTTAGCTGGCTGGAGTTCATTATCAGGGCGGTTACGAACCCATGAAAATCCATTTCCCAACCAGGTCCTTGAGGGCCGGGTTTTCGATTGCCGTAATCGCTTTTTCGCTCGGTGTGACGGCGTGCCATCGTGACGAAGAGCGCAGCGCCGAACTGTTCGTATTCGGCACCATCGTCGAGATTAAACTCTGGGGCGCGAGTGAGGAGCAGGCCAGCCGCGCGATGGCGGATTTGCAGCAGATGTTCCAGGGCATGCAAAAGGATTGGCATGCCTGGGAGCCGGGGCGCCTGACCGATATCAACCGCGCTTTTGCCCGCGGGCAGACAGCAGAAGCCGACGCCGGCATCGTTGAAATGATCCGCTGCTCGCAGTTGATCGAAGAGCGTAGCCAGGGCCGCTTCAACCCGGCTATCGGTGGGCTGATCGGGCTGTGGGGATTCCACACCTCCGACTTTCCGGTCATTGGCCCGCCTCCGAGCCAGGAACAGATCGATCAGATCATGGACCACAAACCTTCAAGCCTGGACATTCACATCGACGGCCTGCAAGTGGGTTCCGACAACCCCTATGTGCAACTGGACTTCGGCGGCATTGCCAAAGGTTATGCTGCGGATTTGGCCATCAGGCATCTGCGGGAACTCGGAATCACCAGCGCCATTGTCAACGCGGGGGGCGATCTGCGCGCGATGGGACTGCATGGGGACCGGCCATGGCGAGTGGCGATCAGGAAACCTGGCGGCGGCGTCATCGGAGCGGTTGAGGTCCATGGTGATGAATCGCTGTTCACTTCGGGCAACTACGAACGTTTTCGCCAGGATGAGCAAAAGCGTTACCCGCATATTCTCGACCCGCATACCGGCTGGCCGGTACAGGGTGTCGCATCGGTCACGGTAATCACCGATGTGGGTATGGTGGCAGATGCGGCCGCGACCGCGCTGGTGGTTGCGGGCCTGAGCGACTGGCCGGCGGTGGCCCGGGCGCTCGGTTTGACCCAGGTGCTGGTCGTCGATGAAGCCGGAACGGTTTACCTTACCCCGGAAATGGAACGGCGGGTGCGCTTTGCCGGCGAGGTCAACAGGGTGATTGTCACGACCGGCCCGACCGATGATTCAACAGGCGAAGCCGTAAAGCCGGCGCTTTGCGAGGAGGAATGGGGTCAGGGAGGAATGGGGTCAGAGTAAAGTGCCAGAGTAGCCGAAACGCTACTCTGGCACTTTACTCTGACCCCATGCTGCTCTGACCCCATCTGCTGCATCAGCCGCGTTCTCTCGGCACGCATCTCGGCAATTGCCTCGGCTTTGACCGGCCCGAAACCGCGTACCTGGTCTGGTAGTGAGGCCAGCGTCACGGCGGATTCCAGGTTTTCCCCGGTCAGTGCGTCGAGAACCGCGTCCAGCATTGATCGATATTCGGCGATCAGGCGCCGCTCATCGCGCCGCTCCCCGGTATAGCCAAAAGGATCCAGCGGCGTGCCCCGCAGGATCTTGCCATGGGCCAGCCAACGCATCACGCCCAGCATCCACGGACCGAACTGGCGTTTGACGGGCCGGCCCTGCCAATCGCGTTTGCCATTCAGGATCGGCGGTGCCAGATTCAGCTTTAGCCGGTAGTCGCCTTCGAAGGCCTCATTGACCTTGTCCAGGAAGTCACTTTGGGTATACAGCCGTGCCACCTCGTACTCGTCCTTGTAGGCCATCAACTTGAACAGGTACCTGGCAACGGTTTCGGTGAGTACCTGCTGGCGGCATCCCAGGGCCGATTCCGCCTGGCGCACCCGCTCCACGGTGTCCCGGTAGCGGCGCGCCCAGGCGGCATTCTGATAATCGGTCAGAAATGCCGCCCGGGTGTCAATCATTTCATCCAGCGAGCGGGGTGCGGATGGTTCTGCCGGCATATGCGCGAGTTGCAGCACCGCGTGCAGGTCGTTCGCCGCCAGCCGCCCCCAGTCGAACGCGTTCTGGTTTTCCCTGACCGCAACGCCGTTGAGTTCGATCGCACGTCGCAGTGCCTGTAGCGACACCGGCACCAGGCCGCGCTGCCAGGCGAAACCCAGCATCATCACGTTGGAAAAAATCGCGTGGCCCAACAACGCCTCGGCCAGCGTATTGGCGTCAAAAACGGATACCCGCTCAGCCCCCAGCAGCCCACGCAAGAAGTCCAGGCGCTGTTGGGTTTGCATCTGCAGATCGCGGTTGCGCATGAAATCCCCGGTGGGCGTCTCGAAGGTGTTGACCAATGCCTGAGTCCAATTGCGGCTCAACACTTCCAGCGCGCGCGGGTCCGTACCCACCACCAGGTCACAGGCAATCAGGGTGTCCGCCCGGCCGCTGTCTATGCGCACCTGTTGCAAGGCTTGTGGAGACGGGCCGATGCGTATATAGCTCAGCACCGTGCCGCCTTTCTGAGCGAAGCCCGTGAAATCCAGTCCGGAGGCGCCTTTACCTTCCAGGTGTGCCGCCATCACGATCAGTGCGCCGACGGTGATCACGCCGGTGCCACCGACACCGCCAACCAGAAGGTCGTACACCTGGCTGGGATGCGGTAAGGCCGGTGTGGGCAATACCGCCATGTGCGCCGCCAGTTCGTGGCCGAGTTCCCGCACCGCGGGTTGGCGCAACTGCCCGCCTTCGACGGTAACGAAGCTGGGACAAAAGCCCTTGACGCAGGAATAGTCCTTGTTGCAGGAACTTTGATCGATGCGCCGCTTGCGGCCGAGTTCGGTTTCGACCGGCACGATCGAAAGGCAGTTGGACTGCACCGAGCAGTCACCACAGCCCTCGCAGACCAGTTCGTTGATGAACAGGCGCCTGGCAGGGTCCGGGTAGGTGCCGCGTTTGCGCTTGCGGCGTTTTTCAGCGGCGCAGGCCTGGTCGTAAATCAGCACGGTGACGCCCGGAATTTCGCGCAGTTCCCGCTGCACCGCATCGAGCCCGTCGCGGTCGTGAAAGCTCACATCCGCAGGGAACAGAGATGAATCGAACTTTTCCGGCTCGTCGCTCATCACGGCGATTCTGCTTACGCCCTCCGCGCGAACCTGCTGGGCGATGGCCGCTACGCTGATTTTGCCGTCGACGGGCTGGCCCCCGGTCATGGCCACCGCGTCATTGAACAGGATCTTGTAGGTGATATTGGCGCCGGCGGCAATGGCCTGGCGAATGGCCATATAGCCTGAGTGGAAGTAGGTGCCCTCGCCCAGGTTCTGGAAAATGTGTTGGTTGCCGGTAAAGCGGGACTTACCCACCCAGTTGACACCTTCGCCGCCCATTTGAATCAGAGACTCGGTTTCGCGGTCCATCCACGAGGCCATGAAATGGCAGCCGATACCGGCCAGCGCCTGGCTGCCTTGCGGCACCCGGGTCGAGGTATTGTGCGGGCAGCCGGAACAGAAGAACGGCAGCCGCTTGACGCCGTCGAATGCAGCAACGTTCACCTTGCTGGTTTCGATCGCAGCCAGCTCGGCATCGAAATTGAGCTCCGGAAATTCGTGGATCAGGCGTTTGGCGACCAGGGGCGCCAGCAGTGTCGGGCTCAACTCGCCGACCCAGGGCACCAGCGGCTGGCCGGCCTCGTCATACTTGCCCACCATGCGGTTCGGTTTGTCGCCGGGAAAATCGTACAAAAACTCTTTGAGCTGGCTCTCGATGATGCCGCGCTTTTCCTCGACCACCATCGCTTCTTCCTTGCCGCGAAGAAACTTCCGCGCGCCCTCGGTTTCCAGCGGCCAGACCATGCCGACCTTGTAGATGTCGATGCCGATTTCCCGCGCCCGGGTTTCATCGATGCCGAGCAGGTGCAAAGCCTCCATCAGGTCGAGATGGCCCTTGCCGGTGGTGACGATGCCAAAGCGGGCAGCGGGAATGTTGTAAATGCAGCGGTCGATCGGATTGGTGCGGGCGAAGGCGCGGATGGCATCGACCTTGCTGACCATGCGGGCTTCGACCTGGGGCCCGGGGAAATCCGGCCAGCGGTAGTGCAGGCCGCTCGCAGGCGCCTGAAAGTCTGCCGGCAGCGCGTAGTGCGGCAGTTCGGGCAGTTCGACCGAAGCTGCGCTTTCAACCGTTTCCGAGATCGCCTTGAAGCCGACCCAGGTGCCGGAGAAGCGTGACAGGGCGAATCCGTACAGGCCGAACTCGAGGTACTCCGCGACACTGGCCGGATTCAAAGTCGGCATGAACCAGGCCATGAACGCAACGTCGGATTGGTGCGACATGCTGGAGGAAACGCAGCCGTGATCGTCACCGGCAACGACCAGCACGCCGCCGTTGGGCGAGCTGCCATAGGCATTGCCGTGCTTCATCGCGTCGCCTGCGCGGTCCACCCCGGGGCCCTTGCCGTACCAGATGCTGAACACACCATCGACGGTCTTGTTGGGATCGCCCTCCACCTGCTGCGTTCCGATTACCGCCGTGGCCGCGAGGTCTTCATTGATCGCCGGCAGGAAGTCGATGCGATGTTCCTCGAGGAAGCGCTTGGCGCGCCACAACTCGATGTCAACCGAACCCAGCGGCGAGCCGCGATAACCGGTGACGAATCCGGCGGTATGACGCCCGTCCCTGCGGTCCATCGCAGCCTGCATTAGCGCCACGCGCACCAGGGCTTGAGTGCCGGTCAACAACACCCTGCCGCGGTCGCGGCCATAGCGGTCATCCAGGGTGTAGTCATCGAGATGGGTTGCGGGCTCGAGCTCAGCCATAGGGCGTTCTATCGGGCCCTGTTCACCACTGAGTGTAAACCCTCAGCTACATTGGAATTGCAGGAATCCATTTTCATTCCTTCAAATGGCGGCATTCGATTGCTGGTTTGCACAGCACAGTGGACTGGAATTCAAAGTGACGTGAGTATAATGCCCCGAGCAAAACGATGTAACCGGTATGCGCTCCCAGAGGATGATTATGCATGTTCATCGAGCAGAGATTAAGCAAACCCCGTGCTGAATGGTTAGCGTCATGGCTGGCCGTATTCTGCCTTTGCGCCTGGATTACGGGCCCGGTCATGGCCGCTGATCCGGAATTACCGGCCAATATCCAGACTTACGCTGACGGAAGATTGCCCATCGAGGCACTTTACCGGTCTTACACCTCACTGCTGGCCAAAGGCTGGCAGCTCGATGTGGTCACGCGCTCGCAGCCGCCGGGCAGGGAATACGCCTTGCCGGTCATTGCATTGCGCACGCCAAGAGCCGGCCAGGCGGTGTGGATCCTTGCCGGGATTCATGGTGAGGAACCGGCTGGCCCGAATGCCATTGCCGCGGCAATCGATGACATTGCGGCTTTGGGGGAACGGCAAGCGGTGGTGCTCATGCCATTGAATAATCCGCAGGGCTACGCCCATAACTGGCGCTATCTGAATATGCCGCAGTACTCTGCCGACGTCGACGGGCAAAGCGTGGGAGATTCTTCGCACCTGCTCATCGACGTGGAGAACCCGGAGCATGCGCGGGCGAAAGCGGCTTCCAGTCCCGAAGCCGGCGCCATCACCGCATACCTGCTGAACCTTGCCGCCACCTACCCGCCGGCCTACAGCATCGATTTGCACGAAGACAACCTGATCAGCGAAGGATACGTATACTCGCAAGGGCGTCTGGGCGCCGGCGATCCGCTGGCAATCGCGGCGGTGCAGGTATTGCAGGACAACGGAATCCCGCTGAAGATTAGCGGTCAGACGAGGTTCGGGGAGCCGATCAGCGGCGGCATCATTGGCCCGGTGGTCGACAGCTCCATCGATGAGTTGATGAGCGCCGCATCGATCATGGTCGATGGCCGGCTGCAAGCGGGCCCGGGAGCGCCTACCGTGCTGGTATTCGAGACCCCGGCGGACAAAGTCAGCCTGCAAACACGCATTGGCGCCCATCTTGCCCTGTTGCAGAAGCTGACGCACGAGATCGGCCAACGGGCGGCAGATTGACTTCGCGGGTGGACCTGTCAGGGCCGGTTGATTCAGGAGAAGCGCTGTTTATGAAAGGTATTTTGAAGATTTTGCTGGGTTTGGCCGCTGCTCTGGCGCTGGTGTTGGTTCTCGCCGCGGTGTTGCTGCCCCTGATGTATGACAAGGAGGATTTGAAACAGGCGATTGCAAGCCAGGTGCACAAGCAAACGGGCCGTGATTTGCGCATTGAAGGCGCTTTGAACTTCTCGGTGTTTCCATGGCTGGCGGTAGAGGCCGCTGATCTTCGGCTCAGCAATGCCGCGGGATTTGGTGACCAGCCCTTCGCCAGCATCGGCAAAGTCAGAATTGGTGTGGCGCTGATGCCCTTGTTCAAGAAACAGCTCGTCGCAGATGAAATTACACTCGACGGTCTGCAACTGGCCCTGGCGGTCAATGCCCGCGGCAAGAACAACTGGGACGACCTGGCCGCGGGCGGGAAAGAGGATACGACGGCTGCAAACGAGGCCCTGGGTAGTGAATCAAGTCTGTTTGCCAGCCAACGCATCGCCGGTTTGACCTTGCGTGATGCGCAGATCGACTATCAAGACCAGAAAGGCGGCACGCACTGGCGGGCGGATCACGTTTCCCTGCAAACCGGCGCGCTGGGTGATGCACTGCTGATACCCGTAGAACTCAGCATGCGGCTGGAGGATCTGGCGGCCGGGACGCGTTTTGGTATCGACCTGTCTGCCACCGCAGGGCTGGATCTGGAGGCACAGACGTATACCTTCGACGATGCGCAACTGGCCGTGACCCCGATGGCCGCTGATGCGGGGCGTGATCAGACAGCGAGCGGCATGGCCATCAAACTCCGCATGCCGCGGATCGAGACCCGGCTAAAAGCCGAGACACTCGCAGTGGAATCCTTCACTGCCAGCCTGGCGGACCTGGAAGCGACCGGCAGCATCAAGGCACGTAATATCCTGCACGAGCCGGCGTTCGAAGGCACGCTGCGGCTGGCGGATTTTTCTCCGCGCAAACTGCTGCAAGCCCTGTCGATCGAGGCGCCGGTGACGGCCGATCCCGGGGTCTTGCAGCGGGCCAGCTTCAGCGCGTCAATGAGCGGAAGCACCGCGCAACTGTCGCTGGGCGATTTCCACGGTGAACTGGATCAAAGCGCGTTCAGCGGAAAAATGAGTGTGCAGAATTTCGACCGGCCCAGGATCCGTTTCGATTTTGCCGTCGATGCCATCGATTTGGACCGTTACCAGGAACCGGCGGCCAATCAGGGCGCGGCGCAAACCGATGTCGTGATGCCGGCGCAGAATCTGCAGGATCTCGACGTACAGGGGAGCCTGAAAGCCGGAACACTGCATCTGGCAGGCATGGATTTCACCAACGCGGTCGTCGGCCTCAAGCTCAGCAACGGAAAATTACGCTTGAATCCGCTCACGGCAGGTTTCTACGACGGCCTTTATAGCGGCAACGTCACACTCGACAGCTCGGGGGCGAAGCCGGTGCTGTCGCTGGATGAGAAACTGGATTCCGTGACTTTGCAGCGCTTGTTGGCGGACATCACCCACAGTGAAAAACTGTCCGGCATGGCACAAGCGCAGGTGCGCCTGACCGGCCGCGGCACCACCAGCAGCGAAGTCTTGAACAGCCTGACCGGGGATCTGGGCATGACCCTAAAGGAAGGCGCGCTGGAAGGTGTCAATATCTGGTATGAAATACGCCGCGGTTACGCCCTGTACAAAGGCCTGACGCCGCCTGAGCCTGAGCCCGCGCGCACGGTGTTCTCCCGCATGCAAATGGACGCCGGGGTCGAAAACGGCGTGCTCACCACGCGTGAACTGAGTGCCGAAATGCCGTTTTTGTCCGTGCGGGGTGGTGGCAGCATCAATCTGGCGCAGTCCGATGTCGATATGCGACTGACGGCCATTGTCCGTAAGGCGCCTGAACTGGCGCAGGATCCGCTGGGGGCCGGACTCGAAGGCAAGCAGTTACCGTTCAAAGTCAGTGGTTCACTGGCGCAGCCGAAAGTTTCTGTCGATTGGGCCGAGCTGTTGAAAAGCGAAGCTGCGGACAAGTTGCTCAACAAGTTGGGGTTGAAGGCAAAGCCAGCACAAGCCGGGGGTGATAACGAAAACCTCTCACCCAAGGAAAAGAACAAGGAGGCTGCCAAGGGCCTGTTGCGTGACTTGCTGCGCGGCAAGGACAAGAAGAAAGAGCCATCCGGAGATGAGAACGGGGGTGGATCCTGATTAACTACCCAGCCCGTCGTGCCTGCTGTTAACGCGTCTTGTCGACTCCCATTGAATTTCTGGCTTCCTTCTTGGATTTTTTTGCCGCCCGCTTTTCCTTTTGGGTCATCGCCGGTTTCTTCTTGGCCTCTTTGGTGCTTCTCTGTTCCTTACTCATGATTCGCACTCCGCAGTTTGGTTGAACAAGGGCTGCTAAAGCATACCAGCCTTTCCCCTTTGCAGCATGCCTTGAGCGGGGTATTCTTTAGTATTCCCCCCCAGCAAAAAGGAAACACTATGAGCAGTCTGGTATACGATCTGTCCATCGCCCCGTTGTTGCGCTCGCTCAGGAACCTCGATGCCATGGTCAGCAAGGCCGAGGCGTATGTGAACGCAGATGAAAATCTCGAAGAGAGTACGCTGGTGCAGGCGCGACTGTACCCGAACATGCGCCCGTTCATTTTTCAGATTCGTGTCGCCACCGATACGGCCAAAGGCGCTGCCGCCCGTCTGTCAGGCAAGACCGTACCTTCCTGGCCAGATGAAGAAACCACTTTTTCAGAAGTGCACGAGCGTATCGGCAAAGCGGTCGATTACCTGTCCGGGTTCAAGCCCGAGGACTTTGCCGGAGCTGAGAAACGGTCGATCGAGTTCAAACTGGGACCGCGCACGGTGAGCTTTACCGGCACCGGCTACATCGCGGATTTCGTTCTGCCCAATTTCTATTTTCACATGACGACCGCCTACAACATCCTGCGGCACAACGGCGTCGTGATCGGCAAACGTGACTACCTGGGCGATGCAGTGGCCTGTAACAGCCATATCGATAGTGCCTGGGCGCGCCTCGCCCACCGAGGCTGCGTTGCTCGTCGTCGCCATAGTGCCTACTATGCCTCCTTCCGTGCCTTGCCTCGGCGCGCGATCCATCACCCAGATCACTGCCGATATGGCTGTTACAGGCCACTAGGAGCCTGTCCGAGATGATGAACCATCAAAGCCGGGTACACTATGGGCAACCGTATCCAGTTTTCTTCCTGCATGAGAAGCGCCCGGCCCAAACAGATGTATAAATCCGCGCCATGGATGTGGATGGCTTTGTTTTCTTTTCTGGCCCTGCCATTACCACAAACGGCCTGCGCTGCCGAAGCGCCGGGTGAAATTCCGGTGGTCAGCGAGGAGCAGGAACAGCCGCCTGATGCGGACCCCGGAGCGCAAGAGCAAACATCGGATACGCATGACGATGCCGATAACGAAGAGCACGAGCCGGAATCCATGCTCGACCGCCACAAGGACTTCATGGATTCCCAGGTGCAGCTCGCATCGCAGTGGTTCGATGATTTCTTCGCCGATCCGGACTACGACGCAGACGCTGCTGACACCCAATTCAGGTTGCGCCCGGAGTATTACTACCGGGATGAACAGGGCAGCAAGCTGAAGATGAAAGTGCATGCCAAAATCGGGCTGCCCAACTTGGGACACAGGGTCACCCTGATCGCAGGCGCCGATGAGGATGAAGATCATTTTGGTGAGGCCGACGCTGATTCGAATGACTACAAGGTAGCCGGCTTGCAGCTATTTCTGGCCGATTCACCAAAATGGAATACCAGCATCGTAGCCGGGTTCAGGTTCGGCGAGGCAGCAGTTTTCGTCGGGCCGAGGTTTCGCTATGTAAGCCCTATCACTGACACCACCTCATTCCGCTTCACGCAGACTATCCGCTGGCAGACCAATAATCACTGGGACATCGGCTCCAGGGGGGACCTGAACTTCCTTCTCAATGAGCGCTTTTTCTTCCGCCAAACGGTGTATGTCCGCTGGCGCGACAAGAAACACGACGAAGAGGGTTTGCGTACCCGGGTGAGCAGCGTTCTGTCACAACTCCTGTCCCCGACGAGTGGCCTGCAATACGACTTCAGTACCATATTCCACACCGAACCGGATGTTCATGTCGACAAATATACCCTGTCCTCGCGCTACCGTCAGCGGACGCGGCGCGAGTGGCTTTATTATGAAATAGCGCCGCAAGTGTCTTTTGAGGACCAATTCGGCTTCAAAGCCAATCCCGGCATCCGTCTGCTGCTGGAAATCTATTATGGTGAACAGCGTTCGCCGCCAGTTCTGGGAGCACGACGCACACGATTCCACGGAGCCCCAATAGGCTCGAAAATCACGGATACGGAATGCGGGCTTTCAGAGCCAGTGGCTGTTACAGGCCAACAGCCCCAATATTGCACCGTTGACGCTAAATGCAGCCCACCGGTTTGGGCAAGCCGGCAATTTTGCTGGCTTGGGTGGTCGTGCCCCGGGGAAAAAGTTGGTAAAGGTATCTGCTGTTGCCTTTCTCCGGGCCGAGGGTTTTCCGCATTGCCTGGGTCAGCACCCGGACGCTTGGCGCAATCTGGTGTTCGTGGTAATAATGACGTAAGTAGGTGAGCACTTCCCAGTGGTCATCCTGCAATTCGATACGTTCGTCGCGGGCGATCAAAACGGCCAGTTCCCGATTCCACTCGCTGCTGTCGTTAAGGTAGCCGGCATCGTCTGTTTCGATCATCAGTCCGTCGAGTGTGTAAGCCATTGACCTTTCCCCCAAGAGCGAAAAGCGTTCCTGGCACGGTCCTGCGTAGCATTTCGCGCCTGACATATTACCCAAATTTGATGTTTCCGTTTGCGCCCCGGATTCGCCGCGCGGTACTCTCGCTTGAAATATGGGCGGATCAGGCACTGTACCCCTGAGGAATAGGACATGAACTACGATCGCAGACAGGTCAATTGCTGAGCACCCGCATGTCCAGGGAAAGGTTCGCTCCAAATCCCGGGTCAGTTTCAAATGCGGATCAACAGCGATGACAGCATCCATCAGCACAACGCTCTTTTCGAACGCAGCCGCAGCGTGGCGGCGCCTGCTGCAGGTGGATTGGCTGGAGCAGCATACCCACGGTCGCGACAACAACTACAACCTGATACGACTGGTGGCGGCCTCGGCTGTATTATTCGGACATTCCTACCGCATCTCGCCCCTGCAAGGCATGCGTGACCCCGTGTCGCTATACATCAGCGGCACCTGGTCGGGCGCCATTGCGGTGGAAGCGTTTTTCTTTATTAGTGGTCTATTGGTAAGCGCCAGCGTCATTCGAACTCGAAGCATCGCCCGCTTCGTGAAAAAGCGCGCGCTGCGCTTGCTGCCGGCGCTTCTTGCTTGCCTTTTGCTTTCCGTGTTTGTGATGGGTCCAGCCCTGACAACGCTACCCCTGGGAGCGTATTTCTCGTCCGACAAGGTCTGGAAGTACCTGTTCGGCAATGCGGCCCTGATCAAGCCAGTCTGGGTCCTGCCAGGTGTATTCGAGGGCCATCCGGTCACTGCTGCAAATGGATCACTGTGGACCCTGCCGGCCGAGGCACGCATGTATGTGATCTTGGGCGTGGCGGGTTTGCTGGGGTTGATGAAGCGCCGCTGGAGCGCCAATCTCTTGCTGGTTCTGCTGCTTGGCGTTGGTGTGTTCATGCCGGAGTACCTGCCGTTGGTTTCCGACAATGACCGATACTTTCGTCTGGCAATCTACTTCGCGGCCGGCATATTCTTTTTCGTCAACCGCAAGCACATTCCTCTGAACTGGCTGGCCCTCCTCATTTTACTCGGCACCATGCCATGGTGGCGATTGACCGAATATCGCCAACTGGTCCTTGGGGTGACCATCTGCTACACCGTGGTCTGCGTGGCATACATGACCAAGTGGAACTGGCCAATGTGGATGGGTGATTACTCCTATGGTATTTACATCTACGCCTGGCCCTGCCAGCAATTAGCCTGGCTCCTGCTACCCGGCGCCTTACCGGTGCATAATTCCCTGTTGGCGATGTGCTTTTGTTTGCCCCTCTCCGTGCTGTCCTGGCACTTTATCGAAAAACCTGCGTTGGATTTGAAAAACAAAAACCTGTTACCGGCATTTTTACACAGAAGGGTCACTCTTGCGGCACGTTTCGTTAGTCGCAATATTCCATCAATCAGAAGGCAAAAACTCTAACCCGGAGCGCAATGGACCATCTGCCCCTATTTTTCAATATCAAAGGAAGACGCGCCCTGGTGGTTGGCGGCGGCACGCTGGCCGCGCGCAAAGCGGACCTGTTGTTGCGTGCGGGAGCCGAGCTGGTCGTGGTGGCGCCGGCATTGGGCGAAGAACTCGACCGACTGGCGCAAACGCGCGGCTTTGAGCACCGCAAAGGCCGATTGACGGCACAGGACCTCGCCGGCTGCGTGATTGCCTTTGGTTGTTCGCACGACAGCGCCGTCAACGAGGAATTGTTCGAACTGGCTGCAAGCGCCGGAATTCTGGTCAATATCAGCGATCAGCCTGAGCGCTGCGACTTCATCATGCCGGCGATACTTGACCGTTCACCTTTGTTGGTGGCGATATCCAGTGGCGGCACCTCACCGGTATTGAGCCGCATGCTCAAGGCCCGCTTCGAAACCACAATTCCGGCGGCCTATGGCCGCCTGGCCGAATTTGCCGGCCGCAACCGCGAGCGGATAAAACAAGCCATTCCCGACATGACCCGGCGGCGGCGTTTCTGGGAAACAATGCTGGCCGGACCGATTGCCGAACATCTGTTTTCCGGTCAGCCGGAACAGGCGGAGTCGCTCTTCGACGCCTTGCTCAGCGAGGCCGCAAGTGATGGTGAGCAACCACCCCGCGGCGAAGTGTACCTGGTGGGCGCCGGACCGGGCGATCCTGACCTGCTGACCTTCCGCGCACTGCGCTTGATGCAGCAGGCCGACGTCGTGCTTTACGACCGGCTGATTGGCGAGGGCATTCTCAATCTGGTGCGCCGGGACGCCAAGCGGATTTATGTCGGAAAGCTTCCACAGGATCACACCGTGCCGCAGGAAGAAATTGGCAACATGCTGATTCGCCTGGCGCAGCAAGGAAAACGCGTGCTGCGGCTGAAGGGCGGCGATCCCTTCGTTTTTGGCCGCGGCGGGGAGGAAATCCAAGCCCTGGCGGCCAACGGTATCAATTTCCAGGTGATTCCGGGCATAACCGCGGCCAGTGGCTGCGCAGCTTATGCCGGCATCCCGCTGACCCATCGCGACCATGCACAGGCTTGTGTCTTTGTCACCGGGCACAGCAAGGACGGCAAGCTGGAACTGAACTGGGATCTTCTGCTCCAGCCCCGCCAAACCGTTGTGATCTACATGGGCCTTGCTTCCCTGGAACGGATTACCGAGGAACTCATCGTACATGGCGCCGATCCCCAAACCCCGGCTGCGGTGATCGAGAACGGTACGCTTGCGGATCAAACGGTCGTTACGGGCACACTGACTTCCCTGCCGGCCAAAACGGCTGCCGCCGGGGTCAAGAGCCCCGCACTGATCATTGTCGGCAGCGTGGTGACACTCAGGGACAAGCTCGGCTGGTTTGCGCAGACTTCCTGATTGCCTTATGGACTTTGTTGGCGGGCATGCCTAAGCTGGCGCTGTTCGCTACAAACTGCATCGTCTCAACCAGACCATCGAGATCAAGTCATGGCCAATTCCTATTTTTTTCCGCCCATCCAACCTTATGAAACCGGGACTCTGCCGGTGGACGATCCGCACCGGCTCTACTGGGAACAATGTGGTAATCCCGTTGGCGAACCGATCCTTTTCCTGCATGGTGGACCCGGCGCCGGTTGCACGGAGACCGACCGGCGCTTCTTCGATCCGGAACAATTTCGCGTGGTTCTGCTGGACCAACGTGGCAGCGGCCGTTCGCGCCCGCGTCGGTGACCTGAGCAACAACTCAATGGCCGATACCGTGGGCGATATCGAACGGTTGCGGGAGCTGCTCGGCATCGAGCGCTGGCATGTATTCGGCGGCTCCTATGGCAGCACCATCTCACTTTACTACGCACAAGAACACCCCGAGCGCTGCAAAAGCCTGACCTTGCGCGGTATCTGGTTGTTGCGCGATGAGGAGATCGACTGGTTTCTCAACCGCGTGGGCATGATCCAACCGGAGAACTGGCGTGAGTTTGCCGAATTCATCCCCGCTGAGGAACGCGGTGACTTGCTTGAAGCCTACTGGAAACGCCTTACCGGGGACGATCGCGAGCTGGCGCACGAAGCGGCAAAACACTGGTCGATTTACGAAGGTTCCTGCTGCACGCTGCTGCCCAACGAAGAATTCACCAGTGAATTCGCCAAGCCGGATACCGCCTGGGCGATCGCCCGGCTGGAAGCACATTACCTGCGCAACGTCAAACCCGAACCGGAGACGCTGTTACTTGATCGCGTGGAGCGCATCCGGCACCTGCCTGCGTTCGCGGTGCACGGCCGTTACGATGTCGTTTGCGCGGTCAAGAATCTCCTTGACCTCAGCCGGGTCTGGCCTGAACTGGACTACGTCATCGCGCCCGCTTCCGGGCATTCCTCCCACGAGCCGGAAATTACCCGCGAACTGGTCGCGGCAACCAATCGCATTGCCCGGACCGGCAGCCCGCAGCGTCAGTAAAATCATGAATCTGCGTCAGATTCTGCTCCAGACTAGCGCAACTGACTGTCCTTGCTGCCGCGACGGTTGTAGCCGCTGAAGTTCGCCTGCTCGGCGTCGGATTCCGATTGACAGGTGACGCACAGGCGCACGCCAGGCATGGCTTTGCGCCGCGCTGGTGGAATGGCGGCACCGCATTCTTCGCATGATTTCAGGCTTGCGCCGCGCGGCAACTGGCTGCGCGCCCGCTGCACGGCATCGTCGATGCTGGCGTCGATTTGATCCTGCACTGCCCCGTCTTTAGCCCATCCGCCCGCCATCAATGCCTCCTCGAAGGATTGTCAAACCGGTGTTCCAAGCTCACATAATGCTGGCCAACCAGATGGTGTGTCGAGTCCCCTTGCCGCCATGCGCATGCACGCGGGTCTCCTCCACGAGGAAACCGCAGCGCCGCAAGCGGTCGTGAAAACCCTGGTCCGGGCCGGCGGACCAATAAGCCAAAATACCATTGGGGCTGAGCGCGTCCTGGGCGGCAGCGATGCCGGCCGCCGAGTAGAGCCAATTGTTGCTGCTCCTGGTCAGCCCTTCGGGCCCATTGTCCACATCCAGCGCGATCACATCGAAGGCGGCGCGCTGCCGGCGTAACAGTTTTGCCACGTCGCCTATGTAGACCCGTGTGCGCGGGTCGTCGAGCGGGTGACCGCTGTAGGCACCCAGCGGCCCGCGATTCCATTCCACCACCTCGGGAATCAATTCGGCCACGGTCACTTCGGCCTGCGGCCCCACACTCTTGAGCACGGCAGCCAGGGTGAATCCCATACCCAGGCCGCCAATCAGCACCCGCGCCGCTTCTGGTTCCTGCAGCCGCTGGCACGGCAGGCTGCCCAGCGCGTCCTCCGAGCCATGCTTGCGCGTATTCATCAGCTCGTGGCCGCCGGATATCTTGATGGAGAAATCGTCCTTGCCCTGGTACAGAACCAGGGAACGGTCCGTGCCCGGAATAGGCGCCTCTCCGAGCAGTGTCCAGTGCCGCATGGCCAATCCGAAGGGTGGAAGTGGACTGTTATAAGCTGTGTCGCCGTCCCTGTCCATCGGCAAAATCGGGGAAAAAGCGAACGCGGTCACCAAAAACAAGCCCTTCACCCGTTTTCTCAAGTAAAATTGACGTGCCGCTTTTGTTCAGAAACTTCAGGAATCTGTTGCATGTCACTGTTTGACTCCATTACAGGCCCGAAATGGCAGCACCCCGATCCCCAGGTGCGCAAAGCCGCGGTTGAACAACTGGATGAGCGGGATGTGCTGCTGGAGCTGGTCAGGACCGACCCGGATGCGACCGTACAGTCCGCGGCCCTGGCGCGCATCGACGACCCCGACGTCCTGGACAAATTGATTGAGACCCTGACCGAAACGTTGCAGCAACAGGCCAAAAACCAGCGGCTGCAGCAAATACTGCCCAGCGCAGGCCAGCTTGCGGCAATAAATGATGATGCCATCCTGAGCCGCATCATCAACCTGAGCGACGATGCGGAACTGCAGGCTGCCGCCATCGCGCGCATCGGCGACGACGCGGTCCGTATGGAAATCGCCAGCAGCCATCCGTCGGCAAAAGCGCGCCTGAACGCCGCTCTTGGCATCGACAGCATGGCACTGCTCGGTGAGCTCATGCAGCGCGCCAAGGGCCATGACAAGGCGGTTTTCCGCCACTGCAAGACGCTGGTCGATGAGCACCAGGCGCAGCAACTTGCCGCCGCGGAGCGGCAAGAGAAGATCCGGCAATTGTGCGACAAAGCCCAGGAAATGGTCACTGCCGTGGATTCGCCGGATTATGAGAACAACTACCGGGTGTTGGTAGCTCAATGGCGGACGGTCAAGGCATCCGCCAGTCCGGCCCAGCAGGAGCAATTTCAGCGCGACCAGGCCGCCTGCGCTCAACGCCTGGTCAAGCTGGCCGATGCACGCGCAGCCGAGGAGCAGGCGCAGACCGAGTTGGCCGCCGTCGGTGAGGAATTTGCTGCTATCGTCACTGAACTGAAGCTGATCGATGCAACGGTTGTCATGCCACAGGATCGGGCGGACATCGCCCAACTGGCCGGGCGCCTGGATGAGCTGGAAAATCGTTGGCAGGCGGCACGGAACATGGCCCAGCCGACCAAAGAGCAGGCGCAAACCTGCGGGCGCTACCTGGAGCTGTGGCGATCCAATTTACGCACCTTGCAAGGTCTGCACGACAAAGCTCCTCGCCTGGACAAGATCCTCAATGAAGCCGGACAGGTCGATGCTACCGACTACCATGCCTTGCAGCGGCAAATCGAACCTTTAAGGAAGACGATTGCCTCCCTGCCCTGGCCCGAATCACACCAGGCCCAAACGCCCGTCCGGATCGTGCAACTGCAGCAGGCGCTGACGCAGCTTCGCGATCAACTCGACACCCTGGAAAAAGATCAGCACAAACATATCGGGCGCCTGCAGAAATCACTCGATACCTTGCGTGCGGAGCTCGATCAGAATCACAGCAAGGAGGCCAACCGGGCGCTGGTCAAGGCCCGCCGCAGCCTGAAGTCACTGGCGCCAAAACAGCGGCAGCGGTTCGAAGGAGAAATACAACCACTGGTGGCCCGGCTGAAGGAAGTCGACGACTGGCGGAATTTTGCCGTCGAACCGAAGAAGGTGGAGCTGTGTGCCCGTATGTCCGCCTTGATCGGCAGCGAGGAGAATGCCGAGATTCTTGCAGCCAGGATCCGGCTTTTGCAGGATGAGTGGAAACAACTGGGGGCGCTGCCGCATGGGCGTGAACAGATTTTGTGGAATGACTTCAAGGCGGCAGCCGACGAGGCCTGGAAACCCTGTAAAGCGGCCTTCGAGCAACAGGCAATCGTGTCGCGGGAGAATTTTGCCCAGCGGATGCATCTGGTAGAGCAACTGACAGAATACGAGGAAAAGATGGCCTGGCCGCCGTCCGGCGCGGAACCGGTTCAACCTGAAACCGGGACGCCCGGCGCGGCGCCCGATTGGCGCGTGGTACAGAAAACCCTGGACACCGCCCGTGCGGCATTCCGCGCGATCAAGCCGGTGGACCAAAAGGCTGACCGCATCAGCCACAAGGCGTTCCGCGCCATTTGCGACCGGATCTACAGCCACATCAAAGAAGAATACGGCCGCAACATCGCTGTCAAGGAACAACTGGTCGACAGGGCGCAGCAACTGTCCGCCATGGAAGACTTGCCGCAAGCGATCGAACAGTGCAAGCGGCTGCAGCGAGAATGGAAGGCCGCCGGTATCACCCCGGTGGCAGTCGACCGCAAGCTCTGGAAGGCCTTTCGCGCAGCTTGCGATGCGGTTTTTGCCCGCATGGACGAGCAGCGCGGGCAGCAGTCTGCCGAACTGAAGGCCCGGGTGGAACAGGCCGAGGCCCTGCGCGATCAAGCCCGGGCGCTGCTGGCATCGAAGGATGATGAGCAGGGACTGCAACTGAACAAGGATCTTTCCGCATTGAAACATCAACTGCGCGAGATCGAATTACCTCAGCCCGTGCAACAGCGTCTGGCCAGGGATTTTCAGGCCATGGAGACCCAGGCACGCGATATTGCCCTTGAGATCCGGCGCCGCCAGGAGCAGGCGAGCTGGACCTGCCTGCAGCAGAAAATCACCGCCTGTGCACAGAAAGCCGGCGACGCAGAAGCCGATGCCAGCTTGTTGCAGGGCCTGCCCAAGGGTATCGATACCGCTGCACTGGCAGCGTTCTGGCAGCAGGGACCGTCAGCACAGAATGAGGAGCAGCTACGTGAGGCTTGTATTGCATTGGAGGTTGCGGCCGAAGTCGAATCGCCCGCGGCGGACAAGGCCGCGCGCATGAATTACCAGATGCGGCGTTTGGCTGCGGGCATGGGCCGGCGCAACGAGGAGCCCGAACCTTCCCTGGAGGACCGCATCGAATGCATTCCTGGCGCTGCGCCCATCGAGTCAATGGATCGAGCGGTTCTGGTCGACACTGGAGAAAGTCAGGAAATAAGGCTTACTGACTTGCTAGCTTTTCAGGCGGTAGCCGGTACGGAAAATCGAGCCGATGGCGACCAGGCACAGCACCATAAATACCAGGGTCATGCCCAGGCTGAGCGCGGGGCTGACGTCGGACACGCCGTAAAAGCTCCAGCGGAAACCGCTGATCAGGTACACCACCGGGTTGAACAGCGTGATCTTCTGCCACAGCGGCGGCAAGATGCTGAGCGAATAAAAACTGCCGCCGAGGAAGGCCAGCGGGGTTACGATCAGAATCGGTACGACCTGCAGTTTTTCCCAGTTGTCCGCCCAGATACCAATCACAAAGCCGAACAGGCTGAAGGTCACCGCGGTCAACAGCAAAAAACCCAGCATCCACAACGGATGGCCGATGTCGTAGTCCACGAACACGCGTGCCGTCAGCAGAATGACGAAACCAAGCACAATGGACTTGCTGGCGGCGGCGCCGACATAACCGATCACGATCTCGACAAAGGATATGGGAGCGGACAGAACTTCGTAGATGGTGCCGTTATAGCGCGGCATATAGATGCCGAAGGAGGCATTGGAGACACTCTCGGTGAGCAGCGCCAGCATCACCAGTCCCGGGACGATGAACGCGCCGTAGCTGACCCCGTCCACCTCGGCCATGCGTGAGCCAATGGCCGAACCGAACACGACAAAATACAAGGAAGTGGAGATCACAGGCGTGGCCAGACTCTGCATCAGCGTGCGCCAGGCGCGGTGCATTTCAAACAGGTAAATGGCGCGTATGGCGAAGCCGTTCATGTCCGTGACCGCACCAGGTTGACGAAGATTTCCTCCAGCGAACTTTCACTGGTGTTCAGGTCCTTGAAGTCGATGCCGTGTTCGCTCAGGCGCCGCAGCAGGCTGGCGATGCCGGTGCGATCGCCGTGGGCATCGAAGGTATAGACCAGTTGCTCGCCACCGGTCGCGAGTTCCAGCGGGTAATCCGCCAACTCGGCCGGGATGGCAGACAGCGGGCTTTGCAATTGCAGTGTGAGTTGTTTTTTGCCGAGCTTCTTCATCAGCACATCCTTGTCTTCCACGACCACGATCTCGCCGTTGTGGATGACCGCGATACGGTCCGCCATTTCTTCTGCTTCTTCAATGTAATGGGTGGTGAGGATGATGGTGACGCCGCTGGCGCGCAGTCGCCGCACCATGGCCCACATATCGCGGCGTAACTCCACATCGACACCGGCGGTGGGCTCGTCCAGGAACAGGATCTGCGGTTCGTGCGCCAGGGCCTTGGCAATCATTACCCTACGCTTCATGCCGCCGGACAGCATCTTGATCCGGGTGTCCCGCTTGTCCCACAGCGACAACTCGCGTAATACCGACTCGAGGTGTTGCGGATTGGCCGCCTTACCGAACAGGCCGCGCGAGAAACTGGCCGTGTCCCAAACGGTCTCGAAGGCATCGGTGGTCAGTTCCTGCGGCACCAGGCCGATCCTGGAACGGGTCGCGCGAAAATCGGCAATGACATCGTAGCCGTCGGCCAGCACCTGGCCCGTGCCCGGATTGACAATGCCGCAGATGATGCTGATCAGCGTGGTCTTGCCGGCGCCGTTGGGGCCCAGCAAGGCAAAGATTTCACCGCGCTGGATTTCCAGGTTCACGTTCTTCAAGGCCTGGAAGCCCGTGTCATAGATTTTGCTGAGGTTGCGCACGGAGATGGCGGATGGCATGTCGGTTCGGATTTCCATGGGTTCAGCCTGATAGATCGAATTTACACCATTTTCGCTTTGCGCCATACGTCATGGTTGCACAAGCCCAATGGCGTTGGACTGCCAGCCGGGCACGGATGATCTTCACACCAACCCGGGCTCGCGCGCAGCCGGAATTTCACAGCGCTGCATATTTGCTATGCTTTCGGTTCTACTCCTGTTCCCGTGAGAGGAAGATCATGAAGAGACTTCTATGTTTATTGATGCTGGCGGCAGCAGCTTCGGCAGCCGCAGATGATTATTCCGCAACGGCGGAAAAAATTCGTACGGCCATGGGCGCCGACATCCGTGGCGAAGCCGACACCGTGCGCGATGCCAACCGCCTGCCGGTCGAAACACTGGAGTTTTTCGGGCTGCGCGATAACATGAAGATCGTTGAGCTGATTCCCGGCGGTGGCTGGTATACCAAATTACTGGCCCCGGTGATGGCGGAAAAAGGCGAATTTTTCGTAGCCCTGGGCACCGGTAACGTAAAGACGAACCTGGCCGGCAAACCAGGTTTCGAGCGCATGCAGATCGCCGCCGAAGATTCCAAAATGTATCGGCCCGAAGGGGCACGCCTCTATGTGCTGGAAGCCAATGGCCTCGGTGTCACCGGTGCCGATATGGTGTTGACCTTCCGTAATTATCACAACTTTGACGCCGCAAGCCGCATGGCCCTGAACAAGGCGGTCTATGACGCCCTCAAGCCCGGCGGGATCTATGCGGTGGTGGACCATACACGGCGCCACATGGAAGCTGACAATAATGAAAACCGCCGCCGCGTCGATCCGGTCATGGCCATCAAGGAGATCCAGGCCGCAGGTTTCCAACTGGTGGATTATGCGACCTTGCATTTCCGTCCTGACGACGAATTGCGCTATGAGGTGGGGCGCCACACGGTGACCGGAAATACCGACCGTTTCACGCTCAAGTTCGTCAAGAGATAGCCGGGCCAGGAGCCGTGCAGCGATGCGGGCTCCTATTGAATCACGACCTGCTCGATCAGTTCATCGTCGATATTGGACACCAGCACCAGATCGGCGGGCGCCTCGGGCTTCCCGCCTTAATTGAATTGAATGGCCGCTTGATCGGCCATCAGGTGAACACTCCTGGGGAATTGGTATTCCTTTGATTCCGCCTCGAGAAAGTCCCATGACTCCCTGTGCGCCGGTGCGGGCGTTCGATTTCAATTTCCCCGCTTTGAATCCTGCATGCCTTGACCCAAACTAAATATCGATTGCAATGGATATTGAAGACAACAAGCTCTACCTGATGCTGATCAGCATCCACGGCTTGATTCGGGGCAAAGATCTCGAATTGGGCCGCGATGCCGATACCGGAGGGCAAACACAGTATGTCGTCGAATTGGCGCGTGCCCTGGGTGAGAACGACTCGGTAGCACAGGTAGATCTGGTCACCCGCCGTATCATCGATCAAGAGGTGAGTGACGATTATGCGCTTCCCCTGGAGAAACTGTCCGACCGCGCCCGCATCGTGCGCATCGATGCCGGACCGGAAGAATACATCGCCAAGGAACAGCTATGGGATCATCTCGAAAGTTTTCTCGATAACCTGGTTCAGTGGCTGCAGCAGCAACCGCGCATGCCTGACGCATTGCACAGCCACTATCCGGATGCCGCTTTTGTCGCGGTGCGCCTGGCCAATCTACTGGGCATTCCGCTGATCCACACCGGCCACTCGCTGGGACGGGACAAGCGCAAACGGCTGTTGGCTTCGGGGCTGTCGGCGGAGAAAATCGAACGGACCTACAACATTGCCCGGCGCATCGCTGCCGAGGAAGAAGCCCTGGCCAACGCTGATCTGGTTATCACCAGTACACATAATGAGATCGAAGAGCAGTACGGTCTTTACAATTATTACGATCCCGGACGCATGGTGGTGATTCCACCGGGGACGGATCTGGAGCGATTTCACCCGCCGGCCGACGGCGACTCATTCGCGTTTTCGCAGTCATTGAAAGGTTTTTTGCGTGATCCTGAAAAACCCATGGTGTTGGCACTGTCGCGGCCGGATGAACGCAAGAACATCACCACGCTAATGCAGGCTTACGGAGAATCCACTGCGCTGCAGGAGGCGGCCAACTTGCTGGTGATTGCGGGCCAGCGCACGGATATCCATGACCTGAATGCAGGCGCGCGGGACGTGCTGACCGAGTTGTTGCTGTTGATAGACCGCTACGATCTCTACGGCAAGGTCGCCATGCCCAAACACCATCGCTCCGAAGATGTGCCGGAAATTTACCGCATGGTGGCTGCTGTAGGAGGGGTGTTTGTCAATCCAGCCCTGACCGAGCCATTTGGGCTCACGCTGCTGGAGGCGGCTGCCAGCGGCTTGCCGGTTGTGGCGACGGAAAATGGCGGGCCGGTCGACATCATCGGCAATTGCAGAAACGGTGAGCTGGTCGATCCGCTGGACACGGAAAAAATGGCCGAAGCACTGTTGCAAGCTGCTCAAGCAGCGTGATTACTGGCAAGAAGCTTCGGCTAACGGCATCCAGGGTGTTGGCCGGCACTATACCTGGTCAGCACATGCCGAGCGCTACCTTGAATGCTTGAAGGATCTTCGCGGTGAGCATCGGCCACTGGCCATTGAACGCTTCTTGCCGCTTGAAGTAAGGTATCGTAAACGGGCCATTTTCAGCGATCTGGACCAAAGCCTGCTGGGAGATGCCGATGCGCTGAAAAAATACTTGCACATGCTGCAACTGCATCGCAGACAACTCACTTTCGGTATCGCCACCGGACGGCGTTTGGATTCCGCACTGGCGGTGATGAAAAAGCATGGCATTCCCTCGCCGGACGTGTTGATCACCGGCCTGGGAACACGCATTCACTACGGTAAATCTCTGGCTGAGGACGACTACTGGGCAGATCACATTGATCACCATTGGAATCGCGGGAAAATCCAGCGCGTTTTGGCCGATCTGCCCGGTATGGAGCCTCAACCGAAGCCCATGCAGAGTCCTCTCAAGATTTCATATTACTATCAGCCCGATAAGGGTCCGGGAATTGACGAGCTCATTGCACTGCTGCACCAGCATGAAATCACCGCCAACGTGATTTGTTCTTTCGGTCAGTACATTGACATCATTCCGGCCCGCGCTTCCAAAGGGCAGGCCTTGCGTTATTTCGCATTGCGAATGGACATACCCATGGAACAAGTACTCGTTGCCGGTGGTTCCGGCGCCGACGAAGACATGATGCGCGGCAATACACTAGCGGTGGTCGTGGCCAATCGCCATGAAGAAGAGCTGTCCCAATTGGTCAATCTGGAACGGATTTACTTCGCCAAACAGGCCCATGCCTTCGGCATCCTGGAAGCCATCGAGCACTATCATTTCCTGTCGGAAGACGCAACGGCACAGAGCTGATGTCCCGGCGGCTGCAGGAAGAGGCAAAACAGAATCGCTACGCATTGAGCTGCTACGTGCCGTTATCAGCTTGCGGCGCGGAGTGGGCTGCAATAGCTTTCTGCGCGGGAGCATGTGATGAGCGCTAAACAACTGGCTGTTTTTGGTGAAGTCCTGTTCGACCACTTCCCGGACGGCAACCGCGTGCTCGGCGGTGCGCCGTTCAACGTGGCCTGGCACCTGCAGGCGTTTGGGCAGGCACCCGTGTTGGTCAGCCGGGTGGGAACGGATCAGCAGGGGCGGACGGCGCGTGAGGCAATGACGTCCTGGGGCATGGACACCCGCGCCTTGCAGACCGACCCGGGCCTGCCTACCGGACGGGTGCAGGTGCAATTCGTCAATAAGGAGCCGCGCTATGACATCGTTCATCCGGCCGCTTTCGACGTCATCTCGCAGTCCCAGGCGGCAGATCAATTCTCGACCCCCATCGACTTGCTTTACCATGGCACTCTGGCCTTGCGGGACGAGGAGTCGCGCGCCGGCTTGGCTGCGATGCGCGAATACCAGCCTGGTCTGGTATTCGTCGACGTAAACCTGCGGCCGCCGTGGTGGCAGCGCGAGCAAGTACTAAAATGGGTAGGTCTTGCCGATTGGGTCAAGTTGAATAATGACGAACTGCAGCAACTGGGCGATGACGAGGATCATCGTGAAGACTTGCCTGCCAGGTTTCTTGAACAGCACGATCTTCAGGGCCTGGTCATTACCAATGGCGAACGCGGGGCAGAATTGCTTACCCATGGCGGTTCACGCTTTACCGCAAGCCCGGAACCGGGCGCCGAAGTGATCGATACCGTCGGTGCCGGTGATGCCCTGACTGCGGTGATCTTGCTCGGCCTGCTCAATCAATGGCCTTTGGAGATGGCCCTGCGGCGCGCTCAGGCCTTCGCATCAGGCATTTGCGGGCGGCGCGGAGCCACCGTCAGGGACAGAAAGTTTTACCACCATTTTATCGAGGACTGGCAAAGCAGGCTAAAAGGGAGTATCGATGTACGAACAGGTGTCACATGCCATGCTCAACCGCATACTCGACCAGCTCAAGCCGGAGATTCGCAGGCATGATCTGCGGCATTTCTATACCCGCCTGGGCGCCAACTTCTATGCCATTCATTCATTGTTCAGGCGTCTGTATGGTGATTGCGAAGACTTCGAATCCCAAATGGTGCGGCTGGTCAGCGTCCTGGCGCAGAATTACATCCGGCGCGACAGGAATCAGCGACGGGCGGACAAATCCAGGGAGAGCGATCACAACTGGTTTCTGGATGCAAAATGGGTCGGTATGGCGCTCTATGCCAACGCCTTCGCGGATGGGCTTGCCGGTCTGGGAGGGCGTTTGGGCTATCTGCAGGAGCTGGGGGTAAACCTGGTGCATGTAATGCCCATCCTGAAGTGCCCGCCCGGCGCCAGCGATGGAGGTTACGCGGTCAGTGATTTTCGCGACGTCGACGAACGCGCCGGGACGCTGGAAGACTTGCGTGAACTGAGCCGCGCCATGCATGCCCAGAATATGCTTCTGACCCTGGATGTTGTGGTCAACCATACCTCGAACCAGCATGAGTGGGCGCAGCGGGCGAAGGCGGGCGAAAAAAAGTATCAGGACTACTATTACGTATTTGACGGGCGTGATCTGCCGGATCGGTTCGACGCAACCATGCCGGAAGTATTTCCTGAAACTTCGCCCGGCAACTTCACCTGGGACGAGGACATGAAGCGGTGGGTAATGACCGTGTTCAACGCCTACCAGTGGGACCTGAACTATCGCAATCCCACGGTGTTTATCGAAATGCTGGACATATTGCTGTTTTGGGCCAACCAGGGCGCGGACATCCTGCGCCTCGATGCCGTTGCCTTCCTGTGGAAGGAAATTGGCACCACCAGCCAGAACCTGTACGAGGCCCACCTGCTGCTGCAACTGTTCAAGGACTGTTGCCAGGTGACCGCACCCGGCGTGCTGTTCATTGCCGAGGCGATTGTGGCGCCGGTCGAGATTGCCAAGTACTTTGGCGAAGATGCCGTCATCGCCAAGGAGTGCGAGATCGCGTACAACGCGACCTTCATGGCCTTGCTTTGGGATGCGGTGGCGACGCGCAATGCCAAGCTGCTTAATCAAGGCATTCGCAGCCTGCCGGACAAACTGGATGGCGCAACCTGGTTGAACTATGTGCGCTGCCATGATGACATCGGTCTGGGCTTTGATGATGCCGACATCGTTCGCGCAGGGTATTCGCCACGCTCGCACCGCAAGTTCCTGGTCGACTATTTCACGGGCACCTATGCCGATTCACCGGCGCGGGGCCGGCCTTTCGGTCACAATTCAAAGAATGGCGACACGCGCATTTCCGGCACCCTGGCTTCATTGGCCGGGCTGGAAGCGGCGCTGGAGCACGATGACCCCGACGCCATCCAGAAACAGATCGACCTCATTTTGCTGCTGCATGGCATGATCATGTCGTTCGGCGGCATACCGCTGCTGTACTACGGTGATGAAATCGGCAGCCTCAATGACACCAGCTTTGGTCACGATGCCAGCAAGGCTGGAGATTCGCGCTGGATACATCGTTCCACGATGAATTGGGAAAAAGCCGAACGGCGACGCCAACACGGCACCACGGAGCAGAAAATCTTCTCTGGCCTGCAGCGCATGATTGCAGTGAGAAAAAGAACGCCGGCTTTTGCCGACTTCAATAACCGCGAGTTGATCGATACCGGTAATCCAAATCTGTTTGTATTCCTGCGCAGCAATCCATCAATACTCAACGACAGCGTCCTGGTGGTGGGTAATTTCAATCATGAAGTGCAAAACCTGGCGCTGTCCGAGCTGGGCAACCGCGGCCATTTCGAATATCAGCAATTTCGCGATCTCGTCAGCGGGGCGGCCCCTGTCATCTCCGGCGACCAGTTGGCCGTCCCGCCCTATCGCATTTACTGGTTAAGCGATCGCAGGCCATGAAAGCGCTTTCCAGTTGTCCGTTGCCACGGCGGCCGGCTGCGTTCGACCAGGTTGCGATTTCTGTGCTACAGTCCGCGCCCAAAAAATGCCGGAATCGGGATTTGGCATGACAAACAGTGACGAACAAAAGCAAGGCGGCCGCTATCTGGTAGCGGCGTTCTATCGCTTTGTGGCATTGCCCGATTACCGGGCGCTGCGCGACTCCTTGCAGCACACGCTGCGAAGAACTGCGCCTGCTCGGCAGCATCCTGTTGGCCGAGGAGGGTATCAACGGTACCGTGAGCGGAGCCGAGCAGGACATCCGCCGCTGGTTTGCAAGCCTGCATGCCGATGAGCGCTTGCGGGATTTGCACTACAAGGAGTCCTGGGCCAAGCGCGAGCCGTTCCACCGCATGAAAGTCCGCCTGAAAAAGGAAATCGTCAGCCTGGGCGTGCCGGGCGTCGATCCCAGCCGCCTGGTGGGCGAGTATGTGCCGCCGCAGCAATGGAACGCACTTGATTTCCCGTGAAGATGTGCGTGTTATCGACACGCGCAATCACTACGAACACCACCTTGGCACCTTCAAGAGCGCCGAAGACCCGAACACGCGTTCGTTCCGGGATTTTCCACAATGGGTATCCAGCCATCTGGACCCGGAAGTGGACCGCCATATCGCAATGTTTTGCACCGGCGGCATACGCTGTGAGAAGGCCACATCGTATTTGCTGGGGCTCGGGTTCAAAAACGTCTACCACCTCGATGGCGGCATTCTCAACTACCTGGAAACCGTCGACGTGGCAGAGAGCCTGTGGCAAGGGGACTGTTTCGTCTTCGACAACCGGGTGACCGTGGATCACCATTTGACCGAAGGTGATTTCGAAGTCTGCCCGGCCTGCCGCATGCCGCTGACCGCGGAAGACCGCGCATCGCCCCTGTTCGAGCTGCATGTTTCCTGCCCGCGCTGCCATGACCGGCTGACGGAGTCCAGGCGGTCGGGCTTGCTGGAGCGCGCGCGCCAGATCGAACTCGCTGCCCGGCGCGGTGAGCGCCACATCGGCGCAAAAACAAAGTAATCTAACGCATCTGGGGGCCATGCCGGCCCCGACACTTTACGCGGAAAAACACCATGCGACTGAAAGACTGTTTCAACACCGCGGATTTCCGCGAGCTGGCGCGGCGCCGGATGCCGGCGCCGATTTTCCACTACATCGACGGTGCGGCGGAAGATGAGGTGACCTACCGGCGCAATACCGAGGCGTTCGAGCGCTGCGACCTGGTGCCCAACGTTCTGGCCGGTGTTGAACATGTCGACATGAGCACGACCGTCATGGGTCAGAAGCTGGACATGCCCTTTTTCCTCTCGCCGACGGCGCTGCAGCGCCTGTTCCATCATGATGGCGAGCGGGCCGTCGCGGCCGCCGCACAGAAGTTCGGCACGCTGTTCGGCATATCCTCCCTGGGTACTGTCAGCATCGAGGAAATCGCTGCCAGCATCAGCACGCCAAAGCTTTTTCAGCTCTATGTGCACAAGGACAAGGGCCTGACGCGAAACATGATTGATCGCTGCAAGCAAGCTGGTTTCGAGGCTCTGGCGCTGACCGTCGACACCGCTGTCGGCGGCAACCGCGAGCGCGATTTGCACACCGGCTTCACCACGCCCATGCGCCTGAACTGGCGCAGCTTGCTCAGTTTTGCCACCCATCCGCGCTGGGCCTTCAATCACTTCACCCACGAACGCTTCGAGTTGTCGCAGCTCAAGGATTATGTAAAGGAAGGCACCAACGTCGCCATTTCCGTCTCGGAATATTTCGGCTCCATGCTGGACCAGTCCCTGGATTGGGCGGCGGCGGAAGAAATCGCGGCCTACTGGGGTGGTCCGTTTGCGCTCAAGGGCGTGATGTCGGTCGCGGACGCGCGCCGCGCGGTCGACATCGGCGCCACCGCGGTCATGGTATCCAACCACGGCGGCCGCCAGCTTGACGGCTCCCGCGCGCCCTTCGATCAGTTGGCTGAAATCGTCGATGCGGTCGGCGATCGCATCGATGTCATCTGCGATGGCGGCATCCGGCGCGGGACCCATGTGCTGAAAGCCCTTTCCGTTGGCGCCAAAGCCTGTTCCGGGGGACGCGCCTACCTGTATGCGCTGGCTGCTGCCGGCCAGCCCGGCGTCGAGCGGGCCATTGGGCTGCTGCGGGCCGAAATCGAACGAGACATGAAGCTCATGGGCTGTCGCTCCGTGGCGGAACTCGGCAGACATAACCTGAGATTTCGCTGATTTGGTTAACCCTTGAAGGACCTTTGAAATTGAATCTTGACACCTACCTTGAATGTATCGGTTTTGCCGGCGACGCCAGGCCAGATCTCGACACCTTGAGGCAAATTCACCGGCAGCATCTTTTGACCATCCCGTTCGAAAATCTGGATGTGCAATTGCAGCGCACGGTCGATCTCGACATCCGGCGGATATATTCCAAGCTCGTGGAGCAGGGGCGCGGTGGCTGGTGCTACGAAATGAACGGTTTGCTGGAATGGGCCTTGCGCGAAGCCGGTTTCGACGTGATGCGCCTGACCGGCGGCGTGTGGCGCGCGCAAGGCGGCGATGCCGTGATGGGCAATCACCTGTTGCTGTGTGTGCAGCTGCAGCAGCCCTGGATCGCGGACGTGGGCTTTGGCGACGGCTTTTTCGAACCGGTTCCGCTGCAAGCCCATACGTTTGAGCAGCGCGGATTTTCCTATCGGCTGGAGCAGTTGGATGACTACTGGCGCTTTCACAATCACTCCGGCGGCGCGGCCGGCTCCTACGATTTCAGACATACGGGGGCGGACGAAGACCTGTTTGCGGAAAAATGCGCGTCGCTCAGCAGCGCAGCGGATTCGCCCTTCGTGATGAATTTCGTGTGCCAGAAATTCACCCCGCAAGGTTATGACATCCAGCTTGGCCGTGTGGCGAAACAGGTCACGCCACAGGGCAAGCGCGAGTGGCTGATCGATTCCGCGGATGAGTTGTTGGAAGCGCTCAGCGACCGCTTCGGCCTCGACGTTCCCGAAGTCGCCGGCCTGTGGGATCAGATCGTCGACCGGCACAAGGCCTTGTTCGGTCCCGGCTGAAGGAAGCCATTCATCGGGCATCGCCGGCGAAGTGGTTTACGATCGATGCAAGGCCGCCGGTTGTGATGGCCTGCAGAAGTTGGCATTCAGCGGACAAGGGGCTACTCTTAGCGGCAATCCGTGCCACACAGACATCTGACCTTGTCTCTTATCAACGAACTCAAACGTCGCAACGTGTTTCGCGCAGGCGCCGCCTACGTCATTCTGTCGTGGCTGGTTTTGCAAGTGTCCGATGTGATCCTGAACAACATTGCGGCCCCGGCCTGGGTGTTTCGCGCGCTGCTGCTGTTTGTGGCGGCCGGCTTGCCGTTCGTGCTGTTTTTTGCCTGGGCTTTCGAACTCACACCCGAGGGCCTGAAGCGGGAATCCGAGGTGGATCGCATTACACCCTGGGCAGAAAAGCCGAAGCGGATGCTGAACTCGCCTCATACATTCAGCTTTACCGTGGATACGGGGCTTACCAGATCGCTGAAATCTGCGCTTGGCGCAATGAGCCGGATCAGGCCTTCGAATGGCTGGAAATGGCCTATCAACAGCGCGATCCGGGACTGGGTGTGCTGCTGAACGACACGTCCATCACGAATCTGTATCACGATCCGCGCTGGGAACCCATGCTGGCGAAAGTCGGGCTGCTGGAGGCGTGGAAAGCGATGCCGCAGCCGGAATCGTAAACCTTACGCCTTGATGCGCTCCATCGCCGGGTCATAAAACGGCCGCAGTGACACTTCAGCCGGATACCTTTCCCCGGCGATATCCACTTCCCACTTACCCTGTTGCAGCCAGGCCGCATCCACCGGATCGCCCTCGACCATCGCCAGGCCGACGGAGCCGCCCAGGGTATGGCCGTAGGACGCAGAGCGGACATCGCCCGACCGGGATGCCGTTGCGCAGCACGACTTCGGCGTGGTACATCAGCGGTTGCGGGTCCTTGACCAGCACCTGCACCAGGCGTTTGCGGTACGGAGCCGCCGCCTTCCTTTGCCGGCAGGCCTGCTTGCCGATGAAATCGCCAGCCTTGTCCAGCCTGACCGCAAAACCCAAGCCCGCCTCGATAGGGGTCATCCATGTTGTCGATATCATGGCCGTAATCGCGATAGCCCTTTTCCAGGCGCAGGCTGCCCAGCGCCTTGAGCCCGGCATGAACCAGGCCGAATTTCTTCCCGGCTGCGACGATGCGGTCATAGACATGGGTCGCCTGTTCGGACGGAATGTTCAGCTCATAACCCAGTTCTCCGACATAGGTGATGCGCACGCAGATCACGCGGGCCAGGCCGATATCGATTTCCCGCACCGCGCGGAACGGAAAGGCTTCGTTGGACAGGTCGGCGCTGAAGTCAGCGACTGCAGCAGTTCCCGCGATTTCGGGCCCTGGATATTCAGCTGGCCGTAGCCGGCGGTCACATCGGTGACGAAGACATGCTGCTCGTCGCGGATATGCCGTCTTCATCCAGGTTTCGGTATGCCGGTGGGCGATGTCGGATGTGACGACCATGAACTTCTCGTCATCGATCTTGATCACGGTCAGGTCGGCTTCGAGTCGGCCGTCCTCGTTGAGCCATTGCGTATAGGTGATTTTCCCGGCCTCACCATTGACCTCGTTGGCGGAGAGATAGTCCAGGAAGGCGCCGGCATCCCGGCCCTGGACCAGGAATTTGCCCATGAAGGACATGTCCATCAGGATCACGCCTTCACGGCAGGCGCGGTGCTCGGCTGCCCACCAGGGAAACCAGTTCGGCCGGCCCCAGGTCAGCCGGTCGGCCACCGGTTCCTGCCCGTCAGGCGCATACCAGCCCGGCGATTCCCAGCCGCTGACGTCCCTGAAATGCGCGCCCTGCGCCGCCAGGCGGTCATGGAACGGGGATTTGCGCGCGCCGCGTGCGGTTTGCATCGAGCGCGTCGGATAGTGGCAGGCATAGACCAGCCCCAGCGATTCCAGCGCGCGCTGGCGGCGGTATTCCGGGTTGCACTGGTACGGCTGGAAGCGGTCGATGTTGATGCCGGTGACGTCCGACATCCGGCCGGCCGTTCAATATCCAGTGCGCCATCACCCGGCCGATAGCCGCCGCCGGTGATGATGCCGACCGAATTCAAGCCCGCCGCGACGAAATAGTTACGCAGTTCAGGCGCCTCGCCGATGACCGGGGCGAGGTCCGGGGTAAAACTTTCCGGACCGCAGAAAAACTTGCGGATGCCGGCTTCCATGGAGATCGGGCACGCGGCTCCATCGCCTGTTCAAGGAACGGCATCAGCCGGTCCCAGTCGGGCGGAATTTCACCGAAGGAAAAGTCCTCGGGAATGCCCTCGACTTTCCACGGCGCGCACTCCGGTTCGAACATCCCGATCATCAGCCCGCCGCCTTCCTCGCGGTAATAGGCGTGGATGGAGGGGTCCTCCAGCACCGGAAGATCCTTCGGCACGCCGTCGATTCTTTCGGTGATCAGGTAATAATGCTCCGCCGCCTGGTTGGGAATGACACACGCCGGACTGTTCGCCCAGTTGCCGCGCCCACATGCCGGCGCAGTTGACGACGAATTCACAGCGGATTTCCCCTGCCCTCGGTGCGCACGCCGGTTACCGCGCCATCGCGCGTCAGCACGCGCCTGCACCGGCGTGTTCTGCAGCAGCTTCACGCCTTTCATGCGGGCGCCCTTGGCCAGGGCCATGGTCACGTCAACCGGGTTGATGCGGCCATCGTGTTCGGCGTAAAAACCGGCGCGCATGTCGTCAACCTCGGCCAACGGAAACAGCTCCTTGACCTCCGCGGGAGAGATTTCCTGCATCTCGTTGCCGTGGCAGGCGGTTGAATGCCGTCACGCGGCGGTACTCCTCCAGGCGGTCCGGATCAGCCGCCACCTCGATGAATCCGCACGGCGCTGAAGCCGGTGTGCTGGCCGGTCTCCTGCTCCAGCCGTTCGTACAGTTCCATGCGAATGCTTGCGGATGCTCAGTGAGGTTTCCGAACCGGAGCCGTAAGTCGTCATCAGGCCGGCCGCATGCCAGGTGGTGCCCGAGGTCAGCTGGTCGCGCTCCAGCAGCACGACATCGGCGCAGCCCATTTCCGCCAGGTTATAGGCGACCGAGCAGCCGATGATGCCGCCGCCGATGACGACGACGCGCGCGTGTTCTGGAATGCCGGAATCAGCCATGGGAAATCAGTCGACCGGGTCGGGCGGTCGGTGGGTTTCGATGGTGTAAATAATACATGGATTCAATACAGGAGCGCGAAAGCATTTTTCCTACATCTTTAAAACAGCTATTCAGCCATACTGCTCTGCGGACCACGGCTATTTCCGGCGTACTTGCGCCTCAGCAATAGACCAGTATACTGGTCTAAACCATCGCTGTGAGAGAAGCTCATGCTGGAAGAAATCGGCGCCTATGATGCCAAAACCAAATTACCGGAAATACTCCGCCGGGTGGAGGCGGGAGAGGCTTTTACCATCACCAATCGTGGCAGGGCTATTGCGGACCTCATCCCCAGCCGCAAGCGTAATCGACTGAAAACGGAAATTGCCATTGCCAATATCAACAAAGCCAGAAAGCCCGAGGTAACGGACAACACACTGAAGGAATGGAGGGAAAGCGGGCGCAAATGACCGCTTTTGTGCTGGACAATTCGGTAGCCATGCGCTGGTTGCTGAAAAGTGCCCGTCCCAGGGATCAGCGCTATGCGCTGGATGTCCTCAATAGTCTGATCGATGCTGAAGCCCTGGTTCCCAACCTATGGCATCTCGAGGCGACCAATGTATTGTTGGCAGCGCAACAACGCGGTGATGTGAGCGCCGGTGAAGTCGAGCGATTCATCCTGCAACTGGAAAACCTTCCTGTGCAGGTCGATCCGCAAACGGCGCACCAGGCATTCGGACGAACACGGGCTTTATCCAATGCCTATGGACTCAGCAGCTATGACGCCGCATACCTGGAACTGGCGCTGCGCGAGGGGCTGCCAATCGCCACGCTGGACAGGCGATTGAGGCAGGCTGCCAGGAAAGCGGACATTGCGACCTGGCTGGGCTGAATCGATGCCCCCGTAATGCCGTAACGCGTAGGCGGGAACAGGGAAGCGAGACACCTTTATGTGGGCTTCATACGCGGCGAGAAGTCCCAGGACGTCAGCCACATGGGATCGATCCTGATGGCCACTTCCTTGCTGCCACGTTTGATCAACCAGCGGGCGAAATCCGAGTCCCGGTTGCCGACGTAGCGGTCGATCAGCTGCTCCAGCACATCCAGGCCGCGCTGCGGCAGCAGCGTCGCCTTACCCTGCCCGCGCACGCCTTTGTAAGGCATCGCTTCGGGCGCAATTTCGAATCCACAAATAGGCTGTTGCTGGAGGTAGCTCACTACTTTCGCGGTTTTCTGCGTGGCACACCACAGCGCGCCGTCGTCATGGTGGTACCAAAGAGAACACACGATGGGGCTGCCTTTGGGCGTCAGGCAGGCAAGGCGGATCGGGATAAGCTGCCGGCTCAGAAAACTGGCTATCTCCTGCGCAGACCATGCGCTATTGGAACGAATCACGCTTGCAGGCCCTCCGCTTATAGGCGTGCGGCCAGTCTACCGCCGCGGGGATCGTATTGATACCAACAGTGCTCAGCAGCCAGCGCAAAAAGGACAAATTGGCTGCGGGGCTGGATTGAATCGCCACGCCGCGGCGCGCATTACCCGCTGAATTTTCCTCTTTTTCGATTAAACCTTGAATCCGGATTCTTGTCCAAAGGCGTAACCTATGCGTGTTCGCATGTCTTTGTGCAGAAGATCGACGAACAGGAGGATGATCATGAGCACGTTGAGCGCTATTTTGCGGATGACAACTGCGGTCTGTGCCGTTCTGGCGGTTACAGGCTGCGTCGCTTACCCCGCTCACCGCGGTGAAACCTATCCACCACCGCGCGCCCCGGCACCCGGTTACCATCAGGAGTACCGCGGGCACGACCTCCGCTACGATGCCAACCTGGGCGTTTACGTGATCCTGGATCTGCCAAATCACTATTTCTACCATGACAATTATTACCGCCACCACAGAGGCCGCTGGTATTACAGTCATGATTTGAACAAGCATTGGCGGACCTATGACGCACGCAGACTGCCGCCGGGGCTGGCGCAGAAATATCACCATGACAAGGACGAAAGGAATCGAGGCAGGGGCGGGCACAAGGATCGAGACAAGGGTAAAGACCGGGAACATCACTGAGGCAACAGGAACGACCGGGATGGTGCTCAGTTTTGATCAAGCAGGCACTGCCAGCGAAGGCATGGCAAAGGCATGGACACGCATCTTTCACACTTTTAAAGGAGATTGGAAATGAATGTTCAGAAACTATGCGCACTGGCGGTTTGTCTGGGTTTGGCGGCACCACTGGCGGCTGAAGAAAAAGCCATGGATCCGAAGCTCGACCTGGTTTCCGGCCCGCCGGAGCAATGTGTCAGTCTGAGCCGCATTGACCACACCGATGTGATCGACGATCAGAACATCCTGTTTTACATGAATGGCGGAAAGATCTTTCGCAACTATCTGCCGTATCCCTGTTCCGGTCTCAAGATCAATGACACCTTCATGTATCGCACCTCGCTGAATCAGTTGTGCAACGTGGATATCATCACCGTTCTGGACAATATCGGCTTCGGATTCTCACCGCGGAATTCTTGTGGACTGGGGCATTTCTACCCGGTGACGAAGGACGATGTGAGCAAGCTGAAGGAGCGGGTAAAGGCGGCGAAGAAGGGTTAAACACCTGAAAGCTTCGCTTGGCCACCCCGGTCTGTTAACGGGCCCGGATACACAATCTGGAAAAGGTATCCGGCCCCCCTTTTGGTAATGGAGATGGAAAATGAACGTCAAAAACGTATGCCTGTTGGCGGTTTGCCTGGGTTTGGCCACACCGCTGGCGGCTGATGAAAAAGCCATGGATAAATCGCTGGACCTCGTATCCGGTCCACCCGTGCATTGTGTAGACCTGATTCGAATCGACCATACCTCAGTGGTCGACGAGCGCAACATCCTGTTCTACATGAAAGGCGGGGATATCTATCGCAACCACCTGCCGTATCGCTGCGCGGGCCTGGGCAGAACCAATAACCCGTTCATGTACCGCACCTCCCTGAACCGGCTCTGCAACGTCGACATCATCACGGTGCTGCAAAATATGGGTTTCGGGTTCTCGCCGAGGAATTCCTGCGGACTGGGAGATTTCTATCCGGTCACGAAGGACGATGTGGCCAAGCTGAAGGAACAGGTCAAGGCGGCAAAGGCAAAAAGCAAGTAAGCGCCTGCGCGTCGAATAGGCGCCTACCACGCAGGAGGTTACGTATTATTGGCTAATCCTACTGGGGAGTGTTCAGTGAGTAGCCTTTGGGCAATCCGCCGTTATAGAAGAGTTCCGGCGCCAGGCTCTCGTTATCAACAGCCGTGAACGCTGACTCGGTGCTGTGTTGGCCACCCATACCCATCGATTCCAGGGTGCCCTGAATCAGGTCCGCCATGGCGCCTTCCATATCCACTTTCATGTTGGACTGTGTCTGTGTCAGCAACGGAAACCCTTCCCGGGTAATCTGCGCCAGCACCTCGGTCAGCGCACTTGAAAGTGCGGGGGATAACAACGACAAATCCTGCGCCGCTTCCGGCGAGGTTGGGCCGAGCATGCCTAACGTAAGCTGGCGTTGAGCGAGTTGGGCGAAGAAACCGGCCAGTTCGCTGGCGCCCGCCATACCGGGAACGACCCAGGACGAACCGCTAACCTGCAGTTTGATGTTGATCAGGCCGGCAATGCCCGCCGGCAACTGTTGGCCCAGCAGGACCAGGGGGTCGACGTTGCCTGAGAACGCGAAATCATAGCGCTGGGCGGCATATCCGAGGATTTGCCGGGTTTCGGCCCGCTTTTCCACGCGCACGGGGTTGGCGGAGGGATCAGAAACGCCGTTCGCGGATTGTGGGACGTTGATCGCGCGCAGCGAGGAAAGCATTTGAATGCGGTTTGTCTCGTGGTTGATGAATAACATTCCCGCCGGTTGACCGGAAAACCGGATCAAGATACTGCTGGCCGGGCTGTCTTCGTTTGCGCCGTCATGCGTGGGCGCCGGCAGCAGGTCGATTCGCATTTGATCCGCTTTGAGGTAAATCGCTTGGCGGTCGATCCCGCCTTTGAGCCCGGGTGAAAGGGTGCCATGAATGCTGACGTCCGCCGAGGCGGTGGCGCACAGCAAGCAGCTTAAGCACAGAGCAATTCGAAACATGGGGTTTTCTCCGGGTAACGGCGTGTACGGAAAAGTTGCCGGATATATTACTCGAAATTGCAGCCGACCCATTACAGCAATGAAATCAGGTAATCTGTGCACGCAATCAGATGAACGAAAAATACATCCACGGAAGTTCCGAGACCGAGCGGCAGCGCCTGGCGCTGATGAACACGCTGATCAATGCGCGCTGTCTCGATGCATTGGACCTGGGCAGCGAAGGCTCTGGTGCTGGACATGGGGGCAGGCACCGGCCTGTTCACCCGGTTGATCGCCGAGCAGCTTCCAGCAACCTCACGCGTCATTGGTGTGGAACGCAATCCGGAACAGGTGGAGGCGGCTCTGAAGCTAGCCCAGGGCGAAGGCGGCTGCGCCGTGGATTTTCGCATCGGTGACGCCACCGACCCGCCGCTAAAGGCAGGCGAAAAAGGCCGATTCGATCTGGCCCATACGCGTTTCCTGCTGGAGCATGTTCCGGACCCCGCAGCCGTTGTCCGGGCCATGGTGGCAGCCGTCAGACCCGGCGGCCGCATCGTGCTGGCGGACGATGACCACGAATTGATGCGCTTCTGGCCGGAGCCGGAAGGACTGATGGCGGCCTGGGAAGCTTACTACCGCTCCTACCGGCAGATTGGAACCGATCCCCTGGTTGGCCGCAAACTGGCCGCCCTGCTCTACCAGGCCGGTGCCCGGCCGAGCCGCATCACCCAGCTATTCTACGGCGCCTGTGCCGGTTCGGAAGCATTTCACGGGGTGGTAGACAACCTGATCGGGGTGCTGGAAGGCGCGCGCGGGACGGTGCTCGCCGGCGGCGAAATCTCCGCGGCTGAATACGATGCGGCGATGGTCAACTTCCGGGCTTTCCGAGGTTTGCCGGACGCGGCTCTGTGGTATGTAATCAACTGGGCGGAAGGGCGGGTGCCGGGCTAGGCGTTCGATGCAACGAAGCCGGTCAGCGAAAGAACCCGTCATTCCTGCGTAGCAGGAGGCTAATCTGAATGCAATCACATGCAGAACGCAAAAGTGCAAAAACAATTGATCAACCCCACCGGCTCATCGATGTCAGCCACACCGTCGAAGCGGGTATGGTCACGTACAAGGGCTTGCCGGCGCCGATCATCTGCGACTACCTGAGCCGCGAAGCTTCACGCAGTCACTACAGCGAAGGCACCGAGTTTCACATCGGCAAGATCGAAATGGTCGCCAACACCGGCACCTATGTCGACAGCCCGTTTCACCGTTACGCGCAGGGCAAGGATCTGTCGCAGTTGCCGTTGTCATCGCTGGCCGATCTCGATGCCGTGGTGGTTCGGGTTGAACACGCAGGCCGCGCGATCGACGCCGCGCTATTCGCGGATCTCGAAGTCACAGGCAAGGCGGTGCTGGTGCACACCGGCTGGGACCGGCACTGGCGGACCGACCAATACTTCGAAGGTCATCCCTTCCTGACAGAGGAAGCCGCACAGGATCTCGCCGCTCGCGGCGCCGTGCTGGTCGGCATCGACTCCTACAACATCGACGATACCGGCGACGGGCGGCGGCCGGTGCATTCGACCCTGCTCGCGCGCGACATTCCGATCGTGGAGCACATGTGCAGGCTCGATCGACTTCCCGATGCCGGTTTCAGGTTCTTCGCGGCGCCGGTCAAGGTCAAAGCATTCGGGACCTTTCCGGTGCGCGCGTTCGGCATCGTTAATTCGGCAGGGGTGGCCACATGATTAAGGTGGTCAATATCGCCCAGTGAGAAAACGGTGACTGAGTTGGAAACAATCTGAGTCGAAATACTGCTTACTTACATTTCAACTCACCCGTCACGTACACCGGCAAGGCATGCGTCCTGGCGACACTTACATCGGAAATCTCGATCTGGGTTGAGTCAAAGGCCGCAACGTTCGAAATGAACGCGCCGGCCTGGATGCTGATCCCACATATTTTTAACTTCTGATCAAATGAATCACCAACAAGATAAGAAAGATCGCGCCCAGCAGGAACGGCCAGAATGCGAACCCCAATATTTCTCTTCGATCCTTGAAGAGGGGGTGCAGGCGGCGTTTTCGGTAGCGCGGAATCAGCGGAATTTTCTTATTGAGTTCCTCCGGAGAGTTCCGGTAGGCAAACAGCCAGACCGTAGCGCCCCAGAAAAGCACCACGAATAGCAAATCAAGAATAAGGATTGGGTTATCGCTCATGTTTGTACGACTCCTGGACCCAGAAACAGCAACAACAGCCTCGGGGACATTTTCCCTATTTTTTTAGGTTATTTTTTTGGGTCAGAGTAAAAACTCTATTGCGCCATATAAGGATTATTATGGCGGGATAATGAGTCGTTTGGCGAATAAATAGGGCTTTGAGGCGCAAAAATGTGATGGGTGTCTGGAAAGCTTCATCCAGCGCGTCTTCTTGAATTCCATCTAGTGGCCTGTAACAGCCATATCGGCAGTGATCTGGGTGATGGATCGCGCGCCGAGGCAAGGCACGAGGAGGAGGCATAGTAGGCACTATGGCGACGACGAGCAACGCAGCCTCGGTGGGCGAGGCGCGCCCAGGCACTATCGATATGGCTGTTACAGGCCACTAGTTGGCGTTGAGCGCAGAGATCACGTTTTTCGGGTCATTCCTGATCGCGGTCAAAAGTGCCGCAGCCGCACCGCCCGGCTTGCGCACACCCTGCTCCCAATTGCGCAGGGTTTTCACGCTTACATGCACCAGCGCCGCGAATTGAGGTTGGCTCAGATCAAGGTCTTCACGGATACGACGAACATCCAGGGCATCGATGAAAAAAGCTCTGGACGGCTCCTGAGCTCCTCTCAGGATCTGTCCTGCTTCCTTTACAGAATTCATCAATTCATCAAAAAGTCGATCTTTCATTTCGAACGCTCCGAATTTCCTGTTTCACGAGATCTCCCAACTGCCTGACCTGTATCTGAGTCAGGTCAGCCGACATCGATTTCGCATATGCGAACAACATAAGAATCTGATCACTTTCCTTTAACCAATAGTAAATCACTCGAATACCGCCGCGCTTACCTCGACCGGACGTTTTCCAGCGCAGTTTTCGACAACCACTGCTACCCTGGATCAAACTACCCCGGGTTGGCAACTCCGCGATCCAATTTTGCAATTCCAAGTAGCTATCTTCAGAAATCAGATTTCCGATTTGGCGAGTGAAAACAGACGTCTCGATGAATACCATGGAGATACTACCCCATTGGGGTATGTATATTCAATCAAAGGATTTTGGTGAGCATCCAGGTTCAATCTGGATTAGTTGTAGCTCCGCCTCCAGCGGCAGAACACCCGGACCGCTGTAAGAGATTTCCTTTCTATGAAACAAGGAGACGACGTAAGGTCAAATATCCGAATCAAACGAGTTGTATAAGAGTGCCCTCCGAAAACTGTATCCGGCCCTTTTTTGTTGAACTACACCTCCAGCCCGGCCTGCACCATAATTTTGTCCGGGTTCTCTATCTCCTGCGTCAATTCGATTTTCGTGCGCTGCACTTTCTTCAGCCACTCAACCTCGGCCAGGCAAACGGCGGCCAGTTCACCGACCAGCCGCAGCCGCGGGCCCGGATCGCAGTTGGAAATCGTCCTCGAGGGGATTGTGGCAAGGGGGGTTCTCAATTCCCGATAACGAAGCGTTATTCATCGCCGCCCGGCAGTACCCAAAAGGAGCCGGATACATTAATCGAAGTTGTATCCGGCCTCTTTTACAACTTCCGCTATGGCTGCAATTTGCCTCAGGACCACAGGAGTTCGATCCGGACTTGTTATGCCACCTTGCAAATGCCCCGGCAACGCTGCCAGAAAATTGTCGTTGGTGAGCAATTCACCAAATCGGCCGGCCAGATATTGACGCAGCTTGATTTCGGCTTGGCGCACTTCGTCTACAATATTCGGCCTTCCGTCAATCACAGCAACAATGTCTTCCATATCATGACTCATCATGTAGTCCCTGTTGCCGCGGCTATCGAACGCGACCAGTTTGGTAGCCAGAAAGTAGGGCGCCGTCACCATCCGAATCACCTTGCCGGATGGAAGATCCACAGCCGTCGCTGAAGCCAGCGCAGGCTGATACCACGCATTTCCGAAGCCCAAGATTTCAGGCTTGGTGGGCATGATATCCAGCACGACAGCGGACGCCAACCAGCGACAAATGGGTGCCGCAGGGCCTGAATCTTCCTGGAACCCCTTTTCCCGCAATCTTCTCCTCAGCCGGTAATAGTCTGTCAAAGATGCAACTTCCGTGATGACATCGACATCTTGCGTAACCCGGATGGGTGGCGCAGCCGGATCGGTGATGAGCAACCCAGTGGCACAGCCGCCGAGAAAAACCATCTCGTCCGAGAGCGCCCCCAGCTGATCGACGGCATACTGCAGAATTTGGAGATTGGGATTCTGCGCTCTAGGCATTACTTTCAAGACGTCTTTTGAGCATCTTTATAGCCAGGTCTCGCTCGCGCGCGCGCCCGCCGCGGATGGCATCGACCAACACCAACAGCTCGTAAAGCCTGGGATCCGACTGAGCAGCTCCCGGAGCCAGAGGGTACAAGGGCGAGAATGCCAGCCCGCGCACCGGCCCGTCCGCGGTTGGCCAAACCGGTGGAGGCTCCTGAGATGAAACAAAATGTTCCGCCAATGGCGGCGCGGCATATGCTGTCGGCATGCCGCGCGTCATATCACCCCGCTCGGGGACAAATACATATCTGACCCCGTGGACGAGGAACTCTTGCAAGTTGCGCAGGTTGGGGATGATGTCTTCATTTTTGCGCACCGCAAGTTGTGCCCCCAGAGCACGTTTGACGGCAGCGTGAAGTTGCGACGGGCTCATGCCCAACTGCACCGCAAGCCAGGCATATGACCAGCTTCGCTTCTCCATCGCTAAAAGCTTAAGCGTAACGAGCACGTCTTGTGGTTTGAGTACCATGGCTATTCTATGTTCTAGATTCTAGAATAGAGAATACCACTACTCTTGATCATGTCAACCGATGGCAGAGATCGGCAGGCGCAGCTGCGCAAAGATCACAGGCTGGCAATCTGCTCGAACATCGCTTGCCCCCGGCACAAAAGGGAAGCGGAGCGCATGGCCATCCTGCGCCGGCAAGGCTTGATCCATTGACACTGGACCAACTCAAGGAGATCTTGCGGGCAGCTCGCGAAATCACCGGGGAGCTACACGACCTGACCTTGTCGAAACTAGTGGCCTGTAACAGCCATATCGATAGTGCCTGGGCGCGCCTCGCCCACCGAGGCTGCGTTGCTCGTCGTCGCCATAGTGCCTACTATGCCTCCTCCTCGTGCCTTGCCTCGGCGCGCGATCCATCACCCAGATCACTGCCGATATGGCTGTTACAGGTCACTAGGCGCTGGGCGCCCTAAGGACTTGGAGTTCTGTCAAGCGCTCGTCTCTACCGGATACGTGCAGCGAGATCGGCTCGAAGAGCTCGTTCTAAATATTGAATGCACCGAACCACAGCGGGTTCACATCAACGGAAGAATCGCACGAATCTGCTGCTGATTCTTGCCCGGTAGTAGCTCGCCTCACATCACCAGGCCACGCAAATCCAGTCGAAATTGTATCCGGCCCCTTTCTACGCTTTCTACTCGTCGTCCTTATCCCGCTTGCCGTAACTCCTCGCGAATGACTTTGCGCAAGGTATCCTCAAGCGGACTGGATTGAGTGTGAATATAATCGCGAAGCGCTTCGTTGATTAGCGTCTGATAATTACCGCCCCCAGCGCGCTGCACCTTTTGTTTGAAGTATTCCAGGACGTCGCCATCAAGCCGAATCGTGATGCGCACTTTATTAGGGTCGGGCTTCACTATGGCACCACGCCGGCCTTTGCTGAAATCTTCACTCATGCTTTAACCCTCGGTAATACTGCCTGGCCTCAGTGCGGGTGGCTTTCCTGGCCGAAATAATTCATATCGTAGATTCATCACGTTCTGCATGCACAACCAATAGGACTTTAGTTCCTGGTCCCAAAGCAAGAGTTTTGAAACGCTGCTCTTCAAAATCAGCATCTTCTATAGTCAGTGCATTTTCGTCTTCAAGAGCAACGGCTGCGTCCGCAAAGTCAACACCATGCTTGCGCAGGTTCGCCTCGGCCTTTTCCTTGTTCCATCTTATCCGCATCTATTGTATGTACATTTAGTGCACATGGCAATTGAATCAAGGGAGATCACGTCGAATTGAACCCTGGACAGCCGCACAAATCACTGTGCCCTCATCATTTGGCATGATTTAATGTTGAGTTTGGATTGATCGCTCTTGAATAGGTATCAACTGCCAATCGGCGTAGGCTTTCAACTCAGCCGTATTTCACCTGCCAGAACAAAACTCGTTGCCCGCAAATGACCTCGTGCGAAGAAGCCAAATTCTATTTGCATAATTGCCCCCGGGTAAAAATAGATGGCGATGGCGACGGAGTGCCCTGCGAAGATCAGTTGTGCGGACATTAGTGTGGGTCGCGCGATGCTTCAGTGAACTACCCGAAGTTCCAGCGCTTCATCCTCAACAGGCTGTACTTCCCGAGCTCCTGCATTTGCCGAAACGGACAGCGCAGCGGCGGCACCGGCAGCAGCCTGAGTGTCGGTTACCAGGTCGGAGACAAATCGACTTTCCACATCCAGATCCCCCTGATACTCCGCCACATTGCGCACATCATGCGCCTTGGCCAATATTCGCCAAACCTCCGGCCCCAGGCCCAGCGTTTCAGGCAGTACTTGAAAGACAATGTAACGGTGCTGAGCGCGGAAGCCATGCCGGCGCAAGGCGGCATGGCACAACGCATGGGCCGCGTTGTAGGCCAGATCAAAACGGCTTTCCAGCGACAGCGATGTATTGGCGGCATCCTTAAGTCTCGCACTGCCGGACTTGACCAATCCGGCGAATTCAGCCCGGTCAGGCGGCTCAGCCGCAAGCGGCTTGCCATGACCTGTCAGATTATCCAGCTTGGAGGTCACGTTTCTGCCCTATGATCCAGACCTTGGGTTGCTCCAATACGCGCTTGATGAACGAATTATCGGATTTCACGCGACGGGCCAACTCTTCTTTTGAATAGATGGTCGGCTGAATCACCCTTGCAAGTTTGTTGGACAATTCCTCTAAGGCTTGAAACACATCCGCATAAATCAGGCTGTCGCTGATGATCATCAAGTCGATATCGCTTGAGGCAGAGTCGGTTTTCTTTGCGACGGAGCCGAACACAAACGCCAGTTCGATCTGTTTTGACAAAGGCTTCAATGCTGCTTTGAGCGGCTCAGCCAGCCCAATGGTTTTTTGTACGATCGCGCACAACTCCGGGTAAATCGGCGCATCCGGGTTTGCCTGGAAATGTCTTTGCGAACCAATTCGGGTCACATTCACCAGGCCACTGCGCGCCAGCCTGGACAATTCTCTTTGTATCGCACCCGAACCACCGCCGGAAAGGTTGATGATTTCAGTGGCGTAGAAACTGCGCTCCGGCTGGCCGTACAGCAAGGCCAGCACGCGTTGCCGGGTTTTGGAAAACAAAGCATCAACCATGCTGAGTGGCTGGTTCAAAGCGGACTTTACGGCCTTTATGCCCATATTGGGTATATTAATGCCCATTGTGGGTATGTTCAAGGGCCGCATTCCTGATTCGCGAACCGGCCCCTTCTGTTATTGATCAAACACGTCGATCTGATCTCTCAGAATCCATTGAAGGTCTTGGCGCTCTCCAATTCGCGCGGCAGCGAAATCAGTCCTAACAATTTTCTTGAGACCGCTGTCTGCCACTTTATAGAGAGGCATGGAGCTCTTCAACCTATAGTTGCTGGTTCCTTTTGACTATTTGACCAACGAGTTTTTCTCAGCTTCCTTGTCAAGCAGACGTAGTCGCTTTATTGACCGATCATTCTGTCTCTTGATATCAAACATGGCCTTGTAGATCGCAAGTGCATCATTAATTTCTTCCCTACTGCGTTTTTCAATTGCATCAAAGTTTTTATTGTCATAAAGGTTCCAGACGGACTTGCCGGAATCAAGCTTCTTGCCATTGAGATATTTCTGGTAAAGCGCCGACTTTGATTTTGGATACGTAAAGTAAGAATGATTGAAGGAGAACTGGCAACACGTTGCGGTGGTAAGGTCTATTTGCCGACATCCGCAGAGGAGATCGTAGATTCTGGCGGGGTCAGCAACCGCAGATGATGAAAGTTTTGTCACCAGCGCCGGAACGTCGCTATGGGAAATGCCTATGCCGGACAGCATGAGTGAAGCCGCCTGATGTTTGGCTTCAATAGATTTCCACTCTTTTTGGAACAGCTGAAAGACATTGAGAAGGACATCTTTTTCTGAGCCTTGTTTCCATTCCCAAATATCGAATCGTTTTCCTACTCTATCTTGCATCGGATAGTAGGTAAGAAATGTTCCCCCCAAAATCTTATGGCCAGGCAAAACAGGGGAGAAGATCATTCCGCTCGGGGTCTTACGTTGCCGATCCTCTGCGGGAACGTAGTATTCAAGGTCAAGAAATATAATCTTCGTTTTCTCAGGAAAGAAGCGCAGCATGTCTGATCCTTGGTCCCAAAGCCTTACCGGCCTTTATCCGCCAGCATCAAACATCTTTCATACTCGATGTCCGCTTTCGGGCCTTTGGGTTCGTAACAGGCACAACGCTTGGGCTATCGCTCATGTTTGCACGGGTCGCATGCGGTTCTTAACCATCAGGCCTCCTCTGAGGCGGTGTAACATCGAGCCTGACACCCAAAGCATTCAGCACACGACGCACGGTATCAAAACGTGGTTGCGCGCCAGGCTTCAATGCTTTGTATAAACTCTCTCGGCCAAGACCCGAGTTTGCCGCAACCGTAGCCATTCCTCTGGCCTTGGCAACGTCAGACACCGCCACCAGGAACGCATCCGGATCAGGATTTTCCAATGCCGCCTTAAGGTACTCTGCAATGGTCACCTCGTTATCCAGATAATCGCTGGCGTCGAATGGCGCCACTCGCAGTTTGTTCCGATTGCCCATGTGTCATGCCTCATCCAGTAAGCGGGAAAGTTTCCTGGCCGTGAGAATATCCCTTTGTTGTGAACGTTTAGTACCCGCGCATAACAGCACATAGTCCACATCACCAGTGCGAGCGAAGTACACACGGTAGCCGGGACCGAAATGAATGCGCATTTCTGAAACCCCTGCACCTATGTGTTCACAATCTCCAAAATTGCCCCGTTCAGCGGAACGAATCCGCTCAATGATTCGAGCCGTACCACGCGCATCCTTGAGCTGAGAAAGCCATCTGTCAAAGATGTCTGTGCGGGCTATCCGACTCATCCTACGCTTGTATCCATAAAGATACAATATGGCGTAAACGTAAGATCTGGAAGCGGAAACCTACCCGCCTACGTGTAGGAAGTCGCAGCAGAAGGGCGGGCGACCAAACCGTTCTTTCCAGGTTGGCGATGCTTAGTGAGGTGGGTGTCCGGAATAGCTCTCCACGGCCATTTGCGGCTCAAGAATTTTTTTCGCGCCCTTGCTAACGAGAGCGTGGGAAATCCACCTCCGATACCATTCTTCAATTGACAGCCCCAGCATGCCTTTATAACTCGCCGGCACTTCTATGTGATGGTGGGTTATCTCCTCATCTGCCCCGGAAATCTGATTTGCGATGTAGATGACAACATATGGCGGCGAATCCCCCTTGTCACCTATCGTTGCCTCCGGCTTGATCCTTATTCTCAGAAGTACGCTAATCTTTCTGGCTTGATCATCCAATGAAAATCTGAAAGCGACACCGTGTTGTTCTACTCTGCCCGGATCATCGAGGAAGGCGACTGGCGTGGCGGTAAATATCTTATTTCTGAATTGAATATTCTTGATCGGTGGCGGAGCTTTCAGAAGCCAATCTCGCGATTGGTGTATGCGAGTCTCCAGATCTTTTTCGACTGCCGCTGTGTCCATGTCTGCTATCTCCGTGAGCTTTCAGTAATGATTCATCAAGTATGCCGCAGGAAAGTTACAGGGTCCTACTGTACCGCACTGCTGGTCGGACGATATCGCAGCAGCTTAGTTGGAGCACGTAGCGGCAATCTCGCAACCCTATCTTGTCCATCACGGCTTTTGCGGCTCAAAAACAAGCTCCGGCAACACCAACTCCCATTGATCACACTGGTACCAGTTCTGAAATTCTGGTTCGGAGTCTTCTCGTCGTCGGACTATGACTGCCATTACTCTGGCTTCAACACAATGCATGCTTGGCGGCGGCGCGAAGGCGTGGGAAAGATGCCCCACAATGGTGCCGTCACTATTGAGCAGTTGCCAATGCTTTGGGGTTTGTGTCCAACGTCAATGAGTCACCTGGCAACAGTTTCCGAATGGCTCGATGAACCACATTTTGAGCGGATTGGCGACCCGCAAAACTGAGGTCGACGTCTGCCAGAGTAAGCCGTCGATATAGGCGCCTCAGCTCCGGAACCGGTGGGGGTAGCTCGGCAGCAGCACGCACCAGTAAATGCGAACTGTTCCCAGCTGCATCCAACAAAGCATTTCCTTGATCGAGACGCGCCAATGTGAGGGTTTTTCGTGCACGTGTCATTGCGACGTAGTACAACCTTCGCTGGGCGTGTGGATCTTCTTTTTGGTTGGCTCTCTCCCAGGCCCCATCCAAGACAGCAACATGATCAAATTCAAGCCCTTTAGCACGGTGCGCCGTTAGCAACAGTAACCCAGACTGACGCCGGCGAAACTCTCTTCCCCATTCTGCCAACCATTCCTGAAAATGGCCGCATGGTAGTTCCGTCCCGTTCGTTTCCAAACCATATGCTTCGACTGCTTCGCGCAACAAACTCCACCAAGGCCCTTGAGGCTGTGCCGCCAGCCAATGCAGGATCATGGCTGCATCCACCAGCTTTTGAGGTTGGGTGTGTAGCCAGTCGACAAGCGCTTGAGTCTCGCGCAATCGCCAGAAGTATGCCGTGTCTTCACTGGCCATTTCAGCAGGTATGCCGTTGAGCTCACAATAACTGCGCACTGGGTACAGGAATTTCCACTCTCGTGCGATAACGGCACACCTGGCCCAGTCCCAAGCGGGCGCCAGAGTGGCAAGGCGTTGAAATTCGGCAACAACTGCTACCGCTTGCGTCATTGGGCTATCCCCGGCCGGCAGCACCTGCACGCGTCCCCGTGCAACGGAATCAATTTCTTGCCACACACCACCAGCAGGTGACTTGGTTCTTACCCGGTTTATTCGAATAGGATGCTCGGTCTTCATGCGGTTGGAGGCGGGCTGAATGATAAGGTTGGCAGCCCCGATGATATGTGCCGTCGAACGATAGTTCTCGACAAGAAATGAGGGTTTGGCCTTGTATTCAGACTCAAAACGACGGATGAATTCCACCGAAGCGCCAGCAAACGCGTAGATATTCTGGTCATCATCGCCCACGGCAAACAGGCTGAGCCGGCCCTCCTCATCCTGCAAGCTACGACCGGCGAGTGCTGATATCAACTCATATTGATCTAAGGCGATATCCTGGTACTCGTCCACCAGAATCCAACGAAATCCGGCGAGCAAGCGCTCACGCTGTTCGTCGGCTTCTTCCGGAGGCAAACCTTCACCTTTCAGTAACGCCACGGCTTGCCGAAGCACCTCAGAAAACTGGTCGTCGTTAACCTTGCCTGCGCTTCCAGCGAAACTCACACCGACGAGTCGCATGGCAAGCGCGTGACAAGTCATTACGGTGACGCCACGCGCGTCGTCACCAATGAGTGCCGCTAAACGCTTACGGATTTCCACCGCTGCATGGCGATTGTATGCAAGCGCGAGCACCCCACGCGGATTCTCCCGCCTTACCCGCAACAAGTAAGCAATTCGGTGTACGAGCACCCGGGTTTTTCCTGAGCCAGGGCCTGCTAAAACCAAAACATTGGTCTGCTCACGGTCATCAGCAACGATGCGTTGCTGTTCAGAATTGTTGAGATCCTCGACGATTGACTGCCAGGATTGCGGTGTCGTTTGGAGGTTCAGCTCCTTCTCGCGACCCGGTAGCCAGCGACGTACAAAATCATCTCGGTCCATACTGAAATAGTCCATCGCCAATCCAATGGCTTCCGCCATCGCCCTAAGCCCACGCTGGACATACTCAGCCATGACATGGATTTGCACGACCTGCTCCGCATAGTGCAGTTTGAGTGGCTCGAAGTCGGCCTTTACAAAACCGCGACGATCCTGCCCCAAGCGAATGGTCATGGCGGGCCGAAAAACGGCAAGCCCCTTGTTCAGGCGAATCACCTCTTGCTCGTGAAGCCAAAGCAAGGCCCGATCCAGAAGCTTTGGCATCTTGCTGACCTCGTTCTTCAGGATCAGGTCTTGCTCAAGCGCTTCCAACAATTTGCCCAATGTGGTTTCTGCCAAAAGATCCATGCCTCGCGCACCCGGCGGAAGACAGTTCAGCAGATGCTCAAGAAGACGACCAGCTCCCTCCCGGCGGATTCTGTGCTGTTTTTGCCAGGTCATCCCAGTTGCGCTGCAGCTTCACCTCCAGCGTTTCAGGGTCAAGGCGGCGCAAACGCACGCTGCCGATCCCGCTATCGGAATCACGGCCATCAATTGAAAGACTACGAACAATGCGAGCGATTTTTTCCGGAAGCACATCCAAATGCCCGGCTTCCTTGAGATCATGCGCGGCATGACGCAGGTGCAGCAGTGTCGCATCGCCCTTGCTCAGATCGGGGGCGGCCTCGCGCAATTTATCGATTAACGCTCCTCTCAAGTGCCGCCGCTGATTCGAAGCGTTTCAATGATGACCGCTCAACTGCGCTGTGCACAAAGGCGGTTAATACAGTGTCGTTACTGGCAATCCCCAGTCTTTCGAGGTCATAGAGGGCTGCGCGAACCTTATCAGGGCTTAATCCGGACTCCGCCATCAGCTCATCTGTAGATATGCCCTCATCCGCATCGGCCGAAATGAGTGCTTGAATGATCGCCAACAGCTGATTTCGATACTCGGGAGCCATGGAGACTTTGGCCAATTTTTCACGAGCAGCGTCCATTGATCCTACGCGCAAGGACGATGGAAAAACCTGAACCCTGTTTTCTTCGCGGGTAAGTAAGGTCGCCTCTTCCAGCCAGGAGATCGCCGTGCGTACCCGCGAATCATCTGTAGCTGAATCTCGTACAAAGTTGCCATCATCCTCTTCTAGAAAGGATCTCTCCAGCGGTTGCTATCACCTCCCCGTCCAGTCTTTTCTTTCGGTCCAACTTGCGCAGAGACTTCAGGATGGCCTGGATTTCCCTTTGCGTTAATCGCGAACGAGCCGACAGGCCAAACTGGCGTTCGACATCTTCTGGTGTATAGAGCAACACACACCTGGCGGACTGCTGATCACGACCGGCGCGACCTGCTTCTTGCAGATAGTTTTCAAGTGAGCCGGGAATATCAGCGTGGACCACCAGCCTTACATCCGGTTTGTCGATACCCATGCCGAAGGCATTGGTGGCGACAATCACACGCAGCTCTCCGCCAATGAACTGCTGCTGGACGTATTTCTTTGTGTCTGGCGGCAAGCCGGCGTGAAAATGTGCTGCCGTCAACCCTTTGTCTCGAAGATATTCCGCAACTTCTTCTGTTTGCCGGCGTGAAGCACAATAAACGATGGCGCCTCCGTTCACTTCCGGTGGCAAATCCGCCATCAGGAGTTGGTAAATCAGATCGAACTTCTCGTGAATCGTTGTGGGGACGACGGCAAAATCCAGGTTGCTACGATTGGCGCCACCATCAAATAATCTAAGTTCCACGCCGACCTTATCCCGAAAATGGCCAAGGACGTCAGCCACCACATCCGGCTTGGCCGTGGCAGTGAGGCAAAGGATAGGCGGCACCACGACCTTCCCCGGCTTTTTCCTTGATAAAACGGCCGACATAGCGGTAATCAGGTCTGAAATCGTGCCCCCATTTGGAAATGCAGTGCGCCTCGTCCAACACCCAGGCGCCAATTTCCCGCTGCGCCAACACCTTTCGAAGGGCACGGTTGCGCAATTGCTCCGGCGAGACAATAAGAATACCGATATCACCCAGCCGCACCCGGTCCAGCACATCAGCCCGTTCGGGCATGGACAACAATCCATTGATCGCTGCGCATGACGTAATACCGCGCGCCTCCAGACCAGCGACCTGGTCAGCCATCAATGCCACCAACGGGGAAATCACAATGGTCAGAGCGCCCGTCTTGTCAAAACGCGATAGTGCGGGGATCTGGTAACAAAGAGATTTGCCGGTGCCGGTGGGCAATATTCCCAAGACATGCTCGCCTTTCATGGCGGCCTCGACAATTGCCTGTTGCAAGGATCGGCCTTCTGCGTCCTGTGGCTCCGGGCGGAATTCAGTGAAGCCAAACCAACGCGCGAGCTCCTTTCGCGCATCATGCCGCTCGCGACACCAGCGACAGTCTTGATCATCACAAGCGATATCTCGTAACTTTCTAACCAGTTCCCCAGCCTCTGGAAACTGGTGCCGCACCCAGGGTGGCATCACCGAATTTCCACCTGCGACCGATAACCATGCCAGGGCGTATGCCAACGCCCAACTATTCTGGCTAACGCCTTTTACAAACTCTCGATATTGAAAAACGCAGGCGTTCCCGTCCAAACGACGTTCTATTGCCGCCAGAGCCTCCTTTTGATTTGGCCTTGGCAAAGATCGCACGGTTGAGAAAAAGGCATTTAACCCGCCTGAATTGTCATCCAGAGTCGTCAGCCAATGCCAAGCCAGTAATAGATCCGGCTCGGTTGCCTGCATATCGCGCAATGCCTGGTGCTGATCTCGAAATACTTCCAGTGTCAGCCGGGCGTCCAGTTCCGGGTCATTTAATCGCCCCCGCTTGAGCTGACCGTCCTGGTAGTGCTTTACCAAGTGGTGATAGGGATTTCGTGGAAATGCAAGCGGGTTGAGGCGCAAGGTATCCACGGCTGGCAACTTCAAGAGCTGGAGTTGAGGCTGAACCGCGGCCAGATGTGGCAGATCGAAAGCGATGAGATTGTGACCAAGTAGAAAGGCTACATCCTTTGCAAACTCATCCAGTTCGGCAAGTGCTTCCTGCAACGCACCTTTTTTGAATACATAGGGCGTGCCCGTGTCGCCACGCACGGCTGCGAAACTGTGGATGCGCTCGATCACGCACCCCAACTTCGAGGTCGATGGATAGGCAGCGTGGCTTGAAATTTTCAGAAGCTGAGCTTGTTTTTCCTATCTCGGTCATGGGGCTTTCGTTAGGCAGTCTCAGGTTCTGAATGAATTCCACTTGGCACGGAACCGATAAAAATTCTTCGCCATGCGTTCGATGTCGTCCAACTCTGATTTAAGAGCCCCGAGAAAAAAGTATGTCACACCTTCTTCCCTAACCCCAGGATAGTCATCGGGCAACCACCGGCAAGATCGATTTTGCTTGCTCAGTATGCTCGATGATCTGATGATCTTTCCTGGCCTAAGTCAGTTTTGGACGTACCCCGGAACGAATCGTCAAGGTGGACCTGACTATCCAACTTTTTCAATAAACCCCCGGCTCCTCCGCCACCTTTCCGAGCGGTAACATGGCCGACCGCCATGAACTGTCCAGGCTGAGAAACCCGCGCTTCCCATCCCAGACATGAGCGTTACTTTTCTGCCCCTGCTCATAGGCCCACCAGGCTATGTAGCGTGAGCGTTCTGCATCGTGCAGCAGGTCCTTTGCGTCGAACATTTCTCCAAGACGTTGCCCGTGGTCGAGGTTGCTTTCCCGCCAATGCGCGAGGAAATCGGGATGGGCGAGAAAGTCGCGCTTGCTGTTGTTGCAGGCGGAATGCGAGAAGACGAAATTATGGCCGAGATCTACCGGGTAGCGTGACCAGGGGATGAAGTGGTCGGCATCGCCGCCATGCTTCACCTCGCGGCTGCAGTAGAAACAGCGCGCCGCCTGGTGCTCACGCAGGATTGAGCGGTAATCCTGCAAGCTCCGGCGCTCGGAGCCGAACAGGAATTCCGCAATGTCCCCACGTTCGCCGATCAAGGGCTGGTTTCCACGGATGCGCCGGATCTGGCTCAGCCAGCCACCCCGAACGAGGTTGGTGATCAGCCCGTGGAATGCGCGGAAACTCTGTTGCACGCCAGGCAATAACTCAATGCAGTCGTTTTCCAAATGGCCCTGATGGTAAATGAATTCCTCGGGACGGCCACCCATGACCTGCAGCTTCCACAGCGGCATGGTTTTTATCTGGGCGGTTACGTTTCTCACCAGGCTGTGCCAGCGCGTGTGCTGCAACCGCAGGGCAGCTAGCGAGCCGGCGACTGACGAACGCTCCCTGACCAGCCAGTTAATGACCGCGGCTTGTTTACCTGTGTTCTGCCTGTGATTAAAGGGGCCGATTAAAGAAGCCGGATACAGTTTTCTGTGTCCAATCTTGAAAAGTTATGGGGTCAGAGTGAAGGGACAGAGTAAACAGGAGATAGCGTTTTAGCTTCTGAGCCGGTTTACCTGTTCCCTGAATGTTTCTGTTCCTAATACAAGCCCGGTATTCGCGCAGTGCCTGACTGTTGCCATGACTTCAATGTCCAGAGCCTCTGATCTGCTCCCGCCAGGCTTGTTGACGTTGTTTTTCGTTACTGGCCAATCTCAGGTAGAGGTTATGGGGTGACCACAAGCTGGCCTTGACTCCAAACGCGTGGGCGCGAAAACTCGACCAGCGATAGTCACCCGGGTCTCTGACCATGCCGGCCCTTACGGGATTGAGTTCGATGTAGCGCAAGCCAATCGAACCTCATGGAGGCAGCCTCAGCTTCCGTCACAACGCGCGTGAGCGTATCACCGAGGTTGTCGACGGAGGCGGCACGACCAGTGAGTATGGTTACGATTTCCGAGACCGGCTCGTTGAGGTCAAGCGACATGGCAAGGTGCGTGAGCGCTATGTGCGCGACCCGGCCGACAACCTGATCGAGAAACGTGACAGCGAGGGAAACATGCTGCTGTCATTCGATATCGGGCCTGGAAATCTGAAGCGTGTGCGACGCCTGGCGTCAGGCGAGACACACTCTTTCGATTATGATAATCGCGGGCGAATCACTCGGGCTGCGACCGAAACGCACAAGGTGGATATCGGCTACGATGAGCATGGCAGATGTTCCCTGGATGTGCGCGACGGGCGTGGGGTCCGACACGAACGGTTGCGCGAGAACATTCTCCAGTCTACGATACTTGAGAAGTATAGGATTCTCTATCGCACTGAAGAGACTGATCAATTAACAGTCATAGACCCGACCGGTGCGCAGCATGAGTTCCGGGCTGATGATAGCAACCTGGTTGCGACCATGCTTTCCAACGGCACTTCGATCCTCAATCGGTTCGATAGCAATGGGCGCTGCCTCTCCATAGTGACCAGCTGGAAACGAAATGTTGGTTCAAAGTGGGAGCGCAACTACGAGTATTCCACCGAAGGTATGCTGTTGCGGGAATTCGATAGCTTCGAGGGCGAACATTCCTACGAGTACGATCCTGGTCACCGTTTGGTGGCCGTAGCCACACCTAAGCGACATCGGGAATCTTATCATTATGACAACGCCGGAAACCTCCTGGCCAAACCTGGTTTGGAGGGAGTCATGCTTCAGGCAGGTAATCGTCTGGCAGGGGCCAACGGCCAAACATTCGAATATGATTCCAGGGATCACATCGGCCGGCGAGTTGGTCCCAATGGCGCTATTTCATATCACTACGACTCATGCGATCGGCTCACAGGTGTCGTCGTTGGTGGCCGCGTGTGGTCGGCATCCTATGATCCCTTTGGAAGGCGGATAGAAAAGGGCTTTGACGACGAGGCGAAGACAACCTATTATTGGGACGACAATCGTGTTTGTGCCGAGATTACACCGAGCGGTCGGGTAAGAATATATGTGTATGCCGATAAGTTATCGCTGGTCCCTTTCATGTTTGTCGAGTACGACAATGCGGAGCAGTCTCAGTCAGAAGGACGACGCTACTTCATCCATGTAAACCAGATCGGTATACCAAAGCGCATTGACAACGATGAAGGGGAGGCTGTCTGGCGGGCAAGCATAGAACCTTATGGTCAGGCCCATATCAATCCACAAAGCCGCATCGATTTCGACATCCGCTTCCCGGGACACTGGGACGATCCGGAAATCGGGCTCTTTTACAATCGATTTCGCTATTACAGCCCCGAACTTGGGCGATACCTGCAATCGGATCCGCTTGGAGTGGCAGGCGGTTATAACCTCTACGCATATCCCCCAGCCCCGTTGACTCAGGTTGACATTTTCGGATTACATGATCCAAAGGACGAAGGGGAGGACGGCCCATCAAGGACTGGACAAGATGAAGAAATCCCGCCAGGAATGACTAAGGCAGAGTTCGATGAGCTCAAGACAGAGATGCAAGGTCTTGCAGATTCTGCGTGGAAAAAGATGAAAGCGGCAAATGAGGCCGGCGAACGCACCGTGACCCTAGACGACGGGACGGTACTGAAAACAAGCGACAGCGGCATGGGTCCGTGCCTCTCGATAGTGAAGGACCTTGAAACTGGGGAAATATTTTATGGACAGAATACTGGCAAAGAACCCGCTGATTTATCACCGCCTTTACAAGATCGTACAAATGCAGTTGTGGCGGCCAACCAGCCAACTCCAGAAGGGATGCCGCCAGGCTGGAGCCGCGATAAGGGTATCCCTGGATCTCACTCCGAGGTCCAAGCGCTCAATCAGGGAATGAAAGCGCGGCCTGATTCAAATCCCAGCGATTTTGCGTTACACAACACAAGAACGAAAACCAACAAAAATGGAAATGCCGGCGAGCCGATGCCACGCTGTGACAACTGCAAACCTATCACAGACGGAGTCATCCCGCTTACTGACTGAAAGGAGAAGAATGAAAAGAGTTTTGGCAAGCGAGCTTGAATACCCCGGCGATGGTCTTTATTACTTAGACGGCGAACCATTTACGGGAATCGCTTTCAATCTTGCGAAAGCTGGTTGGGAGAAATCTCAGATTGAATATCGGCAGGGTTTGCTTTGGGGCCACACGACGGAATGGTATAGCCCCGGTTTGCCCATGGTTGACTCTAACTATTTCAGAGGAGCCTTGCATGGCCGCGCGCGGGAGTGGCATAAAAACGGCCAGATCGCTGAAGACGGAGAATATGAATATGGAATTGTCTTATGGGAAAAGGAATGGGATGAGGATGGTAATATAATAAAGGACTACAAGCTTAAGGAGTCAAGCCGCCAGCACCAGGCACTTATGCTTCGTCGGAAAACTTATGGATCCTCCGCTGGGGGGGGTAGCGGGGGAAGCGGGACGCCCTAAACTTTTTAACTTTTAACCGAGATCGAGTTTCTTACCAAGACAACATCCTGAAAGATTCCCTCAAGTAGCTCCTGACAGTTCAGTTTGGAGGTAAAAATCTGAATAATTCTGCGTAAATCAAGTTGTGGTTGCTATGTCCCTTTACAGAAATGCGATCAACCAGACAACAGCTGCCCTGGATCGGCGAGCCAAGCATTTGCGAAATCTGATTGTCACCGTAACGTTCGTGGGCCTATGTTCAATTCTATGGGCAGGACTGACCTGGTCCTGGCTGCCTCTCACCGGTACATTTCTTTTCGTCCCCCTTGAATGGTGATTGGGGACGAGCCAAGCCAACTATCAGAAATTTAATAGAAAAGGTTGAAAAGAGGGCATATTTCGGGTCTATATTGTAATTTTCGGCGCCAAAAATCGCATTATAGGCCGATTGTTCTTCCCGAAGTTCAAAGGCCCCTTCGCTGGGTTGAATAGAGCGGCCCTTTGCCATGACTCCCATGGCGTTTGATACGTTCGATAAACGGGCTGCTCCTAACGGCAATGGGATGTAAGGGACGGGTATTGATATATTGATTGACTGCAACTCATTATATTATAAACGATTTATATCTTGATGTTTTGTTCTCAACAGCAACTAATTTTTCAAGGATATGGGGAATCAACTTTGAATTATGATTGTACATAGGAGACGGACTGAATAAGGTTATGTGACGAAAAGTCATAATAGACACGGAACTCCCCCACTGAAATACGGGGCAGACAAAACGAGGGCGTTTACTTGCTCATCTGGTTTAGGTCGTGTTCGTTGGCTGCATTTTTTTGAAAGGTGGATCTTGTCTTCTTATAGAATCGCGATCGATCAGACTATGCAAACGATCGACAGGCGGGCAAAGCATTATCGTATTCTGATTGTTGCCGTTACATTCGTGATTTTGGGCTCAATTTTATGGGCGGGAATCGCTTGGTCTTGGTTACCACTTGCCGGCATTTTCCTTCTTGTACCCTTTTGCGGTCTGCATTTTTTTATCGATGGAAAGCTTCTGAACCGTTGTGGGAAGTAGGGGACGGGTATTGATATATTGATTGACAGCAACTTAGCATATTATAAACGACTTCTATTATTATTTTGATGACACTTTTTACCATAACCTTCAGTGATTTATTTTCATAAAAGGTAAACCTTGTCTTCATATAGGTTTGCAATAGATCACACAGTGCAAAAAATCGACAGGCGTGCTAAGTTTTTTCGTAATCTGATTGTCGCTGTTACATTCGTTGGTCTGGGCTCAATTTTATGGGCGGGAATCGCTTGGTCTTGGTTACCACTTGCCGGCATTTTCCTTCTTGTACCCTTTTGCGGTCTATATTTTTTTATCGATGAAAAGCTTCTGAACCGTTGGCAACATGAGCTCTTTGCGCACTGGGAAAGTGGCGTATTAGATTTCCGGGCTCTCTACGAAGCTGTTACCGCAATTTCGACGTTACCCAAGAATACG
>CAWFGC010000008.1:0-16206 GCA_963815185.1 uncultured Gammaproteobacteria bacterium | reverse complement strand
TTCCCTTTTCGATCGCCACAGCGGCACCAAGCAGGATGGCGATTTTGGGCAGGCTGGCCGCATACATCATCTTGTGCCCATTCAACTCTGCCATGCGGGGCTGAGCCGGGTTGGTCACAATGGCCAGAAGTAGCGCCAGTTCCCCACGCTCAACGGCGTTCCACAAGCCTTGCTGACGTACCAGGTCTTCCAACTGCTGCTGCAATTTCGCGTCAGACGCAGTAATCAGTAACGGGATGCCGGTACCCGCTGCCAATACGGAGGTGGAAAAGATCAACGCCAATACAGCTACAGCGATGGATTTCAGCATTTTCTATACCGTATTTGGCTGGCGTGCGGGCATGAAGTTGGGAAATGCGTCAACGGCCCTGTTCCGCGCGACTATTGCCACAGATTGACGTTGCTGCATGGTGCAAGATGATACGTTGATGGCCTGTCGGCGTCTATAGCAACGCCTGTGCCATCTGGACTGCGTGTTGGACCAGATCTCGCCGGTTTGCGTAGGGAAATCTGCCCGCGAGCTAGCAGTCTGTCGGACTTAACATGATCTGCTGCGGAAAATCCGAGTTTGGCCAGATTTCCCGCTCTTTTTCGTTAAATAGCGGCGCTATTCGCCTCAAAAGACCGAAAAATCTGACTCAAATCGGCTTTCCCTCGCTACGATCGGTCAAGTCCAACAGACTGCTAGCGTATCATTAGCTCATAATGGAAAAAATCATCAATCACATCAAACGCACCAGCCTGTCGTTCCGCATCCTGCTTGGCTTGACGCTCGGCATTCTCACCGGACTGTTCTTTGGCGAGAAAGCCGCGCAGTTGCAATGGATCGCCGACGCATGGATACGACTGATGCAAATGACCGTTCTGCCGTATGTCATGATGTCCCTGATTTCCGGTCTCGGCCAGATGAACGCTCCGCTGGCAAAAAAACTGGCATGGCGCGGCGGTTTGCTGTTATTGGTTTTTTGGGTCATTGCCTTCATGGTCATCGCAGCCATGTCCATAGCGTTTCCGGAGTTTCACAGCGCCACGTTTTTCAGTGCCCGCACTACTGAGCCGGTGGCTAGTTTCAATCCTATAGAGTTGTACATTCCGTCCAATCCTTTCTATTCGATGGCCAATACCATTATCCCAGCCGTGGTGCTGTTCAGCTCGGCAGTCGGGGTGGCACTGATCGGTTTGCCCGGAAAACAGTCCCTGATCGAATCGCTCAACTCCTTCATGGCGGCATTGACCCGCGTAACCCGGTTCGTCGTGATGCTGACTCCCGTCGGCCTGTTTGCCATCGTCGCAGTTGCTGCAGGCGCGATAACGTGGGCAGAGATAGAGCGCCTGGAAGTCTATTTCGTGGTCTATATTGCAGCGGCTCTGTACCTCGCCTTCTGGGTCTTGCCGATTCTGACTTCCACGCTCACCCCGTTCACTTACCGGGACATATTCAGGTATTCAAAAGAAGCTCTGTTAACCGCCTTTGTCACGCAAAACCTGTTCATTGTCGTGCCGATGTTGATCGACACCAGCCGGCAACTGTTCCACGATCACCGGTTGAATACCGCGGACACGGAAACCCTGAACGAGGTTATCGTACCGGTAACCTTTAATTTTCCCACGGCTGGAAAACTGCTGTCGTTGTTATTTGTTCCTTTTGCAGCTTGGCTGGCTGGCAGTCCCATGGAGTTGGCAAGCTACCCCGGTTTCTTCGTTGCCGGCCTGGCAAGCTACTTTGCCAAGGCGCAAATTGCGTTGCCATTTTTGCTGGATCTGCACCAGATTCCGCAGGACCTTTTCCAGGTTTATCTGACAACGGGCGTCATCAACGGCAAGTTCGATACCCTTGCATCAGCGATGAACCTGCTGGCGTTCAGCGTAATTGGTACTGCCGCGCTGACGGGCCTGATCAGATTCCACTGGTGGCGCCTGCTTGGTTTTATCCTGATCTCCTGCGCCATGCTTTTTCTGCTGGCCGGGGGTGTGCGTTTTTTCCTGGCCCGTACCGTAGACACCAGCTATCACAATGACATGCTGATCCGTTCGATGAGTCTGATGGAAACGCCGGTCAGGATGAGCGTTTATCGCCCCGGGGAGCCACTGCCGTTAAAGCATGCAGAGACAACGAATGCCCCCGGCTCGATGCTGGAGCAGATCCGACAACGCGGTGTATTACGCGCCGGCTACAACCCCGAAAGGCTGCCATTCACGTTTTTCAATGACGCGGGCGAGTTGGTTGGATTCGACATCGAACTGCTTAACTTATTGGCGCGTGAAATGGAGGTGGAGCTGGAATTCATCCCGGTATCCTGGAATACCCTCAAGCAGGAGTTCGACGATGCCCAGATTGACATCATGGGCACGGTCCCGCTTTCCACCCGCATGCTGGTTGATTTCGACCTTTCCGATCCTTACCTGCAGGGAACTTTGGGTCTGGTGGTAAAAGACTACCGCCGCTCAGAATTTTCAACGCGGAAAAATATCCTGGCGCACAAGGCCTTGACCATCGCCTACACCGGGGCCTTCGAGTACATCCAGCCCGCCATCGAACGAGCGCTGCCAGGGGATGATTTTACCTGGCAGAAAATCAATAACTTCAAGGCATTCTTTGAGCAGTCCGACGATTCGCTGGATGCGTTGCTGGTTGACGTTGAAATCGGCACGGCATGGACCCTGCTGCATCCGGAATACACGGTGGTGATACCCCAATCCTCTGTGTTGAAGATGCCGTCCGGCTTCGCTGTCGCCAAGGGCCAGGATGCCTTTGCCGCATTGTTGGGACGTTGGGTAGCAGCCAAGCGTTCGACCGGCGAAATTCAGGCCGCGTACGATTACTGGATACTCGGTGGTGGTGCGGAGAAGAAGAATCCGCGCTGGTCCATTGGCAAGGATGTGCTCGGCTGGCTGGATTGATCCGTTCGGATTAAGCACATTTTGTTCGGCTGCGTTGTGTTGTTTGCTGAGCGTTTTCCCATTCACCTGGCCGACAAGCTTGCCGAACGGGCCCAGGTGAGCGGGATCAGCGCCAGCGTGATGAAGTAGTAGTCCTGCCCGGGCAGCACGGATTGTGGTGAAAATGTGGACACCAGTTGCGCAATCGTGACGGGCATAAGGCCAAGAACCGTGCCCAGCAGCATCCAATTGAGCCCAAGCGACTTGCGCTGGGATTGATTGGTGCGACTGTAGTTACGCAATACCTGGAACAGGCTGAGTAACAGGTAGGCGCCGATGATGACGCCCGCCATGGTGTTCGTCAGCATGTTCAGCGCATGGGTAGCCGTGGGTGTAAACAGCACCCGATAGGCAATCAATGCCCACAGTACGAAAGCCGGAAAGTAAAGCAGCTTTTTGCCATAAGACCGATTCAGTAATGGACGCCGCTGCGGAAAGACCAGCAGGAATTGCAGCAACGCGGCCACCCCGAACAATACGAACAGGCTGGTAATCGCAACTGTCAGCGCACGGGTGTCGAATTGGGCCAAATAGGGTCCGGGCATGAATGCCAGGCTGAGGCCAATGCCCATTACGGCGAGTACGCGGGTTGCTTCTGCCGCCTTGCGAAAATACGCTGCCAAAGGGAACAGCAGAAAACACAAGCCAATAATCACCGAAGTATGGACCAGGCTGAGTTCATGTTCGGGCAGCGCGCTGTAGGTGACCAGATAATCCTTGCTCTCTCCGTCGTTTTCAACCGTAATTCGTTGTTTTTCACCAACCTTCTTGCGCGGCTGACGCGCAATGGTAGCTGCATTCTCGACTGCAACTCGATCATACTTGGTGATGTGGTCGCCCACCTGCAGGCCGGCAGCCTTGGCCGGGCTGCCGGCGACAACCCGCGTCACGACGCTGTAACCGTTGGTATAGAATCCCGCCCGTGCCTGATTTGGAAGGTCCAGCCAGCCGAGGATGCCCCAGCTTGCGACCAGCAAGGTCAGTATACAAAGCAGGATGCGTCCATCTGAGGAATCTCTACCCATGATGTGCTCCGTTCCCGTCCAAAGCCAAGGGCGAAAGTTTACTGTAAGACCGGTTCCAGCGCGCGCCAAACATTTTGCAACACCAGGGGTTGCGCGTGTGCCGTGGGGTGAATGCCATCGTCCAGCATCAAGTCGGGATTCAGCGCAATCCCTTCGAGCAGAAAAGGAATGAATACGACATTCGTGCCGGCAGACAAGGATACAAACATGTCGCTGAACTTTTCCGTATAGGTCCTGCCATAATTGGGCGGCAGGTGGATACCCGCAAGTACCACCACGGCACCCTCGGCCCGGCTTTTATCGATCATGGTTTGAAGGTTTTTGCGCGTGACCTCCAGTGCCAGGCCACGCAGCCCATCATTGCCACCCAATTCGATGATCACCAGGGCCGGATTCAAGTCGGCAAGCAGTCGCGGCAACCGGCTCAGACCACCCGCAGTGGTGTCACCGACGATGCTCGAGTTGAAAACACGGTAAGCATAACCATGTTCTGTAAGGCGGTGCTGCAACAGCTTGGGCCATGCTTCCTTCAATTCCATTTTATAGGCGGCGCTGAGGCTGTCGCCGAGGATCAGGATCACCCTTCCCTCATCTGCCCACCCGGCCCGGGCGAAACACAGAGCAACAACAATGACCGATGAGAAAATTGAACGCATGAACCATCCTGCATTGGCATTAAAAGCTGAAGACCTGCTCAAACAGGTTAGCAGTCCGGAAGGACTGCTGACCATACTCGACCACGTAAGCCTGGATGTGGCGGCAGGGGAAACCATAGCCATTGTGGGCGTGTCCGGGGCAGGAAAGTCTACCCTGTTGGGACTGCTTGCGGGTCTGGATGTTCCCACGGGTGGCAAGGTCTGGCTCAATCAGGTCGAGATTACCGCCCTGAACGAGGACGGTCGTGCCGCACTGCGGGCCGAAAAAATCGGCTTTGTATTCCAGTCCTTCCATCTCCTGCCCTCGCTCACTGCACTGGAAAATGTGATGCTTCCGCTGGAACTCGCCGGATCGGCCCATCCCGCCAGAGCTGCGCTTGCCGCATTGCGCACTGTCGGACTGGAACAGCGCAGGAGCCACTATCCCCATCAGTTGTCCGGTGGCGAAAAACAGCGGGTCGCCATTGCCCGTGCGTTTGTCGTGCGGCCCGCCATTTTATTTGCCGACGAACCCACTGGCAACCTTGATCAGCGCACCGGCGAGACCGTGATTGACCTGTTGTTTGAACTCAACCGCGATGCCGGTACCACGCTGGTACTGGTCACCCATGATGTGTCCATTGCCTCACGCTGCAGCCGTGTTGTTTACATGGAAGCCGGGCGCTTTGTTTCCATGCCAGATACAAAATCGTAATGCAGAACCGGCTCATGGCTTTGAGGCTGTCATTGAAGTTGCTGGCGCGAGACTGGAAAGCAGGCGAACTAACGGTGCTCGCCAGTGCGCTGTTGATCGCCGTCGGCGCACTCACCGCCGTGGCTTTTCTGACCGACCGCGTCGGTCAGGCAGTGGAGATACGGGCGGCCGAGTCACTGGCCGCAGACCTGAGTATCGCTTCCACGCAGAGCATCAGTGCAGATTTCGTCTCGCTGGCGCAGGCTGCGGGTTTGAGCACAGCGCGCACCGCCAGCATGCCCAGCGTCGTTTTTGCCGGCGAGGCCAACTCACTGGCCGGCATTCTGGCCGCAAGTGCCGATTATCCCTTGCGCGGGGAGCTGAAAACTTCAGCCCATTTACTGGGCGAGCCTGTCATCGCCAGCGCCATACCGCCAGCAGGTGAAGCCTGGGCATCCCCCCGATTGCTGGCCAGGCTGGGGGCGGACACCGGCACCAACATCGAGGTAGGCGCGGCCAAGCTCAAAATCACCAGGGTCCTTGAACACCGGCCGGATGAAGGTTGGCGTTTCTTCGACCTTGCCCCCACATTGCTCATCAACGAAGCTGACCTTGGGAAAACACAACTGATCCAGCCGGGAAGCCGGGTTTCCTACCGCATGCTGTTCTCTGGCCCGCGCAGCGCAATCAGAGAATTCAAGCCGCAGTTGGAAGCTCGGCTAACAGCTGGTGAGCAACTGAATGACATCGAGGATACCAACCCGCAGATTCGCTCGGCCATGGATCGCGCGGGACGCTTCCTCAATCTGGCGTCGCTGGTTTCGGTGTTGCTCGCGGCGGTGGCCGTGGCCATGGCCGCCAGGCGCTATTCGCATCGTCACCGCGATCGAGTCGCGCTGATGAAATGCATGGGCGCCAGCCGATCCTATTTGATGCACTCCAGTCTGCTGCAACTACTGGCGGTGGCCATCGCGGGTGGGTTGCTGGGCAGCATGCTCGGGTATCTGGCGCAATATGGCCTGGCCTGGCTGATGCGCGACATGATTGGCGAGTCCCTGCCCGCACCGGGTATCGCGCCGGCCGTTCTGGGAGTGATGACGGCTTTGTGCATTCTGGCGGGTTATGCGTTGCCCGACCTGCTGCAGATGAGCAACACACCCCCTTTGCGAGTTCTGCGCCACGACCTTGATCCGCCACCTTTGCGCTACGGTATCAGTTGGATCACGGCCATTGTGGCCTTGTCGGCGATCCTCCTGTGGATGCTGCAGGATGCCCGGCTGGTGCTGCTTATTCTCGCCGGCGCGGCCATCACCTTTGCGACGCTGGGCCTGGCCGGCTGGCTGCTGATCAAACTGCTGCAGGGTCTGCGCGGCATGGTGGGTGTTTCCTGGCGTTATGGGCTGGCCAACCTGGCCCGGCGCGGACGTGAAAGCATCATACAAATCGTGGCCTTTGGCCTCGGCCTGATGGTACTCCTGCTGCTGACCACAGTGCGTAATGAACTCATGGACAACTGGCGCCAGAGCCTGCCACAAAATGCACCCAATCAATTCCTGATCAATATCCAGCCGCATGAACTGGCGGCAATGAAGAATTTCCTGCAACAGCGCAATATTCCGTCACCGCGGTTTGTGCCGTTGGTGCGTGCACGTCTGACCACGATCAACGGCCAGGATGTCACGCAAATGACCTTTGAAGACCCGCAGGGGGAAGGTTGGGCGCGCCGCGATGCAAACCTGAGTTGGAGTGAGAAACTGCAGGACGACAACCACATCGTGTCCGGCCAGTTCTGGACCAAGGATTCGCCCGAACCGCAAGTTTCCGTCGAAGTGAAATTTGCCAAGGAGCTCGGCCTGTCCCTGGGTGACATGTTGGGTTTCGATATTGCGGGAAAATCGGTTTCCGCAAGGGTAAGCAGCCTGCGCAGTGTAGAATGGGATTCCTTCAGCCCCAATTTTTTCATGTTGTTCTCCCCCGGCGTGCTCGATACCTATCCGGCCACTTACATTGGCAGTCTTTTCGTCACCGAGTCTCAGCGTGCCGAGCTGCTCGATATGATGCGGGCGTTTCCCAGCGTCACCGCCATCGACCTGGATTCCATGTTGGCACAGGTGCGTGACGTGATGGATAAAGCCGCCCTGGCGGTTCAAGCCGTTTTCATCTTTACCCTGCTGGCGGGATTGACCGTTCTATGGGCCGCCGTGCAAGCCACGCGAGATGAACGAAGTTACGAAAGCGCCATGCTGCGCACGTTTGGAGCGTCCAAATGGCAAGTGGTTTCTGGTGTGGTCACAGAATTTGTCTGCATTGGGCTACTCGCCGGCCTATTGGCGGCTGCCGGGGCCAGCCTGGCAGCCTACCTGTTGGCCACCCATCTGTTCGCACTCGAGTACCATTTCAGCAGCGCGTCGTGGTTGGCTGGCCCGGTCGCCGGTATGTTCCTGGTCAGTGCAGGTGGAATGGCGGCAACGTGGCGTGTAGTTACTCATGCTCCGGTAAATAATCTGCGTGCTAATTGACGTAGATCATCTGGGTTTCGGCTAGCAAACATTGATGTTTTTCTGGAATTAGGGCTATACTAAGACCGTATATCGAGCAAGGAATGCTCGGTAAGGGGATAGGCACATGGAACAGTGCACCACCGCGAGGGTGGCATCCGCCTGCCTTCGCAATTGTTACGCTTTAGCTGGCGTGCTTTTATTCGCTTCAGCGCAGGTTTTCAGCGCTGACTCCTCGTTGGATCGCGATTATCTCTTGCCAGGAGAATCGCACGGCGGATTCATTTATACGCCATCAAATACCCAGTCTGGACAGGCGGCACAGAAACAGTCCACCGTCAATTACCAAGCCTTCGATGGTACAAGTTATCAACTCGAACCCCACGCCGGCCATTTTGTAACCATTTTGCTGCCAACAACAGCAAGCGGAAGCACGCCCTTTACAGAAGATCAAATCGAAGAATTGGTCGACAGGCTGGATATCCTCTATGCGACTTATCGCGATTTAATGCAGGGCGAGCCAGACGGTTCCGGGCCCCTGACCGTCGCCTTCGTTCCAGAGACCTGTAGGCTCGCGTGTGCTTACATCGGCAGCAAAGGTATTGAAATCAAGCAGGATCCGAAAAATTACAAAAACATCAGTTTCGACCTTTCGGCCGGCACGCTGGATTCCACACTGACCCATGAAATGGCTCACAATTTCGATCTCTATTGGAACTATCTGCACTACCTGCCGGACCACGGGCACGCTTGGACTGACATGTTCGAATACTTCGCGCCTTACCGATTCGCCCGCAAAACACACGACCAGCAACTGCCCGACGATCTGTATCAATCTTCTTCCAATTCGGTTTGGAAACCCTACCTCGAGGACAACCTTGCAAACTGGGAGCGATGTGTCAGGGATCAGCTCTGCCACGCAGAAGGATTCATGGAAAACCACCTGTGGGCCATGATTTACTACCGCATCGAGGCACTACATGGCGTCGATGCGATAACGAAATCTTTTGCTTACCTCAAGGACTATGCGCAGACGCATGAGCCACCGAATTCGACCCAGGAAAAGGAAGACCTGCGGCTAATGTCGCTGGCCGTTGGTGCCAATACCAACATCAGCTGTTATCTCGATACCTTGAAATGGCCCGTTTCGCCAACACTCAAGAACGACCTGCAGGCACGTTTCGGCAACAGCAATACATTTTGTAATGATAGTGACGGAGACGGCTTCAGTGTTATCGAAGGAGACTGCGACGATAAGAACCCTGCCAGAAGCCCAGGAAAATCGGAGATTAAAGGCAACGGTATTGATGACGACTGTGATGAAATCTTGGACGAAACCACGCTGGTCGAATCGTCCTCAACCGACTTGCCGGATTTTTCAGGCTCACTCGCTAAAAGAGCTCTACCTTTTGAGATCAGGGCAAGTCTTTCCGATCTGGAAGACCGCGACGCAATCAGCTTTACACTGCCGCCGAACGGGCGTGTTGAAGTCAAGCTATGTGTTCAGGATGGATTTAGCGGTTGGGCAACAGCTCTGCAAACAAACGGTCAGTTCCTGGATTCTGATTTCTGGTACGAGTACATGGCCGAAACAGGGTGCACCAAAAGGGCATTCGACTTCAGCTCCCAGGCCAGCGGAAATCTTGAAGTGCTGGCCGATCAAAGAGCTGGGAGCTACTCACTGAGCATTTCCGCGGCTGATGATATGCCGCCGGATGATTCGCGCCTATTGAAAGTGGTGCCAGGCGCAACCGGTGGAATGAACATTGTATTCAGCGACCCGGATGGGACACTTGCAGAAATGGGGGCTGTGCAGTTGGAGTTTTGGATTTCCGGCCAGGCTCTTACGGTGACGACTCCCTACGCGGCAAAGAAAACCATTTCATTGAATGCATCTTCGGCTCCGGGTTTAACGGCCGGCAACGAATACCAGGTTCGCATGCGCCCGCTAAGGAACGGTCAACCACTCGCGGAGTTTTCGGCCGGCCACCTGTTTCGTTACGACACCTCTCCAAAGACCCCGACAAGGCTGGATGGTGGATACAGCGGCGCCTGGTACGATCCAAACCACAGCGGTGAGGGTTTTGTCGTAGAGGTAAATGACAACAACCAAGCTCTGGTTTATTGGTTTACTTACACTCCGGACGGTGAGCAGCGCTGGATGCTGGGTGTTGGTAAAGTGCAAAGCAACTCTATCGTCATCAATGAACTGCTCAAGACGCATGGAGGTAAGTTTGGTGACCACTTCAACCCAGATGATGTCACTTTCGAAACCAGCGGTTCCTTGTCAATCGCTTTTCTCGACTGCCATAGCGCAATCGTCAACTACAGTGTGGATAACAACGGAGACCACCAGAGACTGGAGCGCCTGAGTAGTGTGCAAGGTCATACCTGCGGAAAACCGGCGCTTTCGCTGAGCACCGATCTCAGCGGCAGCTGGTATGACCCTGCGCATAGCGGTGAAGGATATGTCATCCAGCAATTATCTGACCAACAAGCTCTGGTATATTGGTTTTCGTATAACAGCACTGGCGACCAGGCTTGGATGTTCAACACCGCTTCCATCGAAAATGGTAGTATTAATGTCGAGCAGCTCTTGCAAGCATCTGGCGGCGGCTTTGGCAGGTCATTCGATCCTGCGTCGGTCAAGTTGAAGAACTGGGGACAGCTGGATATCCAGCTTGACTGCAGCGGAGGCTCGGCAAATTACACCAGTGACAAAACAGGATTCTCCAGCGGTGAACAGCAATTGGTACCATTGACGCGTCTGCAAGGCTCAACTTGTGGACCTTAGCGGACAAGAGCATGCAAATAATCGATAACCCCAACGCTGGGAACCGCAAGCCCAACCTCGCACTATATGACGCTCATTCATTCAGGCTTCTCTCGCTGCTCTCCGCTTTTCGTCGCACCAACGCAGATTTCTCGGCGGGTTCGAGAAAGGCCATGTTTAGCGCATTGACCTGAGCGCACCGAATCATGGAAGGATCTAGTCCTGCCCTCGGGGCGGCAATTTCGTACTCATGCGCCAAGTTGATGCCACTGATTCCCGGGTCATCAGTGTTCAGATTTATTTTTACCCCGTGTTCATATAGTTGCCGCGCAGGGTGACTGGCCAGGTCAGCGACTGTGCTGGTCTGGACATTGGAAGTCAGGCAAATCTCGAGTCCAATCTCGCTTTCTGCCAGATAATCCATCAGCCGTGGGTCCTCGATGGCTTTGACGCCATGGCCAATGCGTTCCGCGCCCAGTTCTTCGATCGCCGACCAAATACTTTCTGGCCCGGCTGCTTCACCGGCGTGAACTGTGATATGCATTCCGGCCTCGCGGGCACGACGGAAATGCTCCAGGAAAAGACCGGCCGGGAATTTCCTTTCGTCCCCCGCCAAGTCTAGCCCCACCAGGCCGTGACGGTGGTTTAGCAAGCCATCCAGTTCAGCCATGCAGGCTTGTGGTCCATAGGTGCGGCTCAAAATCCCAATCAACTGCGCCTTTATCCCTGTGGTTTCCATACCGGCACGCATGCCGTCGATCACGGCCGCCACAACATCGGCTGGATGCAGCTGGTGTGACTGCGCCATGAACCATGGGCTGAAGCGAAGTTCAATATAGTCGATACCTTCTTTCCATGCGTCTTCAACATTCTCTCGTGCCACCCGGTGGCAAGCCTCTGGATCAACCAGTACCTCCGTGAGATAACGGAACTTGGCGATAAACTCCATCAGTCCGGACTCCGCACCAACCACCTGGACGTAGGGTCTCAATGCGTCTGGTGTTCGCGCCGGCAGCGCAATCCCATGTTGATCTGCCAGGTCCAGCACAGTCTGCAGGCGGATGCTGCCATCGAGATGACGATGCAGATCGCATAGTGGGAAAGCCGGATCAATGTTGGAAGTCTGATTCACATTGGGTGTCTGCGTTCGAGTTGAACGGGCCTCATGCGGCACTGAGCATTTCGCAAGTGTTTCTGTGGGCAACCATTTCTGCTGTCCAGGTCCTCACTCCAGTACATTCATCTGCCACAAATCTTTGCGGTCCAGCTTCAGGAAAGGTTTCATCGCCAGGCACCCGGTCTTGCCGATGCTCTTTTCCAGGAAATGCAGTTCGGTGAATTTTTCCCGTGTACGTTCGCCAACGGGTGGAGGGTCGATTCCATTTTCCCGCATCATGAGTATTCCTTTGGCGCGCACGGCGAGCTCGGTATAGATACGCAAATAGCACAACATATCAACCACCACTGGCCCCTCGAACTTGGTCCGCAAGTCGTTGAGAAACATACCGATTTTGCTGTTATGAAACTCATTGGAATTAATCAGGTCCAGTAATTCCGCATCGGCATCGAAGTCAACTTGCAGCCAGGCGTGCATCGCGCGCGCACTGCGAAGAAATATCAAGTGGAAGATGGCCGGAAGTATCAGCAGCGTACCCATGGTGGCAAGTATGGGGGAACCCGGAAAGTGGTTGAATACCGAATGGAGTACTGAAGCCAGCAACAGCCCTGGAAGGTAGTAAAGCAGGTGGATCTTCATGCTGCGTTCGGTCAGGGTCTGCGCCATCACACCGAATAGCGCAGTTACGCCACCGTGCATGATGGCAGTGCCGAATCCCCGTACGATCCAGACGCCTATATTCGTACCGGTCGAGGCATAGAGGTAATAGAAATTTTCCACCACGGCAAATCCCGCCCCGACGGCAAAACCAAAAATTGCCGCGTCGACCAGGAAACCGATACGATTGGTGCGGAACAAAAACACCATGACCAATCCTTTCATGGTCTCTTCAGCAAAGGGCGCGATGTAGCGAGAATAGTTAAGAAAGTTGAACCCGCTGCGCTCAATCAGAAAGCCGTTGACAAAGTAGCTGGCCACGCACATGGCACCGCCCAGGGCGATGACCCAGAGCACCGTGTGAAGTCGCACCAGTTTGTAGCTGTCCATGTAAACCAGCACACCGAGGAATATGACCACCGGCAACACACCTACTGGAGCGCGGATCAGGATGTCATGCGGCATCATTACACCGTGCTTGCAATTTCAATAATTTCAAGACACCCATATGCGACACCTTCGAAGCAGATTCTGGATGTTCTTCAAAGAATTTTCAGGGAGAGCATGATCTCGTCGTCGACCTTGTGGCCGCTGTTGAAACCGCGGGCAAAGCCGAGGGAAAGCGACATCGGCAAGCGGTGCACCACGGTAAACTCCAAATCGACCTGCATGCCGATATTGGTGTACGTTTCTTCGTAGCGGCTGTCTTTGATGTCGGTCACCAAAACACCGGCGAACAGCGCCGGCCTGAGATCAGCGAGGTAGAAGCTGGGAATGCCGACACTCTTGAATCGCAACGGCGGGAGATTCCATTCAACGATGGACTTCGCGAAATTCTTGCCGGAGAGTTCGTCGATTTCAAAACCCGGGAAACTGAAAAACTCCCGATAGCGCTTTACCTCCCGGTCATCGACGTAGTTGTTGCCGAACGCGCCGAAATACCAGTTTGACAGGGATTCGCCACGACTGCCGCCGGCTATTCCCGCCGCATTATAAAACCAGATCGACGAATGCTTCAGCGGTAACGCAAATCCAAAGTCGAAGCCTGCACGCAATTTCGCATAGGTAGTGCTGTTGGCATTATCAAAATACGTCTCTACGTCCCAAATATAGCCTTTCTCGTGATCAACCGCGCCCAAGGATTGTTTCGTATTTGAGTATTTCAACCCGGTTTTTGCGGATAACAGTTTCTTGAACTCTGCTTCGACGTTCTGGTTTCCGGGCAGAGTGTCGAGACCCGTAAAATAGGTCACTTCCCAATTAACATCCAGTCGTCGGGGAAGATCAAAAATTACCGGCTTGTCCCAACCGACAATGAAGGCGTCACCCTTCCGGCTGCGTTCAGTCGGACCAAAAAGGTCATAGAAATTCGCGTCATTGTGCCAGTATCGGAAATGCCAAAACATGTGTTTGTAATCCACATCGGCATGTAAACGCTGTTTGGATTCGAGCGAACTGTCCAGACTGTAGGAAAGATCGATCCTCAAATCATCGTAGATCAGCGGATCCTGAAATTCGAAACTCCAACCCAAAGCCACTCCATTGCGATAGCCTTCCACGACCGGGTACGCCCAGGTGAATCCGAGTTGATGGTTGGGAATATATTTGCCACGATCCGTAATCAGCGGTGGCAGATCAATATCCGCGGGTGAACCGACCACCCAGTCCTTCACCACCGGATGTTTCTTTACGACTTCATTACCCAGAAACGTGATCGCGCTTAGATCCTTCAGTGGTTTTGGGTCGATTTTGGTCGGGACGAATCCCTGGCCGGTGTACTCAAATACGATCAGCGACCCATCGCGCAGCGGTATGGGCCGGAAAAAGCCGGTCTCTGCGTTGCTCACCGCTTCAATTTCGTCAGTGGCGATTTCATAACGGAAAATGTTTGAAACTCCTGTATAGTACGAACTGCCAAACAGGTAGCGCCCGTCCGGCGAGAACACGAACCCTTCGGGTATGGCACGGCCAAAATCAAATTGTGCCATTGGCTCCACATTACCTTGCATCAGATCTTCGATCCGGAACAGGCGCAGGAATTGGTTGCCGCTGACGTCGCCAACGGTCGCGGAAAGCAATTTACCGTCCGGTGAAATATCCAGGTCTGACATGACCTGGCCGTAGGGCCACGTGTACACTTCGTACCAGCTGTCATAGGGTTTGGGTATCCGCACCAGCATTGCAAAGCCATTGTTATGACGCACCCCCCAAAGTGATTCATCCTCTGGATCAAATGCAATATGGCCGATGCGTTCATCCTTCATGAGCATGCGCGTTTCACCGGTGTTCACGTCTAATGCCATGAGATCGCGAAGGGTCGTGTTGTCGGCAGTGTAAAATAAAGTATTCGATGCGCGGTCGTATGCCGTCGAGGTCACGCGAAATTTCATGGGACCCTTGATATCGACGAGATGTCGTACACTGCCATCTTCAAGCGACATGATACCCAGATATCCCACCACCCCCGGAAAATAAAATCCCCCCAGCAACGTATTGGCTTGTTCATCAACGAAGGAACGAGAGATTGATCCAAGCGCTTGTTTTACCAAAGGTTGCTTCGGCGTCAGGGGAAACTGTCGTACGGATTCCAAATTCGTCTTTTGGAATTGATGTTCGAACTGAATCCACTCATCCCAAGCCTTTTCCAGCGGCTCACCAAATACGTATTTAAATTGATCTGAATAGTAGCGCTTGCTGTCTTCACCCCGGCTAAGCCATTCAATGACCTTTTCAGGTGATCTGGTATAAGCCAGGTAGCTGAAAAATCGCGTGCCATAGAGGTAGGCATTCATGATGGTCTGGAAATCAATGGCCGAGCCTTCGGCAACTATCCCAAGATCGCTGTAAAACATGGCATCATCCCGCACCATGGCGCGGAAAACCATTTCATCATAGGCGCCCAAGGCCCGGCCGTATCCTCCCGACATCCATGTTTCCATGAACACGGCGCTGCCTTCAAAATACCAGCGTGGAGCAGCATTGCGCGGTGTCGTCAAATAAGCGTAAAGAACGGATTCGGGATGCACTCCTGAGGCATAAGGTTTGCCGCCAAACAAGCGCCTCCATCTGAAATCCTGATGGTTCCAGCCATCTCCGGTTGCCACATGCACTAATTCATGGTTCATCATGAGGAACATGCGTTCAACGGCAGGCATGGTTTCAAATGTCTGGTTCAGAGGAGCGATATCCACCCAAACAAGGTTCCGGGGCGAGGAAAGCGCCAGTGCATTGCCTTCATCGACGTAATCCTCCAGCATCAGCGTGGTTTTTTCCCACGGTTTCCAATCGAAAATGTACTTTTGAAATTCCAGAGAATTGAGAAAACTACGAGCGGCATGCGACGTCAGGTAGGTCTCTTGGGGGTCGAAATACGTTAAACGAAGATCCTCAGTCTCCAGCCTGTCCATTTCAAATCTACTCGCATGCGAGATCGATGTGAAAAGCAGCAACGCAAGCAGCATGGACTGCATAAAGCGCATACACCCCGACTCCCTTAGCCCGAAAACAGGGGCATCATAACAAAATATCGTTGTGTTCCTATACGCAGATATTTGGTTTGCCCACGGAACTGACTGATGCAGTCGACAGGCCAGCAAAAAAAACCGCCGGATTTACCGGCGGTTGGTTTGAATTGACCTACAACTATATTTCTTCAATCAATCACTTTAACTCTGCTTCTGTTCTTTGACGGATGCTTACATGTCTACCAACGGCTATTATGGCCTGCTAATTTACGCGTTGCCGCCTGCTGCATTGCCGCCTGCTTTATTGCCACCGGCCGCGTTGCCGCCTGCTGCGTTGCCACCTGCTTTATTGCCACCGGCCGCGTTGCCGCCTGCTGCGTTGCCACCTGCTTTATTGCCACCG
>CAWFGC010000007.1:0-338087 GCA_963815185.1 uncultured Gammaproteobacteria bacterium | reverse complement strand
GTATCGCTGGATTTGCTTCCCAAGTCGATCCTTGGAACGCACCAGCAGCTCTTTTCCCCCGCAGTGCCTGCAATCTCATTTGCGCTACGAGAAAGAGAAAAGTGAAGCTGCGAGTTCGCTATCTTGAATCGGGAAAATTGGTGAAAATACGGGAATTCACTGCCGCGCTGGGCAAAAACAAAATGAGCACGGACGATTCCACGTGCGGCTGGAATTCTACAGTCCATGTTTTCGTATGCACTGTACTTGTGCCATTTGGATTGATTTTCATCCTAGCCCAATAGTAAGCAAATAGGGGTAAACATGATTGATAACATGTACCGAAAAATCTAAGAGTGCAATCAAAGAAGAGATATCACCACTATGCAGTGTCGCAAGATTGACAATGTCGAGAAGATGTTTAAAGCGAAACGAAGGCAACACCCAAGCCGAACCTGGCCGTGGCCGGCACTAATCCAACTTGTGAACCGATTCCCATATTGCTTTGAGCAAAAGCCAGTGGAACTTGGTTTGTTTCGCACCTGATTCACAGGAAGATTCAAATATCGACTTAAAATGTCGCCGCGCGCCACCGATTTCAGAGGCAATCTACTTTCCGAGTAGCTGGACAATAACAGACTGAACCCTGTCTCAATTCTTTGTGGTATCAATAACTGAACTTTTTGAACCGTTTCGAAACCAGTTCAAAAATGGCCCTAATCCATTTTAACTTGTTATTTGGTCAAGAACAAAATCCCACCAGTTCACCGTTTTCATTTAATGCAACCTGATGCTCTTTTGAGTGGCAGCGCGGACAATGCGTGGCAATAAAAGGTGGAGTGCTTTTGCTTACTGCCCGCATGTCGGGATATCCAACTCCAGTCCCAACGGCCGGCGCGCCAGCCGGATTTGACAAAGGATCGCCAACAGTCACCTGAATTGCGGGATCCAACGGCAAGAACACTTGTGGACCAGTGCAGGAGGCTCCACAGGTGAGGTTCGAAGCCCACTTATCGCCCAGCTCATGCGAACTCAACCGAGAAATCCATGACAATCACCGGACTGGTTCATGAAAATGCAAGTGTCGCTGGAACAAGTTGCTCGGTTGCGACGGCAAAATCCAGATTGGTAATAATTTTCAGGTTCAGCCAGAAATGTGTGCGGATGTGTTTTCCTCCAAATAGAGACTGTTCGGCTGTGTATTTGATCTTGCGAAAAATCGATTCCTTGGGGGCCGGTTCATGATGACCGTCACATATTTCGTGTGATATTGTTCGGGCAGCAACAAGCCACATTTCACCACGGTCGGGTAGTGCCCGATGGTCCACAAGATTCCTTGCATGAAAAGCAGATTGGCAATAAACTTCTTCCTACAGGAAATTGCCCGTGAACACGAGTAATCAGGTCAACTGGTTCAGGCAGGTCGGTCTGTTCGATCGATTTCTGAATGCAGGCTACTCTTAATTCAGCCGCCACTTTACCGGCAACGGCAATCACGGCTGGGATCCACCACAATATTTGGCGATCAAACCGAGGATCCCAAGACCTCACCCAGATCCAAAACCACGCTGTTGGGGTTTATGCTTTGAGAATGTTCACACGCCGATTTCTGGCATCGTCCACTCATGCCCCCATGGTGCTTCAAATCCGAGTAACTGCTCACGTGAAAGCTTCCGTGACTCAAGCAGTGCAACACCGCTGAAGCTGTTAAATTCATGGCTCTTCTGATTGGATGAAAATTGCTTTTGCTTTCTGTACGACTTCAGATCGTGTTTCTGGGTCATCAAGCTCAATCAGTCCCACCGAATACAGTCTTTAAGCCAACATATCAGGACTGGAGCTGCTCTTCGCTGACATCGTACTGATCAAGCATCAAAGACATCACTTCACCGGCTGCCCTTCTTTCAAGCAATTGCCAAAATGCGTGTCCCTATGTCAGCCCGACGTTCGCTGGAGAGTTCCAGCACTTGGAGTTCTCCAGCGAACATTATTTCGGGCTGGACGGCGTGGGGACACGCATTTGGCAATTGTTGAAAGAAGGGCAGCCACTGGGTGAAGTGATGTCTTTGATGCTTGATGAGTACGATGTCAGCGAAGAGCGGCTCCAGTCTGATATGTTCGTGCTGCTTGAAAGACTGTATTCGGTGGGACTGATTGAGCTTGATGACCCAGAAACGCCGATCTGAAGTCGTACAGAAAGCGAAAGCGATTTTCATCCAATCAGAAGAGCCATGAGATTTAACAGCTTCAGCGGTGTTGCACTGCTTGAGTCACGGAAGCTTTTCACGTGAGCAGTTACTCGGATTTGAACAGCCATCGGGGCATGGTATTTGACGATGCCAGAAATCGGGCATATGCAGAAGCTCTCGAAGCCGTTATAAACCCCAACAGCGTGGTTTTGGATCTGGGTGCAGGTCTTGGGATCCTCGGTTTGATGGCTGCCGCCAAAGGTGCCCGGCATGTTTATCTGGTGGATCCCAGCCCGGTGATTACCATTGCCGGTAAAGTGGCGGCTGATAATGGACTGGCTTCCAGGGTCACCTGCATTCAGAAATCAATCGAACAGACCGACCTGCCTGAACCAGTTGACCTGATTACTTCCGTGTTCACGGGCAATTTCCTGCTGGGAGAAGATTTATTGCCAATCCTGTTTCATGCAAGGGATCGTTTTCTGAAGCCATCGGGCAGGTTATTACCCGACCGTGGTGAAATGTGGCTTGTTCCGGTTGCTGCCGAACAATATCACACGAAATATGTGAGCAGGTGGTCGACCGGCCCCCAAGGAATCGATTTTTCGCAAGTGCGAAAATACGCAGCCAACAGTCTCTATTTGGAGGAAAACACATCCGCACAGGCCACATTTCTGGCTGAACCTGAAATTATTACCAATCTGGATTTTGCCGTGGCAACCAGGGCAAACTGTTCCAGCGACACTACATTTGTCATGAACCATGCCGGTGATTGTCATGGATTTCTCGGTTGGTTCCGCATGAGGCTGGGCGATAAGTGGCTTTCAACCTCACCTGTGGAGCCTGCCCTGCACTGGTCACAAGTGTTCTTGCCGTTGGATCCCGCAATTCAGGTGACTGTTGGCGATCCTTTGTCAATCCGGCTGGCGCGCCCGCAATTCGGGGACTGGAGTTGGATATCCCGACATGCGGGCAGTAAGCAAAAGCACTCCACCTTTTATTCCCACGCATTGTCCCTGGAACAACTGCGCTGCCACTCAAAAGAGCATCAGGTTGCATTAAATGAAAACGGTGAACTGGTGCGATTTGTTCTTGACCAAATGACGGGGCGCAAATCGATTAGGGCCATTTTTGAACTGGTTTCAAAACGGTTCGAAGACCGGTATTCATCCCACGAAGAATTGGAGAAACAGGTTCAGTCTGTTATCTCCAGCTACGGAAAGTAGATTGCCTCTGGAAGTCGGTAGCGCGCGGCGACATTTGAGTCGATATTTGAATCTTCCTGTGAATCAGGTGCGAACGAACCAAGTTCCTGGCTTTTGCTCAAAGCGAATCAGGAAATCGGTTCACAAGTTGGATTAGTGCCGGCCTGGCCAGGATTACACTTGGTGTTGCCTTCGTTCGCTTTAAACATCTTCTCGAGCATTGTCAATCTTGCGACACTGCCGTAGTCCGTCAGCCGGGGCTGGTGATATCTCTTCTTTGATTCCACTCTTGGTTTTTCTGGCGGCGCCATGTTATCAATCATGTTTTCTCCCCTATTTGCTTACTATTGACTAGATAAAATCGATCCAGAAAATGGCACAAGTACAGTGCATACGGAACCATGAACTGTGAATTATACTCCAGCCGCATTGAATCGTCCATGCTGTAAGCCGGTTTGCTTTCCAGCGCGGGCATGATGCGTTCAAAGTCCACTATTTCCGCCAATTTTCCCGATTCAAGAAAGTCTCGTAGCGAACTCGCAGCTTTCACTTTCTCTTTCTCGTAGCGCAAATGATAGTCGGGGGAAAAGGGCCCCTTGCTGGTGCGTTCCAGGATCGATTTGGGAAGCAATCCATCCATACCCAATCGAATCAAACGCCTGCTGCATCCGTCCTGGTGCTTGAATCGTCCATCCACGGCCAATCCGAATTCAAGCATCCGCTTGTCGAGGTATGGATAGGAAAACGGGGCCTTCTGATAATCAACGAAACCTGCGTGGGATCTTTGAGTGATGTCGAGCTGCTCACCTTCGATGTCCGCGGCCATATTGCGCCGATGATTTGGATACTCCGCCAGTAACCGAAATATTTGATCTTTCACATGTTCTATATCGCGTCCCAAGACATCCTGGACAAAACTGGGGCGAATGGGGTACTCGACCAAGTTGTTTAGCCGGGTATGCCGATTGAGCAACTTGAGCAAGGCGTATGGGAAAAAAGGACGCAGAACATGGCGCTTGATTGTCGACAAATTGATGCAGCGGTTTGCGTCAAAGTATCGCAACTCTCTTATCAGCGTTTTCCACCGCCCCGCCTGCAGTAATTCGGCCATATAACCGCTCAATTGACCGGACACCGAATATTCGCCGCCGTGCCCGTCCAAAATGACCCGGGCATTGTCTCTTCTGGCCACCCGAACGAACGCCGTATACAGAAAGTGCTGAAACGAATAAGAGCAAAGGGAGGCGGTCCGAACAAGGTTGTGAGGCTCATCAAATGGCCCACGTGTCGGAGCGGAAACGTAGCGCATTTTCAGATTGGGCTGATCCCTGAACAGATCGATGTACTCCCGTTCATCAATGATGCTTCCGCGAACGCCGGGCATTGGAACGGCAGATAGCGTAATCAATTTCTTGTTTTCCTGCGCCAGTATCCTGCCTGCAGCACTGACAATTCCGGAAGAATCCAGGCCTCCGCTCAACAAGGATGCAACCGGAAAAGCACTTCTCAGGCGCGACTTCACTGCTTTGAAGAAAACTTCCTGATAGGCCTCTTTGCACTCCGCATCTGACTTGAAATGCAACCGCTTTCCTAGATCGGGCTTCCAATATTCAGAAGTCTTTTTAGCGGCTTTTTTTACGGTCAAAATCGTTGCAGGCAACACCCGGTAGATATTTTCAAAACTGGTAGTGTCCGGCTCCAGGTACACCGAAATTGCGGATACGCCGAGCATTGCCAGTCGTCTTTCGTTGATCGGTGTGCGCGTTTTACTGAGCGTCAGCAGTGGCTCGACTTCCGACGCAAAGGCAAAATATTGGCCTGGGGCTTCGTGGAAAAACATGGGCCTGATACCCATCGGGTCGGTAACGCAGTGCAGGCAGCGGTCGCGGCCATCCCAGATGGCGACCGCGAACTCTCCGACCAGGCGCTCGGCGCAACCGGTTCCCCATTTCTTGTAGGCCTGGAGAATGAGCTTGCTATCGGGTATCAGGGAATTGGGCGATATTCCGAGTGCCTGCAAAAGGTCTTCACGATTATCGAGCCGGGCGTCCGAAGTGATTGCAATCTGGCTATCGCTGTCGTGAAAAGGCAGGTGCTCGTTCAGTGATTCTGGCGTTACATGCATCATTTGATGCCCGAGGCCTGCTGATTCATCATGCCAGCAGCCGCTGCCGTCAGGGCCATGTTTTTCCATAGCCCGCACCATATTTTCCAGCAAATTGACTGGCAGGGGCGTATCTGCGCTTCTGACAATTCCACAAATTCCGCTCATTGCATCTGCCGTTCAATGAGTCTCTGGCAGTCAGCCAAAGCCGAGTACTGTTTGGGGCGGTTCAGGAAATGCATGCCGGTGTTTTTGGCGAGCCTGACGCAATCCAGAAAGTGGTTGCTGGTTAAGCCAAGACCGCTGATGTATTGATACCGATAAGTATTGTCACGCAAGAGGGAAACGGCATGCGCCGGCTTGATGTTCTCGATCTGGGGTTTCGAATCAGTATCCGAAAATTGCAGAATGTTAATATGCCGAAGCGGAACAGGATCCATCCAAAAACGATTCGAGACGGGCATGTGATACTTTTCAGTCCGAAATAAGTCTCTCTGCAGTTTGCTCGTGTCGATATCAAACGCCTGCAGTGCGTCACTCCAAAGTTTCAGGCGGGGAAACCCAGAATAGGCGATCGGATTATCGGATTCATCAAACCGAACCACACAGACATCGTCGCATAGCAGTGGGAATTCCTGCGAATTCAACCAGGCGGCCATCGTGGATTTGCCTGCGCCAGAATTACCGGTGAAGGCAACAGCGTTACCATTCATTACCACAACGCTTGCATGCAAGGGAAAGAATCCTCGCTGCAAGTAGATCGCTCCCAGCGCCGAACCCAACAAGAACAAACGCAGGTCTTGGGCATGGACATCGGATTCTGCTTCAATCAGAATCTCGCGGCCGGCTTTCACCAAATAGCGCGCAATACTGGGAATCCTAAGGAGAATGTCATTATTTGCTATTTCAGCTTGAGAGTACGCCTGGATAGCTCCGGGCAAGCTTGTCGGTACGGGCGCAATCCTGATCTCGACATCCGGCTCATCGCTTGCCGGTGTGTCGGGTATCAATTCGGGCAGCTCGATTTCTGATCTGATTGTCAGACCCGCCACGGAATAGCTGTGTGTTGAATCAGATTTCACTTTGCAATTTGAGCAACTGTTTTTTGTGCCGAACACGACGAGTTCATAGATTGTAGCTTGGTATGGAGTTTTCAGGCTGTGAAAATTAGCTTCAAGTATCGGAAAAGACTCTACTTGGTCTGCACCTTTCTTGAGGCAGTAGCCGTCACAGTCATCAATCGCCTCAAAAGAAAACTGGGTCGCCAACAACTACTCGGTCCCACGGATGTCTTTTTGAAGCTGTTCCTGTTGCACGCCCTGGGACGCAAGGTGAAATTCAGGATCACCTGCTCGGAAAGGACAGACGGCGCGGGCGCGCAGGCACATACCGCGATATCCGCCATAAACTTTGCCCGGGCTTTTGGACACACCTATGTGCACACTCCCTTTGTTGAGATTGATCACGCCGACAGACCCATGAAGGAATGGGTCGAGGCTTGGGAAAACTTGTTTAATCTCGGGCACGACGAGGTGCAGTCTGACCCTGAGAACCCGAGGGAGATCAACTATTCGACCTTTCATCCACGGCTTTACCACGCCGTTTGCAATGTACTACTCAACATCGGTGCCCGAACCGTGCAGAGCAAAAAAAAACATGGCATAAAAGAAATTTTCTTTCATCCATTCTTCTATTATTCCGACAGTAATCCAGACTCTTACAACTCATTGGTACCGGGGCTGCGTCGAAAGTACTATTGCAACAAATCTCCAGTCAAAAACCACGCGATTACGGTTGCTGTCCACATGCGAAGAGGCGATGTCACCCGGGAACACCCTCAGAGATTTACCCCTTTAAGAACCGTGTGTGAAGCAACCGGAATGGTAAAGTCAATTCTCGAATCGCACGCGGTGGATCATAGGATATCACTATATTCCCAGGGAAAAGCAGCTGATTTTGTCGAATTTCGGCAATTTGGAACGGAGCCATTTCTCGATGCCGACCCACTTTGGACCATGCAACAGCTGATAGAAGCCGACATTCTGATAATGTCCAAGAGTTCCTTCAGTTACGTAGCTGCGCTCATCGCTGACGGAATAAAGTTGTATGAACCTTTCTGGCACGCTCCATTGAGCCATTGGATAAGACTGGATCGAAAAGGCAAATTCAGTGCGAGTGTTTTTGAGAATCAGCTGAGACAACTCATCAAGACAAGACAAACTACATGAGCTGGAAAGCCCGATTCTGACAAGTATTTATGAACACCAGGTGATGATGGCCGGGACTTCTGATAAAAAGCGCGTAGCGATTCTGGTGCCCGTCTGGGAAGAATCATTTACGGATGATCAGCTCATCAGTCTCGCGCATCTGGAAAAATACCTTGCGCGCTATGATCGATTCTTTCTCAAGCCCAAAGGGCTTGGCGTCAGCCGTCGCGGCTATCAAGCCAAAGAGTTTCCCTCCCAGTATTTCAATAGCCCCGAAACGTATAACAGCCTTTTGAAAACAAGAGGTTTTTACGAAGCTTTCAATGAATACGAATTTATACTGATTTACCAGCTTGATTGCCTGGTGTTCAGGGATGAACTCGAAGCATGGTGCAATCTAAATTACGATTATATAGGTGCTCCATGGCACAAGGAAATTATGTTGGAAAACCTGTGGTGGCGCGAGACAGATTGTGTTGGCAATGGTGGCTTTTCCCTCAGAAAAGTGGCGGCATTTATTGAATTCTTGTCTGTTTATTACAATCGAAGAAATCGTTGTAAAAGAAAACTAAGGTCCCTATGGGTAAGAGCGCGGCAGATATTTGATGAAGACCATTTCTTGCCGGGAATTGCAGCGGTGGTAAAGAGAAAATACGCAAGGCTAAGCTTGGCGGCAGAAGAACGACAATCTGGGGTAAGCCGAGAGCCGGTGGTTTCGGCGAGCTTTTCAGAAGACGTTTTCTTCAGTCTTCAAATACCGAAACACCTGCCTCAATTCCGTTTTGCGCCACCTGAAATCGCATTACGTTTTGCATTCGAGGTTTCGCCTGCGTTTTGCTACAAAAAAAATGCTCAGGAGCTTCCTTTCGGCTGCCATGGGTGGCAGTACTATGACCGGCAGTTCTGGGAACCTTATCTTCTAAAGACTGAAGATCTACCGAAGTAAAGCTAATCAATCCCAGGATCTTATGCAACCCACGGAGGTCGCTTTCTCAAATGCCTTACTACTTGACCAAAGTGTTGCCATTGCTCCTGATGCCGATTCCCGTGGCCTTGGCACTAGCACTGCTGGCCTTGTATTTTGTGACCAAAGGAAGGCGCAAGCCGTCCATCTTCTGCTTGCTAACCTCGCTCCTGGTGCTGTGGCTTTCCTCATTGCCCACGGTCGCTTCGCGATTATTACGGAGCCTTGAAGGCCAGCACCTGCCCGTAACTACTGAAAATATACCTACCAGCGATTGCATCGTGGTGTTGGGTGGCGCCGTGGAGGCTCCTTTGGCTCCCAGGGTGGATATTGAGTTGACCGATGCTGCAGATCGGATCTACCAGTCGGCCAAGCTTTACCGGGCAGGAAAAGGGAAGACAATTGTGGTGGCAGCCGGCAATCAGCCTTGGACCCGACATCCGGTTTCAGAAGCGCAGCTGATAGAGGACCTGCTGGTGGAATGGGGCGTGCCGCGACAATCGGTGGTGCTCGATACTGCCAGCAAGAATACACGTGAAAATGCGATCAATGCTGCGGCGCTAATGCGCCAGCACGGTTGTCAGTCAACTCTGCTGGTCACGTCCGCCTGGCATATGCCGCGGGCAGTAGCGTCATTCAAGCAAGTCGGAGCGGAGGTCTTTCCTGTTTCTGTCGATGTGAGGTTTGTTCAAGGGGACAACGACACAATCGCCGGGTACATTCCCCGGGCCGACGCATTGGCCATGACCAGCCAGGCCATACTCGAATGGATGGGAATCTGGGTTTATCGCTTCAGGGGTTGGAATTGAGGAAGTGACTCAAGTTCCATCTTTAAAACCCTATCGGCCAGCGCCAGGCTGGCCGGCCGGTGGGTGATCAGGATCACGGTGCGCTGTTGCAGCAATTCATGGCATTCTTCGATAAAACTGCTCTCGCCCTCCGGGTCGAACATTGCGGTAGCTTCATCCAGAATCAGGATGGGCGGATCTTTGAGCAGCGTGCGCGCCAGAGACAGCCGTTGGCGTTGACCGCCGGACAGCCTGACGCCCTGATCGCCGATGACCGTGTCATATTGATCCGGTAGCTGGTCAATAAATTGATCTGCCCGGGCCGCTTTCGCGGCCTTTTTCATTTCTTCGATGCTGGCCAGATGGCGGCCATAAGCAATATTTTCGGCAATCGTGCCGTTGAGCAGCAACGTGTTTTGCGCTACCAGGCCGATCTGGTCACGCAGACTGGAAAGGCTGGCTTCGCTGATATCGGTGCCATCGATCAGGATGCGGCCCTGTGAGGGAACGATAAACCGCATCAGCAGGTGGGCGAGGGTGGTCTTGCCGGCGCCGTTGGGGCCGGTCAGCGCGATGGTTTCACCCGCCAGGATGGTCAGGCTGAAGTGACTGAGAACGGCCGGACGGCCCGGGTAAGCAAAGCTCACATCCTGAAATTCGATAGTTCCCTTCACATTGGATATCGGTGGCTTGTCGTCGTCGGCAGGCTCTGCTTGAACGGCGAAAAATTCCAATAAGCGTTCGGCCGCGCCGCGCGTCAACATCACCTGTCCATACACATTCGCCAGCCCGGATACCGGTTGTGTGAGCATCGCCGCATAAAGCAACAGGCTCACCAGGCTGGATGTTTCCAGCCGGCCACTTTCGACGTGACCGAAACCTACCCATAACAAGAGTAATAGCCCCGCGCCGGCTAGCAGGCTGATCGCCGGCGACATAACGGACTGGATCAGGATGCGTTTCTTGGACCAGGTCAGCAGATGGATGTTGCGGGTGTTGAAACGGTCAGCTTCCAGGGGTTCGCGGGTAAAAGCCTTGATCGCGGGTAACAGCCCCAGATTTTCCTGCACCAGTGAAACCATCGCCGACCACGATTGGATCCAACTCGCCGTGATGGGGCGGATTCTGCGGCCAATGAGTTTCATCGCAATGTAATAAACCGGTAATAAAACGGCGGCCAGTAAAGCAATTACCGGATCCAGCAAGGCCATGATGACGAAGGCGCCGAGGAAAGTGACGATCAGAGGCAGCAATGCAACCAGTGTGCCGGTGACGAAATTACTGATGATTTCCGCGTCATTGCTGAGTAGTGTCAGTAAGTCGCCGGGGCGTTGTTCCTGATGGTAGGTCATCGGCAGGATTTGCAGGTGTTCGTAGACTCGGGTGCGCAACCGGGCCGCCATGGTTACCCCGGTAGTGCCGATCAGGTAAGCGGAAATAAAGCCGAGCACGCTTTTGGTTGTCATCAACACCAGCCAGGCAATGAGTGCCCAGCCAATGGAAGGGAACAATACTCCAGGCTCGTGTAACGCCAGGCCAGTTAACTGGCCGGCAATCCACGGATTGGTGAGCGAAAAAGCGGTGGACACCAACAGAAGCAGCATGATGGCCAGCAAGGTATTCCGGTGCGGGGTGACGTATTGCAGCAGGGCGGAGAATTTCACGGGTGTTATGGTTTGTTGAAGCTTGCTGTGGAATCAGGGCGCCTATGATAAGCGGAAAGGGCGTCGAGATGCAGGAAAGCCGTCTGTGCGTCATTCCAGACCGGCGGCAGCCGGCATTAGGGCATGATTGGCCGCTGGCTCTGGGCTATCAGTGGAAGGGCTTGGAGTAGGTATTTGGCGTATGAATTACAAAAGTTCGTTGATCTTCGCAGCACAAATAAAATCATTCTCCGACAGCCCATCGATGGCATGGGTGGTGAAATTCACTGTCGCAATAGTTGTAGCCAGCGGAAAAATCCGGGTGGTGGTCTTCGCTGTTGGCAATCCAGGCCATCGCGTTGATGAAGGCCATTGTTTTGTAAAAGCCTTTGAATTCGAAGCGGCGGCTGATGGTTTTGCTGTCTGCGCTCAGTTCCCAGCCGGGCACCTGCTTGACCAGGGTCTCAGCCTGCTTGCGGCTCATCGGGTCGACGCCGCCTTCGCAGGATTTGCAGTGGCGGTGGGTGAGATCAGGTTCGTTGGTCATGGGTTTCTCCAGGTCAATTTTTCTCGGTGTCATTCCAGATCGGCGTTAGCCGGGTCCGGAATCCAGTGCGTGTCATTGTAATGGTACTGGATCCCAGCGATTGCTCCGCAATCGCTGGGATGACGTCTATTTGAGGGTGCTGTCAATCGCCGGGATGACTGCAGTTGTGAGTTGACGCAACCGCTGATTCTGACGGTTGTTGCATTTCGGTGCGGTCGATGGGGTGCGGGGCTTGCTGGTGCGCAAGATTTTTGCCCAAGACACATTTCGCTTGCAATGAAGTATCTATTTATATCAATATAGAAAAAAATATGTTTCGATATATTGCTTTAAACAGGGTATTAATGGTATAAATATTTCGTCAAAGGGATTTTGACGCAAAAAAATGAGTCGATGGATAGGACAGACTTACGCATCCTTGCGGAGTTGCAGGCCGATGGCAAGCTCTCCAGCCAGGCTCTTGCGGAAAAGGTTGGTTTGTCCACGGCGCCCACGTGGCGCCGCGTTCGAAGGTTGGAAGAAGACCGGGTTATTTCTACCACAGTAGCGATACTGGACCCGGAGAAGATTGGGCTGGATGTGATCGCCGTTGCGGCGGTTTCATTAGAGGACCACCACCCTGATTCGGTCAGGGAATTCGATGAGATGGTCGCCAACCGGCCCGAGATTCTGGAATGTTACGCCATGAGCGGACAGTACGACTACCACTTGAAGGTAGCGTGCAAATCCATCAAGGCGTACGAACAGCTGCTGCGCGAGCACATTATGCCGTGCAAGGCCGTGCACCACGTCAACACGAGTTTTGTTTTGCGCAGCAAGAAGTACACGACCGCATTACCGTTGGAAGAATAAAAGGCAAGAGCTGGAGCAGGAGAGGACACCAGTTTACATGCAACGGAAATGCAGGTAGGTAACCAGGGATGGTTTTGAATGTGCACGGAAGGTTTGCGCTCTAGAGGCTTTGACAGGGACAACGAGGGAGGTTGTCTGGACTACCAGGGAAGGTCTTTTGGAGTGATGTGGCCAGGAGGGCTGCGGATCGAGCCACGGATGGCTCTTATTCAAGGGGAATGAATGCGGTCCGGAAGGATCGCTTGAAACCACGGAAGGTGTGGTTTACTGAAGAGGGTGGCGGGTGTCCATGAGGGACGGAACACAGCCAGGGACGGCCAAAGGCCACTTGATTATTGAAGTAGAAGGCCGCTTTGCCGGCCGAGTGTTTTCCAACGAGACTGCCGGGGTGCTGCTACTCTGGTTTTCCAACGAGACTGCCGGGGTGGCGACACCCCGGCATTTTTTTATGCCTCTTTGGGCTGGGCGTTGAGAAACAGGTGGCGGTGCTGTGCCGGGATGCGCTGGTATTCTTCGCCGCTGATGAGCAGAGGCGATTGCATGTCGAAGTTCTTGCGGTCCTGGAACCAGCGGCGGCTATAGACCAGGTAGAGGACGGGGCGTGGCTGGTCCGACACATTCGGCGTGCCGGCGTGGCGCAAACGGAAATCCATGAAGTAACAATCGCCCATTTGCGGCCACGGCAGCACGGCGCCTTCGAAACGCTCCAGATCCGCCTTCGGCCGACGCTGTTCCTCGGCCCTGTTTTTGATCCGATGCGAGCCTTCCCACAATGCGGTGGTGCCGGTGGCTGGATTGAGGTTGACCAGCGGCAGCACCACGTGCAGGGCATAGGGCGGCAGGAAAGCATTGAGGCCGCCGGCTTCGGCGAACAGGTGCGGATGATCGCGGTGCACGTGCTGGGTGTCGGAGCCGGGGTAGGCGCACACCGCGCCAATACTTTGCAAAATGCAGTCCGCGCCCAGCAGTTCCTGCACCACCGGCAGCACTCGCGGGGCGGCATAGACCGCGGCGTCCATGAACGGCGGCTGCAGCCGCAGCGTGAACATGTAGCGCTCACTACCCACTTCCAGGCAAGTGCGTGCGATTTCTGCCCGGTCCATGCTGGCATATTTCTGCATAAAATCTGCTTGCAATGTCTGCACCAGCTTGGGGTCAAAACTGTTTTCCAGCAGCAGCGTGCCGTGCACACGGAATAGGTGTGCGGCACGGCCGACCGAGTCAGCGGCGACGGGCTCGCTTTGCTGCGCCGGATAGCGTATGTGTGCTTGCAGGTCCATGGTCGTTTGGGCCGATTCCCTCCTGGTGCCGCGGGTTCTTGCTGCCAATTCTATCCGCCTTCGCTATGCTGTACACGGCCGGTGCAGCCCGGTCAGGCCGCTGGTGTACCGATGGAAGCGCTGAAGCTGAAAATTATCATCAACCCCAACGTGATATTCCAGGAAGTGCAACTGGGAGAATCCTTGCTGCTGGATGTGAAGACGCTAAAGTATTTTGCCTTTGATCCGCTGGGGACGCGGTTCTGGAAGGCCATGCAGGAGTCGTCCGATGCGGATGAGGCTTTACGGGTGGTTGCGGTGGGGGAGGAGTTGGCGCCTACGGAGCTTCAAGCGAAGTTCCGTTCCGCTCTCTCAGGTCTTGAGCGTAGTGGGTTGATAACGCTTGAGAAACTCGGCTAGACGCGGGCTATCGCCTGGTATGGTTGCTGGTGTAAACAAATGGGGTATCCTTTGACGATGGTCACTTGGCTTGCCGTGAAAAGTCGGGCCATTCCCGCCCGCGTCACCCGCCATGGGTATTGGTTGGTTGTGGGGTTGCCTTTGTTGATGCCGCTGTGGCGGCGCCTGATTCATCCGTGTTTGCCGCAATAGGGGCTTCTCTTTGTCATTATTGTAATTTCCTTCCTGAGTGTGGGAAGACAACATTCACTGAAGGCGCGCAGTAGCCATCGTCAGTCGGCTGCATTGGTTGACATTGCAGAGCCCCAAAAGGATAATTCGCAACCCTTGCAGGCCGGGTCGCAACCGGTGCGGGGAATGCAGCAGCATGTGCGCCCGTAGCTCAGTTGGATAGAGTGTCTGGCTACGAACCAGAAGGTCGGGAGTTCGAATCTCTCCGGGCGCGCCAGTAGCTCAGTTTGCAAAGTGCTTGGCAAAGCTGAAAAGATCAGATTGCTGAGCCATTGGCATGGCATTGAATAGCGCCGGTATGGCGCTTTTTGTTTTTTTGCTGGATTGGCTCGATGGCTGCGGCCGCCGGTTTGCGGCGCGTCGGTGAAGTTTTACAATGGTCCGGTTTCGTAAAGTCGGGGTGTGGCGCAGTCTGGTAGCGCAATTGCTTTGGGAGCAATGGGTCGGGGGTTCGAATCCCTCCACCCCGACCAATTTCGAAGCCGGGACAGAAAGGATAAGCACTGCGCCCGTAGCTCAACGGATAGAGCACCGGCCTTCTAAGCCGGGGGTTGCAGGTTCGAGTCCTGCCGGGCGCGCCAACTGAGATGTAATGTCAATCTCGGTAGGTGGTGAAAGAAAGGCGGCAGGACAAGAACCGCCGCATTTTCGAGACACGACCGTAGGGAGTGCGAGAAAATCATTAATGCCGGCGGAGCGGGGCGACTTTCATGCGAAGCATGAAAAAAGTACCGCGCAGCCTCGATTGAATCGAGTCCTGCCGGGCGCGCCAACTGAGATGTAATGTCAATCTCGGTAGGTGGTGAAAGAAAGGCGGCAGGACGAGAACCGCCGCATTTTCGAGACACGACCGTAGGGAGTGCGAGAAAATCATTAATGCCGGCGGAGCGGGGCGACTTTCATGCGAAGCATGAAAAAAGTACCGCGCAGCGATGCTCGAGCGTATGAATCGAGTCACGTAAGCTGGGCGAACGCCAACTGAGCATGTGAATGAATCTGTCGCGGTAGGCGGTCGAATGAATCGAGTCCTGCCGGGCGCGCGTGCTCGCTGGATCCCAGACGCGCCTTCGGCGGTCTGGGATGACGGCATTGCAGTGTGCAGGCCGCCGGGATGACGGTACCAAGTATGTATGTGTATGCGGCGCCTGACAAAGCAGTTAAAATGGCGCGCCAAAACATGAATTTGGTCAATGGTGGGCGTAGCTCAGTTGGTAGAGCTCTGGATTGTGATTCCAGCGGTCGTGGGTTCGAGCCCCATCGTCCACCCCAATTTTACCGGCAGAAGCGACTGCTTTTGCAGGTAACGAGCAGCCCTTCATTTACTTTCCAAAGCGGCCAATCGACCGGCTCGTCAAGAGGCGGCATAATGAGGGAACCTCACGTTAGAATTGGCTTGAAAAAACCTGAGCAGGTCAGTGGGCTGCAGTTGCGGGAACTCAATAACATGATCCGCCCCATTCCAAGCCAGTTTCCAAGTCACCTGCCCAAAGTTTCCGGCTAGCAACCCACCGTCCTGATCGAATCAGTTCCCTTAAACCCCTCACCTGAGTACGTCGTACCGGCCACAGATGCTTCTATGTTCCCACAAGCGATGCCTGTTTTTCTGGTCTTGAAATGCAGCACGAGGTCCGGGTCGCCATCGCCGTCCACGTCTTTAATGTGCCCGAGTCCGTGTGCTTCCATCGCCCCATCCGGGCCAAATTGAACAGTCAGCGGATCCACTTGAGTAGCGTCAAAATCTATCGTGTCACCAGCACCGGTATTTGTCGTCAGGATTGCAACAGGTATGACACCCTGTGAGTTGGGGTTGAATGAATTTGGGTGGCTGCCGGGCTTAATGTCGATGACGGGGTCCGCTGCTCGGGTTGCTGGTGATAGTGCCGCCAGGACCTCAGGTGCTGCGTCAAGAAACGTGACCAACGAATTGCTGGCATCGGCAAACCCACCTCGATCGCCAAACGTTTGTATCGTCGCTGCGACATAGAAACGGTCGCCTGGGTTGACAAAAAAACCCAGTTGAAGAGGTGTTGAAATAACGCCAGTGGTGGCCGGCTCAATTGGCCGCACAATCTCCACGCCCAATATATCCCCTGGAGGGAGGCAAAACTGCGGCATCACACAAGGCAAGAGTTCAGCTATATTTACCGTTGAGGAAAGCACATAAATGCGTGCATCTATTGTAGCGCTCCCAGCACCTGAAGCAGGTGCGCCAGAGTGCTCGTATTCGAAGGTTCCGCCAAACGTTATAAACTCAACTACGGATCCAGTGTACTCGTAGCCTTGGACTGCAAGGGTCGAGGAACCATTGCGGGTATTCGCTTCAAAAGTGGAAAAACCACTGCCATGCACGGTTGGTGTATCGAGCACCCCTCCGAATTGCACGCTGCCAAAGGATGAATTAACCCCGTCAGTCCCGATTAGGTCGTTTACCTCCCCAAATAATACATCTCTGATCAAAGTCTCAATTCTTTGACCGAGACAAGGTACGTCGACCGGAACGTCCTCGCATTCTCGAAATGTAAGGATGGTAGCGCTGCCCCAATCGGTCAGTGGCGCCGCATCGGCGCTAATAGGTATGAGCGCTGATCCAAATCCAAATGCAACAAATCCCGTCACGAAGGCAACCTGGAAATTTCTCATTTTGTGCTCACTCCTCGATACAAATAATGTCTACAAATTCGGTGGGTCTGACTTTGTTGGTGTCTCCTAACACCGGCGGTTTCCCGCTGGGGGCTGACACGCGCGGACTCTGCTTGCCTGTTCTTATGGTGCCAGATTTTTGAAGTGTTGTCTTAGGAAACTCCATTGATACCAATTAGCAGTCTGTTACAATGCGCGTCGGATTTTGTTCCTAAGTGGTTCATTTTATGGACGCGACCAAGTGAACCACAAGTGAACCGGGGATTTAGCAAGATTTCGGACGCAAAAGAATCAACAAAAAACATAATAAAAACAAGTAAATAGAAACGTCGGGCCATTAGCTCAATTGGTAGAGCAGTAGACTCTTAATCTATTGGTTCTAGGTTCGAGTCCTAGATGGCCCACCAATTAAAAACTGCATTTGCGCAGCAGAATGAGAAAGCGCTGAGTGTTGCAAGGCCGGACTCGAAGCTTGGCTCGGGGAGTAACAGACACCAGGCCAAGTCCGGGATGGCAGCATCGATCCACGGCAAAGAAAAACGTTGCGAAAGTGGCGGAATTGGTAGACGCGCTGGATTTAGGATCCAGTGGGGCAACCCGTGGGAGTTCGAGTCTCCCCTTTCGCACCACTGGTCACTTTCCGGCTCCCCGTGAATTTGAACATCATCAGGTCGAGTAAGCAGATGCAAGTTTCGGTAGAAAATATTGGCGGCCTTGAACGGCGCGTAACCGTGCAGATTCCGGCGGACGAGATCCAGCAGAAGGTGGATACGCGCCTGCGGGAGCTGTGCAAAGAGGTGAAGCTCAAAGGCTTTAGACCGGGACGCGTGCCGATGAGCGTGGTGCGCCAGCGTTATGGCAAGCAGGTGCGGCTGGAAATCACCAACGAAGTCATGCAGGCCAGCATGCAGCAAGCCATCCGCGACGAAAAGCTGCGACCCGCTTCGGCCCCGCAGGTAACCGATTTGCCGCAGGACCTGAGCAAGGGCGATGTGGAGTTCACCGCGGTGGTCGAAGTCTACCCGGATTTCGATCCGGTGGACGTATCCGGTCTTGCGATTGAAAAGCCGGCGGCCACGGTGACTGAAGCTGACGTGGACGAGATGATCGAAACGCTGCGGCATCAACGCCGGAGCTGGAACCCGGTGGAGCGCACCCCGCAGGCTGGCGACCAGGTGTTATTCGATTACATCGCGCAGATCGGCGATGAGCGCATTCCCGAAGAGGGCAAGCGGCGGCTGGCAATCGTTATGGGCAGCTCGGGTTTTGACAGCCTGGAGTCTGCATTGGGCGCTCTGCAGGCCGGCGAGGAAACCACGGTCGAGCTCGAGTTTCCGCAACAGTTTCATGAATCGGCGCTGGCGGGGCAAACAGCACAGGTTGAATTGAAATCCACCAAGGTGTCCGAATCCAAACTGCCGGAAGTGGATGAGGAATTTATTCAAGGTTTTGGGGTCGCAGACGGTAGCCTCGACTCTTTGCGTGCCGAGGTTCAGGACAACCTGGAGCGTGAACTCGGTCAGGCGGTCACCTCCATCCTGAAAGTGCGCATCATCCGGGCGCTGGTCGACAGCATGCCGGATCTCGAAGTCCCGGACAGCATCGTGCGCCAGGAGGCGGCCAGCCTGGCCTCCCGCGCAGCGTCTCAGGAAGGGCGCAAACCCGCCCCGGAAGAAACGCCTGCGTTCATGGACCGGGCCAGGTCACGGGTCCGCGGTGGGCTGTTGATGGGCGAAATTGCGCGGCAAAACAACATCCGCATCGATAGCGCCAAGGTGCGCAGAGCGGTAGAAACCATTGCCCAAACCTATGAAGACCCGACCGAAGTGATACAGTTGTATTATGGTAACCAGCAGCTATTGGGGCAGGTGGAGAATCAGGTACTGGAGGAGCAAGTGGTTGACTGGGTGATGGAAAACGCTAAAGTGTCGCCCGAGGAAATGAAGTTCCAGGATGTAATTTCTGCTGCGGCGAGTGCCAATCAGTAATACACTGGGGCAGTGATTCGCTGCCAAAGCGGCGCCCACAGGGAAAAAGGACACAATCTAATGGAAACCAGAGCGCTCAATCTCGTACCGATGGTGGTAGAGCAGAGTTCGCGCGGCGAGCGCGCGTACGACATCTACTCACGCCTGCTCAAGGAACGGGTAGTGTTCATCGTTGGCCCGATCGAAGATCACGCGGCCAATCTGATTGTGGCCCAATTGCTGTTTCTGGAATCGGAAAACCCCGACAAGGACATCCACCTGTACATCAACAGCCCCGGGGGTTCGGTTTCCGCGGGCATGGCGATTTACGACACCATGCAGTTCGTGCGCTGCGATGTCAGCACCATGTGTGTCGGCCAGGCGGCCAGCATGGGCGCCATCCTGTTGTCGGCAGGCGCCAAGAACAAGCGCTTTTGCCTGCCGCACTCGCGGGTGATGATTCATCAACCCCTGGGCGGCTACCAGGGGCAGGCCACGGACATCGATATTCACGCACGCGAAATCCTCAAGATTCGCGGCCAGCTAAACGAAATTTTTGCCCTGCATACGGGTCAGAAGGTAGATACCATCGCCCGTGATACCGAGCGCGATAACTTCATGGACCCCGGGCAGGCCCTGGAATATGGCCTGATCGATAAGATACTGAGTAACAGAAGTGTCGACTTGAAGAAATAAAAAAGGTAATATTTTCACGGTGATATTATCCATTTTGACAAAAGAGAATTAAGTTCAGACGATGATTGATCAAGAACGCAAAGGCTCCGATGGCAAAATCCTGTATTGCTCTTTCTGCGGCAAGAGCCAGCATGAAGTGCGCAAACTCATTGCCGGGCCCAGCGTCTACATTTGCGATGAGTGTGTTGAGCTTTGCAACGACATCATTCGCGAAGAACTCGAAGACAGCAGTGTTGCCGATCACGAGAAACTGCCGAACCCGCGCAAGATCCACGCCTTTCTGGACGAATTCGTCATCGGCCAGGAGCATGCCAAGAAGGTGCTGGCGGTTGCCGTTTACAATCACTACAAGCGGCTGGAAACGCGCCAGCACGGTAACGAAGTTGAACTGAGTAAAAGCAATATCCTGCTGATTGGGCCCACCGGTTCGGGCAAGACGCTGCTGGCGGAAACCCTGGCGCGCATGCTCAATGTGCCGTTCACGATTGCCGATGCCACCACGCTGACCGAGGCAGGTTACGTCGGCGAAGACGTCGAGAACATCATTCAGAAGCTGTTGCAGAAATGCGACTACGATGTGGAAAAGGCGCAGACCGGCATCGTTTACATCGATGAAATCGACAAGGTCTCGCGCAAGGCCGAGAATCCCTCCATTACCCGTGACGTGTCGGGGGAAGGGGTGCAGCAGGCCCTGTTGAAGCTGATCGAAGGCACCATCGCCTCGGTGCCGCCGCAGGGCGGGCGCAAGCATCCGCAGCAGGAGTTCTTGCAGGTCGACACGGGGCAAATCCTGTTCATTTGCGGCGGCGCGTTTGCCGGCCTGGAAAAAGTCATCCAGGCGCGGTCGTCCGCTGCCGGCATCGGCTTTTCTGCCCAGGTCAAGAACCGCGACAAGATCGACAATATCGGCGAGTTGTTGCTCGACGTGGAGCCCGAAGATCTGGTCAAGTATGGTCTGATTCCGGAGTTCGTCGGCCGCCTGCCGATAGTCGCCACGCTGTCGGAGCTGGATCAGGAAGCGCTGATCCGTATTCTGACCGAACCCAAGAATGCCCTTGTGAAGCAATACAAGCAGCTTTTCGACATGGAGGGTGCGGAACTGGAAATCCGCGACGACGCGCTACAGGCCATTGCCCTCAAAGCCATGGCGCGCAAGACCGGCGCGCGCGGTCTGCGTACCATTTTGGAAGGTGTATTGCTCAACAGCATGTACGATCTGCCTTCGCTGGAACATGTCTCCAAGGTGGTGGTCGATGAGACCGTCATCGATGGCGACGCCGAACCGTATATTCTCTACGAGAACCCGCCGCAGGTAGCCAGCGGCGGCGATTAGGGCTGCTGCTTCTTTTCCCCGACACGCCGTCATTCCAGACCGCCAAAGAACCGGCGTCATCCCAGACCGCCGTAGGCGCCGTCTGGAATCCAGCCATGACGAAACTTGAATTTCTTCCTCGCGCATCAATATTGTGTCGTAACCAGGCTTGAAGGGGTCGACATCCCTGCCAAGTGCTAAACTGAACAGAGTCAACCGCTTTCTCCGCATGGTGCGGGGCGAAGAAGCAGGTGGCCGGAGAGGAACCTGATGTCGGATACCCAATCAAGTACGTCCATTCTGCCTTTGGCCCAGCAACCGACGCCGGTGCTGTCGCTGCGGGACGTGGTGGTTTATCCCTTCATGGTGATACCGCTGTTTGTCGGCCGCGAGCGCTCGATTCTGGCGCTGGACAAGGCCATGGACGTGGACAAGCGCATTGTGCTGGTGACCCAGCGCATGCCCGATGTCGACGACCCTGCAGAGTCCGATCTGTTCGATGTGGGCACGCTGGCGACGGTTTTGCAGTTGCTGAAATTGCCCGATGGCACCACCAAGGTGCTGGTCGAGGGCGGTGAACGCGTTCACATCAGCCGTTACCAGTCAGAGAACGGGTTTTTCGAGGCGTTTTGGGAGCTGGTGCCGCTGGACGATGAATCCAGCGAAAAAGAACTCGAAGTCACCATGCGCTCGCTGGTTTCTCTGTTTGAACAGTACGTCAAACTCAACCGCAAGATTCCACCGGAACTGTTGACCACGCTGGCCGGTATCGACGATCCGAGCCGCCTGGCCGACACCGTCGCCGCCCACCTCGCCATTCGCCTGGAAGAGAAGCAGGTGCTGCTGGAGATGGGCAATGCGCGGCGGCGCATGGAACACCTGATGGCGCTGGTGGAAGGCGAGATCGACGTATTGCAGCTCGAAAAGCGCATCCGCGGCCGGGTCAAGACGCAGATGGAAAAGAGCCAGCGCGAGTACTACCTGAACGAGCAGATGAAAGCCATCCAGAAGGAACTGGGTGACATGGACGACGCGCCCAACGATATGGAAGACCTGGCGCGGCGTATCGCGGATTCGGGCATGTCGCCCGAGGCCGACAAGAAGGCCAACTCCGAGCTGAACAAACTGAAGATGATGTCGCCGATGTCGGCCGAAGCGACCGTGGTGCGCAATTACATCGACTGGATGCTGAATGTGCCGTGGAAGAAACGCAGCCGCATCCGCAAGAAACTCGATGAGGCCGAGGCCATCCTCGAAGCAGACCATTACGGCCTGAAGAAGGTGAAGGAACGCATTCTGGAATACCTGGCGGTGCAGCAGCGCGTGCGCCAGATGAAAGGCCCCATCCTGTGCCTGGTCGGCCCGCCGGGTGTGGGCAAGACCAGCCTCGGGCGCTCCATCGCCCGCGCCACCGGGCGCAAGTTCGTGCGCATGTCGCTGGGCGGCGTACGGGATGAAGCAGAAATCCGCGGCCACCGCCGCACCTATATCGGTTCCATGCCGGGGCGCGTATTGCAGAATATGGCCAAGATCGGCACGCGCAATCCGCTGTTCATGCTCGATGAGCTGGACAAGATGTCGATGGATTTCCGCGGCGATCCTTCATCCGCATTGCTGGAGGTGCTGGACCCGGAACAGAACCATACCTTCAACGACCATTATCTCGAGGTGGATTTTGATCTCTCCGAAGTAATGTTCGTCGCCACCGCGAATTCGCTGCGCATTCCGAGCCCCTTGCTGGACCGCATGGAAGTAATCCGCATTCCGGGTTATACCGAGGACGAAAAACTCAACATTGCCATACGTTATTTAATGCCCAAGCAGATGGAGCAACACGGCCTGAAAGACGATGAAATCAGCATCAGCGAGACCGTGTTGATGGATATCATCCGCTATTACACCCGCGAATCCGGCGTGCGCAACCTGGAACGTGAGATTGCCAAAATCTGCCGCAAGTCGGTGAAAAGGCTGGCGCTGGAAAAAGGCAGAAGCAAAGTCACGGTCACCACGCGCAACCTGCAATCTTTCCTCGGCGTGCGTCAGTTCCGTTATGGCGTGGTTGAGGAGGAGAACGAAATTGGTCAGGTCACCGGTCTGGCCTGGACCGAGGTGGGCGGTGAATTGTTGCGCATCGAAGCGACGCTGATGCCGGGCAAAGGCCGGCTGACACAGACCGGACAATTGGGCGAAGTGATGCAGGAGTCCATCCAGGCGGCGATGACCGTGGTGCGCAGCCGTGCCGAACGCCTGGGTATCGAGCCCGGGTTTTATCAGCAATACGATGCCCATGTGCATGTGCCGGAAGGCGCCACGCCGAAAGACGGTCCATCCGCCGGTATCGCGATGTGCACGGCCCTGGTCTCGGCATTGAGCCAGCATCCCGGTGCGTGCCGATGTCGCCATGACCGGCGAAATCACGCTGCGCGGTAAGGTCTTACCCATCGGCGGCCTGAAGGAAAAACTGCTGGCCGCCCATCGCGGCGGAATGAAGGTGGTGCTGATTCCGGAAGAGAACGAGAAGGACCTGGTGGACATTCCCAAGGCGATTCTGAAAAAGCTGGAGATTCACCCGGTGTCCACCATCGACCAGGTGCTGGAATATGCCCTGACTTCGATGCCGCAGCCCTTGCCGGCCAAGATCGAAAACGAAAAATTACCGCGCAAGGAAGCCGAGAACCCGGTGCTGACCCACTGATTAGGCCACTTCAGCGCGGCATTGGTGTATGAAAATCGCTTGCGTCGGAGAAAATTCCGGCGCGGGCAATTTTTTTCTTTTGCTACACAATGAGCAGCTTGGCGGCTTTAGTTCAGTAAACACTTTCTGATTCGCTCGGAATTGTGTTGCGTCATCTTGATTGCCGTATTAGTATTCACCCACGGCTTGCAGGCCTTGACAGACAAGGCTTTCCGGGGGTCTCCGCTACTTTCGCAACGCACAGAATCAGCCGCCATGGTGTGGAAGTCTGCGGTCTGCATTAGCCTAAAACTCACATCACCAACCGATCAAAATACGGAGTGCTAGAATGAATAAATCTGAATTGATTGACGCTATTGCCGACTCTGCCAGCCTGAGCAAAGCAGACGCAGGTCGAGCCGTTGACGGATTCGTAAAAAGTGTAACCAAGGCATTGAAAAAAGGTCAGACAGTTTCCCTCGTTGGGTTCGGCACCTTCGCGGTCAGGAAGCGTGCCGCACGCACCGGCCGCAATCCGCGCACCGGCGAAACGATAAAAATCAAGGCTTCAAAGAACCCGGCGTTCAAGGCTGGTAAAGCCCTGAAAGATGCTGTAAACTAGCGCGCCTTTCGATGGGGCCTGTCAACACTTACCCGATCGCCGCGGTGACCGGGTAATGTTGACAGGCCCCTGGGGTGCTTAGCTCAGTTGGAAGAGCATCGCCCTTACAAGGCGAGGGTCGGCGGTTCGAGCCCGTCAGCACCCACCACAAAGCGTGGAGTGGTAGTTCAGTCGGTTAGAATACCGGCCTGTCACGCCGGGGGTCGCGGGTTCGAGTCCCGTCCACTCCGCCACTAAAAAGAAAAGGGCGCCCTCGGGGCGCCCTTTTTATTATCATATGGCGCCGGACATTGCCGGTGAATTGACAAGGGAACGATTGGGCTTATGGTTCTTCAAGTCGATGCGCGAACGCCTCACGGGCATTATCGCCATTTTCATTTTTGCGATTTTGATCATTCCCTTTGCTTTTGTCGGGGTCAATTCCTACTTCACTTCAAATGCCGTCAACAGCGTCGCGCGGGTGAATGACGTGGACATCACCGCGAACGACTTCTCGCAGGGTTTCCAGAATTACCGCCGCCGCATGCAAGCTCTGATGGGGAAGAATTTTGATCCCGAACAGTTCGACCAACCGGCCATTCGCCGCCAATTCCTCGATTCCCTGATCGATCAGCAATTGCTGACCCAGGTGTCGGATGAAACCGGCCTGTCGGTGGATAACGAAACCCTGGCGCAGGCCATCCGCAATGTGGCCGGATTCCAGGTCGATGGCCAGTTCAACGCCGATGTATACCAGTCACGTTTGGCTGCGCAGGGTACCACGCCGCAGCGTTTCGAAAATCAAATGCGTGCGCAGCTAATTCTCGACCAGTATCCGGGAACCATTACCGCCAGTTCGATCGCCACCGATTGGGAGCTGAAACAATACGTCAAGCTGCAGGACCAGCAACGCACCTTCAAGGCCATCGTGGTGGCAGCCGATGCCGCAGCGCTCGAGGGCGAGTCGGCTGAGGTGGACGACGCTGCCATTACCGACTGGTACGATTTGCATCCGGAACTCTACCGCTCGGAAGAGCAGGTCGTGATCGAGTACCTGGAGCTGGATGCGGCGACGATGACAGAAGACGTAACGCCGGATGAAGATCAACTGCGCGCCCGTTTCGAAGAACAAAAAGCCCGCTTTGTCACACCCGAAGCCAGGCTGGCTTCACATATCCTGATCACGGTCGATGCCGATGCCGACGAGGCTACCATCGAGAGCGCCCGGCAAAAGGCGGAGGGTCTGGCGGAGCGCGCGCGAGCCGGGGAAGACTTCGCCGCACTGGCAAAGGAATACTCCGAGGATGCCGGCTCGGCCGAGCAGGGCGGAGACCTCGGCTGGATCGAGCCAGGTGTGATGGTGCAGGCTTTCGAGGACGGTCTGTATGCCTTGACCAAGGATAAGCCTATATCCGACCCTGTGCGTACCGGGTTCGGCTGGCACGTGATCGATTTACGCGATATACGCCCGGCCGAGGGCATGACCTTCGAGGAAGCGCGCGACACTATTCTGGAGGAATATCGCACCGATACCCAGGAGAAGAAATTCATCGAGCAGGCCGATCGCCTGGTTGATTTGATTTACGAGGATCCGACGACGCTGAATTCGGCTGCCGAAGTACTGGGACTGAAGGTGCAGGAAGCGGGCCCGTTCGGCCGTGCCGGCGGGGAAGGGATTGCGGCCAATCCGGCAGTGGTCAATGCGGCGTTCTCCGACCTGGTTCTGCGCCAGGGCGCGGTCAGTGATCCCGTCGATCTGGGCGAAAACCATATCGTCGTGGTGCGGCTCAAGCAGCACATACCCGAAAATGTGAAACCGCTGGCCGAGGTGCGCGACAGCGTGATCGAAAGTATCCGCCACGAACGCGCACTGCAGCAGGCTTCGGACCGCGCAAACGAAATATTGAAACAACTGCAGGACGGCCAGGACATGGCCGCAACTGCTGCGGCCAACGCGCTCGAACCGCTGGCCTTCGAGGCGGTGCTGCGCAAAGACCCGCAGGTGCCTGCCGATTTGTTGGCGCAGGTATTCAAAATGCAGCCTCCTGAAGCTGACCAGCCAAGAACCGAGATCGTGCCCGTGGACAGCGGCTTCGCGGTGGTTCAACTGGAGCAGGTGACCGATGGGGATGTAGAGAAAATAGACCTGGAAAAGGTGAAGAACTACCGCCGCCGCATCGCCAACGCGACCGGCAACGCCGAAGCGCTGGGCTTCCTGCGCATGTTGCGCCAGCAGGCGGAAATTGAAGTATTCGAAGACCGCTTGTAAGGCAGCCCTTCAGCCGCCGCCAAGCTCGGCCATACCGAGGATGTTGTAACCGGCATCGACGAAGGTGGTTTCGCCGGTGATGCCTGAAGCCAGGTCCGAGCACAGAAACGCCGCCACGTTGCCCACTTCGCGCGGGGTGATGCTGCGGCGCAAGGGCGCCGTTCCTTCGACATGCGCCATCATGTGGCGGAAATGGGAGATGCCGGCCGCGGCCAGGGTTTTGATCGGCCCGGCCGAGATCGCGTTCACGCGAATGCCGCGTGGGCCCAGACTCTGCGCCATGTAGCGCATATTCGCTTCCAGGCTGGCCTTGGCCAGCCCCATCACGTTATAGCTGGGTATGGCCCGGATCGAGCCCATGTAAGTCAATGTCAGCAGCGCAGCCTGGCGCCCGGCCATCAGCGGCAGGCCGGCCTTGGCCAGAGCCGCGAAACTGTACGAACTGATGTCATGGGCGATGCGGAAACCCTCGCGCGTGACCACGTCCATGTAGTCTCCTTCGAGCTGTTCGCGCGGGGCAAAACCCACCGAGTGAACCAGGATGTCGTAATAATCCCAATGCGCTTTTAGTTGGGTGAAAACTCCTTCGATATCCTCATCCAATGCCACATCGCATGGAATGAGGATGTTGGAGCCGGTTAGCTGTGCGATTTTCTCCACGCGCGAGAGCAGTTTGTCCGTCTGATAGGTGAATGCCAGCTCCGCGCCCTGCTCATGCATGGCCTCGGCGATGCCCCAGGCAATCGAGCGGGGGCTGGCGACACCGACAATCAAAGCACGCTTTCCGGCGAGAAATCCCATGAGTCTTTTCCTGTCTAATTTGGAGCCGCTGCGGGTTGGCGGACCGGGGCAGATTACCGGCCGCCAGCAGGCCGGTCAAATTCGAGCCGGCGGGCGGCCTGGTGTTCGACGATTTTGCCGTCCTCCCAGGCAACTACTCCGTTGACCAGAGTGCAGTCGATGCGCGAACGAAAGGGTTTGCCCTCGAACGGGCTCCAGCCGCAGCGGGACAAAATCGTGTCGGCACGCACTTCGGTTGCGGCCTGGGTATCCACCAGCACCAGGTCGGCAAAATAGCCCTCGCGCAAAAAGCCGCGGTCCTTGACCTGGAAGCGTACGGCCGGATTGTGCGCGGTCTTGGTGACGATGTCCGTCAGGCTGATAACGCCGTCGTGAAAGAGCTCCAGCACGCTGAGCAGGGCATCCTGCACCAGCGGCAGTCCTGCCGGCGCCTGCAGGTAGTCTGTGGCGGCTTTTTCCTCGCGCGTATGGGGTGCATGGTCGGTGGCGATGATGTCCAGCCGGCCGCTTATCAGCGCCTCGCGCAGCGCGGCCCGGTCGGCTGGCGACTTGATCGCCGGATTGCATTTGATGCGGTTGCCCATCAGGGCGTAATCCTCACTGCTGAACTGCAGGTGATGGACACAGACTTCAGCGGTGATGGATTTTCCGGCCATCGGGCCGGGTTCGAACAATTCCATTTCCCTGGCGCTGCTCAGATGCAGTATGTGTAACTGCGCACCGTGTTCCCGCGCCAGGCTGACGGCCAGGCTGGAGGACAGGTAACAGGATTCGGTATCGCGAATGACCGGATGCTCGGACACCGGAATGTTCTTGCCATAGCGCTCCAGCGCCGCCTTGAGGTTTTGCTGGATCCGTGGGGTGGATTCGCAATGGGTGGCGATGATGACCGGCGCATCACGAAAAATCCCCGCCAGCGTTTCCTCCTTGTCGACCAGCATGTTGCCGGTGGAGGAGCCCATGAAGACCTTGACCCCGGCAGCCGCCAGCGGATCGAGGGCGCGCACCACCTCGAGGTTGTCATTGGTCGCACCGAGGTAGAAGGCGTAGTTGCCCAGCGAGGTGCGCGCAGCGATGGCGTATTTCGCTTCCAGTGCAGCCAGCGTTACTGTCGGCGGCTGGGTGTTGGGCATGTCCATGAAACTGGTGATGCCCCCGGCGATCGCAGCGCGCGACTCGGACCCAATATCGCCTTTGTGGGTCATCCCGGGTTCGCGAAAATGTACCTGGTCGTCGATCATGCCGGGCAATACGAATCGTTCTGCGGCATCGATCACATGCGTGTTCGCGGTGGCGTTGATGTCACCGCCAAAGCGCTCGATGCGGCCGTGGTGAATCATCAGATCGCCCGGCGTTACCGTGCCCTCATTCACCAGTTGTGCGTTTTTGATCAATATCCGCTCGGCCATGACGTGTTTTTGCTTCCTTTGATTTTATTAACAGGACGCCGGGAGTCTGTCGGACTCCTGCCTCCAACATGCGGGCTAGGGCACCGGGTCGTAGCCACCGTGGCAGAAAGGCTGACAGCGGGCAATGCGGCGCAGGGCCAGGCCAGCATCCGCGCAGCGTACCATGCTTGCCGATTGCCTCGGAAGCGTATTGCGAACAACTAGGCGTGAAGCGGCACTGACCGCCGAAAAACGGGCTCAGCAGCAGTTGATAGGCGCGAATAAGTGCCTGCAGCAGCTTTTCCATGGGTGACTTTAGCGCTGTTTTAGCGCTGATTGGGCGATTCAATTTGCGCCCATGATGTCGACAAAGCTTGCCGTGAGCGCCCAGTTCAGATATAAAACTGCAATTTCTTTTTCGGGCATTTGATCCGAAATCATTAATAAAGTTGGAAAATCAAAGACCTATCTTGATTTTTCCATTTTTGCATGTTTCAAGGAGTAGATTAGCACGATGACCACAACCCGTGTGAAATTGAAAAAGAACTACAAGCCGCTCAAAAAAGAACCCTATATGTGCCCCAAGCACCTGGAGTATTTTCGCCAGAAGCTGGTTAACTGGCGGGAAGAGCTGGTTGAGGAATCACGCGAAACCATCATAAACCTGCAACACGAAGTCAGGGATGTTGGCGATGAAGCTGAGCGGGCAACCCGCGAAACGGAGAACAGCCTGGAACTGAGAACCCGGGACCGCTATCGCAAATTGATCAACAAGATCGACAAAGCCCTGAACCGCATCGAAGAGGGTGAATACGGTTATTGCGACGAAACCGGCGAGGAGATCGGTCTGGACCGGCTCGAGGCGCGCCCCATCGCGACCCTGTGCCTCGATGCCCAGGAACGTTGGGAATTGCGGCAAAAGCAGCAGGGAGAAGCCCGCTAGCCGTTTTCATGCCACCGGTTTGACTTCCCGGCCTGGACCAGGCTGATCCAGGTCAATGTCCGGCTCTTGCCGGTCGCTCTGTTCTTAATGATTTATTAACAACTCCGCGGAATTCCGTTATAATACACCGGAAAGCGCTGTGCTTGCCATGGGGTGAGCGGCGTTTTCTAAAAGCGCCTTTGGCGATGGAGAATGTGACGTGAAAAATACCAAGTACATCATGGCCCTGGCAGCGGCGGTACTGCTGCTGGGCAGCAATTGGTTGTTTGCCGATGGCGATCAGCCCTGGCATTTCAGCTACCAGATTGGCGGCGCTGATGTCGATGACAGTCGTAATACGAGCAACGGCGATGTTTGGCAGGGGATTGGTTTCGGCTATTTCCTCGGCCCGAATTTCAGCCTGGATCTCGAATATGACGAATTCGAAGGCGATTACCGGGATTACGCTCTGGTCGCGCCCGGATCAAGCAACGATGAATGGAAGCTCAAGACCCTGGGCGTGGTGGGCCGCTATTACTTTGGCAGCTATGCCTGGAAGCCTTATCGTATTGGCGGGCATTGGCGGCACCAAGCACGAAAGCGTCGCTGGATCAGCGACAGAAATCTCGAGTGGAGCCTGGGTCTGGGTGTGCAAGGCCAGGTGGCAAAACACTGGTCGGTGCGTGGCCAGGTGATGTGGCGGCGTGATAGTGACAAGAATTCGCTGCACCCTACATCAATTCCTTCGATGATATGTTCTACAGCGTCGGCCTGAGTTTCGACTTTGGCGGCAAGGCTGCGCCACCGCCGCCGCCACCGCCACCGCCGCCGCCGGCAAAACCAGCCGCACCGCCGCCGAATCCGGATCTGGATGGCGATGGCGTGCCCAATGAGCGGGACAAGTGCCCGAATACCCGGCCGGGTGCCGTGGTGGATCTGGATGGTTGCGAAGTGGAAGCGGTGATTTCGCTGGAAGGCGTGCATTTTGACTTCGACAAGGCAACCTTGCGCCCCGAAGCGATGGTGATCCTGAATAATGCCGCCGCTCTTCTGTCTACGCACGAACGCGTGGTCGTTGAAGTCGCCGGTCACACCGACAGCGTCGGTAGCGAAGAGTACAACCAGGGCCTGTCCGAGCGCCGCGCCAACGCGGTCAGGGACTACCTGGTCAGCAAGGGCATCACGGCCACCAGGCTGACTGCCCGCGGCTACGGTGAAGTGCGGCCGGTAGCGAGCAATGATACGGATGCAGGCCGTCAGGAAAACCGCCGGGTTGAGCTGGTGGTGCTCGAACGCTAACGCCTGCTGTTAGGTAAAACAAAAAGGCCCCGCTTCGAGCGGGGCCTTTTTTATGCGTTTCCTGGGACTACCCGCCAGGCGTCATCCCAGCCTTTGCGCAGCAAAGGCGTGGGATCCGGGGACTTAACCTCTGACCAGTCTTTCCGCATGCGCGCGTATCGCCTGCAGCATCGCGTGCAGGCCGTTGGCGCGGGTGGGGGAGAGGTGATCGCTCAGACCGATCTCGTGGATGAAGTAGGGCTCGGTGTCGAGGATTTGCTGCGCCGAGCAGCCCGAGTACACCTGTATCAGCAGCGCGATCAGGCCGGACACGATGGCGGCATCGCTGTTGGCGCGGATCAGGACTTCGTCCTTGTCGCCTTCCAGATACAGCCAGACCTTTGACTGGCATCCCGCCAGCAACTTGTCATCGGTTTTCTCTTCCGCGCTGAGGGCGGGCAGCTTGCGCCCCAGGTCGATCAGGTACTGGTAGCGATCCAGCCACTCAGAAAACATGCTGAAAGAAGCAGATAATGTCGTTCTGAACGGCGTTGGGATCAGGCATGTCAGGTTTCAATCCGCGGCGCCAGCGCGTGGTGCCCTCTGCGTCTTCCAGGATGATGCCCTCGGCGCCCAATTGGTCGCGGATTCGATCCGCAGTGGCAAAATCACGCGCTTCCCGGGCCGCGTTGCGCTGCTCGATCAGACTTTCGATGCGGGCCGTATCCTGGTCCGACGCGCCGGCGCCAAACCATTCTTCCGGCGTTGACTGCAGCAGACCCGAGCAGTTCTGCGTTGGCCAGCAATTCGCCGGCCAGCAGTTGCGCCGAAGCACGGTCTTCCGCTTTCGCCAGGTCGCGCCCCAGGCGATTGAATTCGGCCAGTGCCAGTGGCGTATTGAGGTCGTCGCGCAAGGTGTCCAGCAGGGCCTCGCTGGGACGCGGCTGCGGCGACAAATGGGCCGAATGCCTCGGCCGCGATGCGCAATACCCCGTACAGCCGGTCCAGCGTACGGCGGGCGCGGTCCAGTTCCTGCGCCGACCAGTCCAGCGGCTGGCGGTAATGCGCGCTCAACAGCAGGTAGCGCAGCACCTCACCCGGCCAGGTCTCGAGCAGGTCGTGAACGAGGAAGGTATTGCCTTCGGACTTGGACATCTTGTGCTTGTCCATGGTCACGAAACCGTTGTGCATCCAGTAACGGGCAAAGGGTTTGCCGCCATGCGAACACACGCTCTGGGCGATTTCATTCTCATGGTGGGGAAAAATCAGGTCCTGGCCGCCGCCGTGGATGTCGATGGTCTCGGCCCAGATGGGCCTCGGCCATGGCGGAGCATTCCAGGTGCCAGCCGGGCCGGCCCCAGCCCCAGGGGCTGTCCCAGCCCGGTTGTGGGGCGATTGAAGGTTTCCACAGCACGAAATCGCCGGGGTGTTTCTTGTAGGGCGCGACCTCGACCCGGGCGCCGGCGACCATTTCGCGCATGTCGCGTCGCGACAAGGCGCCATATTCGGGGTAGGACTCGATATTGAACAGCACATGCCCTTCGGCGCAGTAGGCATGGCCGGCGTCGATCAGGCGCTGGATCATGTGCTGCATCTGTTCGATGTGTTCGGTGGCGCGGGGTTCCACGGTGGGGGGCTGACACCCAGGGCGGCCATGTCGTCGAGGTAAACCTGGGTGTAATGGGAGGAAATTTCTTCTATCGGCACACCCTTTTCCGCTGCGGCGGCATTGATTTTGTCGTCGACGTCGGTGATGTTGCGGGCGTAGACCACCTGGGGGAAATGCCAGCTGAGCATCCGCCGCAACAGGTCGAATATTACGGCCGGACGGGCATTGCCGATATGGGCATAGTTGTAGACTGTCGGGCCGCAGACGTAAAGGGTCACGCGGGCCGGGTCCGATGGCTCAAAGACCTGCTTGCTGCGTGTCAACGTGTTGTATAACTGGATTGTCAATTCAATCTGTCCCATTTGCCTAATCGGATTACTGCGTCTAAAGTGCGGCTCTGCAGCCCCTGCCCGAACCGTGCTTCGCCAGGAACTGCCAGACGAAAGCCGGATATTCTACCAAGATTATCACCACCGTCAGCACCACTGGAGAATTCTGCCTATGCCTGAGGAATTGTATGGCGCCCACGTCAAGGAAATGCAAGCCCGCTGGGAAGCGGCAATGCTGGCGCACGAGGTGGATGCGATCCTGGTGCACGCCGGTTCGGCCCTGGTCAGTTTCCTCGATGATTACGAGTATGCGTTCCGTCCCAATCCACATTTCCTGGCCTGGCTGCCGCTGATCACCACCACGACAGCGTGCTGCTGATTCGCCCCGGTGAACGGCCTTTATTGTGGTATTACCAGCCGGAGGATTACTGGTACTCGCCGCCCTCGGACCCGGAGTCCTGGTGGGCCGATCAGGTGGAAGTGCGCGTGGTGTCCGCCGCCGACGCCTGGTGCGCGGAATTGCCGGCAGCACGTGGCAGGATGGCCGCGCTGGGGGATGCACCGGCGCTGCAGGCCCGGTTCGCGGCGGAGCAAATCAACCCTGAACCGCTGCTGACCCGCCTGCATCTCGAGCGCACGCGCAAAACGCCGTACGAAATCGCCTGCATGCGCAAGGCCAACCAACAGGCTGCCACGGCCCATGTGGCAGCCGCGCGCGCATTCCGCGAGGGCCAGAGCGAATTCGACATACACCTGCGCTATTTGCAGGCGTGCCGGCAAAACGATGCGGCCTTGCCTTACAACAGCATTGTCGCGCTCGGCCACCACGGCGCCGTGCTGCATTACCAGCAACGCCAGCGCAGCAGGCCCGAACGCAGTCTTTCATTCCTGATCGATGCCGGCAGCACCGTCAACACTTATGCCGCCGACATCACCCGCAGCCATGCCGCGCAGGCGGGCGCATTCGCCGACCTGATAGCGGCCATGGAAGCCATGCAGCAGGGCCTGGCGGCCGAGGTCCGGGCCGGGCTGGACTTCAAGGACCTGCACCTGAGCGCGCATCTGCAGATTGCGCACATTCTGTCTGCCGCGGGCATCATCAAGCTGGCGCCGGAAGAAGCCGTCGCCAGCGGTCTGAGCAGCGTGTTCTATCCGCACGGACTCGGGCATTTCATCGGCCTGCAGACCCACGATGTGGCCGGCCTGATCGACAACGCAGGCGAGCCCATTGCGCGGCCGGAGGGTCATCCGTTCCTGCGCCTGACCCGCGTGCTGGAAGCCGGTAACGTGGTGACGATTGAGCCGGGGCTGTATTTCATCGGCTCGCTGCTGGAGCAGTGGAAGCAAACGGCTGACGCCGATGCCATCGATTGGGGCGCGGTGGCGGGATTTGCTCCCTATGGCGGCATCCGCATCGAGGACAATGTGGTGGTGACGGCGAACGGGGGTGATAACCTCACGCGCAAAGCGTTTGCGGGATTACAGCCGCAACCGTGAGCGCTGGGGCAGAATGCCGCCTGTCAGGCGTCAGCGCTTGATGAGGGTTCAGGCACCAGGCCCAGCCCGGCCAGTTCCTGCAAGTCCATGCTGCCGGCCGGGCCGTGATTCCAGATCGTGCTGCGGTGGGCAAACGCCAGTTGCTTTTCTTCGCTGGAAAATTTTTTCATCACCTCGATCAGCTCGGTTTCCTGCATGGTGTGGATGACCAGGCGGTCCAGATCCGAGGCATAGGGCTCGCCAATGATTTTGCGCATGACTTTGTTGGCGGTGCTGAGATCGTCCGGAAACAGGTATTTGCCGGTTTGCAGCTGGTAATGATCCGATACGGCTTGCAGGGAGCTGAGTGAACAGTAGGCGTCATCGAGCAGCCCGATAATGCCCAGGCCGTCCGGAATGATGTCATCGCCCTGTTCCCAGTAGGAAGCCACCATGTCGAGAATCTGCGTGATCTCCGCTTCCAGGCCGACGTTGCAGGCGGCTGTCCACGCCACCTTGATCATATACGGCACCTGCTCGATATAGCCATGCACGAAGCGGGTTCCGCGCTGCAGATCTTCGGCTGCGGCTTCCTTGCCGTTGCGTTCGGCCACTGCGGCCAGAAGATCATGCAACTCGGATTCGGCGTATGGATCCCCGCGTTGGTCTGCGATCATGGCTTCGATGTTGGAAGTTTCCACGGCGTTCCAGAGGGACCATCGGGAGGCGTATTCTAGCAATACGCACCCCGGGGCAAAAGAAAACCAGCAGCTATGATAGTATCTCCCACTCTTCTGCTGGGGTTTGCACGCCGCCTTGTTGCTCATTTCCCTGATGACACTGTTTGCCGGACCCCTGATTTTTCTTTGGGTTTCGAAGGGTGGCCGGGTGGCGCAGGCGATCGACCGTGTGATCGTGCTGGTGCTGATTCTGCTGCTGGCGCTGTTGTTGCTGCCCGATATCGTGCAAGCGCAGGGATGGACCGCCATCGCTCTGGTCGCCGTGGGTTTTTTTTTCCCGACCGCTTTGGAACGGGCCGTGCGCCGCGCGGCCGCGACTTTGCATCTGGCCAGCCTGATGCTCGCCTTGCTGGGCTTGCTGCTGCACGCACTGCTTGACGGCGCCGGTCTCGCCGAAAGCCAATTGCAGGCCGGTGCCGGTCTCGCCGTTGCCATCGCGCTGCACCGCTTTGGCGTGGGCATGATGATCTGGCTGATCATGCAGCCTGCCTTCGGTGCGCGCGCCGCCTGGCTGATGCTGACCGGTATGGCGGCGGCCACGGTATTGGGCTTTGAGTATTCCAGTCACCTGTTGCCGCTGGCCGGCAAGTACGCTATATCGGCATTACAGGCGATCATTATCGGCACCATCATGCACAGCCTGGTGTACCGCGGTCATGTCCACGCAGGCCCCCATGCGCACTACGATGAAGCTTAAGCCTGCAGCGCCGGGCATCGTCTCAGCAGGCTCCCGCTTGATACCAACGCGTACCGTTGTCATCCAGCCAGCGGCGCAACTCACCTCGTCTCGTACAGATAGTTCAGATGGGCGATGGCTTCGCCGGTGGCCATGATCAGGTTGCTTTCGGTGATTTTGCTCTTGAACAGCGCGGAGAAGGTATCGATGGCTCGCACCGGCTGCAGGCATAGCGCACGCAGCTTGTCCAGGCCCTCCTGGTGTTCTGCAATGAGTTGGTCCAGCCGTATCTGCGCGCCGCGAAACGGTTTGCCGTGGGCCGGCAACACCAGCACATCGTCCGGCAGCCGCCGCTTCAGCATGTTCAGCGAATCCAGCCAGTCGCCGAGCGGGTTGGCAAAGGGTTCGGTTGGATAGACGCTGACATTGGAGGAGATGGTCGGCAGAATCTGGTCGCCGGAAATCAGCGCATTCAGTTCTTCGCAGTAAAGGCAGGCATGTTCCACCGAGTGGCCGCGGCCGATAATAACCTGCCACGCATGGTCGCCGATGGAAACCTGCATGCCGTCTTTCAGACGATGATAGGACTGCGGCAGCGGCGCCACGTATTGGCCAAATGAGCCAAACAGTTGTTGATAGCGCTCCAGAGCGGTTTCGGGAAATCCGGCGGCCGCGTAAAACTCGATGCCTTCGGGCGGGGCAGGTCTGCCGGTGTCCGCCACCAGGGTGCGGCACAGCAGGTATTCCTCACGGCTCATCCACAGCGGGGCTTTGCACCTCTGTTCCAGCCAGCCGGCACAGCCGGCGTGATCGGGATGCAGATGCGTGACCAGGGTGCGGCTGATCGGCTCGCCGTGAAGTTGCTCTGCCAGCACATTGACCCACAAGTCACGCGTGGTCTTGCGTGTATAGGCCGGTGTCAACGATGGTCCAGCTACCGGAATCTTTCAGCAGCCACAGGTTGATATGTCCCAAAGTGAAGGGCAGCGGCATGCGCAACCAGCGCACAGCGGGCAGTATTTCAACGGACTCCCCAATCTCCGGGTGCGTGTCGTATTCGTACTGGATGGATGGGCTCGTGTCGATGCTGGGCATGATTTTCGCGATTTAGGCTGGAAGCCTTTCGTTTGGGGGACAGGATGTGATTGTTACATGAATGGGGAAGTGAGGGGGTACTTCTGGTTCGGGGAACATCGTTCTGCCTAATTCAGGGGCAGCGAGCTCTTTTTAGGAATTATGTTCTTTAAGTCATGTAAAAAAACGGCCACAAGGGCCGCTTTTCCACAACTGGTCGGGGTGAGAGGGGCTCGATGCCAAAGCTTTGTATGACAGGGTGCTGTCGCTTCTTCGCTTCCCTGCTCGCCACTTCGTGGCAAGGCGGCTTCACTCATCAGCGACATTCCCACAGGCAGTGCTTCTTGTACCCGCCTCCTCGGTTCAAATCCTCTCAACTTTCGTTTAAATCAACCGCGGAAATTGGTCTTGCTACATTTGGTCGGGGTGAGAGGATTTGAACCTCCGGCCCCTGCCTCCCGAAGGCAGTGCTCTACCAGTCTGAGCTACACCCCGACGATATGCCCGGTCAGCGCACCGGGCAAGGGCGCTTATTCTATAGAAGGCCCCGGTGCAATGGAAGGTTACTGATGGGGATGAAGCCAAGATGGGGTTGGGATGATGGTTTGGCGCGTTTACGTTAAGCTATAGCGCTCTGCCCTCAGGAGATCAAACTTGCCAGCGGATTCCGTTTCCACACGCTTGTACCCGGCGGGCATGCTCAATACCCTGAGCCGTCAGGAAGTGGAGCGTTTGCATGACGTCAGCCGGGGCGACTTGTCGGGCCTGCTGCACCGCTGCGCGCTCGCGGTGCTGAACAGCGGCAATCAGGGCGATGACGCCGAGGCGCTGCTAAAGGAGTACCAGGACTTTTCCATCGAAGTGCAGCAGGTCAACCGCGGGCTGCGGCTGCAATTGACCAATGCACCGGCCTCGGCATTCGTCGATGGACGCATCATCGAAGGCATTCGTGAATTGATCTCGGCCGTGATCCGCGACCTGGTCTATTTCGACAGCGAAATCCGCGGGCATCCCCACCATGATCTGGCGTCGTCAGGGGGTATTACCAATGCGGTATTCGAGCTGTTGCGCAACGCCCGTGCGCTGATTCCCCAGGTCGATCCCGATCTGGTGGTGTGCTGGGGCGGTCATTCCATTACCCGCGAGGAATACGATTACACCAAGGAGTGCGGCTACCAGTTGGGCTTGCGGCGGCTCAATATCATCACCGGTTGCGGTCCGGGGGCGATGAAGGGACCGATGAAAGGGGCGACCATCGGGCACGCCAAGCAGCGGGCTGCATCGCGTCGCTACATTGGCATCTCCGAGCCGGGCATCATTGCCGCGGAGTCACCCAATCCCATCGTCAGCGAATTGATCGTAATGCCGGACATCGAGAAGAGGCTGGAAGGGTTCGTTCGCCTGGGGCATGGCATCATCGTCTTCCCGGGCGGAGTGGGAACGGCGGAAGAAATCCTCTACCTGCTGAGTGTTTTACTTAATCCAGCCAACAAGGACCTGCCTTTTCCGCTGATCATGACCGGTCCCAAGGCCTCCGCAGGCTATTTTGCCCAGATCGATCAGTTTATCCAGTTGGCATTGGGCAAGCAGGCGAGTGCCTGTTACGAGGTCATCATTGGCGATCCGGTCCGCGTGGCGCAGAAAATGGCGCGGGGGCTGGAAGGCGTGCGCAAGTTCCGCATTGCCAACAACGACGCCTTTTACTTCAACTGGTTGCTCACCGTCGACCAGCAACTGCAGATTCCCTTCAAGCCGACCCATGAGAATATGCGCAATGTGCAGGTCGACCGGTCGTTGCCGCTGCACGAGCTGGCGGCAAACCTGCGCCGCGTGTTTTCCGGCATTGTGGCGGGGAATGTCAAGACCGAGGGCCTGGCGGCCGTTCGCCAGCATGGTCATTTCGAAATTTGCGGGGAGCGCGAGGTGATGCAATCGCTGGATACGCTGCTGGCCGCGTTCGTCCGCGACAACCGCATGAAGTTGCCGGGCGAAAAAGTTTATAAGCCCTGCTACCGGGTCATCGCCTGAAGCCGCCAAACGGTCGCGGTAGCGGCATCTGTCAGTCAATCCCCTTTTTGCAAAAGTGCGGTGGAGATGCCGTCTATACCCATGAGTTCGCGCACGGTCGGCAGTTCGACCCCGTGGGTATAGACATAGCGCTCTCCACTGGGCCTGATCCAGCCGGCGCTGAGCAGGGCGTCACGTCGCTGCGGCGACAGCGCGGCCTCGTCTTCAAGGGCATTCGCGTCGGCAAACTCGAGCTCCTTGCCCCGCGCGGCCAGGGCATCCGACAGGCGGATGCCATCTGCCGGCAAGCGCAACACGTAGCGGTTGTCGCGGGCTACCAGAATGTCCAGCTTGCAGCCCTGGGGCAGGCCGCGGTAGCGGTCCGGCTGGCTGGCGTCGTGCTGCAGGAACAGCAGGTAGCGGCGGCCCACGGTCAACTCCGCCGGCTCCTGGAAATAGCATTCATGGGCGTGCAAGCCTTTTTCGTAGACTTCGATCATGTCCAGTGGCTTGTCTGCCTTGTACGCGATCAGCACCTTGAGAAACGCACTGCCCTCCACCGGAAACTCCCGTTGGTAGATGTAATCGGTATCGCGCACCTGGGCCACCACGATCACATCGGCTGCACTGGCCAGTTCCGCCAGGCTGGTGCTGCGGTCGGCTTCAGGCGGCTGTTGCTCGTCCGGAGTTGCGCTGGTGCTGGCGAGCAGTACGATGATGGTCAGGATGATTCGTAGCATGGTGGTGTGTGTCCTCAGGAGGCCAAATTATATACGCGTCTTGGGCTTGGCTGAATGGAGAAAGGGGGTGGGTTCTGCTAGCCTTTCCGGGATCGACCTGTACTATCGACCTGGAGTTCAGAGATGAATTCACGCAGTGTTTTTACTTTGACGATTGCCTTGATGCTGATCGCCTGGCAGCCGCTGGCCTGCAGTGCGCAGGGTCAGTCTGGTGGGGCGCCGCCGCAACCCGCCGCCACACCAAGCGCAGATAAGGCGGTGGCCTTCGTGGCGCAGGCCGAGCAGCGCCTGGCGGAATTGGCGCAATACTCGGAGCGCCAATCCTGGGTGCAGGCCAATTTCATTACCTATGACACCGAGTTGCTGCGTGCCAGGGCCAGTGAGTCTCTGGTAGCGGCTCAGGTCGAGCTGGCGAGCCAGGCTGCCCGCTATGTCGATGTGGCTGGACTGGATGCGGACACCGCGCGGAAGTTGCATCTGCTGCGCACCGGCATCACCATTCCCGCGCCGCTGGATCCGGTCAAGAATGCGGAGCAGGCGGAAATCGTCGCCAAGCTGTCGAGCATGTATGGCACGGGGCAATATTGCCGTGCAGAAAATGATTGCCTCGAGCTGGGTGATCTGGAGGAGATTCTTGCGCATTCGCGCGACCCGGCCGAGCTGCTGGAGATGTGGAATGGCTGGCACCAGATTGCAGTGCCGATGAAAGGCCTGTACTCGCGTGAGGTCGAGTTGGCCAACGAAGGCGCCAAAGAGCTGGGCTTCGACGACCTGGGAGCCATGTGGCGCTCCGGTTACGACATGGACCCCGCGGCCTTTGCCGTCGAACTGGACCGCGTGTGGGCGCAGATCCAGCCCTTGTACGAATCCCTTCACTGTTACGTCAGGGCCAAACTGGGCGAGTTTTACGGTACCGATCTGGTGCCGCCGGACGGGCTTATTCCGGCTCATCTGCTGGGCAATATGTGGGCCCAGAGCTGGGTCAATATCTATGACATCGTCGCACCAAAGAGCGGCGGCAGCGGCTATGACCTGACCGCGATCCTGCAAGACAAGGGGTTTGATCCGATTCGCATGGTGAAAACCGGTGAAGCATTTTTCAGTTCACTCGGATTTGCCGAGCTGCCGGAAACGTTTTGGCAGCGGTCCCTTTTCGTCAAGCCCGCGGACCGGGAGGTGCTGTGTCACCCCTCGGCCTGGGATATCGATGAAAAGGACGACCTGCGCATCAAGATGTGTATCACAATCAATGATGTAGACTTCCGCACCATCCATCATGAATTGGGGCACAATTATTACCAGCGGGCCTACAAAGGGCTGTCCTATTTGTACCGTGACAGCGCCAATGACGGCTTCCATGAAGCGGTAGGCGACACACTGTCACTGTCAACCACTCCCAGGTACCTGGTGCAAATCGGCTTGCTGGATGCCGAGCCGGATGCAACGGGCGATATCGGTTTGCTGATGATGAAAGCGCTGGAAAAAGTCGCCTACGCGCCCTTTGCCCTGATGGTGGATCAGTGGCGCTGGAAAGTGTTTGCCGGCGAAGTTGGCCCGGAAGGCTATAACGATTTATGGTGGCAGTTGCGGGAGCAGTACCAGGGCGTGTCGGCCCCCAACGTGCGCCCGCCCGATGCCTTCGATGCGGGGGCCAAGTTTCATGTCCCCGGCAATTATCCGTATTCGCGGTATTTTCTTGCCGACGTGCTGCAATTCCAGTTTTTCCGTACGCCTGTGCGAAGTCGCCGGTAACCAGGGCCCCATCCACCGTTGTTCGTTTTATGGCAGCAAGGCAGCCGGCGCGCGGCTGAATGCGATGCTGGAAATGGGCAAGAGCAAGCCCTGGCCTGAAGCCCTGAAAGCCTTGACCGGCACCCCGCAAATGGACGCCACAGCGATGCTGGACTATTTCGCCCCCCTGCAGCAATGGCTGGATCAGCAAAATGCCGGCCGCCACTGTGGCTGGAAATAATCTAGCCTGCATGTTGCACCAGTCCTCTACTGCGACGCTCCAGGGGCACGCCCTGTCTGGCTTTCGCTCGGTCAGAGTGCTCGACATAGTGCCGACTATGCCTGCGCGCTCCTCGGTCGCGAAAGTCAGCCATGACGCACCCCTGATTCGTCTCGCCACGAGAACTGGTGCAACATGCAGGCTAACGTAGGCGGCCGAGTTTTTGGCCCATTTGCACGTTGTCATCGGGCCCGAACTCAGCCAGGGAGGACACGGCGGCGGCCGGCAACAGCAGGATTACGGTCGATCCCATGTTGAAGCGGCCCAACTCTTCGCCTTTATTCAAGCTGATATTACGCCGTGACCAGTCGCCGGTGCTCACGCGCCGCACGCGCGGTGGCGTGATGACGCCGGCCCAGACGGTTTCCATGCTGGAAACCATCAGGGCACCCACCAGAATAACGGCCATCGGACCGTGCGAGGTTTCAAACAGGCTGATGACGCGCTCATTGCGCGCGAACAGGTTGGGCACCTGCCGCACCGTGTAGGGGGCGACGCTGAACAAACGCCCCGGAACGTGAATCATGCGCTGTAAGGTGCCCGCCATGGGCATATGCACGCGATGATAGTCACGCGGCGCCAGATAGATGGTGTGGAAAAAGCCATTGGTGAATTCCGGCGCCGCATGGTCGTGCGCCAACAAGGCCCGCAGGGAAAAACTGTGACCCTTGGCTTGCAATATCCGATCATTGGTGACACGTCCGCATTGACTGATGCGCCCGTCGCAGGGGCTGACTAAGGCCTGCGGATCCGGATCCAGCGGCCGCGTGCCCGGCGCCAGTTCACGGGTGAAAAACGTATTGAAATCCGGGTAGTCGACCGCATGCGGGGAGCGCGCCTCGGTCCAGTCCACTCCGGCCAGCCAGCCGAAAATCCATATTTGCAGGTTCTTGAGCGGCTTGATTCGGCTGCGCATGAATCCATACGCCAGGCGTGATAACAGGTGGTGCGGCAGCAGGCGCTGAATGCTGCTGAAGATGAAATCGATAATGCTCACGGCGCGCTGCCCTCCTGGCTGACAACCGTCATAACATCATGGGCGATGCTGGAAGCATCGTAGCGGGCCGGTATCACGCCGACAAGCTGCGCTGCGGGGTTCAGTAACAACAGGGATGCACTGTGATCGACCTGATATTGGGCCGCGCCTTCTGCGTGCGGTTCGATGAAATAGGCGATGCCGAGCTGCAGGGTCAGTGCCTTCAATTGCGGATCTGCTCCACGCAGCCCGACAAATTCCGGGTCGAAATAGCTCAGGTAGTCTGAAAGCTTCTGTGTGGTGTCGCGTTCGGGATCCACCGAAATGAAGTAGATGACCGGTATCTCAGCGGCGCTTTCCTGCTGCAGCATCAGTTTTCTCGCCTGTTGTAGCTGAAACAGGGTATTGGGGCACACATCCGGGCAGAATGTGTAGCCAAAAAAAACCAATGACCAGTGACCGCGGAATCCGTCCAGCGTGAACGGCTTGCCGTGCTGATCGCTGAGGGCGAAATCGGAGAGACTGCGCGGTTCGGGCAGCAGGATCAAAGACTCCAGCGAACTCCATTTTCGCGCCTCGTGAATGCGCCAAAGGCTGAACCCTGCCGCCAGGCTCAATAATCCCAGGCTGACGGTGAGCAATATGACGCGCGCTTTGGGATGCTTGGGTATCATGCCAGTGGGCCATAGAGAGTAGTGCTGGATTATACTGCCTCAGGCGCATACTGACAGGTGTCAGCAGGATACTATTTGTGAATGTCGGCCAATGCATACAACTCGTCAGCGGCAGGCTGGAGTCGGCCGGGCTGTTCTATGGGCACGGCACGGACAATGCGGGCGATGAAGCGGTATGGCTGGTTCTGCATGCTGTCGGCGGCGCGCTCGACGGGAGTTTCGAGGACTGGGACCTGCCACTGAGCCAGGAACAGGAAACCCGGGTGCAGCAATATGTCTCGGCTCGTGTCGAAAATGGCATACCCCTGGCCTACGTGCTTGGCAGCGCCTGGTTCGCCGGCCTTGAATTCGAGGTCGATGCGACTGTGCTGGTTCCGCGTTCACCGATTGCGGAATTGATTCAGGAGCATTTTCAGCCCTGGGTGAACGCTGCCGAGGTGAACAGCGTGCTGGATTTGTGCACCGGCAGCGGTTGCATTGCCGTTGCGATGGCCGTACACATGCCATGGCTCGCCGTCGATGCGGCGGATATCAGCCCCTCGGCTCTGGAGGTGGCACGCAGGAATGTGCGCAGGCACGGCGTGGAATCGCGGGTCAGGCTGTTGCAGTCGGACTTGTATGCCGGTCTCACCGGCAGGTCGTATGACCTGATCGTGACCAATCCGCCGTATGTGTCGAGCGCGGCATTGCAGGATTTGCCCGCGGAGTATCGGGCGGAGCCTGAGCTGGGCCTGCTTTCCGGCGCTGATGGCCTGGACGCGTGCCTGCAGATCATGCTGCAATCCCCTCGGCACATGAACGCCGGCGCCTTATTGGTCTGTGAGGTGGGAGAAAGCGAACAGGCTTTGGCGGCGCAACTGCCGGCGGTGCCATTTGTCTGGCTGGAATTCAGTAGCGGCGGCTCCGGGGTGTTCGTGCTCAGCCGGCAGGAACTGCTGCAAGCCTCCGCCGCCATCATCAACGTAATCGAGGAACGTGCGCATGTCAGATAACACTTTTGGAAAGCTGTTCCGGGTGACGACTTTTGGCGAAAGCCATGGCCCGGCCATCGGCTGCGTCGTCGATGGCTGTCCACCGCTGCTGGAAATCGAGCCGGCGGAAATCAAACGGGAACTCGATCGCCGTGCGACCGGCCGCTCGCGGCACACCTCACAACGGCATGAAAAGGATGATGTGCAAATTCTCTCCGGCGTGTTCGAAGGCCGCACCACGGGCACGGCGATTGGACTGTTGATCGAAAACACCGACGCGCGTTCGCGTGATTATGAGGAGATCAAGCGCCTGTTGCGTCCGGGCCATGCTGATTTCACCTATTGGAAAAAGTACGGTATCCGGGACTATCGCGGCGGTGGCCGCTCATCGGCGCGGGAAACGGCGATGCGGGTCGCCGCCGGCGCCATCGCGCGTAAGTGGCTGCGCTTGAACCTGGGGGTCGAAATCCAGGGCTGGCTGGCGCAGTTGGGCCCGATACGCACGGATGCAAACATGCACTGGGATACCATTGACGACAATCCCTTCTTCTGCCCGGATCCGGCCTGTGTCCCGCGGCTTGAGGAGTTCATGGACCGCTTGCGGAAATCCGGCGATTCGGTGGGCGCGCGGGTCAACGTAGTGGCGCGCAATGTCCCGGTTGGACTGGGAGCCCCCGTGTATGGAAAACTGGATGCTGAGATCGCCAGCGCGATGATGGGCATCAATGCGGCCAAAGGGGTGGAAATCGGCGCCGGCTTTGCCAGCGTCGAGCAAACGGGAACCGTGCATCGCGATGAAATGACGCGCACGGGTTTTCTCAGCAACAACGCGGGCGGTATCCTCGGCGGAATCTCCAGCGGGCAGGACATCCTGGTCAGCACTGCGTTCAAACCCACTTCCAGCCTGCGATTGCCAGCCCAGGGCCTGGATGTCGATGGCAATGAAGTCGAGGTGATCAGCAAGGGCCGGCACGACCCCTGCGTGGGCATACGCGCCACGCCCATCGTCGAAGCCATGCTTGCGCTGGTTCTGATCGATCACGTGCTGCGGCATCGCGCGCAGATGGGGCTAGAGTAAACAACAGCTTACAATTAATATATAATCTTCGACATGATACAAAAACCTAAAATTGCGGTGGTTGGCGCCAGCGGTGCGGTGGGCGAGGTAATGCTGTCCATGCTGGCCGAACAGGGGCATCGGGAGGATCGTGTCAGCGCGTTGGCGAGCGCCCGCTCGGTCGGGGAAGACGTCGAGTTCGGTAATACCCAACTGGAGATTGGCAACCTCGCCGACTTTGATTTTTCCACGGTGGACTATGCGCTGTTTTCCGCCGGCGGATCTGTCAGTCAGAAATACGCTCCGCTGGCCGCGGCGGCAGGCGCCATCGTGATCGACAACACTTCGGCGTTTCGTTATGACGATGCGGTCCCGCTGGTGGTGCCTGAGATCAATGCGCACCTGCTGGATGCGGTGCAGGGCGGGTGTATCATCGCCAACCCGAATTGTTCAACCATCCAGATGGTGGTTGCTCTGGCGCCGATCCACGCCGCCGCCGGCATTGCGCGCATCAATGTAGCGACCTACCAGTCGGTTTCAGGAGCCGGACGCAAGGGTTTGCGGGAACTGGCCATGCAAACGGCGCAAAAGCTGAATTTCCAGGATCCCGAAATGTCGGCCTTTTCCCAGCCCATCGCGTTTAACGTGTTGCCGCAAATCGATACGCTGCTGGAAAACGGCTATTCGCGGGAAGAAATGAAAATGCTCTGGGAAACGCAAAAAATCCTCGATGACCCCGAGCTGCTGGTCAATGCCACTGCAGTTCGCGTGCCGGTTTTTTACGGCCATGCCGAAGCTGTTCACTTCGAAACGCGCACCGACATCAGCATCGAACGCGTGCGCGAATTGCTGCAACAGGCGCCGGGTGTCGAGTTACTGGCTGGCGCGGACGGCATCCATCCAACGCCGGTTACCCATGCGGCGGGCAAAGATGCCGTTTATGTGGGCAGGCTGCGGCGCGATATCAGTCATCCGCGTGGCATCAGCATGTGGGTGGTGGCGGACAACGTGCGCAAAGGCGCAGCGCTTAACGCCATTCAGATCATGGACTACCTGGAACAGCGGCGGTTTGCTGCTGGCCAGCGGTCGCAGGTGCAAGTACACTCAGCACTGGTGGGAGCTTAAGGGCAGAGCACGCACTTATCGGGCAAGGCTGTTCTTCATAATGTCAGGGAAAGACGGAGGGACTCATGTATAACACCAAACGCATCAGCGCCAGCTTGGTACTGTTGGCTGCGTTAACAGCATTCGCACCATTGGCATTGGCCATGGGCCTGGGCAATATTTCGGTTGAATCCTATTTGAACCAGCCCTTGCAGGCCAGGATCGATTTGATCACCCGGGCGGATGATGATCTGGCTTCCGTTACCGTGGGCATGGCTTCCGCCGATGACTTTAAATTGATCGGCGCCAGCCGCGACGCGATTTCCGTGCCATTGAGTTTTGCGCTGGAGCAGAAAGACGGTGGTGCCAGCATCCTCGTCACCAGCAAGCTGCCGCTCAAGGACCCGATCGTTCGCCTGATCGTCGAGGTGAACTGGGCCAGTGGCAGGTTGTTACGTGAATACACGATGTTTCTCGACCCGCCGTCATTCACATCGCCGGCCCCGTCTCCAGTGGTTGACGAGCGCGGGCGGCCCCCGGTCGCTCCGGCCCCCGCAGAAGCCGAGTGGGTGCCGGCGGGAAAAGCCACTGCGCGCGAAGATGCCTCCGGGCAGTCAAAACCAAACGCAACAACCCCTGTCACAGCCGGCGGCAATGAGTATGGCCCGGTGCAAAGCGGCGATACCCTGTGGCGCATCGCTGCCGACTGGTCGCATGGCACCGGCCTGGATATGAACGCGGTCATGCTCGCCATCCAGCGCAATAATCCGCAGGCTTTTATCAAGGACAACATCAATCTGCTGAAGAAAGGCGCGATCCTGCGTATGCCGCAGGTCGAAGAGGTGCGGCAGGTACCGGTGGCAACCGCGCGTGAAGAAGTGGTTCAGCAATACGATGCGTATTCCCAGAACATTGCGCCCACCGCGGCGGAGACGCCTTTGCTGGACATGAATTCCCGGCAACCGGCCACTCCCGAAGGCAGCGCCAGCACCACTGCGCCAGCGGATAAATTGGAGCTGGTGCCACCGGCCGACAAGGCGGATGTCGCCAGCGCCGGCGGTACGAACGAAGCGGCCGCCGGTAGCAGTGCATCCCCTGCTGAGCAGGCACTGAAGGAAGAACTGGCGCGCAAGGAAGAAGAACTGGTTGTGGAACAGCAACAGAATCAATACCTGCAGGACCAGATTACCGAATTACGGGATCGTCTGGGGTCGAGTCAGGAAGGCAATGTAGCCGATGCCGGGCTGTCTCAAATGGAAGAAGAGCTGCGCCAGAAGCGCCTATCTGAAGGCAAAGATGAAGGCAGTGAAAGCCCTGCCGGCCAGGCGGCGCAAGCCACAGCGAAGAAACCCTCGCAAAAAACCAGCCAGACCGCGGTGCCCAAAGTGACGACCAAGGCTGCGTCGAAACCGGAAAAGGCCTGGTACAGCAGCCTGACCCTGTGGCTGCTGGTATTGCTGGTGGTTGCCGCTGCGGTTGCCGGCTGGTTGATCAATCGCCGCAATGCCGGTCAGGACTGGGACCTGGAGAGCGCCGGACCGGAAGGCGGAACCGTACGCGAAATCAAGGACGAAGCCGAAGAAATCCTCAAGGTCCTGAAACCCCAACCCGAACCGGCGGCCGACAAAGAAGCCGCTGAGGAGGAAGGCGAAGCGGTCACCGCCCCTGAGCCGCAGCAGCAAACCAGGCGGGAGCGGGCGGCACAAAGCGATGAAGCGGAGTTGTTGGATGAAGACAGTGCCGATCCGGAGGTGCGTCTGGATCTGGCGCGGGCCTATATTGCCATGGGCGACCGGGAAGCCGCGCGCGTGATCCTCGACGAAGTCATCGAGCACGGTTCCGAAGAACAGCAATCTGAAGCGAAGAAAATGCTGGGCGAACTCTGAGCGAAGCATTGAACTGCCAGGGGCCGCGAGAGTGCACCCTCGCGGCCCCTTTCTTTTCACCCGGTTTGCAATCGGTGGCAGGCGGCACCAAAATGCGCGATTCAGGGCATGACCCGCACAGGCTACAAAGGCGGACCAAACACAAATGCGCTATGCATTCGGGATCGAATATGATGGCAGCGCGTTCCTCGGTTGGCAGGTGCAGCGGCAGGAGCCGACAGTACAAGGCTGCGTCGAGGCGGCGCTTTCCCGCGTTGCGGACCAGCCAATTCATGTTGCCTGCTGTGGTCGAACCGACACCGGTGTTCACGCCATTTGCCAGATCGCCCATTTTGATACTCCTGTGCAACGCTCCGAACGCTCCTGGATATTGGGGGCCAACAGCCATTTGCCGCGGGGTATCAGCGTCCTGTGGCTGCGCGCGGTCGACGACAGCTTTCATGCGCGCTTCAGCGCCTATTCGCGCAGCTACCGCTATCGCATTCTCAACCGCTGGGTGCGGCCGGCACTGGATGCCAAACGGGTGAGCTGGTGTCGCCAGCCACTGGACGCGGAATTGATGCACCTTGCGGCACAGGTCCTATGTGGCGAGCATGACTTTTCAGCCTTTCGCGCTGCATCCTGTCAGGCCCGGCATGCACTGCGTGAAATTCATGAGATTTCGGTGGTGCGGAACGAGAACGAAGTGCAGATTGATGTGACTGCCAACGGCTTTCTTTATCATATGGTGCGAAATATTGCCGGCAGCCTGATCCGCATCGGCCGCGCAGAACAACCGCTTGCCTGGATGCAGGAATTGTTGCTCAGCCGCGATCGTAGCGCGGCGGCTCCGACGGCCGCGGCCGAAGGTTTGTATTTCGTTGGCGCGCGTTACCCGTCCCAATATCGACTGCCGCCCGTGCAGGTCGACTTTCCCCCCGCGAGGGAGCCATGATGAGCCCGGTGCGGGTAAAAATCTGCGGCCTCAGCCGGGCTCAGGACGTGGCCGACGCGGTCGATGCCGGCGCTGACGCACTGGGTTTCGTGTTCGTGCCGGATAGTCCGCGCTGTGTTGAGCCACAAGCCGCAGCCGGCCTGTGCCGGCAGGTGCCCGCCTTTGTCTGCCGTGTTGGGCTGTTCCTCGACCAGGAGGCAGAATATGTGCGGCAGGTGCTGCGCCAGGCCGCGCTGAGCCTGCTGCAATTTCACGGCCGTGAAGATGCCGCATACTGCAGGCAGTTTGGCCTGCCCTATATCAAGGCTGTTCAAGGCGCCGCCGCAAACGCGGTGGCGGCGGCGGAAACGGCGTACGCTGATGCCGCAGGCATCCTGGTCGACAGCCATGAACCGGGTGGGCAGGGCGGCACCGGCAGGGTGCTGGATTGGGGCCGGATTTCTCCGGGCCGGCTGCCTTTGATCCTGGCGGGTGGATTGAACCCCGCCAATGTGCGCAGCGCCGTGAACCAGGTGCACCCGTGGGCCGTGGATGTCTCCAGCGGGGTGGAAACCGCGCCCGGTATCAAGGACGCAGCAGCTATCAGACGATTTATCAAAGAGGCAAAGAGTGAACAGTAAAGCAAAGCAGCAAGCAGCGATGACTTCCGAGCCCGATGCGCAGGGGCATTTCGGGCCCTACGGCGGAAGTTATGTTTCCGAGACTCTGATGCATGCATTGGACGAGTTGAAGACTGCGTACTTCCGCTGGCGCGAGGATGATGAATTCATTGCCCGCATGGATGATGACCTGGCCCATTACGTCGGCCGGCCTTCGCCGATCTACCCGGCCCGCAGACTCTCCGAACTCGCAGGCGGGGCGCAGATATTGCTCAAGCGGGAAGATCTGAATCACACCGGTGCGCACAAGATCAATAACACGGTCGGACAGGCCCTGCTGGCCGATTACATGGGCAAATCGCGTCTGATAGCGGAAACCGGGGCCGGTCAGCACGGCGTGGCAGCAGCCACCGTTGCGGCAAGACTGAACAAGCAATGCGTGGTGTACATGGGCGAGATCGATATGCGGCGCCAGGCCATCAACGTTTTTCGCATGAAGCTGCTGGGTGCGGAGGTGCGCGCGGTGGCCAGCGGCTCGCGCACATTGAAAGATGCACTGAACGAGGCCATGCGGGACTGGGTGACGAATATCGACGATACCTTCTACATCATCGGCACCGTGGCGGGACCGCATCCTTATCCCACCATGGTGCGCGATTTCAATGCCGTGGTGGGCAGAGAAGCCCGCCGCCAGATGATGGATGAATATGGCACCCTGCCGGACGCGCTGGTCGCCTGCGTCGGCGGCGGCTCCAATGCGATAGGTTTGTTTCACCCCTTTGTCGGTGACCGCGAGGTGCGGTTGATCGGCGTGGAAGCCGCCGGCAGGGGTCTGTCCACGGGGGAGCATGCCGCCTCGCTGTGCGCCGGCAGGCCGGGCGTGTTGCACGGTTGCCGCACCTACCTGATAGACGATGACGCCGGCCAGATACAACACACCCATTCGGTTTCCGCCGGGCTGGATTATCCGGGCGTGGGGCCGGAGCATGCCTGGCTGAAGGACAGCGGGCGGGCGGAATACGTCTCGGTCACGGATCAGGAGGCGCTAAAGGCGTTTCATCAACTGACCCGGCTCGAAGGCATACTGCCTGCGCTGGAAAGCAGCCATGCCGTTGCCTACGGCATCAAGCTGGCAGCCGCAATGCGCCCCGATCAATACATTCTGATCAACCTCTCCGGCAGAGGCGACAAAGATGTGCAGACGGTCGCAGAACTGGAGAACATTTCTTTGTGAAAAATCGCATAGACCAACGATTTCAGGCATTGAATGAGCAGTCGCGCAAAGCCCTGATCCCGTTTATTACCGTGGGCGATCCGCGGCCGGAATGGACTGTCGCCATCATGCATCAACTGGTCTCCGCCGGGGCGGATGTATTGGAGCTTGGCGTGCCCTTCTCCGACCCCATGGCCGATGGGCCGGTGATCCAGGCGGCCAGCGAGCGGGCGATTACGCGCGGCGTTTCGCTGCACACGGTGCTCCATTGCGTGACGGAATTTCGCTGCCATGACAAGACCACACCGGTGGTGCTGATGGGTTATATGAACCCGGTGGAGCGCTACGGTTTTGCTGCATTTGCGAGCGACGCGGGTGCCGCAGGGGTCGACGGCCTGCTGATGGTCGATTGCCCGCCGGAGGAAATGGGCCAGCTCAGCGATTTGTTGGCAAAGGCCGGTATTTATCCCATCTGTTTGCTGGCGCCCACGACCACAGCGGAGCGGATGGATACCATCGTCAGTACCGCGCGTGGTTATCTTTACTATGTGTCTTTCAAGGGCATTACCGGCGCGAATCTGCTGCAACAGCACGATATCGTGGCGCCGCTGCGGCAAATACGCCGGCACAGCGGTCTACCCATTGCGGTAGGTTTCGGTATCAAGGGGGCCGAAGCGGCTGCGCTGGTGGCCAAAGTGGCCGACGGGGTGGTCATCGGCAGTGCCCTGGTGCAGACGCTGGCGACGGCGGCGTCCGAGGAAGAGGCCGGCCGCCTGGCCCGGGAGTTTCTTGCGCCCGTGCGTGAGGCCATGGACAATGGCGTGGATTGAAGCAGGTCAATGCCCTTGACAGCAGTTCGGGATTGGGAAAGTCGATGATAATAAGCAATCGCCAGGAAGTTCGGATGCAAGCCTTTACCGGGGCATTCCAGGCATGAGCTGGTTTCAAAAACTGATGCCATCGAGAATCCGCACCGAAGGCGGCAACAAGCGCACGGTTCCGGAAGGCTTGTGGACAAAATGCGTGGATTGTTCAGCAGTATTGTACCGTCCTGAGCTCGAGCGCAATCTTCAAGTCTGTCCCAAGTGCGGCAAGCATATGCCGGTGGGGGCACGCGCGCGCCTACAACAGTTTTTGGACCCAGAGGACCAGCGTGAAATAGCGGCTGACCTCGAGTCGGTCGATACGCTCAAGTTTCGCGATACCAAGAAATACCGCGATCGCCTGGTGGCTGCGCAGAAAAAAACCGGGGAAAAGGATGCGCTGGTGGCCATGGCAGGAAAGTTGTACGGTGGCGATATTGTGGCCTGCGCCTTTGAATTCGGTTTTATGGGTGGATCCATGGGCTCGGTCGTGGGCGAGAAATTCTCCCGCGCCGGTCAGGAAAGTCTGCGCCTGCGCTCGCCGCTGGTATGCTTTTCCGCCAGTGGCGGTGCGCGCATGCAGGAAGGCCTGTTGTCTCTGATGCAAATGGCCAAGACCAGTGCCGTATTGGCGCGCATGGCGGAGGCCGGAATTCCCTACATCTCCGTGCTGACCCACCCGACCACAGGCGGCGTGTCCGCCAGCCTGGGCATGCTGGGAGACGTCAACATCGCCGAGCCAGGCGCCCAGATCGGATTTGCCGGCCCGCGTGTGATTGAACAAACCGTGCGCGAGAAGCTGCCCGAGGGGTTTCAACGCAGTGAATTCCTGCTGGAAAAAGGCGCGATCGACATGATTGTCGATCGGCGCCAACTGCGCGATCAGATTTCCGCCTTGCTGGCCTTGATGAGTGGTGGCGCTCAACCCAGGGTGGTGAGCGGGGAACTGGTCAAAACATAGCAACCGCTTGCCGCAGCGGCGTAAGCGGGACAAGCGCCCATGTCCAAACCCTCCACACTCGCGGCGTGGCTCGACCTTCTGCAGCGGCGCCACCCGCTGGCGATCGATCTCGGCCTGGAGCGGGTCCGTGCGGTGTGGGAGCTTATGGGCCGGCCAATGCCGGCAACCCGGCTGATCACCGTTGCCGGCACCAATGGCAAGGGTTCGACCGTGGCTTATCTCAGCACCATGCTGACGGCCCTTGCCTATCGTTGTGGCAGCTATACCTCACCCCATCTCCTGCACTATAACGAAAGAGTGCAGATTCAGGGCGCCGGGGCGACGGATGGGGACTTGATCGCTGCATTCGAACGGGTTGAGGCCGCACGCGGCGAAATCAGTCTGAGTTATTTCGAATTCGGTACGCTGGCGGCCTTCGATTTGCTGTCACGCGCGACGCTGGATTTTGCCGTGCTCGAAGTCGGCCTCGGTGGCAGGCTCGATGCGGTCAATATTCTCGACACGGATTGCGCCGTTATTACCGCAATTGGTCTGGACCACCAGGAGTACCTGGGCCATGATCTTGACAGTGTTGGCCGTGAGAAAGCCGGTATCATCCGGGCGGGCAGGCCGTTGATCTGCGGTGAGGCCGATCCGCCGCAATCCGTGCTGGAAGCTGCCGCGCGTTGCGGCGCTCTGCTGCAGCGTCTGGGGAGGGAATTCAGCGTGACCGTACAGGCATGCGGTTTTGTCTGGCGCCAAGGTTCGAATACGATCCAGCTACCGCAACCGGCAATGCCGGGCTCGCACCAGGTCCGGAACATGGCCACCGCGGTCGCGGCTGTGAGTGCGCTGATTCCGGACGCGCTGGAGCACCCCGATGAACTGGTGCGGGGCTTGAAATCCGTCAGCCTGGCCGGGCGTTTGCAGCCGTCGGCTGATTGCCCCCGGGTGTGGCTGGATGTTGGCCACAACCCGCACGCGGCACAGGCAGTGGCCGCAGCATTGCAGGATTTGCGCTGGCGCCCCGTGATTTGCGTGCTTGGCATGCTGCAGGACAAGGATGCGGTGGCGGTCGCGTCGATTCTGGATGAATATGTGCAGCATTGGCACTGCGCGGGCTTGGGCGGCGATCGTGGCCGCAGCGGTGCCGAACTGGCGCAGGAAGTGGTCAAGGTCAGCGGGCCCGGACGCGTGCGGGATTTCCCTGACGTGGCCTCGGCTTTGGCCGCAGCGTTGGAAGCAACGGCAGGCGGCGGGCAGCAGGTCCTGGTTTTCGGGTCCTTTTTCACCGTCGCCGAGGCAACGACCTTCCTGGCGGCTAACAGCCAGCTTTGAACTGCAGCAAGGTGGTTCGCAAAGCGCGCGTGTATAATTGATGGCAGTATTCCCCGACAGCCCGGTTTCGACGAGCACCGTTCAAGAGCACCTCTATTATGGACAAAGCACTGAAGCAAAGACTGGTTGGCGCCAGCGTATTGATCGCGCTGGCAGTGATTGTGCTGCCCATGTTGCTCAACGGGAGACCGGAAAGCGGCTCGCAGCAGTCGCAAAAAATTGAGCTCCCGCCCCGTCCGGATGAACTTACCTTCGAAACCCGGCGCTTTCCGGTCACCGATCCACAAAGAGAAAGCCGGCCGATGCCGGATCGCGATGCGGTATCCGGCGACAGAGCGGCGGCCGCCACCAGTGCGCCGGTAAGAGTTAATGAAAAAGAGGCGGCACAAGCTCCACCTGAAGCCAGCCCCAAGGCTGCGGACCTCACCCCGGAACCGGTCGCGGCCAAGTCCGGCCAGGACAAGGCAAGCCCGTTACAACCCAAGGCAAAAGAGGGGGATGTGGTTGAGAATACAACTGCGCCGCTTCCGGCGCCCGATCAGATACCCGAGCGTACCACCGGCCGCTATGTGGTGCAGGTTGCGAGCCTGGGCAGCGCCGAGAACGCGAGCCGTTTGATGGCTTCACTGCAGAAACAGGGACTTCCGGTATTGCTGGACACCATCGACTCCGGTGCGGGACGTCTCAATCGCGTTCGCGTGGGGCCGTTCGAAAGCGAAACTGAAGCCAGTCAGGTATCTGAACGGATTGCCAAAGATGTTAAGGGTGTCAGGCCACGAGTCGTCGATCTGCAACCCGATCAGTCCGAGTCCGTGGGTAATCCTGCGGATGCATTGGTGCGTTGGGTGGTCCAGGCAGGCAGTTTTTCCGATGCAAGCAACGCTGAACGCTTGGTATCACAGCTCAGGGAGGACGGCATGAGCGCCTACCAGGAGACCGTGACCTCGTCGACTTCATCCATATTCCGCGTGCGCATTGGTCCATTTCTCGAGCGCGACGAGGCGATCCGCACCAAGCAACAGCTATCTGAGAAGCTTTCCATCCACGGCGTCGTGATGACGGCTGACTAGTGACCTGTAACAGCCAATACAGTAGTGTCTTGCTGAATCGCGACGGCCGATTGCAATGTCGCTCGCCTTGCGAGGCATAGTACGAGAGCTATTCGACGCGGCTCGCTACGCGCACTCGGCTCGTCCGGGCTCGCCTTTCACTCCCGTATTGGCTGTTACAGGCCACTAGTGTCTGCTTGATCATGATCTGGCCGGATTACGCCATACTGGCAACGCTGCTGATTTCCGTGTTGGTGGGAGTCCTCAGGGGCTTCATCAAGGAAGTGCTGTCCCTGCTGATCTGGGCTGTGGCCTTTTTCGTTGCTTACCAATACGGCGGTAACCTGGCGGCGCTGATGGAAGACCATGTCTCGCTGCCTTCGGCACGGGCGGTTATGGGCTTTACCGGTCTGTTCATCGCAGTGTTGTTGATCGGGGGCTTGGTGAACTATCTCCTCGGCCGTCTGGTGGAGTCGACCGGACTCAGCGGCACCGACCGGCTGCTTGGCGGTGCTTTCGGTGCGGCGCGGGGACTTGCGATTGTCGTCGTTTTTTTACTGGCTATGGGATTCACGCCAATCCCAGCCGATCCGTGGTGGAAGGAATCGATGCTGATTCAGCGTTTGCGGCCCTTGCTGGATTGGTCGGCAGCATTGCTGCCGCAAAACCTGCGGGAGCACCTTGATTTTGAGCCCGAAATTGTAAAGCCGAACGAACCCAAGGGCGGCAAGGACGGGCAAAACCCTCAGAGTAGCCCGGTTCAACCGACAGTCTCATAGAATTTCCGCGTGATGCAGCATGCAGGTTGCCCGTCAACCCGGCCGGGCGTGTTAGAATTCGCCGCGGGTATCATCTCCTTGCACAGGCGGATTACATCATATGTGCGGAATTATCGGAATCGTCGGCCATAGTGCTGTCGCCTCTTCCTTGTACGATGCCTTGACCATCCTCCAGCATCGGGGCCAGGATGCCGCCGGCATTGCGACACTGGATGGATCCCGCATCCGGCTGCACAAGGGGACCGGTCTGGCGCGCGATGTCTTCGGGCCGGCGGACATGCGGCGCTTGACGGGTCAGGTTGGCATTGGCCATGTGCGCTATCCGACAGCCGGCATGGACGATTCCTCCGAAGCCCAGCCGTTTTATGTCAATTCGCCTTATGGCATCGCCCTGGGACACAACGGCAACCTGATCAATACAGAAGAGTTGACCCAACAGCTTTTTGACAGTGACAGGCGTCACCTGAACACCCGATCAGATTCCGAAGTGCTGCTCAACGTGCTGGCGCATGAAGTGCAGCAGCAAAACCCCGTCAGCCTGCAACCGAAGCATTTGTTCAAAGCGGTAGATGCCTTGCACCAGCGCTGCCGCGGCGCTTACAGCGCCATCAGCCTGATCTGTGGTCATGGTGTTCTGGGTTTTCGCGACCCCTGGGGAATACGGCCGGCAGTACTGGGCTCGCGCGAGACGGACGCCGGCAAAGAATATGCAATTGCTTCTGAAAGCGTGGCATTCAGTGCTCTGGGATTCACGCTGGAACGCGATTTGCGCCCGGGAGAGGCCATATTTATCTCACTCGACGGTAAATTGCACACGCATGTGAGCCCGGCCGCGGCGGAATTGACGCCGTGTATTTTTGAGTATGTCTATTTTTCCCGTCCCGATTCGATGCTGGAAGACATTTCGGTATACAAGGCAAGGCTGCGGATGGGACAGGCTCTGGCAGGAAAAATCCTGCGAGAATGGCCGGATCACGATATCGATGTCGTCATCCCGGTGCCCGACACCAGCCGTACCGCGGCACTTCCATTGGCCTTTGATCTCAATGTGAAGTACCGCGAAGGATTTATCAAGAATCGCTATATTGGGCGGACCTTCATCATGCCGGGCCAGGCGGAGCGCCGGAAATCGGTAAGACAAAAACTCAATGCCATCGATCTCGAGTTCCGCCGCAAGAATGTCCTGATCGTCGATGATTCCATTGTCCGCGGCACAACGTCCAAGCAAATCATTCAAATGGCGCGAGAAGCCGGCGCCCGCAAAGTGTACTTCGCTTCAGCATCGCCGCCGGTGCGTTTCCCCAATATTTATGGCATCGACATGCCGGCCACCTCGGAGTTGATCGCGCACGGACGCAACGAACGGGAGATCCAGCAGGAGTTGGGAGCCGACTGGCTCATTTATCAGGATCTTTCTGATCTGGTGAGCGCATGCCGTGAAGGCAATGAAAAAATTGCCCAGTTCGACACTTCATGTTTTTCCGGCGAATACGTTACCGGAGTCGGCGAGGGTTACCTGGAAAAATTGCAAACACTCCGTTCCGACGATGCGCGGGCACTGCGACGTGCCCATGGTGGCGTTCAACTGGTGTGAACAGGGAGCCTATTTCCAAAGTCGATACCGCCTGGTTGCGGATGGAGCAACCGACCAATCTGATGATGATCACCGGCGTGGTCGGCCTGGATCGAAATGCGTCCTACGAACGGCTGGTTGAAACCGTGCGGCTGCGATTCCTTGCGTTTCGCCGTTTTCAACAAAAAGCGGTGGTCACCCCTTCCGGTGCCTTCTGGGAAATCGATGAGGATTTTGAAATCCGCGGTCACGTGCGCAAGGTGGCCCTGCCCGGGCGCGCGGATCAGGCAGAGCTGGAAGAGTATGTCAGCGACCTGGCCAGCACTGCGCTGGATCATTCAAGGCCGCTTTGGCAATTCCATTTTGTCGAGAATTTCATTGACGGCCCGGTGGTGGTGATACGCATTCACCACTGTTATGCGGATGGCATCGCGCTGGTGCAGGTGTTCCTGACACTGACCGATGCGACCCCGCAGCTACGCGATCCTGCCATCGACTCCGAACAGTGGAAGCAGGCGAGGGCGCGTGAGTCATCGATATTCCAACGATTACTCGAACCAGCGCGCGAAGGTGTCGATTTTTCCGTCCACCTGGCAGGCAAATTGCTGGAGGAGATCAGGCAAATCATTCAGCAGCCAGAAAAAGCCAACGCCTACCTGAATGAAATTATCGAGTTGGCCTGCGAGCTGGGACGTACCCTGATCCTGCCAGCGGACCCCAAGACCCTGTTCAAAGGGAAACTGGGTGTGCGCAAACGTGTTGCCTGGGCCGATCCGGTGCCACTGGCGGAGGTCAAAGCACTAAGCTCCGTGCTGGGCTGCACGGTCAATGACGTTTTGATTGCCGCCATCAGTGGCGCGTTTCGCAGCTATATGCTGGCTGAAGGTGAAGCCCTGTCATCCAGTCTGGAGATCCGGGCCAGCGTTCCGGTCAATTTACGCCCATTGGAGCATGCGCGGGAACTGGGCAATCATTTCGGGCTGGTTTTTCTTGCGCTGCCGGTGGGTGTCGCCAATCCGCTCGAACGGGTTTACCGGATCCACGAACGCATGAACGAATTGAAGCAGAGCAAGCAGGCGACGGTTGCTTTTGGTTTGTTGTCCGCTCTGGGTATGGCCCCTTTGACGCTGCAAAAACCAGCCCTTGAATTATTGAGCGAGAAGGCCAGCGCGGTGCTGACCAATGTCCCCGGCCCCCGTGAGCCATTGTTTTTGGCCGGAGGGCAGGTCAAGGATATGATGTTCTGGGTACCGCAAACGGGAAGTGTCGGTTTGGGCGTCAGCATCCTGAGTTATAACGGCCAGGTATTTTTCGGCCTCATCGTCGACCATAAGCTGGTGCGGGATCCGTCACGAATCATCAACCGGTTCCGGCCCGAGTTGGACAAGCTGATGCACCTGGCCATGATGCTGACCCTGGATGAGCGCCCGTGCAGCCGCACGGCAGAAGACTTTCTTAACCGGGCCCTGGCCGACCTCGACGAGCCTTAGGCCCAATATTGTACCGGCCGGCCAGAGACGCTAAGTGCGAATTCCAGCAAAATCTTTTACCTATTGCCGGTAGTACTTTTCCGGGGCGCCGCTCCGAACCAAGGGGTCTGCTTTCAGGACGCACGCGCTTAACGGCATTCCGGGGGCACTTTTTCGCCTGTGGCGAAGTCGCTCCCCCTCCATTGCCTGCGCTATATAGCCATCCATGGCGGCTCGTCTTGAAACATCCCTGTTTCAAAAGGTCCTGAAAGCAGACCCCTTGCTCCGGACCGGCTTGTGCCAGGTTTTGGTGCGGGAGATTGGGTCAGAGTAAAAATTCAATTGACACCTCTGAGGACTTTGACTACTCCCAGATGAATTTTTACTCTGACCCCTTGTGGCTCAGTTAGCGTTTTTGTCTGCGCCAGCGATCGACCATGTCCTCGACGCTGATTTCTTCAGGCCCGTGTGTCCATTCACCGGCATAGTCGATGTTGCTTGAATTTGGCGGTGGATTCGGCAAGGTGATCTTCAGTCGCAGGGGCAGGGGAACTGCCTCTCCCACTGCAATGGCTTCGCCGCGGGCCAATGATGGCAGCACATCCAGCATGCCACGTGCCGCATCCGGCACCAGTTCCCGCACATAGGCCTGGTCATCGGGATTGGAAATGCGCAGGCAGACGAAAGTGCTGCACTGCGACATGACGGTTTCAGAGAGCTCGTGCGGGCGCTGGCTGACGACACACAAACCAACACCATACTTGCGCCCTGCTTTGGCAATCCGTTCCATGGCCCGCCGCGTTTGCCGGTTCTGCCCCGAACCCTCACGCGTTATGTAGGAGTGCGCTTCCTCGCAGACGAGGAAAATAGGAAATTCCCGGCAGCGCGGATTCCAATAATTGAATTCAAAAGCCAGCCGTCCGATCTGGGAAGTCACGGTTGGATGAAGGTCGGGTGGAACCGCGCTGAGGTCGATGACGGTAATCTTGGCTCGTGGTTCTCCCAGGCCGACAAAATCCCGCATCAGATCAGCCAGGGTCTCTGATTTATTGCGTTTCTTGGGGTTGAGGAGGAAATCGTGTCTGGCGTCATTCATCCGGCTTTGCAATTTGACCAGGAACTGGTCGAATTTGCCATATAGGGCGGTCTGTTCCTTGCCGAAACTGGCGGTCTGCTCATTGGCTTCCTTGAACCGTTTGAGCAATTCGGGCAATGAGAAAAAGATTGGCGTGTCAACGGTAATATGCGCCAATTCCATATGTGCATTGGCAGCCACTTTTAATTCCCGAACCGCATTCCGCAAATAGGCGATCTGCACCGACGCGTGCTCGTCGTCCAGGTCAATCAGCAGTTCGACCAGATCGGCAAACGTCAGCAGCCAGTATGGGATTTCGAGGTCATCGGCGTCGATGTAGCGCACCAGATTTTTTGGAAATACCGAATGCGAAGTCAAATCGGTTTTCTTGAAACCGTATTCACCGTGCAGGTCGAGCAAAATGATGTGCGCATTGGGCATTGCCTTCAGCGCCGATTGGATCAGGCTGGTCACCGACCATGATTTGCCCGAACCGGACTGTCCCAGAATTGCCACGTGGCGGCCAAAAAATGAGGACGCATCGAAGAAGACGTCTATGGACTCGAAGGAGCTCAGTTTGCCAACGTTGTAATTGCCTTTATTGACTTCGGCAAACAAGCGGGACAGGGTTTCCGCGGTAACGATATGCAGTTCTGCATTGATGGTCGGATAATGCGTAACCCCTCTGCTGAAATCATCGTTCCGGTTCAGTTCGCCGAGTGGGCTCAAGCGCAGCATGCGCAGCGTTTCATCGCCAGCCGCCTGCTCTTGCCACATGGTTTCAACCATGACCAGCGTGCGAATGCCCGCCTGGTTGACCACCATATAGGAACCCACCTGGCCAACACGAACGGTATCCTTGCCAACTTTGATTTCCGGAACGAATCCGTCATCCTCGCTGATCAACTGGGCAACGAATTGCGATCCCGTCACTTCAACGATGCGGCCCACCAGCGTTCTGTGATCCGTTCTTACATCCATGCTATTTTCCCTGGGGGCCAGTATATAAACGAGAACTCGACTGCAACGGTTACCCCTTTTAGTCTTCCGTGAACTTTATCCTACCTGTTAATGGCAATTTTCGAAAGCGCGACCGCTTATTCGAGTTCAGCCAGAGCAGATTCCACATCGAGCTTTTCCATTGCATCGCGTGGATCCATTTCTGCCGCTTTGACATAAAGATCGGTTACCTGCTCCAGCTTGCTGTCACCGTAAAGCAGGTAGAGCCCATTGCCGTATTCGATGTGTGCAATGGGAGACAAGGGGGTCAATTCAAGTGCGGTTTCGAAATGTTCGATGGCTGCCCGTTCGCTGGCCCCGTAAGTCATCGAGCCGATCAGTTTACCCACCTTGTCGATAATCTCCGCATGATAAAGGCCTACTGCGGTGTGTGCTTCCGCATGCCGGGGCTGCAATTCCAGGGCACGGTGCAAGCTGTTTGCAATTTTGCCGCCGATGCCTTGTTTCAGTGCCTTGATGATTGAAATACTTTGGCTATAGCGGCCCAGATTGAAGGCATGGAAGTAATGGCTGTTGGCATCATCTGCCCGTTGCGCGATGGCCTGTTCGGCGCGCCTGATGGCCGCCTTGAAGCACTGGATTTGTCGATTCTCATCATCCTCGAGATAAGTCCCATAAACGCCCGTGGCCTTGTTTGCCACGGCATGACCACGGATACCGCATTCGTCAGCCAGTTTGACCGCTTGATAGAAATCGCCGCAATGAAAGCAACGCCAAGCCTGTTGCAGCCGTTTGTCTTGCGGAAACGGCTCGCAATCTCCCGCATGCATTTGTTTCCAGGCTTTCCGCAGATCATTGCCTGCATAGGCAAAGCGGCTGCTGTCGTAGGGAAATTCGTGCCACGTGCCCAAAGGGATCTGCTCCTAGTGTGTTTGCTCTAATTTTTTTCTTTAGGATACAGCCATCGTCAGGAAATGACACTTAATCCAAAGGAGGATGTTATGAAGAAGAAAGTGCTTAAAAAGAAATTGCGCAGCAAGCCGGCTTCCCGTAATGCCGCGGCACCAGCCGTGGAGTCAGCGCGTGAAATCTGGCTGGCCGGACTGGGGGCATTCAGTGTAGCCCAGCACGAAAGCGGCCGTATCCTGGAACACGGTACCAAGTTGTTCGACAAGCTGGTTGCCGAGGGTAGCCGGGTTGAGAAGAAGACGCGGAAGGACGTTGAAGGTGCGATGGATGACTTTCGCGGTGAAGTGGAAGGTCGCGTCGAGGCCATGAAGCAACAGGCGGATGCCGTGCGCAAGCAGGCTACCGATAACTGGGACAAACTGGAAAAGATTTTCGAAGACCGCGTCGCCCGCGCTCTGTCCGGTTTGGGAATTCCCAGCAAGGATGACGTCAATAACCTCGCTGACAAGGTGCAGAAGTTGACCCGCGAGGTCACTGATCTGGAAGGCAAGGTAGGCCGGTCCAGAGCCAAGGCGCCGGTCAAAAAGGTAGCCAAGAAGACAGCCAAAAAGGCGGCCAAGAAGACGGCCAAAAAGGTAGCCAAAAAGACGGCCGCCAAGACCGCAAGCTGAGTTTGCACCGATAAAACGGGTCAGGCCGGGAAATTGGGGTCAGGAAATTGGGGTCAGAGTAAAGTGCCAGAGTTGATGGTACAGCGGTCACCAGCAACGCTCCAACTCAACTCTGGCACTTTACTCTGACCCCAATTCTCTTTGTTATCAATGGGAGTGCGACAGATAGCTGGCAGTCAGCCTGGCAAAATGGCTGTGCTCCGGTTCTGCCAGGTAAGGCATGATCATCTGCAGCACACCGGCGATGGCCTTTACCTGGATGCTGCTGTTTTCCAGTCCGCGCGCATCAAAGAGTTCGGCGAAAGGTATCCAGTAAATTAGCGCCAGCATCAAATTGTCCAGCAACAGTTCTTTTTCCGCGTCATTGATGGACAGGGTGCCTTGCCTTTCCAGGCTGGAAATCATGCTGGCTGTGGCTCTTTGTTCGCGCCGCAGCAGGCCGCGAAATGCCCGGTCGAGGTCGGGAATGCGGTTGGCGATGTCGGCGAAGTTGCGATAAAGAAAACGATATTGGCCCTTGAGTTCAAACGAAAGATGCAGCCGGAACCAAAGGTCTTCCGCCTGCAGATCGGAGGATTCCGGCACGTCGAGGACGGGATCAAGCTGCAGCGCAAATCGTTTGAATAGCTCCAGGATGATTTCCTGCTTGCGACGAAAATGATAATAGAGGTTGCCGGGGCTGATGTCGGCCTCGTCTGCAATGTGGTTGGTTGAAACAGAAGGTTCGCCCAATTCATTGAACAGGGACAGGCTGGTTATCAGGATCAATTCACGGGTATTACGTTTTGCCATGATAATCCGGGGAAGCTGGTGTCCTGTCACACCTTGCTGAAAGTGCCATATGAGGCGTTACAGGACACCAGGTCCGGACGCTCCGGCAGGCTACTGGCTGCAACAGCAGCCTTCTCGAAAAGGGCATTCTTGCCGCTCATGGCAGTGTTCCATCCCATTGAGGTTGCAAGCGCAATTGTTCTGGTAAGATCGTATCATGATCCGTAACGCGGTCTCTTCTTTCCGTCGCCACGCGGGAGCGCACATGAGACGTCAGATCGAAACAAAATCGAGCAATCCGGAGTAAGGCTATGAACTATTTCGTGACCGGCGGAACCGGCTTTCTTGGACATAACCTCATCGAACGTCTATTGCACCGCAAGGGCGACATATACGTGCTCGTTCGCTCCGGCTCGAAGGCCAAGCTGAACGAGTTGAAGCAGGGCTGGGGAGCGGAAGGAAGACGAATTGTCGCCGTTACCGGGGACCTGGCCAAGCCCTACCTGGGCATTCCGGCAGCCAAACGCAGGCAATTGGAAGGAAAAATTTCCCACGTATTCCATCTTGCTGCCATATACGATCTCCGGGCGGATGCCGAGTCACAGCAGATCGCCAACATCGATGGCACTTTGAACGCCGTCCGATTTGCCGAGGCGATCAATGCGAAACACTTCCACCATGTGAGCTCGATCGCCGCAGCCGGGCTCTATCCGGGGACCTTTCGAGAAGACATGTTCGAACAGGCCACGGGCCTGGATAATCCCTACTTCCGCACCAAGCACGAAGCCGAAGCCATCGTCCGGAGCCAATGCAGCGTGCCGTGGAGAATCTATCGCCCGGGCATTGTCGTGGGTCATTCCGAAACGGGTGAAATTGACAAGATTGACGGCCCCTATTACTTCTTCAAATTGATTCAGAAAATGCGCAGTGCGTTGCCGGCCTGGATGCCTGCTATCGGGATCGAAGGGGGGCGGTTGAACATCGTTCCGGTGGATTTTGTCATCAAGGCGCTGGATCATATTGCCCATAAAGCGGGCGAAGATGGCAAGTGTTTCCACCTGACCGATCCAAAACCCAGGCGCATAGGAGAGGTGTTGAACCTGTTCGCCGAAGCCGCGCATGCACCGCAGATGAGCATGCGCATCGATGCCCGCCTGTTCAACTATATCCCTGCGGTGATCAAGCAGGGCATCAAAATGCTGCCACCGGCAAAACGGATTTCACGCCAGATCATGCATGACCTGGGGGTGCCGCCGGAGGTCCTGAAATTCATCAATTATCCAACCCGGTTCGACAGTCGTGAAACCGAACGTGCGCTCAAGTGGAGCGGGATCAAGGTACCCCCACTCGATGGCTATGCCTGGCGCCTATGGGATTACTGGGAGCGTCATCTGGATCCGGACCTGTTCATCGACCGCAGCCTGCGTGGCCATGTGCAGGACAAGTTGGTGGTGGTGACCGGCGGTTCTTCCGGTATCGGTCACGCAACGGCAATCATGATGGCTCGCGCCGGAGCCCGCGTTGCCATTATTGCCCGCAACCAGCAAAAACTCGCCAATACCGTCAAGGAAATCACCAGTGAAGGTGGTCAGGCATGGAGCTATTCGGCAGACCTGACTGATGCGGCAGCCTGTGCCCGGGTCATCGAAGACATCAGCCGGGAACTGGGGGACATTGAAATCCTGATCAATAATGCCGGTAAGTCGATCCGCCGCGCGATCACTTCCTCCTATGACCGTTTTAGTGATTACGAGCGCTGTATGCAGCTCAACTACTTTGCCAGCCTGCGGCTGATCATGGCCGTCCTGCCCACGATGGAAAAGAAGCACAAGGGCCATATCATCAATATTTCTTCGATCGGCGTACTCAGCAACGCGCCGAGGTTTTCCGCTTATGTGGCATCGAAGGCCGCACTGGATGCATTTTCGCGCTGTGCAGCCGCTGAATTCAGCGATGCCGGGGTCAACTTCACCACCATCAATATGCCGCTCGTGCGCACGCCCATGATCGCGCCCACCCGTATTTACGACAACCTGCCCACCATGTCGCCGGAAGAAGCGGCCGAACTGGTGAAGCAGGCTGTCATCTACAAACCGCTGCGCATTGCCACCCGCCTGGGCATTTTTGCCCAGGTGCTGAACACGGTGGTGCCCAAGGTTGCGGAGATCATCCTCAACACTGCGTTCCGTATGTTTCCGGAATCTGCTGCTGCCAGGGGCGTGAAGGAGTCGCAGCTCGAGGCGTCGCAGGAGCAGCTGATCTTCGCCAGCTTGATGCGCGGCATTCACTGGTAGGAAGGATAAGCGAATATGGATTTGCTCCAGGTGGGGGACAAGGCGCCGGATTTCACTCTGGCCGACGAGCAGGACGTGGCTTTCAAACTGTCCAGCCAGCATGGGCAAAAACTGCTGCTGGTCTTTTACCCCGGCGACAATACACCGGTGTGCACACGCCAGCTATGTGACTACCGGGATGGTATCGAGGCTTTTGCCGGTCTCGGAGTCAGGGTTGTGGGCATCAGCGGTGACGGTGCCGAATCGCACCGCAAGTTCAAAGCCAAGCACGATTTGCCGTTTTACGCTGCTGACGGATGCCGGCCTGAAGGTGGCTGCCAGATACGACTGCAAAGGCCTGCTGGGGATGAAACGCGCCGTCTTCCTGCTGGATGAAGATGGCATCATCCGGTACCTGCATCGGGAGGCGCTCGCACTGTTCAGACGCACGCGGGAAGAGTTGCTGGAGGTTATTGCCGGACTTGAGGAAACGTAGCCGCACTACTGCGGCTGGACCTTTCCATGGCGGCAAAGCGCGCCAATGACTTTCACCTGCAGTTGGTGCGGAACCACGAACTGGCGTGCGCAATCAGCAAACCCGGGTTTCCAATGGCCGCGTTTCAAATGCTGCAAAATTGGCAGCGTGAGCGTCTGTCACGCACTTATGAGGATTTTCTGGGGCGTGACAGCGACGCACCGGCATGCCGATTCTTTCTTGACGAACTCTATGGTGGAATGAATTTTCGCGAACGGGATCAGGAAGTGGCGCGTGTAGAACCCATCATGAGCCGCATGCTTCCGCGAAAGCCTCTGCGCATGGTGGCCGATGCCTTGCGCCTGGAAGCGATCAGTCTTGAGTTCGATATGGAAATGGCTGCCCTGTTGCAGCGCCGGGGCACGGATCACCTTGAAACGGCGACCTACGCGGAAACCTATCGCGAGTGCGGACGCCGGCCGGACCGGGAAGACCAGATCCTGCTGATCCGTAAGTTGGGGCACGAACTGGAACGACTGGTCAAAATGCCCCTGCTGGTGCATTTGCTCACCATGATGCGCGGCCCCGCCAGAGCCGCCGGATTTGGTTTGCTGCAGGCCTTCCTGGAAAACGGCTTGAGTTCATTCCGCCGGCTCGGCGACGCTGCTTTTTTCGTCGAGTCGATCTATCAGCGCGAATGGCAGGCCATGGAGCGGCTGTTCAGCGGCCACGAATCACCCTTCGACCCCGCAGGCCAAGATGCATGATGCCCACCATTCCCACACCCCAAATTCCAGCAACTCGTAAGCATCTGCCTTAATGCCAAACCCGGTACAAGCTCGTCGGACCAGGGTTTCTCTTTTCAGGACCGTTTGAAACAGGATGTTTCAAGACGAGGCCACATGGACGTGTTCATGCCGTGTCCTGAAAAGAGAAGCCCTGGTCCGGACGGGCGCCCTACAAACACTTCAAGCGATTAGTCGAGACGTTGCTGGAATTCCACCCAAGCTTCGTATTGTTATGCTTCATCCTTGAATGTACAGGCGAAATGACTTTGCAAGTACTCTCTGATTTCATCTTCGATCCGGCTCTGGAGCAGGAGCAATACAAGACTCAGGTGGGCCGTGATGTGGATCTCGTGCTTGGCCACCATAATGCTGCCATGTACTCCGGGCCGCTCGAAATGAATCACGTCTTCGTCCCAGCCATAATCGATATCGAACTTGTTGGCCAGGTCGCTGGCCAGCTCGTCGGCCGCTTGCTGGGCGTCTTCGTGATTCATCTGATGGAAGGCGCGAATGTTGATGGTCGACATCGTGTGTCCTGTCCTTTGCCGGGTTGCGAAAGTTTAGTCGGCCCGGTGCGTTGTGGCCAGCCGGTAAGCGATGAAGGTATTTCCGGGACAGGACACTAGCCCATGCGCCGGCTGATCTGGATAGTGCCGCTGAGCCTGGTAAGCCTGCTGGTGGTGTTCGTGTTGTTTGGCATGGCTGCCGATGCTTGGCTCGAATCGTCCGGCGGCCGCAGCCTGCTGCAAAGGGAGTTGAGCAAAAGCCTGGGTTTGCCGGTGCGGCTGGATGGAGACTATTCCCTGAAACTCTTTCCGCGCCTGAAAATTGCCGGTAGTCGGCTGCAAATCGATCAGCCTGACGGCAAGGCCGCGCTGGCGTCCAGCAAGGAGTACTCAGCCGTCATCGAGCTCAAACCGCTTTTGCACCGCGAACTCAGGATTGTGTCTATAGGATTGCGCGGTGGCTTCGTGGACATCAGTCGCGTGCCCAATGAAGGCGGGGATGGGCAAGCGACGGATGGATCAGCGATGCCGCTTCCAGCCGTGGCGTCGCTGGAAATCCACGATTTCTCGGTCCGCCTGGCGCCGCCGGACAACCATCTTTTGATCAGGCATTTACAGCTCACGGGCTTTCAGGCAGGGCGCGCGGCAGGTCTCGACATCGATGCCGGATGGCTCAATGGGCCGGAAGAAACAGCGCAATTGCGCTTGCAAGGCGGGCTGACGGTAATGCCGGGAAGCTTGTCATCCCGGCTCGACATCCGCGAGATGGAACTCAAATGGGGAGAGACCCTGGTTCAGGGGCTTAAAGGCGAATGGCACTGGGACCAGCCGGCCGCAAGCCTGGACGGACAAATGTCCTGGGAACAGAGCGGGCAAGCAGCGGCCGGGCAATTCAAACTTGCATTGGGCGCGCCGATGTCCGGCAGCCTGGCGGTCCAATACCATCAGGAGTCGCTGCCACCTTCCAGGCTGACCTCCGATTTTACCGTGCTGCCCGATCAGGTGGGCCTGCAGACCGTGGGTATGGAGATCGCTGGCCAGTCTCTTGCTGGTGATGGCTGTTTGTGGCTGACCGATCCCGTGGCTTTGCATCTGAATTTGCAGGCGGCGGAACTCGACCTGGACAAAATTTACGCGATGATGCCCGAGCAGCAGGCGGGCGGTACCGAATCGCCTATTGACCTTGCCATCCACCTGCATGCGGAAAAGGCGTGGATGGCGGGTGCCGAGGCGGACGATGTGAATGTGGCCATTGGGCCTGAACCTGCGTGCACCGGGCCAAACCCCTGATGGCGCAGCAAACCTTGCCCGATCGCTGGGCGCGGCAAGCGCCAAGCAGTTACAATGCTGGGCACGAAAAGGACGACGCGAACACTTATGGTAGCGAAGAAAAAAGACCGGAATGTAAAACAGCTCGGTAACGTCAGAGAGCAAATCGATCGCCTGGACGAACAGATTCAGGATTTGATCAGCAAGCGCGCAGGCCTTGCATTTCAGATTCGCGCCAGCAAGGGAAAATTCCCCCACGCCGTCGACTATTACCGCCCCGAACGCGAAGCGGAAATATTGCGCAAGATCATGCGGCGCAACAAGGGGCCTCTGAGTGATGCTGAAATGGTGCGGCTGTTCAGGGAAATCATGTCCGCCTGTCTGGCGCAGCAGGAACCGCTCAAAGTCGCCTATCTGGGGCCGGAAGGGACATTTACCCAACAGGCGGTGCACCGCCATTTTGGCCATTCCGTCCACGCTTCGAGTTACGGCGGTATCGACAGCGTGTTCGAGCAAGTGCAAAGCGCCGACGCGGATTTCGGCGTGGTGCCGGTGGAGAATTCCTCCCAGGGGATCGTCAGTCACACCCTGGACATGTTTCTGATATCCGACCTGAAAATCTGTGGCGAGATAGAATTGCGCGTGCATCAGAATTTGCTGACGCATGCGCGCAATCTGAACCACATAGAACGTGTCTACTCGCACGAGCAATCGTTGTCGCAATGCAAGATTTGGATTCGCGGGCATCTGCCCCGTGCTGAATTGATTGCCGTGGGAAGCAATGCCGAAGCCGCCCGGCGGGTGCGCAACGCGCCGGAAGCAGCGGCCATTGCCGGCCGTTCTGCCGCGGAGATTTATGGCTTGCCTGTTCTGTTCGCCAATATCGAGGACCGGGCGGACAACACCACCCGCTTCCTGGTGGTCGGCCGCCAGTTGTTCGCACCTTCCGGAGAAGACAAGACCACACTGCTGTTGGCGGGGCACGAGGGTCCGGGCTTGCTGTACCGCTTGTTGCAGCCTTTCGAGACACACGGCGTCAACATGACGCGAATTGAATCGCGGCCGTCCAGCCTGGGCAAGTGGGAATACCTGTTTTTTGTCGATATCGAAGGCCACGCCGAAGATCCTCCCGTCGCGGCGGCAATGCAGGATCTCAAGCGCATCGCCAAACTGTTCCGGGTACTGGGTTCCTATCCGCGAGCCGTACTGCCGGAAGAAGGCAAAGCCGAAAAATCCACGTCCGAGACGTCCTGAATGCACCGCCAGGTGCGCAAAGGCTGAGGTTGGCCATTTGATTCTGCAAACCCGACCGCTGGCGGCTGCACTGCAGGGAGAACTCCTTCCGCCGGGTGACAAATCCATTTCGCATCGTGCCCTGATACTGGCCAGCCTGGCAGAGGGGGAGTCAGCGATCGAGGGCTTGCTCGACGCGGAGGACGTCAATGCGACCGCCAAGGCGTGCTGTCAGTTGGGCGCAGGCATTTCGGCGCATGGCGGCACTACCCGGGTGCTGGGAACTGGAGCAGCCGGACTGAAGCCGCCCGGGCATATGCTCGACATGGGAAATTCCGGTACGGCCATGCGCCTGCTCGCCGGCGTCCTGGCGGCGCAGGGATTCGATGCGGAATTGACCGGCGATGAATCGCTATGCCGGAGGCCGATGCGGCGGATCGTTGAGCCTTTGTCGCGGATGGGGGCGCGGATCGAAACCACGGTTGCCGGCACCGCCCCCTTGCGAATTCACGGGAACCCCGCCTTGCACGGCATTGATTACACGCTGCCGGTGGCGAGCGCACAAATCAAGTCCTGCCTGCTGCTGTGCGGCTTGTTTGCCACCGGATCGACCTGTGTTATCGAACCGCATCAAAGCCGCGATCATACGGAAAAAATGCTACCGCTTTTTGGCGTGCCATTGCGGGCGCCTTGCTGCGTGTCCGGCGGCAGCCGCCTGACCGCCGCACAGATTCGGGTGCCGGCGGATATTTCTTCAGCCGCTTTTTTTCTGGTTGCCGCGGCCATGGTGCCGGGTTCGGACCTTCTGTTGCGCGGGGTAGGGATCAATGCCACCCGGGACGGTTTATTGCGGGTTTTGCAAGCCATGGGCGCCGATGTACAGATGCAAAATCGGCAAATGTTTGGTCAGGAACCCGTCGCCGACATCCGCATTCGCCACACTTCCGGTTTGCAGGGCATCGATATTCCCGAAAGTTGGGTGCCGTCCCTGATCGATGAATTGCCTGCCATCATGGTGCTTGCAGCGGTGGTCAAAGGCACGACACGCATCCGTGGCGCCGCGGAGCTGCGGGTCAAGGAGAGTGACCGCCTGGCCGTGATGGCGCAGGGCCTCAAGGCCCTGGGGGTGACGGCAAACGAGTTGGTGGACGGCATCGATATCGAAGGCGGCCCGGTGCGGGGTGGAGAGGTCGACGGCGCCGGGGATCACCGCTGTGCAATGAGTTTTTGCATTTTGGGGCAGGTGGCCAGTGCAGCGCTGTCAGTGCATGGCGCCACCCACGTCAACACGTCTTACCCGGCCTTTGCAGACCATCTGCTGGCCCTGGGAGGACATGTGCGGGTCGTGACGGCGACCCGGCCGAGGTCTGCCCATGACGGCTGATGGGGTACCGGTCATCACCATCGATGGCCCTGGCGGGTCTGGCAAAGGCACACTCGCGGTGCGGCTGGCCAGGCATCTTGGCTGGCATTTCCTTGACAGCGGCGCGCTGTACCGCTTGGTCGCGCTGGCGGCCCTGGACCGGGGTATCGCGCTGACCGGGGAAGCGGCTCTGAGCGCGTTGGCGCGCGCACTTGATGTCGCATTTGTGCTGCGCGATGGTGAAGCCGTCACGCTGTTGGATGGCGCCGAGATCGGCGGGCGCTTGCGTAGTGAAGCCGTTGGTGCGTTTGCTTCCCGCGTGGCAGCTATTTCCGCTGTGCGCAAGGCCCTGGTTGACCGTCAGCGGGCGTTCCGCGTGGCACCCGGACTGGTTGCCGATGGGCGCGATATGGGTACGGTGATTTTTCCGGCCGCCGAATTGAAAATTTTCCTGACTGCAAGTGCCGAAGAAAGGGCCGAGAGGCGTTATAAGCAGTTGAAAGAAAAAGGAGAAAGTGTTACTCTCTCGCGCCTTTTCCGGGACATTGCATTGCGCGACGAAAGAGATCGCACCAGAGCAATTGCTCCGCTGAAACCGGCCGAAGACGCACACATCATTGATTCTACGAATCTGAGCATTGATGAGGTGTTGCGTGAAATCTTGAATTTACTTGAAAAAGATAGCGTAATTAGAGGAAAGTAAGGAAAATAATTGAGTTCCACTCATTGAGTGGCCTTTTAATCTGGGTGCCTGAGGCGCCCTCCAACCTGGGTGGGTGGCTGCGTTTATCGCGGTGCACCTGAGAGTAAACATCAACATGACTGAAAGTTTTGCAGAATTATTTGAACAGAGCCTGGCCTCGCATGATTTGAGACCGGGCGCTATTGTCACCGGAACCGTAATGGAAATCCGCGACGACGTGGTCGTGGTAAATGCCGGACTGAAATCCGAGGGTATTGTCCCGATCGCCCAGTTCAAGAACCTGAAGGGTGAACTGGAAGTTGCGGTGGGTGACGAAGTCGAAGTGGCGCTGGATGCCATTGAAGATGGCTTTGGCGAAACCCGACTATCCCGCGACAAGGCCAAACGTTCCATGGTATGGGACAAGCTGGAAGGCGCATTCGAAGGCGAGGAAACCATCGAAGGCAAGATCAGCGGTAAGGTAAAGGGCGGCTTCACCGTCGATATCGAAGATATTCGGGCGTTCCTGCCGGGCTCACTGGTTGACGTGCGGCCGGTGCGTGACCCGACCTACCTGGAAGGCAAGGACCTCGAATTCAAGATTATCAAGCTTGACCGCAAGCGCAACAATATCGTCGTCTCGCGCCGTGCGGTAGTTGAAAAAGAATTCAGTGCCGAGCGGGAGATGTTGCTCGATCGCCTGGAAGAAGGCGTGATCGTCAAAGGCGTGGTCAAGAATCTGACCGACTACGGTGCGTTCATCGACCTCGGTGGCATCGATGGACTGTTGCACATTACCGATATGGCCTGGAAGCGTGTCCGGCATCCGAGCGAAATCGTCAACGTGGCTGACGAACTGGATGTTCGCGTGCTGCGCTTCGACCGCGAGCGCAACCGCGTTTCCCTTGGTTTGAAGCAATTGGGTGAGGACCCGTGGACTGATTTGGCACGGCGCTATCCGGTCGGTACGCGTCTGTTTGGCACCATCTCGAACATCACCGACTATGGCTGTTTCGTTGAAATTGAAGATGGTGTCGAAGGCCTGGTCCACGTTTCCGAGATGGATTGGACCAACAAGAACGTCAATCCGGCCAAAGTTGTTCATACCAGCCAGGAAGTCGAGGTCATGGTGCTGGATATCGACGAAGAAAGGCGTCGCATATCATTGGGCATGAAGCAATGCCTGCCCAACCCCTGGGAGTCTTTCGCCGCTCTGTACAACAAGGGCGACAAGGTCACCGGCGCGATCAAGTCAATCACCGATTTCGGCATCTTTATCGGCCTGGAAGGCGGCATCGACGGATTGGTCCACTTGTCCGACATTTCCTGGAATGACACTGGCGAGGACGCGGTGCGCAACTACCGCAAGGGCGAAGATGTGGAAGCGGTGGTGCTGGCGGTTGACCCTGAACGGGAAAGAATTTCGCTCGGGATCAAACAGATGGACCAGGACCCGTTCGCCACCTGGATGGCGGAGCATCCGCGCGGCAGCCTGGTCAAGGGCGTTGTCAAGGAAGTCGATCCGCGTGGCGCCATGATCACGCTTGCAGAGGGTGTGGAGGGTTACCTGCGGTCATCTGACATTCGCAAAGAGCGCGTCGAAGATGCCACCAAGGAGCTTGCTGTCGGCGATGAAATCGAAGCGAAGTTTATCAGCATCGATCGCAAGAACCGGACACTCAGTTTGTCCATCCGCGCCAAAGACGACGCTGAACTGGCTGAAGCGCTGGAAGAATATCAGCAAAGTAACGCCTCCAGCGGTACCACTTCATTGGGTGATTTGCTGAAAGAGCAGTTGGATCAGGAAGGCTGATCATTGACCAGGGAACCGGCGCATCGCCGGTTCCCGCTTTGAAATCCGTATAAGGCATCCGTCAGGAACAAAAGCGAGACTCAAATGACAAAATCGGAATTGATCGACCTATTGGCTGAGAGGCAAAAACACCTGGCCCATCTGGATGTGGAACTGGCGGTCAAGTCGATACTCGAGCACATGAGCGGCGCCCTGGCAGATGGAGATCGCATCGAGATTCGGGGATTCGGCAGCTTTTCACTACATTTCCGTGCGCCGCGCATGGGCAGAAATCCGAAAACGGGTGATGCCGTGGCTTTGCCTGGCAAGCATGTGCCTCATTTCAAGCCGGGCAAATCACTGCGAGAACGGGTTGATTTTTCCGACCCCCCGCCGGCTGAATAGGGCCCGGTTGCCCAGGGCCGGCTCAGAAGGAGGCCTGTTGACGCTTACCCGCTGGCCCCGGCGCCTGACAAGAGCTTGCTGATCCAACATCCGGGTTAATACTTGCCCCGATGTCCTGGGGCAGGTGAACAGGGACTCCGCCGCACGGGGTTGGGAGCAAGGCGTGTATCGTATCGGTTTTTTCATAGTCATGGTCCTGGCCATTGCGCTGGGTCTCCTCATCGGCACTCTGAACCACGAAGTCGTTGCCGTCGACCTGTTGTGGACACAACTGCACTGGCCGATGGGCTTGTTGTTGCTTGCTGCCCTGGCCATCGGTGTGCTCTTCGGCTTGCTGCTGGTCTGGCTGTTTAGCGTGTTGCCATTACGTATGCGTTTGCGCAAGGCGCAGCGGACGCAAACCAGCGGGAGCGGAGTCCCGGACCGTTCGGATGCTTGAACTGCTGCCGTTGCTGTTGCTGCCGGTCACAACCTATTCCGGGTGGTGGATGGCCAAAAACTACGGCCGCCGCGCATTCAGAAAGAAAAACAGACTGTTCAGCGATCAGTACTTCCAGGGCCTGAATTACCTGCTGACGGAACAACCCGACAAGGCGATCCAGGTATTTCTCGAGCTTGCTGAAGTAAACCAGGATACGGTCGAAACCCACATGGCGCTCGGCAACCTGTTCCGGCGGCGTGGCGAGATCGATCGCGCCATACGTTTTCATCAGAACATCATTGCAAAATCCGACCTCGAGCCAGAGCAGCGTACCCAGGCTTTGCTGGAACTCGGTGAAGATTACATGCGAGCCGGTTTGCTCGATCGTGCCGAACGGCTGTTTTCCGAATTGATAGAAAGTGATGCGCAGACCCCGTCCGCCTTGCGCAGCCTGCTGGACATTTATCAACAGGAAAAAGACTGGGCCGAGGCTTTGGTTCAGGCCGAACGGCTGGAACAGGTGGAAGGCGTTCACCTTGGCGGCCTGATGGCACAATTCTGCTGTGAACTGGCCGAACTGGCTTTGTCTGATGGTGATGTGCAGCTCGCGCGCAAATACCTGCGGCAGGCGCGGCGGCACAATCCGCAGTGCATCCGGGCGCAGTTTATCCGGGCCAGAATGAGTTTGAATGAAAACGACTTTGACTCGGCACTGACCGCGTATGAGCAAATTGCCGAGTGGGATGTCGCCTATTTGCCCGACTTGATAGAAGATTACGTCGATATCGCTTCCCGGGCAGGCACTCCCTCCCGGGCGCGGGACAAACTACAGCAATGGTCCGAACACTACCAGGGTATGTCACTGGTGCTGAAATTGACCGAATTTATCAGCCGTGAGCAGGGTCCACGGGAGGCTGGCGAGTTTCTGGTGGAAGCCCTGCATAAGAAACCGTCCGTACGGGGTCTGGATCGCCTGATCGAGTTTCGCGCAGAGGGACATTTGCCTGCGGAAACCAGTGACGACATTCTTAAAGCGGTCACTTCACGCCTGATGGCTCGGCAGCCGGGTTATCGTTGCTCCCACTGCGGCTTCAGCGGACAAACCCATCATTGGCAGTGCCCGAGCTGCCGCAATTGGGACACGACCCGAACCATTCAGGGAGTTCTTGGCGAGTAGAGGTCCATAGAAATGCCAACCCATCCGTTGGTGCAATGGCTGACCGTGGTGGCTCTGTCGAGCTTGCTCACCGGAGTTTCCACCTGGTATGCGCGTCGTTGCGGCATGCTGGATATTCCGGCAGAGCGTCACAGTCATACCGAGCCGACACCTCGTGGGGGAGGCGCCGGAATTGTTGCGGCGGTGGTGCTCGTGTCGCTGTGGCAGTCTGCCGAATCGGCAACGATGACATTCTGGTTACACTGTGCGCTGCCGGGATTTATCGTGCTCAGCTTGATGGGCTGGTGGGATGACCGGGTTTCACTGTCCGCCCGCCTACGCTTTTCCGTTCAGGTTCTGGTCAGCTTTTGCCTGCTATGGTGGTTGCTCGCCAACGGCTCGGGTTCAGATATGTTTGCGTTGTTGGCGGCAGGATTTTACTTGTTGTGGATGACCAATTTGTATAATTTCATGGACGGCAGCAACGGCATGGCGGGAATTCAGGGTGTATTTGCCGGGCTCGTGCTGGCTTCGCTCTTTGGCGCTGCGGGTGATCCGGAAGCCGCGCTGGTTTCCTCCTTGCTTGCTGGTGCCTGTCTGGGGTTCTTGCCCTGGAATCTGGGCAAGGCGCGGGTTTTTATGGGTGATGTCGCCAGCGGATCGCTCGGTTTTGTCTTTGCCTCCTTGCTGATCTACGGTGTAGTCAACGGTAGTCTGTCAGTAGCGGTCGCATGGCTGGTGATGCTGGTTTTTTTGTGCGACAGCACCTTGACTCTTTTCGCGAGAGTAATAAAGGGAGAGCGGTGGTATAATCCCCACAAACAACATCTTTACCAGCGATTGATCGCACGCGGCTGGTCACATGGCGGTGTCCTGGTGCTCTATCAGTCGGTCAATCTGATAATGGTGGCGCCGGCAATTGCAGTTGCAGTCAATTATCCGGCATCAGCGATCATGGTGGCTTCTGCCACGACCCTGGTACTTGGCTTGGCCTGGTTGCTGGCAGTACAAAAAATTGGAGTGCTCGCTCAAGCGGGATGAAAAAATGAACCTAATACGCATTCTGCGACATCCGCGGGCGGCGGTTGTGGGTCATGACCTTCTAATGGTGGTCGTTTCCTGGCTCGTTGCCGGCTTCATCACTCGCCACGCGGGGTTTCCCGGCATCATTGAGGAACTGCCGCGTTGGGCTGAATTTTCCCTCATTCTCGCTATCCAGGGGCTCGTTCTCTGGTCCACCGGCCTGTACAAGGGCCTGTGGCGTTTTGCCAGCTTTCCCGATCTGTGGAACATTGCCCGCGCCGCCTTGTTTGGAACCGCTTTGATTGTCGCCATTCTGACGCTGCTTTTCCCATCGGAAATCCGCCAGATGTTGGTCGTAGCGCTGATCTACCCGGGTATTTTGTTTTTGACTCTGGGTTTGCCGCGCATGTGTTACCGCTTCTGGAAAGATTCCAGGGTTCCAGCGCGCCGGGACAGTATTGGCCTGAAGCGTGTGCTGATTCTGGGCGCCGGCCGTTCCGGCGCATTGCTGGAACGCGAACTGCGGCATCGCGGTGGATTTGATGTCATCGGTTTTTTGGATGATGATCGCCGTCTGCGCGGCGCCCAGGTACATGGCGTGCCGGTGGTTGGCTCTATCGAGCGGCTGCCGCGGATTGCGCGCGAAGTCGGTGCTGACCTGGCCATTATCGCCATCCCATCAGCGACCAATCAACAAATGCAGCATGTTGTGGAGATCTGCGAACACAGCGGGATCGAATTCCGCACGCTGCCGACGCTCAATGACCTCGGTAACAAGGCAACGCGCATCGATGATCTCAAACGCGTTGTGATCGACGACCTGTTGGGACGGGAACCGGTTTCTCTGGAATGGGATTCCATCCGCGATGGGCTGGCGGGGAAACGGGTAATGATCACCGGTGGGGGCGGTTCCATCGGCTCTGAATTGTGCCGCCAGATTGCCCGGCTCAACCCGATCGAGCTGATTGTCATAGACAACAGCGAGTATGCCCTGTATCGCATTGACCACGAACTGCACAGCGAATTTCAGGATCTTATTTTTTATAGTGTACTCGGCGATATCTGTGATTCCGCGACGGTCGAAAAGGTGGTCGGTGAATACAAGCCGGACATGATTTTTCATGCCGCCGCATACAAACACCTGCCGATTCTGCAAACCCAGGTGCGTGAGGCCTTCCGCAACAATGTCCTCGGCACCATGCGGCTGGCCGACGCGGCCGAACGTCATGCAGTCGGCACGTTCGTGCTGATCTCCACCGACAAGGCGGTCAATCCGGCCAATATCATGGGGGCCACCAAGCGTGTGGCCGAGATGTATTGCCAGAACATGAATGCCCGTTCACGCACGCGGTACATTACGGTCCGGTTTGGTAACGTGCTGAATTCCAATGGCAGTGTCGTACCGCTGTTCAAGGAGCAGATCGAACGCGGTGGCCCGGTTACGGTCACCCATCCGGAGATCTCCCGCTATTTCATGACCATTGCGGAAGCCAGCCAGCTCATCATGCAGGCTGCGGTATTGGGCAGTGGCGGGGAAATCTACGTGCTTGGACATGGGCGAGCCGGTCAAGATCACCTATCTTGCCGAGCAATTGATCCGCCTGTCCGGCAAGGTTCCCGGGCGGGATATCCAGATCGTTTATACCGGGTTGAGACCCGGTGAAAAATTGTTCGAAGAACTGTTCCATGAACTTGAGCCCTACGAACAGACCAAACATGAAAAAATATTCCTCGCCCAACCGCGGGAGCACAATTGGGAAAATCTGGGTGCGGATTTGCGCGCGGCTGAACTGGCGATCAAGCGTTATGACACCAAGAAGATTCTGCATATCTTGCTGAAACTGGTGCCGGAACTGGCCAAGTCCACGGTCACCGCCGTTCAGGAAAAGCCCAAAGTTGTTGCCATTAACCGGCCCGGCTGACGGTGAAGCCCGTCCGCAAAGCCGTGTTTCCGGTGGCCGGGCTTGGAACCCGATTCCTGCCGGCCACCAAATCGATTCCCAAAGAAATGCTGCCGGTGGTGGACAAGCCGCTGATCCAGTATGCGGTGGAAGAGGCTCTGGAAGCTGGCATTGATACGCTGATTTTTATCACCAGCCGCAGCAAACATGCCATTGCCGATCATTTCGATACGGCATTCGAATTGCAAACCCGTTTGGCTGAAACCGGAAAGACGGATCTGCTTGCGCGTGTGACCGACATCATCCCCGATCACGTCAGCCGGGTGTATGTCACTCAGCTCGAGCCTTTGGGTCTGGGTCATGCCGTTCTGTGCGCCGAGTCAGTGGTCGGCGACGAGCCGTTTGCCATCATCCTGGCGGACGACATGGTGTTGAACCGCGGTCCCGGCGCTCTGGCGCAAATGGTGGCCCTGCATGATCGTACCGGCGCCAGCGTGCTGGGTGTTGAACAGATTGCGCCGGAGAAAACCCGCAGTTATGGAGTTGTGGGCGTAACCGAAGACGCTGAGGGATTGCGCTCAATTCACACCATCGTGGAAAAGCCGGCATTCGAGGACGCACCATCCAATCTCGGTGTGGTCGGCCGTTATCTCCTGTCGCCGAAGATTTTTTCCTGTTTGCGCGATGTAAAGCCGGGTGTCGGGGGTGAAATCCAGCTCACCGATGGCATTGCCGCATTGTTGCATTCCGAGACGGTTCTTGCCTTGCCATTCGAAGGTATACGCTTTGATTGCGGCAGCCGGGAAGGATATGTTCGCGCCACCGTCGATCATGCGCTGGAACTGGACGATTTGCGCGAACCCATTCTGGCCCACATTCGCGACCTGCTGCAACGTGCCGGGTGTGAATAGCGTCCGGTCGCAAGGCGATTGGCCCAGGGGAGAGGTCTTACGCCTGGATCACCAGTCGCAGGTATTGCGTGGCAATCCCTGGAATGATCCAGCGGACCGGCCAGTGCATGTCTATCTGCCCCCAGGCTACGGCAAAAATGCGGAACCCTATGTTGCCCTTTGGGATCTGGCCGCCTATACCAATTCCGGTCCTGGACACCTCAACTGGCGTCATCACGGGGAAAACCTGCCGCAGCGCCTGGACCGGTTGATCGGGCAGGGCAAGATGCCTGCAGTGGTGGTTGTGTTTGCCGATTGTTATACCTCACTGGGCGGAAATCAGTATGTCAACTCGGCCGCGGTTGGGCGCTATGCCGATTACCTGGTGATGGAATTGGTGCCCTTTGTGTCGGAACAGGTCAATGTTGTCGCTCAACGCAATGGCCGCGGCCTGTTTGGTCACTCGTCGGGTGGTTTTGGCGCCCTGTATCATGCCATGCAATACAGCGAAACCTGGGGCGCCGCGGCCAGTCATGCGGGCGATGTTGGTTTTGAACTCGTCTACCGGCCTGCGTTTGCCGAAGTGTGTACCGCGCTGGCCGCGTATGAAGGCGATCCACTGGTATTCATCAAGTCCTTCTGGAACTCGAACAAGCCATCGGCTCGTGACTACTCGACATTGATGACCCTGGCCATGGCTGCCAGTTATGATCCGGACCCCGACGATCCAAAAAGGATTCGCCTGCCATTTGATTTACGCACCTGTGCCTTGCACCAGGAGCGCTGGGACCGTTGGCTGGCGTTTGATCCACTCAACCTGGTAAACGAGGGGGCGGGCGCCTTGAGAGAATTGCACGGCCTTTATATCGATGTGGGAATATACGACCAGTATCATATTCAGTTCGGTAGTCGTATGCTGGCTGACAAATTGCGGCAATTGGAAGTGGATTTCGAGTACCAGGAATTCGAGGGCACCCACAGCGCCTGTGACTGGCGTCTGGATTACTCCTTGCCTTACCTCGCCACGGTCTTGAAAAAAGCGCTCGCCGCAGCCACGTAGACACGAATAAGCCGTAAATTGCCAGCAGGAAAGCCAATGATCGAGATTACCGCCAGTGCGCAAAGTTATTTCCAGAAATTGATTGCTCAGCAGGACGAGAGTGGGTTGGGCCTGCGCATTTCGGTGAATCAACCGGGAACCCCAAATGCCAGTTGTGATCTGCAGTTCTGTCCAGAGGGACAACACAGGGATGATGACGTCGTGGTAGCGTACCCGGCATTCAATTTCTATGTCGCCCAGGCAAGTGAAGACTGGCTGGAAAAGGCGCAAATCGATTTTGAAGAGAGCGCGACCGGTGGGCAACTGAGTATTCGCGCGCCCGGTATCAAGGGTTCTGAGCCGTCTGCGGATTCACCGATCGAACGACGCATCGAGTGGCTGCTGGAATCAGAAATCAACCCGTCGCTCGCCGCACACGGCGGACGGGTATCGCTGGTCGAAATTACGCGCAAAATGGAAGTGGTGTTGCAATTCGGCGGCGGTTGTCACGGCTGTGGCATGGTGGACGTCACGCTCAAACAGGGCATCGAACGTACTTTGACGGAAAAAATCCCTGAAATTACCGCGGTCATCGACTCGACCGACCACAGCAGCGGCCAGAATCCGTACTACGCAGCCGGAGCCAGTGGCCAGTCAGCGGTCTGAACCTGGCTTCTTCAGTGCGGGTGCGGGAAAAGCTGTCTATTCCAAAACTTTGAGGCCCTGCTGACTCGAAAACCACGCAGCCAGGTCCTCTATGTCCTGATTGCTGAGTTGCGACGCGAAACCGGCCATGATGGCGTTGGTTCTTCTGCCACCCCGGTAATCGCTCAGCGCCTTGATCAGATAACTCTGATACTGGCCGGCCAGATTCGGATAACTTGGATCCACACTGTGACCATCTTTGCCGTGGCAGGCTGCGCAAGTGGCTGCCTTTTCCCGTCCGGCTTCAGCATTTCCCGTGGCAATAGCGCTTGCCGGCATAAGCAGCAGTGCCAGAACAAGGGTGCAAAACCGTTCGCTGGACACGATTTTCATTGATCGTTACCGAGGCTGGCAAAATAAGCTGCAATATCCTTCATGTCCTGATCAGACAAGCTGCCGGCTTGCAGTTGCATGGTGGGGTGCTTGCGGTCACCGCTGCGATACTCCGCCAGGGCCAGGAGCAGGTAGGCATAATTCTGGCCCCCGAGCTTGGGCACTTTGTAGGTCGGGTACGCATTGTTATAACCGGGAATGCCGTGGCACCCGGTACAGGTATCGGACTTGATCTTACCTGCCTGCGGATCGCCGTTGGCCATCAACGATCCTGATGCCAGGAGCAGCAGTGGAGCAACAAGGGACAAACGCATGAAAATTCGCCGTTGGACAATAACAGGCGGCGATTATACCTACTGCAGGAAAACAAACCAACGGCAGAGAATGCAACGCCCCGCCGTCATTCACCGGTTTGGTGTAAGAGGCTAAAATGTATCGATCTGCGCCAGAGGTGACGTTTCCCCGGTCGGGTTGGGGCACGGGAATTCACTCCCCAGCCTGAGCATCGGACGCTGTAACTTTATTGGCCTTGCCGGCGTCAGTACACGCATATACCTGTGGTCCGATCGGCATGGCCTGAAAATTGCATCAGCATTACTGGCCGCCAACACATGACGATTGGCACATAAAGCAATTGATCAAACTGTGTTAGTGTATTACTAATATATAACACCAGGGCATTCTTGCGATGAATATCAGATTGATATCCGGTATCAAATGGTCAGGATTGCTGCTTGCGCTTCCTTTGGCTTGCCTGCTTCTTCAGGGCTGCATGGATCCGGCCAACGGCAGCGTGGACAAAGACAAGAAAGATGAAGTTCCTGCCATACCCGTTGAAGTGGCAGTGGTTTCAAACGGCGACGTTGCGGCATTTTATTCCGGCACAACGACGATTGAATCGGATGAACAGGCAACGGTAGTTTCTCAAATAACGGGTGTGGTTCTGGAGATTCGCGCCGAGGAAGGTGATTTCGTTCAAGCCGGAACGGTACTGGCCAAGGTAGAAACAGACCGCTATGAGCTGGAACTGCAACGCGGCAATGCCACGCTGAAACGCCTTGAAATGGATTACCAGCGCAAAAAGGAATTGTTCGACAAGAAGTTGGTGAGCGCTGATGATTTTGAACGTGCCAGTGCTGAATTCCAGGCCCAGAAGGCTGCGGTGGGCCTGGCTCAGTTGAACCTCAAATACACCAGCATCAAGGCGCCGATCTCAGGATACGTTTCCGAGCGGCTGGTTCGTGTGGGCAATCTGGTGGAACTGTATCAACCGGTTTTTCGCATCAATAGCTACGATCCGCTGTTGGCTGTATTGCATGTTCCGGAACGGGAGCTGAGGGTCTTGCACAAGGGCCTCGAGGTGACGGTGAACGTGGATGCATTGCCATCAAACGTCTTTCACGGGGTGCTGACACGAATCAGCCCTGTGGTCGATCCGGCGACAGGCACGTTTCGTGTGACTGCTGAAATCCAGGATCCGGAAAAAATCCTCAAGCCGGGGTTGTTCGGTCGCGTGGATATCCTCTATGACCTGCGCAAAAACGTGCCGCTGATACCCCGAAATGCAATCATTACCGAAGACGAAGCCAGTCATGTATTCGTCGTAGGAGAAGATAGCAATGTGATTCGTCGGGCGGTCAGATTGGGTTATGAACGCAATGGCCTGATTGAAATCGTCGAGGGATTGAACGCGGGTGACCGGGTCGTAACATCTGGCAAAGGCAGCTTGAGCGATGGTGCGCGTATTGAGGTAGTGGGCTTGCCCGCCGGCGGCCCCAAAGTCTGACCCGGCCGAACCGGATTTCTCTCCCTGCAGATGAAAACCCTCAAGATAGTGGAAATCGCTACGCGCCGGCACGTCGCGATTTCAATGGCGGCGGTTACCCTGGTCCTGTTCGGTCTGATCGCTCTGCGGGACTTGCCGGTCAATCTCTTACCCGATCTGTCCTATCCCACACTGACCGTTCGAACCGAGTATCAGGGTTCAGCGCCGGAAGAAGTGGAAACGCTGTTGACCCGCCCGGTGGAGGAGGCCGTTGGTGTGGTCAAGAACGTCATTGCCGTCAAATCGGTATCCCGAACGGGGCAATCCGACGTAATACTTGAATTCGCCTGGGGCACGGACATGGACCGGGCCGGGCTGGACGTCAGAGAGAAACTGGAGTTGCTGCAGTTGCCGCTGGAGGTTTCGCGGCCCCTGCTGCTGCGTTTTAACCCCGCTAACGATCCCATCATGCGCTACGGCCTGTTTCTCGAGGATTCCGCAACGGGCGAGGATGAGACGGCCCTCAAAGTCTTGCGCCGATTTGCTGACGAGGAAATAAAGAAACAGTTGGAGCCGGTTGAGGGCGTTGCCGCGGTCAAGATCAGCGGCGGCCTGGAAGACGAAATTCAGATCGGCATCGATCAGCAAAAAATGGCCCAGCTCAATTTGTCCCTCGAGGAGCTCACCGCCCGGCTGGCAGCCGAGAACATCAATTTATCCGCGGGCCGGCTGGAAGAAGGCGAACAGCGGTATCTGGTCCGCACCATCAACCAATTCAGCTCTGTCGATGAAATTGCCGGCTTGATCGTGGCGCCGGGTGAGGGGCGCCCGGTGTACCTGCGTGATATTGCAAAGGTTGCGGCTGGTTATAGCGAGCGGCAAGCCATCATCCGGATGAATGGCCGCGAAGCCGTGGAAGTGGCAGTTTACAAGGAGGGAGACGCCAATACGGTCCATGTCGCAAGAGGGATTGAAACGCGGGTGGAAGAACTGAGCAAGAAGTTGCCGGCGGGAATGCAACTGCGAAAAGTCGACGACCAGTCTGTTTTCATCGATCACGCCATCAGCGAAGTAATCAGTGCCGCATTATTGGGCGGTTTGTTGGCGGTGCTGGTGATTTATGTATTCCTGCGTAACTGGTGGTTCACCCTGACGATCGGTCTGTCTATCCCGGTATCCATCATTGCGACGTTTTTTCTGATGGGGCAAAGCGGCATAACGCTGAATATCATGTCGCTCGGCGGCATCGCCCTGGCCACCGGCTTGCTGGTGGATAATGCAATTGTGGTGCTCGAGAACATTTCCCGTTACCGCCATGCCGGAGAAGGTTTGATCAGTGCAGCACGCAAGGGTGCCAGTGAAGTTGGCGGTGCCGTCATTGCCTCGACGTTGACCACCGTGGCTGTATTCTTGCCCCTGGCATTTGTCGACGGTGTTGCCGGGCAACTGTTTCGCGACCAGGCGTTGACCGTCACTTTTGCGTTGATCATCTCCCTGGGCATTGCGATGACGCTGATTCCCATGATGGTTTCGCTGCGCGGTCACGACGACCATATGCCGCAACCTGGGTCCAATCGTTTCGGGCACTGGTTCCAGACGCGTTACGAGTGGTTACTGGCCTGGGCGCTTCAGCATCGTGGGCAAACCCTGATCATTGCAAGCGTGCTGCTGGTGCTGTCGGCGGTCCTGTTGCAGCGAATCGGAACCGAGCTGGTGCCGGCCCTGGAGCAGGGCAGATTTGAAGTGATGCTGGAAGCCGCACCCGGAACGCCTTTGGAAACCACCGATCAGCTCCAGGTTTCCCTGCAAAAGACGGCTTCTGAAGATCCGGCGGTGGAACTGGTTTACGGTGTGGCCGGCTCGGGTAACCGTATTGACGCCAATCCCACAGAGAGTGGTGAGAACATCGCCCGCATGCTGGTTGCGATGCGCCCTGGCACGGACACCGCGGACCAGGAATCGATTATCGGGAAATTACGCAGCCAGGTGCGGCAGTTTGCCGGGCTTGAAGCGACATTTGCCGCGCCCGAGCTGCTCAGTTTTGACAAACCTCTGGAAATCGAAATCCAGGGTTACGATCTGGCTGCCTTGCGCCACACCAGCGATATGGTGATGGAACGATTGCGCGGCTCCGATCGATTTGCCGATGTGGAGTCCAGCGTGGAACGCGGCCATCCGGAAATCCAGATTTACTTTGACCAGGAGCGGGCCGCGGCGCTTGGCCTGACGGTCAAACAGATTTCGGATCAGGTGGTGGGCAAGATTCGTGGCCGGGTGGCAACACGTTATAGCTGGCGCGATCGCAAGATTGACGTCCTGGTTCGGGTGGCAGAAGAAGAAAGGCAGTCCATCGATGCGGTAAAGGAATTGATCGTCAATCCGCAAAGCAGCCGGCCGGTGCCACTGTCTTCTGTCGCCGAGATCCGTGTCGCCGAAGGCCCGTCCGAGATTCGCCGCAGTGGCCAGGAGCGCATTGCACTGATCCAGGTAAATCTGGCCTATGGCGACCTCGGGTCGGCTGTCGCCGAGGCACAGCGGCTGTTGGCTGGTCTCGCGTTGCCCTACGGACAGTCTTTACGTATCAAGGGGCAGAGCGAAGAAATGCAGGCTTCATTCAACTCCCTGTTGTTTGCATTGGGCCTGGCCATATTCCTGGTTTATCTGGTCATGGCTTCCCAGTTCGAGTCACTGCTACACCCGTTTGTGATCCTGTTTTCCATTCCTCTGGCTGCGGTTGGCGTGGCCCTTGCCTTGTGGATTACGGACACCCGTCTGAGCATCATTGTCTTTATTGGTTTGATCATGCTGGCGGGTATCGTGGTCAACAATGCCATCGTGCTGGTCGACCTGATCAACAAGTTGCGCGAGCGTGGTATCGAGCGCATGGAAGCGATACGCGATGCCGCGCATTTGCGTTTGCGTCCCATCATGATGACCACATTGACCACGGTGCTGGGCTTGATGCCGATGGCGTTTGGGCTGGGCGAGGGCTCAGAGATGCGCACGCCGATGGCCATAACCGTGATGGGCGGCCTGATTACCTCGACTCTGCTTACACTGCTGGTTGTGCCGGTGATGTATTCCTTGCTGGATCGACGCCGCGACGTAAGTGTCGACGCCGTGAACGCAGCGCCGGCGCCAGGGGACAATTTCATCGGTACGGGCCAAACCCGTACGCTTCCGGTACAGGGCTGAGCCATGGCGCCGGCCCGCTTTGCGCTCAACCGCCCGGTCACGATTACGATGGTGTTCCTGTCGATGATCGCCATTGGCCTGATCGCCAGCCGTCTGTTACCGCTGGAATATTTTCCCGCCGTGGACGTGCCGTTCATCGCGGTCGATATCCCCTACGACGGATCGACACCCAAGGAAGTGGAGCGTGAGATTACGCGCCCGGTGGAAGAAGTCATCGCCACGCTCAGCGGCATCAAGCGGCTGGAGTCGAATTCGTCTGCAACCGGCGCACACTTCGAAATTGAATTCGACTGGGATGCCGATGTGGCGGTCAAAGCGGTGGAGGCGCGGGAACGCATTGAGGCCATCCGTGACCAACTGCCCAGTGATATCCGCCGCATCAATGTGCTCAAGTTCAATTTCACCGACCAGCCGTTGCTGACCCTGCGCATTTCCAGTGAGCGCGATCTTTCTACCGCATACGACATGCTGATGCGGCAGCTGGTGCGGCCATTGGAACGAATACCCGGCGTGGCCCGTGTCGAGTTCCAGGGCATCGAGCCACGGGAAATCCGCATCGAGCTGGATGCGGACCGCGTCATTGCGCACGGCATCGACCTGGTGAGTCTCCAGCACCGGCTGGAGCAGGTCAACTTCTCAGATTCTGCAGGATTGATCCGGGATAACGAAACCCGCTACCGGGTGAATCCGCGGGGCGAATTTACCAGTATCGATGAGATTCGCGACCTCGTGATCACCGACGACGGCCTGCGGCTGAGAGATATTGCCGAGATAAGGTATGACAGCAAGCGGCGGGACTACGCCCGTCACCTGGATCGAAAATATGCCATTGGGGTCAGCGTATTCAAAGAAAATGGCGCCAATCTGGTAGACGTGGGACGCCGGGTTCTGGCTGAGGTGAATCGCATTTCCGAGACCTCGGAAATGCAGGGCATCAATCTTTTTTTTCTCGAGAATCAAACCAAAGGCGTGACGGAATCGCTCAGTGAATTGCTCAAAGCCGGCTTGATCGGCGCTTTGCTGTCATTGTTCGTTCTGTATTTCTTCCTGCGCAACATTGCCACCACACTGATGGTCTCGCTGTCCGTGCCGGTCGCGATCACCATCACACTGGGCATCATGTATTTTCTCGGCCTGTCGCTGAACATCCTGTCCATGATGGGTTTGATGCTGGCGGTCGGCATGCTGGTCGACAATTCCGTAGTGGTCAGTGAAAGCATCCAAACGGAACGCAACCGCACGCCAGACGATCCCCAGGGCGCCGTATTGCGCGGGGTCAGCAGTGTTGGCCTGGCGGTCGCGGCAGGCACGCTGACCAGCGCGGCAGTCTTTTTGCCCATTATTTTCGGCGAGAAGGATCAGATATCAATTTTCCTCACACACGTTGCCGTGGCGATTGTGGTGTCACTGTCGATTTCCCTGGTCATTGCGCAAACCATCATTCCCTTGCTGGCTTCGCGCCTGCCGGTGGCAGAGCCGAAGCCGGACAGCATTATCGAACGTTTGAAGGTCCGATACGCCAGGCTATTGCGTTGGAACATGCGCCATCGCTGGTGGGCTGCGCTGGCGGTGGTGCTGGCGCTGGCTTCGGTTGCGGTGCCGATGAGCGTGGTCGAAACCGATATGTTTCCGCAAGACCAGACACGCAACCTGTTCATGAATTACCACCTGGACGGCAACTATCCCCTGGCCAAGGTAAAGGAAGCGGTCGACCAGGTAGAAAACTACCTGTACGAGAATCAGAAACGCTTTGAAATCCGTGCCGTATATACCTACTACGACGAGAAGGGTCAGGCCCAGGCGTCAGTCCTGCTCACCGACGACGATGAGGCAACCCGCTCTTCGGAGGAGATCGCCAAGGAAATCATCGAAGGCATGCCCAAGCTGGCCATCGGCAAACCGGACTTTGATTTTGAGCGTGAGGGCGGCAATGAGAAATTGGGCATCACACTGACCGGCTCATCCAGTGAGATTCTGGAAAGTCTGTCGCAGGATGCGGTGCGGGTACTTTCCAATGTCGCTGGTCTTACCGGAGTGGTATCGGCCGCCGGTGTCGGTGACGAGGAGTTGCAGGTCAGGGTGGACCGCGACCGGGCCAATCTGTTGGGATTCTCGACCCAGGATGTGGCGCAAGCCGTGGCCATTGCACTGCGTGGCGTGGACTTGCGTGAATTCAAGGGCGAAGAGGGTGAGGTCCCGGTGCGCCTGCAGTTCCGCGAAGCCGACCGCCGCAACATTGAAGATCTGCGTGACCTGAAGTTGCGCAATGCAGCAGGCGTCCAGGTCCCCTTGATGGCCATGGTTGAGGTCGCCCAACAATCCGGGCCGACGCGCATTCAGCACATTGACAGGGAAACCGGCATCCGGGTAACCGCGCAACTGGATGGCATTACCGCAGACCGGGCCAAGGAGTTGATCAAGGAACACATGGATTTGTTGAAACTTCCGCCCGGCTACGAATGGCATTTTGGCAGCGGATTCGATGAAGACCAGGAAGCCGTGGAGAAGATGATATTCAACATCATCCTGGCGGTTGCGATCATTTATATTGTGCTGGCCGCCCAATTCGAGTCCCTGATCTACCCGGTGAGCATGATTTGTACCATCCTGTTTTCCGTGGTCGGGGTCTATTGGTTCTTCCTGTTGACCGGCACGACCTTCACGCTGATGAGCATGATCGGGATATTGATCCTGATCGGGGTGGTGGTGAATAACGGCATTGTGCTCATCGACCATGTCAACCAGTTGCGCTTGAACGGCCTGGAGCGCGATGACGCGCTGGTTCAGGCCGGCCGTGACCGCTTGCGGCCAATCCTGATGACGGTGGGTACCACGGTGCTGGGACTGGCTCCGTTGTGTGTTGGCACGACACAGATAGGTGGCAACGGACCGCCGTATTTTCCAATGGCCCGGGCCATCGTCGGTGGACTGTTGTTTTCCACCGTGGTCAGCCTGGTATTTCTGCCGACGATTTATACCGGTCTGGACGCGATGCGCTCCTGGCCAGCGAAAGCGTCGCTATGGATGCGGCCGGGCCTGCGCGCATCGGGGCGCTTTTTGTCCTGGCCAATGCGCCGCCTGTTTCGCTTTATCAGGCCCGCACAGGATGCTTCCTGAAGCGCCAGGACGTGCCCCTGGACCGTTGCAGTAGAAGACTGGTGCAACACGAGGGTGTTACAGGTTTTCGTCTGAAGTTTCCTGTGCGGGTTCCTGATTGCCCATGTCCATGCGCACTTTCCATCTCCCATCCGCTTGCAGCGTCCAGATGTTGACGTATTTACCGCTCGACACCTGTTCGCCATCCACGATCACCTGGTAAATGCCCCAGGTCCAGCCAATTTCGCCGGAAGCGGCCACTTCAGCCAATTGGGGCTGCCAATGCAGCATGTAACCAGGAGTGTCACCAAAACTGGCGATGGCATTGTCGAATCCTTCTACCGGCTTACCGGCACGTGGCAGCATGATGACGTTGGGCGCCAGATAGGCAGTAAATGCCCGCTTGGGATCTGATTGTTCCGACAGCAGGGCAAAGTCCCGGTCGGCCTGCAGCAATGTCGCTGCAGAGCTGGCCTGATCGTTGGCGAATGCGGTTGCATGGCAGCTAAGGCAAAGCAGTATGGGCAGGGCAATAAGCTTGGGTTTCATGTGGGGGATCTCCATTGATTGCAATCATTATAGGACGGTGTGTTTTCCATTCCTCAACAGAAATCTCTTGAACGAGTGCTTAAGCCTTCGGCCAAATAGCTGAAGTCATGCACCCGGCTTGCGATCAGGTGGTGTACCTCCCCGTCGGTTTCCATCACGCCATCGATGGCCAGTATGGTAGCGCCGAGGATTTCGGCGCGTTGTTTGTCCCATAAACGGGGCCAGATGATTGCGTTGACATAGCCGGTTTCATCTTCCAGGGTCAGAAAAATGGTGCCACTGGCAGTCATGGGCCGTTGGCGCATGGTTACCAGGCCGCAAGCGCGCACCCGGCTGCCGTGCGGCAAGCCGTTGAGTTCAGTTGCCGTTCTCGCCCGCCGGTGGCGCAGCATGGGACGTAGCAGCGCAATCGGGTGGCGGCCCAGGGTCAGGCCGGTACTGGCGTAATCGGTTCTGGTGTCGTCCGCAGCAGAGGGTGGGCGGATGCTGACCGGAGAATTGGGGTCAGAGTAAAGTGCCAGATCAGGTTGATCTGGCACTTTACTCTGACCCCAAAGCGGTTTTTCGACCGCTGCAATTTCCCAGCGCGCCCGGTGACGGTGGCCGGCAAGACCACGCAGCGCTGCAGCTTCAGCCAGGACAGCGAGGTCGTGGCGATCCATCGCCGCCCGATTTGCCAGGTCCTGTACATCGCAGAACGGTTTTTCTTTTCGTGCCTGCATCAGCCGCTGCGCCGCATCTTTGCGCATGCCCTTGATCAACCGCAGGCCCAGGCGCAGCGCCGGCGGATCGGTAGCCCGGTTCCAGCGTGCAATCCCATGCGCTGTAACGTACGTCCACCGGCAATACGTTCACGCTGTGCCGCCTGGCATCCTGCACCAGTTGCGCAGGCTGATAAAACCCCATCGGCTGGGCATTCAGCAAAGCACAGGTAAAAGCTGCCGGGTGATGGCGTTTCATCCAGGCAGAAACGTAGACCAGCAGTGCGAAACTGGCGGCATGGGATTCGGGAAAACCGTATTCTCCGAAGCCCCGGATCTGCTGGAAGATTTGCTCGGCAAAGGCTTCGTCATAGCCGCGTTCCAGCATGCCGCTGACCAGCCGCCGGTGCATGTGTTCCATGCCGCCGCGCCGTGCCCAGGCCGCCATCGAGCGGCGCAGCACATCGGCTTCCGAGCCACTGAAGCCCGCAGCTACCATCGCAATCTGCATCACCTGTTCCTGGAAGATGGGCACACCCAGCGTGCGTTGCAGCACAACTTTGAGATCTTCGGAGGGGTAGATGACCTGTTCCGTGCCGCGGCGGCGTTGCAGGTAGGGGTGCACCATATTGCCCTGGATCGGGCCCGGGCGGACGATGGCGACCTCGATCACCAGGTCATAGAAACAGGCTGGCCTGAGGCGCGGCAGCATGGCCATCTGCGCGCGCGACTCGATCTGGAATACGCCCACCGTGTCGGCCTGCTGGATCATCGCGTAGGTTGCAGGGTCTTCGGCGGGGATGTCGTTCAGCGACAGACCGATCAGGTCCAGGCAGCGGTGAATCACCGTCAGCATGCCCAGTGCCAGGCAATCCACTTTCAACATGCCGAGCGTTTCCAGGTCCTCCTTGTCCCACTGGATCACGGTGCGTTCAGCCATGGCGGCATTCTCCACCGGCACCAGGCTGGCCAACGGGGTTTCCGAGATGACGAAACCGCCGACGTGTTGTGACAGATGGCGTGGAAAACCCACAATGGCCTGCACCAGGTGGATCAACTGCCGCACCTTGAGATTGTCCAGGGAGATGCCCTGCTGGGCGATACGCTGACTGAAGCCTTCAGGATTTTCCCACCAGGCGGTATTGCGTGCCAGCAGGTCGGCCTGGCCAAGGGAGAATCCCAGCGCCTTGGCCACATCGCGAATCGCGCTGCGCGGCCGGTAGGTGATCACGGTTGCCGCCAATGCGGCGCGATCACGGCCATACTTGCGGTAGATGTATTGAATGACTTCCTCGCGGCGTTCGTGCTCGAAATCGACATCGATGTCCGGTGGCTCGTCGCGCTCGCGCGAGATAAAGCGCTCGAACAGCATGTTCATCCGCGCCGGGTCCACTTCAGTGATGCCAAGGCAATAACAGACCGCTGAATTGGCGGCGGAACCACGGCCCTGGCAGAGGATGCCGCGACTCCTGGCGAAGCACACGATGTCATGGACGGTCAGGAAATAGGGCGCGTAGCGCAGTTCGCCGATCAGTACCAGTTCCTTTTCGATCTGTGCCCGCAGTGCAGCGCCAATACCGGCCGGCCAGCGTTCGTGGATGCCGGCTTCAGTCAGGTCGCGCAGATGCGCCATGGCGCTTAGACCCTGTGGTACGACTTCGCGCGGATACTGGTAGTGCAGATGCTCCAGACGGAAGCGGCAGCGTCTGGCGATTTTTGCCGATTCCTCCAGCAACTCCCGTGGGAACAGTTCCGCCAGGCGTTCACGCGGGCGCAGGTGCCGCTCACCGCAGGGCAGGGCGCGGTAGCCCAAATCCGCCACTGCACAACCATGGCGGATCGCAGCCAGTACGTCGTGCAGCATGCGCCGGGCGCGTTCATGCATCTGCACATCGCCGCAGGCGGTGACACGCAAGCCTGCGGCATGGGCGGTAGCCAGCATCAGGGTAAGCCGCTGCCGGTCATCCGGCCCCAGGAGCAAACTGGCGCCCAGCCAGCACCTGTTCGGGAAATAGGCCGCCAGCCAGTGCGCGGTCAGCAGGTCATCTGCTGCAGCCGGCAGCCATACCGCCAGGCAGCGATCCAGGCCGTGTTCAAAAGCAGTATCGGGCAGGGCATAGGCGCCCTTGGCGGCGTTGCGCCGGCCGCGTGTGATCAGCGTGCATAGCTGGGTGTAGCCGGTATGGTCCTGTGGCAACAGCACCAGCCGCGAGCCGTTTTCCAGCCGGAAACTGCTGCCCGGGATCAAACGAATGGGCTGCCCGCGTTGCGCGCAGCGTTGCTGTTCTTCCAGTGCCCGCACCACCCCGGCCAGCGAGCATTCATCGGTAATCGCGATGGCCCGGTAACCGAGTTCCGCCGCGCGCGCTACCAGTTCCTGCGGGTGCGAGGCTCCGCTCAGGAACGTGAAGTTGCTGGCGCAGACCAGTTCGGCATACTCGACTGAGAGAGGTTGGCGTGACTGCATACTATATTAATATACAGTAAAAATGAAAAACAGACATGTCCAATGGCAGGGGTGATGGCAAGCCCAATTTGATAGGTTAGTTCCCTGACACGCATCAAATGGCACCTTCAGAAAGGTGCGTTTCCCGGCTCGCGCAGCAGGGATTTCTTTCACGAGAGAGGCACGAGACATGAACAGAATATGGACCGTTATACCCTTGCTACTGACACTGTTGGCGGCCGGGTGCGAAAAACCGGCAGATACTGGCACTGAAATTGGTAGCAGTCCGGCCGGGATGGCCGCGACTCCCCCAGTCTCCTCACTTCCGGCTGAATACCGGGTTCCGGAACTGACCGCGCTGCAAACTGCGGAAGAGATTGCCAGCGCATGCGCCAACGAGGTCACGGCCCTGAATGCATCACTTGCGAGTCTGGAGCAATTCGCCGGCGATCCCGGGGTCGATAGCTACCTGGAGCCAGTGAATGCCTGGCTGGCGAATTACGAGAGCATGTTCAATACGGCACAGTTATTGGCTGCGGTCCATCCCGATGCAAACGCAAGGCAAGCCGCTGATGCTTGCGGACAGTCGCTGAGCAGCGTCGCGGCCGACATGTCCCTGTCCCGTCCGGTTTTTGACCGTATCAGCCGTGTCGATGTAAAGGCGGCAAAGCCTGATACGCAACGATTCGTCGAAAAGCTGCTACTCGCATACAGCCTGTCGGGCGTGGACAAGGACACGCCGACCCGCGCCCGCATCAAAGCGCTGAACGAAGAAATCACCGCTGTTGGCCAGGAATTCGACAAGAACATCCGTGAATCGGTGTTGTACCTCGAGCTGGACTCGCCCGATCAACTGGCCGGGCTGCCGCAGGATTTCATCGACGCGCACCCAGCGGGTGAAGATGGCAAGATTCGCATATCGACCCAGTATCCCGATCTTTTTCCTTTCCTGACCTACGCCGAAAGCGACGATTTGCGGCGCCAGCTATACGTCCTGAACAACAACCGCGCTTATCCGGAGAATTTGCCTGTATTGCACCACTTGCTTGAACTGCGCTATGAACTTGCCCAGCTGCTGGGCTTCGCCAATTATGCAGCGCTCATTACTGCCGACAAGATGGCGGGATCACCGCAACGGGTACAAGGTTTTCTGCAGGAAATGGCCAACTACACTTCTGAGCCGCAGGACCGGGAATACGCGATGCTGCTTGCCCGTCTGAAACAGGATCATCCGGATGCGGAGCGGGTCGAGCCCTGGCAGAACAGCTACCTCAAAGAAAAGATAACGAACGAGCAGTTCAATGTCGATTCCAAACAAGTACGACAGTATTTCCAGTACAACAGTACGCGCCAGGGCATTTTGCGGCTGGTACAGGATTTGTTCAATGTGCAAATCAAGCCCTGGAATACCGCTGCCTGGCATGAAGACGTCGAGCCCTTTGAGTTGTGGGACGGCGAACAATTGATCGGCCGCTTCTACCTGGACATGCACACACGTGACGGCAAGTACCAGCATGCCGCCATGTTTCCGATAATAAACGGTATCACCGGTGAGCAGTTACCGGTAGCTGCCCTGGTATGTAACTTCCCGCGCGGCGATGATCTGATGGAACACAGCGATGTTGTGGTCTTCCTGCACGAATTCGGCCACCTGATTCATCACCTGTTCGCCGGCGGTCATCATTGGGACAATGTATCCGGCGTCAGCACGGAATGGGATTTCGTCGAGGCGCCGTCACAGATGCTGCAGGAATGGGTGTGGGACTACGATACGATTTCCCAGTTTGCCAGGAATGCAGATGGAGAACCCATTCCGCGGGAATTGCTGCAGCGGATGACCGCAGCCCGCGATTTCGGACTCGGCATGACCACGCGCGCTCAACTGTCCTATGCAGCCATTTCCATGGGTTTGTATGACCGCGACCCCAAGGGTCTCGACATCAAGGCTTTCACAGATGACATCACGCGCCAGTACACGCGCTTCGAGCCACTGGAAGAGGGCAATTTCTATGCTAGGTTCGGACATCTGAACAACTATTCCGCAATTTACTATACTTACCAATGGTCGCTGGCGATCGCCACCGACATGTTTACGCGGTTTCAGCAGGAAGGCTTGCGCAATGTCGAAACAGCCGGTGCATATCGAGACAAAATACTGGGAGAGGGCGGCGCAAAACCAGCCGCTGAACTCGTGACCGACTTCCTTGGCCGGGATATCAGTTTCAAACCCTATGCAGATCGCCTGATGCGCGCGGGTGTGCCTGCAGAAGTCGCAAATTAGCCCAGAGGAACAATGCCTGGCGCGGTCGATCCGGCGCCAGGATTGCTTCCAAACACAATCGTTTGTAATGTCTTCCGTGTCGCACGGGTCTGTGTAGACGGCTTCTCGTCGAAACCGACCCGCTACAAAGGAACCATGAAGACCATGAACAAAATTAAACCCTCGGAGATTACCACTGAGGCCAACTACCTGAACCGGCGTCATTTTCTGCTGAATTCCGGGTTGGCTATCGCCGGAGCAGCAGTTGCCGTTGGCGCCCCAGGCGTCTCGTATGGAGCGGTGCGTGACCTGAAAACCGTGAAGGGACCTTACAGTACCGACGAAACACCCAATTCATGGGAAGACATCACGACTTACAATAACTTTTATGAATTTGGCACCGACAAGGACGACCCTTACCAGAACGCGCAGGATTTCCAGCCGCAGCCCTGGTCGGTCAAGGTGTCAGGCGAGTGTGGCAAGCCCGGCACGTACGCTTATGAGGACATCCTCCGGCCACATACCCTGGAAGACCGGATTTACCGGCATCGCTGTGTCGAAGCCTGGTCCATGGTCATTCCGTGGGTCGGGTTTCCACTGGGCGATCTGCTGAAGCGGTTCGAGCCAAATTCTGATGCCCGCTTTGTCCGTTTCAAGACGCTGTATGACCCAAAACGCATGCCGGGTCAGAGCCGTGCCGTGCTCGACTGGCCTTATCGGGAAGGTCTGACCATCGCCGAGGCAACGCACCCTCTGACGCTGATGGTGGTTGGCATCTATGGCAAGTCCCTGCCCAATCAGAACGGCGCGCCGTTGCGCCTGGTCATTCCCTGGAAATATGGTTTCAAGGGGATCAAGTCAATCGTAGAAATCGAGTTCGTCAAGCGTCAGCCGCATACCAGTTGGGAGATGGCGGCACCCAATGAATACGGCTTTTATGCCAACGTCAATCCCACCGTGGATCACCCGCGCTGGAGTCAGGCGCGTGAACGGCGTATTGGTGGGGGCCTGTTTGCCGCCAAACAACCGACGTTGATGTTCAATGGCTATGCCGAAGAAGTGGCCGGCCTGTACAGCGGTTTGGATCTGCGAAAGAACTTCTGAACTGCCAGTTGGCTATCCCAACCAGAGTGTCCATGAACCCACGTTCGGTCCGCTTGCTCAAAGTGCCCATTTTCATTGCTTGCCTGCTACCGCTGGGCAAGCTGGCCCTGGAGACTTTTGGCGTGGCGGGTTTGAGCCTGGGAGCCAATCCGATCGAGGAATTACTGCACCGCTGTGGGTTGTGGGGACTGAACTTCCTGTTCATTACGTTGACTGTCACACCGCTGCGGCGGATTAGCGGCTGGAATTGGCTGATCCGCTTGCGGCGCATGTTTGGCCTGTTTGCCTTTTTCTATCTGTGCCTGCACTTCTCGATTTATGCCGGCCTTGACCAAGGCTTCGACATTCATGCCATTGTCGAGGATATTCTCAAACGGCCATACATCACGTTGGGCATTACCGGGCTGACGCTGCTCATTCCCTTGGCGATCACATCCACCAACAAGATGATGCGGCGGCTGGGCCGCCGTTGGTTACAGCTTCACCGCCTGGTTTACGTTATTGCCATCCTTGGCACCTGGCATTTTTATTGGCAGGTCAAGCAGGATGTGCTGGAACCGCTGATCTATGCGAGCATTCTCTTGTTTTTGCTCGGATTTCGCCTGGTCGTCTATTGGCAAAAGAAGCGGCGCTCCCCTTCGCGGCAGGAACAATCGTTGGCTACACCCTGAACCGCAAAAGCGCGGTCCTGCAGTCAAATTCCATCAGGGAGTAGCACCCGCTTTGACCGTTATGGTGATTCTCTTGGACATTACCGGCGGGCTGTGCGGAATGTGAGCATAATCCGCAAACAACAACTGCAATGTGTGCTGGCCTTCTGGTAGCGTGAGTTCCGCTTCGGTCTGCCCTTTTCCAAAGTGGCGGATGTGGTCGGTAGCAGGAAGCGGCTGATTCATGTCGGGCAATTCCGCCACGTCGATCAAAAGATGATGGTGACCGGTATTTTCGACCTGCGAACCGGCCGGCGCGACAGTCATGCCGTTAACGCTGAACTTGACGGTAAAAACCGGTGGAACGACATCGCCGTCGGCCAGATTGGCAAAGCCCACGGTCGCCCCCGGTGGTGAAGGAGTTCTGTGGCTGGACATGCCCTGATCCTGTGGAAAGCCCTGCACGGCAAATAGCAAACCGGCAACGATCAGTAGCAGTCTTGTCAAATATTTCCGGTCATTCATTTCGATTTCTCCTCGCTATTAGTCAATTCCAGTCAACTCTTTGACGTTAATCTATTCAGAGTTCGCCTTTGACGAACGGTTCCTTTACTTCAAGTACCGCGCAAAGAACTCCAGATACATATTCCACAGATGGATATTCTCAGCTTCGCCGACGATGCGGTGGCGCTTGCCCGGATAAGTCATCATCTCAAATGGCCTGGAGGTATGCTGCAGCGCTTCGATCATTTGTACGGTGTTGTCGAAAAAGACATTGTCGTCGGCCATGCCGTGAACGATCAGCAAATGGTCGGAAAGCTGCTTCGCATAGGTCAAAGGGCTGGAAGTCTCATACTTTCCGTCGCCATCGTTGGGATCACCCATATAGCGCTCGGTGTAATGTGTATCATACAGCCGCCAGTTGGTCACCGGTGCGCCGGCGATCCCTGCCTTGAAAGCACCCGGAGCCTTGAGCAGTGTCATCAGGGTCAAATAGCCGCCATAGGACCAGCCATAGATGCCTACATTTTCGGCATCGACGAAGGATTGTGACTTGAGCCACTGCAGACCCTGCAGCTGATCGCGGACTTCAATATCCCCCATGTTGCGGTAAAGCACATCTTCAAACGCCTTGCCCCGGTTGGGCGAGCCGCGATTATCGATGGTGAAGACGACATAGCCACTGCGCGCCAATATCTGATTCAGACCTCCGGTACGCCCATCGACCGGCCAGACTTTACGTACCAATTGACCGACACCCGGGCCACCGTAAAGATAAACAATGGCTGGGTATTTTTTGCCGGGGTCGAAGTTTGCCGGAAGCGCTATCTGGTAATGGAGTGCGGTGCCATCGTCGGCATCGAGCGTGCCAAATTCATAGGAACGATGGCCGTCCAGGTAGGGATGATAGGGATGTTGCTCATCCAGCGCGTTCTCGGTGACATAGCTCAGCAACCGACCCGAGGCAGAGCGAATCGCTGTGTACGGCGGGCGCATGGGTCCTTGGCCAATATCTACAAAAAAGCCGCCGTCTGGCGCGACCATAGCATCGTGCCACCCGCCTGATTCGGTCATCTGCACGATCTCGCCGCCTTCAAGGGGTACGCGATAAAGATGCTTTTCGGTTGGTGTATCGCGCCAACCGGCGAACCAGACCATTCCACCCACCTCATCAACGGCCCGCACACCACCGGGGGTACGCCCATCCTGCGCCACCACCCAATCGCCATCGGTCAACTGGCGAATCAGCCTGCCATCCTTTTGGTACAGGTAGATGTGGTTGAATCCAGAGCGCTCAGAGGTCCAGAGGAACCGGGCGCCGCCATCGAGAAAGGTGAGATCATTGTGCAGGTTGACCCAGCGGGCTTGCTGTTCCTTCAGCACCACGGCTTGTGCAAAAGTGTCAGGATCGACAAAAACCAGTTCCAAGGACTTTTGATCGCGGGGTTGTTTTTGTAGCGCCAGCGTGCCATCGGGCGAGTAACTCACGCGCGCCAGGTAAATATCCGGGTTGTCACCCAGGTCCACCGCGTGCACTTCACCCGAAGCCAGGTCTTTTACAAACAGCGCAACGCTGACGTTGGCGGTTCCCGCGAAGGGATACCGTTGTGGCACTGTCGTTACGCCATCCGCGCCGATTTCGTAACGGTTGACCAATTTCACCGCAGATTCGTCGATGCGGGTGTAGGCGATGCGGGTTTCATCCTGGGCCCACCAATAGCCAGTGTTGCGGTCCATTTCCTCCTGCGCGACAAATTCCGCCATGCCATAGGAAATTGCTCCGGCACCGTCGGTCGTAATTGCCCGTTCCACGCCGGTTTTCAAATCCATGACATACAGATTCTGTTCGCGAATATAGGAAACGTAGTGACCCAACGGAGAGATTTTTGCATCGGTTTCAGTTGCCTGGGTCTCAGTCAGGCGACGCGGGTCCGAACCCAATTCCAGGTAGTAGAGATCTCCGCCCAGCGGAAACAACAGGGCGGTGCCATCTGGTGACCAGCTATATTCAATAATGCCGGAAGCAAAAATGCGGGCTCGTTCGCGCCGGGCCAGTTCCACCTCATCCAGTTCTTCATCACTGCCCAGGAGCTGTTCGCTGTCCACCAACAGCCGCTTTTCGCCGTCCGCAATGTTGTATTCCCAAAGATCCTGCTGCTCCTGATTTTCGGGTTTTCCCTGCAGGAAGCTGACACGCCGGCCATCCGGTGAAATCTTGACGCCATTCGCGACCGGTCCGGAAAGCGCCGGACTGGCGACCATTCGTTCAATGCTTAGCTCTTCAGCCCAGCTCGGCGTGGTCATGGGCAGAATAACAAGCAGAAATAAGGCTGAGAATGTCCGCATGCGTGGCTCTCTTTCGGCGATGTTTGGATGGCGCTCCCGATGGCGCGGCGGTGGGTAACATGACACGTCCGGTTCCTTAATGCCACCAATTGCAGCTTACCCGTTACCACGCGAGTTACAGAATCGCCGCTTGGCCGGATAGGGGAACACGTCCTGCTGTCCACCGTCGATTATGGTTTGTTGGGTGTTTTTCCAGAAATCGACCGTTGCCAGGTCGCGGTGGTTGCGGAAAAACAGCTTGCGCGACTTGGGTTCGGGGAAAAAAAACGAATCGAAAGTTTCCGGAAACACGTCATTTTCCTGAACCGAGTACCAAGGTTCCGTGGACATCTCGTCGACAATATCCCGGGCTGGCGGAATATTGCGGAAATTGCATTCCCTCATGTAGCAAATTTCATCGTAATCGTAGAACACCACGCGCCGATACCGGGTGACGCCAAAATTCTTATGCATCATGTCGCCGGGAAAAATATCGGCGCCGGCCAGGTCGCGGATGGCCTGGCCATAATCGGTGATTGCCTGCTGCTGCCGTTTTGGACTGGCTTCCGCCAGGTAATCGTTCAAAGGGGTCATGCGCCGTTCGATATAGACGTGCTTGATGACCAGACTGTCGCCATCCAGTTCGATGGAGGAATGCGCCAGCGCGTGCAATTCTGCCATCAGTCCCGGATCGATGCGCTCCAGGGGCAGCGCGACATTGGAATACTCCAGCGTGTCCGCCATACGCCCAACCCGGTCGTGAAACTTGACCAGCAAATACTTTTCCTGCACCTGGCCACGGGTCATTTTCTTGGGCGGGTCAAAGTGATCGCGGATGAGTTTGAACACGAAGGGGAACGAGGGCAGCGTAAACACGAGCATCACCGTGCCCTTGATGCCTGGCGCAATCACAAAATTGTCGCGTGAATGGGACAGGTGATGATGTAACTCCCGGTAAAACAACGTCTTGGCGTGTTTTTGCAAACCCAGCATGGCGTAGAGGTCGACGCGTGATTTGGTCGGCATGATGGATAACAGGAAAGAGACGTAGGCTGAGGGAATTTCCATCTCCACCATGAAATAAGCTCTGGAAAAGCTGAACAGCACCGAGACGTCAGCATCTTTCATCAGCAGGCAGTCGACATAAATCTGTCCTGCATCGTTTTGCAGCAGCGGGATGATCAGCGGCAGCACTTCATGGCCGTTCACATGGCGGCCAACGATATAAGCTGCTTTGTTGCGGTAGAACAATGAGCCCAGCACCTGCAACTGGTGATTGGGCTGGGCTTTCCAGTCCCGACCGCGTTGTCTGTGCAAAACCTGTTCCAGGTCGCGGATATCCCGACGCAGATTCTCGAATGGATTGGCCAGACCAAGGTCGCTGAGCATTTCCATCAGACTGCGGCGCAAACCATCTGCTTCGGGGTAATAGGCACGGTAGGTCTTGCCACTGCCTTCGAGGTGTTCGGTATTGATGGTCGGGCGCCAGAAAATGTAGTCGTTGCGGTAATAGCGCCGATGCAAAACGTGACAGGCAACCGAGTTGTAAAAGGTTTCTGCGCATTCAGGCTGCCGGTGATCCAGCAGCAGCGTGATGTATTGCCTCTTGATCGTAGGCCACAAGCTGTCGTTGCTGCGCGCAGCAGGAAATCGAGCGATGAGCTGTGTGACCGTCTCGCTGACGCGCCGGTCATATCCCCTGATGCGCTCGGCCTGGTCTTCGCGCCCGCTTTTCCAGTCAGACTGCTCAAAATGATCGCGGGCACGAGAACTGAACTGCCGGAACCGTGCGTAATGGCGGTCGAAACCATTCAGGATGGTCTGCGCGACATCTTCGATGACACCCACGGCTGATATGAGCTCCGTTCAGTTTCCCGGGGCCGCTGGCCCGGATAACAGGCCGATGCCGGCGGCCTCGACCTGCGGGCGGAAGGGGCCAACTTCAGTATCAAAAAAGGCATTCATATCGGCCACGGCAGCTTCAAGGTGGCCACGTGCCAAGTCCACGTAAACGGCAGCCGCCGCAGTTTCGGCATCCAGAGAGCTGCCCGCATAGGATGTAGCCAGTTCAATCTGATTGATCACCTTGTCTTCGTTATAGATTTCACCAACGGTTTCGGGTGGCACGCGAAATTCTGCTTCCAGTGCATCAAGGCCGGTACGCAAGCTGGCAGAACGCTCCTTCAGGCTTTTCAGTGAATCGTCAGCCGCTGCATCCGGCCGCTGCGCGATCAGCCGATCGATGGTATCCAGGTCGCTGCGGGTATGCACAATGCGCTCAACTGCGCTGACCGCTGCTTCCTGCATGTCCTGTAACGCCAGCATGCTGTGGTAATTGGATTCACGCTGTTCTGCGCTGATACCGGACCTTGGGTCGGCCTTTACCGTCACGGTAATGGATTGCTCCACCGGCTGTTCATTTTCCTTTGCAAGACTCAGGCTCAAGCGGTATTCACCGGGTGGAACCTCGACGCCGGGCGGCAGATCGGCGTCCGGTTCCGGCGGCTTGGGTCCCGGCAACGGGCGCACGCCATCATGATGCAAGTCCCAGGCCAGGCGATTGATTCCCTGCTGTACCGGCCGGGTGAATCGGCGCACCGTAGCTCCATTGGTATCGCTTACGACCACGGTGACTTTCGGGCCCTTGTCACCGGTATCCTCATCCGCTGTGCGCTTTTCCCTGGCTTCACGTTCGGCCTCTGTGGCGTTGGCACGCTGCCGGGCCTTGCGCGCCTTGTCCTGATCTTCATCCGGGTGTGGAAGATCCTGACCGCTGGCCATGAACGTAAGCAATACACCGTAAGGCTCGTTCTCAGCCCGGAACTCACCTGAGCCGGTGAAGCGGGTAGATGGGGTTTCTTGCTGCCACGTACTGCTGCCCGGGTGTAACCGAAAGTATTTTGAGGCGCTGCTTGAAGTCGCCAGCGCTGAGGCCGCGCAGTGCGCTGTAGTCGTCGATCACATAGACCGAGCGCCCGTGCGTGCCCAGAACCAGGTCATTTTCGCGGCGCTGAATGGCCATGTCCATGACGGAAACCGTAGGCAAACCCGCAGTGAAACGGGTCCAGCTGGCACCGGCATCGACTGAGAAAAACAGTCCGAACTCGGTGCCAATGAAAAGCAGGTCGGGATCGACGGGATCTTGCAGCACCGACAGGGCATAACCGCTGAATATCTGTTGTTACAAGGCTTTGCCACTTACTGCCATAGTTTTCCACTCGATAGACATGAGGCTCCATGTCGGAACGACGATGGTCGTCGAAAACGACAAACGCGGTTCCGGGATCATGCGGTGACGGCGTGATCATGGGCACCCAGGCCCCAGCCGCAACGCCTTTTGCCCGCGTATCGATACGGCTCCAGTTCTTGCCGCCGTCACGGGTGATATGCACCCGGCCGTCATCGCTGCCGACCCAGATGGTGCCTTGTTCGGTCGGGCTGGGTGCAATCGCGACGATGGTGGTGTAATTTTCCGCCGCGGTGACATCGGGTGTCAGCCCGCCACTTTTGCGAAAGGTCTGCATGGCCGGATCATTGGAGGTCAGATCCGGACTGATTACAGTCCACGAATTGCCCCGGTCCGCGGACTTGTGCACGAACTGGCTGCCGTAGTAGATGGTGGCCGCATCGAAAGGGTCCTGGGCCAGGCCTGCATTCCAATTGAAGCGCAAATCAGTCCCCGGGGGCTGTGGATCGGGCCGGATCAGCGCGTTGTTCCCCGGTATCCAGGTTCCAGCGGCAGCAGGTAACCTCCTTGCGACATCACATAGCCGCGGCGGGAGTTTTCCGGATCGGGCAGGGTATCGAATCCGTCGCCGAATCCCACCTCCTGCCAGTGCAGGTTGCGGATTCCCCCGTTTTCCCACACTTCTGCCGGGCCGCGCCAGGAACCATTGTCCTGCAGCCCTCCATAAACGTGATAAGGATCATCGTTGTCCACTGCAATGTGATAGAACTGCGACAGCGGCAAATTGCGCACAAAGCGCCAGGTTTCGCCGCGATCACTGGAAATGGCGATGCCGCCGTCGTTACCGATGATCAGTTGCCGCGGGTTATTGCGGGTTGATCCAAAAGGCATGGTTGTCAATATGGATGGTATTCGAAGGGTGCACAGCAGGCAATAACCGGGTTGATTTCAAAAGTCTTTCCTCCATCGATCGACACCCGCAATTGTGATTCTATGTTGTAGACCCGATCGGCATTTTCCGGATCCGCAGCCACTTCGGCGTAATAGAATGGCCGCACGGCTATGTCAAATTGTTCATTCACCCGCGCCCAGTGTTCGCCGCCGTCGTCAGAGCGAACCATGGCGCTTTTTGCAGCCTCTACCAGCGCATATACCCGCCCCGGCTTCGGCCGCCGAAGGCGCAACGGTAATTCGCCCCAACTCCCCCGCAGGCAGGCCATCATCTTCGGTTTTGCGGCTCCAGTTTGCACCACCATCCCAGGAAACATACAGGCCGGAGCCGGGGCCGCCGGACTTGAAGTAATACGGCCAGCGGCGGTGTTGCCACAAGCTGGCGTAAATCTTGTTCGCATTGAAAGGATCAATCTTGACGTCGGTGCCACCCGTTTTTTCATCCACATACAAAATCTTTTGCCAACTTGCGCCACCGTCCGTGGTCTTGAAAATGCCTCGCTCGCTATTCTCACCCCACAAGGTGCCCAGTGCTGCGACGTAGACGATATCCGGGTTGTCCGGGTGCAGCGCGATGCGGTTGATGCGTTCCGAGTGTTCCAGGCCGACCAGTTTCCAACTGCGGCCACCATCTATGGATTTGTACAAACCGCCACCAATGGAGGTGGAATTGCGGGTATTTCCTTCTCCGGTACCCACCCAAATGACATCCGGATTGCTTTGGTTGATTGCCACGGCGCCGATAGACGCCACCGGCTCGTCATCGAATACCGCGGTCCAGGTCAATCCGCCATTTTCGGAAATCCACACGCCGCCACTGGCGGCTCCGATGATCATGTGATTGGGATTGGAATTCAGCGCGTCAATGGCCGTAATGCGGCCACTGACAGCCGCTGGTCCCAGTGCTCTGGCCGACAGTCCGGTCAATAAGTCCGGGTCCAGTCCGGCATGGATTTCAGCAGACCACAGCAGCAGGATTATTGAAAAAATATGCACAATTCGGTTTGCAGAGACGGAACCTTGCACAACTCACTCCCGGGTGGGTGGAACGCGTTAGGTTTAATGTTCGGGCTTTGAATGTCAACAGACAAGAGAAAACGGGCGCAGCGGGGCAGGCCACAGGAGATCGCGATGGAGGGAACCACTGTCCTGCTTTGGGGTCCATAGCTGCTGTTGTGCCCCCCAGCAGTCGTGGGCTTTTATCGTACCACGATTCGGCTATAATCCCCGTTGGTTCCAGAGGAGTTTAATTGTGAAAAAGGTATTCGTCTTAATCATTGCAGGGTTCTTACTGAACACAGCGTACGCTCAGTCTTCTGATGAAGAGGACTATACCGTCGTACTTCCGGATGAGGCACAAAAATGCGTTTTGCCGGCGGCGCCTGACGCCATCCCGCCAGAAGCAAACTACGACCAGATGGTTGCTGCCAAGAAAAATGTTGCCGACTTTCAGGCCATGCTCGGGACATACCGTGACTGCCTGCACGCGGCAGAAGAAGGCTCGGAACTGACGGCTGGTAACAAACAGGCCCTGGTAGCTTCATTCAACTATTCAGTTGATATGGAGGAGCGGGTCGCGGAGCGCTTCAACGAAGCGGTACGCAGTTATAAAGAGCGGAATGCCAAGGAGTAAGCTGACGCATCGGTCAATGTAGTCAAAGGTAACCGACGGACTGCCGTCGGTGCCGCAAAGCACACGCCTTGCCAAAAACTGTTTTTCCGCCTCTTCCCACCTGCACCCGGTTTGCCTGGAGTTCTCCGCGCTCATTTGCGGTCCCTGGGCTATTTATGCTGAATCCATCGGTGAGCCGAACCCCGTAAAAGAAACGTGCTGTGGAGCCGCAGGCGACCCGCCGACCCTGGTTGGGTAAGCGAGCAAAGCTCGCTGGACCAGAAGGGTCGTGCGCATAATTTTATGCAGTCGAGCACAGCCGCCTTCCGCCGTCGGCGGGAGCAGGGAAGCGAGACGCCTTTGTAGCGCTATTCCTGAGGGGCAGGATTCCAGCCCAAACAGTCCCGGAGGAGAAAACGCGCACTTTCCAACCCCGAACAAATGTGAGAAACTCGGTCGCGTTCCGGATTTCCATTGGCATGGACCGGAATTGTCGGCGGTCAATTTCAGCAGCAAACAAGGTATAACGAATCGAAATCATTTCCTGATGATCTGACAATTTACCCGGGGTTTAGCCATGAAATGCATGTACTATCTTGCGCCTTCTTTGGTCAGTACACATCAGATCTCTGAAGATCTGCGTGACGTTGGTATTGACAATTGGCTCCTGCATGTCGTTTCAAAGGACGAAGCAGGTCTGAAAAAGGAGAAGATCCACTCGAGTAACTGGCTGGAAACTACGGACCTTTTGCGTGATGGATTTATCGGTGCCAACTTCGGATTCATTGCCGGCGCGATTGCCGCAGGTAGCCTGATGTTATTCGAGCCTTTCGGGCCGACCGTCCCCCCGATTGTGTTTCTGTTTCTGGTCGTGGTGGCCACATTGTTCGGTGCCTGGGTTGGTGGGTTGACCGGCATGGATAGCGAAAACCGCAAATTGCGCCGTTTCCATGAGGACATCGAGGCCGGCAAATACCTGGTGCTGATTTACGCCCGCAAAGGCATGGGGGTCAAGATCAAACAGATGATGAGTGAGCGCCACCCCGAAGCGCGTCATGTCGCCACAGACAGGCATTTCGTAAATCCCTTCGGACGGGTGGAACGACGCCGCCGCCAAGATCGGCCAGAAAACGCCTTCGAATAGTCAGAGTGGTTGTTAACCCGATGCAGATGCCCGGCGTTAACAGGCTCTAAGTACAGCAAAGGAAAAAAAGGATATGGCAATTGCTATTGGAATTCTTGTACTGACCGTCATAACCCTTCTTTTTCACTTTTTGAGCCCATGGTGGCACACGCCGATTGCCGCTGATTGGGCCTCGCTCGATACGGCCCTGGACATCACCTTCTGGGTCACTGGCATCGTCTTCATCATCCTCAATGCGTTCCTGGTCTGGGTGGTAATACGCTACCGGCATCGTAAAGGGCTGAAGGCCCATTACGAGCCCGAAAGTCACAAACTGGAATGGTGGCTGACCGGCATTACCACCGTCGGCGTCATTGCCATTCTGGCCCCGGGTCTGGGGGTTTGGGATCGCATTGTCAAAGCCCCGGCTGATGCAGAGGTAGTGGAAGTAGTAGGCCAACAATGGCATTGGAGCTTTCGTTTTCCCGGTGCAGATGGCGTGCTTGGACAGGTCGACATCGGTCAAATGAATGTGGACAACCCGCTCGGCCTCAAGCCAGAGGATCCTGCGGGCCTGGATGACATCCTGATCGCTGACGGTGAATTGCACTTGCAGGTAGGTAAAACCTATAAATTTGTACTGCGCTCCAAGGACGTGTTACACGATTTCACAGTGCCCCAGTTTCGCGTGAAAATGGATCTGGTTCCCGGGATGACGCCGTACGTCTGGGCGAAGGTGACTCGCAACGGTCGCTTCGACATCATGTGCGAAGAACTCTGCGGCATTGGACATTTCGCGATGCGGGGGTCGGTCGTCGTCGAAGACCAGGCCGCCTTCGATGATTGGCTGGCGAGCAAGCCGACTTTCGCCGAAGTCTTGCACCGCCCGCAGCCCAACATGGCGGCGGGTCAGGCCCAGTTTGCCGTCTGCACCGCCTGTCACGGCGCGCAGGCTGAGGGCAACCAAATGCTCAATGCGCCACGGTTGGCGGGTCAATCGGGCTGGTATCTCAAACGGCAATTGAAGAACTTCAAGCACGGCCTGCGCGGCGCTGATAGCACTGACAGCTTTGGCGCTCAGATGGCGCCAATGGCGGCTACGCTGGCAGACGATGCCGCGATTGATAACGTGGTGGCCTATATCGCCTCTTTGCCGCCGGCGCATGCGCCGGCGACCGTGACCGGTAATGCAACAAAGGGTCAGAGTATATTTGTTACTTGCAAATCCTGTCATGGCCTGGCGGGGCAGGGCATATGGTCAATGAATGCGCCACGCCTGAGCGGCACCAACGATTGGTACCTGGCGAGGCAGTTGGAACATTACAAGACGGGTATCCGCGGTGCGCACCCGGCGGATTTATACGGTAAGCAGATGAACCTGATGTCGGGTGTACTGCGCAGCGACCAGGCCATCAAGGATGTGGTTGCCTATATCAATACGCTGCAATGACGGCGGCGGAAAGGGCTGAATTGATGGATGAATGGAACCACTGCGGGCCGGATCGGGCTGCAGTGAACAGGAGCTTAATCTAATGGCATATGTTGCAATTGCAGATCGGGATCATGAGGTACACCTGCATGACCCGCAGTCCTTCGTCACCAAATACATCTGGAGCCAGGACCACAAGGTCATTGCGATTCAGTATTCCCTGACCGCAATTGCCATCGGGCTGGTGGCCCTTACCCTCAGTCTGGGCATGCGCCTGCAACTGGGATTCCCCGATAGTTTTTCCTTTCTCACACCCGATGAATATTATCAGGCCATCACGATGCACGGCATGATCATGATCGTCTACCTGCTCACGGCATTACTGCTGGGCGGGTTCGGAAATTACCTGATTCCGTTAATGGTCGGCGCACGGGATATGGTTTTTCCGTACATGAATATGCTCAGTTACTGGGTATATCTGCTATCGGTGTTGGTGCTGTGTTCCAGCTTTTTCATCTCCGGTGGCCCCACCGGGGCAGGCTGGACCTTGTATCCACCGCAATCTGCGTTGCCCGGCACACCGGGGGCGAGCGGCGGTATCGACATAATGCTGGTCTCACTGGTGTTGTTCATCATCGCATTCACCATGGGCGGTCTGAACTATGTAACAACCGTATTGCAGGCACGTTGTCGCGGCATGACGATGATGCGTATGCCGTTGGCAGTGTGGGGAATTTTTACCGCGACCGTACTCGGCTTGCTGGCTTTCCCGGCTCTGTTGGTGTCCGGCATTATGCTGCTCCTGGACTCAGTGGTCGGCACCAGTTTCTTTATGCCAGCCATGCTTTCCATGGGCGAGGAATCCACGCATAGCGGTGGCAGCCCGATCCTGTTCCAGCATCTGTTCTGGTTCTTCGGCCATCCGGAGGTCTATATCGTTGCGCTGCCTGCTTTCGGCGTGATTTCGGATCTCGTCGCGGTGCACGCGCGCAAGAATATTTTTGGTTATCGCATGATGGTCTGGGCCATCCTCGCCATTGGCGTGATTTCGTTTGTCGTCTGGGCGCACCATATGTACGTCAGCGGAATGAATCCCTACTTCGGCTTTTTCTTTGCCACGACCACTCTGATCATTGCCATTCCAACGGCAATTAAGGTCTACAACTGGATTTTGACCCTGTGGCGCGGCGACATTCACTTGACGGTGCCGATGCTGTTCGTCATTGGTTTCATTTTCACCTTCATCAACGGCGGCATCACGGGCCTGTTCCTCGGTAACGTGGCGGTGGACATGCCGCTGTCCGATACCTATTTCGTTATCGGTCATTTCCATATGGTCATGGGAGTGTCACCGATTCTGGTGATCTTCGGCGCGATTTATCACTGGTATCCAAAAATAACCGGCCGCATGTTGAACGATACTCTGGGCAGGATTCACTTCTGGGCGACGCTGTTTGGCACCTATGCCATTTACTTGCCAATGCATTACCTTGGGATACTCGGCTTGCCGCGACGCTATTACGCAATGGGCGACACCTCGTTCATACCGGATTCCGCACATGCGATGAATCAGGGTATTTCAATCGCTGCTTTCTTTGTCGCGGCGGTTCAATTGATCTTTTTGTTCAACCTGTTCTGGAGCCGCACCCATGGCAAGCCTGCCGGTGGAAACCCATGGAACGCGACCACCCTGGAATGGCAAACGCCGCAAACGCCCCCGGTGCATGGAAATTGGGGGCCTGAATTACCGGTAGTTTACCGTTGGGCTTATGATTACAGCGTGCCTGGGGCGGCGCAGGATTTCATCCCGCAGAACATGGCGCCGGAGGATGTGCCGACGGAGGAAGGCAGTAGCTATCACGGAGGGGAAGGAACACATTCATGAGTATTCTGAACAAACTGGCAGCCAAACCCTGGGAACACTCGGGGGACATGGAAGGCATACACGGCGGTAATATCGTCGGCCGTCCGGCAGGCAGGACCGGCCTTTACCTGTTCCTTGCGGTAATCACCAGCATGTTTTTGCTGTTCAGCATTTCGCATCAAATGCGGGCCACCTATCCGGACTGGATCGTAGTGGCAGAACCGGGAATTCTCTGGTTCAACACCGGCATTCTGATACTGGCCAGCATCAGCCTGCAGCTTGCCAGTAATACAGCCAGGCGCGCCTCCTTCGGTGCCATGCGGCTGTTCCTGTTCACCGGGGTGTTGTTGACCCTGGGGTTCATTGGCGGCCAGATTGTTGCCTGGCGGCAGATGCTGGATGCCGGATATTACGCCGCGGATAATCCAGCCAATGCCTATTTTTACATGTTCACTGGAGTGCATGGCCTGCACCTGCTGGGTGGCCTGTGGTTTCTGCTGCGCGCTGCGAGCCGGGCTGTGACCGCCCCGGAGGGCTCTGGTCTGGCGATGCGGATTGGACTCTGCGCCACTTATTGGCACTACCTGCTGCTCGTGTGGGTTTTATTGTTTTACCTGCTGCTCAGCAGCTGATCGTTCGAATAAGAGGGAGAACGCATGACACAAGAAGCGCTGGCAGGTAGATACAGCCGCAATCCCGGTTGGCATTCGGGGCGTTGTGGAAGATCTTTCGAGCGATAAACAGGCCTTCCAGGTGCCATGGGGCAAGGCCATGATGTGGATTTTCCTGCTCAGCGATACGTTCATTTTTTCCTGCTTCCTGATCAGCTATATGACCGTGCGCATTTCAACTACCGTGCCATGGCCCATCCCCAGTGAAGTATTCGCGCTGTCGTTTGGTGGTAAGCCGATCCCGCTGATCCTCATTGCCATCATGACCTTTGTGCTCATCACTTCCAGCGGCACCATGGCTCTGGCGGTGAATTTTGGTTACCGCAAGAACAAGAAATTGACGGTGATGTTGATGCTGGCGACGGCCTTGCTGGGTGCGACCTTCGTCGGCATGCAGGCATTCGAGTGGACCCACCTGATCGTAGAGGAAGGGGTGCGCCCCTGGGGCAACCCCATGGGTGCGGCACAATTTGGCGCTTCTTTCTTCATGATCACGGGATTTCACGGCATGCACGTATCCGCGGGCGTGATCTACCTGAGCGTTATTGCCTATCGCGTGGGTAGTGGCTTTTATGACCGGAAAAAGGGCGGTAACTATGAAACCGTTGAAATTGCCGGCCTGTACTGGCATTTTGTCGATCTGGTATGGGTATTCATATTCGCCTTTTTCTATCTGTGGTGACGGCGCTCAAGCGTACCAAGAAGGCACAAGAGGAGTAACATTTTATGGCAGCAGCAGAAGGCCACCAGGAACACCCGCTCAGCATTTATTTCTGGATCTGGGGTTTGTTATTTGTGCTCAGTTCATTCTCCTACGGGGTGGACTATTTTGATATCCAAGGCATGCTGCGTTGGTTTCTGATATTGTTATTCATGTTTCTTAAAGCGGGGTTTATCGTTGCGGTTTTCATGCACATGGCATGGGAACGGCTGGCGCTGATTTATGCCATTCTGGTGCCTCCCCTATGTTTGAGCGTGTTTGTTTTCTTGATGGTAATGGAAGGCGACTACACTTTTCTTACACGATTGGTGGCATTCGGCCCGGCGTCAGAAATTATCGCACCGCATCACTAGTGTCCTTTCACTGGTCTGATTTCAGCGGCTCGATCACGTAATCCTGAATTCGCAGGCCCTGAGCGCGAGGTTTGCGTCATGCCGCGCTGCAGCATGATTTGCAACATTTACCGCTGCCTCCAGCCCCAATGATTTCGCTACTGCAAGGATCGGCCTACCGTAAGTTGTGAGTGCAATAATGAGTGACATAAAGCAGCCAGATGGCCTGTCCCGGGAGTCCTTGTTACGGATTCTGGAGGTGAGCCAGAAATTGGCTGAGTCCTTTGAGCCGATGCGTTTGCTTACCGAAGTGGTTGAGGCCGGTAAGGATGTGTTGCTGGCCGACCGCGGCAGCCTGTGGATTTATCGTGCCGACCACGGTGATCTGGAGCTGAAAGTTCCCAAAGACCATGAGGACGATCCCCCAATCCGGGTGCCGGCCGGGCAAGGCCTGGTAGGCGAATGCCTGGAGATACGTGAAATCATCAATGTGCCGGACGCCTATGTCGATCCCCGTTTCAACAAAGCCGTGGATCGCACCACCGGCTATCGTACCCGTTCCATCCTGAGCATTCCCTTGCTCGGGCGAAATGGCGAACCGGTCGGGGTGATGCAATTACTGAACAAGCAGGGTGGCGTATTTGATCGAAACGATGAGTTGGCCGCTACCGCGCTCGCTGCCCAGTGTGCGGTGGCCCTGCAACGCACGCAATTGACTGAATCCCTGTTGCTGAAGGAACGCCTGGATGAGGAAGTGAATCTGGCGCGCGAAATCCAGATGAGCACCTTGCCCGATGTCATGCCTGATGTGCCGGGCTACGATCTGCATGGGGAGTTTTTACCGGCGGACCAGACGGGCGGCGATATGTTTGACCTGGTTATGCTCAATCAGCGCCTGTTCATATTGCTTGGCGATGCGACCGGCCATGGTTTTGGTCCGGCCCTTTCGGCCACACAGATGCAGGCCATGTTGCGCGTTGCCTTTCGCTGTGGGGCCGACTTGTCAAGGGCTTACCAGCATGTGAACAATCAGCTCGCTGAAGACTTGCCGGACGATCGTTTCCTGACCGCCTTCATGGGTTTTCTCGAACCCACTGAGCATGTGGTGCGGTATTATTCCGGAGGGCAGGGTCCTCTGCTTCATTACCATGCCGGCGAACGCCGTTGTGAATGGCTTCAACCCACGCATTTTCCAGTCGGAATCATGGAGTTGGACGACCCTGGCGAGGCTCGTACACTGCGAATGGAACCTGGTGATGTGCTCGCCCTGCTGTCGGACGGCATTTATGAGTATGCCAATGACCAGGGTGCGCAATTCGGGGAAGAACGGGTGGCTCAGTTGATGGCCTACCATAACCACTTGCCCATGGCCAATCTGAGCAAACAGCTACTGCAGTCCGTTTTCGAATTTGGCGGAGATGAAAAACAGGCTGACGACGTCACAATTGTATTGATACGCAGGCTTCCGCAGAGCTGACAGGGATCCGGTTTATTGCAAAATCCAGCTTATCCTTGTTCACTGCGTTAAACTAAACGTGGGACAGGCGCATGACACTGCGTGCCTGAATTCATACAAATAGTACATGAAAAACAAGTACTTGGAGAACGGGGTATGCAAAAAAAGTTTAGCAGGAGTTTCGACGAAATAGCCCGTTTGGTTGATGTGACCGAGGACTTCTTCGCCGCGGAGGGCATCGATCCCGGTTTGCGCACCGCCGTGGATTTGTGTATCGAAGAGCTGTTCGTCAATATGGTCACGTATAATAAGGAAACGACCAGCGAGATTCTTGTGGAAATGAGCCCCATTCCCGGAGGCACTCGAAGTCAGCCTGACGGATTTCGACGTCGAACGGTTCGATCCGACCGAAAGCAGGGAGGTCGACATCGATGCACCGCTGGCGCAACGAACCCCGGGCGGTCTGGGAGTTTACCTGGTACTCAAGATGGTGGATTCAATTCACTACGAGTACCATGACCGCCAAAGCAAAATAACCTTCCAGATCAAGACGGCCAGAACCGATGTTTGATATCGAATTCAATGACCAGGGACAAATCGCCGTAAGTGGCCGGCTGGATGCTGCGCAGTCGGCGAAAGCCCAGGAATTCCTCGACCGCGTCGCCGGCGAATGCGTGGTGAACATGGCCCAACTGGAATATATCTCCAGCGCTGGACTGGGCGTGTTGTTGAAAACGCACAAACGGTTGATGTCGGGTTCTTCCGGTTTGCAATTGATTAACGTCAATAGCCACATCAATGATATCTTCCGCTACTCCGGATTTGATAAGCTATTTAATATCAAAACCATATAACGGTGGGCGCGAAACACGCTCAACTCATTTTCACATCAAGGGAATCTCCTTGATCCATTCCGCCAACCTTTTCACCTGTGAATTGTAGTTATGGGTAACAGCCGGGACAATGCGCTCATCTTGCGATGCAAGCGTGGCGACCGGAAAGCGCTGGAAGAGTTGATCAAGGAATATGAACGGCCGATTTTCAATGCAGCATATCGCATTCTTGGCAATCTGGATGACGCAGCCGATGTAAGCCAGACCGTTTTCATGAAGGCTTTTGAACGTCTTGATCAATACAATCCGGAATACAAGTTTTTTAGTTGGATCTACCGGATAGCTGTCAATGAGTCCATCAACCAACGTAACCGCAGCAAGAATCTGCAAAGCCTCGAAGACGAGGATGTTGCCGTTTCCGATAGCCCGGAAGACGCGGTTGATGCCGAAAGCTTGTCCCAGATCATCCAGGCCGGTCTGATGGAATTGCAGGAAGACTATCGCGTTGTCGTTGTATTGAGACATTTCTCCGACTTGAGTTATAGAGACATCAGCGAAGTCTTACGTATTCCGGAAAAGACCGTGAAATCAAGATTGTATTCAGCCCGTCAGTTGATGAAAACGCAGCTGGTGGAACAGGGACTGGTATGACCATACAAAATGATCGAATTGCTGAACTGATACAGGCTGACATCGATGGCGTTCTGGCCTCGTCGGATCGCGCTGAATTGACGGCGGCGCTGGAAAGCTCTGCAGAGGCCCGTGGATTTCACGATGAATTGGCCCGGTTGGTGAAATTGATGGCGGAAACGCCTGATGTGGACCCGCCGTGGGGGCTAAGGCGGCGTATTATCGACAGCATCAAACTTCCGGATCGCCCTCCGCTGTCGGGATGGTTCCGACCGGTTTCCTATGGGCTGGCTGTCGCCGCCGGCGTCTTGCTCGCTGTCGGGGTTGCCAAGATTACACCGCAGGACGCAGAAGATGTGAGTAGCCTCGTGGGTACCATGGTAAGCCAGGCTCAGGATCTTCCCAGGCCCACGACCAGCGAACTGGCAATTGATGTCCCGGCTGTAAAGGGACAGGTCCGATTGAAAAGCCTCAATTCCGCATGGGCGGTTGAATTTGATTTACAATCCGCCGATGCAGTGGACATTGCCATCGATCTGGCTGGCACCGGACTGAGCTTCGGTGGGTATGCCGGCCAGGATGAGAATGCCGGAATCAAGAATTTTGAAGTTTCGGGAGAGAAAGTACGGGTGACGAATCAGGGCAGTCATCAGTTTGTGTTATTTCTGCGCAGAGTGCCCGAAGGTAGTGCAGGCTCGCAGCAGATCGGGATTGCAGTAAACCAGCAGGGAGAAACGGTTTACCGGGGTTTATTGGAATCCAGGGGGTGAGGAACGCGGTTCTGCTGCCGTGATTGGCAACAGAACCGCTTGTTTACCAACTTTTTATCAGCTTTGTTGTAGTTGTATTCTAAGAGACCGAGGCTGAGTTCAAAAATTACTGCCTCTGAGCAATACAGAGGTTTGAGATTCAACCAGGAGTAGCAAGATGAAATCTAATCAGACAGGCAATAGCAAAGTATGGGTATTGGCAGCAGTGCTAGCAGCTGCCATTGGTGCCGTTTTGTACTTTGGCGGAATCTTCCCGCCCGGCGACGAAAATGTGTCTGGCACTATTGTTCCGGCAGAGCGCTATCGCGCCAACCAGATCACCAGTGATGATGTGATCCTGGGTGAAGAATCGACTACGGATGAGTCCGCGGCGACGAATGGGCAGCAGGTTCTGGACGGGAATGCAGCCGGCTCCGGCAATAAAGCGGGTAGCGGCAATCAGGTCGGCAGCGGCAACCAGGCCGGTAGCGGCAATCAGGTCGGTAGCGGCAACCAGGTCGGTAGCGGCAACCAGGTCGGCAGCGGCAACCAGGTCGGTAGCGGCAACCAGGTCGGTAGCGGCAACCAGGTCGGCAGCGGCAACCAGGTCGGTAGCGGCAACCAGGTCGGCAGCGGCAACCAGGTCGGTAGTGGCAACCAGGTCGGCAGCGGCAACCAGGTCGGCAGTGGCAACCAGGTCGGCAGCGGCAACCAGGTCGGCAGCGGCAATCGGGTTGGTAGCGGCAACCAGGTCGGCAGCGGCAACCAGGTCGGCAGCGGCAACCAGGTCGGTAGCGGCAACCAGGTCGGCAGCGGCAACCAGGTCGGTAGCGGCAACCAGGTCGGTAGCGGCAACCAGGTCGGCAGCGGCAACCAGGTCGGTAGCGGCAACCAGGTCGGCAGCGGCAACCAGGTCGGCAGCGGCAACCAGGTCGGCAGCGGCAATCAGGTCGGTAGCGGCAACCAGGTCGGCAGCGGCAACCAGGTCGGCAGCGGCAACCAGGTCGGTAGCGGCAACCAGGTCGGCAGCGGCAACCAGGTCGGTAGCGGCAACCAGGTCGGCAGCGGCAACCAGGTCGGCAGTGGCAACCAGGTCGGCAGCGGCAACCAGGTCGGCAGCGGTAACCAGGTCGGCAGCGGTAACCAGGTCGGCAGTGGCAACCAGGTCGGCAGCGGCAACAATTGATCGCAGTACTTCACGAACAGTAAAGCTTTACTTACTTCCTGAGTTGTTGTTCGAACCAAATTGACCGCCGGTATGAACTACCGGCGGTTTTTTTTGTGCGTGAATGGTTTCGAAGCGCAGCGTGCTGGAAGAGCTCTTCAGAAATCGCCACAGGAGAACCCAGTGATATTTTGTTATGATGTCGCGGTTTCTGCTCAGGGAGTATGGGGATGCGCATCTTGAAGTTGATGGCGCTGGTATTGCTGTTGTCGTTCGCATCAATCGCATATGCAAGTCGCTTTGAGATGGACATGCTGGAGACAGACGATCTTCGGATGACCTATTTCGACCCGCAGGAGACCTATCTCACACCTCATGCAGCCCGCAGTTTTCTCAATTCTCTTGAGTTTCAAAAGTATATTTTTAATTGGAAACCGTGGGAAAAAACGACGGTGATGTTGCAGGACTATGTCGATGAAGGCAATGCATTGGCGCTTTCGTCACCGCGAAACGTTGTCTGGATTGACATCGAACCGCTGAATCAGGCGTTTGAAACCATGCCTCCCGTGGAACGAATGTACCTCATGGCCAACCACGAGCTGGTCCATGTGGCAACCGGCGACGGGTGGAATCAGCAGGACTTCAGATGGCGGCGTTTTTTCGGTGGCAAGCCCTACGCCACGGGAGTTCACCCCGAGTCTCTCATGTATGCGTATTTAACCGCGCCGCGTAATGCAGCGCCTCGCTGGTATTTCGAAGGCAGTGCGGTTTTCATGGAAACCTGGATGTCGGGCGGTTACGGCAGGGCGCTGGGTGCCTATGACGAGATGGTGTTCCGCGCGAAGGTGCGTGACGACGCGCACTTTTACAGCAATCTGGGAATGGTCGCCGAAGGCTCGGCGATCGATTTCCAGACCATCATGAATGCCTACCTTTATGGCACCCGCTTCATGAGCTACCTGGCCTACACCCGGTCGCCGGAAAAAGTCATTGAATGGCTCAGCCGTGGAGAAGACAGCAAGCGCTATTATTCCGATCAGTTCAAGTTCGTGTTTGGCGAGCCGCTGGAAAAAGCCTGGGATGAATGGATCCAGTTCGAACATGAGTTCCAGGAAAAGAACCTGGAATCTGTTAGGAAGTTCCCCTTGACGGCCGGTAAGCCACTAACCCAAGAGGCACTGGGATCGGTCTCGCGCTCCTTCGTTGATGAGAAAAACAATACGCTAATTGGAGGGTTTCTGTTATCCTGGAGTGGTGGGACATCTGGGCGCCATTTCTCTGGACGATGGTAGCCGAGCGCCGTATCGTGGATATCAAGGGACCGGAGAAATTCCAAGTAACTTCCACAGCTTACGACAGTGCGACGAACACGTTATTTTATACGACCGATAATTTTACGCTGCGCGACCTGATGGCGCTGGACGTGAACACCGGCAAAACCCGCATGCTGATGGCGAACATTCGCGTCGGCAATCTTGCGTATAACGCGGTCGATGACGCCTTGTGGGGTGTCCGTAGTGTCAACGGCTTTGCCATGCTGGTGCGAATTCCGAAACCCTATGACCTGTGGTACGAAGTCTACACGTTTCCATATGGAGAGGTCTGTACGGGACCTGGATATCTCCCCGGACGGCACCCTGCTGTCCGCGACGGTGGGGGAAGTCAGCGGCAACCAATACCTGCGTCTGTTCCGGCTGGATGATTTGCTGAGCGGGCAACGTTCAGCCATGCGGCACAGTTTAGATTTTGGACGTTGCGATACCGGAAGGCTTCGTGTTTTCGCCGGACGGCCGCTATCTGTTTGGCAGTTCCTACTACACGGGTGTTTCAAATATCTTTCGGTATGAAGTCGCAACCGGCGACATTGAAGCCGTAAGTAATGCCGAAACCGGCTTTTTCCGGCCCATTCCTTTGGGCGATGGTTCCCTGATCGTGTTCGAGTTTACCGGGCAGGGTTTCTTGCCGGTCAAAATGAATCCGGTGGTATTGGCGGATCTCGGCGCTATCACCTTTCTCGGAAATGAAATCGTCAAAAAGCATCCGGTCGTAAAGGATTGGGCTGTCGGCTCTCCGGCGAAGATCGATCTGCCTCCGCTGATCACCAATCGCGGCAAATATATTCCCAACCATCAACTCGGGTTCACTTGGGCGTACCCGGTCGTGGAAGGCTATCGCAATGGAGTGGCCCTGGGCTGGAGCTTGAATTTGCAGGATCCGCTGATCTACAATGACCTGAGGATCGATCTTTCCTACAGCCTCGACAACGACTTCGGCGCCAAGCAACGCCTGCATGCCGATGTGGACTACAAGCACATGTTCTGGCACTTCCGCTACTGGCATAACGACGCCAATTTCTATGACCTGTTCGGCCCCACCGAACGCAGCCGTAAAGGCGATGCCTTCATCGCAGGTTGGAGCAAGGCCTTGATTTTCGATCTGCCCACGACGCCTGGATGTGAACTGGGAACTGCTTATTTTACCGGTCTGGATACCTTGCCCGGAAACCAGAATGTGCAGTCGGAGTTCAAGAGTTGTTTTCCGCCAATGCCGGAAGTGAAATACTCATATACGACGAAATCACTCGGCGCGGTGGATCATGAAAAGGGCTATATCTGGGATGTGGAGACCTATCTGGATCATGCCAACAGCACGACTATCCGAAAATTACGGGCCGGCTTGATTTTGGGTTTGCGCTGCCGCTGAAGCATTCCTCTATCTGGTTTTACAATGCTGCCGGAATTGCCGGCGGTGACCGTGACAAATCACCTGGCGAACTGGTATTTCGGTGCGTTCGGCAACAATTATGTCGATGACCGCGAAGTCAAGCGCTACCGCGAGTATCTTCAGTTTTCCCGGATTTGAAATCGACGGACTTGCCGGCAAGATTTTGCGAAGTCGATCGTGGAATGGAACCTTCCGCCGGTGAGATTCAAGAGTGTTGGAATGCCCAGTTTTTATCTTGCTGATTTCGTCCGGCCCTTTTTGCCGGGGTATTGGTGACAGACATCAGAAGACGATCAGTACGAGGAAACCTATACCAGTTTTGGCGCGCAGGTCGATCTGCAGTTTACTGTGGTGCACCGGCTGCCGATGTCGCTGTCCTTTGGATATGCCCGGGGTTTCAACGGCGGCCACAAAATCGACGACGAGTTCATGTTTTCATTGAAAATTCTTTGAAAAAATCATCCAGATTCCGCTTTGAAGTCTCGCACATGGATGGCAGCTGAAATTGCAAGCTGGGTGTAATGATGCCGCATGACATCCTGATCCGCGCTCCGGTAGGTGTGTTGCCTGTGGTCATATTCCTTGGCGTGCTGGTTTACATGGACAGCTACAAGCTGGTGCGACTTCACACGGTGCTCTGGGTCATTGCCCTGGGTGGTGCCATGTGCGTGGCCAGCTACTTCGTCAACGGCTTTCTGTTTGAGCGCAGCGGGTTCAAGCTTTCTTAACTATTCTCGCTACATCGCGCCCTTTGCTGAAGAGACCATGAAAGGATTGGTCATGGTGTTTTTGTTCCGCACCAATCGTATCGGCTTCCTGGTCGACGCGGCCATTTTTGGTTTTGCCGTCGGCGCGGGATTTGCCGTGGTGGAGAATTTCTATTACCTCTATGCCTCGACCGGAACGAATATAGGCGTCTGGATCGTACGGGGATTCGGCACTGCCATCATGCACGGTGGCGTAACTGCGCTATTCGGTGTGATGGCGCAGACCCTGACCGAACGCAGCATGAAGATCCACCTGCTTTACTACCTTCCCGGACTGTTGTTGGCTTCAGTACTGCATTCGGTTTTCAACCATTTTCCGGGTTCCCCCATTCTTGCCACCATGGGCACGCTGCTGATACTTCCGCCCATCTTCCACTTGATATTTCTTCGCAGTGCACGCGCGATGCACGCCTGGCTGGAAGTTGACTTCGATGCCGATGCGGAATTGCTGGACCTGATTAATTCCAATGAGTTTCATAACAGCAAAATCGGTATGTTTCTCAATGACTTGCGGACCAAGTTCGAGGGTCCTGTGGTGGTTGATATGTTGTGCTATTTGCGTATCTATACCGAGCTCGCCGTGCGCGCCAAAGGCATCCTGATGATGCGGGAAAATGGAATCGACCCTCCACCCGTTGGCGAACGTACACGGGAAAAATTCACCGAACTGCATTTCCTGGAAAAGAGCATCGGCAAGACTGGCTGCCTGGCGATGAAACCTTTCCTGAAGCTGGACCGCAAAGATTTGTGGCAGATGAATGTACTGGAGTAACCGACCTGGGCAGCAGAAATGGTTGCTCACAGAAACATTGCGACCCTCCGCGCCGCTTGAGGCCCGTTCAAATCGGACGCAGACACCAATGTGAACCAGACTTCCAACATCGATCCGGCTTTGCCTCTGTGTGAACTGCACCGTCACCTCGACGGCAGCATCCGCTTGCAGACCGTGCTGGACCTGGCGGATCAGCACGGGATTTTGCTGCCGGCGCGAACACTGGACACGCTGAGACCCTATGTCCAGGTGGTTGGCGCCCAGTCCGGGCTGATGGAGTTTATCGCCAAGTTTCATTATTTCACGGAGGTGCTGGTCGATCCCGAGGCCTGCCACCGGGTCGCACGGGAGAATGTCGAAGACGCGTGGCGTGAAGGCATCGATTACGTTGAATTACGCTTCAGCCCGTGGTTCATGGCGCAGTCGCACCAATTGCGATCCCGCCGATGTCGTGGCGGCCGTAATCGATGGCACGCGTGCCGGCGTCGAAGCCACGGGGATAAAAGCGCAGTTGATCGGGATTCTGAGCCGCACCTATGGGCCACAAGCCTGCATGGCCGAACTGGATGCCTTGCTGAGCCACCGTCACGGGCTGGTCGGGCTCGACCTGGCGGGGGATGAAAGTAAATTCCCGGCCGGGTCTTTTTCTGCAGCATTTTCGGCGCGCACGTGACGCCGGCCTGCATATCACGGTTCACGCCGGTGAAGCAGCCGGGGCAGACAGTATCTGGTCGGCAATCGAAGAACTGGGCGCGGAACGCATTGGCCATGGCATCAAAGCCGTCGAAGACCCGCGGCTGATGGATTATCTGGCAGAAAGTGGGATTGGACTCGAGATTTGCCTGACTTCCAATGTCCAGACCAGCACGGTCGCTGACCTGGCCAGTCACCCTGCGCGGCAACTGTTTCAACACGGGGTAAAAATGAATCTGAATACTGATGACCCGGCTATCAGCGGCATCGACCTGGCGCATGAGTACGATATTGCCGCACCGCAGGCAGGCCTGGACCCGTCCATGTTGCGGCAAATCTCAAGTCAATGCTCTGGACATGGCTTTCCTTGGCGCGGCAGATAAAGTCAGCTGCTGCTGGCACGGAAAAGAAAGTACAGCATCAGCGGCACGCTGAATCCGAAAGCAAATCCTTGCCCTTGCCGCGGCCATGCGCTGCGGTCAATTTACTTTCAACGGGCGCAGCCGGAGCGTTCCAATCGTGTCAGCGGCACCAGCTCTTGATAGCCGGAAGAGAAATCCGCAGAATCAGGATTATAGGTCGCTGATCCGCCATTGCAGTCCAATTGCAATTCCAGATTTCCCCAAGGCTTGAAGTTAACTGATTGCCGGGTCAAAAGAGCGGCCAAACATGACCGCCTGAAGGTCGCAATAGCTGCCCCGCAGTGATGGCGCCGTTGGCGATGGAACCCGTACTGAACATCCATGCCTGCTGGCCAGCGCTGGTATAGGAAAACCAATACACCAATGCCTGATCGTCGGACAATTGTTGCACCGCAAATCCCTCGCCACTGTGCGCCGGATCGTACCAGCTGCCGCTGATATCCATCCTGGGCGTTTGTTGTGATTTTCCGCAGTGGTGGCCCTGTACATGACTCAGGCGTTCCAGGGTCTGGTGGTCCCCATTATCGTCCACGCTGTAATTGACGACGGCGTGATCGCAATCGAGGAAAGCGATCGAAAGTGTACCGCTGGTTTCGAAAGTCACATCGTCCGGATCGAAACTGTCACCAAAATGCCCTCCATGGGGCTCAGCAATTCCTCGACAACCACCGAGTTGTCCTGCACCGCGCCCACACCGAGCATCCAACGCTGTTCGCCGGAGGCTGTGTAAGTAAACCAATACACCAACGCCTTCGCATTGTCGTGCACTTCGACGACAAAGCCTTCGCCACTGTGACTGGGATCGTACCAGGCGCCACTGTAACTGCCGTCCAGTTTCCAAGGGGTCTTGTGGGCGGTGTCATAACGAAACAGATGGCCTGCCGAGAACCCTTCGAGCGGGCGGCCGCCCTTGAGCGGGCGGAAACGTGCCTGGTACAGGCCGCCGGGCGTCAGTCCGGGAGCAGAAGCGGCATTCAGCAGAATCTTGATCTGCGGTGAATATGGAGCGCTTAACTGCAAGCGCCTGACCAGATATCCATATTTCAATTTCATCGGTCCCCAATGCTGACAGGGCGCCTTGCGGGTCGCTGATCACAATATCCATGCCTTCGCTTGCATCTGGCACTACCTTCAACAGATGCGAATAATCAGCCGGCATGTCTTTGGCTGGGGAAATGGTAAGCGAATAGCGCCCCGGATTCTGATCGGCGATCACTTCGAGTTGACCGCTGTACAATGAGCCAAAATCGAACACTTTCCGGCTGCAACCGGTTGACGCAAGGTGCTCGTACCAGAAGTCGGAATCGAGAAATTGACCGTCGGTTTGCAGTCCGGTTACCCAGCCGCTAAAACCGTCTTGCACACACAGTTTGACCTCGACCCGGCCATTGGAAGGCAGTGCAAAACGAACCGCATCCCGGTCGCTCAGACTGGACAATTCGGCCTGTAATTTCGAGCGGCAGTCGTTGTTCCACCAAGGCAGTGGAAAATCCCGGCAGGTCCGCAGTGGTGGATCTCGATCAGGGTGAGTTCATCACGGACGTCATCGCAATCGTCATCCACACCATTGCCTCGTACTTCCAAGGCTGCCGGGACTCCGGGCGGCATTGTGATCGTCACAGTCACCTGAAACCACGCTGTAACCGTCATGGTCGTTGTCTCGCACAAAACTTGCCACCCGCACCAAAACGCGCCTGCATATCATTTCTCAGACTTGAGGAAACGCTCCATTTCAAGGTATCGAGATAGCAGCTGATATTGGTGTTGGCACCGACCGCAAGCGACATCAAGCGCAGATCCTCCTTTTCCTGCGTCGTCTTTGGCGGCGTATTCGTGCGGACATAGCTTTGAGGTAGGCAAATGATTGCAATACAGCGTCGATGCCATGGAGCGCTTCGATGCGGTAGTAAATCATTGCCCACAGGTGGTTTTCAGTGAAGCCGTCTGCATGGCAGAGCTGATCCCTGACACATTTCTCCCAGTTTGCGGAGGCGTCCGCAAGGTAGGGTTTCCACACCGAGTTGGAAGGGGACTGATACAGATCGTCCGGTTGTTGCTGTTTGTGCTGTTCACGGGCAAAACGGAAAGGCGCAAAGAATTCGAACATATCGGTCCAGGCATGACCATGGTCTGGCAGATAGTGCAGGTAATTCCAGTAGAGATCGAAATTGTGGGACATTTCATGGGTCAGCACGGTGTCCAGCCTGCCGGCATTCAGGTCGAGTATGATGTTCTTGTAGTTGTTGGGGCCCTGCTTGACTTCAATGCCCTTGCTGCCGATGTAGCCACAGGCCAGACCGCAGGTTTCAGGTACGAAGGCGATGGTCAGAGGGCCAGAACCCAGGGGCTCACCCTGCATCAAGTCACGATAAGTCGTGTAGAGAATATCCAGCCGGTCGAGCAATTCCTCGAGGTGATCCGCCGTAAATGGCATCGCCTCTGCGCTTGCCTGCGGCAACAGCACCGTTACAAACCGGCCGGCATGGGCCTCGAGTACATAAGGGGTTCCGTCAAAAGCCTGGTAATTGACGGTCGACTGCTTCTGGCTGCCCGTTTGTGCAGATTGGATTTGTGAGGGCGTGTAGATAAAGCCACCACGCGATTCCGCAGGGCATCAGATAATCGCGATCGCAGGTCCGGTTTGCGGGTCTGCGGCAAGCAGGCGCGCCGAAACCAGCAGAAGAACGCAGGTCAACGCGATAAAAAAACGAAAGACAGGCCGAAGCCAATTTCGAAATGGAGCACTGTTCCATGTGCCAGTCCCCTTGATCAGAGCATTCCTTGTCTGAATTTCAGGCCTAGTATAGTCCTTTTTTCAGCGCAGGAACACTTTGCCGGGTTCTGTCTTCCGCCGCTTACCAGGCAGAAACAATCAACGCGTCTTTCAACTTCCACACAGGACATTTACCGGCGCATGGGTGATCACCCGCCAGGTTGCAGCCATGCCGCTCAGGCTCACCAGGATCATGCCCGCCAATGGGCCGGCCAACCACAACGCGATGCTGAAATGGTACTCCAGATCAAACAGATGGGTGGCCAGCAGGTAGGCTGCCAGGCTGGCGCCGGCAGCCGCCAACACACCAGCCAGAAGCCCAATGCAGACAAATTCTGCGACCACACCGACAACCACTCGCCGTTTGGAAGCTCCAAAAGTGCGCAGCATGGCGCTTTCGTAACGGCGTTCATCCCGCGTGGCCTGGACCGCGGCCCATAACACGGTCAGACCCGCCAGCAATGTAAAAACGAACACGGCCTGCACGGCCAGGGCGGCCTTGTCCATCACGTCACGCACCTGGCCAACATGGCGTCCAGGTCGATGGCAGTGACGCTGGGAAATGCCCGCATCAGGTCCAGCACGGCGGCACGCTGAGTTTCAGTGACGTAAAGGCTGGCGATGTAGGTGGCCGGGTAGGGATCGAGCACGCCGGGGGAAAACACCATGAAAAAATTGGGGCTGAAGGAATCCCACTCGACCGTGCGCAGGCTGGTTACGGTTGCGGAGACGGATTCGCCGGCAATATCGAAGCCCAATACGTCACCCAGGGACAAACCGAGTTCCTTGGCAAATTCCACTTCCACGGAAACCTCGGTTCGAGCTGAATTCTTATTCCAGAACTGGCCCGCCACGATCCGGTTGTCATCCTGCAGTGTCTCGCTCCAGCTCAGATTGGCGTCACGACGCGCCCAGCGTTCCCCCTGCGGGTCTTCAAAGGTCATTTGGGTGACATCCTGGCCGTTGATGTGGTCATGCGCGCACGCACCAGCGGCACGAACCGCGGTGACGGAATATTGCCGCTGTTGCAGGAAAGCCTTCATCGCCGCAAGTTCCTGCGGCTGGATATTGATCAGGAATTGGTTGGGCGCATTTTTTGGCAGGCTCTGGCGCCAGTTGTCCATCAGTTCATTGCGCACCGTGGTCAGCAGCAGCAGTACCATCAGGCCCAGGCCAAAGGCGACGATTTGCATGATGCTTTCACGTCCGCGCCGGGCCAGGTTGGCCAGACCGTAACGCCAGGAAACACCCACCATGCCGCGCAAACCCTGCAGCAGTTTGACCAGCAGCCAGCCGGCCAGGCCCAGCGTGGCAAAGGTGACGGCGGCGCCGGCGAGAATAAGCAGCACCAGCCGGGTATCACGCACCATCCACAGGAGTATGGCCAGAAAGGCCACAATGGCCGCGATCCAGCTGATGCCGTAGCGCAAAGGCGGCGGATCAAGGTCGTGCCGCAGAACTCGCAAAGGCGGTGTTTTGCTCATCTGCAGCAGGTCGGGCAGGGCAAAACCCGCCAGAATGCTCAAAGCCGTCATCACTCCCAGAACGGCCGGCGCGATACCCGGTGCGGGCAGGGTCTGGCCAATCATGTCACGCATCAGCCAGGCCAGCCCGTATTGCGCCAGATACCCGAGCACGCTGCCCAGCAACCCACCCGCGATGGCCACCACCAGTAGTTGCAGCAGGCTGGAGTGCATCAAATAGGACCGGCTGGCGCCCATGCATTTCATCAGCGCAATTCGATCGCGGTGACGGTGCGAATAGCGCCTGGCGGCCATGGCCACGGCCACCGCCGCGAGCAGCACCGAAACCAGCGACGCCAGATTGAGAAAGCGTCCCGCGCGATCCATGGCGGAGCGAATCTGCGGGTTGGTATCCTCGATGTCGTTGAGTTGCTCACCGGCTGTTAGCCGAGCTTCCAGACTGCGGCTTGAATTCTCTGATTGCGCTGCGCGGGCCAGAGAACAGCATGCGGTAGGAAACCCGGCTTCCCGGCTGGATCAGTTGTGTTTTCCCAAGGTCAGCTTCGTTGATCAGCAATGTGGGGGCAAGGTCGAAGAAACGCCAGCCTTCATCCGGCCGGTGTTCAAGGACCCGGGTGATTTTGAGCTTGGCCGCGCCCACCTCGATGTTGGTGCCGGTATCCGCCCCCAGCCTGGCCAGCAATCGGGGGGATGCCCAGGCTTCACCTGCTGGCGGTATGGCGCTGGCGATGACAGGCTCGCCCAGTAAATGGGCTGAAGTTTTCAGTTGCCCGCGCAAGGGATAATCGGCACTTGCGGCCAGAATGCCGGCCAGTGAGTTGGCCTCGCCGGCAAAAACGACGCTGGGCATGCTGGCGGTGCGCGCTGTGCTCAAACCCGCAGCCTGCGCCAGCGAGACGAAATCTGCACTGATGCTCTGTGTGGAAGCGATACTCAGGTCTGCGGCCAGTGACTCGGCCGCCCGTATCTCCACTGCCTGGCCGACGCGGTCGGTCAGAAAAGCCACGGCGGTGAGTGCGCCGACGGCGATCAACAGCGCACTGGCGAGCACCGTGAATTCGCCTGCTTTCCAGTCTCGCGCCAGCAACTTCAATGACAGCCTCAAAGCCATGAGCCGGTTCTGCATTACGATTTTGTATCTGGCATGGAAACAAAGCGCCCGGCTTCCATGTAAACAACGCGGCTGCAGCGTGAGGCAATGGACACATCATGGGTGACCAGTACCAGCGTGGTACCGGCATCGCGGTTGAGTTCAAACAACAGGTCAATCACGGTCTCGCCGGTGCGCTGATCAAGGTTGCCAGTGGGTTCGTCGGCAAATAAAATGGCGGGCCGCACGACAAACGCACGGGCAATGGCTACCCGCTGCTTTTCGCCACCGGACAACTGATGGGGATAGTGGCTCCTGCGCTGTTCCAGCCCGACAGTGCGCAATGCGGCCAGCGCAGCTCTGGCGGGATGGGCCGCTCCGGCGAGTTCCAGCGGAAGCATCACATTTTCCAGTGCAGTGAGCGAGGGCAGGAGATGGAAGGACTGGAATACAAAGCCGATTTTTTCGGCCCGCAGTGCGGCACGACCGTCCTCGTTCAGGGCGGTAATCTCAACCTGATTGAGCCAGACCTTGCCACCCGTGGGAACATCCAGACCCGCAAGCAGTCCCAACAGGGTAGACTTTCCTGCCCCGGACACGCCCACAATGGCTATGGTTTCCCCTGCCGCCACATCCAGGCTTACGTGGTCGAGTATGGTCAGTAGTCCTTCCGGACTGCTAACCTGTTTGAGCAGGTCTTCAGCTTTTAATACCAATGCAGGATGGTTCATGCGTTCAATTTTCTCATCGGTCATTGTTGTTGCTCTGTGTTTCGCCCGGGTCGGGTGGGCAGATGAGGGAAGGGTGATCCTGATCCTCGGCGACAGCCTCAGCGCCGCCTATAGAATGGAACTGAATGAAGTCATGGCCCAGCCTTTGCAGCACCGCCTTACAGAACATGGTTATGCTTACCGTGTTTTCAACTCGAGCATCGTCGGTGACACCACTGCGGGTGGTCTGAGCCGGTTGCCGCGACTGCTTGCCGACTTGAATCCGGCCCTGGTGATCATCGAATTGGGTGGCAATGATGGGCTGCGTGGCCTGGCACTGGAGGTTACGCGCAAAAACCTTCAAACCATGATCGATAAAAGCCGGGCCGAGGGTGCCGTGGTAGTACTTGCGGGTATCCACCTGCCGCCCAATTATGGCAGGACCTATACGGAAAAGTTCAGCGACATGTTTGTATCCTTGTCTGCCGGCACGAATGTCGTATTCATTCCTTTTCTGCTCGAAGGGATTGCGCTGAATCCCGACTTGATGCTGGACGATGGCATTCACCCCACGGCACACGCGCAACCCCTGGTGTTGCAAAATGTTTGGCGCGCGCTGGAACCGGTCTTACAGTAAACTTTCGCCCTTGGCTTTGAACAGGAACGGAGCACATCATGAGTAGAGATTCCTCGGATGGACGCATCCTGCTTTGTATACTGACCTTGCTGGTCGCAAGCTGGGGCATCCTCGGCTGGCTGGACCTTCCAAATCAGGCACGGGCGGGATTCTATACCAACGGCTACAACATCGTGACGCGGGTTGTCGCCGGCAGTCCGGCCAAGGCTGCCGGCCTGCAGGTGGGCGACCACATCACCCAGTATGATCGAGTTGCAGTCGAGAATGCAGCTACCATTGCGCGTCAGCCGCGAAAGAAGGTTGGTGAAAAACAACGAATTACGGTTGAAAGCGGCGGGGAGAGCAAGGATTATCTGGTCACCTACAGCGCGCTGCCCGAACATGAACTCAGCCTGGTCCATACCTCGGTGATTATTGGCTTGTGTTTTCTGTTGTTCCCTCTGGCAGCGTATTTTCGCAAGGCGGCAGAAGCAACCCGCGTACTCGCCGTGATGGGCATTGGCCTCAGCCTGGCATTCATGCCCGGACCCTATATAGCCCAATTCGACACCCGTGCGCTGACAGTTGCGATTACCAGCCTGTTCGTATTGTTCGGGGTGGCCGCGTTGCTGCAATTCCTGCTGGTCTTTCCGCAGCGGCGTCCATTACTGAATCGGTCTTATGGCAAAAAGCTGCTCTACCTTCCGGCTTTCGTGCTGTGGGCATTGATTGCCTATCGGGTGCTGTTTACACCCACGGCTACCCATGCGCTGAACATGCTGACGAACACCATGGCGGGCGTCATCATCGGCGCCTACCTGTTACTCAGCCTGTTCCAGGTATTGCGTAACTACAGTCGCACCAATCAAGCCCAGCGCAAGGCGCTCGGGCTCAATTGGATGCTGCTGGGCACGGTTCTCGGCCTTGTGCCCGTCACGATTGCGCAACTGGTGTCCACATTTTCACCACAATCCGTGCTGCCCGGGCAGGACTACTACTTCGTCACGCTGGCCCTGATCCCGCTGACCTGGGCCCGTTCGGCAAGCTTGTCGGCCGGGTGAATGGGAAAACGTTCAGCAAACAACACAACGCAGCCGAACAAAATGTGCTTAATCCGAATGGATCAATCCAGCCAGCCGAGCACATCCTTGCCAATGGACCAGCGCGGTTTCTTCTTCTCCGCACCACCACCGAGTATCCAGTAATCGTATGCGGCCTGAATTTCGCCGGTCGAACGCTTGGCTGCTACCCAACGTCCCAACAATGCGGCAAACGCATCCTGGCCCTTGGCCACAGCGAAGCCGGACGGCATCTTCAACACAGAGGATTGGGGTATCACCACCGTGTATTCCGGATGCAGCAGGGTCCATGCCGTGCCGATTTCAACGTCAACCAGCAACGCATCCAGCGAATCGTCGGACTGCTCAAAAAATGCCTTGAAGTTATTGATTTTCTCCCAGGTAAAATCATCCCCTGGCAGCGCTCGTTCGATGGCGGGCTGGATGTACTCGAAGGCGCCGGTGTAGGCGATGGTCAAGGCCTTGTGCGCCAGGATATTTTTCCGCGTTGAAAATTCTGAGCGGCGGTAGTCTTTTACCACCAGACCCAAAGTTCCCTGCAGGTAAGGATCGGAAAGGTCGAAATCAACCAGCATGCGCGTGGAAAGCGGGACCGTGCCCATGATGTCAATCTGGGCATCGTCGAACTCCTGCTTGAGGGTATTCCAGGATACCGGAATGAATTCCAGCTCCACCTCCATTTCACGCGCCAACAAGTTAAGCAGTTCGATGTCGAATCCTACCAACTCGCCCGCGTCATTGAAAAACGTGAATGGCAGCCTTTCGGGGTTGTAGCCGGCGCGTAATACACCGCGTTGTCGGATCTGCTCCAGCATCGAGCCGGGAGCATTCGTCGTCTCTGCATGCTTTGACGGCAGTGGCTCCCCGGGGCGATAAACGCTCATCCTGACCGGCGTTTCCATCAGGCTCATCGAACGGATCAGCATGTCATTGTGATAGCTGGTGTCTACGGTACGGGCCAGGAAAAAACGCACGCCCCCGGCCAGCAGAAAAAGCATGGCGCAGGAGAGCAGGATAAAACCAAGCAGGCGCCACCAGTGGAATCTGATCAGGCCCGTCAGCGCGGCGGTACCAATTACACTGAACGCCAGCAGGTTCATCGCTGATGCAAGGGTATCGAACTTGCCGTTGATGACGCCCGTTGTCAGATAAACCTGGAAAAGGTCCTGCGGAATCTGGTGCAGATCCAGCAAAAACGGCAACGCAATTTGCGCCTTGGCAAAGTAACTTGCCAGGCCGGCAACGAAGAAACCGGGGTAGCTTGCCAACTCCATGGGACTGCCAGCCAGCCAGGCTGCAAAAGGAACAAATAACAACGACAGCAGTTTTCCGGCCGTGGGAAAGTTAAAGGTTACCGGTACGATAACCTCGTTCAGGGTTTCCGTGTCCGCTGTATTCAACTGGTGATCGTGGAAAAGTTGCCGGCTGGTGTCGATCAGCATGGGCACGACAATGAACAGGTTTTGCGTGACAAAGGCGGTTAACAGAGCTTCTTTTGAATACCTGAATATGTCGCGGTAAGTGAATGGGGTGAGCGTGGAAATCAGAATCGGCAAGACCCAGAAAGCGAGGTAAAGAGCCGCTGCAATATAGACCACGAAATAGACTTCCAGGCGCTCTATCTCTGCCCACGTTATCGTGCCTGCAGCAACTGCAACGATGGCAAACAGGCCGACGGGGGTCAGCATCACGACGAACCGGGTTACGCGGGTCAATGCCGCCATGAAGGAATTGAGCGATTCGATCAGGGACTGTTTTCCGGGCAAGCCGATCAGTGCCACGCCGACTGCCGAGCTGAACAGCACCACGGCTGGGATAATGGTATTGGCCATCGAATAGAAAGGATTGGACGGAATGTACAACTCTATAGGATTGAAACTGACCACCGGATCAGTAGTGCGGGCACTGAAAAACGTGGCGCTGTGAAACTCCGGAAACGCTATGGACATGGCTGCGATGACCATGAAGGCAATGGCCCAAAAAACCAATAACAGCAAACCGCCGCGCCATGCCAGCTTTTTTGCCAGCGGAGCGTTCATCTGGCCGAGACCGGAAATCAGGGACATCATGACATACGGCAGAACGGTCATTTGCATCAGTCTTATCCATGCGTCAGCGATCCATTGCAACTGCGCGGCTTTCTCGCCAAAGAACAGTCCGGTGAGAATGCCGAGCGTCAAGCCAAGCAGGATGCGGAACGACAGGCTGGTGCGTTTGATGTGATTGATGATTTTTTCCATTATGAGCTAATGATACGCCAGCGTCTGTTGGACTTGACCGATCGTAGCGAGGGAAAGCCGATTTAGTCAGATTTTCGGTCTTTTGAGGCGAATAGCGCCGCTATTTAACGAAAAAGAGCGGGAAATCTGGCAACTCGGATTTTCCGCAGCAGATCATGTTAAGTCCGACAGACTGCGTGGCAGATTTCCCTCGCAAACCGGCGAGATCTGGTCCAACATGCAGGCCAGATGGCACAGGCCTTGCTATAGACGCAGACAGGCCATCCACGTATCATCTTGCACCATGCAGCAACGTCGATCTGTGGCAATAGTCGCGCGGAACAGGGCCGTTGACGCTTTTCCCAACTTCATGCCCGCACGCCAGCCAAATACGGTAGAGAAAATGCTGAAATCCATCGCTGTAGCTGTATTGGTGTTGATCTTTTCCACCTCCGTATTGGCAGCGGGTACCGGCATCCCGTTACTGATTACTGCGTCTGACGCGAAATTGCAGCAGCAGTTGGAAGACCTGGTACGTCAGCAAGGCTTGTGGAACGCCGTTGAGCGTGGGGAACTGGCGCTACTGCTGGCCATTGTGACCAACCCGGCTCAGCCCCGCATGGCAGAGTTGAATGGGCACAAAATGATGTATGCGGCCAGCCTGCCCAAAATCGCCATCCTGCTTGGTGCCGCTGTGGCGATCGAAAAGGGAAAGCTGACCCTGGACGACAAACTGCATACAGAGCTCGTGAACATGATCCGCTACTCCTGCAATGCGTGCGCAACCCGAGTGCTCGAACTGGTTGGACGTGAGGACCTGATCAATTTGTTGCAATCGCCGGACTATGATTTTTACGATGCCAGTGGCGAAGGCGGTTTATGGGTTGGCAAGGATTACGCAGCCGGTTCAGCCTACCACCGCGATCCGCTCAATCACCTGTCGCACGGCGCCACGGCCTTTCAGGTTGCCCGTTTCTATTACAAACTCAACTCTGGAACCCTGGTCAGCCCCGAGCTTAACCAAGCTGATGCTGGAAACATTGTCGAAGCCCGGGATACAGCACAAATTTGTCAAGGGTCTGCAGGGTGTGCCCGGGGTTAAAATTCGCCGTAAATCAGGTACCTGGAAGACCTTCCATGCGGACAGCGCCTTGATCCAATATCAGGATCAAACGTACATTATCGTGGGACTGGCCAACAACAGGAATGGCGGCAAGTGGTTGACACAACTGGCCGCACCGGTCAATAACCTGGTCAGCTCAGAGGCAAGACCCGACATACTTGCCGGCAAGTGAAAACCATCCTTGGTTGCTTGCCCATCGCGGCAGTGCTACGGCTCCTGCGGCGTCAGTCCATTTCGCTGGCGGATCAACTGGTGGATCTGCGTCGCCATGTTTTGGTGGGTAACGGCTGAATTCACGCGCAACACGTTGGAGATCAACACCACCATGTAATACAGCGCGACGTCCTCGGTCTGTTCTTCCACAATGGTTACCGAATTCATGTAGTTACGCAGATTGCCATGGTATGGCTGACAATTGAAGCCGGCTTCTTCCTTGCAGCCCCACCAGGAGCCTGACTTGGAGTAGACAGCCGCGTTGGCCAACGCGGGTGACGCCGCATAACGGATGCGGCGCTCGGTGACGTACAGCAGCCTTTTCAGTTCCAGGCTGCTCCAGGGATCGACCAGTTTGCCTTGTTCCATCAGCAGCATCATTCCCAGCAGCGCTCTGGCGCTGGCATAACTATTGCCCCCACCGTTGACTTTGCTCTTACCGCCGGCGGTGAAGAAACTACCTTGGCGGATCTGGCTCAGATCCATATGGTTACGCGTCACTGGCTCCCAGAACGTAGCCTGGAACAGGCGGGTCAGTTCACTGGCCGGAGTGCCTTTGAAAAAATCGCTAATGGCGGCATCGGGTATCGGGTACTCCATACCCAGTTGGCGCAACAACATGGCTTCGCGCATGATCATGGAGGCGGCGGAGTTGGAACTGACGGAAAATGTCCAGTCCAGTTCTTCATACAGCGTGCCCTGGTCGCCAATTTGCATGGGACGGCGCACCAGCGTGTTCGCATTAACGTCAAACAACCGAATTGTGTGATGGTCGGAAACCGAGAATTGATCAGCCGTCACCACGGTATTGCGCAGTACCGCCTGTCTGCGCTCGATATCGTTCGGCCATGCATCCGCCAGGGCCTGGAACAGCCCCAGACCCGCCAACAGCTTGCCCACGCTGCCGACGTTCTGCTTTTCATTGCCTCGATGTTCGGCATAACGCGGTTGTTCCGCCCCGGTGAGATCGAGCACCGCCAGGCTGTAGCGATCAGACTGCTCACCCAGGATTTCAACTACGGCCTGAGTGAACTCAGGGTCAGGCGCGGGTAAGTCATGCAGGTCTGACCCGGTCAGGCGCAGTTGCACCTGTTCGGTGGAAAGAAGCGCGCCCGGTGGTTGTTTACCGCCTGCCACCAGGCCTTCATGCGCCCGTCTGGATGCTTCGATGCGGCGTATGCCGGTTTTCTTATAACCATCCAGAGGATAGGGCAGGATCGACCAGGGCAGTAAAGCCAGGCCAGCCGCAGAAACAACCAGGACTTGCCACTTTTTCACGGCTCCGGAACTCCAGTCAGATCAACGGTAAGATTGGCATCTGTGCTCAGGGAAGCATCCATCTGCTGCAGATACACGCTACCCCTGGCTGCGGGGCTATCCAGGAAAGGCCGGATCTGGAACAAGCGCAATTCGCCATCAAGAAAGCCAAATTCGATGTCTGCCGGAACCGCCTGCCCTGATTCATTGACGATTGGCGGGAAAGCCTCCGGCAAGTGCCTGGCAAAATCGATAAGTTGAGAAATTTCACCCGGCTCCAGAACGGTATCCATGCCACTGGCAGGCGCGGTCTGAACGCCTCCTTCAGGCTGCAGTACACGCCGCGTAGGTGCGGTTGCGGTAGCCATCACTTTAACCCGTGAACCGTCCAAAGGGATGCGCAGCGATTCCGCAGCCTGTCCATCGACTGCACCGCCAGGGCCTTCATTGACGGCTACCGTGAGTACGCTTTGGTCTCCATTATCGATGTCCTGGGTCACCAGCACACCGGATTTTTCCACCGGCACCGACTCAAGCAACAGGATGGAAGTATACACATGCTCCGGTTCGGTCATCAGCGATTGCCGCCAGGCAAATGCCCTGGCCGTGAACGGTGAAGCCCAAACGCGAGGAATACCCTGCAGCAGGGCTTCGAAACCCACTACGTTTGGCAGCGTCAGGTTCAGCCCGGCGCCGGTAAATCCGGGCAGGTCTTCGACGTTTGTGTCGGAACGAATGAACAGGCCCGGTGTTTCCCCCGGCCCAAAAGTTTCTTCGATGGCTAGCCGCAGCGCTTGTTGTAGCCCGGGATCGACTGCAGTGGTGAGGACGATATCGTACAACTCTGCGCGGAAGTTCTCGGTCGCAAGTATCCGTTCTTCGTTGCCTGCAGGTAGTGATTCGAGCCGGCGGTACTGGCCGGTCATCCAGTCAAATACGGTGGTTTGTGCCGATGGATCTCCCCGGTAGGCCTGCAGCAATGCATACTCGTAGAAAACACCAAAAGGGATGGCGACGCCGCGTGCGACCGCTGCCGGATAGTGAGCGCGCAACTCACCGAGTTTGGCCGCCTTGGGACCGACGATCCGGCCAGAATCTTTGGCCCGCAAGCGATTCAGCGGAATTAGCCCCTGCTCCGTCAGGTCCAGTTTCAGCAAATCCGGGTGAATCATCGTGTGATTGGCCCCGCTGCTCGAGGCAAAGTAGGCATCCCAGTGGGCGTCATCTGCGGCAATTTCTACCAAGCCGGCAGGGCTGACCGCCAGTACGACCGCCTGCTTGTCCATACTGGCCACCTGTTGCATCAGGGCCTCGCTCACCACCACGTTGGGTATACCCAGATTGCGCGCGAGCAGTTGAACATGTGACAAGGGATTGCCTTCACCGGCGGTAAGGATTCCCGCGATTGGAGGAAGTTCGGCTATGGTTTCGCGCAGCAGGTAAATGCCGTTGGTGGCAAAGTTTTCCACCGCGCCTTGTTGGGTATCGGCGTGCAGGATCCCGCGGGCCAATCCAGGGTTCAGGGCGGTCAGACCGAAACCCACTTCTTTGCCAAACAGGTGGTGTTTGATCCCAAGCAGGTGATTGGCATCGCGCATCAGCAGGTCCAGAACATCGGCGTAAAACAACAAGGGACTGGCGCGCAGTTGATCCTGAATGAACAGTTGGGCACCGGGTTCCAGTTGTGCCAGTGTATTTATCGCTTGCTGGAATTGCATGCGCAGGGACTGCATGCCCCAACCCGGGACTCGGGCCATGTAAGTCAGCACGGACATGTAGTCGTTCAGCTTTGATTGAGCAGCCAGATCAGGGATCGCCAGTGCGTCCAGTTCGCCATTGAGCCGTTTGTTGATCAGCCCCACGCCGTAAGCGGCGCGTGCCGATGAAGCGAGTAGCGATACGAGGTCCCCTCGCGTCATGGCCATCAGTTGTGGGCGCAATTCGGTGGATGCACGAAAATGTTCCAGTTCGGCGCGCAAACCCAGGTCCAACAACTGCAAGCGCACGAAAGGTGCATTGACTCGCGGTAACGCTTCCCTTAGGTCCGCCAGCAGAGAGGCGGTCAGTTTGAAGCGACTCACCGCAGCGGGATCGCGGCCGATTTCGTCGGCTGCACGCAACAGGATCTGCTGCAGCCAGGGTGCAAGATTGTAAGCCTCGGCGCGTTCCGTCAATACAAGATCCAGCGGGACTCGCTGGTACACCATGTCTATGTCAACAGCAAGCTGTTCGTAGGCTGGCAACAGGGGCTGCGGAGCCTGGCTTGCAGCGTAGTCACGCACCCGCTGTGCATCGCTGGCGTCTGGTGCGCCATGTATCTTCGAGCGTAAGGTCCGAAACGGGTGATCCTGTTCAGCCAGAGACGCTGATAGCTGCCTGACTTTCTCGATGGATGCGCGATCGGCACCGTGCGGCAATATTTTTGCACCGGTACGCAAAGCCAGGTAGCCTGCCTCCAGCCACTGAGCGCGGTTAGCCATCGCCTGCAACAGTGAGCGAGCGCCCGCGCGCTCATCCTCGTCCTGGAAAGCGCCCCGGTAGTTCATCGCACGACGCAAGATCCAGCCATCGTCGACACCAACCAGGTATTTCTCCACCAGGATTTGCCCGAAAGTGTCGCGGAAGTCTGCCTCGCCCAGTGCAGATTCTGCATCGATGCCGGCAAGCAGATTGGCAATCTTGTAACCCTTTTCGCGCAGCGTCAGGGTATGCGCATTCCATTGCCCGTGCTGGTAACCTCCGCCGTGCTCCCGGCAGCCAAATGCAATCGGGGCTTGCAGGCTACCGTCATTGCAGAACCAGAGGACCTTTGTGAATGGGCCGCGCTCCGACAGCTCCATCTGCTCAAGCCATTGCCGATATTGTGGCAATGAGTCGTCCTCGGCATACGCAGTGGCGAATGCACATGCACACAGCACCAGTACCACCAGGCACTGTTTAAAGCTCAATCACACCTCCTGTAAAAAGTCGTGGCTTGCCAATTTGAATCTTCAGCCTGACATAAAAAGCGTGGCCGGATGCTCCAGCATCTGTTTCACGACCTGAATAAGCGAGGCGGCATCGTGCCCATCCACGAACCGGTGATCGAAGGATGACGACAGGTTCATCATGGTGCGCACCGTGATCTGTCCATCCAGCACCACCGGGCGCTGCACGGCGTTATTGACGCCGATAATGGCTACTTCCGGAAGGTTGATGATGGGTGTGCTGGCAATGCCGCCGAGCTTGCCCAGGCTGGTCAGGGTAATGGTCGAGCCGCTCAGTTCCTCACGGCTTGCGCTGTTGTCCCGCGCGGCTGAAGTAACACGCCGAATTTCTTTGGCGAGAGCGTCCAGTGAACGCTCGCCGGCATGCCGGGCCACGGGCACTTTCAAACCCTTACTGGTCTGAGTGGCAATGCCGAGGTGCACGGCACGATACCGGATCAGCACATTCCGTTCCTTGTCGTAATGGGCGTTGCATTGCGGAAATTGTGACAGGGCGCGTATCAAAGCCATGCCGATGAACGGTAGTACGGTCAGCGTGTCATCACCCGCAGCTCGATCACCATTCAAATGGCGGCGCAATGACTCTAACTCGGTAACATCCACTTCTTCAACGTAGGAGAAATGCGGCACTTCCTGGTTTGCCTGCTCCAAATGCTGCGCGATCTTGCGGCGCAAACCGACGACCCTGATTTCGGTAGTGGCCCCCGCCTGATCGCGTTCCTTGGCGGGCTCTGCGCGCGCGGAACGCTGGGCAAGATACGCTTCGAAGTCCACTTGCAGTATGCGGCCGCGCGGTCCGGTTCCTTGCACCTGGTGCAGATCGATACCGGCTTCCCTGGCCCGCAGGCGAATGGAAGGTGAGGTCTTTATCCCGCCAGCGGGTTGCGACGCCGCACCGGCAGAACCGGCTTGCTTTGCCGGCGCATCCTTCGCCTGATCCTTCGGGGAAGCCAGTATCTCAGCGGGTGCGGATTCCTGCGTTGTTGTATTTGCCTGATCGCTGGTGGCAAAAACAATCAATGGTGTACCCACCGCGATCGTATCCCCCACCTCGCCGGCAACTGAAGTCACCCGGCCACTGACCGGAGCGGTCAATTCGACGGCTGCCTTGTCCGTCAGCATCGCGCAAATCGCGTCTTCTTCCTGCACGTTATCGCCGACTTTGACCATCCACTCGGCAATTTCTGCTTCAACCGTACCTTCACCCAGGTCCGGCAGTTTGAATACATACTCGCTCATCCCGCCTCCATTACTTTCCGTATACCGGCCGCCAGCCGTTTCTGACCCGGAAAATACTGCCATTCAAAAGCATGAGGGTAGGGGGTATCCCACCCCGTTACGCGTTCGATTGGCGCCTGCAAGTGCCAGAAGCACTCTTCCTGAACGGTCGCTACCAGCTCGGCGCCGTAGCCGCAAAATCGCGTGGCTTCATGGGCCACCAGGCAGCGGCCGGTTTTGGCTACGGAAGTTCGCAGCGCATCGATATCCAGTGGCATCAAAGTACGCACATCGATGATTTCGGCCCTGACACCGGTCAGTTTTGCTGCGGCCCGGGCAACGTGCACAATGGTTCCATAGGTAATGATGGTCAGCTCATCGCCGGATTCGACCACCGCGGCCTTACCCAGGGGAACGTTGTAATAGGCTTCCGGTACTTCACCCAGTGGATGGCCGGACCAGGACGTCGGCGGTTTGTCCGGTTCGCCGTCGAACGGCCCGTTATAAATGCGCTTGGGCTCGAAAAATACCACCGGGTCATTGCATTCGATGGCGCTGATTAACAGGCCCTTGGCGTCAAACGGGTTGGAAGGCATGACGGTCTTTACACCCGAGATATGGGTAAAAATGCCCTCAGGGCTTTGCGAATGAGTTTGACCGCCGCGAATACCCCCGCCGCAGGGTGTGCGAATGGTTACGGGTGAGTAAAAGGTCCCGTCACTGCGGTATCTCAGGCGTGCCAGTTCGCTTACCACCTGGTCGAATCCAGGATAGATGTAATCGGCGAACTGTATTTCTGCGACCGGTCTCAAACCGTTGATGCCCAGCCCTATCGCCGTACCGATGATGCCTCCTTCAGCAATGGGTGCATCGATGACCCGGTGTTCTCCGTATTTCTTGTGCAATCCTTCGGTGCAGCGGAAAACACCGCCAAAATATCCGACATCCTCCCCCAATATAACCACGGTTGGATCCACATCCAGCATGATATCCAATGCTGAATTGATCGCCTGAATCATGCTCATCTGCGCCATGATCAGAGACCCTCCAGTGCGAGCAATTCAGCCTGTTGCCGTTTGAGATGATCCGGCATCTCTTCAAATACGTCTTCGAACATCTCATGCACATCAAGGAAGGGCCCTTCGGTCATCGTGCCGTAGCCGGATGCCTGCTTCCAGCAATCCGCCACGTATTGGTTCATTTCCTTCTCCAGAGCGGCTTGCTGCTCTTCCGACCAGACACGCAATTGAATCATGTGATTCTTCAGCCGCTTTACCGGATCACCCAAAGGAAACGCAGCCCACTCGTCTTTGGGCCGGTAACGGCTTGGATCATCACTGGTGGAGTGCGCGCCGCCCCGGTAGGTAACCAATTCGATCAGCGTGGGTCCGCCGCCGCTGCGGGCGCGCTCCGCGGCCCATTGGGTTGCTGCGTAAACCGCAAGCAGGTCGTTACCATCGACCCGGATGCCCGGAATGCCGAGGCCGATTCCGCGAGCCGCGAATGAACGACGCTCACCGCCCGCCACACCCTGGAAAGTGGAAATAGCCCATTGGTTGTTCACGACATTGAGTATGACGGGCGCCTGATAAACCGCGGCAAACGTCAGTGCATAGTGAAAGTCGGCCTCAGCCGTGCTGCCGTCGCCAACCCAGGAAGCGGCTATGTCGTCTTCGCCCTTGATGGCCGCGGCCATGGCCCAGCCCACGGCTTGCGGGTATTGCGTCGCCAGGTTGCCGGAAATGGTAAATACCCGGTTTTTTGCGTTTTGGTAAAACACCGGCATCTGCCGGCCACGGCAAAAATCATGGGTGTTGGACAGGCAGTGACTCATCATTTCCACCAGCCCGGTTTCGCGCAGGATGTAAAGGCCTTGGTTGCGGTAGTCCGGGAACAGCATATCGCCCGCGCGCAAGGCCAGGCCGGCCCCGATAGAGACGGCTTCTTCTCCCAGGGATTGCATGTAGAAGGTGATTTTTCCCTGACGCTGCATGCGTAGCATGCGGTCGTCATATTGACGTACCAGAACCATCAGCCGCATGGCTTCCTGCATGCTGGAATGATCCAGTTGCGGATCCCACGGCCCTTGCGCTACGTACTCATCATCCAGTACCCGCACCAGCTCGCTGGTCAGGAATTCGATGTCGGCAACGCGGGAATTGACGGGTGGACGGTCCACCGAGCCAGCTTTGGACAAGGCCAGGTAGCTAAAATCGGGCTTTTCACCTGGCCGCGCATGTGCATGTGGAATGTGCAATCGGGATTTCGGACTCATGCTCATTTTCCTTTGCTCTTTGAGCCTATTCTAGCAGTCTGTCGGATTGGCGCTCGCGTGTTGGATTTGCACCATTCCGGCTGTCGTTAACGGCCTTGCGCACCCTGAGTGTGCTCGATCGCTTCGCGCATGATTTCCAGCGCGGTGAGGTCACACGGTGGCAGCTCCGCATCACTTTGCTGCAGTGGTGTAACGCGTTGCCCCCAGCGCAGAAGGCCTGCGCCGCGTGTCAGGCCGGCGCCAAAAGCGGCAAGCAGGAGGTTGCCGCCAGGCCGTACCCGGCCATCTTCCACAGCTTCGGCCAGCGCGATCGGAATGGTCGCAGCAGAGGTATTGCCGTATTTGCCGATATTGAGCACCACCCGGTTCATATCGAAGTCCAGGTGCTTTGCCAGTGACTCGATAATGCGTTCATTGGCCTGGTGTGGAATGAGGAGATCAATATCGGTTCTATTTAGTCCTACCTCCCGCAACACGATGGAAATTTCGTCCATCATGCCTTTGACTGCCTGACGGAATATTTCCCGGCCGTCAAAATTGACGCCAAAAACACCGTAATTGTCGATAAAGCGATTGCCCGCAGTGCCAAAATTGGGAACGTGAAGCGCATCCAGTGCGTCGCCGTTGCACGCGAGGTGGGTGGCCAACATCCCGGCTTCTTCTTCGCTGGGTTGCAGCACAACCGCTCCGGCCCCATCACCAAACAGCACGGCGGTATCGCGTAGAGACCAATTCAAAAACCAGGTTATCCGTTCACAGCCAATGACCAATACCCGGCGGTAGCCTGCGGCGCGAATCATGGCTGTGGCTACGCTCAGTGCATAAATAAATCCGCTGCAACCGGCATTCAAGTCAAACACTGCGGCATTGTGTGCGCCCAACTTGCGCTGCACATGGGCTGCCGTGCTGGGTATGACTGTATCGGGAGAACAGGTCGCGATAATCAGCAAATCGATTTCCGCTGCGGACAGTCCGGCGGCGGCAATGGCCCTTTGGCCAGCTACAGTGGCAAGATCGCTGACCGGAACGTGTGAGACCCTGCGCTCGCGGATTCCACTTCGCGTGCGAATCCATTCATCGCTGGTATCCAGGACGGTCGCCATATCGGCATTGGTCATGATCGCCGGCGGCACGCATTTACCCCAGCCAGTAATTTCAGCGTACATGGGCATCGGCGGTCTCTATGTGCAGAAAGCGGAACGGGCTGACATTATAAACCGGAAGTTCCGCGTTCGCCCGCCCAGGCAGTATTGATTTGGCTGTTACAGACCACTAGGCGCAAGGGCTGCTTCTCGCACGGCTCATGTCTGGGTGCCAAAGTGTTGTTCAAGTTCTTCGGCATGCGGCATGGAAGCGATCAATAACTGCCACACGTAAAGTGCAATACTGCGATCAACGATCAGGTCATAGACGGATTCACTGGTAAAACCGCCGGGCCGGTGATAATGAACGGTCACGGCAGCCTGTTGCATGCGGGTTCGCGTGCCATATGCGGGGGCATCGATATCGCGTTGGAAATCGAGCCCGCACAGCTTGTTCAGTAACCACGGAGAGCCGCGGCCTGAGAGGCGCAGTACGGTCAATCCGTCTGACAGGTCCAATACTGCGGTGTGGTGAAACTCGACCGCTGTATGCACCTGTTCGAACAGACGACTGCAACCGAGATATTCACTGAATAACAACCACTGTCCGGGAGCCAGGCAAATGGCGGTGGGGTCTTGCCCCAGGCTTTGATTGACCGCCGCTGGAAGCCTCACGTCGCAAGCGGCCATGCCGTCGCTGAGCGCTGCGAATGGCTGTAAGCTGTGGATGAGCAATAGCGCGGTGCCGGTCATTTCGTGCAGCATGATGGAATCGCTGCTGAAACTGGTATCGGCCATTCCGGTCTGTTCCAGTGCTGTATCCGGAATTTCTTCAATCCATTCCAGCCAGTCAATCCCTTCTGGTGCCTGTAATACCACTTTGTCCGGCTTCGTGTTCATTGCCTTATTCGTTCATTTTCGCTATCCCAAAATGGGGTTGGCGCCACTCGGACCGCATAGGATTTGTCATCATCTATGACGGTAAGTATCTTTCCTTCCTGGCTGCGGCCGGACCGCAGCATGGCCAGGCCAAAATAGCGGTTGAGGATGGGACTGAAAGCTGCCGAAGTGATCCAGCCGTCCGTAACGGCAGGTGCTTGCCGGTTTTCCCCTATCAACAGATGGCTGCCGGCCCGAATCTCCTGGTTCTTGTCTGTGGCCACCAACCCAACCAGTTGTTTGCGATTCGGATCCATATTGGCTGGCCGGAACAGCGAACGCTTGCCGATGAAATCGCCCTGTTTGGTGCGGGCTTGCCGGCCCCAACCTACGTCATCCGGTATGGTTTCGCCGTCCGTGTCGCTGCCAACGTGCAAATAGCCTTTTTCCAGCCTGAGGATCATCAAGGCTTCGATGCCGTAAGGCGTCAATCCCAATTCCTTCCCTGCATACAAGGCCCTGGCGAGAAAGTTGCTGGCGTGGCTGGCACGCAGATTGATTTCATAACTGAGTTCACCGCTGAAGCTGATTCTGACAACGCGCACGGCTTCACCTGCCAGATTGCCGCTGACCACGCACATATGAGGCAAGGCGGCTGGCGAAAGATCGATGTTGCTTTCCATTTTTTGCAGCAGTTCGCGCGCTTTCGGCCCGGCAACCGTGAAGTTGGCCCATTGCGCGGTGACATCGTCGACCAGTACCTGAAGTTCGGGCCATTCGCATTGCAGCCATTCCTCGAACATCGCCATGATGCGGCTTGCACCGCCCGAGGTGGTGTTGACCAGGAAGTGGTTATCCGCGAGACGCGAAAAGACGCCGTCGTCGATAATCACACCATTCTCATTCAGCATCAGGCCGTAGCGCGCGCGGCCCACCTGCAGGTTGTGCACGGTATTGATATAAACGCGGTTGAGGAATTCCGCTGCATCTGGCCCGCGCACCTCGATTTTGCCGATGGGAGAGTTGTCGAATATGCCCACGGTCTCGCGAACGGCAAGGCATTCGCGATGAATCGCGGCTTGCCGGGATTCTGTGTCTCGCGGGTAACAGTCTGGCCTTTGCCACCCGCCATAGTCCGTAAACTGACCGTTGAGCCGCTGATGAATGCGATGGGCCGGCAGAAAACGTTTGGGTGAGTAGAAATCTCCAAGGCTGCGCCCGGCGATAGCGCCCAGCGTGACCGGCGTGTAGGGCGGCCTGAACGTCGTGGTGCCTATGTCATCGATGCTCCGGCCTGTTAGAACCGATAGCGCCAGGAAAGCGTTCAGATTGCCTGTCTTTCCCTGGTCGACAGACATGCCCGTGGTGGTGTAGCGTTTGAAGTGTTCAACCGACTCGTAGCCTTCGCGAACCGCCAATTCCGCATCGGCAAAGGTCACGTCATGCGCCAGGTCAATCCACTGGCGGCGTCTTGCCGGCCGCAGATCGGGGCTGCCCACCGACTGCGATTCGATGGCTCTTTGCGTCACCAGTGGCTGGTGCACGTGGTAGCTTTTGAAACCCAGTTCTTCGCACAGGCCCATGGTGCCGGCAGTTGCACCGGCCAGAATCTCGCTCAGGTCGACAACTCCGGCGGCAGAACCCACGACACGAAAACCGGGTGGCAGGCGAGCGGGCAGAAAACTCTGGCTTGCAGGGTCGAATTTCAGCACCCCACGGGCATGGCAGAGCAGGTGAACGCGAGCGGCCCAGCCACCCGATATGCCCAGCAGGTCGCAGCCAACCCGGCCCTTCAGTTTCCCTGCAAGCGTTTCGATGCTGACCCCACGAATGCGCCGTGTTCCCCGGGTGTTTCTGATGCGGGCGGAGGTGTGCAGCCGCACATTCAGATGGTCGAGGTGCCGGCGGAGTTCGTCGCGCACCTCGCTGCGGCTGTCAACGACCGCACGGACCTCGACACCGCGTTGGCACAGGTCGATTGCGGTCTGATAGGCTGTGTCGTTGTTGGTGACGATGACTGCCTTGCGGCCGGCGGCAACGGCATAGCGATTGAGGTAATGCCGGATTGCGCCGGCCAGCATGATACCCGGTCTGTCATTGTTGGCAAAAATCAGCCCTTGTTCGATCGCACCGGTTGCCAGCACGATGCGCCGTGGCCGCACGGTCCAAAAACATTCGCGCCAACTGCTTTCACTGCCGCGCTGCAGCAGAGTCGTGACGTTATGATCGTAGACGCCCGAGGCGGTTGTGCGCGACAGCATCACGACGCCCGGCAGCGACTCAAGTTCCTCTACCACTTCAGCCAGCCATTTTTCCGCCGGTTGCCCATCGAGCTGGCTCTGTTCCGAGTTCAGTGAACCGCCGAATCGCCGGTCCTGGTCCGCGAGAATTACACGCATGCCGGCTCTGGCGGCCACCAGGGCCGACATCAGACCTGCCGGGCCACCGCCGCAAATCAGCACATCACAATGGGCATTTACCTGTTCGTAATGATCCGGGTCCGGTTCGGTCGGGGAGCGCCCCAGTCCGCTCAGATGCCGCACCATGGGTTCCCAGGTATGCCAGTTCGGCCACTTGAATGTCTTGTTGTAAAATCCGGCCGGCCACAGTGCGTGGGTGTAATCCAGCATGCGTCCCAGGTCGAAACCCAAAGCCGGCCAACCGGTCTGGCTGTGTGCGACCAGCCCTTGCCTCAGTTCTACCTGTGGTGCCCGGCAGCTGGGTTCCCGGTGCGTGCCGAGGCCCACTTCCAGTAACGCATTCGGCTCCTCCTCACCGGCGCTGTAGATTCCGCGAGGCCGGTGGTACTTGAAGCTCCGGCTAACGAAGTGAACGCCGTTGGCCAGCAGCGCGGAGGCCAGCGAGTCACCGGCATAGCCGGCATATATTTGCCGGTTGAAGCAAAACGAAAGGGGCCTGGTACGGTCGATGACACCGCCACTGGCCAGACGGAATGGCTGCTTCATTGCGTATCCAACTGCTCGGGCCCGTTGGCCTGGCTGGTGGGGTTTGCGTTCGCCAATACACCCTCGGGCGGCTCAACCAATGCATGGACCTGCAGAATTTCATGCGTCACCGTGTCCCGCACGACATCGAACCACTGGTGACAGCCCCAGCCATGAACCCAGCGCTCCTTATGCAAGCCTTTCGGGTTGTCGCGGTAAAACAGATATTCCGCCCATTCCGCGTCATCGGCCTGGGCGGGATTCGCCGGTCGGGCAATATGCGCCTGTCCGCCGAAACGGAATTCGGTTTGGTCCCGCACTCCACACCAGGGGCACTTGATCCTCAGCATCTGCTTCTCATTCCGTTCGGGGTCTGCAAATCAGTGGGCTACGCCGGCGGCGGCCCCTTCGTCGACCAATTTACCCGTGAGGAACCGGTCCAGTTGGAACGCCTGTAACAGCTCATGCGCCTGATCGTTGGCGATCGTATAGGCCAGCGTGTCGCCGCCCGCGGGAATGGCTTTGTAGCCGCCGGTGCCCCAGCCGGTCGAAATATACAGATTTTCGACCGGTGTTTTACCCACTATGGGGCTGGCATCGGGGGAAATATCGCAAATTCCGGCCCACTGCCGCATGACACGCAGACGGCTGAAACAAGGAAATAATTCAGTCGTGGCCATCGCGTTATCCACCAGTGTCGGCAGTGCACCACGTTGCGCGTACGAATTGTATCTGTCCGCGCCACCACCGATCACGATTTCGCCGCGATCTGACTGGCTGATGTAGGCATGCACCACTGCCGAGCTGACTACGGTATTGAGGATGGGCTTGACCGGTTCGGTCACCATCGCCTGCAGCGCCATGCTCTGGATCGGCAGCCGCAAACCGGCTCGGGCCGCGAGACTGCTGCTGTGTCCGGCGACGCACAAGGAGAAACGATCGGCGCTGATGCGTCCCCGGTTGGTGGTCACAGCTTCGATGCGCTTTGCATTCATCTCAAATCCGGTAACTTCGCAGGCTTCTACGATATCGATCCCTTCGGCTGCTGCTGCCCGTGCAAAGGCCCATACCACCGCGTCGTGCCGCGAAATGCCGGCGCGCCGCTGCACGAATCCGCCATGGACAGGAAAGCGGCTGTCCAGGTTAAGGATTGGAACTTCCCGTTGAACGTCATCTCGCGACAGTATTTCCGAGTCAATTCCGTTCATGCGCATGGCGTTGGCCCAGCGCCGGTTCATTTCGAATTCTTCCACACTGTGGCTGAGTTCCAGGCTGCCGCGCTGGCTCAACATGATGTTGAAATTGAGCTCTCGTCCAAGACTTTCATACAGCTTGAGTGAATGCTCATAAAACGCACCGCTCTCCGGATAGAAATAATTGGAGCGGCAGACCTGGGTGTTACGGCCCGAATTGCCGCCACCCAGATGGCCTTTTTCGAGCACGGCGACCTTGTTGATGCCATGCTTTTTCGCCAGGTAGTAGGCCGTCGCCAATCCGTGACCGCCGGCACCGATGATAATCACATCATAGTGACCGGCAGGGTTGGCCTTGGGCCATGCCCGCCGCCAGTACCGGTGCCCCGTTAAGGCGTGGGCTATAAGCGAGAATCCGGAGTAGCCTTGTGCGATCATTCAAGCAATTGGGTGTGATGGTAAGAAGCCTGGGGTCATAAGGTACATCGGCCCCGTTCCGGGCTCAACATGCAGGCGTTCCACAAAGGCGAATTCGCCGGCAGCGCTCCATATTCGGGTGTTCAGAAGGTATCATTGGAAATCACCCAGATAAAGTCCGTTCCACATTGAATACACCGCTGAGCGTTATTCTGCTGTTCCTCCTGCTTGCGTCCACAAGCGCTGCTTTGGCTGAGGCGCCTGGTGTCGTTGTCAGTGAAGCGCAGATCAAATCGTTTCCTTTGTCCGCTGAAGCGCTGGGCAACGCACGCGCTAACGAAAGCATTGAAGTCAAAGCAGAAATTTCCGCGGCCCTGACAGGTATCTACTTTACTGAAGGACAACGCGTGGCAAAAGGTGCGATCCTGGCGAAACTCGAGAGTTCGGAGCAGTTGGCTGAGCTGGCGGCCGCCAAGGCTGCCCTGGTGGAATCGAGCAGCCAACTCAAGCGCTCTGAGGAATTATTCAAAACCAATGTTGTCGCCGCTTCCCAGTTGGAACAACTCAAGGCCAAACAGGAAGCCGACCAGGCGGCGGTGAATGCGGCCCAGGCGCGGCTGGAGCAAACGGTGATCCGGGCGCCGTTTTCAGGTCGCCTGGGTTTGCGCCGGGTCAGCATTGGCAGCGTATTGAATACCGACGCCGTGATCACCACACTGGATGACACTTCCGTGATCAAGCTGGATTTTGATGTGCCGGAAGTGTTTCTTGCCAACCTGGAGCCTGGTATGAAGGTGGCGGCACACAGTGCGGCCTGGCCGGACGAGGAGTTCCAGGGTGAAGTAGCGGTCATCGATACCCGCGTGGACCCGATCACCCGCACCATCATCGTGCGTGCTCTGGTACCGAACGGGGAAGGCCGGCTGCGCCCTGGCATGTTCCTTACCGTTACGCTGTTGAAGGAGGAAGTCCAGGCGCTGACGATACCTGAAGCGGCAGTCGTCCCCGAAGGCAGCAAGCAGTATGTTTTCGTGGTGCACCGGGACGGCCTGGCGGAATTGCGGGAAATTCAAACCGGCCGCCGCAGGCCGGGCGAGGTTGAAGTTGTAAAGGGCTTGAATGCGGGTGAGCAGGTGATCACCGAAGGCACGCAGAAAGCGCGCGATGGACAAGCCGTGCGTATTATCAGGCAGGTGCCGGCGAGCGGGGGGGCTGTTACAGGCCACTAGGGATGTTTCTTTCCGATCTTTCCGTTCGCCGCCCGGTTTTTGCAACCGTCATTTCCCTGTTGCTGGTGATACTTGGTCTGGCGGCGCTTTCCCGGCTGCCGGTGCGGCAATATCCCGACATCGATTCGCCTGTTGTCTCGATCGAAACCAGCTATCGTGGTGCCTCTGCCGAGGTTGTAGAAACCAAGGTCACTCAAATTATCGAGGATGTGATCGCCGGCATCGAGGGCATCGTAAAGCTGACCTCCAGCAGCCGCGATGAGCGTTCCGAAATTCGCGTTGAATTCGTGCTGAGCAGGGACATCGACTCAGCCGCCAACGATATTCGCGACCGTGTTGCACGCGTGCTCGACCAGTTGCCGCAGGAAGCCGATCCGCCCGAGATTGCCAAATCGGACAGTACCTCCGACGCGGTCATGTACCTCAATCTCACTTCCGACCGCCACGACGGCCTGCAATTAACGGACTATGCCGAACGCTTTCTGATCGATCGTTTATCGACAGTCCCGGGTGTGGCGCGCGTGCGCTTGTCTGGCGCGCGCCGTTACGCCATGCGTGTTTGGCTGGACCGGGAGGCGCTGGCGGCACGCAGCGTGACGGTTGCTGATGTCGAAGCCGCTTTGCGCGCGGAGAATGTCGAGTTGCCGGCTGGCCGTTTGGAATCTGAAACCCGTGAGTTCACGCTGCGCACCGAAACCGGTTTTGGCGCGGAGGATGATTTCCGTCGCCTGGTGATCGGGCGCGGGCCAAACGGCCAGATCGTGCGGCTTGGCGAAGTGGCCGATGTCAGGATTGGAGCAGAAAACGAGCGCAGTATTGCGCGATCCAATGGCGCCGACGCGGTCTCGCTGGCGATAGAGCAGCTGTCCAAAGCCAACAGCGTGGCCGTGTCACGCGCGGTACAGAAGGAAATAGCCTCCATACTTCCCGACTTGCCTGAGGGCATGGTACTGGGCATCAACTATGATCAGGCCGAATTCATCGCAGCGTCCATGCATGAGGTTTACAAGGCGCTGATCGTTGCCGTCGGTTTGGTGCTGGTGGTGATTTACCTGTTTCTGGGTTCATTTCGCGTAACCCTGATACCCGCTGTGGTGGTTCCGATTTCAGTCGTGGCCACGTTCATGGTGATGGCGGCGCTTGGCTATACCATCAACATTCTGACCCTGCTGGGCATGGTGCTGGCCATCGGATTGGTGGTCGATGATGCCATTGTTGTGCTGGAAAATATTTATCGCCGGGTCGAACTGGGTCAGAAGCCCCTGCTGGCCGCGCTGGAGGGTTCGCATGAAATTGGCTTTGCGGTAATCGCCACCACGCTGGTGCTGGTCGCAGTGTTCGTGCCGCTATCGTTTATCGAGGGAAACATCGGCCGCCTGTTTCGCGAATTTGGCATCACGCTGGCTGCGGCGGTTCTGTTTTCCAGTCTGGTGGCGCTCACTCTGACACCGATGTTATGTTCCAAACTGTTGCATGGAAAGGCCCTGCGCAGCGGTTTGTCGCACCGGGTGGATGAACTGTTTCGCAGACTGGCCGGGTTTTACCGCCGCGTATTGCGGCGCATGATCGCCTGGCCTTTGATGGCCCTGACATCGGTCGCAGTGCTTACGGCCCTGGCGGCATGGATGATGTCGATATTGCCAACTGAATATGCACCGGCCGAAGATCGTGGCGCATTTTCAGTCATGTTGCGCGCCCCAGAGGGCGCAAGTTTCGAGTACATGGATCGTTATGCCCGCAAAATGGAATCGATCCTGCATGGATGAAACAGGGGAGGGCAAACCGGTACGCCGTTTCCTGACCCGCTTGCCAGGTACCTGGGGTGGTGGAGAAGTCAATAGCTGCCAGGGCCATCGTACTGCTCGAGAACTGGGATTTGCGCACGGAAACGGATCAGGATGTTGGCGCACGTCTGCGCAACCGGCTGGACGAATTGCCGGGTGTGAAGTCCTTTGTTTCCTCCGGCAGCAGCCTGGGTATCCGCTCGGATGGGCGGCCGGTAGCCATGGTGTTGGGCGGGCCGGACTATCAGCAGTTGCAGCATTGGCGCGACGACCTGCTCGCCCGGCTGGAAACCGTTCCGGAACTCATCGACCCGGACAGCGATTACCAGGAACGAAAACCGCAAATGAATGTTTCCGTGGATCGCAACCGCGCGGCCGCCCTCGGCGTTTCGCTGCAAAATGTGGGCCGCACATTGGAAACCATGCTGGGTTCGCGTGTGGTAACAACCTACATCGACCGTGGCCGCGAATATAATGTGGTGCTGATGGGGAAGGAATCCGATCGGGCCAGTCCGGACGACCTGAACAATCTCTATGTGCGTTCTGATCTGACCCGCTCGCCTGATACCGCTGGCCAACCTTGTGCAGATCACTGAAACCGCCGGTCCTTCACAACTCAATCGCAATGACCGCATGCGTTCGATCACGGTGTCCGCAGCCCTCGCCGATGGCGTTCGACTGGGAGACGGAATTGCAGGCGATGCGGGCAGCAGCAGCGGCAACCTTGCCGGCATCGGTGCGCATCACCTGGGATGGAGAAAGCAAAGAATATCTCGAATCGGGACAGTCGCTTTATATCACCTTTGGGCTGGCGCTGATCATCGTATTCCTGGTATTGGCAGCCCAGTTCGAGAGCTTCGTCAACCCCCTGGTCATATTGGTAACCGTCCCGCTGGCCATGACCGGCGCCCTGCTGGGCCTGTGGATATATGGTTCGTCCATCAACGTGTTCAGCCAGATCGGAGCGATCCTGCTGATCGGCTTGTCGGCCAAGAACGGCGTATTGATTGTCGAATTCGCCAACCAATTACGCGACCGTGGTGAAGAATTCACCGAAGCGGTCCTCGATGCGGCCACAGTGCGGTTGCGCCCTATTCTGATGACCAGCGCGGCTACCACTTTTGGCGCCATGCCCTTGCTTCTGGGCACCGGCGCCGGCGCCGAATCCCGGCAGCCGATCGGGATCGTGGTGGTGTTCGGTGTGGCCATTTCTGCAGCGCTCACGTTGTTCATCGTCCCGGCTTTGTATGTCTTGCTCGCGCGGAGAACATCCTCGCCGCAGCGCATGGCCCGCCTGATCGAGCAACTGCAAGGCTCAGTGGTTTCCGGTCAAGGGCCTTTGCCCTGAGTTTGGTTATTGACGCAAGTAATACGGGAGGCTCGAGTTGAATCACCAGCGCATCTACAGGTATACGGCCATTGGCCGGCCCCTTGACCCCGCCTGGCCGAGCAACAAAGCCGTTTTGATATTGATGCCGGTGGCGGCGCTTGCCGGGCTGGGGTTGTCCCTGTGGCATGGGGCAGGGATCTGGACCGCCCTGCACAGCGCAATCGTTTTTGCGCTTGCCGTATTTGGCACCTGGGCATTGGCCAGGGAATTGTTGCCCGATGACCAGGTAGCTGCATTCGTCAGCATGGCACTGGGATTCCTGGCATGCATTGCGTATATGAGCCCCGGATTGCTGCTGCTGTTCACGACGCTGGGTTTGGTGCGTGTGCTAAACCGCAGCACGGGTTTGCAGGCCCGCATCAGCGATTCCGTGGTGGTTACCTTGCTGGTGATCTGGGCGGTATATGCCAGCCATTGTCCCTGGTTCGGCGCAGTGGCGGCACTGGCCTTTTTTCTCGATGGTGTTCTGAAAAAGCCCTTGAAGCGGCAGTGGCTCTTTTCCGTGATCTGCTTTGGCAGTATGGTGGTCTACATTGTCGACCACGATGTCATCTGGTGGCCCGTGTTCGTTCCCGACTCGCTACTCGAATGGCTTGCTGTTTTGGCCCTGCTGCTGTTTTCCATGAACTTGCTGTTATTGAAGAAAGTCCACTCCAAGGGTGATACCGGACATGAACGGCTGGATCTTGGACGGGTGAAGGCGGGGATGGCAATTGGCCTTCTCGCCGGTCTGCAGGGCCTGGACTCCATGCCGCAGGTCATATTGCCTGTCGCGTCGATCGCCGGCCTGTGTATTGGCATTACATTTCGCCGCGCGTTCAGAAGTCCAGCCAAGGGACTGCGCGCAGGCTAACGGCCTGTCATGGAATTTGTTACAGGACATTGAATTCTGACTATAAGGAGATTAAAAGCATGAAAAAGCTAACCGGCTTGCTCTTGTTGTTGGTGATTAATTTTTCCCTGTTCGCTGCCGACCTGCCTGTAGAAGCTCGTATCGAGCAAGCCATGCTGGGCGAGCATCGTGCCGAAGCCAACCTCGCCCGCAACCGCTACCGGCACCCGCTTGGCACCTTGACATTTCTTGGTTTGAGGGATGGGATGACCGTGTTGGAAATCTGGCCCGGCTCCGGCTGGTATACCGAAGTGCTGGCGCCGGTCATCCGGCATCATGGCCAGTACCTGGTGGCAAGCTTTGATCCGGACGTCGCAGGCCAACCCGAATACCGCTATGGCCTGCATCGGCAACTGCTGGAAAAATTTTCGGCCCGCCCGGACATCTACGATCAAGTTGCAGTGATTCCGTTTTCTCCCCCAAGCGCTGCGTCGCTGGGTGAAGCCGATTCGGTCGATCTCATTCTCACGTTTCGCAATACGCATGGTTGGATTTCCGATGGCCTGGCGGAACAGATCTTCGCTGAATTTGAGCGCGTATTGAAACCGGGTGGCGCGCTGGGCGTCGTACAACACCGCGCTGCAAACGGCACCGATCCGAAAGTCACGGCAAAAAACGGTTATGTGTCGGAAGAAGCCGTTATTGCCCTGGCAAAAGCGGCCGGCTTGTATCTGGAGGCGCGTTCCGAAGTCAATGCCAATCCAGCGGACACCAAGGATTATGCCGACGGCGTATGGACGCTTCCACCCGGCTTCGCCCGTTGCAAGGAAAGCGCCGAGGGGTCGGATAAAGAAGCTTGCGAAGCGCCCTGGCGCGCAATTGGGGAGAGCGATCGCATGACCTTGCGCTTCAGAAAGCCTCTGGAATAGCACTTAGCTTGCAACTTGCAGGCTATCCATAACAGCCAGAGCCCATTGCTTTGAATGGTGGCCGAACCGGGCCACTGGAGGGCAATTCTTGATCTGTAGCAATGCAGCCGGCAATTCATCCTTTGGGGCCGATTGATGACCAACGTTTATTTGTACCTCGCCGCCGTCCTGATTTGGGGCTCGACCTGGCTGGTCATCAATTATCAGCTCGGAATAGTCGCGCCCGAAGTGTCCATCGTTTACCGCTTTGCCGTGGCGTCGATGATCCTGTTTGCCTTCTCGGCGCTGCGTGGACTCAGGCTGGCGTTTGGCTTCAATGCCCATGTACGCTTCATGCTGTTGGGCTTATTCATGTTCAGCGTCAATTACATGGTGGCTTACTCCGCACAGTTATACATCCCATCGGCTCTGAACGCCGTGGTGTCTTCCACCATGATGTGGATGAATGTGTTATTCGCGCGGTTGTTTTTCGGCACTCACATTGAACCCAAGGTTTACCTGGGTGCCCTCCTGGGCGTTATTGGACTCCTGGTTCTGTTCTGGCCCAGCATCAGCACCATCAGCCTGTCCGACCGGACTTTGCTCGGTGCCGGGCTCAGCCTTTCCGGAGCGGTAACGGCTTCATTGGGCAACATGGTTTCACACCAGGCCCAAAGAGAGCATTTGCCGATCGTTCAATCCAATGCCTTTGGCATGCTCTACGGCACGCTGATTACCGCGGGGGTGGTATGGGTTCGCGATCTTCCGGTGAAATTTGAATTTACCGGGGAATACATCGGCTCTTTGCTCTACCTTGCGGTAGTAGGCTCAATTGTCGCATTTGGCTGCTATCTGAAGTTGCTGGGGCGTATTGGTCCGCACAAGGCCGGCTATATTTCGGTGATGTTTCCGGTGGTCGCGGTGCTGCTCTCTGTGCTGTTCGAGGGTCTTGCGGTCGAGTGGCACCTGCTGTTGGGTATCAGCCTCGTGCTGGCAGGCAATCTGGCCATCCTGGGTGTGCGGCGCACGGTCACGTGGCTGCTGCAGCCGAAGAACAAAGCGTCAAAGGCACCTGTATAGCCTGTATTTTTTCCTGATACGGGCAGAAACCGGCTAAACCCGTGAAAACGGTGGTTTAATCATCCTCTACTTTGATACTATCGCCTGATCACTTCCGCACAGCCTGGAATCCGGTATTTCCTGTTTTTTATCCAAGGACCAAATTGAATGAAGCCCTATTTTGAGAATATGGAGCGTTTGGGGAAACCCCTCAAAGAAGGACGCATCAAGCGTGCAGCTGCGAGTTGCGAGCAACTCAAGAACACTGAAAACAACATGGAGCAGCTCAAGAAGAACGTCGAAGCAGCGGGCTTTTCGACCGAAAAAATGAACCAGCGCGGCGTGATGACCGTGTGGCAGCGGATCGAGTATCTGGTTGATCCAGGGAGCTGGCATCCTCTGCACAGCATCTACAACCCGCTTGATAACGAAGAAGGAACCACCAACGTGGTCGATGGTTTGGCCAGGATCGAAGGCCGTTGGGCTGTGGTTATTGGCTTTGACAACAAAGTGATGGCCGGCGCCTGGCTGCCGGGGCAATCGGAAAATATTCTGCGGGTTACTGACCTGGCAAAACGGCTCAATATTCCTCTCGTGTGGCTGGTTAACTGCAGTGGCGCCAAATTACCGGAGCAGGAAAAATTCTATGCCAATCGTCGCGGCGCAGGTACCCCCTTCTTTCGCCACGCTGAACTGGAGCAGGCCGGCATTCCGGTTCTTGCCGGCATTTACGGCACCAACCCGGCCGGCGGGGGGTACCAGAGCATCAGCCCCACGATCCTGATTGCCCACAAGGACGCCAATATGGCGGTGGGCGGCGTGGGGATCGTTTCCGGCATGGCGCCCAGAGGCGGGTTTGATGTCGAGATGCTCGAGGAACTCATCGAAAAAACACGGGATTTCAGCGCCAGTCCACCGGGAAGTGTCGCGACCCATTTTGAAGCCACTGGTTTTTTCACCCGCGTGTACGAGGAAGAAACGGGGGTTCTGGACGGACTCAAGGAATACATGCTGGCAACTCCCGCTTATAAACCGGAATTCTTTCAGGTAGCGGCGCCCAAAGAACCGGCGTTTCCTGCGCAAGACCTGTATTCCTTGCTGCCGGCCAACCAAAAGGAAGTGTATAGCTTCGACGAGATTCTGGCTCGCCTGGTCGACGGCAGCGAACATATGGAGTTCCGGCCTGATTACGGCCCCGAGATGTACACCGGATTGTGCAAGGTGGACGGCATGTTGGTTGCCTGTATCGGGAACCGGCAGGGTTTCCTCGGCAAAGGCTATCCGGAATATGCCGATTACCCGGGCATAGGCGGCAAACTCTACCGCCAGGGGCTGATCAAGATGAATGAGTTCGTCACCCTGTGCGGCCGCGATCGGATCCCGATCATCTGGTTCCAGGATACCTCGGGCATCGATGTAGGCGATGTTGCGGAAAAGGCCGAGTTGCTCGGGCTGGGCCAGGCGCTGATTTACTCGATCCAGCAAACGGATATTCCAATGATGCTGGTGGTATTGCGCAAGGGATCGGCCGCTGCACACTATGTCCTGGGCGGCCCAACCGCCAACCGTCACAACGCGTTCACGCTCGGCACACCGGCAACAGAAATTGCGGTTATGCACGGCGAGACGGCAGCGGTGGCGACCTATTCAAGACGCGCCATGAAAGAAAAAGATGCCGGCCGGCCGTTACAGCCCATCGTCGACAAGATGAATGAATTGGCACAGCACTATCATGAACATTCACAGCCCGATTATTGCGCGCATTATGGTCTGGTGGATGAAATCGTAAAACTGCAGGACCTGCGCAGTTATTTGCAGGCATTTGCAGGTGCCGCCTATCAGAATCCGATATCCTTATGCCCCCGCCATCAATTGTTGTTGCCCCGGGTGATCAAGGGTTAAATCCTTGCAGACGATACCTGGCCCGACGCTCAAGAGGTAAATCCATGGAGGCCGCGATTGAAATCTTTCTCAACGGCATTGTTGGTGTCTTTTTGGGCCTTGCCGTGCTTTATGCCGCGATTAAAATCAGTAAGCTGCTGATCGGTCGGGAACCGGATAAAACGGAAGAAAAAACATGACGTTTTTCGACAACATGGGCCTGTGGGAACTGACGGCAGGCATGGTGTTCATGTGGGCCATCGGGCTGACACTGATCTACCTGGCGATTACCCGCAACTTCGAGCCCTTGCTGTTGCTGCCTATCGGTTTTGGCATCATCATGACGAATCTGCCATTGGCTTTCCTGATGCAGCCGGGCGAAGGTCTGATCTGGCGCTTCTACCACTATGGTATCGAGTGGGAAGTCATCCCGCCCCTGATCTTTCTGGGGCTGGGTGCACTGACGGATTTTGGCGCTTTGCTATCGCAACCCCGGTTGATATTTCTTGGGGCAGCCGCTCAGGTAGGGGTCTACGTAACGTTTTTTACCGCCTACGCGATGGGATTTACGCTGCCAGAGGCTGCTACCATCGGTATTATTGGCGGCGCGGACGGCCCTACCACCATTTACCTGGCAGCCAAGCTTGCACCGCAGTTGCTTGGCGCCTGCGCGGTGGCGGCCTATTCCTATATGGCGCTGGTGCCCGTGATCATGCCGCCGATCATGAAGTTGCTGACGACCGAGGCAGAACGCAAAATCCGTATGCAAAAAGGGCGGAAGGTGTCGTCCAGGGAGAAACTGCTTTTTCCAATTTTCGCCAGCATGGTGATCATTTTGCTGGTGCCGGCTGCGGCACCGCTGATTTCGATGTTCATGCTGGGCAATCTGTTCCGCGAATCCAAGGTTGTCGAACGTCTTAACGAAACCGCACAAAACGCACTGATGAATATCGTCACCATTTTCCTCGGGGTCAGTATCGGGGCCAGCATGAGTGCGGAGAATTTTCTCCGCAAGGAAGCGATTTTTATTTTCCTGTTGGGCCTGTTTGCGTTCAGCATCAGTACCGCAAGCGGTATACTGTTTGCGAAGTTCATGAATTTGTTCACAAGCAATAAGATTAATCCCTTGATCGGTGCGGCGGGCGTATCCGCCGTGCCCATGGCAGCACGTGTAGTACAAAGAGTGGGCGCCAGCGCAGACAAGAAGAATTATCTTCTGATGTTTGCGATGGGACCCAATATTGCCGGCGTGATCGGAACCGTGATTGCGGCCGGCATTTTCTTATCAATCCTGAAATAGGGCTAGCACCATGGCTACAGAAGTTCTTGTTCCTTTGGCTGGAAATGTATGGCAGATACTCGTTGAGGTCGGTGACGAAGTTGAGGAAGACGATGAGTTGCTGATCATTGAAGCACTCAAAATGGAAAATCCGGTTTATGCTCCTTGTGACGGCAAAGTGTCCGAAATAAGGGTGAAGAAAGGCGATGTCGTAGAAGACGATGATGTGCTGATGATCATCGAAGAATCCTGATTGGTGGTTTGTACATCCTGAGGAAGCACCCGCATGAATTTTGAACTGACTGAGCAACAAACTTTGGTGCAGGACACGGCCCGGCGCTTTGCGCTGGAAGAAATTGCGCCCACGCTGCAAGAAGAAGAAAAGAACCACGAGTTTCGCCAGGAACGGGTTGCGCTGATGGGAGAATTGGGTTTCCTGTCATGCGTTTTGCCCGAAGATTTGGGTGGCAATGGCATGGGATTCCTGGAATCTGTATTGATGGCAGAACAGGTGGCCAAAGTCTCGGCATCCTGGCGTCTGCCCTTTAATATGCAAAACCTGGGCGCGCCACTGTCTGTGGCCAGGTGGGGTACCGAGGAACAGAAACAGAAGTACATTCCCGGTTGGATCAACGGCACCAAAATGGGGTTTTTTGCGATGACCGAGCCCAATACGGGTTCCGACGTGGCCAGCATGAAAACCTATGCCCTGGATAAGGGCGATTATTGGGAGCTTCATGGCAACAAGCTCTGGATTACCAACGCGCAAATCGGTGATGCTGGTCTGCTTTATGCCTACACGGACAGGGAAAAAGGCAATAAAGGCATCTCCTGTTTCATTCTCGAGCCGAAAAATCTGGAAGGGTGCATCGCCACGCCCATAACGACCAAGCTTGGTTTGCATTGCTCGCCGACTGGCGGGTTTACGTTTAACGGTGCCCGGATTCCCAAGGAGGCATTGCTGGGCGAAGTCAACGAAGGCTTCAAGATGTGCATGTGGCAGTTGGGAAACACCCGTATAGGATGTGCTGCCGGTGCGTTGGGTGTCGCCGGCGGCGCACTGGAACTGACCATCAATTACGCCAACGAGCGCAGTCAGTTTGGTAAACCCATATCAAAACATCAGATGGTGCAGGCTCAGATAGCCGAAATGGTTGTCGAGCATCAGGCAGCACAAATGCTGCTGTACCACGCGGCCTGGTTGAAGGACCAGGGCAAGCCTTGCCACTATGAAACATCGATTGCGAAACTGGCTGCATCGGAAGCAGCAGTGCACGCGGCCAATGAGTGCATGAAGATCTTTGGCTCCTACGGGTTTTCATCCGAGTATCCGGCAGAACGCTTTTACCGTGACGCCAAATCGCTGCAGGTTGTCGAGGGTACATCCAACATTCAGAAGATGATTATCTCGGGTATTGCCTGCGGGCACGCCACCAACCGTTAGAGCCTCAATTGGGGGTCTGACTGCCGCTGCCGTTGATCGATTGTCGTCTTGCGAAAATCGGCGGACAGAAAAACAAAACAATGTTCAATACTGTTCGAGGTTAAGCACTCATGTCCAATACAAGGCCAACCGAGTCAGACAGAAAGGCCCTGCAGACATTCATGCAGGGCGTTGTTGAACGAAACCCTGCCGAGTATGAATTTCACCAGGCCGTAGGCGAAGTTGCCGCGGACATCATTCCATTCGTACAGCGCAACCCGCGTTATCAGGGCCACAACCTGTCACAACGCATGACCGAACCGGACCGGATTATTATTTTTCGCGTAAGCTGGCAGGACGACGAGGGCAGGATCCAGGTCAATCGGGGCTACCGGGTACAGCATAGCAACGCCATCGGACCGTACAAGGGCGGCCTGCGCTTTCGCAGCAATGTATCTTTGAGCATTTTGAAATTCCTGGCCTTCGAACAGACATTCAAAAACAGCCTGACCGGACTACCCATGGGCGGAGGCAAGGGCGGCTCCAATTTTGACCCCAAGGGTAAATCGGACAACGAAATCATGCGCTTTTGCCAGAGCTTTATGACCGAGTTGTACCGGCACATAGGGCCCAATACCGATGTGCCGGCCGGCGATATCGGCGTTAGCGCGCGCGAAATCAGTTACCTGTTCGGATTCTATACACGCCTGGCGGATCAGTTTACAGGCGTATTGACCGGCAAGGGCTTGTCTTTCGGCGGCAGTGAGATTCGCGTGGAAGCAACCGGTTACGGCACCGTCTATTTCATGCAGGACATGCTCAGACATCGCGGTGAGTCCATTGAAGGAAAAACCTGCCTGGTTTCCGGGTCAGGAAATGTCGCCATTTATGCGGTTGAAAAGCTCATAGACCATGGCGCCAGGCCGGTCACGATGTCCGATTCTTCAGGGTTTGTACACATACCGGGCGGTATGCAAAGCGAGCACCTGGAATGGATGAAAGATCTGAAAGAGGTTCGCCGCGGGCGTATTTCCGAGTTTGCGGATGAGTTTGGTGTGAAGTTTTTCCCGGGCCAACGGCCGTGGTCCGTGCCCTGTGACCTGGCGTTTCCCTGTGCCACCGAAAATGAAGTCAACGGCAAAGAAGCGGAAACCCTGATCAAGAATGGCTGCATCGGCCTGGCCGAAGGCTCCAACATGGGTTCCGAGGCCGCGGCGATCAAATCCTACCGGGCAGCGAAAATCCTCTATGGCCCCAGCAAAGCGGCCAATGCCGGCGGGGTCGCTGTTTCCGGGCTGGAAATGGCGCAAAACAGTGTGCATATGTCCTGGAGCCGAAAGGAACTCAACGACCATTTGGGGAATATCATGCGGGCTATTCATGACCGCTGTGTCGAGTACGGCGAGGAATCCGGTGGCTACGTGAACTATATGAAAGGCGCAAATATCAGTGGCTTCAAAAAGGTGGCGGACGCGTTAATCGCCTACGGCGCAGTATGATGGTTCATTGCACATATGGCAAATAAAAAACGATATTAAACAATAAGATGCGTGATTATATTGCCAAACTTCAGCAACGTGGTGAATTGACCGTTATCGAAACACCGGTGCAGCCGAAATTTGAACTGGCCGCGGTGACGCAGCGGCTGCAGCAGGAAAGTGACCGCGTCATCATGTTCCGCAATGTCATTGGCGCCAGCATGCCTGTGGTCACCAATATCTACGGCAGCCGCCGGCGTTTGTGCGAAATGATTGGCGCCAGGGATCTTAATTTCTGCCGCCGCTGGACGGAACTGTACCCGCGCAAGCAGCAGGACATGCCCGCCGTCAAAAGAACAGACTACCCGCGGGTTTCAGGTTCCCTCAGCGATTTGCCGCAAATCACTTACTTCGAAAAGGACGGCGGACCCTACATCACATCGGCCCTGTATCTGGCAAAAAACCCCGGGAACGAGGTTGCAAACCTTTCCTTCCATCGCTCGCAATACATCAGTGACGATGAACTTCGCGTCAGGTTGGGCAGTACGCACGATTTGACTCGATACCAGAAAATGGCCGAAACAGCGGGCAAGCCGCTGCCTGCAGCGCTGCTCATTGGTACTTCACCGGAATTCTTCCTGGCCGCGTGTGCGAGCTTGCCGATCGATGAAGATGAAATGACTGCGGCCGCCACCATCAGCGGCAAACCCCTTGCCACGCAGAGATGCCGTACGATCGATCTCGACTACCCCAGCGATACCGAAATCGTCATCGAAGGGCAGTTCCTGCCCAAGGTGCAGCGCCCCGAAGGCCCTTTCGGTGAGTTCATGGGCTACTACGTCCCGGTGGGTGACAATGCAGTATTCGAGGTACTGGATGTGCACTGGCGCGAGGATGCGCTGTTTCACAGCATCAATTGTGGGTCGCCGGAGGATATGCACGCGCTGGATTTTGCGATATCCACGCGCATTTATCGTAGCTTGGTGGAAAAACTGCCGGGCATCGTCAACGTGGCCTGCTATCCAAACCTGATGAATACGGTGGTGCAGATCCGGCAGCAATACGAAGGCCACGCCCGCCATGTGCTGCTGGCGGCAATCGGCGCGCATCTGGACTACAGCAAGAGCTGCATGGTGGTTGACGAAGACGTTGACATTTACAGTCTCGACGATGTGCTGTGGGCCTATTTGACGCGTGGCCGTGCCGACACCCGGGCGTTCATTCTGAACGATATGCCGGGCTTTTACCGCGACCCGCACAAAGACCATTGGGGGCGCCTGGCCATCGATGCGACCAAGCCGTTCGATCGCCAGCAGGAATTCGAGCGCAAGCGCATTCCCGGCGCCGAGACGCTGGATCTGGGCAAGTACCTCAATCCTGACCAGTCTTAACCAGGACACTTATTAATCATGATCGACCGCAAATCATTCATGCTCGGCATGATTACGGCCTTCGGCGAGTGCGTTGCTGCGGAGGCCAAGAAATGTGCTTTTAGCCCTCCTTTCTATCCGCGAGACCTCGATAGCCTCAAAACCGAGGCGGAACGAATTGCAGCCGAACTGAATATCGGTTTCTGGCTCGAACACAATGAAGAGATTCATGAAGATCACAGGGTGATGTGGTGGGTGATGTACAAATTCCCTGAAATTCTGGACGAATATCAGGCCCTGCGCGCAAAAGGGTTCAATCCGGCCTATGAATTTGAACGTTTCTTTGATTTATTGAGCTACGGTTACGCATTTGGTGAAAATGCCGAGAATGTTTCATCCAGAATAAGGAAACAGGAGGATACGATGGAAACCGTGACCCGTATCCTCTTTCAACCCGGAGATTGGCCCCTTCCTGCCGATTCCCGCAGCAAATAGTGTTAACAGGCCCTAGTCAGACAGGCCCCAATTGGAGATTTTATCGATGCGTTTCAGCGTCCGGCTCATCCAGCATCTCGGCAGTCCGAGAGATATTGTCAATCTGGGAATACTTGCCGACAAGGCGGGCTTTGATCAGGCATGGTTTCCGAGTGACAAGTTCATGTACCACGCCTGGTCGATCATTGCCGCACTGGCGGAAAACACCAGGAACATCGTGGTCGGAGCGAATGGCACGGAGCCATATGCGATCTCTCCCGGCGAGATCGCGGTATTTATGGCAACCCTGGATCATCTGAGTCAGGGCCGGGTTGCAGTGGGCTTCGGCATGCACACGGAAAAGATGGTGAATTGGCTGGGCTATGACACTTCGGATCGATTGCAGCGCATCCGCGAAGCAGTGGACCTGATGCGCCGGGTATGGCGCGGAGACAACGCAAAATTCGATGGCGAGGTGTATCACTGGTCGGATCAATGCTACCTGCGCTTCAAGGCATTTCGTGAGCGCATCCCGATCTATGTATCAGGTTTCGCCGATGACGATCTGGAACTCAGTGGCGAACTCGGCGATGGCAGTCTGCCGATGGTGACGCCGCCGGAATCGGCAAAGTTGATGACGCAACGGATTCTGAAAGGCGTGCGCAAGGCGGGCAAAGACCCTGCCGATTTTGATGTGTGCGGCTGCGCCTGGTTTTCCGTTTCGGAAGACGGAAAGGGCACGCAAACCGATACGCTGAAAGATATCCTGGCCTATTTTGGCAATTATCTGGATGAAAAAGCGCTGGCCACGGTGGGCCTGAGCCAGGCAGATTTCTCCGAAACGCAGCGCCTGGTGTCCGCGGGTGACTACGCCGGAGCCCGGGCTGCAGTGACGCCGGAGATGATGAAGCTGGCGGTTGTGGGCACGCCCAGGGACGCCATTGCAAAAATCGAGATGCTGGCGGAGGCCGGTGTAACCCAGGTGTCAATTGGCGGCCCGCTCGGCCCCGACCCGGCGGCGGCGATACGCTTGATCGGTGAACAGGTCATTCCCTATTTTCGCTGAGCAGTTAGAGCGGTCGACTTGATTGGAGCAGGGGAACCAGGTGGCTGAACAAAATACACAATCGCCGACAATCTATTATGGGTGGTGGATCGTCGCCACCGCCGCAGTGGGTATGTCCACCGGGCCGGGGCAGTTTGCTTTTGGCGCCCTGGGTCTGTTCATGATTCCATTGCACGAGGAATTTGGCTGGAATCGCACGCAAGTCAGCCTGGCTTTGACCAGTTTCACCGTAGCCCTGGCCTTTTCCATCCCCTATATCGGCAAACTCGTTGATCAATACGGCAGCCGCAAGATTCTGTTGCCGTCCTTCATCGTCTTTGCAGTGTTACTGGCCCTGATACCCATCCTCGTCAACCGGTTATGGATATTGTTTGTACTGTTTGCCCTGATTGGCTCGCTGGGTGCGGGAGCCAACGCCTTGCCTTACCTGAGAACCATTTCAGCCTGGTTCGACCGGCGCCGGGCGTTGGCCTTGGGGATCGCCATGGGTGGCAGCGGCATGGGTTACGTCTATGTGCCCCCGGCGGTGCAGTACATGATCGATACCCATGGCTGGCGCTCGGCCTATTTCATGCTTGCGGCTGTGACTCTGGTGGTGGCGGTTCCCCTGGTTTACTTTGTGCTGCGCGAGGCGCCGGCGACGAAGGATATACAAGGCATTGATGAATTCCGCGACAGCTCCAGCGCAGATTCGTCCGCCTCGCACATTCCGCTGCTACGGTTGCTCAAACGGCCTTTGCTATGGCAGTTGTTTGTCATTTTTTGTCTGTTGTCGTTCACGCTCTATGGTGTCTTGTCGCACCTGGTGCCGATGTTGCGTGATCGTGGCATGTCTGCGGCAAGCGCCGCCCTGGTGCAGTCCACCCTGGGGTTGGCGCTGGTGGCATCGCGGGTGGTCATCGGTTATATCATGGACCGGATTTTCGCCCCCCTGGTTGCGGTCACCTGTTTTCTGCTGAGTGCGGCGGGGGTCGGCCTGCTGGCGGTGGGGGCCATTGATTCACTCGCGTTTGCCGCTGCCGTATGTATTGGCATCAGCATGGGTGCAGAGATCGACATGCTGGCGTTTCTGACCGGGCGCTACTTTGGGGTGGAAAATTTCGGCCGGGTTTACGGTATATTGTTCACTTCGTTTTTGATCGGAACCTCCCTGGGCCCGGTTGCTTATGGGATGGTATATGAGTCGTTGGGTTCGTACATTTGGGTGTTGTTTTTCAGTATCGCCCTGATGCTCACGTCTGCTTTCATCACCTCCCGGCTTCCCAGATATGCATAGAGCGTCTGCGCCAGGCGGTCGCAATCGATGATCCTTGAGACAAGGTGAAACCATGAAGATCAAGACCAGGATTTCAACGCTGTTGGTATTTCTGTCGTTGAGCAATGCCGCTTTAGCGGCAGGCTATGTGTTGCATGCCGGACACATGGTTGACGTCGTCGCAGGCAAAGTGATTGCAGATGTGACCATCACCGTCGACGGTAACCGGATAACTGCCGTGGAACCAGGATACAGACCACCTGCTGATTCCGAAAAGCTGATTGATTTGCGGGATTTTACAGTGATGCCAGGCCTGATGGACATGCACACGCATCTGACAACCGAAGTTTCTCCACAGCTCTTCACGGAGAAGTTTTTGCTTGAATCGGCGGACTATGCCTACCGTGCAAAAGTATTTGCCGAGCGTACCTTGCTTGCCGGATTTACCACCGTACGTGACGTGGGTGATCAGGACCGCAATTTAGGCGCGGCGATGCGGCGCGCGATCGATCAGCATTATATTCATGGACCACGCATTTACACAGCGGGCAAAGGTCTTGCGACCACCGGTGGCCTGGCCGATCCGACCAACGGCTTGCGCCATGAATTCATGGGCAGTCCTGGCCCGGTGGAGGGGGTTGTGAATGGGCCGTTATCAGCACGTCAGGCAGTACGCCAGCGCTATAAAGACGGCGCTGACCTGATAAAGATCAACCTGACCGGGGGTGCAATCAATCCCTCCGGAACCAGTCTTGGGCCGCAGTGGCAACAGGATGAGCTCGATGCAGTGGTGCAAACGGCCGCTGATTACAACATGACCGTGGCGGCGCATGCACACAGTGCCGAAGGGATTAAACGCGGCGTACTGGCGGGTGTGACTTCGATTGAACACGGCACCTTCATGACCGAAGAAATCGCAGAGTTGATGAAGGAACACGGAACCGCTTACGTGCCGACCATGACAGCGATCAAATGGATGTCGCGCAATGCGCGGGAGAATCGCGAAACTGCCGAGTCCGTTCGCGGGCAAATGGCGACCATGGGTGAACAAATAGACAAGACGTTTCGCGATGGCCTACAAAAAAGGTGTGTGGATCGTATTCGGTACCGACGCAGGGGTATTCCCTCATGGCATGAACGCGGATGAATTCATCTACATGGTCAACGCCGGAATGCCGCCCTTGCAAACCATTCAGAGCGCGACCATTGAAGCGGCAAAGCTGTTGCGAATCCAAAAATCCCTGGGCTCAATCGAAACCGGAAAGCTCGCTGACATCGTTGCAGTTCGTGGTGATCCGCTGGCGGACATTTCCCTGATGAAAAAAATCTCATTTGTGATGAAGGACGGTATTCTCTACAAGGAGAACGACGTCGTCGTGCTTCCAATCGGGGACTTGTGAGGAACCATGGGTACAACCGCCAAAGTAGCTGATTTCGATCGCTGGATTCGCACCAGCTTCATCGATATGAATACCGAACTGGAGGAGATTTACTTCGCTCAGGATAACCGGGCGGCTGTTCAATCCGTCGGCGACCCCATCAAAATGCGCTTGTTGGAAGAAGGCAAGCGCCACATCGCCGGATTGCTCAGCGAGGGCAATACGGACGAAGGCTTCGATCAGAATTTTGCCTTGCTCGGTGACGTCGGTCTGTACATGGGCGCTTGCCGCCGGCATGAAATTACCGAGCCGTCACGTGAGCGGACATCGCCTCTGCTCGAAGCTTCTGCGCTGGCGCTGCAGTTGGGAGCGTCGCTGGGTGTCGCACCGCGTTTCGCTACCAGTCATCTGGCGACCCACAACCTGGCGGTGCAGGGCAGGTACAAGACGTTCACCGCATTGCCGGCGGAGACTCTGTTTCTCGAATACAATACGCGTGGTGTATTGGCTTACAAGCGGGCGGCCGACGCTCTGGTTCGCACCCTGCCTTTGGGGATCTCCCATCCTGTCACCCATGATCTGCTGGCAACCGCGAAAGATGCTTTGGCGGACGTGATCGCTTACAACGACACACTGTATGAAAAACTGGACCGGGACCGGTTTTTTTACTGCGTGCGGCCGTATTACAAGCCCTATCGTGTCGGGCTGCATGAATGGCGCGGGGCAAATGCCGGAGATTTCGCCGGCATCAATGAGATCGACCTGCTATTGGGTCTGTGCAGCGCCGACAACCTGTCCTACTCGCAACTGCTGGTGGATAAACTGCTGTACATGATGCCTGAGGACCAGGCCCGGCTGCGGGACGTGATGCGGCGGCAAAGTCTGTTGGACGGATTTCTCGAGCATGTGGAGTCTGATGGTGCTGAACCCTGGTTCCGGAACAATGGCCGCATGTTTCTCGATGTCTGCGAGATGCATGGCAAGACCGCCGCGCAACACCATGATCAACTGGTGAGCAAATATATTGTGGCGCCGGCAGAAGCGCTTCCGGATGAGTATCTGCAAAACATTACCGCCAGCGGCCCGCCTTTGGACGTGCTGCTGCGGTCATTGGAAAAATTGCGTGACTTGAGGCTGGCGGCCGATCGGGATGATATCCCGAGCCGGCACGCCGATTTGGAGCGGCTCAAAGCACACCTGCAGTACCCATAGAAAGTACATGATATATCATGTACTATGAGCCTGAACACTCCTGCAGGACCTGGCGCAGAACAATTCGAAACACCGGCGCAACTGATCAAGGGTACTTATGCAAACCAATTACATAGACGAACATCTGGAAGAAATCCGCGGTGAGTTCAAGTTACTGGATCACTGGGTTTACCTGAACGCTGCCGACCAGATGATCCCCGGCAATTATTGGCTGACGGCGGTGCGCGATTTTTATAATTTTGTCGAATACGGCCGCATGGAGGACATCCCAACAGCCGATGTTGCCACGCATCCTTTTCTGCTTGCTGCCTGGAGTGAAAGCATCGAGCGCAGCGCGAACTTCATCAATGCCGACACCGATGAAGTGACCAACGCTTACCGGCCAGCGATCACGGCCAACCTGATTCTTTACAACATGTTTGAATGGAAAAAGGGCGAAAATGTCGTCATTACCGACCTCTCTTACCCGTCGATACCCTACATCCTGCAGGATCTGAAACGCCGCTATGGTCTGGAAATCCGTGTCCTGCACAATGTCAACGGCGAGATCCTGATGGAAGACCTGGAGAAGGCCGTTGATGGCAACACCCGGATGGTGATTGTCGATCGAACCACGGCCTTCTGCGGCTTTACTTTTGACATGAAAGAGGTATGCCGCATTGCTCATGCCCAGGGCGCGCTGGTGCTGGACGATGCGATGCAGACGCTGGGCGCAGTGGATATCGATGTCAAGGATGACGATGTCGACATGCTGATATCCGGTGCCTATAAGTGGCAGTGCGGACCGGAAGGGGCAGGGCTGTTCTATATCAAGCGCTCGGTCATGGATCAGATCGATGCGCGCTATCGCAATTATATTTGGGCGGATGTCCCGGGCGGGATCCCGTTTGCCGACAAGGATCACGATACGCTGGAGAGTTGGGGCCATCCGCCGGTGAATACCGCCAACCGGTTTTCCCAGGACGTGACCATAGGCCCGGCCCTGTTCGGCTGGATCGCAACGCTGAAGTTCTACCAAAAGATCGGCATCAAGAACGTCGAGGAACGCGTGCGGCGGTTGGGCGGTTATGCGATCGAACGCCTGCAGGAGATTGGCTGCACGATTACCAGCCCCACAGATCCGGCAAAACGGCATGGTTTGATTACCTATACGACGGGTGACTATGCCAAAGACAGCGCTTTTTTCCAGCGTTGTGCCGCACCCGGGCGTTGTATGAAGCCGATCAAAATCTCCATGCGCGCATTGGGCGGAATCGGCAACCTGCGCATCAGCACCCACTTCTTCAATACCGAAGAAGACATCGACTACCTGATCGACCTGCAGAAAAAAATGCTTTGAGGCATTAGCTTAAAGATGAAATTCGGCTTACGTTTGATCGGTTATTTGGGCAATGCCCGGGAACTTGTGCGCCTGGCGGTACTGGCTGAACAGGCGGGATTCGATTACGTCTGGTTTCCCCACGATACGTTTATGGGCAACACCTGGGTCATCACCAGCGCAGTTGCGATGCAGACTTCGCGTATCGGCATCGGCAGCGTGGGTACCAATCCCTACACCACGAATCCGGCCGAAATCGCGACCTATATTGCAACGTTGGACGACCTGTCCTCGGGCCGGGCTGTTCTGGGTTTGGGCGTGCATACCGAGAAAATGGTGGAGTGGACCGGCATCGATGCCAGCGACTACCTGGTGCGCACCCGGGAAGCGGTGGAAATCGTTCGCGCCCTGCTGCGGGGAGAAGTGGTGGCATATAAGGGCAAGGCCTTTCAGTGGACCGAGCAGTGTTATCTCCGCTTCAAGCCTTATCGAAAAGAGATACCGATCTATGTATGTGCATTTGGCCCGGAATATCTGGCTCTGAGCGGCGCCATCGGCGACGGCAGCCTGCCGATGATCACCCCCCCGGAGTCGGCAGCCTACATGGTTTCGGCGATCGCGGCCGGCGCCAAAGAGGCGGGACGGGATATGGCTGAAATCGACATCGCAGGTTGCGGCTGGCTATCGCTGGCGGAAGATCGCAGCGAGGCCACCGATATCCTTCGCCAGATGGTCAGCTATTTCGGCCCTTATCTGGAAGCGGAGGCACTGGCAACGATCGGTCTTGCCCCTGAAGACTTCCAGGAGCAGGGACGGCTGGTAGAAGCCGGCCGCTATGACGAGGCAGCCCGATTGGTGACCGACAGGATGACCGACCTGGCGATCCGCGGCACGCCTGAAGATGTCATCCGGCGCATAGAGAGCGTCGCGGACATGGGCATCACCCAGGTCAACCTGGGCGGCCCACTGGGACCGGATCCCGCCGAGGCCATCCGGCTGATGGGCGAAAAGGTGATGCCGTATTTCCGCCAGACGAACTCGCGTTAGGAATTCTGGCTCCCGGAACCGGTTCCGGCAGCACCTCGTCGATCCTGCTACTTCAGACTTGAGTAGAAAATAAGCACGAAGGCGACCGGTGCGACAAATCTCAGGGTAAAACGCCAATACTTGTATCGCTTGCCGTCCGGCAAACCGAGCTCATCCAGGGTCGATTGCCGCGACATCATCCAGCCGGCAAACACCGCGATCAAAAACGCATTCAGTGGCAGGAAGATATTCGCCACGAAGAAATCCAAACAGTCGAAAATCGTCTTCTTGGCAAAGAACGAAAACATTCCCAAGGGCTTGAAATCACCCCACAGGTTGAAGGACAGAGAAACCGCCAGGCCGACCACCCAGGCCAGAAGGCCTGCCGACAACGCCATCACCGGCCGCTTGAATCCGCGGTGTTCCACCAGCCAGGAGACCACCGGTTCCAGCATGCCAATAGAAGAGGTAAGGGCGGCAAAGGTCAGCAGTATGAAAAACAGGCTGCCGACTATCGCGCCGCCAGGCATTTGCCCGAAGGCGACCGGGAGTGTCACGAAGATCAGACCGGGCCCTTCGCCGGGATCCAGCCCATAACCCAGCACCAGCGGAAAGATGGCCAGGCCGGCGAGAATCGCCACCAGGGTGTCGACGACGCCGATCACCGTAGCTGCAACGGGCAATGAGACGCTTTTTGGCAGATAAGCGCCGTAGGTCATCAAGGCGCCGACACCGACCGCCAGGGAAAACAGGGCCTGACCCAGGGCCATCAGTACGATGGGTATCGTGAGTTTCGAGAAATCCGGCGTGAACATGAAGTTGACGCCCGCTTTGAAATCAGCGTTGAAAATCGCGTAGCCGACCATGAACAGCAAAATCACGAACAAGGCCGGCATCATGATTTTGACCGAGCGCTCCAGGCCTTTTCGGACACCCCTGGCAACCACGAAGACGGTCAGACCGATGTAAACGGAATGCCAAAAGAACATCCGCCAGGGTGAAGCCAGGAGTTCGCCGAAAAAAGCACCGGAACTGGTGCCATCGAATCCGCGGAAATTGCCCATTGCCGATTGAAAAACATAATCGACTGCCCAACCGGCGACGACGCTGTAGTATGTCAGGGCAAGCAAGGGGACCAGGATGCTGAGCCAGCCGATGAGCTGCCAGGCCTGATGGCGGCCTTCCTGGCGAGCCAGCAGGGACATTGTAACCACCGGACTCTGATGACCACGGCGGCCCATGGCGAGTTCGGCGGTGATGATGGGGATGCCCAGCAGTAAGACAAACCCGACGTAAACCAACACGAATGCCCCGCCGCCATTCTGGCCCGCGATATATGGAAAACGCCAGATATTACCCAGCCCGACGGCCGCGCCCACCGCCGCCAGAAGAAAGGCGGAACGGGATGACCAGGATTCATGCACAGAGGCTTGCACCATCACGTTCTCCAGGTTCGTTTCTATCTGACTGGCTTATAGGCGGCATCCGCGCGAAACCTCAGCTGCCTGATTGGCCGTCTCCGGCCTTTAGTCGTTCAATCCGGTTTTTCCTGGCCAAGGATTGCCATCGAGCGGAAACTTCAGACAATAACTCGCGCGTGTGTCGCAGGGCATGAAACAAATGATCGATGTCTGCCTGATTATTGTAAAAGTGGGGCGCGACCCTGAGATTGCCGTTGCGGCTGGAAATCACGATTCCTTCCTCAGCCAAACGGCTTACCAGACGATTGTCATCGCTGGAGCGGATGGTGATCATTGGCCCATGTTCTGAGGCATCGAGCGGCGAGGCGAGGCTGTAACCGGCCGCGGTGGCCGCACTCTTGATAGCAGTAGTCAGTTCGCCGATGCGATGTTCGATGGCCGGCAGCCCGATTTCGTGCAAAATCGCCAGTCCGGCTTCCGCCATGTACGTATTGGGAACGGGCGGCGTACCGGCTTCGAACCGTCTTGCGCTGATCGCCGGTGAGTAACGGGTAATATCCATCGCCATGATATCTTCCTGTGCCCACCAGCCGGTGACGGTAGGCGTCAACGACTCGATCAGTTCCCGGCGTGCGTACAGGAATGCAATGCCTGCGGTGCCCAGCAGATACTTCAGCATGCCGCCGACGACAAAATCGACCCCCGCCTGTTTGACATCGAATTGCATGGCCCCAAGCGCCTGGTAGCTGTCCACCATCATCAGGGCGCCTTTACGCCTGGCGATCCGGGCAATGGCGGGTATGTCCTGTTTCGTTCCGTTGCGAAAGGCGACTTGCGCAGTTGCAACGATCAGCGTTTGCTCATCGATGGCCTGTTCAAATTTTTCCAGCGGAATTTTGCCGCCCTCCTGGGCGATGCGGATGACCCGCGCGCCGCGCAATTGCTGCGCATACCATATCTGCGCGTTGGTGGGGAATTCAAAATCGGTGATGACCACCTTGTTGCGCGGCCCGTCGAATCTGAGCGCGCTCGCCAAAGCATTGATGCCCGCGGAAACTGAAGCAGTCACTGCCACTTCGTCGGGTTCAGCCCCGAGAAGCCTTGCCGTGGAATGGCGCACCGCCTCATTGCGCTCCACCCAGTAATCCCAATCCGCACCCCGGTCATTGCGGGCATCGAGATAGCGTTGTAGGCTGGCCTCGACTTCGGTGGCCAGCGCAGCATAGGAACAACTGTTGAGGTAGGTTTTTTTCTTAAGGACCGGGAAGCGGGAACGTATTTGCTCCCAGTTCTGACCATTCTTTGGATTTGTCACTTGTTCATTCCTGCGAATGTTGAGATCCTGCTTGTTGAGCCTGATTCAGCTTATTTGGAAGCGAAATTACTGTGGAAAGAACGCCGGAAAGTGGGTAGGCTTAAAATACATGAAAAAGAATATATATTCAAACGGGTGAATCAACAACATGGCCGAGAATGAAAGTGAAAAACGGTGGCTGGGAAAGTTCGTCCCTTACCTCATTTACCGGATAACCGGACATCTCAATCGACGCCTGCGAAAAAACCTCAGGCGATCCAGCATCAATATCGCCCGCTGGCGGGTTCTTGCCGTGCTGGCCGATCAAGGCCAGTTGAACATCGGCGGCATTGCGGAACACACATTGATCGAGCAGCCAACCGTAAGCCGCATCGTTGACCAACTGGAGCGCGAAGGGCTGGCGGTGCGGGAAACGGGTGGCAAGGATTCGCGATTTGTGCAAGTGAGTCTGACACCTGCAGGTCAATCGGCTTTCAAAGAGGTTTACCCAATCGCCACCCGGCACCAGGAAATGGCGCTGCAGGGGTTCGATCAAGCAGGAAATCAAAACCCTGATCGGCTTTCTTGAGCGCATTCAGAACAATATTTCAACTTATGAGTCAGGCGGCAAGTAGGGCAACGCTAAGATATTCAATCGTTTAGGTGCTTTCAGGCGCCAACTCAACGCAAGATGTCTGCTGCCGCTTGATCCGATACATGATTTAGCATATGCTCACATTAATTTAACACCTTTTGTGTAACCCCCGCACGCTAAAAATCCAATGGTTATGGAGAAAATGTAATGAGGCACAAGCAATATGCAGTTTTCCTGAAGGCTTCAGCCACTGCGTTGGTTCTGGCCGTCAGTGGCTTGCCGGCCGTACAAGCTGCCGCTACCAACGGCGAGGCAGCAGAAAATGAAGGGATGATGGAAGAAATCATCGTTACCTCGCGTAAGATGGGCGCTGAAAGTCTGCAAGACATTCCTGCCGCCATCAGCGCGCTCGACAGAAAGGCCCTGGACGAAGGCATGGTGGTGGATTTCGAGGATTTCGCCCGCCAGGTTCCCGGACTGACCTTCCAGGATACAGCCCCCGGCGAAAAACGCTACGTCATCCGCGGCATTACGTCGGCCGGCCAGCAGCAGGTTGCCGTCTATTACGACGAAGTACCCCTGCCCGGCGTGCAGAGTTCCACGTCGAACAGCGGCAGCCAGACCACCGACCTGAAGCTGTATGACATGGAACGGGTCGAAGTTCTGCGCGGCCCGCAGGGCACGGTGTTCGGCGCCAACTCGCAGGGCGGCACCGTGCGTTTCATCACCACGCAGCCCAAATTGGATACTTGGGAAGCATATGTCAGCGGTGAGATGTCCCAGACGGATCCTTCCAGTGACCAACAACTGGAACTATGCAGGCGGTGATGAACCTGCCTACTGGGCGAAACCTTTGGCGTCCGCATGCTCGCCTACGACGGCAAGGATGCCGGCTATATCGACAATACCAGTGCCGCGCCACCAATCCGGCAGAAGATCCGCGTCTGCCCACCACGCAGCTTTCCTGCCTGAATCTGAATGATCTCAACTGGGCCGAAACCACGGGTCTGCGCACCAACCTGTTATGGCAGGCCACGCGACAAAGTGACGCATCAAGGGTCAGTTCTGGTGGCAAAAGCGTGATACCGGTGGCGATTCGCGTTACCACCCATTTGACGCCTATAACCCGAATCCGACAGATCCTGTCTACCCTCACAGGTCAACACGATGACTACGGCGGCTTTTACGTACTTCCAGGAAGGTAAATTCAAGGTCGGCGATTATGCGCGCACCTTCAAGCCGGATGAACAGAAAATATACAGCCTGACCGGTGAGTTCGAGTTGCCGTTTGCCGATCTGACCGCGACGGCTTCACGCTACGAGCGTGATTTCCAGTACAAGTTCGATTCCACCTGGATCATCACCTACCTGCTGCAGGACAATCTGGGTAATCCGCCTTGCACCAATCCGGGTGTCCCGGGCGCCGATCCTGCAGGCTGCCTGCGCGCGGACCTGCTCTATGCGCTGACCGACCAGAACCAGAGTCTGGATCAGAACGCATTCGAATTCCGCTTGAACTCGAAGGATTCGGATTCGCCGTTCCACTGGGTAGTCGGCGGTTTCTACCGCAAACGTGAAAGCAGTTTCCACAGTTATGTGCCTGTGATCGACACCAACGGCCTCACCTTTAGTGACTCTTCGCCCATCACGCTGCCGCCGGGCAGTGAAATCGGTGCCGGCGTTCCCGGCTGCGATCCCTGCGTGTTCGCGCGTCAGGACAACAAGGAGATCAAGGAATATGCCTTCTTTGGCGAAGTCAGCTGGTCCATTACCGATGCGCTGGATTTGAATGTCGGCGCGCGTTATTTCAAGGTCAAGCAGACGGAAGCAGGCCGCACCGTATTCCAGTTCGCAGCGTTCGCGCCCAATCCGCCTGATCCGACGACTGCCGGACGGCGCCACTCCCTTACAGCTACAACCATCTGAGGGACAATGAAACGCCGTGGAAGGTGGCTTTGGCCTGGCACGCCATCCGACGATGTGACGCTGTACGCACTGCGTGCGAATGGGTTCCGGCTGGGCGGCACCAACAACCGTGGTATCGGCGCGATCGCACATTCCTGAGACATTCAATGCGTGATGAGTTGATCAACTATGAAGTCGGCATGAAGTCCCTGTGGGCCGACCGCAGGGTCACCTTCAATGCGGCTGCATTTTACATGAAGTGGAAAAACCTGCAGGTTGCCGGGCCAGGATGCTACCGGCGCGTTCGGTTTTATCGGCAACGCCGGCGAGGCTGAAGTCAAAGGTGATAGAGACCGAATTTGCGTGCCGCGACTCACCGATCACTTTGATATTCACCGCGCAGTCTACCTACCTGGGCAAGCATGAATTGACGGAGGATCAGATTACCAGTCCTTCGCCGGCGCCCGGAAAGAAAGGCGACCAACTTCCGCGTGTTCCGGAATGGACTGCTGCATTTACCGCACAGTATAGCTACCGGCTGCCGGTAGACGGATGGGATGGCGCGTTCCGCGTGGAAGGCAGTTATACCGGCGATTCATATACCGGATCTGAACGCCAGCAGCTCGGTTACTACCGCTATCAGGATTCCTACTGCGCATCTTCAATGCCCGCGCCAATTTCCATAATGATCCCGATGGATCTGGACATCACCTTGTTTATCGAGAACATTTTCGACAAGCAAGGCGACGTGTTTATCAGCGGTGGCAACGGAGAACCCACCAGCAAGGTCACCAATCGCCCGCAGACGGTCGGTATCCAGGTAACCAAGGGCTTCGGCCGCTAGGGATTGGCCCATGCGGGCAGTATACCAGCTCGCGCAGGACAATGATGGACCCGGGGACAGTCACCGCTAAACGGTGACTGTCCCTTTTTTATAGTCGCATTTCGCGATCGCCGCAGCTGATTATTTTGCGAAAAATTTTGCGTTCTATGCGTACTGTTGCTGATTGCATTATTGTTAATGCGGCAGACCATGTAACCGGTTTTCATCTTTAGCAAGGACATCAATATGCGCCAGTCATCGCGCCAGAATCAGAATTTATTCGCCATTCTCATCACGCTGGTCTTTGGCCGGCCTGCCAGTATCAGCGCCATGGCCGCGGACTACTACAAGCCGCCTGAGTACTCGGTACCTGCGGGTACCACGATAATCCATGCCGGGACTTTGCTGGCGGTACCGGGAAAGGCACCGGTCAAAAAGCAGAGCATCATCATTCGCAACGGTCAGATTGTGGAGATTCGGCCAGGGTATGTCGGGGCTGAGGACATCGAGGCAGATGGAGAAGTTCGCATCATCGACCTATCCAACCAATTTGTGATGCCGGGATTTATTGATTTGCACGTGCACCTTTCTTTCCAGGCAGGTAGCAGCCACAAATTGGATATCGTAACTATGTCGGATGCGGACACCGCGTTCACGGCCCAGATGTATGCGAAAAGGACCTTGATGGGCGGATTCACAACGGTACGTGATCTGGGCTCTCATGGGGACGCAATATTCGCGTTGCGGGATGCCGTCAAGGCCGGCAAAGTGGCCGGACCGAAAATTCTCGTATGCGGCGATGCCATTACGCCGACCGGCGGGCATGCGGATATCCTCGGTTTCCGCCAGGAAGTGCTGGATGCATTGCCTTCGACCGGTGTCTGTGACGGTGCCGATAGCTGCCGCGCCGCCGTGCGCCGCCAGGTCAAGCGCGGTGCGGATGTGATCAAGGTGACGGTGACGGGCGGGGTGCTGAGCGAAACCGCAACCGGCACCGGGCAGCAATTCACCGATGAAGAACTGCGCGCAATTGCGGAAACCGCACATTCACTGGGGCGTAAAGTAACCGCTCATGCACATGCCAAAGAAGGCATAGAGGCGGCGCTGCATGCAGGGTTTGATTCGATAGAACATGCCATGTGGGCCGATAAAGGCACGATGAAGCTGTTCAATGAGACCGGCGCCTGGATGATTCCCACGGTTTATCCGATTACCGCGGTGGGCGATACCCCTGAAAAAATGCGTCAGGGTCCGTTCAGGGACATGCCGCCGCCCATTATGGAAAAGCTGCTGCGCCTCGGCCGGCAGCCCAAGGATATGACCCGCCTGGCCCACAGCATGGGGGTCAAGATTGCACTGGGTACCGATTCCGGCGTATCGCCGCACGGTGAGAACGCGAATGAATTTATCGAGTACGTCAACGCCGGCATGACCACAATGGAAGCCTTGATGGCCGGCACGGTGAATGCGGCCGAGGCGGGCGGTTTCTCCGACCGGGCGGGTTCGCTGGAACCCGGCAAGGCCGCGGATATCGTTGCGATGGCCCAAAGCCCGCTGGAAGATATCAGCGCGGTGCTGCGCCCGCGTTTCATCATGCGTGACGGTGTTGTATTCATGCAAGCCGAGTAATCAGGGATTATTGATCATGCCTAAAGAGAACATCACCCGAATGATCCGCACCATAGTTGCAGCCGCGGGGCTCGCGGCTCTGTCGTCGTCCTTTGCCGGCGACCTGCTGATCGAGAATGTAACCGTGATCGATGGCACCGGGCACCTGCCAATGGCCTCGACCAACGTGCTGGTCCACGATGACCGCATCAGCCGGATATCACGCCAGGCGATCGATGCACCCACGGGAGCACGGCACATCGATGGTACGGGTAAGTACCTGATACCCGGCCTGATGGACATGCACATCCATTTGCAAGGCAGCGCCGAAGTCACGCCGGAAGGCCTGGTGGTCACCGGTAATGACCGGTCAAAAGGTGTACGTGCATTGCACAGTTATCTGTATTCCGGCGTCACATCCATCTACGATGCCGGCAACGTACCGGACTATATTTTGGGGCTCAGAGACGATGAGCGCAGCGGCAAACTCGTCAGCCCGCGCATATTTGCCGCCGGTGGTATCGTGACCTACCCGGGCAGTCACGGCAGCAACAGTTTCGCTACCCTGGTCGATAGCTGGCCCGAGGCCATTCCGGCACTGGAAGCGCATATTGCCCGAAAACCGGATGTTTTAAAGCTTACGTTCGAGGAACGCGGTTGGGGTGCTCGCCCGATGATCCCCATCCTGCCTGTCGACCTGATGCAGCACATCATCGAGTACTACAACGATCGCGGTATCCGCTCGACCGTGCATACTTCCAGCGAATACCGGGCGCGTCAGGCCATATTCGCCGGTATCGATTCACTGGCGCATCCGGTCATCCAGGGACCGATTACTGACAGCTTCGCCAAACTCATGGGCGCCAAGAAAATTCCAATGGTGACGACCCTGACGATTGGTGAGAACTACAGCCGTCTGGCGGAGCATCCCGAGTATCTCGATGGACCGCTATACCAGGCGACATTGACGGCTGACGAAATTAAGACGCTGAAAACCGAGAAGCGCAAAGAGTACCAGGAGCGAAAATGGACCTGGTGGATGAAGATCATGACCACCATTGCGCAGGACAACGTGCGCAAGATACACGAGGCGGGAGGAGTTCTGGTCGCCGGCACGGACCAAACGACCGGGCCGGCGCTGCATCGCGAGCTCGAACTGCTGGCCGATGCCGGCATTCCGCCGTTTGACATCATCCGCATCGCAACACTCAACGGCGCGGTTTTCCTCGGCAAGGAGAAGGACCTGGGCTCCATCGAGGAAGGCAAACTGGCGGACCTGGTGTTGTTGGCAGCGGATCCAAGCCAGGATATCCACAACGCCGAGCAGGTTCTTCAGGTCATCAAGGCAGGGCAAATCATCGACCGCTCCAAACTGGATTTGCCGGTTAACCATTGATTCGGCAAGTCGATCATTGGGACAAAGAGGAATAAGATTGTAAAAAGGTCTGTGATCTCCGTCCCGGGCTTTGGCAACCGACCACCCAGAGAATTACCAGCACACGATGGACAGGACAACAAATAATCTTGAGCTTGCTGTTGCCGAGTTGCGCGAGCTTCTGGGCGACCGATTGAGCACCAGTGAGGCTGTGCGCGACCATCATTCAGGCGACGAATCATGGCATCAGCACCAGCCGCCGGACGCTGTTTGCCTGGTGAAAAGCGCCGATGAAGTTTCCCGGATAATGAAAGTGTGCAGCAGGTACAGGATTCCGGTTATTCCATTCGGCACCGGTACCGGCCTCGAGGGCGGGACGGTCGCCCTGAAGGGCGGCATTTGCATCGACGTTTCCAATATGAACGCCATCATCGAAGTGAATGCAGAGGATATGGACTGTGTCGTTGAGCCAGGCGTCACGCGCAAGCAACTCGAACGTTATCTGCACGATAGTGGTTTGTTTTTCCCGATTGACCCGGGAGCTGACGCTTCTCTGGGCGGCATGGCGGCAACGCGCGCTTCAGGCACCAATGCCGTACGTTATGGGACCATGCGGGAAAATGTGCTGTCGCTCAAAGTCGTCACGGCGGACGGCAGCATCGTTACCACCGGACATCGGGCGAGAAAGTCGGCTGCGGGATACGATCTCACGCGGCTTTTTGTAGGGTCCGAGGGGACGCTGGGAATCATCGTCGAGCTGACCTTGCGCCTGCACGGAAAGCCCGAGGCTATTTCGTCTGCCAGGGTTTATTTCGAAGATGTCGAAGGCGCCGTGAATACAACGATTCAAACCATACAGTGCGGAATTCCCATCGCGCGAATCGAGCTTCTCGACGCGGCGCAAATGGCGGCTATCAACCAGTATTCGAAGACGGATTATCCGGAAAAAGTCGCCCTGTTTCTGGAGTTTCACGGCAGCACGGCATCGGTAAAGGAACAGGCGGAGACCGTGGGTGAAATCTGCGCCGAGCTGGGTGGGTCCGAGTTTGAATGGACGGCATTTGAAGAAGAGCGCAGCAAAATGTGGGATGCGCGTCATGCCGCCGCGTATGCCGCGATGGCGGTTCAGCCAAGCGCCGATATCTATGCAACGGATGTTTGCGTGCCGATCTCGAGACTGGCGGATTGTATTCGCGAGACCCGCGAAGATGTGCAACGTACCACCGACATGCCGACCTTCCTGCTGGGACACGTCGGCGATGGAAACTTTCATTACGTCTTTCTTATCGATCCGGAAGATCCGGCGGCGCTCGAGCAGGTGCTGCAACTGAGTGAGCGCATGGTGCAGCGGGCCATTCGCATGGGGGGGACGTGCACGGGTGAACACGGCATCGGCCTGGGTAAGCAGAAATACCTGCCGCTGGAGTTTGGCGAACCTGCGGTTGAATTGATGCGGACGCTGAAAGGCGCGTTGGACCCCGACAATCTTTTGAACCCCGGCAAGGTCGTGCCGCCAAGGATCGGGCAGCAAAAATGACTGTTCAATCCGGGTATTCCGCAAGCGGTCGGGCAATCTTCAAAGCTGGTGCAGAAGAATGCTCGCCATGACTTGCGCATCGATATTCCCGCCGCTGACCACGCAAACGGTTTTGCCATTCATTTCCGGTTCGGCCAGGGCAGCGGCAACGGAGATGGCTCCTGCGCCTTCGGCCACAATATGGTTGTGCGAGAAGAGAAATCTTATCGCCGCGGCAACCTCGCTCACCGCTACCACCCTGGTCTCGTCCACCAATTCGCTGATCAGCGGCCACATTTCCTTGAGCACGAGCGGAGCACCGGCTCCGGTAATGAAGGATGGCGCCATTGAAACGGACACCGGTTTGCCGGCTTTGAACGCGGCCGTGGCGGGTATGGCCGCATCACTTTCGGCAATAATGATGCGCGTGTCGGGCTTCATGGCCCGAATCGCGGAAGCGATGCCGCAGACAATGCCGCCGCCGCCGAAAGGGACGATTATGCGGTCGACATCGGGCAGTTGCTCAACGATTTCAAGTCCGATGGTTCCGTTTCCAGCCAGTGCCGCGGGATCCCTGACCGCATCGACATACAGGCCAGGATCAGTCGGATGCCCGCTGTTTTCAATGATCCGCCACCAATCATCGTTGCTCAGCAAATGAATATCGGCACCATACGATCTGATGGCTTCGAGCTTTGCCTCCGGACTGCCTTCCGGAACATAGACTCTTGCAGGTACGCCGAGCTTTTGCGCCATCCAGGCCAGACCGACGCCGGCATTTCCGGAACTGGCGGTATAGGCGCCATGACGCAAATCAGCTTCGTCAGCGGCCAACAAGACACTGCCCATGGAGCGGACTTTGTAGGCGCCGATCGGCTGCAGATTTTCCAGCTTGAGATAGATCTCGCCTGTGCAGCCCGCGGCGTTGAGGCGCAAAAGAGGCGTTCGAATAATAAACGGCGCGAGCAAATTTGCCGCGGCGCGAATTTCTTTCAGATCAGGGGCTATGGGAATTGTGTCCATCATTTCCAGGTCCGGGGAAAAGCAAGTAGCACCTCAGAGAACGGACACTAGACGTTTTGCAACAACAGATCAATAAGGAGCGATCATGAAATGGCCAGCGAATAGAATCACCCAGAGTTCACCCAAGAGTTTCGGCATGTACGACAAGGCCGTGAAACTCATGGCTGCGGGCAAGGATGTTATCCATCTGGAGGTTGGCCGGCCAAATTTCGACACGCCTTTGCATATCAAGGAAGCGGCCAAGAAAGCCCTGGACGACGGTATCGTGCATTACGGAGAATTCGCCGGAGACCATAAACTCCGTGAGGCGCTGGCAGGCAAACTCGGTGCGTTCAACAAACTTGCGGTTTCTCCTGACGAGATCCTGGTAACCAATGGACTCACCCATGCATCTTATGCGGTCTTCATGGCAGCGCTGGATGAGGGCGACGAAGTGATTTTGCTGGAACCGTATTATCCGCAGCATATCAACAAGATCGAACTGGCAGGCGGAAAGGTCGTGACCGCGCTTTTGAACAAGGAAAACGGGTTTGAGATAGATCGCGCCGCGATTGAAGCGAAAATCACGAGCAGGACACGGATGATTTGTATCGTCAATCCGGCGAACCCGACCGGCAGGGTCTACCGTCGCGACGAGCTTGAAATCATCGCCGACTTGGCCATCGAACATGATCTGCTGGTGATCAGCGATGAGGTGTACGAACAAATCACCTATGACGGCCATCAGCACATCAGCATTGCCTCATTGCCTGGAATGTGGGATCGCACCTTCAGCACTTTTGCCTTCACCAAGGCTTTTGCGATGGACGGATGGCGCCTGGGTTATGTGGCCTGTAAAAAGGATTTCATGCCGGCCCTGATGAAAATCACGGTCAACGATGTCGCTCACGTTAACGTATTTATCCAATACGGAGCTATTGCGGCCATTACCGGGCCCCAGCAATGCCTGACTGACATGCATGCGGAAGACGAGCGGCGCAGGGATTTGGTTGTAAGGCGCCTGAATGAGATTGAAGGCATCGTGTGCCCGCCACCGGAAGGAACCATTTATGCGTTTCCGGATGTCAGCGCTTTTGGCAAACCGGCAAAACAGATCGCAGATGAAATCCTGGCCGAGACCTATGTCGTTACAGAAGAAGGCACATTCTACGGGCCTAATGGGGAAGGGCATCTGCGCATCTGTTTCGGCGCCGAGAATTATGAAGTCATTGAGGAAGCCATGGACCGTCTAAAGGCGTACTTTGACAAACTGGGTTCGGCTGGAATTGCAAGCAGCGCCGTCAGAAGCGCCAGATGAAACGTGACAGGTCACAAAATGGTTAAATACGAGCTTTTTCCAGTTTCTCACTGGCTTCCAGCCACTCCCATTCCTGTTGTTCGAGCAGTTCCTTCGTTTCGGCCCGGGACTTGATCAGAGCGGTCAGTTCCTGCTTGCGGCTATTATCGATGTACAGCGTTTCATCCGTCAGTTGCTGCTCAAGCCGTTCCAGTTCGACCCGCAGACCGGCGATTTTGCGATCGAGGCTGCGCACGCGGTCTGACAGGGGTTTGAGCTGTTCCCTCTTGCGTGCTTCTTCCTGGCGTTGCTCCCGTTTACCCCGGGGTTTTCCTGCTGCATCCGGAGGGTCCGATGGCGCAGCGTCGGACTTCGACTCTTCCTGTTGGGCCAGCCAGGAAGGATAGTCATCCAGGCTGCGGTCAAATGGTTCTACCGAACCGTCATGAACGATGACCAGATCATCACATACTGTCCGCAGCAAATGACGATCGTGCGAGATCACCACCAGGGCGCCCTCGTATTCCATCAGCGCCATGCTCAGGGCCTGGCGCATTTCCAGGTCGAGGTGATTGGTCGGTTCGTCCAGCAACAGCAGATTGGGCTGTTGACGGATGATCATGGCCAGTACCAGGCGGGCCTTTTCGCCTCCTGAAAAAGGCGCGACCGGATCGAAAATGCGGTCATTGACGAAGCCGAAACCGCCGAGAAAGTTACGCAATTCCTGCTCTTGATCCCCCGGGCACAAGGCGCGCAGGTGGTCAAGAGGGCTTTGTTCGGGTTGCAGCCGGTCCAGTTGATGTTGGGTGAAATAGCCAATCCGGGTGTCCCGGTGGATGATCCGTTCGCCCGTCAACACCGTACTGCCATCTGCCAATGCTTTTACCAGCGTGGATTTGCCCGCGCCATTGACGCCCAGCAACCCCAGGCGGGCACCCGCCGCCAAATGCAGGTTGACGCCAAGCAATACCGGCTGCCCGGGCGTATATCCGGCACTTGCGTTTTCCAGTTGCAGCAAGTGCAGGGGCTGTTTCTGCGGCGCGGGGATCGTAAAGTGAAATGGGGAATCCACATGGGCCGGTGCGATCTGCGTCATCCGATCGAGCATTTTCAGCCTGCTCTGCGCCTGTTTGGCTTTGGAGGCTTTGTAGCGAAACCGTTCGACATAGCTCTGGATGTGACTGATTTCCCTCTGCTGCTTGCGATACAGGGACTGTTGTTGCGCCAACTGCTCACTGCGTATCTTCTCGAACTGGCTGTAATTACCGGTGTACAAGGTGACGGTTTGCTGTTCAATTTGCGCAATGCGGGTGCAAACGCCATCAAGGAAATCACGATCGTGGGAGATCAGCAGCAAGATTCCCGGATAACGGCTCAACCATTCCTCCAGCCACAGGATGGCCGGCAGGTCGAGGTGATTGGTGGGTTCGTCCAGCAGCAGCAGGTCTGACCGGCACATCAATGCCTGCGCCAGATTGAGGCGCATGCGCCAGCCACCGGAAAAAGCGTTGACTGCCTGTCGGGTTACTTCTTGCGCGAAACCCAGTCCATGCAGCAAGCGGGCGGCGCGGGACTCGGCAGTGTAGCCGTCAATGGCTTCCAAATGAGCCCAGGCGCTATGATCCTGCGTGGTCTCATCCTGCTGCAAAATGCCCAGTCTTGACTGCACCGCCCGCAACTCGGTGTCGCCGTCGAGCACGTAATCCAGTGCGGTTTGTTCGGAGGACGGGCTTTCCTGGGCAACATGGGCAATGCGACAGCCGGTGTCCAGAGAAATTTGACCTTCATCAGGCTCAAGGCCGCCCAGAATCGCCTCGAAAAGTGAGGATTTGCCGCTGCCATTGGCGCCCGTCACGCCCAGCCGTTGGCCGGCGTGGACCTGAAATGTGGCATCGGCAAAGAGCAGGCGGTCGCCGCGGCGCAGACTGACCTGGTTGAGTTGCAACATCTTTGAGATTTATCGCAAAAAGATCAAGGCGCGGTATTATACGGGAAGACCCTCAAGCCATGGGTCGGCAAATCGTCAGCGGACAACAAAGGGAATGCGTTTTGAGCGAGCAGAATCAGCCCCCTGATACGGCGCACACGTCCCATGACATAAGGCCTTTTGTCGCACCGGCCCGCGATCTGGACCCGCGTGCGCCGCTGCAATGGCTGCGCGCCGGTTGGAAGGATTTTCGCCAGGCTCCCATTTTAAGCCTTACCTGGGGATTTGCCTGTGTGCTGATCTTCGCGCTGGTTGCATGGGGCGCCTGGGTTCTGGGCCGCTGGGTCTTGCTGATCAGCGTACTTTCAGGCTTTATTTTTATTGCGCCGTTGATGGCATTTGCGCTCTATTCTGTCAGCCGGCAAATTTTTCTCGGTCAGGCGCCCAGCCTGGCACAGACCCTGAAGGCCGCGCGGGCACCGTTTTCGAATGCGCTGGTGTTCGCACTGGTGCTGTTGGTTATCTTCCTGCTGTGGGCAAGGGCGGCGTCCATGGTGTACATATTTTTTCCCGCGGATGCGCGATTTCGTGACTTGTTGACGTTTCTGGCGATCGGTTCCGCCACAGGTGCGATATTTGCCCTGGTTACGTTCGCCGCCAGCGCGTTTTCACTGCCATTCATCGCCAACCGTGACGTGGATGTGGTAACCGCCGTCGTCTCCAGCATCAATGCAGTACTGCGCAATAAATGGACCATGCTGGTTTGGGTGGCGTTGATTGCATTATTCACCGCTATCGGCTTTGCAACCGGCTTGCTCGGATTTGCGGTGATCATTCCCTGGTTGGGCTATACCACCTGGCATGGCTACCGGGCAGCGTTGGATGTTTCGGACTGGAAAATCCTGTCTCAGGAAACCCGCCCAGCGGGCGAGAACTCCTGAACATGCGCATTCTCTCTGCGCTGGATGCTTCTTTTATTTACCTGGAAAGCGACCACAGTCCGATGCATATCGGCGGTGTCTACCTGCTCGATGCCAGGGATGTGCCCAGCTCATTCGGTTTTACCGCGTTCCGCGCTCACATTGAACGGCGCCTGCGGTGTTCGCCGGTTTTCCGTCAGCGCCTGGTCGAAGTCCCGTTGGCGCTTTCGCATCCCTGCTGGGTCAACGACCCTGATTTCGATCTTGCGCATCATTTGCCACAGCTACAGCTGCCTTCACCCGGAGGGAAAAAGGAATTGATGCAGTTGGCCGCGCAGATATTCGGCCGCATGCTGGAGCGTAAGCGGCCGCTTTGGGAGTTGAGTTTCGTTGAAGGACTGGACTCGGTTCCCGGCCTGGAGAAGGGTTCCTTTGCAGTCATCACCAAGATCCATCATGCTGCTATCGATGGCGGCGCCGGTGTCGAACTGATGGGCGCGCTGATGGATCTGAGTGCGACACCGCGTGACATAGCGACCGCAGACGACTGGCAGCCAGAACCATTACCTGGTACCGCCGCAATGCTTGCCGCCACTTACGCGAAAATGGGCCGCAAGTCTGTTGAGCTGGGTAAAATTCTGGGCCAGGTGGCAACGGGTGCAGCACGGGTTTACGGCGCCAGCAGGGCAAAAAAAATCAATCCGCCACCCATGCTGCTCACCGCGCCGGCTACAATCCTGAACCGTCCGGTCTCATCCAGCAGAACCTACTGGGGTGTCGAATTCGATTTTGAACGAATCAGGCGGATACGCAGGCAATTGCCCGCAGTGACGGTCAATGACGTTGTGCTTGCGGTGTGCGCGGCAGGTCTGAGAAGCTACCTGCTGGAACGGGAGGCGCTGCCGGAAAAGCCTTTGATCGCAATGTCGCCGGTGTCGGTGCGCGGGGACAATGAAGAAGGCCGAATGGGTAACCAGGTTTCCGCCATGTTGGTCAGTCTCGCTACCAACATTACCGATCCCCTTGAACGGCTGTTGCTGATCAACCGCAATACCCGGGACTCGAAAATTTATTCGAGTGCCTTGCCCGCCAACAAAATCGCCGAGTTCATCCCATCTGAAACGCTTGCCGCCGCCGCCCGTCTGTATACACGAACCCGGCTGGGTGGCCACCACCGGCCGTTTTTCAACCTGATCATCACCAATGTACCCGGCCCAAAGATGCCGCTTTATTTCGCCGGCGCCCGGGTGACGCAGCAATTTGGTATGGCGCCGATAATGGACGGTCTGGGCCTGACCATTGTAGTGCTCAGCTATGCGGACCGGATTTCGCTGGGGCTGACTTCCTGCTACCGGGTGATACCGAACCCCGATTACCTTGGCGCACTGCTGCAACGGGCGCTGAAGGATCTCGAGGCAGCGATGGCGCGCGCCGGGCCGGCCGATGTGCCGGGACTGAAGCGAAAAGTGGCAAGTATCAATGCAAGCACCCGTTCTGCTGCGGAGCCATTGCAGCGCTTGCGCCGCGCTACCAGGGAGCTCGACCGGGCCATAGAGTCACTGAAGAGAAAAGGCTGAACAATGAATTCTGCAAGGAAACCGGCACAGATCGATCGGTCTCACCGGCCATCGCGGCTGCCGGTTAGGCCCTCGCTTTTGCTCAAACCGCTATTCCGCAACTGGTATCCCGACTGGCTGGTGAACGGCGAGGAAGATCCGCTGCGGGCCTGATTCCTTCAATCCCAGGTATTGGCGGATTCCGCAAAATTGGCCCGCTGTGGGCGCACCACGCAAAACCGCTGGCCGGTAGGCGCTTCCATTACCACCCAGCTCCTGACCGGCCCGATGCGTTTGGCACCCAGGCTTTCCAGGCGTTGCACTTCCGCCTCAATGTCGTCCGCTTCGATATCGAGGTGCACGCGGCTGGGATGATCTACTTTCTGCACTTCGATGTGGTAATCCTCCGGGCGGGTATCGAGCGTGACATAGTTGGCTTCGGCCGGGTCACTATACTTTTTGGAATTCAGGCCCAGGGCAGCACTCCAGAACGCCGCGGCTGCGTTCAGGTCGTCTGTTTCACAGTCGATGATAAAACCTGCGAGTTGGCTTTTGTGCATAACGAATTCCTTCTGAGTCAAGTTTCACCGTCCGCCTCAGGGATCGACACCCAAACGGCGGTGCATGATGGGGCTGGTGGTGGTGTACTGCAGCCGGACTTTCTGTTCCGGATGATTGTGCTGCTGGACGCCAAAGGCAGCCAGTGCCGCTTCGTGAAACGCGCTCAGTATCAGCTTTTTCTTCCCGGGGTAGGTATTGATGTCGCCGATGGCGAAAATTCCGGGAACATTGGTCTGGAATTTCTCCGTGTCGACATGGATCTGGCGTTTCTCCAGGCCCAGGCCCCAATCGGCAATGGGTCCCAGGTTGGGTGACAGACCCCAGAAAACAAACACTTCGTCCGCTTCGATGTGATGCATCTGATCCTCCGGGTCCACCACATCCAGACCGCCAAAGGCGCCGTCGCGTTCGAAAACGGCGCGGACCGTACCATGGAATTCCTCCAGTTGGCGGCCGTCAGCCAGCGCTTTCATTGTGTTTACCGAAGCGGGCAGCGCCCGGTATTCGGGGCGCCGGTGCACGAGCGTTATATGGCGGGCTTTGCCGGTCAATTCCAGCGTCCAGTCCAGGGCGGAATCGCCACCGCCAAGAATAATGATCCGCTTGCCCCACACAGCCTGGGCATCGCCGATGCGATAGTGAATATGTGAACCCTCAAAGGCTTCCGCCCCGTGCACGCGTAACCTGCGCGGCTGGAATGCGCCCAGACCCGCTGCGATGATCACCGCGCCTGTATCAAAGCGTTTGCCCGCGCTGGTTTCCAGAATGAAACGGCCATCGTCTGCAGGCTGCAGCGTGTTGACCATCTGACCAAGGTGGAATTCAGGGTGGAATGGCTTGAGCTGCGACATCAACCGGTCGACCAGTTCCTGCGCATTGCAAACAGGAATGGCTGGAATGTCGTATATCGGCTTGTCAGGATACAATTCGGTACACTGACCGCCAACCTGCTGCAATGAATCAACAACATGTGCATGGATACCCAGGAGCCCCAATTCAAAGACCTGGAACAGTCCTGCCGGGCCCGCGCCAATGATTACCACGTCGGTTTTTATAGTCATGATTATCTCGCCAGCTTGTTTATTTATACGCACAATGTGAGCGCGAGGGTTGGAATGCAGTGAATGTACCGGCGCATTATTTCATGACTGGCGCAAAATGACAGATCTGGCGGACTGGGTTGAACGGTAAGGATTCAAGTCGCACGGAGTTTTTTCAGCATGAATCAAACTCGGGAAATTGGTCTGGAACCCGGCTGGAAAGCCCGCCTGGAAGACGAATTTGGCCAGCCGTACATGCAACAGCTACGTGAGTTTCTGCTGCAGCGCAAACGGCAGGGGGCCGTGATCTTTCCGCCCGGGCCGCAAATTTTCAACGCCTTGAATTCAACGCCGATCGATCAGGTCAAGGTCGTCATCCTCGGTCAGGACCCGTATCACGGCCCCGGCCAGGCCCACGGCCTGTGCTTTTCCGTCCGCGAGGGTGTGGCGATTCCACCTTCCTTGATCAATATTTATAAGGAAATTGAGCAGGACATTGGCCGTCAGCCTCCGCCTGACGGCAATTTACAACGCTGGGCGCAGCAGGGGGTGTTGCTGCTCAATGCAGTGCTGACGGTAGAGCGGGGCCGTGCCGGAGCGCATCAGGGTAAAGGCTGGGAGAAATTTACCGATCGTGTGGTCAGCGAACTCAACGCGGCCAAAGAGGGCCTGGTCTTCATGTTATGGGGCAGTTATGCGATAAAAAAGGGTGCCGCCATCGATCGCAGCAAGCACCTGGTACTGACCGCGCCGCATCCCTCGCCGCTGTCGGCGCATCGCGGTTTTTTCGGTTGCCGGCATTTTTCCAAAGCCAATCGCTACCTGCTGGAGCATGGCCAGAAGCCCATCGACTGGTAGGGCGCACGGCGCAGGCGCTGCGACCCAGTGGCGCATTGCCGGCATATCATCCATTGAATTTGGTCAGGGCTTCGTCCACGGGCATCCAGTCTACGTGCGCATCGTAAAATGCATGCGCCTGTGGCTTGCGATCTATCGCTTCATCGAGACAGGCCAGAGCCACGTGCGTTTCGCCCTCCCAGCGTTTGGATTCAAACAGCATGCTGCTGCCACAGGTTTTGCAGAACCCGCGTCTGGCATCGGGCGATGATTGTGTACCACTGCAACTGACCGTCCGCCAACAGCCTGAAGTGTTCGCTGTTCACACCCACCCAGGTGACATATCCTGCGCCGTGAATCCGGCGGCACATGCTGCAATGGCAGTGTGCGCACCACTTGCTGGGCAGGTCGATGGAGAATCGAACCGCGGCACAAAAGCAACCGCCTTCTACTGTGCGGTTTTGCGGGTTTGGTATCTCTTGTGTCATCTTAATTCCTCATTGGGTCAGGATATACAAACCCAGCCTGAACCACATAAGCAACAACACCAGGCAACTGGCGATGTAAACGGTGAAGCGGTGCATTACCCGATTGTAGGTACAGTGAATCAGGCTGTGTATCACGCGCAGGATCACGAAGCTCCAGGCCAAAGTAACCAAAAGATCGTCCTGGATCAGCAGGATCAATGACAGCAGGACAGCAAGGAAAAACAGCAGCGGCATCTCGAACAGGTTTTTGAAATTGTCCGCCGGCCCCGCCACGGCTGCGAGCAGCGTTTGTGCCCTGGAGCGTTGGGCAAGCTGCTGTGGTTCGATGTCCTGCTTCTGGATTTCCCGTAATCGGGTGATGTACATGTAGATCCACACCAGGAAGGTCAACAAGACCTGCGCCAGCAAGGGTAACAAGATGGGCTTATAGAACATTCGTTGTACCTGCCGGGTAAGAAGGGATAAGAAGGGGTCAGAGTACTATTTCACGCTGCGAAATAGTACTCTGACCCCACGATGATCCCGAAGATCATCGGCCGGCCAGTTTCATCAGCGCTGGCCCCGTCAGCCGGTACTGGGTCCAGTCGCTCATCGCGCGAGCGTCAAGGGCTTGATAAAAACGGATGGCGGGCTCGTTCCAGTCCAGTACAGACCAGTCCAGGCGTCCGCATTGCCGCTCAACCGCGATGTTGGCGAGACGGCTCAACAATGCCTTGCCAATTCCATGTCCGCGAAACTCGGGATGCACAAACAGATCTTCGAGGTAGATTCCCTTGCGCCCAAGAAACGTCGAGTAATTGTGGAAAAACAGCGCAAAGCCCGCGGGCCGTCCAGACCATTCCGCGATCAGCACCTCGGCGCCAGGGCTTTCGCCAAACAAGGTTTCCATCAGGCTTGCCTCGGTCGCGACGACTTCATGCTGCAGATTTTCATATTCGGCCAGGGCCTTGATGAAGCGCAGGATGGTGGCGCAATCTTCGGGCCTGGCCTGGCGGATTTGTAGTGTTCCGGGTAGTGTCACCGGCTTGCTCCACGGGGCAAAGTCCAGATGGTGCCTGCGCACAGCGCCGCTTGCAACGCGAATCAGAAGGTCCGAACCCGAAAACGTGGCGGCGTTTGCGTTTCCCGCAAATTTTCAATGCCCCCCACAGTTTGGGTGCGCGCTAGTAGATTTCCCGGTAGTAGTGCCGAACCCGTGGCGGGTCGCCCTGGTAAAGGGCGGCATCGATGATGGACCACAGATGTATGATCCATCCCAACAGGATCAACCAAAGCAAGGCAGTGAGCACGAACATGAATCCCGCCAGCAGCCAGCGGCCTTGCAGTAGCTGCCCGAGGCCCGGAATAAAGAAACTGGCCAAAGCCGCAATCACATTGCCGCAAGATCCACTTCCCATCGTTGACTCCTTTTGCTGAATAATAAAAGCGTGCTCCTGTGAGAATTAATGCAGGATATGTGCCAATGGCGGCGTCATACGGGTTTGCTTTGAGGATGCCCGTAGTGTCGGGCTTTTTGCCGATCGGTGCGGTGTGTTGGAAATCGCGTATCGAATCGTGGATGGCGAATTGGCCGGACTTTTGGCGAAAATCGCTACGCTTTGTGTCTAATCCGCAGCATCGGTCCAGTCCGGTTTGCCGCCGGCAGCGACTTTTCCTGTGCTCATCTCAAACGTGCGCTCGCCACCGCCACCGCAGGTGCGAAACATCATCACGTGCTCGACCAAAGCCTGTAGTGGGTTCCAGGCCTCGGCTCTGCCGCATACCGTTTGCCCGTTGGGTAAATTCAACACGACATTGTGGCTGCCATCGGCCGCCAGCCAGCGATCGACAATTTCGACTTCCGCCGGGACACCCATGCCAGTGAACAGGCCGTCACCCGCCTGCAGAGCCCTGGCACCAGCCCCAGGCCGCCAGTTCGGTGGCAAATCCTGGTGCACGTGCACACCCAGAGGGCGTGCACCGCCGGCTCGAACTCGATCCAGCCGCATTGTCCTTGCGGTATCCAACAAGCCTGCAGTCGTCAAAGCCCTGAAGGCCGGTTTTTCATCCACTGGATGGTGTGGCGGTGGAATTTCCGGCCGCGGCCCGGCCGTGGCAATTTGCGGTGATTCCCTGGCCGGGACTTGCGCAGGGACTGGCGCGAATTCAGCTTCCGCACCATCATGGCGGAAGGCGACGTGCGCAATTGGAAGCAGACGCACGGCCAGTGTCGAATTGACATTGGCCGCCAGGCGTGGGCGTTGCAGCGGTATTAGCAACAGCGATGCGTGAACGAACAGCGCCAGCAACAGCCAGACACCATCCGACTTTTTCCACCGCTTGCTGGCGCTCGTTGGCTTCACTTCTTAATCCATTGGCATCGCTGGGACCAGCCAATATTATGCCGTTCTTTGTTTAAGATCTTGTTAACCCGATGTAATGGGGGCAGGCAGGCACGCTTGATTTTGCGCAAGTACCGGAGCATCGGGTCAAGGTATAATGGCCACAACATTTCGTTAGCAACAGGAAGGAAGTCAATCGATGAGTTACCGGCATATCAAGATCCCGGAAAACGGGCAAAAAATTACCCTGCAAAACAATCGTCTGCATGTTCCCGACAATCCCATACTCGGACTCATCGAAGGTGATGGTATTGGGCCTGATATCACCCGAGCTGCACTCAGGGTTTGGAATGCAGCGATTGAAAAAGCCTATGGCGGCAAGCGCAAGGTTCATTGGGCTGAGCTGTATCTGGGTGAAAAGGCAGCCGGTCTGTATGACGGAAATTATTTTCCGGCAGAAACGCTGGACGCCATCAAGGAGCTTCTGGTCGCGATCAAGGGACCACTGACGACGCCGATCGGTGGCGGATTCCGCTCACTGAACGTGTCCCTGCGGCAGGAACTGGATCTTTATGCCTGCGTCCGTCCGGTTGAATATTTCCAGGGCGTGCCTTCACCGATGCGGCATCCGGAAGACGTCAACGTGGTGATATTCCGCGAAAATACCGAAGACGTATACAGCGGCATCGAATACCAGTCCGGCACGCCAGAAAATGAAAAGCTGGCGCGTTTCCTGCGCGAAGAGATGGGGGCGGAGTTCTTCGAGGGCGCGGGCCTGGGTATCAAACCCATTTCCGCATTTGGTTCCAAGCGCCTGGTGCGTAAAGCCATCCAGTATGCGATAGACAATGGCCACGACAGCGTCACCCTGGTGCACAAGGGTAACATCATGAAATTCACTGAAGGCGCGTTCCGCAATTGGGGATATGAAGTGGCGCGCGATGAATTCAGTGAGCAAACCATCACCGAGGATGAACTGTGGTCCAAGTTCGATGGCAAGCGCCCGCAAGGAAAAATCGTCATCAAGGACCGCATCACCGACATCATGTTCCAACTGTTGCAGTTGCGCCCGGCCGAGTTCAGTGTTTTGGCCACGATGAACCTGAATGGCGACTACCTGTCCGATGCTCTGGCTGCGGAGGTCGGCGGCATGGGCATCGCACCTGGTGCGAATATGGCAGACCATGTGGCGGTATTTGAGGCCACACATGGCACAGCGCCCAAGTACGCCAATCTGGACAAGGTCAATCCCAGTTCATTGATGTTTTCCGGCTCGATGATGTTCGAGTACATCGGTTGGAAGGAAGTGACGGCGTTGATCAGCAAGGCATTCGCCAAGACGGTGGGTGAGGGCATTGTGACCTACGATTTTGCCCGTCAAATGGAAGCAGCGACCGAGGTCTCAACATCGGGGTTCGCCGACGCGCTGATCAAGCGTCTCTGAACCGTTCCCGGCTGTCAGGGGAGTGAAAACCCGGCTGTTTGCCGAAACGGCACGTTGCCTGCTGCTGCGGGATCCTGCTGTCAAGTGCCTGGCAGTGGCGGAGCTCCACGCCGCTGTCGAGGCTGGCGGGTTCCTGCTCGATACGGACTCGCCGGTCCCACCGGTTGATCGACCCGGGCGGCCGCAGCTGCCCAGGCTGATGAATCCGGCCAAAGTACCGCGCCGGCGGCTGGGTACCCCGGCTGGACGGGTTGCCCTGGTTCATGCCATCGCCCACATCGAGTTCAATGCCGTCAATCTTGCCCTGGACGCTGCGTGCCGTTTCCGGGGCATGCCGGAGTTGTACTATCGCGACTGGATCTGCGTGGCGGCGGAGGAAGCCCGGCATTTTTCCTTGCTGGCGCAAAGGTTGAAGGAGCTCGGCGCCGCATACGGTGACCATCCCGCACACAATGGGCTGTGGGAAATGGCCGAGCGAACCGCCGGCTCCTGCCTGGTGCGCATGGCCCTGGTGCCGCGGGTGCTCGAAGCACGCGGGCTCGATGTAACTCCAGGCATGATCGAGCGGTTACGCCAGGTGGGCGATTTCAGAACCGTCGCCAGTCTCGAAATCATCCTGGCTGAAGAAGTCCGGCATGTCGCCATTGGAACCCACTGGTTCAACTACTGCTGCGCAGCCGAAGGCAAGTCGCCCGTACCGACGTTCCTTGATTTGCTCAAGACACAGTATTCCGGAACCGTGCGCGGCCCTTTCAACATAGCGGCGCGCATGGCGGCAGGTTTCACGCAAAGCGAGTTGGCAGCGCTGGAGGCTGTGAAATGAACGGCGGGGAATATGGTTTGCTTTCACCCGGCAAGCGTCACCATTTCGGATCCGTCAGGACACACGCGTAAGTAGCTGCCGCTGGTATGCCAATCAGCCAGCACTATTCGTCGCCGCTGGCGCCTGCACCCAAATCGTGTTGATGAAATGCAGGCCTGTGCGTGTGGCCGTGAATCATATGTTTGATTCCATGCTGGTGGAATGTATCGCGCACGGCCGTTTCGTTGACGTCCATTATGTCTGCCGCCGCCATACTGCCGGTATGCTGTTTGCTGGCGTCGCGCGCATTTTGTGCCATTTCAAGACGTTTTACGGACGGCAATTTCAAAAAACGGTCCGCGAATTGCGGAGCGCGTACTTGCCGGCGGAATTCCTGATAGGCGACATCGTCAGTACATAGCGTGTCGCCATGGAGCAGCAGCGTTGGCGTTCCATAGAGATTGGCCACGAAGGTTTCTGGCAGCAGTTGTAATCCCGCCTGCTCGGCATAATCCGGCCCCAGCAGAAAATCGCGATTGCCGTGCAGAAAATAGCATGGAATCCCGAGATGCCTGAGGCCGGCGATTTGATCAGCCACCTGTTGCGCGGTGGCGCTCAGTACATCGTCGCCGATCCAGAATTCAAACAGATCACCGAGAATGTAAACCGCATCCGCCGTTCTCGCCGGACCACGCAGAAAGGCGGATAAAAGGGCGGTAATTGCCGGCTTGCGATCTTCGAGATGCAAGTCGGAAATGAACAGTGTGTCCATGGATTGAGTACACGGCAAAATCAATCCTTGCCGGCTGGAACGATCTCCACCTTTTCGATTACAACCGGTGATTTGGGAACATCGGAGTAGGGAGGAATGGTGGTTGTTTCGACAAAACGGATCGCGTCAACCACCTCCATACCGGCGGTTACCTTGCCAAATACCGCGTATCCCCAGGCCCTGGAACTCTCTTCTCCCGTGTAGTCGAGGTTCTGGTTGTCCTGCACATTGATAAAAAATTGGGCAGTGGCGGAATGTGGGAAGCCGGTGCGCGCCATCGCGATGGTGCCACGCATGTTCGACAATCCGTTGTTCGCTTCATTGGTAATGGGTTCGCCGGTGGGTTTTTTCTGCATGTCTGCGGTGAAGCCACCGCCCTGGATCATGAAATGACTGATGACGCGGTGAAAGATCGTACCGTCATAAAATCCGCTGTCGGCGTAATGCACGAAATTGGCAACGGTAACCGGTGCTTTGTCGGCATACAATTCCAGCGTGATGTCGCCCATGCTGGTATGGATGATGGCTTGCGGATTGGCGGCGGTTGCGCTCTCCTGGGCGTACAGGCCAGTGCAAATCAGTAGTCCGGCCAGCAGGCGTAAAAGACATTTCATGATCAGAGTTTCCTTATTGATGCAGGGAAACTTTGCATCATACGCAACGGTACCGGCCGCGGCCACTAATCCACGAACAGGAACGTACATTGGCGGAACCAATTTCAAGCCGCCGATTACGGCCGCCAACAAGCCTTCGACGGGCGTTTATACGGGGCCAATGAAACGCATTTTTGTGCTATAATTATGCGTTCGTAAAAAGCACTGGGCCGGCGACTTTTTTATCATAAAAGAAGTCTGTCTAATTCCTTTTAAAACAATAACTTTCGTTGCATTCCTAAGACGGCTTGATATATGGCTGAACTCGCCAAAGAAGTGCTGCAGGTAGACCTCGAAGACGAGATGCGCAAGTCCTACCTGGACTATGCCATGAGCGTCATTGTCGGTCGTGCCCTGCCAGACGTGCGCGATGGCTTGAAACCGGTGCATCGGCGGGTGCTTTTCGCCATGTCGGTGTTGGGCAACGACTGGAACAAACCATACAAGAAGTCGGCCCGTGTGGTGGGTGATGTGATTGGTAAGTATCACCCGCATGGCGATACGGCCGTGTATGACACGATTGTGCGCATGGCTCAGTCATTTGCCATGCGCTACATGCTGGTCGACGGCCAGGGAAACTTTGGTTCGGTCGATGGCGATGCTGCTGCGGCGATGCGCTATACCGAAGTTCGGATGTCGAAGCTGGCGCACGAGTTGCTGGCGGATCTCGACAAGGAAACCGTGGATTTCACGGCCAACTACGATGAATCGGAACTGGAGCCTCAGGTGTTGCCGGCCCGGGTCCCGAATCTGCTGGTCAACGGATCGTCGGGCATTGCCGTGGGTATGGCAACCAATATTCCTCCGCATAACCTGACAGAGGTCATCGATGCGGCCATGGCCCTGATCGATAACCCGGAGTTGGGTATCGACGGCCTGATGCAATACCTTCCCGGTCCGGATTTTCCCACCGCCGGTATCATCAACGGCGCTCAGGGCATCCACGAGGCCTATCACACCGGACGTGGCCGTATTTACATGCGGGCCCGCACCGGGATCGAAACCAACGAAGCCAGCGGCAAACAGGCCCTGATCATTCACGAGCTGCCGTACCAGGTCAACAAGGCCCGCTTGCTCGAGAAAATAGCGGAATTGGTCAAGGCGAAGAAGCTCGAGGGTATCACCGAACTGCGCGACGAATCGGACAAGGACGGCATGCGGGTGGTGATCGAACTGCGCCGTGGTGAGGTGCCGGAAGTCGTGCTGAATAACCTGTACAAGCACACGGTGATGCAAACCGTGTTCGGCATCAATATGGTGGCGCTGGTGCAGGGCCAGCCCAGGCTGCTGAACTTGCGCGACATTCTCGACGCCTTTATCGGTCACCGCCGCGAAGTGGTGACGCGCCGCACCCTGTTTGAATTACGCAAGGCCCGCGAACGCGCCCACGTGCTGGAAGGACTCACCGTTGCGCTGGCCAACCTCGATGATGTGATTGACCTGATCAAAAAGTCGGCCACCCCAGCCGATGCGCGCGAAGGGCTGCTGGCCAGGCGCTGGAATCCTGGCGTGGTCGCGGCCATGCTGGGGCAGGGCGGGGCGAAAACATCCCGGCCTGAGAACCTGGATGCGCAATACGGTTTGCAGGATGACGGCTACCAGCTATCGCCTGTGCAGGCACAGGAAATACTCAATATGCGCCTGCACCGCCTGACCGGGCTGGAGCAGGAAAAGCTGACGCGCGAATACGAAGAGTTGTTGCAAAGTGTCCGGTCCTTGCTGGATATCCTGTCCCGCCCGGCGCGGCTGATGGAAGTCATCCGCGAGGAACTGATCGCAATTCGTGAACAGTATGGCGATGCACGGCGCACCGAAATCATTCAGACCCGGCTCGACCTGAGCCTGGAAGACCTGATTACGGAAGAAGACGTTGTCGTTACCCTGTCGCACGGTGGTTATGCCAAGTCGCAATCCCCGGATCGCTACCATGCGCAGCGTCGCGGTGGAACGGGGAAATCAGCAACGCAGGTCAAGGGCGAGGATTTTATCGACCAACTGTTCATCGCCAATACGCATGACACGATCCTGTGTTTTACCAGCCGGGGCAAAATCCATTGGCTGAAAGTGTATGAGCTGCCGCAGGCCAGCCATGCCAGCCGGGGCAAACCCATCGTAAATCTGCTGCCGCTGGAAAAGGACGAACGGGTAAATGCGGTATTGCCGGTGCGGGAATTCCCCGACAATCTTTTCGTCTTTTTCGCCACGCGCAAGGGCATCGTCAAAAAGACGCCGCTGTCGGATTATTCGCGCCCACGAGCCAACGGTATCTGGGCTATCGATTTGCCGGAAGATGACGAATTGGTCAATGCCTACCTCACCGACGGCAAACAGGACATCATGCTGTTTTCAAGCTCGGGCAAATGTATTCGCTTTGCCGAAAGCGATGTTCGCTCCATGGGCCGTGTCAGCAGGGGTGTGATCGGTCTGCGCTTGCAGAAAAATCAGGCAGTCGTGTCGATGCTGGTCGTGGGGGAAGGCGATATTCTGACGGTTACCGAAAATGGATTCGGTAAGCGGACGCGGGTAGACGATTACCGGCGGCAGGGCCGGGGCGGGCAGGGCCTGATAGCCATCAGTACCTCTGCACGCAATGGCCAATTGATTGCGGCCAAGCAGGTGACCGATGAGGACGACATCATGTTGATCTCGGATGGCGGCACGCTGGTGCGGACCAGCGCCAATGAAATTTCAACCCTGGGACGCAATACCCAGGGGGTTACGCTGATCCGTCTGCGCGAAGGAGAGCACCTGGTCGGTGTGGCCAAGATCGCCGCCGAAGGCGATGAAGAAGAATAGTCCGGCCGGACTGTCTGCTTGAGAAAGTCCGCCGTCAGGGCGCAAATTCAATCCGGACCTGTAAATGCTTTTCCGCGTTGAGTGAGTTATTGATCAGGCACACAGCTTCCGCTTTTTCCAATATCCTCGTTGCTTTGTGCTCGTCCGTGCCCGCCGGCACCGTTAGCGTGACCCGGGTGTCAAACCGGGTGAAACGCGTTATGTTGTCAACCCGGTCCAGCACGCCATCGGTCTTGCATTCCAGACGCAGCCAGGTCAGTTGGGAGGCGCGGGCAATGGCCCGAAACGTGAGGATGAAACAATCCGCCACCGCGGCGACCAGCAGGGTTTCGGGCGACCAGTAACCGCCCGGCCCATCAAACTGTTCCGGAGGCAGCGAGGCCAGCGAGCTCAAACCCTCGCTGTCGATTTCTACCGCTGTGTCGGTTTCGGCTTTGGCTTCGACCTTGTAAAGATGCGGATATTGATGCATGAATCACCTTTGATTGTCAGCCGAATCTATCCAGCTGTTCCTTTTACAATGCCGACAGAACGTTTTCTGCAGAGCTGACCTTGAATTCGCCCGGGCTTTCTACGAACAGGTGCGAAACGACGCCGTTGTCGGCGATCAGGGCAAAGCGCTGTGATCTCTCGCCCATGCCATACGCGGAAGCATCCAAGGTTAGCCCGACGGCTTTGGCAAAGTCAGCATTTCCATCCGCCAGCATCAGAATCCTGGAAGCCTTTGCGCTTTTACCCCAGGCATTCATCACGAAGACATCATTCACTGCGACGCAAGCAATGGTGTCGACGCCACGGCCGAGTATGTCTTCGGCAAGATCGACAAAACCAGGCAGGTGTTTGGCGGAACAGGTGGGGGTGAAAGCACCGGGAACAGAGAAAAGGACGACTTTCTTGCCGCCGAACAATTCATCTGTGGTGAGCGGTTTTGGCCCTGATTCAGTCATTATGGTAAAGGTTGCTGCAGGAATCTTGTCACCGGCTTTGATGGTCATGAAATGCTCTCCTTATACGATTTCTTGTGCTTGGACAGAGAAGTCCAAAGGCGTGTCTGGAAAATAGTGCCGCAACCCCTGGAATACAAGGGTCAGGGTCGATCTGTTCGGAAAATCAACTTGAACTTCGACAGGGCACTACATCGCGGCGGAAATCGCCGATAACAGAGTTTGCGGATTGACCGGCTTGGTCACGTAATCACGGGCGCCCTGGCGCATACCCCAAACCCGGTCAGTCTCATCGGCCCTGGCGCTGACAAAAATAACCGGAATGTGGCGTGTTACTTCGTTACGCCCAAGGCGGCGTGTGGCTTGGTATCCACTCATACCCGGCATCACGATATCCATCAGGATCACTGCGGGCTGCTCGTCGGAGGCGACTTGCAGCGCGCGTTCACCACAGTCGGCGACCACGGTCTGGTGTCCGCCTTGTTCAACAATTTTGCGCAAACTGTAGAGCTGCGCTGGTGAGTCATCAACAATCAGAACTTTAGACATGAACGGTCCCGTGAAAAAACTCTTTCCAACTACCATTGATGCGCCAAGTGCCTAGTGGCCTGTAACAGCCAATACAGAAGTGCCTTGCGAACCGGGACGGCCGATTGCTGTGTCGCTCGCCTTGCGAATATGCGCGAGCTATTCGACGCGGCTCGCTTCGTGCACTCGGCTCGTCCGGGCTCGCCTTTCACTCCCGTATTGGCTGTTACAGGCCACTAGTATGCCGTAAATGGATAGCGAATGGAAAAATCATTGCAAAGAGCCTTGATCTGCGGCAGCTTGATCCAGATTGACTTTCACGACCGACCGTCCCTTGCTTTTTCCGTCCAGCAGGCTTTGGAAGATGGGAGACATTTCATCGAGCCCGACTTCGTGCGTCAGGATATGCTCCAGCAGGGGCGGTTTCCATTCATTTGCCAAGCGGTCCCACAGTGTACGCCGCATCGTGAACGGGCAATTGTTCGAACTGATTCCAAGCAGGCTGACGCCACGCAGAATCATCGGAAAAACGGTCGTGTGCAGGCCCCGCCCTCCGGCCATGCCACAGCAGGCAATGTTTCCCCAGAGTTTGACGACACGGCTGATTCCGGCCAGCATGTCGCCGCCGATGCTGTCGATGCAACCGGCCCAAATGGCTTTTTCCAGCGGATTCTGGCCCCAATGCAAATCATGGCGCGAGATACATTGGCGGGCGCCCAGCTTTTCCAGCCAGTCGAATTCTTCCACTTTGCCCGATATTGCATGCACTTCATAACCCGCATGGGTCAGCAGGTTGATGGCGATACTGCCAACGCCGCCGCTGGCGCCGGTGACAACAATGGGGCCCGCGGAAGGCGTCTGGCCGTTTGCTTCCATGCGCAGCAGACACAAGGCCGCCGTGAAGCCGGCCGTGCCCAGGATCATGGCTTCCCTGGTGCTCAGTCCGGAAGGCAGTGGGACCGCGTCTTGGCTGTCAACACGCAGATATTCGCTGAAGCCGCCATCACGCGTTTCCGACAAATGGCAGCCCGTTACAATCACCTGATCGCCTGGCTGGAAAAGCTCCGCATCCGAATTGACGACCGTGCCGGCCATGTCGATGCCGCCATTGAGCGGGAATTTGCGCAGTATTTTGCCCTTTCCGGTAGCGGCCAGAGCATCCTTGTAATTGATACCGGACCAGTCCACGCGCACCGTCAGGTCACCCTCGCTGAGGTCGCCGAGCGTCAGCAATTCAGTTCCCGAGTGATAACCCTCCTCGTCGTTATGGATGCGGAAAGCGCGAAAGGATTCAGGTATTTGGCTCACCGCATAGTCCCGGGAATAAGGCTCAGGGCTGCGTCAGTTGCCACGATGGATGGCCCGCTTGTCGACGTGCAGCGCTGCTTCATGCACCGCCTCTGACAGGGTTGGGTGTGCATGGACGATGCGCGCCAGGTCTTCGCTGGAGCCATGAAATTCCATGGTAACCACGCATTCAGCGATGAGTTCAGACGCGTTGGCGCCCAGGATGTGCACGCCCAGTACTTCGTCGCTTTCAGCATCGGCCAGTATCTTGACCAGTCCAACGCCATGCCCGCCCGCCAGAGCTCTGCCGTTGGCGGCGTAGGGAAACGAGCCGGCACGATACTTGACCCCCGCTTTCTTCAGTTCCTGCTCGGTCTTGCCTACCCAGGCGATCTCCGGGTCTGTGTAGATCACCCAGGGTGTGGTATCGAAATGGATGTGTGCGGGTTTGCCGGCGATCATTTCAGCCACCGCGATGCCTTCTTCCGAGGCTTTATGGGCCAACATGGGACCGCGCACGCAATCACCAATCGCCCATACGCCGTCTGCGCTGGTTCTCGATTGCTCGTCAACCTCGATCTGACCGTGATCAGTGAGGCGCACGCCTGCCTCTTCAGTCAACAAGCCTTCGGTATATGGCTTGCGGCCGACGGCGACGAGCAAGCGGTCAAATGTTTGCTGGCTTTCACCGTTTCTGTCTTCAAGTGTGACCAGCACTTCTTTCTTTACTACTGTGGCGCCCTTGACCAGAGTGCCAAAGTGGAACTTGAGGCCCTGCCGGGTGAACTCCCGCACAGCCTGCTGACTAAGCTGCACATCCGCCATGGGCAAGAATTGATCCAGTGCTTCGAGCAACACGACCTCGGAGCCCAGCCGGTTCCACACCGAACCCAGTTCCAGGCCGATCACCCCGGCGCCGATGACGCCGAGGCGCTTGGGCACCGTGGTAAAGTCCAGGGCCCCCTCGCTGTCGACGATAAATTCGCCATCGAATTCCACGTTGGGTATCGCGATCGGGATGGAGCCCGAGGCAAGAATGACGTTGTCGGCCTGCAATTGCAGTTTTTCTCCCCCATCCGCAGGTGACACTTCGACCTGACGGTTCGCGAGCAGCGTTCCCTTGCCATGGAAGTATTCGATCTTGTTGCCTTTGAACAGCTGGGTCACACCGCTGGTCAGCTTTTTTACAATGCCGTCTTTGCGCGCGATCATCTTCTGCACGTCCATGGCAGCATTTTTTACCGTAATACCATGTTCAGCGAACTCATGCCCCACGTGGTAGAAATGTTTGCTTGAATCCAGCAAAGCTTTGGATGGAATGCAGCCAACATTGAGGCAGGTTCCTCCCGGAGCCGGCTTGCCGTCCTTACCCGTGAACATATCGACACAGGCCGTTTTCAAGCCGCATTGTGCAGCCCGTATGGCGGCGACATAGCCCCCGGGCCCGCCACCGATTACGACTACGTCAAATTTTTCTGCCATGCTTGGTTCCTTTTAGCGGGGTTACAGTCCGAGTAAGAATCTGGCCGGGTCCTCCAGGCTTTCCTTTACGGTCACCAGGAACTGCACCGCATCTTTGCCATCGATAATCCGATGGTCATAACTCAGCGCCAAATACATCATGGGCCGGGCAACGATCGCTCCATCGATAACCACCGGCCGTTCTTTTATCGCATGCATACCCAGGATGGCGCTTTGCGGCGGATTCAACAGAGGGGTGGAAACCAGCGAACCGAAAATTCCGCCATTGGTAATGGTAAATGTGCCGCCCTGCAAATCAGAGAGGCTTATGGAGCCATCCCGCGCAGCAGTGGCGAAATGATCAATACCATGTTCGATTTCAGCCAGGCCCATGCTTTCGGCATTGCGTATGACAGGCACCATCAAACCGCGCTCGGTGGAAACCGCTATGCCGATATCCTGGTAATTGTGGTAAATAATCTCTTCACCGTCGAGCGATGCGTTGACCAATGGGAATTTACGCAACGCGTCGCAACACGCTTTGACAAAAAAAGACATCAAGCCCAATTTGATACCGTGGCGCGCAATGAATTCGTCCTTGTACCGCCGCCGCAGGTCCATGACCGCATTGAGATCCACTTCGTTGAAAGAAGTCAGAATTGCTGCCGTGTTCTGCGCTTCCTTCATGCGCTCGGCGATGCGGCTGCGCAAGCGCGTCATCTTCACCCGTTCTTCCTGGCGTGGACCGCCCGACTTCACGAACGACAGCACATCACCTTTCGTGATTCTGCCGCCCCTGCCGCTGCCGGGCACCTTAGCCGGATCGACTTTTTCTTCTTCGGCGACACGGCGCGCAGCCGGGCTGAGCCTGGAGGAAACGTCAGTGGACGGGGGAGGGGATGGCGCCGGGGCCGGTGCAGCTTTCTTTATTGGTGGCGCCGGTTCCTCAGCCGGTGTTGTTTCTGTCTTCTCAGACACGGAAGGTGGTTGGCGCGACGGCACCTTCTTCAATGACGGCGAGCAATTGACCGCTGAGCACGGTCGCGCCTTCGACTGGCTTTGATTTCTTTCAGTACTCCATCCACCGGAGCGGGAACCTCGAGCACCACTTTATCCGTTTCCAGGTCGACCAGGTTGTCATCCCGGCGCACGGTGTCGCCCACATTTTTGTGCCACGAAGCGATTGTCGCGTCCTCTACGGATTCGGGCAGAATGGGCACTTTCACTTCAATGGTCATGTTCTGATTCCTTCTAAAACCTTTCAATATCAGCGTTTTCGTTGCCGCTCAGCGCCTGCTCGACCAGCGCCTGCTGTTGTTCAAGATGCGCGCTGTAGTAGCCCACGGCCGGTGACGCCGAAGGTGACCGCCCGGCGTATTTCAGTTCCAGCCGGTCGGCCGCGCAAGCCTCCAGATGATGATGGATCTGGTACCAGGCCCCCTGGTTTTGCGGTTCTTCCTGGCACCAGACCAGTTCGGTTGCCGATGGGAATTCTTTGATAAACGTGATCACTTCCTGTTGCGGGAAAGGGTAAAGCTGTTCCAGCCGCATGACCGCAACCTCGCCCTTGTTTTCTGCATCGCGTTTTTGTGCAATGTCGTAGTAAACTTTTCCGGAACACAATACGACACGCTTGATCTTGCCCGCCTCGCCGGGGCCGCGGTCGCCAATGACCCTCTGGAAGCGGCCTTCGGACAGCACCTCCAGTGTCGATGTCGAGGCTTTGCTGCGTAACAGGCTTTTTGGCGACAGCACGATCAGCGGTTTGCGTATCGGCTGCAATACCTGACGCCGCAGCAGATGGAACATCTGGGCCGGGGTGGAAGGAATGCAGACCTGGATGTTGTGGTTGGAACATAACTGCAGGAAACGCTCCAGACGCGCACTGGAATGTTCCGGCCCCTGTCCTTCGTAACCATGCGGCAACAGCAAGGTCAGACCGCAAAGCCGGCCCCACTTGGCCTCGCCCGAAGTCAAAAATTGGTCAATAACCACCTGAGCGCTATTGGCAAAATCGCCAAATTGCCCCTCCCAGATCACCAGGGTTTCCGGTGCTGCGGTGGCGTAACCATATTCGAAGCCCATTACGGCCTCTTCCGACAGCAGCGAGTCGATCACCGAGACGCGGGCCTCCGGCCGTAGTCTGGCCAGCGGTAAAATGGTGTCGCCGTTGCGCTGGTTGTGCAGCACGGCATGGCGGTGAAAAAACGTTCCGCGCGCGGAATCCTGGCCTACCAGACGCAGGTTGCTGCCTTGGTCGATCAGCGTGGCGTAGGCCATGGTTTCGGCAAAGCCCCAGTCGACGGGGATTTTCCCCGCCGCCATCAACTTCCGGTCTTCGATGATGCGCTGCACACGCGGGTGGAGTTCGAATTCCGCGGGCAGGGTGGTGAGCCGATCGGACAATTGCCGGATGGTGTCGAGCGCGACTGAGGTATCGATATCGCAGGGTTCCTCGACGTGGCTGAATTCGTGCCAGTTGGCCGCATATTCATTGGTCCGCGGTTCCGTTATTACATCCGCCACCTGGTCACCACGGTCGAGGTGTTCACGGTAGTGACCCATCATCTGGTTGGGCTCATCCGCGGAAATCAGGCCGGCTTTTACCAAATGATTGGCATACTTTTTCCGCGTGGTTTTCAGCTTGCGGATTTTGTCGTACATCAGTGGTTGGGTAGCCGCTGGCTCGTCCGCTTCATTGTGGCCATGGCGGCGATAACAGAACAGGTCGATCACGACATCGCGCTTGAACTGTGTGCGGAAGTCGCAGGCTATTTTCATCACGTGGTGCACGGCTTCCGGGTCATCGGCATTCACGTGAAATATCGGGGCATGAACCATTTTGGCTATGGCGGTGCAATACAGTGTCGAACGGGCGTCTCTCAAATCGCTGGTCGTGAAACCCACCTGGTTGTTGATCACGATGTGCAATGTGCCGCCCACCGCGAAGCCACGTATTTCTGACATCTGGAACAACTCCATCACCACACCCTGTCCGGCAAATGCGGCGTCGCCGTGGATCAGGATCGGCATCACCTGATCGTGGCCGGTATCGTTGCGCCGGTCCTGGCGGGCGCGAACCGAGCCAGCCACCACCGGGTCGACGATCTCAAGGTGCGAAGGATTGAAGGCCAGCGCCATGTGCACCGTTCCACCGGGCGTTTGAATATCGGAAGCGAAACCCAGGTGGTATTTCACATCTCCGGAACGCAACGGATTCGCATCTTTCGGATGACCTTCAAATTCGGCGAACAGCATGCCCGGTGACTTGCCGAGGATGTTCACCAGCACGTTGAGACGCCCCCGATGCGCCATGCCCAACACGATTTCCTGCACTCCACGCGCCCCGGCGTGCAGCATGGTTTCATGCAACAGGGGGATCAGGCTGTCTCCGCCCTCGAGAGAAAAGCGCTTCTGGCCCACGTAGCGGGTATGCAGGTATTTCTCCAGACCCTCCGCTGCCGTAAGCAGCTGCAGGATGCGCAGCCGTTCCTCATTCGTCACATCGTAGATTCCGCCGCCGCCTTCCAGACGTTCCTGCAGCCAATAGCGTTTCCTGGTATCGACGATATGCATGTACTCGACGCCGATACTGCCGCAATAGACGCGTTGGCACAGCGCAATAATGTCGCTCAATTTCATGCGCTTGGGCGCGACCAGGGTCCCGGTGTCGAATTCCATGGCAAGATCTGATTCGTGCAGATCATTGAATTCGAGAGATAAGTCGGGCACCGGCGCACGGTGCGGCTCGCCCAGCGGGTCCAGTTTGGCGTTTTCGTGGCCACGAATGCGATAGGCATTGATCAACTTCAGAACGCCCGCCTGCTTGTGGTCCGCCAGACGGATGTCCTGCGCGGACGATGGCGCCAGCCGCCCCAGTTGGCGGAACCTCTCCTGGATGCCAAGGTGGCCGGTTTCAGTGGCGCCATTGCCGCCCCGGGCACCGTTGTTCAAGGCAGAGAATTCCTTTGCCCATTGCGCTGGAACGCTGTCCGGATTATCCAGCCAGGCTTCGTAATACGATTCTATGAACGGCGCATTGTTGCCATAGAGATGGGAAGATCGCCTGAGCGACTCGAAATCGCGGTCCACGGGTGTCAATAATTCCTCTTTGCCCAACATGAAAAAGCCGGATCGGTACCTCATTCCGGTATAAGTACGGATTATACCGTGTGTATTTGGGGTCAAAGAAGCATTTCACCAGTGGATCCGGGCCTTTACCTGACCCCGCCAATCGAAAACCTGCTCAGGCCGGATTAACCATTCCTTTTCTACGTTGCATTGCCATCCGCGTGCGAGAAGAAAAAATGCCCGTCGTTGATGAGCCGGCAGAGCAACTGCAGTGTTTCCGCCTGCAATGGGGTGTTGCCGGGCGTCTGTGCAGGGCTTGCACAAAGCTGTTGTGCAATGTCAATACTGCACGCATATTCATCCCCGGATGCATACAACAGCGCTTGTCCGTCCTGTTCGATCCAGGCAAGGCGGGTCCAGGGGTTGCGCTGCAGTTGGGCGGAACTCGCCAGCGCGGCTGCAATGTCCTGTTCACTCAGGCTTTGGGGTGGCGGGGCGGGCTGTTGTGCCAGGCGATAACGCGTCAGAAAGCTGCCGAGGAAGGAATGCAGCCGCGTGGATGAAGCCATGGGGTCCCGGATCAGCGCGTAAAGCCGTTCGATGGCCCGGTGGCTGATTTCACCTGGGCGCGGATGATTTGGGAGGCTGCCGTCCTCATAGCGGGCGCCCTCATCAAGGTGTTGCGCCAGCCACTCTCCCAGAGCCTGCAGCAGATCGGCCTGACTTGGTGCGCGCAGGCCAATCGACCAGGTCATGCCAGTTTCCAGCGCCACGCCAAGATGGGCAATACCGGGCGGTAGATACAGCAGATCGCCGGGTTCGAGCACCCATTCGGTATCCGGGGTGAAGGATGCCAGCACTTTCAATTCGCGATCCGGTAGCCAGCGAGGGTCGAAAGCCGAAGCGATTTGCCAGCGGCGGCGTCCGGATGCCTGTAACAGGAACACGTCATATTGATCGAAGTGAGGGCCAACAGATCCGCCTTCGGCGGCGACGCTGATCATCACGTCGTCAAGCCTCCAGGAAGGCAGAAAGCGGAAATTCGTCAGCAAAGACGCAAGCGGCGGGTAGTGTTTTTCAACGTCCTGCACCAGCAAAGTCCAATTGCTGTCGGGCAGCGTGCGCAGCTCACGTGGAGTGAACGGGCCGTATTTGACGCGCCAGTCGTGCAGCGGATAGCTGCCGGTAATCAGACGGCTTTCAGCCAGTTCGTCACAGGCCAGCCCGGCGACGTCATTTTCGTCCAGTTCCGGCACGAAACCAGGAAAAGCCTGGCGCAGCAGGCAGGGTTTCCTTTGCCAGTACTCGGCCAAAAATTGCGCGCGGGTGGGCGAGCCACTTCCCTGGAAAATCATAAAGCGGTCAAAGAATCAATTCCCGGGAAAGTCATTTTGTCTTGTTGTGACGGTCTGCAGAGAAATGGTTCTCTGATCCCAGTAAAGCCATGCTTGCGGCATTGCCGGTGTAGCTAGCTGGCGTCAGTTCGAGCAACTGTTCCCGCGCATGTTCAGGGATGTCGAGACCCTTGATGAAGGTCACGAAAACGGCACGAGACACGCGCCTGCCCCGGGTCAGGGCTTTGAGTTTTTCGTACGGGCGGTCCACACCATAACGCCGCATCACGGTCTGGATCGGCTCTGCCAGTATTTCCCAGTTCGCGTCGAGATCCTCGTCCAGCCGTTCCCGATTCACTTCGAGCTTGAGCAGACCCCGCTGCAGGGAGGTCAACGCGACCACGATGTGGCCATAGGCAGTGCCGATGGACCGCAACGCGGTGGAATCACTCAAGTCACGTTGCCAGCGCGACACCGGTAATTTCTCCGCCAGATGGAGCAGCAATGCGTTGGCCAGCCCCAGGTTACCCTCCGCATTTTCGAAGTCAATTGGGTTGACCTTGTGCGGCATGGTGGATGAGCCGACTTCGCCTGCAACCGGTTTTTGAAGAAAATAACCGATGGATATATACGCCCAGATATCCCGGCAGAAGTCGATCAGGATGGTGTTCAGGCGGCTTTGCGTATGGAATAGCTCAGCCATCCAGTCATGTGGCTCAATCTGGGTCGTATATGCATTCCATTTCAGACCCAGCGATGCTACGAACCGTTGCGCCAGCGCCGGCCAGTCAAGCTCGGGGTAGGCCAGCAGGTGGGCGTTGAAATTTCCCACAGCACCGTTGATCTTACCGAGGTAGTCCTGGCTGGCAAGCTGATCTATCTGCCGCAGCAGCCGCTGATGCGTATTGGCCAGTTCTTTGCCCAGCGTGGTTGGCGACGCGGGCTGGCCGTGGGTGCGCGATAACATCGCCTGGTTCGCATTTTCCTGCGCCATAGCGGCCAGGCTGCTGGCGAGGCCATCGAAATCCCGCAACAATATTTCCTGGTAAAGGTCTCGCAGCATCAGTGCGTAAGCCAGATTGTTGATGTCCTCGGACGTACAGGCGAAATGCAGGAATTCGGAACGCGCGGCCAATTCCGGCAACTGGCTGAAACGGTCCTTCAGGTAATATTCAACTGCTTTCATGTCGTGGTTGGTCTTGGCTTCGATGGCCTTGACCTGGCGCGACTCCGCCGGGCTGAAGTTCTTGATCAGTTCTTCTATATACCGCCCGGCGATTTCGCTCAGTGGAGACAATTCTGTGATGCCGGGCTCGGCGCACAAGGCCTGAAACCAACGCAGTTCGACGACCAATCGCCGATGGATCAACCCATGTTCACTGCAATACGGCCTAAGGACCGAAGTCCTGCCGGCATAGCGGCCGTCAAGCGGGGAAATCGCGGTGAGTTCAGTCAAATCCGTCACGTAAGCCGGTTCCCTCAGGGTGAAAGACGAAAGCAGGCAGGGGCCAGAGAACCATTTCCCTGGAAAAACTTTTCCGTTCTTACGATGATCGCTGTTGAAATGGTTCTCTGATCCCAATTACGGCCCCGACAAGACCTGCCTCTGGTGCCATTCTACTTGGAGTGGATGAACATGAATACCTGAATTGCCACTTGATGTGAGACAGGACACCAGGCGGCGGCTGAACTTACAATAAGACTTTGTCACATCAATCCTACAGATAACGGAGTTAGCAATGGCAAAGGAATATCGAACGGAGAGCGACAGCATGGGCGAACTCAAGGTGCCTGCTGCCGCCTTATGGGGTGCTCAGACGCAGCGAGCGGTACAGAATTTTCCTGTCAGCGGCTTGACCCTGCCGCAACCCTTCATTCGCGCCCTGGGCCTGATCAAGGAATCGGCGGCGCAGGTGAATCTGGAGTTGGGCTTGCTGGACGCAGAACGGGCAAAGGCCATCGAAGCGGCGTCGCGCCGGGTGATTGCAGGAGAATTCAACGATCAATTCCCGATCGATATTTTCCAAACCGGTTCCGGCACCAGTTCGAACATGAATGCCAATGAAGTCATTGCGCACCTGGCGAACCGCGACAGCGATCTCGGCATACATCCAAATGATCATGTCAATATGGGGCAGAGCTCCAATGATGTAATCCCGACTGCAATCCAGGTCAGCGCTTGCCTTCTGGCCAGCGAGGAACTGATTCCGGCGCTCAAGCATCTGGCGGAAACACTGGATATCAAAGCCGAGGAACTTGCAGGAATCGCAAAAACGGGTCGCACGCATTTGATGGACGCGATGCCGGTCACGTTTTCCCAGGAGCTCGGCTGTTGGTCTACACAAATACGCTCAGATATCAAACGCATAAAGAGCGCACTTAAGAGATTACGTAAATTACCGCAGGGTGGTACGGCGGTTGGGACAGGCATCAACGCGCATGCAGAGTTTGGCCCGCGGATGGCTGCGGCGCTGCAGGAACGCACTGGCGTCAAATTCCAGTCGGCGGACAATTATTTCGAGGGCATCAGTTCACAGGACGCCTCGGTCGAGCTATCCGGCCAGCTCAAGACACTGGCCTGCTCGCTGATGAAAATCGCCAATGACCTGCGCTTGATGAATTCCGGACCGCTGGCGGGGTTTGGTGAGATTGAACTGCCGGCTTTGCAACCGGGCTCTTCCATCATGCCAGGCAAGGTCAACCCGGTTATTCCGGAAGCCGTATGCATGGTCTGCGCGCAGGTCATTGGCAACGACACGACGATTACCATCGCCGGTCAGTCTGGTCTGTTTCAGCTCAACGTGATGCTGCCCCTTGTTGCTCATAATCTCTTGCAAAGCCTGGAAATCCTGGCGTCGGTGAGCCGTTTGCTGGCCGATTCGGCCATCAGTGGATTCACGGTGCGGGCGGACAACATCAACAACGCCCTGCAACGAAATCCGATCCTGGTGACAGCGCTGAACCCGGTGATTGGCTATGAGTTGGGCGCAGCAACGGCCAAGCAGGCGTACAAAGAGGGCAGGCCGATCAAGGACGTAGCTCTTGAAACCACGAACCTTTCCGCCGAAGAGCTGGACCGTTTGCTCGATCCGCTGGAAATTACCAAGGGTGGTATCAAGGGCTAGCTGTGAATTCCAACATCGCTGTTCATGTATCGACAGCGCTGCTCCGCAAGGCGCAGTTCGCAGGCTATGTTGTTGGAAGTAACCGCTAGCTGTCGGTCGCGCGATGGCGCAGCCACAAGGCCCCGGCCAGGAACACCGCCGCCACCGCCAGGCCTCCCAGCATCTGCAGCGAGAACAATCGATCCAGCATGTTACCTACCGTTACCGCATGATCGAATGCGTTGGTGGTAGGAACTCCCAGAGCCAGCATGCCCCGGCCGTTGTGGACCTGGGCAGTCAGTATGGCCGGGCTGTTGGCAACCCATTCACCGATGACTCCGAACAGGCTGCTGTCGAGCGTAAACGTGCGCAGGAAATCGATCCAGATCTGCAACACGGCAAACACGACAGGCGGGAGCACGGCGAACAATAATGGAATCCGCGGTGCAAACGAAGAGACAAACAGCAGCCAGGCGTAAAATGGCAGAAACCAAACCGATGCGGCCAGGTAACTGAGCAGAACCATAAACCAGGCCGAAAGCGGATTGACTACGCTGAGGAACAGCGTCCATGGGTTCCCGCCCACCGACAGCACCATCAACGAGGCAATGATGGCCATTGCAATCTGGGTGAGGACAAATATGACCCAGAACATCAATGGCGCCAGAACCATTGCGGCGACCAATTTGGATGCGATGGTCAGCATGTCCGAGGCCGGCATGGATTTCCAGAACAGGATGCTCCGGTCCTTGCGGTCGTCGTACAAGGCGCCAAGCAGATAGAAGAATACGACGAATGAAAGCACCATGGTAAAAAATAACGAGCTGCCAAGCATCCCTTGGTAAATGTGCAGCGCACGGAACTCTACAGGCTGTTGCGCCAGCAGGCGCACCGCTTCCTTGAAGGTGTAGAGCTCATTGTCAAAATGAGTGGTAGTAAAAATCGCCATTAGCAGCAAGGCAACACAAATGCCGCCAATTACCAACGGGGTTGTGCGGAAAGCGCCCTTGTTTTCCCAGAATTCCCTACGCAGCAAGGCCAGCATGCGTTTCATGACTCTTCCCCGCTCATCGTGGCGACAAAGAGATCCGCCACGCTGGGTGTGTGCAGTTCTCCCAGTTCTTCGAGCTTTTCCCGATCCGCGTTTTGATACAAAAAGATGTGACGCCCAAACAATACCCGTTCATTCAATGGCGCCAGTGCGCGCGCCGCCTGGGGCATTGGCGGGAGCAACCATAAGCTCGGCATAATTGGCTTCGATTTCATCCATGCTGCAGTTGAGGATGATCCTGCCGTCGTTGATGAATATGAGATCGGTGAGGATGTGTTCCACTTCCTCAACCTGATGAGTGGTGATCAGGATGGTTCTTTGCTCATCGAAATAGTCGTTGAGGAGGTTGGAGTAAAACTGTTTGCGGTACAGTATGTCCAGCCCCAGGGTAGGTTCATCGAGCACCAGCAATTTCACATCGATTGCCATCACCAGCGCCAGGTGCAACTGGGTTACCATTCCCTTTGAAAGCTGCTTGACTCTGCTGTTCTGGGATATCTTGGTGCGGGCGAGATATTGCAGGCATTTTTCCCTGGAAAATTTCTCGTGGAGCTGGCTGGTCAACTCGATCAATTGCCAGACCCTGATCCAGCGTGGCAGCACCGCAACGTCCGCAATAAAACACACGTTTTCCATCAACTCGGAGCGGTGACGGGCCGGATTGAGTCCCAGCACATCCAAATGGCCTTCGAAGGTCGTCAAGCCGAGTATGGCTTTCATCACGGTCGTCTTGCCCGCCCCGTTCGGGCCGATCAGGCCAACAATACGGCCAGCCGGAATTTCCAGGTCAATGCTGTCGACAGCCACGGTGCGTCCGAAGCGTTTGCTCAAAGCACGGGCGGAAATGATCGAATTCATTCTGAGTGGCCCCCGTTGTTTTCATTGATTTTTAGCAACTCATTCACATCCAGCCCCAATTGTTCCAGCCGCTTTAATGTCGCAGGCCACTCCTTGCTCAGAAACTTCTCTTTTTCAGAGGCAATCAGCCTGGCGTGGGCGCCTTTGCACACGAACATCCCCAGCCCGCGGTGTTTCTCCACCAAACCTTCGTCTACCAAAGCCTGGTAGGATTTCGACACGGTAATCGGGTTGAGTTGAAAATTGGATGCCACGGTCCGCACCGAAGGCAGTGCGTCACCCTCGGCCAGAGTGCCATCGAGTATCATGGCTACCGTGCGCTCCTTGAGCTGCCAGTAGATTGGCTCAATGTCATTCCAGCGAGTTGGCATGCGCGAACTAGCGGCCGAATATCAGCAGGCTGATTTTGATACCCTGGCGCGTCGCTGTTTGCCGCGTGGCGAGGGGCTCCTGCCTGATGTCGCTGAACTCGGCAGGGGCAGTGGTGGAATGATTTACCGTAAATTCTCGCTCAGGCGCTGAATGTTCCATTCCCGCCAGTGATGAGACCAGTAACAGTAGTGCGCTCAGTGCGGCGAGGTGGTTGGATACCCTGGGTTGTATATTCCGGCGAAGGCGCAACATATGGAATTCCTTTATTGCTTGCTTGACTTAGTGTTGTAGTGGAGTATAACACCATTCTGTAATTATGCAAGCCTGTTGAGGCGGCCGGATTGGCTGCGTGGGAACCGCCTGCCTCTGCCGCTGTCTACGAAGTGATTTGCCACGACCCGCCGATAGTAGGACAATCCGCAGCCTGAATGGAAAGCCCGGACTTAACGCATGACTAAATTTAGGAGTAAACAGGTAATGAGAAAAGTTTTTGCTTTGGGCCTGATGGCGGCACTGACGCTAACAAGCTACGCAGCGTTTGCTGCAAAGCCGGAAACAGAAGCCCAGAAGCTGGGCTACATTATTGGAATGGATATTGGCGCTTCGCTGAAACAGCAAGGTTCGGATATTGACCTGGATACGCTGTTCGAGGCGGTTCGCACAACCTACAAGGGTGAAACCCCGGAACTGACGCCTGAGGAGGCTGCCAGCATTCGCGAAGCGTTTATTGCCAAAAGACGCGCTGCGGCAGATGCTGAGAAAAAGGCTTTGGCCACAACCAATGCGGCGGAGGGCGATAAGTTCTTGTTGGAAAACCGGTCCAAGGAAGGCGTGGTTGTGACGGAAAGTGGCCTGCAGTATAAGGTTCTCGAAATGGGCACTGGTCCCAAGCCGGCCGCAACGGACAAGGTGAGCGTGCATTATCGTGGCAGTTTGCTGAACGGAGACGAGTTCGACAGTTCCTATGCCAGGGGCGAGCCCATATCTTTCGAGCTGGACAAGGTAATTCCCGGCTGGACCGAAGGTGTGCAGCTGATGCCGGTCGGCAGCAAATTCATGTTTTACATTCCGCCCGATCTTGCTTATGGTGCCGCAGGCGGCGGACCGATCGGACCGAATGCCACGTTGATCTTCCAGGTAGAACTACTGGGGATCGAAGGCAAGAAGTAATTGCAACCGGACGGCAGCAGGAAAAAGGCACCTTCGGGTGCCTTTTTCATACCTGCAGCAGCATCAGCGGGTAAAATACTATTCTGAGCCAATGGCGCGGTAAACCGTAGATCTAGTGACCTGTAACAGCCAATACAGAAGTGCCTTGCGAACCGGGACGGCCGATTGCTGTGTCGCTCGCCTTGCGAATATGCGAGAGCTATTCGACGCGGCTCGCTTCGTGCACTCGGCTCGTCCGGGCTCGCCTTTCACTCCCGTATTGGCTGTTACAGGACACTAGCATGGAAAACAGGGCCCCCAGTTGAAACTGATCGTGACAGGTGTTGCCGGCTTCATCGGCATGCACACGGCGCTCAGCTTGCTCGATGAAGGCCATGAAGTGGCTGGAATCGATAACCTGAATGACTATTACGACCCGCAACTCAAGCGCGACCGGCTTGATAGGCTGCGTCGACGGGCCGGCTTTGACTTTTATCATCTGGACATTACGGATACTGATGCGATCGCGCAAAGGGTGGCTTCGGAACAAGCCGATCGCCTGATCCATCTGGCAGCACAGCCCGGCGTGCGTTACTCACTACAGAATCCGATGGCTTACGTATCGTCCAACCTGCAAGGTTTTGCCTCGGTACTGGAAGCTTGCCGGCACAATAAAGTCCCACATCTTATCTACGCATCATCCAGTTCGGTGTATGGCGATAATTCCCGTGTGCCGTTTTCAGAACATGACCCGGTTGATCATCCGTTGTCACTGTATGCTGCCAGCAAGCGCGCCAACGAACTGATGGCGCACGCTTATGCCCACCTGTACGGCATGCCGGTCACCGGTTTGCGCTTCTTTACCGCATATGGCCCGTGGGGCCGTCCGGATATGGCGCCGATACTTTTTGCCCGTGCGATCAGCGAAGGCACAACCATACGTATTTTCAACCACGGCCATCACCAACGTGATTTCACCTACATCGGCGATATCGTCAAAGGAGTAACGGCCGTGGCTGCGGGGAAAGGTGTTGGCGGCGGAGCTGCAAGCGCCGGGAATACAGACCCCGCGGTCAGCACAGCACCTTTTCGTATTTACAATATTGGCAACAGCAAGCCGGTGAAGCTACTGGATTTTCTGAGGACATTGGAAGACTGCATGGGCAAAAAAGCCCTACTGGAAATGACCGGGGCTCAGCCGGGTGATGTGCTGGATACCTGGGCGGATTGCAGCGATCTTGAGCGTGATTTCGGCTATAAGCCGCAGACGTCTTTGGCACAGGGTGTGCAGCAGTTTGTCGCCTGGTTCAAGGAATATTATCGGTGGTGAACAGGTAGAATATGTTTCCCGGGCGTGCCAGCAGGCAGCCCAATGATCCAGGGATGTGGTATGCGAATTTCTATTGTTGGTAGCGGCTATGTCGGCTTGGTGAGCGGAGCGGGCCTGTCCGAGGTTGGACATCACGTTTTGTGCATGGACAACAATGAAAAGAGAATAGCCGGATTGCTCAAGGGTATCGTTCCCATCTTCGAGCCCGGGCTTGAGTCCATGTTGCAGGAAAATGCAGCACAAGGGCGGATCGGTTTTACCAATTCTCTCACCGATGCGGTGGCCCACGCCGACGTGTTGTTTATCGCGGTGGGTACCCCGCCTGGCGAGGATGGTTCGGCCGACCTCGGTCACGTCCTGTCTGTGGCTTGCGGAATTGGTCAGTGCCTGGAGCGGCCGTTGCTGGTGGTGATCAAATCCACCGTGCCCGTAGGGACCTGCGAGAAAGTCCGGGTTGCCATCGATGCAGAACTGCGCCAGCGCGGAAAGAAGCTTGTGTTCCATGTGGCTTCCAACCCGGAGTTTCTCAAGGAAGGCGCAGCCATTGCCGATTTCATGAAGCCTGATCGTATCGTCGTCGGTACCGAAAACGAAGAAGCCGAACACCTGTTACGTGAACTCTATGCCCCGTTCAATCGCAATCATGAAAAGCTGCTGTGTATGGATGTGCGCTCGTCGGAACTGACCAAGTATGCCGCCAACGCGATGCTGGCAACCAAGATCAGCCTGATGAACGAACTCTCGAATATCGCCGAACGTGTCGGTGCCGATATCGAACATGTGCGCATAGGCATTGGCTCCGATCCCCGCATTGGTTATTCATTCATCTACCCGGGCGTTGGCTATGGCGGCTCGTGTTTCCCCAAGGATGTCAGAGCGCTGGAGCACACTTCCGGCCAGCATGGCTATGTGGCCGAGCTGTTGCGCGCGGTCGAAGCCGTCAACATCCGCCAGAAGAGCAAGCCCTTCGAGTTGTTGCAGCGGCATTTCGGCAAGGATTTACCAGCTTGCCGGGTTGCCATCTGGGGTTTGGCGTTCAAACCCAACACGGACGATATTCGTGAGGCGCCCAGCATTCACCTGATCAACGCATTGCTGCAGCAGGGCGCCACGGTGGTGGCGCATGATCCGGAAGCGGGAGCGGCAACTACCCGGCTGATTGGCCGGACAGCCGGGTTTTTCCGTGTCCGATGACCCCTATATGGCGGCAAGTGGCGCCGATGCGCTGGTACTGGTAACGGAGTGGCGATTGTACTGGGCACCCGACTTTGAACGTCTGCGCAGCACCATGAAACAGCCGGTGATCGTCGACGGCCGCAATATCTGGTCCCCGCAGGTCGTGCGCCGGCGCGGGTTCACCTATTATGCGATTGGCCGCCCCTGAATTGTGTCATCAAGGATGGATAGAAAGTGAATAAGAGAGCGCTGATAACCGGTATAACGGGGCAGGATGGCGCCTACCTTGCGGAGTTCCTGCTGGCCAAGGGCTATGACGTGCATGGCATCAAGAGACGTGCCTCGCTGATCAACACCCAACGCATCGATCACCTGTATACAGATCCGCATTACGAACACGCAAAGTTGCACCTGCATTATGGCGATATGACCGATGGCTCCAGTCTGTTACGCACGGTTCAGGCGGTGCAACCTCATGAAATTTACAATCTCGCAGCGCAGAGTCACGTAGCGGTGTCTTTCGAAGAACCGGAATACACCGCCGAGTCGGATGCCGTGGGCACCTTGCGTTTGTTGGAGGCGATTCGTAATCTCGGTCTTGAGGAGGAATGCCGTTTCTACCAGGCCTCGACTTCGGAAATGTTTGGCAAAGTGCAGGAAACGCCGCAAAAGGAAACGACCCCGTTCTACCCCCGATCGCCCTACGGTGTGGCCAAACTCTATGCTTACTGGATCGTCGTTAACTACCGTGAATCCTACAATCTCTTCGCCTGCAATGGCATCTTGTTCAACCACGAATCGCCGCTGCGCGGCGAGACGTTTGTCACACGCAAAATCACGCGCGGGCTGGCGCGCATTGCCTGGGGTTTGGAAGATTGCGTTTTTCTCGGTAATCTCGACGCACGGCGTGATTGGGGACATGCAAGAGACTACGTGGAAGCCCAGTGGTTGATGTTGCAACAGGACCAGCCGCGGGATTTTGTGATCGCGACCGGCGTGCAGCATTCGGTACGGGATTTTGTCAATGCCACAGCCGCGCACATGGGCCTGGAACTCGAATGGCGTGGCGAGGGAGTCGGGGAGCAGGCCCTGATTTCGTCATCACGTCACGCGGAGTTGCAGTTCAATAGCGGCGATGTCGTGGTACGCATTGACCCGGGTTATTATCGCCCAGCCGAAGTCGAGACCCTGTTGGGAGATCCTTCCCTGGCCCAGAAATTACTGGGCTGGGAGGCGAGGACGCCATTTGATGAATTGGTGCGCGAAATGGTGGAAAACGATTTGCGCCTGGCCCGGGAGGAAGCGCTGATCCAGAGTGATCGGAAACAAGTGTGAGCGGCAAAGAAACAAGGCAAGTTTCGTCCTCGGGCAGAACCCGGATCTTTGTTGCCGGGCATCGCGGCATGGTTGGTTCTGCACTGATGCAGCGCCTGGCAGCGGATGACCGCTTTGAGCTGGTGACACGCGAGCACGCTGAACTCGATCTGACCAGACAGTCCGAAGTGGAAGAGTTTTTTGCGGATGAGCGGATAGATCGGGTCTTTTTGGCAGCGGCAAAAGTTGGTGGAATACTGGCCAACGACACTTTTCCGGCTGACTTCATCCGTGAGAACCTGCAGATTCAAACCCATGTAATCCATGCAGCGCATCTGGCCGGTATCAAAAGACTCCTGTTTTTGGGTAGTTCCTGTATCTATCCCCGGCTTGCCAGCCAACCCATAAGCGAAGAAGCCTTGCTCACGGGCCCGCTGGAACGAACCAACGAACCTTATGCCATTGCCAAGATCGCAGGTATTCGCATGTGCGAGTCATACCGCCGCCAATACGGCAGCGACTTTCGCAGTGTCATGCCGACCAATCTGTATGGACCGCAGGACAATTTTGACCTCGAGTCCAGTCACGTGCTGCCCGCCTTGCTGCGGAAATTTCACACGGCGGTAGCGCAAGGCGAAAATCAGGTCGTGGTGTGGGGCAGTGGTGAGCCGCGGCGCGAATTTCTGCATGTGGACGACATGGCAGCCGCATGTGATGTCGTCATGCGAATGCATTCGGCTGATTTCTGGGCGGCTGTGCCGGCACGGAATTCACAGGTCAACATCGGCTGTGGCCAGGACGTGTCCATTGCGGAACTGGCCCGGTTGATCGCAAGCGTCTGCGGATTCAGCGGTGAAATCGTGTTCGATACATCGAAACCGGATGGCACGCCACGCAAACTGCTCGATGTCAGCCGCATCGAATCCATGGGCTGGACGGCACGTATCCCGCTGGCTGAAGGCGTCGCGCAAACCTACCAATGGATGCGCGAGCATGCCGTCACGGATCAGCCCGGGGCGGAAGTGAACGCGGGCTGGCAATGAGCAAGTCGCTGCAGGACCAGTTGTTGGCGCTGGGCGTGGCCAAACCCCGGCCGTCCGACAAGGCCCGCAAAGCGGGCATGAAGCCAAAACAGAAGCCTCAGCAAAAATTGCAGCCGGAGCGGAAAAAGCCTGGTGCCACAGGCAGCCACACCGCACCATCCGACCTGTCGCTGGAGCAGGCCTACCGGTTACGCGAACAACAAACCAAAGAGCAGGCAGAGCAGGCCCGGCAGCGTAAACGGGCGGAGGACCGCAGGCGCCGGCAACTGAATGAAGAAATTCGCGCCATTGTCGAGCCTCACCGGCTCAATCACCCGGACGCGGAACTAACTCGAAACTTCATGTACAAAGGCCGCATTCGCAAAGTCAATGTCACCGCGGAGCAGCTCAAAGCCGTGAATGAGGGGGCATTGGGTCTGGTCTACTTCGGCGGCGGATACCACATATTGGCGCCGGAATATGTCGAGCAGGTGCGCCGTTTGTCGCCGGAACACGTGCCGGACCTGTCGGGCAGTACGGATGAAGACGACGAATACCCGGTGCCAGATGACCTGGTGTGGTAGGTTTGTCAGCTCATTGCAGATGGAACTTGCAAACTTGGAAGGTGCGCAGGCAGCAAACTCAGTCGTCCAGATTCGCCGGCAGCAATCGTCTTATGTCATCCACGCTGCATGCTTTTCGCCGCGCATAATCTTCCGCCTGATCGGCCTTGATTTGGCCCAGCACAAAATACTTGGCCGCGGGATGGGCGAAATAGTATCCGCAGACACTGGCAGCGGGCAGCATGGCATAACCGCCGGTCAGTGAAATTCCTGTTGCGGCAGTCACATCCAGTAACTCGAAGATCTTCGCTTTCTCACTGTGGTCGGGGCACGCCGGGTAGCCCGGCGCGGGGCGAATCCCCTGGTAGCTTTCGTGCAGCAGGGCTTCATGATCCAGATTCTCGGCGGCGGCATAGCCCCAGAATTCTTTGCGCACTCGCATGTGGAAGTGTTCTGCCATGGCCTCGGCCAGGCGGTCAGCCAGGGCCTTCAGAAGTATCGCGTTATAGTCGTCATGCGCCGCTTCGAATTGCTTTATTTGCGATTCGATACCGAGACCGGCAGTAACGGCAAAAAGCCCAATATGATCGCGCAGCCCCGCGGTACGGGGCGCGACATAGTCAGCCAGGCAGACGTTGGGCTGACCTGTAGCCTTGGCCTTTTGCTGGCGCAAAAACAGCAAACGCTCCAGTGATTCAGATTGTGAGCTATCAGTGAACAACAAAACATCGTCCCCTTCGGAAGCTGCCGGGAAAAGACCGATCACTGCCGCGGCCCGCACCCAGCGCTCATCGATCATCTGCTGCAACATTTTTCGTGCATCGTGATAGAGGCTGGTGGCAACCTCGCCAACCACCTCGTCTTCGAGTATCGCTGGAAATCGTCCAGACAGTTCCCAGGTCTGGAAAAAGGGTGTCCAGTCGATGAGTTCCACCAAGTCTGCGAGGGGATAATCGTCGAACACTTTTATGCCGGGTTCCTCCGGCGCCGGAGGAATTCCTTCCGACCAGTCGATCGCTACAGGGTTGCTGCGGGCGTCAGCCAGTGCAACGGGCGGATTCCTGCGGCTGCCCTGTTCCCGCCGGGTTCGCAGGCGCTGGTAATCAGTTGCGGTCTGTTGCTGCAATTCGGCTCGGCCTCGTGGATCGAGCAGTTGCCGCACCACGCCGACAGCGCGTGAGGCGTCCTTGACCCAGAATACGCCCTGGTCATATTCGGGCTCGATGCGCAGCGCGGTATGCATCGGTGACGTGGTCGCACCGCCAATAAGCAGGGGCAGCTTGAAACCCTGGCGGCTCATATCGGCTGCAACCAGGCGCATTTCCTCCAGCGACGGCGTTATCAGACCGGAAAGGCCAATGATATCCGCGTCTTCACGCAATGCAGCGTCAAGGATAGCCTCGCCTGGAACCATCACACCCAAATCTGTCACGCGAAAATTATTGCAACGCAAAACCACCGCTACGATGTTTTTGCCAATGTCGTGCACATCACCTTTTACCGTTGCCATGACGATATGTCCCTGGCTGGATGCTTCTTCGCCGCTGACGCGCTTTTCTTCTTCGATATGCGGGATCAGGACGGCAACGGCCTGCTTCATGACCCGGGCACTTTTGACTACCTGGGGAAGAAACATCTTGCCCGCACCAAACAGGTCGCCGACAACGTTCATGCCATCCATCAAGGGACCTTCGATGACATCGAGCGCGCGACCTGACTGCTGGCGTGCCTCTTCTGTGTCGGCTTCGATGTATGTGGTGATGCCCTTGACCAGTGCGTGGACCAATCGATCATGCACCGATGCTTCGCGCCATTCCTCGCTGGTGGCTTCTTTGTTTGCATCGCCCTGGAAACGCTGTGCAATTTCCAGCAGGCGGTCGGTGGCGTCTTCACGCCGGTTGAGAACGACATCCTCGACCGCTTCGCGCAACAGCGGATCGATTTCGTCATAAACTTCAAGTTGGCCCGCGTTGACGATGCCCATATCCATGCCTGCATGTATGGCATGAAAGAGAAACACCGAGTGAATGGCTTCGCGCACCCGGTCCTGGCCGCGAAAGGAAAAGGAAACATTACTCACGCCGCCCGAGATCAGTACGCCCGGGCATGCCCGCTTGATTCTTCGCGTGGCCTCGATGAAATCCACGGCGTAGTTGGCATGCTGCTCGATACCGGTTGCCACCGCGAAGATGTTTGGATCGAAAATAATGTCGTGCGATGGAAATCCGACCGTTTCAGTCAGGATTTTCCATGCGCGCTGACACACCGCAACGCGATGTTCCAGCGTGTCGGCCTGTCCGCGTTCGTCAAACGCCATGACAATAATCGCAGCACCATAGCGCTGTACCAGCCGGGCCTGCCTGATAAACGATTCTTCACCTTCCTTGAGGCTGAGCGAATTGACAATACCTTTTCCCTGCAGGCACCGGAGGCCGGCTTCCAGTACGTCCCAGCGGGAAGAGTCGATCATGACCGGCACCCGGGCAATATCCGGTTCCGAGGCAATGTGATTGAGAAACCGCGTCATGGCCGTGGGGCCATCGAGCAAGCCCTCGTCCATATTCACGTCGATGATTTGGGCCCCGTTTTCGACTTGCTGACGGGCTACCTCCACTGCCGCAGCGTAGTCCTCTGCTTCGATCAGCCGGCGGAAGCGGGCAGAGCCGGTGACGTTGGTCCGTTCACCCACATTGACAAAGTTCAATTCCGGTGTGATTGCCAGTGGTTCCAGGCCCGACAGGCGGCACACCGGTGGTAGTTCCAGTGGCTGTCTTGGCTTTACCCCTGCCACTGCAGCGCCGATGGCCGCAATATGTGCCGGCGTGGTGCCGCAGCAGCCACCCACAATGTTCAACAGGCCTTCCGCGGCGAGGGTGCCGATGATGCCGGACATGTGTTCCGGGGTTTCTTCATACTCGCCCAGCTCATTCGGCAGACCGGCATTTGGATAAAGAATGAGCGGGCAGTCGGCGACCCGAGCCAGCGCCCGTATCCATGGCCGGATTTCTGTTGCACCCAGCGCGCAATTCAGGCCGACGGCAAAGGGCAGGGCATGTCTGATGGAGTACCAGAATGCCTCCACAGTTTGACCAGACAAGGTTCTGCCGCTGGCGTCAATAATGGTTCCGGAAACCATCAGCGGCAAGCGGTATCCCAGTTGTTCAAAGGTGTCGCCGATACCAAACAGTGCTGCTTTGCAGTTCAGTGTGTCGAACACGGTTTCAATGATGAGGACATCGCAGCCGCCTTCCGCCAAACCCAGTGCCGCTTCGGCATACGCCTGACGCATTTGCTCAAAACTGGTGTTGCGGTATTCCGGATGGTTTACATCCGGTGACAACGAGGCCGTGCGGTTGGTTGGACCCAGCGCGCCCATGACGAATCGTGGGCGCCCGGGGTTGGTTTCCATTGCCTCCCGGGTGGCAGCTACTGCAAGCCGGGCACTTTCACGATTGAGTTCCCTGATCAGATGTTCGGTGGCGTAATCGGCTTGTGATATGCAAGTCGCGTTAAAGGTATTGGTTTCGATCATGTCGGCACCGGCATCGAGAAATGCACGATGAATGTCAAGAATCAATTCAGGCTGACTCAGACTGAGCAAATCATTGTTGCCCTGCAGCGGTGAGGGATGATCGGCAAAGCGTTGGCCGCGGTATTTTCGTTCATCCAGCCGGTAAGCTTGAATCATCGTTCCCATGGCGCCGTCGGTGACCAGCACCCGTTGTTGCATCATGGCTTGCAGTTCGGCGACCCGGGCGGGGTCCTTGTAAGGCAGTTGGGACAAGGTCTAAGCGCTTTTTGCCGACAGGGCCACAATGGCAAAATTGGGCGTCCGTTTCTCGGCCGTGGCGACTGTACAGGATTGAACCGTCAATCCGGCTGCCTGCGCCAGTTGCTCAAGTTGATCGGTGGTGAAGCCCAGGTTGGCGTGGTTATACGGTTCCACCGCCTTCCGGTGTCCGTGTCGCGCCAGCGTGACGGCCAGCAAGTTGCCGCCTGGCCGCAACACGCGACTTGCCTCGTTGAGCACCGTCTGCGGCTGGCGCGTATAGGTGAGCGCGTGCATCAACAACACCGTGTCATAGGACTGGTCGGGAGCCGGCAAGGCATGCATATCGCCCACTTCGAAACGGACATTGGCGCAGGACTGAAGCCGCTTTGTGCCGGCTTCGACAACCTTTGCGCTGATGTCGAGACAGGTGATGTGCTTGGCGCGAGGTGCCAGCAGTTGCGCCAGAACGCCGTCGCCGGAAGCGACATCGAGTACATCGCCAAGATCCAAAAGTAGCACCAGCCCGTGCGCGGTCGCCTCCCAGGTGCGACCGGGAGAGTAGTGACGTTCCATGTCACCCGCCACGCTGTCTGCCCAGGTGCCGCCCTGGCGCTTGTTCAGGATACGGGGAATTCTCAGCAAGTCCTGCCGCACCAGTGGATCAGAACTGCTTTCCCGCAACACGTTCCACAGCGCTTCCAGGCTGGAATCGCGCAAGCTCGTCGATTTGCGGTAATACACGTAAACGCCCTCCCTGCGATCTACGACCAGGCCTGCCTCCTTGAGCTTGGCCAGATGTGTAGACACCCTGGGTTGCGCCAGCTGAGTAATGGCTGCAAGCTCCGCCACACTGAGCTCCTCGTGTTCCAACAGGAGCAACAAGCGCAATCGTGTAGAATCGGCAAGCAGGCGACAATGGTGTGAAGCCAGCTCCAGATCCAATGTCGTAGCGTTCTTGGAGAGCATATATCTCTATATCTTGATCTAAAGATATGTAAGCCTAGCCACTACGACCGGGAAGGTCAATAGAAGGGGTCTGGAAAGATTAGTTAGTGCGCATCCGGAACCGGATACGTACTAACTCGGCACATGGAGGTGTCGCCAGTTTTAATAACGTAAGTCATTGAAAATGAGAGCGAAGCAAAACCACGCTATTGCGTCGCGATTCCATAACGGGTTGGGATGCCCGTTTATGGACATAAGTGCGGTAATGAAGTGGCGCAAAGTTTATAATCACCGGCCCTGATCAACGATTCAATGTGGGTAACAGAAATGGATTTTCAGCTGACCGAAGAACAACTCATGATTCAGGCTGCGGCGCGTGATTTTGCCCAGGAGAAAATCGTGCCCATCGCTGCGCAATTCGATGCCAGCGGCGAATTTCCAGCCGATACGGTACGCCAAATGGGCGAGCTGGGGCTGATGGGCATCGAAGTACCGGCCGAGTATGGTGGCGCCGGGCTGGATACGGTTAGCTATGCGCTTGCACTGATGGAAATCAGCGCGGCAGATGCCGCGCACGGCACCATCATGTCGGTAAATAACTCGCTTTATGCCCACGGTATTCTGAAAAACGGCACGGAAGATCAAAAGCACAAGTTTGTCACACCGGTGGCAACAGGTCAGGCGATCGGGGCATTTGCGTTGACCGAGCCACAATCGGGTTCCGATGCCATCAATATGCGGGTGCGCGCAGAGCGCACACCGGATGGTCATCATTATTACATCAACGGAAAGAAATCCTGGATTACATCCGGGCCGGTAGCGGATTTTGTGGTTCTCTTCGCTGTTACCGATGCGCGGCAGGGTTCACGGGGAATTTCAACCTTTCTGATCGATACCAGTCTGGAAGGGTTCCGGCGTGGAAAAGTTGAACCCAAACTGGGTATCAGGGCCTCGGCCACCTGTGAAATAGAATTTGAGAACTACCGCTGTTCTGCGGATGATCGCCTGGGCGGCGAAGGCAAAGGTTTCAGGGAAGCCATGGATACTCTGGACGCCGGCAGAATTGGAATCGCCGCCCAGGCAGTCGGTATCGCGCGGGCGGCATATGAAGCCAGCCTGGTCTATGTGCGCGAGCGCAAGGCTTTTGGCCAGCAAATCGGTTCATTCCAGATGGTGCAGGCCAAGATTGCGGACATGAAGTGCCGCCTGGATGCAGCCTATCTCCTGACCTTACGAGCAGCCTGGGCCAAGCAGCAATCGATCAAGTCTGGCGCCAAGTATACGCTCGAAGCCAGCGTGGCCAAGCTGGTTGCTTCGGAAGCCGCCATGTGGATCACGCATCAGGCTGTGCAGCTCCATGGCGGCATGGGCTACAGCAAAGAGCTGCCGGTTGAACGCTATTTTCGTGACGCCAAGATAACCGAGATTTACGAAGGCACCAGCGAAATCCAACGGCTGGTCATCAGCAGGCTGGAGACTGGCTTGCGCTGAACCCGACGCCGGTCCTGCTTGAGAAAGCGAGATACCTGTAGGAAATGAACAGAGAATCAGAACAGCAAAAACAGGAATTGCTGGAGCAGATTGGTCAGGCCCTCGACGCCCGCCTGACGGCACGCAAGGCTGCGCTGGCAAGGGATTATCTGGTTTATTACTTCCGCCGCGTGCCAATGGAGGAGCTCGCGCGGGAGAATCCCGAGGTATTGGCTGCTCTCATTGCCTCCCAGCTGAAATTCCTTAATCGCAGGGCTGCGGGTGAAACCCTGCTTCGCGTTTTCAATCCCAACAAACGCGCCCACGGCTGGGAGAGCAAGCACACCATCATCGAAATGGTCAACGACGACAAGCCGTTTCTGGTGGACAGTTCCACCCTGGCACTGTCGGAAATGAACCTCGATATCCACCTGGTTATCCATCCGGTGATCCGCCTGCGGCGCGACAGGGGTGGCCGCTTACTGGCCGTCACGGACGAAGAAGACAGCAGGGCTCTAAAGGAATCCATAGTCCAGATTCAGATCAACCGGCAAACCAGGGCCGACGTGCTGAAGGAGATTGAGCAACGGTTGCGCAAGGCCCTGTCGGACGTCAATCGCGCAGTGGCTGACTGGAAAGCCATGTTAAATGTGGTAGCGGATACCCGGGCCAGTATGCCGTCCTGGGCGCCGCAAGCAAATGCGGCGCAAATGCAGGAATGCCAGGAGTTTCTTTCCTGGCTGACAGATGATCATTTCATCTTTCTCGGTGTACGCGACTACGAAGTCGTCAAGGCAAAACAGGGCTACGAACTGCGTATCGTGCCGGGTTCCGGACTTGGCCTGCTGAGCGAGCACGATGATACCCTCGCCAGTCGGCCGCTGACCAGTATTGCCGAAGAGGCTCGCAAGACTCCGCAGGAAACTCCGCTGATCATCACCAAGACCAATGCCCGGTCGACGGTTCATCGTGTGGGTTACCTGGACTACATCGGCGTGCTCAAGTTCGACTCGCGGGGGCATACCGTCGCGGAAAGAAGGTTCCTCGGACTTTTTACTTCCAGTGCCTATGCCCTCAGTGTGATGGAAACGCCCTTGATTCGCGACCGGGTGCGCTTTGTTCTGGAACATTCCGGATTGCATCGAGGCAGCCATGCGTGGAAGTCCATGTTGCACATTTTTCAGTCTCTGCCGCGGGATGACCTGTTCCAGGCCAATAACGCCGAATTGGAAGAGCTCGCGATGGGCGTGCTCAATCTGCAGGAGCGCAGGCGCGTGCGCCTGTTCATCCGGCGCGAGCGATACGGGCGCTTTTACTCCTGCCTGGTATATATTCCCCGGGAACGTTTCAACACGCCGAACAGGGAAAAGATTCAGGACATCCTCAAGAGGGCGCTCAAGGGGCGCACGCTGGACTACGTGGTCAACGTCTCCGAATCCATGCTGGCGCGTTTGCAGGTGATCATACGGCCCAAACCGGGTGTCGAGATTGACGTTGATGTCACGCTGCTCGAGCAAAAGATCGTTGACGCCGTGCGTTCATGGACTGACGAACTTTCCGCCATTCTGGTGCAGAAGCACGGCGAAGAAATGGGCCTGGAACTCGCAGAGCGTTTTTGCGCCGCATTTCCTGAAGCATACAAGGAGGATGTCTCGCCCTGGGTCGCTGCTTACGATGTGGACAATGCAGACGATGTCTACGCAGGAAAAGGTTTGCGCATGAGCCTCTACCGGCCGCGCAAGAAGCGCGGCGGCATCATCCGCTTCAAACTGTTTCTGAAGAGCCAGCCGATTCCGCTGTCGGACGTGTTGCCCATACTGGAAGATTTGGGTCTGCGGATCGTCAGTGAACGCCCCTATGAACTCCGGATGCCTGAACAGCAGCGGCTTTGGATCCAGGATTTCGACATGATTCCAGCAGTTGTGGACCATGAGCTGAATCTGGAAATCATACGCGACCTGTTTCAGAGTGCGTTTGAAAAGGCGTTATGCGGCGAGACCGAAAGTGACGGCTTTAACCAATTGGTGATTGCCGCGCAAATGAACTGGCGCGAGGTGAAGATCTTGCGCGCCTATTGCAAATACCTGTTGCAAATCGGCTCACCCTTCTCGCAGCAATACATGGCGGAAACGCTGGCCAAATTCCCGCATATTGCCCGCTTGTTGCTGGAATTGTTCGAAGCCACGTTCGATCCGGACCGGGACGAGGAGAGCGAATTCCGCAAGGAGCAGGGCGCACGAAATTTGGAGAGAACGTTTGATTCCCTGCTTGGCGAAACCATCCGCAATGACAAGGTGTTGGTCGAATACATAGAGGATCTGGTGCTTGCCAGAGCGGGTGATCGCGAACAGCAGGTCCGTGCAATCAGAACGGCCTTCCGGCGCGCCCTGAATGGAGTTTCCAATCTGGACGAAGACCGCATTCTGTTTGCATTTTATGGTGTCATGCGCGCTACCTTGAGGACCAATTTTTACTGCAAAGATGCAGAAGGGTCGCCGCGTGATTTCATCAGTTTCAAAGTCGAATCGGCCAAAATCGCTGACCTGCCACTGCCACGTCCTTTCCGTGAAATCTGGGTGTATTCTCCGCGCTTTGAAGGCATCCACCTGCGGGGCGGAAAAATTGCGCGCGGCGGCTTGCGTTGGTCGGACCGCCGGGAAGATTTCCGCACCGAAATTCTGGGTTTGATGAAGGCGCAAAACGTCAAGAACACAATGATCGTGCCGGTAGGCGCCAAGGGCGGCTTCGTGCTCAAGCGTCCACCGCCAACAGAAGATCGTGAGGCCTTACTGAAGGAAGGAGTTGCCTGTTATTCATTATTTATCAATGCGTTATTGGACTTAACTGATAATCTGAATGACAATGATATCATCCCTCCCGAGCGGGTCGTGCGGCGTGACGATGATGACCCCTATCTGGTGGTGGCGGCAGATAAAGGCACGGCCACTTTTTCCGATATTGCCAATGGCATATCACTGCAACGCGGGTTCTGGTTGGGCGACGCATTTGCTTCCGGCGGTTCTGTGGGCTACGACCATAAGGCCATGGGCATAACGGCAAAAGGCGCATGGGAAGGCGTAAAGCGTCACTTTCGCGAACTTGGCAAGAATATCCAGAAAGAAGCATTTACGGTGGTCGGAATCGGTGACATGAGTGGCGATGTGTTCGGCAATGGCATGCTGCTTTCAAACCACATCCGCTTGCTGGCTGCTTTCAATCACCGGCATATTTTCCTCGATCCCAATCCAGATGCCAAAGTCAGTCTGGCGGAGCGCCGGCGCCTGTTTCGGAAACCGCGTTCGGGTTGGGATGATTATCGCAAAGAGCTGATTTCGGCCGGAGGCGGCGTGTATTCCCGCCTGGACAAGAGTATCCCGCTCAGTGATCAGGTCAGGACATGGTTGGGAACGGAAGAGACGCAACTGGCGCCGAACACATTGATCCAGATGCTGTTGAAAGCCCCTTTCGACCTGTTGTGGAATGGCGGTATCGGTACCTATGTCAAAGCCAGCGGCGAAAGCAACGCCGATGTTGGCGACCCCGCCAACAACCCGTTGCGCGTCAATGGCAGCGACCTTCTTTGTCGCGTCGTGGGAGAGGGTGGAAATCTGGGTTTGACGCAGGAAGGGCGTATTGAATTTGCGCTCGCCGGTGGACGCCTCAATACGGATTTCATAGACAACTCAGCGGGCGTAGACACTTCCGATCACGAGGTCAACATCAAAATACTGCTGGCCCAGGCCATTCGCGCCGGGCGGCTGAAAGAAAAAGACCGTGTCAAATTGCTTGCTTCCATGACAGAGGATGTAGCCTCACTGGTGCTGCGCAGCAATTATCTGCAAACGCAGGCCCTGTCGATGATGGAAACGCTGAAAGGGCCGCGCATCGGAGCCAAGCAGCATTTCATTTCCGTGCTGGAAAGTCAGGGCATACTCGATCGCCAGCTGGAGCATCTGCCCGACGATGAAGTCTTGACTGAACGGCGCAATCGCGGAGAAGGGCTGACGCGTCCGGAATTGGCCCTGCTCCTTTCTTACAGCAAAATCGTCGTCTATCAGCAGTTGTTGGCGTCGGATCTCCCTGAAGATTCTTACCTTTCGCGGGAATTGATCCGGTATTTCCCTCCTGCTTTGCAGCATCGTCTGTCTGATGTAATGCAGGAGCACCGCCTGAAACGCGAAATTATCGCAACGCAGGTGACCAATAGCATGATCAATCGTATGGGTGTGAGTTTTGCCATGCGGATGCAGGAAGACACGGGAGCTGATCCTGCCGCAGTGGCCAAAGCATTCACCATTGCAAGGGAGATTTTTGCCGCGCGGGAGTTTTGGGCTGCGGTTGAGGCACTCGACAATAAGGTCAGTTCGGATTTGCAAACCAGGGCCATTTTGGCGATGTGGAACCTTCTGCGCCAGGCCACCCGCTGGGTGCTGAATCTCGATGACCACCAGCTGGATATCAAGCAAAAGGTCGAGCGCCTGGCGCCGGGCTTGTCCATCATGCAGAAGTCCATGCAATTGGACGCAGGCGAAGACGAACATGCATTGCACATTGCCGAAGAGCAGGCCTATATCGAGGGTGGGTTTTCCCCCGCGTTGGCAAGGCGTACCGTCTTGCTGCACAGTTTGTTTCCGGTTCTGGATGTTGTCGAGACTGCCGCCCAGCGCAAGATGGAGGTCGAGAGTGTCGCCCGAGTTTATTTTGGCCTTGGCGAGTCGCTGCGTCTGAAATGGCTGCGCGAGCAATTCGAAATTCTTCCGGTAGAAGGTCAATGGCATGCGCTCGCCAGGGCCAACCTCAGGGATGAGTTATTCTCAATCCAGAACAGCCTGGTTGAACATATCCTGCGGGAACAGGGAAATCGGCGGGACGCGGTTGCCCGCTGGTCCGCGAAACATGCAAGCGATGTCGACAAGGTCGTCAGCATGATGAACAACATGGCGAGCCTGCCAGCCATGGATTACGCCACGGCTTCAGTGGCGGTGCGCTCTTTGGGCGCGTTGGTCGGTGCGCCTGAAAAGCCGCAACAACATGCGCGCAGACGCTGATGGAATATAGCCGGATTCACTTCATTGCCAGCTCGTCCGCTCAGGCGCAGTCGGCGTTACAGACCATGCTGCGCCGCTACGGGCAGCATCAGCCCGCCAGCGCCGATATCATTGTGGCTCTGGGTGGTGACGGGTTCATGTTGCGCACGCTTCACCGTTTGCTGTCGGCTGACCTGCCGGTCTATGGCATGAAGTTGGGTAATGTCGGGTTCCTGATGAACCGCTATCAGGAAGAACACCTGCTGGAGCGACTGGCCAGCGCCAATATCGTGGAGTTGGCTCCGTTACGCATGATCGCGGTGACGCAGGTAGGTAAAGAGTCAGCCGCACTGGCCATCAATGAAGTTTCTCTGCTGCGGCAAACCAACCAGGCTGCCCATGTCCGCATTCTGGTCAATGGTTCGGTGAAGGTCGACGAGTTGGTATGTGACGGTGTGCTGGTGTCTACTGCAGCGGGTAGTACTGCCTACAATCTCTCAGCCCATGGACCCATCCTGCCGCTGGGCACCGAGGCCATTGCATTGACCCCGATATCGCCGTTTCGGCCTCGCCGCTGGCGTGGTGCCGTGCTGCCCAGCAGCGTTCAGGTTCGGTTCGAAGTTCTTGATGGTCAAAAGCGCCCGGTCAGTGCGACGGCAGACGCAGAGGAGGTGCGCAATGTGGTCAGTGTGGACATTTTCGAAGAAGAGACCATCAGGTTGAAACTGATGTTCGATCCCGATCATTCCCTCGAAGACCGCATTCTTGACGAACAATTCCTGTAATACGACCACCTGCAAACGAAACGCTCCACCTAAAACGCCAGAGGCCGGCTGCAACAACACGCTAGGTGCAGGTCGAAATTCGACTTTGAGTCAATGATTCGCCATTATTTCTCAGGCATTGAGAACACTGCTGGTAAGCTATACAGATGAAGAAGATAACGCCTTCCAGCGGCCTACAGGAAAGCGGAAAGGAAAAACTGGTTGTCGCCATTTCATCCCGCGCCTTGTTCGACCTGGGCGAAAGCCATGCTGTATTTGAACAACACGGTTTGGCGACTTATGCCGACTACCAGGTTGAAAGAGAAAATGAATTCCTGCGCCCAGGCGTCGCTTTTCCACTGGTCAAGAAACTGCTGGCCTTGAACGATGATGGCGTCGAGCACCCCGGGGTAGAAATCATCCTGTTGTCTCGAAATAGCGCCGACACCGGTTTGCGCATTTTCAACACCATCGAACATTACGGCCTGAAAATTGAACGTGCGGCGTTCACCAATGGTGTCAGCCCTTACCGCTATATGGCGGCTTACGGGGCCAAGTTGCTGCTTTCAACCAATGCTGCCGACGTGCGCAGCGCCCTGGTCGCCGGTTACGCGGCGGCAACCATCCTGCCCGGCGGTTCCAGCGGTCGCGAAAGCGGACAACTGCGCATCGCATTCGATGGCGATGCGGTAATTTTCAGTGATGAAGCCGAACGCGTGTACCAGCAGCATGGCCTCGAAGCGTTTGCAAAAAGCGAAAGCCAGGCTGCCAACCGGCCGTTGACCGGCGGGCCGTTTCGCCCGGTTCTCGAGGCCTTGCACAAAATCCAGTCAGCCTATCCTATCGACAACAACCCTATTCGCACAGCTTTGGTAACCGCGAGATCCGCCCCGGCGCATAAACGCGTTGTGCTGACGCTCCGTGAATGGGGCATACGCATCGATGAAGCACTGTTCCTGGGAGGGCGTTCCAAGGGTGAATTCCTGAAGATTTTTGGCGCTGACATATTCTTTGACGATCAGCAGGTCCATATCGAATCCGCCAAGGATCACGTGCCTTCGGCTCATGTTCCCAGTGGCATCGCCAATGAACATTAGCCCGGACTTCAAAGCCCTCCCAGGTATATTTTAGGTTCTGGTTCGAGCGCAATGCCGAATTGCGATTGCACCCTTTGCTGCACGTATTGTGCAAGTTCCCAGATATCGTTGCCGCTGGCATTGCGCTGGTTAAGCAACACCAGGGCGTGCCGCGTGGATACCGCCGCGCCCTTGTGGTGATGCCCTTTCAAGCCACACTGTTCGACCAGCCACGCGGCCGGGATTCTTGACCGGTTGGCGCTTACCCTCCAGGCGGGCAGGGCAGGGACTTGCCCGCGCAGGGTATCGAGTTGGGTGTGGGAAACCACCGGGTTCTTGAAGAAACTTCCTGCATTTCCTTGCCGGGACGGGTCCGGCAGTTTTCTTTGCCGCAGCCGGATCACGGCGGCGAACACATCGGCGGACGTCGGCTGGCTGATTCCCGCGTCAAGGAGTTCCTCGCGCAAACCGGCGTATTCCAATTGCGCGTGGAATTGTTTTTGCAGCCTTAGCCTGATGGAGGTAATGAAGAATCGCCCGGCCTGCGCCGATTTGAATTGGCTGTCGCGGTAATTGAAACCGCATTGCTCATTGTTCAGCACGACCCAGGTTGCTGTATGCCAGTCCCAGGCCGTCACACAATCCAGAACCGAGGTCAGTTCGACCCCATATGCACCAATATTCTGGATCGGAGCGGCGCCGGCCAGCCCCGGAATAAGCGCCAGATTCTCCAGCCCGGACAAGCCCCTGCGTATCGACCAGCTAACCAGTCCGTGCCAATGCTCACCCGCCCCCACCTCGATCAGGGCCTGTTCTTTATCTTCCTCGACGACCTCGATGCCGCCGATCCGGTTTAGCATTACCGTCCCTGGAACGTCGCTGACAAACAGCACATTGCTGCCGCCACCCAGGATAAAGTCCCTTGCCGGGTCAAAAACCGGTAATGACAGAACCTCTTCTTCCGTCTCGACTTCCAGCAGAAGTGCGGCATGGGCGTCGACCGCAAAGGTATTCAGGGCAAGAAGTGACGGGCGTTCCGTGGCTTTCATTGGCGGACATGGCGCTCGATGGCTGCCAGGCAGTCAGTGACCAGCGCCGGTCCCTGGTAAATCATGCCGGTATATATCTGCACCAGGTCCGCCCCCATGTTCAATTTGTCCACGGCGTCCCGGCCAGAGGTGATTCCTCCAACCCCGATCAAGGCGATTTCCCCGTCCACTTGCCGGTGAAAAGACCTGAGCGCTTCGTCCGCCAGAGGTTTCAGCGGAAGCCCCGACAAGCCACCTGCTTCATCGGCGTGTTCCAGGCCTTCGACGCCGCCTCTGGCGACCGTGGTATTGGTGGCGATAATCGCATCCATGCCGTGTTTGATGACCGTACGGGCAATGTCCTTTATCGCTTCAGTTCCCAGATCAGGGGCGACCTTGAGCGCAATCGGGACACGCCGGCCATGCTGAGCCGAGAGCCTTTCACGGTGCGCAGCTAACTGCTCGAGCAAAGGGTCCAGTGCGCGCGCGGACTGGAGTTCGCGCAGATTGACCGTATTGGGCGAGGAAACGTTGACTGTAACGTAGTCGGCGTACGGGTATATCTTTTCCAGACAATGGACATAGTCTTCTGCCGCCCGTTGCAGGGGGGTATCGAAATTTTTTCCGATGTTGATGCCGAGAATGCCCTTGAAACGGTGTTGCCGAACCCGTTTGACCAGTTCGTCAATGCCGTTATTGTTGAAACCCAGGCGATTGATCAAGGCTTGCGCCTGTGGAATGCGGAATACGCGTGGCTTGGGATTCCCAGCCTGGGGTCGCGGCGTGACTGTGCCCACTTCGACGAAACCAAATCCGAGCTCGCCCAGAGCCTCGAAATATTCCGCATTCTTGTCCAGGCCGGCCGCCACGCCGACCGGATTGGGAAACTCAAGGCCCATGCAGTGAACCGGCAGCCGAGGGTGGTCACAAAGCCAGCGGGTTGCCCCGATCGCGTGGCCCAGGCGAAGGCTCTGCAAGGCGATTGCGTGCGCCCGTTCCGGGTCGGCCGCGAACAAGGCTTTTTGTGCCAGCTTGAAGAACATCAGGAGCGGACCTGAGAACCGCGGTTGTGGAACCAGCACTGCGGCACCGGATAGCGAAAGCCAACAGCTTGTCCTGCTTCAGAGATCAAATTTGATGCCCTGGGCCAAGGGCAATTCCTTGCCCCAGTTAATGGTGTTGGTTTGGCGCCGCATATAGGCTTTCCAGGCATCGGACCCGGACTCGCGGCCACCACCGGTTTCCTTCTCGCCACCGAATGCGCCGCCGATTTCCGCACCCGAGGTACCAATATTGACGTTGGCAATACCACAATCCGAGCCCGTGGCTGCAAGGAACTGTTCTGCATGACGCAGGTCATTGGTAAAGATTGCCGACGACAGGCCCTGGCGCACATCATTGTGCATCGCAATGGCTTCGTCCAGGGTTGCGAAAGGGATAACGTAAAGAATCGGCGCAAAAGTCTCGGTCTTGACTACTTCCCATTCGTTACTGGCCTTGATAATCGTTGGTTCGACGAAGAAGCCCGGTCGATCCAGGCGCTTGCCTCCGGTCAAAACTTCGCCTCCGGCGGCACGCGCCGCGGCAACCGCCGATTCAAATCGCGCAACACTGGCTGCATCGGTCAGGGGACCCATCAAGGTGTCGGGGTCGAGCGGATCGCCAATGCGAACCTGCCGATAGGCATTGACCAGGGAGTCGGTCACCTGTTGCATGATGGCTTCGTGAACGAACAGGCGGCGCGTGGTCGTGCAGCGTTGACCTGCTGTGCCAACAGCACCGAATACAATGCCCGGTATGGCCATCTTGAGGTCTGCGGTCCGGTCTACGATGATGGCATTGTTACCACCCAGTTCGAGCAGGCTCCTGCCCAGTCGGGCGGCGACCCGCGTGCCGACCTGCTTACCCACCGCTGTAGAGCCGGTAAAAGACATCAGGTCAATGCGAGGGTCGTCGACGAACTTTTCGGCCAGCGTATGTCCGGGCTCGATGAAACTGAGAAAAACGGGCGGAAATCCACCGGCGCTCAAAGCTTTATTACAAATATTTTGCACGGCCAGGCAACACAGCGCGCCTTTGGGCGAAGGTTTCCACACGGTGACGTTGCCGCAAACAGCGGCGATGAATGCATTCCATGCCCATACCGCGACGGGAAAATTGAACGCCGAGATGACCCCGACGATGCCATAGGGATGCCACTGCTCGTACATGCGGTGGTGAGCGCGCTCGGAATGCATGGTCAGACCGTAAAGCATGCGTGACTGGCCGAGGGCAAAATCTCCGATGTCGATCATTTCCTGCACTTCGCCGTCACCTTCCGGCTTGATTTTGCCCATTTCCAGACTGACCAGGCTGCCCAGGGGGTCCTTGTAACGGCGCAGGGCTTCCGTGCAAAGGCGAACCGCTTCGCCCCTTCGCGGGGCCGGGACATTGCGCCAGTCCGTGAAAACCTCGCGCGCAAGGGTGATGATTTTTTCGTAATCCTGGGCCGAGGCGCCGGACACACGTGCGATGACCTCGCCAGTGGCCGGATTGACCGACTCGACTTCCCCGGCATCGGAGGTAGTTGACCATTCCCCGAGGCCAAAACAGGCTCCCGGGTTGGATGCTTTGATACCCAGCGTTTGCAGAAACTCGATCATCATCATTTTCCTGTGGTTCACGGGCGGCGGCATCAGGGCGTGTTGCCAGCCCAAGGATTGACGCGCATTATCGCACCCGGCCTTGCCGGGCGCACCTGCGCAGTCTGACAAATCTTTCCAGAAGCGGGAACTCGAAGCCTCAGCCTGTGTCTTAAAGCACAACCAGAAGAACCCGAGCGCGCGGGATTTATTGAAGCCCGACAGCGCACCCGGCAATATCAGCGTGATATGCTCAACCAGGGAGCCGACACTTATGACGGCAGTTAACACGATTTCGCTTGAGCGGACGGACATTTCGTATGCTGGCAGCGAAAAAGCTGTAGTTGTTTCGCAGCATCGGGATGAGGTGGAGTGTGCGCGGATGAGCGAAGCGCAAGTGGACCAGCTTCTGGTCGAACGGGTGCAGAAAGGCGACAAGCACGCCTTCGACCTGTTGATTAACAAATATCAGCACCGAATCGTCAGCCTGGTGGCGCGGTATGTCAATGATCAGACCGAAGCTCTGGACGTCGCTCAGGAAGCTTTCATCAAAGCCTACCGGGCATTGGGCAATTTTCGTGGTGACAGTGCGTTTTACACCTGGCTCTACCGCATAGCCATCAATACCGCTAAAAACTGGCTTGTTGCACAAAAGCGGCGGCCGCCCTCTTCGGATATCGATGCGGTCGATGCGGAACAATATGACATGGATAGCCGTCTGAAAGATAAAGGAACACCGGAAAACGAACTATTACGAGAGGAAATCAGGCAAACGGTGTACAGCACAATTGCGGAATTGCCTGAGGATCTTCGCACCGCCATCGTGTTGCGTGAAATGGAAGGCATGAGTTATGAAGAAATCGCCACCACGATGGAATGCCCGATCGGGACCGTGCGCTCAAGAATTTTCCGGGCACGGGAAGCAATTGACGAGAAACTCAGACCCCTTATAGAAGGGTAGTGCAACCAGGCAGGACACTTACAGCAATGAACCGAGAATCTATAGAACACCTTTCATCACTGATGGATGGTGAAGTCAGTCAGGAAACCGGGCGTTTCCTGGTACGCAGGTTGGGCGCAGACGGTGAGTTACGTCAGATATGGGCCCGTTACCACCTGATTCGTGATTGCCTGCGTCATCAGGATGGACAGTTCGCCAAGAACGAACTTTCCGCAAGGGTGCAGCAGGTTTTGTCCAACGAACCCGCAGTCTCAGTCAAGTACCGCCTGACACAAGGCACTTGGCTGCGGCCGGCCATAGGGACTGCTGTGGCGGCTTCCGTGGCCTTGATTGCCATTCTGACGGTTTCGCGGGGACCTGCTCCCGAGCAGACCACGGCCGACGTCAGAACTACACAAACGGCAGCGGCTGGATCATTTACCAGCCCCAACATGCCAAGCCTGACGCCGATATCCCAGCCGGTAAATCTTTCCGGCGGCTCAGGCCGGAACAATCAGAAAATGAACACCTATCTGTTACGGCATTACCAGGTTTCAGAAGAAGCCGGCGGGGGCAAGGGTTTTGTATCGTTTGTCCCGATCGTGGTTACCCAAACGGTGTCAACCAGGGATTCCGGCTACGAAAAGGAAGACAAAGGATCCAAATCTGACTTGCGATGAAAACACGGACGCTCTCGATTGCGTTCAGTTGGTGTTTGTTCGCCATTCCGGCGGTCACTCTGGCGGACGACGAAGTATTTCAGTGGCTCGAGCGAATGGATGCAGCCATGAGCCAGATGAACTACCAGGGTACGTTTGTGTATGTTCACGAAGACAACGTGGAGTCCGTGCGGATTACCCACGTTGTAGACGAACGTGGATTGCATGAACGGCTGGTTTCCGTCTCAGGCACACCGCGCGAGGTTATCCGCGATTCCAATGGTGTCAGCTGGTTTTCAGGCGAAGACCACACCATTCTGGCGAACTCCGCTGCCAACCGGACTTTTTTCCCCGAATTGCCCCTGGGAGACCCGGCGCAAGCTTCGCAGTCATACCAATTCCGGCTCGCCCGCAATCAGCGCATTGCGGGTCATTCAGCGCGCCGCGTCGATATCTTGCCAAAGGATCAATATCGTTATGGCTACAGCCTCTGGCTTGAAGTTCAGTCAAGTCTCCTGTTGCAATGGGAGTTGACCGGAAGCCAGGGTGAAACACTGGCAAAATTGATGTTTACCGACCTGAAAATGGGTTCTGAGGTTGATCCCACTGAATTGCGTTCGAAGTCGGCAAATGATGTGCCGGCACGACAGAAGCCTGCGACCGAGGCGGATAGTCACAGCGTCAGTTCCCCTCCGCTTTGGCAGCCGGCGAGTCTGCCTTCCGGTTTCCGCCTGACATCCCATCTGGTGCAGAAGTCGCAACAGGGCAATTCATTTGAGCACCTGGTATACAGCGATGGCATCGCAGCCGTATCGGTTTATATTGAGGCCGCGGAACCGGACTCGGATCCGGAACCGGGTTTGAGCAAGCTGGGAACCACTCATGTCTTCACCCGGGAGCTGGATGGCGAATTGATTACGGTGTTGGGCGATGTGCCGGCCGTCACGGTAAAACTCATTGGTGAATCGCTTGAATCTTCCACACCTTGAGTCCGGCAGCGGCATGACCTTCAGATCATGATCGAGCAGCAAGGCAGGGTGGCCCATACCAATGGTACCGAAGCCGCGGTGCGGATCGGTGGCTCTTCAGGCTGTCCCGCTTGCGATGCCGGCAAAGGCTGCGGTGCCGGGGTGTTTGCGCAATTGCTGGGGCGCAAGCCGGTGCTTGTGCCTGTGCACAACGCCATTGAAGCGCGTGCCGGGCAGGTGGTCACCTTGGGTATTCCAGAAAGCGCATTCTTGCAAATTTTGTTGAGACTGTATCTGCTTCCGTTGCTGTCGGGGCTTGCGGGCGCGGCAATCGGCCATCAATTTGCCAATGAAATGCAAACCACGGCCGGGATGGCGGATGGGCTGACGCTTATTGGTGGCGTGATTGTCTTTGCGCTGGCCTTATATCTGGGCCGGGCCACAAAGGGCGAATTGCCCCGTCATCTGAATATTCAGTTGCTTCGTGCGGTTCAGATGCCCCCTATCGAGCCTGATTTCCAACCAAAATACCCATCCGCGGAATTTTGACCGTCTGTAGCTGTCGATACTGCAGAGCTTGCTCCCGCGGGCGTTGACTAAATGACCAACTAGACGAGGTGATCCAGTGATAAGAAAGATCTTGATCGGTGCCTGTATGGTGCTACTGACGATGAATGTAGGCCCGGTAATGGCCCGGGTTACCGGCTTGCCGGATTTCACTCAGCTGGTGGAGGAAGCCGGACCCGCTGTGGTGAATATACGGGTAACCCAGTTTGGCCAGCGTGCTCCAACGACCAACCAGGGAGCCAATGGCGAACAACCATACCACCAGGAAGACATTCCCGAGCTGTTCAGACGCTTTTTCGATGTTCCCGGCAATCCCAATCGTGGTCAACCGGACCGGCAGGGCGCAGGTTCGGGTTTCATTTTTGAAAAAAATGGGTACATCATCACCAATCATCATGTGATTGATGGCGCCGACCAGATCATTGTCCGCCTGGCGGACAAGAGAGAGTTTGAAGCCAAGCTGATTGGCTCCGATCCAACCAGTGACATTGCCTTGCTCAAGATCGACGCGGACAATCTTCCGACCTTGAAAATGGGCAGCTCGGCCGATCTGAAAGCCGGCGAATGGGTGGCAGCCATCGGTTCGCCATTCAACTTCGAGCAAACCATTACCGCAGGTATTGTCAGTGCAAAGGGCCGCAGCAGCGGCGCACAGCAATACGTACCTTTCATACAGACCGATGTTGCCATTAATCGTGGTAATTCCGGTGGGCCTTTGCTCAATCTCGATGGTGAAGTGGTGGGTATTAATTCGTGGATACTCAGCTCCAACGGCGGCTATATTGGATTGTCTTTTTCGATCCCCATCGAGATTGCCGAAAACACCGTCAAGCAATTGCGTGAGCACGGCAAAGTTTCACGCGGTTTGATGGGTGTCGTCGTTGGGCCGGTCACCCGTGAGCTGGCCGAAGCAATGAACCTCGACCGGTCGGCGGGAGCTCTGGTGAATGACGTCACTTCCGGTGGCGCGGCGGACCGCGCCGGAATCAAGCCGGGTGATGTCATCCTGGCCTTCGACGGACAGACGATAGAAACCTGGGGTGACTTGCCACCGATGGTCGGCGCCAACCCGCCTGGAATGAAAGCCGACGTGTTGGTCAGCCGCGACGGCAAAAAGCGCACATTCGAGGTCACACTCGATGCGCTGCAAACGGACAAGGAGGGAGAATTGCTTCCGGTAAGCGATGAGGGAAAACCAAGTAATGCGTTGGGGCTTGCGGTAGAATCTCTGACTCCCGACATGCGGCAAGCGCTGGGTAACCCGAAGGGCGGTGTAGTGATATCCAAAGTCGAAGGCGACGCAGCCTACCATGCGGGCCTACAAAAGGGTGACGTGATCCTGATGATCAATAACCAGACTGTGGATGATATCGATGAATTTGAAAAAATCGTCGAGAAATTGCCTGCTGGTAAAGCGGTTGCCTTGCGTATCTTGCGCGATGGGGTCAGCACCTTTATCGCTTACACACCTTCGGACAAAGAGTAAGGTATTAAGTTATAATCCGTCACGGATTCTTGCGGCCATCCGTTCCCCGAGGAGCGGATGGCCTTTTCCTGTCAGCTTTCTCCAACGATGAATCAGTCTCAAATCCGCAATTTTTCAATCATTGCCCATGTCGATCATGGTAAGTCGACGCTGGCTGACCGGTTCATCCAGATTTGTGGTGGTTTGTCTGAGCGTGAAATGTCCAATCAGGTACTGGATTCCATGGACCTGGAGCGGGAGCGGGGCATTACTATCAAGGCGCAAAGTGTGACGCTCAATTACACGGCGCACGATGGCGAACGTTATAAGCTTAATTTTATCGACACGCCGGGTCATGTTGATTTTTCCTACGAGGTCTCACGTTCTCTTGCAGCGTGCGAAGGCGCCCTGCTGGTGGTGGATGCCGCGCAGGGTGTGGAAGCCCAAAGCGTTGCCAATTGCTACACCGCCCTGGAGTTGGGCTTGCACGTTATTCCGATCCTGAACAAGATCGACCTGCCTTCGGCCGAACCGGAGCGCGTCAAGCAGGAGATTGAAGATATCATCGGCATCGAGGCGATCAACTGCCTGATGGTAAGCGCAAAAACGGGTGAAGGTGTGGTAGAAGTCCTCGAAGCTCTGGTGCAGGGCATCCCCGCGCCCGCCGGCGATCCCACCGCGCCGTTCAAGGCACTGATCATTGACTCCTGGTTCGATAATTATCTGGGTGTGGTCTCACTGGTACGTGTGATTGATGGCTCCACAGGCAAAGGTGAGAAAATCAAGCTCATGGCTTCCGGTAATCAGCACCAGGTCGAGCAAGTCGGTGTCTTTACTCCCAAGCGGGAGCAACGTGAGCGTATCGGCGTTGGTGAAGTGGGGTTCCTCGTTGCCGGTATCAAAGAGGTACATGGCGCACCGGTGGGAGATACAATCACCCTTGCCAGGGGGGGGGCGGAAAATGCCCTGCCTGGATTCAAAAAGGTGAAACCGCGCGTATTTGCCGGCCTGTTTCCGACCGATGCCGATGACTTCCCGGACTTGCGCGAAGCGCTGGACCGGTTGCAACTCAATGATGCAGCGCTGCAATTCGAACCGGAAACTTCTGAAGCCCTGGGTTTTGGATTTCGCTGCGGCTTCCTTGGCCTGCTGCATATGGACATCGTTCAGGAGCGGTTGGAGCGGGAATACAATGTCGACCTGATCACGACGGCTCCTACCGTGATTTACGAGATAGAATTGCTGGACAAAACCGTTTTTACGCTGGAAAATCCAGCCAATCTGCCGCCTGTGAATACCATTGCCGAAATTCGTGAGCCGATTATCGACGCCAACATCTTGGTTCCGCAAACCTATGTCGGGTCTGTTATTGGACTTTGCGAAGAAAAACGCGGCACACAACAATCCATTCAATACCTGGGTGGGCAGGTATCCATCCACTATGAATTGCCGCTATCGGAAGTGGTGCTTGATTTCTTCGACAAGTTGAAATCGGTCAGCCGGGGTTATGCTTCTTTTGATTACCACTTCAAACGTTTTGAAGCCGGGCCCTTCGTGCGTGTCGATGTGCTGATCAACGGCGAGCGTGTTGATGCCCTGTCGCTGATCATGCATCGGGATCAGGCGCAACGGCGCGGCAGGGACCTGGCGGTAAAAATGAAAGAATTGATACCGCGTCAAATGTTCGATGTCGCCATTCAATCGGCCATAGGCTCGCAGGTAATTTCCCGCACCACCGTCAAGGCATTGAGAAAAAACGTCACCGCCAAGTGTTATGGCGGCGATGTTACACGCAAGCGGAAGTTGCTGGAAAAGCAAAAAGCAGGCAAGAAGCGTATGAAGCAGGTGGGCCGGGTGGAAATTCCACAAGAAGCCTTTCTTGCCATTTTACAGCAGGAAACCAAGAGGTAACAAAGCCCCATGATTCCCGATTTTTCTTTGCTACTCGTCGTGCTAACCCTGTTTTCCGGCCTGGTATGGCTGCTGGACAGTCTTTTTTTCAGGCGTCGCCGGATGGACCGGGCGGTGCAAAAGGAAGTGCAACGTCTGCGTGACCCGGTAATCATCGAATACTCGAAGTCATTGTTTCCTGTTTTGCTCATCGTCTTGTTGTTCCGTTCTTTCGCGTTTGAGCCGTTCAAGATTCCATCGGGCTCGATGATTCCCACCTTGTTGATCGGCGATTTTATCCTGGTCAACAAGTATGCCTACGGATTGAAGCTGCCGGTGTTGAATACCAGGTTTATGCGCGTGGGCGAACCGCACCGCGGGGATGTCGTCGTGTTTCGTTACCCCGTCGATCCCAGCGTCAATTTCATCAAGCGTATGGTGGGACTGCCGGGAGACACCATCAGTTACCGCTTCAAGCAGTTATATGTCAACGGCGAACCCGTAAACAAGGTCGAGCAGGGCTACTACAGCAGCAAGGAAGTGAAGTGTTCGACGCCCCGGCCAGACGCCAAACTTCTGCAGGAAGATCTTGGAGGTGTCAAACACGATATCTTGTTGCATCAGGGTACACCTGGCCGGGATGGCCAATGGGTCGTACCCGAGGGCCATTATTTCGTGATGGGGGACAACCGTGACCGCAGTAATGACAGCCGGGAGTGGGGGTTCGTGCCCGAAGAAAACCTGATGGGCCGCGCGGTCGGCATTTGGATGAACTTCGACCTGAACAAGGGCTGTGGAGACTTTTCCCGCATTGGCACGGGCATTCATTGAAGAATCAGGGCATCGGCGGCGCAGTTGCGGCCAATCAAGAACCTAACGATCTTACATCCCAACTAATGCAATATCGGGGTTAGCGTTATAGTATAAACGCAAAGGGGCTTCTGCAGATGGGCGGTCAGTCCCGTTTAACGCTCGCGTATACAGGGAAGAGGTGAGGGATCATGAACATTCACAAACAACGTGGCTTAACGCTGATCGGTTTCTTGTTCGTGCTGGTGTTGGGTCTGTTTTTTGCTTACACAGGCATGAAAATCATTCCGTCGTATCTTGAATACAATGCGCTTTGAACGCGCTGAAAACCTTACAGAATGAACCGGAGGTCGGCGATCTGGCTGCCCGCGAAGATTCGAGACAGAATTCAAAGAAGCCTGTGGGCCAGCTATGCGAGCGGCAATATCAAGGATCAGAAACATCAGAGTCACTCGCAACGATGGTCGTCCAGGTGCGGGTTGCCTATGAAGTGAGAAAAACCTGGATTGGTAATATCGACCTGATGCTTCATTTCGATAAGACGGTGACGCTGAGTCTATAGCGTGATTGCCGCGGTTCCTGGAATTGACTACCGTTTCAATGATCCAGGCTTGCTGCAACAGGCGATGACCCACAAAAGCCTTGGCCGCGCCAACAATGAACGGCTGGAGTTCCTCGGCGACAGTATTCTCAACCTGGTCGTGTCCACGCGCCTGTTCGAGGTGTTTCCCGATGCTTCCGAAGGGGACCTGAGCCGCATGCGCGCGCGTATTGTGCGTGGCAAAACCTTAAGTGAAATAGCTCTGAGCCTCGATCTCGGGCGGCATTTGAAACTTGGCACAGGCGAAATGAAATCAGGCGGATTTCGCCGCTCTTCCATTCTGGCCGACGCCCTGGAGGCTCTGTTCGGCGCGATCTATGTGGATGGCGGCTACAATGCCAGCCATGCAGTCATTGTTGCCCTTTGCGATCCATTGATCAGGAACCTGCCGTCCGCGGAAAATCTGAAAGACGCCAAAACGAAGTTGCAGGAGTGGCTACAGGCGAGGGGTCGGCCTTTACCGGTATATGAACTCAAGCGCCAGGAAGGGGCCGATCATGCCAAGAGTTTCTATGTGCGTTGCAGTCTTTCGGATGATGGTTTAGAAGTCATTGCAGCGGGCAATAGCCGGCGCAAGGCGGAACAGGCAGCAGCAGATGATTTGTTGCGGCGGATCTCAGAAAAAGCAGAGACCAATGGATGAATGTCGATCAGGCCAAACCAGAAAGCGATTCGAATTATCGTTGTGGCTATGTTGCCCTGGTGGGCCGTCCGAATGTTGGCAAGTCCACGCTTTTGAACCGGATCATGGGGTACAAGCTGAGTATCGTCACGGCCAAGCCGCAAACTACCCGGCAGCGGGTGGCCGGTATCAAAACCACCACCGCAGGCCAGATCGTCTATCTCGACACACCGGGCATCCACCTTGCGGCCAAACGGGCGCTCAATCGCTACATGAACCGGATTGCACGGGCATCGTTGCAGGATGTGGATGTCGTGTTGTTCCTCATCGAGGCGGACCGATGGTCGAAACAGGATGAATACGCCGCGCAGGTGATCAGGGAAATTGCGGTTCCTGTGATACTGGTTGTAAACAAGGTCGACAGGATTGCGGACAAGTCACGTTTGCTGACATTTCTCAAAAGCGAAGTGGATACCAGTCGCTTTGAACACGTGGCGTTGATTTCAGCGAAAAATGGTGATGGCGTGGCGGATCTGGAGGGGCTGATCATGCAGCGGCTACCGTTTTCCCGGCCATTTTACGATGAGGATCATTTTACCGATCGCAGTGAACGATTTCTTGCCGCGGAACTGATTCGGGAGCAGTTGATGTTGCGACTGCACCAGGAAGTCCCGTACGCATTGACCGTACAAATTGAGGAATTCAAGCGGAAACCTGAACTGCTGCGGATTGGCGCGGTGATCTGGGTTGAGCGCGACAGTCAGAAGCAAATTGTCATTGGCAAGGGAGGGCAGGCACTGAAGCAAATCGGCACGCGGGCCAGAAGCGAACTGGAAAAGCTGTTTGAACAGAAAGTTTTCCTTCGCACCTGGGTCAAGGTCAGCGAGGACTGGTCCGACGATGAAAAATCATTGCAGCAGTTGGGTTTCGATGAATAGTGGAAGTTCCGAGGCGTTTCGCCTGAAGGGCGTCGTAACGCCCGCGTAAAATTGAGGTTGAAAAATGCAGCGCGTGAATCTGGAGCCGGCTTATGTATTGCATGCCCGGCCCTACCTTGAAACCAGCTTGTTGGTGGAAGCATTTACCCGGGATCACGGGCGGGTTGGTTTGGTGGCGCGAGGCGCGCGCGGGTCTCGCTCACGCTGGAAAAATCTGTTGCAGCCGTTTCGGCCGCTGCTGCTGAGCTGGACTCAACGCGGTGAACTGGGCACGCTGACGGCGGCCGACCAGGTCGCATCGCCCCCGCCGGCCCAGGGCCAGGCCCTGTTCTGTGGGCTGTACGTCAATGAACTGTTGATCCGCTCTCTGCATCGGGCGGATGCTCACCCCGAATTGTTCGAGGCCTATCGGCAACTGCTCAACGAACTGGCTTCGCAATTGCAGCCGGAGCCTGTCTTGCGCGTCTTTGAAAAGCACCTTTTGGATGCGCTCGGTTTTGGCATGCAGCTGGAATGTGAGTACGACACGGGCTTTCCGGTGGTAGCAACCGCATGGTATAGCTATCTGCCTGAACGCGGCCTGGTGCGGCGCGAGGCAGCCCAGGCAACTGAGAGTCGTTCGGCGCAGGCAAAACTGATTTCCGGCGAAGCCCTGTTGGCTTTACAATCCAACTGTATTGAAGCGTGTCACATGGTGGAACTGAAAGGCTTGATGCGACGCGCTCTGCGCCACCACCTGGGGGACAAACCGCTGGTGTCACAGTCGCTGTTCCAATGAAGTCAATTCGGGAGTGAATGGAGAATCATGGCAGTACTTCTGGGAGTGAATATTGATCATGTCGCCACGGTGCGGCAGGCGCGGGGAACATCGTATCCGTCGGTGCTCGAAGCCGCCGAGTATGCCGAGCGTGCTGGCGCGGACTCCATCACGATTCACCTGCGCGAAGACCGGCGCCATATTCAGGACGCCGATGTTCAGGCCTTGTGCGATCGTTGCAAGATACCTGTAAATCTGGAAATGGCGGTAACACCCGAAATGCTTGAAATCGCGCTGCGGCACAAGCCGTCAGACGTATGCCTGGTTCCGGAAAAGCGCGAGGAACTCACCACCGAGGGAGGCCTGGATGTCGTCGCGCATCAGGCACTGATTTCCCAGGCAGTGCAGCGTTTGGAGCCGGCAGGAATCCGGGTTTCGCTGTTCATCGATCCCGACGCGGAGCAGGTCAGAGCGGCGCACTCGACCGGTGCCCCGGTGGTGGAACTGCACACCGGCACGTACGCGGATGCGCAGGGCGACCAGCAGTTGGAAGAACTGGGACGTCTGCGCCTGGCATGTGAGCAGGCGCACGGGCTCGGCCTTCAGGTCAATGCCGGCCATGGCCTGCATCTTGAAAATGTCGTCGCCGTTGCGTGTCTGCCACACATGAAGGAACTGAATATTGGGCATTCCATCATCGCCAGATCGATCTTCGTCGGCCTGGACGCGGCAGTGAAGGAAATGCGAGCGCTCATTCGGAATGCGGTTCCGGCGCGATAACGACATTCGAGCTGAACGCCATCCATCGGATGCTCCAAGCCGAAAAAAAATCCGCCATTGCGGCGGATTTTTTCTGGATCCTCCGGCAGGGTTAAAACAATAACCCTGCCGGCATTTGCATGGAGTTACCGGACGTTTCTCAATACCTCCAGCCGAGCGTCACGCCGACAGTGCGCGGACGCGCCGCCACGACCGAGGCGGGATCCTGAAAAGTGGCGATACCATCCTGTATGGCCAGTTCATCGCCTACGTTTTTGACATAGGCACCAACCGTGAAGTGATCATTGATATCCAAATTAGCGTACAGGTTGAACAACGTGTAGGAATCAATCGCCAGGTTAAACAGGCTGTCGGTGCGAAATTCCGTATTGGTCTTGCCGCGATAGGTCACATCGGCCATCAGACTTAACGAACGCCCCATCATCTCCGTCGTGTACTTGGCGGCGCCATAAAGCTGCACTTCCGGCACATTGGGAATCTTGTCGCCATCGAGGCCGGCAATAATGAACGATGATGCACCCGGTAATATCGGTTGATTCTCGGTCAATTCGCGATCGATGTAATAGGTTCCGGTGAAGTCCAGTTCCAGGTTGTCGCTGGCCAGCCACTGAATCGCCCATTCCACACCATTGACTTGCGCCGCGCCGCCGTTGGTCGTGAACGGAATGTTTCCGACCGGATCGCGTGGTTCAACCTGAATATCCTTCCAGTCGATCATGAACAAGGTCGCATTGAACTGCAGGCTGTTATCCAGCCAGCGGGATTTCATGCCGAATTCCCAATTGGTCAGCTCGTCTGATTTGAACGTGGCCGGTATGCCGGGCGCAAATGGTTGATTCGCATTATTGATGCCGCCGACGCGGAAACCCTCCGAGTACAGGGCATAGAACATCACCTCGTCCGTAGCATTATAGGACAGGCTTACTTTGGGCCGCACGGTGTCGTCATTGGTTTTGATCAGCCCGATCGCATTACCGTTGGCGTTGGTCCCGATCTGGGTACCAGCGACGGGCCCGGAAGCACCGCCAAAATTATGGAGGGTCTGCTGAATCGAGCTCTGATTGACCTTGAAGGCGCGTGCGCCGACCAGCAATTGCCAGCGTTCCATGAAATCGAAGGTAACTTCGCCAAATACCGCTTTCTGTTTGATTTCGTCTGAACGGGCGCGGCCAAAGAAGGTCGTTCCGCCGCCGAAGAAATCGTTCGCGTTACTGGGATCCCACGGTGCGGCGTTGCCGCTGCCATCTGTCGATGGTACGTGCACCTCGAAGTCGTTCTTGTCCTTTTGATAATAAAGGCCAGTCACAAAATTAACGGGGCCTTCCAGTTCCGAGGCGAAACGGGCTTCCACCATGTCGGTTTCATAGGTTTGTGGCTGTACGGTCGCCGCCGGCGCGGGGACGCCGAAGAACAGCAATATGGGCGTGCTGTCAAAGCGAAAATCGATTTCGTGCTTGTAGTGACTCGCAGACAGTGTTGCGGTACCGAAATCCGAATGATAGGCAGCGGTGCCGCCGAATAATTCGACTTTGTCGTCGCGCGGGCTATGCGTGATATCCGCGTTGATAAAATCTTCGCTGGGTGTCAGCGGGGGCAGTCCCGGCAGCGGAACCGGCGGGCCTGCGTCAGGCGCGGCAATGACCGCGGCCAGCAACGTCGGCGACAGATCCGGCCAGGCAGGACTTCCTTTGAGCGTAAAGCGCGGCGATCCGCCGGTCTGCAATTTCTGGTTCAGGTACATAAGGTCGAGCGTGAACCGGTCAGTGGGAGTCCAACGCAGCATCGCGCGCCCGCCATTGGTTTCTTCGTCATTGATGTCTTTGGCATAAGCGGTGTAACTGCCGGGGCCATTTTCCAGTCGTGGCTGATCGATCCAGCCATTGGCGTCGGTACGCCATCCAACCAGACGCAGAGCCAAGGTATCCTCGGCAAGCGGCAGGTTTACCGCGGCGCTGACGGTGTAGTTGAAGGCGCCTTCATGGGTGGTCGAAAAATCCCCGTCTGCGAAGGCATCGAACGCCTGTGCGTCTGGTTTGCGCGGAATGAATTTTATGTTTCCAGCCATAGAGTTGGCCCCATACAGGGTACCCTGGGGGCCGTTCAGCACCTCGACCCGCTGCATGTCGATCAGCTTGATGGGCGCATTTTTGCCGCCGCCGTCCTGCTGGTCGTTGGCCGTGATGACATATTCATCGAAGTAGGCACCGACCACCGCCGGCCCGTTGCCGTTGATGCCGCGGATGATGTATTCCTTGTCGCCGGGTCCGAGGTCCTGAAATTGCAGGCCGGGAATTTGCCCGGCAAAGCCCTCGAAATTGGTAATTCCCCGATCCGCCAGTGTGTCGCCACCCAGGGCATTGACCGTGCCTGCGATGTCCTGAACGTTGGTATCGCCGCGTTTGGTCGCGGTGACGATGATCTCCTCGATCATCCGCGGGCCCGTCTCCTGAGCCTGTGCGGTATCGAATGTCAGGCTGCCAATGAGCGGCAAAACCAACGCACCCATCACGGCAGACGCCGCTCGTGAAGTACGATTTCTCTGAATCATGTTTTTCTCCAATCTGTGCCAGATATTTGAATGACTGATAGTGAATCTATTTGAACGGCTTATTATATACTCAACGGCCGCCAGGTATGTTAAATGAGAGGATGGGTCCAGATTATCCAACATTTTGAAATATCAATGGATTTTGGCTTTTTATTCAGTGTAATTGCCTGAGGAATTTAGATGCGCAGGGTCCTTTATCCTGTCTCGCAATTATCACGCCGCCGGCCTGTCGAAAGACTCCTGAAAAATGCCTGCAATTACTCCTGGAAGCCCACCCCTGACCCCGCATCGGCGGGCTGAGCCTGTAGCAGATCCGTCGCCCGTCCAATAAAGTCCAGATAGGATTCTGCCAGGCGCGAAGAGTCCCGCGAGCAGTGCAACTGGCGCATCAGGCCACGGCCGCAGGCGGCAAAATTGGTATAGCCTGCCAGCGCGGCGGCGCCGCACAGACGGTGCAGGATTTCGGCCGCCCGTGTCCACTCCAGAGACGCAATTACCTCGTCAAGATCAGCCAGTTGTTGCTTCAACTCGGCGCAAAAAACGCTCTGCAATTGAATCCTGGATTCCAATTTGGGGCGTAGCGTGTGCATCGAACCGGGTGTGCACTGAGACTTTCCGTCGGGTTTGGAACGCTCTGGCAGCTGACCTTCCACCTGCCGGATTGAGGCGAGCAGCGCTTCGATTTGAAGTGGTTTGACCAACGTGAGGGCACATCCTGCGACGCGCATGGCAGAGCGCATCGGGGTCGAATCGTCCGCGCTCATGCCGATGAACCGGGAGTCGGTTTTCGCACCGGCCCACAATTCGAGTATGCGGGTCATCGCTTCTGCCCCGGACATGTCGGGCAGGTGCATATCGGTCAGGATCACACGTGGCCGTTCGCGCAACGCGATCTGGATGGCGTTGCGGCCATCGCTGGCGGTAAAGGCCTGGTAGCCAGCCGCAACCAGCGCATGCACACAAAAGATACGGCAAACCGGGTCGTCATCGACCACCAGCGCCGCAGGTATGGACTTGCCGGACTCCGACTTCATGGCGCCCCCTGGTTTCCCGCCACCGGGTCAATTCGAACCGACCGCTGTCTCTTCTGTCAGAATAGTGCCTATCGCCAGCATTGCAAGAAGCGTGACAACAGTCCATTGATTCGATGCATTCAACAATCTTCGCCCGGTTCGCTTATTCGCCATGAGTAAACGCCGGCACCACCCGTCATTCCGCGACAAATGGCTGAGCCGTTCTTTGGTGTTCATTTTCATCGGCGGTTGCTTTCCATCGTGGGTTGAGGCATTTGAGATCAGGGTATCCGCAGCCAGCGTCCGGTATCAGGCTTACACCGCAACCGGCATTAGCGCAGAACTGGACGGCGGCAGCGCGTTGCTGCAGATTGAAAGTGTGGTCACTTCCGCGGACGTCGGGCTGCAATTGCGCGACTTGAAATTTGCTTGTGAACATTTGAATTTCGATTCCGAGAGGGTTTGTGACGAGGGCGCATGGAATTCGCTTGTGTCTGATACAGCGAATAGCTGGCAATTGCCGTTCAGTGGCCGGATGGACGATATTACCCACACCAAGGATGCGTGGGTGCTGCAATCAAGTTTGGTCAGCGGTGATTTGCATTCTCGTGTGACGGCGAATGTGGCTGCCGAACAGGTCAAGGGAACGCTTAGCTGGAAGGCGCAAGCCATTGGAAACATGCCGGCAATCCCGCTGGTTCCCGAGCAATTGCAATGGGTTCACGCGGGCAAATCCAGTGGCCGGCTCGAGTTGAACTGGCCAGTCTCCGGTACCGCCTCGATTGAATATGACATGGCTGCCAACGCCTTGGCATTTGATTCCCCTGAAGGCCGGTTTGCAGGTGAGGATCTGGCCATTCACGCAGCCGGCACGGTTCAGCTCGACGAGCCGCTGCGGACTCAGGTGCGCGGGAGCATCGACTCTGGCGCACTGCTGATCGACAATTTCTATGCCTCCTTCGCCGACCGGGGTCTTCAATGGGGCGCCCGGCTGAGCAAACGTGGCAACCTGTTGAGCCTGAGCCAATTGCACATCGGTGATGGACGTGCTCTGGATATAAAGGCTGATGCGGATTTCGATCTTAACGATCCACTGGCTTCCCTGAGCTACCGGGTAGGCCATTTCGAAATGCACTTTCCCGAAGCATATCAACGATATATGGAATCCATGGCGGCTGCCTGGACGCTGGACGGATTGACCGTAACGGGCGATCTGTTGTGGCGCGGTGAGAGCCTGCCTGGCGAGCCTGCTTCCGGAGTATTGGATGTGCAGGACGTAAGTATTGTCGATAACAAGCGCGGTCGATTCGCGGTGACCGGGCTGGCCGCGCACATTCTGCCCGGCGATCAGGGCGTCCAATCGCGTTTTTCCTGGCGCGGTCTATTGTTGCAGCGTATCAACCTGGGTGCGGGCGAGGCTGCGGTAAAAGCCGATCCCGGGCAGTTCTCCCTCGCAAGTCCGCTACGGCTGGACGTGCTGGGCGGACGCCTGGCCATCGATGAACTGCATGTGAAACTGCCGGGCGGCGATGCTGCCGCAGCTTCCGAGCCCGAGATTCGGCTGTACGCCACGCTGGACAATATGGACATGGAGCAGCTTACCAAAGCCTTGGCCTGGCCAGCTTTTGGCGGGACGATCAGCGGCAAGATACCCGGTGTGACACTGAAAGACGGCGTACTTGCCGTTGAAGGCCAAATCGAATTCAACGTCTTTGACGGACAGATACTGCTTTCCGGTTTGCGTGTCGAGCGGCCTTTTGGTGTCCTGCCCAGCCTGGCGGCCGACCTGGAGGCAAACAATCTTGATCTGCAACAGTTAACCCGGACGTTCTCCTTTGGCAGCATTTCCGGACGTATGAGCGGTTTCGTCCACGACCTGCGCATGCTGGACTGGAAGCCGGTTGCATTCGATGCCTGGGTCGGCACCCCGGAACAGGAAGCGGGTTCCCACAAGATTTCACGCCAGGCGGTCAATCACCTGACCACCATTGGCGGCGGCAGCGCAACCACGGCGCTGTCGGGGCCATTGCTCAAATTGTTCAACAACTTCTCCTACAAGCGTCTTGGTCTTGGCTGCCATTTGCTGAATTACACCTGTGAAGTCAGGGGCCTGGATAATGATCCGGGCAGTGTATTGATCATGGAGGGAGCAGGCGTACCCAAAATCATGATTCGGGCGTTCAACCGGCAAATGGACTGGCCCACGCTGGTAGCCGGTCTCGCTGCCGCGTCGCAGGGAGAGTCGATCAGAGTCGGTGACAAGTAGCGCGGGCACCAATCGCACCATTCAAACCACTCGTGGTCTGATATCATGACTGCACCCTGTCCGGGGCGTTGGTAAAAGTGAGGGTTTTGTGATGAAGACGTTAAAAGTTGGCTTGTTCATGGGCATGGTCCTGGCTGTAGCCGCCTGCGTGACCATCAATGTCTACTTCCCGGCTGCCGCGGCGGATAAGGCGGCGGAGAAATTCGTCGGCGATGTGCTGGGTGAGCCACAGAAGGACGGTTCCCTGTTTCAGCCGCTGGATTTGGGCGGAAAAGCGTTGCTGCTGGCGGCCAATGGCGTCGTGGATTTTTTCGTGCCCAGCGCGCAGGCGCAACAGGCGTCCATCGACATCAACACGCCGCAAATCAACGCGATCAAGGCGCGCATGGCGCAACGCCAGCGTGAAAGCCTGAACGGATTTTTCGATGCCGGGGCAATTGGATTCAGCAATGACGGCCTGATCACGATACGTGACCGCTCGGCCGTACCTTTGAGTGATCGCCGCAATCTCGAAAGTATCGTCGCCGAAGAAAATCGTGATCGTGCTGCCGTGTATCGTGAGATCGCGGTCGCCAACGGCCATCCCGAATGGGAGGACGAAATTCAGCAAACGTTCGCCCGTCAATGGGTCAGCAATGCACACAAAGGCTGGTACTATCAGGATGCCGGCGGCGCCTGGCTGCAAAAATAGCATTACTTGACGTTATTGAAAACCGGGCCCGTCAGGGCCCGGTTGTCTTTTCAGTACGGGGTTTTTATCGGTGAGCAGGCGCAGAAATCGCAATTTTCCTACTGAACCTGTTGAGCTAACGATCACCGGTCTGAGCCATGATGGGCGCGGCGTGGCTCAGGCAGACGGCAAGAAGCTGTTCGTTCACGGCGCTTTACCCGGTGAAAAAGTTCGTGCCAGGCGGACCGCAAACCTGCGCCGCTATGACGAAGCGGAAGCACTTGAAGTGCTCGTCCCGTCACCGAACCGGGTCGACCCCCGCTGCCCGCATTTTGGTCTCTGCGGCGGCTGCGCACTGCAGCACCTGGATCCGGCCGCACAGGTGCTGGCCAAGCAGGAGAGCATGCTGCAAAACCTGGAACGCATTGGTAACGTGACACCAGGGCGTATCCTGGAACCCGTAACCGGCCCGGTCTGGCACTATCGCCGCAAAGCGCGCCTCTCGGTCCGTTATGTGATCAAGAAAGAACGCTTGTTGATCGGGTTTCGAGAACGCAAGGGCCGCTTTGTGGCCGAAATGAATGAATGTCATATTCTTGATCAAAGGGTGGCCGGGTTGTTGCCGCAACTGACCAGCCTGATCGACTCGCTCGATGCGCGTGAACGCATTGCGCAGGTTGAAGTGGCCTGCGGGGATACGCAATGTGCCCTGGTGTTCCGCCATCTTGATCCCTTGAGTCAGCGGGACAGGCACTCACTCGCTTCTTTCGCCCGCGAACACGCCGTCGCGATCTTGTTGCAGTCCGGTGGCCCGGACACCATCCGGCCGCTGGAACCCGCGCAGGTTCATCTCGAATTTTCCCTTCCGGAATTCGGTCTCAATCTGGAATTCGGGCCCTCCGACTTTATCCAGGTCAATGCAGAATTGAACCGGTCCATGGTGCGCCATGCCGTGCAGCTCTTGCAGCCCGGACCCGGCGACCGGGTCCTGGACCTGTTTTGCGGGCTGGGAAATTTTACCCTGCCATTGGCACGGCGGGCAGGGAGTGTGACGGGGGTAGAAGGTGACGCTGGTCTGGTGGAAAAAGCCCGGCACAATGCAATTCGCAACGACATTGAAAATGTGACGTTTCACGTGGCCGACCTGACGTCCGGGCTGGAAGGAATGGCCTGGCTGCGGCAGAGCCATAACAAGATACTGATAGACCCGCCGCGTTCCGGCGCAATGGAAATGCTGCCACATCTGGCTGCCATTGGCGCCAGTTGCCTTGTTTACATTTCCTGCCACCCCGCCAGTCTGGCGCGCGATGCGGGCATGCTGGTCCATGACCATGGTTTCACACTGGCTGCCGCCGGTGTTATGGACATGTTTCCACACACCGGGCACGTAGAATCCATTGCCCTGTTCGAGCGCAGCACATGACACATCGCACCACACTGGGCCCGGTCTTGATTGGACTGAAGGGCACCGCACTTGACCAGCACTCACGAGAGCAACTGCTGCACCCGGCGGTCGGAGGTGTGGTTTTGTTCACAAGAAACTTTATAAATCGATTGCAAATAACGGAATTAGTTGAAGAAATAAGAGAACTCCGCCAGCCGCGTCTGTTGGTTTGCATTGACCAGGAAGGGGGCAGGGTGCAGCGCTTGCGCGAGGGCTTCACCGCACTGCCGCCGCTCGGGCTGCTTGGCGCACTCTATCGGCGCGATCCAGACCGGGCCATGGACATGGCCTATCGCCACGCGCGCGTAATGGCGGCTGAAATTCTTGCCTGTGGCATCGATTTGAGTTTCGCGCCGGTGCTGGATCTCGACCGGGGCAGTTCTGTCATCGGCGATCGCTCGCTGTCGTCTTCGGCGGAGATCGTAGTGCACCTGGGAAAGGCCTACCTGGCGGGGATGCATGATGCCGGCATGAAAACAACCGGTAAGCACTATCCCGGACATGGTTCCGTTCGCGCTGATTCGCACACCGACGAAGTCATCGATCAGCGCACATTGCCGGAGTTGGAGGCCGAGGACCTCGTTCCTTTTACGCAACTGGCGCAAGACCTCGATGCCCTGATGATTGCACATGTGACTTATCCGGGCGTGGATGACGTGCCGGCCGGCTACTCGCGAATTTGGCTGCTCGGCTATCTGCGCGGCAAGCAGGGGTACAGCGGAGTCATACTGTCCGATGACCTCGGTATGCACGCCGCGCATGTCGCTGGTAATTTGTCTGGCCGAACGCGCAGGTGCCTGCAGGCCGGCTGTGATCTGGTGCTGGTATGCGGGCCTGAAGATGTGGAAGAATTGCTGCGCCAGGCCGAGCCCCCGGGTGCGGATGCGAGCCGGCCAATTTCCGCTTTGTACGGAACTGCGCGGCTAAGCTATGCGGAACTGACGGCGGCAAAGTCGCAAGGAGTAGGTGAATGGCGTCATTGGCAGGACAGCCTCGTTCACCTGGGCAAATCCCGAAATCACCCTGGAGCATGAGGAATGCCTGAACAAGAAGCGCTGGACCCGCGAGCGATACTGGAGCAGTCCTCGGTGGTGGCGAATCATGCAGCAGTTGAAGCTGCCGTTGCCCGCCTCGCCAAGGAAATCAATGCGTTCTATGGCGATCAATCCATCATTTTGCTGGCGGTGATGACCGGAGCGATCATCCCGGCAGCCTGGTTGGCCCCACGGCTGAAAATGCCGTTGCGTATGGATTTCATCCATGCCACGCGCTACGCCGGTCAGACTCAGGGCGGAGAACTGGATTTTCGCGTACCCCCGCGTCTGAACTTGCAGGGGCATGATGTTTTGATCGTTGACGATATTTATGACGTTGGCCTGACGCTGGAACTGATCGAACGCTATTGCCTGTCCCGCGGCGTCCGTTCCGTGAACAGTGCCGTCCTGGTGCGCAAACTGCACGGCCGCGAAACCGCCGGGGAACTGCCGCGATTCATCGGCCTGGAGGTGCCGGACAAGTATGTATTTGGATGCGGCATGGATGTCCACGAACACTGGCGGCACCTCGATGAAATACGGGCTCTGGAGACGGAGTCATGAGTTCCGCCGAACCGGCCCTGGCGCTGATCGGCGGAACCGGCCTGACGGAACTCAGCGAGCACAGTGCAACCTTGGCCATCGACACACCTTTTGGGCCTCCGTCGGCGGCGATCCAGGTCATTGCCACCCGGCCCGTCCGGCTTTTGTTTCTGCCCCGCCACGGCAGCCCACACCGCTATCCACCGCATTGCGTCAACTACCGGGCCAATATGTGGGCTCTGCGGGAAGCCGGGGCACGCCGGGTACTGGCCGTTTGCGCCGTGGGTGGCATCGCCGAAGACTATGCGCCGGGCACCCTGGCCGCACCGGATCAACTGATCGATTACACATGGGGAAGGGAACACACCTATAGCGATTCCGCCGACGCTGACCTCGTGCATGTGGATTTCACCTGGCCCTACAAAGGACCCTTACGCCAAGAACTTCTGGCCTCGGCCCGTGAAGCGGATATCCGGATGATCGATGGTGGCTGCATCGGTGTGTTTCAGGGGCCGCGTCTGGAAACCGCAGCGGAAATTGAGCGCGCGCGTCGCGACGGGTGTCACATGGCGGGCATGACGTCCCTGCCTGAGGCCAGTCTGGCGCGAGAACTGGGTCTTGATTATGCCGGTGTTGCGGTCGTGTCCAACTTTGGCGCCGGTATCAGCGGTGAAGCGCTATCCGAAGACGACTTCGCGGCAACCCTGCGCGAGCCGATGCAGCGCGTGCGCCAACTGATACAAGCACTGGTGGCACGTATTCGATGGTGAATGATTTTCCCCATCTGTTGGCGCCGCTGGACTTGGGCTTTCTGACTCTGAAGAATCGCGTGCTGATGGGTTCGATGCATACCGGTCTCGAAGACCGGGTCAGGGATTTTCCGCGCCTGGCGGCGTATTTTGCCGAGCGTGCTGGCGGCGGGGTCGGTCTGATGGTTACCGGAGGATTTGCGCCCACCCTTCGTGGCTGGCTTGCCCCGTTTGCCTCGAGCATGGTCTTTCCATGGCAGCCGCGCCAGCACCGGCAGATCACACAGGCCGTGCATGCGGCCGAAGGGCGTATTTGCCTGCAGATACTGCATGCGGGCCGTTATGGTTACCACCCATTGATTGTTGCTCCAAGCGCGATCCAGTCGCCTATTTCGCCGTTCAAGCCCAGAGCTCTGTCGGCAAGCGGCGTCGAGCGGCAGATTCGGGGATTCGTACGCGCGGCACGTATGGCACGCGATGGCGGTTACGACGGCGTGGAAGTGATGGGCTCGGAAGGGTACCTGATCAATGAATTTACCACGCCCAGGGTCAACCACCGTCAGGACCAATGGGGAGGTGCGGCCGCAGGCCGCTATCGCATCGCGGTCGAAATCGTCCAAAGGATTCGGCAAGCCCTGGGCCGGGACTTCATCATTATTTACCGGCTTTCCATGTTGGATCTTCTGCCGGACGGCAATGACTGGCCGGAAATCGTGGCCCAGGCAAAGGCCATCGAGACAGCCGGAGCAAGCATCATCAATACCGGGATTGGCTGGCATGAAGCCCGTATCCCGACGATCGCAACCATGGTGCCGCGCGCGGCTTTTACCTGGGTGACGCGCAAGCTGAAAGGTGAAGTTGACATACCGCTGGTGACCACCAACCGGATCAACACGCCTCAGGTCGCCGAAAGCATACTGGCTCGCGGAGATGCGGATATGGTTTCCATGGCACGGCCTTTGCTGGCGGATCCGGAGTTTGTCCGCAAGGCAAGGGAAGGGAGGGCGGATGAAATCAATGTCTGCATCGCCTGCAATCAGGCCTGCCTGGACCATACGTTTTCCCGCAAGCTGGCCAGTTGCCTGGTAAATCCACGCGCCTGCCACGAGACCGTGCTGAATTTCACGCCTGCCGCAGTGGTCAAGGCCATCGCAGTGGTCGGTGCCGGCCCGGCCGGCCTGGCTTTTTCCTGTGCGGCGGCGGGCCGGGGTCACAGGGTTACGCTGTTCGAGGCAGCTGCGTCGATCGGGGGCCAGTTCAATATGGCCAAACGCATTCCGGGCAAAGAGGAGTTCCATGAGACCTTGCGTTACTACCGGCGTCAATTGGAGTTGGGAGGAGTGGACTTGCGGCTGAATCAGACGGTCACCGCCGATGCGTTGGCTGGTATACGATGAAGTCGTTCTTGCCACCGGGGTCCGGCCGCGTATTCCTCAAATCGACGGCATTGGACACCCCAGGGTGTTGAGCTATGTCGACGTATTGAGCGGGACGGCCCTTGCCGGCAAACGGGTCGCGTTGATCGGAGCCGGGGGCATCGGCTTTGACGTTGCCGAATACTTGAGCCATGCCATGGCCGCCGGGCCTGATGCCAATGATCCCCAGGCGCCCACACCCGAAGGGTTTGCGCGGCACTGGGGTATCGATATGAGCCTGCGGGCACGCGGCGGGGTCAAAGGCATACAGGCGCAACCGGAACCCTCACCCCGGGAAATCTGGCTGCTGCAGCGCAAGCCCAGCAAGCCGGGGCGGGATCTGGGCAAAACAACCGGCTGGGCGCACCGGCTCGGCTTGAGGGCTCGCGGCGTCAAGATGATCCCCGGGGTGCGCTACCGGCGCATCGATGATGCCGGTTTACATATCGAAATCGGCGGTGAAGGCCAGGTACTGCCAGTGGATAACGTGGTGATTTGCGCCGGCCAGGAATGCCGCCGGGAACTGTTGGGCCCGCTACAGGATGCCGGCAAGACGGTACATGTGATCGGTGGCGCGGAACAGGCAGCAGAACTCGATGCCAAACGGGCCATCAAACAGGGCTCCGAGCTCGCCGCCGCGATCTAGCCCTTGCCGCCACTGCCTTGGGCCCTTGGTAACGCGAAATGCAATACCGTCAGACCCCACATCGCGGATAAAACCGACCCGCCAATGACCCCCACTTTGACTCCCGGAAGCAGGTTGAAATTTCCATGCTCGAAGGCGAGAGTGCCAATGAACAAACTCATCGTGAAACCCACGCCACAAAGGACGGCAGCCCCATAAATCTGCCCCCAGGTCGTGCCGGCCGGCAAGTCGGCAAGCTTCAGCATCCGCGCCAGCGCAACCATACCCAGTACGCCGATCTGCTTGCCGGCGAACAGGCCCAGCACGATGCCTGCCGATACACCTCCGGTCAGTTGCTCCGGGCCAAGACCGATAAAGGAAACTCCGGCATTGGCAAAGGCAAAAATGGGCAGGATGGCAAATGCGACCCAAGGGTGCAGTATGTGTTCGAGATGCCTCGCCGGCGAATGGTCCTGATCTGCGCGCAACGGGACGAAAAAGGCGATTACTATGCCGGCCAGGGTGGCATGCACGCCTGACTTGAGGACGCAAACCCAGATGAACAGCCCAACCAGCATGTAGGGCGCCAGTCGCGTGACATTGAATCTGTTCAGCATGAACAGTGCGATGATGCCAAGGCCCGCCAGCATCAGCGCAGTGGGGCTGAGGTCACTGGTATAGAACATCGCGATCAGCAGGACCGCTGCGATGTCGTCGACGATGGCTATGGTGGTCAGAAAGATTTTCAGGGCGACCGGAACCCGCGAACCCATCAGGCCCAGTATCGCCAAAGCAAAAGCGATATCGGTGGCCGTTGGAATGGCCCAACCGTTTTGTTGGGATTCCGATCCGCTGTTAAGGACCCAGTAGATGGCTGCCGGCACCATTACGCCACCCACGGCCGCCAAGCCCGGCAACAGGATCTGATCGGGCCGTGATAACTGCCCCTCGATCACCTCACGCTTCAGTTCCAGACCCACCAGCATGAAAAAGAATGCCATCAGCGCATCGTTGATCCACAACAGCAGGGGTTTGTCGATGCCCAGACCACCGAGAGTCACCGCCAGGCGCAATTCCAGGATGGCGTCATAGTGGGCGAGCGTCGCCGGAATATTGGCCAGAATGAGCGCGCAAACGGTGGCTGCGATCAACAACAATCCCCCAGCGGATTCGATCTGGAGAAATTGACGGAGGGTTTCAATGGCTTTTTGCGAAGCGGCGCGGATCATCTTCCCTGCCCAGATTGCTGATGGCCGGTTAAAAAGTTTATTGCAGAATTCCTAAACACGAATTATCATTCATACAAAATAGAGATGCTCAATATTCAGCAGTGACGAAGTGAGGCTATCATGAGCGATTGGACATTGTTCAGCAACCACGGCCACGTGCTGGTTTGCCTGGCGCGCGACAACGAAGTACGTTTGCGGAGTGTCGCCGACGATGTGGGAATAACGGAGCGCGCCGTGCAGAAAATTGTGCGCGAGTTGCAGCAAGCGGGATTCGTCGCCATTAGCAAACATGGCCGTTGCAATCGTTACGACATCAATGCCCGCAAGACCTTGCGGCACGCCCTGGAAGCCAAATGCACCGTCGGCCGCCTGTTGCAACTGTTTACAGCAACCGAAAAGCGCGGCGGTAAAGCCACAACTGACAAGCACGCCAAGACGGACAGCACGGCAACTGCACCGCCGCAAGACCGCGTTACGATGACTCCCGAGCCGGAATCGCCGCAGCCGGCAAAGCGGCAAGGCGAGCCGGAAAGAACAAAAAAGAAGCGTTCTGCGTCAAAAGAAGAGACTGCGGACCCCAAAGCACTCGGGGATACCCGCCAGCAGGGAAGCCTGTTTTGAACCAGCACCGGCTACTGCTGTTCAGGCGGGCACCGGCGCGCCGGGTCCCGTGGCGGAAACGGTTTTGGCGGGGGTCTTGCAGTCATACAGTTTCCGGACACTCCGGGTACAACCCCCATGAGTGATCAGCGCTGGTTGATTTATGGAGCGAATGGCTATACGGGAAGCCTGGTGGCTCACGAAGCTGTGCGGCGAGGCTTGACTCCGGTTTTGGCAGGCCGCAACGCACCGGCCGTGCAAGAACTCGCGGCGCAGCTTGGGCTGGAGTTCAGGGCCTTTGCGCTGGATGAAACTGAGACGGTCGCTGAGAATATCCGCGATTGTCGCCTGGTGCTGCACTGTGCAGGCCCCTTTTCCATGACCAGTCAGCCGATGATTTCAGCCTGCCTGGCCGCCGGCGTTCATTACCTGGATATCACGGGCGAAATATCTGTATTCGCTGCTGCACACCAGCAATCGGACCCGGCACGTCGCACTGATGTCGTGCTCATCCCGGGAGTCGGCTTTGATGTCGTACCTTCGGATTGCCTCGCCGCCAGTTTGATGCGGGCTTTACCCGCGGCCACCGCTCTGGTGCTGGCATTCGAAGCCGGTGGTGGACCCAGCCCGGGCACGGCAAAGACCAGCGTCGAGGGTCTTGCGCGGGGTGGTGCGGTGCGCATAGACGGGAAAATGACGCGGGTTCCTTTGGCCTATAAATCCAGGCAGATTCCCTTTGCCCATGGCAGCCGAATGGCCATGACGATTCCCTGGGGAGATGTCTATACGGCATATGTCAGCACGGGAATCGGCAATATCGAAGTCTACATGGCGGTTCCGCCCGCCATGGTCAAACGCGTGCGCCGGATGCGTTGGCTGCAACCTGTACTGGGTACCTCCATAGTGCAAAATTTTCTCAAGCGACGTATCGTCCAATCCACCAAAGGGCCAGACGACGATCGTCGCAAGAATACGGCCTGTCAATTGTGGGGGCAGGTTTCCAGCTCGGATGGCCGGCAGGTATCGGCGACGATGACCACGCCCAATGGCTATGAATTAACGGTTACAGCCAGCCTGGGCATTGTTGAATACCTGCTTGGTCATGATGTCGAAGGCGGATTTTATACACCATCGCTTTTGATGGGTGCCGACTACGCCGCTTCCTTGCCTGGCGTGCAGATGCAGATGGGCTCAATCAGCGAGAATCGCGATATTTGAACTGATAAGTACGCATTGTTTACAGCCGTGTCAGCGTCGCTGAACCGCGTGTGGAATTGCACAACATGGTTTGCAATTCCTGCAATTGGTCATTGCGTATTTCAAGCTGCATCCAGATACCAGTGGCGGTGTAGCGCTCTTTCTCTTTGCGCGCAGAGCAGGCTTCCAGTACCGCGTGTACCTGTCCGGTCCACTCGAAACCCGCTTCTATGATGCATCGGCAAGTCGGGTGAACTTCGATAATCCGTCCCTGATCCAGGCATTTGGCCGCACAGCCGGAATAAGCCCGGATCAAACCGCCAACACCCAGCTTGACACCCCCAAAGTAGCGGGTGACCACGACCATGACGTGACCCAGTTGTTTGCTTTCGATTGCCGCAAGGATGGGTTTGCCGGCGCTACTCGCCGGTTCGCCGTCATCGCTGAAGCGGTAGCTACTCTGATCCAGCTTCCATGCCCAGCAGTTATGCGTTGCGGCCGGATCGGAAACGGCATCGAAAAAAGTCTTTGTTGCCGGCTGGTCTGCCACTGGCGAGGCATGGGTGACAAAGCGGCTGTGACGTATGACAAAATCAGCGCTCACCGGTGCGGCCAGTGTCCTGTCACGCCTCATATGGCACTTTCAGCAAGTATCAATCCTTTGCGCTTCTGTCAGCGAGGCTCATGATCGCTTTGTAGTGTTTGCAGAAGGGCTGAGTTCGAGTGGTTCCTGACTGATGGAATCGACGGTGCAATACAGCCGGCCATCCGCCAGTTGGGCGTTCAGTTGGTCGCCGCCGCCCACCTGGCTTACTGCCGTGATGAGGGCGCCGGTAGACGGGGCGGAAAGCACCGCATAACCACGACCCATGGTAGCAAGGGGACTGACCGCATGTAGTGTTCGGCCCAGAGTGCTAAGGCGATTACGGCAGACTTCCAGCTTCCCTTCAAGCAAGCGCAAGGAGTTGCGCTGGCAGGTCTGCAGCCGCTGACGATAGTCTTCCAGCTTTTTATCTGGGTGCTGCAAATGCAGGCGATTGGACAGGCCGTCAATCTGCAGGCGGGACTCCCGCAGGCGACTTCGAGCGGCCCGCTCCAATGCATCTTGCAGGCGTGCGAGCTGCTTGCCCTGTTCGCGCAGCTTGAGGGCCGGGTCGCGTTGCCGCAGGCGATGCGCCAGGTAATCCAGACCTTGCATGCCGTCCTGCAGGCGTCGCTGTATGCGCTCCTGCAGCATGCGTCCATAACGTGTCAAGGCGGCGCGGAGTTGCGATTGATCGGGAGTCGCCAGTTCAGCCGCTGCCGATGGTGTAGGCGCACGCAGGTCCGCCACGAAGTCACAAATGCTGAAATCGGTTTCGTGGCCAACTGCACAGATCACGGGGATGGTGGATGCGGCCACACTGCGGGCCACGGCTTCCTCGTTGAAGGCTTGCAGATCCTCCAGCGAGCCGCCTCCCCGCGCCAGAATGAGCAATTCTGCCCAGCTTTCCCGATTGGCCGCAGCCAGGGCCGCGCGGATTTTCCCGGGTGCGTCGCTGCCTTGCACTGGCACCGGGTAGAGCCGGATATGTGCTACCGGCCAACGGCGTTCCAGCACCTGCAAAATGTCCCGTATCGCAGCTCCGCTGGGCGAGGTGATGATACCGATGCGGAATGGGTAGGGTGGTAATGGTTTCTTCAGTTCAGTCGCGAACAGCCCCTCAGCTTCCAGCTTCTTTTTCAGTAGTTCGAATAGCTGCTGCAAGCGTCCTTCGCCCGCATCGCGCAGCCCGTCGATGATGAACTGGTAGTCGCCGCGCGGCTCATAAAGACTAATACGGCCCCGGGCCAGCACTTTTTTCCCGTTTTCCAGTTGCAGCGCACAACGCATTGCCGCCGAACGGAACATCGCGCAGCGTATTTGAGCCGACTCGTCCTTCAGGGAAAAATACAGATGGCCGGAAGCCGGGCGTGACAGGTTGGAAATTTCCGCTTCGAGCAAAATGCGCGGAAAACCCGCCTCGAGATGAAGTTTGACTTCCTGATTCAACTCGCTGGGGCTATAGACGTGACCGCCTGGCTCAAGATCGAATTCATCCATGTGCAGATGATAAACCGCATTGAGCACGGATTGTCATATCGATCCATCTGCCGCGACTGACCAGGGTATCCCGTTTTTCCCATTTAGCAGCCCCTCGCGTATAATAGCGGCACTCATTCCGACGCCCGGGTCAATCCGGGCGTTGGCGCATCCTGCAGCCAGATAGCCCGCGAGGGAGGAGAACAGCCGTCATGCAACTGATCGGTGAAGCCCTGACTTTTGATGATGTTTCGCTGCAGCCTGCATATTCGGAAATTTTGCCGCGCGATGTGGATCTGCGTACCCGCCTGACACGTGATATCGATATCAACGCGCCGTTGGTCTCCGCTGCCATGGATACCGTCACCGAGGCCAGGCTGGCGATTGCGATGGCCCAGGCGGGTGGTATCGGTGTGGTGCACAAAAACATGAGCCTGTTGCAGCAGGCAGAACAGGTCCGCATCGTGAAGAAATATGAAGCCGGTGTGATCAAGGACCCGATTACCGTTACGCCGCAAACCACGATTCGGGAAGTGATCGAGATCACCCATCGCCATAATATTTCAGGTGTCCCCGTGGTCGACGGCAACGAACTGGTTGGCATTGTCACCGCTCGCGACATGCGCTTCGAAAAAAAGCTGGATGACCCGGTACGCAATATCATGACGCGTAAAGACCGGCTCATTACCGTGCAGGAAGATGCCAGCCAGGACGAAGTGCTGGAATTGCTGCACAAGCACCGCATCGAGAAGATTCTGGTAGTGAACCGCGATTTCGAATTACGCGGTCTGATTACCGTCAAGGACATTCAGAAATCCACCGATTTTCCCAATGCCGCCAAGGATTCACAGGAACGCCTGCTGGTGGCCGCCGCGGTGGGTGTAGACGGCGACACCGTAGAGCGCATTACCGCATTGGTGGAAGCGGGCGTGGACGTGGTTGTCATCGACACCGCGCACGGCCACACCAAAGGCGTGCTCGACCGGGTCCAGTGGGTAAAGCGCAAGTTTCCTGATGTCCAGGTCATTGGCGGTAATGTGACCACCGCCGAAGGCGCACTCGCCCTGGTCAAGGCAGGTGCCGACGGCGTCAAGGTCGGACAGGGTCCCGGTTCGATCTGCACCACGCGGGTCGTGGCCGGGGTCGGTGTGCCGCAAATAACCGCGGTAGCCAATGTGGCGGCCGCACTGAAAGGCAAGGGCGTTCCGCTGATTGCTGACGGCGGCATCCGGTTTTCCGGTGATTTTGCCAAGGCCATTGCGGCCGGCGCCTGGTCGGTCATGATCGGCGGTCTGTTTGCCGGCACCGAGGAGGCGCCGGGTGATGTCGAGCTCTACCAGGGCCGGTCTTACAAGTCTTACCGTGGCATGGGATCTCTTGGCGCCATGCAGGAAGGCTCCAGGGATCGCTATTTTCAACAAGACATCGCAGCAGAAAAGCTGGTGCCGGAAGGCATCGAAGGCAGGGTGCCCTACAAGGGATCGCTGTTCAGCGTTGTGCACCAGTTGCTGGGCGGTTTGCGATCTTCAATGGGATATATGGGTTGTGCCACCATCGAGAAATTTCGTACCGACGCAAACGTTCGTGCGCATCACCAACGCAGGTATTCGCGAGAGCCATGCCCACGACGTGCAAATCACCAAAGAAGCGCCGAACTATAAACTGTCCTGAACCGCTTGGGGCCTGTTAACACTATTTGAATCATCGCTGCCGGCGGTCATTTTTTTGGCTGGCAAGGCGGAAGGAGAGCGGTATAGTGACACTATATAATCGACTGACAACGCGGCCAGACGGAAAAATGGCCCCGGCCCCCACCATTGGTTTTGGGGTTGAGCCTGAAAAAGCACCACTCGGCGTTACTCGTCGCTTATTTGGCCCATATTCATTTATTCTGGCCAAACTGCGCTCCTCGTGCCTTGATTGGTGCTTTTTCAGGCTCAACAGCGACCATTCAAATAGTGTTAACAGGCCCTAGTTGCTGTGGTTGAAACAGGCCAATGAGACCACGGATACCATGACGCGCGACATCCATCAGCACCGCATCCTGATTCTCGATTTTGGCTCGCAATACACGCAGCTAATCGCCCGGCGCGTGCGTGAGATCGGCGTTTATTGCGAAATCTGGCCGTGGGATTCTGCCCCCGCTGCGATCCGCGAATTCTCCGCGCGCGGTATTATCCTGTCGGGCGGGCCGGAATCCGTGCACGCCGAAAATGGTCCTTTGGCCCCTGAAGCCGTGTACCAGCTCAATATCCCCTTGCTGGGCATCTGTTACGGCTTGCATACCATGGCGATGCAACTCGGCGGCCGCGTCGAACCTTCCGAGTTAAAGGAGTTTGGATACGCCCGGGTTGATGTGGTGCAGCCGTCGCAATTGCTGCAAGGCATTGAAGACCATGTAAATGATAGCGGACAGTCCCAACTGGATGTATGGATGAGCCACGGCGACAAAGTCGTGGAGTTGCCGGCCGGCTTCGAATTGGTAGCCAGTACCGAGTCCGCGCCGGTGGCCGCCATTGCCGATGACGGGCGCGGTTACTATGGTGTGCAATTCCACCCTGAGGTGACGCACACAGCCCAGGGCCAGCGCATCCTGCAGCGTTTTGTCCGTGAAATTTGTGCTTGCGACGGGCACTGGACGGCGGAAAACATCATTGAAGATGCGGTGCGGCGGGTGCGCAATCAGGTGGGGGCCGACGAAGTCATTCTGGGCTTGTCCGGGGGGGTGGATTCCAGCGTGGTGGCCGCACTGCTGCACCGCGCCATAGGCGATCAACTCACCTGTATCTTCGTCGACACCGGCATGCTGCGCTATCGCGAACCGGAGCAGGTGATGGCGACCTTCGAGCGCCACATGGGGCTGCGGGTGATCAAAGTCGATGCCCGAACCCGCTTCCTCGCCGGACTCGAGGGAGTGACCGACCCTGAAGTCAAGCGCAAGATCATTGGTAAATCCTTCATTGAAGTATTCGAACACCAGGCCGGCGTTTTCGGCAATGCGAAGTGGTTGGCGCAGGGCACCATCTACCCGGATGTGATCGAGTCGGCCGGCAGCAAGAACGGCAAGGCGCATGTGATCAAGTCACACCACAACGTGGGCGGCTTGCCCGAGGTTATGAAGCTGGCGTTGATTGAGCCTTTGCGTGAATTGTTCAAGGACGAGGTGCGTCGCATCGGTATCGAGTTGGGTCTGCCGCGCGAGATGGTTTACCGCCATCCGTTCCCGGGTCCGGGATTGGGGGTGCGCGTATTGGGCGAGGTCAAGCCGGAATACCTTGATCTGCTGGCCCGGGCAGATCACATTTTCATCGAGGAACTGCAGCGTGATGGCCTGTATGACGAGGTCAGCCAGGCTTTCGCTGTATTTTTGCCGGTAAAGTCGGTAGGGGTGACCGGGGATCAGCGCCGTTACGAGTATGTCATTGCCTTGCGCGCAGTGCAGACCATCGATTTCATGACCGCGCGCTGGGCCCGGCTGCCCTACGAGTTTCTGGAAAAGGTGTCGCTGCGCATTGCCAACGAAATCAACGGCGTTTCACGCGTCGTCTATGATATTTCCGGCAAACCACCGGCAACCATCGAATGGGAATGAAATCGAAGCACGTGGCTGCCGACGAACGGTGGATGCAACATGCATTGGCGCTGGCGGCAAAGGCCGCTGGTGAAGGGGAGGTGCCGGTTGGTGCAGTCCTGGTGCATGATGGCCAGTTGGCCGGTGAAGGCTGGAACCGTGTGATTGGACTGAATGATCCCAGCGCGCACGCCGAAATCCTGGCGCTGCGTTCGGCTGGCCAACGGCTGAACAATTATCGCTTGCCGGGCTGTGTGCTGTACGTGACGCTGGAACCGTGCTGCATGTGCGCCGGGGCCATGATCCATGCACGCATCGCAGGGCTGGTTTACGGCGCAGCCGACCCCAAAACCGGAGCCGCCGGTGGCCGTTTTCAGTTGCTGTCAAATGCTGGTCACAATCACCAGGTGCAGGTAACCGGTGGCTGCCTCTTGCAGGAGTGCAGCATGCAGTTGCAGGATTTTTTCCGTGGCCGTCGCCAGGAGCAGGCCGCCAAATCGGATCTCGGCCATCAAAACGGCTACGAATGATTTGCCGTTTTTGTCCATGCCAGCGTCTTACTTGGCTGAACGAGCGTGTTTCACACCCGGGTTGCACCTTTTGGTGATCACCTGGTCGGGCTGGTCAAGAAAGTCGTCATTGCCGATAATCTCGCACCGATCGTGGAACAGGCGTTTTCCGACCCGGCAGCCGTATCGGGCTTGCAACTGCTGGTTGCCGTATACGCTTTCGCTTTTCAGATCTATTTCGATTTTTCCGGGTATACCGATATCGCTATCGGCGCTGCGAGTACGCTCGGCTTTCGTTTCCCAAAAAATTTCGATCATCCCTATACGGCGCTGAGCATCCGGGAATTCTGGCGTAAGTGGCATATGACCCTGTCGCGCTGGTTGCGCGACTACCTCTATATCAACCTTGGAGGCAATCGCTAAGGCCCATACCGGACCATCGTAAATCTGATGACAACGATGTTGCTCGGTGGCCTCTGGCACGGCGCTAGCTGGAATTTTGTTGTTTGGGGCGGGCTGCATGGGCTCTATCTGTCCCTCGAGCGCCTGCTGCCCAGGTGGTTCAAATCCCGCCTGCCAGCGCGGGTTCAATGGTTCATTACCTTTCAGCTAGTCTGTTTTACGTGGATATTCTTCCGCGCTCGCGATCTGGAAACCAGCAAGACGGCGATTGTAAGAATTGCACACTTGACGGCCGAGCCATTGCTGGCCGGAGTAGAGAGCTATCAGGTCGTCTTGTTATCACTCTTGCTGCTGGCACATTGGTCCGGTGTTCTCTTGCAACTGCGCGAAAGATTTTTCACTGCAAATCCGGTCGCGTGGGCCGTTATTGCCGCCGGATTGCTGCTGTCGCTGTTGTTATGGGCGCCATCGGAATCGGCACCCTTCATTTACTTTCAATTCTGATGAAATTCCTGCGCTCCAGATACCTGCTGTTCCTTTTCCTGGTCATCGCGGCGATCGAGGTTGCGGTTCGAATGGGCGCTTACGAGCCGTTTGCAAGCCCGGACAGCCCTGCGGGCATAACGATCAAGCTGAAAGGAGCAGTGCATGCATTTGGCGAGAAAAATGTGAACGTGGTCACATTTGGAGATTCAGATGCAAGTGACCGAGGCCGGCCTCAATATTGGGGTCAATCGATTTTCATCGCCAGTTTGAAGCCGATGGAAGAGAGCAGAAAACTGGCAAAGAACGTGAACATCCAGCCACGTAACCATTGCGGGCCAAACGAGACAAATTGCTGAGGCGGCAGACCGATGTCAATCGTGTCAACTGCGGCATTGTCCGGCAGATAACCAACCGGGTTGGCCATCAGCCAGTTCCACCACTGACGTTTGTGAATGACGGGAATGCCATCCGCGAATGGCAGTTTGAATAACACCTCGCCATCCTGCAGCAATGAGACTGGGTGTTCCGCTGATGGCCAACGGAGTATCCAGCCCGTTGTGATTCTTTCCACATCGGCCGTCGGGTCCCAGTGCAGACGTTCGCTGAGCTCTTGGCCGGCAGGAGTTTCGATGTTGACCGGCGAGTCCATAGCCGGTTGTTGATAGCCAAATGCACCCGCCACCCAAATGATGACAAACAGCACCGGCAATGTCGCCAGCAAGGCTGGTCCCAGCGACAAACCCAGTTGCCGCATTCCCAGCGCAAGCGTGTGTCCGATCACCGGAAACAACTGTTCGAATTCACCGTCGAAGGTGGAGATGATTTTCTGTTGCTTCTTTTGCTCGGCTTTGAGTTGTTGGATTCTTTCCTGATTGGACAGGCGGCGGTAAATCACCATGGTCATCCAACCCGCCAGTACGCCCCACAACACCAGGCGGATCACGCCAGGCAAGGCGAGACTCATGAATTGATCAATGGCTCCAAGGACAGGAGCGGGAAGGTCGAACAAACCCATCAATCGGGTTTACTCATTATCGCCGGCGTTCGACGTTCACAGTGGCCTGCTTGCTTGTTTCTTGCGTTTAAGTAATTTGCGTATCGGCCAGAGAATGATCGCGCCGATGGCCACCACAATGGTTCCCAAAATACCCAGCAGGGAACCCAGTACACTGATACCGGCGCCTGGGCCGATATAGGCCGAAACGGCCGGAGAAATCACCAGGAGGAGCAATATTGATAATAGTTTCAACACGATATACCAAAGGCAGCCATATACACTGCGATTATAGCCCGATTTAAACGCTAACCGAACAAACTTTTCCGTTTCGTGAACTGAACTGATTCAGTTCTGCTGCGGTTGGCTCGCATATCTCCTGGATCACGGCGATCTCCTCAGCGGTGAAATTCGGTTGATAGTAATCCGGCAAACTCAGGTGCTTGCAATAGTGTTGCCGTACCTCTGCAAAAACCCCCGCTTCCAGATCGCAATGAGCGGTGATGCGGTCGATGATTTCGCCCGGGCGGGTGCACAGGTCTTCGTAACTGAAAAACAGGCTGGCCTGCTCGAGGCCGGCATGCATACGTGCCTGGTGTAACAGGAAACGATAGGTTGCAGCCCAGTACAAGGCCCAGCCTTCGACTTCTCTGCCTTCGGCCCAGGCTTGCGTAATAGCCTGGTGCTGTGGCGTGTCGCCGAAGTGGACGGCCCTGCGTTGTGGTCCGAACTCGAAATGTCCGGAAAACGCCAGTTGCCGCGCAACACGCCGGTCTTCGCCGTAGGCCTGCTGAAAAAACCTGTGCTGCTTTATCAGGGAAGCGATATGGTTGACGGGGTTGCGATAGGGAATCAGAAACCGCGCATCCGGGAACAATTTCAGAAGGTACAAAAAACGGCCAAGGTTATAGTTGCCTTTGGCCAGGTAGCGGGGACTGTTGCGGACCCTCAGCAGTTTGCGTATGTGGTCACGGTAAAACGCCTCGAAAGCCGGGTTGGAAGTCGTCTCATCCAGGGTGTTGGACTGCGTGTCCGAATGGCAATCGGGAAAAAAATACATCCACAGCACTTCTTCCACTGCTTCCGGGCTGTCGTTGGTGATGTGAATCCGGTCCTGATGTGCCCGCAGCTTGGTTGCAGGCGCCCCGTAACGGGTTTTCTGCAGCAGGTAGTTGCGCCAGTAGGGGGTCCAGATATTTGGAAAATCACTGTAACGGTGACTGGTCAAAGCGGGGTGTTTTTCAAGCATTTCGAGGACGATGGTGGTACCCGACCTCGCCAGGCTGGACAGGTACACCGGCTTGTGTACTGTAACCCCCTCCAGTTCATCGCTCAGTATGGAAGTTTCCAGGTTTCCAAAGCGATGCCAGAATTTACTGGTTGCGGCGAAAAACCGGGATTGCAGGTGCAGTGCTGTGGGCACATGCACCGCCACAGGTTTTGCCGTACTCACTTTCCCGTGGCCCAGTGCAGCCTGGCATAAGAGGCAATATCACCGATTTCAACTATCGGCTGTTCAGGATGAAAGGAGGTGAAAAGAACGCCCGGTACGGCGTCAGGCAAGATACAGTGGTCGCCGCTCCATTTCCGCGCGTTGACCTCAACTGCTTGCGAGGGAACGCCGCCGAGTGTCGTTTGCCACGATGCGCGGTAGCCGGGTTGATAGCCGATGACCAGATCGGGCGCGTCGCCGTTGGCATTCGCCGGATAGAGCTTTTCACCATCAAAGACTTTGGCCACGACCTGCTCTCCGTTTGCTTCATTGGTAAGCAAGGGTAAGCGGTCCATGATCTGATGCTTGATCCGGCCGGCCTCGGCTGCATCCACGATGCCCTGCGCCTCGCGTCCGCTGCGATTGATATACACGCTGTTGAGCCCAATGGCGTAGGCTTTGCTGCGGCTCCAATCGACGTCGGCAAATCCAACTGCCGATGTCCTGTGGCCCTGCTTCAACACCAGTAAGCCCTCGTCGAGCAGCCAACGATTGAGGTTGACTGCCCATCTGAACGGCGCGAAACCGTGGTCGCTGAGCACAATCAGGCGGTCATCGGGGCCCATGCGGGCCAGCGTTTCACCCAGTATCCGGTCGGCTTCGGTGTAAATCCAATGGATGGCATCGCGGGCTTCTGCATCGGTCTGAGTATAGAGACTGTGTTCGGTGTCGATACCACGGTAAAACATGTGTGAGACCCGATCGGTCTGCACAAATACAGTTACCACGAGTTCGCTGTCGTGTTTGTCCAGCGCGTTGTAAAACATTGCTTCCCGTTCCGCCAGAATGGTGCGGACCATTTCCAGGAACGCGTGATCGGACAGGTGCCCTTCATTCAGGGACCAGGTTTCTTCCGGCATCCCAATGGTGTGATACAGACCGATTTCCTTAGCCAGCCTGGCCGCATATTCCGGTGGCGAAGAAAGCGGCACCACCGGATCCCGCGGGTCTATCTGGATGGGCGATACATAGAGCTGGACCCGCGGGTAGTTGCTGATCAGGTAGAGGCGAACGATGCCGCCCACGCTGGCAAAGCCCATGAATGGAAAGTGGACGGTCACCCAGTCGGACCACTGGCCCTTGGCCAGGCGGACCACTTCACCACCAAGGTCAATGATTACTTTCTTGCCATCCGGTTGCATGCTGAGTTTTACGCTCAGTGGAGGCGCGTTCTTTTTCAGTGGATGGGCCGGTCCTTCAAGCAGCGTCTCAACTCGCCCGTTGCGGTCCGGTCTGATGCGGATGGCGCGTGTACTTGCTGAGCCCGCTGCGGCGGTAGGCCGGGTGGTATAGAGCGTGTACGTCCCCTGGGTACCCAGCAAATCCGGTACCCCCATGCCTGCCAGCATGCGGTGTATCGGATCGGGCGGGTAAGTCACAGGTACCCGTAACACGGTGCTGGCTCCGCCCTGGGCTTCGATCTGCGACCAGAAAGGCTGGCCCTTGCGCCGGTTGACAATGCTGCCATCGTCCAATGGCAGTTCCATGCCGAACAAGGGCAGCACGGTCTGTGGCGGGATGGACTCTGAAATGGAGAACGCAGGCGCATAGGTATCCGCGTCCCGGCGCAGGAAGTCATATATTCCATGCTCTCCCGGATGCGTACCCGTGGCGAAATCAGACCAGGCAACCGGTGACTGCGGCGGATTACTGGTTTTCAGAGCATGAAACTCTCCCGTCGCTGCCAGTTTGCTGAAATTGGGCAGGCTGCCGTCATCCATCCACTGTTGCGCCAGCTTGGGGTCCATGCCGTCGAAACCGAGAATAATGAGCCGGCTGGCCACTGTCCTTGGCGGTTTTTCCCCACAGGCGACCAGCATTAAGGCGCTGATGAGGGCCAGGCAAAAGGTCCTTTTCGTCATTCCGGCAAAGTCTCGGGGTCCGCTTTGCGCTCTCCCTTATCAGGAACCTGAACCGGCTGTTTTGCTGTTTCCGGCGGGGCCTGTTCCTCGACACCCTGCAGGTAACCAATAGACTTGAGGTCTTCCAGTGTCTGCGAGTCGATGCTCGGCCCGGCGGCGGCCGGAGCGGCGCTTTTCATCTCGACATAATCACCCGCAAGAACATCGAAACGCATCGTCAGTTGGTCATTTTGCAGCGGGTGTCTTTCATCGGGGTCGGTGGCGAGGTCGAAGTATTCAAAATGCTCGTCCGGGTAATACAGAATGGATTTCAGGTTGCCCTGGCGAACTGCAATTTCTTCTGAGCCATAGGCAATCCCCGAAGCATAAACAGTACGCGGTTCGGCATCCGTGCCCGCCGGATCTGCGCCCGCAGGTAGCATCATTCCGGGCAAGGATTCCTCGGGGCGTTCGATGCCCAGCCAGTTCAGCGTCGAGGGCAGGACATCGACCAGGCTGACCAGTTCCTGCCTGACCGAGCCTTTGATGTGCGGGTGCCAAACCAGCAAGGGCACATGCAGCAATTCCTGATACAGGCTCTGGCCGTGCCCGTAGCCAAATATTTCACGGGGACCGCCGCGTTTCTCATCTTCGGCTGCGTGATCGAGGAATTCCTCGCCATGATCGGAGTAGACGATCACCAGGGTGTTTTTTAACAGGTCGCGGCTTTCGAGTTCCTGCAAGACATGAGCTATTCCGACACGAAGTTCCCGCACCGCCAGGTTGTAGATCAGGTTGCTCTGACAGATATAACCGCTTTCATCGACGCAAGCGGCACTGTTGGTGTCCGCAAGCAGCTGCGCATGCAGCTCGGGACTGACCGGGGCTAAAAACGCATCGCGTTCGCTCTGGCTTCGCTTGTGCCAGTCATGCGCTTCCATGAGGTGCAGATAAGCAAAGAACCGTTGCGGCCGCACGTCCTCATCCAGCCACTCGGTGAGATGGGCAGTGAGCTTTTTCCAACCCTTGTACAGGCGCACCTGACCGAAACCCTGCTGCAGCCCGAAGTTGCCCGACATCCATGGGTGCGCCGAGAACGCAGCGGTGCGAAAATCTTGCGCAGCGAGTATTTCCGCCAGGGTCTGAGCGGATTCGCCCAGGGCGCTGGGCACATCCACATCGAGGTTGGCCGGCTGTTGCTGAAATTTTCCGGCATTGTGCTGGATCGGGTACAGCCCGGTCAGGGTTGAGGCCACCGAGGGCAAGGTCCATGGCGCCGCCGAACTGGCGTTGCGATATTGTTGTGCGCTCTTCAGGCGCACGGATAAGGCATCAGAAATGCGATCGCTGAAAAACGCATCGGCGCGGACGGTGTCGATACAGATCAGCAGCAGGTTTTCCGCAGGTTGAGGATGCCTGTGGCAGCCCGTCAGCAAAACGATTACCAGCAAAGCCAGCACAGTCGCCCGCGTGTTGTGACGCGGCATTTTGCAGCTCCTCTTCGTGATGAACTCGATCATCGGCTTATCCCGGCTTGCTCTGGCTTGGTATTACCGGCTTCACTGGATAGTGCACTTCGAATGAACGTGAAGGCGCTGTCGGGCACGGCCTGATCACCGATGCGATCACGGATGCTTTGCAACGACGTTCTGCTGCGCAGCAGGAGCTTGGCAGGAAAAGTTTCGTCATGCGTTTGGGCTTCGGCAAGAATCCCGCTGGCCGTCAGGTTATCACCATTGAGCAAATAAAAGCACAATTCACCAGTCAGATTCTGCAGTACCAAGTCCTCATCGGATGCCCAGAAATCAAAGGCCTGGGTTTCGGAGTTCCCCAGTTCAAAGGACTCACCTACATATCCAAGGCCTTGCAATGATTTGACGCTTTCTTCCTGTGCTTCACGACTGGCGCCGGCAGCCTGATTCAGGACGGCGGCTCCGCCGTAGTTGTATGCGCGGGTATAAGTGGGGGGGTGCTCGGCGAGATGCTGGTCCGTGAATAGTTGAAGATCCAGATCCCCGGGCAAATCGTCCGCCACCGGCAGACCGGAAAGATAGGCCAGTGCGGGAAACACGTCGATAATGGTCAAGCCTTCAACCGTTCCGGCGCGGATGTCCGGCCCGGCTGCCAGAAAGATGCCGTTGGGGCGGTGGTTGCCGCTCAGCAGTTCACGGTTACGCTCCTTGACGCTGAAAATGCCTGTGGCCGACCCAAAGCCATGATCCGAAACGATGACCACATTGGTCGCTTCAGGCATCTTGGCCAGTATCTCTCCAATGAATTGGTCGATGTACCGATAGGATTCCGGTACGACATCGCCCAGCAGCTTCTTCGAGACCGGGTTGGGTTTGATGTCGAAATCAGTATCGTCAAAAAACTTCCATAGTGAATGGGACGCGAAGTCGACCAGGCCGAAGTAGGTGATCAACACGTCATGTGGGGATTGCGCCAGATACAGCGCTGCCCTGCGGTTGTATTCCGCGTGCAGGATGCGATTTTCAACACGCCCGGAAACCATGCGGAAGGCTTTCGCCGTTGGTTCATCCTCAGCGGGCGGGCTTGCCGGATCGAAATCCCACGGGAGAAAGCGTGACCACAGCTTCTTTCGATCTTCATGGTAAATGCGGTCAAGATCACTGCGAATGGGCGCCAGCGCATCCGCCGGATAATCGGCGCCGGGCTGCTGTTGCGGTGAGTTGTAACTGACCACGGTGCCATTGATTGCTTCCGCGGGATAGGTTACGAAGTAACCGATGACCCCGACTTTTTGTCCGGCATCACTGGCAAGGTTCCACAACGCCGGGGAGAGTCTTTCCGTTGACTGAACCGGCCGTTTGGGGCCGGGCCGGTAAGGATAGACAAAATCCAGTATGCCGTGCCGCCGGCCAAACTGTCCGGTACCAATGGTCGTCCATACCACCGGCGAGACCTGCGGCCCAACGGTAATCAATGGCCCCGATGCACCGCGGGCTTTCAGGCGGGCGATGTTGGGGAGTTCACCGTTCGCGAGCATGGGGTCGATGACATCCCAGGTTGCACCATCGATGCCGATCACAAGCAGGGGGTTGTGGCTGTTGGCGGGCAGACCGGGCTTGCCCGCCTTTTCGTTACAGCCTTGAACAATCATCAAGGCTGCGAACGCGGCCAGAAGCGTCAAAATTCTTTGCATGGTAAATTGAAAAAGAACGACTTGGTGATTTGAGGCGCAGTAGGGTACCACAGGCCCGGTGCTAGTGTCCTGTCACGCCTCACTGGCGCTTTCGGGGAGAGACCCTGCAGATGTGCCAGGACCAGACACTGGTTCGAGTATGGCCTTATGGAGTTTTGTACGGTATCACCGGAATTGCTGGCCTTCAGCCTCCTTTTTGGTGGCATGACTGACCGCGACGGTCAGGAACAGCCCAGCGATAAAGCCCGGGATGATTTCCAGCAAGTTGTAGCTGACGGATTTGAACCACAGCACCCAGGCCATGGTGGTCAGGAAGCCGCCCAGCATGCCGGCAAGCGCGCCCCACAGATTGGTCCGGGGGTACCAAAGCGCACACAGCAGCACCGGGCCGAAGGCCGCGCCCAGGCCGGACCAGGCGAACAGCACGAACCAGAAAATCAGCGGGCTCTGTTGCAATGCGAATACCACACCGATGATGCCGATGATGAGGGTGACAGATTTGCCGGTCCTGGCCAGCGCCTGATCCGTTCTGATTGAACCACGAATTTTCTGCACGTAATCCCGCACCACCGCGGACGAGGCCAGAATCAGCAGACTGTCCACGGTAGACATGATGGCGGCAAGCACCACGACCATCATCACGGCGGCCAGCAGCGGTGACAACAATTCAGTCGAAAGCAGCGGCAGGATGCCTTCGGGGTCCTGCAGGCCGGGGAACAGGGCGCGGCCTGCCATGCCCGTCAGCACCGCACCCAAATCGAAACAAAAGATGACCGCAACCGAGACGGACATGGCCGGCACCAGACTCTGCACGGAGCGTGCCGACATAAATCGCACCATTAGCTGCGGCACGCCCATGAACGGCACGCCGATCGCAAGAAAGCTGACAATCGCGACCAGCCCGGCGGTGCTTTTTCCTTCCGGTCCCCAGGGGCTGAGTAATCCGGGGTTCTCGGCCCGCAACGTTTGCACTACATGGCCCCAGCCGTCTGCGGCATGAATGGCTACCGCCGGCAGCAAGAGCAGTCCAAGCAGCATGAGAATGCCTTGTACCAGGTCGGTCCAGGCCACGGCCTTGTAACCACCCACCAGGGTGTAGCTGATGATGACGCCGGCCCCAAGCAGTACGCCCTGGGCGTAATTGAGTTCGGTAAAACCGGCGAACGCCTTGCCCGTGGCAACCATTTGTGCAGCAACATAAACGCCCACCATGACCAGGATGATCAGCACGCTGACGCCGCGCAGCAGATGATGGGCGTCCTGGAAACGCTCTGCCAGCACATCGGGCACAGTGATGGCATCGCTGGCATCGGCCAGACGTTTTAAGCCGTCGGGACAGCAGAAGCCAGGAAAGGCTGATACCCAGCAGTTCACCGGCAACCACCCAGAATGCCTGGGCGCCGACGGTATAGCCCATGCCCGTCAACCCCAGCAGCAGCCAGCCGCTTTCGCCGGTCGCGTTGGTGCTGAATGCCACCACCCAGGGCGGCAGTTTCTTGCCGCCGATAAAGTAGCCGCTCAGCGAATGCGTCTCGCTGTGGCTCCACCATGTGAGACCGGCCAGTATGGCCAGGTAGCCGAGAAACACGGCAGCGATCATCGGCACAATCAAGTCGCTCCATTCGAGCACATGGCGGTCAGGCAAACACCATGACCGGATCACCCAATACCGAGCCGATGGGTTCTACGCCCAGTCCGGGTTCGGGGTTTGCCATCATGCGGCCCTCGATTCGCTGCGGTGCGCCATCAGCGATACTCTTGGTGACATAGGAATTGAAGTCGGTGGCAGTGAAACGATTCCGCGCCGGCGTGCTATGCGCCAGATGGGCAATGGCGGCGGTCACAATATCGCCACCCCAGGTATCTTCGATTGTCAATGCAATGCCCTGGCTGCAGAGAAAATCACGCGCCAGCCGGGCTTGGCTGATGCCCCCCATTTTGCTGATTTTGACATTTACCACGTCCATGGCCCGGTCAGCGCAGGCCCGCAATATGGCCTGCATTGAATCCATCGATTCATCCAGGATAAAGGGCAAATCGGTGTGGCGGCGAATTTCCAGACACTGCTCATAGTGCTCGCAGGGTTGCTCGATATACACGTCGATATCCCGCACCGCCCGGACCACGCGCAAGGCCTGATGGGGCAGCCAGCCGGTGTTGGCGTCGGCAATCAACACATCCCCGCTTTCCAGCACGGCCGCGGCGGCACGAATGCGTTCGATATCGAGGTCCGCGTCACCGCCCACTTTTAGCTGAAAACAGCGGTAACCTTCAGCGCGATATGTTCTGACATGCGCGGCCATTTCATCGGGCTGCTGCTGGGAAATTGCCCGGTACAGGCGCACGTCCTTGCCTTCCATGCCGCCCAGCAGGGTGGCGACGGCTTGATTGCTGATCTTGCCCAGCACATCCCAGCACGCCATGTCGACAGCGGATTTGACATACGGATGGCCCTTCAGCCAGCCATCCATTTTACGTCCCAGAACGTCTATGCGGCGGGGATCCTCACCGATCAGGCGCGCGCCGATTTCTCGTAGTCCGGCGCGTACGCCCGCTGCATAGGATGGAAGATAGTGTGGGCCCAGTGGGCAGGCCTCGCCCCAGCCGGTGGTCCCCTCATCGGTCTCAAGCGCGACCACGGTGCTGTCAAATACCGCAACCGATTTACCCCGCGACCAGTTATAGCTGCCCTCATGCAGCGGCAAGTCAACCTGATACACGCTCAAACGCTTGATCTTCATAAAGAGCTCAAAGAATCACTGATTTATCCGGATTAAAACGGTATCCGCGATAATCTGCAAGTCCGATGCCGTCCAATTGGCGCCCGCCGGGCTGGCCCGGGACTGCACTTGCGCGCCCTGGATCACTATACTGGTGCCTTTGGCACGCCGGATAAAGGCAGGGGTCATGCAAGCAATTGGCGAAGGTAATGTTCGGCCCATCGCCGGGCGTAAACCGGAAAGAAATCCGGGCATGGCGTTCAATCCGGATCTGTTCGGTCAGATCCGCATCAATCGCAGTGCGGTGGAGCGACGCGCCAGTACCATAGGCAAACGGCGTTCCGTCAAGAAAGACCATCAGGCGGCCTGGTTGCTCAAGGCAGTCACCTGTATGGATCTGACGACGCTGGCCGGTGACGATACGCCGGGAAGGGTCCGGCGGCTGTGCCGGAAAGCCATGCGCCCGGTGCGGCGTGACATTCTCGAAGGTCTGGGCGTAGAGGCTCTGGACCTCAAGGTCGCGGCAGTTTGTGTCTACCACAACCTGGTTGAAACCGCCGTTGCGGAGCTGAACGGCAGCGGCATTCCGGTGGCCGCTGTTTCAACCGGATTCCCGGCCGGCCAGATTCCGATGGGTCTGAAACTGGCCCAGGTGCGGGAGTCGGTAAAAGCCGGGGCCAGGGAAATCGACATGGTCATCAGCCGCTCCAGGGTGCTTACCGGTGACTGGGAAGGCCTGTACACTGAAGTCCGGGCTTGCCGGGACGCCTGTGGCGAGGCCCACATGAAAGCCATACTGGCCGCAGGTGAATTGGCCACATTGAGCAACGTCGCCAAGGCCAGCTGGGTGTGCATGATGGCCGGAGCCGATTTCATCAAGACCAGCACCGGCAAGGAAACGGTCAACGCAACTTTACCGTTCAGCCTGGTCATGGTGCGGGCCATCCGCGACTACCATGAACTGACCGGATACCTGGTCGGGCATAAACCAGCGGGTGGCATCGGTACCGCCAGGGAAGCCATGGAGTACCTGGTTTTGATCAAGGAAGAATTGGGTAATCAGTGGCTTACACCACATTTATTCCGTTTTGGTGTAAGTAGTTTGCTGGGTGATATCGAACGTCAGCTGGAACATCACCTGAGCGGCAGCTACTCGGCCCGGTTCAGGCATCCGCTAAGCTAACGGGGGAAGGGACTCAGATGTCAGTTCAGGAAATACTCAACTCCATGGACTACGGGCCGGCGCCGGAAAGTCCCGATGCAGCCCGTCAGTGGCTGCAAAAGCACGAGCAAACGCTGCACCACTTCATTGCCGGAGAGTGGTCGCCCCCGGAGTCGGGCGCATATTTTGACTCACGTAATCCGGCCAGCGGCGAAGTCCTGGCCCGGGTAGCGGATGGCAATGCCGCCGACGTAGACCGGGCAGTAAGGGCCGCTGCCGACGCAGTGGACGGCTGGGTCGCCCTCGGTGGCCACGGCCGCGCGCGTTTTCTGTACGCGATGGCGCGGCATGTACAAAAGAACAGCCGCCTCTATGCGGTGCTCGAAAGCATGGACAATGGCAAACCCATTCGAGAGTCGCGCGACATCGATATTCCCCTGGTGGTGCGCCATTTTTATTATCACGCCGGCTGGGCCCAGGTTATGGCGCATGAGTTGCGGGGTTATCGTCAGATCGGTGTGGTCGGGCAAATCATTCCGTGGAACTTCCCGTTGCTGATGCTGGCCTGGAAAGTGGCGCCAGCACTGGCCATGGGCAATACCGTAGTGCTCAAACCGGCAGAATTTACATCTGCGACCGCGGTACTGTTTGCGGAATTGTGCCGCGATATCGGCCTGCCGCCCGGCGTGTTCAATCTGGTACTGGGTGACCATAAAGCGGGCCAGTGCCTGGCGGAGCATCCGGGAATAGGCAAACTCGCCTTCACAGGATCGACTGAAGTGGGCCGCAAACTGCGCCGGATAACTGCCGGTAGCGGTAAGAAGCTGACCTTGGAGCTGGGGGGCAAGTCGCCGTTCGTGGTTTTCGAGGATGCGGATGTCGACAGCGTGGTCGAAGGGCTGGTCGACGCCATCTGGTTCAACCAGGGGGAGGTGTGTTGCGCCGGCTCCCGATTGCTGGTGCAGGAGTCTGTTGCGGACCGTGTGCACGAAAAAATCAAAAAGCGGATGGCCAAACTGATACTGGGCGATGCACTGGACAAGAATAGCGATATGGGCGCTCTGATTGACGCCAGCCAGGTGGAGCGTGTGCGCAAACTGGTGGAACTGGGCGTGGAAGAGGGCGCCGGCAAGTGGCAGCCAGACGGTGAATTGCCAGCAAGCGGCTGCTACTATCCGCCCACTTTACTGACCAATGTGCAACCCTCGGCAACCCTGGCCCAGGAGGAAATCTTCGGTCCGGTACTGGTTTCAATGACGTTCAGAACCCCTGCCGAAGCGGTCATGCTGGCGAACAACAGCCGCTACGGTTTGGCGGCCAGCGTGTGGACGGAAAACATCAATCTGGCCCTGGATGTGGCGCCCCAGATCAAGGCGGGTTCCGTCTGGATAAATTGCACCAACCTGTTTGATGCCGCTGCAGGTTTCGGCGGATACCGTGAGTCGGGCTTTGGCCGCGAAGGCGGGCGGGAAGGCCTGTACGAGTACCTCACGCCGTCGTGGGAAGACCATTTGGCTGCGGAACCGGTGCAACAACTGCCGCGTTTCGTTCCGGCCGAGGAATTGAATCATGAATCCTCAGCCCACATCGACCGCACCGCCAAATTGTACATCGGTGGCAAGCAGGTAAGGCCTGACAGCGGTTACAGTAACGCGGCCATGGATGCACAAGGCCGGGTGATAGCGGAAGTTCCCACGGGCAACCGCAAGGATATCCGCAACGCGGTCGAAGCTGCGCGTGCTGCCGGAGGCTGGTGCCGGATGAGCGCCTATCAGCGTGCCCAGATCATGTACTACATCGCAGAAAACCTGGACGCGCGCGGCGAAACATTCATCCATCGCATCAGGCAATTGAGCGGCAAAGACACCGCGGCCGCACAGGCAGAGCTGCATCTGTGCATCGAGCGCATCTACACCTATGCAGCCATGGCGGACAAGTACGACAGCCAGGTTCACGCCACACCGTTTCGCAACGTCACGCTGGCGATGAAAGAACCTTTGGGCGTAATCGGGATCATTGCTCCTGAAGAGGCCGGTCTGCTGGGCTTTGTTTCGACCGTGATGCCGGCCATCGCGATGGGCAATTGCGTGGTTGTGGTGCCATCGCAGCATTACGCTTTGCTCGCCACGGACTTTTACCAGGTACTCGATACCTCTGACCTGCCTGACGGCGTGATCAACATTGTCACCGGCAACCCGGAGGTCTTGACCGACATCCTGGCCAGGCACTTTGACATCGAGGGATTGTGGTACTGGGGCACAAGGGAAGGCAGCCGTTTGGTGGAGGAGCATGCGGCCGCGACGCTGAAACGAACCTGGGTGAACTATGGTAAATTTCACGACTGGGAAAGCGCTGAGCAAGGGCAGGGCGAAGCATTCCTGCGCAAGGCCACGGAAATCAAGAATATCTGGATACCCTACGGCGAATGACGGTATTTGCCGCTTGCTACATGCGGGATATCCACCGCGGCCAGGATCGTTGAATGAAACAGGTTGAATTTGTGTACCCGAAAGGCTCCCCATCCACTCCAGCAAAAACCGGATTTCCGGCTGACTTCAGGGCAAGGCATGTTGCCGGCGCGCTGATGGTCGTTGTGGCGTCCATGCTGGCCGCCTGCGCCTCGCTGGTGACCTCTGTTGGGGGTGGTTTGGCCGAAAACCTGACGATCGCGATGATGAACCAGGATGATCCGGGCATTGTTCGCGACGGAGCCCCGGCCTACCTCCTGATGCTGGACAGCTTTGTCCAGGGATCGCCGCAGAACAAGGCCGTATTGGCGGCCGCGGCCGAATTGTACGCGGCCTATGGCGTGGTCTTCGTTGACGACCCCCTGCGTGCTCAGCGTCTTACCACCAGAGCGCGGTCCTATGGCCAGCGCACACTCTGCGTCGCCAACAAGGTTGCCTGTGGAATCTGGGAGCTGCCCTTCGATGCATTTGTCGCCACATTGAAGCAACTGGACAAAAAGGACGCGGCTGCCCTGTATACCTTTTCGCTGAGCTGGATTGCCTACATTCGTGCACACAGCGGTGATTTCTCCGCCCTGGCGCGACTGCCCCAGGTCGAAGCGAGCCTGTTGCGGGTACAGGAACTCGAGCCAGGCTACGAAGAAACCAATGTGGAACATTATCTCGGTATACTGAATACGATTCGCCCGCCGGCACTGGGTGGTGATTTCGCAGCCGGTCTGACCCATTTCGAGCGGGCGATAGCGCTTTCGGCCGGCCGGGACCTGACCATCAAGGTCGATTTTGCGCGTTACTATGCGCGTACTTTGTATGACCGGGAGCTTCATGACCGTTTGTTGAACGAGGTTGTCGATGCCGACCCCGTGCAACAGGGCTACACCTTGTTCAACACGCTGGCGCAAGAAGATGCACGTGAACTTCTGGCCAGCGCAGATGACTACTTTTAAACCTCAATTCCTTCACAAGCGGTGATATTTCGATGAAACAAAAATTCGCGTTGGGCGTCATTCTTTGTGGTCTTTTCTGCGCTTTGCCCTTGCATGCGCATACCCTCAAGATCGCGACCATTGCTCCCGAAGGCTCATCCTGGATGAATGACATGCGCGCCGGCGCCGCCGAAATCCTGAAACGCACCGATGGCCGTGTCGTGTTCAAGTTCTATGGCGGTGGCGTCCAGGGCAGCGACAAGCAGGTGCAGCGGAAAATGCGCACGGGCCAGTTGCATGGCGGGGCATTTACTTCGGGTTCGATGCACAGTTTTCAGAAAAACGCCGACGTGTATGGTTTGCCCTTGATGTTCAATGATATGAACGAAGTGCAGTACGTGCGCAAAAAACTCGACCCAAAACTGCGGCAAGAACTGGAGCAGGCCGGCTATGTGAATTTCGGCTTTTCCGGCGGCGGTTTTGGCTACATGATGTCCAATCAGCCGCTGCGCACGCTGGCCGACCTCAGCGGCCAGAAGGTGTGGACGCCGGAAGGGGACGTGATTTCCTACGCTGCCCTGCAGGCGCTGGGTGTGGCGCCGGTAACCATGCCCCTGACGGATGTGATGACCGGATTGCAAACGGATTTGATCAATAGCGTTACCGTGTCACCGGTGGGCGCAGTGGTGCTGCAATGGCACACGCGGCTGAAGTACATCACCGATTTGCCGGTAGCCTATGTTTATGGCGCGTTGCTGATTGAACGCAGGGCATTTGAGCGCATCCCGCAAGCAGATCAGGCCGTTGTGCGGGAGGTCATGGAACGAATCTACCGGCAATTCGACAAGAACAGTATTGTCGATAACGATAACGCCATGCAGGCACTACAGGAAAGCGGCCTCGAATTGGTCAAGCCGGACCCGGCTGAAGTCCGGTCCTGGCGCGCAATCGTCACCCGGTCTCATCGCCAGCAGGCACAGGCGGGAGTATTCGACGAGGCCTTGTTGGATGAAATAGAAAACCTGCTGCAGGACTACCGTGGCAGGAAAGCGCAGGAAGCAGCAGCGGATCAGCCTTGAATCGATTGCAAACATGGTCTGCGCTGGCCGCTAAAACGGGCCGGGTCCTGGAAGACGCGGTTCTGGTCGTCATCCTCACTGGCATGATTCTGCTCGCCGCCGGGCAAATTCTGCTGCGCAATTTTTTCGATATCGGTTTTATCTGGACGGACGAGTTACTGCGCATGCTGGTGCTATGGATTGCACTGGCTGGTGCCGTGGCGGCAAGCCGTGCAGACAAACAGATCAATATTGCGGTACTGGACCGTTTCCTGCCGGACAAAATTGCCGCGATCGGCAAGATCGTCGTGCACGGGTTCACCACCGCTGTGTGCGGCGTTGTCACGGTTGTCAGCGTACAGTTTGTGCGCAGTTCATATGAGTACGGCGATGTCTTGCTGGGCGATATCCCGGCCTGGATATTACAGATCGTTTTACCGCTGGGCTTTGCGCTGATCACCTGGCGTTACGGCCTGTTCACAGCCCGTGGCCTGGCGCGGATGCTGCAAGGAAAGGCGGCGGAATAATTCCAGTGGGCACTATCGTCTCTATCCTTTTGCTGTTGCTCGCCCTGCTGGGCGCACCCCTTGTTTGCGGTTATTGCGGCCAGCGCGATGTGGGGTTATCACCAGGAAGGGATCGACTTGCAGGCCATTGCGATCGAATTCTACGGCATTGCCGAAATGCCTATTTTGCTCGCCATTCCGCTATTTACATTTGCCGGTTACCTGCTCAGTGAGAGCGCCGCTCCGCAGCGGCTGGTGCGACTGACGCAGGCCCTGCTGGGATGGATGCCGGCCGGGCTGGCCATCGTTTCGCTTGCGGCCTGCGCCTTGTTTACCGCATTTACCGGTGCGTCGGGTGTGACCATCATCGCGCTCGGGGCATTGTTGTTCCCGGCGCTGCAGCAGGCGGGTTACCCGGAAAAGTTCAACCTCGGGCTGGTCACTTCGGCTGGCAGCCTGGGACTGTTGTTCGCGCCGTCCTTACCCCTGATCCTGTACGGCGTGGTCGCAGAAATCTCTATCGAGGATCTGTTCCGCGCAGGCATATTGCCAGGCATCTTGATGTTGCTTGCCCTTTCCGGCTACAGCGTGTGGAAAAACCGCGCATTGCGAACGCCACTGGCCCATTTTTCCTGGCCGGACGTGCGTGCCGCGGTACGTGAAGCCAGTTGGGAGATTCCGCTTCCGGTGGTGGTGCTGGGAGGGATATACAGCGGCTATTTTGCCATATCAGAGGCGGCGGCTGTGACCGCGCTGTATGTCCTGGTTGTAGACGTGTTGATTCTGCGTGAAATTCCATGGCGGAAATTACCTGGCATCATGCGAAATTCCATGATGCTGGTCGGCGGTATCCTGATCATTCTCGGCATGTCGCTGGCATCGACAAACTACATGATCGATGCCGGGATCCCGCAGAAACTGCTTGGCCTGGTCAGCGCCTGGGTCAGCAGCCAATTTACATTCTTGCTCCTGCTGTTGCTGTTCCTGCTGGTATTGGGCGCCATACTGGATATCTTTTCGGCCACGGTACTGGTGGTACCGATCATTCTTCCGGTTGCGATTCAGTTTGGTGTGCACCCGGTTCACCTCGGAATCGTGTTCCTTGCGGCCATGCAGTTGGGCTATCTGACGCCGCCGGTAGGGCTGAACCTGTTTATTGCCAGTTATCGTTTTGAACGCAGCATCGTTGAGGTGTACGTATCGACCCTGCCTTTTTTCCTGATTTTGCTGGTATCGGTCGGGGTAATCGCCTTTTGGCCCTGGCTTTCGCTGGTGCTTTTGCAGGGATAGTTGGCGTAACTGGATGAACGGTAGCATTGCACGTCCGGATGGCGCGCGCTTGTGCAGCCGTTTATGAGCAATTGGTGCTAAAGTAACCGCCTGTATAAAGGTTTTACCCTGGAGCAGTCGGTCAATTCGACGAATTGATCAGATGGACCTGGTCGACTAAACGGAATTTGGTGGGTATGGCGATGAAGAGACTCATGCTATTGCTGTTGTTGCTGCCCTGTGCCGTGCAGGCTCAGATTTTTCGCTGTGAGGCCAAAGGCGACACTTATTATTCCCAGATTCCCTGCGCAGATAGCTCCGAAGCGGTTGTCATCGACGATCGCCGCATGTTTTCTGAAGATGCCGGGGTCACGGCAAAACCGCCAGAGCAGCCGGCCGCAGCGCCTGAACCCGCAAGAACTCCCGCTGACAACCTGCAGGAATTTGTCTCGACCCTGCGCAAACAACGCAGCGAACAGTTGGAACAGTTCGACCGCGATATTGGCCACATCGAAAAGCAGTTGCAGGCCATCGCAGGCACACCTGAAGAAGCCCAGCAAAAAGAGGCGCTGGGTAAACAACTGACGGAATTGCAAACGTCGCGGAGTTCCGTGGTGGAGCAATACGAGTCCATGATCACGGAAGCGGAGCGCCGGATGGCCGCATTGATGGCCGGAGAATCCCCATCAGAATACAAAATGAATTGACAACAATGCGATTTGCCTTAGCGCCGTTTTGTTGAACCAGGTCAATTGCACCAAATCCGGCCCAGGGTAGGATTGAACCAAAGCTGCCGGGTATTTCAACACTGGATCATGGCGCGAAACCGAACATTTGGTGTATATTTTGAATCAGTTATGAAACTTGTCGTCCTGTTTTTGGTTCTCGTCCTTGCGGTCCCGCCTTTGCCGGCGGGTCCATGTGACATGGAAACGGGCCATCAAACTTCCCATCAAATGCAACATGCGGTTGCCGGAAGTCACAAGTGCTGCAATTCTGAACATCCGGAAATACAACAAAGTTCCTGCAGCCATCTGATGTGCGGCATCTGCAGTGCGACTGTTTCCGCGATCCCCACGGTATCCAGATTCAGTCTGATCCGGCAACATGATTATTTCTGGATTGAGTCCTCAGGCGCCATTGCGCTCAGTCATTCCTCCCCTCTGTTCCGCCCTCCAATTTCCTGATTCCATTCATCTCGAGCCAAGTAATTCTGGCTCCGATTGTAATTCAATGGTTAAACCGAAACGCCATTTGGCGTTTACAGGATATTGGAGAAGTTCATGTTATGGATACATAACGGCATCAGCTATCGGCGGTTGTCGACTCTTGCAGCAGTATTTTTGGGTTTGGGACTAAGTATCAGTGGTGTGGCTGCCGATTTGAGTCTGGAAGACGCGGAAGGACTGGCATTGAGAGCGGATCCTGGCATCCAGTCGGTCGAAGCCAATCGAGAGGCCCTGGACGAGATGGCTGTGGCTGCCAGGCAATTACCGGATCCGATGCTTAAATTGGGCTTGATGTCATTGCCCACGGACACTTTCAGGTTGGGCCAGGAACCAATGACCCAAGCCCAAATTGGGTTGGTGCAAAAGTTTCCCAGGGGACGGTCGCGATCACTGCGTTCTGAGCAAATCAGCCGGCGATCAGAGGGCCTGGACGAGACCGTACGTGACCAGGAATTACAGATTACCCTGGCGGTACGGGAACAGTTCCTGGAAGTCGCCAAACAACAGCATCTGGACAAAATCAATGCAGACGCGATGGTGGTGTTCTCTGATCTCGTGGACATCACTCAGGATTATTACGGCACCGGCCGTGTTCAGCAGCAAGATGTACTCCAGGCATCGGTTGAGCTGGCCAAAATCCAGGACCGCGCCACCCGCATTGCACAGGCAGAAGAGCAGGCCCGGGCGAGGTTGGCGATATGGATTGGCGATGCTGCTTACAGAGAAATCAAACCGGATTGGCCCCAGCTCAAAGCGCCGGTGGCAATGGATGTCATGAAAGAGAATCTTCGCCGCCATCCCAGGATTCTGGCGGTGCAGAAAAAGGTTTCGGCTGCGGATACCGGCATCGAACTTGCTCGCCAGAACTACAAACCTGAATTTTCCGTTGATCTCACTTATGGCGGCCGTGCGGGATCCAATGCGGATGGCAGTTCACGGTCTGACATGCTTTCCTTGATGCTGGTCATGGATGTTCCCCTGTTTCACAAGAACCGGCAGGACCGCGTTTTGGCCGCGCAGGTAGCGGAATCCTCCGCAGCCATGTTCAGTCTCGATGATGTCTACCGACGAATGCGCAGTGACATCGAATTGCAGTTTGCGGCGCTTTCAAAGACAGAAAGAGCGAGTTGAATTGTTTGAAAATTCCCTGCTGCCAGAGGCGGCGTTTAACTCGGAAGCGACCTTTGAGGCATACCAATCTGCGATTGAAGATATGACAACGCTGCTGCGCGCACGCATAACAGAATTTGACCTGCAATTGGAACATGCGAATTTGCAGGCCGACGTGCTCGAATCACAAGCACGTCTGCTTTACCTGGAAGGAGAACAGAAATGAAAAGCAAAGTGATCAGTACGGTGTTGATCCTTTTTGCGCTTGGCGCGGGCATCGTGATCGGCGCAAGAATGTTTGGTTCACCGACTGGTGCCGATGGTGGTTCAAGAGCGGCCGGGGCCGAGAAGAAAGTCCTCTATTGGGTTGCACCCATGGACCCTCACTTCAAAAGTGACAAGCCAGGAAAGTCGCCGATGGGAATGGACCTGGTCCCGGTTTACGAGGATTCCGCCGGGTCAGGTGATGGCGTCAGGATCAACCCCGCAGTTGAAAACAATCTTGGCGTGCGAACGGAGGTTGCCAAAATCAGGCCCTTGTGGCGACGCATCGAAGCCACCGGGTATGTTGGTTTCGACGAAAACCATATCAGCCATATCAATATTCGGGTTCAAGGGTGGATCGTGAGTCTTCGCGCAGACACCGAAGGTGAGCGCGTTTCCAAAGGCGACCTTTTGTTCGAGCTGTATTCGCCGGAATTGGTCAATGCGCAAAAAGAGTATTTGCAAGCCGCTCAGCGCGGTGGCGCCAGGCTACAGGCCGGTGCGGACGAGAAACTCAGAGCCCTGGGCATGATCCCGCAGCAAATCGAGGCGCTGGCCAAGAGGGGGACTGCTTCTGAAAATATCGAGGTCCTGGCGCCTCAAGACGGTGTCGTGTTCTCGCTTGGCGTACGTGAAGGGATGTTTGTCCAGCCCAATACGACGATCATGAGCCTGGCGGATCTTTCCAGTGTGTGGCTACAGGCTGAAGTGTTCGAGTCACAGGCGGACTGGGTCGCTACCGGACAAGCGGCGGAGGCCAGGCTCGACTATCTGCCGGGAGCCGTTTTCAGCGGGCAGGTGGACTATGTGTACCCGGTGCTGGATCCGGTCACGCGTACCTTGAAGGTTCGTTTGAAATTCGATAATCCGCAGGAGCGGCTAAAGCCGAATATGTACGCGAAAGTTTCCATTTACGGCCGGCTGAAACCGAATGCTTTGAGCATTTCGCGGGAAGCTTTGATCCGCGCCACAGGCAAGGACCGTGTCGTGGTTGCATTGGGCGATGGCCGCTTCACGGTTCACGAGGTTCTGACCGGTTTGGAAAGCGGCAAATTTGTGGAGATTCTTGCTGGTATCCACGCAGGTGACGAAATTGTTACCTCCGCACAGTTTCTTATCGATTCCGAAGCCAGCCTTGCCGGCAGCATCGAACGGCTGGATTCGACGGCCGAAATGCCGCCTTCGAAAGAAATTGCCGCGGTATTTGCCAGTGGAAAGGTCGATGCCGTGGACTTGAAGGACCATCGCCTGCGCATTTCCCACGGCCCGATTGAGGCTTTGAGCTGGCCAAGCATGACAATGGAATTTCCTGTCAGGGCAGGGGTGAACCTGAACCAGATCAAAGTCGGGCAGGAACTTCGGTTCGCCCTGGTTCAAGGGCAAGCAGGAGAATACGCGATTCAACAAGTGTTTTCCGACGCGGGCAAATTCGGCAAGCGGGCCAGTGTGCAAACTTCAGCGAACCATGGCTCAAGAGGCGCCAAGTGGAGCGGATCAACTGGACGAGAATCAGAAGTTTACCGGCCGTGCCGTGGTAAGGGGAGTAGACCAGGCAGACCATCAGGTAAGTCTGGAGCACGAGCCCATCGTGGCCTTGAAATGGCCGGCGATGACGATGAAGTTCGACGTAATGGCGAGGGTCAGTCTGGATCAGATCAAGGTTGGCCAGGACGTGCATTTTTCCCTCATCAAGAGATCGGACGGCAGCTTCGCTGTGGATCAAATCCATATCATGGGCACGGATGCTGATGGTGCGGAGGAAGGCAAGGAGCGGACACGTGATTGAAGGAATCATTCGCTGGTCGGTCTCCAACCGCTTCCTGGTACTGTTGATGAGCGTGATTCTGGCGGTTAGCGGCGTGTATACCGTGTTCAACACGCCGGTGGATGCGATACCGGATCTCTCGGATGTGCAAGTCATCATCAAGACCTCATTTCCCGGGACAGGCGCCCCAGGTGGTGGAAGACCAGGTCACTTACCCCCTGACCACCGCCATGTTATCCGTTCCTGGAGCTTCAACTGTTCGCGGCTATTCTTTTTTCGGTGACTCCTACGTCTATGTCATCTTCGAAGACGGCACGGATCTCTACTGGGCCCGCTCCCGGGTGCTGGAATATCTCAATCAGGTTGCCGGCAATTTGCCTTCGGCGGCCAAGCCGGCGCTGGGGCCTGATGCAACGGGCGTGGGCTGGATCTATGAGTATGCACTGCGGGATTCGACGGGCGGGCATGATTTGGCCCAATTGCGCTCGATCCAGGATTGGTTTCTCAAATATGAGCTTCAGACGGTACCCGGAGTTGCCGAAGTGGCGACGATAGGCGGCATGGTCAAGCAGTACCAGGTCGTGGTCAATCCAGATTCCTTGCGGGCCTACGATCTTCCGCTGTCCAAGGTTCGTTCCGCCATTCAAAGAGGAAATCAGGAGGTTGGCGGTTCCGTGATAGAAATGGGCGAAGCCGAGTACATGATTCGGGCCACGGGCTATTTGAAGTCCATCGATGATCTTGATGCCATTCCGCTGGGCATGAATACCGAAGGCACGCCAATCCGGCTGGCGGATGTGGCCGATATCCAGCTCGGACCGCAGATGCGGCGCGGAATCGCGGAACTCAACGGTGAAGGAGAAGTCGTGGGGGGGATAATTGTCATGCGCTTTGGCGAAAATGCCCTGAAAACCATTGCGGCCGTGAAAGAAAAGCTGACCACACTGCAGAAGAGTCTCCCCGAGGGTGTGGAAATCGTCGAAACCTACGACCGATCATCGCTGATCGAGCGCGCGGTCGAAACCCTGCAGCACAAGCTGTTGGAAGAATTTCTGGTTGTGGTCCTGGTGTGCCTGGTGTTTTTGTTTCACCTGCGTTCGTCGCTGGTCATCATACTGAGTCTGCCACTCGGCATTTTGGCGGCATTTATGGTCATGCATGCACAGGGCCTGAACGCGAACATCATGTCACTGGGTGGTATAGCGATCGCCATCGGCGCCATGGTCGATGCCGCTATCGTAATGATCGAAACCGTTCACAAGAAAATGGAGCAAGCGCACTATGACAGGCAAACACATTGGCATGTGGTGACCGAAGCTGCAGTTGAAGTGGGACCGCCGCTGTTCTTTTCATTGCTGATCATCACCCTCAGTTTCCTTCCTGTTTTTACGCTGCAAGCGCAGGAGGGGCGGATGTTTGCCCCGCTGGCTTTTACCAAGACCTACGCCATGGCGGCGGCGGCCGGGCTATCCATTACCCTGGTTCCTGTGCTGATGGGTTACTTCATTCGCGGCAAAATCATTTCTGAACACAGGAATCCAGTCAATCGCAGCTTGATTTGGGTTTATCGGCCTTTAATCGGGCAAATAACCCAACACCCATGGCGCGTCGTCGCGGTATCCATTGTTCTTCTCGTGGTCGGTTTCTGGCCAGCCAACAAACTGGGCTCCGAGTTCATGCCGGACCTCAATGAAGGCGATTTAATGTACATGCCGACGACTTTTCCGGGTATTTCAATCGGCAAGGCGCAGGAACTGCTGCAACAAACCGACAAGTTGATTCGATCGGTGCCGGAGGTAAAGACCGTCTTTGGGAAAATGGGCAGAGCGGATTCGGCAACGGACCCGGCACCACTAAGCATGGTGGAAACGGTGATCCAGCTCAAGCCGGAAGACGAGTGGCGCGATGGTTATGATATCGATGATATCAAAGCGGAGCTGAGCCAGCGTCTGCAGATTCCTGGATTGACCAATGCCTGGGTATGGCCAATCAAGACCAGAATTGACATGCTGGCAACCGGCATCAAGACCCCGCTGGGCATCAAGATCGCCGGACCGGACCTCAAGGTCATACAAAAGATAGGTCAGGAAATCGAGGCGGTCGTCAAGCAAATTCCAGGCACTGCATCAGCATTTTCCGAACGGGTAGCCGGGGGCCGCTACGTCACCGTCGATATTTTACGTGACCAGGCCTCGCGATACGGGCTCAACATCGACGACGTGCAGGATATCGTGCGAACGGCCATCGGGGGCATGAACGTTACCGAGACGGTCGAAGGGCTTGAACGGTATCCGGTCAATATCCGCTATCCCAGAGGGGCCAGGGACTCTGTTGACAAACTGCGGGAACTGGCGATTGTCACGCCTACAGGACAACAAATTCCATTGTCGGCCGTGGCCGATCTCAGAGTCGAGGATGGCCCGCCGATGATCAAAAGTGAAAACGCCAGGCTGAATGGCTGGATTTTCGTCGACATAGCGGGCGTCGATCTTGGTACTTATGTGGCCCGGGCAAAGCAGGCAGTATCGGATCAGGTCTCACTTCCGGCGGGATATTCTCTCCATTGGTCCGGACAGTATGAGTACATGGAGCGGGCCAAGAAGCGGCTTGCGGTAGTCGTCCCGATCACATTGGTGACCATTATTCTTTTGCTGTATCTCAATTTCCGCAATATGACGGAAGTTTTCATCATCATGGGCACCCTGCCGACTGCTTTGGTCGGTGGTGTCTGGCTCCTGTACCTTCTGGGGTATCACATGTCCGTCGCCGTGGGAGTTGGTTTCATCGCTCTGGCCGGCGTGTCGGTTGAAATTGGGGTGGTCATGCTGGTCTACCTGAAACAGGCGCTGGTCAGCGTAAAAACCAAGGCCGAGCAGGAATTGCGCCCGCTGGGGCAGCAGGATCTTGCAATGGCCGTGACCAATGGGGCGCTCCTTCGTGTAAGACCGATTATGATGACGGTCGCTGCGATCATCGCCGGCCTGCTGCCCATCATGTTGGGCAGCGGCACCGGGTCCGAGGTCATGCGCCGTATTGCTGCGCCGATGGTGGGTGGCATGGTCAGCGCCACGATTTTGACTTTGGCACTCATTCCGGCCATTTTCCTGTTGTGGCAGCAGTATCGCCTACGGAGGCAATCAGGGGAATCTGAAGCCAGGCCCGAATCGAATTAAGGGACAGAGAAAAGATTGTTTACCAAGTAGTCAATGCAGTTGGCCGGTTGTTGGTAGGGCTAGCCTGCGGATGTCTTCGCAGATGGATGGCATTATCCGTCGCCGGTTATGAAGAATGAAATCAGGCCGCCTATCAGGATCGCGAGAAATGTCAGTGCAATGACCCGCTTTGGCTTGACGCCGCTGGCTTTCATGTCGTGGTCCATTCCGCCTTTCTGTTCCCGGCAATGCCTGCGGTGCAGCCAGACCAGGCCGCCTGCGACAGCGACAAAGACGATATTCATATAGAACGTATAGTCAAAGGCGAAATGTCAAGGGAAATACAATTTGATGGAATCAAGTTCAATGTGTGCTGCAAATTCGTCAACTTACCAGCGCCACTCTGATATAAGGCTCAAGCATCCATCCCCAGTCAGACTGATAGTGTGCCGTGGGTGAGAAGCGGATGCCGCCGATTCTTGCGCGCCGAACGTATCAGGTTGCCAGAACCGGTATTTGGTGGAAGAATTCGATGGCCCACGCCCTTTTTTTTTCGGAAAAATCGTTAGATCAGAGGAGATGGTAAAGAAGCCAAGGGTTTTCTTTACCATCAAGATATTAAATTACATATATAAATTATTTTTGTGCTGATATAATTGGCGCTATGCCGGTAAACGTCTTTGCAGGAGGTAGCACAATGCAATCGGTTAATGACGAAATGATCCGGGCGGAAAACCTGAAACTCAGGGCAACTCTGGCTCGTGCGGTGCGCGATACCGTGGTTCAAAATCATTTGACTCAAACAGAGGCGGCTGAGCGACTCGGTATATCCCAGCCGCGGGTCAGCGCTTTGATCACAGGAAAGTCCGCAGCGTTTCGGGTTGATGCCCTGGTCAATATGGCGCTTAGGTTGGGCCTGAATGTTTCACTGGAAGTTGATTCGCATCAGAAAGCGGCGGTAATGACGCCTGAAGGCGTACTCGACCGGATGTGCAATTCCGTTATGCGCAAAGATACCGTGGCATTTATGGATGACGTACAGCTCTTCTGGCGTAAGCAGTGGGATCTGTCGCAGGTAGCGGATCCCCATGAAAAAGATGCGCTCAAATATGCCCTTAAAGCCTGCTTCCTGGAACGCATGGCCGAGGTATGGGCGGAGCCGCCCAAATCCCAGCCCATGGCGGTTCCCGCCTGGTGCCAGCGCGTGCCTTCGGTGCAAAAAGATTTTTCCGTCATTCCCAATGAATACCGGGATTTTTACGAGAGCGATCTTGTTTCGCTTGTTTTCAGCAGGCGTAATATTTTTGCTCCCCGCGATTTCATGTTTTTTGTATAAAGACATTTCATGTACCAGTACTCCAGCACCGGCAAGCATACCAGCATTCAAACTCTGACCGCGGCCTTAAAGCGACTGGGCGACCTGCTCCAAAAAGCAAACAAGCGGCTCGAGATGGTGTGTTGCGGCGGCATCATCAGTTTGATGTACTTCCGCTCGCGGATGATGACACAAGATGTCGATGCCATTTTCCCGGCAAATCCCGCCGACAAGCAATTACTCATTAGTTTGATCAAACAGGTTGGTGAAGAAATGGGGTTGGCGACCGATGAAAAATCGCTGTGGTTTAATGATAGTGTCAGTTTTTTCGGCTTGGAAACCAAATCGAATGTCATCATTTTCCAGCACCCTTTCCTCACATTGAAGGCGGCAGCCTGGGAAGAACTTTTGGCCCACAAGATTCATGCTTCACGCCATGACAAGGATATTCAGGATGCGGTACGCCTGCTGAAAGAAATCAAGGGCAAGGACAAAGAGCAGATTTATAAAGCCGTGAAAAAGTACTCGCCTCTCACGCCTCATGTGCCGGAGCCCTTGTTGCGAAAGCGCTTCGAAGGCGTTTGGAAAATTGCTTTCGAATAACATCGGGGCTTCATCATGACCGCCAACGGGAGGTTCCTCGTGCCATCGATGACCTCAACAATGCTGGATTGTTCGCTCATATATGTCCAACCAGCATCGGATTGACCTTCAATCCGGGCGCTGCCATCCCCCCGACCGGAGTCCATTGGCGACAGCGAGAAGTTCACTGGCTTCATGCGCCAGCACTGCAACAGCAATACTGATAAAACCACTCACACCGGCGGGGATCAAAACTGCCAGCACAATCAATGAGAAAATAATATTCTGGCGACTTACCAAGCGGGCTTTTCTACCCAACAGCATGGCTTCTTCCAGTTTTCCGAGATCATCGGCCATGAGTGCGATATCAGCCGCTTCAATCGCCGCATCGGTACCGGCAGCACCCATAGCGACACCACAGGTTGCTTGAGCTAGCGCTGGTGCATCGTTAACGCCGTCGCCCACCATGAGAACCGGCCCTGTTTCCAGCAGTTCGTTTTTGGCGGCCACTTTGTCTTCAGGTTTTAGCCCGGCACGGACGTCATCAATCCCCAACTTTTTTGCAACCAGATCGGCGGTGTGCTGATTATCACCCGTCAGCATGACTGTGCGAATGTCCAAGTCGTGTAATTTAGCGATCACATCTGATGCATTTTCCCGCAGCGTGTCCTGTAAGGCGATAAGTCCATAAACTTGTCGCACATCACCGAGGGCAACAACGGTTTTACCCTGTTGCTCAAGGTTATTAATAAGGGTATCCAGTTCTCGAAGTGACAGGCCCAAATCCCGGAACAACTGTGGGTTACCGAGGTAGATCACTTGCTCTTCAACTTCGCCCAGAATGCCGGAACCCGTTAGGGTTCGGGTATTAGCCACTTCTGCTTTGGAAATGCCTTGTGCAGCGGCATATTTTAGTATGGCGCGGGCCAGAGGATGACCTGAATGCTGCTCCAGGCCGGCGGCCATACTGATCAGCGTTCTATCATCATCTCGCATGGCAATCACATCAGTCACCTCAGGTTTGCCGTGTGTCAGCGTGCCGGTTTTATCGAAAGCAATGGTTTTGATCACGCCCAGATGCTCCAGATGTGCACCCCCGTTTATGAGTATTCCACGCTTACCCGCACCGGCAATCCCTGCCGCCATGGCGATGGGTAGGGAAATGATGAGCGCACAGGGCGCAGCCGCCACCAGTAAAATCACTGCTTTTTCGGCCCACACGCTCGCATCCAAACTGGTCGCAAAGGGCAGAAATGCGAATAAAATTGCAGTGGCCAGCACCGCCGGACTGTAGATGCGACCGAATCGTTCCATCCATTCCTGCGCCCTGCCTTTTTGATCCTGCGCACTTTCAACCAGGTCAATGATGCGTGACAGTGTGTTGTCAGAATAATTCTTGGTTGCCCGCACAATCAGAGCTGCCTGGCCATTAATGCTGGCGGCAAAAACTTTATCCCCCGGGCCTTTGTCGACTGGTGTGGATTCACCGGTTACTGTGGCCTCATCAAGACTGGAATTTCCAGTCACAATAACGCCGTCCGTTGCCAAGGATTCGCCTGGCAAGACCCTGAACTCATCTCCAGGCACCAGTGTCTCGGCAGGGACGATAGCCTCCACACCATCCCGCAACACGCGAGCTTCTTTTGGGGCCAGATCAAGCAGCCCTCTGATGGCTGTTCGGGTACGGCTGAAAGTAAACTCCTCAACTCCTTCCGCCGCCCCGTAAAGCACCACCAATGCGGCAGCTTCGTCCCACATTCCCAATAAGCCAGCGCCGGCTGTCGCTGCCAACATGAGCATGGAAATACCAATCTCGTGATCGTCGATCAATACCTCGATCCCTTCCCATGCCCAGATATAGCCAGCCAACGGTATGGCAACCCAGTAGAGTAGATGTACCCTGATGTCATTAAGCAGTTCGAAGTAACCAAAGATGAACGCAGCAAGTGCGATCACTCCCGCGACAAGCGCATTACGCAATGGTGGAAACGCCCACCATGAACCTGAGAATTCTTCTCTGGTTTCTGTCATGACACTCCTCCCATAAAATGGCTGCTGCCTGGCATGGAACTCCTTTATGTATAGAAGAGTTCCATACCAGCGATCCAGTCAGACCCTAACGTCACAATGTCAATAACAATGGTGGCCATTGGGAGGCTTAATTGTTGCGATCCATCCCGAGAGCGAGGGTCTTTATCCGGACCGCCATGTAAGTCCTTTGCACAGCTCTTGACAATTGCGGGTCACCCGGAAATCACGTGATCTCGATGCTCGCGGCCAGCTCACTGACATAAATCCAACCCGCATGGGGCTGGCCGGTCCTGCCGTGTTCGCGAATGATCGCTACTGCCTCCGCAGTCGTATTTTCATTCTCACAAACGAGTTCGAGCTTAACTTCTGTGATCACTTTCTGGCCGATTTCTATCGAGTAGCGTTGTTCTTTGCTGTCCAGGGCCTTCAATAAGCCCTGGACATCGATCACAGTCAGGTTATGAAAACCGGCTTTATACAGTTCGTTGACCACATCTGCTATTCGGTTGCGATGGATAAAGGCTTTGATTTCCTTGGTATTCAAGATGGCTCCTTACGAGTTTCGATCCACTCATAAATTACGGGCAAAAGGACTAATGTCAGCAGTGTGGAAGTAATCAGCCCACCCACAACCACGGACGCCAGAGGACGTTGTGTTTCTGCACCAACGCCGGACGACAGCAACATCGGGACCAGCCCCAGGATGGCGACACTTGCGGTCATTAGCACAGGGCGTAGCCGCATCTCCGCTCCTGTTCGGACTGCATCGGCGACGCTCAGACCCTTCTCACGCAGTTCATTGATGAAACTGACCAGGACAATACCGTTGAGCATGGCTACTCCGAATACCGCGATGAATCCAATGGCTGATGGCACGGAAACATACTGCCCGCTGATGAACAGAGCGATTAAGCCCCCGATGGTGGCGAAGGGTACGTTGGCGATGATCATGGTGGCGTATTTGACCGAGCTGAACGCGGTGTAGAGCAACACAAATATGAAAAAAATGGTCAATGGTACGATGACCGCCAACCGGGCCATTGCCCGTTGCTGATTTTCAAAGGCTCCTCCCCATTCAATCCAGTAACCAGCCGGCAAGTCTATTTCCGCATCAATCAGCTTATTTGCGTCTTGCACAAATCCATCAACGTCACGACCTCTGACGTCCATTTGGATCACCGCATAGCGTTGCAGTTGCTCGCGACGAACAAACGAGTAACCTTCCGCGACGCTCACATCGGCAACCGATTCCAGCGGCACGATCGCCCCGGTAGCGGTTTTTAGTGGAATGCGCTTGATCGCCTGGACCGAGCGTCTGGAGTTATCGTCGAGTCGTGCGGTGATATCAAAGCGGCGTACACCATCAATCAATGACGAAACCGGTTCATTACCGATACCGGTACGTACCACCGAAAGGACGTCGTCCGCGTTCAGGCCATAGCGGGCCAACTGGTCGCGGTTAACCTGGATGCGGATTTGTGGTTTGCCGCTGTTGGCTTCCAGCGAGAGATCTGCAACCCCATCAACACGAGCAACTACATTCTTGATTTCTTCACTCAAGCGGTCAAGCTCCGCCAGATCCTGCCCATATATCTTTGCCGCCAGCGTGGCGCGGACACCTGAAATCAGTTCCTCAACCCGCATCTGGATAGGCTGAGTGAAGGCAATGACGGCGGTTGGAACCACTACTTCGAGCTCTTCCCGCATCGCTTCTGCCAATTCCCCAATGTCGCGGCCGGCCTCCCATTGGTCTACCGGCTTGAGCTCCGTGTAAATCTCCATGTAATTAACGTCAGCCGTTTCGCCCTTTTCCGCTCTGCCAATCATGGCGACGGTGGTCCTTACCTCGGGGAACTGACCGAGTGCATTTTCAATTTGCTTGGAAATCTTGATGGAGTGATCCAGCGACGTGGAGGGAATGGAAGTGACGCGCCACATGATGGAGCCTTCCTGTAACTGTGGCATGAACTCTTTACCCAGGAACGGAAACAGCGCCAGGCTGAACAACAGAAGACCGGTGGCAGCGGTAAGGATTTTCCTTTTATTGTCCAGGGACCAGGACAGCAGTGGCACATATCGTGCTTTGATGATCCGAACCAGCCAGGTGTCGCGCTCTTCCTTGGGCTTGAGAATGAGCGCAGCCAATACCGGGATCAAGGTCAGAGTCAGCACCAGCGAACCCGCCATGGCAAAGCTGATGTTGAAGGCCATGGGCTTGAACAATTTGCCTTCCAAGCCCTGGAGTGCAAACAGGGGAATGAAGACGACGATGATGATCATGATCGCAAATGCAATCGGATTGGCGACTTCCCGGGCGGCCGCAAGTACCGCACTGGTGCGGTCTACCGTCTCACCATGTTCTTTTCGTTCAGCCATGATCCGAAATGCGTTCTCCACCATGACGACCGCACCATCCACCATCATGCCTATGCCGACCGCCAATCCCGCCAAAGACATGAGATTGGCCGACAAACCTGTCTGGCCCATGAAGATGAATGCGATCAACATGGCCAGGGGAAGCGCCGAGATGACGACCACCGCAGAACGAACTTCGCCCAGAAACAGGAAGAGCACAAGACCAACCAGCAAGGAGCCTTCAATCAGTGCTTTTACTGCAGTCCATACGGCTTTATCGACCAATTCTGTGCGCTCATACACGGGACGAAGCGTGACCCCATCAGGCAGTGATTGATTGACAATGCTGACTTTATCTTTGACCGACTTCACCACACTCGCGGCATTTTCACCCATGCGTGAAAGGGCCATGCCCAGCACGACTTCTTTGCCATCGCGGGTGACCGCGCCAAAACGCAGCGCATCGCCGCGTTTGATTTCGGCGACATCGCGCAAGAACACGGGCGTGCCGTCTTCAGCTTTTACCACCATATCCCCAATATCATGCTCGTTCTCAACCAGGCCCAGTCCGCGCACCAGGTACTGCTCTTCACCCTGATCGATGTACTGACCCCCTACCTGCCGGTTGTTGGTTTCAATTACCCGCATGACGTCCGTCAAGCTGAGGTCGTACTTGATCAATCGCAGCGGGTCGATCACGACCTGGAATTGTTGTTCCTGTCCACCCCAGGACATGACATCGTCAACTCCTGGTGCGGTGCGTAGGATCAGCCGTACGCTCCAGTCCTGCAGGGTACGCAAGTCTCTGTCGGTAATGGCTTCATTGAGTTGCTCATCAGTACGCTCCAGGGTGTACCAGAAAACCTGGCCCAGGCCGGAGGTGTTCGGCCCCATTTCGGGAGTCCCGTAGCCTGCCGGGATGCGATCGCCGACCTCCTGCAGGCGTTCCATCACCAGGCGACGGGCAAAATAGATGTCCATGCTGTCCTCAAAGTAAACGGATACATATGACAGCCCGAACAGGCTGACGGAACGGATTTCCTGCACCCGCGGGAGCCCGGCCATGCCCGACTCGACCGGGAAGGTAAGCAGCTGCTCTACGTCCTCTGCAGCCAGCCCCGGAGATTCGGTGTAGATGTTGACTTGGGTGGGCGTTACGTCTGGAAACGCATCCACGGGCACGGTTTGCACCGCTCGCCAACCCAAAGCCGCCACCACGCCAAAGAGGATCAGCACCAGAAATTTGTACCTCAAAGAGGCTTCCACCAGTTTTTCCAGCATCACAGCCCCCTAGTGCCCATGGCCTTCGCCGAGCGAAGATTTCAGTAACATTGATTTGAGATAGAAGACACCGCTGGTGGCTATGACATCGCCTTCTTCGAGCCCGCCTTGAATCGCGGTCCAGCCTCCAATGGTTTCTCCCACGTCCACGCTTTCGGCATGGAACGCCTTGCCGTCTTCGAGTTTGAATACGGTTGGCAAACCCTTGATCAGAATCAGCGAGTCGTTGGGAACGGCCAACAGGGGTGAAGTTGAGCCGGTAGGGATTTCGGCTTCAACAAATTGGCCAGGATGGAGCTGATCAGCGGTATTCCGGACTTCGATGCGGACCGCCTGGGTGCGCGTGGTTTCGTCCAGTTGGTGATGAAACTGCACAACGGCGCCGTCTATCCAATCGGTGCCGTTAACACTGACTTTGGCTGGGGTGCCAATTTCAATGCTGGAAAGCGTGCTGGGAACGGTACGTGCTTCCACCCACAAAGTGGATTCATCGCTGATGTCGAACAGCACACGCCCGGGATCAATTAACTCTCCCATGATGAAATCGTCGCGCAGGACGGTTCCGGCAAGGGGCGCCAGCAGGTCGAATTGCCCCGTGGCCTTGGTTGCATCGCCCGATTTGAGCAGCTCTGATGCTTGTGATTGCGTCATGCCATAGGCCAGAACTTTTGCCAGGGCCTGTTGTTGCGCCACCTGAGCTTCAGTGAATCTGCGCTCGGACACCGCTTGTTTACCCAGGGATTTGACCCGTTGCCATTCGCGGTCGGCAACGATCAAACTGCCTTCGGCTTCCGCCATCGCCACGCTGGAGAGCGTCACCAGAGCTTGTCCGGTTATGACGTGGTCACCCAGGCGAACATGCCTTTGCACCACCTGAGCCACAATGCGTGGTGTCACCCTGGCGGACTGGTAGGCGTTGACGATGACTTCTGCCGGCAGCCGCAGGGTTTCATCCAGAGTTCGGGTAGTCGTCGTATAAAGAGTAATTCCTGCTGCATCGAGCTCCTCCGAGGAAAGCACGATGGCGCTGGCCGCCTCGTCATCGTGACCCTCCTCGGCTATCGCCAGGGGTGAGATCAAGACCATGACCAGACTGAATATTCCCGGTTTGAACAGATTCATTGCGGTATTCCTCAAGACGTTTCCCGGTGTGTTTGTCATCATGGCGTTCTCTCCTGGCCTAACCACTTGTCCACCTGTCCGGAGGCAGCCAACCATTCAAACCAGGCTCGCCACATGGCCAATTCCAGGTTCAGGGCATTTTCGCGCGTGTCCAGCGTTTGTCGTACTTGGACCAGAAAGTCCGTAGTGCTCAGCTCTCCGGCTTCCCATAGCCGCCGCAAGACATCGCCCTGTCGTTGCAGACTGGTTTGACCGGTCCGCTGCCAGTCCTGCCAAGCAGCACGGGACAACCGGTAACGTTCAGTGGCACTGACAAAGCGGGAATAGGCGCGACGCAGCAGGTCATCAGCCAGTTGTTGCGCCTGGTCGCGTTCGGCTATTGCAGCTGACGCTTCGTACTTGAACGAATTGCGTATGTATAGGGGGATGGACAGGTTGATACCTACAAGCGCTGAATCCGCTTCCTTGCCGCCACGCACGCTCAACGTCGGATCGGGTTTCCGTTCGAGCTGGCGCAGTTCCACGACTGCGTTGGCCACATCCACTCTGCGTTGCGCCGCTTGCACTTCGGGCAAGGCCAGCACCAGGGATTGTGGATCGCCAAAAGCCGGCATCAAAGGCAGCTTGGCATCAATCGATGGCCACTGGTCGGGCGTCGCATTCTGGGCAATATTTCGCACCGCCTGCCGTGCCTCCGCCAACGCAGCCGCAGCGGTTGCCCGTTGAATTTTTGCGTCCAATGAGGCCAGGGTAGCCAGGTCCGCCTCTACCTGGTTGAGATCACCGGTTGCAAAGCGTTTCTGCGCCAGTTCCGCAAAGTCCCGCATCACCTGCACCCGTTCTGCAGCCAAGGATTCGCGTTGCGCTCCGGCTTGGTACTGGGTCAGTCCCGACAGCAATTCGACGGTCAGTTCCCGTCTTATGCCAAGATACTGTGCTTCGACCACATTGCGATCCGATGACGCGATCGAAGATCGCGCATTACGTTTTCCGGACCAGTCAAGCGTTTGTCCGATACCGACTGCCCATGTTTTGTCGACAGCATCTTCATAATCGGCTTCAAACTGCGGGTTGTAGACTGGTCTTGAAGCACCAGATTCGCGCGCCTGGCTTGCTGCCAGTGCCGCTTGCGCTGCCCGCACACGGGGGTTGGAGTCGACCACCGACTGCACAAATGCGCCCAGACTGGGGTCAGGGTGTGTTGCAAAAAACTCAGCGCCAACAAGGTTGTCGCCTTGTTCTGGCCAGGCTGAAATTGGCCAAATTGAAAGGGGTAGGCAGCCGATCAGGGCGACCAAACCCAGTGTTTGTATGCGCATAGATTTTCTTCCAAGTACAGTAAATCGTTACAGGCACCTGAATCCCAGGCACCTCGAGTTTCTGAAGGATGAAAACTATGCGTTGGGCGGCGGAGTAGGGGGTGCTTGTGAAAGACTTGGGTGTGGAGACGAATTGAAAACTTGGTAATTGTCGGATTCAACGGGTACCAGCACCACGGTGCTGCCGGTGATGCTGGACGTATGCCCGTGGCACAGGTGACCGCACCGATTGTTATCCGCGTCGGAGAGTGGATCGGGATTGACGAGGGTATGGTCGTGCACGTCTATATCGTGAGCCGTGTTGTCCATGTGGGCATGCGATTCATTTGCCATATCCCATGCACCTTCCGCGCTCATGTAGAGCACTGAAAAAATCAGTAAATGGCAAATAAGAACTCGCATAGGCGGGCTAGATTAGCATATTTATCGCGTCAAGCCAGGGATCGGATTGTCATGGCGGGCGATTGAAGATAATCTGAGCGGATTCGACGCAAACGTCTTACGATCGGTTGTGCAAATCGAGTGTCGCTCATGAACTCCAAGTCGCACTGGCAAAACGTCTACACAACCAGGCAAGCGGATCAATTGGGCTGGTATGCGCCTCATCTTACGACGTCATTGAAGCTGATACGAAGCACGGGTGTGCCTGATAATGCGCGCATTATCGACATCGGGGGTGGCGCGTCTACTCTTGTGGACGATCTGCTTGAGTCCGGTTTTGTTGACATCACAGTCGTTGATCTCGCCATTGGTGCTTTGGATCAAGCACGAGCACGACTCGGTGATCGTGCGCCAGATGTACAATGGATCGAAGCGGACATCACGAAGGTCAGATTGCCGACGAATGCCTACGATATCTGGCACGATCGTGCCGTGTTCCATTTTCTGACTGAACCCGAAGCACGGGCCCGGTATGTACGTCAAATGCAAGATGCACTAAAACCGGGAGGACACATCATTATTGCGACCTTTGCACCCGAGGCGCCGCCCAAGTGCAGCGGTCTCTCCGTTCAGCGATATGCCGTGGAAGAGCTTCATCACGTGTTAGGTCATGCACTCGTGTGCGTGGAGCGCAGCAATGAAGTTCACGTGACCCCCGGCGGCATATCGCAAATGTATCTTTACTGTCATTTCAGGAAGCCTGCCGAAAAAGATCGCCGTACTGATCCAAGGGCTTTCTAGTGCCGATGAAGGTCGAGAGAACGGTCAGCACATTGGTGCACCTCAACTGTGGAATGGACGATCCAAAGCTGCGCCGGAATCAGGGATTTGTAATGATCGGGGGTTTTAGGGTCGTCGCTAAGAACGACAATCTCTGCAGCATGTATACCGTGGCCAATGCTCCAGATGTGCAAATCCGCTATGCGATCCGTCGTGTGTTTTTCAAACGATTCCCGCAGCGTAGCAAGCTGATGATCTTGCGCCTGGCTATCGAGCAAAACCCATGAAGATTCCCGAATGAGACCGTATGACCAGCGTGTTACCAGGATCGCTCCAACAATACCCATTGCCGGATCGAGCCAATTTGCCCCCATATACTTGCCGGCGAGCAGTGCCACGATGGCCAGTAGCGAGGTCAGTGCATCCGCCAGTACATGCAAATAGGCAGCCCGAAGATTATGATCATGATGGTGGTGGCCATCATCTGAGTGGTCGTGATGAGTATGGCCATGATCACGCGGGGTGGACATCAGAACCCAGGCGCTAACGCCGTTGACGATCAAACCTGCAATCGCCACGATCAATGCCTGGTCGAAGGCGATTACATGCGGGTTGATGAGCCTGTCCGCGCTCTCGATAGCCATGACCAGCGCAAAGCCCAGTAACATTACCGCGCTGGCGAACGCGGCGAGGCTGTTGATCTTTCCCACACCGAATGAAAATCGTCGATCATTTGCCAATCGCCGGGAAATGACATAGGCCAGAACGGCGATACCCAACGCGGTGGCATGCGACGCCATGTGAAGGCCGTCGGCAAGAAGCGCCATTGAGCCATAGAACCATCCGGCAACAACTTCGATCACCATCATGACCGCCGTGAGGACGACGATCAGGAGCGTGCGTTTTTCTCCCGCTCGCTCCTGGTCCTGGTTAAAGACATGGTCATGGGTCCCTTCGCCCAAATGCTCTGTATGCACTGCAATGCCCGTCATTTAGAATAGAAATTACACTATCCTCAATTCACGACTGCTGCAATCGGTCGCTTTGCACAGTAAACTCAAAATGAACCCACTCCGATGGTTCGCCGCATCCGCTTTAACTGTAGGTACGCTCTTGATGGCTGCGGATGTTGCCATGGCCAATTTATTGGTTACGCGGGATTTCACCAGATTGTGGGGTCAGGTCGATCAGGAAAGCCAAGGACTGACCTTGCAGGCGATAGAGCAATCAGATGACTCCTATGAAGAATGAAATCAGGCCGCCTATCAGGATCGCGAGAAATGTCAGTGCAATGACCCGCTTTGGCTTGACGCCGCTGGCTTTCATGTCGTGGTCCATGCCGCCTTTCTGTTCCCGGCAATGCCTGCGGTGCAGCCAGACCAGGCCGCCTGCGACAGCGACAAAGACGATATTCATATAGAACGTGTAGTCAAAGGCGAAATGCGTCATGTTCTCGACTTTTCGGTTGCTCTCCGGCGTAATGCCGAGCGCTTCGAAGAGATAGTGGAGTATCAATGCCGTCGCCACGATGCTGACATACATCACTCCTGCAATATAGAGTGCGATTCGCCAACCGTAATATTTGGCGTTGATCATCACCAGCGGCGGTACCATCAGATCGGAATAGATGAATCCCATGATGCCGGCGAACATCACGCCGTTGGAGTTGAGCACGGTTGCCAGTGGAATGTTTCCCATCGACCCGATGAACGTGGCGGCGGCAACAAAGGGGGCCACCATCGCGTTTTCGAGCGTGATCAGCCAGTCGGGCAGAATGTCGATATAGCCTTTGAGGAAAATGCCTCCCCACACCCAGGCTGGCACGAATACGGCGACGAATCCTGCAATGGTAAAGCCTATGAGGATTTCTTCCCACACCATTTTCCAGTCGGAGACGAACCGATGCCCTGACAGGTTCCAACCGGCGCGGCTTCGGATGCGCTTACGCCAGTCAAAATCATCTTCCTCTTGCTCTCCTTCCTTCTCCACCTTTTTGCGGGCTTGCGCGAACCAGTGCTTCGGGAACGTCAGCTTGATAATGGAACTGCTGATTGCGATGAGTACGAGACCGCCGATAATTTCGGCCGCCAGAAACTGCCAGCTCAGGAAAATCAGGATGAGGATGCCAAGTTCGATCACCAGATTGGTGGAAGCGAACATGAAGGCGACCGCGGCGACAAAATGAGCGCCTTTCATTACCAGTGATCGGGCGGCCGCGAGCGCAGCAAACGAACAAGACGATGAAGCCGCTCCGAAGGCAGTCGCGAGCGAGATGCTTTTGAAGCTTGCCGAACCCATGTAGGGTGTCAGCCGGGCCTTGGGCACGAACGCCTGAATCGATGCGCTGACCCAGTAACCCAGCACGAAAGCCCAGCCGGCCTTCCAGAAAAAGCCCACAGCGGTCGCCGCCGCATTGCCGTAGAGTTGCCAGAAATCAGTTTCCATCAAAGCATAATTCGGAGTTCAGGGCGAAGATTCACTATCCTTTCATTCTACCTCACAGCTACTGCAATCGGTTGGTTTGCACAGTAAACTCAGCCGGTGAACATCCTGCGTGATCCGATGCTGTTGCTGCTCGCCAGTGCGTTGCTGGGATGGGCGGTTTACGATGCCGCTCAGCCACCGCAAGCGCTTCCAGCCAGCGTGCCCGATGACATTTTTTCGGCGTCCAAAGCGCAATCCTTGCTGCGTGAACTCTATCCGGACAATCAGCCGCATGTCAGCGGGTCCGCGAGTAACGCCGCATTACGTGACCGGATTGTAGCCAAACTGACCGGTTTCGGTTACGCACCGGAAGTCCAGCGCCGCTTCCACTGTAAGCCTGATGTTGGCCGCTGCAGCCCGGTTGAAAACATCGTGGCGGTGAGAAAGGGTAAAAGCAGCGGCAGCGCCATTCTGCTCACGGCGCATTATGACAGCGTCTGGGCGGGGCCCGGGGCGGCCGATGACGGCTCAGGTGTGGCGGCAGTGCTGGAGGTCGCGCGGATGGCCAAGCTGCAGCCCGAATTTTCCCATGATCTGATTTTTTTGCTGACCGATGGCGAAGAACAGGGCTTGATCGGTGCCGATGCATTCGCCGAGCACCATCCGCTGTTTGCTTCGGTGCGGGTGGTGATCAATCTGGAAGCCCGGGGTGTGTCAGGCGCCAGCACCATGTTTGAAACCGGACGGGGCAATCGCGGCATCATCAAGATGCTGGCCAGGAACCTCGATCGCCCGGTAGCGAACTCGATCGCATATGAAGTCTACCGGCACATGCCCAACGACACGGATTTCTCTATCTTCAGGGAACGCGGCCTGCCGGGACTGAATTTCGCCTTCACCCGTGGAGCGGCGCTCTACCATTCACGCCTTGACAATCCTGATCATCTGGATGTGAACAGTGTGCAGCATCACGGTCAGAATGCCTGGTCCATGGTCTTGGCGCTGGACGGGCGTGATCTTGAACGGCTGCCCTCGTCAGAAGACGCTGCCTATATCGACCTGTTTGGCCACAGGTTGCTGCATTACCCTTTGAGCAGCGCGATGGGGTTGGCCCTGGTACTCAGCGTCCTGGTCATGATCGCCATCCGCCGCTCTTTCCCCCGTCAGGTGATGTTGCGGCAGGTGTTCTGGAGCGCGTTAGCCATCGTGATGTTGCTGATCGCTTTGCCGGCGGCTGGTTGGTTGCTTGCCTGGCCGCTGGGGCGCTGGGTGGACATACATCCGCTGGAACATCCTTTTCCCTGGCTGGGCCGCCTGACGCTGATCACGGCGGCACTATGGGTGATCATTCGTGCGCTGAAGTTTCTGGCGCCGCGTGCCTCCACCGGATCGGTAATGGCCGCGTGCTGGGGCCTGTACGTGCTGCTGGCTCTGGTGCTGTCGTATTCCTTACCGGTGGCAAGTTTCATCGCCATTGTGCCTTTGCTGGGTTTCGCGTTGGGGCTGATCTTCGATGGCTTCCGCTGGAAAAAGAGCCCGAAGTTGGCTGTTTGCCGGCTTGATGGGTTTTCTCGCCAGCGCATACCTTGGGTTCTATTTTTTCTTCCAGCTTGATGTCGTAGCGAACTTTAACCACAGTGAGTTGAAAATCCTGCCATTGATTCTCCCCTCCATTGCCGTATTGCCAGTGTTGGCATGGTATTTCGAAGCAGGTGAATCCAGAAACGGCTTTGCCAATGTTCTATTGCTGTTGGTGCTCGCCGCCTGTGTCGGCCAGCAATTCGTGCCGGCGTACATGCCTGATACGCCGCGTGATATGGACATGATGTACCGGCAGGAAGTTGGCCAGCCAACAGCGTGGTTGATTCTGGAAAGCGTGTCGGGCAGCCCCGACCCGGTTTTCGCCCGGGAGCATGGGTTTTCCCCGGTTAATCTGCCACCCTTTGACGGTCGCGGACGCCAGGTGCTGGCGCAGACTGTGGCGGCGCTTGACATACCGGAAATTGTCGAAACCGCCCATACTGTGCACGATACAGACGAGACGGGAAGCCGCCAACACCACACGCTCGAACTTCAGATCCCGGCGGGCGTCCGGCTGCTGGCATTCGAATTCCCACGGCATGCAAACCCGAGCCGGGCAATGGTCAACGGCCAACTGGCCTTCGCTGCCGGGCGAACATCCGCCAGGTTCTCACACGCTCCGGCGGTAATCATCAACCATCCGGATCCAGGCCCCATGCGCTTCGAGTTCGATGTGGCCGGCGGGGCCGTTATCGACGTGTTGCAGACGGCCCGCTTCGATCTGCCGCCAAAAGTCCTGCAACCCTACATGTCCGATTGGCCGGAAAATGCCCAACCCGCATTCCTCGGTCCCCGGGTGCTGCAAATCTCCCATATTTCGCTAGCTGCTCAGGCGAGCACCAGGTAAGAGTTGTATTCCAGAGGATTCACCGTCCCACTGAACTCCAACTGCTCCATGTGTTTGATCGCGCAGAAGGCCTGCTGGAAGTCGGCGCCCAGTGCCTCGGCGATGAACTCCGAGTTTTCGAAAGCGTGCAGGGCTTCGTACCAGTTGCCTGGCAGCACCGGGTTCACGTCCTGTGGCCCACCAACGGTCGGTTCATCAGCCTGCAGCTTATTTTCGATGCCATAGGCAATCCCCGACAGAATCGCAGCCAATCCGAGATAGGGATTGGCATCGGCGCCGGCAATGCGGTGCTCGATGCGGCGGGCTTCGCCTTCGCCGTTGGGAATACGCAAGGCGACGTAACGATTTTCATACCCCCAGCTCGGGACCAGGGGGCCGTGCACCCCCCGGCGCAAGCGGCGATAGGAGTTGTTATGAGGCGCGAAAATCAACATGCTGTCGGCCATGGTCTGCGCCAGCCCGGCGATCGCGTGGCGCATGGTATCGCTGCCGCGCGCTGTGCCATCGTCAAATACATTGCGCCCCTTCCGGTCCAGCAGACTGACGTGGGTATGAAAGCCGTTGCCATCGCGGTCGCCAAAGGGCTTGGCCATGAAAGCTGGCGATGAGGTGGTGATTTCTGCGCCACGCTCTTGACCGTCTTGTTTGAGCATCTGCGCATTATCCGCGGCAAGCAGCGGGTCATCGACATATTCCAGATTCAGTTCATACTGCGAAGCGGCCAGTTCCTTGACCAGCCCTTCGAGCGGCAGTTGCATGAGTTCACAGGCTTCGCGCATTTCGTGCAACAGCACGGCCTGTTCCTGCATCACCTCGGTGCTGTATAGCTGTCCCCCGATGGTGCAGGTGCCATTGGCCCGGGTCGCGGGTATGCGCGGGGTCCCGTCGGCCTGGCGGTCTTCCGGCAGCAGGTAAAATTCGAGTTCCGGGGCGCAGACAGGCGTAAGGCCCAGTGCCTCAAACCGTTTGCACACCCGTTGCAGAATGACCCTGGGATCATAGCCCCAAGGCGTACCCTCCTCAGTATTCAACTGCAGCATGAGCTTGGGCCGTGGGACGCTCCAGCCAGGGCAGGAGGCGAATGGAGTCTTCCAGCGCAACGCAAACGCCGTCGCCATCGCCGGTCTGGCGGCACAGAATGGGAACATCACGCCCCCAGACATCGGCGGACAACGCCGTCAGGCTCATCTTGAACTTGCCGCTCAGGACCTTTTCCATTCCGGCGCGTGGCAGCCACTTGCCGCGAAGAATGCCGTTCAGGTCGGTGAGCACCACCTCGAAGGTTTGCACCTCGGGATGCTGGTCCATGAAAGCCCGTACCGGGGAGTTTGCAAGATCTTTGCTGTTTGGCATGCTTGGAACCTGATGAGCGGAGATCGGGGCGACCATTCTACGTGGTCCCATGATCAGCGTGAATAGCGCCGCCACCAAGGCCGATTGTCCCGGGCCCTGTTTGCCTGTATCGTTGGCCTCGCAAACAGATGGGGATTAATGCCATCAGACCGGTTACCGTCGTTGATTATCGCCGCCTGGCACGGGCTCGCTTGCCGCGCTTTCTGTTCGACTATATCGACGGCGGCGCCAACGATGAACACACCTTGGCCGCCAATGAAGCGGATTTCCTGCGCATCAAACTGCGCCAGCGCGTCATGCGCGATGTCAGTCATGTCGACACCCGCACCATGCTGAGCGGCCAGGCTGCCCGCATGCCTGTAGCTTTAGCCCCCTTGGGTCTGGCCGGCATGATGGCCCGGCGCGGCGAAGTGCAAGGCGCGCGCGGCGCGCAGGCTGCAGGAATACCCTTCACCCTGTCCACCGCAGCCATTTGTTCGCTGGAAGAAGTGCAGGCCGCGACGCGCACTGCGCCCTGGTTCCAACTCTATATGCTACGTGACCGGGGCCTGGTTGAAGCTTTGCTCGGGCGGGCCCAGGCGGTGGCTTGCAACACCCTGGTTTTTACAGTTGATCTGGCGGTGGCAGGTATGCGGCACCGGGACGCGCGCAGCGGCATGCTGGGGGATAGCCTGGTCGCCAAGCTGGCAAAAACCTGGCAATTGGCCACGCATTGGCGCTGGCTTGTCGAAGTTGGGCTGCAGGGCAAACCACACAGTTTCGGAAACCTGCAAGAGAGCCTGCCTGACGCCAATGACCTGTATGCCTACAAAGCATTCGCTGCCTCGCAGTTTGATCCTACAGTAACCTGGAAGGATATTGCCTGGCTGCGCTCTGTATGGCCAGGAAAACTCCTCATCAAGGGTGTAATGACCGGTGAAGACGCCAATGCGGCAGTCGATGCCGGAGCTGACGGCGTGATTGTGTCCAACCACGGAGGTCGGCAACTCGACGATGTCGCCTCGTCGATTGCCAGCCTGCCCGAAGTGGCTGCGGCAGTTGGAGACAGAGTTGAAGTCTATATGGACGGCGGCGTGCGCAACGGTATCGATGTAGTGAAAGCCGTAGCCCTGGGAGCAAGAGGAGTGTTGATCGGACGTCCATGGATTTGGGCTGTCGCCGCTCGCGGCGAACAGGGACTGACGGATCTTCTCGCTGTATTCCAGCAGGAAATGGAGGTAGCGATGGCCTTGCTGGGGGTGAACCGGGTCGAAGAACTTACACCCGACCTGATCGCCTGATAGTGGCCTGTTACAGCTACTGGCCGCGCATTTCCGTATCGCTGCTAGCCGGGCATTTGTTGCACCACCATGGCTTCTATCAGGCATGGCCCTTTGCTGCTCATTGCCTGCGCCAACTGGCTGTGGAATTCTTCGGCTGTGGTGGCGCGGCTTGCCGGCACGCCCATGCTGCCGGACAGCTCAACCCAGTTTATGGCTGGCCGTGAGAGATCGAACATGGACAGCGTCTTGGCAGTGGGTTTTGCCGCCCCGACCCGGGCCAGCTCGACGTTGAGAATGGCATAGCTGCGGTTGTTCAGAATGACCACGGTCACATCCACCTGCTCCCGTGCCATCGACCACAGCGCCTGCAGCGTGTACATGGCGCTGCCATCGGCTTGCAAGGCAATGACTTTGCGTTCCGGGCACGCAATCGCCGCCCCGAGACTGAGCGGCAAGCCCTGACCGATGGCGCCACCCGCGAGCGCCAACCAATCATGCCGGCGTGCGTTTTCGGTAAACGGAAAAATGCCCACGCCACAAGTCACTGCCTCGTCCGAAACGATGGCATCTTCCGGCATCAAGGCTGACAGGCTCTGACCAATCGCGACGGGGGTCAACAAGCCGGCGGGCGCGACTCCGGCGGGTGCATATTGCGTCAATTCCGCGGCTTGTTCGGCCCCTATGCGCTGCGCCAGCGCCTCCAGTGCGGAATGAGTGTCCTGGTCAACCGTGGACAATGTGTGTATTTCACAGCCTTCGGGCGCCAGCCAACTGGCCTTTCCCGGATAGGCAAAAAAAGACACTGGCGCTGTAGTCCCGACCAGGATCAGTTGTTCACAATCCTGCAATTGCGCTGCCGCCTGTTCCGAAAAGTAGGCCAGGCGGTCGACTTTCACCCGGCCGGCGCCGCGCTGCAGACGGGCCGGGAAGTATTCGCACAGCATGCTGGCACCGCTGGCCGTGGCGATGCGTCCAACCGTTTGCAAGCTGTCTTCACGCAAGGCATGCCCGCCGAGATAGAGTGCTGTGGTTTTGCCGTTGAGCAGCAGAGCCGCAATTTCTTCAATTGTTTCAGCGGGAACTTTTTCGCGTTCGGAGAACGGGAGCGGGGCTACCGGCTCGGTCGCCGGTTCCCAGGCGTGGTTTGCCGGGGCGATCAAGGTGGCGATTCCGCCGGCCCCCTGCATTGACGCCTGCACCGCCTCCGCTCCCGCCTGCGCCAGATCATTGGCTGATTCGGATGTGCGCACCCAGGCGGAAGAAATGCGGGCATGCGCCGCCACATCCGAGGTCAGCGGCGAATCGAATTGCTGGTGATACGTGGCGTGGTCGCCAACCAGATTGACCAGCGGGACATGCGCCCGCATCGCATTGTGTTGGTTGGCCATACTGTTGGCGAACCCGGAACCGACATGCAACAGCGTGAGTGCCGGCTTGCCGCTCATGCGCGCATAACCATCGGCGGCGCCGGAGGCCACGCCTTCGAACAGACACAGTACCGCGCGCATACCCGTGCTGTTGCCGATCGCGGAGACCAATTGCATTTCCGAAGTGCCGGGGTTGGCGAAGCAGACTTCCACACCGCTTGCGATCAGGGTCGATAACAGATTTTCTGCACCGTTCATATGCTTGCTCCGCGCGTGGATGGAAAGATCTTGCCCGGGTTCAGGATGCCCTTCGGATCCAGCGCAGCTTTCAGGGTTTTCATCAAATTGATCTCTTCCTCGCTACGCGAGAACGAAAGAAAGTCACGCTTGCTGAGGCCAATGCCATGCTCGGCCGAGATCACGCCATGGTAAGACTCCAGGGTGCGGTAGACGACCTGATCGACTGCGTGTTGAACGGCCGCTGTGGCGCTCCCGACCGTCAAGGCCAGATGGATATTGCCATCACCCAGATGGCCGAAAACCACCATGCGGTAATCCGGCCATTGCTTGCTCAAACTCAGTCTGAGCTCCTGCACAAAACGATTCATTTGCGTGATTTCAAGGCTGATGTCGAAGGCGAGCAGAGGATTCAGCGCGGCAAACAGGCCTTCGATGTCGTCACGAATCGCCCACAGGTCTGCACACTGCTGCCGGCTCTGGGCGACCACGGCGTCAGCAATCAGTTCCTGTTCGAAGGCCTCTCCCAGCGCACGTTCGAATTGCGCGCGGTCCATGTCTTCCTGGCTGCCGGTTGATTCCAGCAATACATAGTAAGGGTAGGTCGCGGGCAGGGGTAGCCCGTGCGTGTCGGGATTGCCCACGATCAAGGCATAGAAATCGTTCCACATCACCTCGAAAGCGCTGAGCGTGCCGCCCAGGGCCGCATCCGTGACCTGCAAAAGACGGCCGATGCGTTCAAAATCATTGACCGCGACCAGTGCGGTTTGCCGGCTGTGGGGCAGGGGCCACAGCCGCAGTACCGCACGGGTGACGATCCCCAGGGTGCCTTCTGATCCGATGAACAGTTGTTTGAGGTCATAACCCGTATTGTTCTTGATCACCGCGTGCATGGAGGAAATGATGGTGCCGTCTGCCAGCACGGCCTCGAGGCCAAGCACCTGCGCACGCGCCATACCATAGCGGATAACGCTGTTGCCGCCTGCATTGGTGGACAGGATTCCGCCAATGGTGCACGTGCCGCGCGCGCCGAGATCAAGCGGAAATAACAAGTTCGCCTTTGCGGCGGCTTCATGCACGGTCTGCAATGGAACACCGGCCTGGGCTGTTACGGTGCGGTTGACGCTATCGACCGGGTCCAGCTTGCGCATGCGTTCCAGTGAAACAACCAATTCCTCGTTTGAGGCCCGCGCGCCGTTGACCAGGCCGGTCAGGCCCCCGTGGGTCACCACGGGTTGGTTTTGGGCATGGCATAGTTTGAGAACAGCAGCTACTTGCGCCGTATCCGCCGGCCGGATGAGCGCTTTCGCCTGGCAACCGCCCATCGGCGGCCAGGAGTCTGAACGGGCGGCAACATCTTCTCCTGTCAACACGCCTTCCGGCCCGACGATGTGCGTAATTTCGTTAAGTAATCCACTCATGATCCGCTACGTGCCGTGGTCATTTTTTTGCCTGCAGAATCATAGCCAGAATCCGGGCTGCCCGCTTGCCGTGTAGCGGCGCCAGCAACTTCAGCACGCTGAAACGGGCCTGGTAGAAAACCGGCCGCAGTTTACTGAAGGTCATAAATCCCTCAAAAGCATGATATTGCCCCATGCCACTCGCGCCAACGCCGCCAAACGGCATATCGTGCTGCGCGAACTGCAACAGGACATCGTTGATGCAAACGCTGCCGGACATGATGTGCTCAAGATAATAATGCTGCAAGTCGGAATCGTTGGTGAATGGGTACAGCGCCAGCGGACGGTCATGACTGTTGACATAGTCGACAATCTCCCGCCGGCTGCGGTAAGTAAGAACGGGCAATATCGGGCCAAAAATTTCGCGGCGAAGCAACTCCATTTCATCATTGGTGTCGAGCACCAGGCAGGGCGGTAATTTGCGCGAGACTGGATCGGCCTGTTGCTTTTCGGTCAAATCGATCACCCGTGCGCCCTTGTTTTCTGCGTCGGCCAGGCTGGTTTGCAGCCGCTCGAAGGAGCGTCGATCGATGATGGCGGTATAATCCGGGCCGCGGATATCCGGGCAATTCGACTGCACATAATTCCGTGCGGCCGTTACGAACTCGGTGAGCCTGTCCTCGGGCACGAAAACATAGTCGACTGTGATGCAAATCTGGCCCGCATTGAACAGTTTCGCGAACATGATACGTTCAACGGCTTTTTGCATTGGAAAGTCCGGGGCAATGACTGCCGGTGATTTGCCGCCCAGCTCAAGGGTTACCGGGGTCAGGTTTTCCGCTGCGGCTGCCATGACTGCCCGCCCGGTGGCCCCGGACCCGGTGAACAGCAAATGGTCGAATGGCAGTTGAGAAAATTTCACCCCAACCTGCCCGGTCTCGGCAAAAAACCGGAGCTTTTCCGGTGGAAAATAATCCTTCGCCAAGTGGATCAGCAACTGCGCCAAATGATCTGAATTTTCCGACATCTTGACCATGGCCCGATTACCGGCAGCAAAAATATAGGTCAAGGGCGACAATGCCAGTTGCAGTGGGAAATTCCATGGCACGATCACGCCGACTACACCCAATGGCTGTGGGATCAGGCGGTTCCTGGCGCCGGGATACATGGTCATATCGACGTGACGACGCTGCGGCTTCATCCAGCGCTTCAGGTGCTTTAAGGCAAAGTTGATGCCATCCAGCACACTGATAATTTCCGCAAGCAGCGTTTCGTTACGAGCGCGCTGGCCATAGTCCTGGTTGATTGCGTTAATCAGAGCCTCCTGATTCTCGCTGACCAGACGCTTTAGCAGCAGCAAATCTGCTTTACGCTGCTGGTAACCAGGAGTTGGGCTGGCCAGCTGGGCCTTGCGTTGTCGCTCAAGACAATCGGCCAAACTGCTTGAAATCATGTCAGGGTCATCGCTCGCGGGATTCATTGATTTCAAATTCATGGGCGGTTTCTCAACTTGAACTGGAACGCTGCAGACAATCGCAAATTATGCACCAGGGATTGCCGCGTTGTTAGCACAGGGGTATTGTGCTGCCGCTCGATGCGGGTGCCTCTCCAGCAGTAATGAACAGCCAGGTTAGGGTCAAAGGACCAGTTGCCAATAACCCACATCCACCCATCGGCCCAGTTTATAGCCAACCTGTTCAAAGTGGCCGACTTTCGTGAAACCCATGTGCTCATGCAGGCCAATGCTGTTTTCATTGGGCAGGGCGATGGTACCGAGAGCGACATGCATGGAATGATCGCGGACTGAATCAATTAGGGCAGAGTAGAGTTGCAAGCCGAGTCCCTTTCGGAAATACATGGGATCCAGATAAACCGTGGACTCGACGGAAAACCGATAGGCGCTGCGCGCTTTCCATGGGGCTGCCAACGCATATCCGACAACGCTTCCGGAGGCCTCTGCCACGAGCCAGGGCAGCGGTATGGCCAGGGTTTGTGTAATACGTTCCGCTACCTCCGGCGCTGCCAGCGTTTCCGTCTCAAAAGTAATATGCGTGTTCAGAATGTAATGATTGTATATGCGCGCAATGCCCTCAGCGTCTCTGTGTTCAGCGGGGCGGATGATGATATCCATGAGGTCTGGCACCGGGTTCACCGGCCTTTGAGGGCAGGCTGCCATGGGGCGCCCATAAGTCGCTTTAACTTGGACAAGTCCATTGTCAGGCCTTCTTCGCAACTCCGCGTATTGTGGGGCGAACGATTGGCAGAGCTTTTCGCATGCTGGCTTTCTCAATCTGAGTTATCTCGAAGCCTGCGGCAAGTATTGCCCGTTCCGTTTCTCTGTTCAGGTGGCAATTTCCCATGACAATTCGCCAAAAAGGGTTGAGTCTATCCTGCCAACGTCTTCTTGAAGTTCCGTCTGCGGCCGCCACATGCTCCAGAAAAATCAAACCACCACCGCGCTTTAGGACACGTTTGATTTCAAGTAACCCGGCCTGCAGATTTGTGACCGAACAACAAACCAGCGAAGCGACGACATAGTCGAATGACTCATCCTCGGCGTCAATCTGCTCCGCCGTTCCCTGAGCAACATGAATATTTTCCCGCTCGTGATTGCTTACCTGCTGCTTCAAGCGTTTGCGCATGTGTTTATCAGGCTCCGTAAGTACAAGCCTGGTAACCTCATCAGGGTAAAACCCGATATTTGCTCCGGTACCTGCGCCTATTTCCAATACTTCACCACGGACTTGCCTGAGAAGCTCATGCCTCCACTCTTTCAGGCATGCTTCCTCTGATTTAGCCATGAAACGGTCATAAAAAAAGGCTGTAACAAAAGACATTTATGTGAGTTCCTACGAAAAAGCCGCCACGCATCGCTTAGGCGAGCTTGGTTGCTTATTTCAACCAACCTTCTACCTTTTTTCTATCAGGAATCGAACCTGAGTGCATCAAAATATTATCGACAACAACGGCTGGAGTACTCATTACCCCATAGCTCATTATGACTTCTGGACTAGTCTCTTTAACTACATTTACGGGAATGTTGCATTCGGTGGCAACCGATTGAATAAACTCAGCCGTCTTAATGCACTTTGCACAGCCACTACCTAACACTTTGATTTCTTTCATTTACATCTCCTAGTGTCCTGTCCCACAAATAGCTTCACCAATTCGCTGGTCTTTTTCGCCCCTGGCGGTGTTGCTCGTCCTTGTGTGGGGCCTGCCACACTGCGTCCTCGCGCCTAGCCAGGAACGAAAAATCCGGCGCGACTTTGCAAACCTATTTGCGGGACAGGACACTAACCGTAATTAATTGCATTTAGAATCCACCCTACTACGGTAAAGGATGCCAGCAGGAGCACAAAAATAGTCGCGAGCAACCTCCAGGTCATAACCTGCTTCAGCAATATGAATTCCGGAAAACTTGCGGCTACTGTACTCATGCAAAATGCCAATGTGGTTCCAATCGGCAGGCCTTTGGCGATCAGGCTTTCCATTACGGGGATGACACCGGTAGCATTTGAATAGAGTGGAATACCGAGGAGAACAGCCAAGGGGACAGACCACCATTGCCCGCTTCCAAGGTTCGCCTCTATCCAGGCAACTGGCACAAAGCCGTGTAACGCAGCGCCAAGGCCCACACCGATAAAGACCCATTTCCACACACGACTCAAAATATCCAGCAACTCTTGTTTGGCGAATTCATGTCGATCTCTAAAAGAAAGCGTTGGTCTGCTGGTGTCTTTGCCAGCCGTGGGCTTTGCCGATTGATAGGCCTTGAGCGCAAAGGGTTTTAAAAGTGTTTCGGCATGGATAAGGTCGAGAAATATTCCGCCCGCTGATGCCGACTGCCAATCCGACCAATACATAGATAAGGGTTATCTTCCATCCCACCAAGCTCAACAAAAGCAATACGGCTACTTCATTAATCAGCGGCGAAGTCAAAAGAAATGACATCGTTATACCAACGGGAATGCCCCCCGATGTAAAGCCAAGAAAGACCGGAATACTTGAACAAGAGCAAAACGGTGTTATTGCTCCGAATATCGACCCCATAAAATAGCCGATAACCCTGTTTTTTTTCGCCAGATAATCTCGAACTTTTTCGATGTTTAGAGATGCACGGATAAGTGCAATAAAATAAATCATTGCAACCAGGAGAAAAAATATCTTGGTCGTATCCTCAATAAAAAAGTGGACTGCATCACCCAGCTTGGAGTTCGGCGCCAGGCCAAATAGCGTAAAAGCAAGCCAATCAGCCAATTCCGTAAAAATAGTCAGCACGTAATTTCTCTTATTCGCCTAACGATTGAATTTTGCGGCGTCCATGCGCACTTGCGATATACATGCCCACACCCACAGGACATCGGAGTGGTAGGTCAGTGAGAGATTTTGGGCCATCGTCCTCGCCTAATGAAGGTGCAATCCTCTGTGCCGTGGGTTAGGCCGCAATCCAGGCTTCAGCTTCACCAAGCTCATTATTGGAATAGACCTTGACTGGACATGGTATTGCAAACGCGAACATTCGCGTCGCGCTGGCTATCCAGTTGTGATCCGTGACGACCGCGATCTTCTCCCATTCTCGAAAGTGTGCAATACCAATCTTCATGTCATCCCACATCGCACCTGAGGTAAAGCCTTTGAACTGCGGGCCCAATTGATAAAGCATTCGAATTCGGTCGTGCTTCTTTAGCGCTGCATCAATTGCCGGGATCAGGATGTTCTCATAGTCGGCAGCGTCAACTTGGCCGGACGCGGAGACGCCAACGATATGATCAGGGAGATGGGGCAATAGTTCGATCATGAGAAGTCTCCTCTTAATCAGGTCTACTGTGGCCGTAGAGTCAAATCCGCGGTGGCGTGCCAAAGATCAAATACATATTGTATCGCGAGCCAGCTCTCCGGAGAACGCCCCAAGGCACTGGAAAGCCTCAATGCCATTTCGGGTCTAATCCCAGCCCTGCCCGTAGTGAGCGGCATCATGTTTACCATACTTCCAGAAGAGCCATGGCATTCCCGCAAAAACGCCAAGCATTACATAATAGACAGTGCCGGACACCGGATCATGCTTCGTGAAAACCTCGACAAACGACAAGCCCAGGAGGGCGACGCCGACGATGACTTCCGCCGCAAGCAACAGAGCGAGCGCAAGAACTCCTACAGCCACCCGGCCTGATGACCCAACTGCGTTATCAATGCGACGGCTAATCCAGTTCGCCGCGAGCACAATCGCAACGAGCATGAACGGAGTTTCCAGGAGTTCTGCAGCCCTGACGCCGAGTCGCGGGACAACCCAAATAGTCCGGACGGTTCCGAGCACAAATCCGGCGCCGAAAACCAGCGCGAAATAAATTGTTCCTGCTTTCAAAATACGCATTGTGGTAGCCGCCTGACGATTTAGCTAAGCGGCGCGTGCATAGCACGCGTCCGGTGGAAGCCCACAGGCCAGAACGAATTTAAACGGCCGTTTAAATTGGCGCGTACGCAGTACGCTTCCGTTGGAGCCAGCGAAGCTGGTGTAGCTTACGCAAACGGTTTGTTACACGAAACACGCTCACTGCTTACAACCACTCAACTCTCTTCGAACAAACTCGGATATTTTTGAATCAATTTCGTGGCTGTTTGCGAAGAATTTCCGGGCCAGTTCTGCAGGATCAAATTTGCCGTCTGGCACTAAAATTGGACTGCTTTTGTGCCCCATATATACGTCTTCACCGTCATCCACTCTGCAGTGAGTATAGCTATTCGAGTTTCGCCACGTAAAAGCGTGCTCATCGATACCTTTTCCGTAACATAGTTGAAACTTACGGACGTTACCGTTTTCGTCCTGCCAAACTATGAGGTCCATGGATGAGTCGGAAAACCAACGTCGTAGGCCTTCTCCCGGAATTTGCCTTGTATTTTCCAGTTCTTGCAGCACAGACTTTCTATTTCCGAACGTATAACGTTTTAGTTAACCGGCGCCAGCTTTGCTGGAGTCCATGTTTAACGATTTGTTAGCTGCAGCCGTACAAATATCCGCCAGTTTCTCGCGCATTTGCTCGTCAACATCTTTGCTTCTCTGCAACTGGTAAGTAAATGTACTAGTCGTAAATACTGCCTCTCTGGAGGAGTTCTTCTCTGAAGGCTTGTACAAAAATTGTCTTGCAGCCTTGATAGCAGATTTATTGAAGGCGTTCGAAGGATAGGAAACAACCGCCCGGTAATTGCTGGTTGTACCGTCAGGTTCAATGATGAAACCCACAGCTACGCAACCTTCTTCCCCTTTACGGAGTGATTTCAGTGGATATTCGGGTGCCACCTTTTTTTCAACACTCCAATAAGTATCCAATTGATCACTAGTGGCCTGTAACAGCCATATCGGCAGTGATCTGGGTGATGGATCGCGCGCCGAGGCAAGGCACGAGGAGGAGGCATAGTAGGCACTATGGCGACGACGAGCAACGCAGCCTCGGTGGGCGAGGCGCGCCCAGGCACTATCGATATGGCTGTTACAGGCCACTAGGTACCAGAAGAACGGAGCCCGGTTCCTCTGCCCATACTCCCATCGAAATGGCAGCAGTGGAACTCAGGACGATCCTTAAGAAAATGGACTTGCTCATATTCAGCTAACGCCTGAATTAAGCCGCACCGCATAGCGGCGTCGGCCTGAATGAATTGTTAGGCCTCAGAGAGCGCACTGACCATGACGTAGTACCCGTCGGGATCACGCAGCGCAAACTCCTTGGTTCGTGTGTTTGGATTGTCATGAGGCTCCTCTTCAAGCTCAGTGACAAGCGTACGTGCTCGAGACAGCGCCTGGTCAAAGTCATCTACGCGAAAGAAAAGAAGTAGCCCGTTTCCGGGCTCTGCTCGTTCAGGGCTGGTGAGGGGCGGATGATCGTGATCCCCCCACCGATGAAGGCAAAGCAGGACGGTTCCGTCCGTCTCGATGGTGCCGAAATAGTCGTGGGCAGGTTGTTCAAGAGGCAGCCCCAGAAGCGACTGATACCACACGGTGCTACGGGTGACATCCGTGACGCCGACGATGGTCCATAAGTGCTTCATGGCAATTCCTGCGGTCTAACGCCTGAATTAAGCCGCAGCCCGTAGCGGCGTCGGCTTGAATGAATTGTTAGGCGGCACCGCGCGAAGAGTGTTCAATCGAGGAATGTCCACGTATCTGCACCATCGAAGCGCCTGACGACCACTGACTCGAGGAGCTTTGGCTCGAAGTTGCGCAGGTTTACCCCGTGCCGAACGCCAGGTTTGGAATCTAGCGGTTCCCAGTGAGTGACGATGCCGCACGTTTTGCAACGCACGTTCCTCAGCGTCCGGTCACCCCAGATATAGTCTTCCGTGTTCCCGGGATGACCCTGAATGGACACTGTGCCTAGCTCGTAGTAGGCCCAAATGCCTCCGGACCGACGGCAGAGAGAGCAATTGCAACTCGTAGCCTCATCTGGTGCAAATGGAAGAGTGATGCGGACTGCTCCGCAATGACAGGAACCGTGAAGCGATGGTGTTGGCTGCTCGTGACTCATGGGTCGTAATCCTAGGTTGCTGTGCCGCCTAACGATTGAACTCAGCGGCCGTCGTTAACGGCGGTCCGCTGAGGGGACTGGTTAGAGCGCACGATACACATCCTTTCGATGCCCGATCTTCACTACATACACCACCAAATCCAGCTGTTCGATCCCGTAGACGATGCGATATTGCCCCTGACGAATTCGGTATCGCTCTCGCCCAGATAACTTCTGTGAACCAGGTGGTCTTGGATCGATTTCGAGCCCCTGTATTCGCTTCACAATGCGCTGACGGTCTCGCTTGTTTGGAATGGCCCGCAACTCTTTTGCAGCCGAGGGCTTTATAAGCAGCCTATATCGACCCACTGCGCCTCAAGTCCTTGACGACATCTTCAAAAGCGAGACTGGGTTCACTCGCACGCTCTTCAAATGCCGCCAAGTCTTCTGCATCTTCAAGCAGGCTCAACTTCACCGCCTCGTTGACGATGTCCGATAATGACCGATCTGTCTCGGCTGCCTTTACCCGAAGTGCTCTGTGTAATGCCGGGTCAAAGTATACGGTGGCTCTTTTCTGCGAAGTAGTCATGTACGGAATTGTAGCGCTATAACGTCATGACGTCAAAGAGTCACACCACAGGTGTTGGGAGCAATTAAACTGTCCGCAGTTGTAGCACATGAGTTGTCCGGTTCTCATAGCACCTCCCAAGGAGGTGCGCCATGCGACGGACACAACTGCTACAGGAGATTCGGACGATGAGATTCACAGAAGCCTTTGACGGTTGGCAAGATCACCGCCTCACGCAGCACGAAGCCGCGTGTCTGCTGGGCGTGCATGAACGTACTTTCCGGCGCTATATCAATCGTTACCACGAAGAGGGCCTGGCCGGCCTGGCCGACAAGCGCATGAGCCAGGTGTCGCACAAGTGTTCGAAGCCAAACACAGCCGCGAAAATTAACGTAATAACTGACCCAAGCCAGACCACCATAAATATCGGTTGATTGTTCTGGATTATGCCATCCATCGCCTGAAATGCTCGGATAAACTCCCTGTGGTTTAGACCTTTAATGCCGGGCATTACCACAACGGCAAATGCAAATAGGAAGCCTGCCACGAGAGAACACAGAAACGTAGCAATAATCAAAGCAGCCTGGAATAATCCCATGATTTCCGTTTAATCCCCGTGCAATCTATCGACTGAGCCTAACGAGAACAAGATCAGCCACCGCTGGCGAGGGCGCGCATGGCGGTGTCCTGACTGATACAAGGAGAAAGAAGAAGATAGTTGGAGAATAGTTCCTGACGTGGACTGCCCGCGAAGCGAAGCACAAATCCGCCGCCGGAAGAGAACCCGGTGAGCGTGGAAGGCTGAGCCAACTACGTCGAATGGACGAAATCTTCCATGTCGTCCTCCAACTGGCCGATATAGGCGATGTGGCCTTTTGTGCCTGAATTGCCGTGTCCGCGGACATCCAAAGCGTAGGCTGCATAGCCAGCCGCAGCAAATCCCTTGGCCATCAGGTGCATGCTGCTGCTAGTGGCAGAGGAGCCGTGCACGAGCACCACACTGCCTTTGACAGCGTCATCGGCATTCGGGTAGGCCCGAAAGACGAGTTTGGCGCCATCGCGAGCCGTAAAGTAACTCAGCTCCGGTAAATCGGAGAAATCTACGTTCTTGAAAGGGCCATCAATGCTCGACATTGGCGGCGGCGCATCGCCTGGTCCGCCAAGAACGATTGCGAGCCCAAGGGCAGCCACAAGAACTGCGACAACAATCATAATGGTGATGAGAAAACGCTTCATGCGATGGCCTAACAACTAAGTTCAGCGGCGCGCTTTTTGTGTCCGCTGGAACGCCTTGTTAGCCATGACATCATGCAAACCACCTGAAACATACTTGTGTAAAACGCTAGAGACTAATGTCTGATAGGGGATTCCCTCCTCAAGCGCCCTCCGCTGAAGTGACTCCAAGTCTCTGCTTGAAATTCTAATATTGATACGCTTATCTTTTTTGAACGTTTCTTCTGCCACGGCTTGCAAGTATTTCCTACGCTTAGGCGTAAGTACTGACTTGAACTCGTCCATCTCAAACGCATTCAGAATTTCTTTTTCTTCTTTGCTAAGTTTGTAATCGGTCATTGATCTTCTCCGAAGTACTGCTTTGTAGCTTTTCTGCTAGGGATCACAGTTTTTAAAAATATCTCTTTTTGATTTTCGACATACGGTACAAGGTGTACATATTCGTCAATATTAACCACGAAAATACGTTGACCTGGGTATTTATCGCTATTGGGGTGTTCCACATCATCCAATAAACCCCCTTGCTGTATACAGAAAACAACATCCTCAAAAGAAATGCCACGCTCTGCAACCAACTGCTGGTTCTTAGTGGAATTCCAATTTATTGGCTTCATGCAATGAAGTATAGCACTTATGTGTGCCTATTGGCATCAGTCAGTTGTTGCGTTGAGATGGCTAACGCTGAAGCTGTGCGGCGCAAACGAAGCGCAGCGTAGTTTGCGTCCAAACGAGCGACTTGTTAGCTGGTATTGCAGCCACGAGAAGTTACCGGCTTGACTCAACATGGCGAGTGAAGTTGTTCAGAATAGCCTGCCATCCGTCGCGCTGCTGTTCGATAGAATGAGTTTGCTCACTATCGAAGGTTACGCTAACGCTAACGCCTTCCGGGCTATCAGCGAATTCGACTTGAGCCGTGCGATCGCCAAAGGAATACTCGATCAACTTGTGCTTCACAATGTTCGTATAAGTTCCGGCGAAATCAAACCCCATGCTACCGTCCTTTGCCTCCATTCGTGAGGAGAAGGCACCACCCACGCGCAAATCCACCTCGGCAGCGGTTGTGTGCCAGTCATCGGATGCAGCATTCCATTGTTTGATGTCCTCGGGGGTCGTATACGCTCGCCACACTTCCTCAATAGGTGCAGCGACAATGGTTTCAACGGTAATTTTCATGGCGTGTCTCCTTTTTTGATTGCAATTGACCCCTGAACTGAACCGCACCGCGTAGCGGCGTCGGCTTGAATGAATTGTTAGGCGGCACCGCGCGAAGAGTGTCAATCGAGGAATGTCCACGTATCTGCACCATCGAAGCGCCTGATGACCACTGACTCGAGGAGCTTTGGCTCGAAGTTGCGCAGGTTTACCCCGTGCCGAACGCCAGGTTTGGAATCTAGCGGTTCCCAGTGAGTGACGATGCCGCACGTTTTGCAACGCACGTTCCTCAGCGTCCGGTCACCCCAGATATAGTCTTCCGTGTTCCCGGGATGACCCTGAATGGACACTGTGCCTAGCTCGTAGTAGGCCCAAATGCCTCCGGACCGACGGCACAGAGAGCAATTGCAACTCGTAGCCTCATCTGGTGCAAATGGAAGAGTGATGCGGACTGCTCCGCAATGACAGGAACCGTGAAGCGATGGTGTTGGCTGCTCGTGACTCATGGGGCGCAATCCTGGGTTGCTGTGCCGCCTAGCGTTTGAACTCAGCGGCTGCCGTTAACGACGGTCCGCTGAAGTGACCTGTTATATGAAGGCATCAAGCGGCCGACAATCTTTCCACTTGCAATGAATCTCGATGCTGCTCAGCTTGCCAGAGGTCATACTGGGTTTGCTGGTTGAGCCAACTCTCAGAAGAGGTATCAAAAGCAATCGAAAGGCGAATTGCCATTTCAGGGCTTACCCCAGCTCGCCCATTGAGAATTGCTGAGAGTGTCTTCCGACTTACTCCCAGTCCTTCAGCTGCTGCGGTGACAGAGAGGCCCAGCGGCTCCAAACACAGCTCCTTAATTATTTCTCCGGGGTGTGGGGGGTTGTGCATCAACATTTTCTTCCTCAATGATAGTCCTCGTAGTTAACGATTTTGGCATCACCTTCTGTAAAACAAAAGGTCACACGCCAATTTCCACCAACTCGGGGGCATCGAGGCGCTTGGAGTCCTAGAAACGAATCATGCCCCGCCGTCTGCTGCAGCGCCTGGTTATGTGGCCTTATCAATTACCGAATCCATTGCTTGGCTCACTTCGCTTCAAGCGAAAGAAGCCGGCGTATCGATTTCACGATGTGCCAAGTTGTGGTAGATCGCACGGGAATAATGTTTCGACTCCTTCAGGCAAGAGTAGGCCAGTTTGATCGTGTGTTCGTTGCCAGTCGCGATAGCGTCCCTCTGGGTTTGGACCCAATTCGCATCTATGTTTGGCAAAGGCTGACGCCCGCCCTCAAACACATTCACGACACTCAAATAAGCCGCACAGACGGACCACCAATATTGGCCGATCGCGTCTCGATGGTCTTTGCAATACGGCAACACGATGCGCATGGCATGGCAACTCGTCACACCGTGCAACAGCGTGAAATGGTGGTACTTCTCGAATGCATGGGCAACAGCTTCAGCAATGGTGTCCAGTGGATGGTCCCGATCGAGGTCGATTCGCCGAAGAAGCCGACGAAATTCCTCCTGCGCATAAAACTGGCTAATCCTTTCGACGATATTCCCTTGAGGTTTCACACCCGAAAGCGATTTCGAGCTGGTCAACGCGTTCAGGAGGTCGACAGGTTCAGCGCTTCTTGTGTCGCTCGGAGCTTCCGGAGCTGGCAGATAGGCGGCAGCCCAGTAGGCCAACCCAAAAGCGATTTCGTCCTTGTCATCGAGGTCGATTCCGTAGCTCACTCGAAGGAGAGGATGGAAGGCGTGGCCGGCTACTCCCGCCATCAGAGGGGGCACATACGAGGCGAGCACTTCCTGCACACCACGTTCATCAATCTCGACTTGGAAGAAACGGCGGTATGAACGCCAGGCGCTGAACTGTCCGAGGTTCTGCATCCGATTCCACCGCCAATTCGCTGAGCCGGTGGCGAATCCGTCTTCGACGCTGAAGTGCGTCGCTTGCCTGCAAAATATTGACGAAGCTGATCAGAATCTGCACCTTGACGGTACAGGGGAATGGGTACCATCGGCACATGATTGGCTTTGACGTTGTACTCCTCGAGCTCGCCTGTTCGATGTTGATGCAACAACTCCTGGAGCACGGTCGCGGACGCTTCGTTTGCTTGGCTACTCATACCCTGCAGTCACTGCGGTTGTCTGAGTCCACCATAACGTCCCAGATCAGCGGCCGCACGCCGCTCGCATGACAGTGGCACTCTATTTATCACGGTCCGCTGCATCTGGTTGTTAGGCGGCTGGCACAACGCCAGAAATTGACCTGGAGTGCTCGCACATGTCCCAAGGCTACGCTCCTCCGGGGCTCAGCGGAACCACAAAGCTGTATCCATGTCGCTCGAAACCCAGCGATTCGTAGAATCGGTGCGCATTACCTCGATGGCTCGCCGCCGAAAGCGTCAGTTTGTAACAGCCAAACTCGGCGGCTTTCCGCATGGCGAATTGCATCATCTGGCCACCAATCCCGCGCCCCTGGTAGCGAGGTTCAACTGCGACGTCCTCAACAATCGCCGACGGTCTGCCTAGATGACCAAGATTATCCATGACCAGGAGAGCAAACGTACCGACAACTTCACCGGCCACGCATGCAACATAGAGGCTGTAGTTCGGATAACTGCTGAATCGCTCCAGCAAGGCAGCTGCTGCCTCACTCGATAGGACCTCATCAGCGTCTAAGGCGGGTTGCGAGTAGATTCGTAGCACGGCAGAAACGTCTGCGACTTCGGCAACGCGTATGGTAGCCGGATCTTCCATGCAGCCCCCTAACACCAAGTAAAGCTGCCAGGACGTTCTGGCGCGGAGCTTGCGCAAGCAAGTGGAGTGGCAGGTTGCCTGCTTAGCTTCAACTTCATGTTATGTGCCTGACTCTGAAATTGGTGATCCATCCGTGCGCACAAATCGACCATCTGAATTGGCGCTCATCATATCCACGTCAGAACAAGTCGTAAGGTCGTCGGGATGACGCGACCCCACCTCTAGATATATTGCGGTCGCAGACGCTTCATTGATGAAGTGGTAGCCAACACCAGTTCCCTTGGGAAATGCAGCACACTCCCCGCTCGAACTATGACTTCAGAGTCGTCCTCTATGAGGGTCAGTTCACCTTCAAGCACGTAGACAAACTCATCTTCATGGCTATGCCAGTGGCGTTGGCTGGACCAGCCGCCTGGCGGAAGCGTCATGAGGTTTACTCCGAAATCCTTCATTCCGCCGGCATTGCCTAAACGGCGACGCGTTCGGCTTGCGCAGGGAAGATCATAGGGTGACGGATAGCCGGACCCAAGGATCTCGGGAACTGAAGAAACGTCAATCTTCGGCATGGCTTGCTCCATTGGCTAGAGTGGTGTCGGCTAGCAGCACATAACGCAGTGCTAACTGGCAGCGAAGCGCACAGCGTGCCGATGTCCAGTTGGGCGATATGTAATGCATTCCCCATCAAAAGTGCCGTATTGCTGGAAGGTCAACCTCTATGGGCCAGTTTCCTCCCTCCCATTTATCCTTTTTTTTATTCTCCGAATCTCCTTGTCCACTTCGCCCGATTGTTTGACCAGATTTTTTATGTGGTAAGAGGGGTAGATTATCATCGATAACTTGCCATCCACGGGCGCGAGGTACCGTAACTTCTTCTGCTGTTTTTCCGACAAAGACATATAGTAATCGTGATGATTCTTGTTCTTTGGGTCTCTAGGAGTCTGCGCGGTAGGAACCGCGATCTGAGATAATAACGGAAGTTGTCACCCGATGAGGAAAGCGATGCCAACGAGTTTCCGACCTTATGCACCTGACCAGGATTTGCTGCTGCCACCGAGCTTGGGTGATTGGTTACCCGAGGGCCACCTGGCCTATTTCATCAGCGATGTGGTCGAAGAGCTGGACCTGGCGGTGTTTTATGCGCCGTATGAGGGAGATGGCAGACGCAAGTCGCCGCATGAACCGAGCATGATGCTCAAGACGCTGCTCTATGCTTATTCCACCGGTGTGTTTTCCTCGCGCAAGATTGCCAAGAAGCTGGAGGAGGATGTCGCGTTCCGGGTCCTGGGTGCGAACAATTTCCCGCAACATCGAACGATCTGTGATTTCCGCAAGCGCCACCTGGCAGACTTTAAGTCAATCTTTGTCCAGGTGGTGCGGATCGCCCATGAGGCCGGGTTGGTACGATTGGGGACGGTAGCCATTGACGGCACCAAGGTCAAGGCCAATGCCAGCAAACACAAAGCCATGAGTTATGGCCGGATGGAGCCGGAAGAGCAACGGCTGGAGCAGGAAATTGCTGAGTTGTGCCGCCAGGCCCGGTGCACCGACGAGGAAGAAGACCGGCTCTATGGTGAGGATCAGCGCGGTGATGAAGTACCTGAGGAGTTACAGCATCGCCAAAACCGGTTGGAGAAGATCCGCCAGGCCAAGACACGCCTGGAGCAGGCCCAGCGCGAAGCGGATACGGCCCGTGGCCGGCATGCGGACGATGAGCGTAAACCCCCACGAGGCGGTCGCCCCTATTCGCGGGATTTTGGCGTACCGCCGGACAAGTCGCAAAGCAACTTTACCGATCCCCAGAGTCGCATCATGAAGACCAGTGAAGGTTATCAACAATGCTACAACGGTCAGTTGGCGGTGGATGACGAGTTCCAGTTGATTGTGGCCAATGCATTGACCAACAACGCCAGTGACCATGGCGAGCTGATGGGCCTGGTGGAAGGAATTGAACAGACCCTGGGCGAGGCGCCACAAGCCGTATTGGCCGATGCCGGTTACCGCAGTGAGACCTGTCTGGAGGAACTGGAGCGCCGCCAGATCGACGCCTATGTGTCGTTGGGTCGGGAAGGCAAGAACTGCGGCACGATTGATGCTGAGGACTATCCGGCCACGGCCAGAATGGCCGACAAACTGGAGGGGGCGGATGGCAAAGCTCGTTACGCCCAGCGAAAAGGGGCTGGTGGAGCCAGCCAACGGCTGGATCAAACATGTGCTGGACTTTCGCCGCTTCAGTTTTCGAGGTTTGCAGGCGGTGCGGTGAATGGGATTTGATTTGTTTGGCGACTAATTTACGTCGAATGCAACCACTAATCGTCATGAAATGATGGAAAGGAGGCACAACTATGTCCGCCCCAGAGTATCGACCATCAACTTGGCGGCCCTATAATCAAATTCGCGATTGGTTTGGGTGAACCTTTCATTCACGACGATCCAAACTGTCACCAAAACCTTCTACGGCGCAGACTCCTAGGATCAATTAACTGTGCGGACTTCAGAAGTTTCTCGGAGAACAGTATTCGCCATTCTGATTCATTATAGTACTTATAGGTTCTATCACTTCCTGTCTTGGTCATGGGCTTGAAGTAGTTAAGCAGATTTTTGTCTTTCAGTTCATTCACACACGCCTCGAATAACGGATCGTTGTTAATTACTTCTTCCGACTCGAAATATGCCAATGGCCTCCGCCCCGGGCAAAAAGGTATGGCCGCTTGAATCCAATGCCGAGACGGCCATAGTACAATGCATGATGCCGGAAATCAGAGAGCTTAAGTTCAGTAAGACATACCTTAGGCGTCGCTGGAAATGTCACCGTGGTGTCACCAACTCGAACAGAAGGTACTCCATCTTCTACAGTTAGCCAAAGTCCAAACTTCAGGATGTTCAAAAGCCTTTCCACATACCGTCCAGCAGCAGCATCGCAGGCTTTCATCTCTCTGCTTGGGAGTATCTCGTCGTACCAACCCGGGTTATGGTCATGATCAATATCGTCCCCAGTCCAATGAATTAGAAAATCAGACCGAGCCGCCCTGTCTGTGAACTCCCTTCTTCCCTTACTTGGAGGCATAACGTCAGAGCAAACCGGCGCTGGCCCCGCCAGCGTCCGTGTTTAGCGACTTGTTAGGCGAACCTTCCCTCCGATCCAAGAGCCCGTACTATTACATAGTCTTGCTTCTTCGGATCCCACCTGGAATGCGCCTCAGTTGCAGCAGATGCGTCCTCACCAAACACGCGAAATAATTCCAGAAGCTCGCCGATCTGGAACTCATACGCCCATTTGTTGCGCTGATAATCTGAGAAGACCAACATTGAAGCAAAAGATCGTCCCTCCGCTGCGGTTTGCATCCAGTAAAAGTGAATGAGCTGATTGCAAACCTCCATGACTGACAGGCTACATTTCTCTGGCTGTTCCATATCAAACCGGTCTTCTGGCCACCCCGCCCCCAAAGCGGTGAAGGGACGATCTCCGACTTTCTTGTAGCGCAGGGCTGTCATGCGGGTGCCTCTTGCGCGATCGTTAACTTTTGGGCGCTCCAATAGCGAGCGGACCTGAAAGGCAACCAGCATAAACTTGCGCTCAAACAGAACATGCTGCTTCTCGGACCACCTGCGGTATGTCCGATGTTTACGAAGCCACACCAAATCAGATCTCAATTCTTCCCGCCAATAGTGAGACTCGATCATCTTTTTCGCCTAACGTTCGAATTAACCAGCGCCCACGCAGTGGGCGTCCGGGTTTAATGTTATGTGTGTTCACAGCGAATACCGACTGATATCCAGGGCACCGTGAAACACCCAAGAATGTCGATATCGCCACCGTCCTTCACTAAATAAGCCATTCGGTAGTGACCATACAGGAGTATTCGGACGTGCCGCGGTGAGGATTGGTAGCGGTAGCCAATTTCTGGATGCTCTAAAAGGATTTGTGCGTTTTCAAAAATACCCAAAACAACACTTTTAGCAGCAATGGGGTTTTCGGCGCCAATATGCTCAAAAATATCCCTGAGCCATCGTTGTGCCTCAGAAGTCCGGTTTAGGTTGCCCATGACCGGATTCGCCGGTCCATCTCTTCATTTGCAATCGTTCGCCTAGCATCTGAATCTGCCAGACCATGCTGGATCATGAGATGGAATGCCAGTTCTCTGACCAGTTCTTCTTTTGAGCTATCTGCCGGTAGTTGCTCAAGCAAGGCCTTCAATTCGTCTTTAGCTGTGGCCATTTCTCGAATCTCTCATATAAGCCGTACTGGCAATAGAATACACCGGTGGCCGTGTACAAATACATAACGATTCAGCTAAGCGGCGCGCCGAAGGCGCGTCAAAATGAGCGAAGCGAATGCCTTTAGCGCGTTGTTATGCGGAGTGCTCAACTTGATTTGCCACGGCAATTAACCAACTTGGATCATTTCACAGGGGAGCAGCGGTCGTCCTTCATGCAGGCATATGACGTTCAGATAGGTTTCCGAGGCTGAAATGCCGATCAGGCGCTTCATATCGGGTTCATATCTGAAGAAACGGTACCCCAGCGCTTCAAGCATCGGGAGGAATTCTCCTTGATTGTTCATCTCGATCATGAGCATTGGTTTGCATCGCGCGATGGTTTTAAGCCCACCTTCAATGACCTCCTTTTCCAGCCCTTCCACATCAAGCTTAATGCCCAAAGGTTGAAGGTCAAAGCTGTCCAGTTTGCGTACGTTGACGGTCACTGCCGGAAACTCTATCCGCTGAAAGTCCGTACCCAATTCCCTGGCAAGCCTGGCTTGTACATAGGGTTTGGCAAATTCAGTCCGACGCATCGTCGCGTTGGTGCTTGCTTGGAACTTTCCGGCCGTTGGAATCAGCAATTCTCTCGTTGTATTGCCTGAGCCAAGTGCGCACGAGTGACAGAAGAAACGATTGGGAAATTGTCGTCTGAGCCATTCCAGTGGTTTCTCCAAGGCCTCATTCGGCTCGAAGGTGATCACGGAAAGCTGCGATGTTCTGCTCAGTATGGCCAACGAGCAGTGCCCTCGATGGGCCCCTACGTCGACAATCAACCCGTTTGGCTGGTCAATGAACTGAAACAATTCAAAGTCCGGGTCCGGAAGATAGTTGTACAGCAATTGACTTTTGTTTGCGCGAATATATCGGTTGGTGGAAGCGGATTTCACCCTGTTTATGGCAGCTACTGCAAGGCGGCTTAACGCATGCAAAGAAATCTCCCGAAAACCTGCGCGGGGAACTCCCAACTTTCCCAATCTCGATATTCCAGGTCGTGTCATCACAACCAATTAACAGCGATTGAATGAAGATCCGACCCCGAGGAGCGATCGGGCTCGACACGGAAAGCGCTACTGTAGCGTAGCGCAAGCACGCAGCGATAGTGAGCCCGTATTTCATGGAATTTGCATAACGCTGGAAGTGATCGGCAAAGCGCCGCTGGCGCTAAAGTGACTTGTTAGGCGCCGACTTCACGATAGCTTGCTCGACACGAATCGGTTAAGATAACTCCCGACTCTGCGGCCTGAATGGCGAGGAGACGATGCACTTCGGGGGGCACCCGAACCATGAACTTGCCGCTAAAGGGGCGCGTGGAGTCGGTTTCGGGACGGCCTCCTTGTTTCGCTTGAGATCGGCCACCACCTTCCTCACCAGCGAACGAATACCGGATAGCGCCGCTTCCGGCTCAGCCTCAAGCCAGCTCAAGCTCGGGAACTCGGCGCAAAGCCCGACGAACTCGTGGTCTTCCTCTGACCCGGTACCCGGTAGGTATAACGATCAACTGCCTTTGCCATGTTCTTTCTCTAGTCGCTCTATTGCCCATAAGACCTGACGCACCTGATAGGGCTTGGCTTTGCCCTTCGCGTTCTGAATGTTCACGCGAGGATCACCTTGCCACGGTGTGCGATACACTCGGTGGCTGGTGCCGCGAGACCGGGGTTTGCCGAAATAGTGGTTACATACTTTCGGAATTTCACTGAAACGAACACCTTTGGGGTTCTGCTTCATTTTCGCCACGATATCGTCGATAGAGCCACCGCAACAATGGTATCAGTACTGATACCAAAGTTAAAGATGTGGCATTGACTTCTTGCTGCGGACTTGAAAGACGCATAACGCTTGAGGTAAACGGCGGCCTGTGACGGCGCGAAGCGACGGCACAGGACGTCCGTGTTGACCGATCTGTTAGACTTTGTCACTACCCTAAGGCTTCTTGGATGAGAACTTCTCCAGTGTATCCACCAGCTTCGATATCTCCTCCGGTATCTCATCAACGTGCATGGCATCGATAACTGCCGTCGCCGTCACGCTTACTCCATAGTCATTTTGCAGTCGCTCGTTAAGTCGGCTAAGAACTTCCTTTCCGGGCAAGAGGTCAGTGAAGTTCTTCCACGCTTCGTCCACCTCAGTCAATGTAAGCTCGTTGACCGTCGCTTCGTCAATATGTGGCGACCTCCCGCGCTCAAACTGCCGTCGCAGTTTAAGGCATTGTGCGGTTACATATGACCTTTTTGCCTTTGCAAACTCCGCAAGAAAGTCTTCGGCACAGGAAACGTACTTCAGCGTCTTGCCGGTTCGCTTTGCTCGTTCGTCAACCTTTCGCCGTGCGGCACGGTCTACGGACTCCGGTACCAGTAGGTAGTTTTCGATCTCCTTGCGATTGAAGATCTGAACCGTGTCGCAGAAGGAACTGCAATCGGTCGCAATTGCCGCCCGTTCGTCATTCGACCTGTAGTCGCGGTTCAATATCATCGCTGTTGCAATCTTTCCTCCGAGTGTTGTTTCCACGCCGGCTTTGATGCTTCGTGCCCGGTCGGGGTTAAATCCCTCGATTGGGATTACGGCAAAATTGCTTCGATTTGCCACGGACTGCTTTCCAAGTCGCCTCGCAAACTTCGACAGAATCTGAAAGTCTTTGCCCTCTACGAACACAGCTCGGCGCGTCTTGGCGAGTTGAGTGAGAACCGGGTTGAGATTGGAGCCAAGGGTTGCAAAAATTTCTTCCAACTGTGCAGGTTGTTTGATTCGCCTAGCTGACGTTCGCTTTTTGTTAACGAGGACAATGTCATCTGTCTCCGCTTCTGAAATCATCTCCGTAGAGTGAGTTGCAATCAGTATGTCTGGTCCGAGGTTCCTCAATAGTCCTAATAGCTGCCGCTGTAGGTCGGAGTGGAGATATATATCTGGTTCATCGATCAAGAAGACTCCGACGTCTCGAGACTGAATCAGATGGGTAAGCATCTGGCACCAGACCTGGAATCCGAACCCTGCCCAGAAAAGTTCT
>CAWFGC010000006.1:0-144810 GCA_963815185.1 uncultured Gammaproteobacteria bacterium | reverse complement strand
TTTGGATTGCCCGAAACCGTTACCGAACCGCGGACCGCCAGGCACTGAAGAGCATGCAATTCGAACTAAACAAAAATCTACCATTTTCTCAGCGTACGTTGCCTGAAATTCTAAAGATACAGGTCCGTCTGGGTAACCGATCCTTCATTAAATATGCCAATGGCACTACAGCTATGAGCAAGCACCACAACTGGCCGGGCGCTGTGCGGGCCGACTGGCCGCTGCTGGCATGGGCCCCGGATCTCGAATACTGGTGCTATTGCCGAATGGCCCTGAGTTGATCCAACAATGGCTGGGGACTGCTTGGCTTGGTGCAATTTTGGTGCCTGTCAATACCGCTGTTCACGGTGCGCAACTTCGGCATATAGTCGAGGCCACCAGACCTGATCTTGTCGTAGTTGACGCGCCTCTCATTACGCATTTGTCAAATGCTGACATCCGGCTTCCGTACAAGTGCAAAATATGGGTTGTGGGTGACGAGCCGTTTGATGAAGAAATTATCGCGGGGGCAGCGACATCAAGGCTGCCACCTCCAGGAGATTTCCGCCGGCCCAACCGGTGTTTCCGGGAGATAATGCAGCTATTCTTTACACGTCAGGTACAAGCGGACTGTCCAAAGGTGTCATGTGTCCCCACCACAGTTTTTCTGGTGGGGGATACATACTGGCCAGGCGCTGCAAGTAACGTCGGACGACATCCTTTTTACGGTTCTGCCTTTATTCCATACAAATGCTTTGAATACCCTCTGGCAGGCATTGCTGCATGGTGCGACGTTTGCTCTAGGAACCCGTTTTTCGGCTTCACGGTTCTGGAAAGAAGCCCAGAGCACAGGAGCGAGCGTGACATACCTTCTGGGGACCATGGTTCATATTCTTCTGAAAGCAGAGCCAACGCCTGACGACCTCAACCACAACATACGTATTGCATTATCGCCAGCAACTTCGTCAGAACTCACACTTCAATTCAAAGAACGTTTTGGCATTCGACTTATTGAAGGATACGGCTCAACTGAAACCAATTTTGTCATGTCAAATGTACTCGGTGGTTACGTCCCCGGAGCGTTGGGGCGCGTCGTTAAGGGTTTCGAAGCCCGCGTTGTAGATGACCAGGATTGCGATGTGCCGGACGGCACTCCCGGCGAGTTGATCATCCGACAACATGAACCCTACAGCATGTCCAATGGGTACTTTGGTAATCCGGATGCCACGGTGAATTCGTGGCGGAATCTATGGTTTCACACGGGTGACCGAGTCGTTCGGGATGAGTATGGAATTTATCGCTTTTGCGACCGATTGAAGGACTGCATACGCCGTAGCGGCGAAAATATTTCATCATTAGAAGTTGAGGCGGCGCTGTATGCACATCCAGAGATCGAAAAGGCCGCTGTAATTGGTGTGCCATCCGAGGCAAGCGAAGAGGAAGTTATGGCATACATTGTCCCGCGTGCCGGCAGTACGATCGATCCGCGTTCCCTGATCGATTTCTTGAAAGACAGAATCGCGTACTTTGCAATACCTCGCTATATTGAAATAGTCGATGAACTGCCTGAGACTGAAAATGGGAAGATCAAAAAATTCCTTCTCAAGGAGCGTGGCGTGACCCAGACAACATGGGATCGGGAATCGGCCGGAATCAGGCTAAATGGAAGTTAGATTCAACCACGAAGTGCAACGGATAGTGTTTCCCGAGTGTCGTTGAACGCCTCATAGGGCGTCAAGTAATCCAAGCATTTGCGGTGTTTGCCCGATTAGATTGTGACAGAAAATACCTGAAAAACGCTGAATTCTTCAGAAATCACGACACAAATTGGTCACAAAACACTTTAGTTGTTGAAATCCTTCAGTCCTCACAACCGATTTGGGTCACACCCGCAAGTCGCTTCATTCTGAACTGCCCTTTTGTAAAATTCGGAAGTACTGAATCAAAATAGAAGGTACCCTCTTTGCAAGAATCAAGTTCGATCTGGATAGTTCCCCAGAAGTTATCGAGACTGACGTTTGTCGGGCCTGAAGCCGTTAGGGTTCCACCCTTATTGATATAAGCATCAGCAATCATTGACTGTCCATTGGCTAGATCGCCAAGCGCGAGCACCCACGCCTGATTCCCTTGTGTGTCGAAGGTATTCCACATGACCAGCGTGTTGTAATCGTTGTCCAGGACATAGACGTAATGACCGTCGTGGTCAGGGTCGTAGTAGAGGCCGTTCGCCCCACCGTCAGAGAGTCCTTTCGAATAGAACTCGAACGCGCCCCTGTCACATATCGCAATTCCATCGCCATTGCCATCAAGTGGGCCATCCGCAACAGTGGCACAAAGTTCGGGATCGCCGCTGTCTATTGCTGGGCTTGCCGCACTAAGGAAAAATTCTCGCATTTTTGGATCAGCACTTAGGGGAAGCAGCCCTGTTGGAACGCCGATGATGTCTCCATCCGCAGATAAGCCGCAGGCGGCATTGTCCACCAGGTTGTGTCCCAAACTCAGAACCTGCGAGCACCAAAAAGAGCCTTCTACTCCGGCGAATATTGAATTGCCGATCCGGACCGTTCCTTCTTCGCCATTGCTTAAGGGCGAGGATGCACCAGAACCATCGCGAGGATTGCCCAGGTATGAAACATTGACCAGTTCCATCTCCCCTTCATTGGAAATTGGTTCACGAATATTCGTGCTATCGAACACGGATTTTTCAAAGCGGGCAAATCCTAGATTCGAAATCAGGCCACCCAACCCCTGGTTAAACCCAGAATTAATGAACGACGTTCGCTTGGCCAGGAACGAACCAAAGTTACTTATCAGCGGCGGAGTAAAGTGAGTTCGGGTGATGAAATAACTGCCATCAATGTCTCGGAACACAGCCTGATCCAAAACCAAACTTCCGTGGTTCTCAATAAGCGGAGAAACCTCAGAAACCGAGCCGCTTAAGCGGAGGACATCAAACTTCGTGAATTCTCCATAGCCGACTGTCAGTTCGCCATCGGACTCAATTGTCAGCATACGATTCGGTCCTACTTCCGAAGCACCTTGAAAACGAAAGTAGTCGTTGGGATCACCCCACATTGAGATGGTCGAATGGATCGCTGGCAGCTCATCTGCTGCGGTGAAAGTATACGTGCCTGAAAGAGTCAAGGCGGTGCGCATCTCGCGGTCATTGGCATCGAGAATCGCCTGTTTGAGATGTTGAATATCACCAGGAGCAATTTTTTCGGAATGAAATTCGTCGGAGAACACGGTACCGCACCAGAGCACCAATAAAACCAAATATGGACGCATATGCCTTCCTTTTGCGTTGTTCACGAAAGCAATGGCTGATCTTAACAACATTAGCTGAACTCCGACTGAACACTAATTGATGCTGGCAATTGGTTGCTACGCCACAAATTCGGCACAAAGTATGGCTCGTGCGGAACACCGGTCCGGCTGAGGCCGCAGGCCGCAGGCCGGAACATGCTGAAACGCCTTGTTGAACGAAGCCGCTACGCGGCAGAAAAATCGCTTCATTTCGTGTAATCCTTGACCGACGCCCAATCGGGGCGCTTTCGTCAAGGAGTTTATCATGAACAAATCCGAGCAAAGACGGTTCGACGAGCTGTATCGCAAGCATCTGAGAGCCCTGAAGTTGCAGGGCATGAGCGACAAAACCATCGAGGCCTATTCCCGCGCGGTGCGGCGCGTTGCGGCCTGGTTCGACTGCTGCCCGGATCGGCTCGAAGCCGAGCAATTGGCGGAGTATTTTGCCGAGCTGGTCGAGTCGCATTCCTGGTCCACCGTCAAGCTCGATCGCTGTGGCCTGCAATTCTTCTACCAGCATGTGCTCGAGCGCGACTGGCAGTGGGTCGGAATGATCCGGGCGCCGAAGGTCCAGTCGCTGCCCGATATTCTGAGTGTCGCGGAAATCGAGCGCCTGATTGGCGCGGCACGCAAACTGCGCTACCGGGTGTTTGTGCTGACCACCTACTCGATGGGGCTGCGCCTGGGCGAGACGCTGGCGCTGGAAGTGGGCGATATCGACAGCCAGCGACGGCAGGTTCACGTGCGGCGTGGCAAGGGCCACAAGGACCGGTTGGTGCCATTGCCTGATCTGACCTGCCAGGCTTTGCGCGCCTTGTGGTGCCGGCATCGGCATCCGCGCCTGCTGTTCCCCAACGCCAACGGCTCGTTCGAGACCGTTCGAAGCGCGACGACGCACATGGATCGCGGCGGCGCGCAGGCGGCCATGAAGAGCATGCTGGCCGACTGCGGCATTAAAAAAAAGCCTCCATTCATACCTTGCGCCATTCCTTCGCCACGCATCTGCTGGAACGAGGTCTGAGCCTGCGCCACATCCAGGCGTTGCTCGGCCATGCCAGCCCCACCACCACCGCGCGCTATGCCCAACTGACCCGCACCACCGAACAGGACAGTACCCGCATCATCAATCGTCTGGTCGGTCAGCTGCGGGTCGATCTGCGGAGGCCGTAATCATGCACCTGGCCTCGCTCATCGACCAGTACCACGACGACCTCGAGCAAGCCTACGGCGACCGACTGTTGCCCGGACACCGGCGCGCGCTGGCCGCCATGCTGCGTTGCCACACACCACAAGCCGGCCAGGTCCACTGGGCCTGTCACGACTGTAACCAGCACCGGCACCATCCCCTGTCGTGCGGCCACCGCAGTTGCCCCCAGTGCCAGAACCTGGAAGCCACCCGTTGGCTGGATCGGCAGCGTGCCAAATTGCTGCCGGTCGACTACTTCCTGGTTACCTTCACCTTGCCCGCGCCACTGCGCGCGCTGGCCTGGCGGCATCAGCGCGTCGTCTATGGCCTGATCTTCGACTGTGCGGTCTCCACGCTCCGCGACTTCGGCCGGAACCCGGCCCAGCTCGGCACCGAGCTGGGCATGACCGCGGTGCTGCATACCCACGCGCGTGACAAGGGCTTCCACCCGCACCTCCACATCATCGTCCCCGGTGGCGGCGTCAACCGTTTGCGGCGTTGCTGGAAGAAGGTCAAGGGCAAATACCTGTTCAGCCAGCGTGCACTGGCCAAGGTGTTCCGGGCACGCATGCTGGATGGCTTGAACCAGGCCCAGCTGACCCGCCCCGACAACATGCCGCAACACTGGGTCGTCGACTGTCGGCGGGTCGGCCGTGGCGAACCCGCGCTGGAATACCTGTCGCGCTACCTCTACCGGGGTGTCATCGCCGAGCGCGACATCCTCGCCAATCGCAACGGCAAGGTGACCTTCCGCTATGTCGAATCCCGCACCGGGGAAACCCGAGCCCGCACACTTGCAGGCGCGGACTTCCTGTGGCTGATCTTGCGGCATGTTCTACCCAAGGGCTTCCGCCGGGTCCGCGACTATGGCTTCCTGCACGGCAATGCGAAAAAACTCCTCGGACTGGTGCAGTTGATCCTGCGCGTAACGCTGCCGTTCCCGATTGAAACAACGAGACCCACGCGCACCTGCCCGCAATGCGGACAAGCCATGAACATCATCTCGATTATCCGCCCGCACTGGCAACCCGGATAGGCGTTCGGGAAACAAAAATGCCAGTGGCTCACTCAACACGGAGGATGCCCGACCACCCATGAAACATGCCTGATTCTGCCGGCTTGGAAACAACAGGCCAACAGCGGCGCTCGTCCTAAGAAAATACGCCGCATCACACCATGCGGTAATCCGCCTGAGGACGAGTGCATTTATTTGCAACTATAAAGAATCCCGCAACGTCACCACCGGGCTTGTTCAACTACCGGATCAGGTCGTGGCTCGCTGCGCTCTCACGACCTATCCTTTTTCGTTATGTGAATTCAATGTGCGAGCTTTGCGCTTGCTATTCGATTTAGGCTCACTCCTGACTCCGCCGCTTCAATTGCCAGTTGCCTGTGCACATCAGGCGGAACACGGATCATGAACTTGCCGCTAAATTTACGTGTGGAAATGGGTGTTGGAATCTTCTCGCCGTTTTGCCCCATGTCCTCGACGCTGTCTCTTACAAGCGCTCGTACACCGCGAATAGCTTCTTCAGGGTCCGAAGCCAGCCAGCTTAGGCCAGGAAACTCCGCACATAACCCAACAAACTCACTGTCTTCTTCAGACCACGTAACTCGGTAGGTATATTTGTCGATTTCATTAATCATGATTTGAGTTCCAGCTTCTCAATGGCAAGTAAAACCTGGCGTACCTGATACGCCTTTGCTCTTCCCTTGTCATTTTGTATATTCACTCGGGGATCACCCGACCACGGTGTTTTAAATACGCAATGACTACTAGCACTCTGGCGAGGTTGACCAAAGTAATGTTCACAAACCCTCCTCAGATCATTGAAACGAACCCCCTTAGGATTCCTTTTCATTTTCTGCAAGGATTTTGTTACATCACTCACACAATAATGATACTGCTATTGATACTACTGTCAAGCGCCGAGATGCTCACATAACGTTTGAATTAACCGGCGCGCTTCAGCGCGTCCGGGTTTAATGATTTGTTATATGCCGGCCTTGTGCACGAGTATATTCATCCAGAAGCCGTCTGATCATTTGTTGATATTTTGTATCGTGCTTTTTCGCTTCCTTTTTGAAAAAGTCGACGCTCGATTTACTCAGAGCGATAGTAACTTTTACCGTGTCCTCTTTAAAAGCTAGTTCCTCTGGCGAGGGAAGCATGTCTGCTATTACTTCGACCTTACCCAGTGGTTCATCGGTGTATTTGATTTTCGAGTTCATAAATTCGTTTACCTTTGCGCCAATAGCCTGCCCCGATAATTCGAATGGTGTCATTGCGATAGGTAAATCTCACCGTAGCAATACCTTCATCCAGGCGGCCAAAACAATAAAATCGCTTTTCCTTATCGCTATGCGACAAATCCTTGGCAATCACTCGATTAGGATCAGCGAACACAAACTGAGCTTCGAAAAATGAAAGACCGTGCTTGGTTTGGTTGGCCAGGTCCTTGGCTTCATCCCACTCGAAGCTGGTTTTCTTCATTGGCCAATTTTAGCAGCAATATGGCTTTATAGCCATACAATATTATGTATTAGTATGCTTATAACTACCTAATGACCAAGGCATATAACTACAATTAGGTGACTTTGGTTGAAATTAAGGGAATGAAGCCGGTTTGTATTAATAGTTGGTTCATTTATCCCCCTGATTGTTCTCGGTAAGTTTAAAACGTTTTCGATTTAATATCTTTGGCGGCTGAAAATTAATAGCTCAATTCCTACGTGCGATAGCAAATCTTTCCTACTGTTTCCACTAATTGTTTTGACTATTTTTTGGTTGATATGAAAATCAGGAAACATCAGTGACGACTCCGCGTTTGCTCGATCGGGTGAAAATAGCGATTCGTGTCAGGCACTATAGCATGGCTACAGAACGTGCTTATTCGAACTGGATTCGCCGGTTTATTCTGTTTCATGGCAAGCGCCATCCGGCGGAAATGGGTAAGGTGGAGTTGGAAAAGTTTCTGTCTTATCTGGCGGTGGACCGGCGGGTTGCTCCGGCAACCCAGAATCAGGCGCTGCAGGCGATTCTGTTCCTGTATACCAAAGTGCTTGAGCGGGAGTTGCCCTGGTTGGACGATGTGGTTCGCGCCAAAGCGCGTAAACATCTGCCGGTGGTGCTGGGGGTTGAAGAAGTCGCATGGCTGTTGTCGCATGTTGGGCCGTCGCATTATTTGCCTGTCAGCCTGCTGTACGGTTCCGGTTTACGGCTGATGGAGTGCTTACGCTTGCGTGTCGGTGATCTGGATTTCGATCGCAGGTCCCTGCGCGTGTTTTCAGGCAAAGGTGGCAAAGACCGTGTGACGCTTCTGCCTGAACAATTGCAGGACTCCCTGTTTCGGCAAAATGAGTACGTGCGGTGTCTTCATGAGCGTGATCTGCACTCGGGTCTGGGATCTGCGGTTGTGCCGGTTGCTCTACAGCGCAAACTGGGTAAATCGACGCAGGATTTTCACTGGCAGTATTTGTTTCCCAGTTCCAAACTGAGCATTGATCCGCGTGATGCCAATGTGTTTCGGCGCTGGCATATTCATCCGGCGTCACTGCGCAAGGCGGTTACTCAATCTGCCGGCCGGGCGGCTATTCATAAACGGGTAACCTGCCACACGCTTCGACATTCTTTTGCAACCCATTTGCTGGAGTCGGGAACCGACATTCGCACCATCCAGCAGTTACTTGGGCACAATGACCTCAAGACCACGATGATTTATACCCATGTTGTCAACCGTGGCGCGATGGGCGCCCGGTCACCGTTCGATCAGTTGCGGTTAAGTGGCAGTCATCGTTGATGGCATTACAGGTCATTCACTTCAGGCAGAGCCAAAAGCCAGCTGAGCACAGGGCAGCACGATGTCTTTCGCGCCGCAGACTGGAAGTTTCCGGCGATAAGCGTTTGGCACCGACACATTAAGTCACGGGTGGCCTTAGCCTCATGATTTCCTGGGCAAATATAAATCCGTGATCGTGCCCTCGAATACTTCCGCAGCCATGCCAATGGTCTCGGACAAAGTCGGGTGCGGATGGATGGTCAAGCCGATATCCGCGGCCTCGCAGCCCATCTCTATCGCCAAGGCGCATTCGGCAATCAGGTCGCCGGCATGCGGGCCTGTAATGCCTGCCCCGATAATGCGCTTGCTCTTCTTGTCGAATAACAACTTGGTGAAACCTTCGGTGCGATCGATCCCCAGGGCCCTGCCGCTTGCCGCCCAGGGAAAACGGCTGACCTCGAAATCCAACTCCGCATCCCTTGCCTCCCGTTCCGTCAATCCAACCCAGGCCACTTCCGGGTCGGTGTACGCGACCGACGGAATGACCCTGGCATCGAATGCGCTGCGCTCCCCGGCACAGACCTCGGCCGCCACCTTACCCTCATGCGTGGCTTTGTGCGCCAGCATCGGCTCACCGACAACATCACCGATGGCAAAGATGTGCGGCACATTGGTGCGCATTTGATTGTCGACTTCGATAAAGCCCTTGTCGGTCACCGCAACACCGGCGGATTCCGCGCCAATACTCCTGCCATTCGGTATCCGGCCAACCGCTACCAGCACCCGGTCGAATCGTTCCGACGCTGGCGCCTTCGCGCCTTCGAAATGGGCGACCAGGGCATCATCGGCTATGTCAACCCGCGTGACACGGGTTTCGAGATAGATGTTCTCGTAGCGTTTGGCTATGCGTGATTGTAACGGTTTGACCAGATCCGGGTCCGCGCCCGGCATCAATTGCGCAGTCAATTCGACCACCGTTACCTTGCTGCCCAGGCCCGCATAGACACAGGCCATTTCCAGGCCAATGATGCCGCCGCCAATGACCAACAGGCGTTGTGGGATTTCCTCCAGTTGCAGCGCATCTGTCGAATCCATAAGTCTTGGATCGCCCCAGGGCATCCCGGGTAATTCATAGGATTGCGAGCCGCAGGCGATGATCGCCTGTGCAAAGTCCAGCGTGCGCGTGCCGTTTTCCCGGGTTACTTCCAGTTCATGTGCTCCGGCGAATGTTCCAACGCCCTGGACGACTTCAATCTTTCGCTTCGAGGCCATGCCAGAAAGACCCGTACTCAGCTTGTCGACGACCTGCTGCTTGAATGCGCGCAATGCGTCGAGCTCGATGCGGGGATCACCAAACACCACCCCGTGTCCGGCCATGGCCGCTGCTTCGTCGATCACCTGGGCCGTATGCAGCAGCGCCTTGGATGGAATGCACCCTACATTGAGACAGACGCCGCCCAGCGCGGGATATCGTTCGACCAGTACCACCCGCAGGCCCAGGTCGGCAGCGCGAAAAGCGGCGGTATAGCCCCCCGGTCCGGCGCCAAGCACCAACACATCATAATCATGCGTTGACCGTGTCGATCACGGGGATATCAGCAATGTCACCGGTATCCGGCTCTTTGACCTCAATAGTCTCACTCACGGATTGCTTGCTCCACGGCTGGCGATAACCAGTGTATCGCCTTCCTGAACGATACTGAAATGCATCAAAAAACTCATCCCCAGCAAGGCTTCGTCGCCCAGACCAGGCGTGATCATCGCCCGCACATCCCGCAACCCCAGCGCACCGAACTGGACGGAACCCAGACGGGTCATCCAACCGCTTGCCGGGCCTGCAGCGGTCATCACGGTTACGCTCGGACCGAATTCCAGTCCCAGGGAACGGGCAACGCGTTCTGAAACCACCACATCCGTGGCGCCGGTATCGACCAGGAAATGAACCGGCTGGCCATTGATTGCTCCGTCGGCGCTGAAATGCCCGTCGCGCTGGCGCCCCAACAACACCGTGCCGCGGCCCTCGGCATCAACATGAGAGCTCATACCGCCGTCGTTTCGAATCACCGCGTAATAAAGTGCGGTCAAGCCCAACAACAGGGCTACGATCGCGGCCCAGTACAGACGCCGCCCGTCATCTTTGTGCTGCGATCCATCCATGCGCTTGGCCAAAGACGTCAAGACAGCCTTAGAGCGTCAGGCGCCTGAGATCCTCGAGCTGGCTGGCGAGGTAACGCGTAAACCGGGCTGCGGCAGCGCCGTCTATTACGCGGTGATCATAGGACACCGATAAGGGCAGCATCAGTCGTGGCTGGAATGCCCTGCCATCCCAAACCGGCTGCATACGCGAACGCGATACGCCCATGATCGCGACTTCAGGAGCATTGATGATCGGCGTAAATGCAGTGCCACCGATGCCGCCCAGGCTGGAGATGGAAAAGCAGCCGCCCTGGATATCTTCCGGCTTGAGTTTCTGCTCCCTGGCGCGTGCACTGAGTTCGCTCAACTCCCGCGCCAGCGCCATCAATCCCTTGCGGTCACACTCGCGCAGGACCGGGACGACCAGCCCCTCCGGAGTATCGACAGCAACGCCGATATTGTAGTAACTCTTGAGAATCAGATTTTCACCAGTGGGATCCAGCGACGCATTGAACTGTGGAAACTGCTTGAGCGCCATCACGCTGGCCTTGATCAGAAAGGCCAGCAGGGTCAGTTTGAATCCTTCCTTTTCCGCAGCGCCCGCATTGTCTTTACGGAAATCCTCCAGGTCCGTGATATCGGCTTCATCGTGTTGGGTTACGTGCGGAATTCCAACCCAGTTTCGGTGCAAAAAGCCGGCCGACAATTTGCGAATCCGTGACAAAGGCTGCTCGGTGGTCTCACCGAAGCGGGAGAAATCCACTTTGGGCAGTGGCGGCAAGTTGAATCCGGCAAAGCCGCTGGTACTGGAGGCCGCACCCGTCATTACCGATTTGACATAAGCGGTCACATCGTCCTTCAGGATACGGCCACCATTTCCCGTACCCTTGACACGCTTGAGATCCGCTCCCAATTCGCGCGCAAATTTGCGCACCGACGGACTGGCATAGGGGACCGAGGAAGGATCAAGGGCGGCGACCCCGCGGGAAACGGCCTGCGGCGGCCGTGCTGGCGCAGCATCCGAATCCGGCTGGCTCGGCGGCGCGGTGGACTGCTGAGGCTCCTGCTCCTGCTCCTGCTCCTGCTCCTGAACTGGCTCTTGCTGGTCTTCGTTCCCGTCGCTTTTGTGCTCCGTAGCAGAGTCAGCCTGACCAGCGCTATCCTCTTCTGCTGCGACTTCCAGGACTGCAACCACGTCGCCTTCAGAAACCGTATCATCCACCTTCAATCGAATTTCACGGATCACTCCCGCCTGTGGCGAAGGCACCTCCATCGTGGCCTTGTCGCTTTCCAGAGTAACCAGCGAATCCTCGGCGCGTACACGGTCGCCCGCCGACACCAGCACCTCGATCACCGGAATATCGTGGAAATCTCCAATGTCCGGTACCTTGATTTCGATCGTGTCACTCATTATGCGCTCCGCTGCCTGGGGCCATTTTGGGGGCTAGTGGCCTGTAACAGCCACTAAACGCGCGCAGGATTGTTTTTATCAGGATCAATGCCCAGCCTGGCGCGAGCCGAAATGAGGTCACTTTGATCCAACAGACCCTTGCGGTACAAGGCGTACAATGCCGAATAGGCGAGATTGAAACGATCCACCTCAAAAAACCGGCGCAACTTTTCCCGCGTATCGGAACGGCCAAAGCCATCAGTCCCCAGCACGATGTAGTCTTCCTGCGGCAAGAAGCCCCTTATCTGATCGGCGAATGCACGCACATAATCAGAGGCGGCAATCACCGGGCCCTGCCGATCCAGCAAACATTGCGTGACCCAGGGTAAGCGCGGCTCCTTTTCCGGATTGAGCCGGTTCCAGCGGGCACATTCCACGCCATTACGGCGCAGTTCGGTAAAGCTGGTGGCGCTCCATATGTCCGCAACCACGCCAAAATCCTGCTGCAGGATATTGGCAGCCGCTATCGCTTCGCGCAGGATGGTTCCGGAGGCCATCAACTGCACCTTGCGCCCGCCGTCCGGCCCCTGTTTCAGCAGATACAGCCCATTGCGGATGCCCTCTTCGGCTCCCTGCGGCATATCCGGGTGGGGATAGTTCTCGTTCATCACCGTGATGTAGTAGTAGACATCTTCTTTTTCCTGATACATGCGGCGCAAGCCATCCTGCATGATCACCGCCAGCTCATAGGAAAAGGTCGGATCATAGGAAATGCAATTTGGCACCATGGCGGAGATCATGTGGCTGTTGCCGTCTTCGTGCTGCAAACCTTCCCCGTTCAAGGTCGTGCGGCCCGCTGTTCCGCCGATAAGAAACCCCTTGGCCCGCATGTCGCCGGCTGCCCAGGCCAGGTCGCCGGTACGCTGGAACCCGAACATGGAATAGAAAATGAAGAACGGGATCATTGGCACACCACTGCTGGCGTAACTGGTAGCCGCTGCAATCCAGGAGGAGAGGGCGCCTGCTTCGGTGATGCCTTCCTGCAATATCTGGCCTTTCTTGTCCTCCTTGTAAAACATCAGCTGGTCAGAATCCACCGGCGTGTATAGCTGGCCTACCGACGAATAAATACCCAATTGGCGGAACATGCCCTCCATGCCGAAGGTGCGCGCTTCATCGGCCACGATGGGCACGATCCGCGAGGCCAGATCCTGATCGCGCAACAGCATGGCCAGGGCACGCACGAATACCATGGTGGTGCTGATTTCGCGGTCGCCGGTCGATTTCAACAGGGGTTCGAACACTTCGATGGATGGAATCTTCAGCGCTTCGAAATCAGAACGGCGCTGCGGCAGAAAGCCCCCAAGGCTCTTGCGTCGCTCCTGCATGTACTGTATCTCGGGGCTGTCCGCACCCGGATGGTAGTACGGCACGTTATCCAATTCTTCGTCCGGGATGGGGACGCTGAAACGGTCGCGGAACTGCCGGATCGAGTCGAGATCCATTTTCTTCTGCTGGTGGGTAATATTCTGCGCCTCGCCGGCCCCGCCCATGCCATAACCCTTGACGGTCTTTGCCAGGATCACGATTGGCCGCTCTCTTGGCTTCATCGCCTCGCTATAGGCCGCATAGATTTTGTGCGGATCGTGACCACCACGATTCAGCCGCCAGATGTCCTGATCCGACATGTTGGCGACCATTTCCTTCAACTCGGGATACTTGCCAAAAAAATGCTCGCGCGTGTAGGCGCCGCCCTTGGCTTTGTAGTTCTGGTAATCGCCATCCAGGGCTTCTTCCATGCGTTTGCGCAGCAGACCCATCCTTGTCCTTGGCGAACAGCGGATCCCAGTAGGAGCCCCAAATGACTTTCAGCACACTCCAGCGTGCACCGCGAAACACGCTTTCCAGTTCCTGAATGATCTTGCCGTTACCGCGCACCGGACCATCGAGGCGTTGCAGGTTGCAGTTGACCACGAAAATCAGGTTATGCAGTTTTTCCCGGCCGGCCAGCGAAATGGCGCCCAGAGACTCCGGTTCATCGGTTTCGCCATCCCCGAGAAAACACCATACCTTGCGGTCCGAAGTATCGGCTATACCCCGGTCGTGCAGGTACTTGAGAAAACGTGCCTGGTAAATGGCCATGATCGGTCCCAGGCCCATCGAAACCGTCGGAAACTGCCAGTAATTCGGCATTAACCAGGGATGAGGGTAGGAACTCAAGCCCCTTGCCTTCGGATTCTTCACGGAACCCGTCCAACTGCTGCTCGTCAATCCGGCCTTCCAGATAGGAACGCGCATAAATACCGGGTGAGGAATGGCCCTGGATATACACCAGGTCGCCACCGCCCGGATGGTCGGGGCCGCGAAAGAAATGATTGAAGCCGACATCGTACAGGGTCGCTGCCGAAGCAAAACTGGCGATGTGGCCACCCAGCTCTCCGCCCCGCTTGCTGGCCCTGACGACCGTTGCCATCGCATTCCAACGAATGAATGAACGGATCCGGTACTCCAGTTCGGTATTGCCCGGAATGCGTTTTTCCAGATGCGGCGGAATGGTGTTGATATAGGCCGTGGTTGCATCATAGGGCAGGTAACCACCAGACCGGCGTGTGTAGTCCACCAGTTTTTCGATCAGGTAATGCGCCCGGTCCGGCCCCTCACGGCCAATGATCGCCTGCAGCGACTCCAACCACTCCTGGGTCTCTTGCGGATCGCTGTCGTGGCGTAATTTGTCTGCTTCCAGATTCATTAGGGAAACTCCGGGATGCGCAGGTCAGCCGGTCATGCTTGCTTCGTACATTTGCGCTTCAACGACCACTATGGCCGTCATGTTGACGATACGGCGAACCGATGCTGAAGGGGTGAGAACATGGGCTGGACGCGCCAATCCGAGCAGGATCGGTCCCACCGTCACGCCGTTGCTGATGGCTCGTGCCAGGTTAAATGCAATATGCGCCGTGTCCTGGCTGGGCATCACGAGCAAGTTGGCCGGACCGCGCAAACGGCTGTTTGGAAACACATGTTTGCGGTAATTCTCATCCAGGGCCATATCGGCCGTCATTTCACCTTCGACTTCGAGCTCGGGACTCCGCTCACGTAACAGACTGAGTGCCTTTTTCATTTTTTCCGCGCTTTCATCCTGATGGCTGCCAAACGCGGAATGGGATAAGAGTGCAACCCTTGGTCGAATACCGAAGATACGGATTTTCTCGGCCGCCATCAGCGCGACTTCAACGATTTCTTCCACAGTCGGATCCGCGTTGACATGCGTATCGCAGACAAAATAGGTGCCTTCATCCGTACTGAGGATGCTGAGCGAACCGGCCACTTTTGCATCGGCGTGCAAGCCAATCACATCCAGCACGTTGGCAAGATGGACATGGTACCGGCCCACGACACCGGTGATCAGCGCATCCGCCTCGCCGCGAAGCAACATCAGCGCGGCGATGACGCTGTTACGCGTCCGCACAATTTTCTTCGCGGTTTCAGGGGATATGCCGCGCCGTTCCATGATCGCATGGTAGGTGGTCCAGTAATCCCAGAACCTCGGATCGGACTCCGGGTTGACCAATTCAAAGTCCGTACCTTCCTTGAGCCGCAAACCCAGTTTTTCGATGCGGCTTTGAACCACAGCAGGCCGGCCGACAAGCACCGGAAATGCCATCTGGTTATCAATCACCGACTGCACGCCTCGCAGCACCACCTCATTCTTCGCCATCGGCGTAAACAACACGTTTCGGAGCCCGGCGCGCCGCATCGAACACCGGCTTCATCAATAAACCGGTGCGGTATACGAACTGCTCGAGCCGTTCGCGGTAGGCATCCATATCCTGGATCGGGCGAACAGCAACACCACTGTCCATTGCGGCCTGGGCTACCGCTGGAGCCAGTTGCACCAGCAAGCGCGGATCGAACGGCTTGGGGATGATGTAGTCGCGTCCGAATTGCAGCGGTTCCGCGTTCGGGGACACCACGCCCGTCTGCTGCACTTCCTTGCGCGTCAGCTCGGCAAGCGCATGCACGCAGGCCATTTTCATCTCGTCGTTGATGGCCGTTGCACCGACATCCAGTGCCCCGCGGAAAATGTAGGGAAAACAAAGCACGTTGTTGACCTGGTTCGGATAATCGGATCGGCCGGTAGCGATGATCGCATCCGGACAGGCTTCACGGGCGTCTTCCGGCAGGATTTCGGGATCCGGATTGGCGAGAGCGAGAATGATGGGCTGCTTCGCCATCGTCGCCACCATTTCCTTACTCAAAACACCTCCGGCCGAAACACCGAGGAAGATGTCCACACCGCGAATCGCTTCCGGCAGCGTGCGCAGTTTGGTATCGGCAGCGTAACCGGCTTTGCGTGAGTCCATGACCTTGTCGCGGCCGGTATAAATAACGCCCGACCGGTCAACGACCAGGATGTGTTCTCTTTTCATGCCCAGTTTGACCAGCAGATCCAGACAGGCCATGCCCGCCGCGCCGGCGCCGGATGCGACCAGGCGGACTTTTTCGATTGGCTTGCCGACGATGTACAGCGCATTGATCACCGCCGCCGCGGTAATGATCGCAGTCCCATGCTGGTCGTCATGGAACACCGGGATCGACAACCGTTCTTTGAGACGGGACTCGACGACGAAACACTCGGGCGCCTTGATATCCTCCAGGTTGATACCGCCAAATGTAGGTTCCAGGGCGGCTATGATTTCCACCAGCTTGTCCGGATCCTGCTCGGAAATTTCGATATCAAAGACATCGATATCGGCAAATTTCTTGAACAAGACGGCTTTGCCTTCCATCACCGGCTTGGCGGCCAGTGGCCCAATGTTGCCAAGGCCGAGCACGGCGGTGCCGTTGGAAATTACCGCCACGAGGTTGCCACGCGCGGTCACCTCGCTTACCGTTGCAGGATCTTCGATGGACCAGTTCGCTCGCCGCAGCGACACCGGGCGAATACGCCAGCGCCAGATCTTGCTGGGTGGTGAGCGCCTTGGTGGGAGTGATCTTGATCTTGCCGGGTTTGGGATACCGGTGATAGTAAAGTGCGCTCTCTTTTAAATTTTCGCTCATCTGTTCACCCGTAACATTTTGCAATAGCCAGCCCGCAGCGAAGCCCGGAACCCGCCCGGGAATCCGGCTATGCTCAGTGGGCCCGATTCAAGCCGCTTCAAGAGATTCTTCGTATTGCCCCAACGCAGCCAGGCCGTTCATGCGCGCGCGGTGCGCCAGTTTCTTTTGCGCGGCAGCCACGTTGGCGGCTGGATTTTCTCCCCATACCTGCAATGAAGGTGCCTGCAGGGCACGTCCATAGGAGAAAGACAGAGGCCAGGGAAAATCACCAAGCTTGTTCATCGCATTCAGGTGCGCGGTTGCTTCCTGATCCGACTGCCCGCCGGAAAGGAATACGACGCCCCCCAGCGCTGCCGGAACGGCATTCAGCAAACACTGCACGGTGGCTTCGGCAACCTCTTCAACGCCTGCGCGGTTCTGCGCTTCACTGCCGGAGATGACCATGCTCGCTTTCAGGATCGTGCCTTCAAGCAGCACGTTCTGGTCATACAGCTGGTTAAACAGGGCCCGCAGCATGGCCTCGGTGACTTCGAATGATTCATCCAGGCTGTGTACACCGTCCATCAATACTTCCGGTTCGACGATGGGAACAATGTCGGCTTCCTGGCAAAGCGCCGCGTAACGAGCGAGCGCATGTGCATTGGCATCGACGCAGGATGAAGTGGGGATGCTTTCGCCTATGGTGATCACGGCCCGCCACTTGGCGAATCGAGCACCCAGTTCACGATACTCCTTGAGCCGGCCGCGCAGACCGTCGAGGCCCTCGGTCACCTTTTCTCCCGGATGACCCGCCAGCGGATGCGCGCCCGTATCCACCTTGATGCCCGGAATCACGCCGGCATCCTGCATGATCTTGACGAAAGACACGCCGTCACGGGTTGACTGGCGAATGGTTTCGTCATAAAGAATGGCGCCGCTGATATGTTTTCCCAGCCCGGGTGTGGTCAACAACATTTCTCGATAGGCCCGCCGGTTTTCTTCGGTGGATTCCATATTGATCGTTTTAAATCGCTTGGTAATGGTTCCCGTACTCTCGTCGATGGCAAGGAGTCCCCTGCCCTCGGCTACCATTGCCTCTGCTACCGTCACCAGATCCATACTGCTCATGATTGACTCCTGAAAGAAAAGACGCGCCCGGCATTCCGTGCCGGGCAAACCGATGTGAGCGAAACTTCTATTTTACTGCCTGGCAGCGCCCAAGACCATTACGCAGAAATCGCACCACTGCGCAGGCGGACAATATCCGGCCCATTGTGAATTCCAGAAGCCTTATAAATATCTCGCTCGTGCTCCTCGTTTGGGCGCCGCTCCGAACCAAGGGTTCCGCTTTCAGGACACGGCACGAACACATCCATGTGGCCTCTTCTTGAAACATCCTGTTTCAAAAGGTCCTGAAAGCGGAACCCTTGCTCCGAACCGGCTTGTGCCATGCTGTGAGATTGCGGACCACGTTTATGCAGCGATGCCTAATGCAGATCAAGATACGACTGGTTCTCCGGGTACCCGTCGGGGCCCAATTGGATCAGCCGCAGGGTATTGGTTCCACCCTCATTTCCGAGCTTGTCACCCATCGTGACGATGACCCGGTCGTTGCTCTTGATGTGGCCTTTTTGCCATAGCAGCTGCAGGATGTCCTCAACGATCTGGTCCATGTCCTCTCCTTCCGGCTGGTGAGCCACAGGATAAACATCGCGGAACAAAGCCATGCGCCGGCGGCTGGCGACATTGGGCGACAAGGCGAATATCGGCACTGACGATTGTACGCGGGACAGCCACTGGGCAGTGGAACCGGACTCTGTCAGTGCCACTATGGCCTGTACCGAAACGTTTTTGGCCATGAACATCGCCGCCATGGCGATCGCCTGGTCAATCTTCTGAAAGCGCACGTTGAGCTGCACGCTCACGCCCTCGCGATCGAAGTGACGTTCTGCGCCAAGGCAGATGCGATTCATAGCGGCGACCACTTTCGCCGGGTGCTTCCCGATTGCAGTTTCGGCGGAGAGCATGACCGCGTCGGACCCGTCGATCACCGCATTGGCCACATCCAGCACTTCCGCCCGGGTCGGAATCGGGTTTTCGATCATCGATTGCATCATCTGGGTGGCAGTTACGACAATGCGATTAAGCTTCAGCGCAGTGAGGATGATCCGCTTTTGCAGGCCGGGTAGTTCAGCATCGCCAATTTCCACACCCAGGTCACCCCGCGCCACCAACACAGCGTCGGAAGCATCACAAATCTCTTCGAGGTTACGGATGGCCTCGATGCGCTCAATTTTGGCCATCAGTGCCGCCTGCCCGCCCGCCTTGCGCAACAAATCGCGCGCCCGTTCCATGTCAGCAGCGCAACTGGGGAAAGAAACTGCAAGGTAGTCAGCCTGCAGCTCGGCTGCCAGGCGGATATGCGGCAGGTCATGCTCTGCAACGCCGGAAATGGTCAGCCCGCCACCCTGGAGATTAATTCCCTTGCGATCGGACAATTTGCCACCGTTTTCCACTTCGCAAACGATTTTGCGGTCCACGATTTCGATAACGCGCATGGAAATGAGGCCGTCATCCAGCAACAATACGTTGCCCGCCTGAACATCGTCCGGCAGGCCTGCATAGCTCACGCCTACCCGTTCCCGGCTCCCGGGCGTCGTGCAATCACCTGCATCGAGCGTGAACACGTCACCCGTCTCCAGCTGAACCATGCCATCGGAAAATTTCTCAATGCGGATTTTCGGGCCCTGAAGATCAAACATGATCGCCACTTCCCGGCCCAGTTCAGCGGCAATTTCGCGCGCCATCCGGGCCCGCAGGGCGTGTGTCTCGGCCGGCCCGTGAGACATGTTCAAACGCAATACATCCGCGCCTGCATTAATGACTGCGTACAGGCTTTCGCGCTTGTCGGTAGCCGGGCCCAGTGTGGCGATAATTTTGGTGCGGCGATTTTTGGCGGCGCTATCGTTGTTATCGAGAATCATGGTGAATTTTCTTGATACCGATGCTGATATTGGCAGCATTCAGGGGCTGAATTATCCCCTGTTTGCAGTACCAGAACCGTTTCCCTGGGCAAATCGATCCTGCAAAGCCGCAACCGCCGGCAGGATTTTGCCCTCGATAAACTCCAGAAAGGCGCCACCGCCGGTCGAGATGTAACTGATTTTGTCGCCAACGCCAAATTGATCTATCGCGGCCAGCGTATCCCCACCGCCCGCAATGCTGAACGCTTTTGACCGCGCCATGGCTTCGGCAACGGCGCGCGTACCTGCAGCAAAGTTTCTGAACTCGAACACGCCAACGGGGCCGTTCCACACGATAGTGCCCGCGCCGGCGATCATCCGTGCGTACTCGACCGCGGTCAGGGGACCAATATCCAGGATCATTTCGTCCGCTGCCACTTCATCCAGATGGCGAACCAATGGCTCAGCTTCCGCAGAAAACGACTTTGCGACCAGAACGTCTTTCGGTATGGGAATGCTTCCGCCCTTCTCATGCGCATGGCGAATCAGGCGCTGAGCTTCATGCACCAGGTCGGGTTCATACAAGGACTTGCCCACCTGATATCCGGATGCGGCAATGAACGTGTTTGCAATCCCGCCCCCGACGATCAACTCGTCCACCACGCCGAGCAGATTCTCCAGCACGGCCAGCTTGGTCGAAACTTTCGAGCCGCCGACGATGGCCAGCAAGGGCCGCTCGGGTTGCTGCATGGATTTCTTCAGCGCATCCAGTTCGCGTGACAGCAACAACCCGGCACAGGCAATTGGCGCCTTGCGAATGATGCCTTCAGTCGAAGCTTGAGCGCGGTGAGCCGTGCCAAATGCATCCATGACGAAAACGTCGCACAGCGCGGCCATTTTTGCCGCCAGGCCGTCATCATTCTTCTTTTCGCCCGGATTGAAACGTACGTTTTCACATAGCACGACTTCACCCGGGCTGATTTCAATACCGTCCAGCCACCCAGGCTCGAAGCGGACCTCCTGACCCAACAGCCCGGCCAGATGTTCCGCCACCGGAGCCAGTGAAAACTCGGCCTTGAATTCACCTTCAGTGGGCCGGCCCAGATGGGAAAGGATGATTACTGCCGCCCCTTTCTCCAGTGCCAATCGAATGGTCGGCAGTGCCGCCCGGATGCGCGCATCGGATGTGACCTTGCCCGCAACCAGCGGAACATTGAGATCCTCCCGGATCATCACCCGCTTGCCGGCCATGTAAACATGTTCCATGCGCACAAAGTTCATGCCGTTACCGTGAGTTCAGGCATTCATCAATGCAATCGTGGTATCCAGCATGCGGTTGCTGAATCCCCACTCGTTGTCGTACCAGCTAAGCACTTTTACCAGCCTGCCTTCCATGACCCGGGTCAGGGTGGCGTCAAAAATCGATGAATGCGGATTGTGATTGAAATCGACCGATACCAGCGGCTGCGTGTTGTAGGCCATCACTCCCTTCATCTTGCCCTCGGCGGCCGTACGGACGATGTCGTTGACCTCTTCCACGGTCGTGTCCCGGCTGGCCGTGAAAACAAGATCGACTACCGAAACATTGATCGTTGGCACGCGCATGGAAAAGCCGTCCAGCCGGCCGTTGAGTTCCGGCAGCACCATCCCAACGGCTGCTGCAGCTCCGGTCTTGGTCGGAATTTGGCTCATCGTCGCCGATCGGGCCCGCCTCAGGTCTTTGTGGTAGACGTCGGTCAGCACCTGATCATTGGTGTAGGCGTGAATGGTCGTCATCAAACCGTGTTCGATTCCGATTCCGTCATGCAGGACTTTGGCCAGCGGCGCCAGACAGTTGGTGGTGCAGGATGCGTTGGAAATAACCTGATCGGTGGATTTCAGGCTGTCATGATTGACGCCATAGACCACGGTGTTATCGACGTTTTGTCCCGGGGCGGAAATGATGACCTTTTTGGCGCCCGCGGCCAGATGGGCAGCCGCTTTTTCCCGGCTGGCAAAAAGCCCGGTGGATTCATGCACCACATCGACACCCAGCTCGGCCCAGGGCAATTTTGCCGGGTCCCGCTCCGCCAGCACCTTGATGCGGTCACCATTGACGACCAGATCGCCGCCATCGACGACAACGTCAAATGGAAACTTTCCGTGTGTTGTATCGAAACGCGTCAAGTGCGCGTTGGTTTCGGCATCTCCCAGATCATTGATTGCCACAATCTGAATCTCGTCGGTCCGGCCGGATTCATAAAGGGCTCGCATGATGTTCCGTCCGATGCGGCCATAACCATTGATTGCCACTTTGATCGCCATGTTTATACTCCTGAGTAATGGTAGTTCTGCTTACGGCCCAGCCGGCTGTCAGGCCTGGACTGCAGCCATGCTCGTGTGCACGGCCGCGCTGACTTTTTCTACCGTCAAGCCATAATATTCGAATAGCACTTTGGCCGGTGCGGATGCTCCAAAACGGTCCACACCGACGATTTCGCCTCGTTCGCCCACAAATGGATGCCAATAATGGCTGACACCCGCTTCAACTGCGACACGCGCACGCTGGTCAGGCGGTAACACCGATTGCCTCCAGGCTGCATCCTGCTGCAGGAACAACCCCGGGTTAGGCATGGAAACGACCCGCACACCGATTCCCTCCGCCGCCAGGGCATCTGCGGCTCCCACTGCCAGAGCGACTTCCGAGCCGCTGGCAATGATGATGGCGTCGATTTTCCCCGCCGGCTCTCGCAGGATATAGCCCCCGCGAGCGATGGACTGGCACTGTTTTTTGTTACGCTCCTGGTGCGGCAGGCCCTGGCGGGTGAAGATCAGGGCACTGGGCCGCCCGCGCTTTTCGATCGCACTTTTCCACGCCACTGCAGATTCAGCCGTATCGCAAGGCCGCCATACCTCCAGCCCCGGAATCATCCTCAGGCTGGCAAGCTGTTCAACCGGCTGATGGGTCGGCCCATCCTCTCCCAAGCCAATCGAGTCATGGGTATAAACCAGAATGTTGTGGGCCGGGATCAGCGCCGACATGCGCACTGCATTGCGCGCATAATCCGAAAACACCAGAAAAGTGGCGCAGTAAGGAATGAAACCACCATGCAGCGCAAGTCCGTTGCACATCGCGGTCATACCGAATTCCCGCACGCCAAAATGTATGTAATTGCCCTTGTCGTCCCCCCGCCGGACATCCACGCTACCCGACCAGATGGTGTTGTTCGATCCGGCCAGATCGGCGGAACCACCGATCAGTTCCGGTAACATCGGCGCAAACGCTTCCAGGGCGATCTGCGAGGACTTGCGCGTCGCCACATCCTTTGCACTGGCTTGCATTGAAGCAATCAGTTTTTCGCTTTGCACCTGCCAGTCCGGGGGAAGATCCCCGTTCATGCGGCGTTTGAACTCGGCCGCAAGCTCCGGAAACCGGTCGCTGTAGGATGAAAACAGTTTCTGCCAGGCCTTTTCAGCTTGCGCGCCGGCTTCAGTTGCGTCCCATGCCGCTTTGATTTCAGGCGGAATTTCGAATGGCGGATAATGCCAGCCAAGGAATTCCCGCGCGGCCGCCACTTCCTCTGCGCCCAGGGGTGCGCCATGGGTAGCCTCGGTACCCTGCTTGTTGGGTGCACCGTAACCGATAATCGTGCGGCAGCAGATCAGGCTGGGGCGGGCAGTTTCTGCCTGAGCCGTTTCAATCGCCTGCTGAATTTCGGCCGGATCATGACCATCGACGTCGCGAATGACCTGCCAGCCATAGGCCTCAAAACGTGCAGGCGTGTCGTCGGTGAACCAGCCCTCGACCTCGCCGTCAATGGAAATCCCGTTATCGTCCCAGAACGCGGTCAGCTTGCCGAGGCCCAATGTACCAGCCAGCGAACATGCTTCGTGCGAAATACCTTCCATCAGGCAGCCATCACCAAGGAATACCCAGGTGTTGTGATCGACGATCACGTGGTCTTCGCGGTTGAAGCGAAGCGCCAGGACTTTTTCGGCCAGCGCCATACCCACTGCATTGGCAACGCCCTGACCCAAAGGCCCGGTTGTCGTTTCCACGCCGGGGGTGTCCCCATATTCCGGATGACCCGGCGTTTTGGAATGCAACTGGCGAAAATTCTTCAACTCTTCGATGGGCAGGTCATAACCACTGAGGTGCAACACCGAGTAGAGCAACATCGAACCGTGGCCATTTGACAGGACAAAGCGATCGCGGTCCCACCACTGCGGGTTTTTTGGGTTGTGCTTCAGATGATCATTCCACAGCACTTCGGCAATATCCGCCATGCCCATCGGCATACCCGGGTGACCGGAGTTGGCTTGTTCCACCGCGTCCATGGACAAGGCTCGAATGGCGTTGGCGAGTTCACGTCGAGTGGGCATCACGATTTCCTGGCGTTGGTGTGGCGATCGGGTGAGTATTAACGGGCCCTGAAGCTCCGAGAAAGCACTTTTTGCATCAGCACAGTGGGCAATTTTCGCCGATAGACCTTGACCGGGGCAAGGCCTGAAATCAAGCTTTCACTCAAAAAGCGGTTGACGTGCTTCATTCAGGCCCGGTTTGCAGCCTTACCGAACTTCTGCAGGCGCCCTGCCTTGTAATCCGCCCAGTATTCGTTCAGCTCGCGCTTTACCACCGGAAGCAGGAAGTAGATGCCGATAATGTTTGGAAAAGCCATCGCAAAAATCATGGCGTCGGAAAAATCGATGACCGATCCAAGCTGCATCGAAGAACCGACGACGACGAACCCCAGAAACAGAACCTTGTAAACAATGTCGATAATCATCGATTCGCCGAACAGGTAGGTCCAGGCCTTAAGGCCATAGTAGGACCAGGAAATCATCGTCGAAAATGCGAACAGAACGACTGCCACGGTCAATACGTACGGAAACCAGGAAATCTCCGATTCGAAGGCTTTGGAAGTCAGAGCCACACCCTGGCTGGGGTCTACGCTGGGGTCCCAGGTGCCGGTGACGGATATGACCAATGCAGTGACCGTGCACACCACCACGGTGTCGATAAATGGTTCGTAAAGCGCCACAAAGCCTTCGGTAATCGGCCGGTGGGTCTTTACCGCGGAATGTGCAATCGCGGCCGATCCTACCCCTGCCTCGTTGGAAAATGCCGCACGTTTGAAACCCTGGAACAGAACACCTACCACGCCTCCTGCGACGCCGTGAGCGGTAAAAGCGCCATTGAAAATGTCAACCATCGTTTGCGGCAGTTGATGCGCATTGGTCACAATGATGGCAATCCCGGCCCCAACGTAAAGAATGGCCATAAAGGGGACGATTTTCGAGGTGACGCGGGCGATGCCCTGTATGCCGCCAATGATGACCAAACCCACCAGGATCGCAATCACAACACCAAACAGCCAACCTTTGTCCGCCAGCCAACTGGTATCTCCACCGGTAACCGCCAGCACCTGTTTGAAGCTCTGGTTGGCCTGGAACATGTTACCGCCACCGAATGAACCGCCAATGCAAAAAACGGAGAACACCACCGCCAGGCCCTTACCGAGGAACTTGAGTTTCTTGCTGCGTTCCCCCAGGCCTTTGGACAGGTAGTACATGGGACCGCCGGATACCGAGCCGTCCGTGTATTCATTGCGGTAACGGACGCCCAGTGTACATTCGACGAATTTGGTCGACATGCCGAGAAATCCAGCCACGATCATCCAGAACGTAGCGCCCGGGCCACCCAAAGACACCGCCACGGCCACGCCGGCAATATTACCGAGGCCAACGGTTCCCGAAAGCGCGGTTGCGAGGGCCTGGAAGTGTGTCACTTCCCCCGCCGCAGTCGGGTCGCTGTAGTCTCCCCTGACAAGCTGAAAACCGTGTCTCATGGCCCGGAGGTTGACGAAGCGGAAATAAATTGTGAAAAAGAATGCGGCGGCAATCAGCCAGACCAGGACAAAAGGAAACGGGACGCCAGCTATTGGAATCGAAGAGAAGATGAAACCAGATACGGCATCGGCATAAGGTTTCACGGCTTCGTCAATCCTCTGGTCGACACCCTCCTGAGCCAGCGCAGACAAGGGCAACATCAGAATCAGGATGGGTAACACGAGGTTTTTTATTCTTAACATGAACACTCTCCCGGAGAACTGATCAGGGCACTACCGTAACGGGCAGTTCGGCGATCTGAACCAGCGTGCTGGGCACGCTGCCAAACAGGTGCGACTTGATGCCAGAGGTGCCTTTGCGGCCAATGATGAGATTCGTTGCCCCGACTTCGGCGGCCAGTTGATTGATTGTTTCGGCCGCATGGCCATGGCGAATCAGGCCTTCCGCGTCAATTCCCTGGCCCCGCAAATCCTGAACGACCGGGTCGACGATTTCCGCGTGCGCACGTTCGAGTTCGTCCTCACGCCGCTTATGCCGCACTTCGTTTTCCATTGGCGTATTGAAAGAATACGGCGACCACTCGATCACATGGACTACCACCAGCCGCGCTTTATTGGCCTTGGCTAAACCGGCCGCATAGTCCAGAGCCCGTTGACTGCACTTGCTGCAATCAATACCTACAAGAAATACTTGTTCCATTGATTTCCCTGCCTTTTCTGTAACAAGCCCGGCTCAGGCCAGGAATAAAGCAAGCGCCCATACTAACCCAGTCAAGAGCAAAATGTGACCTGAAAACGGCGGGATTTAAAGCGCGTGAACGGTTTCCGCGGCCAAAGCCGGCGGTTCAAGGCTGCCGCCACTTGATCGAACAACCCATGGACGGAACCTGGTCCTGCGGGCCCGTGCCGGTTTCTGCCACTTGCTTCATCGCCAGAAACAGCTCCCGCCGAACCTCTCCTGTATCTTTGCGGGCGCCGCTTTCATCCATCCGGCCACGATACTGAAGTCCGAGATCCGCGTTATAGCCGAAGAAATCCGGCGTACATACCGCTCCGTAGGCCCTTGCGACGGCCTGGGATTCGTCGATCAGGTAGGGAAAGGGGTAGCCGAGCTCAGAGGACACTTTACGCATGTTTTCCAGGGAGTCTTGCGGGTATTCGCGGGTATCATTGGGCATGATAGCGACACACCGCACCCCCAGGATTTGCAGATCGCGGGCATCACGCACGAGTTTGTGATTGATGGCCTGAACATAGGGGCAGTGGTTGCAAATAAACATGACCAGCAAGCCTTTCGGGCCCCTGCAATCCTGTAGCGTCCACGTTTTTCCATCGGTTCCGGAAAGCTGGAATTCAGGAGCCCTGGAACCGAATTTGCAGACCGGAGTCCTCGTCAAGACCATCAGCGCACGAACCTGAAGCAAAAAACGCAGTATAACAGCGAATTTCCACAATAAATTGACGTGATTTCCGTGAAATTTTGCTATGATTGAAGGGAACCTCTGTTTGGAACGGTCTTCTAAGATAAAAAGCATGTGAGTCGGCAGAAGACCATGCGGGGAAGCATCGAGGATGAAAACCGGCACAACTCAGGTCAAGCCCATTACAGCAGCACTTGCTGCCGTGGCTCTGTTGTGTCTGTTGCCCGGTATCGCCAGCAGTGCTGACACGTCTTCGGACCGCCCGGTCCTGACTTACGGCAAGGCAAGCGGTCTGGCTCGCCAGGGTGACCACTCCAACGTGCTGGATCAACACCGGGTGCACCCGGGAACCCCAATGGTGCTCGATCCCATATCAGGCGCCCTGGAATTTGACCTTGGCGGCAGCGAAATCCGTAAACTGCAGTTGCAATTATCCCATCCCATCGTGTTGGAAGCAGGCCATCAACTATTCTCCACCCCGGATACCAGTGTGCTGGGTCTGGATGCAACACTGCGAATCCCGTTGGGGAACGGTCTGAGCCTCAATGGTGGCGCAGAGCAGATACAGGGCAACACGCAGTTCCAGACCCTGGGCAGCATTCAGTGTGTGAATGGCACCTTGGGGCCTGATTCTTATACGGCATCGGGTTGCCACTTTGTCACCGAGGCGAATTCGAGCTTTGATCGTCGCACCCTCAACCTTGGCGCACGCCATGAATTCGGCAATATGAGCACTTCGGTAAACTGGTTTACCAGTGCATCGCATACTGGCGGAGCCGGCGTGTACAAATTGAATGAAATCAACGACCCGGCCGCTTTGCTGGAAAATCCGCTCATCACCCCATCGGCTGAGAGCAGTGTATTGCCCAGCGCGCTGTCCACTGCCTACCTGGGAAGCAGCGGAACCACCGGCATCGACCTGAATTTCCAGCTCGGATACACCACCGACCAGGCTGGGGAAATCCGCCTGGGTTTGGCCCTTACCCGGGTTCTGGATGCGAATTACCAGGGGCTATATGATCACAGCCTTGGCCCGCTGGACTGGAGTGTGACCAAGCCATTTGATTCTGCGGCCCTGGGAATAGAATGGACCCGGGGGTCATTCAGCAGCGGTATTCGCGGTTACTACCGGGAGCCGATCAGTTTCCTCAATCACGAAAACCTGGACAGCATGAGTACCTTTGACGTCCACTTTACGTGGCGCGCGCCTTGGAACGCAAACCTGAGTGTCGGTGCCAGCAATGTTCTTGGTGCGGGTGTAGGCGAAAGAAACAGCATCGACAAGACGGCAGACCGGTTTGAGTCCATATACGGCCGTATTCCCTATGTTCGTTATCAACAGGATTTGTAAGCTGAATCCTTCCGGGACGATTCTGATACCTCCTTATTCGCGGGACGTCTGCATAGCCTGAAGCCTGTTCGCACAACTTACTGGCTCATGCTCATGGCTGCAGCACACGATCATGATAGACTTGCGCGGTTTTCGAAATGAAGGTTTCTTGATGAACAAACTGTTCCTGGCAATTTTGATTATTGCGATTTCCACTTCTGCCGCCGCCCAGCCGGCATTTTCCTCGCTGGAAGAGCAGATGAAGGGCAAGGAGTTTGAGGCGGCGGGCCTGGAGAAACTGACCCCGGATGAATTGGCAGCGCTCAATCAATGGATCCGCAGCCACTCTCTCGCCACGCTCGATGCAGCCAAAACAGTGTCTGGAAGTGGCGTGGACGAGCGTGGTTTTGAAATCAAAAAGATCAAAGACATGCCCCGGACGACGATAAACAGCCGCCTGGTCGGCTCGTTTACCGGTTGGGACGGGCAGGCCACATTCAGACTGGAAAACGGAATGATCTGGCAGCAGGCAGACAAGGACAGGTTCTACGTCAAGGCGGTCAAGAACCCGCTGGTCACCATCGAACCGGGCGCCTTGAAGACCTGGAGACTCTCTGTGGAAGGTCACGCATCGAGCTGCCGGGTCAAGCGCATTCAATAAAGGCGTTCTGCCTGCAGTTCTGCTCCCGCGTGCGACGGCATTTCGGGGGCACTTTTTTGCCTTCGGCAAAGTCGCCCCCCTCCATTGACTCCAATTGCGCCGAAAGGTGGCGATACTATCTTGTCTTGCGTCTCAATTCCCTGTATTTGCGCTGCGCCTGGTACAACAGCACGCGAACCACCAGATAGGCAAGCCCGCTCAAGCCCATCAGAATATAAGGACCGGCAGACGAAGGCTGCTGGAAACCTGCAGTTTCCCACCAATACCATGAAAATGCAGTCAGCAAAGCGGTCAGCATCGCATAGCTGGCCATCTTCAGGTGATAGACTCTTTCCCGCGCCTGGCGCTGCCGGAAGACCAGTGATTGCGGATCGTCAGGCACATCGCGTATGCGACCGCAATGCAAACATATCTTTGCCAGGCTCGAAATTTTGTTGCCGCATTCAGGGCAGACAACGATGCTCATCTTCTACAGGCCCCTAGTGGCCTGTAACAGCCATATCGGCAGTGATCTGGGTGATGGATCGCGCGCCGAGGCAAGGCACGAGGAGGAGGCATAGTAGGCACTATGGCGACGACGAGCAACGCAGCCTCGGTGGGCGAGGCGCGCCCAGGCACTATCGATATGGCTGTTACAGGCCACTAGGAGCCGAAAAACCTCAGTTCCGCTCGCAAGCCGCCGCTCTCGCGATTGCTGAAATGGATCGACCAGCCATACAGCTCGCACAATCGCCGGACGATTGCCAGCCCCAGTCCGGCACCCTTGCCCGAAACATTCTGGCCACGATAATGCCTTTCGAAGACATGTTCCAATTCTTCCTCCGGTATGCCTGGACCGGTATCTTCTACAACGGCCTTTCCCTTGCCAATGGTAATGACCACCTCACCGCTTGAAGTGTAACGCATCGCATTGCCAATCAGGTTGCCGACGGCAACTGCCACCACGGATTCCGGTGCAATCACGCTGACGCGATCCTCCACGCTGACCAACAGCTTGAGGTCTTTGTTACCAATCAGGGGTTCGTACAGATGCACCACATCTTTGACGATTCGTCCCACATTTTGCGCGGCGGTGTCCTTGTCCGTGCCCTGCTCCGCGCGAACGAGATGGAGCAAGGCAGTGGTAATATCAGCCGACTGCCGGGCTGCGCGGGCGATGCGCAGCAAGCGGGTTTTGACTTTTGAATCCAGGTCCGGCTGTGCCAACAATAATTCGGTTGCACCGGTAATTACCGTCAATGGGGACCTCAGCTCGTGGCTGACATCCGCATTGAATTCACGGTCACGCTCGACCAGGTGATGCAGGCGATCTGCATAGCTATCCAGCGCCGACGCCAATTGTCCAACCTCATCGTCTGCGAAGTGGTGGGACAGACGGTCGGAGGCGCGTTCTTCGCTGAGCATATTGAGCCGTTCGGCAAGGTCCGTCACCGGTTTCATGACCCTTCGTGACGACCAGACTCCCAAAGTAAAGGAAAGTACGGAAAAGAGCAGAACAACGCCAACCAAAGCGAAAACCAGCTGCTTTTTCAACTTCTGATTATCGCTCACGTCATAAATCAGGAAGGCCCACAGATCCTGTTCCTTGCGTACAGCCGCTTTAAATACGCCCAGCGGAGTGCGGACATCGTGGACTCCGGACGGCAATGCCCGAATCTCGGCGCTAACGGTCTGGTTGGGATCACCCGGACGCGTGATGTAGCCCTGAATGCGCGTGTAAAAAGGCTCTACCACGGTAGGGTCAAGCCTCAACTGGTCAACATAGTCATCCAGTTCCTGTTGCAGCGTCGCCCCAATCAGTTGATCTTCGAGATAATTTTGCAGAAACAACGTACTTAGGGCGAAAAGTACGCTCAAGAGCGTACCGAACAGCAAGAAGGACAATACGATGCGGCTTCTAAGCCTGCGGCGATACTGCATCCGACTCCACCAGCCGATAGCCAATTCCGTGGCGGGTCTGGATCATACTGCTGCCAAATGGCTTATCAATTGAGCTGCGTAATGAATGGATGTGCACGCGGAGACTGTCGCTGTCCGGCATTTCTTCGCCCCAGACTTCCATCTCAAGTTCATTCCTCGAAACGACATTGGGTGAGCTTTCCATCAGAACCTGTAATAGCTTCAGGCCAATGGGGTTAAGGTAGATGTCTTTGCCGGCCCGGACCACCGCAAGCGTGTCCAGATTGAACATGAGATCACCCACCTTGAGTTCACGGCGCAAACGCCGCCGGCCCCGGCTGGCAAGCACCTTCAACCGCGCTTCTACCTCCTGCAGCTCAAACGGCTTGACCAGATAGTCATCTGCGCCCATTTCGAAACCAGCCAGTTTGTCCTGCAATCGATCACGTGCGGTCAGCATCAGAACCGGCGTATCCTTGTCTGCGTCTGCTCGCAACCTTCGACACAATTCCAGGCCATCCATTCCAGGCAAAGCCAAATCCAGAACGATGGCGTCAAAATCGTTAACTACCGCAAGATGCAGTCCGGTTACACCGTCTCCGGCAAAATCCACCGTGTGGCCATGGTCTTCGAGAAAATCCCCGAGGTTCGCTGCAATGTCAGGATTGTCCTCGATGATCAATATTCGCATGTGTCACTCCTGAGCGCCCAGCCGCTACGGCTGGCGCCTGAATCCCCGTGTTTTGATCAGATCAAGTTTATGACAATGAACCGAAAGATCTGGTTCAGAATTGGCAAGGGCATTTAACCCATGGCACAGCATACACTTTGGCGCAGGATCATTGCCTTCCAATTTCGTTCGGAAAGAACTGGAAAAGCGTGCTAATGGTCGCCTCCCAGGACTTCGACACCGGCCAGACCACGTGCCAGAGATTCAGCATCTCCGCCTTCGTCCATCTTGATCATCAAACGGACTTCATTTGCCGAATCCGCGTAGCGCAGTGCATCGTCATAGGAAATCTTCCCTTCCTTGTACATGCGGAACATGCACTGGTCAAAAGTGATCATGCCGTGGTGGGCCGAATCCCGCATCACATTTTTCAAGTGGTCGATTTCACCCTTGCGAATGAGATCTTTTACCAGTGGTGAGCCGATCAGAACTTCGAAGCCAGCCCAACGGCTGGAGCCGTCCAGGGAAGGAATCAATTGCTGCGCAATCGCCGCCTTCAAATTGAACGAAAGATCCAGTAGTAGCTGCTCACGGTAGTCTTCCGGGAAGAAATGCAGGATACGATCCAGAGCCTGATTGGCGTTATTGGCATGGAGTGTGCAAAGCACCAGGTGTCCCGTTTCAGCGAATGTTATCGCGTGCTCCATGGCTTCCCGTGTTCGCACCTCTCCGATCATGATTACGTCCGGAGCCTGCCGCAACGTGTTGCGCAGCGCTACCTCGAACGATTCCGTATCTATTCCCACTTCTCGCTGCGTGACCAGGCTTTTGCCATGTTTGTGCACGTATTCGATAGGATCTTCAACCGTAATGATGTGGCCGGTCATTCTTTGATTGCGATAACCTATCATGGCCGCCATCGACGTTGATTTACCCGTACCGGTTGCGCCCACGAACAGCAAAATTCCCCGTTTCTGCAAAGCCAGTTCCGCCATTACGTCCGGGCAACCCAATTCCTCAAATGTAGGAATGCGGTTTTCAATTCGGCGGCATACCATGCCGACGAATCCTTGCTGGAAAAAAGCGCTGACGCGGAATCTCACTTCCCGGTCCAGGGAATAGGCAAACTGGCATTCATTGGTTTGAATGAACTCGTTTTTCTGTCGTTCACTCATCACGCTGAATACGATGTCACGCGTATCATCGGTCGTGAGAACATCCGTCGAAATCGGTTTGATCTTGCCGTGCACCTTGATACAAGGTGGTGCATCGACCATGACAAACAGATCTGACCCGACCTCTTCGTGCAGTTGCTTCAGCCAGCCGTCTACGATACTCATTTAATACTCCCAGGGAACCTCTGACTAATTGAATAGCTTGCGGTCTACCGCTCTCTTGCTGGCCTCTTGCCGGTTGATGATGCCGCGGCTAACCAGGACTTCAAGCGCCTGGTCCAGCGTTTGCATGCCCACGTTCTGACCCGTTTGTATGGATGAATACATCTGTGCAATCTTGTCTTCGCGGATCAGGTTGCGGATCGCCGGGGTGGCGATCATGATTTCCCAGGCTGCAACGCGCCCTCCTCCCACCCGTTTCAGCAAGGTTTGGGCAATCACCGAGCGCAGGGATTCTGAGAGCATGGAGCGGACCATGGTTTTTTCGCCCGCCGGAAACACATCGATGATGCGGTCAATGGTTTTGGGGGCGGAACTCGTATGCAGTGTGGAAAATACGAGGTGGCCGGTTTCAGCAGCGGTCAGTGCCAGACGAATGGTTTCAATATCCCGCATTTCTCCGACCAGAATAATATCAGGATCCTCGCGCAAGGACGCACGCAACGCCTGGTTGAAGCCATGGGTATCCCGATGAATTTCTCTCTGGTTTATCAGGCAGCGCTTGCTCTTGTGGATGAACTCAATCGGATCCTCAATCGTCAGAATGTGTCCCTCAACATAGGAGTTAAGGTGATCGATCATGGCGGCAAGCGTCGTGGACTTGCCAGAGCCTGTCGGTCCGGTAACCAGCACCAGGCCGCGGGGAATATCGATGATTTCGCGAAAAACAGGCGGTGCCCCGATGTCTTCCAGTTTCCACACGGCATCTGGAATGGTCCTGAAAGCGCCTCCCACGCCGCGGTCATGGTGGAAACAGTTGACCCTGAATCTGGCCAGTCCGGAAACGCCGTATGAATAGTCGACTTCAAGGTTTGCTTCAAAGTCACGGCGCTGCTGGTCGCTCATCGTGCTGTAAAGCAGTTCGCTCAACTGAGCCGTATCGATCGCAGGAAGGGTCAGGCGACGAATGTCGCCGTCGACGCGAATCATCGGCGGCAGCGCGGACGAGAGGTGCAAATCCGACGCATTGTTCTTGACAGCAAAGGCCAACAGCTCTGCAATATCCATGTTCTCTCCTTGAAACTAACCGGTCACGTTACAATGCCAAGTTCGACGCGGACAAACCGGTATGCAGACCAAAATTCCATCGCTTCAGGGCCTACAATAGATCAATGCATAGTCTTCCTGCAAGATGAACAACTTAAACGCTAAACTTGAGAACATTAGTGCGCGTATTGCCATGGCCTGTTCAAAGGCCGGTCGCAAGGCTGATGAAGTATCCATTCTTGCCGTCAGTAAAGGCCAATCTCACGACAAAATCCGCCAGCTTCATGCGGCCGGACAAGCGGCGTTTGGTGAAAACTACCTGCAGGAAGCATCGGCAAAGCAAGCACGGCTGGCAGATCTCGATCTCGAATGGCATTTCATCGGTCCCGTCCAGTCAAACAAGACGGGCGACATTTCCCGGCAATTCCACTGGGTACAAAGTGTGGACCGCGTCAAGATCCTGCAGCGCCTTTCCCGGCAAAGAACGGAAGGCCTGCCCGAACTGAATGTCTGTCTTCAGGTTAATATTGACCGCGAGGAACAAAAATCCGGCGCACTGCCCGAAGAGATTCCGCAGCTTGCCAAATTGGCTCTATCCTTACCGGGATTGAAACTGCGCGGATTGATGGCGATACCCATAGCAGCGGACCAGCGGAGCGAGATTGTGCCTGGTTTTTTGCGTATGCAGCAGCTGTTTTGTCAGTTACGCCGGGAGGGATTGCCTATCGATACGCTATCCATCGGCATGTCAGCAGATTTTGAACAGGCCATCCATGCGGGGAGTACGATGATCAGGGTCGGAACGGCGCTGTTTGGACCCAGGAATTGATTTGAATCGGATCACATTTGCAGAGGACGAAGGCTAAAGATGTTAATTACATTCATTGGCGGAGGAAACATGGCGACTGCCCTGATCGGTGGGCTGAAGAAATCCAAAGACCCGGCTCTGGGTGTGCGCGTTGCGGACCCCAGCAAGGACGCCAGGCTTCGACTGAAAGCCACGTTCGGGGCATTTGTTTGCGAACATGCTGCAGAAGCGGCAGAGGGCGCAGACGTCATCGTGTTGGCAGTCAAACCACAGATCGTGCCATCGGTACTGGCGGAACTTGCCGGTAAATTGAATCCGGGACAATTGATCCTGTCGATAGCGGCCGGCATGCCCATCCAGGCCATAGCCATGCGATTGGGGGCGGGACAGGCTATCATCCGCTCCATGCCCAATACTCCGGCACTGGTGGGGCAAGGTATCAGTGTATTGTGCGCGGGAGCGCACTGCCGCGCGCATCATCGTGAGCAGGCAGAACGCGTGCTGCAGGCGGCGGGGGCAGTGATCTGGCTTGAGGATGAATCGCTGATGGACGCTGTTACCGCTGTATCGGGAAGTGGCCCCGCCTACTTTTTCTTTTTGGCCGAGGCGCTGACTGATGCGGGTGTCCGGCTGGGATTGCCTGAAGACGTGTCCCGGCAATTGGCGGAAACGACCTGTGCCGGCGCCGGCGCCATGCTAGGCGCCTCCGAGGCAGGGGCGTCCGAGTTGCGCCGCCGCGTCACATCGCCAGGGGGCACGACCGAGGCCGCCCTGGAAGTCCTCGCACAGGGTGATTTCCCCGAATTGGTATATATGGCTGCAGCGGCAGCCGAGCGGCGCGGCCATGAATTATCCCCGGTTTCAGGCTGACTCAAGGGCCTTGCTGTGAACGCTTCAGGCGTCAATGCGCTCACTTACCTCGTCGGCACACTGATTGACTTGTATGTGGCCGCGGTATTGCTGCGCCTGTTGCTGCAATGGGTGCGGGCGGACTTTTACAACCCCTTGTCGCAACTCTTGATCAAGCTGACCAACCCTGTCCTGGTGCCGTTGCGCCGTGTTGTTCCTGCCATCGGACGACTGGATACCGCTTCGGTCGTACTCATGCTGGCACTGGAATTCATCGGTATCTGGGTGACCGGAATAATTGCCTCCAGATACCTCGAGTGGCCGCAAATTATCGCCTTCGGCGTTATCAAGCTGACGATGACTTTGCTGATGACCTACTTTTTCCTGATCATCGTTGCCGTCATTCTCAGTTGGGTGGGGCAAGGTCTGAGACATCCGTTCATTCCGCTGGTATTCCAGTTGACTGAACCGGTTCTGCGGCCCATTCGCAAAGTCATTCCCCCCATTGCGGGAATTGACCTTTCACCCCTGTTTGCGTTGATCGCGATACGATTCCTGATTCTTCTGCTAGGATGGTAAGAGGAACACGTATTTGCGATGGCCCGGGAGGCGAAAATGAAAAACCTGCTCTCGATAGTATGCGCCAGCAGCCTGTTATTTCAGATCAATATCTGCCTGGCCCAACAATCCGAAACATTCGGCAAATATGCCATTCATTACAACGTCATCAACGCGGATCTCCTTCCGGCCCAGGTTGCAAAGGGCTATGGAATCCAACGTTCATCCAGCCGCGCACTGATCAACATCACCGTATTGGACACCAGCCAGGGTGAATCCGGTACGCCACTGCATGCCAGCGTAGCCACCAGTATCATCAACCTGACCGGCCAAAGACGTGACGTTGAAATGCGGGAAATCGTCGATCCTGACAACGCCATCTACTATATCGGCGAACTGCCGATCCACAACATGGAAACCTACAATTTCACGGTGACCGTCCAGGTCAAAGGCGAGCCCAAGCCATTTGAATTGAAGTTCCGCCAGCAGTTTTTTACCGAGTAAGCCAGCAGCCTGTCGGACTTGACCGATCGTAGCGAGGGAAAGCCGATTTGAGCCGGATTTTTCGGTCTTTTGAGGCGAATAGCACCGCTATTTAACGAAAAAGAGCGAGAAATACGGCCAAATTCGGCTTTTCCGCAGTAGATCATGTTAAGTCCGACAGGCTGCTAGCTCCCAAAATCAAGGGTACAGGCGGTGCATGACCCACTGGCCGTCTTGCTGGCTGTATTTGAAGCGATCGTGCAAACGAAACTTGCGGCCCTGCCAGAACTCCACGGATTCCGGCTTCAGGCGGTAACCTGACCAGTACGGCGGGCGTGGAATGTCCTTCCCCTGGTATTTTGCCTCGTAGTCCCGCACCCTTTGCTCCAGGGTCTCCCTGCTATCCAGCGGTTGGGATTGCAAGGATGCCCACGCCCCGACCTGGCTGCCACGGTCACGGGTCGCGAAGTACGCATCTGCTTCTTCATCGCTCACCCGTTCTATGCGGCCGACCAGTTGAACCTGGTTCTCGATGGCCTTCCACAGGAAGGTCGCCGCTGCCCGCGGGCAGGCCAGCAGTTGTTGCCCTTTTTGGCTCGCCGTATTGGTGAAAAACGCGAAACCATCTCGGTCCAGTGCCTTTAGCAACACCGCCCGTGACGTGACCAGCCCATGTCCGTCGCTGGTAGCCAGCACCATCGCGGTGGGCTCGAGCTCGCCGGCTATGCGGGCCGCATGCAGGGTCCGATTGAAACGATCAACGATGTCCTGTGACAGATTCATCATCACCTGCTACCGCGCTGGCATGACTGCCTGGACATGAAGGTTCAAGCGCCGGGTGTTCACTCTTCCGTATTGGACCCTGCCGCCTGCTGGCGCTTCAGCTTCGCCTGCGGCAAGGTACGCAGCCAGATCAACCAAACCACCAATGCATCCATAATGATCAGCGCCTGCCACAGGTAAAGATGGAACCACTCGAATGCCACCTGGTTCCATTGCCCAAGGTAAAACAGACTGACAATTCTGATGAGGTTAAGAATCTGGATCGCAAAGAAACCCACGACAAAACCGGTCAACTTGTTTTTAATGGGCGCGGGAAAGGCAAAAATGGCCGCGCACAGAATGATCATGGCCTCCACACCATTGCATCCGCGTTCGATGCGGACGCCGAAGCCGGTGGCCTGGTCCTTGATCACGTTGGCGCTGGCAATTACACCGTCATCAAAAAACTGGATGATCCACACACTGATGTCGGCAATAAATGAAGTGAACGGCAAGATGACGTGCTTCTCCGCCGGCTGTAGAATCTCCAGCGTGAACAGGCCGACCAGCAACACCGTGAATAATATGAAAAATCGAATCATCAGGAATGGAAACACAGGTAATGAAAAAGTTCCGCCATGGTACCCAATGTTCACACCACGTGCACGCTCAAAATAGGGCCTGACCATGCCGGGCAGCAAAAGAAATATCTACCTGATTGGCCCCATGGGATCCGGAAAAACCACGATCGGTAACCGCCTGGCGCAGAGAATGGGCCTCTCATTTTATGACAGCGATCACGAAATAGAGACGCGCACGGGTGCCAGTGTGAGCCTGATATTCGAAATTGAGGGCGAGGCCGGATTTCGTGAACGCGAGAGCCGGATGCTGCAGGAGCTTACGGCTTTGGAAGGTGTGCTGGTCGCGACGGGCGGTGGGGCGGTCGTCGATCAGGCCAACCGGGATATGCTGCGCAAGAGCGGGCTTGTGGTCTACTTGCAGACTTCGATTGGGCAACAATTGGGGCGCCTGGGTCGCGACCGCAGCCGGCCGTTGCTGCAAACCGGAAACAAGGAATTCAAGTTGCTTGAGTTAGCCAGGCACAGAAACCCTTTGTACGAGGAGACGGCGGACCTCGTGTTCCCAGTGAAGAATCGCAACATCGACAAAACCGTAAACCAGATTTACCAGGCGATTTGCAGCTATCATGAGCAGTCCGGCCCCAAGGACCGCACCAGCGCCAGCAACAAACCCTGACATGCAGACCATCGAGGTCAATCTCCCCAGCGGGTCTTATCCGGTATATATCGGCCCCGATATCCTGGCCGACGCCGGCTTGTGGCAAAAGCATCTCGGCAACGGGAGCCTTCTGATTGTCAGTAATGAAGTCGTGGCGCCGCTCTACCTGCAGCGACTGCGCGCAGGTTTGCAGGGACGCGCGGAGGTGGTGCACATCATTCCTGATGGTGAGCAATACAAGACCCAGGATACCTGGTCCGGCATACTCGACCATCTCGTCAACATTCATGCCAGACGGGATACGACGGTCATTGCGCTCGGCGGCGGTGTGGTTGGAGATATCACCGGATTTGCAGCGGCAAGCTATATGCGGGGCATTGGTTTCGTGCAGGTGCCCACTACCCTGCTGGCACAAGTCGATGCATCGGTGGGGGGAAAGACGGGCATCAATCATGCACAGGGGAAAAACCTGATTGGCGCTTTTCACCAGCCGGCAGCGGTCATTATCGACACGAATACACTGCTGAGCCTGCCGCGAAAGGAGCTCAATGCCGGACTGGCGGAAGTCGTGAAGTACGGCGCCATCATGGACCCGGCCTTGTTCGACTGGCTGGAAAGTTCGGCTGCGAAGGTCAATGCGCGTGAAACAGAAGCCTTGCACCACCTGATCTGCCAGTCCGTGCAGAACAAGGCAAAAATCGTCTCAAGCGATGAAAGAGAGGGCGGCATCCGGGCCATTCTCAATTTCGGCCACAGTTTTGGACACGCCGTTGAAACGCTTACCGCTTACCGGCAATTCCTTCACGGCGAAGCCGTAGCCATCGGCATGGTCATTGCCGCACGCTTGAGTGAACTCCGCGGATTGTGTGCCAACGGAACGGCAGATAGACTGTGCCGCCTGTTGCGGCTTTTCGATCTTCCTCTTGAACTGCCGCAAACGGTGACCACCCCGGCGATGATGGAAGCGCTCGAACTGGACAAGAAAGGCCTGGCCGGCGGACTCAGGTTGATCCTGTTGACACGCCATTGGTGCCGCCGTGATCGATGATCAAAGCGATGGTGAGCAGATCGCTGCTGCCATTGAGTCCTGCCGCAAGTCACCGCCCGTGCCTTGAGCCCCAAAATAAGGAATTGGCTTGATGGAATTGAAAAATAATCTGATTATCAAGGCCTTACTTCGCGAGCCGGTCGACCGCACCCCGGTTTGGGTGATGCGTCAGGCAGGCCGCTATCTGCCCGAGTACCTCAAGACCAGAGCCGAAGCAGGCAGTTTCATGAATCTTTGCCGCACGCCGGAACTGGCCTGCGAAGTAACCCTGCAACCCTTACGCCGGTTCCGGCTGGATGCGGCGATCATCTTTTCCGACATCCTCACCATTCCGGATGCGATGGGGCTGGGCTTGTATTTCAGCGAGGGCGAAGGTCCGCGATTCGAAAGGCCGATTGCAAGCAATGCGGACATCCGGAATCTGCCGCAACCCGAAATGAGGGAATCGCTTTCTTACGTCATGGACGCCATCAGGCTGGTGCGCCGCGAACTCGATGGCCGCGTTCCGCTGATCGGATTCAGTGGCAGCCCCTGGACGCTGGCAACCTACATGGTCGAAGGCGGCGCCAGCAAGTCGTTCAGCAAAATCAAGAAACTCATCTACGATGAGCCTGCAATGGCGCACATGCTGCTGGAAAAAGTCACCGACAGCGTCACCGCCTATCTCAATGCGCAAATCCAAAGCGGTGCTCAACTGCTGCAAATCTTCGATACCTGGGGCGGAATATTGTCCACTGAATCGTTTCAGGAATTCTCCCTGCGCTACCTGAAACGGATCGTTGCGGGTCTCACCCGCGAACACGAAGGCAATCGTGTACCGGTCATCCTGTTTTGCAAAGGCTGCAATGCGCACCTGGAGGCCCAGGCAGATGCAGGTTGTGATGCGCTTGGTGTCGACTGGACGATTACCCTGGCCGCAGCGCGCGCCCGCGTCGGGCACCGTGTTGCACTCCAGGGCAATTTGGACCCGGCGGTATTGCTCGCAAGGCCAGAGGTCATCCATCAGCAAGCCGCAGAAGTCCTCAGCAGTTTCGGCCACGGCAGCGGTCATGTGTTCAATCTGGGGCACGGCATTACGCCGGAGGTCAATCCGGAGCACCTGCAAGCGCTTATCGATGCCGTGTCGGAACTGAGCCCTGCGTTCCATACATAAATAGCTTGTCTGGCTGTGAATGCCGGCAATGTTTTATCGACATGGAGGCTGTACCACTTTTTGGGGCGCCGCTTCGAACCAAGGGTTCAGCTTTCAGGACACGTCCTTAACACATCCCTGTGGACTCTTCTTGAAACATCCTGTTTCAAAAGGTCCTGAAAGCTGAACCCTTGCTCCAAACCGGCTTGTGCCATCCTGAGGCACGGAAGACCCATTTGCTTATGGCATTGCCGACATTCACAGCCGGGCGTGCATGGCGCGTTGCAGGGCAAGTTGCAACAACAGTGGCTCCAGGTTTGAATACAATATGGGTTGCGGCAATTCCAGCATTCCAATTTCGTGTTGGCCTCCAACTTTCTTGCCTGGCGGCAAATGAGGGGACAACAACACGGGCCGGCCGTGACCGGCTGCAGCTTGCGTCCAGCGCGGTGATGCAGACATGCGATTTGAGTCACAAATCACGAAGTCACACCCGCTTGGCAATGGGTCGAGTTCATGGTTTCTGCTGAAAGTTGCCTGAACACCAATGCGCCGCAGCCAATGAGCCACCACCCGGTTAACGGGTTTGGCCAGGGCAAGCTGACCCTGCATGCAGGTGAGCAAGGAGGGACGCAAGCGGGGCGCTGAACCCGGAACCGGACCTGCGATCCCGGGCAGCACCACCTTGAAACTGGTTCCGCCACCTGCATTTGGCCGGTGCTGCACACTACCGCCCAGGAAGGCAGTAATCTTCGAGCAGACAAAAAGACCCAGCCCGGATCCACCATAATGCCGCGATCCATTGGCGCTGCCCTGTTCACGGGCGGAATAAATTCGCCGGCCGTCACGCCTGGCAATTCCGATACCGGTGTCACGTACGCGCAATTCAACGCCGTACGGGCCCTGCCCGTAAGGGGCTGCGGGAACAGCCTCCACAAGAACATAGCCGCGATGGGTGAATTTGATGGCGTTGGCCAGCAAATTATCGAGCAATTGCCTGAGGCTGGCCGCATCGGAATGCCAGTTTTCCGCAAGACGATGGTCAAAAACGAGGTACAGGCCGATGCCCTTTTTCAGCGCCGGGGGCCAGTGCGCCCGAATCACCTGCTCGAGCATGCGCAGACCATTGAGCGGTTCAAACCTGGTCGCGGCGTCATCGATACTTGTAGGCGCGTGCACGGCCATGCGATCGATCAGCCGCTCCATCTGCCGGCCCGATTCCTGGAGCGCCAGCACGATTCTGCGTTGTTCGCCGGCAAGCCCGGATGCCTGCAACAACTCGGACATGCCCAGAATGCCGGTGAGCGGCGTTCTCAGCTCATGCCGCAACAAGCGGGTACTTTGAAATTGGATTCGCTTTGCCGACAAGCGGTGCCGGCTGAATTCCGCCCTCTTGCCCGATAAATCTGCAAACGAACCGGCACACAGGACGCCGGGTTTTCAGCGCCCGAAATTTCTTCCCTCGCATGACCACCCCCCTTACCCACCGCGATTGACCTGCCCCTTGCAAGTACGATCACGAAATCACGGTGCCCCAATAGTCTCCAAGCGTACTGGTGACCAATGTACAACCTGGATTTTCATTACGCAATGCGCGGCACAGTCGTCCGGCGCATGCGCGTTCGGCTAACCGGCATCATCAATGGCAATACCCGCCGCTTCGAGATATTCCTTCAAACCCTGCAACTGACTGGCAAAATGTTTCCATTTATTGACTGATCGCCGGTGCACCTTCTCACGTACCTGAACGGAACTGGCTGTAGCGCTGGGCGCTTTGTTCTGGTCGAAATCCAGACAGGCCGGTTCGAATTCCAGGCCGAGTTTGCCCAGTAACAACCGGGTTTGGCCTTCCGGGTCAGCGACCAGAGACTCGTACTCGACCTCGATCAGGCGGTCCTGCAGCACCTCGCCCCAATGCCGGTGGAGCCGATCGGTAAGCGAGGTAGTATCTGCCCGTATTCTCCAAAGTATAGGCGAACTTGAAAAAGGACTGCTTGTACATGGCAAAACAGGCATCCATCGGGTTGCGCCGGAGATGAATCATCCGTGCATCGGGAAAAGCCTTTGCGATGAATCCGAGATAGAGAAAATTCTCCGGCAGCTTGTCGATGAACATGGGCTTGTCACCGAGCCTGACAGCAACCGCATCCAAATAGCCTTCGGCGATGAGCCCGATGTCCTTTTTTGCTGCGGCCTCAATGATGGCAGGGCTCATGTTTTCCCTGCCTCCGACACCACTGACTTGCCGCAGCACCATGGGCAGGAAAAACGTCTCATCAGCGCTTTCGACCTGTGAATGACTGGCAATAATGCGTTCGGTCAGCGTTGTTCCGGTGCGTGGCAGGCCGACGATGAAAATGGGCGTCTTTTGCGATTTTCCGGTTTCCGGGCCGTCCATCCCGTCAGCCAGCCAATCCGTATTACATACTTCGATGATCGTATCGATTAGCCTGATATCGGCAGCGACATCATAGCCCGCCACTTTTGTTACGGTATCTCCGGCCAGCTTGTAATAATCGAACGCCTCCTGCCATCGCTCCAGATCTTCCAGCTCCTTGCCAAGTGCGTAATACAGGAAGATATTCTTTTCCGGCGGCTGATTGCCGGCTTGCAGAATGGCCTGCATTTGCTCCACGTGCGAAGCATCTTTTGCTCGCTCCAGGCGCGACAGCTCAAAATGATTTTTCTGATGGCCGGGATGTCGTTGCAGCAAGCTGCGGTAAATGGCTTTTGCTTCCCCGATCTTGCCCAGGTATACCGCGCAAGCAGCCAGATTTGCCTGCAAGATTTCGATTCCCGGCTGCAATTGATTGGCCTTTTGATACAGTGGCCAGGCCCTGGCATGTAACCCCAGTCTCGAATAAGTGGTCGCAGCCAGGTCGAGGTAGAGCGGGCTGTTGCCGAGGTGAGACTCATATTGCTGCAATAATTCCAGGGCCTCGCGATGCCGCAACAGGATCAAGTAGCGATTGGCCAGCTCAATGGCGGCGTCATACCGTCCCGCATCGAGGCTCAGGGCCTGCGAAAATTCGGCTGCGGCTTTCTGCGCCCGGCCGGCCGCTTTCTCCACCAAACCCGACAGGAAGTGGCCCTCGGGGCTGTTCCCGTCCATCTGCAGGATCTCAGCGGCGCAGGTACTGACCGTTGCCCAGTCCCCGCTCTGGGCAGCCCGGCGTGCAATCGCGCTCAACTTTGAGAGTTCATCATTCACTGGGTGATACCAAACCTCTCCGCTCGCGGATTGCCATGGTCAATTTTGGGCAACAAGGTGCCGGCCCGGCAGCTTTTGGCGGGCTTTGATTAAAGCTTCATTCAACCTTGATGCCCGCACGTTCAAGATACTCTTGCAGGGGCTGCAATTGCCGGGCAAAGCGGGTCCACTTATTGACCGAACGGCTGTACACTTTTTCGCGCACCTGCACCGAACTTGCCGTGGCGCTGGGCGCCTCGTTCTTGTCGAAATCCAGGCATGCCTGCTCGAAATCCAGGCCCAGGCGCTGCAGCAGGACCCGGGTTTGATTTTCCTGATCCGTCACCAGCGATTCGTATTCGACCTCGATCATGCGATCCCCGAGGACCTTGCGCCAATGATTCCGCAAGCGATCATAAGCGACGTAATAGCGGCCGAGACCTTCCAGCGAGTATGAGAACTTGTATGCCCAGGTGAATACCTGCTTGTACATCGAAAAGCAGGAATCCATCGGATTTCGCCCCAGATGGATGATGCGCGCGTGCGGCCAGGCCCTGGCAATGAATCCAAGAAACAGGAAATTGAAGGGCAGCTTGTCGATGAACATCGGCGCCTCACCCAGCCGGTACCCCACCATGTCCAGATAACCGCTGGCAATCAGCCGCATGTCCTTGCTCGCCACCGCCTCGATCATCTCCGGGTTCATGTTCTCAATGCTTTTGACGCCGCTTTCGCGTCTTAGCACCATTTGCAGGAACTGGGTTTCACCCAGACTTTCCACCTGCGAATGACTGGAAATGATTCGTTCCACCAGTGTGGTGCCGGTGCGCGGCAGACCGACGATAAATATCGGCGTCTTTTCTGCGTCGCTCCCAACGCCACCGGGCGCTTCGCGGGTCAGCCATTCAGCGTTGCAGCTTGAAATAATCTTGTCGATCAGTGCAACGTCGGCGGCAACGTCATATTTGGCGACACTGCTTACCGCGTCGCCGCCCTTTTTGTAGTATTCAAACGCCTCTTCCCAGCGCTCCAGATCCTCCAGTTCCTTGCCGATGGCGTAATACATGAAAATGTTTTTGTCCGGCGGATCATCGCTGTCGTTCAGGATTGCCTTCATCTGTTCGATATGGGTGGAATCGGTCGCTTTTTGCAGGCGGGAGAGCCGGTAATGGTTCTGCCTGTGGCCCGGAACCCGCTGCAACAGCGACCGGTAGATCAGCCGCGCTTCCTCGATCTTGCCCAGATAAACGCTGCAGGCGGCAAGGTTGGCCTGAAACAAATCGATCTCCGGCTGCAGTTCCGTTGCCTTTTTGTACAGCGGCCAGGCTTTTGCGGGCAGGCCAATTTCCGTGTAGATCGTACCCGCCAAATCCAGATACATCGGACTGTTGTTCAATTGATTTTCATATCTGGCGAGCAATGCGGCCGCTTCACCGTTGCGGCGCCCGATCGAATAATGATTGGCCAGTTCGACCGCGGCATCGTAGCGATCTGCATCCAGGGCCAGGGCCTGTTCGAATGCCTGTAGCGCTTTTACCGGCCTGTTTGACGCCTTCTCGACCAGTGCAGCGAGAAAATACCCCTCGGCGCTGCGCTCCTGCCGCCGGAGAATCTCATTGGCATACGCAGCAACGCTCGCCCAATCCTTGGATTCCACGGCCCTTCTGGCCATCGCGCTGATTTGTTCGAGCTCACTGGTCATGTCATATATCGGTAAGCGGTTAATGATTCCGCTGACAGCGCCCGCCGCGCTCTGTGCCTGATGGTCAGCTCAATGTTTGATCGTTGCAGGTATTCAGCGGTATTGTTATGCACTTGCGCTGGTTATACTAGCCGATCGCGACATGCCACGAAATCCGCATACATGAACGATTCCGAATCCAGCCCCTCCAAAGCCGCCACAGGCTGGGATGAATACTGGCGGGGCACCGGTGAAATCGGCGCCTATTCGATGGGTGGGGTCAGCCATCCGGCGATCCTGAATTTCTGGGACGATTTTTTTCAAGCCGTGAAAATGGATTACCCGGCGCCGAAGATGATCGACCTGGCCAGCGGCAACGGCGCCGTTGTGGAACGCGCGATAGCCGCGCTGGGGGATGACTACGGCAATTTCACCTGCCTCGATGCCTCTGAGTCCGCGGTGACGAATATTCAAAGCAGATTTCCCGGCGTAAACGGCGTCGTTGCGGACGCATGCTCTGTCCCTTTGGAATCCGATGGATTTGACATTGTCACCAGCCAGTTTGGCATCGAATATGCCGGCCTGGCTGCGATTGATGAAGCCGCGCGGCTGCTTGCACCCGCCGGCCGTCTGGCGCTACTGCTGCACATCAAGGCCGGCAGCATTTACCAGGAATGTTCGGAAAGCCTGGATGCCATACTTCGTCTGCGGGAATCCCGCTTCATTCCCTGCGCCATTGAGCTGTTCCGGGCAGGATTCGAAGCCTGCAGCGGCTCGGACCGCGCGCCTTATGAGGCTGCCGCGATGAAACTCGCTCCCGCCATACAGGCTCTTGAGAGCATCATGGAACAGTATGGCGAGCATGTCGCCGGCGATACCCTGGGCCGCCTCTACAGCGATGTGGACCGGATTCACCGCAACATGCCGCGTTATGAACCCACCGAGGTGCTGGGTTGGCTGGGCAGGATGGAGGGAGAACTGGAGGCTTACGCAGCGCGCATGTCCTCCATGTGCGCATCCGCCATCGATCAGGAATCCTTCGAGCGCCTGTCTGCCGGGCTTCGCGATCGGGGCTGCACCACACTGCGCGCCGAACCGCTGACCGCCGCGGAACAGGATGTCCCTCTGGCATGGGTGCTGATCGCCACCAAAGGCAGTCTGCAGGCCCAGCAACAAAAGGATGCTGCGGGGCAGGAAAATTCTGCAGATTCCGTCCAGCGCGGAAAGGAAAAGCTGCAAATCTGGATCAAACAGCAGGTCGATGGCGCAATCAAGGAATTGACCAGGAGCCACGCATTTGGCAAGTTTCCTGGTCGAGGCAAAACCCGCCTGGGTTCTTCCCTTCCAGATCCTGATCGGCAAGGTGCGTGAACGAGGTGGCCGGCCGGATCGATTCGACTGGTTTATTTGCGGCGAGGTTCCGACCGACCTCATCAGTTCGAAGGCCGCGTCCACACCCCGGGCGGCAGCCAGGTTTTTCTCCCTGAAATGGCAAGGCGAGGCCGCCCTCAAGGAGGAATTGCCGGCCGAGCAGTCTGCTGATCCGACCGAAGCAGCAAGCGGTGAGGGCATGCGGCTGGCGGAGCAGGCCGAAGCCCTGTATGCACTGACCGATGACCCCAGTGTGTGGCCGCCAGAAAGCGACGACTGAAGGGATCGCTCCGACGATAGGGTACACGACCATCACGCAAAAGAAGGGCCGCTTGAAGCGGCCCTTCGAACTACAAAACTACGGTTTCGGCGATTAGAATTCGAACGCCACCCGCAGGTAATAACCGCGTCCAAACATGCGGTAGGTTGACGGATCCGTGGTCGCATTGAAGCCGATTTCAATGAATGGCGGCGCTTCATCCGTGAAGTTGGTAATACCACCGGAAAGCGTGGTATTGCTGCCAAAGGCCTCAAACGTGTAGCTTGCCACCAGATCGTGGTACACCACGTTATCGATATGCTGCTTGTACGAGCCGTCAGGCTGGTTGCCCGCGCCGCAGTTACAGAACGTATCCGCTTTCAATGCACTGATGTATTCACCCAGGTAGCCGATCGAAAAATCGTTCCACATCCACTGCAGGGAATAGTTGATTTTATCCTCGGCGTAGGCGCCGCCATCCTGGGCGGTCGGGTCGGTAAACCGGCCGGACAGATCAATCTCGTCAGCACCGGCAAACGGTGTCTTGGTGCGTTCGATCAGGTGCGCCCACAACACGGCCGCTTCCCATTGACCAAAGCTCGAATTGAAATCGTAGCGAACTTCCGTATCGACACCTTTGCCGCCCTGCTTGGCGACGTTCAGGGAGCCGTCAATTAGCAGGCTCACTGCATACTGGTTATCACGGGTGATCAAAGCGCATGAGGCCGGGTTCTGGTTGTTGTAGCAGTCGTCCAGGATGAATTGCGCACCCAGAGAACTGATGCCGTCATCAAGGTTGATTTCCCAGTAATCGACCGTCGCGGTGAGGCTATGATCGCCCCAACTCGGCGTCCACACCACGCCTGCGGTCAGCGTATCGCCGGTTTCCGGCATCAGGTTCGGGTTGCCGCCGACGCGTGAATGCACCTGCGAATCCGTCTGCAGGCCAACCTGCGCGCATCCGGGCGGCAAGGCCTCTCCGGCCGGCGGAATGCAAGGGTCGTTGTATTGCGGGAAGCTGTCTACCTCGCCCATGAACAGTTCCGAGATCGTAGGTGCACGGAATACCGTTCCGTAGGTCGCCCTGAGCTTCAGGTCCTCCATCAGATTGACTTCGAGGCCAAGCTGGTAGGTATCGTCGCCACTGAAGGCATCCCAGTCGTCATAGCGATAGCCGCCCTTGAACTGGATGCTTTGCGAGCCATTGTCATAGATCGGGATCAGCACCTCGGCGAAGAAGCTGTTGTTGGTCAGGTGGCCATTGGTGCCTGCGCCGACGTTACCGGTTACCGCACCGATGGTTTTGGCAGAGTCAGGCGAATAGGTGTACTCCTGCCGCCAATAGTTCCAACCGACGGCCCAGCCGATTGCACCTGCCGGCAGTTCGAAATGTGTTGCCGGTGAGGCTGGCGCCAGCCTGGCGCTGCCGCCAGACAAAATTGTCGGTGGTATTCAGGGACACGTAATCGATCATGTCCTGCGTCAGCGTGGTTGTGATCGGTTGACCGGTTGGTACATCAACCACACCACCGCCAAACAGGTTCAAAGGAACACAGCCCACGATCAGGCTGGTGGGATCGTTGATATCATGGTAACACTCCGGCTGCCCGTCGTCATTCAAATCGGCCGAGGGGCCCAAGGCATTGGACAACTGGACGCCGCCAAACTGGCCAAAGTCATGATCGATGCGGCTTCTGTGACCTTCGTTGATGAACACGTCCCAATTCATGTCATTGAAATCGCCTTCCAGACCGGCGTTCCATTGATACTGGGTGATCTGCTGCTCGAAGCGGCGGTTGGTTTCGATCATGCGCCGGCGCACGCCAACCACGGGTTCGTACACCAGAGAAGTGCCGTTCGCCGCGTTGTAGGCGTCCACAGCCTGCTCAGGTAATAGTTGTCCTCTGAAATACCTTCATACATGACGCCCTGGTAAACGCCCTTATACATCGGGTCGGGCGGTGTGTACGGCAACGGCGCCAGTTGCTGCTCGGAGGTGCGGTAGTTGCCGCGAATTTCCGCATTGAAGCGGACATGGTCGGACAGATCGAAATGCGCTTCCGCAAAAATATTGGTGCGCTCGTACGGGGTTTGAAGATAGTTGATCGGCGCATAGTTATAGGTACGGCCATCATGGGGTTCCATCAAACCGACTTCATAAGGTGTCGTGGCCGGCGTGCCAATCAGGAACAGGCCCTGGCTGAAGAATGGCAGACGGCTTTCCGGAATACGCGAAGAACCCAGTGGATAGCAGCCGCTGGTCATGCCGTTGCCGGTTCCATCGTAAGGCGCCGCGACTTGATTCTCGCAACCTTCCGGATAGATGTAGTAGGAGTTCTGCATGAAATCCCAGGGCACGTCGCTCTGGAAGGCCTCTTCCTGCTTCACGAATTCCGCGCCAAAAACGAAGTTGCCGCCGGCAAATTCGGTGCCAGCCAGCAATCCGACCGTATCCTGCGCGCCTTTCGCGTCGAACCAGTCCGCCCGCTGGTAAGAGTTTCAATGCCTTCGAAATCACGGCGGGTGATGATGTTCACCACGCCGGCAACGGCGTCGGCACCGTAAACCGATGAGCCACCGTCCTTGAGGATTTCCACGCGGGCAATCATGTCCGCCGGGATGGTCTGGTAGTCACCGCCATCCACCACGCGTTTGCCATTGACCAGGGTCAGGGTGCGGTTGACGCCCATGCCGCGAAGGTCGATCTGTACCGAACCGTTACCACCGTTATTGGTCGTTGTTCCGATTGGCGAACCGGACATGGCCGGCATGCGCTGGAGCAGATTACCGACATCGGTGATGCCTGCTGCTACGATGTCATCCCGGTCGAGAATCGTGACCGGGCTGGCGCTGTCAATGTCCGCGCGCCGGATGCGCGAACCTGTAACCACGGTTTCTTCGATTTCCATCCGTGGCAGTTGAGCGCTGTCTTCGTCGGTGCTCGCATCCTGTGCAAAAGCATTCGGCGCAAATGTAATGGCAAACGCACCCGCGCTTGCACTCACATTCAGCGCGAAGCGAATGGCTGACTGTAGTTTACTGTTAGTAGACATGAATACTCCCTCATGCAGTGTTATGTGAGTCGTTGTCGTTGTGGTGTTCAGTTGGTCGAATCCAACCAAGGTCCGATCGACTTCTGTCACCTCGATCCAAAGATCAATAATTGCAAATTTTTGCTTTTGGTTACTGATTTCGCACTAACGTTGAGTGGTCACTTGGCGTTAAGCCACACTCGTGCACAGCAACCGTTTCCGGGTTTTGCGGGATAGTATCACCATTCGCAGCCGTTTGGAAAGGGTTTATTAACATCCAATTAACGGGGTATTAACGATACAGCCCGGTCCGGGCCGGTGAGAATCCGGTCACAAAATGCGTGCCTGAGGCGCCTCCGGCTTTGCTTGCAAACGACGCCGGGTGCTGACGCAACGCCGCAAGGGGCGTACGTAGCGGAGCGCGGCGAAATCAGAACTGGCTGATCTTGATGTCGCCGCTGAAGCTTTCGATGCGGATCGTTGCGCCGTTGTTGCCCTCACGCCAGGAAAAGGTTTTCCCCGGGCGATGACCGGCTTCTTTGACGCTGCCAAAATCACTGTGGAGGTCGCCGCTGTAGGTCTGTGCGGTAAACTCGGCCTGCTGTGCGGCCGGCAGGGCCAGCCGGACATCCCCACTCATGCTCTGGACATTCACACGCCCGCCGTTGCTTACGTCCAGTTGCATTTCCAGGTCGCCGGATACGGTTTCAAACCGGCCCCGATCGATTTGGGCAGCAGTCAGTTCGACATCGCCGGAGACCGTACTGATCCGTATCTCGCCTTCGATGCCTTGCACATCGATTTCACCGCTGACCGTTTCCACCGAAGCACGTGGTGCCTGCCCGCGGAACGTCACATCACCGCTGACCGACTCGGCTTCCAGCCTTTTGGTATGTGCCTCGATCTTTTGATCGCCGCTGACGGAATTCAACAGCAGGCTCTCGCCGTGTAAATCCTGCACTGAAATATCGGCACTGACGCTTTCGGCTTCCACGCTGGCGGAAGCAGGAATCTGCAGATGCAGATGCGACTCGTCCACGTTGCGCCGGTTCTCCCGGTTGTGGACCCGCACTTGCACCCCGGAAGAGGACTCGAGGATTTCGAGTTGCTCCACATCGCCGCCCAGATCGCCAGTGATATGGACTTCAGCCTTGTCCCAGGTGGTAATTTCTATGGATCCCGCTGGATTTTCGACCTGTAACAGCCCGTCCATCGGCATTGGCCGGCTCTCTTCTATGGGTGAATTCGCGTAAGCTCCCGGCAGCATCATTAATGCAGCAGCGGCTAGCAAGATCTGACCTGACGTTTTCATATGCTGTTTCTCCATGAAGTCTCTTCCACTGCCGCGATCTGTCTTAGCAATTCAACCTGACGGCCACGCAAAACGGCCATGCGTGAAATCAGGAACTTATTGTTGGGGTCGTCCCTGAGGGCGGCTGCCAGTTCCAATTCAACCTGACGCAAAGTATCCCATCCCTGCTCGATCCACTTTGGCTTCGCTCCTTCGGCTGCCCCTGAAGCCACATTCAGAGCCATGAACTCCCGCAAGGCGGCTCGATATTCCAGTTCAGCGGCGCTGTTGGGAATTGCATAATGGGGTTCGTCTTGTGGAACTGGTGTCGTCGCCACTGAATCCCTGACCGGCAATGGCACTGCTGACTGATTCCAGTAAACTTTCAACAGCAAAGCGGCGGCGAGGACGATGAGAAAGGATGCCGCACTGGCGGCCGGCCACCATCGGAATCGATAGGCAGAACCGGCAGCCTTCTGCGAAATGCGCGAGAAAATCAACGGCCAGGCGTCTTTTGCAGGAGCCACTTCCCGCGGCAGGAGCGCCACTCGTCGTAAATATTCCGCTTCATCCAGCATTTTGCTCATGATTCCAGATCCTCGCGCACCAGCTTGCGGGCCCGGTGCAACTGGGCTTTTGAAGAGCCAACGGCCATTCCGGTCATTGCAGCAATCTCCGCATGCCCATAACCCTCAATGTCATAAAGCACCAATACGGTTCGCGCACGTTCCGGCAACCGGGCTATCGCTTTTTCCAAATCACTGCGTTGCGCGGCAAAAACATCGCGGGAACCGACTGCCGTCCTTTCGGCCAGTTCGTCCAGCGGCGCTTCGTGTCTGGCGCGGCGAACCCGGGTGCGCCGGTCGCTCAGGGCAACGTTGGCGGACAAACGATGCAGCCACGTGCCGAACTGGCTTTCGCCTCTGAAACTGTCCAGTTTTTGCCAGGCCCTCACGAATGACTCCTGCAAGAGGTCTTCGGCCAGAGCGCTGTCGCCACCGCTCAAACGCCACACCAGCCCGTATATCCGGCCATGGTGACGCCGGTACAACGACTCGAATGCCGCCACATCGCCGTCACGTGCCGACCGCACGAGGTCTTCATCTTCATCGTGGTCCTTACGGGTCGTATTCCACGATACCAACGCCTGACTCCTCTAACCCCAATATTGCACCAGTATGGCGCGCTCTCGCTTTTACCGATCTTACACGCCAACAGGCGCAATATTGTGGCTCGTGATACCTTTGACGGAATCGGGTGGCAAAGGGTTTAAAAGCACGCCAGACTGCCAAAGGCAGGTCTGGCATCCAGAAAAGGGGTTAAACGCCGACTGAATCCCACGCGCCTGCTGACGCAGGCGCTGAGATGACGCCTCTCTATAAGAATCAGGGCCCCGTTGCAGATAATGAAGAAAAGCGCCGAGCCAGTTGATATGGTGAAGGAACTGCAGGCGAGAATTGATTCCCGCTCACGCCGCGTGCTGGTTACCCACCGTGGACTCAAGCTGCCGGCCGAGACGGAGATCCTCGGCGTCAAATTCATCGACAGCGATGATTTCCATTACGAGTTCCCGAACCTTAGCCATAATCGCTGCCTCTTCGGCGGTAAGAACACCTTTGGCCACCGCTTCCTTGACTCGCTCAGCCCATGTGATGCCATCGACATCGCCCGCTTTTATCGCTTTGAGTAACTTGCGTTCCAGGGGTTCGGCGGCGATGACCTGCGGCAGGGCCTGTTCCATCAACCCGACCGGATGCCCGCTGCGCGCTGACTTGTAGATTCCGTGCGTCAGCCGGTCGCGCGTGTCCGATGGCGCCAGCAGCAACTGCGCCACCCTGTGCGTCAAGCGGTCGCCGGGCGCACGTTCCCTGCGGCCAAGCGGAAAAACCACAAGCCGTAACAGGCTGCGCATGATGCGGTTGGGGAAATTGTCGATTACCTGCCGCAAGGCATTCTGGATCTTGAATATGGAGTCATGAAACGCCCATGCCAGAATCGCCTGATCGGCTGCCGGGCGGCCGATCGATTCGTAACGCTTGAGCATGGCCGAGCAGATATAGAGCTGGCTCAATACGTCGCCCAAACGTGCGGAGATATGTTCTTTTTGTTTGAGTTTGCTGCCCAATGTCAGCATCGCGATGTCAGATACGAAGGCCAGGCAGGATGAATATCGCGATAACTTCTGGTAATACTTCGCCGTGCGGCGATCCTTGGGTACCGCTGCAAACTTGCCAAAGCTCATGCCCAGTACCAGGCTGCGTACCGCGTTGCGGATGGAAAAGCCGATGTGGGCAAACATCAACTCATCGAAGCGGTCGATGCGCTCCGAAGCATCCTGCAAACCGGCCGCCTGCATCTCCTGGAGAACATAAGGATGACAGCGGATGGCGCCCTGCCCGAAGATCATCATGCTGCGGGTAAGGATATTGGCTCCTTCGACGGTGATCCAAACCGGCATGCCCTGCCAACCCCTGGCCAGATAATTGCGCGGACCCAGGATGACGCCCTTGCCGCCATGAACATCCATCGCGTCGGTGATCACCTCGCGGCCTTTTTCGGTGGCATGGTACTTGGCGATCGCCGAAGAAACGGCCGGTCGCTCACCCAGATCCACCGCGGTGGCCGTCATTCTCGACAGTGCTGAAGTGGCATAACTATTGCCTCCAATCCTGGCCAGCGCGGCTTCGATGCCTTCAAAGCGGCCGATCGGCAGGTTGAATTGCCTACGGATGCGGGCATAAGCGCCGGTTGCCAGCGCGGCCATTTTGGTCCCGCCGGTAGCGGAAGCAGGCAGGGAAATGGCCCGGCCCACGGAAAGTTGCTCGATCAGCATGCGCCAGCCCTGGCCCGCCATTTTGGTGCCGCCAATCAATGCCTCGATGGGCACGAAGACATCCTTGCCACGAATGGGCCCATTCTGGAAGGGCACATTCATCGGCAGGTGACGTTTGCCGATTTCCAGGCCCTTGGTATTCCGCGGCACCAGGGCGATACTGATGCCAAGGTCCCTTGCCCCGCCCAGCAAACCATCCGGATCGTAGAGGCGGAATGCCAGGCCGATCAGGGTAGCGACCGGCGCCAGCGTGATGTAGCGCTTGTCAAAATTCAAGCGGATGCCAGTCACTGTTTTACCCTTGTACTCGCCCTCACAGACGATGCCGTAATCCGGGATGGAGGTAGCGTCCGAACCGGCCATGGGACCGGTCAAGCCGAAACAGGGAATTTCTTCGCCGCGGGCCAGGCGCGGCAAGTAATGGGATTTTTGTTCCTCGGTGCCGTAATGCAGCAGCAGTTCAGCCGGCCCCAGTGAGTTGGGAACCGCTACATGGGGTCCCGCCACGGCGCTTACACCAGCCACTTTCTGCAATACCGCCCGATGAGCCAGGGCCGAAAAGCCCAGCCCACCATAGGCCTTGGGAATAATCATGCCGAAAAACTTGTGGCGTTTGAGAAAATCCCAGGTTTCGGGGTCGAGGTCGGCATCGCGGTGCGTGATCTGCCACTGATTCAACATGTCGCACAGTTCTTCGACCGGCCCATCGATAAAAGCCTGTTCCTCCACGGTCAACTCCAGGAACGGCATGTCCTGCAATTTCTTCCAGTCGGGCTTGCCGGCAAACAATTCGCCCTCCCAACCCACGGTACCCGCTTCCAGCGCCACCTGCTCGGTCTCGGAAAGGCTCGGCACCATACGCAGATAGTGCTGCAGAAATGGCGCGCTGAAGAACTGTTGCCGCCAGGGACGGTAGTTGAGTGGCAATGCGATGGCGAGAAAGAGAATGGCCGTTATGACAATACCCGGCAGTGAAACCGATCCGCTGGCGGCAAATACAACGATGGCGGCTGCCATGGCAATGGTCCAAAGCTGCAAGCGCAAGCCATAAAAGGCACAAGCGATTGAAATGCTTAGCAAAGTCAGAAACATTAGCAACATCATGTCAATTCTCCCCCCGGGTTTGTCCAGGGCGACCGGCCGCGTATAAACCCATCGCCATTGATCCAGGCTCAGCAAAAGCCCATTTCCATACGGTACAGTATGGAAAACCCGGCAACACAAGTCAACAGTGAACTGAAGCCCATACCAAACTCACTTGCGATTGGGTATTCTGCTTGCGATGGGCTCGGTGCGCGTGTATACAATTGTTGTTGCTGATCGAGGCCGATAAGGCTTGTTATCGTGCTGACGGCGGAAGGTGAACACGTGAGGGAAACAGTGGCTGCGAAAACGCAACACAAGAGCGAAAGATCAACATTGTCGGCTGCTGACTGGGAACGGGCAGCGGTGGAACTCATCGCTGAAAAAGGGGTTCAGGCCGTGGCGATAGAACCGCTGGCCAAGCGCATGGGTATCACCAAAGGCAGCTTTTACTGGCATTTCTCGAGCCGCGAATCTCTTTTGGAACAGGCATTGCAACGATGGGAAGAACACGATCGCCGCAATCTGATCAAATCACTGGGGGAAATCGATCATCCACGCGATCGTTTGATCTCCTTTTTCCGCCGCGTGGGCAAAGAAAAACTGACGCATGAAGTGTACAGCGCTCTTTGCGCCGCAGCCGGCCATCCCCAGGTGGAACCTGTGCTGGAACGAGTGGCAAATCGGCGTATGGCGCACCTCGCAGCAGCCTTTAGCGAAATGGGACTGGCGGAAGTACAAGCCAGGAACCAGGCCCGATTGACCTATTCGGTATATCTCGGATTCCTGCAGTTGCAGCGCCAACACCAAACGCCGAATCTGAGCAGTGACGAGTTCGATGCCTATATCGAGCATGTCATTGCAACGCTTATTCCTTCAGCGCGTTAGAATATCGGCGACCAGATCATACACAACTCAAAAAGGATGAAATTGTGACCAGCCTTCCGGAACTGCAATCCTGGGTCGACCAGGTGGCCACACTGACCCAGCCTGATAAAGTTTATTGGTGCGATGGCTCAAAAGAGGAATACCAGGAACTGATCGAGCTGCAGCTCAAGACCGGAAGTCTGATTGAATTGAACCAGGAAACCCATCCGGGCTGCTACCTGCACCGCTCCGACCCGTCCGATGTCGCCCGGGTCGAACACCTCACCTTTGTTTGCACCTCAGTGGAAGAAGACGCCGGCCCGAACAACAATTGGATGGACCCGGCAGAAGCCCGGGCCCTGCTGCAGAAGAATTTTTCCGGATGCATGAAAGGCCGCACGCTGTATGTCATCCCGTATTGCATGGGTCCCATCGATTCACCGCTCTCGCGGTGCGGTGTGGAGATTACTGACAGTCCCTATGTCGTGGTCAACATGTACCTGATGACACGCATGGGCGATGCTGCATTGCGCCGCATCGAGCGCGAGAAACTTTTTGTCAAAGGCCTGCACTCGGTCGGCAACCTGGATCCGGAAAACCGGTTCATCATGCATTTTCCGGAAGACCTGGAAATCCAGAGTTTCGGCTCCGGTTATGGTGGCAATGCGCTGCTGGGAAAGAAGTGTCATGCGTTGCGCATCGCCAGTCACCAGGCTCTTTCGGAGGGTTGGCTGGCGGAACACATGTTGATCGTCGGCATTGAAAACCCCGCCGGTGAGGTGCATTACGTGGCGGCAGCCTTTCCCTCCGCGTGCGGCAAGACCAACCTGGCCATGCTCATTCCTCCGGCAAGTTATCCGGGGTGGAAAGTATGGACCATCGGCGATGACATTTGCTGGATGCGTCCCGGCGAAGACGGTCGGCTCTGGGCAATCAATCCCGAAGCGGGATTCTTCGGCGTGGCTCCCGGCACCAGCGCCAAAACCAATCCCAATGCTTTGGCCATGTTGAATCGCGACACGATATTTACCAACGTGGGTCTCACTGCCGACAATCAGCCGTGGTGGGAAGGTAAAGGTGTGGGTGAGCCGGTTACCGACTGGCGAGGCCGGCCGTTCGATGCCGCCACCGGACCCGCTGCACATCCGAATTCGCGTTTCACCGTTTCCATTTCCCGTTGTCCATCCTACACGGCAGAATCCGAGGCAGCCAACGGCGTGCCCTTATCCGCGATTATCTTCGGCGGCCGCCGGGAACGTCTCGTACCCTTGGTCATGGAGAGCAGGTCATGGCAGCACGGCGTTTTGGTTGGCGCCGCGATGGCGTCGGAAACTACCGCCGCAGCAACCGGGGAAGTTGGCATGGTACGGCGTGACCCGATGGCAATGCTGCCATTTTGCGGTTACAACTTTGGTGACTACTGGGCGCACTGGCTGAGTTTTGCCGAAAAATCCCGCAATCTGCCGAAGATCTTCCATGTCAACTGGTTTCGCCGGGACCGGGATGGTGCTTATATGTGGCCGGGCTTTGGTGACAACCTGCGCGTTCTCGATTGGATTATCCGCCGTTGCACGGGAGAAGCAGAAGCCGTCGAGACGCCCGTTGGGCTGGTGCCTGCTGCAGATTCCCTGAATGTGAATGGCATCGATATCGCCCCGGAGACCCTGGACGCCTTACTGGAAATACGCCCGAACGCCTGGCACGGTGAGCTCGCAGAAATCATCCATTACTTCCACACCTACGGAAAACGAACGCCTTCAATACTGATCGAGGAGTGCCACAGTATCACTGCCGAACTCGAGCGGGCTTAAGATCCGCGCAACCATCCTGCAACATGCATGCAGGCCAGGTCATATTCAGAACATGCCGGTTTCCAGACGGGCCACATCGGACATCATGGTGTGATTCCAGGGCGGGTCAAAGGTCAGTGAGACATCGACGCGGCTGACCGTTGGAACCAATTCCAGTTTGGACCGGACATCGTCCACCAGGATGTCGCCCATGCCACACCCAGGGGCCGTCAGCGTAATTTGCACCGAAACCACCCGCTGCCCCGCTTCATTCACCTCCATCTCGCAGTTGTAAACCAGTCCAAGATCGACAATATTTACCGGGATTTCAGGGTCATAGCAGGTTTTCAATTGGTCCCACAGCAATTTTTCAACATCATCGTCCGTGGCATTTTCCGGCAAACTGGGTGGCAGCACCGGTTCCTTGCCAATCGCATCTGCGTCCGTGCCCGCTACTCGAAAAAGGTTGCCATCGACGAATACGCTGAAACTGCCGCCAAGTGCCTGCGTGATATAGCCGACCGTGCCCGCTGGCATCGTAACCATATCGCCCGACGGAATCATGACAACGTCACAATCTCTTTCGAAGGTACAGGGTTGGCTGGTTTGATTGAACATAGGCCACTTTCAAATGCGGATTGACGCTTGATGCCTCAACGCCGGCTCAAGCAGTTTTCATTTGTGACTGAAGATAATTTTCGATGCCGACCTTGCCGATCAGTTGCAACTGGGTTTCCAGCCAATCGACATGTTCTTCCTCCGAGTTCAGAATGTGGTCGAACAGGTCCCGGCTGACGAAATCCTTTACCGACTCGCAGTAAACGATGGCTTCACGCAAAACAGGCAAGGCGTCCATTTCCAAACGCAGGTCGCACTCCAGGATTTCCTGCGTGTGCTCACCGATCATCAATTTTCCGAGGTCTTGCAGATTGGGCAATCCTTCAAGGAACAAGGCACGTTCAATCAACTGATCGGCGTGTTTCATTTCGTCGACCGACTCATGGTGCTCATGGTCGGCCAGCACAGTCAGACCCCAATCCCTGAACATGCGCGAGTGCAGGAAATACTGATTGATTGCGGTAAGTTCGTTCCGCAACACTGCATTTAAAAATTCTATGACCTTTTTGTCGCCCTTCATCTATTCATGTCTCCCGTAATCACGCGTCCGGACCCTGAATGATTCTACTATGAAGAATGAATTCGTGCTGAAATGCGGCCGGGACCCGGGCGCGGGAGCAAGAAAAAGCCGGAAAATGCCTCAGGCCGCGCTGAATAATTGGAGTGGTGTTTCGATTTCCCGCAATTCGCGTGCTTCGAGGGACTCTTTGAGCAAGGATTTCGCTTCCGCCGCACAACTACCGCATTGGGTTCCACATCCGGTCATGAAACTCAGTTGCCCATACGACCGGGCGCCATTGCGCACTGCCGTGCGGATGGCGGAATCGGTCACTCCATGGCAAAGACAAATGTACATAGCCCAAAACCTGAAAAATTTCCTGCTGATCGGTGCGCTTAGCATAAACCCAAATGAGAATGATTGTCAATTAGCTTTTGCCGACGCGGTCGGGTCAACGCAAGTCAATCCTCCGCTTTGGAAATGGCAATGGGGCCGAAGCTGACATTTGATTCGGCCATGAACCAGGCCAGGGTGACCCAGGCAGCAACATTTTGTCTCAAGTCATCCGGATCCACCTTGTCCAGGGTGTCATTTGCCGTGTGATGTACATCGAAATAGGCACTGGCGTCCTGCTTCAAATCGATAACCGGCATGCCCAGTGCACGCATCTGTCCGACATCGGCGCCGCCCGTTGCGGCAAGGGAGGCATCGTATGAGATCCCCAGCGCAGAAAGATTGCGCGCGAGTTCATCGATCGCTGACCGCGCCTGCTCGCTGACAGCCGCAGCCAAGCGATATACCCGGCCGCTGCCAAGATCCGATTCCGCGCCCGCGATATGCATATCCAACTCGTGTTTGTGCATCCTCGCATACTCCCGGCCGCCATAGATGCCCTGTTCTTCGTTGGCGAACAGGACGACGCGCAAGCCACGGTGGGTTCTTTGCGGCAGGTCTGCAATCATTTTTGCAGCGGCGATGACAATCGCCACTCCGGCACCATCGTCAATCGCACCGGTACCCAGATCCCAGGAATCAAGATGGGCTCCAAGCATGAAGTAGCCGGCGTCGGGGTCGCTGCCAGTGATCTCGCCGATCACATTGTAAGAACTTGCGGCCCCATCGAAGCCACAGTCGAGATTCAGTTCCAGATGCACTGGCCTGCCGGATTCGATTATGGATTCGAGCAGGTCGGCATCGGGATTGGAAATGGCTGCTGACGGCACCGCCGCACGCCCCTTGTCCTTCGCCATCATGCCGGTGTGGGCCAGGCGGTTGTGATCGGTTCCAACCGACCGGATGATCAATGCCAACGCGCCTTTTTCCGCCGCAACATAGGGCCCTTCCTTGCGCCCTGCGACGACTCTTCCATAATCGCTTCCGTCCCTGGCGGGTTCCATCCTGGCGCTGATAAAAACAATCTTTCCCCTGACCTGGCCCGGCGGTGCGTCAATCAGCGCCTGCAGATCAGGAAAGTGCACAACGTCACCCTGCAGCAAGCCCCCGGTGCCCGGGCTGCCACCCAAAGCCGTAACTGCCAGCGGCAGTCGATAGCCGGTCGACAAATAGGCGCTTTCAGCGCCTCTGCGCCAACGGGGAAAACTGACGGGCTCAGTCCACACCCGGTCAAAACCCATCGATTCCATAAGGGTTTTTGCCCACTCGACGGCGCGCGGGTCACCCCCGCTGCCAGCCATTCGGGGTCCGACTTCGGTGGTCAGCGCCTGTAACAGGGACCAGGCCAAATCACTGTGCAGCGCCTGGGTTTGCAATTGACCGATGTTGGCTGATACATCCTTGCCGGATTGGTCCTGATCACAAGCGCCCGGCAGAACCAGGCACAGCGCGATGATCCAGGCATGCTTCGAGCGAACTGCTACATTACCCACCGCTTGCACTGCCCGGATTTTCTGCCAGGGGTTCCAGTAAGGAAAGCGCTTTGCGGTAAACCCGCCGTTTGAAAGTAATCACGTTCTCCGCCGGGTACCAGAAATCGACCCAACGGTAATCGCAGAATTCCGGCTCTTCGGAACGGTTCAGACTGAAGGCTGAATCATCGGCCAGAAAGCGCAGCAGAAACCAAACCTGTTTCTGACCGATACACAGCGGTTTGCTGAATTGTCTCTGGTAACGGCGCGGCAAGCGATAGCGCAACCAGCCCGGCGTGCTTCCCAACAAATCGACATGCAAAGGAAGCAAACCGGTCTCTTCCTGCAGTTCGCGGTACATGGCCTCCACCGGAGTTTCGTCGGTGTGCATTCCCCCTTGTGGAAACTGCCAGCCGTCGTTATTCACGCGCTGCGCCCAAAACACCCGCCGATCGTTGTTCAGTAATACGATGCCAACATTGGGGCGATAGCCGTCGGGATCTATCATCAGTACTTCGTCCAGAAAATGTGTTCAAGCCATCCAGGGGTCTGTTGCCTACCGGTATTCGTGATGTTACTTTGCTAGCCTTCCCGGCCCTAAGAATGTTAATCGTTTCTTCCCCATGATGCCAACAGCGCTCAAACGCCTGCTGATACTCTCGCTACTGTTGCTTTCGCTGGCCGCCTTGCTGCTGGCGTCCGCAACCGGATCCGTCTCGCTCAGCATGCATCAATGGCTGCAATCCCTGGTGGATCCCCAGGCGGAATACGGAGAATTGCTGTGGCGTTTGCGTATACCGCGAGCGCTGGCTGCCTGGACCGTTGGCGCCTTGCTTTCGCTGTCCGGCTGCCTGATGCAGGTTCTTTTGCGAAATCCGCTGGCGGATCCCTATATCCTCGGCGTCTCCGGCGGGGCCGCGTTTGCGGCGCTATTGGGTATGACAGTGGGTATTGCCGTGGCTTTCATTCCGCTGCTCGCATTGGCCGGATCCCTGGTTTCGATCATCCTGGTGTTTGGACTGGCCCGCGGCGAAGGGCCATGGAGCACGACCCGCCTGCTCCTGACCGGCGTCGTGACCGCTTCAGGCTGGACCGCCCTGATCAGCCTGGTATTGGCGCTGGGCAGCGACAGCAGTCTGCGCGGCATGCTGTTCTGGTTGATTGGAGACCTGGGTTACGCCAGGGCCCCGATCTGGGCCGCTCTGACCCTGGCGATCATCTTTTTGTTTTGCCTGGGCCTGGCACGCAGCCTCAATGTGCTCGCGATGGGTGAGACGACGGCTCGCTTGCTGGGCGAGCCTACCCGGAGACTGCTCTGGATCGTTTATCTCTTGGCATCCATCCTGACCGCGGCCGCGGTATCGATCGCCGGCAACATCGGCTTTGTGGGCCTGATTGTGCCGCACCTGATGCGCCTGCTGGTTGGTTCCGATCACCGGGTATTGTTACCTGCCGCGACCCTTTTTGGCGGCCTGTTCCTGGTCGTTTCCGATACCCTGGCGCGAACGGTGCTGGCACCGCGGCAGTTGCCCGTCGGTGTGGTCACCGCGCTGCTGGGCGTGCCGCTTTTCCTGTTGTTGCTGAATCGGGCGAAGCTAAGGAGCCTCTGATCTATTATGCACGGAGCGCGTTTCTGCCGAAAAAGCCGCAGCTCGTGCGGAGCGAGCCGAGCGCAGGCGATGCAGGGGGAGCGACTTTCGCCGAAGGCGAAAAAAGTGCCCCCGGAATGCCGTTGCGCGTGACAGTAGCAGCGCTACGGCCGAGGCAAGAAACGTGCGAGATGCGGCTTTTGCGGCGAAACCCGACTGGGACGGGCCTTTGCGGGCGCTCCGCCCCGTTCCGGCTCGCTCATTTGGAGTGACCAAACCGCGCTCACCAGAGCCGGAGCGGAGCATCCCGCAAAGACTCCGTCGCGCCCGCGTATAATAGATCAGAGGCTCCTAAAAACAATGACGCATTTGAGTTGTCGTCACGTCGATTTGACCATCGCCGGCATCAAGGTCGTTACGGATTTCAATCTGGAATTGGCGCCGGGCAGTCTATGGGGACTGCTGGGGTCGAACGGTGTGGGCAAGACCACTCTGCTCAAATGCCTTGCCGGTCTGCGGCCCCCGAATGCCGGGCAGGTGTTGCTCGAATCGCGTGCAATCGCTCAACTGCCCGGCAGAATTCTGGCGCGCCATATCGGCATGCTGCAACAACATACCGCATATGTTTTCGATTCCAGCGTCATGCAGATTGCGCTCACCGGAAGGCATCCGCACCTGGGCTATTGGCAACGTGAGGGTCCTGCAGACATCGACAAGGCCGTGGCTGCTCTGGCCGCCGTCGATCTCGATGGCTTCGTCGATCGCAGCGTTACCGGACTCTCTGGCGGAGAAGCCCGGCGTCTGGCCTTTGCTGCCCTGCTGGTACAAGAGCCGGACATCATGCTCCTGGACGAACCGACCAATCATCTCGACTTGCGACACCAGATCCGGATCATGGGTATGATCCGGGACCGGACGGTGGGGGCCGGCACCGCCGGGGCTATTGCCGCCCTGCACGATGTCAACCTGGCCGCCAGGTATTGCAGCCACGTCGTCATGCTGTTCGGGCAAGGCCAGTGGTGTGCCGGCCCCACCGGGCAAATGCTGAGTGAAGCCAGCCTGCAGCGTTTGTATGGCTGCGCGGTGGAAAAACTCACCAGTACGCAGGGACCACGGTTTTACCCGCTGCCGGGAGATTGATCGCCGGTCCACCAGCCGGATGCCGGACGTGCCCGCAGCGGGAGCTATGGAATTGGCGCGGACTCGGCTCGATCAACACGAACGCGCAATTCCAGGTAGATCTTGCCCAACCGCCAAGCACCCCAGGCCCAAAATCCCATGATGGGAACATAGATCCAGGCAATCTGGGCGATTGAAAAGCCCGCCACCGTGAGGCCTTTGAAAATCCAGCTGGCGGTCACGTCACTGCCGCGATAGATGGCCGTGTCGATAAAATTCTTGCTTTTGTACTTGGTCTCGCGATCGACCACCGTGAACAACATCTCCTTGGCCGGACCCATGACTCCATAATTCAGCGAGCGCTGGGCCACCTGCACCGCAGCGAACAACACCAGGCCAAGCGCGCCGCCGAGGATGACGAAGCCGCCAGCCAGTAACAAGGGAATTATGCTCAGCGTGCGTGACATACCGATACTGCCGACCAGCCGCGAGGTGACGAAGAACTGCAGCGTGAATGCAATGATCTGGACAATGTAGTCGACGTAGCCGAAAAATACCGTGCGCTGCTGGAATCCGACAATCTGCTCATCCACCAATACGGCCAAACCGTTATACAGAAACGTCGAGGTCAGATTGTGCAACAGCATCAACAGGCAGGCGTACAGGAGGTACCTGGAACGAAAAACCCGGATCGCTCCTTCCCAAACACTACCGCCGATTACCACGGCCGGCGCAGGCGCCTTGCCGCGCTGATAACGCCCCAGAACGATCGCCAGCAAGGTGGCGATACCCAGGCAACCCAGCGATACGCTCATGACGCCACGGGTACCGCTGTCGCTTACGATCCCGGCCGTCAACCTGGGACCGAAGATTGCGCCCAGGCTGCCCCCCGCCATGATAAAGCCAAACAATCGCTGCGCCTGGCCCGGCTGAAAAATATCCGCCATGAAACTCCAGAACACCGAAACCACGAACAGGTTGAATACGCTCAACCAGACATAGAACACGCGCTGTATCCATAACGGCGTGGCATCATCCCTGAAACCCAGCATGAACAGGGCCAGGTTGCTGAGAAAAAAAACATAGATGGCGGGAATGAACTGGCCGCGGCGGAACCGGGCTACAAGGAATCCGAACAGCGGCACGATCGCCAGCATGGTGATGAAAGTCGCGGTGTACAACCAGGGCAGAATATCGCTGTTATACGCCGCCACCGTGCCGCGGATGGGCCGAAGCATGAAGTAGCCGCCGAGCAGGAAGAAGAAATAGGCAAACGCCAGCAGCAACCGGGGCCACTCCCCCGGCTCCACCCGGAGCAGGCGTTCCAGGTTACTCAAAATCGTGTCTCGCTTCCCTGCTCCCACGTGCGACGGCATTCCGGGGGCACTTTTTTGCCTTCGGCAAAGTCGCTCCCCCTCCATTGCCTGCACGTGCGACGGCATTCCGGGGGCACTTTTTTGCCTTCGGCAAAGTCGCTCCCCCTCCATTGCCTGCACTTTCGGCGGAAGGCGGCTGCGCTCGACTGCATGAAATTATACGCACGACCCTTCTGGTCCAGCGAGCTTCGCTCGCTTACCCAACCAGGGTCGGCGGGTCGCCTGCGGCTCCTGGGGCCTGTTAACACGATGCCCACGTACGCCTGCATGGGTGGCCGCGCTTTACGGTCTAATTGCGGCCGCGGCCCTTGGTTCCGGCGGTTGATTTGATGCGTTTGCTTTCCGGCACGTTCGGGCGCAGGGCGCGTGAGGCGGCGCCGGCGCGCCACATTTCAGAATCACGCATTTGTGCGAGTTCCTTCTCCAACTGCTCTTTGTAGTTCTTCTTGCCCGTGGAACTCAAAACCCGGCGGGTCTCCTCGCCACTGCGCACACGCTTGTACAGTTCACGGAATACGGGCAGGGTGGCCTTCCTGAATTTCGGCTTCCAGTCCAGGGCCCCTCGCTGTGCTGTTGCGGAACAGTTGGCATACATCCAGTCCATTCCATTCTCGTCGACCAACCGTATCAGGCTCTGGGTAAGTTCTTCGACGGTTTCGTTGAAGGACTCCGCCGGGCTGTGGCCGTTCTTGCGCAATACTTCGTACTGCGCCTCCATGATTCCGGCGAGTGCGCCCATCAGTACCCCGCGCTCGCCGGTGAGGTCGCTGTAGACTTCGCTCTCGAAAGTGGTCGGGAACAGATATCCGGAGCCCAATGCAATACCGACGGCCAGGCAGCGCTCGGTGGCGTGGCCGGTGTAGTCCTGAAACACGGCGTAGCTGGAGTTGATGCCAACGCCTGCGAGGTAGTTGCGGCGAACGGAAGTACCGCTGCCTTTGGGAGCCACCAATATGACATCCACATTGGCCGGCGGAATGACCTTGGTCTGGTCTTTGAATGCTATCGAGAAGCCGTGGGAGAAATAGAGCGCATCGCCCTCATTCAGACATTTCTTCAGCGTCGGCCAATAGGCTTTCTGTGCAGCATCCGAAACCAGGTACTGGATGATGGTGCCGCGCCTGGCGGCTTCCTCAGTGGTAAACAGGTTTTTGCCCTTGAGCCAACCATCTCGCTTTGCACGCTTCCAGGATTCTTTGGAACCTTCACGCAGACCAACGATGACGTTGAAGCCGTTGTCACGCATGTTCAGCGCCTGGGCCGGACCTTGAACACCATAGCCGATAACCGCAATGGTCTCATTTTTCAGGATGCGTTTGGCCTTGGCCATCGGGAATTCTTTTCGCGTAACGACGTCTTCCTGAACTCCGCCAAAATCGATCAACATGTTCCTACCTCCACTGTGTGTGTCTGTCACCAGACTGGTTCCCACTATACCGTGCTTCCCGCACAAATGTGCCTCGCTTCCCTGCTCCCGGCAAGCCGCGGATTGTACGGTGATTTTTGAGATGGTGGCAAGCCGAATGGCTTTATCGTCCTGGTCTGTTCGATGGTCGGATCTGTTTCACCCTATTGTGTATTGAGTTGATTAGCATCATGCACAAGGCAAAAAGTCTGACTCGCCCTTGATCACACACCCGTTCGGATACATTTATTGGCTATCCTGCAAGCACCAGTCAAAAGGCTGCGTGCTTCATTGAACAAGGCCTTCCCGCGTATGGAATTCGATTTCATCGTCATTGGTGCCGGCTCGGCGGGGTGTGTTCTGGCCAACCGGCTGAGCGAAAACTCGGGCAATCGGGTGCTGCTGCTCGAGGCGGGCGGGCGTGACTGGCACCCGTTTATTCACATGCCGGCCGGATTGGCCAAGTTGATCGCGCTGAAAACCGTCACCTGGCCTTATGCAACCGAGCCCCAGGCGGAACTCGATAACCGCCGTCTGTACTGGCCGCGCGGCCGCGTGCTGGGCGGATCCAGTTCCATCAATGCCATGTGTTACAGCCGTGGCCATCGCAAGGACTACGATGGTTGGGCGGCAGACGGGAATACCGGCTGGGACTTTGCCTCCGTTCTGCCGTACTTCATCAAGTCCGAGGACCAGGAAAATGGGGCCTCACCGTATCACGGCAGCGGCGGTCCGCTCAGTGTCCAGAATTTACGCCACGTCAACCCATTGTCAGCAGTGTTCCTGCAGGCCGCCAAAGAGGCAGGTTTTGAACGCAACGACGATTTCAATGGTGCCAGACAGCGGGGAGTCGGCTACTACCAGGTGACGCAGCGAAACGGCCTGCGCTGCAGCGCCGCCACCGCCTATTTGAGGCCTGCCCGGCACAGGTCCAATCTGGTCATTCGCACCGGCGCGCTGGCCGCAAGGATTCAATTCGACGGGCTCCGTGCTGTGGGTGTTCACTATGCCCGCAAACAGCGCCCGCAGTATGCTGAAGGCGGCCATATCATCCTGGCGGCGGGTGCCATCAATTCGCCCCAGTTGCTGATGCTGTCCGGTGTCGGACCCGCCGGGAATTTGCGCCAGCACGGGATCGGGATTCGTCACGAACTCGAAGGCGTGGGCAGGAATCTGCAGGACCATCTCGACGTGTGCACGCTGATCGCAAGCCGCAAGCCCATCACTTATGACCATCTCAACGAGGTGGCCGTGGCGCTGCGCTACCTGTTCGATCGCAGAGGCCCGGGCAGTTCCAATATTGCAGAGGCCGGCGGCTTTATCGTCAGCCGCCACGCCAGCGATGAACGCCCCGACATCCAACTGCATTTCGTGCCTGCGCTGCTGGACAATCACGGCAGAAACCGCCTGCCCGGCTACGGCATGACCATCCACGCCTGTGTTTTGCGCCCGCAAAGCCATGGCGAAATTACCTTGCGCTCGGCCGACCCGCAACAGGCTCCGGCTTTGCAGCCGCGCTATCTCACCAGCGAGTATGATCGCAAGTTGATGATTGAGTGCGCCCGGCTGCCACGAATGCTATTCGCACAGCCCGCCTTCGCGCCATTTGCAGGCAAAGAGATTTATCCGGGTACCGACGTGCAAACGGATGCACAACTATTGGCATTCATCCGCAGCAGAGCAGAAACCATCTACCATCCCATCGGGACCTGCAAAATGGGTGTGGACGCATTCGCGGTGGTCGACCCGAAACTCCATGTCCGCGGCATGGAAGGCCTTTCCGTGGTCGACGCTTCGGTCATGCCGCAACTGGTGTCCGGCAATACCAACGCCCCGACCATCATGATTGCGGAAAAATTTGCCGCCGAAGTCTGAGCCAATCGCTGGAAATCAATGGGGTCAGAGTCAAGTGCCAGAGTTGGCCCGGAAGTTTTTGACCACCAACAAGCTGCTTACTCTGGCACTTGACTCTGACCCCATTGATTCTGCCCGCTCAACATGGGCAGGGGAACATGGATCAGGCTGCAGATTACCCGCAGCAATTCCAGTTCTACCGGGATGGTCTTGCCGTCGTGCGTCACCGTCAACAGCAGTGCATGTACAAGGCGCTGTTTGTCCCTGGCGCACATCCTGTCAAGTTTCGGCAGGTCCGCATCCAGCGTACTGACCCAGTCATCGATGCGCGGCATCTCTGTGGCAGCGTCGTCCGCCAGAGCAGTCACTCCGGCCTTGAAGGCGGATTCTGCCGCCTTATCGCCTTCATGACCATGAAGCGCCAATACCGCGAGCGCCCGGCTCGCTTCGGGCAGGCAGCGGCTCAGGCTCAAATCGCCTGCAGACTTCGTCATATGCGGATTTTGTGACTCCCAAAGGTGCTGTTTGATCACGTTTGCCAGCAGGTATTCAAACACGTCAATACGGCCATCCAATCTGACCAATTTCTGCACGGTCGCGAGCAGGCGCGCCACAAACTCCGGTGGACGGCGCTTCAAAGCGGGAAAAGCCAATTCCAGCAGGGGTAGTCGCTGGCTCGCCGCGGGCACCTGGCCGCCGGCCAGCAAGGCCCGGACCTGGGCCTCGCTATCCGCGCCCATGCACTGTGCAATCAGCAGCAGTTGTTGCTCCCTGAGCTCAGGATCCCGGTCCAGCAGTGAATAAAACAGGACTTCCGGAGCCCACTCCGCGGACTGGGCAGCTTGCCGGATTTGATCGGGAATGGAAGCGGCCAGAGCCGCCGCCATCAGAATGCGCGCCCCGTCGGGTTTGCCAATCTGGTCGATCAGTCCACCAGCGCCGATCCAGCCAGCGCCACCTGCAGCCATCGAGGGCGCACCGGCGCGGGCAGGCCTGGCTGCTGCCGCCGCTTCTGTTGGCTGTTTCTGCCCTGCCTGTTGGGCCAGGCGGGCAGCGAGGCGCTCGAGGTCTTCCTCCCGGAATGCCGGCTCTATGCGGTGGATGCGCTCAAGCAGGGGCGGGTGAGTGGAAAACAGCAGCATTTTCCGGCCGTCACCGAACAACATATGGTTGATTTCCTCGGTATCTGCGGCCAGGTACGATCCTTCACTGTACACGGCGATTTTCTTGAGTGCGCCGCCGATCCCCTCGGACTCGCGGGTAAACTGCACCGCCGATGCGTCCGCCAGATATTCGCGCTGGCGTGAAACGGCCGCTTTGATCCAGCGGCCAAAAAACAGGCCCACGTAGCCCACGACCATCAGACCCAACGCGATCAACAGGATGGCGGAGCCGTTCTTGTTTCGCGACCGGCCCATGAAACGGGAGTGGATCAATACCCGCTGGCCGATCAGCGCCAGCAGCAGAATGCCAAACAGCGCCCCCATCAAACGGATATTGATGCGCATGTCACCGTTCAGGATATGACTGAATTCGTGGGCGATCACACCCTGCAGTTCGTTGCGGTCGAGTTTCTCCAGTGTGCCGCGGGTAACGGTAATGGCCGCATCGGCGGGCGTATAGCCGGCGGCAAAGGCATTGATGCCCGCTTCCTGCTCCAGTACATAAATTTCCGGCACGGGCACCCCGGATGCCAGCGCGATCTCCTCGACCACATTGCGCAGCCTGCGGCGCAGCGGATCCCGCGGATCCGACTCGAGCAGGCTGGCTCCGAGTTCACGGGCGACCTGGCCGCCGCCGGAGCGCAGCTTGAGCGTCTTGAACAGGCTGGCAAGGGTGATCACCGCAACCGTTGCGATCCCGCCGCCGGCCAGCAAAGCCAGGTTCTGATTCAGCGATTGGCCGGAAAGGGGCTGCCATTGACCGGCGGGTGCGCTCGACGCGCCCAGCACCAGCAGCAGCACAAGATCGACCGCTGTCACCACCGCGACTACGGCCAGCGCGAACATCAGCAACAGCCAGCGGGACTGCTTTTTTGCTCTATCCTGGTGTTCGAAGAAGTTCATTGCGGTGACATCGAGGCTTCGGGCCGAGCCAGGCGGCCCGAAGCAAACTACAACCCATATTCAGAATGAAACCTTGGGAACTTCCCGTTTGCTCTCGTCTTCGATCTCCAGCAACTCGGCGCCTTTGAAGCCGAACTGGCCGGCTATCATGCTGTTGGGGAAGGATTCACGCATCGTGTTGTATTGCATGACCGCATCGTTATAGGCCTGGCGCGCAAAGGCCACCTTGTTCTCGGTGGTGGTCAACTCCTCCGAGAGCTGCATCATGTTCTGATTGGCCTTCAGGTCGGGATACGCCTCCGACAGAGCGAACAAGCGGCCGAGTGCGCCCGACAGGCCCTGCTCGGCTTCAGACAGGCGCTTCATGGCCTCGGGATCGGTGGGATCCTTGGCTGCGGCTTTCAAGCCGGAGACGGCGGCATTGCGCGCATTGACCACGTCTTCCAGGGTTCCACGCTCATGCGCCATGTAGCCTTTCGCCGTTTCAACCAGGTTGGGAATCAGGTCGTGCCGGCGCGTTAGCTGGACGTCGATCTGGGCAAAGGCGTTCTTGTAGCGGTTGCGCCCGGCAACGAGACGGTTATAGATCGAAATCGCGAACAGGACGATCGCAACGATCAGTCCGAGAATGATCCAGCCCCCCATGATATTTCTCCTCTTTAACAGTTAATCGCTAAGTGTAACAAAGCCCGGTTCGGGCCAAGAGTGCCGCAGGTCACGGTCACATTACGGCTGTGCTTCCGCCTCCAGCTTGGCCCAGGAATCCCGCAGGGTCACGGCCCGGTTGAGAACCGGCTGGCCCGGCCGGGAATCCACGGCATCATGGACAAAGTAACCCGTGCGCTCAAACTGGTAGCAATCGCCAGGCTTGCCTGCGGCCACCTCCGGCTCAACCACCGCATCGGCAATGATATCGAGTGAATGCGGGTTGATAAGTTCCAGGAAATTCCGCGACTTGTCGGCGAGCGGATTGGCGACATTGAACAGCCGGTCATACAGCCGCACTTCGGCACGAACGCCATGGACTGCCGACACCCAGTGAATGGTCCCCTTGACCTTGCGCGACGCACCCGGCAGGCCGGAGCGGGTGTCCGGGTCGAATTCACAATGCAGTTCGGTCACTTCGCCCTGCGCATTCTTGATGACTTCAAGGCAGCGAATAATAAAGGCATAGCGCAGGCGTACTTCCCCACCCGGCTTGAGACGAAAGAACTTCTTCGGCGGATCTTCCAGGAAGTCCGATCGCTCGATCCAGATTTCACGGGTCAGCGGCACCTTGCGCAGACCCATGGACTCATCCTGCGGATGAACGGCTGCTTCCAGCCATTCGGTTTCATCCGCGGGGAAGTTGGTCAAAACAAGCTTCAAGGGTTCCAGCACGCCCATGGTTCTGGGTGCGTTCGCATTCAGATCGTTGCGCAGCGCATTCTCCAACAGGCCCATGGAAATAATGCTGTCGGACTTGGAGATGCCCATTTCATCCCAGAACGCCCGGATGGATGCGGCGGTAAAGCCGCGCCGGCGCAGACCGGCAAGCGTCGGCATACGCGGATCATCCCACCCACTGACATGACCTTCCTCCACCAATTGCCGCAGCCGCCGTTTGCTCATCACCGTGTAGTCGATATTGCCGCGCGCAAACTCGATTTGCTGCGGATGGGATGGGGCGGGAATGTTGTCCAGGAACCAGTCGTAAAGCGGGCGGTGATCTTCGAATTCCAATGTGCACAGCGAGTGCGTAATGCCTTCGATCGCGTCGGAAATACCGTGCGCCCAGTCATACATCGGATAGATGTGCCAGGTATCCCCGGTGCGGTGGTGACTTGCGTTGCGTATGCGGTAAATCACCGGGTCACGCAGGTTGATATTGCCCGAAGCCATATCGATCCTGGCCCGCAGCACATATTTTCCGTCTTCAAATTCACCATTCTTCATGCGCCTGAACAGATCCAGGCTTTCTGCCACCGGCCGGTCCCGGTACGGGCTGTTGCGGCCCGGCTCGGTCAAGGTACCCCGGTAGGCGCGAATCTCATCTGCCGAAAGCTCTTCCACATAGGCCTTGCCATTCTCGATCAGGTGCACGGCATAGTCGTAAAGCTGCTCAAAGTAATCCGAAGCGTGGCGCAATTCTTTCCACTCGAAGCCCAGCCAACGCACGTCCTGCATGATGGCCCGGGCAAAATCCTCGTTTTCCTTCAGCGGGTTGGTATCGTCGAAGCGCAGATTGGTCGCGCCCCCGAACTCCCGGGCCAGGCCGAAATTCAGACAAATCGATTTCGCATGACCGATGTGCAAATGCCCGTTCGGTTCGGGTGGAAATCGCGTAAGAACGGTCTGATGCTTACCCGATTCGAGGTCGGCAACAATGATGTTGCGAATGAAATTACTGGACCTGTTGGTATCTTCTGTGTTCATGAGATTGTTTGCATTGACAAGCAGCCAGCGAAAAACTGCACAGGGAGATAGGTTAACTGAAAATCAGGCGGCTGTGGGTTTAACCAGCCATGACGCACGCCTGATTCGTCTTGGTGCAGATCAGATAAAAAAAGCCCCGGTATGAACCGGGGCTTGAAAGCGCATCGCGTAAGGCATAGAAGTGTGGGGACTGCCTGTTTAGAGGTGCGACGCGCTAGGCACAGTCAACTTACATGCTCTAGCTTAATCATTTTCTGTTAAAAAACTGTCAACGGAACGTTGTGAAATCGTAATTCATGGCATTATTTGCATTTTTTTTGTTTTTCTTCCCGATTTTTTCAGGTGCACCATCAAAAGCGAAATCGCCGCGGGCGTAATGCCGGGCATGCGGGCAGCCTGACCTACCGTCTCCGGCTTGCCGGCAAGCAGTTTTTCGGTCACTTCTGCAGACAAGCCGTGTACCCCCCGGAAATCAAAATCCTGCGAAATTTCCAGTGCCTCATGTTTCATCCGGCGCGCAATTTCTTCTGCCTGGCGGTCCAGGTAGCCCGCATAACGGACCTGTATCTCCACCTGCTGCGCGACGAGACTGTCCGCCACCCCGGGGCCAATCCCGTCGATAGCAACCAGCTTTTCGTATCCCAGTTCCGGCCGTTTCAGCAAATCCAGGGCTCGCGCTTCCTTGCTGAGCGGAATGCCGTACAACTGCATGATGGCCCGGCCCAAGGCATTGTCGGCGGAAACCCAGATGTTGTGAAGGCGGTTTTGCTCCGCCTCGATCGTATCGCGTTTGATATTGAACGCGGCCCATCGACGGTCGTCAACCAATCCCAATTCACGGCCGGCCGGCGTCAGGCGCAAATCCGCGTTGTCTTCGCGTAGCTGTAAACGGTATTCGGCACGGCTGGTAAACATCCGGTAGGGCTCGAGTGTTCCACGGGTCACCAGGTCATCGATCATGACACCGATGTAGGCTTCATCCCGGCGCAAAGTCCACGGGGAATCACCGCGCGCATACCGGGCGGCATTGACCCCCGCGACCAGTCCCTGGGCCGCAGCTTCCTCGTACCCTGTCGTGCCGTTGATCTGCCCGGCAAAAAACAGGCCACTCACCTGTCTGGTCTGCAAATGGGCATGCAATTCCCTGGGATCGAAATAGTCATATTCGATCGCGTAGCCGGGACGCGTAATAAACGCCTGTTCAAAACCACGGATGGATCGCACCAGGTCGAGCTGGACATCGAACGGCAGGCTGGTGGAGATGCCGTTGGGATAGAGCTCACGGGTCTGCAAACCTTCGGGTTCGATAAATATCTGGTGGCTTGCCCGATCAGCAAACCGCACCACCTTGTCCTCTATCGAGGGGCAGTAACGCGGGCCGATGCCTTCGATCAGCCCCGTATACAAGGGCGAGCGGTGCAGCGCTTTGCGAATGATTTCGTGGGTCTTTTCAGAGGTATGCGTGATCCAGCAGCACACCTGCTGCGGGTGATCGCCGGTGCTGCCGATAAATGAAAACACCGGCCGGGGGTCATCGCCCGGCTGTTGCTCGAGGCCATCGAAATTGACCGACTTGCCGTCTATCCGGGGCGGGGTTCCGGTTTTCAGACGCCCCACGCTGAACGGCATTTCGCGCAGCCTGGCGGCCAGCCTGTTGGCCGGCGGATCTCCTGCCCGGCCACCTTCGAAGGCCGTTTCGCCCACATGGATTTTGCCGGCAAGAAAGGTACCCGCAGTCAGTACCAGCGCGGAGGCGTGAAACTCAAGGCCGGCAGCGGATCTGCAGCCTGTCACGGTGTCACCGTGCAACAACAGATCATCCACAGCGGCCTGAAATACCTGCAGATTCTTCTGCTGCTCCACTTCCCTGCGGATGAAAGCACGGTACAGATTGCGATCGCATTGGGCACGGGTGGCCCTGACCGCCGGTCCTTTGCTGGAATTCAACCTGCGGAACTGAATGCCCGCTGCATCCGCCGCGCGCGCCATGACGCCACCGAGGGCATCGATCTCCTTGACCAGATGACCTTTTCCGATGCCGCCGATCGCCGGATTGCAACTCATCTGCCCGATGGTCTCGATGCTGTGGGTCAGTAACAGGGTCCTGGCGCCAGCGCGTGCCGAGGCAAGCGCAGCCTCGGTGCCGGCATGGCCGCCACCAATGACGATGACATCGAATGTCTGGGGAAAGATCACACAGCCGCTTCCGTTTTCGGTAGCCGCGTATTCTACTGCAAATGAGCCGGCTTTACGCCCGCCCTTTTGAAACACGGTCAGCGGTCGCTTCTCCTGCGATGGTCAGGCCTGCGGCCTGAATCCTGCTGTGGGCGATCACCATCGTCTCCGGAATCTGCAGGTGCCTGGCGATCGTACCTTGAATCGCTTCTGGCACGAGGCGCCGGGGCATCCTGGCGGGAGCGGCGGTATTCCGCTGCCCGCGGTGCAGGACGCCCGCTCTGAATCATGGCCCCGCCCGGATTGACCGTAACCGCGGACGACGGGCTTGTGGACCGATAGGGTATTCCGCTTCGCGAGCGCGGTGGCCGATTACTCTCTGGTGTTACGACACCCGGCTGGCCTGAGCGATAACCCGTTTCGGCAGCCCGGGGTTCATCCGCGTGCGGCGTTGCCCGGTAGTTGTTTCCGTTCCGGCTTACCGGGTCAATCCGGCTGGGCCTGCGTTTGCCGTCCGCCCGGTTGACCACCACCATGCCACGATCTCGACCATCGCGGGTTGGCGCAACCACTATATTTCGATTGGTCCCAGCAGGTTCCGTACGCCGCTGACCATAGCGGCTTCCAGACAGCGGTCGGCGGTCCTGAACGCTCCGGTCACGGCCTTGCCGGCCGACATTGCCTGACCGCGCCCTATCACCGCGACCCGCCTGCCCGTTACCCCGGTAACCTGCGTGATTCCGGTCATGCCCGCGTGAATCACCATAATCCCGGCCATGCCCGCGTGAATTGCCATCATAAGGCCGGCGGTAAGTGTGCCGGTTGTAGCCGCGGCCCCAGTAGGGGTCATATCGGCCGTAACCACCCCAGCCATAGTAGGCGCCAAACCAGGGGCGATCATAATAATGGGGGGCATACCAGGCCGAATAATAGCCTGGGTAATAACCTGGGTAATAACCCGGGTAATAGTACGGGTCATAAAAGGGGTAGCCGGATCCCACGGTCAATGACAAAGAACTGCGGTATGCCGGGCGGTAGTAATGGTTGCCAAGATAAAAATAATCCACGGACCACCAGGGGTAATAAGCCGAATCATAAGAGGAATAGGGCGACACATAGGCAGGGGATTCAGCATATTCGTCTTCGTAATAAGCGTCGCTGTAGGAAGCTTGCGGGGCTTCATCATATGAGCGGTAAGCCGAATCCGACCCGGCGTAGTAAGGACTTACACAGCCTGTCAGCAAGGCCATCATTAAACTGGAAATCAGCAACTTGATCATATTCCGGCCCTCTCCATCGGGCAAAATCACCCATGCTCAGGATCAGCCTAACACCGATTGCATGAACCGCTCCTGAACAGATCCGATAGCCAGCAGAATGCTGGCCGGTCAGATTTCCCAGCCGTCACGAAGCAGATCTTGAGCGTGAACTTCTGCTTGAAACCGTGCGGGAATGTTAACCCCAATATCAGGGCTCTCGCCGCCCCAGCGCATTGCCGACTATTTCGGCGACATCGGATGAGAGATTGGCGGTGGCGCCAATGCGTTCGAGTTCGGCCTGCATCAAGTTCTGACGCTCCGGATCGTAGCGCTTCCAGCGGTTGAAGGCTGCTGCAATCCGCGCCGCAGCCTGGGGATTGAGGCGATTGATCTCGATCACCTGGTCGGCAACAAACCGGTACCCTGCTCCGGAAAGCGCATGGAAGCCGGTTGGATTGGCCATCGAAAATGCACCGATCAACGAGCGCACTTTGTTCGGATTGGTCAAACTGAATGCCGGGTGCTGCATCAGGGCGGCGACGCGGTCCACGGTTTCCGGGCCAGGCCGGGTGGCTTGCAATGAAAACCACTTGTCCATCACCAGCGCGTCTTGCCGCCAGTTCGATTCGAACGATGCCATCGCCGCGTCAGCGGAAGCGGCACCGGAATAGACCAGGCTGGCAAGCGCTGACAGCGTGTCGGTCATGTTATCGCTGTTATCCAGTTGCCGGTGCGCCGCAGCCGCGCCGTCCGGCAGTTCAACCAGGTAAGAGAGGCAAAGGTTTTTGAGACTGCGGCGAGCCACCGAAGTGGCAGCATGGTCATAGCGCTCACCTTGGTTCAATCCCTGGTAAACGGCTTCAAACTGTCCTTTCAAGGCTTCGGCCAGGGCCTGCTTGACGAACCTGCGTGCCTTGTGAATCCCATCGACATCGATGACCTCCATCTGTTCCGAAAGGTATTCTTCACCCGGCAACATCATGGCTTCCGCCAGCAGGGCCGGGTCGCTTTCCGTATCGCTCAGCAGGCCGTCAAATGCGGTAATCAGCTCCGGTTGCAGTTGCATTTCCAAGCCGTCTTGCAGGCAGCGGTAATTGCGCATGATTTCGCCCTGGGCCAGCAGTTGGGCCGCATTCCAGCGAACGAACGGATCCGGATCATGTCTCATCAGCACCGCCAGGTCGGATGCCGGGTAGTCATGGACCAGTTTGACCGGTGCGGAATAATCCCGCAGCAACGAGGGAATCGGTTCACAGGTGACGTTTTCGAAAACGAAGGACTGTCGTTCTTCATCCAGGATCAGCAGCCGGGTAAGTTCTTCCGCTGCCGCTTCTCCTTTGAGCCGTAGCGGAATTTGCCCGCCTTGCGGTGTGAGCAAACCGACTGCAAACGGGATGACCAGCGAGTGCTTTTCGGCCTGGTCATGTGTTGGCGGTGTGCGTTGACTTAAATGCAGCGTAAAACAAGCCGCCGCCGCATCGTATTCGGTACCTACCGTGACTTCGGGTGTACCGGACTGTCCATACCAGCGGCCAAAACGCTCCAGGTCGATGTCATTTGCATCGGCCATGGCCGCAAGAAATTCGTCACAGGTGACCGCCTGACCGTCATGTCGCTGAAAATACAGCCGCATGCCTTTTTGAAAGCCTGCCTCGCCCAGCAGGGTGTGGCACATGCGGATGACGGTGGCGCCCTTCTGGTATACCGTCATGGTATAGAAATTATTGATCTCGACATACTGATCCGGCCTTATCGGGTGCGACATGGGTCCCGCATCTTCCGGGAACTGCCGGTTGCGCAAATCACGCACGTCGCGGATGCGCTTCACCGCCCGTGACTGCATATCGGATGAAAATTCCTGGTCGCGAAAGACCGTCAAGCCTTCTTTCAGGGTCAATTGAAACCAGTCTCTGCAGGTCACCCGATTACCGGTCCAGTTATGGAAATACTCGTGCCCGATGACACCCTCGATGGCCTGAAAATCTTCATCCGTGGCCGTTTCCGGCTTCGCCAGTACATACTTTGAATTGAAAATATTCAGCGATTTGTTTTCCATCGCCCCCATGTTGAAGTCGTCGGTCGCAACGATGTTGTAGATGTCCAGATCGTATTCCAGGCCGAATCGCTCCTCATCCCATTTCATGGCTTTGATGAGGGATTTCATCGCATGGCCGCACTTGTCCAGATTCTGCTTTTCGACGTAAACGCGCAGCACCACCCGGCGGCCACTGCGTGTGATGAAATGATCTTCGATGTATTCCAGGTCGCCCGCGACCAGGGCGAAAAGATAGCTTGGTTTGCGGTAAGGATCGACCCAGCGAACCCAGTGCCGGCCATCGTCCAGCTTGCCGGCTTCCACGGCGTTGCCATTGGACAGCAACACGGGGTACCGCGAATGCTGCGCGACAACGGTGACCTCATAGCCGGTCATCACATCCGGACGGTCGGGAAAGTAGGTGATTTTGCGAAACCCTTCCGCTTCGCATTGCGTCAACAGGAATTCACCTGACGGGTAGAAGCCTTCCAGTGCGGTATTCTGGTGCGGGCGAATCCTCACTTCGGTGGCAACACGGCATTCACCCGGCGCGCCGTGAATGACCAAACGCTCCGAATCGACCGTGTAAGCGCCTTCAGCCAGTGGTTTGCCGTCGAGCGCGACACTGACCAGTTCCAGCCCCTGCCCGTTCAACACGATATCTTCATGTCCGTGGGCTTCAGGCAAGTGGCTGAATCGCATTTCAGCCTTTACAGTGGTGATCTTGCGGCCAATTTCGAAATGCAGTCGGAATTGATCGACCGACCAGGGATAGGGTGTGTATTCATCTCGCCGGACAACTTTGCGGGCAACGCCTTCTTTCATTTGAAAATTCCTGGTATTCGGCAAACCGGCAACGCCGGAGTGGCCTGGTGATGTGCAGGACCCGTATTATAGGACGATGCCAGGGCGCCCGCATGCGACCGGGCTGGAATCAGGCCCTAACCAGAGGCTCCCGGGATTGAACAGGCACATGGCTGAATTAGCGCGTATCCCCGATTTTGCTGACATCCAGTCGGCTTACGAACGCATCCGCGATCGAATTCGCATCACGCCGGTTCTCAATGACGCCGGTCTGGATGCCGCTCTGGACTGCCGGCTGTTCTGCAAGTGCGAGCATTTGCAGCGCACCGGCGCATTCAAATTTCGCGGCGCCAGCAATGCGGTCGCGCGGCTACGACAGGCTCATATCGATGGAGACCTGGCGACGCATTCTTCCGGCAACCATGGTGCCGCGTTGGCCCTGGCAGCCCGCCTCGATGGCCGCACGGCGCGCGTCGTCATGCCTGATAATGCATCTGCAATCAAAATTGATGCGGTCAAACGCTTTGGCGGCGAAATACAGTTCTGCGCGCCAACTCAATCTGCGCGCGAGGCTGGCCTGGCGAACTTGGTACAAGCCGGTTACATTCCGGTCCCGCCCTACGATCATTTCGATATCATTGCGGGACAGGGCACTGCGGCCCTGGAATTGTTGCAATCGAATTCCGATCTGGAGTTGTTGATCGCCCCGGTGGGCGGCGGTGGCCTGGTCGGCGGCACGGCCCTGGTAGCCCGTGAGCATGGCCTCACTGTTTTTGCCGCAGAACCGGCCGGCGCCGCCGACACGGCTGCCAGCATGGCGCAGGGCCAGCGGGTCGAATCCTGGCAACCGGATACGATTGCGGATGGATTGAGGGCCCTGGTGGGTGTCCGCAATTTTGCAATCATTCAACAACATGTCGCGCAGGTGCTGACGGTAAGCGATGACGAAATCCGCAGCGCGATGGCGCTATTCTGGCTTCATCTGCGGATGCTGATCGAGCCGTCATCGGCGGTCATCATCGCTGCCGTGCGCAAACATCCCGAGTTATTCTCCGGCAGGCGGGTGGGCGCCATCATTACCGGAGCCAACATCGAGCCCGCAGACTGGATCGCCTTGCTAGGCACAAAACATGAAATCTAGCCCCTCAATCGGCATGCAGGAAACGAATGTTTTCCTCCCTTGGCCGCTCGTAATTGACTGCGAGCAGTTTGGGCTTGGGTATGGAATTGAATTCGCAGGCGGTTGCAAGTGTGTAGGCGCCCATTTGCTCACCCAGCACAATGTCACCAATGGCCAGGGGCGGCAACATGGAAAGCTCGGTGATCACATCGATACTGTCGCAGGTTGGCCCTGCAAGCACACTTTCCCGAACGGATGGCTCATCGCTGAAGACCGTGAGTGGATAAGTCACGTGATCATAAATCTGGCCGCTGTAAGCGCCATAAACCCCATCGTCCAGGTAGTACCAGCAAAGGCCGGCCCGTTCAGCCCGGCCGATCACGGTGCTGATTGAAATCATCGCCGGTGCACTCAAAACACGGCCCGGTTCCGCGATTATCTGAACGTGGGGGGGATAGTCCGCCAGTGCCCGGTTGATGGGTTCGCAGAATTCGATCAAGTCAAAGCCCTGGCCGGCATAGTCAACCGGAAAACCACCGCCTATGTCCAGCACGCTCAGTTGCGCAGCACCGGCAAGCGTTGTGTTGGTATAGAAGGATTTGCAGGCATTTATGGCTTCAACGTGAGCGGTGCTGCTCAAAGATTGCGAACCCACATGAAAGCTCAAGCCTTTGACGCACATGCCTAATTTTGCGGCTTCAGTCAGCAAGTACGGTACATCCCTCAGAGCGCAGCCAAACTTGCGCGACAAATCACAGGCCGCGTCTTTGCTGCGAAACGAGATGCGCAAGAGGATTTCAACCCGCGAACGGTAGTTCCTGAATTTCAGCAACTCATCGATGTTGTCCACCACAAAGGTGGTGCAGCCAAATCTCAGCGCAGTGGAAATATCGTCATCGCGCTTGATCGGGTGGGTGTGAATGGTGCTTAGCGGGTTGGCGCCGATGCGTCGCAGCAAGGTCAACTCCCCGTTGGTTGCCACATCAAAGCCTGCGCCTTCCTGCGCCAGGGTTGAGAGCGCTGCCGCAACGGGCAGGGACTTTATCGCATAGTGCAAATCGACATTCGGCAACGCTGCCTTCAAATTGTGATAGGACTGCCGCAAAACGGCACAATCGAGTACCAGCAAAGGCGACCCGTGTCGTTCAACCAGTTGACGGTACCGGCTTTCGTGATGTTTCGAAACGATGGATACTTGGTTCAATGATGGAATTTCCTTCTGTTCAAATTTAAACATTCAACCCCATAAATGTCACTGTTTCCAACACACCTGCCAAGCCATTTTCCAGGCGCCCTGCAAGAAGGCGGCATTTTATTCCAAATTCCTGATTGCGCAAGTGTTTTTTTGCCCATTTCAAATTGAACGCTGGCCCCGGCAAGCAGAAACCGGCAGATGCGGCGCTGCCGCGGCTTGAACGCCCGACGAAAATAGTGTAACATGCTGATTCCCATATATATTTTTGGACACCCTCAATCTTGTACCAGGAGAAAGCTTATTTCCATTAATCAAGGAGATACCGTTCATCACCCGCACCACGGCATCGGTAAGGTCCAGTCCATTTGCAAAAGAAGTTTTTCCGGTGAAAAGGAAACGACTTTTGCCCAGCTTTACTTTAAACGGGACGGATTGACATTGATGTTGCGTCAGAAAGATCTGGACAAGACGGTGCGCAATCCAATCGATGCCAGCGAAGCCGAAAAATTGCTCGACCACCTCAAAAAGTGGAAAGGCAAGGTAAGCACCCAATGGAAAGCCCGAGCCAATGCCCATAGCCAGGCAATGGAGCGCGGTGACCCTGTTGACTACGCCAATGTATACAAGGGTCTGAGCAAACTCGAGGCGGAAGGCACCTTGCGTGCATCGGACCGGGCGCACCTCAACCAATCATTGCATTTCCTCGCCGAGGAACTCGCCAATGCTTTGGGTAAGACACCGGAACAGGTTCGCAGTCAGATTGCTGCAACATAGGCCGTCGCGCCTGTGCATCATTGACCGGAGGCGCCCCGGGGCTTAACTGCCCGGGACTTACCGGTCGCGCCGGGCGAATCAGTCGCGAAAATTCGTGAACTGCAATGGAATATCCATTGGAGCTTCCTTGAGCAGCGCAATGGCGGCCTGAAGGTCATCCCGCTTCTTGCCGCTGACGCGAACCTGTTCGCCCTGGATTTGTGCCTGCACCTTGCGTTTGCTGTCCTTCAGCAAACGGACGATTTTTCGCGCGCTATCGGCGGCGATGCCCTCGCGCACGGTAATGGCCTGAGTCGCCGTTTTGACGTGCAGCACCGGCTCGGCGACATCCAGGCAGGTAATGTCCACGCCCCGCTTCACCAGCTTGTTGCAGAGAATGTCGTACATCTGCCGTAGCTGGAATTCCGATTGCGACTGCAAGGTGATCACCTGCCCGAGCAGCTCGAGATGGGAGTCGCTGCCTTTGAAGTCGAAACGGGTGCTGACTTCGCGGTTGGCCTGGTCAACCGCGTTGCTCAATTCGTGATGATCCACTTCCGATACCACGTCGAATGAAGGCATGAATTTCTCTCCGTACGGCAGTGCGTCAAGCGGTTAGAATAATGCGTGTACCGAGCCAGAGAAAGCCACACATGCAACAATTGATGATCCTGCGCCATGCCAAGGCAGTCCCATGGTCAGCCACTACGGATGATTTTCCACGCAAACTCAGTTCAGCCGGAATGGATCACGCGGAGAGGGTATCCCATTGGATATGCGACAATCTCGATACACCGCAGGCCATCCTGTGCTCTCCTTCCCAGCGGACCCGGGAGACGCTTACGCCGTTGCTTGCGATGCAACCCGCGCTAGAATCGACGACCCACTTTGTTCCACAGATTTACCATGGCACGGCCGCAATGCTGAAAACCCTGTTGGATGCTGCCTTTGCGGAAGCCGACCGGGTCCTGATGGTCGGCCACAATCCCGGTTTCGAACGACTGGTGGGCGATGTGATTCACCGCAGGCACTACGATGAATTCAACCGGCTGCCCACCGGCACCCTGGCGGTGATCGAATTTGATCCGGACTGGTCGTCTGGCCAAGGCCACGGCGCCTTGCGGCATTTCATACGCGGCAAGAAACTGCCGGCCGCTTGAAACGGGGGCGCTCGCCTGGGCTGCCAGCGTGCTTTGCGCCGGACACGGTACACTACTCAAAACCTTGGGCTCCTCCTTTTGGGGTCACATCCGCTTCACACCGCTTTCTGGAATACCAGTATCTGGTTATTTGCCGGCAGTTGGAAGCGTTGCTTCAGACTCAGGTGCTGATCAAGAGCAAGCGATTCGAGGCCTTCAATATCGCGCAAGCCCATCTGCGGATTTTCACGCCTGAGTTGCGCGTCAAATGCGGCGTTACTGGGAGCGGTGAATGTTCCGTTCTCATTGAAGGGACCATACAAACAGAACACGCCGCCCATCACCAATCGCGGCGCAATGCCCGCAAACATGGCGCAGACGGCTGGCCAGCCCATGATGTGCGCCGTGTTGGCCGAATAGACGGCATCAAAAACCTGCTCAGGCCATTGCTCCAACACGTCCAACCGGACCGGCGGCTGGATATTGCTGCCACCTTCCAGTTGCAGGCGATGTCTCAAGCCGGCCAGATACTCGGCGCGATCGGACGGCTGCCAATGCAACTGCGGCAACTGCGAGGCAAAATGAACCACATGTTGACCGGTGCCCGAACCGATTTCCAGCACCGTGCCACGGTCGGGCAGTACCTGTCGCAGGACATGGCATATGGCTTGCTTGTTTCTCTCACAGGCCGGAGAAAAGGGCAATTCCGCGGGGCTCATGCCAATTCCTTCATCGCCTGGCGAAACGGACCATCGATGCAGTCTTTGTTGACATGCCTTCCGTCAGCCACAAGCTTTCTCCCGCCGACCCACACGCTGCGCACCATCGAAGACCCCCCGGCAAACAACCAGGTATCCACAATCGAGTCGTTACAGCGGTCTGCCAGCAGCGCGTGATTCATATCGAGTTCCACCAGGTCAGCCCGGTAACCAGGCTCAATCCGGCCCACTGGTTGTCCCGTTGCCGCTGCGCCGCCTGCAAGCGCGCGCTGATACAGACTTCGGCCACAGCTTATGCCTTCATCTGCCAGCACATTGCGGGCCAGATTGCGCAGCCGGCAGCCAAATTCCAGCAAGCGCAACTCATCGCAAACCGATACCCGGAGGTTACTGTCACTGCCGATTCCGTATCTGCCACTCGCCGCGATCCACGATTCAGCCGCAAAGAATCCGTCACCAAGATCCGCCTCGGTGGTTGGACACAGGCCCGCCACCGCCTGACTGGCTGCTGCTTCAAGCAATTCCGTCGCATTCAGGTGGGTTGCATGAACCAGGCACCAACGCTTGCCGACCGGGAAGTTGTGCAACAACCATTCCACCGGCCGGGCGCCCAGCACCGATTGGCATTCCTCGACTTCGGCCGGCTGCTCGGCGACGTGAATGTGCACCGGCAGCCGTTGATGTTCCGGCGCCATCAAAACTTCCCGCAACTGTTGCCCTGAAACGGCGCGCAGCGAATGCGGCGCGATACCCAGGCGATGCAAAGGATGATCCTTCAGCAAATCCGTGCATGCGGCGACCAGGCGGATGAATGCTTCGGGCGCATTGGAAAAGCGCCGTTGCCGGTCCATGACCCTATCCGCTGCGAACCCGCTACGGCAATAAAGTACCGGCAACAGGGTCAGCGCAATACCGGAGCTATCGGCTGCCTGCAGCAGCGCCCGGCTCATTTCCGCCGGATCGTCATAGGGCTGGCCTCCGGGTTGATGGTGCAGGTAATGAAACTCTGCGCAACTGGTGAATCCGGCCTCCAGCATCTCAGCTTGCAAGCCAGCCGATATCGACTGCAACTGTCGTGGTGTGACACGTTCAGCCAGGCGGTACATGGCTTCACGCCAGGTCCAGAAAGTGTCTGTGAATTGACTGACGGCTGGGCCCGGGGTTTCTGTCAAACCCGCCATCTGGCGCTGGAACGCGTGACTGTGCAGATTGGGCATTCCCGGCAGGACAGCCCCCGCGAGCGGCTGCGCGGCTTCCGCACCGGTCAGGCCGGAAACTTCTTCAATCTTGCCTTCCTGGTCCAGAAGAATCCGGGCCGGGGCAATCCATCCACCAGGAGTAAGCGCGCTGCTACAGAGAATTTCCCTTTCAATCATGGCGTGACGGGACACTATCGAGGCTTCCATTGCATCAGGGCCTGCACCAGTTTTTGCAACACGCACTGCACCGGCCGGGCAATAGCAGCGTTCCACTTTGGCGGGTCTTCTTGCATGTAGACAGATTGTGCCATTTCCAATTGCAGTGCGTGGATGCCGTCATGCGGCGCTCCGTAATGCCGGGTGATGTAGCCTCCTTTGAAGCGGCCGTCAACCACCAGGGAGAAGCTCGGGTCATCCAAAGCCAGGCGCGCAGATACGAGCAAAAAATCTGCGGCGCTTTTGCCGCCGTTGCTACCGAGATTGAGGTCCGGTAATTTACCATCGAACAGTAACGGCAGCTTGCTGCGGATGGAATGGGCATCCAGCAACACCGCATGTCCATGGAGATGCCGGATGCGCTTCAATTCTTCCTGCAGACACTGATGGTAGGGATTCCAGTAGTTCTTAACCCGACGGGCAATCTCCTGCGTGTCCGGCTCCCTGCCCGATCGATAAACCGGTGCAGCGGTAAATGTGTTCATTGGCACCAGACCGGTAAGCAGGCCGGTGGCCGAGGGGTCATACAAGGGTGCATCGTCTGGTGGCCGGTTCAAATCGACAACATAGCGCGACAGCGGGGCCACGAGCATGCCCGCACCTTCCAACAATGCCCACTCGTACAGCCGGTCGACGTGCCAGTCCGTGTCCGGTAGGTGACGTGCACCTGCGGAAAGTATTTTGCGAATGTCTCCAGGCAGGCGGGTGCCTGCATGCGGCACACTGATCAACAGGGGGGAGTCACCGCGTCGCAAATGAGGTTGGTGGGCCTTATTCATTGACGCTTAATGTACCGCATCCGTGCAGGCGTCATGAGCTTCAGACGACAAAACGCCCGGGTAATCCGGGCGTTTCAGGCTGTCGTCAACCGCAGCTGATTACTTGATGGACCGGTCCTCAACTATGGTTGGCGTGACGAAAATCAGCAATTCGCGTTTCTTGGTATTGTTAGCACGGCGACGGAACAGCGTGCCGACAACCGGGATATCACCCAGCCAGGGCACCTTGTCTTCGGTGGAGTTTTTCTCGTCCTGAAAAATGCCACCCAGAACCACGGTATCGCCATTGTCCACCAACACCTTGGTCGAAAGGGAACGCGTATCGATCGATGGCACCGAACCCCCGCGGGCGGTCTGGAAGATCTCACCAACGGTATCCTGCTTGATATCCAGGTCCAGCTGAATGCGGTTATCGGGCGTGATCAGGGGAACCACTTTCAGCTCCAACACGGCAGATTTGAAACTCACCGCCGTTGCCCCGGAAGACGTTGAGTTTTCATACGGAATCTCTACACCCTGCCTGATCGTGGCTTCCGCCTGATTGGCCGTGATTACTCGTGGCGTCGAAATAACCTCGCCCTCTCCTTCAGATTCCAGAGCCGACAACTCAAGATCCAGAATCACATCGGCGCTCAGGAATGAGAGTCCGAATGTACTGGCATTTTGATCCGTCGACGGCAAATTGACCTGATAACGATTGGGGTAATTAGGAACGGACCGCAGGCCATCATCGCGTGGATTGATATACGGATTAAGGATATCCGTAGCGCTGCCATCCGCGCCGATCACGCCAACGTGGCTGCCGTGCGCGTTCACATAACTCACACCGAAACGTACGCCCAGGTCATGCGCAAAGTCGGAGCTTGCGGTGACGATTCTTGATTCGATTTGCACCTGCTGCACGGCGTAATCCAGCTCGGTCAACAGGTCCCGGATTTCCACGATGTGCTCCGCGGTATCGGTGATCAACAAAGTGTTGGTGCGTTCGTCAACGGTGACCGAACCACGTTCCGACAGTAGCCCATACTCGGAGTCAACAGCATTGGTCGAGTCTTCGATCAATTGCTTCATATCCAGGGCTTTGGCGTAGGACATTGGAATCAGCACGGTTTGCAGAGGCTCGAGTATGAGGCGATCCTGCTGCGCCTTAAGCAACTCTTGCTCTCGATTGGCGATATCCCCGGTGGGGGCGATCCAGATGACATTGCCATTCTTGCGCATATCGAGATTACGCGCATCCAGGATGATATCCAGGGCCTGATCCCAAGGTACATTGGTGAGCCTCAGCGTCAGATTCCCGCCAACTTTATCCGCGACGACAATGTTCAGATCAGATACGTCGGCAATGAGCGCCAGCACGGAGCGAACGGGTATGTTCTGAAAGTTGAAGGTCACTTTGGTGCCTTCATATTCCCGCTCTTCGTATTTCTTCAATCGCTCCTCTTGTGCGGCGTCACCCAAATCCGCCTTTTCTTTTACTTCGATAATGACATTGTCTCCGGATTCGTACGCCAGGTGTTCGTACACTCCATGGATCGACATTGAAATGCGCGCACCATTACCAATTGGACTGACATCGATCAACTGCACCGGCGTCGCGAAATCGACTACATCCAGACGTTGATTCAGGCGATCGGGAATTGACGTGTTGTAGAGATCGACTACGAGGCCATCGGCGCTTTCCTCGACGGACATATTTGCTCCCGGATGATCGAGGGAGACGATGACGCGTCCCTGGCCACTTTCACCGCGCCGAAAGTCAATTCCGCTAATGCTGTAAGTGCCGCCCTCATGGCTGCTACTGGCGGCAGATGCCGGTGTCATTCCGCCATCACCGGTGATGGTGAGTACCACCCCATCCATATTTACCGTGTAGTCATAATTGGCGGCACGGTTCAGGTCGACTACCAGGCGGGTACGGTCCCCGGCGCTTACCGCCGAATAGGTTTGCACGGGCCCCAGCCCGACCGCGACAGTGTCGCTTCCCGCCGTGTTGGCTGTATCCGCCAGGTCAAGAACGATGCGCGCCGGCTGCTCGGTTGCGAATACGCTGACGCCGGGCTTGTCTCCAGTAGTCGAGAGCACAATTCTCACGTTGCCATCGGAAGTGCTGGCATAAGCAATGTTCGTTACTTTGGTCGCGGCGTAAATGGCTGCCATTGGTGCCAAAGCCAATATCACGCCGAGACCTGCCAGAAATCCTTTTCTTAAATTACGCATGCTGCGCCCTCTCTCACAGATTAGCGGCTCGATTGAAAGCCATTCCTTGTTGCTGTTCATGGCACTGCCTCTTGAGTTTCCTCGCTTTACGTTCCGCATGGGCTACTTCCCACCCAAAGACAGTGACGCATCCCTGACCAGCCAGCCACCACTTCCGTCAGGAATAAACTCACTTAACGCCACTTCATTTGGCTTTATCGAAACGACTTTCCCATGGTTCTTGCCCACGTAGTTACCTTTGGATACCCGGTGTATGACGCCATCCGGATCGCGGACCAGTGCCCAATAGGATGACTCCTTGGAAAAAGTCCCAACCATGGTAAGCGTGTCGAGCTCAAAGCGTTCCAGGTATTCACGTGTCCTCTTGAAATCAGGATGTGGGCCAGATCCTTTCTTTGCGGGAGCGACTTCGTCGCTGCCTTCGCTGGTCGAACTGCGAAATGGATCCCTTCCGGCAAGGCCATCATAGATATACGGTGTATAGGTTCGAACCGGGGGAATCGGCGGGATGGGCGCAGCAGGACGGGCCTTGACTTCGTCGATATAGCGACTGAGATTGTCCTGTTTGGTTGTGCAGGAAAACAGCAAAGGCAGCAGCAGGACCATCACGCCGGCTTGCCAAGTCAATTCCATTTGACGCTTCATGGCTTTTTCTTCCCCCCGGCCGGCTTGTTCTCTGCTCCGGACGGCGCTGTCTCCTGTTCGTCAAGATAGCGGTAGGTCTTGACCGTGCCCTCCAGGATCAGCCGGCCGTCGTTCCGGCTGACGCCAACATCCTTTTCATTCGCGCGACGCAAGGAAATGTCATGCATCGTCAATATCACAACCCGCGGAAGGGAGGCCACGCCGCTGACGAATTCACCAAACTGGTGATAATCGCCAAGCATACGTACCGAGATTGGACGCTCAGCATAGAAATCGTGCTTGGTTTCTGCGTTGGGCTGAAACAACTGCACGTCAATCCCAGCGGCCAGGGCCGCCTGCGAAATATCCACCAGCAACTTGTCCATCTCGGTCTTGCTGGGCAACTGCCGGAACATGGTCTCCAGCAGAACCCTCATATCTGCCAACTGGGCCTCGTAGGCCTCGAGGTTCGCGGCTTTTTGCTGCTTGTATTCGAAATCCGCGCGTAAGGTCAATTCCTGCTTCTGAACTCGATCCAATTGTTCGACCTTGTTCTTGACCAGCAGAAAATAGCCGATGCCCAGAACGATCAACATCAAAACAGTGAGAAGCAGGTAACGAACGGACTGCGGTGCGCTGCCGATGTCATTGAAATCGAGATCTCTTAGTTCGTTGAGCATCAGTTTGCCCCCGCCGGCTTGCCCGCTTTGTTTTTCTGCTGGTTCCCTGCCCCTCGGTTACCGCGGAGTCTCACTTGAATTGCATACTCGTAAGGTTCCGTTCGGGTAGCCGGTTTTTCCGAGGCACGGACGTACTTCAGCTCGGGATTCAAAAACAGATCCATGACTTCCAGACTTTTCAGATAGGCCGACACGCGGGCGTTGGACTGACTGGTACCAATCAAAGTGACTTCGAGTCCTTGTTGACGCACATTACCCAGGGTTACCCCCACCGGGATTGACTTGGCCAGCTTGTCCAGTAATTCGACCGTCAATGATCTGCTGGCTTGCAGCTGTTCAATAATCTCTTTGCGCGATAGCAAACGGTTGCGGGTTTTCTCCAACTGTGCAATCCGGTTGATGCGTTGCTGCAGACGGTTTATCTCAGTCTTGATTTGCTGATTTCGGGCTTGCTGTGTATGGATTTTCTGGTCAAAAAACAGACCAACGATCAACACCAGAATCGCACCCAATACCAGCGTTCCGACCAGCGAATAGAGGAATTGACGCTGGCGTTCCTTGCGCGCCTCCTCCCGCCAAGGTAAAAGATTGATTCTTGCCATCAGTCAAACCCTCTCAATGCCAGTCCCATTGACACCATCAGGTTAGGTGCATTTTTGGTCAGGGTGGCGGCCGAGACCGACGGCGCGATTTCCAATCCGCTGACCGGGTCGGCAACATTGGTCTTGATACCAAGCTCCTGCTCGACAATGTCAGTCAACCCCTTGAGGTTGGCCATGCCACCGGAAAGGTAAATCGTGCGGATATTGGAAAATTCGCTGCTGGAACTATAAAACTGCAACGCCCGGCTGATCTGGTGCACGATGTTGAGCATGAAAGGCTCCAGCACCGCATCTTCAAAATCTTCCGGTCCGGGTTCGCCGCGTTTATAGAAATCCGCTTGTTCGGGCGTCATGTCATAGCGGCGCATGACTTCTTCAAGCAACTGATGCGAGCCGAACGGATGATCCCTGGTATAAATGACCCGGCCGTTGCGCAAGATCAACAGTGTCGACAAATCATATCCAATGTCGAAAATCCCCACGGTCTCTGTGCTGCGAATTCCTTCCCGCTCCCGGATCAACTCAAAAGCGTTGGCGATAGCGAAGGCCTCGACATCAACCACTTTGGCTTTCAGTCCCAGCGACTCAAGCGCATCCTGCCGGCTTTCAACATTCTCGTTTTTGCTGGCTGCAAGCAGAATATCGACCATATCCGCGTTTCTGGCAGACGGGCCGAGCACTTCGAAATCCAGACTGATCTCGTCCAGTGGATACGGTATGTACTGGTTGGCCTCTATTTGCACCTGGCTTTCAATATCTGCGTGAGCCAGATTGGCGGGCAGGCTGATTGTCTTGGTGAATACGGCTGACCCAGACACTGCCACGGCACAGAATTTGGAATTGGAGCCAGATTTTCTGACTGCCGATTTGATGGCGTCCGAGATGGCCTCGATATCCTGCACTGACTTTTCAACGATCACACCCTGAGGAAGCGGTTCAATCGCAAAATGGTCAACGCGATAGCCAGACCCATGCCGGGAAAGTTGCATCAGGCGAATGCTTGATGCTCCGATATCCAACCCAATAATGGGTGGTTTTTTGGTGCCCAATAGTTTCAAATTGCCCCCAATCCTTTGTTCGACAATGGCTTATTGACACTTCCTAGACTCGTTTTTAACAGAAAACGAAGCTTATCTCAATGGCAAATTGACAATTTTTTTATTCTCACATCGATCGACTGCCATAATAGAAGTCCAACGTTACGCAAAAATTGAAGCGAACAAGGGAAGAAACCGTCGACAAATCGGACTGTCGAAACCAGAATGATGAGGCTGCTTCCCTGCACGCCTGTTACGATCATGTTTTTGTGGCCACCCATCATTTCGCACGGAATCAGTGCAAAGCCACTGGTCAAACCCGAAGTTCCGGGTTCAGGACGTTAAATATAACAGGATTATTGCGTGAAGAAAGTAATTCGTTATTCATTGCGTGCATTTCTGTTCGCAGCCCTGCTGTCACTTGTCACACTCGGAGTGACCTACCTGCTGATCGCGCCGGGCTTGCCGGAAGTCGATTCCTTGAGGGATGTGCAGCTACAGGTTCCGTTGCGGGTTTACAGCAAGGATCTCAAACTCATTGGCCTGTTCGGCGAGAAACGCCGCATTCCGGTAACTATAGATGAAATACCGGACAACCTGAAAAATGCTTTTATCGCCGGCGAAGACGCTCGTTTCTACGAACACCCCGGTGTCGACTACCAGGGTATATCACGCGCTGCCTTCACCTTGCTCGTCACGGGCGAGAAGTCCATTGGCGGCAGCACGATCACGCAGCAACTGGCGCGCAATTTTTTCCTGACTTCCGAAAAGACATTCACGCGCAAGATCAAGGAAATACTCCTGGCGCTCAAGATCGAAGGGCAACTCGACAAGGATGAAATCCTGGAACTCTACTTGAACAAGATTTTCCTCGGCTACCGGGCCTACGGTGTTGGTGCGGCAGCGGAAGTCTACTATGGCAAACCCATTCAGGATTTGTCCCTGGCTCAATGCGCGATGATCGCGGCGCTGCCCAAGGCGCCTTCGCGTATCAACCCCATCAGCCAGCCTGAACGGGCGCTCGAACGCCGTAACTATGTGCTTAACCGCATGCTGGAATTGAATTATATCGACAAGGCGCAGTACGCCGCCGCCACGTCTGAGCCGGACAGGGCGTTCTATCATGGTGCTACTGCTGAAATTTCGGCGCCTTACGTCGCCGAGATGGCGCGCGCGCGCTCCCTCCAATTACTCGGACCGGAAGCCTACACCGGTGGCTACAAAGTCATTACGACCATAGACAGCCGATTGCAGACTGCCGCCGACCTGGCGGTCGCCCAGGGTCTTGAGGATTACGACAAGCGGCACGGCTACCGCGGTCCGGAAGCCAGAATCGACCTCAAAGACAAATCGACACCGGAACAGTGGGACGAACTGCTCGAACCCTATCAACCGGTGTCCGGGCTGGCCCCTGGCCTGGTAATCGAAGTCGAAGACGACATTGCGCTGGTGTATCTGCGCAATGGCCAGACCATCGCTCTGGACTTGCAAGCATGGGCGGCGCCCTTTATCAGCCGTGACCGCATTGGCAAAAGACCGAAGAGTATGCACGACGTGCTGGCGGTTGGAGACGTCATTCGAACCCGGCTGGATGACAACGGCCACTGGCAACTGGGTCAGATCCCCGAAGTGGAGGCTGCCCTGGTCTCAATTGATCCATGGAGCGGTGACATCAAGGCACTGGTGGGTGGCTACGATTTCAGCCGCAGCAAGTACAACCGCATTATCCAGGGCCGCAGACAACCGGGATCCAGCTTCAAGCCGTTCATCTACTCTGCTGCCCTGGAAAAGGGATTCACCACAGCCAGCCTGATCAATGACGCTCCCATTGTTTTCGACGATACCGAACTCGAGCGCACCTGGAAACCGCAAAACTTCAGCGAAAAGTTCTATGGTCCGACGCGGCTGCGCGAAGCCATCGTGCACTCGCGCAACCTGGTGTCTATCCGCTTGCTGCGTGATATTGGTATCGACTACGCTCGCCACTATGTCACCAACTTTGGTTTTGACCTCGCGGAGTTGCCGGACAATCTCACTCTGGCATTGGGCAGCGGTTCGGTAACACCCTTGTCCATGGCGCGCGGCTATGCGGTCTTTGCCAATGGTGGTTATCTCATCAATCCGGAATTCATTCGTGAAATCCAAGACAACTCGAGCCAACTCGTGTACGAAACCCACGCGGCCATTATCTGTGACGATTGCCGCGAACCGGTGGAAGAGGAAGTTGCCGACGCTGACACGGTTGAGCAGACCCGCCCGGAGTTTCGCCCACTCGAGATGAATCCTGCTTCAGATGATGTGATTCTGACAGATACCATCGGTAAGTCGGTTCCGCCGGTGAATGACAATCAGCCTGTCTATGCCCAGAAGGCCATTACCCCACAGAATGCCTACCTGGTGCGTTCCATGATGATGGACGTGATCAAGCGCGGCACCGGTGTACGCGTGATGCAGATGGGGCGCCATGATCTGGCTGGGAAGACCGGCACCACCAACGAGCAACGTGATGCCTGGTTCTCGGGCTACAACGATAATCTGGTTACTTCGGTCTGGGTCGGATTTGACAACCACGATCCCTTGGGCAGAAATGAGCAGGGAGGCCGCGCGGCGCTGCCGATCTGGATGGAATTCATGGCCGTTGCCTTACAGGGAATCGAAGACAGGCCGCCAAAAATGCCGGAAGGGTTGGCCCAGGCGAAGATCGATCCGAAAACCGGTTTGATCGCAAGACTTGATAATACCGATGCAATCATGGAAGTATTCGAAGTGGGAAACATGCCGCCCATGGAAGCAGATGCCGGAGGAGAGAATCAGGATGCCTCACCAGCGGAAGACCCGTACGAGAACTACTGACTCGGCACCAGCGTCCCGTCACAACCGCAAACTCAAGCAAATCCGCCTTGAGGTCGCGGCCGAAGCCGCCCGCATTATCGCCACTGAAGACCAGAGCAATTATCATTTGGCGAAAAGGAAAGCGGCCGAACGCGTTGGCGTCAGCCAACGGCTGGCTCTACCCAGCAATCTGGAAGTACAGGATGCACTTCAGTTTTATCAAAGACTCTACGGCGGCCAGGAGCACGCCAGCAATCTGGAGCGCTTGCGTCGGGTGGCCGTTGCGACCATGACCCTGTTGCAATCCTTCTCGCCGCGATTGGTAGGACCGGTGCTCGACGGCACGGCCGGTAGACACTCCCGCGTCTCCCTTCACCTGTTTTGTGATGGCCCTGAGAATTTGGTAATGCACTTCCTCGAAAATGGCGTGCCGTTCAGCCAGGAACAACGCCAGATCCGGTGGCACGACGGTGGCTACCGGATCATACCCTTGCTGGTCATTGAACTCAGTGATACCAAGGTTGAACTTGCGGTTTTTTCACCCATTGATCTGCGCCAGGCGCCACCCAGCCCCATTGATGGCAAACCCCAGCACAGGGCCAGCCTGATGGAAGTCGAGTGCCTGCTGGCTGCCAAAGGAGCCGTACCTGAGAGCAGCGTCCCGCCCTCACAGTCAATCAATTCTCTGTAACGGAGGACTCAGCGCTTTTCCAGCGGCACATAATCACGTTTGGAAGCGCCGTCATAAACCTGGCGTGGACGGCCGATCTTGGTCGGTGATTGCGACTGCTCCAGCCATTGGGACACCCAACCTACAGTGCGGGCAATGGCAAACATGACGGTAAACATGCTGAGTGGAAATCCCAGCGCGCGGTATATGATGCCTGAGTAAAAATCGACATTTGGATAAAGTTTTTTCTCGACGAAGTACGGGTCTTCCAGCGCGATACGTTCCAGTTCCATCGCCAGATCCATTAAAGGATCCTCTGCACCCAGTTCACTGAGCACTTCGTGGCAGGCAGTTCTGATGATGGAAGCGCGGGGGTCGTAATTCTTGTAAACGCGATGACCAAATCCCATCAGGCGGAAAGGATCATCACGATCCTTGGCCCGCTCGACGAATTTCGGAACGTTCGAGATATCGCCAATCTGATTCAGCATGTTCAGCACGGCTTCATTGGCGCCGCCGTGCGCCGGACCCCACAGCGCCGAGATCCCGGCAGCCACGCAAGCGTATGGATTGGCCCCGGTTGATCCGACCAGCCGCACCGTGGATGTGCTGGCATTCTGTTCGTGATCAGCATGCAAAACGAACAGCAAGTCCAACGCACGGGCCGCTGCGGGACTCACGCGGTATTCCTCAGTCGGCACCGAAAACATCATGGTAAGAAAGCGTTCACAGAAACCCAGGCCATTTTGCGGATAGGCCGTCGGCCAGCCCATGTGATGGCGGTAGCATGCCGCGGCGATGGTAGGGATTTTGGCGATCATTCTCTTGGCAGCCAGCATACGGTGCTGCGGATTTTTCATGTCCATTCTGTCATGATAAAAAGCCGCCAGTGAACCCACTACGCCCGCCATCATCGCCATCGGGTGGGCATCGTAATGAAAGCCCGAGATGAACGTATTCAACTGCTCATGCACCATCGAATGGTAGGTGATGTCATGCTCGAACTGAGCGAATTGTTCGCGGTTGGGCAGGTCCCCGTGCAGCAACAGGAATGCCACTTCAAGGAAGGTGCTTTTCTCCGCCAACTGCTCAATTGGAAAGCCTCGGTAGCGCAATATTCCCTTGTTGCCGTCAATAAAGGTTATTTTGCTTGTGCAGGCCGCAGTAGATGCAAAGCCGGGATCATAAGTGAAGTAGCCAAGCTCCGAAGGAAGTTCCTTGATGTCCAGTGTGGGCTCGCCTTCAGTTCCTGCAATTACCGGGAGCTCGATGGTCTTGCCGCTTGCATTATCAGTAAGAAATACTTTGTTATCAGACACTCACTTCTCCTTGGCTATTTTGTTCCCGGGGTGCAGAGACGGCGGTCATGTTTCCTGAACATCTCAGCCAGACAGACCGGCTGTAATCGAAGATTATCGCATAGGCCCGGAAAATAAAAAAACCCGCACAGGCCTGACCGGTGCGGGTTTGTCGAGCCTGTTTCCATTACACCAAAAACACAGCAATGGCGAAATGGAAAAAGGCCCCGTTGAGCCAGCGAGAGCTATTTTCCGTAACGCTTTTTGAACTTGTCTACCCGGCCACCGGAATCGAGCACTTTGTGTTTGCCCGTATAAAAAGGATGGGATGCGCTGGAAATTTCCACCTTGACCAGGGGGTATTCCTTACCGTCTTCCCACTTGATGGATTCCTTGCTTTCAATCGTGGAGCGGGTAAGGATGGCAAAGTCTGAAGCCACATCCTGGAACACCACTTCACTGTATTTGGGGTGAATGCCCGATTTCATGATAATTCCTGCAAATCGATCGCGAAAGACCGGCCAGTTTAATGGTGCGCAAGGTGGTTTGCAAGGCAATTGCTGTTTTGGGGAACAGGGTATGCACACCGAGGAGTCAGTCCGGTGGCAGGAACAAGGCCTGAATATCATTGACGAAACGCCAACCCAGCTCGGTGGGCACCAGCATCTGTTCCCGCTGTTGCAGCAGCCCGCTGTCCACAGCCCTGGACACCGCTGCACTGGCCGCACTCCAGGGCAATCCGGTTCTCGGGCCAAAGTCACTCATATTGACTCCCTTGCGCAATCTCAACTGGTTGAGGAAAAATTCAAAACACCGTTCCTGTTCACTACAGATACGATTTTCGGCGCGCCAGTCACCACTCCGCAGTGCCTGCAGGTAGTTCCCTGGATGGCGTTGTTTCGACAAACGCCTGATCACACCTTCGGCCGGCAAGGTAATCTTGCCATGGGCGCCGGCACCAATGCCCAGATAGTCACCGTAGCGCCAATAGTTGAGATTGTGCGCACAATGCCTCTCCGGTCGCGCCCACGCCGAAATCTCATACTGTTCAAATCCCTGCGCCGCAAGCAAGTCGTCGCCTGCCTGTTGCATTTCCCAGCACGCATCGTCGTTTGGCAATAGCGGTGGATGCGCATGGAAAGCAGTATTGGGTTCCAGTGTCAGTTGATAATGTGAAAGGTGAGACGGTTGGTGGCTCAAAGCCCGCTCTATATCATTCACGGCCGCCTGCAATGTCTGCTGCGGCAGGCCAAACATCAGATCGAGGTTGAAGTTGTCCAGACCGGCATCCCGTATCGACTGTATCGCCAGTTCGACCTCGCAATGGCCGTGAATTCTTCCGATACGCGACAAGGCACTGTCGTCGAAACTCTGAACGCCCAAAGAAACCCGATTGATACCGGCGTCGCGATAGGCGGAGAAACTGTCATGTTCAATCGTTCCCGGGTTGGCTTCAAGCGTGATTTCCGCCGCCGGCACCAGTTGCAGGCGACTGCGCACGGCCGCCAGCAACCGGTCGATGTGAGCGGCGCTGAACAGGCTGGGTGTTCCGCCGCCAAAGAATACGCTGTGCACCGGCCGCCCCCAAACCAGGGGAAGATCGTTTTCCAGGTCGGCAATCAAGGCCCGGATGTATTCTTCAGCGGGAATTTCCCCTGTGAGTGCATGCGAATTGAAATCGCAATACGGACACTTTTTCACGCACCAGGGTAAATGCACATACAAGGACAAAGGCGGCAGTTTCAGCCCGCCGTGTGTTTCGGTCGATGCACTCATCGTCTAATTGATCAGAGGCTCTTCAACTGTTCCACCAGGTTCGCCAGCGCCTGACCTCGGTGACTCAGGCGATTCTTGGCGGCCGGTTCGAGTTCCGCCGCGGTACAGGCCTGGCCGTCCACCCAAAACAGCGGATCGTAGCCGAATCCACCGCTACCGCTCGGGCTCGAAGTGATGCTGCCACGCCAGGAGCCCGTTGCAATCAGTGGAGCGGGATCGCCGGCATGGCGCACCAGCACCAGGGCGCAATAGAAATGTGCCGTGCGCTGACCGGCAGGAATGTGATGCATGGCGCTCAGCAGCTTTTGGTTGTTCGCCGCGGCATCGGCGCGCGCGCCCGCATAGCGTGCGGAATGGATACCGGGGGCACCGCCCAGGGCATCTACGATCAACCCTGAATCGTCTCCCAGCGATGGAAGCCGGGTGTGCTGCGCCGCATGCCGCGCCTTGATCAGTGCGTTCTCAATAAATGTGAGGCCATCCTCGATGGCTTCGGCAATGGCCCACTCATCCTGGGACCGGACGGACCAGCCCCTGGCTTGCAACATGTCGCCAAGCTCGCGCAGCTTGCCGGCATTGCCACTGGCCAGAACCAGGGTGCGGCCCGGCGCGGGCAAATCGAAGCGTGGACGCTCAGCCATCCAGTGCCTGCCGCTGCATGGCCATTAGCTGGCCGATGCCTGCGTGCGCCAATTCAAGCATGGCATCCAGTTCGTTGCGATGGAATGCATGGCCCTCTGCCGTTCCCTGCAGTTCGATGAATGCGCCACCATCGTTCATCACCACATTCATATCGGTCTCCGCAACCGAATCCTCGGCATAGTCAAGGTCGAGAACCGGCTTGTCGCCGTAAATGCCAACGGAAACCGCCGCCACCTGGCCATGAATCGGGTTCTTGCTGATCTTTTTTTCATCCAGCAGCCATTGGCAAGCATCAGTCAGCGCGACAAAGGCTCCGGTAACCGCCGCTGTTCGTGTTCCTCCGTCCGCCTGGATCACGTCACAGTCCAGCGTGATGGTCCGCTCTCCCAAAGCCGAGCGGTCCACAACGGCCCTTAGCGACCGCCCGATCAGTCTTTGAATTTCCAGAGTGCGGCCACCCTGTTTGCCACGGGCGGCTTCCCGCCCCATGCGGCTGCCCGTCGATCTTGGCAACATGCCATATTCGGCAGTCACCCAACCCTCGCCACTGCCGCGCAAAAACGGGGGCACCCGGTCCTCCACGCTTGCATTACACAGGACCCGGGTTTCACCGCAGCAGATCAGCACAGAGCCTTCCGGGTGACGCGTGTAATGGCGTTGAATCACGGTTTTACGCAGCTCATCGGGCTGTCTGCCGCTAGGTCTCATTATTTTTCCTTGCATTGGGGAAGATCTGCCCAATTATACGCGGGCGCACCATGCATCACTGCTCTTGGCTTTTCAGGCATTGCAATGCCACCCGCTGACGTGGTGCGATTTTGCCGGTAACATGGCACCACACGACGTGACGCACCAGGGCCTGCCCACCAGCCCAAAACGGGAGTTTGCAACAATGATTCACAGCATGACCGGCTTCGCCAGCGTCGAGTCACAAACGCCTTTCGGACGCCTGGTCTGGGAAATCCGCTCAGTCAACCACCGCTATCTGGAAATCGGATTGCGCCTGCCCGAGGACTTCCGCGCACTGGAACCGGCGATACGGGATCTGCTGGGCGCCCAATTGAGCCGCGGCAAGGTCGATCTCACTTTGCGCTACACCCACCATCTTGATTCAGGCGAAAGCGAGCTGATGCTCAATACCGACCTGGCGCAACGAGTGCTCGCGCTGCACCGGGAGTTGCAGGAGCTCAGCCGCTTACCACAGGAAATCAACCTCAGTGACTTACTCCGTTGGCCCGGCCTGGTCAGCGAACGTCCGCCCGATAGCGAATCGTTACACAAAGCAGCGCTGGCGCTGCTGGCCGATGCCGTGGCGGAGTTGAAGGCCAGCCGCGGCCGCGAGGGGGAAAAACTGCTGGCGCTGATACGGGAACGCCTGGACGGCGTCAGCGCAGCGGTAAAGGACGTGCGTGGTTGGCTGCCGGAAATCCGGGAAGCGCTCAGGCAACGCCTGCTGACCCGCGTTGCCGACCTGCCACAACCCCTGGATCCGGGCCGGCTTGAACAGGAAGTTGCCTTCCTGGTACAGAAAATGGACGTCGATGAGGAGCTCGATCGGCTCGATGCACACGTCATCGAAGCCAGGCGCGTACTTGAAACGGATGAACCCGTGGGCCGCAGACTGGATTTCCTGATGCAGGAATTCAACCGCGAGTCAAACACCCTGAGTTCGAAATCGGTCGATAAGCGTTCCACGCAGGCAGCCGTTGAGCTCAAGGTTCTGATCGAACAGATGCGCGAACAGGTACAAAACATCGAATAATCTGCCGCGATGAAGCTTGAACCCAACCTGTATGTGATTTCTGCGCCGTCGGGGGGCGGAAAAACCAGCCTGATAGATGCTTTGCTCAAGCGCGATCAGCGTATCAGGCTTTCGATTTCCCATACGACCCGCCCGCCGCGGCCGGGAGAGATCGATGGTCTGCACTACCATTTCGTCGACGAGGCGACCTTTCAAGCATTGATAAACGAGGGTGCGTTTCTCGAATATGCCACCGTTTTTGGCTACCACTATGGTACTGGCCGCGCCGCGGTAGACAGCCAACTGGCGCAAGGAAACGACGTCATGCTGGATATCGATTGGCAAGGCGCCCGGCAGGTAAGAACGTCCTTTCCCGGCTGCTGCTCGATCTTTATCTTGCCGCCATCACTCGGGGAACTGCAAAATCGCCTGTCGCACAGGGGCCAGGACAGCAGTGAGGTGATCGGCAAGCGCATGCAGCAAGCGCAATCGGAAATTGCCCATTGGCGCGAATTTGATTTCCTGCTGGTCAATGACGATTTTGCTGCTGCGGTGGAGGACCTGTATTCCATCCTGAGGCGCCGCCGCCTGGCGCGCGACGGACAGCAGGAAAGATTTGTTCCGCTGCTGGCGGAGTTGCTGCATATTGTCTAAAATGGCAGGTTCACCTCATGGTTTATCAGGATTAAAGGGAAATGGCCAGAATTACCGTAGAAGATTGCCTCGCGAACGTGGATAACCGTTTTGAACTTGTATTGACCGCCACCAAACGCGCACGCCAGATCGCCAATGGCGCCGATGCACTGGTACCCGAGGAAAATGACAAGCCAACCGTAATCGCCTTGCGGGAAATCGCCGATGGTTTCATCGATTCTGAAAGGGTCGCCCTTATTCAGGCGGAAATTGAGGCATCAGAAGCATTTGAAAGCCGTCCCCAGGAAGAAGATTTCTCCTTCTGAGCCATAGACTCAATATTGGGGTCAGCCCCAACATTGGGGCTGGCAACGGCAACGACAGGTCCATGCAGCTTGCCACCGACTATCCTCAACCCGTACTGCAGTTGCGGGAATTACTCGATACTTACCTTGATCCAGAAAAAGTAGCCGTGGTCCTGCGCGCCTTCGAGGTGGGCGCCAGAGCACACGAGGGTCAAACCCGCAACACCGGCGAACCTTATATTTTACATCCAGTTGCCGTCGCGCAGATTCTGGCCGACATGCGCATGGATCACGAAAGTATTGCTGCGGCGGTTCTGCACGACACGCTGGAAGACACGCCCCTGTCGAAGGAGGATGTGCAGTCCCAGTTTGGCGATGAAATCGCCGAGCTTGTCGACGGTGTCACCAAACTGGACAAAATGAAATTCCGCACGCGCAGCGAAGCCGATGCGGAGAGCTTCCGTAAGCTGATGCTCGCCATGTCACGCGATCTGCGGGTCATTTTCATCAAACTCGCGGACCGCATGCACAATATGCGCACGCTGGACAGCTTGCCCGCTACTTCCCGCCGCCGCATTTCCCGCGAAACCCTGGACATCTATGCGCCCATCGCAGACCGCCTGGGCATGAACAACATGAAATCCAGGCTCGAGGATATGGGTTTTGCAAAACTCTATCCCTGGCGTTACCGCACCATCAACGAACACCTCGATGCGATGACCGGCCACCGCAAGGAAATCGTCGAAAACATCAGTCAGGCATTGCAAAAAGGCATGAGCGACGCCGGTGTGCCGTGCCGTATTTCCGGCCGGCAGAAAACGCCTTACAGCATCTACAAGAAAATGCTGACAAAAGACCTGTCGTTCTCCGAAGTGACGGATTTCTATGCATTTCGCATCATCACCCAGACCGAATCGGATTGTTATGTTGCGCTGGGTGTCGTACACAACCTCTATCCACCCAAGCCCGGGCGCTTCAAGGACTTTATCGCGCTGCCCAAGGCCAATGGCTATCAATCCTTGCACACCATTCTCAACAGCCCTTACGGTCTTCCGGTCGAGATTCAGATCCGCACCGAGGAAATGGATGTAATGGCCATCAAGGGCGCAGCCGCGCACTGGCACTACAAGAGCGGTCATGCGGCCAGCGGCGGTTCCGCCCAGATACGGGCCCGTGAATGGCTGACGCAGCTTGTTGAAGTTCAGCGCCATACAGGCGACTCACTGGAATTCCTCGACAGCGCCAAATCCGACCTGTTTCCGGATGAGGTGTTCGTATTTACCCCAAAAGGTAAAATCGTCGATTTGCGCCGCAATGCCACGGCGCTGGATTTTGCCTATGCGATCCACACCGACGTTGGCAACCATACCGACAGCGCACTGGTGGACAAGGTCGAGGTACCGCTGTCGACCCGTCTCGCCAACGGACAAACCGTAACGATCATTACCAATCCCGCGGCCCATCCCAAACCGGAATGGCTTGAGTTTGTGTCGACCGCACGGGCCCGGACTTCAATTCGCACTTACCTGAAAAGCCTGCAACATCAGGATTCGGTTGCGCTGGGATTGCGACTGCTGGAAAAGGCCCTGAACTCACGGGGCAGTTCGCTGGATGCCATTAGCCAGGAGCGCTGGGACAGTTTTCTCAAGGACAACCACTTGGCGAAGCAGGAGGACCTGTTCCGCGATCTGGCGCTCGGCACTACCCTGACCGCGGTCGTGGCGGCAAAACTGGCGCCAGAAGCAAAATTGCTGGCCAACCAGGATGGCGTCGAGGAAGCACTGACCATTGCCGGTTCCGAAGGCAGTGCAGTCAGTTTCGGCGCCTGCTGCCTGCCGGTTCCCGGTGACCGCATCATGGCCTATGTTTCAGCCGATAAGGGCGTTGTTGTTCACCGCCTGACCTGCGCGAACATGCGCGAATTCCGCAAGCACCCCGATCGCTGCATCGACGTGACCTGGGCCCCGATCACACAGGGCATGTTCCCGGTCGCCGTTAAAATCGCGGCAATCAATCTTCCCGGCGTGCTTGCCAACATATCGAGCAGCATTGCCGAAGCCGGCAGCAACATTGAAAAAATATCCATCACCGAGTCCAACCCGGAGACCTCCACCTTACAATTCAGTCTCAGTGTCGAAGACCGCGATCACATGGCCCGCGTATTCCGCCGCTTGCGGCGTAACAGCAAGATCATCAGGGTCACCCGTCTATGAATCAAACTGCAGGAAACAGATCATGAGCAAACAGATTATCAAGACTTCAACCGCACCCGCGGCGATTGGTACTTATTCGCAGGCAACACGTCACGGCGACACCGTCTTCCTTTCCGGCCAGATTGGTCTGGAACCACAAAAAATGACGCTGGTCGAGGGCGGTGTGGAGGCCCAGATCCACCAGGTGTTCAAAAACCTGTCAGCAGTGTGCAAGGCGGCCGGGGCCAACCTCGACGATATCCTCAAATTGACCGTTTTTCTGACGGATATGGCCCACTTCCCCAACGTCAATTCCATCATGGCCGAATATTTATCCGAACCCTATCCCGCCCGGGCCGCGGTCGGAGTGGCTTCACTGCCAAAAGGCGCCCTGGTGGAAATGGATGCCATTTTGGGATTGTGAATCCAGGATCGTAATGCGGCATGGCTGAGCTGGCGCAAGGGTCCACCGCCAGCCTCGGTCACCTGCGAGGCGTGGGTCCCAAACTGCTAGATGCATTGCAGCAGCTTGGCATCAACACCATTTCAGACCTGCTGTTCCACCTGCCTTTTCGCTATGAGGACCGCACCCAAATTGTACCCATCGGCAGCCTTTATCCGGGCTCGCAAGCCCTGATCGAGGGCACGGTGGAGCATGCGGGCATCATCCGCGGCCGCCGCCCCACGTTGGCGGTGGTGGTGGGCGATGGGAGCGGTCTCATTACGCTGCGTTTTTTCCATTTCCGCCATTCCCAGCAGCAGCAACTGCGCCGGGGAACGCGCTTGCGTTGTTACGGCGAAGCCCGCTCCGGTTTCAAGGGCATGGAAATGGTTCATCCCAGCTATCAACGCATTGCGGCGGATGAAGACAGCCCGGTTTCCGACCGTCTCACCCCGGTTTATCCATCCACCCAGGGCCTGGGCCAATACACATGGATCAAGTTGACCGGGCAGGCTTTGTCCCTGCTCGACTCCGGAGCGCTTGCACTCGAAGAGTTATTGCCGGCGGATTTGTTACAAAACCTGAACCTGCCACCATTGGCCCACGCGCTGCAATACATACATAGACCGCCGGTGGGCGCGGACGTAAGCGCACTGATTGAACGCCGTCACCCGTGTCAGAAGCGGCTGGCGCTGGAAGAATTGCTGGCACACAACCTAAGTATGCAACAGTTGCATCAGCAGCAACGCCGGCTGCAGGCGCCATCGCTGCGTCAGGCATCCGCGATGGAGGCCCGCTTTCTGGCGACGCTGCCATTTCGATTGACGGCGGCACAGAAAAAGGTCATAGCTGAAATCCAGTCGGACCTGGCCTTGACGCATCCGATGCAAAGACTGCTGCAAGGCGATGTCGGCTCCGGCAAAACCGTGGTTGCGGCCATGGCGGCGCTGCGTGTCATCGGTAATCAATATCAAACCGCGATCATGGCGCCGACGGAATTACTGGCCGAACAACACTTGCGCAGTTTCCAGTCATGGTTCGAGCCGCTGGGCATCAAGCCGGTGTGGTTGAGCAGCAAAATCAAGGGCAAGGCCCGCAGCGCGGCGCTGGAGGCCATTGCCGCAGGCAGCCCGCTCATCATCGGGACCCATGCGGTGATGCAGGAGGGTGTCAATTTTCACAACCTCGGTCTGGCCATCGTTGATGAACAGCACCGTTTCGGCGTCCATCAAAGGCTCGCCCTGCTGGACAAAGCTGGAGACACCGCTTTTCACGCGCACCAGTTGATCATGACTGCCACCCCGATACCGCGCACCCTGGCAATGACTGCGTACGCGGGCCTGGAAACTTCCGTCATCGACGAATTACCTCCGGGGCGCAAGCCCGTAACCACCGTGGCGATTTCCAATGCGCGACGCACGGAGGTTATCGACCGGGTGGCCAAAGCATGCGCCGAAGGTCAGCAAGCATATTGGGTATGCACTCTGATCGAAGAATCCGATGCGATCCAGGCGCAAGCCGCCGAGGACGTTGCAAGCGAACTGAAGGGCGGTCTCAGGCATGTGCGTGTCGGTCTGGTTCATGGCCGGCTCAAAGCGGCCGATAAGCAAGTCGTCATGCAAGCATTCAGCGCCGGCCACATCGACTTGCTGGTCGCCACCACTGTCATCGAAGTGGGCGTGGACGTCGCCAATGCATCGCTGATGATCATCGAGAACGCAGAAAGGCTGGGGCTGGCGCAGTTGCACCAACTGCGGGGACGCGTAGGGCGCGGCAATCAGCAGGCCGCCTGCGTTTTGCTGTTTGATCCCGCTGCCGGCCCACTGGCGAAAGAGCGCCTCGGCATCATGCGGCAGACCACCGACGGATTCAAAATCGCGGAAAAGGATCTCGAGTTGCGCGGCCCCGGCGAAGTGCTGGGTACGCGCCAGACCGGCATGCTGCAGTTTCGCGTGGCCGATCTGGCCCGGGACCAGGCCCTGCTGCAACGCATACCCCCCGTCGCCGCGCGCATCCTGCAGACAAAACCCGACCTCGTAAACAAGCTGGTGAATCGCTGGATCGGCGATTCGACCCGCTTTGCAGGAGTGTAACGGCGAGCTGAGGAGCCGCCTTCCGCCGTAAGTGCAGGCAATGGAGGGGGAGCGACTTTGCCGAAGGCAAAAAAGTGCCCCCGGAATGCCGTCGCACGTGGGAGCAGGGAAGCGAGACACGCTTGTGCGCCGCAGCTCAACCTGCGGCCAGTTGCTCCGAGCGGATTTCCGCCAGCGCATGGTCGATGTCCTGGCGCATGCGTGCATGCAGGTCCGTGAACTTTTCCGCGTCACGGATCGAATCCAGGCGCCAATCCAGCGTCAGCAGCCAGAATTCACGAAATCCATGGTCATAAGCCTGCTGCAGTTTTTGCAATGCCGCCGGCACCTCGTTTTTCATCGCCAGGATGGTGGCTTCGGAATAATAAATTTCCGGGTCGTCGACGCCATTCAGCCGCGCCCTGGTGATTTTCCGCTCCGCGCTAGCCAGTTGACTGGCGGCGGCCTCGTCCTGCCCCAGTTTTTTCGACACCAGCGAGGCCAGCGTCAAGGTCAGGATTTCAGTGGTATCGTAACTCTGGTCCTCCTCTTCATTGAACGCGGTGTTCAGGAACTGCGCCGCGAGCGGCAGATTGTCTTTGGCCAGCGCGATCATACCGAGCTGCAGATTGAACATATGGCGTAATGAACCAGGGATGTCCTCGCCGGCACCCGCCATCATTTCGCGCACCAAGCGCTCGGCTTCCTCGAATCGGCCTGCCACCAGGAGGTTGAGCCAATAGGCGTTTAGCAGGCCGGAATTCTTACCTGCCTTATCCAGTCCCGCAAGCAGCAACTTTTCGCTCTCGTCCAGATCTCCCAGCAACATCCAGGTCTTGGCCAACGCCTCGATATCTGCCGGATTTTCGGGTTCCAGAAGCCAGGCACGATGCGCCAGCTTCCAGCCATCGACCAACTCGCCCTGCGCCAGGTCCTGAGCAGCCAGTGAACGCAATAACATGGTGGAATCCGGCCGCACATCAATCAGCTGGCGCAGCAATTGACGAGCTTCGGAAAACGCTCCTCTGATGCGCTGGTTTTCGGCATAGTTGATCACCAGCAGTTCGTTCAGCGGATCCAGGCTCATGGCATGTTCCAGGATGCGGTGTTCTTCGGGATAACGGCCCAGTTCGCCAAGCACTCCGGCCAGCCACAACTGCGCCGGAATGTAATCTTCGTTCAATTCCATCGCCCGGCGCAGCGCGGATTCAGCAGAATCTTTTTGTCCGATCTGCCAACGCGTCAGACCCAGCGCGGCAAACGCTTCGGCAGACTCCGGATCGATCGCCAGTGCCTTGTCAATCATCGGCTGGGCTTTTTCGGCAGCCTGTTGCGGGGTGATATTGCCGTACAAAGACAGCAGCATCCAGGAGTCCGCCATCGCTGCATACGCCGGAGCAAAACCGGCATCATGTTCCAGGGCCTCGGCGAAAAAGCCCAGGGCACGTTCCAGTTCCGCCGGTGTTCTGCGCCACCAGTGCAGGCGTCCCGTGCGATAGGCATTGGCCGCCGCAATGTTTTCTGTTTGGCCGGCCGTCTTGTGCTTCAGGCCGGCGAAGGATTCGATCAGCGCCTGCGCAATGTTGCTGGCGACTTCGTCCTGAATGTTAAAGAGGTCGTCCAGCTCCCGGTCGTAGGTCTGCGACCAGATGTGAAAGCCGTCTTCGACATTGATTAGCTGAGCTGTCAGCCTGATCCGGTTTCCTGCCGACCGGATGCTGCCTTCGAGCACAGTGCGCACATTCAACAAGCGGCCGATTTCACGAATGTCTTTTTGCGGGGTGCGAAAGGCAAAGGAGGAAGTCCTGGCCGCAACATGCAGGCCATCCACCTGCGCCAGCAGGTTGAGTATTTCCTCGGCAACGCCATCGGAAAAATACGCCTGATCGCCTGCTGCCGAAAGGTCGGTAAACGGCAGCACAGCGATGGAGTTCTCCGGCGCAGTGAACTGGCGCTGTTCCGTGGCGACCTTTGCCGGCGTCTCGAACACCCCCGAGTAATAAACGTAAAATACATAGCCCAGCCCAAACATGGCCAGCAAGCTGATACCGAACAGAAGCGCTCGTTGCAGGCGGTTGAGCTCGCCTGTGGATGTCGCTCGACGTATCCCGCCCGGGGTGATGTCGAACTGCCAGGCCAACAGAAAGACCAGCGGAAAACCGAGGATCAGCACGATTACAATCAGCGTGGGCAGCCAATCCGGCAGACGCAAGGGCTCGACCGCTGCATCCATCAACTGCAGCAGCGCAAATACGCCGACGGCGTAAGCACCGACGGCGCGGGGAACCCTGCGCCGGGTCAGTTCTGCCACAGTGGCCGACAGGAATGTGTGCTGTTCGCTCATACCGCTTCTATTTTTGTCTAATGGCCTTTGTTGGCTCTCTTGTGTCTGATCAAACCCGAAATATCATTGTCCCCTTCGCCGCAAGCCACCAGGTCGGCATAGTCCCGAATGGCCGCTTCCACCCCTGGCATGGATATATCCAATTCCCGTGCCAAATCGTGGACGATCCGCAAATCCTTGAGCAACAGGGATTGCTTGAAGCCCTTGTCGAAGCGGCCTTCCAGCATGGACAGGCCGCGATGGCGCAGGAACCATCCATCCGCCGCACCCGAACTCAATACTGACAATAGACGCTCCCGGGGCAGATTTAGTTTCTCCGCCAGCGCCAATGCCTCGCTTACCGCCTCGGCCACACCGCTGACGATCACCTGGTTGACCGCTTTCGTTGCCTGGCCGCTGCCAACGGGGCCCATGTGCGTTACCGAGGCGCAAAACGACTCCACCACTGGTCGAATACGCGAGAAAGTGGCTAAATCTGCTCCAACCATGGCCACCAGCTTTCCGTTATTGGCCCCTTCCACGCCGCCCGAAACGGGTGCGTCGGCATAGGCAACTCCAACTTTTGCCAACTCTTCGGCCAATGCCACGGTGTTTGTGGGACTGACCGTCGATGTGTCCACCAACACCGAACCTGTCCGCAGACCGGACAGGCACTGCGCCACCACCGCCTCCAAATCCGGATCGGCCGAGACACAGGTGAGCAGCACGTCACACCGCGCAGCAAGCTCAGCCGGGCTGTCCGCATGCCATGTACCCAATTCAGCCGCCAGTTGCTCAGCCTTGCTTTCCGTTCGGTTCCAGACACCTTGCAAAAAGCCTCTCCTTGCCAGATGGCGAGCCATCGGTGCGCCCATGGCACCGAGTCCGATAACGCCGGTTCGCAGTTCGTTCATGCAACATCTCCCGATATGACTTCAAAAATCCGACCGTATTGCGCGCCCTCGCTCAATACGCGTCAACCGGTATCAAATTCGCGTTAAAGCGCTTCGTTGCCTTCCTCGCCGGTGCGGATACGCACGACGCGCTCCAGTTGGTGAACAAAGATTTTGCCATCACCGATCCGCCCGGAGGCCGCAGCATCGGCAATGGCTTCGACCACGGCATCCACGCGTTCGTCAGGAACCGCAATTTCGAGTTTCAGCTTGGGCAGGAAATCGACGACGTATTCCGCTCCCCGATACAATTCGGTATGGCCCTTCTGGCGCCCGAATCCGCGCACTTCGGTGACCGTCATGCCCTGTATGCCGGCCTCGGCGATGGCGTCACGAACGTCGTCCAGCTTGAAGGGCTTGATGATGGCGATGATCATTTTCATTGAACATATTCCTGCATTGGGTGGATCAGGCGACTTTAAAGCGCGCATAATATTGCTGCAAGCAGTGCGGAGTTGCCAGACGTAGTCGATGGGCCGGAGGATACATGATAGATATGAAGCTGATCGATGAGCTGAGTCGCAAACTCACCGATGCCCTGCCACCAGGGCTGGCTCGGCTGAAAGAAGAAACCGACGAACAGTTTCGCCTGGTGCTGACCCGCGCCTTCGAGCGCATGAACCTCGTCACCCGTGAAGAATTCGACGCCCAGTCCGCGGTGCTGGCCCGCACGCGGGAAAAACTGGATCGGCTGCAGCAGCAGATCGAAGCCCTCGAAAAAGAGCTGACCCGGCTTTCTGCCAGGCATTTTCCTACAGCCGTTCACCGAACTTTCCGCTACTGGTCTTTGAATTGAAAGCAGCCAGACTCCTTGCACCTGTAAGCGACACATACCAGCGGCTAAAGGAGGGAGGCGATGAGCCTGGCGCAGGTTTTTACCCGGGCCTGCGTTGGCGTGGAAGCCCCTGAAGTCGTGGTTGAAATTCACCTCAGCGGCGGGTCTTCCCGGCATGTCCATCGTTGGTTTGCCGGAAACCGCCGTGCGGGAAGCCCGCGACCGCGTCAAAGCGGCCTTGCTGAACGCCGGTTTTGAGTTTCCCAAGGGCCAAGTCACGATTTCGCTGGCGCCCGCCGACCTGCCCAAGGAAGGCAGCCGATTCGACCTGCCGATCGCGCTCGGAATCCTGGCCGCGAAAAAGCAGGTTCCCAATCACGCTATTGCACGAGTACGAATTCATCGGCGAACTTTCCCTCAGCGGGGAACTGAAACCGGTTCGTGGCGTCCTGCCGGTGGCCATCGAGGCCAGCAGATCCGGGCGTGGCCTGGTCGTTCCCTATGGCAATGGCGCAGAAGCTGCCCTGGCAGATGGCAAGCGATACTTTGCAGGCAAACAGCCTGCTGGACGTGGTGGCCTGGATGGCGGGACGGTCGAGCCTGCCGGAGGTTTACCGCGAAGTTGACGAAGTCGATAGCAGCACGCCGGACCTGGCGGATGTCATCGGACAGCATCGGGCGCGCCGGGCCCTGGAAGTGGCCGCCGCCGGCGGACACAACATCCTGTTCACCGGCAGCCCCGGCACCGGCAAGACGATGTTGGCTTCGCGCTTGCCGGGCATCCTGCCGCCGATGAAGGAAAGCGAGGCGCTGGAAGTCGCCGCCATCGCTTCTGTCAGCCAGTACGGCCTCGATCTGCGGCGTTGGCGTATTCGCCCCTTTCGCGCCCCGCACCATACCGCCAGCGCAATCGCGCTGGTCGGGGGTGGCTCGCGCCCCAAACCCGGGGAAATATCACTCGCGCACAACGGTGTGCTGTTCCTCGATGAACTGCCGGAATTCAACCGCCACGTGCTGGAAGTGCTGCGGGAACCCCTCGAATCCGGGCAAATCGTGATCAGCCGCGCGCTGCGCCGGGAAACCTATCCGGCACGTTTTCAACTGGTCGCGGCAATGAACCCCTGCCCCTGCGGCCAACTGGGCGACGCCAGCGGCCTGTGCGACTGCACCGCGGATCAGGTCAGCCGCTACCGCAGCCGGGTTTCCTGGCCGCTGCTGGATCGGATCGATCTGCACGTGGAAGTCAGCCGCCCCAAGGCGTTCCTGCTTGAGCACGATGGGCCGGCACCAGAGTCCAGCGAGCAAGTCAGGGATCGCGTGATGGCGGCGCGAGCGATCCAGGAACAACGATCCGGCTGCACCAATGCACAGCTGGGATCTTCCGCGCTCAAGGCTGTTCTGCAAGCTCAGCGCATCGGACCGCAAGCTGCTGGCCGAAGCCAGCAAGCAGCATGCGCTGTCACCGCGCGCCTGCCTGCGGATTATGAAGGTGGCACGCACGCTGGCTGATCTTGAAGCCGAGACAGACATTGGCACAGCCCATGTGGCGGAAGCGATTTCGTATCGTAACTGCGGAGCGATGCGCGCTAACCTCTGAGATTTGTCTTGGGATCAAAGGGGTCAGAACAGCTTGATTCAGAGAGTTCAGTTTCACCGAAATCAAAAAAAGATCAAAGGGGTCAGAACAACTTGATCAAAAGAGTTCAGTTTCACCGACTAATCAAAATTTTGTCCGGGAAAGGGAAGCCCATATGGCCAGAAAACCTCGAGTTAACTTGAAAGGGGTTCCTCAACACGTCATTCAACGCGGCAACAATCGTCAGGCCTGTTTTTTCACAGACCAGGATTACACGGTTTATCTGGACAAGCTCCGTGAATATGGCATTCAGCATAACGTAAGCATTCACAGCTTCGTGCTGATGACCAACCACGTGCATCTTCTGATGACACCTGAAATCGAGTCAGGTATTAGCAAATTGATGCAATCCGTTGGACGGTACTATGTTCGTTACATCAACCAGACTTATCATCGAACCGGGACTTTGTGGGAAGGTCGCTTCAAATCAACGCTGATCGACAGCGAACGCTATTTTCTGGTGGTGAGTCGATACATTGAACTGAATCCTGTGCGAGCCTCAATGGTCGACCATCCGGCCAACTACCCCTGGTCCAGCTTCAAGGCCAATGCCTTGGGAAAGAAGATTCGTTTACTTACGCCCCATGAGTGCTACCTGTCCCTGGGCCAAACGGCTAAAGAAAGGATGGCGGCTTATAGAGCCCTGTTTAAAAGCCATATTCCTGAATTCACCCTAAATCAAATCCGGAATGCCATAAACCGTAACTGGGCACTGGGAGATAGACGCTTCATCAAGCAGATTGAAAAACAGACTGGTGTGGTTTGTGGGCCATTGCCACGAGGTGGCGATAGAAAATCACAACGATTCCGGGAACGATCAAGTTGATCTGACCCCTTTGATCTTCTTTGGCGCTTCATCAATTTGCGTGAGCCGAACGTTTAGTGGTAATTCTCGTCACATATCCGTTCCCGCTTCGCGCCTCGGAGGCGACGTAGTACACCGCATTTCGGCCGATAACGATGTGGCTGAGACTTGGTTCCGTTCCGGCTACTCTTACCTGAGCAACACGTCTGCCGGTCTTCAAATTGAGTATTACCAAGTAAAGCTTGCAGTCCATTTGCTCTTCCTGGTTTGCGCAAACTCGATGGTCGATGTACAGGCGGTTGGAATCTATGACCACCGCCGCGCCGATGGACGCGCGAAATCGGTTGGTTGTCCAAAGTAGTTCGTAGGCTCCTTGATCGCCAATGCGCCATCCTGCCAGGCGCCCGTTGACGGCGTCCTGAGCGACGACGATACCGCCCGCTGTGGGATTGCCCGCCAGCATTGTGAAGCTTCCGCCGGGAGCAGAGGTACCGGTCGCATTGACCCTGCGCGGGAGCGCCTGATCGTCAATCGTTGATTGAAATCCCAGCAACAAAGGCTGCTCTACGCCGATGCGGACAGTATTGTTGTTGGGAAAAATGACGGTGTCCGCGTTCCCGAGGTACATCATGCCAACGCCCGGCGTCGATCCGTCGCCGTTCATGCGATAGGTTTTTGACCATTCGGAGGGGTCCGGATCGAAAGAAGTGTCATTCGCCAGGAACCGTAGCGTTTCGGTTTGTCCTGGCAGGTATACGTATTCAGTTCCGTCCTGCAACACGACAGTGGAGCGAGCCGTTCCAAGTAATGTCCTGGTTTGAGCGACGACCTTGAAGCTGTTGATATCGACACGAACCAGCATGCCGTCCCCGCTCCCGAAAGCGCCGGTCTTGAGCAGAAGGTCCCCGTTTCTGGGAGATACCTGCAGCGTGTTGTAGACGGTCGTGTCGATGGGAGAGCCTGAATCCGGGTTCAAGGACGGCAGGTTGATCGAATCCGTAATGATCATCGTGGAAGGATCGATCTCGTACAACATTGCGGTCGCAACCGCGTAGATGTATCCGTTTTCGTGGGCGACGATCCCGCCGGGATAGTTCAACGCCGCGCCCATTGGCAGATACAGAACTTTGACTCGCATGGTTTTGAGGTTGATCCTGGCAACGTAGGGTCTTGCCGTTCGGATCTGGCCACTGTTCAGCAGAAGTTCGAGCAGTTCCGCCGGCGTCGAATCCTGCAAGTCAGGAAGATCAGCGGGCAGGGCGTTGGCCTGTGCAGCGGTGAATAGAGGAAGCAAGAATGGGCTACCGCCCAAAACAAACAAATCCTCGCCGGCGATCAGGCTGAGGAAGGGAACCGGTCCTACTTCTATGCTGCGGGTGCGTAAGTCTTTACTTTTAACATGGGAGGGTAATCCACCCGTGATCACCGAACTCGAACGCCAGCTGTCTGCTGTCGGAACCGGCCAGTATGAGTCCAGGAGATAGGCGCGCGACGTATCTTCGCTCGCAGCTTGGGCATTCTGCTCCCATGCTGTCGACACGAGCAGCATCCAGGTTGTTGCATAAAGTGCACCATAGAGCGTCCTTGCCAGTGAATTCATCCTGATCAGCACTTTGCTTCATAGATTGCGGTACATTCGCTGGGCTTTTCGATGGGGACGTAAACCCGGTTCCGGCAGCGATTGTTGGTGAGCGTTTCGCCTTTGGAAAACTGGAACTCACGCTTCTTGCTTGAATCGTCGAAAATGAGCTGAGTATCTTTGCGGCAATTCTTGGAATCACCCGCCTCGATATTGTATGACAGCCATACTTCGGCCCCTGCCGGAATGGCGTAACTTTCATTTTTCAGATCAACGCAGGTTCCGTTACGCTTGGGATCCCAGGTTTTGTAGTACCCCTCGAGGTTTGCGGCCACGGAAATACTCTTGGTCTCTCCGTTCGATTTCCAGTGGAGTTTGACATTCTTGACCGTGTAAGCACCGCAATTCTCGTAGGAGAGATAACGTACCGGCTTGCTGCCGTCAGCAAGCACGGTAGTGGACAACCCGGCTGAGAATCCGAAGATCAGCGCGATGCATATCTGCACTGCGTTGGTTTTTGCGGTATTGAGCTTCATGGCTAAGTCTCCTGCGCTTAGCAATGGTCATTACTTATGGAAGCGCGAAGCGGCGGCAAAACCTGCCATGGCGCTACCGGCTATTGTTCTTTGTCATCCAAGTACCAGACCGGACCTGAGTCGTGGTCGCCTGAACCAACCACACTGCCGCCATTGCAGTTGAAGGCTGGGTCGTATTTGCCATCGGTGGTGCGAAACATCTTGCAGTTGCCCTTGCCTTTGAGTACTTCGCGCACCGCGGCGCACTTCATGACGAAGCCCGTCCAGCTCGATCCGTCCATAATGCGGCCCTGGATGTGGTCGAAGCCCTGATGCTTGTCGAGATTGATGGTTTTCGATTGGCCTGCCAGGATTTGGAGGCCGTTGCCAACCTGTTTGTCATCCCCGTTCTTGCTATTGGGAAGATTGGCGGTGACCCGGATGGTTGCTGCCAGCGTCGTTTGGTTCCAGGGCGTGCCACCGCCCGATCCCTCTGCCAGGCCAGACAGGTTGCGAAATTTGATATTGCATTTGGTGTCGTCGCCCCAGCAAGGCAGGTCGGTGATGTTGCACACGGCGACGGCAGAACCGCTGCAGAGCAGGAACATCGATGTAACGGTGACGTGGATCAGACTTTGCATTGCATTTTCCTCCCGGCGGCTATTGGTCTCTGACCGTGAGAACGGTGTGGAACTGGTTCTTGTCCTTGTGCCAGGTCTTCTCGCAGGCGATGTCGAGTGTCGTCACGCTCGGGCAGACGGAAGTGGCATCCCTGGGTACCTTCCATCTTGAATAACATCGCAATTCGTGTGTGCTTGCTCGGATACCTCCAAGGGGTTGCTGGAAATTTTTGCTTCAGGAGTTAAAGTGGGAAGCAGCCGGGAAAGCTGCCATGAAACCCACTCGCGCCCCTCTCGGCCGTGTAAGCAACTTGTCCGCTGATGCCGGCACCCGACATCAACAGATCCCGGCGCGAACCGTTCATCACGGATCGCCAACGGTAAACACGGTGTGCCAGCGGTACTTTTGCTTGTGGAAGTCGAGCTGGCAGTCAATCGAAGTGTCGCCGGGATTGGGGCATACGGACGTTGCACCATCCGGGAGTCTCCAATCGAAGTAGCTGCCGCCCTTCGATTCCTCGACGATGTATTTGCATTCCGGCGCGATTAAACTGCCTTCTGGATAGATCTGAACGCGAATCGTGGCGTTGTTGGTCTGCCCGCCTAGACTGGCCGTGTAATTGGTCTCTTCGTTAGGTTTGAGATACTTTTTTTGCTTCTCACTTCCGCCACGGGAGATCTCGACCATGATGGTAGTCGAAGCCATGGCGTTCTTCACGGTTGTCATGGCACTCGGGTTCCACTTACCGAATACCATGCCGCTATTCTTGGTATCGGTGCACGCCTTGGCCCACACGCCGCTGCTAAACAGCACTAACGTGGCGGCAACCGACAGCGCGGTTAACATTTTCTTGCCGAAAAAATTGCCGCCGGCATTACAGACCACTCCTCGGTTCATATCGCCCTCCATGTTTAACCGGCACCATGACCCGGCACGCATTGCTCTCAATTAGCGGTTTCAATCGGTTAAGCGCGAAAAGTTCGAAGCTTGTGCCATGGCGACCTCAATTGGCAGGCAGAGCGGCAAGCAGAGGACACCCACAATTCTCCCAACGAGTGAATCACGCCGGGAATTCCGGAGGCGTTATTGTGTGCGCAAAGCGGATGGCCTTGGGAGATTACTCCAAGTCAGCATCTGGTGTGCGTTTATGATGCAACCGATTCCAGCGTGAGGCCATTTCCAGGTCGAGGGTATTAGTGGACAAGCCGAGTAACTTAGCCACCCGGATGACGTGCCCCAGATTTCACGTTCACCTGAGTAAGGTGATGGAGTGCCCCGTCCCCTTTATAATGTGGTCCCCTTTATAATGTGCCCCGTCCCCTTCATACGCTGCCAATGAAGCGAATGCGACAAATTCAACGACAGAGCTGTCTGCTGCTTGGCGTGGCACTGCTGCTGCGCGCCGCTATTCCGGCAGGCTATATGCCGGCCGCAGGCGGCGAGGGCCTGCTTTTCGAGCTTTGTCCGGAGAGTCTTCCGGCCGGATTTATGCGGCTGCTGGCCGGCGAACATGGCCCGCATCATCATGCGGATAACGGGAAGAACGGCAGTCATTGCCCGCTCGGTCAAATGCTGTTGTCTGCCTTTGCTGCCGGCCATCACACGCAGTTTGAAGTTACGCCGCCGACACGCGCCTTCGCAGCGGTCCCCGAATACACATTTACTGCTGTTTTCAGCGCTGTTTATCTATCGCGCGGCCCGCCCGCCTGAAAAGCCCGGCATAAGATCGGTATAAGAACGAAAGCGATCGCACGGGGGATTCCCCGGGCGGTTCCACAATCTTTTCGGGAGTACCTCAGATGAAAACCTGGCAGAGAGCGGCATTTGCCGCGTTGATCCTGTTTCCCGCTGTCAGTCCGGGACAGGAACAAAACAGCAATAACAACGGGGCTGAAGAAATCGTCGTCCTTGGACGGTCCGTAAAAACCTCGGCCACCCGAATCGCGGTCGACCGCGAGATGCTGGTCGACTCCGCGACTGTACTGAAAGACATACCGGGTGCCAATGTGAATGCCAACGGGACAATCACCGGCATCGCCCAGTATCGCGGCATGTTTGGCGATCGTGTGACGGTTGATATCGACCAGCTCAGCATGGTCTCTGGCGGCCCCAACGCGATGGACACACCGTTGTCATACGTGTCACCGATGATCACCGGGGAACTCGTGGTTGAGCGCGGCATTGCCAGTGTTTCCAGGTCACCGGAATCCATCGGTGGCTACATGAACGCGAAACTGGCGCGCGGACAGTTCAGTGACGCGGGGTTCGACATAACAGGGACAGTCGGCACGCGCTACTCCGGCAATAGCGATGTGAGTACGACTGCGGCGCGACTGACCCTGGCAGACCATCGGCACCGTTTTTCGCTCCTTGCCGAAGTGGACGACGGCAACGATATCGGCACACCGGCAGGTCGAATCAGGCCATCAGGCCTAAACCGTGATCGCTATGATCTTAGCTATGCATATAATGATGGTGACAAAAACCTTTTATTGTTCGCCGGCCGTCTGGATACCACCGACGCCGGCACACCCGCGTTGCCCATGGACATCCGTTACATCAAGACGGATATGGCCGGGCTGCAATTCGGTACCCATGTTTCCGCGACGTTGAACATCGAGGGCCGGTTCGCATGGAATAGCGTCGACCATCTGATGGACAATTTTTCGCTACGTGGCGCCCCGGCACCCATGCAATTCCGGCAGAATCTGGCGCATGGTTCCGGAATCCAGTATGAGCTGGGGGGCCGGGTCGACCTGAGCAACTCGGACCTGCACGTCGGCATTGACGGCATACTGGCAAATCACGATGCCGTGATCACGAATCCCAACATGGCGATGTTCCGCGTCGAAAACTTTAACGACATCGATCGGGATGTGTACGGCCTGTTCGCCGAGTGGCAGCGGGAGAAGGGCCCATCAAGCTTCGAAGTCGGCGTTCGTTACAAGGTTGTGAAGACCGATGCGGGCACGGTAGGCGCAATGGGTATGCCGCAGCCGATGGCAACGAATGCCGGCATGCTTGCCGATGCCTTCAACGCCGCTGATCGCAGCCTGGACTGGGGCTCGATCGATGCCGTCTTGAAATATCACTATAGGCAATCGGAACAAACACAATGGATCCTGGAACTGGGTTCCAAGACGCGTGCGCCTTCGTACCAGGAGCTTTACCTCTGGTTGCCTCTGGAATCTACCGGCGGGCTGGCGGATGGCAGAACCTACATGGGCGATCTCGACTTAAGAAAGGAGCGCTCTGGCGAAATCGTCGTTGGCGTGACTTCCGACGTCGGCCGGTTCAGCATTTCGCCACAAGTGTATTTCCGCAAAATTGACAACTACATTCAGGGCATTCCGTCGAACAACATGCTGGCGAACATGGTCTCGACGATGATGACCGGTGCCGGAGCGCTTCAGTTCGCCAATGTCGATGCCGAGATCTGGGGCGCGGACATTGCCTGGAAAATGACGCTGAACAACGATTGGTTTCTCGACGGCACCGTGAGTTACAGCCGTGGCCGGCGCACGGACATCAGCGACAACCTCTACCGCTTGGCGCCGCTCAACGGCAGCATCGGCCTGACCTACGCTGCCGATGACTGGTCGATCAAACCGGAAGTCGTCGTCTATGCCCGGCAGGACAAGGTCTCGTTCTATAACAACGAACAAGCAACGCCCGCATACGAACTCGTCAATGTCGCTTTTGCCTGGAATGCGGCCCATTCATGGCGCCTGGAGGCCCGGATCGATAACCTGCTAAACCGGACCTACCAGGATCACCTGGCCGGCATCAACCGCGCGATGGGATCAGACATTCCGGTCGGGACGCGTCTGTACGGCGCGAAACGTACGATCAGTGCCGGTGTAAGCTTCAACTTCTGAAGGTCATCGGCGTCGAATGAACTTTGCCTCTTCATGCTCGACTGGCGGGTTTAGCTTGGCTCCGCTTTGTGGATCAAAGGGGTCAGAACAGCTTGATTCAGAGAGTTCAGTTTCACCGACTAATCAAAATACTGTCCCGGGAAAAGGGAAGCCCATATGGCCAGAAAACCTCGAGTTAACTTGAAAGGGGTTCCTCAACACGTCATTCAACGCGGCAACAATCGTCAGGCCTGTTTTTTCACAGACCAGGACTACACGGTTTATCTGGACAAGCTCCATGAATATGGCATTCAGCATAACGTAAGCATTCACAGCTTCGTGCTGATGACCAACCACGTGCATCTTCTGATGACGCCTGAAATCGAGTCAGGTATTAGCAAATTGATGCAATCCGTTGGACGGTACTATGTTCGTTACATCAACCAGACTTATCATCGAACCGGAACTTTGTGGGAAGGTCGCTTCAAATCAACGCTGATCGACAGCGAACGCTATTTTCTGGTGGTGAGTCGATATATTGAACTGAATCCTGTGCGAGCCTCAATGGTCGACCATCCGGCCAACTATCCCTGGTCCAGCTACAAGGCCAATGCCTTGGGAAAAAAGATTCGTTTACTTACTCCCCATGAGTGCTACCTGTCCCTGGGCCAAACGGCTAAAGAAAGGATGGCGGCTTATAGAGCCCTGTTTAAAAGCCATATTCCTGAATTCACCCTAAATCAAATCCGGAATGCCATAAACCGTAACTGGGCACTGGGAGATAGACGCTTCATCAAGCAGATTGAAAAGCAGACTGGTGTGGTTTGTGGGCCATTGCCACGAGGTGGCGATAGAAAATCACAACGATTCCGGGAACGATCAAGTTGATCTGACCCCTTTGATCCCTTTTTTTTCGCTAGAGTCCAATTTGTCTGCTAGCGCACAGACTGGCTGCCTGGATAGGAATATTTTTAGTCAGGAATCGATCCACGGTCCTTGAGGGTGTTTATGAAGACGCAGAACGTGATGCAGCCATTACCGTTGCAAACGGAGTCAAAGGCGCGCAAAGAGTCACCAATAGTCTTTCGGTACGCTGAGTGTTCCGAGCCGTCCACCGTTGGCTTTCTCAACAAGTTCCCGCACTGTGAAAAACACCAATGAACTCGACCTTACAGCATAGTTTGATGTATAGATCCCAGTATTTCCAATCAGAGACCGAATGTCATTATGAAATTACTGACTCTGATGGTTGGTCACAACGACTTTGGCTCCTTGCCGCTTGCTTGAGAACAAATGTTGTTCGAGTGTACGAGGGAGTGCTGGTCCCTGTATTGTGGTCAAGACAGAATGAAGAGCCGATCTTGAGTACGGAAATTCTTACCCGGAAAGTAAGGACTGAACACTTTGGTGTTGACAATACTTACGAGTCGTTTCTTGCTGACGCGCGGGAGAATGGTAAAGATATTGGTATGATTTTAGCTCGTTCGTTTAATGAGGAGAAAATTGAACTTCTAAAAGAATATATTAAAGACAACCTGTATGAAGTCTATGAACAGTTCCTGTTTCGCGCATGGATCACAGAGTGTGTCGGAAATTTGAAAAAGTTCGTTGCAGATGAGAAAAATGGCATTATCGCTACCATGCAGGTTCCAGGTTTTGGAACCATTCCTGGTGTTGCTCAAGAAATAGAATCCAATCATTCCGGTGTGCTGATGTACACATCACCTCGACGTATCCTTTCTACAGCCGCATAAGACCGAAAAGGCATGGAAACCCATGACTTGCTTTAGGGCCAAATTCAGCAAGTAACTTGTAAAAAAGCTAAGACAGCTTTCACCTTTAAAGCGTCGCGCCTTAGCGTGTGCTGCCGCACGGAAACCGATTTCAACGCATGCTACGCTTCCTTCGCGCAAAAGATTGAATGCCTGCAGCTCTTCGGTTTCCCTGATGTTCGAGCCGGTTCAGCTTATTCACCCCGCGTTCATACGCAAGGTCGCATGCTTGCCCACACAGTATCTTGTGAATCACACAGGGAACAGCTATGAAACGTATTCTCATCGCCTCAGTTTTTATGCTTACCGCCGCGTCGATCTCCGCTGCGGATGTCGGCATCTCCATCTCGCTGGGACAACCCGGCTTTTACGGCCAGATTGACATCGGCGACTACCCACCACCGCAGCTCGTGTACGCGCAGCCCGTCATCGTCGAGAAGGTGGTCTATGTCGAGCAACCGATTTACCTGCGCGTTCCGCGCGACCAGGCCGAACATTGGGACAGGTATTGTCATCAGTACGGCGCTTGCGCCCGCCGCACCTATTTCGTGCAGGACACCTGGTACGACACGGTCTACGTGCCGACTTACCAGAAGAAACATGACAAGCGGCACCACGGCAAGAAAGCGAAACATCATGAGAAACATCAGGACAGGCAACACAAGCGGTAGTGCCCGCAATATTGCGCACTGTTGAGATTCAGAGGCTCCACGGCCTGGCCTGCGCGCCGCCGGCAGACCACCCAAATGGGACATTAAAAGGACAAGTTCATGTTGAAATCACGGCACTTACTGACAAACGGGCTAGGGCTACTGTTTTTGCTGGCTGCCGCCACCTTCGCGAATTCTGCCTGGGCCGATCCATCCGGGCGCGTGGCGCACCTGACCGACGCACAGGGGTATGTCAGCTATTCACCCGCAGGCGAAGACCGATGGGTCGACATCGTGCGTAACCGCCCCTTGATCAGCGGCGACAGGCTGTGGAGCGATCGGGCTTCACGCGTGGAGTTCCAGGTCGGCAGTTCCGCCATTCGCCTGGGCTCGAACACCAGTGTCGAGTTGCTGGATCTGGACGATGACATTGCGCAGCTACAGTTGACCGAGGGATCGGTCAACGTGCGTGTGCGGCGCCTGTATCGCGGCCAGACCATCGAGGTGGATACACCCATGCTGGCGTTCAGTATTAACCGTAAAGGCAGCTACCGCATCGACGTGGATCCCGAGGACGGGCTCACCACCGTGACCGTATGGCAGGGCGCCGGCACGGCCTACGGCGAGCATGCCAGCTTTCGCGTGCGCGCCGGTGACGCGGTGGCATTTTACGACGTCGGCCTCCGCGACTACGAGATTTACGGTCTGGGCGACGAAGACGATTTTGATCTGTATGCACTCGATCGCGATCGCCGTCTGGACCGGTCAGAATCTCTGCGCTACCTCGATGACGATGTCGTGGGTTATGCCGAACTCGACCAGTACGGCAGTTGGGGCGCGGACCAAAGCTACGGCCATGTGTGGTATCCCAGAGGCGTCGGCGCCGACTGGGCGCCCTACCGTGACGGCCACTGGGTATGGCAGGAGCCTTGGGGCTGGACCTGGGTTGACAATGCTCCCTGGGGGTTTGCGCCTTCGCACTATGGTCGTTGGGTGTCCGTGCATGACCGTTGGGGCTGGGTGCCGGGTCCACGCCGCGTGCGGCCTATTTATGCGCCCGCTCTGGTCGCGTTCGTTGGCGGAAGCGGTTGGAACCTGTCCCTCTCGCTGGGCGGCGGTGCCTCAGCCGTCGGCTGGTTTCCGCTGGGACCGCGCGAAGTCTACGTGCCCTCGTATCATGCCAGCCGTGAGTATTTTAACCGCGTGAACGTGAACAATACGACCATCAACAATACGACGATCAACAATGTTTACAACAACTACTCCAGCGGCGATATCAATGTTCATCAGGCAAACTACGCCAACAGAAACATTGCCAGCGCCGTCACCGCGGTGCCCCGCAATGTATTCGTGAATGCCCAGCCGGTGCGACAGGGAGCTTTGCGGATTGATCGAAAGACGCTGCAGAACATCGAAGTCACTCGCGTCGCACCGATCGCTCCCAGCGAACACAGTCTGATCGGCGCCGGCAAGGACGCCAGGTCCCGTCCGGGGCGCAAGGCTTCCGAACGGCGTGTCGTGGCGCACAATGTACCGCCGCCCGCCGAAGTTCCTTTTGCCAGGCGCGAAAAGCTCCTGCAGCAGCAGCCGGGACGGGCGCTCGAGCCCGCAGCCGTTGAAGCGGTGCGGAGCAAGCAGAACCGGCATGCGAGAATCGTGCGCGTCAGCGGTGAGCAACAGCAGCCGGTTGATATTCGCACCATGCAGGCAGAACGCAAAATCAAAGCCGGCAAGCTGGAGCGGCTGGATCGTTCATCCATCGCCAGGCACGAGCCCGGGCGCGTGCGCAGCGCTGACAAGATCGATGCCGGACCGGCGCAGGGTAGCCATCAGGACAAGGCTCCCAACGATGAGCGGGGCGTGACGCAAAAGCAGGCGGCACAGCGACAGCACGAGGCTGACAGCGGCAGGCAAAGGACTGAGAAGCAGCAACGCAAAGCTGGCGACCATCAGCCGCCAGAGCAACAACGGGACAAACGAGCACGACAAGCCGGCCGCCGCCGATAAGTCCCCGATAAAACATGCGCCGGCCCGCGAAGACAATGCGGCCAATATCAGATTGCCGGGTACCGGCAGGATCAGACGCACGGGAAATCGACCGACGATCGGTCTGCCGCAAAGCATGAGCGCCAAGGTGAGGATAAGGCGCCCGCCAACCGGTCGCAAGGCCGCTCTTCGCATCCGAACGACAAAGCACAACAAGCCAGGAGCAAGGCCCAGGATGAATGTCAGCATGAGGCCAGAAGGCATAGCCTTGATGAGGGCCTGTGCCAGCAAACACCATGAAGCCGGCACGGGAATCCGTCAGCGCTTGTGTGCGTTGGTGCGCCGAAATATCAGGCGTCTCGCTTCCCTGCTCCGACGCGCGACGGCATTCCGGGCTCCTGAGAATAATCGCCTTGCGGGCGGTGGTGAATTTGAGTTTGCGCGCGTTGAGGGCGCGTCAACGGCTACTTGAATCCTGCCGCTGCAAAGCAGGCCGCTTTCTCTAATGCGGCGCCTTTACTGGACAGTTCCCGCAGTTTTTCAAGTTCAAGAATAGTGACCCGTTTGCGGTCGACCTGCAACAGCCCTGCAGTCTGAAAACGCGCCAACACCCGGCTGACCGTTTCTGTCGCCATGCGTAAGTAACTTGCTACGTCCCTGCGCGTCATGGCAAGCATGAATTCATGGCTGGATTGACCGCGACTGGCAAATCGCTCGGAGAGCGATATCAGGAAGATGGCAATGCGTTCGTCCGCGCTGAGGTCCCCGGAATTGATCTGCAGTTCACCGATGCGCCGGCTCATGATTCGGAACAATTCGGATTGCAATTCCGGCATGTGACTCGCCATGTTTGCAAGGGATTCGAACGCCAGGTTGCAAACTGCGCTGGTTTCAAGCGCAACCACATTGGCTGTATGCAGGTGGGAATGAATCGCATCGAGGCCGACAATTTCACCCGGCAAATGAAAGCCCAGCACCTGTTCCTGCCCTTTGCGGTCAATCACGTAGCTTTTGAAGCAACCGGTTCGCACAGACACAACGGAGCGAAATGTGCCGCCGGATCGAAACAGGTGTTCGCCGGGCTGGATCGGATGAGAGCGGTGCACGATCTGCTCAAATCGCTGAACATCTTGCGCCGACAGCCCCCGCGGCAGACACAGATCCCCCAATTTGCACCGGCTGCAGGCTACTTGTTCGCGGCTCGGATGACGATAATAATTGTGCACATTATCGCTTCTGGCCAGATTTTCCATAAGCCACTCTCCATTAGTGCTTTTTTATGCATCATTTTTTGTGACAGATCAAGACTACATGCCATGTGCAACACAAATCTGTGCGCTAACGCACACAATCCGTTACCCTGGCACTTCGACTCTGACGCTTTTTTTTCAGTTTGTGCGCTAACGCACTGAAGGCGAATCCCACAAGAGTTATGGTCAAACCGTAAGACCTATTGAGAGCTTGGATTCGCACAGTTCCCTCCTCAATACACGTCTCCAAATACCCCTGGAAGATGTTGTGTCGTGCGGATTCAGCATTTCAGGCTGGTGCAGGCAAGCTGCACCAGCTTTTTTTGCCTGGAGCGCTATGGCTTGTGGCACCAATTCGATTGACCAGGAGCACTGCGCTGGCGCATCAGTTCTGCCGGTCAGTTCCGTGCGTTAGCGCACAGAACTACAAACAGCTTCACAAATACTTTCAACGGAGTACAATAAATTTTTAACAAAAGTTTTGTGCTTCAAGAGCACGCGCTCACCAAGCAATGATTAAAACAGGATGTTGTCATGACTACTCATAAGTTTGCTGCCTTACTGCTTCAACGCGTTGCGCCAGCTGTGGCCGAAACCGGACTTGGGCAATGCCGGCCACGCCCCTTGTTGCGCGCAAGCCTGTTTGTCGGCTGTCCTGCTTTTGTTCATCCAGTCTTCGCCCGCATTGGCCGCAGCAGTCGCGCCGCCACTGGGCACGGCGGGGACCTATGGCGTCCTGGGCCTGAATTCCATCCCGACGTCGGGGACGGTAACCTGCACCGATACGGGACCTGGGACCATCGTCACCGCAGACGTGGGTTCCACCTTTAACTCCTATCACGAACACCGGCCCATGCACGATTAATGGTACGATCGATACGCCGGTGGCTAATTCGGTCGTCACGGACTTCAACATCGCATACAGCGCGCTCAATAGCCTGAACCCGACGTGCGACGGCATCATCCCGACCACCAGCACCATTCTCCCGCCCGGTGTCTATTGTTCCGCAGCAGGGACCACGATCGGCACCGGCGTCACCTTTACGCTCAACGGGAATGCGAGCGATGTCTGGGTTTTCAAGGTCGGGACCAGCGGATCGGGCTCCCTCACGGGCACCGGCTTTCACGTGGTGATGGGCGGCACCGCGCTGGCGTGCAACGTCTATTGGCGCACGGCCGAGGCCGCGACGATGACGGATTCGATCTTTATAGGAACCGTCCTCGCGGGTACTGCCGCCACCATGACCAGGGGAAGCTGGGTGGGGCGAGCCTTCGCGACGACCGATGTGACCTTGACTGACGCAGCGCCCTTCACCTTTGCGGGGTGCAGCCCGCCGAGCTCGATCACGGTCAACAAGAACTTTGTCCCGGATAGATGGTGCAACGGTGCCTATGGCCCTGACCTGTACCTCGGGTACGGTGGTCGCCACGCCGCTGAACGCGTCCGAGGGATCACCGGCGGTGTTCACCGTGGGCGGCGCGAATTTGACGGGACGACCAGTTGTACGGCGACGGAGACGGTGCCGGCCGGCTATACGGCGAACCAGACGAATTGCGAGGATGTGCCGCTGGGCGGCAGTTGCACGATCACCAATACGCTCAACACCTAGACACCATCACAGTCATCAAGGACTTCAGTCCCGACAGTGCCGCGCACAGTGCCGGTGGCTGTGACCTGTGCAACGGGTACGGGGTACGGTGATCACCACGCCGCTGAACGCGTCCGAGCGGATCGCCGGCGGTGTTCACGGTGACCGGCGCCAGATCGGGGCGCGACCTGCACGGCGACGGAGACCGTGCCGGCCGGTTACACCGCCAACCAGACGAATTGCGTGGAGCGTGGCGCTGGGCGGCAGTTGCACCATCACCAACACGCTCAACAGCGATACGATCGTGGTCAACAAGGACTTCATCCCGAACAGTGTCGCGACGGTACCGGTGGCCTGACCTGTACGACAGGTGACGCCGGTACAGTTCACCGCTGAACGCGTCTGAGGCGATCACCGGCGGTGTTCACGGTGACCGGCGCGGATCCGGGGCGCGACGTGTACGGCGACCGAGACCGTGCCGACCGGTTACACCGCCAACCAGGCCAATTGCGTCGGTGTGGCGCTGGGCGGCAGTTGCACGATCAGCAATACGCTCAATAGCGATACGATCGTGGTCAACAAGGACTTCATCCCGAACAGTATCGCCACGGTGCCGGTGGCCCTGACCTGTACCTCGGGTACGCCGGTCACCACACCGCTGGATGCGTCCGAAGCGCATACCGGCGGTGTTCACCGTGACCGGCGCAGATCCGGGGGCGACCTGCACGGCAACGGAGACCGTGCCGAGCCGGTTACACCGCGAATCAGGCGAATTGCGTGGGTGTGGCGCTGGGCGGCAGTTGCACGATCACCAACACGGTCAACAGCGACACGATCGTGGTCAACAAGGACTTCAGCCCGGACAGCGCAGATACGGTATCGGTGGGCCTGACCTGTACCACAGGTACGGCCAGTCACCACACCGTTGAATGCCTCCGAGTCGACACCGGCAGTGTTCACGGTGACCGGCGCCGATCCGGGCGCGACCTGCACAGCGACGGAGACCGTGCCAGACGGTTACACGCGCCAATCAGTCTGATTGCGTGGGTGTGGAGCTGGGCGGAAGCTGTACGATCAGCAACACGCTCAACCAGTAATATGATCACCGTAAACAAGGATTTCAGACCGAACAGCATCGCGACGGTCCCTGTGGCCCTGACCTGTACCTCGGGTGCGCCAGTCGAGCTCACGCCGCTGAACGCGTCCGAGTCGGCGCCGGCGGTGTTCACGGTGACCGGTGCGGATCCGGGCGCGAAATGTACGGCAACGGAGACCGTGCCGGCCGGGTACACGGCCAACCAGACGAATTGCGTGGATGTGGCCGCTGGGCGGCAGTTGCACGATCACCAACACGCTCAACAGCGACACGATCATGGTCAACAAGGATTTCAGCCCCAACAGTATCGCCACAGTGCCGGTGGCTTTGACCTGTACCTCTGGTACGCCATCGGTGACTGCCACGCCGCTGAACGCGTCCGAGTCGGATCACCGGCGGTGTTCACGGTGACCGGCGCGGATCGGGGCGCGACCTGCACGGCGACGGAGACCGTGCCGGCACGGTTACACGGCGGTCCAGACGGATTGCGTCGATGTGCCGCTGGGTGGTAGCTGCACGATCACCAACACGCTCAACAGCAACGCGATCACGGTCTACAAGGACTTCATCCCGAACAGTGCCGCAACGGTGCCGGTGACCTGGCGACTGTACCTCGGGTACGGTGGCCGCCACGCCGCTGAACGCGGCCGAGGGGGCGCCGGCGGTATTCACGGTGACCGGCGCAGATCCGGGGGCGACCTGCACGGCGACGGAAACTGTGCCGCCGGGATACAAGGAGGACCAGTCGGATTGTGTGGATGTGCCTCTGGGCGGCAGTTGCGAAATCACCAACACGTTCAACGTTGACGCGTCTTTTGACGTGTACAAGCATTGGAACCAGGACGGCGTGCCCATTACCGAGTCGGTACCCGTACATATCGTCTGTACTTCGGGCGAACCGACCTCCGCCGATACGGTCATTTCCGTTGCCCAGTACGGCACTTTCCTGATCGAAGACCTTCCCTTTGGACATAACTGCACGATCACGGAAGACGTGCCGGACAACTACACGGCGACCTATAATCCTCCGGGCGCCGGTGGTGATGAGGAAGCTGGCTGTCTGTTCGAGGATATCGCCTATCTGGATGGCAGTTACCGCTGTGATATTTACAACACGCCTGATGAGGGCAGCCTGACCGTGACCAAGACCTGGATTCTGGCCGGTGCGGATGCCGGGTACGACGGCGATTACGAAATCAAGGTGTCTTGCGATACGGAAGTCGACTGAACCGCCATGATGAGGCGATTTGCGCTTTCTTCCGATCTGGTGCTGTTGGATGGCACCTGTAGTCTACGCAAAGGTCAAAGCCAGCGCCTCCCTGGGCGACTATGACTTCGAGTTCGGCATTCCGAAACCGGCCTTTGGCGGCACCGACTGTACCGTCGAGGAAAGTTTCGATGATGCGATTGTCGAGAGCCAGAACGGTTGTGCCGATCCGGAGACGATTGAAGCCGGTCAGGACAAATCATGCGAAATCGTCAACACCGTGTTCTTCGAAGGCATTCCGACCTTGAACCAGTACGGCATGGCCATCCTGGCGCTGCTGATGCTGGGTGTGGGCTTCGTCGGGTTCCGTCGCTTTGTCTGATAGGTAAATGTAGGAGGCCGCTTGCGGCCGATAGCTGAATCGCGCGCAAGCGCGCTCCTACGCAAAAACCAAACCCCGCGCTGGGCAACCACCGCGGGGTTTATTTTATGGATAAATAAACGAGAGCGAACGCGCCCGCTTTACATCACTTAATGCCCATTACCTCCGGCTGCAACGGAAGGTAACCGTCTTGCTGCCGTTCGAGTTGACGACAATATTGGAATCCATCTCCGGGGCCCCGCTGTTCAGGCAGTAGATCTGAGCGTTTCTGGACACGTCCAGCAATTCCTGGTCGGTCCGAAAGTCGTAGCGGAGATCAGAACCGGATTGTTGCATCGGGACAGATGAGGACAACGATGACGTCGGGACACATTCGAAAACGACAATGTTGTGGCCCTCCGAGTCGTGCGAGAAATTTTGTGCCTGTGGCATGGCTTGACGATCCTGGCAAAACATGACTGCACGTTGGTTGGCCTGAATCAATTCATCGTCGTTGCGGTACTTGTAGGTAACGGTCGGATTGCTCATTTCCACCTGCTGCGGCGATGAGCGCGACGATGTGGCACAGGAAGTCATCATGAGCGCCGCCAGCGCGACGGTAATTGCTGCGGTTAATTTCGTAAAACGAAGTGACTTGGTAATCATTTGCATTTAACTCCTTCAGTTACTGCAGGCAGCTCCAGAGTTTCGGCTGCGATGAATCCTTTCGGCCCGGCCAAGCGTCAAGGGGCTTGGACCAAAAGGGCTTGAGACTGCTGGCGGCTGTTACAGGTCACTGGCGCTTGACGCCGAAGCCGCCATTTTTATCGAATTCATCGCAATTTTCCTCGCGCAGTTTGCGTGTATTCCTCAGTGCAAAAACTACTCCGCTGCCTGCGGTCAAGTCTGTGCGCTAGCGCACCGAATGGAAGAAAAGGGTGACCCCATTCTGTAATTGGCGGCAGTAGATAATGGAAGCCAGGCGCCTGGCACCTGCCTCCGGCAACTGCGCATAACGGTGAGGTGTGTGCTCTACCGAACAGACAACCCCTGTGCCGCACGTAAACTGGTATCAGTATGGCAGTCGTTGACTTTTCACCGCACAGCGCCGATTCCGCAGTGCTCTTTTGTGCTGCCTGGGGAAGGGATATGAAATCCGTCCGATCACCCATCGTGAACGTGCTCACCAAAGCGCCGACCGGCATCACCGGGTTCGATGAAATCACCGGCGGTGGTTTGCCCCGCGGCCGCACGACTGTGCTGACAGGCGGACCCGGATCCGGCAAGACCGTATTCGCGTTGCAATTCCTTGTGCATGGCTCGCGGGACTGCAAGGAGCCGGGCATCTTTGTCGCGTTTGAGGAAACTGTGAAGCGCATCCTGGCCAATGCCGAAAGCTTCGGCTGGCATCTCGCGGAACTGGCCCGGCGAAAGAAACTGTATTTCATGGACGCCCAGCCGGTGCCCGACCTTGTCCAGTCGGGGGATTTCGATCTGACCGGGATGTTGGCAGCGCTGGAAGCTCAGGCCAAGACAATGAAAGCGCGGCGCATCGTGTTCGACTCCCTGGATATCGTCCTCTCGCTGCTGCCGGACCTGGCGGCGAAAAGACGGGAGACCTACCGGCTGCATGAGTGGTTATTGGCGCGCGAACTGACGGGCATCATTACCGCCAAGGCCGCCAGGGATGAGATCGCCGGCATCGACCAACTATCGTTCGGCTTCATGCAATTCATGGTGGACTGCTCCGTTATTCTCAACCACAGCGTGGTAATGGGCGTGTCGCAACGCAATCTGCGCGTACAGAAGTATCGCGGTTCGTGTTTCAATGAGGATGAATCGCCGTTCGTGATCGGCTCAAGCGGAATCGAAGGCAACATAGCCAATACCCTGGGCCGTGTACGCGCCAAGGCAACCAAAGAGCGTGTTTCCAGCGGCGTGGAGCGGCTCGATACCATGCTGAGCGGCGGTTTCTACCGTGGCGCCAGCGTATTGATCACCGGTTTTACCGGCACGGCCAAAACCACTTTGAGCGGCGCCTTCGCCGAAGCGGCCTGCCAACGCGGCGAGCGCACCCTGTTCATCAGTTTCGATTCGGATGGTCCCGAGGTCATCCGCGATCTGGACTCAGTAGGCATTCATCTGGCGCGTTTCGTGAAAAACGGCTGCCTGCAGATGCTCTCGGCCCGCACCCTTGCCGGCAGTGCGGAGAACTTCCTGGTCCGCATCAAGTCGCTCGCGAAAGAGCATAAAGCCCGTTGCCTGGTGATCGATCCTGTGTCCGCGTTATCCAAATCCGGCAATGAGCTGGCCGCGCGCAGCGTCGCGGCACGGTTGATCAATTGGTCGAAGGCTGCCGGCACCACTCTGGTTTGCACCAGTCTGCTCGACGAGATGTCCAGCCAATCGGAAGGCGGCTCGTCACTGCAGATCTCGAAGATCGCGGACACCTGGATCCACCTCAACTACCTGCTGCAAGCCGGAGAACGCAACCGCGGCCTGTCCATCATCAAATCCCGCGGCACGGCGCATTCGAACCAGGTGCGCGAACTGATCCTCAGCCAACTCGGGGGTGACCCTGACCGACACCTACACCGCGGGCGGCGAAGTATTGATGGGTGCGCTACGTTGGGAAAAAGAACGCGCCGACCGTGCCGCGAATGAGGTCGGCGAAGTCGCCGGGAAACTCAAGCGTGTCCGGCTCGATGCCGAGGAAGCCGAGCTCGAAGTGCGCTTGAAGTCGGTGCAGACGGAGCTGCTGGCGAAGCAGGTCGAGCAGGAGTTGTTGGTCCGCACCACAGAGAGTCGCAAGGGGGAGGTGTCGCTCGGCCGCACCCAAATGGAGGAATTGCGCGGCGCCGATGCGGCGAAGCCGGGGCGCAAGTGAGCCAGCCATGAAACGCCCCGTCATGTTCAAGTTCCGGCTTTATGTCGCAGACAACTCGCTGAACTCCACGCAGGCGCTTGCCAACTTTGCCGCGCTTTGTCGCTTGCACCTGCCGGATCGACACGAGATCGAAGTCGTGGACGTGTTCAAAGACCCGCAGCGCACGCTGGCAGACGGCATCTTCATGACGCCGACCCTGATGAAACTCGCACCGTCTCCGATCCGAAGAATCGTCGGCACGCTCAGCCAGACACAGACCGTGTTGCAGGCTTTGGGTCTGGAAAGCCGCGTCACATGAGCACCGATAGCTCACTCTCTACAGGGAGCGCAGACAAGGAGATCTCGGAGTTAATCGAGACTTTGCATCGGACCGGACAACGCCTGGAGGAACTGACGGCCGGCGAAGTGGACACGGTGGCGAACCGCACCGGTAGGACGGTTGTGTTAAAACGCGCCCAGGATTACATGCGTCTCAACGAAGCATCCAGGCAGGCCGCCATCCTTAACGCACTGCCCGCGAATATCGCATTGCTCGATAACCAAGGCTCAATAATCTCCGTCAATGAGGCGTGGCGGCAATTTGGCCGCGCAAATGCGCTTCAGGGCCCGGAGCATGAGATCGGTGTCAATTATCTCGAGGTTTGCGACAGCGCACACGGGGAAAACGCATCCGAAGCATCGCAGGCCGCCGCCGGCATTCGTTCAGTGCTGAGGGGCGAGCTAACGACTTTTTCGCTCGAATATCCCTGTCATTCGCCCACGGAAAGACGCTGGTTCCTGATGACTGTGACGCCCGTGGGCGGCTGCAGCTTAATGGGTGCGGCGGTCATGCATTTGAATATCACCGAGCGCAAGACGGCTGAACTTGAACTAAAGAAAAGTGAAAAGCAACTTTCTGAAGCCCTGACGATTGCCAAGATAGGTTACTGGGAATATGAATATGCAACAGATGAATTCATATTCAATGACCAATATTATTTGCTGCACGAGACTACCGTCGAGGAAGCGGGGGGCTACCGGATGTCCTCAGCGGATTTTGCCAGTCGCTACCTCTATCCTGAAGACGCACACAACGTTGAGCAACATGTTCGATGGGCCTTTGAATCCCGTGATCCGGATTATTGTGCCAGAGTCGAGATTCGCCTATTAAGCGGGGCAGGAAAAACCATCTGGGTGGACATCCGTTTCCGAATCCTGAAGGATTTGCAGGGCAACACAAGTCATATGATCGGCGTCAATCAGGACATCACCGCGCGCAAGCGCGCGGAAGAGACCCGTGATCATCTGGCACTGACCCTCGAAGCCACCACTGACATTGTTGCCGTCAGCGATCCCGCCGGGCGCCTTCTCTACTTCAATCCTGCCGCCCGCAATGCGTTTGGTTGGGCCCTGACGAAGAAATCACCCAGACGACGATCGCCGATTATGTGCCCAACCCCACCAATGATCCCATATTGACAGAAGCCATCCCCAGCGCCATCCGCGAGGGTGTCTGGCGCGGCGAAACCGCCGTGACGAGCCGCAGCGGCCAGGCGATTCCGGTTTCAATAGTGATACTCGCACACACATCTTCGGACGGTAAGCTTGAATGCTTATCCGCCATCATGCGCGACATCACTGAGAGCAAGCAGGCGGAGGCGCAGATACGCCAACTGGCCGAGCGGCTCACGTCGACGCTCGAGAGCATCACGGATGCGTTTCTTACCGTGGACCGGGAGTGGCGATTCACCTTCGTCAATCACGAAGCCGAGAAGCTGCTCAGGCGGACTCGCGCGGAGCTGATCGGCAAAGAACTCTGGACAGAGTTCCCCGAAACCATCGGCGCCTCCTATGAGCGCGAGTACCGCCGGGCAATGGCGAACAACGAAGCGGTGGAATTCGAAGAGTTTTACAAGCCGTTCGACATCTGGTTGAGCGTCCGCGCCTATCCATCCGAGCTGGGTCTGGCGGTGTATTTCCGCAATATCACCGAAACAAAACGGATAACGGAGGAAATAAAATTCAAGAACACGATTCTTCAAACTCAACTGGAGCTTTCACCCGATGGCATCCTGGTGGTCGACGAGGTCGGAAGTGTCGTTTCCTACAATCAACAATTCACTGAGCTCTGGCGGCTCACCCCGCAGCTCGTGAGCGCGCGGGTGGATGAGCCTGTGCTTCAAGCGGTCGTTGAACAAGTCGAGAACCCAGAAACATTTGTCGCCCACGTTCGGTACCTGTATGAACATCACGACGAAAAAAGTAATGCTGAAATTCGGCTGAAGGACGGCAGAGTGATCGATCAGTATTCCGCACCGATGAAAAGAAAAGGCGACACGTACTATGGGCGCGTCTGGCATTTTCGCGACATCACCGCGCGCAAGCTTACAAGGACAGACTCCGTCAGGCGAAGGATTTTCTCCAGATCGTTGTGGAACATGTGCCGGGCCGCATTTTCTGGAAGGATCGCGATTTGCGGTTTCTGGGCTGCAACACTCAGTTCGCGAAGGATGCCGGGTATTCAAGGCCCGACGAACTGAACGGCAAGACCGATTTTGAAATGGGCTGGAAAGATCAAGCCGAGTTGTACCGTGCCGACGACAAGGCCGTGTTGGAATCAGGGCGCCTCCAGACTCGATATCGAAGAGCCACAGACGACACCGGACGGCGACACGATCTGGCTGCGCACCTCCAAGGTGCCGCTGCTTGACAATGATGACCAGATCATTGGCGTTCTGGGTCTCTACCAGGACATCACAGCAAGCAAAAGGTTACTCAGGAATTACGCGAGAGCGAACGTCGCTTCAGCGACCTGCTGAAAAATGTCGAGTTAGTCTCATGATGCGCGACCGCGAGGCATGATCACGTATTGCAATGAGTATCTGCTCCGCCTGACCGGTTGGCGGCATGAGGAAGTTATCGGCAGAAGCTGGTTCGATCTTTTCGTTCCGCCCGAAATTGCTTATAGAAAAAAGAGTTTTTCGCGGCATTGCTCGACAACATCCGAGCGACATCGACAACGAGATCCTCACGCGTTCGGGCGAGCGCCGGTTCATCCGCTGGAACAATTCGGTGCTGCGCTCGGGAGCCGGCGATGTGATTGGAACGGCAAGCATCGGCGAAGACATAACCGAAGGCAAGGCAGCGGAAAGCAGGATCGCCTACCTCAACCGCGTCTATGCCATGCACAGCGGTATCAGTACGCTGATTGTTCGCGTGCGCGACAGCTACGAACTGTTCGAGGAGTCGTGCCGGGTCGCGGTCGACATAGGCGGGTTCCGCATGGCCATGATAGGCATCGTAAATGCTGACAGGATGACCATATTACCGGTGGCTTCGGCGGGCAAGGACGAGACGCTCCTCAAAGCCGTCAGAAAGATCTTGTCTTCAGGTGAGCTGGCGTCAAACACCATGGTCGCACGAACAATCAGAGAAAAAAGAGCTGTCATCTCCAACAATTCGCGAAGCGATCCCCAGGTTCTGCTCGGCAAGAAATATTCCGAAGCTGGCGTCAACTCAATCATCATTTTGCCGCTGATCGTTGCCGATGAGGCCATCGGCGCGCTTGCGCTCTACGCCAACGAAAACAATTTCTTTCATGATGAAGAGGTGAAACTGTTGGACGGAATTGGTCGGCGATATTTCCTTTGCCATGGGTTATTTGAAGGCCCAAGAGGCGCTGCGCAGCCTCAATGAAGAACTGGAAAACAAGGTCACGGCGCGCACCGCCGATCTGGAACAGGCGCGGCATGAGGCCGACCAGGCCAACCAGGCCAAATCGGCTTTTCTCGCCACCATGAGCCACGAGATTCGCACGCCCATGAACGGCGTGATCGGCATGATCGACGTGCTGCACCAAACCAGCCTCAAGGGCTACCAGGTGGAGATGGTCGATCTGATCAGCGAATCGGCATTTTCCCTGCTGGGCATCATCGAAGACATTCTCGATTTATCCAAGATCGAGGCGGGTAAACTGGAGATCGAGCTCGTGCCGATGCCGGTGGCCGACGTGGTGGAGAAGGCCTGCGGCCTGCTGGACCACCTGGCGACAAAGAAAGGGGTGGAGCTCACGCTGTTCATCGACCCGGCGATTCCCGGGGAAGTCCTGGGCGATGCCCTGCGCCTGCGTCAGGTACTGGTCAACCTCGCCAGCAACGCCATCAAGTTTTCCGGCGGACAGGACCGGCAGGGCCAGGTGTCGGTGCGCGCACTGTTGGCCGGGCATGGCCCGGACCAGGTGACGGTAGCGTTTGAAGTGACCGACAACGGCATCGGCATGGATGAGGAAACCCAGGCGGGACTCTTTACCGCCTTCACCCAGGCCGACGCCACCACCACCCGGCGCTTTGGCGGCACCGGGCTGGGGCTGGTCATCTCCAGCCACCTGGTGGAACGCATGGGTGGCGAGATCAAAGTACACAGTGCGCCGGGCAAAGGCGCCACGTTCACCGTGCGACTGCCGTTCACGCCACTGCCGGCCAAACCCATTGACGCCGACACGCCTGTCGACCTGACCGGGCTTTCCTGCCTGGTGCTGGGCGACCACGGGCTGGCCAGCGATCTGGCCGTCTATCTGACCTGTGCCGGCGCGCTGGTTGAACGGGCGCCGGACCTGGTTACGGCCATCGAGCTGATCGAAACCGTTGCGCCCGGCCTGTGGCTGTTTATCATTGACGCCAGGGACGATACGCCACCGGTCGAGGAGTTGCGTGCGGCCTGCCAAACCCGGCTCAACCTCGACTCGCGCTTCCTGGTGGTTGAGCGCGGGCACCACCAACCCGGCATGGAACCTCACATTGCCGTCAGCAGACGCGGACGGCGCCGCCATGGGCGCATCCAAGAGGCAGACCTTTTCACAGTCGACGGCCATGTCCTGCATCGCCGGCTCTTTCTCCAGGCAGTGGCCGTTGCCGCCGGGCGAGCGCAGGAGGATGAAGTGGAAGCAACACCACTGCCCGGCAAGGTTGAGGCAACCACTCCGCCGTCACGCGGGCAGGCTCTGCGGCAGGGCCGTCTGATCCTGGTCGCCGAAGACAACGAAACCAACCAGAAAGTGATTCTGCACCAGCTTGGTTTGCTCGGTTATCGGGCAGACATTGCCGGCGATGGCCGCAAAGCGTTGCAATGCTGGGAGAGCGGCGATTACGCGCTGCTGCTGGCCGACCTGCACATGCCGGAAATGGATGGCTATCAGTTGACCACAGCCATTCGCGCCGGCGAAGACGGCAAGCGGCGGATGCCGATCATCGCTCTGACCGCCAACGCGCTCAAGGGCGAGGCCGAGCATTGCCGCGCCACCGGGATGGACGATTACCTGAGCAAGCCGGCGCGGCTCGCGGACCTGAAAGTCATACTGAATAAATGGCTGCCGACTGCTGTGGCTCCAACTGCGGCCGTTGCCACAGCGGATTCACCCGATCCGCAAGCCATGTCGGCCCCACGGGCCGATCCGGTGGACGTGAGCGTACTCGAGGAACTGGTGGGAAACGATCCGGCGGTGATCCACGATCTCCTGCAGAACTTCCGGGTCAGCGCGGCAAATACGGCGGCGGAATTGAAAGCTGCCTTCGCGGCGGGTCAGGCAGCGGCCGCCGGTGCGGCAGCTCATAAGCTCAAGTCCTCGGCATGCTCGGTTGGCGCACTGGCACTGGGCGAGCTGTGCGCCGAGATCGAACTGGCGGGCAAGGCCGGTCAGATCGACGCATTGACCGCACCACTGTGCCGCTTCGAGGTGGAACTGGCCGCCGTGGATAAATATCTCGAGTCGTTGTAGAAGTAGAAACGCGCCAGACGAATCAGGGAGGAAATCCCATGGTAAACAAAATCACAATTGCTAGCCGCGTAAAATCCGAATTTGGGTAGTTCAGTGAGCCCTCTTCTCGGACTGGATTCCCCATGCGTTGTTGCTCGCACGAGCGACGGGAACGGGGTATGAAGTAACGGCACTGAAAGTATCCATGCAATCGAGAATTTTACCCAAGCCGTCCATCAGCGGCAGCAACACCAGCCATGCCTTGAGGCCGATCCTCTCGATCATATAGTTTATTTCAATGACAACAGCGACAGGTGACGCGCGGCCACTCTGACCCTGGGCCCGGATTCTTCCGAGCACCGATTGTTGGGCATCCATCTGGCTTACGCCGGGTATGTCCTGGTACACGGTCAGTTTGCAATTCTTGTACAAACTCATCAAATAGACGCCGAATAGCGTGTTACCCAATTCGCCGATGGTATCCATCATCTGCGCCTGGATGTTCCTGCCGTTCAAACGCTTTTCGATGAGCCAGTCAGGAGCCTGACTCATTGATTTCGTATCGGCGGGATGCTGGGTTTCACCGGTCAATATCGGAGCCATCACGTTGGACAGGACCTGCAAATCACGCTGTGTTTGCAAAAATAAAAAATCACCCCCTATATCGCCGCGTATGCCGCAGGCAACGACGGCCATGGAACCCCGGGGGAAATTCATCAGCTCGGTTACGTGCTCAGAGGGAACCACCTCGATACGGACTGAATGTTGCTCAATGGGTTGCCCGGTCAACATCTCCAGCGCGCTGGCAACCTGGCTGTTACCATCTGCCAAAACATCGCACAGAAACTCAATCTGGGCATCACTCAAACGCTGCCACGGCTTGATCATCCGTTTGTTCATGATTGTGCCAACGCAATCTGGGTTTGCCGCAGGAGATCGTCAGCCTGAAATGGTTTATCGAGATAACCCGCCGCACCAAGATTACGTGCCTGCGATTTCTTCTCACCATGTAAGGCCGAAACAATAATGACCCTGGCCTCGGGGTCCAGCCGCATGATCTGCTCCAGAGAGGTCAAACCGTCCCCGTTTGTCATCTGAATGTCCATGGTTACCAGGTCGGGGTTGAGTTCGCTGTACATCTGCACGGCTTCCACGCCGCTAGTAGCATCCCCCACTATTTCATGTCCTGCTTTCTCAAACATGACACGCAGGATCATGCGCATAACACGAGCGTCATCTACAATCAGAATCTTGGCCATTTTGTTCCCTTAACAAAATAATAAATTGTTCTCTCGTGCCTAATTTCATCGCTGAACCGGCATAGTTCCATATGCAGCATGGCTTGGATTCTCTAATTAAGCTACTGTGATAAATGACAGTCTTGAAAAGCAAATGCAGGGTCAGCTGATATCCAAATTGCTTGAGCAACTCGTCGCACTGCTGGATACTCCTCCCCAACGGGACTCTCAATATCCTTGAAGATAATTTTCAACTCTTGCCAATTCCTGCTCGAACCCGGGAACCAGTACCGCCAAAGTCCCCGTATCTTCCGCCATGCCTGCTTGCTCCATTTCGGCGCACAGTTCACCCAGCGCCAACGCGCCCACCATCAGGGCCGAAGACTTGAGCCTGTGCGCCAACTCGCCCACGGTCGCCATCTGCCCTGCTGCATAGGATGAGCGCATTTCCGCCGCTGTAATTGCCGCGTCAATGGGGAATTCATGCAGTAACCTACGAATGCTCGCCTCGTCATCACCTATCAGGGCTTTGAGCACATTGATGTCAACCGGCACGGGTTCATGTCAGTCGCAGATTCAGTTGCAGATTCAGTTGCAGATTCAGTTGCAATTGCTGCCGCGTCCGGCAGCCACCTTTCCAGCTTTGCTTTCAATTCCGCAAGCTGTGTCGGTTTGCTCAGATAATCGTCCATGCCAGTCGCACGACAACGATCAGCTTCGCCCTTTAGCGCGTTGGCAGTCCAGGCCAGGATGGGGATGTGTCGCAAACCCTGTTCCGAGGCGCGGATGGCTTGGGTTAGTTCATAGCCGTCCATTACCGGCATATGGAGATCGCAGATCAGCAGCGCGTGGTCGCCACTTTTCCAGCGCTCAAATGCCAGGTGACCATTGTCGGCGATGTCTGCATTAAATCCGCATATTTCAAGTTGGCGCATGATTACCATCTGGTTGATCTCGTTGTCCTCGGCGACGAGGATCAACTGATCATGAGTCGGTACCCTTTGCGGCACTTCCATCGTTCCGATCACGCCATTCATCGGTGTGCGTATTCCTGAATTGAGAAATGAAAGAATTCAAACATAAGTAGCAGCTTCTTTGCCTGAAACCATTTTTGCGATCCCTGACCGATTCGGCTGTATCCTAATAGAGCGGTTCAATCAAGCTTTTGTAGAAACACAACCTCGTGCCAGGCAGCATGCAACATTTCTGATTAAATTCCACTGTCAAAACTTACAGTTAACCAATGCGAGAACTTTCATGATGCGGATCAATGAAGAACCCTCCGGATTCTGGTGTGATGTCCATAAGGCCTTGGAGATGGCTACGAAACTTGTAGCTCTTGAACGTCAAAATTTCGCTCATCCTTGTGCGCTCGCTGCGCCGCAGCCAGGGAACTGGTCGTGTACCATACGACAAGGAGATCGAAAACCTGTGAGCGCATGTTTGCTTGCCGCGCGCAATGGCATGAATCATTCATTAATTGATCATTCGAGGAGTACACCATGCTGGTGACTTTTACGACCGATGCCTATGCCGACATCACCATGTTCGGGGATGTCGGCAAGAGCATGCTGAAAATGATGGGACACAGCGCAACCGTTCCCGGCGCGATTCTGGCGGCAGATGTTCCAGCGGCCCTGAGCCGGTTAAGAGCCGCTATCGATGCAGAAAAAGCCTCTCCGCCAGTCGAGGACAAGGATGCGGGATGAGCCGGCGGTCAGCCTGGCTAATCGCGCGCTGCCTCTCATTAATCTGCTTGCTGCCGCAGCCAAGGCAGAATCCACCGTAATGTGGAAATAAAAACAGGCCCATTGGCAGGGAAGCCTGCTCTGCCGCCGACGCTCGCCAATGTACCCAGACTCATCACCGCCTACTTCTGCAATATGCCCGGCACTTCGGTGTCCGGGCGAACACGCGCACAGGAGGTGACCGGCCCGTGAGCAAAGCGGTCGACGGCAAGATCGGCTTATGGGCTGTGGTCGGCATCGGCGTCGGCGGGATGGTCGGGGGCGGGATTTTTGCGGTGCTTGGTCTGGCCGTGCAACTGGCGCACGGCGGCACGCCGGTGGCCTTTGCGCTGGCGGGCGTGGTGGCGCTGCTCACAACGTATTCGTACGCAAAACTTTCGGTAGCTTATCCGAGCCGTGGCGGGACGGTTACGTTCCTGGATCGCGTTTTCGGATCGGGCATGTTGACCGGCAGCCTGAACGTGCTGTTGTGGCTGAGTTACGTGGTGATGTTGTCGCTGTATGCGTTCGCATTCGGCAGTTACGGTGCGACGTTTCTGCCGCAGGCCTGGCAAGCGACCGGGAAACACGCGTTGATCAGTCTCGGCGTGATCACGATTACGGGCTTGAATCTGCTCAGCGCCAAGTGGATCGGCAAGGCGGAGGACTGGATCGTGGGATTGAAGGTCACGATCCTGCTGTTCTTCGTCGGCGCCGGTCTTGCCGGCATTCACGCTTCCCAGATCGCGCCGGCGTCCTGGTCGCCGCCGCTGCAGTTGGCGGCGGGCGGGATGATCATTTTCCTGGCTTACGAAGGATTCGAGTTGATCGCCAACACCGCGGGTGACGTGCGCGACGTGGGGCGCACGCTGCCGCGCGCATACTACATGGCGGTCGGGTTTGTGATCTGCCTGTACGTGCTGGTGGCGCTGGTTACCGTCGGCAATCTCTCGGTGGACAGGATCGTGGCGGCCAAGGATTACGCCCTGGCGGAAGCGGCTCGGCCATTTCTCGGGCAGGCCGGGTTCACGCTGATCGCGGTCGCTGCGATGTTGTCCACCGCTTCCGCGATCAACGCCACGCTCTACGGTGCGGCGCGTTTGAGTTACTGCATCGCGCGTGACGGCGAATTGCCGGCGACGCTCGAGCACAAGGTATGGGGGGAGCCCATGGAAGGACTGCTGATCACCGCCGGGCTGACGCTGCTGGTGGCCAACGCATTTGACCTCACGAGCATTGCGACACTGGGCAGCGCCGGCTTTCTGCTGATCTTCGCCGCCGTGAACGCCGCCAACGCGCGCCACGCGCCTCATACCGGCAGCCGTGGCTGGATTTCGGTCTGCGGAGCCGTCGCCTGCCTCATCGCATTGGCGGCGCTGATCTGGCAGACAGCCATTACCGCGCCGGTAAAGCTTTGGGTACTGGCAGCAATGCTTGCATTGGCGTTGGCGATCGAGGGCGGCTACCGGCTGACGAAACGGGAGCTCCGATTGCATGATTAGCCTGCACATTGAGGGTACCTTCCGTGTGTACCAGGTGCCGCAATGACTGACGATAGATGCTCGGTTAAGCACTGCACGGAGGGCATCAGCTTCTGACAATGGGCCAGTGACCAGGAACTTCGATCCATCTTTATGCGCGCTGGCAAAGCTCAGAAGGACGAAATGAAGCGCCATCTACTTAGTGTTGATCCAGATTTGTATTCGTGGGTCAACCGGCCGGTGGGTGATAAAAGCAAAAAAGGACCAAACAAATAGTTGGGGTGGGACGCAATTAACCACCCGCAGCTGAGCAAGATAGGTCCGACCCCGATTGCTGCATACCCCGAGGGGCTAAAGCCCTCGTTTCATCGCAAATAGCTGAATTATATCGGATATTTCCGATTCATTGAGCTATAATTACTATATACAAATATAGTATCTATTGAATTTGCGTCGAGGATATTTGCAGATGCCACAAACCCACCCGATCCCCCATTCCGATTCGTCCGATTTCATCGCCCAACACCTTGCCCAAGCCAATCTGCGAAATGGCCGCATCAGGCAACTCGAAGACGATATTTGCCAGTTGGCAGCGCACATCGATGCGGCCATGTTCCGCTGGCTGGAACTGCTGCGCGAGTTTGATGAATGCGATGGCTGGGCCGGGGACGGCATCAAGTCCTGCGCTCACTGGCTGAACTGGAAATGTGGCCTGAATCTCGGCGCCGCGCGCGAGCGCGTTCGCGTGGCGCGTGCGTTGAAAGATTTGCCAGAGACTCGGGCCGCTTTCCGCGAGGGCCGGGTGAGTTATTCCAAGGTTCGCGCGATCACCCGCGTGGCCACGCCGCGCAACGAGGACCTGCTGCTGGATATCGCCTTCAACGGCACCGCCTGGCATGTCGAACGCGCGGTCAGCATCTGGCGCCGGGAAAAGCGCCTGGAAGTCCTGCAAGCAGAAAATGAGCGCCATGCGATGCGGGAACTGAGCTGGTATTACGACGGCGAGGGTTTTCTGGTGATGAATGCCCGTTTCACGCCAGAGCAGGGTGCGGTGATCCGCCAGGCGGTGGAAGCAGCAGCCGAGCAACTGTTTCAGGAGCGCAAAAACGTTTCCGCAGAAATTTCCGAATCCGAACAGGGGTCTGCGCCGGAATTGCAACCGCACCCGACCGCTACCCGGCGTGCGGATGCGCTGGCGCGGATGGCGGAAGGCTGGCTGTCAGGTTCAGGGGGTTCGAACGGCGACCGTTTCGTCGTGAATGTGCATACGGACATGGAAACGCTGCAAGCAGACGGATCCGGGGCTGAAGTGGAGCTGGAAGATGCCGGAAACGTTTCTGCAGAAACGTGCCGCCGCCTTGCCTGTGACGCCGGGGTTATTCACTGGCTCGACAAGAATGGCGATGCGTTTACCGGAGCCGAACCATTGAGCGTAGGGCGCAAGACCCGCACCGTGCCGCCGGCGATTCGCCGCGCCTTGCAGCGCCGTGACCGGGGCTGCCGTTTCCCCGGCTGCACCTGCACGCGCTTTGTCGATGCGCATCACATCCATCACTGGGCCGATGGCGGAGACACCCATATCGACAACCTGGCGCTGCTGTGCCGCCATCACCACCGGCTGGTGCACGAAGGGGGTTTCGGGCTGAACCGCGCGCACTCAGGCGAGTTCAGTTTCACCACTCCCGCAGGCAAATGCATTTCCGAAGTGCCCGAGAAAACTTTCCGCGGAAACTTTTTTGAGCTGATGGCCCACACCGAGGCGGAGGGCATCACGATCACACCCGAAACGCCCATCCCGGGCTGGCTGGGTGAATCGATGGATGACGAAATCGTGGTGCATAATTTGATGTTGCGGGATACGGGGGCCAAAGCCATCTAATACCGGAATAAATGGGACGGGCCAGATTTTATTGAGTTAATGTGCCCCGTCCCCAGTTTTTTCGGGTTGGCTTGAGCTTCACATTCGGAAAAACTAACCGGGAACCCAATGAATGACGGCAGGATAAGCGATAGACTCGAAGCAGGAGATTGGGAATTTTGCCGACGCCCTGCTCGTTTCTGGAACGGTTTCGGCGGGACAAATACATAGAAACAATGGGTTACGAGGGGATTATGTTCAATCTAAAAGCAAGTCCGGTCTTACCGACTGCTCTGCTACATCTTTGTCGTTAGACGGCAGGCCGCCCGCTGTGCAGAGATTCGATCCAGACGACACCATTGCGGCGGCCGAGTCCTTGGAGGACTTGGCCACAGCCCTAGAGATTCTCCTATCTGGCGGATACTCCGTATGGACCGATGGCACACTACTGGAAACCAAAGCACTCGTGGAGCGTGTCGCGGGACTTCGTATTGTCGTATTTCCACGCGAACACCCACCACCGCATTTTCACGTTCAAGCGCCGGGCATCAATGCATCATTCTCTATTCTCGATGGCACCTTGCTCGAGGGAGAACTTGATGGCTCCCGACTGAGGCTGATTCGGTACTGGTTCGAGCGCAGCAAGCCCAAGCTAATCGATGCGTGGAACACTGCGCGCCCATCTGACTGTCTTGTAGGACCG
>CAWFGC010000005.1:0-339021 GCA_963815185.1 uncultured Gammaproteobacteria bacterium | reverse complement strand
GCCGGTCAAACGGACAATGTTTTGGGCCGCCTGCAGTTCCTTTATGAACAAGACGATAAGCTGAGTTTCCTTTTCAGCATTCATGGAGGTAGTGCGGACCAGGTGGCGGCCGCTTACAAACATACGGCATCCATGTTCGGTGCCAATGGATATGATTCAGTGGCAGTGCCTGCTGATCAGGATGTCTATGGCACCTGTCCTGGTTGTGACCTGTTCGGCTATCGCGACACAACGGGCGATTGGTATAAAACCGCCAATAACCGCCAGCCCTTTATCAATCTGGATACCTATGGCGCATCCCTGACGGTCGATTGGAGTTCAGGCGCATATGGCTTGCGTTCCATTACTGCCTACGAAGATGTGGAAACCGTCCGGAGAAGATACCGACGTAAGCCCGGTGCCATTCATCGAGGTAACCAATCCGGTCGACAGCGGACAGTGGACCCAGGTATTCCAGCCATCCCACATGGCGCAAAGAAGCCGCTTTACGGCTGGTTTCTTCTATTATTACCGTGATATCGATAGCGGTACACGAACCGATCTGTCCGGTGTGCCGGATTTCTTCCCGATCAAGAACAATACGGTTACCCATGATAAAACCGATTCATGGTCCGTTTATGGCCAGTATGACTTTGACCTGTCGGATCAACTGTCCCTGGTTTCCGGTTTGCGCTATACCAAAGAGAAACGCGAATTCAACATGGTGGTAACGGATGACAGCGGCATTCTCCCCAATCCGGCATTTGAGTTCAGCAAGGCGACGGCCGGTGACCTGACGGAACACGATACCGATAACCTGACCTATCGTTTTGAACTGAACTGGAAACCGAGTGATGATGTACTGTGGTTTGGCTCTGTTTCTCGCGGCATAAAATGACCCGGTTTCAATATCGACATCGGCATTGACCCGAGAAGTGTCGAAGACATTCCCTTCGGCGAAGAAAAATTGCTGGCTTACGAGGCGGGATTCAAGTCGACCTTGTTCGATGGCAGCACGCGCTTCAACGCGTCCGTTTTCTATTACGATTATCAAGACTACCAGGCGTTCAGTTTCGAAGGCTTGATAATGTTGTTTCCAATAAAGACGCAACCATCTATGGCCTGGATGCAGAGTTGATTACCAATCCGTGGGATGGCTGGGAGTTCAATTTCGGGCTAAGTTTGCTCGATACGGAAGTCAAGGACATCAATACCGGGGTCTCTGTTATCGACCGCACCATGACGATGGCGCCAGACATTACGTTCAATGCGCTGGCCCGTTATGAATGGCCGGCCATGGGCGGGATGATGTCCATCCAGGGTGACCTCCAGCACGTGGGCAAGCAATACTTTGATATTCTCAATACCACCCTCGGTACTGAACATGAGTATACGCTGGGGAATTTACGTGTTACCTACGTCACTGCATCTGGACACGCCAGCTTCTCGGCATGGATCAAAAACGTGACCGACGAGGAATATCGTATTTACGCGATACAGGTACCCGGGCTGGGTTTCTCGCAAAGCATGATTGGTCAACCTCGCTGGGCAGGTGTGACCGCCAGTTATCACTGGTAATTACACGCGATTGAACCTCAAGACACCCGGCAGCACAGAAAGCTGATGCGCAGGAACAGAGCATGCCATGAAGCAAAAAACAATTCTGTCGCTCGACAGGCCCTGTCATTGCCATCAGCCACTTTGCGGTTTGCCCAGCAGGGTTGGCGTGTCATCCGGGTAGAGTCGACGCCGGTTCATGGTGCAGAGTTTCCTGGCGACCCCAACCGGTACATTGGTGAAGAGCGATTCGGGCATGACAGAAGGACTTATTTCCTGGCACAGAACCTGGGAAAAGAATCAATCGCCATCAACCTGAAGGAGAAGGAAGGCCGGGAGATACTGCATCGCATCATCCGTGAGTTGAATGTGGATGTGTTCTGCTGCAATACCTTGCCGGGTCGTTACCAAAGCCTGGGAATCGACTACCTAACGCTCAAATCTGTGAAGCCGGATATCATATGGGTCGGGATATCAGCCATGGGTCCGGAGTATCCAGAAGTTCCGGGTTACGATCCCGCGCTCCAGGCCATGGCCGGCTACATGGAGATAACCGGTGATCCCGAGGGCAAGCCGACGTTGATGGGTCTGCCATTGGTCGACCTTAAAGCAGGCGATGAAGTTTATGCCGCCATATGGAAGGCTTTGTTGCAACGTGCTGAAACGGGCAACGGGGCACAGATCCATGTTTCAATGCTACAATGTGCCGCATCCTGGCTGATCACGACATTGCCGCTACTGAACTTCGACCCGGACCCATCTGAAATTACGCGCTGTGGCAACCAACATCGTAAGTTCATACCGACGGACGCATTTCCTACCCGCGATGGCTATGTCTATATTGCGGTGGGCAATGACCTGCAGTGGCAACGGCTGACTGCGATTGCGGAATTTGCCGGTGTGGCGACACCCGCACGAGTGAGCAACCAGGGCCGGCATGATGAGCGGGAGGAAATGTACAACGATATTCGAAAGGTGACCTCGAGTTATACCAGTGCGGAATTGAGCGCCATGTTGACCAGGGCAAATATTCCTCAGGCCATGGTTAACGACTTAGCGCAGGTAAGAGAATTGGCTGCGGTCAAATCCAAATTGACCACCTCCGTAACTCCGGATGGAGAAACAATTTACCTGCAACCGATGGCTATCGATATGCCGGATGCAAAAACATGCTTGCCGTTTGCGCCTCAATATGGCGAACAAACGCTGCGCATAATGAAGGAGATTGGGTATTCACCGGATTCCAGTAAGCGGTATCTCGAAGAGCAGATGATCGCCTGCCATCCCTTTGGGCCACCCTAGTCATGCGTCAGTCATTTGCCGGTGTTGCCGTCGCGGTTCCTGTCAAAACACCCTATAGCCGGGTCAAGGAACATTCCGTGGCCTGGTATATCGGTCAGGTTTTGAGAAAATTGCTGGAAGCTTCCGGCCTGGAAAAAAGTGAGGTCGACGGGCTGGCGCTTGCCAGCTACAGCAATCACCCGGACTCAGCGGCGGTGATGGCCGAATATTTCGGCCTGGAATTGAGCTGGCTGGTTGATTTGCCCATGGGCGGCGCATCCGGTGTGATTGCGCTGATGCGGGCGGCCCGCGCGGTGCAGGCGGGTGATGCGAACGTAGTTGCGTGTATCGGTGCAGATACCTTGATGGGCGGGGATTTCAAGAAGCTGATCGACAACTTTTCAAGTTTTTCCCGCGATTATGTCAGGCCCTATGGCGCGGCCGGGCCTAACCAGGTCTTTGCGCTGATGACGCAGTACTACATGAATCGCTATGGGGTCAGACGCGAGGATTTCGGCGAGATCTGCCTGGCCCAGCGCCGTTCGGCCTCGCATAATCCGGAAGCGTTGCTGCGCAAGCCCATCACGATGGAAGACTACCTGGGGGCAAGACCCATTTGCGATCCGCTGTGCCTGCTGGATTGTGTGATGCCGTGTTGTGGCGGCGAAGGCTTTCTGGTGATGAGCGAGGGCAGGGCACGGTCGGCGGGTCTGGCTTTTGTCACCATCGCCGGGGCGATGGAAACCCACAATGCCTATGCCTCCGATCCGGTTCAACATCGCGCGGGTTGGGAAAAAGCCAGTGCAGACATGTACGCAATGGCGGGGATGACTGCGGCCGATATGGGCTTCCTGCAAGCCTATGATGACTACCCCCTGATGGTCATGTTGCAACTGGAAGGCCTGGGATTCTGTGGCCCGGGCGAAGCTGCCGGGTTTGTCAGGAACACTTCCCTGGACGTCGACGGCGGCGGACTGCCGGTCAACACCAACGGCGGCATGTTGTCTGCCGGGCAGGCGGGAGCGGCCGGTGGTTTCCTGTCCGTGGTCGAGGGCATCCGGCAATTGAACGCTACGCCGCCGGGGCTGCAGGTGCCTGACTTAAAGGCGGGGCTTGTCAGCGGTTATGGTTATGTCAATTACGACCGGGGATTGTGCTGCTCGGCGGCAATACTGAGGACCCAATGAGCGACCAATGTGCTGAAATGGCTGGGGTGGTGCAAGAAGGGGGGCTTTCCCTGCCGGTATGTCTGGCATGCTCGACGGTGCAGTACCCGCCGCGGGAAGTGTGCGTGAAATGCCTTGGCGATGAGCTGGAATGGCGGCAAGTCGAGAACACCGGTGAGGTACTGGCGACTACTGTTTTGCACACTACCCTGGATGAGAAATTCAGCCAGCAATTACCGCTGCACGTCGCATCGGTAAAGCTCGATTCAGGGCCGGTTGCGATCGTGTTTGCCACACCGGACTTGACAGCCGGCCAAAAGGTGTCCGTTGTCAACCGCAAAACAGAGGAACACGGACTCCTGTTGTTTGCCGTCGCAAACAAGTAATTGCGGATACCAAGACCCCATATCGCCACGAAAGCCGCGGCCTCACCATTGTCGATTATTCTGTCACTTGCGCGCCGTGCCAGTGGCCTTGTCAGTATCCATGAACAGACTGGTTAGTACCTCATACAGAATATCGAGCATCTGATCTATTTCTTGCTTGTTGCTGGTCAGGGGCGGGCCGAAGGAGACACGGTTGGAGGGCGCCCAACTCTGGTCGGTCACGCGGATATGCAGGCCTTTTTCAATGGCCAGTTCCCTGATCCTGTTCATTTTTCCCGAGGCTGGATCAAAGCCCTTTTTGCTGGCTTTGTCTTCAACGATTTCTATGCCGATCATCAGTCCTTTGCCATTGATTTCACCAACGAATGGCAGCGGCAAAAACTCTTTGTTGAGCCGTTTCATCGCATATTTACCCATCGCGACGACATTTTCGAAAATGTGATCGCGCTCGTATATTTCCAGCACCTTGTTGGCCACGGCGGCGGCTACCGGGTGGCCGCTGTAGGTTGCGCCGGGAATAAGCGCGCCCTGCAGTCCTTCCCATACCTTTTCGTTCAGCGCAATACCGCCAAAGGGGATGAAAGAACTGACGATGCCTTTACCCATCGTGATCATGTCCGGCTTTACGCCCCAGTGATCCACGCAGAAAGCTTTTCCCGTTCTGCCAAAACCGGTCATGACCTCATCGGCGATGAGCAGAATATCGTGCCGCTCGCAGATTTCTTGCACCATTGGCCAGTACTCCGGCGGAGGGGGTATATCGCCCGCGGTCCCGTGCTCAGGCTCGGCGATGAAGGCCGCAATGTTGCTTGCCCCTTCGGTCTCAATCAGTTTTTCCAGATGTTTGGCGCACTGAATGCCGCAACTGGGGTATTCAAGGTCCAGCATGCAGCGGTAACAATAATAGGACGGCGCTTTGATAAAGCCGGGCACCAGCGGAACATAGCCGGAGGAAAACAGGCCCTTGAAAATACCTGTTGCACTCGAGGCACCGAAGGATGTTCCATGATACGAGTTATGCAAGGAGATGATTTTGTATTTGCTGCCTATGCCTTTTTGCTTCCAGTAAAGCCGCGCCAACTGAAAGGAAAGTTCCGTGCTTTCAGAGCCGCCGTTGGTAAAACAGAAATGGTCCAATCCCTCGGGTGTGAATTTCAATAAGCGCTCGGTAAAATTGATCAGTGTGTCACTGGTCAATCCCCAGAACGTGGTCATGTAGGGGAGTTTTTTCAGTTGCTCGGAAGCTGCCTCGGCGACCTCATCATTATATTTATAGCCCAGGCTGACACAGACCAGTTGGGACGATCCGTCCAGCATTTCTTTTCCGTCTGAATCAACCAGTGAGACGCCTTTGGAGTGGGTAAAAATTCGGCCGGCATTTTCGCCAACCGGTATCACCCAGTGCAGGATGTGTTCCGCATCCGACTGGAGCATTTCTTGTGTGTCTGTACTCATGTTGTAACCTCCGCGGGCCATTTTCTTTGCATTACTGTTCAGCAGCACCATTTCCTGAGTATACTGTATACATTCCAGTAAAAGAAGCACTCAAACCAGGAAAAATGCCTGATCACGACGAGATCCGTGCATATTCCAACTCACCCGAGAAGCCTTTAGCCCACAGATCGGAGTTTGTCCATGGCCGAGCAAGTAAAAAGACTGAAACCGAAAATCGGGAAATTCGCCATGCTGGCCATGGCAGTGGGCATTATCGTCGGTCCCTGGATGCCGCAAATGCCGTTCTGGTTTTCCTTGAGTGGGCCGTCCATCTCGCTGGTCTTCATTGTGATCATGATCCTGGCCATTCCGATTGTACTGGCTTATGGCGAACTGACGGCCATGCTGCCGTTTGCGGGCGGGGAATACAACTTCGCCCTCAATGCTTTTGGCTATACGCCCGCATGGATCGTCGGCTGGTTTCTGATGCTGTTGTACTTCATCGGCACCGCTTTCATGGGGCCTGGAACGGCGAGGATGTTCCAGGCTTTGTTTGTCCTGCCCGATGTATCCGAAACCGTTATTGCCATCGCCGGAATCGGTTTCCTGCTGCTTTTTTCCATCATGAACACCTTCTCCGTCAATGTCGCGGCCCGGATTCAATTGATCATGGTGCTGGGTATGGTCCTCGTTGGCGTGGCCACCTTCACATGGTTTTTCGGCTCCGGCCACTGGACCGCGGCCAATCTGACGCCTTTTTTCACCACCGGGGGTAAAGGCTTTACGGTTGCCGTCGGCATCATGCTGGTCATGGTGATTGGTTTCGATTGCATTCCGCAAATGGCGGAAGAGGCTGACTATCCGATGAAGGATATGGTGTGGATCATGTTGGGGGCGGTTTTGATATCGGAAACCTTCTTTGCCCTGATCTGCCTCGGCAATGCCGGCATGAGGCCGGCCTCATGGATCATGGAACAAATTGTCGTCAGCCCCACCATAGCCAGATCCATGGGCGGAAACATTCCAGCCGCCATCATGAATATTGCCGGGCTGCTGGCCACGCTCACCTGCCTGAACGGTTTCATGATTGCAGCGGCCAGAGTGGTCTTTGCCATGGGGCGGGCGAGGGTTCTGCCACCTGTCTTCTCGCGGACCAATAAGTACGACTCACCTCATGTGGCTGTCTGGTTCGTATTTGCCATCTGTAGCCTGCTGGTGATCCTGGGCGGTGAGAGCTGGCTCGAAACCTTGTTTGTCGGGGCTTCTTTTGCTACCGGGATCGTCTACACGCTGGCCAGTTGGTGCTCGGTGGTGTTGCGCAAAAAACATCCCGAGTGGCCCCGTCCATTCCGCATGCCGGGCGGCGCGGCCATGGGTGTGCTGGCGACGGTCATCGGTTTCGCCATTACCATTGCGGTCGCCTTTGGCATGCCGGCAAAATCATGGGTACTGTTTGGCGTCTGGATACTGGTAGGGGTGGTGGTCTATGCGTGGATAGCGGCCAGGAGAAAATCCGATCCTGACTACCAGGGAACGGCGGCCTTTACGCCGGCCGACATAGCGTTCTTCCGCAGCCGTGTACAGACCGCTAGGAATACTCCGCCAAATACTTGGGCAGCATCGCGCGCCAGGTGTTCCAGTCGTGCCGCCATTCTGAGCCCCATGGGTCGACTCGATTGGGAATGCCCTTGGCGCCCAACGCCGCGGCCATGCGCCAGGATTCGCCGATATTCTCGTAATCGCCTTCACCACTGGGCATCAGGATAAAGCGTTGTCGCAACTTGTCCAGCAGCGGCCCCTCGAGGCCAGGCAGGAAATGCAGGGGGGAGGCATAATAAAAATCCTGGATGAAGCGGCCTTCGAGGTAATTCGACAGATCGTAGGTGCCGCTCATGGCGATGGCCAGTTTGAAAACGTCAGGATGCCGGCAAACGCTGGCCACTGCATTGAACGCGCCGATGGAAGCGCCGGTGGTGATGATCTCGATATCGGGGCTGTTACAGTCATTGCGGATGGCGGGCACGATTTCGTGATAGATCATTGCATCGAACCGGTTTTGCAGAAGTGAGCAAAACTCCGCTGAATGCTGTTTTGAAATCCATGCCTTGCCCGCCACCGAATCGATAGAGTAGACCTTGATGCGGCCGCTTTCGATCAAAGGCATCACCGTGCCGATCAGATGAAACCGCTCCACTTCCTCGGCGTCACCGCCGGCAGTGGGGAGCAGCAGCACGGGCGTGCCAAAAAACCCCCAGCGTACCAGCCGGATTTCCTGTTCGACGTGAGGTGAAAACCAACAGAAAACGTCTTTCACAAACCCGACCCTTCGATACGCCGCCACTCCTGCACCCGGTTCCAGAACAATTCGGTAAAGGATTCGATTTCATGCGCTGGAAACAGCGCGGTGACTTTTTGACGAATGGCGTCTCGCACGGTATCGGTGGCAAAAAACTCGTCGGCGACCGTGTCCATATGCGGCAGATGGGTCGCGCAAAAGTCCTTGAAAGCATCGACGTCAAAGCGCTGTCGCGCCAGTGCGACGTAGCCGGCCAGTTTCTCCGCGAAGGGGATATCCTGATCGGCGATGGCGAAGTACTTATGCCAGTCGAGATCGGTCTTCATGGAACGATCGGTGGCCGCACAGAAAATCGACCAGCGCAAGTTGGCTTTGATCAACCAGGGGAAATGGTAGTGCAGCGACGTGACCTGTGAATCAGGGCAGGCATTGGCGAAATCGATGGGATACCAAACGCCGTTCTGGCGCAGGGCTTCACAGGAATTGAAGTCCCAGCCAAAAAAGGCATTGATGACCAGGGTCATGTCGGCCAGTTGCCGGGCCTGATCGGGCGGCAAGAAATCATGATCCATGCGGTAGCGGTCATGCAGCGGAGCGCCAGGGTCGTAATTGACAAAGCGGAACTGCGGCCCGAGACCGATGCAGCGGACAAAGGCGTCGTTGGGCAGCACGCCTTTTTGCAGGTTCATGATGCGGGTTCCGCTGACGTCATAAGCCGCCAGCAACTCCTGGCGGTTCTTGATCGCGGTCACGCCCACCCAGGCCCCGCCGTCATAAGGCTTCATGTACAACGGATAACCGATGCGGTCACCAATGGCCCCAAGATCGAACATGTCTGCATAGCTCGCCAGAGTCTGTTTCAGATCAGCCGAGTCCACGTATCCCTTGGGCGGAACCATCCAGGTCTCGGGCACCGGGAAACCCAGGCGCATCATGGCTGCATAGGTGGTCTGCTTTTCCATCGATTGCAGCGACCAGGGGTTGTTGAACACGTACAGGTCGTTGACCAGTATGGCTTTCTTGATCCACTCCCGCGAGGTGTGGTACCAGTGCGTCAAACGGTCGATAACGACATCGTATCTGCAGTCCTGGCGCAGATCGAAAGGCTCGATGTGGACCCGGTCCGATTCGATGCTGACGGTATCGCCATCGATGGCAAGGCGCAGATCGAGCCGCTGCAACAGCGCCTCATAGCAAATGGGCCAGCAAATGTCGGCGCCCAATGAAAGGCCGATTCTGCGCGTGATGTGTGCCACTGTTGGTCCTGGGCTGATTGGGGCCGACAATGATACGTAATCAGATCGGCCATCCCTATCTCGTAAGACCATCCACAGCGGCCCGGGGAACAGCCAACTGAGGCCTTGCCGCAGACGGTCGCGCCAGTTTTCCCAGTTGTGGGCATCGCGTGCTTCTTCAAAATTCACCTGCATGCCCTGGGCCTGCAACAGCGGCACCAGTGAGCGGTTTTCGTAGATCAGTGACTCATAAATGCCGCAGCTTAAATAGATCTTCTCTGCCAGTGCGAAAGGGTTGCGGCGGTATTCATTCACAAAGCGCACGACCGGATCGAAAATCGGGCCTTTCTTGTGATGTCCCAGATCACTGAATGCAAACGAGCCGGATTGCAATAACAACTGGCCGAACAGTTGTGGATACACACTGGCGGTGTGCAGGGCGGCGACTGCGCCCAGGCTGGCGCCGGCCAGGCCGCGCGCCCTGCAGTCATCGAGCAACGGAAATTCTGCGGCCACGGCCGGCATCAGTTCTTCACTCAGAAAACGGGCGTGGCGTTCATCGCCGGTGTACTCGGTCAGGCGCTGGGGAGACTGCGTCAGGGCTACGATCGTGGCCGGAATTTCCTGCCGGTGGATCAGATTGTCCAGCACGTTTTTAAGGTCGGCGTAATGCAGGTAATCCAGCCCGTCGTGGACCACAAGCAGGGGATAGGTTCGGTTGCGGCGGAATCTTGCCGGCAGATAGACATGCACCTCACGCCTGTCCTCGAACGCATTGCTTTCAATTTGCATGGTTGTCAATGCGCCGCGCCGGGCCTCGCGATCGTACATTGTCCAATTGGGCCGCTGATAACCAAAACCCTGGCACACGGAGTTGGCGCCAAAGGGATCGTGTGCCAGTATGCCGTTCAGCTCATCCACGACAAGATGGCGCTCCCCATCCCTGACGACCTCGAATTTGTATTCGAAGCGGGAGTTGTCGGGCAGTTCCATGGTCAGCGCCCAGAGATCGCTGCCCTCCAGCGGCTGCAGCGGCTGCGCGGTATTGAAGCCCGAAATCCAGCGCCGCAACAAAACCTCATCGGCCACGCCACGATAGATGAAGGTGACACTGCCGCGCTCCACCAGCGGGAATTGATGTGCCGCCACGAATGCGTCCACTGCCGCGGGTGTTGGCGCGTCCTCCCGGTAAAGCGCTTCGATCAGCGGATTCATCAGGCCACCAACTCCTTTTTGCGGCCGGTTCGGGTAATGGTGGAAGAATAGGCAGCGCTGACGATTCGGTTGTGTTCCAGCCTTATCATGGAGCCGTTGTCCAGCGTGCAACAGCTTGCCGGCGCAAAACGGCGGCTGAACAAAGCCATGCGGGTCCGGCTCGACCAGTCGAGACGGGACCTGGCATGGGGCAGCGGGATGTAGTTGCGGACCATGCCGAGCCCGGCATCCAGGACTTCGGCATCGCGTTTTCCCTGCGGCGCGTCATCGTGAAACAGCACGATGCGTTCACACAGCACCATGGCGCCGGCCGACCAAGCGATGACCGGTATTCGTGCCAGGTATTCCTGCAGGCGGAACAGCCGAATGCGGTTCAGCAAGCACCGCCACATGACCGCCTGCGATCAGGATCAGGCTGGCGTTCGCAACCAGTTGCTGTACGGTTTCCCGCTGCCGGGTGGCGGCGGGGATTTCCATCGCAGCGCGGCGCAGATCGAATTCCTTGTGAATGGCGGCAATGCGCCGCACGTGATGCCGGTCCAGAGCGCGCACCTGCGAGATGGCGGCACGCTGTTCCAGGCGCAGCAGATCATGCCCGCCCTCCGTCCGCATCAGCTTGCGGGCCGCTGCCATGGCGGCGGTCAGGCGTATGCGATACAGCCGCTGCAGTTCTTGCAGCTTGTCCTGCCGCTCGCGATGCAGGGCATGGAGGCCAGGCTCGTCGGCAAAGACCTGTTCAGCCCGGTGATAAATCATCAGGTCTTCCACCGGGCGGCTTGTTTCAAGCTGCAAGTCCTCGATTTCCCCTTCAGAATCGCGCCAGCCGGCAGTGATTGCAACGATTGGCCCGCTGTTGACCCCGCTGGACTTGATCGCTGCAGCGATGTTGGCATTTGGAGTCTGTGGCCCCAGCATGATTTGCAAGCTCATCAGCCTGGATCCATGCGCGAGGGATTGACAATAAACCGGGGTGTCCGCTCAAGGAAAAGCGGCGCGGCGAGATTGACATGAAGGTTCATGGTGTGCATAGCAGAGCATTACCGGAGCGTGTCCGCAATTATTTTCTTCCAGCGTGCGTTCATGTCCCAGTCATGACATCATGGCGGCGAATGATGCAACTAATTCTCAACCCGAACGACATATGACCCCCATCATCTGGCTGGCATTCCTGCTGTTCATTTTTATCATGGTCGCGCTGGATCTGGGTGTATTTCACCGGCAGCCGCGGGCACCAACGGTGAAGGACGCCGTGGTTTGGACCATCGTCTGGGTGGCATTGTCTTTGGTGTTCAATGGCTTCGTCTACGTGCTGTACGAAAACAATTACGCCTGGGCCAGCCTCGCCTCGGAACACCTCAGCGGGCGCCAGGCGGCATCGCAATTCCTGTTGGGATACGTACTCGAAAAGTCCCTGTCCGTGGACAATATTTTTGTCATTGCGATGATTTTCTCCTATTTGCGCGTACCGCTGGAACTGCAACACCGGGTATTGTACTGGGGCATCCTTGGTGCGGTCATTCTGCGCGGCCTCATGATCGCAGTCGGGGTGACCCTGATTAACCGCTTTGACTGGGTCGTCTATATATTCGGCCTGCTGCTGTTATACACCGCGATCAAGATGATGCTGCTGCGGCAGGAGACCGTGGAGCCGGAAGAAAATACCATGGTGCGGCTGGCACGGCGCTGGTTGCCATTTACTGACCGCTATCATGGCAAGCATTTTTTCATCCCGGTACGAAAGCGCTACGTGGCAACTCCGCTTTTCCTGGCCTTGTTGATGGTGGAAAGCAGTGACGTGATGTTTGCGGTGGATTCCATCCCGGCCGTGTTTGCGGTGACGCGCGACCCGTTTATCGTGTTCACTTCAAACATGTTCGCGATTCTCGGTTTGCGCTCGATGTATTTCGTTCTTGCCGGTTACATGGAACGCTTCCGCTACCTGAAACACGCCCTGGTATTCGTGCTTGCCTACGTAGGCATTAAAATGATGATCAGCAACCATTACCATATTCCCAACGGAGTATCCATGGCCTTCATCCTGGGAATTTTGCTGATGGGCGTACTGGCGTCCATCAAGGGTGGAGGCAAAGACCCCACACCGTTGAAATCGCCGTTGAAATGAAGAGGAAAACAGCACCATGAGTAATTCTGAGTGGCAGCAGCGCAAGAACCAGGTATTTGCCCGCGGCATGGGGAACCTGCTGCCGGTATTCGTGCAGCGGGCGCGCAATGCGGAAGTGTGGGACATCGAGGGCAAGCGCTACGTCGATTTCGCCGCCGGCATTGCGGTCGTCAATACCGGACACAGCCATCCGCAGATCGTCAAAGCCGTGCGTGAGCAACTCGATCAATTCAGTCATAGCTGCATCATGGTCACGCCTTACAGCAACGCGGTCGAGTTGGCGGAGCGGTTGATTGCCGCCGCATCGCTTACCGATGGCCGCGCCGCGTTCGTGACCACGGGCGCCGAGGCCGTCGAGAATGCGGTCAAGATCGCCCGCGCCCATACCGGCAGGCCGGGCGTGATTGCGTTTGCCGGTAGTTTTCACGGCCGCACGAACCTGTGCATGGGTCTGACCGGCAAGGTCGTGCCCTACAAAAAAGGCTTCGGTCCCTTTACTCCGGAGATCTACCATGTGCCGTTTCCGGCGCAATACCTGGGCGTCAGCACGGAAGACTCCCTGCACGCGCTCGAGGAGGTGTTCAAGAACGATATCGAGCCCAACCGTGTGGCCGCCATCATCATCGAGCCGGTACAAGGGGAGGGTGGTTTCTATCCGGTGCCGGATGGTTTCCTGGGACGCTTGCGTGAGGTCTGCGACCAATACGGCATCGTGTTTATCTGTGATGAAATCCAGACCGGCTTTGGCCGCACCGGCCGTATGTTCGCCTACGAATACGATAATGTGATGCCGGATATCATTACGCTGGCCAAAGGCCTGGCCGGCGGATTTCCCATCGCCGCGGTGATCGGCAAACGCGAGATCATGGACGGGCCGGAACCCGGCGGGCTCGGCGGCACCTATGCCGGCTCGCCCCTGGGCTGCGCCGCTGCCCTGGCGGTACTCGATGTGATGGAGCAGGAAGATTTGTGCAATCGCGCTGTCGAAGTCGGTCAGCGCGTGGTGGCGAGTTTAAACGCTCTGCAGTCGAAACACCCCGAGCGCATTGGCGATGTCAGGGGCAAAGGCGCCATGGTGGCGATGGAGTTGATCAAGAACGGGGACGCCGGCCAACCGGATGCCGAGTTGACCAAAGCGCTGGTCGCCGAGGCCGGAAAAAATGGACTGCTGCTGCTGGCCTGTGGCGTGCGCGGTAATGTCATTCGCATTCTGGCGCCGCTGACCATCCCGTTCGATCATCTGGATGAGGGTCTGGCCATCCTCGCCAGCAGTTTTGAAACCTGCGCCGGCTGAATGAAACTTCAGGTTCTGACCGCGGGTTGCAGCGGGGGCAAATGAGAACCCAGCCATGCAAGTGAACGGCACACATCATCGCTCAATTCGCTTGGCCGCAGATGGCTGGTCGGTCGACATCATCGATCAGACACGCTTGCCGCACGAATTTGTGATGCGCAACTTGCGCTCGGTCGAGGATGCCGCCGAAGCGATTCGGGTAATGCGCGTAAGAGGTGCACCCCTGATCGGGGCGACTGCGGCCTACGGTATGGCGCTGGCCATGCATGCCGCGGCTGACGATGAATCCCTGTCAAACAGCGGCGAACTGCTGGCCGCGACCCGCCCCACGGCAGTCAATCTGCGCTGGGCGCTGCAGCGGATGCGCAGCGCATTGCTCGAGCAAGCGCCTGAGCGCAGGGCGGACACCGCCTATGCGCTGGCCGCAGCCATCTGCGATGAAGATGTCGCCATCAACCGGCGCATCGGAGAACACGGCCTGGCCGTGATCAAGGACGTGATACCGGACATCCACAAACGCCGGCGCGGTGATGAAACGGTGCATATTCTCACGCATTGCAATGCCGGTTGGCTGGCCACCGTGGATTGGGGTACGGCGCTCGCGCCGATTTTCCAGGCACATGACAGCGGCCTGGCGGTGCATGTCTGGGTCGATGAAACCCGGCCGCGCAACCAGGGCGCCGCTCTGACTGCCTGGGAGTTGTCCGCGCATGGCGTACCCTATGACGTGATCGTCGACAATGCAGGCGGGCACCTGATGCAGCACGGGCTGGTCGACCTGTGTATTACCGGTACCGACCGGACCCTGCGCAGCGGGGATGTGTGCAACAAGATCGGCACCTACCTCAAAGCCCTGGCCGCATTCGACAACAAGATCCCTTTCTACGTGGCGCTGCCGGGTCCGACCATAGACTGGACCAAAACTGACGGGCTGGCCTCGGTTCCCGATCGAAGAACGCGACCCCGCTGAAGTGACCGCTGTCACCGGCGTCAATTCCGCGGGCGAGATTGAGACCGTGCGCATCACCCCGCAGGGCGCTCCGGCACGAAATTTTGCTTTCGATGTCACGCCGGCGCGGTTGGTAACCGGCCTGATCACCGAACGCGGCGTCTGCGCCGCCAGTGAGCCGGGTCTGTTATCCCTGTTCCCGGAACAAAAGGCCGTCTGCGCATGAGCTCCGATCCGCGCCGCGAGCTGATTGAAACCGCGCTGGCGATGAATGCCAGCGGCATCAATTGCGGCACCTCGGGTAATGTCAGCCTGCGCCACGGTGAGGGCATGCTGATCACGCCTTCAGGCGCCCGTTACGAAGATCTGCAGCCCGGCGACATCGTTGCGGTGTCCGTGGACGGACAATGGGAGGAAGGCCGCAAGCCTTCCAGCGAATGGCGCTTTCACCATGAAATCTACCGCCAGCGTCCGGATGCCCATGCGGTGGTGCATGCCCACCCGGTGCATTGCGCCGCGCTGGCCTGCCTGGGCAAGCCCATCCCGGCCTTCCATTACATGGTGGCCGTTGCCGGCGGCGAAGACATCCGCTGCGCCCCTTATGCCACCTTCGGCACCCAGGAATTATCGGATCACGTGCTGCAAGCGCTGGCCGGGCGCAAAGCCTGCCTGATGGCCAACCACGGGCTGGTTTGCCTGGAACGCGATCTGCCGCGCGCGCTGGCGCTGGCGATCGAGGTCGAAAACCTGGCCCGCACCTATTGCCAGTGCCTGGCGATAGGAGAACCCGTGTTACTGGACTCGGAAGAAATGGCGCGCGTGATCGAAAAATTCAAACACTATGGTGGCAATGAGCCGGACTCCGGGTTTGTCGCTAATTGAGTAAGTGTTATTCGTAGTTACAACCCCTGTATTTCTTTACTCCAAATGCTGCCCCAAATCCATCTGTCCGTGAAGAATCCGAAGGATATCAATATCCCCTTGGGATTCTCTGAAAAAAATTACATTGCTTTTTTCTCCAAAGGAAAAAACGCCGGTCTTCAAATCCGGCCGTGAGCGCCAAAGCGTCCGGTTCCTGGTAAGCCAGACGAACCGGAGCATTAAAGCATCTATATACAGATCAGCCTGTTCGATGCCCCAATGCGCTTTCGAGTATTCCCATACAGACACCAGGTCTTCCCTGGCTTCTGATGAAATACGAAATTTCATTTTGCTTTCTTGCGGCTACGGCCTTTTGACTTGATCGAATCGCCAAACTGCTGGATTTCTGCCTCGCCAAACTCGTCGAAGTCGCCTTGCTCAATCGACTGAATTCCTTTTTGAACTTCTAAGCGCAATTTTTCCAGTTTAATGGCTTCAAGCGCATCAAATTCCTCTTTGGATATGACCACTGCAACAGCCCGGCCGTGCTTATTTATCGTTACCGGCCCAATCCGGGCCGCATCCAACAATTGACCAAATCGTGCTTTTGCATCGTGCGCTGACATGCTCCGCATAGCATTGCCTATAAATAGCCTATTTAGCCTATTTTAGGCTAATCGTGCTATATCTTGCAATGATCATAAAACAAACAGAGATTTCTTGAACAACGGAGATTGCCCGGGGTTTGAGTAGGAAAACCACTTGGTAAACCTCCCCGCAGAGTCTAGCCGCGAAAGAGAATCTCCTCGCCCCGCTGCCGGCGCACGGCGATACGTTGGTTCTTACCCGCCAGAATCCGCCACTTGGTACAAGGTTTCCCGCGCCAGGGCCGCGCCTTCGCTGCCGTTCCAGCTTTTGCGATAGAGGCGCTTGACTGCCGCCACCGCGTCGGGGGATCGTTCGCTCAAGGCTGAGGCCAGTTGCATGGCGGCCTGGTCGATATCGGCACTGATTCCGGTTACAAGGCCCAGATCCAGCGCCGTAGCGGCGTCCAGCACTTCTGCGGTCATCGCGATGCGCATGGCCTGATCGCGGTGCATCAGTTCACGCAGCGCCAGCGTGCCGCCCATGTCCGGAATCAGGCCCCATTTGCCTTCCATCACCGATAGCGAGGCTGCCGGATGTGCAATGCGGAAATCGGCGCCCAGCGCAATTTGCAGACCGCCGCCCCAGCAGCGGCCCTGAATGGCGGCGATCACCGGTACGCGCAGGCGGCGCCAGCCGACGCTGACCTGTTGCGCGAGATTGGCCCGCCAGGGCAGCCATTTCCACAGCAACCGCACTGTGGCGCGGCGATTGGACATCATCGATTTGACGTCGAGCCCGGAACAGAAATCCTCGCCGTCGCCTTCGAGTATGACAACGCGTATCGCGCGATCGGCACGCACGGCTCTTTGCGCGGCGACGATGGCCTTGAACATCGCCAGATCCAGCGCATTGCGCTTGTCCGCGCGGTTCAGCCGTACGCGGGCAATGCCGCCTTCAACGGTGATGACGACGCGTTCAGACATGCCTTGCCGCGTCTTTCCAGTCCGATTCACGCCAGCCTCAGTCATCCGCGTGCGGTCAGGCCATCGGGTTCGAGCCGCGCCAACCTCAGATCGATCTCAGCCATTGCGGCCTCAAGTGCTTTGATACGCTCCTCAAGATCCTGCCTGGCTGGCGCCGGAGTGGAAGATCTGGCGATTTCGGGCAATGGATGGTTCGCCGCAGAGCAAATGGGCAAAGCGCTCTTCTTTTTGGCCCGGCTGCCGGGGCAGGGTGACCACCAGAGGGGGCTCCTGCTCGGCAAGCCGTTGCAGCATGTGCGACACATCGTCAAGATCCTCGAAGGCGAACAGTCGCTGGGAATGAATCTTGAGTTCGCCCAGCGTTTGCGGACCGCGCAGAATCAAGGGGCAGAGCAGGGCCAGGGCTTTGCTCTGCACGCCCAGCGCTTTCTCCGCTTCATGCTCATATTTGGCCACGCGCGCACCCCAGGCTTCCCGCGCCAGATCCATGGCAATCAGTTCGCGCACCGCGTGCCCGACTTCTCCTTCGGAGTATTGGCTGACCGGGTTCCTGGCGGTCTTCTGGTTACATGCAAGGCGCAAGGAATTCGTGGTTAGCGGGTATTGTTCCGGTGTGGTCTCTTTTTTCTCCAGCAGGCAGCCCAAAACGCGCGCCTGAATTTCGCTTAGCATTGGCAAAACTGAATCTCCTTCGCATTCACTGAATCACGTGTCAAAACTCTGCTACATTGGGCGCCGTGTACGATCTGAAAAGCAAATTGCCCGGTGCCGGCACGACGATTTTTACGGTGATGTCGCACCTGGCCGAGGCGCATCACGCCATAAACCTGGCGCAGGGATTTCCCGACTTCGACGGGCCCGCAGGCCCTGCGCGACCGGGTAAGTTATCATCTCGACCACGGACACAACCAGTATGCACCTTTGGCCGGTTTGCCGGAACTTGCACGAGCAGATCGCCGAAAAAATACGATCACTTTATGGCCATGTGCTCGACCCGCAACGGCAGGTCACCGTGACCCCGGGTGCGACCGAAGCCATTTATTGCGCCATTACCGCGGTCGTGCATCCGGGCGATGAAGTTATCGTATTCGACCCGGCCTATGATACCTACGAGCCGTCGGTGACGCTGAACGGAGGCATCACGCGCCACATCCCGACAACCTACCCGGATTTTCACATTGACTGGGGCCTTGTCAAGGACACCATCAACCGCAAGACGCGGTTGATCATCTTGAACAGCCCGCATAACCCAAGCGGCGCGGTCTGGACGTCTTCGGATATCGAAAGCCTGCGTGAAGTGATTGCGGGCACCGGTATTTACCTGCTGGCAGACGAAGTCTATGAGCACATGGTGTTCGATGGGCAGCCACACCTCAGCCTGTTGCGCTATCCTGACCTGGCGGCCAGGGCCTTTGTGGTCTATTCATTTGGCAAGACCTATCATGCCACCGGCTGGCGCATCGGCTATTGCGTGGCGCCGGCGCCACTGATGGAAGAGTTTCTGCGCATTCACCAGTTCATCAATTTCAGTACCAATGCGCCGATGCAATACGCGCTGGCTGATTTCTTGCGCGACTGCCCCGACTATCACTTCGGCTCTGGCCGATTTCTACCAGCGCAAGCGCGATCTTTTTTGCCGCTGTTACTGAGATCTTCCCGCTTTCGTCTGCGCCCCTCGGCAGGCACGTTATTTCCAGTTGGCGGACTACAGCGAGATCAGTGACGAGGCCGATACGGTGTTTGCCACCCGCATGACCCGGGAACATGGAGTGGCCGTGATACCGGTTTCGGTTTTCTATGCCACAGCCACCGGACCAGCGCGTGGTTCGTTTCTGTTTTGCCAAAGGCGACGATACGCTTGCGCCAGGCGGCTGAACGCTTGCAGACGCTCTGAGGCTTTACCAGATCCGGCAAACTTTATCAGCCGGTTTCACCAGGGCCGCGCCTGCCTTGCAACTGAATGCCCTGGCAAATTCCGGCATATTCACGACCACGCCGTTGATGCGGTACCTGGGCGGTGAATGCGGGTCCGTCGCCGCATGCAGACGCAAGGATTCGGGGCGTTCGCTGGCACAGGCCCACTGGGCAAAACCGACAAAAAAGCGTTGCTCGGGCGTCAATCCATCGGCGGCTTGCAATTCTTCACCCGCAGTTTCCGCTTGCCATGCTTCCCAGGCCAGAATGAGGCCGCCGAGGTCGGCGATGTCCTCACCAGAAGTCAGCTGGAATTGATGAAAATGTCGTCGATGACCTGGTAGCTGGCGTATTGGTCGCGGATGCACTGGGCGCGCTTTTCGAACGCCGCGGCGTCGTCCGCCGTCCACCAGTCGCGCAGGTTGCCATCGCCATCGAACTGGCGGCCTTCATCATCGAATCCATGCACCAATTCATGACCAATGGTACCGCCGGTATCGCCGTAATTGGGCGCATCGTCCAGTTTTGGATCGTACAGTCGGCGGCATCAGCACGCCGGCGGGAAAGGTGATGTCATTCATGGATGGGTTGTAATAGGCATTCACCGTTGCCGGCGACATGAACCATTCGCCCCGATCCACGGGTTTTCCAATGCGCGACAGTTGCCGCTGCAGGTCGAAAACCGTGGCGCGGGTGACGTTGCCGAAATAGTCATCGCGGCTGATCCGGATGGAAGAATAGTCCCGCCAGGTATCCGGATAGCCGATTTTGTCGCGCATTTTCTTCAGCTTTTCTTTAGCCTGCGCACGCGTCTCAGGGCTCATCCAGGCGATCTGGTCCATGCGCTCGCGCCATCGCCTGCTGGATTTGCAGGGTCATGTGCAGCGCTTTTTCGCGCAGTTCCGGCGGAAAGTTGCGCTCGACGAACTCACGGCCCAGGGCCTCACCGAGCTGTGCATCCACCTGGCCAACACAGGTGCGCCAGCGCGGGCGCTGTTCTTTGATGCCGCGCAGGTGGGTGCCGTAAAAGGCAAAATCCTGATCGCGAAATGCTTTGGCCAACTGCTGTGCGCGGGTATTGACCAGGCCCCAACGCAGATAGGTTTTCAGGTCATCCAGCGATTCGCGCGTTATCGTGGCCTGCATTTCGGCGATGAACTCCGGCTGCGAAAGATTGAGCCAGGGGTTTGGATCAAGCCCCGTCCGGGCAAACAGGGCTTGCCAGTCGAATGCCGGCGCCACGGCCGCCACCTCCTGCGCCGACTTGCGGTGATAAACCTTGTGCGGGTCGCGGCGCTCCACCTGGGTCAGCGAGGCGCCGGCCAGCCCGGTCTCGATGCGCATTACCGTGGCTGCCGCGTTTTGTGCCTGTTGCGGTGACTCACCCAGCAGAACGAACATCGCGGCCACGTGGTCCAGGTAGGCCTGTCGCGTCGCCGCCTTGTTGTCGCTGGCATCGAAGTAGTAATCGCGGTCCGGCAAACCCAATCCGCCGGCGAAGATGGCGCCGATCATTTTCGATGATTCCTCGGCATCCTGCTCCGAACCGACAGCAAGAAAAAACGCCGAAGTGTCCGTATGGCTGATCAGTTGGCCGATCACATCCGCGAGCTGATTCTTGTCGGTGACTGCAGTAATGGCCTGGAGGTCGGGGTCCAGGGGTGTGCTGCCCAGCGCCTCGATGGCGCTTTCATTCATGCAGGCGGCAAAGTAGTCGCCGATCAGTGTTTGTGTGGCATTGCGTTGCGGATGGTCCACTGAGTCTTCCTGCAGAAGGCCCCAGAGATAACGCTGGTTATCGACATAGGCCTTGCCGTAGATGCTCCAGCTGGATTGGTCGGCCGGGATCGGGTTGTTCCTGATCCAGCCACCGCAGGAGTATTGGTACAGGTCTTCGCAGGGATCCGCGGTCAGGTCCATGGCCTCGGGGTCGAGACTGGGGGTATAAGGCAACTGGGTTGTCGGCTGTTCGTCCAGGGCTGCTGCCGAGGTACAAGCCGCAACGGTCAGTGCGAAACATGAGGTGCGAAAACGAATGGACAACAAGAGATTTCTCCTGACAAACGCAAAAATTCAAAGGCGGCGATTATGCCCCTTGGGGCAGTTATTTCAAAGCGCCATGCGGGCTGCCGACCGGATTCCGGGACAGCGCTGCTAGGCCGCTTCCAGCCGGCGGTAAAGACCCTCGTCCGCCAGAATATCCTGCAAGGCCGCGGCCAGAATTCCGGCCCATTTGCGGGCGCCCTCGGCTTGCCCGACGAGGTCCTGCCGCACTTCGATACCGACATGCGGCAAACCCGCCGGCTCGGCATGATGATCGATGGTGAAATCATGGGTATGGCGGCCGGAATAGGGCTCGTTATCGCCAAAACAGATGTCGTCCATTCGCCCCAGATTTTCCATCAGGGGCAGGGCGATGCGCGGATCCTTGTCCCACATGACGCCGATGTGCCAACGCCGGACCACCTCGGCGAACACCGGTGTACAGGTATGCATGGATATCAGTGCGGGTACGGTTCCGCCGGCGTGAAATGCCTTCAGCCGTGCCGCGATGGCATCATGATAGGGTTGAAAAAACGATTTTATCCGCAGCTCTTTTTGCGCTTCGCTAAGACCCTGGTTTCCGGGTATCGCAATGCCGTCACTGACCTCGAGAAACGCCGTCGGGTCGTCCAATTGGCGGTTGGGGTCGATGATCAGGCGGGAAAACCCTGCCAGGATGGCTGGAGCGTCAATCAGATCGGCCAGATACTTTGTCAACAGGTCAGACCCGATGTCCCAGGTGACGTGCCGCTCGAGGACCCAGTCGGCGACGCCCAACTGATTCATGGATGCCGGAAAATAGGGGCTGGCATGGTCGGCAACCAGCAACACCCGGGCGCTTCCGCCATCGTTGTAGGTCATATAGGGCGGTGGATCGCCGGGTTCAATCAATGGATACTGGGTGCTATCCGATGGACAGTCGAGCGAGTGGGCGTAACCGCTGGTTAATGTCTGATTCACTGGGTCTGATTCACTGGGTCTGATTCACTGGGTCTGATTCACTGGGTTTGATTCACTGGATGAACTTCTCGAGGACCCTCAGGGGAGCGGGCAAAGTGCATATTCTCGACAATGATGGTGGTTATTACAATTCCGCGTTAAGGGCTTTTCTGAAAAGAAGGTGATAATCGAACCAGACGGGCAGTGTGGAATGAGTCAAAAAAGCTGGTGAACGCAAGATAGCATGTTTCACACCTTGCACACAGTACAGTGCCCGGCTTGCGCCGTTTATACCGCGGCAATCATAATAACGCTGCCGCGTGATCCGAATTGCAAGCACATCTAGTCAAAAGGCTGCGTGAAAACCTACGTCATCAATGACCGGAAAAAAACCAGGGTACCGTTTTTGCGCGGTATTCTGATACGCACCTTGTTGGAAGCAGGTATGCCTTTCGAGCGGGCCTACGATCTTGCCACACTGGTCAGGGACCAGCTGTCCGAGGACGAAGAGATCACTTCCGAGCACTTGCGGCAAAAGGTTTCCCGCCTGTTGCTCGAGACAGGTGATGTGGTGGTGCACAATCAATACCTCTCACCGCTGGCGGCGCCGGCAAGAATCGTGGTCACCAGTCAGGGTGGTTCCGAAACGACATTTTCCCGCAGTAAACACCAACGTTACCTCCAGTCCAGCGGTGTTCGTCTGGCCGATGCGGAACGGATTACCACCATGATTTTTGATCAGTTGCTGGCAGCCGGTGTGATCCGGCTATCGACGATTCAGCTCAGTTACCTGACTTACCTTTGTCTGCAGCAGGAACTGGGCAAGACCGCTGCACAGCAATACCTGGTGTGGATGGAATTCCAGCACAGCGGCCGGCCTCTGATCCTGTTGATTGGCGGCGCAGTGGGCAGTGGAAAAAGTTCCATCGCCACTGAAATTGCCCACCGTCTGGAAATTGTCCGTACCCAGTCCACGGACATGCTGCGTGAAGTGATGCGCACAATGATTCCAAAAAAGCTTCTGCCGATCCTGCACTGCTCGTCGTTTGATGCCTGGAAAAGCTTGCCGGCTCAGGTGAAGAAGCAACGCGACAAGGACACGCTGATCGCCGAAGGCTATCGCAGCCAGGTGGATCTGTTGGCGCTTCCGTGCGAGGCGGTTATGCGACGAGCAGTCAAGGAAAGCGTGCCATTGATTCTCGAAGGTGTGCACATCCATCCCGACTTGTTGCACCGTTTGTCGAAGGAAAACGATGCGCTGCTGGTGCACGTCACGCTGGCGGTGATGAATTACAAGGAATTGCAGACCCGCCTGCAAGGTCGTGGCATCGAAGTTCCACAGCGACGCTCCAGGCGTTACCTGAAAAAGTTCGATTCCATCTGGCGATTGCAGTCGTTCCTGGTTAGCGAGGCGGAACGTTGTGACACCCCGATGATTCCCAATGATGACAAGGAGGCGGCCATTTTCCAGATTATCGGCACCATCAATTCCGAGCTGTCGCGGCATTTTTCCGGCAACCCGAGCGCTGTTTTTGGCGATAGTATCAACAGTTTGAAACGGAAAGCCAGGGGTAAGACCTGGCAGCAGGCAGTGACTCCCCTGTTGAGCACCATAAACGTTCCGGCCGCAGCCCGTTCCACTGCCTGAAGCGCCGTGGACATTGCCAACCGCCGTATCATGCACAAATCATGACAAACAACGCGGTCAAATGCGTCCTCATCATCGCTGACGGGTTGGGCGACCGCCCCATTTCCACCTTTGGCGGCAAAACCCCTCTGGAGGCTGCAGACACACCCAACATGGATCTGCTGGCGGCGGCGGGAACGTATGGCGAGGTCGATCCAATTGGTCCCGGGACGACGCCCAATACCCATTCCGGAGCGGGGATTTTGCTCGGCATGCCGGCCGGGGAAGCGCACAAATTGAAGCGTGGACCCGTCGAAGCCGCCGGGGCCGGGCGCGTGTTACAGGCCGGTGAGGTGGCGCTGCGGGTGAACTTTGCCTCGATCCAGCCGGCATCTGGTGGATTTGTCGTCACCGATCGCAGGGCCGGGCGCATTACCGAGGGTAATGCAGAACTGAGCGCTGCTCTCGACCATCTCGATTTGGGCGATGGCGTATTGGCTGAATTCCGCACCACCGATCAGCATCGAGGAGTCCTGGTGCTATCCGGCGACGACCTGGATTCCTCCGTTTCTGACACCGATCCCGGTGATGAAGAAATGCCGGCTCCACTTTTGCGTTGTCAGGCCTTGAAGTTCAGCGCGCTCAAGACGGCCGGGAAAGTGAATGCATTTATCAAGACGGCGCATGAGCTTGTTGCAGGACCATCCGGTCAATGTCGCCCGCGCTGCGGCGGGCAAACCGTCCGCCAATGGCGTAATCACCCGTGGCGCCGGCCATCAGGCTTCGATGCAAAACATTATCAAGCAATTGGGAATGAGTGCCGCGCTGATCTCTGGCTGCAACACCGTACGCGGTCTGGGCAAGGATATTTGGTTTTGATGTGATTAGCGATGCGCGGTTTACCGCGACCGTCAACACGGATATCGAAGCGAAAATCCAGGCTGCACTGGCGGCCTTGCAGAACCATGATTTGGCATTTTTACATGTCAAGGCGCCGGATATCTGCGCCCATGATCGTCAGCCTGTAGCCAAGCGGGACTTCCTGTCGCGACTGGATCTGGCCATGGCGCCGATGTTGCAGCAGGGAATCATGATTGCGTTGAGCGCAGATCACACCACCGACAGCAATAGCGGCCGGCACACGTCGGATCCGGTGCCGACACTGTTCTTTTCTCCGCATACGGATTCAGGCACCGCCGGAGTGAAATTCGGCGAGGCAGCCTGTCGCGACGGAACCATGAAGCGGCAAACCAGTGCCGAATTTCTGCAGATGGTTCTGTCCACTATGCGCAGCCAGGGACTGCAAGCCAATCGCCCATCGTGGTTGGGTTGATCGCGTTGCGCTTGGTTGCCATGCATCAGTGCAAGACGGGTCAGGACCGGTTACAGTGGATTTGCTTCTGGATCGAAGTGGTGATGTAGCAGTCAGCCGCCGATATTTTGATTTGAGACTTTACAGCCGGAGTAAGGCATATGTATCTGAAAAATAATATTTTATCTACTTTTTCTTTTTGTGCTTTCATGCTGCTGGCATCCTGCGGCGGGGGCGAGCAGCGGCAACTGATTCAGAACAAGGGCTCCGACACTCTGGTCAACGTCGCTCAGGCCTGGGCCGAGGCCTACCAGACCGTGGACCCATCGGTGGTTGTCGCGGTCAGTGGGGGTGGCTCCGGGACTGGAATTGCCGCCTTGATCAATGGCACGGTGGACCTCGCCAATGCCAGCCGTGAAATCAAGCCAGAAGAACTCGCATTGGCCCGCAAGGGCGGACGGGAACCGGTCGAACACCTGGTCGGTTTCGATGCGCTCGCGGTCTTTTTGCACCCCAATAACCCGATTGACACACTCAGCCTGGAGCAACTCGCAACCATCTACGGGGATGGTGGCGCGGCCACACACTGGACCGACCTGGGCGTGGAAGTGCCCGGTTGCGCCGATCAGAGCATTGTCGTCGTCAGCCGCCAAAACAATTCCGGCACCTATGAATATTTTCGCGAAACGATACTGGGCGATGGCGATTACCGCCTTGGCACCCGGGACATGAACGGTTCCAAAGATGTCGTGGACCTGGTGGAGAACACGCCGTGCGCGATTGGCTATAGCGGTCTGGCCTACGCCACCGATCACGTCAAGATGATGTGCATCTCGCAGCACACCGGCGGTGCGTGCATTGAGCCTTCGGAGGCGACTGCGAGCGATCACAGCTACCCGATCGCCCGTTCATTGCTGATGTACACCAATGGTCAGCCTGCCGGTGCGATCGCACGTTATCTGGACTGGATCAAAAGTGATGCCGGGCAATGCATTATCATGAAAAAGGGCTATGCCCCGATCAAGGCCGTGTCCTGCAACTAGTGGCCTGTAACAGCCACTAGGGTCCAGGCCCTCGTTCAAACAGTTGCATCAGGAATTCGTGCATGAGTCATTTCGAACAGCGTCTCGAGGCGGATCTGAAATCGATTCGCGGATGGGTTTGGAAATTGGGTGACGAGGTCGAACTGGCGTTGCAAAATTCCAAGAAAGCCTTGTTGCTGCGAGATGAAAAACTCGCTTATACCACCGTACTCGGCGATCAGCCGATCAACCGCGATTCACGCGCCTGCGATCGCCGGTGTCATACCTTCATTGCGCGTTATTTGCCTGGCGCAGGTCATCTGCGCGAGATGGCGGCGACCATGCGGGTCAATATCATTCTCGAACGGATCGGCGATTACGCGGTAACCCTGAGCCGTGAATCGCTGCAATTGCAAAAGAATCTGCCGCATCAATTCATCGTCCAGATAGAAGCCCTGGCCAAAGAGTCGATTCAGATCCTGCACGAGTCACGCATCGCCTTTCGTGACGGTAATGCCGAACTCGCCAAGGCGCAGATGCTGATGGCGAAGCGCGTCGAATCCAATATGGATGCGATTTACGACCAGCTATTTGCCGAAGACAATGGATTGAGCGCGCGGACGGCGTTGACGGTTTTCGTCGTCTTCAATACGTTCAAAAGGGTGGCGGACCAAGCCAAGAACATCTGTGATCAAACGGTCTACGCCATCCGCGGCATGGCCAAAAAGCCCAAGGTTTTTAACATCCTGTTTCTCGACCGGGCGGCTTCGGAACGAGGACAATTGGCTGTTGCGATCGGGCGCAAGTATTTCGCCGGCGCGGCAAATTACCATTCCGCGACACCGCTAACGACGCAGTCGGTTTCTGCCTCCCTAAAAGCATTCCTGGCTGAAACCGGTTTGCCGGAAGAACAACTGGATACACAAAATATCGTCAACCTGGAATACGATCTGTCCGAGTTTGATTTGCTCATCAGTCTCTCCGGATCAGCCAGGGACTACGTGAGTAAAATCCCGTTCCATACCTCGGTGCTCGATTGGTCTGCTGCGCTGGATGGCTGTGAGCAGGACTACTCCGCATTGTACCGGACGCTGCAATCGGAGATATCCGCCCTGGTTCATTTGCTGGCTGGTGCTGAAGCAAGCTGAGTAGCGCATGAAACAGCGCATCCAGGACAAGCCCTCGCTTGCGATCGATCCCGGTTTTGATCGTTTGAACATGGATTGGTACATCGACAAGGCAGTCCAGGTCATCATGTTTATTGGCGGCATTTCGGCCATCGTCTTTATCCTTTGCATCTTCGCTTTCATTGCCAAGGAAGGGTATGGATTCCTGTCTGAGGATTTCGATATCCGCGAGTTCCTTTTCTCGCCCAACTGGCGCCCGACATCCTCATCCAGGGAAACCTTCGGCATATTGGCGCTGATTGCCGGCACGGCCAGCGTAACCGGTCTGGCCATGCTGGTTGCCATACCGTTTTCTCTGGGCGCGGCCATTTTCATGGCGGAATTTGCCAGCGGAAAAACACGTGAATTTCTCAAGATCACGGTGGAACTGCTGGCAGCCATACCGTCGGTGGTTTGGGGTTTCATCGGTCTGGTGATCATGAATCCGCTCATCATCAAATTGTTTCATGTCCCCGTCGGGCTCAATGTGCTCAACGCAGGTGTCATCCTTGGATTCATGGCGGCTCCGATCATGACCTCTATCGCCGAGGACGCGCTGAAAGCGGTTCCGGACCGCTATCGCGAAGCGGCCGAGGCCATGGGCGCAACGCGCTGGCAGACGATTTACAAGGTCGTGTTGCCGGCAGCCAAGAATGGGCTGCTGGGGGCCGTATTGCTGGGTGTCGGGCGCGGCTTCGGTGAGACCATGGCCGTGCTGATGGCTACCGGGCACTCGATCAATATCCCGCACAGCGTTTTTGATTCGGTGCGTGCGCTGACCGCGACCATAGCCGCTGAACTCGGCGAAGCCGCTGTCGGTTCCAGGCACTATGAAGCTCTCTTCACCATTGGCATCTTTCTTTTTGCGGTGACATTTATCATCAATCTGGCGGCCGATCTGGTGGTGCGTGGCGTGCGTAAGGGATAAGGGCAAATGTTTACAGCGACAGCGCTCAACCGGCGCAATCAACGCATGCAAAAATTCTTCCGCCTGCTTCTGGGCGGTATGACCGGCCTGCTGATCCTGCCGGTAGTCATCATCCTGTCGGTACTTATTTTCAAAGGCGGTCCGATCATATCGTTCGAGTTTCTGTTCACCAGCCCAACCCAGGGCATGACAGCAGGGGGCATTTTTCCGGCGTTACTCGGAACCATCCTGTTGGTTCTGGTCGCATTGCTGGCGTCGGTGCCGCTGGGTATTGCTGCCGCCATTTACCTTAGTGAATACGCGCCGGACAATTGGACGACGCGGGCGATCAATCTGGCCATCATCAACCTGGCCGGTGTGCCATCCATCGTTCATGCTTTATTTGGGCTCGGCGCCTTTGTTCTGTTTTTCCGCTTCGGCACCAGCATACTGGCGGCGAGCCTGACGCTTGCCATCATGACCTTGCCGGTTGTCATCGTCGCATCGCGTGAGTCCCTGCAGGCAGTACCGCGGGCATTCCGCGAAGCGTGCTGGAATATGGGCGCGACGCGCTGGCAGACCATTCGCCGCATCGTTCTGCCCAATGCGGTGACCGGCATGCTGACCGGCGTGATCCTGGAAGTATCGCGAACCGCCGGAGAAACAGCGCCCATCATGTTCACCGGTGCCGCGTTCTTTTTGCCATTACTGCCGCAATCGGTGTTCGATCAGACCATGGCATTGTCCCTGCACCTGTTCGTGGTCTCGACCCAGGTTCCGGCGATGCCCGAGCAGTTGCCTTACGGCGTCGCGCTGGTGCTGATCTCAATTGTATTGATCATGAACAGCACATCGATCGCGTTACGCATGTACTTGCGTGGCCGGAAGAAGTGGTGAGTCCGGCGATGGAGCAAAATCCTGCCAGCAAGCTGGAGGTAAACGGCCTGACCATTCGCTATGGCAAGAATACAGTGCTGGAGGAGGTGTCACTGGATGTCCGTGAACATGAAATTTTTGGCATCATCGGCCCTTCCAACTCGGGCAAGTCATCATTTCTCAAGGCCATCAATCGCATGGACATGTTCGATTCCGCGATGCACGTACAGGGTCAGATCATTTTCAACGGCATCGACACGCGCAAGATCAGAAATGTCTATGGCTTGCGCCGCCGCATCGGAGTGGTATTTCCTTTGCCGGTCGGTCTGCCGCTTTCGGTTTATGACAATGTTGCACTGGCGCCACGGCTGGCCGGCCAGAAGGACCGCACGGAACTGGATATCATCGTGGAGCGCTGTTTGCGCCGCGCCGCGCTCTGGGACGAGGTCAAGGACCGCCTGAATGACCTGGGCAGCATGTTGTCCGGCGGCCAGCAACAGCGCCTGACCATTGCCCGTGCGCTATCGCAGGAACCCGAATTGCTGATGCTGGACGAATTTTCCATCGCGGTGGATCCGGTCACGACCATGCGCATCGAAGAAGTGCTCAGAGACCTGAAAAAGGAAATCACCATCATCCTCGTCACCAACCTCGTGCAGCAAGCGCGGCGCCTGGCTGATCGCACGGCGTTCTTCCTCAATGGACACTGTCTTGATATCGGCGTAACCGAAGATTTGTTCAGCGGTGAGGTCACGGATCAAAGAACCCGGGATTACGTCAATGGCAGGTTTGGCTGATGGCTGATGCAGAAAGGCTCCCTGTGGCCATTGCGACCCGCTCATTGAGCTTGTGGTATGGCACTTTTCAGGCCTTGTTCGATGTCGATCTTGATGTCCGCCAGGGCATCATCACCGCGATGATTGGTCCATCCGGCTGTGGCAAGAGTACGTTCTTGCGCAGCGTAAACCGCATCATTGAACGCCTGGACAATGTCCGCATCAGCGGCAGCATCGAGGTGATGGGGCAGGATATTCATCAGCCGGAAGTGGAACTGGTGCAGGTGCGCAAGCAGGTCGGAATGGTGTTTCAACGGCCCAACCCGCTGCCAATTTCCATTCGCGACAATGTGTTGTTCGGCTATCGGCTGCATTCGGGCAAAAAGACCGGCAACGCGGAAGAGGATGAAATCGTCGAGCAGGCTTTGCGCCAGGTGTTGCTTTGGGACACAGTCAAGGACGACCTCAAGCAGAAAGCCACCGGCCTTTCACTGGAGCAGCAGCAGAAACTGTGCATCGCCCGTTTGCTGCCGGTCAAGCCCGGCGTGCTGTTGATGGATGAACCCTGTTCGGCGCTGGATCCCAAGGCCACTGAAGCGATCGAAGAACTGATTTGGGACTTACGTGGCGATTATTCCATCCTGATCGTGACACACAATATGGCCCAGGCGCGGCGGGCCAGCGATGAATGTGTTTTCATGCTGATGGGCAAGGTCATCGAGCACGCGGATACGGCTGATATGTTCGTCACCCCCAGACGGCAGCAAACCGCGGATTATATCGAAGGCCGTTTCGGCTGAGCCCGCATTCAGGGCAAGACTTGCCGCGTACGCTTGTTGTATGCTGCCGCTTTCAATAAGTGACCGGATTAATATCATGCGTTTGAAACTGGGTTTCGCTGGCCTGATGGGCCTGTTTTTCATCATCTCTGCGCAGGCTGATTTTTCACTGGATGACTGGCAGCAACGGGTCTCAGCCGAAGACAATATCGATCGGCTGGGGCGGCTGTATATTGAATTCATACTGGAAGAGAATCCCTCACGGACCGCCGAACTGGGCATCCATGGCAAGGGGGATGACGGTACCTATTACGACCGCTTGCTGCCGGATGCCAGCGCGGCACGCGCGGCCCTCAATGCATCCGGCCGCCAGTTCCTGCTGAGCAAACTGGAGGGTATTGACGCGACTGCTTTATCCCGTGCCGATCAGATCGATCTGCATATCCTGACGCAAAACGTGAAACTGGATCAGTTCAATGTGCAGCAACTGGCGAGCTTGCAAAATCCGCTGAACTGGGCCACCTACCTGGGCGATGCCATGTCCGGCCTGGTTTTGCGCGACTACGCACCGGTGGAAGAAAGACTGCAGAGTTTCGGCGCGCGCTGCGCTGCCACCGGTGCCTATCTGGATCAGGTCCGTCAACGGCTGCAGCCGGCCGAAGTCAAGCCTCCGGAGATGGAAAAAACGGTTACCCTGCAACGGCTCTCCGGCATGACGGCCAAAGGTGCGTTGTACGAAAAGACGCTGCCGGAACTGCTGAAATCATCTGCGCTGGACGAGGAAACCCGCGCTTCGATCCAATCATCCTGTGCCGATGCGGTCAGCAGCATCGATGCGTTTGCCGCCTGGTTCAAGGCAACAATCGTGCCCCGGGAAAACGGCAACTGGCGCCTCGGCCGGACGCTTTACGACGAAAAATATGCGCTGCAGATGGACTACCCACTGGATGCGGAAAGCCTGCTGGCCGTGGCTGTTGGCTGGCTGGCCATCAAGGGTAACGAACTGGTCAGCATCGGCCGGGAAATACATGACGCCTACCTGGCGGATGAAATTGCGCAAGGTTCAGTCAAGCCGGCGGCGGATCTGGGAGACCAGCAGGTTGTGCGCGATGTATTCGCCAAGATGGCTGAGGACCGTCCGACCACCAAGACCCTGATCGCGGACAGTTACGCGCTGGCCGACTCGATCGTCGGCTTTGTTCGGGAACACAATCTGATGGACCTGCCGCCGTCCTCCAAGTTGCGTATTGAAGAAACTCCCCCTCATCTGGCCGGCAATAACGTCGCGCAGATCCAGACTGCCCCGCCTTTTGAACCGCAATTGGAGTCGGTCTGGTTCTGGGACCTCACATTGCTCGCCGGCTCGGAAGATTTTCTCAAAGAGTACAACCGCCCGACCCTGGCCCTGGTTTATATCCATGAGGGCGTTCCCGGCCATTTTGTGCAGCTGGGGTATTCCAACCGATTCGAACGGGTCATTCCCAAAGTGTTCTGGAATGGACCCATGGTCGAGGGTTGGGCCGCCTATATTGTCACGGAGCTGGTCGATCTTGGTTACACGGTTTATCCGGATAACCCCCTGGGACATCAATTGGAGCGGATGGCCGACACCAAAATCACCTTGCGCTCCGCGATCAATGCCATTATCGACATCCGCTTGCAGCGTACCCAATGGCCGGAAGAGGAAGCGGTCAAACTGATGATGGAAAAAGGTTTTCAGGAGGAAGGCGAGGCGCGTGGCAAGCTGGTGCGTGCCAAACTCAGTTCGGTTCAGTTGGCCACTTACTTCGCCGGCCAGGTGGCGATCGAAAACATACTCGAAGAGTACCGCAAGCGACGCGGCACCGCCTTTAGCTGGAAAGAATTCAATGAACGGCTGGTGGGGGCGGGATCGCCGCCTTTTTTCGCGATTCGCGAATACATGCTGGGTGAGTAGTGGAGAAGCTCTGCTTCGCGGTAGCCCCAGGTCTATGAAACATACCGAAATCAAAACCAACGCCGTTCTCGACGGCGTGCGTTATGAAATACGCGGCGAACTGGCCTCACGCGCCATGCAACTGGAGCGGCTGGGCTACGAGATCATCTCGCTGAACATTGGCAATCCCGGGCTGTTCGGATACCGCACGCCCGAGACCATGCGCCTGGCGATGATCGAAAATCTCCACCAGTCCGAAGCCTACTGCCATCAGAAGGGCATTTTCCCTGCCCGCGAAGCGGTTGTGATGCAACAGCAGAGCCGCGGCATTCTGGACGTCACGGCGGAGGATGTGTTTGTCGGCAACGGGGTCAGTGAATGCATCGAATTGGCGATGCGGGCATTGCTCAACAGGGGCGATGAGGTGCTGCTTCCAAGCCCCGATTATCCTTTGTGGAGTGCCTCGGTGGCACTCAATTACGGCAAACCGGTGTATTACCATTGCCGGCCGGAACATCGGTTTCAACCCGATCCCGAAGAAATCGAGTCGCTGATCACGCCACGCACTCGTGCCATCGTGGTGATCAATCCGAACAACCCTACCGGCGCCGTCTACGAACCCAAAGTACTCAAAGCCATTGCCGAGGTGGCGGAAAAGCACCAACTGATCGTGTTCAGCGATGAAATCTATGATCAGATGCTGTTTGAGGCCGCAGTCCACGTGCCCATGGCCAGCCTGGTCGCAGATACTTTGTGTGTCACCTTCAATGGACTGTCCAAAGTCTATCGCGCCTGCGGATACCGGGTCGGCTGGATGATTTTCTCCGGCGCGCGGGAGTGTGCGGGTGCGTACATGCACGCAGTGGAACTGCTGGCTTCTTTACGCCTGTGTGCATCCGTTCCGGGGCAATGGGCCATGCAAACGGCCCTGGGCGGCTTTCAGAGCATCTGGCAACTGACCGCGCCTGGTGGCCGTCTGTTCGAGTCCCGGCAGGCCATTATCGACGGCGTGGCGCGTAGCCGCTTTCTTTCGCTCACGCCGCCGCAGGGGGCGATGTACGCCTTTGTACGTGTCGACGCCAGCCGGCTTGCGGCATTCAACGATCGTGAATTCGCGATGGAGTTGCTGGAAAAGAAACACGTGTTGATTGCGCCGGGCAGCAGTTTCAACGTGCCCTATCGGGATCACTTCCGCATCACCACCTTGCCTGATGCATCGCAAATGGAAGAGGTCTTCCGCCGCATGGAGGAAGTGCTGGAGTCCATGGTCTGATATCTATTCCGGCAATTCGGGCAGGTTTTCGATGTTGGCACCGCTGATCGGCGAACCGTCCGGCGCCAGTTCCAGGGCCCGGTGCAGATTGGCCTGTGCGTCCTCGAGGTCACCCTGGATAACCTGCAGACGGGCCAGTTCGTAGTAAAAACGATATTCGTTTTCGTTCATCCGGATAGCCTTCTCCAACATGGCTACGGATTCCTCGTACTTGCCCTGTTCGGCCGCCTGTGAAGACAGGAAGTAGAGGTAATAAGGGTTTTTGCGGCGATGGCGCTCGACCTTTTTTTGCAGTCTTTCTGCGGCGGCGAGATTGCCTTCTTTTTCATAAATCATGTACAGGTTGTTGGCCGCATTGGCATTCCCCGGGTCTATCGTCAAGGCGTGCAGGTAGGCCCGGCGTGCATCTTCGGCCTGACCGTTACGGCTGTAGACCACACCGATATTCGACCACAGGTAAGGCAAATCCGGCGCAGTTTCGATGGCTTTGGAGTAATAGGCGTACGCCTTGCCCAGGTTTTCGTCGATCAGCGCTTCTGCACCCAGGTTGTTATATTGCTGCGCCAGTGCTTCCTTGTCACTGATGCGCCGGATCTTGCGCGACGCGCTCACGTTTTCGCCCAGGATATCGACAACCCATTCGTCGTGCCTGCCCCTGAGCACGACATTGACATGCAGACTGACCAGCACCGTACTGTTGAAGCTGCTCCACTGCGGCGGAATTTCCACTTCCTGATACCAGGCGTGCAGCCCCTGGCTGCGCGCCATCGCCACCAGCATATTGGCAAAAGCCAGGCAGTTGCCTTTCTTCTGAGCAAACGCCTCGACCGACGTCAGCGTCAAAGATGGATCATACTGTGAAGGGCAGGATACCGCGATCGGTCACGGCCCAGACCATGCTCCATGCACGGTTGTCCAAATTGTCGGCGTCGCCCACGTAACGATCCAGAAAGGCCTCCATTTCCGGTGACACGGCGCGTACATCGAGATCCGGTACTTGAAATGACGATTGCTGGTTCAATGGAGCCAAGCGGGAGGGACCGGTATCCATAGTGGCGCAGGCGCCGAGCAGCAGCGTCATCAACAACGAACCGCCGACGAAGGACCAGCGTGCGATAATCAGCCGCGTGTATGCCATGGTCTGTACCGGTTCATCATATTATCATAGCAAGCCGGCATGAGGCCTGGAATCAAGGTTGCGCTGGGGTGTTGTATTAAGGCGGCAGAATGAAAATGCAAGGGCATCGGTGCAAGCGCTTGTCTCCGGACTTCCAGCCCCCAAGTAGTCTGCGGGCAGCAGAATATCTGCAAGCAGTACGAATCAAACCAAGGAGCTTCCATGAAACCATCGGCCAGGCCGAATAGCCCCAATTTTTCCTCCGGACCGTGCAGCAAACGGCCCGGATACGACGTTTCGCAGTTGGCATTGAATACGCTCGGCAGGTCGCACCGGTCGGCGCTGGGAAAGTCGGTGTTGCAGCAGGCTTGCCTTGAAACGGCGGCCTTGCTGCAGCTCCCGCCGGGCTATCGTGTCGGCGTCGTGCCGGCCTCGGACACCGGCGCCTTCGAGATGGCGATGTGGTCGCTGCTCGGCGCGCGGCCGGTCGACATTTTTTGTTGGGAGTCATTCGGCCAGGGCTGGGCCATTGATATCGAAAAACAGTTGAAAATTGACGGCATCAGAACATTCAGTGCCGATTACGGCGCGCTGCCGGACCTGACACAGGCACAGCCGGAACACGACATCGTGTTTACCTGGAATGGAACGACTTCGGGAGTGAAGGTTCCCAATGGTGACTGGATTCGCGATGAGCGCCAGGGGCTGACCCTGTGCGATGCGACTTCAGCCGTATTTGCGATGTCCTTGCCCTGGGAAAAACTGGATGTCGTCACCTACAGTTGGCAAAAAGCCCTGGGAGGCGAGGGTGCGCACGGCATGCTGATCCTCAGCCCGCGTGCGGTCCACCGTCTGGAAAACCATATCCCTTCCTGGCCTCTGCCGAAGATTTTCCGCCTCACCAAGGGCGGCAAGCTGATCGAAGGAATTTTTGCCGGGGCGACGATCAACACACCGTCCATGCTTTGCGTGGCCGATTACCTCGATGCGCTGGCCTGGGTGGAGCAGATCGGCGGCGTCGCCGAAACCATTGCCCGTTCACAGCGCAATCTGGCTGTGATTGAAAGCTTCGTCGAACAACACGCGTGGATTCATTTTCTCGCAATTGACCCTGCGCAGCGTTCCAATACCAGCGTGTGCCTGACCCTGGATTTACCTGCCGAGCGGGTAAAGGAAATGGTCAAGCTGCTCGAGTCAGAGCGGGTTGCGTTCGATATTGGCGCTTATCGGGATGCGCCGGCCGGTTTGCGCATCTGGTGCGGGCCGACGGTAGAGACTACCGATCTGGAACGGCTGATGCCCTGGATTGAATGGGCATGGCACACTGTGAGCAAGGGGTAAAGCTGCATGTTCAAAATTCGCACCTACAATAACATTTCCCAGATCGGTCTAAGCAAGTTTACCGCGGACAAATACCTGGTTGCCGCAGGCCTGGAGCAACCGGATGCATACCTGCTGCGCAGCCACAAACTGCAGGGTGAGCCGATACCCGAAAGCCTGGTCGCGGTCGCGCGCGCCGGTGCCGGTGTCAACAATATCCCACTGGCTGAATACACGCATCGCGGCATTGTCGTATTCAACACCCCGGGCGCAAATGCCAATGCCGTCAAGGAACTGGTTGCAGCCGCGCTGTTTCTCAGTTCGCGCAATATCGTGGCGGGCATGAATTTCGTGCAGGGCCTGAAAGACATCGACGATCCCAGCGAGATGTCGCGGCGCCTCGAGCAGGAAAAGAAACGATTTGCCGGCACCGAGGTTGCAGGCAAAACCTTGGGTGTCATCGGCCTTGGCGCGATCGGTTCCATGGTGGCCAACATGGCGCTGGAACTGGGCATGAACGTCGCTGGCTACGATCCCGCGATTTCAGTGGAGGCGGCCTGGCGACTGTCCCACCGGGTGCAAAAAGTGGACAGCCTGGAGGTGCTGCTGTCCATCGCCGATTTCGTCACGCTGCATGTCCCGGTGGTCGAGCAAACGCGCCATCTGCTGAACCGCGAACGGATTGCGCGAATGAAGCCGGGCGCGCGGCTGCTGAATTTCGCCCGTGAAGAGATTGTCGACATCGGCGCAGTCGTCGATGCGCTGGATCGGGGCCATCTGGCCCGCTATGCGACCGACTTCCCGGTTCCAGCCCTGCTGCAGCGCGAGAATGCTCTGCTGTTGCCGCATATCGGCGCCAGTACCCTGGAAGCGGAAGAAAATTGCGCGGTTGCAGCGGCAGAGCAGTTGATGGATTTTCTGACTAACGGCAATATCCGCAATTCGGTCAACTTTCTGCCCACGCACATGGCGCGGAACGGCGGCTACCGGATTACGTTTTGCAATGACAATGTTCCACGCGTGCTCGGCGCGGTGCTGTCGGTGCTGGCAGACCACGATATGAATGTGAGTGACATGGTCAACAAGAGCCTCGGCGATATGGCCTATAACATCATCGACGTGGAGAAGAAGCCGAATAAGGAAATTCTGGACGCCATAGCCCGGGCTGAGGGTGTTATCCGGGTGCGCATGGTCTAGTGGCCTGTTTGCATGACTGAAATTCGTCCTATCGACCTGCCGGAGAAGGATCTTCCCTTGCGCGCCGATGTCAGTCTGCTGGGCAGGCTGGTGGGTGAGATGCTGGTAGAGCAACATGGCGCCGGGCTGCTGGAACAGGTGGAAGCCGTTCGTAAAGCGGCAATTCTGCGCCGTGAGGAAGGAAGTGAATCGTCGGCGGGACTGGAAAAGATCCTGGCCCGGCTCGGGCCGGCAGAAGTCAGGCAGGTCATCCATGCATTCTCTTATTACCTGCGCATGGTCAACCTGGCTGAAAAGGTCCACCGCATCCGGCGCCGCAGAGCTTATCAGCGGGCACTCTCGGCGCCGCAACGCGGCAGCCTGGAAGCGGTGATCGGAAATTTGCAGACGGCCGGTATCAGCCCACAAGCAATGCGCGGCGCGCTGAACCACCTGCAGATACAGCCGGTTTTCACCGCGCATCCCACCGAAGCGACACGCCGTACCATTCAGGAAAAGGAATACGATATCGTTCTGCGGCTGGTGGAACGCCTCAATCCGGAGCGTACCCCGGACGAGGAGGCTCTGGCCCTGCAGCGCATCGGTGCGGCGCTGACCTCGGCCTGGCAAACCCGCCTGGTGCCGCATTCACGCCCGGCCGTTGCCGACGAACTCGACAATATCCTGTTCTATCTCACCGATATTCTTTATCGGGTGGTGCCGGTTTTCTATGATTCGCTGGCGCTGGCAGTTGCCCGGCATTATGGCGCGGACCCGCCCGGGCAAGGCCAGCCCGTGCTGCTGCATTTCGGCTCCTGGGTGGGTGCGGATATGGATGGCAATCCGAATGTCACGGCCGCGACGATCGAAGAAACGCTGGCCAGCCAAAGACGGGCGGTGATTCAGCGCTATCTGCCCGAAGTAAAACGCCTGGGCCTCTATCTCAGTCAAACCAAAGGCGAAATCCCCGTGTCTGAGGTGGTGTCGCAGCGATTGGATGAATACGCCGCCTACCTGCCGGAGGTGAGCAAGAGCATCCCCGAACGACATCGGGATATGCCTTACCGCTGCCTGCTGAAGTGGGTAGCAGCCAGGTTGCAGGCGACGCTTGGAGAACACGCGGGTGCTTATGCATCGGCGGACGAGTTCATTGGCGATATCCGCCTGATCGAAACCAGTCTGCTGGAGAATAAGGGTGAGCACGCGGGCCTGTTTGGCGTGCGCCGCCTGTTGCTGCGCGCGCGCACCTTTGGGTTCCACCTGATGACACTGGATGTGCGACAGGATGCCTTGGTGCATCGCAGAGCCATGGCGCAGTGGCTGGCTGACGAGCGCTGGATGGAGCGGGAGGCTTCGGAACGGACACGCATCCTGGCGGAAATGTTGCTGCGCGACCAGTTGCCACAGGCTCCGCGCGACCGTGCCGCCACGGAGTGGAATCAAAGCGTGGCCGTGTTTCGGACCATTGCCTCAACCCGGCGCCGCTTTGGCGAAGACGCAGTTGGCCTGTTCATCATCAGCATGACCCAGGGCGCGGATGACGTCCTGACTGCGCTGGCGCTCGCGCGTGCAGCCGCTGGTTGCGGCAACGCGGAACTGCCCCTGGACATAGCGCCCCTGCTGGAAACTGTGGATGACCTGTCTTCAGGCCCCGACATTATCGAAGCCTTGCTTGAGCAGGCTGCCTATCGCAACCATTTGCAGGCACGCGGTGAGCGGCAGGTCGTGATGGTCGGTTACTCGGACAGCAACAAGGACAGTGGCATCGTTTCATCGCGTTGGGCCTTGCAGGAAGCGCAGCGGAAACTGCTTGAAACAGGCGCCCGGGAGGGCGTCGAGATCGTATTCTTCCATGGTCGCGGGGGAACCGTCAGCCGCGGTGGGGGCAACCTGGTAAATGGTATTCTCGGCGCGCCCGCAGGTTCGATCAACGGCTACATGCGCCTGACGGAACAGGGTGAGGTCATCAACCAGAAGTATGGTGTGCGGCCCATTGCCTTGCGCAATCTCGAACTCATTACCGGCGCCACCTTGTCGCACAGCTTGCGGTCGCGCGCACCCGCCGGGGCAGGGGATGCCGGTAGGATCATGCACTGCATGGCGCAGGTATCACGCCAGAAGTATCGCAGCCTGGTTTACGATAACCGCAGCTTCCCGGCTTTCTTTCGCGCCATCACGCCCATTGACGTGATCGAACGCCTGACCATTGGCTCACGGCCTGCGTCGCGCCGCTCCGGCGAGGGCATTGGCAATCTCAGGGCGATACCCTGGGTTTTTTCCTGGGCACAAACCCGCATTGGCTTTCCCGGTGTGTTCGGCATGGGTGCGGCGCTGCAGCAGGCTGTCACTGAATTCGGCATCGAAGCACTGCGCAGCTTGCTGGCGGAATGGCGGTTTTTCCGGGCGCTGGTCGAAGATGTCGAGATGGTGCTGGCCAAGTCGGAACTGGGCATCGGTCAGCGCTATGCGGGCCTGGTACCGTCCAGCCACGCCGGCCTGTTCGAACCCATCGTCGAGGAATTCAAGCTGGCCACCCGCTGGATACTGGAATTGAAACAATCTGCACAACTATTGGATGACCAGCGTACGCTGCAGCGGAATATCCGCCTGCGCAATCCCTACGTCGATCCCCTGCACATGCTGCAGATCGACCTGTTGCAGCGCTGGCGGGCGGGTGACAGGAAGGACGAAGACCTGCTCAAGGCACTGATGTCGACCGTAAGTGGTATTTCATTGGGAATTCAAAACACCGGTTAGTCCAGATGGTGGCTGTGGCGGAAGTCCTGCGGGCCATGCCCGCGCATGAACACACGGTAGAGTGTCGGCACGATAAACAGTGTCAGCGCAGTGGCAACGGCCAGACCGGCCACGATGCTGGAAGCCACGGGACCCCACAACAGCGATTTTCCGCCCAGGCCCGCGGCCAGAGAAAACAAACCGGCGATGGTGGTGGTCGTCGTCATCAGGATCGGAATCACACGTCTCCTGGCGGCATAAACGGTGGCATGCAAGGGGCGCATGCCCGCGGCGATGCGGGCATTGGCGGCGTCGATCAGCACGATGGCGCTGTTTACCGCGATGCCCGTCAACGCGATGATGCCATACAGGGTATACAGGCTGAGCGGGTTGCCGGTGACCAGCAGGCCGAAGACTACGCCGGTGAAAGCCATCGGCACGGTCGACAGGATCAGCAGTGGCTGGAAATAGCTGCGGAACTGCGTGGCAAGGATCAGGTAGATCAAGCCGATGCCCAGCAGGAACAGGCCCAGCATTGCATCCAGGCTTTCCTGGATATCGTCCAGCGCACCGGAGTAGACCAGGTCGGTATCCGGGAAACGAGACCTGACTTCCGCCCACCCCTGGTCGATCAGCGCGTTGGCCTGGACTGAGTCCATCAGTTCTTCATCCAGGTCGGCCTCAACGGTAATGGCGCGGCGCAAATTGTAATGCCGGATGATGCCACGGCTTTTGCCGGTTTCTGCATGGGTCAGTGCGGCAAAAGTCGTCACGCCGCCGCCCGGCAGCGCAATGGGGTCGTTCAGCACTGCGGAAATTTCCTGCCTGCCGCTGCGAATGCCACGCACCCTGAGTTCGACTTTCTCACCCTGATCGCGCATGAACGCCACCACCTCGCCATCGAGATGCAGCCGTAAAAGCCTGGCAACCTGGCCTGGATTCAGACCGGCGCGCCGTATGGCTTTGTAATCCAGTTTGAGTTCCAGTTCCGAGCGCCCGGGAGTATCGTTGTCCTCGATGTTGGTCGCCCCGGGAATGCGGCCAACGATTTCCAGCACGGCGTTGCTGGCTGCGCGTAATTCATCGAAGTCATCGGAACGCACCTTGACATTGATGTCCCGTGCCTTGGGCGGGCCGCCGCTGATTTCCAGGAATGATACTTCTCCGTCGCCCGGCAGCGACTGCAAGGGCTTGCGCAGAGCCTCGATGATTTCCTTCACGGTGCGCCCATCAGGGCGGCGCGCCTTCAGCGATATCTGGATCTGGCCGTACTGGTCCCCGTAGACCGGTTCCACTTCGGTAAACTTGATGCCGGCATTGGTTGTGATGGCGCGAATCTCGGCAGGCTTTATCAACTCCCGCAGGCGCTTCTCGACGATCAGGGTCTGGCGCATGGTTTCTTCCAGAGGAGCGTCAGATGGCATGTCCATGTTGACGTAGAACAGCCTCAGGGGATCGGCGGTGAAAAAATTCATGCGAATCAGCCCGGCGCCGACAGCCGCGGCTGCCAGCACGAAGGAAAGAATTCCCGCAGTGAGGAATAGTAACGGGCGGCGCATGACGTAGCACAGCAGTTTGGTGTACTTGATGCGCATCCAATGGGTCCAGCGGCCGCGCCGGTCTGCGCTTTTGTGGTTACCTCGCGGCAAATGCCGAAAGGAAATGACATGGGCAGGCAGAATCCAGAAGGCTTCCAACAGACTCACCGCGAGACCGACAGTCACCACAAAAGGGATGACGAACATGAATTTACCGACAATGCCCGGCAGCAGCATCAAGGGCAGGAAAGCCGCCATGGTCGTGGCTACCGCAGCCGTCACCGGCTTGCCGACTTCATGCAGGGAGTCCACCGCCGATTGCAGGCGGCCTGCGCCCCGCTGCAAGCGGTAAAAAATCGCTTCGACTACAACCACGGCATCATCCACCAGCATGCCCAGCACAATGACAATGCCGAGCAACACCGAGACGTTCAGGGTGTTGCCTGTCAGGTCCAGGAACCACAGCGTACCGGCGACTGAAAAAGCGATGCCGAGCGTCACCATGGCGGCAATGCGAAAACCCAGGAACAGCCAGCAAACCATCAGGACCAGCAGCAAACCCAGGGCCGCATTGTTCTGCATGATCGAAATTGCCTGCCGGGTTTGCATGGTTTGGTCATCCGCCACCGCCAGCTCAATGCCGGACCCCGCGAGCTGGGTATTTTTATTTTTGATGTACTCGTTAATGCGATCCACGAGCTGCAGCGTATTGGTATAACTGACTTTGCTGACGGAAAGGCCCACGGCAGGTTTGCCGTTGACCGAGACCATTTGTGTTGCCTCTTCGCGTCCGCGCTTGATCTCCGCGACCTGATCCAGCGCAATCAAAGTAGTGGGCGATCCGGCCGGGGCTACCTGAAACCCGGCCAAGGTTTCCGGGTTGGACGTGGTTCCTTCGATACGTACCAACCAGTCGTTTCCGGAAACCGTTGATTTACCGGCAAAGGTGTCGCGAAAAGACTGGCGCAGACTGTCCGCGATGTCGGTCGCCAGCAGGCCCCGCGCCGCCAGTTCCCGCGGCAGGAATTCCACATGCATCTCAGGGTCGTTCAAGCCAATGGCCAGAACCTTGTCGACACCCTGGAGGCGCTCGAGGTCTTCCTTGATAAACCGGGCGTTCTGGCGCAAGTCTTCGTCATCGGCTTGCCCTTTGACTACCACCAGGGCCGTGGGAAAGCCGTTGGATGTGGTCACCTCGATGATGCGCGGATCTTCCGCTTCTTCGGGCAACTCGTCATTGGCCTTGTTTTGCAATTCGCGGCGCAAATCGTTCACGCGCTTGTCGAAAACCCTGGTAGGGAGGTCGCGAAAACGCACCAGGATATTGGAAGAGCTTTCGCTGGTGCTGCTGATCACCCAACGCGTGTCCTGCACATTGCGCACTGCATCTTCCAACGGGCCGGTGACCAGTTCCTCGACATCTTCCGCTGAGGCGCCGGGCAGCACGGTGTGAACATTGACCCAATTGAAATTGATTTCCGGGTCCTGCTCCCTGGGCATTCTGTTATATGACATCACGCCCATGACCAGCACCACCACGAACAGGATGTTGACCAGCGCGTGGTTGGTTAACAGGCTCTTGAGCATATTTTGCCGTCCGCTCTAGCGGTGGGGCGCAATGGCATCACCATCTTGCAGCCGGTCCCGGCCCTCGACGATGATTTCGGTTTCAGGCGGCAGATTCACCACCACCGGCCGGCCTTCCTGCGCGTCGGGCAATGGCTTGAACAGGGCTTTGTCCGATTGGTTGACAAACACACCCAAAACACCGTTGCGGCGCAGGATCAGGTTTGCCGGCAGCAGTCCTTTGTCCGCATGCCAGACGATCTCCCCGCTGCGCCCAACGGCCGGCGCCTCATCGATGAATGCAAAGCGGGCGCGCCGGCTGCGCCGTTCTGCCGTGACCACAGGTGACAAGCGCAAGAGCCGTACCGGCCAGGACTCGTTTCGCGATATGAACTGCATTGACTGTGCTTGCTGCAGGGATGCCGCCAGTTCATCCGGAATTTCGGCATCGAGTTCATAATGGTCCGTTTGGGTCAACACCAGCAAGGGACTTCCCGGGGTGACGTACGCGCCGACCTGAGCCTGGCGCTCATTGACGACCCCATTGAAAGCGGCCTTGATGTGGCACTTTTCCAGATTGCGGCGGGCAATGGCCAGGCTTGCTTCCTGTACCTGAATCTGTGCGGCAAAGACCATCACTTCGGTTTCACGCGCCAGCAAGTCATCGGCGGAAAGATACTGCTTGGCGCCGAGTTCTTGCGCCCGTTTCAGACGCGCGTCCGCCTGAATCTTCTGTGCCTTGACTGCTGCGAGATTGGCCTCGGCTTGTTGCACTGCCAGGCGGTAATCCGCAGCTTCGAGCTCAAGCAAAATGTCGCCGCTTGAGACTTTCTCGCCCACGTCGGCCAGCACCTGCCTGACTACCGCAGTCACTTCCGCCGACACGGTTGCCACGTTGAGCGAGCGGACATCGGCCGGGGCATTACGCTCCATATCGATCAGTACCTCGGCCAACGGCTGAACTTGCACCGGCGTCGGTTCCTGGGCCTGAATCGTTTCAGCCAAAAGCAGGCAGCCGATCAAGGCCGCACAGGCTTTTCCTATTGTGTGCATTCGCAGTTTCTCTGTGAGCCGGTCCGGGCCAGGCCCAACTTGGAGTGAATTTGCCAGTATCGCGTGATTAAAGTCTGCCGCATCGCGCCCTTTCATTGCTAGCGGATATTGGGTCAGCCCTGGCGTATTAAAGGTGCAGGCAGCTTGTCGCGAGCAAATAGCGGAGCCGCTGGCGACTCATGTGCAACCGCATTCAGCGATGGCAAGAAGGCGTGAAGCAGAAGTCGTTTCGGGCCATAATTATATTAATTTTGAATATACAGAATATTGTATAATTTATTGAAATATAAATTTTAAAAGAAAGCTTGTTAACGAGGAACATCGTCGGGCGCCAGCTAAATTTTATCACCTGATATATCAGATTTTACGGCGATTTAGCACCATATCATAAATTACAATTCACGAAATGCTCTTCGCTTAATTTGCCTACGAACAGAGATTAGCTAATTGGAAACACCGAAAATTGTTTCGTGTTTTATAGCTCTATAAAAGAGCTGACACTCAGGACAATGCGTGATTTGAATCGCTGCCGAGCGCGGTCGAAGCAGGGTAGATTTGCTCGTTTGACGGGCCCTGTTTATTGGCCTTAAGCCGCATAAGCCCGTCAGCGGCCGTATCCGCCCGAATTGGTTTGCAGGGCCGTCAAGGGTTTGCGCCGGTATCGATATCGGCGCAGAAGCGATTCTGCGGGTTCGAATTTTGCCGGCAGGCGGCTCAATCGAGGTCGATCACAATTTCCTGGTCTTCCGTGCCCATGGTAAAGCGGGTTTCTTCGAAGCTTGGCCTGCCCAGCCAGTGGGAGGCATTGTTGGAAAAGCCGTAGCTTTCGCCGCCAAAACCAAAGAAGCCGGTATCCAGGAGGCCATTGCCGTTTTCATCGTGTACGACCACAACGGCATAGTCGCCCTCCAGCATTGCGGGTATTTCAAAAGTCAGCTCTGCTTGGCCATCGACCGGACTTGATTTTTGCACCAGAGGCTTTTTCATGAAGCTCTCCGCAGAATTGAACAGCGAAACCTCGACCGTTCCGGTCGCGGGGTCAAGACCGTGGACGGTAACCGTCAGATGCGCCAATCGGGCTTCTGCCAGCATCGGCATCAGCATCAATGCGGCAATCATGGCAATGGTGCTTTTTCGCATGGTGGTCGTTCCCTCTGATGAATGTTAAATGGCGATCGTTGCCGCAATCTTCGTATGGACCGGGTCAAAACGCGACAGTTCAATTTGAAATGGTCACCGATTTACCTGGGTGGCGCAATGCTGCAATGAAAGTGGAATTGGAATAGACGCGAGCCAGCTCGCGTCAGGGAATGGAGCTAGCCGCTTTCGCGGTTGCGAGTAATCACTCCCGTCAATACCAGCTTCATGCCTTCCTCGAACGACATGTCCAAAGGTGTGATGCTGGAGCGCGGCAATATCAGTGTATAGCCGCCGATCTGGTAACTCATTGGCAGGTAGACTGCCACGGGGTCGTCAACCGTGGGTTGCAGAGACAGAGGTGCAAAGTCTTCCCGAGTGACGAAGCCGATCTGTTCGAAATCCTGACCCGGGATGCGCACCAGGACCACCTTGCTCATCGCCCGCTTGTTTTCCGGACTGAAGTAATCGATGAAATCCTTGATGGCCGAATAAATGGATTTGACCAGCGGCAGGCGGTTGAGGACGTCCTCGCCCAGGGAAAACAGTTTCTGGAACAACAGAATCTGGGACAGCAATCCGATCAAAACGGTCGTGGCCAGCGCGGCGATCAGCCCCATGCCAGGGATATACCAACCTTGCGGCAAAAAGCGGTGCAACAGTCCGCCGAGCAGATGTTCCGCCCCCTTGGCCAGCCACCACAGGATGGCCAGTGTCAAGGCGGCCGGGATGACGACGGCCAGCCCTTTCAGAAACAATTTGCCGAGCATGTTCATCATCAGTACAGTAGAATCCGGATCCAGGTCGACCGGTCCGCTCAGCGTGGCAGGGTTTACCGTCATGCCCGCTATGATGGTGTAACCAACGCTGGAATGCTCAGAATGCAGCACGCGTTCCGGTACTTCGACCAGCGCTCCGCGACCGGCTTTCAACGTCAGCTTGAGCCGCGAATCGGTGATATTGAGTTCCCCTTCCAGTATGTAGATGCGGGTGGAGAACCGATGCCAGTGGCTTTCGTTTTTGACCGGCTGCACCTTCATTTCCACCGGGTACAGGCCGTGGGCCTCGATCTCTTCAAAAGCCTCCGAAGGGTGGGCGAAATAATCTGCGTGTACCTCGATGTTCATTGCTGTTCCGCGGCGGGGTCCTGCAGGCGATTGTAACGCCGCAGGATCTGCTGCACGCGCTCGTGGGGCAGGGCATAGACCGTATTGCCATCGGCGCCGGTCATGGTTTTACCTGCAACCAGCGCATTGATAATTGCTTCCTCGGTGGCCTGAACCGTGGCTTCGAATAATGGATTCATATCTGGAAGCATGCTGAGGTGGTTGATCTCCTTGCCCCAGTAGGCCGTCATCGGATTGGCGGTTGAAAAGGCCAGAAAGATGTCACCGGAACCGCTGTGGCCGCTGCTCCCGACCCGGCCCAGGCCCAGTGTGGCCCGGCGTGCAAGGCGTTTGAGTTGCGTTGGGATGAGAGGGGCATCCGTGGCGATGATGGCGATGAAAGAGTGACCCTCGGGTTCTGGCGGCGCGCCCGTTTCGGGCAGCAGGTCGGTGATTTCCGCGCCGACCGGTACGCCAGCAATCCGCAATGCGGATCGAAAGTCGGAACCGAAATTGGATTGAACCAGAACGCCCAGAATAAACGTGCCGAATTCTGTCTTTACAACGCGCGAGGCGGTGCCGATGCCGCCTGAAAAATCAAATGTGCTCATGCCGGTGCCAGCGCCGACATTGCCTTCAGCCACCGGTCCGCGGGTAGCGCTGTCCAATGCATTGAACACGTCTTGCTGATGCACATGCTGGCCATAAATATCGTTGAGAAAACCATCCCAGTTTTCAGCCACCAGAGGTAATACCCGCGCGTACAGCTCATCCTTCATCTGCTATATGCAGGCGGCTCCATTCGATAACGGCCATGGAAACCGCACCGACACTCAGCGTGTTGGTCAGCGCTATGGGGCCATGCAGTTCGCCAAATTCATCGACGAAACGGCTGCCGGTCATTTCGCCGTCACCATTGAAAGTGAAATGTCCGGCGGCAACGCCGGTCATGGCGGCCTTACCCAAAGGAAAAATAACGGTTACGCCGGTACGCACGGGTCCCTTCCCAACCACCAGCGGCCCGTCGCCACGAATCAAGGTGGTCTGGCCCACTTCCACTCCGGCGACGTCCGTGATGGCATTGAGCGGGCCGGGGCTGCCGCTAAAGGGAATGCCAAGATCGCGCGCGCGGGGTGCGGGGGCGTCGCTGGAGACTGCCGGTGCGGCCAATATTATCGCGGCCAGCATTGCAGACCGGATCAATGGTCCTGTGATCTTACGGCGGAAAACCTGTTGCATGGAATACCCCATATCGTAAGATTAAATCAGAGCGGCGTTGCCAACTTCAAGCCGACGATTCCTGCCAGGATCAGGCCGACGCTGATCAGGCGCGCCGGATTCGCCGGTTCACCCAACAGCACGATACCCAGGACAACGGTTCCCGCCGCACCCACGCCTACCCATACCGCGTAGGCGGTGCCCACAGGCAGGGTCTTCATCGCAATGCCCAACAACCACAGGCTGATCGCCATTGCAATCAAGGTGCCAACAGATGGCCACAGACGGCTAAAGCCCTCTGTGTACTTGAGCCCGATGGCCCAGCCCATCTCGAACAAGCCGGCCAAAACCAGGATCAACCACGACATGACATCCTCCCGACAAAAACGTCCGAGCTGCGGAAATCAGCTCAGAAGGGCGACGCTCTTGGCTTGAGCATACACCATCCTGCCCGGTTCCAGCGCCAGAGCGGAAGCTGATTTTCGTGTAATACGCGACAGCAAAGGCAGGCCGGCGGCGAGCAAACGCACTGTCACCTGGGCCGGCCCGTATGGCGATATTGCATCAACCGTTGCCGGAAAAATGTTCAGGATACTGGTGCCGGACTGGTGCTCCAGGGTCAGACTGACGTCACGCGCGGCCAGCCTCAAGCGGACCGGGTCGCCAATCTTCTTCATTTCGCGCGGTATCGTAAAGCGGCCGCCGGCAAAATCCAGTTGGGTCAGATGATAGTGTTCGTCGTGACCGGCGACCACCGCTTCGATCACGGCAGAAGCTTCCGCTTCCTGCGCCAGCGAAAGCTCCAGCCGCGTGAACAGATCGTGTATATCGCCCGTGGCGGTCACCCGGCCCGCATCCAGCAACACCAGATAATCGGCCAGGCGCGCCACTTCATCGGCCGAGTGGCTGACGTAGACCAGAGGAATATCGAGTTCCCGGTGCAGGGCTTCAATATACGGCAGGATTTCCTGCTTGCGGTTGAGATCAAGGCCTACCAGTGGCTCATCCATCAATAACAAACGCGGGCTGACGGCCAGGGCGCGTGCGATGGCGACGCGCTGTCTTTCGCCACCCGACAAGGTGCCGGGTTTGCGTTGCAGCAAGGGCGTAATGCCCAGCAGTTCGATTACGCGCTGCAGTGATAGCTTGCGCTCCGTTTCCGGCACGCGTTTCCAGCCATACTCCAGATTGCGCTGCACATTCAGATGCGCAAACAGGCTCGCTTCCTGAAAGACGAATCCCAGAGACCGCTGATGTGCGGGAACGAAGCTGTTCCGGGTCTGCCAGATCACGTCGCCCACTTTCAATTCGCCGCCCGGGTGATGATCCAGTCCTGCCAGTGCACGCAGCAGCGTGGTCTTGCCGCAACCGGACGGTCCGAACAATGCGGTTACACCCTGGGCTGGGAAACTGAGATCGACATTCAGCTCAAAATCATCATGCTGCACGTGGAAACGGGCGGAAATGGTCATGATTGCAGCAGACGAAACCGGCGGTTGACCGCATAGACCGTTACCAGCAGTGCAAATGACAAAAGGATCAAAGCACCGGACAACCAGTGGGCATGCACATAATCCAGGCCCTCGACATGATCGTAGATAGCGATGGAAGCGACCCGCGTTGAGCCGGGTATGTTGCCGCCGATCATCAAAACAACGCCAAACTCACCCAGCGTGTGGGCAAAGCCCAGCACGGCGGCGGTGACAAATCCCGGACGGGCCAGCGGCATGGCGATTGTGAAAAAACGGTCCAGAGGCGCGGCGCGCAAAGTAGCGGCGACTTCCAGCGGGCGGCTGCCCACTGCAGCAAAGGCGTTTTGTAACGGCTGGACTACAAACGGCAATGAATAAATTACCGAACCGATTACCAGACCGGCAAACGTAAATGCCAACGGCTGGCCGCCGAGTGAGGTCATCAGCGCGCCCACGGGACCACGGGGGCCGAGCAGCAACAGCAGATAAAAACCCAGCACGGTAGGCGGCAGTACCAGGGGCAGCGCAACCACGGCTTCCACCCAATAGCGGAAACGCCACTGGCTGCGCGCCAGCCACCAGGCCAGTGGCGTGCCGAGCAACAGCAGAATAGAAGTGGTGGCCAGCGCCAGCTTGAGACTTGTGGCCAGAGCGGACAGGTCGGCTGCGGTAAACATCATGGCACAGCGTAACCATGATCACGGATGATCTTCAAGGCTTGCAGGCTTTGCATGAAGCACACCAAGGATTGGTCGGGCTCGTCGTAAGGGTGCGCTTATGGTAACACCGGCCGGCGGTGCATCACGCGGCGCTCCCGCATTCGGGCCTATCAAGCTTCTGCAAAAGATCAGGCAGATCCACACCTTCATCCATGCGTACGTGGACCACATAACGCTATTTCCAGATCGGTGAATGGATCGAAGTGGGCAAGCTGGTGATCCAGAACCGGGAGATCTGCCTCCGATACATGCTGCGGGTCCATGGCGCGCCTTTGAATCCGCTTACGCAGTGTTGCGGCCGGGGCTGAGCAGTCAATGATGAATAGCGCCACCTGCAATGCTTCGGCCAGATCGCAAAAGCGTTGGCGTTGCCGCTGCCGCAGAAAGCTGGCGTCAGCGATCATGTTGAAGCCGGCGCGAAGGCCGGTTTCGCAGTGCCGCGCCAAACAGTCATAGGTTTGCTCGTTGGCTACTGCATCGTAAAGGCCAGCATCGATGCCGGACTCGCTACCCTGGCTGGGCTCGAGACCGTGGAGACGTTTGCGCTCCAGATCGCTGCGCACGCGAATCGCCCCCAACACGCCAATCAATTGTTCGCTGAGCCAGGACTTGCCGGAGCCGGAGAATCCATGCATCAGAAACAGCCGGGGAGTCGTTGCATGCGCCACCAATGATTGAGCCAGTTCCAGGTAGCGCCGGGTTTTGTCGCCGGCCGGTCCGCCGGGCCCACTCCTGGGTTGCAAGGCAGCGACTTTGGCGCGGACCAGGCAGCGGTACACCAGGTAAAATCGCAGCACCGCAAGGCCCGGGTAATCGCCTGTCTTTTCCAGGTAAGCGTTGAGAAAAACCAGAGCCAGGTCCGTGCGCCGGTGCGCCATCAGGTCCATCACCAGAAAACCAATGTCATTCATCAGGTCCAGCCAGCGCAGACCGGGGTCGAATTCAAGACAATCGAACAGCGCGATGCGGCCATCCAGCTTGATCATATTGGCCAGATGCAAATCGCCATGTCCTTCACGAATGAATCCACCGCTGGCGCGCACCTGAAAGGCTGGCTCGAGCAGTTCCAGTTGCCGGCGCGTCCATGTTTCGAGTTCCGCCAGTAAATCCTCGAAACGATTACCATCGAGCGCAGCTCTGATCTGCGTGAAATTGTCCAATGCGAACTGGTTTGTGTGCGTAACGATTTCTGCGCAGCCGGCAAGCGGCATTGAACTCAGGGACTGGTGAAAGCCGGCAATGACCTCAGCAATCGCCTGCGCATCATGCGTCGTGAGATGGCCGGATTCCAATTGGTGATCCAGCCGGGCGGCATTGGGAAACTGCCGCATCCGAACCGCGTATTCGATAGCCGGCTCGCAGCCGATGCGGAATCCTCCGGCGGATTTTCCTATCGGAACGACATCCAGATAGAGTTCCGGCGCCGTGCGCCGATTGAGCCTCAGTTCCTCTTCGCAGAAGTGTTTACGGCGCTCCAGATCGGTGAAATCCACGAAACCGAGATCCACCGGCTTCTTGATCTTGTAGGCCAGGCTACCGGTGAGAATGATCCAGGAAATATGGGTTTCGATACACTCCAGCTTTTCCACCGCGTGTGGAAATGCTGCAGCATCCAGGAGCTTATCGATATCGCCGGCTTTCATACCCGTATTGTCATTGTGGATCGCCACAGATGTAACTGTGGATATCCACTAAACATTACCGTACTCGCTTTTTCAACCCAAACTTTGCGATCATGTGATGTCCGCCGCTGGAGTGCGTCATATGACTGATACGTGGGTGAGCCAAACCCTCAGGCAAGAAGCCGAAGCGCTGTCTTTGCAAATCGGAGAAATTCTGCGGGAGGCCATCACCGGACTCGACCACCGTGTGGCCTTGCCGCCCGGAAGTGAAACGGCGCTGGCGGGTCTCGATGAGCCCCTGCCGCTGCAGGGCAATGGTATGCAAGCCGCGTTGGAGCGGCTGCTGGACCTCAATGCCCGCGCCGGCGCGAATACCGGCGGACCCAAGTGCTTCCATTTTGTCATAGGCGGCAGCACGCCGGCCGCGCTGGGCGCCGATCTGCTGGCCACGGCCTGCGATGCGCTGACTTATACCTGGGTGACTTCTCCCATCGGCGTGCAGATGGAAATCCGTGCGCTGGCCTGGTTGCGCGAATTGTTTGGTCTGCCGGGAGACTGGGCGGGGGTGATGGTCACGGGTGGCACCATGGCCAATTTTGTTGGCCTGGCCGCGGCCCGCCAATGGTGGGGAGAGCAACTGGGTTTCGATGTCTCGGAGACCGGCCTCGCCGGCGGGCCGCAAATGCCTGTGTTGACCTCTGGTTTTGTGCACGCTGCAACCCGCAAATGTCTGGCACTGCAGGGCATCGGCCGGGGAAATTTGCAGGTCTTTGCCAGCGACGACACCGGCCGCATCGACTTGCAGGCTTTTGAACTGGCCCTGCAGGGGCTGATCGGGGCACCTGCACTTGTTGTCGTTAACGCGGGTGAAGTCAACACCGGGGCATTCGATCCGGTGGAAGAAATGATCGACATTGCCCGTCATCACAATACCTGGGTTCACGTCGACGGCGCATTCGGGCTTTTTGCCCGTGTCTCCGCGCGCACGGCGCATTTGGTGCGCGGCGTGGAACGGGCGGATTCCGTGGCCGTGGACGGCCACAAATGGCTCAACGTTCCCTATGATTCGGGCTACGCCTTCGTGCGTGATCATGCATTGATGGCCCGGGCATTTCGTTATACTGCGGACTATCTGCCGGCGGAAAACGATCCACGCCCGACCCTGGGCGCTATCGGTCCGGAAAGCTCGCGCCGTGGCCGCAGCTTCGCGGTATGGGCGACTCTGGCCGCCTATGGCCGCGATGGCCATCGCCGCATCGTCGAGCACTGCCTGGACATGGCTCAGCATTTGGCCAGGCTGGTCATGGAGGCCAGAGACCTGGACTTGATGGCTGAGGTGCCGCTGAACATCGTCGCGTTTCGTTACAATCCGGGCGGATTGTCCGAGCAACAGCTTGATGAATTGAACCAGGATCTGGGTGCCGCCGTCCTGGCCGATGGACGGTTTCTGGTTGGCACCTCGAAGTTGGGTCAGCGCACCATTTTCCGCCCGGCATTCTCCAACTGGCGTACACGCCGTGCAGACATCGACGAATTTGTAACCGTTATCAGGGAATTGGGTGCCTCTATCTGTGGTGCATAGGGCACCGGTTTGGACCCACCATCTCAAAGACCCAAAGCCCGCGCGATATCCTCGACCTGTTGTTTGGTGGCATCGTCCATGCGGGCTACGCGGCCCCAGGTGCGATCGGTTTCCGCAGCGATCTTGTTGGTGGCGTCGATGCCCATCTTGCCGCCCAGTCCGGGTTTGGGGCTGGCAAAATCCAGGTAATCGATGGGCGTATTTTCGACCAGCACGGTATCGCGCACCGGATCGGCACGGGTGGAAATCGCCCAGATGACTTCTTTCCAGTTACGGATATCGATGTCGTCATCGGTCACGATAATGGTTTTGGTGTAGGTGAATTGCCGCAGCCAGGACCAGATGCCGAACATGATGCGGCGCGCGTGGCCGGGGTAGTGTTTGCGGATGCTGACGATGGCGATGCGGTAGGAGCACGCTTCCGGCGGCAGGTAGAAATCCACCACTTCCGGAAATTGTGCCTGCAGCAACGGTATGAACATTTCATTCAGGGCTGAAGCCATGACCGAAGCCTCGTCCTCACCCGGCTTGCCCAGATAAGTCGTCAGGTAAAGCGGTTGGTCACGTTGGCTGATGCGTTCCACGGTAAAAACCGGAAAGTCCGCGGCGGCGTTGTAGTAGCCGGTATGGTCAGCAAATGGGCCTTCGGTCGCCATCTCATCGGGATAGATATGTCCTTCGAGTACGATTTCTGCGCCGTGGATGATGGGCAGCCCGGTCAGGGCCGATTCAACGACCCGGCTTCTGCGCCCGCGCAGCAAGCCGGCAAACTGGTACTCGGATAATGTGTCCGGAATGGGGGTTACAGCCGCCAGCAAGGTTGCAGGGTCGGCGCCAATCACCACGGCGACCGGGAATGGCCGGCCTGGATGCGATTGCTGGAACTCGCGAAAATCCTGGGCGCCGCCGCGGTGAGGCAGCCAACGCATGATCAGTTTGTTTTTGCCAATCAATTGTTGCCGGTAAATCGCCAGATTGACCCGCGGCTGTTTGGGTCCGCGCGTGATCACGATACCCCAGGTAATCAGCCGGCCGGCATCTCCCGGCCAGCATGTGGCTATCGGCAGGGTTTCCAGATCGATATCCGGACCTTCGATGATGTGGTCCTGCCAGGGTGCAGTATCCTTTCTGACGACGGGGACGTGGAGCAGGGGGGCAAATCCCGAGGCGGCTTCCACCGTGGAACCAAGACTGTTGGGCAGGCCGGGATTTTTCAGCAATGCCAGTTCGCTTCCGAGCTTGCGCAGGTCCTGCCGGGTCTCCAGTTCCAGGGCAGCCAGAATCCTGTGCGTGTTTCCAAAGAGGTTGCCCAATACGGGCATGTCATGGCCCTGGGGTTTTTCGAACAACAAGGCTGGGCCATTGCCGAGGAGGCTGCGATGACACAGCTCGGTGATTTGGAGACAGGGCGATACCACTTGGGAGACGGATTGCAGTTGGCCGCTGGCTGCCAGTGCAGCAGTGAACTGACGAAGATCCCGCCATGCTTTTCTGTTCACCTGACGGCGATGGTGATCAAGCAGAGTGTGCAGCGCCATGATCCATTCCCGGCTGATGCACCAGGTAGCCGTTACAGGCGCCCAATGGCAGCAAGCTGAGCAGTTCTTCCCTCAGGGGGCCGGTTTCGTAGCCTTTGCGGGCGGCATCGAAAATCTCAATGATGCGCAGCGTACCGCTGGCCTGTGGGCTGATTCTCAGCACATCGACGCCGAGGGCCTCCAGCTCAGGCATCTGTTCCAGCACCTGGTGCGTCAATGCCGATTGCGTCTGGATGCCATTGAGAACCAGGAATGCTTCGCCTTCCCGCGTTTTCAACAACCGCCCATCCGGATAGTCCAGGCAGACAAACCGGCAGTTGTCCTTGGGCAGGTTATGCGAACGCGCCGTATAGCAGCGTGCCGAGTAGGCCAGCGGCAAACGGCCGAGGGCGAACACTTCGGTTTCCACGCCAGTGGGCCGCCGGTCCTGCATGTCCCGCAACATCGCCAGGTCGAGTTCCACCGGCAAGACCCAGCGCCTGAGCCCTTTGCCGGCCAGCAGTTGCAGCGTGCGATCGTTGTATATATTGACGCTGGGGCCGGTGACAAATGCTTTCCCGGCCCTGGACAGGATCTGGATCGCGGTCACATCATTGGCTTCCACCATGAACGACTCGTTCAGGCAGAGGCTCTCCAGTGAACTCAATTCGGACGCCGCTTCGAGCAATGTCAGGGAGGACAGAATCACTTCTTTGCCACATTGCTCAAGTTCTCTGCCAACCGCCAGCCAGTCATCCAGGGTCATCTCACGTCTTTTGGAACAGATGACTTCACCCAGGTAGACGATTTCCGCAGCGCTGCCTGCCACGTGTTCGTAAAAGCTCAAAACCTGCTGGCGCTGCCAGAAATACTGAATGGGTCCGACGGACAATCTCATGGTCTTCGTCTATTACTGCCAGGGCCTGTGATAAGCGCCAAGGGTGGTCTGCGATCCTTCGGAAACACCGTCGAGTTGGCGCATCCATTGATCTTTTGGCTGGTAGGCCGCCGGGTCCCGCAGGCAAAGGTCGATTGCCGAGCGCATCACTGCGGTGACTTGCGCCACGTAGGCCGGGCTGCGCTGGCGGCCTTCGACCTTGATTGCGCTGACGCCGATGGCCTTGAGTTCCGGCAGGATGGCCAGGGTATTCAGGCTGGTGGGTTCTTCCAGCGCATAATAGGTATGCTCACCCACTTCGAACCGCCCCTTGCACAATGTGGGGTAGCCGGCTTTTTCACCTGCACCAAAGTGATCGATCAGCACGCCATTGAGCCGGGTATCGGTGCCTTCTTCAGTTTCTTCCCAGCGAACATGGGATGCGGGCGAACAGGCGCCATAGGTATTCGGCGACCTGCCCGTTACATAGCTGGACAAAAGACAGCGCCCTTCCACCATCACGCACAGACTGCCAAAACCAAAAACCTCTACCGGGACGGGGGCGTCCCGGATCACCTGTTCCACTTGCTTGACCGACAAAACGCGAGGCAGGACCACTCTGCGGATTCCGAAGGTCTCGTGATAGAACCGGATGCCTTCAGCATTGGTCACCGATGCCTGTACCGAAAGGTGCAGCGGCAGGTCCGGCCAGCGCTCGCGGGCATAATCAAGAACGCCCATGTCGGCCAGTATCAGCGCATCGACACCGTATTCTGCCGCCTGGTCCACGGACGTCTTCCAACGTTCGAAACCATCCGGCTGGGGAAAGGTATTGATTGCGACGAATATTTTCCTGCCTCGGTCATGGGCATAATCAACGGCGGTCGCAAAATTCCGTCCGGTAAAATTCAGCCCGGGAAAATGGCGCGCATTGGTGTCGTCTTTGAAGCCCACATAAACCGCGTCAGCGCCATTGTCGACCGCAGCCTTCAGTGAGGGCAGGTTGCCTGCGGGGCAAACCAATTCCATGGTGATTCCCATCTCGTTAACGACACCACATTTTAGTTGCTGAATTCACGCGCCTGTTGACACGCATCAACGCGAAGCCGGAATGGGGAAATATACTGTGCAAGCGCTGCTTAGCGCGGCAACAAGGCAAATAGAACCAGTCCATGCTACCCATACCTGAATTTATCCGGCCGCTTGCAAAAAAAGTGATTTCAATTCCGGGGCGTTTCATCCCTTATTCGGCGCAGAAACCGGTGCTTGCCCTGGTTCTGAACGAGGCCTTTCGGCAACCCCTGCGCCATGGTGAGATGGGTTTTCTGAAAGGCGCCAGGGTCAGAATCAAAGTGACGGATTTATCCATCGACTGGCTGATACGTGTCGACGCCGATCGCTTCACACCAATAAGCAGGGAAGGGAAGGACGATGTCTCTATCAGTGGTGACAGCCTGGCTTTTCTGTTGCTGGCGACCCGCCAGGCGGACCCCGACACGCTGTTTTTCCAGCGCAGAATCCGGGTGGAAGGCGATACCGAGTTGGGCTTGGGTGTCAAAAACACCATGGACAGCATGGATTGGGATGACCTGCCGGCGCCGCTAAGGAAACTATTGCAAATGGTCGGCGCTGTGATCGAGCGACTGAACCGGAGAGGCTGGAAAACTCTTCTCCAGAGGGATCAGGCCTGAAGGCATCGGGTCAAAAACAAGTCATACGGTTCCTGATCAGTGTGCGAATCAACGAAAAATAAGCCACGAAACGTACACGATCAGGAAGATCAAAATGGGCAGCACAAAAATCATTGACTTCCGGGCGACGCCGATGATTTGTGCTCCCCTGTCCTGGAGTTGCTCAGCGCGATCCTGAATTCGCTCCGTGCGCTGGATCTGCTTCTGGAACAGAGCAAATTGCTCTTTTTGCAGCGACAAGGCTTCCTTTTGGTGTTGCAATTGCAGCTTTTGATTGTCGCGTATCTCTTCCAGGACACGAACGGTATTTTGCTGATCTTCGTTATTCATGACGCTAATGTCGCAAAGGGAGTTCCGCTGGCGATCTACTTTCGTGCTTCCAGAATGAGATTGAACGGCGTCTCCGTCGCCCTGCGGAACTGAGTGAAGCCTGCCTCCGCGAACACGTCGCGCAAGCGCGATTCCCCTGCCTGGGCGCCCAAACCCAGGCCGACCTCCTGGGAAAGCGAATTGGGCGTGCAGACAAAGGTCGATGCCGCGTAGAACAGCCGCCCAACCGGATTGACATTTTGTTCAAGATGGTCGCCGGCAAAGGGCTCGACCAGCAAGACGGTACCGTCCGCTTTGAGTGACTGGTGGGCGTGACGCGCAGCACCCACGGGGTCTCCCATGTCGTGCAGGCAATCGAAATAGCAAACCAGATCGTAGTCGTTACCGGCATAGCTCTTGGCTGTGGCAACCTCGAAGTTTACCCGCTCGCTAACTCCGGCATCAGCGGCACGTTGCTTGGCCGTTTTGATCGATGGCGCGTGGTAGTCGAAGCCGAAGAAGTGCGATGCAGGAAAGGCCTGTGCCATGATGACACTGGAGGCGCCATAGCCACAGCCGACATCCGCGACTCTCGCACCGGCTTCAAGTTTGGGGACAACGCCCTCGAGCGCCGGCAGCCACTCGGGCACCAGGTGAGCCCGATAACCGGGCCGGAAAAACCGTTCGGTGCCTGAGAACAGACAGGGATGGTGCTCGCCCCAGGCAATGGCGCCGTCGCCACGCATGGCGGCGATCAGCTTGTCCTTGTCGAGGAAAAGGCTTGCCAGAACCGAGGCGCCGCCCGCGACGTAAACAGGCGAATCTTCGATGGCCAAAGCCAGAGCATGTTCGGCTGGAAGACAAAACCTGCCGTCGGCAATTTCAACGTAGCCGGCCGCGGCCTGGGCATTGAGCCACTCATGTATCAAGCGCGGATTGCACTGCGTTTTCGCGGCAAGCTCTTCCGGCGTTACAGCGGTGCCGTCCGCCAGTGCGCGATATAAACCCAGCTCGTCTCCCACCATGACGCTGGCCATCATCGCCGCTCCACCCATGTCGGTGACCAGCTTGCCCATGAATTCGTGTAATTTTGCTTCGTCCATCCTCTATCTCCTGTGAAAGACTTACCAGTCGTGATGCATTATTTATGGTTCCAGTGGAAAGCGCAATTCGCAGCACGCCTGACACTATTTTGACAGCACATGGCTCGTGGTTACATCTGCCAGGAGTTTGTCTCCGGCGCCATAGACGGCGGTGCGAACAACGCTGACCGTGCGCCCGCGCTTGACAAAAGTCGCAATGGCCTTGAACGAGCCCTCCGATTGATTGCCGAGGAAGTTTGCATTCAGGTTGATGGCAAGGGGAAACCCCTTCATTCCCTGGGTGGCGTCACCCGGTCCCATGGCGAGCACGGTTGCAGTCACATCCGCCAGCCAAAGAATGGCCCCGGCATGAACGACACCAAACGGGTTCCTGATTCCAGGGCCGACAGGCATTTCCGAGACAACCCGATTCTCCGAACGCTCGCATATGGTGAATTCGATCTTGCCCTCAACCTTCATGATTGCTCCCGATTTTGGTGCGCCGCCGGGGGGGTTCAGGCTTCTTTCGCGTGAGCTGCAGTCTAACCGGAGAACTTACTCACGATCCAGCATCCCCTCGACGGCCAACTGATCATCCATGCGCTCACCCAGCCACTCCGATTGGGTGGTTTTGGACGTAATGTGGATGCCCAATTGCAGATGTGTGTTGAATAGAGACACGACGTTTCCGCGGAAATTTATATCTGCACAATCTGGGATGTCTTTGCCTGCTGGGTCGCTGAAGCGAATCTTGCCCGCTGCTGTTTTGCGGATGCCAAAACCCTCTTCATGCACCAGCCGATGATGACGCCGGCACAGCAGCACCAGGTTGTGCAGCGCGGTCTCACCGCCATCAGCCCAATGATGAATGTGATGGGCGTCGACAAAGCGGCTGCAAGTGCAGCCGGGGAAGAGGCAGCCGCCATCTCGTTTCTTGAGTGCGCGGCGAATCGAGGGCGGAATGCTTCGGGTTTTACGCCCCACATTCAGGGTATTGCCCTCCGCATCTTCCAGCCAGTGGACGACACCCGCATCACAAGCCAGGCGCCGCGACGTTTCCGCGGAAATTTTGCCAAAGTCTTCCAGCTCGGCTTGCGCGCCGGTTCCTTCTTGTCTTAGGGTTTCCAGGTCGGTGTGCACATGCACCAGGAAGCGGTCGCCGCCGTTGTTGGTTTTCCTCTCGGCAGAGCAGTAGGCTTGTGCCATCCGCACGAAGGCATCGGCGCGGCGCTTGGCGATGGGTGCGGAGCGGGGGTGATTGTCATCATAGCCCTGGTCGTCGGAAGTTTCCGCGGCAACGCCTTTGTGTTCCTGGAAAATTTCTTCCATCACTTCCTCCAACCGCTCTTGAATCATCGCACCCTGTTCTGGCGTAAACCGGCCGTGAAATATCCAGTAACCGCCATCATCGCACCACCAGTCCAGTTCGCGCTGATCATGACGAGTGTTTTCCTCCTCCAGCGCCTCAAAGCGCTTGACCTTGCGGTAATTGCGCACCAGCCGTTCGATATGATGCGCGGTGCCGTGGCGCGCAATCATCAGTAAATAGTCTTCATTCTTCGGCGTGGCGACCCGGGTCATGGCGCGCACTTTGGAGTAACTGATTCGCCCCTCGCGGAACATCGCACTGATCTGGGGTAAGTCTTTGAGTGCGTGCGCCACCCGTACTTTTTCCCGCGCGGCACCTAGGTTGATGCCGCATTTCCAGTTCAGCCAGTGGGCGCAGGAATGCAATCCCGGGCTGACCAGCCATCGCAGGCGTCGTATTCACGTATCAGTTCCAGCAGGCGATAGGTGGCGGCATGGATATGCGCCGCCAGTTCGGTGATCTGGTCTTCGAGTTGTGAGATGTGGCGGATGCGCTGCTGGCGCTGCTCGGGGTCGGTGAAATCTACCGATTCAATATCAAAGGCAGCGGATTGGTCTATAGGTTGGGAGGCGGGCTGGTTCATGTGAATTTCCTATCTTAAAATACTATAATAGTATACAGTAAAAAGATAAAATAATCCATTACAAACATTGGGATAAACGTGTTTTCATACCTTCGATTTGACGGGACTTGACGGCGCTTTACGGCGCGGGATACCCCGTCATATTGGCGTTCATATTGGATTGAATCCGGTTTTCCTGTAGCTTGCAGGACAATCGCAGCATTACTGGCAAGTGGGGGAGAATGGCCCAGCTCGAACATATCGAAGCCATCGAAAAACGCCTGTGGAGCGCCGCCGACAACCTGCGCGCCAACTCCAACTACGCCAGCAACGAGTACTTCCTGCCGGTGATGGGCCTGGTGTTCCTGCGCCATGCCTACAGCCGCTATCTGGCGGTGAAGGCAAGATCGAACCCGAGCTGCCCAGCCGCGGCGGCAAGACGCGCGCCCTGACCAAGGAAGACTTCTCCCAGCAGAGCGCCATCTTCCTCCGGCCCAAGGCGCAGTTCGACCACCTCGTGGCGCTGCCCGACAGCGCCGACCGCGCCCGCGCCATCATCGAGGCCATGGATTCCATCGAGGCGGACTACGAAAACCTGCGCGGCGTCCTGCCCAAGGGCGAATACCAGGAACTGGACAACCAGGTGCTCGGCCAGTTGCTGCGCACCCTCAATCCGGAGGAATTGAAAACGGTCAAAGGCGACGTCTTCGGCCGCATCTACGAATACTTCCTCACCCAGTTCGCCGATCAGAAGGCCCATGACGGCGGCGAATTCTTCACGCCCATCTCGCTGGTCTCGCTGATCGCCCACGTGCTCGACCCGGTCACGGCACCGTGCTGGACCCGGCCTGTGGTTCCGGCGGCATGTTCGTGCAGAGCGCGCGCATCGTCGAGGAGCACGGCGAGCAGCCCCACCGAAAAACTCACCTTCCGCGGCCTGGAGAAAAACGCCACCACCATCCGCCTGGCCAAGATGAATCTCGCCGTGCACGGCCTGGAAGGCGACATCCAGAAGGCCATCACCTACTACGAAGACCCGCACGAACTGGTCGGCAAGGCCGACTACGTGATGGCCAATCCGCCCTTCAACGTCGACGAGATCGACGCCGACAAGGTCAAGTCCGACCCGCGCCTGCCCTTCGGCCTGCCCGGCGTCAACAAGAAGGGCAAGGTCAGCAACGGCAACTACATCTGGATCAGCTACTTCTACAGCTATCTGAACGACAAAGGCCGCGCCGGTTTCGTCATGTCCTCCCAGGCCTCCAGCGCCGGCGGCGGCGAGGCCAAGGTGCGGCAGAAACTGGTCGAGACCGGCGATGTCGACGTCATGATCGCCATCCGCTCCAACTTCTTCTATACCCGCACCGTGCCCTGCGAGCTGTGGTTCCTGAACCGCAACAAGCCCAAGGCGCACAAAGACAAGGTGCTGATGATCGATGCGCGCAACGTCTACCGCAAGGTCACGCGCAAGATCTACGACTTCTCGCCCGAGCAGCAGCAGAACCTGCTGGCCATCGTCTGGCTCTACCGCGGTCAGACCGAGCGCTACCTGCAACTGGTGTCGATACTGGGCATATCGCTGAGAGGCCAGGCCTGTTTCGAAGTCGAGGACGACGCTGGGCAGACCGTGCAGCCGCTGCCGGATTTTGACCGAGGCGCTGAAAGAATTGCGCAGGACGCTGGCACCGTTCCTGAAAGAGACAGCCGCAGGACGGCGCGCAGAGCAGAAGTGCTGGAGGAACTGGAAAAGGAAGCCGCGCTTGTTCGAACAGGACATCGAGCGGTTCCGCAAGATCTGCGAGCAGCAGGCCGCCAAACAATGGGAAGACCGCGCCGGATACCAACGCCGCACGGGTCAAACTCACCCGGAGCCTTCGAGCCGATGGCCGAGGCCAGCCGCGACCTGATCAAACAGACCGACCTGATCTACAAGCTGGCCACCCGCCTCATCGAATTGCGAAATGAATGCGACGCCAAGAAGCGATGCCTGGGTGACCGCGACATCACCCGCGCGCGCAAGGCCGCCGACGAGGCAGCGGGCTGGCCGTCGAGCAACTCAAGCAGGTGCGCTACTTCTGGAAACAGGCCCATTGGCTCACCGAACGTTTCCCGGAGGCCAAGCTACGCGATGTGGAAGGGCTGGTCAAGCTGGTGGACCTCAAAGAGATCGAAGCCAACGACTGGAGCCTCACACCTGGCCGCTATGTCGGCGTCGCTCCAGAGGAAGTTGACGAAGATTTCGACTTCGAGGAAACGCTGCGCGAGATCCATGTGGAGCTGGAAGATCTGAACGCCGAGGCGGTCGGGTTGGCGGCGACGATCAAGAGGAATTTTGAGGAGTTGGGGGTATGAGTTGGCCGAACTCCAGGTGAACATAGTCGACATGACGTGGCCGATCAGCGGCATTTGGCTCAAGCTCATCGCTGACTATGCGAGAACGGGATTCCACTATTGTACCAAGGCATCGCAACAGACGAATTGACGACATTGCATGTAGCTCAGACTATCTGAGCATCGAATAGCTACAGTACTCTGTCGGAGGACTGGCAAACCGGTTGATGTTATCACTGGGCGAAAGGGAAAGTTAGGCAAGTGCGACTATATCGAGAATGGCAATCGTGCTTGACCTTCAGACAGACGTTATTGCGATTGATCAGACCCAAAGAAGATCGGACTCTCGATTTCGTCTACTACTTCTTGAGCCTGCCACATCGTGGAAGCGTTTAACGCTAAGTGCTGTCAGGACGACTCGATCATACGTGAAACCGAAGATCATTCGACGGCTTCCAAATCAGCCTGCCGTTATTTGACGTGCAACAGACGCATCGCCTCCATCCTCTCCGCCTACGACGACCTGATCGAAAACAACCGGCGGCGGATTCAGTTGCTGGAACAGGCCGCGCGGCTGCTTTACAAGGAATGGTTCGTCCACCTTCGGTTTCCTGGGCATGAGCATGTCAAGATCAGGGATGGGGTGCCGGAGGGGTGGGAGGCAGCGAGCATAGTTGCGGACATAGTGCAAAATAGTTACGGGGAAGACGCCCAGCAAAAAGAATGAGTCGTATTTTGGAGGCGATATATCCATTTATAAAGACGCCAGATATGCACGGCAATACTGCTGGTGATACGGACGGAGCGAAAACCTTTCCGAAAAGGGGGCAAATTCTCAATCGAAGCAATAACTTTGCCTACTAGATCCATTACTCGGGCTCATGCATACGGAACAATTGGTGCCGTTGCTGGATTAACGGTTCAGCCTGCACAGACAAACCAGCAGATTATACGCTATCGTGCCCAAGACCGAATCTTTGCAGCTATTGGGCGTTATTTATGGCAAAAGATTTGAAACCGTTGTTGGAAGGCATGAGCGGAGGTGCAACGATGGCGAACGTAAATAAGTCCAAATTCTCGAACATCAAAGTGGTCATCCCGTCACGCCTTATGCTTGAGCAGTTTTCGTTAGTGGTTGCTGCGCAATATTAATCAAATTGAAAATATTGACATTGATGCAATTTCACGACTCGTCCAAAGCCCGCGACCTCCTCCTGCCGCGCCTGATGAACGGGGAGCTGGCGGTCTGATGCCGAGGCCATAGGATATGGATGATCTTTTTGAACCATTAAGCGACGAGGAAATTGAGCGGCTCGACCACTTTCTGCTGTATCGCATCGATGATGATGCCGAAACGGAAGGGATGGATGAGGGGGTGCTGGATATGTCGGAGCTGGATGGTTTGTTCACGGCCATCGTCAGCGGCCCGGTGGTGATTCCGCCCTCGCGCTGGCTGCCCGCGGTGTGGGGGGATTTCGAGCCGGAGTGGGAGAGCATGAAGGAGGTCGAGGAGATCTTCTCGCTGATGATGCGGCATATGAACGGCATCGCCGGGATGTTGATGGAGGCGCCCGAGGAATTCGAGCCGATGTTCGAGGAGCGCCGGGTGAAAGGCAAGACCTATACCATCGTCGATGAGTGGTGCGAGGGCTACGTGAGAGGCATGGAGCTGGCGGCGGATGAGTGGCATTGGGATGAACCCCCGATGCTGGTTCTGCTAACGCCCATCCGGGCTTATTCCAGTCATACCGATTGGCTGGCGCACTCAAAATGGGACTATGAAGAGCAGGAGCACCTGCGCGACGCCATCACGCCCAATGTGCGCGAGATCCATGCCTACTGGCTGGCGCGTCGCGGCGATTTTGCGCCTTCCGCGGAGCCCGTGCGCCGTACCGAACCGCGCGTCGGTCGTAATGATCCCTGTCCCTGCGGCAGCGGCAAGAAGTTCAAGAAGTGCTGTTTGCACTGATTTCCGAATACCCAGGCTGCTATTGTCACGTAGAACAGTGTCTTGTCCGCGGTTTTTCGCGATAATGCACAGCATGGAGCATTCTCAGAATTAATGGGGAAGAAGATGTTATTGGATGAATTGCGGGCAAAAAAGGCCGTTATCGCAGCCTTGAGCAAACAATACGGCGCTCGCCGCATCCGTGTATTCGGTTCCGTCGCCAGGGGCGAAGAGCGGCCTGATAGCGACGTGGATTTTCTAGTGGATTTTCCATGTGGTTATGACCTGTTCGCCCAGCGCTTGCCGCTGACCGACCGACTGTCCGATATGCTTCATCGCCGTGTCGAGCTGGTGCCTGAACATGAGCTCAACCGCCACATACGTGACATGGTGCTGAGTGAGGCCGTAGAGCTGTGACCAAGCCCTGGCAGCCAAACGCATTGCACATCTTGGACGCGATCGCCAGGATTCGGCGCATACAGGAGCGGGGTGATCTCACCCATGATGAGGTGCTTTACGATGCTGCCTTGCGCAATTTGCAAACTCTATCCGAAGCCACGCAACTGCTGCCTGAAGATAGAAAGGCGTCCTGGCCGGATATTCCCTGGCGGGAAATCAGCGGCTTTCGCAATATCCTCGTCCACAACTATTTGGGAAGCATTGATCCACTGACAGTTGCTACCGTTATCAAGCAACACCTGCAGCCGCTGGAAGACTGTGTTCGTGCCATGTTGGATGAAGACGAGTAAGCGACGCCGACCCGTCCTTTTTCGAATTAATTTGTAGCAATGATGCTCGGAATTATCATTCTTATCGCAAGATAAATCGTTTTGGAGCAAAACGGCACCGGAGCATGGCCTACACCGAAGATACGCTGGTGCAGCAAACCACAGCCGACTACTTGTCTGAGCGGCTTGGGTGGGCCTCGGTTTATGCCCACAACAGCGAGGATTTCGGCCCCGACAGCCTGCTGGGCCGTTCTTCCGACCGCGAAGTGGTGTTGACGCGTTCACTGCGGGCCATGCTGGTGAAGCTGAATCCGGGTCTTCCGGATGCGGCCTACGACGATGCGCTGCGGCAGATTACCGCCCTCGTTGCCTCGCAGACCCTGGTTGCCACCAACAAGGAGAACTACGCGCGATTGCGCGACGGCGTGCAGGTGACTTTTCGCACCGGCACGGGAGAACGCGAGCGTCAGCGGCTGCGGGTGATCGATTTCGACCAGCCCGAAAACAATGAATTTCTCTGCGTGCGTGAGCTGTGGGTGCGCGGAGACCTGTACCGGCGGCGGGCGGACGTCATCGGTTTCGTCAATGGCCTGCCGCTGCTGTTCATCGAGTGCAAAAACCTGCACCGGATTCTCAAGACCGCCTTCGAACAGAACTTCTCCGATTATCTGGACACAGTACCGCACCTGTTCCACCACAATGCCATCGTAATGTTCGGCAATGGCGGGCAGGCGAAGATCGGCGCGATCACCAGCCGCTGGGAGCATTTTCATGACTGGAAACGCCTGGCGGAGGAAGAAGCCGGGGTCGTGGACATGGAGACGCTGCTGAAAGGCGTCTGCGCCAAAAGCAACTTCATCGATCTGCTGGAAAACTTCATCCTGTTCGATGAGTCGGCTGGCGGCACCCGCAAGATCATCGCCCGCAACCACCAGTTTCTCGGCGTCAACCGGGCGATTGCGGCCGTGCGCGAGCGCCAGGCGCGGCAGGGAAAGTTGGGCGTGTTCTGGCATACCCAGGGCTCGGGCAAGAGCTATTCGATGGTGATGTTCACGCGCAAGGTGCACCGCAAGCTCGGCGGCAACTTCACCTTTTTGGTGCTGACCGACCGCGAAGACCTCGATACCCAGATCTACAAGACCTTTGCCGGCTGCGGCGTGGTCAGCGAACAGGAGGAATGCCGGGCTGCCAGCGGCCAGCATCTGAATCAATTGCTGACACAGCACAAGGCCTTCGTATTCTCGCTGATCCAGAAATTCAATCAGAAGGTCGAGCCGGAACAACCCTACAGCGAGCGTGAGGACATCATCGTCATCACCGACGAGGCGCACCGCACCCAATACGGCACGCTGGCGCTCAATCTGCGCAATGCCTTGCCCCATGCCAGTTATATCGGCTTCACCGGCACGCCGCTGTTCAAGGACGATGAGATAACGCGCCGGGTGTTCGGCGAGTATGTGTCCACCTATGATTTCCAGCGCGCGGTGGACGACCAGGCCACGGTGCCGCTTTACTACGATGCCCGCGGCGAAAAGCTTGGTGTCGCGGTCGGCGACCTGAACGAACGCATCGCCGAGAAACTGGAAGAACTGGAGACGGACGACATCGATGTCACGCAACGGCTGGAGCGGGAGCTCAAACGCGACTACCACATCATCACGGCCGGCAAGCGCCTCGACCAGGTGGCGCGCGATTTTGTGCAGCACTATTCGGCCGCCTGGGAGAGCGGCAAAGCCATGCTGGTGTGCATCGACAAGGTGACCTGCGTGCGCATGTATGAACTGATCGCCCACTACTGGGAAGAACGCATCCGCGAGATCGGAAGGGAAATGGTTGGCATCAGCGACGAACAGGAGGAAACGTTTCGCCGCCGCCAGCTCGCATGGATGCTTGAAACCCGCATGGCGGTGGTGGTGAGCGAAGAGCAGGGCGAGGTCGATAAATTCCGCCAATGGAAGCTCGACATCACTCCCCACCGCAGGCTGATCAAGCAGGGCATCGATCTGCCCGATTCGATGCGCGCCAGACCGGAATACCGCAACCTGCAAACCCTGTCGCTGGATGATGCATTCAAGGCCGGGGAACACCCGCTGCGCGTCGCCATTGTCTGCGCGATGTGGCTGACCGGGTTCGATGTGCCGAGCCTTGCCACGCTGTACCTCGACAAGCCGCTCAAGGCGCATACGCTGATGCAGGCGATTGCACGTGCCAACCGCGTAAACGAAGGCAAGAACAACGGCCTGATTGTCGATTACTGCGGTATTTTGAAATATCTGCGCAAGGCGCTGGCCACCTTTGCCGGTACCAGGCCCGATGACGCAGGCGGCGAAACCGACCCGGCGCGGCCGCAGGAAGAACTCCTCGCCGAGCTGGCGGAAGCGATTGGCCTGGTGCGGTCATTTCTTGACGACCCGGGATGCTGCACTGGACGAGGTCATGTGCAAAACCGGCTTCGAGCGCAATGCGGCCATCATCCGCTGCAAGGAAGCGGCCAATGAGAACGATGAATCGCGCAAGCGCTTCGAGGTGATGTGCCGCGAAGTGTTCAAGAAATTCAAAGCGTGCATCAACGTTCCGGGTGTGAATGCACAGCGTGCCGAGCGGGATGCGATCGACATCGTGTACAAAAGCCTGCAACAGGATCGCGAACAGGCTGATATCAGCGGCATCATTCGCCAACTGCACCAGGTGGTGGATGAGGCCATCGAGTTGCGTGCAGACCGTGTCGGTGATGAAACGAAGCCCTTCGACATCAGCAGGATCGACTTCGACCGCTTACGCCAGGAATTCGAGCGCAGTCCGGGCAAGAACACCACGGTGCAGAACCTTCGCCAGGCCATAGAGTCGCGATTGCAGCGCCTGTTGCTGCAAAACCCGCTGCGCACCGACTACCAGCAGCACTATGAGCAGATCGTCTCGGCGTACAACCGCGAGAAAGACCGGCTGACCATCGAGCAGACGTTCGAGGCCCTGTTCAAACTCGTGCGGGAACTCGATCAGGAGGAACATCGGGCGATGCGTGAAGGGCTGGATGAAGAATCACTGGCCATTTTCGATCTGTTGAACAAGCCGAACCTCAAGCCGGCGGAGATCAAACGCATCAAGGTGGTTGCAGTAGGTTTGCTCAAGACACTGAAGACCGAAAAGCTTCGCGTGGACCATTGGCGCGAAAAAGAAGCGACCCGCGATGCGGTGCGCGTGACCATCCGGAATTTTTTGTGGGATGACGCCACCGGCCTGCCGGTGGACCTGTTTGCCGAAGAAGACGTGGAAGCCCGGGCGGAAGACGTGTTCCGCCATGTCTACCGGGCCTACCCGACGGTGCCTTCGCCGTATTATGGCGCTCAAGCCACGGTATAAAAAAGGCCACCATGACGGTGGCCTTTATTCAGTTCCACCCAGTGGGCCCGGGATCAAGCCAGATCGAAGCGATCGAGGTTCATCACCTTGTCCCACGCAGCGACAAAGTCATGCACAAACTTTTCCTGCGAATCGTCACCTGCGTAGACTTCAGCAATCGCCCGGAGCTGGGAGTTCGAACCGAAGATGAGGTCGACGCGAGTGCCGGTCCACTTGAGCTTGCCGGTGTTGCGATCGCGGCCTTCGAACACGTCTTTGGAGCCAGCGGCCGGCTGCCACTTCGTGCGCATGTCCAGCAGGTTGACGAAGAAGTCATTGGTCAACTTCCCGGGCGTTTTGGTGAAGACACCGTGTGCGGACTGCCCAACGTTTGCATTCAGCATGCGCATACCGCCGACGAGCACCGTCATCTCGGGAGCGGTCAGGGTCAGCAATTGCGCCCGATCCACCAGCAGTTCCTCTGCCGATCTGGCGTGTCCTTTTCCGAGATAGTTGCGAAACCCGTCAGCGGTCGGTTCGAGCACGGCAAATGCTTCCACGTCGGTTTGCTCCTGCGACGCGTCGGTGCGGCCCGGTGCGAAGGGAACCTGTACGTCGATGCCCGGCATTCTTCGCAGCCTTCTCGACGGCTGCGCAGCCAGCCAGCACGATGAGGTCGGCGAGTGAGACTTTCTTGCCACCGGATTGCGCCTTGTTGAAATCCTTTTGGATCCCTTCCAGCGCCTTCAGGATCTTCGCCAGTTGGTCCGGCTGGTTGACCTCCCAGTCCTTCTGGGGTGCGAGGCGAATACGTGCGCCGTTGGCGCCACCGCGCTTGTCGCTGCCGCGGAACGTAGAAGCCGAGGCCCAGGCGGCCGAGACCAACTGGCCGATGGACAGGTCCGAATCGAGGATCTTGCCCTTGAGCGCGGCGATGTCTTTGTCATCGATCAATTCATGCGATACCGCGGGGACGGGATCCTGCCATATCAACTCTTCCTTGGGTACATCCGGACCGAGATAGCGCGAGACCGGCCCCATGTCGCGGTGTGTCAGCTTGAACCACGCCCGTGCGAAAGCATCGGCAAACTCGTCCGGGTTCTCGTGGAAGTGCTTGGAGATCTTCGCGTAGGCCGGATCCATTTTCATGGCCATGTCTGCCGTGCTCATCATCGGGGCGTTTTTCTTCGACGGATTGTGCGCATCGGGCACCACGCGCGCAGATGCTTCCTTTGGTGTCCACTGCTGCGCACCTGCGGGGCTTTTCGTCAGCTCCCACTCGTAGTTGAGCAGATTGTCGAAATAACCGTTGTCCCACTTCACCGGGTTGTTGGTCCATGCGCCCTCCAGGCCGCTGCTGATCGTGTCGCCACCGTTGCCGCTGCCAAAGCTGTTGGCCCAGCCCAGGCCTTGCTGCTCGATGGGGGCGCCTTCGGGTTCCGGGCCGACGTACTTGCCCGGATCGGCAGCGCCATGGCATTTGCCGAACGTGTGTCCGCCGGCAGTGAGCGCAACGGTCTCGTAGTCATTCATTGCCATGCGGGCGAAGGTCTCTCGAATGTCTTTGGCCGAAGCCAGCGGATCCGGGTTGCCGTTCGGTCCTTCAGGATTCACGTAGATCAGGCCCATCTGCACGGCGCCAAGCGGATTTTCGAGTTCCCTGTCGCCGCTGTAGCGCTCGTCTCCAAGCCATGTGGTCTCGGGACCCCAATAGATGTCTTCCTCGGGTTCCCAGATATCCTCGCGCCCGCCGCCGAAACCAAACGGCTTGAGTCCCATGGACTCTATGGCGCAGTTACCCGCGAGGATCATCAAATCGGCCCAGGAGATTTTGCGTCCATACTTCTGCTTGACCGGCCAGAGCAATCGGCGCGCCTTGTCCAGGCTGACGTTGTCCGGCCAGCTATTCAGGGGTGCAAACCGTTGTGAGCCTGAACCTGCGCCGCCGCGGCCATCGCTGATACGATAGGTGCCTGCGCTGTGCCACGCCATGCGGATAAAAAACGGTCCGTAATGGCCCCAGTCGGCCGGCCACCAGTCTTGCGAATCAGTCATCAATGCGTGGAGGTCTTGTTTTACCGCTGCGAGATCGAGGCTCTTGAATTCTTCCGCGTAATTGAACTCTGTACCCATCGGGTCAGACAGGGAAGAGTGCTGGTGCAGCATCTTCAGGTTCAATTGCTTCGGCCACCAGTGTTGGTTTGCCGTGCTACCCAGCGCCGTGTGTGCGTGGGCCATCACGGGACATTTGCTTGCGTTCTCTGAGTTGCGATTTGTCATTTCCGTTCCTTTTGCTGAAGAGGTTCTGCCGAATCTGCCACCGCCGTCACCTTGCGGCACGAAGGGCAGCGCCCCCAGTAGATGACCTCGGCTTCGTCGATTTCGAAACCGTGGTCATCGTTTGCGGTAAGGCATGGCACTTCCCCGACCGCGCAGTCGATGTCAAACATGATGCCGCAGCCTCGGCAGATCAGGTGATGATGGTTGTCGCCGACCCGATCCTCGTACCGGGCGGCGGAGCCGGCCGGCTGGATGCGGCGGATGAGGTTCCTGTCGACCAGGACGCCGAGCGTGTCGTACACCGCCTGGCGGGAGATGGATCCGATAACCGCCCGGACGTCTTCGGTGAGTACGTCGGCCGTGGCGTGGGGGCGGGCCGACACCGCTCGCATGATGGCCATTCGCTGGGCCGTCACCTGCAAGCCGTGTTGGCGCAGTAACTGATCGATAGCGTCGTTCATGTCAGCCATACTGACAAATATTCTGGACTTAGTCAAGTATTGGACTAAGTCTGAAAAAGTGGCTGAGTTTAATCGAACCCATGCCAATCAAGGTCCACGAATCTGCGCACAAAAAAAGGCCACCATGACGGTGGCCTCGGTAGTTTGGTGGAGGCGGCGGGAATCGAACCCGCGTCCGCAAGTACTCCGCCATTGGCTCTACATGCTTATCCCGGTCTTTATTTTAGTTGAAGGCTACCCGACGGGCAGGGAAGACCAACAACGAGCCTGGATGAGTTTTAACGAATCCACACCAGGCGTGCTTCATCGCGATCCCATATAGGGTGACTCCCGTGATCCGGTCGTATGGGCACGAAACCGGGCGGAAGGCGCTATGCAGGTGTTTAAGCTGCTAGTGCGTAGTTGTCGTCGTTGGCAACTAAAGTTTTGCAATCAGTTTTACGAGTTATTTGCAGCTCGGCATGCACCTCCGGTTTTGCAACCCACGTCGAATCCAGGTCGCCCCCATTGGGTCTTAACGGTAACCATTTTACATCATCAGCGTTGGCGCGTCCTTGAGAATTATTTCCCCGGCGCGCGGATCTGACCAATGGCCGTACCGGATGCTTGGACAAGCGCGGGGCCATTATGTTGCATGGAAATCCGGCGCCGGGGTTTTTTGTTTCACTCCGACCCCCATATACGGGCTAGTTTCCGGATACCACATAAATGTCTGACCCAGCAGAAGAAGTATTCAATAAAACCGGACAGCCCGGCTTGTTCGAATTCGTCGCTTTGATGGCGTGCACCATGGGGCTGGTGGCCCTGAGCGTCGATGCCATGCTGCCGGCATTTCCGGAAATCATTCGCGATCTGCAAGTGACTGAAACCAACGATGTTCAGCTGGTGATTTCACTGTTGTTTTCCGGCATGGCGATCGGCCAGTTGTTCTATGGCTCCCTGTCCGACAGCATCGGGCGAAAGCCGGCCATTTATATTGGCTTTGGCCTGTTTTTGGCCGGTAGTGTTCTGGCGCTGCTGGCAACCAATTTTCACCTCATGCTGGTGGGGCGGCTGCTGCAGGGGATTGGCGCCGCCGGCCCCCGGACGGTCGCAGTGGCGCTGATCCGTGACCGTTATCACGGCTCGCAAATGGCCCGGGTCATGTCCTTTATCATGACCGTGTTCATCCTGGTGCCCATTTTTGCGCCTGCCCTGGGTCAGCTAATCCTGTTCGCTTCCGGTTGGCGGGCCATTTTTGCCGCGCTGATCATTCTCGCCGTCATGACCATGATGCTGGCTGGGCATCAGGCAGCCAGAGACCCTGCCCAAGGCCGGGCGCATGGCCTTCACGCTGGTGAAAGTCAAAGCGGCATTCCGTGAAGTGCTGGGAAACCGCGCGTCCATGATCACCATGCTGATCGCCGGTTGTGTTTCCGGCGCTTTTCTCGGCTATCTCAATCTCAGCCAGCAGATTTTTCAGGTGCAATACGGCCTGGGCGCAAGGTTTCCACTCTTTTTCGCCATTATGGCTCTGGCTGTCGGCTGTGCATCCTTGCTCAACAGCGGCCTGGTGATGCGCTTTGGCATGCACCGGCTTTCCAGCCTGGCCTTGTCGTCGATGATGGGCTTGTCATGGTTGTTCTTGCTGCTGGTCTGGGGCTATGGCGGACAGCCGCCGCTGGGCTTGTTCATCGCCAATTGCCTGGCGCTGTTTTTTGCCATTGGCATTTTGTTCGGCAATTTGAATTCCATGGCGATGGAACCCCTGGGGCATGTGGCCGGAACCGCAGCGGCGGTCATTGGCTCCATTTCGACGATGCTTGCAGTGGCTCTCAGCTTTTGGATTGGGCACGCTTACGATGGATCTTTGTTCTCCATGGCGCTTGGTTTCGTTTCGCTTGCCACCGTATCCAAACTGCTGTTCCTGGCGGTTAAGAGCACATCGCGGGTCGCTACCCCCGCTTCATGATCCGGCCTTTCTCCCGTTCCCAATCGCGCTCCTTGACGGTTTTGCGCTTGTCGTGCTGCTTTTTGCCTTTGGCCATGCCGATTTCAACTTTGACCTTGCCTTTGGACCAGTACATGGCCGTCGGGATGACGGTATAGCCCTTGCGGTCCACCGCACCAATCAGCATATCGAGTTGGCGGCGGTGCAGCAGTAGTTTGCGCGTGCGTGTCGGGTCCGCGACAATATGTGTGGAAACGGTTGGTAAGGGATTGATTTGACAGCCGAACAGGAAAGCCTCCTGATCTTTGAGCAAGATGTAGCTGTCGGCAAACTGAACGCGGGATTCGCGCAGGGCTTTCACTTCCCAACCTTCCAGCGCGATGCCGGCCTCGAATCGTTCTTCGATGAAGTATTCAAAGCGGGCTCGTTTGTTGAGCGCTATGGTTTTCCTTGCAGTGTTCTGTTTATCATTCATCGGCGTTCAATGAGTGCGGCCTTTGGCCGGCAGGCAGGCTGTTGGGCGCGGGCGGATTCGATGGTCGGGCTGCTATTCTACTTTGGCTGGCATGGCTCATGCTATGCTGCCCGCCGCGGGGTTAGGCCCGGCATGAACAAATCATGGAAATCACGCGTACAGCCCTGGTCCTTCATTCGGCCCACAATATGTACCAATTGGTGCAGAATGTGGGCGCCTACCCGGAGTTTCTGAGCTGGTGCACCAGTGCGCAGGTGTTGGAGCAAACGGCCGAATTGCAGGTGGCCAGGCTGGATGTCTCGATTGGCGGACTGAAGCAGACGTTTACTACCCGCAACCGCCTGGTGACGGATGAATTGCTGACGCTGTCGCTGATTGAAGGCCCGTTTCGGCATCTTGCCGGCGAGTGGCGTTTTGATGCCCTGTCTGCGCTGGGGAGCAAAGTAAGCCTGAGCCTTTCTTTTGATTTTTCCAACAACCTGCTTTCCGCGGCTTTCCGGCGCGGCTTTGCCCGCGTGGCGGATCGGCTCGTCATGGATTTCAGCCGCAGGGCGGATCAGGTATATGGCGTCCTGAGGGCAAGCTGTTGGAAGTGGAGGTGGCTTTTGCCACCCCGGAGCGGCAATTGATCATCAAAGTGCTGGTCCCGCCGGGCACCACGGTAGCCCAGGCCATCGAGGCATCAGCCATACGCGATCAGTTTCCGCAGATAGAATGCGAGCCCGTGGTAGGGATCTTCAGCCGGATAGTGATGCTGGATGATCCTCTGTCAACGGGTGACCGGGTGGAAATTTACCGGCCCTTGATTGCCGATCCGAAAGAAACCAGGCGCCGGAAAGCGGCGGAAGAAAAGGCCAGCCGGAAGAAGCAGCACTGACAGGTCCGGGAAATCTATCCGCCGGTGTCCGGCGAAGGCGCATCATCCGGGGCGGTTTGCGGCGGGGCTTTAATATCCTTATCCAGCTTCCGGTCCTTGGCTTTGCGTTCGCCGAGCCCTTTGATGTCGGGTTCTATGTCCTTTCTGGCCGCTTCGAGCGTGGTGGCGTTCGGATCTGGCGTGGATTCTTTGGCGCCTTTGGACCCGGTGGATGCGTCAGCGCTTGCGCCGCCCGCTGCTGACGGTGACTGGTTAGCGCCGATGATTTCGACCAGCAAATCCTCTTCGAAACGCAAGGTGACCACCCGCTCGGTCATCTTGCCACCGCGGCGGCTGAAGGTCTGAACATAGTCCCAGCGCTGTTGCTGAAACGGATCATGGATGGCAGGCGTTCCCAGCACGAACGAGACCTGGCGCTTGTTCATGCCGATGTACAGTTCGTCCAGGTCGTCCTGTTCCAGTGCGTTTCCCTGTTGGATGTTTTGTTTGTAGATCAGTCCACATGCGGAGCAGATGATGAGCGCAAGCAGCAGGCAGCTTGGCAGTCGCATGAGCTTGAGTATTTTGCTGGACATTGGTTACCTGGCTGGATTGTCGTGGTGCAAAGAGGGTGAATGATACAATATTCGTGGTGTCGTAAGTGCAATTACAGGAAAAGGTAAGCAAAGTGGAAACCAGAAATTTGCGCAGGGCCGGGTTAAAAATCACGCATCCGCGTAAGCGGATATTCGAGGTGCTGGAACAGAAAGGGAACAAGCACATGACCGCCGATGATCTTTACCGAACCCTGCTCGAATCCGGTGAAGACATTGGGCTGGCGACCGTTTACCGGGTATTGCACCAGTTCGAGAGCGCGGGCTTGGTGGTCAAGCATAACTTCGAAGGCGGCCAGGCGTCGTATGAACTGGATTCCGGCGTGCACCACGACCACATGGTGTGCATCGAAACGGGCAAAGTCATTGAGTTCGTCAGTGAGGAAATCGAAGCCTTGCAGGAAAAAATTGCCGCGCAACACGGCTACACCATCGAAGACCATAGTCTGGTCATCTACGTGCGGCCCAAGCGCGCCTTAATGTCGCGTCAAGCGCTTGCCAGCAATTCACTGGCGTGGGCACGGCTTTGATCTGACAGCCTGCCGCCCAGCATGCGGGCGATTTCGTCCACCCGCTCGTTCTCATCCAGTAAATGCGCCTCGACCTGGGCCAGTTGCTCCTGGGACTGCTTGAGCACGCGGAATTGCCGATCGGCACACACTGCCACCTGGGCCAGGTGGGTGACGCACAGGGCTTGACCGCCGCGCGCCACGCTCTGCAGCAGTTGCCCGACTGAATTGGCCGTTTCACCGCCGATACCGGCATCGACTTCGTCGAATACCTGGGTTGGCGCAAATTGACCCCCCGCCGATGCCACCTTGACGGCCAGGCTGATACGCGACAACTCACCGCCGGAGGCCACCTTGCGCAAGGGCCCAGGCGGCATACCGGGATTGGCGCTGACCAATAATTCGATGCGGTCGTCGCCGCGCCGGCTGGGGCGCGCATCGGGGTCATGCTCGAGCCGAAGTTCAAATGAGCCGCCTTCCATACCCAGCTTCTGCATCAATTCGGTGACTGCCAGCGACAGACCGGCGGCCCGTGAAACCCGTGCCGTGTGCAGGAGCAGCGCCGCGGCGCGGTAATCGCGCAACAGGCGGGTTCGTTTTGCCAGCAATTCCTGCCTGCGTTCGTGCTGTGTTGCGGCTCGTTCGCAGCGTTCGCGCAGACTGTGCAGAACCTCGGTCAGGCGGGATGGCTCAACGCGGTGTTTGCGGGCAAGTTCGTGCAAGCGGCTGATGGTGCGGTCGAGTTCGGCTAGACGTTCCGGGCTGAGATCGATGCGCGACAGGGCGGACTGCAGATTGACACGCGCTTCTTCACAATTGATGGCTGCCTCTTCCAGGACTTTGACCGCATTGGCGATATCACGGTCCAGATCGGCGTGATGGCCCAGGCGATCGAGGATTTGCTGTATGCGGGTGGCGACGCCTGCGTGTTCGCTTTCCAATACGTCCAGCGCGGATTCCACGGACTCGATAATATCGCTGCCCCGGCTCAGCAGCCGATGCTCGGTTTCCAGTTGTTGCAAGGCCTCCGGTGTGAGCGCGGCCGCCGCCAATTCTTCGATCTGATACTTCAGCAAGTCCATTTCGCCAGCAGCCAAAGGCGATTCCTGGTCCAGGGTCGAAATGGCCTGATCCACTTCGCCCCAGGCGGCGAAACTTTCCCCCACCTTCTCCAGCTCCGAAGCGCAAGCATCATCTGCATCCAGCAAGCGGAATTGTTCCGCAGCCTGCACCAGGCGGACATGCTCATTTTGTCCGTGAATTTCCACCAGGCATTGCCCCAGCTCCTGCATCTGGGAAAGCGTAACCGCAGTGCCATTGATCCAGGCGCGGGATCTGCCATTGTCACTGATCAGCCTGCCGCAGCAGGCAGCTATGGTCATCATCCAGTTCGGCCTGGCGCAACCAGCACAAAGCCTCACTGTTTTCCGCAAGCTCAAATTCAGCGCTCAGTTCGGCCTTGTCGCAGCCGGACGCGGATGGCGCCCGTATCGGCGCGGCCCCCCAGCAACAGAACCAGCGCGTCAACCAGCATGGACTTGCCGGCTCCGGTTTCGCCGGTGATGGCGGTAAACCCCGGTCCCAATTCCAGGTCCAGCGAGTCGATGACGGTGAAGTTCCGGATTTGCAGCAGGCTCAGCATGGCTGTTACAGGTCACTAGTAGTGTGCGTCTGTCATCACGGCTCAAGCTAGCATGACCAAGTGTCAATCGGCAACGCAGCCGAAGTAGGAATTCCGCTTGAATCACCGGGGCACAACCCCATATTCCGCTACGATGCGGGGAATTGAAGGAGAACACAGGGTGACGGCAAACACGGAAAGCCAGGCGGACAAAAACAAAGAGTCATTGGCGGCGTCGGCAGAAGCGGAATCGTCTGATCAAGAAGACATTATCGCCGAGACCATAGTTGAGGATGAACTGCAGGACATGGGACAGGCCCTGGCCGCCGCCGAGCAGGAACTGGCACTGCACCGTGAAGCCATGCTGCGCATGCAGGCAGAAATGGAAAATCTGCGCAAGCGCTTGCTCCGGGACCTGGAGAAATCCCGCCGGTTTGCACTGGAAGGAGTCATGAAAGACCTGCTGCAGGTTCGCGACAGCCTCGAACGCGGACTGGGAATGGCCGACGGCAGCGCGACCGTTGAATCATTGATCGAGGGCAAGGAACTCATATTGAAGATGCTGAGCAAGGTCATGAGCGACCACGGTTTGGAAGAGATCGACCCCGCAGGCGAGCCATTCAATCCCGAGTTCCACGAGGCGGTCACGGTGTTGCCGTCGCCGGATCACGAAGAAAACACCGTGCTCGAGGTTCTGCAAAAGGGATTCACGCTACACGAGCGTTTACTCCGGCCGGCAATGGTCGTGGTGTCGCGCAAACCGTGAAACCTGCGCTGGGCAAGTTCAGCCGGCTGCATTGAAAATGCGTTCCTGATCCCCATTTTTGCACCAGCAGTTTTAAAACGTACTGAATTTTGGGAGATTGACACATGGGTAAGATCATAGGTATTGACCTCGGCACCACCAATTCCTGCGTCGCAGTGATGGAAGGTGGCAAGCCCAAGGTAATCGAAAATGCCGAAGGCGATCGCACCACGCCCTCTATCGTCGCATTTACCAAGGATGACGAGGTGCTCGTTGGCCAGCCCGCCAAACGCCAGGCCGTGACCAATCCGGCCAACACGCTTGAACGCCGTGAAGCGTTTGATCGGGCGCAAGTTCAAGGAAGACGTGGTGCAAAAAGACCGCGATCTGGTGCCTTACAAGATCATCGCCGCAGACAACGGTGATGCCTGGGTGGAGGCTGGAGGCAAAAAGATGGCGCCGCCGGAAATCTCCGCGCGCGTATTGATGAAAATGAAGAAAACCGCTGAGGATTACCTTGGCGAACCCGTCACCGAGGCGGTCATTACGGTGCCGGCCTATTTCAATGATTCCCAGCGCCAGGCCACCAAGGACGCGGGCAAAATTGCCGGTCTGACCGTCAAACGTATCATCAACGAACCGACCGCGGCCGCTCTCGCTTACGGCCTGGACAAGAAAAGCGGGGAAAGCAAGGTCGCGGTTTACGATCTCGGTGGCGGTACATTCGATATTTCCATTATCGAAATCGCGGATGTGGATGGGGAGCATCAGTTTGAAGTGCTGTCCACCAATGGGGATACCTTTCTCGGTGGCGAGGATTTCGACAAGCGGGTGATTGATTACCTGGTTGCGGAATTCAAGAAGGACCAGGGTTTCGACCTGAAAAACGACCCGCTGGCCCTGCAGCGCCTGCGTGAAGCGGCCGAGCGCGCGAAAATCGAACTGTCGGCCAGTCAGCATACCGAAGTCAACCTGCCCTACATCACCGCCGATGCAAACGGGCCCAAGCACCTGAACATCAAGTTGACCCGGGCCAAGCTCGAATCGCTGGTAGAGGATCTGATTACACGGACCATTGGTCCATGTCGCACGGCGCTGAACGATTCAGGCCTCAAAATTGCCGATATCAATGACGTAATCCTTGTAGGTGGCCAGACGCGCATGCCCAAGGTGATGGCCGCGGTGGCCGAGTTCTTTGGCCGCGATCCGCGCCGGGATGTGAACCCGGATGAGGCAGTGGCGGTCGGGGCTGCGATCCAGGCCGGCGTGCTGTCCGGTGACGTCAAGGACGTATTGCTGCTGGACGTTACGCCGCTGTCGCTGGGCATCGAAACCCTGGGCGGGGTGATGACCAAACTGATCGAGAAGAACACGACCATTCCCACCAAGGCGGCGCAGGTCTTTTCTACCGCCGAAGACAACCAGACAGCGGTTACGGTGCACGTGCTGCAGGGTGAGCGTGAAATTGCCTCGGCCAATAAGTCACTGGCGCGTTTCGACCTCGCCGGTATCGGCGCGTCGCCACGGGGCATGCCGCAGATCGAAGTGACCTTTGACATCGATGCCAACGGCATCATGCATGTCAGTGCCAAGGATAAAGCGACCGGCAAGGAACAAAAGATCGAAATCAAGGCGGGTTCCGGCCTGTCAGAGGATGAGATCGACCGTATGGTCAAGGACGCGGAAGCGCACGCGGAGGAAGACCGCAAGTTCCACGAATTGGTTACTTCGCGCAATACTGCGGACGCCATCGTGCACGCCACACGATCCAGCCTGAAGGAGTTGGGCGACAAGATCGATGAAGCCGAGCGCAAAAAAGTCGAGGCTGCCATCGAAGAGGTCGAGGCCGTGATGAAAGGTGACGATAAAGAGGCCATCGAAGCCGCCATCGCCAAACTCAGCGAAGCCGGTCAGGTTATTCATCAGCAGGCGGCCGCAGCGGCCCAGGCTGACGAGGCGGCATCGCCGGCTGGGGATGCCGGTTCCCCCGGTGATGTTGTCGATGCCGAGTTCGAGGAAGTGGACGACGACAAGAAGAACCAGTGAAGATTGAGCAGGTCTTGTTGGCAAAACCCCGGCTGCGGCCGGGGTTTTGATTTAGGGCCGCAAATGAAACGCAACCTTGAATTCGGCTGCGGGCAGCCTTAAATCTGGGCAATAAAAAGGAATCTCGGCATGGCCAAACGCGATTATTACGAAATTCTTGGCGTCAAAAAGAATGCAACTGACGATGCGTTGAAGAAGGCTTATCGCCGTCTGGCCATGAAGTACCACCCGGACAGAAACACGGATGCCGCCGCGCTGGAACAGTTCAAGGAAGCCAAAGAAGCTTACGAAATCCTCAAGGATCCGGATAAGCGTTCCGCCTACGATCGCTTTGGTCATGCCGCGGTAAATCCCGGTGCCGGTGGCGGCCCGAGCGGCTTCCATGGAGATGTTGGCGATATTTTCGGCGATATTTTCGGCGATATCTTCGGTGGTGGCCGCCGCTCGCAGCAGCGCCAGCGTGGCTCTGATCTTCGTTACACCATGGACCTGGACCTCGAAGAAGCGGTGCAGGGAATCAGCCGTGAAATCAAGGTGCCCACCTTGGGCCTGTGCAAGACCTGCAACGGCAGTGGCGCGCGTGACGGTAACAAAGACACTTGCTCCACCTGTGGTGGTGTAGGTCAGGTGCGCATGCAACAGGGGATTTTTTCCGTGCAGCAAACCTGTCCCACCTGCCATGGCCAGGGACAGAGGATCAGCAATCCTTGCAGCGATTGCCATGGCCAGGGCAGGGTTCGCGAAACCCGCACCCTGTCGGTGAAAATCCCGCCGGGCGTGGACAATGGCGACCGTATCCGGCTGGCCGGAGAAGGTGAGGCCGGCATGAACGGCGCTACGGGCGGGGACCTTTACGTTGAGGTGCGCGTGCGCCCGCACCGGATTTTCGAACGGGACGGCGATGACCTTTATTGTGAAGTGCCCATTACGTTCACCTTGGCTGCGCTCGGGGGCGAACTGGAAATTCCCACGCTGGGCGGCCAGGTGAAGCTGAAGATTCCCGGCGAAACCCAAACCGGCCGCATGTTCCGCCTCAAGGGCAAAGGGGTAAAATCGGTGCGCAGCCACCGGATCGGGGATTTGATGTGCCGCACGGTGGTGGAGACGCCGGTCAAACTGTCGCGCCGGCAAAAAGAACTGCTGCAGGAATTCGAAAATGCGAAAAGCGCCAATACGGAACATAACCCGCGCACTGAATCCTGGCTTAGCGGCGTGCGTGAATTTTTTGAACGCATGACTTCTTGAGGGCTTGATTAAATGACACGTATCGTATTGCACGGAGCGGGCAGGATGTCGACTGCCGTCATGCAGGCGGCGGCACAGGAGCCTGCAATTGAAGTCTGTGCGGTGGTGTCGCCCGAGCGGCCGCAATGGCCGGAATCGGTGGCCTACTTCCCGGATTTGGAGCAGTTGACGGAACCGGCGGATGTACTGGTCGATTTTTCGCTGCCGGACGGGACGGTGGCGGCTGCCGAATGGTGCGCGAAGACGGGTGTTGCCTTACTCAGCGGCGTTACCGGTTTGCACCAGGAAGCATTGGACGCGCTGGAAACGGCAGCGCAGAAAGTGGCGGTACTTTGGTCACCCAACTTGAGCCTGGGGGTCAATCTTCTGGCCCAGCTTTGTGCCCAGGCCGCAGCCATTCTCGATCCGCATACGGAAATCGTTATCGAGGATTTGCATCATCAATGGAAAAAAGATGCTCCTTCGGGCACGGCATTGATGCTGGGCGAGACCATTGAGCGGGCGCGGGGAGAGGATTCGGGCAGCCTGGAGTATGTTTCTCTGCGCGAAGGAGAAGCCATCGGCAAGCACGAAGTCACCTTCCGCCTGGCGGGAGAGGAAATGGTGCTGATGCATAACGCCCTGGACCGCAGCATTTTCGCAACAGGGGCAATGGCTGCCGCGCGGTGGCTGGCGCCGCAGACTGCGGGACTTTACACCGCCAGCGACTGGTTGCTGCGGCGCTGAACGCGGATGGCGCATAATTAGACAGGGCTGCTGGGCTCCGGTAAAATCCAGACGCTTAGAGCTTTTCCAACGAAATCCGGTCAGACGGATGGGCGTTGGACACCAAATTTGCGAATTTCTAAGCGGGAACAGCCATGGGCTTTCCCGTTTTTTGTATCCGGAGGAGTAATATTGATCTGAGTTGGCGGTACTGGCGCTGGAAGACGGCACGGTTTTCTGCGGACAGGGTATTGGCGCAAGCGGTGAGACCTGCGGCGAAGTCGTTTTCAATACCGCCATGACCGGCTACCAGGAAATACTCACCGACCCGTCCTACGCGCGGCAACTGGTCACCCTGACCTATCCCCATATCGGCAACACGGGCTGCAACGATCAGGATAACGAATCCGGCCGTGTCATGGCGGCCGGGTTGATCATCCGCGACTGCCCTGCGCTTGCCAGCAACTGGCGCAAGAACGAGAGCCTGCCGGACTACCTGAAACGGCAGGACATACTGGCCATTGCCGACATCGATACCCGCAAGCTGACACGTATTCTGCGCGAAAAGGGCGCACAAAACGGCGCCATCGTCTCGGGGCCGGCCGCTGCAGCCGAATCTGTCCGGCAATCCGCAGTTGAACTGGCGCGCTCGTTTCCCGGCATGCAGGGCCTGGACCTGGCGCGTGAAGTGACAACCGGCAAGGCGTACCAGTGGGCGGAAGGCAGTTGGGACCTGGATGCGCAGCAATGGGCGGCTGCGGAAACCTCACGCCACGTGGTCGCCTATGATTTCGGCATCAAGCGGAACATCCTGCGTTTGCTGGCCGACCGCGGCTGCCGCATCAGCGTCGTTCCGGCGACCACAACGGCTGCAGAGGTGCTGGAATTGAAGCCGGATGGCGTGTTTCTCTCGAATGGGCCGGGGGATCCGGAGCCCTGCGACTATGCCATCAATGCCATCCGCCAGCTGCTGGAAAAGAACGTCCCCATATTTGGCATCTGTCTCGGGCATCAACTGCTGGCCCTGGCCGCCGGCGCCCGCACCAGCAAGATGAAATTCGGTCATCACGGCGCCAACCACCCGGTGCAGGAACTCGCCACCGGCCGCGTGATGATCACGAGCCAGAACCATGGCTTCGCAGTCGATGAGGCCAGCCTGCCATCTTGCGCAACGCCGACCCATCGTTCCCTGTTCGACGGCTCCCTGCAGGGCATCGAGCTGAGTACTGCGCCGGCATTTGGTTTTCAGGGGCACCCCGAGGGCAGCCCGGGGCCACACGACATCGTCGGCCTGTTCGATCGCTTCATCAAGAGTATGGATAGCGCGGATGCCCAAAAGAACTGACATAAAAAGCATTCTGATCATCGGCGCCGGGCCGATCGTTATCGGTCAGGCCTGTGAGTTCGACTATTCCGGCGCGCAGGCCTGCAAGGCGCTGCGGGAAGAGGGCTTCCGCGTCATCCTGGTCAATTCCAACCCGGCAACGATCATGACCGACCCGGAAATGGCCGATGCCATTTACATCGAGCCCATCGAATGGCGCACGGTGGCACAGATCATCGCCAATGAACAGCCGGATGCCCTGCTGCCGACCATGGGTGGGCAGACCGCGCTAAATTGTGCCCTGGATCTGGCCCGGGAAGGGGTGCTGGCCAAACACAACGTTGAGATGATCGGGGCAACACGTGAGGCCATCGACATGGCCGAAGACCGCGAACGCTTTCGCAATGCGATGATAGAAATCGGGCTGAATGTGACGGATGCCGCCATCGCACACAGCCTGGAGGAGGCCTTGCAGCACCAGGTGACCATCGGTTTTCCGACCATCATCCGGTCGTCCTTTACCATGGGTGGTTCCGGCGGCGGCACGGCCTACAATCGCGAAGAATTTGAAGAAATCGTCAACCGCGGCCTGGAATTATCACCAACGCATGAAGTTCTGCTGGAAGAATCCGTGCTCGGCTGGAAGGAATTCGAATTGGAGGTGGTGCGCGATCACAAGGACAATTGCATCATCGTCTGTACCATTGAAAACCTCGACCCGATGGGCATCCACACCGGAGATTCCATCACCGTTGCCCCGGCCCAGACCCTGACCGACAAGGAATACCAGCGTCTGCGCAATGCATCGATCGCGGTACTGCGCAAGATCGGCGTCGACACCGGCGGCTCCAATGTCCAGTTTGCGATCAACCCCGAAAATGGCCGCGTCGTCATTATCGAAATGAATCCGCGCGTTTCGCGCTCCTCGGCGCTGGCTTCCAAAGCTACCGGCTTCCCGATCGCCAAGGTGGCGGCCAAGCTGGCGGTGGGTTACACGCTGGACGAATTGCGAAATGAGATCACCGGTGGCGCGACCCCGGCGTCGTTCGAGCCGACGATCGACTATGTGGTGACCAAGATTCCACGCTTTGCGTTTGAAAAATTTCCGGCCGCCAACCCACGACTCACCATCCAGATGAAGTCGGTGGGTGAGGCCATGGCGATTGGCCGTACCTTCCAGGAATCTTTCCAGAAAGCGTTGCGCAGCCTGGAAACCGGCCGTGACGGCCTGAATGAAATTCTCGAAGGAGAAAATCCCGAGGCACGGCTGGCGCTGTTGAAACGGGAATTGCGCGAGGCGGGCGCGGAACGTGTGCTGTACATTGCGGATGCATTCCGCTGCGGCATGGATTTCGCCGAGGTGCAAAATGCAACCGCGATCGACCCCTGGTTCCTGGCGCAAATCGAAGACCTGGTGCAGTGCGAAAATTCAATCCGCGGCTGTGAGCTGGAATCCGTGCACGCGGAACAACTGCGTGCGCTCAAGCGTAAAGGCTTTGCCGACAGCAGGATTGCGACCTTGTTGGGCAAAACCGAGCAGCAGGTGCGGCAGTATCGCCACGATTTGGGCATCCGCCCGGTGTACAAACGCGTTGACACCTGCGCTGCGGAGTTTGCCACGTCCACGGCGTATATGTATTCGACCTACGAAGATGAATGTGAAGCCGAACCCAGCGAGCGGGAAAAGATTATGGTGCTGGGTGGCGGCCCCAACCGCATTGGTCAGGGTATCGAGTTCGACTACTGCTGTGTCCATGCGGCACTGGCGTTGCGGGAGGACGGCTATGAAACCATCATGGTCAACTGCAATCCGGAAACGGTTTCCACCGATTACGATACGTCCGACCGGCTGTATTTTGAACCGCTGACACTGGAAGACGTGCTCGAGATCGTGCATACCGAAAAGCCCAACGGCGTTATTGTTCAATATGGCGGGCAAACGCCACTCAAACTGGCGCGCGCGCTGGAGGCAGCCGGCGTGCCCATAATCGGCACCTCACCGGATTCCATTGACCTTGCCGAAGACCGGGAACGCTTCCAGAAGCTGTTGCAACGCATTGACCTGCGCCAACCGCCCAATCGTACCGCTTCCAGTATCGAGGAGGCGGAGCGCAAGGCGGCTGAAATCGGCTATCCGCTGGTGGTGCGCCCTTCCTATGTTCTGGGTGGCCGGGCAATGGATATCGTGCACGATGCAGAAGAACTGCGGCGCTACATGACCCATGCGGTGAAAGTATCCAATGATTCACCGGTGTTGCTCGATCGTTTCCTCGACCATGCCAAGGAAGTCGACGTCGATGCGATTTGTGACGGCGTGGATGTATTGATCGGCGGCATCATGGAGCACATCGAGCAAGCCGGCGTTCACTCCGGCGATTCAGCCTGTTCGATTCCTCCTTATTCCCTGTCATTCGCGGTACAGGATGAAATGCGCCGGCAGATGCGGTTGATGGCGCTGGAACTGGGTGTGGTGGGCCTGATGAACTGCCAGTTCGCTATCCGCGAAGATGAAGTATATGTGTTGGAAGTCAACCCCAGGGCTTCGCGCACCGTGCCCTTCGTGTCCAAGGCCACCGGCGTTCCCCTGGCAGCCATTGCCGCAAAGGTAATGGCCGGTAAAAGCCTTAAAGAACAAGGACATTTGAAGGAAATCATACCTAATTACTACTCCATAAAAGAGGCCGTATTTCCGTTCATGAAGTTTCCCGGGGTCGATCCCATCCTGGGTCCGGAAATGCGTTCCACCGGCGAAGTGATGGGGATTGGCTGGAGTTTTGGCGCTGCCCGTGCCAAGTCCATGAAAGCCGCCAATTACGGATTGCCGAAGGTCGGAAAGGCGTTTCTCAGTGTGCGCGATGCGGATAAAAAGGTGTTGATCCCGATTGCCAGGGAACTGGTCGGCCGCGGTTTCAAGCTGGTGGCCACGCGAGGCACTTGCGAGTTCTTGTTACAATGTGCGATCCCCTGCGAAGCCGTGAACAAAGTGCAGGAAGGCCGGCCGCATGTCGTCGATCTGATCAAGAACAACGAAATCAATTTTATTGTCAACACGACCGAGGGCCGGCAAGCCATTGCGGATTCTTTTTCAATTCGACGCGAAGCCCTGCAACGCAAAGTAAGTTACTCTACGACCATCGCCGGCGGCCAGGCCACACTGCGTGCATTGGAGCATGAAGAAGACTACACCGTCCAAAGTCTGCAGCAGTTGCACCGCGGGCTGGAAGCTTGAGATATTAAAGTATGAACAGAACTCCACTGACACAAAAAGGCGCGGAGCGCCTGCGTGAAGAATTGGCACGGCTGAAGAAAGTCGACCGTCCCCGCGTGATCAAGGCTATTGCCGAAGCACGGGCGCATGGCGATCTGAAAGAAAATGCCGAGTACCACGCTGCGAGAGAACAACAAGGCTTCATCGAAGGCCGTGTGCAAAGCCTGGAAGCGGGCCTGTCCACCGCTCAGATCATCGATGTGAGCAAGCTCAAGGTCGATGAGAAAATCGTTTTTGGCGCTACCATTACCCTGGCGGACGAAGAAACGGGTGATGAAATTACCTACCAGATCGTCGGTGACCTCGAAGCCGACATCAAACACAATCGAATAGCGGTGAGCTCACCCATTGCACGGGCGCTGATCGGTCGTTCAAAAGGGGATGTGGCGATCGTTCGGGCGCCGGCCGGCGATCGCGAGTACGAAATTCTCAAGGTTACCTATTGCTGATTCGTTCGTTCAGGCAAAACCGGCAGCGAGGTTAGCGGGACATGATGACACCGCAAACCATTCGCCAGCGCACCTTACCCGCTGGCGATTCCCGGCTGCCGGCGGAACTCCATCCGGTGATTCGGCGGATACTGCTGGCTCGTGGCGTGACCGAGCCGCATGCTCTGCAGTTGAACATGGCGGACATGCTCTCGCCGGCGTCGCTTTCCGGTGTTGCTGACGCTGCCAATCTGCTGGCCGACGCAGTCACCGGCGGCAGCAGTATCCTGGTGGTCGGGGACTTCGACGCGGACGGCGCGACCGGAACAGCCGTCGCGGTGTTGGCTCTGCAGGCGATGGGTTGCAGCCGGGTGAATTTTCGCGTGCCCAACCGCTTCGAATTCGGTTACGGATTGACGGTGCCCCTGGTCGAGACGCTGCTTGCCGATCCGCCCGATGTGCTGATGACGGTGGATTCCGGCATAAGCTGTGTCAAAGGCGTGGCGCGGGCCCGTGAATTGGGCTGCCGGGTTATCGTCACCGATCATCATCTGCCGGGCAAAGTGATCCCTTCCGCAGACGCCATCGTCAACCCCAATTGCGCCAACGACCGGTTTCCCAGCAAAGCGATGGCCGGCGTTGGCGTGGTTTTCTACCTGGCCGGCATGCTGCGTCAGGAACTGAGAAATCGCGGCTGGTTCTCAGGCCGCAAGGCGGAACCACAGCTTGCGCAACTGCTGGACCTGGTCGCGCTGGGGACGGTCGCGGACCTGGTGCCATTGGATCACAACAATCGCGTTTTGGTGAGACAAGGGCTGGAGCGAATTCGCCGTGGTCTGGCGCGGCCAGGTCTGATGGCATTGTTGCGTGCCGGCAAACGGGACTACCGTCATGTCAGCGCGTCGGACCTGGGTTTTGCCGTTGCTCCACGTCTGAATGCGGCCGGCCGGTTGGAAGACATGAGCATTGGCATACGGTGCCTGCTCAGCGATGAACGCGAAGAAGCCGAACGCCTGGCCACGCAGTTGGATGAACTCAACCGGCAACGCCGTGGCATGCAGGAGCAGATGCAAATTGAGGCCATGCAACAGGTGCGCGACCTGGTTGCCTCGCTGCACCTTGAGCAGGAATTGCCCGCGGCTCTATGCCTGCACAACGACAGCTGGCACCAGGGTATCGTTGGCCTGCTCGCCTCGCGGGTAAAGGACGCAGTTCACCGGCCGGTGGTTGCGTTTGCGCCGGAATCGGAAGGTTCGGATTTGCTCAAAGGCTCCGCCCGTTCCATAAAAGGTTTGCACATACGCGACGTTCTGGCGCTGGTTGAGGCGAATGCGCCGGACGTGATGACCACTTTTGGTGGTCATGCCATGGCAGCCGGTCTGAGTTTGCACCGCTCAAAGCTGGAGCTTTTCCGGCAAGCCCTCGATGAGGCGGTTTTAACCATACTCGATGGCACCAGTCCGGAAGCCGAACTGTTGACGGATGGTGAATTGCAGCCGCAGGAAATCGGCATGGATCTGGCGCGGCTGATCGAGGAATCCGGTCCCTGGGGGCAGCGCTTTCCCGAGCCGCTGTTTGACGGGCGTTTTGAAATTCTGCAACAACGCGTCGTTGGGGCTGCGCATTTGCGTTTGAAAGTAAGACTCCTCGGCGGCCGCGATATGCTCGAAGCGATTGCCTTCAATCAGTTGCCTGACGACCTGCCGGCAAGTTCTTCCGTGCGCCTGTTGTATCGCCTGGATATCAACCGCTGGCAGGGCAACGAGACCTGTCAGTTGGTGGTGGAGCAGATTGTCAGGGAAGATTGATCGGAGACGGTGAGCCGGTGACATGCTTACCTGACCATGAACAGGGACAGCACTTCCGCCTTCATTGCCGGTTTCAGACTACCTTCGATCTCGATTGTGACCGCGGTTTTCATCATCCACGCGCCTTTGCTTTTTTGGCTGATTTCGAGAATCTTCTGCAGCGAACGAATGCGGCTGCCAACGCGCACCGGTGCGAGGAACCGTACCTTGTTCGAGCCGTAGTTGATGATCATGGCCACGCCTTCCGGGCGCAAGGCCGATTGCGCATTGAGGCGGGGAAGCAGGGATAAAGTCAGGTAACCGTGTGCGATGGTGCCCCCAAACGGGGTTTTGGCCGCTTTTTCCGGATCGGTGTGGATATACTGGTGATCATCGGTGGCATCGGCGAACTGATTTACCCGTTCCTGGGTGATTTCAATCCAGTCGGAAGGCTCCAGTGTCCTACCAGCGCTGTTGCGGAATTCTTCCAGACTGACGATGTGGCTCATGGCAGGATACGCTGTTCCTCGTCGGCATCAGTAGCCGCTGCAGCGGGCATAGCGGTCCAGGTGATAGTAGTGGTCCCCCAGCAAAGTTTCCAGGATGCGGGCCCGCTTGTAAAAGAATCCGATGTCGTATTCATCGGTCATGCCTACACCGCCATGCATCTGGATCGCTTCTGCCGTGACCCGCGTCGCGGTTTCGGCGAGTTTGGCCTTGGTCATGCTGGCACGTACCGCCAGGCCGCCGGCATCCGCATCGAGCTGCTGCAGCGCATGCAGCACCAGTGACTTGCACATCTCGAGTTCTCCAAACAAAATCGCTGCGCGGTGTTGCAGGGCCTGGAAGCTGCCAATGGGTACGCCAAATTGTTTGCGTTCCTTGAGATAGGCCAGCGTGCGCTCAAAAGCTTCCAGCGCCACACCCAACAGCTCGGCGGATTGCCCGATGCGCCCGGCGTCGAGCGCATATTCAAGCAGGTCATTGGCTTCGTGTTCCACACCCAACAGCGCATCTGCAGGCAATTGCACCTCGCTCAGTGAAACATCGGCCGCCACATGGGTGTCCAGAACCTGGCGGCGCACGATGCGGACACCGGGCGTGGTCGCCGGCACCAGGAACAGGGATATGCCGCTCGCTGCGGACTGCTTTCCGCCCGTGCGGGCGCTGAGGATCAGCATATCGGCCGCGACGCCGTCCGCTACCATGCGTTTCTCACCGTGCACAACGAAGCCGCCCGTATTGCGGCTGGCACGAGTGGTCACATGCTGGGGACCATGCTGACTGCGTTCTTCAGTGGCGAGCACCGCAATGCTTGTGCCGGCGGCAATGCCAGGCAGCAGGCTTGATTTTTGCGCCTCGCTGCCGCCGCGCAACAAGGCAGCGACGGACATCATGGCGCTGCTCAGCAAGGGACTGGGCGTCAGCGTCCGCCCGGTCTCCTGCAGCACGATACCCAGGCCGGTGTAGCCAAAACCGAGGCCGCCCCAGGCTTCGGGAACGGCCATGGCGGGCCAGCCCATGTCCGCCATCTGTTGCCAGATCTCACCGGAAAATCCCGCTTTCGCTGGCCTCGTCCCGCAAGTCCCGCAGATGCTTTATCGGGGCCTGGCTGTGCAGGAAGTCGCGTGCAGACTGCTGCAACATGAGTTGCTCTTCGTTCAGTATCAATGCCATCTGATGCGTGTCCTGTCTTTAGCCTGGCAGTCCCAGAATCCTTTTGGCGACGATGTTTAGCTGGATTTCGGATGTCCCTCCTTCGATGGAGTTGCCGCGGGAGCGCAGCCACTTGCGCGGTATCTGGCCCTCCGCAGTATCCGGCCCCGACCATTCCAGCGCGTGCAAGCCGTGAATCGACATCAGCAGTTCCTCGCGGCGCATGTTCAACTCCGTGCCGTAATACTTGAACATGCTGGAGACCGCGCCGAGGCTGGCGCCGGCCCGGGCTTCGTCGCGCGCCCGTTCGATGGACAGCGCCAAAGCCAGCGTATCGATGTCCAGCCGCGCAATGTCACCGCGCAGCAAAGGACTGTTCAGCCGCCCCGCATCCACTCCAATGACGCGCGCGGCAATGACGCCCAGCGGTTCTGCCCGGGTTGGCTCACGCGGGTTGCGCCGATCATCTCGCGTTCGTGTGTCAGTAGATACTTGGCGACCGTCCAGCCCATGTTGAGTTCACCGACGACCTGGTCCTTTTCCACCCGGACGTTGGTGAAAATCGTCTCGGTAAACGGCGACTTGCCGCTGATCAGGCGAATGGGCCGGGTGGTAATTCCCGGCGTCGCCATGTCGAACAGCACCAGACTGATGCCGCCGTGCTTGGGCGCATCACTGTCACTGCGCACCAGGCAGAACATCCAGTCGCCTTTGTCACCATAGGAAGTCCAGATTTTGGAGCCGTTCAGGCGGTAGTGATCCCCCATGTCTTCCAGGCGCGCCTGCAGGCTGGCCAGATCGGAACCGGCGTTGGGTTCGCTGTAGCCCTGGGCCCAACGGATTTCGCCGCGCACGATGGGTGGCAGGTGCTGCTGTTTCAGACGCTCGCTGCCGTATTTCAGCAAGGCCGGCCCTATCATGGAAATGCCGAAGCTATAGGTCGGTGGGCGCGCGCCAATCCGCCGCATTTCCTGCTGCAGGATTTTCGCATGCTCCCGGTCGAGGCCACCGCCGCCATAGGCCCTGGGCCAGGTCGGGGCAGTCCAGCCCTGGTCCGCCATGTTGCGCAACCAGGCTTCCTGGTCGCTGCTCTGGAACTGGAAATTCCGCCCGCCCCAGCAAATATCCGCGTCAGACCGGTAGGGCTGGCGCATGGCCTGTGGGCAGTGAATTTCCAGCCAGTCGCGCACTTCGGCGCGGAATGAATCGATTTCGGTCACGAGCTAATCTCTGTTGGTTTTTTGATCGATTGTATTGATAACGCGGCACTATCGCCCTGGAGCAGAATACCATCTGCGCTCTTGCGGCGGCCAAGAAAAATCGCGGCTTTGCGGACCTTATGCTGGCCTCGGAGCTGCAAACCTGATTGAAATTTCCATCGCGGGCTCGTTGTGCCCGGGCTTTGGTGTAAAATGCTTCGCTTTGCGAAGGCCCTGGTAAATCCGTGGAAAGCAATCAATACCTGTACCTGATCGAAGACCTCAAGAGCCGTTCCGGACAGCTCAGGGGGTATCTTTGACTACGCCGGCAAGCGTGACCGGCTGGAAGAGGTCGACCGTGAACTGGAAAACCCCAAGGTTTGGGAGCAACCGGAGCGCGCCCAGTCGCTGGGCCGGGAACGGTCGCATTTGCATGCGGTTGTCTCCACTCTGGACAGGTTGTCCAGCGGTCTGACCGACGCCAGCGAAATGCTGCAGTTGGCCATAGAGGAGCAGGATGAGGAAGTGCTGGCGGCGGTCGCTGCCGATCTGGAAGGCATGGAAACGGACGTCGACCAACTGGAGTTCGAACGCATGTTCGCGGGCGAAATGGACCCCAATCCCTGCTTTGTGGATATTCAGGCCGGGTCCGGTGGCACCGAAGCCCAGGATTGGGCGGAAATGCTGCTGCGCATGTACCTGCGCTGGGCCGAACGCCGTGGCTGGGAAACAGACCTGGTGGAGGTGTCCGCAGGTGAGGTCGCCGGTATCAAGAGTGCGACCATTCATATCCAGGGCGACTACGCTTACGGCTGGTGCCGCACGGAAACCGGCGTCCATCGCCTGGTAAGAAAATCGCCTTTCGATTCCGGCAATCGCCGGCACACGTCCTTCGCGGCCGTGTTCGTCTCGCCGGAAATTGATGACGATATCGACATTCAACTCAACCCGGCGGATCTGCGCATCGATGTCTACCGCTCATCCGGCGCCGGTGGCCAACACGTCAACACCACCGATTCCGCTGTGCGTATCACCCACATGCCCAGCGGTATTGTGGTGCAATGCCAGAACGATCGTTCCCAGCACAAGAACAAGGATCACGCCATGAAACAATTGCGTGCCAAACTGTACGAGCTGGAAATGCAAAAGCGCAACGAGGCGAGCCAGCAACTGGAAGACAGTAAGTCGGATATCGGCTGGGGCAGCCAGATTCGCTCCTACGTGCTGGATCAGTCGCGGATCAAGGATTTGCGCACCGCCGTGGAGGTGGCCAATACACAATCCGTTCTCGATGGTGATCTGGACATTTTTGTCGAGGCCGCGCTGAAACAGGGCCTGTGAGCACAGCACCAGGAAAACAGTTTTATGAGCAAAACGACAGGGACCGAAAACGCTGCGGCAACCGATCTGGACGAAAACCGCCTGATCGCAGAACGGCGCGCCAAGCTCGATGCCTTGCGCCTCGCAGGCAATGCCTACCCCAATGATTTCACCGCGAATGCTACTGCGGGCGAACTCCACAACAGGTTCGACACGTTCGATCAGACCGCGCTGCAAGCCGTCGACGAGGAATTCGCCGTTGCCGGCCGCATGATGGCCAAGCGCGTAATGGGTAAAATCGCTTTTGTCCGTTTGCAGGACCGCAGTGGCTCGATCCAGTTGGTGATCCAGCGCGACCAGTTGCCGGAAGGCGTTTTCCAGCAATTCAAACACTGGGATGTCGGTGACATTGTCGCTGGCGGCGGCCACATGTTTCGCACCCAAAAAGGTGAGCTTTCGGTCAAGCTGCAAAGCTTGCGTCTGCTGGCCAAATCGCTCCGGCCCCTGCCGGAGAAATGGCATGGCCTGACCGACACGGAATTACGCTACCGGCAGCGTTACGTTGACCTGGCCATGAGCGAAGGCTCGCGCGAGGTGTTTCGACGCCGTTCGCGCATCATCAGTTTCATTCGCGCCTTCATGGAAGCACCCGGGCGCGAATTCCTCGAAGTCGAAACGCCGATGATGCACCCGATCCCCGGTGGGGCGGCCGCGCGGCCGTTCAAGACGCACCACAACGCGCTGGACCTGGATATGTACCTGCGCGTGGCGCCCGAGCTCTATCTGAAGCGCCTGATCGTCGGCGGTCTCGATCGGGTTTACGAAATCAACCGCAATTTCCGCAATGAGGGCGTTTCCACCCGGCACAACCCGGAATTCACCATGCTGGAATTCTATTGGGCTTATGCCGATTACAACGACCTGATGGATCTGACCGAACAAATGTTGCGTCAATTGACCGAGCATATGAGCGGCGGCACCCGGGTGAACTATCAGGGTCAGGAAATCGATTTCGCCGCGGGTTTGAGCGCCTCAGCGTGGAACAGGCCGTGCGCCGTTACGACACCCAACTCGCGCAATCCGATCTGTGGGACGAATCGGTGCTGCGCCAGGCATGCGCTCAACGATCCCTGCATACGGAAGACGCCTGGGGGCCGGGCCGGCTGTTGATGGAGTTGTTCGAGGCCGTGGCCGAACCGCATCTGGTTGACCCGGTGTTTATCACGTCCTACCCGACCGAAATATCGCCGTTGTCGCGGCGCAATGATGACAATCCGCTGGTTACGGATCGTTTTGAACTGTTTATCGGCGGCCGGGAAATAGCCAATGGCTTTTCCGAGCTGAATGACCCGGAAGACCAGGCGGAACGTTTTCGCCAGCAGGTGGAAAACCTGGATGCCGGAGACCTGGAGGCGATGCATTACGATGCGGATTACATTCGCGCCCTGGAGTACGGAATGCCGCCAACCGCAGGGGAGGGCATCGGCATCGACCGCGCTGGTGATGATCTTTACGGATTCTCCTTCGATCCGCGACGTCTTGCTGTTTCCCTACATGCGCCCGGAAGCCTGAACCAGGATCATGCCCGTGAGTGAATCAACCACCTTATCGACGCTCCTGGTCCAGGCGCGTCTGGCCTGGAAAAATCCGGCCGAAAACCGGGCTCATCTTGAAGAAACCCTGGCCGCCGCCCCGCAGCCGTTCGACCTGGCCATTTTTCCGGAAACCTTTACCACGGGATTCCTTGGCGACCCCAATTTGACGATCGAGGGTATGGACGGGCCCACCGTGGAATGGATGCAGAGACTGGCGCAGCACTACAAGGCCGCGCTGGCCGGCAGCGCGGTCATCATCGACCAGGGCAATCTCTTCAATCGTTTTCTGTTTGTCACGGCGGATGGCGCTGTGCGGCACTACGACAAGCGTCACCTGTTCGCCTATGGCGGAGAGAACAAACGCTATGCAGCGGGACAAGCGCGGCTTGTCTGGAAGTGGGGCGAATGGCGCATTAACCCGCAGGTATGTTACGACCTGCGCTTTCCCGTATGGTGCCGCAACCGCTCTGATTTTGACCTGCAATTGTACGTCGCCAATTGGCCGGGCAGCCGGGTTGCCCACTGGTCCGCCTTGTTACGGGCACGGGCGATCGAAAACCAGGCCTGGGTCATCGGTGTCAATCGCGTGGGCAAAGACGGCAAAGGCGTCGATTATCCGGGTTGCAGCCAGGTATTCGACCCACTGGGAGAGCTGGTGGCGGACCTGGGAGACAAGGAAGAATCACGCCTGGTTCAGATCGATCTTGCCCAGGTGGCCGCAACGCAAAAGGCCTATCCCTTCCTGGCAGATGCCGACGGGTTCGACTTGTTGACCAGTTGATCCTTAACTATTGGACCGACGGGTCCGAGCTACATTCACCGAGCAGAATGGTTACTCCCCGCTGATTACCCCGTCCGCGCTCATGATTTCCACCGGCGCCAGCTTGAGTTGCTCCAGGCTGGTGCGGACCTGTGCGCTGTCACCGACGATCACCCAGGTCAGTTTGTCCGGGTGCAGCACTTCGCTCGCGGCCTGCTGAACGTCCTGCAAAGTGAGCGCCTGGTAGCGGTCTTTCAGTGTTCCTACGTAATCGTCCGAGCGGCCAAAACGGTCATTGGCCAGCAACGCGGTCATCACTGCGGCATTGGTTTCGTATTGCCCCGGCAGGCTGAACGTGTTGGTCTTTACGATCCTGCGCAGTTCATCTTCCCGTGCCGGTTCTGTCGTCAGGAACCGCTTGAATTGCTGGTCGAGCTCGCGCAAGGCATCCGCCGTCTTGTCTGTTTGCACCGGAGCATAAACCAACCAGGGCCGCTGGCCACGTGCATCCGGTATCAGCGTAAAAGAGCCATAGGACCAGTGCTTGTCCACGCGCAGGTCCTGGTTGACGCGAGCGGAAAAGTCGCCGCCGATGATGTCATTCATGCCTTCGATGGCGATGTTGTTTGCAGCGCCGGTGGGGGGCGCAATATGCGCGCCCAGGATGAGCGATTGCGGTGACCCCGGTTTATCGACAATCAGCAGACGGCCTGAATGTGGCAGGGTGACCTCGGTAATGTTCTTTTGCGGCACTTTGGAACGCGGGGCCTTCCAGTCACCGAAATTCTTTTCCAGCAAGGGCAGCACATCCCGCATGTTGGTATCTCCCACCACGAACAGCGTCGCATTGTCGGGACGCAGCCAGTCATGGTGGAATTTCACCAGTTCTTCACGACTGATGGCCTGGTTCGACTCTTCGGTGCCGCTGCCGGTAAAAGGTATGCCATAGGCGTTATCGGCACCGTAAATCAGTGGTGGCAGGGTGCGCAAAGCAATACCCACGGGTTGTTCTTTCTCCTGTTGCACCTGCGCAATCCGCCTGACGCGCATCCGCTCCATCTCTTCGGGCGGAAAGGCCGGGTTACGCACCACGTCGGCGAACAAGGCAATGGATGGAGCCAGATTGGCTTTCAGCGCTGAAAGCGAAACCGTCGAGGTGTCGAGATTGGACCCGGTGCTGAGTTCAGCGCCCAGCGATTCGGCTTCGGCATCGATTTCCAGTGCGGAACGGCTCTTGGTGCTTTCGTCCAGCATCGCCAGGGTGTAACTGGCCGTGCCTAATGTGCCCGAAGCATCGGCCGCATAACCTGCATCGAACTGAATCGTTACAGCAACAATCGGTACCGCGTGGCGTTCCGCCAGCACCACTTGAATACCATTCTTCAGCCGGTCGCGTTGTACTTGCGGAAATTCCAGATCGGGCAGGTCGCCGGGCTGGGGTTTCGGCAGCCCCTTGCTGCGATCCACGGCCGGCGCACTGGCGGCAAATTCCTGCTTGCGGGAAGACGTCAAGCTGATAGCGGCCATCAGACAGCCAGCGCCGGGCCGCGTCGCGCACATCTTCTGCAGTGGCCTGGTTGATCCAGCTCAGCAGCGTGCTGATGAACGCGGGGTCATGGTCGTAGAGTTCGCCTTCGGCCAGGGTAGTGGCCTTGCCGCGCGAATCCACCCACGCGTTCCAGGCTGCGAATCACACCGGCATCGATCTTTGTGCGCGCGCGTTTCAATTCTTCTTCGCCTGGTCCATCGGCCAGGAATCGTTTCATTTCTTCATCGATGATGTCGTCCACGTCCTGCAGCGATGCGCCGGTTCGCAGAGTGGTGTCAATGGAGAACATGCTGGCCAGCTCTTCCGCCTCGACTTCCACCGAAAGATCCACCGCATGCTGGGCTTCGAGAATCAAAGCCTGGTACAAACGTGAACTCTTGCCATCTCCAAGAACGTAGGCTGCCAGTTCCAGCAAGGCGCGATCTCTGCTCGTACGGCCTGGAACAGCCCAGTATTGGTAGCTTCGGGTTTGCGCCACCTGGTCGTACATGATTTCGTGTGTATTGGCAGTGCGGTCCGGCACCCAGGCTTGCATTTTCTCCAGGGCCGGTCCGGGCTCGATGTCGCCAAAGTATTTTTCGACCAGCTCCCGGCCCCTTGCCGGCGTGATATCGCCGGCCAGAACGATTACGGTATTGGCCGCACCATAGTATTTCTCGAACCAGGCCTTGACGTCTTCCAGGCTTGCGGCGTTGAGGTCGTCCATGGAGCCGATGGTTTCATGGTGGTAGGGATGCCCTTCGGGAAACAGGCCCTCGAGAATGCGGTAAAAGGTCAAACCATAGGGCTGGCTGTCTCCCTGGCGTTTTTCGTTTTGCACCACCCCGCGTTCCTGGTCGAGTTTTTCCTGCGTCAACACGCCGAGCAAATGGCCCATGCGGTCCGACTCAAGGAACAGAGCCAAATCCACGGCCGGGGTCGGCACATTTTCGAAATAGTTGGTGCGATCAAACCAGGTGCTGCCGTTAAGAGAAGTTGCCCCTACCTGCTCCAGCGGATTGCTGAACCGGTCGTTATAGTTTTCGGACCCTTCGAACATGATGTGTTCGAACAAGTGGGCAAAGCCGGTACGGCCGGGCGGTTCGTCCTTGGAGCCCACGTGATACCACACACTGACGGCGACAATGGGCGCCTTGTGGTCTTCGTGCACAATGACACGCAGGCCGTTTTTCAGCACAAATTTTTCATAGGGAATCTGGATATCCGCGGCATTGTCAGCGGCATTGTCGGCGCGCAGGCTGGCCGTGCCGCTCAGGCTCAAAGTCACGATCATCAGTAGCTGCAAAATGCGATTCAACCCAATTCCTCCATAACGTCAGTATCCAATTAAAGCATTAATGAGTGCCAATGCCAGGGCGCAGTATCAAGTGTGGCCCGGTTGCTACTCATTAGTCCGATCGACATCCTGATCCTGATCAGTGGCTGCCTCAACGCGGCTGACCAGCGCCAGCACTGCAATCACGGGGCCATCGAAGTATTCCAAATTGTGGGTTTGCACCTGGCGGTCCTGATGCAGCGTGTGGACCAGGAATGCAGATGGGGCGGGGAGTTCCGTGCGCTGGGGGTCGCTCATGGCGCCAGGCCTGGCCAGCTCAGCTCCGCCCGTCACGGGCTCGCGGTACTCTATATCCAGATCGAGGTGCAGAAACCGGGTCTTGCGCAGACTTGCGCTACCATCAATACGGTAATAGCGGATCGGTTCGGGGACGCCGGGCGCAGTGCCGTCGCTTTCTCCACCGCCTGCGTTATCGCCAGTGCCAGTTTCACTTTCTGTCGCGCCGCTGTCGCCAAAAACGGGAATCTCATCGTCTTCACCGCTTGCCGGGTCCATGCGCAGGTCGGCATAGGGGTCGTCTTCGATCAGTATTTGCTGGTCATGCACTCGGATCGAAGGCGAAGCTTCGGCGTCAGACTGTTGCCAGGACAGATAGAGCTCAGGCCGGAAACCCGCGCTTGAGCGCAGACGCTGCCAGGCCCGTTGCATCGTGTCACTTTGGGTTTCCAGCAGCACGATTTGAGGTTCTGTGTCGCTTGGCTCTTCGGCCGAATCTTCAGTGCCTACTTGTTCGGGTTCGGCCGGGTTCGCCGCCGTCTCGCCGGGTATTGTGGTTTCGGGGTCAGCAGCAAGCTCCGGTGGCTTCAACAGATCCAGCGTATCGGAGAAATCCCGCAACGTGGCCTGCGGACTCAGTTCGGAAAAACCATCCAGATGTCTTAACACCAGCAATTCGACACGGTAAAGCCGATCCTCCGCCAGAGCGCTCTGGCCACTGAATAAAGAGATGATAAGTAAAACTAAATATATTCTATATTTCATTGAAATATAATGAGATTCATGAATAACATGTCGACGTCATATGTTGGATCGCATTCCAGAGTGTAATCCAGCCGAAACTTTCAGACAGCAGGCAAAACGCTTTGCAACAGCGTTCGGGCGAAAATAATGCGCCGGTCTGCATCCTCTTCACGCACCAGGATACGTAATTTTTGCGGCCCGTCCATGCGGTAATCCTGCGCATGATTCTGAATAAGTTGAATGACGGCCGCTGGATCGGCGCGCGTATCAGGGGTAAATTCCAGCCTGCCGCCTTGCGCAGCCAGATCCAGCCGGGCAATACCGACGCGCTCCGCCAGCAGGCGCAGTTCAGCGATCGAAAACAGGTTTTTCACCGCGGGCGGATGCAAGCCGAACCGGTCGATCATCTCCACCTGCAATTCGCGCAAGGCCGCCTCGTCGGTTGCGCTGGCGATGCGTTTGTACAAAGTCAGCCGTGCGGGTACGTCGGCCAGGTACGTCTCGGGGATCAGCGCCGGCAGGTGCAGCTCGATCTCGACGCCGCGATGGCCGCTCAGGTCCAGATCGGGTTCCTTGCCGCTGCGTAAGGCTTCAACGGCCCGCGCCAGCATGTCACTGTACAGGCTGAAGCCGATTTCATGAATCTGCCCGCTTTGCTCCTCACCGAGCAATTCGCCGGCGCCGCGGATTTCGAGGTCATGAGTGGCCAGTGTGAAACCCGCACCCAGTTCCTCCAGCGAAGCCACGGCCTCCAGGCGTTTGTGCGCGTCTGCAGTCATGCTGCGACGATCCGGCACCAGCAAGTAAGCGTAAGCGCGATGGTGTGAGCGGCCGACGCGGCCACGCAGCTGGTGCAATTGGGCCAAACCGAACCGGTCAGCGCGGTTGATCACGATGGTATTGGCGGTAGGTACATCGATGCCGCTTTCGATGATGGTGGTACACACCAGGATGTTGTAGCGCTGGCGGTAGAAATCCAGCATGACCGTTTCGAGTTCTCTTTCGGGCATTTGTCCGTGCGCAATGGCCAGGCGCGCGGCAGGCGCCAGTTGCAGCACTTCCTGGGCGATGCGTTCGATGTTGCGCACTTCGTTGTGGACGAAAAACACCTGGCCGCCGCGCTGCAATTCACGCTGCAGGGCATCGCGAATGACGGCCTTGTCCCAGCCGGAAATCAGTGTTTTTACCGCCATTCGGCGCGGCGGCGGCGTGGCGATGATGGACAGGTCGCGCATACCGGACATGGCCATGTTGAGCGTGCGCGGGATCGGCGTTGCGGTCAGGGTGAGAAAATCCACTTCGGCGCGAAGCGCCTTCAGGCGTTCCTTTTGCTTTACCCCAAAGCGGTGTTCTTCGTCGATGATGACCAGGCCCAACTGGTGGAATGAAACATCCTTCTGGATCAGGCGATGCGTGCCGATGACAATATCGATGGAACCGGATGCCAGTTGTTCCAGCACCGCCTTGTTCTGCACGCCGCTGCGAAAACGCGACAGCAGTTCGATGCGCACCGGCCAGTCGGCCAGGCGATCGCTGAAGGTGGTGAAATGCTGCTGTGCCAGCAGCGTGGTCGGTACCAACAAAGCCACCTGGCGCCCGGCTTGCACGGCGATGAACGCGGCGCGCAGCGCTACTTCGGTCTTGCCGAATCCGACGTCGCCGCAGACCACGCGGTCCATGGCCTGGGCAGACTTCAGGTCGCCGATCACGGCTTCGATCGCGGTCTGTTGATCCTGCGTTTCTTCGAAGGGGAAGCCGGAGGCAAATTCTGCGTAGAGTTTTTCGTCCAGCGGAAAGGCATAGCCTGGCCGGGCCAGACGCCGTGAATACAGATCGAGTAATTCGGCGGCGACATCGCGGATCTTCTCTGCGGCCTTGCGGCGCGCTTTCTCCCACCGTTTGCTGCCCAGGCGGTGCAGCGGCGCATGGTCCGGATCGCTGCCGGTGTAACGGCTGACCAGGTGCAGGTAGGATACCGGCACATACAGTTTGTCTTCATCGGCATACTGCAGCACCAGGAATTCCGCTGCGTTGCCGTCGATCTCCAGTGTCTGCAAGCCCAGGTAACGCCCTACGCCATGATCCTCATGAACGACCGGGGCGCCTGCCGCCAGATCCGCCAGGTTGCGGATGATGGATTCCGGATCGCGTTGTGCCCCTTCGCGCCGGCTCTTTTGCCGGGCCCGGCCGCCAAAAATCTGCGATTCGGTCAGCAAGGCCAGTTCGCCCGGTATCAAAAACCCTTCCTCTACCGGCAGGACCGCCAGGCCGAGGTGTGCTGCCGAGGCATGAAAGGCTGCGTAATTCTCGAATACCCGCGGCTTGATGCCGAATGCGGACAGGGTGGAGCTCAGTACTTCGCGGCGGCCGGGTGTATCCGCGGCAAACAGCACCTGACCGGAAAAATCATCGAGAAAGGCGTTCAGTTCAGCGGCGGCTTCTTTCCCGCGCTCGTGAATATGCACTTGCGGTGCCGCCGCCGTATTGAATTGAATGGCATCGACGGCGGGCTGCTGATCCAGTACCACAGCAGGATACTCGCCTAGCTGTGCCGCCAACTCAGCCGGGGTGTGAAACAACTCCTGCGGATCGAGCACCGGGCGTTCGATGTCATGGCGGCGCTGCTCCCAGCGCTCCACGGTGCGTTGGAACATTTCTTCTGCGGCAGCCAGTGCGCCGGCCTGGACGACGAGTTGGATCGGCGCCACGAGGTAGTCCAGCAGGCTGGAGGTTTCGCTATAAAACAATGCCAGGTACTGTTCCAGGCCCTGCGGGTGGACGCCTGCGCGCAAATCCTGGTAGAGCGTGACCCGCCGCGTGTCCACGTCAAAGCGCAAACGAAATGCGCGGCGGAACTCATCCAGTGCCGTTTCGTCGGCCGGGTATTCACGCGCCGGCAACATATTCACGCTTTCGAGCTGACCGCTGGAGCGCTGTGAATCCGGATCAAATTCCCGGATGCTGTCGATTTCGTCGTCGAACAGGTCGATGCGCACCGGCAGGGTCCGGCCGGTGGGAAAAAGATCGATCACCGAGCCGCGAATTGCAAACTGTCCCGGTTGGTATACCTGCTCTGCAGCTTCGTAACCGGAATGCAGCAGCCGGTCTCTGAATGTTTCCATGACCAGGAGCTGTCCTGTGCGCAGGTCAAAACTGCGCTGCAAAATGTAGCTGACCGGCGGCAGTCTTTGCGCCAGTGCCGACACCGAGGTGAGCAGCAGACCCCGTTGCATTCCCGCTACGGCGGCGAGCGTGGCGATGCGTTCCGAGACGATGTCCGGATGGGGTGAAAATGCATCGTAGGGCAGGGTTTCATGGTCCGGAAACAACCTTGATGGAGCGGCGTCCGTCGACAGCAACTCCAGATCCCGCGCCAGTACCTGGGCCTGGTGGCTGGAGCGTGTCACGATCAGCGTAAGCCCCGCACTGTGGCGCGCAGCGGTGTGCAGGGCGATGGCCAGGCTGCTGCCATGTAATCCAGACCAGGAAGCGGCGGCCGGCCCGCCTGTATCCGCTTGAAAGCGCGCGTGGAAGGGTGAAATGTTCAAGATCGATCAACTGGCGGCATTGGATACGGCGTCTTGCGTCCCGCGGGCAAGGAATTTCATGCGGCTCGCTGTTGCTCCGGCAGGTGCGGCTGGATGCCATCCCGCTGCAGCCTGGCCAAGTGGGCGAAACAGTCGCTGAGCAAGGCGAACTGTTCGCGCACCGAATCGCAGCGCATCAGCAGGTTGCGGTATCGGTCAGCGCCGGGCCGGCCCTGGAGATACCAGCTAATATGCTTGCGTGCCACGCGCACCCCGACGGCCTCGCCATAGGCCGCATGTAACTGGGACAGATGCCTGTGCATCACCTCACTGACTTCCTCCACTGGCGGCGGCGCCAGCAGCATCCCGGTATCGAGGAAATGCCTTATTTCGCGAAAAATCCACGGATTGCCCTGCGCAGCACGGCCAATCATCACCCCGTCGGCGCCGGTAATTGCCAACACCCTGGCCGCCCGTTGCGGCGTCGTTATGTCGCCATTGGCAAATACCGGAATGCTGACCGCCCGGCAAATTTTGCGGATGGTTTCATACTCCGCCTCGCCATTGAAGCGGTCGGACCGGGTACGGCCATGCACGGAGAGGGCGCTGATGCCGGCCTGTTGCGCCATACAGGCGATTTCAACGCCGTTGCGCCTGGCAGGTTCAGGTCCGGTGCGAATTTTCAGGGTCACCGGGACGTCGACTGCGGCAACCACGGCATCGAGAATGGCGCGAACGCGCTCCGGGTCGGTCAACAGGGCCGAACCTGCCAGTTGATGACAGACTTTTTTTGCCGGACAGCCCATGTTGATATCGATGATGGACGCTCCGCGTGCCACATTGTATCGTGCGGCCGCGGCCATCCAGCCCGGATCACCGCCGGCGATCTGGACCGCGAACGGAGGGGGTTCACCGGCAAAATCACCGCGCAATCTGGATGTGCTGGTCTCGCGCAAGGCGGGATTGGCCGCAAGCATTTCGGTGACCACATAACCGGCTCCGAGTTCGCGACACAAGTGGCGAAAGAAACGGTCGGTCACGCCCACCATCGGCGCCAGCGCCAGTGGATTATCGATGGTGTGATTGCCGATTTTCATTGACCGCCGCCTAACTGAGCGCTTCGAATATCTTGAATCCCGCCACCCAGGTACCGATGGCGGATCCCAGATTGGAAAAAAAGAATACCAGCAAAATGCGCGTGGCGGGGTTGCGGAACCAGCCCTTGACGGTAGTGATATCGAAACGCAATTTTTCCAGATCGGATACTTTTGGTTTGCGCAGCCACGACTCCACCAGGCCGGTTACCATGCCTGCGGCGATGGTCGGGTTGAGTGAGGTCAACGGAGCCGCGACCATCGCGCTTAAAACGGTCAAGGGATGGCCGCGCGCGATCAGCGCACCCAGCGCCGCCAGGCCGCCATTGATGGCAACCCAGAGCACGACCAGTTGCCAGCCCAGTTCGGGGCTGCGCGCAAAACCGATCGCGAAGCCCGCCATGACCAGCAGCATGATCGCCCAGGGGATAACGCGGGGCCAGCGGGCTTTGGGCGGAATACGGTCCAGTTCACGGCGCACGTCCTGCGGAGTTTCCTCGGTGCTTTGCAGGTGCGTCGTGATACCTTCCATGTGGCCCGCGCCGATCACTACCAACACATTTTTATGTGCCTGGGATGCAGAATCGTTCGGGTTTTCCTGGCGCAATCGCGCCGCCATGTAACGATCGCGCTCGGCAATCAGGGATTGGTAAAGCTCGGGCGAATGCTCGGCAAACTCGGTGAAAGTGGCTTCCAGAATATCGCCTTCCTTAAGCCGTTCAATGGCGCCTTCGTCAATTTCGTCCGTACTCACCATGCCCACTGCGAGGCCGGCCATCAGATAAAACCGTTTGTACCAGGGCACGCTGGCGTAGCTGCGGCGCAGGGTGGTTGCAAGGTCACGGTCAATCAATTGCAACGGAATGTTACCTTGCGCCGCGGCAGTTACCGCCGCGCGCATTTCCGCGCCCGGCTCGATACCGAATTGCTCGGCAATGCGGCGCTGGTAGGCGCTGAGCGCGAGATTGGCCATGACCAATCCGGCTTTACCTTCGCGCACGATCTTGTACAGGTCCAGATCGGTCCATTTACGTTCCGCGGTAAGCGCATCGTAGCGAGCGGGACAGAGTTCGACAGCAATGGCGTCATAGTCACCGCTGCTGGCCATGGTCTGCACCGCATCGGCACTGGCGCGGGAAACATGGGCCGTACCGATCAAGGTGTAGTGAATACCGTCACGCTCGATATGGCTTAGCGGCTGCTCTGCGGCCGGGCCGGACACGGGTATGTCCGCTGTTGGGTCTGTTATGGGTTCGAGCGACATGCATGACGCCTGCAAATAAAGGGCGCAAGGATAACGCAGAACCGGCATCAACACATCAAATGCCGGCCTGCACTGTGTGGCGCAATCCGGTCAGCCGGGCTGCAACCGGCGGTCGAATTCAGGCGTCCGGGGCCTCTTTCTGGATGACTTCGCCTTTGTGCAGCACGGTAAAGAGTACGCGGTCATATTCGAAGTACACATTCCAGTGCTCATAATCCCAGCGCGTGATGGGTGGATCGCCCACGGGATTGCTTTTGCTCAGCGGAGCGCCGAAAGCGGCTTCGACTTCCGCCTGGGTTTGCCCGTTTTCGGGTACCGTCATGTGCTCCACCTGCCGCACCTGTTCGATCAAGAGCACATCTGCAAAAAGCAGCGGTGTGGCGAGCAACAAAATCAGTGTCAGAACGGTCCGTGTCATGTCACTGTCTCCCATGGTTGGTGTGTTCCAGTGCAAAATATACCATAGCGCAGCCGCAGGCGGCTCAACCGTGCGTTCCTCAACCGCTTTGGGCCAGGAGACGCAGGTATGACTGGTAGCGCCAGGACAGCACCTTGCCGGCTGCTGGCCGCCTCTGCAATCGCGCAGCCGGGCTCACCGTGATGTTTGCAATCATTGAAGCGGCAGGTCCCCTGGTAGTCAGCAAATTCCGGAAAGCCGGCCGCCAGTTCGTCGGCGGTCATATCCCACAAGCCGTATTCCCACACCCCTGGGGAGTCGATCAGGCGGCCACCGTCAATGATCGAATACATGATGGTGGTGGTCGTGGTGTGTATGCCCTTGCCGGTAGTGCTCGACAACGCGCCGGTTTGTAACTCCAGGTCCGGAATCAGGCGGTTGGCCAATGAGGACTTGCCAACGCCGGATTGGCCCACAAGAATGCTGGTTAGCAGGTGCAGTTCCGGAATCAGTGCGTCAACGCCGGGTGGTCCTTTGCAAGAAACTTCCACGGTCCGATAGCCAAGCTTGCGGTAGTCCGCAAGGTGATTGAACGGTGAGGTATTGGCGCGGTCTTCGGCGCTGAGCAATTCTGCTTTGTTGATCACCAGCAAGGGTTCGATGCCCAGACTGCGCACCGCAACGAGGTAGCGTTCAACCAGGTCCCTGCTGGGGGCCGGCCGCGGTGCGATCACAATCGCCACCCGGTCCAGATTGCTTGCCACGGGCTGTTTGAGCTTTTGCTGGTCGGCGCGCACGAAGATGTTGCTGCGCGGCAGTATCTCCGTAACAGCCAACGTTGCGGCATCGAGGGCTTCAAGCAGCACCTGGTCACCGCACAACGGCCGCCCCACCGAGCGCCGGTAGAGACATTCCACCCGCCGGCCTGAGGGCAGTTCGGCAATTCCCTGGTTGCCGTACGACACGCGGATAACCGCCTGCGATATCTGGCCAGAATCAGTTGATGTGCCCACGGTGTTTCATATGCCTGTCCATAAATGGCACTATTTGAGGGCGCTATTGTAACCGGGCCGATCATTGTTTTTACCGGCGGACAGGATTTGTCATTAAACTTGATATCATTCACCGGGAATGGGAAAGGACAGGCGGATGGCAGAGCAAGCGAGCGAACGATTGGTCTGGATTGACCTGGAGATGACCGGGCTGAACCCCGAGCGCGATTCCATTCTGGAAATCGCCACCCTGGTCACCGACGCGCAATTGAATGAACTGGCCCAGGGGCCGGTTTATGCCATCCGGCACACGGAAGCTGAACTGCAGGCGATGGATGCCTGGAACCAGGAACACCATTCCGCTTCCGGACTGTGGCAACGGGTACTCGATAGCACCACCACCCTGGCCATGGCGGAGCACGGCACGCTGGAGTTTATGACCGCCTGGGTCGAGCCTGGAAACTCACCAATGTGCGGCAACAGTATCTGCCAGGACCGGCGCTTTCTGTTCCGCCTGATGCCACAGCTCGAAGCCTTTTTTCATTACCGCAATCTGGATGTCAGTACGGTGAAGGAACTGGCGGCACGCTGGGCGCCTGCCGCCATGTCCGGATTCAGCAAGCAGAACCGGCACGAAGCCCTGTCCGATATCCGCGAGTCCGTCGCCGAATTGCGCCACTACCGGCAATTCATGGGCTTGTTTGCTGCCAATGGTGGTATCTGACCGCTGTCGTGGGCGCGCTGGTACCGTCGTGCTGTCAACAGTCCTGTTTGTCACCGTCATAAGCTGCGGTTTGGATCTAGCCGCGGCAGTGATTAGATTGCTTGCATACTCTGTGTTTTCCTGCAAAAATGCTGTGGTTTAACGGTAATTTAATACAAAAATTGGGCCATGACCGCTGCGAATCGGCAGGTTCAAATGCCAAAATCAATAATCCATGTCAAGGAGAAACTGGATGAAAAACCGGGGAATAACCAAGAGCACGTCCATACGACAGATCCTGATGCTCGCGCTGATGCTGATATTTTCCGGCATAAGCGTCGCCCAGGAAGCGGCCGATCCGGAAGAAGGCGATGACACCGTCAGCCTCGACCGCATTGCGGTGACGGGTTCGCGTATCAAGCGCACCGACCTCGAGGGCCCGGCGCCGGTCGTCGTGCTGACGGCCCAGCAAATGGAGAAGGAAGGATTCACCACGGTCTACGAGGCCCTGAATTCCCTGACCCAGAATGTTTCCAATATTCAGGACGATCAGTTCGCGGGGTTTACACAGGCTGCCAATGCGATCGACCTCAGAGGTCTTGGGCCAGGACGCACGCTGTTGCTGATCGATGGACGCCGTATGACGGATTACCCACTGGCGTTCAACGGCCAAAGCAACATTGTCAATTTGTCATCGATTCCATTCGGTATGGTCGATCGCATAGAAATACTGCTCGGCGGCGCTTCGGCCATTTACGGTTCCGACGCGATTGCCGGCGTGGTCAACGTGATCACCAAGAAAGACCTCGATGACCACACGCTTTCCGTGCGCTACGGAGACACGACCGAAGGCGGCGGCAAGTCCATCCGCGGGCAACTGACCGGCGGTTGGCAGGGCGACCGATGGTCTTTTACCTACGGCCTGGAATATTTCGACCGTAAGCCGATCTGGGGCTACCAGCGCAATTACATCGATTCGGTGGAAGACAATCCGCAAGGCGCACCCTACGTGAATTCCCGCACCTTCCTGTTACTGGACTTCTTCAACAGTTTTCTGGTCAACCCGAATCCGGAAGGTATTTACGTCAATCCTGATCCGTCCCTGTGCGGCAGCACACCGCATGACAGTTACTCATACCGCCCGGGTTCAGGCCATTACTGCGGCCGGCCGGACGATGTTTCCCTGGTGACATTGCGCAACGGCGAGACGGACAAGTCGATATTCACCAATTTCAGCTACGAAATTACCAACGATACCGAGCTGTTCGGATCGGTGAATTACTTTGAAAAAGATGCCGACATCGGCACCGGCACGCTGGCCTGGCAGTCGAATCTTTTCGGCACCAATATCACCGGTACCAACACGGTGCTCAATACGGCCTATCCGGTTCAATACGACTTCACCGCCTTCGGAATCGGCGTGGTCGACTATTACCAGGACCAGTTGTTTCAGCGCATCTTTACGGAGGAGGAAATGGGCGGGCTGAACAACGCCAATCACAAGTACAAGGAGAAAGTGAAAGAACTGGTCGGGCGGCATCCGCGGCACGTTCGCCGGAGCCTGGGATTGGCAACTAATGGGCAGCTATACCAAGTACGACCTGAAACGGAACCGGCGGCTGTTGCTCGCCAATGAGGCGAATGATTTCTTCACGCCGTGGACCGAGCTGGATCCCTTGTTTGGAGACCCGGTGGTCAACGTCACCGCGGAGCAGTTTTACCGGCCACTTACGCCCGAGGAGTTCAATAGTATTTCGGGGCTATCGACCGGACCAGCGCTGATTCCAGCAATGCCACAGTCCAGTTCACCACCTCCGGCGATCTGTTTGAAATGCCGGCAGGGCCGCTCGGTTTCGCCGGGGTGCTCGAGTGGGGTACCCAGGATTACACCATCGACCTGGACCAACGCCTGATCGATGGCCTGTTCTGGGGCTACACCGGTACCGGCGGCGGGGGTAGCCGCGACCGTTACGCCGCAGCGGCTGAATTCCGTATCCCGCTGCTATCGACCCTGAATCTCAATGCGGCAGCCCGCTATGATGAATACGATGACGTCACCAAGGTGAACGGCCGGTTTACCTACAACCTCGGCCTTGAATTTCGCCCGGTCAGCCAGTTGCTGTTACGCAGCTAACTATGCAACCAGTTTCCGTGCGCCGGACATGCATTTCATTTATGCCGATAAATCCGGCTTCTTTACCGTCGCACCGGATTATTACCTGTGTGCAGCGGGATGAAGCCGGAGTGCCGCTGCAGCAATTGCACCAACAGCAGCGCGAGCATCACCGGCTTATCGCGAGGGAAATACCTTCCTGAAGGAGGAAACGGGCCATTCGTGGACGGCCGGCTTCGTCTGGGAAGTCGTCGACAACCTGTCGGTTTCGGTGGACTATTACCAAATCAAGCTGGAGGACATCGTCAATGACCTCAGCGTCAGCCGAATTCTGTCGGATGAAGCGGATTGCCGCCTCGGCACCGGTCTCGAAGATCCCAATGGCGCATACTGCCAATTCATCATCGGTAGCGTCGAGCGTTACCCGGCAAATGGCGGCGCCAATGCCGAGCAAATTCAGAATCTCACGACCGGGCCGATCAACCAATCGGTGCAGGAAACGGACGGCATCGATGCATCCTTCAGATATAGCCTGAATACCGAGTATGGGCTGTGGAGTCTGGACATGTTCTACACCCGCACCCTGGACCAGAAGTATGCCCAGTATCCGGAAGACCCGGTACAGAGTTACCTCAACAGCGGTACGCAGGAACTGAGAGACCGGTTCCGCGGAACGGTGACGTGGAACTATCGGGACTTCACGACGAGTGTGCTGGCAACGCGCCTCAGTTCCAATCTGACCTATGACAGTGTGTATATCAAGAATTCGGCAACCGACACGCTGCTCCGGAACCCAGCCACCTGGTGGTTCAACTGGTCGGCTTCTTACGATATTACCGACAGCATCAAGGCCAGCGTACTGGTGCAGAACGTGTTCAACAAGAAGCCGCCATTGAGCCCCGAAGAGTCATTTCCCGGTGGTGGCGCATGGCCGTATTTCAACATATTTGTCTACGATCCCTACGGCCGGGAAATATTTGTCCAGCTCGATTGGGTTTTTGGCAGACAGTAAATTTGCTTTGATCGCGACAAAAGGCCTCCGCAAGGAGGCCTTTTTCTTTATGCGCTTCGTTAGGGCCTGTTAACGGGCCCTGGCCAGCCGCGTCCAGGTATCGACCACGGTATCCGGACTCAGGGACATGCTCTCGATGCCCTGGTCCAGCAGCCATTCGGCCAGGTCCGGATGATCGGATGGGCCCTGGCCGCAGATGCCGACATATTTTCCCCGGCGTTTGCAGGCTTTGATGGCCATGCTGATCAAAGTCTTGACCGCCTCGTTGCGCTCGTCAAACAGGTGTGCGATCGACGCCGGAATCGCGGTCCAGCCCCAGGGTCAACTGCGTCAGGTCGTTGGAACCGATGGAGAAGCCGTCGAAGATGTCGAGGAAGGCGTCCGCCAGCAGGGCATTGGACGGTAATTCGCACATCATGATGATCTTCAGATCGTTCTTGCCCCGTTCCAGACCGAACGTTTTCATCACATCGATCACGCCTTGCCCTTCTTCCACGGTGCGCACGAAGGGGATCATCGCCCAGACATTGGCAAGCCCCATGGCTTCCCGCACCTTGCGCAGTGCCCGGCATTCCAGTTCGAAGCAATCGCGGAATTCCTCCGATACGAACCGGGAAGCGCCACGGAAGCCCAGCATCGGGTTTTCTTCGTGCGGCTCGTACTTGCTGCCACCGATCAGGTTGGCGTATTCGTTGGACTTGAAATCGGACAGGCGGACAATGACCGGGTTGGGCGCGAACGCGGCGGCAATGGTGGCAATCCCTTCCGCCAGGCGGTCGACGTAGAAACTGACGGGATCGGCATAACCGGCAATCTTGCGGCTGACTTCGGTGCGCGTTTCATCGTCCAGCGAATCAAATTCGAGCAAAGCCTTGGGGTGCACGCCAATCATGCGGTTGATGATGAACTCCAGCCGCGCCAGCCCGACGCCCGCATTGGGGATCTGCGCGAAATCGAAAGCGCGATCCGGATTACCCACATTCATCATGATTTTCAGCGGCGGCTCTGGCATGTCCTCCGTGGTGTCGCTCTTGATCTCGAATTCGAGCTTGCCCTCATAGACAAAGCCGCTGTCGCCCTGCGCGCAGGAAACGGTCACTTCGGAATCCGCCGGAATCTTTGCGGTGGCATCGCCGCAGCCCACCACCGCCGGAATACCCAATTCACGCGCAATGATGGCGGCGTGGCAGGTGCGGCCGCCACGGTTGGTCACGATGGCTGCGGCCCGCTTCATGATGGGTTCCCAGTCGGGGTCGGTCATATCCGTGACCAGCACATCGCCTTTGAGCACCTGGTCCATTTGCTCGATGCTGGCAATGATCTTGGCCTTGCCGGCACCGATGCGGTGGCCAATGCTGCGCCCGGTGCACAAGAGCTTGCCTTCTTCTTGCAGGCGGTAGCGTTCCACCACGTTTTCGGCGCGGCTGCGCACCGTTTCCGGACGCGCCTGCACAATGTACAACTTGCCGCTGTCGCCGTCTTTGGCCCACTCAATGTCCATGGGTTTGGCGTAATGTCGTTCGATGGTCACCGCCTGCCGCGCCAGATCGATGGCTTCCGCATCATTGATACAAAAGCGCAACGCGCGCTCGGTTTCCACCGGCCGCGTTTCAACACCGGCGGCATCGCCATCGCTGTATACCATCTCGATGGCCTTGGTGCCGCGATTGCGGCGCAGTATCGGGTCATGGCCCGAGGCCAGCGCGGGTTTATAGACATAGAATTCGTCCGGATTCACCGCGCCCTGGACCACGGTTTCGCCCAGTCCGTAGGACGCGGTTATGAATACGGCATCCCGAAAACCCGATTCCGTATCCAGCGTGAACATCACCCCGCTGGCGCCGAGGTCGGAACGCACCATGATCTGGATCCCGGCCGAAAGGGCCACATCCGCGTGGACGAAGCCCTGATGCACGCGGTAGGCAATGGCGCGGTCGTTGTACAGGGAGGCAAAAACCTGGTGAATTTTTTCCTTGACCTGGTCCAGTCCGCGGACGTTCAGGTAGGTCTCCTGCTGGCCGGCGAAGGAAGCATCGGGCAGATCTTCCGCGGTAGCCGACGAACGCACGGCAACGGCGGGTTCACTGTCCGCCGTCTTGCACAGTTGTTCCCAGGCCAGCTCAATTTCCTTCTCGAACTCGGGTTGGAAGGGTGTTTCAAGGATCCACTGGCGGATGTCTTTGCCCGTTGAAGCCAGCTTGCCCAGGTCCTCTATATCCAGGGATTCCAGCGCCTGGCGTATGCGTTCAGCCAAACCGGATTGCGCCAGGAACTCGCGGAATGCGTGCGCGGTGGTGACAAATCCACCCGGTACGGATACCCCCAGTGCGGAAAGCTGGCTGATCATCTCGCCCAGTGATGCATTCTTGCCGCCGACCTGGTCGATATCCTGCATGCCCAGCTCGTTCAACCATTTGATATAGTGTTGCAACGGTTTTGACTCCCGCTTCCTTGAGGTTGTAAGTTCGGAATTGCACCATTTGCGGACCTGAAGTCGCGCGCTTGGGCAATATGGGTGTGCATTTTACAAGGGCAGGCTATGCAACGCACGGTGTTCTTCATATCAGACGGTACCGCGATCACGACCGAAACGCTCGGGCACAGTTTGCTCACGCAATTTCCCGGCATTGAATTCCGCCAGGTTCGCATTCCATTCGTCAGCGATTCGGTGAAAGCCCACGCCGCCGTTAGCCAAATCAATGCAGCCGGGCAAAAGGATGGTGCGGTGCCGATCGTGTTCAATTCCATTGTCGACGACAGCATCAGCTTCATCATCAAATCCAGCGAAGCGGTTATCCTGGACCTGTTTGCCACCTTCCTCGATACCCTGGAGCAGGCCCTTGGTGCGAAGCGTAAGGCGACGGTGGGCCGGGCGCATGGCATGGCCAACCACGGGCGCTATGAAGAGCGTATAGACGCCACCAGCTATGCACTGACCCATGACGATGGTGTCAGTCTCACCTACCAGGGTGCCGATGTCATCCTGATCGGGGTATCCCGTTCCGGCAAGACACCCACCTGCTTGTACATGGCGCTGCACTTCGGTGTAAAAGCCGCCAATTACCCGCTGACCCAGGATGATCTGGAACGGCAGAAGTTGCCTCCGTTCCTGCAGCCCTTCAAAGCCAAGATCGTGGGGTTGACCATTGAAGCCGACCGCCTGGCGCAAATTCGTGAAACCCGCCGGCCCGACAGCAAATATGCTTCCCTGAAGCAATGCTACTGGGAAGTCGATGCGGCTGAAAGTCTCCTGCGGGCTGCGGGTGTGCCGGTGTTCCACACCACGCACAGTTCGATCGAGGAAATTGCCAGCCGCGTGTTGCAGCAGCAGGGTCTGCAGCGTGAAATGTTTTAATGCGATGAAACGGGAAAGAAATCCGGGTTGCTGTGATATGCTTTTTAAATGGTTTCATTCAGCCAGCCCAACGGCCTGCTAACACGGCCAAGACTGAAAAGACTGCACGACGTGCAGGCGGAGATCTATCGCCAGTTGCAGTTGCTGATTCCCGATGAATTTGCTTTTCATGATTACCTCAAATCACGCGTTGCCGGTTCACACTTACTCCGCTTGCAGGTGCTGGAGCGGCATGCCTACACGACTTTTTTCCGGCTGACCTACGAGTTTCCCGCCAGTGCGGAGAGCCGCTACGCGCCGGATGCGCACATCCGTTTCTATCACGATGCCCGCCTGGCGGAGGCCACTTCATTTGATTGCATCCAGGCCTGCAGTCGCGACACCCATCCCGCCTACCCGCCGCGCCAAATGATGCAGCGGGCATGGCGCAGAAACCGGGCGCTGGAACGTTGGCTGGAGTATCTGCTCAAACAGGGCCACAGCATGGTGACGATGCAACCCGCGAGGCGGTCCATCACATCTGCAACAGCGGCGAATTCCCTGGTCACCGTAGACTGAGGGAGCCACTTAGGCTTACATTGACATGGTGGGTTGCAGCCAGTAACATGCTGCGGCTTTCCGGGGCTATAGCTCAGCTGGGAGAGCGCTACAATGGCATTGTAGAGGTCGGCGGTTCGATCCCGCCTAGCTCCACCAAATTGTCCCCTTCGTCTAGAGGCCCAGGACACTGCCCTTTCACGGCGGCAACAGCGGTTCGAATCCGCTAGGGGACGCCAGATAGACAAGAAACCCACCTCCAGGTGGGTTTCTTGTCTATGGGATGTCTCAAAGCGGGTTGGAGCCTGTCCCGTGCAGCGGGAGATACGCTGCGACAAATTCGCCGGGAATCAATTTGGAGGCACGCAAGGAGCAAAAATTTATTTTTCAGAATATACAGATGGATAGTTGAGCTAGCTTACGTTTCACTTCAATATTTGCACCAACTTTCTCTTTGGATTAGAGTATATCCAAGGGTAAAAACATTTTAAGCAGAGTCTCCGTAAACAGAAACACCAGATGGATTGACGGTAGTTGGTCTTCGCCGGTTCTGGCCTGACGGAATCTTCAGAAATGTTAACGCTGATCGGAGGACAATGATCAGCGATTCAGACAGGGAATCAAACGGATTTTGAAAGTCGCCATTTTGCGCCATGTGGTTGCGGAAATGCTGCCATGTGTGCTGCAAAAGTATAAGGCCCGGTTCGCGTCGCGGGGAGCAGATTTGAACCGGCAAGAAAAAGGCTTTCAAAGTGGAATATGTGTTCTACCTTCTGAGCGTATTGGTCATTGCGTTGTTGTGCGTGGCGTTAATTCGCCATTCGACGAAGAGCAGTGACGGAAATGGAAAGCTCCAGTACGCCACGCGGCCGCGTAAAACGGCTGTCACATCTTCCAGGCCCCCGGCGACGATGCGTGGTATTCAGTCGCGCAGCAAATCGGCCGGGACATCACTTGACACCTCGCGGGTTCTGCAACGGGAATTGCAACAAGTTCGCACACCATGGGGCTGGCCCCGGCATCAGGAACTCAATGGGGTTGTAACTGGACAAGCGGACCTTTCCTCTGCCATGCAATCGTTCACAGATCGTCTCCTGCGTGAAAAGGAGCTGGTGAACAGCACATCGAACCATTCGCGCATCAGGGACAGCTTTCGCACTTTGATGGAAGACCGCTGGGGACGGGCAAACCGCCACACCATGGCCACGGTGGAATACTACAAAGTAAAAGCGCCACTGTTGCGTGATCCCAGCGCACCGCATGATCAAATGGATAACTTTGGAACACGCGAAGCGGAACGCATTGCGCACAAACTCCAGCGTGTGCGGCCCGCGAAAGCTGACGTTGGCTTGGTGGTCCGTAAGTATAGCCCGCTAAACCTTAAGGACGTCAAACAACCCTGGGGCTGGTAGGAACTACTAACGAGACAAAGCTGTCAACTACTGGTAAATCACATGCAGGCGCTTGAACAGTGCCCGCAGTAGGGAGGAAAACGAAATGGCAAATATCTATTTTCTGTCAATTGTGGGGGTTTTTGTTGCCGGGTTGCTGTTGTTGGCCTGGAGGCTTGAGAAAAGCCACCACGCCAAGGCCAAGGCCCGCCGGAAGAAACTGCTGCACAATGCAAAACTGTACTATCGGCATAACCCGGGTCAACCCCGCGTACTGCGCGGACACGGACATACGGCAGACCTGCCTTCGCAAAAGACCGATGCCTGGAATACGCGAATCCGGCGCGCCGGGGAAGAACTCCGGGACGGCACTTCATTTGCCGCGACCCGGTTGTATTCTGACGACGAGAAGTCGAAGGAAGAAGCCACCACGGGTCTTTCCATGGGTGTGATCGAGTTCACACCGGAAGCCGTGCCGAAAACGTCCCGTACCGGGCGCTAATGCCGCGCAGACAGCAGCGTTGCCGGCAATTCGACCTGTTCGTTGCCGGGGATTTTTATACCCATCGGTACAGCCTCGACTCCCATTGATTCATTTTCATAGGGTCTTAGCAAGGCCAGTGCTTCCTGTTTATTGCCGCATAACCAGTTCTTTGCCTCTTCGCCACATCGCAGCAGCGCCGGGCTGCGATGATGGCCGACTGATTTGAGCACGGCGTTGGGGTCGACCGTGATTACCGCAACGGTCAGGTGCCGTTCACCACTGGCAAGAACCGTGTGGCGCGCCAACCCAGCCATCAGCCAGCAGGGCGCATCGGTGGGAAATACCGCATAGGGAACCTGTGGTTTGACCCGGCTATCGAACTCATAAAACCAGGAAACGACAACCACCACGCGCGATTCCGCGTTCCAGGCGCCCATGAAAGTGGGTGCGAATGGTTTGGCGCCCGGGCGCAGGCGCGCATTGGCTGTCGATATCAATCGCCCTTCGCGATTGGTCGGCAAACGCCCCTCGGAATAGGCCGGAATGAACGGCCACAAGGCCTCCGCAGGCTTATCGGTACCGTTGTCAGGATAAATCACAGGCAGGGTTTCCCAGACCATCGAGTCAGGTTCGCTCTTGCGCCGCAGGCGCGAAGGTGAAATGTTGATGCGCGAAGACGGGTCCGGGGGCAGGGTCGATGGCGGGGTCAAAGCTGCAGCGTAGTTGAATACATCGCGCCAAAGAATATTGAATACCGCGGTTTTGCCACACATGGGTTTATTCTAACAAAGCGTGTGGCTGTCGATCGGCCGATTATCAGGAACTGAGAACAGGCCAAGCCATAATTTCCTTTGTCTTGATAGACTGCTTGTTTCATTTCAGGCTTTTCGACTTGACCGTGACCGCTCGATCAAGTGATCAAGATGCTGCCCATAGACTGACCGGGGATTAGCCGTTTCATCCATCATTGAACATCCCAAGTCCACTCGAGTATTGACCCTGGTACCCAACCAGCGGGTCTTTGACTTGCATCTTGCGCGGGCATTCCAGCATGCCGGCAACAAAGAAGTCCTGGTCGCGCCAGCAGTCGAGGTCCTGTCGCGCTGGGTGGAACAGACCTCAGCCCGCATCGATCTGTTACAGGGCCAGCCGGTAGCCGCAAGCGCGGACCGGCTGGCCCTGGACCAGGTCTGGCAACAGGCCGTGGACGCGCAGTCTGAATGGGCCAGTGAATTTGAAACCCTGACCCTGGCACGCTCCGCGCGGGCGGCGGAGCGGCTTTGGCGGCAATGGTGCCCGGCAGGGGACGATCTGCGGGAGAGTCCGCGTTTCCATGGCTGGCGCATGGCTGCCCAGGCTGCGCTGAAGCGCCGGCACCTGTTCGCCCCGGAAGACTGGCTGCTCCATTTGCAGAGGCAACTGGAACGATCCGGCGAGCTTCCTTTGGGCTTACCAGCGGTGATTGAACTGCGCGGTTTTGTCGAATTCACGCGGCTCGAGCAATCCTTGCTCGATGCCTTGCGCGGCCGCGGGGTACAGATCGCAGACAGCGGTGGCAGTCACGACGCCAAAGACACCGGCGGGGATGAGCACTTGAACTCTCCAAGCGCTTCGCCGGAAGCGGCCAAACGTGCATTGCATGCTTTCGATTCTGGCGCCGAAGAGATGCGCGCGGCGGCAGATTGGGCAATGAAATCGTTGCAGCAGGGCTGCCAGCGCATCGCCGTCGTAGTCAATGGCCTGGATGCTTTGGCCAGCCAGCTGCTGCCGGTGTTCGATCGCGTGATTCACCCGCGTGAAGGCTTGCGCATTGCCCATGGCGGGGACAGCTTGTATCACCTCGCGGACAGCAGCCGCTTGTCCGAACATGCAGTCGTCCAGGACGCATTGCTGTTGCTGCGCCTTTCCAGGCAAAACCGCAGCTTTCGTCTGCCCTTTCCGGAGATCAGCCGTCTGCTGTTGAGCCCACACCTGGCGGCTTGGCGCAATGAACAGCGGGCCAGGGCCCGTTTCGAAGTCATGTTGCGCGAGGAGGGGCGTCATTTCTGGTCATTGCGCAGCGTGGAAAGCTTGCTGACCCGGCGGGAACTCAAGGAGCAACTCCCGGTGATGCAAAAGTTGCTGGCGCATGCCGGATCAGCCGGCGCTGGCCGCGACGCCAGCCAGGCACTGTTGAATACCTTACTGGCCTGGGGCTGGCCAGGGCCGGTGTCACGCGGAAGCTTATTGGCGGGGCGCGTGCAGCGGTTTGTGGGATTGCTGGAGCGTTTGCGGCAGGCTGGTTCAGGAACGATATCTCGGGACATTGCCATCCTGTCGCGCTGGTGCCGCGATACCCACGTCACGGAACGCGGCGGCACCTTGTCTCCGATTCAGCTCCTGCGTCCTGAGGATGTGGTCGATCAGCGCTTTGATGCTGCCTGGGTGATGAATGTTCACAATGGCAACTGGCCCGGGCAACCGGCAAACAATCCGTTCCTGCCCGGGAATGTGATCAAACACATCCCCAGAGCCACGCCGGAAGGCCAATTGCATTTTACCCGCAAGCTGCAAAGTAGCCTGGACCGCCTTGCACCCGAGGTGCACTACAGTTGGAGCCGCTCTGGCGACGACGTGCCGCGGCTGGCCAGCCCCCTGCTCGCGACAGAGTCCAGGCTCGAAAGCAGTGGCGATCCCGCACCCCAATGGCCGCTGCTGGCACTGGCCTCACCGCAGGTTTTGGAGTATGCGACCGGCTACGCCCGCCATCCCTGGTTGCAGGCCGTCGAAGACACGCAAGGCCTGCCTCTGCCGCGCGGCACCGGGGCGCGCGTTCCCGGTGGTTCCGCCATGGTCAAAAGCCAGTCGGTGTGTCCGTTGATGGCTTACCTGTTGCACCGCTTGCAGTTGCGCCAGGATCCGATGCCAGGACCATTCGCTGACTACGCCTACCGCGGTAAGCTGCTGCATGCCGCGCTGTATCACCTGTACCAGGAGCAAATCGGCCAGCCCGGACTGCCCGCAAAATCCGCTATTGCGCACGCCGTAGAGAAGGCCCTGGACAGCCAGCGGGCGCTGCACCGCTTGTTGCCGCCCGCTTTGCAGGCGGAGCAACAACGACTGCAACGGCTGTTACAGCAGTGGTTGCTGTATGAACACTCGCGCAAGGGATTTGTGGTTGCTGCACTGGAAACAAAAAGCAGCCTGGAGTTCCATGGATTGGTACTGGATATACGCCTCGATCGCATCGATCGGATGGATGACGGACGTCAATTGATCATCGATTACAAGAGCGGCGCCGTCGCTGCCGCTGCGTGGCTGCGAAAACGCATCGGCGAACCGCAATTACCCTTGTATGCCGTGCTCCTCGATCATGAGCAAAAAGGCTCGGTAGGAGGACTGGCGCTGGCATCCGTGCGCACCGGCGATTGCAGCATGGCCGGCGTGGTCGATGATCCGGCGGCAGCGTGGAAAACGCTGTATGGCACCGACAACCGCAAAAGCGCTTTCGGCCGGCGCTTCGCGAACTGGCAGGAATTGATGGAATTTTGGCAAAGCGGGATCGGCGCGCTGTTGGAGGAGATCGCAGCGGGGGATGCGGCCAACTGCCTGTATGACAAAGAGGGCCTGCGCTTCGCCGGACTGGAGGCCGTTTTGCGGCGCACCGAGGGCGAGGCCTGGTTGCTCGCTCACGGCATTGAAGGGCTGGGGGACGATGACGGTGAAGACTGACCCAGCGCAACCGGCTCCGGCTGACCAGGCGGCACGCGACGATGCGCTCCGCGTGGATCGGTCCTTTATCGTGCAGGCGCCGGCAGGTTCGGGCAAGACCGAGCTGCTGACCCAGCGCTTCCTGAAATTGCTGGGCCGGGTGGAACGGCCCGAACGCGTACTGGCCATCACGTTCACCCGCAAGGCGACTCAGGAAATGCGCAACCGCATCATGCAACGACTGCAGCAGGCGCGGGACCAGCAGGTGGTTGAATCCCACGAGCAGAGGTCGGTTGCACTGGCCAGTGCGGTTCTGGCACAGGACGATCGGCTGCAATGGGGACTGCTGGACAACCCGGGGCGGCTGCGCATCTTCACCATCGATGCGCTGTGCATGCAGTTGTTGGCGCGGGACCCGGAATACGGCGCCGTCGTCAACCGTTTGCAAGTGCTCGAGGATGCGACGCCGCTCTATCGACAGGCCGTACGGCGCATGCTGGAAGATCTGGATGCCGCATCTGCAGAGGATTTGACGGAAGAAAACAGTCTGCATGAGCGTTTGGTGCGCGTGCTGGTGCATCTCGATGGCGATACGCTTCGAATGGAAGCATTGCTGGTGCGCATGCTGGCGATCCGCGACCAGTGGACCCTGTCTTTGGGCCAGCCGCTGGCAAGCCTTGGGCGGGTATTGCACAGCCGGCAGGAAGCGGAACTGACTGCCTTTACCGCCGCGTTGGGGCTTCGTTCCCTGCTTGGGGCAAAGGCCTTGCTCAGCTCTATCGGCGCCCGGCTGGATGATGCGGAACACCCCGCCGCGCGCCTGGCTGCCGCGGCCAGCGACGAGCCCGGCGAAACGGCGCCGTCGCTATGGCAGGCCTACTGGCTGGCGCAGGTGCTGACGACCGGCGGCAATAAAGCACGCGGCCCGGGGGGAATCACCGGCAAACTGTTTCCAGAGCTTGGTGCAGATGCCGCCGCATGGGTAGCCGAACTGAAGACGCTTTATGCCGGCTGGCACGATGATCCCGCAGCACGTGAGGCGATCGAGCGCATGGCGAAGTTCGCACCGCTCGATGAGGCAGTCCTGAACGACGGTTTACTCGAAGATGTGCTGGAGTTGCTGCGGTTTGTGCTCGCCGAACTCAACCTCGTGATCCTGTCCGAAGGCCGCACGGACTTTCAGTTTCTGGCCGAGCGGGCGCTTTACAGTCTGCAGGGAAACAGGCCGGATGGGGAGGCCTACGGCGAGGTCCTGCTGGCCGAAGACCGGCGCCTGGATCACCTGTTGCTGGACGAGTTCCAGGATACCAGTCACACCCAGCATCGCCTGATCAAACAGTTGATCGGCGGCTGGGCCGCGGGCGACGGACGGACGCTGTTCCTGGTTGGCGATCCGATGCAGTCCATTTACCGTTTTCGCGCAGCCGACGTGGGCCTGTTCACCCGTGTCGTGCAGCAGGGTCGAATGGGCGATGTGCCGTTGCAGGTGCTCACACTGACCGCCAATTTTCGTTCGCGGCGGGAAATCGTCGACTGGATCAATCAGTATTTCCCGCTGATTTTCCCGGCGCAGGACGAACGCGACTCGGGAGCGGTGCGCTATCGCCCGGCGGGCGCTGAACGCAAGCCCGGCGGCGCTGTGCGGGTACATGCGCAGAGCCCGGACAGGACCGACGAAGACGAAGCGCGGCAGATAACAGCCTTGATTCATGACTGCCTGCAACGCGAAGACATCGCACAGGTCGCGGTATTGGTGCGGGCACGCAAGCACCTGCAGGCGCTGGCCCGGGAGCTGGTTCGCGCCGGTATCGAATTCGATGCCGTCAAGGTCGATGCATTGGCCAGCCGGCCGGTGATCCAGGACTTGCTGGCCATCACGCGAGCCTTGCTGCATCCGGCCGACCGCGTCGCCGCCGCCGCGCTGCTGCGCGCGCCCTGGTGTGGCCTGCGCCTGCCGGAGTTGCATCGTGTTATCGGCGAGCACGCCGATGAAAACATTTGGCTGCGTATCGATCAGGCCCGGCAAGACCCGGAACTGGCGGGCGAAACAGGCCAGCGCCTGGGCCGGCTGAGCCGCATTATCGCGACCGCACAGGCGCTGCGCGCAAGCCTGCGCTTGCGGGAACTGGTCGAATTCACCTGGCTGGAGCTGGGCGGGCCGTTTGCTTATGCCGATGCCAGCGAACTGGATAACGCGGCCGGGTTTTTTGCCCTGCTGGATCGTATCGAGCAGGAAGGGCAGTGCGAGGTGGTCGAACGGCTCGGCGAGGCGCTGGAAGCGCTGTATGCCAGGGGCAAGCCCGCCAAAGTGCAGTTGATGACCATACACCAGGCCAAGGGACTCGAATTTGACGTGGTGATACTGCCCGGCCTGCAGCGCATCGGCGGGCGCGGGGAACAAGCGTTGATCGCGGCCCAGCAATTCGCGCTGGACGGCGCTGCCGGCGAGGGCGGGCGGCCCGAAGACAGCGGCCTGCTGATGGCGCCGGTCACGGAGCGGGGCCGCGATGGGCCATCCGTTTACCGCTATCTGGGAGCCGTGGATGCCGAGCGCCAGCGCTATGAGTCGATCCGTCTGCTGTATGTGGCGACCACCCGTGCGCGCCGGGAATTGCACCTGTTTGGCCGGTTCAAATTCAGCCGCCAGAACGGCTGGTACGCAGACTCGGGCAGTTTTTTGCAGATGTTGTTGCCGGCATTCCAATCGGTTCTTGCCACACTGGAGCATCAGACAGAGGATTCCCCGGTTGCTGAACCGGAGCCGGTGCCTTTACCCCTGTTGCAATTGGCGCATGCGCCGGAACTGAAGCTCGAGCCATTGGATTTGACCAACGATCAAGCCGCTGACCCTCCGGCCCTGTCTAACCAGGACGCGGTGGCCCTGGGTGAAGCGCTGCACCTGTGGCTGGAGCTGATCCACGATCACTGGGAGCAGGGCTGGAGCAGCGCCTGGTTCGAGGACCACGAGGACATGCTGGAGTCGGTGCTGCTGCGTTTCGGCGCCGCTGCGGGCAGCGTGGCCCAATTACTGCCGCGCTTAAGGGACATGCTGCGGACCGCGCTGGCGACCGAGGCGGGCCTGGGCGCGATCAGCCCGGTGGGTGCAAGCGAATCCCATGCAGAGCTTTGCCTGTTGCAGCGCGACGGAAACCACGTCAGCCGGCGCATCATCGATCGCTTGTACCGGGATCAGGACGGTTTCTGGACCATTGTCGATTACAAAACCGGAAGTTCAGACGCCGGCACGCAGCAGCGCTGGAACGATCAACTGAGTCATTATGCGACCCTGGTGGAAGCCGTCACCGGCAAGGAATCGCCGCTCTGCCGGGTATACCAGGCGGAGGAGGGCCGCTCGATTCCCGTTACACCCGCGCGCAAAGAGGGGTCAGTAGGCCGCGGTGAGGGGGTCCAGACGTAACAGCTTCTTCGACGCGGGTCAGGTCCTCCGGACAATCCACCGCCAGGGTATCGCGCCCGGTCGGCACCATCCGTACAGGCCGTCCGTGCTCCATCAATCGCAACATGTCTATGGATTCATATTGTTCCAGCGGCGTGGGTGCGAGCCGGGTGTATGTCTCCAGTTCCTCGCGGGTAAAAACAATCACGCAAACCTGTTTGCAAACCAGGGTATCGGCAATGCCTGATTTCGCCAGCGTCGGCACCGGCGCTCGCGTCATATACATCGCGTTGGCATGAACATCGCTGACCACCTTGATGGTGTTGGGATTTTCGTATTCTTCTTCGCTGTGCACCCGGCGCGACAGGTTGACACAGCCGACGCGGTCACCGGCCAGAAATGGGGCGAGGGCCGCATCGATCATGTCGGGTGAGATCATCGGCTCATCGCCCTGCACCATGACAATCACATCGGCATCGAGTTGCCGCGCCGCCTCGGCAACCCGGTCACTGGCCCGTTCGTGGCGATCGGAGGTCATGATGACCGCTGCGCCAAAGGCTTCGGCGGATGCGCGAATCGCCTCGTCACAGGTCGCGATGACGGTTGCATCCAGCTTGGCGCACATGGCAACACGGCGGTAGACATGCTCGATCATCGGCTTGCCGAGGATGCTTGCAAGCGGTTTGCCGGGAAACCGGCTGGAACCCATGCGGGCGGGAATGATGGCAACAATTTTCATCTTTGGTATTTGCCTCGGGAGCGGGATAGCTGGCACAGCAACCGCAGTTGACCGCGGTCAGGAACGGCCGCTGATATTTGTCTGTGCGGGGCGGTATAATAATTGGTCTGCGATCTTTTACCAAATACATACCAATAAAACGTGAAAGCACTCTTTTTCCTGCGGCACTACAACGATATCGACCACGTCACACCGGTGATATACAAATGGGTCGAGCGCGGTCACGCGGCCGACGTCCTGCTGATGGGCGACCCGCATTACAGGGACGATTACCGGGTCGTTTACCTCGCTTCACTTAATGGTGTGCGCGTCGCCACCATTGGCCAGGTGCTGAACCGCGCGCAATTGTTCCGCATGCGCTTGCAAAAACTGCTCCTTGACCGGCATTTCCGCGCGCTGTCGCCTGCCTGGCTTACTCATCTGCTCGATCGCATCATGAGCCCGGACAAGCGCGTCGCCTTCTGGCAAAAAATAGCGGATCTATTGCTGCAACGAAGTTTTGGCCCGCGTGAACCCGGCGCCGCCGAATCCGGAGTCGTCGCCTTTGACTGGATCAGCGGCAATTCGGTTTTCCCGATCGAATTCGTGCAAACCGTGGTCGGCGCGGCGCGCGCGCTGGGTTTGGGCGCTGTTTCCCTGCCGCATGGCGACAGTCCGCACGCGAATTTCCTGGTGCGGGTCGAGGAACTCAGCATGGAGCCGCGGCTGAAATTCGCCCCGGCCAGGATGTTCGACCGCGTGGTGGTGCCAAACGAGCTCTGCGCAACGCGCTTCCGGCCGTTTGTCAAGGATTTCCAGGTAGCGGTGCTGGGATCGCCGCGCTATTGCGATGAATGGCTTGCCAAGCTGGAACAGTTGCTGCCGCCTTCACCGCTGACGGCCAACCCGGAAAAACTCAACCTGGTCATGTTCCTGCGCAAAAAGGATTTTTCCCTGTTCTGGGATGAAATCGGCCGCGTGGTGCAAATGCTGGCTGCTTTTGCGGACGTCGAATTGATCATAAAGGCGCATACCCGCGGCGGCTGGAGGCAACCATTGTCGCGCCGGGCCGGTTTGCGGCGGCTGAAAAACGTCCGCTTCGTGGCAGCGGAGATCCATTCCTCCCATTTGCTCAGTTGGTCGGATGTGGTGATCGACATTGCCACTTCGGTCGCTTTTGAGGCGGTCAAGCGCAACAAGCCGGTACTGGCGGCTGATTACCTGCACGCCGGGACCTCGACCGTCGGGGCCTATTTGCCTGAGTGCGTATTGCATTGCCGGGATGACGCCTATAACAAAGTGGAGCATTTTCTGCTGAACGGCTGTGCCGATTTTTACCTGCCCGAACATCGCGAGCGCTTTCTGCGGGAAATCGTGGATGTCCCGGACGGGGAAGTGCTGCCGCGTTTTGTCGACTTGCTGGAATCCGTGGCGCGCAAGCCCGCGGGTTAAAAGCGCAGGTTGCTGGCGATAAAACGCGGTAAAATTCTGTTACGAAGCATTTCCTGCGCTGCCTCATAGGCTGATCAAGACACAAACATGGCATTCCTGACTCAACGATTGATCCAGTCTGCACTCAGATCTCCGGCCGCGGTGCGGAACACTCAGGTATGGGACGCGCCCGGCCGGGTCACGTTGCCGGTGCGGGCCGGCGTCACACCATGCAACAAGCCCCCGGTCCGGATCTACCTCGGCACCGAGCCGGCGCAATTCAAGGCCGAACGCATATTCATCTGGTCGATTGAACAGGTGCGCGACCCCTCCCGTGTGTACGAAATCTACCTGATGAAAAACCTTGCAGGCTTCAAATCACGATTTTGGCTAACCGGTTTCACCAATTACCGTTTTGCCATTCCGCACTTCGCCGGCGGCAAGGGCCGCGCCATCTATAACGATGTGGACCAGATCTATCTGAAAGACCCGGCAATTTTGTTCGATCTGCCAATGGAAGCGCACGGTTATTTGTCTGTCCACGCCGGCGACATTTCGGTGGCGCTGCTGGATTGCGAAAAAATGGCCGGCCTGTGGACGCTGCAGGATGCGCGTACGCTGGGCAAGAACACACTGCTGGCGCGCGCCGCCGGCAGCGCGGGACTGTGGGGTAAGCTGGATGGCGGCTGGAACGCACGCGACCGGGAATACGTTGCCGGTGAGTCCGGTGTGCTCCACTATACCGCCTTGCACCGGCAGCCCTGGCACCCCTTTCCAAAGCAGTTTGTTTATCAGAAAAACCCCCATGGCGACATCTGGTATCGACTCGAAGAGAGCGCGGACGAGGCGGCTTTCAGGCCGTTCAGCGCGGATCGGCCGAGCCAGGGTTTCAATGCTTTGCGCAAGCGCCTCAACGAGCTGCAAGCACCATCCCCCCAAAGCGGGAAACAACCGGTCTCCGCGGCTGCGGGCGACTACGGTGAGATGGCGCAACTGTTGCGCGAAAGCCATGCACAAAGTGTTCTGCACTGCCGCATCAAGGCATTGTCGGGCGGCGCTGCCCTGCTCATACCAGATGAGGTGCGCTCCATTCACCAGTCGGACCCGCTTGCAGAGCCGCCGGCAAAGACGGCAGCGAAGGGTTTCGATGCCGTGGTGTGTACTGATCTGCTGGAATATGTGCCGGATGAGGATGTTCCCTGGCTGCTCGAGCACCTGTTCAGCCGGGCAGGGCGGTTGTTGTACTGCAGTGTCAGGGCAGCGGGTCAACGCGATGCGGTGAACATTCCGCGCCCCTGGAAGCGGACCATCGAATGGTGGCATTACCAGTTCCGAACGGTTGCGATGCACCACCCGCAGGTGCGTTGGCAGATCCATCTGCAGCGCGCTGGAGCTCTGCCCGCAGGCAAGCCCGTCATTATCGAGGGCAATGAGAGCGCACGGCGCGAGCTGAGTGTCTGGGTGCTCAACAGCCGCAAACTCGGTCACAGCAGCCAGGCCAATGCACTGGCTGAAATGCTCGGCTGCCCGTACGACAAGAAAGTCGTGCCCCAGGGGTTCATAAGCCAGATCCCGGTGCTGCTTCACCTGGGCTTCGGCCATGTGGGACCGTGCCGGCCGCCATGGCCGGATGTGGTCGTCGCCTGTGGCTGGTGGTCCTGCCACGTGGCGCGCTGGATAAAAGCGCGCAGCGGCGGGCGCACGCGGCTGCTGCTGGCCGGCCGGAAAAGCCGCGGGGTCAAGAGTTGCATCGATATCGTGGTGTGCTGTGAGCACTTCCATTTACCCGCGCATCGCCGTCGTATCGAAACGCTGTTGCCGGTGCACCCGCTCACGGACCATGACCTGGATGCCGCCCGGCAACGCGGCGAACAATTGTTCAATGGCGCCGCCAAACCGCGCGTGGCTTTGCTGGTTGGCGGCGATTCACAGCAGCATTCCTTTTCTGCCGAGGACGCCGCTGCGATGGGCCGTAAGGTGCTGGAGCAGGTCAAGCAACTGGGAGGATCGCTGTTTGCGGTTACTTCCCGGCGCACCAGCAATGAGGCAGCGCTTGCGCTCGGGGAGGTCTTGAAGGGAGAGGCGCAACTGTATGTTTGGTCGCAGGGCTGCAAAGATAATCCCTACCTCGAATATCTGGCCGCGGCAGACATCCTGGTGGTCAGTGGCGAAAGCGAGTCCATGTTGACCGATGCCCTGGCAACGGCCAAGCCTGTGTTTATCTATCCGCTGGCCCAGCGGCGCCTCGAACCCGTGATGGCACTGGGTCAATGGTTGTTGCAGCGTGCTGCGCAAAGACCCAGAAACCGCCGCGGCACCGAAAGACCACAGCAGGGATTCGAGTACTTCTGCGCCCGCGTGCTGCAGCTTGAATGGATTTTGCCGCCGCGCGATATCGAGAGTTTGCACCGGCATCTGGTGGAGCAGGGATTTGCCGCCCAATTCGGACAATCGCTGCAGGTAGCAACGGACCGGCGGGTGTACCGCCAGGAGGAACTGGGCGAGCGCCTCCGTATAATGCTCGATCAGCCCACACGTGAGACGGACGCCGGCATGGACCACGTAAGCAGTCACCAGCCCCTGCGGGCTTTGGACGCCTGATGCAGTATCTCGATGTTGACGCGTTGAATGCGATAGATGCCGCCGCATTTCTGCGCGTGAAACCTTATCCATTCATCAACCCGGCGGGTTTGCTGACCGACGGGGGCTACCGGCGCCTGATCGATAACCTGCCCGAAATCGCCGTGATGGATCCGGTGTTCGGTAAACCGCGTTCACACGGCCAGGTATCGCACGACCGCTATGCGCTGGAGTATTCGAGCACGCTGCAAACCGTGCCCGACGCCTGGAATGAATTCATCGACGAACTGCACGGGCGCGAATACAGCCGCTTCCTGCAGCGCATGTACCAGCGCCGGACTTTCCACCTGAACATGCACTGGCATTACACCCCGGCGGGTTGTTCGGTATCGCCGCACTGCGATGCGCAGCAAAAACTGGGCTCGCACATCTTCTATCTCAACAGTGCGGATGAATGGGACCCGCAATGGGGTGGGCAAACCCTGATCCTGGACGATGGCGGCCGCTTCGCGACCAACTCGGCGCCGGCATTCGAAGATTTCGACCGCATTATTGCAAGCGAATGTGTCGGCAACCACAGCACCGTGTTTGCGCGCCGCAAGCGCTCCTGGCATGGCGTGCGCGAACTGACCTGTCCGCAAGGCAAATATCGCAAGGTATTTATCGTGGTGATCAACCACCCCTTGCTCTACGCCGGGCGCCAGGCCCTGAACTGGATCAAAAACAAGCAGTGATCACGACCAGAGAGTCTGCCGTGGCAGGCGCGCCACCTGCACGTCAGCGCGCTGTACTGGTGCTCGGAGCAGGGCGCAGCGGCACCAGTGTTGTGGCCCGGGCCACGCAGGCAGTCGGGGTTGAACTCGGTGATGATTTCAAGCCCCCGTCGCGCAAAAACCCCAGTGGCTTTTTCGAAGACGCTGCGCTGCTCAAGCTGAGCAAGAAACTGCGCCGCGCGCTGGGTTTGCGGCCGGACAGTCTGCGCCTGCTGGATGATTCGGTGTGGGACAGCGCATTGGTAACACCGTTTTACGCGGATTTTGCCGGCACGATCGAGCAGCGTTTTGGCCATGCGCCGGTGTGGGGTTTCAAATACGCGCGTACGATGCGCCTGCTGCCCTTTTGGGTACGCCTGTTCAGGCAAATGGACATCGATCCTGCTTATGTGATGCCGATACGCAATCCGCTCAGCGTCGCGCGCTCGCGCGCCCGGCTGGATGTGCACCGGGGCAGCCAGGAAAACAGTGACCTCGAATGGCTGGTCAACGTGGTGCCTTATTTCGAACTGGTGCGCAACTCGACCCTGGTCGTCATCGATTATGACCGCTTGATGCGGGAGCCGGTAGCGCAACTGGAACGGCTGGCGGCGCGGCTGGATTTGCCGCTCACGGATGCCAGCCGCGCGGGGATCGCTGAATTTACCAATCATTTTCTCCGGCCCGGTCTGCAACATACCCAATTCAGCATCGAAGCGCTCAAACGCGATGAGCACATCAATCATCTGCTGCGCACTGCCTATTGCCTGCTCGATGCGCTGGCCACCGACAGCATGGACAGCTCCGCCGCCGGGTTGTGGGATGAATGGAAAACCATCGTCGCCGGGGTGGAGGAGCTTCGCCCGGTGCTGGCCCGGCTCGACGCTCTGGAGCGCGAGCTGCGCCTGGCGCAATGGAACCCGCTCAGCCCGCTGCCGGCTGCCTGGAAGCTGGTCAACAAGCTGCTGGAGAAGCTTTAATGTCAGCACCTGGCGACACTCCGGGGAGCGAAAGCCTGTCCCCCGTGCGCCGCGCGGTGAGGAATTTCACCAAATTGCTGCGTGGCCGCGGTGTTGCTGCGTTGCTGGATATCCTTACCATCGGCGTGCTGGCCAGAACGCTGTCACCGCAGTTGTTGGGTTACGTTGTGCTGGTCCAGACCTACGTGCTGGTACTGCGCAGCCTGCTGGATTTCAACCTGTACGAAGTACTGGTGCGGTTCGGAGTCCCGCTGTTGGAAGCCGGGGATGAGGGCGGATTCAAGGACCTGCTGCGGCTGACGGTATTTGTCGACCTGCTGTCCTGTGCCGTGGCCACAATCCTTGCCATGGCATCTGCGCCTTTGGCTGGAAAGCTCCTGGGTTGGGATGAAAGCCTGCCGATGCTGACCATCGTCTACAGCGCAGTATTGCTGACCTACGCGATTGGCACCGCCAAGGGCGTGTTGCGGATCTTTGACCGTTACGACGTACTGGGCGTGCAGTTGATGGTCGGACCCGTTCTGCGCCTGGCCGGAGTGCTGCTGATCATGGCCGTAAAGCCCTCGGTATTGTGGTTCGTGGTCGCCCTGGGCCTGGCGACTGCGGCCGGAAACATCTACCTGATTGTACGCGGCTGGCTGGAGCTCAAGCGGCAGATGGGCGCCCTGAGCTTCAAAGGCTTCTCACCCAAAGATTGGCGTGCCCGCTTTCCGGGATTGAGTGCCTTTATCGGCGTCGTTTATTGGCAATCCAACCTCGACATCATGCCCAGGTACATATCCACCTTGCTCGCCGGCTTGTTCCTCGGTCCGGCTGCGGCCGGTTATCTGCGGCTGGCGAACGAGTCGACCAAAATCATTTCCAAGCCCGGGGCCTTGCTGCGGCAAGTGTTGTTTCCGGACATGATGAGGATGTGGGTGCGCCAAAACAGCGACTTTGGTGCGATTCTTCTGCGGGCGTTGTTGATTTCTGCATTATTCGGTTTGCTTTTTGCAGTCGGCTCCGTCTTTGGCGGGCGCTATATCCTGTCCCGGGCGCTGGGAGAAGCTTATACGCAGGCCGCGCCATTGCTGAGCCTGATGCTGTTCGCCGCGACCCTGGATCTGTTGGCGACGGTGCTGCGCGCGGCCGGCTACGCCACGGGGCATGCCGGAAAGATCTTGCGCTTGAATCTGGTCGGCGCGTTCATTTACCTGACGGCGTTCGTGCTGTTGACGCCGCCGTTGGGTCTGGCCGGCCCCGGCCTGGCGGCCTTGATTGCCGCGGCCATTCCCCTGGCCGGCATTGGCCTGCTGGTGTCCAAAAGCGTGCGCCACGCCGTCTGGCAGCCGCCTCAGTCCTGATAAACTTCCGCCGGCCAGTAGCGGCTGAAGCAGATCCATTGTGACGGGTCCGAGCGGATCCAGGCTTCAAACTGCTTGATCATGTCGGCGGTCATCTGCCTGACCCGTTCAGCGCCCGGCGCGTCCGGGTCCGCCGCTACGATCGGCTTGCCCACGGTAATGCGGAAATTCGGTCCTGCCAGGCGTTCTGTACGCACAGGAATCAGATCGCATCGATTGTTGAGAGCAAGCCGGGCGGCTGAATTGTTCGCCGCGGTCGGTACGCCAAAGAAATCGACCAATTCGCTACTGCCTGAACGGGTGTCCGCGGCCAAACCGACAATGCCTCCGTTTCGGAGCTCCTTGCTCAGTTGACGCATGCATCCGTCGCGCGATATCCAGTTGACCGGCATCGTTGCCCGCATGCGGGCGAGGAAATCCTTGAGGTATGGGTTCTCCTCGGGGGCATAGACGGTGGTTACTTGCAGACCATAGTGGGCGGCGACGAAGGTGCAAAGCTGCCAGGCACCGACATGCGATATGACGAATACCAGGCCCCGGCCGCGGTAACTGGCAAGGTCTACGCCTTCTTCGATGACGTACTCGATGCGCTGCCCGCGTTCCGCCCAGATACGTCCGGCCAGCGCGAGATCCACCATCGCACTGCCCAGATTGCCGCAGACGGCACGGGTCAGCCGCTCGATCTCGCTGGGGTCCTTGTTGGGGAAGGCAATGGTCAGATTGCGCCGGATTCTTGCGGTAAATGGCAATATGGGCTTCAGGCTGCGCAGCAGGGCATTGGCAAATTGGTACGAACGCCGCAGCGGCATCAGCCTGATCAGCGCTACCAGGGATTTCACTACTGCCGCTTCGATCAGCCAGGCCAGTTTGCGCAGTGCCGGCATCCGGTTGACCAGCTTGGTCGGAAGCAGAAAATGTTTTTTTGCCATAGTGTCTGTAGTTACTTCAAAATACGCGCACAAGGCGGGAGCCGGCCTTAACCGTCGCATGCCGCTACTTTAGCAGGGATAATAGAATTCCAATGGCAAAAATTTCCATCATTATCCGCTGCTATAACGAAGAAGCCCATATTGGCCGGCTTTTGAGCGGTATCATGCAGCAGACCGGCGAAGCGCCGGAAATCATCGTTGTCGACTCCGGCTCTACCGATGCGACTTTGTCGATTGCGGCGCAATACCCGACCCGGATCATCACTATCGACAAAAATGACTTTTCTTTTGGGCATTCCCTGAACCTTGGTTGCGAGGCGGCAACGGGCGAGATCCTGGTTATTGCCAGCGCCCATGTCTATCCCTTGTATTCCGACTGGATCGAGCACCTGATACAGCCCTTTGAAAATGACCGGATCGCCTGTGTCTATGGCCGTCAAAGCGGCAATGAAGCGACCAAGTTTTCCGAACGCCAGGTCTTTGCGCGCTGGTTTCCCGAAGTCTCGGACCTGAACCAGGACCACCCCTTTTGCAACAACGCCAACGCCGCCGTGCGCCGGTCGGTGTGGGAACGATTCCGTTACGATGAAACACTGACCGGCCTGGAAGACCTGGCCTGGGCCAAACAGGTCATTTCCGCCGGCTACCGCATCGCCTACAAAGCCGATGCCGAGGTGGTGCACGTGCACGAAGAATCGCGCAGCCAGGTATTGAACCGCTACCGGCGTGAAGCCATAGCGATGAAGGCCATTTTCCCGCATGAAAAGTTTACCTTCATGAAGTTCGTCAAAATGTTTTTCAGAAACGCGTTCAATGACGCCCGCCTGGCTTCGAAACAAGGCGTGTTGTGGCAGCACATGACGTCCATCCTTAGCTTCCGTTTGATGCAATTTTGGGGAACCTATCGTGGGTATGCCCAGCACGGCGCCGTCAGTAAGGCACTGCGCCGGAAATTCTATTACCCTCATGACGGCGCTGTCGCGACAGATCCGCAAATCCAGGCAAAGCCGGGCAGAATACAGAATTGACTACACCGGACATGAAAAAGAAGAGGAACGAACCGCATCATGAAATGGAGAATCCTTGTCTCGGCGCCGTACCTGCAGCCGGTGCTCGATGATTACCGCTCAATGTTCGCAGCGCACGGCGCGGAATTGGTGGTACCCGAAGTCCATGAGCGGCTTTCCGAAGCGGAATTATTGCACCTGGTGGGTGAAATCGATGGCGTGATTGCCGGCGATGACCGCTTCACTGAGCGGGTGCTGGAAAAAGCGGTGCCGCGCCTGAAAGTGATTTCAAAATGGGGCACCGGCATCGATGCGTTTGACCTGGAAGCCTGCCGCCGGCTGGGCGTGGCGGTGCGCAGAACACCGGGCGCGTTCACGCAACCCGTTGCCGACTCGGTGATGGGCTATGTATTGAGTTTTGCCCGCAAGCTGCCGTGGATGGACGAGCAGATGAAAGCCGGAATCTGGGCTAAGATTCCCGGCCGCGCATTGCATGAGACCGTGCTGGGGATCATCGGGTTGGGCGACATCGGGCGCGCGGTGGCGAAACGGGCCAGGGGTTTTGGCATGCGTGTGCTGGCCACCGATATTATTGAAATACCGCAGGACGTGATCGAGGAAACCGGGGTCAAAATGGTCAGCCGCGATGAATTGCTGGGCCAGGCGGATTTCGTCAGCCTCAATTGCGACCTGAATCCGACCAGTATGCACCTGATGGATGCCGCCGCGTTCCGCCTGATGAAACCCGAAGGCATTGTCATCAATATGGCTCGTGGTCCAATCATTGACCAGGAAGCGCTGGTTGCAGCGCTACAGAACCGGCAGATCGCCGGTGCGGCGCTCGACGTGTTCGAACACGAACCCTTGCCGCAGGACAGTCCGCTGAAAACCATGTCCAACGTGATGCTGGCGCCGCATAATTCCAACAGCAGCCCGGCCGCCTGGCTGCGGGTGCACGAAAACACCATCAAGAACCTGTTTGAGGTACTGGAGGCAAAAACTTGAAGTCTGTATTGATAACCGGCGTGTGCGGCGGGGTAGGGCAGGCGCTTGCATGCCGGCTGGCCAGCGAAGGCTGGGTGATCTATGGAACCGATAGTGCGCAGTGTCCGCCGCGCCTGCTGCTGGAGAAATTCTGGCAGGGCAATGTCGCCGAAGAAGCGTTCTGGCGCGATGTCATCATGGCTGACCTCAACACCGGAAACGCGCTGGATGGATTCGTGCACAATGCGGCGGTCCAGCCCTGTTCGCCGATAAGCGAGACCTCGCTGGAGGAGTGGAATAAGACCCTGGCCGTGAACCTTACTGCGGCCTTTCTCGGAACTCGATATCTGGCGCCGTTGATGGCCGGCAAAGATGCCGCCATCGTGCACGTCGCCTCCGTACACGCGCAGGCGACATCGGCAGGCATGGCGGCCTACGTGGCCAGTAAAGGCGGCCTGCTGGCGTTCACGCGCGCCGCTGCGCTGGAACTCGCCGAACACAAGATACGGGTCAACGCCGTTTTGCCGGGTGCTGTGGATACGCCGATGCTGGCAAAGGGCTTGCATCGAGGCGCGGTGGGCGCCACGCAAGCCAGGAAAAACCTCATCGCGCAAACGCCTCTGAAGCGGCTCGGCACGCCGGACGATATCGCCCGATCGATTGCGTTTTTATTGGACGGCGAACAGTCATCTTTTATCACCGGCCAGACCCTGGTTGCCGATGGTGGCGTGCTGGCGCGGTTGGCTTCTGAGTAAGTGCGAAGAAATCAGGCCGCGACAGGTTCAATACTCGCCAATTCATCTGGGGTTCAAACAGCGCTGAGCTTCGCCAAGAGCTCTTCGCGCACCTCGCTCCACGGGCGACCAGCTTGAGGACTGGCTCGATACGCATTTAATCGCTCGTCCAGCACTCGCTTATGACTGTCCGGTATGGGTACCTGATCCGGATCCTGTGCGATTCGATCCCAAAGCTCCTGAACGAAGGCAATGCGTTGATTCTTCGGAGCAGTGTCGAATTCGGGTGGAACCACCAGTTTTGTGTTGCGCATAAAGTTCATTATAGCTGCAAGCTGTGTCGCCCATCATGTGTTACGGGGCTTTGACTGTCTGGAATGTTTTGAGCTACAATGTAGCCCACAACTTGGAGGATTGGATCATGGTGTCGAACGCCGTAGTGCGCGCCCGGATTGACGAATACATTAAGGAAGAGGCTACCATTGTGCTGGAAGCTATGGGGCTTACCACGTCGGATGCCATTCGCATCATGCTGACTCGCGTCGCCCGTGAGAAGGCCCTGCCTTTCGAGCTTTTGGTTCCTAACAAGAAGACGATCGAGGCAATGAAGGAAGCGCGTCGTGGCAAGCTGGAAATCGTGACTCTCGACGAACTCCAAGCTGCCATTGATGCGGACGATTAAACAGACGGTCCTGTTCAAACGAGACTTGAAGCGCGAAGCCAAAGGCCGGCACCGGGCAGCGCTGAAACGCGAATTCATAGCGCTTCTGGCTGCGCTGGCGAGCGACCAACCATTAGCTGATAAGCACCACGATCATTTGTTGACGGGTGACTGGCAAAATTACCGTGACTGCCACATCAAGCCCGACCTGGTGCTAATCTACCGAAAACCCGGTGTTGAAGTACTTCAACTCGTTCGCCTCGGCTCGCATAGCGAACTGAGCCTGTGATTCGTCAGAGCTTCGTTGCGGCTTCAAGATCGCCTTGGCGCGAAGCGTCACACTCCACTTACCTGGCGTTAAAGGCTTGGATTCGGGGCAGGGGATGGGATCAGGACATCCATCCATGAGCGACCATTGCTGGGTGTGCAGGAGCGCGTCTTGCGCGCGAAAGGTCTGGCAAGGCAATAACGGCAGCATGGTTATTGTGGATTATTTGTAAGGCTGACTTTGCGTGGCTTTAGCAGCAGAGCTTGAATCCAGACAGGTACTTGGCAGATTTTATGTGCAACATATCGCTTACTCCAATGAGTTCTGGGCTGTCAACGATGTCTCTTTCGAGCTAAAACCTGGCGAATGCCTGGGCCTGATCGGCCCCAACGGCGTTGGCAAGAGCACGCTACCGAAAGCGATCAAGCGTGAGATGTCTTGCAGCACACCGACCGTCTCCACGTCCCCGATCAATCCGCTCTTGTCCGATCTTTGAGTTGCCGCAGCTCCGACAACAGACCTGGAATGTCATCCTGGACGATGCTCCAAAGCGTATCGTTATCAATGCCCAGGTAGCCATGGATCAGCCGGTTTCGGGTTGCGATAATCTGCCGCCATGGTATCGAAGAGCGAGCATCGCGATGTTCGAGCGGGATGTGTGTGGCGGCCTCGCCCAATAATTCCAAATTGCGCACGGTCGCATCGAAGTTAAGGCCATTGGCGATGAACGCTTGTTGGTCTAGCCCTGCGGAATAGGCAAGCACCTTCTCAGCGAAACTAATCATGTCATCGAGATAAAAGCGCCACTCGCGCTCAGACATTAACCATCTCCCGTTCAATGAATGGGCGAAGTTCGGGACGAAGCGCCTTTTCAGTCACCAGGTCCACCGGGCACTGCAACAAATCTTCCAGATAGAACTGTACACCGAAGTAACGTTTTGAGGTGGCCGCCCCGTCAAATGCCACGAGTACATCCACATCGCTATCCGCGCGGGCGGCATCGCGCACCACAGAGCCAAATAAGGCCAGGCGGGTTATACCAAATTGTTCGGCCAACTGCTCCTTGTGTTGGGCAAGTAGCCGCAATGCTCTGTTGCGATTCATAAATAGCTCCAGTCACAGGGAATCAAGCCGCATTCTAACAAATTGAGACAGCTTGGATTAGTTTCCGAAGTTCTCCACAATCGTAAGAATTACAGCTGCAGCGCTGTAGGAGTATGCCTCGTGCGCCGGTATCCAGCGTGGATTTAACATAATACGCGTTCCCGCGGGAACGTCCCCTTGTTGCTCCGCGCCGCCGTTGCCCTTAGGAAGCACTCAAGTCATGCCGCAACGATCCGAAATTCAGTTGCCTTCGCAATCGGGCGCACATGATTTTTTTCTCGTTTCAGATCAACGATACCGTAATGGGACATGGTCTTTAGCGTGCGCGACAGGTTGCCAGGCCTGCGGCCTGTGGCTTCGGCAAGTGCAGAAATTGATTTAGGCTTGGTTTCGGTGATGACCTTCAAGAGCGCACGATTATCGTCACTCAGCACCTCGGCCAGCGACTTCATTGATGTGAACCAAACCTTTGGTTCATCTGGCTTGGGGTTGTAATGGCCGCGAGCGATCGCCAGGACCCGCTCGCGAATCTTCTCTTGCGGCATAATGCCAATCACAATCGCTTTCATCTTTTCTTCTCCTCCAGCAGTACGCGATCGACGTCTGCGAAAAAATCATTGATCAGTTCCTGTGCATCCTTGAACTCGTAAGGCACGCCTTTGTCCGAAATATGCCGATGTTTGTGATCATAAGTTCGTCACTAACTATATCACCTGATGATAAAGTGCGCCAGCCCGGCAGAAACATGATAAGCGAGCAACAGAACGCCTCTCGGGATCTGATCAGTCGCGAGGTCCATTCCTTCTGGTGCCACATTGTCACCATGAACCGGGTTCAGAGAAGCAGGAAAATCCCCTTCGATCGGGTAAGAAATTGGCCGGGCGATGCGCCTTGGGATTGCGCAGCCTCTCAACGGCTGGCGAAAGCCATTCAAGATGGTTCAGAGATAGTTAAAACATTGCTGAGGCCGACGGTGGCGCGCTGGCGCGGCTGGTTTCGGAGTAAATGCGAAGACATCAGGCCGCGACAGGTTCAATATTCGTCAACTCATCCGCCAGGCGGCGTCTTTCCTCCCACAAATCCACTGCGCGCTGCATGTTCAGCCACACCTCCGGAGTGGTATCCAGCAGCCGGGCTAGTTTCAGGGCTGTCGCTGGGGTCACGGGCTGTTCTTCAGCCAGAATCCGATGCAGGCTCTGCCGGGACATATGCAAGCGTCGGGCCAACGTAGAAACGCTCAGGGCCGTAGCGGGCAGCACGTCCTCGCGCAGCACCGCGCCGGGGTGAGTCGGTCTGCGATCAGTATGCATCAGTGATAATCCTCCAAATCCACCTTGGTCGCATCCGCTTCAACCCAAGCAAATGCCAGCCGCCAATTTCGCGTCACTCGCATGGAGTGGCGCACGGGCTGGCCGCGTAGCCGGTGGAAGTAAAAACCCGGTAGGTTCAAATCACCCCGGGGCGGCCGCGTTTTCCAGAATGTCCAACAGCCGCAGAATGCGTGCTTTATATTCCGGGTTGCCCGGCGACTGCGTGCAGCCCGGAAAAGCTCCTGTAGCCCCTTGAGCCGGAAGGACCGGATCACGAGCTGAGAATGTAATATGTCATGAGACAGATTTCCAGATAGGCGAGAATGGAGACAATTGAAGTTCTTGCCAAATTTTCGATTGGAATCGAGCTTAGCGGCGCAGGAAATTCACGATGGACTGCGTAGGAAATTTACGTACGATTCGACTCGCCGCCCATTGGCGGAGATGGGAGAGACTGGTTTACTTTCTCGTGAAACTCAGACTCTGCAAAGGGACATACCTTGCGGCAAAGTCGAAATTGATGGGGTGCGGTGCGTTACCGCGTGAACGCAAGGTTGTTTTTTGACCCGACGATGAGAGCCGTTGCCTTTTGTTGTTCATCTCAAATGTGGCTTTATGGCATTTTACAGCCTTAATTTGGTCTCTGGATTAAGTAAACCTATCAACTGTCGATGGTTGGGAACTGGTCCGGCTTGCGTCGGCGTAAACGGAATGAATAGTTTTTGTTGGATGATTTGTACAATCTACTTATGATGATCAGTATCGTACGGCAGAAGGTGCCGTAAATGTAACTAAAGGCTTACTTGGCAATTCTCAATCCAGCATATGATTATTTCCCATAAGCACAAATTCATTTTTATCCACAATCCAAAATGTGCGGGCCAAAGCGTCCGTGAGGTATTGCGGGACTATCATGACTCGGAGGTACTGTATTGGGACCATGAATACAATGCGGTTCTGGACAGGATTGTGGACAGGGCACATCTTTGGGCAAAAGATTTTTCCTTATACGAGCCGTTGGATCTCGGTGACTTTTTTGTTTTTGGCTATGTCAGAAACCCTTATGACCGGTTCAAGTCCGCTTATAACCAGTACTGGCTGATGAACCCAGATCATGAATTGATGGACGTAAACTCGTTCGCAGAAAAATACATTAATGATTTGTCAATCAGGTACGACTGGAATCTCATCCATTTTTGCCCTCAGTACCTGTTTTTCTATGATGGTAGAAAGCGCATTGCCGATTTTATCGGAAAGCAGGAGAAATACGCTGAAGACTTGATCTTTATTTCATCAGTCCTTGGGTTTCATATTGAACATCAGGTAATAAACAAATCTCGCTCGGATAATATTCGTAAGCAGGACTACTCAGCAAAGACTTTAAGACTGATCAATGAACTCTATGAAAGAGACTTCATCTTGTTCGACTATCCGATGATCATTCCGGATGACCACAGTGTAGATGAACAGTTACAGACTTATCGAGCCAGGATAAACAGGGCAATTCCGAATATCGCCAACACTGTTTTGGCTTTGGAGGACGAAAACAAGCACCTGCAAGAAGAAAACAGTAAGACCATTGAAAGGTTGAATAATGTTGAATCAGAGCTTCAAGGGGCTCAATCTGAACTGCAATGTTCCCGTTCAGGACTACAAGACGCTAGATCAGAACTGCAAGATGCTAGATCAGAACTGCAAGATGCTAGATCAGAACTGCAAGATGCGCAAATCAGCTTGCAAGACGTTGAAACCACTCTGAATAAATTGTATGCATCAAGGTCTTGGCGGTATGCCAAGCCATTGAGAAAAATAGTATCTGTTTTTAGAAAATAGCTGTACATTTGTTTCCCACTTTACGGGGATCATTGCCTCATAGGGTGAAATGCTTTCGGTATCGTGACTACCAACATCGAAAGGGGATAATGCGCGAAGGAACCGATTGCGAACGACAGCCACATTCGCTGACTTGGCTCGATACAGTTTCAGGCTAGTGGGCACAAATACGGCGTCTCCTCGCATGCCATAGAACCTACTAACATGTAATTTGCTCTGCTGCCCGTGGGCAGCAGAGCTGGGACAAACAATGAACCCACAAAGACTAGTTACTGTCATCACCCGAACCAAAAATCGGACGCTGCTACTGGATCGTGCTGTTAGAAGCGTTATGGGGCAGACACATACAGATTGGCAACACGTCATTGTGAATGACGGTGGCGATCCACAACCGGTAAACGATCTGCTGCAGAAATATGAAGCTGGCTATAACGGGCGCCTAATGGTTATTCACAATCCCCAATCCGCTGGTATGGAAGCAGCGTCCAACATCGGCATTAAAGCATCCGAGAGTAGGTACGTTGTCATCCACGATGATGACGATAGTTGGGAGCCAAAATTTTTACAGCGTTGCATTGAAGAGTATGAACGGTGTCCATTCAAATCTGTTAAAGGCGTAATCACGCACATCACTCAAATCTTCGAGCGCATCGAGAACGATGCTGTTAAAGAGGAAAGAAGGCAGGAATTCGATCCCTGGTTGGTGGGGATTTCCATTCCACAGATATCAGAAATCAACAAATTTCTGCCAATATCCTTTATGTTCGAACGTTCTGTATTTGAGGAAATTGGCTTGTACGATGAGAGTTTGCCGGTCATTGGCGACTGGGAGTTCAATATTCGTTACTTCAGCAAATTTGATGTACTGGTCATCAAGGAGAACCTGGCCAACTACCACATTCGTTCTAACTCCAATCCAAATTACGAAAACACCGTAACTGCTGGCAAAGACGCGCACTCATTCTATCGGGCACTGATTGTCAATAAGCATATTCGTGAAGACCTGAAAAGTGGGAAGTTAACGCAAGGGATGCTACTTGCCTACGGCGATTATTTTTATCGAACAAATGCCGGCATGTGGCGGTTGATAAGAATTCTCGACAAACTGAAAAAACTTTCCGGTGTCACTTTTTTGCGGAGATTGCTCAAGAAATGAAAGTTGCTGCCGTTGTTGTCACTTTCAATCGCAAGGACATGCTTCTGGAAACACTTGACGGCCTCTGCAAGCAGACCAGAAGTGTTGACAGAATATTTTTGATTAACAACGCTTCCTCGGATGGCACGCAGCAGCTACTTGAAGAAAAAGGCGTACTAGAATGGGATAACCTCGAATATCATAGCCTTAAAGAGAATACCGGCGGGGCAGGCGGATTTTCCTATGGAATGCAGGTCGCAGTCGATGCCGGTTATGACTGGGTATGGACCATGGATGATGATATTGAGCCAGATCACAAAGCCTTGGAGAAGTTACTAGAATATACCGACATTTCCGAATGCATGAACTCAAGAAAGGTTTTTACAGAAAATGGTGAGAGTCAGTACTGGGAACAATATTTTGATTTTGCGACCTGTCGCCTGATAGATCTGAAAAATGCTTCCTTTCGATGCGGAAAGGAATGGTGCTCGGTAAATGTCGCCTGTTTCGAAGGCATGCTGGCCAGCAGGAACTTGATCATAAAAATATCGCCGCCCGATCCGGATTATTTCATCATCCATGATGACACGGTTTTTGGAATCAAGGCCTCATTTCATACCAATGTCATTTACGTCAGGGATGCCGTCTTCTACAAGAAAGTCTATGGTTATGGCGCCGTAACTCCGATGCGTTGTTACTACATGATCAGGAATTTGTTCAAATTGAGGCGTGAAGTGTTTGATACCGGCCTGGTAGGTGAACGAAGCGCATTTACAAAATTTCTGTTCTTTCTGAATCTCGCTCAATATTTCAATGAAAGCACTGAGTGCCCGAAAGGAGTGGGTGATTGCCAAAGCGTTGGCCAAAGGGTGGTATGACGGATTTAAGAGAAAATAGTTCTGGTTTCCTGCTTCTTATAGGGAGTGTTAGCAATTCTGTGTCAATCCTTTAATCTATCCAAAGGAGGATTGCACAATGACAGAGAAATTCGATTTTGAAAAGGCACTGGCCGATCTGAAAGCCGGAAAACCGATCACCGGCAAAGACAGTGTCTTGGGTCCACGTTCAAAAATGGCGCTTCCTATATCCAACGCTCTGATCTTCTTGTTCGCAAATTTCGGTAGCAGTTCGGGGAAATTGAAAGGACGGATGTCTTGGATCATATGCAAGAAGCTGTCCTTGCCAGGCTCCCGAAGCCTTTTTTCAATAACCCCCCACCAAAAATGAATTTCATCTTTTACGCCATGCTCCCATGAGTCTGCTTCCACTCCATTCTTTCTGCACTCCTGAAGCACCATTTGAGTAAGACAAGTAAGCACCATGTTCACACGGCGTTCGTAAGTGACGTCTGGCTGCACGTTTTGAGTGTGTAATCTGTCTCGAATTTTGCGCTTTAATTTTGCAAGCATTGAAGTGCCCCGGGTACTATTGAGTTTCAAAAGAATCTAAACCCGAACTTATCTCTTGTTTAAATTCGGAAAGGTGGTCTCGGGAACTGGCAAACCAAAGAACCTGCAAAGAGGCTCCCAACGAGCGTCTTTCTCCAAAGATAGGACCAAGCAGTCTTGGGGGAATTCTTTGATGAGTTTGCCGAACTCGGTGAATCCTTCATCTCTCATACGAATGAGTTTGTAAATCTCTATTTCAGGGTTTAGTTTCCAGTTTTTTTCAGCATTAGGGTAAATTTCAGGGTGCGACAAATGCCAATTTCGCGCACTCGCCAACCAAGCCTTTTCATTCCTATTGATCCAAATAAATTTTGCCGTTGGCAACATCAACTTCTTCACAAATGGGTGAATCCGTAAATGACCAAATGGAACATCGCCAAATATCTGATATCCTTTAGCAAACTCGAACAACGCGCCCACCAAGAGTTCTATGCTTCGCTGGTGCTTTTTTCGAAATACGCTGAATGAAGTAGCATTCAAAGCTAAAGAGTTCGCTTTGTCGATCTCGTTTTTGTACCCTCGATTTAACTCTCTGTGAAATCCGTGATCCTCCGCTCCAATCCCAAGAATTACGAGCGCCGCCCCTATTGTTGTTGTGCCTGTCTTGAATGGTGAGTGAATTGTAACAATGGGGCCCACGGTGTCTTTTGATGTTTTGGGCGAAAAAAATGTCAATTTTCTAGACCTTAATCTATTTGGTACTTGTGAGCTGATAAGCTAGGAGGAAGCTTACGAGTATACGAAAACAGCGGCAACTAAAATCGCTACGCTCGACTCAACTCGCTTATTCAGGAGCCTTCGTTTGAGGTCTTATTGTAAGGCTTACCAAGCATCCCTATACTCACAACCCGGTGAGATCGATGGCAGTAGAGAAATTGATTTTCACATATTCTTGGCACGATTACGCGGACGTTGAATGAGTCTAGCTCAATATTTTAGCTTGGTTGATGTACAAGCCCGCATGAGCCTCAGGGCTGATGCGTCTCGCTATTTCCTGGGTTATATCTGGTGGGTTCTTGAACCGTTACTCTATGTGGCGGTGTTCTACATAGTATTCGATATCATTCTGGAGTCGCGGAAAGACGACTACCTGATGTTTCTGATGTGCGGGAAGTTGTCTTTTGTCTGGTTCTCGCAAACGGTAAACAAAGCGTCAGAGAGTATTGTTAATGCCAAGAGTTTGATTGGAAAGATTAACGCGCCAAAAGCCTTGTTTCCAATGGCTGTAGTTCAAGAAGGTCTTTATAAGCAGATCGCAGTATTTCTGCTTTTGTTTACCGTGCTATGGCTTTTCGGTTATACGCCCAACTTAACCTGGATGTGGTTGCTCCCGGTACTCTTGGTTAACTATGTCGTTATCGTAGCGTGTGCGCTGATTGGTGCTTACATCGTGTGCATCGTAAGGGATTTTGCCCGCCTGGTTTCCTTGGGTATGGTGTTCCTGATGTTCACATCCGGAGTTTTTTGGGATGTGCACGCTCTCGGCGATCCGGAGAAAGTCAATCTGGTGCTGGCGATCAACCCAATTGCATTTATGCTGGATACTTATCGACAGGTATTGATGCACCACACAGCGCCGAATATGGAGCACTTGCTTATCATTGGCGCCGTTTTCGGCTTTCTCTTGGCACTAATCAGCTGGCTAATGAATCGCCAAAGCAAATATATTGCATTGAAGGTTTTGACATCATGAAGGATGTCAATCATCCGGCCGTTCTGGAGTTTGACCAGGTTTCCCTCAGCTTCAAGTCGAGAAAGGGTACTTTTGATCACGGGGTGCATCATGTTCTGGATAGGATTTCGCTCAATCTTTATGAAGGGGAGTCGCTTGGTGTCATTGGCAGAAATGGTGTAGGAAAGACATCAATGCTAAGGGTCATGGCAGGAATTCTCGCTCCGAGCAGTGGTGCAGTGAGAACACGCCAAGGGGCAACTTCTTCACTGCTGACCATCGGACTTGGTTTTAGAGGAGACCTGACAGGCAGGGATAATGCGATGTTGTCAGCCATGTTGGTGGGTGCTAGCCGTGAAAAGGCACTGGGATTTCTGGAAAAAATCAAGGAATTTTCCGAACTGGGTGACTCGTTTGAGGAGCCCGAGAAAACCTATTCATCCGGGATGCGTTTGCGCCTGGGTTTTACCACTGCCTTGATGACGGAGGTCGATATATTATTGATCGACGAAGTACTCAGTGTGGGTGATGCTCGCTTCAGAGCCAAAGCATTGGCGGCCATGAAGAAGCGCATCAAGAGCGATCAAACCGTGGTCTTTGTGTCCCACGCTGCTGGACAGGTGGCGGATTTGTGCGACCGGGTAATCTGGATAGAAGATGGGCACATCCAGCAGGAGGGCGATCCGCGCACGGTGCTGGAGGCGTACCGCAAGTTTATCACTGCTTAGTGTTTGAAAGCCTGGAAAGCGCGATCCGATCTCATCAATCGAATAGCTTTACTTAGGTGTTGAATTACTAAATTCAATAACTTCGGAAAATGTTCTGGAGTAATTCCTCAATAGCCCGTGCCATATCGCTTTGGCGGTGATGCCCAAAAATCGTTTTCTCTCGTTTGGCTCATAGAAACGTACAGCCAGGAAACATTTCGGAATCTTCACCAGCAGAACCAGCGGGTAGAAGATTCCAGAGGCGATGCGGTACATCTCCAGTCGATTTCTGAAAGTGTAATAGACCTTCCACAGGGGCCGATAGACATCCTTTTGGTTGACCAGCGTTTCGCAGTCGTGGGTGAATTTCAGCCTAGGCACAAACCAGTGTTTGATGCCGGCTTTGCGTAATTCCAGTATGTAAATAATGTCGTCGGCGTAGATGAACAGTTCGCTGCGCGGCAGGCCGATACGCTTCTCCCGGATCAGGGACAGGCGCAGGAAGAAGCCGACGAAGGAGGAGGCGTCCACTTCCCGGTGTGCGTCGAGCTGGTATTCCTCATCACTGACGTGAAAGCCTTCTCTGCCCTTGAAGGAGGTAAAGATCAGTTCCTTCAGGTGCCAGAAGGGGTTGACGCTGGGGCGGTTCATTTCGCTGATACGTCCATCCGGCAGGTACACGGCGGCGGCCAGGCTGCCCGTTCCCGCGGGAACGTCCAGTTGGTTAAAGGTTTCCAGCATGCCCGCTTGCGGGTACGCATCGTCGTCGAAGGCGACCAGCCATTCGGCTTCCGGAAATTGCCTTGCAGCGCAGTCAAAACCCAGGTGAAAGCCGCCGGCGCCGCCCAGGTTCTGTTGGCTGTGGATGAGGTGCAGGCGTGGGTCGGTGTGTTCGTCCAGCCATTCCCGTGTGCCATCGCTTGAGGCGTTGTTGACCACCACCACCCGGTAGAACGCCTGGTCCAGGGTGTGCTGGAGTGTTTGTTTGAGCTGGTCCAGGCGGTTGAAGGTGACGATGACCGCAACGGTGTTTCTGCCCATGGGCTGGTTAAACCGCATCATGCTGCCATGGCCGCCAAGGTAGTGTCTTTCCCCATGCGGACAATGCGTCGAAGATGTTGAATGCTGCCTGGGTCATAGGGCCTCGCTCGGTTGTTGCTGTGGCTTATTGCTGCGACGTAACCGCTTTATTTACTCGTTCTTGCCCATCACCGCAGCTACCTGATGGCCCGGCGAGGGCGGCGAACAAGCGGTGATTATTGACGAGCCGGCGAATTCTGTCGAGTTTGATGCTTTGGCTGGGTATCGATTGGGCAACGGTACGGCACGCTCCTCGCGATTCTTATGGGGTTCCTGTTGCGCAGCGCATGCCAGCACCCGGTCAGGCACGATGTGCTGTAGCATGGACGATTGACTCGCGTCACGTGACGCGTTACGATTCGTCGCATGATCAAGACTTTCGTAGATCGGCACACGCAGGATTTGTATGCCACGGGGAAGTCAAAGCGGTTTCCAGCCGATAGTTATGAGTATGGCAAATACGACTGTAATGAAGCGCCGGCCAACCCATCCCGGCGAGATGCTTCGGGAGGATTTTCTCCCGGACTATGGTCTTACCGTGTCCAGCTTGGCGAAGTCTTTGGGGGTTTCGCGCCAGTCAATCAATGAGCTGTTGCGTGAGCGCCGCTCCGTGAGTTCAGAAATGGCGCTCAGGCTCGCGCGCCTTTTCGGCAACTCGCCGGAGTTCTGGTTGAATGCCCAGCGAGCAATTGACCTTTGGGACGCGGCTCAGACCATCAGGAAAGACGTCATGCGGATTCGCCCGCTAAATGCCGCATAGCGGGCTTCGGTACGTGGAGGGACGTTTGCTTTGAGTTTGCTTCATCGTTGTCCTGTTAATGGGGACGGGGCGAATTAAAGCAAATTAATGTGCCCCGTCCCCATTATCCGCAGTCAAGCCGCGCAGGGTCATTGGCTACTTTGTTTTTACCAGGCTGTCATCCGAATCTGCCTGTTCGGCAGCAATCTTGCCTAACGTCTCGAGTTGGTAGCGGCCCTCGGGAAAATCCGCCTGCATGATCAGGGTTCCACCCATGGCCTCGATGTGCTTCCTGAGCGTGGAGATGTACAAGTCTGTCCGGTGCTCCACTTTCGATACCGCGGCCTGGTTAACGTGCAGGCGGGCGGCCAGTTCTTCCTGGGATAACTTCCGGGCCTGGCGGATCGCGTGCAGCGGCAAGGACGCCAATAGCTCGTCCGTGCGGGCGGCGATCCTGGCCTGCCGCGAAGCAGGCATCCTGTCGCGCAGATTTTTGAAAGGTCGGGTCATGGGATCAGGCCTTCATTCCTCAGTTGAATCAAATGTTCGTCATAGAGTCTGTCGGCGACAGGCACGAACTCTTCATACCATCGATCGCGGCCTGTCTTTCGGCCTCCGATCAGCAGCACCGCAGTTCGGCGGGGATCAAATGCGTAGAGAATCCGGTAGGGGCTACCTCGATATTGAATTCTCAATTCACGCAGGTGCGGATGCTTTGAGCTGCCAACGCGTGAAGAGTGTGGATACGGCAAGTGCGGGCCCTTTCTCCCCAGCAAGCCGACAACAGCGGCAATCTCGTCCTGCTCGCCTTCGGAGAGATCCTGCTCCCACCAAGCTCCAAACTCGTCGGTATACTCAACCTCCCACGACATCATTTATTCCCTTGATGGAATATATCTCTTACGGAATAGTTTCGCAACAGCGGCATCACATCAATTGTGAGCAGTTGTGCTTTGCGTATAAGGCGAAATGATCGCGATTCGCGGTAGGAATTCTGCGCTTTCCGACAGGCTGACCGTCCCCAGGGAACGTCCAGTTAATGGGGACGGGGCGAATTAAAGCAAATTAATGTGCCCCGTCCCCATTATGCGGCTAGGCGGTTGAAGGTGACGATGACCGCGACGGTGTTGGTTACACCGGCTTGACGAAAAAGGTGGGGAGGGGCTGTTTGTTTTGCGCCAGCCGCAGAAACTCATCCGCGGCGGCCAACGCTTCGCCGATGGTGACGTCCATATCCAGGTAGCGGTAGGTGCCCAGGCGGCCGAGGAAGGAGATGTTGCTTTCGCTCTTCGCCAGTTCCACGTATTTTGTCAGCATGGATTTTTCTTCCACCAGGCGAATGGGGTAGTAGGGGATGTCCTCCGGTTCGCAGGCCCGGCTGTATTCCTCGAAGCAGATGGTCTTGTCGTGCGCTTCCCACGGCGAAAAATACTTGTGCTCGCTGATGCGGGTGTAGGGCACGGTCTCATCGCCATAGTTCATCACCGCGCAGCCCTGGAAGTCGCCTTCGGCGCGGATTTCCTTGAAATCCAGGGTGCGGTAACCCAGCCGGCCCAGTTGGTAGTCAAACCAGGCGTCGATGGGGCCGCTATAGAATAGGTGGTCATACGGTTCTGCCTGTTCGCGACTGAACTTGGTGTTCAGGTGCAACGTGATGTTTTCATGATCCAGGATTTGCTCCACGATGGCGGTATAGCCGTGTTCCGGCATGCCTTGATGTGGATGGGCAGAAGTAATTGTCGTCGTAGTTGAATCGAACGGGCAGGCGCTTGAGGATGCTGGCCGGTAATTGTTTTGGATCACAGCCCCATTGCTTGAGCGTGTAACCCTTGAAAAAGGTTTCATAAAGATCTTTGCCGACGAAACGCAGGGCCTGTTCTTCGAAGTTCTGCGGATCCTCTATCGTGAGATCGGCCTGTTGTTCAATAAACGCCTTGGCCTCCGCTGGGTGAAAACGTTTTGCCGAAGAATTGATTGATGGTGAGGAGGTTGATCGGCAGGGTGAACACCCGGCCCCGGGCCGTGGTTTTGACCCGGTTGGTGTAGGGCATGAAGCGGGTAAACCGGTGCAGATACTGCCATACCCGTTCGTTGTCTGTGTGGAAAATATGCGGTCCGTATTTGTGGACCATGACGCCCGTTTCTTTGTCCCGCTCGGTGTGACAGTTCCCCGCCACATGCGGTCTGCTGTCGAATACGTCAGACCGATAACCGGCCTCGGCCAGTTCTCTGGCAACGACCGCTCCGGAAAAGCCTGCACCAACAATTCCAATTTTGTTTGTTTTTTTCATCGCCACGGTTTCTTGAGCATCCTGCTTCGGTGGGGATCACGGGGGGATTATTGACGACCCGTTGGCGGAAGTCGAGCCTGAGGCCTTGGGGCTCAAACGATTTGGCATCACAGTGAGCGCGAAGATGGGATACTATTTCACACCATTCATGCTTACATTGTGATCGAGGGAATGGGTTTTGCTGAAGCCTTCGGGGGATTTGAGTTGACGGGGACATCGGCATGAGCGCTGCCGGCAGCAATCAGTGGGCCTTGTACGGCGGCGCCGGTTTTATTGGCCAGCACCTGGCGTTTTCGATCCTGCAGCGTTTTCCGCAGGACCGTGTCTGCCTGCTCGATATTCAAGCCTCCAACCGAAATTTCCTGGAAACTGCCGCTGAGTGACTTTCTCGGATCGGGCCGTTTTACCGTGCGTAGCTGTGACGTCAGAGACCCAAAAAGCTTGCGAAAGAGTGCGGTCGACAGCAATGTCATTGTCAATCTTGCGGCCGTCCACCGCGAGCCGGGACACAGGCCTGAGGAGTATTTCGAGACCAATGTGTCGGGGGCACGCAATGTCTGTGGTTTGGCTGAAGACATTGGTTGCCGTGAAATTTATTTCACCAGCAGCATTTCCGTCTATGGCGTGCACAATGCTCCGGTAGACGAGGACTCGATCGTCCAGCCGCACACGCCGTATGGCCAATCCAAGGTCAAAGCCGAGATCATTCACCAGGACTGGGCGAACCGCACCGGTGGGCGGCTTTTCATCCTCCGTCCCGGCGTGGTGTTTGGCCACGGCGAAGAGGGTAATGTCAGCCGCCTGATGCGTGAGATGCTGAAACGCCAGCGCGCGATACGCTTGCTACCCGATCAGCCCAAGGCGGGTATCTATATCGAGGAATTGGTGGAAATTTTTCACTGGCTCGGAAAGCAACCTCTGGTGGCAGGTGACAGCCAACTGGTCAACGGCGTATCCAGTGATTACCTGACGTTTAATGCCTATGGCCGTGCGTTGCAGCAACTGGGCAAATTGAATCAGTCGCCAATAATTGTCCCGGGCCTGCTGCTGGGCGTGTCGAGTGCGTTGATGAAACCGCTGGCGGGCCTGTTCCCGACAGAGTCCCGGTTTCATCCCCAACGTCTGCGCAAACTGGTCCTGGCCAACGATATCAGGCCGGCCACATTGATTAGAATGAACTATCCATTTGTCTGGCCGCTCGAGCGCGCGCTGGCTGACTGGCTGGAACAGGGTCTTTAGAATGGTCATACATTTGTACGGGGATATCGTTTGACGCGCCAGGCCAATGCATTACTGGTCATTCTGGTCAGTTTCATGCTGGCCTTCTGGCTGCGCTTTGGCTACACCGCATTGCCCGAGCCCTACCTGATTGCCTTATTGGTCACCTTGTTGATTTCTTCCATCGTGCTGCCGGCCACCGGGGCATTTCGCCAGGAGTTTGATTGGGCGATGATGCGCAAACTGCGGCGCCTGGTCGCAGGCTGGGCGGTCGTCGTCATCACGCTGGTAAGCATCGCGGCAATGTTGAAGGTGACCGACACCTATTCTCGTATCTGGTTTGGTTCGTGGGTGCTGATCACGACCGTCGGCCTGATCGTTGTGCTTCTGCTTACCCATGCCGCCGTCTTGCGCGAGCGCCGGCGGAACCAGCAGGCGCGCAGTGTGGTGTTGGTTGGCGCCGGTGAGGCGGCGGCCAGGGTGGAGACCCGGCTGCGCGGCGATCCGGCCACCAGCATGAATCTGATGGCCTGTTTTGGCATGGCCTGGTCAAAATCGCCCGTCATGCCCCTGCAGGCGCTGGCGGAGTATATCCACGAGAACCGGATTCAGGAGGTCTGGATTGCCGTTCCCTGGGAAGACAAGTCCGTGCTCGATACCACGCTGGAGATGCTGCGCGAAAGTGTCGTCGACATCAATGTGATTCCCGACCTGCATCAGTACCGGCTGTTGAACCAAAGCATCAGTGAATGGGGTGGGCTGCCGGTCATCAGCCTTTCCTGTACGCCCCTGACCGGCTCCGAAAAGCGTCTGAAGAGCCTTCTCGACTGGCTGGCTGCTCTGGTTTTGACCTTGCTGCTCTCCCCCGTGTTTTTGTTGATCGCGGCCCTGATCAAGCTGACCAGTCCGGGGCCGGTATTTTTTCACCAGGAACGCCTCGGCATGGGTGGTGACCCGATCGATATTCTCAAATTTCGCAGTATGATCCTGCACGAAGAGCCGGACGGGAAGGTAACGCAGGCTTCGCCCAATGATGAACGCGTCACAGCCATTGGCCGCTGGTTACGTAGCAGCAGCCTGGATGAGCTGCCGCAGCTCATTAACGTCCTGAAGGGTGAAATGTCACTGGTAGGGCCCAGGCCGCATGCGGTTGAACACAACGAAATGTATAAATCGCGCATCCCGCGCTACATGCTGCGCCACAAAGTCAAACCGGGCCTGACCGGATGGGCGCAGATCCACGGCTTTCGCGGTCAAACGGACACGCGTGAGAAAATGGCGCTACGTATCGAGCATGACCTGTGGTACATCCAGAACTGGTCCCTGTGGCTGGATATCAAAATCCTGCTGGCGACGCCCTTTGTAATGATGCACGGCAATGCTTACTGATCCGCCTGAGCAGGCTTTTCCCGCTTTTTCGGATTGCGGTTTTTTGGCGTGTTGTTCCAGCCGACTTTATCGACGATTTGTTCGCCGGTCAGGCCGTCAAGATTCTTGGCCAGTTTTGCGCGATTCCGCTTCGCCGACAGGTCATAAATCATCAGGTAACTGAGCGCACCCTTTAAGGTTGAGTATTCAGACGCCGTCGTTTTGGCCTTGATGATTTGCAGGCTGTTGTCAAACGCCTCGACGCTGCTGCCATCGACCGGAATCTGCATACCCTCACTGAATCCATACCCGGATTGCTCCTTTGCCATAGGCGCTGCTTCAGCGGGGGCCACTACGGCAGGAGAAGTTATTTCTGCAGCGTCGGGGTCTTTACGGCTGGAGAAGTCACTGCTTCAGCGCTTTCAACCGCTGTCTGCTTCCGAGTCGGTTTTGGCACATGCCGTGCTAAGGCCCAGGCCCAGTACAATACCGCTAATCAATATTAATGCCTTCATATAATTCCTCATTCTTTTGCTGGTTTGAGATGTTTTGCCTCAGCCGCTGATACGGGCAGCGGATTCGACACGCATTGCGGGCAAAGATTCCAATTCATCCGCGAAACGCACGAGGTTGACTCCTGCATCAGGTTTTCGGCCGGCAGGCGCACAGTATTTTGAAATCGTTTCGGCTTGCCGGGGTTTCAACGGTTGCGAAATGATCCGCCAGCCAGCCTTCATACGGCAAGTGGCGGTTGCACACCAGCATCAGTTTACCTTGCCGGGTCAATGCGCTGGGCGCCTGCGCGAAAAAACGCTGCGCGACGTCAAAATTGGTTGCTACTCCCCGATGGAATGGGGGGTTGCTGACAATCCAATCATAGCGTTCGTCAATGCCGGACAGCCCGTCTGCAGCCAATACCCTGGCTTGCAAGCCGTTGGCCTGCAACGACAATCTTGCCGATTCCAGCGCCAGTGCCGAATTATCCAGCAAAGTGAGATTCAATGTTGGGTCGATTTGCAGCAAGGTCAGCCCAATGACGCCGATACCGCAAGCAAAGTCCAACACCCGCCCGTGCGGCTGCTTGTCACCCTTCTGCGAATGAAGAACCTGTAACAACAGCTCCGTTCCCCGGTCCAGCCGGCCATGGGCAAAGGCGCCGGGCAGGGAGACCATGCGTAGTTCGTCCGGAGCCGATCCGAGCAGCCACTGTTCCTGATAATCCTGCACCTGAAACGGAGTGGCGGGCGCCGGCTGGCTGGCGCGAAACAGCGCGCAGTGCCGCGCGGTATCCATTTTGGCCGTCGTACCGAAGAATTTTTGCAGGCGCCTGGCGGCAGAGCGGATACCGGACTGGTTTTCGCCCACGAGCCACAAAACGCCGTGGGTCGGCATGCCGGCGGCCAGGAAATGGAGCAGCAGTTCAAGCCGCTCTTTTTCACGCGGCAGGAACAGGATGATTTGTGGCGGGAGACTGTCGCCCGCCGGCACAACGCCAAAACCCGCCTCGGCCTGGTGATCGGCAAACCAGCGGTAATCGCCGAAATCCTGGCTCCAGACGCTGACCCTTGAACTGCCTGTGGTCAGTTCCTGGAAGAGGTGATCCGGCGGCGGATTGAGCAGCAGGATGTCACCTGCTGCCAAGCAAAGCCTTGTTCCGCAAAATGAGTTGGCCCGCTCGTTCCATACTGCTCGCTCCATACGGCTGCGCTTCGTCAGTGGCCGCTGTGGACCGAGCCGGCGAGGTCATAATCACCGGCGGATTCGATATGCACCTGCACCAGGTCGCCCGGCTTCAAGTCCTGGCCAGCCGTGATGCTGACGATGCCGTCGATTTCCGGCGCATCGGCCATGCTGCGGCCGGTCGACCACGCCATCTGCGACCGCATCCACCAATACTTGCTGGATGGTGCCGATCTTGCGCTGCAATCGTGTGCGGCTGATTTCGGCCTGGGTTTGCATGAAAATTTCCCAACGTTCCTGTTTCAGCTCTTCGGGCACGGCGCCGTCGATGGTATTGGCCGCGGCGCCGGCAACCGCAGAATAGGTAAAGCAGCCCACCCGGTCCAGTTGTGCCTCGTGCAGAAACTCGATCAGTTCGGCAAACTCGTCCTCTGTTTCGCCCGGGAAGCCGACAATGAAGGTGCTGCGGATGGTGAGTTCGGGACAAATCTCGCGCCAGCGTCGAATCCGCTGCAGCGTGTTTTCTGCCGCCGCGGGCCGGCGCATGCGGCGCAGCACGGCCGGGCTGCCGTGCTGGAAAGGAACATCGAGGTACGGCAGCAATTTGCCCTCGGCCATCAACGGGATGATCTGATCCACGTGCGGGTAGGGGTAGACATAGTGCAAACGCACCCAGGCGCCAAGGCTGCCCAGGCCTTCGCACAGCGAGAGCAAGCGTGTATGTATCGGCCGCCCGCCCCAAAAATCCAGTTTGTACTTGAGGTCGGCCCCATAGGCCGATGTGTCCTGGGATATCACCAGCAGTTCCTTGACCCCCGCAGCCACCAGGCGCTCCGCCTCGTCCAGCACCTCACCGGCGGGCCGGCTGACCAATTTGCCCCGCATCGAAGGGATAATGCAAAAGCTGCACTTGTGATTGCAGCCTTCCGCTATCTTCAGGTAGGCGTAATGCCGCGGCGTCAGCTTGATGCCGATATCGCCGCGTGAGGCAGGCACCAAACTGGTGAACGGATCGTGTTGCCGGCTGGGTGGCGCATGTTGATGCACCGCCCTGACCACGGCTTCGTATTGCTGCGGGCCGGTAATCGCCAGTACCCGGGGATGAACCGAGCGAATGTCTTCGGCGTTCTTGCCCATGCAACCGGTGACGATGACCCGGCCATTGGCGTTGAGGGCTTCACCGATGGCTTCGAGCGATTCCTCTTTGGCGCTGTCGATAAAGCCGCAGGTATTGACCACCACCACATCCGCGCCCGCATAATCGGGGCTGATGTCATAGCCATCGATGCGCAGTTGGGTCAGTATGCGTTCGGAATCCACCAGTGCCTTGGGGCAGCCAAGACTGACGAAACCAACTTTGGGCCTGGCCGACATAAGCGCTGACTCCTCTCAATCCACCAGATCGGGCTCGAAGAACAGCCAGCGCACCTCGGTGAATCGGGTACGAAAAGCCGCCTCAACCCCGTTGATGGCTTGCACCAAAGCCTGATCGGAAGCCTGTGGCGCCATGCGCGCCTTCACCGCCACCATCACATCCGGTCCAAATTGCAGGGTCACCAGATTATACAAATCATCCACCTCGGGCCGTGCCAGCAGAAACTCGCGCATATGCCTGCCGGGTTTGTGGGTCTGTGCTCTGTCCGATCAACAGACCCTTGACTTCGCGGGCAACAAAGAAGGCAACCAGGATCAGCAATGCGCCGATCAGCATCGTGCCAATCGCATCCCACACGGGGTTGCCGGTGAGCATGGTGGCCAGTATGGCCGCCAGGGCGAACACCAGGCCGGCCAGCGCCGCCACGTCCTCGCCGAAGACGACGATCAATGCGCTGCTGCGGCTGTTATGAAACCAGTGCAACAGGTTACGGCCATGGCGTTCCTTGTTTACCTCGCGCATGCAGCCCCACAAGGACACCGACTCCGCAACCAGGGCGAACAACAAAACCCCGATCGCAATCCAGGGATGGCTCAGCGGTGCAGGTTGCGTCAGCTTGTGCACGCCTTCGTAGAGTGAAAACATGCCGCCAATGCTGAACAGGATCAACGCCACCAGGAAAGACCAGAAATAGATACTCTTGCCAAAGCCCAGCGGATGCTCTTCGGTTGGCGGCTGCGTGGTCTGACGCAGCCCCAGCACCAGCAACAACTGGTTGCCGCTGTCTGCCAGCGAATGGATGGTTTCCGCCAGCATCGCCCCCGAGCCGGTGAACACTGCCGCCACGCCCTTGGCCATGGCAATCGACAGGTTGGCAAAAAATGCGAACAGAATGGATTTGAGCGAATCAGGCGCCGACATGCGGGATCAATGGCTTGAAAGAGGGGCAATTATGCGGCCACGACCGGCCACTCACAAGCTCAGGTGTTGCTGCCGGGCGGAACCGGAGCCCGGATGATGGCAGCGGAATGCTAGAATCATTCGGGCAGGAATCAATGGGGTCAGAGTAAAATTCCAATTGCCGCAAAATCAATGGGGTCAGAGTAAAATTCCTGGAAGATATTCCAGCTTATTACTCACGGCAATTGGAATTTTACTCTGACCCCATTGATTTATCTGCCCCATTGATTTAAGGACAGGAGAACAGGCATGGGCCGTTGGCGGCCACCACCGGAGCAAAGCAGCCCATATATTACCGCGCAGGGCGCGAGGGAGTTGAAATCACAACTGGCCGCGTTGTGGCAGCTGCGGCGCACGGACGTGGTGCCTGCTTTATCGGCCGCGGCAGCGGAGGGTGATCGTTCGGAAAATGCCGAGTACATTTACCGCAAGAAGCAATTGGGTGAAATCGACCGGAAAATTCGCTACCTGTCCCGGCGCCTGGAGGTCATTCAGGTCGTCGACCGCCCGCCGGCACGGCGGGACCGGGTGTTTTTCGGAGCCTGGGTAGCGGTTGAAGATGAGGACGGCGTCATACACGAATACCGCATTGTCGGCGCGGATGAAACCGATGCGGCCCGCCGCCTGATCTCCATCGACTCGCCATTGGCCCGGGCGCTGCTCGGGCGCAATCGGGGAGACAGCGTCAGCGTCGATTTACCCGACAAGACAGCGCGCTATGTGCTGATCGATCTGCGCTATCCCGAATGAATTCATGGAAAAATTTGCCCGCGGGGTATTGAACTTTTTCTCAAAATCCCTATCTTAGTAACGCGGCTGCCGTAAGGAGCCGCAGGCACTTCCGGCCGTGAGGCGGAAGATTTTGAATGACACCGAATTGCTTCTTAGGAGGATACGGTAATGACTACTTTTGATTTTACACCCCTGTTTCGTACATCCGTTGGGTTTGACCGGCTGGCGTCCATGCTGAATTCGGCACACCGCCCCGAGCAAACTGGCGGCTACCCGCCCTACAATATTGTTTCCCGAGGCGAGAACAGCTACCAGATCACCATGGCGGTAGCCGGGTTTGCCGAGAATGAGCTCAAAATCACCAGCGAAATGAACCAACTCACCGTGATTGGCGAGAAAGCTGAAGAAGATGAGAGCGAAGGAAACAACTTTCTGTACCGGGGCATCGCCACGCGTTCCTTTGAGCGCCGCTTCAACCTCGCGGACCACGTCCGGGTGACCGGCGCCAGACTGGATAACGGTCTGCTGCACATCGACCTGGAACGCGAGTTGCCTGAAGTCATGAAACCGCGCACCATCGAAATCAGCAAGGAAAAATCCCTGCTGGAAGGCAAGGCGCAAGGTAAAGTGGAAGCCAAGGCCGAAAGCAAGGCCAAGGAAAAGGCAGCCTGACGAAAATCGTTTTGCGGCTGTAACGGAGGGGCGCCGTGCGGCGCCCCTCTTTCTGCCATCGCCTGCATCATTGCAGATGATCCAACGTGCCGGTAGGCTGCGCAAGCAGACCCTGGCAATGGACACAGATGAAGAAAATCCTGTTCTGGCCTTATCAGATTTACGTCTGGCTGCATATTCGCGCCCGTGGCGGCGGTTGTGAGCCTGGTGGCCGGATTACTGACGGCCCTGTTCGCCACCCTGGTGAATCCACATTTTGCCAGCCGCGTGTTTGGCGTGCGCTGGGCGCGCGTGCTTGCCCGGTTGACGCCGATGACGGTCAGTGTGCGCGGCGCTGAGCACGCCGACCGCGAGCGCAGCTATGTTGTGGTGTGCAATCACCAGAGCCAGTACGACATCCTGCTGGTCTACGGCTGGCTCGATCTGGATCTCAAGTGGGTGATGAAACAGGAGTTGCGCAAAATTCCCGGCATCGGTATTGGTTGCGAAAAAGCCGGTCACATCTTCATTGACCGCCAGAACCCACGCGACGCGCAGGCGTCAGTGAAAAAGGCCCTGGCACGGTTGGGGGACGGTGTCGGCATCCTGTTTTTTGCCGAAGGAACCCGCAGTCTGGACGGTCAGTTGCTGCCGTTCAAAAAAGGCGCATTCCGGCTCGCGATCGAACAGCAGTTGCCAGTACTGCCCGTCACATTGCTGGGAACCCGGGAGATTCTTCCGGCCAAGACACTGCGCTTGTTCCCCGGTCACGCAACCCTGATGATTCACCCGGCAATCGAAACAGAAGGCATGGCCATGGGGCAGGTGGATGGCTTGTTGAACCAGACCCGCGCGATCATTGCTTCGGCGCTGCCGGCAGCGGGGCGGTAGTGTCCTTTCACCAACCTGATCCCGCGTATTTGCGCTCCCGCAGAACGCAATCGAGCTTTCGCCTGGCTTTCAGGACGGCGTTGCTGCTGGTGGCTTTGCTGTGGATGATTTTTCTCATCGACGCGCTTTTCGGCCTGCATCTCAACCGCTTTGGATTGCGTCCCGGATCCGTTGCCGGCCTGGTCGGCATTTTCACCGCGCCGCTGCTGCATGGTGGTGTCGAACATTTGTTCAACAACAGCATTCCGCTGCTGGTTGCGCTGACTGCAATACTTTATCTCTATCCGACGGCTTCATTGCGGGTCATCCCGATGGTTTGGCTGGGCTCCGGGATTCTGGGCTGGCTGATTGGCCGGCCGAGCATACATATTGGCGCCAGCGGGCTGTTGTACGGCTTGTTGGTCTTCGTCTTTTTTAGCGGCGTATTGCGCCGTGACCTGCGTTCGGTCTCGGTTTCGCTGGTGGTCTGGTTTCTTTACAGCACGATGATCTGGGGCATTTTCCCGATCCGGCCGAACATGTCCTGGGAATTGCACCTGTCGGGCGCCGTGCTCGGCGTGTTGCTGGCATGGATCTACCGCAAGCGGGACCGGGTGCCGCTCAAGCGCTATGCATGGGAGTACGAGGACAGTGTGCCGGAGTGGTATCCTGAAGGCGAGGACACAGGTTTTGAATTACCAGCAGCCAAGAACAAGGATTCGCAACCTCACTAAACCGGCTGCGATCGGCATGAGCATTTCGTCATAGATATGTTTAAGAAAACACTATATAGCATTGTTATTATTGTAGTTATTTTTATAGTAACCGGCTTGTTTCTGCCCAAAAACGTGCATGTGGAACGCAGCACGCAAATCGACCGGCCGGCTTCGACCGTCTTCACCCTGGTCAATGGCTACGGCACTTTCAACACCTGGTCGCCGTGGGCCGCTCGTGACCCATCGGCGACTTTTGAGTTCTCCGGGCCGGCCAGCGGCGTGGGCGCGCACATGGAATGGAGTGGTGACCCTCGCCTGAGCGGTAAAGGCACGCAGGAAATCATCGAAAGCACACCCTGGTCGTTGGTGCGCAGCCGGCTCAATTTCGACCGGCAAGGTGAGGCCACTGCCTACTTCAGCATCGAACCGCGTGACGGGGGCGTCAACCTGACCTGGGGTTTCGATACCGATCTGACCGCCGGACAGAGCCTGTTTGGCGGCGTGCTGGCGCGATATTTTGGCCTGCTGTTCGATCGCTGGATCGGTACCGATTACCAGGAGGGATTGTTGCGGCTCAAGACCTTTGCCGAATCGCTACCCGACGTCGATTTTTCTGATCTCGAAGCCGAAATCCTGGACGTTGAACCCGTGGACATTCTGTTCATTCAAAGCAGCAGCCAGGACGATGTCGACATCGCCGATGTGCTCGCCACCGCATACCGGGAAATCACGGCTTTCATGCAGGCAAACGACATCGCGATTGCCGCGCAGCCCATGACCATCACGCACGCCGGGAACAGCAACGGTTATGCTTTCGATGCCGCCATCCCGGTGGTGATGAAAGACATTCCTTTGACCGGCAACATCCAGGCCGGCACGTCACCTTCGGGCCGGGCGATACGTGTGATCCATCGCGGGCCTTACGATCAAATGATGCCCACCTACGAAAAACTGGCTGCTTACATGAAGGCTCATGGCTTGCGTGAGGGAGCGGTGTCGTGGGAGCAATATATTTCGGACCCCGGGCAAACTTCGAGCGCGGATCTGATCACGCATATTTATTTTCTGATCGAACCCGGCAATTGAGCCGGCGCCGGGCTTGAGAAATCAATCAATTGCCGGCGACAAGACTCATCTCGCGCCGCATATTGCGCCGTTCACGATGCAGGATGAACAATCCGGAAACAATCAGGATGGCCGAACCAATCCAGGTTCTCAGGCCTGGCAGGTAACCCCAGAACATATAGCCATAAATCACGGCGAAGATCATATGGCAATAGTCGAACGGTGCGACCACCGCCACCGAAGCCCGTCTGAATGCCGCGGTGAGCAACACCTGCCCGCCGGCACCGGTAATGCCCAATATCAGCAACAAAGGCCAGTGGTGGTAATTCAGCGGCTGCCAGGAAGGCAGGGCCATCAGGCCCGCACCGGCCCCCACCAGGGTGACGAACCAGAAAGAAATGGTGATGGCATTATCTTCCTTGCCGAGGCGGCGCAGCAGCAGCGATGAAAGGGCATACAGACATCACCGCCACGATGCCCATCGCGGCTCCGTAGCCAATCCAGCCTTCACCGGTAGGATTCAACACGATAAGCACTCCGGAAAAACCAAGCAGCGAGGCAATGATGCGAAAGGCGCCCGCGGGTTCACCCAGCACCGGGCCGGACAGCAGGGTGATGATCAATGGCGATGCAAAAAATAGGGCGTAGGCGTCCGTCAACTGCATTTCGCGAAAACATTCCCCTACGCGCATACAGCATACCCAGGCCCAGGGCGCCGCGCAACAGATGCCCCAGTGGATAAGCTGTTCTGAACTGGGTACGCCCGGTTGCGAAGATCCAGATCAGGAACAGCGGCAGCGCCATGGCGCAACGGAAAAAAACCACCTGCATGCTGCCATAGTCCGCCACCAGCATTTTCAACACCACGTCCATGGTCGAAAACAGGAAAACCGAAGCCAACATCATGCCGATGGCCTGCAGAGGGTGTTGTGCGACTCGACTCATAGGGAAAGCCAGGGCCAAAAATGGAGCATGAAAAGGAAGATCATGCCAGAAGAATGACAGGATTACCTGCGGTCTACCAGCGCGCACCCACCGTGAAACGATCCCTCCAGAATCCTGCCTTTCCCGGTCGGCTCACGGCGGCGTGCAGGTGGTTTTCAAACCCCCGTCTTGAAATTTTCACCGCGCCCATGGTCAGCAAATGCGGATTGGGCACCTGGCAGTCCAAGAGGGAAAACCGCCATTTTTCAAGCTGCCGGCACAGCGCCACCAGGGCGATTTTGCTGGCATCGGTTTCACGGCTGAACATGGATTCGCCAAAAAATGCCGCGCCCAGCGCCAGCCCGTAAATGCCGCCCACGAGCTTGCCGTCGCGCCACACTTCGACGGAATGGGCATGCCCCTGCCGGTGCAATCGATTGTACGCCTCCGCCATGGCTGCAGTGATCCAGGTTCCCCCCTCACTTTTGCGTGGCGCTGCACAGGCCCTGATCACCTCGGTCAAAGGCAGTATCCGCGGTCAGCCGATAGCCCCCGGCATTGTAGCGGCGCCGTGTGCGCCGGGAGAGATGTACTGCCGATGGAAATATGACGCAGCGCGGTGCCGGGCTCCACCACAGGATGGGTTCGCCTTCGGTATACCAGGGAAAAATGCCCTGCCGGTAAGCAGACAATAGCCGTTCGGTCGACAGGTCTCCGCCCCAGGCCAACAGCCCATTGGGCCGTTGCAGCGCAGCGGAGGTGGGCGGAAAAGGCGCGTCGGGACTGGCACCCAGGCGCGGTAAGTGCAGGCTGCTCATTGCCGGACTTCCACGCGAAATGGCTCGTGCGCCGTCAATTCCTGCCGGTACTGTTCCAGCCAGAGCTTTTCCTTTTGCAGAAAATCGGCGATCGCAGCGCGGTAGGCAGGATCTCGCACCAGGTGAAAGGAGTGTGTGCGCACGGGGGTAAAGCCACGACTGATTTTGTGTTCACCCTGAGCGCCGGGTTCGAACACCTGCAGGCCATGGGCAATGCAGTACTCGATGCCCTGGTGATAGGTGGTTTCAAAATGAAGCCCCGGCACCTGTTCGATGCAACCCCAATAGCGGCCATAGAGCCGCCCGCCACCGACGAGGAAAAGACTCATCGCCAGCGGTTCCTCGCCGCGCAAAGCCAAAACGGCCAGCAGGGACTGTGGGCTTTGAGCCGCCAGGCGAGTGAAAAACGCATGGGTCAGCGCGGGATGATTGCCATGCTCGAAAAAGGTCTGCTGGTAACAGGCATGGATGAATTCAAGGTCTGCCGGGCTCATCTCCGCACCGCTTTTGTGCACGAAGCGGATGCCGCTTTGCATGACGAGTCTGCGGTCGCGGCGAATGTTCTTGCGTTTCTTGGAGCGCAAAGTCGCCAGGAAGTCATCGAAGGATTGATAGCCCTGGTTGAACCAGTGGAATTGCCAATCGCTTCGCGCCAGCAATGACTCGTTCTGCAGTGTCTGGAAGTCGGATTCGTTGATGAAATTGCAGTGCCAGGACGAAAGCCCCAGTGCCTCGCATTGGCTGCGGGCCAGATCCACCAGTTCCATGCGCAAGGCGGCGGCCTGCGGATGATCCCGGCACACCAGCAGGCGGGGGCCCGACACCGGCGAGTAGGGCACCGCCGTCAAGAGTTTGGGATAGTAGGTTTTGCCATGGCGCTGGTAGGCGTCCGCCCAGGCCCAATCAAAAACAAATTCCCCGTGGGAGTGTGATTTTAGGTAGCTGGGCGCGAACGCAACCAGGCGGTCCCCTTCATACAGGCAAAGATGGTGCGGTTGCCAGCCGGTGGCTGCGGTGACTGAGCCGGAAGTTTCCAGTGCCTGCAAAAACGCCAGGGAGAGAAACGGATTATCCTCGTGATCCAGTTGCTCCCATTGGCGTGGATCGACAGCGGCGATATCGGTGACGATCTTGGCCGCGCGCGTCACCGTTCCTGGACCCAACACCGGTTTTGGGCTCAGGATCCCACCGACTGCTCATCCAGCCAGCGCTCTGCGTCCAGTGCCGCCATGCAACCAAAACCGGCCGACGTGACCGCCTGTCGATACACGTGATCGGCAACATCGCCGGCGGCGAAAACTCCGGCTACGCTGGTGGCGGTAGCAAAACCATCGGTGCCGCTTTTGATTGAGATATAACCGCCCTGCATGTCCAGTTGGCCGGCAAATATCGTGGTATTGGGTGCGTGCCCGACGGCGATGAATACGCCGGTCACTGCCAGTTCCTGCGTTGCGCCGGTTTTAACGTGCTTGACGCGCAAGCCATTGACCCCGGAGTCATCGCCAAGTACTTCTGCGACCGTGTGATCCCAAAGAATGCGTACATTGCCGTTTTTCCCGCGCTCAAAAAGCCGGTCCTGCAGGATCTTTTCCGCGCGTAAACTATCGCGCCGGTGCACCAGCGTGACCTCGGCGGCGAGGTTCGACAGATACAGCGCTTCTTCCACGGCGGTATTGCCACCGCCGATCACCGCCACGTTCTGTCCGCGGTAAAAAAATCCATCGCAGGTGGCGCAGGCGGAAACACCTTTGCCTTTGTACGCTTCCTCGGAATCCAGCCCCAGGTACATCGCACTGGCGCCGGTGGCAATGATCAAGGCGTCGGCCGTATAGATCCCACTATCGCCTTCCAGCCTGAAAGGCCTCTGATCCAGGGTGGCGGTGTGAATATGGTCGAGCACGATTTCGGTCTCAAAACGCTGGGCATGTGCCAGCATGCGGTGCATCAGGTCCGGGCCCTGCAATCCCTCCGCATCGCCCGGCCAGTTGTCGACATCCGTTGTCGTTGTCAGTTGCCCGCCCTGTTCGATGCCGGTAATAACCACCGGTCGCAGATTGGCACGTGCCGCATAGATTGCCGCCGTGTAACCCGCAGGCCCGGAACCTAAAATGAGAAGACGGCAGTGCTTGACTTCACTCATGTATAATTATCCAGTTGTGTTGTGAAGAACTTTTCGGGTTTGATAATCGAGCCTAGTATAATATTTCATCTATTCAGAGGTTCCTAATGGGGTGCCGGCGAAAAAATATCAAGAAGCGCCGGGAAGTGAGACCCGTAGACAACAGTTCTGCCAGACAAGGAAATCCGGTTTGCGGCAAGCGCGAAAAAAATCTCCTTATGCGGTGAATTCCAATGGTCTGATCCGGCATCGCCTGGGTGAAAGTTTTTTCATCCTCAGCACACTGCTGGCCGTGTACCTGCTGACCTGCCTGTTGACTTACGTTGCGACCGATCCGGGTCCGTTCAATTCATTTGCCAGCAACGAAGTGCATAACATGGGCCGCCTGCTGGGCGCCTGGCTGGCCAATTTCTTTCTCTTTTTGACCGGCTACCTGGCTTATGGCCTGCCTCTGGTATTGATTTATGTCGGCTGGCTGGTCTATCGCGGCTCGGAGTTGCCGGCAGAGGAAACCAGTTTCCTTGACTGGATGGCGCATCTTACCGGACTGGTGTTGTTCATTCTTTCGGCCACCGGCTTGCTGCATGTGCATGCACTGCCGCCGACTGGCTCGATGCCGGCGGGTGGCGGTGGTGTCATCGGCTTGCAAATCGCCACGCCGTTATTGCAATTCAGCGGCGTCCTGGGAACGACCCTGTTCCTGCTCGCCATGGTGCTGACCGGCCTGACCCTGTTTGCCGGAATATCCTGGTTCCGCGTGATGGACGCCACCGGCCGCCACACGCTGACGGTGCTCGGCTGGCTGGCGGCCACCATAGCGGGTATGCGCGACTGGTTTGCCGGCCGCAGAGCCAAAGCCAAACGCGAGGAAGTGCGCAAGGCGGATTCGGTCAGACAAAAAGGCAAGTCCAAGCCGCGCATCGAACCACAGCTGCAAGAGGAAGAAGTGCAGCCGAGCAAGCGCGCCGTGCGGGAACGCCAGCAAACGCTGTTCAAGCACTTGCCGGCGGGCTCTTTACCGCCGCTGCAACTGCTGGACAGCGCGCCGGATCAGCCGCCGGGCTACAGCAAGGAGGCGCTCGAAGCCCTGTCGCGGCAGGTGGAACTCAAGCTGGCTGATTTCGGCGTGCAAGTGGACGTGGTAGCGGTGCATCCGGGGCCGGTCATTACGCGTTTTGAATTGCAGCCCGCTGCCGGCATCAAGTCGGCACAAATCTTCAATCTGGCCAAGGATCTGGCGCGCGGGCTCAGCGTCATATCGGTTCGGGTGGTCGAGGTGATTCCCGGCAAACCGACGATCGGTCTGGAAATTCCCAACGCCATCCGGCAGATGGTCTTCCTTTCCGAACTGCTGCAATCCGAAGCCTATGACCGATCCTCGTCGCCGCTGACGCTGGCCCTGGGCAAAAGCATCGCCGGCCGGCCCATGGTTGCCGATGTGGCTCGCATGCCGCACCTGTTGGTTGCTGGCACCACCGGCTCGGGTAAATCCGTGGCCCTGAACGCGATGATCCTCAGTTTGCTGTACAAAGCCACCCCGGAACAGGTCCGGCTGATCATGATCGATCCCAAGATGCTGGAACTGGCGGTCTACGACGGCATTCCGCATTTGTTGGCGCCGGTGGTCACGGATATGAAGGAAGCGGCCAATGCCTTGCGTTGGTGCGTGGCCGAAATGGAGCGCCGTTACCGGCTTATGGCGACTACCGGGGTGCGCAATCTGTCCGGTTTCAACCGCAAGGTGCGTGAAGCTGCTGCTGGCGGAAAACCGCTGACGGACCCCTTCTGGCAGGCTGAAGGGATGGCGCCGGGCGAAGTCGCGCCGGAGCTCGAATCGCTCCCGTATATCGTTGTGGTCGTCGACGAATTTGCCGACATGATGATGATTGTCGGGAAAAAGGTCGAGGAACTGATTGCCCGCCTGGCGCAAAAGGCCCGTGCAGCGGGCATCCATTTGATCCTGGCCACGCAGCGGCCCTCGGTGGACGTTATTACCGGTCTGATCAAGGCCAATATCCCGGCACGCATCGCCTTCCAGGTTTCGTCTCGCATCGATTCGCGCACCATTCTTGATCAGATGGGCGCGGACCAGTTGCTGGGTCACGGTGACATGCTGTATCTGGCCCCGGGTTCCGCGCTGCCGGAGCGGATTCACGGCGCCTTTGTCGACGACCACGAAGTGCATGCCGTGGTCAAATACCTGAAACAATTCGGCGAACCCGACTACCTGGAGGATGTCTTAAATGACATGCAAATAACTTCAGATGGCATGTCCGTTGGCGCCACCGGCCTGCTGGAAACCGTCGATGGCGAACAGGACGAACTTTATGACCAGGCCGTTGCCTATGTCACAGAGTCCCGCCGCGCATCGATTTCCAGCGTGCAGCGGCAGTTTCGCATTGGCTACAATCGCGCAGCCCGTCTGGTCGAGGAGATGGAAGCTGCGGGGGTCGTCAGCCCACCCGAACATAATGGCCAACGCGAAGTTCTGGCCCCCCCGCCGCCAAAAGACTGAACGCGGCCAGCATGAGTATCTCAGGTTGAGCAAATACCTTCCTTTGGCGCGTGTTTTATGTGCCCTCGCTGTCTGCTGCTGCGGTGACTTGATGGCGCAAGCGCCGGCGCGCGAGCAGTTGGCTCACTTTGCCCACGGCCTGCAATCCTTTAGTGCCCATTTCGAACAACGCGTATTGGCAACCGATGGCCAGGTACAGGACCAGAGTGCGGGCCAGGTCTGGCTGAGCGAGCCAGACTTCATCCGCTGGGAATACGGCGGCGACTTCCCTGAACTGGTGGTGGCGGATGGCGAGCGTATCTGGATTTATGACAAGGTGCTGGAGCAGGTTACGGTCAAGCCGCAATCGGATTACGCTGCTGATTCGCCGCTCAGCCTGTTGACGGATATCGACAAGCTTGACCAGCAATTCGAAGTGCGTGAGGCCGGCGACATGGGTGGTATGCTGCTGCTGGAACTTCGCCCGGTTAACAAGGAATCGGAGTTTGATCGCGTGCTGCTTGGGCTGCAGCACGATGAGTTGCAGCTGATGACGATGGAGGATGCCTTCGGCATGCGCACCGAGGTGCATTTCAGCGAGCCGCAGCGCAACCCGGTTTTGGACCCGAAGTTGTTTTCTTTCACACCGCCGGAAGGCGTGGATGTCATTGGATGTGAATCATGCTCGATCCGCAAAGACTGAGAACGGACCCTGAAGGCGTGGCGCAAGCCTTGCGGCCGCGCGGCTATGAACTTGACGTCGCGTCCTGGCTCCAACTGGAACAGCGCCGCAAGGAATTGCAGATCAACATGCAGGAATTGCAAAACCGCAAAAATCAGGGTGCAAAAGAAATCGGCCTGGCCAAATCACGCGGTGAAAACATCCAGCCACTGCTGAACCACGCCAATAGCCTGGGTGAGGAACTGGCGCGTGCTGAAACTGAATTTGCGCAAACCAGGGAGCAGCAGCTGGCCTGGGCGATGGAGATGCCGAATCTGGCCTTGAGCGTTGTTCCTGCTGGGCGCGACGAGAAGGACAACCAGGAATTGCGCCGTTGGGGTGAACCCAAAGCATTCGATTTCGAGCCACGTGACCATGTTGCGCTGGGTGAGGGCAACGGGCTGATGGATGCAGAGTCCGCTGCCAAACTTGCCGGTGCGCGCTTTACCGTGCTCAAGGGCGCCCTGTCGCGTCTGCACCGCGCGCTGGCCCAGTTCATGTTGGATGTGCATACCCAGGAACATGGCTACACCGAAGTGTACTTGCCCTACCTGGTCAACGCGGAAACGATGACGGGAACCGGGCAGCTACCCAAATTTGCTGAAGATGCCTTCGCCACCACGGACGAGACACCCAGATATCTGATACCCACTGCGGAGGTGCCGATGACCAATCTGGTTGCCGGCCAGATACTGGACGCGGACAAGCTGCCGTTGCGGCTGACGTCGCAAACCCCTTGTTTTCGCCGCGAAGCCGGCTCCTACGGGCGCGACACCCGCGGCATGATCCGGCAACACCAATTCGAAAAAGTCGAACTGGTGCAAATCGTGCACCCGGAAACCTCATCAGCGGCTTTGGATGAGCTGACCGGACATGCCGAAGTTATCCTGCAGCGGCTGGAATTACCGTATCGCGTGATGCTGTTGTGCAGCGGTGACATGGGCTTCGCCGCGGCCAAGACCCACGATCTGGAAGTTTGGCTGCCGGGGCAGGGGGCCTACCGCGAGATATCATCCTGCAGCGTGTGTACCGATTTCCAGGCGCGGCGCATGCTGGCGCGCTTCCGCAACCCGGCGACCGGAAAACCGGAACTGGTTCATACCTTGAATGGATCGGGGCTGGCGGTGGGCCGGACCCTGATTGCGGTTATGGAAAATCATCAGCAAAGGGACGGCTCGATCCGGATTCCCGCGGTGCTGCAACCGTACATGGGCGGGCTCGATCGCATCCCGGCCTGATTCGCGGCCTACAAACAATCAAAAAAAGGCCCGCTGTTGCGGGCCTTTTGCGAACTTTCCGGAAAGAATCAATCGTTGCCGAAACCAAATCCCAGCAAAGCCATCAGGTTGTTGAACAGTACAAATATATCCGCCAGCAATCCGGTCGCCGCCAGAATGTAATTGGTTTCGCCGTTACGCACGATCATTTGCGTTTGCCAGATGATCCAGCCACAGGAAAGCAGGATGGCCATGGTGGAGATGGCCAGTGCCAGGGCGGGTATGGCGATAAAGTGATTCAGCACGAAGGCGCCGACAATGGCCAGCGTGCCGACGCCGAGGAAAGCGAACCAGGCGCTGAAATCACGTTTGGTCGTCATGGCATACGCGGACAGCGCGAAAAACAGCCCGGCCGTCAGACCAAACGAAGCAGCAACCAGTTCGCCGCCATTACCGTAGCGATACAGCATGGCATCGACGTTGGCGCCGGTTACAATTCCAAGAAACGCGGAAAATGCAAACGCGACCACCAGGCCCCAGGCGCTGTTGCGGGTGCGGCCGAGCGCAAATGAAAACGCAAAAATGCCGATCATAAAAGGCCAGAAGCCGATGCGCCAATGCATGGCCTGGGCGACATAAGCCGTGCCGGCCCCCGCCACGAACAGCAGAGCCAACAAAGCATATGTATTGCGCAATACGCGGTTAACCGCAAGGGCGGGCGAGCGGGTGGTCGAAGCGACGTTATATACCTGGTTTGTCATCGAAATATCTAGCTCCTGTAATACATCTGTTAATCGTTCATTTTACCCGAATCAATCTACGGGTAACGATAATATGGAGACAACCGTGATTGCTTCAAGTTCAGCCATTCTGGGGCAAAGGCGCCAAACGTTCATGTGCAATAGGTAAGGGCTGGAGGAATGGGTGCTTTTGCGGTATTCTGGCGCGCCTCGGCGATGCCATGAATGCGGGCCACCTGGCCCGCGGTTCTGCAATTCGCCGTGTAGAAGAGGTCAGCAGCGATTTTCGGAGGGGTGGCAGAGCGGTTGAATGCACCGGTCTTGAAAACCGGCAAGGGTGAAAGCCCTTCGTGGGTTCAAATCCCACCCCCTCCGCCACTTTACAGGCATTTTCTCGAATCCACTTTAAGTCAATTCGCTTCATGTTGTAGGGCAACACGTTGCGCATCGCATCTGGGTTACGCTCCAAGCGGGCTTGGGCTTTCTCGAGTACCGTTTCATGTTCCCAGCGAGTAATTTTGCGATTGACGAAACATCCTGCATCCGCGTAGACAAGCACATCATCATCGGCAAGAAGATTTGGAAATTTTTGTATTATTAAAGGTTTCCAAGTCCAGTATCCACTGCCCCTTTTACACGCCAGGATATCCTTGAGGCACCTTCGAAATTCTGGCGGTGCCAGCGGCCAGCTTTCGGCATGGATCGTGAGTTCCGCGGCCAAGATCAGTCGAGCATGTCGACGATCCGTGCGACGCCGGTCCTGACCGCATCGACGCAGGGTAGACCAAGACGTTCTCCGGTTTCCTGAAGCAGTTTGAGCGCCGCCGCCTGATCGAAGCTTTTGGTATTAATTGAAACACCGACCACCCTGACGTCGGGATTGACATTACGAGCTGCCCACAAACCGGCCGCGATAACCTCCTCCAGCGACGGTCACCTCTGGCAGGCCGAGATCGGCTTTGCAGCCTGGCAGGCGCAACTGGCCGGCGCACCATTCCGGGCGCCAGTCCTTGATACCCATCGCCGTCTTCGCCGCAAGATCGTCCGGAGCATCGCCGAGAAACAGCAAATACGGCGTGCGAAATCTCATTCGATTATCCCTCCTGATGTTACCAAACTGCATTGCGGAAGTGTGTCGGATTGACCGATCAATAGCCAGCTGCGTCGTGAGGAGGCAGCGTCGTGAGGAGGCAGCGCAAAGGGATTGACTGCCCACTATAAAGGAGTCGTGAGGTCCGCGGGACCCATTCGAAAAGCGCTCAGCGCGAGCGCAGCGTGCGGGGAAGGTTTGCGTTACAATGCCGGGTGTATCCCCTCGCAATCCTCTGATTTTTTACTCTGACGCCAGTTATCGCTGTGGCTACCGAATTTGCAGATATTTTCATAGAGCACGCCAGCGAAACCATTGCGACGACTGTCAAGGAGTGGTTCCACGGAAAAATCTCTGAGTACGTCTGCGACGGCACGCGTTCCATCCGCACCACACACCCGGACAAGGAAGCCTTCTGGCTGAAGATCAAAGGCGCGGGTTATGCTGGCGGAAGCATCCAGTTTGGCACCCTCTGGAATTCCCGTTTGAGAGCTCCGGTCTTTGACTTCGATGGCCGAATGATGGAAGACATCGCGTCCGGACACGACAACGCCTACCGCGGTGGTGCATCATTTCAGCAGGTTGCGGTTGAGTATCGCATGAGCAAGATGTTGCAGAGCCTGGGGTTCGAAGTAGTGCCATGCATCGGCTACGGATGCATCAGAAAAGACGGCCTGACCTCCTGGTTCTCCCTGTTCGAGGTGGGCCGGACCTGGGAAACCGTGGTCGTGCCGAAATTCTCAATAGAAGAATATCTGGCGGCCAAGATCAGTATGGGGCTTTTGCTGACTCAGCTCGCGGTCAATCACAAGCTGGTGGGTCATTGCTGGTACATGGCCAAGCCCGATGGTCGCTACGTACTCAAAGACCTCCACCCATTTCGTTCCGTGGACAGCATCAGCATGTCGCAGCTGTCATGGGTGATGCAGGTGTATTTTGTTCTTCATATTGTGGCGTTGGCCGCGCTCCATTTTTCCCGTGAAGCGGGGCCCGGCCGCGTACCTGAAGACGTGCAGGCATATCCCTTCAGAGGGTTTCTGCCGGATGCGAGCAAAGCCGAGCATGAAGCATTGCGCTGGTCACTCGTATCCCCTTACATGCTGACACCCCCTCAGTCCTTCGACCAGGCTGCTTTACTTCACGTACTCCGCTCCAATCGGATTACCGCGACGTTGATGGAAATGTGCCCCGAAGAATATGCCCGGCCCATCTAGATCAACGGAGCTGGAACTCTCGACGGCGAGGCATGCCAGGATAGCTGCGTCAAAGCGGCGTGCGGATAGTAGTGATGCAGAATGTCTTCGTATCCATACCCTTTCAAAGCCATTCCCAACGCGCCGATTTGACACATGCCCACGCCATGGCCCCAGCCGCCACCCCGCAATCGAAACGCAGCAATACGACCGTCGAGTTCGCGGTCGACGTCCACCATGAAAGCGCTGCTGAAGAGAAATGTGGAGGACAATGCCCTCCGGATCGAGGACTCCCCAACTAGCCGGTGAGTCATCGATTCACCCCGAGTGCTGACATAAACCACATCGAGGACCGTGATTCTGCCCGAGGATTCCCGTTCGACGGGCTCCAATCCGGTGACACTGCGCAATCCTTCTATCCCTGCACGGGTACGCAACAGGTGTGCGAGGGTTTCCTGCGCCACCACGATATTCCACCGGAAATAGGAGCCCGCTTCGTCCGCTCTTCCCAGGTACTTCAGCATTTCGGCTTCCGGGACGACGGCTGGGCTGCAAAAAATATTCGCAGTTTTCAACCATGCTCCAGTCAGCCACTCTCGCGCATTTCGCTCGGTAATCGGGAAAAAATCGGAAGCCGCAGAATCGGGAGGTGCATCCGTTCTGTCATGTTTGACTGCGTCCTCCACGTTTCCGGCGCAGTTCGTCACCCTGTCGGTGTTCCGGATTACCGCACCATTGCCGGCCGGGCGGGAGGTTTCCCCGGCCGCAGTCCAGATGGCCTTGGCATCCGCCATGATCCCGCCGCAGCACTTGGCGTAATTGGCGTTTGGAATTTTACCGCTCCCGTCGATCAGAACCGTGGCACGGGTTTCAGCGACCGCGGCAAGGGCGGTTTCAGTAAGCCCTGCCGTTCCTTGAAAGCGCTGGCAGCAGTCATCGTTGCAATGCGTAAACAATTCCCCGTGCTTGCCCGGAGCATTGGCAAGGCACCAGGACCGGGCGACGATGGCCTGAGCTTTGGCAAATTGCTTGGGGCTTTCGCCAGCCATTTCAGCTGTCACGACACCGGCCAGGTAAAACTCGAGCGGTAGTTCGTCTACCACCACGAGGCTGGCCCCCGATCGATAAAAGTGAATGGCGCCAGGCAACGTTTGATCGATTTCTTTTTCCCAATGGAATGACCGTCCCGCGATCAACTCTCGCAGCTGTATTCCGACCCCGGCTTTCAGTTCCTGCCGTTTTTGCGGCACGATGCTGAAGAATTCTCCGACCAGCCGCTCAGGTGCATTCCCATCGGCTCGATCGACACCCAGCTCCAAAATCATGCGCCGTTCAGGCGCCGCATTACAGTCAATCGTCACGCAGCCTGCCAGACCCAGGTTGGTCTCGTAAGTCCCGCGCCCGCCCGCAGACAACAAAAGGAAAACATCTCCAGCGGGAAGTACAAACCTCATACTGCGCTTCCCATCTTCGGGCAGGACGATGCCAATCCGGATCCAGGGCTCTACCTGAGCTACCACTGTGTGCTGCTCAAACCGCGCCGCGGACCCATTCGGCTCCGCAGCCGAACCGGTACCAGCAGGGGCACTCCCAAGCGATGGTGCTGAATATGGAAAGTCAGTGGCACGCAGGATTACCGGTCTTGGATGCGGCGATGTCCGCTTTACTGAGTGCGCGACATTCGGCATAGGCGCCAAAGTAGAAAAAACACAAGAACAGGAACAGGAACGGCGATAGCGCAAGATAACGGAAACGCAAGCCCAGCAGCGTCGAGACCCGCCACCACTGCCGCAGTTTCTGTAGCAGCATCCCCGCCATCATGGCAATGAGTTTCCTGCGCGGCAATGACTCGTGCGAAATGCCGGAAACGCCAGAACGTATGAAACTGCGGCCATATCGCAGTCGCTGACGGAAATAATCGGCCGAGGTTCGGGCGTCGAAATGCGACACGCGCTTGTGACGAAACAGGTATATGGGGATGCCGGCAAGTGCCATGCGCTTGCCGAATTCACCATCCTCTCCAACCCTCAGGCTTTCGTCGAATACCCCGACTTTTTCGAATACTTCCCGCCGGAACATCGCGGCCCGAGATGCAGGCAGAGTGAAGCTGTATATCAGATCGCAATCCGCCTGCTGCGGCGGCACTGCCTGACCGATGGATAACTCAAAGTATAGCTGTTGAACAGGTCTGAATAGCAATGGCCCTCTTGGATCGATGTTATGCGAGATGACCTGCGCCGCGGGGTACTCATGGAAGAACCGGTTGATATCCATGAGAAAACCCTCAGGCAAGACGTAGTCATCGGCGATAAACCCAACGAAGTCACCCGCTGATTCCTTTATTCCGGCATTTCTCGCGGCTGCCACACCACTGTGTTCAAGGTGCACGGTATGGATTTTGAGTGACTGGAAATCGCCTTCCGCCACACCCACCGGAGGGTCGGAACCATCGTCAACCACGATGACTTCGAAGGGAATATGATCCGACCTTAGGCGCTCAATGGATGCCAGACAGCGCTTGAGTGGACCGGGTCGGTTCCGGGTCAGGACCACTAATGAATAGCGCGCTTCAGTGTCCAATTGCAACTAGCCGTCGATCACAAGGCAGTGAAGGCAGCTCTGCATCGAGAGTATCATATGTCAGTAGGCAGGGAGCACCGGAATGGCAACAGCTATTGGAATCATGGATCGGGAAGGCTGGAATCACCGCACGGATATCCTGGTCGTGGTCAATCCAGACGCCCGCGAAGTATTGTGGGTGCCGCGAGACCTGCATTTCAAGAGTCTGGACAATCGAATCAATATCGCGTTCAAGAGAGGCGGGCACGCACTGCTTCAATCCGCCTTACACGAGTACGACATACCGGCCGAGAATAGCATATGCGTGTTACGCAGCGTAGTCGAAAAGGCCTTTGCCAACTATCGAATCACCGTACCGGTCGCGGAGCCGCAGGCATTTTATTATCCCCTGACGCCGCAGCAGCCCATAGAGGATGGGCAAAAAATTGTCCGATTTGAGCCGCCCTCGGAGTTATTGACAGGAGAGCGCTTCCACCAGTGGCTGGGCGCCCGGATCCCGCTAGAAGGTGGGTACGATGCCAGCAGCGACCTGGTGCGCATTTCCCGGCAACAAGTTCTGCTGCGCCGGCTGCTCGAAGAGCATTTTGATTTCGGTAGCCTTTCGCAGGCCGGGATGGATATCAGTTCCCCGACCGCGCTGGAAGAAGTGGCGCTGGTTAGCCCGGACTGGCATCTCCATACGCTGCCCGACCTGGTGCCGGTTACGCTTCGCCGCATGCATCTCCTTATAAGAAAGGATGATTCTACTGCCTGGGGCCAACCGCACGCAGGATTTCAACCAGTTCGCTCCAGCTGACTTTGCCGGCCGGATTCTGGTTGAAAAGGGAAGCGTAGCTGAAGAAAGCGACCCCGTGCTCACGCTGCGCTGTATCCATGGTCCCTATCTGCCCCAGCTGTTGCTCCAATCCGCAGGCGTCATTGACGAACGCGCCCAGGCCAAATGCCAGTCGGGTGTTCACGCAATATTCTAACTGGAACTGGAGCCAGTGCTGAAAGTAGGCCCGTTGGACGGAAGAAGTGTTTTGGAAATAGTTCATCGGCATCGCCAGGTCGATCAGGCCCTCACGCATCCATGCCAGCCAGTTCTGGAATACCTTGCATTGCGCCATCGATTGGTTCCACTGCCCTGCATCCCGCGGTGCATCGCCCCACGCGACCAGCGCGGCGGACAGACAGACTTGGGGCTTGAGCTGCTTGATCGCAGTGCTCAAGCGCCTGACCAGAGCGGTCACTTGCTCCTGACGCCAAGTACTCCAAAGAGCATCGTTCCGGTGGGGCAAGCCTGAGCGCTCGTAACGTTGGTTAAACCTCGCAACACTCGCCGGGTTGTAGCCCACACCGAAACCTTCCGTCGGATGATTGTTTTGGGAGGCGTATCGGATCTGGTCGAGATGGATGCCGTCCACGGGATAGTGCCGCAACAGTTCGGTCACCACGTTAACGAGGTAGTCAGGCACTTGCGGATGTCCGGGATCGAGAAAATATCCCGCAGGTGACCCGCATGCTCCACGTTCGTTACAACTCAACCAATGGTCTTCCCCTGTCGCTTCAAGGCCGTGGCGATAGAGCAAATGGTCCGCGTGTTTCGGCAACGGATCTTCGGTCCTCCACACCGGCAGCACGCTCAGCCAAGCGTGAACCTCAATTCGATACTCATGCGCCTGCTTCAGCAGATACTCAAGCGGATCGAAATGTTCGGCTACCGCGGCATCCTCGGTAAACGGTTCGAGGCATTTCCTGAAATAGGCGTCACCGCGTTTTCGCAGCTGGACGAACATCGCACGTGCGCCGCTGGCAGCGAGATGACCGATCAAGCGGTCGCATTCTGCAGGTGTCTTGAATCCCGGTTGGAATGCGTCGACCCAGAACCCGTGCCAGGGAACAGGGCTGCCTGAGCTACAATCGCCCATATCCGCAATCAGCGAGATCGGCCAGCAGCGGCAGCGATTCTGACCTCACCTGAACAAAGGCTTCGATCCAGCCGGCATAACTTGAAGGAAACTTGAGCGCATGCATGCGCTGAAGCCAGTTAACGGTGAAAGGAAGCTGCGCACGCGAGAGCTCACAGAGCAATTCCAGATCGTTGGTAATATGGCGCGTGTGCACCACAAGAAGCTCCATGCAAAAATACAACAATGGCTTGGCGAAGGTGGTAGCCGGATAGGAAACAATTACACCCAAACCATGGTTCGCGCGGGTTACCAGACGATCCACGAAATATAGGAAAACCGCCGTCTTAAAGGATCCTTCGCATCCGTGTCTGGGCGCGCATTCACTCGGGATCGAGGCCAGATTCTCCAGCATCGGCCCCAGACGAGATCCTCGCCACAAACACTGATACATGGGTAATGTCACAATGGCGTCGGGCGGTTTACGCGGGACCGCCGTTGTCCTGTTGTCTGCCATGGTGGTCAGATACTCGACCAGGACGGCGAACAATCGCTCGGTGGTGTCCCGCTCCGGCTCCGGCAGATCCCAGAGCAAAAGTCTGGGAGGAGATGCCCGCTTCACGGAAAATCCCTGCTGCTGCAGCAGGTTGTTGAGACGGTCGGGCTCCGACCCCGCGGTTGCGTGGTATTGGTCCGCAGCTACTGAACGAACGGAGGCTTCCACCGGGACATTCATTGTCTCTTCTCCAAGCCCATCCATGGCAACACGATGTAAAGCCAAAAACGTTTCGGCCAGGAGTTCAGCTTTGTCTTGTGGGCCATCCCGGCCCGACGGTTGGTGTTGGGCACAAGCCATGGCTTTGTTCAGGAATTTTGCAAAAACGGCAAAATGGTAGTGTCGGCTTTTTCCCCTGACCGCTTCGGGAAAATAGGAAAGTGCCTGAAAGAAATTATACATCCCGAGGTTGAAGCGGCTTAAAGGTCTGACCGGCTGCGCGGGGCAGATGGACTCGGGCTCCCATCCGCAAGCAGTTAAGCGGCGCAGCGGCAAATCTTCAAGGAACGCCGCGGGTGCAACCCCGCGGAAACGCTCCCAGGTGGCATGGCTGGTCACTTCTAGCTTACCCGGCAACACACAATAAGTTCTGAGCCTCCGATAGCGGGCGCGAATTTCCTGCAGCACCCGCTCGGTACCGAGTTCCGATTCCGGACAGAAAAGCCAGAAATCCAGATCCGATATGCCCGGATTGCTGGCTGCGGGATCTTTTCCTCGCAAGAACACGGCTTGGGTACCAGCAGATGAGGGCAACCGTCGGGCACAATGGCTCGCGATGAGGCGATAACCCGCACGTCCGCAAACTCCGAACGGCGCGATTTTGCAAAATTCTGATATGGCCCCCCGCAACCAGAACGGAACTCTCGGATTTTCGCTCACTGTTGCTTTCCCAAGTTGTCTGGACGGGCGCGCCGGCCCGGTTGCAAGCGAGTATAACCGCCATCTGCAGTGAGTTGAGTGCGTCGCTTTCAGGCAAACCACCGCGCAGCCATTCCAGGTGGAGATCGTCGATTACCATTGTATGAGGTTAGAAAATAGGACCAAGCTGAAAAATATCCATCCCCGCGAGGTGTTCCGAGAAGAATTCTTGGAGAAGAATTCTTGACACAGAATCGACATCGCACGAGACTTGGAAGAATTCTTGACACCCACAATCCGACGAAGAATTCTTGACACCCACAATCCGACAGGACAACCCGACAGGACAACCCGACAGGACACCCAAATCCCAAACCCGACAGCCGACAGAACCCGACAGGACACCCATATCCCAGCAGATTTCTTACACGTCAAAACGCCAATCACCGATGGCCGTCTTCTTCTGCCGCACGCACGCTACGTACATGCCACAACCGCGTAAACGCCTGGTATCGCTTTCCGATACGCCCTACTATCACTGCGTCAGCCGCTGTGTGCGCCGCGCCTTCTTGTGCGGTATTGATCCACTCTCCGGTTTCGATTTCTCGCACCGGCGCGGCTGGGTGGTTGAACGCATGAAGACCTTGAGCAGCATATTTGCCATTGATTTGTGCGCTTACGCGGTGATGAGCAATCACTACCACATCGTCGTTCGGGTGGATTGTGAACGCGCACAGTGCTGGTCCCATCGCGAAGTCGTCGAGCGCTGGTTGGAGCTGTTCGCCGGGCCTGACCTGGCGCAGAGATTCCTGGATGGAGATCTGTTGAGCGCGGCGGAACAGGATGCGATGGGGAAATACATCAATACCTGGCGTGAACGCCTGCATGATCTTTCCTGGTTCATGCGCTGCCTGAACGAATCCATCGCTCGTATGGCCAATCGGGAAGATCGCTGTACCGGGCGATTTTGGGAAGGCCGCTTTCGCTCCCAGGCCCTGCTGGACGAACGTGCCCTGTTGGCGTGCATGGCCTATGTCGATCTCAATCCCATTCGCGCCGGAATGGCAAAAACGCCGGAGCGTTGCGACTACACCTCCATCAAGGAACGGCTCGATCATCCAGACCGCACCACGCTTCGGCGTTTCAGCGGAAATGCCGAGGATTCCGAGGGTATTCCCTTTGGCCTCAAGGACTACGTGCAATTGGTAGACTGGGCGGGACGAGCGGTTGTGGCCGGCAAGAAAGGCTTTATTCCCGCTGGCACACCGCCCATTCTGAGACGAATTGGAATGCAGCCAGGCGCTTTGCTTGACTACATTCGCCGTAAGCCCGAACGGTGGTATTCAGCACTGGGGCCGATAGACCGGTTGCGGCTGCTGGCGCATTCCGTCGGCTTGAAATTCATCAAAGGAGTCAGCCTGGGGCGGAGGCTTTGTCCAGAGCCCGGTTAGACTTCACTTAGCAATCAATACTTCAATCCAGCGGATCTACAGGCACAAACCACGTTGCCTGTCGCATTGGTAGACACTTCGACATCCCGCCATTTGGCTTAGCTGCCAGAACCGTTATCTGCACGTGGATATTGAAACCCTGAGGCACGGTTGATCGGGCTAGCTGTGAAATGCCTGGATTTGAGAAATGGGTGTCCTTGGTTTTTTGTTCGGAAATGGGTGTCTTTGAGATGGGTGTCCTTGGTTTTCGTCCTTGGTTTTGTTCTTGTTTTGCTCATGCATTTCAATTTTGAAAGCAGCTTAATGTTGATGTAAAGTCTGCTTTTCAATGTAAAGTTTGCTTTCCATGGCGGGAAAAATTCGCAACAAGGTGAAGGAACTACGGACGGAGAGGGGCTGGACCCAGCAACAGCTTGCGGCGGTGGTGGGTGTATCGCGTCAGAGCATCAATTCCATAGAGCGCAATCGTTACGTGCCGAGCCTGGCCCTGGCACTCGTTTTTGCCCGCGTTTTTGACTGTTCCACGGACGATATTTTCGAGTTGGAGGTGAACAGATGAATTTACTGAATCGACTGGTCGATGAGCGTTTTCTGGCCCATCGCCAGAGAGCGACGAGTATCGGGGGAACGGCAGCGGCCGTACTGGCCATCTGCCTGTTCGCCTGGCGATACTACGTCGACCACATCTGCAGCTGGGACCTGCTCGCTGTTGGCGTGACCGCAGTCACGGTCAAGCTGGCGGTAATGCTCTGGTCCGGTTTCAAGGACTGACTTAAAGGAGCTCAACGAATCATGACTTTGCGAAAAACTACCTGTAAACACGATCGTCAGATCCAGATCGGCTTTATCTTCCTGGGTCTTGCCAGCCTCTCAAAGTGGTTTCTGCATCCAGGCCCTCAGCTATCCGATCAATTGACCGACGGCATCACGGGTCTGCTCTACGGAATTTCTATCGGATTCATGCTGCTTGGTGTCTGGAGGAGAAATCGTCAGGATGGTTCGGAAGAATAACGATTCTTGCGACCGATTCTCCGGCTGGCGCCCGCGGCTTTGATGGGCAGCCTGCGCACACCAGTCGTTACGGAAAGTGCTCAAGGCTTATGTGATCGTTGAGCGAAATGAGGACTGCTTGGCCAGCCTCTGGTCCGCCATTCTAGCTTGCTTCAGCCTTGCTGTTGTCCGTCACGTTCTTGCGCACATTGACGGTCGCTTCACCCAGTAGAAATGTGAGGCCTTTATCTTCACAACTGGCGATGATGAAAATGTTTTCATCCGTTACAGGCAAACCGTTTTCTTCAAGTATCGCAGTTGCCTTGGGTATGCCCGGTTCTGTCAGGTCGAGAGGATTGCCGGTGAACAGGGGTTTCTTACGCTGCTTTTCCGCCAGTTTGATCACTTCTTGATCGGGCGTGACCGGCGTTTGTCCGAAATAGCCCAGCACCATGTCACCGTAGTCCGGCGTGATGCGTTTCCAGCGGCCCACGGCGGCATTGACATAGGCTTGCTGAAAATAGAACTGGGAAACCGGGGTGACCGATGTACCAAAGCCGCCCTTCCTGACGACTTCGGTCATCTCCCGGATGACTTTCGGGAACAGGTGCAGGGTGTTGATATCCCGCATCATCATGGTGTTGGCCGTCAACGCGCCGCCAGGCATGGGCGCAATCGCAACGATCGGGGATACCTGCCTGGCCTCCGGCGGCACGAAGTAGTCTTTCATGCAGTCCTCGAACACCTCGCAGGCTGCCAGTATTTTTTCGTGGTCGAGATCGAGCGTGTAGTCGCTTCCTTTCAGGGCATGCCACATGCTGATGATGTCCGGTTGCGAAGTGCCGCCTGACACCGGGCTCTTGGCCAGGTCGACGCCGTCAGCGCCGGCTTCGATACCTGCCAGGTACTGGGAAATACCGCAACCCACCGTATCATGGGAATGCAACTGGATGTGGGTGTCCTCTGGCAGGATCTTGCGCGCGCCTTTGACCGTTTCAAACACTTTGCGGGGATTGGCGGTGCCGCTGGAATCCTTGAAGCAGATGGAATCGAAAGGCACTTCCCGTTTCAAGACGGTGCGCAGGCGGTCCAGATAGAACTCAGGAGTGTGTGCGCCCTCGCAGCCCGGAGGCAGATCCATAATGGTGATTGCGAGTTCGTGCTTCAGGCCATGCTGCTTGATACATTGCGCCGAGTATTCGAGATTGCGGATGTCATTCAGGGCATCGAAGTTCCTGATGGTCGTCATGCCGTGCTTTTTGAACATTTTGGCATGCAAATCGATAATGTCCCGGGGCTGCTGGCTGAGTGCAACGACATTGATGCCCCTGGCCAGCGTTTGCAGATTGGCATCCGGGCCAGCCTTTACACGGAACGTATCCATCATGTCGAAAGCGGATTCGTTGCAATAGAAGAACAGGCTCTGGAAACGGGCACCGCCACCAGCTTCGAAATGCGTTATTCCTGCTTCCACGCTGGCTTCAACGGCCGGCATGAAGTCTTTTGTCAGTACACGAGCGCCATAAATGGATTGAAATCCATCACGGAAGGACGTATCCATTACCTTAATGACCTTTTTCAAAGTTCAGCCCCTGCTTGAATGGCGCGATCGTGGAGCCGATAACACGAACTGCTTATTTATCGGCGCGTTGGATTTTAATATGTTATCAGCGCGAAGTGCTTTCAACTGTTATTCTTCCAACCCGGATTCCCGGCGCCGCTGACTGACAAAGTCCAATGAGTAAAAAGGTAGTCGTCATTGACCTGATGCAACAGGGCTATAGTTACCAGCGCACCGAACCCATGGGCAAGAATTTTGCCGTCGCATTTCAACCCGAACTGAGCCCGGGTGAAATGCTGCGCCTGGGTGTATTCGGCGGAAAGTACATGACGGATTGCCGTGATGAATTCCCGCGCGACTGGTTCGAGACAGCCAAACTGAGCCCGGCAAAGCGCGATCGGCGGCTCAACTTTTTCGCGGTGGATGCATCAAAGCCGCTTTCCTATTGGCGCGAGAAGGGCTGGATCCATGCCGATGACCCGCGCGGATGGTTTCAATGGTATTGCCGATACTATATGGGTCGCCGCCATGCGGACGATGAGCGGCAAATCCGCCGCTGGCGCAATATGCGGCGCCATATCAGTCAGCTCAAACGCAATTGCGTCTGTGGCGATCTGCTGTGCCGCCCGCGGCAAAGGCAGGCGCTGCTGCATTGGGCCTATGACTCCCGCAACATGTGAGGGATGAATGATGCGGCTTGGGCTCGATGCGATGAACTGGCGCGTGATCAACGATACCGTAATGGGTGGCGCCTCGAGCAGCGAAGTATGCCCACTCGAGCGGCGTCTGATTTTCCGCGGGCAGCTGTCTTTGGAAAACAATGGCGGCTTCGCTTCCATACGTTGCTGTGTTGGCGACGGCTTCGCCAACGTGACGGCCTTTCGTTTGACGGTTCGCGGAGACGGCAGGCGCTACCAGTTCCGTTTGCGCTCTGACGAATCATCTGATGGCGTAGCCTGGCGTGCCGCATTCAGTACCGATGGTTCCGTTCAGCATATTGAGCTGGCGCTGTCGAATTTCGAGCCCGTCATTCGTGGCCGGCTGGTGGATCCTGCCGGCCCATTGAATGCGGCAGACATCCATTTATTGGGGTTCATGATTGCCGACCGGCAGCCCGGCCCGTTCGAGCTGAAAATTCACGCGATCGAAGCCTTGAGTTAGCGCTTTTTTCGTGGCCTTGATGCCGCGTCAATGACCCGGTAAACGGGGCGCTTACGAACAGCGAGTCCGGCGCGGTCCTGTAGGAATTTAGCTCTCAGGACCCGCGTCCCCTCGACTCGTTATTCAAACGGCCTTATAGTAAATCCGGGTCATCGTTCAAGGGGTATTATTCATGAGGGGGAATTTCAATGATCCGTTTGTTAATCGTGGACGATCACGAGCTCGTTCGTGTCGGCCTGCGCCAGATATTGGCCGACTATCCATCCATCGAAATCGTCGGTGAGGCGGGAAATGGGGAAACCGCAATCCGGCTCAACCGGGAATTGTGGCCCGATGTCGTACTTCTGGATATTTGCATGCCGGGTCTCTCCGGGCTGGAAACCACAACGCGTTTGAAGCAGGCGCGGCCCGCGCTGGCCGTGCTGATACTCTCGGTGCATGAGACCGCGCCGTATCCGGAACGCCTGATGGAAGCGGGGGCTTCCGGTTACCTGACCAAGGGCTGCCCGGTGACAGAACTCGTCCAGGCCATCCGCACGGTTGCAAGCGGCGGCCGCCACATCGGCTCCACGGTGGCACAAAGCATGGCGTTGGGAATGTTGCCTGGCACCAGCACCTCGCCATTCGACGAGTTGTCCGCACGGGAGATGGAGGTCATGTTGATGCTGGCAGATGGCCATCGTTTGGCCGACATCGCCAGTACCATGCACCTCAGTCCGAAAACCGTGGCCACCTACAAATACCGCATTTTCGAAAAACTCGATACGCGCAACGATGTCGCCATGACCCGGATGGCCATGCGCTATGGGATCGTGGCACCGGCCTGAGGGGGAACCGGCGGGGCCTGCAATCGATGCAAATTGCCCCGCCAGAATGCTTTTGTGCTAAGCGGCCAGAACCTACCGATCACTGCCCGAGGCTGGCGTTGGAGGTGAAGCGGCACGCTCGGTAGCCAGGGGAACAGCGGGTTTGGAATCGGCGGAAGGCTTCAGCGTATAGACGCCGGTGTGGTCACGCGAGACCTCGACCGTTGGTGTGCTGACGGCCGGCGCAGGCCTGTTTTCATTGCCTGCGCTTTTCGCGGGCGCGGCAGCCGGTTCTGGTGCAGGCTGTTTGTCTGCAGATGCAGTTGAATTGGCCGCGGTGGGGGAACGGGTCTCCGTTGCGGCGGAACTTGCCGCCGCGGCGTCAGGTATTTTTGCCGGCGCAGCATTCGATGTGGATGCGGAACGACCGGTGCCGGCCGCCGCTGGTTCACCAGCTGACGGCTGTGATTGAGCAGCCTGATTGTTGGGATTGTCGTTGGCGCCAGATTCCTCTCGATTTTTCCCGCCACCGGTCTTGTAGCGCGAGCGCCGTCTTCGGCTTTTCGGTGGCGCTTTGGTTTCGCTTCCCGTTGCCTGCTCCGGGGTGCCGGATTCCGCTTGTGCCTGACCCGTCCCTTGCACTGCCGTGTTGCCGTCCGCGGCTTTTTTGGCCGAACTTCTCTTTCTTACCCGTTTCTTTTTGCCCGCTTTCTTTCCAGGGGCTTTCTTGCTGGCCGTTTTCCCGTCCTGGGCGGCGCCAGCGGCATCCTTGCGTGGTGGATTCCGGCGTCGGCGGTTGGAATTGTCAGTAGCCCGCGTGCCGGCCGCATTTCCCGCGGATTGTGCGGTGGCCGGAGCAGGCCGGGAAAGACTCGGCGTTGGTTTTTTCTCACTTGCCGCCGGAGCGCTGCTGGCAATGGTATTGGTCTTTTCACTTGCGGTATTTGCCGCCGGACCGGCAAACAATTTAGAGAGGAACTGGCCAAGGCGGCTGGGTCTGGGTTTCTTTTCCGTTTCTTCTTCTACGACGCGATTTACCGCGGGCCGGGTCGTGCTGATGGCCGAGACCGCCGGACCTGCTGCCGGCTTGGCCGCCTTTGCCTGCTCAAACGCACTGACTTCTTCAGCGGGTTTTTGTACATGCGTGTAACTGGGGTCATCGCCGACATCGGCTTCGCGTAAACGCTCGATCTCGAATTTGGGCCGCTGCATGTATTCATTGGACAGAATAAGAACGGGAACGGAATGCCTTGCCTCGATGCTGCTGAGGCTCTTGCGCTTCTCATTGAGCAGGAAGTTGGCGACCTGGGGAGGCGCCTGAACGATCACCTGCCCGGTATGTTCTTTCATCGCTTCTTCTTCGAGCAACCGCAGGATGGACAATGCGAGCGATTCGATGCTGCGAATCGTGCCGTGGCCATCACAGCGCGGACAGGTCTCCTGGCTTGATTCGCCCAGGGATGGCCGTAATCTCTGCCGTGACATTTCCATCAGTCCAAAGCGGGAAATACGCCCGGTTTGAACTCGCGCCTTATCGATTTCCAGAGCCACTTTCAGCCGCTCTTCGACATCCCGCTGATGTTTGCGATCCATCATGTCGATGAAATCGATGACAATCAGTCCGCCCAGATCGCGCAGCCGCAATTGGCGTGCAATCTCATCGGCAGCTTCGAGATTGGTCTTGTAGGCCGTATCCTCGATATCCGAGCCTTTGGTTGCACGGGCGGAATTGATATCGATGGACAGCAGGGCCTCGGTATGATCGATGACCAGCGACCCGCCGGAAGGCAAGTGTACCGTGCGGGCAAATGCGGATTCGATCTGACTTTCAATCTGGAAGCGGCTGAACAACGGTACGTCGTCTGTGTACAGCTTCACCTTGCGCACATTGTGCGGCATCACGTCTTCGACAAACTTGCGCGCATCCTGGAAAACTTTCTCGTCGTCCACCAGGATTTCGCCAATGTCGCTGCGCAGATGATCGCGCAAGGCGCGAATGAAGAGATTGCTTTCCTGGTAAATCAGAAAGGGCGCCTTTTTTCCAACTGCAGCCTTTGCGATGGCATCCCATAATTGGAGCAGGTAGTCCAGGTCCCACTGCAAATCGGCGGCTTCACGCCCAACGCCAGCAGTGCGCACGATAATGCCCACATTATCCGGAGTAATGACGTGTTGTAACTGCTCACGCAGGTCCTGGCGGTCGTCTCCAATGATGCGGCGCGATACACCGCCGGCCTTTGGGTTGGTCGGCATCAACACCAAGTAGCGTCCGGCCAGAGAGATATAGGTGGTCAATGCGGCGCCTTTGTTCCCCCGCTCTTCCTTTTCCACCTGCACAATCACTTCCTGGCCTTCGGTAACCGCTTCCTTTATGGAAATCTTACCTTCCTTGCCGCGTGCGGAGGGCTGATAGGAATCCGGGCAAATTTCTTTCAGCGGCAGAAAACCGTGACGGACCGAGCCAAAGTCGACGAAACAGGCTTCCAATGACGGCTCAACGCGGGTGATACGCCCTTTGTAGACGTTCGATTTCTTTTGTTCGAGGGCGGGAACTTCGATATCCAGATCAATCAAAATCTGGCCGTCAGCGACGGCCACACGCAACTCTTCTGGCTGAGTCGCGTTAATCAGCATTCTTAGCATTATATTTTCCTCAGGCATCCTGGCCTGAACACGTGGACCTCACAGGGCCACAAGCCCCGTTTTCACACGTTTCATGTTCCCGGCCGCTAATACCTGCCGCACCAGGAATGCCTACTCATTTGGTTATTAGCCGGCGGTCTTGCTTGTGCCGGACCGTTACAACAGCCTCCGTGGCTGTTGCATAAATCTCAATATCACTATGCCTGCAATTGGGCCCCACTGTCGTTTTGAACTATGGGGCCATTTCCGGATGGAGCGCGCCGGGATGTCCGGCGGCGTTCCTCGGGTTATTCGGATACGTTAACGGAGGGGACCGGAGCCCCGTCTGACCGGGCTGGTATATGTCCAGTGACGCTTGCCGATGTCATCGGCCGGAGTAACTGGAAAGACTGGTGATATTTCTAGCTTCATCCAGCACGGAGGTCCGAAGCGGTGTAATATAGCAGGCTTTTCCCGATCTATCAATGAGTTGCCAATTGAAGTCCCAGTCAATTAAAAAGAGCGACGTGAAGCGCGTTTGCGTCTCGTCAGATCGTGCAGGGCAGCGTCTGGACAACTTTCTGAGCACGCAAATGAAGGGCGTTCCCAAGTCTGCAATCTACCGGCTGATCCGCACCGGTCAGGTGAGGATCAATGGCGGACGATGCAAGCCGGATCGCAAGTTGGCCACCGGGGACGAAGTGCGGATTCCGCCCGTTCGCAGCCGCGAAGACGTGCCGGTAACCGTCTCCGCGGAAGTCATGGAGCAGGTCCGGTGCGCGATCCTCTACGAAGACGCCAACTACCTGGTGATAGACAAACCTTCCGGGATGGCCATGCATTCGGGCAGTCATCTGCCATGGGGTTTGATCGATGCCGTGCGCCAGGCCAGGCCGGGTGAGTATATTGAATTGGCGCACCGCATAGACCGCGAAACCAGTGGTTGTGTGGTGCTGGCCCGCAATGGTCCGGCGCTGGGGCGCCTTTCAGAGCAGTTTCGCAGTGGCACCGTCGTGAAGCATTACCTGTGCCTGCTCGATGGCCGCTTGAAAGAAGCGCGCGTTGCAGTCGACGTTCCATTGCTCAAGAAACACTTCGGCGACGAGCACCTGGTGGAAGCAGACGCCGGCGGCAAACAGGCGCTGACCCACTTCCGCCTGCTGCAGGCCTTTGCCGATTGCAGTTATGTCGGAAGCCGAATTGTTTACCGGACGAACGCATCAGATCCGGGTTCACGCAGCCTATCTCGGGCTGCCACTGGCCGGCGATGATCGTTACGGCAGTGCGCAAGCGCTGAAAAAATGGAAGGCGCGGGGCCTCAATCGCCTGTTTCTGCATGCGCATCATCTGAGCTTCGAATCCCTGAGCGGTGAGGTGGTCAGCTGCAATTCGGTTCTGCCCGATGCATTACGCCAGGTATTGGACCGGATTGGCGCGTAAGCCATGCAGGCTACACTGCAAGCAAAAGCCCTACACAAATACACGGCATCGGGCGCTGGTGATAGCCTGCAGCCTGTGATCTAATTCGCGCAATGTATCGCCCACTTGAAGCCTTTATTGGCCTGCGCTACCTGCGGGCCAAGAGGCGTAACCACTTCATTTCCTTTATTTCGCTGATTTCGATGCTCGGAATCGCACTGGGCGTTACCACCCTGATTACGGTGATTTCCGTGATGAACGGTTTCGAGAAGGAATTGCGCAGCCGCATCCTTGGCGCCATTGCCCATGCCACCATCCAGCCGGTCGATGAAGCCTTGTCGGACTGGCGGTCCGTTATTCAACAGGTCGAAGGGCATGCGGAGGTGCTTGGCGCTGCGCCTTATATCGAGGAAGGTGTCTGGCTCCAGGGTAATGAGTCGTCCGGCGCCTTCATTGCGCGGCATTGATCCCGTGCTCGAGCAGCGCGTGTCCGAGGTCGGGCAAAAGATGCTTGCCGGCCGGCTTGCAGATCTGCGCTCGGGTGAATACGGCATCATTCTTGGTATCGGGCTGGCGTCACGATTGCGCGTGGGACTGGGTGACCGGGTTACCGTCATCGCACCACGATTAAGAGCAACACCTGTTGGCGCCGCACCATTGATGCGGCGATTTACCGTGGTGGGCACGTTTGAATTCGGTGAATTCGAGAATGATTCGAGCCTGGCATTGGTTCACATCGAAGATGCGGCGCGTTTGCTGCGACTGCCAGCCGGCACGGTCGGCGGCATCAGACTCAAGTTGCGCGACATGGATCAGGCATGGCGGGTGGCGCGCGAGATTTCCGACCAACTGTCCGGCCAGTATATCGTGCGCGACTGGACCCAGGAGCGAGGCAATCTGTTTCAGGCTGTGCGAACGGAAAAGACCGTGATGTGGGTGATACTGTCGCTGATCATCGCAGTTGCTGCATTCAACATCATCTCCATGTTGGTGATGGTGGTCACGGACAAACAGGCGGATATCGCAATCCTCAAGACCATGGGCGCCCGGGCCGGCACGATCATGCGCGTGTTTATCATCCAGGGCACCCTGATCGGCGTCATCGGCACCATGATGGGCGTGGTCGGAGGCATACTGCTGGCCATGAATATCGCTTCGGTTGTCCCCTTTCTGGAGCACATTTTCGGCTTCAGTCTTTTTCCCGCTGACATTTACTACATAACTGAACTGCCGTCGGAGCTGCGCAGTGGCGATGTGCTGCAGTTTGCGTTGATGTCGCTGGGTATGTCCCTGCTCTCAACGCTATACCCTGCCTGGCGTGCGTCCGCCACCAACCCGGCCGAGGCCTTGCGCTATGAATGAAAGCGCGCAGATCTTGGCCATGGATGCACGGCATATCAGCAAGTCATTCCGCCAGGGCAGCAAGAAAATTGTCGTCCTCACTGACGTCAGCCTGCAGTTGGCGACCGGACAATCCATGGCCGTGGTGGGTGCTTCAGGGGCCGGAAAGAGCACGCTGTTGCATATCCTTGGCGGGCTGGACCGTCCGGATGGCGGTGAAGTCCTGATCGAGGGTCAATCCTTGTGGTCGCTAAGCGAGGCTGTGCGCGGATCGATGCGCAATCGCACGATGGGTTTTGTCTACCAGTTTCATCATCTGCTAGCGGAATTCACCGCGCTTGAAAATGTCGCCATGCCGTTGCTGATCCGCGGTGAAACCGTGGCCTCGGCTCGAGACCGGGCGAGTCAGTTACTCACCCGCGTGGGCCTGGAGCAACGGCTGGATCACAAACCGGGTGAACTCTCTGGCGGTGAGCGCCAGCGGGCCGCGGTGGCGCGGGCACTGGTGGGCGGGCCGCGGGTGGTGCTGGGCGATGAACCCACGGGCAATCTGGACGAGCGAACTGCCGCCAATGTCTATAGCCTGTTGCTGGAGCTGAACCGGGAGCTGCAAACCAGTTTGCTGCTGGTAACGCATGATATGCGCCTGGCAGCACGCATGGACCGGCAACTCGAGCTACACCTGGGTCAGGTCCGCTCCATGAGTTAAGTGCCCTGTCACGCATCATATGACGCCTTCAGAGTGCCATATGATGCGTGACAGGGCACTGGTGAATTCTCCCACAAGAAGGGCCGGCTGGGCAGTGCCCGCTGGCCTGATTGTGGGTGTTCTGATTGCCCAGGGCCTGTTCAGTTATGGCTGGAGCATTTGGCCGGTCGTTCTTGGTTTGCTGTTGTATATCATCATCAGTCGCGATCTAGGGGTTGCTGCCGCGATCGTTGGGCTGAGCTGGGCGGCGCTGAGCCTGCAGATGCACCTCGCGGACCGGCTCGATCCCGCGCTCACCGGCAGCAGGCACAGCGTAGAAGGCCGGATCGAAGGATTGCCGCAAGTCTATAAGGACTTCACCCGCTTTCATTTCAGACCGACGGCAAGGCCGGGGGCAGCGCGCTTGCCGCGGGTGCTTCTGACTTACTGGTATCGCGACCCGCCAACGCTGTTGGCGGGAGAAATATGGCGCCTCGAATTGGAGCTCAACCCCCCGTGGGGTCGAATCAATTTCCAGGGCATGGATCGGGAGAAGTGGCTTTACGCGGAAGAAATCGGCGGGCTGGCGGTGGTCCATGCAGGTGACCGTCTGCAGGCCGGCACGGGGTTGCTCGCTTACTGGAACGCGCTACGCCAGGCCGTGCGGACTCACTTGGATCGCTCGGTCAGCAATCGAGGCAACCGGGCGATCATTGCCGCCCTGGCGATTGCCGACCGCAGCGGACTGTCGGAACGGCAACGCGACACGCTCAGGCAGACGGGCACGGCCCACCTTCTGGCCATTTCAGGTCTGCATATCGGTCTTGCGGCCCTTTGTGGTCTGTGGTTCGCGCGCGTGTTGATGTCGGCTGTACCGCTGCGCTGGAGTGCGGGACTGGCTTATCCGGCGACGCTTCTTACCAGTCTTGCACTGGCCTTCGTGTATGCCGCCTTGGCTGGTTTCGGCATCTCCACCGTGCGCGCACTGGTAATGCTGGCGGTAGGCGTCCTGGCCATGCTGCTGCGGCGTACGGTCCATCCTGGCCAGGCTGTTTTGACTGCGCTGGCCTGGATACTGCTGTTCGACCCCCTGGCCGGTCTGAGTGCCGGATTCTGGCTGTCTTTTTCGGCCGTCGGTGTTTTGCTGTTGCTGTTCGGCAACGGCAACGGCAAGGATAAAACCTGGTGGCGTCAAATGTTGCGGGCGCAGGTGGCCATCATGGTGGTTCTGCTGCCGCTTGGCGCCTGGTGGTTCCAGTCCGCGAGTGTTTGTGGTCTGATCGCAAACCTGTTGGCGATACCTTTCGTCAGTGTGCTCGTTGTGCCCCTGATATTTTTGGGCTTGGTCCTGTTGCCGCTAAGTCACGTATTGTCGGCACTGGCATTTTCCGCTGCGGGCGGCGCAGCAGGATTCCTGCTCGAAGTACTGACGCTGCTGGCGCAACTCCCTGTGTCGTCCCTGGCGCTTGCGCGGCCCTCCTTATGGATATTGGTCCTGGCCACTCTGGGTGCCTTGTTGCTGCTGTTGCCACGCGGCATGCAGCACCGTTGGCTCGGCCTGGTATTGCTGCTGCCGCTGTTTGCCGGGAACCGGCCGCCGCGGGAGCAGCAGCTTCAAATGGATGTGCTGGATGTCGGGCAGGGCACCGCCGTGCTGGTGAGTTCAAGCGAACACCTGCTGCTGTATGACAGTGGTCCCGGCAACGGCAAGGATTTCGATCTGGTGGACTCGGTGATCGGGCCGGCCATCCGCCACAGCGGGCATGACTGGCCGGATCGCATACTGATCAGCCATGCCGATCTCGATCACGCCGGAGGGTTCAAACGCCTGCGCAAGCGCTATCCTGCCGCAGCCGCCTATGCGAGTCTGCCATTCATGCCGGCAGGCGTCGAAGCCTGCAATGACAGACTGCATTGGAATTGGGACGGAATTGTGTTTCAGGTGTTGCACCCGTCACCGTACCTGCCGTATATCGGTAACGACAGTTCCTGTGTGCTCGCCATCGGGCTCGGCAGCGCGACGATCTTATTGCCTGGCGATATTGCCGCCGCTGGGGAGCAGCGCCTGCTGCTTCAGCATGCAGGCAGCGTTGATATCCTGCTGGTGCCCCACCATGGAAGTCAGTCGTCCTCAACGCCGGAATTCCTGCGCGCCGTGCAGCCCAGGGTTGCCATAGCCACCGCCGGATTGGGTAACCGCTTCGGTTTTCCGCGGCGTGAAGTGGTGCAACGTTATCATGCTGCCGGCATTCCGTTATGGTCGACCGATGCCTGCGGCGCCGTCCGCCTGCTGGTATCGGCCAACGGCGATATTCAGGTATCCAGTGCTCGTCGTGCGCGCCCCGCGCCGTGGCGCTGGCCGCCAGGAGCATCCTGTCCTTGATGCGCCGCCGGCGGAAATCATTTTATTCGGTCTAAAATGACGCATGATGGTCTCTGCCGGGCACCGCATGTATCATGCGGGATGCCTGCATTCAAAGGAGTGATATAGCGTGCTCGAACTCATCTACGCTGGCGGTTGGCTGATGGTGCCGATCATTCTGTGTTCCATTCTTGCCGTTACCATTATCGCTGAGCGTTTCTGGACCTTACGCCGCGGCAAGGTCACGCCCGTGCATGTCGCGGCACAAGTGGAAGAGTGGGCTGCCCGGCATGAGCTGGATCAGCGCCATATCGAGCAACTGCGCAGCAGTTCGCCGCTGGGCCGGATTCTGGCCGCGGCGCTGGCCAACCGGCACCGCCCCCGGGACCGCATCAAGGAATCCGTCGAAGACACGGGCCGGCACGTCGTGCATGAACTGGAGCGCTTCCTGAATACTCTGGGAACCATTGCCGGTATTTCGCCGCTGCTCGGCCTGTTGGGCACGGTGATCGGCATGATCAAGGTGTTTTCAGCCATTATTGTTTACGGCGTGGGCAATGCCAATGAACTTGCGGGCGGCATTTCGCAGGCACTGATCACGACGGCAGCGGGACTCACGGTCGCCATTCCCAGCTACTTTTTCTACCGCTATTTCAAGGGCCGGGTGGACGAATACGTGGTGTCGATGGAAGTGGAGGCGATCAGTCTTATCGAGGCCATTGAACGGGGTCATGTAGCGCAACTCAGTTCGCGCGTTCCCGGAGGTTGAACCTTGAATCTCCGCCATCGAGTCAAGGAAGATCCGACCGTTGACCTGACCTCGCTGATCGACGTGGTCTTTCTGTTGCTTATTTTTTTCATGGTCAGCACCACTTTTCAGCGGCCGGCGGCAATGAAAGTGGATCTGCCCGAAGCCAGCGCGGTGGAGGCAGAGCAGGATCAAACACCGCGTTTGGAACTGGTGATCGACGCGGAGGGGAGAATGTTCCTCAATGACCGGCAATTGGTGGACCAGCGACTGCAGACACTCAAGGCGGCATTGACCGAGGCAGCGGGTAAGGAGCGCCATCTGCCTTTGATCCTGCGTGCCGACCGCGAGACGCCACATCACTTCGTCGTAACCGCCATGGACGCAGCAGCCCAGCTGGGCTTTACCAATTTGGCCATTGCAGCGGACCGTTCCGACGAGCAGTCAAAATGACCGCAACATGCATGGCGCGTCTGCAGGGCTCTGAAAGCGCCATATGAGGCGTGACAGGACACTAGCCACCACCTCCTCGCTGGCAATCTACCGGCGGTTGTGGACATACACCCAGCGTTATTGGCCGATGTTGCTGCTGGGCTTGGCCGGGGTCAGCATCGATGCCGGCATGCAGGCTGCGTTTGTAAAGTTCATGGGGCCGTTGATCGACCGGGTATTTGTCGGCAAGGATTCTGCTTTCGGACTCTGGCTGGCGGGGGTCATCGCCGCCATAAGCATCGGCAGGATCATCGGCAATTTTGCCGGTGTCTATGGCATGGAGTGGGTCGGCCGGAAGGTTGTCGCTGATTTGCGCCAGGAGTTGTTCCGGCAATATGTGGCTTTACCTGCGGCCTTTTACGATCGCTTCAGCTCGGGCCAATTGATCTCCAAACTGGCCTATAACAGTGAGCAGGTCGCCAACGCCGCAACCAAATCCATCGTATCGGCGTTTCGCGATATTCTGCTGGTTATCCTGTTGCTTAGCGTGATGGTCAGCAGCAATCTGCGCCTGACCCTGGTCATGTTGGTGCTGGTGCCCATGATCGGCTTGCTGGTTACCGTTATCAGCAAGCGCTTTCGCACGGTCAGCCACCGCATCCAGGATTCCATGGGAAATGTTTCGCATGTCACCGAAGAGGCCGTCGCCGGCCATCGGGTGGTCAAGATTTTCCATGGCCAGGACACCGAGGTCGGCCGCTTCAGGCGTGTCAACGAAAAAACCAGGCGCCTGCACATGCGCATGCAGGCCACGCAACTGGCCGGCTCATCCCTGGTGCAAATCGCTGCAGGCACGGCCATCGTGTTGCTGATGCTCATCGCCACCCGGCCGCAACTGCTCGATGAGATTTCAGCAGGAACCTTCACAACCATTTTCTGGGCCATGGTGGGCACCATACCACCGCTCAAACGCCTGACCACGGTCCAGTCGGAGCTGCAAAAAGGCATTGCCGCGGCTGACAGTATTTTCCAGATTCTGGACATGCAGCCGGAGCGCGACACCGGCAGCCATGCGACGCAGCGCGCCCGTGGCGATATCGAATTCCGCAACGTCTCCTTCAGCTATCCCGGCAGCGATATCCCGGTGCTGCACGATATCAGCTTCAAGGTTGCCGCAGGCAGTGTAACGGCCCTGGTTGGCCCTTCCGGCAGCGGCAAAACCACCCTGGCGGGATTGCTGCCCCGGTTCTATCCATACAGCCACGGTCATGTGCTGCTGGACGGCACGGAACTGCAGGATTACCAACTCGAAAACCTGCGCAGCCAGATTGCACTGGTGAGTCAGGATGTCGTGCTCTTCAATGACACGGTCGCCGGCAATATTGCCTACGGCGCACTGGCCGGAGCTTCGCGTGAGGCGATAAAACAGGCTGCCGCTGCGGCGCATGCGATGGAATTCATCAATCGGCTGCCGCGCGGGCTGGATACCCTGGTTGGCGAAAACGGCACCCTGCTTTCGGGTGGACAACGACAGCGCCTGGCCATCGCACGGGCATTGCTCAAGAATGCGCCGATATTGATTCTCGATGAGGCCACCTCCGCCCTGGACAGCGAATCCGAACGCGCCATTCAGGAAGCGCTGGCGGAAGTGATGAAACACCGCACCACGCTGGTCATTGCCCATCGCCTGTCCACCATTGAGAACGCCGACAAGGTCATTGTGCTGGAGCAGGGCAGAGTCGTTGAGGAAGGAACCCACCGGGAATTGCTCGCGCGGGACCGGGTCTATGCCCACCTCTATAAAACCCAGTTCGCTGTAGAAAAGTCAGACCATGCGCCGGCGACTTGAACGCTGGCTGATCCGGGTCTGGTACGGCGAAATCAAGCCGCCCGTCTGGTTGCAGGCCCTGACGCCGTTTTATCGACTGGCGCGCATGCTGCACAAAAAGGTCCAACTGGCGCGGCGGCCGCCGGCTTTGGCTGGTCGCGCCATCGTGGTGGTGGGCAATATTACGGTGGGCGGTAGCGGCAAGACCCCTCTGGTCATCCGCTTATGCCGCATCATCATGCAGGCCGGCTTGCGGCCTGGGGTCATCAGCCGCGGATCCGGCAGGAAGCGTCACGGGCTTGTGCAAGTGACCGAGGACTCGACCGCCGCGGAGGTCGGTGATGAACCTCTGGTGATTGCGCGCCGCACCGGTGCACCGGTCGTCGTGGCTGCGGATCGTTGTGCTGCGGCACAAACGCTTTTCGACCATGGAATCGATGTGGTCATCGCAGATGACGGACTGCAGCATCATCGTTTACCGCGCAGCCTGGAGGTCTGCGTGGTCGATGGCGAGCGTGAATTTGGTAACGGCTTGCTGTTACCCGCGGGCCCGTTGCGCGAACCGCTGCGGCGGCTTGACGAGGTGGATTATGTCATTGTCAATGGTGGTGAATATTCCTCTCCGGTCGCGGAGTCCGCTGTTCGCATGCATCTGACACCCGGATTGCTGTATGCGCTGGAAGGCGGCGAGAGTTGGCGCCTGACGCAATTTGCCGGCTGCCGTGTCAACGCCATAGCGGGGATCGGCAATCCCCAGCGCTTTTTCCGCTCGCTGCAACAGGCCGGCATGCACGTCTCACAGTACGCTTTTGCCGATCATCATCTCTATACGGCCGCAGATTTTGCCCCTATGGACCCTGACCTGCCGATCATCATGACCGAAAAAGACGCGGTAAAATGCCGTGGCATGATGCTTGCCAACGCCTGGTACCTGGCCGTGGAGGCCAGCCTGCCGGCCGCCTTTGAATCCGGGCTTGTGGACAGAGTGCTGAACGATCTGAAAGTGCAGGGGAGCAATTAATGAAACATCCGGGCTACCACATCGTCATTCCCGCCCGCATGGCTTCCGAACGTCTGCCCGGGAAACCCCTGCTGGATCTTGCCGGGCGTCCCCTGATCGAACACGTCTACCGGCGCGCGCTGGAATCTTCAGCCAAGTCGGTGGTCATCGCCACGGACGATGACCGCATTCGTAGCGTGGCGGAGTCTTTTGGCGCGCCAGTGGTGATGACATCGGCACATCATCGCAGCGGCAGCGATCGCATTGCGGAGTGCGCGGCGGCGATGGCTTGGGCGCATGACACGCTGATCGTCAATTTGCAGGGCGATGAACCCTTGATGCCGGCCGCCTGCCTGGACCAGGTAGCCGAATTGCTCGCGGCGGATGCTTCGGCACAAATGGCCAGTTTGTATTGGCCCCTGGAGCGCGTCGAAGAGATCAACGATCCCAACTGCGTAAAAGTCGTTATTGCCTCCGATGGTGCGGCCTTGTTGTTCAGCCGTTGCGCCATTCCTTTTCCGCGCGCATGGGGCGATGTGGAAACAGCGCTTGCCGGCGGTATGCACTGGCTGCGGCACATTGGCCTGTACGCGTACCGGGCAGGCGCGTTGCATGCCTTCAGCAGGAATGAGCCGACGCCGCTGGAATGCATGGAAAAGCTGGAGCAGCTACGGGTGCTGGAATCTGGCGGCCGCATCATCATGGCGCAAGCCTGTCGTTTCATTCCAGCCGGTGTAGACACGCCGAAGGATCTCGAGCGCGTGCGCGAGTTAATCAGCTAAAATATTAATATAGTAACCTATCTTATTGATTTATCGCACTAAGAATAGTTAATCACTTGACCGGAATTGAGCCCACGATGGAATTTGACGGCAAGGCCTATGCGGCACGACTGCCCACACGGCCCGGGGTATACCTGATGCGCGATGCATCGGGGCAGGCTCTGTATGTCGGCAAGGCGCGAAATTTGCGCAAGCGCGTCGCCAGCTATTTCGATGCGCGGCCAAAAGTCGAACGCATCATGCGCATGGTATCCCGCATCGCTGCCATCGAGATCAGCATGACGCGCAGCGAAAGCGAAGCGCTGCTGCTGGAAAATGAATGGATCAAGTCACTCAAACCCAGGTACAACATACTGCTGCGAGACGACAAGTCTTACCCGTGGATCGCCCTCAGCCTGGGTCACGAATTCCCCCGCATTGCCTTTCATCGTGGCGCACGGGATCAGGATCATCGCTATTTTGGCCCCTTTCCTTCGGCGCGTTCGGTGCGTGAGAGCATCAACCTGATTCAAAAACTTTTTCGTCTGCGCAACTGCGAAGACAGTTACTTTGCCCATCGCAATCGACCCTGCCTGCAATACCAGATCCGGCGCTGCACGGCGCCATGTGTCGGTTTTGCCAGCGCGGGTGAATATGCGGAACAGGTCAGCGACGCAATGTTGTTTCTCGAGGGCAAGGACGAGAAAATCATCGATCGTCTGATCCGTCGCATGGAGCACGCCGCCGGCCAACGCGACTACGAGGCGGCCGCAGTCTACCGGGACCAGATCAACACTCTGAAGCAGCTACATGCGCAGCAAATCGTTGCCGGCGGAAACGGCAATATCGATTTCATTGCCGTGGCTCAGGACCAGGGAAAAAGTTGTGTGCAGGTCGTTTCGTACCGCAACGGCCGCAACCTTGGGCAGCGTAGCTATTTCCCCGGCCAGGCCGAGCGGCATGCGGCGCCGGAAGTACTGGATGCCTTTCTCGGACAGTATTACCAGGAGCGGATACCACCGGCCCAGCTTGTGCTGTCGCACGAAGTCGAAAATCACGAGGTTCTGGCGCAGGCATTTTCCCTGGCCGCAGGACATAAGGTAAGCCTGCAACCGCATCCGCGCGGGGACCGCCGCAAACAGCTTCAGTTAGCGGTGCAAAATGCGCGCCAGTCGCTGGGTTTGCGACTGGCGGGGCAGGCCAACATGACTCTGCAATTGGAAACCCTGCAGAACCTTTTGGGCCTGGAAGATCTGCCGCGCACAATTGAATGTTTCGATATTTCCCATACAGCGGGTAATCAAACGGTTGGCGCCTGCGTGGTGTTCGACGGCGCGGGACCTGTCAAGTCCCGCTATCGCCGCTACAATCTCAAGGAGATCACCCCGGGGGATGATTATGCGGCGATGCGGCAGGTACTGCAAAGGCGCTATGCGCGGATGCAGGCGGAGGAGGGCGTTGTCCCCGACCTGGTGCTGATCGACGGCGGCAAGGGACAGTTGCAACAGGCCATTGACGTGATGACCGAGCTCGGCCTGGCCGGCATTCCGCTCGTTGGTATTGCCAAGGGTTCATCGCGCCGTCCGGGGTTCGAAGAATGGATCAGACCGGCGCCGGCAACGGCCTTGCATCCAGGGCCCGCTTCGCCGGCTTCCCATCTGGTGCAGCAGGTACGCGACGAGGCGCACCGTTTCGCCATTACAGGGCACCGCGGCAGGCGCAACAAGGCGACGGTCCGTTCTACGCTGGAGGACATTCCGGGCGTAGGGCCGAAGCGGCGCAGGCAGCTGCTGAACCATTTTGGCGGGCTTCAGGGCGTGACACGGGCCGGAATCGAGGAGTTGTCCAGTGTGCCCGGCATCGATCGCGTGCTCGCGTCACAGATTTTCAAAGCGCTCCATTAGCCTGCCCGATGTCTTTAAATGCAACAGTCTGCGATAATAGGTGGTTATTCGACCAGACCGGCCGCGATCCGATGACCATGACTTCCGCCACCATACTGACTTTGCTGCGCATCGCATTGGTGCCTGTCCTGGTGGTCTTTTTTTACTTACCGCTGCATTGGTCAAATTTTGCCTGCGTGGTGGTTTTCGTATTCGCCGCCGTGACGGATTGGGCGGATGGCTTTCTTGCCCGGCGCATGGGACAAATGTCACGTTTTGGCGCATTCCTGGACCCCGTGGCCGACAAGATCATGGTGGCAACAGCGCTGGTGCTGCTGGTGCAACGGCAGGAAACTCATGAGGCGATATTCGCCATTGCAGCGGCCATCATCGTCGGTCGCGAGATCACCATTTCAGCATTGCGGGAATGGATGTCGGAAGTCGGGGGGCGGGCGCTGCTCAACGTTTCCTGGGTGGGCAAAATGAAGACCGGGTTTCAGATGACGGCGATTGGATTTCTCCTGTACCACGACAACATGGGCTGGATTCCGACTGCCTTGATCGGTGAACTCCTGTTGTATACGGCAGCGGCGCTGACCCTCTGGTCGATGTGGACCTATCTGCAGTCCGCCTGGCCGGTGATCAGCGATTCGCGGCATCATGTTCATTATGTACAGGACGATGCCGCGTCTGCAGATGTGCCGCCCACCACCCCTGATCACAAGCCTGACTGAGGCGCGTTTTTCATGAGCAGCACAAGCCTTCGCAGGGAGACACCGACCATTCGTATTGGCAACGTAAAGGTCGGCAGTGAGCACCCGATCGTGGTGCAGTCGATGACCAATACCGATACCGCTGATGCACGTTCGACCGCGCGCCAGGTTGCCGAGTTGGCAAGAGCCGGGTCGGAACTGGTGCGCATCACGGTAAATACCCTGGAAGCAGCCAGGGCGGTTCCGGATATCGTAAACCGTCTCGACAGCATGTCCTGCACCGTGCCTTTGATCGGTGACTTTCATTACAATGGACATCAGCTGCTTTCCGCGGTACCCGATTGCGCCCGCCTGCTGGCCAAGTACCGTATCAACCCCGGCAATGTCGGTTTTGGGCGCAAACGGGATAATCAATTTGCCACCATCATCGGTCTCGCACTGGAGCATGACAAACCGGTGCGCATCGGTGTCAATTGGGGCAGCCTGGACAGCAGTCTGCTGGCCCGGCTGATGGACGAAAATGCAGCGTGCAAGGAACCGTTGGACGCTCACCTGGTGATGCGTGAGGCGCTGATTCGTTCCGCCTTGGAAAGTGCGGCCCAGGCTGAAGCACTTGGCATGAGCCACGACCGCATTGTGCTGTCATGCAAGGTCAGCGATGTGCAGGACCTGATTGCCGTGTACCGTACCTTGGCTGCCCGTTGTGATTACCCGCTGCATCTCGGACTGACCGAAGCGGGCATGGGCAGTAAGGGAATCGTTTGCTCTACGGCCGCTCTGGCAGTGCTGTTGCAGGAAGGCATTGGCGACACCATCCGAATTTCGCTGACGCCTGAACCCGAGCAGGCACGCACCGATGAAGTCGTGGTGGCGCAGGAACTGCTGCAGAGCATGGGCTTGAGGGCTTTCACGCCGATGGTGACTGCGTGTCCCGGCTGCGGCCGCACCACCAGTACTTTTTTCCAGGGACTGACCCGCGATGTGCAAAGCTTTGTGCGTGAACGTATGCCGGTGTGGCGCACGCGCTATCAGGGCGTGGAAAACCTGTCGCTGGCGGTGATGGGCTGCGTGGTCAATGGCCCGGGGGAGAGCCGTCATGCCAATATTGGTATCAGTTTGCCGGGAACCGGCGAAGCACCCATCGCCCCGGTATTCGTCGATGGCCACAAGACTGCAACACTGCGGGGTGAGGGTCTGACCCGGGATTTTCTGCAACTCATCGAGCAGTATGTGCAGGAGCATTATCCAACTTACGCGTCCGAAGATAACGAGCCCGGCCACCGTCACATCAATACTGGGTCCGGCACATGAGCTTGCTACGCAAAGCAAGATTGTCCGAACTCTCCGACCGCCACGACCTCTACCAGCGTTCCGTACAGGATACCGAGGCTGAAATCGACTTTGTCGAAGAGACCTGGAACCAGCTCAGGCAAAGACCGGCGGAACTGCTGCGCGAAGATTTTTGCGGCACGGCCAATACCGCGTGCGAATGGGTGCGCCGCGATGAGAACAATCACGCCATCGGTATCGACCTGGACCGGGCCGTGCTGGACTGGGGGGAGCGCAACAATATTGCCGAACTGGAGCCGGAGGAGCAGCAGCGCATTGAATTGATTCACGGCGATGTGCTAAACGTGCTGGCGCCGCCGGCAGACATTGTCCTGGCCATGAACTTCAGTTACTTCCTGTTTCTCACGCGCGATGACTTGCGCGAGTATTTCAGTAGCGTTTACCAGGGCCTGGCGCCTGATGGACTATTTTATCTTGATGCTTATGGCGGTTACGACGCACCTCGGGAAATCGAGGAAACGCGCGAGTGCGAAGGCTTCGTTTACATTTGGGAGCAGGCCGTTTTCAATCCCATCGATTCGTGCATGACCTGCCACATCCATTTCGAATTCACCGACGGTTCGCGCATGGAAAAGGCCTTTACCTATCATTGGCGCCTTTGGACCCTGCCGGAAATTCGCGAAATCCTGCTCGAAGCCGGCTTCGGTGAGGTAGACATTTACTGGGAAGGCACCGATGAGGGCAGCGAAGAAGGCAATGGCATTTACCAGCCGAGCGAGGTAGGCGAGGCCGATGCCGGCTGGGTGTGCTATATCGTTGCGCAACCTTGAATCAGAGCTTGAGGTGAGGCGGATTTAGCTGTGAATTCCAGCAACGTTGCATACTAGATCTTCACGCATACCACAGTGTCGGCACAAGCCGGTTCGGAGCAAGGGGTCTACTTTCAGGACACTTTTGAAACAGGATGTTTCAAGAAGAGGCCGCTTCTATGGAACATCGCTACTTCAGCCGTGTCCTGAAAGTAGACCCCTTGCTTCGGACCGGCTTCGCCGACTCCGCGATGCGGCAGACGCTAGAATAACGTTGCTGGAATTCACAGCTAAATCCGCCGGGCAGGCCATTGCTCCGCATCATGTACCAGCGAACTGAGCGGACGATCAGCCTCCAGAGGAGCAACCACCAGGACGGTCGTTGTGACTGCATTTTCCAAAGAAACCGCATCAACGATAACGCCTTCGATGCTCTCGCCAACGCTGAACAGCAGACAATCATCTCCTGGTTTCAGGGCCGGGCTGCCATCGAGTTCGAGCAGAACCGGTCTGCGTTTGAGTTTCCCCAGATAGCGGGTCCTGGCAATCACTTCCTGGCCCGGGTAACAGCCCTTGGAGAAACTGACCGCGCCGATCGCGTCCAGCCCCAACATTTGCGGCAGAAACCGCTCACTGGTTTCGCTGTGTAACCAGGCGACGCCCTGCAGGAGTTCCTGCCGGCGCCACTCGTGGTCGACGCTGCCTGATCTGCCGAGCCAGGTACGGCAAGAACATAGCGCAAGGCCGTTCCCGCAGGCGTGAATACCGCCGCTCCCGCCAGGTTGCTTTCGTGCGCCATGAGTCCCGCCGGCTGCACGTCTGTCACTGCCTCGATCGTTACCCTGGCGCGCAACACATATCGGCGCAGGCGGTCAGCCACCCGGCTGGCCAGGCTGTTTTCAGCGACAAAGAACCAGTCTGAACCCTGGTGGCAGACCAGCAAAAGGGCGATGACCTGGCCTTTGGGCGAGCAATAGGCCGCGAAACAGGACTGGCCATCGGTCAATTTGGCCGTGTCCGCCGCGAGCTGGCCCTGCAGGAAGCTGCCAGCGTCTGCACCGGACACTTTGTGGATGGCTAGATAGGGCAGAGGTGTCATCTGTCGGTGGCTGTTTTCCGGGATATTATGTGCTGTTTTGCCGCACGGCCATTCATTGTAAACAATAGAACACTTTTCGGCTTGATAAAAGGCGGTTGAATCAGTAGTCTTGCCCGGATGTCCAGCTCCTTCGTGAAGAATTTGAATCAGTCATCAAATACAGTCTGTAATGACCGTCCGCAGTCAGACGCTCAAAGACCGGCGCACAGTTCATCCTGCAACACCGAGTCGGACACGGAAAGCGCTGCCGCCCGTGAAATTGGCGGTCGCAAAGGCATGGAACCGACGCGCTTTGGCGATTGGGAAAAAAATGGCCGTTGTATTGATTTCTAGTGCCTCATACCGGCTACCAGTGCCTCATGAATGCCAGCGTTCTTTTACCCGCCGCGTGTGACAGGACAGCAACCACGTTCAACCGGAAGCCACAAGTGTGAAACCAAGACCTTTATCACCATTCATGATCGGCCCCTATTACCGGCCGCAACTGACCTCTGTGCTTTCCATCACGCACCGCTTGACCGGCGTGATCCTGAGCCTGGTCGGTGCGCCGTTGTTGCTGTGGTGGTTGATCGCAGCGGGCTCGGGTGCCGGAGCGTATCAATTCCTGCATTCCTGCCTGTCAGGTGTCTTTGGTGTTTTGCTGGCAATCATTTGTGTGTTCAGTCTCAGTTTTCACTTGCTTAATGGCATCAGGCATCTGATCTGGGATACGGGCCGGATGCTGGAAATTGAGGATGCCTATCGATCCGGCTGGCTGGTGCTCGCGGGTAGCCTGTTGTTGACCGCTGTGCTGCTCGGAGTGCTGCTATGAATGACATGACCCATCCGCTGGCGCGCGCGCGCGGTCACGGCAGCGCCAGGTCCGGTGTGCACCATTGGCTGGCGCAGAGGATCTCAGCCATCCTGCTGCTGTTTCTCATTCCCTGGTTGATGTATGCATTGATCTGTAATGCCGCGGCCAGCCATGCCGAGGCAGTGGCTTTTGTCGCACGGCCCTGGAATGCGACGCTGTTGATGCTTTCGGTTCTGATTCTGCTCTATCACGGCATGCTCGGTTTGCAGGTCGTGATCGAGGATTACGTGCACCAACGCGCTTTGGAGCTTGCCTTGCACTTCATCGTTCGCGCCGCAACGATACTGGGCGCGGCACTGGGGATTATTCATATTTTGAAAATGGCGCTTGGGGCCTGACGCATGAGTAAAGCCTACGATCTCAAAGAACACAAATACGATGTCGTTGTCGTTGGCGCCGGCGGCGCGGGCTTGAGGGCGACCATGGGCCTGGCCGCAACCGGCCTGAGCACCGCTTGCATTACCAAGGTTTTCCCCACCCGCAGTCACACCGTGGCGGCGCAGGGCGGCATGTCGGCTGCGCTGGGAAACATGGGTGAGGATGACTGGCGCTGGCACATGTACGACACCATCAAGGGATCGGACTGGCTCGGGGACCAGGACGCAATCGAATACATGTGCCGGGAAGCCGTGCCCGCGGTGGTCGAACTGGAGCATTTTGGCGTGCCGTTTTCACGTACGGAAGATGGGCGCATATACCAACGCCCGTTTGGCGGCATGACGACTCATTTCGGCGAAGGCATCGCGCAGAGAACCTGTGCCGCAGCGGATCGCACCGGGCACGCCATACTGCATACCTTGTATCAGCAATCGCTGAAGCACGATGCCACGTTTTTCATCGAGTATTTCGCCACCGATTTACTGATGGATGATGAAGGCGTTTGCCGCGGCGTATTGGCCTGGGACCTGGCCACAGGGACTTTGCATGTATTTCGTGCGCATGCGGTCATACTGGCCACCGGTGGTTACGGCCGCACTTACTTTTCCTGCACCTCCGCGCACACCTGTACCGGAGACGGTAACGGCATGGTATTGCGGGCGGGCTTGCCGTTGCAGGACATGGAATTCGTGCAGTTTCACCCCACCGGCGTGTATGGCGCCGGCATGCTGATCACCGAGGGCGTGCGCGGTGAAGGCGGCTTTCTGACCAATTCCAAGGGTGAGCGCTTCATGGAGCGCTATGCCCCCAATGCCAAAGATCTGGCTTCGCGCGACGTCGTCAGCCGCTCCATGACCATCGAGATCCGGGAGGGCAGGGGAGTGGGCCCCAAAGCGGATCACATATACCTGAACCTGCAGCACCTCGGCGCCGACGTGATCAACCAGCGCCTGCCCGGCATTGCCGAAACGGCCGAGATTTTCGCCGGCGTGGACGTCACCAAGCAGCCAATTCCCGTACTTCCGACGGCGCATTACAACATGGGTGGAATTCCGACGAATTATCACGGTGAAGTCGTGACCCTGAAAAACGGCGAACCCGATACAGTGGTAGCCGGGTTGTTCGCCATCGGCGAGGCTGCCTGCGTGTCCGTGCACGGCGCCAACCGGCTTGGGTCGAACTCGCTGCTGGACATTATCGTATTCGGACGCGCAGTGGCGCACCGGTGCGCGGAAATCATCCAGCCGTCTGGCAAGCATCCGCAACTTCCTGCCCGTGTTGTGGATGATGCTGTCGGGGCGTTCGATCATCTCAGATACGCTTCCGGAGACCGCTCGACGGCGGAAATTCGCGACGCCATGCAGCATGCCATGCAGAACAATGCGACCGTATTCAGAACGGAGGATGTGTTGCAGGAGGGAGTCAAGCTGATTCAGGATGTCTACGGTTCGTTCCAACAGGTAACCGTCAGCGATCATTCGCTGATCTGGAACTCGGACCTGGTGGAAACGCTCGAACTGCGTAATTTGCTGGGCTGCGCGGTGACGACCATGGCCTCGGCGGAGAACCGCAAGGAAAGCCGTGGCGCACACGCTCGCGAAGACTTCCCGGACCGTGACGACGAACAGTGGTTGAAACACACGCTTTCCTGGCTCGATGACGCTGGCCGTGTGACGCTGGATTATCGGCCCGTTCATATGTACACGCTGACCGACGATATCGACGTGGTACCACCAAAACCAAGGGTTTATTGAGACCCAGGCCGCAGGATGCCCATGCTTCCAGACCCACAAATGTGTCTCGCTTTGCTGCCACCCCGGAGACTTGAGAATGGCTGAGTTTCAATTGCCGAAGAATTCCCGCATTGGCAAAGGCAAGTCCTACCCCGCCGCGGCAGAGGCCGGGAATACCCGGTTGTTCCACATCTATCGCTGGAATCCTGACGATGACGGCAATCCGCGCATGGACAGTTTCGAAGTCGACCTCGATCACTGTGGGCCGATGGTGCTGGATGCCATTATCAAGATCAAGAACGAGATCGACCCGACCCTGACTTTCCGCCGTTCCTGTCGCGAAGGTATTTGCGGTTCCTGCGCGATGAATATCGATGGCACCAATACCCTGGCCTGCACCAAGCCGATAACCGAAGTGAAAGGCGATGTGAAAATTTATCCGCTGCCACACTTGCCTGTGGTCAAGGACATCGTTCCGGATATGACCCATTTTTATGCCCAGTATGCCGCCATTCGGCCCTGGATCAGCACGCAGAGCGCCGCTCCGCCTGACCGCGAAAGGCTGCAATCCCAAGCAGACCGGGAAAAGCTGGACGGGCTGTACGAGTGTATTTTATGCGCTTGTTGTTCCACATCCTGCCCCAGTTACTGGTGGAACGGCGACCGTTATCTCGGCCCGGCCATTTTGCTGCAGGCTTATCGCTGGCTGGCGGATTCACGGGATGAAGCGACCGGAGAGCGGCTCGATGAACTGGAAGATCCATTCCGCCTGTACCGCTGTCACACCATCATGAATTGCACCCGCACCTGCCCCAAAGGCTTGAATCCGGCCAAGGCCATTGCCGAAATCAAGAAAATGATGCTGGCCCGCAGTGGTATCTGAGTTCTCAGGGGAGGTAAGGGCCACCCGTTGAAAATGGAGGCCCGAAGATCCGATGACAGGCCCGATGCGTGTGAAGCAGCTCAAATGGCTGTGCCGGCGGGGCATGAAAGAACTGGATGTGCTGTTGCAAAAGTTCCTGACCGAGCACGAAAAGCAGTTGATTGAGGGTGCCTGGCCCGAGCTCGAGGATTTTCTTCAGTGTGAGGATGACCGCATGTGGCTGTGGCTGCAACACCCCGACAAGCCCGACGGCGCCAGATTTCACCAACTCCTGTGCGACATTCGTTATGGCACAGCCGGCCCACATTGAACTGGAAACCGGGTCCGACCGCTGCTACCACCGCGCGGTGGCTGTGATCTGGCTGCTTGGGGCCGCAGTGTTGATCGATCATGCGCAAACCCTCTCCTTGCCGCTGTTGTGCGCAGGCTGCGCTTTGCTCCTGGGCTTGCGCCCGGGACGGAACGACCCGAGTCAGCAATCGTTTCGGCTGCGCCTCTACAGCAACGGGGCAGCCGTGCTGGGCGATGAGACGGGAAGCTGGGGCGCGCAATCCTGGTCATGCCGCTGGTACGCCATGGTACGTATCGATCTGTCCCGCCGGGCCCGGCATGTACTGGTATCCGCCAGCCGCAATCCCGGGGATGAATATCGCAGACTTCTGGTATGGACCCGGTTTGCGCCGTTTGGCGGCGACCGCTGAGCGGCGGGCAAAGGAATCTGCGTGAAGGCCGGGGGGAAGAAAGACGCTCAACTCCTGGAGGCACTTATGGAGGCGGCCGTCGATGCGATTATCGTGATCGACCGGGATGGCTGATCCAACGCTTCAACCGCAGCGCCGAGAGCATGTTCGGCTACAGCAGACAGGAACTGTTGAACCGCAATGTCAAGTTGCTGATGCCTGAGCCGTTAAGCCAACTCCACGATGGCTATATCAAACGTTATCTCGAATCCGGCAAGGCCAATGTCATCGGCGTAGGCCGTGAACTGACCGGCCTGCGCAAGAACGGGGAGACTTTCCCGATGCGTCTTTCCCTGGGTGAGTCACGCCAGAGCGGAGAAGTGCATTTCATCGGCATCGTGCACGACCTGAGCGAGCGGCAGGCCAACCGGGAGAAACTGAAAACGCTGGAACAACAATTGTTTCATACCGACCGTTTGCTCACATTGGGAGAGCTGACTGCGGGTATTGCGCATGAGATCAATCAACCGCTGACCGCCATTGCGGCTTATGCAGATGCCTTGCGTCACCTGGTTGACCAGGAATCCGATCTGGTCGACCCGGCGGTGCATGGTGTTTGTTTACGCATCAGCGAACAGTCCAGAAGGGCAGCGGCAGTGGTGGATCGACTGCGTAAACTGGCGCGTAGCGGAACGTCCAGCAAGGCGCGAGCCAATATAACAACTATTGTTAAGAGTATGCTGTTACTCTTTGATTACGAACTTAAAAAAACTGGAATTAGCTTGCGGGTTCAGCCGCCGGACGAGTCTCCGGAAGCGTTTGTCGATGAGATCCAGATTCAACAGATCCTGGTGAACCTGGTCAAGAACAGCCTTGACGCCATTGTCGAATCGGGGCAGCCGGATGGGAGGATCGATATTGTGATAACGCAGGACCAGGATGATCTATCCATATCGGTACTGGACAATGGGCCGGGCATTGAGGATGAGGCCTTGCGGCACCTGTTTGCACCGTTTTACACCAGCAAGGCAAAAGGCGTGGGTTTGGGTCTGAGTATCTGCAAGCACATCGCTGCGGCACACGGCGGCAGTCTGTCCCATGTACCTTCTGAGCCGGGCTGGACCTGTTTCACGCTCAGACTGCCACGTTCAGCCATCGGGTAAACCATCCATGCGCAATAGCAACGGTGTATGCATCATAGATGATGACGAGGCGATTCGGGATGCACTGCGCTTGCTGCTGTTTGCCGCCGGCATTCCCAGTCACGCATACGCCTCGGCAGACAAATTCCTGGCGCGTGCTTCGGACCGGGAATTCGACTGCATGCTGCTCGACATCCGGATGCCGGGCATGGATGGACTTGAACTGTTTCACTTGCTGTTGCGTGAAAAAACGCCGTACCCGATTATTTTCATCACCGGGCATGGAGACATTCCGGTGGCCGTGGCAGCCATCAAGCAGGGTGCGTACGATTTCCTGACCAAACCATTCGAGGAAGGTGAACTGCTGCACAAGGTAAAGAGTGCGATCCGCCACTACCAAACCCAACGTCAACAATTGAACCACATACAGGAAATCAGCCGGCGCGTGGCATCGTGCACGCCGCGCGAGCAGGATGTCATGCGCCTGATGATCCAGGGGTTGCCAAACAAAGGCATCGCTGAAACCTTGTCAATCAGTCCGCGGACAGTGGAAATCCACCGTGCCCACGTGATGGAAAAGATGGAGGCCGAGTCGCTGCCGGCTTTGGTGCACATGATGACCCTGGTCGAAAAGACCTGATCCGTCACGCGCGACGGCTTCGCTCCCTCGCCCTTTGCGCTCCGCGCAAAACGTGCGGTCGCTCTCGCCTACGCTACGTGAACTGGTGCAACATGCGGGCTACGTACTTTCCCTGATGAAGCGAGGAATCATTGCGCCTAGCATCAGCGCGATAGAGCGGCTGTGTGATTTCACCGTGTTGCTAAATGGGGTAAGAGCGATCCAAACGGATTCGGTTAAAGGCATTCTGGTTCTGCTGGAACCGGATGAAAATGTGCGCGAAGCGTTGCAGACCTTACTGCAGGGGCGCGGCTGGGCAATTGAAGTAGCGAATGAAGCCCAGGACCTTGGAAACCTGCTGAAATCAACGCGAGGTTGCTGCCGTAATCAGCGAAGCCAGCCTGCCTGGCTGTCATGCCATGGATATTCTCCATAGCTGCATGCGGCGGCAGGTGCCGGTCATCTTCACCGGGCATGACCTGCCGGTTCAGGATGCAGTGGACCTGGTTCGTGAGGGCGGGTATGACTATCTGGAAAAGCCATTCCAACAGGAGCGGTTACTGGATTTGCTCAAACACCTGCCAAACAGGCACAATAACTAGGCAATTACCAAGGATGCATTCATTGGTTTCATTCATTTACACGAGTTCTGGAGGATTTGTGAACAAAAAGCAAACGTATCGATCGCCGGGGTTTTCTCAAACTCGGCATACAAACTGGCGGCGGCATTCTGGCTTTGTCAGCCATTCCGCTGCAACTGGCCGCCGCAGGATGTGGTAGCGGAAAGTGAACCTCTGGCCCAGGCCATGGGTTATGTAACAGATGCCACCAAGGTCGATACCGCCAAGTTCCCCAAACGTGCCGGGGAAGCAGGCGCGAACCAGTTTTGTCATACCTGTGCGCTTTATGCCGGAGATGCCGACAGCACGTCTGCACCTTGCAGCATCTTCCAAAACCGGCTGGTTTCAGCGAACGGCTGGTGCAATGCGTGGGTTGCCAAGTCCTGAACAGCACCATGGGCGTTGCTTATTGACCCAATTCATCGGTTAAACCACGGAAACCAAACCGGCCTGCACCAGCAGGCCGGTCCAGACAACAGACGGCTTTTTTTGGAACTGGCCAATGACCTATAGCGACAAAGTAGTCAGGCAATTCGTTGTGATGACCATTGTCTGGGGCATCGTGGGAATGTTGGTTGGCGTCTTCATCGCAGCGCAACTGTGGCTGCCACAGTTGAATTTCGACCTGGCCTGGCTGAGTTATGGCCGCTTGCGGCCACTGCACACCAATGCCGTCATTTTCGCTTTCGGCGGATCGGCTCTGATCGGGACCTCGTTTTACGTGGTGCAACGCACCTGCCACACGCGCCTGTTTGCCGGGCCTTTGGCTGCGTTCGTATTCTGGGGTTGGCAGCTGGTGATTGTCAGCGCTGCGATCACGTTGCCGCTGGGCATCACCCAGAGCAAGGAATATGCGGAACTGGAGTGGCCGATCGACCTGCTGATTACCGTTGTTTGGGTGGCCTATGCAGTCGTGTTTTTCGGCACCATCGTCAAGCGCCGGGTCAGTCACATTTATGTGGCCAACTGGTTTTACGCCGCGTTCATCCTGACCATCGCCTTGCTCCATATCGTCAATAATCTGGCCATACCCGTTTCCGCATTCAAGTCCTACCCGATCTACTCGGGTGCGGTCGATGCCATGGTGCAATGGTGGTATGGGCACAATGCGGTGGGTTTCTTTCTCACCGCGGGTTTTCTCGGCAATGATGTATTACTTCGTGCCCAAGCAGGCCGAAGGACCGGTTTATTCTTACCGGCTGTCCATCGTTCACTTCTGGGCCCTGATCGCCATTTACATGTGGGCAGGGCCGCACCATTTGCATTACACCGCATTGCCGGACTGGCTGCAGTCGCTCGGCATGGTGTTTTCCCTGATTCTGTTGGCGCCCAGTTGGGGCGGCATGATCAATGGCATCATGACGCTCTCGGGTGCCTGGCATAAGTTGCGCACCGACCCGGTGTTGAAGTTCATGATCGTGGCCCTGAGTTTCTATGGTATGTCGACTTTCGAAGGCCCGATGATGTCGATCAAGACCGTCAATGCCCTCAGTCATTACACCGACTGGACCATCGGCCATGTGCATTCCGGCGCACTCGGCTGGGTCGGGCTGATGACCATTGGTTCCCTGTACTGCCTGATTCCCCGCTTGATGGGTGGCAAGCAGATGTTCAGTGTCAAAGCAGTTGACCTGCATTTCTGGATTGCCACGATAGGTATCATTCTCTACATTTCGTCGATGTGGATCGCCGGCGTGATGCAGGGCCTGATGTGGCGTGCATTCAATGATGACGGCACGCTCACCTACACCTTTATCGAAACCATTGCGGCCACCAAGCCGTACTACGTCATTCGACTGCTGGGCGGGTTGCTGTACCTCTCAGGCATGTTTGTGATGGCATGGAATACCTGGAAAACCATGCGCGCAACAACGCCGCCGGTTTTCCAGGCGGCTGCCCCCGCATATTGGAGCGAAGCGGCATGAGTGCCGGCCACAAAAGACTGGAAAAGAACATCAGCCTGATGGCGGTGTTCATCGTGATCGTGGTCAGCATTGGCGGCCTGGTGGAGATTCTGCCGCTGATTTTCAATGAGCCCCGCTTGCCGACCGCGGGCATCAAACCCTATCCGGCATTGCAGTTGGCAGGACGGGATATTTATGTCAGGGAAGGCTGTTACGGCTGTCATTCGCAAATGATTCGCCCGTTCAGGAGTGAAACCGAACGCTACGGACCCTATTCAGTTGCAGGGGAGAGCGTTTACGACCGTCCGTTCCAGTGGGGTTCCAAACGCACCGGCCCTGACCTGGCGCGGGTTGGCGGGCGTTACAGCGATGAATGGCATTACATCCACCTGGCAAATCCGCGTGATGTCGTACCCGAATCCAATATGCCGGGTTATCCCTGGATGCGGCAGACCACCGTGGATCCTGATTTGCTGCAACGCAAGATGCGCGCACTTCAGCTCCTGGGCGATCCGTATACCGACGAAGAAATAGCCGCCGCTCCGGAGGCGGTGAAAGGCAAGAACGAAATGGAGGCTCTGGTGGCCTACCTGCAAGGGCTGGGGCACGCGCGGAGTGGTCATTGACATGGCATTGGCCGACAGCGGACTCGACACCGTACGGGGACTGGTGCTGATCGCACTGCTGTTCGGCTTTATCGGTATCTGGGTATGGGCCTGGAGAAAAAAGCGGAAACCCGGGTTTCGTGCGGCCAGCTTGCTGCCGCTGGAAGACGATGAAGTGGCGCATTCCTCGTCCCGGGAGACGAAGAATGGCCAGGAGTAGTCCATGTTGAATTCATTCTGGAACTGGTTTGTCATCATCCTCACGCTCGCGAGCATTCTGGGATGCTGGTGGCTGTTACAGTGGACCAAGGGTATATCCAACCGCCAGGATGAAGGCATGAATTCAACCGGCCACGTCTGGGATCATGATCTGGTCGAATTGAATGCGCCCTTGCCGCGCTGGTGGCTGTACCTGTTCAATATCACGATCATTTTTGCACTGGTCTACCTGGTGATTTATCCCGGATTGGGCAACCTGCCCGGCGTTCTCGGCTGGAGTCAAATCGGCCGTTACGAAGCGGAAGCCAATGCAGCGCAGGCGGCGCAGGAGGGTATTTATGCCCGCTTCCGCGAGATGGATCCCAAGGCATTGATCGCGGATCCGGAGGCCAATGCCATCGGGCGCCGGCTGTTCGCCAACAATTGCGCCATGTGTCATAGTTCGGATGGGCGTGGCGCACCCGGATTCCCCAATCTTCATGACGACGACTGGCTTTACGGGGGGTCCTTTGAACAGATTTTGTCCAGTATTACACAGGGCAGAACGGGGGCGATGCCCGCCTTGGGCGCGGCGCTGGGTGAAGACGGTGTTCGTGACGTGGTTGCCTATGTTCAGCAACTGTCGGGCCAGAAAGCAGACCGCGATCTTGCCGCCGCCGGCAAAGCGAAATTCGACATGCTGTGCGTGGCCTGTCACGGCCCTGACGGCAAAGGCAATCAAATGCTGGGCGCTCCAAACCTGACCGATGACACCTGGCTTTACGGCGGCACCCCGGAGAAGATCGCCGAGACCGTCAACGGGGGCCGCGATGGCAAGATGCCGTCACACGAGTCCTTGCTGAACGAGGACCGGCGGCGCTTGTTGGCGGCCTACGTTGCTTCTTTGTCTTCGGAATCAAATGAGTGAACGCCAAAGCCAGAGCCTGAAGCCGTGACAAAAGCTGGTCAACCTGTCCCCGGGCGCTGGAATCGGCGCAAGCGCGATATCGGCCTGGTTATCTGGATCGCATTTCTAAGCTCCTGCGTGGGCACCCTGATTATTTTCGCCGTACTCGATCCCGAAGCATTGAATGACGCCTGGGTCATGCCCTGGGAGATTGGCCGCAAACTGGCTTACAGCCTGGGGTTTGCGTTTCTGTTTGCCCTTGGCTTGCTGGCAAGCGCCCTAACGGTCTTCATGATCCGCACCGGTCCGCGAAGCGGGCATCACCGCGGTAAGGGCCGCAGGCCGCCACCCGAGATCAAAGATTCTGCAGCCGAAGATCCGGAACTGAACATAGACCCCGAGGCCTGGCGGTGAGTAGCCCCGACCCGGTGCAGGGTGGGCTGTACCGGAAAGAACCCAAAATCTACCCGCGTCACGTAATCGGCCGCTTCGCACGTTTGCGCGATCTGGCCATGTACGTTCTGTTGGGCTTTTATTATTTTCTGCCGTGGATCAACATCGGTGGGCATCAGGCAGTCCTGTTCGACTTGCCGGCGCGCAAATTCTATATTTTCGGTCTGACCTTCTGGCCACAGGATTTCATCTACCTGGCGACATTGATGATTTCTGCGGCCTTGTCGTTATTTTTCTTTACCGCGCTGGCGGGCCGCCTGTGGTGTGGTTATGCCTGCCCGCAGACGGTCTGGACCGAGGCCTTTCTGCTGATGGAGCGATTGACGGAGGGCAACCGCCAGCGCCGCATGAAACTCGACGCTGCACCGTGGACCGTCGAAAAGGCTCTGCGCAAAGGCGGAAAGCATGTTCTCTGGATCACGTTTTCCATCTGGACCGGCTTTACGTTTGTCGGGTTTTTTACACCCATTCGCGAACTCGCCGGTCATATGCTGGGTTTCTCCCTGGGGCCGTGGGAGACGTTCTGGGCCATATTTTACAGTTTCGCCACCTATGGCAATGCCGGCTTTTTGCGCGAGCAGGTGTGCAAGTACATGTGTCCTTATGCGCGTTTTCAGAGCGCGATGTTCGACCGCAACACGCTGGTTATCTCCTATGATCTGGAACGGGGCGAACCCAGGGGCAGCCGCGGCCGCGGGACGGACCGGAAGACTCTGGAGCTCGGCGATTGTATTGATTGCACCTTGTGCGTACAGGTTTGCCCGACCGGCATCGATATACGCGAAGGCTTGCAAATAGAATGTATTGCCTGCGCCGCCTGCATCGATGTCTGCGACCAGGTGATGGACAAAATGGAATATCCGCGCGGCCTGATTCGCTATACAACAGAAAATTCACTGCATGGCAAGCACACCCGGGTATTACGCCCACGGATTGTTATCTATGCCTCCTTGCTGCTGGTGATCATCGCTGGCACGCTGTGGTCGATGACGCATCGCGTGCCGTTGCGCGCTGACTTGATTCGCGACCGCAATGCCCTCTATCGTGAACTGCCTGGAGACATGATTGAGAATGTCTATACCATGAAAGTCACCAACATGGATGCAATACCGCACAAATACCTGCTCAGCGCCGAGCCTGGGACGCAGGCGGAAATCGTTTTGTCCCGGCCGTTGCAACTCATGGCCGAAGAGGTTTCCGGATTTTCACTGCGCATCCGCGTGCCACGGTCGGCAGGGCACGGAGTACAACATCTGCGCCTGTTCCTGACAGCCGAGGAAGACCCCAAAATAAGCCGGACCCTGGAAGCCAGGGTATTACTGCCGATGAATCAGCGTTAACGCATATACTGCACCGTGAATTACCCAGACAACAAGCCCGACGCCGAAGACATCCGCCCCTGGTACAGGGAGCCCTGGCCCTGGGTGCTGATCGCGATACCCTTGCTCACCGTCATTGCCAGTGCGATTACGTTTTGGCTGGCCGTCAGCCACCCTGACTACCTCGTGCTCGACGCGCCGGAGTATCGGGAAGTGAAGTCACAGCTGCGTGCCGAGCCAGTAAGCGCGGCACGCCCGGCAGCACGGGCAGCGGACGAGCCTGATGGGGATCACTGAAACTGCTTGCTTTCATTGCGGCGAACCTGTTGCACGCAACTGCGACTTATTCATCACTTACCAGGGGCAAAATCACCCGGTTTGCTGCTCTGGTTGTCAGGCCGTTTTCCAGCTTATAGCAAGCGCCGGGCTTGATCGTTATTACCATTTTCGCCAGGCCCTGGGCAGAAAAATCAATGCGGATGTGGCGTCGCGCCGGCAGGCCTGGCGGGCGGTAGACGATCGCGAATCGATGTGGGGCGCGCCCGTTGCCGATGGGCGGCGGGAACTTCTGCTGCAGGTGGAAGGCATACGTTGCGCCGCTTGTGCCTGGCTGATTCGAAGTCAACTGGAAGCATCAGCAGGCATTCACGCCGTGCAGGTAGATATCGCAACGGGTTTCACCCGCATCCTCTGGGATCCTGCTGTAATCCGGCTCAGCAACATCGCGGAAAGCCTGTTCGATCTGGGCTACGTGCCGCATCTTCCGTTGGCCGGTATCGAAGAACAGGAACGCCAGCGTGAGCGGCGAGAATCGCTGAAGCGGCTCGGCGTCAGCGGACTGGGCATGATGCAGGTCATGATGTATGCGGTCGGGCTTTATGCCGGTGCGGCATGGGGCATTTCACCGGCGATGCGGAGTTTTCTGACCTGGGTGAGCCTGCTGGTCACGCTGCCGGTTTTGATGTATTCCGGGAGTACATTTTTCCTCGGTGCCTGGAAGAGCCTGAAAGCCAGACGGCCCGGCATGGATGTGCCGGTCGCACTGGCGATCGGTTTGGCGTTTACCGCCAGCTGCTTCAATTTCTTTCGCGGGCAGGGCGAGGTCTGGTTCGATTCCGTGGTGATGTTCATATTTTTCCTGACCCTGGGCCGTCATATTGAATTGGTCCTGCGTCATCGTAATCTGCAAGCTGGCAGTGCGCTGGCCCGTCTGATGCCGGAGTGGGCACATCGCGTTACAGCCGCGGCTGACGAAATCGTACCGGCCGCCGACCTGGTCAGCGGCGATCGCGTCAGGGTTTTACCAGGCGAAGCCTTTCCTGCAGATGGCGTTATCGTCAACGGCACGACTGAGGTCGATGAAGCCCTTTTGACCGGAGAGTCCCGGCTTGTGATGCGCGGGCTCGGGGAAGGCGTTGTGGCCGGAACGGTAAATCAATCTCAGGCGGTTGAAGTGAAGGTGACGGCCATAGGCAATGACTCGACCATTTCCACTTTGGCACGCCTGGTGCTGGCAGCACAAATGCGCCGCCCCAACGCTGCCGGATTGCCGTCCTGGCTGGTTCCGGTCTTTACGCTGACCGTTCTGACGCTCGCCGCCGGAACCTGGATGTTTTGGCTGCAGGCCCAGCCAGGGCAGGCCTTTCCCGCCGCACTGGCAGTGCTTGTCGCAAGTTGTCCCTGTGCATTGTCGCTGGCATTGCCGGCGGTCTATTCGGCGGCCAGCCATCGTTTGTTGTTGCAGGGCATTTTGCTGACACGTGGCGATGCACTGCATGATCTGTTGCAGGTGGACACGGTTATTTTCGACAAGACCGGCACGCTGACTCGCAGCCACCCGGAAATCCAGCAGGTAATGACCAATCCACTGAGACCGGATTGCACCGAAGCAACCGCCAGGGAGCTTGCGGCCGCATTGGAAGCGCATTCCATCCACCCGGTGGCACGTGCCTTCAGACAAGGCAGCAAGCGGGCAATGGCGGGTGAGGTAATTGCCCATGCTGCCGGTGGACTGGAGGGCATCATCGACGATCGCCGCTGGTTTATTGGCAGTGCGGATTTTGTGCAGGATCGCTTGGGAGTTTCTACGGATGGAAATGGCAGCGGCGAAATCTGGCTGGCGGACGAGGGCGGCTGGTGCGCGCGATTCACGCTGAGCGACGCCCTGCGCCCGGGCAGCAAATCGACTGTAAGGCAACTGCTGGCCAATGGCATGGATGTCAGAATTTTGTCCGGGGATGAGGAGACCGCGGTTGCTCGCGTTGCTGCAATGCTCGGAATCAGGTCCTGGCATGCACAACAAAGGGCGGCGATGAAGTTGCAGTTCATTCGGGACTTGCAGGCAAAGGGCCGGACGGTACTGATGATCGGCGATGGCGCGAATGACGGGCCGGTACTGGCGGCAGCCGACGTGTCGATGACCGTGCAGGGCGCTACCGAATTGGCCGCCAGCACCGCGGATTTCATTCTGACGGCGGAATCGCTGCGCACCGTTCTGCGCGCTTTTGCTACCGCCCGCAAGGGTTCACGGCTGATCCGGCAGAATCTCGTCTGGGCTTTGTTCTACAACGCTGCAGTCATGCCACTGGCCATGTCAGGCACGCTCAAGCCGTGGATGGCGGCTCTGGGTATGTCCGCCAGTTCGCTGCTGGTGGTGCTGAACGCGGCCCGGCTTTCAGGCCATTCAGTTCGCCGCAAATTGCCCGGTACCGCCGCCAATCCCGGCAGCCACAGACCGCGGGCAGATCGTGGTTGGGTGAGTGAGCCCTCTTGCGCTGAACATCAGGCGCCATCGCCATGAGCATGGTTTATGTGTTGATTCCGCTGGCATTGATGCTGCTCGCTGTGGCTCTGTGGGCCCTGCTTTGGGCCATTCGCTCCGGGCAGTTCGACGATCTGGACTCGCAGGGCTGGAGCGTCGTGCTGGACGAAGACAAACAAGTAGGGGCCGAAGATCAAGAGGAAAAGGAATCTTGAGCACGGTTGATCCCGCGGTGTGGATTGCTGCCTTCATGACCGGTTTCATGGGCAGCGGTCATTGTTTCGCCATGTGCGGTGGCATTGCCGGCAGCATTGGCGCGTTGACCGCCGGGACTGTTGGCAGGAACGCGATTCGGGCTGCGGTGCAATTTCATCTGGGCCGCTTGTTGAGCTATGCCTTGCTTGGCACGCTGGCAGGAGGCCTGTTCGGAGTCGTAGGCCTGCTGGGGCATCTGGGGACCGCAGGCCGCTGGCTGCGACTGGCCACAGCGGTGATGGTAGCCCTGATTGGGCTGCGTTTCGTATTCAACTGGCATGGTCTGGATTTCATCGAACAAGGCGGCGGACTGATCTGGAAACGCATTTCACCCCGGATGATGAAAATCAGCAGCCGCCAGGATGCCGCAGGGCGTCTGTTACTGGGCCTGGGCTGGGGTTTGCTGCCTTGCGGGCTGGTATACACTGTACTGCTGACAGCAGGTTCCACCGGCAGCATGCTCGGGGGATCGTTGACCATGTTCGCATTTGGCATCGGAACGCTACCGGCGATGCTGGGTTTGACCTTGGCTGCGCCCGGCTTGTCCAGCCTGCTGAGCGACCGGATGTTTCGCGCATTTGTTGGTTTCGGCCTGATCGTGCTGGCGTTTTGGATGGCGCTTACCCTGATCTATCCCATGGGTTCAGGGCATCCTGCGCATTGATGAGGCATATCCCGCACACGGTATGGCGATTGACGCTGGCCTATGCCTTGATGATGGCGGGCACCTCGATGATCGTTTTGCTTGCCGGCATCATCGGCACCGGCATTGCACCTTCGGCGGGACTGGCCACCTTGCCGGTGGCTCTGGCGGTCGTCGGAGTAGCCAGTTCGACCATACCCACCGGCAGATTGTTGGATCGCTTTGGCCGGCGCCCGGTTTTTGTCAGCTACGCATTGCTGGCCATCTGCGGCGCGCTCCTCGCTTCTTTCAGTGTTGCCCGGGGCACGTTCAGCGGATTCTGCAGTGCCACTTTCCTGATTGGCTGGTCGGCCGCGGCAGGGCACCAATACCGCTTCGCAGCTTTGGAGGCGGTACCGGCACATCTGGCGGCAAAAGCCACATCCACGTTGTTGCTCGGCGGCTTGCTGGGCGCATTTATCGGTCCGGAATTGGCGGTTCGTGGCCGCTGGTTGCTGGCGACAGAATATGCCGGTTCGTTTCTGTTACTGGCCGGTTCCTACGTGGCCGGATTGATCATCATCAGTTTCCATAGCGACCGCCTGGTGGCAGCACAAAAGTATCAAGACAGCGGCCGGCCGTTGGGGACGATTCTGCGTTCGCCCGTGGTTATGCTGGCGGTCGCTGCCTCCGGCCTGGGCTACGGAGTCATGAGTTTGATCATGACGGCCACGCCCATCAGCATGCATCAGCATGCGGGCCACTCCATGGAAGCGACCAAGTTCGTGATCCAGTGCCACATCGGGGCGATGTACCTGCCGTCACTGGTTTATGGAGGCCTGTCCAGTCGTTTTGGTATGCGTACCATGCTGTGGCTGGGAGTCGCCGCATTGAGCGCAAGCCTCGTGGTTGCCCTGACAGGAATCCAATTCCTGAATTACTGGCTGGCGTTGATTTTGCTTGGTGTGGGCTGGAATTTTCTCTACCTGACCGGAACCAACTTGCTGCCATTGGGCTATCGGACAGAAGAACGGTTTCGCGTCCAATCGACCAATGATTTTATGGTATTCAGCGTTCAGGCCATGGTTTCTCTCAGCTCCGGTTGGCTGCTGTTTCATTGGCACTGGTACGGTCTGCTTTGGACCTGTGTGCCGTTACTGGCGGCTTTCATGGTGTTATTGCTGCGGCTGGATATTGCCACACTGCCCATCCCCCGCAAGAACCCCGATCATCCGGATTGAACCTCAAACGTCATGCAAGAACACGGCTCAGACTGACCCTATTCTTGCAAGGGTGAAGCAGCTTTGAGCACGCTGGATCTGAGGGCTCGCACCGAGTCGTTGCCGGGTACGGAAATGAACGGCATGTTGCCCGATTTCGCTTGCTCTGTCTTAAACATATATATAATATACATGATATGATCAATTTAGGTGGAAGAGCAGATTAATGAGACTAAACGTCCAGACCGACTATGCACTCAGAGTCTTGATGCATGTGGCATTGCAAAATGGCAGCCTGGTGCGCATGCGTGACATTGCGGGCGATTTTGGCATTTCCCACAATCACCTGACCAAGGTCGTGCACAGGCTTGCCACGCTTGGATACCTCAGAACCGTTCAAGGGCGCAATGGCGGGATGTGCCTTGCGAAACCGGCAGAGGAGATCGCCGTAGGGCAAGTGGTGCGGGATTTCGAGCCCGATTTCAATCTGGTCGAATGCATGAATCAGGCAACTTCTCATTGCCGCATTCAGAAAGTGTGCGTTCTGCAAGATGAATTACGCGACGCCCTGCATGATTTCCTGGAACGCTTGGATCGGGTCACGCTTGCGGCCCTGGTTAGTCCGCGTTACAGACTCCAAACGTTGCTGGATCTGCCCATCAGGCAGGCTGCCGGGGAAACAAGCCCATGAGTGAGCCGGCGGGAAAAGTCCTCAATAGTGTTTTTCTTGCATTGGGTTTTCGCCCGTTTTATTTGTTGGCTGCGATATTCGCTTTCTTGGCCTTGCCCCTGTGGCTTGCTTCCTATATGGGCTTGGTGCAGTGGAACGGCTACTTGCGCGGAATGTCCTGGCACAGCCACGAAATGATTTTTGGATTTGCCCCCGCCGTAATGGCAGGGTTTCTGTTGACCGCGGCACGCAACTGGACCGGTCAGCCAACACCGGCCGGTGTAACACTGGGCATGCTGGCAGCGCTGTGGGTGCTGGCGCGCGTGGCAGCCTTGACCGGCCCCAGCGTTGCGGCAATTGTGCTCGATGTGGCGTTTCTGCCATTGCTGGGACTGGCGGTTGCCGTCCCCATCTGGCGCAGCCGGAATACACGGAATTATAAAATATTGCTGGTGCTGACCTTGCTGGCAGCAGCCAATTTGCTGTACCACCTGTCATACATGAATGTGTTGCCAGCGGAATTCATGGGGCTGGCAGTCAACGCCGCATTGGATGTTTTCACCATCCTCATGGCAATTATCGGCGGCCGCGTTATCCCGGCTTTTACCGCCAATGCAGTACCCGAAGCAAAACCCCGTCACATCAACTTCGTTGAAGTGGTAGCGCTGGGATCACTGGTGCTAATACTCGCCGCAGACATCATGGCTTACTGGCAGTCGCTGGCGCCGCCGGTGTGGATGATATTGCTTGCAGTAGCCGCAGTGGCGCATGCAATTCGTCTGTGGTTGTGGCAGCCGTATCGCACCATTCACAACACGCTTTTATGTATGTTGCCGCTGGCCTATGCCTGGATTCCCGTCAGCTTGGTCCTGCGGGCAGCCGCGCAAATGTGGAGCCTTCCAACCGCGGCCTCCACTCATGCACTGACCATAGGCGCCATTGCCAGCCTGATGCTGGCGATGATGACGCGCAGCGCATTGGGGCACACGGGACGCAAACTCAGCGCCGGCTGGTCTGAAAAATCCGCGTTCGTACTGCTCCAGTTGGCGGCCGTCACGCGCGTCGGTGCGGCATTCATCCCGGGACAATTTTATCGCGAGGCTGTGATCGCAGCCGGTACCCTCTGGGCACTGGCATTTGCCGCGTTCCTGATGCGCTATTGGTCTATTTTGACCCGACCGCGTATTGATGGCCGGCCGGGCTAAAAGCCATTGGTCTTTGCCAAGGCACGAAAATTTTAAGGGAGCAACGTTATGACAATGCAAACCTCTCCTGACCTGAGTCCTGGCACGGAGCAGTTGTCGCCCTGGTGGCGTAGATCCGTATTTGCCACCATGGTGATCGGTTTTACCGTTTTGATCCTGCTGACCATCAAGGTGCATCACGATGCGCCGCCCATCCCGCAAAAAATTGTGGACGCAAAGGGCCAGGTGCTCTTCAGCAAGCAGAACATTCTTCACGGCCAACAGGTATTTCTTGAACATGGCCTGATGGATAACGGCAGCATTTGGGGCCATGGCGGTTATCTGGGCCCAGATTTCTCGGCGCAGTACTTACACAACCTGACTGTGGATGCGGCCCAAAGCCTGGCGCAGCAGCGCTTCGGCAGGCCATTCAATGAACTGACTGATGAGCAAGGCGTCATGATTGAAGCCCTGGTTCGTTCTGAATTGAAGGAAAATCGCTACATTGCCGACAGCGACACGCTGACCTTCACGGATGCAGAAGCTGAATCATACCGGCTGCAACAAGACACGTGGGCCAAGCATTTTTCCGCGCCGGAAGGAAACGGCGGACTACCGGCACAATTCTTGACCAAAGGCGAAGATTTGAGTGATTTGACCGCTTTCTTTGCCTGGACTGCCTGGGCGGCAGTGACCAGGCGGCCGGGAGAACAGACCACCTACACGAACAATTTTCCCTATGACCCATTGGCAGGCAATGAGCCTTCCGGTGCCGCAGTCCTCTGGAGCGCCATAAGCCTGATCGCACTGCTGGGTGGCACCGCGCTGGTGCTGCTGGCTTTCGGTAAATTCGACTATCTGGGCTGGAAATCCTCCCACACGCACATTGTTCCGATGCTGGTCCCCGGGCAGCCTACCCAGGCGCAGCGCGCTGTGATCAAATTCTTCGTCATTGTGGCGTTGTTGTTCCTCGCACAAGCGCTGATTGGCGGTGTCACGGCTCATTATCGCGCTGAGCCCGGGAATTTTTACGGGTTTGACCTATCCGGCTTTTTTCCCAGTAACGTCCTGCGCACCTGGCATCTGCAACTGGCCATTTTCTGGATTGCCACGGCCTATGTCGCCGGCGCACTGGTGCTGGCCGCAGAGCTAGGTGGCCGCAAGTCCGGTGCTCAGACTGTTTTTGTTCATGTCCTGTTCACGGCTTTGGTCGTCGTCGTCGTTGGCAGCCTGCTGGGCGAATGGGCGGGCACGTTTCAGTGGCTGGGTGGCTTGAGTTTCTGGTTCGGCCAGCAGGGTTGGGAATACCTTGAACTCGGCCGGGCCTGGCAAATCGGCCTCGCGGTGGCATTGGTATTCTGGTTCCTGTTGTTGGTACGCGACGTCAAACCTGCTCTGCGTTCACCGGACTGGAGAGAACTGGGCGTATTCTTCCTCGTCGCCGCACTGGCTGTTCCGGTATTTTATCTGCCCGCCATGTTCTTCGATGGCACCACGCACTGGTCCATTGTCGACACCTGGCGCTTCTGGATCATCCATTTGTGGGTGGAGGGATTCTTTGAATTTTTTGTCACCGTACTGGTGGCTGTCATTCTTTCCGGTCTTGGCGTCGTTTCCCGCATCACTGCTACCCGTGTCATTTATCTCGACGCGATTCTCTATTTTGGCGGCGGCCTGATCGGCACCGGACATCATTGGTACTTCAACGGGCATTCGGAGCTCAATATGGCTTTGAGCGCGATATTTTCTGCGATGGAAGTGATTCCCCTGACATTGCTTACGCTGGATGCCTGGGATTTCATCAAGGTGACGCGCACGCAAACTGACCTCAGCGGGGAACGGATACCCGTCCCACATGAGTGGACGTTTTACTTCATCATGGCAGTAGGAACCTGGAACTTTTTCGGCGCGGGCGTGTTCGGCTTCCTGATCAATTTGCCCATCGTCAGTTATTTCGAAATCGGCACCATGCTTACCGTGAACCATGGTCACGCAGCAATGATGGGGGTTTTTGGTATGCTTGCGATCGCGCTGATGGTGTTCTGCGTGCGTCATGTCTCGACTGATGCAGAGTGGGGCAGTCTGAAGAAATATTTCAAGGTATCGTTTTGGGGGCTAAACACCGGCCTGCTGATGATGGTGGTATTCAGTTTGTTCCCGGGAGGCGTGATGCAAATCATGGATGTGCTGGAAAATGGCTATTGGCACGCCAGGAGCCTTGGATATACGGGTCAGGATACAGCGCGCCTGATCGAATGGTTGCGCACGCCTGGTGACCTGGTATTCATTTTTGTCGGTGTCGTGCCGGCCCTGATCGGAATTTCCAAATGTTACTTCAATATGCGGAAAGGGGCTATGGCCTTAAACAGAACCTGAATGCTGCGGAGCCGCTGGCTCCCGCTTGCGGGCCGATGGGAGAATGGATGGTAACCGCCGGAATACGCAATTTTTAACCGATGTGCTCAACCTTCCGGCGCAGCGCGCACGGCTTTACACCGGAAGGTTGTGCGCGGTCGAGCAGGTAAAAGCGTAATCGCCTTTACTCAATCCACAGGTCGCGCTCCAGGTCTTTCCAGAACTCTACGCGCATGCGGCTATGAATGAACACGCCTTTGTAGTAGGGATCATTCTCCTTGTACTCTTTGTAGGGCCCCTCGTAATTCTTTCGCCTGGCCTTATAGGCCTCGAAAGCGGCCATGCTGTCGTATTCCCACATCACCAGATGACGGCCGGAATCGTCACCCGCGACTTCCTTTTCAAAATAACGCAGGCTTTTCCACTCAGGAAACAGATCGCGATGCTCATTCACCCACGACAACCACCGACGCATTTCCACATCGTGCTCTTCTTCCTTCCCTTCGGCCACCAGCCAACTCTCGACCTCAAAAATTGCCATGTTTCAAGCCTCCAATTAATCGCTTTCCAAATATTTAGCCAATCTGCTTGAGATCGCCGAATTCGCTGCCATAGCGGCTCAGGATCTTTTCCATTGGATCCACCGCTCTTGATTCCTTTTTTGCTTGCCCGCTTTGAGCCATGCCGGCCAGCGGTACCGTAACCGCAGCCATACCTGCGACCGCTGCGGTATGCAGAAATTTGCGGCGCGACAAGTCGTTTCCGTCGGGTTTGATAATCTGCAAAACGGATTCCGGCTGAATTTCTTTTTGCTTCATAGAAGAACTCCTTGCGTTGAAGAAACATACCTTTTCATGCAGTTCGAGCATACATTGAACCTGGGAATATCTCCAGATGGAGCAAAAACGCAAGACATGTTTATAATGCGGGATACAATATCGATTCCGGTGGTCGCAGTATTGAATCGATCGAAACAACCCTTCCAGGCCGGAGCAGCAGGGCCAAGCCGTTGATTGGAGAATAACCGTGACATTACACAACCTTCAGGAATATTACTTGCCTCAGGATGGCAATGCTGTGGTGGAGTTGCTCGGCAAACACAAAGAAGGCGCGACGATCGTGGCCGGCGGCACATTCATCCACGGCCTGATTGCCAGGGGGCTGGTGACAGACGTTGAGGCCTTGATCGACATCAGCCGTCTGGGACTGGACTACGTCAAGTTGGAAAATGGCCAGCTCAGAATAGGCGCAACAACCAAATTTACCCAGCTCGACGCCAGCGCCGAAATTGCCGACAAGCCATTCTACGGAGCGATCAAGGACGCGCTGGAATACCCACCGCCACAGGTAAAGAATTCTGCAACCATCGGTGGTTGTGTCTCGGCATCCTGTCCCTTTTTCGATTTGCCGGTGAGTTTCCTGGCACTTGGTGGTGTCGTGCATGCGCATGGCACGGGCAAAGGCCGGGATATTGCCTTGAGCGATTTCTTTCCCGGCTTGTTTGAAAATGCGCTGGAACCGGAAGAATTCATGAGCGAATTGAGCATTCCAGTCCCGGCAGGAAAATCCGCCAGCGCCTTTCTCAAACTGGAAACCAATGCCAATGACCTGGCGATTCTGAATGCGGCTGTTTGGGTCGGGCTGGACAGTTCCGGCAAGTGCGCGCAGGCGCGGGTATTTGTCGGTGGTGGTGTCGGCGAAGTGCCAGTCAGAGCGATTTCAGCGGAGAAAGCCCTGCAGGGCAAGGCGTTGACCTGCGGAGCTCTGCGCAGCAGCAGGGCAGGCGGCAAGAACCGATGTAGATCCGCTTTCCGACCATCGCGCGTCGGCGGAATACCGCAAGGCCATGACGGGTGTTCTGGTCGAGCGGGCTTTGAAAAAAACGTTAAGCCGACTGGGTTGATGCAGGGGAAAGGCGATGAAACAGATCATTAATATCGATATCAATAACGAAGTACACGAAGTCGCAATCGAAAAGTCGGACACGCTGATCAAGGTGTTGCGTGAACGGCTGGGCATGCAGGCGACCAAACGCGGCTGCGATTCTGGCGGCTGTGGGTGCTGTACGGTTCTCGTCGATGGCCAGGCCGTTTATTCCTGCATGACTTTTGCGCTGTCACTGGATGGAAAAAAGATCACCACCGTGGAGGGTCTTGTCCAGGACGGAAAACTGGATGCGATTCAACAGGCATTTATCGACGCCGACGCCGTGCAGTGTGGGTACTGCACCTGTGGAATCATGATGGCGGCAAGGCAGTTGTTGAATAACAACCCCAATCCGGATGAAGAAGAAATACGCAAAGGCATTTCTGGCAACCTGTGCCGCTGCACTGGCTACACCAAGATTGTCGATGCGATAAAACTGGCCGCAGCCAGTCGCTGATTCATTACAGATTACAGAGAGAACACGACCATGTCACAGCTGAAAACGATTGGTACCAGCGTAACCCGCCCGGACGCTTACGACAAAGTCACCGGAGGCCAACATTACCCGGTTAATTTCAGCATGCCCGGTATGCTGCACGCCAAGATTCTGCGCAGCCCGTATCCGCATGCGAAAATCCTGAGTATCGACACCTCGGCGGCGGAGAAACTGAAAGGCGTCAAGGCGGTGCTGACCTACAAGGAAATAGCACAGCGGCCATTCACGCCGGTTTACTTCGTCCCTTCGCAGGCAAAAAGCATGGTGCTGGACTGGGTGGTCATGAGCGACCGGGTGCGGTGGGCCGGACAGCCCGTGGCTGCAGTAGCGGCTGTGACTGCCGACATCGCTGAAGCGGCGCTGGAACTGATCGATGTCGAGTATGAAGAACTGCCTGCGGTATTCGATCCGGAACAGGCGATGCAGGACGGCGCACCCCAATTGTGGGAAAACGCACCCGGCAACATTGCCAAAAATCCCTCATTTGCCTTCGGCGATCTGGAAGCCGGGTTTGCCGAGGCTGATCACATATTCGAAGGTGTCTATCAAACTCAGCGCGTGCACACCTGCTACATGGAGCCACGTGTTTGTGTGGTCGAGACCGATACCCAGGGCCGGGTCAAGGTTTTGTCTTCCATGCAACATACTTTCGGCCTGAGGGAGAAGCTCGCATTCGCTTTGGGGATTCCTGAAAGCCAGGTCAATGTGGTCAAGCCAACCTATATCGGTGGCGGTTTCGGCGGCAAGCTGGACCTTGGGTATATCGAACCGGTAGCAGCCCTGCTGAGCCTCAAATCCGGCAAACCGGTCCGCGCAGAGCATACCCGGGGCGAGGATTTCATTTCCACCACGCGCAATCCGATCAAGGTTTACCTGAAAACGGGTGTCAAAAAGGATGGAACCTTCACTGCCCGTCAAATCAAGAGCACCCTGGACTGCGGCGCGCATGCAACCCACGGTGCAGAAGTGATCATGGTCCACGGCCTTTACGGCACGCTGTTTCCCTGGAAGTGCGCCAATCAGACCTGGGAGGGTTTGACGGTCTATACCAACAACATGATCGGCGGTGGCTACCGCGGCTATGGCGCACCGCAAGGTTGTTTTGCGGTGGAATCACAGAATGACGAGATCTGCGAAACGCTGGGCCTCGACCCGCTGGAGTTCCGCATCAAGAACACCCACAAGGAAGGCGATCCGCATCCTGTGCTGCCGGGTCATCTGCTGAACACCTACAGGCTGCAGGAATGTCTGGAAAAAGGCGCAGAACGAATTGGCTTCAAAAATCGCCAAAAGGCCGGCGCCTCCCCAGGCAACAAGAAGCACGGCATCGGTTTTGCCTGTCACCCGCTTTGGGTCAGCGGCTGCGTGGGCTTCCCCGACATTTACGAGCACTCGGGCGCCGTGGTCAAGTTGAACCGGGACGGGACGGCCACGATCGTCAGTGCCTGTGTGGACCTTGGATCCGGCCAGACCACCATGTTGGCCCAGGTTGTGGCGGAAGAGCTCGGCATTCCCACCGATGCGGTCAAGCTTGCCTATGCGGATACGGACACCGCTCCGTTCGATGCCCCCACGCACGCCAGTCGAGCCACTTATTCAGCGGGCACGGCCACCAAGGCAGCGGCCGTGGCAGTCAAGAAACGGCTGTTCCAGGCGGCTGCGGCCATTATGGAAGCAAACGAGGCGGACCTGGTATTGGAAGACGGCAAGGTCATGGTAAAAGGCGACCCGAAATCCGCCGTGCCAATGACCGAAATCATCGAGCGGGCCGAGTCTCCGTTCATACAGATGACCGAGCAAGGTCCCGCGCCGACCACCATTGCAGAGAAAGGCTCCATCATCGCCAGCGTGAGCATGGCGCCTCCGTCCAATCCTTCGCCGTGCGCCGCGGAATTCGTTGAAGTGGAGGTCGACACCGACACCGGTGAAGTCAAGGTCTTGCGCGTAGTTTATGCCCACGACATTGGCCGGGTGTTTCATCCGAAATCTGCCGAAGGGCAGGTGGAGGGCGGTTTTCAGCAAGGCATGGGCTATGCCCTGATGGAAAATATCCTGTTCGACCAGGAGACCGGAGCCTGTTTGTCCGGTGATTTTCTCGATTACAAGATACCGACGGCGGTGGAGATGCCACGCAAGATCGAGAGCATCTTCATCGAATCCATCGAACCGACGGGGCCGTTTGGTGCGAAAAGTCTTTCTGAACTGTGTACCATCGTGCCGGCGGCGGCAATCGCCAATGCCATCTACAACGCAACCGGCGTGAGAATAAAAGACCTGCCGATCACTCCGGAAAAAATTCTGCGGGCACTGGGCAAGCTTTGAGGTTCGACCACCGGCCATTCTCAGGATGTTAGCCTTTGCCGCTTTGGCATTGATCGGGAAATGAGTTCGTGACGACGGCTCAAGTGGCGATCCTTTTCTGGGCTTGTATGCTGATTGCCCAGGCAGGGGCTTTCGTCATTTTCAAGGATCTGGCGGATATCAGCCAGTGGCTGGTGCAGTCAAACCGCAAATTCACCATGGCCGTCTGGTACAACCGGCATCTGATCGCGGCAATTTCCATCACCGCGCTGGTGATTGCGCTGCTGGCCTGGGGCCGCCAGCCGTCCGTTTGTAACGGCGTCCTGCTCGGCGTGCTGATAGCCATTTTTGTGTTGAATTTCGCCGCCGGCATGTTGAATCCGAAATGGATGTTCCGCTCACAGCAACATGCGGCGAAATTCGTCTCTGTCAATGAAGCACCGGATTATCTGCAGCGCAGCCTGGGCTGGGCGCATTTTGGTCCTGAGTCCTACGCTTGCGTGGACGACATCGAAGTGCTCGTGTTGGAAACCGATCACGGTGCCTATGCGTATTCCGACTACTACCTGCTGCAGCCACACGTGGTCAAAGGCGATACCATCGAAGGCGAAGAGGTCATCATGACGTACTGCGGATTGACCAATCTCGGTATTGCCTACAGCCCGGTCATCAACGAGCAGAAGCTGGACTTGACGGTGATGACGCAGTTGAAGAACAACCTGGTCCTGTTCGACAGGAACAGCGGTGAGGCGATCCAGCAACTGTGGGGAACCATGGAGCGGAAAAAGGACATGGGGCAGATGCGGGAATGGCCGACCATTCGCATGCCATTTTCGTCGTTCAAGAAGCTCTATCCGGATGGCAAGGTATTCGTTAACGAAATCGCGCCCATTGGCGAACACCCGGTGCTGGGCCTTTGGGACCGGCTGGTGCGGCACGGCATGATGTTATGGGGAGTTGGCCTCAACTGGATCGATAATGAAAAGCCGGCCTTTCCCACCATCGAATACAAAGACCGGCGCCTGCCAATGAAGGAACTCATCTACGCAGTCAGTGTTGATGGCGACCATGTGGCTTACTCGAAGGGTTTTATTCAGGCGCAGGGCAACACCATTAACGTTGAAATCGGCGGGCGCGCCGTTGTGATCGATTACGACCCCGAGTTGGACTCAGTTGCCGCCTTTTTCAATACAACGGGATCGCCGGTGAGCGAAGTGAACCTGTTGGGCGAGTTGCCTGACGGCACCCGCTTGCCGCGTGTGAACACATTGAAGAGCCGTTTGTTCTGGTTTATTTTTGCCGAGTTTTATCCGCACACCGACGTCAACCGGGTCTGAAGCGGCTCCTACAAAAGCCAATAAGCAAGCAGCGCTGCCAACACCAGGCCGATGCCGATAGCCCACCGCAAAGCGGCATTTCTGCCCGGCTTTGGGGCTCTGATTTGATCGGCTCCGGACGGGGCCGCTGGCGTTTTGCCTTCAACCTTATCTTTCAGGGCCGCGACAAACTCATCGCCAACACCATCGGCAACTTTTTGCATCATGCCGCTGCCAAACTTGCCCAACCTCCCCATGATGTGGATATCGGACGCGTAAGTGACCTCCGTCTGGCCGGGCGCTAACGATTTCAGGGAGATCGTGGTGGTCGCCTTGATGCGGCTGGCATGACTGCCTTCCTCGCCTTTGGTCTCGTAGCTGGCGAATTCGGGTGGCCTTGACTCGGTTCGTTCAATATCCACCGCAAACGTCGTCTTTACCGGTCCGACTTTCGTTTGGATTGATGCCTTGTACTTGCCGGGCTCGATTTCTTCGGCATCCTGGCAGCCTGGAATACACGGGGCGATTTGTTTGGCCGAGGTGATAAAGGCCCACACTTGCTGCTGTGCGGCATCGATGGTAAAGGTCTTTCCGATTTTCATGCGGCGAAGTGATTTCCTGGATGGTCTGAATGAATTCCTGGGTCGCTAACAATAAGTCAGCACATGGTAATTTACAAGTTCAATAGTTCAGCAAAATTAGTATGTTATAGAATATATTACTGGCTTTTTCAGATTAGCGCCACGCGGTGCGCAAATGGCGTATCAATTGTGCAAAGCTCTCCAGGTTGTGTGCCGGTAAAAACCGGTCAATAAAGGGCAGGGCGGTTTGCAGGCCTTTGCACAGCGGTTGGTAGTTTGCGTCAGCCAGCAAAGGGTTCAGCCATAAGAGCTGATGCACGCGGTTATACAAAAGCTGCATTTCCTCACGCATGAGAGCCGCATCGCCGCGGTCCCAGCCGTCGCTGAGAATGATGACTATGGTGTGGCCAGGATTCATGCGGTCGGCATAGCGATCGTTGAACTGTCTCAGGCTGGCGCCAATGTTGGTGCCACCGCCCCAATCGGGAACCTCGGCGGCAACCTCCCTCAAGGATTCTTCAACACTTTGCCGTTGTAAAAAGTCGGTAATCACGGTCATTCCGGTCGAGAACACGGCGACATCGAGACTGGCAAGTTGCTGGCGCATGGCATAAATGAACTGGATCAGAAAACGGCTATACCGTTCCATCGAACCGCTGACGTCGCAAAGCAGCAACAGTCTGATTTTCTTCACCCGTCTTTTGCGGTACAAAAGCTCGATGCCGTCCTGCGCATACAGGGCATTGTGTCTGAGCATCTTGCGCAAATTCAGCTCTTTTCCCTTGTTGCTGGCCATGCGCCGGCGGCTTCTGTAATTTGCCAGAATTGCAATCAGCGCAATGATCAGCCGTCGCGCCTGTTCAATTTCCTGCTCGGACATGTGTTCAAAATCCTTGCTCATCAAGGCTTCGTCAGGACTGTAGCCCAGCAAAGCATCGTCCGGCGCGCCGTGCTGCCCGCGGTCTTCTTCCACCGGCGCGGCTTCCACGGCTTTCTTCAACTTTTTCTTCTCGCCGGCCGAATCCTTTTCCTCCGACTCCTCGAGCCTGTTCTTCAAAACGTTGCTCAGCGCATCGGTCTGGTACCAGAATTCCCTGAAGATCTGGTTGAACACGGCAATATCCTGTTGACTGGAAACGAGCATCGCCCGCGTGGCCGCGTAAAAATCCATTTTGCGGCTGATATCGATGAACGACATACTGCGGCACAGGTCGATCAGATTGGCCGGATTCACCGGGACGCCTGCGTCATGCAGCGACTGGGAAAAGCGCACGATCTGGTTCAGCAGATGACGGTGCCCGGGTTCAGTGGTAGGTCGCAGGTTCACGTGCAATTGCCAGCAAGCATCAGGAGTGCGCCACCGTTTGGTCCTGATCAGGACGACCAGTTTGCGGTTCTGCGACCTTGTCAAGAATCTCACGCACGCCCTGGCCGTGGATCTTTTCAATGTCGCGCTTGTACTTCAGTATGCAACCCAGGGTGGCATCTACAGTCTCCTGGTCCAGATCATCCGCTCCCAGCGTGCAAAGCGCTTCGGCCCAATCGATGGTTTCGGCGATACCGGGACGTTTATACAAGTCCTGTTCCCGCATCCACTGCATGAAATGGCAGATCTGAGCGGACAACACCGGCTGTATCGCGGGCACGCGGGTAGTCAGAATACGCAATTCACGCTCATAGTCCGGGTATTCAACCCAGTGAAACAGACAACGGCGTTTCAGCGCATCGTGCAGTTCCCGGGTGCGGTTGGAGGTCAGGATGACGATGGGCGGCCGCTCCGCCTTGATGGTCCCCAACTCCGGAATGGTAATCTGGAAATCCGACAGCACCTCGAGCAGAAACGCTTCGAACTCCTCGTCGGAACGGTCAATTTCATCAATGAGCAATACTTTTTGTTTGTGGTCCGTGGTCTGGATTGCCTGCAGCAGCGGACGCTTTAGCAAGAAGTCCTCGCTAAAAATATTACGCCCGATCTGGTCCTTGTCCACGCCGCGCGCCTCCTGCAGGCGCAGCTCCAGCATCTGGCGCGGATAGTTCCATTCATACAGGGCGGTATTGGTGTCCAGACCTTCATAGCACTGCAGGCGAATCAAATCGGTATTCAGGATGCTTGCCAGGACCTTGGCCACCTCGGTTTTGCCGACGCCCGGTTCACCTTCCAGATAAACTGGCTTGCCGAGCGCGGTGGCGAGATAAATGGTGGTGGCCAGCATCCGGTCGGTAATGTATTGATGCTCGGCGAATTTTTCCTCAACCTGGTCGATAGAATCGAACAGAAGCTGGTTTTTGGTATCAGGCATTTTCTCGGTTTTCCTTTGACAATCCTGTCTTTTGTCCGTGCATGATACCCGTCAAAATTAGGATGGTTTTATAGCATGAATTGACCCTGATCATCTTGTTTCGTAATATTTTTGTTAAGATCGGCAGGAGCTATAGATGGATATATCGATGCTGGCGGCACTTGTTCAGTGCATCCGCGACCAGCCTTGGCAAATGAAACGTTCGTTTAATTTCCCTGGGGAGGGTGAAGAATGAAAAGTAAGCCAAGTTACACCTGTTTGATTTCGAATCTGACCATAGTTCTTGTCGCCACCGTGTTGATGGCTGCTTCCGGCAACCTCTTTGCCGCGTGGACCTCCAAGGACCAGAGCGCTGAGTTGCATGGGTTCGTGGACAACACAACCCACGTCCGCACGGGCGAACAGGATGGCATTTCCAAGATGCGCAACCGGGTCCAACTCGAACTCTCAAAGATTTTTCAGCCCGCCGGCGTGTTTTCACAGCTATCGATGCACGGCACTTTCCGTGGATCCTATGATGCGGCCTATGACCTGAACGACGGCGAGTGGGGAGATAGTTCAGGCGGTTCGGTCATGCTCGAAAGCCTCGGTGGCCCCGATCTTGGTCTGCCCGGCATGGTTCCGTGGGGAGCAGGCGCCAACCCGTATGTCAGCCCGGTTGTCTTGCCCGGTACCAATCCATACGTCTCCGGCACTTCACCGTACCTCAATGGGTTTTTCCTGGGGCCCAATGGCGGCACCAACCCCAACGAAGGCCTGAGAATTCTGAACAGCGAATTGTTCAACTCATCGGGTGGACTGCCGGGTTTTGGCGGCATTCAACTGGCATATCCGACCCGGCCCTGCAATATCGATCCGCGCGGCTGTATCAATGGCTATATGGACGCGGATGAAGACGAACTTCGTTTCCCCGAGTTCAATGGCCGTTATGACTGGCTGCGCGAACTGTATTTCGATGCCAGCATTTCGTTCTCCGGCGGCAGCGAACTGGATTTCCGCATCGGCAGGCAACAGGTGGTATGGGGCCGTACCGATTTGTTCCGCGTGCTGGACCAGATCAATCCGATTGATTATTCCATCCAGAACATTTATGAAGAGTTCGAGGACAGCCGCATCCCGATGGGTATTTTTTCTGCCGAATTGCGCATGGGCGCGGTTGGCCCCATGGACGACCTGAACTTCCAATTCCTGTGGAAATTTGAAGACTTCCGGCCACACACTCTGGGGCAGGGCGGTCAACCCTACAATATCCTTGGGGCAGGTAATCTGTTCCGGGCGCTTTCGACCTGTTGGAATTACGGCTGCACAGTGGCGAACTTCGCTCCGAACCAGACTTTTGGCGCGGCGCTGCCGCCCCCAATCGGATTAGCTGCTCCGACCACCGGTAACGGCACTTCAACCGGAGCCCTGGCAACGACCTTTCCAGCGCATGTGATCGGCATAAACGATGTTGATATGCCGGACAATGCCCTGGAGAACCCTGAGATCGGTGTCCGCCTCGAAGGCCTGTACAAGAGCATGGGATTCTCGCTCAACTACCTGTCGTTTTACCAACAATTGCCTTCGCTGCATGGCGGTTCGGCGGGGCCTGCGGCGATCAATCCTTTCCTGTGTGATCCGGCGCTCAACCCGGTTTGTGGCGGCCTGAGCGCGGCCGCTGGTGAGGCCTATCTGACCGAAGCGCCAAGGCCCTACTTGCTGGCCTTTGACATTCACTTTCCACGGGTGAACCTGTTTGGCGCGTCGGCTGACTTCTATGTCGAATCGCTCAAGTCCTCGATACGGGTCGAAATGGCCTATACCACCGGAGAAGAGTTTCCCAACACGCTGCGGCCGGAACTGTTTTCCGATTCCGACGTGTTTCGCTGGGTGATCGGCATAGACCGCCCGACCTTCATCCGGTTCCTGAATCCGAATCGTTCCTTCCTGTTTTCGTTGCAGGTGTTTGGCCAGCATCTGCTGGATCACGAATTGAAAAAGACGCCGGGAGGCACGGCGGGCATGCCGGATTGGAAGGACAACATCCTGGTGACCCTGTTGATCCAGGGCGGTTATTTCAGTGACCGTTTGACGCCCACGCTGCTGATGGCGTGGGACTCCAAGGCGCATTCCATGGTGGTCGGACCATCGATCAGCTGGCTGTTCAGCGATAACTGGAGCTTAACGCTGGGCGCCAACCTGAAGTATGGAAGCTCAAAGAACAATTTTGATGATTGCCGGGCTTGCAACCAATTCCCGCCCTTTACCGATCCGGCTGAGGGCACGCCCGGTGCCGGTACGTTGCCGGTTGGGCAGGCCGTCAACAGGCTGGTGGGCTATGCGCCCCTGGGAGCATTCCGGGCAGGTCCGATCGGAATGGCCCAGGAGGAAGATGAAATTCAATTCAGGCTGCGGTATCGCTTCTGAGATCGCAACGGAGGTTCAAAATGATGAAGAATTTAATGGTAAAGGCCGGCGTGACCTGTCTGTTTCTGGGCGTCAGCCTGGCGCAGGCAGCCGATGTACCTGAGGCGGTAATCGAGCAATCGTTTCACCCCTATAAAAACTGGACGCCCGAGTTTTCCGGGTATTCACCGGGAGTGACGGTCGTCAACCAGGCCAACGTGGAGCAATACAAGGACATTCTCGATGAAGCGCTGTATTTTTTCGTCAAGAACAACTGGGTGGAAGTGCAGACTGCTCCGACAACCCAGTTTCCGCTGAGCGAAAACTATATCGAAGCCTCGCGCCATAACGGCGACGTCGCGATATCCACCGACGGCACGCTTGAGCATTATACGGCCGGGCGGGCGTTTCCGGCGGAACCGGATGCGAATGACCCGAATGCAGGCTTGAAACTGGTGTGGAACTACCAGTACGGGTTCAATTCCGGCGATTCGGAAACCATCTACCCGTTCTGGTGGACTTTCCGCAACGCCGAGACTGCCAAGGTGGAGCGGACCATCAAATTCGAATGGCATTTCCTTAACTACGTGCACCGGGTCGATTTCCCGCCCACGCCGGCTTATGAGGAAAATCCGGGCGAAATATTCCGCGGCATTTACAGCTTCGTCAAGGAACCGTTTGACCTGGCCAACACCCAGCTGCTGATCCATCGCTATCAGGACGATACCAAACGTGATGATGCCTGGCTCTATCTCGGTTTCCAGCGCCGCGTGCGCCGCTTGGCGACTGGCCAGACCACCGATGCTTTTCTGGGTTCCGATCTGATGATTGAGGATTTCGAGGGCTATAATGGCCGGGTAGGGGATTACACTTGGGAGTATGCCGGTACCCGCAATCTGCTGTTGCCCTTCTACAACCACAACGAAATGCCGCTGTCTTCAGAACCCGCGGATGATCCGGAAGGCTACCGCTTTGTCGATGTGCACGGGCAGGGTAACTGCTTTCCCAATGTGACCTATCAGCTGCGCAAGACTTATACACTGGTGGGCAAGCCCAAAGACCCGAATCACCCGATCGGAAAGCGCGTTGTCAACCTCGATGCGGAAACCATGACAATGGCATCGCTGATTACTTACGACCGCAAGGGCGATCTGTGGAAGTGGTTCCCCATTGGCAAGACCCATTCCGAAAACCATATCGCAGAGAACAAGGGGCGTGGTGTCGCCCTGGACGACTATGCGGTATTGATCGACATTCAGGCCAACCATTGCACGACCCTGCAATTCAAGAGCATCATTACCGATAAGGAAAATCAACCGAATCTGTTCAACGTGCAGCAATTGCGCAAACGTGGCCACTAGGCTCGGGCAAGGAACGGGTTCATCGTCGACAAGGGAATGGGTGTGTGACACCCATTCCCTGATTCCGCGGCTCGCCCGAACTCTTGCAACACCTGAGCCAGAGTAATAATCAGCATGTTTCCGGGAAAGTCGATGCGCACTTGCAGTGAATCAGTCGACGCCGCCAGGTTTTGGCGCCGGGCTGGTTTGCCTGTTCGCCTGCATCCATCCGGCCGCGTGATCTGCCGTTGGCTTGCTGCGCTCACCATGCTCTGCATCGTCACCGGCTGCGAGGCGCCATTGGAGCTGGATGGAGTCAATCAGCGCTTGAGCGAACCCATCCGGCGTTCGGACCAATTTCAGATGGCCAGCGCAAACGACAGTGTTATTGTCGCCGTCGGCAACCAGGGTTTGATCGTGACTTCCGGCGATGAAGGCGAGAACTGGCAGCGCCATGAACTGCCCAACTGGCCTGAACTGATTGACGTCGCCAGTTGCCCGGACAACTCCTTTGCAGCCCTGGCTGCAGAGGGGCAGGTCTGGGTATCGACAAATAATGGCGAGGATTGGACGCCTCATGCCATCGATTCAGAAGAAGCCCCCCAATCGATCACTTGCGACCCGGACAACCGCATCTGGGTGGTCGGGAGCTTCAGTAGCATATTCACCAGCGACGACACCGGCGCCACCTGGGAATTGACCTCGCTGGATGAAGATACCATCCTCACCAACATTCAGTTCCTGGATGCGCAAAACGCCTATATCTCCGGTGAGTTCGGCACCCTCTTAAAGACGACCGATGGCGGGATGACATGGGAGCGCCTGCCCGAGCTCAAGAATAATTTCTACCCGCAGGCCATGCACTTTGACGACCTCCAAACCGGCTGGATCGTAGGCCTGCAAGGGCAGGTTCTTCATACAGAGGATGGTGGAGAGCATTGGGCGTTGCAGCAAGCCGATACCCATGCGGCCCTGTATGGCATTGAAAGAGCCGGCGGTGAACTCTATGCCGTGGGCGGCGAAGGTGTGGTGCTGCGAAATAAAGGACAAGTGTGGACAAAAGTGGATCACGGAAAACCGATACTTCTGTATCTGCGTGCGGTGCTGCCGGTGGGTGCAGACAGAATGCTGGTTGCCGGGCAGGCAGGGGCCTTGTATATGCTCCCCGTTGGTGGGAAATGACCGCGGACTTGAGCAGCTGAATATATGAAACTCGCCAGTCGCGACAAGGTATTTGGTAACTTGGGGGATCTTTTATTTGATCACCGCAAAATGGTGCTGGCGGTCGTTTTCCTGATAACCGCATTTTTTGCCTACCAAATTCCCGCCGTGAAAATGCTTTCCGATTTCGCCAGTTTATTACCCCAGGACCATCCCTACATAAAGCTGCACAATAGTATTCGCGACACGTTCGGCGGCGCCAATATCATCATTCTTTCGGTGGAGGTCGAGGAAGGCACGATTTTCACCAATGAGACACTGGCGCGAATCCATCGCATTACCCAGGCGGTGGATGAAGTCACCAACATCAACCACAACCTCGTTACCAGTCTGACGCACAGAAATACCCGCCAGATCTCCACGACGGCCGGCGGCACCATCCAGTCTCAGCCGTATTACGATCCACAAAGAGAAAAATACAGCGACGAAGAACTTGCAACCATCCAAAGCAATGTGAAGTCGAATCCGCGCGTCTATGGCTTGTTGGTCTCGCCGGACATGAAGGCGGCGCTGATCAAGGGCACCCTCAACGAGGGCGAGCTTCGCTATCGGGTCGTGTTCGATCAAATACAGGCGATTCGCGCACAAGAAGCGGCGGAGGGCGTGCATATTTACGCCACCGGTCAACCGATGCTCGTGGGCTGGATCGATTCCTATAGTGATCAGATCCTGCAGATTTTTCTCTATACCATCCTGATTGTGTTGTTCATTCTGATCGTCTATTCGCGGCGTTTGTACGGCATCGCGCTACCGCTGCTCGGCATGATCCTGACCAGCATCTGGGGCGTCGGGTTCATGGGTTTATTCGGCTATAACCTGGACCCGCTGATGCTGGTGGTGCCGTTCCTGATTTCCGCACGGTCGATGTCGCATGGTATCCAGAAAGTGGAGCGCTACTTCTACGAGCTGCACCACACCCGGGACAAGATATTATCGGCTCGCAATACCTTCAATTCCCTGTTCCGGCCCGGGTCGCTGGCGATCGTCGCCGATGCCGCCGCGCTGGCGTTGATTGGTCTCGGCTCGGTGCCAATCAATGACCATATGGCGGTTTACGCGTCGTTCTGGGCCCTGTCCATGGTGGTTACGGTTCTCATTGTGATTCCCATGATGCTGTCTGTGTTGCCGCAACCGAAACAGGTCGAATTGAAACATACGGCGCTGAAAAACGTCTTTCCCAAGCTGGCCGTTGTGACCGCAACGCCGGCCCGATCCCGGGCGGTGCTATGGACCTGTCTGCTGATTGCCTGCGGCGCAGCGTATTTTACTTCCTGGGTCGAAATAGGCGAGCCGGAACCCGGCTCACCGTTGCTTTACCGGGACCATGATTACAATGTTTCATCCGACGCCATCAATAAACGCTTCCCGGGGTCCGAAGAACTGTTCATTATCGCCCGCACCGATGAGAACGGTGGATTGAAACGTCCGGAAGTATTGAAGGCTTTGCGGGATTTCCAGGAATATATGTTGCTGGATGACACGCTCGGCGGCGCCAAGGGGCTGCCGAATCTGATTACCCAGGTCAATCAGATGACACGCAATGACGATCCGCGCTGGGCGATCATACCGAACCGTGCCAGTGATGCCGGCGGATTGATGTATATGTATATGATGTCGGCGCCTGTACCCAGCGCGCTGCTGGAATTCATCGACACCGACGAGCGTCTCGCCAATATGGTCTTTTACTACAAGGACCACACCGGCGTGACCATTCGCCGTGCCATTTACATGGCCGAAAAGTGGATCGCGGATGTCGGTAACCATGTCGAAGGGCTGCATATCGATCTTGCCGGCGGCCCGGTCGGTGTGACCGCCGCCATCGATCAGGAGGCTTATCAGACGAACCTGATTGTCGTACCTGCAGTACTGATCATGATTCTGGTCTTCACCATCTGGTTTTACGGCTCATTGCACTCCGGTGTGATGATCCTCGCATCCATGGGCTTTGCGACCGTACTGGCCTATGCCAGCATGGGATTGCTGGGCCTGGGCCTGAATGTCAATACGGTGCCGATGATCGCCGTCGGTATCGGCCTGGGCGTGGACTATGCAATCTACATGATGGATCGCATTAAAGAAGAGATGACCGTTGTGGACAATTTGCAACAGGCGGTCAGGAACGCAGTGGGCACAACCGGGGTGGCGATTGCCTTGACTGCTTCCACGCTGATCGGTGGCATCATCATGTGGATCTGGATATCCGAGCTGCGTTTCCAGGCAGACGCCGCGCGCCTGCTGATGATCATGCTGGTGCTCAACGCGTTTGCTGCGATGTTCCTGGTGCCGGCCTGGGTCGATGTCTTCAAACCCAAATTCATCATGCACTCGCGCGAAGAGTAACACTCGAGCTTCTACCTGAATCTCCGGAATCCTCAGATTTCGTAATCACGCGGTTCCTGCACGCGGCAGGGCGTTTTTGGGAGAAATCCCGTTAACTACTGCGTCTGACTGATACAACATATTATGCGTATAATGTATATTATGTTAAATAGCCTCTAGATATCGACCATCCGGCCCCGGCGTCCGCCTCAAATTCGGCCCAACCGTCTGCAGCCCTGCACCTCCCTCCCGCAAGCACTTGCGACCTGGTTTCGCAGCGTATCTGCGTTGATAGATAAAATATCAATACTGCCTATTGAAACATTCTTATAAATATATTAACTTCCTGTACTCATGATCTTGATATCAATGCATATCCCGCGACCTCCTGCAAAATAAGCATGATCACCGCCAGTCAGTTGCGCGCCGCTCGCGCATTGCTCAGCATCAGTCAAAGCCAACTGGCTGCGCTGTCACATCTTTCCGTGCCGACCATCCAGCGCATGGAAGCCAGTGACGGCATTATTCGCGGCAATGTGGATTCGCTGACAAAACTGATCGCCGGCCTGGATTCTGCCGGTATCGAGTTGATCGGCGAAAACGCGCCCAGCCCGGCTGGCGGGCGCGGCGTGCGGCTGAAAACCTCGCCTGACAGCGGCCAGACTGCACCGGCTGCAGACGGTGATACGCAGCCGGGAGCGAGATAAAGAGACGCCGGCGATGCATGTCAGTGCGATTTTGTGGTGTATTGCCGTATTCCTCGCTTGCGGGTTGTTTTCTGTCATCGTCAGCGGGCGCGTAGCCGCTATTTCCCGCATCAGCTATGGCATCAGCCTGGCCGTGTCCACTGTTGCGCTAATTGCAGCCGCAGCGTTCCTGCTCACGGGACCCGGCGCGGCGGAAACACGGTGGCTTCCGCTCGGTTTGCCCTGGCTGGGCACCCACTTTCGCCTGGATGCGCTGTCCTCGTTCTTTCTTATCGTGGTCAATCTGGGCGGTGCGGCAGCCAGCATTTACGGTCTTGGCTACGGCCGCGGCGAGCAGGAAGAACCGAGGGTGTTGCCTTTTTTCCCGGCATTTCTGGCAGGCATGAACCTGGTCGTGCTGGCGGACGATGCCTTCAGCTTTCTGTTGTCATGGGAGTTCATGTCGCTCATGTCCTGGGCGCTTGTGATGGCACACCACAAGGAGCGTGAAAACGTCCGCGCCGGCTACATCTATCTGATCATGGCCAGTTTCGGCACGCTGGCGCTGCTGCTGGCGTTCGGCCTGCTTGCCGGGCCCTCCGGTGCCTACGATTTTGCAGCCATGCGGGTGGCGGAATTCCCCCCTGCCCTGCAGGCTTTGACGCTTGGCACTGGTTGTTCTTGGGGCTGGCTCCAAGGCCGGACTGGTGCCATTGCACGTCTGGTTGCCTTTGGCTCATCCGGCAGCGCCAAGCCATGTTTCTGCGCTGATGAGCGGGGTGATGACGAAAGTTGCCGTGTACGCCTTCATTCGCATTATCTTCGACCTGGTGGGAGAGCCTTCGTGGTGGGCCAGCATGGTCGTCCTCGCGCTGGGCGGCATCACGGCCGTGCTTGGTGTGCTCTACGCGCTGATGCAGCACGACCTGAAACGATTGCTGGCTTATCACACCGTGGAAAACATCGGCATCATCTACATCGGCCTCGGGCTGACGCTGGCGTTTCAGGCCAACGGCATGGGCTGGGCCGCCGCGCTTGCGCTGACAGCGGCTTTGTTTCATGTCCTCAATCACTCCTTGTTCAAGAGTCTGTTGTTCTTTGCCGCGGGCGCCGTTCTGAAAACCACCGGCGAGCGCGATATGGAGCACTTGGGTGGACTCATTCACCGCATGCCGTATACGAGTTTTGCCTTCCTGGTGGGCTGTGTGGCTATTTCAGCACTGCCGCCTTTGAATGGTTTCGTCTCTGAGTGGCTGACGTTCCAGGCCGTTCTGCAAAGCCCTCAATTGCCGCAATGGGGCCTGAAAATCATGGTGCCGGCCGTCGGCAGTTTGCTGGCGCTTGTCGGCAGCGCTTGCGGCTGCCTGCTTTGTCAAGGCATTCGGGGTCACCTTTCTCGGGCGGCCAAGAACTCCGGCGGCCGAGCAGGCGCACGAAACCGACCGTTTCTCGCTGGGCGCGATGTTCCTGTTCGCGGCCCTGTGTCTTGCCGCGGGCGTACTGCCGGGATATGTGATGGATGGCCTGTCGCCGGTGACATTGTCTTTGCTGGGTGACCGCATGCCGGTCCAGGCCGGCCTGGCCTGGTTGTCCATCGTTCCCATTGCCGAAAGCCGCAGCTCTTACAACGGCATGTTGATTCTGTGTTTCATCGCCTTTTCCGCTTCGCTTGCGGTTTATGTCATCCATCGTTTTGCCTCACGTACGCTGCGCAGAGCGCCCGCATGGGATTGCGGCTTCCCCGACGCCAGCCCTGCCACGCAATACACTGCGGGCAGTTTCGCGCAGCCGATTCGGCGCGTCTTCGGCACCCTGGCGTTTCGCGCGCGGGAGCAGGTGGACATGCCGGCACCCGGGGACACGCGGCCGGCGCGGCTGAAAGTCGATTTGACCGACCTCATTTGGCTGCGCCTCTACGCACCGATCAGCGCCGCGATCAACTATGCCGCCGATCATCTGAACCATCTGCAATTCCAGACCATACGGCGCTACCTCAGTCTGGTGTTTTTCACCCTGGTTACCCTGCTGTTGCTGCTCACGCTATGGCCATGATCTTCGATCTTTTCGTGCAGGGCGCACAGATGGCTGTGGTGCTGTTGCTGGCGCCGCTGTTTACCGGTTTTGTGCGCAAAATGAAATCGCGGCTGCTGCGACGGCGCGGCGCCTCGGTATTTCAACCCTATCGCGATCTGCTGCGGCTGATGCGCAAGGAAGTCGTACTGGCAGAAAACGCGTCATGGCTGTTCCGCGTGACGCCCTATCTCATTTTTGCCAGCACCTGGGTTGCGGCCGCACTGGTGCCGACTTTTGCCACCGGCCTGATGTTCAGTTGGACGGCGGATCTCATCGCACTGATTGCGCTGCTGGGCAGCGCACGTTTCTTTCTGGCCCTTGCCGGCATGGACGTGGGCACGTCTTTCGGTGGTATTGGTTCGAGCCGCGAGGTGATGATTGCTTCCCTGGCGGAACCGGCCATGTTGCTGGTTGTATTTACCGTTGCACTGGTTGCCGGCTCAACCCAGCTTGCTACCGTGGCGGCGTTCATGGCGTCCCCCGATGTCGGTTTGCGCGTATCGCTGGCACTGGCGATGTTTGCGCTTATCATGGTCGCCATTGCAGAAAATGCTCGCATTCCGGTCGACAACCCGGCGACCCACCTCGAACTCACCATGATCCACGAAGCCATGGTGCTGGAATATTCGGGACGCCATCTGGCGATGATCGAATTCGCCTCTTCGCTCAAGCTGCTGCTCTATGCTTCCCTGATCAACAGTTTGTTCGTCCCCTGGGGGCTCGCGAGCTCAGAGGCAGGACTGGCCGCATACGTTTTTGGCGCGCTCACCTATGTGGTAAAACTTGCCGTCAGCGGTTACCTGCTGGCGCTGTTTGAGACTGCGGTCGCCAAAATGCGGGTCTTCCGCGTTTCCGAGTTTTCTGAGCGCGGCGCTGATGCTCGGCTTCCTCGCCGCCCTGCTGCTGTTCGTATCGCGAAGCCTATAATGTGGACCTGGTACGGGCAGATGAACCACCTCGTCTTCGACATCGCTCACTTTCTGGCCGGCGGACTGGTGCTGGTGAGTTTCATGCTGCTGTACCAGGACCGCCTGTATGCCTTGCTCAACATTTTTGCACTGCAGGCGTTTGTATTGGCGCTTTCGGTCGCCTGGCAGGCCTATATTCAGGATGCGCCGCATCTCTACGTCACAGCCGGTATTGCGCTTACCTTCAAGGCCATATTGATTCCCGTGGTGCTGCACAAGATCATCCAGCGTCTGGGCATACACCGCGAAATCGAGACCGTGGTTGGCGTCAGTGCGACCATGATTGCGGGAATCGCGCTGGTCGCCTTGTCCATGGCGGTGATGCTGAAGGTTACGACCGACGCCGACGCCCTGGCGCGGGAGGACCTCGCATTTGCGCTGTCGGTTGTACTGCTTGGCCTGTTGATGATGATTACACGGCGTAATGCCGTCAGCCAGGTCGTTGGGTTCATGTCCCTGGAAAATGGCCTGGTGCTTGCCGCAACCGGCGCCAAAGGCATGCCGCTGGTGGTTGAAATCAGTGTCGCATTCTCGATCCTGATCGCCTTCATCGTCATCGGCATCTTTCTGTTTCGAATTCGTGAGCGCTTCGATACCGTCGACAGCCAGGCCCTGGACAGTTTTCGTGGAGAGCGGGAATGACTGCGTTTTCATTCAATCCCGTAACGGCCATTCTGCTCATTCCGCTGCGTTGCGGGGATGGTCTTTGCGGTTTTGCCGAATTACCGCCTGACGGCACGTTTGAACATCGTGGCGACAGTGTGCAACTTTCCTGGCCGCCGTATCACTGTTTTTTATCGACCGGCCAGCGCCGGGTTCCTATGTGCTGGTTGACGATCTCAATATCGTTTTCATAGTCCTCAATACGCTGGTCGGTTTTACCACCAGTGTTTTCAGCGCCAGCTATATTTCCCATGAGCTCGAAACCGGCCGCCTGACCCCGGCGCACATGCGTTTCTACCACGCCATGTTCCAGGTATTGATGTTCGGCATGAATATGGCGCTGATGGCGAACAACATTGGCCTGATGTGGGTCGCGATCGAACTCGCCACCCTTACCACGGTGCTGATGGTGGGAATGTACCGCACGCATGCTGCTCTTGAGGCGGCGTGGAAATACTTTATCCTCGGCAGCGTCGGCATCGCATTGGCGCTGTTTGGCACGATCCTGGTCTATATGGCCGCACTTCCCGTAGTCGGCGAAGGCCTGGATGCGATGACCTGGACCGTGCTGATCCAACGCGTGGTTGCGTTTGACCCGGCGCTGCTCAATGTGGCCTTCGTTTTCCTGTTGCTGGGTTATGGCACGAAAGTCGGGCTGGTGCCGATGCACGCCTGGTTGCCCGATGCCCATGCGGAGGGGCCAACGCCGATATCGGCCGTCCTTTCCGGGTTGTTGTTGAATGTCGCGCTTTACGCGTTGCTGCGCTTCAAGTTGCTGCTGGCAGCCAATCCGCGAGCAATCGCTCCAGGCCCGCTGATGGTCATTCTGGGTCTGGTCTCGCTGATCTTTGCGGCTTTCATGCTGTACCGGCGGCGCGACATCAAGCGTCTGTTTGCCTATTCTTCGATTGAGCACATGGGCATCATCGTTTTTGCCTTCGGCATGGGTGGCGCCCTGGCCAATTTTGCCGGTCTGTTGCACATGACCATGCACAGCCTGACCAAGTCGGCGCTGTTTTTTACCGTTGGCCACATCGCCCAGGTCAAAGGCACGCAAAAGATTGCAGATCTGCGCGGTCTTACCGTGACCCATCCCTGGTTGGGCTGGTCATTGGTGGTCGGTGTCCTCGCAATAGCGGGCTTGCCGCCGCTGGGTATTTTCGTGAGTGAATTTCTGCTGGTCAGCTCGACCTTTGCCCGCCACCCAGTGCTTGCCATTCCGCTGGTGTTCGGAATTCTGGTTGCTTTTGGCGCTTTGTTGCTGCGGCTCGGAGGCGTCGCTTTCGGTGAACCCGCCGGCAGTTTGACGCCGGTGAAGGCAACTTCCGTACCCATCTTTGCCCATCTTGTGCTGGTTCTGATCGCGGGGGTGTATTTGCCTGCGCCGCTGGTCGCATGGTTTCAGCATATCGCCCTGATGCTGGGCTAGCCTGCATGATGTTGAGAGAAACCACATGCCATCTTTGAACGACTTGATTGTGCAAGGCGAACGAGTCCTGGCTCACCAGCCCTGGCCCCGGGCAAAGGTTGACGACACGATCTGGACAATGGCCGCAACGCAGTTGGCGGATAGTCAAGCTACCCTGCTCGGCCTTTGGGGTGAGCCGGACACGGTTCACGCCGCCCTGCTCGATGAAGCTGGCGGGCAGATCTGTGTCATCAGCCTGGACTGTGCCGGCGGCCACTTTCCATCCATCGCGAGCATACACGCGCCTGCGATGCGGCTTGAGCGTACAGTGCAAGATCTTTATGGGCTGGTTGCCGATGGCTTGCCGGACCCAAGACCCTGGCTGGACCACGGCCGTTGGGGCGTGCGCTCGCCGCTGGGGGCGCGCGCCGGTTCAAACGGCGCGGCTGCCAAATACGTGTTCCTTGCGGCCGAAGGCGAAAGTTTGCATCAGATCCCCGTTGGACCTGTGCACGCCGGCATCATCGAACCCGGTCATTTTCGTTTTACTGCAAATGGGGAAACCATCGTTCGTCTGGAGGAACGCCTGGGATATGTCCACAAAGGCATAGACGGTTTGATGGCCGGGTCCACCCTCGAACGCGCTGCCAGGCTCGCCGGGCGAATCTCCGGCGACAGCACGGTGGCTTATGCCATTGCCTTTGCCCGCGCTGTCGAAGCTGCAACCGGAACTGAGGCGCCATTGCGGGCGCATTACCTGCGTGCATTGATGGCCGAACTTGAGCGCCTGGCCAACCACTTTGGTGATATTGGCGCGGTATGCAACGATGCCGCATTCGCTTTGATGCATGCACACTGCGGTGTTTTGCGCGAACGGGTTTTGCGGGCGGCTCACACCGGTTTTGGCCATCGGTTGATGCTCGATTGCGTTATTCCAGGAGGCGTAAAGGCCGATATCAATCCACTGGGAGTGGCAGCGCTGGACGACTTGATTGCCAACATTCGGGCTCGCTTCCCTGCCCTGACGGAACTCTATGACAATACGGCATCCTTGCAGGACCGGGTGGTCGCAACAGGTATTCTGCAGCCGGCCCTTGCTCGTCAGTATGGCGCCGGTGGGTACGTCGGCCGGGGTTCCGGCCGCGCCTTCGACGCCAGACGGTTGCCCGGCTACCCGCCTTACGACGAGATCGAATTCGAAGTTCCCGTGCGCGAGGATGGCGACGTGAATGCCCGCGTATGGATTCGCATTCTCGAAGTCGAGCAAAGTCTTGCATTGATTGAACAGATCGTGGCCGGGCTGACAGGCGGTCCGGTGCGCACTGAAGTGCCCAACCAGGTGGGCGAAGGTATCGCGCTGGTCGAAGGATTCCGCGGGGACATCCTGGCCTGGGTCAGAATGGATGAGGCCGGGACGGTTTCGCGATGTCATCTGCGCGACCCGTCGTGGTTTCAGTGGCCGCTCCTGGAGGCGGTGATCGAAGGTAACATCGTGGCAGATTTTCCGCTCTGCAATAAATCATTCAACTGTTCCTACTCAGGACATGATCTTTAGCCCGCAACGGCTGGGCTGGATGCACTGATGCGCAAACTCCTATTCCGTAATATCTTTCTCAAGCCACTGACAGAACCGCCGCCGGTTCCCGATCAGGCGTCGGTCGCCCTGATCGCCGCCAGCGTGGATGGAGCGGCGCGGCGGAAGTTGGGCCACAGCCTGTCGATTCGACTGGTCGATGCGGGCTCGTGCAATGGCTGCGAGCTGGAAATCCAGGCGGTGAATAACGCATACTACGATCTCGAACGCTTCGGCATTCGGTTCGTCGCCTCGCCACGTCATGCAGATGTGCTTTTGGTAACCGGCCCGGTAACCAAAAACATGCGGGAGGCTTTGGAGAGAACCTATAACGCAATCCCCGCCCCCAAGTGGGTCGTTGCCGTTGGCGACTGCGCATTGGATGGCGGGTGCTTTAGAGCCAGCTATGCTGTTGTCGGAGGGGTTGCGGAAGTGGTTCCGGTCGATCTTTACATACGTGGATGTCCGCCGACACCGACCGAACTGCTGCAAGGCCTGCTGGCGCTTTTTAGCAGCGGCAACACAGCAGCCGTAAGCGACCCGCCGGCCCTGGTTGGGTAAGCGAGAGGCCTTGAGCACTCCCGAGTCAGCTAAGGAACAAGCAGATGAACACCACAGCGAAACAGTCCGTCCGTATTGTCGGTGTACCGCTGGATCTCGGCGCCAGCCGCCGCGGAACGGATATGGGTCCTTCAGCCCTGCGCATCGCCGGCCTGGGGGCAGCCATACGACGCCTCGGCTATCGTGTGGGCCGTGAACAGGACATTCCCGCCCCCGCCATGGAAACGCGTTCGACGGATGACAAGGAAGCGCGCTTCAAGCCGCAGATTCTCGAAGTGTGTACAAATCTTGCAATTAAAATTAAGTCTATACTGCAAGCTAATGAATTTCCTTTAGTTATTGGAGGAGATCATTCGATTGCAATGGGCACGGTTGCAGGAGTTTCCAGTTTCTTTCGTGATCAGGATAAATCCATCGGCCTGATCTGGTTCGACGCTCACGGTGATATGAACATTCCCGGCGTCTCCCCTTCCGGCAATATTCACGGCATGCCGCTGGCCCATTTGCTGGGCAAGGGTGATGATGACCTGATGAACATCCTGGGCTTCAGTCCCAAGGTCAAAGCGGAAAATGTTGCGCTGATCGGAATTCGTTCGCTGGATGCCGGCGAGCGCCGCATTGTGAACGAATCCGGCATCCACGCATTTACCATGCGCGACATCGATGAGCTCGGCATGGCCGAGGTGGCCACCCGGGCGCTGCAAGTCGGTCAACGCAGGCACGGCCGGGTTTCATGTCAGTTTCGACGTGGATGGTTGTGACCCTTTGGTCATCCCCGGCTCGGGCACGCTGGTGCCTGGCGGTGTGAGCTTCCGTGAGGCGCACCTGCTGCTGGAATACTGCGCCGATGATGGCCACCTGCTGTCGATGGAAGTCGTCGAATTGAATCCGTTTGTCGACGACCGCAATATCAGCGCTGAACGGACCCTGCACCTGATCCTGAGCGCGTTGGGGAAAAGTATTCTCTGACAGTGGCGCTACCGATTCAATCGCAATCAGTTTGCGATTCACCCGCACAAGGAATGACGTCCTCATCCTGCCCGGTCTCGCGATCAACATTACTCTTGCTCAAGTTCAGGTTGCTTGCTTCCGCCGGTTCGGCAGGCGGCATGATCGGAACCGTTTGTCGCTCAGAAGAGTTGCTCTTGGATGATTTAACCGTCGTCGCCGCTGCGGGCTCGGCGGAAGGGCCTGATGATTCCATCTCACGATAGATATTGCTCTTGCTCGAGTTCAGGTTGGTTGCTTGCGCCGGTTCGGGAACCGGGCCGGTCGGAACCATTTGCCGTTCAGAGGTGTTGCTCTTGGACCCCTTCACGGACACCGACTTTGCCTGCTCGGCCTGATCAGACGCGTCAGGGCTTACCTCGAGCGCACCGGCAGGGGCAGATGAAAAAGCAAGAAGAACAAAAAGTGACGGCGCTAACATGCATTCCTTTCTCATGAAACCACCCCGCTGGAGTTAGTAAATCCGCAGCATTGATTTGCTGTTTATGGATGAGTATAGGCCTTTCTGTCAAAATAGCTGCGGAAACAAAGAAGAGAAGTAGGATCGATTTCCTACGTCGAGTTTCAGGATAATATTGGTCTCACGCCGCAAAACCGTTCCCTGAATGTCTTGCGCCCCAATGGACTTGCTTGCCTCATGGCATCGTTTGAATCACGTTTCTACATCGAAAACCCGACCCGCCGTCAGGCGTTGTGGCGCGACTTGCGCCTGTTCGCCATGCTGTTTCTGGCTGCATGCCGGTGGCTGAGCAAAGGGCTATTTCTGCGTCGTGCCCTGCGCAAGGCAAAACACAACGGGGAAGTGATCTTTCTAGAGGATTGGGGCGGGTGAGCAATAGATCTTTGGCTGTCAATCGTGGGCACACCGGCTGGTATGCATCACGGTGAAAAAGCAATTCCCATCAACCGACTATCCCTTCGCCTACCGTCGCCAGCCCGTGTCCGGAAATATCATCAACGGACTCGGCGAATCCAAACTACGGCGCGCACGACAGATTTTTCATGGATCCGGGGCACGGGAACTGGAATGGCGGGGCCTGGAAAACTTTTTTGCGCTCAGCAATCCGTTCAGGGTCTATTGGCTCAATCTCCTCAACCGCTGGTTATTGCGCAAGGCCGATGGACGGGTGGCGAAGGAGCAAAAGCCGGTGGCAGATCCCGCGGTCATGGCACAGGAAATCAAGCAGGCAGCGCTGCGGTTTGGCGCCGGTATGGCAGGTATCGCGCGCATCAGCGATAGAGCCCTGTACGAAAACTATCGAACCCCCTTTGAGTACGCTGTTGTGGTGCTGATGCCGATGGACAGCGAGGAGGTGTCACATATTGGGGAGACGCGAGCCGGCGTTGAAACCATGCGTGTGTATATGGAAATCAGTAAGACCGTGATTGAACTTGCCGGTTACATCCGGGGTTTGGGCTGGCCGGCGCGCGCCTATGGCGAAAGTGCGGACATCCTGCACATTCCGCTGGCAATCGACGCGGGCCTGGGGCAGTTGGGCAAGCACGGCTCGCTGATTTGCAAGGAATATGGCTCGAATATGCGCATCGCCACGGTACTGACCAATCTGCCGCTGGCGGTCGATGCGCCGGTTGATATCGCGGTTGATGATTTGTGTCTCGGTTGCAAACGTTGCACCATCGATTGCCCGCCGGACGCGATCAGCGACCGCAAGCAGATGGTGCGGGGTGTGGAGAAATGGTATGTCGATTTCGACAAGTGTGTGCCCTACTTCACCCACGCCCTGGGTTGCGGAATCTGCATCGAAGTGTGCCCCTGGAGTAAACCGGGCAGAGGGCCGGGGTTGGCGGACAAGTTGCTTTCGAAACGTGCTGTAGCGTCGGGAAGTTAAGGCGCCGCGCGGTCCGGCATGCGGCACAATCGGGCCGGCGTTCAGTGTCCGAACACCGGCAGCAGCTCAAGAGCCGCGAGTATGTGACAGGTGGCGACCAGCGCGCCGTAAGCAAACAGGAAGTAGATCAGCGCGTTGCCACCCCATACACGAAACAAGGGATTACCCAGCTTGCGGCGGCTCACTTTCGCCGCCACGCCCGGGATCAGGATGACAAAAACGGTTCCTGCCAAGCCCACATAACCGATCGCAATGATGAAGCCATCGGGAAAAAACATGCTGGCGATGGTTGGTGGCAGAAAAGTGACAGCCGTGGACTTCAGACGCCCGGTGTGATCGTCGCTGAACTTGAATTTGTCGGCGACAAAGTCGAACAGGCCCAGCGCGCCGCCGATGAACGACGAGATCACGGCCAGATTGGCAAAGGTGTTCAGCAATCCCAATACCATGCCGGCCTTGTGATGGCCGCTGATGGCGGCAACCATGGGGCCAATATTGCCACCCTGTGCGATGACTTGTTTGAACTCCTCACGCGGTATCTGCCCCAGCGTGACGGCCTGCCATACCGTGTACGTTGTCAGTGCCAGAAACGATCCATAAATCAGACACTTGCTGATCCTTTTCGGATCCTTGCCATAATACTTCACCAGGCTGGGGACGTTGCCATGGAAACCAAAAGCGGCCAGGCAGACCGGCAGCGCGGCAAAGGAATAAATCAGATAATGCGGCTGAACATCCAGCAACAAGCCTGGCGTGATACCGGAAATGAGCTGCCCAATCGATAGCGCAAAGCTGATGACCATCCCGGCAACGATGATCGCGGTGACACGGCTGACCATGGCGGTTCCGATCCAGATGATCAAGGCGGTGAGCGCTGAAAAAAGCAAACCCGAAATCATGGGCCGCAGTTCGACGTTCAACCCTGCACGCAAAGACTGCGAGACTATTGATCCTCCACCGCTGATGAATGCGTAACACAAGACGTACAGCACAAAGGCCAGAGCGAGATTGTTCACCAGGTTCCAGCGCGGGCCCAGGGTTTGGCCAACAAATGTGTCAAAGCTCGAACCCGGCGGGTAGTTCAGATTGGTTTCCAAAATGAGCAAGGCGGTGTGCAGCATGCAGAACCAGGTAAACACCAGGCACAGCACTGCCCACAAAAATCCCATGCCGACCGAGACCACCGGAAGCGAGAACATGCCAGCTCCGATGGCGGTACCGGCGATGATGGCGGTCCCACCAACGATGGATGGCTGTTTTGGGAAGGTTGTGCTTTCAGGGTTTTGCGCCATGGCGAGGTGCTCTGTTTGTCCGCGTTTATTTGTTTTTGTTTACAGCGCAAAGTGTATCAGGGAAGGCGTCGGGTTACGTTTTGTGTGAATCAGCGACATACTACTTTGAATTTTCAGGAATGTTAGGTATAGTAATTGCAAGGGGTTCGTGAAAAAGGGGAGCCATTCGCTCCAGGGGTCACTTCCTTTATTAGACATTTCCATGCCACGGATGGATCGGGCGTTGTTATTGCTAGTCACATGGAGGAGTGAAAGAAATGTTATTCAAACAGCTTTTTGCAATGATGTTGTGCCTGTTGGTCTGCACAACGATTTCTGCTGCGAATACGAATAATGGTATTTCGCAGCGCGTAGATTCGTTGGAAGGACGAACAGACGTGTTGGAAGGCCGCGCAGATGCGTTGGAAGGGCGTGCTGATACAGTAGAGGGCCGCGCAGATGCACTGGAGGGGCGTGCTGATGCGGTGGAAGGTCGCACCGATGCCTTGGAAGGGCGTGCGGACGCGGTTGAGGGCCGCACCGATGCGTTGGAGGAATTGACCCTGCAGCAGCAGGACCAAATCGATCAGAACACGTCAGATATCCAGGACCTGAAGAACTCAGGTGGCGGTGGCGGCGGATTGGGTTGGGCGCTAATGGATAGTGATCCTGCCGGGCCGAAACTCATAGGGACTCTGGTTTCTGTAGTGAGTTCTTATTCGGCACTTGTGGGGCTTTCTTCAGGCGGTGAATCCTTCGTTGCTACTGCATTCCGCAACGGCTTTCAAAACAGTGGCTATACGCTCTATTTTACCAGTTCGGATTGTTCCCCACCGGCCTATGCCGACAGCTATTTTGGAACAAGCGAATTACAAAGTGTCTCCATGTTCATCGGAGAAGGCGACGTGAATTCCCGCTTGGCCTATAAAGCGGTCGGTGGCCCCACCACCGCGGACATCAAGAGCTATGTTTTCCAAGGTTACGCTAGCTGCGAATCGGCAAACTGGCCTGGATATCCGGTGGTCCCCATTGAATCGCTGGGAACAGATTTCAATGAGGAATATCCACCCCCGTACACGCTGGTGAAGCAATAAATCAGGCGTGGGCCGGCGACTGCTGGCAGTCAATCTTCACTTATACATGTAACAACCCCCGACGGTATCCCGTCGGGGGCTTCAACAAGGTGCCCTTTTGTGAAACACTGGTCAAGGTCGCCACGTCCCACCGTGTCCGTTCCTGGCGGGATGCAGACTCCAGGATGTTCCACAGAGCTCTTACGTTTTAACGGCGCCATTCGTCGCACAAATGCTGCCTTTCATCCGGCCGGCCCGTGGTTTCGTGCAGAGAAGTGCTGGCAGGATATACTGAGTAGTATAGGTCGAACCACTCAAAGGATTGAAGTCGTGTCTTTAAATGGAGAACGTCGAAGCGGGATGTTGTGATGAAGACCAAGACCTTGAGTGCCGGGCTGTGGTTCATGCTTTTCCTGTGGGGTGCATCTGACCTGGCGGCGCAGAACCAGGTTGCGCAAAACACCCGCACCGCAAGACTGCAGGCGCTTTCCCAGCAGTTGTTGCAACGTGACGCCGGCAACCGGCAGCAGGCGCTGCTTCACGCGAGTCGAATGGGAATCCCGATTCGCCGGGAACTCCCCAATGGGGGGGTAATCGAACTCCAGCGCATCGTGCCCGGAATCGGGCCGATTTTCTACATCACCAACAACCTCGATGCGGCCGATACCGTTTCTACTGATGAGGTGTGGCCGGGTGGCAGCGCCGGGCTGAGCCTGGACGGCAGTGGCATGAACGTTGCGCAATGGGACGGCGGGGCGGTATATGATGAACATCCCGATTTTACCGGTCGCCTGACGCAGGTAGATGGCGCCACCGAGGTCAGCGGCCATTCCACCCATGTGGCGGGAACACTGGCTGGCAGTGGAGAAAATTTCTACCAGGCGCGCGGTATGGCCTATGCGGCGCATCTCGACGCCTATGACTGGATTTCCGACACAGCGGAAATGGCGGCCGCGGCCGCATCCGGGCAACTCGTATCCAATCACTCGTATGGCATCGCGGCGGGTTGGATATACATGGCAGGTCCACCGCCGGATAACTGGTGGTGGATCGGGGGTACGAACGACACCGACCTCGAGGATCCGAACTTCGGTTACTACGATGCGGAGACCCAGCTATGGGACCAGATCGCATTCGACGCACCGTACTACCTGATCGTAAAAGCCGCCGGCAATGACCGGACAGACATCGGCCCGGCGCCCGGCGAGGAGTACACGGTGATCGATCAGGATGCAAACTTTGTCAAGATTTCCACCGTACCGCGTCCGCCCGATTGCGCACCGGCGGGCTATGACTGCTTGCCCACGAACAGCGTGGCCAAGAACGTCCTGACCGTTGGCGCGGTGGACGACGTGTATGGCGGCTATTCTCCCGTGTCCGGTCCGGCTTCGGTGGCAATGGCGGATTTCAGCAGTTGGGGCCCGACCGACGATGGCCGCATCAAGCCCGACCTCGTGGGAAACGGCATGTGGCTGTATTCCACCTGGCCCGACTACCCTTATTACGCCGTGGCCGCCGGAACTTCAATGTCGGCGCCCAACGTCACCGGTTCATTGATTCTGCTGCAGCAGCATTATGAGAATCTGCACGGCACCGGCAATTTCATGAGGGCATCGACACTCAAGGCCTTGGCCATTCACACGGCCGACGAAGCCGGCGACTCGCCAGGCCCGGATTACGCATTCGGCTGGGGCCTGCTCAACACCCTGTCTGCAGCCGAAGCCATCAGCGAGGACGATGCCGGCGGCGATGTCCAGATTATCGAAGGAACCCTTTCGAACGGCGCCACCGACATCTACCCGTTCGACGTTACGGTAGCAGACGGCGTACTGACCGCGACCCTGGTGTGGACCGATCCGCCCGGAACCCCGCCCACGCCTGGTCTGGATCCCACCGACCTGATGCTGGTGAACGATCTCGACTTGCGTATCGTAAAGGGACCTCAGACGTTCCAGCCATGGGTCTTGAATCCGGCTAACCCTTCGGCGGCGGCCACGACCGGCGACAATTTCCGCGACAACGTGGAGCAGGTGCAAGTGAGTGCAGCGTCCACTGGTACATACTCCGTGCAGGTCAGCCACAAGGGCAGCCTGTTGAACGGATCCGCGCAGGATTATGCCCTGGTCATCAGTCGCACACTGCCACCGCCGGTGGCCACTGGATTGGTGCTGGACGAAGACTTCTCCGCAGGAGTATTGCCACCAGGCTGGTCGGTGCAGACAGACCAGGGAGTCAGTTGGCAAGTCATTGAGCCAGTGCCGGGTCACTCGCGGCTGGACAACCTGACCGGTGGTTCGGGGCCTTTTGCAATCGTATACAACCAATTCAGCCGGACGCGAACCTCCTTGCGTACCCCGGCGCTGGATCTTACAGCCAATGACGCCGCGGTGCTTCGATTCAACAGCGGCTACCCCTACTACGATACATTGGAAACTCTGAACGTGGATGTCAGTCTGGACGGCGGCTCCAGCTGGACCCTGGGCGTTTGGCAATGGCTCGGCTTCAATCCACTGCCGACGCTGTACTCGGTCGACCTGACCGGTATCGTGGCTGGCGAATCGAATGTGATGCTGGCGTTCCGTTTCGATAGCGGAGGCGATCCGCAGGGCGACACCTGGCAGGTGGACAACGTGCAACTCGAAGTGTTCGGAGGCGAACCTCCAGCCGGCGATTCCCCAGGACAAGCATCGGCGCCCTCCCCCGCGATCGGCGCCACCGGCATCGGCGTCGATGATGATCTGGTCTGGACGGCAGGTAGCCAGACAGATTCTCACGACCTTTACTTCGGCTTGTCCGCGCCATTGGGCGCCGGAGACTTCGCAGGCAACCAGGCCGGCACGGCGTTCGACCCCGGTACGTTGTCATACGACGTCACGTATTACTGGCGGGTTGACGAAGTGAACGCCAATGGCACCACGACCGGCGCCACCTGGAGTTTCACTACCGAAACCGCCCCTGTGGTCGAAATGATCCACTTGTCCGGTTTCGAAGGCAGCGCAGTGGCGCAATCCCAAGGCCGCTGGAGTGCGCATGCGCGGGTCTACGTCGCGAACCAGGATGACGCCATTGAGTCCGGTGTAACGATCGTGGGTAGTTGGGGCGATGGCGCCAATGGCAGTTCGAATTGTATTACGACTGGCGACGGCAGCTGCGAAGTGCAGAAAAACAACCTGAAACATAACGTGGCGTCGGTGTCGTTCACGATCACTGACGTGAGCAAGGCAGGCATGACGTACGATCCCGCAAACAACACGGTTCCTGCCTTGCACGTGATCAACCAGTCAGATCAGGACCTCACCCCTATTGCAGTCAATGACGACTATACCGGCGAGATCGACCTGACCGTCACCGGTAACGTTATGGACAACGACGACCCTGGAGACGGCCCTGCCTCGATCGAGAGCCATACCCTGCCGGCAAACGGCAACCTCAGCCTGGCGGCAGACGGTGGATTCACCTATACACCCAACGTGGGATTCGAAGGAACGGATGGCTTCACCTATCGCATCGTCGACCAGGACGGCGACCTGAGTAACGTCGGCCACCGTTTCGATTGTGATCTCCACGGCGCCACCGCCCGCAAGCCGCGTGGTCAACGCCAACCCATACAAAAACAAGGGCATCCAGCATGTCGGGTTGAGCTGGCAGAACTTTGCCAGCGCAACGGTGGACATCAGCCGTGACGGCGTTCCACTTCCCGGCTCACCGCTCCCGAATAACGGGATTTACGACGACAATCTCGGCGTCAAGGGCGGCGGACAGACCTATACCTACGAGGTGTGCGAATCCGGCACGGCGAATTGTGCATCGGCGACTGCCAGTTTCTGAGGGGACCAATGCCGCTGATCGTTTATCGTAGTTAAAACGCTCAAGGCGGCGTGTAATGGTGTGTTCCACGATTTAATTGAGGAACAGATCATTTGGATTTTCCTAAATTCAACTCTGCGTAGACATTGGAGGACTGTCATGACTCAAGTTTCTCGATACATTTTGGTACTGCTATTGTGCGGTTTGCCCCTATCTGCAATTGCTCTCAGTGTAAGTTAACAAAATTTTTCTTGCGTCTCCCTTGGGGGAAGTTCGTCTGGAGATGGCCGGCTTAAGGTCAATCCCGGTCGCATCCTAAAGGAAAATTCTGTCTAAGCCATGCCGCGAGCAAGACCCCGTGTGAGCACCACAAGTGCCACTATCTGGACGAGGTGGAACACGCCGTTATGGTCGAATGGAACGATGATCGTCAGTGAAATGGTGTCGGTCGACTGAATTGCCGCGGCCACTATGTTCAACAAGATCCCGGCCGCGACAGTCCCCGCACCTGGGAGCCGACGCTTCAGTGCGAGCAATAGATAGATACCCAGAGCTCCGAGCATCGCCAAAGCTTCGTAATCGACAAAGGCCCTGAAACTGCCTGATCCGATCTGCGTTATCGTGAAGAAACCCAGGGCCAGGACGAGCATTGGAACTAACCAGGCGCGAGCTGCACTCTCCCCCTTCAGATCGAACACCGCCCCGACAACGAACATCGCGACAACCAGGCCCAAAGATAAAAACAGGGGGCGCCAGAGCCACGATTGCACCGTTGAACTGAGATCCAGCCCGTGAGCGATGGCGCCGACCAGTGACGCGAACGTCAAGAGCCCAAAGACCCAACTCCAGACTGCCACACGCTGCCGATGCCTGTTCCTTCCTCGACGCAGCACAGCTATACACCCCAACGCAGCAACTGCTAACAGAGCGTCCGTAGCCGCCGTCGTGACCTCCGTGATGGCCGGATTGAAGATCATTTCTGAATTGGTCCTCGTGCAAAATCTTCAGTTGATAGTGCTTACCCCACTCGGTAACAACCTCCTCTTTGAGAACAGGTTTTTCGCATTTGGCCGCACACTGAACCGAGGGGCCTTTCTGATTCAACTTCCGTTATTCGAATCATAGCAGCACCATGTAGAAAAAATTTCTAATGGCCGCTGTCGACCCGGAGCGGCACTTGGTGCCAATAACTCTTGCATCTCTGGAATCGGTCAGAAGCGGTATTTGGCTCATGCGGGTAGCCCCAAGTGCAGCCTCGACCCAAAGCCGACATTCAGCCATTAGGCTAGCTGGTCGCCTACCGGCGAATACCACCATGTTCGGGATCATCACCTTGCGTCCCTGCTGGGGATCAGGGCGATACGGCGGTGACAAGAGGCACTTTTTAGCGGTGTGGTTGCTTTTGCCTCAGTGGCGCCCAACATCAAGTGACCATTCTCGAAGTAGCGTTCGGAACCTTGGTGCTTACGATGCTAGGCGCTACGTATATCTTCAAGAAGACCGAAAATGAGGGGGCGTGAATCGCACCCCCCATAAATGTACCACCCTACTTTTTGGTAGAGTTCTTGTCTGTGGTAGAGTTCTTGCCCTGCTCGTACCCTTTATTGTAACTCTGTTGCTCGGTCGGGAGCGGCCCGAAAATAGTGCGCCGGTGTAATGACTGTCACTGGTTTTACCTGCTTTCGCGCCGTCAGCTTGGCCTGCGTTGTGTGCGGCTTCATGATCGTCTTTAGTAAACCAACCCATTTCTTTCTCCTTTCTAACATTCGCTCGTATGTTGCAGAGATGCGAACTTCATCTCTGATGGGATCAGATATTGCAAAAATAACCTCTGTGTCCCATGATTCATACGTTATCATTTTACCGCTTAACTTCATCCTGTGAATCAACGAAAGTTTTTGATGATATGTCCAGTAAAAGGACACTGTTTCTAGACAAACCTACTGTACTTGAGATAGCAACGATCATCTGGCCATCTTGCGGCCTAGTCGCATCGATGGGTTGGTAAGTGATTGGGCTGTGCGCTTTGAGCACGACTCGAAGTTTGCGAAACCCAGGGCCCGTGCGGCTATTTATAATTGGTTGAATGAAGGCGCTCCCACTGGGACAGACTCAGTTTTGGGGCTAGCCGCCATGCTTGATACAGATCCACTGACGATATTCGACTTTAAACGCAACGGATATTTTGACAATTTCAGCAAGTTGCGTGAACAAGTTTATTTTCATATCGCAGGTGGCGGAAAATTTAGATCGATCCTCGATTTGCTGGCCCCTCGCAAGATGTGGCCAAATGATGTCCTGGCAAGGAAGTATTTCGGACGTCCGTGGATTGCGAAGGAATTTGAACACCGCGCAGATGGGAAGATAAATGAATACGCTGACATTCACATAGGCTTCCCACAATCTACCCGTTATGCACCTCGCTGCGTTCACATTGCTTACCGGCGCGGAAACTCGCGCGACAAGCTCTGGAGGTATTACGGCACTGTACAAACGTTCCGAGGCAAGACGCGGCTGTTTTCCGAAAGTGGCGCTTACGTCGAACAGGTCGAAAAGCAACCAACAGATCAAGGCTTTGTGTTTAAAACGTACTACGGTGCCACGCACGTCGAATTTCGTATAGCGTCCCTACATGAATTTGAGTACAAGGAAGTATTCCCCTCCGAGTCACAAACTGAATTTTTATTCGAACCCGACCCACGTCATTAGAGCAACCGCAGCAAGTCAGTTGGACCTGGGGTGTTAAAAACACCGTCCGCGGAACTGTGGCGACACCGTGGTCACGCTTTCCTAACCCCGCGTAAACCGCACAAAAACCTCACCGGCCAACACTTCTGGCCGAGCTACCCGCACGACTTTAAGTCCGAGATAGGGAAATGCGGGGCTAGGATACATTAAGGCATATATCCGCTCTTGGCCGATCCCCGTCATTCGCGATGCTGAGTTTTACACTTGTCGAATGGCGGCTTTGTATGCAAAACCGGAATCAAAACCGATAGGGAGGCTTTTCGCCGCTGTCGACCCATATCGGAACCTTTGACCAAATACGATTCGACCTCCGCATTCGGCCAATTCGGTGCCCAATCAGATGTGGGCCTTTCCTGAACATATGAAATTTCCATTGCAGCAAGTGCAGCTCAGCTGCTACGGTGTGCTCAACCCTCCCAGTCCTATTAAGGCGGGCCACGAGCCTTCCTTAATCTGCGCTCCTTTAACGGTCAAGCCGGGCAAACGAACCCACCAGCCACAGAGTTGGACGTTTACTCTTCGCCAATTGATGGCGGCTCTTCTTTTCAAAAGGAAACCGCAATGAAAAAAACACAAATCTCACTGATTTACTGCCTGTGTCTGGCTGTAGCGCTGCTCTATGCTGGCGCCGCGCTCGGCGCTTTCGACGGCGGCGACGATACGGAGCCGGGTTTCCCTGCCGGAAAAGTTCTGCTCGGCTGTAAAAAGGGGTTGGTAACGTTCGTCGACGCAAGCGATGGGCTATTAACCCCTCTACCCCCGGCGGGCAGCAGCTGCAGTGCGGCCCTTCTTAACTACGAGAAACTAGATGGCCTTTTGATAGAGTCGGTACTTAGCTACATCGACAAGGATTCCATTCACATTCTGCTAACGAATGAGGAATCACTCACGATAACGGTAAGCATGGCCCGGAATATCAAAGGTTGACCAACTAGCCAATTTTTGAAAAAGGGGTCCAGCAATAAGGGGTTCGAAAAAGGAAGAAAAAGGGGTTAAAGCCTTTATGTTTGCCGGATTGGTCAGACCCTGCGTAGCCGTCAGATGACTTTAGCGCGCGTCTGTTCTTTTGTTCATACTCTCTTGATGACATCCGCTGTTAGACAGAGCTAGAGGACGTCATGTCGCATCAAGCCCTGGATACAGAGCTTATTGCTTCGCTCGTCCGTCGCACTCCACCGTCTCATCCCCATCAATCGCCGTCGTCACGTAGGTCAATCCCGCAAAATCCGCTCCAACACCATACCCCGGCGTAATGGTGAATCCGCGAAACTCATCCCTGGAATTCGGATCGCTCTTGTCCGGATAGCTGAACCACAAACCCACGGCCACGCTTGGCCCTTTATTGAATGGATTCTTCTTCCCCGCGGCGAGGGCGATGTCGTCGAGGCCGAACGTCCAGCCCCAGCCGTCGCCGCCAGTCTTGTTGGCCTGACACACCCAGAAGCCGATATTGACACCCCCGCCCGCCGCCAGGGCTGGGCCCCAGGCGTAGCCTACCGAAGTGTAGGCGTAGACGGGCGCCAGACGCCCGGTAGTGTCGACTGCGACGCCGGCTTCAGCTTCGCCACCGACGAAGATCAGCTTGGTCTCCATTGTCGCGCCGACGGTGATCGTTCTTGGAAAGCTGCCCGCCTGCGGCGCTTCGCCGCCCTCGACCGAGGCGGATCGGACGGCGCTGGCAACGCGCTCGTTATCACCGCGCTGCAGCTCATTGGACAGCGCACGATTGTCACTGATGCGCTTGGCCAGCCCCGTCTGGGCCAGGATCAGATCTTTAATTTCTTCCATCTTGGCCCGCGCGATCGATTCGCGCCGCGCATCCTGCGGTAGCTTGTCGATAGTGCAGGCCTTGTCCTCAACCAGCCACTCGCCCCACATGCCGAGCGGCCCCTTGCTGACGCAGCGCGAGGGGGTGCCGCTTTGGTTGGTGATGGTCGCGGCTTTGGCATGACAGGCTTTGTTCCAGCCGATGCCGTCGGCGATATCCCAGAGACGGGCGTAATACTTGCGCACATTGACAGCCGCGCATTCCCCGCGCACCAGCCCGGCCATGCCCAGCTCGTTGCCCCAGAACGGACAGGAGGCGTCCTTGACGTCGAACTCGCCCCACACGCCGCCGACGCCGAGATTCTTACAGCGGTTGGGTTTGGCGAAGTGCTGGCCGTCGACCACAGCCTCGGTCCTTTGGCACTCCATCATCGGATCGGAGCCTTGCTCCCAGATGCGCGAGGACCATTGCCGGGTGCCGATGCCGACGCAATCGTCTTGCTTGAACTCCCCCCAGTGCGCGGCGCATGACGCGTGATTGGAGTATTTCCACTCGCCCCAGACACTGCCGTCGAGCTTCTGCTCGCAGTGCGACGGCACCTTTCCGTCGCTGAGCTGGCTTACCCTGGCCGCTTTTGTACTCCGGCAGATCCCTACCCAGTCCGTGCCGGGGCTCAGACCCCAAAGCCGTGCGTATTCGATGCGCGCGCCGTTTTCGCACTTGTCTCCGACATTGCCCCAGGTCAGCGGCTCGGTGGGCTTCGGCGTCAATTTGCAGGAGGAATGATTGGAGAATTTCCACTCCCCCCAGACGCTGCCGTCGACTTTCTGTACGCAGGTCGAGGGCACTTTTCCGTTCGCGCGATTGCTTACATTGACCGCTTTAGTGCGCTTGCAGATGCCGACCCAGTCGGTGCCGAAGCCCAAACCCCACAGCCGCGCATAATCAACCCGCTGGGTCCCGTTGCACTTGCTGCCCTGGTTACGCCAGGTCAGTCCGGCATCGGCAGTTGAAATGTGGCTGATGGCTGCGAAGACAATCACAGTGGCCAGCGAAAGTCGTACGACGTTTGTCATAGTGCCCCACCATCGACAAAGGAAACCCAGGTGCGCGACGGGAAAATCCCGTTCCGACTACCACCTTGCCAGCTGGCCCTCGCATTGTCCACCCGCATCGCCACGCTCCGCCGCGTTCCTTGCCTGTCTGCATAATGAGCATCCAACGAAAACAGCTTGTTCTTGAAACGGAACCCATGGCTGCGTTGGCTGTGTGTACAACGCTGATACATACTTTGGAACAAGCCATCATAGAACCGATAATCCAACTACTCGTTGGCACGGCTTAAGCCCGAACGGCTGATCGTCTGGCTACCCAAGTGGTAACGATGCCGCCGCTGAGAGTGTATCGTCGTCTCAATGTCACGCAACGATCTGCGGCCACCCAACTGGCCAATGGTCAGTGCCACAAACTGCGACCAGCGTGACAGCGCGTCGCTGCGGCGCTTGCCATCACAGCGATTTGCCTGCGTTTCAAATTCATGTCTCGGTAGTAATTTCAGTAATTGGGAAAGTGCGCTATTATTGTAAGCCATGGCCTGATTCTCCTCTTGTTTTCAATGGTTTAGCGGTAAACACATTGTAACAAAAACAACGAGTTTCAGGCCTTTTTCATTCAGCTAAGTGGGACAGCAGTGTATCCGGCCCCTTTACTGATGATGGGGTCAGATCCCTTTTTGGTGGACTCAGCGCGCACCTGCGGAAAAGGGCGCCGCGCGCCGTGTTGGCCGAGGTTTACCGCGCGGCTGTGGAGGCCGCTGCGTGCGCGGTGGCGCAGGGGCTGGGTACGTCCGAGATGCCGTTGCCGAATCCGTCCTGCGCCTGCATATCGGGTACCACACGTTCGTTGAGTATCAATGGTCGACCGAGATACCCGGCGAAGGCCTCACCCCCCCGCGGGTTGACGCCAACAAACGTCGGCTGCTCCAGTCCATCGACCTGCTGCACGGGTTGTTTGTGGTGCGCGCGGTCGATCAGCTTCCCGTCAACGAACAGGACCAGGTCAGCCCAGTTGCTCGCTCTCCCGCGGTGACGCGGCGATAGCTTGAAGTAGGTCGTTAACACAACGTCGTGGCAGGTGCCCGGCGCCACTTCCGGCGCCCGGAGTTCGGTGCCGAGTACACTCGCGCTGATGCCAGCGACCGGGTCGTAGGTGATTCGCAGGCGCCCCGCCTGCTCGGCAATGACGGTTGTCCCTGGTCCGGTTTCCGCCGCCGGCGTCACAGCGAGCGCCAGCGTAAAGCCGCTGTATCCGGGGCTGCGTAGCACATCCTGCCCGGTGAGCGTCGCTGCGCCGCGAGCATCGATGATCTGGTAGTCGGGTTCTACAATCCGCGCTCGCTGCCGCCAGCGCAGGTAGGCCTTGTGCAGCTGTAAGGCGACCTCGGGGTGTTCTGCGATCGCGTTGGTCGAGCCGCTTGAGTCCTGTTCGAGGTCGCTGAGAAATGGGGTCGTCCACCGGTTCGAGTAGCGCCAACGCCCGTCTGCCGACAGGATAGAGTTGCCGTACAACGAGCCATTGCTGGATTCCCAGAACAAGGTTCGGGCGGGCAGGGGAGGCTCCTGTAGCAGGTCCCGGCCCTCGGCGTCGGGCGGGACGTCACCGCCGCTTGCGCTGGCAATGGTCGGCAGGAGGTCGACCAGGCTAACCACTTCATCGGATACCGCGCCGGCGGGGATGTTGCCGGGCCAGCGCAGTAACAGGGGTGTGCGATAGCTGCCCTCAAGAAACTGGGTTTTGCGACCAAAGAAAGGGGCGTTGTTATCCGCGCGTTTGTTGGTGCCGCCGTTGTCGCTGACGATCACCACCAGGGTGTTGGCGTTCTGCCCGCTGTCCTCGAGTGCCTGCAGCACCTCACCGATGCCGCTGTCGAGCTGTTGCAGCAGGGCGTAGTAGTTGCCCTCCGGTGTGTCGGGCCATTGTTCCGCGTATCGAGTCGCGGGCTCTATCGGTTCATGCGGGGCTAAATACCAGAGGTTGAGAAACCAGGGGGTCGAAGCCCCCTGCTGAGCGCGAATGAATGCTGTGGCCCGGGCCGTCAGGATGTCCGTCAGGTGTCCCTTGTACTGTTGTGGTGGGGCGTCGTCTTCTCGCAGCCAGGGGTCATGGTAACTGGGCTCCCCGTAGCTGTAGATATCCGGTGCTGGTCCACTGAGTTCTTCGGGCATCATGAATCCAAACCAGTGGTCGAAACCCACCTGGGTCGGAGACTGCGCCAGGGTGGGGACGCCGACATGCCACTTGCCGATGTGCGCCGTGCTGTAGCCCGCATCCCGCAGCATAGACGCGATTGTCGGCGTTCCCGGGGAGAGCCCGAGATGGACTGGTCGAAAACCGAAGTTGGCAGGCGCTCTGCCTGTCAAGGTGGCCACCCGGGCGGGTGAGCAGCTGCTGTCAGCGTAGTGTCGGGTGTAGCGGATGCCCTGCCGGGCGAATTCGTCGAGTTGCGGGGTCGGCGCCGCGGCATTGCCATTTACCGCCAGGTCGTTGTACCCGGCATCGTCCAGCATGATAAGCAGAATGTTGGGGGGAGCAACGCGAGCTGCATCCGGCTGCAGCGCGTGCGAAAAATCGCTTGCCAGCGCCGCCAGCAGTAACAGCTGTGCGCAGCGCCGGCAAAATAATTTTATTGGCGCCTCTGTCATATCGCTATTCCTTATCCCGGCTTTTACTGTATCCTCTAAATGTGGCAGTTGTGAACTGCCGCATGTCCCATTCTAGCGGCGCCAAGCGCAAGGACAATATCCGGGTTTGGATTGCCCATATATCGGTTGCTTCCGATACCGTACTTTCCGATAGAGATTTTGCCTGTGGGGTATGTGATCTTGTAAATCTGCTTCACTGTTTTGTTAGAACTCTGTTTGTCTTAACAAACTGCATTCTACTCATTCAAAAGCCCCGGCGCGAATCGAGGCCACGATGCAAAGAGAACACCGTTTCCGAAAGTCTGCCCGATCTTGGGCGCGGGGAGCGTTAGAAAGCTGGAAGCCGCTTGATTCTATTCGGGACCGTCGATCACTGGTGGCTCTTTACTTTTGATACTTCTGTATGACCGCTCCTGGCCGACTGCGCCAATAAGGAGAACATCAATCCTGGGTTGGTAAGGGACCGCCTCATGGCTATAAGCAGCCATTAGCCAGCCAGGGTGGCGTATAGCAGATCCCGACCTGAAGCGGTCCTTTGGAGTCCCTCTTTGCTATTTCCACCATTGAGATTTAGGTTGCCAATTCTTGTGAGCAATATGAGCGGGGACTGGAGCGCTCTGCGATTCGACTTCCTCGAGGCGTTCGTTCAGCCATTGAAACCACTCATTGATGGTCTCACGCCCGGTCGCTTCCCGCTCTCCCATAACGTGCCCTTCAAGACTGCGCCATGAAATTCGGATGGGGCCACTGAAGAAATCGTCAATTAGTTGCAGATCAATTTCGCCGCGGTGAACCAGCACACCAAGGCTTTCCCATGTCGTCATCATGGCATACACCAGATGAAATTCGCCGCCCGCATATTTTTCGATTTCATCTTTCGAAAGACCATCCGGCATCGCGTATACGATATTCAGAGCCCTTGCAAACGATGGTGTCTGAAAGGAATGAAGCAATTCCATAGCTGCTTCCCAGTGCTTCTCGCGCCGATACTGTCTGACCTGAATCATGGCGAATCCGACGCCAATGACTACGGCAAACGCTTCAATGGCCTGAAATATAACTTCAGCTGACATTGCCTAATTCTCTCAAAAAAGCTTTGCACAAGACATTCTTATTTCTGAGCAACAACCAATTGAAAATTGCTTTCCATCAGCACGAATGCTCTTCAACAGTATGCAGCCTATTTTCCCTGGCCGATTGCGCTAATAAGGCACTCTTAGATCTTGGGTCGGCGATGTACCACTTCCTTGTGCTAACCAGCCAATAGCCGGCTTGGATCACGTATGGCAGACTCCGACCCACAACGGAACTTATTGTTTGCCAGCATTGGATGACTGTAATCGGCCAGATTTGGTTTACGATAGCGGATAAAGCCGTGATCGATGTTCGTGAACCGGAGGATGCATGTACGAACGACTGACGAAATGGAAAGCCGTTGTACGGCAAATGCTCTGGCCGGATGATATAGGGGCGCTTTCCGGTTGGCGCCTGCTGTTGGCGCGGGTGTTGCAGGTGGGTTTTGCCGTAGTGCGCGATTTTCTCGAAGGACAGCTGACGCTGCGTGCAATGAGCCTCGTCTACACCACACTGCTGTCGCTGGTGCCGCTTCTGGCTCTAACCTTCTCCGTACTAAAGGGGTTCGGTGTCCACAACCAGCTCGAGCCGATGTTGCAGAATACTCTGTCCGCATTCGGTGAGAAGGGTGAAGAGATCAGCCGGCAGATCGTCGGTTTCGTGGACAACATCAAGGTGGGCGTACTCGGCTCTGTGGGTCTCGGCATGCTGATCTATACAGTCATTTCGCTGGTGTACAAGATCGAGTCCTCTTTCAACTATGTCTGGCGCATCGACACTGCCCGGCCGCTGGGGCAGCGGTTCAGCGAATACCTGAGTGTGATTCTGGTCGGCCCCTTGTTGATCTTCTCGGCGCTGGGCATGACAGCTTCCCTGATGAATTCCAGCGTGGTGCAGACGCTTTCCGGCTTGCCGGGGGTCGGCTTTATCGTGCAGTCCATCGGAAATCTGATTCCCTATTCGCTTGTGATCCTGGCCTTCACCTTTGTCTATGTTTTTATGCCCAATACGAGGGTGCGGATTCTGCCGGCGCTGATCGGTGGTGCTGTGGCGGGTGTGGCGTGGGAGTCCATCGGCTGGATGTTCGGCAAATTCATCGTCAACTCCGGCAATTACACTGCCATCTATTCCGGTTTTGCGATCCTGATCATGTTCATGATCTGGTTGTTCGTGAGCTGGCTGATCCTGCTGCTTGGCACCAGCATCGCCTTCTACTGCCAACATCCGGAACATCTGGGAGTTCGGCATAAGCAGATGGAACTGAGCGCCTGGCAGGTTGAAAAACTCTCCCTGCTGGCCATGTTCTTTATCGGCCGGCACTACTATCTCAAGCAGAACGGCTGGCAACTGGACGAACTGGCCCGATGGCTGGGGGTGCCAGTGGAGGTTGCCAGCGCAATCCTGAACAAATTGCATTCACGTGAGTTGATTCTGCAGACAAGTGAAACATCGCCTCCCTACGTGCCGGCTCAGGATCTCGAGACCCTGCAGTTAGCACAGATTCTCAATGCCGTAAGATCAGAGGATGCTGGCAACGGCGCTATGCCCTGGCGCTTGCCGGAAGAACCCTCCGTGGAGAAGGTGTTGCAGGCGCGGGATGCAGCCATCGAACGGGCAATGCATCGGCAGACACTAAAGGACATGATTCTTCCCTCGGTCAAGGTTCCGATTTGGGCTGAACCTTTGAACGAAGGGAAAGATGACGTGGGGGAAGCCCGGCCTGCAGGATGATTCCGAGCATCCTGCTCCGGAAGAAAACAGCTGGCAGGTAGCTGTCAGTGAGAGCGGGTCAGGTTAACTTGAGGATTGGATACCAGGGCAACCAGGCGGGCAATGAAATCCAGCGGTTCGAAGATGAGGTGGGTAGCACCATCTCAATAGTGCGTGCCGAGTTTGGAAAACAGATGGCACGCTTCATGTTCTCGATTCTGGGCGGATGGTATACTTCCGCCTCGGTAAACTCATCCATTTGGATCCTTCCGGAAAGATTATGATCAAATTGTATTCTGCAATAGCCTTCCTGCTGGCCGTTGCCGTTCTTCCTCCGCTCTGCTTTGCACAAGGTGGCAAGAAGGCAGAGCCGATTCCGTACCAGTCGTCCGTCTACGGCGATTCGAGCAACCTAAATGTGACCGCCGATGCTTCCGTTGCTGTTCCAGCCGGGAAGCAGTTGGCCGTCGAATACGTCAGCCTCACGCTGGCACTGAGCAGCAGTGGCGTTCCCTATACCACGACCTGTCAAATCCTTGGGGTCGGACCCTCGCCGGATTACACAGTGCGATCTCATTATCTCAACCTGCACGAGCGAAGCAATGGTGTCGACGGGGTGCTCTTCACAGCCAGTGATCCTGTCAAGATGTATTTGGAAGACGGGTCAACGCCGCAGATCACTTGCGATCTCGGCAGAACTGGAATCTCAATGCAGTTGCAAGGATGGATCTCAGGCCAACTCGTAAACACGCAATAACCGCAAAGGCTGAGTGCAGAGAAAAGCAACGCCTAAATTCGGACCTAACCTATAGCTGCTTAATGGCCAGTGCCTGCACCGAACAATGGTGGGTGGGTTATCTCTCCAGGCGCGTGCCGATGTGTTCGACTATATCCAACGTTTTTACAACCGCCAACGCAGACGCAGTTACGTTGGTAATATTAGCCCAGTCGAGTTCGAGGTGCGGACTGTATGGGCTTAACTCAACCGTCCACTTTATCGATGCAAAACCAACCGGCCAAGAGCGGAAATAGTGGGCACAAGATTCCTATCGACCAGGTGCACGCGGACAAAGCCTAAAACGTTGCAACGTCAAGAGATCCAACGGCCTCAGCAGGTAATTGCTGAGGCCGTTGGTTTGCAAGCAGCCAGTGAGTCCTTCTCGCGACTGGCCTGGCGATCAGCTACACCTCACAGCGTACACTCAGCACTCTCGTTAAAGAACTGCAAGTTCTCCATGATCTCCAGAGCCACCGCTCGGTCCGGATCGGCGTTCTTACCTGCCTTCAGATCGCCACTGCCGATCGGATGAGCCTCTAACATGGCAAGTGCATTCGCAAGGTCGCTTGTATTGCCCCCAGTGTTGAGTACAGCCGCGATATAGGCGTGCGCTAGCATTACCGATGCGTCCCCTTTCTTTGGAGGGGTATTGAAGATTTCCATGTAAGTCAAACCACCGCCCCAGGCGGGAAATCATCTGGTCCACTATGAGCCATCTCTTGATGCAGAGTCATGGGCCAGACGGGAAGAACGTTTCACAAAGAAATTCGCCATGGGAAGGCAACATGTCCGCGACATCCCTCAGTTGAGCTTTCTGACCCAGCAGCAGGTGGACTCCATGGAGCAGATTGCGGTTTTCCCTGCTGTCTCCGCAGCGTACCGTGACTTTCTCGGCGCCAAGGCAATTGGCATGGATGAGATAATGAGCACGATCAACCAGTTCGTCCGTGAGCGCGGCCCTGCGGCTTCTCACGCTTTCCCGGAACAGTATCCGATGTTGCGGACATTGCAGTTTGCTCTCTGCGGCTTTTACCGGGTGGTCTCCCCCTAACCCATCGTTTAGAACGATGCGAAGTTTAACTTGAAGTTTAACCCATGAAAATTTTGAGCTACTTGCTCAAGACCAATATCGCCATTAACGTATTGTTTTTATTGGTGCCCGGGACCGGAGTCGAACCGGTATGGAGTTTCCTCCGAGGGATTTTAAGTCCCTTGCGTCTACCTGTTTCGCCACCCGGGCTGTGGAATCGGGCTGGTCATTGTACCGCCCCGCCCGCGATGAATCAGCCCAGGACTAGGGCTGCGAAAGGAAAAAATGGAGGCTAGGGTCGGAATCGAACCGGCGTCCACGGCTTTGCAGGCCGCTGCATGACCACTCTGCCACCTAGCCGTTGTAACAGGATGCGGAATACTCGAGGCGCGCTATTCTACTATCACCCGCGCGGCATTGCCACGATCAGCCACCAGTCCACGCCTTTATATACTGACACCAAACACAGGAGATATCCTCTTCCCGTTGCGTTTTGCGGAAACTATGGTGATCCTGGGGAAAGCGTTTGACCTCGAACTAAATTTAGATCATATTTAGTTTGGTTCTATTTCTTTCACATCTGTCGAGACCCGATATGAAATTATCTGCGCAAGTCAAATCCATCAGCTATCTCAAAGCGCACGCCGCTGAAGTCGTAGCGCAACTGAAAAAACAAAGAGAGCCGCTGGTCATTACGCAAAATGGCGAAGCCAGGCTTGTGGTGCAGGATATTGAAAGCTACGAAGAAACCCAGGAAACCATGGCTATGCTTAAAATCCTGGCGCTTGCGAATATTGAAATCGCTGAGAATAAGGTAACCCCGGCCGACACCGTGTTACGCGAAATCCGAAAAGACCGAAAACAGGACAAATGAGCTGCACTGTTTTTCTCACGCATGCCGCAAGGCGTGATCTGGAGGATATTGACGACTACATCTCACAAACTGATTCGCCGCGCAAAGCCGACTACGTTCTGGACAAATTTGCCAAGCAATTCAGCAAACTCGCCCAATTTCCGGAACGGGGTTCATATCCAAAGGAACTGCAGCAAGTGGGCATTCGTGAATACAGAGAAGTCTTCTTCAAACCTTATCGGATCATTTATCGTATCCGGGCTGATCGCGTCTATGTTTTACTGGTAACAGATGGACGCCGAGACATGCAAAGCCTGCTGAGCAGGCGCTTGTTGCGCACATGAAGCCTTGCCTGGCCCACTAATTGGCAAAATCCAAGCCCCGGTTTTTCTGTTGTAGCTCGATTGCAACAATGCCAGCGCAATATAGATCCAACAGCCGTTCGTGAAAGGAGGCAAGCGAGTCCCGCGTCATGCCAGGGGGCCCGCCAGGCCACGGTGCGATATGCGATCCGTCTTCCAATGCCGCGATTTCCGTCCGCAGGTCGGCGCTCAATCCCCCGGGCCCGTTTTCCTCGCCGGACGCTTGCAGCGCCTTCAACTGATTACCCAGGATCTGTACAAACTCGGCTCGTGTACGGGCGCTGATATAGGCTTCCTCCATGCCGGCATAGCGGGATGACGGTTCGCCAGCCAGCCGCGTTCCATACGCAGTCAGGTAAATGTACATGTATTCACCCAGGCCCATCTCCTCGGCCAGCAGGTTTGCATTGCGGGCTTCCATAAACGCCAGCATTTTTGGTGTCAGCATGATCACGCTTCTGAAACCGGATATGCCCCTGGAAGCCTTTTCCCGCCCGGATAATCCGGAATCAGTCTCAATCGCCGCAAGGCCAGTAATGCCATCGAGAATGTTTTGATAGTCAGAACAGTTGGGTTGCAAGGCCCGGCGCACATGGATGAACTTCTCCAGGCGTTGGGGTGGTACGGTGCCGTCTGCTGCGGGCGTGTATTGACTGGCCCAACCGTAGCGATCGAGCAAGGCCTGTTCCAGGCGCTTGGATTCCCGTGTCGAAGCGAAAAGAAAGTAAACCCCAGCCGCCAGGAAAAAGACGACGACCGCCACCGTAAGCAGGCGCCAAACGAGTGTGCTTTTGCCCTGTCCGCGGGCTTCGATTCTCTGGCTCATGCGCGCCGTGACCGATTTGAGCGTAGATCGGACACGCGCGATGTCCTCCGGTCCGGTACGACAACAGCCGCCGATCAACCGCGCCCCGGCATGGAACCAGGCCGCATAGTCCACCGTATCGCTGCCCTGCCCCACCCATTGATTGTCGCTGGCCCGCCAGGTTTCGCCGCTGTTGGGGTAGGCAAGCAACGGACACTCCAGAACATTCACTGATTCGAGCAGCGCGGTGACGAAGCGCGGCGCGGTACAGTTGATGCCCACTGCGGCTACTTGTGGGTGCCGGCTGGCCAAATCTGCACCTTCGCTCAATCTTTCCCCATGGCTGACATGCGTTTCGTCACGGCAACTGAAGCTCAGCCAGGCATATTGCCCTTGATAGCGGCTCAGCAAATCCAGCAGAATCTCGGCTTCCCGCAACGATGGAATGGTTTCAAAGGCCAGGATGTCGGCGCCGCATGCGGCAAGTATATCGAGCCGTGAGCGGTGGAAAGACTCGACTTGGGCCCAGCCGGCGGCGTAGTTGCCATGATATTCCGAGCCATCGTGCAGACAGGCGCCAAAAGGCCCGACGGATGCCGCGACCAGCGGTTTCAGGCGGCCCGGGCGGTTCTCTGCGCTTGACCAGAAATCATCCCGGGCGGCGCAGGCAAGCGAAATGCCCAGTTGCAGCATGGCGATTGCCTGCTGCTCATCGAGGCCACGATCCTGGAAACCTTTCACACTTGCCTGGTACGTGGCGGACGTGATCACATCTGCGCCGGCTTGAAGGTAGTCCATGTGCACCTGGCTGATCAACGCGGGTGACTCGATCAGGCATCGGGCCGACCACAACGGGTCATTCAGGTCGGCGCCCTGGCGTTCCAATTCTGTGGCCAGTGCGCCGTCCAGCACGACGAAGCCCTGCTGCTCAAGGTATGCTGGAATAGGGTTCATTTCGAGTTCACCGCGGAGAACGTATCATGGCGGAGTTTCCTTTTGCCGCGTAAAGGTTTAAAAGAGGATTATGACATCTGCCGGCATACAGGAGTGTCGATGCGCCCTTTAACTTTTGTCTTTCTGTGCCTGTGCCTCGGCCTTGCCGCACCTGCCCGAAGTGACGAGACCGCTGAACTCAATCCGCAATTGCAGCAACTCGCTGCGGAATTTTTTTCCTGGCGCCGCGTGCAACAGCCGGCTACCGGTGATGATATTCCGCGGGTAGAGCGGCCCGCCGGCTGGGTGCCGGATGTTTCCCCTGCCAGGTTGGCCATTGACCGCGTACGCTATCACGAGTTTCTTGATCGGCTGGCTGCCCTGGACCATACCGGCTACAGCCGCAGCGATGAAGTGGATGCCATGTTGCTTGGCGCCGCCATCAAGCGCATCGGCTGGGAACTCGATGTGCTCAGGGCGCCGCAGCGCAATCCGTGGTTCTATCTGGACCAGACCCTAGGCTCGGTTTTTGAGCTGCTGGTGTTGTCTTCGCCCATGACCAGCCGAGCGGTTTGATGAGATCATTCTGCGCTTCGGGCAGGTCCCTGTCACTGTGGAAAATGCCAAGCGCAATCTGACCGAAGCGGTCAAGCCATTCGCCATCGCGACGGTGGATGCCCTGCAGAATATCGAAGAAAATCTGGCTGCGGTGCAAGCGGGGCTGGCGCCGCTGATGCCTGCTGAAAAGGAAGCCGCGCTCAGCGCAGCCATCACTGCTGCCAGCGCCGCACTGGTCGACTACCGTGTCTGGTTGCAAAGCGATCTTGCAGCAATGGGCACCGAATTCAGCATCGGTCGGCGCGCTTACCAGTGGTTTCTGGTCAATGTGGCATTGATTCCGTCCACGCCCGAAGAATTGCTGGCCCAGGGCCGCCAGGCCTGGAACCGGTCCGTGGCATGGGATGTTCTCGAGCAGAACCGTAACCGGGACCTGCCTGAACTGCCGCTATTCAAATCGTCCAAAGAGGAGATCGAAGTGTCGTTTCGCCAGGAACAGGAGATCCGGGCTTTTTTGCACCATCAGAACCTGATGACTGTTCCGGACTGGCTGATGCATTATCGCAATCGGCCTTTGCCCGCGTACCTGCAGCCGCTGGCCTTTATCGGTGTGACTGACGATCTGACGTCCGAAACCCGGCTGAACGAAGATGCCTACAGCTACATTCCGGAACCCGCAGCCGACCTGCCCTTCTTTCACCGCGCTGCAGCGATGGATCCACGCCCTCTGATGATTCACGAAGGCGTTCCCGGCCATTACTTTCAACTGGCCCAGTCCTGGGCCAATCCAGATCCCGTACGCCGCCGTTACATCGACTCGGGCGCCAACGAGGGTATCGGCTTTTATGTTGAAGAACTGCTGCTGCAAGCGGGCCTGTTTGATTTCAGCCCGCGATCGCGCGAAATCATCTACCGTTTCATGCGCTTGCGTGCATTACGTGTGGAAGTGGATATCAGGCTGGCAAGCGGTGAATTCAGCATTGAACAGGCCGCCGATTACCTGGCACGCACGGTTCCCATGGACCGCGAGACGGCGGCCGGGGAAGCGGTGTACTTCGCCTTCAATCCCGGCCAGGCGATTGGTTACCAGATTGGCAAAATCCAGATCGAGAAATTTCTTGCCGATGCGCGCCTGGACCAGGGCGATGCATTCTCCTTGCGTCAATTTCATGATTTCCTGATGCGGAACGGCAATGTGCCGATTGCGTTACAGCGTTGGGAATACCTGGACCACGATGATGAAATCGGGCGTTTGCATGCCCTCGACACTCAGCCAGCCACGTGCCGAGACTGAACCACCCGGAAATTGCAAGATAAGCTAGGGATCGTTTTTTACTGAAACGTAGCCAATGCGATCGCCTGAAAAAGTTCCTATCCAGATTTCGTCACCAACTTCCAGGGCTATTGTGGCATTACTGAATGCAGCATTGGCCGGGCCTGACGCAATCTCTACGTCCCGCATCGTTTGTGGATCGATGGTTGCAGCAATAAACCCGCGTGGGCAGGCAGCAAATGCTTCGAGATCGAAATCCACCGGGTTCGGGGCACCACCACAGGCCGGCTCATCATAGATGGTACCCGCTGTAATCAAGTGCCCATGGCTGTCTCTATGGACGTTGTCCGGTATGAATCTCATGGGCCCCGTGGTTCGCAGTTGGCGCGCCGGATTGCCACGTCTGTAGGCCACGATCGTTCTAAGGCCCTCCGAAACGACAAAGAACTCTGTCTCATCCGCAGACGCCTCGATGCCGTTGTTGCCGGGCAATGCGGTGCCTTCCACGGCCTGGAATTCCCTATCGCCCGGCGACCATTCGTAGACGCCGCCGGTGGCTTCCCCGGCAATGGCTTCTCCAGTGGTCTTACCCGGCTCAAGCTCCACTGTGGCAAGCAATGACCCGTCGCTGAAGGATGCGACGCTGTTGGCTTGCAATCCTTTCGGCATCATAACGCAGCCGGTCCATGTCAGCGCGGGCTTTGCTCCAGTGGCATCGACGTCGAACACTTCCACAGCTTCTCGCCCGCCATGACTGACAACATACAATGTCGAGTGTCCATTATCCCCGGGCCGCAGGTTCAGGCCATGCGTGATGAAATTTTCCGGATCAGGCGCGCCGGGGCAAGAACGGTATCTCACCGTGTCCTGTACAGCCCGACCCGGATTCGATGGAAAGAGCTTGCTCCAGGTCTTTTGTTCTGAATGAACGAGATAGATCGCTGCCCCCGGCGCCAAGCCGCTTGCGATGATCCACGGCGTACCGGGGACCAGAACCAGGTCCTCTGCGTTTTGCGGCCCGCAGACAAAGCGATAAGCTCCGGATGCCTTGCAGTCATCGTCGTCGGCAGAAACTTGTGAAGTCATGTTGGCCGGGCCTGGCTCAGATGCTTGGCCGCAAGCACCGAGCAAAACCGCGATAGCTGCAAAAGCCATGCTTGTTCGTTCCATAATCGGGATTCTCACTCCTCTTCAAAGCAGTATCCAAAAAATAGCCCCGCACATCCTTTCTGATGAGCGGGGCTGCGTGGCGATGCGTAATTCATGACCTTTGCGCCGTTTTGACGCGTTTGTGGCCCTGAGCAAAAATCGGCCGGTCCAGACGTCGCAAGTACCTGAATAATTGGAGCGGGAAACGAGGCTCGAACTCGCGACCTCAACCTTGGCAAGGTTGCGCTCTACCAACTGAGCTATTCCCGCAGTAAGGGAGCGTATTTTAAGGCAATGCTCCGGCGTGTCAACTGCGCTCACGTCTCCGCCGGGCTTCAGATCGGCAGAATGGAGCCGCCGCAACGTTTAATTTCCGTTCAGCCTTCGTGCAATATCCGCCCTGGGGTGGCACAATACCGGCTCTTGAATTTCAGGTGGGAGCATATGGCGAAAGAAGATGTCATTGAAATGGATGGAAAAGTGCTTGAGACACTGCCAAACACAATGTTCAGGGTCGAGCTGGATAACGGTCATATTGTGACTGCGCACATTTCCGGGCGCATGCGCAAGCACTACATCCGCATACTCACCGGCGACAAGGTCAAAGTCGAATTGACGCCCTACGACCTGTCCAAAGGACGAATTACCTATCGCACCAAATAGCTGGCTGCCCTCGTGCCGGCTGCCTATTCAGCAGATGCGGGCAAAGCCTTCGGCCCCGCAGATTTAGCCACTATCTTGATCTGAAGTTTATCGCTCTTGCCGCGCGGCGCATTGACACGCACCACACCGCCATCGACCAACTCACCAAACAGCAGGTCATCGGCCAACGGGCGCTTGATTTGCTCCTGGATCACCCGTTTCATTGGCCTGGCGCCCATTTGCACATCAAAACCCTTCTCGGCCAGCCATTCCCGGGCCGAACGTGTCACGGAAATCGATACGTTTTTCAGCGCCAGTTGCTCTTCGAGTTCGAGGATGAACTTGTCGACGACCCGCAGAACGACGGTCATATCCAGGGCGCGGAACTGGATGATCGCGTCAAGTCGGTTGCGGAACTCCGGCGCAAACATCTTGCGCAAAATTTCCAGGGCATCGGTCGAATGATCCTGATCGGTAAATCCAATGGAGCGGCGGGCGCTTTGCTGCGCGCCGGCGTTGGTGGTCATGACCAGGATGACATTGCGGAAATCTGCTTCGCGCCCGTTGGCATCGGTCAGTTTGCCGTGGTCCATCACTTGCAGCAGGATATTGAAAATATCGGGATGGGCCTTTTCGACTTCATCCAGCAAGAGCACGGCGTGCGGGTTTCTGGTCACGGCTTCGGTGAGCAGTCCGCCGCGATCGAAGCCGACGTAACCGGGTGGTGCACCCACCAGGCGGGAAACGGAATGCGCTTCCATGTACTCGGACATGTCGAAGCGAATCAATTCGATGCCCATGGTCAGGGCCAGTTGACGCGTGACTTCGGTCTTGCCCACACCGGTAGGCCCGGCGAACAGGAATGAGCCAATGGGTTTATCTGCCTCACCCAGGCCGGAACGGGACATTTTGATCGCCGCCGTCAAGGCTTCAATGGCTTCATCCTGTCCGAAAACAACCAATTTCAGGTCACGATTGAGGTTACGCAGCGCATCCCGGTCCGTGCTCGAAACCTGTTTGGCCGGAATCCGCGCCATGTGGGCAATGATCTGCTCGATATCATGTTCGTCCAGGCACTCCTTGCGTTCCTCCGGCAACAGCATGCGTTGGCGGGCGCCGGCTTCATCGATGACGTCGATGGCCTTGTCCGGCAGATGGCGGTCATTGATGTGGCGGGCCGAAAGTTCGGCCGCTGCCACCAATGCCGCATCGGTGTATTTCACCTGGTGATGGTCCTCAAACCGGCTTTTCAGGCCGCGCAGTATTTCCACGGTTTCAACGACGCTGGGCTCGGTAATATCGATTTTCTGAAAACGCCGCGCCAGCGCGCGGTCTTTTTCAAATACCCCGCGGAACTCCTGAAACGTGGTGGAGCCGATGCAGCGCAAATCGCCGGAAGCCAGCATCGGCTTGATCAGGTTGGAGGCATCCATCACGCCACCCGAAGCTGCGCCCGCTCCAATAATGGTGTGTATTTCGTCGATGAACAGGATCGAGCCGGGCTTATCCATCAATTCTGCGATTACGGCCTTGAGGCGTTTTTCGAAGTCACCACGGTACTTGGTGCCAGCCAGCAGGGAACCAAGATCCAGCGCATAGATCGTGGCTTTGGCAAGAATTTCAGGCACCTCATTTTTGACGATGCGCAGCGCCAGGCCTTCGGCCATTGCGGTTTTGCCGACCCCTGCCTCGCCGACGAACAAGGGGTTGTTCTTACGGCGGCGGCACAAGATCTGAATGGTGCGTTCGATTTCGCTTGCACGGCCAATTAACGGATCGATTTGATCATCGCGCGCGCGTTGGTTCAGGTTGGACGTGAAACGATCGAGGGCGCTGTCTTTCTTTTCCGCCTGACCGCCCTGCCCGTCCAGTGTTTCCTGGCCGGCTTCGCCTTCTTTTTGGCCATCGACCCTGCTGATACCGTGCGATATGTAGTTGACCACGTCCAGTCGCGTGACATCATGCCGGTGCAGCAGGTAACTGGCGTACGAGTCCTTTTCGCTGAATATGGCAACGAGGACATTGGCGCCCAATACTTCTTCCTTGCCGGCTGACTGCACGTGGTACAGCGCGCGCTGCAGCACACGTTGAAACCCGATGGTGGGCTGGGTGTCGCGGCTGTCCCCCTCCTTGATCAAGGACACGGTGTCTTCCAGCACCTTACGGATTTCCTTTTCCAGCACTGCGCAGTCAGCACCGCAGGCATTGAGAATGCTGAGCGCTGATGCATTGTCCAGCAAAGCCAGCAGCATGTGCTCGACAGTGAGAAATTCGTGGCGGTTCTCACGCGCTTCCTGGTAGGCCTGGCTGATGGAAAGTTCCAATTCCTTGCTGAACATGATTCCAGTTCCCTGTGTTGGCGGTCTCGGGCAACCCCCGATCTTTGCAGCCCGCAGCGATCAGACGCGGCCTGTCAACCTTCAGACCCGTGTTGATAGCCTAAGGTTTCAGGCTTTTTCCATCGTGCATTTCAAAGGATGCTCATGCTGGCGCGAAAATTCGTTTACCTGGACGACCTTGGTTTCGGCAATTTCAAATGTAAAGACGCCGCAAACTCCTTTGCCCCGGGTATGGACATGCAGCATCACTTGCGTTGCCCGGTCATGGCTCATGTTGAAAAACAACCGCAGGATTTCGATGACAAAATCCATTGGCGTGTAATCATCGTTTAACAGAATGACACGGTACATGGGCGGCAGCGAGACCTCTGGCCGGGCCTCCTCCAGCGCGATGCCCTGTTCCTTTCTGGATTCAAGATCTTGTCCCATGGGTTGATTTTAACTGAGCAAGCCGGGCGCGTCGATAATACACTTTATCTTTTGCGCTTTGACCCCAAATACTGGACATGCAAACGCTTGCCAATAATCGTGTTTTGACCATGGTCGCCATGTCCGGCGGGGTCGATTCTTCGGTCGCCGCCCTGTGCCTCAAGCAACAGGGGCGCGAGCTGGCCGGCATGTTCATGAAAAACTGGGAGGAAGATGACCGTTTTGGTGATTGTCCGGCTGCAGAAGACGCACGGGATGCCCTGGCCGTAGCAGAACACATCGGTATTCCGCTGCACCGGCGCAATTTTTCCGCCGAATACTGGGATTTCGTGTTCGAAAATTTCCTCAGCGAATATCGCGCCGGCCGAACGCCGAACCCGGACATTCTGTGCAACCGGGAAATCAAGTTCAAGACCTTTATCGAGCATGCCCGTGCCCTGGGCGCCGAGCGCATCGCCACCGGACACTACGCGCGCAGCGATGAACGCGCAGGGACTGCACCGCCTGCTGCGCGGTCGCGACAGCGACAAGGACCAGAGTTACTTCCTTTACACGCTGGGGCAGGAGCAACTGGCATGTACCGACTTCCCGGTGGGTGAGCTGCGCAAGCCGCAGGTCAGGGACATGGCCGCGGACGCGGGCATTCATGTGCACGCGAAAAAGGACAGCACCGGAATCTGTTTTATCGGCGAGCGCAACTTCAGGGCGTTTCTGTCCGAATACATCACATCGCAGCCCGGCGAGATTCGCACCGCCGAAGGTGATCTGATCGGTGAACATCAGGGCTTGATGTTTCATACCCTGGGCCAAAGGCAGGGCCTGGGCATTGGTGGCGTGCGCGGCTATGCGGATGCCCCCTGGTATGTGTTGCACAAGGACATGGCGGAAAATGTGCTCTATGTGGGACAGGATCATGACCATCCCTGGTTGTTTTCAAGCGCGCTCAGCGCCAGCCAGGCAAGCTGGATAGCGGGGGTGGCGCCGCAGCCGGGTAGCAGATTGCAGGCGCAGGTTCGCTATCGCCAGGCGCCTCAGGCTTGCGTTGTGGAGGACATCGCCGCAGACCGTATCTCACTGAAGTTTGAACAGCCGCAGTGGGCCGTGACGCCAGGCCAATCGGTGGTGCTGTATGCGGCCGAAGTCTGTCTCGGTGGCGCGATCATCGATGACAGCGATGCACCCACGGCCAGCCGTAACGCACCGGTCAGGGAACACAAAACAGGGTTGGCCGCATCATGAAGGAGCGCACCATGGCATTGGCCGGCGTCATGCAGGCGGCGGAACTGGTGCGGCAGGCCGCCTGGCACGGCACCTGGTCCGGCTATGCTGCCAGCACCAGTTTGCATTCATTGTTTCGTCTCGAAGCCGATTCGGTCGAATCCGTTTATGGTAACAAGAGTCATCTTCGGCTGGGCCTGGAGACGCTGCTGGCGGCGCTTCAGGGTGAACACCGCTACACCGAAGCACTGCGTTACGCCCTTGGACTGCTGCAAATCGAACGCCGGTTCAAGGCATCCGCTCGCCTGCAGGAAACCATCGGCAAACGCCTGGAGGAAATTGCTGGCGCGGGAACGGAGCTGGAAGAATATCAGCGCGAAGACCTGCAAGCGCATGAAATTGCAATATTGTACACAGACACCATCAGCCATCTTTCACCACGTATCGTAGTCAACGGTAAGCCACAGCATCTCAAGTTGGATCGCACGGTTGACTGGGTCAGGACCTTGTTGCTGGCCGGAGTGCGCTCGGCCGTGCTGTGGGATCAATTGGGCGGCGGCCGTCTTGAATTGCTGTTTGGCAGGAAACGCATCATGCGGGAAACCCAGGCCTTACTGATGGGTTGAGCCCCGCAGGCAAGATCCTGCGCAGATGCCATACATGAATCAGAAGCGGTGAACAAGCGACTGGGAACCCCGCCCGGGATGGGCGATAATCTGTAGCTGCACAACATTTTTTTCTTGAAGATTGTTTTTATCGGAGAACGCAATGGGTGACTCTTTTTCTACCGCCGCCAAGTTGAATGTCAATGGCCAGGAATACCGCTATTTCAGCCTGGCCAAGCTGGCACAGCAACACGACATCAGCCGCTTGCCATTCAGCCTGAAAATCCTGCTGGAAAATCTGCTGCGGCATGAGGACGGCGTCGATGTCAGCCACAGCGATATCGAGGCCATGTGCCGCTGGGACCCGGCCGCCGAGCCCGAAACAGAAATCGCGTTCACACCGGCGCGCGTGGTACTGCAGGATTTTACCGGTGTGCCGGCGGTGGTCGATCTTGCCGCGATGCGCGATGCGATGACCGCAGCTCGGTGGTCGCTGCCAGCCAAATCAACCCCCTGTCACCGGCGGAACTGGTGATCGACCATTCGGTACAGGTGGACAGCTTTGGCAAGGCCAATTCCCTGGATCTCAACAACGAAATCGAGTTCAAACGCAACCAGGAACGCTACAGTTTCTTGCGCTGGGGTCAAAGCGCGTTCAGTAATTTCCGCGTGGTTCCGCCCAATACCGGCATTGTGCACCAGGTCAACCTGGAACATCTGGCCCGCGTCGTATTTGGTTCCAATGGGCTCGCCTACCCGGATACGGTGGTGGGCACCGACTCCCACACCACGATGATCAATGGCATTGGCGTACTGGGATGGGGTGTGGGCGGCATCGAGGCCGAAGCCGCCATGCTGGGACAAGCCATCACCATGCTGATCCCGCAGGTCGTCGGCTTCCGCCTGACCGGCAAGCTGCCGGAAGGCGCGACGGCAACCGATCTCGTCCTGACGGTGACACAGATGCTGCGCGCGCATGGGGTGGTCGGCAAGTTTGTCGAATTTTTCGGTCATGGCCTGGATCACCTGCCGCTGGCGGACCGCGCCACGATTTCCAATATGGCGCCCGAATATGGCGCAACCTGCGGCATTTTCCCGATCGATGAGGAAAGCCTGCGCTATCTGCGGCTTTCCGGGCGCTCCGCGGAACAGGTCGCTTTGGTCGAAGCCTACGCCCGGGCGCAGAACATGTTTCGCACTGCCGATTCACCCGAAGCCGAATACAGTTCAGTACTGGAACTCGATATGGCGACGGTGCTGCCCAGCCTGGCCGGTCCCAAACGGCCACAGGACCGGGTATTGCTGACGGAAGCGGCGAAGAATTACGCCCAGCACGTGGTGGAGTTGACCAGTGGCCGCCTGCCGGCCAACCGGGCGGAAGATCGCTTCGAAGACGAGGGCGGTGGCGTGGCCGTGGGTAATGACGAGGTGATACACACACCGGTTGCACAGGTCAGCTATAACGGCCAGCAATTCGATCTGAGCGATGGTGCCGTGGTCATTGCAGCGATCACCTCATGCACCAATACCTCCAATCCACAGGTGATGCTGGGCGCCGGTCTGCTGGCGCGAAACGCCGTAGCCAGGGGCCTTAAAGTCAAGCCCTGGGTCAAAACCTCACTGGGCCCTGGTTCGCGCGTGGTGACCGACTACCTGGTCAAGGCCGGCTTGCTGGACGACCTTGAAGCTTTGGGTTTCAACGTGGTGGGCTATGGCTGCACCACCTGCATTGGCAATTCCGGCCCCTTGCCCGAGCCCATCGCCAATGCGATACGTCGAACATGATCTGGTCGCGGTTTCGGTGCTGTCCGGCAACCGGAATTTCGAGGGGCGCGTGCACGCGGACGTGAAGATGAACTACCTTGCCTCACCCCCGTTGGTGGTGGCGTACGCTCTGGCGGGCCGCATGGATGTGAACCTGACCACGGATCCGCTGGGCCATGACAGCAACGGTCAGGCCGGTCATGCTCAAGGATATCTGGCCTTCAAGTCATGAAATCCAGGAAGTCATCACCGCCAGCGTGAGTTCGGACATGTTCCAGTCCAGTTATGCCAGCGTGTTCAAAGGTGACGAGCGCTGGAACAGCATCGAATCACCCGTCGGTGAAATGTTCGACTGGCAGGACGATTCCACCTACATCCAGAATCCGCCCTACTTTCCGCGGCATGACGCAAGAAGTGCCCGGACTGGTGGCCATACGCGGCGCCCGCTGCCTTGCCCGGCTGGGTGATTCGATCACCACGGATCATATTTCCCCGGCAGGCGCCATCAAGGAAGATTCTCCGGCAGGCAAGTACCTCAAAAGCAAGGGCGTGCAAAAGACGGATTTCAACTCCTACGGTTCACGCCGCGGCAACCACGAGGTGATGATGCGTGGCACCTTCGCCAACGTGCGCCTGCGTAACCAGCTCGCGCCCGGAACCGAAGGCGGCTGGACCACGCACCAGCCAGACGGGGCCGAGATGAGCATTTATGACGCGGCCATGCAATACCAGTCTGAAGGCACGCCGCTGGTGATCCTTGCCGGCAAGGAATATGGCACCGGGTCGTCACGCGACTGGGCCGCCAAAGGCACCATCCTGTTGGGCGTAAAGGCGGTAATCACCGAAAGCTTCGAACGCATCCATCGATCCAACCTGGTGGGCATGGGCGTTTTGCCGCTCAATTTCCTCGAGGGTGAGTCGGCAGACAGCCTGGGTTTGACGGGTAAGGAAACTTTTGATATTGAAGAGCTTACACCAAATAGCTCAAGTACTATTACGGTAACGGCGCGGGCCGAAGACGGCAAGGTGACCACATTCAAGGCACGGGTCAGGATCGACACGCCAAAGGAATGGGACTATTACCAGCACGGCGGAATCCTGCATTACGTGCTGCGGCAACTGGCGGCGTAAGGTATCAAGCCCTGCGCTTGGGCTGACAACGCTCCCGCCGTGGTGCCTGAAGATGCGGTAATCAGCCGCTACCGCGCCGGCCGGGGCGAAATTCGTGGACGGTGGATAACCGCTGCCGGATTTGATGTATGGGCAGGCTGGGATGCGTGTCCAGCACTTGCAGCGTTTCTCCCTGCATGCGTGCCAGCGGAACCCCGTCGCACAGCAAAATACGGTGTCCGATGAGCGCGGCAGTTCTGACGCCTGGCGTGATCACACCCCCCAGGTTCAGCGGGTCGGCAGCGCTGATTACCACCAGTTGATGCTGCTCCGGCGCGTTCGCATGCCGCCGCAGCAGTCCTGCAGCTTCCGCCAGGGCAAATTGTTCTCCCGAAAAACCATCGACGAAACGACCGCCCTGGACTTCTCCGCGGTCTTCCATCCGCCGCAGGTAGCGCAACAGGTGACGCCAGGGCGGCGCCAGCGATTCGCGTTCAATGACGGCGCGGAACAACACGCCGTAACGCCTTAGCAAGCCCGCACACTGGGTTGCCAGGCTGTCCTGGCCGCTGGCCGCAGAATTTGCCTCGGCAAAGCGGACCGCACTCCAACGGCCCAGCATATCGGCTGCGGACATGCCGCCTTTACGTTGCGCGGACTTGATCTGCCGGCGCCGGGTCGCCTCTGGCCGGATCAGCCAGCGCAGCGGCGAAAAAGCATCCGCGGTGACCAGGCCGCGCGCCACCAGCGTGGCCAGCGCCTGTTCCAGTTGCGGGCGCAGCAAACCTGCCCGGTGTTCCAGGTCCGCGGTAAACATGGCACCTTCGGTGCGGAGCAGGCCGAGGATTTTCTCGCTTGTGGCGGGCAAATCGTTTTCCTGCGCCTGGCCGCCCGATTGCCAGCAAGCGATGGTTTGCCTGGGTGCCAGAGTGATCGGTGTTTGCGCCACAATCTGCTGCCTGTTATTGACACCCTGTATGGGTCTGAACCAGCTCAGCCGGCCGCTGAGTATCAGTTGATCCAGTGCCTGGGGCGAATAATCGCGGCACCGGCTTTGCAGCAGCGCAGGCTCCCAGGCAGCCAACGGCGCAGCCCAGCCTTGCAACAGCGACAGGGCCTGCCCCAGGTCCGCCGCCGGCATGTCGAGCCCGTGCCATGCCACCAGGAAACGCATGAAGGCGGCCGGGCTGACCGGCTGGCGGGCGTGACGCCGCTGCTCGCGGCTATAGCGATGAATGCGGGCCAACAGACGTCGTTCGCACCATTGCTCTTCACCCCGCTCCAGCGGCTGTTCATTGGCCGCCATGCGCACCACAAAGCCTTCTTGCTGCAAGGCGAGTAGAGCCGGGGTGATATCCGCCTCTGCCAAACCCAGGTCATCGGCCAGCGAATGCACGGTCACCGGCCCCAGCCCCCCCAGGCGGCTGCGCACCAGTTCCACCAGCGCCTGTTCGCGGCTGTTGGTAGGTTCCAGCGGCCATACCGGGGAAGGATCGGGCTGGTATGTCAACCGCGCGTCCAGGGTCAGGAATTCACCCAGGCGTTCGGTCGCCACCCACCATTGCCTGCCATCGGCGCGGGAAACGCAACAGGCCCGCAGTTCATCGGCCAGAGCCCGGAACCAGTGCGCCCAGGAACCGGCATCTCCGCTGGCGCCGGTACTGGAACAACCGGTGGTGAATTCCCGCTGGGTGAAAAATCCGCATTGCAGCAAGCCATCATGTAATTCGTCCGCGTTGCGCGGCGTAATCCAGCATTCCGCCCGCACCTGTTCGATCGCAGACACCGAGATGATACTGAGCATGGCGGCGTCGTCGAGGTCGCGGGGGTTTTGGCTGATGGCACGTGTGCGCCGGTTTTCAGCATCGCCATCGTCCAGAAACGCATAGGGCCGGGCGTTGATGATCTCCGCCGCCAGCGGTGACGGCGCGGTCAGGTCCAGGCAGCGAATTTCGATCAAACCGCTCTCAAGCTGCCGCAGTATTTGTTCCAGGCCCTCGATATCCATGGTCTCATAAAGGCAATCATGAATGGTCTGCGTCACCAGTGGGTGATCGGGGTATTTCCCGCTCCCCGCGGATATTTTCCAGGCAGGCCAATTGGTCGGGAAAAACCACTGCCACCAGGTCCTCCGCCTGGTTGCGTTGCCACTGTGGCGGCAGTTTCTGGCCGTTGCGCATGCGTTGGACTGCCAGTGCGATGGTGGCATTCCAGCGCCAGCGGGCGGCAAACATGGGCGCATCCAACAGAGCCTGGATCAACACCTGACGTACGTTATTCGATTTGAGAAAGGCGGGGATGGATTCGTTGTCGAAACTGTGCGTCTCGCCCAGTGACAGGATCAAACCGTCTTCCAGCGCCGCGGCCTGCAATTCAAAATTGAAATGACGGCAAAATCTCTTGCGCAGGGCCAGCCCCCAGGCGCGCATGATGCGCGATCCGAGCGGGGCATGAATCACCAGGTGCATGTCGCCGGTGTCATCGAAAAACCGCTCCAGCACCATGTGCTGCCGGGTTGGGATACAACCCAGGGCCGCGCGTACCGCGGACAGATAGGCGACGGCCTGTTGGGCGGCAGCCGGGCTGCAACCTTGCGCTTGCAACTGCTGCTGGACGACTTCGACTGCGTGCGTCTGCAGTTGATCCTGGATGTCCTGGCGCAGCGTGGAAACCGCTGCGGACAGTTCGTCGCTGCGGCCGGGTGCGTCACCCAGCCAGAACGGAATGGTGGGTGGCTGGCCGTGCGCGTCGTCGACCAGCACCCTGCCCTGTTCAATTTTCAAGATGCGGTAGCTGGTATTGCCGAGCTGAAAAATATCGCCGGGGATGCTTTCAAAAGCAAAATCTTCATTCAGTGTGCCGACGCGGAAACCTTGCGGCTGCAGCGTGACTTCGTAGTCGAACTGGTCCGGTATGGCGCCGCCGTTTTGCAGCGCAGTGAGGCGTGCGCCGGGGCGGGCCCGCAAGCGGCCATTGATCGCGTCGTGATGGATGTACGCGGCCCGTCTGCCGCGTCGCGTGGCATAGCCGCTGGCCAGCATGTCAATCACCTGGTCAAACGTTTCGCGGTCAAGTTGGCGATAGGGCCAGGCGGATCGAACCAGCGTGAACAGAGCCGTATCATCCCATTCGCGGGCGCTGATTTCCGCCACCAGTTGCTGCGCCAGTACATCCAGCGGTGCAGCCGGAATCGCCACCTGATCCAGCAGACCGTCACGCACGGCGCGCAGCAGGGCAATGCTTTCGACCAGATCGTCCCTGGTCAACGGAAACAACCGGCCCTTGGGTATCGCACCCACCTGGTGGCCGGCACGGCCGACGCGCTGAATGAAGCCGGAAATACTGCCTGGAGACCCAAGCTGGCAGACCAGGTCTACGTGACCGATATCGATACCCAGTTCCAGCGAGGCTGTTGCCACCAGCGCACGCAGGCGGCCATGCTTCAGCGCCTGCTCAGCTTCCAGACGGTGTGTGCGGGAAAGGCTGCCGTGGTGTGCGGTCACTGCCTCCTCGCCGATACGCTCGGCCAGATGCCGCGCCAGGCGTTCGGCCAGCCGCCGTGTATTGACAAAAATAAGCGTCGTGCGGTGTTCTTCAATCAGATGTTGCAAACGATCGTAAATCTCTTCCCAAACTTCGTTCGCCATCACCGCGGTCAGCGGAGAAGCGGGCATTTCGATCTGCAAATCCCGCTCGCGCTGGTGACCGGTATCGATGATTTGGCACGGCAGGCCGCCATTGAGGAAGTGCGCAATCTCTTCGATCGGTTTTTGCGTCGCCGAAAGCCCTATACGCCGGGCGCGCCGTGGCAGCAGGTGATCGAGACGGGACAGGGACAATGCCAGGTGGCTGCCCCGCTTGCTGCCGGCCACCGCGTGAATTTCATCCACGATCACATCCCGAACCGTGGCCAGCATCGCTCGCCCCGACACCGAGGTCAAAAGCAAATAAAGCGATTCGGGTGTAGTGACCAGGATATGCGGTGGATGACGCCGCATTTGCTCGCGCTCACCTGGCGTGGTGTCGCCGGTGCGCACCATGGCCCGGATGCCCGAGGCTGCGTTACCATTCGCCTGCAGCCAGCTATCGACCCCGGCGAGCGGATACTGCAGGTTTTTTTCAATATCGTTCGACAGTGCTTTCAGAGGCGAGACATAGAGTACCTGGACGCCGTCCGGCAAGCTCCGATCTTGACTGTGCTCCACCAGATCGTTGATCGCACACAGGAAAGCTGCCAGCGTTTTGCCGCTGCCTGTGGGTGCCGCAATAAGTACATCATGACCACTGCGAATGGCCTCCCAGGCGGAATTCTGTACCGGGGTGGCTTGTGCAAAGGTTTCTGCAAACCAGGCATGGACGGCCGGATGAAACATCCTGCTATGGTAACCCAAAGATTCTCAAAAGCCGCGAAAGGACCACTGCCTACAGGTCAAGCGCATTTTCCAGAGCGACCGGTTTCCATTGCGCGCTGACCAGCATCCACTCGTCGTCGCGCTGTTGCCAGCGAGTGACGATGTCGTAAATCTGGCCACGCTCCGGCAGCCAGCCCGCCCCTCCCGTCAACAGCGCGCGGAAATGTGCTTCAGCGTAACCAGGATCACTGGATGTGACTTGAATGGGAAACAATTGGGCATGCAGGTTTTGGTCCCGGTGCAGGTGATAAAGGACCAGCGCATTGAACTGGTCCCGGTTCATCGCCCCGTTCTGGCCGGTGAATTGTGCGGCTACATGCCGCATGAATGGCCGCCGTTCACGCGCCTCGATGCGGCTTTCCATGTCGCGAATGACCCCGATGACTTGCTGCTCAACGGACAATTCCTGGCCACAAGCGGACAACATACCTGCCAGCAGCAACGGCATTGCGGTCAGGGTGAAAATACGCTTCATGTCACATTCTTATGCCAGGTAGTCTTCCAGCAGATGCGAGGAAACCACGATCAGGTCATGCTCGGTGACCAGGCCGACCAGTTTGCCCTCCCGGGTCACGGGCAGGCAGGACAGCTTTTTTTCACGCATCAAACGGATCGCAACCACCGTGCTGGTTTCGGGCTCCACGGTGACTGGATTTGGATTCATGATTTGCGCCACGGTCACTTTGCCTTTATCGGTCAAACCGTCGGTCGCAACCAGGCGCAACAAGGCGCGATAGGAAACCAGACCGATGAGGCGTCCGGAATCATCTTCGACGGGGACTTGACGAATGTGCCGCCATTCCATCAGCGTTGCGGCAAAATCGACAATATCGTCAGGGCGCACGGTGAACAGGTCAGTACTCATGAACTGCCCGACATGACGATAACTTTCCCTCCAGTCGCGCTCCTCACAGAATTCCGCCAATTGCCACTGGCTGATAGGATTCCCCGCCGATTGCTGCTTGACCATGCTGCTCACCAGGCAGCGCAGGCGCTGATCACTGGTACCCTTTTGTTGCATGTTTTCCAGTGACTCCAGAGCCCAGCGGGCACCCGTGCGGCGCAGACTGATCCGCTCCTTGAGCACCCCGAGATAACGGTCAATGTCGCTCGCATCGATGTGCATTTCCTCCAGGCCTTCGCGCGCCAACGGAAGCAATTGCTCCTGGATCAATTGCTGCACCGGCAGGTAACTGTCGTCGAACCAGTTCATCTGGGCACGTATACCTGCGCGGGCAGCAGCAAGGAAATTGGTCTTGACATCCTCGAAGCGCAGTTTCGCGCGAATGTCAGGATAGAGTTTCGCCATGCCAGCCATCATGCCGAAAAAAAATGCAGCATTCGCCATCTCGTCGATAACGGTCGGCCCCGACGGCATAACCCGGTTCTCGATGCGTAAATGGGCCACGTTGTCTTTGACCCCATAACAGGGGCGATTCCAGCGATACACTGTGCCATTGTGCAATCTGAGGGCATTAAGACTGGGCGCCTGACCCTTTGCGATCATGCCCATGGGGTCCGCTTCTGTCTCGGTGGTCAGTACAATGCGGTTGCGTGCGATATCCTCCTTGAAAATTTCGGTGACCGATTCTTCGATCCAGGCGTCGCCAAAATGCACGCGCGGATGCTGTCCCCGCGCCTGCATGGTCGCGGACCGGGTATCGACCGAATGCTCGAACACGGCGATGCGGGTTTCATGCCACAAGCGCTTGCCCAGCAGCAATGGGGAGTTGGAAGCTGCCGCCAATAGTGGCGCGGTCACTACCTGGGCAATGTTATACAACCTGGCGAATTCCTCAGCCTCAACCTGGAAGTGCACCTGGAAACTGGTATTACAGGCCTCCAGCATCACGTTATTGTGTTTAATCGCAAGTTGGTCTATGCCGTTGATGGTGAATTGGAATTCTTCTCCCCGCAGAGCGCGCATGGCGTCATTCAGTGCCCGGTAGCGCGTTGACGGCACCATGGAATCAAGCCCGAGGTTTGCCAGTGTCAACGTGGGCAGAATGCCCACCAGGGCAATATCGCAATCAACCCTGTTCGCAGTTTCACGTGCATGACGGTAAATTTCCTGCAACTCCCGCTCCATGCGGCTGAGACAGTCGCCCCCCATTTGCTGGGGCGCCAGATTGGCTTCGAGATTGAACAAGCCCAGTTCGTGGGTAAAGCGGCTATCGTCTATGAGCTCGAGGATTTTCGTCGACTGGGGTGCCGGACCAAACGCATCATCGACGATAAACATTTCCTGCTCCGCACCGATGCGCCGGACCCCCGACTCGATCATGCCGGCGGACAGCATGTGTTCCAAGGCCCTGATCTCGTTGAGCAGCGATTTCATGAACGCCTGGTGTCTGGCTTCTTTATTGTCGCGTTCGACTTTCTGCTCACCCATGCGCCTGTGTCCCCGCGGCTAAAGCACCCGCTTGCCCGCCCGATCATAAACAGTGCCGGTGCACACTGGCAATCATTACTTGCCGGCGCCAGAGCGTTATGATGCAATGAAGAGACGTTTGGCGCGGCCTGATTGCGCCAATGAATTTCTGAGGAACATCCGTGAGCAAACCCTGGCTAGACAGTTACCCAAGCGGTGTGCCCGCCGAAATTGACCTTTCGGCGTACCGCTCGATCGTGGACATATTCGAGGAAAGCTGCAATCGCTACCGGGACCGCGGCGCCTTCGTCAACATGGGTACAAAAATGACCTATGGGGAACTGGATCATGCCACGCGCAAGTTTGCCGCCTGGCTCCAGCGCCAGGGTTTGAACAGCGGTGACCGCATCGCGCTGATGATGCCCAACATCCTGCAGTACCCCGTGGCCCTGTTTGGCGCGCTGCGTGCCGGTCTGGTGGTGGTGAATACCAATCCGATGTATACCGCAAGAGAACTAAAGCACCAACTGCTGGATTCCGGCGCCCGGGCCATCGTCGTGGTTGAGAATTTCGCCAGCGTGTTAGAGGAAGTGCGCGAAGAGGTACCGCTGGAAATAGTCATTACCACCGCGATCGGGGATCTGCTCAACTTTCCCAAAAGTCTGCTGGTCAATGTTGTGCTCAAGTATGTCAAAAAGGCCATTCCCGCCTGGCGCCTGCCTGGCTCCGTGTCTTTTCGGGAAGTGCTCGATCAGGGTGCAAAGCTGCCGCTGCGCCCGGTCACCATCGGTTTCGAGGATGTCGCCTTCCTGCAGTACACCGGCGGCACCACCGGGGTGGCCAAAGGCGCCATGCTGACCCACCGCAACCTGGTGGCAAATATGCTGCAGTCAAAAGCCTGGCTGAAACCCATGGGAATTGGTGAGCACGTCGAAGTGATCATCACGGCATTACCGCTGTATCACATCTTCGCGCTGACCGCGAACTGCCTGGTATTCATGGCCTTGGGCGGGCTGAATGTGCTGATCACCAACCCCCGGGACTTGCCGGCCTTTGTCGCGGAATTGGCCAAGGTGCCATTCACCATGATCACGGGTGTGAATACCCTGTTCAACGCCCTGCTCAATACGCCCGGTTTCGCCGAGCTGGATTTCAGCACCCTCAAGGGCGCACTGGGCGGTGGTATGGCGGTACAGCGCGCCGTGGCGGAACGATGGGCAAAGGTCACCGGAACCACGTTGGTGGAGGCTTACGGGCTGACCGAAACATCGCCGGCCGCCTGTATCAATCGAATCGATCTTGCCGAGTACAACGGCAGCATCGGACTGCCCATCTCGTCGACTGAGTGCGGCATCATGGATGACGCCGGGCAGTTGTTGCCCGCGGGTGAATCCGGTGAACTGGTCGTGCGTGGGCCGCAGGTAATGAAGGGCTATTGGCAACGCCCGGAGGAAACCGCCAAGGTCCTCACTGCTGATGGCTGGTTACACACCGGTGACATTGCCGTGATGGACGACGCGGGGTATTTCAAGATCGTGGATCGCAAAAAGGACATGATCCTGGTGTCCGGCTTCAACGTGTTTCCCAATGAGATCGAAGACGTGATTGCGCTTCACCCCAAGGTGCGGGAAGTGGCAGCGGTTGGAATACCGGATGAAAAATCCGGCGAAGTAGTAAAGATTTTTGTGGTTGCCAATGACCCCTCTTTGACCGAGGCTGAACTGAAAGCATATGCTGCGGAACAACTGACCGGATACAAACGGCCGCGCTACGTCGAATTCCGGGATGAACTGCCCAAGACCAATGTAGGCAAGACTCTGCGCCGTGAATTGCGTGCACAGCATGCCGCGTCCAATTCGGGCCAAGCGGCGGCGTAAACCTTCAGGATTTCCCGGGCTCGTTGCGGCGCCGTCGCAGGGTCAGGCCATGGACGATCCTGGCGTCACCATAACGGGCGTTGATCGAGTCGAAAACCCGGTCCAATTGCTGTTCACCCGGGCTGTCAATCTGATTTCCGGCCGCCATGCCGCTGGTTGGCACATCCCCATACCGATGTTCGAGCCCGCTAACCCCGACCCCAAGCAAACGCACGCGTGTCCCGCGGTTGGCTTCACGCCAGGTGGCCCAAAGTGCGCGCACCATGCGATACAGAGTCATGGTGCTGCATGAACCGGCACGCATGCTGCGGCTGCGCGTCGCGGTGTTAAAGGCGGGATCCCGCACCTTGATCACCACGGTGCGCGCAATGAGTTGCCGTTTGCGCAGGCGCCGGGCGACGGCCTCGGTCAGCGCCAACAACTCGGCCAGGACTTCGTTTTGGTCGTGCAGGTCTTCATCGAAGGTTACTTCGTGACTGATCGTCTTGTCCGGGCTTGTGGCCACGACCTCTCTGTCGTCCACACCGCGCGCCAGTTGCCGGAAGTGTTCCGTGCGATTACCCAGGGCGGGGCGCAATATCGCCGCGTCGGCGCGCCGTAGCTGGCCGAAAGTCAGGACGCCCATCGCTTTCAGTTTCGGCGCGGTGCGCGGCCCAATGCCCCACAGGCGGCTGATCGGCATCGGATCGAGAAATTCCTGCACCTTGTCGCCAGGCACACAGACCAGCCCATCGGGTTTTTGCAGATCGGAAGCGAGCTTGGCCAGAAACTTGTTGTGCGCGACGCCGACGGAAGCGGTCAAGCCCATTTCCTGCTGGATAGCCGTTTTAATACGAAGAGCAATGTCCCGCGCATTGCCAAACAGCTTCAGACTGGCCGTCACATCGAGAAATGCTTCATCCAGAGACAGGCCTTCAACCAATGGGGTGATGGAATGGAACAGCTTGAATACATTTTCCGACACTTCGCGGTAGCGGTCCATCCTGGGCCGCACGAACTCAGCGTCGGGGCAAAGCCGGCGCGCCCTGCTCATGGGCAGGGCCGAGTGCACGCCGTATGCACGCGCCGCATAGTTTGCTGTCGCCACGACGCCACGTGGCCCGAGTCCACCAACGATTACCGCCTTGTTTTGCAACTCAGGATTGTCGAGGGTTTCCACCGAGGCGTAGAACGCATCCATATCGACGTGCAAAATGGTGCGCGCTGGCATGGTCATTGCGCTTTGGTAAACTCAGGTTTGCCCGCGGGAGGTCATGCGGTCATTATATCCGCATGGGTAAGCAACAAGACGCGGAATTTCAGGCGGACCACCTAAAGCAGCAGTTTCCCAGCCGGGCTGCCGGGCATTACTTCAACCATGCCGCCATCGCACCCTGGCCGGCCTGCACTGCGGAAGCCGTGCGCCAGTTTGCTGTTGAGAATATGCTTCACGGCCCTGCCGCATACGCGCACTGGATTGCCCTGGAACAGAGCTTGCGCGAATGCTCGGCCAACTTGATCGGCGCTGCCTCAGCGGACGATATCGCCATTCTGAAGAACACCACCGAGGGTATTTGCACGGTCGCCTGGGGGCTGGATTGGAAGGCTGGAGAAAACATCGTGTTGCCGCAAGCTGAGTTTTCCTCCAACCGCCTGCCCTGGCTGGCGCAGCGGGAGCGGGGTGTTGACGTGCGCGAAGTCGACATTCGCGCTGCGGCCAATGCCGAAACCGCCCTGATTTCGGCCATGGACGACAACACCCGGCTGCTGGCCGTGAGTTCGGTGCAATGGAACGATGGTTTCCGTCTGGATTTGCCGGCGCTGGGCGCGGCCTGCGACGCGCGCGGCATCCTGTTTTTTGTCGACGCGATCCAGCAATTGGGCGCTCTGTGTCTGGATGTAACGTCGAGCCATATCAGCTTTCTTGCCGCTGATGCGCATAAGTGGTTGCTGGGTCCCGAGGGCATAGCCGTTTTTTACAGTAATGAAAGGGTGCGGCCACAGTTGCGCCTGCGTCAGCAGGGCTGGCATATGGTTGACAACCCCTGGTCATTCGGGCGTCAGGATTGGGCTCCTTCCGCCTCAGCCCGGCGCTTTGAAGCAGGCAGCCCCAATACGCTGGGCCAGGTGGCGCTTAAAGCCTCCCTTGACTTGCTGCTGACAACCGGTATGGAAGAGATCGAGCGCCGGGTTCAGGCCAACACGGCGCACATGCTGCAGCATGTGCAATCCATGACTGGCGTGCAATTGCTCAGTCGGCCAGAGGTCATGCGCAGATCGGGCATCGTCACATTCCGGCCCGAGGCGATGTCCGCAAACGCGCTACAGCGTGCCCTCGCCCAAAAGCGGGTGAGCTGCGCCGTACGCGACGGAGCCGTGCGGCTGTCGCCCCATTTTTACCAGGGGGCAGAAGAAATCGACGAAGTATTCGATATCATCCGGCGATTGCTCGCAGAATGAGCACACCGGCTGCTTACATGGTGTAGGTGTTGAGATTGCCTTTGATCATTGCCGCCAGATGCGACTCGATAACGGTACGTGCATGAGCGCCATCCTGGGTGTCAGCGAACTGCACGCCGATTCCCGCTTTGCGGTTGCCTGCGGCGCCCTGCGGGGTGATCCAGACCACTTTTCCGGGGATGGGCAGCCGTTCTTCGAATTCCATCACGGTGAGTAACAGGAACACTTCGTCGCCCAATTCAAATTGCTTGGTGCTGGGCACGAACAGGCCGCCGCCCTGTACGAACGGCATATAAGACCGGTACAAGGCCTGCTTGTCTTTGATGGACAGCGACAAAATTCCTTGTTGTGCCATACCTCAAATCTCTCCTGTGCAATCGCCGGGCTGATTTACGATCCGGACAGACGCGACCATTGTATCAGCCAATCACGCAGAAGTAAGTCCTTGCGCAATGGTGTCGCCAGCAGGCGCCGATTGCGATCCGCCAACGATTGTAACAAGTTTATCTGCCGAGCCAGGTGACTCATGCCCGGAGCAGCCGTCACGCGATTCGCCGTGGCCACGGCCCTGCCCTGCGCGCTGAAGCAGTCACGCAGGCGTTGGGCGGAGATCAGGGACAGCCAGCGCCACAAATCCTCCTGATCCCACAAGTACAGTTTCTGCAGGGCTTGGGCGTCAACGGCCTGCCCTGCCTGTATTGAGTCAAGCAGCTCCTCCAGCAGGCGAAATTGTTCCAAATGGCCCTGCGCCAGCATTTGCTCCGCCCGTAATGGACTTCCGGCCGACGCCTGCAACGCAATTCTGGCCGCAGCCCCATCTTCACCCGTCTTATGTACCAGCCAATCTACCGCAAGCGCTTCGTCCGGCAGACGCACCTGAATCACCTGGCAGCGGCTGCGGATGGTTGCAGCCAGCCGGGACGGGTCGTGCGCCAGCAGTATCAGTACCGCTTCACCAGGTGGTTCTTCGAGTGTCTTGAGCAGCGCATTGGCCGTATTGCGGTTCATGGCCTCCGCGGGATGGATCAGGGCGACTTTGCGCGGGCTGATACCACGGGTAAGCTGCATGAAACCGTTCAGGTCCCGCACCTGTTCGATAACGAGTTCAGTGCGCATTTTGTCGCTCTTCGGATTGACTTCAAAACTCAGCAGGCGGAAATCCGGGTGGGCGCCGCTGGCGAACAGCTGGCAGGAACGGCAGACGCCGCAGGCCTGTTCCCCCTTTTCCTGACACAGCATCGTCACCGCCATCTGGCGGGCGAACTCCAGTTTGCCCAGGCCCTGCGCTCCTGTCAGCAAACAGGCATGGGCCATGCGCCCGCTGCTCACACGCTGCATGAATTCTTGCGCTGCCTCCTGCAGCCAGGGATACATCATTGCGGCACTCTTTGCTGCAGTATCCGTTCGATCTGCCGCCACACCGCTGCCTCGTTAACGGCAGCATCGACCACCACGAAACGCTGCGGAGCTTCGGCCGCCCTGGCCAGATAGGTTTGACGTACCCGCTCAAAAAAAGCCACGGGTTCGTGTTCGATGCGGTCCGCATTGCCCCGGCTGGAAACTCGCTCGAGGCCGAGTTCCACCGGCAAATCGAGTAACACGGTCAGGTCGGGCTGGAGATCGCCATGCACGGCGCGCTCCAGCACCGCGATCAAATCCCCGGGCAAGCCACGGCCACCACCCTGATAAGCCCAGGTGGCATCGGTGAATCGATCGCACAACACCGTAGCGCCTTGCGCCAGCGCCGGGCGGATCAATTCATCCAAGTGTTGTGCCCGTGCTGCGAACACCAGCAAGAGCTCGGCCTTGGCGCACAATGTCGTGGTTTCCGGGCTCAAGACCAGAGCCCGGATCTGCTCGGCCACTGCTGTTCCCCCGGGCTCTCGCGTTTTGACTACCACATGTCCGTGGTCGATCAACCACTGATGCGTGCGCTCGATCATGGTGCTCTTGCCCGCGCCTTCGCCTCCTTCGAAGGTGATGAAACACCCTTTTGGCATCAGTTTTTCCCCATGAGTTTGTCGACGGCTCGCTGATGCTGCTGCAAAGAGTCCGAGAAGGTATGACCGCCTTTGCCATCGGCAACGAAGTACAAGGCCGTACCCGCTGCAGGTTGTGCTGCCGCCAGCAAAGCAGCGCGACCGGGCATGGAGATTGGCGTCGGCGGCAAGCCATTGCGGGTGTACGTATTGTAGGGCGTGTCGGTTTGCAGATCGCGGCGCCGAACATCGCCGTCGAAACTGTCACCCAGTCCGTAAATGACGGTGGGATCCGTTTGCAAACGCATGCCCAATTTCAGCCGGCGCACGAACACGCCGCTGATTTGAGCCCGTTCCGCTTCCAGCGCCGTCTCCTTTTCAATAATCGAAGCCAGGATCAGTAATTCGTAAGGGGTTTGTGCCGGGTGATCGTCCGCACGCACAGACCAGGCATCAGCCAAAGCGGATTGCATGGCCCGGGCTGCCCGGTCAAGAATATCCATGGCATTTTCACTGCGGGTGAAGACATAGGTTTCCGGCAGGAAACGCCCCTCGGGGTTACCCCATTTCGTCTCGGGCCCATGCCAGCCTGTTTCATTGATGTGTGCTTTCAGCCATGGACCGAGAACCGGGTCGGCTTGCAGTGCATTCAACAATTGCCGGTAAGTCCAACCTTCCACGATAGTAAAGCGGTAGCGGATCACATCGCCGCTTTTTAGTTTATGCAGCAGGCCTTTTGGTTTGAGCCCAACGTCCAGCCGGTACTCGCCGGCTTTGAACACGGTTGGTTCCAGCCGCAGTAACAGGCGCCAGGGCCAGGTATCTTTGCTGAGGCCACGCTCGACCAAACGGGCGATCACCGCCCTGCCGGACATGCCCGAATCGACCACCAGAACAGAACCGCCGGGGGCTATCGCCAGGGGCTGTGCCAGAAACTGCTGGTAGCGTTGCCAGCCATACAGGCTCATCGCTGCCAGTAGCAACGACAGGACTATCGCTATACCGATGGCTTTCTTCATGCGCGAGGGCATGCCGTGCCGACAGAATCCCTGTGCCGCTGTGGCTTCAGGCGGGACGCAATCACTGCTGACCCAACCAATCCTGGATTTCGCGTGTTACCGGTCCCATCATGTAGTCCCAGGAATCAATCCTGGTGACCGGCTGAATACCGCGCACGGCATTGCAGAGAAATACTTCATCGGCTTCCGGTAGCATATCCAGAGTGACCCTGCGTTGCTCGCAACGAGGCTTGAAGGCCTGCAGAATTGCCGACCGCATGACGCCGCGAACGCCGCAGCGATCCATTCTGGGCGTAAGCAGCCGCTCACCGGTGACGAGGAATATATTGGCTGATATGCCGCTGATGACGTAGTCTTCGCTATCCAGCAGAATCCCTTCTTGCACTTCGGAATCCGGCCATTCGGCACGGGCGAGCACCTGCTCCAGCCGATTGAGATGCTTGATGCCGGCCAGAGCCGGCTGTATGCCCAGGCGCAGGTCGCATATACGAGTCTGTATGCCTTGCAACGCTTTATGGTCAATATCTGCAGGCAAGGAATGCGAGGTGACGATACGGCAAGGTTCGTTCGCCTCTGTGCGCGCGTAACCGCGACCGGATTCTCCGCGCGTGATGATGATTTTGACCACGCACGAAGGATGGCCCGCGCTGACGGTCTGGACTTCCCGCAACAGCACATTTTGCGGAATCTGCTGCAAGCCCAGCATTTCGCAACCGATGGCCAGGCGGTCCATGTGCAGTTGCCAAAAGCGTGGAATTCCGCTCAACACTGCGATGGTTTCAAAAACTCCGTCGCCAAACTGCAAGCCGCGATCGGCGGCCGCAACATGGGCGGAGATTTCGCCGTTTACCAGGCAATCAAGCATGCTGGACCTCGCGCTCATCGCTTTCCAGCGCCAGTAGCAATCCCCGTGCCTTGTCCTGTGTTTCCTGCAACTCGCGAGCAGGATCGGAGTCGGCGACGATTCCGGAGCCGGTGCGAAATGCGATTTGCCCGTCTTTCATCAACATGGTGCGAATCAGTATGTTCAGGTCGAGACTGCCATTGGTTCCGAGGTAACCCATCGAGCCCGTATAAAATCCCCGGCCTTCCTGTTCCAACTCGGCAATGATTTCCATGCTTCGCACCTTGGGGCAGCCGGTAATCGTGCCACCAGGAAAGACCGCCTTGATTGCCTGTATTGGACTGGCGTTGGGCATCAATTGGCCGCGCACATTGGAGACAATGTGGTGCACGTGCGCATAACTCTCCAAAACCATCAGGTCGTTGACTTCAACCGTTCCGGGACGGCATACACGGCCGAGGTCGTTTCTCTCCAGATCGATCAGCATGATGTGCTCGGCGCGTTCCTTTACATTGTCGATCAACTCACGGGATAAAGCCAAATCCTGAGCTGCATCGCTGCCCCGCGGGCGTGTGCCGGCAATTGGCCGGGTCTGTACTTCGCGGCCGCGAATTTGCACCAGGCGCTCGGGCGAGGAACTGAGCAAGGCCATTGCATCCCAGCGCATCACACCGGCAAATGGGGCCGGATTACTACGCCGCAAGCGCCGGTACAACGTGAAAACTTCCGGCGCGTGTGAGAATTGGCCGGTCCAGTGCCGGGAAATATTGACCTGGAAGGCATCGCCCTGGCGCAGATAGTGCAAAACCCGCAGCACGCCCGCCTTGAACTTTTCGGGGTCTTCGACCTGCAATTCGCACAAAGTGGGCAGCTCCCCTGCCAGGGGCTTTCGGGCGGCCTGCACACACCGCAAAATGGCCGCCAAAACCTGTGGTGATTCGGCGCTCACCAGGGCGCACGGCGCCGATCGGCCGGCGCGCACATGGTCATGAAAAACCGTGATCGCGCCGGGACAGCGCCAGGCCATGGCATCCGGCAGGCCACTGGCGTTAACGGGCAGCCTCAACCGGGGTTCTATCTCGGCCGCTATCTCATATCCCAGGAACAGGAACCAGCCGCCGACGAACGGGATTTCCCGGCCGTCGTCATCGCGCACAATATTCTGCTCCGTGCGTTCCGCCTGATACCAACTCTCCAGGCGGTCGAAGAAGGTGTCGCCCTCACCCGGTCCTTCGATGCGTCCATCGGCGTGGCGCAGCAAACGATTTTCTGCCGCAAATAGCAACATGCTGTGAGCGCCAAGAGGCCCATTGGCTGCACTGTCCAACAAAAATGGAAAAGTTTCCGGAAAGCAGTCAGCCAGACCGCATAGATCGGGTATTGTATCCAGCCAATGGCAGTGGCTGCTGGCCATCAGGGGCCTGTAGCAGGCCACTCCCGATCAGCCCTGGAATTGCCGGATAACAAGCGTTCCGTTGGTTCCGCCAAAGCCAAAGGAGTTGGAAAGCCCGATTTTGATGGGCATCTCCCGCGCCTGCCTGGGCGCGTAGTCGAGGTCACAGCCTTCACCCGGATGGTCCAGATTAATGGTGGGCGGCGCAACGCCATCCCTGATGGCCAGAATCGTAAAAATGGCTTCTGCCCCGCCAGCCGCACCGAGCATGTGACCGGTCATGGATTTGGTCGAACTGATGACGACCTGATGGGCGTGATCGCCCAGGATGGTTTTCACTGCGTCCGATTCGGCACGATCGCCCAATAGCGTCGAAGTGCCGTGCGCGTTGATGTAATCCACCTGGTCCGGGCCCAAGCGGGCGTCGGCCAGCGCAGACTTGATACAGCGCGCCGCGCCTTCACCATCGGCGGGAGGCGCCGTCATGTGATAGGCGTCCCCACTCATGCCAAAACCGATGATTTCTGCATGGATGTGGGCGCCTCTGCGGCGGGCATGTTCCAACTCTTCGAGCACCAGCACGCCGGCGCCATTGGCCAACACGAACCCATCGCGCTCACGGTCCCAGGGGCGGCTTGCTGCCTCCGGATCATCGTTTCGCGTCGACATGGCCTTGGCCGACATGAACCCCGCCATCGCTGTTGGTGTCGTGGCGTATTCGGCCCCGCCCGCAACCATCACGTCGGCATCGCCGTATCGAATCATGCGCGCAGCCATGCCGATGTTGTGCGTGGAGGTTGCGCATGCGGTGACGATCGCGATATTGGGACCACTGAAACCATAGCGAATGGACAGGATGCCGCTGATCATGTTGATAATCGCGCCGGGAATATAAAACGGCGATATTCGCCGCGGTCCCTTGTCGCGGTATATGAGCATGGTATTTTCGATTGCTGGCTATACCGCCGATACCGGCACCAATGGCAAGTCCTATGCGCTCCGGATCGACGCCGCGCAGCTTCATCGGCCAATCCCGCTTCTGCCATGGCCTGTACCGATGCCGCAATACCATAGTGGATGAACTTGTCGTAGCGCCGGGCCTCCTTGTCATCGATGTACAACGACAGGTCCAGGTCACGAATTTCACCGGCAATCCGGGTCGTTAGCTGGGACGCGTCGAATTCGGTAACAGGCCCAATACCGCTTCGCCCCTCGCAGATTGCCTGCCACGACGAATCAACAGTATTGCCGACTGGGCAAACCAGACCCATCCCGGTGACGACAATGCGGCGTTGAGACACAGTGGGAACCTCGATTATTTCCCGTAAATGAATTGGCTGGAAGGGCAAAGCGCCTGACGGCCGGAGACCTCCGGCCGTCAGGCGTCTGTAGAATGGATCATTCAGACATTGGCAGTAACGTAATCAATTGCCTGCTGCACGCTGGTGATCTTTTCAGCCTCCTCGTCAGGAATTTCGCACTCAAATTCCTCTTCCAGCGCCATCACCAATTCCACGGTATCCAGCGAGTCCGCACCAAGGTCGTCGACGAAAGATGCACTGGGTGTGACCTCTTCCTCTTTGACTCCGAGTTGCTCGATAACAATCTTCTTGACGCGTTCTTCAATGCTGCTCATGTTCGGAATTATCCTCTTTTAGGTGATACAGGGCCGCAATTCTAGTGAATCTCCGACCTCGATACCAGTTTGCTGACATTCGGGACAGTATGGTACTGATCTCATTTTAAGACATATTCAGACTATTTATCAGTGCAATTGGGCTGTTGACCGGATTTGCCCGTTTATCCGGCAAGTCTTACATATACATTCCACCATTGACATGCAACGTATGACCGGTGATGTAGCCCGCCTGCGGCGAGGCCAGAAACGCAACGGTGGCGGCAATGTCCTCCGCCTGTCCCAGGCGCTGCAAGGGAATGCCCCGCAATAGTTCCGCGCGCTGAGTTTCATTTAGTGCCCGCGTCATGTCGGTATCGATAAAACCGGGGGCAACGACGTTTACCGTTATCGCACGCGAACCGACCTCGCGAGCCAACGACCGGCTGAACCCTTCCAGGCCTGCCTTGGCCGCGGCATAATTGGCCTGACCCGGGTTACCCATGGATGCCACCACCGAGGAAACACTGATGATGCGGCCATGCCGCGCTTTCATCATGCCTTTCAGGCAGGCCCTGCTCAAACGAAAGACCGAGCGCAAATTGGTAGCGATCACAGCATCCCAGTCCTCGTCCTTCATGCGCAGCAAAATCTGGTCCCGGGTAATCCCCGCGTTGTTGACCAGAATGGTCGGCGCGCCCGAGGTCGCAGTCAGGCGTTGCACAAGCGCGTCGCAAGCGCCAGCATCGTTGACGTCGAGTTTTTCTCCGAGGCTGTCCGGACCGATCGCGCTCAATTGCCGGGTGATGGCCGCGGCCCCTTCCGCAGTTGTTGCCGTTCCCACCACGACGGCTCCCAGTCGCGCCAGTGTCGCGCCGATCGCTGCGCCGATACCCCGGCTGGCGCCGGTCACCAGGGCCACCTGGCCCTCTAGTGTCTTTTCACGCATCATATGACGTATTCAGCTCCAGTTTCTTCCAGGGTTTTCCGGCCTCATCAAAGCATGCTTTCGCGGTGCCGGCACCTATCAATAACGGATCAGCGCGGAACCCCAGGTGAAACCGCCACCAAAGGCTTCCAGCAACAGCATGTCTCCACGCTGTATCCGGCCATCGCGAACGGCCTCATCCAATGCCATTGGCACGGAGGCTGCAGACGTGTTGCCGTGCCGGTCGACGGTGACGACAACGTGATCCATGTTCATGTTCAGCATTTTGGCAGTGGCCGTTATGATGCGGTAATTCGCCTGGTGCGGAATCAACCAGTCGAGGTCGGACGTATTCAGATTGTTTGCGCCCAGGGTTTCATCGACGATCCGATGCAATGTGCGCACGGCAACCTTGAATACTTCATTGCCTCGCATGCTGATCTCCGGCTTTCCCTCGTTGTCCTCCATGCCTGCAAAACCACGGGACACACCCACCTTGGTGGCCAGAAGATCCCCGTAGTTGCCATCCGCATGGATATGAGTCGAAAGTATACCCGCTTGCTTCGAGGCCTCCAGCACCACGGCCCCGGCGCCATCACCAAATAGCACGGCGGTATCGCGCTTTTTCCAGTTGACGATTTGAGACAAAGTCTCTGCGCCCGCTACCAGGACCTTTTTGGCGTCGCCGCATTTAATGAACTTGTCCGCAATGCTGAGCGCATAGAGAAAGCCTGAGCAGGCGGCGTTGACATCCATGGCGGCGCAGTCGGGCAATCCCAATTGCTTTTGAATCAGGCAGGCAGTGCTGGGAAAAATCAGGTCAGGCGTCGTCGTTCCCAGGACGAACAGGTCTATTTCGGCGGGATCGAGATCAGCGGCCTGCAGGGCTTTGATGCAGGCCTCCCGCGCCAGTGTCGCGGTAGTTTCACCGTCGCCGATGACGCGGCGCTCAGAGATTCCTGTTCTGGAGCGAATCCACTCGTCGCTCGTATCCATGATTTTCTCGAGGTCGCTGTTGGTTACCGTCCGCTGCGGTAACTGGCTGCCGGTACCTCTGATTCTTGAGTAGATCAAACTGCTGTCTCCAGTTGAAATGCACGCATGGATGTTTTGATTTTCTCCGGCACCCGGCGTCTTGCTTCCCGCCCGGCATCGAGAATGGCCTGGGTCATGGCTTTGCAGTTGGCGCCACCATGGCTTTTGACTACCACGCCGTTCAGGCCCAGCAGCGGCGCACCATTATGCGCGGACGGATCGAGTTGCGCCAACATGCGGCCCAACGCCGGCCCGGCCAGCCACGCGCCCACGCGACTGCGGGCATCCGAACGCAACGCCCGGTGCAACTCAATGTCCAGCATGCGGGCCAGCCCTTCGCTGGACTTGAGTATCAGATTACCGACGAAGCCGTCACAGATTGCGACATCCACTTTGCCGGAATAGATATCGTGACCTTCGATGAAGCCGATGTAATTCAAGTCCAGGGCCTTGAGTTGCTGGTGCGCATCACGCACGATTTCGTGCCCCTTGCCGTCTTCATGGCCAACGTTTAGCAAGCCCAACCTGGGTTTATCGATGCCGTCCGCCACCTGTACGGCAACCGAGCCCATAACGGCAAACTGAACCAACTGGCGAGCGGTGACCAAAAGGTTTGCGCCCAGGTCGAGCATGGCGGTACGACCCCGCTCATCAGGCACATAGGCCATCAATGCCGGGCGTTGGATGCCGGGAAGCATGCCAATCAGCGTCACGCCCAAAGCCATTAGTGCTGCCGTGCTGCCACCGCTGACACACGCTCCGGCCTCGCCATCCGCCACCAATTGCAACGCAAACCACATGCTGCTGTTGCGTCCGCGGCGCAACACTGCCGCGGGTTTGGCATCCATGGCCAGGATATCCGGCGCATGACGCATGCTCAATCTTGCGCCCGGGCGTGCTTTGGCGCTGGATAAAGCTGACTCGATTGCATCCTGTTGGCCGACCAGAATGATATTCAGTTTCGGATCGACCTCCAGCGCCTGAAGTGCGGCGGGCAAACTGACGGTCAGGCCTTGATCACCGCCGTGTACATCCAGTGAAAGTGTTACAAGCGGCGCGTCGATGCACACCTGTTCGCCGGCATTCATCACTCGGAGTGGGTCAACGGTCTGGACCAGGCCCGGGCGGACTGCCCGGGAAGGAACGTCTAATCTATTCTTCGATCTCGACGACTTTGTCGTCTACAACTTTGCGGCCTTTGTAATAACCCTCCGGGCTGACATGATGGCGCCGGTGCGTTTCACCCGTGGTCGGATCCACGGACAGGGTTGGCGCGGTCAAGGCGTCGTGCGAACGGCGCATGCCGCGCGTGGAAGGTGTCTTGCGACTCTTTTGGACAGCCATGCTAATTTCTCCCAATCAATCGATTTGAACTGAAAACAATAAATCTTTGCACCATTGCGGCCTGAATTTGACGTTTAACTTTTCGAACTCTGCGCGTGCTTTTTCAACTGCTCCGCCAGACCGGCAAAGGGCTGCTGTACGGGTGTTTCACCCGTTGCCGGGTCTGCCGCCTCAGGATCCACTGCCTGGAGTCGAATTTCATCAACTTCCGGGTTTCTGGGCACCTGGGGCAAGCCCAGCAGCAATTCATCTTCCACCAGGTCCAGCAATGCCAGCCGGCCGTGTTCCACCAGCACCGGCTCATAGTTTTCCGGCATCGAGGCTTCTTCAGCCATGAATTCAATCACACCGAGCAATGACTTTCGTTGCACCGGCTCCAGATAGGGCTCCAGGCTTCGCTGGCAAATCAAAGGAAGCTTGGCCTCAACTTCGATCAAAATGGTCACGCGCCCCTGGCCATCGAAGTCGAAGCGGGCGATAAACCGGGCTTCGCCCGACGCATCTGCCAGCAATGGCCGCAAGCGTTCCATGCGCGCAAGCGGCATGGTACCCATAAATCTTCGGCGGCCATCTGCTGCCTTCCGAGGATTCAATGTCCTGTCCCGCATTTAACTGCATTTTCAGAGCTTCGCATTCGCATCAGCCAGCACTTGCATAAGGCCCGCTGCAGGCACCATACTTTTCGCACTCGATGCCCCAGGCTCTCCAGGAGCCTGTCGGATTTAACATGACCTACTGCGGAAAAGCCGAGTTTGGCCAGATTTCCCGCTCTTTTTCGTTAATTAGCGGTGCTATTCGTCTCAAAAGACCGAAAAATCTGACTCAAATCGGCTTTCCCTCGCTACGATCGGTCAAATCCGACAGGCTCCTGTATGCGCCCAGGTTGACAAATTCCTGGCCGACCCTTGATGCTCACCCGACACAAACCGCTTAGTTTACTATAAAAATGAATCCCCAGTCACATAAGTTGGAATTAATTCTGGCCTCGGCCAGTCCCTACCGTCAGGCCCTGTTGGAGCGGCTGTGTGTGCCCTTCACAAGCCGTGCGCCCGATGTGGATGAATCGCCCTTGCCGGGCGAAAGCACCGTGGCGCTGACCGAACGGCTGGCGCTGGCCAAGGCGGCAAGCACTGCAGCGTTATTTCCCGCGGCTTTCGTCATTGGCTCTGATCAGTTGGCCGAATTTGCCGGGTGCAGCATAGGCAAGCCCGGCAGCGAAGATAGAGCGACTGCACAGTTGATGCAATTCAGCGGGCGCAGCGTGGATTTTCACACCAGCGTGGCGCTTGTTTGCAAGGCTCTGGATTTTTGTCAAACAATAACCGTCAGGACTGAGGTATGGTTTCGTGAGTTGACGCAAAGCGAAGTGAGCAGATACGTGAGCCTGGACCAACCACTGGACTGTGCCGGCGGTTTCCGCTCCGAGGCAGCCGGCCCAATGTTGTTAAAGGCCATGAATTCAAGCGATCCAACGGCAATTATTGGACTGCCGCTGATCGCCGTATCCAGTATGCTGCGGCAGGCCGGATTCCAGCTGCCCTGAGGGCAATCTGGCATAATAGACCGCCTTTGCAGATTTTTTTTGGCTGGGCCCATACTTCACCGTACGGAGTAGCGATCATGAGTCATCCCGAATTCAGTAATTGGCGCATCGAGTACGACATGGACAATGTCTGCTGGCTGACACTGGACCGGGCTGGTGAATCGGTCAACAGCCTGTCCAGCGAAGTGCTGAACGAGTTGGAAATCATCGTCGGACAGTTGGAAGAGAAGGCCCCGCGCGGTTTGATTCTGCAGTCCGGCAAGCCCGGTTCGTTCATTGTCGGTGTCGACATACGCGAGTTCGAAGGCGTCGACGACCCCGCCGTCGCCGCCGCAGCCATCGCCGAAGCGCACGCTCTGTTCAATCGTATAGAAGCCCTGCCCTTTCCCGTCGCCGTCACCATCGAGGGATTTTGCCTGGGCGGTGGTCTCGAGCTGGCTTTGTCCTGCCATTACCGCATCGCCAGGAACGTTGAAAGCACACGCCTGGGTTTCCCGGAGATTCAACTCGGCATTTACCCCGGATTTGGCGGCAGCGCCCGCACCACACAACTGATCGGAGGGCCGAAGGCGCTACAGCTCATGCTCAGCAGCCGCATGTTGACTGCCGTGCAAGCGCGGGCGCTGGGATTGGTGGACCAACTGGTCGGGCCCCACCATGAACTGCGCTGGGCGGCGCGCGCGGCGGTATTGAAGCACAAAAAGAGCCGCAAGCCGGGTGTGTGGGCAAGGCTCTCCAATTCGGCACCCGCACGTAAAGCCCTGGCCGGCATGATCCGCAGAAAAACCGCTGCCCGAGCCAATCCAAACCACTATCCGGCGCCATTTGCCCTGATCGATGCCTGGGAACAGTGTGGTAACGACAAGCGGCAAATGATGGCCGAAGAGGTCGATCGGGTCAGTAATCTGATCACCGGCAGCACTTCTCAGGGGCTCAGGCGAGTGTATTGGTTGATGGAGCGACTCAAGGCAGAGGGCAAGAAAAGCACATTCAGGGCTCGCCGCGTGCATGTTATCGGTGCGGGCGTCATGGGGGGCGATATCGCCGCCTGGTGCGTGCTTCGTGGACTTGAAGTCAGCCTGCAAGACCGCGAAATGAAATACGTCCAACCGGCTCTGGACCGCGCCAATCAATTATTTCGGCGGAAATTGAAGAGCCCGGAACGGATTGCCGGGGCCAGGAGCCGGCTCATCGCCGATGTCGAAGGCCGTGGTCTGGCACTGGCCGACGTTGTGATTGAAGCCATTTTCGAAAATGTCGAGGCCAAACGTGAGTTGTTCAGGAGTATAGAACCCAGGCTCAAGCAGGACGCGATCCTGGCCACCAATACATCGGCCATACCTCTGGGGGAGCATCGCCTCGGCGCTGCAAAGCCCGCAGCGGCTGTTGGGCCTGCATTTCTTTAATCCGGTGGCGAAAATGCCGCTGGTCGAAGTCGTTTACGACCACAGTACGAACAGCACGGATATTGAGCGCGGCGCCGCATTCTGCGGACAAATCAACCGCTTCCCCTTGCTGGTCAAGAGTAATCCGGGCTTTCTGGTCAACCGGGTACTTGCTCCTTACATGCAAAAAGCGCTAAGGATTCACCATGAGCGCGGAGTGGCCAAAGAGGCGCTGGACCAGGCAGCCAGGGATTTTGGCATGCCGATGGGGCCGGTTGAACTGGCGGACACGGTCGGCCTGGACGTCGGGCTCAAGGTGATAAGCCTGTTGGGTGGTGATGCAGCGGCAGACGATATCGCCTTAATCCAGTCGCTGGTCGATGACGGAAAACTCGGCAAGAAATCGGGTGAAGGTTTTTATCGCTGGAAGAAAGGCCGCCCGGTCAAGAACATGGATGCGGTCGCTGGCATCAATCTCAGGTCCCTGGCCGAGGAACTCATGCAGCCTTATTTTGACGAGTGCCAGTCCTGTCTGGCCGACGGCATCGTTGCCGACCGGGACACCGTTGACGCCGGAATGGTATTCGGCACCGGCTTCGCCCCTTTCCGTGGGGGCCCCCTGTACTATCTGGACCATCTCGCCAAAACCACACCGGGTCTGGATCTTGGCAGCGCAGACGAGGAACCAAATCATGGCAACTAAGCTCCGCAAAATAGCGGTCCTCGGAGGCAGCCGGATTCCCTTTTGCCGCTCCAACAGCATTTACGCAGATAAATCCAACCTGGACATGTTGTCCGGCGTGCTGGAGGGCCTGGTCCAACGTTTTGGCCTCCAGGGTCAACAACTGGACGAAGTGGTGGCGGGCGCGGTGACGACTCACTCGAAAGACTGGAACCTGGCGCGCGAAGCGGTGCTTTCGACATCCCTGTCACCGCTGACCCCTGGTATTACCTTGCAACAAGCTTGCGGCACCAGCCTGCAGTCCGCTCTGATGATCGGCGCCAAAATCGCCTGCGGACAGATCGAATGTGGCATTGCCGCCGGCACCGATACGACCTCCGACCCCCCCATCGTCCTGGGTTCCCGGTTTGCTCACAGACTGGTCAGAGCCGGTGCGGCGAGGAATCTGCAACAGCGTTTACAAGCCTTCAAAGGCTTCCGCCTGAACGAACTCAAGCCGGTGCCACCAGCCAATGCTGAACCTCGTACCGGCCTGTCCATGGGTGCGCACTGCGAACGTATGGCGCGCGAATGGCGGATTTCCCGCCGTGATCAGGACCAACTGGCCGTGGAAAGCCACCATAAGGCGGCACAAGCCTGGGATGAAGGATTTTTCGATGAACTGGTGATTCCGTGGAGTGGCGCGGCGCGGGATAACAACCTGCGGGCCGACACGTCTGTGGACAAACTGGCCAGCTTGCGCACGGCGTTTTCCCGAGAGCCTGGAGCTACGCTCACGGCCGGCAACAGCACGCCGCTGACCGATGGGGCAGCGGCGGTTTTGCTGGCATCCGAGGAGTGGGCGCGCCAGCACGATCTGCCGGTACAGGCCTACATTACCCATGGACGCACATCGGCGGTGGATTTCGTCCACGATGAAGGCTTGCTCATGGCCCCAACCGTCGCCGTGGCGGAATTGTTACAGCGCAGCGGACTGGGCTTGCAGGATTTTGATTTTTATGAAATCCACGAAGCGTTTGCGGCGCAGGTCCTGTGCACCCTCGCGGCCTGGGAATCGGAAGACTACTGCAGGCAAAGGCTGGGATTGAAGCAAGCGCTGGGGTCCATCGACCGCGCCAGGCTCAATGTCAAGGGGTCGAGCCTGGCGATAGGCCATCCTTTTGCCGCGACAGGTGCAAGGATCGTCGGAACACTGGCCCGGATCCTGAACCAGGCGGGATCGGGCCGCGGACTGATTTCCATTTGTACCGCGGGCGGTATGGGCGTGGCAGCCATCCTGGAACGGCCGTAAGCGGCAGTGACGGTGTGAAAACCAGGAGCCTTTGATGGGCCGGTACGCGCTCAGCCGGTCGGGTGTGGTTTACAGGGCAAGCTTACTTTCAGGCCCGCAGCCTCGGCGGTGTTGAGCATCAGCATCGCCCGCGTCATCGGTCCGACCCCGCCGGGCACCGGACTGATCCATGAAGCGCGTTTGCGCGCCGTTTCCATCTCGATGTCTCCGCTGATCTTGCCATTGGCAAGGCGGTTGATGCCGACATCGACCACGACCGCACCAGGCTGGATCCATTCTGATTTTATGATGTCTTTCTTGCCCATGGCGCTGAATAATAATTCGGCATCCCGCACATGCTTTTCCAGGTTTTTGGTAAATCGATGCGCCACGGTTACGGTGGCGCCGGCGTACAGCAGTTCCAGGGCCATGGGACGGCCGACGATGTTGGAAGCGCCGACAATGACTGCATGCCGGGTCTGAACCTCGATGCCGTAAAAACTCAACAGGAACATGATGCCCCGTGGGCGTACAGGGTCGCAGGCCGGGCTGGCGCAACGCCAGTTTGCCGACATTGAACGCATGAAAACCATCGACGTCCTTGTCGCTGTTGATGCGGTTGGTTACCTGTGTTTCTTCGATATGATCCGGTAGTGGCAACTGCACCAGAATGCCATCGACGTTCGGGTCGACATTGAGGCGGTCGATCAGGGCCAGCAGATCCTGCTCCGAGGTCGATGCCGCAAGATCAAAATCGCGCGCAATGATGCCGGCGCGCTCACAATCACGGCGCTTGGCGCGGACGTAAATGGACGAGGCCGGGTCCGAGCCGACAAGAACCACAGCCAGGCCAGGCCGCCGGCCGCCCGCCGCCACGTGGTGTTCGATGGCTATGTGGACCGCCTCGATGATGGCATTGCTCGCTTTGACGCCGTCAAGCATGCGCGCCGTACCCATTGATGCCTGCTCAGTTGTTTTTTTTGCTTCCATAGGCCACCAAAATTCGCTATCCACCCATTCCCGTTGCAGGCAAGTTGCCGTCATGCCCTGAATAATATATCCCGTCCCAACCGGTTTGCTGCGCACTTGAAACAGCCATATGTCGAGTGACAGGTCCCCGGTCCAGCGGTGGATTGTACTTGATCATGAGGAAATCCGGTTCGTTCTGGGCTATTCTTTCCACTGCCGACAGGATGATCATCATGCGCGTACACGATTTTGCTTTTCGCTCCATCACCGGCTCCAGCATGCCACTGGAGCGCTGGACCGGCCAACCCATCTTACTGGTCAACACGGCATCGGAATGCGGTTTCACACCCCAATACAGCAAACTGCAACAACTGTGGGACGAGTATCGGCACAGCGGGCTGGTCGTCATCGGCATTCCCTGTAACGAGTTTGGCGGCCAGGAACCGGGCAGCGATGAAGAAATAGCCGGCTTTTGCAGCGAACGTTATGGCGTGACTTTTCCACTGACCATCCGGCAATCCATCATTGGCACCAGCCCACACCCGCTGTTCATTGCCCTGCGCGAGGAATACACCAGCGACATTCTGCCCCGGTGGAATTTTCACAAGTATCTGTTTGGCCGTGACGGTGATCTGATTGAGCACTTCGCGTCGAAGGTGGAACCTGATGAGCCGGGCTTCCGCCACACCCTGGAGCGCAATCTCGGCGCCTGGACGATTTAACCCCAACATTGGAGCTGGGAAAGCTGCGCTTTTCCAGGCTGTATCATGCGTCTAGCGGGTGTTCCTTCCAGCTTTACGGCCTGTGAACTTTTTCAGCCGCTGACGCTTTACCTGTTGCCGTTTACTGAGCGCGTTCTTTTTGTTCTTGTATGGATTCTCGCTGTTGCGATACACGATCAGCAAGGGCGTCCCCTTCAACTTGAAATGCTGGATGAAACGGTTACCCAGGTAGCGCGTGTACGATTCCGGTATGGTCTCGGTGCGGCTGCCATGTATGATGATACGCGGCGGCAGTTTCCCCCCGGCATGCGCGTAACGGAGCTTGGCGCTGCGGCCTTGCTTCATCGGCGGCGAGTGGCCCTCGACGGCTGCTGCCAGCACCCGCGTCAGTTCCGGGGTCGAGAACGCCGTGTTCGCGCTGCGCCAGGCTTCCTGCACCGCGTCCAGCAATTCCTGGATGCCCGACCCATGCAGCGCCGAGAGGGTGACGCGCCGGGCCCAGGTGACATAGCTCAGGCGGCGATCCAACTCGCTTTTGACCCGTAAGCGGTGCTCGGCGGCCAGGCCATCCCATTTGTTGAGGGCAATCACCAGCGCCCGGCCCTGCTCCACCACGTGAGTGAGCAGGGTCGTGTCCTGATCGGTAAGCCCTTCCCGCGCATCCAGCATCAGTACCACGACGTGGGCATGCTCGATGGCCTGGAGTGCTTTGATGGTGCTGAATTTTTCGACCGCTTCATATATACGCGCGCGCCGCCGCACGCCGGCGGTATCGATCAGTTCGTACTTGTGGCCATCGCGTTCAATCCGCGTGCTGATGGTATCGCGGGTTGTGCCCGGCTGGTCGAAAACCAACACGCGTTCTTCGCCCAATACACGGTTGACCAGCGTTGATTTGCCGACATTGGGCCGCCCCACAATGGCCAGGCGCAGGAACGCGTTGTCTTCATTCCCCGCGTCATCGTCCTGCTCGCCGGCGGCAGGGGGTCCCAATGATTCTTTGGCGGCCTCCATCAAGGCTTCAAGGCCTTGCCGGTGTTCGGCCGAAATTCCTATCGGATCACCCATTCCCAGGCTGGCGAAGTCCAGCAATGCGGTGCCGGTTTCCAGGCCATCGGTTTTATTGACCAGCAGCAGCAGGCGTTTGTCCGCTTTGCGCAGAGCCGTTGCGACCTCGCGGTCTTCCGCCGTCAAGCCATCGCGTGCGCTGACGACAAAAAAAACCAGTTGGGATTCGTCGATCGCCTGGTGAACCTGTTGCGCTGTGAGGTATTCGATTCCTTCCGCCTGACTGACCAGCCCGCCGGTATCGACCAGTACATAAGGTCTGGGTCCAACCCGCGCAATGCCGTATTGCCGGTCGCGGGTGACGCCCGGCATATTGGCAACCAGGGCATCGCGCGTCCTGGTCAGTGCATTGAACAGGGTCGACTTGCCAACATTGGGCCTGCCAACGATGGCGACTACGGGCAGCATGAGCCGGTTTTTTGGCGGCACCCGTGGCCGCCCAATGCAACATGCAGGCTAGCGCGCCGCACCAGCACGATAAGCCGCCAGGGAACCCTTGCTCGTCAGCACATAAAGTGTGGTACCCACGGTCAGGGGTGCAGAGGCAAAGCCTTTTCTGCCCTCGCGGACGCGGGCGACGAATTTCCCTTCCGCGAGATCGATCCAGTGCAGGTACCCTTCTTTGTCACCGACCACTATCAGATCGCCGTAAAACGCCGGCCGGGTCAAACGGCGGTTGGTTAGCTGGTCGATTTTCCACAGCGTTGAACCGCTGCGCCGGTCGAGCAGCCAGAGATTGTCTTCCTTGTCGCTGACAGCCAGGTTGGTGCGATCAACCTGCACCCCGGTCACTGATGAAATATCCTTGAACCACAACAGCCGGCCCGAGTCGGCCGCCAGCGAAGCCACGCGATTCTTGTAACTCGATACGATCAGGTCAGAGGCGATAAGTACCATCTGTGTACCAATGTCGGCAAGGCGTTCCAGTTCTGTCCGGCCTTCAGGCGAGGCGACAGTTTGCGTCCAGATCACACTGCCATCGTTGACATGCAGAGCGGCCACCGAGCCATCGGCATAACCGACGAAAACCGTGCCGCCCCGCACCAGAATATCGGTGTTGCCGCGCAAGGTGAGCAGCGGCACGCTGTGGTCATAAATCCATACCCGCGCGCCGGTACTGGCATTGAGGCCAAAAACACGTCCATCTATGCTGCGGACAATGGCGACTTCATCGGAAATACCTGGCAACGCCAACACTTCCGAAGATACTTTTGCACTCCAGCGTTCACTGCCGTCTTCCGGGTCAAATGCCAGCACGGTTCCATCCAAGGTACCCATCAGCAACAAAGACTCACCCACGTATGGGCCTCCGGAGAAAGGCAGCTTGGTCTTGATCTGCCATATCTTGTGGCCGTTTTCAGCATTTACAGCGGTCAGGCGGCCTTCATAATCGGCAGCGTAAATAACACCGTTGAAATATGCCGGCGGCATGGAAACGCCGGCCTTGCCCATACCTTCGCCCATGCCTGTCGACCAGACTTTTTTCACTTTGACGGTTTCATCAAACTTAACCAGTGGCGCAGGATCAGTAGGCTCTGGTTTACCCCAACTCCTGAACCAGTTGCAGCCCTGTAACAGCAACAGGGACATAATCCCGGCCACCAGAAGCTTTTTCATGACGCAGATGCCTGCTCGCCTGACACGACGCCCAGAGATTCCAATTTCAACACCAGGGTGTCACGATCTCCGGTTCCGGCTTCCAGCGAATCCAGTGCTTTTTGGTAGGCTGCGATGGCATCCTGTTTGCGGTCCAATGCAGTCAGGATGTCGCCGCGGGTTTCAGCAAAACGCGCCTCGAATCCGCTGAGTTCAGGTTCACCATCGATGATCTTCAGTGCTTCCTCGGCCTTGCCCTGATCCAGCAGCAGGCGTGCCAGTCGTTCTCGCGCAATCACGCGGATGGCTTTAGGCCGGCCGTTCTCAAGGACAAATCGGTAGTGCTTGATGGCGAGATCCGATTGCTTGGATTCCATCCTCGCCCGGCCCATTTCCAAAGCCGCCAACGATGCATACGGCGATTTTGCGTGCTTGTCCTGCAAATTCTGGAAATCAGCCATGGCGGCATCGAGTTGGCCCGCCGAGAGAAACTGGTTCATTCCTTCGAATTCAGCATAGGCCTGCTGCTTGTTGTTGATCTGCCAGGCTTGCCACTGCTTGAATCCAAACAATCCGCCGAATGCAATCACGAGCCCCATAATGATGGCGCTGCCGTTTTCCTGCAGCCACTTCTTGACGACTTCGCCCTGTTCATGGGCGTCATAAATCTCAACCATATTTGACTCACTTTTCCTCGAAATTATGCAACGGTGACTGCAGCGACAATAGTCAGTGCAGCTAGGGGTACAAAGGTGTCTCGCTTACCCAACCCGGGTTGGTGGCTTGCCCAAGGTTGCTCGCAGGCAACCTCGGCTCAATTATACACGGGCGCTGCCCGTGTCATGCATTGGTAAAGGCCGGGATTATTGACCGCGCTGAGACAGATTAATTTCACTCCGGCTGCAGGCGGTCGAGCAGCCACTGCGCCAGACTGTCCAGGCCAAGCCGCTCCTGTTCCTCCTCTGCCCGGAGAATCTTGATCGATACCGCAGCCTGGCTCAACTCTTCTTCCCCCAGAATCAGCGCCAGCTCAGCGCCACTGCGATCCGCCCTTTTGAACTGCGACTTGAAGCTGCCCCCGCCCAGGTTGATCTGAAGCCGCAAGTATGGGATTTTCTGCCGCAGCGATTCCGCCAGTTTGAGCCCGTGTGAAGTGGTCTTGTCGCCCACCATCACCAGGTAGATATGCGGTGGCAATGGTGTAATTGCCGCAGCGGAACGCATGAGTTCAACCAGGCGTTCCTGACCCATGGCGAAACCGATGCCGGGCCAGGGCTTGCCACCTTGTAACTCAACCAGGCCGTCATAGCGGCCACCCGCGCAAACGGTACCCTGGGCGCCAAGCTGGTCGGTAATCCATTCGAATACGGTATGGCTGTAGTAGTCCAGGCCCCGCACCAGCCTCGGATTGACGACGTATTCCACCCCGAGCGTTTCCAGGTATTGGCGCAGCTTGTCAAAGTGCGCCCGGGAATCTTTGCCGAGGTAATCTTGCAGCGACGGCGCAGCAGCGATCAACTCACGCATGGATGGCGTTTTACTGTCCATGATGCGCAGCGGGTTGCGATTCAGCCGATGAACACTGTCTGCATCCAGTTGGGAACGATTGGCGGCGAAATAGTCATGCAGCACCGCGCGGTAATGCTGCCGCTCAACCATCGTCCCCAGGGAATTGATTTCCAGCCGCAACCCGGCGATGCCCAACTCGTTCCAGGTGCGCCGGCACAGGGCCAATAACTCTGCATCGATGTCTGGCCCCACTGCGCCAAACACCTCGGCACCGACCTGATGAAACTGGCGCGTGCGGCCCTTCTGGGGCCGTTCGCGACGAAACATGGGTCCGCAATACCACAGGCGTAACGGGGCCGCGTACAGCAGGCCGTGTTGCAACATTGCGCGGACGACACCGGCAGTGCCCTCGGGACGCAAGCTCAAATGGTCACCATTGCGGTCTTCAAAGGAATACATTTCCTTTTCGACCACGTCGGTTGCCGCGCCGATTGCCCGCGTGAACACCTCGGTTTTTTCGACCACAGGTGTCCTGATTTCAGCAAAACCGTAGCGCGCGAATACATCCCTGACCGTGCGCTCCAGCTTTTGCCAACTGGGCAAGTCTGCAGGCAGAATGTCGTGCATTCCACGAATTGAGTTAATGGTTGAAGCCAATCCTGATGCTCTCTGGTGGGCGTTGTGGAATCGATATGTCCTGGCAACCAGATTCTTGCCGGCGCCCCTGTATTACCCGCTCGCAAAACGGCATCACGGGAACTAGCTCTTGTCCGGTGCAGTAAAATCCTTCGCAGATGATTCGGAATCAAGAGATGCAGCGGGTTCTGGCGCACTCTCTTCAGCACCCAGGGTAAGGCGGGCTACATTGCCTCTGGTGTATGGAGCCAGGTCGACTTTTTCACCATCGTGGAATACTTCCACGGAAGATGCGCGCCCGAGCAATAAACGAAACGGTGCAGCTCCGTTATAGGTCCGTTTACTGCCTGCACGCAGCAAATCCATTTCGATTTGTTTGCCTTTGCCGTCGACTATTTCCACCCAGCTATCCGCTGACGTAATTACTTCCAGCGCCTCGGTTCCATGAGGCAAGGAATCCGGAGTGCTGCCGGCCGTGTCACGATTGCCGATGGCTGCCCAGGCGCCTTCAGCAACCATCGGGCGCTGCGTAATGGTTTGCTCCTCGGCCATGTTCATGGAAGCAATCGAGGCCCGCAGATGTGTCTTGGCCGGCGCTGTTTCTGTTCCGGGCAGCGGATTGATGTCAGCCTGGTCCGTGTCTGTCTGGGATGAAGCGGACGGACTGCCATCCACCTGTGCCGGACGCAACAAAGGATCACCCTGGGAAAAACGCACGGCTTCAGTGGTGAACTGCCAAACCAAAGCGATAACCACTGCCGAAGCCAGCACATAGCTACTGGCCTTGAACCAACGATCGAATTTGTTGCGCGGCAAGCCTTTTTCAAAAACCGACTGAACGGCAGGCTCATGCCCCTGTGCACCTGCCACGTGCTCCTCTATCAGGCTTTGTTGAATGCCCAACTGGCGCGCATAACTGCGGATGTAGCCTTTCAGATACACCGAGGGGATATGACCGGTATCACCCGCCTCGATCGAGCGCAGGACTTCCGGCCTGACCTTGATATCCTGGGCGATCATTTCCAGGGACCAACCGCGTTTTTCGCGTGCACTTCGAAGGATGTCACCGACACCCATCGGGATCAATTCAGGTTGTATTTCGGTAGTCAATGTCTTTTCCTCAATTCTTTTCCCTGGCCTGCGAGGCCTCAACTGAATCAGGAAACCGGCTCAATAGATCATGTTTATAGCGACTTGACGCCGCAGCATCACCGAGTGCGCTTTCGATGCGATAGCCCAACAGCAGGCTTCGAGCATCGCTTTCACTAACGGCTTCGAAGCGTTGCAAAAATGCCCTGGCAGGCAAATAAGCGCCCTTGCGGTAGCTCAAATCCGCCATCGGCAGCAATGCTGAAGCAAATTTCGCATCATATTCAAGGGATTGTCGCAAATATCTCTCGGCTTTGTCCAGATTATTCGCACCAAGCGCACAAAGCCCCGCATTGCCATAGACGACTGCCGGGGTGGAATAGAAAGGATCCTTCATGGCTGTCTGAAAATACCGGTCTGCTTCTTCCCTCTTGTTCTTGCCGCACAGGAACACGGCGTAGTTATTGTTCACATCACCGTCGGTGGGATCGTAGCGAACCGCCAGGCGATACTCTTCAAAGGCCTGGTCCTTTTGTCCGAGGGTTTCATAAAGCACGCCGAGCAAGGTGTGAGCGGGCGCATACGTCTTGTCATACGCCACAGCGCGCTTGAGTTTTTCCAGCGCCACCTCATACTGACCGCGATCCATGTACTGCCGGCCAAGTGACGCATTGGTCTCTGCTGCTTTTCGCCCCTTGCTGGGTTCATCCGCATTCTTGGTCAGCGTTGAACCCGAACCGCACCCGGTCAACAACAAGGCGCTCAGCAGCAGCGTTGCTGCCAGCCTGATGGCGTGGCTTGTATTCATGCGGGTACCCGTTGATCGCGCAATTGCTGGCTGCGGCGAGTACGGTCCAGCACCTTACCAATAAGCTGACCACAGGCCGCATCGATGTCGTGCCCGCGTGTTTTCCTCACGGTCGCAATCAGGCCGCCGGCCATCACGATTGACTGAAACTCCTGAATGCGTTGCGGTGATGAGCAACGATATTGCGTGCCGGGAAAGGCATTGAACGGGATCAAATTGAGTTTGCTCGGCAATTTGCGCAATAACTTCACCAGCCTGCGCGCATGCTCAGGATGGTCATTGATCCCATCCATCAGGGTATATTCGAATGTCACGCTGCGTTTGTGCTTATCGGAAACATAACGCGCGCAGGCGGCCATTAGCTCGGCAATGGGATATTTGCGATTGAGCGGGACCAGTTGCTCGCGCAGTTCATCTTCCGGCGCGTGCAGAGAAACGGCCAGTGCTACGTCGATGGAATCGCGCAACCGGTCGATGCCCGGCACCAGGCCTGCGGTCGAGACCGTCACGCGCCTGGATGCCAAGCCAAATCCCAGATCATCGCGCAACAAAGACAGGGCCGGCAGAACGGCATCGAAATTGAGCAAAGGTTCGCCCATACCCATGAAGACCACATTGGTGATGCGCCTTATGCCGTTGCGCTCGTGGCCCAGCGCATTTGCCGCCTGCCAGACTTGACCGATGATCTCGCCGGCAGTGAGATTGCGGCTAAAGCCCTGGGCGCCAGTGGAACAAAATGAGCAGTTCAGAGCGCAACCCACCTGCGAGGAAATGCACAAGGTTCCTCGTTTGGGCTCCGGAATGAACACGGTCTCGATCGCGTTGCCCCCGCCGAAACCCATCAACCATTTGACGGTTCCATCGCCGGACTGCTGGTGGCGGAGAATTCGTGGTGGTTCGATTACCGCGAGCCGGGCCAACCGCTGGCGCAGTTCGATACCGAGATTGGTCATCTGTGCAAAATCGGTAACTCCGGAATGATATATCCATTTCAGCACCTGTTCGGCACGGAATGGCGGCTCACTCATCGAGACAAAAAAGTCCCGTAAATGGTCCAAATCCAGGTCAAGCAAATTGATGTGGGTAGCGGTGCCAGGCATGGTGGGAACTGTTAGCAATCCTGCTCAGCGGGAAAAAATATCGTCTTCGCCGAAAAAACAGGCGATTTCGAACCGCGCGGTTTCCGTCGCGTCCGATCCATGGACCGCATTGGCCTGAATACTTTGGGCAAAGTCGGCGCGGATGGTGCCCGGGGCAGCTTCGTTGGGATTGGTGGCCCCCATCAACTGCCGGTTACGCGCAATGGCATTTTCACCTTCGAGCACCTGTATCATCACCGGCCCCGAAGTCATGAATTCGACCAACTCGGCAAAAAACGGGCGCTCCCGATGAACGGCATAGAACTTCTCCGCCTGTTTCCGATTCAGCTGCTCCATGCGAGCGGCAATAATTTTCAATCCCGCCTGTTCAAAGCGTGTGTATATTTCACCAATGACGTCCTTGGCCACCGCGTCTGGTTTGATGATCGAAAGTGTTCTCTCGATAGACAATTAAAAACTCCTTGTAACTAATTATAATTATTAAATAAAGCTTTTGGATGATTAAAATCATCAAGGGTGGATAAACCCGATGAATTCTACGGCTATGTCAAGCGGCGCGCAATGCGGCCGACGACCCCATTGACCCGCGAAATGGCGTCCGCTCAAGCTCAGAACTCGCTTTGCCGCTGATCATGACCGCAGTCGAAGCCGAACGCACGGCACTCCATTATAATCATGCCTGCAAAGCATTGCCCGATCACCGCGAGGCCGAAGTATGGAAATCCTGTTCACTGTGGTCCTGATCGTCACGCTGCTGCTGCTGGCTTATAACCGCGTATCCCTGCTTGTCGCCATGGCCATTATGGTCGTCCTGACCATAACCTGGACCGAGCTGCGCCATCTTTTTTACGTGCCCAGTTGGTTCAGATTTGCCAACGGCATCGTTGCCGTAACCTTGATGGGGTTTGCGGTCAAACCACTGCGGCGGCTGTTGATCAGCGACCGTGTCTACAGTTTGTTCCGCAAAGTCATGCCCGCTGTATCGGCAACCGAACAGGAAGCGCTGGATGCCGGCACGGTCTGGTGGGAGGCGGAAATATTCTCCGGCCGGCCCCGCTGGCGTTCCCTGTTGAAGAATCCCGAGCCCTTCCTGAGCAAGGAAGAACAGGATTTCATCGACGGCCCGGTGGATGAATTGTGCCGCATGCTCGACGACTGGAAAATATGTGGCACCTACCGCAATTTACCCGAGAAAGCGTGGCGCTTCATTCGCGAAAACCGTTTCTTCAGCATGATCATTCCGGAAGCCTATGGCGGACTGGGGTTTTCCGCCCAAGGCAATTCCGCCGTCGTGATGAAACTCGCCAGCCGCAATCTCACTGCGGCGGTGACGGTCATGGTGCCCAACTCCCTGGGCCCGGGCGAACTGCTGCTGCATTTCGGCACCGACGAGCAAAAGAAATACTACCTTCCGCGCCTGGCCAGCGGCGAGGAGATTCCTTGTTTTGCCCTGACCTCCCCTTCCGCCGGCTCGGACGCAGCCAGCATGGTGGACACCGGTATCGTGTGCAAAGGCACGCACGAGGGTAAAGAGGTACTCGGGCTCAAGCTCAATTGGAACAAGCGCTACATCACTTTGGCGCCGGTGGCCACGCTGGTCGGCTTGGCCTTCAAAGCACTAGACCCGGACGGATTGCTCGGTGGTGAAGAAGAGCTTGGGATCACCTGTGCGCTGATACCGGCAACGACACCAGGCGTGGAAATCGGCAATCGTCATATGCCAATTGGAGCCGTATTCATGAACGGTCCCACTCGGGGCCGGGATGTGTTCATCCCGATGGAATGGGTTATCGGCGGGCAGGAACACATCGGCCAGGGTTGGCGCATGTTAATGCAGAGTCTGGCGGCCGGCCGCGCCATTTCACTGCCGGCCCTGGGCGTGGCCGGCGGCAAGATGGCCGCATTGATGTCTGGTGCCTACGCCCGTATCCGCAAGCAATTCAACACACCGATAGGGCATTTCGAGGGCATCGAGGAACCGCTGGCGAGAATTGGTGGGTACACCTACCGAATGGATGCGGCCCGTCAGCTAACCCTGGTTGCGCTGGACCAGGGTCACCGGCCTGCCGTTCTCACCGCCATCGTGAAATATCAGCTTACCGAGGGGAACCGGGTCTGCATGAATGATGCGATGGACATTCATGGCGGCAAAGGCATTATTACCGGCCCCTCGAATTACCTTGCCCATGCCTATCAGGCCGTTCCGATCTCGATCACGGTTGAAGGAGCAAACATCCTCACCCGTTCCCTGATTATTTTTGGTCAGGGCGCGATACGCGCCCATCCCTGGCTTTTGAAGGAAATCGAAGCGGCCAGAGACCCCAAGCCTGGATCGCGCAAATCATTTGACAATGCACTGTTTGCCCATGTTGGTCACATCATCAGCAATCTGGTGCGCTCGCTGACCCTGGGGTTGAGCGGTGGACTGCTGGCCCTGTCTCCGGTCAGGGGGCCGACCGCTGCCTATTTCCGGCAGCTCAGCCGCATGTGCGCGGCGTTTGGTTTTACCGCGGACCTGGTGCTGGTCACGCTGGGCGGCCAATTCAAATTCAAGGAAAAACTGTCCGGCCGTCTGGCCGATGCACTGATTCATTTGTACCTGGCCAGCGCAGTTTTGAAACGCTTTGAAGATCAGGGCCGCCCGGCGGAAGACCTGCCTCTGGTGCGCTGGGCCATGGATGACAGCCTGTACGCGATCCAGACAAGCCTGCGAGGTGTTTTGCAGAATTTTCCCTTACCAGGTGTCGGCAGCCTGGTGAAGTGGCTCGTATTCCCTCTGGGCATGCCCTACCGCCAACCCTCGGACGATACCGGCAAAGCCGTGGCCCGGCTGCTGTTATCTGAAAACGACAGCCGCGACCGGCTGGTGGCCGGTGTCTACATTTCGGACGAGGACGATGCGGCCGGCAAACTGCATACCGCTTTCCATTTGGCGCTGACTTCTTCCAATGCTGAAAATGCCGTGCGCAATGCGCTCAAAGAGCATGTTACGTTCGCAAACTACAAGGACCTGGTGCAGCGAGCAGTGGAAAGTGGTGTCATTTCGGAGGAGCAAGCGGCGCTCGTTCGCCTGGCGCAGGAAGCCGGCCGGGAGGTGATCGAGGTCGATGATTTTCCGCGCAGTGAAATTGAAAGTCCGACGAGGCTGCTAGGATCCAAGGAAGGCGCTGAGCTCCTCTTTCATCGCCAGGCCATCGCGATAGCCCAGGGCGATCAGTTCCTGGCAATATGCCGCTTCGAACAACAGATAGCTGGCCAACCGCCAGTCATTTCCCCAAGCCCCCAGGCTGCGTAACAACAAGCGCACGGCACGGGGAATCTCGTTAGCGTGCTGTTGCGTAATGACGCGTACGTCCCGGCTGGGACGGATGACCAGTGATTCTATGTTCTGCAGTCCGGTTTTGTGCCGCTGCTGCCGGCGCTACCAGGGCAAGCGTCCTGTTGATGCGGCGCATCCGGTTCAGGTCTGCATTCAGGGTATCCATGAAGATGGTATCGAGCAGGTAGCCACCGATCTCTCCCAGTGACGGATAGGGCAAAAGATGGTCGGGAGAAGGATCCGGCCTGTCGTCCCGGGTGGAAATGATCAACACGCGCGAAGCCCCCAGATGGATGGCCGGGCTCAAAGGCGCAAACGCACGCATACCGCCGTCACCGAAAAATTCCATACCAATGCGTTGTGCGGGGAAAAGCAACGGCAGAGCAGCGGAGGCCAGCAGATGATCGATGGTCAATTCCGCCTGTCGGCCGTGCCTTCGCGCCCGCGCCCACGGTTGAACGCCGCTTGCCGCCTGATAGAAACTGATGGCCGAAGCGCAGGTGTAGCCGGATGCAGTGACGGCCGCCCCATGCAGATGGCCGCTTTCAAGGGCTTGAGCGATGCCTTGAAGTTGCAGCGTGTGCTCGAGAAAATGGCGCAGCGGTTGGTTATCGAGCAGTGATTTTGGATAGCTTATGAACTTTCCACCCAGTGGAATCGAAAACAGCCACTGCAAGACCGGACGCAACACGGACCAGGCATCGGTGCGGTAAATTCTCTCGCAAAACATGGTTGACCAGAACTGTTCCAGGCGCTCTACGCCCCAATGAAACTCATGTGCATGACTGGCGAGAACCGCCGCGTTTATCGCCCCTGCCGATACGCCGCAAATAACCGGAAAGGGGTTGACCCCCTTACGGGTAATTTGCGCAATCGCTTTCAATACCCCGGATTGATAGGCGCCGCGCGCGCCACCGCCAGGCAGGACGATTGCGGTTTTACCGCCGCTGGATTCATTTACCATTACTTGCTCACTGTTCACGGCGACAATATACCGCGACGTGCTCGCGGATTCATTTCCCGCTATGGAAACTGACGAAGTCAGGCATGACGGTCAGGAGCCGAGGGTTTGCTATACTCGCGCTGCACAAAAGGTACCTGGCTCTTTCGCCGGCCGGACGACGCAGCCCGCGTTGATCTGCCGGGACTCGGTAAGGGGTATGTGCAGGAGCAGAAGATTTTTAAAAAGGGAATCCAGGCATGAACAACACCGTAATTAGCGAAACCGATGCTGCGCAGACTCGTCGCGAGTCCTTGCGCCTGGCGGAACAGGCAGTCAACCGGATACTGCTGGGAAAAACTGACAAGGTGCGCCTGGCCTTTTGCTGCCTGCTCTCACGGGGCCACTTGCTGATAGAAGATGTGCCCGGTGTCGGCAAGACCATATTGGCCAACGCTTTGGCCCGTGTGATCGGTTCCGATTACCAACGCATTCAGTTCACCAGTGACATGTTGCCGGCCGATATTCTCGGCGTTTCCATTTACAAGCGGGATAAGGACTTGTTCGAACTGCACCCCGGTCCGATTTTTTCACAGGTGATACTGGCCGACGAAATCAACCGGGCCACGCCGAAAACGCAAAGTGCATTGCTCGAAGGCATGGCCGAAGGCCAGGTGACGATCGAAAATGAGACCCATATTTTGCCGCGTCCATTTTTTGTATTGGCGACACAGAATCCGCTTGACCTGGTGGGTACCTTCCCGCTGCCCGATTCGCAACTCGACCGCTTCCTGCTCAGCATAACGCTGGGCTACCCTGATCGGGCTGCAGAGCGCAACTTGTTGAAATCCGAGGACCGTATCCTGATGTTGCAGCGACTTGAACCGTTGCTGACGCCGGCAGAAGTGCTGGAATTGCAGAAGGATTGCGAGCAGATATTCGTTAGCGAGGATTTGCTGGATTACATCCAGGCATTGTTGGCAGAAACCCGAAACGAACAATGGTTCGAAAGCGGACTATCGCCGCGAGCGGGACTTGCATTGTTGCGCGCCGGCCGCGCTTTTGCTTTTCTGGACAACCGCAGTTTCGTCACACCGGAAGATGTGAAGATGGTCTTTCCGGGTCTGGCCCGCCATCGCCTGAATGCTTCCGCCGGATTCAGCCTGGTGCCGGACGAGCAGATCGCGGAAATGTTGCAGCAACTGCCCATCCCCTGAGACGACCGGTCCCGAGCGGATAAAATGGCTTTGCTAGCCCTCAGCATCGATGACTTCAGACCCGGCCCGCGATTTGAGCACTGGATTCTGCAGCGTGTGCGGCGGCTGCGCGGTTCGCCCCCACTTCCTTTTACACTGGAATACCAACATATCTATGTAATGCCGACCCGCTTTGGCGCCTGGTTCGGCCTGTTACTCGCGGCCACCGTCCTGGGCGGCCTTAATTTCAATAACAACATGGCATTATTGTTGGGATTTCTTCTGGCTGCCATTGCCCAGCTCACCACTTTTCTGGCCTATCGCAATATCGTGGGAATGACGCTGAGCAGTATTCACGCCAACCCGGTGTTTGCCGGTGAAACCGCGGAATTTCGCGTTTATCTGAAAAACCCGGAAGCGCGCCACCGCTTTGCCCTGCAGCTCAAGTCGGACGAATCCAGTGACGCCGGGGACATTGGCCCGCAACAATCCGTGGCCTTGATGCTGGAACAGACAAGCTTTGAACGGGGTTGGATGGAGATGGAACCCTTCAACCTGGAGAATCGTTACCCGTTGGGTTTGTTCCGTGCCTGGTCGGTGATTATTCCGACCGCCCGTTGCCTGGTCTACCCCGAGCCCGCGAACAAGCCACCACCGCTGCCGCGCACCGGCCGGGGCGATGACGGAACCGCCCAGGTTGGGGAAGGTGACCACTTCCACGGCTTGCGTGAATACCGGCCCGGAGATGCCTTGCGCCGGGTTGCCTGGCGCACGAGCGCCCGCCATGGCAAATTGTATTCACGGGTGATGGAAACACCTCGTGAAGAAGCCTGCGAGCTCAACTGGTACCTGATGGGCGGCCGTGATCCGGAGGAAAAGCTGTCCATTCTGACGGCCTGGATCCTGCGCGCCGAGCTGAGGCGGATCCCGTATTCTCTGGAATTGCCGACGGATGCCCTGCCCGTCGGCCTGGGCGCTGACCACCGTGATGCTTGCCTGAAAATTCTGGCCTTGTACGGTAAGTGATGCAGCCGCGATCCAACAGTATCCTGTGGGTAATTGCCACGCTGGCCATAGCCATGGCGCCGCAAGTAGCGCGTATGCCGGTGCCGATTGCAATCATGGCTCTGGCGCCGCTGCTGTGGCGCATTGCTGCGGAGTTCACATGGCTGGAAACCCCTGGCGAAATTCGTGCGTTTTGCACTCACGGCCCTGTCACTCATCGTGCTGGTGGTCTCTTATGGCGGTTTGTTTGGACGGCGTGCTTCAGTGACCCTGCTGGCTTCCATGCTGGCGCTCAAACTCCTGGAATGTGAGCGCATCCGGGACGCCCGGCTCATTGTAAGCTTCAGCTTCTTCCTGTGCGCGACACAGTACCTGTTCACGCAGGGCATACTTACCCTGGTCTACGGTTTGGCAACCATCATCGTCGGGCTTATTGCGCTGGTCCAGCTACAGCGCATGGAGGCATTCGAGGCCGTCGGCGCGGCGCCGCCGGTAAAGACGACGATGTTGTCAGAACTGGCTTTCAGTTTGCGTCTTTTGTTATTGGCTGTTCCCGCCGCCATTGCGTTCTTTCTCTTTTTTCCCCGCTGGGCCACACCTTTTTGGGGTGTGCCCGAAACCACCCTGGATGCAAAGAGCGGCCTGTCGGAATCGATGTCACCCGGTTCGATTCAGAATCTCTTCCTGGATGACAGCCCGGCCTTTCGCGTTACCTTCAGGGGCAGCCGGCCCGGGCCGGCTGAATTGTATTGGCGGGGACCGGTGTTCTGGCAGTACGAAAACAATACCTGGACCCCGGGTTTCTATGGACGCAATGCTGCGCTGGAAACCATGCCGGATAACGCGCATGCGCGTTGGCACTACACCGTGCAGTTGGAACCGAATGAACGCAACTGGCTATTTGCACTGGACTATCCCACGCAGACACCCCCGGATGCGCGCATCAGCATGGATTTCGAGTTGTGGCGCCGCCTGCCGGTCACTCAGGTGGTGCAATATCGGATGTCCTCCAATCCGGATTTTGTCGATACCCCTGAGCTGAAACTCACCCTGCGGGCGTTGGCACTGGAATTGCCCGAAGGGCTCAATCCCAGAACCCGGGAAATGATGGAACAGTGGCGCCTCGAAACGCCCGATCAGCAAGCATTGATCCAGCGCGTATTGAATTATTTCAATCAAGAGGATTTCCACTACTCTTTGGACTCACCGCTGTTGGGAAGGAATGCGGTAGACGACTTTCTGTTCGGCACGCGTACTGGCTATTGCGAACATTATGCCTCCGCGTTTGCCGTCATGATGCGAATGGCCGGTATTCCTACGCGGGTAGTAACCGGCTACCTGGGTGGGTGGTACAGCGAACTGGGTGACTATCTGCTGGTGCGCCAGTCCGACGCCCACGCCTGGACGGAAGTGTGGCTGCCGTCAAAAGGCTGGTACCGGGTGGATCCCACTGCAGCGGTATCTCCACTGCGGGTGCTGCGCGGTTCGCGCGAAGCCCTCTCGGCATCGCGGCATTTTCTGGACTTCAATTGGATCCGCTCCATGCGCAATGGCTTTGATCTGCTGGAACAACGCTGGAATGATTGGGTGATCGAATTCAGCGCCCAGAGCCAGGCACGGATGTTTTCAGTCTTTGGTCTGGATCACGTCAGCCCGGTCGGACTGGTTTCCGTCCTGTTCGCATTGCTCGGGGTGCTGTCCATAGTGTTGCTGCCCTTGATACTCAGAACCGTTGGCCCTGGCGACAAGGACCCGGTACAACTGGCATGGCAAAAATTCCTCCGGCGGCTGAAAAAAGCGGGTTTTCTGCACCGCGCATCGGATGGCGCCATGGAACTTGCAGGCGTTGCGGCGATCCACTTACCTACCAGTGCCTCGGAAATTTACCATATCGCCAAACTGTATAACCGTTACCGTTACTCGCCAGAACCTCCCGGCTCTGGTGAAATACAAAAAGCCGTGCAAAATTTCCGGCCCAAAAAAAGAGCCAATGATGTAAGATGATGGAGCCTGAACCGGTCTCGTGAATGCCATGCAAATTACCATGAAAAACACCCTGTCGATCCTTTTGGCGGCCGTTTTAGCTACTGTGCTCGCCGCGTGTGTTTCAGTTCCGACGCAATTGCAGGGAGAGTTCACCGAAGTGTCGCCGGCGCGCGTACAAACTGAACAATTTGGCAGCAATGTGCGTTGGGGCGGTGTGCTGGTCGACACGCGCAATGAAAAAGACCGCACCTGTTTTGAAGTGCTGTCACGATCGCTTGACAGTTCCATGCGGCCACGAGAGGAAGACAATACCGCTGGGCGTTTTATCGCCTGTACCAATGGTTTCCATGACCCCGAGGTTTATGCCAAGGGCCGCGAAGTTACCATCACCGGCCGCATACAGAACGTGGAAGTGCGCAAGATCGAAGAATTCGATTACCGTTATCCGGTGCTTGAAATCACCGATATGGTGTTGTGGGATGAACGTAAAGACGTGGTGATCTACGACCGGTTTTACGACCCGTTTTATTATCCGTATTTCTGGGGTTATCCGTACTGGGGCTACTATCCGTACTACCGCTATTCGGGTCCGTACCACGGCTCGAGGAGCATGGCTGCGCCGGCAGTGCAGCGCGGCCAGTCCACAGGTCCCAAGCGAGATCACTGACCGGGTGAGAGCAGGAGCAAGAGCCCCAAATCGTGACAAGAGGTCAATGGAATGACAACATTCAAGGGGTTTCCAGCAGACCTGTTTCGTTTTTTCAAGGATCTGGAACAGAACAATAACCGGACCTGGTTCAACGCGTCCAAAGAGCGCTACATCGCCTCTGTCGTTCAACCGATGGGAGATTTCATCGTCTCCATGCAGCCGCGCCTCAGAGCCATATCACCACACTACGTGGCTGACCCCAAACCACACGGCGGTTCGATGTTTCGCATTTACCGCGACGCACGTTTTTCCAAGGACAAAACACCCTATAAAACCCATGCCGCGTGCCAATTCCGGCACGCTGCCGGCAAAGACGTCCATGCCCCCGGATTCTATGTTCATCTCGGCGCGGACGAATTGTTCTTCGGCGGCGGTATTTGGCAGCCAGGCAGCCGGCAATTGAATCGCATACGTGATTTCATCGCGGATAACGTTCGCTCCTGGGCGCGCATCAAGAACGCGAAAAAGGTTCTGGCAGTCGGCGGCATCCAGGGCGAATCGTTACTGCGCCCCCCGCGAGGCTTCGATGCCAAACACGTGCATATTGACGACCTCAAGCGTAAAAGTTTCTTCGTCATGGTCGGATCCGATCCGGCCGCGGCGCTGAAACCAGGGTTCATTGATCTTGTGAGCGACGCCTTCGGCCGCGCAGCGCCACTCAACCGCTTTATCTGCGACGCACTGGAACTGCCGGCTTGAGGAGCGGCTAGTGGCCTGGTTCCTGTTGCTTGCGACGACGGTCCTGCTGGCATGGGCTGTCGTCACGTTCAATCGCGCGGTGCGCCTGCGCAACCAGGTGAAGGAAGCATGGTCAGGTATCGACGTTCAATTGCAGCGCCGCTATGAACTGGTACCCAATCTGGTAGCGACGGTGAAGGGATACATGCAGCATGAATCGGGTGTGCTCGAACGCGTCACCCGCCTGCGTGCTGAGCAAGCCATGCCGCTGGATGAGCGCGCCAGTGCGGAATCCGGTCTGTCGCGTTCCATTGGCCGTTTGTTCGCTCTGGCCGAGGATTACCCCGATCTGAAAGCCAGTGCCGGTTTCCGGCAACTGCATGACAGTCTGGTGGAGATCGAGGAGCAATTGCAGTACGCACGGCGTTATTACAACGGCAGTGTGCGCGACAATAATAACCTGGTGGAAGGTTTCCCTTCGCTGATCATCGCACGGCTATGCGGTTTCCATGCGGCTGCATTTTTTGAGATTGAGCTGGCCAGCGAGCGCCTGGCGCCGGTTATCCAGCTCGAAAAAGAACCACTATCCCCATGAAAAACTTCATGCTGCATTGGGTGCTGCTGGCCGGCCTGATTCTGCCCGCCCTTGCGGGCGCAGACGAGCGCATCCTGCAGTATCAATCGCAGGTGATGATTCACCCCGGCGGTGAGCTCACGGTGACCGAAGACATCCGGGTCCGTGCTGAGGGACGCAAAATTCGGCGCGGAATCTACCGGGATTTCCCCACCCGCTACAAGGACCGTTACGGCAACCATTACCGGGTGGATTTCACGGTCGACTCGGTGTTACGCGATGGGGCGCCCGAAAGCTGGCACAGCACGAAACGCAGCAACGGCATCCGGGTGTACATCGGCAATGCAGACCGTCTGCTCGCGCCGGGCGTGTACAGTTACCAGATCCGTTTCCATACCAACCGGCAGTTGGGCTTTTTTCCAGAACACGACGAACTGTGGTGGAATGTAACCGGCAACGGCTGGGGTTTCCCCATTGACGAGGCATCGGCGCGCATTACTCTGCCATTCGATGTCCCGGCGGCGAACCTGGAACTCAGTGCATACGTTGGCGTCTTTGGCTCCACCGAAACCAGCGTGCGTAACGGCATCATCGATGGCCACACCGTCGAATTTGAAACCAGCCGCCCATTGGCTCCGGGTGAAGGATTTTCGGTGATTGCCGCGTGGCCCAAGGGCCTCATCGCAGAACCATCCCTGGGGCAAAAAATACGCTGGTTTGCGCGCGACAACGGCGCGGCTATTGTGCTCTTGCTGGGTCTGGTGTTGACTCTGGCCTGGTACTACGCGGCCTGGAACAAGGTTGGCCGCGATCCGAAAAAAGGGGTCATCATTCCCCGCTTCAAACCACCGGATGGCCTGTCGCCGGCAGCAAGCCGTTATGTGCTGGATATGTCCTTTGACCGTCATGCCTTCACCGCAGCCATCATTTCCCTGGCCATCAAGCGTCATATCCAAATCGAGGAAAAGGGCAAGGAATTCACCTTGCGCCGCATCAGGAACGATGATCCGGTTCCCTTGACCAAGGGAGAGGCCCAGGTATTGCAAGCCCTGCTGCCGCACGTTCCTTCCTCCATCAGTATGAAAGATACCTACTACAGCCAATTCCAGCAGGCGCGCAATTTGCTGAAACAGGCGCTCAGAAAGGAGTACCTGGGGCGCCTGTTCCATCTCAATACCCTGTACCTGGCGCCGCCCGTCCTGATCACTTTGCTGGCAGCGGTAATTGCGCTGGCTTTCGACAGCAGTCCGGCAATCTGGATTACCTGGTTAATACTCACTTTGTCCGTGCATGCCCTGTTTATCCACCTGATGCGCGCGCCCACGCCCGCGGGACGCAAGGTGATGGACGAGATCGAGGGCTTTAAGAGTTATCTCGATACCGCCGAGCAGGATCGGCTGGACCGGATGCGTTCGCCGGCGTTGACGCCGGAGGTGTTCGAGTCCTTCCTGCCTTATGCCTATGCGCTGGGCGTGGAGAACCATTGGTGCGAACGCTTTGCCCGTGAACTGCCGGAGGAAATGCGGCAGCAAAGCAGTTATCAGCCGGGCTGGTACAGCGGCCAATATCATGGCATGCATGCACTGAATCACCTTGGGGGCAGCTTCGGCAGTTCCTTCTCCACGGCGATTTCCTCCGCATCATCACCGCCTGGCTCCAGCTCCGGTGGGGGTGGCGGCGGTTCTTCCGGAGGCGGCGGAGGCGGCGGTGGTGGTGGCGGTTGGTAACGTGCGCTTGTTCACCATGGGGGAGCGGCCAGGTAGGCTTCTAACTTAGCCGGCCTACCGCTTCCCTCGCGGATTGTGCGGCCTGATCGGGACCGGGCTGGAAGGGCATCCTGCCCTTTCAGCCCTCGATTTCATCCCTGAAAATCGCCCCGGCCCGCAAAATCCACTCGGCGTCTAAAAGGATTAAAAGCCTACTGGTCCGCTGTGTAATTCTTGGAGGGTCCTAATCGGTCCTCGCGCAGCGTTTGACCTGTGTTGCTTCCTTGCCCCCAGTGGTTCGGTCACCGCAATAAGCACTTGATCAAACGTACAGTACTGTATATATTTATATACAGTTTTCAAGGAGCGAAGCAAATGGCCCGAAAACTGCTGACATCGAGACAAATGGAGATTCTTAAGTTTATCTCTCAATTTATTGATAAACATAAATTTCCTCCTACAAGAATGGAGTTGTGCAAGCACTTTGGCTTCCACTCGCCCAATGCGGCGGAAGCGCATTTGCGCGCACTGCAGAAGAAATCCCTGATTGGTATCGAGCGCGGTGTCTCGCGTGGCATCACCTTGTTGCCACTGGCCATCGGGGAATTACCGGCCAGCACCCATACCCCGGTTCCGCTCATCGGCCGGGTGGCGGCCGGCAGCCCCATACTGGCGCAGGAGAACATCGAAGACGAATACCGTATCGACCCGGCCCTGTTCCTGCAGCGGCCCGATTATCTGCTGCGGGTGGAAGGCATGAGCATGCAGGATGCCGGCATCCTCGATGGCGACCTGCTGGCGGTACAACGCACCCCCGAAGCCCACAATGGCCAGATCGTGGTTGCGCGGCTGGATGACGAGGTCACCGTGAAACGCTTTCGCCGGCGCGGCTATCGTGTGCAGCTGATCCCGGAAAATATCGATTTCGAGCTGATCGAGGTCGATCTCCGGCACCAGGAGTTTGCCATTGAAGGACTTGGGGTTGGCGTGATCCGGCCCGGCCTGGCTTGATATACCCGCCTGGCTCCCGGCATCGCTGACTGCAAGGCAAAGCATACTGACGCAAAACCCCTTACACCTGACAATGAACCGCACCACCACCATCAATGCCCTGCTCGCCGGCACACCACGGCTGTGGCGCGGACGCGAGCCGAACCGCAAGCAGCGCACATTGACTACCGGCCATAAACTGCTGGATGCGCACCTGCCTGGAGGCGGTTGGCCGCTCGGCGCAGTAACCGAACTGATCACGGCCCACCCCGGCCTGGGTGAATTCAGCCTGCTGCTGCCGGTGCTGTCGGAAGTCAGCGGTAACGGTCAGTGGCTGATCCTGGTTGACCCGCCCTGGATTCCCTACCCCGCCGCCCTTCATGGTCACGGGCTGGCGTTGGAACGGTTGTTGCTGGTACGCACCGGCAACACCAGGCAATCGTCCAGGGAAACACTTTGGGCCTGCGAACAGGCCCTGTACGGCAGTCAGGGTGGCGCCGTGCTGGCCTGGCCGGAAAGGGTCAGTTTCGCCCGTTTGCGACGGCTGCAACTGGCCGCCGAGGCCGGGGCCAAGCTGGCCTTCCTGTTCCAAACGGAGCAGGTACTGACAGCCGCTTCACCGGCTGCCCTGCGCCTGCATTTGCGCGGCGACGAATCGGGTACCCGTGTCGACATCCTCAAATGCCGTGGTAACCGGCCCGGCGAACCCATCTGGATACCGCGCCCATATACCAGCAAACTTCCCTGCCCCGCCGGCATACGGCAAGAACAGCCCGACGGCACACACGCGATTCTGGCCACATCCGGGGCTCGTGTTTCGCTGCCGGTACCCTCTTCAGTCAATTAAGCCATTCTCAGTTTATGCGCCGGAGCAGTTTCATACTGAGCGCCATGCTCCCTCTGCAGAAAAGAACAGGAACACCATGCTGGCTGGCGCTGCGCCTGCCCCACCTGGCGCTGGACCGGCACACGCGCGGGCAGGCGCGGCAGGATCTGCCGCTGGCGGTCAGCGACAGCCTGCAACGGCGGGAAACAATCGTCGACTGCAACCCGGCAGCACGCAAGGCAGGGGTCAGCCCCGGCATGCCGGCCACCGCGGCGCTGGGTATCATCGACGGGCTGCAGATCTTGCCACGCCAGCCGGCGCAGGAACGTGCAGCGCTGCAGAGCCTGGCCGCCTGGTGCTATCAGTACAGCAGTCAGGTCAGCATCCCGCCCGATCGTCCTTTCCTGTGGCTGGAAGCCGGCGCCAGCGAACGCCTGTTCGGTACCCCGGCCATGCTCGGCCAGCGGCTGGAACGTGAACTGGGACAACTGGGCTACCACGCGATGGCCGGCTCGGCGCCCACGCCCGAGGCCGCCTGGCTGGCGGCGGGAGAAGCCTTGCATATCGATGCCAGCGGCAATATCCGTTCGCACATTGGCCCCATGCCCCTGTCCTGTCTGCACCTGCAGGAAGCCCAGCTGCATGCATTGGAACAGATGGGCTTCCGCCAGGTACGGGATATATTGCGCCTGCCACGCAAGGCGCTGACGCGGCGCTTCGGACCGGCGGTGACCAATTACCTGGACCGGCTGCTGGGCAGCTGCCCGGATCCGCGTCCGGTCTATCACCCCCCGCAGACCTTTGCCTCGCGGCTGGAGCTGCCGGCGGAAATCCACGCCAGCCAGGCGCTGCTGTTTCCGCTGAAACGCCTGTTGGAGGAACTGTGCGGCGTGCTGCGCGGCGGCGACAACGCAGTGCAGTCCGTGCACATCGTACTGCGGCACGAAGATCACCCGGACAGCCTGCTGGATCTCGGCACGCAATCCCCCACCCAGGACCCGGCGCGGCTGCTCAGCCTGTTGCGTGAGCGGCTGGAGCGTTTACGCCTGCCCCAGGCAGTGCGCGAAATCCGTCTGGAAACGCCGCGGCTGCTGCCACTGGCGGCCGGCCAGCACAGCCTGTTTCGCGACAGTGCGGCCGAACAGAAACAGGATATCGAACAACTGACCGAACGCCTGCAGGCACGTCTGGGCCGTGATGCGGTGAGCGGCCTGGCGGGCGTGGAAGACCACCGCCCGGAATACAGCTGGCGGCCGCGCATGCTGAATGAAAAGGCTGCCTGCATTGCCCTGCCCCACCGGCCTGCCTGGCTGCTGCCCAAGCCCAAACGCTGCGATATCGGCCGCTACGAAATCCTCGCCGGCCCCGAACGCATCGAAAGCGGCTGGTGGGACGGCCGCGACTGCCGCCGCGACTACTTCATCGTACGCGATGCCCACGGCAGCACGCTGTGGGCCTTCCACGAATACAAACCCCGCCGCGGCTGGTACCTGCACGGGATTTTTGCCTGAAATCAAAGGCCGAGAGTAGTATCACGCCACGCTACCTGACAGAGAAATAAAATCGCTGCAAGAGCCACATTTTGCGTGGAAGGCGAAACCTCACGGCGCACCGCCAGATGGGTGAGAAATTTTTCCACCTCTTCCTTGCCCATGGTTATCGGGTGACGCTTATTGTGAAAAAGAATGAAACGCCTGGCCCAGTACACGTAAATTCGCTCAGTGGCTATACTGAACTGCCGCAAGCGAATCTCGTTGCGCATTCGGTCCAACAGTTTGAGTTCTGACATGGCGGAGTCCAAATAAAAATCAGACTAGGCAAGCGGGAGGTAATCTCCAAGAGGAAATTGCGGCTCGGTTTTGTAGGTTATATGCCAATTAACAGGCCGATGTCCGGTTAACAAAAGCAAAAACCGTGTGAAATATTCCGAATAAAGTGGGAGTTATGGGATGAAGTTTGCACTTTGCATTAAAGAAATGACGATTAACCGCCTCGTGGGGCAGATGAAGGGCCTCAAAGGACCCCTGTTCGCCCGCGTGGCGATGAAGCCGGAGGAGCCGCCGCGGGTGCTGCCCTTGCGCGACGGGGTGGCGCTGAAAGAGCGGTTTCGCGCCGCGATCGGGGTCAAAGCCTGACTTTTCGCGAGCCCCGCGGCCGAATACGGCGATTTGGCCGGTTCTGGACCGGCCGAAATCCAGCCTCTATAACGCCCCGCGCTCTGCTTTTCCGCCGCTAACGCGAGGGCCGTCCCGGTAGCTCAGTTGGTAGAGCACGTGACTGAAAATCACGGTGTCGGTGGTTCGATTCCGCCCCTGGGCACCACTCTCCTAGTCGCCCGTTCGTTTTGACGTTGGCTGTTCGCGCGGCGTACCCCGCCGCTATTTCAGTTGCAGCGCCGTCGCCGGCATGAACGAGGCGATCGCGCACAGGCCGATGGCCGGATCATCGCGGCCCCGAGCGCAACCCGCAGATAAGTTTCGCGTAGCACCGCCGCGCTCACTTGTTGCGCATCGGCGGCGGGGAGGACGATGGTCCTCGTCGAGGTGAGAGCCGCGGCTCGGTGCGGCGGTGATTCCTGATGTTCGCCTCGTAAGCCTTGAGGATTAGGTCACGCACATCGCCGATGTCCAGACTCCGCCGGCCTGGAAGGCGGTCTTCGGCATGTCCGACATGCCGAACATCTGACGGCGAGAGATCCAGAGCGCCCGGAAGCTACACGCGCGCAGGACGATCTCAAACGCAACTCGACGTATGTGGTCCATGACAGGCCTCGCCAAACGGGCCCGGCAACATCAATCTACCAGCCGGGCGCCGAAGCTGCTCAACCGAACCAACAGCATAGCGCGAATGCATCCTTGAAGACGGTCGGCGCGCTGCCTTGTTCCGGCTGGCTATGCTTGGTAGGGGCCAATTCCGGCAAAAGCTGGGAGCCGGCGCTTCTGCCATGGCCTGGCCTTCTCCAGAAATGGTCCGGCCCGCTCCGGAAACCCATTCTGGGCCTCCAAGGCTTTGGCGGGCTTGGCGTCTCGATCTGGCGCCGCCAGGAGGTTATGGTGCGAAAACCGCACCGGCAGGCCGGGGTACCGTATTATGATCTTGTCGCCATACCGCACGAAACCATGACATCACCTCGGACAAGACCGGCGGCCTCTGGCGGAGATTCAGGGGTCCTTCCTCGGCCTCGGGCCCGGCACAGGGCCCGTCGACAGCGTGGCGGCGCTGGAGAATTTCGTTTCCCCCGTGCGGCCTTCGTGGCGCAGAAGACGCTCTACGGCTATGTCGCCAAAGCGCATGGGTATTCGCTACGTGGCGATGTTCGAGGACAAGGCCATCATCGCCTCGCTCAACATTGCCAAGATGCATGTTTTCGCAGCCTGCCTACTCCGATCTGGCCATCTTTGCCGAATTTGTCGACGGCCGTCCATGGGCGCGCGATTCCCAACGACGCGAGCCGGGAATTGGCGCGACATTGTCTTTGTGGCGGGCCTGCGCGACAACAGCGCCGACGTGCCGGCGGAGTTTTCGGCGCAGGAGTGCATCGCCGCATTCGATCGCCCGGCTGTCGGAGACCGACTGGCAGCAAGGCGCGCGCCAGCCGGATAATTTCACGCAAAGCCCGGCGGCATTGGCGCGCTGGGCGCCAATTGCCGACAATCTGAAGAAGCTCGACGAGAGATCATGGCGAATTCGGTAAAATATCGCTAGGCGCGATATCCGTGAGCAATTCAACAAGCGGCTGGATGCGGCAGGCGGTCACCGCCGGACTTGGCGCGCCAACCGGCCTGAACGGACGACCAAGGCGCCGGCCATTACTTGTTGAAACATGTGATCAGCTCGTCGCCTTGGCTTCGCTTTCCAGCGGGAAGGACAGCATGCCCATCACCGAATACCCGAGCAACCAGGGCATCAGATAGAACCGCACCATGAAGAAGAACCAGGCCACATAGAGGGGCACCATCAGGTCCATGAGGAAGCTCGGCGTAACGGGCCGAACAGCCGCAGCAGCGGGTCCGTCATGCGCACGAAAATCTTCATGAAGAAGAAGTCGGAGTTGACCGGCAGGAACATGTTCATCGCGGAACGCCCGATCAGCGTCCACATGATCATGCCCAGCACATAGTCGAGCGCCACCGCCCAGATCGGGATGCCGGCGATCATTTTCCTGGCCCGCGCTTGGCGTACCCGCAAATGATCGGGGGCGGGGCCTGTCCCGCCCCCGGCATTGAGTGTTGGACCCGGACGTCAGTGCGTCGGGCGAGGATCGGTCAGCCGGTCGGCATGCGCGCCTCATCGACCATCCTCTGCGTCTCCTCGTCCGGCTCCGGCGTCATCAGGCTGACCACGACCATGGCGACGAGGCTGACTGCCGTGCCTACGACGCCGAACCGCAGGTGGTCGACGCCCCACAGCGGGGGCCGCCGGCCGAAGACGTACTAGAGGTAGAGTGATCCGGAGCCGAGGCCAAGATCATCCCGGCGATCGCCCCTTCCCTTGGCGCGCTTCCACCAGATGCCGAGCACCAGCGGGAAGAAGAGTCCCGACGAGGCGAAGCAGAACGCCCACGCAACCGCGCCGAGGATGCCTGTCAACCGCAGCGAAGCACACGCAGCACCCGCTGCACCGATCAGGATCAGCAGGACACGCGCGACGATCAGCCGGACCCTGGTGTCAGCCCTCGGATCGATCATCTTGTAGTAGAGATCGTGGCTGAGCGCGTTGGCGATGGCCAGCAGCAGGCCGTCGGCCGTCGACATGGCAGCCGCCATGCCGCCCGCGGCAACAAGGCCGGAAATGACATACGGCAGGCCAGCGATCTCAGGCGTTGCCAGCACGACGATGTCTGACCGCATGAAGAACTCGTTGATCTGCAGAATGCCGTCCTTGTTGGTGTCGTCGATGGCGAGATAGCCCACCGCGGCCCAGTTCTGGACCCAAGGCAGTGCCGCACTTCGGCAATGCTCTTGCCGATGACGCTCGTGGCGAGCGAGGGGTCGAGCAGCTGCAGCTTGGTGAGCGTGGCAAGGCCGGTGCCGTGAAGTAGAGCAGGAAGATGAAGAACAGCGACCAAGCCACCGACCGCCGCGCAGCGCGCACCGAGGGCGTCGTGAAGTAGCGCATGAGGATGTGGGGCAGCGAGGCGGTGCCCGTCATCATCATCAAGGCGAGCGCGATGAAGCGCCAGCCAGACAAGGCATCGCCCGGAGCGTTGATGGGTCACCAGCGCGGACACACCCCGGATGGGCTCCGACCGGCTTCAGGACGCCGAGCCCAGCTGCTGCTCCAGCACCGCAATCTTGTGGACAGCCTCACCGTACGCGAAGTGGGGAATGATGCCGAACCCTTGCTTGTTCGACATCCAGATCACCGGCACCAGGTAGGCGATGATGAGCACGATATATTGGGCCACCTGGGTCCAGGTCACGGCCCGCATACCGCCGAGCATCGAGCACAGCAGGATGCCGAGGAGGCCGAACCAGATACCATACCCGAACGGAATACCGAGCGCGCGCGAGGCGATCGTTCCGGTGGCGTTGATCTGCGCCGTCACATAGGTGAAGGAGGCCACCGTCAGGACGACCACGGCGCAGAAGCGCGCGAGGTTGCCGCCGTACGCGTGCCGACGAAGTCGGGCACCGTGTAGCAGCCGAACTTGCGCAGGTAGGGCGCCATCAGCGACGAGACGAGCACGTAGCCGCCGGTCCACCCGACCACGAACGCCAAATAGGCATGCCCGCCGAAGTAGATGCCGCCGGCCATGGCCACGAACGAGGCGCCCGACATCCAGTCGGCCGCCGTCGCCATGCCGTTGAAGACAGCCGGCACTTCCCGGCCCGCCACGTAGTAGGCGTCGACCTGCATGGTGCGCGAAAGCCAGCCGATCGCGGCATAGATGAAGATCGTGAAGCCGACGAAGCTCAGGCCGATGGCCCTCGCCGACATACCCATTTTCTCGCCGAGCGCCATCAGCAGAATGAAGACGATGA
>CAWFGC010000004.1:0-841844 GCA_963815185.1 uncultured Gammaproteobacteria bacterium | reverse complement strand
CTGGCGGTCCTCTATCAGCTGCGCTTCTGAAACCGGATGTCGGGTCCAAGGCTGATTGCCGGCTGCCACCACAATTGTCTTCCCTTTTCCTGCCCGGTAAAGCTTGGCCGCCTGGTAGATCCGATCTGCAGCATCGGTCAACTCAATATCCACCCTGGGAAACAAGGGAGCCTCCAAAGCACCACCCAACACGACAATACAGTCAGCAGAAGCAATGGCTTCGATAGGCACCGGCAGGTGTTGCCGTTGAAGGCTCCATAACAATTGCGACGCAACAACCGGCAGAGATGAAATCCACAACATCAGGAGTGAGGTCAGCAAAAAAAAGATGGCAGGCTTGCGACTGCCTTTGATTACAAAAAGCAAAGCGAGCAACGCAACCGCGAGTGCCACGGGAAGCGGCAGCAATAGCAACGGCAACACTTTCGTTAGGTAGTAAGCCATTATTACCTTTGGCCGTCGAGGTGGTTCTCGAAACATGCAAATCGATCATTGACGTCCTCGTGTTCATTCACGACAACCCCAAGCGACTCGACCCATGCATGAGCTGAAAAGTCACGCCCTGCTTCGTTCAACGCACCCACTTTGGGCACACCGATGCGCAGGTCGAATGATATGCCGCGTCGTTGTAAGAACCAGGCCAGAACCAGCGAACGCTTGAGACATGTCGCAGGGTAAAACCCATATCGGGCCGCGACATCCACCATGCGTGAAATGCGGCGGGCTTCGCCCAATTGCTGGTCTCGAGGATACACCGAAACCAACGGTCCTGAAGACAGAAGCGCCGTGCGAGCGCCAATAAACCCCTTCTTCCGCAGCAACAAGGACGCATAGGGCAACAGGAAAAGTGCGGCAAGCAGCACTTTCCACTCCGCAAACGACAGCGCAGCCAGCCTGGCAATTCGACTCATATCCACAGCACCATCAAACCCGGCGAATCCTCATTCTGCCGACTCTATCACTTCTCCTGCGCATTCAAAACCATCCTGTAGAACGGGAAGAAACCCGGAATCCAGCAGATCACTGGTTTATAATTCCCGAACTGGAAATTAAGAGGTTCTTCTTGATGTTAACTCGCCGTGTATACACCTCACCCGAAGCTTTGTTTCAGGAAATCGGCGGCGAGGGCGTCATCCTCGATCTGGCCAGTTCCACATATTTCGGCCTGGATGAGGTCGGCGTTCGACTTTGGCAACTGCTTCAGGAAAACCCCGGTCTTCAGACCGCCTGTGATGTCTTGATAGCCGAATACGAAGTTGGGGCGGATCAACTTAAACAAGACATTGAAAAATTGGTCGAGCAGCTTGTTGATGCCGGTTTGGCACGCATTGAATAAGCGCAAACTCAGGCCGCGTCAATTGCGGCCTGTGCTACGATGGATCGAAGTATTTCTTTGCTGCACTTCAGCGTTCGAACAGTAGGAATTAGATGTCCTATTCGAGTGTTTCCTCACACCGCTTGATGGTATTCGACGATGTTCGCAACACGCTCTATGCACAAGCGATCCGCAAGCTTGTCACTCCAGATTCCGTGGTGCTGGACCTGGGTGCGGGCATGGGCATCCACGGGCTGGTTGCGGCCGCCGCGGGGGCAAGGCGGGTTTATCTGGTCGAACCCGAGCCTGTAGTTCAGATTGCACGGGAAATCGCGCGGGCAAACAGTCTCGTACATAGGATTGAGATCCTGGAAGGCCGCATCGAGGATGTAGAACTGCCGGAGCAAGTCGATCTCATCGTTTCTGTATTTACCGGCAATCTGCTGTACACCGAAGACCTTCTGCCGTCTTTGTTCCACGCCCGCGACCGCTATCTCAAACCCGACGGACATATGGTGCCGGATTTCGCCGAACTTCTGCTGGCCCCAGTATCAGCACCTGAAATCCATGCCAAATTCATTGGACGCTGGGCCGAACCGAGCCTTGGTTTGGACGTTTCCGCGGCGCGCCGCTTTGCCGCCAATGAAATGCTCTGGCCAAACCGCGGGGAATTTACGCCCGAGCGACTTGCAACGGGCGCGGAATTTGCCAGCGTGGACCTGATCACTTCCTCGCAAGCAGACTGTCAGGGCACGGTAGGTTGCCGAATCGAAAGTGCCGGTCTCTGCCACGGCCTGCTTGGCTGGATCAGGATCAGGCTGGATGATCAGTGGCTGAGTACCGACCCGGCCAGCCCCGAGGTACACTGGTCGCCAGCCTTGCTGCCGCTCGATCCGCCCCTGCTGCTGCAGGCGGGCGAGGAGATCAGTATCAGTTTGTTGCGCCCCGCCAAGGGTGACTGGACCTGGACCGTCAAGGCGGTATCCGGCACACGCCGGCACTCCAGCTTTCTTGCGCGTGCCGATGGACCGCACCGCCTGCGCAAAATGGCACCGGACTGCAGTCCCGGTCTCAATGGGCGGGGAGAAAATATCCTGCGAGTCTTGGCGATGATGCAGGCGGGGAGAAGCAATCAGGAGATCGCGCAAGTATTGCTCGAGACGGACCAGAAGGCCTTTCCCGACATTGAGAATGCATTACGACTGGTAAAGGGACTGGCCTTGCGTTATGCAAAAAATGACTAACCATTGGCAATGAACGTTAGCCACGGGCCATTACTCTCATCATGAGCTGCATTGCCGGTATCCTCAATCTCGACGGCGCGCCGGTCGATCGCGCACTGCTGGAGCGCATGACGGCCTCCATGAAAGCCCGCGCCCCGGATGATTGTGGTACCTGGGTTGCCGGCCACGTGGGGTTCGGCCACGCCATGCTGCGCCTATCGCCAGAGTCCGAAAATGAACACCAGCCCTGCTCGCTGGACGATGGCGTCTGGATCACCGCTGACGCACGCATCGATGGACGTAGCGAATTGATAGGCCAGTTACGTGCAGCGGGCAGGCCGGTGAAAGCGGGAGTTCCCGATGTCGAACTCATTTTGCACGCCTACTACGCCTTTGGCGACTCGTTTCTGGACCACCTGATCGGCGATTTCGCGTTTGCACTGTGGGATGGAGATAACAAGAAACTCATCTGTGCGCGCGATCATTTCGGTGTAAGGCCTTTTTTCTACCTGAAAAAGGACCGTTTCTTGCTGTTTGCAAGTGATCTGGATGCGCTGCAACTACACCCTGCCTCATCCCAGAAGCTGGATGAGGGATACGTGGCGGATTTCTTGATGATCGGGACTCCGACAGAGGCCGAGGCTTCAATATTCAGCGATATCCGCCGCTTGCCTGCAGCCAGCGCCCTTACCGTCACTGAAGGCAATTGTTGCATCAAGCCCTATTGGGAACTGCAGGTCAACCATGAGGTGCGCTATAAAAACAATTCCGACTATGTCGAGGCGTTCCGCGAACTGTTTTTTCAGGCGGTAGGTGATCGGGTTCGCACCAGTCACTTGGCAGTGGAGATGAGCGGTGGTCTGGATTCGACATCCGTTGCCGCAGCAGCAGTCAACACAAGCTCTGATTGCACCGTGACGGCGCATACCAATACATCCCATAAGATATTCCCGGAAAGTCGGGAGAAGTTCTATGCAGAAATGGTTGCAGCGCACCTGAAAATACCGGTTTTTTTCCAGGCACCTGAAGATTGTGAACTGTGCGAGCAATTCGAAACCCCACAAATACGCACCGCTGAGCCACTTATCAGTCCCAGATTGTTTGCGCACTTCCAGAAGTTGAGGCAACTGACGGACATGAGCACCCGTGTCCTGCTGACTGGGCACGGTGGTGACGCCGCTCTGGCCGGCTCGAGTTCTTATCATAAGAATCTGCTCTATGGCGGCAGGTTGATCAAGTTAATGGAGGAAATACACAGGCATCTGAAGTTTACAGGTACCCTGGCCGGGATGGGCTTGCGGTCAGCGATCATGCCGTTCTTGAGCAGGCAGGAGTCCTGGCAGCCGCCCTTCCCTGCATGGATATCTGCGGATTTTGCAAGGGAAATGATCTTGAAGATCGTTGGAATTTGTGGTGGCGGGAGTGGAACGGCGCGTCGGACGCCTATCGCCAGCTGCGACGTTCGTGGTTAAGTCATATGTTTGTCCCCTATGAGGCACTGAAAATGCCGGTGGTGGCGCGGCACCCCTTCTACGATGTGAGGCTGGTTGAATTTTTGCTGGGACTGCCGAATTACATGACCCGCAACAAGGCTGTACTGCGCGGGGCAATGCATAACGTGCTTCCCAATCCTGTGCTCGCCCGCACTAAAACCCCTGCCGTTGGCGATCTGCTCAGGGCAAAACTATCATCCAAAGTGGGGCAATCCCGGGTAAGATCCAACCTGGATGCGGTGGCAGAAGTGTTTGTGGATCAAGAGCGTTATCTGGCTGCCTTTGAAAAATATCTGGACGGAGAGGGTGAAGAGTCGACGTGGTCAAGTTGGCTCATGGTCGCGCCGGTGGCGCTGAACTATTGGGTAAGGTATCATTGGCCCAGAAAATAGAGGGTTGCGTTAATGAATGATCACATTGAGATTTACCCCGTTTCTGGTAATGAAGGCAAGGCAAAGAAAAAATACCAGGCGCCTTCATTGCAGGCGTTTGGGAAAATTGCCGACCTGACGCAGTCAGGATCCTCAGTTTCTCATGATGATGGCGAGCCGAATTGCAACGTCAGTCCGGAAATGGGTTCAAAGGGTAGGATGTGTTGAAATTCACAGGCGGGATGTAGTGCCTTGCTTGCTTTGAACAGATAAATTCCCGCAACGGGAATAAATCCCTTGAGCTGCGGGGAGTGCCGGCACCAGCTATCAGTGAACGTCTCCAGGCGAGGTGCATGACCTTCGCAACCATGTTCTGAAATCGGTGACTGCCGACCTGCATCCATTCAAGCAACATTTGAGCGAAGGCTTAACACCTTTCCAGCAATGGACTCTTGCAGACGGGACCGTGTGGACCCGCTTTTATCGCACCACCAGCGGCTTCCTGCTGCGCTTCCCCGGCCTGGCCGACTTCACGGTCTCGCCCGATGGAAAGGCGGTGGTTGCGTACCCGGCCAGGGACGTTGCAAGCCAAACCGTTGATCATCTTTACCTGAATCAGGTGCTGCCGCTGGCGCTGAGCCGCCAGTTCATGCTGGTATTACACGCCAGCGCGGTTGAAATAGAAAACTTTGCCGTGGCATTCCTGGGTGCGTCAGGGCGCGGGAAATCCACGCTCGCGGCCAGTTTTTCCACCAGCGGATTCCGCTTTCTGACTGATGACGGGCTGCAAATGAGCGAAGAGGAAGGCGGCTATATCATTAAGCCCAGCCATCCATCCATCCGCCTGTGGGGCGACTCGCGCGCGGCCTTGATACCGGAATCCACCAAAGCCGCCCCACCCGTGGCCTACACACCCAAGTCGCGTCTGCTGGCTGATGACGAGGTAGCACACTGCGATGTGGCACGCCCTCTGCGTTGCATGTATTTTCTGGGTGAAAGCAATACGGATACAGTTTCGATAGCGCCGATCAGCGGCCGCGATGCGATGATCGGACTGGTCAAGAATTGCTTCCTGCTCGATATCGAAGCGCGTGAAATGCTGACGCATCACTTCGACCAGCTCTCAGCGCTGGCAAAAACCCCGATGTTTTTTCGGCTGGACTATCCCCGCCAATATAAGATGTTGCCCCAGGTGCGCGAAACTGTGGTCCGGCACGCAACCGAGATTTCTGACTTATCAGTCAGCACAACATAGATTAATGGTGTCTCCTCTCCAGCTGATTTGTGAAGTACACCGTGTTCCGTTGAAGCGGGTGTCAACGCAGCGTTAAGCGCTGAGCAAGGCCGTCGAAGACCTGACGGATATACAGCAGCGGCAGCCAGTTCCGGTTTTCTTTCCGGTATTTACGCAGCAGTGATTCGCCGGATGGCAGGAAGAGCTCTCTCAGCATCGCCCGTCGTGCTGCAAATGTCGGCAGTTGCTTCCAATCATCGATCAGTAATGCCAGGTTACTATGTGCAAATCTGTGCGGGTGTTCGGTTGATTCCAGAACGGACAGGACCTCGCCAGGTATCACGGTGCCGAAACAGTCTTGAGCCAGACTTAAACCACTCCGGCATGCTGACTGCACATTGCGTTTACCTGCAAACCGGGCAAAATTAACCAACTCCTGATACGACATTCCTGTTACCAACGAATGAATATCCCAGATCCAGATCAACCGGCCCTGGTCATGCCGCTCACTCCCAACGCGGTGCAGGCAGGCGAGCACCAGTGCATGAGTGGTGTTGAGCGTTCTCACACCTGGTATTCCGGATAGTTTGACTGATGTGGCAAATGCCTCGTCGAAAGAAATTACTCTGGCAAAACGGGATGTATTCAAAATACGCCAATGAATATCGAAATCAACGCCGTCCTCAAGTCCAAGTGTTCGCCTTACCGTGAACTGATGAGTCTTGTAGATCGGGGAGTGGATTACCAAGCCGGCATCGAGGACAACTCGCCTTGCCGCTTCAATGTCTTCAATGCCAATAAAGATATCACTGTCGCGACGCTTGCGGGTTCCGGGCGCCGGATAATGCGTTTGGGCCAAGGCTTCGCCTTTGACCAGGAGAAAACGTATCCCGGAACGCGAGAAATAATGCACGATTTCCTGCAGGTAGTGAACCCGCAGCATGTCTTGGGCAATACCGGACTTGCTGCTGAGTTCCAACGATCTTCTGAGCTCTTCTGGCCAGGTTTGCCATTCCTCGCGAGCTTGCAAGACATCAAACAGCAACGCCGCTACGCCATGGTGTTCGCAACGGAGCTGAAACTCATTTGGGAGGACGTTGTCCCGCAGCTTTGTCCAGGGCGCAGGCTCTCCTCGCAGCGCCCGGCACAGGAAGGTGTCAACAACCTGGTTCAGCGTGTTCAATAACCCTTCGGATTTTTTTGCTGCCAGCGCCAGGCATCGGCGCACATGGCTTCGATGCCGAGCTGCGCCTTCCAGCCCAGTTCCGATGCTGCCAGTGAGGGATCGGCATACACCGCCGGCGCATCGCCGGCCCGGCGGCCGGCGATGCGGTAAGGAATGTCCTTGCCAGTGGCGGCGCGAAAGCCTTCGATCACCTCCAGCACGGAACAGCCCTGCCCGGTGCCCAGGTTGTGGGTCATCAGAGCCCGGTTGCTTTGCCAGTTTCTGCAAGGCTTTGATGTGGCCTTTGGCCAGGTCGACCACGTGGATGTAATCGCGAATACAGGTGCCGTCCGGGGTTCGTAGTCATCGCCGAACACCGCCAGTTCCCGCAACTCACCCACCGCCACCTGGGTGATGTAGGGCATCAGGTTATTGGGAATGCCCAGCGGGTCTTCGCCGATTTCGCCGCTGGGGTGCGCCCCAACGGGATTGAAATAGCGCAGAATGGAAATGTTCCACTCGGCATCGGACGCACCAAGGTCACGCAGCATGTTCTCGATCGTCAGCTTGGTCTGGCCATAGGGATTGACCGCCTGCAGCGGAAAATCCTCCCGGATCGGCAGTGTTTCCGGCGTACCATACACGGTGCAGGAGGAGCTGAAAACGATGTTCTTCACCCCTGCCGCCGCCATCGCCTCCAACAGCGCAGCGGAGCCGGCAACATTGTTCTGATAGTACAGCAAGGGCTTTTCAACCGACTCGCCCACCGCCTTCAGGCCGGCAAAATGGATCACCGCAGAGGGCTGGTATTCGGTGAAGACCCGGTCGAGTGCGGTACGGTCGAGGATGTCACAGCGCACGAATTCCAGTGGTTTGCCGGTGATCGCTCTAACCCTGTCCAGCGCCGTCTCTTTGCTGTTCGAGAGATTGTCGACGACGACGACCTGATAACCTGCTTCAAGCAGCTCCAGGCACGTGTGGGAGCCGATGTAGCCGGCGCCGCCGGTGACGAGAATCGTGTTGTTACTCATCGTGGGACGGTAACTGGAATCCAGAGGGAAAATCGCAAGAAGATGGTTTCACCCAGCAACACCATCCAAACTCTGGCGAAAAAACTCCACCGTTTCTTTGAGGCCTTCATCCAAAGGTACAAGCGGCTGCCAACCCAGAATTTCCTTCGCCTTCGATATGTCCGGCTGCCGCTGCGTGGGGTCGTCCTGGGGTAATGGCGCATATACAATTTTCGATGCGGACCCGGTTAATGCCACTACTTTTTGCGCGAGTTGCTGAATCGAAAACTCTCCCGGGTTACCCAAATTGATCGGGCCAGTGACTTCGCTGCCACTCTCCATCAAACGCATCAGCCCCTCAACCAGGTCGTCCACATAGCAGAATGAGCGGGTCTGACTGCCATCACCGTATATCGTGATGTCCTGTCCCCGCAGTGCCTGCACGATGAAATTCGACACCACGCGGCCATCATCCGGCAGCATGCGCGGGCCATAAGTGTTGAATATGCGTGCCACTTTGATGGGCAACTTGTGCTGGCGCCAATAATCGAAAAACAGGGTTTCCGCACAACGCTTGCCCTCGTCGTAACAGGACCGGATACCGATCAGGATTGACGTTTCCCCAATAATTCTCCGGCTGCGGGTGTATTTCCGGGTCGCCGTAAATCTCGCTGGTGGAAGCCTGCAATATGCGCGCGCGGGTGCGCTTGGCCAGGCCCAGCATGTTTATCGCACCATGCACGAGGTCTTGGTGGTCTGCACCGGGTCACGCTGGTAATGAATCGGCGAAGCCGGGCAAGCCAGGTTATAAATGCGATCAACCTCGACATACAGCGGGAAGGTCACATCATGGCGCAACAGTTCGAAATTGGGGTGCTCCAGCAAGTGCGTGATGTTGCGCCGCGTGGAGGTGTAGAAATTATCCACACAGAGCACATCGTGACCGGCGGTCAACAGACGGTCGCACAAGTGCGAACCCAGGAACCCGGCGCCGCCGGTAACCATGATACGGAGTGGTCCCATCGCTCCTGCGGATGTTGCTGGATTCATCTTCTCTTCCTTTATGGTTGAGGCTACCCCGGCCACACTGCTCCCGGATTATAGGCACCGGACCCTGCTCGTGCGAGCAACTTCAAAGGTAAGCTTCCTCGATGTCGAAATCGTGGTGGATAAAATGCCGGCCGAGAAAGCGCTGAGACGCCCAACAGTACTTGAGGTAGAAGTAGTAGGTGAATGCGACGACCATAAAGGTATAGAAACTGAGCCAGTCCGGTAACCTGCTCAACTCGAAGCCAATGCCGATCCCGGCCAGCAGCAATGCCAGCAGAATGATTGCGGTCCACGTCTGGCCTACGCTGTAGCCGGCGCGCAGGAAGGCATGATGCAGGTGATTCTGATCAGCGGAGAAAGCTGAGCGGCCTTCGCCCCAGCGCCTGCGGATTTGCGTTGACGTATCCAGCAGGGGCACTGCGAAAAGCCATACGGCCGTCATCGGCATGAAAGCGCGGTCGACCCCGTTACCCAGGCGGATGAAGCACCAGGCCAACAACAAGCCCAGTGCCAGCGTACCCGAATCACCGAGAAAAACCCGCGCCTTCGTGTTCCATGGAAAACGGGCGTTGAGCAACATGAACCCCAGCACGGCCGATATGGCGATCAGCAAAAACCAGAGCATCGCCAGTTGCCCTGCCAGTTGAGCAAACAACGCCATGCCGGCCGCTGCCACAAGAAAGATCGCCCCGGATAAACCATCCATGCCATCGATCAGGTTGAAGGAATTGATCACACCCATCGCAGCGAAGATTGTGATGGGCACCGCCAGCCAGCCGAGCTGCACTACGCTACCGGAAAACAAACGGCCAAAGTCATCCAGCCGAACCCCGGTCAAATGAATGATCAGAAGACAGATGACAACCTGCAACGCGAAGCGAAGATAGGCGCTCAATCCACGCAGGTCGTCGATGAGGCCGGTAATCATGAGCACCAGGCCGCCAGCTAACAGCGAGGTTAAAAATGGCTTGGTTAGCAACGCCAGTGTGGGCGCGAGTGTCGCTACCACTGCCAATGTGACATAAATGGCCAGCCCGCCTACCGGTGGCGTGGCATGTTCATGTACCTTGCGTGCATCCGGACGATCCACCCAACCCAGCCTCACCGCCAGAGGGATGAGCAGCGACGCCACTGCCGCGCTCAGCACGACGGCAAGTGGTAACACCAACCAGGCATGATGCGCCAACACCAACATCAGGATCCCCCAATCAACACAGACAGTCTACCGATGGTCAGCCAATGACGGATGAGACTGCGCACACGCCACCCCCATGATGCAGGCATACAGTATTGCGACTGCCGGTAGTTGCAGACTGAAGTCAACCGTGGCGTGCAGCGCCACCAGTACTGAAGCGGCCACACCGGTTGCAGGATAAATCCAATCCCGGTGCCGGCGTCTGATCCCACGCAGACAAATCAGCGCCAAACCAAGGATTGAAAGGAACAGCGCCAGTGCGGCTGGCAAACCCAGTTCGAAGGTGTCTTCCAGCCAGGTATTGTGCGCCCGGTCGTAATGCACAGGTGTCTCGTTGCGGTCATAAAAGCGGAAACTGCTGGCGAAAGTGCCATAACCAAAACCCAGCACCGGATTGTCTGCAATGCCTCGATCCACGTTGGCAAACACGGCCAGGCGTTCTTCCGAGGTGATATCGGTGCGATTGATGCGATCGAGCAACACCTCGCTGGTGAGGTAGAAGGCGATGGTGGTAACCGCCAATGCCGCGAAAACCGTCACCCGTGACAGCGAACGCCGCCCGGACGCACGCCGGTCCAGCAGAAGTAACAGCACCACGACTCCGGCCATGGTCGAAACAAATCCACCGCGGGAATGCGTCAGGATCAGCGCCGTAACCATCAAAAGCACCAAGATTAACGGCTTCCAGGCACGCAGGATAAACTCCGCAGTGCGCGCTTCACGGTCCTGGGGAACTTCATAAGGCTTCACTACCGGTTGAGCCATGCGCTGGTAAAAAAGAGCCAACGCGGACAACAGGGTCAGGCCCTGCCATGTGGCGAAGTGATTTCGATTGATAAAGGTGCTGCGCACGTCGTGCTGCAAAACGTTGTCGCGAAATAGCCATTCGGGGAAGTAGCCACTCCAGTAGACATAAAGCCCGAACACCGCATAAATCAAGCCGGCGATAGTCAACCAGCCAAATGCAGTTTGGGCCCGCGCGCGATCACGACCCAACTGGTACGCCAGCACAAAAATCAACGCATAACTCAGCAAGCGCATCAACGCGGTCCAGGAATCTTCGGCGGCTACTGAAATCGACCCGGGCGGCCTTAAACCCAGTGCTTCGCCACTCATGGCCCATAAGGGATGATGCCACAAGTCAGGAACCCAGACGCCGACTTGCACCAGGACCCAGCCACAGGCAAATAGGAACGACATTACCAAAACGGGATGCGGTAGCCGAGTGAATGCTCCACGATGACCGAGATTTGCAACCGCCCAGGCAAGGCCCAACAATGAAGAAAGCAACGCGCACAGGCTCCACGACCATTCACGGTTACTGCCCAATGGCAGGGGGCAGAGCACCACAAGCACCATAAGTCCAAAAAACAGAATGCGGTTCATGGCTGTATTCTCATAGCTGAATTTTCAACGCAATAGTCCCTGCACCATCTCAAAACGCCGGATCCACATGTTTTCCTGCTCCTGCAGACCTGCAGGAAAATGCCGCACTGCCTCGCGGGCCTGTCCCACATCTGCGTAATCACCTTGCACCAACACCCACAGCGGCTTGCCTTGCCATCGCTGCCGATAAATTGCCAGCGGGGACCAGTCTCGATGACGTTCGATGAAATCGTACAATCTATCGGGCTGCAACAACGCTATCACTTGGATGGTGTAATGCTCCGGGTTGCACTGGCGAATCCAGTCTTCGCTCAAGGCTGCCACGGAAGCAGGCCCGGTAGGCACACTTGAGCCCATTTCGGCAGAGGTGTATTTCTCGACGGATTCCTGGTTCTTTATCACGGGCGAAGCTGTGTCGGGTCCAGGCTCACTGGGGTGGGTGTCATCCCTTTCAAAGGCCGCAACAATCCCGGCCGAAATAGCGTCCCCATTGGCAGCCGCTTCACGAAACCATTGCAGCGCCAGATCCGGATCCTGCTTGACACCTTTGCCGTCGCGGTAGAGCACGCCCAGATTGAATTGCGCATCAGGATCTCCCTGCCTGGCCGCCATCTGCAGCCATTTCAACGCTTCAAAATCATTTTGAGGAACGCCCTGACCTGTGGTGTAGAGATAGCCCAGCTTGGCCTGCGCGCCGGCGTGGTTCATTTCTGCCGCCTGCCTGAGCCAATTGGCCGCTGCGACAGTATCCTGGGGCACGCCCTGCCCCATCCAGTACAGCATGCCTATGGCATATTGGCTTTCGGCGAGAATGGCGGGGTTCACCGCCTCCGGCGCACTCGCAACAACCTTGATCCATTCGGAAAAGGCACGTGCGTAGTCGCCTTTCTGGTATGCCTCCAGGCCAAGCTGATAGTCCGCTTTGACGAAACATGAAACCAACGCGAGCAGCACCAGAGGCATGGGAGACAAGCGCATCGCTTACCTTCTGCCCGTCTGCAACAACCGCTGTTCAGAACCTTCCAGCACCAGGCAGGTCAGCACGCCGGTGTGGAAGGCTCCGGTATCGATGCCAATGCGGTTGGGCCAAAATTCTACTTCGGATGTAATTGAATGACCGTGCACCACAATGTGCTCGTGAATCTCCCTGCTCTTGGTGAAATCCTCGCGAATCCACAGCAGGTCCTCGTCGCGTTGATCACGCACCGACAGGCCAGGACGAATACCCGCGTGCACGAAGCAGTAGCTGCCTGCCACGTAGGCCAGGTATAGCTCGCGGTAAAAATCCAGGTGTCGTTGCGGCAGTTTTCTTTCCAGTTCATCGCGCAGGCCCTGGAGATCCTCCCGGGAGTTTTTCGGACCCACCGCAACTCCGTAACTGAGGAGGGTAGCCCGGCCACCATATTTCAGCCAACTGGCAACATCCATTGGATGCTGCAGGAAATCCAGCAGACTTTGTTCATGGTTGCCAAGCAGATGGATAGAGTGAAAACCCTTCAATGGCTCCTTTATCAACAGTTCGACTACTTCCTTGGATTGTTCCCCGCGGTCGATGTAGTCCCCAAGGTAGGTTATTATCTTCTCACCATCATAACCCTTAGCATCTGTTGCAATAGCGCGGTGCAATTGATGCAAAAGGTCCAGCCGACCGTGGATATCACCTATGCAGTATACCCGTTGTCCTTGGGGGATATAGGGGCCGACCGCGACTGCGTCTTCACCTCCCAGCCAGCGCTTAACGAAGCTTATCAAGCCAAGCCTCCATTTCCGCCAGCGCCGAGGGATCGGTATTCGTGATCAGTTCGCGCGTCACCTCGAGCCCGCGATCACGAAGCGCCAGCACCTTCATCACCGAGCCCGGTTGCAGGCGCCAGGCCAACAGCAGCTGGTCGCGCAACATCGCAAATGCCTCGGCATCCATACTCTCCCGCAGCCCCAGGCCAATATCTACTCGTTGCGTAAACAGGCTGGAATCTGTACGGCCTGTGAAAATAGACATCTTCCATGGTGCCAGTATGGTTTCCGGCTCGTCGTGCAGTGTCCAGCGAATGTTGGCCAGACGCAGCCAGGCGGCCGGCTGTGCAGGCGCACGCTCCAGGGTGGCTACGGCCTCAGCCTCAGACGCCCGATACGCGTCGATACGTTCCAGCGCCGGTGTATTGACATCCAGCGCGCGCAGTAAATACAACAGGCTGAGCCCATCATGAAAGCGATAGTGGTCATGATGTTCAATAGCTCGCTGCGCAAAGCGAATCAACACCGGCAGGCGCTCGGAAGGGATGACACGAGTGGAAAAATAGCGCTGAACAGCAATATCCACCGGTAAGTAACGATAACTGGCCATAAAACGAGGCCAGGCCAGTATCAGTACCGCAATTGCGATAAATCCAACCAGTGCGATGGATAGGTAGCGGTTTGTTTTTGACTTTGGAAGCACGATTATCTGCTTCGTTTCAAATAAACTCTAATACACCCCAATCCGTCATTCCAGAACGCCACAAGCGAATCTTCCAGAATGACGGCAGTAAATTGACCTTTATTTGGAGTAGTATTTTCCATAGCGGCCGTAATGGTAGTAGTAGCCCGAATCCCCATAACCGACGCGGCCGTATCGGTGCAAATCGACCTGCTGCAGTACCACGCCAGCAATGCTGACTTCTGCCCTTCGCAGTTGCTCCAGGGCGGCCCGGGCCACTTTGCGCGGGGTCTTGTCCCAGCGCACAACGAATATGGTTTTGTCCACTGCCCGGCCAATGATGCGCGCATCCGCCACCGCCATAACGGGTGGCGTATCTACCACGACCAGGTCGTAACGCGACTTGAGCAGAGCGATGATATCGAGCATCCGGTGCGAAGCAAAAATATCACTGGCATTGGCGTACTTCGCTGTACCTGGGGGTAAATAATCTACTCCGCCTTTTTCATCGCGCAGCACAAATTCAGACAAATCCGCATCACCCGCTATTACCAAGTCCGACAGACCTTTATGGTTTGCCGGCAAGCCAAGCCTCTTTCCCAGACTGGAGCGCCGCATGTCGCCGTCCACAATGAGCACTTTGTTGCCGGAGGCCGCCACCGCACGGGCCAATCCGATGGCCAGACTGGTTTTCCCTTCTTCCGGCACCGAAGAAGTCACCGCCACCACTTTTACCGGTTTATCCGGATCAGACAGTGCGAGAGAGAACCTCAGCGAATTAATGGCTTCAGCCAAAGAGGAGTTCGATTTTTCCAGTATGTAATCGTGCAGCATCACCTTACCCGGGACCAGCGGGATCAGACCGATGACGTACTCACCGAGGACCTGTTGTACCTGTTCCGGGCTCATCAGTCCGGGGTTCAGCAGTTGCAAAGCCAACACCAGACCGCAGGCACCGAAAAAGCCAATCAAGAGGTAATTGGTCAACAGCCTGTTGCGGTTTGGATAAGACGGACCGCCCGGCACCTCGGCCCGGGAAATCACGCGCGCATCGGAGGTTTCCAGGCCCTGAGTGGAGCTGGTTTCCTTGAAACGGTTGAGAAACGTTTCGTACAATGTTCGGTTGGCCGCCGCTTCACGCTCCAGCGAGCGCAGCTGAATGGACTCCTTGCTTTGTTCGCTGCTCTGGCCTTGCGCGGCACTCAGGCTGCTTTCCAAACTGGCCACGCGGGTGGCGGCAAATTCTGCCTCGTGCTCAAGCCCCTTGGCAATACGCTCGATCTCGTTGTGGATGCGCCCGCGTATCTCCACCAGTTCGGCACGAACCTGCAGCAGGCGTGGATGCTTGGGTCCATATTCCACGGAAAGCTCCGATGCCCGGCTCAGCGCCTGAGCTTCCTGCGTGCGCAGTTGCTGGACCAGAGCTGAGGACAATACCTCGGAAGCGGTTTCCACGCCTTGCCCTCCCCCTTCCAGCAGCCGCCGTAGCTGGGCCAATCGTGCATCTATCTCAGCCTTCTCCGCGCGGGCGATGATCAGCTGGCTGTTCAATTCCGACAGTTGCTTGTCCAATATATTCACGCCGGATGCTTCACCCAGACCGTGCTCTTCGCGGTACATCTCCACAGCCCGCTCCGACTCCACCACCTTGGCTTCGAGGTCCGCCACCTGTTCGGTTAACCAATCATTGGCCTTTGCCGTGGCCTCGAACTTGGATTCCAGCTTATCGAGAATGTAAGCTTCGGGGATCTCATTGGCGACCCTGGCGGCCGTCTCCGGATTCATTGACGAGAACGTGATATTGATCACATTGCTGAAGCCAACCTGCTCCAGCTGCAACCTGCCCAGGAGAATACTCGTCGCCGTCGACATCTGTTCCTGTTGCAACTGCTCTTCCCGTTCCTGTGGAGTGGAAGGCGGCCGTACCCGTTCGGTTTCCTGGCCCAAAGCTTCTTTGATCGACTTCTTCCAACTCGCGGGAATCCAGCTTTTGGGATTAAGGTACTTGAGAAAATCGTACAAGCTTTTCTCCGGTTTGGCCAAAGCCGGATTGAATTCCGGGTTACTGAGCAAACCCAGCCGTTTAATCACCTTTGCAGCCAGCACACGCGAGCGCAACACTTCGATCTGGCCCTCCGCATCGTTAGGCGAATTACCATGGGCCAGCACCGACTCGAAATCGACCACTCGCGACTCGGGCAGCCCCACAATCAGCGTGGAACTTGCCGAGTAGATGTTCTTGATTTCATTTACCTGGATGTAGCCGATAACGGCGACAAAGATCGTGATGGCCAGAATCAGCTTGCGGCGAAACCACAACAGTTGCAAGTAATCCAGCAGCGGTAATGGCTGCCCCTGTTCGCCGACTTCTCGAGCGGCGTCTGGCCAGGTATCTTGGCGGCTGTCATTCATGAGTTGGGAGCATCCACTGCCTGAATATATTCACAGGAATCAGAACAAGCGCTCAGCAATGCGGATGATATCGCCGGGCTGAATTTTTTCCTCGACGCTCAGCTTGATCTCCTCCTGTCCCGGATCGTCGGCGCGGACCACGTAAACGTAATCCTTTTTTGCGCGGTAGGTAAAGCCGCCGGCCTTGGCAATCGCGGTGAGATAGGTCATGCCTTCCACATACGGAAAAGCGCCGGTTTTCAGCGCCTCACCGATGATGTAGTAGGGCCGGTAGTTCAGCACCTGGATGAAAATGCGGGGATTTACCAGGTAATCCGGCTTGAACCGGGCCACCAGCAGAGCCTCCAGCTTGGCGGCGGTAAGACCTTCAGCGTCAACGCGGCCAATCAGCGGCATCACAAACTGACCATCACCATCCAGTTGATAGTCCCCTGAAAGATCCGGCTGGTTGAATATGTTGACCTTGATCCGGTCTCCGGCATCCAGTTGATAGGTGGCATCGCCGACGCCAAGCGCCGGAACGGGCGCATCTTGCACGTTTTGCGCCCAAAGAGAACCCGCACTCAGCGAGCAGGCAAAAAACAGAATTGCACTGGTCAAGGTCATCCTGATTCCGGCCGATGTCTTACGCCATCGGGATGCAGCGCATCTTGTCACTGGTCGATTTGCGAACGACATGTTCCGGTTCACTGACATCGATGTTGGATGATAATGCATGAAATTATAAACGCTTTGCGGCTATCAGGGCCCAGATTGAGACCGCGACAGGCACTTGGAGTTTCCGGGTTTTCCGGTCCACGTGATTGCTCAGCTGCGGCGGTTAGCGCAGCACATTGGCAGTTTGATGTCGCGGAATCAGGAAAGGAAACTAGCGCTCCAGGCCGATCACCAGCCAGAAAGTGTTCGCGGTGTAGTCATCACCCAAAATGCTGCTGTTGAGAGTCTCGTATCCATAGGACGCGTTCAGGTAAATAGAACGGTTGATGAACCAGTTCAAACCCAGCCCACCACTAAAAATGTCGTCCTTGGAGCGTGAGGTCAGAATGGTAGGATCAATTGACTGGTAATCAGCAACACGATAGGAAACGAAGCCGCTCAATTGGATAAAGCGCGTCAATTCGTGGTCGGCCCGCAATGAGTAAACCGTTTGCAGGAAACCCGAGCTGTTCCGGTCGGTGGTATCCTGGACACTGCTGGCAATTTTCCCGTAAACCGAAGTGAGCTCGGTCGGATTCCACTGCAGCCCCGCCCCGGCTGCCCAGCCGGTGACGTTGGGCAGGCGTGAATCGTCGAATTTCCGCTCATTATAACTGGCGAACACATCGCCATTGAGCTTGCCGGTAATGGTCAGCTGTCAGGCCGCCACTGATCGTATAGCCATCTCCTCCGCGATCAAAGCCATTACGGTCATACTTCTGGTCGTAATCCACGTTGTAGCCCGTGTAGGAAACGAAGGCTTCTTTATCGGTCTGGAACTGGTAACCGGCCCGCAATGAGTAACTGTTGTTTTTCCGGTCCCGATCCTGGTTGTCAATGATCCGGCCGTTCGCTCCCCGCACATTGTCAAAATCCAGCTTGTAAAATGCGTATTTTGCGGCCAGAGAGAGGCGGTTAATCGTATGGTCATAGCCGATACTGCCGCCGGTCAAATTGTACTTCGTCGGCTCCACTCCCTGCTCGGAACTGCGGTTGTTCAGACCCTCGTGCAGATCCATGTAATCCAGTGAGTAGCTCATAAAACTGCGGTTCTTGACGTCCACCCGGCCGGTAATACCGAAGATGTAGTCTTCGTAATCCCGCTCACCGAAATCGTTGTAACGTGCGATATCCGCCGCGAGGCTGATGTTCAGTGAGTGCCGGCTCCAGCCACTCTGGGCTGTAATATACGGACGCACATGTAATATCGTGTCGCTTTGTTCATTATCGTTGGAATAAAAAGCGTTGTCCGTATACTCCCCGGCCAGTTGCACACCGGGGTGCAACATGAACGCGCCCGCCCGAACGCCAAGCGGTTTGTAGTCCTGCGGGTGCGTGGTCACAGGCTGCTGACCCAAACCCGGGCTGTCGTAAAACTGGGCGTAAAGCTTTCCCGCGAGCAAACCCTGCCCCAGGCACACGCCCAAAATGATCACGCCGAGGAACTTAGCCGATATCTTTTTCATGAGGATCCCTTTGCAATTGATTGCCGGAAATTCTTGTCAATACCAGTGCAACTGCGCCGCGAGCAATTATACATGTAATTTGGCATGTAATGACAAGCGCACGCTCATTGTAAGATAAAGAACTTTATCCGACAAAAAGTGATTTTCTCTTGTTGGCAGCACTTAACATTGCGTGGACTTACAACCCGAACCTGTTGCTGAAGCAACTGCCGCCAGCGCTCGGTTCCCTTACCAAGGCTGAATTCCTGCTCAAACAGAGTTCTGGCGTTTTTCTGGTATGTCAGCAGCCGCGCAGGGGCATCCGCCAGGGACAGAATCTGCTCCGCCAGCCCGCTGCCATCGCCCTGCCCGATCACAAACCCGATACCCTCGGTTTCAACAAATTGCGCAATATCCCCCTCGATGTCACCAATGAAGGCCACCGGCCTGCCGGCTGCCATCACGCCATAAAGCTTACTCGGCAGTACCAGATCTTCCATGCCGGTTTTGAGGCTGACCAGATGCAAATCGGCAACAGCCAGGCTGTAGCGCAATGAATCACGCGCCTGGTAGGGCTTGAAACTCGCATTGGTCAGTCGATTGCGCTCAATAGCGGCTCGTCAGTCTTTGCAGTGCCGCACCCTCGCCGATAAACAGGAAATGAATCTCCGGATGAGACGACAAAAGCGTCATGGCCTGGATAATCTCGGAGAACTCATGCGCGCGTCCGAAATTGCCTGAGTAGCCTACCGTGAACTTATCCGCAACACCCCACGCTTCCCGCAGCGGGTTATTTACATGCGCCAGCGGTGTAATCATTTCCCCATCGCACCAGTTGGGTATCACATGCGTGTTGTCTACACTCCGATTGCCAAGATATTTCTGCATCCTGCCGCTGATGACGACGTTCATTTTGCGCTGCCCGCAAGGCACCGGTCACGCCATCGAGCAATGAGAGCCTGCCAGCCAGCCAGGACCGGGAAAAGCCCCCAGGCGCTGTGCAATTTCAGGGAAAAGGTCCTGCAGCCAGTTGATGACCTTCCCGCCCTTGATGCGAATAATGGCTGTGTTGATCAGTTGCAGTAAAGGCGGATCCGTCATCAGCACCACGATATCGCCGGGCTCGATATGGCGGGCCAGCCACCACATCACGCCCAGGTAAAACGTCAGGTAATCGAATGCCCGCCGCCACAACTGCGCGCGCCCCAGCCGGCTGGTGTTCAGACGCAGAATTGCCACCCCGAGGTACTCATCGCGCTGGTTTAGTCTTGCCAGGGGATCGTTGTACAGCTCGCGGCTGGTCACCACAGTGACTTGGTATTGGCTGGCAAGATTCGGTCGCCAGGTCGGTCAGCATCTGGCTGGTGGCGGAAATATCTGGATAGAAAAAACGATTGACAAAGTAAACTTTCAAAAAAGAATGACTCGTCGACAACTTTTCGGTTGTATCGAGCCACCAAAAAGCTTCCTCGAAATTGAGGGGCCCCTACTGTTCTTGTGATATATCTGGAATTGGATAATCTGGGCTAAAAACGAAAGAAGAACTTCGAAAGTAAAACGACGTGCAGTGAGGAAGTACCAGTCCCGGCGCATAACCAAAGAAATCCACCCTTTTGAATTCGCTACCCTGAAAAGCCTCTTGAAATCCGTAACCTTCCGAATTGTCGCAAATTATCACGCCGTTATCTGCCAGAAATTCTCGTGCGACTTTGGTCATTTCTTCTCTGAAAAGCCCATCAATGACAATCACATCGTATTTGGAAGTTTTCCTCGAATTGAGGATTTCAACCACCTGCTGGTAATTCACCGACCGGCTGTCCATTGAGACCAGGTGCATTTCAGCATTGGGCGGTGCTTTACAACTGATTTTCTCAAACCATTCTTTGTTCTCTTCAAAAGTAATCACCTGTTTCGATCGCGCCGCCCACCAGAGAGTCGACTGTCCACCGCCGAACTCCAAAATTATCCTGTCACCAAACTGTCGATTCTTCAGGAGATCAATTGCTGGGTAGGTGTACCAAGGTAACGGTTCACCCTTCTGCGATACGGCCGCCATTTTCAAACTGCTTCTGAAATGTCCGGATCTCCAACTGAATCGTAACGGGGCAATAAACGCGGTGGCAAGCGCACGAATCGGCCTGGCTAGCCACCCAGGTAATACCGCCTTGAAGGGGGCATATAGTTTATGGATAACCGTTCTTGTCATAACCTGATTCTTATCTGACACATTTTCATTCTTTCAATTGAGTTGTTTTAAATTTCGCACCTTGTGTAGCTTTGCTGGGTGATCTCCGCTTATGGTCCATTTTTGCAAATCGACAGTTGCAACGGACCCGACTAATAAGACAGCCCCCTCCCCGATGATCACCCCCGGTCCAATTCGCGTCATGGCGCCAAGCCAACACCGGTCTTCAATCACGATCGGCTTGGTCTCAAGATCGAAAGTTTCTTTGTCCCAGCGATGATTGCCAGTGCACAGGTATGCGCCCTGCGAAACACAGCAGTTGCTGCCGATTGACACTTTCGCAAGATTGTCAATCCAAACGCTCTCGCCGATCCAGCTATAGTCACCGATACACAGCTTCCAGGGGAACTTTACGCGCACATGCGACTTGATTACTACACCCTTACCCACTGCTGCACCGAACCGGCGCAGTAGCCAAACACGCCAGGTTGCGCCGGGCAGCCACGAATTGAAAAACAAGCCCTCCAATGTCCGCCAGCAGATTTCAGTTAAGCGAGATCTGCCACGGTCAAAGTCGGAGTTATCGAACCGATCAAGCTGCATCCGCATTTCCGCTATTTGACTGTTGCCAGTTTCGGTATAGTCGCTCAACTGAACCATCTCTGTGTTTCAAAATAAATTCAGAAAATGACTGGAGATCAATTTCGCTCAATTTCAGATTCCGCAACTGCACCGTTTTCCAGTCCACGACCAGGCGCAACCAGAAACCTTGCAGCACGTGATAAAGAAAACCTGCTCTTCCATCCAGAGCACCCAGCGACAGAATATATCGATACACAAAATATAGAATCGGCCGAAAGAAGAGCGGGAACCTCATCCACAAGTCACGAAGCCGTGCGAATCTTTGGTCTGTCGAACCGGTCAAGCTGGGCCGAATCGTCCAACTCTGCTGACCTGCGCGGCGCAATTCTTCTTCTACGGCAAGCCTTAAGGAGAATTTATCCTGCTTGGAAAGCCAGGTGCTAATGTCATCATCATGGCGGTTGTATTCAATTACTGACTCCCGCCACTTGATTGACTTGCCATCCACCACGAAGCGAAAGTCCACCAGGTCGCTGAGGTCGGGTATTGCTCTGCCATTGCGAATAATCCGAAGCCATGACTGCTTGGTCCCGCCAAAGCGAATCAGTCCACCCCCAAAATAATACAGGTGCCTGACATAAATCCCTGAAACGTCGTCATTGACACCAGGCAAATCAGAGGCTATGCGCAACTTGAGCTCATCACTGACCGTAAAATCCGCGTCAAGGGCGAGAATCCACTTCGTTTGAATCGGCAGGTTTTCAAGCGCCCATCGCCATTGGCTCGAATGGTTCTCATATTCGTGCTGAAACAGCTTGTTTGTATATTCCTTACAGATGGCTAAGGTCGAATCCGTACTGTAAGAATCCACCACGAACACTTCACAGAATCCCTTGATGCTCTCCAGGCAATGGCGGATATTCGGCTCTTCGTTATAGGTCAGAACGATCGCCGTAATTTGAGAAAAGGTGTTCACTGATTGACCCTGTTGCCTTAGGTTCTCGGTTGCGCGATAACCGCTTCGTAGGCTGCTTCCATCTCTTTTGCGATAGAAGACCACGAAAATCTGTTTGCGGCAATTGCACGTCCTCGTTCTCCCATTTCTTTCAATAGCTGTTTGTTGTCCAGCAAAGACCGAATTGACGCAGCCAATATGTCCGGCGTTGCGTCTACGACGAGCCCGCAACGTTCCTCAGCAACAGTTGACGCCATCCCCACACCAGCCGTGACGACTACGGGACAACCCATAGACATAGCCTCCAGCACGACGATGCCAAAATTCTCCGAACTGGAAGGCAGGACGAATAGTTCGGCATGCTGATACAACAGCCATTTGTCTTTGCCATATGCCGGTCCAATGAAACAAATGCGATCCGAAACCCCCTCGGCTTGTGCCAGCTTCTCCATTTCCTCCTGGTAGTTTTCCTCGTCGTTTCCAGCGATGATCAATTGAAGATCTGGCACCATATGCCAGGCCTTAATCAGCCGATCCAGGCCCTTCTTCCAGTTGATGCGGCTGAGAAAGAGTACGTACGGAAAATCAGGCACCAGTTCGCTTTCTGCCCCTTCCAGGAACCTGGGATCAATCTCCTCGACGCCGTTCGGCACGTAAAAGACCGGTGGAAGGTTTAAGCCGAACTTCTCAATTTCCTGCTGCTCGATCGGCGATGTGACGTGAAGGCCAGAAGCCCCGGCGATGGACCGCTGCTCAATCAGTTTGATCCAGGCAGTCTTTAGCCAGCGGCTTTTGCGCCGGATCAACTCTTGGACCAGCATGCCCCGTGGCGCAATGATGTACGGAATTCCAGCCTCTTGTGCGCAACGTGCGGCTGCCCAGGTCGGCCAGAGAAACACCGAGTGCAGGTGCACGATATCGAATAGCGTTATTTGTTTTCGCAAGACTTGCAGCAACTTCGGAGCCCAATATAGGCGTCGCAAAAACGTCGAAGGAAAATACCAAACCTTTACGCCGTCCAGGGCGACAGGCTGGCCCAGCGGCACATCGGAGTCATTGGGGCCATCGATGTTGGTCGTGAAGACGGAAACATCGTGCCCGATCCTGGAGAGTGCCCTGCACAAGCCGTGCACCGAATAGATTGGGCCTCCATAGCGCGTGGCGGGGAGGTAGCTCGGCACGACGTGTAATACGTTCAACTTTTGACGGTTTTCAAGTGACTTGCCTTGGAGCCAAGCGCTGTACTTGCAGACAAACTTGCTACCACAGCTCTGCTCGCAACGCTGTTGATGCGCACGACAAATCCCGCCACGGCACCCAGGGTAAGCAACACAAAATAATCGCCGTAGACCTGCGTAGCGACCGTGAAGGTCATCAGGTTTGAAAACAGCAGCGAAAGAAAAGACACCTGGTACAGGAACAGATTACTGCCCAGCGCGGCGAGCCTTCGAAGGTTGTGAAGAACGTTTTTGGAGATGACAATCATCAGCCACAATGCAGCCAGTAGTCCTGGCACACCCAGTTCCACCATGAACATGCCCAGACCCGACTCGGAAGAGCCACCCACCAGTTTTGATTGGTCGATTCCTGCATAGCGGCCGCCCTGCGCTGCAGACCCGGCGCCGAGGCCAATGCCGGCAGAACGGTCGAAGGCTGACTGCATCAGCCCAATAGCCAATTGCAGCCGGCCAACCGCATCGCCGAATACGGTGGTGCTTCTTTGCACATACAGGCGGTTCTCAGATGCCGGCTCTAGCAGGGAGAATGAAAAGGAAGCGATGGTGCCCACCAGCACAACCAGGATCGCGATCTTGGTCATCCCCTTTCTGAACCAAACCGTCAGCGCCCATTGCATGAGGAAAAAGATGGAAAGCGTCATCAGCATTTTTCGCCTGCCCGTAAGAACAATCACACCAATCAACAAGGCGATGAGTATTCCGGCGATCAAACGGCGTGCGCGACCGCGTGAGGTAAGGGAAAGCGTAGCCAAGAAAATGGCCGCGGTGGCGGCGTGCCAGGCACTGATTTCCCCTGATCGCAGGACACCGGAATAGGACTTAAGCGCCGTGCCGATATCGTAAATGACCAGTTCCTTGCCGATAAATGTTCCGATATCACGGAGCACAGGCCAGGCATCTTGCAGCGGCGGCGAGAGGAATACTGTCAGGCAGGTGGGTACAAGCACCAGAGCATAGAAGCCGAGATATTGTCTAAGCCTTCGTTCACCGCTGGCGTAACCATAAGAAACCAGCATCGCCAGCGGCGGCCCCAAATAGAACAGCGCACCGAATATGGGCACTGCGAAGTTGCCCCAGCGGATAAGGGCGTTAATCAACTGAAATATCACAATCAGAACGAACACTATCCACGCTGACCGGACTCTGCGATCCCCAAGATAGATCGCTTGCACGGGGGGCAGAGAGCGACTCAAGATTGCTGTGGCCGCCACCAGCAAATACAGCGACATGGACCAGATGAGGTAATAAGCAGGCGCCTCCGGAGTCAATTTTCTGAAGACATCCTGCAGCACGCCGATCAGAATCACGGCCAACAGGCCGCGGCGCCAATCGACCAGCGACAAAAAGGCGACAGCAGCAGACAATATTGCGGCAAATGAGGTCAACTGGACGTCCGGCTTGATTGCTGTTCGCCATTCGAGTCCGGCCCGAAGACAAGGGCGGGAGGGCGCCGGGCCAAGCTGATCGCATTGATCTGGGCGCGCATTTCTCCGAACAACTTGACAGGAATCCACCAGGGGTGCCGCAGATGAAATTTCGTGCGTACCTCCCGAAACGGTTTGCGAACCAGATACCACCATTTTTCGAGGCCCCGACCAGTGCGCAGCGCGAAGTAACAATCTCCAACTCCGTGATGTGGTGACATGCTGGTCAGGTGAGTGCCGTTGGATCGCGTTCCACCGGTAGGTTCGGCCAAATGTCGCAGGCTGGCCTTCGGTTCGAACCAAACCTTCCCGCCATCGCGCATCAGCCGCTTGGCAAACTCGCTCTCGAAGCGTGAAGCCACCGGCGGCGGAAAATTCTCGTCGAAGCCACCAACCTGCAGTGCTTTTTCCCGTTTCAACGACAAGTTGCATGCAATGGCATTTTCGATGTATTGCCCCTCGGTGCACCGGAACGGAAAATCCAGAAAGCGCCTCAAGTAACCACCATGAGGTTGATATGGAATGTCCTCCGGGGCTTCGCCCGGTTGAAGGATCTGCCCCACGATCGCCCACGCTTCTGCATGTTCCTGGTGCGAGTGCAGGTGCGCCTGCAGCAAACCGGGCGCTGGAACGACATCGTCGTCTGTATACAACACAACATCGCTTTTAGCTTCGAGTAAGCCCCGATTCATGCTGCGCGTCAGGTGCGGTACATCGCTGCGGATCCAGCGGATCTGCCCCTCTCGAACCCACGTCTCCAGTTGAGCTTGCGTTGCTGTTTGATGTTCCGGAGTTTGGTCGATAAGGATCAATTCGCCAAATTGCGGCAATTCGGCGGCTTGCTCGAGATGGTGCGAAATCGTATCCAGCAAAACCTGCTCGCGCCCGTAAGTGGCTATGACGATGCTGATGCTAGGTAGTTCAGTGCGGATGCGGCACCTCCGCAATAGCGGCGCCGAACTGGGCTTGTGAGAAATCATAGTCCATTGTATGTGCATTCGTGTTTGCGGCCGCCCTCATTCGTTCCAACAGCACACGATCACGGGCGAGTCCCTCCAGTCTACCCAGCAATGCGACATCATCACCTTCCGGAAACGTCCAGCCAGTCACGCTATCCAGCAGCAGATCAAAGCGGGCACCGACATTTTCGGCAACAACCACCGGCAATCCGCAGGCCAGCGCCTCCTGCACCGAAACCCCCCAGGGTTCATCGACCGGCGGGTGCACGAAGACATCGCTAACCGCATAGAACATCGGTAATTTCGAATAGGGCTGATAGCCGGGCAGCAAGACCGCATCACCGATCTCCCTTGCGGTGGCCATCACCTCATCCCGTAAAGGACCGTCGCCAATTAGTACCAGCCGTGCGTTTCGGTGACGATCATGCAGGGCCAAAAAGGCCCGCAGCAGGGTAAGCGGATCCTCCCGTGGGTGCCATTTCATAATACCAAGCACCACGAAATGATCGGGCGACAGACCCAGCCGGGCGCGATGCTCATCCCGTTCGCTGCTGAACTGGGCGGATTGCTTCTCAAACCAGTCGACATCCACTGCGTATGGAAAGGGATAAACCGGGCGCTCTCGAAGAGAGATCTTCTCCAAATACTGGCGCGCCAGAGAGCCCACCGGGTGCCAGGTGTCATAGCGAGCTAGCCAGAAGGGCAGCAACACGCGCTTGACCAGGCCTTTCCAGCCAAGGAAACTGCTGTGCGTCAGGGTATTATCAGAACGCAAGCCGACATTCAGCCCCCGCCGTTTCAACGGCCCCACCAGTTGCGCATGCAGCCTCGGGTAATAGCCACACAGCACCACGAGATCGGGCTCGTAAGCGCCAATCTGCTCCACCAGGGATTTCACGTTCTTGCGTTGCGCCGCATTCAGATAAATACCCCGGTCGGCTTCGGCTGGAACATGGTCCCATCGCGGCGACCGTCCGAGTTCGCTGTCCATGACGTCCCTCCGATCGGCGTCACTGTAGATCACCATGAGGTCCCAGTCCCCGCTCTCCCACATTTGTTTGTAGAGCGGCATATCGAATTGGGTGGGGCGATTCTGAACGATCAGCAAACGCTGTTTCACGCCGCCTTGTCACCCCTTGGCAACCATGACTGAAGCCATCGGATATACGCCCGGGCCGAGGCGGGCGACTGGCGCATGGCCTCGGCCAGGTATCTTCTGGAACGCGGATCACCCCGCCGGCGCAGGGCTTCGCCGATAAAGTAGAAACCCGGCTCATGGTTGGACTGTCGAAAAGCGTGCTCGGCCCTGCGTGCCGTCGAAGGGTGACACGCTTTTGCCCGCTGTAACCACTCGTTCTCACTTTGTCCCCGCCGCCTTGCAATGAAGGCACCGCTGGAGCAGTGGGCGGCCTCGTCCTGAAAACACTTGCCCATCATACTGATGCTGTCCGGAAAAAATCGCGCCCGGTATAGTGGTTGCTGGACTACCTGATAAGTGCCGAGTTCGGCCAGGCGGTACCACAGATCCCAGTCCTGTCCACAATAGAACGCCTCACGGTAACCGCCGGCTTTCTCATAAGCGGAACGGCGAAACATCACCGATCCGTGGTGTGGCACGTCTCCGCTTAATCCCGTCTCTGGTTCGTCAGGCAGTATCGATCCCGGTTCATTCATTTCGGGCCGCCCTTTGGCCAACCACATCGGTTCCCATTGCGGCCCGCAAAACTCGGTCCAGCACGAAACAAATGTACAATCGGGATGGTCATTCAGTACTTTTGCCTGAGCATGCAGGCGGCCAGGCAACATCATGTCTCCGGCGTCGATGCGGGCAATATAGTGGCCCTGGGCCAGATTACAGCCATCGATCAGTGCACGGGTCAGGCCTTCGTTCGGCTTACTGACGGGCTTGAGGCGTCGGTCTGTCTTCTGGTAGTCGGTCAGAATCTCTTGCACGCGGGAATCTGTCGAACCGTCATTGACCACAATGAACTCGAAATCCGGCAATCCCTGCTCAAGAACACTGTCCAGCGTTTGAACCAATGTAGCGGCGTCGTTGTAGATGCCCATCACGACGGTTATCGCGGACATTTCAGGCCCGCCCTTCAGTTGCGGCCCCTCTTTCAGCGTCCGGTACGCAGCGGGAAAGTGAAGGCGTAACCAAACGGCCACGACAGCCAGGCCATTCCGTAGCAACAGACCCACAGGGTCCACGCGCAAGGACTGCCAGTAAAGCTTCCGAGCGGCAGCCCAGTCCCTTGTTTGCATGGCCTCGGACATGTAAAACCAAAGGATGTCGGAGAGCGTTTGGCGACAGGTTTTAACATAATGCCCGTCCAGGTGTGCTTTGAGGTTTTGAAAAAGAGCCGTGCTGGCTTCACCCTTGGCGGCTGGGCCAAGTGGTGACCACAGTCCACCCTGGTGCTGGCGGTAGCACGAGGTAACGATCGGCAACAGGCCCACCACCCCTCGCTCTGCAGCCAGCAGGTACAGCGGCCTGTCGACACAGTAGACCTGCCAGAACCAGCTCGGGAAGCGCACCGCGTTTTTGCGGGTCATCACGCTGGAAAAATGGAAACTGTAACTCTGCAACAGCTCCGGGAGGTCGTAGTGTTCTTTCGTTTGCAGCGGAGCCAAACGCCCGCTAACCATCCATTTGCCACCAGATGACTGCACGACCTTGTCGGTGAAGGTTCCGACCATGCTGCCGCGAGGATTTGAATGGAACCATTCCACTTGCTTTTGCAATTTGAGCGGGTCGACCCAGTAGTCGTCTCCCTCACACATAGCCATATAGTCTCCCCGCGCCCGGTGCCAGATGCGGGCAAAGTTGCGGTGCATGCCAACATTCTTCTCAGCAGTCACGATACGAATGGTTTCAGGAAACCGATCCTTCCATACTCGACTTCGGGGCAGTGTTGTGTCGGAAGAGCAATCCTCGCCAATTATCAGTTCGAACGGGAAATCACATTGCTGGTTGACAACCGATCCGATGGCCTGATCGATGAATTCAGCATGGTTCCAGGCGAGCATCAGCACACTGACCAATGGACTTGTCCTCAAGCCGTTTGCTTCAAGCTCCTCAGCAGGAATGGCGGCAAAGTCAGCCTGGTTCAGCCAATAATCGTCCGGTCGTTCGTTCAAGCCGTGCATTTAAGCCCTGAGCCGGTCATACCATTGGCTAACGCGGCCGGTTGCTTTCCAGCCGATTGTGCTGGCCAGAAAATCAATAGCTTTCTGGGAAAAACATGCGCCCCCTGCGGCTTCACTGGCGAGGCACATAAGTCGATCGGCCAACACCGGCTCGCCGAGCATGCCCAGGTATCGGGCACGCATGAACGCCCAGCGCGAGAAGTTATCCATCTCGGGCGATCCGGATTTTATGCCCGCTTGCTGTGCGCATTGATACAACCGCGGCAGAAACCAGGCTTCATCGCGCAGATAAGCCAGCTGATCTCCGCGGCTGAACCGTCCCGGACTATCGTGGTCGCGGTGGCAGGACACTACAGCGTCACAGTAAATTAGCCGGGCACCCAGAGCTCCCATGCGCGCTTCCAGGTCCCAATCCTCGGGGCGCTGGCGCGGCCACGGGCCTGCTGCATCGCTCAGACTGCGCCGATACAGCGGTGTCGAGGTATGCCACCAACGTACTCTTAGTAACAGGGGAAAGAGCTGCTCGTGGCGCTCGCCCGTGTGTCTGCTTGGTTCAGCAATCGTGCGGCCATCCCGATCCACCAGCCGCGTAATCCCATAAGCAATCGTACATTCCGGTTTGGCCTGCAGCGCAGCCACCTGCAGTTCATATTTGTCCGGCAAAAGCCAGTCGTCGCTGTCCAGATACTGGATGTATTCGCCCCGTGCAGCCTGCCTGCCGGTTTCACGCGCCAATCCCAGCCCCGCCATTTTCTCGCTGCAAGACCCGAATTACGTCGGAGTGCTCACGGGCAAGCTCATTGAGCCGAGCCGGCGTTTTTCCGTCTGTAGAACCATCGTCTACCAGGATGATTTCTATCGGGCGATAGGTCTGCTCCAACACGCTGTCGACAGCCTTACCGACCATGCACGCGCGGTTGTATACCGGAATAATTGTACTTAACCAGTCCGGATGCAACTTCGCTCACAAGTAACTCTCAGAAATATGGCTCGGCCTCGGACCGGCTTCGAATCACCCTTGCGGGCGATCCATAGGCGACGACCCGGTCCGGTACATCCTGTAGCACCAGGGACCCTGCCCCAAGCACAACATCGTCCCCGATGCGGATGCCCTGCGCCAGCGTTGCACCAATGCCAATGAACGATCGACGGCCAATTGACACTCGACCTCCGGCGATCGCCCCCGGAGCCAAAGCAGCACCTTCAGCCAGACTGCATTCGTGATCGAGAGACGCCCGGGTATTGACCAGACTGCACGCACTCAGGTGCCCACCGGCCATCACGATCGCGCCGGGCATAATCACCACCGCTTCCTCAATTCGTACATCGGCTGCAACAATCGCCGAAGGATGAGCCACCACAGGAAAGTGAGCTGCCTGGCAAGCGGCCTGGATATCGCGCATGATGCGCAGGCGGTGGTAGTTGTCGCCGATGGCCATCACCCAAACGGAATCGAGCATGCGGTTATGCAAATCTCTTGCCGTGTCCAGTGTTCCCAGCCAATCGATGCCTGAAAAAGCTTTATCCGAATGATCGCCGTCTGCAATCAAACCCTTGATAGAACACCCGATGTCCCGAAGAACACCGATCACGCTGCGGGCGTGCCCGCCTGCACCGACGACGATCACACGGTCGTCAACCTGTAGTCTGGAAAGCGCGGATAAACTCACAGATTTCTCGAATTTCAGGCGGTCCCAGTTGGGTACCGGTCGGTAATGCCAGCACCTGCCGGCAGGTGGCCTCGGTCACCGGTAATCGATCGGCTGTATCAGGATATTGGCTGATATAGGGTTCCATCGCGTGGCAGCCCGGTGAAAAGTAGCGCCTTGCCAGTACACTCTGAGTGTGCAGTGATTGGAGCAGCGCATCACGGCTTTGGCCGAATTCAGTCTCATCAACCAACACGATCACGTATTGGAAATTATTATCCTCGTTCAGGTCGAGCTCATAAATGCGCAGTCCAGGAATTCCAGCCAGGCCGTCTTTGTAAGCCTCGTAATTGGCCTTGTTAGCGGCGATGAATTCATCCAAGCTCGCCAAGTTGGTCAGCCCCATGGCGGCGCAGAACTCGTTCATCTTGCCGTTGGTGCCAAGTTCGACGGTTGCTTCCCGGCCGTCGCCCGGGAATCCGAAATTGCGCGTGCGGCGCAAGCGTCCGGCCAGTTCGTCGTCGTTGGTGACAATCGCCCCGCCCTCGATACTGTTCAAGACCTTCGTGGCGTGAAAGCTGAAAACTTCACAGGAGCCAAACCCACCGATACGCTTACCACGATAGGAGCAACCAACTGCATGCGCGGCATCGAAGACCAGCGTGATGTCATTTTCGGCGGCGATTTGCTCCAGGGCTGAAACGTTGCACGCATGGCCGTAGACATGCACGCCGATGATGGCGGAAGTTGCAGGAGTGATTAGTGACTTTGCTTTCTTTGCATCAATGCAGAGCGTAACGGAATCCACGTCACAAAATACGGGCTTGATTCCATGCCAACTCAATGCGTGGGCGGTAGCGATAAATGTGAACGAGGGCAGGATCACTTCACCTCTCAAACCTTTTGCGCGGATGGCAAGTTCCAGCGCGATGGTGCCATTGGAAACGGCAATGCAATGGTTGACGCCGCAGTATTTCGCGAACTCTGATTCGAACTCCCGGACAAATGGGCCGTTGTTGGTGAACCACTGGTCTTTTAGTATTGCCGCAAAGCGTTTATGCAGGGCTCCTTGGTCACCCATATTGGGTCGGCCGACATGCAAAATCACTGCCAGTTTCCTAGCTGCAACATGTAAATGGGATCCGACTAATCATCAATGGGCAGATCGGATCTGAGATAGCCTTCGTTTGATTCGAGCAAAGCGCCCTTCATAAAACGGGCACAGAGTTTTCTGATTTGAATCTGGTAACCTAGATAGAGCTCTTGCCATAATCCCAAAAGATGAGTCAATCCTGCTCACAAGAATAGACGAAGCGGCTAGCGCAAGAATATCGACTAAAGCATCGACTGTAGCTTTCTCACGATCAGGGCAGTCTCCAGCCAGATGCAGCGGTTCCCCAGATTTCGGTAGCCACTTTTGTAACACGTAAACACCGGGGAATTCACGGCGAAATTCTTGGATTACGTTGGCGTTATCTGTTGCAAGATAAAGACCCATGGTTGGGTTGGCCTTCAGCGCTTGCTTCACCGTGTTGATGTAGGATTCAAGAGGTATATTTCCCTTGCTTTGATTCGCTTCATCTGTCTCCCGCACATGCACACCGATAAATTTATCCGGCAAGTTCCCCATTGTTGACTTCAATAAGCTGTCCACAGTCTCGTTGGGTTGAAGGTGACGATGAAAAACATCACCTATTGCTCGTTCCACGGAAGTGAAGCAATATTTATTTGCTGCCAAATCAACAATTTTGTCAAAGCGATCAAATTCCCAACACACAAGAACTTCGGCATCGTCATTAGCCGCCCCAATCGGAAAAGAAAGTTTTTGGATAGCCTGCCGCCTGTCCCAATCTTTTGTTGTCGTTGAGATATAGACCTCTGCAAAGGACTTATTGATTCTCCCCTGCCAAGCTACGGGCAATACGGAGACACTTTCTGGAATTAGTAAATCAACAAAGATTTTTGATGGTGAGAATAGTTTGTAGAAAGAATTGACACCTCGGCTGGCAAACATCCCATGTGTCCAGTCAACCACCACTTGCCTATTCGTACACTCCGCGTAAAGCACGCCGCTCAACAATGCACGCAGGCAATCACCCAGACCGCCAGAGGGCGTCTCTTTCACCAGTACAATTTTCACGGAAGAATCAATTCGTTAATCGATGATCAGCCCGATCTTAGCGTTGTGAACTCACGCTCAATTGCCACAGCCTCATCATTTTTTACAAGCACAACACAACCGCGTCGCATGCCGGATTCAGCTATCGATTGACACACTGGGAAAAGGCGCTCACATCCACCCATTTCATGAACTCATCTGACTTCAGAAGATATACCTTTGGCCGGTGGCTCTGCTTAAATTGCCGATGAATGATACAAACTTGATTTGCGCTCCAAATGGCAAGTTTCAGGCAGTCAGACCGATGAAAACGAGAGTAATTGAGATGGATTTCCATGCTCCGACATCCGAAGAATGGGCATCAAGGAGTTCAACCAGAAAGGCCATAGCTATCTAGTAACTGCAAAAACTTAATTCTTGCATTCAATTAATGCGCTTTCCGACTGCATTGCAATTTAACATGCCGGGACTGGTTTCCCGGAAATCTGGCGACCACTTCTCAAGGACAGAGAAACTACCGAGATCCGCCCCCCACAGCCATTGGCTGCCGCCTTTTCGAATTCCCCCGATACCGAAGCGGTATTCGCCTGGTCGGAGTGTCTTTCGCGGGATGTAAAAGAAGGAGCGAAAAGCACCTGCCTTAAGATCTGTACCCAGGTCCGCATCATGAACTGTCACCACTTGAATGCCATCCCTGAATACTGAAAGCTGAAACTCAAAATTCTCGAAAGCGCGTTCGCTTTGTCCGCAGGCCTCAAAAACGAGTTCTTGCTCCGGTTCGATCAGGACGGGCTTTCCCGCGGCGACGCCGTTAAGCTTCAACTCTTCGAAAATGATTTCCCCTTGCAGCGGTCCCCTGAATCCCCTGGCAGAAAGCGTCCCGTTGGGAGTCTCGGTGTTGCTCAGATATTGTTTGATTACGTCGGTCGTGCGTCCGTCAAACAGCTTTTCGCCCTCTTCCAGAATAATGCAGCGCGAGCAAAGAGAATTCACCGCGCCCATGTTGTGGCTGACGAACAGAATCGTTTTGCCTGTGCGGCCGACATCCCCCATCTTGCCCAGACATTTTTTCTGGAACGCCTGGTCTCCGACTGCCAATACCTCATCGACGATCAGAATATCCGCATCAAGGTGTGCCGCCACCGCAAAGGCCAGCCGCACATGCATGCCACTGGAATACCGTTTGACCGGTGTATCCAGAAACATACCAATTTCCGCAAATGCAACGATCTCGTCGAAATTGGCGTCGATCTCCTGACGTGACATGCCGAGGATGGCGCCATTCAGATAAATATTCTCGCGACCGGTGAGTTCGGGATGAAAACCGGTACCCACTTCCAGCAGACTCGCCACCCTGCCCCGTGTAACTACCCGCCCTTCGGTCGGCGACGTGATTCGACTCAGGATCTTCAACAGAGTGCTTTTGCCCGCGCCATTGCGGCCAATGATACCCAGCACCTCGCCCTGTTCGACATTGAAGCTTACCTCTTTGAGGGCCCAGAATCGTTCCTCTTCACCGGCCGTCCCACCCAGTTTACGCAGCTTCCGGAGCGGCGCGGTCAGCGCCCCAGTGAGCATTTCGCGGAAGGACTCGTGATGTTGCTCGGCGCCACCGACGATGTATTCCTTGCCAAGGTTGTCTACTTGTATCGCGTATTTGCTCATTTCAGCCAGGCAAAGAGTTCCTGATTTTCCGCTACCCAACCGGCAAGGCCTTCAACGCCGTCCTCGACACTGACCTCAGGGCTCCAACCCAACGTTTCTCGCGCCTTGGTCAAGTCACAAACGAACACGGGCTGATCCCCCGGGCGCCAATCGTCCCAGGAAAGCGGCGACTGCTTACCCAGAAAGCGTTTCAGGTGATCGAGCAGTTCCAGCAGAGACAGGGTGTTCTGTGGCCCGCCGCCAATGTTGAAGGCCTGCCCGGTGGCTTGGTCCCGGTTTTCAATCGCGGCGCCATAGGCCTGGCACAGATCGGTCACATGCAACACATCGCGAATCTGCTTGCCGTCACCGTAGATGGTGATGGGCTTGTCCAGCACGTGAGCGATAGTGAACCAGGCCACCCAACCCTGGTCCTCGATGCCGAACTGGCGTGTTCCATAAATGCAGGATTGACGGAACGTGGTGGTTTGCAGCCCATAAATGCGCGAGTAATCGATCGCATACTGGTCGGCCACGCCTTTGGAACAGCCATAGGGCGAATGGAAATCGAGTTGCTGCCGTTCGCTGCACCCCTGCGTCAGGTCCAGGTATTCATAGCGGCCATTGCGTTCCGCCACCGCGACATCATCCATCTTGCCATAAACCTTGTTGGTGGAGGCATTGATCAGGAAGGACCCAGGGCTCTGCTGACGGACAGCCTCGAGCACATTAAAGGTACCGAGCGCATTGATCTCGAAGTCCTCGCGAGGATCTTTGACCGAGGTTGTCACTGCCACCTGCGCCGCCAAGTGCAGGACAACATCCGGCTGCAGTTCAGCCATCACGCGCTGCATTTCCGCCGCATTGCGTATGTCAGTCTTTACAAAACCAATGTCGATCTGCCCCTGCAACCACCGGAGATTGTCCTCGGTACCACGCCGGCTGAGGTTGTCCAGAACCGTGACCTTCCAGCCCTTGCCGGAAAAGAAAGTGGCCGCATTAACGCCGATGAAGCCGGCCCCTCCGGTGATAAGCATCGTCCTCACCTGGCTATCTCCTTTATTGATACGTTTTGACGTTCGAAAGAACGCCAGAAAATGTGCTCACAGCGTTCCTGGTTGTAATGTTCAGCCACGAACTGCCGGGCGGCTTGCGATAATCTCGATCGCAAATCACGATCGCCGATGATGCGATGGACGGCATCGGCCATCTCTGCAGCCTCGAAACCGACCAGGTAACCGGTTTCGTCATCGCGCACGAACTCCAGCGGACCGCCGCAGCGGGTGGACACCACAGGACAGCCGCAGGCCATGGCCTCCAGTGCAGAAATACACAAGCCTTCCTGATGTGAAGGCAGGGCAAATACATCGAAACTCTGCAACAGTCCTCTGAGTTCCGCGCGCGAAACATAATTGAAACATTCAACGCGCCCGGCCAGACCCCACCGCTGTATTTTCGCTTCGCTGATCGCGTCCAGTTTTCCGCCGACCAGCACCGCGTTGGCATCGACACCTGAATGAACCAGTTTTGCCATTGTCTCGATCAGCAAACCGACGTTTTTGCGGGGATCGTCCAAACGACCGGTAAAGCCGATTCGTCCTGTTTTGACCCTTGCAGAATCTGGCTGGAACGAATCGATGTCGATCGGCATGGGCAATATCGTGCGGCAGACCTCTGCACCCGCAATGGCATTGAGCGCATTCCGCGTGTGTTCGCTCAGGGCCAAAATTCCGCCTGCACTTAGAATGTCGCGCTCTCTGCGGCGCAGCACCGGTGCGTTCACCCACTGGTCCAGCAACCTCCTGACCGCAGGAAACTGTCGTACGCGGTCGCGACGATCTTCCTCCCAGCCGGTGGCCACCCAGGCGGTGAATGGCCGGCCGGTCTGGGCAAATGGCAGTGCGGCCAGTGCATTCCCACAAACCGTCACGAAGCGACTGCAGGTATCCATCAACTCGCGCCACAGGCCGCTGGCCGCGTAATGAGTGAACTCCAGTTCCGGCAACCACGCCCCTATGGCATGGGTTTCAATGGTCCCCCAGGTCGTTTGGATTCGCTTGCCCGGCTTCTTTTGCAGCAAGCGAAATGACGGAACGGAGAGTTCCGGCGTCATGCTATAAGGCTCGTAATGCGCCAGCACCGGCGTCCACCCCCGGCTTTGCAAGGTATCCGTGATGAAGCGGGTCATGGCTGGAACTCCGCCGCTGATTGGCGAAATGGTCGAGACCAGCACGCGGCCCTCATCCACTTGCGCCGACTTCCATGACCACAGTTGCACCAGGGGATTTGTCCAAGCCAGCAAACACCAAACGCGACCAGGGTCTCAGGCTTTCGGTAACAGGCCCACCTGGCTGCGAAACACTCTGAATGGCCTGCCACCGGGCGACTGGGGTGGTGAATCCAGTTTTCGCTCGCTGCCTGACGGCAGACGCCGGCCTGCTGGTCGGAGCCTGCGCCAACCGTTGCTTGTTCCAGCGGGGATCACACAAGGCTCTTGCCGCGAAATCCGTCAGCAAGCTCGCATCCACCAGCGGTACGCGAATTTCCAGCGAATGAGCCATACCGGCCCAGTCCGCATCGCGCAGCAACTGATTGCGCATATACAGTGCCGATTCCAGGCAGGCGACACGCGCGAAAGCTGACCTGGGGGTCGGTTCCATGGCTTTTTGTATGCACTGCAACGGCTGCAGTCTGTGCAGTCCCTCTCGTGACAGTTCTTGGCCCAATAGAGCCGGTAGTTCCCAAGGCATGTACAAGCCGCGGCGCAGCAGGTATGCGCCTTCCCAGCTAGCGCCCAGTTCCAGTACACCGGCCAACTTGGGGTTGAGCCCAAGACGCCCAACCAATGGCGTAGCCAACCTGCGCACGAACTTCCCAAGCTGAGGAATCCGGCCCTGGAAACGCAGCCAGTGCACCCACCTGGGGATGTCTCTGAATGACGGATAGCCGCCAAAGAGCTCATCGCCGCCCAGCCCGGATACCGCCACTTTTAGCCCCTGCTCTGCCGCTGCCTTGCTGACAAACCAGCTGTTGATGCCGTCGACACTTGGCTGGTCCATTGCGTCCAGGATCCTCGGCAGATCGTGCTCGAACTCCGCACGCCTAATCCGTCGGGTGACGTGCCTTGTGCCATACTGTTTTGCCACCAGTTCAGCCAGTGGCCCCTCATCGTCGGCGGAGTTGGCAAACTCGTCAAACGCCAGGGTGATGGTTTGGATATCATTTGCTCCCGCGTCCCGCATCAGGCCGACCAATGAGCCGGAATCGATGCCGGCCGAGAGAAATGCGCCTACCGGCACGTCCGCAACCAGGTGATGGCGCACGGAGTCAAGCAGCGCTTCGCGGACCGTATGCTGAACATCGGCATATTCTGTCGCGGACGTTTCCGCGGAAACGTATGTTTCAGCAATGGAGAACCACTGCCGCGGCTCGCCTGCACCCGATTCATCCGCCCAGAGGTAATGACCAGCTGGCAATTGCCGGATCTGCTGGTACAGCGTGAAGGGTTCCGGCACCGAACCGAACAGGTGAAAACCTACAATGCCAGCCGGGTCAGGTGTGTGCGACATTCCGCTCCCGGCCAGCAGGGCCTTGACCTGTGAGGCGACACGCAGTGTGCCGCCGGCACTGGCGTAATACAGCGGCTTGATGCCGTAGGGGTCGCGGGCCAGGAACATTCGTTCTTGTTCGCTATCCCAGATGATGAAGGCGAACATGCCGCGCAACTCATCCAGCATCTTCTCCCGTTTCTCCACGAAGAGGTGGAGGAGGACTTCGGTGTCGGATTCTGTTTTGAAGTGGTGGCCGCGCTCCTCCAGCCCATGGCGCAGTTCGCGGAAGTTGTAAATTTCGCCATTGAAGACAATTGCCAGCCTGCCGTCTTCGCTCAGCATCGGTTGGTCGGCGCGTTCTTCGGGGTCTATGATAGCCAGACGACGATGGCCCAGGCCCAGGCGCCGGTCACCGGAATACCATTCACCGGTCCCGTCCGGGCCGCGTGCTGCCATACGATCGCGGATAGCACGCAGTTCGTTTTTGTCCACGTCCATTGCCCTGGAGCTGTAGGCATAAATCGCAGCCACGCCACACATCAGTGTTTGCCCCTATCGCCGCTTACTTCCTGCTCCAGCTGTGCAATCTCCTGCCTGAGCTGCTCGTACTCATGTACCTTGCGCTTGAGAAAGGCTACCGAGATACGTGCCCTGGCATCGATACCGTTGGGCGTAAGCACATACAGATAGGCGCTCTTGTGGTTCGAGTTCTTGAAATTACGCGCCTTGATGAAGCCTTTTTCGATCAGCGCTTTCAGGCAGTAATTGGCTTTGCCCAGGCTGACGCCCAGGTGTTCGGCCAGTTTCCGCTGCGTAACATCCGGATTTTGCTCCAGATGGCGAAGAACTTTGAGATGGATTTCCCGTTCGAAGGAACTCAACGACGAGTGCTCAGATGATGTCCGCGAAGCGGCGCTCCATTTTCTCGAAGTAGAACACGCCAAACACGAATACGGAGGCGGCCACCGCCATGGAAATCGAGATGCCGACCCAATTGAAGGGCTGAGCCAGGAATGCGGAGCGAAAGCCCTCGATCAGTCCTGCCATCGGGTTCAGGAACAGAAACCACCTCCATTTCTCGGGAAACAGGCTGGCCGGGTAGACTACCGGCGTGGCATACATCCAGAACTGCACCACGAAGGGTACGACATAGCGAAAATCGCGGTAGCTGACGGTTAGTGCGGAAAGCAGTGTGCCCACCCCCAGCGCAATGAAGATGACCGCCAGGATCAGAAGCGGCACCGCCAGCAGGTTGATACTCCAACCGATGCCGAAGTGGACCATCAATATCAGCAAAATAGCTGCGGAAACGGCGAAGTCGATCAGCCCGGTACCCACCGAAGACAGCGGAATGATCAGGCGCGGGAAATACACCTTGCTGATGAGATGCTGTTGGCCGACCAGGGAATTGCCTGAGGTTGACAAGGCGTTGGCGAAAAATGTCCACGGCAGCAGCCCCGCGTAAACGAAAATCGGGTACGGCAGGCCATCGGAAGGAATTTTGGCCAGCCGCCCGAACACGAAGGAAAACAGGATCATCGTCAACAGCGGCTGGATAACCGCCCAGGCCACCCCCAGCACAGTCTGCTTGTAGCGCACCCTGATATCACGTTGGGTGAGCACCGCCAGCAGTTCCCTGTAAGCCCACAGCTCACGCAGGTTCAGCGTGCGCCAACCCTTTTGCGGCTCGATCACGTTAATTTGTTCGTGGCCAAAGAACTGGTTTTCGATAGTCCGGTTAGGCATGTGTTTCTGCTCTTAAGTATTTTGGCGGCGCGGTGTTGAAAAGCCGTTTAGCGTGGTTTCTAGCGTTTGCTCCATACCCGTCAATGACAGAGGAAGCATTTCTTGGGCACGCTACCGCCCTGCAGTGCACGGATGTGCTCCGCATGGGTGTAGGAGCAGCGCGCGCGCCGTCATTGTTCATTCGCCGGCAAGCCAGCCCTATCAATCGCGCGCAAGGCGCGCTCTTGCCGGTTGTTATCCCGCTTTTTGCAACAGCAATGCATCCACCTCCACGGTGGATTCGGTACCCAGTATCTTCATCAGCAGAAGCGCGCGTTTGTTTCCCTTGCGCTCCCGGAAAATTCCTTCCAGTCCCGCCAGTGGACCATCAAATACCCGCACTTTATCCCCCACTTCGACCGGAACGGGATCCAGTTGCACCAGGCCTGTTTGCGGATCACATCGCCTGTTGATGGTTTCGATGACGGGCTCCGGCAACGTGGCTAGTTGCATGCCGAAACGCACCAGGCCGCAGACGCCGCGGGTGGAACGCACCGGACCCAGGCTTTGCTGATCAGCAATGGCATTCAGGAACAGATAACGGGGAAACAGCGGCTCGATTCTTGGCTTGCGCTCAGTGCGGCGTTGGTAGGGGTTGATGGCCATTGGAAGGAAACAATGGAACCCCTGCCGCTCCAGGTTTTCCAACGCAATGTGTTCTTGCCGCGGTTTGGCGTAAACCGCGAACCAGTCGGGTTGCATTTCCTGCACAGCCGTGACACCCCTTAATTGATGCAGTTGCATTATTGTAGCTCATGTTCAAGCATTGAACAAATAGGTTTGCCGCAAAAGGAAGAAAGCGTGAGCGCAAAGCAGGAGAAGCTATCCGGATTACTTGCAATAAAATTGCCCAATATAACTACCCTTCAAAAAAAATATGGGTTATCATTACTTTTCCAGGACTACGTAATAAAGGGGCTAAACTTAACCAAGGTCAAGGAGCGACGCAAACTTCAGGGAGCGATTCTGCGATCAAGGGGCGAAATTCAGATGTACAATTTCATGAACAAGATTTCCAACGGTATGACCGGAAAGACATACTGCCGTGCGTTACTGCCGGCGCTTATCATTTCTGCGCTGGCTTCTGCGAGCCTGCAAGCGCAAAGCACTAACGCGGATTGCGTGGATGTGGAGGGAACCCCGCCGGGTCTCTACGCCACCACAGACCAGGGCCGCACGTTTCTGATGAAAGGCGACAAGGTTGTCGAGTTGGCGCCGGGCCAAGCTGCTTTTGCCGACGAAACGAAGTTGACCTGCATTAAGAAAGTACCGGCATTCCTGGATTGGCCGTGCACCAGTGTTGCGGCTCAAAGCCGGATGTTTTCCACGTATAAATTCGAAGACCTGAATCCTGACCAGGATATTATCAAACAGGTTGTGAAACGCTATTTCGAGGTTCCGGAGGTTATTCAGCCTTTCCCGAAATGGATCGAAGGCGAATTTCATACAACCCTGAGCTTTAAAGACATTATTGGCTACTCCTCGGCCGAATACTGGTACAAACCGGATTCCTCGGTCGATATCATGAATGAGAAGCGTCCTAAGACCTTGCTCATTTCGCTTTACGTGGGCATAAACCAGGTTGTAATCGATAATTACGCCATTGACCCCTTGCACCGTTTCTACGGCAACGAGAAGATACCGGTCGTTTTTGTGTTCAATGATTCCAACGTGGTTCCGGTCAGCTATTTTGGCTCCAATGTCAGCCTGGAAGAGGTCCACAAGGCATTTAACGAGCGCCACATCAAATTGGCCGAAGTTCCTTTGTGGCCATTAGGCGACCATCATTTTTCGCCAACTGCAGAAGAATTCGAGAAGTATTTCGATCTGCCGGATCTGGATAAGATCGATAAGCAGCGGCGTGAAGCCATCGAGGCGCAGCTCGACGCGTACGGATTCTCCCGTAAGCCCATTTTCGTGACCATGCTCGAAGGCGGGAAGATGTATGTGGATGACCCGGACCGGGTGCGTATTGCCATCGCCAAGAAGATGCCCCACTTGCAAACCGTAATCAACTTTGTGGAAGAGGATTCGCATTTGGCGCGTTGTGGTCCGGGTAATCCGGTCGGCTCACATGGTGTTTCCGGTACGACCACGCCGATCGGTGGAGCGGTTGTGCCACCAACGGCGCCTGCGCCGCCACCGCCACCTTCGCCTGAACCGCCCGCAAGCGGTTCCTGATCAGACAGACAACCGAGGTAAAAAAAGACCGGCCATTGGCCGGTCTTTTGTTTACACACGTCTGGTTCAGGACTCTTTCAAACCCTGTTATTCCGCCGCCGAGGGAAAATCCTAATTGACGACTTCGATACCGCCTTCTTCGCAGACATCTTCACCGCAAAGCTGAATGGCAAACTCTGTTCCGCGCACACCCATCAGTGCTACCGGGGTTTTCACCTTGTAGTTCTCGGGATTGTTCTTGGCCATGGCGCCCGTGATCACGCGCAGACCACCGGAAACGAGACTCAAGGTCGCTTTGTCATCGGAATTGCCATTGTAGACATAATCTTCGATAACAACTTCCGAATTCGGCTTGACGGTTACCTTGGCGCCATCGAGAAATTGCAGTACCGCAAAACTCTTCGGCCCGGTCAGAATTTCATCCTCGATAAAAATCTCGTCCCCCTGATTCAGTTCGCGCGAGTCACCATTAGCCGTGGCAATTACAGTGCCGCGCAAAGCAACAACCAAACCTTTGGCATCGCTCGCAAACGTCTGCGTGGAAAATGCCGCAAGAATCACAACCAGAACGATTAAAACCCTGTTGACGATATTCATAATGTTTAAACCCTTTTCAATTGCCTATGTAAGTATCTCACCGTGAACTACCCGCCATATAGCCAAAGGTTGGTCGGGCATGCTCCAATGCCTGTCGCTCATCCAATCCCTGGTGTCTGTGGTTTACTTCCGTGGGCGTGTGTGACGAATAAGTTGCCGATGGTTTGGCTACACCCCATATTTGGTGGAGAGAAGCGTTCCACCAGTAAGTGATTAATAATAGCATAAATTCTGTCAAAAGAATCAATCCGGCAATATCGCTCACCTGCTATTTGGTCATGTAGGTGAAAACGCCATCCCAATCCGCGTCAGGCGGTTCCTTGCGAAACAAAGCTATGCGCTCGAGGTACAGCCTGAAGAGATAGGCTTCGGGCTCCACCGACTGCAATTCCTTAAGCACCTTCTCCGCTGCGTCCCATTGCTGCTCGCGATACAGCCGCAAGGCATTGTGGAACAGCTTGGTATCTTCGATGGTTTGCGTCGACAGTTGATCGCGCAGGCCGAGGGGTTCAAGAATCGTCACCGGCTCGGCTTTGCCTTTCACCCGCACCCGGTCCAGTTCACGGTAAAAAAACTCCGGCGCTTGCGCCGCGGTGGTTTCACTGACGATAAAAGCAACGCCATACTGCTTGGTAATGCCCTCCAGGCGCGAGCCCAGGTTGACCGCATCACCCAGCACGGTATAAGCGCGGCGGAACTGCGAGCCCATGTTGCCGACACTCATGGGGCCGGTATTGATACCAACGCCAATGCGTATTTCCGGCCAGCCTTTCTTCTGGAACTGGACGTTCAGCTTGTCCAGGGCCGTCAGCATCTCCAGCCCGGCGGCCACCGCGCGGGCAGCGTGGTGGGTGTCGTGCAGCGGCGCGCCCCAGAAGGCCATGACGGCATCGCCGATGTATTTGTCGATGGTGCCTTTGGATTCATGCACGATGCGTGTCATCGGCGTCAGGTACTGGTCCATCAACTCCGACAGTTCGCTCGCGTCCAGACGCTCGGAAATGGTGGTAAATCCGCGAATGTCGGTAAACAACACGCTCAGCTCCAGCTTCTCGCTTTTCAGCGAGTAATGCTCAGGGTCGCGGCTCATCTCCTTCACCAGGTCGGGTGGCACATACTGTCCAAACAGGTTGTCCATGTGCGAACGGCTGCGGGTTTCGAACAGGTAACCGAATACCATGTTCAAGGTGTAAATGCCGATCAGGGTAAACAGCGTTACCGCCAGCGGCAGCACGTTGAATTCGACGCTCCACATGTACAGGTTGACTGCCAGGGCCGCCAGCAACAGGGTGATGAATGCCAATGAGGCGACAACGGGCGACAGCAGCGGCAACACCAGTGAACCGAGCAGCCCGAAGGCGGAAACCGTGATCATTTCCGCTGCCGCGGTATAGGCCGGTTGCCAACGGAAGCTGCTGTCGAGGATGCCGCTGATCACGTTGGCATGCACCTCGACCCCGGGATAAACCGAGCCGAAGGGCGTTGATCTGAGGTCTTCCAGACCGGGCGCGGTGGCGCCAACCAGCACGATGACGCCTTTGAGTTTTTCCGGGTCTTCTAATGTGCCCTTCATGACCTCGGTGGCCGAGACATAGGGAAAACTGCCGCGCGGACCACGGTACGGCACCAGCACGGCGCCCTGCGGATCGATCGGAATGGGCCGCCCGGCCAACTCCAGCCCTTCCAGCGGCGGGTAGTCACCCATCCAGGTGGTTGCATCGACGAAAACCGGCAGTGTGATGTCATTGAAATAGGTTGCGGCCACGGCCATCGACAGGGATTCGTAGGCACTCAACTTGAATTCTTGTAACAGCGGTGCGCGGCGCACAATGCCGTCCGAGTCGATCAGGGGATTGTCGAGGAATCCACCGCTGGTGGCACTTTCCATCAGTTCCGGCAGGCCGGAGCTGAAACCATAGGCGTGCGGCAAAAAGATGTAACTGGCCATGGATTTGTCAAAATCAAATGCCGGCATCGGCAGTTCGCCGGTTTCAAAAGCGGTTTTGGGGTTGGTATCGAAGTAATAACCCATAACCGTTGGCCCGGTGGCCAGCGCCTCGGCAAACTTTCGGTCACGATCGAGTTCGGGTTGCAACTCATCGAGCCGCTCGCGGAAGGCCTGGTCCTGTTTGCCCGAGGCCAGCTTGCGCAGCGTATCCACGTCCGCGCTTTCATCCCGTTCAATGAAGGTAATGTCAAATCCAACCACGGCAACGCCATAGCTGAACAACTGTTTCACCAGCAGGGCCAGCTTGTCCCGCGTCCACGGCCAGTGCCCTTCCGCTCGCAGACTGGCCTCATCGATGGCGACGATGACGATGCGCTCATCCTTGCCGCGCGGCGCGGTCAGGCGCACGCGTGTGTCGTACAACAGGTTTTCGATGGCGTCCATGTAGGGAATGGACAGCGCACCGGCAACATGAGAAATCAGGATTGCAGTGAGAAGAAGTCCAAAAACAGCGCGTATCAGGTAACGCTTCACTCAGGTCACCTGACCGCTTGGGGTACTGCTTTTCGGCATGCTATGTCAGTCCGCTTCAGGGACTGGCACTATAACATTGAGCCACGCATCCGGTCTTTGAGGACATCCCATTCCAGTCCGGATTCCATGTCGATACGTTTTTCCGATACCCACTCAGGCCAGGCGTCGCTGCCGCTGACAAAGCTCTCACCCAGCCAGTGATGCAACACCGGCGGCGCCCGCCGGGTGTCGAAGGCCGGGGCCTGGTCCTGCGCCCGGTCGGCGATCAGTTGATGCGCGGTGCTGCCCGCCATATACACCGGCACCGTGCCGATGCGGCCGACCAGGTCGGTATGTCCATGGCCGCAAATGACCAACGCCACCTGTGGGTTCTGCTTGATGGCATCGCGCATACCGGCAAACCAATGCGGACCCACCATGTCGATAAAGCCGATGCCGGTTATCATCGGCGGATGGTGGATGGCGATCAGCGTCGGCCGGTCCGATTCCGCCAGGGTTTCCTCCAGCCACTGCAGCCGGTGGGCGCCAAAGTCCGGCAACTCGCTGCCCTGGTAATGGCTGTTCAGCACCAGGATGCGCACGGAGAAATCATCGATCACGTATTGCAAGGTGGCGTGGGTGGCCGGGAACAGCGGGGTGTCGCCGAACATCTCCAGCATCACCTGGGGGTCGTCGTGGTTGCCCGGCAACAGGTACACCGGCGCCCGCACCGGCCCGACCAGGGCAGCGAAGTGCTCATAACTGGCTTCGCTGGGATGCTCCACCAGGTCACCGGTGACCATGACCAGGTCCGGTTGCGGCTTCATCGCATTGATTTCGTGCACCGATTCCTGCAAATGGCGGGCGGTATCCAGCGTGTCATACAGCAACTTGCCGGGTGCCTCGATATGCGTGTCAGTGATCTGGACCAGCAAGGTCATAGGGCTTCCCTTGAGCTGAGCATAGTCAATTAATTACCGGGCAAAGGCTAAAAAGTTGGTAACGCCGGCCGTGTTGCCCTATTTCAGTACTTCGCGCCGTTCTTGCGAGTACCGGTGTTTTTGCGCGCTTTTGTCGCGGTGGACATCGATGCGGTCCTGCAAGGCTTCATGCACCGCCTCTTCCAAAGCATGCGCAGTCTCAAATCGCGAAAGATAAACGTAGTTGGCGCCGGCCTGGTATATCGGCCCGATCTGGTCCAGGCTGATGGCATTGGCAATGATCACGGCGGTCGGATTCAGGTTCCGCGCCACCCGCACCAGGGAGCGGTTGCTGATGCCGCGCAGCAAATCATCCGGAATGGTGCAGACCACGATCCTGGCGTTGTTGAGCCCGATGTGATGCAGCGTCTGGAAATTGGACAGGTCACCGTAATGAACGGCGGCGCCAGTCGCGGCAATGGCATCGTGCAGCGCGACGTTAAAGTCGACCACCAGCGTTTCGTGCACCAACTCCGGGTTACTCTGCTGCAGGTTGTAAAGCAATGAGGAGGCATCGCGATGAAAGCCCAGCAGCGCCAGTTTGTATTCGCTGGCCTTTTCCATTAGCAATTCCGGTGGCGCCTTGAACCCCAACCTTTCCAGCAGCGGCCGGATCCAGGCGTGCACTTCGTAGGCCTTGCCATACAGCAGGGGCGTGGCCAGGGCGGTGATCACAAACGCAAAAATCACCGCACTGGTAAAAGCGGGACTCAAGTGCGCCAGCTTGACACCGAGAAAGGCGATGACCAGGCCAAACTCGGAAATTTGCGCCAGACGAATGGACGTGACCTCGGCATTGCGCTGGTCGACATTGCAAAAATACAGCAGCGGAAAAAACACGAACTGGCGCGCGAGCACTGCCACCGCCGCCAGCGCCAGCGCCAGGATCAGCACATCCAGGCCTTCCGGCGCCGGGATGTTGATACCCAGCGCCACGAAGAACAGGGTGATGAAGAAATCCTTCACCGTCGCTACCTTGGTGATGATTTCGGTGCTCGATGGCAGGTTGGCGATGCTGGCGCCGGCGATCAGCGCCGCCATACCCGAGCCGACCGCCATGTGGTAGTTGCGGCCATAGACCAGGTCCATCAAGTGATCCAGGTTGACGCCGACAAAAATCACGACGAAACACCAGGACAAGGCGCCCAGCAAAGTCAGCTCCGGCGACTTGGCAATCCAGGCAAAGGCGCGCCCCACCAGCGCAATGGACATCACCACGGTAAACAGGCTGAGCAGCAAGATGCCGAGAAACGACATTGCGATCAGGCCCAGCTCGGGGTTTTGCATATTGGGCTGGATGATGATGGCGACGATGACCCAGATGTCCTGGAAAATCAGGATGCCCAGCGCCAGCCGGCCGGGCTCCGTGTCCAGCTCGAAATGCTCCTGGAACAGCTTCACCACCAGCAGCGTGGATGAACCGGCAATGATGACGCCGATGTAAATTGCCGCATACGGGCTGTCGGCCAGCAAAGCCCCGCCAATACCCAGCCAGCAGCATCAATTTGACCGCGAGGATGCCGAACAGGATGGTCAGCGGGTACTGCAACAGGCCGGAAATGATGATGGCCTTGCCGCTGCTGAGTATGCGTTTGAAGTCGATTTCGAGGCCAATCAGAAACAGCAGGAAAATAAAGCCCAGTTGGGCGATGGTGTCGATGTTTTCCGCGTCGGTCACGAGCTTCAGGCCGATCGGTCCGATGATGATGCCGGCCAGCAGAAAAGCCGCGATGCTGGGGATTCTCAATTTGGTGAAGATGACGCCCAGCGCGCCGGCCGACAGCAAACTGATGCCGATATCGTGCACCAGCGAGGGCATTTCGCCACTGGAGGCCTGCGCCGGGAGCGCAAACAACAGCAGGAAGAAAAACAGGCTGGCCATGTTGAACGGTGGCCGGCTAACGGAGCTCTTGGATCAAGCGCCGGTTCATGTAGGAAATCCGCGTGCCGAGCGTACGCGCCACCAGTTCATGGATGGACGAGGCCAGTTTGGCGTTTTCCTTGTCGAAACGGTCGATTTTTTCCGCGGACAGGTAATACAACACCGACAACTCGTTGGCGATGATGGTGGCGGTGCGCTTGCGGTCCTGGGTGTAGCTGGACATTTCGCCGATCACCGAACCGGCGTTGAACTTCTTCACCCGCCGCATGCCGTTGGTCTGGGTGCCGATCAGTGCCGTCATCGAACCGCTTTCGAGCATGTACAGGCCATTGTCCTCATCACCCTGGTGAAACAGGGTCTGGCCCATTTGAAACTCGACCCGCTCCATCGCCTGCTGCAGGGTCTGCACTTTTTCTTCATCCTGAAACAGTTCGTTGAGGTATTCGGTAATAGACTTGTTGTCGCCGGCGGGTTCATGTTCCTGCAGGATGACGTTTTCCATGTACTCGACTGCATAATCGGCGCCCTTGAAAAACAGCGGACTGCCCTGCTCCAGGCTCACCGCTTCCAGCATCAGGATGTTCTGTTCGGTGCCGGCCGGGATGCCTGAGTACAGCAGTTTCACGCCGGAGGATTCACAAATCCGTTTGATTTGCACGAAGGTATTCAACGCCGAAATATCGATGCCGGTCACCCGCTTCAAATCCAGCAGAATCAATTTGAAATTACCCTGTTTGATGCCGGAATCGTCGCGAATGGTATCCAGGATGGCATTGGCCGTGCCAAAAAACAAAAAGCCACGCAGCGTATACACCAGGGCCTGTCCACCGTGCTCGTCCAGCACCAGGTTGCTCGATGGCGCCCGTTCTACCGAGCTGCGGTAGGTAGCCAGGGAATATTGGCCGTGCACCGCACTGATCATGCTGTAGCGCATCACGAACAGCAGCAGGGCCAGCATCACGCCGGACACGATTCCGGACATGAAGCCGACAAAGATGACCGTGCCCACGATGATGATGACGATGGCGTAGTCGATCGGCTGGAAGCCGCGCACGTTTTCGTACATCCAGTGGTACAGCATCTGGAAAGCGAACAGGAAAATCACCGAACCGACCAGCACCGTCGGCATCCAGCTAATCAGCAAGGTGCCCATCATCGCGATACCGATACACACGGTGCTGGTCGTCAGCGGCATCCAGCGGCTGGAAGCGCCGAATTCGGTATAGAGCACGGTGGCCGAAACATCAGTATTGCCCGCGGGACAGGCCATCAGGCCCAGCAAAACGTTGCCCCGGCCGAGGTTCTGCATTTCGCTGGCGGTATCCATGTCCTGCTGGCTCGCCGCCAGCACGGCGGTCAGGGACATGGAGGCCGAAAGCAGCGACAGAAATACGATCGTCATGATCTGCGGCACTACAGAGAAAACAAAATCCCTATCAATCTGACTGAACGACAGATTGCCCAGCAGGTTCAGCGCGCCGCCCGTTTCCGTGCGAATGTCAAACAGCCAGTTTTGCGCCACCAGCTCGGCCTTTGAGTATCCCAGCGCACTGGCGGTGATGTAGAAAATCACCAGAATCGTGACCGCTGCCGCCGGCAAGGCCCAGGCCTTCTTGCTGCGGTTCGCCGCCAACATCAGAAAAGCGCCGCCAACCAGGGCAACGCCCAGGCGAAATATATTCTCCGGTTGCTGCAAGGCGTGAACCAATGCCAGCGAGATCGGACTGCCGACTGACACGCTCACAGCCGCTTGCAACAGCAGCCAGCCGACACCGGCCATGAAGCCGCAGATGACGGGATAAGGCAGTAACTCCAGCAGACGGGTGAGGTGATAATGCCCTACCAGGAACAGGCCCAAAGCCACGGTCAGCGTGGTCACGGAGATGACCGCCAGCATCGTGGACGCGCCGACGCTGATGGCCGTATCCGTGTCCGCCAGGTGCGCCACCAGGATGACGCCAATGGTCGAGAGGATGACCGTGCCCTGCTCATCGATGTGGATGACGTGAACCGGCGCTTCGGAAGTGGTGGCGATGTAGGCGCCCAGGATGGCCCATCCCGAAAGCATGATCACCACCAGCAAGGGCATGTAGCTCGACAGCGCGCCGGCGAAGATGATCGCGGCGAAGGCATAGCACCAAAGGCCATTGTCGATGCCGTCAAAAATCCCCAGCGCAATATCTGACACCAGGGATTTGGACTTGTAACCTGTGGTGCGGAAAAGGGGCATATGTCGGTTTCTTGGGCTCTTATTAAAAGTTGTCATCTGAAGCGCGCTGCGCCCGACGGGTATCATGATAAATGAATTTCAGGCGCAGGTGCGACCAAATTTGTGCTTGGTTAAATACGAAAAAACCGCCTCACGGCGGTTTTTATTATTTGGCGGAGAGGGAGGGATTCGAACCTTCAGTGTTACTTTCTATTTCAAAGGCTTGCAAAGGCACCGTGTCCAGATCGTGTCTAATTGGAACGCATTCATCTCCCGATTCGACGGCAAATTATTTAGCGTTGCAGCGAATTTAGAGTTGGCTCGTCAGTAATCCCAGCGTCGGATAATTTCAAAATCCCTCAACGTGGCCCTTTATCCTTCCTTCTAGTCGCCCAGCGCATCACAGAACAACGCCGTAACGTTCGCTCATCTCCGCTGTGCGTGCCCACGGGTGCCCGGGAATGTGCGCGATAAAGGACGAGAGCACAGCAGCAAACTCGGACTTCAAGGCTTCATCGCTCAGGCGGTCGGTCTCATCGGGCGTAATCAGTGGCCGGATGTCCGCGAGAAAGCCAGGATTGGCGAGCTTGGCGAACATCCGCTCCTCGGCCTGCGCCCGTGAGATCACGAGGTCCTGTGCCGCCAGATAGAGCGCGAAGATCGTAGCGACACGCGCCGTATCCAGCTTCTCGAACACCCCGAGCGCATGTGATAGGTCGAGAAGGTCACGCCCTTGATCGCGTTGCAACAGAGCACGTAGCTTCGTAGCAAGCATTTCCTCGCGCGAATAGGTCGGAATATCAGCACGCCTCCTGAACCAAGGGTTATCGACGGTGTAGCGGATGTTCTGCGGCGTGTCGTAGGCCTCGATCTCGCGCGTATTGATCTCGACCTTGAGCCGCAGCGGCGGACCACCGTCCTCGGCGTCCGCGCGGAAATGCAGCTTGGGTGCAACCGGAGTCTGATCGAAGGCCGCGCGCCCGAGCCACGGTTCGAGCACTTCGCGGATACGGTCGAGGATCGGGCCGATGCCACCGTGCGTCGTCCTGACCAGATCGATGTCTTCGGAATAACGCAACGGCGCGGGAAAGTGCAGTTTGTTGAGCGCCGTACCGCCCCGAAAGCGCAGCTGTCCCCTCAGGAAATCATCGCTGAAAAGCTCGACGAGCGCGCGACTGATAATGAGGTCCTGCTCGATCTGCCGCTGCTCGACCCACGGCGCGACGTGGCCCCAGGCGATGATATTCATCGCCGGAATCATGCGTCCAGCTTCACAACACGCCGCACCGTGACGCGCCAGCGTTCGTCGCGCTCTACGGGCGGCAGTGAACGAACGGCGGCACCGGCCTGCGCAGGTTCGAGCTCGACCCACGGCAGGTCGGGACCCTGCAGCACGACGTCATGGAGTGTGTTTGTACTCTCCTCGTAGCCGAGCCGGCAGAGCAAATGGCCGAGCCGCTGCGCGACCGAACGTTCGAAAGCGCCGGATAACGTAGCGAGTTTCTTGGCATCAACCCGTTCCGCGAGGTCGGAGAGAACGGTGACGATGTGATCGAGACCACCGCCGGCATGCGGGTACCGTAACAGGTCGAGCATCGTCAGTTCGACGCAAGAAATCTTCATGCGTCCCGTGTCCGTCTTGTGATCCTCGATGCCCGCCGCAACGGCGTCCATATCCTTGCGGTAATAAAATGCAAGCGCAGCTCGCCCGGCTCTGATCCGGCGCAGCTGCTTGTCCGTCACAACCTGAAACTCCATGACGGCCTGATGGGTCGCGCCGTGCAATTCGGCGGCCTTCAGCAACCCGACATAGTAAGGTCGCCCCTCATGGCGCATGAGGGCATCGATATACCAGGATGGCGGCGGCGCGCCCCAGGCGAGATACTGTGGCGGGACGATGACGTAAAAGCCGCGGCGCGGGCTGATCAAATGCCCGCGCTTTTGTAGCTTCTCAGCCGCATCCAGCACAGCGCCCTGGCTGATTCCGAGGGCCTCCTGCGCCTGCGCGCGGGTGAACACGACCTGTCCATGCGAGAGGAGCCGCGTTACAAAGGAGGAGAAAGCGGAGCGCCGATCGGGAATCATATGCAAATATCCGTTCAAGTAGCGGATTTTTCAATACACCTCTCTGAAGATCCGAGGATCATACCAGAATTTCCGCGAGAACAGCGGATATTTTCATATGAAGCCAGACACATCCAAGCTTGGGGTTGGATGGGTTATGTTAGGCCACGATTTCTCGATTTTTGCTGTGATACCGATGCTGTCGATTTGCAAGCCACTGATTACAAATCAAATCACACAAAGCGCGTGACCCGCACCGAGGGTTTCTTTGGAATTATATGTTATTGTTTTAATTAAAGAAATGGCGGAGAGGGAGCTTATAAAGGCACCGTGTCCAGATCGTGTCTAATTCGAACGCTTCTCTCTCCCGAGTCGACGGCGCAACATGCGACGTTGCAGCGATCTCTGACGCGGATTCAGGGAGATTTGCCGCAGACAAGCATCAGAACCTACCGAAGCATGACGGAATTGAGCCAACCATTCATGTCCCGTGCCTGCTCCGTCTCCGATCGCCGTCGCGCCTGCCTACCGCCGGCATCGGCCGGAACAGACGGCGCTCTATGCCATCGTTGCTGAGTATTACCCGCGATTCGTGCAGGAGATCGAGCGCTCCGGCGGTCACCCTGATCCAGCGTTTCGGCTCGGCGCTCAACCTCAACATCCACCTGCACATGCTGTTCCTGGACGGCGCCTATACTTTTCGCGGCAAGCGGGCCATCTTTCACCGCGCCCGCCGGCCCACCGGTGAGGAACTCAATCACCTGCTCGATACCCTCGCCCGCCGCATCGTACGGGTGCTGGAACGCCGCGGCCTGCTGATCGCCGACCCGCAGCTCCCCCACCTGGACCTGGAACCCGGCTCCAGCCTCGATCACCTGCAAGCGGCTTCCATTGCCTACCGCATCGCCATCGGACCCCACGCCGGGCGCAAAGCGCTCACCCTGTACAGCGTGCCACCGCTGGAGGAAACGCGTAACAACCCGTTGCTGACCCGCAGGTCGGGCTTTTCCCTGCACGCCGCCACCGTGTGCGAGGCCTGGCAGCGCCGGCTAAGCGGGCATGGTGGTTTGCGCGCAGCGCAAGAAGCCTTGCCCGTGTGCCGACTAGCGCGTGATCGCGCCTGGAACGCCTGTGCCGGTACATCACCCGGCCGCCCATGCCACCAAGCGGTTCTCTGTCGATGCCCGGGGCCGGGTCGTGTACCGCTACAAACAGCCGTTCCGGGATGGGTCAACCCACGTCATCCTGGAGCCGCTGGATTTCATGGCAAGACTCGCTGCGCTGGTCCCGCGCCCCAAACTCAATCTCACGCGTTTCCATGGGGTGTTCGCCCCGAACTTCAAGCACCGGGCTCGGATCGTGCCACGGCGCGGGCGGGGCAAAGTGGATGCTGACCAGCCAGTGGCGCCGATGAGCTGGGCGCAGCGCCTCAGGCGGGTATTCGCCATCGACATCGAAACCTGCCCGGAATGCGGCGGCAAGCTCCGGGTCATCGCCGCCATCGAGGATCCGCCGCTGATTACGAAAATTCTTGGTCATGTGCAGCGCCGTGAGGCCCTGACCAGCCCCCCGCGCGGGCCGCCGGATTCCAAAGAAGCACTGCATCTCACTTAGCCTCCATGGGTGGTAATCCCAGGGCAGCGTTCGACCAGCAACCGGGAATATAAGAATCAGTAGTCACCACAGCCCCCCGGACCACGGGTTCAGCCACAAGCCGGACAAATTCCGGACCCTCAGAGAACCGCCAGACCCGCAGGAATCCGTTAGCGATACTCGCTTGATATGCGTAACATCTGCTTAATTCGTCCTATCCGCCCAGGCTCTACTCCACCCACGGGTTGATCACTGATACACCGGCAGCTTCGAATGGACTAGTGTCGCGTGTGGCCACAGCAAAGCCATTGGCGGCGGCGATGGCAGCTATATATCCGTCGGCCGCAGCAATTGCCAGACCAGCTGCACGAGCATTGGCCATCAGCTTTGCATAGGCTTGTGTACAGGTGAGGTCGAACGGCATTACGCGCCCGGCGAACAGAGGGAGCACACGCTTTTCCAGGCTTTCATACAATCCAGTCCGACGCTTGCCTGATGGCAGCAACGCAACGCCGGCACGCAACTCTGCAACCGTAATGGCAGAAAGGTAAAGCGTTTCCAACGACTGAGCGTCGATCCATTCGACCACTCCAGCCTCGGGTGCATGGCGCAGTGGCTCTGAAATGACGTTCGTATCCAATAGGATCATTCGAAGCTCACCGGACGGGTGGAACTCTTGTCACGCACTTGCTCGAAGACCTCGAACTCTTCATCGGTAAGTTTGGCGCGGCGGCCGATGTCAGCCAACAGAGATCCCAGCTTCACGCGTCCTTCTGGTGCCACCGTCGCCTCCAGGATCTCGCGAACCTCGGCTTCCATGCTATGGCCATGCCGGGCAGCCCGCACGCGCAACGCCCGATGCACCTCAGCCGGTAAATTGCGAACCGTCAACATCGCCATCTTCACAGCCTCCATACGCATTCAATGCATGCATTATATTACAACGCATTCGATCCGGCAGGCAAGCTCCAGGCTCGGCACTTCTCGGGCCTAATTGGACTAGGAATCCAGAGTGGCCAGAACCTTTGCCGGAATGAGTCCTACGGGGTCACCGACAACGTTGGGGTGGTTTGGGGTACATTGGCCCACGATTTCCAGATCGGCGCAGATCAGGCGCCATCGCTGGACCATAAGCTATTGATTTCGTGGCAACTGGCACAGCAGGTACGTACCGTACCGAGGGTTTGGGAAGGCTTTTTACTCTTTGTTTTTATTAAAGAAATGGCGGAGAGGGAGGGATTCGAATCTTCGGTGTTGCTTTGTATTTCAATAGCTTACAAAGGCACCGTGTCCAGATCGTGTCTTACGGGCAGAAAACAGTGATCCTCGCCTTTGCATCATCCCCGGTAACTCCCGCGCCACGAAATTAGCGGCTCCCGCCGATCTCCGCTGCGGCCATTGCGTAAGGCATGATGAATCCAGCGACATCCGCGATCACATCGGCGAGACTGCCGGCTTCCAGTCCCACGGTTTCCAGAAAGGCGCTCCACTGTCGTTGCTTCTGCTCATCTTCAGCGAACCCTTGTCCGAGGGCATCTGGCAGCTCCGCCGGGACCGCCGTCCTGCGTCGTTCAAAGGTCGCGGCGATTGCACGCGCCAACCGATCGTCGTCGAAAGGAAACGACCGACTGAGGAGCCAGACGTCGTAGAAGTCCTTCATTCGGCTGTTCGCGCGCCCCAAAGTGACCATGGCCTGGAACTTCTCTGCAATCACCGTCTCTCGGGCATACGCCCGCAGGCGTGGTGTTGGAAGATCGAGCATGGACGGATAGTCGATGACCTCGGCGCCCGGTTCCAGAGCATCTCCGAATCCGACGTCGACTGTCACGGCGATACGGGCGCCACTGATCGACGCTGTCGTACGCAACCGTAGTCCACCGTACTCGAGTTCCTCCCGGATCTGGTCGACCCGAAGCGCACCCAAATCGAACTCGACACCATCAGCGACGTTTACTGCGAGAATTTCCCGGAACGCTGCGATCATCGCGTCCGGGTTTGGATCACCAAATCCGAGCAAGTCAAGATCGCGCGTTGCGCGGTGCGGATGCTCAAACCAACTCGCCAGCAGCATCGCACCCTTGAGCACGAATTGCTCGGAGAATGCAGACGTGCTGAGCCGGTAGAGGAGCCGTTCGAGCGTGTAGCGGGTGAGTATCAGTTCGAAGCTCTGGCCCGTTTCCCGGGCGAGATTCTGCAGGCGCGCTCGGACGGAGGCGCCGATATTCCGGATCTCTTTAGGCATTGGCGGTCAGCGCCTCGAGATACGGCCTGATTACCGTCGAAACCCCGCCCTTTTCAGCCTGGCGAGCGATTTCCGCCGGGGTTGCCTGGCGCTGCCTCAACGCTTCCTGAAGCCCTTCGATTGCGACGGAGAGACCGATCTTGCCGCGATGCCGGAAGCAATCCGCCACCGTCCTTGCCGCGCCGAAGATTCTGACCGCAACCCCTTCGATGACGTGGGTCTCAATGCCCTCCTCCAGCAGGCTGTCTGCGAAGCGGACGATGCGAATGGGTGTGCCGCCGCGCTGCGGTGCCCAGCCCCTCGCCCCGATCGCCATCCAGACTTTGGCAGGCAGTTGATCCGTCAGACCATGAAACGCCAGTGCCGAGACGAGACAGACGACCCCCTTTGGCACCCGCTTGGCGGCCTCTGCGAGATTGTGGTTCGGGTCCAGCGGGGCGTCGGGCAGCTGATAGACCCCGCGCGACAGGCGGATGACCTCCCCCGCCCGCTCCATGCGACTCATCGTCACGGCGGTGACACCCGCTTCGCGCAGCTCCATCAGGCGCAGGATTCCCCGTTTCCTGAGAAGGCCCTGGGCCAGTTCACGCTGCGTGCGCCTTTTCTTCATTGATACAAATACTCGATGTGTAGACTCTACACTCCGAGGATTAGTAACATCTTTTTGCCAGACATGCCACCCTTGCAGACTCGGAGAGACCATGGCGGAGTGACTCTTACGAAAGAGTCTCCGAAATCGTGTCTAAAATCGTGGCTATCTCGATGCCTGCCCCTGAAGCCGAAACTGCATCGATCATGCAGCTAACTGCTTGAATTGAGCCAGCAAATCTGACCGAACCGAGGGATTTAAGCGATGGCTCAAAATGGCGCGTAACTATTTGTTTTTATTGAAAAATATGGCGGAGAGGGAGGGATTCGAACCCTCGGTGTTTCTTTCTATTTCAAAGGCTTGCAAAGGCACCGTGTCCAGATCGTGTCTAACAGATACCCAAAAATATCCGAAATTTGGCTATTTCATGAAATCATGTTATTCTCTACATAATTCTACAAAACTGTATAGGTTCGTCTGTCATGTCAACAACGACACAAGTTTCCGCCTTTATTTCTGAAGAGACCAAGGCCGAGGTCGAAGCGTATGTGAAGCGCCGCGGTGTGAAAAAGGCCTGGTTGATCGAAGAAGCGCTGCAACACCACCTTCAGGCATTGCGCGAGATCCCGGAGGATTTGATTATTCCCTCCCGGCTGGTGCTGACCAATGAAGCAATGACTGAGATCGCCGACCGCATCACCCGGGAAGACCAGCCTACTAAAGCTCTGAAAGCACTGTTCCGTGAGCAACGCGAAGCTTGAAGTTCGCGTTCGGCGGCTGGAACCTCGGGACGATCGAACCGGATTTCGCAGTGGCAATATCGACCTCGATCGCTTCTTCCAGCGCTACGCCGGCCAAAATCAGTTTCGACACCACATTGGTACAACCTATGTGGCCGTTCAAGGGGACCGGATCGTAGGGTTTGTCACTGTCTCCAGTGGGGAGGTGGTCGCGGAGAAGCCGGCGAAAACTCTGCGTCGACGCCTCCCCGCTTACCCTCTACCCATCCTGCGCCTAGCCCGACTGGCAGTGGACGAGCACTTCCAAGGACATGGGATCGGCAGGCTGCTTCTGCGTGCGATGCTGACACTCGCTCTGGAAATGCGGGATCGCCTCGGTTGTATCGGTGTTGTCGTGGATGCCAAACCCGATGCGGTCACATTTTATTCCTCCTTGGGCTTCACTCCGATCGACCTGACCAGTGGCGCTCTTGGCGATCGACCCGAGCCCGTCGCGATGTTCATATCCATTGGCCGGATCGCCGCCGCGGTCAAAGAGTAGAAAGTGAAATTCATCAATACGATTCTGCTCAAACTGTCCTTCGATGACTTGCACGATTGGGCTGGCGGGAAAATTCTCAATCGGGGCAAGGGCTATGTGAAGCAGGTCGACGAGCTTTCCCGCACTCAAGACAACATCCTTGTCGCATGGGTCACCGGCAGCGAACGGTATGCCACTTCTGTCCGTATGGACGGAGAAGGTGAATTCGAGCACTTCTGCACGTGCCCCTATGATTGGGGGCCGTGCAAGCATGCGGTGGCGGTGATTCTGGCGGCCGCGCAATACGTGAAGAAAATGGAGGCGATCCCCATACTCAATGAGGACAGCGCTCTCAGCCAGGCATTGTTCGGTGACTCGGACGAAGACGACGAGTGGGAGGACGATGAACCGGGACACGCCGCCACACCACGGGGAACAAAGGCACTGGCCAAGGTCGGGAAAATTCTTGGCGATAAAAGTCGGGACGAACTGCTTGACCTGGTGATCGTTCTGAGCGGCCGGTTCCCGGACGTCGGGCGGCACATCATCGAGTCCGAACAGCTTGCCGGCGGCCAGTTCGATAAATTCGTACGCGCGTTGCGATCAGAGATCCGGGAACTCACCGCCGAGCCTGCCTGGTACAAACACTGGCGCGGCGAAGGTAGTGTGCCTGATTACTCGCGCGTTGAAGAACAGCTACGGGCCCTGGCCGACCAAGGTTATGCCGATGCGGTTCTGCAACTTGGGGCGGAACTCTGGAACAAGGGCAACGCGCAGGTCGAACAGTCCGATGACGAGGGGGAAACCGCCATGGCCATCGCCTCGTGCCTGGAAACAGTGATCGCGGCGCTACCGCGGTCCTCCCTGGCGCCGCCTGAGCAACTGCTGTGGGCGATCAACCGCATGCTGGAGGATGAGTTTTCGCTGCTGGATTCCGCCGAAAAGCTGCTGAATCGACGTGCCTACACCCAGGCCCACTGGCGAGAGGTGGCGGGAACTCTGGAGACCCGTCTTCAGGCCATGCCCAAACCACGTACCGCCAACTTTTCTGCAACTTATCGCCGTGACAGGCTTCTGAACGAGCTACTCGATGCCTATGGTCGTGCCGGATGGAAGGAGCGGGCCGTTCCACTGCTCGAAGCGGAAGCCGATGCGTGCCGCTGCTACGAGAGGCTGGTCGACGCGCTGCTGGCGGTCGGCGAGCGGGATCGGGCCCGCCACTGGTGCATCCAAGGCTATAAGCGAACCGCAGTCGATGCACCCGGTATCGCGTCGGCCCTGCAAGAGCGTTTGCGGACAATGGCGCAGAAGCAAAGGCGACACGGCCTGGTGGCAGCCTATCGCGCACAAGACTTCTTTGCCCATCCATCAAGTACGAGTTACCGCGAACTGAACAAGGCGACCGAGAAGGCAAAATGCTGGCCGGCCGTGCGGATCGCAACCCTTCATTATCTCGAGACCGGCCAGCGTCCGACCGCCAGCAGACCCAAGGGCAAGGGTAGCGACTGGCCGCTGCCCTCTCCAGAGGTCGAACCGCCAACAAATCAAGGCGGCCACCCGCGGTTTCCGGACCTCACCACGCTCATCGACATCGCCATCATGGAAAAGCGTTTTGATGACGTGGTCGACCTCTACCAGCGTCTGTGCAAAACGAAACGGTGGGGCTGCGAGACAGACAAGACAGTGGCGCGGGCCGTGGCCCATACCCACCCCGACCTCGCTCTCGGCATCTGGCTACAAATCGTCGAGGGCCTGATCGGTCAGGTTAAACCAAAGGCCTATGAAGAAGCGGCCGTCTATCTGCGGCTCATGGAAAAGGTCTACACCCAGGTCCGCCGCCTGGATGACTGGTGCGCACTGCTCGACCGGTTGCGCAGAGAGCACAAGGCCAAGCGACGGCTCTTGGGTGTGCTGGACACGCTGACGAAAAAGAAACTCGTTGACTGACACCTTTGGTGATTTGGCCGCGCCTGCATCGACTGCACCCTACCAAACGCGAAGTGCGAATCGTCGATTACGTTGACAGCAAGGTACCGATGCTCGCGAGAATGTGCGAAAAACGGCTTGTCGGCCATCGGGCCATGGGATACCGGGAAATCGACAATGTACCTCTGCTGGAGTAGCCAGCAGGGACCGATGGCCTGGCCACCGAGTTCTATCGGCAATTCGGCTTCATCCCCCGACCCCAGTCAACCGCTGAAACTGTTTCTTTCCCCGGACTCCGTCACTGCCTTGGTTGATTGATCAGAGGAATCGTCAAGGGTGCGAGGCAATCGGACTACGATAAATCATCCAAAGCGCCATCCGCCAGCACGATCTTTCTTTTCTTGCGGAGCGGCACTACGGACGGATCGAAGTTCTGCTGTATGTCCCGGTACTGCGTTTGCAGGAATTCCACTGCCGCCTGTTTCTCCTGCTCGATGACTGCGGCAAGCTCTGTGATATCGCCGGCAATACGCCGACAGTCACTGAAGAAGTGCCGGAATCGCACCACATCCAGCGCGCTCTTGTCGGAGAAAATGAAGCGGATATGCGGCTCGAGGCCTTGTGTTTCGCGCTGGATGTAGATTCTTTGCGTGGCCTGTTCATCGAACTGATCGAGCAGGCGTTCATGAGCCGCGCGTAGGTATTCGTAGTACCGATGCCGTAGCTCCTCCAACTGCGATTCCATGCCGCTGGCTTCCACTCGGAGATCCCATACCGTTCCGCCCGGTTCCCGCTTGCCATGGTTTTTCCCCTCAACGTACCGATGCGGGATGAGCGACTCGATCTGCTCCGACCCCGTCTCGTCGAGCGTGTCCAGCAGGTGTCTCGCCAGCGAGACGAGCGTGGCGTAGTGGAATTCGCCGTCAATATTCAGCCGCGCCCAGCACGGGTGAAGATCTCCTTGATAAGGCCGGATCTCGTACGCGGGGTCCTCCTTTTTCCGCGCCTGCTGCTGGAACTCATGGTCGTCCCGGGCATAGTCTCCGAGCGTCTCAAAATCGAGCAGCGAAACGCCGTCCGCCAGACACTCGTTCAGATAGAAGTTGTTTTCGCCAATGCCCTGAAACTGCAAGAGCGTGCTGTTCAGCAGCAAATAGTGTTCATCGTCGAACCCCTTTAGGACGGCGTCCAATTCCGCCTCGGTGTTCACCCCGATTCCAAAAAGGGAGCCGAGCAGCGCCTGGCGGATCAAGAAGTCCTGTCGCTTGGGGAGATTCAGCCGATATCGCTCCCGTTCACTCTCCGGCCAGGAGTAGTAATCCGGCATGGCGCGAATGATCGCCCGCCGCAGCATGGCTTCGCGATCACTTGGGGGTAAGGCAGGGGGCTTCATGACTCGGAAACAGATGATAGGGCTTGATCAAGTTCTTTGCATCCATGGTTCGGCAGCCTTCCGTTGGAACTGACTGGAAATCGTGTCCTAAATCGTGTCTAACCGGCTGTCAAAAACGATCACATCCGGCCATGGAGAAGAAACTAACTTGCTGATTTTATTGAGGTTTTTAGATTCAACAGTTCAACCGTACCGAGGGTTTTTCAAGAAAGTCTATCTTATTGTTTTTTAAATAAAATTGGCGGAGAGGGAGGGATTGACTCGGACCATCCATGGCCCTCGCCCTGCGGGCGCCTTCGGCGTCCAAATCGGCAATCCTGCCGATTTGCGAACCTTCGGTGTTTCTCAGCATTTCAATGGCTTACAAAGGCATCGAGTCCAGATCGTGTCTACCGGCACTCAACAGCAAGCAGGAATGCAGTCGTCCCGGTCCAGCGTGGCTGGGGTCTGCGAGTGGAATCTGTGAGTTACTAGTCCTTGGGACTTGTTATTATTCCCCTAGGTTATGTAACATACCTTGTCAATGGCTACTCACACGACACATGCGGACAAAATTCTGGATCTGGTAAGCGAAGCGGGTGTTCTGCGTCCGCGCGACCTGGATGCCCATGGCATTCCTCGAACGTATCTCAGCCGGCTACAGGCTGCCGGCAAGCTACAACGGATTGGCAGAGGACTTTACGTACTGCCAGAAAGCAAGGTTTCGGAACACCGCTCTCTGGCAGAGGCCTGCAAGCGTGTGCCCAAAGGTGTGGTTTGTCTGCTTTCCGCCCTTCGATTTCACGAACTTACTACACAGGCGCCCTTTGAAGTGTGGCTAGCCATCGGCGAGAAGGCCTGGCGGCCACTCGTGGACTATCCGCCACTACGCATAGTCCATTTCTCTTCGACTGCTCTCGGCGCCGGCGTCGAGAAACATCAGATCGAAGGAGTAACGATCCCCGTATTCAACCCGGCGAAGACTGTAGCGGATTGTTTTAAGTATCGAAACAAGATCGGACTGGACGTTGCCATTGAAGCGCTAAGGGAAAGCTGGCGTTCGCGGCGCTGCACCATGGATGATCTCTGGACGTACGCCAAGGTTTGCCGCGTGCATAACGTCATGAGGCCTTATCTGGAATCGATAGCAACGTGACCAGCAACCGGAGAAAGAACACCGCAGTTTCGGTACGCGACCGGTTGCTGCAACTGGCAAAACGACGGGGTGAGGATTTTCAACTGATCCTGACACGCTACGCACTGGAACGTCTCTTGTACCGACTGAGCCAGTCCGAGTACCGCGATCGCTTCATCTTGAAGGGAGCAATGCTTTTCGCCCTGTGGGACGACCAGCCATATCGTGCGACCCGAGATGTGGATTTTCTCGGATTCGGCGATAGCAGTGAACACGCCGTGCGCGATACCTTTCGCACCCTGTGCGACATGGCCGTAGCCGATGATGGTCTCGTGCTGCACGCCGACAGCGTGCGGGTTGACCGCATTCGCGATGTGATGCAATACGGGGGCATGCGGGTGGCGCTACTCGGTGAACTGGCTGGCGCTCGGATACCTATTCAGGCCGACGTCGGATTCGGCGATGTCGTGACGCCTGAACCGGAACGCGTTGAATATCCCACTTTGCTGGGATCCCCGGCGCCGCTCTTGCGTGCTTATCCGCGTGAAACCGTCGTTGCGGAAAAGTATCAGGCTCTGGTCTACCTGGGCATGACAAACAGCCGGATGAAGGATTTCTATGACCTTTGGGTTATGGTTCACCGATTCGATTTCAACGGAGCCACGTTGTCGGAAGCCATCAACAACACCTTTGCCCGTCGCGAAACCACTTTACCCGAGCAAACACCATCCAGCCTCGGTTCGGAGTTTAGCGATGACTTCCAGAAGACCCGGCAATGGGACGCGTTTCTTCGCAAAGGCGCGCTGCTATCTACGTCAACTTCTCCATCGCTCGACGAGGTTTGCCAAATTCTCGAGAACTTCCTCATGCCACCAACAACAGCATTGAGGCAAGGCCGTGCCTTCTTGGAGCATTGGCAGCCGGGTGGGCCTTGGGAAATCCGGGAAGTGCATTGAACCTCTGAGATGACCTTGAGATTGAGATAGAGATGTCTGATCGCGACAGCATCCTCAGGCAAATAGCTGAAGTCGAAAAGCAAATTGCCTGCCTCCAGGAACAAAAAGTGTATGCGGAGACAACACTCCGATCACTGCGAAATCAACTTGAAGGAACTGATTCCGAGACTGCAATCACAAAGAAGCTGTCCGATAAAGATCACATCCCTACGGCGCAAAACCTAACACCGGCAGAGAAAGTAACGCTTTTTCTCCGTCTTTTCCGAGGCCGGGACGACGTTTATCCCATATTGTGGCAAAACCAAAAGACCGGCAAAAAGGGATACTCGCCTGCTTGTGCAAACGAATGGGTTCGCGGGGTATGCGAGAAGCCTCGGGTGAAATGTGGGGTGTGCCCCAATCAAGCCTTTCTGCCGGTAACCGCCGACTTGATCTTGAATCATCTTCAGGGTCGGCACGTCATCGGCGCCTATCCCATGCTCACGGACGAGACGTGCTGGTTTCTCGCCGCCGATTTCGACAAGGAGGCTTGGCGGGAAGATGTTCTGGCCTTCACAACAACCTGTCAGCGTATCGGTGTGCCTTACGCCATTGAGCGTTCCCGTTCGGGTAACGGGGCACATGTCTGGTTTTTCTTCAGCAGTCCGATAGCGGCTGCGGCGGCCAGGAAAATGGGCAGCTATCTGATCACGGAAACCATGGCGAGGCGATACCAGCTGAGCATGACATCCTATGACCGGCTTTTCCCGAACCAGGATACCCTGCCGAATGGTGGTTTCGGCAACCTGATCGCGCTGCCGCTTCAGTATCACCCCCGTCAGGAAGGAAACACCGTGTTTCTGGATGATTCGCTCGAGCCCTTTCCGGATCAGTGGGGCTTTCTGGCGTTGCAGGAACTGATACCGGCGGAGAAAGTGGAGAGCATCGCTATGGAGGCCACGACACGCGGCCAGGTGATAGGACTTCAGATCGCCGACGCGGGCGATGATGACGCTGACGCTGACGCCAACCCTTGGCTGAGATCGCCGTCCCGAAAACCGAAGCACATCCCAATCAACGAACCCATCCCCCGCGAGATCCAAGCTGTCTTGTCGCAGCGGCTTTATGTTGAGAAAGAGGGGCTTCCGTCAGCCTTGCTTAATCAGATCAAACGGTTGGCCGCATTTCAGAATCCTGAATTCTACAAGAAACAGAATCTCCGGCTGTCCACGGTACTGACGCCCCGGGTGATTTCCTGTGCCGAAGATCATGCGGAGTACATCAACCTGCCACGCGGGTGCTTGGACGACGTGGAGAAAGTCCTGCAGGAACACAAAAGCCGCCTCGAGTTGGACGACCTGAGATACCGTGGCAAGCCGATCGAAGCGACATTCCTCGGTGAATTGACTGAGGCCCAGCACCAGGCAACTCAGGCCATCGTCGCACACGACATTGGCGTGGTCGTGGCAGCCCCCGGTTTCGGGAAGACCGTCCTGGGCATTTATCTGATTGCCCGGCGAAAGTGCAACACCCTGATCCTGGTACATAGACAACCGCTGTTGGAACAGTGGAAATCACAGATCGCGATCTTTCTTGGCCGCGATGCCAAATCGATCGGCCAGATTGGCGGTGGAAAGCGCAAGCTGACCGGGCAAATCGATGTCGCCATGATCCAGAGCCTTTCGCGGAAGGATTCGGTGGACGACATCGTCGCCGAATATGGGCAGGTGATCATCGACGAGTGCCACCACGTGCCGGCGGTCTCGTTTGAGCGGGTGCTTTCCGAGGTCAAAGCGCGATATGTGGTCGGCCTGACGGCCACGCCCCTGCGCCGCGACGGACACCAGCCCATCATCCACATGCAGGTCGGCCCCGTTCGATTCAAAACCGATCCGCGAAGCCAGTTGGCACAACGCCCGTTCGATCATCGACTCGTTTTCCGAGATACCAGCTTTGACCCTCCCGCGCAAGCAACCAACTTAAGCATCCAGGAACTCTACGGGCTGCTGGTCGCCGATGAAAGACGTAACGAGCAGATCGTCGATGACGTGCTTAAGGCCATGAAAGAAGGCCGGTCCCCGATCTTGTTGACGGAACGCAAAGAGCACATCGAGCAACTCCATCACCGACTGAAGAACTTTGTCCGCAATATCGTCATTCTGCGGGGAGGACGCACGGCCAAAGAGCGACGGGAAGTCGAAGCGCAGCTCGCTTCTATTCCGATGGCGGAAGAGCGGCTTTTGTTGGCAACCGGAAGATACATCGGAGAAGGATTCGACGATGCTCGACTCGATACCCTGTTTCTGGCTCTGCCGGTCTCCTGGAAAGGTACGCTCGTGCAATACGCGGGACGCCTGCACCGACTGCACCCCACCAAACGCGAAGTGCGAATCGTCGATTACGTTGATAGCAAGGTACCGATGCTCGCGAGAATGTTTGAAAAGCGGCTTGTCGGGTATCGCGCCATGGGATACCGGGAGGACGACAATGTCCCTCTGTTGGAGTAGCCCGCAGCGACCAATGACGGGGCCGCCGAGTTCTATACGCAATTCGGCTCAGGCTTCATCCCCCTGCCCGACCAACCGCTGAAACTGTCTCTTCCCCTGGACGGGCTACGATAAATCATCCAAAGTGCATACCAACCAGTCGATAGGCGCTTAATCGTTCTATGCGCCGCTTCGCTCCACGGAGAAACCTTCTCGGGGGGATGTCACGAGCCGGTCGCGGGCGAGACGGAGGCAAGCTCCCCGGAGGGTCACCGACCAGCCGCTCGGTCGGGTAGAATGGGCCATGCGACAGTCTAACGCATCTTTTCAGCAATGCATGCCGTTCGGCAAGCCATGACAAGCGGTCTGCCGTCGATGCCCTACAAGGAGGTGCGGGCCGTCATCGACCAGATCCTGCAGCTGGACACCGCGAGGGTGCCGATCGAATTGTGCTTCGACTTGGTGGGGCGACTCATGGTGGGCCTCCCGTACGGAGCCGGTCCCATTCACGCAACGCCGGTCTATCGTGCAAGGCGCCTGGAGACCATCGGAGATGCGCCCGCTTGGACGGACTTATGGTATCCGCCGGAGGCTAGCAAGGTTCCGTTGGGACGCCTGAACCAGGAAGGACAGCCTATGTTCTATGGTTCGGAATATGCATCTACGGCAGCATTGGAGGCCACCTGGCCTGCTGGGGGCTTGGCATACGTCTTGGAATGCAGTTGGCGCGCGACGCCCACCATGGCCATGCTCTTGCGCAAGCCATTGCCGCAGGGCGCGACTGAAAACTGGCGACTAGTTGGCATCGACTACGAAAAGAATGTCAAGGCGGTGCATGATTTCATCTATGACCAGATGACGACAGACGTGCCCACGGGCGTCGAGCACCTCTACAAAATCACGAACGCCATCGGCGACCGCTTCCTATCGGCCCGGCAATTCGACGGCCTCGTCTACCCTAGCATCGCACGCCGCCAAGGCACCGCCAACGTGGCGATGCGGCCTGACCGCGCCGATGCGCTGCTTCGACCCATGCGCATTCACACGGTGCACGTTGAGGCAAACGGCCGTCAGTCGCCTGTCAACAACCTCAGTGCACCCATCATCGTCTCGGATTTACCATGGGACTCGAGTCGTGCGTGGAGTCTGGCGGCAGCAACCGCGGTTCCCAGTACTCCGTGAGAATAGGAACCGGTGCAGTCGGGCCTCCGTTAGGGCTGTGGCGGATGAGGCGAGATAGCTCGGGTGGAAGAAGGCACATCGGGTGATCAGTGTGGTGTTGAACGCAAACCCTCTCCCCACGAGGCCGCCAATGCCTGAGATAACCCGTCCGACCATCGAACTGTCCCTCCTCATCGTCCCCTCGACCGACAAGGCTCGCGATGACTTCACGCTAGAGGAGCGCATCGCACAACTCGACGAGACACTTGCGGCCGTCCGCGAGCTCACCCCGGCAAGAGGGATGCAAACACCATCCGCGAAAGACTCATTCAGAAAGAAGTCGCTTTCACCAATGCCCTGAAACGGCAAGGGCGCGCTGTTCAGCAGCAGATGGTGTTCATCGTCGAACCCCTTCATGACAGCGTCCATTTCCGCCTCGGTGCTCACTTCGATACCGAAAAGGGAGATGAGCAGCGCCTGGCGGATCAGAAGGTCCGGTTCCTTGGGGATATTCAGTCGATGTCGCTCCCGTTCGCTCTTCGGCCAGGACTAGTAATCCGGTACGGCGCGAATGATCGCCCGTCGCAGGATGGCTTCGCGATTACTTGAGGGTAAGTCAGGGGGCTTCATGACTCGGAAACAGATGATAGGGCTTGGTCGAGTCCTTTGCATCCATGGTTCGGCAGCCCTCCGTTGGAACCGACAGGAAATCGTGTCCTAAATCGTGTCTAACCGGCTGACAAAAACGATCACTTCCGGCAGCGGAGAACAAACTAACTTTCTGATTCATAGGAGTTTTGAGATTCAACTGCTCAACCGTACCGAGGGTTTTTCAATCCAGATATCTTATTGTTATTATTATAAAAATGGCGGAGAGGGAGGCATTCGAATCCTCCACGCTTCTTTATCTTTCAATGGATTACAAAGGCACCGTGTCCAGGTCGTGTCTAATTAGAACGCCCTTTCGCCAACACTTCGTCTACTTCCCGTCGCAACACGGGTAGCTTGTTTTCCACGATATCCCAAACGAGCTGATCATCAATTTCAGCGTACCCGTGGATCAGGATGTTCCGAAATGCAATAATTCGCGCGTATTCGCTGATGCGCGAGGCCATCGCCGAATCCGCCCTAGTAAGCTTCGAAAGCGCCTCGCCGATGACCTCAAACTTCCGCTCCACGGCGGCGCGCAGCATCGAATTGTCCCTATAGTTGGGAAACTGCTTGCCGGCGGTGAACTCCCCGATCAGATCAGCAGCTTGCTTAATGTCGTACAGATACTTCCGGATTTCAAGCCGCATAAAGCAGCGCCTTGCTCTGATCTACCGCTTCGCGGAAGTGCGGATTCCTGATGGCAGATTCGACAACCAAGTCTACCGGCCGCTTGAATAGATTCTGCAGGCCTTCAAGCAACCCGAAATACCTGTTGGCATAGCCTGGGGTCAGCGGCGTCCGGAAGACAACGAGGAAATCCAGATCACTTCTACTCGCTCGAAAGCCGCCACTTGCAGCCGAGCCGAACACCGCCAACCGCTGAACGCCGTAATCACGGCACAGCGCTTCAATTTCCCGGCGGTGCTGTTCAATTTCCGAAATCATCGTGGTGCTCCGGATAGCATTCTAACTCAGAAGGTCATTACATGGCTTGCCAGGATAGGAATCTGTGACACAGTTCGCTCGCCCGGTCGGCGCCAATCTCGAATCTGCAGGTATAAAAAGCTTGTACAAAGTTCACGTACCGACGACCCACAAGCTGCTTTAGAAACACAAGATCGAACTTTTTCGTCGCATTCTGAGACGCACGGTCAAAGCTTGGGGTTGGATAGGTTATGTTAGGGCATGATTTTTCAATTTTTCGTAACTAAATGACTTTACAGAATTGTAACTCACTGATTCAAATGCAGTTAAGTACGGACATGTCCCCCGTACCGAGGGTTTTCCAGAGTCCGTAACGAATTGATTTTAAAGCAAAATGGCGGAAAGGGAGGGATTCGAACCCTCGGTGTTTCTTTGTAATTCAATCGATTACAATTGCATCGTGTCCAGGTCGTGTCTGATTCCAACGCTTTGTCCCGTTCCTTGATACCCTCAACCGTCGGATTTTCGCAGCGCTGGAGCGGCGTGGCCTGCTGCTCGCGGACCCGGAGTACCCAGAATTGGATGTCGCAATGGGCGCCGCGCGCATCCCGCGTTACACCGTGCTCGATCTGTCCGCTAATTTCAAGCTGGGCCGACATTTGCGTTTGCTCGGGGGCATTTCCAACCTGGGCGACGAAAAGTACTATTCGCGGGTATTTTTTGTCAACGGTGGCATTGAACCCGCCGCCGGACGGAGTTTTGACTGGGAGCGGCTTACGATTTCAATTGACCGGAGACGATTGGCCATTGTTGCGGCGGCGATTTCATCTCGAAACTGCGGGGCTATACGCACGTTCCAGTATTGAATTTGAATCAGGGCTGGGTGTTGCACCTAGACATGATACTGCCATATGATGTCAGTATCATGTCTATACCGGAATCCCCGTCACTCCATTCCGTTACCCGGCATCGCGAGGTACGTGGGTGGTCGCAGGCGGAGCTGGCGCGCCGGGCAGATGTGCCGCGCACTTCGATCAGCGCTATTGAAGGTGAACGACTCACACCTTCCGTTACGGCGGCACTGGCGCTGGCAGGCGCACTGGAATGTTCCGTTGAAGAGTTATTCGGTAGAGGTGCAAGCGCGGCGCCATCGGACAAGCCACAGTGGGCGTGGAAGCCAGTTTCTGAACCATGCCGATATTGGGAAGGGGATGTCGGAGGGCGAAGATTGCTTTATCCCGTCGAAGGGCCTTCCTTCAACATGTTTCCGCACGACGGCGTGTGGCAAGACGGCGTTGGCCGCGACAGCGGGTCGTCGACCGCGGAGAAAACGCTCGTATTGGCGTGTTGTGACCCGGCGGTTGGCCTGCTGGCTGCCGAGTATGCCCGTGTCAGCGGATTTCGTTTGCTTGTATTTCCGCGTGGTGGAGCGGCGGCGTTGGATTTATTGCAGAACGGCCTCGTACATATTGCCGGCCTGCACCGTTCGACACCTGAACATCCAACCCGTAATGCTGATTCAGTGCGCGCTCAATTTGGGGGTGGTTTCAGCCTACTGCGCGCGGCCCGGTGGCAGGAAGGCGTAGCACTGGCGGCCGACAACCGGACGCGCTCACTGCAATCCGTGGCACGGAGCAGTTGGCGCTGGGCATTGCGTGAACCGGGCTCGGGCGCACGGGGATGCCTGGATGCATTGCTCGGCGACAAACCGGCATCGGGCCGGATGGTGGGCACTCACGCAGCCGTGGCAGAAGCGGTGCGCGCCGGCTGGGCGGACGCAGGCGTGTGTGTGCAACTGGCGGCGGACCAGGCGGGGCTGAATTTTATTCCGGTGCAAACAGAGGCGCTGGATTTCTGCTTCGCTCCATCACTGACTCACGACGCGCGTGTGCAAGCCCTGATCCGGCTGCTTCGTAGCCGCAGCCATCGGCGGTTGGTGAGCGAACTGCCCGGCTACGATGCACGCGAAACTGGCGATCTGACAAGACTCTGAACTGGAACCATGAAATTGGAGACAATCAAACCTGGTTTGACAGTTATCTTCTTCTGCCTCTGTTTTAGCACCATCAGTGTGCACTCCGCTGAACTCGCTTCCACTGCCACACCGCCGCCGTCCGCCGGTCTCATCAATGACCTTCTGCGCCGGGAGTCTGCTGAGGCCTCCGCGTGGGACGTTGGCGGAGAATTCCGCGTCCGCTATGAACTGAAGGACAAAGCCGGTTCATTTCCGAATCGTGATTTTGCGCGCAACCTGGTTAACAGCAACGACTACTTCCTCGTCCGCACCAAGGTCCACTTGGGCTGGACGCCGAGTAGCTGGTTCTATGTGTACGCCGAGGGTCGCGACGCCCACGCCTTCAGCGACGCTCGTCCTGTCGACGAGACCGATACTTTTGACCTGCACCAAGCTTATTTGCGCCTGGGTGATTCAAAACAGTTTCCGCTGTCACTCAGGGTGGGTCGGCAGGAATTGATCTACAGTGATCAGCGTTATAGCGGTAACGCGGACTGGAGCAATCTGCAGCGCTCGTTCGACGCTGTGAAACTGCGTTTTGAGAGTGACATGTTCTGGCTGGAGGCTTTCACCGGGCGACAGGTGTTACCGCGAGACCATCACTTCAATGTAGTCAATGATTACGACTGGTTCAGTGGCATCTATGCATCCACGCGCCAGTTGGTCCAATGGCAGGACACAGATTTCTATTTCCTCGCGCGCAATGTCGGCGCCGGTTCGCCAACAGCCATCACGCCCACGCTGGGCGGCCCTGGACCGCGCGACATTTACACCTTGGGCACACGTTGGAAATCACTGCCGGGGAAATTGGGCCGCTGGGACTACTCGTTTGAAATGGCAGGTCAGTTTGGCAGCATCGTTCAAGGTGACAGCCGCCTCGACCACCGCGCCTTCGCCGTGAACTTCTCGGGCGGTCATACTTGGCCCAACACGTTTGGCACGCCAAGGCTGGGATTGGGATACGACTTCGGCTCGGGCGACAGCAACCCGACCGACGGCCGGCACGAAACCTTCGAATTGCTCTTCGGCACCAACCATCGTCTTTACGGCAACATGGACTTGATGGGCCTGCGCAACATGCACATTCCGCGCCTGGAAGCATCTATTAAGCCACGCCAAAACGTGAACGTATCCATAGAATGGCTCGGCTTCTGGCTGGCGGACACGGCGGACTTTTTCTATCCCGAAAGTGGCGCTGGACGTAGCCAGAACGGCTATGGCCTCAATCCTGACTTCCCTTCCTATGTGGGCAACGAGCTCGACGTCCTGGTGGATTGGCGCATGACATCATGGGGCCTGTTGCGTGCCGGCTATGGTCACTTCTTTGTTGGCGACTACATTCGCCAATCCATCGACTCCGTCGCCGCTGATGGCGGCGCGTTGGATGCCAATTGGTTCTATATCCAGGCCAGCGTTCGTTTCTGAATAACAACTCAAGAAGAGCAATTAATGAAAACTCCATCATTCAATAGCAAACTCGCCTTCCTGCTCACCTTGCTGGTGCTGGCGTCGCCGACGCGCGCTGCCGAACTCAAGGTTGCCGCTGCCGCGAACTTCCGGTTTGCCCTGGACGAATTGGTAACGGCATTTCACACCAATCAACCGGCTATCTTGGTCACAGTCTCCTACGGGTCGTCCGGAGTCTTATACGCTCAACTCCAGAGCCGGGCACCGTTCGACCTCTTCTTCGCGGCGGACATGGAATATCCGCGTAAGCTGGCCGAGACTGGACTGGCGCTCGACAACAACGTTTTCCCCTATGCCGTGGGTCGTCTGGTCCTGTGGACACTTAGGTCCTCGCCTCTGGACGTGGGGGAACTGGGTATTCAGTCCCTCCATGCACCATCCGTAAAACGGATTGCCATCGCCAATCCACAGCATGCGCCCTATGGCGTCGCGGCCGTGGCGGCCATGAAGTTGTTCAAAGTTTATGATCAGGCCGAACCGAAGCTGGTGTATGGCGAGAACATCTCGCAGACTGCGCAATTCGTGCAGAGCGGCGCTGCGGACATCGGCATTATCGCGCTGTCGCTCGCCCTCGCTCCTGAAATGCTCGACGCGGGCCGCTTCTGGGAAGTTCCCATTGGCGCCTACCCGCCGGTGAAACAAGGCGGCATCATCTTGAGCCGGACCAAGGAAGTGACTGCCGCCCGCACGTTCCGCGATTTCGTCCTGGGCGAGTCCGGGCGCCGGGTGCTGGCGCGGTACGGATACTTTTTGCCGGAAAAGTAGCACATGGATTGGCAAGCCATCAGACTAAGCCTGTCCCGAGCAGCTTGCACGATCTTCATGGTGGTGGCGTAGCGTCCCCGACCGCCGACGACCGGAGGCCGCCAGCAAACAGCACGCCCTGTCATTGCGCACCTGCATGTGCATATCGGGGGTACCGCGCAGTCTGACGGATCTTGAAACCGAGACAAGTATCGGTACGGCGCATGTCGTGGAGGCAGTTTCGTACCGTAACTGCGGAGCATTGCGTGCTAACCGTTGAGATGTTCAATGGGCCGCAGACGGCAAAATCCCGACACCACATCAAGCACTTTACTCACAATGTTTTAAGAGCAATGTTCCATGGCATTGTTCCCGCATTCTTTCTTGTCTTGCCCGTCCCGCCAATTTCGCACTGTGGTGAAAACAAGACCCAAATGACGCTGCAACGAATGCTTACCCATATTCAGGCATTTTCGCTGTCGACAATGGTCAACGGTGCCGGTCATGATCCCGTCGGTCAGGTCATCAGAGAGTGAAAAAATCGCCGTACTGGAACACGCCCCGCCTGCCCCGGTCTCACTCCGCGAGGCTTTTCTGTATTGGCTGAAACTCGGCTTCATCGGCTTCGGCGGACCAGCGGGACAGATCTCGATGATGCATCAGGAGCTGGTGGAGCGCCGCCGCTGGATCAGTGAGCACCGGTTTCTTCACGCCTTGAACTACACCATGGTGTTACCGGGACCCGAAGCGCAGCAACTTGCCACTTACATCGGCTGGCTCATGCACGGCACCCTCGGAGGCATCATGGCCGGTGTGCTGTTCGTACTGCCGTCGCTGGCAATCCTGATCGGTCTGACCTGGATCTACCTGGCTTACGGTAATCTACTGGTGGTGGCCGGGGTCCTTTATGGCATCAAACCGGCGGTCACCGCTATCGTGTTGTTCGCCGCTTACCGTATCGGATCGAAAGCGCTGCGCAACGGCGTGCTTTGGGCGCTTGCCGCTGCTGCCTTTGTGGCCATCTTCGCGATGCATATCCGTTTCCCATATATTGTTCTAGCGGCGGGAATCATCGGATATCTGGGTTGACGTCTCGCCCCGGCCAAATTCAAGGCCGGAGGTGGCCACGGCGCTTCCTACAAAAGCTATGGTGCTGCGCTCATCGACGACCACACACCTGTGCCGAACTGGGCACGCTTCAGCGCGCGTTCCACCATACTGCATATCCTGGCTGGACTGGGCATCTGGATGTTTATTGAGGGGGCGCTGTTCATGACGTACGGCTGGCAGGGGCCGCTGACCCAGATGGGTTGGTTCTTCACCAAGGCCGCGCTGGTCACCTTCGGAGGGGCTTACGCCGTGTTGCCCTATGTCTATCGGGGCGGAGTCGAGCAGTATCAGTGGCTGACCGGCACGCAGATGATCGATGGCCTTGCCCTGGGCGAGACCACGCCGGGACCGCTGATCATGGTGGTGGCCTTTGTCGGTTTCGTTGGTGGCTGGGTCAAGGAGATCTTCGGAACGGACAGCCTGGCCCTGGCCGGCATGGCGGGCGCGACGGTGGCCACCTTCTTTACCTTCCTGCCCTCGTTCATTTTCATCCTGGTCGGCGCCCCCGCGGTAGAGGCGACACGCAATGACGTCAAATTCACCGCGCCGCTGACCGGCATCACCGCAGCAGTGGTTGGGGTGGTGATCAACCTGGCGGTGTTCTTCGCCTGGCACGTACTGTGCCCGAGGGCATCGAGACCGAGCCCTTCAGCGGCCGTTTCGAGTGGTTCGCGCTGCTAGTCGCCGCTGGCGCCTTCCTCATGCTGCGGCGTTACAAGGTTGGCATCATCCCGGTCATCGCCGCCTGTGCGGCAGCGGGGCTGGTGTGGTCGTTCATTTCATAACAGCGCCGATGACAATGTAAGCCTTGAGCCATAGGCACTGAAACCCTTCTCCTGCAACACAACCCGGCTTGACAATCCACATCGAGAACTGCCTGGAGGTTCAGGAGAGCATGACTCCGTGTGAGATCGCCGAGCAGGTCCGGGAGCTCAAGACGATGGCCAAGTATCTGTGATCCATCTGCACCTCCCTGTAGCGGAGCAATCCATACCACACCAACCCAAACTCGCCCGTTCATGGGGCACATGGCGCCCCCTTCTTCAACATGCTGGGGGGGTCGTCGAGATCAGCACGTTCGAGAGCGGGGTGCCACCCAGATTTAGACTCTATTTCCTGGATAAAGCCCCGCAGCCCACCGCGCCCCTTACGGCCCTCTCCGTTTGGTCGAGTCCTTTGCATCCATGGTTCGGCAGCTTTCCGTTGGAATCCACAGGAAATCGTGTCCTAAATCGTGTCTAACCGGCTGTCAAAAACGATCACATCCGGCCATGGAGAAGAAACTAACTTGCTGATTTATTGAGGTTTTTAGATTCAACAGTTCAACCGTACCGAGGGTTTTTCAAGAAAGTCTTCTTATTGTTTTTATTATAAAAATGGCGGAGAGGGAGGGATTGACTCGGACCATCCATGGCCCTCGCCCTGCGGGCGCCTTCGGCGTCCCAATCGGCAATCCTGCCGATTGGCGAACCCTCGCGCGCTGCGCGCGAGAGAGTACTCACCCGGCCTCCCATCAAAAACCAGAAACCCCGCAAAAAGCGGGGTTTCTGGTTTTGGCGGAGAGGGAGGGATTCGAACCCTCGGTCCGGCTCAACACCGGACACTCACTTTCCAGGCGAGCACATTCGACCACTCTGTCACCTCTCCGGAACCTGCAACCCAATCGCTTTGAAAGGGCGGCAATTTTAGGGGATGGCTTGCGGCATGAATGAAGCAATAAGATCAGCCACGCTGCGATGCCTCCCAGGGCCTGCGTGACGTCCTGCGCGTTTTTCCATTGCGAAGCGCTGTCTTCGCTGGCAGAGTGCTTCTTTTGCCAACGGATCATGCAGCATGTTCCGCAATCACGCTAATGCCGGTGCGCGGGCGCTTGTATTTACATGAGTGAGCACCGCATCACATCGCCGGCCGACTTCACGGCGCCACACCGCCAGGTCTGGGCCATTGCCGGCCCTGCCATCCTGGCCAATTCCTCGGCGCCGCTGGTCGGACTGGTGGACACCTGGGCCATTGGTCATCTGCCCAGCCCGGTGCACCTGGCGGCGGTGGGCCTGGGCAGTGTGATATTCAGCTACATGTTGTGGGCTTTCGGTTTTCTGCGCATGGGAACGACCGGCCTGATCGCCCAGGCGCGGGGACGCAAAGACGATGACATGCTGATGGCCACGGTCATACGCTCGTGTGGGCTGGCCCTCTTATTCGCTCTGGGTTTGCTGCTTTTCCAGGAATTGCTGCTGGCGCTTTCGCTGCGCGCGATGGCGCCGCCGGCCGAGGTGGCGCAGATCACGGCGCAATATTTTCACATTCGCATCTGGGCGGCACCGGCCACCCTGCTCGGTTACGCCATCACCGGTGTGCTCTTCGGCCTGGCCCGGGTCAAGACCATCCTCTGGCTGCAATTGCTGCTGAACATCAGCAACGGCATTTTGAATGTGACCTTCGTGATTGGCCTGGACATGGGTGTTCCCGGCGTGGCCTGGGGCACGCTGATTGCGCAATGGCTTACCGTCTTCGCCAGTGTCTGGGTGGTGCTGCGTCTGCTGGATGGCGGCAAGCTGCTGGCCCGGGCCCGCAGCCGGGCCACCTGGCACTTCAGACAGTTCGCGCAGATCGTTTCTGTCAACGGCTTCATCTTCATCCGCACCATCATCCTGATGACCGCGCTGGCCTTGATCATGCGCGCCGCCGGGCGCCTCGGCGAGGCCGAGATGGCGGCCAGTCATGTGGCCATGCAATTCATGCTGTTGATGTCATTGGGGCTGGATGGCTTCGCCCATGCGGCGGAAGCGCTGGCCGGCGCCGCCTGGGGTCATGCGCAACGCACCGTGTTCCGGCGCTGGGTCATTCTCACCAGCTTCTGGGCGGTGATCGCCAGCGGCGTCTATGCGGTTGCATTCTGGGTTGCGGGCAATGCGCTGACGGCACTGTTGACCGACCTCGATGAAGTCAGGGCCATCGTCGCGACGCTGATGCCGTTGCTGATCGCACTGCCGCTGATTGCGGTAGCGTGTTTCCAGTTCGATGGCATTTTCATCGGCGCCACCGCCGGCGCCGCGATGATGGCCACCATGGCCAGCGCATTTGTCATCTACCTGCTGGTGCTGCACACGATGACTGCGGCCTGGGGGCTGACCGGACTGTGGGGCGCGGTCCTGGTTTTCATGGCCGCGCGCGGCGTCGCCCAGGGCCTGTGGTATCCCTTCCTGGAGCGCAAACTGCAGTAACTGGTTTGTCATTGCACACGCAAATCCTTTATAGTGTCTGCTGGCCTTAGGGGCGGCTCATCGGAGCCTGAGATCTCGCAAGAGAAACCCTTGGAACCTGATCCGGTTAGTACCGGCGTAGGAATAGGACTATCTGCCCGAACTCCCGCACTAAGTACACCGGATCTCCTTGGAATCGCCTGGAGATCCGAATATGTTGAGACCATTGCTGCTGCCTGCACTCCTGCTCTTTCCGGGCTGGTTGCTCGGCGCGGGAAATTCAGACGCTTCAAGGCCGGATCATGTGCTGGAGGAAATCGTCGTATCCGGCTACCGGCAGATTTCCCGCCTGGAGTTCGACACCAGCCTGAGTGTCTTTGACGAGGAAACCATCAAGCGCTCGACCACCGAGCATTTCGAAGAACTGGTGCAGATGGTGCCGAATATGAACCTCTCCGGTGAAGGCTCCCGCGCGCGCTATTTCCAACTGCGCGGCGTAGGCGAGCGCGAGCAGTATGAAGGCGCACCCAATCCATCGGTCGGCTACATCATCGACGACATCGACCTGTCCGGTATCGGCGGTGTCGCCAGCCTCTATGACATCCGGCAAATCGAAATACTGCGCGGGCCGCAAAGCGCGCGCTACGGCTCCAGCGCCATGGCCGGCGTGGTCTATATGCGCAGCCAGGAACCCTCGGCCGAGCGCTCGGCAAACGCGGAACTCAGCGCCGGCAATGACGGACTGTTGTCCCTGGCGGCGGCGGCCGGCGGCGCCCTGTCACCCGATCTCGATGGGCGCATTTCGCTGCACCATTTTGAAAGCAACGGTTTTCGGGACAATGCCTACCTTGGGCGCAATGACACCAACGGCCGCGACGAACTCAGCGCGCGCGGCAAACTGCGCTGGACCTTTGCCACCGGCTGGGAAGCGCTGCTCACCGGCCTGTACATGGATTTCGACAATGGCTATGACGCCTGGACGGTGCACAACGACGCCACGGTGTACAGTGACCACCCGGGGCGCGACGCACAAAAAACCAGGGCCGGATCCTTGCGTCTCAAAGGGCCGCTCAATAAGCGCACGGAGTTCGTCAGCATCACCAGCCTGGCGGATTCGGACATCCGGTTCAGCTATGACGGCGATTGGGGCAATGCGGATTTCTGGCAGCAATATGGCGACTACGTCTACGACTATGTCTACAGCAACCCGCGGCAGCGCCGCAGTCTGAACCAGGAACTACGCCTGCTCTCCTCTGCCGACGGGCGCCTGTTCCACGACACCACCGACTGGGTGCTGGGCGCCGCCTGGCAGCGCCTGGACGAAGATAATGACGATCTCCTCGAGCGGCATTTATGACGACAGCGGCGCAGAAAACTACTGCGCGCCCTGCCTTACCGACCGCCAGATCAGCAGCACCTACACGGCCAGGACCCTGGCCCTGTTTGCCAGCCTGGATGCCGAACTGACCAGCCGGCTGGCGCTATCGGCAGGCCTGCGTTACGAGCGCTGGGACGCCCAATATGACGATGACTGGCACGATATCAATTACCCCGCTGTGCCGCCGCAAGGCGATAGCTGCAGCCAGTTCGACTGCAAGCCCGGGGCCAATCTGTGGGGCGGTCATGCGGCCATCAGCTTCGATTTCCGGCGCGATCTGCAAGGCTATGCCCGGGTTGCGCGGGGCTTCAAGGCCGGCGGTTTCAATCCCTCGCTGGCGGCCCTGCAGGGCGTGGCCATACTCGGCCCCGAATTCATTCCCTACCGGCCCGAAAGCCTGTGGAATTACGAATTGGGCCTGAAGGGATTGTGGCTGGATGGGCATCTGAGCACCGATCTGGCGCTGTTTACCATGCGGCGCAAAAACGCCCAGCTAAGCCAGTCCAGCCAGCAGGTGCCGTTCGACCCGAACAGCTTTGTGTTCGTCACTTATAACGGCGCTGCCCGCGTCAAGGGGATGGAAGCCAGTGCCGCCTGGCAGCTCAATCCGGCCTGGCAGTTGCACGGCGCATTGGGCCTGTTGAACTTCGCGCATTGGCGACAGCGCCAGGACCGCCGCGGTCAGCGCCGAGGCGATCGGCCGCGACCTCGCCCATGCACCGCATTACACGGTGAACCTGGGCGCCAGTTACAGCGGCGCTGGCGGCTGGTTCGGCCGGCTGGATTTCAACGCCGCGGATGCGTTTTATTTCGATATCAGCCACAACCAGAAATCCCGCGCCTATCGCCTCGTCAACCTGCGCATCGGCAGGCATTGGCACGCCTGGAGCCTGTCCGCCTGGGGGCGCAATATTTTTGATGAAGATTACGCCACGCGGGGTTTTTACTTCGGCAACGAACCGCCGGATTTTGCCGATACCCTGTACACCAAATTCGGCGATCCGCGCAGTTACGGAATCACCTTGAGTTATGACTATTGACCGGGAGGCCATATGAAAATCACTGTCGACATCAGCATGTATCCACTGGATTCAAACTACGTTCCGCCGATCAAGGCATTCATCCGCGCCCTGCGCGGTTGCGAGGGGCTGGAAATCGTCACCAACCAGCTCAGCACGCAGATTTGCGGCGAATTCAACAGCGTGACCACCGCGCTCAATCACTGCATGCGCGAAACCATGCTCAGTAACCGCAAGGTGGTGTTCGTCACCCGCTACCTGAATTCGGACCTGGACATCAGCGTGCTGCCGCAAATTGATTGAGATCGGCGCCCAAATCACCGCCGCGGCAAAAGCCATGTCGCTGTGGGAAGTCAGCGCCGTGGTGCTGGCGCTGGCCTACCTGGTGCTGGCGATTCGCGAGCACATCGCCTGCTGGCTGGCGGCCCTCATCAGCACCGGCATTTACCTGGTGCTGATGTTCCGCGCGGGTCTTTACATGGAATCCGCTTTGCAGATCTTCTATATCGCGATGGCGGTTTATGGCTGGTATAGCTGGACGCATGGCAGTGGGCCGGACCACGAGCTGAACGTCAGTAGCTGGCCGCCGGGCCGCCACATCCTGCCGCTGTCCCTGATCCTGCTGGCCACCCTGATCACAGGTTACCTGCTGACGGCATTACACCAGCGCGGCCATGCCCTACCTGGATTCCTTTACCACCTGGGGGGCGATGGTCAGCACCTGGATGGTGGCGCGCAAAATCATCCAGAACTGGCATTACTGGTTCGTCATCGACACGGTGTCGGTGTACCTGTATATAAGCCGCGGCCTGTACCTGACCGCGCTGTTGTTCGTGGTCTACCTGGTGCTGATCGTGATCGGCCTGAGGGAATGGCGGAGGCATCTCGATGCCGCGCCGGCCTGAGCTCTGCGTTGCCGTGGCGCATATTCCGGGCCTGCGCGAATATGGCAAAAGGCACCCAGATGGCGCGCCGGCCTGAGCTGCACGCTGCCTTGGCGCATATTCCGGGCCTGCATGAATGGCGGAGGCACTTCGATGCAGCAACCTGATTTGCGATCCGCGCTGGCGCAGATTCCGCGGCTGGCCGATGCCCGCTTGCTGCGTAACCTGGGCGGCGGTGGAGCCAGCGATAGTTGGCTGGTCGAAGGTCAGGGCAAGCAGTTGGTGGTGCGCATCGATACGCCGCTGGTGCGCAAGCTGGGCCTGGACCGCCAAGCTGAACTCGGCGTGCTGGAAACTGTTGCGGCAGCCGGGATCGGTCCGCAAGTGATCTGGGCCGACCCCGCCGCGGGTGTTTTGGTGACGGCTTACATTCCCGGTCAAGTGTGGAGCGAGCGGAACATCCACGATCCCGCCCTTCTGGAACGGCTGGCGCAAACGCTGCGGCGGCTGCACACGCTGCCTGCCACCGCGCCGGCGTTCAATCCCGCCCGGGCCGCGCGCCGCTATGCCGCAGACATCGGTACTGCTGCCGCCGAAGAACTGGCCCAACAGGCCACTGCGCTTGCCGGGCAGTTGTTGGCCCCTGGCCATCCCGGCGCGCTGTGCCACAACGATCTCGTCTACATGAACCTGATCGGCTTTGAGCCAGTGCGGCTGATCGATTGGGAATACGCTGCTGTGGGCGACCCCCTGTTCGACCTCGCCATCGTGGTCCGCCATCACCGGCTCTCCGCTGCCGTGGCCAATGGTTTTCTGCAGGCCTGTCTGGGCCCGGTCGACGCAAAGACTTCAGAGCGTTTCAACGCCTTCTGCGAACTCTACGACCTGCTGGCAAAATTGTGGTACCTGGCCGTCAGCACTTGATATGAGAAACGTCATTCCAGACTTACCGCTTGACTGACGTATTCCAGGATTGGCGCAGCCAACTCCTGGAATCCAGTCGGCGCAAATCCGCATTAGAGGCGTCATTCCAGGATTGGCCAGCCATCCTGATCCAGTCGTGCCGCAAGCCCCTGATTCCGACTGCCGCGGCAGTCTGGAATGACGGCAGTGAAGTGGCAGGCTGGAATGAAGTCGATCAAACGGGAGTCTGGAATGATGGCAATTTTCCAGAGGCATTCGCCAGTGGCAACAATGCGCGAGACATAACCATGTTTCTACCACTATCGTGATCTACTAATCGAACAAGGAGTAATACAGGTCACCCCAGTTCGGATTGATGCTCTCAATCAAGGCCAGTTTCCGCTTTCGGCTCCAGGATTTGATTTGCTTTTCCCGTTTGATCGCGTTTGGCAGATTGTCAATAAATTCGTAAAACACCAGTTGTTTCACGCCGTACTTCTTGGTAAATCCTTCTATCACACCCTCACGATGCTGCCAGGTGCGGCGCTGAATGTTGGCTGTAACACCGACATAGATTGTGCCATTGCGTCGGCTGGCCATGATGTAAACGCACGGGTGTTTCGGCATCTGAGCATTGTTTGGCAAAGCCGGCGAGCTGACCAAGTGAGAAAATATTTGATGTGATGTAGGAATTGGCCGTGTCGAAGAGTCTGGATTCCAGACCTGCCTGCGGCAGTCTGGAATGACGTCAGTCGAGCGGTAGTCCAGGATGACGTCGGTCACGCAGTAGTCTGGAACGTCAGTCACGCGATAGTCTGGAATGATGTCGGTCACGCGGTAGTCTGGAATGATGTCGGTCACGCGGTAGTCTGGAATGATGTCAGCCACGCAGTAGTCTGGAACGTCAGTCACGCGATAGTCTGGAATGATGTCGGTCACGCGGTAGTCTGGAATGATGTCAGCCACGCAGTAGTCTGGAACGTCAGTCACGCGATAGTCTGGAATGATGTCGGTCACGCGATAGTCTGGAATGATGTCAGCCACGCAGTAGTCTGGAACGTCAGTCACGCGATAGTCTGGAATGATGTCGGTCACGCGGTAGTCTGGAATGATGTCAGCCACGCAGTAGTCTGGAACGTCAGTCACGCGATAGTCTGGAATGATGTCGGTCACGCGATAGTCTGGAATGATGTCAGCCACGCAGTAGTCTGGAACGTCAGTCACGCGATAGTCTGGAATGATGTCGGTCACGCGGTAGTCTGGAATGATGTCGGTCACGCGGTAGTCTGGAATGATGTCAGCCACGCAGTAGTCTGGAACGTCAGTCACGCGGTAGTCTGGAATGCGGGTGGGGGCGCCGAATTCTTTTGAGAGGCGTCATTCCAGGATTGGCGCAGCCAACTCCTGGAATCCAGTGTTGTGTCTCCGCTTATTTGAGTTAGTCGGTTATCATACGGCCATGAGGCGCCAGGATCTGAATGTGAGCAAGGCCGTAACGGGACGCTGCGGGGCACAACGGCCGGTGCGCCGCCGGCCATGTGCAGCATTTTCTCTCGCCGCGTTGGCCCTGTGTGCCTCGCTGCTTGCGGCGTGCAGCCCCGAGGCGGAACCGCCGGCCGCAGCGGCGCCTGAGCAAAGCGCACGGCCGAGTGTGCGTCTGGCCACCTTCAATGTCGCCATGGGCATGTCGGCTGCCGGTGAACTGTCCCAGGCCCTGGAGCAGCAAAGCCATCCACGGCTGCGGCAACTGGCGGAAATCCTGCAGCGGGTGCGGCCCGATATCGTACTGCTCAATGAATTCGATTATGACCCCGAAGTCGATGCGGCAGCGCTGCTCAATCAATACTATCTGGGCCAAAGCCAGAATGGCCAGGAGCCCATCCGCTATGACTACCAGTTCCGTGCCCCGGTCAACACCGGTATCGACAGCGGCCTGGACCTGGATGGGAATGGCGCGACCGGCGAGCCGGCGGATGCCTGGGGCTATGGCCTCTTCCCCGGCCAGTACGGCATGCTGGTGCTGTCGCGATTTCCGGTCAATGCGGAACGGTCGCGTACGTTTCAGCAATTTCATTGGGCCGATTTGCCGCAAGCCCACAAGCCCGTGAATGCGGACGGCAGCAGCTATTATGCCGGCACGGTCTGGCCACAACTACGGCTGTCTTCCAAGAGCCACTGGGATGTGCTGATCCGGATCGACAAGCGGCGCCTGCATCTGCTGGCGTTCCACCCCACACCGCCCGTTTTCGACGGGGCGGAAGACCGTAACGGCTGGCGCAATTTTGACGAGATTCGCTTCTGGGCGCTATACCTGGCGCCGCAACCGGCGCTGTATCTCATTGACGATGCCGGCCGCACGGGTGCTTTGTCGCCCTACCAGAGCTTCGTCATTGCCGGGGATTTCAACGCCGACCCGCTGGATGGCGACTCGCGCGCCGGAGCCGTGGCGCAATTGCTCGACCATCCCCGCATCAACCACGATTGCACCCCGATCAGCGCGGGCGGCCGCCTGGCATCCGAACAACAGGGCGGAGTCAACCAGCAGCAGCTTGGCGATCCCGCCAACGATACGGCTGATTTCGACGATGGGGTCACCGGCAACCTGCGGCTGGATTATCTGCTGCCCGACCGGGATTTGACCGTGACCGGCTGCGGTGTATTCTGGCCGGCCCCGGGTGAGCCCGGCCATGAACTGATCGAGGTCTCCGACCACCGCCTGGTGTGGCTGGATTTGCAGCTATGAGGACATTGCCGTGAGCGGGCCAGCGGATGCGACGGATGAGCGTGAACTCGCCGAGTTCTATCGCGAAACCATCATGCGCCACTCGGTGGAGCCGGTGGGTTTTCAGGCGGACATCGAAGCGACGCACGAAAACGAGCAGTACAACCCCTTGTGCGGTGACCGCGTAACCATGCGGTTTCAGGTCCGTGGGGACAATATCGAGGCTGCCGCCTTCGATGGCGCCGCCTGCGCCATTTGCCTGGCCTCGGCGTCACTGGTATGTGCCGAAACGCCCGGCCACTCGCTTGACTATGTACGTACCACGCACGACTGGCTGCAGCAGGCGCTGAAAAGCGAGCAGGCTGAGGCCGGGCCGCAAGCGCTGCAGGCCCTGCTGGGGGTGCGGCGTTACCCCAGCCGCATCAAGTGCGCCATGCTGCCCTGGATTGCTGCAGTGAAAGCGCTTGGGGATCAGTCATCTGGTCAAACCCAATTCGGGGTAATTGGTTGATCATCAGACCGATCACTATAATCTGTCGATGATAATTCTCGAAACTCGTGGGCGATCGTCAGCTCACAGAGGCCAAGAGCGACTTACTGAATGCGGGCAACGCCAATCGCGCTTATCCCGGAGCATGTTGTGAACCAGGAACTCCAAGAAAATCCCGCAGTATGTCTTATCGTGGTCTATTTCGGGCCATGGCCAGACTGGATTGATTATTTCCTGCTGTCCTGCGAACAGAATCCCCAATTCCACTGGCGTATTTTCAGCAATTGCCATCGCCAGATCGCCACTCCGAAGAATGTGTTTGTTCACCAACTCGAAAAGGAACAGCTTGAGGAACTTGTTTCCCGAAAAACCGGAACCTCATTTCATTTAGGCTATGTATACAAGCTATGTGACCTGAAACCGACCTATGGGCACCTTTTTTCTGACTATCTGAATGACTATTCCTTTTGGGGATACACGGATCTTGATGTCGTCTATGGCAACATCTCAGCCTTTATTGATTCGACGACGCTCGATGCGTTCGATATCATTTCTGCATCCAAACGTGTTCTGGTTGGCCACTTCACCCTCGTTCGAAATACATCTGAGCTGGCGCGGCTTTATCAACAATGCCCGGGCTATCGTGACAAACTGTGCAGTGCAAAATACGAGGTATTTGATGAAAAAGACTTTGATAATCAGGTCAAGTCAATGGCGAAGAAGGGCGAGTTGCGTTTATTCGAAAAGGAGATTCAGACCGAGGATTGCATCATTTGGTGGTCGGGAAGGAGCCATTTCCTGATTGTTTGGTGGCATGGAAAGTTGTTCGATCTCCTGGTGCTGCGCCCGCTTTGCTATTTTCACTTCATTCGAAGCAAGCAAAGGAGCTATTTTCAAATCTCTCCACCTGTTACAGGCAAGGCGCGATTTTATGTCGATAACCGCGGCATTCATAAACTTTCAGGCGGCACCGATTATTGCCTCTTTGTGTTGTCGCTGACGCAGGTGTTGATAATGACGATACCTTGGTATCTCAAAATCTTTCTTAAACAGCTCTTACCCGGAAAAACGCGGCGGCGTCTTCGTAAAATCGCTTCCCAATATATAGGTGCGGTGGATGCGCCCGTCGACAAATGAAGTTCGCAGCCAGTGACGTTGCGTTTGTACCGCACATTTTCATTGGTAAGTACTCCTCCTCTTATCCCGGTTTATAGTTTCTCTGAATATTTGGCTGATAATAAAGGGGGCCTGTATGCACTCTCGTTTGCCGCCAGGTTTCAATAACAACCATCGAGGGTCTTGACTTTGATCGTGCGTCTCTTCACAACCTGGTATGAGGAAAAACTGGCGGATCGTCGGAGTGAGTACGCATGGTGTTTACAGCAAAACCTCAATTCCTCTTTTATATCGAAGGTTTTCATCCTTGACGAAAGCCGCGATACAGCTTTGCTGAATGACCGCACGTGCGTGCGTCCTGTTGAGAGCAGGCCGACATTTGCTGACTTTTTTGCCTGGATTAACGAAGTCGCTGGCGAATCCGACCTATCCATCATAGCCAACACGGATATCGCCATCGATGATAATCTGCGAGTGCTGAACAAATTTTCATGGCCGGAAATGACCGCGATGGCCCTGTCGCGCTGGGATGCCCTCGATAATGGAACCGTTCGGCTTTTTGAACACGGGGATAGTCAGGACTGCTGGCTATTTCGCGGAAGAATTGAAGGTGTCGCAGGCCGTTTTCCGCTGGGGGTTTATGATTGCGACAACAAGATTGCCTGGGAACTGCAACAGGCCGGCTACAGGGTTATCAACCCATCGCTCGGCTTACGAATCCACCATCACCACCAATCTGGCTACCGATCCTATGAAAGGCGCCCGCGCCCGATTATGGCATTCGGCCGCCATTTTTGTATGTGGAACCGGACAATCTTTGGGGCCCGTTCAGGGCATGGTGCGTCAAACGCGAATTGGGTCTTGATTACCTGCCGTGGAAAATGACAGCGAAACGCTTCTTGCGTTACCCCATTCCGGCACTGATGAATCGCGCCTGGAACAAGGGGCTTCGAATGCTCGGATTTAATGACCCATGACCTCTGAGTGCACTTGAGTGTCTGCGCAAAACTTCAGGCTCACCCGTCGATTAGCCAACCTTTCCTGGCAGCTGGCAAAGCCATGGCTGACGTTACGGCAGCATTTACGGGCGCTAGGGCCGACGCTTTTCTGCCCGGTCTACCACACCGTCAGAGAAAGTGATCCTGCCTGGTGGGGTGGACGTTATCGAATCAAGTCACCTCGCGAATTTGAACAGGATCTGGACCTGTTGCTGCGCATTGCCGAGCCGGTCGATCTTGGACAATTGCTGGCCTGGCAGCGCGGCCTCGCAGAAAGGCCTGCGGGTTGGTTTCTCAGTTTCGATGACGGCTATCGCGAACTTCATGATGTCGCGGCCCCCATACTATTGCGCAAGGGTATTCCGGCGACTTTCTTTTTCTGCTCTTCGTTCATCGATAACCGGCAGGCATTCTTTGAAGACATAATAGGATTGATTTCCGAAAAGTTGAGTCGCTGCACGCCGGCGGCACGCGCAGAAGTAGACGGTATTTTGAGCAAGCGCGGATCCAGTCTGAGCCAATTATTAAGGGCTCGAATCCCCCAGGCTGATCTGATATCTGCGGTGACACAGGTGCTGGAAATCGACGTTGGCGCATGGCTTGGTCATGAGCGGCCCTATGTGACTACATCGCAAGTCAAGTCCTTGCTCAATCAGGGGTTCACCGTTGGGGCTCATAGTGTCGATCATTCACTTTTTGAGCAAATACATTCTGAACAGCGACATGCGCAATTGGAAACCGGTATTGCTGAAATAGCCCTGCGGTTTGATCTGGATTACAAAGTTTTTGCTTTTCCATATGGAGAATTTGGATTGACTCGTGAATTTCTGGAGTCCATTGAGCAGGAGGGCTTGCCGACATGTGTTTCGGCACTCGCGGAATCACGGTGGACTAACTGGAGCCCCGGCTCGTTCAACGGATGCTTGCCGAGGGTCATAAGGGTTCATTTGAGTCGCATCTGAAAAACGAAATGAGCCTGCAGTTGCGCCGCCGGAGCCAGGGCCGACGTGTCGTGCGCAGAAGTGCATGACTTACGATGAGCTTTGGCAGCGATCAATTTACTATGAATCTTATTGCCCAGGCGAGCCGCCCATCGCTTGCATTTTGCCCTGATTCGATATTGATAGAAGATTCGAATACTCCATGTCCAAGGTCTCGGTGATTATTCCTCACTTCGAGCGGTCTGAACTGCTCAAACAGGCGCTCCGGTCTGTGGCATCGCAGCGTTATGAAAACTGGGAAGTGATTGTTGTCGACGACGGCTCTGGAGAATCGGAATGGGATGCCGTTCAGTCTCTTGCCAGCGATCGGATTCAGGTGCTGCGAAGAAACAATGGTCCCAAAGGGCCCTCGAGATGCAGGAACCAGGGTGTCGCAGCAGCCACCGGCGACTATCTGCTGTTTCTCGACTCAGATGATCTCCTGGCAGACTATTGCCTTGAGCGGCGTCTGAATCAAGTTGGCAGTGAACCCGATTCAGATTTGTGGGTATTCCCGGTCGAAGTATTTTGCGATCGGGTGGGTGACCTAAAAACTCCATGGAACCAATTAGATCCTGGTGGGGACGATCTGGCCCGCTTTCTGCGCTCAGACGGACCCTGGTGTGTGTCATCTCCTTTGTGGCGGCGATCAGCGTTTTTGCGGCTGGGCGGCTTTAACGAAGATCTGTGCTATGGAGACGACAGTGATCTTCACATCCGGGCCCTTCTGGGCGGACTCCAGGTCCGGCAGTTTCCAGACGCAGCGCCAGATGTTTTCATCCGTCGGTCTGACGCATCGAGGATTACCAATTCCAGTGATCCGCAACTGCTGGGCTCCAGGCTGACCCGCCTGGAGCAAGGTACCGCCGCGCTGAGGAAGGCCCGCGCAACCAGGCCCTATCACGCGATTTGGGAAGGACAATATTTCGTTGAGTGCGAGTTCCTGCTGTTTACTCAGGATGACCCGAAGGATCTTTTACGGTCTGTGTTAGAGCGCTGGAAAGCAACGTACCATCCCAGTCCATTGCGCCACTGGACGGTCAGGAGCTACTTCGCTTTCAGCCTCTTTTTTGTGAGGCGTCGTTATCTGTTGGTCAGGATCGCACGCCGTTTGACAATGCTCTTGCTTCCAGCGGACTATTTCCCGCACAGTAAACAATCGAGGACAGTGAAACCGCCAGGGCGGTAAAACAGATAAGCAGTTACGGTGCCATGGCGGCCGTCCTCACCCTTCCTCCGTGACGCCTGCACCGCCATTCAAACCGGAAATTCGGGTGTTTTGAGCGCCCTTTCTTTTAAACGCGTTATTTCGTCGCGTACGCTGGGCCGCTTCTTCGAACTCGAGCAGTTCGGCGTGGCGGAACATCTTCTGTTCCAGCCCGGCTACGGTGCGGGCCAATTGCGCGGGGCTGATGTATTCATATTCGCCCTTGCCCTCGGCCACGCGGCGGCCCTTCCTGCCGCGGCGCGGCGCCTCATCACGTGCGCCTTGCATGATATCCGTCACGCGCTTTTCAATCGAACGCGGCTCGATGCCGTGCTCCAGGTTGAAGGCAATTTGCTTGCTGCGGCGCCGGTCGGTTTCGGCGATGGCGCGCTCCATCGAGCCGGTGATGCGGTCGGCGTACATGATGGCCTTGCCATTGAGGTTGCGCGCGGCACGGCCCATGGTCTGGATCAAAGAAGCTTCCGAACGCAAAAAGCCTTCGCGGTCGGCATCCAGGATGGCCACCAATGAAACCTCAGGCATATCAAGACCTTCACGCAATAAGTTAATGCCAATCAGCACGTCGAATTCACCCAGGCGCAGGTCACGGATGATCTCCACGCGTTCCACCGTTTCCACGTCCGAGTGCAGATAGCGCACGCGCACGCCATGGTCGGCCAGGTATTCGGTCAGGTTTTCCGCCATGCGCTTGGTCAGCGTGGTCACCAGCACCCGCTCGCCGGCGGCCGCGCGCAGCTTGATTTCCGACAGCAGATCGTCCACCTGGTCGATGACCGGACGGATTTCCACTTGCGGGTCGATCAGGCCGGTCGGGCGTACCACCTGCTCCACCACCTCGTCTCCGGAGCGGCCCAGCTCGTAGGCTCGCGGCGTGGCCGAAACAAAAATGGATTGTGGCGCCCGCGCCTCCCATTCCTCGAACCGCAGCGGCCGGTTGTCCAGTGCCGACGGCAGGCGAAAGCCGTAGGCAACGAGGTTTTCCTTGCGTGAGCGGTCGCCCTTGTACATTGCGCCGAGCTGGGGAATCATCACGTGGCTTTCATCCACCACCAACATGGCGTCATCCGGCAGGTAGTCGAACAGTGTCGGCGGTGCTTCGCCGGGGCCGCGCCCGGTGAGGTGGCGCGAATAGTTCTCGATGCCGTTGCAGTAACCAAGTTCCAGCAGCATTTCCAGGTCGTAACGCGTGCGCTGCTCCAGGCGCTGCACCTCGACCAGTTTGTGCTGCTCGCGCAATACCTCGAGGTGTTCTTTCAGTTCCAGCGCAATCGATTCCGCGGCGTCCAACACCACCTGCCGGGGGGTGACGTAATGCGATTTGGGGTAGACCGTGACGCGCTCCAGCTTGCGCAGCATTTCACCGGTCAGCGGGTCGAGCATGCAGATCGATTCGACTTCCTCGTCGAACAGTTCGACCCGAATGGCCTGGCTTTCCTCGTCGCCGGGAAAAATATCGATGACGTCACCGCGCACGCGGTAGGTGCCGCGGCGCAATTCCATGTCATTGCGGCCGTATTGCATCTCGGCCAGGCGGCGCAGGATGGCGCGCTGGTCGATGGCCTCGCCGCGCGAGAGGTGCAGGACCATGCTGAGGTACTGGGTGGGATCGCCGAGGCCGTAAATCGCCGAAACGGTGGCGACGATGATGGTATCGGGCCGCTCGAGCAAGGCCTTGGTGGCCGACAGCCGCATCTGCTCGATGTGCTCATTGATCGAGGCGTCCTTTTCGATATAAGTATCCGAGGACGGCACGTAGGCTTCCGGCTGATAGTAGTCGTAGTAGGAAACAAAATATTCCACCGCATTTTCCGGAAAGAATTCGCGGAATTCGCCATAGAGCTGCGCCGCCAGGGTCTTGTTCGGCGCCAGCACCAGCGTCGGGCGCTGCACCTGCTGGATCACGTTGGCAATGGTGAAGGTTTTGCCGGAACCGGTCACGCCCAGCAGGGTCTGGTGCGCCAGCCCATGGTTCAGCCCCTCGATCAGCGCCTTGATAGCCTCGGGCTGATCACCGGCGGGCTGAAAATCACTGTGCAAAACAAAGGGTTTGGGGTTCTTGGCAGGCATCGCTGATCCGGCTGCTGATTGCCATGCGCACGACGGCAATGCAAACCGGACATTATACGCCAACGACGGCCGTAGCGAGACTTCATGACTTCACACCTGTACACGCCGATGCGATACACCGGATAATGGCCGCATCGATGGCACGACCCATTGAGTCACTAACCAGTCAACAAGCCAGAACGCACGGAGAACCAAGCGTGATATCGAGAATTTCCAAACGGGTAGAACAGATCAAACCGTCCGCAACCATCGTCGTCAGCATGCGCGCGATGGAACTGAAGGCGCAGGGCAAAGACATCGTTTCGCTGGGATTTGGCGAACCCGATTTCGACACCCCCAAGCACATCAGGGAAGCGGCGATCAAAGCCATACGCGCCGGTAAAACGCGCTATACGGCGGTCGACGGCACCCCCGAACTGAAACAGGCCATTCAAAACAAATTCCGCCGTGAAAACGCGCTGGAATATGCCAGCAATCAAATCCTGGTTTCCAACGGCGCCAAACAAAGCCTGTATAACCTGTTGCTGGCGGTACTCGACCCGGATGACGAGGTCATCGTGCCGGCGCCCTACTGGGTTTCTTACCCCGACATGGTCAAGCTGGTGGATGCCGAGCCTGCCATCCTGGTCGGTATGCCGGAACACAACTACAAGATCACGCCCAAGCAACTGCAAAACACCATCAACGACAATACCCGGCTGCTGATCATCAACTCGCCTTCCAATCCCACCGGCAAGGTCTATACGGACGAAGAATACGAGGAACTGGGCGCAGTCCTGGTGGAACATCCCAAGGTGTTCATTGCCTGCGACGACATCTACGAGCACATCTACTGGGGCCAGGGCCCCTATCGCACCTTGCTCAATGCCTGTCCCGAACTGGGCGAGCGCACGGTAATCGTCAACGGCGTGTCCAAGGCCTATGCGATGACCGGCTGGCGCATCGGCTATGCCGCCGGGCCGGAAGATGTGATCCAGGCCATGCGCAAGGTGCAGGGCCAGAGCACCTCCTGCGCCAGCTCCGTTTCGCAGGCAGCGGCGACAGCAGCCCTGGACGGCCCGCAGGATTGCGTGGAAAAGATGCAACAGGAGTTCAAGCGCCGCTATGACTATTTCCAGGCGGCCCTGAACAGCATACCCGGCGTCGAGTGCCCGGACTGCGATGGGGCGTTTTATGCTTTTCCCTCCTTCCAGGGCTTTCTCGATCAAATGGACTCGCTGGACGATGATGTCGAACTGGCCGCCTGGTTTCTCGACCATGCGGGCGTTTCCACCGTGCCGGGTTCCGCTTTTGGCGCGCCGGGGCATTTACGCCTCTCTTACGCTGCCAGCATGGATTACCTCGAAGACGCCATTGGCCGCATGCACAAGGCCGTGACCGAAGCGCTGGGCTGAAATCGCCTGATCTTTGCCGTCTGAAGACCGGTGGATTCGCAGGTTGGGTCCGGCGCCGCGGGCACCGGCCTGGTTTCCTACGCCACGCAAGGCGGCTTTCGTATGCCAGGAGACTGGTTTTTCCTTCGCCATGACGGCTGCAAAGCCACTACTGTGGATTCATGGCAACCGCTCCCAAACCGCAATGGAGCCGCGGGCGAACCCTCTCGACTTCGGCTCAAGTGTCGCCCGGATTTACCGTGCTGGAACTGATGCTGGTGATCTCCATCGCTGCCATCCTGCTGGTCATCGGCGTGCCGGCGTTTCAGGACTTCGGCGCGCGGCAAAGAATGACCGCCGCCATCAGCAGCTTGCACGGCCAACTGGCGCTGGCGCGCAATCAGGCCATCCGTTTCAACGAGTATGTGATCGCCTGTCCCGGCGACCTCGAGCATGGCTGCGCCGACAGCGGCGATTGGAGTGACGGCTGGATCGTCTTCAGTGATCTCAATGGCGATGGCCAATATCAAGCCCTGGAGACGGTGCACCACATCGAAGCCGGCCTGGAACAAATCGTCATTCACAGCAGTTCAGGCCGGCCGAGCCTGCGCTTTTATCCCAATGGCAGCGCGCCCGGCAGCAATGGCAGCATCACGTTTTGTGACCTGCGCGGCCCGGCACATGCACGCAAACTGGTACTTTCCAATAGCGGCAGAATCCGCCGCGATGAAGCGCCCGAACTCGATGCGCGTTATTGCCCGTCTTCAGATGGCTAAGACGCTGCCTTGACTCCCCCACCCAAAGCACCGAAAATACCGCGCCTCAAGCTCGGGCCCATGGTGTAACATGCGAGCTGAATCTCTTCCCCGGTAGCTCAGCTGGTTAGAGCGGGTGACTGTTAATCACTAGGTCGTTGGTTCGAATCCGACCCGGGGAGCCAAATTCCATAATAGAAACAGGAACTTAGTGAATATACTGAGTTCCTGTTTTTGTTTATGACGCGGATCTCCACACTTTTTCAGATTACGGTTTCAAAAACTCAATCCCTGCAGCCTGCTGCTTTCCAGGCGAGCGGAAGATTGTGCCCTGAGACAACTGTCAAATCGGTGATGGAACGCTGCTAGTTCTGACAGGTTCTTCCTCTTTGACCCCGCTCTAAGCTGTTCTCAACCCAGGCAAGGACTGCCGGGAAAGGGGAATCGCACATGGATAAGTGTAACTTTTCAGCACATGCAGGCCGCTATGGCCTGCATGTAGCTGCCTTTTTACTTCTCGCCTATACGCAATCAGTGTTCGCGCAGCCGGATGCTTCGCAGCGGGATTACCTGCTACCCGGGGAATCGCGTGGTGGCTTTACCTCTACCCCGTCGAAAGCCGAATCCGCGCAACAGAATAATCAAAAATCGGCCAGCGTTTCGTATGTGGCTTTCGATGGCGCCAGCTATCAGTTGCAGCCTCGCGCCGGTCGTTATGTCACGTTGTTGCTGCCCCTGGCCGCCAACGGCACAGCACCTTTTACCGAAGATCATATCGAGGAATTGATCGATCGCCTGGACGTTCTTTATGCCGACTACCGTAATTTGATGCAGGCCGAGCCGGCAGGCGCAGGCAGCCTCAACGTCGCTTTCGTGACATCGACCTGCAGCATCGCCTGCGGTCAGGTCGGCGCCAAAGGCATAGAAGTCGCGAGGACCGACGCCAACTACGCCGACATCATCGCCGACCTCGATGCCGGCAAGCTGCATAATTTTCTGAACCACGAAATGGCGCATAACTTCGATCTCTATTCGACCTACCTCAGTTACCTGCCGGATCATGCGCATGCCTGGACCGCAATCTTTGAATTTTTCGCTCCCTACCGCTATGCGCGTGGCAGTAACGACCATCAACTCGCCGACGATCTGTATCAATCCGCGGCCAGCTTCGTCTGGCAACCCTACATGGCGGATAAAACCGCTAGCTGGGAAAAGTGCGTCCGCGATCAACTCTGTCACGCCAGCGGACTTTATGAAAACAGCCTGTGGGCGATGATTTACTACCGCATCGAAAAACTGCACGGCAAGGGCGCCATCGAGGCCTCGTTTGCCTATCTCAAGAACTATGCAAAATCCAACCAGCCACCAGCGACGACGCAGGACAAGGAAGACTTGCGCCTGATGTCGCTGGCGGTCGGAGCCGGTGTCAACATTTCCTGTTATCTCCACGATTTGAAATGGGTCGTTTCGCCGAAATTGAACAGCGATATGCAGGCGCGTTTCGGCAGCAGCAATCCGCTGTGCGGCGACAACGACAAAGACGGCTATAGCATGATCACCGGTGACTGCGATGACCACGATAGCGCCAGGAGCCCGGGACTGGAGGAACTGATGGGCAACGGCGTGGATGAAGATTGTGATGGCATCCTCGATGAGAGTGAACTGATGGAGTCGAACGGTTACGACATTCCGGGATATTCCTCCGCACTGGCGCAAAATATGCTGCCGCTGGAAGTCCGAGGCAGGATGTCGAGCCTCCAGGACCGCGATGATGTGAAAGTATCCCTGCCGGCCAACGGCCGAGTCCGGGTCAAGCTGTGCAGAGACTCCGGGTTCAGCGGCTGGGTGGCGGCGCTGCAGCCCAACGGCCAGTTTCTCAAATCGCAATTCTGGTTCGAGTATCTGGATGTGGCCGGCTGCAGTATCGGTACATTCGATTTTGGCTCCCTGGACAGCGGCGTGCTCGAAGTCCAGCCCGATAAGACTACCGGTGACTACTCGCTCACCGTTTCTGCGGCCGAAGACATGCCCAAAGACTTGTCGCCCCTGCTGGAGGTTGTGCCGCGTGCATCTGGCGGCATGAATGTGGTCGTCAGGGACCCGGACGGTATTTTGGCCAGCTTGGGGGCAAATTCCCTGGAGGTCTGGATATCCGGGCTGGGCATCAGCCTGACTGCGCCTTACAAAGCGGTAACCACGATTGCACTGAACGCCGCTTCGGCGGCACAACTGAACCCCGGCAGCCTCTACCAGGCGCGGCTGCGCCCGTTGAAGAATGGCAAGCCGCTGGCGAGTTATTCGGCCGGGCATCTGTTCCGCTACGATGCGGTCGCGCCGGCGACGGCGCCGCCACTGGATGACGTGTACAGCGGCGCCTGGTTCGACCCTTCGCACGAAGGTGAGGGCTTCATCGTTGAAGTGATGGAACATGGTCAGGCACTGGTGTACTGGTTTACCTACGCCGCCGACGGCAGCCAGCGCTGGATGCTGGGCATGGGAAAAGTGCAAGGCAACTCCATCATCGTCGATGAGTTGCTGCACACCAGCGGGGGTCAGTTCGGCAACAATTTCGACCCGAAAGACGTGGTGTTCGATACGCTGGGCTCACTGTCCATAACGTTTGGCGATTGCACCCATGCCACCGTCAACTACAGCGTCAATCAAATCGGCGATCATCAGAGTCTCCAGCGGCTGAGCTCAGTCTACGGCCATCGGTGCGGCAAGGCCTCCGAGTCAGTGAGCAGCGATTTCAGCGGTAGCTGGTTTGACCCGGCGCACGAAGGTGAAGGATTTATCGTCGAGCAATTGTCCGCTAGTCAAGCGCTGGTATTCTGGTTCTCCTATACCAGCGAAGGCGAGCAGGCCTGGATGTTGGCTACCGGGTCCATCGCTGACGGTTACATTCGTACGGACGATATACTGCAGCCGGCAGGGGGTCAATTTGGCCGCTCATTCAATCCCGCATCCGTCGCTCTTCCGATCTGGGGCAATCTGGAAATGCAATTGGATTGCAGCGCTGGCGATGCCTCCTATACCAGCGATCTCACCGCGTTCGCAGACGGCAGTCAGCAGTTGAAACCACTGACGCGGCTGGCCCACTCAAGCTGCAAGCTCTGAGCGACCAAACCGCGTTTCACCCCACCGCACCGCCTGTTGCGCCTTTCGCGTGAGCCCGCTCATACGTACACTAGCTGAAACGGCAATGTATTCGGGCCTGTCAACGGGCCCCGGGAGTCCCCAATGAAATATTTGCACACCATGGTCCGCGTCAGCGACCTGGACGCCTCACTGGATTTTTACTGCAATCAGCTCGGTTTGGTCGAAGCGCGCCGCCATGACTTTCCGGAAGGGCGCTTCTCGCTGATCTTTCTGGTTGCGCCCGAAGATCGGGAGCGGTTCGAAGCCGGAGAAGCACCCGCCATCGAACTCACCCACAACTGGGATGAATCGGGCTACGATGGCGGCAGAAATTTCGGCCACCTGGCGTATGGCGTCGACGATATCTACCAGGCCTGCCAGAAGCTGATGGATGCCGGTGTGACGATCAATCGCCCGCCGCGCTGCGGCCGCATGGCCTTCGTGCGCTCGCCGGACAATATCTCCATCGAATTGCTGCAAAAGGGTGAAGCGCTCGAGCCGGCCGAACCCTGGGCTTCGATGCCCAATACCGGCGTTTGGTGAGGGCATCAAGCGGCTGGAAGCGGGATCGTTTCATCCGCCCTGCCCCACCTTTTTCGACTATCTGCTAAATTCCAGCACGACAAAGCTGTCCGGCAGAATCGGTGACTGTCATTTGGTGTGCCCGCGCATTATGCTCGGTCCACGCCCTGGTGCTCAAGCCAAACCGGAACCGGCAGGTCCTTTTCGCGCAGGAACACCGGATTGAACAACTTGGATTGGTAGCGCGTGCCAAAATCACACAGCACCGTGACGATGGTGTGGCCCGGCCCCATCTGCTGGGCCAGGCGGATGGCGCCGGCGACGTTGATGCCACTGGAGCCACCCAGGCACAGACCCTCCTCGGAGAGCAGGTCGAAAATCACCGGCAGGGCTTCTTCGTCCGGAATCTGGAATACGTCATCCACCGGCGCGCTGCCGATATTGGCGGTAATGCGCCCCTGGCCAATGCCTTCGGTGATGGAATTGCCGTCGGAGCGCAGCTCGCCGTGTTTGAAATAGTGATACATGCAAGAACCGAGCGGATCGGCACGGCAATGACAATATCCGGCACTTTGTTCCTTCAGGTAACGCCCCACGCCGGATATGGTGCCGCCGGTACCGATGGCGCAGCAGAACGCATCCACCTTGCCCCCGGTTTGACGCCAGATCTCAGGCCCGGTGGAGCGGTAGTGTCCTTCCGCATTGGCCAGGTTTTCCCATTGATTGGCGTAAAGCACGCCGTTGGGCTCGGATTTGGCCAACTCCGCGGCCAGCCGCGCGGCCACGTGCACATAGTTTTCCGGATTCTTGAACGGCACCGCGGGCACTTCATGCAACTCGGCGCCCAATAGACGCAGCGTCTCTTTCTTTTCACTGGCTCTGGGTTTCCGGGATCGTGATCACGGTACGGTAGCCGCGGGCATTGCCGACCAGCGCCAGGCCAATGCCGGTATTGCCCGCCGTGCCTTCTACGATCACACCGCCGGGCCGCAGCTCATTGCGCTCCTCGGCATCGAGGACAATGTATTTGGCCGCGCGGTCCTTGATCGAACCGCCCGGATTCATGAATTCGGCCTTGCCAAGTATGATGCAGCCGGTGACCTCGGAGGCTTTGCGCAGGCGGATCAGCGGCGTGTTGCCGATGGCGTCGAGCAATGTGTCGCAGCTATCCATGTCGACGGCATTGTACCCCGCATGGTGTTCTCTGACAGCCCACATCGGGTTATAGTGATAAGACGCTGACGCAGGAGACATGGGATGACCTGGTGGGGATGGATGATCATAGGCGCGATACTGTTCGGCTCCGAGCTATTCGCCGTCGATGCCCAGTTCTATCTCGTCTTTCTCGGTCTGTCTGCCGCGCTGGTCGGGCTGCTGGGATTGGCCGGGGTCGAAATGCAGGAATGGGCCCAGTGGCTGTTGTTCGCGGCGCTCTCACTGGTCTCGATGTTCACGTTTCGCAAGAGCCTGTACGAGAAAATTCGCGGCAACGACGCAGAGGTAAAAGAAGGCGTTACCGGGGATGTGGTGGAAATCCAGACCGATCTCGCCCCCGGCAGCAGTGGCAAACTCGAGTTTCGCGGCTCGGTGTGGAACGTCAAGAACATCGGTTCCCGGGTCATTACCGCCGGCTCGAAGGTGGAAGTGCTGAAAACCGAAGGCCTGACCATGCATGTCAGCAGTGACTAGTGGACTGTAACAGCCACAAGCCCAGAAGTGCTTAGCCGCTCCATGCCTCACCGCTCACCATTGGAGGTTCGATGAACTCACTTTATGTCGCACTCGCGATCACCGTGGTGGTCGTATTCATCCTGGCCAAAACCGCCGTCGTCGTGCCACAGCAAAATGCCTACGTGGTGGAGCGGCTGGGCAAGTACAGCCGGGTACTTCGTGCCGGCTTTCACATTCTGATTCCTTTCATCGAACGTGTAGCCTATCGCCACACACTGAAGGAGATGGCGGCCGATATTGCAGAGCAGGTTTGCATCACCAAGGACAACGTGCAGGTCGGTGTCGATGGCGTGCTGTACATGCAGGTGCTGGATCCCAGCCGCGCATCCTATGGCATAGGCGATTACATGTTCGCCATATCCCAGCTTGCGCAAACCACCTTGCGCAGCGAGATCGGCAAAATCGACCTGGATCGCACCTTCGAGGAACGCGGCACCATCAACGCCAACGTGGTGGAAGAACTGGATAAAGCATCCGATCCCTGGGGCGTGAAAGTGCTGCGCTACGAGATCAAGAACATCAACCCGCCGCCGGATGTGCTGGGGGCGATGGAAAAGCAGATGCGGGCCGAACGTGAGAAACGGGCGGTGATTCTGACCTCCGAGGGCGAACGCGACGCCAAAATCAATCAGGCAGAGGGCGAAAAGCAGCGTGTCATCAAGGAATCCGAAGCCAAGAAGCAGCAGCAAATCAACGAAGCCGATGGTGAAGCGGCCGCCATTCTCGCGGTCGCCACCGCGACGGCGGACGGGCTGCGGCGCGTGGCGGAAGTGGTCACCCAGGAAGGCGGTGACGAAGCCATGCAATTGCGTATTGCCCAGCAGTACATCGCCCAGTTCGGCAACCTTGCCAAGGCCGGCAACACCCTGGTCGTTCCGGCCAATCTGGCCGATCTGAGTTCGATGATGGCGCTGGCGACCAATATCGCCAAAGGCAAAGCTCCTGCGGGCGGCGCCTAGTTCGGCGCGGCAGCTGCACGGTTCACGCGTCGGCTGTTCAGCTACGGATTTGCAGGCGCCGGCATCCCATTTTGCGATCCATTTCACGGCCGAGCAGCCACCAGGCCACCAGCGCCTGAAGGGTTACCGTGGCCATTGACAGGTACCACAGGTGGTACAGGTGGAACCATGCCTGACCGGACATCCATAGGGCCGGAACGGCGAAGGTCACAATGCGGCTGGCGCTGGCCACCAGTGACGGCACCGTATTGCCAATGGCCTGGAACATGCCGGAGCAGGTAAAGACGATGCCACTGGCGACGAAGTTGAACGAGATGATCTGCAGGAACTCGGCGCCCACGGCAATGACGCCGGGGTCCTTGGTGAAAAAGGCAATGAGTATTGCGGGCCGCACCTGACAGAAGAGGGTCAGCCCCAGCATGATGACGCTGAGCAGCAAGGCGGCACTCCTGAAGGTCGCCCTCACCCGCTGATGCAGGCCGGCCCCCATGTTCTGCCCCGCCACCGGCGCTGTGGCGAATGCAATGGCCATGGCCGGCAGAAATACCGCCTGCATCACGCGTGAGCCAACGCCGAAACCGGCCTGCGCCTCAGGTCCAAAGCCGCGAATGGCAAAATAGATTACAGCCATGTAAACGAACAGCAGCGCAAACTCGCCCCCAGGCGGCAGGCCGACCACGAGGATGCGCTTCCATGCTGCCACGCGCGGCAGCATGAGGGTGACATCGAACACCACGAACCGCTCCAGACGCTGAAAGTATATGAGCATCATCACCACCGCGACCGCCACCGAGATGGAGGTGGCCAGCCCCGCCCCGGCCACGCCCAGCGGCCGTCCGGTGAACCAGCCCGCGATCAGGATCGGCGCCAGCAATGCATTGAGCAGAACGGTCAGGATCTGCACGACAATGGTGGGGGTGACGATGCCGGTTCCGCGCAAGGCCGAGCCCATAGAAATCAGCGCAAATTGCAGCGCGAGACCCGGCAAAAACCAGTACAGATAGGTCGTGCCTGCAGCCGCGGTAGCCGCGTCGGCGCCCAGGGTTCCCATGTAGCGATGCGCCAGGCCATATCCGCCCAGCAGCGTGGCGGCGGCGCACAGTGCCGCCAATGCCAGGCTCTGGTTGAAAATCAACAGCGCATCATCGCGGTCCTTGCGGCCGCTGGCATGTGAAATCAGCGCCATCGTCCCCACCCCCAGCACCTGGGTCAGGGCCATAACCAGGAACTGCAGGTTGCCGGCTGAACTTACTCCCGCGATGGCGGTGTCGCCGATCCTGGCGACGAAATACAGGTCGACCAGGTAGTAAAGCGTCTGGAACACCATCCCGATGGCCATCGGGATGGCCATGCGGACCAGGTGACCCGTGATCGGCCCTTGCGTCAAGTCCTTCATTTCCCCGAGACCTCCTGATGGGCTGCGCACCGGCCGTGGTGACCGCAGCGAGCAAAATGCCGGCAACGAGCAGGCGAAAATTCAGTATCATTGATGCCGCCTTGCGGGTGGCAGTGTGGCCCTGTTGCGGTTACGCTCCGACAGGCGAACCGAATCCAAGAGGCACTGCATCCGACTTGGCCGGAGATAGTATGTGAAAGACAGGAAATCGGCAAATTGCAACACACGGCGACCGCAGCCATGGTTTGGCGCTGTTTTCGCGTTCTGCAGCCTGCTTCTGAGTTCGCCGGTTTGGTCAGCCGGCCCGCTGGTGCTGCAATCGGATTTCGGCATCAAGGATGGAGCCGTGGCCGCAATGAAAGGCGTGGCGGTCAGCGTCTCAGCGGATTTGGCCATCTACGATCTGACCCACGAAATTCCCGCCTTCAATATCTGGCAAGCCTCCTTGCGGCTGGCGCAAACGGCCGAGTACTGGCCCCCGGGCACTGTGTTTGTTTCGGTGGTCGATCCCGGCGTGGGCACTGCGCGGAAATCCGTGGTGCTGCAAACCAAATCCGGACATTATTTTGTTTCACCGGACAATGGCAGTTTGACTGCGGTGGCGGAACAATTGGGCGTGGCTGCAGTGCGTGAAATCGACGAAACCGTCAACCGCCTCGCCCATTCGCAAAACTCCTGGACTTTCCATGGCCGTGATGTGTACGCCTACACCGGGGCGCGTCTTGCTGCCGGTGTGATTTCATTTGAACAGGTGGGTCCTGAGTTGCCGCCACAGGTGGTGATGATTCCATACCAGAAACCGCGCTTCGAGGACGGCCGGATTTACGGCAACATCGAAATTCTCGACCCGCAGTATGGCAACATCTGGACCAATATTGACCGCGCCACCTTTGAGCGGCTGAACCTGCAGGCCGGCGACCGGGTCAGCATCAAGATCTCCAAAGGCGGCGCCATTGTGTTGCAGCAAACGCTGCCCTATTTTCCGACTTTCGGCGAGGTTGCCGTGGGCGAGACGCTGCTGTATCTGAACAGCCTGAACAAGGTGGCGCTGGCGATCAATCAAGGCAATTTTGCCGACACATTCCACGTTGCATCGGGCCCCAACTGGAATATCGACATCGTTAAGCAATCAGATTAAAAATTCTGCTGGTCCTTGCCCTTGGTCTGCAGGCGCGCCCGCGCTTCGTCCGGCGTGGCGATTTCCAGATTCAGCGTTTCCAGGATGAGCCGGATCTTCTTGACCTGCTCGGCATTGCTGCGGGCCAGTTCCCGTGGCGCGATGCTGAGGGAGTCTTCCAGGCCAACCCGGACGTTGCCTCCCATGACCGCACCCATCGTGGCCAGCCGCATCTGCATCGAGCCCGGCGGCCAGTACCGAGAATTCGTACTGATCGCCGAGCAAGCGATCGGCGCAGGCTTTCATCGCCATCAGATTGTCTGCCGAGGCGCCGACCCCACCGAGCACGCCGAGCACGAACTGCACATACAAGGGCGCTTGCACGCGGCCCTTTTTGAGATAAAACGCCAGCGTTTCGATCTGACCCAGGTCATAACACTCGAATTCGAAGCGCGCACCCTTGTCGCGGCCGAGATCATCCAGGATCATCTCGATATTTTCAAAGGTGTTGGTGAACGGAACCCGGCGCGTGGCATCCAGCAATTTTGGCTCCCAGGGATACTTCCAGTCGGAATAGCGCTCCTGCAGTGGGAAAATGCCAAAATTCATCGTGCCCATGTTGAGCGAACACATCTCAGGCTGGGCCAGACGCGCCGGGGCCAGCCGTTCGTCCAGCGACATCAAGGAACTGCCACCGGTCGAAATATTGATCAGTGCGTCGCATCCGGCCTTGATCCGGGGCAGAAATTGCATGAAATGATCGGGGTTGGCGCTTGGCTGACCGGTCTCGGGGTCGCGTGCATGCAAATGGATGATGGCAGCGCCCGCCTCGGCCGCCTCTATCGAGGCTGTCAGCAATTTCCGCCGGAGTAACCGGCAGATAGGGGCTCATCGTGGGGGTGTGAATGGAGCCGGTAACCGCACATGTAATAATGACTTTTCGCGCCATACGAATCCGGTCGATCGATGGGGCTGGACGGTTTGCCTGCCCCCAAAACGTGTAGCTTACCGGATCACGCGGGCTGCCCGCCAATGCTGCTGCTTCTGGCCGCCGGGGATCGCGGCTGTAATGGGCGCGCGCAACGTGACAAAATAGGACTGAACTCGCCTGGAGGCCGCGCTGTCTGAACAGCGCTGGACAACAGAACAATATCCTATCAATCAAGGAGAAAAACCATGCGCAAAGCCGCGCTTTCACTACTGATCCTCATTTTGATCCTGAGCGTATCCAGCGCCTGGGCCTGGGAGCCGAACCCGAACGACAAGATGGAATTGAAGGTCAAAGGCCGCCATACTGGATATCGTGGCCAAGGACGCCGGCATGGAAGACTGGTTCAAGAACGCGGCCGGTTACGCGGTGTTTCCCAGCGTCGGCAAAGGCGGTATCGGCATCGGCGGCGCGCACGGCAAGGGCCTCGTGATTGCCGGCGACAAAGTGATCGGCACCACCTCGCTCAGCCAGATTACGGTGGGACTGCAACTGGGCGGCCAGGCCTATGCGGAATTCATTTTCTTTCGCGACCAAACCGCGCTGGACGATTTCAAGCGGGGTAACTACGAAATGGGCGCCCAGGCTTCTGCCGTCGCCGCCACGGCCGGCGCCGCGGCCGATGCCAGTTACAACAGTGGTGTCGCTGTATTTACCAATACCACCGGCGGCCTGATGTTCGAAGCATCGGTCGGTGGACAGAAATTCAAGTTTGACGCCTAAGTAAGCAGGCACTCTGGATCCCGGCCGCGCGACGGAGTTCCAGGCTCCGATGCAGGCGCAGTTGGAATAGGAATATTTGCGAAATTCGAGCATGTATTTGATCCATGTCTGCCCGCCATTCGCCGGAGTATGTTAAATATCCTGCTTATCAGCGAAGCGCTTCCCTTGGCGCTTCCGGGATCTGAATGGAGGAACCAGGAATGTCACAAGAATATCGCGCAAAAACCCGTTTCAGACAAGGCTGTTCTCAGCTTGCCTGATGGCCAAACCATCGAATTGCCGGTGATTACCGGCACCGAAAACGAAAAAGCCATCGACATCAGCAAACTGAGATCGCAGACCGGCTATATCACCATGGACCCGGGCTATGGCAACACCGGGTCCTGCGAAAGCAGTATCACCTTTCTCGATGGCGAAAAGGGCATCCTCCGCTATCGCGGAATCCCGATCGAACAACTGGCCGCCAAAGCCTCGTTTGTCGAAGTGGCCTATCTGATCATTTACGGCAAATTGCCCAACCAGAAGGAACTGGATGCTTTCACCGGACAATCTGAATCACCATGCCTTGCTGCATGAAGACATGAAGCATTTCTTTTCCAGCTTCTCGGGCCAGGCGCATCCGATGGCGATTCTGTCCGCGATGGTGGCCTCCTTGTCCGGCTACTACGGTGAAGCTCTCCCGTCGGCGGTGAGGACGATGTCGACATGAATGCGGCACGGCTGATTTCCAAGATCCGCACCCTGGCCGCCTTCTCCTACAAGAAATCCATCGGCCAGCCCTTCATCTATCCGAAAGACTCTCTTTCCTATTGCGCCAATTTCCTGCGCATGATGTTTGCGGTGCCCGCCCGGGAATACGAGCCGGATCCGGTCGTCGTCGATGCACTGAATCTGCTGCTGATCCTGCATGCCGATCACGAGCAAAACTGCAGCACCGCGACCGTGCGCACCGTGGCCAGCAGCCATGCCAATCTTTATGCCTCGATTGCGGCCGGTATTCTGGCGCTGTGGGGGCCGTTGCATGGCGGCGCCAATCAGCAGGTCATCGAGATGCTCGAGCGCATCCGCGCAGAAGGCGGCAACATCAAGAAGTACATCGATATGGCCAAGGACAAGGATTCCGGCTTCCGCATCATGGGATTCGGTCATCGCGTCTACAAGAACTTCGATCCGCGGGCGACCGTGATCAAGAAAGCCTGTGACAAGGTGCTGGACAAACTGGGTATCCAGGATCCGGTACTGGATCTGGCGAAGCAACTGGAAGAAGTCGGCGCTGTCGGATGACTACTTTGTCGAGCGCAAACTGTACCCGAATGTGGATTTCTACAGCGGCATCATTTATCGCGCCATTGGCATTCCGGTCAACATGTTCACGGTGATGTTCGCACTCGGACGCCTGCCCGGCTGGATCGGCCAGTGGAAAGAATTGATGGATGATCCCACGCACCGCATCACCCGGCCAAGACAGATTTATCAGGGTGCTACATCGACTGATTACGTTCCGATCGGCAAGCGCAGCTGACCAGTTACGCTCCTGACGTCATGCCAGACGGGCTTCGGCGCGTCTGGCAGCCGGAGAAGCCCCCTGGAGCATGAAGAATGTCAGGGGCTGAAAATGGCCAGGTCCTGATGCAGGCAGGTAATTTCTGCCGGCGTGGTGCCCCTGAATTCACCGTCGGGGGCCAGCAGGCAGCCTTCCGGAGCGAGGATTCGGATCGACTTTCCCTGCACAACCGATATTTCTTCATAATCCACGTGACGGCCGGAGTAAATGGTCGGAAACAGGCGCAGCAATCGCAAGCGCGGCAGTTTATGCAATAAGGTGATATCCAGCAGTCCATCGTCCATGACGGCCCCCGGCGCGATCAGGAAACTGGTGCCGGTGTAACGGGTGTTGGAGACCTCGACAAAGAGGTTGTCCTGCACCAACAGTTGCCCATCCACTTCAAGGCGCAACATGTAGCTTTTAAGCTGCAGCGTTTGCCACAGCGTGCCCAGGGTATAGGCGATATCGCCCAGAGCCTTGAGGCGCCGCGCGCGCAAGCCGGCATCGACGGCAAATCCCATGCCGATGATGTTGATAAAGTGAAAGCGCTCCTCAGGGGTGTTTACCTGCCCGATGTCTACTTGCCGCGTTTTCGCCGCGGCAATGATGGCCACGCCTTTGCGCCAGTCACCCGGCAGCAATCCGAGTTCGCGCGCAAAGGCATTGCCAGTGCCAACCGGAACCACACCCAGCGGCACCCGCTGCGCGCGAACCTGGCGGTAGAGTCCATTGAGCACTTCGAATACCGTGCCGTCGCCGCCGGCTGCGACCACGCCGTCGTAGTCAGCGAGCACCGCCGCCGCAACCGTCTCGGTGGCGTGTCCCCGGTGGGTGGTCGCCAGCGTATCGGTAGCGATTCCTGAGGCGCGAAATGCTTGTTGAATACCGGCCAGAAGACGATGCGCCCGCCCGTGGCGCGCATGGGGATTAAAAACGAGAAGTAACTTCATCCGACAGGCTGCTAGGCTGCATGTTGCACCGGTCCGCTAGCGCGACGATCCAGGGACGCGGCAAGGTGACATCAACCGGCATCCAGGCCATGAGACTGCAACAGTTCACGCAATGCCTGCTCATCGATCACCCGGATGCCCAGGGATTCGGCTTTGCGCAGCTTCGAACCGGCTTCTTCACCAGCGAGCACGACCGAGGTTTTGGCGGACACGCTGCCGGTAACCCGGGCGCCCAGCGATTCCAACAGGCTTTTGACCCGCGCCCGGGGCACACTGAGCGTACCCGTGAGCACCCAGTTTTCGCCCGCCAGCGGTTGAGCGCCGCTGACGCGTTCCGCTGCTTGGGGCTCCACGCCGGCCCCGGTCAGATCCCTGATGACCTCGCGGTTGTGTTTTTCCTGGAAAAAGGCGTGGACGTGACTGGCGACCACGGGACCCACATCGGCAACATCCAGCAGGTCTTCCTCGCTGGCCTGTGTCAGGGCCTGCAGCGAGCCAAAATGCCGCGCCAGCGACTGGGCCGTGACTTCACCCACTTCGCGGATTCCCAGCGCATAGAGCAGGCGGGCAAGCTCCGGTGACTTGCTGCGCTCGATTTCATCCAGCACGTTCCGGGCCGATTTCTGGCCCATCCGGTCGAGGTCCGTGAGTTGCTGTAGCTGCAAGGAGTAAAGATCGGCTACCGAACGCACCAAATCGTTCTCGACCAATTGGTCGACCAGTTTCTCCCCCAAACCCTCGATATCCATCGCCCGGCGCGAGGCAAAATGCATGATGCTTTGCTTGCGCTGGGCCGGGCAGTAAAGACCCCCCGTGCAGCGGGCTACGGCCTCATCCTCCAGGCGTTCGACGGCCGAGCCACAGACCGGGCATGCGTCCGGCAATTGAAACTCCCTGACCGTCGCTTCCCTGCGTTCCAGCACCACCCGGGCGACTTCGGGAATGACATCGCCCGCGCGTCTGACCACCACCCAATCGCCAATGCGAATGTCCTTGCGGCGAATTTCATCCAGGTTGTGCAGGGTGGCATTGGTTACCGTGACCCCACCGACAAACACCGGCTCCAGACGGGCGACGGGTGTCAGGGCTCCGGTGCGGCCCACCTGCACATCGATTTCCAGCAACCGGGTCATTTCCTCCTGGGCCGGGAATTTTTGTGCAATGGCCCAGCGCGGCGCACGGCTGACGAAGCCCAGGGTTTCCCGCTGGCTCTCGTCCTCGACCTTGAACACCACGCCATCGATATCGTAGGCCAGTCCATTGCGCTTTTGCGCCATGTCGCGGTAATAGCCGATGCAACCCTCATCGTCTTCCACGCGGCGGATCTCCGGATTGACCGGAAAGCCCCACTGTTTGAGTTTCTGTAACAACTGAAAGTGGCTCGGGGGCAGCCCCTCGTCCGCCGCCGCGGCATAGGCAAAAAACGCCAGCGGCCTTTTTGCCGTCAGGCGCGAATCCAGTTGCCTCAGACTACCCGCCGCAGCATTGCGCGGGTTTACCAGTTCTTTGCCGCCCTCGGCCCTGATCTGGCGGTTATATTTTTCAAAACCTGCCAGCGGCATGTATATTTCTCCGCGCACCTCGAGTTCGGCCGGCCAATGGTCCTTGCGCAATTGCAGCGGGATGGCCCGTATCGTACGCACATTGGCGGTAACGTCTTCACCCGTGGTGCCATCGCCCCGCGTCGCCGCCTGCACCAGGCGGCCGTCCTGGTAACGCAAGGAGATGGCGACGCCATCCAGTTTCGGTTCGGCTACATAGCCCACATGCCCGACTTCCAGGCCCTTCAACACGCGCTCGTGAAACGAGCGGATTTCATCTTCGCTAAAGGCATTGGCCAAGGACAGCATGGGGCGGCGGTGGCGAACTTCCTCGAAACCCGCCAGCGGGGCGGCACCGACCCGGCAGGTCGGCGAGTCCGCGCTCGCCAGTTGCGGAAACGCAGCCTCGATCTGCTCCAGTTCACGCATCAGGCGGTCATATTCCGCATCCGGCACGGATGGCTGATCGAGCACGTAGTACCGGTAATTGTGGGTCTCGATCTCCGTGCGCAACTGCTGCACCCGCTGTGCCGCCTGCCCGGGGCTCAAGGTTGCAGCCGCGGATTTTGGCCCGGCGCCGGATGGATCTTGCTGATTCACCTGAACCACCTCTTCGCCCGGGGGATTGCTCAGGTCAGCGATCGCCTGGCCCGGCCGCGGTCATAATGCCGCATTTCCTCACGCAGGCGCGCTTCGGCCTGGCGCGTGAAGGGCTCGTGGTCGCCGTCCTGGATTTCGGCGTGCAGTATTTCAGCCATCCTGCGCGCGCTGGCCAACATCATATCCCAGGCATCCAGAGCCAGCATCGGCCCCGGAAGCGTCATGAACATGGCGAGACCGGAAGTTTCAAAAGTATTCCAGGCTTCCTTGTCGAAAGAACCCGGTTTGACCGCGTTGGCGAGGCAGAAAACCGCTTGCTCCGCACCATCCATCTTGCGGTGGAAAATATCCATGTCACCGAATTCCATTCCCGTCTTCAGCGCGGCCTGCAGCAGATCGGCTCCGCTGATCACGTGGTTATCGCGCGCCAGCAAAAACAGCGTGACGATCTTATCGGGCGGCGGCCCGGGCGGCTTGCGCGGTTTGCGCGGGGTTGCGGCCGGCGGCGGCCGCGTGCCATCGATTGGCAATTCACCCTGCCCCTGAATTTCGCCGGCATTCTCGGGCGCAGGAGTTTCCGGGGATTTTTCCAGGGTTGGCTCGCGGCGCTCCGCCGCTGCCGGCCAGGCGCCGCGAAGCCCTGGGTTTGCGCTTCTTTGCCGGATTGCCGAAGAGGAATATCGCCGCGAGAATGACGACCCCGACAACGATGATGGTCCATCTAAGCGTTGCTGCATCCATGATTTTTCAGGAGCCTCTGAAATCTAGCTTGCGGCCAAGCGGGCTGCTTCATCGATATCGACCTGCACCAGCCGGGAGACGCCCGGCTCGCGCATGGTGACCCCACTCATCTGATGTGCCATTTCCATCGTGATCTTGTTGTGTGTCACGAAAATGAACTGCACCGTTTCAGCGAGTTCCTTTACCATAGCGGAAAACCGCGCCACATTGGAGTCATCCAGTGGCGCATCGACTTCATCGAGCAGGCAAAAGGGCGCCGGGTTGAGCTGGAATATCGCAAAAACAAAGGCCACCGCGGTGAGGGCCTTTTCGCCGCCCGACAACAGGTGGATATTGCTCACCCGTTTGCCTGGGGGTCGCGCCATGATGCCTACTCCAGCCGTGAGCAAATCTTCGCCGGTCAGTTCCAGGTAGGCATGGCCGCCACCGAACAGGCGCGGGAACAGTTCCTGCACGCCCTTGTTGACGCGCTCGAATGTGTCCTTGAAACGCGTGCGCGTCTGGCGGTCAATCTTGGCAATGGCTTCTTCCAGGGTCGACAGTGCCTGGCACAGATCATCGTTTTGGGCATCCAGGTATTGCTTGCGCTTTTGTTCCTCTTCAAATTCCTCGATGGCCGCCAGGTTGACTGGTTCGAGCCGCGTAATGCGATCCTGCAACGACGCCAGATCCGATTCCCATTGTTCCACATCCGCTGCTTCAGGCAGCGCGTCCTGCAGGGCTGCGACGTCGCCCCCGAGTTGTTCTACCTGCCGCTCCAGCGCGCGCGCGTTGAGTTCGACTTCCTGTTGCTGTAACCGCGTGCGTTCCAGTTGCTGGCGAATTTCATCGGATTGCTGCACCGCTGCATGCCGCGCTGCATCCTGCTCGCGGTAGCGTTCTTCCAGTTGCTCCAGGGCCAGGCGCGCCTGGCCCAGCCGTGCTTCGGTTTGCAAACGCCGCTGCAGCAGCGCATCCATGTCGCCGGCGTGGCTTTGTTCCGGCTGCTCTGCCTTGGCGACCTGTTCACTGAGACTGAGGTAGCGCTGCTGTAATTGGCTGAGCTGCGTGTCCATGCGCTGTAATGACTGACGCAGGGATTCAAGACTGGCGCGACGGGATTCCGCCTTCAAGGCCAGCTCGTGGCGTTGTTCGCGGGCTTGCTGCAAGGCTTTGCGCGCCTCATCGCGCTTGCCGATCAGGGCCTCACGCCGGGCATCCAACTGGTCACGTTCCTGCTTCAGGACCGCCATGGTCTCGACCAGTTCTTCCAGCCGCGCCCGCGCCTGGCGCAGCAACTGCCGATCCGAGTCGATCTGCTGCTGTACTTCCGCTGTTTCAGTGGCAATCGCCACCTGGCGCTCGTCCATCATTTCCATGCTGGCGCGACGGCTCTGCGCCTGGCCCATGACCTCACTGCGCCTGCGGTGCTGGGCGTTGACTTCAAGCTGCAGACTGCTCGATGTTCTGTTGCAGGGCGGTCAAGGCAGTGCGCTCCTGTTCATTTTTCCCGACCTGCCCGTCGACTTCCGAGCGCAGACGGGCGATGCCGTGCTGTAATTCCTCGATGGCATTTTCACGCGTCAGCATGCCCTCTTCACCGGCTTTGCCGCGCGCGATTCGAAGCCAGCCGGCACCCAGCCATTCACCCGCCTGGGTAATAAAGGAAGCTCCCGCGGTCAACTCCGCGCGCGCCTGCCAGGCCTGTTCCAGCGAATCGGCAATGCGCACCTGGTTCAACCAGCCGAGTACCGCATCGGGGGCGCTGACCTGTTCAGCCAGGGTTCCGGGCCGTGCCTGGACGGCACCCCCGGTCTTGTCGAGCAGGTCAAAGCGTGAATCTGCCTCTTCGGCAAATGCCTTGATCTGCTTGTCATCTGCGTCGGCAATAATGGACTGCAGCCACTGTCCCAGCACGGTTTCCACCGCGGTTTCCCAGCCGCTGGCGACCTTGATGGCCTTGGCCAGCCGCGGCGCTTTTGCCAGCCCGTGACGTTGCAGCCAGTCCTCGGTCACGTCTCCCGCCAGCGCGGCGGCTTGCAGTGCCAGCATGGATTCCAGCCGGCCTTCGCGGGTGTGCAGTTCGCGTTGGCTCTGCTGCACGGCAGATTCGTTTTCCAACAGGCTGGCCTGCCTGTCTTTGAACTCCGCCTGCAGACGCTCGAATTCCTGCTGTTTTTCGGCTTCCACACGCGTCAGCTTTGCAGCCTCGGCATCCAAAACCTTGAGCGCATCCAGTATCTGGGACGTATCGACACTCTCGATTTCCTTGCCCAGCAGTTCCAGCCGGCGCGACGCCTGCACCAGGCGCTGATCCAGATTGACCACCTCGGCGCGTTTCAGATCGGCTTCCCGCAGACACTCCGCGCTGCTGTGGTGATGGGTCTCAAATGCATCCTGCCACGCCTGGACTTCAGCATCTGCTGCCGCCATGCTTTCATTGCTTTCATTTTCTTGCGCCTGCGCTTTTACCAGCGCCGGCTCCACTTCCGCCAAAGCCTGGGTCAATTCCTCGACATGCACGCGGTCCAGGCCCATGTGTTTTTCCAGGTCATTGAGGGCGGCACGGGTTTCTTCGAACTCTTCCTGCTGCCGAACCTGCAATTCCCGCGCGTGCTGGATGGTCTGCTCCAGGCGCGCGATTTCACCACCCACGCCATAGAGCTCACCCTGCACTTCAGCGAATTTCTCGCTCGCCTGGCCTTGTTGCTGGTGAATTTCCTCCAGCGCAGCCTCCGCGGCGCGTTGCCCGGCGATGCTCTCCTGCAGGGAAGTTTCCTGCCGCCCGAGACCCTGCAGGCCTTGTTCCGCTGTTTGTTTCAGGCTGCGCCAGCGCAGGGTCAGCAACTGCGCTTCCAGTTCGCGCTGCTCCTGTTTCAATTTGCGGTAGCGACGCGCGGCGGCAGCCTGGCGCTGCAAACGGTTCAGGTGCTTGCCGACTTCTTCGCGCAGATCGGACAGGCGCGCGAGGTTGTCCCGCGTGTGCAGGATGCGGCTTTCGGTTTCGCGGCGGCGCTCTTTGTACTTGGAAATGCCGGCAGCTTCTTCCAGGTGCGCTCGAATTTCCTCTGGCCGCGCATCGACCACTTCCGAGATCATGCCCTGTTCGATAATCGAGTAGCTGCGGGAGCCCAGGCCGGTGCCCAGGAACAGGTCGCGCACATCCCGGCGCCGGCAGCGTGAGCCATTCAGGTAATAAAGGGAAACGCCGTCGCGGGAGACCTGGCGTTTGACGGAAATCTCGTTGTAAGCGGCGAATTGTCCACCCACCCGGCCGTCGGAATTGTCAAAAACCAGTTCCACGGTGGCGGCGCCGACGGGCTTGCGACTGGAAGAGCCGGAAAAGATCACGTCAGCCATGGAATCGCCACGCAGCACTTTGGCGGAGCCTTCGCCCATGACCCAGCGCACGGCGTCGATGATATTCGACTTGCCGCAGCCGTTGGGGCCAACGATGCCGGTCAGGTTGGTCGGGGCATAGAACGTCGTCGGGTCGACGAAAGATTTGAAACCCGCCAGCTTGATGGCCGTCAGTCGCATGCAATATCCTCGAATCCGGCCGCTACAGCGAAATCAGCAAGCAACACTGCCGGAACAGCCCGGAATGGTGTCCTGACAGATAGGCAACAGACCCGGGCGCCAGCCCGGCTTGGCATTGGAATGTTGTTCATGAAGTGGCTAAACTGCGTCGCTTGTTGATTTACTTTTAGCTGTTTATTGTGGAAATTTCAGGACTTAGCATGAGCACCCAACCAAGCACCCAACTGGAGGTCTTCCCTAATCCCAAACCATCGCGGGATTATACCATCCGGATCGAGTCTCCTGAATTCACCTGTCTATGTCCGAAAACCGGCCAACCCGACTTTGCCACGCTGCGCCTGGAATACATACCCCATGAACGGTGCGTGGAGCTCAAATCCTGGAAACTGTACCTGTGGAGCTATCGCGAACAGGGCGGCTTCCATGAAGATCTGACCAACCGCATCCTCGACGACCTGGTCGATGCCCTGAATCCGCGCTTCATGCGCCTGACCGCCGAATTCAATGTGCGCGGCGGCATTTACACCAGCATTGTCGCCGAGCACCGCTCCCCGGACTGGAAGGGCTAAGCGGATCAGGTCTCATCCGGCGCCCTGGCTTCGATGGCCAGCGCATGGATATCGCTCTGCATCAGTTCCCCCATCGCCTGGTAAATCATGCGGTGCCGGCGCACCAGGCTCAGGCCGGTAAAGTGCCTGGATACGATGTGCAAACGAAAATGCCCGCGCCCGTCTTTGGCGCCTTCATGCCCCACATGCAGATGTCCCTCGTCGATCAGGTCCAGGGCTTCGGGCTGCAAAGCGGACTGCAACCGCTGGCGCATCTCAAGCAATCGCTGCTCTGTATTCATCGGGCAGGCAATTTGTGGGGTTTCCTGAAAAAGGCGGAGCGCATGGGCTTGACAGCTTACGTCCGACGCCACAGCGAAACAAGCCCGGCCCGGCGACAGGACGCGATTGTACTGTTCGCATCGGGTCCGCTGCTTTAGAATGGCGCCTTGCGCGGGGCAAGAAGCCATCTCAATAATGGACGGGTATGAGCGAGCGGCTCGAAATCAGGTTACAGGGCGTCAATCCCCGGCATATTGACCACATCGTTGCGGTTCTGGTGCGCGGCGGCCTGATCGCCTACCCGACGGACTCGGGTTATGCCCTGGGTTGGCGCACAAATAACCGTAAGGCGCAGGAACAGGTCATCCGCATCCGCCATCTGGACCAGCAGCACCATTTCACTTTCTGCTGCAGAAACCTGTCCGACGTCGGCAAATTGGCCAAAGTGGAAAACTGGGCGCACCGGCTAATCCGCCAGGTCACGCCCGGTCCGTTTACGTTCATTCTCCCTGCCAGCAGCCGGGTTCCGAAACGGTCCAGCACAGGAAATCACATACCATTGGCATCCGCATTCCCGATCACGCCGTGGTTCAGGCCATCCTCAAAACCATGGATGAACCCTTGCTCAGCTCCTCGCTGCTGCTGCCTGGCATGGGCGAGGACATTTTCGACAGTGAGGACCTGTTCGACGCCGTGCACGGTATGATCGATCTGTTCGTCGATGCCGGATTCTGCGCTCTGGAGCCCACCACGCTGGTCGATCTGAGTGGCGACCAGCCTGTCATCCTGCGCCAGGGGCCTGGCGTGTTAGACTTCTGATTGTATTTGCCCAATTGAGATTGCCTGCGGTGGAAACCCCTGTTCAACCATTCGAAAAAAGCCCGGGCGCGGTTGCGCAACAGGGAGAAATGCCGTTTGCCGTGGTGCAGGGCCAGCCGTATACCCGCATGCCGGTGGACCTTTACATTCCGCCGGATGCGCTGGAGGTCTTTCTCGACGCTTTTGAAGGGCCTTTGGACCTGCTGTTGTACCTGATCCGGCGGCAGAATCTCGACGTCCTGGACATTCCAATCGCCGAAATCACGCGCCAGTACATGACCTATATCGAGATGCTGCATGAATTGCAGTTCGAGTTGGCCGCCGAGTACCTGGTCATGGCCGCCATCCTGGCGGAAATCAAATCCCGCATGTTGCTGCCGCGGCCGCCATCCGAAGAAGGCGAAGAGGAAGATCCGCGGGCCGAACTGGTGCGCCGCTTGCAGGAATACGAACGTTTCAAGCAGGCTGCCGAAGACCTGGAAAACCTGCCGCGGGCGGATCGGGATTTTGCCCTGCTGGAGGCCTGGGTGGCGGAACGGAAAGTGGTCCACATCCCCCCTGAGATCGACTTGCAGGAGATGCTGTCGGCCTTGCGTGACGTGTTGAGCCGGGCCGAGTTGTTCACCCATCACATGGTCCGGACCGAACCCTTATCGGTACGCGAACGGATGAGCACCATTATCGATCGCTTGCGGGAAAAACCTTACCTCGAGTTTCCCAGCTTCTTCACGGCAAAAGAAGGCCGCATGGGCGTGGTGGTGACTTTTCTCGCCCTGATGGAGCTTTTGCGCGAACACCTGATAGACCTGGTGCAAAGCAAGCCGCTGGGCCAGATTTATATCCGGCGCCCGGGCTCGGCGGAAGCGCCAATCGAGTAATCTTCAGAAGCCATCTCAAATGGGTATCATTGAGATGGCTCTGAGTCACTGCAAGAGGGTTTTCCATGTCGGAAACCGTTAATTCAAAACCAACAGAACTGAAATGCATCATCGAAGCGCTCCTGCTGGCGGCCGGCAACCCGCTGAGCCTCAGCCAGTTCGTATCGCTGTTCGAGGGCCAGGAAGGCTATGGCGGCGAGGATATCAGCAAAGCCCTGGAGGAACTCGCAGCCGAACTCGAGGGCCGTGGCATCGAATTGGTTGAAGTCGCCTCGGGGTTCCGCCTGCAAACGCGCCAGGAACTGATGCCCTGGATTTCCAGGCTGTGGGAAGAGCGCCCGCAACGCTATTCGCGCGCGCTGCTGGAGACTCTGGCGTTGATTGCCTATCGCCAACCCATCACCCGTGGGGAAATCGAAGAAGTGCGTGGCGTATCGGTGCGATCGAACATCATTCGCACCCTGCAGGAACGCGAATGGGTGCGCGTGGTGGGCCATCGCGACGTGCCGGGCAAACCCGCGCTGTTTGGCACCACCAAAGCCTTTCTTGACTACTTCAAATTGACCAGCCTGGACGATCTCCCCACGCTGGCCGAGCTCAGGGACATGGAGAGCCTGGAACCGGAGCTGGACTTCGACCCCAGCGGCACTGAAGAGTCCGCCGACGAATCTGCCACCAGCGATTCGGAAGCATGAAAACCGCGGACACAGCCGCCGCCAGACCGGAACCGGCAACGGAACGGCTGCAAAAGATCATGGCTGGCGCCGGATTGGGTTCACGCCGATCGCTGGAAAGCCAGATTGAAGACGGCGCGGTGCTGGTCAACGGCAAGAAAGCCACATTGGGCCGCTCGGTCAAACCCGACGACCGCATCCTGTTTCGCGATCAGGAATGGCGCGTGGTGGCTGAACCCGCACGTCACCGCAGCCTGATCTATAACAAACCCGAGGGCGAACTGACGACCCGCTCGGATCCGCAAGGCCGGCCCACCGTTTTCGACCGCCTGCCGCGAATCGCCAGCGCCCGCTGGGTGGCGGTCGGGCGGCTGGATATCAACACCACGGGCTTGCTGCTGCTTACAACCGACGGTGAGCTGGCCAATGCGATGATGCACCCCTCGAACCGGGTGGACCGCGAATATGTCTGCCGCATTCGCGGCCTGGTCAGCGATGAACAGGTCGAACGCCTGCGCCAGGGTGTGCAGCTCGACGATGGCCTGGCTCGCTTCAGCGATATTCAGCGACTGCCGGGCAGCAGCGGAAACCAATGGTTTCAGGTGACCCTGCTGGAAGGTCGCAACCGTGAAGTGCGCCGGCTGTGGGAAGCGGTAGGCTGCATGGTCAGCCGCCTGAAACGGGTGCGTTACGGCGCCGCCCGGCTGCCCAAAGGCTTGCGTGTCGGCACCTGGTCGGAAATCACGCCGCGTGACCATCGCGTGTTGCGCCAGGACGTCAAGCTGGCTGCAAGCGCCGATCAGCTCACGCTGCAGGCAATAAAAGGACGCGGCCAGGGCCGGCAGCGCCGCTCGGCGCAACGAACGCCAAAGCCCGCGGCGCCGCGCACGCGCGCGTCCCGGCGCCAAACCGGGCTCCCCCGCCGGTACCGGACGCCGCCCGCATCCCCGCAGCCGCAAAGCCCAGCGTTAACCGTAATCTTCAGCGCCTGCGATCAAACAAAACCTTTGGGCCAATTCAAATTAGGGGTTCTGACTTCCCGTTTGGCACAAGCCCGTTCGGAGTAAGGGGTCTACTTTCGGGACCGTTTGAAACAGGGATGTTTCAAGACGAGGCCCCATGGATGGGTTTATGCCGTGTCCTGAAAGAAGACCCCTTGCTGCGGACGGGCGCCTCAAACGAGGCTGCACAGCCCGGACCAGGGTGCGGGTTTATTCGGCGCCCCTCTGGCGGATGATTTCATACAGGCAAATGGCCGTGGCAACAGACACGTTCAGGCTGCGAACCGTGCCGTACATCGGGATGCGGATATGAAAGTCGCACAGTTCGGCGGTCAAGCGGCGCAGGCCCTGCCCTTCGCTACCCATCACCAGAGCCAGCGGACCCCTCAGGTCGGTTGCATAGAGTTCATACTCCGCCTGGTCGGTGGCCGCAGCCAGCCAGATGCCCTGCTCTTTCAGTTTGCGCAGCACCCGCGCCAGATTGGTGGCAGATACCAGATTCAGTACTTCCGCGGCGCCCGAAGCGGCACGCCGCGCCACCGCTGACAAGGAAGCCGAGCGGTCCTTGGGCAAAATAACCAGGTGCACCCCGACTGCTTCCGCCGTGCGCAGACAGGCCCCCAGATTGTGCGGGTCCTGAATGCCGTCGAGCACCAGGATCAGGGGCGGACCTTCTATTGCCGCCAGCAGGTGATCGAGATCGCGTTCCGAGAAGATGTTGCTGGCAGCATACTCGGCCATCACATCCTGGTGGCGTTCGCCCTCACTGCGGCGATCGAGTGCCGAGCGCGGCTGATACTCGATGCGAATACCCAGGTCGCGGGCCTGTTGCTCCAGTTCCCTTACCCGCGAATTGTGCAACTCGTTGGCTATGATCAGACAGCTAACGCGCTCGGGTGCGGTCTTCAGCGCCGCGGCCACCGGGTGAATACCGATCAGCAGATGTTGTTTCGCAGCCGTCATCAGACTTACACCAGTTTGAAATCGATTTTGCGGTCGTCGACGTTGACCGCGACCACGCGTACCTTGAGCTTTTGCGCCAACTGGAATACACGGCCGGAGCGGCCGCCGGTAAGGCGGTGCGAAACCGGGTCGAAATGATAATAATCGTTGGGCAGGGAGGTGATGTGCACCAGACCGCTGACACGGGTTCTGGTCAGTTCGACGAACAAACCGAAGGAAGTGACCCCGGTGACCTGCGCGCTGAATTCTTCGCCCATGCGCTGCTCCATGTAGTAGCACTTCAGGCGTTCATCCACGTCCCACTCGGCTTCGTCGGCGCGGCGGGAGCAATGCGAGCAATGTTCGCTGAGTTTGACGATATCCGGCTTCGAGTAAGCGTAGCCCGCCGCCTGGCGGTGTTCGAGCACATGGTGAATGGCGCGGTGCACCAACAGATCCGGATAGCGCCGTATCGGCGAAGTGAAGTGGGTATAGGCCTGCAAGGCCAGCCCGAAATGGCCCACGTTGGTTACCTGGTAGGTAGCCAGGCTTTGCGTGCGCAACAGCACGGCCATGATCAGGGGTTCATCGTCACGGCCCTTGATCTGTTGCACGATGAGCTCGAAATCACGCGGTTCCGGGCGGGTTTTCCAGGTCTTGCGAATGCCCAGGCTGCGCAGGAATTGCTCCAGGGCCTCCACTTTGGCTTCCTGCGGCGGCTCATGGGCGCGAAATGGCGCCGGGATCTGGTGCTGCAGCAGGAAATTCGCGGCCTCGACATTGGCGCTGATCATGCACTCCTCGATCAGCATGTGCGCATCGTTACGCTCGTACGGCAGGATATCGGCCACGGCGCCGCGCTCGTCAAACACGAAGCGCACCTCGGTGCTGTCGAAATCAATGGCGCCGCGCCGGGTACGCGCCTTGCGCAAGGCCTTGTACAGGCCGTACAGGTCACGCAAGGAGGCGGAAATTGCGGCTTTTCCCGGGCGAATTTCCTCTTTGCCGCTCACCAGCCAATCCCAGACTTCGTTATAGGTCAAACGTGCCTGGGAGCGCATCACGGCGGCATCGAAACGCGACCGGGTGATTTTTCCCTCATCATTGACCGACATGTCGCACACCAGGCACAGGCGTTCGACAGCAGGATTCAGCGAACACAGGCCGTTGGATAGCGCCTCCGGCAACATCGGGATCACCCGGCTCGGAAAATATACCGAGGTAGCGCGCGCTTGCGCCTCCTCGTCCAAAGCGGTGCCGATGTTCACATAGCTGGAGACGTCGGCAATGGCGACCACCAGCCGCCAGCCATTCTGCCGCCGCTGCGCATAAACCGCGTCATCGAAGTCGCGCGCATCCGCGCCGTCAATGGTCACCAACGGCAAATCCCGCAAATCACGCCGCTGCGCGATCATTTCCGCGGGGACAGAGGAACCAAATGCGGCGGCCTCGTCTTCCACCCCGGCCGGCCACTCGTGCGGCAGATCGAAATTGCGAATTGCAATTTCCGTTGCCATGCCGGGCGCACCGCTTTCACCGAGGATTTCAACCACCTTGCCCAGCGGCGGCTGGTGCTCGCCCGGCGGCTTGACGATCTGCGCCACCACCACCTGGCCGGGTCTCGCGCCGCCGGTATCCGCCAGCGGGATCAGCACATCCAGGTTGATGCGCGGATCGTCCGGTATGACCATCGCCACCCCGCTTTCCAGCACGAAGCGGCCAACCACCTTGTCATGCACCCGCTCCAGTACTTCGGTTATGGCGCCCTCGCGGCGGCCGCGATCGTCCACGCCGGTAATGCAGGCCAGTACACGGTCGCCATGCAACACCTGGCGCATCTGGCGCGGTGAAAGGTAGAGATCGGATTCGCCGTTTTCGGGTATGACAAATCCGAAACCGTCGCGATGGGCGCTGATGCGTCCGCGCACCAGATCCATTTTTTCCGGCAATCCATAGGCATTGCGCCGGTTCTTGACCAGTTGACCATCGCGCACCATGGCTTTGAGGCGCCGGCGCATGATTTCCCGGCTGTCGTCGGACTCGATACCCAGACGGGCAAACAGCTCCCGCCGTTTCAGCGGCCGGCCCTGGTCCTCCAATAAATCGAGGATGGCCTGACGGTCCGGCGCCGTGGCATCGATATGTCCTCCGCCCTTGTGCTTCGAGCGGGATGATGGGTCTGCAGCCATAGGAGAAAAATGCTCGTTCAATCCGGATGCGTATTGTAGCGTGAATCCCTTAAACCCGAGCGCAATGTAGAATACGGGAACCACAATATGAGCACAAAGCAACTCGCTGTGCACCCGGACATGTCATCAATTTCCACTATTTTGGACAACAAACCCTACGAATCCTGCGTGATTTGTCACGAATGTGACCTTCTGCTGGACGTGGGGAACTTGCCCGCCGGCCACAAAGCAATTTGCCCGCGCTGTGGATCCGTATTATCCCGCGCCTACGCCAACGCCGTTGACCGGATGCTTGTTTTCTCCATCACTGCAGTGGTCTGCCTGATGCTCAGCAGCCTGTTTGATTTTGTGCATATGACAGTGCAAGGCCAGGAACGCGAAATCACGCTGCTGCAAACGGTCCAGGTTCTGTTTGAACTTGACGAACTGGCGCTTTCTGCGTTCATGTTGGTCGTCATTATAGGGTTACCGACGATTTTCATCGCATTAATTTGCTGGCTCGCCATTGCGATCAAACTGCATCGAGTATCGACACGAACCATCGGTCTGCTGCGCATCATCGGCTATATTCGCTTCTGGAATATGGCTGAAATATTTTTCCTGGGGATCTTGATCAGCATGGTCAAAGTTGCGTCATTGGCGCACGTAGACGGTAGGTTTCTCGTTTTGGACGTATGGCATGTTTAACGTGTTCCTGATCGCCGCGATGATGCATGTGGACAAGTTTCAACTTACCCGGGTCATCAAGCGGATCGTGCGGGAAAAACGGGCCGGCCCCAATGCCATCTGAACCAGGCGCCCTGCACGGACAGCATCTGCTGAGCTGTAACCACTGCACAACGGTTCAGGTTGCAAGCAATCTGCGCTGCAGTTTTTGTAATCACCCCTTGCATGGCCGCAAACATCAGAGCCTGCAACGGAGCTGGATATTCATTCTTACCGCACTGCTGTTGTATATACCGGCCAACCTGTTGCCGATCATGACCACAGACGAAATGGGCCATCAAACGTTCAACACCATTGCCGGCGGCGTGCTATTGCTGTGGGAGCATGGCTCCTATCTGGTTGCAGCAATCATCTTCATCGCCAGTTTGCTGGTACCTCCAGCGAAGTTTATTGCGCTGATCTGGCTGTGTCTTTGCGAACAATTCAAGCTGTACAATAAGCCACAAAGTAAGATAGGTGTTTATCGCGCTGCGGAATTTGTCGGCCGCTGGTCGATGCTTGACGTTTTTGTCGTGGCATTTCTGGCCAGTTTGATCCAGATGGGAAACCTGTTATCCATTTACCCTGGTCCCGCAGCGCTCGCTTTCGGTGGGATGGTGGGATTTACCATGCTGGCCGCCAACAGCCTGGATCCTAAACTGTTTTGGGATGATTATGAGTGACACTCAGGTTGGCGACATACCAGAAGCAACGGTGAGTCCGTTGCGGCGCGTTTCTGCCTTGTGGTTGATTCCGATTATTACCCTCCTGGTCGGAGCGTGGATGGTCTATGACACCTGGTCCAAACAGGGGCAGCTGATTACGCTGGAATTTTCAACTGCCGAAGGTCTGGAAGCGGGCAAGACCAAAATCAAGACTCGCGAAGTAGTGGTTGGCCAGGTTGAGGAAATCACACTGAACACCACCTTGGACGGTGTGATTGTAACCGCCCGGATCAATAATGAATTCAGGCACCTCTTGGTGGAAGGCTCCAGGTTCTGGGTGGTGCAACCGACCATTTCCCTGTCCGGAGTGTCGGGCCTGAGCACGCTGCTGACCGGTCAGTTCATCAGGTTCTCTCCCGGCAGCGGCACCAAACTCACCAGTCATTTCACCGGCCTGGACTCCCCGCCGCTCACACCGCTGAGGACGCCGGGCCTGAGAATCATACTGACCTCGGATGGTGATTTCTCATTTGCGAAAGGTGACTTGATTCACTATCGAGGAATCGCGGTCGGCAAGATCGAGACCGTCGACATCAACTTCGCCGATCGCAAGATTTATTACAGCGCATTTATCCAGGCCCCCTATCACCAATTGATCACGGGCGAAACGCGATTCTGGAAAGCGAGCGGAATACGTGCCGAACTGACCAGCCAGGGCCTTGTCGTGGAGGCCGATACGCTCGACACCGTTATCCTGGGCGGCATCTCATTTTCCACACCTGAAGGACAATTGGCGGGAGAGACGGTGGCTGACCAATCCTTGTTTTATGTCTATCCCAATCGCGCAGCAATCAACGACAAACAATACCTGTTCTCGATCCGCTACTGGGTCATGGTCAAGGACAGTGTGGGCGGCCTCAACGTGGGGGCGCCGGTAATGCATCGTGGTGTGCAGGTAGGCAAAGTGTTGCGTACGGATTACGTTCCGGACGGCGGTAACCTGCTGGATAAGACCATGGATATACCGATACTTATCGAGATCAATCCTGGCCGTCTGGGCTTGCCGGATTCCGAAGAGAGCCTGCAGCGCGCTACCGCGGACATCAACACCTGGATCAGCCACGGGCTTACCGCGATTATCAAGTCGCAAAATTTGTTGCTGGGTCAGCGCATGGTGAGCCTGACGTATGATGAGGCCGCCGGTGAAAGTGAACTGAAATTCTTCAAGGATCTCGCCGTCATTCCGACGGGTGTCGATACCATCGATAAATTCACCGACAGCATTGAGGAATTTATTGCCAAGATGAATCACCTGCCGCTTGAATCGATGATCGAGAAGCTGGAGCAGATGCTTGAGGATGGTTCTTCCGCCCTGGCCAGCATCAAGACTTTGGCGCAATCTGGCGAAGCGCTGGTCAAAAACGACCGCAATGCACAGCTGATCGAACAAATGACTGTGACCTTGACATCCATTGACGCGATGGCGCAGTCATTTTCAGGTGATTCACAGACCATTCAGGAATTGAAGAACCTGCTTCAGTCCATGGCAACGACGTTTGAAGAATTGAAACCGTTGATCGATGAACTGAAGAACAAGCCCAATAGCTTGATATTCGCCCCCGACCGCGCGGAGGAAGCGGTGCCCATGAGGAAGCAACCATGAGGGTCCGGCAGTTGCTGGTTATGAGTTTGGCCGCATCACTGGCGGGCTGTGCATCCAGCCCCGCGCCGGTATCGTACTATATGCTGACGCCTGCGGTTCAGATGACAGACACCGGCCGCCAGACGGAGAATAAACCCGCGCTGGTAATCGAGAACGTCGAGCTGGCGGAGTATTTGCGCCAATCCGGCCTGGTAATGCAGAAAGGCGAAAATCAACTGGTGGTTTCCAGGAGCCATCTATGGGCCGAGAACCTTGGGCAGGCATTGCCGAAGGCTCTGCTCAGGCAGTTACAGCAAAAATCGAGCGACTATGCGTTTTACCTGAAGTCTTCCGACTACGTTCAAACAACGGATTATCGGCTGCGGCTGCATGTGGACAGTCTGCAGGCCACCGACCGCGGCGAAGTGGTAACTGCAGGCCGCTATCAATTGATTTCGAATGTTGATGCGGCGCATCCGGTCTCCGCGGATTTTTACTTCCGGCGCGATCTTGACAGCGACGGCTACGCACATGCGGTTGCACAAATGCAGACCTTGGTGGGACGGATTGCGGATGCGGTTCTTGACTCGCTGAATGCATTGGCGGCAAGTCAGCCCGTCCAGGATGTGCCTTAGCCCCTGCTGCCGGGCGGGTTCAGTCCGGATTGAGAGAAATACACTCAGCCAGAGCATGGCAAGACCGGACTGCTTTTGTTGACACACCAGGCCTGAATCACTACAGTACGCACCGGTTCGCAGGTTCCCTTTGCCTGTAGACCAACCCCCAAGGCAGAGGTACCCCCTTACCTCTGTCTTCTGCCCAGGTGGCGGAATTGGTAGACGCGCTAGCTTCAGGTGCTAGTTATCGCAAGGTAGTGGAGGTTCAAGTCCTCTCCTGGGCACCAATTCACCAACCATGTCAAGGACCACGTCCAGACCCAGAAAACACGCGCCGGAATTCGTTTTCCGGCGTGCTGTCCTGCATCTTCATTTCAGGGCCCCGGTACATCGCCGGGACACTGCAGCAGATCTGTGTGAATGGCCTGCTCAGAGCCGCTACCGGCAGACAGACCGCGAAGGCAGCGCATCATCCTGGGCAGATCGTTCTTCATGTGCAGAAGCACCAGCCAACGCGGTGCCGGCACTGTCGGTTGCAGCACTATCATGTGCCTGACCAGAGTGCCGTCGGGAAAGACTTCGAAATCCCAGGAGCCATGCAAGTTTTTCAGGTCGCCTTGCGTGAGATTTTCAACTTCTGTGCGCATCGAAGTTCCATATGCCGGTACTCCTGGCGCATGATTTCGAAGGTAAAATCCAGCCGCGGCGTGGCCCAGCCTTCATCTACCACCTGCCGGGTCAAAGCGTAATCACCACGTTCTTCCAGCACTTGACAGACTTTCAGGCCGGCCACCCATATCTGAGCCTTTTGGCAGGAGACGATATTGGCGCAACCGCGTCAATCGCAGAATCATCCTGCCGACGCCCTCCCGACACGTGTTTGCCCATATCACTGTTCGACCGGTGCCCTGGTGAAAATCAGATGCTGGCTGCTGCGCCGTTTTTGATCTACAAGGTTGGATAACTTCACTTTTCAGTTCTGATCTCAGTTTTCTCGTAAGCTGCCCCAGCAAATTCAGCAACGCGCCAGAGAAAGTCTGATTCAACTTGACGCGGCAGTGAACCTCAACGATTTATTGATACCACCGTCGAACTCGCTTGAAGAATTGAAAGGCGGCCGACTCGGTCAGCACAGCATTCGCATCAACAAGCAATACCGCGTGTGCTTTAAATGGACGGAAGGAAACGCTAACGAAGTAGAGATTACCGATTATCACTCATGCCAATGGAGGCGTTTATGAAGACGAAAACCAACCAACTCGAACCGGCGCACCCCGGCGTCATATTACGCCGGACAATGGAAGACCTGGCTATTTCCAGCTATGCGCTGGCCAAAGCTACAGGGAAGACTCCTACACAAATTCATCGAATTGTGAATTGCAAGGCAAGTATTACCGCAAACATGGCGCGCCTGCTTGGGGAAGCTCTTGGCACATCTGCTCAAATGTGGCTGAACCTGCAGTCTCGCTATGATCTGGATTTGGAAAAACTGGAAAGACCGGAAATTGAAGCAACGCCATTAGTTGCGGACGGAAGACGTGTGTCTTAGGACCGCGAGTACCCGGCCATCTCGCACTGGCAGGTGTGCCACCCTACGGCAGAAGCAAGTCACCGTCCGAAGCGGGCTTCGTCATGCTCTGCAGCGCTCCGCCCGATAGCCACCTCGTAGGGTCTGTCCGTCCTGTGGACGGTATACCATTGACTGCTTACCCCGTTTCCCAATCAGTGCCCCGGCACTTCGCCTGGACACCTGTAGCAAATCTGTGCGAATGGCCTGCTCAGAGCCGCTACCGGCAGACAGACCGCGAAGGCAGCGCATCATCCTGGGCAGATCGTTCTTCATGTGCAGAAGCACCTGCCAAACGCGTCAGGGAGTCTTTATCTGCCAATGAAAAAGGATGATCTTCCGAGCTCAGGCAGGTGCCTGTCGCCATAAAAAACAGCAAGCAGAAAAGACCCAGGCAGAAGCGCGAATTCATTCTCCTTTCGTCTTTATCAACAGCCATGCATCATCAGACTGACTGTACGCCGATAAGCAAGGACGAAGGGCTGCGCTTGCCGCATCGATGGGGGCCGGTGACAGCCTTTGCGTCGTCTGGATCCCAATTTCAGAACCGGTAACTCGCTTGCAGGCGTACGGTGGTGAGGCTGTAACGCGGACTGAGGCCCCCGAGGGTCAAGACCTGGGATATGCCAGCAGCGCCCAAGTCATCGATTTGCCAGTCGGAAGATCTTAGCCTTTCGTATTCCACGGCGAGTCGCCAGGACCATTCGTGATTGATGTCAAAGGAAACATGGCCGCGCAAGTCTCCCAGTCGCGTGCGTAAGGCCGGAAATGGCTGGTCGGCCTCGCTGGTGACAACAGCGATCCTGCCGCTCGATGCGGCTTCCATCCAATCCAGGCCCAAGGACAGACGCTTGCTTATTCTGCCGCTGAGGTTCAGGCCCAGCGTGGTGATCCGGTCATGCGTGAACGCATTCCACGGTGCTTCAATTCCGGCATCGAACCCGGACAGCGTCGAGGAGATATTTTCCCGTGAGGCGTACGCGTTAAAACTGATGCGCGCGCCAAGCAATCCCCCCAAATCCAGGCTGAAATTCTCCTCATCGCTATCGTGCAGGCCGACCATGCTGCTGGAGTAGTCATCCTGCGCTCGCGACCAGGACAGATTCGCAGACCAGATTTGGCCGGGCATGAGATCCAGTTCCACTACCGCCCGGTTACGATCGCGGTCGGCATATTGGAATTTCCGCATCAACGGATTCTCAATCAGCCCGGTCTTATCAACCTGCACGTAGGGGGAGGCGTCGCGCGTCGAGGTTTCCAGCTTCACTCGTAGCTGCGCTGCAGACCAGTGGCTCAAATTCAATTCTCCCCAATAGGTCCGCTCCCGCGTCTCACGTACACTTTGCAGCGTGCGCCTGTAACGCTCTTCACCGGAACCACCACGCACGCTGACGCCCGCTGCGGCGCGATAGTTCATCTCGACGTCATAGGTTTCGCGTTTGTAGCTGTATGGCCGGTTGAGGCGATCGCCGCCGGGAACAAAGTCGGTGATGACAATGGTGTAGACATCCACCGGGCTGTGGTTGTTACGCTGATCGATCTTCGCATCCGCTTGCAAATTCAGCCGCGGCGCCAGACGCGCGCTCAGTTTGCCGGCAATATTCAAGGTTCCAACGTCCAGCCCCGCAGTAGGGCGCGGCAGGGTCAGATCGCCGAAATCCGGATTGATGGAGTAAGGCAGCAGGGGATCGTCCTGGCGCATCCGGCCCAGTGCCGCACGACCACTGAGATGCACTCCTGGGCGAGGTGCGAAAGCGCCCTGCAGGCTGAACTGGTAGGCCTTATTGTCCGGCGCCAGCGCCGCCCGCAGCAAGTGGTTTGCTGGCTCGGAGCTGAACGGGTTCTCCCAGGTAATTGAATCTACCCCGTTGTCGAACCGCGATCCGGTGAATCCAAGGCGCAGGTGAGCGCGTTCGCTGTCGCGTTCCAGCCCCATGTTGAAACCGTCCGTGGTGAAATCAACCGGCACCGGGAACTGGCTGGTATTGAGCAAGTACAAACCAGCGCCGAATGGGCGGGTGCCGTCCTTGGTTTCATGCTGAAAGTTCAGGTCATAGGTCCACTTGCCGGGGAACTTCAAGGTGAGACCGGCCTGCAAGTTCCGTCGCAAGGTTTTCAGTGGAGCCGGCACCAGCGAGCCACTCAGTGCGGTCATCCCATCAGTGCTGAATGCGCTTTGCCAATTGGCAGGCAGCTCAAGTCTGTCACTGCCGATGCCAGAGTAAACGGTTTCAGTGCCATAGCCACGGTACTTGGGGATTTCATGATAGTCGAGGCGAAATTGGTAACGCCCGCGCAAGCCTGCCCTCAGTGCCAATGAGCGGCTGTCGAGGCCCAGGTCCCGGGCGAAAAAATCAAGGTAATGATCTTGTGAATCGCGATAGTGTGCAGCGCCGTCGAGTGCAGGAAAGGCGCCTCGCTCGTCAAGGCCGCGATAGTCCGCGTACTTGAGTGACGTATCACCGACATCACCCAGGCCAAAATCGAGCACGCCATACCAGCCCTCGCGATACGGGCACAAGCTGCAGTGCCAGCGGCTGGTATCGACGGCAGCTTCATCCTGCATCGGTTCGGGCGCCGCTGCCCGGCCTGCAGAGGCAGCGACGAGCGCCATCAAGAACACCGTCATTGGCAATACGGACAGCGCTTTCCGGACCGGAATGTGACTACGCAAGCGCATCATCGGTGTAAGGTCGCGCCAGACGGATGGTTGGAGCCGTGAATCTGCGAATGACAGTTCAGACAGCCGCGGCCGAGCAGGAAGCGATTCTTGAAATCGTCCGCCACATCATCGCTGCCGTAGCCAACGCTGGGATGCCCTTCGGCGGAATGACATTGTTGACATAACAGCGGCGGACGTTTTACCAGCAGGGCCGGATGATTGCTGCCGTGCGGCTGATGACACAGCGTGCAGTCCTCGCTGGCGGGCGCGTGCTCCCAAAGAAATGGCCCGCGCTTTTCAGCGTGGCAGGAATAACAGGTCTCGTTGACCGTGGCGGCGCGCAGCAGAAAGTCATTGCTGCCGTTGTGCGGATCGTGGCAACTGCTGCAACTCATTTCTCCGAAGCGCAGCGGATGGCTGCTTGGCTTGAAGGTATCCGCGCGGCGTTTCGGATGGCAGGCGAAACAGGCCTGCTGCTGGGCCAATGAGTCAAACACCCGGTCGCGCTCCCGGTGGATCTGGTGACAGGAAGCGCAGGAAACCTGGGCGGCCTCATGGCGGCTGCCAAACCAGCCCAGCCGCCCCTGGGTTTCGTGACAGGCCATACACACCTGGTTCTGCTCCGCGGCCGGGGTGGGCGAATCGGTACCGAAAACGCGCGGGGGCTTGACGCTGTCACCGTGGCGTTCGGCGCGGGCATGATCTTCGCTGGGGCCATGACAGGTTTCGCATTGCAACTGGGCAAACGGCGCATTCGGGTCCGAACGGGCTCCATGGGGGGTAGCAAATATCGCAGTCGCTGGCTTTTCCGCCCCCTGCCCGTGACATAACAGACAGGAATCGGCGCCACTGCGGCTGTATTCCGCCGCTGGAGAAACGCCGGGCCACAACAGAACCGCGCAAACTCCCGTCAGAACAGCCCTCCAATGATCAGTTCTGTTGGCCATTACGGGCGTAAAAGTTCAACAAGGCTTCGATTTCATCGTCGCTCAGCGATCGAATGGCCCGGTTCATCACGCTGGGTCCGCTGCGCTCACCGGCTTTGACTTGATGCAGGGCGCTGCGCAGGTAGGGAGTCCACTGCCCGGCCAGGATCGGCGCCATGCCATTACCCATGCTCCCGCCGCTGGCATGACAGGTCTCACAACCGCGCTTGGTATGCAGTTCCGCCCCCAGCGTGGCCAATGCGGGATCGAATTCCTGGTTTGCCCTGACAAAGACCTGCTGCTCAAAGTGATTGGCCAGGGCTTCCTTCTCAAGCGGACTCAGCATGGCGGCGACTGCACACATGGCGGTGCATGGACGCTTTCCATCGGCAAACAGGATCAGGGCATCTTCGATCACGGTAAACGGTTGGCCTGCGATGACGGGAATGTCGTGGCTGATTGGCATTCCACGCTCGCCGTGGCAGGCCGAACATGTCTGCTTCAATGCCTCCAGTTCCGCCGCCCGCGCTGCGGCAACCACCAAGGCCTGGGCAAGTATCAGCGCAGTCAGCACACTGCCGACCCGACGCACGCAGGCCACCCGCTCCCTTCTCGCGCCGGCGCTATTGGGCAGCGGCCTGTGCTTCGCAATTGGGCACGTTGCCCTGTGCGATGCGTTGTATCGGGATTTGTCCGCTGACATCAGCGGAAGTGATATCGTAGTGGATCATGCCGGCCTTGCAGCCGCTGAATTCGACTTCGACAGTACCGTCCGCACTTTGCGACACCGCTGGATTGGCGGAGTCGAAAACGCCCCCGCGGGTCAACTCTATATCCAGCATGGCGGTGTTGCCGGAATAGGGACCAAATGCCGTCAGCCAGCGGTGTCCGGGTTCCCCCAGAATCGCATCGACAGACACCGGCGGACGTTCGGTATCGAATGTGAACCAGGCCAGGAACATCATCTGGATATCCGGGAACACCGTGATGAAAAAGCCCTGCCCGGAAGTCGCGGGGTTAAACCAGGCGTCATTCAGACCTGCATTGATCGTGAAGTCCTGTCCGTTATCGTCGGCAACGACGTCAATCGGTGTGGTGTCGGCCTTGCTATTGTTGCCGCTGCTGGCGTCATTGAGATCGATGATGGCGCCGATGAAATACGATCCAACCGCCAGGCCACCGGGTATTGAAACCTCCGCAGTGTAGTTTTTCGTTGCGTTCGCCGCGATCGAGGCAAGCGCATCAGTACCCAGTTCCGTGTCGCTTGAGTTGATGCTGCTGTTGGTAGAAGCGTAGTAGGTAATGCTCGCCGCTGCAGAGCTTTGTCCGCCAATATTCTTGATTGAAATATCGATGGCAAGGTCATCTCCAGGGTGGAAACTGCCCGCATCGGCGTCGACCGTCAGCAACGAGAGGTCAGCGGCCGGAGGCGGTGGTGGCGGCTCATCAGCCTCAACGGTGATGTTGCCCTTCATCTGCGACGCGTGAATGGTGCAGTGGTAGGCGATCGAGCCCGCACTGGTGAAGGTATGGGTATAGGTAAAACTGCTGGAGGTTGGCGAAGCGAAACTGCTGTTGTTGGCGGTTACATTGTGGCTCATGCCGCCGGACGCATTGTTCCAACGTACGGTATCCCCCACCTTAATGGTGATGTTGGCGGGGCTGAAGAAGTTATCCCCAACCGTGACGTCATGGGTTACTGCCAACAACGGTGTGCTAAGGGCCAGCAACACGACCCCTGCGATCGTTGTGAGGAAAGGAGTTCTTGAAATTGACTCGTTCACGTTTTGCTCCTGAAGTTTTCTGATCGTTCGAACGGCTGGAATTCTCATCACCAATGGCTCGCTCTTCGGAAACCATGCTAGGCATAAGACCTGAACGACGATTGAAATCAGAATGAACGCAAACTAAATTTTCCGTGAAATGCCGCTAAATGGCACTGTGGCTCTGCGTGGGTTTCGGGTTTCCCTGCTTGTGCCTTGCGTGCTTAAGTCGTTGATTCTTGCAGTCGGGCTTTCGATGCATCGCCCCGGCCGAACCAAAGCGCGGCGGTTTCAGAGCGCAGACCGATCCGCCGCTCCGTTACCCTTGAGAATCTTTCTCACTTTCGCCATCAGTACATCCGGGGCGAAGGGCTTTTGCAGAAAATTGACGCCTTCGGACAGAATGCCGCCATCATCGATTACCCCATTGGTATAGCCCGACATGTAAAGCACCTCGATATGGGGATCCAATCGGGCAACCTGTTCGTACAGTTCGCGGCCATTCATCACCGGCATGATGACATCGGTCAACAGCAGATCGACAGGATCTCCACGCTGCTCGAACAGCGCAAGCGCTTCGACCGGCCCCGAGGCTTCGAGCACGGTGTAACCACTCATGCTCAACAGCTTGCAAACGATCTTGCGCACATCTGGCTCGTCCTCTACCACCAGAATGGTCTCGGAACCTGCCGCAGCGCCGCTCCCGTCAGCGTCGATAGCGGTTTCGATGGCCTGAGTGATTCGCGGAAGATAGATGCTGATTTCCGTTCCCCGGCCGGGTTCGCTTTCTACGTGGATGTGACCGCCGCATTGTTTGACGATTCCATGAACCGTGGACAGCCCAAGACCGGTACCCTTGCCTTTCTCCTTGGTGGTAAAAAAGGGTTCGAACATGCGGGACTTGGTTTCTTCGTCAATTCCGCATCCGTCATCCCTCACCGTCAGCCGCACGTGGGGCGAGCGCAGAAAATCGGGGCCGCTATTTCCACAGTTTTCGGCGGGTACGATATTCGTGGTCTCGATGCATATTGTGCCGGACGCCCCGACCGCATCCCTGCTGTTCAGTGTCAGATTCAGCAGAACCTGCTCGATCTGGGCAGGATCTGCCAGCACGTTAAACAGGTCCTCACCCAATCGGGTTGCCAGTTCTATGGATTCCCCGATGACACTTCGAAGTATTTTCTCGAGTTCGAAAACCAGGCTGTTGAGGTTGATGACCTTCGGCCTGAACACCTGCTTGCGGCTGAGTGCAAGCAGCTGTCGCGTGAGCAGTGAACCGCTCTTGCTGGCTTTTTTTACTTCTTCAATGCTGGCTCTGGCCTCGTGATTGGCCTCCAGGCTGCGCAGCGCCAGTTCGGAAAACCCCGATACCACCATGAGAATGTTGTTGAAGTCATGAGCCACGCCTCCTGCGAGCAGCCCGATCGCCTCCATTTTTTGTGCCTGGCGAAGTTCTTCTTCTTTCTGATTCAGCACCCGGATGCCCTGTTCCAGTTCCGTGTGCGCGTTTTTCAGTGAGCGCTCGCGGGTCTCGATCACCGCAAGCATCTTGTTGAATCCATCGACCAGCAGATCCAGTTCGTTGTTGCTCTGCAGCTCGCGGCTGTCCCTGAGCTGCCCCGCACCCGGCCCCGGCGGCAGCTGACTGGACGGCATGCGGGCATGAAAACGACGTGAATAATCGCCGGTTTCCGCCACGCTTTTCATGAATCCAACAAAGCGCTTCAATGGCCGCAGGCTGGTGCGGGTTGCCACCCAGGTCAGGAATGCGCCCAGAACAAGCGCCAGTAAAACCTGCGTCGCAAGGGTTCTTTTCAATTTCTGATTGGGCTGTTGCAGCGCCTGAGTGAGTGAACGAAGCAAATACAGCGTGACCGGCTTGCCGGAATCGTCGGTACCCAGCATCATCGAAGTGACCAGGTAGTCTTCTCCGTCCAGGCGAACCGTGCCGTCGGCGCCCGTTACCCCGGCGCCAAGTCCAGCCAATACGCGCTCGCCGGAGTCATCGCCGGGCGACAGCGGCAATGTGGATGCAATGCTGCGTCGGCCCACGGTAACCACGGTTTCCCCACCAAAGAAAGCTCTGAGGTTGGGCAGGAAGCTGCTGTCGATGCGGTCGCCCAGGGTCAGTGAACCAATGATGAAGCCTTGCATTTCGATGGGCAGGGACCCGACCAGAAAGTGCTCACTGCCACGGGTAATGACACCGAAGTTCCGGTCACCGACCGCAGCCGAGGGATCCAGCGCGTGCTTTAGCACCGGCAGCGCGGAAAGATCCTCGCCGGCCGGAGGCAGTGACTTGATGCGGCCATTCGCCGCCAGCACCACACCCGATTCGTTGGTCACAAAAAGGAGATCATGCCTGAGCCCGGCCCAGATCTTGTCCAATTCGTTCTGCAGCGTGGCCAACAGCTCGGCCCGGACTTCCGGTCGTGGGGCTGCCTCCAGGCGGTAGGTCTCCATCGCGGCTCTGAGCGTGGAATTGTTGCTGATCTGGGACGAAGCCCAAAGCAGCTGGGAAAGATTGTCCTCCTGAATACTCAGAACCTGCTGTTCGCTGCGATTGAGCAGGTCTTGCAGGAGCTGTTTTGTTTCGCTACGCAGTTCGATGCTCAAGCTTGTGAAAACCGCGCCGATGACGACCGTGATCAGGCCGACGTTGAACAAAATCGCCAGCGTGCTCAGCTTCAGGCTGCGCAGTTTGGCCATGAACCGCGGCAGAACGCCGGGGGCCCCCGAACCAGGCGGCACGCTGACCTTATCGGGCTTGCTCATATCAGCCATTTCGGAGTGCTACCGGTCTGTCGCCAGCAAGGATTTGAGATCAAAGTGATGCGAGAGCTGCAGGGACAGCGAATGCCCGGCCGGGAAATATGCGTCCGAACGGCTATCGATGTTCCAATGATCCCGCCTGTAGGCTAGCTTGAGTTGCGTGTCTGCACTGAAGCGGTAACCGATGCCAAATTCCAGATCCTGAATTTTTACGTCCTGGGCGGTCCACTGTAGCGCCGAGATGTGACGTATGAACGGATATTCGTTTCGCTGCAAGCGCACTGCCGAATAGAGCCGCGGCGTCCATGTATATTTCAGTTCCAGGAAGTAGTCCTTCACCTTCAGGGTCTCGCTACGAAATGGCACATCATAGGCGGCAAAAGCCAACTCGCCGTTGAGTTCCGCATAACCGCGGCTGAATTGGAATTCGACCGCCTGTATTTTCTGGTCCAGGTCCTTCCAGCCCGTACCGGCGGCAAGGAACGGCGCCACATCTTTGTTCAAATACGGGCCTTTCGTGTATGCAAAGCCTATGCGCAGGCCGGCGAATGGCATGACGCCAACGCCCAGATCCGGTCTGAAGGCGGAATCGGGTTTGGAAGGAACATACCGTGGATCGATCGGGGGCAGATCGACCAAAGCCGCCCTGAAATCGAACCATCGGGACGAGCCGGCCATCTGAACCCCGATGGGATAGCTTGCGTACAGGAAATCCGGCCGCCCGATCAAAGGGTTCTGAGTGGAGAGGCGGCGTTCGGAGGCCACCGCAATAGGCGGCAACAGCTTGCCCGCTTCGATGAAATAGAATGCAGAAGAACCGCTCGAATAGCGAACTGCGAATTGCTGGATGTCGGACTCCGTTTCTCTTGATGGCCCGGAATCGTACGACTCGGCCTCTCCCATCGCGTACGCCTGGACACCCGGAGAAACCTGCCATGCCGACCAAAGCTGAAGGCGTCCGGAAACCGATGGGTGACCGTCGTTCCGGGAAAGCGAGTAGGAACCGGTGTTGGTCTTGTACGCCTCGACATCGACGATTCCCTCTACAATCACTTTTTCCTGCGCCCGGGCAACAGGGCACGCCAGGGCGATCATCAGCACCAACGTACAGGTCACGCTGAGCCGCACCGGGGGCTCCGCATGTGCTTTATCGGATTGGGGGCTCTTCATCTTCAATCGGTATGACGACGTTCAATTCCGTGGCTTGGCCGGATTTCACCTCCACGCGTTGCCTGACCTGCTTGCTGCGCTCGTGCCAACCCACCAGGGTGTAAGTCCCCGCCGGGACGCCTTCGATGCGGTAATGTCCATCGACATCCGGCACCGCAAAGAAAGAATTGTCCAGGACCAGAATGATTGCGCTCATGTTGGAATGCAAATGGCAAAATACCGGCACCAGTCCGGCTTTGATCGAATGTCACCGATCTCGAATCGCCGCGGGGATAGCGCCCCAGATCGAACGATTTCCCCCCCGACAGAGAAAAGACGTTGTGAAAAATGGGATCCTGATTCGGAAAATCGACAGTGGTGCCCTTGACGATGGGCAGCACGTGCGGCACGAAAGTCTCTCCCGTTTGGGCGATCTGCGGATGTTCATCCGGCACCGGAGCCGCCGGCAATGACGGTGCAGACTCCAGATAAATGACCACATTCCTCCGCTCATCAACCTGATTTTCCTCGCCGGTAGGGGGTGGCAGCGGCTTGAAACCGGGATACAGCCGAAAGCGCATCCGTTGGGACGTCAGTTTTCTCGTAATGGATACCTGGCCTTCGATCGTTCCTGCGCGGCTGCTGTCGTACCCGTCTGCCGCAACACGGCCGGCCGGGTAAAAAGCGGCAACACTTGCACAAAGAACGACCATGGGCACGGGAGCCCAAAGACGCCACCGCTGCACCATCCATGCGAAGCGGTGGATACTAACTCGCCTGCTGGTCACCCCGGCCCCGTACGATCTCATGTTTGCATCCTTCTAACATCAGGTGCACGGTCAAGGCCCGGTAACCAGCCGTCTTGCCGCTGTGGCGGCGATTCTCCATGCTACGCACTCAGACAAGCCGTCGGCATGGGTTGTGCAAGTCATTTGTCGGCTTTGAAATGCCAGACGGGGTTCACAAGCCAAACAGATCATCACCTGCGCACACATACTAGCTCAAGGATCTAAAATGCAACTGAATTGAACATGAACATAAGTTAAATTTTTCATTAACGATTACCCGCCCGGCCGCGCACGCAGGCATACATTCTGATAGCCGCTAAGGCTTGTGGCTATCGGGACGCTGCACGTTCAGCCTGTAACCAAGACCGCGAACCGTTTCAATGGTGGTTCGGTCGGCGTCTCCGTCGATTTTCTTGCGCAGCCTGCCGATGTAAACATCGACCACATTGGTCAGGGGGTCCATGTTCAGGCCCCACACGTTGCTGAGAATACGCTCCCGGCTGAACAAGGTTCCCGGCTTGCTCATCAGCAGTTCGATAATCGCCAGTTCCTTGGCAGTCAGCTTGATCTCCACCCCATCCACCAGGAACCGCAGCGAATGGCGATCGAACACCAGCGGACCGGTCTGGAGCAGAGGCTCCTCGCCAATGACATCCTGGCTTCGGCGCATCACGGTTTCCAGCCGTGCGAGCAATTCCTCGAACTCGAAGGGCTTGGTCATGTAATCGTCGGCGCCCATGCGCAAACCGGCCACCACATCCTCCAAACTGTCCATTCCTGTCAAGATGATAATGGGTGTTTTCAATCCCTTCATGCGCAATTGCTGGCAGACTTCGTGACCGTGAATCTTCGGCAGCATCAGATCGAGTAACAGAACATCGAAATCGCCCCCAAGCGCCAGCGAGAGGCCCGATTCACCATCGTTGGCGACGACGCAGAAATGCCCTTCCGCACCCAGCCCCCGCTGCAGGAAGTCAGCGATGCGCGGTTCGTCTTCGACAATCAGAATTCTCATGCCATTTACCGTTACCGAACAGTCTGTTCAAGCGCAATGTTCAAATGCTCGTCGTCCATGTTCGCGGTCTGCCAACATCAACCGGCGATTGAGCGGGCAATCAGACCATCACGCCAAATAAGGTCCCCACGCCAGCGGTCAAAGCCATGGCCAGGGCGCCCCAAAAGGTGACGCGGATGGCTGCAGTCAGCACGAAAGCGCCGCCGGCCCGGGCCGACAGGGAGCCCAGCAGCGCGAGGAACACCAGTGAGCTTCCGGCCACAGCCCACATCATGACTGCCTAGCGGCGCCAGCAGGACCACGATCAGCGGCAGGGCCGCGCCAACGGCAAACGTGCCGGCGGATGCAAATGCGGCCTGTACCGGCCGTGCGCTCATCTTGTCAAAAATGCCCAGCTCGTCACGCGCATGTGCGGCAAGCGCGTCGTGGTCCATCAATTGTGTAGCCACTTCAGAGGCCAGGGGCCGGTCCAGTCCACGCTCCACATAGATCGCGGTCAATTCCGCATGCTCATGCTCGGGCTCTTCGGCCAATTCGCGCCGTTCCTTTTCCAGATCCGCGCTTTCCGTATCGGCCTGCGAACTCACCGAAACATATTCGCCGGCCGCCATCGACATGGAACCCGCGACCAGACCGGCGACGCCGGCGATCAGAATACTTGTGGTACTCGCGTCGGCTGCGGCAACGCCCAGGATCAGACTGGCGGTGGAAACAATGCCGTCATTGGCGCCCAGAACCGCCGCGCGCAGCCAACCGATGCGATGCATCCGATGTCCTTCAACGTGTCGCATAAGAATTTCTCTTGTCTGCGTGAAGGAACACTAGCCGAACGGGTATTGCACAATGATGTTTTCGTTGCGGTCCGGGCCGGTCGAAATGATATGCACCGGAGCGCCAACGAGCTGCGCCACCGCATCGAGATAGCTGCGTGCATTGGCGGGCAATTGATCCAGAGTCGTGGCACCGCGTGTGGATTCCTGCCAGCCTGGAAACGACTGGTAAACCGGTTGAAGCTCGCCCCAGCTATCGGCGTCCAGCGGCGTGGACTCCAGGTTCGCACCGGCCAGCCGGTAAGCGGTGCAGATTTTCAGTTCATCCAGACCATCGAGCACATCGAGTTTGGTCACGCACAGGCCGGTAACGCCATTCAGTTCCACCATGCGCCGCAGCGCCACCGCATCGAGCCAGCCGCAGCGGCGGGGCCGTCCCGTAGTGGCGCCAAACTCGGCGCCCCGGCTGGCCATGTGCTTGCCGCAGGCATCGAACAATTCGGTAGGGAACGGCCCGCCGCCCACCCGGGTGGTATAGGCCTTGGTAATACCCAGTACGTAATCTATCGCATTGGGGCCGACGCCGGCGCCGGTGCAAACGCCGCCTATGGTGGTATTGGAAGAAGTCACATAGGGATAGGTGCCATGATCGATGTCCAGCAGGCTGCCCTGGGCGCCTTCGAACATGATGCGCTTGCCCTGTTGGCGCAACTGGTAAAGACGCCGGCTGACGTCGCTGACCATGTCGGCGAAATACTCACCCAATGCAAGGGCCTCTTCGATCGACGGCATGGATGTCCAGCGGTGGCAAGCCAAATCGCTGGCTCAGCACGAAATTGTGGAAATCCAGCACATGCGCCAGCTTGTCCTGCAGCGCCGCCGGTTTCAGCAAATCGGTGGTGCGCAAGCCGCGGCGCGCGACTTTATCCTCGTATGCCGGCCCGATGCCGCGGCAGGTGGTGCCAATGGCTTTTTCGCCCCGCGCCTCTTCGCGCGCCCGGTCGAGCAGTTCGTGGTAAGGCATGATGATGGCGCAGGCCGGTGAGATGTGAATACGCGACCGCACCGTGACGCCGCGTTTCTCCAATTCTTCAATTTCGTGCTTGAGTGCCTTCAGCGATAGCACCACGCCATTGCCGATCAGACATTCAGCCCGCGGCTGCAGGATGCCGGCAGGAATCAGGTGCAGAACGGTTTTCTCGCCTTCTATCACCAGGGTGTGGCCGGCGTTATGCCCGCCCTGGAAACGAACCACCGCATCAGCGTCATGGCTCAACAGATCGACGATCTTGCCCTTACCCTCGTCTCCCCACTGCGTGCCGAGCACGACAATACTCTTGTTCATCATTCCTTCCCGGTGGTTGTCCTGACCGTGCTCACATCCGTCTTTTCAGTTTATGAACTGCAGCAGGAACGCACCGCCCAACATGCTGACGATGCCGACAATGCGGATGGTGCGCGGATTCATACTGGAAACATCCCGCAGGTATTTTTGCCATACCAAAGGTGCGATACCCGGCATCAAGCCCTCTATGATCAGCAGCAAGGCGAACGCAGTCAGCAGGTCCTTGAACATGGGCCTTCCCGTTGTTTGAGGTAATTACTTCTTGCGCCCGGCGTCTGACCCGAAGTAATCGAAAAAGCCCGACGATGGATCCACTACCAGCACGTCCTTGTTGCCTCCAAATGCATTGCCATAAGCCTGCAGACTGCGATAGAACGCGAAAAACTCTTCGTCCTTACCGTATGCCCCGGCATAGATTTCTATCGAGCGGGCGTCGCCCGCGCCGCGGGTGATCTGGCCATCGCGCTCCGCTTCGGCGAGCATAACCTGCACTTCGCGGTCCGCATTGGCTCGGATGCGCTCGGCTTCTTCACGGCCCTGGTAACGCAGCAGGTTGGCTTCTTTTTGACGGTCCGTCTCCATCCGGCGAAACACCGAATCGCGCACATCGTCCGGCAGTTCTATCGACTTGATGCGCACGTCAATGACCTCGATGCCGAATTCATCACTGGTCGCGGCATTGGCGGCGCCCTGGATATCGCGCATGATGTTGACGCGCTCTGCGGAAACTACTTCGACCAGGGTGCGGCTGGCGATCTGGGCGCGCATACGGTCCTTGATAATCTGTTCCAGGCGGCTCAAAGCGCGCAGTTCATTGCCCTGTGTCGAAATATAGAACTTCGACACATCGTTGATTTTCCATTTGACGAAGGAGTCCACGTTGACGAACTTCTGCTCCGAGGTCAACATCAGCTCGGGCGGTGTGTCCAGTGTCAGCACCCGGCGGTCGAATTTGCGCACGTTGTTGATGAACGGCATCTTGAAGTGCAAACCCGGTGGATAGTCCGCGCGCACGATGCGGCCGAGCTGGAACTTGATCGCATACTCGGTTTCGTTCACGGTGAATACGCTCGACAGGCCAAGCACGACCAGTATCGCGACCAGAATCAATAATGCGTTTCTGTTCATTCTCTGCCCTCCCTGCGCGCCGTGCGCGTAGACGCCGGACCTGTCCGAGGCGTCCGCATCGCTCTTTGGCGTGACCACCGGCGGCATGGCCGGACCTTTGGTTGCTCCCGAGCCGCCGGAAAGCTGGTCCAGCGGCAGATACAGTACATTGCCACTGGACTTGGTATCGATCAGCACTTTGGATGAACGCTGGTACACACTCTCCATGGCCTGCAGATACAGGCGTTTACGGGTGACTTCGGGCGCCTTCTTGTATTGCTCCAGCAGCAGGTTGAAGCGCTCCGCCTCGCCTTCGGCTACCGCAATGGTGGACGCTTTGTAACCCTCGGCTTCCTGGATGATGCGGGCAGCGTCGCCGCGTGCTTCGGGGACGACGCTGTTGGCGTGAACCCGCGCTTCCTCGATAAAGCGCTGGCGGTCTTCGCGCGATTTGTTGACGTCCGAGAACGCTTCCCGTACCTGCGTCGGCACATTGACGTCCCGCAGGTTGAACTGGGTGACCTGGATGCCGGCGCCATACAGATCCAGCGTTTCCTGCAACACTTTCTCACTGTCCTGCGCCACTTTTTCGCGTCCGGCGCCCGCCAGGATGGTATCCAGGCGGTTGGTGCCCAGCGATTCGCGCAAGGCACTCTCCGCAGCGGACTGCAAGGTGGGCTCCGGGTCGCGCACATTGAAGAGGAATTTTTGCGGATCCAGCACGCGGTACTGCACGGTAAAATTCAGTTCGACGATATTTTCGTCTTCGGTCAGCATCTGGCCGCGGTCATCGACAGAACGTACATTGCTGACATTGACCGTAGTCATGGTCTCAATTGGCCGGGGCAAAGTGAGGTTGAAGCCGGGATTCAAAGTGCGGTTGTACTTGCCGAACCGCAACACCACGCCGCGTTCGGCCTGGTCAACGATATGCACGGTGTCCCACCCGAGCCAAAGCACCAAAGCAATGATCAGGATGCCAAACACACCGCCTGATCCGTTGCTGCCGGATTCAGTGCGCCGGCCGCCGCCGGAGCCGCCGCCCAACAGGGACTTAATGCGATTGCTCACATTGCGGAAGACCTCTTCCAGGTCGGGCGGCTGTTCCCCCGAATTCCAGGGATCTTTATTGCCCTTACCGGGCTCTTTCCAGGGCATCTGTTTCTCCTGCTTTGGCGCAATTACCTGGGGGTTCGTTGAATCTGACAGGCTCCTAACTTGGGTTACGACGGGTGCGTTTCAAGGAACCACAGAAATCATCAACCTGCGACCGCCCGGGGCAGCAACTGGTTTTTCATCGTAACACCTTCGCTGCCCGGAAGCCGCGCCAGGCGCTGCGCGGTATTCAAGGGTACATCTACATGCAACATCCATGAGCCGTTTTCAGCCAGGCGCTCCTCGCTGACAACACCCAATTCGAACAAGTGTGCTCTCAGCCTGGCATCACGGCCCTGCAGTTCGATCCAGCGATTGATGCGCGCACCCGAAAGCCGTGCGCTGATGGCATCCCTGAGTTCGGCAATGCCGGCACCTGTATGTGCCGATATCGATACACTGACGGGCATCTGGTCTTCAGCGCACAGCACCTGCACCGGCTGTGCGGTGCGGTCGATCTTGTTGAGCACGCGGACGACCGGGATTTTTGCCGCGCCAATGTCGTCCAGAACCTCTTCCACATCGTGTTGCCGTTCGCCGTGAAACGGATCGGAGGCATCGATGACGTGCAATAACAGGTCCGCTTCACGGACCTCCTGCAAGGTGGCGCGGAACGCCGCGATCAGCTCATGCGGCAAATCACTGACGAATCCCACGGTATCGGCCAGCAGGACATCGCCACAGTGCATGCCGGGCATGCGGCGCACCGTGGGATCCAGGGTGGCGAACAACAGGTTCTGCACCGTGACATCGGACTCGGTCAGCTGCATTGAACAGCGTGGATTTGCCGGCATTGGTGTATCCCACCAGCGCCACCAGCGGCGCTTGCGAACGCAAGCGCTGGCGCCGCCCCTGCTGCCTTTGGCTCGACACCTTGTCCAGGCGTTCTTTCAACTGCCGGATGCGAACGCCGATCAGGCGCCGGTCGGTTTCCAACTGGGTTTCACCCGGACCGCGCAGCCCGATACCGCCTTTTTGGCGTTCCAGGTGGGTCCAGCCCCGCACCAGGCGGGTAGACAGACGGCGCAGCTGCGCCAGTTCGACCTGCAGTTTGCCTTCGTAGGACTGGGCGCGCTGGGCGAAAATATCGAGAATCAGCGTGGAACGGTCCAACACCCGGCACTGACAGGCCTGTTCGATGTTGCGTTCCTGCACGGCACTGAGCGAATGGCTGACCAGGACCAGATCGGCGCCGGTTTCCTTTACCACGCCGGCCAGTTCGTCGATCTTGCCGCTACCGACAAAGAAGCGTGCATCGGCGCGGCTGCGCGGCGCAGCAACCACGTGCGGCCACTTCCACGCCCGCGGAGCGGGCCAGTTCGTGGAACTCGTCCAGCTCGCCCGGGCCAGTCAGCCTGAAAACGGGATGAAGTATGACCGCGCGTTCGCCGCGCCCGGCTTGGTCAAGCAAGGAGTTGCCCAGAAGCCATCTCAGCAATACTCATGCGCCACTCTGAGATGGCCTCTATTCATTTTCCTCGTCTAACACGCGCACGTTTCGCGCGGGAACAACGGTCGAAATGGCGTGTTTGTAAATCATCTGGCTCACGGAGTTTTTCAGCAGCACCACAAACTGGTCAAAAGACTCGACCTGCCCTTGCAGTTTGATGCCGTTGACGAGGTAAATGGACACCGGAACGCGCTCACGTCGCAGCGCGTTCAGAAACGGTTCTTGTAACGACTGACCTTTAGTCATGGCAGTTCTCCTATTATTGTCGTGTTTCTCCACCGCTTTGACCCAAAGGTGCGAGATCCAATGCTATGTTGGTGCGGTCCCTCACAATTCAAGAAAAGCAGCAACTTCATCAATCACCGACTGTTGTGCTGAATCGCGCAGTCCAAATCATACCATAGGGCGCCGCTTTCCTGCCGCAACCAAGTGAGCTGGCGCTTTGCCAGTTGCCGCGTGGCGGCAAGGGCCTGCCGGCTCATTTCCGGCAAATCGATTTCACCCTCCAGGTAGCGCCACGCCTGGCGGTAAGCAACGCAGCGCATGGAAGGCAATTCCAGGCTGCAGATCACCGCGCGCCCGCAAGGCCTTCATTTCGTCCATAAAGCCCGTGTTCCAAGCATGTGTTGGAAGCGGCGCTCGATCCGCTGGTGCAGCACCTGGCGGGATGCGGGGCATACCACCAGGCGCAGAATGCGATAGCCAAAGCGTTGCTCCTGCTGTTGCCGGTGTTCGAGCTGCAAATCGCTGATTTTGCGCCCGCTCAGTTCGATAACCTCCAGTGCGCGCTGAACTCTTTGCGGGTCATGCGGATGAATGCGGCCGGCCGCCACCGGATCGAGTGTGGCCAGCCGCTCGTGCATGCGCGCCCAACCGATCTTTCCGGCCTCCGCCGCCAGGCGCTGGCGCAACGGTAAACTGGCTGCAGGCAAGCGCGCCAGGCCCCCGCTGAGGGCGCGGAAATACAGCATGGTGCCGCCCACCAGCAGCGGCATGCGTCCGGCAGCGCTGATGTTGGTCATTTCCTGCAAGGCATCGCGCCGGAATTCAGCGGCCGAATAGGTTTCGGCCGGATCCTTTATGTCCAGCAAGCCGGTGCGGCGCGCGGGCCAGCGTGGCGGCATCCGGCTTGGCGGTGCCAATATCCATGCCGCGGTAGACCAGGGCCGAATCCACGCTGATGAGGTCCAGTGGAAAGTGCGTCGCTGAGTGTGACCGCCAGTCCGGTTTTACCGGAGGCCGTCGGCCCCATCAGGAAAATGGCGGAGGGCCTGGCGTTTTTGCGAACCGCCATCAGCGCCCGCGCAGGAACAGGCGGTCCAGCGTCATCATGTCCAGTTGCACCCAGGTTGGCCGTCCGTGATTGCATTGGCCGGAACGTTCGGTGCGCTCCATGTCCCGCAGCAAGGCGTTCATTTCCGCAATGTTCAGCGACCGGTTGGCCCGCACAGAACCGTGGCAGGCCATGGATGACAGAATCTCATTGGTCTCGCTGTCGACCCGGTCACTGTCCCCTTGTTGTGCCAGGTCAGCAAGTACATCACGCAGCAAGCCGGCGCCATCGGCTTCCGCCAGCAAAGCCGGAACCTCCCGCAGCAAAACGCTTTCCGGGCCGGAACGGTCAAACACCAGGCCGAAGCCGGCCAGTTGTTCACGACGTTCCTCCGCCAGGTCCGCTTCACCCTGACTGAGCTTGATGTTTTGCGGAACCAGCAGGCGTTGCGTGCGTATGCCCTCGGCCGCTGCGCGCAATTTCAAGCGTTCATAGGTAATGCGTTCATGCGCCGCGTGCATATCCGTCAGCACCAGGCCGGCGGCGTTTTGCGACAGGATATACACGCCGTGCAGCTGGGCCAATGCAAAGCCCAGCGGCGGAATGTCCGCGGCATCCGCCACCGTGGATTGAGGCTGGCCGGGCGCAACGCCAAGTACCTGCTGGTAAGCCGCGATTTGCTCGCTGACCGGCAAGCCCAGATTGACCTGGGGCCAGGATGGTCCACGATCGCCCCCGCCATGGCCGGAAGTGAACGCCGGGCCGGTCAGTTGCGTTCCGGGCCGCGGCGCGCCGGCGCCGGCTCCCGCTGCCGCCAGGGCCCGATGCAGCGCGGAAAAAAGGAAATCGTGCACCATCCGCGCATCGCGAAACCGCACCTCCTGCTTTTGCGGATGCACATTGACATCCACCGCCGCGGCAGGCAGCTCGAAGTACAGCACGAATGCCGGATGGCGGCCGTGATAGAGCACATCCTGGAAGGCCTTGCGCACCGCATGGGCAATGACGCGGTCGCGCACGGCGCGTCCATTGACGAAGAAGAACTGCCGGTCCGCCTGTGCCCGGTTGTAACGCGGTTCAGCCACCCAGCCGCGCAGCCGGAGGCCGCCCTGGTCTTCGTTCACGACGATTGCATGGGGCAGGAATTCGTCGCCAAACACACCGGCAAGGCGCTTGTGCTGCCGCGCCTCGGTATCGGCCAGGTCGTGGCGCATGACCGTACGGCCGTTGTGCTCCAGGCTCCAGCTCACATCGAAGCGCGCCAGCGCAAAGCGCCGCAGTAACAGATCGATATGACTGAATTCCGTACGCTCGGCGCGCAGAAACTTGCGCCGCGCCGGTGTGTTATAGAACAGGTCGGCGACTTCAACCCGGGTTCCTGCCTGAATGCGCATGTGGCTCCGGCTCTGAAATCCGCCCCTGGCGCACTTTCACTGCCCAGCCATGCATTTCCGCCGGATGGTGAGAAGCGAGATCCAGTCTGGCCACCGAGGCAATGCTGGGAAGCGCCTCACCGCGAAATCCCATGGTGGCGACCTGTTCCAGATCTTCGAGCGAAGCAATCTTGCTGGTGGCATGTCGCTGCAAAGCCAAAGCGAGCTCGGCAGCCGGCATGCCGCTACCGTCATCCACCACCCGGACCAGGTTTTTACCGCCTTGTTCCAAAACGACCAGGATGTTGCGGGCACCGGCATCCAGGCTGTTTTCAACCAGTTCCTTGACCACAGAGACCGGCCGCTCTACCACTTCTCCAGCGGCGATCTGGTTGATCAAATGGTCGGGCAGGATGCTGATGGTCATGGCTGCAGCATAGGCCATGGCCAGAGCAAAAATCCAGAATTGCGAGAACGGGGTCACGAGAACGGGGTCAGAGTAAAGTGCCAGAGTAGTTACTCTGGCACTTTACTCTGACCCCAGTGTTACTCAGTGTTAGGTGGTGGGGATTACCAGCTCGGAGCCGACGCGGATGACATCGCCTTTTAGATCGTTGGCGCGGCGCAGGCTGTAAACCGTTGTGCGATAGCGGTTGGCAATGTCTCCGAGCGTGTCACCGGCCACCACACGATGGCGCAACGGCTGCCGGTTGGCGGCGATCCAGGTGCCGGGCGGCGGGCTCAGGTAGAAGTACTCCTGTACGCCGCGGGCAATGGCGCCAGCCATTTTCTTTTGCCAGGCCGGATCGCGCAGATGGGCTTCTTCGGTCGGGTTGCTGATGAATGCCGTTTCCACCAGGATGGAGGGTACATCGGGCGACTTGAGCACCATGAAATTGGCCGATTCCACCATGTTCTTGTGCGTCTTGCCGAATTCGGACATGGAAGCAAACACATTCTGCGCCACCAGGTTGCTGGCCTCCATGGTCGCGCTTTGCGACAGATCCAGCAGCACCGATGCGAGCACATCGTCCTTGTCGTTGAGGGTCACACCGCCCACCAGATCGGAATTGTTTTCGCTGGTCGCCAGGCGGCGTGCAAATTCGCTCGAAGCGCCACGGCGTGAAAGCACAAATACCGAACCGCCGGAAACCTGGGAATTGCGGAACGCATCGGCATGCACGGATACAAACAAATCCGCACGATTACGCCGCGCTTTCTCGTACCGTTCGCGCAACGGCAGGTAATAATCGCCGTCGCGAATCAGCACCGATCGCATGCCTGGCTTGGCATCGATAGTGTGCTTCAGCTCGCGAGCCAAGGCAAGAACGGCGTCTTTTTCCCGCGTGCGTTTGCGCCCCATGGCTCCCGGGTCTTCACCGCCATGCCCGGCGTCGATTGCAACGATCACGTCGCGGTCGGTTTGGTTGTATTCCTTGAGCTGTTTGACTGCGGCGCCTGCAGTGCCGGCATCTCCACGATACAGATCGATCACCAGGCGATGGCCATACTGGCCCGTCGGGTCCAGCAGAAAACTCTTGATCTTGCTGCTGGCTGAAAGGTCGAGCACCACGCGTAAAGTATCATCCTGAGGCGAGCCGTGACGTACCCCGGATATGACACCGGCGTGTTCCGGATCGAATTCCAGTGAGCCCTGCAACTGCGAGGCATCGAGGTCGATAACGACACGGTCGGGGTTTTCCAGCGTAAATAGCTGATACTCGGCCCTGGAACTGAGATCCAGGACGGCGCGGGTTTTTTCAGGATCGGTCCAGACACGAAAACCACTGACTTCCGCAGCGAAAGCCGTGAGCGAGAACAAGCCTAAAATTAACGCAATGACAGGACGCAGTGTCATTGTTTTCATCAACCTCCCATGTCGATGGGCCTAATAATGAATCGTAAATCACGAAATTGCAATAGATTTACTTAAAAAACCATGAGATAGGCGATCAATCTAGAAATTTCCTGCTACAAGTGCCGTTCAGCCCGCACGGCCCTCCGGTTCGCTCTTTTCCACTAGTGGCAGCAACGCCTGCATCAGGGCCTCACCGGCCCCGGAACTGGGTTTCAGCCGTACAAAACGTTGCCCCCGGGTTTCCCCAAAGTTCAGTTCCAGGTCGGGTTGGGGCAGGAATCCGGCACCTTTTTCGGGCCACTCAATCAGTAAAAGACTATTATTATCAAATAGATCACGAATGGCCAGGTAGTCCAGCTCGACGCCGGATTCAACACGATAGAGATCGAGATGGAGGATGGTAAAGCCGGCGGCGGTGTACGATTCCAGCAAACCATAAGTGGGGCTTTTGACCCGCCCGGTGTAGCCCAGGCCATGAATCAAGGCGCGGGCAAAGGTGGTTTTGCCGGCACCGAGATCCCCGTGCAGATACAGCACCAACGGTGGCTGCAGGTGCTGGCCCATGCGGCGCGCCAGGTCGCCCACCCTGCCCTCATCCGGCAGTGCGAACAGGCAATCGGTAGGGATCATCCCGGATTGAGGGCCGCGGGCAGGTGTTCGATGATGTCCGAAGCGATCAGGCCCCGCTCGCCGATCGCCCCGGCAGCGAGATCGCCGGCGCTGGCATGCGCCACCACGCCGCAAATTGCCGCTTCCCACAATTCCAGTCCTTGCGCTACCAGGGCACTGATCACTCCAGCCAGCACGTCACCCGTGCCGGCCGATGCCATGCCGGGGTTGCCCAGCGGGCAAATGGCGTAGCGGCCGGAAGCCTCTGCAATGACCGTGCCACAGCCTTTCAGCACTATGGTGGCGTTAAAGCGCTGCGCCAGCTTGATCGCAATGCCGACACGGTCCTGTTGCACCTCACGGGCGTCGCAGCCGAGCAAGCGCCCCGCTTCGGCCGGATGCGGCGTCAATATCCAATGGCCGCGCGGCAGGGACCTGCTCTGACCCATTTCGGGATACAGGCGGGCGAGGATGTTGAGGCCATCCGCATCGAGCACGATGGGCAATGGGGTCTTCATGCAGGTCTTGAACAAATTTTCCGACCACGAAGTCTGGCCGAGCCCGGTGCCGATCACGACAACGCTGACCTGGCCCAGCAGGGTCTGAAGCTGCTTGCCGCGGCGCACGCCGCGCACCATGAGTTCCGGGCAAGCCAGGTTGACCAGGGACGCGTGCTCCGGGCTCGTCGCCAGTGTCACCTTGCCGGCACCGCTGCGCAGTGCCGCTTCGCCACACAGGCGTACCGCGCCGCTCATGGTGCTGTTGCCGCCAATACCCAGCACCCAGCCATACGAACCCTTATGCGAGTTCCGCCGCCTGGGTTGCAGATATTCTGACAAAACGCTTTCGCGAAGCAAAATTCCGGAATCTTTTACAGAATCCCTAACACTATCAGGGGTTTGCAATTTGGAAAACTGGATTATCCCGCAATAATCCGGGCCATCTGCCGTGTAGAGTCCCCGTTTGTGCCCAATGAACGTTACCGTCAGGTCCGCCACCACGGCGGTGCCCATGACGTTACCTGTATCGGCATTGAGTCCGGAGGGGATGTCCACCGCGATCAACGGCTTGCCGGTGGAGTTCATCAACTCTATCGCGGCGGCGTAATCATCCTGTGGCGGACGATCCAGACCCGTGCCCAGCAGCGCGTCGACGATCACGTCATGGCGGCCAATATCGCTGGCCGGCCAGGGCCGGGTTTCGCCGCCGGCCGCCTGCCAACGTTGCGCCGCGAGGGCGGCATCGCCGGACAGTGCCTCAGGGGGCTTCAGCGCGCAGACCGTGACGACGAAACCTGCTTCCCTGGCCAGGCGCGCGACGATGTAGCCATCACCGGCATTATTGCCCCCGCCACAGAAAATCATCCAGCTCGCGGCGCGCGGAAAATGTTCGCGCACGCCGTCGAATACGCACCGTCCTGCACGCTCCATCAGCTCGATGCCGGGAATTCCGTGGGCGTCGATGGCGCTGCGATCCAGCCTGCGTAGCTGCTCGGCGGTATACAATCGTTCCAGAGTCGCCTTCACCAACTCATTATAGCCATGAAACACAGGTCCGGCAGTACGGCTGACATCCCGGCCGGGGGCAAAACCCTGAGTGCGGCGCAATTGCTGCAACTCAAACAACGCATCCGGAGCTGGGGCCAGACTCTGGGCTTCCAGCAATTGGGCGTTGCCGACATTCAGTTGCAGGCTCATGAGGACCACCTGCAACGCTGGCTGCAGCTCGGTTTCCATGGCGACATGGCTTACATGCAACGGCATGGCACGCGGCGCAGCCGGCCGGCGGAGCTGGTGCCGGGCACGGCACGGGTCATTTCCGCGCGCATGGATTACCTGACTGAGTCCGCCACGCCCGCCAGCGAACTCCTCACCCAACCCGGCAGGGCCTTGATTTCGCGTTATGCGCTGGGGCGTGACTATCACAAACTCATGCGCCAGCGGCTGCGCCGGTTGGCCAAGCTGATCGAGGCGGAAATCGGTGCATTCGGTTACCGCGTATTCACCGATTCGGCGCCGGTATTGGAAAAAGCGCTGGCGGAAAAAGCCGGCCTGGGCTGGATTGGCAAACACAGCAACTTGCTGCACCGCGATGCGGGCAGTTGGTTTTTCCTCGGCGAGATTTACACCGACCTGCCCTTGCCGCTGGATGCTCCAGCCGCCAATCATTGCGGGCAGTGCACACGCTGCATCGATTTCTGCCCTACCGGCGCCATCGTGGCGCCCTATCAGGTGGATGCGCGGCGCTGTATTTCCTACCTGACCATCGAACTGCGCGGCCCCATAGCGGCCGAATTGCGGCCGCTGATCGGCAACCGGATCTTTGGTTGCGATGACTGCCAGGCGGTGTGCCCCTGGAACCGCTTCGCGCAATTCAGCGGCGAGAGTGATTTCAGCCCGCGTGCGGGGCTGGACGGCGCCGAACTGGTGGCCTTGTTTGCCTGGAGTGAAGCAGAATTCCTGCAGCGCACTGAAGGCAGCGCCATCCGGCGCATCGGATATGTCTGCTGGTTGCGCAATATCGCAGTGGCGCTGGGCAATGCGCCGACCGGCAAGGAGGTGATCCAGGCACTGCAGTCACGGCGCGAGTATGCTTCAGAATTGGTGCGGGAACACGTGCAATGGGCGTTGCAGCAACACGGCATAAACCCGTGAGTGAGTTCTAACCCCCGCAGCCGATGTGATATTCTGACGTTCTTGAATGTCTGCTTTTCGCAGATCGGGCGCACTGCCAGGGTCTGCAACATTGTTTGCACAGGAGTATTTTTATGGGTGTCGCTAACGTGTCTCCCAATCTGACCATTATTGAGTTGTTGGCGCAGCTTCGCGGGTTTGGTGGCGCCATCAGCACCACCGGGCTTCCGGATGAGATCGTCCTGCGCTTTGCGCGCCAGGACAGCCGCCTGATTGAAGCGGTGCAGGCCGCCATGGAGGAGTTTCACAAGCTGCAAGAGGAAGAGCCGGATCTGTTGGCAATGGACGAAGACAGTCAGATTGCTGAAATTCAGGCTGGTTTTGTCAATTTCTATCCGGAAGATGCGGTAAACCCCTTCGTTGCGCTGGCGGCGCGCGGGCCCTGGATCATCACCCTGAAGGGTGCCGTTATTCATGATTCCGCGGGCTACGGCATGCTTGGCTTCGGACACGCGCCAGCGGCCGTGTTGGAGGCGATGAACCACAGGCAGGTCATGGCCAACGTGATGACGCCCAACGTCAGCCAGAAGCGCCTGTACGAAGCGCTGTGCCGGGAGATCGGTCATACCCGCCCCGGCCCTTGTCCGATGGATCGTTTCCTCTGCCTCAACAGCGGTTCGGAAGCGGTCAGCCTGGCTGCGCGCATTTCTGACATCAATGCCAAGTTGATGACCGATCCGGGTGGGCGGCATGCCAATAAGCAAATCCGCTTTGCCAGCCTGCGTGGCGGCTTTCACGGCCGTACGGACCGTCCGGCGCAGTTTTCCGACTCCAGCCGCAAGACCTATGCCAAACACCTGGCCAGTTTCCGCGACCAGGACCACTTGATCACGGTGGAACCCAATGACGTCGAGCAACTCAAGCAGATTTTCCATTGGGCGGACAGCAATAATGTATTCATCGAATCTTTTTTCTTCGAGCCGGTCATGGGTGAAGGCAACCCCGGCCTGGCCATCACTCGCGAGTTCTACGACGCCGTGCGCGAAGTCACTTCCGCGCACGGCGCACTGATGATGGTGGATTCGATCCAGGCCGGGCTGCGCGCACACGGCGTGCTTTCGATTTGCGATTATCCCGGTTTTCAGGACGCCGAACCGCCGGACATGGAAGCCTATTCCAAATCCCTCAATGCGGGTCAATACCCGCTTTCGGTGCTGGCCATGGATGAAGAAATCGCGGGGCTCTATCGCAAAGGCATCTACGGCAACACCATGACCACCAATCCGCGCGCGATGGATGTTGCCTGCGCGGTATTGAATGGCGTGACGCCGGCACTGCGCCGCAATATCCGTGAGCGTGGCCAGGAATTCCTGCAGAAATTCAGGGCATTGCAGCGCGAACTGGGGGATCGCATCACCGACGTGCAGGGCACGGGTTTGCTCTTCAGCCTGGAACTCAACAACAAGCAGTACAAGTGCTTTGGCAGCGAATCAACCGAAGAATACCTGCGCCTTAGGGGTTGTAACGTGATTCACGGCGGACAGAACTCGCTGCGCTACACGCCCTACTTCGGCATTACTTCCGATGAGGTCGATCTGATCGTCAACGCAACGCGCGATGCGCTGCTGCATGGCCCGATGCGCTCCACAGCCAGCGCGGCCGAAGCGGCCTGAATCAGGCTCCCAGCCCCACTATGGCACCAGTTGGGGCTGGGAGCATGCACGAAAAGAACCGCGGGTTGACGGAGAGGCATCAACCCGCGGTATGCGCCGGCGGAAAGTAGTTGACGAGGCTGAGCGGGTCAGGACAGCAACACCTCGGCCAGACGCAGGACCAGCCCGAGGCCAGCCAGAAACAGCAGCAACCCCAGCGCATTGCCAAGCACCGCGAGCCCGGTTACGGCTCTGTGCTGCCAAAGATTCACCGCCTGCAACGCAGGCCGCGTGGCCATCCGTCTGCACCGTAACGGCCCGGCGGAGGGAGTCGCCGGTGCCTGTTGGACCGGTGCGAGCAACATCAGGACAGACTGGATCATGGGCGGTTCTCCTGTTTCGTGGCATCAGGAGAACACACCGCCTTCTCAAAGCGTGAGAAGAGCCGGCCTACCCGTCATTCCATATATTGCTCCGACGTCCTGGCGGCGGCTTCGGCGACCAGTTGGCGCAGAAAATCGGGTGCGATCACTTCCACATCCGGGCCATAGCGCAGCACGTCCATGACCAGTTCCCGCGCGCTGCTGAAGGGCAGTTTGAGGCGCCAGCAGCCCTGCTCATCGAAGGCGCCCTGTTGGTCGGCATGCCAGACTTCCTCGGCAATCCAGCGCGACATTTCCGGCGTGAAGCGGAGTTCCGCAATGTGTTCCGCCGGGCCGGAAAAAATGCCATAGGAACGGTCGAAATGCGCGGCGAGTTCCTTTTCGCTGACTTCCCGCGCCGGCTCGTCGACCACTACCTGCTCGCGAATGCGCTCCAGTGCGAAGCTGCGCAAGCCTTTCGCCTGGTGACACCAGGCATCGAGATACCAGGAATTACGATATTGCGTCAGTCTTTGCGGTGAGACCGTGCGCTCGGATTCCTCGTCGCGGCGCCGGCCGTGATAGCGGATCTTCAGCCGTTGCCTGCGGATCAGCGTGCCCAGCACGTCCTGAAACATGCGCGCCGGCACCGCGCGTCCGGCCACATGCTGGATATGAATGCGCGTTTCCCCGCTCTCGGCTTCGATGCCTTTTTGCCGCAGCAGTGCGCTGATACGCCCCTGCAGGGATTCCAGTTCGCCTTCGAGCAAGCCGGGTTGGACATTCGACAACACCTGCCGCGCGGTCAACAGGGCCTGCAACTCACCCGGGCTGATCCAGATTCCCGGCAGATCAAACGCCTGAGCATAACTGCGGTCGTAATAAAAACCCCGCGTATCCGGGTCCTGCTCAATCGGCGCGCCGAGAAAATCCCGCAGCTCCGCGACCAGCCGGTACAGGGTGGCCTGCGAGCATTCCAGACGCTCCATCAGGTCCTGGCGCGAAATCGGCGTGCGGCGCTGATTGAGGATGTTGTGCAGGTGGTATAAGCGCTCGACTTTTGACATGGTTCAGCCCGTTACGGACGGTTACCTTGGCGGCGCTGACGCGCCGGCTTCGCAACCAAAGGCAGCCTGGGCTCCATCTACGCATCAGCGGCACGGAGCGAGGACGTACTCGCAGCGCGCGTTCGATGCGTGCCAGGCTGCGTTCGCGCCCAACCAGCCACAGCGTTTTGCCAATCGAAGGGGAAACCGCGCTGCCGGTCAAAGCCACGCGCAGGGGTTGCGCGATCTTGCCCAGATTGACCTCGAGTTCCTCGGCCAGAATATGCACCGTCTGGTCCAGCCGTTCCGGCTCCCACACCATCACGTCCGCCAGGCGGCCGGCGCTGGCGCGCAAGGCCGCTTCGGCCGCCGGACGCAGGTGTTTCTTTGCCGCGCCGGCATCATACTCATCGAAGTCCTGGTAGAACATCCGGCTCACTGCGGTCATCTCGCGCAAGGTCTTGACCCGCTCAGCCTGCACCGCAGACCAGGTCGGCCAGCGGCGGGCCGCGATCCGGCTCCAGTCCGGCCTGCTCGAAATGCCAGCGCAGATGCTCAGCCACTTCCGCCGCGGGCAGTGTGCGCAGGTAGTGCTGGTTCAGCCAATCCAGTTTTTCGCTATCGAAGGCGGCAGCCTTGCGGTTGACATCGCCGATATCGAAATGCGCGATCATTTCCTCGCGGCTGAACACTTCCTGGTCGCCGTGCGACCAGCCCAGGCGGACCAGGTAATTCAACAAAGCCTGCGGCAGGTAGCCGTCGTCACGATACTGCATCACCCCCACCGCGCCATGGCGCTTGGACAGGCGGGCGCCATCTTCACCCAGGATCATCGGCACATGGGCGAATTCGGGCAGGGCCGCGCCGAGCGCGCGGTAGATATTGATCTGCCGCGGCGTATTGTTGATGTGATCGTCGCCGCGGATGACCAGGGTCACCCCCATGTCGATGTCGTCCACCACCACCGTGAAATTGTAAGTGGGCGAACCATCCGGCCGGGCAATCACCAGGTCGTCGAGTTCCTCGTTGGAAATGCTGATGCGCCCGCGCACCCGGTCGTCAAACACCACTTCGCCCGCCGCCGGGTTGCGGAACCGCACCACCGGCTTGATGCCGGCGGGCACGTCGCTGCGATTGCGGCACAAACCGTCATAACGCGGTTTGAGGCCCTGCTGCATCTGTTGTTCGCGCAGATCATCGATGCGCTGCTTGCTGCAATAGCAATGGTAGGCCTTACCCTGCTGCAGCAACGTTTGGGTGACTTCGGCATAGCGCGCGAAACGCTGGGTCTGGTAAATCGGGCCTTCGTCGTAATCCAGGCCGAGCCAGTCCATGCCGTCCAGAATGGCCTGCACCGATTCGGGCGTCGAGCGCTGCAGGTCGGTATCCTCGATGCGCAGAATGAACACACCATTGTGGGCGCGGGCCTGCAAATAGCAGAACAGGGCCGTGCGGGCGCCCCCCACATGCAGGAAACCGGTGGGGCTGGGGGCGAATCGGGTTCTGACTGTCACGGATACTCCAAAAAAATGCCGCCTCGCAGGAGGCGGCATTCTAGCAGAAGTCCCGGGCCGGATTGGGAACTCAGAATTCCGGTCCGGCAGTTCAAGTTTGGATGCAATACCCGATCGGGAACCGGAATCTGCCGACGCACTGGCAGCGTGATTTCTCAGGCAGCTTGTGCCCGCTCCGGTGCATTGGCCAGCGATCTCAGTTTTCGACTAACGGCACTCTTGGTACGACAAGAGGTGCTCGATTTTGAGATTTTGCGCGTAGTATGTTCAGTGAACACTAACCTCCCATCAACCAAAAAGGATTTTGGTCATGGAAATACAGAATGGAATCTGTCCCCGTTTCATCCGCGCATCAGTCACCGGATTTACCGTTATCGAGTTTGCCGTCACACTGGCATTGATCGGGATCGGCATGGCGCTGGCCTTACCCTCATTACAAAAGCTGGCCCGAAACAACCAAATCACCGCTGCCAGTAATTCCATTGTTGACCGGCATGAACCTGGCGCGCTCCAACGCCATCACAACCGGCTCCAACATCACCATCTGCCCATCGACCGATGAGGCAAACTGTAGTGAAAACGGCTGGGGCCGCGGCTGGATTGTGTTCAACGATAGCGATGGAGACAGCTTACCAGATGCTGGCGAAATCCTCCGCGTCATATCGCTGGAAGGCAACCTGTCCGACGCTGGCTACGGCGATTTGATTGTATTCCAGGCCGACGGCACTACTTCGCTGGATGCTGATGCAACCATTACCGGCTGCTATGGAGATTCGAGCGATCCGGCCGGGTGCTTCGATGTAACCATTAGCCCTTTCGGCACCATTCAATCTCATCAACACGGCTCCGAATAACATGCGGGAGGCACCTCATTCCATACGGTGTAACAGGCCAATGACCAAATTACGACTGCAAAACGGATTTACCCTGATCGAGATTCTGACCTCTGTGATCATTCTCAGCGTGGGCCTGATCAGCGTTGCCAGCCTGGCATTGGCCAACCTGAAAAATACTGCTTACGGGCAGAGTCGAATCCCAGGCGAACATTATTGCCTCGGAATTGGCGGACACCATGCGGGCCAATCTAGTCGCCTTATGAAAATAATATGTATTCCGTGAATCTGGATTCCGGCAAGAAAATCTGCTTTGCGATACCACCTGCGACTTTGCCGAACAGGCGCAATACGATGCCACGCCTGGGTACAGCACGCATCAATCAGCTCTGCCGGGCGGCGTCGCCGTGATCTGCATGGATTCCACGCCGGATGACGGCGCACCGGAAGAGCCTGCATGCGATGGTGTTGGCTTGAATACGATAAAATTCTTCTGGACGGATTCCCATAATCTGGATTCCCAGTCGCAGAACCAATTGTTCTACCGCAACGTTATTTCCATGTTCCCTGATGAGTTGCGCAGCGATTTAATACGATGACAAGGAAAGTTTTATGTCTATAACACAATCCAAATCCTAGGATTTACGCTGATCGAGCTACTTGTAGCGATGGCTCTCGGGCTTTTGGTCACATTGATCATGACCCAGCTTTTTGCAACAGCAAACAGACCTATCAGCTGCAAGAGGGTCTGACCCGGGTCCAGGAAGACGGCCGCCTGGCCATGTACCTCGTCGCCGAAGAAATGCGCAAGGCCGGTTTCCGTTCACCGGTGTGGAATGAACCGCTTTCCGGCTACTACCCACTTACCGCTGGATCGGTTGATGGTGGCGGCAGCGCCAATGATGTGCTGCAAATCATGTACGAGGACGGCAGCGACTGCCTCGGCACCGTGAACGCTACCATCGATCCGGAAACCGGCGAGCCGGCCGCTTTTTACAAGCGCATGACGTTTTCGGTCGATAACAGCCAGAATCTGCGCCGCACCTGTGAATACGGCGCATCGCCTTCAGCGCTGGCCGCGCAATACAGCAACCAGAATATCATTGATGGCGTGGAATCTTTTCAGGTGCTTTACGGCGTAGATACGGACTTTCCGCCGGACTTCAGCGTCAATTCCTGGACCACGGCGGCCAACATCACGCCGCAGAGCACCGTGTGCCTGCAGAGCCAGTACCTGTGCGAAAGCGAAAGCCTGCTCAACACCATGCAGGCCGGTGTTCCCGTTGCCATTCAAATCGGCTTGCTGATCGCCAGCCCCGAGAATGCTGAAGCAGTAGAAGATCAGCAGTCATTCAACGTGCTCGACGTCAACGTCGCTGCCACTGAAGACCACAAAATGCGCAAACTTTTTACATCTACGGTAACGATCAGGAATTTGACGCTATGAATCGCATGCAGCAGAGGCCCCAGCAGAAACAGAAAGGAGCGGTTTTGATCATAGGCCTGATGTTGCTGCTGGTTCTGGTCATTCTGGGGGTTGCCTCATCCCAGGGCGCCATCATACAGAGAAACTGGCCGGTAATTTTCGCGACATCGGTCTGGCCTTTGAATCCGCCGAGGCGGGAACCCGTTGGTCATCAGCCTGGCTGCAGAGCCTGGGCAGAAGTTCACTATCCCGCCCCTTTCCGTGTCTTACCGACTGCGACAGCGTTTCCCGCGTTTGGGAGCACGGCGTGTATCCGAGTTCACCCTCGCCCATCGATGAAACCTGGGATAGCGCCAGAGCCTATGGTATCGACCCGAGTGATGACAGCAATCTGGATGTCAGCGTTCCGCTGGTTTACGACCAGCCCAGATACATCATGGAACAGCAACAATTTCTCCGCGACGATCTTGCCGGAGACCCACAAAAGGGGGTTGCGTTCTATCGCTCACAGGCCGCGGGCTGGGCGCACGGCCCAACAGCACCGCCATTGTTCGCGCCGTTATTGCCAAGCGCTTCGAATAGCCGCTGCGGAGTTCAAGGATGAACCACATCAAGCCGACATACGCCACCTTCACCCTGGCCGCACTTGCACTGCTTGCCGGCTTGGCCGCACCCTTCGAGGTTTCCGCCTCGCTGGTGCTGCCGAAGGTCCCATTGTTCGTAAATCTCAGCACCACGCCGAATATTTTCCTGGAAATGGACGATTCGGGCTCGATGGATTGGGACATCATGGTGCCGACCTATTTCACCACCTGCCGCTACAACAACAGGCTGGGCTGCAATACCCTTGATTCTACCGGTGAGTTTTACGAATGGACTGGCCAGCAGAGCCATCACAACAACATATACGAAACATTTGAATATATTTTCGCCTCCAATGACGATGCCTACAACACCGCTTGCACCAATAAAGACCGGGACATTATAGAATTGTGCGAACAGGACCATAATGATGGGCATGACGCTTATAATCCCTGGGACTGGCGGGTGCGGTCCAGCGCGCTGAATGTACTTTATTTCAACCCGGCATCCAGTTACACGCCGTGGCCCGGCTACAGCAATGCGAGTTTCACCTCGGCACGTTCCTTTCCAGATCCGTCACGGTCTTCGGGCTATTACGACACGCGCAATCTCAGCGGCTTTACCTACTATTACTGGATAGATGACAAGGGATTCTACGGTACCCAGCCCGACATAACGGACTGGACCAGCGGCGCCAATGACATCGTCGATCAATGGGACAGCAACGTAAGGTTGTGGTCTCTTCCTCCAGCAGCTATTCCTGTACCCTGAATCAATACAGCCCCAACGCCGGCGGCCTGAATCCCACGACGACCTCCCTGTCACATTCTGATTCGCGCTGCGTTGCGGCCCTGGGGGGCAATGCAACGGTCACGCAGCTTTCGCAAAACATCGCCAACTGGTTCCAGTATTACCGGCGCCGCAACCTGGTGGCCCGGGCCGGCGTTTCAAAAGTCATTACCAATATGCCGTCTTTCCGCTACGGTTTTAGCATGATCAACAGTAATCTGTTTGTTCAAATGCCGCCGGCCGCCACCACCGACTTCACCGCACAAAACCAGAACCTGGTCGAATCCTATATTGATTCGCCGCAATATGCGGTGGGCACGCCACTTCGTCGTGGCCTGGAGAATGTTGGCCGATATTATGACGATGACCTCAGCGGCAAGCCTTCGCCGATCGTATTGGCCTGCCAGAAGAACTTCTCGATCCTGTTTTCCGACGGTTTCTGGAACGGCTCCAATCCGGTCCGAGTTAAAACGATGTGGACAAGGATAACGGCTCCATACTCGGCACCAAGATATTGCTGGCGGACGTGGCCAAATACTATTACGACAAGGACCTGTCACCGATGGCTGATCTCGTGCCTACGGACAAGTTCGATTCGGCCGCCCACCAGCACATGGTGACCTACACCATCGGTTTTGGCATTACCGGCTCTCTGAGCGATGCGAACAATGACGGCCGGCCGGATGACTTCGACCCCGATACCTACAATGGGCCCTGGTATCTGAACGGCGCCTCCGACAATGAAAAATCGGTCGATGATCTCTGGCACGCGGCCTGGAACAGCCGCGGTAAATACATTTCCGCCAAGCGACCGGAAGATCTTATTGGACAACTGCAACACGCGATCGAAAGCATCGGTGACCGCATCGGCGGCGCCGCATCCGGCGCCACCAACGGTGGTTCCATTTCCAGCAACTCAAAAGTCTTCCAGGCCAAGTTCGATGCCCTCGACTGGCACGGCTCTTTGCTCGCGATCAATGTCGTCGAAGCAGATGGCAAGCTCGGCACCATCGCGTGGGAAGCCGGCGATATCCTGGACGGCAAATCCCGCTCCTGGTTCGAATCGTCACGCAAAGTGTTCACCTACAATGCCAGCAGCCACAGCGGCGCCAATTTCACCTGGACCGGATTGAACAGCGGGCAAAAAGACCTGTTGAACATCAACCCCAACACCGGATCTACGGATGGTGAGGGACAGGCCCGGCTCAATTACATTCGGGGTTCAAATGAAGATGAGACCGGCGGTAACGCCTTCCGTCCGCGCCTCCATCGGCTAGGTGATATCGACCATTCCGACCCGCAATACGTCGGCTGGCCGCCGTTCTACTATCCCTTCGGCGGTTATCAGACGTTTGCGGTGAACCATCAAAACCGCCCCGCAGTGGTTTACGCCGGGGCCAATGACGGCATGTTGCATGGCTTTCGTGAAAGCGACGGCGAAGAGATTCTCACTTTCGTACCGAACAAGTTGATCGGCAAGCTCAACCTGCTGACCGATGTCTATTACGGCCATGAATTCTTCGTCGATGGTTCACCGGAATACGGTGACGTGCAGATCGGCAGCACCTGGAAGTCCGTGCTGGTGGGCAGTCTGCGCGGCGGCGGCCAGGGTATGTATGCGCTGGATATGACCGATCCCGGCAAACTTCAGCAGCAGCAACGTGCTGTGGGAATTCACCGATGAAAATGACGCAGATCTCGGCTTCGTGTTTGGCGATCCGCAAATCCGCAAAATGGCCAATGGCAAATGGGCAGTCATTTTCAGCTCGGGCTATAACAATACAACGTCCGATGGGCATGTATCACCCCATGGCGATCAATATGTCTACATCCTGTTCATTGAGGACGGCATAGACGGCTGGTCATCCAGCGATTACAGGAAAATCAAGATTACGGGTGCCAATGGCCTGTCTGCCCCCGCAGTTGCGGATGTCGATGGCGATTACCTTGCCGACTTCATCTACATCGGTGACCTCGACGGTAACATGTGGAAAATCGACGTGACTTCCAGCGAACCGTCAAACTGGGCGGTGGCATTCGGCGGTGCACCGCTGTTTGTGGCCAGGAACGCATCCGGCGAACGCCAGGCCATCACCAACCGGCCGGCAATCATGCGCCACCCGCTGTCCATCGCGGAGGGCGCGCTGGTGGTTTTCGGCACCGGCAAGTATCTGGAAATCTCGGATGACAGCACCGAGGGAACCCCGGTCCAGTCGATTTACGGCATCTGGGACCGCGATGCTTACTACAGCAAGGCCTTGAACCAACGCAATAATTATGGCGCCCATGGCTTCACCCGTGACGTGCTGGAACAACCGGAAATCGACGTTGACACGGAAAGCAATACCCGCGTCATTCACGATTACGCGCCCAATACACCGATCTGGTTCGATGAAGACGGTGAGCCGCAATCACGCGGTTGGGTGGTCGATATGCCGATCGAAGGCGAACGCATCATCCGCAAGATCGTGCTCAGGGACAATATCGCATTTTTCGTCAGTTTGATCCCGGCGGAGGACCCCTGCGCCGCCGGCGGCACGGGGTGGTTGATGGCGCTGAATGCGACCACCGGCGCCGCACCCCGTTTCCCGGTGTTTGATTTGAACGACGACAGCGTCATCGACTCAAACGATGTCCTGACCATCGGTAACCCATTGGAAGAAGGCAATCCCGAAGGCATCGCCAATCCCATCGGCCGGGAAATGTTGAGTATTCCCAATTTGCCGACGTTTCTTTACGATGACCGCGCCTCGGATCTCGGCGGCGTGTTTCCGCCCAGGGCCAATGCACCCAGGGGCTGTGGAGTCGGTGGCGCCAAATCGTTCACCTATACGACCAGAACCAATGGCAGCATTGTCATGATCGCGGCCGCACATCAGCCGATGTCCTGCGGCCGGCAAAGCTGGTTCCAGACAGATTAATGTTGCCGTTATGGCACCGAGGAACGTGATATGAAAATCAAACTATTGCTGCTGCTGGCCCTGCTGTATCCCGGCTGGCTGATGGCCGAGACTATTGAAGGCAAATTGAACGACGTCTATTTGAACGGCAATACCATTACCGTCAATGGCGTGAACTACAAAGCCAACATGGAAGCAACAAAAGTCTACTATCACAGATCCGTGGTCGGCGAAGAAAGCCTGACTCCCGGCGATACCGTTCGACTGATATTCAGCGACGAGTTTGTCCCTGGGGCCCTGCGGCAACTCAACGTGATCATCCTGCTGGATGCCCAAAAAGGGGGCCTGGACAGTTAAAACCGCCAGCCCCGTTGAAATTATAGGGACCTGCCCGATTATGAAACCTGGAAACGTGCAAGGGTTTACCCTTATTGAATCCATGATTGCGGTGACCCTTGTCGCCATAGCGCTGAGCCTGGCGATTCCAAGCTACCGCAGCTACGTCATCAGGGCGAATCGCACCGAAGCGATGCAGACGCTGATGGCGACAGCGGCCTGCCAGGAAAGAATTTACGTCCGCAACAATGCCTACGATGCCAACGCCTGCGAGGGCAATTCCACCAACGGCTTCTATGTCATCACCGTTGCCACTTCCAATGGCAATCAAAATTTCGTTGCCAGCGCAGCGCCACAGGGGGCACAGATTGAGGACAATTGCGGCGCGCTGACTATTGACCAAACGGGAGCAAAAACTGCCGGCGGGCAAGGCGGCAGCTTTGCGAGTTCCTGTTGGAAAGGAAGATCCCCCACCAGTTCCTGAATGCTGCATACGGTGCAGCTCTTCTAACCCATTTTCGCACCAGATGGCGGGAAAAATGCCGCCTCGCGGGAGGCGGCATTGTGGCAGAAGTCCCGAGCCTGATTGAGAGCGCGCATATTCGGTTGAACCGGCGCCGCAGTACCTAAGGGCAAGAAGGCCCTTGTTTAACGTAGATATCTGCGTTGTAAATATTCCCGACCGGCCGGCAAGTTGAAACGGGTCCAGTTCTGGGTGATGTCTGTACCGCTGTGAGCGGTGCCATTTATGGTCAGCACCGTACTGCAGGCCACCAGATCCTTGTTTTGCTTGAAGTAATTGCTGACTGTCAGCCGCGGATTGCTGGCCGAATAGGGAACGATGCACTCAAACCCGGTCTTGGTGCGGTTGCATTGGGCGCCGTTACTGGCTGCAATTTCCACATCCGAAGCCTTGACACCGGGCACCTGCGAGGTGATCGAGCCATTGACCTGATAACCGGCGACTGCCGGCGGCGGGCCGCGCAATGATCGGCCTGGCAATACAAGGTGTACTGCTTGATTGGCTGTAATAGGTCGGGATCTATCGGGTCGGAGCCGGTCAAGCCCAGATTGCCGTCGATTGACCTTGAAGGCAATGTTTGAGGGACCGGAGCCTGTGGTCAGTCTGGCCTTGCCGCGATCATGGGTGTTGTTGGTCTTTGATCGCCTCGTCATTGCTGACGCTGATCGGCAGATTGACCGGGGTTTCGTTCCAGCGCCCCAACCAGGTCAGTTGCACGTCGAAAAACGGAACCACTTCGAGTGCGGTGTTGGCGCCTTTGACACCACAAGTGGGGCCAGATGCCACCGCCGTCCAGGCAGTTGATGATGTCGCGCAGCTCGTCGGTCATGTAATCGATATAAACGCCGCGGGCACGCAACTGTTGAGGGGAATTGTAACTGCTCATGACCGGTGCGGTTGCTCGGTGGTATTGCCCGGGAAAACCACCGCCGGTGACATATTTAGCGGCGTGGTCAGGCTGGGCGGGCTCTGCTCGTAGCCGTCCCCTGCGTTGCCACGAAATCCGATACCGCACCGGTGACATATTCCGAATACTGGGCACCTCGTCACTGTCATCCAGGAAGTTGGCCGGGAAGCTGTTCACCCCTTCCTGCGCGCAGATCCTGCGCGACCCGGAAAAAGCCGTCCTTGCGCACCAGACGGCAGGCTTCGAAATAGGTATCCCCTTCGGTCTTGGCCAGGCCGACACCCCCAATGCTGTAATGCTTGTGGTCGCCGATCATCGAGGCTGGACCATCGGCGGCGGTCATGTATTCGGACGAGCTTCGAAACGGGCTGTATTTGCTGCGGCCCGGATCATTGGCATCATCCTTCGTGCCGCTGCCGCCATCGTGGTGGTCACGGCAGCACACGGTGCAATATTGCGATTGGAAATTCGTTGCATTGTCCCTGACGCTTACCCCCTAGGGCTTGGAAACGAATTCGCCCTCGGTGTAGTCATTACCGTTCCAGATCGTCGGACGCAGACCGCCGGTAGTGCCGCTGGGAAACTTCAGCTCGCATTCGCAGGCCACCGCGAGAAATTCTTCGCGGCGCAGGAAAGTGGCGCCGTCATCGTTCTGCGAATAGGTGACCACGTCGAACTTGGTTTCCACCCGTTCATTGGCGTTGTAAACATAGGGCAATGGCTTGGTGGATTCCTTGAAGCGATTCTGACCCAACTTGATGGAAATGATGTCCGGGTTCTGACCGGGTGAGTAATCGACCGGCGGCCCATACTGGTCATTGGTGGTGGCATTCAGCACCACTTTGCCGCCGGAAGGCGAAGTGATGGATGAAATCAGATCGGTCAGCGTGATCTTTCCGCTGCCCAGGCCGGAGGTGGTCACATGCGATCTCGTCGATCTGAAAGTCTTGCGTGGGATTGTCCACCGGAATCACGGCCCCAGGAAACGGTCAGCTGTAGTTTTTTCATGTCTGCGATTGACCGCCTTGCTGCCCGACGGCTTGGCGCCGAAGGTGCCGGTTGCAGGGTTATACCAATAATCGGTGACCACGTGCGTGACCGTGTAATTGATGCCGCCGCGCGTCACGGTTTCGGTCTTGTTGACGATGTTGTTGAATGCGCTGACCCCGGCGCTCGCCGTCACCTGGGTAAAAGTGCGCGCTTCCTCAATGGTTTCCTCCGCCAGGTTGACGGCCACCGAGCGGGCGTTGGCATCGGCGCTGGATTTTGACAGATTGCCCTGCAACTGCGCCAGCGCCATCATGCCGAGGGCGAACACCACCATTCCGATCAGGACTTCGAGCAGCGTAAAGCCGCATGCAAAGCCTTCCTTGTGCTTTTCATATGGGTTTCCTGTTAGTTCCAATTGGGATGAAAATCGGCCCAACCGCCGATCACGCCGCCCAGACCACCCGTTCCGGTTGCCTGAGCGACGATATTTGCGTTGTAAACCACCTGAAATGTCCCGGTATAGCTGCCAATGCGTCGCATCGACAATGACCTGTCCATAGACCGTGCATGTGCCGTTGGACTGCAAGTGCCGCATTGGAATGCTCCGTGTCCGAAATATAGACGGTGCCGTAAATTTTTGCCCCGCCCCGAAGTTCGGTAGCGGTCGCAGCAGAAATCAGTAACACCGGCGCTTTGGGTGAACCCACCGTGAGTGTTGCTTTGAATTCGGCATTCAGGACCACTGATCCAGTATATGCCAGCGGAATTGGGCCCCAGGGTCGAGCAGTCGCTCAGCACCTGGAGTATACCCTTGACGATTTCATAACTGGTTTTGGGCACGCCGAAATAGAACTTGAACAGGTCGCAGGGAAAGTTCGGATCCTCCACCAGGTCAATGCCCAATACATCTCATCCGCCATGGGTATAGCTGATCGACTCATCCCGGCAGCAACTGCAATTGCCCGGGACAGGTATAGTCGGCCGGCATGGTGTCAACGCCATACCATTCCTGCGCCTCGCAGGTCGCCCAGGAACCGCTGCTGGGGTCGATCACCGACCCATCGGACGGAGCAACTGGGGTTGCCATTCATCCAGACCGATACCGGCACGCCGACACCACCTGCAGTTCGGGTTGGGAACGATTTCAGCCGAGCCGGAGGGTGGAAAGACGCTCTTGGTCGTCAATGGCACCGCCAGGCGCCTGGCCGCCCGCGGCACCGCCGAAATTGGAAACCTGCTCACGCACCAGTGCTTCGGCGCCGCAGTTGGTGCCGATGCAATCCGCCTTGCCTCGCGCCAGCAAGGTGATCATATAGTGCGATCCGTCCACGTAACCCGCAGCGGTCGGATCGGTGGTATTCGTGCTGCAGCCTTTCACCGGTGTGGTGGCGTCGAAATCGATATCCAGCACACACAGCAATGCCTGCACGGTCGACGCTCTCAGTGCTGTCATTGATCAAAGCATTGCTGTCTACCGGCACATTGGTCGATGCCATTGAATGAATAGTAGTAGATGGTCCTGACGCCGGGCGGGATTGGGTTCGCCGAAACAGGGATGCGAGCCGCTGCCGGTTGGCAAGATTCAAGCCCGCGTCGCTGCATTTCTGCCAGCGCAAGGCGCCGCGTCGCTGTCGAAAGCCAACCGTTGGTGCCCATGATGCCGGTCTCAAGGGAAGCCGCCAGCAGCGAATTTGCGCGGAAAAATTCTTTGGCGTGCGCAATAGCGGACTCCGCAACGTGAAAGGCCAGTTTCTGCCGCATTTCATTGGAGGAATTGCGCTGATCGAACACGCCGACGCGCAGCGCGAAAAACATCATCAAGGTCAACAGCAGCAGAATCAATACACCGGTAAACGTGGTGATAATGCCGCGCTGAAATATCTATCCGCAGTTTGCGACTGGCCGACTGTCGACGTTTGTTGTCATTGTCATTTGTTTGCCCTTCCCTGTGCAAATTTGAGTGACATGAGCTCGGTTTACAGCAACAGATCGTTGCGCACGCTGATGATGTCTTCCATGCTGCCGGGTGATGGAGTTGTCCGTCACCAGCCGGCCATCGATGGTGAATCGCAGTTTGCGCACTTTCTGCGAAATGACTTTGCCGGCCCCGTCGTTATAGATTTCTTCCGAGTAAGACAGGCTCGGGTCGACATTGAAGGCGGTGATGTCCATGCTGTCCGGGTTGGTGACGCGCACCCAATTATTGTCAGAGGCCGCGCAATCTGGCGCATTGCCACCGGTCCACATCTCGATTGCGCCGACTCCGCCCGGCGTTACCCGGCGAAAGCCGCCGGCTTCGTTCTCGGTTGAATCGCCATCGTTATCGCGATCCAGCAAGAACGTAAAGCAATCGCTATCGGCATTGATGGTCACATCCCCTGGCAGTGTGACGCTGCCATCGGTGAAGCAGTCTTCATTGCCATAGCAAAGCATCGCATTGGCGTTGTAACTGGCCCGGCGCACATCACGGGTGAGCATTTGCATGGTGACGCGCAGGTCGTCGCCCAGCTTGGTCATGTTGACGATGCGCGAGGTATTGCTCAGTGAATTCGCCATCAATGCCACCATGGCGGCGGTCACAACCAGGCTGATGCTCATCGCCACCACGGCTTCCATCAGGCTGAAGCCGGCCTGGCGGTTGATAGCCGTGGGTCTTTTGCTGTGTGAACTGTTCATAAAGACCTCTCCCATCATCAATCGTCTCGTCCTGGACAACGGCCATAACCCGGCACGGCTGTTGTGATCGTCATGCGAGCACAGGATGGCCTGGCCGGTTTTGGAGACTTTCAGGTCCAGCCGGTAATCTTCACTGTCGGAGCGCATTTGCACTTCCAGTTTCTTGCCGAGGTCGGTCAAAATTCCGCGAACCGGATCGAAGGAATAAAATATTGCCAGTCGGCGCCCTTCATCTCTCTCACCAGTTGGGTATTTCCCACGAAGGTGTTGTTGATGATCCGAGGCGCTGAATCGATCGCGCAATAGTCACTGGCGGTGGTGTCGGTTTCCCTGCAATCACAGGCGGATGTGCCCAGGACCGCGCCGATGCACCAGTCATCCTTATCGATCACGATCGTAGGAAATGGTCACGATCTGGTTGCGCTTCATCGCTTCACTTTGCGCGGTATTGACGAAAGCCATGATCTGTTCGGCGCCATGGGTCAGCTGCCGCTTCTCCATCATTTCCCGGTACGAGGGAATGGACAAAGCGGCGCCGATCGCCAGCAATACCAGCGACATCATCAGCTCGACGACTGTAAAACCGCGTCTGGCGGGAAGGAAGGGGATGGCCATTGCGGCGGCGCCGCAACGGCAAAGCATAAAAATTCCATTTATTCATTTCCAATCATCCTGATCGCAAGACTCATCCTGAGTGGATTCATTATAGATACGGATTGTTTTAAAGCGATACTTTGCACTGACCGTCCGGCGCGGCATTCTGACCGCTCATCAAGAAAACCATACTGCATAGGCTTTGACACTTTGAAGGGCGGCTGCGGGAGCATTGGCACATTCGGGCGCTGCAGAATATGATTGCATTTGCGATACTGAGAAATCGGGAGATTAGCGCACCATGGAAGGTGATGCAACGCGCTTGTCAGGACGAGCAATTACGCGGTCCTGCGGACCGCTGAATCAGGATGAATCAGGTGCAAACATGAACAGCAGCGCAAAAAACGGAAGTCGGGATTTACGCTCATTGAATTGATGATCGTGCTGGTCATCGTGGCCATTCTCGTTGCGCTGGCTTACCCGTCTTACGTCGGCTACGTGCGCAAGGCCAGGCGCGGAGAAGCTCAGCAACTGCTGATGAACTGGTCGATCAATCAGGAAATCTGGCGTTCAAACAACACCGACCTACGCCACAGTGGCGCAGCTTCCGGCGCCAACGCACGAGCACTACGACTTCACCTTGCCCGTGGCGCCCACGGCCACGGCATACACCCTGCAAGCCGCCGCCAAAGCCGGTGATGACCAGCTCAACGACACGGCCAAGGACGGTACGTCCTGCAGCACACTGAATATCAACAGCGCCAGGCCAAATAGCTGCTGGTGGCGGCAACACTCATGATGAACTGATGTCGCTGCCGGATGTGAATCCCAGCATCACCGATAAAGTTCACCTGTGGACGCTGCTGTTGCGGCATCGCCCTGCTGCCCTTTCTTTATTCCGGCGAAGACCATCCCAGCCAATTGCAGCAGGTGCAACGGCGCGGCAGCCTCACCCTGCTGACACGCAACGGCGCCAGCACTTACTATCTGGATGCCGGCGGACCCACCGGCCCGGAATATGAACTGGTGCGGCGATTCTGCCGCTATCTCGATGTCACTCTGCAAGTCGAGGTGGCAAGCGCGTTCAGTCATCTGACCACCATGCTGGATGCCGGCGAAGGCGACCTCATCGCCGCCAATATGACCCACACCAGGGCGCGGGAGCGGGTGTTCAATTTCGGGCCGGAGGTTCAGAAAACGCAAATTCTCGTTATCCGCCGGCGCGGCGACAGCCAGATCAATGATGTGGGCGATCTGGTCGGGCGCAATGTCATGGTGATTGCCGGCTCGAGCTACGAAGAAACCCTGGAATCGGCACGCAAGGAAGTGCCGGGTCTGAAATGGGAATCGCGCGATGATGTCGGCATCGAGGACTTGCTGCTTGCTGTCGCGGATCAAGCCATCGACGCCACCCTGGTCGATTCCAACATTTTCGCTATCAACGAGGACTACTACCCGCGGATCGAAGCCGCATTCACCATCAGAAGAGTCGGTGCCGCAAGCCTGGGCGTTTCGCCCTGGGCCTGACGACAGCCTGGCGCGACCAGGCCCGCGCATTCATGTTGCAGGAACGGGAAAGCGGCCGCCTGGCGGCGGTAATGGACCGGTTTTACAACAACACCGAGCGTCTCGACCGCCTCGGCATGTTCCATTTTCTGCGCGACACGCGCGCACGTCTGCCGCAATTGATCGGGATTTTCCGCCAGGCCGGTCGCGCTTATGACCTCGACTGGCGTTTGCTGGCCGCAGTAGGCTATCAGGAATCCAACTGGGACCCGTCCGCTTCATCGTTTACCGGGGTGCGCGGCATCATGATGTTGACCGCACAAACCGCAGATCAGCTCGGCGTGAATGACCGCCTGGATCCGGCCCAGAGCATCGATGGCGGCGCACGTTACCTTGCGCGCCTGCGCGCCCGCCTGCCGGACCGCATTGCGGAACCTGACCGAACCTGGATGGCGCTGGCGGCATATAACCTGGGTATGGGGCATTTGCGCGATGCCCGCAAGCTGACGCAAAAGCAAGGCCTGAATCCGGACCGCTGGTCCGATGTCAGCAAGAGTCTGGATTTGCTCAGTCAGGAAAAATGGCACAGCCAGACGCATTATGGCTATGCGCGCGGTTTCGAGGCCAGGACGTACGTGGAAAACATACAGCGCTTCTACAAAGTCCTGGTGTGGATGGAAAGCCGCGAACATCCCTTGTTGATAACACAGTCTGATTGAGTGGCTCGACCGGCGTGTCGCCTGCGACTCCCCAGGGTTACTCGATTTCCAGCCACAGGCAATGGCTGGAGTGCTTCTGGATCGCGGCCAGTCTTGCTTCGTGTAAGGCCAATTCCTCAGTGCTGGCCTTGATCACCTGAAACGGTGGGCGGGCGCCCTGGCCCACAAATGTCTGTGCAGACACTTTCGGGTTTGAGGATTTGAAGCTCAGTCCGAGATCCGTTTGGCCACCGGTCATCGCCAGATAGACTTCAGCCAGGAGTTCTGCATCCAGCAAAGCGCCATGGAGACTGCGGCTGCTGTCATCGACCGAATAGCGTTTGCACAAGGCATCCAGATTATTGCGCTGGCCGGGATGCAGTTCGCGTGCCAGTTCCAGCGTGTCCAATACGGTGGCAAAATCGGTGACGCAGCCTGGACACACCTCCAGCCGGGACAGTTCCATGTCGAGAAAGCCCAGGTCGAAAGGCGCATTATGAATGATCAGCTCGGCACCCTTGATAAAATGAAGGAAATCATCCGCCACTTCCGCGAAACGGGGCTTGTCCGAGAGAAACTCCGAGGTAATGCCGTGCACCTCCAGCGCGCCATCCTCGATCTCGCGTTGCGGGTTGATATAGCTGTGAAAATGATGCCCGCTGGGCCGCCGGTCAACGAGTTCCACGGCGCCAATTTCGATCACGCGGTGCCCTTCAGACGGCTCGAGGCCGGTGGTTTCCGTGTCCAGTACGACCTGTCTCATTTGATGGTTCCTGAGTTATTAGCGCGGAATGGCCCGGCGCGCGAGTTCGTCCGCACGCTCATTTTCCGGCACCCCGCTATGGCCTTTGACCCAGCGCCATTTGACCTTGTGGGGCGCCAGAACCTGTTCCAGGTGCTGCCATAATTCGACGTTTTTCACAGCTTGCCGGCCGGCGGTCCGCCAATTGCGCCGTTTCCACTGCTCCAGCCATTCCGTCACGCCTTTCATCACGTAGACCGAATCGGTGTGAATGGTTACCCGGCAGGGGCGTTTCAATGCCTCCATGGACGCGATCACCGCCTGCAATTCCATGCGATTGTTGGTGGTGGCGCTTGCGCCGCCGGATAGCTCCCGCCGGTGTCCATTGTACAGCAGCACACTGCCCCAGCCCCCGGGGCCGGGGTTGCCGCTACAGGCGCCATCCGTATAAATCTCCACCTCGGTTTCCTTATCCACGTGTTGGTATTCTCCCGTCAACTGGCAATGGTCGTGGGCATGACCCGCGCCGAAAATTCTTTCAAGCGCAATGGCGTGGCTGCCGGGCGTTCCCGATGCTGCGCCCGCAGCACGACGAGATCGGCAAACGGCAAGGCAACGCCGGACAGCCGCCGCCACTCCATCAAGGGTCCGGACCGTCCCAGCAATCCGGCACCGAGCATGCAATCGATGACCAGGTCGTGGGCTTGCAGGCTATCCCGAACGCTGGCCACAGCCATTCCCGGAACCGGCCCCCGGCGGTACCAGCGCATGGCGCTCCAACTGCGGCGATTGAGTCCCAGCACCAATAATTCACCGCCGGGCGCCAGAACCCGGCAGGCTTCATCCAACTCGTGCTCTGTTCCATCCCTGGTGACAAGGTACAAAATGACCCTGCGAAATGCCGCGTCCTGAAACGGCAAGGCTGCGCTATTGCAGTCCAGCAGGATCCTGGCGGAATTTGAAGATTGCAACCGACCCTGGAAAATACATATCGCCAGGCCAAAGGTATGCTCGTCACGCTGCAGGCAGGGGCATTCCGGGGCCGGTAATGCACCATGCCCAAGCACCAGCACGTTGCCCTTGCGATCGTCGCCGGCCACACGTTGCAGCAGCGCGCTGGAAAATCGATGTAAGCTTAGCAGATCGTGCGCTGACTGCGCGGTCACCACTTAACCAGCCTTGGCAGATCATGGCTGCCAAGCCCCGGCCCCTGGTGGGCCCGAACTGACAAGGAGATTTCTGCACCGATGCCTGTACTCAATGTTTCGGCCATTCCCGCATTTGCCGACAATTATATCTGGCTGATCCGCACCGAGGGAACCGCTTGCGCAATCGTCGACCCGGGCGACGCCCGTCCGGTGCAGGCAGTATTGGAAAAAGACGGCCTGGACCTGCGCTACATCCTGCTCACCCACCATCATCCCGATCACATCGGCGGCATGCCTGACTTGAAAAACCAAACCGGGGCCAGGGTATTCGGACCGGACGACCCGCGCATCGAGGGCATCGACGCTGTCATGCGGGAGGGCGATGTGGCGCATTTGCCGGAGCTCGGACTGGAATTCAGTGTGCTCGAAGTGCCCGGGCATACTGCAACACATATCGTATTTACCGGCCACGGCTGCCTGTTTTGTGGCGACACCCTGTTCAGTGCCGGCTGCGGGCGGCTGTTTGAAGGCACGCCTGAGCAAATGCAAAGCTCACTGGACAAGCTGGCCAAACTGCCGCCCGACACGCGGGTTTATTGCGGCCATGAATACACGCTATCCAATTGCCTGTTCGCGCTGGAGGTCGAACCAGGCAACGAGGCTTTGCAGAGGAAAACCCAGCATGTGGAAGCCCTGCGGGCGGCGGGTAAAATCAGCTTGCCCAGCCCGCTTGGCGAAGAACTGAGCGTGAACCCGTTCCTGCGCAGCCGGGCGGAAACCGTCGTCAAGGCAGCGCGGAATCGCGATAAATCCGCCGCACCCGGGGCTAGCACGCTGGCTGTAATTCGTCAATGGAAGGACAACTGGTGAGCACAAAACGGTTGACCGACGCCCGCCAAGCAGCATAATAACCCTCGACATTAGAAATTTCCGGGGGTTTTGTGTATTTACGCCTGCTGACCGCGTCAGTTTTGGTTGTGCTTGCCGGCTGTGCCACGACTGGCAAGCAAGCGGTCATACCAGAGACTGAAAGCACCCCGCCAGCCCGCATTATCCGCGCCGCCCCAGCGGTGGCAACAGCGGTCGATGAGCACCTGTACGTTCCACAGCAGACCAACGGTGAGCAGGAATATGCAGACGTATGGCAGCGACTGGTAGACCAGTTCGCCATGCCGGACTGCTCCCAGCAGGATATCAATCTGCAATGGGCTCAATGGTACGCCGAGCGGCCGGATTACATGGAGCGTATTTTCAAGCGCGCGGAACCGTGGATTTACCATATCGCTGAAGAACTGGAACGGCGCAATATGCCCGGTGAGTTGGCATTGCTGCCCATGGTCGAATCCGCTTACGACCCTTTCGCCTACTCCAGTGGCCGCGCCATGGGTGCCTGGCAATTCATCAGCGGCACCGGGCGGCGCTACGGCTTGAAACAAAATTGGTGGTATGACGGCCGGCGTGACGTTTGGGCTTCGACCGAGGCGGCTCTGGACTATCTTGCTTACATGCACGATATGTTCGAAGGCGACTGGTTGCTGGCCCTGGCGGGTTACAACTCAGGCGAGGGTTTGGTCATGCGCCAAATCAATCGCAATAGATCTGCTGGCAAACCGGTAGATTTCTGGAACCTGAAATTACCTCGTGAAACCCGCGGCTACGTGCCGAAGTTGTTGGGCCTGGCGTGCTTGTTCCAGAACCCGGAGCAATACCATTTCAAAATCGCAGAGACCCCGGACAAGCCGGTCATCGCCGCTGTTGACCTGGGTCAGCAAACCGATCTCGTGCTGATTGCACAAATGAGCGCTGTGCCCATAGATGTATTGTTCACACTGAACCCCGGATACAACCGTTGGGCCACCTCTCCCGACGGCCCGTACCGCGTGGTCCTGCCGGTGGAAAATGCGGCATTGCTGGAAAGCAGCCTGGCGAAGATCGATGTGTCAGACTTGATGAAATGGGACCAGGTCGTGGTCGAAAACGGTGACACCCTGTCCACCCTGTCGCAACGCCATCATGTGCCGATTGCAGTATTGCGCAGCAGCAACGGCATCAACGGTGACATGATCCGGCCGGGCCAGAAATTGAGATTGCCCCGTGATGATCAACTACTGATCGATCCCCTCTACGCGACCGCCGCAAACGAACTGCAGCGATTGCAAGCCGGTTTGATTGCTGCCGACCGGATTACCCACAAGGTCAGGCCGGGTGAGAGCCTCTCGGTCATTGCCCGGCGCTACCAGGTGTCGGTGCGGGACCTGCAGCGTTGGAACAACATCCGCGACCCGCGCACCTTGCGTGCCGGCAGGTCCCTGGTCGTATTCCATGCTCCGACCGAAACGCCCGCCAGCGGCGGCAGTGTGCAATACACCGTGCAGCAGGGCGATTCCCTATGGAAAATCGCACGTAAATACAAAGTGCGTGTCAATGACATCAAGGTCTGGAATGACCTCGGAACAGACACCACCATCCGTCCGGGTCAATCCATCCGCATACAACTCTGATCCGTACCCGACATGCGGCCAAACCTGATCACGGCTGCGCTGCCTGCACTATTATTGATGCTGGCCGGCCTGCTGCCCGTACAGGCAGCAAGCGGCGTGATCCTGCAGGGCAAAGCGGTTCAAGGTGGCTTGCTGTTTGGCCGCACGCAACCAGGCAGCCATGCATTCCTCGATGGCGAGGAAGTCATTGTTTCCGACGAAGGAAACTTCGTGATCGGCTTCGGCCGCGATGAGACGGGTCAAAGAATTTTGAAGATTTCACATGCAGAGGGAGATGAAGAGATCGTCCCGCTGGATGTAGCCCCGCGCAAATATGACATTGAACGTGTCGACGGGCTGCCGCCAGAGACCGTGGAACCCGACCCCGCAGCCATGCAACGCATTCGCGATGAAGCAGCCATGGTTGCGGCGGCGCGTTCGCGGCGCGATGAGCGCACGGATTACACCACCGGCTTTGCCTGGCCCGCCAGCGGGCGCATCAGCGGCGTCTATGGCAGTCAACGCATTCTCAATGGCGAGCCCGGGCGTCCGCATTACGGCGTAGACATTGCCGCAGCGACGGGCAGCCCGGTGTATGCCCCCGCCGACGGTATCATTACATTGGCTCACCCTGGCATGTATTTTTCCGGCGGAACGCTCATCCTCGATCACGGCCAGGGCCTGTCGTCGACTTTCTTGCATTTGAGCAAGATTCTGGTCACTTCAGGAACCGTCGTGCACAAAGGCGACTTGATTGCCCGTGTGGGTTCTACCGGCAGGGCAACGGGACCGCACCTGGATTGGCGCATGAACTGGCTGGACCGCAGAGTGGACCCGCAATTACTGGTTGCAGGCGCGCCCCAGCCGGAGTCCGCTCAAGGCAAATAGGTGTGGCTTTAGGAGGCCGCTTGCGGCCGATTGTCTTGTCGCGCGCAAGCGCGCTCCTACAAGTCTTATTTTCTGGAATTTCCCAAACGCACCGGGGCCCCGGCACCTGCAACATAGCCGCCGTCAATGCCTTTGGTCACTACCGACACCGCGTTGTGCGGGTGCAGGCTTTCGTAATGGGTGCAGCGCGCCCAGAAATCCAGAATGCGTTCATCGGCATTGAGTGCGGTCTGAACCCTGCGGCCGGCGTCTTCACAAAACATCAGGTTGCGGCCGTTCAACAGCGCAAAAGCCTGCTCATCCTCGCGCTTCACGGTGGCTTGCACCGGTGTTTTCAATGCGTTCTCGATTTCATTGATCAGTTCAATAATCGGGAACATTTCGAAACTCGGTGTCAGACGGACACGGATTTCCGCCGCGCTGCGCTGGCTATGCGGCGTGGCCAGTACGCCCTGCTCACTGCCCAGCCAGGCATAGACCTGCTGCATATCGATCTGTTGCTGGCCTGAAAAGTCCTGTTTGAACTTATCCTGAATCAACTGGCGAGCCAGGGCGGCAGAACAGGGGCAGGTGCTGGAATACAGAATCTCAAGGCCCATTTCCAGGCTGAACTCACCGCCTTCGAGAATGGCGATCATGGAAACCGGATAACGCCGCCAGCCTTCGTTGTCGCTCGCCAGCGCGGGCCGGCGGGTAACATAATCGAAATCCACCCGAATCAGCGCCCGGTCGCTCAGTCCCTCGTGTGAGTCGAGGAAAGAACGCAGTAGCTGCCGCAAGGTGCACGGATTCAACGGGCGTTGGGTAAAAACCTGGTCCAATTCCAGGTAAAGGCGCGACATGTGGATGCCGCGTACGTCATGATCCTTCAAATTGACATACGCCGTGACCAGCGCGGTGGACTGTATCAAGCCGCCCGCATCGTCTTCGATGCGCACAGGCATTTCGATCTCGTTCATGCCCACCCAGGCCAATTCACCCGGCGACTTCCGCCTTGGCTTCATTGGCAATATCGGGCATATCCCGCAAAATGCTCTCGATCGTGCTCATCAAATTCTCCGCCTTCCTGCCAGTCATCGGTCGACACTGACCCGCAAACCTGCACTTTGATTACATCAATACAGGATTATCCGTTAAAAAGCCCCAAGAGGCCAATTTTGGGACGATCATTCAAAACTGCAAGCAAGACCACGCAAAAAAAAAGCGGTCCGAGACCGCCATCTTTATCTTGCTTCATTGGTCGGGGCGGGGAGATTCGAACTCCCGACCCCCACAACCCCATTGTGGTGCGCTACCAGGCTGCGCTACGCCCCGACGTTTGAAACAGTAAAAGCTAAAGAAATTGTCCAGCAAAGCCCGCTGGCCGCTCAGCGTTTCAGAACCTGCAAAACCTCTTCAAGTTCCATGCGCACCTGGCGGATGATCTGCTGGCTGCGGCTGACATCATCGCGTGATTCATCGCCTTCGAGCATCTGGCGGGCGCCGCCAATGGTGTAACCCTGCTCATACAACAGGCTGCGTATCTGGCGGATCATCATCACGTCACCACGTTGATAATAACGCCGGTTACCGCGCCGCTTGACCGGTTTGAGTTGTTCAAACTCCTGTTCCCAATAGCGCAGGACGTGGGGTTTTACGCCGCACAGATCGCTGACTTCACCAATGGTGAAATATCTTTTCGCCGGTATCGGCGGAAGATCGCGATCAATTCCCGGGTCTAACATAGGCCTCTACCCTTGCACGAAGTTTCTGGCCTGGACGGAAAGTTACGACGCGTCGAGCGGAAATGGGGATTTCCTTGCCCGTCTTGGGGTTCCTGCCTGGTCTTTGATTTTTTTCACGCAACTGAAAATTACCAAAACCCGAAAGCTTGACATTTTCCCCTTGTTCAAGCGATTCCCTTATTACCTCGAAATAGGCGTCGACAAATTCTTTGGCTTCCCTCTTGTTGAGGCCTACTTCTTCGAATAGACGGTCTGCTAAATCTGCCTTGGTCAGTGACATGTTCATCCTCTTAAATACGCACCCAGGCGCTGCTCCAGCTCGGCAATCGTCTGTTGCATCACAGGGTCCACGATTTCATCTGTTAGAGTGCTGGAAACGTGCTGCAAAATCAAGCCAATAGCCACACTTTTGTAACCTTTTTTTAGTTTATTGTCCTGATAGACGTCAAAAACGACCAATTTTTGCAATAAATCGCCGGCGACGTCCGTCACCACGGCTTTGGTTTGCGCATACGTGACCCCTTCGGGGACCCAGAAAGAAAGGTCGCGGCGAATGGACGGAAAGCGCGAAACCGGCGTCGCCCCCAGCAGTTCACGCTGCTGCAATGGGTCCAGATCGAGTTCGAAGGCAAATACCTCGCCCTGAACATCCAGATCCTTGAGCACGCTCGGGTGGATGGCGCCGCACCAGCCCATGGTGCACCCACGCAGCACCACCGCGGCACTCGCACCCGGGTGGGCCCAGGGTTCATCCAGGGGCACGAAGTCCGCCGTCTCATCGCCCCGGAGCGCCAGCAGGCGTTCCACGTCACCTTTTATGTCGAAAAAATCAACCGCACGGGAAGATTGCGACCACTGTTCCGGCCAGGCTGAACCGGTCACCACAGCGGCAATTCGCGGTATCTCGCGCAAAGTTTCCTGCTGTTCATAGGCCAGGCCCGTTTCAAACAGGCGCACGCGCTCCTGCTGGCGGCGTACATTGTAGTTCAGCGCTGCCAGCAAGCCCGGCACCAGCGTGGTGCGCATCACATCCATCTCAGCCGACAGCGGATTGGCCAAAGGAAGCGCCTGCCCGGCCTGATGAAAAGCCTGCAACTGGCGCCGGTCGACGAAACTGTAATTGATCGCTTCCTGGTACCCTGCCGCGCATAAAGACTGCTGCAAGTGCATCAGCGGTACGCCATGACTGGCCGCAGTGCCCACTGCCAGTTCGCCGCTGGGCAATGCCTCGGGGATTTGGTCATAACCATGAATACGGGCCACTTCCTCGATCAGGTCTTCTTCGATGGTGATATCCATGCGCGCGGAAGGCGCGGTGACCGTCCAGACAGCCATCGGCAAATGCTACGCTCATGCCCAGATCGGTGAGGATCTTCTCGACGCCGGCCTGCTCAAACTCCAGCCCCACGACCCGGTTGAGGCGATCGTGACGCAGGCGTATCGCACCATTGGCCGGAAGCCACTGCGGTTCTTCTGCCAGCAGTACCGGCCCGGGGACTCCGCCGCAAACGTCCAGAATCAAGGCGGTAGCGTGCTCCAGGGCCTGCACCTGCGCCTGCGGGTCAACGCCGCGCTCAAAGCGGTGTGACGCGTCCGTATGCAGACCCAGTGCGCGTGCCTTGCCCATGATGGTCGCGGGCTTGAACCATGCGCTTTCGAGCAAGATGCTGTCGGTGCTGTCGCTAACCGCACTCGCCATCTCCACCCATGATGCCGGCCAGTGCCACCGGGCCGCCGGCATCGCAAATCGCCAGCATATCCGCATCGAGCGCTATTTCGGTGCCATCCAGCAACACCAATTTTTCCCCGCTGCGACCCCGGCGAACGATAATTTCCTTTTCCACCTTGCCGAGGTCGAAGGCATGCATTGGCTGACCCAGTTCCAGCAACACGTAGTTGGTCACATCCACCACCGCACTGATGCTGCGCACCCCGCAGCGCCGCAGCGCTTCACGCATCCACAGCGGCGCCCTGGCGCTGGCATCGATATTGCGGATGATGCGGCCGGCATAGCGCGGACAATCTTCCGCGGCTTCGAGGCGGATCGGCAGGCGTGCATCGCTCTCGGCGGCGACAGAGGGTATGTCGCGGGCAATGAAATCCGTCGCGCAAATGGCAGCCACATCGCGTGCCAGACCCCTGATCGACAGGCAATCCGCACGGTTGGGCGTCAGGTCGATTTCAATACTGCTGTCGTCCAGCGCCAGCCATTGGCGCAGGTTTTCGCCCGGCGGCGCATCCGCCGGCAGTTCCAATCAGTCCCGAGTGGTCATCGGACAAGCCCAGTTCGCGCGCAGAACACAACATGCCCGCAGACTCGACGCCGCGCAACCTGGCCGCTTTGATCCTGAAATCGGGTCCGAGCCTGGCGCCAGGCCTGGCCAGAGGCACGCGTATTCCCGCGCGTGCGTTGGGCGCGCCGCAAACGACCTGCACACGGCTACCGCTACCGTCATTGACCATGCATACGGTCAGTTTGTCGGCATCGGGATGCGCTGCGCACTGCTCGATTTCAGCCACCACGACGTCAGTGAATTCGCCCGCAACCGGCGCCACCGCTTCTACCTCCAGCCCGGCCCCGGTGAGGCGCTCGGCCAATTGGGCGGCGTCAATATCCAGACGAACCCATTGCTTCAACCAATTGACACTGAATTTCATTTTTCTTTCTGTATGCCTTTATTTTATCAGTGGAATTGTCTGAGAAACTGCAGATCGTTCTCGAAAAACTGGCGCAGATCGGTCACGCCGTAACGCAACATCGCAATGCGCTCGATGCCCATGCCAAAGGCATATCCGGTATAGCGTTCCGTATCGACGCCACACCCTTTGAGGACATTCGGGTGCACCATGCCGCAACCGAGTATTTCCAGCCAGCCCGGTGCCGATCCGTCGTTCTTGTCCCAGCCGATGTCGACTTCGGCCGAAGGCTCGGTGAACGGAAAATAGGAAGGGCGGAATCGCATCGCGCAGTGCGCGTTCGAAAAACGCGTTGACGAATGTGCGCAGCACGCCCTTGAGGTCCGCCATGCTGATCCCCTCACCCACCAGCAGGCCCTCGATCTGGTGAAACATCGGCGTATGGGTCTGGTCCGAATCGCTGCGGTACACCTTGCCGGGCGCGATGATGCGGTATGGCGGGTCCTGCTGTTCCATCACGCGGATTTGCACCGGCGAAGTGTGGGTTCGCAGCAGGCGCCCGTCGCCGAAGTAAAACGTGTCGTGCATGGCCCGCGCCGGGTGATGTTCCGGAAAATTCAGCGCGGCAAAATTGTAATAGTCCTGCTCGACTTCAGGCCCGGTGGCGACATCAAAGCCCAGACGGGAAAAGATGTCGACGGCGCGTTGCATCGCGCGTGTGACAGGATGCAGTCCACCACGCTCTTCGCCCCTGCCGGGCAGGGTCACATCGACCTTCTGGCGTTGCAGGCCGGCTTCCAGTGCCGCCGTTTCCAATAACTGCCGGCGTTCGGCAATGGCCGTGGTCACCGCATCACGGACCCGGTTTACCGCTGCACCAAAGGCTTTGCGCTGCTCCGGTTCCAGTTTGCCCAGGGCCTTTAACTGCGCGGTGATTTCCCCTTTCTTGCCCAGATATTCAACCCGCAACTCGTCCAGGCGCGGCAAATCCCGGCAGGCCGCAACTTCGGTCATGGCGCGGTGTTGGATTTCCTCGATTTTGTCCACTGCTTGTTCCCTGCACTCAGAGGGGAAAAGCGCAGGCCCTCCCCTGCACAATCTTTGCCTGCTCCGGAGAGGGGCATGCCGGGCGCGGACATGCGCACCCGAATCGTCCCACTATTACCCCAGGCTGGCTTTGGCTTTTTCCGCCAGGGCGCCAAAGGCAGCAAGGTCGTGCACCGCGAGATCGGCCAGAACCTTACGATCGACTTCCACTTCGGCCTTGTTCAAACCATCCATGAAGCGGCTATAGGACAAGCCGAAAGTACGCGCCGCGGCATTGATGCGCACGATCCACAAGCTGCGGAATTGGCGCTTGCGCTGACGGCGGTCGCGATAGGCATACTGGCCAGCCTTGATCACCGCCTGCTTGGCGACGCGATACACTTTGCGGCGCGCGCCGTAGTAGCCTTTGGCCTCTTTCAGTACCTTCTTGTGCCGGGCGTGGGCGGTTACGCCCCGTTTTACTCTTGCCATTTTCCTGATCTCCTCAGATTAAGCGTAGGGCAGCATGCGCTTGACCGACTTATGGTCGGAGGCATCGATCATGTCGGTACCCCGCAAGCCGCGTTTAACCTTCTGGCTTTTTTTCGTCAGGATATGACTGTGAAAGGCATGGCCACGTTTAAAACCGCCCGAAGCAGTTTTCTTGAAACGCTTGGCCGCGCCCCGATTGGTTTTCATCTTGGGCATGGTCTTGCTCCTTTTTCCCCCTTTTCGGGGACTATTCATGTCACGTTGCTCAAGCGGTCACTGCCGTGACACTTTTCTTCCTGCTTGGCAGCGCTTCTGGTGTTCCCGCAGCGGCACAAGGACCATTCGGGAACCGGTCATTCTAACTGAATTTCGACCACCCATGGAACCAGTATCCTAATCGCTGCGCGGGCTCGAAGCGGCTCAGGTCTTCTTGGGACTGATCATCATCACCATCTGGCGCCCTTCGATGCGCGGATACTGTTCGACCGTGATTTCATCCGCCAGGTCGGCTTCAATGCGCTGGAGCATCGCCGTGCCCAGTTCCTGGTGCGCCATCTCACGGCCACGAAAACGCAGGGTAATTTTGACCTTGTCGCCTTCTTCCAGGAAACGCCGGACGTTACGCAGCTTTACCTGGTAGTCGGCAATTTCGGTGCCCGGCCGGAACTTGACTTCCTTGACCTGGACCTGCTTCTGCTTCTTCTTGGCTGACTGTGACTTCTTTTGTTGCTCAAACCGGTACTTGCCATAATCCATGACCCGGCAGACCGGCGGTTCGCCGTTGGGTGCAATTTCTACCAGGTCCAGCCCCCCTTCCGCGGCCAGGCTCAGTGCCGCCCCAATGGACATGATCCCCGCCTGTTCGCCCTCGGCGTCGATCACCCGAACCTGTGGCGCAGTAATCTCTTCATTGCGCCTTGTCTCTTTTCCTGCTGCGATGTGGTATTCCTCCCGTCAGTTTACAGTCTGTCCCCGCCGTTCCACTTCAGTCGGCGAGGTGTTGTGCTAAATCCTTCCAGGTCCATACTACCCAGGTCTTCACCCGTTCGCGTACGAACAGAAAAGGTCCCGCTCTCGACCTCTCGATCGCCTACTACGAGCAAAAAGGGAATCTTACCCAGAGTGTGCTCGCGAATTTTAAAGCCGATCTTTTCGTTTCTCAAGTCTGAATTGACGCGGAAGCCTTTATTTCTAAGCACTTGGGTCAATGTTTTACAGTAGTCATTCTGCTTTTCACTGATATTCAGAACCACCGCCTGCACCGGCGCCAGCCAACTGGGAAATGCGCCCGCGTAGTTCTCGATCAGAATACCGATGAATCGTTCCAGCGAACCCAAGAATCGCCCGGTGCAGCATGACCGGCACCTGCCGGCTGCTGTGATCATCGATATAGGAGGCACCCAGCCGCTCCGGCATGAAGGCATCCATTTGCAAGGTACCACACTGCCACACCCGCCCGATGGTATCTTTCAGGGAAAACTCGATCTTGGGGCCGTAAAATGCGCCCTCCCCCGGATTTTCCGTCCAGGCGATGCCGGCTTCATCCAGCGCCGCCGCCAGGGTCTGCTCGGCCCGGTCCCATTGCGCGTCATCGCCGATGCGATTTTCCGGCCGGGTGGACAGCTTGACCAGCACATCGGTGAAGCCAAAGTCCCGATAAATCTTGTAGAGCAAATGGATGAACGCCGCGGATTCGGCCTGCACCTGTTCCTCGGTGCAAAAGATATGCGCATCGTCCTGGGTAAACGCGCGCACGCGCATCAGGCCATGCAAGGCGCCGGAGGGTTCATTGCGATGGCAGGAACCGAACTCCGCCAGCCGCATGGGCAGGTCACGGTAACTGACCAGGCCCTGGTTGAAGATCTGCACATGGCAGGGGCAATTCATCGGTTTGATGGCGTAACTGCGGTTCTCCGACTCGGTGAAGAACATATCCTCGATGAACTTGTCGGCATGGCCGGACTTTTGCCACAGAGCGATGTCCACCACTTCCGGCGTATTGACCTCCTGGTAGCCATTTTCACGCAGTTGCCGGCGCATGTAATCCTGAATCAGCGTGTAGATACGCCAGCCGTGGTCATGCCAGAACACCATGCCCGGGGCTTCTTCCTGGAAATGAAACAGATCCAGTTGCTTGCCGAGCCGGCGGTGATCGCGTTTTTCGGCTTCCTCCAGCCGGTGCAGATACTGCTCAAGCTCTTTCTTCGTAGCCCAGGCGGTGCCGTAGATGCGCTGCAGCATTTCATTGTTGCTGTCGCCGCGCCAGTAGGCGCCGGCCAGGCGCATCAGCTTGAACACACCCAGGCGGCCGGTGTCGGGGATATGCGGCCCGCGGCACAGGTCGATAAACTCCCCCTGGCGGTACAGACTGATTTCCTGCTCCGCGGGAATGTCCTCGATGATTTTCGCTTTGTACTCCTCGCCCTGCTGGCGAAAGAACGCGATCGCCTCATCGCGGTTCATGACCTCGCGCGTCACCGGCAGACTGTTCTTGACGATGCGCCTCCATTTCGCCGGCAATGCGGTCCAGATCCTCCGGCGAAAAGCCTGGCGGATAGGAAAAATCGTAGTAAAAGCCGTCTTCGATTACCGGACCGATGGTCACCTGGGCAGCGGGAAACAACCGCTTTACCGCCTGCGCCAGCAGGTGCGCGGTGGAATGGCGAATGATTTCCAGGCCTTCTTCATCCCTGGCGGTAATGATGCGCAGGCTCGCATCTTCCGCGATTTGATGGCTGGCATCACGCAGCACGCCGTTGACCTCACCGGCCAGGGTTGCCTTGGCCAGGCCAGGGCCGATATCGGCCGCGACGTCCATCACAGTCAGCGGTGCTTCGTAGGTCCTTTGGCTTCCATCCGGTAATGTAATGACCGGCATAATGCTTCCTGTTCTATCGCTCTCAAACGGGGAATAGGGATAGTAAAAAGGGGCGCAAAGCGCCCCGCGGAGATCGCTTTGCTGCCGTTGCTGCTCAGCCTGGAGTTCGTGTGCTCCTGTTCATAGGGGCTATTGTAGAACAAATGGGGCCAGGTTCAATGCATCCGATAGAACCGGTGTCCTGCTTTGCTGCGCAGGCACGCCAATTTCCTTGGCCAATCGATGCTGGCAAAGCCTGCCAAAGCAGAGTCTGTCAAAAAAAGCCGGGCGCGAACAATTTTCAGGATTGTTTGCGCCCGGTTTTGGATGGTGGGCACGACTGGGATCGAACCAGTGACCCCTGCGATGTCAACACAGTGCTCTACCGCTGAGCTACGCGCCCGAATTCGTTTCCCCAGGGGCGCGCAATTTACCACATCGGGGGCAAATGACCAAGGCGAATCTGGAATCCAGTGGCATCGCTCAGCCCAGACTGGATCCCAGGGGTTTGCTCTGCAAACCCCTGGGATGACGCTGTAATGGAGGCATCCGCGAAGACGGGAAAAGCGGTCAGAAACTGACTCGCCGGGTTTGCTACAATCGCCGCATGCCAGCCTCCTTCATTCACCTCCATCTCCATACCGAATACTCGCTGGTCGACGGCACCGTACGTATCAAACCCCTGGTGGAAAGAACCCGTGAATTGGGGATGCCGGCGGTGGCCATCACCGACCAGCAAAACCTGTTTGCGCTGGTCAAGTTCTATCGCGCCGCCGAGCAGGCCGGCATCAAGCCCATCATTGGTGCAGAAGTGATGCTGAATACCGTCGAGGAACCCGGCCAGGTTGCCCGACTGGTGTTGTTGTGCCAGGACCGCGCGGGCTACCTCAACCTGTGTCAACTGCTGACCCGCGGCTACCAGGAAGGGCAATATCATGGCGTGCCGCATGTCCGCCGCGAATGGGTCAGCCAGTGCTCCGCGGGCCTGATTGCGCTTTCCGGCGGATCCGCCGGCGACATCGGCCAGGCCCTGCTGAACAACCACCCCAACCGCGCGCGGGAATTGATCGAGCACTGGATGAGGGATTTTCCGGACCGCTTCTACATGGAAATCCAACGCACCGGACGAGAGCAGGAGCAGCGTCTGGAAGCCCAGTCCCTGGATCTCGCGGCCCACCTGGGCTGCCCCATTGTCGCCAGCAATGACGTGCGTTTTTTGCGCGGCGAGGACTTTCGCGCGCACGAAGCGCGCGTTTGTATCCATGAAGGGCGCTTGCTGTCGGATCAACGGCGGGAAAAAAGATACTCGCCGGAGCAGTACCTGAAAAGCCCGGAGGCAATGCAAGCGCTTTTTTCCGACCTGCCGGTGGCTTTGGAAAACTCCGTGCATATCGCCCGGCGCTGCAACCTCGAAATGACTTTCAATCGCCCTCACCTGCCGGCATTTCCGACCCCGGACGGCATGGAGGTCGAGACTTACCTGCGCAGAGCCGCGGAAAAGGGACTGCGTGACCGTCTGAAAAAACGCCCTCCCGCGCACTCGTTCACAAAAACTGATTATTCGGCACGGCTGGATCAGGAACTGGGTGTCATCAACCGCATGGGCTTCCCGGGCTACTTCCTGATCGTGGCGGACTTCATTCGCTGGGCGCGCGAGAACGACATCCCGGTGGGGCCCGGGCGTGGCTCCGGCGCCGGTTCCCTGGTTGCGTATGCGTTGCGCATCACCGACCTGGATCCGCTGGAACACGATCTGCTGTTCGAGCGCTTTTTGAATGAGGACCGTGTTTCGCTACCGGATTTCGATATCGACTTCTGCATGGAAAAACGCGATCTGGTGATCGACTACGTGGCGCGTACCTACGGCCGCGACCAGGTGGCGCAGATCATCACCTACGGTTCGATGGCCGCCAAAGCGGTGGTGCGGGATTGTGGCCGCGTACTGGGACATGGTTATGGTTTCGTTGACAGCATCGCCAAGCTCATTCCACTGACTCTGGGCATCACTCTGAAACAGGCCCTGGCCGAAGAGCCCCAACTGAAGAAGCGTTACGACGAAGAGGAAGATACGCGCGGCATCCTCGACCTTGCGATGTCTTTGGAAGGCCTGACCCGAAATGCCGGCAAGCACGCCGGTGGCGTGGTCATCGCCCCGTCCAAACTCACCGACTTTACGCCCCTGTTCTGTGAATCCGGCGGCGGCGGTCTGGTCACGCAGTTTGACAAGGACGATGTGGAGAGCATCGGCCTGGTGAAGTTCGATTTCCTCGGACTGCGCACGCTGACCATCATCGACTGGACGCTCAAGACCATCAATCAGCAGCGGCACGAACAGGCTCAGGACCTGATCGAACTCGATGAATTGCCGATGAATGACCCGGCAAGCTTCGCTTTGCTGCAGTCATGCAAAACCACTGCCGTGTTCCAGCTTGAATCCCGCGGCATGAAGGACCTGATCCGCCGCCTGGTTCCGGACAGCTTCGCGGAAATTGTGGCCCTGGTCGCCTTGTTCCGGCCCGGCCCGCTCGAGTCCGGCATGGTGGGTGATTACATCGACCGCAAGCACGGGCGCTCGCGCGTGGTCTACTTGCACCCGAAGCTGGAACCGATATTGCAGCCCACCTATGGCGTGATTCTGTACCAGGAACAGGTCATGCAGATCGCGCAGGTTCTGGCCGGATATCCGCTGAGCGAAGCGGATAAACTGCGCCGCGCGATGGGCAAGAAGAAACCGGCGGAAATGGCCAGGCATCGTCTGATCTTTGTCGAAGGCGCGACGGCGCGAGGCGTTGACGAGGATTGCGCCAACATCATCTTCGACCAGATGGAGACCTTCGCCGGCTATGGCTTCAACAAGTCTCATTCGGCGGCCTATGCCCTGATTGCCTACCAGACCGCCTGGCTGAAGGCGCATTATCGGGCTGCCTTCATGGCAGCCGTGCTGTCTGCGGATATGGACAATACCGACAAGGTGGATGATTTTGTCCATGAATGCCGGGATCTGGGGCTGGAAATACTGCCCCCCTCCATCAATCAATCGGGTTACATGTTCAAGGCGCAGAATGACACCAGCATTCGTTACGGTCTTGGCGCCATCAAGGGCCTGGGTCGCAGCGCCATTGAAGTCATCGTGCTCGAGCGGGAGGCGCGCGGCCCCTATCAGGATCTGGCGGATTTCTGCAAGCGCATGGACCTGCAGAAAGCCAATCGCAGGGCGATCGATGTTTGCATCCGCTCGGGCGCGCTGGATGAACTCGATCCGGACCGCAACCGGGCCCGCATGATGCACGAATTGTCCGATGCGCTGATGGCTGCGGAGCAATTGCAGCACGACCGGGAAGCGGGCCAGCGAGACATGTTTGGACACGCCGCCACTGCCGTGCAAACGCAAGCGGTGGACCATCAGGCAATACCGGCCTGGAACGCCTTGCAGTGCCTGCAGGCAGAACGTGAGGCGCTGGGGCTCTACCTCACCGGGCATCCGACCCAGATTCACGCCCATGACCTGACTGCATTTACCACCTGCCGGCTGGGAGAAATCGGGGCCAGAATGCCTGCCGATGCCCATGCCAACCGCCGCAGCGGTGTGCAGATGACGCTGGCCGGACTGGTGCATTCGATACGCCGCCGCGGCAAGGGGGGCAGTTTCGTCGCCCTGGAGGACCAGACAGGCCGAATCGAAGTGGCGATGTTCGATGAAGCCTGGTCGCTGTATGCAGAGGTGCTCAACAAGGACGAAATGATCGTCGTTGAAGGCCGCGTCAGCGTGGACAATTTTTCCGGCGGCTATCGCATGAACGCACAAAAAATCCGTACACTCGCCGAAGCCAAAGCCGAATTTGCCCACGGAGTGCAGATTTCCCTGCGCGGCACGGACGATGCATGCTCAGCCCTGCACTCGGTGTTCATGCCCTATCGCAACGGGCGTGCGGCCGTCATCATCGACTATGCCAACAACCGCGCCCGCGCGCGTCTGGAATTGGGGGACGACTGGCACCTCAAGCCGTGTGAAGAGTTGATCGCGGCGCTGTCTGAACTCGATGCCGTCAACGATGCGCGGCTGATTTATTAGTGGAATCAGAAAGGGGTCAGAGAACCATTTTGTGACCAAAATGGTTCTCTGACCCCTGCTGCGAGGATTCAACTACCCGCCTGGCGATACCTGCGGTGCAGGATATTGACCCGCCGGACATATTCCCGGGTTTCTTCGTAAGGGGGAACGCCGCCGTATTTCTCCACCGCACCGGCCCCGGCATTGTAGGCCGCCGTCGCCAGCGTGATGTCGCCGTTGAATTCCTTCAGCAGATCGGACAGGTGGCGTGCGCCGCCGGCAATATTGGCGGCCGGATTGAACGGGTCCGAGATATGCAAGGACTGTTGGGTGTCCGGCATCAACTGCATCAGTCCCTGCGCCCCCTTGGGTGAAACCGCATCGATTTGATAAGCGGATTCGGCGTGAATAATGGCACGGATCAGGGACTCTTCCACCGCATTGGTACGCGCGGCAGTGCGGATTTCAGAGCCAAAGGCCTGCGTGTTCAGTGCCACTTTTTCCCAGCTCACCTGACGGCAGGACGTATCCGTCGCATAACATGGAAACCTGAGTATTTTATAGGAATACTTGCTGGGTGGGGGCAGACTGGTGAAGTTGATCACCCCATTCTCGTCGACGAACTTGTAAATCTGGGCCTGTGCCAGCAGTGGTGCCAGCAGTGCCAGCATCAGGCACGTATTGCGGCACATTATCAACAACGCTTTCCCTTGCATTGAAGAACCTCCCTTTTTTCGGTTATACCCATTCCGAAGCGCATATCTTAAACAAAATCAATCAAACATGACAGAAGCCGCCGCCATTCTTCTCCAGGTATCTTTGGTGGTAGTCCTCCGCGCGCCAGAATTCTGCCGCCGGCGCCAGTTCGGTCACAATCGGATCGGGCCATTTGCCGGAGGCATCCAATGCCTTGATCTTGGCTTGTGCTGCCTGCTCCTGCGCCTGGTCATGCCAGAAGATGGCTGAGCGGTACTGCGTGCCGCGGTCAGGGCCCTGCCGGTTCAGCGTGGTGGGGTTGTGCAGCGCGAAAAACTGATCCAGCAGTTCTGCATAACTCACCTGCGCGTCGTCGAACTGCAATTGCACGGTTTCCGCGTGGCCCGTGGCGCCGGTGCACACCTGCTGATAGGTCGGTTCGCTTGTCGACCCGCCCATGTAACCGACCGCCGCGTCCAGCACACCGGGAATCTCCCGCAAGCGAGCCTCCACACCCCAGAAGCATCCGGCGGCAAAACTGGCCTTATGTATCGACATCATTCTTTCTCCTTGGGTTGAGGGTGCTTGCGCACACGGATCATGCCTTCCTGCGCCGCGCTGGCGACCAGGGTGCCGGCGCGATCATAAATCATGCCGCGAGCCAGCCCGCGGCCACCGCTCATGCTGGGACTGTCGCAGTCATACAGAAACCAGCCGTCCAGGCGGAAATCGCGGTGAAACCACATGGCATGATCCAGACTGGCCATCACCAGGTCGCCCTGTATCCAGGACAGACCGTGTGGCAAGGTCGCAGTTCCAACCAGGTGAAAATCCGATACATAGGCGAGCAAGCCACGGTGCAGCACCGGGTCATCAGGCAATTCGCCGCGCAGGCGGAACCAGATTTGCTGCCGCGGGGCGTGCGCCACCGGATGGATCGGATCGTAGGCGCCCACCGGGCGAAACTCGAAGGGACCGAAGCGATTGATCCAGCGGCGCATTTTTTCCGGCAGGTGCCGGACCGCATCTTCATTCATTGGCTTGGGCGGATCGACTTCGTCCGGGCCCGGTACTTCAGGGGCCTCGAACTGGTGTTCGAGCCCTTCCTCGTGCACCTGGAAAGAAGCCGACATGGTAAAGATTGGTTGCCCATGCTGAATGGCGACCACGCGGCGGGCGGTGAAACTGTGCCCGTCGCGGCTGCGGTCCACGTCGTAAACGATTGGAGCAAAGTGATCACCTGCGCGCAGGAAATAGGCATGCAGTGAGTGCATCAAACGACCTTCCACTGTCTGGCTGGCGGCCAGCAGGGCCTGGCACAGAACCTGACCACCGAAAACGCGGGACGATCCGATATCCCGGCTCTTGCCGCGAAACATGTTGACCTCCAGGCGTTCCAGTTCGATGAGTTGCAGCAATTCCTGAAATGAGTTCGCATCAGCTTGCATTGCGTGTTTGTCCTTTTGTAGTTTTGGCCTGCCGGCCCTTACCTGTTTAGCGTCATATGGGTACCATGTTGGCATGTCCACCGTGATGGGCCAAGTATCCGCTGCTGCGGAATGGCTGGAACGCCACACCTCGATGCCCCGGCAAGCCAGCCAGGCTTTGGCCCGGCTGGCGCCTGTTTTGCTGGCACAGGTACCGGACCTGCAGTTCGCAAACCTGGCCATGGGCGGGCCTCCGGGCAGCGGCAAGTCCACGCTGGCCCGCTTACTGACCTACCTGTTGAACGAATCCGGCAGGCCCACGGCGCGGCTGTCGCTGGATGACTATTATCTCAGCAGCAGCGAAAGGCACGCGCTTGCGCGCAGCGAGCACGCCTTGTTGCGCCAGCGCGGCGTACCTGGCACCCATGACTGGAGCGGTCTGCTGCATGATTTCGACTGCCTGCGGAAGGGACAGGCCGCCGGGCTGAAACTGCGGGTGTTCGACAAGTCCACCGATGAGGTTGCGCCACCAGATCAGTGGCGATCGGTCGACCTTAATCCCTGCTGCCTGATTGTCGAGGGCTGGTGCATCGGCGCGCCAGCTCAGGACACGGCCGCCCTCAGCGAGCCGGTCAATGACCTGGAACGCGAGCAGGACCCCGATGGCGCCTGGCGAAGTTACGTAAACCATCAGCTTGGCCGCTATCACCGGGACCTGGCTGATCGCATGGATCGGTTCTGCTACCTGGAGGTACCCGGCTGGGAATGCGTGATCGACTGGCGCTGGCAACAGGAACAGGAGCTGGCCGAGCCACGCCTGCAAAACCGTGGGGAAGTGGCTGATTTTCTGGCGCCTTTCGAACGCATAGTCAGGCACATGCAGGCGACATCAAAGGCTTGGGCGGATGCGCGTCTGCATGCCGATGCGCGGCACCGGCTGGAAGTCATGCAATGATGCACCGATGATGTACTTGCGCACGCGCAGCGTGCACCCTGTATATGAGCCATGGCGGGCACGGCATGAAATCATCTGAAACTTTTCTCTGGCACGACTACGAGACGTTTGGCGCGCGGCCGATGTACGACCGTCCGGCCCAGTTTGCAGCGCAAAGAACCGATGCGGAGCTACAGGCCATTGGCGAGCCGGTCAGTTGGTTTTGCGCGCCGGCGGATGATGTGCTGCCCCACCCGGCCGCCTGCCTGATCACCGGCATCACGCCGCAGCGGGCACGCAGCGAAGGCCTGGTCGAAACCGAGTTCGCCGCCCGCATTCTCGAGCAAATGATGCAGCCAGGCACCTGTTCGGCGGGTTTCAACAGCATCCGCTTTGACGATGTGTTTACCCGCAACCTGTTGTATCGCAATTTGCGCGATCCTTATGAGCGCGAGTACCAGAACGGCAATTCGCGTTGGGATCTGATCGACCTGGCGCGCATGTGCTACGCGCTGCGACCGGAGGGCGTCGAGTGGCCCCTGCGGGAACCCGATGAAGCGGCCGGAACCAGCACAAGATCACCCAGCTTCCGGCTGCAGGACCTGACCCGCGCCAATGCCATTGAGCACGGCGGCGCACATGAGGCGCTGGCAGATGTGCAGGCGACGATTGCCCTGGCGCGCTTGCTGAAAAGCCGGCAACCGCGCCTGTTCGAATGGGCCTTGGGTTTGCGCGCCCAGAAAACCGCCATGGCCCTGTTGGATCCGGTCAATGGCAAACCGGTGTTGCATACTTCGGCGCGAATTGCCGCCAACCGCGGCTGTACAACCCTGGAGTTGCCACTGGCCGTGCTGCCGGACCGGCCCAAGTCCGTGGTCGCATTCGACCTGATGGCGGATCCACGGCCATTGATCGAACAAACGGCGGAAGTCATTGCCGACCTGGTTTTCACCCCCGCAGCCGACATGCCCGAAGGGCTGGAGCGTCTGCCACTCAAAGTCATCCACAGCAACCATGTACCCATGCTGGCGCCGGCTGCGACGCTGCGTGATTGTGACCCCGCGCGGATCCAGCTCGACCCCGAGCGCTGCCTCGAACACGCCAGAGTGCTGCTGCAGGCCATGCCTGCCGTGCGCGCCAAAGTGATCGAGGTGTTCTCGCACTCTTTCGCAGACGCGGATGAAGCCGTTGGCGCCGATCCGGACCAAATGCTGTACTCCGGTGGATTTTTTCCTGCGAAAGACAAACACCTGATGCGGCAAATTCTGGATCTGCCGCCGCGCGAGCTTGCCGGCCAAGCCTGGAACTTCACTGACAAACGCTTGCCGCTGATGGTCTTTCGCTATCGCGCGCGAAATTACCCCGATACCCTGTCAGCGCTGGAACGGCGAGAGCTGGGACGCGGACCGGGTGCAGCGCCTGATTGCGCCAGCGGATGCGCATCAGTTCAGTTTCGCCGAGTTCCGGGCAGTGGTTGCAGACTACCGCAAGGTGCACGCCGCCGACGCGCGCGCGCAACGCATCCTGGATCAACTGGAATCCTGGGTTCTTGAAACCGGTCTGGAACGGCTCTGGCGCGAGCACCGGCTGAACCATGACTGAGACAGCGGATAACACGCACCATCCATGCAAGCCCGTGGTCACACGCAGCCTGAGCGAGTGCATTGACCTAGTCCGCCAGCGGCTGGGCAAGCACTGGGTGCTGGGCGCACCATTGGGTCTGGGTAAACCCAACCATCTGGTCAACGCCTTGTACGGGGCTGCATGCGATGACCCATCCATCCGGCTGGATATTTTCACCGCCTTGTCGCTCAACCCGCCCAAGCCGGCGAGCGGGCTGAAACAGCGCTTCCTCGGGCCGTTTGTGCAACGTCATTTTGGCGATTACCCGCGCCTGCAATATCTGCAGGATCTGGACCTCAATCGGGTTCCGGACAACATCACGGTCAGCGAGTTTTATTTTCGTTCCGGCACCCGGCTGCACGACCGTCACGCCCAGCGACATTATGTATCGAGTAATTACACGCACGTCGCCCGGGCCATGCAAGCCAAGGGAATGAATTTGCTGGTGCAGATGGTCGCCGTCGATGCGCAGCGGCCGGATCATTTCAGCCTGAGTTGCAATCCGGATGTCACGCTGGAAGTGCTGCGCACAATGCCACGGGACAAACTGCTGTTGGTGGCCCAGCTAAATGAGGAGCTGCCCTACATGGGCGGCGATGCGGAACTTCCGCGCACGGCATTCGACCTGGTGCTGGAACAGCATCCGCAACCCTTGTTTGCCGTTCCGCGCATGCTCGTCAGCGATGCTGATTTTCTCATCGGCCTGCACACCAGCCGGCTGATCCGTGATGGCGGCACGCTGCAACTCGGCATCGGCTCCCTGAGCGATGCGGTGAGTTACTGCACGCTGTTGCGCCATGCGGACAACCAGCGCTATGGCCAGCTACTCGACGCTGTCGGGGCGCAACAGCGGTCCAGCCCGGACCTGTGCGCGCAGTGGGGCGGAGACCAGCCTTTCAAGCAGGGTCTTTATGCGGCCAGTGAGATGTTCATCCGAAACGTTCCTGCACCTGTTCAAGGCGGGCATACTCAAACGCAAGGTCTATGACCACGCCGGACTGCAAACCCTGCTGAACCGGGGCGTGCTCAAAGAAACCCTGGCCGCGGATTGCCTGGACACCTTATGGCAAGCGAAGCTGCTGCCGGCGCGTCTGGATGAAGGTACCCTGGGCTGGCTGCAGCGCTTCGGTATTCTTCAGCCGGGTGTCGGTTGCGAGCAGAATGTGATCACGGTTGCAGGCCATGGCAGTGTGGAGAATGACCTGGCCAGTGCGGAGGTCCGCAGCTTACTGGCAAGACTTGCGCTGGGCAAGACCCTGACCGGTGGCGCGGTAATGCATGCCGCGTTTTTCCTTGGTTCACATTGGATGTACGACACCTTGAAGGCGATGGACCGCGACCAGCGTGCACTGTTCCAGATGACCGGCGTCTCCCGCGTCAATCAGCTTTTTGGCGCAGAAGCCATGGACCGGGCGCAACGCCAGGAGGGCCGCTTCATCAATACCACGATGAAGATGACCCTGTTGGGAGCAGCGGTCTCCGACCAGCTAAATGACGGACAGGTCGTCAGCGGCGTCGGTGGCCAATACAACTTCGTCGCCATGGCCCACTCGCTGGAACGCGGACGGTCGATTCTGATGCTGCGCAGCTGGCGCGGCTCAGGCCGGCGGGCGCAATCGAACATCGTCTGGGAGTATCCGCATGCCACCATCCCGCGCCACCTGCGTGACATAGTGGTCAGCGAATACGGCGCGGTCGACCTGCGCAGCGCCGATGATGAGGGAGTCATCCAAAAAATGATCTGTATTGCCGACAGCCGCTGGCAGCAGCAATTGCGGGCCGCGGCGGTGCAAGCGGGCAAGCTCGACCCGGCGTGGACCATTCCGGACGCCTGGCGTAATAACACGCCCGCGTGGGTCCGGGACAGCCTGCGCCCGTGGCGCGATGCAGGTGTGATTCAGGATTACCCCTTCGGCAGTGATTTTACCGCGGAGGAACAGGCGATCGCGAGGGCCTTGACGTTTCTGGCCGGCCGCGGCGAGACCCTGCTCGGCCGCATGGGTTTGTTACTGTCTGCCCTGGGTTCCATGGGCCGCAGCGCTCCGGATGAGCGGTCGATGCTGGCAAGAATGCAGCTCGAACACCCCACTTCGATGCGCCAGCACCTGGACCGGCGGCTGCTATGCCTGGCATTGAAGTCCACAGCCCGGGCCCGGGCGACAAAAGGCCGATGAAATTCCTCTTTTGGCAAAAATGAATCAATAACTTAGCGAAGCTTCCTCGATTCAAATCTCGCACTTTATGCACAAGTGCCTGATTGTGTTCATTGCAGTTTTGTGACAGTAAGCGGTGCCGTTGGCACACATGGACACTTGGATAAGGTGCTGTATTTACTACAGTTATTTTTTTTGGTTAAAATTTGATCAAAGCGGAGGGCGGCGTGTGCACCCTCGGACAGCGCGGCCTTTTTAACAGACTTATCCACAGCATTTGTGGATAAGTTAACGGCTGTCATACGCCGGCTGAGCCCGGCACATCCGGCAGGCCGCCCATGGACCCATTCAAGCGCCGATGAGACTGAGTTGTGACGCTTCGCCAGCGGCCTTTTGCTTGATAAAACCCGGACGGTTGGCGGAGCTGCGCAAGCCTTTCCTGGCCTTGGGTGAAACAAACTCAACGTGGGTGCCATCGGAAAACTGCAGCAGCCAGATTTCGCGCATGGCGGCGCGCGGTTCGCCTGAGGCGATCACACCGGTGATGGTCTTTCCCAGCAGGTCCTGATTTACATTCATCGTCGATGCCTCCTTATTTTTCCGTACCAACGGATGTTTCATTCAGGTTCATTAAACACCGGGGTGTTCTCAAAAGTTGAGAGTATCGGCGCGGCTGTTGCCTCAATTCACCGTCCCCTCGCCGGACCTTTGCAAGGCAGATTTCCTACAGGAAATGGAGTGAATTGCGGCTGCGGCACGAACCTGCCGCCGCCTATTCTGTAGCTGGCCGATTCGCCAAGCGGAACGGCCAGCCAATTCACGCATTCACAGGAGAACCGCTATGAAATTCATTTTCGCCAGCCTGCTCGCCTGCCTGCTCAGCTTCCCTGTTTGGGCAGCGGACAGCGTCAACATCAACACCGCATCGGCCGAGGAGATTGCAGCGACACTCACCGGTGTCGGTCTGAGCAAAGCCGAAGAAATTGTGCGTTACCGGGAAGCAAACGGTGCATTTGCCGATATCGACGAACTGGTCAATGTCAAAGGCGTTGGTCTGAAAACCGTGGACCGGAATCGCGACAAAATCACCATAGAGGTGAAAGCAGCCAAACCCCAGAATTGAATGTACTCTGCCGTGGGTATTCCCGACCGGCGCAGGCCGGCCGGGTTTCTTGTTTTACTCCGTCATGGGTTGGCGGCTGCTGAAGGCGTGGGCGATGGTCGACTGGTCGGTGAACTCCAGCTCACCCCCCAATGGAACACCATGGGCAATGCGGCTGACTTTGACTGCGCATTTTTGCGCCATGCGCTGCAGGTAGTAGGCTGTAGCCTCCCCCTCAACGGTCGGATTGGTGGCAATGATAAGCTCTGCGGGCGGTGCGGCCTGCAGCTTGGCCGCCAATTCATCGAGCCCCAGCTCAGACGGCCCAACGCCGTCCAGCGGCGACAGCCGGCCCATCAATACGAAATACCGGCCCCGGTAACCCGTTGCTTGCTCGATGGCCAGCACATCGCTGGGCGATTCAACCACGCACAGCAAGGAAGCGTCGCGCCGCTCATTGGCACAGATGTGGCAGATGTCATCCTCGGTCAGATCACGACATACCGAACAGTGGCCAATCCGCTCCATCGCAGTTTGCAAAACCGCAGCCAGGCGCGAGCCCCCTTCGCGGTCCCGCTCCAGCAGATGAAATGTCATGCGTTGCGCCGACTTGGGCCCAACCCCGGGAAGGCACCTGAGCGCCTCCATCAGTTGATGCAACAGTGAGGATGAATCCACCAGGACGCTTTAGAACGGCAGCTTGAAACCAGGCGGCAGCGAAAGCCCCGATGTCATACCCGCCATTTTTTCCTGCTTCGACTCCGCAACCCGATTGACCGCGTCATTGATCGCAGCGGTCACCATGTCCTCGAGCATTTCCACATCATCGAGCAGGGAGGGATCGATGTGTACGCTGCGGACTGCGTTCATCCCCGTCATGGTTACCGTCACCAAGCCCCCGCCGGCGGCTCCGGTGACTTCCAGCCTGGCCAGATCGTCCTGGACTTTTTGCATGTCCTGCTGCATTTTTTGCGCCTGCTGCAGCAGTCCCGACAGGTTTCCTTTCATAATGATCCTGCGTGTTTCTATTGCAAGGGTTGGATGGAATCTTCCACAATCCGCGCCCCAAATTGATCCTTCAGCGCTCGCACCGTCGGATCTTCATCGATGGCCCGCTCGGCATCACTTAACTTGGTGTGCAATTGCTGTTCTTCAAGCTTGGCTGCCGTTGGCAAACCCACGTCTTCGGTATCAGTCAAACGGATCATCACCGGGTGGCCGAGCTGATCACTGATGGCCTGACGCAGACGGTTCACGCTCGTCTCCGAACCGAGATGCTTAAGCGAATGGGCGATGACAAATTCCCACTGATCCTCGTTTCTGGACCGCAGGTGGACATTGCGGGCCAGCTCGCGCACCGAGCCGTTGAGGTTCAGCTTGCGGGCCAGGGATATCCAGTCCGCATCCGTTGCATCGACCGAAGAATCTGCCCGCAGCGGCGGCTGTTCCGCGCCAGCCGCGCCGCGTTGCAGCACCGGTTGCGGTGCTTGTTCAGTTGCCGGAGCAGTGAGCTTGGGCGCGGCAGGAGCAGGTGCAGACGCACTCGCTGCGGCGGCTCTCGCGGCCTTGCGGCCAACCTTGCCGGCCAGTGCTTTTGCACCGGCGCCTGCCGGTGCAGCGCTGCTGGAGTCTACCGGGCGGAACGCCAGCATTCTCAGCAAGGTCATCTCGATCCCGGTGCGCGGATCGGGGGCGATGCCCAGTTCCGCGCGGCCTTTAATGGCGATCTGATAATAAAGCTGCGCGTCTTCCGCTGTCAGCGTGGCTGCCAACGCAGCAATATCTTCCCAGTCACTCCTTTCCGCGTCCATGTATCCGGGAACACATTGCACCAGGCAGATGCGGTGCAGTGATTCGGCCAGGCTGACCAGCACATTTTCCATGTCACGCGACTGCGCGACCAGTTCTTCCACCAACGACAGCAGCGCGCCCGCATCTCCGGCTGCCAGCGCTGAAATCATCGCTGCAATATGGCCGTGGTCAACGAGTCCCAGCATCTGCCTGACATGCTCGGCCGACAAACTGCCACCGCCGAAGGCAATGGCCTGGTCCAGCAGGCTCAAGCCATCGCGCATGCTGCCATCGGCCGCGCGCGCGAGCTTGCTCAATGCTTCCGGCTCCGTGTCAATGCCTTCGGAGGTGACGATCTGCTGCAGATAGCCCTGAATCTGATCGGGCAGCAAACGCTTCAGATTGAACTGCAGGCAACGCGACAAAATGGTGACGGGAATTCTCTCCGGGTCGGTCGTCGCCAGCACGAACTTGACATGCGGCGGCGGTTCTTCAAGGGTCTTGAGCAAGGCATTGAAACTGCTGTTCGACAGCATATGCACTTCGTCAATGATGTATACCTTGAAGCGCCCGCGGCTGGGCGTGTACTGCACGGAATCCAGCAGGTCACGGGTGTCATCGACCTTGGTACGGGAAGCCGCATCGATCTCCAGCATGTCCACAAAACGGCCTTCATCGATATCGACACAGCTTGCGCATTCACCACAGGGCTGAGATGAAATGCCGCGCTCACAGTTCAGGCACTTGGCCAGAATGCGGGCAATGGTCGTTTTGCCGACACCGCGGGTGCCGGTGAACAGGAATGCATGGTGGACACGGTCCTGATCGAGCCCGTTGACCAGGGCCTGAACCACATGCTCCTGGCCCACCAGTTGTTGGAATGTCTTGGGGCGCCATTTGCGCGCCAGTACCTGATAGCTCATGCCTTTGGATTCAGCATTGGGGATTGGGGATAAGCGCTATTCACTGATGCTCACTATAACAGACAGCAAAGTCTCATATGGTGGCGGCCCCTGCCCGCCACACCCCGGCGCCCGAGTTCGCTATTGCCGCTGCTCCCTTCCGGGCCTGACGGGGTTCACAGCGTTTCGTCGCGAGGGGACAGACAGGGACCACCATGAAACGGCTCCGCAACATTGTGGTCAAAGCCGGATGCTGCGGGACCGGCATTGTGCCGGATGGACGCATGGGGTGCAAGGAGGTGCAGCCAATTTGCACCGGATAGGGTAAATTGGAACCCATTGATTACGGACGATCTGAGATGCGACGTTTAATTGCAGCACTGTTACTGTTGTTGGCCAGCACCGCCGCCCTGGGGCAGACGGCGCTGGACGCCTACGTGGCCCTGGACGATGGCGCCTTTGCCTTCGAGAAATACGATTCTGATCCCGGTATCGGCTGGACCACGGATCTACTGAAATTGACTTCGCAGCGTTGGCGCGGTGATGACGACGTCGACTGCGCGCGCCGCATGCAAGATAGCTGGCTGGATGCCTGCGACCTGTGGCAGCACGAACTGATTCTTTACGTGCCTGACGCGATCCGCCTGGGCTCGATCGGCGGCACCGACTCCACCGCAATTCTGGTCATCAGCGGCGGCAGCAACCGCGGCGAACTCGCACGCAGCGGCAGCGACTATGGCGGTGCGCTCGCGGTACTGGCCAACGCGATCATCGTCGAATTGCGGCAGGTGCCCAATCAACCCTATTTCTTCAATGCCGAGCCGGGCCGGGAACGTTCCGAGGATGCGTTGCTCGGCTACAGCATTGACCGGTTTTTCGATTCTGGTGACCCGAGCTGGCCGGCACTGGCGCCGATGACCAAGGCAGCGGTCAAGGCGATGGATGCAGTGCAGGCATTCATCCAGGACAAATATGATTTCAAGGTCAAGAGTTTCGTCGTCACCGGCGGTTCCAAGCGCGGCTGGGCCACCTGGCTGACCGCGGCTGTCGATGACCGTGTCAAGGCCTTCATGCCGGCCTCGATCGAAGTCAACGACCTGGTCGAGCAGTTGGAACACCACTATGCCAGCTATGGCTTTTTCGCCCCGGCCACGGTGAATTACGTCGAGGCCAACCTGCCCTGCCGGCTGGAGCAGGACAGCGCCCAAATCCTGCTGGAACTGATCGATCCGAATACCTACAAGGACCGCTACACCATGCCCAAGCTGGTGCTCAATTCCACCGGCGATCAATTCTTTACCAGCGATTCCAGCCGTTTTTATTTCTCCGGCCTGCCTGATCCGAAACAATTACGCATGGCGCCGAACACCGACCACAAACAAAGTTCGGACGCCCTTGTCGATGGTCTGGAATGGGTCCTGGACGCGCTCCATGACGAAGACCCGGGGCACCACATATCCTGGAGCACCGATGCGGACGGCACGCTGCGCGTCCATACGGACGGCCACGAGGAAAGCGTATTGCTGTGGCAGGCCCACAATCCAGCGGCGCGCGATTTCCGGCTCGAATCGATCGGCAAGGCCTGGACCAACACCCACCTGGCAAAAGACGGCAACGGTGAGTATGTGGCGCCGCCAGACATTCCGGCAAGCGGCTGGACGGCGCGCATGGTCGAGGTCCGTTACGACAGCAGGAGCGTGGCCGGCTTCGGCCTGCTCACCGAATCGTATACCACCGAAGTGCAGGTGTTGCCCGACACGCTGCCGTACGCGCCATTCGATTGCAGCCAGCCCCTGGATGTGACCGAAGGCATGTGGTGGGATCCCGCCACCGACGGCCAGGGCATGGATATCAACCGCTTCAACAATACCGTGATCTTCGGCCCCTGGTACCTGTACGACACGATCGGCGAACCCTTGTGGGTGACCTTTACCGGCCAGCTCGAAGGTACCCGCGCCAAAGGGGTGCTGCGCGATGTGACAGGACCGCCATTCGGGCCGGGATATGACCAGAACTTCGACCCCACCCAGGTCCAGGAACGTGTAATCGGCCAGGCCACAATTGCGTTCCTCGGCCGGGATCACGGCGCCTTTCACTATGGCTTTGGCGCGGAAAGAGGAAATTTCCAGGGCGATCTGGCCATCCAGCAGTTCGACCGACACCCCAATGGTCCCCATTCCGGACACTGGTGGAACCCGGCGCAGGCCGGACACGGCTTCCAGTTCAGTCAAAAAGGCGATGTCTTTTTCGGCACCTGGTACACCTACGATGCAGAAGGCCAGCCCGTGTGGTACCTGTTTGTGGGCACCATGCTGGACGCGGATTCGGCCCACGCCGACACGTACCAGTTCACCGGGCCACCGCTGAGCAATGGCCCCTGGCAACACGACCTGCTGCAAGAACAAAAAGTGGGACAGATCAGCGTGGACTTCCCCAGCGCCAGCGAAGCTGTGGTCGACGTCACCGTCAATGGCGTCTCAGGCCATTACCTTCTGCAACCGTTCGAGGACCACCAGTAGAACGCCTTGCGCAACCGGCGTAGCTTCTTGCCCCTGTCCATGAGGTCAAATCGGGGCCAGTGCGATGAAGCGGAAAGACGACTGGCTCGAACTCCTGACCGAGATTCGTGACAATCAACGAACATCTCTGCAACGACAGGAAGAACATCTGGCCATTGTGCGGGAACAGATGGACAAGTCCAGACAGCAAGTGGACCAATCGATTGCGCTGCAAAGACAGGCAATTGACCGCTTCAAAAGAATCTTACGACTCGCTCTTCCGGCGATCATTCTGTGCGTCGCGCTTCTAGCCTGCATGTTGCACCAGTTCTCGTAGCGAGACGATTTAGGGGTACGTCATGGCTGGCTTTCGCGACCGAAGAGCGCGCAGGCATAGTCGACACTATGTCGAGCACTCTGACCGAGTGAAAGCCAGACAGGGCGTGCCCCTGGACCGCCGCAGTAGAGAACTGGTGCAACATGCAGGCTAGTCTATCTGGTCGTTAGATACCTGTAAGTCAGACGGCAAAAGGCAGAGCATTATTGTCGAAGCTGGTGGGACACCGGGGATTGCCCGGAGGTATAAACCAGGCAGGTGTCGGGATCCCGGCCCTGTTGCGCTTCAAGTTCGGAACGAGTCTTATCGATCACCGGCATCCAAGTTGGGTCCTGGTCATAGCGCTCCGCTGCTGGACGCAGCACTGCTTCACCTGCGCGCGCACAGCCCAATTCGCCTAACACCGAGGCCAGATTGTTGCTCAGGCTCGGGTTTCCGTTGTCCAGATCCAGGCCGTGCCGGTAGTGTTCGACGGCGCCGGCCAGGTCACCGCTTGCGTATGCCTGGTTGCCCAACGCGAGGTATGGGTGCGGGTCTGTTGGCCAGCGGCTCATTGCCGCCTGCCACGCGGGGGCCGCAGCGGCAACGCCGGCGACGGCTTCAAAGTTGGCCACAGCCTCGGCATAGGCTCTCGGCTCGGCCTTCGCCGGCAATTCGCCGGGACGTAAAGCCACCATCGCCCAGCGGTCCGCCCAATCCCAGGTGCGAAGGAATTTTGGCCCTCTCATTTCCAAACCTTCTTTGACGCCGCTGTTGAGGCGCACTCGATTGCGGGACGGGTCAAAGCCTGTCAGCACCGCGTAATGCCACTTGGGGAAATGCGGCGTGAGCAGGTTCTGCAGCACCAATACCGGCCGGCCGGCCTCGATTTGGGCAATCAGGGAGCCTGGATCGTCATCAATCACATAAGGCACCCGGCCGGCCCTGCGCGTAGCGGCCAACAGTTCCACTTGAAGACTGCCGTGCCGCTCGGGCAGGTAAACCTGCGGGGAGAGAACATCGGGGCTGGTTACTATGCCGGTGGCCCCGAGTATGCCCGCCAGCGCCGCAGGCCCACACTGGAAATCCGTTTGCGGATAGAACGGCACAATGGCAGCAAGCGAAGCCGGCTCGCCCTGGGCGAATTCCGACAGTTGCAGCGGTGGGTTGATCGAGCATGCAGCCAGCAACAACGCAGCCAGCGCGGTAAACGAGCCGCGAGGGAAACCCCCCATGCCGCAACTCGCCCTCGACTCAGGCGCCTTTGAAAATATCAATAATCCCGGTCAGTTCCAGGATGATCAATACCACGAATACCGCACCTATCAAAACCAGCACGCCACCACCCGCCGGCAGGTTATCGATCTGGCGGTCGAGGCTTGCCAACTCCTGATCGCTCAGCGAGGCTACGCGCATCGCGGCTTCAGCGGGATCCACGCCGAGCCTAATCATGGCCTTTTGCACATCATCACGCGCCAAGCTTGTCTGTATCTTGCTGATCTGGGCTTGCCGGGCCTCCATCGCCATGGCTTGTTGCGTTCCCATGACAGCCGCCGATACGCTGCTTGTCAGGCCGGCAAATATCATGCTGCAGGACAATAAAATGGCTATGGTTTTCTTGAACACTTTCTTCTCCTCCGGGTTATCCCGTGCATTCAATTGAACCTCACGATGCCGGCGGTTGTGACCGGCTTCTGCAATATTAAGACTTGTTAACAGCGGGCGACCAAGCAAAAAGTGCACGAACGCGTTTCATGGTAGTCCCACTGAATTGAACCGTCAATTGAGCGGTCGTTCGCCCTCCAAAGCTCAAAATCGGGGACGGCCACGCCGCGCCCTCACGATCGCACTGAGCACCAAAAGTACGATGAACAGCACAAACAGGATTCTCGCAATTCCTGCCGCAGCGCCGGCAATATTGGTAAAACCCAGTACACCCGCAATCACTGCAAGTACAAGAAAGGCGAACGCCCAGGAAAGCATGCTGTTACCTCCCAAAAGTCGATTTTGCCGGTTTATATATCCTTTCTAATTGCCGGCTGTGGGAAAGGTAAAGCAGTTAACGTGCCAAACAGATCAAACCATTGCGCAACGCCTGTCGCAGGCGTTCCGGGTTATCGGCCGGGAGAAAATGGCCGCTTCCGCTTGAAACTTTTACCAAGACTGGTAACTATTGCCATGGCAGACGCCGGGTAATTTCACCGGTTTTCAGCCCTGGCAGAAGCCAATCGATGATCTAACGCAAGCCAAATTCATCAAAAAGATACCAAGCTCAGTTACCTGCGCCACTATCCCCATAGGATTTCAGGCGGTTATACAGCGTTTTGAGGCTGACGCCCAGAGTTGCCGCCGCTGCATTCTTGTCCCCATCGAAATGCGCCAATGTGGAAAGAATCAGATCCTTTTCCACATCGGCTATGGACCGGCCCACGCGCAAGCCCTCGACCTGACCCGGGAGGTCTTCGTCGAAGCTCTCCGGCACACTCACCAGGTCTCCTTCGGCCAGGATGAAAGCGCGGTGAATGGTGTGTTTCAGCTCGCGCACGTTACCGGGCCAAGTATGGCGTTCCAGTTTTTGCGGCGCGTCCGGGGCGAAACACTTCTGCGTTTCGTTTTCCTGGTTCAGTTCGGATAAAAAATGTTCCGCCAGCAGTGTGACGTCACCTTTGCGGTTGCGCAACGGCGGCAGCTCCAGCGGAAATACCCGCAGCCGGAAATACAGGTCTTCACGCAGCGTACCCTCCTGCACAGCCTTTGCCGGATCGCGGTTTGTGGCGGCCAACAGGCGAGTGTTCACTGGGATCTCTTTTTCCGAACCCAAGCGAAGCACGCTGCCGGTTTCAAGTACGCGCAGCAAATGGGGCTGCATTGCCAACGGCATCTCGGTAATTTCATCGAGAAACAAAGTGCCGTTGTCGGCGCGTTCGAAAAAGCCCGCGTGACGCTGGTCCGCACCGGTGAAGCTGCCTTTTTCATGCCCGAACAATTGGCTGGAAACCAGATCCTTCATCAGACCGCCGCAATTGACCGGCATGAACTTGCCCTTTCGCTCGCTGAGCTTGTGAATGGCTTCTGCGACGAGTTCCTTGCCCGTTCCACTCTCTCCCTGGATAAATACGGTGCTGTCGGTGCCCGCCACCTGGCGAATGGTCTTGTATAGGGATTGCATCACCTCGCTTTCGCCCAGCAGAAGCCCGAAATGCCCGAAGCCGGGTTGCATCTCCTGCTTATTTGCGCCATCGCCTTTCAGCGTGTTGATGATACCCAAAAGGTCTCGTGGCTCTATGGGTTTCTTCATATATATGACACCATCTCCCACCATGGCGCCAATGATGGACTTGACTCCGGAATGCCCGGTAATGATGATGATTTTTTGCGGCGGATTTTTTTCAAATGCGTCCAGCAATTCCAGACCGCTGCCATCTGAAAGCATCAGATCCAGCAAAACCACGGCCGGCGGGGTTTCCGCCAGCTCTTTCCGCGCTTGAGCCAGTGTGGAACTCGTCGCGGCAGTATGCCCCTGCAGCCGCAAATACTCGGCGATGCCGGTGGCAAAGCTCTCTTCGTCGTCGACAATCAAAATATGCGCCATTGCGATGTACTCGGGGAACAGTCCTGTGCGACGCACAGGCATTCAGGGCAATACATGCTCTGCGCCCGGTCCGCCCGTGTCAAGCCGTGGTGCGCCCCGATGGTGCGAAACCGATGAACGAGCTGTGAGCGCCCTCGTATCATGATCATTCGTTTGATGCTGTCGATGCTGGTCACTGTCATCGTAGCCACGGGCACGGTGCGGGTATGGAACTCGCTCACAGAATACAACAACAATCAGATTTCCCGGATCATAGAGTCCGAGTCCTACGCCACCCGCAGTCAACTGATCCGCAATGTGGAACGCATGTTCGCGGCGCTGGACGGCGCACAGACATTTTGGGCCACTTATGGTCAGCTTCCGCGCAATATGTGGACATCGGATGCCGATATCGAAATAGCGAAAATCGAGGGCGTGACCACGCTTCTCTGGGATGACCCAAGCAACAATGTGCGATTTGCCCGTACCGCCGAAAACCCGAACTTCGACTTTCGCCCCGACGACAGCGAGTGGAACGCCTATAAGGGCTTATTGATCCAAGCGCGGCAGCTCAGCCGCAGCACCATGGCTGGACCGTTTCTGGATCGTCAAGGAAATCCCTATTTTGAAATCTATCTGGTCGAAGACCGTATCCCCGGCAGCGGGAGACTTATTGCTGTAGTGGATGCACAAAAGTGTCTTCATAACCTGCTGAGGGACGAGTCGCCCGGATACGCGGTGCGCGTTTACTGGAGGAACGTCCTTCTGTTCAGCCGGGGTGAAGCCGCTGAAAACATCCCGGCAGACTGGACGCGACAAGGAATGATCAAATCTTCCCTGAATTCCCTGTGGAAAGTCGTGCACACCCCGGATTCTGAGTTGGCAGAGAGCTTCAAAACACCCGCCATCGACATGATCCTGTTACTGGGCCTGATCATTGCCGTATTGATGGGCACGCTCACATTCGAAAACTGGCGTGCGCATACCCGCGCCCGCGCGGCTGAAAAGGCGGAGCATGGGCTGGCCGAGCTGAATCGTCATCTCGAGCAGGAAATCGCCAACCGCACCTCGGACTTGCAGACCATCAGCGATTCAGTCGCCCATGACCTGCGCAACCCACTCAACGCCATCGCGGTGAATGCTCAGTTGCTCGAAATCCAAAACGCAGCGGGTCTTGCCGCCGGAAGCCGCCAATACATTGCAACGCATTTCACAGGCGGTAAGGCATATGGCGGAAATCCTCGAGCGCATGCTGGGCCTGTCCACCGTGGCGCATGCGACGTTCCAACGCGAGCGGCTGAACATGCACCAACTCACCAAGGAGGTGTTTGAGGAACTCGAGGTCAATGAACCCGCACCTCCGGTCCTTTTTGAACTGGGTGATCTGCCAGACGTTGAAGCGGATGAACGGCTGGTCAAGATCTTGCTTACGAACTTGCTGGGCAACGCGCTCAAATACACTCGCCAAAAAAAGAACCGCCGCGTTGTTGTCGGCTTTGAAAGTTCGGGCAGTGTGACCGCCTACAGCATCACCGACAACGGCATCGGTTTCGATCAGGCATCAGCCGATCGGATGTTTTCCGCATTTCAACGCCTTCACCAAAGCAGGATTGCAGACGGTATCGGTTTGGGTCTGGCCATAGTCGCGCGCGTCGTCAGCCGCCACGACGGGCGTATCTGGGCCAAGGGAAACCCGGGAAAAGGAGCCAGTTTTCATTTCACTCTGGAGCCGCAAAGGGAAGAACGCTCACCAGACTGATTGAACGCTGGAACGATCTGAAAAAATTACCACCTTCGGTAAGAATTACCGGGAACAGGAAGTGTTGCGATGGCCGTCGTACCGCCTGGGGCAACAACTTCAGTCATGTGGCACATTGATTGCATCTCTGTGTGTGCGTTGGGTGGCGATGGTTTCCAATTTCATGTCACCCCGCGCTCTTTGCAAACAGCTAAAGGAGTTCGAAATGAACATGAAACGTACTTTTGTAACGATCGCCGGCGTGACGGCGCTGATCTCAGTCATCGGCCTGCTCCCGGCATATGCCGAATCGACAAGCAGCCCGTCCTTGGCGGATAAGACGCAACAAATGCAAGCTTCCGTGCACGACGCCTGGCTGAAAGGAAAGCTGGAAGCCACATTGCTGTTCAACGAGCATCTCAACTCGTTTGCGATCGAAACCGACGTGAAGAACGGCGTTGCCTCCCTCAATGGCGCGGTCGCATCAGACATCGATCGCGATCTTGCGGGTGAGATCGCCAAGTCCATCGAAGGGGTGAATCAGGTTGAGAATAACCTTACTGTGGACAGGTCCAAAGCGCATAGCGGGTACGAGTCAGCGGAAAACGAAGAGCACCGGAGTTTCCAGCGCACGGTTCGGGATGCCACATTGACCGCCAAAGTCAAAACCAAGCTGTTGCTGAATGAGAATACCAGCGGCCTGGCTATCAATGTCGACACCGACAATGGCGCGGTAACCCTTTCAGGCAAGGTCGATTCGGAAGAGGAAAAAGAACTGGCAGTCCGCATTGCCCAAAATACGGAAGGCGCCAGATCCGTCAGTGACCGCCTGACGATCAGAACCCGGAATAGCTGAATCCCCCGGGGTACGTCGATTGCGGCTTGACGATGTGCCTGTCTCAGCGCCCTGTTGAAAGCCGCCAGCGGCCGGGCTACGTCCGGCCGCTTTTTTTTGGCCCTTGCATGTTGATTCGGTCAGACGCCACCGGAAAGAATCGGCGCGGCACTGCGTCTCCGCTCGGGTAAGCTGTTCTGGCCAGTGTGTCAACCCGCGCAGGCCTGAGGCGAAGGCGTGATCAGATCCCGCGAGCATGCACGCGTGGCAAATCCGCGATCGACCTCAATTCCAGTACTGAAAGATCCGGCTGTAAATCTCCTTCAACCGGTTGCCGAATGGCCGACTTTTCCACTGCCCCAGGTTCAGGCGCTGTAGATCATCGCACCTCTGGTACTCTGGCCTTTAGTACTCTGGGTCAGTACTCTGGGTCATCGCAAAACCGGCAAAAAGACCGGTTGAAAGAATCAATAAAACAGACAATTACTTCATAGCTGCTCCGGAACCCGCGCCGTTCAGTGCTCACGCCGGCGGCCGTGGTGTTTGCCTTTATGGCCGTGATGTCCACCCTTGTGGCTATGCTGTTTCCGGTAATGGGGGACGTAAACGTTTTCATACCAACCGTCGTCCACAAGATAGACGGGTCGCCCACAGGCGTGATACTCGTGGCAATGCTTTTTCCAATGCCTGGCATGACCGGAGGGAACGTGGAGATAAATGGGATCCGGGACGACAACCACTTGTTCGACGATAACGGGTTCCCGGTATACCACCCGCGGCGGCGCCAGGTCGCCAATATCGATGCGGCCGTAAAAACCGGGGTCTCCCATGGTAATCGAGAGCCCCACGTCGGTCGCCCATGAGGCATTAGCACACAGAGCAAGAATAATAGTAATAAGTAGATGTTTCATCGCTCTCTCCTTGACGTTTTATGATGGACTTGCAGCGCCGATCATGTCGATGTTTCAGGTATGCCGGTCCGGCTGATTCACGTCTTTTCAACCCAAAGGATGCACCAGCCGTGCGGGCTGATCTGGCCTTCCACCAGCTCGCAGCTAGCGGTATCAGGCATGAAATGCAGACAGTTTGCGCAACTTCGATTGCCCTTGGGTTCATCCTGGTAGTTGGCGGCTTGCTGGCTCACCTTCGTACCGGCCCCGATAGCCTTGGAATTGGCGGACGAATCCTTTGCTGGCGGCTGCGGGCTGTTCTGCTCAGCTGGCTGCAGGCCGGCGGCTCGTGACGAGCCATTGTCTCCCTTGCTGCAAGCGGCAATGAACGCCGTTGCGGCAAGCGTATAGCCTGACATCAACAACTGGTGCAGAAAAAGCCGTCGATTTGCATCGTGGGTAGCCATCTCAGATTCTCCGGTAGCAGAAACTGAACTTGACGATGCACATACTGTGCCAGTGGCAAATCGCCCCGGCCAACGCCGTGACTACGCCATTTTTCGATGCCGTCGCAGCACCCAAAAGGATCGTTGCTTGTAAAATTTACCGATGCCGGTAAGAACTATCCTTCAGAGGGACAACCAGGTAGCTCGGTCCGATTTGGGCAAACATACCGTTGTTCCCGGCCGGGTCCACTCTTGGTAAGGCTGTTCACGGCTTGACAGCGATGCGTTGAGAGCCGCGCTGGCAAGAAGATACCGGGACACGGGGATAGCTCCGAGCGATCGGGGAGGGGCTATCCGAGATCGGCCGACATCGGCGAGTACTCGTCTCGGGCCACAAACCCTGCAGCCGCATAAAAATATCGGGCCTTGCGGTTGGATTTCGCAACTTCCAGATGCAAGGCTCGTATTCCCAACGTTTACGCCTCGGCTTTTGCCAATTCGAGCACTTTGGCTCTCGGGCCTTTGCCACGAGACTCAGCGCGAATAAAGAACTCGTCGATGAATGCGTCGAAGCCGCAGAATTCGATACTGTTTCCCTTGCAAATGGCAATGTAGCCGGCCGGCCGCATCTGCAACCTCGTATTTCAAAGCGACACCCCTCGGACTGAGGCACAACCGAATAAACCACAAGGCGCGGAGAATTCTCTCCGACCATCAGGCCATTGACTGCCGATTCAGCAGTCCATAATGTGGCGGTTAGTGAAAAAGGTGGTTTAAAAGGCTTATGCGCCAGACACACCATCTTGAGGGGGTGGCGGGGGAAACCCCATGGGAGTTCGAGTCTCCCCTTCGGCACTCCAACGCCCCAGTTGTTGACCCAGCGGGCTTTCCACGGCCCGCTGTTTTCGTTTGTGCCTATCGCGCCGCGCGTGCGTAAACGCTGGAACCCGCGCCTCAGGTGCCAGATCTGCTCCACGGTCTTACCGGTAACAACCAGAAAATTTATCGTAAACGGATCGTAACTGCATTTTTTGTGCTGTCAGACGATTTGCGCGCCCGGGTTGAGCATGGCGCGGGACGGACTCGATCTTAGGCTGCAGAGGGCCCGGAAGCCGTCGAACCCGAAGCAGATTTCAACAGCCGGTGGATGAATGCGAAGCCGTGCTTGATCGCCTCCGACACCGGAGTTTCCAGAAGGGCGCGCTTCACCAGGCGCAAGCGCGGATAGATGTAGAGTATTGCGAACACCATCATGGATAGGTGTCGGCGCCAGGGCCAGTGGCCGGCGTAGACCCGAGAGTGCAGGGTAATAAGGAGCCACCTGATGTGTCGCCGGCTCAGGCCAGGATAATCGATACGGGCCTGAAATCTCTCCTGGTTGCCGTCGAAAGTCTCGAAGAAGGATCGCTCGTCGATGAGTCCCATTTCTACAACGCGGTTGTAAAGATCGGTTCCGGGATACGGGAAGAAGACGGACGGGAGCAGAGACGTGGGCTGGGCCCGCTTGAGGACGTCGATCGTCTCGTTTGCCTCTTTGGCGGTCTCTTCTGGCAGACCAAAGAGGATGTAGACATTGACGGCCATATCATGCTGCTTTACCAGGTCGCAAAACTCAACGAATTCGTCGTTCGAGTACTTCGGCCGACGCAGGACGTCCATACGAATCCTTTCCGATCCGGACTCGAGGCCGACGTTAATGAAGCTGAACCCAGCCCGTCGCATGCGCTCGAACATCTCGTGATCTTTCAGAACCCGGCGATAAACATTCATGTTGATGCCGAACTTCAGGGGACGGCTGCGCTTGCGGTTGAACTCCTCGAGAGCCTCGCACAGGGCGTATGCATAGCGGGCGTTGGCACTGAAGGTTTCCACTTCGAGATAAACGGTCTCGACGTCTTCGTAGAGTTCGTCGATGTAATTCAACTCCTTGACCACATTCTCGGGCGATCGAAACCTCACGAACTTTCCTGCCGCCACCTTCGCCAGTGCGTGGTTGGAGCAGTAGGTACACTTGAAAGGACATCCTCGGCCCAGCAGCAAGGACGGGGAGCGTCGCTTCTCCACCCACTCGTCCCACAGGCTACGGTCGATGAGCGGGATCGAGTCGATATCCTCGGCGAAAGGGCGCTGGGGATTCCTTTCGACGCCCTGTGGAGTACGGAACCAGAGGTTCTGAATACCGGAGGGGCGCTCTCCCCTGACAAGACGGTCCGCCACCTCCACCACTGCCTGTTCCCCCTCGCCGACGCAAACACCATCGAAACAATCTTCGGCGACGGCGGTCTGCGGCGCCAGGGTGGCGTGATGACCGCCGAGGAGGATGTAGGCCTGGGGCGCAATCTCCCGCGTCAGACGAGCCAACCTCTTGACTGAGCGGAATTTGGACGAGACGGCGGTAAAGCAGACCAGCTGCGGATCGAAAACTTCGAGCTCCTCGCGCATTCGCTCCACAGCCTCCGGCAGGTCCAGGAGAGCGACAAGACGCACCGTATGACCGGCATGTTTGAGGGAGGTCGCGATGTAAGAGATCCCGAAAGGCAGAAAGAGGAGAGACTCGAGCGGCCTTTCCGCTTCGCTAATCGAGAGATCGGTGTTGGAGTATGGATCCGTGGTATATACACAGAGACATTTCATTGTTCCATACCGGTCTTGAAGTCGGTAGTATACGAGATTGCTTTTTGAGATTGGCCAGAAAACACTACAAGCTTTACATTATCATCTTCTAATGAGCAACTCAACGTATCAAACAGATCGGTACTGTCCTAAAGGTGCAGGATTAGGACACTATCAACAGATGGTACCCTGCAGGCGGGACCAAATTTTAGAAAAGAATCTGCATGGATCTACGCGATTTCATTGAATTGTAGTAATCGAGACCTGATCTGAGGCGATTCCGGACAATTCTTTGTAGGAAATCAGTACAAAAGCATGGATATGCTTTAGTGGGTACAGTGGTGGTAACAAAACAAAGCCTCCAATTAAAGAGGCTATATTTCAATTGCTTACATCATATATTGGCGGAGAGAGAGGGATTCGAACCCTCGATGGGCTTTTTGAACCCATACTCCCTTAGCAGGGGAGCGCCTTCAGCCACTCGGCCATCTCTCCGTAAATTTTGACTTCATTGCAAGCGCAAAGCAAAAGACTTGCGCTTTCCGCATTCCGATGCGGCGCAAGAATACTTGCTTCAATTATCCGGGTAAAGAATTTTCCGAAATCAAAGATCTTTGGCGTTTGCGGTGCCTTCGGAACGTTCTTTAAGAATTCGCTGGTAGATTTCTTCCCGGTGTACCTGGACTTCAGGCGGAGCCTCAATTCCGATACGAATCTGATTACCTTTTACGCCCAATACTGTAACAGTGACGTTATCACCGATGACAAGTTTCTCCCCGATCCGTCTTGTCAAAATCAGCATGTCAACCTTCCTATGGTTTCGGATACTTCTTGTATCCGTTAATTATAATCTCTTTCGCTTTTATCAAACCATCGCGAGACGATTAGAAAGCAAATACATAGCCTATCTGTGCCAGTATTGCGCCGTTTCTCCTTCCGGGCAAAACACGAACACTAGATATTTTCACCGACCCAAGCCGCAACGGAGGATAAGGCCTTTTCCAGGTTTTCCGGTTGGTTTCCGCCTGCCTGGGCGAAATCCGCACGTCCGCCTCCCTTACCTCCGACCTGTTGCGCCACGGAGTTTACCAGATTGCCCGCCTGAATCCGAGTTATCAGGTCTTTGCTGACGCCAGCGGCAATTCGAACCTTGCCGTCTTCCGTGCTGGCAATGACCACCACCGAGCTTCCCAACTGATCTTTCAAGCGATCGACCGTGCTGCGCAGCGCCTGGGCATCGATGCCTTCGATGCTGGCAGCCAGCACTTTCACTCCGCCGACATCGACGGCCTGACCCGCGAGTTCATCTCCACTGGCATTGGCCACCCGTGCTTTCAGCTCATCGAGATCCTTTTCCAGTGCACGGGTACGCTCCAGCAATTGCTGCACGCGCTCATCCACGGCCTCCGGAGCCACTTTGAGTATGCCCGCCACCTGGCGGAAGCGGCTTTCCATGTGCTGTATCCAATCGACTGCGGCGGCTCCGGCCACCGCCACGATGCGGCGTACGCCGGCCGCGATCGCCGACTCCTCGATGATCTTGAACTGGCCGATGTCACCGACCCGGCCAACATGGGTTCCTCCGCACAATTCAATGGAGAAATCGCCCAATTGCAAGACCCGCACGCGGTCGCCGTATTTTTCGCCGAACAGGGCTGTGGCGCCGGTTTTCAGGGCCTGGTCAAAGTCCATGACTTCGACGGTTGACGCCGGATTACGGCGAATTTCCTGGTTGACCAAACGCTCGATCTGTTGAATCTCTTCCGTGCTCACCGCGCGCGGATGGGTAAAGTCGAAACGCAAATGATCCGGCGCGACCAATGAGCCGCGTTGTTCGACATGTTTGCCCAAAACCTGTTTAAGCGCCGCGTGCATCAGGTGAGTAGCGGAATGGTGCAACACGATGGCCTGGCGCCGGGCGGCATCCACCGTCGCGGCCACCATATCCCCGCTGGCCATGCGGCCCGATTTCAGTTTCCCCAAATGCCCGAAAAATACACCTGCCACCTTGATCGTATCTTCGACCGCGAATTCAAAGCCATCGCCTGTGAGCGTGCCGGTGTCGCCGACCTGGCCGCCGGACTCCGCGTAAAACGGGGTGCGATCCAGGAACACCATGGCTTGCTGGCCTGCTTCCAATGGGTCGCTCAATTCGCCATCGACCACGATCGCCGCAACGCGCGCCCCTGTTGTTGCCACCTGCTCGTAACCGAGAAATTCGGTCTGCGGCAATCGGGCGATGATTTCCGCTGAGATTTGTGACTGCTGGGCAAACTGGCTGGAGGATCGGCCCCGTTCCTGCTGCCGGGCCATTTCCGCGTCGAAGCCAGCGAGGTCGACACCCAGACCCTGTTCGCGGGCGATGTCCTGGGTCAGATCCAGCGGAAACCCGTAGGTATCGTAAAGCAGGAACGCGGTGCTGCCATCGATTTCACCCTTGGCCTTGGCCATCACCTGCTGCAGAATACCCATACCCGCGTCCAGGGTGCGGGAAAACCGTTCCTCCTCCTCCAGCAAGGTCGCCTCGATCTGAGTTTGACGCTGCCGCAGTTCCGGGTAGGCATCGCCCATCAGATTGACCAAAGGCTGCACCATGCGGCTGAAAAATGCACCGTGCTGGCCCAGTTGATACCCGTGGCGGATTGCACGCCGGATAATTCGGCGCAGTACGTAGCCACGCCCATCGCGTGCGGGCACAACCCCGTCTGCGATCAGGAATGCGCAGGCGCGGATATGGTCGGCGATGACGTTGAGCGATTTGTTGTGGAGATCCTGCGTGTGGGTCAACTCCGCCGCGGCCCGGACCAGTTCGCGGAACAGATCGATCTCATAATTGCTGTGCACGCCCTGCAGCACCGCTGCAATCCGCTCCAGGCCCATGCCGGTATCGACACAGGGCTTGGGTAACGGCGTCATGGTTCCATCCGCCGCGCGGTCGAATTGCATGAACACCAGATTCCAGATTTCGATGTAGCGGTCGCCATCCTCGTCGGCCGAGCCAGGCGGCCCGCCGGCAACATCCGGGCCATGATCGAAAAAGATCTCGGTGCACGGACCGCAGGGCCCGGTGTCGCCCATGGCCCAAAAATTGTCGCTTTCAAACTCGCGCCCGCCGGGCTTGTCGCCGACGCGAACGATTCGGGCTTGCGGGACACCGATTTCATCGGCCCAAATGGACCAGGCTTCGTCATCGGTATGGTAGACCGTCACCCACAAGCGTTCGGCATCGAGGCCAAATACCTCGGTCAACAACTCCCAGGCATAACGAATCGCATCCTGCTTGAAATAGTCGCCAAAACTGAAATTTCCCAGCATCTCGAAGAAGGTATGGTGGCGGGCGGTGTAGCCAACCTGGTCGAGGTCGTTGTGTTTGCCGCCGGCGCGGACACAGCGCTGGGAAGATACCGCCCGGTTATAAGGCCGCTTTTCCGCGCCGGTGAAGACATCCTTGAATTGCACCATGCCGGCGTTGGCGAACAACAAGGTGGGATCATTGGCCGGCACCAGCGAACTGGACGCCACCACGGTGTGCTGTTTGCGCTTGAAGTACTCGAGGAAGTCCTGGCGAATTTCCGCAGTGGTCTTGACCGTGGTCTGCATACCTTCAATGCCCTGCTCAGAAGTTGTGATCGACTACGGAGTTTACCTAATTACGGCTCGAGAATTTGCACAAAATGCTGCTGATCCAGCGCATCCATGGCCTGCTGGTGGCTGAAGCCACGGTTTGTCAGGCGGCGGTAGTATTTTGCCCGCGCGGCATAATCCAGTGGTCCGTGCAGTTGCCGCGCCAGCCAGGTGGCGGCCAGGCCGGCCCAATCCTCTTGCACCTGCTCAAGCTGGCTCGCGATGATGGCTTCAGGCACCTGGCGCTGGCGCAATTCCGCCTGCACTTTGGCCGGCCCCTGGCAGCGCGCCTGGCGGGAACGGACAAAGGCCTCGGCAAAGCGCTCATCCGACAAGGCCCCGTCGGCTTGCAGATCCGCAATGAGTTCGGCGACAGATTTCTCGATCTGATCTATCCCGGGCCATTTCCGCAACAGCCGGGCCCGCAGTTCGGCTACCGCATATTCGCGGCGCGCCAGCAAGCGCTCCGCAAAGACCCGCATTTCGATCGGCGTTGGGCGATTATCGCCGGTTTCCCCCGCAGCAGCTTGATCAGGATTCAACTTCCTCGTCCGTTGCTACCTCTTCTTCCGCCGCCGGAACGCTGCTGCCGGGCAGAAGCTCGGTGCGCAGGCGCGCTTCGATCTCGGCGGCCATGGCCGGATTTTCCTTCATGAACTGACGCACATTTTCCTTGCCCTGGCCAATGCGATCGCCGTTGTAGCTGTACCAGGCCCCGGACTTGTCAATCATGTTGTATTTCACGCCCAGCTCGATAATTTCACCTTGACGGGAAATCCCTTCGCCGTACAAAATTTCGAATTCAGCCTGTTTGAACGGTGGCGCCATCTTGTTTTTGACCACCTTGACCCGGGTCTGATTGCCGATGATTTCGTCGCCTTTCTTCAATGCGCCAATGCGGCGAATATCCAGGCGGATGGAGGCATAGAATTTCAGTGCGTTGCCGCCGGTGGTGGTTTCCGGGCTGCCAAACATCACGCCGATCTTCATGCGGATCTGGTTGATGAAAATCACCATGCAGCGGGAGCGGTTGATATTGGCCGTCAGCTTGCGCAGCGCCTGGGACATCAGGCGGGCGTGCAGGCCTACGTGCGAGTCACCCATGTCACCCTCGATTTCGGCTTTGGGCGTCAGCGCCGCAACCGAGTCGATGACGACAATATCGATGGCGCCGGAACGCACCAGCATGTCGGTGATTTCCAGTGCCTGTTCGCCGGTATCGGGTTGAGATACCAGCAGATCTTCAACCTTGACACCCAATTTTTCCGCATATTGCGGGTCCATTGCGTGCTCGGCATCGATGAACGCGGTGGTGCCACCCAATTTTTGGCATTCCGCGATCACCTGCAGCGCCAGGGTCGTCTTGCCGCTGGATTCCGGGCCATAGATTTCGATGACGCGGCCACGCGGCAGGCCGCCAATGCCCAGCGCCAGATCCAGCGTCAGTGAGCCAGTGGAAACGACCTGAACATCCTTGACCGCCGTGCCGTCACCGAGACGCATGATGGAGCCTTTACCAAACTGGCGTTCGATCTGTGTCAGAGCCGCCGCCAGCGCTTGTTTTCTATTGTCGTCCACGTGTTTCCTCTCCTGTGTTTTTATCCGTGGCGCCCGCTGGCGCCATCATTGGATCAATTATGACATAGCTGATACCCGGGCTTCAGCCTGTAGCGAATGTGCGGGGTAAAATCCTACACATCGCGCTGTTCAATTCCCGCCAACCCGGCCTTCCATCGCCCCAATGGGCGATATTCAACGCCCTGTTTGATGCTGATCGATTCCACCAGGGAGAAGCTTTCCAGGTGCCAGCTCACCGTATCGAACACTATCTTGCCAAGCGGCGTTCTCAAATCCCGATAAAGCGTGAGATGCAATTGCCAGGGCCTGTGGTCCAACGCAATCTGTGCCTGCTCGAGTGCCGCCACCAGCCGGGTCTGGAATGCCAGCAGTTCCGGCGGCGGCTTGCTCACACCCAGCCAGCCGACACCCGAGCGACGGAAACTGCCAAGGCAATCCAATGCAACCGTACATGCGGGCATGTCCAGGCCGGCGGCCACGGCCAGCAGCCGCGGCAGCCGGTCGATGGCTTGATTGCCGAGAAACGCCAGGGTCACATGGTACTGGCTTGGCGGGATCGCACGGCCGCGGATGTGGCGCTCGAGGCTCAGCTCTTGGTGCAGCCTTTCAATCTTCTCACAGGTCAGCCGATCGGGCACCAGGGCAAAAAACAAGCGCTGGCTGGCGACCGGCCGTTTTCCGCTGACCATGGACAATCGAGTCGCAGATTAGCTGCCCAATCGCTGCAGTAAACCCTGCAGCGCATGCATCACCGACTGCCGTCTGACCGATTCGCGATCGCCCTGGAAACGCATGCGTTCCGCATCGGTTCTCTGGCCTTCGATGGCCCAGGCAAAGCACACCGTGCCCACCGGCTTTTCCAGCGAACCGCCGTCAGGTCCGGCGATGCCGGTCACCGCCAGAGCGGTAGCCACGCCCGCGGCGCGCAGTGCCCCCTGCGCCATCTGGCGGGCGACCGTTTCACTGACCGCGCCGTGTTGCTGCAATGCCGCAGGCTGGACGCCCAACATCTCCGTCTTGGCGCCATCGCTGTAGGTCACGTAGCCGCGGTCGAACCAGGCGGAGCTACCGGCCACATCGGTGCAGGCCTTGGCGATCCAGCCGCCGGTGCAGGACTCCGCCGTTGCCATGCGCCAGCCTTTGCCCTGCAGCGCCGCTGCCAGTTGCTCCACCACCAGATCCTTCGCACATGCCTTCATGTTGTCTGTCCCGTCTCCCCCACCTGTCTTCCTGCTCCGGTTCAACTTCTTGCCACGGGCAGGTTACGATACACTGCAGCCGATGTCTTCAACCGCACCACTGGAATTCGCCAATCATACGCCTTTGATGCAGCATCAGAGTGGATGGCCTTATTAATCAATCTGTTAGAATAATATTACTCTTATTTTACTCATGCTCTCGGGCAGCCGTGCTTGAACTCCATCGAAGGAAACGTAGATTTTCATTTCAGGCGTGTTCGCCCCGAAAAAAGTAAACCGCCCATCGAGGCGGTTTTTTTGTGTTTGTAATAATCCCACTTCGGAGTCTTTATGTTTCTGTCAATAACGACCCACGTGATAAAGGTTTTCCAGTGTTTCCGTTGCTCTGAGATCGCCATACTCGCCATCAAATGATCTATGGCCTAACTTCCAAATCGATGAGGGAGCATAACGATTTTCAGAAATGTCCACAACGTTGGTATTGCCACCCTGCGCCAACCTCTGTTTCCCAACAGGAGACTCACGGATCTGTCGAGGTCTATGACCAGACCAGCGGGAAAAATATTACCAAGCTGGTAGCGCGGCCGTATGAAATCTGGATCTATAACCCTGGTCCGTCAGCTACGGGTGGTAGCCTCCAGAAAGCCGCTTTTCCTTTGGGCGTGTAGTGTTTTGTAAATTGGTGCCAACACCAGTTCAAACACACCTGCCGCAAACAAAAGCGTTACATGGAGCACTCTTCTTACGCTGATTTGAGAATAAAACCGTTGTGAGTGTCAGGACCACAATCGAATGCTTCCAGTATTTGTTTGAGCTACAGGTTTGCACTCGCACGAAGCTCGCTTCCCAGGGCAGTCAATCGGATCCTTCAGATCCTCACCTACTCAGGCACTGCCAAAATCTACCGCAAAATACGTACGCCACCGGCCCGAGACGACCCTGCTCTATCAGCTCATCGAGGAGTCGACATCGTCGGCTTCGAATTCCTATTGAATCAGTTTGACCGGCATTATCTGGGGCATGACACCTACGGCACGGATTTTTCGACTATCCACAAGATGCCGGCCCTCGCCGGGCCGTAATCTCCAGCCGTGAACCAACGGCCTGCACAAGCAAGAAACGGCCGGAATAGTCCAGCCGTTTCAAAGTCCTCTTCATGCATGTAAAAGAGATTAGAAAATGCAAATTAGCGCTGCATTCGCACTGCGAAGTCTCCATCTTTATGAGGGTTTTTGACCTTGCCCTGCAAAATGTCGGCGGCTGTCACCCGCAGCCCATAATAGGCATGGTTGGCATCTTCGTCTGACGAAATGTCGCCGACGGCTAATTCAACGCCTGCGAACAAACCTTCCGTGTCCGCCCACATCACAACGTCACCTTTGCCATAACTGGCTTCACCGGCTTTGCTCCAGTTGATGATGGACAGTCCAGCCTCTGCGCTGACAGAGAAGTTGTTGTCTTGCTTGAAGGTGTTCACCGCCTTGTCAGTCAGCAGGATCATCGCAATCTGTCCGGCCGAAACACCTGCCTGGGCGCCAAGGCTGATTGAGCCGAAGTTGTAGAATGCTGGATTTCGCCACGCCCCATTCACTCGCGACAGCACGACCCCTTGCCCACCGCTTCCGCCAGCTACCAGTGCCGCACGGGCGAAGTCAGGCGCCACAAAGACCGCTTTCGCCTGCTGCAGCAACTTGGCAACGCTGGCATCGGTTTTCATCTTGTCCAGCGTTCCGGACGCTTCATGCAGGAGATCCTTGGCGTCGGCGAGTTCTCCCGCCATGTCTCCGCCCTTCATCTGCATGGATTTGTCGCCGTATTTGTCGGCTTGAACACTCGCCACGGCCAACAGGGCCAATATTGGTATCGAAGTAACGAAAGCGGTTCTCAGGTATGTCTTGAACATAATAAGCTCCTTAAATGTATGTTGCCCGCCCGGTTCATCGAACGGCGAAGCTGCCGGGCGGAGTTTATTGACACATTGATGTCTGCATTGTCCTACCCGGTTAATTGAAGCAATTATTATGCCAATGGAAGGCAAGCCGAAGTCGTCCTGGACGGATCATGGCGATGGGCTTTGTCACTGTGCTGGCCAGCGCTACCGAGGGACGGCGCGGGCGCCGGCCGTCACCGCCTGTCGAATGTAGAACTTACAGGAGCCGTGTAATTTGTTCCGTTATTCTGCGCCTGCGCGACACGCAGCGCGCGGGGCCCATCTGGCAAAGCGGGCAAAACTGTATTTCGTTCTACCTTCTCTGCTGCGCTAAGGCAATGGCACACACCGTGGGCTTTGCTGCCTTTTGTTGAAGATAGCTGCTGGCGGGTTGGTCATGTTCGTGCCTGACCACCGGCGTGACCATCGGAATACTTTCGATTGTCCGCATGGCATGCGTTCCCCCCGGTAGCCACGAAGCGATTATCTCTGACTCGTCACGAAAGATCGATCTGTAGCCGCTGAACGGGCCGGGCCAGATTGCCGCTGGGCCCAGACGTCGTCAGCCTCAGGTCCTGGCATTTAACTTGCATACCCTCCCTTGTTCACGTTGGGAGGCCTATTCATGTCCGATCGGCCGTTTTATTTGATTCAACCTCTCTTGCCGTCCCCTTTGGTCGCAGCGGCCATCCACAACGGGCACGACCTGCGGTCTACGCTGCTCAAACGGGTCAAATTGACCGAAGCGCAGCGACGCTATGAAGAGGACGCCTACACCGAGTTGTTTACCCATATCTGCGCCACGCGGATCGTCGTTGGGCGTTCGCAATTCGAAGTGGACCTGAACCGCGCCCGCGGCGAGGCCGTGTACCAACGACCGGAGGACGCCTGGGGTCTGGAAATCTGGAAGGGGCCCCTGCCTCGCAGCGAGGTCGAGGCCTCACTCGGTATTTACGACGACTTCTATCGGGACGTTACGGGCCTGCTCGACGGGGTGATTGCACGGCATGGCGCATTCGTTGTCTTCGACATCACTCGTACAACCATCGCCGCAATGGTCCGAAAGCGGCTCCGGAGCCCCAGGAAGGGAACCCGGACGTCAACTTCGGAACCTCCTGCCTCGACCGCTCGGTCTGGGGCAGCTTGCTCGACGCCGCGATGAACGAACTCAGCCGCCATCGCGTCAACGGCAAAACGCTTGACGTGCGGGAAAATATCAAGTTCAAGGGCCGGCAATTTCCCCATTGGGTGTCCGGACGCTATGGGCGAGCGAGGCTGTGCCATTGCCATTGAGTTGAAAAAGATCTTCATGGACGAGTGGACCGGCGTGGTGGATCCCCATTACGCCTCGGAATTGTTTGCGGCCCTGGCCGGGACGGTCCCGGTCGTCGAGAGCGAACTGGCTGCAACCCGCGCCCGATTGCGCTGGCTGCAACCGGTGCTGAAGGCGAATGCCTGAAGTCACGCCCGCATGACCCAAATCCACAAATTCGACGACGACGACTTTGCCGAGGTTCGCGATAGGCTCGAGCAGGACGAAGGCGTGACACTCGAACTGGGGGACGCGGGACTGCTGCACATCGAGCGGCCGCTGCCCTGCCTGATGGTGTACCGGCTGCCACCCAGGGAACGGGATCTGATCAGCGGCGTGCTCAATCCGACCGAACCGGTCTATCTCAACGTCCGGGACGATGTCGATCCGGCATTCTGGCCGTTCTTCGCCCGACTGGCAAAGTACCTTGCCGGGCGCTTCGGCGGCCTGATGGTGATCCAGGTCTGGTTGGCGGAGATGCGGAAGCCGCGCACGAATTCGGAAGTGACGGTATGGAGCCCGGAAGAAGCCATGGCGCCGGCGCAAACCTTGTGCGAAGCGCTCGACCAGAAGGCGTATCACACCCTGAGCCTGCAGGCGAGGCTCGAGCCGACGGAAAATCCTCAGCCTGAAGGGTCTCCGGCCCTTCCCGACATGGGTGACTACGCGCATTCCAACATTCTGTTGGTAGGGCTCGAGGTGGCACCGTTCCACGTCCAAGCGAGCACCGGAATGGTGTATCCGGAGTTGGCGCGCTGGCTCCGACGGACACTGTCCATCGCCTTCCGGCGGACCTTCCTGGAGTTCATCAACCTGAACACGTCGGATTCCGTCACGCACTATCAGGCTTTGGGCACCCGAAAGCTCGACGAAACCATCCGGCAGGTCGATCGCGAACTGGTGGCCATCGCCAGGGACTTCCAGTTCCTGCTTCTGGTCACGCCGACGAACACGGACGCAGCATTCCGGGAATTCCGGGAGGGCGGATACCGAGCCCTGCCCCCGTTCCGTTACCGGCTGATCCCCGTCGACCCCGGAGGCGGTGATGCGCCGTTTGTATAACATCCCCATCGAGCAGATCGAGGACCCGACGCTCGCGTTGCTGTTTCGCGACAAACGCGAAGAGCTCGCCAAGATGCTTGGCATGCTGCGCGACCGCGGCACCGGAAAATTTGTCTACAGCAGCATGCAGGTTTATGGCGGGGTCGAGGACGCGGTGTTGGAAATCGCCCACAGCCTGCTGACGTTGACCGCCGGTGAAGAGCCTGCAACCGGTACGGGCGCGACGGTAACTGCCGCAGGCCTTCAAGCAGCGCGTCGACGAAGAACTAGACTTCCTGCGCGAACAATATCCCGATCTCGACAGCCGGGCCGTTATCCGCGACGACGTAACGGGCTTGATCATGCTCTCCAACGGTGATCTCTGCATCGACAGTGGGCTGCGCGTTCCACGGGAACGCGTGGAACCCCTGATTCAGCACGAGGTAGGCACGCATATTCTGACCTTTCAGAATGGCAAGGCGCAGCCGCTCAAGCTGTTCTGTAATGGCGTGCCTGGTTACGAAGCGATGCAGGAAGGGCTCGCCGTCCTCGCAGAATTCCTGGCAGGTGGCCTGACCCGGACTCGCCTGCGTCTGATCGCCGCACGCGCGGTCGGCGTACATGAAATGATCGCCGGCCGTCCCTTCGCCAACACCTACGCCCTACTGCACGAGGAGCACGGCTATTCCCCACGCCAGGCCTTCACTATTGCCATGCGCATCTATCGTGGCGGCGGTCTGACAAAGGACGCCGTCTATCTGTGCGGGGGGCTCATCAACCTGCTGAAATACCTGAGCGGAGACCACGATTTGGAGGAACTGTACATCGGGAAGATCCGCGAGGATTACATACCGGTAGTACAGGAACTGATCCACCGGCACATTCTGGAGCCGCCGCCGTTGCGGCCGCGATACATCGTCGATCCGTCATTCGAATTCGAACGAAAGCGAGCGCGACTGAAGCAAGGATTGAACATTTTCAACCTGGTCCCGGAGGGCGCCTGACATGAGAGTCGCATTCGTCGTCAATTCCGTGAAACAGGAGCACGCGCGGTTCACGACCGTCCTGTTGGCCCACCGCTTGCACCAGCAAGGTCACGACACCTGGTTTCTCGAAGTGTCGAGCCTGGAATATTTTGCCGGCGAGAGCGTCGGGGGGCGCGGAATCCGGCCCCGCGGAACAGCGTATCAGAAAACGGACACCTATCTGCGCGCCCTGCAGTCGACAAAGGCGGAGCGCAAGATGCTCAGCGCCGAGGATCTGGACATCGTCTTTTTGCGCAACGACCCTTTTCTGGAACCCGAATCCCGCCATTGGGCGAAGTCGGCGGGCGTCATGTTCGGCCAACTGGCGGCCCTCCAGGGGGTTATCGTACTGAACGACCCGTTCACCCTGGCCAATGCCGAAACCAAGCTGTATTTCCAGCATTTTCCCGCTGCAGCGCGGCCGCGCTGCATCGTGAGCCGTGACGCCACCCGGATACGGGATTTCGTCAAATGTGAAGACAGCGATGTTGTTCTCAAGCCCTTGTGTGGATCGGGTGGCAAAAATGTCTTTTTGCTAAAGAAGGACGACCATTCGAATCTTAATCAGATCATTGAGAACCTGAAGGACGACGGCTACATCGTGGCGCAGGAGTACATTCCCGAAGCGCGAACCGGTGACATCCGGCTTTTCGTTATGAATGGCAAACCGTTGATGAAAGACGGAAAATACGCCGCCTTGCGCCGCGTCAATTCCTCCGGAGACCCGCGCAGCAACATGCATGTGGGCGGAAAGGCGAAGAAAGTGACCATAGGGGGCGAGATTTGTCAGCTGGTGGAAATCGTGCGGCCAAAGCTCGTAGCAGACGGCCTGTTTCTCGTCGGTCTGGACATCGTCAACAACAAGCTGCTCGAAGTGAACGTATTCAGCCCGGGCGGACTTTACAGCTGTTGCGAACTGCAGCAAACCGACTTCACGCAGCCGATCATCGACGCGATGCAGGCCAAAGTGGAGTACAGAAAAGCCTACCCGAACACGGCGGACAATGCCCTGATAGCGACCCTGTAGCTCAAACGTTGAGCCAGGTTCCCCGATGATTGTGCGGACGATGGAGCAGGGGCCGGGAGAAGAATCACGCCCGCCCCCATCCGAGGCGGAAGACAGCACGCCGTAACGCCCTTCCTTCCGCCTCGATCAGATCGGCAAGCGCAATGACGATTTTGATCAGGTTATTCAGCGTCGAGTCCCCAAGTCCGGCTTGAGTATGGCTTTCTCCGGGTCCGCTGTGAGTCTTGTCACGCTGAAAAACTGGTGGCGTTCAGTTGCAAACGTGGCTTTTGCCCCAGTTGTGGGGCCCGAAGAATGGCCGACAGAGCCGCCTTGCTGGTGGATGAAGTCCTGCCGAATAATCCAATGCGTCAATGGGTGCTCAGTGTACCGTTCCCGCTACGCTTTCTGTTTGCCAGTCAACCTGCTGTCATGGGCAAGGTTTCGGGCATCGCCTACCGCGCCATTGCCGCTGATTTGAGAAGAAGATCCGGCTACACCAGACTCGCGGCACACACCGGCGCAGTGACACTGATTCAACGCTTCGGCAGCGCTTTAAACCTGAATATCCATTTCCACATGCTCTTTCTCGATGGTCTATATGTCACGGGAACTGGCCACCCATTGCGCTTTCACTGGGTCAAAGCACCCACCAGCGATGAACTGGCACACCTCACCCATACCATCGCCCGGCGTACTGCCCGTTACCTGGAACGCCAAGGGTTGGCTGGAGCGCGATAGCGAGAGCGCCTGGCTCATCCCGACAGTAAACGATGAAGAGGATGGAGGCACTGGGTAGGTTTAATTTTTATTCAAGAGAACGTTCAGTGAAAACATTTTCTGAATCAGGGTAATCCAAAAATTTACTACCCAGTTATCAATCAACGACCCTACCTTCACACTACTATCTGACCCGATTCTGTCGAGCGTCACCTGTGGATAAGAAATCGTGTGAGTATCCTGTCTTTTTCACCCGCGGCATGGACCATGAAGAATTTTCAAGTGCCCGTAATTCTTTCGGCTGATCGTTTGAGGTGCAGGCGCGGGCCAGGCGGCGATCCGCAGATGACGCAGGAGATGAGCGCTAGTGGTCTGTAACAGCCAAATCCGTAGTGATCTGGGTGATGGATCGCGCGCAGAGGCAAGGCACGAGGAGGAGGCATAGTAGGCGCTATGGCGACGACGAGCAACGCAGCCTCGGTGCGTGAGGCGCGCCCCGGCGCTGTGGATTTGGCTGTTACAGGCCACTAGTAGGGACCGTACAGGGTCGAAGTAGATATCCTGACGAACGCTGCCTCGCAGAATCACATGACAAAAGCCACCGGACACATGCAGGCAAGGTTTGCGAGGCACAGCTTGTCCTACATTTTCTCCTTTATGCCTTTTCGTATAAGCAACCAGTTCACTGGATAAGCAGTACAAAAGCCAGCGAGCATGGCAATTTGCATCAGGAACCAGAATTCCACCGAGTTCACCTCAAGCGTTGCCTGAAAAACACGGCGGAACAACCAGAAATTGCCTGCTGCCATCATGCCGTACATACCAATTTGCCAAGCAGCTAGTGAGGCCGCGTCGGCCTTTATTGCCTCCCGTAGACCTTCGCTCACTGACAGGTCGCGCATTGGGCGTATGGTAAAAAACTGGAAGCCAATACCGATGGCAAACGCGAACAGGAAATCGACGATCCACACGGCAAATACTTTTTCGTGGAACAGTGTTTGCCAACCAAAAACCACAGCTATCGCGGGCGCGCCGAAACAAAGCCACTCTGCGACAATGTCACCCAGCGTGCAGCCTGCGCCACAATGCAAAGCGGCTTTGGCGCTGCTCACGGGGAAAGACGGCTCCTCCTCCTGTGCCGCAGTCCGGCCCCATCGCCAATAAAACACCAGAACCAAAAGCGAGCCGAATGTTGCGGCCAACGGCCACACCAGGTTCATAATCCACATCTTCTGCTGGTGTCGGGTCAGATCCAGCGCTATCCACACGGCCGACAACAGAGCTATTACCAGTGATACACTAGCGAGCGCGTGAAACCACCCCGGCACCATTTCCTGTCTCCCGTGTTGATTGTCGCCGTATACCAATTGTCAGGTTCTGCACCGAGCGCATTCGCTCGCGAACACGAGTATGAACGCGATCAATGGCGTCCAGCCCAGCGTCAACGCACACGGTGGGCCGGAGTTCGACGTCAAATGACATCAAAATCTCGTCAGGGCCCATTTGCATCGAAAATACGGGACCTCTGGCTATAATTGCTGATTCGGCGGCTACTATCTCGCGGACAGCTTGCACGACTCGCTCGTCCGCGCGCTCCCCCAATATGAGAGCTCGACTCTCAATAATAAGAATCCCCGCGACGCCGATGAGGACCAGTCCGATGATGATTGCTGCCGCACCATCGATCCACGTGGCGTTGTATCGATGTGCGAAGTACACTCCGGCGGCAGCGATAATCAGGCCGAGGAGCGCAGCGCTATCCTCGCCAACGACAACGAAGATTGACGGATCCTTACTTTTGCGAAATGCGTCAACAAACCCCTCGTGAGGGCGCTTCGTCTTCCACAGTTCTCGCATGGCGATGTTCCAGGAAATCCCCTCGGCAACAAATGCGAATGCTAGCACACCATAGTTCCATTTCGGGTCCACGAGTTCCTGGGTTTCCCGGATACGGTGCACGCCCTCGTAGATAGACAACCCGCCGCCGACACCAAAGAGGAGCATCGCCACCACCAAGCTCCAGAAATACAGTTCTTTGCCGTAACCAAAGGGATGCAAGCTGTCCGCAGGTTTCTTGCTGCGATGTTCCCCGAGTAACAACAGACATTGATTGCCGGTATCCACAACGGAATGCACTGCTTCTGCAAGCATCGCCGAACTACCGGTAGCGAGACCAGCAGCCAACTTGGCCAAGGCAACAGCGAGGTTCGCTGCGATCGCGCCGTAGACAGCAATCGGTTTATTTTTTAACCTGTTGCATGTTGTGTTCCGATATTTGTCTCGTCGGCGCACGGCTCAAATGTCGGCGTATCCCGGACGCTGAAAATACGCTGAAAGCTTCCCGGACGTGACGCCGTCTTTCTTGCGAACAGATTATCGCCGGTGTCAGCTGATTTCAACGCCGGCTGGGCGCCGGGCATGGCCCAGGCCAGCTTCTCGACCGGTTCCCGGTCTCACCTTCTCAATGACCTGGGCACAGCGACTGATACGATTCACGACCGTAATGATGGTGCTCCGCATGGAATGGGAATCCGTCCACGTCCTTTATGTTCATTATGTTCATTATGTTCATTATGTTCGGACTATATTCTTCCGTCCTCTATCCGCGCTCTTTCCGGGCGTGCATCAGATGTAAGACTGGCTGGTCATGTCCCGAAGGGCTGATCCTTGGTCGTTTCGTATTTCCCAGAACCCAATCCTTCAATTCTCCGAAATTTTCGAAATGGACATGCTCGGGCCGCTGAAGATACCAACCAATGATGGCCATCCCTCGAATGAGCAGGAAGGTGGGAAGCATTTCGATATCCCGCTTCGCCAACGATCTGTGCTCACGATAGCCATGGAGTAGCGCAGCCTGCAGTGCCTCGAAGTCCCGGGCGTTCCGGCATTCGATCAGCACCGACGCAAGATCGTAGACGTGCCACCCATAGGCTGCATCATCGAAATCGATGATGCCCAGATCGTCTCCGTCGTAGATGATGTTTTCGGGAGTGAAGTCGGCGTGTATCAAACTGAAATTGTCAGGATTCTCGCCGTAAGCACTGAGCGCAGTGCATGCCCTGTCTCTCGCACGTAATAGACGTTTCCGCTCGGCTTCGGTTAATGCCGGGTGTTCCCAGAACCGACCCCAGAACGGAGTTTCTCCCAGGAGTTCATCGATGCCGAGGCGCCGGCGAACGAAACCTGTCGGCGGCGTCCAGCAGGTCGACTGATTGTGGAAGGTGGCGACTATCTCGCCGAACCTGTGGAATATGCGCTCCCGCTCCGCCCCGACCGGGTGGCTTTCCAGGTAGTCGCTGAGCGGTATCCCTTCATGCCACGTCGTCATCCCCGCATAACGCCGCTCCCCGGCGTGCGGTATATCGACCAGCGTATAGTGACCGCCCTGGTGCGTCTCGATCGAATCTGGAACGGCCATTCCAGTTGCCTTCAGCGCACGGGTCCATACTCGCTCCGATTCGAGTTCCTCCAGCGAACTGTAACCCGGCCGGTGTAACCTGAGGACAAAGTCCGTTTCTGCATCGCAGACCGCAACCCGAAAGGTTACATTTTCGGAGTGGGCGACGAGTTCCATGTCTTCCGCCTGAACCGGAAAGTGATCCAAAGCCTTCCATGCGGCTCGCGTGTATTTGGTTGCGGTCAGGTCCTTATCCATCTGCTTATCTCAGATTCCCACGATGTTCATTCCGGGTCAGGCACACATTTGTCTCCATGCATTCGTCGAATGCCGCCAGGAAGTCGTCTGCATTCGCGTGAGAGAATACGAGTGGTGGCCTGATTTTCAGCACGTTTTCATACTTGCCTGCATACGAGACCAGGAATCCCTTGTCTTTCAAGCGATCGGCCAGCGCAAGGGTCGATTCGGTATCGGGCTCTTTGTTGTCGCGGTCCTTGACCATTTCAACGCTGAGGAAGAGGCCGCAACCGCGCACGTCACCAATGGCCTCGTACCTGTCCATGCGCCGCCGGAGTTCGTTCGCCAGCCTGCCACCGACGTCGGCCGCGTTTTTGAGGAGGTCGAGACGTTCGATTTCATCCAGCACGGCCAGTCCGACGGCTGCCTGCAAGGGAGTCGCCGCACAGGTATTGAAATAGTCCTTCTCTGCACGGAAGGCGTCAACGTATTCCTTTTTTGCAGCCGTTGCCCCAAGCGGCAATCCATTGCCCATCGGCTTTCCCGTCACGACGATGTCCGGCTGGAATCCGGTCTTCTCATACCCCCACCAGCAGCCGGTTCTGCCGTACCCCGATTGCACCTCATCGGCTATGACCAAGCCGCCTCCCCTGTGAACGAGATCCGTGACCCGGGCCATGAAACCCGCAGGAATGTCCGGTACGCCTTCATTGGCAAAGATCGAGCACATGATGAGCGCCGCGAAGCCAACCCCTTCCTTTTTCAGACTCTCGATGGCCGACTCGACCTGGGCGAGATACGCCGCGCTCAGCGCTTCCTCGCTCAGCCCTGCCTTCAGCAGCGAATCGCTCCCCATTGAGGGCCCTCCACAGAAACGCGCCAAATTGGACACCCCACTCTTTTTCCAACACTTCTGAATCTTAGCGTAAGGTTCCCCGTCAAGTAGACAATTCTAAACTAGAGTTTTCCAGTTGGACTTCCAGCGATAAAATGTTTGTTCGCAGATACCGGCCTGCCGACAAATCTCGGCTGCTTTCAATCCGGCTTGCTGCTGCTTCAGGATCCGAGTGATCCGCTCCGGTGAATATCTCTTGGGTTTTGCCATGTCGAGTTCTCCCCTATTTCAGTTTAGGAAAAACTCGCACTCGGCGTGTTAACTTGTAGGGGAAAGGTCAATGTCAGCGAGTAATTTTTGCACTTTTTTACTCTTTTTTGTCTGTGTAAAGGGGAATAAGAGTGTAAAACTATGTTGAAGTTAAATGCAACAAGTATATGAAAACTAAAGGTAAATGTTGTGCGATGAGTGCCTATGAAAACCATACTCCCCTGATGCAGCATCAGAGTGGATGGCCTTGTTAATCAATCTGTTAGAAGAATATTACTCTTATTTCACTCATTCTCGCGGCCGCCCAGGCCCAGCTCGACATCGAGCAGGATTACGGCCCGCTCTGCAGCTTCTGCACGATCACATCCGGCGTCTGCAAACTCGCCAATATTGTTGTAGACTTGATCAGGGAGGTTAGCGTTTTGGCGAGAGCGCTGTATTTAGGAATTAACGTGGCGTCGCTGGCGGCACTCTGCTCGCCTCAATAACCTCAGCACCTGCCCAGGTCGGTGAGTGGGTAATTGATTCAGCCATGCCCACTGCCCGTGAAAAACTAGCCACCTGCACAATTGGAAACAACATTTATGCGCTTGGCGGATCACCCGGGGAAGACGCGCAACCACTGGATACGGTTGAACGCCTGAACACCGTCAGCGGGAACTGGGCGGCGGCGCCGTCCATGGCAACTCAAAGGTCTTTCCTGACGGCGGCAGTCGTTGACGGCATTTGTTATGCCATCGGGGGACGCCTGACTTTCGGAACCAGCGGCTACACCTCGGTTGAAGCATTTGACCCGGATACCGGCAACTGGAACCCACGCGCCTCCATGCCAACCGGCCGGTTTGCCCTGGCATCGGCTGTGATCGACGGGAAGATCTACGTGGTGGGTGGGGCGGCAAACGACTCCACCATACTCAACGCAGCGGAAGTCTACGACCCGGCTACCAATTCCTGGGCTACGCTACCACCAATGCTGGGCTTCAGGGCGGTGGCCACGGCGGCTTCGGCGGGTGGAAAACTCTATGTATTCGGGGGAACCAACAACCCGTCCCATCAGGACTATAATAGTGTCGAAGTATTCGACCCAGTCACCCAGTCATGGAGTTCTGCTGCACCAATGCCCTTGGCGCGCACCGGGGCGGCGGCCGTAACTATTGGTGACCTGATCTACCTTGTGGGTGGGGGGGTTCGGTCCAATGCAGGGGATGACGTCCAGATTTACAATACCGTGAGTAATTCCTGGAGCACCGGCCCCAATCTGCAAAGCAACCGGGTCCGGCACGCGGCTGCTTTCCGCAATGGGAAAATTTATGCCATCGGCGGCGCCCGCAATGTAACCCCTCCACACCCGGGTACCAGCTCGGTGGAATCCCTCGAAATTTCTGACGTTGGTTCTTCGTTCCAAATCGTCTCGGGCCTGAACGACGCGTGGTTCGACTCGCAAACGCCCGGACAGGGTTTCTTTATTTCCGTGTTCCCTGACAAGGGCACGATGTTTTTGGCCTGGTTTACATTCGACACCAGCCGGCCAGGTGAGGAGGTAGTCGCTACTCTCGGCGAGCCGGGTCACCGTTGGCTGACGGCTTTCGGCCCATATGCGGATGATATGGCTGCACTTGATATCGAAGTCACCACCGGGGGCGTTTTTGACTCGGCTTCTCCGGCGCCATCACAAAGCCTCGACGGCACGATCATTCTGGTCTTTCACGACTGTAACAACGCAACTCTGACCTATGACATACCGTCCGCCGGGCTGCAGGGCGTCATTCAAATTACACGCATCGCAGCGGACAACGTCGCCCAGTGCGAACAAATGCAGCCCTCGTAAAGTAAGACCCTTCGCCAGCCGTACTGGTCGCAGCCTGGTAAGGGAGGACACAAAAGCGCAGCATGCTAAACGTCATCACCACGCCAAACACAGCCGGGGCAAAGGCAAAGCGCAGGGTTTACCTGGCTTCCAGGGCATTGAATTCCTCGGCGGGAATATCTGATAAAGCCAGCCGATAATTGCATTCAGTACTTGTCACCCGGGTTTTGCGTGATAGCCTGCACCACCAGGCTGATGACGCCGCCCACCAGAATCGGGTCGAGGCGATCAAGGCCCAAGGATGGTTCGGGGATCTCGCCCGGATTGCCGAGAGTTTCCGTCCGCTCCCGAAGGCGCCTGGCATCTTCTGACATCGCGCCGCATACGATACACTTGTTCCGATGTCCCCAGCGCCCATGTCCGATCTTTCCAGCCACACTCCATTGATGCAGCAATACCTGGGCATCAAGGCGGAGTATCCGGACACCTTGCTGCTGTTCCGGATGGGCGATTTCTACGAATTGTTCTACGACGATGCCCGCCGCGCCGCCCAACTGCTGGACATAACGCTGACCACGCGCGGTGAATCGGCCGGCGCGCCCATTCCCATGGCGGGCGTACCCTACCACGCGCTGGATAACTACCTCAGGCGCCTGGTGCGCCGCGGCGAATCCGCCGCCATCTGCGAGCAGGTCAGTGAACCGACAGCCGGCAAGGGCCTGGTCGAGCGCAAAGTCGTGCGCATCATCACCCCGGGCACCATCACCGAGGAATCGCTGCTCGAATCCCGCCAGGACAACGTGCTCGCGGCTGTCGCGCTGAACCAAAAGCAGCAGGCATTGGCCTGGCTGGACCTGTCCTGTGGCCGTTTCCGCGTGCGCCTGGTCACTGACGATGCCGACCTCGAAGCCCAATTGCAACGCCTGGCGCCGGCCGAACTGCTGGTTGCCGAGGGCATGAAACTGGCGCCTTCGGACAGCTACAAAACACGCCAGCGGCCGCAGTGGAAATTTGACCGCAAACAGGCCGGCGCGCTGCTGCAAGAGCAGTTCGGCACCAAGGACCTGTGCGGTTTTGGCATCGAGGAGCTACCCGCCGCCATCATTGCAGCCGGTGTGTTGCTGGATTACGTACAGGAAACCCAGAAGACCGCCCTGCCCCATCTGCGTGGCATTCACCTCGAGCAGGCGGATGAATTCGTCCATCTCGATGCGGTAAGCCGGCGCAATCTGGAGATCGAGAGCAGCCTCGGCGGGGAATCCAGCGCCTCCCTGGTGGGTGTGATGGACAGCTCGATAACCGCCATGGGCGGGCGCCTGTTGCGCCGCTGGATCAGCAACCCCCTGCGCCGCCAGGACCAGGTCGCAAGCCGGCATGAAGCGATAGGCGAGCTGGTGACCAGTGAGGCGTATACGCCCCTGCGGAAAATTCTGCGCGGCGTCGGCGACATCGAACGCATCCTGTCCCGCGTGGCCCTGACATCGGCGCGGCCGCGCGACCTGACGACCCTGCGCCATTCGCTGGCGATTTTGCCGGACCTGTCTGCCCAGTTGGCAGGCCCGGAGCACCCCGCCCTGCTGGCGGCGATAGGAACCCTGCGCGAAATGCCCGAGCTGCTGGAATTGCTGCAGCGTGCGTTGATCGACGAACCGCCGGTACTGATACGTGATGGCGGGGTCATTGCCGGCGGTTATGACCCGGAACTCGATCGGTCTGCGCGCCCTGTCGGAAAACGCCGGTGATTTCCTGCGCGATTATGAGCAAACACAGCGCCAACAGACCGGCATCAGCAGTCTCAAAGTCGGCTACAACCGGGTCCATGGCTATTACATCGAAGTCACCCAGACACAACAGCATCTGGTGCCGCAAACCTATACGCGCAAACAGACGCTCAAGTCCGCGGAGCGTTATATCACCGCCGAGCTGAAAACATTCGAAGACCAGGTTCTGTCCAGCCGGGAACGCGCACTGGCGCGGGAAAAGCATTGCTATGCCGGCTTGCTGGAAATCCTGTTGCGGCATTTCGATCCGCTGCAAACCCTCGCCCGCGCCCTGGCGCGCCTGGACGTGCTCTGCGCATTTGCCGAACGGGCGCAGGGTCTGCAATTTTGCTGTCCCGCACTGTCCGCGCAAAACGGCATCCGCATCACCGCCGGGCGCCATCTCGTTGTGGAGCGTCTGCAGGACCAGCCGTTCACACCGAATGATCTTGCGCTCGATGACGAACGCCGCATGCTGATCATTACGGGGCCGAACATGGGCGGCAAATCCACTTACATGCGGCAAACGGCGCTGATGGTGATATTGGCTTATGCGGGTAGCTGGGTGCCCGCCGCCAGCGCGGAGTTCGGTCCCATAGACCGGATTTTTACCCGCATCGGGGCGGGCGATGACCTCGCCGGCGGCCGTTCCACCTTCATGGTGGAAATGTCTGAAACGGCCAATATCCTGCACCATGCCAGCCCCAACAGCCTGGTACTGATGGACGAAATCGGCCGCGGCACCAGCACTTACGACGGCCTGGCGCTGGCCTGGGCCTGCGCGGTGTTCCTGGCCCGGAAAGTCCGCGCGTATTGCCTGTTTGCGACCCATTACTTCGAACTGACGCGGCTGGCGCAACTCGAAGCGGGTGTCGTCAACGTCCACCTCGATGCCGTCGAGCATAAGGATCGCATCGTCTTTTTACATTCGGTGCAGGAGGGCCCGGCCAGCCAGAGCTATGGCTTACAGGTTGCGGCGCTGGCGGGCATTCCGCTGCCGGTGTTGCAACAGGCCCGTCTGCACCTGGCAGAGCTGGAACAACAGCAGCGCAGGGATTCACCCCAATTGGGCCTGTTCGATCAAGGCGCGCCTGACACACTCCGCCGCCGAGGTGATCAGGGAGCCCGATCGTTTGCGTGAACGGCTGCAGGACATCGATCCGGACCGTTTGAGCCCGCGTGAAGCGCTGGATTTGCTTTATGAACTCAAAGGGCTGGGGTCAGAGTAAAATTTCTCGCTGGGCAGATGGAGCCCCGATGATTTCGAGAAGAAATTTTACTCTGACCCCATTTGGCGGTTCGGTGAGCGCGCTCAATCCCGGTCGCGAATAAAGCCGATTATCTGTCTGCGTTCGCGCTTGCTGGGACGGCCGGGGGATGCGCTGCGCGCCTCCCGGTCGCGTTTGCGTTGTTCTGCGGCGGCCTCGCGGCGCAGTATGCTGTCGGGGTCTTCGCTGTACATCTGGCGCGCCTGCGGCGCCGGCCCGCGCCGGCCGCTTACTGCCACAACGGTAATTTCGTACTCTTCTTCGCCGCGGTTCACCGTCATCTGATCGCCGACATTGAGCGTGCGGCCCGGCTTGACCCGGTGCCCATTGCAATGCACTTTCCCACCCAAAACGGCTTCACGCGCCAGTGCCCGGGTTTTGAAAAATCGCGCAGCCCAAAGCCACTTGTCCACCCGAACCTCCAAAGTCATTGCGGACCGATACTAAGTCTTGTTCGCTGACACGTTATCGCCCGCAACATGCTGTATTGGTTAGCGGGCTTTTGGCCACTGTCTCGGATGGCGAGCATCATGCAGCACGGCCAAAACTTGTACGAGATTACCCCGCACTGCATAAAACAGACCGTAAGGGAATCGTGGCAGGAGAGATCGACGAACGCGGGGAATTACCTCAGCATAAAGCAGGGGAGCTTGCTCCAGACGTTTTATTTGTAATTCCATTGCTGCGACGAACTCTTCACCAAGGCCGGGGCTCTGCAATTCGTACCACTCTCGAGCTTCGCCAATTTCCTGTACCGCGCGCGAGGAAAATTTCAGGCGGAACGCCATGACCCATTAATGAGGTGTGCTTTTACCTGATCCCACGAATACCCAGCTTCCGGATTGGCCTCGAACTCCTCCAGGCGCGCCTCAAGCTCAGCCTTTAGCGCAGGCGAGATTTCCACGGCTTCAGGTACCGCGGCAACGCTGTCCCAGATCAGCTCAACAAGACGAATACGTTCCTGTACCGAGAGCTCAAGGATGTCTGCGATTGAAAAATTGCTCACGTCCGGCATTGTACCTTCTTTCGAAATGCTCGGCATTCAAAGCAAGCGATCTCGCGGTCGTGCCACTCCGATCCATAGTCAGCTAACCGCAGTCATCAGCTTATTGATGCGCCGCACGAAGCCGGCGGGATCCGGCAGGGAACCGCCTTCCGATAACAGGGCCTGCTCATACAACAGCAAGGACAGCATGCCGAATTGGGTTTCGTCTTTCTCCGCCGCCAATCGCGTCACCAGGGGATGCGCCGGATTGAGCTCCAGGATCGGCTTTGAATCGGGAATTTCCTGCCCGGCCTGTTTCAGCATCTTTTGCAGATGCAAGGCCATTTCGTGCTCGTTCAGCACCAGGCAGGAAGCGGAGTCGGTCAAGCGCTGACTGGACCGGACTTCGCTGACCTGATCAGTCAATTCGCCCGCAACCCGTTTGAGCACAGCAGAATCTATTTCCGTGGCATCGGCTGAAGCGCTTTCTTCGGCTTCCTTCGCGGTCGATTCGATGGTGGCAAGATCGATATCTCCCTTGGCCACGGAGCGGAAGGACTTGCCTTCATATTCATGCAGGTAGCTCATCATCCATTCGTCGACCCGGTCCGACATCAACAAGACCTCGATGCCTTTCTTGCGAAAGACCTCCAGATGCGGGCTGTTGCGTGCGGCGGTGTCGTGCTCGGCGGTAATGTAGTAAATGCTTTCCTGGCCGGTTTTCATGCGGCTCAGATACGCCGCGAGATCGGTCTTCGCGTCAGGCGTCTCATCATGCGTCGAGGCAAAGCGCAACAAGCCGAGAATGCGCTCGCGATTGCTGAAGTCCTCCACCACGCCTTCCTTGAGCACCGCGCCGAATTGCTGCCAGAAAGCAGTATAGGTATCCGCTTCTTCACGGCTCAGGCGGGCAATCATGTCCAGACTGCGGCGAATGACCGCCGCGCGGATCTTGCCCACCAACTCATTTTCCTGCAGCAGCTCACGCGATACGTTCAGCGGCAAATCCTGCGAATCGACGACCCCGCGGATGAACCTGAGGTAATGCGGCAACAGCGACTGCGCGCCATCCATGATGAATACGCGGTTGACGTAAAGGCGCACACCCGTGCGCTCGTCGCGCTGTAACATCAGATCCAGCGGTGCCTTTTTCGGAATATACAGCAGGGTGGTGTAGCTCTGGGCGCCTTCGACTTTATTGTGCGCCCAGCACATCGGGTCATCCAGGTCATGGCTGAGGTATTTATAAAACGCCTGGTATTCTTCGTCGCTGATTTCGGTTTTGGGCAAGGCCCACAGTGCAGTGGCCTTGTTGATTTGCTCCCATTCCCTTTCCGCGCCGGGTTCATCCTTCTTGGCCTCCTGGCGCAGGCGTATCGGAAAGCCAATATGATCTGAATAACGCTGGATCAGCGATCGCAGCGTCCAGTTCTCCAGGAATTCATGTTCCGCCTGTTTCAGATGAAGAATGACCGTAGTGCCGGTTTGTTCCAACGTCTCGGCCTGAATGCTGAATTCACCGCCACCATCGGACTCCCAACGCACCCCCAGTTCCGCGGCCTGCCCCGCCTGGCGCGTCAGCACCGTGACCTTGTCAGCGACAATGAAGGCGGAGTAGAACCCGACGCCAAATTGCCCGATCAGGCTGGCATTCGCCTTGTCATCATCGACTAGTTGATCGAGAAACTGGCGGGTTCCGGATTTGGCGATGGTGCCGATATTGTCCATCACCTCTTCATAGGACATGCCGATGCCGTTGTCCCGCACGGTCAAAGTCCCGGCTTCGCGATCGGATTCGATTTCGATCTGCAGATCGCCAGCGCTTGCGAGCAGATCCGGGTCGCGCAGGCCGGCGAAGCGCAGCCGGTCCAGCGCGTCCGAGGCGTTGGATATCAACTCGCGCAGGAAAATCTCCTTGTTGGAATACAGGGAGTTGATCATCAATTGCAACACCTGGCGGGTTTCCGCCTGGAATGAATGGGTCGCGACCGATGATGATTCCTTGTTCGTCTTTGCCGTGGTTTTCTTTGCTGTAGTTTTCTTTGCAGAAGCTTTGGTTTTGCTCATAGCCAGTTCACGAATGCGATTTAGATGCCTTCGAGATATGGGCCACCCGCGCAGATTCAAGGAGCGCCTGACCCCATCCCCTTCAATAAAAAGCCCGCTTGGCAGCGGGCTTGGTCGATTGGTCCGGTCAGAGACGAGCGCTTGTCAATTGAGCTTTTCCTTGATGCGGGCTGCTTTGCCCTCGAGTCCGCGAAGATAGTACAGCTTGGCGCGGCGGACATCACCACGACGCTTGACCTTGATGGAATCGATCAGCGGGCTGTAGGTTTGGAACACACGCTCCACGCCGGTGCCGTGCGAGATCTTGCGCACCGTGAAAGCGGAATGCAGTCCGCGGCTCTTGATGGCGATGACCACACCTTCAAACGCCTGCAGGCGCTCGCGATTGCCCTCTTTCACCTTGACGCTGACGGTCACGATATCACCCGGCGCAAACTCCGGGATCTCGCGCTGCATTTGTTCGGTATTGATTTCATCGATTATGTTGCTCATTTTTCCAATCCTTAAACAGACTCTCAGGTTTCCAATGTCACGCCGTGTTCCGCTTTGAACTCGGCGAGCAGAATTTTGTCTTCGCTGCTCAGTCGTAAACGATCCAGCAGGTCGGGCCGACGTTGCCAGGTGCGTCCCAGCGATTGCTTGCGCCGCCATTTTGCGATGGCCTGGTGATCGCCCGACAACAGCACATTTGGCACTGCCATCCCATCGACTTCTTCCGGCCGGGTGAAATGCGGATAATCCAGCAAACCGCCGCTATACGAATCCTGCTCGGCGGATTGCTCATCTCCCAACACGCCGGGCAGCAGCCGCACCACCGCATCGATCACCACCGCCGCGGCCAGTTCACCGCCACTCAGGACATAATCACCAATCGACCATTCCTCGTCGATTTCCAACGCCAGCAAGCGCTCGTCCAGGCCTTCATAGCGTCCACAGACCAAAATCAAAGCCGGGCGGGCAGCCAATTCACGCACTGCCGCCTGATCGACCGTTCTGCCCTGGGGGCTCAGTAAACTAACCACTGCGCCCGCCGTGTTCGTTTCGCCCAGGGCCAGCCCCGTAAGCCGGCGCGCTTCCCGGATGGCAGATCTCATCGGCTCAACCGCCATCACCATGCCGGGTCCACCGCCATACGGCCGGTCATCTACCGTGCGGTGCCGGTCAACCGCAAAATCACGCGGGTTTACGACACTGAGCCGTACCTGTCCCTCGCGAATTGCCCTGCCGGTTACACCCAGGTCTACCAATGGGCCGAATTCATCAGGAAACAGGGTGACTACCTGGATTTCCATTACCGGCTGCATCTTTCAGAAGTCCGGGTCCCAACTCACGGTCACGCGCCGCGCCACCAGATCAACCTCGGTGACGTAAATATCCTTGATGAAAGGTATCAGTCGTTCCCTGTCACCCTGCACCCGCATCACATCGTTGGCGCCGGTTGCGATCATTTCCCTGATCGAACCCAGCTCCGAGCCGTCCTGATTGTACACTTCAGCGCCGATCAGGTCGGTCCAGTAATACTGTGTATCCGGCAAATCTGGCAACTGATCGCGGTATACCGCGATGTGCTGACCTGCCAGACTTTCCGCCGCTTCGCGGTCGGAAATTCCTTCAATTTCGGCCACCAGGTGCTTGCCCTGTTTTCTTCCCTGCTGCACCCGGGTTGGCGTTTTTTCGTCACCGATCAACCAGGGCTGGTATGCAAGAATCGCATCTCTGGGTTCGGTATCGGAGTGAATCCTGACCCATCCCTTGATACCGTGCGCACCGGCGATGTGCCCCAGCAAGACCATCTCACGCTGCTTGCCCGGGTTCGCCTCCATGGCGCAACACGCAACCGCTTCAGGCTATCTGGGCTCGAGCCTCTGAAACCAGTGACTGCACCCGCTCGCTGAGCTGGGCGCCAACACCCTTCCAGTAGTCGACGCGATCGAGGTCCACGCGCAAGCGTTCTTCCTTGCCGCGGGCCACCGGGTTAAAAAACCCGACCCGTTCAATTTTTCGGCCATCACGCGGTTTCCTGACGTCGGTAACCACAATGTGATAAAACGGATGCTTCTTGGCTCCGCCTCGAGATAATCTGATTTTTACCATGGTTTACAACCTATTTAGCGGTACCGTTCCAGCACCAGCTCCTGATTTCCAAATCAACCGTCTGATCCAGGCAACAAACCCCCGCAAGGGGATTCAGCAAACCGCGCATTGTACCGCTAAGCCGCCTAAAAGAAAACCAAAAGCAGATTCGGCTCGATAAAATCAAGCCGTCCAGCCAGGAGCTGGTCATGACGTCCTAGAACGGCGGTTTGCGGTTACCACCGCCCGGGCGCAGCCCGGGTGGTAGCTGACCTTGCAACGAGCTCAAGCTTTTCATCATCTTGCCGATACCGCCCCGCCCTACCTTTTTCATCATCTTTTGCATCTGGCCGTGCTGCTTCAGCAGGCGGTTGACCGCCTGTATCTGCAAGCCTGAACCGGATGCGATGCGCTTCTTGCGTGATCCGCGAATGATATCGGGAAAGCGGCGTTCCTGCGGCGTCATCGAATTGATGATGGCGATCATGTGGCGCGTGCTGCGGTCGTCAACCTGTGATTTCAGTTGCTGCGGAACTTGCGCCATGCCGGGCAGTTTGTCCATCAGGCTGCCGATGCCGCCCAGGCTGATCATTTGTTCAAGCTGCGTGCGAAAATCTTCCAGGTCGAAGCCGCTGCCTTTGCGCATCTTGCGCACCAGCTTTTCAGTTTCGCCCTGGTCCACCTTGCGCTGAACCTCTTCGACCAGCGACAGCACATCCCCCATGCCCAGAATGCGCGAAGCCACACGCTGGGGATGAAATGGCTGCAAGGCGTCCACCTTCTCCCCGGAGCCGAGGAACTTGATCGGTTTGTCCGTGATCAGCCGCATCGACAACGCGGCGCCGCCGCGCGCATCACCATCGGTTTTCGTCAGGATGATGCCCGTCAGGTTCAACGCCGCGTCAAAAGCCTGGGCGGTATTGGCCGCGTCCTGGCCGGTCATGCTGTCGACCACGAACAGCGTTTCGTGGGGAGACACAGCCGCATGAACTTCACGTATCTCGGCCATCATCTGCTCATCGACGTGCAATCGGCCGGCCGTGTCGACCAGCAGCACGTCACACATTTGCTGACGGGCCGCAGTCAACGCATTGCGCGCGATTTCGGCAGGCTGCTCGGCCCCGGTCGACGGTTGAAAAATGGCGCCTACCTGGGCGGCCAGGGTCCGCAACTGCTCGATGGCCGCAGGCCGGTATACATCACAACTCACCACCATGACACGCTTTTTTTCCTGCTCCATCAGGTAGCGCGCCAGCTTGGCAGTAGTCGTGGTCTTACCGCTGCCCTGCAAACCCGCCAGCAGCACCACAACGGGCGGCCTGGCGCGCAAGTCCAGGGCGGCGTTTTCCTCACCCATGATATGGACCAACTCGTCATAGACCAGTTTGACCATGGCCTGGCCCGGCGTCAGGCTTTGCAGAATCTCCTTGCCCAAAGCTTTCTGTCCGACTTCGGCGATGAATTTCTGCACGACCGGCAGCGCCACATCGGCCTCCAGCAACGCGATGCGCACTTCGCGCACAGTTTCGCGGATCGCGTCTTCGGTCAGGCGGCCCTTGCCGCCCAAGCGTTGCATCACAGCGGAAAGGCGTTCGGTCAAATTGTCAAACATGGATCACTCCGAGCCATTGGAGTCGGGTATTATAAGGGAGCGAATGCGTCAAAACCCGGAAAATCCGGTCCTCCGAGACAATTTATGCATCACGACTTGAGCACACTCTTCGCCACCGCCCTGTATCTTGCGGCTGCCGTGTGCCTGTATGTTTCCATCGGCCAGCAGTCAAAACGCTGGCGGCTGGTTTCAATGATCTGCTGCTTCGCCGGCGCAGCAGCCCACAGCGTGGCGCAGTCGAAGCACTGGATGATGCTGGCCACGCCCGATGTCAGCCTGCAGAACCTGCTGTCCTTGTGCGCGCTGGTCATCGTCATCCTGTTATGCATTTCCGTTTTCAGCCGCAACTCGCTTTACGACGCCAGTCTCGTTGTATTGCCGCTTACGGTGGTGATATTGGTGATCGAATGGCTGATCCCTTCACACAGCCTTTTACTCAACGACACCTCGTTCGGCACCAGCCTGCACATCGTCAGTTCCGTGCTGGCTTTTGGCGTGCTCAGTATTGCCGGTGTTTACGCACTTTTTGTCGCGGTCATCGACCATTTCCTCAGGCACCATCATCTTAACCCGCTGGTGCGGTCCCTCCCGGCCCTGGACACTCTGGAGCGGCTGCTGTTCCAACTGATTGCGTTGGGCTTTGTGCTGCTGACGGGTTCCTTGCTCAGCGGCATGGCTTTTATCGATGATCTGTTTGCCCAGCACCTGGTGCACAAAACTACGCTGTCCATTGCGGCATGGTTGATGTTTGGCTTGTTGCTGTGGGGGCGTTGGCGCTACGGTTGGCGCGGCCGTCAGGCCGTGCGGCTGACACTGGCCGGTATTTTCCTGTTGCTGCTGGCCTATTTCGGCAGCAAGCTGGTACTGGAAGTCATGCTCGGCCGCAGTTGGCGGGTGTAGAGCCCGCTAGCGGGAGCGAATGCGCTGCGGCTGGTATGATAGCGGCTTCTCTTAACTGAAATCAGGATGCAGCAAAGTTTGAACGACATACCGCTTAGCACTCTGTACGGTTTCTTGTTGGTTCTCATCGTTCTTTCCGGCTTTTTCTCCAGTTCCGAGACCGGCTTGATGGCGCTCAATCGCTACCGTATGCGGCACCTTGCGAACAACGGCCACCTCGGCGCCCGCAGCGCGCAACGATTATTGCGCAGACCGGACCGGTTGATCGGACTGATCCTGTTGGGGAACAACCTGGTCAACATCCTTGCGGCTTCCATCGGCACCGTGATCGGTATCCGTTTGTTTGGCGACAACGGGGTGTGGATTGCATCAGCGATCCTGACCGTCGTGGTGCTGATCTTTGCCGAAGTTGCGCCCAAGACCGTAGCCGCTTTGCACCCGGAGCGGATTGCGTTCCCCGCCTCTTTTATCCTGGCCATCATGCTGAAGGTGCTGTATCCGGTGGTTTGGGTGATCAACGGGATCACCCACCTGCTGCTGAAACCTTTTGGCATACGCGCCCGCGCCGAGGTCATCGAGCGCCTCAACCGTGAAGAATTGCGCACGCTGTTGCAGGAAGGCGGGCACATATCCAACGACCACCAACGCATGCTGGTGAATATTCTTGACCTGGAACAGGCTTCTGTCGATGACGTCATGATACCGCGACAGGAAATCGTCGGCATCGATCTCAATGAAGACTGGGATACTGTCCTTGCTCAACTGGCGCAAACGCTCTATACCCGCATGCCGGTATACCGCGACAGCATCGAACACGTTGAAGGACTGCTGCACATACGCTCCGTCATCGCAAAATTATCCGAAGGGGGCCTAACGTTCGATGACCTGAAACGATCGATCCGGTCGCCCTACTTCATTCCGGAAGGAACGTCCCTGATGCAGCAGTTACTCGAATTCCAGTCCCGCGAACGGAGAATGGGATTGGTGGTAGACGAGTACGGAGACATTCAGGGCATGGTCACGCTGGATGACATCCTCGAAGAAATTGTCGGCGAATACACCACGGAGGGCAAAGAGCAGCGATCGCGCAATATCCGCCATCTGGATGACGACACCTATCTGGTCGATGGCGCAACCAGCATTCGCATGCTGAATCGGCGCATGGGTTGGAGCCTGCCGGAAGAAGAGGCCAATACGCTGAATGGATTGCTGCTGGAAGTACTCGAAGCCATACCCTCGGGCAAAACCAGCGTCAGAATTGGTTCACACCTGATGACCATCGTGGAAATCAAGGACAACGTCATTTCCAAAGTGCTGATTCGCACGGAAAGCAAGACCTAGCGAGCCTTGATCTTGCATTCAAACGCCTGTTGAGACTTACGGCCGCAATCCTGAGCCAGCGATCAAGGGCTCATCGACACGATAAATTCCATCGCTTCCGCAACCGTTTTCACCGCATGGACCGCAATCTTTAACGACTTTTTGCGCGGTGCATTGGCGGCCGGAATCAGGGCATGCTGGTAGCCATGACTTTCCGCCTCACGCAACCGCTCCTGACCGTCATGCACGGGGCGCACCTCACCGGAAAGGCCGATTTCACCAAAACATATCAGGCTGGGTGGCATCGCGCGGTCACGGAAACTGGAATACAGCGCAAGCAACATGGGCAGGTCTGCGCCGGTCTCGGTAATTCGCATCCCCCCCACGACGTTGATGAATACGTCCTGATCTGCCAGCGGGACACCACCATGCCGGTGCAGAACTGCCAGCATCATGGCCAGGCGGTTCTGCTCCAGGCCAAGCGCAACGCGCCTCGGGTTCCCGCTGTGACTTTGATCCACCAGCGCCTGCACTTCCAGCAGGATGGGACGGGTGCCTTCGCGCACAATGGTGATGACACTGCCGGCAACGGGACCGCTGTGGCCGGAGAGGAAAATGGCTGAGGGGTTACTGACCTCTTTCAGACCTTTTCCCGTCATCGCGAACATACCCAGTTCATTGACTGCGCCAAAGCGGTTTTTTACCGCGCGAATGACGCGGTAGCGGCTGCCGCCGTCACTTTCGAAATACAGTACCGCATCCACCATGTGTTCCAGTATGCGCGGGCCGGCCAGTGATCCTTCCTTGGTTACGTGACCAACGAGCACGACGCAGCACCTTCTCTCCTTGGCCCAGCGCAGCAACCGGGCCGCAGATTCACGCACCTGCGATACCGAACCAGGGGCGGAGGTCAATTCTTCGGTGTAGGTGGTTTGAATGGAATCCACCACCATCAGTTGCGGCTTCTCCTCTTCGGCCCGGGCGATGATGCGATCGACATCGGTTTCCGTCAGGCACCTGATTTCCTGCAGGCGCAGATTCAGACGATGCGCGCGCATGCCCACCTGCTCCAGCGATTCCTCGCCGGTGATATAAAGGCTGGGGATCCTTCCAGCCAATGCGGCGACGAGTTGCAAAAGCAAAGTTGACTTGCCAATCCCGGGATCCCCGCCCAGCAGCAATACCGATCCCGGCACAATACCGCCACCGAGCACGCGATCGAGTTCGCCCATGCCAATCTGAATGCGCTCGATGCTGGAGGCAGCCACCTCCGCCAGATCTTTCACACGGTTTTCGAGCCGGCCTGAATAGCCGGCAAAGCGACTGGCCCGCTGCTCGGCAGGCAAAGTTTCGATCACCGAATTCCAAGCCTGGCATTCAGGGCATTGGCCGGCCCACTTATTCAGATAAGCGCCACACTGTTGACACAGAAAAGCGTTCTTGTTTTTTGCCATGGAGGTGTTTTCTCTCAGATTCCCCAGGTCTTGTAGCAGATCATGCACATGACCTCCAGCCCAGGAACAGAATGAAGGGTTTTTCCTACAATACAGCTTAAGCCGTTAAACTAGTTCATATTCGTCCCAAAAAATCCGGATATCAGATTGAGAACCCCGATGAATCACCCGCAAGAACAGCAGTTGATCGGAGAATCGCAGGCCATTCTCGAAATACTCGAGCATGTTTCGCGGGTGGCGGCACTGAACCGGCCGGTGCTGGTGGTCGGCGAACGCGGAACGGGCAAAGAGTTGATCGCTGCCCGCATCCACTACCTGTCGCCGCGTTGGGATCGTCCATTCGTGAAACTCAATTGCGCCGCTTTGACCGAATCACTGCTGGAATCCGAATTGTTCGGGCATGAGGCGGGTTCCTTTACCGGCGCAACGCGCCGGCGTCTTGGCCGTTTCGAGTTGGCCAACCAGGGCAGTCTGTTTCTCGACGAACTGGCCAACACCTCCCACCGTGTACAACAGAAAATCCTGCGCGTAATCGAATATGGAGAACTGGAACGCGTCGGCGGCAATGAAACCATCAGCACGGATGTGCGCATTATCGGCGCTACCAATGAGGATTTGCCGGTGCTGGTCGAACAAGGGGTCTTTCGGGCCGACCTGCTGGACCGATTGGCCTTTGATGTGATCACTTTGCCACCCTTGCACGAGCGCCGCGACGACATCATGCCGATGGCGGAGTATTTCGCGGTAAAAATGTGTGGTGAGTTGGGCCTGGAATTATTTTCCGGTTTCAGCGCGGAGGCACGTGAACAGCTTCTGGATTACGCCTGGCCGGGTAATGTACGGGAACTGAAGAATGTCACTGAGCGTGCGGTTTATGCTCAGGCCGGACGTGATGAACCCATCGAATCGGTCGTTTTCGACCCCTTTCATTCGCCCTGGCGGCCACGCAGCGTAAACGCTGAATCCAGCCCTTCTGCAGCGGAGCGTTTGCCGCAAGGACCTTATGACTTCAAGGAGCATCTGCAGCAGTACGAAATCGAGCTACTGCAGTCGGCACTCAAACAATGCCGATACAACCAGAAGAAAACCGCCGAGTTTCTGGGTCTGACCTATCACCAACTGCGGGGCTATCTGAGGAAATACGAACTGACGGACGCAGAGAACTCCGCCGACGATTGATGTTCAACCCCAATATTGCAGCAGTTGGCGCAACGGTCTATTCAATGCGCGCAACGACCCGGCCGGTCACGCCGCATATCAGGTGGTAAGGAATCGCATCTGCCCATGGCGCCACCTCCTCGACCGGCAGACCTTCACCCCACAGCGTCACGCAATCGCCTACCCTGGCATCATCATGACCATTGAGGTCGATGGTAATCATATCCATTGAAACATGCCCCACCAGGGAAGCTTTACGCCCGTTGAGCAGCACCGGGGTTCCGTTGCGGGCGCGACCCGGATAGCCGTCGCCATAGCCAATGGCGCCAACACCAATTCTCATATCCTTGGCGCAGGTATAGGCGGCTCCGTAGCCAATGGAATCACCGGCCCGCACCGAGTTTATAGCGATCAGATCGCACTGTAAGGTCATGGCCGGTTGGAGACCGATATCGACCGCAGACTTACGCTGACACGGCGATATCCCAAAGAGCATGATGCCGGGACGGACGCAGTCTCGCTGGCTATCCGGGTAGTTCAGCATGCCCGCGGAATTGGCCAAGGACACCGCGCCCTGCAATCCCGAAGTGGCGCGCTCGAAGCGCTCTATTTGCTTTGTGGTCAATGGGTTAAGCACATCATCGGCGCAAGAAAAATGACTCATGAGTATGGTTGCATCAGGACCGCGCAGTTTTTCCAGCTCGGCAAATATGGCCCTGGCTTCGGATTCTGCAAAGCCCAGGCGGTGCATGCCGGTGTCAATTTTCAACCACAAGGCGCGGCGGACATCCCGTTGTCGCTGCCGCAAAAGCTGGAGTTGGGTTTCATGATGCACCACCATTTCGGCATCCAGGGTGACCACGTCGTCAAACTCGGCCGCATTGGAAGGCCCCTCGAGCAGTAACAAACGGCCACTCCATCCCAGCCGCCGGCAGATGGCGGCCTCACCGGTGGTCGCTACAGCGAGGATGTCGGCGCCTTCCAGCGCGGGGAAGATGCGCGCCAGTCCGTGGCCATAGGCATCCGCCTTGACCACGCAGGCAACCGCGCTGCGGGGCGCCAGATCGCGAATTCGCGCCAGGTTATGCCGGACCGCCGCAAGGTTGATGCGGGCAACAGTATTTCTGCTCATGCGCGTATTCTAGATGGAAAATTCGGGCTTTTTGCTGACGAATTGGGACCATGCGGTTGCCACTACCTCGGGACAGACGCCTATTCCCCGTGTTCGCTGTAGAAGTACTCCGGTGCAAAATTGACAAACCGCAGCCAGCGGCCTTGCCAAGTCAAGGGTATGGTCCCCGTTTCACCATTCCGATGTTTGCCAATGATAATTTCCGCCTTGCCCTTTTCCGCAGTCTCGGGATGATAGACCTCATCCCGGTAAATGAACACGATCAGGTCAGCGTCCTGCTCGATGGAGCCTGACTCTCGCAGGTCAGCCATCAACGGCCGTTTGTTGGGTCTTTGTTCTAGTGAGCGGTTGAGCTGGGAAAGCGCAACCACGGGTAAGCTTAGTTCTTTGGCTATTGCCTTGAGAGACCGCGATATTTCAGCAATCTCTGTAGCCCGGTTTTCTTTTGTACCCGGGACCGACATCAATTGCATGTAGTCAACAATGAGAAGCCCGATGTCGTGCTCCCGTTTCAGCCGCCGGGCCCGGGTTCTGAGCTCGGCGGGTGACAGCGCGGGCGTCTCATCGATGAATATCTTGCTTTTGTGCAGCAGATTCATGGCCGAGGTCAGCTTGGGCCAGTCCAGGTCGGTCAGGTTGCCTGTCCGCAAACGACCCTGCTCGATCTGCCCCAGTGAGGAGAAAAGGCGCATCACCAATTGTAAAGATGACATTTCCAAGCTGAAAATCGCAACAGGCACGCCATGCTTGATCGCGGCATTCTCAGCAATATTCATTGCAAACGTAGATTTACCCATTGCCGGCCGGCCAGCCACGATAATCAAATCAGATTCCTGCAAACCGGCAGTCAGCTTGTCGAAATCACGAAAGCCCGTCGCAAGACCGGTGATTTCGCCTTCGAATTCATTCAGTTTCTGGATACGTGCGATGGCTTCTTTGATGGTCTCCTGTACCGGCACGAAACCGGACTTTCCACGCGCGCCCTGATCGGCAATTGAAAATACCAGCTGTTCCGCTTCCTCGAGCAACTCCCGGCTGTCCCGCCCGTCAGAACTGAAGCCGGATGTGGTCAGGGTCGTTCCTGCATCGATGAGCTGCCGCAAAATGGACTTTTCACGCACAATCTCGGCATATGCCGCAACGTTGGCTGCGCTGGGCGTGTTACCGGCGAGCTGGGTAATGTAGGCGCCGCCATCGATCAGATCCACCTTTCCATGTGACTCGAACCACTCAGTAACCGTCACTGCATCGCAGGGCTTACTCAAGTTGTTTAATTCATAAATCGCACGAAATACAAGGCGGTGATCTTCACGGTAGAAATCATTTTCCCGGATCAAATCAGCCACGTTGTCCCATGCTTTTGCCGACAACAACAAGCCACCCAATACAGCCTGCTCGGCTTCGAAGGAGTTGGGCGGAACCTTCAGATTATCTACGGTTGCCAGTTTCGGTGCGGCCATTGCATTTACGCGAACGGTGGAAGTACTGCAACCCGTTCTTTGCCGGGTTGCAGTTCAGAGCATAGAGGCTGTGGACCTGCTGCGCAAGCGCAGGTTTCGATCTGTTTTATTCGGGATTGATGATTACTTTGATCAGGGTTTCGATGTCCGCGTGAAGGTGCAGTTGAACGTCGAATTCACCTAAATTCTTGATCGGCCCTTCACCCATAATCACTTCGCTCTTGGATACCTCGTGGCCCAGTTCGCCAAGCGCATCAGCGATCTCTCGCGGACCGATTGAGCCATAAAGCTTGCCTTCTTCACTGGCGTTGGCAGTAAACGTGACGACCACGCCGGCGAGCCCGGCACTGCGGCCTTGTGCGGACAACTTCCGCTCCAGCGCCGCCTTCTCGAGTTCAGCCCGTCTGGCTTCAAAGTGCGCAATATTCTTGTCCGTGGCCGGAGCCGCCTTGCCCCGGGGTACCAGGTAATTACGGCCATATCCGGGTTTCACCTTGACCTTGTCGCCCAGATCACCAAGGTTCTGAATTTTTTCCAACAATATCAGTTCCATCTCACTTCTCCCGCATTCGCTTGCAAAGGCTTACTGGTTGTCCGTATACGGCAACAGGGCCAGAAAACGCGCATGCTTGATGGCCTTGGCCAACTGGCGCTGGTACCGGGCTTTCGTACCGGTAATTCTGCTGGGGACGATCTTGCCGGACTCACCAATGTATTGTTTCAACAAATTGATGTCTTTGTAGTCGATTTCGGTAATGCCTTCGGCCGTGAAGCGGCAAAATTTTCTGCGCCTGAAATTACGTGCCATGTCGTTTCTCCTCTATCCGTTCAGACGCCGGCGCTATCTGCTGCTGCAGACCCGCTGGATTTATCGCTGGAACCAATTTCATCGCCGGAATCATCCTCGTCGTCGAAATCCGCGTCATCCGAGTCTTCCTGTTCATCGTCGGTGTCGTCGGCGTCTGAATCAGAGCTGGCTTGTCTGCGGTCAGAATAGTCGCGGCCGGGGCGGTCCTTGTCTTCCTTGGCCTTCATCATCAACGACTGTTCGACAATCGCTTCCTGGCGACGCACGGTCAGATGGCGCAAAACCGCATCGTTGAACCGAAACGCGCCTTCAAGTTCAGCCAGCGTTTCATTGTCGCATTCGATGTTGAGAAGGATGTAATGGGCTTTGTGCAATTTGACAATGGGAAACGCCAGTTGGCGCCGGCCCCAGTCTTCAACGCGATGAACCTTGCCATTGCGGCTTTCAATCAGATTCCTGTAGCGTTCCAGCATCGCAGGAACCTGTTCGCTCTGGTCCGGGTGGACCAGAAAACAGATCTCAAAATGTCTCATTGTTGCTCCTTATGGATTTGCCGGCATGAATACCATGCCCTCAAAGCTTTTCCTGGGGTTCTTGTCGGAACCGGTCCCGAGTCCAACATTGGCAGCAGGACAGGATAAAGCAAGGAATAGTTTGCCCTGAGGCAAAGCCGACGGATTATATCAGCGCTCCCGGAAGCTGTACAGCCCGGATGGATCAGAGGCTGGAACCAAAGAGCCTACCCGGCCTGATGGCCTAAGCGATAGTGAAGCTCTCGCCGCAACCGCATTCTTCGGTTGCATTTGGATTATTGAAGCGAAAGGCGCGGCCGAGGCCTTCGGCGGCAAAATCGATTTCGGAGCCGTCGAGGAAACTGAGGCTGTCGGGCGGGACGACGATCTTGATGCCACGGTCTTCAAAGACAATGTCGTCCGGTTCGATACCTGAAGCCAGATTGACGGTATAGGCCCACCCCGAACAACCGGTCTTCCTGACGCCCAGGCGCAGGCCGACGCCACCGTCTTTTTCCAGGAAATGCTGGATTCTTGCTGCTGCGTTTTGTGTCAACCTGATGGCCATGGAAACCTGTTTCTCCCTTAAATATCCCAATTGAACCACATGCGGGGGTGTGCGCGCACCGGTGGGTGCTTTATTATTTGGGGTTTCCCGCAAGAAGATCAACTCAAACATGCCAACGATCAGCATAAAAGCGGCGCTTACGGGCCAGGCCGCCATCGGCTCCAGCGTCACGGTGCAAGGCTGGGTTCGCACCCGAAGAGATTCCAAGGCAGGTATTTCGTTCATCAACGTGAACGATGGCTCCTGTTTCAATCCCATTCAGGTTGTGGCCCCGGCGGAGCTCGCCAATTACAGCAGCGAGATCCTGAAACTCACGGCGGGTTGCGCCGTGCAGTGCAGCGGAATCCTGGTTGCGTCAGCCGGCCGGGGACAAAGCGTGGAAATCCAGGCCACCTCAATCGAGGTCATCGGATGGGTGGAAGACCCCGACAGCTATCCGATACAGCCCAAAAAGCACAGCTTCGAGTTCTTGCGTGAAGTCGCCCATTTGCGCCCGCGTACGAATACCTTCGGCGCAGTGACGCGCGTCAGGCATGTGGCGGCCCAAGCAATTCACCGGTATTTCCACGAACGGGGTTATTACTGGATCAACACCCCGATCATCACGGCGGCAGATGCTGAAGGTGCGGGAGATATGTTTCGTGTCAGCACTCTGGATATGGCCAATCTGCCACGCCTGGAAAATGGAGCCATCGATTTTGGCCAGGATTTCTTCGGCCGCGAAACGTTTCTGACGGTCTCAGGTCAGCTCAACGTCGAAGGATATTGTTTGGCGATGAGCAAGGTCTATACGTTCGGCCCGACATTCCGCGCGGAGAATTCAAACACATCACGGCATCTGGCGGAGTTCTGGATGGTTGAACCCGAGATTGCCTTTGCCGACCTGGACCAGCTTGCCAAGCTCGCCGAGGAGTTTTTGAAATACATCTTCACGGCAGTGCTGACGGAATGCGCTGATGACATGGCTTTTTTTGCTCAGCAGATTGAAGCCGAAGCCGTGAGTCGATTGGAACGGATTATCGCCGCGCCGTTCATCAACATCGATTACGCCGAAGCCATAGACATTCTCAAAGCATCAAAGGCCCGGTTTGAATTCAAACCCGAATGGGGGCTGGACTTGCAAACCGAGCATGAACGCTACCTCACCGAGAAGCATTTCAACGCACCGGTGGTGGTGAAAAACTACCCGACGGAGATCAAGGCGTTTTACATGCGTCTCAGCGATGACGGCCGAACGGTTGCAGCCATGGACGTGCTGGCGCCCGGTATTGGCGAAATCATTGGAGGCTCGCAAAGAGAAGAGCGACTCGGTGTTTTGCAACAGCGTATGGACGAACTCGGTCTGGATAAGAACGCATACGACTGGTACCTCGATCTCAGACGGTATGGCACCGTGCCGCATGCCGGCTTCGGCCTCGGGTTCGAGCGGCTGGTGAGTTACATCACCGGCCTGGCCAACATTCGCGATGTAATCCCCTACCCCCGCGTTCCAGGCAAGGCCGACTTTTAGAGGCCATTGGCAATCCGGCGTTTTTTGCCGCGCAAAAAAAAACGACCAGAAACATCATCCGTGTTATTTCTGGTCGTCCTGCGGACGTCTCGCCACCCGCATAGTCGCTTCCTTGCGTTACAAGAATTAGCAAATCCATTTGCGTTGGAGCTGGCGATCCCTGCCTTTTCCATTCTTGTTGGGAGACAGTATAGCCATGTTTGTCTATAGACGCAAGTGGCTAAATACAAAAAAGTCTAAATACATAATTGGCTATAGACATTCAAGTCTATATGACGTATATTAACGTCCATGTACTTTTTACTTCATCACTCAACAGGCGCCCTGATGCTGGACGCAGAAAACCGGAACGAGGTGCTCTCATGGACTGAGCGGCAACTCGGCTTGAAAGCCGGACTGGTATCGGTTGTACAACTGGATGAACAACCACAATCAGATTGGGTTGAGAAATCGGGCACCGGCATTGTTCAATGCAGGGCTGAAGGATGTGAAGCCACATTGAGCTTTATGGCAGATTCGGTGCAGCGGGTTATTGGACTCGACCATGAAGTCATTAAGGCGTTTGAGTGGTACCGCACTGCAGATTCAAGCAGCCGCAAGGCCTCGGTGCATTGAAAGGGCGTCAAGGATGACGCCGGAAACCCGCAAGGTTTCCAGATTTGAAACGGATTTTTGACGGGAAAACAGGAAGTTATCCCTGAAAGTTGACACGGAAGTAATCAGGCCGCCAGGGTGGCAGGCCAAAAGGACATGGATGTTCCGAGCAACGGTCGTAAACATTACGCCGGCTCTGTGACTGGTGCCCACAGGGATAGTGGGCACCCATTTTTTTACCTTAATTTGCTCCGGCCTGATGTAGATCATGTAAAATGAAAGAATAAGCGCCAGTGGAAGGTAAGATATCTCTGGCAAGTTATTGATAAAAAGGCTATCCTACGACCACAATTGCGATACTACCCACCAAGATCTGTTCGAGGGCACGAACAGATTTTTTTCCAAGATAGGGATTTCAAACCATTGAGGAAGGGGCATTTCAGGAGACTGAAAGATGCTGGGCGTTGCCATGCAAAAAGACTAATCGAGCTGCCTAGACGATGTCAAAATCCATTGTCTTTCGGCTCAGACCCTTGGTTCTTCGCGAACTGGTGCGGTTGGTTATCGGCACAGTATCTCTTCCCGCTATCGCTGATATTCTCAAAGTCAATCTACGTTGAGGAAGCCAAGAAGAAGACTTATACAAGAAGGGTCCAAGCCAACAATGAGCGCGCTCGCCCTAATGACTGGCCTAGATACCAGGGTTGTTTCCACGATTCTGGATGCAGAATTCGATATTCAATATCGACCATCAAAAGTTTACTCCTGAGGCAATGCTTCTTGATAGACATGTGGTCAAGTGATCCATTCTTTCAGGATCCGAAATTACGAACAAGCCCGCTAGTTCTGCCAATCTGGAAGGACGTGGCCGATACATTTCATAGGCTTGGTTCTAAAGTCAATTGGGCGAAATATTACCGTCAAAACAGTTCCAATAAACTCGTGGACTCTGGGAACGTGAGAACAGTCAGCGGAAATATTGAGAGAGTGGAATTGCTTTCCAGTCTTCTATTCACCAATTTCTGACGACCGAGCTAATCAAACGGATATCGGCTTTTCTGAAGCTTCAAGAGTCCTAAACGCCGTAATTCATAACATGAATTGTGCACCTGAGGAACAGAGTTCCTCAACAAGGAAGATGGACATATCGGTTGAATCCAAAACGATACAAGGAATTTCCGGAATAAAGCCCGCAAGCTGATGGAAAAACAAATTAAAGAAGGGGAAGTGCTGCTCGAAGAGTTCGAGGAGCCAAAGAAGCACGCTGGGCAAATCACTGTTGGATTTGGGTGGTACCAGTGGAGTGACCATGAACCTGAAGAGGAGGGCGAGTGATTATAAGGGGGATCTAGTTACTCAAACTCCTGTCGGGTTGATGTTTAGCAGCCTGGCCGGCCGTAGAAGGCAAGTGAATTTGTCCACGGTCTGGCCTCAACCTAGAAATGAGGAGTACAGCTATGTCTCGTTGGATGATAGAAAAGGACGGCACAGGGATCGAAAAGTCGGGGACCGGGATCGAGAAATCCGGCACCGGCATCGAAAAGTCCGGCACCGGTATTGAGAAATCCGGCACAGGGATAGAAAAATCTGGCACGGGTATTGAAAAATCCGGCACTGGAATACGGAGGATTTTGCTCGCCTGTTCATTGGCATTTATATCGTTTGCCGGAAGTGTTCAAGCGGGCAATTTGGATCCGGCCGGTTCACTGCAACTGGTTGTGGTTAACAACACTGTGGCTGTTTCGTGGATTATTGACGGCAGTGTTTTTTCCGGTATCTCTTCCCTCAACGGCTCTTATACCAGCATGTTGCTCACAGAAGTCTCGCTCGGACCTACCAGTATTGGAACTGAAGTCGCAGGCGCAGGAACTGGCTCATCAGCTCTGGTAGCAGGTGCAGGCACCGGTTCATCCGCTCAAGTAGCAGGCGCAGGCACCGGCTCAGCAGTTAAAGTAGCAGGCGCAGGCACCGGCTCGGGAGTTCAGGTGGGAGGCGCAGGTACTGGTTCAGCAGTTAAGGTAGCTGGAGCCGGTACTGGCTCCTCAGCCCAAGTGGCTGGCGCAGGCACTGGCATGAGCGTGCAAGTGGCAGGTGCGGGCACAGGCTCTTCAGCCCAAGTCGCAGGTGCGGGTACAGGCTCTTCAGCCCAAGTCGCAGGTGCGGGTACAGGCTCTTCAGCCCAAGTCGCAGGTGCGGGTACAGGCTCTTCAGCCCAAGTCGCAGGTGCGGGCACAGGCTCTTCAGCCCAAGTCGCAGGTGCGGGTACAGGCTCTTCAGCCCAAGTCGCAGGTGCGGGTACAGGCTCTTCAGCCCAAGTCGCAGGTGCGGGTACAGGTTCAGCAACGCAAGTAGCCGGGGCGGGAACTGGTTCACAATTCTTGGTTGCTGGGGCAGGAACCGGAGCTGAATCCGTAGCGATAACACTGCCAAGCGGCACAGGAATGGCTATGGAAGTATCGTTGGGTTGTGGAACAGCTTCCGTAACAGTTCTTGATTCTTCATTCGCACCGGTCGTGCAATTTACTGACGTTGTAGTCCTTGGTAATACGGGGTTCTGTTCAGGTGGCGGGTTCGACGCAGCTTTCGCGGCAAATCCGGGGATGGATTTTCGTTTGTCACATTGACCAACGGGAGAATTGTTTGTTGAAGTTTTATTATCGCTAATTCCAACGAGCGCATTTGGCCCCTGCACAGTGCAGGGGCTTTCTGTCGCTGAGGTTTTGCTGATGATTGCATACCACCGATGCCTGTGAGTTCATAAGTGCTATGTTTGGCCCGGATGTAACTACCCTGGTGGCCAATGCATTTGCCTTCCGCCAAGCAAGTGCAAATGGATGTGATATACCATTTGCCCACCCGCTTGCTTGCAGTTAATCACCATACGATATCCGTCCTCGCTGATACCCTCCTGACGAGCTATTTCAGTTGCGGCAAGCGATAATTGCCCGAGCAATTCAATATGGGACGAATCCACATCGTCCAGAGTCCGGATGTGTTCTTTGGGGATAATCAATATGTGAACCGGGGCTTGCGGGTTGATGTCCCTGAATGCCAAAATATGATCTGTTTCATAAACGATATCGGCCGGAATCTCGCGGTTGATGATTTTTAAGAACAAGTCTTCTGACATTACCCTACCCTTTTTTGTGTGTTGTAAAAGTACCACCAGATTAGAATTTACAGTTCTGTTCCACTGTACAAAGCTGATTGATTCCCAAAGTCATGTTCAGTGCGGTATGGCATTTTCAAATTGACAGGTCTTCCTTTAAAACCTCTTGAGCTATTGGAGTTGTTTCTTTTTGAAAATCATAAATCCAAAATTAACAAAGTAACGACGATTGTCACCGCATCAAATGCAAGTCCTCTTCGAACTGCAAACAAAAAACCTCAAATTCCGAAATTTATCCGAGGCTCAATGGTTCGGCTTTTATATCTAAGTAAGAAAGAATCTGAAGTATCGAGAATGTTAGCTACCGCGACTCGGGTCCTGAGATATCCTCAAAGTAGTGAAAGCCCACACCTGCAGTAATTTGATCATCAGATTGATAATTTTCTTCAAACGGCAAAATCATTTTGCGGGCTTGCTGATCCACTTGTTCTAAGAAGGCATGCAGGGTCTTTTCAAACTTCGCTCGATTCTTCGGATTTAACCTATTAGTCCAAGATCCACGCTGAAAAAATTTTTCTGTTCCTTGAATAGTTGCATTGTAATTATGAAACACTGTGTCCAATAGGATACTAGTGTGAACAAAGCCGACCTCAAGCGACTCGATGGCATCTCCGGATCTCTTCGGTATGACAATATTTCTTAGCAACTCAACTTCGTTAGAGTCCTTGTGAAATCTAACTGAGCCATTTGATATTAATTTTTCAAGCAAGGATTGAGCCGTGACTCCTCTGGAAGATACGGCCTCACCGACAAGTTGCTCAAACGAATTTTGTCCTTCACTCATTTTCAAAAGCTTGGGTTGGCCTGTTTTTGAAGCTAAGAACTTGGAGTCGCTAGTCCACATGTCCAATATGCAATTTTCGGGTGTCATTTCCTTTAGAAACCGCTTGGTTTTATGCACTGGGCCTAAATACTCGCCACTGTTTCTGACTTTGGTCAGAGTCCGCGTATCAATTCCAGTCAATACAGCCAGCTTGGTCAAGGAAACACTTTTTGCCGGTTGTTCGAGTTTTAGTTGCCTTTCAGCTTCCTGGATATAAATGGTTCGAATCATCTCGCTTAGTTTAAGCAATGAAATTCTGCCCACCAGGAAGCGAATGAGTTTGCGCAACACATTTTCCAATGCGCGGGCAAAAATTTCCAAGTCTTGCATGCGTTGATTTTTATTGCTTGACATCGATAGGCTCCTTCCCTGTTGTGAGTCGCGCTGCACTTCTTGTTGCGTGTTATTGAGCTGAGCATGTTTTGCATGCACAAGGCAAAGCCCGAGCTGGCTACCGCCTTCCCGGACTTTGCCCCACGTCTGCGCGATCAGAATCTGGCCGAGTTTTCCTGGCTATGACTATCCCCCTTTCCCATGCCAGTCAACCAGCTTTCCTCTCGCGCCAAGGGTATCCCCTTGCAAAACCATTATTGTCTAATAATGACATGAATGTCAACTATTAAATTAAACGATTTTGAACTAAGGGACAATGTCGAGGAAAATTCCTACAGGCTCAGACAAATCACAAATCCATGTTGCAGCATTATCCGTTGAATTACCTGCGAGTCAGTCCGGCAGACTGGCCAAATTCAATTGGCACGCAGTCACCGGCACCATGCGTTCCATCAAACGCAGCACTTGTTGTGCCACTGAAAGCGGCGCCTGGATTTCACCAGGATTTTCCGTGTGGTATACCTTGGCTCGCAGCGGCGACCTCATCGGGCCCGGGTTCAGGGCCAATACCTGAATGCCGGTGTTTCCAAGCTCTGCGGCGAACTGCCGGGCCAGAGCATTGATTCCATGTTTGCTCACACCGTAGGCGCCCCAAAACGCTGACGACACTCTGTCCAGATCCTCGCTGATAAAATACAGACTCGCCTGCGGTGATTGCCGCAGCAAGGGCAGACAGGAAACGCTGAGCAGCCAAGGTGCGTTCATATTCACCTGCATCTGGCGCAACCAATCCTCTGGCCGGATCTGTTCCAAGGGCTGAAGCCCGTCAAAGCTGACCGCGCAATGAACAAGTGCATCCAGTCTGCCCGGTCCGGACTGCAGGGCGTTTGCAATACCCAGGCAGTCCTGCGGTCCCATGGAAGCGAGGTCCATCACCACAAGGGACGGCTCAAGTCCGCCATCCTGCACGATGCGGTCATAGATTTTTTCCAGGCCCGGCTGGTTCTTGTCGAGCAGGACGGTCTCCCAGGCCGCCGCCGCGCACAGTTGCGCTAATTCCGAGCCCAGCGCACCCGCTGCTCCGGTAATCATTGCGACCCTGCTTTGAGATTTCTCCGGCATGAATTTCGCCCCATGAATGCGCCGCCGCAGTTTACCGGCTTTGTCGATTTTTTAGTACCTGGCGCCGATTTGGGAAAATGATTTGACTGCGCGCCGAAATCACTGGATTCTTGCGCTTCCTTCGGTCCTTAAATGGCAGAGCGCCAATGAATCCGGCACAGGCAAGCGCGCCAATTCGAGCACGGGATGAGTTTCTCGGGCATCCCAAAGGGCTGTATGTTTGTTTTTTGACCGAAATGTGGGAACGATTTTCGTTCTATGGGATGAAAGCCCTGCTGTTGCTGTACCTGGTCAAATACCATCTCTTTGCCGATGCCAATGGCTACAATCTGCTCGGCGCCTATGGCGGGCTGGTCTATGCGGTACCGGTCCTGGGTGGTTTGGTGGCCGATCGTTGGCTGGGGATGCGCAAATCAGTCATTCTCGGCGGCGTTCTGTTGTGCCTTGGACATTTTGGCATGGCCATCGAAGGGCATCAGGCGGTTGTGGTCGATGGTCAGATAGTACGGGATCAACCTGCACTGCAATTTTTCTATTTTTCGCTGGCGCTGATCATCACCGGAGTCGGCTTTCTCAAGCCGAATATTTCAACCATCGTCGGCCGCCTGTACCCGGACAATGACCCACGACGGGATTCCGGTTTCACCATTTTCTATGCTGGCATCAATCTCGGTGCCTTTATCGCTCCCCTGCTCTGCGGGTGGCTGGGCGAGACCTATGGCTGGAGATACGGCTTCGGTCTGGCCGGTGTTGGTATGGCTGCGGGGTTGATCAATTTCATTTTCGGTCAGAAATATTTTCACGGCCATGCCGAACCACGACATCCCGACAGATTGAAACGCAAGGTCTGGGGCGGCGTGCCGCTCGAGGTATTGATCTATCTCGCTGCCATCGCCGGTGTTTTTGTCATCTGGGGACTGATACAGACTCATTCTGTCATGCTCGTGCTTACCGGCTGGCTGCCTGCCATGAGCCCGGTCATGCTGGGCATGCACACGGTGACGGTTTGCCTTCTCAGCGGCATTTTCTGGTTCCTGCTAAAACACTGCAACGCAGTGGAAAGACACCGGATGGTGGTATTGCTGGTCCTGATCATCGGTGGACTGGTGTTCTTCACCCTGTATGAACAAACCTATGGATCCTGGATTCTGTTCTCTGACCGCTTGATGAACCGCAAAGCCTTTGGTGTCGAGTGGAGTGCATCGCAATTATCCGCATTGGGCGCGATGTTCATATTGTTGCTCTCCCCTCTGTACGCATGGCTCTGGCCCCGCCTGGCCGCGATGGGCCTCAACCCGGGCAAGCCGCTCAAGACCGCCCTCGGAATTCTGGCCGGCGGGTTTTCATTCTGGGTGCTGGTCTATTCCATCGATCATCCACAATCGAATGGTCTGGCGTCGCTGTGGTGGCTGGTATTGGCCTACCTGGTGCTGGAAGTCGGGGAACTGATGCTCTCTCCCATCGGTCTGTCCGCAGTCACCCAATTGTCCGTTCCCCGGGTGGTCAGTCTGATGATGGGTGCCTGGTTTTTGGGTACTTCGTACTCCGAAATCCTGGCTGCACAACTGGGTAAGCTGTCGATTGTCAAACTAGTGGTCGGAACGGAACTTGACGTTGTCGGCGCGATGTCCGGCTACCAGGGATTGTTTGAATTACTGTTCTGGATCGGACTGGGCTGCGGAATACTGTTACTGTTGTTGACCCCGGTGCTCAACCGGGGCATGCATGGTCTTAAGTAAGCATAGACTCACACCGATGCCGATTTACGAATACATACCCCGGAGCACCGAATCCTGCGCTCATTGCAAGGATGGCTTCGAGCAGCTACAAAAGATCCATGACGCCGCATTGCTCGCCTGTCCTCAATGTAATGCCGCGGTGCGGCGCGTCATCTCAGCGGCCAATCTGGGCAAGGCCGGACCGTCGCTGGAGCCGGCCAACCTGGAGAAACACGGCTTTACCCAATACCGGAAATCGAGCAAGGGGGTATATCAGAAAACCGCCGGCAAGGGTCCGGATGTCATTAGCGATGATTAGTTTTTGCCTGGCGCCGGCTCGTTGCGCCGGGACAAATCACGCAATGCGTCCGCGTGCTGTTCCCAATTGCGGCCATCAAAGCGCTCTTCGATCACCTGCACTTCCTTTGGCAGTTGCAGACAACGCAGGTTGACACTGAAGCCATCGGGATTGGAGCGCGGAACGTAAAACGATTTGACCCCGCAATGGGCGCAAAACAAGTGCCGCGCCGTACCGGTATTGAAGCGGTATTCCTGCAGATGCTCTTTGCCCCGGAGCAAACGAAAATCGGCCGCGGGAACGATCAGATGGATGAATCCGAGCAAACTGCAGATCGAACAGTTGCAATGCTGAACGACAATTTTCTCTGCGACCACCACCTCGAAGGCGATCCGTCCGCAATGACAGCCGCCGCTGGCCTTGTATTGGCTCATTTGTGATTGCCTCCACGGGAAATTCTCCGCGCACTGCGCCAGGCAAGCCAGACATCGCCGGGACCGGTGGCCGCAAACACCTGGCCATGCCGCCGTGCACCCACGTCCCGTAACTTCTTCAGTCGCCTGGCGTTCAGCTCGGTGTGTATAAGCCAATGCCGGTGACGGTGGCGCCAAGCCGGGCCGATGCGCAAACGCAATTCTTCGTCGTCGCCAACCCCATCCTTTATCCACGATAGTCCCAGCATGCAGAGCTGCCTCATCAACTGCCTGGTTCTGTCTGGCCGGCTGCCGCTTTGAATGTCATGCGGCGTAACTCCATGCTGCACCAACAGGTTCATTGGCAACCAGGCATAGGCAGGCAATTCGCTGCGGCTGCTTTCGCGCAGCAGTTGTACCAATCCATTAACGGCACATGCTGCAGATAAAGCAACCTTCTCTGTCTCATGCTGACCCTGTATGGACAGTTCCAAGTGCAGCGGATATTCGCCGATCAGCCGGCACAGCGATTGAAGCTCCTGCTCATCGGCAGGCGGTGCCATGTCGAGGCGATTGAGCGTCGTGGCCAGCAGGCCCCACACATGCTCCTGGGCGCCCGTTGCGATAACGCCGTTCTGATACAGTTGCCGCGTGATCGGGTGTGCGCTGGTGCGATAATCCGGACCGAGTAGCTGCTGCTGCCACCAGCCCAATTTCGCCCGGGCAACCGTTTCATCGCTAACCCGGCAAAGTGCTTCCTCCAGGGCCGAAAACAGCGCGTATAAAGCCAGCAGCCTGGGCGACGATTCCGCGGGAGCATAAGGAAAGGACAATCGAAACAAGGGCCGGATACGCAGCACTTGCTGCCAGCAAAATTGTTGGTCCGTATCATCGGAATCTGGCAGGTGTCCGTTCACTGGACCGTCACAGATTGCTGGCGCGCACCAGTTCAATGAGATCGGTCGGCCGGTGCACCTGCGCACTTCCGCGGACCAGGTCATCGCTCAGTTCATGCGACCCATAGCCGTAACGAATGGCCGCCGTCATGGTGCCGGCCGCCCTGCCCGCCTGGATGTCGCGCACATCATCGCCGGCAAATAGCGTTGCTTCCACCGGGATGTCCAACAGCTCGCAAGCGAGTTTTACCGGCGCCGGATCTGGTTTGGAGCGGTTCAACGTATCCCCGCACACCACGCAAGAAGCACTTTTGGCCAAACCGGCGGCATGCAAGATCGGCAGGGTCAGGGCTTCGAACTTGTTGGTGACGATGCCCCAGGGAATGTCCGACGTGGCGAGGAATTCGAGCACTTCCGGCACGCCCGGGTAGAGAACAGAATGCTCAAAGCTGTTCTCGGCATAGCGCGCCAGAAACAGCGCCTTCCACGCTTCGAACTGCGGTGTGTCGACCTCAGGCATACCCGCCTGCAGCAACCCTCTGGCGCCGTAGGAGACGTGCCGGCTCATGTCATTCACAGCCAATGCGGGCAAACCGACAGTGGCACGCAGCCAATTCAGTGCACCGACCAGGTCCGGTGCCGAATCCAACAAAGTGCCATCGAGATCAAACAGCACGGCGCGAATTTTGCTCATACCGCTGGCCGTTGGGCATGGACCATATAGTTGACCCTGACATGGCCTCCCAGTCTTACGTAATGCAGCATTGGGTTGTAGTGCAGTCCGCAAATGTCATTTACCGACAGGCCGGATTGGCGCAGCCAGCTACATAACTCAGACGGGCGGATGAAGCGGTCATAACGGTGCGTGCCCCGCGGCAGAATTCTGGCCACGTATTCAGCGCCGACGATTCCCAGCAGAAAAGCGCCGGGGGTGCGGTTCAGGGTCGACAAGAAGACATGCCCACCCGGTTTGAGTGTGCGCGCTATGGCGTCGATGACCGAGGCCGGATCAGGCACATGTTCGAGCATCTCCAGGCAGGTAACCAGGTCAAACGCGTCTGGTTGATGATCCGCCAGGCGTTCAATGGTTTCCAGGCGGTAGTCGACCTCCACGCCGGACTCCAGTAAATGCAGTTTTGCTATATCCAGTACCCGTGGCACCACATCGATAGCCGTCACTTTGGCGCCTTTGGCAGCCATGGCTTCTGACAGAATTCCCCCGCCACAACCGACATCCAGAACATGAGCATCACGCAGATCGAAGCGGTCACCGATGTATTTCAGCCGCGCGGGATTCAGATCGTGCAAGGGTCTGAACGGACCCTGCGGATCCCACCAACTGGGTGCAACTGCGTCAAATTTCTGCTGTTCCTGCGTATCCAGGTTGTCCAGGTCTTCAAAAGCCATCTCAATAATGCCCGTGTTTCACGCTGCCAATGATTTCCTTCACGCCTCGCACGCGGACAACTTCAGCCCCCAGGATTCGGCTGACGCCAGCACATCCGCGATATCAATGCTGGTAAGTTCACTCTCGGCCAGTAACCGCCTGCCGCCCACCCACACATCGGTAAACTGGCGGCTTGAGGCTGCGTAAACCAATTGCGATATCACATTGAACAAAGGTTGGGTCTCCGGCGCCTGCAAATCAAGTGCAGCGAGATCCGCCAGTTTTCCGCGTTCGATGGATCCGATCTGCTGGTCCATATTCAGCGCACGGGCGCCATTGATGGTCGCCATCTCCAGTGCGGTAAATGCATCGACTGCGCGCGGATCTGCCGCTACGCCCTTGGCCAGCAAGGCGGCGGTCTGTGTCTCGGACAGCAGATCCAGATTGTTGTTGCTCGCCGCCCCATCGGTACCGATGGCAAGGTTTACCTTGGCTGCCAGCAACTCCCTTCCCGGGCAAAAGCCGCTGGCAAGTTTGAGATTGGACTGCGGGCAATGAACCACGCTGGCTCCGTGTTCCGCCAGCAGCTCAACGTCGTCCGCTGTAAGCTGCGTCATGTGTACTGCCTGTAAGCGGGAGTTCAACAGTTGGTGATCCTGCATGCGTTGCAGTGGCCGGATGCCGTGCACTTGCAACGAATGATTGACTTCCCACTCGGTTTCCAGCAAATGGATATGCACCGGAATCTGGTGCTCGCTGGACAGTTCAGCAACTCTGGCCAATGTCTTGTCCGATACGCTGTACGGCGCATGAGGCGCGAAGCAAAACGTAACCAGGGAATCAGCCGGCCGGCCTTGCAACAAGTCCAGGCCCTTGCGGAAATACTCCTCGGCATCCTTGGCCCAGGCAGTCGGCATTTCAATGATGATCAGTCCGATGCTGGCGCGGATTCCGGTCTGTTTTGCCACTGCCGCCGTGACATCGGGAAAGAAGTACATATCATTGAAACAGGTCGTACCGGACCGGAGCATCTCCGCGACCGCCAGGCGCGTGCCATCGGCTACGAATTCAGCGCTTACGAATCGATTCTCGACTGGCCAAATGTGTTTGTTGAGCCACACCTGCAATTCCAGATCGTCGGCCAGGCCACGCAACAGAGTCATGGGTGTGTGGGTATGCATATTGATCAGGCCAGGCAATAGCACGTGCCGCGGCAAATTCACTTCATCCGCTTCGGTATAACGCGACCTGGCCAGATCGCTACTCAGTATATCGACGATGCGTTCACCATCGACAACGACGCAATGCTTATCCAGAACTACCCGGGCCGGCCGGACAGGCACGACGTAGCCCGCATGAATCAGCGTGGGCCGGGACATGATTTCCCCCAATTCGACTCAGTCAAGGTGCGAGACGGAGGGCTAGTCTTTGACGCGGGATACATATTCCCCAGTGCGGGTATCGACCTTGATCAATTCGTCGGTGCCAACAAACAGCGGAACCCGCACCACGGCTCCGGTTTCCAGCGTGGCAGGCTTGCCGCCGCCACCCGAGGTGTCGCCCCTGACACCGGGGTCCGTTTCAATGATGCGCAGCTCGGTAAAATTGGGCGGTCTGACAGTCAAAGGCTCGCCGTTGTAGAGCATCATCTGGCATATATCTTCTTCCTTCATCCACTTGGCATCATCTCCCACCGACTCCTTTGAACAGGCATGCTGTTCGTAGGTTTCCGGGTTCATGAAGTGCCAGAACTCACCATCGTTGTACAGGTACTGCACATCCAGCTCGAAAATGTCTGCCGCTTCGACCGATTCGCCGGAACGGAATGTCCGTTCTATCACACGGCCCGTTTTCAGGTTGCGCACACGCACCCGATTGAATGCCTGGCCTTTGCCTGGTTTGACGAACTCGTTTTCGACGATGTTATACGGATCCCCGTCGAGGATGATTTTCAAGCCACTACGAAATTCACTGGTATTGTAACTCGCCATCAAAATCTCCAATGTGGCGCGGCCTGACGCGCCGTCAGCAAATCCTGGCGGCAACGGCGGGAACATCGCGCAAACAAATAGCGCATTCTATCTTGATTCTGTCCGCTCAGACAGGGCTGCCGATAGTTTCGGCGTTTGTCAGCGCTCGCACTTCGATTACCAGAACAATATTTCGTATGTATCTGCCCCGTTCAAGTGCACTGGAAACCCGTAACAGTTTGCGAATTCGAACGCCAGCAGCAGAAACGATTAAATCGCTGTGAATTCAGGGGCGAATCAGTCATAATCAACGTTGAACCGTAACCACTGAATGTAGGAATCGATATTCAAATAGTTGCATAATTGATTGATTTAAGTTAAATAAGTATGATAAAAATCCCCCAAGGACAGGGGTCTGGAGATCGGTTGCTATGGAAAGCATGAATCTACTCGTCACGGACAAGTCTCCTGAATCGGCAGAGCACATCAATTCACTGCTTCGTAATTCAGGAATTAAAATTCATGTAATTTATGCCAGCAAAGCCCTGGACATCAAACGGGCGCTGGAGCACGATTCCCCGCTGCTGATCATCTATGCCAATCCCGATGCGAACTCCGCCAGCGTGGAGGAAGTCAGCAGACTGGCGCATGAATATTCCGTTCCGCTCGCACTGTATTCAGATTTTCAAAACCCGGAAGAACTGATCAAATTGCATGAAAGCCACGGCCTGTCTGGTGATTCATTCTGAACATGAGTCACAGCTGGCGGACACGGTCAGGCGCCTGGCGGTCAACCACGAACTCAGCCGCAACCAGCAACAACAACACAATCAGCTGGAGGAACTGAAACACCGCTACGACCTGTTGCTCAAAAGCGCCAGGGAAGCGATGGCCTACATACACGAAGGGCTGCATGTCTATGCCAACCGGTCCTACCTGGAGGCACTGCACGTCGAGGACATTTCGGCCATCGAGGGACTTTCCCTGCTGGAGTTCATGCAAGCAGAAGGCATGGATCTGAAAACAGTCTTGCGCGGTCTGTCCAAGGGTGAGTTCCCCCAGGATGCACTGGAAGTCAGCATTACCCGTCCGGATGGATCCTCATTTGACGCCCAGCTCGAATTCTCGCCCGCACGCTACAATGGAGAAGCTTGCACTCAGATGCTGATGCATGAGCGTGATGCTATGTCCGGCATGGCGGCTGAACTCGAAAAAATGCGCGTCACCGACCCGCTGACGCAACTGAAGAACAAGCGCTTTTTTGTCGAGCAACTGGAAACGGAACTGGCCAAGCCGCGGACGATCAATTCTGTTTCCGCTGTGCTCTATATAGAGCCCGATGAAATATCAGACCTTAAGGCGGAACTCAACGTCGAAGGCATGGACGCGCTCATCGCTGACCTGGCGCTGGTGCTGAAATCTTGCATCGGCGCGCAGGATGATGCCGCGCGCATCACCGATCATGGGTTTGCGGTGCTCACAAAACAGGCGAATATGGAGAAAGTCGAAGAACTGTCGGCAAAAATACTCAAGACCTATTCCGAACACCTGGTAGAAATCGAGGACCGATCACTGTCCGTGTCCTGCAGCATCGGCATCGCCACCCTGGGCCGCCTTGCAAAAAATTGGACAGAAGTAATTGCAGGCGCGCGCAAAGCCCAGGCCGAAGCCGGTGAAAAAGGCAATGAGGTTGTGACATTCCGCCCGCAACTGACAGCCGTGAGCAATTTCGAAGACGACCGGCAATGGGTTGATCGCCTCAAGCTTGCACTCCGCAACCAGGACTTCTATACCGTGCAGCACGCCATCATCAACCTGGAAGGCGAAGGTGAGCACTTGATGGAAAACCTCACCTTTCTGCGCGATATTGCCGGCGACCTGGGGCAGCAGAAATTCATGGCAATTGCCGACCGCAACGACCTCGCCGGCGCCATTGACCGTCAAATCATTCCGGGCCTGCTGAAATCTTTTGTCGAAAGTGCCGACAGCCAAATTATCACGCTCAGCAGCAATTCAATTCTCGACTATGGCTTCCCTGCCTGGCTGATTGAGCAAATGGCCGAATGCTGCGTTGAAGCGCGAAATGTGATTGTTCAGATCGCTGCTGCCACGGCGCAATCCAACCTGAAACCTGTTCAACGTCTGATGCATGAACTCGATCCACTGGGTTGCAAACTGTCGATTTCGGGTTTTGATGCAGAACGGCGCACACGGCAATTGCTCGAACATCTCGGTGCCTCATATGTGAAAATCCACCCCTCATTGACGGAAAATCTGACCGGAAATTCGACCAACCACGACGTCATCAGATCCATTGTTGACGCCGCTGACGCGCACGACGTTTGCGTTATTGCAGACGAAGTCAGCGACACCTCCAGTCTGGCCATTCTGTGGCAGTGTGGGGTCAAGTTGATCGCCGGCGCTTTTCTCAAAGAAAAGTCCCTGGTCGTCGGTCAGTAGGGCACTAACCCGGTCCGGCTGCGCCCACACCGCCAGGGTATTATTCCGGATAAGCCGCTGCGTCAGCCCTGATATTGGGGTTAGACTGATCCAATATGCGGGCTCAAAACACGATCGGTCGCTTTGCACCCTCGCCCACCGGTGACCTGCATTTTGGCTCACTGGTGGCGGCAGTGGCGAGCTATCTGCAAGCAAAAAAATCCGCTGGCAAGTGGCTTTTGCGGGTTGAAGACATTGATCCGCCGCGAGAGGTCTCCGGCAGCGCTGGCAGAATTATCCGGGACCTGTCCCGTCTTGGATTGATTGCGGACGACCCGGTCTTATTCCAAAGCCAAAGAAGCGCAGCCTACGAACAGGCCTGCCAGCAACTCCTGGGTTCCGGTCAGGCTTTTTGGTGTGGGTGCAGCCGCAATGATCTGCCCGCCTCGGGCGTATATCCGGGTACCTGCCGCAACGGAATTCCCAGGGGCAGAAAGCCACGTAGCATTCGTGTCAAAACCGGCAGCCAGCCGATCCGTTTTCGCGACCATGTGCAGGGCCCCCAGATTGAGGACCTGCAATCGACCGTTGGCGATTTCGTCATCCGGCGCGCCGACGGCCTGTTCGCGTATCAATTGGCCGTGGTCGTCGATGACGCCTGGCAGAACATTACCGAAGTGGTGCGCGGAGCCGACCTGCTGGACTCGACCGCACGGCAAATCTGGTTGCAAACCTGCCTGGGACTGCCCACCCCCGACTATGCGCACCTGCCGGTGGTTGTACAGCCGGACGGCACCAAGTTGAGTAAGAGCAAGCGTTCGGACCCGATTCACAGCGAATCACCGGCCACGGCATTGAGGCTGGCGCTGGCCTTTCTGGGCCATGCCGCGCCGCAGCGGAACCTGGCCGATACCTGGGCCTGGGCCCTGGAGCATTGGTCTTTATGCAAAGTGCCTCGCGTACCGGCCAGCCCATTCACGGCCGCTGCCAGTTGAGCAAAGGCCACTGCAACGAAGCCTGGCATTGCTTCAAAGCGGCAATGACGCGCGTGGGCTCCGGGGAAGTAACCAGACCCAGTCACGCTATAATGTACATATCCTCATTTGAGTATGGGTCATGAATAACAACTACCTGGATTTTGAGCAGCCCATTGCGGAACTGCAGGCCAAGATAGATGAATTGCGTAATGTGGGTTCAGACAATGCCATCAACCTGGATGAAGAAATCCAGCGGCTGCAAGTCAAAATGCGGCAGCAGATCAAGAGTATTTTCAGCAACCTTTCACCGTGGCAGGTTTCGCAGCTCAGCCGTCACCCAATGCGGCCTTATACGCTTGATTATGTAGAGAAAATTTTCAGTGAATTTCATGAGTTACATGGTGACCGCGCATTCGCTGATGACCACGCCATTGTTGGCGGGCTGGCTCGTTTCCGCAAACGGCCAGTGGTGTTCATCGGCCAGCAAAAAGGCCGCGACACCAAAGCCAAGGTATTTCGTAACTTTGGCATGACCCGTCCCGAAGGCTACCGCAAGGCATTGCGGCTCATGCACATGGCTGCCCGGTTCCGCCTGCCGCTGTTGACCTTTATCGACACACCTGGCGCTTATCCCGGGGTGGGCGCCGAAGAACGGGGTCAATCGGAAGCCATCGCCAAAAATCTGCAGGTGATGTCGCGGCTCCCGGTTCCGGTGATTTGCACCATCATCGGCGAGGGCGGCTCCGGTGGCGCACTGGCTATCGGCGTTGGCGATCGCGTCAACATGCTTGAATACAGCACCTACTCCGTCATCTCGCCGGAAGGTTGCGCTTCGATCTTGTGGAAGGAAGCGTCTCAAGCGGAAGAAGCCGCAACTGCATTGGGAATCACCTCCGATCGTCTGAAGTCACTGGGCTTGATCGATGAGATCATAGCGGAACCCCTGGGAGGTGCGCATAAGGAACCCGAAGAAGTGGCAGCCAGAATCGCCGATTGCATCGAGCACCAGTTGGAAGAACTGGGAAACCTGCCGCTGGAAAGCCTCCTCGAATCGCGCTATCGCAAGCTTCTGTCCTATGGCGAATTCCAGGGCTGACCACGGCCCCTGGTGAACCATGGGTGCTGGTGCGAAGCGCAAACCGTGAAAGCAGACAAGGTGAGCTTCTGCATCGAGCGCCTGTTGGAGCGCTTGGCGCTTTTTCCCGCAACACCCAGATACTGGGTGGGCTTCAGCGGAGGTGCCGACTCTACCGCCTTGCTGGTCGCCCTGCATGAATTGGCTGCGAAATTGACCGCTGAAATCCGGGCCGTGCATTTCAATCACGGCCTGCAGGCAGCAGCACCGAGTTGGCAGGCACATTGCCTGTCGTTTTGCAAAGCAAGAGCTATCCCCCTGCGGATTGAGCAGCTTGAGCTCGACATAGCAGAGGGGCAAAGCCCCGAGGAACAAGCGCGGCACAGGCGCTATGCATTGATCGAGCATCTGTTGGATGACGGTGAAATATACCTGACAGCGCATCATGCCGATGACAATGCAGAAACCTTTTTTCTTCACCTGATGCGAGGCAGCGGCATGGACGGGCTGGCTGCAATCCCGCCACTGAGAAAAGCCGGTAAGGGATGGGTGGCGCGTCCCCTGCTTGATTACCGCCGCAAGGATCTGGAGCAGTTTCTGCGTCGAACGCGGTATCCCGTGGCTGGAAGACCCTTCAAACCGGGAGATGACTTTCGACCGCAATTTCATTCGCAACAAGCTTTTTCCCGACCTCGACAATCGCTGGCCCGGGATAGTGCAGCGGCTGAATCAGACGGCCAATCATGCACGGAATTTCACCGTAGTAATGAACGGGCTGTTGGCAGCACAACACGGTGATCTCATGCGCGATCGCCACACGCTGGCCGTCGAACCTCTGCTCCGCCTCGATCCTGAACTGCAGGCCATGTTGCTGCGGCAGTGGTTGCGCGAGCAGGAAATCGTCAGCCCGCCGCAGAAACGTCTGCACGAGTTCCTGGTTCAGCTCAATACTGCAACAGGCGCAGACAAGCAACCGGAGTTGCGCTGGGCGCAACGGCTGATCAAGCGTCACGGCAGGAACTTGTGGTTGCATCAAACTCCAGGCCCCGGCTCATGCCGCACCCGGCGCTGGGTATCCGGCCTGGAGCTCGATCTGGGGCCCGATTTCGGAACTGTGCGTTTGTCCGGCCCATCCGTCACTATTCCCGATGGCTGGGAGATAGGACCGCGAAGAAAGTCCGCCAGGATGATGCTGCATGCAGACGGCCCACGGCGAAAAGTAAAGGAACTCATGCGGGAATGCGGATTGCCACCGTGGCTGCGCAATGCCGTCCCCGTGCTTTATTGGCACGGAGAAGTTGCGGCCATCGGTGATTGGCTGTTCAGCGCCGCACTTCAGCATTGGCTGTCTGAGCATGGGGCTGTTTATAGCTGGCGGCCCGGGCACCCCTTGCTGTGGAAATTGCAATCGGTTAGTGTCCACTACCTGGCAGCCTGTCGGAATCCCCAATGAGTCAACCAACAGATCAACAACCCGATTTTGAAAAAGCGTTGTCGGAGCTGGAAAACCTGGTGTCGAAACTTGAGTCCGGCGAGTTGAGCCTTGACCAATCGCTGGAGTACTTTAAACGGGGTGTTGAATTGACCCGCCTTTGCCAGTCCGTGCTGGATCAGGCGCAGCAAACGGTCGAGCTCCTGACTCATCCGGATACCGCTGCCGGTCAGGCTAACGTTGAAGACTCCGACTGATACCGCCAGGCTGGTTGCCTGCTGGCGCGAACGCTTTGAACGGGTACTCGACCAAAGGCTACCGCCGGAGGACCTGGAACCGCAGATTTTGCACCAGGCCATGCGCTACTCCTCCCTGTGCGGCGGCAAGCGCATTCGCCCCATGCTGGTTTACGCCTGCGGACAGGTATTCGGACTCGCCCCGGAGACGCTGGATGCCGCTGCCTGCGCAGTCGAATTGATCCATGCCTACTCCTTGATCCACGACGACCTTCCGGCCATGGATGATGACGATCTGCGGCGCGGGCGAGCCACCTGCCATTTGGCGTTTGACGAGGCAACCGCCATCCTGGCCGGTGATGCATTGCAGGCGCTCGCTTTCCGCGCCCTGGCGGATGACGCGAAACAGCCACCGGAGGCCACGGTGCTCTTGATCAACCGGCTGGCGGTCGCTTGTGGCTCCAGCGGCATGGCAGGAGGCCAGATCCTGGACCTGCAGGCAGTCGGCAACACCCTGGATATTGCACAGCTCGAGCACATCCATGAGCTCAAGACCGGCGCTTTGATTCGCATCTCGGTACTGGCCCCGGCCTGGATCGCGCACGCCGATGCAGGCACCGCGACGGCGCTCGACCAGTTTGGCGGCTGTGTCGGACTGGGATTCCAGATTCGCGATGACATCCTCGATGTCACGGGTGACATCGCCAACATCGGCAAGAGCACCCATGCCGACGCGGTCCGGGACAAGCCCACGTTTCCCTCTCTCGTTGGTCTGGAAGCATCCCAACAGCGCGCAACCGCACTGCGGGATGAAGCTCTGGCCTGCCTGCAAGGCCTGGCGGGTGATACCTCTGCCCTGGCATGGCTGGCGGAATACATGATCAGCCGGGATTGCTAAGCCCGACAATGACACAATATAGAGGTTAGCCACAGACACGATGCAGCGTTAAGATGGAGTCCATGAATTCGCAACATTATCCCCTTCTGAGCACAGTCGGCTCTCCGGCCGATCTGCGCAAACTGGATGAAGCACAGCTTCCGCAAGCTGCCGATGAATTGCGTCGTTTCCTGATTGAGTCGGTCGCCAGTAGCGGTGGGCATTTCGGCGCTGGACTGGGTTGTGTTGAGTTGACCGTGGCGCTGCATTACGTCTACGACACACCCGCCGACCGTATTGTGTGGGATGTCGGACACCAGGCCTACCCGCACAAGATCCTGTGCGGCCGCGCCAACCGCATCAAGACCATCAAGCAGCTACAAGGTCTGGCGCCCTTTCCGAAACGTTCGGAAAGCGCCTATGACACATTTGGCACCGGGCATTCTTCAACTTCCATCAGCGCCGCGCTGGGCATGGCCCTGGCTTCCAAGGCGCTGGGTCAAGGCCGGCGCTGCGTTGCCGTTATTGGTGACGGCGGCATGACGGCCGGCATGGCCTATGAAGCGCTGAACCATGGCGGTGACCTGGATTCCGATTTGCTGGTTGTGCTGAATGAGAATCAGATGTCGATTTCGCCCAATGTCGGCGCGCTGACCAAGATGTTGGGACGCCTGATGAGCGGCCCGACCGTCACCGGAATCCGTGAGCGCAGCAAGCGGTTGATGCACAGGAATTCCCGCACCTGGCGCTTCATGAGCCGCTGGGAAGAGCATATCAAGGGCATGGTGATGCCCAGCACCCTGTTCGAGGAGCTCGGTTTCAATTACCTCGGCCCTATCGATGGGCATGATCTGCCGACCTTGATACGAACCATCCGAGCTGCGCGTGATATCAAGGGTCCAAACCTGCTGCACATCATCACCGCCAAGGGCAAGGGTTATGCGCCGGCGGAAAAGGACCCCGTCAAATATCATGCCGTGGGTCCGTTCGATCCGAGCAAGGGTATTGAAAAAAACCCCGCTCCCGCAGTAAAAAAGCTCAGTTACACCGAGGTCTTTGGCCAATGGTTGTGCGACATGGCGGCCACCGATCCCGGCCTGCTGGCCATTACGCCGGCCATGCGCGAAGGTTCCGGCATGGTGGAATTCCAGCAACAATACCCGGATCGCTACTTCGATGTAGGCATCGCCGAACAACACAGTGTCACGCTGGCCGCCGGTATGGCATGCGAAGGCGCACACCCGGTTGTGGCCATCTACAGTACGTTTTTGCAACGTGCCTATGATCAACTGATCCACGACGTCGCGCTGCAGAATCTGCCCGTGCTCTTCGCAATAGACCGGGCCGGGCTGGTGGGGCCGGACGGCCCCACCCACGCAGGGAGTTTCGATCTCAGCTATCTGCGGTGTATTCCAAACATGGTGGTCATGGCGCCGGCGGATGAAAATGAATGCCGGCAAATGCTCTTCACCGGATTTCGCTACCCGGGGCCGGCGGCAGTGCGTTATCCGCGCGGCAGTGGGCCGGGAACTCAGATAGAGCAAGGCATGAAGGAATTGGCCATCGGCAAGTCACAAATGGTCCGCCGCGGATGGAACATTGCCCTGCTGGCATTTGGCAGCATGGTGCATGCCTGCCGTTCCGTTGCAGAGCAAATGGACGCCACCCTGATCAATATGCGCTTTGTGAAACCCCTGGACCGCGAGGCGATCATTCTCGCCGCGAGTGAGCACTCCTGCCTGGTCACCGTGGAAGAAAATGCTTTGGCCGGCGGCGCCGGCAGCGGCGTAAACGAAGTATTGGCAGCGGCGGGCGTGACCCTGCCGGTGTTGAATATCGGACTGGGAGATTGCTTCATCGATCATGGCACCCGGGAAGAATGCCTGCAGCATGCCGGCCTCGACGCTGCCGGCCTTCAGGCCCGGATAGACCAGTTTCTGCAGCTACTTGAACCCGCCACGACAGCCCAGCAGCCGACTGCTCAGAGCGGGGGCTGATCCCTGAAAAATCAACGGCTTTTGATCTGCCTGAATGTCAGGTTGATCCGCAGACCTACGGATTTGGAGGTTTTGGGTAGCGAATGCCGATAATGCAATTGAGATGTTCCCCGCATCAGCAATAGACTGCCGTGCTGCAAAGCAAGGCCCATGGTCTGGTTCCCTCGTCGCGCCCGCAGCAGGAATCGGCGGCAAGCACCCAAACTAAGTGAGGCAATCAGCGGTTCGGTGCCAAGCTCTTTCTCGTCATCTGCATGCCAGCCCATGCTGTCGCGGCCATTGCGATAGGCATTTGCCAGCACCGAGTTGAACGGATGTTGCAAGGTACCTTGTAACACCCGCCGTAATCTTGACAGCTCGGGATGCCAGGGTAAGGGCGCCAGACGCAACCCGCTGTACGCGTATTCAGCATCCGCATCACCATACCAGCAGCTCAGGCGGGGCTGTGGGATTTTGCGTCCAAAAAGCCGGATTTCCTGCTGTTCCCAGCGCAGTTCGGTGTAAAGGGTTTGCAGCAGGCGGGATGCCTCGGCTAGGTCGACGAAGTTTTCAATGTACTGAAACTCTGCGCTATCGCTGAAGCCAGACAGAAGAGCAGGCTGCGACGCCGCGGCCATACCGTCAACCTGATCCGGAGGCATGCGTCATCTGCGGATCAAGCACGGCCAATTGCCGGTCATGCCACCGCGACAGCAACACGATGGCGCTACAGGCACCGATCAAGGCCAGAAACATGTCTGACTGCGTATCCCATATATAACCCTGGGTTCCGAGGAACGAATCCGCAGCCGCTCCGCTAAGCAAGGCCACCCACCATTCAATGAGTTCATAAAAAGCGCTGATGGCCAGGCAAATGGAAACGACGATGAACGCCAGCCAGCCGGGCCGCGTGATGACACCCTTCCTGAGCAACACTTCCCTGGCAATGATGGCAGGGACGAATCCCTGGGCCAGGTGACCCAGCTTGTCATAATTGTTGCGTGTGCCGCCCACCATCTGTTGTAGCCAGTCGCCGGCAGGGACTTCAGCGTAGGTATAGTGACCGCCCACCATAAGAATAATGGAATGCAGCAGAATCAGAACGTAAGCCAGTGTTGTGAGTGGAAAAGAACGGCGCGTGAGCACGAGCACCACCAAGCCAATCAGCGCCGGCACAACCTCAAGCCACCAGGTCGGGTAGTCATGCGGCCTCCAGGCCGACCACAGCAGTACGGAAAAGAACACCAACAGCCACAGGGCCTTGCGAATTGTCATCCTGAATCCGCTATCGTATCAGTTGGTGCGCAGGACCGGCGCGTGACAGGGGACCAGCGCAAAATTGACGCCAACCCGCCCGTAATTGCCGGATGACACCACTCCTGGCAAACCAATTTCCAGCTTACGCCCAGAGATGGCTTGAAATCATTCCGTATCGCGGATGCGCACGGCCAGAACATCACAGTTGGAGCCGTGCAAAACCGAGTTTGCGGTTGCTCCAAGCAACAGTTGCACACCTTTTTGGCCATGTGTCCCGAGCACAACCAGATCGACATCGTGTTCATCAGTGAAGCGGTGTATCTCCTTCGCTGGCGCACCATTCAGAAAGTGCCGGGACTCAGCGGGTATGCCGAATTTTTCGCCCAATGCATCCAGTTTGCTCTTGAGTTCAGCCTTGAGGTTTTCCTCCACTTCATTCATACCGACAAACACCGGCCCATAAGGCACGACACCCATATACACGGAGTCCATAGGTTCCTGAACATAAAGGAGATGAACCTTGCCCCCGGTGCCAACGACATCAACGGCGCGCTGAATGATAATGCTGGATTCGGCGCTTAAATCAATTGCAACGGCAATCGTCTTGTATCCTGCCATGATATTTTCTTCTCCAGCTTGAGTGAACCCCGCCTTTTATTCTAGTCCACGTTGTGGCAGATTGTTTGACGAAGATCAATGGCTCCCATGAAGCTGCATTCTATCCTGACCAACGCTGCATTTCACCGAGGGCTTATTTGGAACAAAAACCGGTGGTACCCAAAAGAATGCGCGCCATGCGCATTCATCAGCACGGACCCCTGACCCGCGAGTACACGGGCCTGCAGCTCGAATCCATGCCGGTTCCCGAACCCAAACCGGGCGAGGTATTGATCAGGATTACCGTGTGCGGTGTCTGCCACACCGAAATTGACGAAATCGAAAATCGTGCGCCTCCAGCCCGCCTGCCGATGATCCCGGGGCACCAGGTGGTCGGAACCGTGGTTGCCGAAGGGCCCGGCTGCGAACGCGGCCTGCTGGGAAAAATGGTCGGGGTGGCCTGGATTTATTCAGCCTGTGGTCGATGCCGATTCTGCCGGCAGGGCCTGGAAAACCTGTGCAGTAGTTTTCTGGCCACAGGCTGTGACTGTGCCGGCGGATACGCAGAATATATGGCGGCGGCGGAAGCCTTTGTCTATGAGATACCGGAGCAAATCTCCGCTGTGCAGGCGGCGCCATTGTTATGCGCCGGAGCGGTAGGTTTTCGCGCCTTGCGTCTGTCGGGTTTGCAAAATGGCGAATCCCTGGGATTGACCGGTTTTGGCTCCAGTGGGCGCCTGGTTCTGCAGATGGCCCATTTCCTGTTCCCGGATTCTCCGGTGCACGTGTTTGCCCGCAGCGCCCAGGAGCGCGAGTATGCTCTCGATCTGGGAGCGCAATGGGCTGGAGCGACCGCTGACGAACCGCCTGGGCCTTTGCATGCGGTGATCGATACCACTCCTGCCTGGCTGCCAGTGTTGTCGGCACTGGCCAATCTGGCCCCGGGCGGCCGGCTCATCATCAACGCCATCCGCAAGGAGCCAGGTGACCAGGATCTGTTGAGCAGCCTGGACTACACGCGCCATCTCTGGCGTGAGAAATCCATCAAATCCGTAGCCAATGTCACGCGGGAAGACGTGCGTTCGCTGCTGGATCTGGCAGCGCGCATCCCGCTGGTACCGAACGTTATCGAATACCGTCTGGAACAGGCGCAGGATGCATTACTGGCGATCAAATCAGGCAACATAACCGGCGCTGGAGTATTGCGTATGAGCTAGTTGATGCTGCCCGTAACGGCGAATTTTCTGGCATGATAGCCGGATGAGTTCACTGCTCGTGTTTCAATTCCTCTTATGCCCCACCGTTTTCCTGATACTGCTGCGTACCACCGCGCCTTACGGGCGGAATTTTTGTCCGCGGCTGGGGGCCCGTATTACCCAGCCGCAGGGCCTGGTTCCTGATGGAATTGCCGGCTATGTTGGTGCTCGGTGTGTTGCCATTTTGGCGTTTTCCTTTTTTCTGCCTGTGCGCGGGGTTGACGCCGCCGACGAAATCGTCAAGCCCCTGTCGCCACAGGAACAACTGGCCGAAGACATTCTGCGCGAACTGGTCGGATTCGAATCAACCTCGGAACGCCCGGACCAGACCCGTTTGGCGGTCGAAGCCTTGGCCAGGAGACTGATACAGGCCGGTATACCGGAAAGCGACGTCGTGATCATCAATCCGCTGCCCGACAAATATGGTCTGGTGGCCCGCCTGCGTGGGATTCAGGAACAACGGCCCTTGCTTACCATGGCGCACCTCGATGTGGTTACCGCCGATCCGGATGCCTGGGCATTTCCTCCGTTTACGTTTGGCAAGAAAGACGGCTATTACTTCGGCAGGGGCACCCAGGACAATAAGGCCGGCGCCGCCCACCTGGTGGCGAATTTCATTCGCCTGGCGCAGGAAAAGTACGTACCAAACCGGGACTTGATTCTGGAGCTGAGCGGTGACGAAGAAACCGACGGCAAGGTAATCGATTGGCTCGCCGGTGAAGGCCATGACCTGATCGATGCCGAGCTGGCTTTGAATACCGATGCGGGTCACGGGGTTTACGATCAGGATTATCATCCCCAGGCATTCATGGTGCAGACCAGCGAAAAGGTCTACCAGACTTATCGGCTATCGATCACCAATCCTGGCGGGCACAGTTCTCTTCCCCGCCCGGACAATGCCATCAACCAACTGGCTGCGGCTCTGGTAAGAATTTCGGCTTATCAATTTCCGGTGCAAATGTCCGCCGACTCACGCTTGATGTTTGAGCGCAGTGCGGCCTTGCAGGGCGGGCAGCTATCCGCCGCCATGCTCGATGTGGCGCAACATGGAGCGGAATCTCCCGCGGTAGATCTTCTTGCCCAGGATCCCTATCTCAACGCGCTCATGCGTACGACCTGCGTGGTTACCGAGATTAAAGGCGGGCATGCCGAGAATGCCCTGCCGCGCAAGGCAAGCGCCACGATCAATTGCCGTATCCTTCCGGGCACCGATCCGGCAACGGTCGAGGCGCAACTGCGCAAGCTGGCCGCAGACGACTCGATCAGCTTCACTTCAATCTACGACGCCATACCCAGTCTGGCATCGGTCATGCCGGCGCAATTACAGGAATCGCTGGAGACCCTGGTCGAGTCCTTCTGGCCCGGTGTGCCGCTGATACCGGAACTGTCCACCGGCGCCACCGATGGCCTGTTCGTGCGCAATGCCGGCATTCCGGTATTCGGCGTGAACGGATGGTTCATGCGCCCTGGCGACATTCGTGCGCATGGGCTGGATGAAAAAATCGGTATTGCTGAATTTCACCAGGGTACCGAGTTCTGGTACCAACTGCTGAAGACGCTGAGCGGTTCCTGAGCGGAAACACGATGGTGGGGCCCGCGGCGGCGGCATCTTACTGCTGCAAAACGGAACCCCGCTCCGCCAATTCCCGGCATCGCTGTTGCGGGATCCGGGCTTTTGCTCCTTGCTGTTCGTAGCAGGCGCACCTGTCCGGTATCCACGGAATAGGCGCAAATCAGACCGTCTTCCCATGATTCTCGCGCGGATTTCGGAGTTCCGTCCGAGTGGTACTTTTCCGGGGCCATGCGGACATTTGCCTGGCTTTGCAAGTTCTGCAGCACCGCACGTATCGCATCGCCATAAACGAAATAGATGCCGGCGATGAGTACCATCAGCAACAGCAAACGCAGCAGCTTCCAGCGCCCGGCCCGGCCCAGGAACGCCGGTTTCAGTGCGGCGTCCTGTAACGTCAGCACGACCCGGTCCGCCTCTTCCGGGGCCAGCAACTGACGGGAGTCTGCACGTACTTTCTGAATCAGCTTATTGCCGCTGACCACGTTCTTTGGCATCGTTGTTTTAAAGCCCCGATGACCGCTGAACACCACCACTGAATGGAAGCGGGAGAGGGGTAATTGCAGGAGCCGCTCGAGCGCCTGAACGCGCAAGTAATTGGCGTGCACGGGATTGTCAAATGTGCGGAAATGCCCGAGCAATTTTTGCCGCCACCGGGCCTGGGGCTCCGCCCCCGATATCCATCCGGACCGGTGTACGGTATCGATCACATGAATCCCGTATTGGGACACGATGATGTGATCGAAATGAACCGTACCGCCGCCAGCGGGTAAAGTCAGGTCACTGATCACGGTATAGCGGTTTTTCTCCAACGCCGCCTTCAGTATGCGCCGAACCCTGGATGAGCCTATCGTGCCAAGGAACCGGGGCGAGCCGACGTATACCACCAGCAACGCCAGTGGCAGAATCCACACTAAATGAGCTAAAGGCTGGCCATTCATGCTGCACTCAGTTTACGGCCCGGGTTGCCGGACTTATCGACGCGCTGAGCCTCGATCGATGCCTCGCACCGGTACGGAGGTATCAGTAGATCAGCCGCATTTTGAGTAGCCGCAGGACAGGCAGGTGGCACAGTTATCCATGATCACAACCGCCTTGGTATTGCATTTGTTACACAGCTTTGCTGAAGCCGGATAGCCGCTGTCTTCTCCAACCGCCGCGGGCGGGCGGCCTTGTGAAGCACGGCCTACCTGCGCCGCTTCGGCCTCGGCGCGCTTTTGCTCCAGCATCAATTGCTGCTGTTCGGAAAACTCTTCTTTCTCCATCAGCCCAATCTTGCGCAGATGGTGTTCTATCACGGCGCCAATATCGGCAATGATGGATGGCATGAACTTACCGCCGGGCTTCCAGTATCCACCTTTGGGGTCGAATACCGCCTGTAATTCCTCGGCCAGGAAGGTGACGTCGCCACCTTTGCGAAAAACAGCGGACATCAGTCGCGTGAGGGCGACAATCCACTGGAAGTGGTCCATATTTTTGGAGTTGATGAAAATTTCGAACGGGCGGCGTTGCTCATGCTCGGTGCCCGGGTTGAGAACCATATCGTTGATGGTTACGTACATCGCGTGATCGTCGAGCGGAGTCTTGATCTTGTAGGTTGAGCCTTCCAGCGCGTCCATGCCTTCGGGCCGCGCCACCTGCTCGGTCATGCGGATGATCTTGGCCGACTGCCGCTCCTCGCGCGCCAATTGAGCTTCTGCCCTGGCGGCAGCTTCTTCCTCTTTGCGAACGACTTCATAACCGACAATTTTTCTATCGATACGGATGCTCATGACACTCCTTCCAACATGAATCCTGACAAAAACTCCAACACAAAAGCCCCAAAACAAAAACCTTTACCGCCAGCGGGAAACGGCCCGCTGGCCTTTGGACCTGTTTTGATTGCCGATGGTTTACCGTTATGGGGATCAGGGATCGCCGATACTTCCGTGTTTTCGGCGAGTCCGTGGTGCTCCCCATTCAAATGTTCGGTTCTCTTCCACAATCACTCGCACAATCGCTGTTTTGCGAGCGAAAAAGAGGTGTACGTCCCTGTACGTAGCACCTCCATTCTTTTTGGCGGATCCCAATACATCCCTCGCCGCCACTTTATCCCTGCTCGTTTATTATTGTTATATCAGGTGTACTTCCATGTACTTCGGTACACCTCCTCTGTCCAGCCTGCCGTGCTCAAAACTTTCCGTAATACCCTTCCTTCAATGCATCGAAAAGATTCGCGGCACTGTGCAGTTCTCCGTCGTACTCGATTTCCTCGTTGCCTTTTACCTCGACAACCTGACCGTCTTCCAACACAAAGCGGTAGGTGGTGTTTTCCAGGTCTCTTTCGTTGACCAGAACGCCCTGAAATGCCTCCGGATTGAAACGGAAGGTGGTGCAACCTTTCAATCCCTGATGGTAGGCATAGGTATAAATGTCCTTGAAATCTTCAAAAGCAAAATCCGTGGGCACATTGGCGGTTTTGGAAATGGACGAGTCTATCCACCGTTGGGCCGCGGCCTGAATATCCACATGCTGGGCCGGATTGATGTCTTCGGCCGTTATGAAATACTCCGGCAATTTACTGCTATCGTCTTCACCGTGAGGCATGGCCCGGGCATTGACCAGGTGCCGGTAGGCCAGTAACTCGTAACTCAACACCTCGACCTTTTCCTTGGTTTTGCGGCCCTCCCGAATCACGTTACGGCTGTAGTGATGCGCGAAACTGGGCTCAATGCCATTGGAAACATTGTTTCCGATCGACAGCGAAATCGTACCGGTTGGCGCGATGGACGTATGGTGCGTGAAACGGGCGCCCTCCTCTGCCAGCGAACTGACCAGTTCCGGTGCATACTCCGCGACGCGCTGCATATACCGGCTGTAGCGCGTGTGCAAAATGCGCCCGGGGACTTTGTCACCCAGGGTGTAGCCATCGGCCAGCATTTCCGGCCGCCGGCGCAACATATCACCGGTAACCTCGAATTCCTCATGCATGATCGGGGCTGGACCTTTCTCCCTGCTCAGTTCCAGGGCCTCTTCCCAGCCCGCCACCGCCATCTCCCGCGCAACCTTTTCTGTGAATTCCAGCGATTCGGGCGAGCCGTATTTCATCTTGAGCAGCGTTATGGTCGAGCCAAGACCCAGAAAACCCATGCCATGGCGGCGTTTGCGGGCGATCTCGTCGCGTTGCTTGCCAAGCGGCAGTCCGTTGATTTCCACGACATTGTCCAGCATGCGGGTAAATACCCGCACCACCTTGTGGTATTCGTCCCAATTGAAACTTGCTTCATCAGTAAAAGGCTTGTCCACGAAACGCGTCAGGTTTACCGATCCCAGCAGGCACGCTCCGTAAGGAGGTAGCGGCTGCTCGCCGCACGGGTTGGTCGCGCGAATGTTTTCACAAAACCAGTTATTGTTCATCTCATTGATGCGATCGATGAGGATGAAGCCCGGCTCGGCGAAGTCATAAGTCGAGGACATGATCATGTCCCAAAGTCGTCGGGCGGGCAGGCTCTTGTATATTCTGCAGGCCACCAGGCCGTCGTCGCGCGTGACATAACCTTGCGTTTGAGGCCACTCCCGCCACAGGATCTGCGCGCTGTTTTCCAGATCCAGATCCCTTGCTTCGTAGGCATTGATCGGAAACGACAGCGGCCACAACTGGTCCTCCTCCACCGCCTGCATGAATTCATCGGTGATCAGCAGTGAGCAGTTGAATTGCCGCAGGCGGCCGTCTTCCCTCTTGGCCCGGATGAACTCCATCACGTCCGGATGACCAATTTCGAATGTCGCCATCTGCGCGCCGCGCCGTCCACCCGCAGATGAAACGGTGAAACACATCTTGTCGTAAATATCCATGAAGCTGAGTGGCCCGGAAGTGTAGGCGCCCGCCCCTGAGACATAGGCGCCTTTCGGGCGCAGGGTCGAGAACTCATAACCAATGCCACAGCCCGCTTTCAGTGTCAGGCCGGCTTCATGGACTTTTTCGAGAATGCCATTCATGGAATCGTTGATGATTCCGGATACGGTGCAGTTTATCGTCGAAGTCGCCGGCTTGTGTTCCTGGGCGCCTGCATTTGAAGTAATGCGACCGGCAGGAATGGCGCCCCGCCGCAATGCCCACAGGAACAGGTCGTACCACTTTGCCCGCTTTTCCGCGCTTTGCTCGACTTCTGCAATTGCACGCGCGACACGCTTGAATGTGTCGTCGATCGTGGCATCGATGGCTTCACCCGATTTTGCCTTCAGCCGATACTTCTTGTCCCATATATCCAGGGAAGCTTCCTGCAAAGGAATGTCTTTGGAATCAGTCTGAATTACCTCAACGTGCACGCTGCTCATCAATTCTACCGTCTAATTCTTTGGTTTTATTACTTATGGGGCACAATTTATTGTGCGCTAGTTTTTATTTCAACACAAGATATTGTGCCGGAGGGAGTAAACGATACGCCCATGCTGCAGGGGTGTCAAATCAATTCAAGCCTCAATGCAGTCTTCGCCTGTTTCATTATTATCTTTATATTTCAATATGTTATGAGTATTTAGTTGCGCCTGCTCATGAGCAAGACCGTTGACGGATGGGCGGAAATCGGCACCACTGGTACATTTCGTTTCATCGCAAAAACCCATACCGGGTGTCCGGCAGCTTTCTGCATGTTCCTTCCGGGGCGATAATGACCCATGTTCAACATCATTTTGTATCAGCCGGAGATTCCGCCCAACACCGGAAATATCATCCGCCTGTGTGCCAATACAGGCGCGCTGCTTCACCTGGTGGAACCTTTGGGATTTGAACTGGACGATGCGCGCGTGCGGCGGGCCGGACTTGATTACCATGAACTGACCTGTGTCTCACGCTATGCTGACTGGCAGACCTTCCGTCAACTGAACACAGGCTTGCGCCTTTGGGCATTCTCTTCCCGGGGAACTAAACCTTACACTGAAGCCAGTTTTGAGAAAGGCGACGGACTTCTGTTCGGATCTGAAACCCGCGGCCTGCCGGCACAGGTACTGGCAAATCTGGACTCCGGACAGGTGCTGCGGCTACCGATGCACAACTCCAGCCGCAGCCTGAATCTTTCCAATAGCGTTGCCATCGCGCTATACGAAGCGTTGCGGCAAAACCAGTTCACCGGACTGACGTGAAAGGAAGCATCCTGTTTTCATGCGCGGGGCTAACCATGTTCGGGTTTTTGTTCGCGCGCCAGTAAGTCACGCAAGCAATGCGCGGGATTCCATCCCAGGTGAATGATGCCGTAAATCTGCTCTGAAATCGGCATTTCGACCGAGTGGCGCTGAGCCAGCCGCCAGACTTCCGCAGAAGTGCTTACGCCTTCCACCACCTGCCCGATTTCAGCAACAGTCTGCTCCACACTCCCACCTGCGCCCAGCGCCAGGCCCAACCTGCGGTTACGCGACAGATCGCCGGTACTGGTCAGCACCAGGTCGCCCATGCCAGCGAGGCCAATCAAGGTTTGTTCACGCGCTCCCAAAGCCCTGCCCAGGCGCATCATCTCTGCCAGACCACGCGTAATCAAAGCAGCCCTGGCGTTAAGACCAAGCGCCATGCCGTCAGAAATACCTGTAGCCACGGCCAGGACATTTTTAACCGCTCCACCCAATTCGGCGCCGACAATATCATCACTGGTATAGGCGCGAAAATTCCCGCCATGCAGCGCCTGGGCCATGCGTTTGCAATAGGTAGCCTCAGTGGCAGCAACGGTCACAGCCGTTGGCAGGTCGCGTGCAACTTCGATGGCAAAAGAGGGTCCGGTGATGACAGCCAGGGGACGTTCCCTGCCGAGCAGGTTTTGCGCCGTCTGGTGCAGGAAGCGTCCGCTGCCGGGCTCCAGACCCTTGCAGGCCCAGCTCACTCCCTGCCCGGCGCGCAGTAGCGGGTTCAGGCGCGCGAGCATATCCGCAAAGGCTTCGGTGGGCACTGCGATCAGAATTTCATCCGCCGATTCCAATGCCCGCTGCAAGTCCGGCTCGAACTTTACTCCGGACGGGAATGGAATACCTGGCAGAAAGCGTTCGTTGCTGCCGGAATTTTGCAGTGCCGCGATATGCGTTGGCGAGCGTCCCCACAACACGCACTGCTGGCCGCTACGTGCCAATTGCATGGCCAGAGCCGAACCCCAGGAGCCTGCGCCCAGAACGGCAACTCGAAGCTGCTCTTCAACCGGGGTTGCGCTGGAGGATTCAGCCGCCATGCGAACCGCGCCAGGGCCTGTTAACGCCTGGTATTTGCATCGCGCTGGCAGATCCTATTGGCTGTCACTAGTGACTGTAACAGGTCACTAGTTATCGGTGGGGAACTCCGCTGCGACTGCAGTATCGGCATCTGGTTCGCCGGCGCCGTTGCCCCCTTGCTGCGTCATTTCCTGCATCCGTTGAGCATATAACTGCTCGAAACTCACCGGTTGCAGTATCAGCGGGGGAAATCCGCCTTCCGCCACCATGGAGGAAATGGCCCGCCGTGCATATGGAAACAGCGTGCCCGGACACAGCGTGTTGATCACCGCATGAGTGGCCTGCTCGTTAAAACCGGAAACCAGGAATATGCCGGCCTGTGAGACCTCCGCAAGGTAAGCGGTTTTCTCACCCAGCATCGCTGTTACAGTGACGGTCAGCACCACTTCCTGCAGGTCATCGCCCAGATCTTCGACGCGTTGCGCGAGGTTCATCTTGACCTCCGCCTGCCCTTTTTCCTTGAACACTTCCGGCGCATTTGGCAATTCGAATGAAACATCCTTGGTGTAAAGCTTTTGTATCATGAATTGCGCTGAGGCAATGTCATCCGGGGTCAGTGCCGGATTTGCTTCCTGTTCTTCTGTCATGTGTTGTCTCTCTGATTGGTTGTAAATCGTCGCCCCGGAGGAGCCGATAAAACTGGAGATTATCCCATCTGGTCAATTCGAAGGCCAGCCTGGCGCTCTGTCACCCCGCCCATGGCCGCGGATTTATTTCCTGGTTACCGGGTACTGATCACTCAGCCACTGCACCATACCCCCCTTGAGTATCGCCACTTCCGCAACGCCCATTTTCTTCAGGCTGGCTGCCGCTTGTGTCGCTGTCTGACCGGTTTTGCAGACGATGAGCACTTTTGAGTCCTTGAGTTTCTGCACTTCGGCATCGGGGTCCAAAGTTCTGGACAACGCGATGTTACGTGAATTAACGATGTGGCCCTTGTTGTAATCAGCCGCAGCCGAGACATCGACAACCACAGTATCAGGGTCGTTGATCCAGGCCACAGCCTGCACCGGCGCGAGTTCTTGCACACCCTGAACTTTACGCATCAGTTCTGTCCATATCAGCAGACCCAGGACAGCCACAAACCCGCCCGACAAATACGGATGATTGGAGGCAAATTCGATAAATTGTTCCATGATTCCCCCGGGCCTGTTAACCGGCCCTGATTCAGGTTTGCGCTGCGTCACATTGCCGGTTGTGAAATAATTGCGCCCTTGAGCACTCGTTACAAACGGCCTGCAGCACGTATTTTTGAAGCACCTATCAGGTGGTGCCGGCGGTAATGGATTGCAAGCCCTGAAACATCACACAGTTCGCAAGACTCCGGAGACTACATGCCTGCTGCAAGAAAGCCTCTCGTGCTGATGATACTCGACGGTTGGGGTTATCGCACGGACTCAGAAGATAACGCCATCACTCAAGCCAAAACGCCGTGCTGGGACCGTTTGTGGCAGCAAGACCCACATGCTCTGCTCGATACCTCCGGTGCTGCCGTTGGCCTGCCGGACGGGCAAATGGGAAATTCCGAAGTCGGCCACATGAATATGGGCGCCGGCCGTATCGTCTACCAGGACTTCACCCGCATCACCAAAAGCATCCATGACGGCAGCTTTCAGCACAACGCGGCGATTTGCGCCGCGCTGGACGCGACCGAAAGCCGCAGGCGGGGCGATCCACATCATGGGGCTTTTGTCTCCCGGTGGTGTGCACAGCCATGACGAGCACTTTCTGGCCGCCGTGCAACTGGCCGCCGACCGTGGCGCCAGTGAGATTCTGGTGCATCTGTTCCTCGATGGCCGTGACACACCGCCGCGCAGTGCAGGCCCTTCGATTGAGAAGATGCAAGATCTGGTCGAAAGGACAAACGGGAGCCCGCATCGCTACGATCTGCGGGCGCTACTATGCCATGGACCGGGATCAGCGTTGGGATCGCATCAGGAAAGCTTTCGATGCCATTGCGCGGGGCCAGGCGGAGCATGGTGCACCCAGCGCGCTGATGGCATTGTCTGCTGCGTATGAGCGCGGTGAGAATGACGAATTCGTGCTGCCCACCATCGTTGGTCAGGCCCGGGGCGTGACTGACGGAGATGGAATATTCTTCATCAACTTCAGAGCAGACCGGGCGCGGGAATTGACCATGGCTTTCGTGGCGCCGGATTTTAGCGGATTTGAACGCAAGCCGCCCAGGCTGTCAGCTTTTGTCTGCATGACTGAATACCTTGCCGATTTGCCTGTTTCCGTCGCCTTTCCGTCTGCAAATCTGCCGCATATTTTGGCGGAAATTCTGGCCGATCATGGACTGCGGCAGCTGCGCATCGCGGAAACAGAAAAATATGCCCATGTGACCTTCTTCTTCAATGGCGGGCGGGAAGAACCTTATCCGCTCGAAGAGCGAATTCTGATTCCATCGCCCAAAGTCGCGACCTACGATCTGCAACCGGAAATGAGTGTGCCGGAACTGGCGAGAAAGCTGGCGGAATGCATCCAGTCCGGCCGCTACGATGTCATCATTTGCAATGTAGCCAACCCCGACATGGTTGGGCACACTGGCAGTCTGGCAGCCGCCATCAAAGCCGTCGAAGCCGTGGACCGCTGCCTGGCCATTGCCATCGAGGCAATCGACGCCACAGGCGGCGAGCTGTTGATTACAGCGGATCATGGCAACGTCGAACAAATGAGAGACAAGTCTACCGGGCAAGCACACACGGCTCATACCACGAACCCCGTCCCCCTTCTGTTTCATGGACGCCGGGCGCGCCTGGCCGAGCGCGGATCTCTGCGCGATATTGCTCCTACCATGTTGTCCCTGCTCGGGCTGCCTCAGCCCGAAGTGATGACCGGCCGCTCGCTGCTGAGGAATTCTGACCCGACGTGAGCGCATGAACCGGCGCATATGCCAGTTGTGTTTTCCCGTGGTGTTGACTGCGATCATGCTGCTTGCTGCAAACCCCTGTTGCGCCCTTGCGCAACAGGATCCGTCGGCTGGCATGAATGAAAAAGAAGTTGCGCGCCGCCTGGCTTTACTGCAAGACGATATCTCGGCGCTGCAACGACGCCTGGAAGCATCACGCAAAGAACATCAAAGTGAGCAGGTGCGGTTGCGGGATCTTGACTTGGCAATACAGGATACGGCCCATCAACTCCGCGACCTGGAAAAGCAGAACGCGGTGCATGTACGTGAACTGGCTGAGCTCGAGGTGCAGCGTGACGAGCATGTCAAAAACCTGCACCAGCGGCAGGATCAGTTGGCACAGCAAATCTATGCGACCTACCGCCTGGCCAGTCAATCCCGCATAAAGCTGGTTTTGAACCAGGACAGCCCCGCCCAGATCAGTCGTATGCTGGCGTATTACGACCATATCAACCGTGCACAAGTGGCGAAAATCAATGAGCTCAAAACGCTGGTGGATGAGCTCGAACAGACGCATCGGCTGATCGAAGAGGAACTGTCGCGCATTAGAATGGTTCAAAGCAAGCAGCGTGAAGCGCAGGATCGACAGCAGTCTCAGCGCACCGAGCGGGGACAACTGGTGGCTGCCTTGGCGGCCAAGATAAGCAATGAGGAAACGCAACTGCGTGAGCTTGAACATAACCGGGAAGACCTTGAAGAGCTGTTGCAAAAACTCACTGATGTCCTCTCTGATATCCCCGCAGATCTTGGACAACATCTCGGTGTCGCTGCGCAGAAAGGCAAACTGCCGCTACCGGTGACCGGACGTGTCGTGCACGCATTTGGCCAGCGGCGCGCGGCCGGAATGAGCTGGCAAGGTTGGCTGATCGAAGCGGCAACCGGAACAGAAGTCAGCAATATTGCCTATGGCAGGGTAGCATTCGCAGGCTGGCTGCGTGGATATGGTCTGCTGATGATTATCGATCACGGCCAGGGATTCATGAGCCTTTACGGCTACAATGAAAGCCTGTCGTGGGAAGTGGGCGACTGGGTGGAGCCTGGCGCTGTCATTGCCACCGTCGGAAGCAGTCAGGGTGGTGAGCAAGGACTCTATTTCGAAATGAGGAAGGATGGCAAAGCCGTCGACCCGGCAGCCTGGCTGAAACGATGAGTTTCTGGAAATGAACAGGGAATGCGCGATGCGCGCCCATGGATTGCAATGAAAATTTTCGACTTTCTGTGTTTGAGTTTCATCCTCCTGGCAGCGAGTGTTTCACTGTCTGCCCAGGAATCGCCTGCGGCAGAAGCGGAAACCGGGGCCGACTCGCCCCATTCGGCTGCGCAGCTAACACTCGATGAGCTGCGGACATTCACCGATGTCTTCAACCAGGTGCGGCGAAACTACATCGAGGAAGTAGACGACAAAACCTTGCTGGAAGCAGCCATCAACGGCATGCTGACCAAACTCGATCCACATTCGGCTTACTTGCCCAACAAGGATTTCGAAAGCCTGGAGAATTCCGCCAGTGGCAAATACATCGGCGTCGGTATTGACGTGGCTTCCGAAAACGGAAATGTAGTGATCAAGCATGTCATCAGTCCCAGTCCCGCGGATACAGCCGGGATCGACCCTGGGGACCGCATCATTTCAGTCGACAAGAAACCGGTCGAGCACCGGAGTTTGCAGGAGGTCATCAAGCAACTGAACGGTGAACCGGGAACCACGGTGGAACTGGTGGTGGCCAAACCTGGGCAAGAATCAAAACCGCTGACCCTTAAGCGCGAATACGTCAAGGTTCCCGCTTTGAGCTTCCGTTTGTTGGAAAATCACTACGGCTATTTCCGCATCGTCTATTTCCACCGTGACTCGGCAACCGATTTGAAACACGCGCTGGAATCCGTGCAGGCGGCCGGAACCCAACTTCACGGCCTGATACTGGATCTGCGCAACAATCCGGGCGGAGTGCTGCAACCGGCAATTGAAATGGCGGATGGCTTTCTGGACCAGGGCGAAATCGTTTCGACGCGCGGACGCAACGCAGCGATGCAGATGCAATTTTCCGCCAAGGAAGGCCAGTGGATACCCGGCATTCCACTGGTACTGCTGGTGGATCGCGGAACTGCATCGGCTTCTGAAGTTTTGGCCGGTGCACTGCAAGACCATGGCAGAGCAGTCATTGTCGGTGAACGGACGTTTGGCAAAGGCTCGGTGCAGTCCGTATTGCCGTTGCGCAATGGGGCGGGCATCAAGCTCACTACCGCGCGCTACTACACGCCTTCAGGCAAGTCCATACAGGCGCAGGGCATTGTGCCGGATGTGCAGGTGGCGGGCTCGGTAGAAATCGTAAACGTCCCCGATGACCGGAAAAAGGAGGCAGACCTGAAACGGCACCTGGACAGCGAAAAGGACAAAACCACAGAAGACCGGGGTGAAACCGTAAGCGTCAATGAGGACTACCCCTTGTTCGAAGCCCTCAATCTGTTGCGGGCCGCGCACATTCTGTCCCAGGCCGGCTAGCAGGTCCTCAGGTTTGTGAGCGGCCGGGGGGGGAAAGCGGAAAAGCGGTGACATTTTCACCGGACTCGCGATCGCGGATCATGCATTTTCCACGTTTTTCCACTTCTTCCACGCGCAACAGGCAATGCATCGGCAGATGCAGGACTTTCGCTCCGGAAAATTCCTGGCGCATTTTTTCCTCGGTCGGATCCACGACCAGGCCCTCACCGGTCTCGAAGACCAATTCTGCTACTTCGATGAATCCCCACAAGCCACTGGTGCCGACGCTTTCGCAATACAGCTCATACACTTTGCCGTGATTCAGGAATATGACTTTGTATAGTGCCTTTCCCGCCATTTCGATTTTGTCCATGTAATAAGGAAGCCCGGATCCGCCTTGCGTGGAGTTTCCTTAAATCCGCAACTGCACGACTGCGCGATACAGCAACGCAATGCTAAGCCCCAAGGCGAAACCCGCCAAGTGTGTCCACCAGGCTACTGCTGCATTAATGGGGCCGAACACAGTGTAAAGCAACTGCAGCGTAAACCATGAACCTATGACCAGCAAGGAAGGCACTTGTGCGAACTGCAAATACAAGCCCAACGGCAGGAACAGGCCGATTCGCCGTGACGGAAACAGTCCCAGGTAGGCACCGACGACCGCGGAAATTGCGCCACTGGCGCCAATGATGGGGGCATCCAGGCTGCCCAACTGCAATGCGACAATCACATTGGCCAAGGCGCCACCTGTGAGAAATAAAGCCAACATTCCCGCCGTGCCCAGACGCAACTCCACCGAAATTCCGAAGACCCACAGGTAGGCCAGATTGCCGGCAAGATGCAGCCAGCTTGCATGCAGAAAAATTGCACTTACCACGGTTATTGCCGGATAGTTCCACCAACCGCCCGGCGGGCGAAAAAGCAGTGCCGAAACAGCCCGCGGCTGCATGCCGCCAATTTCTATCATGGCTTGTTGCCACAAGGGGGACATCAGGTAATACAGGCCAAGCAGTGCCACGCACAGCAGGGAAAGGCCGACCGTCGCGTAGGGGTGCCCGGGGCCGGTTTCCGACCAGTTTTTGACAATACCGCTATCCATGTCCGAACTTCAGTTTTTCAGGTGAAAACGATACTTGCGAAAACTGAAAATAGCCCCATCCCGCTGAATCTCCTCCAATACCAGCCCTTCACTTAGCTCTTCCTTTTCATGCAGACGTTCGCCATTGACCAACAAAAACCGGTCTTCCGGTTTTTCCGCGTAGACCAGCACAGTGATGTGCATTTCAGGCATTTCCTGACGCACGGATTCCGGCACTTGCCAATAGCTGATCGACTCGGTCACATAGGGTTCAAGCCGCTCCGTCTTTTTCTCCGGGGTTTCCGCTGCGCGGTCCGGTGTTCTGTCCGGCGCCGCCGCAGGGGAATCCACCGTCGCCTGTTGCCGGCTTGCTGAAACTGGCTCCACGGTCTCCTTCAACTGGCTTGTTTTCTTGCGAGCCGCCGTCATTGAGCTTTTTCTTGGCGCCCTGTGGGAAACCGGCGGGGGGGCCGCTACCGCAAAATCCATTACCGGAGTTTTGGCCGGAGTTTTGGCCGAGCGTTCCGCACTATTGGCCGGCCCCGGCGCCGCTGGCTCGGCCACAGCTTTCTGCTCACTGACAACGGGCGTGGCTGCTGGCATGCCTGCAACAGTTTCCGGACGGCGGAATTGTGCAGCGCTGATCCACCCAATTACCACTGCCGTCACCAGCAACATCACAGCAGGAATCCAGACTCTATTGCCGGCGAAGGAGAATTCCTCGCCCAAAACTGTCGTTTGCAGCGTCGGTGTCTGACCCAACTGGCGTTGCGCCTCTGATTTCTTCAACGCGTCTAGCAGAATTGACATGTTCAGAATCTCTCTTCCCCAGCCATCGACAGGCGGGGTTCGGTTATCGTTGGGGCCATCAGGTACAGCAGCGTTCTGGGGCCAATGATGCCATCGGCCATAAGCGCATGCTGGCGCTGGAAGGCTTTCAACCACAGTTCAAAGCCTTCGTCGAACACGCTGCCGCCGGTCCACGCCGGGCTTGCCTGCTCAGCCATGCGCATGACGATGTCAACTGCAGCGCCGGACTCTCCGCGCTTTATCTCCAAAGGCCAGTCAGGCGCCTGTGGCCAGGCTACGATAAAGTCTCCCAACCATTTGGCCTCGACTGCCTGACGATTGAACACCATGGGTTCGCTGCCGGCGCCCAACAGCAAACGCTGTTCTTCCAGGCCTCGCAACAGCACCTGGCGATCATTCTTGTCGTGCAAAATCAGAATGACCGGCAGTCCCAGGCTCTGCACTTTCGTCCAGTTGCCCCGGTCGTGCAAGCATGCATAGCCGGTTTTGATCTGACCGTCACACGCGGCTTGAATGGCATTGGCGTTACCGCCATCCTGCCACAAGTCTGCCAAACCTCGCCAAACCAGCCTGTGCTGCTCATCCAGCCAGCCCGGATCCAATGACGTTGCTGCCACCACCGGTGGCGTCTGGCTGGGGCCTGCAGGCTGCACCGCATCCGCGGCATCCGCCGCCGCAAGGTCTGCCGTCCGGGACGGCGCGTTCACGGGAAGCTGGGGTTGCGCGGCCAAGAGCCTGCCGGAGCGGCGGATCTTCGGCACTTGCCTTACCCTGCGACGGGTCCAGTGCCTGATCCTGACTGCCGGAAACAGCCTGGCCCACCGGCGACGATGATACCAAAGCCGGTGCAGCGACAGGTTTTTCCTGCTGCGTCCAGGGCAAACCCCACATGAAAGCGGCCACCAATGCCAATAACAGCGCTGAACCCGCGGCAATCAGACCCGGCCATGGATTCCTGCGCACGCGGGATTCACTCGGCTGCACCTCATTGGCCGCCGCGTGAACCATGCGGGCATCGACGCTGTTCAGCTCCCGCGCATAGGTTCCGGCCAGGGCCCGGTCAGCGATGATATTGATCAGGCGCGGCACACCGCCTGAACGCTGGTATAAAGCACGCATTGCAGAGCGCTTGAATGGATTCTGCCGTGCACCGGCAACCTGCATGCGGTGCCGGACGTATGCACAGGTGTCCGCTTCTCCAAGCGGTGCGAGGTGATACCTTGCGGTAATTCTTTGCGCCAACTGACGCAGGTTCTGGCGTTGCAGCAACTGCCGTAATTCCGGTTGCCCCAACAAAACCATCTGCAACAGCTTGTGCTTGGCGGTTTCCAGGTTGGTCAGCAGGCGCACCTGTTCCAGAGCATCGGGACTGAGATTCTGCGCCTCATCGATCACCACGACGACGCGCCTGCCTTCGGCATGCTGACGTAACAGGCACGCATTGAGCCCATCCACCAATGCCTTGCTGCTGTCGCGTATGCCGGTGGTATCGACGCCCAACTCCTCGCAAATAGTGGCCAGCAACTCTTTCGGGGTAAGCATGGGGTTGAGAATGAGGGCGATGATCGTGTCATCCGGCACTTGCTCAAGCAAACAACGGCACAGGGTCGTCTTACCGGTACCCACTTCGCCGGTCAGTTGCACGAAACCGCCTGCTCCGCCTTTGCCGACACCGTACAACAGGTGCGCCAACGCATCCCGATGTGCAGCACTGAGGTAGACAAACGCTGGATCCGGGGTGATGGAGAACGGGGCTTCGGTCAGACCAAAGAACTGCAGGTACACTTATCTCTATTCCTCATGGTTAACAGGCCCTGTTGCAACTCACTCGTTCAGCGCCAGTAAGCTCGCATTGCCGCCGACGGCCGCGGTGTTGATCGTCAAGGTGCGCTCGGTGGCGAATCTCAACATGTAATGTGGACCCCCGGCTTTCGGCCCGGTTCCTGACAATCGTTCACCGCCAAACGGCTGCACGCCAACGACCGCGCCGATCATATTGCGGTTGACGTAACAGTTACCGGCCCGGATACGGCTGGCGATATGGGACTGGGTGCGGTCGATTCGGCTGTGAATACCCAGTGTCAAGCCATAATCCGTTGCATTGATTTCATCGATCACCCGGTCGATATCGCGCGAACGGTATCGGACCACATGCAGAATCGGGCCGAAAACTTCACGCTCCAGCTGTTTGATTGTATCGATTTCGAACGCACAGGGAGCAAAAAAATGGCCGGGCAGGTTGTCCGCCAGTGGCACGCGTGCGACCAGGCGGCCCTCCTGTTCCATTCTCTTGACATGCGCTTGCAAGGTGGCCAATGCATCCTGGTCTATCACCGGGCCGATGTCCGTCGACAATTTGCGCGGATCACCAACTACCAGCTCCTGCATCGCTCCGGCAAGCAGACGCAGCATATGGTCCGCCACATCCGTTTGCAGAAACAGCACGCGCAAACAGGAACAGCGTTGGCCGGCGCTCAGGAAAGCGCTGCCGATGACGTCTTTTACCACCTGTTCGGGCAAGGCCGAACTGTCGACCAGCATCGCATTTTGCCCGCCAGTTTCGGCGATCAGCGGCGCCAGCGGCGCATCTCGCGCAGCCAGAGCGCGATTGATCAGGCGTGCCGTCTCGGTCGAACCGGTAAAGGCAACGCCGTCGATGCGCGGATCCGCCGTCAGTCTCGCCCCCACGCTTGAGCCTTCACCCGGTAATAGCTGCAATGCCTCGCGCGGAATACCTGCCTCATGCAATATGCTGGTGGCCACCGCAGCGACAGCCGGAGTCTGTTCGGCAGGCTTGGCCAGCACCGTATTGCCAGCCGCCAAAGCCGCGGTTACCTGTCCCGTGAAAATGGCCAGCGGAAAATTCCAGGGACTGATACAGGCAAATACCCCCCGGCCGTGCAGCGACAACTCGTTCGATTCGCCTGTTGGCCCCGGCAACACCAAAGGACGGGCAAAATGCTCGCGAGCCTGCAGCGCATAGTAACGCGCGAAATCCACCGCTTCACGGACTTCAGCAACGCAGTCGCGCGGGGTTTTTCCTGCTTCACGAGCGCACAGCGCCAGCAGTTCCGGCATGCGCTGCTCCATGATCGCGGCGGCCTTTTCCAGCATTTCCGCGCGACGCTCAGGCGCTGTTCTGTCCCACTGGCTGGCATACTTACGCGCGGTCGCAATCGCCTGGTCAACCTGCTCCGCGCTTGCCGATGTAATCTTGCCCACCACATCTGACCGCAATGCCGGATTGCAATTGTCGCCACTCGGGCCGGACGCCGCTGCGGAACCCGCCGCCAGGATGGCCTCTACATCCCAGCGCCGGTGCGCAAAGGATTGCATGCGGGAAGCCAGTTCCTCCACCTCCAACTCATTGGCAAAATTCACACCTTTGGAGTTTGCGCGCGATGCGCCATACAGATACCTCGGCAGGGGAATCTGTGCGTGCGCCACCGGCCGGGTCCTGGCCACTTTCTCGATGGGGTCTTCGGCCACCTCTTCAACGGGTAGCGATTCGTCCACGATGCGATTCACGAAAGACGTGTTCGAGCCGTTTTCCAACAGCCGCCGCACCAGGTAGGGCAACAGATCTTCGTGGCTTCCCACCGGGGCATAGACGCGGCAGGCATGGTGGAATCCCTCCTTTTCCATGACCACGCCGTACAAATCTGCCCCCATCCCGTGCAATCGTTGAAACTCAAAATCCAGCCGCTTGCCGGCCAATTCCGTTATGACTGCAATGGTATGCGCATTGTGTGTTGCAAATTGGGGATAGAACTCCTGACGCCTGGACAATATGGCTCGCGCACAAGCGATATAGGACACGTCGGTGTTGGGCTTGCGCGTGAACACCGGGTAAGAGCTGTATCCCTCGACCTGTGCATACTTGATTTCGGCATCCCAATAAGCACCCTTTACCAACCGCACCGGGATGCGACGACCGAGCCGCTTCGCCAGAGCGGCAAGCCATTCGATTTCCATCGAGGCGCGTTTCTGGTAAGTCTGCAGAGCGAGCCCGAAACCATTCCACCCTTCCAGTGCTGGATTGCGGATCACTTCAGCAAACACATCCAGAGTCAGCTGCAATCGATCGGCTTCTTCGGTGTCGATGGTCAGGGCCATCCGATTCGCCATCGCCAGCCGCGCCAGTTCGAGCACACGCGGTGAAATTTCACGCACTACCCGTTCCGCCTGGGTATGTTCAAAACGGGGATGCAGGGCAGAAAGCTTGACCGAAATGCTCGGGGCGGCGAATACATCTTCGGTCTGGTTGCGTTCGCCTATCGCTGCAATCGCATTGCGATAGGCATCCAGGTAACGATCAGCATCCCGGGCCGTCAAGGCCGCCTCACCCAGCATGTCGAAGGAATAGCGGTACAAACGATTGTTCTTCTTGAGTGAGCGGTCATAGGCTTCGTCAATATTGCGGCCCATGACATATTGGTGGCCCATGATGCGCATGGCTTGCCGAATCGCGGTTCGAACCATCGGTTCGCCGCTGCGGTTGACCAAACGCCCCAGGGCAGCGGTCAAATTCGCCGAGGTGCCGGCCGATAAGGCGACCAGCTTGCCGGTCAACATCAAACCCCAGGTTGAAGCATTGACCAGTACCGAGGAACTCTTGCCGACATGAGACTCCCAGTCCGCTTCAGCCAGTTTATCGGCAATGAGTTTCTCGGCGGTCTCCGCATCGGGGATGCGCAGCAAAGCTTCCGCCAGGCACATCAGCACCACACCTTCCTCGGAAGAGAGGTCGTACTCCTGCATGAACGCTTCCATCACCCCTTGCTGCGATTTGCGGGCGCGTACCTCTGCAACCAGGAACGCGGCGCGCTGATGCACGCGGGAAGCTGCTTCCGGCTCAAGCCGCGCCGCCTCGAGCAACTGCAGCACCAGTTGTTCTTCGTCCGCATGGTATGCCTGGTTCATGGCGTCCCGCAGCGGATCATGGCTGACTTTGGTTGACTTGAGAAAGTCGAACACGCTGGGTTCGGTCACGGCTTTGTGCTCCCGGGCTGCAGAAAGATGGTCACAGGCGGCATTGGCGTCGGCCAGTTTACTCGCAGCCCCGGCGCGTGGAAACCAGGCGCCTGTATTGAATCTTGCTCACCCGCCTCCGGCGCAGCTACAATGAGCGGTTTGGAACTTGCTGCTTCGGGCCGGACTGGAATGGCCGAAGCCCCCGGGAAATCCATGATCGTTGTGGGAAACAGTGCGGACGGAGCGCGGGTAAACATCCTGGCTCGTGGAAATTTCTCCCTCAATGCGAGCGGGCTGATACTGATACTGCTGGCTCTGGGCACCGTGACCCTGGGCCTGGCAGGGCTGCTTGCAGTGCAAGGTTATTGGCCCATATTACTGGTTGCCATTGCACAACTGGTAATGGTCGCATGGCTACTCATCCGGGTATGGAAGAACGCCTGGATATTCGAGGAAATCAGTATTGATGCGGATTCTATCCGCGTGGTGCGGCAAAGATACCGTCATCGAACCCAGATTTGCCTGCAATCCGCATGGGCCACTGTGCGCCTGCAGCAACCCGCTGTGTCCTGGTATGCAAAAAAATTGATTTTGCGTAGCAGAGGCCAGCAAGTAGAATTGGGCGCCTTCCTGACGGATGGCGAAAGACTGAGCCTGGCAAAATACCTGTCCAATGCGTTGTCCGGGCATACGGCCTGGCAATAACGGTAAGAACCGACGGTGAAAATCAAATCAGAGGCCTTAAAAACCTGATGAAGAAACAAAATACATTCATTGTGGCATTGGCAGTGATTGCGGCCGTTTGCGCGGCTTTCTGGCTGCTGCTCGTTGCGCCCGGCTATAGCGGAAACGCCATCAACATGACCCGCGGAGTCACGCTGCAATCGCACATGAATTACCAGCTACACATGATTGTATTGTGGATTTGTGTGGGCATCGGCGTGCTGGTATTTTCCGCGATGTTCATTTCCATCGTTCTGCATCGCAAGTCGAAGGGAGCTGAAGCCGCCAAATTCACCCACAGCAACACGGCGGAAATCATCTGGTCCATCATTCCGGTACTTATCCTCGTCGCCATGGCCATTCCGGCCACACGCGCCTTGATCGTCATGGAAGTGGCTCCCGAAACCGAAATGACGGTCAAGATCACCGGCTTTCAATGGCGCTGGAAATATGAATATCTCGAAGACGACATTCAATTCATCAGTTCGCTGTCGGCCGAGTCCAACGCGGCGGCGCGGCGCAATTCCGGTATCGATCCCGCTTCAGTGGAAAACTACCTGTTGGAAGTCGATCGGCGGCTGGTCCTGCCTGCCAATACGAAAATCAAATTCCTGATCACCGCCGATGATGTCATTCATTCCTGGTGGGTGCCGTCGCTGGGCTGGAAGCGTGACGCCGTGCCGGGCTTCATCAACGAAGCCTGGGCTGAAATCGAGAAGCCCGGTATTTATCGCGGCCAATGCGCGGAACTTTGCGGCAGAGGTCACGGCTTCATGCCCATCGTGCTCGAGGTCGTGCCGCGGGAAGAATTCAGGCAATGGGTGAATCAACAAAAAGATCAGGCGGCGCAGGCCAGGAACGAGACCAAGCGCCTGTGGACGCGTGAGGAATTGATGGAGCACGGGCAGTCGGTCTATGCCACACAATGCGCGACTTGCCATCAGCTTGACGGCTCCGGTCTGGCGCCCGCGTTTCCAGCGCTGGCAGGAAGCGCCGTCGTAAACGGGCCTTTGCAGGATCAAATCGATGTCGTATTGAATGGGCGTGCCGGAACCGCCATGCAAGGCGTGGCGCAATCTGCTGTCTGAAAGCGACATTGCAGCAACCCTGACCTACACGCGCAACGCATTCGGCAACGCAACGGGAGATGTGGTTCAGCCACAGGTAATCGCCCGCATCAAGAACGGTTAAACCCTTGGGAATCAGTAAAATGGGCATCGAAAATACGCACGCTCAAGCCAGTGACATTGCTGTTGACGACGATCATCACAGCCACAAGCCGGCGGGATTTCTGGATCGTTGGTTGTTCACAACCAATCATAAGGATATCGGCACGCTCTACCTGGTCTTTTCGCTGTTGATGTTTCTGATCGGCGGCTCGATGGCCATGGTGATCCGGGCAGAGCTTTTTGAGCCCGGCCTGCAATTGGTGGAACCGGAATTCTTCAATCAGATGACCACCATGCATGCGCTGATCATGGTCTTTGGCGCCGTGATGCCTGCCTGGGTCGGATTTGCCAATTGGATGATTCCGATGATGATCGGCGCGCCCGACATGGCCCTGCCACGCATGAACAACTGGAGCTTCTGGATCCTTCCGTTTGCCTTTGCGATGCTGCTCAGCACACTGTTTATGGACTCCGGTGGCCCCGCGGCAGGCTGGACGCTGTATCCGCCACTCAGCCTGCAGGGCGGTAAGAGCTTCGCATTCGTGGTGTTCTCCATACACATGATGGGTATTTCCTCCATCATGGGCTCGATCAACGTGATCGCAACCATTCTCAACATGCGTGCGCCGGGAATGACCTTGCTGCGCATGCCCCTGTTTGTATGGACCTGGCTGATCACCGCGTTTCTGTTGATCGCGGTCATGCCAGTGCTGGCCGGCGCGGTAACCATGCTCCTGACCGATCACTTTTTCGGCACCAGTTTCTTCAATGCGGCCGGTGGTGGTGATCCGGTAATGTTTCAGCATATTTTCTGGTTCTTCGGGCACCCGGAAGTCTACATCATGATCCTGCCTGCTTTTGGCGTGATCTCGGAGATCATCCCGACATTTTCCCGCAAGCCGCTGTTTGGCTATGCCGCCATGGTATATGCCACCGCGTCCATCGCCTTCCTCTCATTCATCGTCTGGGCCCACCACATGTTCGCTGTGGGCATGCCCCTGACCGGTGAACTGTTCTTCATGTATTCCACCATGCTGATTGCCGTGCCCACAGGCGTAAAGGTCTTCAACTGGGTCAGCACAATGTGGCGTGGCTCGATGACGTTTGAAACCCCCATGCTGTTCGCAATCGGCTTTCTCGTGCTGTTCACCATTGGGGGATTTTCCGGCCTGATGCTCGCCATTGCTTCGACTGACTTGCAGTATCAGGACACCTATTTCGTCGTCGCGCATTTCCATTACGTGCTGGTGCCAGGCGCGGTATTCGCACTGATGGGCGCGACCTATTACTGGCTGCCCAAATGGACCGGGCACATGTATTCGGAGCGTTGGGGCAAAATTCACTTCTGGCTGTCTGTTATTTCGGTCAACGTGCTGTTTTTTCCACAACATTATCTCGGGCTGGCGGGAATGCCCAGGCGCATTCCCGATTATTCAGTGCAATTTGCTGATTTCAATATGATTTCTTCCATTGGCGGCTTCACCTTCGGTGCCTCACAGCTGATTTTCGTTGGTGTTATCCTTCACTGCGTATTCAAGAGCCGGCAGGTAGCGGCAGGCCGCGTCTGGGAAGGCGCCAGGGGCCTGGAGTGGACATTGACCTCACCTCCGCCCTATCACTCGTTCAATACGCCACCGCCCATCAACTCCAGCACAGTGGCCCATGCAGACGAGTATGACCACTGATCCGGCCCACGCAGTTACCGGAGAGGGGCACAACACTGAGCAGCGCCGGTCGCGTGCGGTCAGGACCGCTTGGATTCTCGCGGCAATTGTGGTCCTGATCTTCGTTGCATTTGTATTGTCGGGAGTACTTGGCAAGCAATGAATACCGCCGGTCAAGAGGATCTGAAGCGGGCGAACCGTAAGGTCATTGGCCGGCTGGTGCTTGTCGCAGTGGGTATGTTTGGATTTGGCTTCGCCATGTGGCCCCTTTACAACGTTTTCTGCAACGTGACAGGACTGGGCGGGCGCAGCGTGCAGATCGCGCAGGGTGGCGAACACGTCCAGCAGTCGGACCGGGAAATCCGGATTCGCTTCTTGGCAACGACAAACTCTGCCATGCCATGGATTTTCCAACCCGTGCAAAAAACACAAACGATACACCTGGGCGCATTGACCAAGGCTACTTTCCTGGCGATGAATCCAACGGAGGAACCCGTACTGGGTCAGGCGACTTACAATATCGTGCCTCCTGAAGCGAGCCTGTACTTTGTCAAGACCGAATGTTTCTGTTTCACCCAGCAATTGCTGATGGCGCAGGAAAGCCGGGAAATGCCGGTCTATTATTATGTTCAGGCCGATCTGCCCGAAAATATCCGGGATATTACCCTTTCCTATACGTTTTACCGCAATGACGATCCCGTTGCGCTGTCGCAGGCGATAGCGTCTGCTGATGGCGCGAATTAAAGAGGCCTGGAAATGTCGCAACACGCTGAAGATTCCTACTACGTCCCCCACGGAACACGCTGGCCGATCGTCGGATCACTGGGTCTGATCACCATGCTGGCCAGTGCGGCTTTCTGGATGAATGGTTCCACCGTGGCCCCATGGACCTTTCTGACCGGTGTGGCAATCCTGATCTACATGTTGGTCGGTTGGTTTGGCCAGGTAATCCGGGAAAGCGAAGGTGGGCTGTATAACACCCAGGTCGACACCTCCTTCCGTCTGGGCATGATGTGGTTCATTTTCTCCGAAATCATGTTTTTTGCCTGTTTCTTTGGCGCCCTCTTCTACGCGCGCGTATTTTCAGTGCCCTGGCTGGGCGGTGAGGGAACCGGGGCTTACACCAATGAAATGCTGTGGCAGGGCTACCAGGCGGTGTGGCCAACGTCCGGACCGGCGGAACTCGGCGGCTACTTTCAGACCATTCCTGCCTTTGGCGTGCCTTTTCTCAACACGCTCATCCTGCTCAGTTCGGGCGTCACCGTGACCCTGGCCCATTACGCACTGATCAAGAATGAACGGGTCCGCCTCGTTAGCTGGCTGCTGGCCACGGTTTTTCTGGGCTTTCTTTTCGTGTGGTTCCAGGTTGGCGAGTACAAAGAAGCGTATCAGGAACTTGGATTGACTTTGGGTTCCGGCATCTACGGATCCACGTTTTTCATGCTGACCGGCTTTCATGGAGTGCATGTCACGCTCGGCGCGATCATGTTGCTGGTCATCGCCCTGCGTTGTGCGCGCGGACATTTCAATCCCGACCAGCATTTCGGCTTCGAAGCCGTCGCCTGGTACTGGCATTTTGTCGACGTGGTCTGGCTCGGATTATTTATTTTTGTCTATGTTTTCTAGTGGCCTGTAACAGCCAACGGGGGAGCAGGAATGCACTATTGATCCGCCTGAGGCGCATGCGGAATGCGAACCGGCCCCTTGCCGTTGGTGTCTATCCATCCCATTTGGTAGGCGCCCCAGAGGATTACAAACAACACCAAAGACAATCCGATTCGCCACGTCAGCCTCCTCACCGTGCGCTCACCGTGACCCTGGTCGCGAACGAGGAAAAAAAACGCAGAGGCCAGGCTGTATAAAATCGTGAGGAGGAACAGGATGATGATAATCTTCATGAGCATTGCGGCCGCTCCCGGTTTTCATTTTTTGCCATTATAACTGACTGAAGAGAATTACAGGCATGCCGCTGCGGCCGTCTTTTCGTTTGGGTCTGGTGTTACTGCCGATATTCGCTCTTTGCTTATGGCTCGGGCAATGGCAATTGCAACGCATGAACCAAAAACAGGCGTTGATCGACCGGTTCGGGCAAGCGGCGCAGTGGGATTTGGCGCAGGCAATTGCCAACAACATGCTGTTTGCTCATGTGCGTGTTGAAGGGCATTACAATACGAAGTGGCATCTGCTGCTCGATAACAAGATCCTCGATGGGCGTGCGGGCGTGCACGCCTTGAGTCTGTTTGTGCCGGACAGGGGCACGCCGATCCTGGTCAATCGAGGCTGGCTGCCGCTGCCTCCGGACCGCAGCAGCTTGCCGGAAATTCCCACCTCTACCGGTCATCTGAGCATTACCGGCATACTCGGCAAGCCCGGTGAAGGGGGTATTCGACTGGGCGACCCGGACCATCTGACGCACCTGGCCGGACCCCGGCTGGTGACTTATCTTGACCTCGACGATGTTGCAGCGGCAACAGGTGGGAAATTGTCACCCTGGCTGATTGAACTGGACGCTGACGACCCCTCGGGCTTCGCTGGCAGAGACTGGAAGCCGACGGTGATGATGCCTGCCCAGCACCTCGCCTATGCGGTGCAATGGTTCGGTCTCGCCCTGGCCATCGTGGTCCTTTGGTTGGTGTCGGGCTGGAAGCGGAGTCGAGCGTCGGCAGCAACCGGGGATGCCGCTTGGGCCGACAGAAGACAGGACGACCCATGAAACCTCTGCCGCCCAGAATGATCCTGCTTTTGATCGTGGCCTTGTTCGTGCTGCCGCTGGCGCTCGCATGGATGATGTTTACAGGATCGATCCCCTACAAATCGGAAAATACGCGCAATCTGGGTCAACTGGTCATTCCCATCGTGCCGCTGGACTGGTCCGGCGTGGTTGCCGCTGACGGCGGTTCCGCAGCCGACTCCCTGGGCGGATTCTGGGTGATACTTTATGCTTTGCCAGCATCCTGCACCAAACCCTGTCAGGATTTGGTCGCCAACCTCAGGCAAGTACACCTGGCCTCAGGGCAAAACCTTGACCGGATCAAGGTCGCTTTATTGCTCCAGTCAAAACCCGGTGCGTCCATGGATACTGAACTGCTCGGTATTTATCCGCGTTTCAAGCTGCTTTTCCATCCGGCGCAAAATTTTTCCTCGGCGCTCGGGCAAGCCGGCAGCAACAGCTCCGGCAAGGACAAGGATCCCGCCATTTACCTGGTGGATCCTCTTGGGAATATAATGATGACGTACAATGGCGATGATGGCCCGAGCAAGCTGATTAAAGACCTCACCAGGCTCCTGACCTGGTCAAAACTGGATAAACGATCATGAACCCTGGCTTACACCGCCTTGCGGCGGCCGCCACGATAGTCGCTTTTTGCGTCATTATTCTTGGCGCATTTGTCCGCCTTTCAAACGCGGGTCTGGGCTGCCCGGACTGGCCAGGCTGCTATGGGCACGTGACCTGGCCAAAAGCCAGCAGTGAAGTAACCGCCGCCAACGAGACATTTCCGGAACGGCCGGTGGAAGGGCACAAGGCATGGAAAGAAATGGTGCACCGGTATCTTGCCGGCGCACTTGTGCTGCTGGTGATTGCAATCAATCTGCTTGCCTGGAAACAGGCCAAACAGCCACCCGGGCAGCGCCTTCTGGCGGGTTTGACTCTCGCCTTGATCCTGTTTCAGGCCGCGTTGGGTATGTGGACGGTAACGCTCAAGCTGCTACCCGTCGTGGTGATGGGGCACTTGCTGGGAGGCTTTGCCACTTTTTGCCTCTTACTCTGGCTGTCCCTGCGGTCGCGCCTCCCCGGATCCTATCAACCCAGTGTTTCAATGCGAAAAATCCGCCCATGGCTGATTTTTGGCCTGGGGGTTTTGATCGTTCAGATCATCCTTGGCGGTTGGACCAGCGCCAATTATGCGGCCTTGGCCTGCCCGGACCTGCCTACCTGCCAGGGTAGCCTGTGGCCGCAAACGGATTTCGTTCAGGGCTTTACCATCAGGCGCGCAATCGGGGTGGATTACGAGGGCGGCGTGCTGGACCTTGCGGCCAGAGCCGCGATTCAGTTGACACACCGCATCGGCGCGGTCATTACCCTGTTGGTCCTGGCGCTGGTGGCAATCCGTCTGGTGCGGACGACGGTCATGCCGCGCAGCGGTGCTGCCCTGTTGCTGCTTGTCATGACTCAATTTTCGCTCGGCATTCTGAACATTTACCTCGTCCTGCCACTACCCAACGCGGTGGCGCACAACGGCGTGGCTGCCTTGTTGATGGCGCAGATGATATGGCTGTTGCACCGCTCCACGCCACTGCGGCATTGAGCCGATGACATCACCGGCCGCCCGCTATTTTGAATTGTGCAAGCCAAAGGTGGTTGCGCTCATCGTGTTCACTGCAATTGTGGGGATGTTTCTGGCAACTCCGGGCTGGCCGCCTCTGACTGCGCTTGTGGCCGGCACCCTGGGAATCGCGATGGCGGCATCTTCGGCGGCCGCCATCAATCACCTGCTGGATCAGCGCATCGATGCAGTGATGGTGCGCACCCGGGACCGGCCGCTGCCTTCAGGCGGCCTGAAAGTTCACCAGGTGCTGACGTTTGCGCTGGTTCTTTGCCTGCTGGCCATGTTGACCCTGGTGATATTCGTCAACGTGCTCACTGCGGTCCTGACGTTCTTTTCCCTGATTGGCTATGCCGTCATTTACACCCTCTGGTTAAAAAGAGCGACCCCGCAGAACATCGTGATCGGCGGCGCGGCCGGAGCAGCGCCTCCGGTGTTGGGGTGGGCGGCCGTAACCGGCAGCGTAGACGCAGGTGCCTTATTGCTGTTCCTGATCATATACGTCTGGACTCCGCCTCATTTCTGGGCTCTGGCCATTCACCGCCGTCAGGAATACGCCGCAGTCGGCATTCCCATGTTGCCGGTAACCCATGGGGTGGAGTTCACCCGCTGGCATATCCTGTTTTACACCATATTGCTGGTACTGGTGACCACATTGCCGTACCTCACAGGCATGAGCGGTTTGCTCTACCTGGCAGGCGTCAGTGTGCTCAATGGAGGCTTTCTGTGGTATGCGGCGCGCATGTTGGTAGAGAAAAACACCCCTGTGGCCGACATACTGCCGATGCAGACGTTTGGCTATTCGGTCATTTACCTGATGTTGCTGTTTGTGTTTCTGCTGGCGGATCACTACTTGCAGAATCTGATCTACTGAAAGCGTTGCCAGTGAGATGTGTACAATGCGGCATCTCCCAAGCCGGATGACTGGAGCCTTGTTTTGAACAATCAGGAACGCCCCGCTGCGATTTCAGACTCCCCTTTGCGGAGACTCGAGGACCACGGTGAATTCGTCAGCCGCCACATCGGGCCGCGGGATGAAGACATTCAACATATGCTGCAAGTCATTGGTCTTGCATCGCTGGAGCAACTGATCGCGAGCACGCTTCCGCCGTCAATTCAGCTCCACGAGCCACTGGATTTGCCGCGCGCACGCAACGAAACGGAAACCCTGCAGCGCTTGCGCGAGATGGCCTCGCACAATCGCCTGATGCACAACATGATTGGCCTGGGCTACCACGAAACCCAGTTACCGGCAGTGATTCAACGCAATGTGCTGGAAAACCCGGGCTGGTACACAGCCTATACACCGTACCAGGCGGAAATCTCGCAAGGCCGTCTGGAGGCACTGTTGAATTTCCAGCAGATGATTTGCGATCTGACGGCAATGCCCATAGCCAATGCCTCCTTGCTGGATGAGGCAACGGCCGCCGCTGAAGCGATGACCATGCTGCATCGCGTCAACCGCAAGTCAAAATCAGCACGATTTCTGGTTGACGAGAACGTCTTGCCGCAAACGCGGGACGTGGTGCAAAACCGGGCCCGCCACTTCGGTATCGAAGTCGTGATTGGTAAAGCGGCAGAGCAGCTGCAAGCAGAGACATTTTTTGGCGTGTTGCTGCAATATCCCTGGTACCGATGGTGATATCACGGATTACCGCGAAATTATTCAGGCCGCGCATCAGCACGGAGCCCTGGTCGCCGTGGCGGCCGACCTGATGAGCCTGGTGCTGCTGACGCCGCCGGGTGAAATGGATGCAGACGTGGTTATCGGGTCTGCGCAGCGCTTCGGCGTTCCCATGGCCTACGGCGGCCCACACGCGGCGTTTTTCGCCACTCGTGAAGAGCACAAGCGCGCCCTGCCCGGCCGCATCATCGGGGTCTCCCAGGACAGTGCAGGCCGGCTGGCGCTGCGCATGGCATTGCAAACGCGGGAACAGCATATTCGGCGCGACAAGGCCACCAGCAATATCTGTACCGCGCAGGCCCTGCTGGCCGTGATCAGCGGCATGTACGCCGTGTGGCATGGCAAGGTGCGACTGCAGAAAATCGCCGGCCGCATCCACCGGCTCGCCAGCCTGTTGGCGCACGGCCTCAAGGCGGCCGGATTCGAGCTACTGAATCAAACCTGGTTTGATACCGTGACGTTCCGACTCGATGCCGGCACTGCCGATGCCATTTATCGAAGAGCCCTGGACGCGGGAATCAACTTGCGCCGCGAAGGCAGCAACACGCTGGGCGCCAGCGTCAATGAAAAAACCACCAGGAAGCACATTGAAGCCCTGCTGCAGGCCTTTTCCGGAGAGCCTGCAGCCATTGACATGACCGCTCTCGATCTGGCGCTGGGCGAATCGTCTCGCGCCATCCCGGAGGCGCTCATGCGCCAAAGCGAATTTCTGCAACACCCGGTGTTCTATCGTTACCATTCCGAAACGGAAATGCTGCGCTACCTGAAACGGCTGGAGAACAAGGATTTGTCCCTGACCCATGCGATGATCTCGCTGGGGTCCTGCACCATGAAACTGAACGCGACCACCGAAATGATTCCCATCACCTGGACGGAATTCAGCGATATGCACCCGTTTGCGCCGCTGGACCAGGCCCAGGGGTACCAGCAACTGCTGCGGGAGTTGGAAGAAATGCTGATCATTTGCACCGGTTACGACGCGGTCTCACTGCAGCCCAATGCGGGTTCACAGGGAGAATATGCCGGCCTGCTGGCGATCAAGTCCTACCATGAATCGCGCGGCGACAGCCAACGCAACATCTGCCTGATTCCCTCCTCCGCCCACGGCACCAACCCGGCCAGCGCGGCGATGGCGGGCATGGAAATCGTGGTGGTGAAATGCGATCTGCAAGGCAACGTCGACCTGGCCGATCTGAAGCAGAAAGCGCAGGCGCATGCGGGCCGGCTGGCGGCACTGATGATCACTTATCCTTCGACCCATGGGGTGTTCGAGGAAGACATTGGCGAAATTTGCGCCGTGATCCATCAATTTGGCGGTCAGGTGTATCTGGACGGGGCCAATTTGAACGCCCTGGTGGGTTGCGCGGCACCTGGAAAGTTTGGTGCCGATGTCTCCCATCTGAATCTGCACAAGACGTTTTGCATACCGCATGGTGGTGGCGGCCCCGGTGTCGGACCGATCTGCGTCGGCAAGCATCTGCAAGCCTTCCTGCCCGGTCACAGTGTCGTGCCCATGGGCGGCGCGTCGGCCGCCAATCCGGCCGTGTCGGCAGCGCCCTGGGGCAGCGCCGGCATCCTGCCGATCTCCTGGGCTTACATCGCGATGATGGGCCGGGACGGACTGACGCGTGCAACTCAGGTTGCGATACTCAGCGCCAACTACATTGCAAACCGTCTGGCCGGGGCCTATCCGGTTCTGTATACCGGCCGCAACGGGCGCGTGGCGCACGAATGCATTATCGATCTGCGGCCGTTCAAGGAATCCTGTGGTGTTAGCGAAGAGGACGTAGCGAAACGCCTGATCGACTATGGTTTTCACTCGCCAACCATGTCGTTTCCGGTGCCCGGCACCTTGATGATCGAGCCGACTGAGAGCGAGTCACTGTTCGAAATCGACCGGTTCATAGAAGCCATGCTACACATCCGCGAGGAAATTCGTGCGATCGAGGCGGGCTTGTCCGACCCCTATGACAATCCTCTGAAGCACGCGCCTCATCCGATGCAGGATATGACCGCAGACTGGCCTCACGCCTATGACAGGCAACAAGCGGCCTACCCCGTTCCCGGCCTGCTTGAAAGCAAGTTCTGGCCATCGGTCAGCCGCATAGACAATGTTTACGGTGACCGGAACCTCGTCTGCAGCTGCCCGCCTATGGAAGCCTGGAGTCAGCAGGCCGGCGAGGCAGCACAGGCCGATTCAGCGACAGTCGAGTGACAGGGTTTCGATAACGGCGCGAATCAAGTCCCGCTTCAGGCAGGGTATGCCACCAGCGAAGCGATGATTTCATCCAGCGCTTTTCTGAACGGACCTCTTTCCACTACGAGCTCGCGGGCACTGCGTATTTTAAGCCCTTCGATCAGGCATAGGAGCATCAATGCTCGCGCCGGTGTAATTTCGTCCGGCAAGCCGTAGCCGCCCTCTTCCCTGTCTCGGCCAAGCCAGTCAGCCAACTCGGAGCACACCGTGATATCGAATTGTCGCAGTGCCTCGGCGATCTGCGGATCTCGCGTAGCCTCCGCGGAAATTTCCAGATACAGCACGGTGCTCATCGCGTTCTCATCGCATTTCTCGTCTTCATCGAAGAAATCGACAATTCGAGCCGAGAGATTCCTGGATCCGTGCAACTGACGAATTCGCCTGCGCGCCACCGTCAACTGTTGCTCGATAATGGCGAGGATAATCGTGTTCTTGTTTTCGAAGTAGCGATAAATCAGCCCGGGGCTCATTCCGGCCGTCTCGGCAATGGTGGCCATGCTGGCTGCATGGAAACCGCTCTTGACAAAACAGCTTTGCGCGGCGGCAAGGATGCGCTCTTTTTGCAGCCGTGTGCGGGCCGAGGCTTTGGTGACTGGCTGTTCCTTGCTCACGGTATGCACACTCAATTGCCCGGTGCGGTTTCTTTGCTGACAACCGGGCGCGAGCGAGCGCGCCGGCCGAACATTCTTTGCACCACGACAAAGAACAGCGGGATGAAGAAAATTCCCAGGAAAGCACCGACCAGCATGCCGCCGAGTACCCCGGTGCCGATCGCGCGCTGCGCACCCGAACCGGCGCCGCTGGCAAGTGCCAGCGGCAGGACGCCCATACCGAAGGCCAGAGAAGTCATCACAATCGGGCGCAGGCGGTCACGCACGGCCTGCATTGTGGCTTCGACCAATTCCATTCCCTGTTCCAGGTAGTCCCTGGCGAAGGAAATGATCAGGATGGCATTCTTGCTGGTCAGGCCGATGGTCGTCAGCATCGCCACCTGAAAGTAGATGTCACGCTCCAGCCCGCGCAACGTGGCTGCAAGGGCGATGCCGAGAATGCCGAGCGGCGCCACCATCAGCACGGAAGTCGGTATCGACCAGCTTTCGTACAGGGCCGCAAGACACAGGAACACGATCAGAAGGGACAGGGTGTATAACAGCGGGGTTTGCGCCCCGGCTTGCCGCTCCTGGTAGGACACTCCGGTCCACTCCAGGCCGAAGCCTCGAGGCAATTGCGACACCAAGGTTTCCATTTCCGCCATCGCCACACCCGAACTCACACCTGGCGCCGGCTCACCATTGAGTTCCAGCGCCGGGACACCGTTGTACCGTTCCAGCAAAGGAGATCCGTAGTCCCAATGCCAGGCGGCGAATGCGGAAAACGGCACCATCTCGCCCATGCTGTTACGAACCGACCAGAGCCGGAAGTCTTCGGGCACCATGCGAAACGGCGCATCGGCCTCGATGTAGACACGTTTTACCCGTCCGCGATCGATGAAGTCATCGATATACGCGCTGCCCCAGGCGGCCTGCAAGGTTGCATTGATGGCCGTCACCGACAGGCCCAGCGCACTTGCCTTTTCAAAGTCCACATCCAGACGGAACTCCGGTGCATCGGCCTGGCCGTTATGGCGCACGTTGGTCACCAGTGGATCTTTTGCCGCGGCCGCCAGCAATTGTGCACTGGCATCCATCAGCGCGTCGTGGCCGTTGTTACCGTAGTCCTTGAGATAGAACACAAATCCGGACGAATTGCCCAATTCCGAAATGGCAGGCGGCGCAAAGGCGAACACCAAAGCGTCCTGGATCTGGCTGAACGCGCCCATCGCGCGGCGCGCAACCGCTGCGGCGCTCAGATCCCGGGATTGCCGTTCGTCCCAATCCTTGAGTTTCACGAATGCCATGCCGTTGTTCTGGCCGCCGCCGGCGAAACTGAACCCCTGAGCGCCGAACATCGAGTCTACTGCTTCCTTCTCGTGATCCAGGAAGTAATTCTCCACCTTGTACACAGATTCAAGCGTCCGTTCCTGGGTGGCTCCCACCGGCGCCTGTATGATGGCGTACAGCGTGCCCTGGTCCTCCTGCGGCAGGAACGCGGTGGGCCGGTTGAAGAACAGCACGCCCATCAGCACCACAAGCAGGCCGAAGATCGCCATGTATCGCCCGCTGCGCGCAATCATTCTGCGCACGGTCTGACGGTAGTTCTTCGCGGTGCGGTCGAAGCCGCGGTTGAACCACCCCAGAAACCCTTTTTCCGCATAATGCTCGCCTTTTTTCAGCGGTTTGAGCATCGTTGCGCACAGCGCCGGGGTCAACACGATCGCCACGAACACCGACAGCCCCATGGCGGAGACGATGGTGGCGGAGAACTGCCGGTAAATCACACCGGTGGCGCCGGTCAGAAAAGCCATCGGAATGAACACCGCCGCCAGCACCAGCCCCACCGCGACCAGCGCACCCGTGATCTGGCGCATCGATTTGCGGGCGGCATCGACCGGCGAAAGCCCCTCCTCGGTCATCAGGCGCTCGACATTTTCGACCACCACGATCGCATCATCGACCAGCAGGCCAATGGCCAGCACCACGGCAAACAGCGTGAGCATATTGGCGGAGAATCCCAGCGCTTGCAGCACGCCAAAGGTACCGAGCAACACCACCGGCACCGCGATCGTCGGAATCAGCGTGGCGCGGAAATTCTGCAGGAACAAATACATCACCAGAAACACCAGCACGATCGCTTCCACCAGGATTTCAGCAACGTTCTTGATCGCCGCCCTGACAAACGGTGTCGTTTCGAACGGGACGACCGTGCGCAGGCCATGCGGGAAAAACGGCCGCATTTCCTCCAGTCGCTGTTCCACCGCAGTAGAGGTTTCCAGTGCGTTCGCACCGGCTGCCAGCATGACCGCGAACCCGGTGGCTGTCTGGCGGTTGAAGCGCGAAATGACGCTGTAGCTTTCCGCACCCAGCTCGACGCGGGCTACGTCGGCAAGCCTGAGCAGCGACCCATCCGGATTGGCGCGGATAATGATGTTGCGAAATTGCTCCGGCGTCTGCAACCTGCTTTGCGCGGTAATCGTCGCATTGAGCTGCTGGCCTTCCACGGCCGGTGTTCCGCCCAATTGGCCGACGGCGACCTGGCTGTTCTGTGCCTGCACCGCGGTAATGATGTCCGATGGCGCGAGCCGGTAGGTATCTAGCTTGTTCGGATCCAGCCAGATTCTCATGGCGTACTGCGAGCCGAACACCCGGATGTTGCCGACGCCCGGCACGCGGCTGATCGGATCGACAACATTGGCGGAGACGTAATCGGCTATATCGGTCCTGGACATGCTGCTGTCTTCGGAGACGAAACCGACCACCATCAGGAAGCCGCTGCGCTCCTTGCCCACATTGACGCCCTGCCGCTGCACTTCCTGCGGCATCAGCGGCATCGCCAGTTGCAGCTTGTTTTGCACCTGCACCTGGGCAACATCCGGGTTGATGTTGTTTTCAAAGGTCAGCGATACGGAGGCACTGCCGCTGGAGGAACTGCTGGAGGACATGTACAAAAGACCGTCCAGGCCTTTCAGATTCTGTTCGATGACCTGTGTTACCGAGTCTTCGACCACCTTGGCCGAGGCGCCGGGATAATGGGCGCTTATAGTCACCGTGGGCGGCGCGATGGTCGGGTACATCGAGACCGGCAATTGAGTGATGGACAGGCCACCCGCCAACATGATCACGATTGCGATCACCCAGGCGAAAATCGGGCGGCCAATAAAGAACTGTGCCATGCCTGTGCCCCTATTCTTTCGGCGGAGCAGCGGTCGAAACACCGGCCCCTGCGGGATCCGCTGTCCCAACCGTGTCTTGCCCTGTACCACTTTCACCCGTGGTAGCTTCCGTCGCGATCACCGGCGCACCCGGCTGGATTTTCTGCAGGCCTTTGACGATCACCCGATCGCCTTCGGCCAGACCACTGCTCACCAGCCACTGATTGCCGATGGTGCGACTGACTTCCACGGCGCGACGCTCGACCATGCCTTCGCCAGAGACGACCATCGCACTGGCATTGCCTTTGGCATCACGCAGCACGCCCTGCTGTGGGACCAGCAGGCCATGTTCAAGAACCGCGGTGCTCAACAGGGCGCGCACATACATCCCGGGCATCAGCAACTGATCCGGATTCGGAACCACCACGCGCAGCGCATAGCTGCCTGTCGTCGGATCGACTGCAACGTCGGCAAACGTCAGTTCGCCTTCGTGTTCATAGCGGGTGCCGTCCTCGAGAAACAGGGTCACGGGTATGTCTTCGGTAGCACGCGCAGCACCGCTGGAAAAATCGCGGCGCAACTGCAGCAGTTCGCTTGCGGAACGGGTCAGATCGACGTAGATAGGATCGAGTTGCTGCACCGTAGTAAGCGGCGCGTCCTGATCAGCCTTGACCAAAGCACCCTGGGTAACCGTGGATTTTCCGACGCGGCCATCGATCGGCGAGGTAATTCTGGCGTATCCCAACTTCACGGCCGCGCTCGCAACCCGGGCTTCGGCAACACCCACGTCGGCCTCGGCCTCGAGTTTCGCAGCTATGGCGTCGCCGTAATTCTGCTGGCTGATGGCGTGGCTCTTGATCAATTCTCCCGCGCGCTCCGCGTCGATACGCGCGACTTCCACCGAGGCCTGCGCACGCGCAAGCGAGGCCCTGGCACTGTTCCAGTCAGCGCGATAGGTCGCGTCGTCGAGTTGATACAAAGCCTGGCCAGCCTTGACCAGGCTGCCCTCGGTGAACAGCCGCTCTTTGACGATACCGGTCACCTGCGGGCGAATCTCGGCGATCACGTAGGCATTCGTCCGCCCCGGCAACTGACGGGTCAGCGTCACCGGCTGGGCCTTGAGCGTGACTACCGTCACCGCGGTGGGCGCGCCCTGCTGCATGGGCGCCGATTCCCCATTACAGGCAGCGAGCAACAAAGACATCATGGAAACTGCAAGGAGGGAACGTGACGTGGCGGTCATTTTCATGGAGCCATTTCCAAAAGGGGCAAGGACAGCGTGCGCAGGCAATCGCACATAAAGTACGTAGAATGAACGTTCATTCTCATATTGTCAATGAACACAATAAGAGAGCATATCTATTGACTCACGCTTCGAAAAACAACTCCTCGGCCGGGCTGCGGCGATTGTAGTGCGAAGCCATGACCCGGCCGTAGGCGCCGGTGTTGGCAATCAGGATGATGTCGCCCTCATGGGTAGGAGGCAACAGCCGGCTTTCCCCGAGCACGTCACCGGACTCGCAAATTGGCCCCACGACCCGGCAAGTAATGCTCGCCTGTTCATTCAGCCGGCTCAGATTGACGATCTCATGATAAGCACCATACAGTGCGGGCCGGATTAGCGAGTTCATGCCGGTGGCGATGCCGACGTAGTGGTACTGACCCTTGTCCTTGAGTTGGGTAACCCGCGCCAGCAGCACCCCACTTTCCGCCACCAGGTAGCGCCCCGGTTCAAGCCAGAGCGCGACGTTCTGATCCGCCAGCGTCTCGCGCAGCAATTCATCCAGTTCCTGCAAGTCGAAGCCCGGCTGTCTGGGCCGGTCAGGAACACCGATTCCGCCCCCAAGATCCAGTACGCTGACCATTGGAAAGCGCGGCAATACCGCCAGCAGACGCTGTAATTGCTCGCGCCACACGGACGCGTCGATCACACCGCTGCCGGTGTGGGCGTGCAGCCCGGTAACCCGGATGTCATGCTTGCCCAAGTACGCTGACAGCGTGTCGATATTATCCAGAGCCACGCCGAACTTGGAATCCTTGCCGGAGGTAATGACTTTTCTATGGTGGCCGTAACCACTTTCCAGATCCAGGCGCAGAAAAATCTCCTTGCCGGCAAACACCTCGGGCCATTGTTGCAGCACCCAGGAATTATCCACTGTGATGCGGGCGCCAATCTCGAATCCGCGCTCGTATTCCTCGCGTGGCGCAAAATTGGGCGTAAAGAGGATGTCGCTGGCCGGCACCTCCGGAATGACCTGGCGCACGTGCTGCACTTCATTCAATGAAACACATTCGAAACCCAACCCTTCCTGCGCCAGAACCTTCAGCAAACCTGGATGGTCATTGGCTTTTACCGCATACAGCACCCGGTCTATCGCCCCCAACCCGCGCAATCGGCGGGCAGCAAGACGCACCGTTTCCAGGTGATAGACATAGGCGCTGTCACGCCCCTGCAGGCAATCGACAAGCCGGGCGGCATGTGTCCGCCACCAGGCGGGATGCTCGGGCAAAGGAGCGGCACCGCGATTCAGATCGGCCCAACTGGGTCCGAATTCCATTCTTCCGTCTGCCTGCGATGCGATCAGCAATTGGTGCAACTTGCGCACCAGGCTGGGTGCATGCTCGGCGTCGACTACCAGCGTCAGGTTGAGATCATTGGCCGATTGGGTTACCAGATGGATATGCCGGTCCTGGAACACGTCCAGGGCAGCCGACAGTTTGCCTAGAATGGTGCGTATGGCGTTACCTACCAGGCTGATCGAAACGCAATCCGTGTGTACCTCCACGCGGCACAAGAGAGCCAGTTCATCGAGAAATGCGCTGAAACGCGAACCATCCGAATCAATGGCTGATTCCGGATCGAGGCTGACTGTGACGGTAGATTCCGAAGTGGAGATCAGGTCTACCGAAAATCCGTGCTTCTTGAATACTGCGAACGCGTCTGCCAGGAATCCTGCCTGACGCCACATCGCGGGATCTTCCATGTTGATCAGGGTGATGCCGCTGCGGCTGACAATTCCCTTGACCTGCGCTTGCGCCTCACGGTCGCCCAGGCTGATACATGTCCCATTGAAATCCGGCCGCTGGGTATCCTTGATATAGACCGGAATTTGATGCCGCCTGGCCGGCCCAATGCTGGGTGGATGCAGTACTTTGGCCCCCATGGAAGCCAATTCCTGAGCTTCCCGGTATCCCAGGCTGTTGAGCAAACGCGCGTCCGGCACCACCCGTGGATCCGCGCTGAACATGCCCGGCACGTCGGTCCATATCTCCAGCGCTTCGGCGTGCAGGCGCGCCGCAAAACAGGCTGCAGAGGTATCCGATCCGCCGCGGCCGAGCAAACAGGTTTTGCCTTCCGGGCCGGCAACAATAAACCCCTGAGTGATGTGTAACGGCCCCTGCGCGGCGAGGCGGACCTGCATTTCCGGGTCTGCATGATCGGGACAGCGCACGGCCAAAGGCGTGTGCACCGACGCTGGCTCGGCATGCAGCCAATGACGGGCGTCTTGCAGATTTACCGTCAGACCCAGGTGCTCCAAAGCCCTCTTGCCCAGGGCGCTGGACATGAGTTCGCCATGGGCCAGCATTTCGGCACGAAATTCGGGGTTTGCGGGGTATTGGATCGTTCGGCTGATCGCGGCCAGTTCCTGCCAGCGCTGTTCGAATTCCGGGCAATCTCCCAGCGTCATGTCGGAAAGAAGCTGTCTGTGGCGCCGTTCAATCTCATCGAGCGTACTGTTGCGCACGGCCGGATCGGTTGCGCTTGCCAGCCGGGTCAGCAAATCGGTTACACCGGACAGCGCCGAAACCACAATCAACACCTGTCTGTTCGATTCAAGACCGCGTCTTGCCTGCGCCGCAATGGTGGCCCAGCGCTGGGGCGAACTGACGCTGGTACCGCCAAATTTCATCACCAGCCAGCGGCTATCCTCAGAGGGTCGAGTCACACCTTCGTGCATGTTTTCTCCTGCTTTCCTGTCGGGTATCATCCGGGATCCAGAAACCAAAACGGCCTCCTTGGGGAGGCCGTTTCAATTCTATCAACTTTGTCCCGAATCAGGCGGTTATGGACGCCCTCATCTTGCGCAGAGCATTGGCTTCAAGCTGCCGGATCCGCTCAGCAGATACGTTGTATTTGTCCGCCAGTTCCTGCAGCGTAATCTTGCTGTCGTCCTGTAACCAACGGCTGCGAATGATGTCCTGACTGCGCTCGTCGAGTTCTTCCAGGCCGGCATACAGCAAGGTATCGCTATGTTCGCGCCAATCATTGGATTCGGCCTCGATTTCAGGGTCCTGCTGGTGGCTTTCCAGAAAATAGGCCGGTGCGATGTAGGCGGTATCTTCATCCGCATTGGGCGGCAGGTCGAAACCGACATCCTGACCGGACAGTCTCGATTCCATCTCCAACACCACTTCGGGTTTTACGCCAAGATCATGGGCAACCGCATTGACTTCAGCATGGCTGAGCCAGCCAAGACGCTTTTTGGATTTGCGCAGGTTGAAGAACAACTTGCGCTGGGCTTTGGTGGTGGCCACCTTGACGATTCGCCAGTTGCGCAGGATAAATTCATGCATCTCGGCGCGGATCCAGTGTACGGCAAATGAAACCAGCCGAACGCCGTGGTCCGGATCGAAGCGCTTGACCGCTTTCATCAAGCCGATGTTGCCTTCCTGGATAAGGTCACCCAATGGCAATCCGTACCCGGTGTAGCCTTTGGCAACATGCACGACGAAGCGCAGATGCGCCAACACCATGTGACGTGCAGCCTCCAGCTCATCGTTATCCCTGTAACGGCGTGCCAAATCCTGCTCCACTTCCAGGCTAAGCACGGGAACCTTGTTCACTTCCTGAATGTAAGCATCCAGGCTTCCCGTCCCTGTGGGGACCAAAAGATGGGTGGGCACTAAATCTTTGCTCATTAAATTTCCTCCTGGGCAGCAGAATACTTTACCACAAGAGCGCATACACTAGCCAACCCGCTGGCCTGCGCCTTGGGGCAGTTCCTCTGCTACCACCCAATCCAAATTTCTACTGCGGCTTTCGACCATACAATTCGCCCAATGTTCAGCCGGTCCGGCTAAATTCTTCCCAGCAATCCGCCACGACGCAGTACGCGCAGGTACCGTTCCACCGATACCCAGGCGCCGAGTAATCCCAGCAAGCCGCCGCTGAAGAGTATAAAAGCCATCTGTGACAGTGTCAGACGCAGGATCACGTAGGCGTTGCCATAGGCGTCCAGCAGATTGGCCAAAGGCACCTGCAGATAGGCGATGCAGACCTGCAGTAAAACCAGCGCCAACACCGAGCCCAGCAGGCCGTACCAGAAACCGGAATAGAGGAATGGCTGGCGAATGAAGCTGTCCCCGGCCCCTACCAGGCTCAACACCTCGATTTCATCCGCCCGATTAGCCACATCCATGCGAATGGTGTTGGCGATCACGACCACGACCGCAAGCGCGAACATCACGCTGAGAATGGTGACCAGCGCGTTTCCCAGTTGCAGCAGGCTGGCCAGTCGCCGCAACCATTTATAATCGAGCTGGATGGTGTCAACGGCATCCAGGGAATTCAGCCAGGAAGCCAGCGTCTCCGCGACGTCCGCCAGGCTCCTGTCCGGCTGCGCCCTGGGCTGCACCAGCAATACCCAGGGCAAGGGATTGGACTCCAGCACATCCAGGGCTTGCCCAAACCCCGACGCGGAGCGAAATTCTTCCATGCCCTTTTCCGGCGACACTGCCGATGCGCTCGCGTCGGGACGCGCATTGATCTCGTCCGTCAATGCAAGCGCCTCCTGCTCAGTCACCGACGTCTGCAGGAAAACCGTGATCGACCCCCAGTCCTGCGATTGCAGGTCGATGCCGCCAAGATTGGTCAGGGTGACATACAGACCGATGGGCAATAGCATCGCAATGCCCAGTACCAGCACGGTCATAATCGTCCCGACGCGGTGACCGAGCAGCGTACCCAGGCTGGAGAACAGGCTATAAAGCTGCCGCCGGCCCCAAGCCCTGAGCCGGCGCCTCAAACGTATGCGATTCAATGCTCACTCCGTCTGCGGGCAAACTGCGGGTCCGCCGGGATATCGTCTATCAGGCAGCCCTTTTGCAGTACCAAAACACGGTCTCCCATGCGCCTGATCAGGTCCAGATCGTGGCTGGCGATCAGCACGGTCACGCCCAGCTGATTGAGCTGGCGGAACAAGCCGAACAATTCGGCTGACAGATCCGGGTCCAGATTGCCGGTGGGCTCATCCGCCAGCAGCACCGGCGGCATGCCGACAATGGCACGCGCTACACCGACGCGTTGCTGTTCGCCGCCCGACAATGCCATCGGCCAGGACTTTTCCTTGCCCAACAAACCGACTTTGTCCAGCGATGCCCGCACGCGCTTGCGAATTTCCGCATAGCGCAGGCCGGCAATCAATAACGGCAGGGCCACGTTGTCGGACACCGTCTTGTTGCGCAGCAGCTTGTGGTCCTGGAAGATCATGCCGATGCCCTGCCTGATGCGCGGGGCCTGACTCATCGCAGTTTTGCTGAGATTCTTTCCGTTCACCACGACCTGGCCGCGCGTCGCCTGCTCCAGCATCAGAATCAGGCGTAACAGGGTGCTTTTTCCGGCGCCGGAATGTCCGGTCAGAAACACCATTTCTCCGCGGGCTAGATGAAAGCTGACATCCGCCAGGGCCTGGTTGCCGCCAGGATACCGCTTGCTGACGTGCTCAAACGTGATCATCGCGCCAATGCGATCCCTGAACCGGTGCCCTGTCCCGCAAGCTATTGCGGTTTCCGGCGCCGCCGACCCTGCGCTGAGGCGCGAGAACCCGCGCCGCGGCCCTGACTGGAACCGGATTTTCCCTGGCCTGTGCGCGCGTTTCTTTGCCCACCGTGCGTGTTTTTCGCCCGCGGCGGTGCCGGCAGCGGTTTATGGATTGCCGCCAACAGGCTCTTGTCCACCTGTTCGACAGGAATGATGTAGCCGATGAATTCCTCGATCTCGGGCAGGTGAAAGGCATAATTTTCACAGGCAAAACTGATCGCCTCTCCCTTGGCGCCGAGGCGGGCGGTGCGCCCGATGCGATGGACATAATCCGGCGCATCCTGCGGCAGGTCGTAGTTGATGACATGGGTAACATCGGGAATGTGCAAGCCACGAGCGGCGACGTCCGTGGCCACCAGGATGGGAATTTCACCATCATGAAACTTGCGCAACAGGCTCTGTCGCGTTTTCTGCGGTACCTGACCGGAAATGGCTGCAACGTTGAAACCATTGGCTCTCAAAGAGCGCTGGACCCGATCGGTCGCGGCGCGCGTATTGGTGAATACCATGATCCTGCCGCCTTCAAACTTTTTCAACAGCGCCGCCAGCAGGCGGGCCTTTTCGTCATTTGCCGGGTAATAAACGGTCTGATTGACGTTTTCAACCGTCACATGATCCGATTCGACTTTCAATAACTCCGGCTCATTCATGTGCTCATAGGCCAGTTCGAGCACCCGATGTGAGAGCGTGGCGGAAAACAGCAGGCATTGACGCTCCTCCCGTGGCGGCAGACGGCGCAATACGTATCGAATGTCCTGAATGAAACCGAGGTCGAACATGCGGTCGGCTTCATCCAGCACCATGACCTCGATCTGACTCAACTTGAACACATGCTGCTTGAAGTAATCGATCAGGCGCCCCGGCGTGCCGATGAGTATGTCGACGCCGGCCTCCAGCGCCTGGCGCTGCTTTTCGTAATCGACGCCACCGTAGGCAAGCCCCAGCTTCAATCCGGTCCCGGATCCCAGTAGCAACGCATCTTTGTGAATCTGAATGGCCAATTCCCGGGTCGGGGCCAATACCAGGGCCCTGGGCTGCCGCCGATCGGCCGTGGCCTGACTCTTCAGCAATCGCTCCAACAGGACCAACAAAAAAGCCGCCGTTTTGCCGGTCCCTGTTTGCGCCTGGCCCGCGACATCTCGCCCCAGCAATGCGACGGGGAGAGTCAGCGCCTGAATGAGTGTACAATGGGTGAATCCTGCTTTAGCCAAACCTTGTGTGACGGGTTCAGTCAGATCAAGCTGGGAAAACCTCATGTCACTGAGAGAGGTGTTGGTTTTCTTTTCGGTCATATGTTATCCGTTTGTGTGAACTGGCCTCAATTGCCAGGATTGACAGACTGAAGCTGGACGGCCTGCTGGGCGAAACGAGTATAATTCCGGCGGCTTGGCTTGAAACTCGATGCCGGCGCCTTGATATCGTCAAGCGGTTCTTTGGAAAGATGACCCTGTCGAGCAGTGTGTCGCAATCCAGCTTGTTGGATCGAAGATCCGGGCCTATACAAACATATTAACCGCGCTGCACCCCACGTACCAGTGAAGAAGCAGCGCGAAATCTGGAGAAACCAAGTGAGTGACAATATAACCCACGTAACCGACGCCAGTTTTGACCAGGAAGTCCTTCGCGCCGCCGGCCCTGTATTGGTCGACTATTGGGCAGAATGGTGTGGTCCCTGCAAAATGATTGGCCCCATCGTCGAGGAAATTGCCAACGAGTACGGGGACCGGCTCAAAGTGACGAAGATGGATATCGACAGCAACAACGTAACGCCCCAGCAGTATAGCATCCGTGGCATACCCACACTAATGATATTCAAGGATGGCAAGGTGCATGCAACCAAGGTGGGCGCACTGACCAAGGGCCAACTCAAGGCATTTGTAGATGAAGCTGTTTGATACAAGCCGCCGGTTCTGTTCCGCTTTCGCAACGGGGCCGGCAGTTTTTGTTACTAATAACTGGACGCTGTATTGATATCGTGCTAATTTTACAGCATCTACGCTGGTCTTCTCGCCCAGCCCGCATACTTCCCTGATAAAAAAGCTGGCTCGTAAGACGCGCGACGCAGGCAAACGTAGAATAGAATTTATTGTTTCCGGGCGGTCGACCACCGCCGCCACGCCGAATTTGATTTTACCCAAACGCATTTACCCTAACCCGGGCCTGCGTGCCCAACACATCAAGAAAAAATACCAGGTTTACCCACCCGTCCTATGTTGCAGAGCGTCAAAAACCCCATGAATCTGACTGAACTCAAACAAAAACCCGTTTCCGAATTGCTCACCATCGCCAATGAAATGGGATTGGAAGGCGTCGCCCGTTCACGCAAGCAGGACGTCATATTTTCCATTCTCAAAGCCCATGCGAAAAATGGAGAGAGCATTTTTGGCGATGGTGTGTTGGAAATACTGCAGGACGGCTTCGGCTTCTTGCGTTCCGCAGACAGTTCCTACCTGGCGGGTCCGGATGACATCTATGTTTCACCCAGCCAGATTCGCCGCTTCGCGTTGCGCACCGGCGACATGGTTTCCGGCAAGATCCGGCCGCCCAAAGACAGTGAGAGATACTTTGCACTGTTAAAAGTCCAGGACATCAATTACGAACCGCCGGAAGCGGCCAAAAGCAAAATCCTGTTTGAGAACCTGACACCGGAATTCCCCACCGAACCATACAAACTGGAGCGCGGCAACGGCAGCACCGAAGACATCACGGCGCGCATCATCGACCTGGTATCCCCGATCGGCAAGGGTCAACGTGGCCTGGTGGTTTCACCGCCCAAAGCCGGCAAGACCATCATGCTGCAGAACATCGCCACCAGCATCCGGGCCAATCATCCGGAGAGCAGGATGATCATTTTGCTGATCGATGAACGCCCGGAAGAAGTGACGGAAATGCAGCGCTCGGTCGACGCGGAAGTCATTTCGAGCACCTTCGACGAACCCGCATCCCGGCACGTGCAAGTGGCTGAGATGGTCATCGAAAGGGCCAAGCGCCTGGTAGAGCACAAACTCCATGTGGTGATCCTGCTCGATTCCATCACACGTCTCGCGCGCGCCTACAACACCGTTGCACCTTCGTCCGGCAAGGTGCTGACCGGTGGCGTCGATGCCAACGCACTGCAACGGCCGAAGCGATTCTTCGGCGCCGCGCGAAATGTCACCGAAGGTGGTTCACTGACCATCATTGCCACCGCGCTGGTCGATACCGGTTCCAAGATGGATGAAGTGATCTACGAAGAATTCAAGGGCACCGGCAACATGGAAATCCATTTGAACCGCCGTATTGCCGAACGCCGCACCTATCCCGCCATCGACATCAACCGTTCCGGCACACGGCGCGAAGAATTGATGATCAGTTCCGACCAACTGCAGAAAATGTGGATCTTGCGAAAGCTGTTGCACCCGATGGATGAAGCGCAGGCCATCGAATTCATGCTCGACAAGATGAAGGCGACCAAGACCAACGAGGAATTCTTCAACTTCATGAAGCGTTGAAGGGTGATGAACATGGGGTCAGAGTAAAGTGCCAGAGTAACGGTGGGACTCATCGTGCGAAGCCTCAGGTTCAAATCTGGCACTTTACTCTGACCCCTTCGGGCTTCCAAAACATGATACGCAATTCGAAAACTGCATGGGGATCGATAGCACGCATGCTTCACTGGTCGATGGCCGCGCTCATTTTCGCTCAGGTCATATTGGGTAAATACGCACACGAACTGGGCCGCACGCCGGAAAAGCTGAATCTGCTGATGTGGCACAAGTCCATCGGCATCACATTGCTTTTTCTGGCCCTGCTGCGACTGCTGTGGGCACTGCTCAACCCCAGGCCCGTTGCGGATGCTGCGACACCAGTCTGGGTAAGGCTCGCGGCCATGCTCGGCCACACCGGTTTGTACGCGCTGCTGTTTGCCATCCCCGTCAGCGGTTGGTTGATGAATTCCGCCAAAAACGTGCCGTTCAGCCTGTACCGCGTGATCCCCTGGCCGGCTCTGATCGGACCGGATAAAGCCCTGGGCGAGCGGTTTCAGGAATGGCACGAAGGTCTGGTGTCGGCGATGCTGGTCCTGCTGCTGATACATGTCGCGGCCACGCTATGGCACCACTTTTGGCGGCGGGATACGGTTTTGCAGCGCATGTTGTGGAACAATAGGACACCATGAAACCATCTCATCCCGTTCGTTGTGGCCTTGCCTTGCTCGCAGTCGTGCTGTCGGCGCAGCTGTACGCCGCATCATGGCGCTCGGTGCAGGATCAGAGCCAATTGGAATTCGTCACGACCTACGAAGGCGCGGAAGCACCGGGCCGGTTCCAGCGCTTTGACGTGCTGGTGAGCTATGACGCGTCGAGCCTCGCGGTCAGGTCGCTGCTGGTCGATGTGGATATCACTTCGGCAAGCATGGGTAACGATGAAATTGACGAAGCCATAGCGCAAACCGAATGGTTCAATGCGAAGGCCTTTCCCCACGCCAGGTTTCGCAGTGAGCAGGTTCGTGCCGTCAATGATTCGGAATATGTCGCCGAGGGCGTGGTTTCGATCAAAGGCGTGAGTAGACCCATCACCGTCCCGTTTCGCTGGCGTTCGCATGATCTGGATGCAAAGCTGACCGGGTCGCTGATTCTATCGCGAGTGGATTTCGGCATCGGCAGCGGCGAGTGGGAAGCCGATACGCCCATCGGACATGATGTGCAAGTGCGTTTTGGCATTGCCCTGAAAGCCGAACAATGATTCCTGAACGGCGCCATAAGATGTGGTGCAAGCGACTGATGTTCGCCGTGCTGATTGCCGGCCTGTCGTCCTGCCATACGCCGGCGCCACAAATCACGCCCGCCCCGCAACCGCTGCCGGAATTTCCGTACGATAAGTACCTGCCGGCGCCGGGTTCAATCATCTACAGGATCGACGGCGAGCATTCGCGGGCGGATGTCCTGGTGCGGCGCGGTGGCTCATTGGCCCGCTTTGGTCATGACCATGTCGTGACTTCTGCAGGAATGACAGGCTATGTGCTACTTGCCACCAATGAGTTCACGCACTCGCGGGCGGATTTGCGCCTTGCGCTGGATGCATTGGTCGTCGACGATCCCGATTTGCGCAAACAATATGGCCTGGACACGCAGCCAAGCGCGCAAGACGTCGAGAAGACACGGGAGAACATGCGCGTCAGGGTGCTACAGACTGATCATTGGCCGCAGGCACATCTGAATATCCAAATCACCGGCGGCACACAAGATGCCCCTGAAGCCCAACTCACCATCTACCTTCATGGGCAGGAGCACCGTACGCCCATCACCTTCAAGGCGGTGGGGCTGGAATCAGCACACCTGGTGGTGACGGGCTCATTCAGTATGCTGCAATCCGACTATGGCATTCAGCCATTCAGCGTGCTCGGCGGCGGTCTGCAGGTGCTCGACCCCATCGAGGTGAATTATCGGCTGGAGGCTGATCGGCTCGATGACGCCGATTCAGCACAACCCGGCGATTAGACCGTCGCCCTCAAAGCAGATCTTCGACCGCAACGCGTTCCTCACACAATTCCTGATAGCTTGCATCCATCCGCGCACGGCTGAAGTCGTCGATATCCAGGCCTTGCACGATCTCGTAGTCACCGTTTTTGCAGACACAGGGATAGGAATAAATCACGCCCTCCGGAATGCCGTAACTGCCGTCGGACGGCACTGCCATTGAAACCCAGTCCCCGTCTCTCGAACCGTTTGCCCAGGTTCGGATATGGTCAATCGCAGCCGCTGCAGCCGAAGCCGCGCTCGAAGCACCGCGCGCCTTGATGATGGCTGCGCCCCGCTGCTGCACCGTGGGTATGAAGTTCTTCTGGTACCAATCCTGATCGACCAGGCCACTCGCTGCCTTGCCATCGACTTCGGCAAAACGGATGTCCGGGTACTGGGTAGAGGAATGATTGCCCCAGATGACCATCTTGCGAATGCGGTCGTGGTGCACGCCCGTTTTCACCGATAGCTGGGCCAGCGCACGGTTGTGGTCCAGACGCGTCATCGCAGTGAAATTCCGCGGGTCGAGGTCGGGAGCCGCCGCCCGTGCGATCAAGGCATTGGTATTGGCCGGATTTCCCACCACCAGGACCTTTACGTCGCGCTTTGCCCCTGCATTCAGGGCTCTTCCCTGGGGGCCGAAAATCTTTCCATTGGCGGAAATCAGGTCCTTGCGTTCCATTCCCGCGCCACGGGGTTTGGCGCCCACCAGCAGGGCGTAATCCGCATCCTTGAACGCCGTTTCGGCATTATCGGTCGCCACCGTTCCCGCCAGCAGTGGAAAAGCGGAGTCCAGCAACTCCATCTCGACACCCTGCAAGCTGCCCAGCACGGGGGTGATTTCCAGCATCTGCAAGATCACCGGCTGATCCGGCCCGAGCATATCCCCTGCCGCGATTCTGAAACAAAGTTGATAGCCTATCTGGCCGGCGGCACCTGTAATGGCTACCCGAACTGGCGATTTCATAGCTGACTCCTTGCGTTATGATCGATTCATCGAATGTGACGGCACAACCGGCCTCAAGGCCGGTTGCGAGACATGAATATTATAGCCGACCGGTTCCCGTTTCGACCCGCAGAAAACGATAATGGTGACCTTCGTCAATGCAATAATGCACAAACCCATGAAAATCGTGATTGACCAGAATATTCCCGGTGTGGATCAGAGCTTCGCCCGGCGCGGAGACGTCTTCAAAGTGGATGGCCGCAAGATCAGCAAAGCGCAGGTACAAGACGCGCGGGTTCTGATCGTACGCTCGGTAACCGCGGTAAATTCGGACTTACTGCAGGGCACGGACGTCAGATTCGTAGGCACGGCGACCATCGGCACCGATCACCTGGACATTGCGTGGCTGAATGAGTGCGGCATCCGCTGGGCCAGCGCACCGGGCTGCAATGCGGATGCCGCGGCGCAATATACGCTGGCCATGATGCTGCTGGCAGGCCAGCGTTTGCGGTTCAAGCTGTCGAACCGCGCCCTGGGTATCGTCGGCTTTGGCAATGTCGGCAGTCGCGTGCGTCGATTGCTCGCGGCGTATGGCGTCGGGACGATCAAAGTGTGTGATCCACCGCTGGCCGATGCGGGCCAATCCGGTCTGTGTGAAATGAAAGATATTGCGGACTGCGATGTCATCACCTTCCATGTGCCGCTGACCCGGTCCGGCCCCTATGCCACCCTGCATCTGATTGGCCAGTCATTTCTGGCGCAATTGCAGCCCGGCACCCTGCTGGTGAACACCTCGCGGGGGAAAGTGGCGGAAGGATTATCATTGGGCCGCTGGCTCGCTTCCGGTTCGGGCTGCGCCGCACTCGACGTGTGGCCCGATGAACCCAGGATCGACCCTGATTTTCTTCATGCGGTGACGGTGGCCACGCCACATGTGGCCGGCTACAGCCTGGATGGAAAATTACGCGGCACGGAGATGGTGTACCGGCAATTCTGCGATTGGCTGGGCAACAGCGGGAAAGGGCCTGACCTGTTGGCCGGCCTCGGCCCGGAGCGTCATTTGAACAACCATGGGGCGACGGTTGAAGATGCCATTCTCGCTGCCTGCCCGGTTGCACGCGATGATGCGCAATTGCGCCAAATTGCCGCCTTGAAACCGGAGGACCAATCCGTCTTTTTCGATAAACTCCGACAAGACTACCCGGAACGACGTGATTTTGCCGGCTGGCAAGTACCGGCAGAGGCTCCACCGGAGCAGGCCAAAACGCTTAAGGCCCTCGGTTTTCATTGATTTTCAAGCTAAAAAGCGGTAACGTGCGCGCCCCGCCTTGTGGTTCCGCATCGTGATTGAAAACCTGAGAAATATCGCCATTATTGCGCACGTCGATCACGGCAAGACGACGCTGGTCGACCAGTTGCTGCAGCAATCGGGCACGCTGGGCGAACGTGCCGCCAAACCTGAACGGGTGATGGACTCCGGCGACCTCGAACGTGAGCGCGGGATTACCATCCTGTCGAAGAACACCGCGATCACCTGGCATGACGGCGTGAAGCTTTGGCGTATCAATATCGTCGATACGCCCGGACATGCCGATTTTGGCGGCGAGGTCGAACGCATTCTCAGCATGGTCGATTCCGTTTTGCTGCTGGTGGATGCGGTCGATGGGCCGATGCCGCAAACCCGGTTCGTCACGCAAAAAGCCTTTGAGATGGGATTCCGGCCAATTGTCGTGATCAACAAGATCGATCGCGATGGCGCACGGCCACAGTGGGTTCTCGATCAAACCTTCGATCTTTTCGACCGCCTGGGCGCGACCAACGAACAACTGGATTTTCCGGTCGTTTACGCCTCCGCCCTGCTGGGTTACGCCAGCCTGGATCATACGGAACGAGGGGGCGACATGCGCCCCTTGTTCGAGGCCATCATCCGCCATGTCAAGCCCCCCAGCGTCGGACTGGAAGGCCCGTTTCAGATGCGCATCTCTTCACTGGACTACAACTCCTATGTCGGCGTGATCGGCATTGGCCGCATACAGCGCGGCGAAGTGCGGCCCAACCAGCAGATTTGCGTGATCGATCACCTGGGCAACAAGCGCAACGCCAGAATTCTGCAGGTCCTGGGTTTTCGTGGATTGGAGCGCGTGGAAGCCGATATGGCCCAGGCCGGTGACATCATCGCCGTTACCGGCGTGGAAGAACTGGGCATTTCCGACACCCTGTGCGACCGCGCCCACCCCGATCCCTTGCCGCCGCTGACCGTGGATGAGCCGACCATCAGCATGACATTCCAGGTGAACAAGTCCCCGTTTGCCGGCCGCGAGGGCAAGTATCTGACCAGCCGGCAGGTGCGTGAGCGCCTGCTGCGGGAGGCGCTGCACAATGTGGCCTTGCGCGTGGAAGAAACCGAGGATGCGGAAAAGTTCAAGGTCTCCGGCCGCGGTGAATTGCACCTGTCGATCCTGATCGAAATCATGCGGCGGGAAGGATTCGAACTGGCCATTTCCCGGCCCCAGGTGATCATTCATGAAGTCGATGGGATCAAGCAGGAACCCTATGAGCAATTGGTCGTGGATCTCGAAGCAGAATACCAGGGCGCGGTCATGCAGCAACTGGGTGAGCGCCGCGCCGAATTACAAAACATGCAACTCGACGGCAAGGGCCGGGTCCGTCTCGATTACCAGATTCCTGCCCGCGGCCTGATCGGTTTCCAGAACGAGTTTCGTACGCTGAGTGCGGGTACCGGACTGATGTTTCACCTGTTCAGTCATTATGGGCCTTATCTGCCCGGTGATATCTCGCGACGCAACAATGGCGTGCTGGTCTCCAAGAACACCGGCAAGTCCGTTGCCTACGCACTGTTCAATCTGCAGGAGCGCGGGCGAATGATCATCGAAGCCGGTTCGGATGTCTACGCCGGCCAGATCATCGGCATCCACAACCGCGCCAACGACCTCGTCGTCAACCCGCTGAAAGCCAAGCAACTCACCAATATTCGCACGGTGCTGAAAGACGACAATGTGCAATTGAATGCGCCGCAAAAAATGACCCTGGAACAGGCGCTGGAGTTCATCGAAGACGACGAATTGGTGGAAGTGACGCCAAAGTCAATCCGCATTCGCAAAATGCATCTGGAGGAACACGAGCGTAAGCGCGCCGACCGGGTACGCGACGAAGCCTGATTCAGCCGGCCTCGGCTCACTGATTCGTGACGAATTTCAGTTTGACTCCCAGCCAGGAGGACATGCGTTCTTTCTGATGGCGGTCGATGTCGGGCTGGATCAGGATCTGGTATTTATCGGGAACGGCGTCCTGCACGGCGACCGGCAGCGTCATCACCTGCCCGTGGCGCACCAGCAGCAGGTCGGCCATCTCTCCTGGAGCCAGATGCAACATCCGGTCCGGCAGGGTATCCCTGGTGACACGGAAGCCGTCGATGGCCAGCAATTCATCTTCCGGCAGAATGCCCGCCTGGGCGCCCGTACTGCCTTTCAAAACGGCTTCGGCCACCAACTCCGGTGACTGCGGGTCCCACAACACGCCAAAATCGACCGGGGCCGGCCGTCCGGCGTCGACCGCCGCAGTGCGCGAAGGTGTGCGGTCCAGCTTCAATCCATACCATTGCAGCGCTTCATCGATCTCCGGATCCCGGGTGCTGGCCAATAATGCGGCAATCTGCTGCCGGACTTTGCTTCCGGCCAGGGATTCAAGCAAGGCCTCAAAAGCTCCGGGTGGGTACCCCCTCTTTTCTTTTGCTTGCGGCCCGTACTGACGGTACATTTCGCGCATCAGTGTATCGAGGCTGGCTTTCTCCCTGGTTTCCCGGCGGATCGCCATATCAGCGACGAAGCCGATCAGCGAGCCCTTGCGGTAGTAGCTGACCACGCTGTTGATCGTATTTGCGTCCGGCTTGTAGTGTTTGATCCAGGTATCGAAAGAGGCCAACTCCGCTGACCGCACTTGTCTGCCCGGTGTGGTCTCGTAGTTATGAATTTCACTGGCCAGCAGCGTGAAGTACTCTTCCACTGTGATCAGGCCGGAACGCAACAACAGCAGATTGTCGTAATAACTGGTCAGTCCCTCCGCCAGCCATAACTCGTGGGTATAAACCTCGTGCTCATAATCGTATTGGTTCAGCGCTTCCGGGCGCATCCGACGGACATTCCAGGCATGGAAAAACTCATGCGTCACCAGCGCCAACCAGCGCACATATTCATCGCGGTAACGCATCTGCCAGGCATCCGCCAACAAAACCGTACTGAAGTCGTGCTCCAGTCCTCCGCTACCCTGCGCAATCACGTTAAGGAACAGGTAGGGGCGTTCGAGGGGATTGATTTGCCAAAAGGTCTGCACTGCAGAAACGATACTGGCGACATCCTTGGCTGACTGTGGGCCATCCCACAGCCGGCCCTCACCCTGGTTAACCAAAACATAGTCTTGGTCCGCCACCGTAAAGCGGTATTCCGGCGCATTGCCAAGCAACACCGGGCTGTCTACCAATTCATCGTAATCGTGCGCGATGTATTGCTGCCCTTCAGTTACCTGCGGTAGCGAGGTGTAGACCCGTTTCCATTCCTTTGGCAGTTCCAGGGAAACGGATTGCGGCCAGTTCCGGCTCGCCGGGCTGAACAGGAATATACCCGCACCGTTGAGTAGCGCGAAATTCGCTTCCACCCAGCTCGTATTGACGCCCAGTTCCCCGGCCCAAATCGAGTAGCTCACGCGGATCTCCCGTTCGCCCGCGCAACTCACCCGCCAGCGGTTTTTCGATATCTTTTTTACGCCAAGCGTTTTGCCCTCGGCGCCCTGCACCTGCAGGCGTTCGAGTTGCGCGGCGTAATCACGAATCAGGTAGGAACCGGGCGTCCAACTGGGCATGATCAGTTCGACGTCAGCCGCGTCGACCGGCAGCCGCAAACTGACGTCTACATACTGGTTCTGGCGGTTGGGAAATCTGAGGAGGTAATCGGCCTGAAGCGTCTGCGCCTTCGCTGCAACCACGGGCAGGCACAGCACAAAAGCCAACAGCAACTTAGCGGGCACCGACATGATTTGCAAAACACCCAGACGACAGTTCGATTCAGGCTGTTTGATTGAATTTCTTTACGATCAGCATCGCCACTTCCAGCGACTGCTCATAATTCAACCTGGGATCAACCGTTGATTTGTATGCCCGTTTGAGGTCTTCCTCGGAAAGGTCCCGCGCACCACCGGTACACTCCGTGACTTCTTCCCCGGTCAACTCGAGATGGACGCCGCCGAGACGCGAGCGCGATGCGCGGTGAATGTCGAATGCAAGATCTATTTCACGCATGATCTTGTGAAAACGGCGGGTTTTAATGCCCGAGGCAGTGGATTCCGTATTGCCGTGCATCGGGTCGCAAATCCACAGCACCGGGCTGCCGCTGTCGCGTACCGCCTGGATCAAGGGCGGTAACTTGTCCTCGATCTGGGTTTCCCCCATGCGATGAATCAGCACAATGCGGCCTGCTTCCCGCCCCGGATTGAGGACCTCCAGCAAGCCGGTCAACCAGTCAATGCTCATTCCGGGGCCAACTTTTATGCCCAGCGGGTTGCGGATGCCGCGAAAGTATTCGACATGGGCGCCATCCAGCGCCGCGGTGCGCATGCCAATCCAGGGAAAATGGGTGGAGGTATTGAACCAGCCCCATTGGCGCGGAACCTGCCGGGTGACTGCCTGTTCGTAGTGCAGGTGCAGCGCTTCATGAGAAGTGAAGAAATCCACCCGGCGCAAGCTGCCGGCCGGCTGCCCGCTGATGGTTTCAAGAAACTTCAGTGAACGGCCAATATTCTCCGCCAGTTTGTGGAATTCCTCCGCCAGGGGCGAGTGCTCGACCCAGCTCAGATTCCAATATTCCGGATGATGCAGGTCAGCGAAGCCCCCGTCCACCAGAGCCCGCACAAAGTTCATCGTCAATGCGGAACTGGCGTGTGCCTGGATCAACCGCCGGGGATCGGGGTTACGTGCCTGCGCGGAGAATTCGATCGAATTGACCAGATCCCCGCGATAGCTTGGCAGTGTTACTCCATCCCTGGTTTCCGTGTCCGAGGAACGCGGCTTGGCATATTGCCCGGCGTAACGGCCAATCCGGATGACCGGCATTTGCAGGCCGTGCACCAGGACCACGCTCATCTGCAGCAAAACCTTGAGCCGGTTGGTGATCAGCGGAGAGGTGCATTCATTGAAGTTCTCGGCGCAATCACCACCCTGCAGCATGAAACGGCGCCCTTCCTGCGCATCAGCGATTTGTTCGCGCAGGGAGTTGATTTCCCACGACGTCACCAGCGGCGGAAGATTGCCGAGCTGCTGCAGCACCTCCTGCAGTTCCTGCGGGTCGGAATACGTAGCCTGTTGCAATGCGGTGCGTTTGTGCCACGAATCCGGACTCCAGTTCTCGGCAATTTCGACCTTCTGCATCGGCGGTCTTGAGTTCTTCATTTCCATATTTACCTGTTTACCTTACTCGCCTCGCCATTTCGTCACCACCAGCAAGGTCATGACCGTAAGGCCAATGTACCAGAACAAGGTCCACCATGGCATGCTAAGCCCGAGGAATGTCCAGCCAATTTGGGCGCATTCGCCGGAGCCATGAAGCACCTGCGATAGCACTTCGCCAAACGGCATGGTTGCCAACATGTAGTTAAGCCCGGCACCGCATTCGGGCACCTGGTCCGGCGGCAGGTGCTGCAGCCAGAGATGCCGGCCGGCAACGAAAGCCCCGGCAATGCCTCCCAGAGCAAGCAGAAGCGCATACAGGTAACGGCCTGTGCGACCCGGATTGTGGATCCCCGCCGCAAGCGCCACCAGCCCGATCCAGGTAAACGCCAGACGCTGCAGCATACACAAGGGGCAGGGATCCTCGAACAGCGCATATTGCACGTATAGGGCAAAACCCAACAGACAAGCACACGCCAGGGCGACCAGCAAAAACCACACCCGGGGGCGAAATAGGAAGGACATTTCGTTGTATTCTCCTGTTGGCCGGCATGGACCGCCTCACGGCGCTCCCCGGGAATAAAGACCCGCTCAATGGGGCCGGGTTACCCTATAATCTGTTTCCCTGAGCCCGCACAGTCCATCAGATGCGGCGGATTCAGCAATCAGGCGAATGATAATGAGTGTAAGCAAGAGACAAATCAAGGCGCCCACCGGAACGCAGCTATCTTGCCAGGGCTGGCACCAGGAAGCTGCACTGCGCATGTTGATGAATAATCTGGACCCGGACGTGGCGGAGAAACCGGATGAACTCATTGTCTACGGTGGAACCGGGAAAGCGGCCAGAAACTGGGCCTGTTACGACCGCATCGTAGAAACTTTGCAACGCCTCAAGAATGACGAAACGCTGTTGATCCAGAGTGGTAAACCCACGGGTGTTTTCCACACCCATGAAGAAGCGCCCCGGGTATTGATTGCCAATGCCAATCTGGTACCCCGCTGGGGCAATTGGGAGGTGTTTCGGGACCTGGAACAAAAAGGTTTGACGATGTACGGGCAGATGACCGCAGGGTCCTGGATCTATATCGGTTCGCAAGGCATTGTGCAGGGCACCTATGAAACCTTTGCCGAATGCGCCCGGCAGCACTTCGGCGGTAGCCTTGCCGGCAAACTCGTGGTGACCGCCGGCCTGGGCGGCATGGGGGGGGCGCAACCCCTGGCGGTAACGATGAATGATGGCAAGTGCCTCGCGGTCGAAGTCGATCCCTGGCGCATCCAGCGCCGGGTGGAAACCGGCTATTGCGACCGCATGTCAGAGAACCTGGATGAAGCGCTGGACCTGCTGCACCAGGCAGATGGCAGTCTTTCTGTCGGCCTGCTCGGCAATATCGCCGAAATCCTGCCCGAACTGGCGCGGCGGGACATCGTCCCCGACGTCATTACCGATCAAACTTCGGCGCATGATCTGCGCGAAGGCTATATTCCTGCCGGCCACTCACTGGACGAAGCCAAAGCGCTGCGCCAGGCCGACCCGGAGCAATACGATAATGAAGTGCTGGATTCGATGGTGCTGCACGTTCAGGCCATTCTGGACCTGCAGAAGAAAGGCGCGGTCTGTTTCGACTACGGCAATAACCTGCGAGGGCAAGTGGCGGACCATCGCAACATGCCTGAGGCCTTCGATTTCCCGGGATTCGTACCTGCCTATATCCGGCCGCTGTTCTGCCTGGGCGCCGGCCCGTTCCGCTGGGCTGCGCTGAGTGGCAATCCGGCGGACATTGCAGCCACGGACGCGGCCTTGCTGGAACTGTTCCCGCACAAGGAGTCCTTGCACCGCTGGATCAACAAGGCACGCCGCCAGATTCAATTCCAGGGCCTGCCTGCCAGGATCTGCTGGCTGGAATACGGGGAACGGGCTGAAGCGGGATTGAAATTCAACTGGCTGGTGAAAAACGGCAAGGTGGACGCACCGCTGGTGATCGGGCGAGACCACCTCGACACGGGTTCGGTGGCCTCACCGAACCGGGAAACCGAAGCCATGCGCGATGGTTCGGATGCCATCGCCGACTGGCCCTTGCTCAACGCAATGCTGAATACCGCCTGCGGCGCAAGCTGGGTTTCCATCCACCATGGCGGTGGTGTGGGCATTGGCTATTCCTTGCATGCCGGCATGGTGTGCGTTGCCGAGGGCACCACCATGGCCGATCGCCGGCTGCAACGGGTGCTGACCGCCGACCCCGGAACCGGGGTCATGCGCCACGCCGATGCCGGTTATCAGGAGGCAATCGATACGGCCGGGCAGCGCGGCATCGACCTGCCCATGATCAACGGTTGAAGGACGCCATGTCTGTCGCAAACGCAGTTCCGATACGCATTGCCACGCTGTACCAGGATCTGGCCGCCAGCATGGCGGCATTGCGCGCAGCCCACCCCGCCCTGGACCGATCACGCGAAATCGTTCTATCGGCCATGGAAGACGGCCGCGCCCACTACGGCATCAACACCGGGATTCGGCATTCTCGCCAAACAGCGCATCGACGGCGGACAACTGGCAAAACTGCAGCAAAACATCCTCCTCAGCCATGCCTGCGGCGTGGGTGACCCGGTTCCTCCGGCCATTACCCGGCTCATGCTGCAGCTCAAGATCCATGCGCTGGGGCTGGGTTATTCAGGTATTTCACGCAGCACCTTCGATCAACTGCTGGCATTTGAGCATCTGGGTTTGCTGCCGTGGGTTCCCAGCCGCGGCAGCGTCGGCGCGTCCGGCGATCTGGCGCCCCTGGCGCACCTGTGCCTGCCCTTGATCGGGCGTGGACAGGTCTGGGATGCGGAACTCCAGTCCAGGCGCGATGCACCGGCTGCGCTGAATGAGCTCGGGCTGGAAGCCATTGAGCTTAAAGCCAAGGACGGGCTGGCGCTGATCAATGGAACGCAAATGATGGCGGCCTATGGGGCATTTGTGCTCGAACGCAGCCTGACACTGCGAAAAGCCGCCGACATCATCGCAGCAATGAGCCTGGAGGCCCTGCAAGGCAGCGCAGCGCCATTCGATGAGCGCATTCAGCAGATCAGGCCGCATCCGGGCCAAATTCGGGCTGCGGCCAATATTCGCCGGTTGCTGGCGCAAAGCGAAATCCTGGATTCACATCGCGATTGCGGCAAGGTACAGGATCCCTACAGCCTGCGCTGTGTGCCACAGGTGCATGGCGCCAGCCGGGATGCGCTGACGTTTGCTGCCGGTGTTGTCGAGACCGAATTGAATTCAGTTACCGACAATCCTCTGGTATTCCAGGGTGGCGACATCCTGTCGGGCGGCAACTTTCACGGCCAACCGCTGGCATTGTCACTGGATTTCGCGGCGATCGCCCTGGCCGAATTCGCCAGCATCTCGGAACGCCGCACCTATCTGTTACTGGAAGGACACGATGGGCTGCCCAAATTGCTGATGCATGATACCGGGGTCAATTCCGGATTCATGATCCCGCAATACACCGCTGCAGCCCTGGTTTCGGAAAACAAGGTCTTGTGCCACCCGGCATCGGTGGATTCCATACCTACCAGTCTTGGTCAGGAAGACCATGTTTCCATGGGCTCGATCAGCGCGATCAAATTGCTGACCATATTGAACAATGTCGAATACGTGTTGGCGGTTGAGCTCCTGACCGCATCGCAGGCGCTGGATTTCAGACAACCGTTGAAGCCAGGTTTGGGTGTATTGGCCGCCCACCGCTTCCTGCGGCAACGCATCCCGCACGCGCACCAGGATTACGAAGTGGGCAGCGATCTCGAGATTTGCGCCGAGTTGCTGCGTCAGGGTGAACTCACGCTTGAAGTCGAAGACGCCGCAGGCCCTTTACTTTGAACTTCCTGCGGGCAGACTGATGCCAATATTGCGCAATATTTCCCAACTTGCAGTGTGCCCACCCGATGGAGCACAGCAGGATGCCGGTCTGATTCGTAATGCTGCATTGGTTTGGCGGGATGCAGAAATCCTGTGGCTGGGCCCGCATCATGACATGCCATCCCGCTTCGACACAGAGCCGGTGACGGACTGCGGCGGCAGGCTGCTGATTCCTGGTTTGGTCGACTGCCACACCCATTTGTGTTTTGGCGGTTGGCGAGGTGACGAGTTCGAACTGAGACTGAAAGGCGCGAGCTACCAGGAAATTGCCGCAGCCGGCGGGGGCATCGTCAGTACGGTTTCTGCAACCCGCGGAGCCAGCCTGGGTCAACTGGTGCGCAACACCGAAAGACACCTCGATGGCATGCTCAGGCTGGGCATTACGACCGTCGAATGCAAATCCGGTTACGGTCTTGACCTGGATAATGAACTCAAGCAGTTGGAAGTGTACCGCCAGGCCGGCGCCCGGCACCCGGTGACCCTGGTGCCGACCTTTCTTGGCGCGCATATCGTGCCGCGGGAATTCAAGAACGATCGCGGTGCTTATATCCGCTTGTTGTGCGAAGAGTTATTGCCCGCCATTGCCCGGCGCAAACTGGCGCAATTCTGTGACATTTTTGTCGAGGACGGCGCATTCACGATCAGTGAGGCAAGACAGGTGCTCACTGTGGCCAGGGACCACGGTTTGGGTATCAAGATTCACGCCGACCAGCTCTCCAATGGTGGGGGTGGGTTGTTGGCCGCGGAACTTGGCGCCATCTCGGCCGAACATCTGGAGTACGTCGATGCCGAGGGCATTCGGGCTCTGGCTGAAGCCGGCGTGGTTGCGGTCAGTCTGCCATTGGCCTCGCTCTACCTGCGCGAACGCTATATGCCTGCGCGCCAATTGCTGGATGCAGGGGTGGCGGTCGCGATTGCCACTGATTTCAATCCGGGTTCGGCGCCGAGCTATCATTTGCCACTGGCCATGACCCTGGCCTGTCTGAACCAGGGCATGTCTCCGGCCGAGGTATTGATGGCTGCCACCACCGTGGCCGCCCGCGCCGTGGGACGACAGGAAACGATCGGCAGCTTGAAGCCTGGCCACCAGGCCGACTTTGCCCTGATCGACGCACCGGATCTGAACCACTGGCTGTATCACTTCAGGGACAACGCCTGCATCGCCGTAGTGAAAAAGGGCCAATGGGTATACCGGCACCACGAATTTGTGTCATGACCTTAAGGCCAAGTGGGTGTTACCCGGCTGCAAATTGATCTGGCTCTATGATTCCATGCGTGGTTTCCATTAAAATATCCATTAAATGAGAATAACTCTCATTTACACTTGAAATGACGATGGAGCGCACGTGACACTCGCAGAATTGAAGGCCGGCCAGTCAGCCCGCATCGAATCTATCGATACCAGCAGCCCGGGAATTGTCCGGCTGATGGTCCTGGGCTTGATCGAAGGTGTAATCGTCCGCTTTGAAAACGCTGCGATAGGCGGCGACCCGCTGGAAATCAGCCTGTTTGGCGCCTCTATTTCCATACGCAAGCAGCAGGCGCAGCATTTCCAGATCGAACCGGTGACAATTGGTGGCTGACAGAAGAGTCATCAACATTGCACTTGACGAGATTGGCGTGCGGCACAAAGCACGCACGTCCATTGCGGTGATTGGCAACCCCAATTCAGGCAAAAGCACACTGTTCAATCGTCTGACCGGATTGCGGCAAACCACCGGCAATTACCCTGGGGTTACTGTCGAAAAGCACGTCGGCACGGCGCAATTGTCTGCCAAGGCGGTTGAGCTGATTGATTTACCGGGTATTTATTGCCTGGGGGGTAAGTCCGCCGATGAACGAATTGCGGTGGATGTCTTGCTCGGGCGAATATTTGACACCACCAAGCCATCCGGACTGCTGTTGGTTCTGGACGCAACCCATCTGTATCAGGGACTGTACCTGCTGGAACAGCTGCTCGAGCTGGCGGTACCCACTGTGGTCGCGGTGACCATGACAGACGTGGCGCAAGCCAATGGCCTGACCACCGACCTCGCTGCCTTGAGCAGACATCTGGGAAACATCCCCATTTGTGAGACCATTGCCACCAGCGGTCATGGAATCGACCAGCTGAAACAAGCCCTGGAAGACATGACTGACCAAGCACCCAGAGGCTTTCCGGAATCCTGGCCTGAGTTGAGTCAGTGGGCTGAGCTCCTGGCCGACAAAACCGGCCAGCAAATGCCGCGCATTGATGTGATCCAGGCACTGCTGCACCCGGACAGCGATCTGGACAGAGAACTGCATCTTCAGCTCGATGACAGCGAGATTGCAGCCGTTAGGCAAATGCTGTTCGGCTCCCAGCCCCCCCAAGCGGAGGAAGCCAGGCACCGCTATCGCTGGGCTCGTGAAGTGCTGCACGAAGTACAGCACCAGGCACCCTTACTGGTGCGATACAACGCTCGCCTGAAACGCTGGCTGAATCAACCCTGGCCAGCCACCGTCATGTTTTTCATCGTCATGATCCTGGTCTTCCAGGCTGTTTTTTCATGGGCCACCCCGCTGATGGACATGATCGATGGCGCCGCCTCCGCTCTTGGCGGAGGCTTGAAGTCCCAGTTTGGAGAAGGTGCGCTGATCAGTTTTATCGCTGACGGAGTGATCGCCGGGGTAGGCAGTGTCGTGGTTTTTCTGCCCCAGATCCTGATTCTTTTTCTCTTCATCATCGTGCTTGAAGATTCCGGTTACCTGGCCCGTGCAGCCTTCCTCATGGACCGGGTCATGCGTGCCGTCGGGCTGTCAGGCCAATCCGTGATCCCATTGCTTTCCAGCTTTGCCTGCGCCGTTCCCGCGATCATGGCCACGCGCGTCATTCCAGATCGCCGCGACCGCATCGCCACCATCCTGGCCGCGCCATTCATGACCTGCTCTGCCCGCTTGCCGATCTATGCGCTGCTGATCGCAGCATTTGTACCGCATAAATACCTCGGCTGGTTCAACCTGCAGGGTCTGGTGCTGTTCGCTTTGTACCTGCTCGGTATCGCCGGAGGCCTGCTGACCGCCAGGCTGCTGAAATCGACCGCACTGAGTGGCCCAAAGCCGGCATTCATGCTGGCGCTTCCAGACTTTCGCTGGCCCAACATACAGACCGTCATGATCAAACTGATGGACCGCGCGCGGGTGTTCCTGAAACGCGCCGGCACCGTCATCTTCAGCGTCGCCGTGATCGTTTGGGTGCTGGCGTATTACCCGAGAGCCGACGTGAATGTTCAAGCGCTGGAACAATCCACTGCGATCGATGCGGCCATGATCGAGCAGACCCGGAATGAAGCCGCTGCCGCGCAAATGTCACAAAGCTGGCTGGGGCGGATGGGCCGCAGCATTGAACCGGTATTCAGGCCCCTGGGATGGGACTGGCGCGTTTCTTCTGCGGTAATAGCCGGCTTCCCGGCTCGCGAAGTAGTCGTGGCGGTGATGGGAACTCTTTATGCCGTTGGCTCGAAGGCGGATGAATCCAGCCTGACCACCAAACTGAAATCGGCGCACTGGCCGGATGGAAGACCCATCTTCACCTTGCCCATGGTTTTGGGTTTGCTGGTGTTTTATGCCTGGTGTCTGCAATGCGCCGCCACGCTTGCAACGATTCGTCGTGAAACCAACAGCTGGCGCTGGCCGATTCTGGCCTGGTGCTATATGACCACACTGGGTTACAGCGGAGCGCTGGTGATCTATCAACTGGGCAGCCTGATCTGACCCTATGACGCCGCGCTCTCCCTGATTTTTTTGGCCCGGTTCACCACGCAAAAGCCCGGGGCTGAAAGCCTAAAATGAAAAAGCCCGGCTTCGCCGGGCTTTCCAATCTTGCTGCAGCAAGACCTATTCCGTGTCCACAAGCTCTTCGCGCGGGCGATCCACCAGTTCAACGTAGGCCATGGGCGCACTGTCACCGGCGCGATATCCGCACTTCAGAATTCGCAGATAGCCACCCGGGCGGCTGACATAGCGCGGACCCAGTTCATTGAACAGCTTGGTGACCGCTTCGCGATCCCGCAGGCGATTGAATGCCAGCCGGCGGTGGGCCACGCTATCTTCTTTCGCCAGCGTAATCAACGGTTCGGCGACTCGGCGCAGTTCCTTGGCGCGAGCCACAGTCGTCTTGATGATTTCATTCTGGAACAATGAATTCGACATATTCTGAAACATCGCCTTGCGATGGGCGCTGTTGCGGTTCAGCTTTCTTCCCGATTTCATGTGGCGCATGGTCTTATCCTTTCTCTATCTGACTGTACCGTGTCAAGTGTTCAGGCATTGGCCAGGCTTGCTGGCGGCCAGTTATCCAGCTTCATACCCAGGGACAAATCATTCGACGCCAACACGTCCTTGATTTCAGTCAGCGATTTCTTGCCCAGGTTTGGTGTCTTGAGCAATTCGACTTCAGTGCGCTGCACCAGATCGCCAATGTACAGGATACTTTCGGCTTTCAGGCAGTTGGCCGAACGCACCGTCAGTTCCAGGTCATCGATCGGCCGCAAAAGCACCGGGTCGATTTCATGCGACTTGAGTTCGATCTCGACTTCCTGCCGTGCCTTGAAATCGACAAAGACCGACAGTTGATCTGCCAGAATGTTGGCAGCCAGTTTTACCGCAGCTTCGCAATCTATGGTCGCATTGGTCTCGATGTCCAATATCAGTTTGTCCAGATTGGTGCGCTGTTCCACGCGGGCTGCATCGACGCTGTAAGCCACTTTCCGCACGGGACAAAAGGAGGCATCCAATTGCAAGCGCCCAATCGGCCGGCTCTCCTGCTCACCGATCTTCCATTGGGTGGCTGGCTGATAACCGACGCCGCGGGCCACTTTCAGCCGCATGTTAATGCTCCCGTCCTTGGTCAGATTGCAAATGACATGTTCCGGGTTTACGACTTCCACCGTATGATCCAGTTGTATGTCGGCTGCCGTGACCGGACCGGCTCCTGCCTTGCTCAGCGTGAGTACGGCCGATTCGCGTTCATGCATACGCAGCGCGACACCCTTCAGGTTGAGCAATACTTCGATGATGTCTTCCTGCAGCCCTTCCACGGCGGTGTATTCGTGCAAGACGCCGTCCATCTCGACTTCGACGATTGCACAACCCGGAATCGAGGACAGCAAAACACGCCGCAGGGCATTGCCCAGGGTATGTCCGAACCCGCGTTCCAGCGGTTCCAGAGTGATGCGTGCACGGTTCGGATTGACTTCATCAACGCCCACTGCACCGGGTTTCAGCATATTTTCAATAACACCCATCATGGGTAGGACCCTCTTAAACGATTTTCAGGTGAATTTCATGGTCTCGAACACAAACCCGAGCGCTATGTACTACTTGGAGTAAAGCTCCACGATCAGGCTTTCATTGATGTCCGCCGACAGGTCCGCGCGGTCCGGATGGGCTTTAAGCACCCCCTCCATCTTCTGCACATCGACACTCAGCCAGGCCGGTACCAGATCCATTTCCTGACTCAGGGTAATGGCTTCCTTGACCCGCAACTGATTTTTGGCCTTTTCACGAATGGCGATCACGTCTTCAGGCTGCACCTGGTATGACGGGATATTCAGCAACTTTCCGTTAACAGAGATGCTTTTGTGGGAAACCATCTGCCGTGCCTGTGCCCGCGTGACCGCAAAGCCCATGCGGTAGACGACATTATCCAGCCGGCTTTCAAGCAGACGCAGCAGGTTTTCGCCGGTGGCGCCCTTCTGCTGTGCTGCCGACTTGTAATAGTTGCGGAACTGGCGTTCCAATACGCCGTAAATACGCCGCACTTTTTGCTTCTCACGCAACTGCAGGGCATAGTCAGAAAGCCGTGCGCGCCGTGAAGCCCCGTGTTGGCCAGGGGGTTGGTTCAGCTTGCATTTCGACTCAAGCCCACGTGCCGGACTCTTCAGTTCCAGATCGACGCCTTCGCGGCGAGCCAGCTTACAGGTTGGTCCAATGTATCGTGCCATACTATTGCTCCGTCAGACGCGACGTTTCTTGGGCGGCCGGCATCCGTTGTGCGGAATCGGCGTCACGTCAGTAATGTTGGTAATCTTGTAGCCCACTGCATTCAGTGCCCGAACGGATGATTCCCGACCCGGGCCCGGGCCCTTGACACGAACTTCAAGGTTTTTCAAGCCATAGTCCAGGGCTGCACGACCCGCTGTTTCCGCTGCCACCTGGGCGGCAAATGGCGTACTCTTGCGCGAACCACGAAAACCAGCACCCCCTGAAGTGGCCCACGACAAGGCATTACCTTGCCGGTCGGTGATGGTAATAATCGTGTTGTTAAAAGAAGCATGCACGTGGGCAATCCCGTCAACCACGGTTTTCTTGATCTTCTTTTTCTTGATCGTTTTAGCCATTTATCATTTCGCCTTGTCTGTTCACAGCCGTTTCAGCCCAATGGCTGCACACGGAAAAAGTATCAACGCTTGATCGGACGACGCGGACCCTTACGGGTGCGGGCGTTGGTCTTGGTCTGCTGGCCTCTGACGGGCAAGCCCCGGCGATGACGTAATCCGCGGTAACAACCCAAGTCCATCAAGCGCTTGATGTTCATCGCGACCTCGCGGCGCAAGTCACCCTCTACGGGTATCCTGGCCAGCGCGGCACGTATGCCCTCGATTTCAGCTTCAGTCAGGTCGCGGATCTTTGTTTCCGGATTCACACCAGCGGCCGCGCATAATTGAAAAGCACGTGAGCGGCCGACCCCGTAAATGTGGGTCAAACCGGACCAAGTGTGCTTATGTACTGGAATGTTGACTCCTGCTATGCGAGCCATGGTTTAAACTCCTGTCTTTTCCGTGCCATTAGTGCAAACGGTACATTATATCGAAACCACGCCATAGGTAATAGTCTGATACTCATCTGTTTTTCCTGATCAACCCTGCCTCTGCTTGTGCTTCTTATCCGTGCAAATGACGAACAACACGCGTTTACGTCGCACGATTTTGCAATTACGGCAGATCTTTTTTACCGATGCCTGAACTTTCATCATCATCCTCCCAAAACCAGCCGGCCGGCCGCATGAGCCGCCACCGACTGCGCCCGCCAAAACGGGGTTGTTGAATAACTATCTGCGCACAACACCAGAGCGGCCGTACGATTTCAGATTCGCCTTCTTCATCAGGCTGTCGTACTGGTGTGAGATCAGGTGGGCCTGTACCTGGGCTATGAAGTCCATGATCACAACCACCACGATCAGGACCGAAGTACCGCCAAAATAGAACGGAACGGCCCATATGACCCGCAACACATCCGGCAGCAGGCACACCGCAACCAGGTAGACTGAACCCACCATCGTCAGGCGGGTGAGTACATTGTCGATATAATCGGCGGTCTGCTTTCCTGGGCGAATACCCGGGATGAAGGCGCCGGATTTCTTCAGGTTATCCGCCGTTTCCTTTGAATTGAACACCATGGCGGTATAGAAAAAGCAGAAAAAGATGATCAGACCGGAATACAAAATCGTGTAGGCAAGATTTCCGGGCGTCAAGGCCGCTGAAACGTCCGTGAGGAAATTCAGCCCTTGAGTACCGCTGAACCAGGTGGCCAGCGTCGACGGAAAAATCACCAGGCTCGATGCAAAGATGGCCGGAATCACGCCCGACATATTCACTTTCAGGGGCAAATGGGTGGACTGATTCTGATAGGCCACGCGGCCCTGACGTTGCGCATAGTTGACCGTGATGCGACGCTGCCCGCGTTCGACACGGACGACAAAGTAAATTACCGCAAGCACCAGGACAATGATCATCAGCGTTCCTGGAATGCTTAGCTGCCCGGTATTGACCAATTCCAGGGTTCCGGCGATCGCGCGGGGCAAGCCTGCGACAATGCCGGCAAAGATGATCAGCGAAATACCATTACCCACGCCACGTTCGGTGATCTGTTCACCCAGCCACATCAGGAATATGGTGCCTGCGGTCAGGGTAATGATCGCCGTAAAAAGGAAGCCGGGCCCTGGTGCGATAATCACGCTGGATTGACCCTGGAGCGCAAACGCCACGCCACCGGCCTGAATGCCGGCGAGGAGCACGGTGAAATTCCGCGTGTATTGGGTGATTTTCTGCCGTCCGGCCGAGCCTTCCTTCTTGAGCTGCTGCAGATGAGGTATCGCGCTGCTCATCAACTGGATAATGATGGAAGCCGAGATGTACGGCATGACGCCAAGTGCGAACAACGAAAATCGCCGCAGTGCGCCACCAGTGAACAAGTTGAACACGTCGACAATCGTGCCTTGCTGCGAATTCATGAACTGCAGCAAAGCCTGCGGATTCACACCCGGGACGGGTATGAACGAGCCAATACGGTAAATGAGCAGAGCGATCACAACGAATATCAACCGTTGCCGCAACTCGGTCAGGCGGCCGAGGCCGCCCAGCGTTTCCGCCATCTGTGATGGGGAACGACTCATTATTCGACCTTGCCTCCGGCGGCTTCAATTGCGGCCAGGGCGCCTTTGGTAACGCCCAGGCCCTTGATCGTCACGGCCCGGTCAAGGGTTCCGGTATTGATGATTTTGACCTTGCGGACCGTGTGCCCCACCACGCCTTCAGACTTCAATGTGGCCAAATCGATGACGTCCGCTTTCATTACCTGAATCTGGTAAAGGCGAATTTCACTGTTGTAACGGCTGGTGAGCGAAGCAAACCCCCGCTTGGGCAATCGACGCTGTAAAGGCATCTGGCCGCCCTCGAAACCGACTTTGTGATAGCCGCCCGTACGCGAAGTCTGGCCTTTGTGGCCACGGCCAGCGGTTTTGCCAAAACCGGAACCAATGCCCCGTCCGACACGCTTGCTGGATTTCTTGCTGCCCGCCGCCGGGCTGATCGTATTCAGTTTCATGTCTGTGCTTTCCATTCAATCCGTTCGCAGAATCGCCGCCGGTTGACCGGCTATTGATTTCTCAGGCTGGTTCGACTCGTACCATGTATTCGATCTTATTGACCATTCCGCGCACTGAAGGGGTGTCCTCGAGTACCACTGTGTGGTTCATTTTTCTCAAACCCAGGCCGCGAACGCACTCGCGATGCCGCGGTAACGCACCCGCGGGTGAGCGCACCAGGGTCACCGAAATCTGCTTTGTTTTCTTGTTAGCCATCATCATCAACCCACGTGTGCCATGATTTCTTCGAGCGACTTGCCGCGCTTCGCGGCGATCGTGTTCGGGCTTTGCATTGCCAGCAGACCCTTGATCGTCGCCCGCACCAGATTGATTGGATTATTCGAACCCACACTCTTGGCCAATACGTTGTGCACTCCCACGGTCTCGAGCACCGCCCGCATGGCGCCACCTGCAATTACGCCGGTACCTTGAGAAGCGGGCTGCATGTAAATGCGTGAACCCGCGTGACTCGCTTTCACGGCATGCCACAAGGTGCCTTCCCTCAAATCCACGTTGATCATGTTGCGCCGGGCTTTTTCCATGGATTTCTGGATTGCCACTGGTACCTCACGGGCCTTGCCGTAACCAAAACCGACCTTGCCATTGCCGTCACCCACGACGCTGAGCGCCGTAAAGCCGAAAATGCGGCCGCCCTTGACCACCTTTGCCACCCGATTGACCGCGACCAGCTTTTCCAGCAGGCCGTCGCCGTTTTCTCTTTCCACATTCGCCATGTTATTTACCTGTTTCGCTCGGTCTTAAGAGGGACCGGGTTCAGAAATTCAATCCAACTTCGCGTGCGGCGTCTGCCAGGACCTTGATCCTGCCGTGATAGCGAAATCCGGAACGATCGAAAGCGACGTCCTTGACCCCTGCAGCAACCGCTTTTTCCGCCACGGCTTTGCCAACGGCTGCCGCCGCATCCTTGTTGCTCTTGCTCTTCAGGCTCTCAGCCACTTCTTTTTGCAGCGTGGAAGCCGCCGCCAGCACGGTTCCGCCTTCGGCGCTGATGACCTGGGCGTAGATATGCCGGCCACTGCGATGCACCGTCAACCTTGGCCTGCCCAGGCGGCGGATGTGAGCGCGAGCCTTGCGGGCCCTGCGCAGACGTGCAGCCTTCTTAATGTCCATCACCATTTCCTCTTTCGTTTCCCCGGCGCACAGATGGCAACCGGGAATCATCCTTCAATGCGAACCCTTCAGCTTCTAAGCTTTCTTGGCTTCCTTACGGACCACTTTCTCATCCGCATAGCGCACGCCTTTACCCTTGTAGGGTTCGGGCGGCCGGAAGGCGCGAATTTCCGCAGCCACCTGCCCAACCCGTTGCTTGTCACAACCCTTGATTACCACCTCGGTCTGGCTTGGCGCTTCGATCGTGATTCCTTCCGGTGCGATGTACTCGACCGGATGCGAGAACCCCAGGGCCAGGGTCAGATTCTTGCCCTGGACCTGAGCCCTGTAGCCCACGCCAACCAGGGCCAGCTTCTTCTCGAAGCCTTGCGACACGCCGATGATCAGGTTGTTGATCAATGAACGAAACGTACCCGCCATCGGCAGGTCAGAATCATTCGCCGGCTTGACGGTAATCTCACTGTCTTCCTGCACCAGGCTTACCCCAGGGTGCAGCTGCAGGGTCAAGGTGCCTTTAGGGCCCTTGACCGCAACCTGCGCGCCGTCCACTTTCAGCTCGATTCCCGACGGCACCGCAATGGGTGCTTTTGCTATGCGTGACATGTCATTCTCCGTAAAACAAACTTCAAGTAACGAAGCACAAAACTTCGCCACCCTGACCTGCCGCGCGGGCGGACGCATCAGTCATAATGCCTCTGGAAGTGCTCACTACGGCAGTGCCCAGTCCGTTGAGGATCTTGGGTAATTCATCTTTTCCGCGATAGTTGCGCAACCCTGGCCGGCTGGCGCGCTGCAGGGAAGTAATCACGCCTTTGCCATCCATATACTTCAGTGTTATTTCCAGCCCCGGCTTTCCATCGTGGTCGACCGCGCGAAAATCACTGATGTATCCCTCATCTTTCAACACTGCGGCAATGCCGGTCTTTACCTTTGACGCAGGCATGCGCACGGTCGTTCTTACGCACGGACTGGGCATTGCGAATCCGCGTCAACATGTCCGAAATGGGATCACTCATGCTCATTAGATTCATGTCCTCTTTACCAACTGGCCTTGCGCAGGCCAGGCACGTCACCGCGCATTGCGGCTTCACGTAATTTGTTACGGCCCAGTCCAAACTTGCGGTAAAAACCCCGCGGGCGGCCGGAAATGGCACAACGGCTGCGCTGCGGACCGGACTGGAATCACGCGGCAGTTTTTGCAGCCGGAAAATCGCATCCTGCTGCACCTCGAAGCTCACTTTCGGGTCGATAATAACCGCCTTGAGCGCTGCCCGTTTGTTGGCGTGACGTGCAACCAGTTTGCTGCGGCGCGTCTCGCGATTGACCATTGATGTTTTTGCCATGGTGGATCCTTTAACTATTTCGCCTTGAACGGGAAGTTAAACGCCTGCAGTAATGCCAGCGCTTCCTCGTCATTTTTTGCGTTGGTTGTGATCGTGATGTCCAGTCCGCGAATCGCATCGATTTTGTCGTAATCGATTTCCGGAAACATGATCTGTTCTTTCACACCCATACTGTAATTGCCCTTGCCGTCAAACGACTTGCGGTTCAGTCCACGGAAATCACGTATGCGCGGAATGGCAATATTGACCAGCCGATCGAGAAACTCATACATACGCTCCCGGCGCAACGTCACCTTGCAACCCACTGGCCAACCATCACGAATCTTGAAACTCGCCACCGACCGGCGCGCCATGGTGACTATGGGCTTTTGCCCCGCGATCAATTCGAGATCGGCGGTGGCCCGATCCATGATTTTCTTGTCGGCCACGGCCTCGCCCACGCCCATGTTCAACGTAACCTTGGTGACCCTGGGCACTTCCATCACGTTCTTGAAACCCATTTCTCCATCAACTGGGGCACGACGGTTTCTTTGTAATATGTCTGCAATCTGGCATCATTCTGTTTACCTATACTGTTTTCTCAGCGCCTAAATATCTATCTGCTTCGCCGGTGGATCTGAAAATCCGCACTTTGCGGCCGTCAGCCAGGGTCTTGAAACCCACCCGATCGGCCTTGCCGGTGCCGGGGTTATACACCTGCACGTTGGAAACGTGAATCGGAGACTCCTTTTCGACGATACCGCCCGGCTGGTTCGAACTGGGGTTGGGTTTCTGGTGCTTTTTCACCATGTTGACGTTTTCGACCAACATGCGATCCCCGCCCAGCATGCGCAACACGTGCCCGCGCTGGCCCTTGCTCCGGCCGGTGGTAACGATGACCTGATCACCTTTATGTATTCGCTTCATCTTCCAACTCCTCTCGACTGCTACCCGTGGTTCAAAGCACTTCGGGCGCCAGCGAGACAATTTTCATGAACTTTTCGGATCGCAACTCACGTGTCACCGGGCCAAAAATACGAGTCCCGATGGGCTCGTGTTTGTTATCCAGCAGCACGGCTGCGTTGCCGTCGAACCGGATCAGAGATCCGTCACCGCGCCGCACACCCGAGCGGGTACGCACCACGACGGCGTTATAGACTTCGCCCTTCTTGACTTTGCCCCGTGGTATCGCATCTTTGACCGTGACCTTGATCACATCGCCAATACGTGCATAACGGCGCTTGGATCCACCCAACACCTTGATACACTGGACCTGTCGTGCGCCGCTGTTGTCTGCCGCCGCAAGCATGCTCTGCATCTGAATCATTTTCGTTGTCCTCGGTTACCGCGCTTACCTTAGGCGCGGTCTACTGGGCCCGCTCCAGAATATCCACTACACGCCAGGCTTTGGATTTCGACAGCGGCCGGCATTGGGCGATCTTTACCAGATCGCCTTCCCCGCAGCTGTTATCCTCATCGTGCGCCAGAACTTTGGATGAGCGCTTGATGTATTTTCCATACAGCGGATGCTTGACCTGCCGCTCCAGTTGTACCGCAACGGTTTTATCGGCCTTGTTGCTGACTACGCGGCCTACCTTGGTGCCTTTGGCGGATTCGGTCGTGCTCATGCTGCCTTACCTTCTTTGGATTTTTCATTTAAAACAGTCTGCACACGGGCAATATCCCGACGTACCTGGCGCAGTTCGTGCGGCGTCACCATTTGCCCGCTGCCTTTTTGCATTCTCAGGTTGAACTGCTGGTGCAACAAGCTGCTCAGCTGCTGCCGCAGTTCAGCTTCGTTCTTGCCTCTCAAATCTTGTGCATTCATCACAGCACGGACCTCTTGATAAAGGTGGTCTGCACCGAAAGTTTCGCCGCCGCCAGTCGAAACGCTTCACGCGCAACCGTCTCGGTCACACCTTGAATCTCATACATAACGCGGCCGGGTTGGATCGGTGCCACCCAATATTCAACATTGCCCTTGCCCTTACCCATACGGACTTCGACGGGTTTCTTGGTCACCGGTTTGTCCGGAAACACCCGAATCCACAGTTTGCCGCCACGCTTCACGTGACGGGTAATGGCACGGCGTGCCGCTTCGATCTGCCGGGCAGTGACAAAACCCCGGGTGGTCGCCTTCAAGCCGAATTCACCGAAGCTGACCCGGTTTCCAACCTGAGCCAGACCACGGTTGCGGCCTTTTTGCTGCTTTCTGAATTTTGTGCGCTTTGGTTGCAGCATGATTCAGTCTCCTAGACTGCGCAACTGCCTGGTTGCGCTTGTTCTCGGCGGGCGAATCATACAGGTTGAAAACCTCACCTTTATAAATCCAGACTTTGACGCCCAGCACTCCATAGGTCGTCTTGGCTTCAACAAAGCCATAGTCGACGTCTGCCCGCAATGTATGCAACGGCACGCGGCCTTCGCGATACCATTCACTACGCGCGATATCGGCGCCATTCAGCCGGCCCGAAACCAGCACCTTGATGCCCAGTGCGCCCAGGCGCATTGAATTGCCCACGGCGCGTTTCATCGCACGGCGAAACATGATGCGACGCTCCAACTGTTGGGCAATGCCTTCGGCAACCAGTTGCGCATCGAGCTCCGGCTTGCGGATTTCGGCGACCGTAATGTGCGTGGGCACTCCCATCAAATTGGTCACATCGCGCCGCAGCGTCTCGATATCCTCGCCTTTCTTGCCAATCACAATACCGGGGCGCGCGGTGTGGATCGTGATCCGCGCAGACTTGGCCGGCCTTTCGATCTGGATCCGGCTGACTGCGGCATGGGCCAGACGCTTGTGCAGGAACTCACGCACTTCAAGATCTGACAACAGCAGTTCGGCATAGTCTCTTTTTCCGGCGTACCACGTCGAATTCCAGTCTTTGGAAATGCCCAGGCGGATGCCTGTTGGATGTACCTTTTGACCCATTATGCTTGTCCCGTTTTGTTGCCGTCAGCAACCGTCACAGTTATGTGACTGGTGCGCTTGAGTATTCGTGTTCCGCGCCCTTTGGCGCGGGCGCGGCCTCGTTTCAAGGTCGGACCCTCGTCAACCATGATGGTTGCGACCTTGAGTTCGTCGATATCGGCGCCGTCGTTATGCTCCGCATTGGCCACCGCCGACAGCAGAACCTTCTTGACCATGTGCGCGGCTTTCTTCGGGCTGAAGGCCAGCAACTGTTCCGCCTTTTCGACCGGCATGCCGCGAACCTGATCCGCCACGAGGCGGACTTTCTGCGGAGAAATGCGCGCGTTCCGTAAAATCGCTGTCGCTTGCATGATCTTCACACTGTCTTGGTTTTGCGGTCGCCCGAGTGACCCCTGAAGGTCCGGGTAGCCGCGAATTCACCGAGCTTGTGGCCAATCATCTGGTCGTTGACCAGGATGGGCACATGCTGGCGTCCGTTGTGGACGGCGATCGTCAGTCCAACCATGTCCGGCAGGATCATGGAACGTCGCGACCAGGTCTTGATGGGCCGCTTGTTACTGGTCGCAACCGCTTCACTCACCTTTTTCATCAGGTGGTGATCGACGAATGGTCCTTTTCTAATCGAACGTGGCATAGCTTTACCTGTTATTTGCTGGAACGGTTACGCGCGATGAACTTGTTCGTACGTTTGTTCTTGCGGGTTTTGTATCCCTTGGTGGGAACACCCCATGGGCTGACCGGATGACGGCCACCGGATGTCCGGCCCTCACCGCCACCGTGCGGGTGATCAACCGGATTCATCGCGACTCCGCGCACGGTTGGGCGCACACCGCGCCATCGTTTCGCACCCGCTTTACCCAGTTTCGCCAGGTTGTGTTCGGAATTGGATACTTCGCCGATGGTAGCGCGGCAAATGGACTGCACTTTGCGCATTTCGCCGGAACGCAGGCGCAAGGTTGCGTGCTGCCCTTCACGGGCCACCAACTGCACCGCAGCACCAGCGCTCCGCGCCAATTGAGCGCCTTTGCCCGGCGTCAGCTCGACACAGTGCACAACAGAACCCACCGGAATGTTGCGCAAGGGTAAACTGTTACCGGGTTTGATCGCTGCATCGCGGCCGCTCAGCACTTCATCACCCGCATGAATGCCCTTGGGCGCGATAATGTAGCGGCGCTCACCATCGATATAAAGCACCAGGGCGATATGCGCGCTGCGGTTCGGATCGTATTCGATTCTTTCGACGCGACCCTTGATGCCGTCTTTGTCGCGCTTGAAATCAATCACACGATATTGTTGTTTGTGGCCACCACCGATGTGCCGGGTGGTAATGCGGCCATTGTTATTACGGCCGCCGGTCCTTGTCTTCTTCTCGACCAGGCTCTGCCATGGCGCGCCATCGTGTAAATGATCATGCTTGACCTGGACGACGCCTCGACGGCCGGGTGATGTGGGTTTTGCTTTAACAATTGCCATGACTACAGGTCCTTAAGCTGACTCACCGGCCAGAAGGTCGATCACCTGACCTTCCTGCACGCGAACATAGGCCTTCTTCCAGTCACTGCGCTTGCCGGGGCGCATCCGGAAGGACTTGTTCTTGCCCTTGACGTTGACAATGCGAACAGATTCCACACTGACGTCAAACAGCATTTCCACCGCGTTGCGCACTTCCGACTTGTTAGCGTCCTTGACAACACGGAATACGTATTGATTGGTTTCTTCGCCAACCCGCGTGGATTTTTCGGTTACACGCGGCGCCAGCAGCACCTGATACAGCCGATTTTTGTTCATCCCAGCCACTCCTGTACCTTTTCAACCGCATCGACCGTCATAATGACTTGTTCCGCGCCAACCAGGCTGACCGGATCCATGCTGGAGACATCCAGAATATGTACGCCAGGCAGGTTGCGCGAGGCCAAAAAAAGGTTATCGCCGATCTCGTTCACAACGATCAAACCCGTGGTAAATTCCAGACCAGCCAGTTTCTCCAACAACTCCCGGGTCTTCGGCGATGCCAGATCCAGGGACGGCACGACAACCAGGCGCTGCTGTCGCACCAGTTCGGACAAAATGGCTTGCACCGCACCGCGGTACATCTTGCGATTTACTTTCTGCGCATGATCCCGCGGCACCGCCGCAAACGTTACTCCACCACCGCGCCAAATCGGACTACGAATGGTGCCTGCACGTGCGCGTCCGGTGCCTTTTTGCTTCCAGGGTTTCTTTCCCCCGCCTGCAACGTCAGACCGGCTCTTCTGCGCCTTGGTGCCGGACCGTGACCCGGCCAGATAGGCGGTAACCACCTGGTGCACCAGGGCTTCGGAAAAATCACGGCCAAACGTGGCCTCGGAGACCTCTATTTTTTTGCCGCCAGTGACTTCAAGCTGCATGGTTATCTCCTCAATGTACCTTTACAGACGGGCGCACGGTAACCTGGCCACCTGTCGCGCCAGGCACGGTACCCTTGATGAGCAGCAGGCTGCGTTCGACGTCGACACGCACGACCTCGAGATTTTGCGTCGTAACCCGCTCGTCACCCATGTGCCCGGCCATTTTCTTGCCCTTGACTACGCGGCCCGGTGTCTGGTTCTGGCCGATAGAGCCCGGCGCACGATGCGACACCGAGTTACCGTGTGTTGCATCCTGCATTCTGAAGTTATGGCGCTTGACAGTACCGGCGAAGCCCTTGCCTTTGCTGATGCCGGTTACGTCGACCTTTTGTCCGGCTTCGAACATTTCGACGGTAAATTCAGCACCGGTTGCCAGCTCGGCGGCATCACCTTCCGCGATACGGAATTCCCATAAGCCTTCACCGGCTTGCACACCAGCACGGGTGAAATGACCGGTTGCCGGCTTGTTCACGAGGTTGGCGCGGCGCGTGCCCATGGTGACCTGAACGGCATCGATAGCCGTCGGTTTCCGCAGTCTTGATTTGGGTTACGCGGTTGGGGGCGGCTTCAATCACCGTCACCGGAATGCTGTCACCGTCTTCGGTGAACAAGCGGGTCATGCCGCGTTTTCTTCCTATTAATCCAGTCTTCATCACTATGCCTATATACAGCCTGTGCCGCCCTGACTCAGTACAATTTGATCTGAACATCCACGCCGGCTGCCAGATCCAGTTTCATCAGCGCATCCACCGTTTTGTCGTTCGGATCCACGATGTCCATCAATCGCTTGTGCGTCCTGGTTTCATACTGGTCACGCGCATCCTTGTTGACATGCGGAGAAATCAGGACCGTGAAACGCTCAATCTTGGTCGGCAAAGGAATCGGACCCAGCACCTGAGCACCCGTACGCTTTGCGGTTTCCACGATTTCTGCCGCGGAACGATCGATCAAACGATGATCGAAAGCTTTCAGCCTGATGCGGATTCTTTGCTCTGCCATTTTCGTATACTCGCTACGTTCGTTTTGGTGAGGCGGGAGCATCACCGCCTTTCACTCGTGGATCTTGGCTACTACGCCCGCACCCACCGTCCGGCCGCCTTCGCGTATCGCAAATCGCAGCCCTTCTTCCATCGCAATCGGTGCAATCAACGTCACCTGCATCTGCACGTTGTCACCCGGCATCACCATCTCGACACCTTCCGGCAATTCGCACGCACCCGTGACATCCGTGGTGCGGAAATAAAACTGCGGCCGGTAGCCCTTGAAAAACGGCGTATGACGTCCACCTTCGTCCTTCGACAGAATGTACACCTCCGCCTCGAACTTCGTGTGCGGCGTAATCGATCCCGGATGCGCCAGTACCTGGCCGCGCTCCACCTCATCACGCTTGGTGCCGCGCAGCAACACACCCACGTTATCCCCCGCGCGCCCTTCATCCAGCAGCTTGCGGAACATCTCCACTCCCGTGCACACCGTCTTCGTCGTCGCGTGAATGCCGACAATCTCCACTTCCTCGCCGACCTTGATCACACCGCGCTCCACCCGGCCCGTCACCACCGTGCCGCGGCCGGAAATCGAGAACACATCCTCGATCGGCAGCAAAAACGGCTTGTCCAGCACCCGCACCGGCTCCGGTATGTAGCTATCCATCTCTTCCAGCAACTTCACTACCGACGGCACCCCAATGTCCGAGGTGTCTCCTTCCAGCGCCTTCAGCGCAGAACCCGTCACAATCGGCGTGTCATCTCCCGGAAAATCATACGAAGACAGCAACTCGCGTACTTCCAGCTCCACCAACTCCAGCAACTCCGCATCGTCCACCATGTCCGCCTTGTTCAGGTAGACCAGGATGTACGGCACGCCCACCTGCCGTGCCAGCAAAATATGCTCGCGCGTCTGCGGCATCGGGCCGTCCGCCGCCGACACCACCAGAATCGCTCCGTCCATCTGCGCCGCACCCGTGATCATGTTCTTCACATAATCCGCGTGTCCCGGGCAATCCACGTGCGCGTAATGCCGCTTCTCCGACTCATATTCCACGTGCGCCGTGGCAATGGTAATGCCCCGCGCGCGCTCTTCCGGCGCATTGTCAATCTGGTCGAAGGCCTTGAACTCTCCGCCACGCAATTCCGCACACACCTTCGTCATCGCCGCAGTCAGCGTCGTCTTGCCATGGTCCACATGACCAATCGTGCCCACGTTTACATGGGGCTTCGTACGTTCAAATTTTGCTTTTGACATCGATCAAGCCTCTTCTTTAGTCTTCTTAGCGGTCTGCCCGTTTGATCAGGCGGTTTTCTTGATGATTTCTTCCGACACGCTGTTCGGAGCCTCAGCGTAGTGGTCAAATTCCATCGTATAGGTCGCCCGGCCCTGAGACTGGGACCTCAGATCCGTTGCATAGCCAAACATTTCCGACAACGGAACGTTGGCATTGATGATCTTGCCGGACGGACTGTCGTCCATCCCCTGCAGAATGCCGCGACGCCGACTGAGGTCGCCCATCACGTCACCCATGTAATCTTCCGGAGTGACCACTTCTACCTTCATGATCGGCTCCAGCAGCACCGGCGATGCGATCGAAGCGGCATTTTTGAATGCCATCGAGCCGGCTATCTTAAAGGCCATCTCGCTGGAGTCCACCTCGTGATACGAACCGTCGTATAACGTGGCCTTGCAGTCCACCATCGGATAGCCTGCGATGACACCATTAACCATCGATTCCTGGATGCCCTTGCCGACCGAATTGATGTATTCCTTGGGCACGACGCCACCAACAATGGCATTGACGAATTCAAAACCCGCACCCTTTTCCATCGGCTCGAGCCGGATTCTGACGTGGCCATATTGACCGCGGCCCCCGGACTGGCGAACAAATTTCCCTTCAGCCTCGACCGCTTTACGGATGGTTTCCCGATAAGCCACCTGTGGCTTGCCGATGTTGGCTTCCACCTTGAATTCACGCTTCATGCGGTCAACGATGATGTCGAGGTGCAACTCGCCCATTCCGGAAATAATGGTCTGACCGGATTCTTCGTCGGTGTGCACCCGGAACGATGGATCTTCCTGCGCCAATTTGGACAACGCGATTCCCATTTTTTCCTGGTCCGCTTTGGTCTTTGGCTCCACCGCCACTGAAATCACCGGATCGGGGAATTCCATGCGCTCCAGCGTAATCACCTGGTTCAGATCGCAAAGCGTCTCGCCTGTCGTTACATCTTTCAAGCCGACAGCCGCCGCAATGTCCCCGGCATATACTTCCTTGATCTCTTCCCGTGAATTGGAGTGCATTTGCAATATGCGGCCAATGCGCTCTTTCTTCATTTTTATCGGGTTGTAAACCGTGTCACCGGAATTCAGAACGCCGGAATAAACGCGGAAGAAAGTAAGGGTTCCCACATACGGATCGGTCGCAATCTTGAATGCCAGCGAGGCAAACGGTTCTTCGTCGCTGCTCTTGCGCGAACCTACCGACTCATCCTCATTGATGCCACTGATGGCCGGTACATCGATTGGCGATGGCATATACTGCACCACCGCATCCAACAAGGCTTGAACGCCCTTGTTCTTGAAGGCTGAACCGCACACGCAAGGGACCAGAACGTTGGCCACGGTGCCGACACGCAGACCCTCAATGATCTGGTCTTCACTCAATTCACCCGAACCGAGGTAAACCTCCATCAGTTCTTCAGTCGTTTCGGCGGCCGCCTCAATCATGAATTCACGGGCTGCATTGGCGGCTTCTTTCATGTCTTCCGGGATGTCCTTGGCTTCGAAAGTCAGCCCCTGGTTGTCCGGACTCCAGTAAATCGCCTTCATCTTCACCAGGTCGATCACACCCTCGAAATGTTCTTCTTCGCCGATGGGTAACTGAATCGGGACAGGGCGCGCGCCAAGACGTTCGCGGATCTGCCGGATCACGCGATTGAAATCGGCACCGGTGCGGTCCATCTTGTTGACAAAGGCTACGCGCGGCACTTTGTAGCGCGTCGCCTGACGCCAAACGGTTTCTGACTGGGGCTGAACGCCGCCTACGGCGCAAAATACCGCGACAGCGCCATCGAGCACACGCAGGGATCGCTCCACTTCGATGGTGAAGTCCACGTGACCGGGCGTGTCGATGATATTGATCCTGTGCTCTTTGAACTGCTTGTCCATGCCGGACCAGAAGCACGTGGTCGCCGCAGAAGTAATGGTTATGCCACGCTCCTGTTCCTGCTCCATCCAATCCATGGTGGCATTGCCATCATGCACTTCACCGATCTTGTGAGATACACCGGTGTAGAAAAGCACGCGCTCGGTCGTCGTCGTCTTACCGGCATCAATATGCGCCATGATGCCGATGTTGCGATACCTTTCGATGGGTGTCTTGCGAGCCACTGTCTTTTCCTCTTTGTCCTGTCAGCCTACGTCTGGGGTTACCAGCGGTAGTGGGCAAAAGCCTTATTCGCTTCGGCCATGCGATGTGTGTCTTCGCGCTTCTTCACTGCGGTGCCCCGTTGCTCAGCCGCATCCAGCAGTTCACCTGCCAGTCGCTTGGGCATGCTTTTCTCACTCCGCTTGCGCGCGGCATCGATAATCCAGCGCATCGCCAGGGTCTGGCGGCGTTTGGGGCGAACTTCCACCGGTACCTGATAAGTTGCGCCACCGACGCGGCGAGACTTGACCTCGACCATAGGACTGACGTTTTCCAAAGCCTTTTGCACCAAATCCACTGCATCGGCGCTCTTGTTTTTTTCACCGATGGTAACGATCGCACCGTAGACAATCTTCTCCGCCACGGATTTCTTGCCACTTTCCATCACCATGTTGATAAAGCGTGTGATCATTTCACTGCCGAATTTTGGATCGGGCAGAATTTCGCGCGTGAAATTGGAGTGCTTTCTTGACATCTGTCTTATTCCGTAATGTATTGCGAATGAAAAATCCGGTAACCCGGCAAAAAAATCAGCTTTTCGGTCGTTTCGCGCCGTATTTCGAACGGCCCTGCCGCCGCTCGCTCACGCCCGCCGTATCCAGGCTGCCACGCACCGTGTGGTAACGCACGCCAGGCAAATCCTTGACACGGCCACCGCGGATCAACACCACACTGTGCTCCTGCAGATTGTGACCTTCGCCACCGATGTAACTCGTTACCTCGAAACCATTGGTCAATCGAACGCGGGCCACCTTGCGCAATGCGGAATTCGGCTTTTTCGGTGTCGTCGTGTAGACGCGCGTGCACACGCCACGCTTTTGCGGACAACCTTCCAGCGCAGGCACGTTACTTTTGAACAGTTTCGGCTGGCGCGGCTTGCGCACAAGCTGATTAATTGTTGCCATAATTTTTCCCGGTCCGAAGCTTCCCAGCGTCCTTTTTCGCTGGTCCTGACAAAGTAAAAGGCAGTCGGGAAGACCCCGGCTACCCCAAAGGCGTGAATTTAAACACCCTGTCTTAGTAACGCCAAACGCCCAACCCCTTGAAATGGCCCGGGATTGGGCGCCGTTGAATCCGGCCCACGCGCCGGCGACATCGGCTTTCCGCAACGACTTTCCATCGCGCGGCCCTCCTTGTGGAGGGGTTCTAAGTATTTAGCCGAACGATTATGACAGAGTTGCTTTTATCTGGCAACTCCGGCGGCCCTACTCCTTATCGCTGTTCTGATCCAGACTGGCAAACTCTTCCGCCGCAACTGCGACCGCCAGAGCCGTGAGATCGATTTCCTGCTCTTCTTTCGACGGGCGCTTGCGTGAGTTATGGTACGCCAGACCGGTCCCCGCGGGTATCAGGCGTCCCACGATCACGTTCTCCTTCAAGCCACGCAGGTTATCGGTCGTGCCACGCACCGCCGCTTCCGTCAGGACGCGCGTTGTTTCCTGGAACGAGGCCGCCGAAATGAATGATTCAGTGGCCAGGGATGCCTTGGTGATGCCCAGCAAAATGCGCTGGTATTCGGCGGGCAGCCCGTTTTCCTTCGCCACAGCCTGGTTTTCCTCCAACACACGCACGAGATCTAGCTGCTCTCCGCGCAGCAAGCGCGTGTCGCCGACATCGGTTACTTCAGCTTTACGCAGCATCTGGCGCACGATCGCCTCAATGTGCTTGTCGTTGATCTTTACGCCCTGCAAACGGTAAACGTCCTGAATTTCCTTGACCAGATAGGCATCCAGCGCCTCGACACCCAAAAGTCGCAAAATATCATGCGGATTTGGCTCGCCATCGACCATGGTTTCGCCTTTTTCCACTTTTTCGCCTTCGAACACGATCACGTGACGCCACTTGGGTATCAGTTCTTCGTGTGTATCGCCTTCAGGCGTGGTAATCACCAGGCGCTGTTTGCCCTTGGTGTCCTTGCCGAAGCTGACGATTCCGGAAATTTCCGCAAGGATCGCCGGTTCTTTCGGCTTGCGTGCTTCAAACAGGTCGGCAACTCGCGGCAAACCACCCGTGATATCCCGGGTTTTGGAAGATTCCTGCGGAATTCGCGCCACCACGTCACCGACCAGCACATCCTGTCCGTCATGCATCTGCACGATGGATCCGGCCTGCAGGAAATAATGGGCCGGGATTTCAGTCCCCGCCAGACACAGTTCCTTGCCTTTCTTGTCGACCAGGCTGATCATCGGCCGCAAATCCTTGCCGGCGCTTCCCCGCTGCTTCGGATCCGTCACCACAAGACTGGTCAAGCCGGTAATTTCATCCACTTGCTCATTGACGGTGATTCCGTCGGTAAACTCGTGAAACTTAACCCGCCCGGCCACTTCAGTAATGATCGGGTGCGTATGAGGATCCCAGTTGGCCACGACATCGCCAACGGTCACCTGGTCCTTGTCGCGCAAGGAGATCATGGCGCCGTAGGGGACCTTGTACCGTTCCCGCTCACGACCGTATTCATCGATCACGGAAATCTCACCCGAACGCGATACCGCAACCAGTTTGTCATTCGCGTTTTCAACGGTCTTCATGTTGTGCAGACGGATCGTACCCGTCGACTTGACCTGGATGTGGTCTATCGCCGCGGCCCTGGAGGCCGCGCCGCCGATATGGAAGGTACGCATGGTCAACTGCGTGCCGGGCTCACCGATGGATTGCGCCGCAATGACGCCAACCGCTTCACCGATATTCACCAGATCGCCACGCGCCAGATCACGTCCATAGCAGTATTTGCAAACACCGTGCCTGGATTCACAGGTAATCGTCGAACGCACATAAATCCGGTCTATACCGGCTTCTTCGAGTTTCTCCACCCATTGCTCATCCAGCAGGGTATTGCGCGGACAGAGCACGTCGTCGCTTCCGGGCATCAGGATATCCTCTGCTGCCAGGCGGCCCAGCACCCGTTCGCTCAGCGGCTCCACCACGTCGCCACCTTCGATGATCGGCAACATCGTGACGCCCGCTTCGGTCTTGCAGTCGACTTCGGTTATGACGAGATCCTGGGCCACATCGACCAAACGGCGCGTGAGGTAACCTGAGTTCGCGGTTTTCAATGCGGTATCCGCCAGGCCCTTGCGCGCACCGTGGGTCGAAATGAAGTACTGCAGTACGTCCAGGCCTTCGCGGAAGTTGGCTGTAATGGGCGTTTCGATGATGGAACCGTCAGGCTTGGCCATCAGTCCGCGCATGCCGGCGAGCTGTCTGATCTGCGCCGCGGAACCACGGGCCCCGGAATCCGCCATGATAAAAATGGAATTCATCGAATCTTCTTCAACGACTTTTCCATCTGCACCTTTGACGGTACTCTTGCCCATGCGCTGCATCATCGCCCGCGCAACCTGCTCATTGGTGCGCGACCAGATATCCACGACCTTGTTGTAGCGTTCGCCCGCCGTAACCAGACCGGAAATGTACTGATTCTGAATCTCGACCACTTCGGCTTCCGCAGCACTGAGAATCTTCTTCTTTTCCTGCGGCACCATCAGGTCGTCGATACCAATGGATACGCCAGCCACGGTCGCGTAGTGAAATCCCGTGTACATCAGCTTGTCGGCAAATACCACGGTCTTTTTCAAGCCAAGCCGGCGGTAACAGGAATTGATCAGGCCGGAAATCTGACTCTTCTTCAGCGTCGTGTTAAGCAGGTGAAAGGGCATTCCGATGGGACGGATTTCCGCCAGCAAGGCTCGGCCAACAGTGGTTTCAACCAGGTTGGTCTCGTGCCGTTCTGCGCCATGCTCGGAAATGATGGTCTCATCGATGCGCACCTTGATACGCGCATGCAGGCCGACCGCCTTGTTCTCATAGGCACGATGCACCTCGGCGGTATCGCTGAAGTACATGCCTTGTCCTTTGGTGCCTTCCAGTTGCCGGGTCATGTAATACAGGCCAAGCACGACGTCCTGGGTAGGAACGATAATCGGTTCGCCGTTAGCCGGAGACAAAATGTTGTTGGAAGACATCATCAAGGCACGAGCTTCCAGCTGCGCTTCCACCGACAGCGGTACATGGACCGCCATCTGGTCACCGTCGAAGTCGGCATTGAATGCCGTACACACCAGGGGATGGAGCTGAATGGCTTTACCCTCGATCAGCACGGGCTCGAATGCCTGGATACCGAGACGGTGCAGCGTCGGCGCCCGATTGAGCATCACCGGGTGCTCACGAATCACTTCCGAAAGAATATCCCAGACTTCGGCGCGTTCCGACTCAACCAGTTTTTTCGCCGCCTTGATCGTCGCGGCCATACCACGCCGTTGCAGTTTGCTGAAAATAAAGGGTTTGAACAGCTCCAGCGCCATTTTCTTCGGCAAGCCACATTCATGCAGCTTGAGCGTGGGGCCAACCACGATCACGGAACGGCCGGAATAATCCACGCGTTTGCCCAGCAGGTTCTGGCGGAACCGGCCCTGCTTACCCTTGATCATATCGGCCAGAGATTTAAGCGGGCGCTTGTTGGTACCGGTAATTGCCCGACCACGCCGACCATTGTCCAGCAGGGCATCCACGGCTTCCTGCAGCATCCGTTTCTCGTTACGCACGATGATGTCCGGCGCATTCAGCTCCAGCAGGCGTTTGAGCCGATTGTTGCGATTGATCGCCCGGCGGTACAGGTCATTCAGATCCGAGGTCGCAAAGCGGCCTCCATCCAGCGGCACCAAAGGCCGGAGGTCCGGCGGCAACACCGGCAACACCGTCATGATCATGTATTCAGGACGATTGCCTGAATCGATGAAGGCTTCAACCAGTTTGATGCGTTTGCTCAGCCGCTTCAGCTTGGTTTCTGAACGCGTCGCGCCGATTTCCTCGCGCAAGCGGTTGACCTCTTCATTGAGTTCGATCATGCGCAACAGCTCGTAGATGGCTTCCGCGCCCATCTTGGCCTCGAATTCGTCACCCCACTCTTCCATGGTGTCGAGGTACTGCTCGTCGGTCAGCAGTTGTCCACGCTCCAGTGTGGTCAGACCGGGATCAAGCACCACGTAGGACTCGAAATACAGGATGCGTTCGATATCCCGCAGGGTCATGTCCAGCATCAAGCCAATGCGTGAAGGCAATGATTTCAGAAACCAGATGTGCGCAACCGGGCTGGCCAGTTCGATGTGGGCCATGCGTTCACGGCGCACTTTGGTTTGCGTTACTTCGGTACCGCATTTTTCACAAACCACGCCACGATGCTTCATGCGCTTGTATTTGCCGCACAGGCACTCGTAATCTTTTACCGGCCCAAATATCGCGGCGCAGAACAAGCCATCGCGTTCCGGCTTGAACGTGCGGTAATTGATGGTTTCCGGCTTCTTTACTTCACCATAAGACCATGAACGGATGAGATCCGGTGGAGCAAGTCCAATACGGATGGCATCAAAATCCAGCGGCTGGCGCTGGCGGTTATAGAGATTGAGTAAGTCTCTCATTGCCCATCTCCTCCTGATCAGGATTCTATAAGTTCGATGTTGATGCCAAGGGAGCGGATTTCCTTCACCAGTACGTTGAAGGACTCCGGCATTCCCGCCGACATCTCGTGATTGCCATCGACAATGTTTTTGTACATCTGGTTACGCCCGAGGACGTCGTCCGATTTCACCGTCAGCATTTCCTGAAGCGTGTAAGCAGCGCCATAGGCTTCCAGCGCCCACACCTCCATTTCGCCGAATCGCTGGCCGCCAAACTGCGCCTTGCCGCCCAGCGGTTGCTGGGTTACCAGGCTGTATGGTCCGGTTGAACGGGCATGCATCTTGTCATCGACAAGGTGATTCAGCTTCAACATATACATGTAACCGACCGTTACCGGCCGTTCGAATGAATCACCGGAACGGCCGTCAAAAAGCATGGTTTGTCCGCTTTCCGGCAGGTTCGCCAGCTTCAGCAGGTGTTTGATTTCAGCTTCATTCGCACCGTCAAACACCGGCGTCGCCATCGGCACGCCCCCTTCAAGATTCGATGCCATGGTCAGAATTTCGTCGTCACTGAAGTCGTTCAGATTTACCCGGCCCTTGCGGTCACTGTTGTAAACCTGGTCAAGGAACTTGCGTAAATCCACCACTGCCGATTGCTTTTGCAGCATCTCACCAATGCGGTGCCCAAGGCCCTTGGCCGCCCAGCCGAGATGCGTTTCCAATACCTGCCCAATGTTCATGCGTGACGGAACACCGAGCGGATTCAAGACGATATCCACCGGCGTGCCGTCTTCCATGTATGGCATGTCCTCGGTCGGGACGATCATGGAAATCACGCCCTTGTTGCCGTGCCGGCCCGCCATCTTGTCACCAGGCTGGATACGGCGTTTGACGGCCATGTAAACCTTCACCATCTTCAGCACACCCGGCGCCAGGTCATCGCCCTGGGTAATCTTGCCTTTTTTCTCTTCAAATCGGGCATCGAAGGCTTTGCGCTGCGTTTTGAGCTGGTCAGCCAGTTGCTCAAGCAACTCGTTGACGTCGTCGTTGCGCATGCGGATCTTGAACCAGTCTTCGTGATCCAGGCCATCGACATAGGCGACGGTGACTTTGCTGTCCTTTTTCAATCCCTTGGGACCCTTGTCGGCAACCTTGCCGATCGAGCGCATTGCGCAAACGCTGGTAAATGGCGTTTTCGACGATGCGCAACTGGTCATCCAGATCCTTGCGCACTTGCCGCAACTGCTCTTTCTCGATCGAAATGGCGCGGGTGTCTTTTTCCACGCCATCACGGGTGAAGACCTGGACGTCTATGACGGTGCCATCCATTCCGGAAGGCACACGCAGGGAAGTATCTTTTACGTCGGAGGCTTTTTCGCCGAAGATTGCCCGCAGCAACTTCTCTTCCGGCGTCAACTGGGTTTCGCCCTTGGGCGTTACCTTGCCCACCAGAATGTCGCCCGCGCTCACCTCGGCACCGATGTAGACGATGCCCGACTGGTCGAGCTTGTTGAGATTGTGCTCACCGACATTCGGAATATCCGCGGTGATTTCCTCGGAACCCAGCTTGGTGTCACGCGCCACGCAGGTCAATTCCTCGATGTGGATCGTGGTGAAGCGGTCTTCCTGCACGACGCGCTCCGAGATCAGGATCGAATCCTCGAAGTTGTAACCATTCCAGGGCATGAACGCGACCAGCATGTTCTGGCCCAGGGCCAATTCACCGAGATCGGTAGATGGCCCGTCGGCCAGTACATCACCCAGCGGATACGACGTCTCCCACTTGCACCAGCGGCCGCTGGTTCATGCAGGTGTTCTGATTCGAACGCTGATACTTGGTCAGGTTGTAAATATCCACACCGGGATCACCGACCGGAACCTCATCTTCGTTGGCGCGAACCACGATTCGGCCGGCGTCGACCTGATCGACCACACCGCCGCGCTTGGCAACGGCCGTTACGCCGGAGTCGGTCGCCACGGACCGTTCCATGCCGGTGCCAACCAGGGGCTTTTCGGCTTTCAGAGTGGGCACGGCCTGACGCTGCATGTTCGAACCCATCAATGCGCGGTTGGCGTCATCGTGCTCGAGGAACGGAACCAGGGAGGCCGCGACGGACACGATCTGCTTTGGCGAAACGTCCATGTAGCTGATATCTGCCGGTTCCTTCAGCGTAAATTCGCCCTGGTAACGGCAAGGCACGAATTCATCGGTGAATTTTCCGGAACGGTCGAGCTCGGCGTTCGCCTGGGCAATAACGAAATCGCCCTCTTCAATGGCGGACAAGTATTCGACTTTCTGGGTAACCTTGCTGTTGGTTACTTTGCGGTAAGGCGTTTCGAGAAAACCGTAGTCATTGGTGCGCGCATAAACCGCGAGCGAATTGATCAGTCCAATATTCGGGCCTTCAGGCGTTTCGATCGGACAGACGCGGCCGTAATGGGTCGGATGCACATCGCGCACTTCGAAACCCGCCCGTTCACGTGTCAAGCCACCTGGGCCCAGCGCGGAAACGCGCCGCTTGTGCGTCACTTCCGACAGCGGGTTGTTCTGATCCATGAACTGGCTCAGCTGGGAAGAGCCAAAGAATTCCTTGACCGCCGCCGCAACCGGCTTGGCATTGATCAATTCCTGCGGTGAAAGGCCTTCACTTTCGGCCACCGACAGGCGCTCGCGTACGGCCCGTTCCACCCGGACCAGGCCCACCCGGAACACGTTCTCAGCCATTTCACCGACGCTGCGCACGCGGCGATTGCCGAGGTGGTCGATATCATCGACGCCACCCTTGCCATTACGGATGTCAATCAGGACGCGCAAAACTTCGAGGATATCCTCACGGTCCAGCACACCCGAACCGGTCGACCTCCTTGCGCCCCACCCGGCGGTTGAATTTCATGCGGCCGACTTCCGACAGGTCGTAACGCTCTTCGGCAAAAAACAGGTTCTTGAACAGGTTCTGCGCCGCATCCTTGGTGGGCGGCTCTCCCGGACGCATCATGCGGTAGATTTCCACCAGGGCTTCAAGCTGATTGCTGGTCGGGTCGATGTTCAGCGTATTGGAAATATACGGGCCCTGGTCCAGGTCGTTGATGTAGAGGATGTTAAGCATCTTGATGTCCGCCGTCGCGCAAGGACTCCAGCAGCTCATCGGTTATTTCGCTGTTGGCGTCGGCCAGAAGTTCGCCGGATTCCTTGTCGATGATCGTTGTTGGCGGTCAGTTTGCCGATCAGATAATCATCCGGAACATCCAGCGACTTCATTCCGGCTTCTTCAATCAATTTGACGTGCCGAGCGGTGATACGCTTGCCGTTCGGAACGATGCACTTGCGCCGTTTTGGGCCGCTTGATGTCGAACAACGCGGTGTCGCCGCGCAGGCGGCCGGGAATCAGTTCCAGTTTGGCGTCGGATTTTCGCAAGCGTGATCTTGCTCTTGTCAAAAAACCGTGTCGAGAATTTCCTCGTCGTTCATGCCCAGGGCACGCAACAGGATCGTGACCGGCAGTTTGCGGCGACGGTCAATACGCGTGAAGATGCTGTCTTTGGGGTCGAATTCGAAATCCAGCCATGAACCACGATAAGGAATGACCCTCGCGGAAAACAACAATTTACCGCTGGAATGCGTTTTGCCCTTGTCGTGGTCAAAAAACACGCCCGGCGAGCGGTGCAACTGGGAAACGATCACGCGTTCGGTGCCATTGACGATAAACGTACCCGGTTTCCGTCATCAGCGGCAGGTCGCCCATGTAGACTTCCTGCTCTTTAACGTACTTGACCGGCTTGACCTTGGCGGAACTCTCCTTGTCGTAAATGACCAGGCGCACCTTGACTCGCAACGGCGCGCCATAGGACATGCCCCGTAATTTGCACTCTTTGACGTCAAACGCCGGGTCGCCCAGCTTGTAGCTGACGTATTCCAGTGCCGCATTTCCCGAGTAGGCAATGATCGGGAAAACGGATTTTAGTGCCCCGTGCAAACCCCGTTCGCGGCGGTCATCTTCCTTTACCTCCAGCTGCAGAAACTCCTGATAGGAGCGAATCTGCGTTTCGAGAAGGTAAGGCACCTCCAAAATGGATTTGCTTTTGCCGAAATCCTTACGAATGCGCTTTTTTTCCGTGAAAGAGTAACTCATGTTCAGATTCCGCCTAATTTGCGATCAATATTCTTTCTGGTTAACCGATGCTTTCCGTTTCCCTGCATCTGCCAATGGCAAACAGAAGCAGGCCGGAGACTTGCGTCCCCAGCCCATTCCGTTTTCTGCCCTGCAGATCAGGGATGAAGATTTACTTGACCTCGACAGAAGCGCCAACTTCTTCGAGTTTCTTCTTGATCTCGTCTGCTTCAGCTTTGGTGCATGCCTTCCTTCACATTCGAAGGCACTCCCTCGACCAGGTCCTTGGCTTCTTTCAGGCCCAGGCCGGTGATTTCACGAACTACCTTGATCACCGGAACCTTGTTGGCGCCAAAAGACGTCAGAACGACGTCAAATTCGGTCTGTTCTTCCTCTGCCACAGCCGGGCCAGCGGCCGGGCCAGCAGCTACTGCCACAGCAGCAGCGGCAGAAACGCCGAATTTCTCTTCCATTGCGCTGATCAGATCAACGACGTCCATCACACTCATGTTGGAAATTGTTTCCAGAATATCTTCTTTTGAAACGGCCATTGTCGTCTCCGTATTGGTTACAGGGGTCTAAGCCCACTGAAAGATTGAAATTTCAAGCAGCCTGCTTGGCGTCACGTATCGCAGCAACCGTCCGCACCAGTTTGGCGTGGGGCTCTGCAAGGGTCCGGACAAACTTCTCAATCGGCGCTTTCATCACGCCCATGAGTAACGCAATCGCCTGATCGTAGGTCGGCAGCTTGGACAGACGGTCCAGCTCGGAAGCGTCGAACATCTGGCCACCCACTGCTACCAGCCGCGCAATCAGTTTGTCATGGTCCTTCGCATAGTCCTTAACCAGCCTGGCGGCAGCACCGGGATCGTCCATGCTGAACGCAAACAGGAGCGGTCCTGTCAGTTCGTCCTGCATGCACTCAAACTCGGTACCTTCGACAGCCCTGCGCACCAGCGTATTCTTGGCCACCTTGAGATAAACGCCACCAGCCCGCGCTTTGACGCGCAGGTCAGTCATTTCCTCAACGGTGAGGCCACAATACTCCGCGGCAACAGCGGCGAGCGCAGACCGGGCCACTTCGCCCACTTCTGCTACTACTGCTTTCTTCTGCTCAATATTGAGCGCCATTGGTTACCTCCTTGAGTCTGGGGGCCGCATAAACGGCCTTGTTGACTCCAATCCAGTGGAGACCTGACCACTCAAGCACTTTCTTGCAATCCCTTGCGGAAAAACACCAAAGTGCTTGAGTGGTCAGGCAGCCACCATCTGCGCAGGCCATGGCCGGTTGCCCGGCTCACTCTTAAGCGGAATGTCTCGGGGAGCCCATCCGCACCTGCGGTCTCTGACGGTCTGCCCTTACAGGGCAGGGCCGCCATTCGGTCAGCGGGTCCACGTGCACCCGCTGATCGAAATTCCGTATCAATATTCCAGCGTTGCCTGGTCCACCAAAATACCAGGGCCCATGGTTGTGGAAACCGCTATTTTCTGCAGGTAAATCCCCTTTGCCGACGCCGGTTTCAGCTTGACCAGATCCTTCAATAACGCAGCCAGATTGCCCTTGAGCGCGTCCACTTCGAAATTGGCTTTGCCAATGGTAGAGTGGATTATGCCGGCCTTGTCTGTGCGGTAGCGAACCTGGCCCGCCTTTGCATTTTTCACAGCCGTAACGACATCCGTAGCAACGGTGCCGACCTTGGGGTTGGGCATCAGCCCACGCGGGCCCAGCAACTGGCCGAGCTTGCCGACAACCCGCATCGCGTCCGGCGTGGCGATGACGACGTCGAAATTGAGATCGCCTTCCTTCATGCGGTCATGGAGATCGTCCATGCCAACCACGTCAGCACCCGCTTCCCTGGCTTTTTCCGCATTTTCACTCTGGGCAAACACAGCCACGCGGACCGATTTCCCGGTGCCGTTTGGCAGCACGGTTGAACCGCGAACGTTTTGGTCGGATTTGCGCGGATCAACGCCCAGGCGGATCGCCACATCGACCGACTCGGTGAACTTGACCTTGCTGGTCTGTTTCAGGATGGTCAGTGCGTCCTCAACGGCATAGGTCTTGCCGGGTTCGAGCTGCTCACGGACCGATTTCATTCTTTTGCTCAACCTGGCCATCATTCGACTCCCGTTACGTTCAGACCCATACTGCGCGCCGATCCCGCGATCGTGCGCACCGCGGCGTCCATGCTGGCTGCGGTGATGTCAGGTTCCTTGAGCTTGGCGATTTCCTCCAATTGCGCGCGCGTGACCGTGCCAACCTTTTTGGTATTCGGCTCACCACTGCCTTTGGGAATGCCTGCAGCTTTTTTCAGCAGCACCGCGGCTGGCGGTGTCTTGGTGATGAAGGTAAAGCTGCGATCCGAATAAACTGTGATAATCACAGGAATCGGCATGCCGCTTTCCATGCTTTGCGTCTTGGAATTGAAGGCCTTGCAGAATTCCATGATATTGACGCCATGCTGACCCAGAGCCGGGCCTACAGGCGGGCTTGGGTTGGCGGCACCAGCCGGGACCTGCAGCTTGATGTATGCTGCAACTTTCTTCGCCATCGTCTTTTCTCCCCGGGTTCAAACGCCGGCCAACCAAGTGGCCCGGCTCCCCGTCTTTAAATGATGAAACGCAAGGAAACGGTGATGAATTACCTGACAGCCCTTCCTAACTGGCTGACAGGTTTTCTTCGTCCGCTATCCCGTGTTCCGTTTCTCAAGCTTTCTCAACCTGGTGGAATTCCAGTTCCACCGGGGTCGAGCGCCCAAATATCAACACCGCCACCTTCAGGCGGCTTTTGTCATAGTCGACGCCTTCAACGACACCGTTGAAGTCATTGAACGGGCCGTCCACAACGCGAACCATCTCTCCCGGCTCGAAAAGCACTTTCGGCCTCGGCTTGTCGACGCCTTCCTGCACCCTGTTGAGAATGACGTCGGCCTCTTTGTTGCTGATCGGTGCCGGGCGGTCGGCTGTTCCGCCTATGAAACCCATCACTTTTGGCACGTCTTTTACCAAATGCCAGGTTTCATCAGTCATTTCCATTTCCACCAGCACATAACCGGGGAAAAATTTCCGGTCCGAGCGGCGCTTCTGACCGCCTTTCATTTCCACCACTTCTTCGGTCGGCACCAACACGTCACCGAACAATTCTTCCATGCCAGCCCGCGTGATACGGTCTTCCAGCGACCTTTTGACCTGTTTTTCAAACCCTGAATAGGCATGCACCACGTACCAACGCTTAGACATGAATCAAGCTCCGCCTATGAGGGCTCGAATTGAGGCGCCCAGCACCCAGTCAATGCCCGCAAGCATCAACGAAATCAGAATGGTAACGACCACCACCATTAAAGCCGTTTGCAGGGTTTCCTGGTGGGTCGGCCAGACCACTTTGCGGCGTTCAATGTCAGACTCTTTCAGGAAGCGAAAAAATGCTGCTCCGTGATCCGACTGCGCCGCAATAAATGCCGCAACAAAAGCGATTACGATCAAGCCCACCACCCGGATCGGCGTGATCACCAGATCCTGGAAGTAATAGTAGGCGGCAGTGCCGCCCAATAGCAGCGCGACCGCAATCGTCAACAAAAAGGTGTTGAGCCATGGGGTCTTGCCTGTTTCCGCTTTGGTACTCATGGTCCGGCTTTCAAGCTTCCCCGTAATCCTGTTGCTGGCAGGCCAGGAGGGAATCGAACCCCCAACCTGCGGTTTTGGAGACCGCCGCTCTGCCAATTGAGCTACTGGCCTAACACTTTTTAAAAAGCTTTACTCGTGGATCTTGGCTACTACGCCCGCACCCACCGTCCGGCCGCCTTCGCGTATCGCAAATCGCAGCCCTTCTTCCATCGCAATCGGTGCAATCAACGTCACCTGCATCTGCACGTTGTCACCCGGCATCACCATCTCGACACCTTCCGGCAATTCGCACGCACCCGTGACATCCGTGGTGCGGAAATAAAACTGCGGCCGGTAGCCCTTGAAAAACGGCGTATGACGTCCACCCTCGTCCTTCGACAGAATGTACACCTCCGCCTCGAACTTCGTGTGCGGCGTAATCGATCCCGGATGCGCCAGTACCTGGCCGCGCTCCACCTCATCACGCTTGGTGCCGCGCAGCAACACACCCACGTTATCCCCCGCGCGCCCTTCATCCAGCAGCTTGCGGAACATCTCCACTCCCGTGCACACCGTCTTCGTCGTCGCGTGAATGCCGACAATCTCCACTTCCTCGCCGACCTTGATCACACCGCGCTCCACCCGGCCCGTCACCACCGTGCCGCGGCCGGAAATCGAGAACACATCCTCGATCGGCAGCAAAAACGGCTTGTCCAGCACCCGCACCGGCTCCGGTATGTAGCTATCCATCTCTTCCAGCAACTTCACTACCGACGGCACCCCAATGTCCGAGGTGTCTCCTTCCAGCGCCTTCAGCGCAGAACCCGTCACAATCGGCGTGTCATCACCCGGAAAATCATACGAAGACAGCAACTCGCGTACTTCCAGCTCCACCAACTCCAGCAACTCCGCATCGTCCACCATGTCCGCCTTGTTCAGGTAGACCAGGATGTACGGCACGCCCACCTGCCGTGCCAGCAAAATATGCTCGCGCGTCTGCGGCATCGGGCCGTCCGCCGCCGACACCACCAGAATCGCTCCGTCCATCTGCGCCGCACCCGTGATCATGTTCTTCACATAATCCGCGTGTCCCGGGCAATCCACGTGCGCGTAATGCCGCTTCTCCGACTCATATTCCACGTGCGCCGTGGCAATGGTAATGCCCCGCGCGCGCTCTTCCGGCGCATTGTCAATCTGGTCGAAGGCCTTGAACTCTCCGCCACGCAATTCCGCACACACCTTCGTCATCGCCGCAGTCAGCGTCGTCTTGCCATGGTCCACATGACCAATCGTGCCCACGTTTACATGGGGCTTCGTACGTTCAAATTTTGCTTTTGACATGCCGTTCTCCGAAATATGCAGTCAACGTTTCATCAATCCATGGTGCCCGCAACTGGACTCGAACCAGTGACCTCTCCCTTACCAAGGGAGTGCTCTACCACCTGAGCTATGCGGGCCATATCTGTTTCACCAGAGCTCAGCTCTTTCTATGGAGCGGGTGATGGGAATCGAACCCACATCATCAGCTTGGAAGGCTGAGGTTCTGCCCTTGAACTACACCCGCCCGGCTACTGCAACTCATCACTATCCCGGCCCCAAATTCAAAAGTATGGTGGAGGGGGTAGGATTCGAACCTACGTAGGCGTAGCCAGCAGATTTACAGTCTGCCCTCGTTGACCGCTTGAGTACCCCTCCGGTACCTTGATTCCGCTTCAGGAATATCGAACCTTCGCGCCACCCCGGTCATGCCAGTTTAAGGTTTTTCAGCCGAAAAAAAATCGCAACGACTCGCCCTGAATCTTCTCAGGCTAGCCGTGCATTCTCGCTTACGATCCTCGGGGTGTCAAGACAGAAATGATCAGAGCTTCACCACGATTACTCTTCTTTTTCGTCGAAATCTTCGTCGTCGTCCAGCAGGTCGTCATCTATTTCAATTTCTTCTTCTTCGTCTTCTATATCGGCATAGTACCCGGACAGGTGATCGGATTCGCCAAAAATATCTTCATCGAGTTCGATGTCCTCATGCCAGATATCGACCAGCATCTTCTTCAGGCGCGCACGCTCGCTGATGGCTTCGATGTCGCGCCATCCCCGTTTTCGCTGGCCGTTTTTGTTCTGGTTTGGCCTTGAAGAGGAAACACTCGGGGCCCGGGGCGGCTCTTTGGACTCAACTGAGTCCTTTGCCGGCCTGCCTTTAGGCAATGTTTTTGAATTATCGGCTACCTTTTTCTTCGTACGTGGCATTCCCGTAGTCCCCCGACTCCCTTCACCGGAAATTCTGCACTGCTTATAGCGCAAAAGTGATGACGTGCAAAGTTTTTTTTACTTCGGTGCCGGCGAAGGTCCGTTACACGGCCTCAAACGGTTCCCGCTGCCGCCATTGGTCCCCCGGGGTCAGACATTGAACCGGAAATGCATGACATCACCTTCATTTACAATGTAGTTTTTGCCTTCCAAATGCAACCTTCCGGCTTCTTTCGCCCCTTGTTCACCACCCAAAGCGACGAATTCATCGAATGCGATAACCTCGGCTCGAATGAACCCTTTTTCGAAATCGGTATGTATCCGCCCGGCCGCTTGTGGCGCGGTGGCGCCGGAACGGATGGTCCAGGCCTTGACTTCCTTTTTGCCGGCGGTAAAAAATGTGAGCAAGTGCAACAGCAGGTAGCCGGCTCTAACCACCTGGTCCAGGCCGGATTCCTCCAGCCCCATTTCCTGCAGGAAAGCCTTGCGATCAGCGTCGTCCAATTGGGCAATTTCGGCTTCAATTCCCGCGCACAGCGGGAGCACCTCCGCCCCTTCCTGCGCCGCCGCCATCCGTAACTGGTCCAACCAGGGGTTAGCCTCCAACGATCCTTCCGCAACGTTGGCGACATACATCACCGGTTTCATGGTAATCAAATGAAGATCTTCAATTGCCTGTTTTTCCGCGGACGTGCACTGCAAGCTTCTGGCAGGTAGTCCCTGGTCCAATACCTGGTAAAGGCGTTGCAGAATATCCTGCCGGATTTTCGCTTCTTTCGGGTTTGCTTTGGCAAGTTTTTCAATACGTTGCATGGCCCGCTCGGTTGTATCCAGATCGGCCAGCCCAAGCTCGGTATTGATTACGGCAATGTCCGCCAAGGGGTCGACACGTCCGGAAACGTGAACCACGTCGTCATTTTCGAAACACCGCACGACGTGCGCAATAGCGTCCGTTTCACGAATGTGGGCGAGGAATTGATTGCCAAGGCCTTCACCCTGTGACGCGCCCGCAACCAAACCCGCGATATCAACGAATTCCAGGGTTGTGGGCACAATTTTCTGAGGTTGAACGATATCCGCCAACCGTTGCAGACGAGGATCCGGAACCGCGACGACGCCGACGTTGGGATCAATGGTGCAAAAGGGATAGTTTTCCGCCGCAATACCTGCCAGCGTCAGCGAATTGAACAAGGTTGATTTGCCCACATTGGGCAAGCCGACAATACCGCATTTAAAGCCCATGAATGTTTTCCAAGCTGCTATGACTGCTGAAAGAGGGTCAAACCTGTGTTCCTGTCATCACCGCCTTGCACCCGAATGATCTGATATGACGGCTCAGGAATCATTTTCCGGTGTGTGCAAGGACTTCATCGCTGCAGGCAAGTGACCGCAAATGACATCCGGCAGAACCGCTATCGCCTCGTCAATCGCATCCCGTATCAGCCTTTCTTCGTCCGCCGCAGGCCTGCCCAGCACGTAATTGGTCACGGCGTCTTTGTTGCCGGGATGGCCAATGCCGATGCGTAAACGCAAGAACGCGTGGTCTTCAAGGTGCCGAAATATATCCCGCAGTCCATTGTGCCCGCCATGCCCACCGCCGCTTTTGAGGCGGCTCACCCCGGTGGGAAGATCAAGTTCATCGTAGGCAATCAATACGTTAGCCGCACAGATCTGGAAATAATCCATGACAGCGCGAATCGCCTGCCCGCTATGATTCATGAAGGTGGTTGGCCTGATCAGAATACAGTCTTTACCGTGCAGTGAAAGCCTGGCGGTGCGGGCGTGGAGCTTGCCTTGCAAGCGAAAAATTACATGATTACGTTGCGCCAAAGCGTCCAAAAACCAAAACCCGGCATTGTGCCGGGTTTCAGCATACTCGGCGCCCGGATTGCCCAGGCCGGCAATCAGGAACAATCCGGACAATGCGCTAGCCGTTGAGCACGTGCCGGGTGCAGCCTAATCGTCGCCTTTCTCATCGGTAGCCTCGGAATCGCTTTCCTCATCAGTTTCAGGCTCTTCAGCTTCATCGGCCGGTGCAATTTCTTCTACGTCTTCGTCGGTGCCCTGAGATTCCTTCACGTGAATGGCATTGGCCACGACCGCATCATGCTCATCTCCCGTCTCCAGGGCCGGAATGGAAACACCCTCCGGTAAGAGGATGTCGGACAACATGACCGAATCACCTACCCCCATCTGGGAAAGATCGACCGACAGGAACTCGGGCAAATCCTGGGGTAAAGCTTCAATCTCGACATCTGTCATGTGATGCTGGATCACCACGCCGGACGCTTTGCCCGCCGGAGAGCTATCCTCGCCAATAAAGTGAATCGGCACTGCAATGGTCAGAACCTCACCCGCTGACACGCGCATGAAGTCGACATGCATGATGATGGGTTTGAAAGGATGCCGGTGCATATCACGCACGACTGCCTGCTGGCTGATGTCTTCACCAACCCGGATTTCAATGATGCTGGCGTAAAACGATTCCTGTTCCGCGGCACGCAGCAAAGCGGTTTGCGCCAAGGTAAGCGCCACCGGATCCCGGTGACCTCCATAAATAATCGCAGGAACCTTTCCCTCGTTACGCAGGCGGCGGCTCGCACCTTTCCCCACGTCCTCACGGAATTCCGCGACGATGGTGTGATGTACTGACATGACTAACCTCTTGTTTGATTATCCGCCGCAAGACGGAAATGGGCCAACCAAGGCGAAATTGCCAGCCCCGCGACCAGGTCTGGCACCCAAAACAGCCGGACATTGTAACGCAGGGAGTCTGGGGGCGGAAGTAGTTTTACGCTGGGGCCGATCAATCCACATACATCGAACTGACCGATTCGCCCTGCGACATGCGGCGAATGGTTTCAGCCATCATTTGCGCAACACTCAACTGTCTGATTTTGCTGCACTCCCGGGCTGCTGCGCTTAATGGAATGGTGTCGGTTACCACAAGTTCGTCAAGTTCGGACTGGTTGATATTGTCCACCGCCGGACCGGAAAGCACCGGGTGCACGCAATATGCGACGACCTTGCTGGCGCCCTTGCCTTTCAAAGCTGCCGCCGCAGAACACAAAGTGCCGGCCGTGTCCACCATGTCATCCACAAGCACGCAGCACTTGTCGCGAACATCGCCGATGATATTCATCACGGTAGCAACATTGGCGCGCGGCCGGCGTTTGTCGATAATCGCCAGTTCGGCATCAAGCCGTTTTGCGACCGCCCGGGCGCGCAGCACGCCGCCCACATCCGGAGAAATAACGATGATATTGTCATGGGACTGCCGCTGCCAGATATCCGCCAGTGTCAACGGCGAGGCGTAGACATTGTCCACCGGGATGTCGAAAAATCCCTGGATCTGGTCGGCATGAAGATCGATCGTCACCACGCGGTCCGTACCCACGGTGGATATCATCTTGGCCGCTACCTTGGCGGTGATTGGAACCCGCGCGGAACGCGGCCGCCGGTCCTGACGTGCATAGCCAAAATAGGGGATGACTGCGGTGACCCGTGACGCGGATGCGCGCTTGAGCGCATCTATCATCACCAGCAATTCCATGAAATTGTCTGCCGTAGGTGCACAAGTGGGCTGAATCACATAGACATCGCGCCCACGCACGTTCTCCATCACTTCGACCATGACTTCGCCGTCACTGAAACGCCCCACGACAGCCTTGCCCATGGCCACATTCAGTTCACGGGCGATGTCATTGGACAATTCCAGGTTGGCGTTTCCCGAGAAAATCATCAGTGATGGTGTGGCCACTTGCTGTCTCCCCTGGTCGTTCATTTCTACATTCCGGAATTGGCTGAGAGCGGGGTCTGGAACGCGCTTTTCTGATTCAGAATTCGTTGCACATATTGGTCAAAACCAATGATTCCCAAGGCTTTCCTAATTAGGGCCTGTTAACAGGCCCTAGTCAGTGGCTGGGACGGCAGGATTCGAACCTGCGAATGCGGGGATCAAAACCCCGTGCCTTACCACTTGGCGACGTCCCAGTTGACTGAAACTGCACCTATACGCCCAGGAGGCCTGTCGGACTTAGTAGTCGATCCTGCTGAACCGTCAAACCCAGCATTTCATGCACGGGCGACCGGTCCAAGCCGCGAACAGCGCGCACATTATATCGGCAATTCAATTGATGTGCCGCGTCCATTGCTGCTTTTTCATCGGCCATTGGTAAAAAAATACAACTGCCGGTGCCGGTCATGTGAGGCGAACCCCAATCTTTCAGTTCCTCCAGCAGGCTCTCGAATTCCGGATACATTTTGCACACCACCGCCTCGCAATCATTTCTTCCAGCCCACGCCAGTGCGCTTGCAAGCGTGATCATTGGTGACTGGCGGGGAAGCTGCGGATGCCGGAATACCTCCGCAGTCGAAATACAAAGCTGATTGAATACCAGCACGTAGTGGCGCAACCCCATATCCACCGGCGACAACTGCTCCCCGATACCGGATGCGAGCGCAGTCCGCCCGTGGATGAAAAGTGGAATATCGGCTCCAAGGGCAAGCCCCAGTTCAGCCAGATCGTCAAGCCCGAGCTTGCATTGCCATAGGTCATTGAGAACCAACAAAGTGGTGGCGGCATCCGAACTGCCTCCGCCGAGACCAGCCCCTGGCGGAATGCACTTGTTCACCCTGATGCAGGCTCCACGCCGGGCGCCGGTTTCCGCCTGCAATCGTTTCGCGGCACGCACAACGAGATCCTCTTGCTCGCTGACGCCATAGTTCCCGTCAGGCCGCCGTATTTCTGCCGACTCCGTTACTTCGATTTGCAGTTCATCGCAAAGGTCAATCAACTGGAATAATGTCTGAATCTCATGGTAACCATCCGTCCGCCGTCCGGTTACATGCAAAAACAGATTGAGCTTGGCCGGTGCCGGCCAGCAAACCTGAACACCTTCAGTCAAGCGCTGCATCCTCGGCTCCGAGGTGCCAGGTGCGCACAACCATTTTTACGCGGTAATCGCCGCGTCTGGCCGTGAGTTTTGCCGGCAGCCAGTAATCATCAGGCTCGGCGTAATTGGCAAACTCCACGTTCCATCCCAATTGGCGCAGACTCTTGAGGCGGCCTTTGTCGTCCAGGTCGCGGCTTTCGAACTTGCCGGGATAGGCCAATCCTTTAATCCACCAGGAGAGCGCATCTACCGGCACCTTCCAACCCACCTGCTGGAGCACAAGTTCCGCAACCGTGGGTGCATAGTGAACCTCGCCGTTAGCCAGTTCCAGGCTGGCACCTGCCGGATCGGCCTGCAATCGCCAGGCGCCTTTACCCAAGGTGCCTCGAAACGATATCCGGGTAATCTGTTTATCCTTGAGCCACGATAAACTGCCGCTACCGCCGTCCTTCCCGTCGCTGATGGCCAGCCGCCCGTCCAGCGCCCAGTGATCGAGCGGCTGCAAATGTTCCAACCGCAGTTGATAGGCGTGAGCAGACGCTGGGTTCTCCGCCGGCTGCGTGCCCACCGAAACGCACCCGGTCAGTGCAAACCCTGCCAATATCAACGCAGGTAAAACTCGCCGGATCAAAGTTCTACTTCCAGGCGCGCAAGGGTCTTGATCAGTGCCTTGTTCTCTTTGTCGATCGCCATACCTTTGCGCCAAATTTCCCTGGCCGGGTCGCGCTTTCCCTGCTGCCACAGGACTTCACCCAGATGGGCCGCAATTTCCGGGTTGTTGTCCAGGGTCCAGGCCCTGCGCAGATACTCCTCGGCTTCACTGAGCCGGCCCAAGCGATACGCTACCCAACCCATGCTATCGGTGATCGAGGCGTCATCGGGCTGCAGCGAGTAGGCGCGTTTGATCAGTTCTTCCGCTTCGACATAGCGATCGGTCAGGTCAGCAAGGGTGTAACCGAGCGCATTGAGCGCCGTCACATTATCTGGCTGCTCGGCCAGGATCGAACGCAAATCTTTCTCGGCAAGGTCGACACGGCCCAATTCGGCCGCGACCAGTGCGTGCGCGTAGCGGACGGGTACGGACATGCCAAATTGTTCGAGCGCGAGGTCCAGAGAATGCAAGGCTCCTTCGCGGTCTCCAGCTTGCTGCAAAAGTCGCGCTTCTGTCAGCCAGGACTGCTCTACGATCGATGCATCGGGCTGCTGGCGCAATATCTGGAGCGTGCTTTTGGCCCCCGCCAGATCTCCTTGCATGGCCATCAATTCAGCGCGTCTGGCTGTCGCCTGAATGAAATACTCGCCATCCTCGATCTGGCTGTAAAAATCGATAGCATCCTGCATCAGATCCAGCGATTCCGCCGCCTGTGCCTGGTAAAAGGACTTTTCTCTCGGGTCCTCGAATGACATCTTGCTGAATTCGTCATAAAGAGTAAGAGCGGCCCCGGGTTTTTTTGCGTCCAGCTCGAACAATATGCGCGTCAGCATGACGTCGGGCGTTTGCGTCATCTCGCGCGTCAACTTGCGCGCTGCTTCTGCCTGCCCGTCACGTGCCAACAAATCAGCATAAGCAAGCGTCATGTCATGGTCGTCCGGCTGAACTTCCCATGCCCGGCGCATGAACTCCATGCCCGCCTGTTTATCGCCCTGGGCCAGGGCCAGACGACCCGCCCAGGCCAGGAATTCGATCCGCTTCGGCTGCAATTCCACCGCTGCGCGCGCGAGTTCATAGGCTCTGGCGTATTGCTCGGCACGAACCGCCAGTTGGCTCTGAGCCAACAGCCCGGCCGCGCTGGCTTGCTCGCCCGTCTCCGAGAGCAAGTTATCCAATACCTTGATGGCCTTACCAGGGTCGCCAGATTGCGCCAACAGCGCGGAAACCTGAGCCCATGCAGCATCCTTGTCCGGGTTCAAAGCCAACAGTTCCTTGAGCTGCAGTTCTGCGCCCACATAGTCCATCGTGGCCAACATGGACACGGCTGCCGATTCCCGGGCAGCCAGATTCCCGGGATCGAGTACTGTCCATCGATCGGCCGCCATGGAAGCCTGCTGCCAGGCTTCTGCCGCAAAAGCCACACGTGTAGCGCGCATCGCAATGGCAGGATCATCCGATTCCATGGCCGCTTGCAGGTATTCGGCAACCGCGCCTTGCAAATCACCTTCATTGCCGCGCACTTCGCCGGCAAAAACACGGTACATGACTTCCGGGTCCGTAGGTGCCTGGCCCGGTGTTTGTGCCTGTGCCGGCGGCGGTGACGGTGACTGAACGGTTGCGGTCGACACCTGCGTCTCACTGGCTGGCGGGGTGCGCCCGGCACACGCGGCCAGCAGGAGTGGAACCAAGGTCACAACAATAAGGTGTCGAATCATGAAACAATACCTGTCTATTTCGGGCCCAAAGGATACGCGCTTGCTGCATCGGAACCAAACAACTGTTCGCACAGAGGACCCGGCGGTTGTCGCGCACCGGGTCCCTGATTGGCGCAAACTTGATATTACCCCACTGCGGCCGCAGAATCTTCGACCGGATTGAGCTCTTTGCGACCCCATGCCTTTACTCGCCCTTGGTATTAGCCACCACACTGCGCCGGTAGACATCCGGGAGAAAGTTGCGATTAACAGTCTTGGCTATGCAGAGCGTATCCGGCAGTTGATGGATCTTGATGGAATTGAGGAAGTAATCATCCTCGGAACCTGCAACCGTACTGAAATTTATTGCCTGTGTGCAGGCCAGGCCGAGGAAGAATTATTGCCCTGGATACACAAAATCCATGAGATTCCTCCAGGTGAGCTCGATGCGCATTTTTATCGCCACACAGGCGAAGATGCGGTGCGGCACCTGATGCGGGTCGCCGGGGGTCTGGACTCACTGGTGCTGGGTGAACCACAAATTCTGGGCCAGATCAAGGAAGCCTGGCAAATTTCACAGCAGTCAGGGGGCGCCGGCAAGGTTCTTGACCGTTTGTTCCAGCATACGTTTGCCGCGGCGAAAGCCATTCGCACCAATTCCGGTATCGGGTCTCATCCGGTCTCCGTTGCCTACACCACGGTCGTACTGGCCAAACAGATTTTTGGTGACCTGGCGCAACAAAACGTGGTCCTGGTTGGCGCAGGAGAAATGGTCCGCTTGTGTGGCAAACACCTGCACGAACAGGGTATCGCCCACATCGAAATCGTCAATCGAAGCCTGCAGGCGGCCGAGGAATTGGCCATGGAACTGAATGCCAAGGCCACGACACTCGACAAACTGGATGAAGTGCTGCCGCGAGCGGATATTCTGATCAGTTCAACAGCCAGTCCCACGCCCATCATCACCAAGGCTGCAGTGAAATCGGCATTGCGGCAGAGGCGGCATCGTCCCATGTTCATGGTGGATATAGCGGTGCCACGTGATATCGACCCCGAAGTCGAGCGGCTCGATGATGTTTATTTGTTCACCATTGACGATCTGCAGCAGGTCGTAGATGAAAATATGCAGCAGCGTCACTCGGCCGCGGAGGCAGCGGTCAGCGATGTTGAACTCAGTGTGGCTTCATTCATGCGCTGGTTATACGGTATCCGCGCTGCCCGGTCGCTGAAGCGGATACGGTCGCAGTCGCATCAGCACGAGTCCGCGCTGGTCGAGAAGGCGCTGAAACGCTTGCAAGCGGGGCAGGATCCAGAACAGATCCTGATGCAAATGGCCAACACGCTGACCAACCGAATTCTTCACGAACCCACGCGACGTTTGCGAGAAGCAGCGGAAGAACAGCAATACGAGATTCTCAAGGCCGCGGACTGGATATTCAGAAGCACCGAAGAGCTGGAAGAGAAATGAGGGAGTCCATTCAGGATCGCCTGCGCCAGGTTGCCGAGCGCTACGAGGAGATCGCACTGCTGCTGGCTCAGCCCGACGCGTTTTCCGAGCCTGGCCGATTTCGTGATCTTTCACGCGAGTACGCACAGGTGGAACCGCTGGTCGTTGCCTGGCGGCGTTGGAAATCCACCCAGGATGCTGTTGCAGAAGCGCGCCAAATGCTGGCTGAACCAGACGCGGAAATGCGCCGTCTGGCCGAGGAAGAATTACGCATCAAGAGCAAATTGGCGGAGCAATTGGAACAGGAAATTCAGTATCTGTTGCTGCCCACAGACCCGAATGATGAATGCAATATCTATCTGGAAATCAGGGCGGGTACGGGCGGCGACGAAGCCGCATTGTTCGCCGGTGACCTTTATCGCATGTATCAGAAGTATGCCGAAAGCAAAGGCTGGGAAATCGACATCATCAGTCAGAGCCATGGCGAACATGGCGGATTCAAGGAAATCATCGTTCTGATGGAGGGCCAGGGCGCATATTCCAGGCTGAAGTTCGAGTCCGGAACGCACCGGGTGCAGCGGGTACCTGAAACCGAGTCTCAAGGCAGAATCCATACCTCCGCCTGTACCGTGGCGATTTTGCCGGAAACCGAAGATATCGAGGCCATCGATATCAATCCCGGCGACTTGCGCATAGATACCTACCGCTCATCAGGCGCCGGTGGTCAACATGTAAACAAGACCGATTCCGCCATCCGCATCACCCACATTCCCAGCGGGATCGTGGTCGAATGTCAGCAAGAGCGTTCCCAACACAAGAACAAGGCACGAGCATTATCACTGTTGCAGGCCCGTCTGCTGGAACAGGAGCAGGACCGGCAGACCTCTGAAACTGCCGAGTCTCGCCGTTTGCAGGTAGGCAGTGGAGATCGTTCCCAGCGCATTCGCACCTACAATTTTCCGCAGGGCCGGGTCAGCGATCACCGCATCAATCTGACCCTGTACAAACTGGAAGAGATCCTGGCAGGAAATCTGGACCTGTTGGTAACGCCGCTGCAGCAGGAACAGCAAGCCGAACTGCTGTCAGAGTTGGGGGTTTAACTAGTCCCGGACCTGTATTTTGCATGGGCGTGCAGCAAAACCCAGGCGGCTGCGAGATTGAGCGGGAAGAACGCGGCCAGCACATCTGCGGTATATTGATACGGGGGCAGTTGTGTCATCAGCACCGCCGCCGTGCCCAGGCCAACCAGCAAGCAAGCCGTGACGAAAGACCAGCGGCGTCCACCCCATCCCAGCAACCATAACGGATTGAAAAGCGCGAGATTGAGGTTATTGCGGGCAACATCGTGATCCGTGAAGAACCATAAATAGAGCATGACCAAGCCCAGCAAGCCGGAAATCAGCAGCCAGAAACGGGCCAGCAACAGCGGCTGCAGCCTGGGCAGCAGCCAGCTTGACAGTTTCGCCGTAACAAGCACGACCAGGGCAAGCGCAAGGTAACGAGGCCACCACTGGCCGGTTTTCTCTGGCGGGCCTTGCTGGGTGGATTCGTATAGCATCACGTCTTCAAGCACCAGCGGATTTGCATTTCCCTGCTGGGCTGCGCCCATTTGTGCCACACCCTCGGCAAGTTTTGCCGGAATAAAGAACTCATCCCAGCGGCTGATCGGCCGATCGACGGGCGAGCCCAGGGCCAATTCCAGCCCGAGATACAACCAGTAGTCCGCAATGGTCAACCGCCGTGTGTGATCCCGCAGATTCTGCCCGGCCGCCTGCGGATCATAGGTACGATATACCGCCTTGCCAAGCGCCATATCCAATGCATCCCGCACCCGCGTCGAGCAGTTGTTGAAGTAATAATCGTAGAGATACTCTCGATTCGCCGGTTGCACTTCCTCGACCAGGTAATCGGTCAGATTGAGTGCTTGCTCCGCTGTCAACGCCAGGCGCTGCGCGCGAATGGACCGATTTTCATTGATGTATTGAGCGAACTCCCGCTGCGCCGGCTGTGCAGCGGAGAAATACATCATATGACCTTGCAGAAAATTCCACAGAAAGCCTTTCTGTTCGAAATCAAAAAAGCCAAAATTGAAAACATGGTCCAGGCCCAGGCCGGGATCTCTTATCCAGATTCCGTTGTGACCGAATCGTTGCCAGTAAATCTGCCCGGGTCCATAGGTCACCAGCCAGACTTCGGTGCGTGGCGCAGTTTCTACGGCCTGCACTTCGGAACAGGTCAGCGCAAGCAACAACCCGAGGCAAAGAAGCCATGCAGCCGCCGAATGCTTGCCGCGGCCGGGCGCCGTATCAAGCAAGGACATTCAGCTCAAGGGTGATGATGCGACGGTTGTCGGCCCGTGTGACCCGGAATTCCCAACGGCCATTCAACACCACGACGTCATCAAAGTCGGGCACGCGGCCAAACTCCGCCATCAACAGGCCGCCTATGGTGCCGTAATCGTCATCGTCGAAATCACTGCCGATTTCTTCATTCAGTTCGTCTATCGGCGTCAATGCCTGTACCTGGAAGCGATTCGGACCGAGTCGAACGACCAGCGCCTCTTCTTGCTCGTCGTATTCGTCATCGATATCGCCAACGATTTCTTCCAGCACATCTTCAATCGTGATCAAACCGGAAACGCCGCCATATTCATCCATAACGATGGCCATATGATTGCGGCTGGCGCGGAAATCCCGCAGTAGCATGTTCAAACGCTTGCTCTCCGGAATGAGAATGGCGGGCCGGATAGCACATGACAAATCGAATTTTTCGCCGCCCGAGGCAACAAAAGGCAACAAATCCTTGGCCAACAGGATGCCGACGACTTCGTCCTTGTCCTCGCCAACCACTGGAAAACGCGAGTGCCCCGATTCGATGATGCGGGGAAGAAAAGACTGGATGTCACCATTGTTGGGCACCACAACCATTTGCGAGCGCGGTATCATCGCGTCACGAACCTGCATTTCCGCAACGTCCAGGGCGCCTCGCATCATTGCAAGCGCATCGGCATCCAACACCCCTTCATTGAAAGTCTCTTGCAGGAATTCCTTCAGTTCCTCGCGGTTCCGGGGGAAATTGGAAAACGCCTTGCCGATCTTCTCGACCCAGGATTTTCGCCCGGAACCGTTGCCCGATTGGTCTTCACTCATGATGCAAACCCGGCCCCCTTTACAGAAAATGCTGTCTGGAAACCCGGGTCAAAGCTGACAACGCCATTCGCGTCAAGCCGAATATAGGGGCGCCGGGGATAGTATTCCAGTTTTTTTTGATCGCTAAAGTCATGCGGGCTAGCCAATTGGCAAGTCATATCAGGCATAAGGATCGGAAAACCCAAGCGCCGCCAGCAAGGATATTTCACGGGATTCCATAGCGCGCGCCTGTGTTTTGTTGTGATGATCAAATCCGAGCAAGTGCAACACGCCATGTATCACCAGGTGCGCCCAGTGCGCCTGTAAGTCTTTGCCCTGTGCCTGCGCTTCTTCCGCGACCAGGGGTGCACAAATCACGACATCGCCCAGCAGCGGAATGTCGATTTCAGGAGGCAGTTCCGCTGCAAAGGAGAGCACATTGGTCGGCCCCTCCCTGGAGCGAAAGCGCTGGTTGAGTTCGGCGCTCTCTGCCCGGTCCACAACACGTATGGTCAGCGCAGTTGGATCGCGATCGCACAGGGTTGCTTCAACCCATGTCTGAAAATCAGCGCTACCCGGGATGAAATCGCAGACGGACGCTCTTTGCACGTCAACCTCAATCGTCATCGCCTTCCCTTTTCGCCGCCTCGTAAGCCTCGACGATATGCTGGACCATGGGGTGCCGCACCACGTCGGCGGCGGAGAAATGGCAGAAGCTGATGCCTTTGACATCCTGCAGAATCCCGATTGCGTGCCTCAAACCGGACATGCGCTTGTTGGGCAAATCAATCTGCGTGATATCACCGGTGACCACTGCGGTCGATCCGAAACCAATCCGCGTGAGAAACATTTTCATCTGCTCGCGGGTGGTGTTTTGCGCTTCATCGAGGATGACAAAGGCATCATTCAGCGTGCGCCCGCGCATAAAGGCCAATGGTGCAACTTCGATCACGTTTCGATCCATCAAGGTCGCCACCCGTTCAAACCCGAGCATCTCATACAACGCATCGTAGAGAGGCCGCAGGTAAGGATCGACCTTTTGTGCCATATCACCGGGCAGAAAGCCGAGACGCTCTCCGGCCTCGACCGCCGGTCGTACCAGCACGATTCGCTGAACGCTGTCTTCCTGCAGCGCACCCACCGCGCAAGCAACGGCCAGAAACGTCTTTCCGGTGCCGGCTGGACCGACCCCAAAGGTAATTGCATGTGAAGTAATGCTTTTCAGATATTTTTTCTGATTGGGACCGCGCCCACGAATGACGCCGCGCTTGGTCTTGATTCCGATTTCCTGTGCCGCATCCGGTGTTGCAGTTTCAGCACCCAACTCGGTGATTCCGGATTCCTGCAAGTGCAGATTGATGAGACTTGGCGTCAGCACTTCCGATTCGGTCAGGCGGTACAAAGCCTGCAGCAAGCGCCGCGCCACCTTTGCAGACTGGGCGTCCCCTTCTATGGTAAACAGGTTGCCCCGGCAATAAATTGCCACGGCAAGCCGGGATTCTATCTGTTTGAGGTGGCCGTCGAATTGTCCGCAAAGATTGGCGAGCCGCAGGGCGTCTGCAGGCTCCAACTCAAGCGTCTGGCGTTCGCTCATCGGGCGGAATGGGCTAAAGCGGCAACTTCTGAAGTGGAGGCCAGCACCCGGCCGCGCAAAGAATGACTCAGCGCCTCGGTGATCAGCACATCGGCAAATTCGCCGATCAGCCTGGGATGACCATCAAAATTGACCACGCGATTGTTTTCGGTCCTGCCCGCCAACTGCGCTTCGTTCTTCTTGCTGGGGCCTTCGACCAGAACGCGCTGAACAGAATCAAGCATGCCCGAGACTGATCCGATCAGCCTGCTGCCTGATCAGATCCTGTAACCTGGCCAGACGCTCTTTCTTGAGCTCAAGCGGAAGCCCGTCCGGCAGGCTGGCGGCGGGTGTTCCAGGTCTTGGCGAGAAAATGAAACTGAAGCTCTGATCGAACTGAAGTTCTTCAATCAACCTGAGTGTATCCGCAAAATCGCGCTCGGTTTCACCGGGAAAACCAACGATAAAATCCGAAGAGAGGCTGATATCCGGGCGTTTTTCACGCAATCGCCGGATCTTCTGTTTGTATTCCAGCACAGTGTGGCCCCGTTTCATCAAGCCCAGCACCCTGTCGGAACCGCTTTGTACCGGCAAGTGCAGGTAATTTGCCAGCTGCGGCACTTCGCCAAACGCATCGATCAGGCTGGCGGAAAACTCGACAGGGTGAGAGGTCGTAAAGCGGATGCGTTCTATGCCCTCAATCGCAGCCACGTAATGAATCAGTAACGCCAGGTCCGCCCTCGTGCCATCGTGCATCATGCCCCGGTAGGCATTCACGTTCTGGCCCAGCAGGTTGATTTCACGCACGCCTTTACCGGCGAGAATGGCACACTCGGCGATCACGTCATCGAACGGCCGGCTGACTTCCTCACCCCGTGTGTAGGGAACGACACAAAAAGTGCAGTATTTGCTGCAACCTTCCATGATTGAAACGAATGCCGTTGGACCGTCTGCGCCCGGCGCAGGCAAGTTGTCGAACTTCTCCACTTCCGGAAACGAAATGTCGATTGCGTGCTGTCCGGTCTGGCGCACCGCATCCAGCATCACCGGCAGGCGATGCAAGGTCTGCGGGCCGAACACCATATCGACGTAAGGCGCACGGTCAAAAATCGCCGAACCTTCCTGACTGGCAACACAACCGCCGACACCGATGACCAGTGCCGGCTTGCGCTGTTTCAGGAATTTCCAGCGGCCCAGCTGCGAAAACACTTTTTCCTGGGCCTTGTCACGAATGGAGCAGGTATTGATCAGGATGACATCGGCTTCTTCTTCCCGGTTTGTCAATTCAAGATCATGGGACGCCCCCAATACATCCCGCATTTTCGCGGAATCGTACTCGTTCATTTGGCATCCATGCGTTTTGATGTAAAGCTTGCCTTTCATTGCTGTCCCAAATTCTTAACCACGATCCTTCTAGCCTGCAGGGACCGCGTAGAATACACTCTAAGGTCCTTTCACGCATCATTTGGCACTTTCAGCGAGGCGGGAAGCGAGCCAAACTCCGTTGCAAATCGGTGTGTAAAAAACAGGAGCAGTGTGAACAATGTCAAGCGAACAGGCCCTGCAGCATTTTCGCGCCACCCTCGAAGAGATCAGGGTGGCTGGACTTTACAAGGACGAACGCATCATCACCTCGCCCCAGGGCGTGGAAATCCGGGTGCAAGGCGGTGCCGAAGTACTGAATTTCTGCGCCAACAATTACCTTGGCCTGGCCGACCACCCGGATGTGATTGCAGCGGCACAGGCGGCGCTGGAGGATCACGGTTTCGGATTGGCCAGTGTGCGTTTCATTTGTGGCACGCAGGACCTGCACAAACAATTGGAACGTACCATTTCTGCTTTCTTCGGCACCGAGGACAGCATCCTTTATACCTCCTGCTTCGATGCCAATGGCGGCCTGTTCGAAACCCTGCTTGACGCCGACGATGTCGTGATTTCGGACGCCCTGAACCACGCCTCCATCATCGATGGCATCAGGCTTTGCAAAGCACAAAGGCAGCGTTATCCGAATAATGACATGGCCGCGCTGGAGGCGATATTGCAGGAAACCCGCACTGCCCGCACGCGATTGATTGCTACCGATGGCGTGTTCAGCATGGACGGATTCATCGCCAAATTGGATCGCATCGCAGCGCTGGCCGAAAAATACGATGCACTGCTGATGGTCGACGACAGCCACGCCACCGGGTTTATTGGCAAAACCGGGCGGGGTTCGGCTGAATTCCATGGGGTGCTGGACAAGGTAGACATTTTCACTTCGACGTTGGGCAAGGCGCTGGGGGGCGGCTCCGGCGGTTTTACCACCGGACGTCAATCCATTATTGACCTGTTGCGACAGCGCTCAAGGCCTTACCTGTTCTCCAATACGCTGCCGCCGCCCTTGGTGGCCGCTTCGATCCGGGTATTTGAAATGCTGAGCGCGTCCACCGAACTGCGTGATCGGCTGGAGCGGAATACACACTACTTTCGCAACGCCATGACTCAGGCCGGATTCGACATCAAGCCGGGTGAACACCCCATCGTTCCGATCATGCTTTACGATGCACCCCTGGCTCAGGAATTCGCCCGCCGCTTGTTACAGGAGGGTATTTACGTTATCGGCTTTTTTTACCCGGTGGTGCCAAAGGGCGAAGCGCGCATTCGGGTGCAGATTTCCGCGGCACACAGCGAGGAACATCTGCGCCGGGCCGTTGAGGCCTTCAGCAAAGTGGGCCGGGAGTTGGGGGTGTTGAAGACCTAAGTTCTTCAGCCCTGCAGTTCTTCGCGTACCGTGTCGGCGAGCTGCTGCGCCAGCCGCTGTACCTGCACTGAATCCGATCCTTCCAGGGTCACACGTATCAGGGGCTCAGTACCGGATGGGCGCAAAATGACTCTGCCCATGCCGTTCAATTCCGCTTCAATGTCCTTCACGGCAGCGCGAATCCGGCCGGACTCTGAAAGCATTTTCTGAGCGTTCACGCCCACCGGAATATTGATCATCGTTTGCGGAAATTTTTGCAGGCCCTGCTTGAGCTCAGACAGGCTTTTACCGGTTTGAACCATGACCTCGAGCACCTGTAGTGCGATGACGATGCCATCACCCGTGCTGGTCCTGTCAAGGCAAAGCAGATGCCCGGAGGCCTCACCGCCCAATTTCCAGCCGTTGCGAATCAGGGCGCGATGTATATGACGGTCTCCAACCGGGGTGCGCTCGAAGGGAATGCCACTGGAAGACAGCGCCAGTTCCAGGCCGAAATTGGTCATCACGGTACCGACCACACCACCGACCAGATTTCCGGACTGTTGCCTCGCCCTGGCAAGGATGTAGAGCAACTCATCACCATCCACCAGCGTGCCCTGATGGTCCGCCATGACCACCCGGTCGCCGTCTCCATCCAGAGCGATACCGACATCCGAGCCAGTGCGCACCACTTCACCACACATCAGCTCCGGCTGCGTGGAGCCACAGTGGTCATTGATGTTCATCCCGTTGGGTTCATCCGCTATCGAATGAACCTTGGCGCCCAGTTCGCGCAGCACCGCAGGTGCGACCTTGTAGGTGGCTCCATTGGCGCAATCCAGAGTGACCTTGAGTCCCCCCAGCGACATTCCGAACGGCGTTGTGCCTTTGCAAAATTCGATGTAGCGGCCTGCCGCATCATCGACGCGCGAAGCCTTGCCCAATTTGGCCGAGTCAACGGTAGTGAACGGCTTATCCAGCGCCGCTTCAATGGCTGTTTCGACTGCATCGGGCAATTTCTCGCCACTGGCAGAGAAAAACTTGATGCCGTTGTCCAGGTAGGGGTTATGAGACGCGGAAATGACGATTCCGGCACAGGCATACAAGGTGCGTGTCAGGTAGGCCACGGCGGGTGTGGGCATGGGTCCCAGCAGGAAGACATTGGCGCCGGCAGCCGCCAGTCCGGCTTCCAGAGCGGACTCGAACATATAACCTGAAATTCGGGTGTCCTTGCCAATGACTACAGACTGTTTTTCGCCCTTGGCCAACACAGCGCCCGCCGCCCGGCCCAATCTGAGCATGAAGTCGGCGGTAATCGGATGTTCGCCCACCCTGCCGCGCACACCGTCCGTACCGAAATACTTGTTGTTCATGGCGTGATTTTAACCCCTGGGCGCGAACCGGGCAGGATTTTCTTCAGATGGCCCCAATACCGCTGCTGTATTGAGCGCATCGAGCGTTTCACCGACATCGTGTACGCGCACAATCGACGCGCCATACCGGGCCGCCAGTACCGCGGCAGTAACGGAAGCGGAAACCCGATCCTGCACGGGTTTCCCCGTAATCGCTCCGAGCATGGATTTGCGCGATACCCCGACCAACAGCGGGAAGCCCAGCGCACACATGCGGGGAATGGCATGAAACAGGTCGATATTGTGCTGTAAGGTCTTGCCAAACCCGAAACCCGGGTCCAGCACAATGGCGCTGGCCGGAATTCCGGCCACGCGGCAAGCTTCGACGCGTGACAGAAGAAACCCGGAAACCTCCGCCACCACATCCACATATGCCGGAGCGGCTTGCATGTCGCGTGGCCGGCCAAGCATATGCATCAAACAGATCGGCACTTGCAACCGTGCCGCAGTTTCGATGGCGCCTTCTCTTTGCAAGGCATAAACGTCATTGATCATGCCCGCGCCAGCACACACGGCTTCGCGCATGACTTCAGGCTTGCTGGTATCTATGGAAAGCGGAATTTCGATTTCATCGTGCAGCCGCTCGATAAGCGGTATTACCCGGTCAATCTCTTCGGCAGTGGAAACGGCTCCGGCTCCTGGCCTGGTGGACTCACCCCCAATATCGATAAGGTCGGCTCCGGCTGCGGCCATACGGTGTGCATGTCGCACAGCCTCGCCGCTATTCAGCCAGCGCCCGCCGTCGGCGAAGGAATCCGGTGTGATATTGAGAACGCCCATGACCAGTGGGCGATTGCATGCTTTGATCTTGCCGGCGAAATCGATTGCACCAGGCCGCAAGCCAGGAACCTGCCGTGTCACTCAGCGCCTCTGGCGGCCCGTCGCCGATCGGGAAAACAGCCCGAAAGACCCGGGCTACACCTGCTCAGCCGGTCCGCCAATAGGCGGCGAACGGGATTCGCGTTCATCGCTGGCGCTGTCCGCTTTCGATTCCGGTTCGACGTCGTTCCAGCCCGCCGGCGGATCGGGTTCGTGGCCGTCCATGATCTGGTCAATCTGTTTGCCGTCGATGGATTCGTATTTGATCAGGGCGTTGGCCATCAGGTGCAGCTGATCGATGTGGCTTTCAAGCAGGTTTTTCGCCGTGAGGTGGGCGGTGTCGATGATGGTTCGAATTTCCATGTCGATCAAACGCGCCGTATCATCCGATACGTGCTTGTGCTGTGTCACCGAGCGGCCGAGAAACACCTCGTCCTCCTCTTCGGCATAGGTTTGCGGACCCAGGGCCTCGGTCAGGCCCCACTTGGTGGTCATATTGCGCGCTATGGTCGTCGCGCGTTCGATATCGTTGGAGGCACCGGTGGTTACGTTCTCGGCCCCAAACACGATCTCTTCGGCAACACGCCCGCCAAACAGGCTGGCAAGCTGGCTTTCGAGCTGCTTGCGCGAGATGCTGTACTTGTCCTGCTCGGGCAAGAACATGGTAATGCCCAGCGCCCTGCCCCGCGGAATAATGGATATCTTGTAAACCGGATCGTGTTCCGGCACCAGACGCCCGACAATGGCGTGTCCGGCTTCATGGTAGGCGGTCAGTTTCTTTTCCTTCTCCGACATCACCATGGAGCGCCGTTCCGTACCCATCATGATCTTGTCTTTGGCGCGGTCAAGGTGATCCATGCTGACCGATTTGGCGTTTTCACGCGCTGCAAACAATGCTGCTTCATTGACCAGGTTGGCAAGGTCCGCACCAGAGAATCCCGGGGTCCCGCGGGCAATGACCTTGGCTACCACGTCGTCATTCAGCGGCACTTTGCGCATGTGCACTTTCAGTATTGCTTCACGGCCCCGGATATCGGGCAAGGGCACATAAACCTGGCGGTCGAACCGGCCTGGCCGCAACAGCGCCGGATCCAGCACATCCGGCCGGTTGGTGGCCGCGATCACGATGACGCCTTCACCGCCCTCGAATCCGTCCATTTCGACCAATAGCTGGTTCAGCGTTTGCTCGCGTTCATCATGGCCGCCGCCCAGCCCGGCCCCACGGTGGCGTCCGACGGCGTCGATCTCATCGATAAAAATGATGCAAGGGGCATGTTTCTTGGCCTGATCGAACATATCCCGCACGCGGGAAGCACCGACGCCCACGAACATTTCAACGAAATCCGAACCGGAAATTGAAAAGAACGGAACCTTGGCTTCGCCGGCGATGGCTTTCGCCAGCAAGGTTTTACCGGTGCCTGGCGCGCCCACCATCAGCACGCCTCGCGGAATGTGGCCTCCGAGTTTCTGAAATTTCCCCGGATTGCGCAGGAATTCGACCAACTCGCTGACTTCATCCTTGGCTTCCTCGACCCCGGCGACATCGGCAAAGGTAATTTTTACCTGGTCTTCACCCTGTAACTTCGCCCTGCTCTTGCCAAACGACATCGCCCCGCGCCCGGCGCCTCCACCTTGCATCTGACGCATGAAGTACACCCAGACGCCAATCAGCAGCAGTATCGGGGCCACTCCGAGAATCAAATCGACCAGCACCGACCGCTCCGCCGGCGGTTCCGCAGTGATTTCAACCTTGTTCTCCACCAGGTCGTCGATGAGCTTTTGATCGGGTGGGCCAAAAGTGTGGAAGTCCTTGCCATCCGTGCCCCGTCCGGAAATCGTGTTACCGCTCTGTGTGCTCTCAACATGCACCTGGGCCACCTGGCCATTTCTGACATTGCTCAGAAACTGGGAATAGGACAAAGCGTCCGGCACCGTACCGACACTGGCGTAATGGTTGAATATGGACACCAAAACAATCGCGATGATCGCCCAGGTAAGCAGATTCTTGGCAAGATCGTTCAAATCAGTTTCCTCTCAATGGAATCGTATAAGCGCTGTGTCATTCCTTTCCGCTAGCAATTTACTTGACCCGAAGCCCCTGGGCCAGCAGATAAACTTCACGACTGCGTGGCCGCGAGGCGCCTGGTTTGCGTACCATCACCTTATCAAACAGGGTCCGGATTGTCCCAACATATGCGTCAAATCCTTGCCCATGGAACATCTTGACCAGGAAATCGCCCCCTGGTTTCAAATGCGACCGCACAAACTCCAGTGCCAATTCCGCCAGATAAATGGCCTTTGCCTGGTCGGTCGCAGTCATACCGCTCATATTGGGGGCCATGTCGGACAACACAAGATCGGCCTGTTTTCCGGCCAATGCCGCCTCGAGCAGGGCCAAGGGTTCATCCTCGGTGAAATCACCTTCGATGAATTCCACGCCTTCGATCGGGTCCATCGACAGAATATCGACACCGATCACACGGCCGGCCTTGCCAGCTCGTGTCATTGCGATCTGGCTCCAGCCACCGGGGGCGCAACCGAGGTCGACGATACAGGCGCCAGGCTTGATCAAATGGTACTTTTCATCGAGTTCGAGCAATTTGAACGCCGAACGCGAACGTAAGCCCAATTTCTGCGCCCGCTTGACGTAGGGATCGTCAAAATGCTCCGTCAGCCAGCGCTTACTGCTTTTGCTTCTGGAAGCCATCTCAAGGAGCCTCTCGCATGAACACCAGTGATATTCCATCACGTGGTAGAATTCGCCGCCAGTAATTCAGTTTCCCGCAGCCTGCGCCCAGGCAGGCGAGATGTTCACCAGTTTGCCACACCAGGAAACAGGGCATGTCACTTTCGACCCAGCAAAAGCGTTATCTCAAAGGACTCGCCCATCACCTTCAGGCGATCGTTACGGTAGCGGACAAAGGCCTGAATACAAATGTCATGGCGGAACTCGAAGTTGCCCTGGACAAGCACGAACTGGTCAAGGTTAAATTGCGCGCAGAAAGGACAGTGAGGAAAGACTGGATCGATGAAATCGGAAGCCGCTGCAATGCCGAATGTGTACAGGCGATTGGGCAGATGGCCTGTTTCTTCAGGCGCAACAGTAAAAAGCCGGTTATCACGCTGCCCGGTAAAGCCTGAAAGCACTCCTCGACGATGGACCTGACATTACAAAGACCAGAAGGTCACTTGTTCATTCGCGCCGTTTCCGATGAAGGAATCCGCGTTGCCGACGACTGGTACCAGGGGCCTTTGATTCTGTCTGCCAATCGCCTGATCACGGATTGGGCGGTGACGGGCATGGAAAATATCACTGAATCCGTGTTCGAGCCGGTGTTTGATCTTGCTCCGGATATCGTTCTTCTGGGAACCGGCGCACTGCAACGCTTTCTGCCCGGAGAATTGATGATGGCGTTTTATCGCCGCGGTATTGGGATTGAAGTGATGGCCACGCACGCGGCTTGCCGCACCTTCAACGTCCTGGCGCTGGAGGCACGCCAGGTCGTCGCCGCGCTATTGCCGGTGGATGCATAACGAAAATATCTCTTTGCCAGCTCCTCAGCATTCATCCAGGAAGGGAATTTCGGCGTGACCTTCGCTGCGAGAGACCTCGCGCAACCGGGCCAGGGCGGTCATTTGTATCTGCCGCACGCGTTCGCGGGTAATGCCCATGGTACTGCCTACCTGTTCCAGCGTGCGGCGGCCATGACCACGTAGCCCATAACGTTGCTCAACCACTTCGCGTTGCTGGCGGCCCAATTGTTCCAACCAATGCTCAAGCACAGACTCCGCCGCCATGTCCGCGCACTGCGCTTCAGGATTGCGTTGATATTCATCCGCAATGGAGTCCAGGACCAGGTCCTCGGAATCGGAGGCGTAAGGCACATCGGCTGATACGCGGGTTTCGCTCAGCTTGAACAAGGCAAGCACCGCCTGCGCATCGACATCGAGTGCTTCGGCCAGTTCTTCCGCCGTGGGTTTTCTGTGTAATTTCTGCTCAAGCAGCCGCATGGTCCGCAGATAAATGGTCAGTTCGCGAATCACATGCACCGGCAAGCGAACCGTTCTGCATTGATTCATCAGGGCGCGCTCAACCGCCTGCCTTATCCACCACATTGCGTAAGTGGAAAACCGGCAACCTCGTTCCGGATCGAACTTTTCGACCGCCCGAATCAAACCCAGATTGCCTTCCTCTACCAGGTCCAGCAGCGGCAAGCCTCTGTGGGTATACGTTCTGGCAACTTTTACCACCAGCCGCAGATTGGCTTCTATCATACGTTGACGGCTGGCGAGGCAACCGCGCCGGGCGGCGCGAGCCAGTTGAACTTCTTCTTCAGCGGTCAGAAGCCGGGTGCGGGCAATCTCGCTCAGATAGAGATGCGTGACATCACCGTGCGGACACGGCGGCTGGGCAGAATTGATCTCGCCCCTGAGCCGGGGCAACGTGCACCGTTCCACGTCGTTAGTTTGGAGTCTGGGAACATCCGTGCGCCCGGCTCGGGCATCTCGCATTCCAACTCCCTGCGCCGCCAAGGCGCCGAATGTTCTGCCCGTCCTGTCGCTGATTGACCCGAAATCGATCACCACCGAAAAGCAAGGGCGGCAGCATGGACTGGTTAAGCTAGCATAATTGGCGCCTGGTGTCTGCAGGTCCTGACCCTGCGTTCGGCCGCGCCGCAGACACAGCAGAGGTGAATGAAAGGCAAACCCGACTGTGCACATGCAGGCTACAGTCGAGTCCCGGGACTTAAGCCGGCCTGGAGCCGCAGGCGGGAACACGACCGCCGAGGGAAGCGAGGAACATTCGTTGACTTACTTGCGCGGCAGATACTTCAGCGGATCCTCAGGGCTGCCGTTGACCCGGATTTCGAAATGCAGCAGCGGGGTGTGGCGATCGTTGGTACCCATCTCGGCGATCTGGCTGCCCGCGGTGACCTGCTGTCCCTCGCTCACCATGCGCTTACTGTTGTGCGCGTAGGCGCTGAGCATCCGGTCGCTGTGCTTGATAATGATCAACTCACCGTAACCAATCAGTCCGCTGCCGCTGTAGACCACCTGCCCAGCTGCCGAAGCCATTACCGGCTGGCCGGTCCGTCCGCCAATATCAATGCCCTTGCGGGCCGGATCAGTGGCGCTGAAAGGTACTGAGCAGCCTCCCTTCAGTTGGCCACAACCAGCGTGCGGGATCACCGGCCGGGATTGAATAACTGCTGCCCGCCGGTGCTTGTGTTCCTTTGCTCGCCGCCGCGCCCGGCTGGGCTGTGGGCGGCTGTTCCGCGCGTGGTTTCGCGGGCTCGTCCATGGGCTGATTCTGCGCTGTCTGGCTGGTCGAACCTGCTTTGGGTTTCTGAGTTTCGAGGGTATGTGTCGTTGTACTGGCGGGCGCAGGAGCGGCCGAAATCCGCACCGGGGACGAACCGCCTGTCCGGTCCGCAGGCCTTGTCGCTGCGGCATTCCGGGGCGTTGCGGAACTCAGCCGCAAGATTTGGTCGGGATGAATGACATACGGAGCGGAAATGCCATTCAAACGAGCTATTTCGCGCCAGTCCAAACCAAATTTGAACGCAATCGCATGCAGGCTGTCACCACGACGCACCCGGTAATGACCGTCAGGCGTGAATTCATAATTCCCGGAGTGCCCACTGCGGTCTTCGACCGGCGCCGGTGGCGGCCCTGCACAGGACCCAAGCAGGCTTGCCAGCAACAATCATCGCGGATTACCAGATAGGCCCGAGTCATGACGCACTCCCGAACCACCAAAGCAAAAAGCCCAGCAGCGCCAGCGTGAGTAACGTCCAGCCTGCCATATCCACCCATGATCGCAGCCGGTCCGAAGCCTTTTCACCGAGCAAGCGGATGATACCGGCCACGAGAAAAAACCGCCCACCTCTGCCCAACATGGAGCCCAACAGGAAAGGCGCAAACGGCATGCCGACGACACCGGCGCTGATGGTAAATATCTTGTAGGGAACGGGCGTGAACCCGGCCAGCAGAATATAGAGCACGCCCCAGGTACGAAATGCATCCACCGCGTGGTGAAACACGCCGGCATACGAAGAAGCCAGCAACCAGGGTTCTATGATCGCAAAAGCCCAGCGCCCAATGAAGTAACCTAACAAGCCGCCGAGCACCGAGCTGACGGTGCAAATCAACGCAAATCGCCAACCCTTCCTCGGCTGGGCCAGACACATCGGGGCCAGCATCACATCGGGCGGCACGGGAAAGAAACTGGATTCCGCGAAACTGAGCAGGGAAAGGATCACGGGAGCTTGCCGATGCGCAGACCATGACAAGACGCGGTCATATAGTCTCTGCCACAGCCGCCAGTCCAGTGTCATGTCACGCCTCATATGGCACTCTCAGCAGGGCGAGGAGCGGTCAACAGTCGATTTGAGCTGGCAGCGCCTGGCACCCTGACCGGACATGGGTCAGTCGAGACCATTGAGCAAGGGAACAAAAATGACACCACCAAGATCCTTTTCCTCCAATCCAGCCTCCGTTCTGCGAATCGACAACAGGCGCTGACCCCCGTTCCTTTCTGTGGGAATGACCAGTATCCCTCCCACCTTGAGTTGCTGCGGCAGTTCGGCTGGAATCTCCGCGGCTGCAGCCGTTACAACGATACCGTCAAAAGGCGCCTGGCTGGGCCAGCCAAGATGACCGTCAGCGTGTCGTGTGTATATATTGTTCAGGCGCAAACGATGAAACCGCCGGCGCGCCAACTTAAGTAATTCTTCGATTCTTTCCACGGTAAACACCTGCGACACCAGGCTGGCCAATATGGCGGCCTGATAGCCTGATCCCGTTCCAATTTCCAGAATCTTGTCAGGCGAACCCCCATCCAGCACTGCCTCGGTCATACGCGCTACGATCCAGGGTTGGGAAATCGTCTGGCTTTGCCCGATCGGCAGAGCAGTGTCCTCATAGGCCCTGCTGGACAATGCTTCATCGACGAATTCGTGACGCGGGACCGCCGCAATGGCGCCGAGCACCCGCTCATCGCTAATCCCATGGTCACGCAACCTTTGCACCAGCCGGTCGCGCGTGCCCTGCGAAGTCATACCGATACCCTTGGCCCCGGACTTCAGATCATGCCGTCGAATCATGTGCCCGTCTCTTCCGCCTTGAGGCCGGTCAAGGAAATATCCGCCACCCAGCGTGCCACCTGCTCCAAGGCCTTGAAGCGCGTCAGATCCACATGAATCGGGGTAATCGACACATATCCTCTGCGCACCGCATCGAAGTCCGTGCCCGGCCCGGCATCCTGCTCCGCACCAGCCGGACCGATCCAGTACATCGGCTGACCGCGTGGATCGAGCATGCGTACCGTTGCCTCGGAGCGATGACGGTGGCCGAGACGCGTTACCTCGAAGCCGCGAATATCCTGCCACGGCGTGTCGGGAACATTGATGTTCAAAATGGTATCGGCTGGCAATGGGTCCTGAGACAGGCGTTCGACTATAAGGACCACAGCCTGGGCAGCCGTTTCGTAATGGGTGGGCTTTTCATCGAACACCAGCGAGACCGCAATGGCCGGACGCCCCAGGAACCGGCCTTCCATGGCAGCCGCAACGGTTCCGGAATAAATGACATCGTCGCCGAGATTTGCGCCCGCATTGATGCCCGATACCACCATATCCGGATCGCTTTCGAGCAAACCGGTGAGCGCAATATGAACACAATCCGTGGGTGTTCCCTGCACGCGATACGTTCGCTCCCCAATCTCACGGATGCGAACCGGTGCATCCAGGGTGAGCGAATTGCTTGCGCCGCTGCGGTTCTGGTCCGGGGCGACGATGGTCACAAGCCCAAGCTTTTTCATCCAGGTCGAGAGAACCTGAATTCCGCGAGCGGAAATCCCATCATCATTGCTGATCAAAAAATGCATACCGTGTAACGTCACAGGCACCTGTGCCCCTGGAAAGGCGTCTCGCTTCCCTGCTCCCGCCTGCGGCGGAAGGCGGCTGCGCTCGACTGCGTGAATTTATGCGCACGACCCTTCTGGTCCAGCAAGCTGCGCTCGCTTACCCAACCAGGGTCGGCGGGTCGCCTGCGGCTCCGGGGTATCGATGTGTTGATTCCGGAACGGAACTGTCGCAGAGATGATATTGTACGTGAACGAAATGAAATCGGGAAAAAAGCTTGACCGGCAAGGATCAGGACGAATTCCGTGCGGCGATGTCCGGCGTTCAGCCACTAAAGCCGGATAATCGACATGCGCACCAGGCTCGGAAGCCGGACCCGACACCGGAACAGAGGCGCCGGGATGAAGCATCGGTTCTGGGGGAATTGCTCCAGCCGGCGGATGAGACGGCCGGTCTGGAAACCGGTGAGGAGTTGTTGTATCTGCGTCCGGGATACCCCCAGCGCCTGATTCGGCGTTTGCGGCGCGGCCATTTCAGCATCGCCGATTCCATTGATCTGCATCAAATGAGTGAAAACGTCGCACGTGAGGTCCTGCTGCAATTTCTGGCGGATGCGGGGCGGCGCGGTTATGGTTGCGTGCGCATTGTGCACGGCAAGGGCCTGCGTTCCAGGGGGTTGCCGAAACTGAAAATGATGACCAACAGCGTGCTGCGTAAACATCCAACTGTAATCGCGTTTGCCTCCTGCCGGCCAGTGGATGGCGGGACGGGCGCGGTCAACGTGCTGTTCAGTAGCGTGCGCAAGGGCGCGCGATGACCGGCCTGCTGTTGTTTGTCCTGTTTATTTTCGCCGCGCTTTGCTGGTGGCGCCTGCTCAAGGGCAAAGAGCTTGCCCGTCAGGCGGCAACGGTGGCCTGTCGCGAACACGGTCTGTTGTTGATGGATGACACCGTGGTGCTCGATGCGATTCAACTGGGTGGTGAACAGCGGCGGAAGTCCTATGGACTGCGTTATCGCTTTGAGTTCGCGTATGAGGGGATTTTACGCAAAGGTGGCAAGGTGCTGGTGACCCCGGGCCATCCCACTACTGTCATCATCCCCACCAGCACCGGTCAGGTCATCGAAGAAATCTGAAAACGTTTCGCAGCGTCCGGTTTATTTGACCAGTTTGAGATGGCGTTTGCGGATATCACCATCACCGGGACCCGGTTCAGGATCGGTCGGCGGCAAACTGCCATCTTCCTGGGCAAACATCATCCCCTGGCCGTTTTCCTTGGCGTAAATCGCGAGCACCGCTTCCAGCGGCACCTTGACCTCGTATCGGCGTCCGGAAAACCTGGCATTGAAACTTAACCACTCATTGGCCATTTCCAGATCATGGACTGCTGCCTGGGCGATGTTCAGAATCACTTTACCTTTCTGCACCGCCTGCTGCGGTACATCGACGCCTTCAACTGCGGCGTCGACAAGGATGTGGGGGGTCATCCGATTGTCGGAAATCCATTCGTACAGTGCCCGCAGGAGATAAGGGCGGTTGGATGTCAATTCACCAGACATGGATTCCGGGCAGTGGCCTCAGGCAAGATTGAGCAACAAGTCACGCTCTGCCTGCGTCAGGCTCGCCTTGAATGAGGTGCGTGAAAAAAGACGCTGGGCATAGGTTTCGACAGCGGCGCCCGGCTTGCCCAGCTTGATACCGTAGTATGGCAACCGCCACATCAGGGGACCAAGTGTGCAGTCGACCAGCGTGAGCTCCGGGCTGAGCACGAAGTCGGACATCTTGAACAGGTCATTGCTGCCAATGAGGCTCTCTTTGAGTTGCTTGCGTGGTTTTTCACCCCGTTTGCCGCTGCTTGCTTCGATTTCCCGGGCCGTTGCATACCAGTCAAGCAGCACCCGGAAGTGAACCAGACGCAACTGCGCGCGGGACACGGGATCGACCGGCATCAATGGCGGATGCGGGTAGCGCTCATCCAGATAGTCGTTAATCACGCCGGCATCGTAGAGCACGAGGTCGCGATCGACCAGCGTCGGCGCCTGATTGTATGGGTTCAGCTCAGCCAGATCCTCAGCCGCAGATTCGTCTTCACTGACATTGACAATATCGACATTGATGCCTTTCTCGGCGAGAACAAACCGCACGCGATGGCTTTCCATGCCGGTATCGGATGAATACAGCGCCATGGTTGACCTGCCCCGAGCTGATACTGCCACAAATTTCTCCCTGTATTTACTGTACGGCGGTTAAGGGCGCACGTTGAAAAAACCGTACGGCTATGTCAATGAACGTCGCGCCAGTACTCCGCTTTCAGCGCGTATGTGAGCGCCGCAAAGACGGTCAAGAACAGCATCACCCAAATACCAATGCCCTTACGCTGCAGTTTGGAAGGTTCACTCATATAGGCCAGATAGGCAACGAGATCACGCGCGGTTTCGTCGTACTCTTCCGGTGATTGCAGCCCGGGTGAGGCCAGTGTCAGGTGATCGATGACATCGTCATCGCCGTGTTTGACGTAAACCGGTTTCTGGATACCCTGCAGCTTCCACAGCACGTGTGGCATGGCGACGTTCGGCAAACTCAAATTGTTCCATCTGCCCGAATCATCCTGGTAAAAAGACTTGAAGTAGGTAAACAGCCAGTCGGTGCTGCGCGATCGGGCAATTACAGAAAGATCCGGTGGCGCCTTTCCCAGCCACTGTTGGCCCTGTTTTGGGGTCATGGCAACGGTCATGGGGTCGCCGATTTTCGCATCGGAAAACACCAGGTTCTTCATGACCGATTCCTCGCTCAAATCGAGATCTTTCACCAGGCGGTGGTAGCGCATGAAATTCGCACTATGACAAGACAGGCAATAATTGACGAACACCTTCGCCCCACGCTGCAGGGAAGCCAGATCGCGAATGTTGACACCGGCATGTTCGGTTTCTTCTTCACTGCCGCTGGCCACAGTCCATGCCGAGAAACACAGCGCGTACACACAAACGCTCAGGAGTAAGAAAGTCTTTTTCATCAGTGTGTCACCCGCTCGGGTACGGGCTTGGCCCGCTCCTTGGGACTGAGAAAGAAGAGCAGGACAAAAAAGGAAAAGTACACGAACGTCCAGACGCGCATCTCCCAGGTCTGCGCCGGCGTGCCTGCGGCCATGCCCAGCATGCCAAGGCGGACGAACGCAATGGCGAACAGCCCAAGCATGATCTTGTACTGGATGGGGCGGTAGCGGATAGACTTGACCGGCGAACGATCCAGCCAGGGCGCGAAAAACAGAATGACCACGGATGTTCCCATCAGCAACACACCCATCAGTTTGTCCGGAACGGCTTTCAGAATCGCGTAGAAAGGCGTGAAATACCAAACTGGCTTGATGTGCTCCGGCGTGACCAACGGATCAGCCGGCATGAAATTGTCCGGTTCCAGGAACAGGCCGCCTACTTCCGGCCAGAAAAAAATGATAAAGGCGAAAATCAGCAGGAACACCGCCACGCCGAATATATCTTTCACCGTGTAGTACGGATGGAACGGTATGCCGTCCAAAGGCACACCCTTGTCGTCCTTCAGTTTTTTGATCTCGATACCATCCGGGTTATTGGACCCGGTTTGATGCAGCGCCGCCAGATGCAATACCACCAGCAACAACAAGCCCAGGGGGATCGCAATGACGTGCAGTGCGAAAAAGCGGTTCAGGGTTGCATCCGAGAGAAAATAATCTCCCCGAATCCACTCTGTCAGCGGCCCGCCGATACTGGGTATGGCGCCGAACAGGTTGATGATGACCTGCGCGCCCCAGTAAGACATTTGGCCCCAGGGCAGGACATACCCCATGAACGCTTCGGCCATCAGCGCGATGTAAATGAACATTCCCAGTATCCACAGCAACTCTCGTGGCTTGCGGTGTGAGCCATAAAGCAATGCGCGAAACATATGCAGGTAAACGAAGATGAAGAAAAATGACGCGCCGGTGGAGTGCATGTAGCGAATCAGCCAGCCCCAGTTCACGTCCCGCATGATGTATTCGACCGAAGCGAACGCCAGATCTGCGGCGGGTTTGTAGTGCATCGTCAGGAAGATGCCGGTGACAATCTGAATGACCAGCACCATCAGGGCCAGTGAACCCATGTAATACCAAAAATTGAAGTTCTTCGGTGCGTAGTACTCGGCCAGGTGATTGTTGTAGAAACTGGTGACCGGCAGGCGCTCGTCGATCCAGTTCATGAATGCTCCGGCTTTCTTCGACAATGTGCTCGCAGGCTTGACCATTACGCTACTCCTTCCGGATTGACGCCGATCAGGAGCGTCTCATCGTCGATGAAATGGTACGGTGGGATGCGCAGATTGGTCGGGGCCGGCACACCCTTGAAGACACGGCCGGCCATGTCGAACCTGGACTTGTGGCAAGGACAGAAAAAGCCGCCTTTCCAGTTTTCATCCCACGGTTCGGGGCCTACCTCGGGAACCACCCGTGGTACGCAGCCCAGGTGTGTGCAGATCATGTTCACGACCAGGTATTCCGGGCGCAGTGAACGATATTCATTGCGGGCGAACGATGGCTGTTCCGATTCCTTCGATTCCGGATCCCGCAGCCTGTCGTCCAATTCCGGCAAAAGATCCAGTATTTCCTGTTTGCGCCGCAAAACACCGATGGTTTGGCCACGCCACAATACTTTCAGGACCTGTCCTGGTTCCAGAGCGCCGAAGTTGACTTGTACCGGCGCACCCACAGCCTGGGCTTTGGCGCTGGGCATCCAGGATTCGATGAAAGGTACTGCAGCGAAACCGACCCCGACTGCACCGACAACCGAGGTCGTGGCGAGCAGAAACCGGCGTCGTCCTTTGTTCACGCCATCAGTTGGCATCTATTTCTCCAGATGGAAAATCCCTGTCGGGTCTGTTCTGTGTCTGACAGGTTGTCTTATTGCCCGTTAGCAGGCGCCCGTCGATCGAAGCGGCACGCATAAACCGCGCAAGGAACCTTTCCTGCCGGTAAAAAGGATCATTTTATCCGAAAGCGCCCATGCGAAACAACGCATTTGCCGATAGAATGGACAAAGTTGACATTCTGTTGTCGAAGGGACTCGCAGAATTCACTTTTCCCTATGAAAAACACTGCTGAACTGATTGGCTTTATCTTTCGCGCATTGGTCGCAGGATTGGCCATTGCCTTCGTTTTGGTCTATTTGTGGCCCGCAACTGGCCCAGCGCACCGCCACCATGCCCGAAGCCAATGGCAGCGCCATGCAACACGGCGCCGCGGTACCTGCGGCGCCTACGTCCTATGCCGATGCCGTTAACCGGGCAGCACCTTCCGTGGTGAGCATCTATACCAGTTCCCTTGATCCGCAACCGGTAAGCCCGGAGATCCAGCAGCGCCTGGGCAGGCGTTACCTCTACCGCATGCGAAGAGACATGGGTTCCGGCGTGCTGGTCAGCGAGGACGGTTATATTCTGACCAATCTTCATGTCATCAGCCAGGCGCAGAACATAAAAATTGCCCTGTGGGATGGGCGAATGGCTCGTGCCGCGGTGGTGGGATCCGACCCGGAGACCGATTTGGCAGTCCTGAAAATCGACCTGACTGGCTTGCCTGCCGCCCCAATCGCGGCAGACACGACGCCCCGTGTCGGTGATGTCGTGCTGGCAATCGGTAATGCGCTGGGGCTGAGCCACACGGTAACGATGGGTATTGTCAGTGCAACGGGCCGCAATAACATCGGATCACCGTCGGAGGGGTTTATTCAAACCGATGCGGCGATTAACGCCGGGAATAGTGGCGGAGCACTGATCAATGCCGAGGGCGATCTGATTGGCATCAATACCAGAAACCTCAGTGCCAGCTCAGGGGCTCAAAACATCGGCTTCGCCATCCCAATGGCTATTGCGCAGGGCGTGATGCAACAAATCATCGAATACGGCTCGGTGCGCCGAGGCTGGCTGGGCACGTGGTTTTCGAATTTGCAGCCGATCACCCAACCCGATGGCAGCACCAAGTCAGGTGGAATCAACGTTAGAAAGGTTATCCGCGGCGGGCCGGCGTGGAACGCAGGGATCCGCGAAGGCGACGCGATCATCAGCTGGAACGGCGAGGCCGTTGAAGACAGTCAGGCATTGGACCTGGCGGTCGCATCCACGAAACCCGGCACCAAGGTGGAACTGGAAATTCGGCGGGGATCAGAAACCTTTCAGACCTATGCAACCCTGATCCAACAGCCGCCAATCACAGGGACTGACGGCTGAGGACTGAGGGCTCAGGCCTTGGGCAAGGTAACTCCCCGTCTGGCCCTGATATTTCCCCGCCCTCTCGGCGTATGAAAGTTCGCAGGGTTCATCCGATTCAAAAAAAAGGAATTGTGCTACCCCTTCGTTGGCATAAATCTTCGCCGGAAGAGGCGTCGTATTGGAAAACTCCAGCGTGACATGCCCTTCCCACTCCGGCTCAAGCGGCGTGACGTTGACGATGATGCCACAGCGCGCATAGGTGGACTTGCCAAGGCAGATGGTCAGAACCGTGCGCGGTATGCGGAAATATTCAATCGTCCGCGCGAGCGCAAAGGAGTTAGGCGGAATAACGCAGACATCGCCGCTGAAATCGACGAAGCTGCTGGCATCGAATTGCTTTGGGTCGACAATCACCGAATTGATGTTGGTGAATATCTTGAACTCCGGGGCGCAACGAACATCGTAACCGTAACTCGATGTTCCATAGGAAATCAGTTTTGCGCCGTTCGTTGCCAGCCGCACCTGCGCGGGTTCGAACGGTTCAATCATCGCCTGCGTTTCCGCCATTTGGCGGATCCAGCGGTCGGACTTGATGCTCAATTCACGCTCCACATGGTTGGAACAACCAGGTTTCCCGGGTCACGGACAGACTGCTAGAGGTTTTGCAACTGGATTTGCGGCAAGTTCAACTCCAGGCTGCGGGACTGCTGCGCAAGCAGTGCCGCCATGTTCCGTGCGCATTCGTGGTAGCTGGATGAAATCTCCCCATCCGGTTCCGCTATCAGCGTGGGCACCCCCCGGTCGAGATCTGCCCGAATTCTCATTGCCAAAGGCAGCTGACCCAGCAGCGGGAGATCGTACTCCTGCGACATTTTCTCACCGCCTCCGGAACCAAAAATGGCTTCTTCAAAACCACATTGACTGCAGATATGCGTGCTCATGTTTTCGATTACGCCGAGCACGGACACGTCAACCTTGCGAAACATCTGCACCGCCTTGCGGGCATCCAGCAAGGCAATGTCCTGCGGCGTGGTGACGACCACCACGCCGCTGACCGGCACTTTCTGCGCCAGGGTCAACTGAATGTCGCCAGTACCCGGCGGCAGATCGATCACCAGGTAATCCAGATTTTCCCAGTTGGTTTCGTTCAACAACTGCTGCAGCGCCGAGGTCACCATGGGACCACGCCAGATCATCGGCGTGTCTTCTTCCACCATAAAACCGATGGACATCACCTGCAGACCGTAAGCCCGCATCGGAACGATCCGCTTGCCCACGGTTTGTGGCTTGCCGGAGATGCCCAGCATGCGGGGTATGCTGGGGCCGTAAATGTCTGCATCGAGGATACCAACGCGAGCGCCGTCTGCCTGCAGCGCCAGCGCCAGGTTGACCGAGGTGGCCGATTTGCCTACCCCGCCCTTACCTGACGCCACCGCCATGATATTCCTGATCCCTTCCATTGGCTTCAGCTCACCCTGTACCTGATGGGCAAATACACGCCAGGTCAGGTTGACACTCGCCTTGGCTACGCGCGCGTCCGACTCGAGCGCGGTCTGGACGGCCGCGGACAATTCATCGCGTATCCCCTCGATGGGATAACCGGCGCGCAGATCGACCTTGACCCGGTCCTGGTCGATGGCGACACCGCGCAGCCATCCGAGGCTGACAATATCCTTGCTACCATGGGGATCCTGAACTTTCGACAGCAAATCCTTGATATCTACTTCGGTCAAACTGGACATGAGGTTCTATTCTTCCCGTCAGTGTGTTGGTTGAGATCGTGCATTGTATCGACTTACGGTTCCAAAGACATGGGCAAAAGAACTTGAGTGCAGATAAAGCAGTGGCCGTGACATAATTAAGCATTAAGGACCTTACAGGGCGAAAACAAGCATACCCATGGCGAACTCCAAACGACAAATTCTGGTAACCAGTGGATTGCCTTATGCCAATGGAGCGATCCACATCGGGCACATGCTGGAATACATCCAGACCGATATCTGGGCGCGGTTTCAGCGCGCCCGGGGGCACGAATGCTATTTCGCCTGGGCCGATGATGCGCACGGCACCCCGGTGATGTTGTGGGCCAGGTCGGAAGGTAAAACGCCGGAAGAACTGATCGACCAGATGAATGAAGAACACAAAACCGACTTTCGTGATTTTGGCATCAGTTTCGACAACTACTCCTCCACCCACAACGAATTCAACCGCCGGTTGGTTGAATTGATTTACGGGCGCCTGGATGCGGCCGGCTACGTGGTACGCAAAAACATCATGCAGTTCTATGATGAACAGGAGGGCATGTTCCTGCCGGACCGCTTTATTCGTGGCACCTGCCCCAAATGCGGCACTGAAGATCAATATGGGGACAGTTGCGAATCCTGCGGCAGTACGTATGCCCCAACCGACCTGCTGAACCCCCGTTCCGTCGTCAGTGGTTCCACTCCGGTGCTGAAGGAATCCGAGCACTTCTTCGTACGCCTGTCGGCATTTGAAGAATCACTTAAAGCCTGGATGAGTTCCGGTGCCCTTCAGCCCGAAATCGAAAACAAGATGCAGGAATGGTTTACCGATGGTCTGCGGGACTGGGATATTTCCCGTGACGCCCCCTATTTTGGATTCCGCATCCCCGGGACCAAGGACAAGTACTTTTACGTCTGGGTTGATGCACCGATGGCTTACATCTCCAGTTTTCAGGAACTTTGCGAGCGCGAAGGCCTGGATTTCGACCATTGGTGGAAACCGGACTCAAGCACCGAGGTCTATCATTTCATCGGCAAGGATATCGTCTATTTCCACACCCTGTTCTGGCCCGCCATGCTTATGGGCGCCGGATTCCGCACGCCGACAGCAGTTTTCGCCCATGGCTTTTTGATGGTCGACGGCGCCAAGATGTCCAAGTCCCGCGGCACTTTCATTCGCGCCCGCACCTATCTGAACCACCTGGAACCCGATTACCTGCGCTACTACTTTGCCGCCAAGCTTGGCGTGGGCACCGGCGATATCGATCTTAACCTGAGCGATTTCGTGCAGCGGGTCAACGCGGATCTGGTCGGCAAAGTAATCAATATTGCCAGCCGCTGCGCCGGCTTCATCCAACGCAAGTTCGCCAATTCTCTGGCCGCCACTCTGCCGCAGCCGGAACTTTATGCCTCATTCGTGGCGCAGCGCGAAACCATCGCCAGCGATTTTGAAAGCAGAAATTACCAGTCGGCGATGCGCCGCGTGATGCTGCTGGCGGACGAAGCCAATCGTTACATCGACGAAGCCAAACCCTGGCAGCTCATCAAGCAGGAAGGGCAGGCAGAGGCAGTCCATGGCATTTGCACCCAGGGCATCAACCTGTTCCGGGTGCTGATGACCTATCTGGCGCCGGTACTGCCCCATACCGCCAGACGGGCGGAAGCATTCCTGGGCCTGACTCTGGATGACTGGCAGGCGATCGACCAGCCGCTGCTGGCTCGGGACATCAACACATTCGAGCCCCTGCTGACACGCATTGATCCGGTCAAGATCGAAGCCATCATTGCCGACTCCCGCCAAACCATGCAAAGCGCCTCCGAGGCAGAAACGGCCGAGCAGGAAGCATTTGCGCCCCTGGCAGATGAAATCGGCATCGACGCATTTGGCCGGATCGATTTGCGCATCGCGCGTATTACCAAAGCTGAAGCGGTGCCGGAAGCAGACAAACTGCTGAAACTGACACTGGATATCGGCAATGAAACCCGCACGGTTTTTGCCGGCATCAAGTCGGCTTACGATCCGGCAGACCTGCAAGGCAGATTGACCGTCATGGTAGCCAATTTGCAGCCGCGTAAAATGCGCTTCGGAGTATCGGAGGGCATGGTGCTGGCAGCGGGACCTGGCGGCGGCGATCTGTTCATCCTCTCGCCCGATGAAGGCGCCCAACCCGGCATGCGTGTGACTTGAACATGCGGCTTGACAACATGCGGCGTTACGGGGGCCGCTGTTGCTCCAGTTCCGAAATCGAGGCTGGCAAATGACGCAATACCTGCTGATCCTGGTCAGCACAGTTCTGGCCAACAATTTCGTGCTGGTCAGATTTCTCGGCTTGTGTCCGTTCATGGGTGTCTCGAACAAGCTGGAAGGCGCGATCGGCATGGGCGTGGCGACCATGTTCGTTCTAACGTTGTCCTCAGCTTCGAGTTACCTGGTCAACCGCTACCTGCTGCAACCGCTGGCGCTTGAATACCTGTCCACCATCAGTTTCATACTGGTGATCGCGGTAACGGTGCAACTGACCGAGATGGTAATGCGCAAAACCAGCCCGCTGTTATTCCGCATTCTGGGCATTTTCCTGCCTTTGATAACAACCAACTGCGCCGTGCTTGGTGTCGCGCTATTGAATGTGCAGGAGCAGCACAACCTGTTGCAATCCGCCCTTTATGGTTTCGGCGCAGCAACCGGCTTTGCTCTGGTACTGGTCATGTTCGCTGCGATGCGTGAGCGTATCGCCCATGCCGATGTGCCTCAGCCTTTTCGTGGCGCTCCGATCGGACTGATAACAGCCGGTTTGATGGCGCTCGCGTTTATGGGATTCACCGGTCTGGCCAGGCTGTAGATGCTCTGGGCCGTCGTTTCCATCAGCATTCTCGGCGCCTTATTCGGGCTGGGCCTGGGATGGGCAGCACGAAGATTTCAAGTCGAATCGGACCCGGTGGTGGGGCAGATCGATCGCCTGCTGCCGCAAACCCAGTGTGGGCAATGCGGCTACCCCGGCTGCCGGCCCTACGCCGAAGCCATTGCCTGCGGCGCGGCCGATATCAACCAGTGCCCTCCAGGCGGTGAAGCCGGTGTCCGGGCGCTGGCCGACCTGCTTGGCCGTGAACCGGTGGCGCTGAACCCGGACAACGGTGAGGTCAAACAACCCGCCGTCGCGATCATCGATGAGCAGGTTTGCATCGGCTGCACCTTGTGCATTCAGGCCTGCCCTGTTGATGCCATACTGGGCTCCAGCAAGCAGATGCACACCGTTATTGCATCCGAATGCACCGGTTGCGAACTCTGCCTGCCTCCTTGCCCGGTCGATTGCATCGATATGGTGTCGGAGCCATCCCCGATCAGCCATCGGCGGCTGCCCCGGCCGCCTGTACCCGCGGCTGCGACAAGGATTTTCCCTGCCAGCCGCGCAGCGACATCCGGCCCATGATGCACAACAACCTGATTGAGCAGGCCAGGAGGGCCGGCGAAAAGTTGCACCATTTTCATGGCGGTCTGCGCCTGCGTCATCACAAGAAGATTTCCTGCCGGCTGCCATTGCAGCGTTCGCCCATCCCTCCGCGGCTATTCATCCCACTCATGCAGCATGCCGGAGGCGAAGCCGAACCGTTGGTCAAGCCCGGTCAGAGGGTCCTCAAAGGCGAGCCTGTCGCCCGATTCGATGATCCCGTGACCGGCTATGTACATGCTTCCACTTCCGGCACGGTAACAGCGATCGCACGACAGTCCATCACACACCCTTCCATCACCGAAGGAATGTGCATCGTGCTCAAACCCGATGGCCTTGACCGCTGGATCGAGTTGCAGCCAATGTCCGACTGGTCATCACAAGCCGGCGGAATTTTGCGCGAACGCATCCAGCAATCCGGCATTGTGGGCCTTGGCGGGGCCGTATTCCCAACCGTCAAGAAACTCGAACCGGAGGGAAACGGGCCTGTTCATACCCTGATTCTGAATGGCGCCGAATGCGAGCCCTACATCAGCTGCGATGAAATGTTGATGCGTGAACACCCGGATAGAATCGTAACCGGCGCCCGGGTTTTGCAGAGGGCCATCCAGGCAGTGCAGGTTATTATTGCCATCGAAGACCAGATGGGCGAAGTATTCGATACCTTGGGCGCCGCCATTGCCCGTTCTGGCAGCACCAGTATCCGCCTGATCAGAGTCACGACCATCTACCCCGAAGGCGGCGAGAAACAGCTCATACAGTTGCTGACGGGGCTTGAGGTCCCGGCTGGCAAGAGACCCACGGACCTTGGCCTGGTGTGTCTGAACGTGGCCACGGCGGCGGCGGTTGCCGAAGCTGTGGTGGAAGGCAAACCCCTGCTCGAACGCATCGTCACAGTGACCGGCAACGGCGTAGCCAATCCGCGCAATCTGATCTCGCGCATCGGCACGCCCATTGCCAATCTGATTGACCTGTGTGGCGGTTACACAGCAGATGCCTCACGTTTGATCATCGGCGGCCCCATGATGGGTTATGCGCTGGCATCCGACCAGAGTCCGGTGGTCAAGGCGACCAACTGCATCCTGGTGTTGACCGGCGCAGATATTCATTCAGAACAACATGAATTGCCCTGCATCCGCTGTGGGGAGTGTGCCCGAGTCTGCCCGGCATTGCTCTTGCCACAGGCATTGCATTGGCAAGTTCGCAATGAGCTGCTCGACGACGCCGCGGAATACGGGCTCAGCGAGTGTATCGAATGCGGTTGTTGTGATGTGGTTTGCCCCAGCCACATCCCTCTGGCTGAGTGGTTCCGCTTCGGCAAAGCCGAGCTACGCACACTGGCTGCCGGGCGCGCCCGGGCCGAGTTGGCGCGCAAGCGCTTCGAGGCTCGCGAAGAGCGCCTGGAAACGATTGAGCGCAAGCGCAGGCAGGGCCTGGAAGAAAAGAAACTCGCTCTGAAGGGCGATGCGGGAAAGAAACGCAAAATCGCGGCAACCCTGAGCCGGGTGCAGGCGCGTGACGCCGGTAACGGTGCAAGCGAGGAAATCCAGGCGGAAAAGCCGGAGCGCACATGAGCCGCAAATTCGACCTTGGCGGCGCGCCGCATATTCCGCCCCGCAGCACCGTCGGCGGCGTCATGCGGCAGGTTTTGTACGCTTTGTGCCCCGGGATCATCGCTTACATCTGGCTTTTCGGGCCCGGTATGCTGATACAGATTCTGCTATCCGCTGCTTTTGCACTGGCATTTGAAGCTCTGATGCTGATCATCAGACGACAGCCGCTGGCCTTGTACCTCACGGACTGCAGCGCTTTCGTCACCGCGGTTCTTTTCGCCTTGTGCCTGCCACCGCTGGCTCCCTGGTGGATCAGTTGTCTGGGCATGTTTTTTGCCATCGTGATGGCCAAGCACCTGTACGGTGGTCTGGGCCAGAACGTGTTCAACCCAGCCATGGTGGGGTACGTGGTGGCGCTAATCAGTTTCCCCCAGGCCCTGACCCAGTGGACTCCTCCGCTGTCCCTTGCACCCTTCAGTCTTGGTCTGATGGACACTGCGACGGCCATATTCAGCGGCCAATTGCCATCCGCTTTGAATTGGGACGTTATAACCCAGGCGACGCCGCTGGACACCATTCGCACCAGCGTGGCAAGCGGCCACACCGTCCTCGAGGCGAGGCAGTCTGCCATTTTTGGCGATTTCGGCGGTCGTGGCTGGGAGTGGATTGCCAATTGGTATGCCATTGGCGGGCTCTGGTTGTTGTGGCGCCGGGTAATTTCATGGCATGTGCCGCTGACCATGATCGGCAGCGTCATCCTGCTCGGCCTGGCGACCTATCTGGCCGATCCCGGCAGCAGTCCGTCGCCGCTGCAACACGTCTTCTCCGGGGCCCTGGTGTTCGGCGCCTTCTTTATCGCCACCGACCCGGTCAGTGGATGTACCAGCACGCGCGGGCGGTTGCTTTTTGGCACGGGAGTCGGCGTATTGACGCTGGTGATCCGGCGCTGGGGCGGCTACCCTGATGGCGTCGCTTTCGCCGTATTGATCATGAATATGGCCGCTCCCCTGATTGACCGCTATACGCGACCCCGAATCTATGGACATTAGGGCCAACTCAGTGGCGCCTGGCGCAGTGCGTTGGCCCTGGGCCTGGTAGCCGTAATCGGGACTGCATTATTGGCCGGGGTCAACGAGGTGACGCGGCACCGGATTCAGGAACAGGAACGCCGTGCCGTACTGAAGCAACTTGGCGAGCTTATCGAGCCGCACCGATACGATAACGTCCTCTACGATGACCAGTACGCTGTGACCGACAAGACCTGGTTTCCCAGCGGTCAAACAGTCACTGTCTACCGTGCGCGAATGCACTCGCAGCCCGTCGCGGTTGTGCTCAGGCTGGTGGCCACCGGAGGCTACAACGGCAACATCCACTTGCTCATCGGCATCAACGCCGACGGCAGCTTGAGCGGTGTCCGGGTAACCTCGCACAAGGAGACACCCGGTCTGGGTGACGCCATCGACAGCAACAAGAGTGACTGGATTCTTGGGTTTTCCGGCCATTCCCTGCACAATCCGAACCGTTCCGGGTGGGCGGTAAAAAGAGACGGTGGCGTCTTTGACCAGTTCACCGGGGCTACCATAACCCCACGCGCAGTGGTCAAGGCCGTGCGCATGGCGCTCGAATTCTATGCAGCCAATGAGGATAAAATATTCGCCCGGCAAACCGGGGAAATCCTGTGATGAATTCTTATCAGAAAATCTTTCTCGACGGCTTTTGGCGGCAAAACACCGGCCTGGTCGTGCTGTTGGGCTTGTGCCCATTGCTGGCTGTCACCGGCACCGTTGTGAACGGTCTTGGCCTTGGCCTCGCAACGACCTTGACTCTGGTGTTTTCCAATCTGGCCGTATCGATGGCGCGCGGAATTCTTCGCCCCGAAATCAGGATACCGGCCTATGTGGTGATCATTGCCTCGGTTGTGACCACCATCCAGTTATTGATGCAAGCGTGGATGTACGAACTGTATCAGGTGCTCGGTATCTTCATACCGTTGATTGTCACCAACTGCGCCATCATCGGCCGCGCGGAAGCTTTTGCCTCGCGTAATGCACCCTTGCCATCAGTCGTTGATGGTTTCGCCACCGGGCTGGGCTTTTGTCTGACCCTGGTATTGCTGGGGGCTCTGCGGGAATTGGTCGGGCGTGGCACCCTGTTCAGCCACGCCGGGTTGCTGTTTGGCGCCTGGGGCGAGTCCCTGCGGCTGACCGTGATCCCGCATCATCCGGGCTTCCTGCTGGCCATATTGCCACCCGGGGCGTTCATCGGCCTGGGCCTGTTAATTGCTGGCCGCAATTGGCTGACCGGCCTTCGCGCCAGTCCGGGCAAGCGGTACGCCAGCGGCAGGCAGAGATCCCGTGCCGCAGCCAACGCAGCATGAAGCCTTCCGACCGTATTGAATTTTTCAGCCGATTGCGGGCAATCGATCCGGCCCCGACAACGGAACTCAAATACAAAACGCCCTTCGAACTCCTGATCGCAGTGATACTTTCGGCCCAGGCCACCGACGTGAGTGTCAACAAGGTGACCAGCAAATTATTCAAGGTGGCCAACACGCCGGCCGCAATCCTGAAGTTGGGCGTCAAGGGGCTGAAGCGCCACATCCGCACCATAGGATTGTTCAACACCAAGGCCGCCAACATCATCAAGACCTGCCAAATGCTTGAATCGCAATTTGATGGCATCGTGCCGTGTGAGCGGGCTGCGCTGGAATCGCTGCCGGGTGTTGGCCGCAAAACAGCCAATGTCGTGCTCAATACCGCATTTGGCGAACCAACCATCGCAGTGGACACGCATATTTTCCGCGTCGCCAATCGTACCGGTCTGGCCAGGGGAAAAACTCCGCTGGAAGTGGAACTGAAACTACTGCGGGCAGTGCCGCCGGAATTCCTGCAGAACGCACATCATTGGCTCATTCTGCACGGACGCTACACCTGCAAAGCAAGGAAACCCGCCTGTCCGGAATGTATCGTGCGGGATTTGTGCAGCTATCGAAGCAAGACCCAGCGATGATTACTTTGAGGAGCCCTCGATTTACTGCCTTGAGCCGCGTCCGCCGGACGCGTTTTTGGCTCGTATTGTCCTGCAAGCGACCGAATGTGCCGGGAAATTGTAATAATCCCACCCGGTCACCGGTCTACTGCCCCGAAGTCCGGCACACCACTTTGCAATTCCGGGCAATGTTGCAACGCTTTCGTTGCGAATTCTCTGCCTGTTGTTCAGGATAGACCGCGCACAAACAACAGGCGCAAGCAAACGCACATCATTTCAATCGTGGAGGTTTTATCAAATGTTGGACAAGAAGATGATCATGAAGCCCGTTGCTGCTGCCGTAGGGGTAGCGTTCGCCACATCGATTTTCATTTCTACCAGTGCGAGCGCCGCGGACAACCCGTTTGCTGCAGCCGACCTGGATAGCGGCTATCTGCTGGCTGGCGAGGCAACGGACCACGAAGGCAAGTGCGGCGAAGGCAAATGCGGCAAAGATAAAGCTGCTGCAGCTAAAGACGAAGCAGCCAAAGGTGAAGAAGGCAGCTGCGGCGAGCACAAAGCAGAAGCAGCCAAGGGTGAAGAAGGCAACTGCGGCGAGCACAAAGCAGAAGCAGCCAAGGGTGAAGAAGGCAACTGCGGCGAACATAAAGCGATGGCAGCCAAAGGCGAAGAAGGCAGCTGCGGCGAAAAGAAAGCCGAAGCGGCCGAAGGTGAAGAAGGCTGAATGGTGGCACTTGGTCCGGACCTGTGGGAAGGCCGCTCCCCATGAGCAGGGATTATCCGGTCCAGGGCGCTGGACTCGGATTGAGGCGGGCCCTGCTGGGCCCGCTTCATGCTCACCCCATGCCTGGCGTGGCCTTCATGGAAGTTGCGCCGGAAAACTGGATCCATGTAGGCGGACGCCTGGGTAAACAGTTACGGGAATTCACCCAACGGTTTCCGTTTGTATGCCATGGCCTTTCGCTGTCTCTGGGAGGTACGGATCCACTGGATGAAACCTTTCTCCGCCGCCTTAACCACTTTCTCGATGAACACCAGGTGCGCTGTTACAGCGAGCATCTCAGTTACTGCACCGACGGCGGGCACCTGTACGACCTGATGCCGATTCCATTTACCGGTGAGGCCATCATCCACGTCGCCGGCCGTATCCGGCGTGTCCAGGAGATACTGGAACGCCGCATTGCAGTGGAAAACGTCTCCTACTATGCGGCACCGGGCGCTGAGATGAGCGAATTGGACTTTATCAATGCAGTGCTCGTGGAAGCAGACTGTGACCTATTGCTGGATGTAAACAATGTCTACGTCAACAGCATCAACCACCGCTACGATGCCGCTGAGTTCTTGCGCGGTCTGCCGGCGGACAGAATCGCCTATGGCCATATTGCCGGCCACTATTGCGAAGCCGAAGACCTGATTGTCGACACCCATGGGGCCGATGTAATCGCCGATGTGTGGTCCCTGCTCGACCTCGCCTACAGCGCATTTGGCGTGTTTCCAACCTTGCTGGAACGGGATTTCAATATGCCGCCTGCAGACGAACTCCTGGCCGAAGTCAATCGCATCGTTGAAATTCAGGACCGCTGGCTGGCAAGTCCAGCGCGGGACGAGCGGCGCAAACATGCCTGAGCGTCTCGCGCAACTGCAGAACGCATTCGCAGGACATATCAGAAACCCCGCTGGCATGCCCGCGCCTGCAGGCATTGAAGACCGGCGCATGCAAATCTACCGGGACTTGTTCTTCAACAACATCAGCCGGCTTTTGGCGAGTAATTTCCCGGTGCTGCGCCGTTTGCATGACGCGCAGGGCTGGTCCCGTCTGGTGCGTGATTTCTATAGTGAGCACCGTGCCCACACGCCTTTGTTCCCGGAACTGCCCAGGGAATTCCTGCGTTATGTCGAGCAGCAGCGCGAGCAACGGCCCGGGGACCCGCCGTTCCTGCTGGAACTGGCGCACTACGAATGGGTGGAATGGGCCCTGTCCATTGATCAGACAGAATTGCAGGGAATGGACGTTGATGCCGATGGCGACATGCTGGCAGGAGTCCCTGTGTTATCGCCGCTGGCCTGGCCTTTAAGCTACCACTACCCGGTGCATCGCATCAGTGAAGAGTTTCAGCCACAGCAGGCTCCGGCCCGTATGACCCACCTGCTGGTCTACCGCACTCTTGCGGATACAGTTAAGTTCATGGAACTCAATGACGTAACGCGCCTTCTGCTGGCGCTGATGCAGGAACGACCCAACCTGACAGGCCAGCAATTACTCGAACTGACAGCCCGCAGAATCGGGCATCCGACACCGTCGAGCGTGATTCAAAACGGCGCAAACCTGATGCATGACCTGCGTATCCGCGATGTACTGCTTGGCATCCGTCCCGCAACGGGGCGTGGCTGATATCTTGGGAGAAGAAGCACAATGCTGGATTTCTATGACACCTTGAGTGCACGCTTGCGTGCTTCCGGCGACTACGTCTGGCCACTGGCCTTACGCATGATCATGTTCTGGGAATTCTGGGAGTCCGGAACGACCAAGCTCCATGGCAGCAACTGGTTTGCAGACATACCCTGGGCAGACTGGCAAAAGGGTTTTCCCTGGCCGTTCAGCGTGCTGCCACAGGATGTCAACTGGCTGGCTGCGACCTGGGGTGAACTCGTGTTTTCATTACTGATCCTGTTTGGATTGTTTACCCGGTTCGCAGCCATCTCGCTGATCGTAATCACTGCCGTAGCGACCGCAGCAGTGCACTGGCCGGCGCAGTGGAACAGCCTTGAGGCGCTTTGGAAGGGTTATGTAATCACTGCCGATGGAGCCGGCAATTTCAAGCTTCCGGCCCTGTTCATCATCATGCTGCTACCTTTGGTGTTCCACGGCGGCGGCAGGATCAGCCTCGATTATCTGCTATTGAAGCTGACCGGCAGGCATCTGGGCGCGGACGATCGCCTGGGCGATGCCAATGCCGCCGGTTTGGCTTTCCTGGTCCTGGCGGTATCCACCGTGTTCCTGGAACCATCCTGGGGCATCACGTTCCTGGCGTTGGCGATCCTCAGCGCAGTCATTCCCGCATTTTTCCGCTAGAGGCTAGCTGCCTGTCGGACTTGACCGATCGTAGCGAGGGAAAGCCGATTTGAGTCGTATTTTTCGGTCTTTTGAGGCGAATAGCACCGCTATTTAACGAAAAAGAGCGGGAAATACGGCCAAATTCGACTTTTCCGCAGTAGATCATGTTAAGTCCGAACAGGCTGCTAGGTGCAAACGGCAACGGCAACGGCGTCAGGGTGTATCCCTGCCCGCGTAACAAAGCCACCACCCCGTCCGGACCCACCAGGTGGAGCGCGCCGATCGCGACGAACACTTCAGAGTCCTGCAACAGGGGCAGCAGGTGTTCGACCATGCGGCGATTCCGCGCCTTGATGCCGAGTTTGCTGAAGTACTCTTCAATGGCTGAATCCAGCTGCGTGAACTGTTCGTCCGACAATTGGCTCAAGACAGACAGGTCATCACGCAAATAGGCGTCAACCATGCGGGCATGAATTTCGCCGACGCTCTGATAATCCGCGAGCGCCTGATCGAGCAACACCAGTTGGTAATCCATCGGCATGTCCTCGAGAAAGGACAATTGCTGCTCCAGCGTTTCCAGACCTTCCACTTTCAATCCCGCGCCAGCGGCGCGCAAGGAAAGTGAAAGATCCATGAAAAAGCCGGTTTCAGGGGGCGGTACGCTCAAGGTCATCATCACCGCCCAGACTTTCATTTTGGACTTCCAGTCTACCGGTACCTGGTAGCTGGAAAGCGCTTGCATGACCCGGTCGAAACGATCCTGGCCGATGGTTTGCTTCAGCGTCGACGCATCCGGGTATTGCATATAATCGGTGAGGCGCGCCAGAGTGGGTAAATCCGGCACCATTTCCATCGCGAACACCTGACAGGATTTGAGTTGCCCCATGAAGGTATCGGTGAAATCAAGTACCCGAGGGTCCTCACTATGGATGGTACCAAGTAAAAAACCCGCATCGCGGCCTTCGTGACTGATGCGCCAGAATATCGCATTTTCGGATGACTGCTGGGCCGCCAATACGCCGCACCACGACCACAGCAGCAGGGTCAAAAAGCTGACCGTCAGTCTGCAAGGCAAAGACTTCGGCAAATCCGGGTTTCTCATCCATAACCGCATGGCAATTCCTTTTCCAATACCGTATCCTCGGCGGTTCAAACGCAGGGACTTGCACATTATGCCGCGCATTGCAGATCGATTCAGGGGTTTTCTGCCTGTCGTTGTCGATGTCGAAACAGGCGGCTTCAATCCACAAACCGATGCACTGCTGGAAATCGCCGCCTGTATCGTCCGTATGGATGATTTTGGCCGCCTGTTCATCGCTGACACCATTTCCGTCCACGTCGACCCTTTTGACGGCGCCAACATCGACCCCAAGTCGTTGGAAATTACCGGCATCCGGCTTGATAGCCCGCTGCGACTGGCCGTACCGGAAAAAGAGGCGCTCAACCGTATCGCACAACCCGTGCGCAAGGAAATCAGGGCCACCGGATGTCAACGGGCCATCCTGGTCGGCCACAATGCATTTTTCGACCTGTCATTCTTGAATGCGACTATTGCCCGTACCGACTTCAAACGCAGCCCTTTTCATCCTTTCAGTTCCTTTGACACCGCTACTCTCGCTGGCCTGGCATTTGGCCAGACCGTGTTGTCGCGGGCCGTGCAGTCCGCGGGAATGGATTGGAATGAAGCCGAGGCGCATTCTGCGGTGTACGATACCGAAAAAACTGCCGCACTTTTCTGCGCCATCGTGAACCGGTGGAAAATCCTGACCGGTTTCTGAGGCCTGGAGGTCGTGGCGCACTATCAGTTGGAGAACACATGAACGATCATCTGATGAATACCTATGCCCGTATGCCGGTTGCCTTCGAGCGCGGGGAAGGGGCCTGGCTGTGGGATGAAAACGGCCGGCGTTACCTGGACGCCATCAGCGGGCTGGGCGTGACTGCGCTGGGCCACGCACATCCGCAAGTCAGCGCGGCCATTTGTGAACAAGCCCGGTTGCTGATGCACACGGCAAACCTGGCGCGCATTCCCTGGCAGGAAAAACTGGCGACACGGCTGGCAGAAATTTCCGGTCTCGACCGCGCTTTCATCGCCAACTCAGGCACCGAGGCGATCGAATGCGCTCTGAAAATGGTCCGGCTGGCGGGTCACGCACGGGACATCGATCTGCCGGGCGTCATCGTCATGGAGAACAGTTTTCACGGGCGTTCGCTGGCAGCGCTTTCCGCCACCGGCAGCAGAAAAGTGCAAGCCGGCTTCGAGCCCCTGGTGGGCGGTTTCGTTCGGGTGCCTTTCAATGACCAGCGCGCGATAGAAAAAATTGCCGGTCAGCCAAACGAAATTGCGGCGGTACTGGTCGAACCGATCCAGGGCGAAGCCGGAATCCGCGTGCCCCATGCGGGGTACCTGTCAGCGCTAAGGGCCATCTGCGATCAACAGGGCTGGTTGTTGATTTTCGACGAGATTCAATGCGGTTTGTGCCGCACCGGGCGCTGGTACGCTTACCAGCATGAAGACGCGCTGCCGGATATTCTCACCACCGCCAAAGCCCTCGCCAACGGATTTCCGATCGCTGCCTGCCTGGCCCGCGGTGAAGCCGCGGATTTGCTGACGCCGGGGCGCCACGGCTCGACGTTCGGCGGCAATCCGCTCGCCTGTCGTACTGCCTGTACGGTACTGGATGTGATGCAGCAAGAAGGGCTCGCAGCCCGGGCAGAGCAGATGGGGACAAACATACTGACCGCATTTCGCGAGCGCTTGGGACGGCATCCGGCAGTGGTGGAAATTCGGGGCCGCGGGCTGATGATCGGCCTGGAACTGGATCGGGAGGTCGATCATCTCAAGGAACTGGCCTTACAGCAAAACCTGTTGATCAATGTGACCCAACACAAGGTCATTCGCCTGTTGCCGCCACTGGTGATCGATGAGGCGCAGGCAGAAGAAATCGTGGCAACCGTCTCCGGCCTGGTGGAAGCCCTGACTTAAAACGGTTTGTGTGGCATGCCGCTTTGGGTTAGCAACCCGGCCCAGTTGCGGCCCAGGATTCCGGCAATCTGCTCGCTGCGTTGCAACAGTTCAGCCTGATCCGTTGCAATCACGGTGGCGTGCCCGATTTTGCGCCCTGGCCGGGCCTCCTTGCCGTATTCGTGCCACTGCAGACCGGGCACCTTTAACAATTGCTTTTTGTCCGGCAATGCACCAATCCAGTTGAACATCAGCGCGAACGCAGTCATCGAGGTTTCGCCCAGTGGCAATCCACTGATTGCGCGCAGGTGATTCTCAAACTGAGACGTCACGGCAGCATCGATGGTCCAGTGTCCCGAGTTATGCACGCGCGGCGCGATTTCATTGACCAGCAAAGCTCCATTGGAGATGAAGAATTCGACCGTCATGACCCCGGTATAATCCCAATGCCCGAGCAGCCGGGTGGCAATCTGCTCCGCCTGTTCTTGCAACGCAGCACTGAACACGCCGGGCTGACTGAGCATCAGGATGCCGTTCTCGTGCACATTGCGAATCAGTGGCCAGTAACGAACCTCGCCACCATGACCGCGTACCGCCACCAGCGAGCACTCAGCATCGAAGGGAACAAAGGCTTCGAGAATCAGTTCCGCCTGACCCAACCGTTGCCATGCCGGCTCAAGGTCTTCCGGCTGCCGCAGAATGGCCTGCCCCTTACCGTCATAGCCCAGCCTGCGGGTTTTCAGGACCGCAGGGAATCCAAGCTTATCAACGGCTGCAAGCAAATCCGGGCGGGAATCCACTGCCAGGTATTCCGGCACCGCGATCGCAAGGCCGGTCAGCAAGTGTTTTTCCAGCAGCCGGTCCTGGCAAGTCTCCAAAGCTGCAACCCCGGGGTGAAAGGGCCGCACAGCCGCGATCGCGCTGGCGGAGCGCGCCGGCACATTCTCGAAATCAAAGGTGGCTATATCGACTTCGCCGGCGAGGGCCAGTGCGGCATCGGCGTCGGCAAATTCTGCCTGGCGCAACGTTCCAAGCCTGCCTGCACAAGCGCTGGCGGACGGATCGAGGAATACAAATTCGAAGCCCAGCGGAATCCCGGCCAACGCCATCATGCGCGCCAGTTGCCCGCCGCCCAGAATACCAATCCGTTCCTTATAGAACACTAGACCAGCGAAGGGTCCGGGTTGGCCAATACGGCATCGCGCCGCTCTTTGCGGTAGTCCTCCAGCGCCGCGCGCACACCGGCATCGCCATTGCCGACGATGGCGGCCGCCAGCAGGGCGGCATTGGTGGCGCCGGCGATGCCGATGGCCAAGGTTCCCACTGGAATACCCGCCGGCATTTGCGCAATCGACAGCAGTGAGTCAAGCCCGTTCAGCGCCCTGGACTGTATTGGCACGCCCAGCACCGGGACGACGGTTTTGGCCGCCACCATTCCCGGCAGATGCGCCGCGCCGCCGGCGCCGGCTATGATCACCATCAAGCCCCGGTCTTTGGCCTGTTCGGCGTACTGAAACATCAGATCCGGTGTGCGATGGGCGGAAACCACGCGTGTCTCGTAGGCCACGCCCAGACGCTCCAGCGTTTCAGCGGCGTGTTTCATCGTATCCCAGTCCGATTGGGAACCCATGATGATGCCCACCCGTAATGCAGTATCCACTTGCAGACTCCCTGACCCCGAAGACCCGTATGATGAAGCCGCGTATTGTAGCAGCCCCGCTGCCGGGTGAGCAGCCAGGAGTCTGCGCCGTAGAAATATCCGTTGCGAGAAAGTGACACAGTGAGGACAGTTTTTCGCCGTTTTGAGGAGAATAGCACCGCTATTTGACGAAAAAGAGCGGAAAAATGGACCGCTGTGACGCTTTCGCAGTAGGAATACTTTCTACGGCGCAGACTTCTGGCCGCCTTATTGGCTACAATACGGCACTCGGTTTGAATAGACGGACAATCAAATGCCTGTGGATGGGAAATTGCTTGAGATCCTGTGTTGCCCGGTCAGCAAGGTGCCATTGAACCGTCTGCAACGCGTACGTCTGGAGAAACTGAACCAGGCCATCGCGTCCGGCAAGGTGCAATACGTGCACGGTCAGACGGTGGCGGCGGAGCTGCAGGAAGCGCTCATTACCGAGGATGGGAAAGTCATTTACCCGGTGGTCGATGACATTCCCCTGCTGCTGGAAGAAAAGGGCATCGGTACGGTTCAGTTGCAGGATTTCTAGCTCAAACCAATTACCTGCCACGCAAGGGCAGCAACTTTCCTGGATTCATGATTCCGGCGGGGTCTAAAACCTGCTTGATGCCTTGCATGACCACAATTTCGCCAGGTGACCTGACCTTGTCCAGCCAGGGTTGTTTGAGTATGCCAATGCCGTGCTCCGCCGAAATGCTGCCGCCCAGCGCCTGAGTCAAGGCATAGGTCCGGTCGCTGATGTCGTGACAACGCGCCTCGAATTCCGCCGTGCCCAGATGTTCCGGACCAATGATGTTCATGTGCAGGTTGCCATCGCCAATATGCCCGTACCACACGACTTCGAAATCCGGACAGATCTCGTCCATCAAAGTCTCCATGCGCTGGAGAAATTCCGGCACCCGCGAGATGCGGACTGACAGATCGTTCTTGTACGGGCGATAGCGGGTAATGGACTCAGAAATGCCTTCCCGGTAACGCCACAGTTCCGCATTCTGCCGTGCGCTGGAACTGATCACGCCATCGAGCAGCCAGCCCTCCTCCAGGCAATCGCCAAAGCGCTCCAGCGCAATGCTTTCCTGCGTTTCATCCGGGCAGTCGAACTCGGTTACCACATACAGGGGGCATTCGATGTCCAGTGGCTTTGACAGGCCCTGGCCCGCGCAAACATGATGCATCGCCCGCGCCGTGAGAAATTCGAACGCCGACAGCTTCAGGCCGGTACGCAACACGTCGAAAACCTTCATCAGGGCATCCAGGCTGCTTACGCCCAGGAGCATGACCTTGCCCGGCGCAGGGGGATCGGTAAGTTGCAATGTCGCCTCGACGATCATGCCCAGGCAACCCTCGCTGCCAATGAACAGATGACGCAGATCGAAGCCGCTGGCGTTCTTGATCAGGCCACGGTTGCAGTCCAGCAATTCACCGCTGCCGGTGACCACCTTCAGCCCGCTGACCCACTCACGCGTCAAGCCGTAGCGCAGCACACGGATTCCGCCGGCGTTGGTGGCAATGTTGCCGCCCATCTGGCTGGACCCCTCGGCGGCAAAGGATACCGGGTAATACAGTCCTTTTTCGCGGGCAAAAGCCTGCAGGCTTGCAGTGATGACCCCGGCTTCCACCGTAACCGAACGATCAATGAGGTTGAAATCGAGAATTTTGCGCATGCGGTCGAAGGAAACCACCAGTTCTCCGTTCGCCGCGACGGCACCGCCACTCAACCCGGTGCGGCCGCCTGAGGGCACCAGGCCCATACCGGCGGAAGCCGCGAAACGAACCAGCTGCTGCACCTCGCGCACCTGACCGGGAAATACGACCGCCAGCGGCGCCGGATCGCGAAATCGCGTCCAGTCCTGACCATGCGACTGCAGCACAGACGCCTCGGTTGTCAGCTGCAAATCGGGCACTGCATGGCGCAAATTCTGCAACTGCTTCGATGTGGAGTTTTCGTTCACGCTGTCGACAGGCTCTGGTTGCACGCTACAGGCTGATTACGGACAATGCGGCTCTCGTATCCTGTCATATTTGCATGCCAGGACACCAGTCTCTACCAGTGATGTGACCCATTATGAAACAGGCAGCGAGAAACTACTCCCTCAACAAGGGCAAAATCAAGTTTCTGTTGCTTGAGGGTATCCATCCCGTCGCAAGGGAGGTCATTACCCGCCAGGGCTATGTCCAGGTGGAGATACTCAAGCATGCGCTCAGCGGCGATGAGTTGCGCCGCGCACTGAAGGGCGTGCACTTCCTCGGTATCCGCTCCCGCAGCCAGTTGACTGAATCGGTTTTGCGCGGGGCTGACCGGCTCACGGCCATTGGTTGCTTTTGCATCGGCACCAACCAGGTCGACCTCGCGGCCGCCGAACGTCATGGGGTACCGGTTTTCAATGCGCCTTTTTCCAATACCCGCAGTGTGGCCGAATTGGCCCTGGCCGAAATCATCATGCTGATGCGGGGGATTCCACAGCGCAATGCGGCAGCACACCGCGGGGAATGGCTGAAATCCGCCACCCATTCCCACGAGATTCGCGGTAAGACATTGGGAATCATCGGTTATGGCCATATTGGCACCCAATTGGGAATCCTGGCGGAAAACATGGGCATGCGCGTGATCTACCATGACATCGAGAACAAGCTGCCGTTGGGTAACGCGAGCCAGCAGCCGAAATTGGTCGATTTATTGAAACAATCCCACGTTGTCAGCCTGCATGTGCCGCAAACGGACCAGACCCGCGGACTGGTCGATAAGCACTTTCTCAAGACCATGCGCAAGGGGGCTTACCTGATCAATGCCAGCCGCGGCACGGTGGTCGACATCGCCGCGCTGGCTGACGCGCTGGGAACCCATCACCTGGCGGGCGCAGCCATTGATGTCTTTCCCGTTGAACCAGGCGCTAATTCCGAGGTTTTCGAGTCTCCGCTGCGGGGAAAGGACAACGTGATTCTGACGCCGCACATTGGTGGCAGCACGATGGAAGCGCAAGAAAATATTGCGCTGGAAGTGGCCGGCAAGCTGGTCAAATACAGCGACAACGGCTCAACCGTTTCCGCCGTCAACTTTCCTCAGGTGTCTATGCCGGACCATGAGAATGTCAGCCGCATACTGCACATTCACCGCAATGAGCCTGGCGTGCTGCAGCAGATCAACCGCGTTTTTTCCGACAATCGGGTCAATATCGCTGCCCAATACCTGGACACCCGCGGTGAAGTCGGTTACGTGGTCATGGACCTGGAAACCGGCAATCCCGCGGACCTGATGAAACAACTGAAAGCAGTTCCCGGTACAATCCGGGCGAGGATTCTGCATTAGGCAACCGGAAAGTGCTGGCACGGCAGATACAACTTGCTGTTTGCAGAAAGAAAATATGATTGGGAGAACTTTCCATGTTCCATCGCTTTTTAACACATTCATGCATCAACCGAATTGCGGCCCACACCTTGATTTCCATCATCATTTGCGCCTGCTGGGTTGCCCCGGCCCAGGCTCAGGATGAAACACAAACTGCCGGCAAACCAAAAAAGGAGAAGCTATTTGGCCCCAACCAGACCCTGACGATTACGTTGCGTGCGCCCTGGGGCGACATCATCAGGAATAAAAAGAACCCGAATCCCTATCCCGCGACTCTCGAATTCTCCGACAGCCTGGGTCAATCGCATTCAATCCCGTTGACAGTCGAGCGCCGCGGTCTGACGCGCCAGACCGTATGCAAGTTCCCGCCGATCAAACTGCGACTGGATAAGGCCGCAGCCAAGGAAACGATCTTTCATGGCCAAAAATCCCTGAAGCTGGTAACCCATTGTGACAAGGGTACACGCTGGGAGCAGTATTACCTGAAGGAAATGCTGGCCTATCGCATGTACAACCTGATAACGAAGCGTAGCTTCCGTGTCCGTGCCCTGGCGGTCACCTATATCGACAGCAAAAGAAACTCGGCCGACGGTCCCCTCTTTGCTTTCGTGGTCGAGGATGACAGCGATGTCGCCAAGCGCAACGATCTGAAGAAACTTGACATCAGACGCATCGAGCCTGAGCAACTGGATAGCCTGGAAGCCAGCCGTATGGCTTTGTTCCAGTTCATGATTGGCAATGTAGACTGGTCCGCTCTGATTGGTCCGGGCGTGGAGATGTGTTGTCACAACGCCAAACTGATTGGTCTTGATCCGGGCAGCAAATTGTATGCGGTGCCCTATGATTTCGATGCCTCGGGCCTGGTCGATGCGCACTATGCAGCGCCCAACGCCGGCTTGCCGATCGGAGACGTGACCGAACGCCTCTACCGTGGCTACTGCGCGCATAACCCGACATTGGAAACCGCCCGCCAGGAGTACCTGGCCAATGAGCAGGCGATATACGATCTGGTGAAAAACGAGAGCCGCCTGAATTCACGCAGTGAAAGGCTGGTATTGCGCTACCTGGGCGAGTTTTTCGACATCCTGCGCAGCGATTTCAAATTTGATAAATACATTATTCAGAGATGCCGCAGATAGGGACCGTTACGACTTCGGGCAAGGCAGTTGCCGCCGCGTCAGATGAAGCAGCCGCAGAGGCCGCTGTCCCATCGGCCATGCTGTTCGTCGCCCCCTCGCCCTGAGGTTCGTCTTCTTCTGTGGCGTTTTCCGCCAGCACCGGGGGCGGATTCATCAGGTTCGCCAGCATGCGCTGCAAATACGTATTGCCCGGGTCCAGAGCGACAACCTGCTGCAGGTAGGGCACCGTGCCGCTTTCATCTGCAGGCAGCTTGATTTTTCCGCCAGGATAGCCGGCGAACATGCCTTCCGGGGTGACTTCCAGATAGGCCACATGGCCTCCGTAGGCGGCGGATATACCGGTATCGATCTGAATGACGCTGCCATCATACCGCGGCCAGATCGCACCGCCTGTGGGCGTGTGGCCAACCACGAGAAAATGGGCGTGGTGCTGTTCCAGGATGGCCTTCACGGTTTCAGGCGCAGCTACAGGCTCGCGGCCGGAAAGACCCCGGTACCATAGCGGGCCAAACTCATCCTGCAAAATCCCCGGGTTCGCCGGATCGAAATTGCGCAAGCCGTTGACGACCTTGTCGGTGAGGGATTGAAGGCTGTTCTGGCAGTAGAAACCGCTGATGCCTCCGTGCAGAAATATCATGTCGTTGATCTGGATCGCCACTTTCCGGTCCGTGATCCAGGCGGCAAGATCTGCTTTTGGATTCCAGGCCGGACTCCAGGCTTGCCGATGTTCCAGCCAGCCCAGGGGATGATCCTTGTCCCACAGTTCGCGGTAATTTTCCGGCAGCGCGGCAAACCGTTCGGGATCGTTCTGCTGCATGCTCTGCATGACCAGTGTGTAATAGCGGTCGCGCAGAGCGACCGAATTCCGGTCAGCAAAGGCCGCAAACTCTTCCGGGGTGGTGTAACTCAGATCACCATAGACGTTCATCGCCTCGTGATTGCCGATCAGGCTGTGCACCCTGCCCCCTTTTTTTTGCGCTTCCCTGGCCAGTTTTTGCAGATGTTCGATGATTTTGAGGGTATCGGGACCGCGGTCGGGAATGTCCCCAACCTGTACCAGATGAGTCTCGCCGCCGGTCCACTTGCCCCTGGAATTGACCAGCCCGGCAGCCTGCAAGGTCTCCATGTAATGATCGTAATCGCCGTGAATGTCGCCGATCGCAACAATGCGCTCAACACCAGTCCAATGGTAATCATCAATTTCCTGCGGCGCAGCGCAGGCGAACTGGCTTATCACCAGCATGAACAGAACCAGGTATTTCACACTTCGCTCCTTGGCAGTATCCAGGCAAACCCGATATTGCGTTAAGACTGATCAGATCGCAACTTCGTTCATTTAGTGGCCAGCCCCATATTGCACCAGCATGACGCGCTCTCGCTGGGTCTTTGATCGCCGTTTTCCGATGCCGGGATGTGGCTGTTTGGAACGCGGTAAGGGGTCCTTTCGCTGCAGCATAGCGGCACAATGACTGTAATCACGGGCCGAACGGTAGGCTTTAGCAGACCAATGGTATGCTTAAAGATCCTACCCTTGGGTCTCTTATGGGTTATACTGCTCATTCAGTCAGATTCGCCTTCGGGCTGGCGGCATTGTACGCCAGCCAACCAAGAGAACCTGACCGATGGATAAAAGGGGGTCATCAGGCCCAAGAGTCTTACCGACTCCTGGATGTGGTGGCAACAATCGGATTGTATCCAGACTGATGGGTGTTGTGGATCGGCTCGCAGGAGTCGTCACTGCCCACTCCCTCTGACCCCAGCAAAGGACTGTCTATCCTCAGACAGTCGCCCCTCGTTTTGGTGGCGAACTGGATTCCTAACCAGGCAGGGGACAGTGAACATGGCATTTGCGATAGCAACTACGCGCTCCCGCGGTTTCAGCATGATCGAGATATTGATCGCGCTGGGTGTTCTGGTCGTCTTCCTCTCTTTTGCTGCACCCTCGGTAAGCCAGGCCACCGCGAAAGCAGACCTGCGGGCAGCGGCAGAAAACATGCAGTTTTCCATCGGCATGGCCAAAACCACAGCCCGTCAGTTGGAAACCGCCGTGGTCATGCAGTTCAACACCGATCCAAACGGAGAACGGCATTCTGTAACCTACTCTTTTCCGGCAAAGAATGTGATGCCGGGTTCCGCATCCCAGTTGCAGGACGTTCAGTTCCCGCCCCAAATCCGCCTGGTATCCGATGCACCATCTGTTCAGTTCGACCGCAGGGGTATGGTGCGCTCATCGGTGCAAGTCGTGCTCGTATCAAGCCAGGACGATAATCTCAGCCAGCGCTTCGTCATCGAATAGCCAGCCTGGCTATGACTGCCCTGAGTTTTTCTTCCAGGTAATCAAATAGCACTTGCTCATTATCTTCACGCGTGTGCGTGAAGACACCGATCGCCATCCCTTCCATCAATTGCTGCATCAGGTTCAGCGCCAGATCAAAGGCTTTCGCATCTGATTGCCACAAGGATTTACTGCTGATTGTTATAATCAAATCGCCTTGCTAGGATGAGCCTGATTTCAATTATCTGGAGATGAATATGGGGCGTGTGACCGGGAAAGTTGCGCTCATCACTGGTGCTGCCTCAGGTCTTGGCAAGGCGGACGCGTGGCGGCTGGCTGAGGAAGGCGCTACGGTGGTCCTGACCGACATAGACGACAGTGGAGAAAAGCTGGCCAAGGAGATCCAACAAGCCACTGGAAGTACCACGCGCTTTTACCATCACGATGTCAGTGATGAAAGCCGATGGGCGGAAATCATCGCCGCGGTGGAGAAGGAATTCGGCGGCCTTGACGTACTGGTGAACAATGCCGGCATCGCCCTGGTCGCCACGATCGAAACCACGACACTGGAGCAGTTCCGGCGCACCAACGCCATCATGACCGAAGGCGTCTTCCTGGGTTGCAAAGCCGCCATTCCGGTGATGAAAAACCGGGGCGGAGGTTCCATCATCAATATGGCATCGGTGGCTTCGCATCTGGGTTACCCGGTATTTTTTGCCTATTCCGCGGCCAAGGGCGCAGTTCGCAGCATGACCAAAGCCATAGCCGTGCATTGCCAGATGAATGGTTATGACATCCGCTGCAATTCCATCCATGCCGGTGCCATCGATACGCCCATGGTGCAAGACACCTTTGCACAGCTCGGGCTCGGTGCTCCCGAGCCTGACAGAAAGGATGCGATGGTTCCGGTCGGCGTTGGCGACCCCAAAGATGTGGCCAACCTGGTGCTCTACCTGGCCAGCGATGAATCCCGCTTCATGAACGGGGCGGAACTCTTATTGGATAACGCGCTGATCGTCCAGTAATCCCGGAGGCTACTCTTCCGGCGCCAGCACCACAGAGAGGCCATCATGCTGTTCCTTCAATTCCAACTGACAGCTGAGGCGTGAATTGGCCTGGAAGTGGTCAAGAAATTCGAGCAGCTCTTGCTCATCCATCTCGCGTTGGGGAAAAGCATCCAGCCAGGCGTCATCCACAAAGACATGACACGTCGCGCATGAACACATGCCGCCACAAATAGCGGCAACACCCCAATCAAACTCACGCAAGACTTCCATCAAGCGATCATTCGGATGCGCCTCTATCGCGTGCGCTTGACCTTCCCGGTCCGTAACATGAATGGTAATCAAAGCATATCCTTCAAGTTGTACTCGTGATCTGCCAGAACGTCCGCATTGACCTCGATCTGGCGCGTAATCAATTGCCGGCCCACCATGTAATCACGCGGTGAATTGACACTCTGCACCGCATTCAAAAGGCCGCCCGAAAGACTGAACACGCTCATGCCTCCGGTTTCTGTGTTGATGCGCCGCACATGCCGGTCATCCGCCCGTGGGATGCCCGCCATCTGCAGGCGGCAGTCATACTGTTCGGACCAAAACCAGGGCGCCTCGGAATAGGTTTCATTCTTGCCCAGCAGATTGGCGGCGACAATTTTGCCCTGACTCACTGCATTTTGCACGGACTCCAGCACCTGCCAGCCGTCGAGCAAGGGATGGCGCAACTCTGTGACATCGCCCGCTGCGTACACATTGGGCAGGCTGGTCCGGCATGATTCGTCCACGCGTACGCCGCGATTCATCTCGATGCCCGAACCCTCGAGCCAGCGCAAATCGGGCCGCACCCCCACGCCAACCATCACGATATCAGCGCGGATCAAGCGGCCATCTTCCAATGCCACGCCTTCCACCCCGGCACTACCGGTCAGCCCGGCCACTTTGGAAACCATCCGGAAGGTGACGCCTTCCGCTTCGTGCCGGCGCTGCAGTAAACTGGCAACCTCGGGCAAGGCGGAGCGTTTCATCACCTGGTCCAGTGCTTCGATAACCACGACTTCACAGCCCAGCCCCCGGGCCGCGGCGGCGACTTCAAGCCCGATATATCCACCTCCGATCACCGCCAGGCGCACACCCGGCTGAAGCCGGGAAGCGAGATCCAATGCGTGATCGATGGTGCGCAAATAGTAAACGCCGGGCAAATCTGCGCCTTTGATGCTTAGCCGGTTCAGGCGGCTGCCGGTGCAAATCACCAGCGCTTCGTAATCCCATGTGCTGCCATCATCCAGACTGAGCCGCTGCGCCTTTGCATCCAATTTTGTGGCTGCAACGCCAAGTGACAAATCAATGCCGTGTTCTTCGAAAAACTCCAGATGCCGCAACTGACAGCGTTCGGCTGCCCACTCTTTCTTCAACACCTGCTTGGACAATGGCGGACGCTGATAGGGCACATGGGGTTCTTTGCCGGCGAGCAGAATCTCGCCGGCATAGCCACCCTGGCGCATGCTCATCGCAACCTGCACGCCAGCCTGGCCGGAACCGATGATGACTGTTCGGCCACTCAAGCGGAGCGCCTCACTTTTCCGACACTAACCTGCACGAATGGTCAGTTCAGGGACCGTCCGGGCAAAATCCGCGCGGGCGCCGAGGCCATACAGCGTACTGCGCTGATAAGGTTGACGCCCGCAAGATCTGATCGCTTGCTCCAGGGTTGACGGGGTCATTTCCTGTCCGTGTATCGCGCCTGCCGCCCGGGTAATGCTCTCGTTCATCAATGTGCCGCCGAGGTCATTGGCTCCGGCCTGCAGGCAAATCCGGGCGCCATCCATGCCCATTTTTACCCAGGAAGTCTGAATGTTGCGGATATCCCGGCCAAAGACCAGCCGGGAAACCGCGTGCATCAGCACAGCCTCCCTGAACGTTGGCCCCCGCCGCGACAGGCCGCGGCGGTAAATTGGCGCTTCATCGGCAACAAAAGGCAACGGCACGAACTCGGTAATGCCCCCGGTGCGGCGCTGCAATTGCAGAATATGCAACAGGTGAGTGCCCCAATGGTGATATTGCTCGACATGCCCGAACATGATCGTGGCGGTCGTGGGCAGGCCGACGTCATGCGCGGCGCCGACAACCTCCAGCCATTGCCGGGTACTGAGCTTGTCGGGACAGATTATGGCCCTGATGTCGTCGGAAAGAATTTCCGCTGCGGTACCCGGCAAAGTCTTGAGGCCTGCGTCTTTCAATTGCCGCAAAAAATCCGGTACCGCCATGCCCAGGGATTGCGCCCCGTGCGTAACCTCCAGCGGGGAAAAGGCGTGGATATGCATTTCCGGCAAAGCCTGATGCACGGCGCCGCAGATGTCCAGGTAGGACTGGCCGGTGAACTGCGGGTGTATGCCTCCCTGCATGCATACTTCGGTCGCCCCGCGCTGCCAGGCTTCCAGTGCCAGGTGGGCCACTTCCTGCGGGCTTTTCAGGTAGGGCGCATCGCTCGCCGGAGTTCTTTTCTTGCCTTTGGCAAATGCGCAGAACTTGCAGCGGTAGGTGCATATGTTTGTGTAGTTGATGTTGCGGTTGATCACATAACTGACCGCGTCACCGCACAGCGTTTGGCGCAGCCGGTCGGCCGCCTGGCAAACCGCTATAAAGTCATCGCCCCTGGCATCGAAGAGGCGGCTGATTTCGGCAACCGTGAGCGTATCGCCTGCTTCCGCTTTTTGCAGGATCGGCACTACCGGATTCGAGCTGGAGTTGCGCTCGATCCTGATATCCGAATACGCCGCTGGAAACTGAACCTCGCGGGGCAACTCGACCGATGTACCACTTAGCCAGTTGTCTTCACGCCCCAACCCGGCGCCATCGGCCAACTTCAGGACATAAGGCCTGACTTCAGGATCGAGCCATCGTTCGGGCGCCAGCACATACTGCGGATAGACGGTCAATCTCTGCTGCAGGAGCTTGCCCGCAACGCGCGTTTCGGCCGCGAGGGCATCGAGTTGCGGCCACGGGGACTCCGGATTGACATGATCCGGCGTGAGCGGAGAAACCCCGCCCCAGTCATTGATTCCGGCCTGCATCAAACTGATCAGTTTTCCCGCATTCAGGTTGGGCGGCGCCTGAATACTCATCGATGGACCAAAAATGAGCCGCGCCATGGCGACCGTCCACAGCAGTTCATCATGTTCCGGCGGCGCAACCCCGGCCATTTTGGTATCCGCCTTGGGGACGAAATTCTGGATAATGACTTCCTGGATGTGGCCATACCGGTGGTGCAGTTCCCGGATCGCCAGCAGCGAGTCCAGCCGCTCTTCCCTGGTTTCGCCAATTCCGATCAGGATCCCGGTGGTAAAAGGTACACAGGCCTTACCGGCGTCTTCGATGGTTTTGAGCCGTACCGCCGGATCCTTGTCGGGCGAACCGTAGTGCACCTGGCCTTTCTGACACAAGCGCTGCGATACATTCTCCAGCATGATACCCATGGAGCCAGAAACCTTGCGCAACATGGCGATCTCATCGGGAGTCATACAGCCGGCATTGATGTGCGGCAACAAGCCGGTTTCCTGCAAAACCTGCCCGGCGACATGCGCCACGTACTCGAGGGTGGTGCCAAAACCCAATTTCTCCAGGCTTTCCCTTGCCGCAGGGTGACGCAGTTCGGGCTTTTCGCCGAGGGTGAACAGGGCTTCCTTGCAACCCATGGCCTGGCCCTGCCGGGCGATGGCGACCGCCTCATCGACTGGCATATGGGCAGCAGCAAGATTCTTCGGCACTGTCGCAAAAGTACAGTAATGACAGAAATCGCGGCACAGACGCGTCAACGGGATGAACACTTTGCGCGAATACGTCACGATGTTGCCATGGCCCCGGTCACGCAGCCTGCTGGCCTGCACGCACAACTGCTCGAGCGGCACTGTTGCTGCCAGCGCAAACACTTGCTCCGAAGCCGGCGCGGCATATATATCGGGGTGGTGATCGATTGCATTCATTTCCGGGTCCTCAGGCTCTTTCCACTTCCTTGGCGATGTGCATGGTGTCATGCAGGAATTTCCAGGTTGCCGATTTCTTGTAATCGGGGTGCTGCGGCGCAAAAAGCAAGCAATTCTTCTACATGCCGTGGTTCGTCAATGTCCAGTGCGATGGCAGCAGAACATAGTGAATATGCATCCCGCTTTCGTTCCCTGGCGCTTTCGCAATGTACGTTAAAGCTGCCCGGACCGTATTGAAACCTGAACGCTTGACGGGTGCTCAGAAACAAACAATTGGTGCCGTCCTTGTCTTGCGACGGGCAGATGCCTATGGCGTTGTCATCAGCGGTGCCAGCCTGTTCGTAAAAAGCCCCGGCCAGACGATCGACCTCGGCGCCTGTAAGCAGTGGAATATCGGCGGGCAGAATCACGACGCGCCATCCACCCAGGCGGCGCACCGCTTCGACACCCAACTCAATGGCGGCATTCAGCCCGCGGGAACCGGTCTCTTCAACCACCGTCAGACCACGCTCTGCGGCCAGCGCAGCGACCCGCTGGTCGGCGGTAACCACGGCTATTCCGGTTACCGCATTGCTGCCAGCAAGCGCAGCCAGGACATCTGTGAGCATCGCGAGCGTAAAGTCTTCGCGGAATGAACCCATGCACGCTTTCAGGCGCTGCTTTGCCCGCGCCAGCTCTTTGACCGGTACCACAGCCCACAAACCCCGGGGCAAAGCCGCTTCACGGCTGCCGCCTTGCAGGCCCTGAGTCAGTGTATGGCTGGACCCGATTCTGATGACCTCTGCGTCCATTCTGCAGTTGATGTCCGGTATCTCCTGAAAAAGGTAGTACATTCTACTGATACCGAATCGTAACTTGAACCTTCTCGAAAGGCACGGTTTTTTGGGCTGGAAATCGTGTCCGATGGCATTCCGGACTGACTATCGGTTATATTCCATCTCAATTCAAATCCCTGCCCCAAAAGCGACACACCCGTTGCGACCTACACCAGATTTACCAATGCGGGCCCCATCCATTCCCAAAGCTACTTAGAGGACGACTACTTGAACAACAACGCTCACAAAACCAGTATTGCCATTATTGGTGGAACCGGCGCCCTCGGAACCGGGCTTGCGCAACGATGGAGTGCTGCAGGCTATCCGATCATCATTGGATCGCGCAAGATCGAAAAGGCTAAAACCGCAGTTGACAAGCTGCAAGCGAGTTTACCAAAACAAAGCCATTCCGCGGCAGCGGTCACACCGATGGCGAATGTCGATGCCGCCGCAGCCGGAGAATTGGTCGTGCTTACCGTGCCATTCGAACACCATCGATCAACACTTGAAAGCATAAAACCGGCCCTGGATGGCAAGATCCTGATCGATGTGACGGTGCCGCTGCAGCCACCGAAGGTCGCTACGGTGCAACTCCCGCCGGAAGGCTCTGCTGCGGTCGCTGCACAGAATTTTCTGGGCGAACAGGTCAGGGTCGTGTCCGCACTGCAAAACGTCGCTGCGATTCATCTGCAGTCCGAGCATCTCGTAGATTGTGACGTGCTGGTTTGCGGTGATAACCAGGATGCGCGTGAGGAAGTTGTAGGCTTGATCAAAGCCATGGGCATGCGTGCCTTTCAGGCTGGCCCGCTGGCAAATTCTGTCGTGGCAGAGAGCCTGACTTCCGTGCTGATCACGATCAACCGACGGTACAAATGTCATTCCGGTATTCGCATCACTGGTGTGCCGGAAGATGCATGAACGAATGAATCCGTGGATCATCTGACCATCCATCCTTTGAGGGACCTACCACTGATCGAAGCTGGTGACGATCTGGCGGGATTGATTGTCGAGTCTCTGCACCATGCAAGTCTTGAAGTGGTCCAAGGGGATATCCTCGTAATAGCGCAGAAAATCGTTTCTAAGTCCGAGGGCCGGCAAGTACGGCTGGCAGACGTGCAGCCTTCCCCGGAAGCAATCAGACTCGCCAGGGAGACCGACAAGGACGCCCGCCTGGTGGAACTGATGATGCGTGAATCCTGCGCCATCGTACGCAAGGCGCCGGGGGTCCTTATCGTGCGCCACCGCCTCGGTTTTGTCAGCGCCAACGCGGGCATAGACCAGTCAAATATCGGACATGAGGAAGGAGAATCCGCGCTGCTGTTGCCGCTGGACCCGGATCTCTCGGCGCGCCGTCTGCGGGCCGCCATTGAAGCCTGCAGTGACAAACGGGTAGGTGTGATTATCAGCGACAGCATGAACCGGCCATGGCGTCTGGGTACGATTGGCAGTGCAATCGGCAGCGCAGGCATCACCGTGCTCGATGACCGGCGGGGCCAACACGACCTGTTCGGCCGGGAACTCAAAGTCACCATGATCAACCGCGCGGACTCGATTGCGACCGCAGCCATGCTGGTGATGGGTGAGACTAACGAACGCATCCCCGCGGCTATCGTGCGTGGCTTTCCTCCCGAAGACAGCGAGCAAGTCGCTGCAGATAGCAACCGCCCGCTGTCGGAAGACTTGTTTCTTTGAAATACCTGGCCGTAACGGGTGGCATAGGCGGCGCCAAACTGGCACTTGGCCTGGCGAAATTGTTGCCGCCTGATCAGTTGGCATTCGCAGTCAACACCGGCGACGATTTTCACCACCTTGGGCTGCATATCTCGCCGGACGTTGACACCCTGGTCTATACGCTGAGCGGCTTGAGCAACCCGGATACGGGCTGGGGCCGGCGCCATGAGAGCTGGCAATTCATGCAGGCGCTGTCGCAGCTCGGCGGCGAGACCTGGTTCAACCTGGGTGACCGCGATCTTGCCATGCATATCGAACGCAGCCGCAGGCTCGCAAGCGGTGCATCGCTTACCGACGTAACCGTGGCGCTGGCCTCGGCGCTGGGTATCGAACAGCACATCCTGCCCATGTCGGATGATCCGGTGCGCACGCGCGTGCTGACGGCTGGTGGAGGAATGGACTTTCAGCATTATTTCGTGCGTGAAAAGTGCGCCCCGGCCATCACCGGTGTCGAATTCGTTGGCGCTGAGGATGCAAACATCAACCCGCAAATCCTGCAACTGGCTGGATGACCCGCAACTGGGCGGCGTCGTCCTTTGTCCTTCCAACCCTTTCGTCAGCATCGATCCCGTGTTGTCGCTGCCCGGCATGCGTCAACGCCTGGCGCAATGCGCCGCGCCGGTCATCGCCGTATCACCCGTCGTCGGTGGCGCAGCCATCAAGGGCCCGACGGTCAAGATGATGCACGAATTAAAAGTGGAGAACTCCGCGGCCTGGGTGGCCGGCCATTACCGCGATTTCCTCGATGGCTTCGTGCTCGACCAGCAAGACGCAGCGCTTCAGCCAGTTATCGAAGTCATGGGCATGGCCGTGATGGTGACGCAAACCGTGATGGAATCACTGGATGACCGGATAGAACTGGCACGAAGCTGCCTGGCGTTTCTTCAAAAACTAACCTGAAAGCAGACCCTTGGTTCGGACCGGCGCCCGGCCATGTCGTGGGCGTGATTTGAAAAAAGTCGTGGGAAAGTCAAGTTAGCCGTTACTGTCCAAACGGTAAAATTTTGTGGCGGTATCGTGGAACAGGGCCGCGCGTTCGGTGGGGGAGTAGTCGGCGGTCAAGCGCTTGAACGCATTCCACAGCACCGTGTAGGAACAGCCGGCGCGGTCAACCGGAAAATTACTTTCGAACATGCAGCGCTCGGCGCCGAACAGGTCGATGCAGGTACGGTAGTAAGGGCCGATGGCCTCCGCCAGTTCGGCCGAACCTGGCGGTGCTTCGCGACGGTGCCAGCCGTAACCGGCCATCGTCATCGTGCGGCCGCCCAGTTTGACGTGCACATTGTCACATGCGGCCAGCCCGGCGAGCGCACTGCGCCAGGCATCGAAGACTTCATCTCGTTCCCCGGAGTAGGGGCCAATGCCGAGCGGGCCGGCCATGTGGTCCAGCACGATCCTCAAACCGGGAAATGCTTGCGCAAGCTCGGTAAGTTCCGGAATTTGCGGGTGGTACAACCACGCATCGAAACTCAGTCCCAGACGTTGCAGACAGGCCAGCCCGGTCCTGAACCCGGCACTTTGCATCAGGCCGCGAGGCGGCTTGGTGTGCGCATTGTGAACCTGTTCGCTGGCATCCCATGCAGTTGCATAGCGAATACCACGAAACCGCGAGCTGGCAGCCATATGCGCCTGGAGTACCGGCTCTGCGGCGTCGCCGAGTGTCAGATCGGCAAAGCCGACGATCGCTGCAGCGATATGTGTCGTCCCGCCGGTACTTTGGTAGGGGCCGGCAAGGCGTTCAATGAACTCTGTTTCGCCCACCGGCCTCAATGCTTCCGGTCCACTGGCGCGGTAGAACTGCATACACTCCACGAACACGGTGCTGGCGACGCGGTGCCCGCCGTCGCGCCCGCCGGCGATATCGGCCATGAACTCTTCGGCCAGATAACGGCTGCCGGGATGATCCCACAGGTGATGGTGCGGGTCACACAACGGCAACTCCGGCTCGATGACCTGTTCCCGGGTCAAACTCAGCCAGGAATTGCGATCAGCCATACTCAACCGGTCTTTGTGCCGGGCTTGAAAACAGGCAGGCTGACTTCATCACCCCAGTCCTTGAAGATGACTTCAACGCGCATGCCGCTGTGCACCCCTTCCGGGTCGCAGTCGCTCACCTGGCTCATCATGACCGGACCCTCGTCGAGGCGGATCAACGCGATCACGTATGGGGTATCGGCGGCATAGGCCTCTGAAACGGGCCGGCGGACGATGGTCCAGGTTTCGACCGTACCGCGACCGCTGGCCTGCACCCATTCCGGCTCGCGCTGCATACACTCGGTGCAAAACGTGCGCGGATAGAACTGGTAGTGTCCACAGGCAGAACAACGCTGGATCAACAACTGGTGTTTGCGGCAAGCCGCCCAATAAGGCTTGCTGGCCGGCGTTTCCGGTGGAAGCAATTTTGCCGGGGCCGTGGGCATCAGTCCATTTCCCGTCCAAGAATCAGCGTGGCATGGCTGGACATGACCCCGCCCTGGGCATGCACCAGGGCAACTTCCGCCGCTTTCACCTGGCGCTCAGCCGCCCCGTGACGAAGTTGGGTTACCGCCTCCGTCAAGGCAAACATCGCACCGGGATTGCCGGGATGGCAATGGGACAACAGGCCGCCATGAGTATTCATCGGCAACGAGCCGCCAAGTGCAGTTTCACCCGCCGCGACAAAGGCCCCCGCCTCGCCCTTGGCGCAAAATCCAAGGTCTTCGAGTTCGATCAGTACCACCGGCGTAAAGCAATCGTAGATTCCGGCGACATCGATGTCAGCCGGACTCAGGCCTGCCATTTCGAATGCCGAACGGCCCGACGCCACCGCCGCGGAAGTGGTCAGGCTACGGGCCTGACTGATGTGTTCATGGCTGTGCCCTTCTCCAGCTCCCAGGATGTATACCGGATGATGCGGAAAATCCCCGGCCCGTTCGGCAGAAGTAAGAATGACTGCGGCGCCGCCATCCGATACCAGCGAACAGTCCAACAAATGCAAGGGATCTGCGATCATGCGGGAATTGAGGACATCATCGATGGTAATGGGATCGCGCATTTGTGCAGCAGGATTGCGCACCGCATGCTGGCGGGCATGCACCGCGACGGCCGCCAGTTGCTCCGGGGTCGTGCCATAAGCATCCATGTGCGCGCGGGCGATCAGTGCATAGTAGGCTGGAACGGTCGGCCCGTAAGGAATCTCGAACTCGCGGTGCCCGGTCGAGGATTGCGTCTGCATCGCCTGCTCGCGGCTCAATCCGCTGCGCAAGCGGTCGGCCAGGCAAATCAGCACCGTATCGCAAACACCGCAAGCGATGGCTGTGGCGGCGTTGAAGAGGCTGGAATAAGTGGTGCCGCCACCGGCGCTGGTACTGATGCAATAGCGTGGAAAGATCTGCAGATACTCGGCCAGCACTTCGGCCATGTACATGTGCGGCTCGGTCATGGAGTTGCAGGTAACCAGGCCATCGATCTGGTGCTTGCCGATGCCGGCATCGTCCAACGCCCGCAGCGCAGCATCAATGCAAAGTTCGGTTGCGCTGAGACCTGGTACCTTGCCCACCTCGGTATCGGCGGCACCTACGATTGCTACTTTCCCGCGCAGAGAATCCACATTGGCTCCGGTTGAGGCAGCAGGCGCCGCATCATTTTGCAAAGCGGACGACGGCGCTGCCGGGAAGAATGACCTCGCCGTCCTGGTTCTTGACGAAAAGCTCGAGTGTGACCGTTCCTTGCACCGGGTCCGTGGCGGCAACCGAACCGCCTGAATACAGGGTTTCGCCCACATAGGCGGCCTTGCGGTTGCGATACTCGATCGACTCCAGCTCACCTTCATCATCGAGCCATTCCAACGCGCACTGGCCCAACCATTCGCCCATCAAGGGGCCGGCGATGACCAGGCCCGGATAGCCTTCGACCTCGGTGGCGTAGGGGTAATCAAAATGAATACGGTGCGCATTCCATAGCGCCGCGTTGTAGAAAAACAGCTGGACGATGTCCACGTTGAACTCGCGTTCGGGCAAAGCGTCTCCGGGATGAATTGTTTCAAATCGCGACATACCGTTCACCGCATGATGCGGGTGTTTTCCTCGGTCAGCACTGGCTCGCCGGCTTCGGTCTCGATCGTCGTGGTAACTTCATAGAAAATCAATGGTCCCTGCGAGCCCTGTTTTTCATACATGTCGGTCAGTGTGCGATTAGCCACCAGCACATCGCCGGGCACGATGCGGCGGTGGTAGGTGATCTTGACGCCCCCTGCCATCGCCCGCTTGAGCGGAAATTCCGGCACCAGGCGATCGACGGAAACCCCGTCCGGCGTCAGTTGATCGAGTTCGACCACGTCCCAAAACAGCGCGATATGAAACAGCGGCGGGGCTTCATCTCCATTCAGGTATTTGGGTAGTCGTTGGCCCGTGGCGATCGAATACTTGCGGATATCCTTGCGCGTGACCAGCTCCGTTTTTGGCGCTGCGCAGTCGCCAATATGCGCCAATAGTTCCGGGCCGAGTAATGCGGCTGTCATCAAATGTCCAAAGGTCCGAAATCCGCCTGATCCAGAACGGTGACATGGAACAGGCGGCGTGCGTCGACCAGTTCCAGGCGCTCGTCGAAATAAGCCGCCGTGCGCAAACCGATCAGCAGGGCATAGGCTACTTCCGCCTGATCCCGGGCGTAGGTGCGGTTGCACGAAGTCTTCAGGAAAAGTCCCTCAAGATAGTCCTTACAAAAACGGTCCAACGCGGCTTTTTCAGCATGCAATTGCCTGTCGTGAACGGCTACGCCGAAACACTCGAGCATGAAACCGGTTTCCGAATTGGTGATGCCCTTGCCGGCGAAAAAAAGATCCGCCAGCAAGCCGACCTGGCGCGCGGGACTTTCGCTGACAAAACTCTCGATGCGCTTCCTGATGCGCTGAGAGACGACATTGAAATAATGCTCCAGGATCGCGTCTTTACCTGAAAAGTAGTAAAGCAGATGGCTTGCAGTCATGCCGGCCGCCTTGGCGACATCCCGCAATGTCGTTTTTGCGTACCCCTTCTTGATGATGCAATCATGGAATGCTTCGAGAATGAGCTCACGGCGATTGCCGCCGCGTGAACCGACTCCCTGGATGGCTTCGGCTGATTTCGTGTATTTGGTCATTTCTGATTTAAGGTCATTGTTTTTTTGGTGAAGGCAATTGTTACACGAACCGTTCAGAGCTTACAGGACTCACCCCCGTCAATTACAAAAACACTACCGGTAACGAAACTGGATTGCTCCGAAGCCAGATAACAGATCAAGGGGCCGATCTCCTGCACCTCGCCCATTCTGCGCACCGGGATCTTGCGCAACCGTCGCGCCAATATATCCGGAGATTCGAGCACCGCCTTCTGCGCATCGGTTTCAAATGCGCCCGGTGCAATGGCGTTGACCTGAACGCCTTTGCTGGCCCATTCGGCCGAAAGGGCCTTGGTGAACTGGATCAGCGCCCCTTTTGACGACGAATAGGACACCAGGCCGGCCTTTCCGAGAATTCCGGAAGTCGAAGCAATATTGATGATCTTGCCGCTGCCCCGGGCAATCATGTGATGCCCGGCAGCACGTGCCAGTACCGCCGGCGCCGTAATGTTTACCGCCAGCACGCGATCCCATTCCTCGTCTTGCTGGTCGAGGAAAGCGCCGGCCGGTGCAATGCCGGCATTATTGACCACAATATCGAGCCGGCCAAACCGTTCGACCGCCAACTGCGGCAAAGCCGCGACGGCAGCCCGATCCTCCATATCGCATGGCCAGGCAACGACCTGGTCGGCATGCTCCGCCTCCAGTTCCTTCAGTTCCTTTCTTGACCTTGCCACGGCGAGCACCTTGACGCCCTGTTCGACTAGGGCAATCGCGGCCGCCCTGCCCAATCCGCGGCTGGCGCCCGTAACGATCGCGCCTTTGCCATCAAGTTCAAGATCGATCACGTCACTTCCTTGGTCAATTCACGGGCAATACCCAGGCGCAATACTTCCGAGGCGCCTTCATAAATGCGCATGGGCCGGGCCTGACGGTACAACTTTTCAATCTTCGAACCGCGTATCAGACCGAAGCGGCCCATGACCTGCACACAGCGGTCCACCACTCGTGACGCGATTTCGCTGGCAGCCAGTTTGGCCATGGACGAATGATGCAGCGAGGCAGCCGGATCGTCGATGGCCATGTAGGCAGCACGGTAGGTCAGCAACCGCGCCATTTCCACTTCCGTCCAGCAGTCAGCCAGCATTTGCGCCACCGGGCCGAGACGAGCGAGCGGACGGCCGAACTGAATACGGCTGCGGGTGTGACGCACCGCTTCTTCCAGCGCGGCCTGGGCCAACCCGACTGCCGCACCCGCCACGGACACGCGGAATACACCCAGAGTGGCGAGCACCAGAGGCAAGCCCTGGCCCTTTACCCCCAGGCGGGCGGACGCCGGCAGCCGCACCTGATCGAATTGAACTTCACCCAACACATGGGGCGCAAGCAATACCGGAGAAGGTACCACCGCAACCCCGCTGCATCGGCCGGCACCAGCACCATGGTGAAATCGGATCCTTCATAGGCAAAAACGAGGTAGTAGGCTGCGAACCCGGCGTTGGATATGAAAGACTTGGAGCCGCTGAGCACAAAGCCATCACCATCAGCCACCAGTTCGGTCTTGATCGCCTTCAGATCCGAGCCAGCCTCCGGTTCTGTCAAAGCCAGCGCCGCCAGCACTTCGGCCCTGGCAACCCCGGGCAGCCACCGCGCGCGCTGGGCCGGTGTTCCCGCAGCGGTAATGGCATAGCTGCCGATGCCCTGCAGCGCGAACAGCGAGTCGGCATGCGCCGAGGTTGCCATCAGCGCTTCGCGCACGACACAGATGGCCAGCGGGTCCAGCCGTTCGAAGCGGCCGCCGAATTCCGCTGGCACCATCAATTGCGTCAGCGTGCTTTGCCGCAGCGCCTCGAGTATGCCGGGATGAATCTCGCTCATCTCATCGGCCGCCTTTGCCATCGGGGCAATGGTAGCGGCAAATGCTCTGGCCTCCTGCTGGATTTCCAGGTATTTCGCACCCAAAGTAAAATTCATGCGGCCGGAATCTTTCCGCCCCTCATCCGCACTTCCCGCCGAACTTGCCTGCTGCTTCATGTTGGCCTGGCCCGTTGTCATTGAATGTTATTTCTTTGCCCGTCCCTCGAACTGCGGCTTGCGCTTTTCCATGAACGCCGTGGCGCCTTCGATCATGTCATGCGAACCGATGGCCTGCACCAGCATCGCCAGACCACTGAGGTAATTGTCCCGGCACTGGTTCCACCATACGTTCGAACTGATCTTGGCAATTTCAAGGTAGCGGGGACTCATATTCAGCAACTCATCAGCCCAGCGGGTGACTTCCGCTTCCAGTTGATCATTAGGCACAACGGCATTGATCAAGCCCATTTCCAGCGCCTTGCTCGCCGGATAGCGGCGGCACATGAAGGCGATTTCCTTGGCGCGCTTTTCGCCCACACTCATGGTGAGGAAGTTCGTGCCGCCCAGAACCGGCGCGCTGCCGACCTTGACACCGGTCTGGCCAAACGTCGCGCTTTCGGCCGCGATGGCCAGATCGCAGGCCACGACCAACTCGTTGCCCCCACCGGCTGCCGCGCCGTTGACCGCTGCAATGACCGGCCGCGGGCTCATGCGAATCGCTTCGTACAGATGCACCGAGCCATAAAACATGTTTCTCAACGCCTTTGGATCCGGATTGCTCAGGTTGGCCAGGTAACCGCCGGCGCAAAATGCCCGGCCTTCGCCGGTGAGCACGATCACGCCAGCGTCTGAGGCATCGTGTATGGCCTGGATCAGCGCCTGCGCCATTTCGGCGTCGTATGCGTTCATTCGATCAGGCCGGTTAAGGCGAATCCACTCGACCTCGCCCCGTCGTTCAACAATGATATCGGACATTTTTTACCTCTGGTTCGAGAAAGTACTTAGCAGAATACACTCCTGCGACCCGACTCATAGCCCGGAGCGGCCCGCCTCGCGCATCATGGGTGCATATTCTGCGAATGCGGGGCCAGCGGCCGTGGCGCCGATGGTAATACCGGCGTCGGTGGTAAGGGTATGGCCGCTGGTATAGCCGGATTCATCGCTCGCAAGCCACAACGCCGCGTTGGCCACATCTTCTGCCAAACCCGGGCGATCCTTTAGCGGCGAGACTTCGGCAAGCATGCGCTTGGCTTCATCTATGGCTTCGGGATCACCCGTCAGCACAGCCGCAACCATCGGCGTTGCCATGCTTGCCGCGGCGATCGCGTTAACGCGTATGCCGAAACGACATAACTCCGCGCCCACGTTCTTGGTAAGACCGACAATCGCATGTTTTGCCGCCGTGTAGGCGTGCGGGCCGAGCCCTCCCATCAGCCCGGCGGTGCTGGCCATGCTGATGATGCTCCCGGTCATGCGCGGTTTCATCATTCTCGCTGCGTGCTTCATACCGTAGAACACGCCGTTCAGCAATACGTCCATGCTCGCAGTCCATTCGGCAGCGGGGGTGGTGTCAATGGGTCCAATGGCGCCAACAATGCCGGCATTATTGAACATGATGTCCAGTTTGCCGAAGTGATCGGCCGCGAGATCCACCAGCCGGGCCACGTCGTCCTCGCAGGTCACATCGCAGAGGCTGAACTTTGCCGCGGCGCCGAATTGCGCAGCGAACGCTTCGCCGCGATCGCGTTGGATGTCGCCGATCACAATGCGACACCCCTCTGATACGAAACGCTCCGCCGTCGCGGCTCCAATACCGCTCGCGCCACCTGTAATTACCGCAACCTTGTCCTGCAACCGCATATCGAATCTCCCGCAGTAGCGCGCTCTGCCAGTTTCAAGCTGTTTGGCATTATCTATTGATGTTGAATCTTATTCAAGAAACGCTCCGATTCTACTACTCTTGAAGAAATTAGAAAGGGATCTGTCCCCCACAACTCATCGGCGTTGGGGGTGCAGTCTCGATCTTGAGCCCGGCACGATTCAGCGGCTGAAGTTTGGTGAGAACAAGAAAAAAACCTACCGGAAGCAAGTTACTTGACAGGAACATCGCCATATGAGAAGTTAATTTTTAATTAAGTTCAAACTAATGTGTTTACGACGCGAAACGGGGCGTTCGCATGACGTGTAGATAGCCGTATTTGCCTTAATCGAAGAGTCTTTACTTACTTTAATCCTCAATCAAAACAGGGCTCAGCAATATGAAGAGTTATCGAACCAACATGAATTGTAAAACTTTGTGCATCTCGCTCATCGTTGCAATCGGCGTTAGTGGTGTGGTGGACGTTTTTGCTCAAGACGAGAATAAAGGTCTTGAAGAAATAATCGTCACGGCCAGAAAGCGCGAAGAGAACATACAGGACGTCGCGATTGCGATGACCGCCTTGAGCCAAACGGAAATCGATCGCACGTTCGCGCGCGATTTGAAAGACCTTTCCAGCATGGCACCGAACCTGGTAATCGACGACACGGCGCAGGGGCCCGGCGGTGTTGCCGCAATCTATATCCGCGGCGTCGGTGTCGCTGATGTCGAGAAGAGTTTTGACCCGGCAGTTGGCGTGGTCGTCGACGGTGTGTTCATCGGCGCCAATAGCGGCTCGATCCTGAAAAGCTTCGACATCGCCCGCATCGAGGTGCTGCGAGGGCCGCAGGGCACGCAGTTCGGTCGCAACACCATCGGCGGCGTCATCAACGTCGAGCGCACCAAGCCGACCGGCGTACTCGGTGGCAAAGTGCGCGCCGGTTACGGTGACTACGACAGCTACAACATAGAGGGCATTTTCAATTTCCCGCTGACCGACAAGATCGCCGTGAAGCTGAGCGCCGCCAAGCGTGAGCAGAAGGAAGGCTATTACAAGAACGTCGTCAGCGGCCATGACATCGGCCGCGAGGACTATAAGAGCGTGGGTGTCAACGTACTCTTCACACCCACCGATTCGATGGAGTTCGAATACACCGGCAATTTTGAACGAACCGACCAGGATACACCTCCGCTGCTCAATACCGGGCAGCCCGGTACGCTTTTCTGTGACGTTTATGGCTACTGCGCGCCGTCTCTAACCTCGACCATTACCGGCAGCCGCCGCGCTGTGGCCAGCGTGGCGTTGAGGCCCCCCGATCCGGGCGGTGCGGCATTCTATGCGAGCACTCCAGACCAGCTCGAACCGACCAATTTTAATGCAACGTTCGATGTCGATATGCACATCCTGGAATACCGCTGGGCCGTCAACGACCACTATCACGTGGATGCGATTTACGGGCACTGGAAATCGTCCGAAACCGTGTTCACGGACTGGGACGGAACACCCGAAATGTTGTATCACACCGACCGTCCCGGCGGCTGGAAACAGGACAGCGGCGAACTGCGTCTGACCTATACTGGCGACAGGTTCAATTGGGTTGCCGGCGCATTTTTGTGGAAATCCGATTTCAACATCAGGTTGCGCAGCTACATCGGCTTTGCCGCTCCGGGCGCCGTCCTGGATATCGCGCAGTTCGGCTACCAGACGACCAAGTCCAAGGCTTTGTTCTTTGAAGGTGACTACGCCTTCACTGACGCCTTGACATTGACCGTCGGCGGGCGCTATACCAAGGATGAGAAGACATCCAGGGCACGCGGGTTTGTCGACACCAGTATCCCATTGTCGAGCGGTGCGCCGGTCGACTTCGCGCCGGGCCTGAGCGGCGACCCGTCCGATTCCTGGAATAAGTTCACGCCCAAGGCCAGCCTTAAATACCACCTCAATGACAATACGATGACGTATTTCACGTGGTCGAACGGATATCGCAGCGGCGGCTTCAATTCGCGCGTCAACAGCTATACCGAAGCGGTCACTCCCTATAACGAGGAGACCGTGGAAAACTTCGAGCTGGGCTTCAAAACCGAAGTGTTGGATAACCGTGTGCGTTTCAGTGCAGACGCCTACCTGATGAACTACGACGACAAACAGGAAGAAATTCACTTGCCTGACGAACTGAGCGGCACCGGACAGAAAACCGTCGTTGCCAATGCGGCAACCGCGGAAATGAAAGGCGTGGAATTCGAAATGCAGGCCAATGTGACCGACAACCTGTACCTGCGCGCCAACCTTGCCTACCTCGATGCGAAATACAAGAAATTCACGTTTGACGACGATGGCGACCCGACCACGCCAGAGGTTGACTACAGCAGTCTTCACCTGCGCCGTGCGCCAAAGTGGACCGGCAACCTCGATGCCACCTACGAGTGGCCCCTGGGAGACAACATGATGTGGGCGCGGGTGTCGTATCACTACATTGCCTCTGACTACACTGACTTCACTAACGCGCCAGAACTGAAGAACAAACCGCAAGACCTGATCGATGCCTCTATCAATTTCGACTACGGCAATACCCGTTTCAGTCTGTTCGGGCGTAATTTGTCAAACGAGGATGGCTATATGATCGGCTACGACGTTGCTGGTATCTGGTCCTATGCCGCCACCCGGCCACCCCGTACCTGGGGCGTTGAGATCACGCACGAGTTCGGTGGGAAATAGGGCCAATTTCCAACCGCTTCGAATGCAAGAGCGCAAATCGTAGATAATCCAATCAAAGCTTTCCGCGAATCTTCGCGGAAAGCTTTTTTGTGCAGCACACGACATCGAACCCCAGGTAAGCAGATACCGCCATGAACATGGAATCGCAGTTGCAGCAATTGCTGGACAAGAAGGCCTTGGCCGTCATCGGGGACAGCGGCAGAGCCGGCCCGGGAGCAATGTGGACACGTGCCTGCCGGCATGGATTTTGGGGGCGGCCGCGACTGGCATCGACAACGGTGTGTGAAGCCGATTTCAGATATTCCACGTGCTTGACAGTAAACCATCTTTTGTGGAAGTATTGAACAAAGTTCAAGTTTCATGAATGCGCGGGATGTTCAACCCGCAAAAATGCCGGGACAACGGGATTGTTCGATCTCCCTGGTTTTTGCTAATCAGTCACCACTGCAATTTGGGAAGGTAAATTCCGCATGTGGCAATGGGGTGGAAATCTGCATGAAGGTGACTCGTTGTCAAAGGACAGTGACAGGGCAACAGGCCTGAACAATCCCAATATTTGGACCTAAGCCGTGACGCGTCCGCCAAGGACTTGCGGCGCAGCGGTCAGCGGCAGCTTTTGAGCACTGCTGATCACTTGCAGGCGGGGGTGACGGCCCCTGCGGAAATAACGCTGATCCTCGCCCGTGCGGGGTCAGTTATGTGCGAACCCAGTGGCCATACCTAGCGTGGCGGCCGCAAAATGGCCAATCAGGCGTAATCATCAGGAGGAATTCTCATGACAGAAGCACCAAAACCCAAGTTTGACCCGGTCAAACTCGAACAGCTCAAAGTGGCCACGGATTATCCGATGGAGGATGACGAGTTTAACCTGCTGTTTCGGAAAAACGCCTACTGCGAAATGGCGCATGTGAACAAACACGGCTATCCGATTGTAACGCCGATGTTTTACGTGATCATTGACGACATTCTACATATGAGCAGTATCAAGAAATACCGTCACAAGGTCAGCCACCTCGAAGCCAATCCCAAGATGTCAGTGACCATCCACAATGACGGCACCAACGTGCGGCACCAGAAAGCCATCCTGATCATAGGCAATGCTGAATCCAGCGACGATGACGCCCTGATGAGAAAGGTGCATTGGGAGATCATCGACAAGTATTTCTTCGAATTGAAAACCGAGGAAGAACGGCAGAACGCGTTCAAGGCCGTGCACACGCCGCTGCGCACCATCATCAAAGTCATCCCCGAAAAGATCCTGACCTGGGACCTGGGCAAGATGCTCGAGGCACACGATGAAGGCGTCTGGTACGGGGAATCCCTGAAGCTGGTTGAAGAGTATATGAAGTAAATCGCCGCCCTGCCCGGCAACAGACCGTAATAGACAAATACAGGAGGAAGCAAATGGGACAGTGGGACGACAAGTTTGACCGTCACGCCAAAAAGTGGGCGTCATGGAAAATGCAGGAATACTCACAGCATGACCGCGTCCTCACGAACATCATCGAGGATAAAGCGCGACAATACCCGGACCACGTTGTTTTCCAGTTTCGGGACGACCCGATCACGCTGGGAGAATTTAACGAGAAAATCAACAAGACCGCCAATGGTTTTTTGTCACTGGGCGTCAAGCACGGCGACAAGGTCGCCATCATGCTGCCCAATTGCCCCGAGTTTCTCTACACCTGGTTCGCTCTGAACAAGATCGGCGCCGTCGAGGTACCGATAAACGTTGCTCTCAAAGGCCAGGGACTCGCGTACCAGATGGTGCAGTCAGACTGCGTAGCTCTGGTGGCCGACCTGGAATACCTCGATCGTCTGGAAGGCATCGCCGGGGACCTGAAAGACATCCGGCACATCGCATTCACCGATACAGGGTCGAGTGGTCAGGCTTTACCGCAATGGCCGGGATTCGAGTACATGACGTTCGCACAACTGATGGATCATTCCGCCGACGCACCCGGCGTGGTGGTGCACTACAGCGACCTGGCATCCATCCTGTATACCTCCGGCACAACCGGTGTATCCAAGGGTGTGATGTTCAGTCATCACTACTGGTATGACATCTGGGCCGAATCGGTCAAGTATTCGCGTTATACCGAAGACGATATCCTCTACACTGGACTGCCCTTTTTCCATGGTAACGCCCAGGGTATTACCATCGGCCCCGCCCTGCTGGCAGATGCCAAGGCGGTTATCGTCGAACGATTTTCGGCCAGCCAACTGTGGGACGATTGCAGGCGATGGGACTGCACCGAAGCCAATTATATCGGCGGCATCATACCGATCCTGCTGAAACAGGATCCACGTGAGGACGACGCCGACAACCCTGTGCGGTTGATGGTGGGCGCCGCCGCGCCGCAGGATGAATGGCATGCCTTCCAGAAGCGCTTCAACACCAAGATTCTCGAAGTCTATGGCATGACCGAGTGCTACTGCTGCCTGGTCAGTCCCTACGACGAGCCCCGCGCCGGCGCCTGTGGCAAACCCATCACCGGTTGGGATGTGCGTATCGTCGATGACGATGACAATGAATGCGAACCCGGCACCGTAGGCGAATTCATTGCCCGCTCCAACAAGATGTTCGTCGGCACCACCGGATACTACAACAAGCCACTGGATACGCTGGACTTGTTCAGCAACGGCTGGATTCATACCGGTGACATGGGCCGCATGGACGAGGACGGTTATTTCTTCTTTGCTGACCGCAAGAAACAAGCCATCCGGCGTCGTGGCGAAAACATTTCTTCATTCGAAGTCGAATCCGTGATCAGTTCTCACGACTCGGTGCTCGAATCCTGTGTGGTGGGTGTGCCATCAGAGGTTGGCGAAGAGGAAGTTAAAGCAGTGGTGGTTCTGAAGCCTGGACGCAAGGTGACCGAGGAAGAACTGATCCGCTGGTGCGAACCGCGCATGGCCTACTTCGCGATCCCACGCTACATAGCCATACGCAACAGCCTGCCCAAGACGCCCAGCGAGCGGGTGGAAAAGTTCAAAATCAAACAGGAAGGCATCACCAAGGATTGCTGGGACCGCGAAAAGGCCGGTATCAAACTCCAGAGATAGCCAGAGGAGCATTTGGGATGAGTGACAAAGACCAGACTCGAAAACATGGAGTAACGCGCCGGGAAGCGCTGATTGGCGCGGGCGCGATGACCGTAAGCCTGGGCGCGCTGACACTGGACACCGCCGAGGCGCAAGCCGGCGTCACCTGGGACCATGAAACAGACATTCTGGTCGTCGGCAGCGGCGCCGCGGCAGCGTCGGCAGCCATCACTGCCAATCAGAATGGCGATGACGTGCTGGTGGTTGAAAAAGCGCCCATCACCGGCGGTACCGCACAAAAGTCCGCCGGCGTGTTGTGGATTCCAAACAATTTCACTTTAAAAGCGAAAGGCATCGACGACCGCAAAGAAGATTGCCTGCGTTACATGGTGCGGTTTTCCTATCCGCAGCGTTTCGATACGGATTCGGCCACTCTGGGTGTCAGCGAGGGTGAATACCGGCTACTGGAAGCGTTCTACGACAATGCCTCCGATATGGTGGACAGCCTGCGCACCCACGGTGACTTGAGCATCGGGGAATGGAGGATGTTCGCGCTCGACCGGCCGACAACGGATTACCTCGATAACGTCCCGGAAAACAAGGTTCCCACCGGCCGGGCGCTGGGACCGCTGAAGAGCGATGGAACCATGGGTTTGGGCATCGACCTCATGCAACAGCTGCATGCTGCGCTCAAGCGTCGCGGCGTGCCTGTTCTCACCAACCACCGCGCGGCCAAACTCATTATGAACGCAAATGGCCGCGCCATTGGGCTGGAGTGCGACGCCGCGGGCAAAACCGTGAGCATCCGGGCGCGCAAGGCGGTGATTTTCGGCAGCGGCGGCTATGCGCATAACGTCGAGTTTGTCGATACCTACCAGAGTGTGAGCCTTCTCGGCGCCTGTGCGATGCCCTGGGCGACCGGCGATTTCATCAATATCGGCGGTGCCGCCGGCGCCCGCATGGGTGATTTGTCCACCGCTTGGCGCAGCCAGATTGTGCTGGAAGAGGCGCTACAGGCTCGAACCATGGCGCAGGGCGTGTTCTTCCCGCCCGGAGATTCCATGCTGCAGGTCAACCGGCACGGTGTTCGCGCGGTCAACGAGAAGCGCAACTACAACGACCGCACCGAAGCACACGGCCACTATGACCCCTCACACGCCGAATTTCCCAATCTTCTGCTGTTCATGATTTACGATCAGCGCAGCGCAGAGGCGTTCGCCGGGGATTATCCCATTCCCGCCTCTCCGGACGGGGCCAGTCATGTACTGACCGGCGCGACACTGGAAGAACTGACCGCACATATCGCGGCCCGCCTGAAAGAGGTCTCTCACCGCACCGGCGGCCTGTCACTGTCAGCGGCATTTGCCGACAACCTGAAACAGACGATTGCCCGTTTCAACGGCTACGCGAAGACCGGCAAGGACGAAGAGTTTCAACGCGGCGCGGCCGCTTATGACAACGAGTGGCATATGGTGTTCTCGCCCATGCGGGCAGATACGAAATGGCCGGCGAACGACGGACCCAGCGTGACCATGTATCCCATCAGGGATGAAGGCCCCTACTACGCCATCATTCTGGCGGCCGGCGCGCTCGACACCAGTGGCGGGCCGGCGATCGACGCCAGCGCACGGGTGCTGGACAACGCCAACCAACCCATTCCCGGCTTGTATGGCGCCGGCAACTGCATCGCCAGCCCGTCGGGAGAGGCGTATTACGGCGCGGGACACACGCTGGGCCTGGCCACCGTTTTCGGTTATATCGCCGCCAATGCGGCGCATAATGAACCGCGGGACGATGCCTGAGCCTTGCACCGTGCGCCGCCGATGATGCGCGGTAGATGACACCCAGATTTCTCTATCTGTGTCTGACCCTTGCCGGAAGTTCGGGAGCTCTGGCCGACACCAGCCTGCAAGACGATGTCATGCCCATTATGACCCAGCACTGTGTGATGTGTCATATCGCTGGAGCCGCACTGGGCGGGCTCGATTTGTACTCGAATCCATGGGCTGCCCTGGTGGGTGCGCCCTCCACCGAAAGCTCGATGAAGCTGGTCGAGCCCGGGCAGCCTGACCAGAGCTATTTTTTTCTCAAGCTCAGCGAAGCATTTCTCAAGGCCGGTGGCAGTGGTTTGCAGATGCCCATCCAGCAGGAGGCCCTGAATCCCGAACAGCTCGAGGTCATTCGCTCCTGGATCGAGCAAGGGGCGAAGAACAACTAGTGGCCCGTTTGCAGGCAATGCGTGTGCTGACGAATTTGGAGGACTGAATCATGGCCGACAGGAACGACATGCAAAAACAACTGGAGACCTTGTTGCGCCGCGTGGACGAGCTTGAAAGCCGCACTGCCCTGCGCGATCTCGTGACCGATTATTGCCTGGGATTCGATACCAAAGATTGGGACCGGTTCATCTCCATCTGGCACTCCGATGCGGTATGGGAGATCGGACCGCCATTCGGTACGTTCAATGGCCACAAAGGTATCCGCGAGGCGGTTTATGACGTTCTCTACCCCGTCTGGCGTGAAACGCATCACCTGACCTCCAACCTGCGCATTACCTTCAAGGATCCCGATCACGCCCACGGCGTGTGCAATGTCGACTGCATGGGCGCCACCCAGGACGATGTGGTACAGATGATCAGCGCGACCTATACCGATGACTTCGAAAGGCGGGATGGTGTCTGGAAAATCGCCAAACGCAACGTGGTCATCCACTACTTCAATCCGATTCCGGGCGCGGAGATGAGCGCTCCCCAAACTTGATGGGCGGTGGTGCATCAGTGCCACGAAACTGCTCCTTCAAGCTCTGATCATGCAGGAAAAGATCGCGACACTTGCAGAAGCGATAGCGCTGGTCCACGACGGCGATATCGTCGCATTGCAGAACATGGCCACCCAGGCGGCGCCGATGGCGCTGGTGCGGGAGTTGATCCGCCAGGACAAGCGTGGCCTGGGACTGGTCGTGCTGGTCGGCGGCATGGCGGTCGACTGGCTGGCGGCCGCCGGCGTGATCGACCGCCTGATCGGCGCCGCTGTTTCGATGGAACAGTTCGGCCTGTGCCAGCAGTACCGCCAGGCCGTGGAACAGGGACGCATCAGGGTAGAAGAATTATCCGAAAGTGTGCTCAATGCCCGCCTCGGCGCCGGCGCCAGGAACTTACCCTTTCTTACCCACCAGGGGGGCGATTGGCAGCGACCTGGTCACACACAACCCGGAAAACCTCAAAATGCTGGACGATCCCTTTGGCGGTTTTCCGGTGCTGGCCTGCCGGGCGCTGGTGCCGGATGTGGCAATGATTCACGCCCACCGGGCCGACCGCTATGGCAACATCCAGTATGAGCCCACGGTGCTGTGGCCGGATTTAGCGATCATGCCCAAGGCCGCCAGGCGCGTGATCGTGACCGCGGAAGAGATCGTCGACAGCGAAGTGCTGCGCCGGCATCCGGAACGAACGATTCTGCCCGGCTTCGTGGTCGATGCCGTCGTGGAAGTACCTTACGGCGCCCACCCCACCTCGTTTTTCCCCAATTACGGCTATGACAGCCGGTTTCATTTGCAATGGACGGGCATCTCCCGCGACCCGGATAAAGTGGCTGATTTCATTGAGCGGTATATACGAACGCCATCGACCCAGCAGGAGTACCTGGAGGCGGTGGGCGGTGTGGCGACCCTCGGCAGAATTGAACAATGGGAAGAGAGCGGGTCGTGAAGGACTGGCAAAACAGCCCCGCAGCCCGGGATTACACCGTCGATGAACTGATGATCACCGTGCTGGCCGGGCAGTTCCATAATGGTGACCAGACCACCAATGGCATGGCTTCATTCCTGCCGGTAGCGGCCTTCATGCTGGCACGGATGACCCACGCGCCGGAACTCATATGGCTGGCCAGTTCCGGTGGCCTCGAACCCCGCCCTGAACGGATACCGGCCTCGACACTGGAGGCGCCGCTGTGGCGCGATTCCATCATGTATCTCGAGCAGTACACCGACTTTTGGAATTTCGCCATGAACGGCCGCTGGATTCAGAAATTCTGTGTCGGCGCCGCCCAGCTCGACCGGTACGGCAATGCCAACAACTCGGTGATCGGCAGCGATTATCATGCACCGAAAGTCCGGCTGCCCGGCACGGCCGGTCTGGCCGACATGGGCTCGATCGGCAAGAAACTCTATTACTGGAACCCAAAGCACTCGCCCCGATCGCTGGTTGAAAAAGTCGATTACATCAGCGCGGCAGGCTACCTCGATGGCGGAGACGCGCGTCAGCGCCTGGGCCTGGAAGGGGGTCCGGAACTGGTAGTGACCAACATGGCGGTGATGGATTTCGAACCCGAGAGCAAACGCATGCGTCTGAAATCCGTGCACCCGGGAATAACGGTAAAACAGGTACAGGAAGCCACCGGCTTCGAGTTGCAGATGCCGCCTGGAACAGTGCCCGAGACTCCACCGCCCACGCAGGCGCAGGTTCGCCTGATCCGTGAGAAAATAGACCCGGACGGCATGCGGAAAAGGGAATTCGGCCGCGTAGCTTGATTGAATTGTGGATTGGAGCCGGCATGGAGACGTCGTAAGCTCCCCAAAAGGTAGACATCCATGATGATAGTCCTCGATCCTGATGGGGGGGTCTATGTCTTCTTGTATCTTACTTCTCGCAGCATTTAGACAGACCGATGGTACAATCAAATCGCGTGGCTGATGATTTCTGCTGGGAACCGATGTCCATGATACATTGGTTTTGTGTTCTCCATGGGTGCAGTCTGCCGCAATTGGACCCAACTTGACAGTACCCAGTTTGCGGTGGAGCCCAGCGAAGAGAATGCAGGCCGTGGGAAAACAGCTACTGCGAATCTTTCAATAATTACAAGAACAAGCGGCCGCGATTTTTCTTGCTTCGCCGGGCCGAAATCGGCGCAATCAGCCCCGTTGCTCCCAATATCAGACCGAAGATTCAGACAATGTCGCCTTCCGCTTTGCCATTTTCTTCGCCAATTTTGGCGCTACATCGAGCCGACTCCAGGGGCACACGGAAATGCATATACCACAGGCGAAGTTTTCATTAAAATAAGGGATACACCGGTCAAAATCGACATACCACTTCTCAACCCCTCTGACTAACTGTTTCTCGGGACTGATTGCATCGACTGGACACGCTTTAGTGCACACCTGGCACCGAGCACAGAATTCGTCAGCACCAAAAATATCGATTTCGTCCTCCAAAAGTGGAAGCGACGTCCTCACGCAGGATAAACGAATTAATGACCCAAATTCGCGGTTGATGATAGATCCATGCTTGCCCAGCTCGCCAAAACCGCAAGCTAACGCCGCGGGTATTAACACCATCTTGCCGGAATTTGGGCCGCCCTGATTCTCCGCATACCATCCCTGAGCACGAATCCAGTTGGCAAGTTTTCCGGCGGCACGGTCAACCTGATTGTATTTTTCAGCCACTTCTATTGCAGATTGCAAATCTCCGACTGACGGAGGCACATGTTGCATCTTCGCATAATCCATATGTGCGCCAATCATGATTACCCAGGGTAAGTCTGTTATCTCCTCCTGACGATAAAACCATTCAGACCTGAGCACGGTGATTCCAACAAGCTCCCCCTCATTGGCCAATACAAATTTCTTGACTTTAGTGACCCAGTTTTCAGCATCGTCAAACACAACTTCACTATTTACGTCATCAAGTTGCGAGGGTGCGCGATTTTCAAAATCAGTAAAAACTTTCCTTATAGCCGTACCCGCACTGCGTTGACGCATAAACCCAACCAATGGTCCGAACGGGTGCTGCCCTACCGGAGGCAGACTCCCGTTTTGGGTAGTCAGACTGCTATTGACAGTATCATTTGGCCAATAGACGATGTCAGGTCGCCGATGCTCTGCTTCTCCCAGACCATTTATTTCATTACCAGTGACTTCGGGAAGCAATCTGCGTTGCTCTTCCGTAATTTGCCAGGGTACACCAGACTTTTCTTTCATATTGGTCATTAGAATTAGCCCAAACCAAGGTATTTACAAATAATTCAAAATGACGAACCTTTATTCCCTGTTCACGTAACCGTATAAGCGATCAAGTTCAAGCAAATGCGACTCTCGTTGATCCTTCGGACCATAGCCGGCACCACCAGGAATCAACAATTCCAGCCGTGCGCCTGGCGAAATGACCTGGGTTCCTTTTGCAGCCAGTGTGACACCGTTTTTAATGCGTAATAATCCCGCACCTCCCGCTTCGCCCTGCATACGTCCCTGTGCCGGGTGTGTTGTGCGATCAAACATGGCAAATAACAGGAACGGGCTGCCATCGGTGGTCCCGACCTCAACAATCTGGCCGAGGCCGCCACGCCATTCACCATTACCACCTGAATCCGGTCGTAATTCCTTACGCCAGATGACGACCGGCCCCAGATTTTCAACAACTTCAACAGGCATCGCCCGGACGCCGCTGGGAAAGCCTGTGCCGGATAAACCATCCTGTCCCAGCCTGGCGCCGGTACCACCGCTGTTAAAGAATAATATTTCGTAACGCCGGGTATCGTTATCCGCTCTGACGAAATTACACGCGGCGTCAACTTCTGGACCACCGCGCATCTGCACACCCCACAAACATGACGCGCCCTCCGCCGGTACACGCTCGGGGACTATCTGCGCAAGACAACCCATTACGGCATCTGGGAGAAACTGTCCGATAATATGCCTTGCGCATACCGGCCAGGGTTTCTGCACATTGAGGATGGATCCTTCCGGCGCAGTAATTCTTATCACCGAGAGGGAACCACTGTTATTCGGGATATGCGGGCCGATCACGCAACGCACGCCATAATTGGCATAAGCTTGCGTGTAATTCAATACGAGATTGATTCCCTTGGTGCTTGCCGGGCTGCTGCCGGAAAAGTCCACTTCGATATGCGAGTCACAGACAGTCAATTCGCATACGATTTCAACCGGTTCGTCATAACCGTCCAGAACGATCCTGTTGCGCGTCGTACCTTGCGGCAATCGCCGTATTTCATCGATCATACCTGTACTCGAACGCTGGATTATTTCGTCACCGACGTGGGTCAAGTCAGGAAGCCCGTACTCAGCCATCATATCAAGCAGCTTGATGCCACTGGTCTCATTGGTCGAAACATAGGACAGAATATCCCCTTCAACCTCATACGGTGTGCGGACATTCGTCCTGATGATATGTAACAGATCTTCGTTCAGTTCTCCTGCCTTCACCAGTTTCATGACCGGAATCCAGAGTCCTTCTTCATAAACAGATCTACCATCAGGTCCCTGGCCCAGACCACCGATATCAAGCTGATGACAGGTACAGGCAAACAGCGCCACCAGTTTCTGACTCATAAATACCGGCGATACGACGGTGACATCGTGCAGGTGGCCGGAGGCAATCCACGGATCGTTACTGATCAGATGATCCCCTCGCTCCAGTTTGCCTACAGGGAAACACTTGAGAAAATGCGGAACAGCGGCAGCAGTCGAGTTGACATGTCCGGGCGTACCGGTAATTGCCTGTGCCAGCATGCGCCCCCGCGGGTCAAACAACGCGGCGGACAAGTCGCCGGATTCGCGCACCACGGGACTGAACGCAGTTTTCATCAGGGTTTTGGCCTGTTCTTCAACGATTGCAATCAGCCGACGCCAGATGACCTGGAATTGAATCGTCTGCAGCGACGCTTCAGGAGATACCCGATGATTATGAGCACTCATAGAGCGGTCCGCTTCTCAATGATCACGCTGGTATCATCAGCGACTGTCGCCACATAATTGGCAGGAACCATTATCGTTGTACCCTTGTCGCTAATGAGCGCCGGCCCAGTCAACCAGGATCCTGCAGGTAATGCCTCACGCAAATAAACGGTCACTTCCGTATACGAAATAGTCACCGGGTCAAACATAGCTGCCACATGATCCGGAACGGCCTGAATGTGCCGTGGTGCACCTTGCCGTAATTTGACCGTATGTGGCTCAACAAGTGACGCCGAAACGCACAGATTGACGCCCACAATTTCAATATCGATTCCAGCATGCAGCTTGCAATATAGATCACGGTAGGCATCATTGAACGCATTACGAAGTGTCTCGATGTCACCCGTAGCCAACTGCCGCGTCGGTACTGTTACTGGAATATCATACCCCTGCCCCACATAACGCATTTGCGCCTGCCGTATCTCGGTACGCTCGATATTCGGGGCGGCGGAGGCGACAACGTTATGAGCGTATTTACCCATTTCATTAAATAGCTCATTGAGTTCATGATCACGAAACGCGCTCAACCTGACGCGGCAACTGCGCGACAGTTCGAATGCGACAGGCGCCAGAAGGAAACCGACGGCGGATCCAACCCCGGCGCATCCTGGAATAATGATTCGCTCAATGGCAAGCTTGGTAGCAAGCGGCAAGGCATGTAAGGGCGCGGCTCCTCCGAATGCTACCAATGTACGCTTGGCCAGGGATTTGCCGCTCTCGGCCGCATGCTCACGGGCAGCATTTGCCATGTCCTCTTCGACAATTTCGACGATGCCGTGTGCCGCCATTGATACTTCCATACCAAGAGGAGCGGCCATACCCTTGTCAATTACCGTCTTCGCTGCCTCAAGATCCAAATGAATGCTGCCATCGGCAAATTCACGCGCTTCCATACGGCCGAGAACCAGATCCGCGTCCGTTACTGTCGCATTATCTCCATTCAGTCCATAACACGCCGGGCCGGGCGCTGAGCCGGCACTGTCCGGGCCCACAGTAATGCGTTTGAGGTTATCGATCCTCGCGATAGACCCACCTCCCGCGCCGATCTCAACCATATCAATGACCGGAATTCGGGCGGGCAATCCACTTCCTCTCTTGAATCGATGTACGCGGGCCATCTCGAAACTATTGTTTTTTTGCGGCTCTGCGTGGTCAATCAGGCAAATCTTTGCTGTAGTGCCCCCCATGTCGAATGACAGGATGTGCTCTTCCTTGTGCATGCGCGCAATATGGCTGGCAAATACAGCTCCTCCCGCCGGCCCTGACTCGACCAACCGAATCGGGAATTGCCGCGCTATATCAAGTTCGGCCAGCGCGCCGTTTGACAGAAACAAATAGATTGGACAAGTGAATCCGGCGTTTCGTAAATTCTTTTCAAGTCGCTGCAAATAAGCATCAATTCGCGGCTGCACGTAAGCATTCGCAACTGTAGTGGAGAATCGCTCATACTCCCGGATTTCCGGCACAACCTGAGAGGAAAGACTTATATGAATGTCGGGCAGATAATTCCTTAATTCCTCGCCCACACGCAATTCATGCTCAGCATTGACAAAACTGTGCAAAAAACAAATCGCAACACTTTCAACCTGTTGTTCAGACAACTCATGTGCAATTTTTTCAATTTTGCCCAGTTCCAGCGGCAATAAAATGGACCCGTCGGCAGCAAGTCGCTCGGGAACGGTGAACCGCAGATTTCTCGGCACCAGGGGTTCGGGTTTTTTCATTTGCAAGTCGTATTGATCGAAGCGGCTTTCCGTGCCCAACTCAAGAACATCACGAAAACCCTGCGTCGTGATCATGGCGACCCGCGCGCCTTTGCGTTCAATAATTGCATTCGTCGCCAGCGTCGTGCCATGAATGATGACCTCAACATCTGTCGGTAAACAATTCACGCAACTCGTCAAATTTAGCAGACCCGACATGATTCGTTGCTCAGGTGCCTGATGCGAGGTCAGGACCTTGCTGGTGTAAAATTCGCCCTCACTGGCAAGGGCAAAGTCGGTAAATGTCCCACCGACGTCTATTCCAATCCTGATTTTTAGAGGCATAATTCAAGACATCGCTTTTCTACATCCGAGCCTGTCAATCACAAGACCCGAAGCTGAATATAGGATCACCACAATGTGTATTATGTATCCATTATACATTAACACTTATCAAAGAAAATACTACTTGTGACCTAGCCTGGAAAAGCTGGACCGGATTTCACGTTGGTATTTTGACTGACTGGAGAACTGGATCATGGCGAAGAAACGCCCCCCCCAGAAAACGATCATCCGCAAATTCGGTGAAGCTGGAGTGCTGCGAGGACAGGGTTAAACCATCGCACGGCCGGCCAAGCAACTGGGCATCATTGAACAGGTCTTTTACCGTTGGCGCAAGGAGTACGGCGGTATGCAGGTTGACCAGGCCAGGCGTCTGAAACAACTCGAAGCCGAGAAGGCCTGGCAGTAATGGGCAATTGCCGACCTGACTGTGGAAAAGCAGAAATTGTATTAGGTTGTTGGAAATTCCTTTATATCTGGATACGGCCCCAATATGTTTATGATTATCAATGCGAATAAATTTAATATCGCACAAAAACTTAATACTTCTGTATACGAACCCAGCAGTTCAAAACCATAACCGAAAGCAACCGAACCCAGCGCGGAACCGAGTAATACGCTGATAAACAATATCCCGTATATTTCTCCGAAGGATCGTAAACCGAAGTATTTACCACAAAGGTAGGCCAGCAAGTCGACTTCCGCACCCAGGCTAAGGCCAATCATGATTGCTGCGACAATCATTAACAGCACGGAGGAGGACGTTGACAAGACGACAAAGCCGAGCGCTGAAAGCGCAAAGAATATAAGCGCCACCTTAGGCGCAAAAAAGTAATCTACAAGATAACCAATAAAAATACGGCTGACAAATACCGTGGAGCCCATTACGGAGGCGATAAGCGCTGCAGTATTGGATTCAATGCCCTTATCTCTGAGCAGAGGGACCAGATGTAGCAGAATGCCGTGCAAGACAAACGCAAGACAAAGAAACACAAGAGACAGCAACCAGAACTCTCCCGTCCGGATCGCCGCAGCCGCCGAATAACCGTAATTGTAGGATACACCTTCATTTACGGAATCTGACTCACTTGAACCATCCGGCAACAACCCCAGCTCCGCGGGCGATTCCTTAACTACAAGCGTGATCATCGGTACAATCACGCATAGTACTATTCCGCCAAGCGCGTAATAGCCGGAGCGCCATCCATAATTATTTATCATGGTCTGTACGAGAATCGGCACATAAGCATAACCAACACCAATGCCGGATATTGATATTCCTATCGCAAGCCCTCTCCTTTTGTTGAACCATGACGAAATACACCGTAAATAGGCCAGGGTATTAGCCGCAACACCGCAGGTTGCAATAAAAACAAAAATTGCAGCGAGGTGCCACAGTTCGGAAACCAATACAGGTATTGATACGAGACCGAGTCCAAAAGCGATGGTTGACGGTATTAAAACCCTGCGTGTCCCAAGGCGGTCGATCAGACGGCCCGCTATTGGCTGACTAATCATGAAGGTAACGGTCAGTACCGGAAGCAATGTACTGATCTGAGCGCGATTCCAGCCGAACTCCTCATTGAGAGGAATAATAAAAAGCCCCAGCGATGCGAAGACAAAAGGTGCAGCGCTCGCAGAAATGGCCACCAACGCAGCCAGCACTATCCACCAACCGTAATAGACCTTTTTATCGCTCACAATATCTCCCATTTGAAGTGCCTTATTGTGAAGGTGCTATTTCGACAGCACGTTGCCGACGAATCGACAGGCGCATTTTTGGGTAAACGCCGCAACGTCATAAATTGCCCGACATAGCGTCGTTTATTTCGACATCCCTTGGCTGCAGGTTAGATTCGAGTAACGAAGTCGCTGACATTATCTGACCAGTTTGACAATGACCGCAATGTGGCGCTTGGAGGTCAAGTCACGCTTGCTCTATTCGATCCGCGGTGTTTGAGTCGCTTCCTTCGAGTGAACCGCTTCGGTATTCAAGTCCAACTCTGCAGCAGGCCTCCGGCGGCTAGGTGAATTTGTTGCAACCCCCCGAGCCTTGCCTGGTAGGCAAAGGCAAGCGGCGTCAATTCTTTGAGGGCCTGGTCACAGGCTTAATTGCTTTAACCCACTTGTATAAGCCGTGTGCCGAAACGTCGAGACGTTCAGAAACCTTCGTCACAAAATAGCCGCGATCGACAATCTGCCGAACCGCTTCGTTCTTAAATTCCGGTGTAAATCGTTGACTGCTCATAACACTTCCTTCTATGCTCGAATCATAGCTCGGAAGTGTCTACCGTACCGGGGTCAGTCCAATCCACTTATACTGCTGTCCGATTTCTTGGGGCCACTTCTATGCTTCTGCCAAGTCAACATATGCTTTTGTCGCACTTTCAAGCATTTTTGTGTGAATTGATATGGCGAGTTTTTCATTTTTTTCTGCTATAGAGTTGACCAGACTCTCATGTGAATCAGTGACGAACTTCGTGTTATCCCTGGATGAAAGAGAGAGCACTCGAAATATTTGCATCCGGTCGCTATAAAGTTCAGTGCTTTCTTTTAAATACCTATTGCCGCTGAAATTGTAAAGCATGTCGCGAAAGACGTTGTTTGCCGAGATAAATTGAGCACGGTCTTTTTTGTTGATAGCTTTACGTTCGCTGGCCACGGCTAACCTAAGCTGCTTCACAGAAGCCTCTGAAATGTTTTGACATATTTTTCCGATCAGCAGGTTTTCCAACGCCATTCGCAACTCCATCATCTGGAGAATATCCTGTTTAGAGAGCTTGGGGAGGCCGTACCCACGGGGGTATTCACAAAGGAGGCCATTGTTGACAAGCTGAAAAAGCGCTTCTCTTACTGGAGTCCTGGATGTCTGTAGTTGTTCAGCAATATCAGGCTCGGTAAGCCGGGCATCTGCAGCATAATTTCCGGAACGAAGATCGCTACGGATTAGCTCATATATCTGGTTGCTCAATCTAGGTTTACGTATTACTGAGCTTTTGCTGTCTTTCATAGGCTTATTGGATAGCAATGCCATAATAAATTAGCTCTCAAGGACATATAAAAATTCTAACGATAATCTATTCTATAAGATACAAATAGTTAAAAGGGGATACCCTTCTTTAAGAGTGAATGTCAGTGGTGTATTGTGCATACATAATGCACTACTGGCAGTGTTTGCGATATGCGAAATTATATTGATTGGTTAAAAAATGCGAATCAGCTTCTGGTCATAAACAAAGAAGTAGATCCCAAATATGAACTGGCGGCGGTCACGAAAAAAGTACAGACACAGGGAGATCAGGCGGTATTGTTTAATAAAGTCAGGGGCACTCGCCTGCCGGTCGTAACAAACCTGTATGGTAGTCGCAGACGGCTGTGTGATCTGATCGGCGCGCCACTTGATGGATTTTGCCTTACCTGGAAGGGCCTGGTCGAAAAATGCACTGAGTTTTCTGATGCCTCCATTGTAACGGGCGAGCCTTCGACTGAAATCCAACACGGCAAACTCAGCGATCTGCCCTTGATCACCTATCATGAAAAAGACGCGGGTCCCTATTTCACATCGGCGATCTACATTGCCAAAGATCCGGACACCGGCGTCCCCAACCTGTCATTTCACCGCTCCATGTATGTCAGCGATCAGGAACTGCGTATCAGGCTGGGCAGCACCCACGACATGGCTGCTTATCAGCGCCGCGCCGAAGAAAAGGGAGAGGCGCTGGAAGCCGCACTATTGATTGGCGTGTCTCCCGAGATATTTCTGGCCGCCTGCACCACGATTCCGAAAGATAAAAGTGAATTGGTTCTCGCAGCGGCAATCACGGGAAAACCGGTCGAGACATACCGATGCAAGACAATTGATCTGGAGGTGCCCGCTACCACGGAGATAGTGATCGAAGGACGTATTCTTCCGAACGATTTGCGCCGAGAAGGGCCGTTTGGCGAGTTCCTCGGCTATTACGTTCCAGAGGGCAGGAACCATGTGTTTGAAATTACCAGTGTCAGCTGGCGCAAAGCCCCGGTATTTCACAGCATACTCTGCGGCTCAGCTGAGGACCTTACAGTCCTGGAGGCCGTCACGGCGGCAAAGACATACCAGCATTTAATCAATGCCGGACTGCCCGGCATTATTGATGTCAGTTGCGCGCCGGCATTCATGAATACGACCATAAAGATCAGGCAGCAATATGAGGGCCACGCAAAGCAGGTGCTGCTCGCCGCTTTCGGGGCGGGCATGGATTATAACCGCGCCTGTTTCGTAGTGGATGAGGATATCGATATTACCAATATGAATGAGGTGATCTGGGCCTATTTGACGCGCGGCAGGGTGGACAAACGGGTCATGGTCATAGATGACGTCCCGGGTTTCTATCGTGATCCCCAAAAAGACTACTGGGGCCGTATCGGTATTGATGCAACGATGCCGCTGGATCGCAAGGACGAGTTTATTCGTAAAGAAGTACCGGGTGTGGCGGATATTAATTTGCATGACTATTTAAGGATGGTCTGAATAAGTCGTTTCCCGTCGTTTCCGTGCAGTGGCTTTATCTCCGACCGCAGGGTGGCGCGCTGTGCATTGTCTGGAACGTGACTTAATCAGTTTTTTCTAAACGCTCAGTACGAAAATATACATTGATTAGGTAATTATTTGTGATGGTCGAACATGATACGTGGTCTTCCAAGCTAATTTTTTTGCTAGCGGCCATTGGCGCAGCAGTCGGGTTGGCAAATATATGGAAATTTCCTTATACCGTCGGGCAGCATGGTGGTGGTGGTTTTATCCTGGTGTATGTGTTGGCGGTTACCTTCATTTCCTTCCCTGTTATCGTGACGGAGTTTTTATTGGGACGCCGGGGTAAATCCGACCCGATGAATTCCATTATTAGCGTCGCTCACGAAGCTGATCGATCTTCGATATGGGCGCTTGCAGCTTATGTCGGTACTTTTGCAGCAGTTATGGCAATGAGTTTTTATTTTGTTATCACGGGTTGGATCATGTATTACGCGGTGCAATTGAGCTTGGGCAAGCTGGCAGGTATGTCACCGGATAGCATAAACAGTTTTTTTAATGATTTAACTCAAAATTCAAATGTGACAATTACCTATCATTCTCTGACTGCATTTCTGACTTGGATGGTGGTGGCGGCTGGTTTGAAGAATGGTATTGAGCAGTGCGTGCGTTTTTTGATGCCCCTGTTACTGATCCTGTTAATTGCCATCACAATTTACTCCTCAGTCTATGGTGATTTAACTTCCGCCTTGACTTTCCTATTCAAGGTGAAGTTTAAGGATATTTCTGCTGACACTGTGTTGTACGCTAGCGGCCAGGCATTCTTTACCGTGGGCGCAGGATCCTGTGTGATGATCGTCTATGGTACATATCTACCACGTTCGGTTTCGATCATAAAATCCAGTATGCATATTATCCTGGCTGATACGGTGGTGGCGCTGCTAGCCGGTATCGCCATCTTTCCGCTTGTATTTGCTTTTAAATTGCAACCGGCAGAAGGGCCGGGCCTGTTATTCGTGACTTTGCCCAACGTATTTAGTCAGTCCGCTGCCGGCCCAGTCATTGGTGGAGCATTTTTTCTGATGGTGGCGATTGCTGCGATTACATCTGCCATAGCAATCGTGCAACCGCCAATTATGTGGTTAGAAAAGAGCTTTAAACTGAAAAGGTTGACCGCCTCTGCCATAGCAATCTGCGTAATTTGGACATTGGGCTTGGGGACAATATGTTCATTCAATGCCTGTTCTGGATTTTATCCTTTGAATTTTATCCCGTTCTTTGCCGGCATGACCATTTTTGATGTAGTGGAAACGATCTCTATTAATATTTGCCTACCTGCCGGAGCGTTTTTGCTGGCAATTTTTATTGGCTGGCGCGTACCTTTTTCAATCTGCGCCGATGAATTACAAGGGGACAATAAGTTCTTGCTGAAATTCTGGCATTTTAGTATGCGATATATCATTCCACCTGCCATCCTGGCGATCATGATCTTTGGTTTGACCCGTCATTAGGCCTCTTGTGCTCCGGTTCTTTCGAAGTAGAGACTCGCATTGCCGGCTCGTCCAGGTTGGGAGATAACAATCAACCGATTGCAGCCATTCAATTTGCGCATTTAGTCGAATACTTGACAGTGTGTACATAATTATGTGGACAGAATAAGAGTTTTCTATATAGAATAAACAGGGCCAGTCCTAACAACTATTTAAGAATATACCGATCGGGGAAAGCACCATGAAGACACTGCATTTCATTAAGAACATTTGCTGTTTCGGAATTTGGTTGGTTCTTTCAGTGGTTCCTGCAGTCAGTTCAGCGCAATCCGTGCTTGAAGAAGTAGTCGTGACGGCAACCAAACGGGAGACCTTGTTGCAGAATACCAGCGAAAGTGTCCAGGCCCTGACTGCCAGTGAGTTGAATAATATGGGTGCTGCTGACTTTATGGACTATTTTCATTTGGTGCCTAATTTGTCTCAATCGGACAACCTGGGCCCCGGCAACGCACGCTACGCGGTGCGAGGCATCAGTTCCGCGGGGGAGCCCTTGGTGGCCGTGTATTACGACGAATCACCCACGCTGGGCAGCCCGGGTGACTCACTGGACGCAGGCGGTTCTCAGCCGGATATCAAACTGTGGGATATTGAACGCATTGAGGTGCTGAAAGGTCCACAGGGAACATTGTATGGCAGTGGGTCCATGGGTGGTACGATCCGGGTGATTGCAAACAAGCCCGATGCCAGCTCCATCGGTTTCGCCATTCAGGGCGGCGTTGAATCCACCGAAAGTGGCGGTAGCGGATTTACCGGTAACGTAATGGTGAATTTACCGGTCATAAAAGATCAATTGGCGATGCGTCTGACAGCTTATCACTATAATATCGATGGTTATCTCGACGAAGCTGTGTTGGGCGATAACAATACCAATGATGAAGAAACAAGTGGTGGTCGGTTTGCTGTTCGCTGGACACCAAACGAGAAATTTACGGTGACGGCTACAACCTACTATCAGGACACCGAAACCGGCTCGAACTTCGAGATATTCGAAGGATTTGGTGGAAAGGAAGATCCCACAGCCGCGCAATTGTCTCGTACTCCGTATAAGGATAAATTGTCGTTGTCCAATATAACGGCGGAATACAGCTTCGACGGGGGGGTGGATGCGCTGTATTCATTTTCGTATTTCGACCGGGAAGTGGATCGATATAATGATCAAACTCGGTTCGTAATTTATCAAATTGCCGGTATACCCCCATCGGTTTGTCCAGAGTCTGCCCTGGCGGACGGTTCTTGTTATGCTTTGATCAATGCGGGGCCGTTTGGCAAGGTAGCGCCGCTGAATTCCTATGGTGACGAGCAGACTGTCTCACGCACCCATGAATTGCGCTTCACGTCCAGGTATGAATCTGCGTGGCAGTGGACGGCGGGGCTCTTTTATGAAAACCGTGGAAACTTGCGTATTGGACAAGTGGGGGCCACTGACGCCAACGGAGATCTGGTCTTTAACCCGGATGGTTCAATACAGGATCGAATATTCGCCCGAACCAACTGGGGGGACCGGGAACATTATGCCGCGTTCGGCGAACTGGACTACCAATTCGTGCCTGATTGGACGGCAACAGTTGGGTTTCGCTGGTTCAAGACCAAGCGGCAGGAAGTGCAAAATCTGGTGCAAAATCTCGGGCCAGGGCCCACCGGTATACTTCCAATTGACAAGGCTTCCGAGGATGATTCTGTATTTCGCTTCAAGCTCGCCTGGGATGTAAGTGAGGACATGCTTGTGTACGCCATGGCCGCTGAGGGTTTTCGGGTTGGCGGTCCCAATCAACCAGCCGGCTTTGACGCGATCGCCCCTCCGTTTAAGTCCGACGGTTTGTGGGATTATGAACTGGGCTGGAAGACCTCTTGGATGAATAACCGCATCATTTTCAACGGCGCTCTCTTCTATATTGACTGGTCCAACGTACAGTATCTTTCATCGGATGTAACAGGTGCGTTTACAATCATCGGTAATGCGGGAGATGCAACAGTCCCCGGTTTTGAACTGGAGCTACAGGCGCTGCTGTTTGAAGGGTTTGAGGTCAGTGCGGCTGTCGGTTACACCCATGGCCGGTTTGATGGCACCCAGCCGCGCCAAGGCCTGCTTCTCAACCAGACCGAAGACGGCGACCGGTTTCCGGGGGTGCCTGACTGGACTCCAAGTCTCTCGGCGCAATACACCCGCCCTATGTCAGGTGGATTCCTGAACGGCTTTGATGCGGTAATTGCGGGTGACTGGTCCTATCGTAGCAGCAAGACCACTGGTTTGCGCGTGGCAGCCGGTGATTTCAAAAAGCTGGATGACTATTACCTGCTGAATGTGCGAGCGGGTTTAACCTCCGAGCATTGGGATGTCTGGCTGCGCGTGAATAATCTGACTGATGCCCTGCCGGAACTGTCAGGTCGGATCGTCGATTCCGAGCCATACCGGTTCACGTCACTGCGGCCACGTACGTATGGTGTAACGGTCACCTATCGTTACTAACGGTCAGAAAAGAGTTGCGATGCTCTCGATAAGGGGCATTCTTTCCTTCAGCAGGCTTCTGTTGATGGTTTTGATATTGCCGCTACCGTCTGCCGCGGGAGCGGAACAGCTGGCGCCGGGTGGCGTGCGAACCGGTTGGCCGGTTCACGGTGGCGATTCGGCCGGAACAAGGTATTCCCGGTTGATGCAGATTTCACCTGTGAATGTGGCGGACCTCAAAGTCGCATGGACCTATCGCACCGGTGAGATGGCGCGGCGAGGCAAGAAGTTCCCTCTCAGCAAGGATCAGGACACGCCAATCACGGTGGCGGGTAACCTCATTGTCTGCACTCCATTCAATCGTCTTATTGCACTGGACCCGGCGACAGGGGCGGAACGGTGGGTCTATGACCCGCAGGTGGACATGGACTTTGAGTCTCCGGCGACCTATGCCTGCCGGGGGGTCGCCGCTTGGCGGGATGATGCAGTGCCAGTCGGCAGCGCTTGCCATGACCGACTGTTCATGAATACCAACGATCTGCGCCTGATCGCCATTGATGCGCGCACGGGCGAGACTTGCACAGCTTTTGGTGACAATGGCGTGATCTCTGCTCTCGCCAGCCGGGAGCAAGTATTTCGCGGCGAAATCCGATATATTTCCCCGCCTACCCTGATTAACGGGGTGGTGGTGATCGGTTCCGCAATCCTCGACAATTATCGTGTGGGAACGCCCAGCGGCAAGGTGCAGGCATTCGATGCGCGCAGCGGGCGCAAGCTGTGGGAGTTCGACCCCATTCCCCACCGTGCGGACGATCCTGCTCGGGCGACTTGGGGCGGAGGCGATGAGGTCACCGGCAGCGCAAATGTCTGGGCATCAATGGCCGCTGACGAGGCGCGCGATTTGGTCTTTCTGCCAACCTCCAGTCCTGCGCCGGACTATTACGGTGGTCTGCGGCCGGGTAACAATGACTATGCTGATTCTCTGGTCGCCCTGCGGGGAGCGACAGGCGAGGTAGTCTGGCACTATCAGATCGTGCATCACGATATTTGGGACTATGATATCGGTAGCCAACCGTTACTCACCGATCTGACGCTCGACGGCAAGACCGTTCCAGCGGTAGTGCAGAACACCAAGCAGGGCCTGGTCTTTGTGTTCAACCGGGAGACGGGGGAGCCTCTATTTCCTATTGAGGAGCGTTCAGTTCCGGCTGGAGACGTGCCGGGGGAGTGGTATTCGCCCACACAGCCAATCCCTGCGGTGTTTCCGCCCTTGGTGCCGCAAGAGTTCTCACCTGAGGACGCTTGGGGATTTACCTTCTGGGATCGCAACAAATGCCGGGACCAAGCCGAGAACCTGCTCACAGGCAAAATATACACGCCACCCCATCTCGGTCAGGGAACCGTGAAGGTCCCTTGGTCCGGAGGTGGCGCTAACTGGGGTGGGGCAGCGCTGGATCCGGGAACGAAAACCATGGTCATCAATACCAATCGCATTGCGGAGGTGATCGAACTCGTTCCAATTACCAACGTCAGAAAGCCTGAAGTCGATAAAGTGAATGGTAATGAACCGGAGTTGCACGCACCCACGCGCATGGAAGGTACGCCCTACGGCGTCAGGATTTCCTTCTTCCTCTCGCCGCTGGGTGCGCCCTGCACGCCACCACCCTGGGGCGGCCTGACGGCGGTGGATCTGGAAAATGCGAAGATCCTTTGGGATGTGCCACTGGGCTCCATACAGGACCAGATTCCCGTTCCAATGCCGTTCCAGATCCGGCTGGGCACTCCTAACCTGGGTGGGCCAATCGTAACTGGAGGAGGGCTGGTGTTTATCGCTGCAACCGTGGATCGCCGTCTGCGGGCCTTTGATCTTGCGACCGGTAAGGAACTCTGGTCGGACAAACTACCCGCCGATGCGCAAGCAACGCCCATCACCTATGAGGTCGATGGCCGGCAATACGTCGTGATCGTTGCGGGGGGTCATGGCCAATTGCACAATCATCGCGGTGACTTCGTCATTGCCTATGCCCTTCCCCATTGAGGGGAGACTGGGCATGCAACACTATTCAATAATGGTTGAACGTAGTGGAGCAGACGTCATTGCCGATACTCTGTCAGCCTGGGGGTGTCAATTTGTCTTCCATGTACCGGGCGAAGGTATCCTTGAAATTATTGAGGCTATATACCAGCGTCAGCCAAGTATCCGTTTAATTACGACGCGGCATGAAGCCGGTATGGCGGTAATGGCCGACGCGATGGGACGATTGAACGGCAGACCTGCTGTTTGTCTAGCGCCGCGCAGTCCTGGGGCTCTCAATACCATGTTGGCGATGCACACGGCTTACATGGATTCTGTGCCTCTGATCATGATCATTGGGCAGGCTTCCCTGGCATTCAAGGACCGTGAAGCTTTTCATGATGATGCGTTTCACAAATGTTTTGCGCCGGTATCCAAAGCCGTGCTTGAAGTCGACGATCCGCAACGCCTGCCTGAATATTTGAGCCGTGCGTATCATACGGCGACCAGCGGCAGGCTGGGGCCGGTGGTGCTGGTTGTACCGGAGGAGATCCTGCATGCGCAGTTGACCCTGACGGACACCCAATTAACTAAACCCGTGGAGATCGCACCGCAGCCGACGGATATGGTTTCTATGGCAAAGCTTTTGCAGAATGCGTCAAAACCGATTGTCCTGATGGGAGGGAGCGGTTGGTCGGAACAGGCACGGCTCCAATTCAGGAAATTTGCCGAAACTCATCATTTGCCTGTGGTAACCGCCTTCCGCCGTCGTGACTTGTTTGATAATTCACATCCCTGTTTTGTCGGTGAGTTGGGGATCGGAATCAATCAGGAACTGGCAGGCAGGATCACGGAGGCGGATGTCGTGCTGGCAGTGAATGTTCGTCTGGGAGAAATCAATACTATTGGCCAAGGCGCGTTTCAGGGTTACACGCTGTTAAAGGTTCCGATTCCGGAGCAGAAGCTGATTCACGTGCACCCGCAGTTATCACATCTGAACCGGGTTTATCAGGCGGAACTGGCAATCAATGCAACGCCCATAGCATTTTGTCAGGCCTTGGACGAGTTGTCCCTGATGGCGCCAACATGGTCACAGTGGACAGCAGAGGTAAAAGCGATTTATGAAAGGTATACGAGTTCAGGAAATTGCCGTGGTGCCATCGATCTGAAGGCCGTATTCCAATGGCTGCGCCAACGCTTGCCGAAGGACGCCATACTTACGGTCGGCGCCGGTGCCTATGCGTTGTGGCCGCAGCGCTACTTTACGCATACGCAGTTTGGCACCCAATTGGGACCTAAGACAGGCGCGATGGGATACGGATTGCCCGCGGCTATTGCCGCATCGCTAAATGCCCCGGATAAACTGGTGGTAGCCGTAGCGGGTGACGGTTGTTTTCTGATGCAGGGAGAAGAATTGGCGACCGCAGTGCATTATCGAACGCCGGTGATTGTGCTGATATTGAACAACCACTGCTATGGCGCCATCCGCATGAACCAGGAGCGACTGTATGGCAACCCTGTTGGTACTGATCTGAGCAGCCCAAACTTCGCTGCGTATGCCGAGTCCTTCGGCGCTTTTGGCAAGCGCATTACCAGTACGAAAGAATTCGAGCCTGCCTTTGAAGAGGCAGTTACGGCAAAAAAGCCAGCCGTTATCGAACTGTTGGTTGACGGCTGCTCGATGAAACCGCAAGCAGACTAGCTGGAACCATGAGTAACTTGCCATCAGTGCTCGTTGTCGGTGCCGGTATTGCGGGACTAAGTGCGGCATATCGTCTGCAGCAAGCCGGATTCGACGTGCAAGTCTTTGAAGCTGGTTCCGCTCACGGTGGCCGGATGGCGGAGCGACGGGAGGGAAGTATTCTCTATAACACCGGGGCACGGTTAATCTATCCCCTCGGTTCCGAGCTGTGGGCGTTAATTGATGAATTGGATCTGCGCGCCGCACTCATCCCCTTGAAAGGCCTGGGCGGCTGGTGTGATGACGAGGAAGATCGGTCATATTCTATTACGTTATTTCCCGGCCCGCGTCTTTTATCGTTGCATGTGTTGAATCTGTTGGACAAGCTGCGATTGTTGCTGTTTGGAGCCGAGTTGTTTCGCGTCCGAGGTAACATGGATCCAAGCCGGCTGTATAGTGCACTGGATTACGATAATGAAAGTCTGGCTGATTTTGTTCGCCGCAAGATGGGACCCCGTGTTCTGAAATATTTGATTGAACCGGTCATTCGCGCCACTCGGAGCTGGAATCCCGAGGAGGTTTCCGCTGCATGCTTTGTCTCCTTCACCGCATGCCTGCTCGGACATCACCGGGCCTACGCCTTTGTCGAAGGTATGGGACAACTGGTAAGTGCCCTGGCCAATTGTCTGGATATCAGTTTCGGGACCAAGGTCATTTCCATAGAGAGATTACCGGGAACAAGGCAGTGCCGCATTGTTTACCGGGAAGATGGGCAGGAAAAAATATGCCATGCGGATATTGTCGTCTGTGCAACAGAAGGATCACGGGTTGGTGATATGGTGGTCACTCCGACACCTGACGAAGAGACATTTTTTAGGAGCATCCGTAGTAATAAGCTGGGCGTTGTTCATTATCTCCTCAACGAGGAAATCGAACCGCTGTTGAAATTTTATCTCCGCGACAGGAATAACAAGATATCGGTCTACCAACAGATACCGTCCACGGACAGGCTGGGGCAAGCCGGTGCAAGAATCTACTGCCAGCTTAGTCCGGAGATGAGTGAAACGGCCTGGCAGCAGGGAAAGCAAACCCAACTGGATGAGTTAATCAGAGACGATGTCCGGAAAATGTATCCCGCTGTTGATCAGCACCTTTCTGAAGTCGTGAACCAGTGGATCGAATATAAGTTGCCCCTTCCTTATCCCGGATACGGGCGCCGAATAGCCACATTTCTGAAATACCAGAACGCGAAAAAACAACGTATATATTATTGTGGTGATTACCTCGCCCAGGCGCTGGTAAATGGCGCCTGCGCCAGCGGTGTGGAAACGGCCCGACTTATACAGAAACATTGGTGTGAATCAGACTGACGAAGTACGTGCAGCTCGTTTCGTTTGTTACAAACGGATGTCTGCTATTAGCACCAAAATTACCATGCCGGAAAAAATCAGCATCAGAATTGATGTGGGAGCACCTTTACGGACTTTACCTTGGCCTCCAGCGCTGGTAGTTATGGCGATCCTTCAACTTGACTGGAAAAAGCCAGGTGACAAGACCGGATCAGGGGACTGCTTTAGTGATTATGATTATGTTGATGTCAAAAATTAAAAATAAATCATGAAAATAGATGTTAGAAACCCCCGGACCGGCCGGGTGGACTATAAGTTTGAATTACCGGATCAGGACTTTTTGGTTGCGGAATGTAAGAAACTTCGAGCCAATCAGCCTGCGTGGTGGCAATTGGGTGTGGATGGACGCATCAAGAAATTGCAACGTTTTTCTAATGCATTGAAAGATCACCGGGAAGCAATTCTCAATGCCTTGGTACTGGATACGGGACGTTGGCCGTTATCGGAGATGGAACTTGATGGTTTGCGAGGGTATATCGATGCCCGTTGCAGCCATGCACATGAAGTCCTGCAGGAACATTCCGGTGGAAACGAAAATAACGAGGTGACGTTTAGACAACAATACGTTCCCTGTCAATTGCTGGTAGCAATCTCGCCCTGGAATTACCCATTGATTTTATCCTTTCTGGATGCAATTCCAGCGCTATTGGCTGGTTGTGCGGTAATTATTAAACCTAGTGAGGTTACCCCGCGCTTTATAGAACCGATCAATGAAGTATTGAAAGATATTCCAGAATTGGATGTAGTCCTGGGTGTTGTGCCGGGAGAAGGTAGCGTCGCACAGGCACTGATAAAATGCGCTGACGCAGTAGTCTTTACCGGTAGTGTGGCTACCGGCCGTAAAGTGGCTTTGGCGGCTGCAGACGCATTCATACCCGCCATGCTTGAGTTGGGAGGAAAGGATCCAGCCATCGTTCTCAAATCGGCGGATATGGATGCCGCCGCCCCTGCCATTATGCGCGGCGCGATTGTCAACACAGGTCAAGCCTGCTTTTCTATCGAGCGGATTTACGTGGACGCGCTAATCTATGATGAATTCGTAGAAAAACTATGTGAACTGGCACAGCAGATAGAAATCGATTATCCGGACATCAAACATGGGCACATTGGGCCTTTCATTCTTGCCAAACAGGCAGAGATTGTACAGAGGCAGATCGAAGATGCTCTGACAAAAGGTGCAAAAGTTCTGACTGGAGGAATTATTGAGGATCATGAGGGCGGATTGTGGCTGCGTCCGACAGTAATGGTGGACGTGGATCATAGTATGGAGATTATGCAAAAAGAGACCTTTGGTCCGGTCTTGCCGGTGATGAAGTTTAGCACTATAGAGGAAGCGATAATCTTGTCTAACGACACGACATATGGTTTGAGCGCTGCGGTGTTTGGCGCTGAAGAAGTTGCTCAGCAAGTGGCGTCTGCGTTAGACGCCGGAGGGGTCTATATTAACGATGTTGATTTAATCGGAGAGGTTGGTCTTTACGCTGAAAAGAATGCGTTCAAATTGTCCGGTCTGGGTGGATCACGCTATGGGCCAGACGGCATTTTACGTTATCTACGCAAGAAGGCTCTCGTTACGCGTCACAATAAACCGGATGATATGAATGTATTGGCGCAAAATTAATCATCCTGTAAAAAGAAATCATTTGCCGATGGATTGCCAACCATAATGATAAAATTGATGAGCACACCGGGCCGTGTTTATCACGGGTGGTGGATCGTTGCGATATCAGCTGTAGGATTATCAACCGGTCCGGGACTATTTGTTTACAGTTCTCTCGGGCTTTTTGTTATTCCGTTCGGAGATGAGTTTGGCTGGGATAGAGCGCAGATCAGTTTGGCCCCGACCTTTTTCACTATTACTCTTGCATTTGCAATGCCCCTTGTTGGTCGATTAATAGACAAATTCGGCAGTAGACAAGTACTAATTCCTTCAATCATTTTTATGGTATTTGGCCTTGTCGCGATTCCGTTGTTGATTAGTCAAATCTGGCACCTTATCTTGATATTCAGCCTAACAAGTTTACTAAGTGCTGGTGCAAATAGTCCTCCTATTATGCGCATCGTTTCTGCATGGTTCGACCGCAGACGTGGCTTGGCTATCGGTATTGTTATGGGGGGAGCAGGTGCAAGTTATATGTATGTACCTCCGCTGGTGCAATACATGATAGATGCCCACGGCTGGCGAGCGGGTTACTATTGCCTGGCGCTGATCGCCCTTCTTATTACCTTGCCGCTTATTGCTTTGTTTTTGCGTGACCCCACCAGTTATGAGGAAGTAACGGATACTGATGCCAAGCCGGAAGAAAGTCCTGATTACGTGCAACCGGGAATGTCCATTTCGGAAGTTCTTGTGACTCGTGAAATGTGGCTGCTATTCGGAGTATTCAGCCTGGTATCCTTTTGTTTGTATGGTCTTTATTTTCACCTTGTGCCGATGTTGATTGACAGGGGTATAAATAGCCGGGATGCGGCCCGCATTGCCTCTAGTGTAGGGGCAACGGTTATCATTGCCCGTGTTACGATTGGCTATTTGGTTGATCGTTTCTTTGCACCGCGCGTTGCAATTATTTGCTTCCTTTTGACAGTAATTGGGCTGGTATTACTCGCTAATGGGGCCATGTCCTATCTTGCCTATCTTGCTGCGGTTTTCATTGGTTTTAGTATGGGCGTAGAGATGGATTTGCTGGCATATTTAGCCAGCCGTTATTTCGGATTAAAAAACTATGGACAGGTATATGGAGCGCTGTTTGTTTCTTTTTTGCTGGGCGCCTCGTTAGGGCCGATTTGTTATGGCGTTGCCTTCGAAGCGACAGGCGCTTATATTTGGATATTATTATTTTCTACAGTATTAATGGCCTTGGCGTCGCTGGCAGCAGCATTGTTGCCGAAATATCCAAATCTTAGATAAGAATTGGGCAAAGTAGGGAGTGAAAATTTGGTAGTGTCAAAAAAGTTTCGCACTTTTTCATTGGCGGTGATTCCGGTCTCCGTTCAATCTGCCGAGTAAAGAAGCTCTATATCCATCTCGTTCACGCGAAAAACTCCCTAAGGCAAGCTGCTCATGGAAATGCCCGGAATGCAGCTCCCGCCGCCATCAACGATCAAGGATTGACCGGTTATATAGCGTGATTCCCCGGATGCGAGGAATGTGACGACGCTCGCCACTTCCTCAGGCTCGCCCAAACGCCCGATGGGTAACTTTGCGATGCGACGTCTGAGGTCTTCTTCATTCTTTTGCCGCTCAAGAGTTTCTTGAGTACTGATCGGCCCGGGACTTACCGCATTTACGCGAATATTGTGGCGGGACCATTCCACCGCCATCTGTCGGGTGAGATTGATGACCGCTGCTTTGCTGGGCCCAAAAGCAGCCACTCCAGGCAAACAGCGATGAGCTGATGCCCCGATTATGTTGATGATGTTACCGCAGCTGCGCTTCATCATGTCCCGCGCAACAGCTACGCTGCACAGGAAAACGCCTCTGAGATTAACTGCCAGCGTATTATCCCAGTCTTCTACCGAAACATCTTCCAGACGGGCAACGGTTAATACGCTCGCGTTATTGACCAACAGGTCAACTTTGCCAAACAGGCTAACTACATCGTCTACAAATCCGTCGACCGAGTCCTTGTCTGAAATGTCCGCAAGAAACGCCCTGGCCTGCCGTCCGGAACGCAGGATATCGTTTGCGGTCTTTTCGGCGTTGCGCTGATCGCGCTTCACCACAATCGCCACGTCACAACCTTCCGCTGCCAGTGCGAGCGAAATCGCACGGCCGATACCTCTTCCACCACCCGTGACGATCGCCGACGCGCCTTCCAGTTTCATCCAGAAGCTTCCAGCACGACGAAACAAGGCTTGCGATTGGGCATCAAGGTGGGTGCAGGACCAAACCCCACACGCGCCGGCGGGGTCAATGATTTCCGGTCTGTTGCTCGCTCGTTTCTTTCATACATTTGACTGGCCGGTGTGAATAGCAGATATGTTAATCAGGAAGTCCTTTGCCAAGTTCCACCATCCTCTGAATATCCCTCTTCGTTTTTTGTGGGTAAAGCTCCCCGAGGTTCCACGGGAAATAATGATGGATCCATCCGTGCACCACGGCAACATATGTATTGAACGAATTGATCAATTCCCGGTAATCGTCCTTACTCTTTAGCGTATCCAAGGCACCGAGCACATCCTGAGCGAATTCCCATATCTTCTCCAAACCACAATAAGACAAGAATTCGGGCCCCAGAGGAAGATATAATTTCGCCATAGTTATCATGTGGTTGAGCGTAAAATCTTCCTCTTCCGCCACGATCAGCAGGTTATTGGCATTATAATATGCCAACGCCCTGCAATCGCCTTCAGCGAATACCATAGTGGTAAAATTCTGACCCCATGACCCGGCTTGGCTATCAACGATACCGTAGCGGAATATTTTCAACACTTCGTCTGGCGGCGTAAACTGAATTGCATCTGTTTCTGCGGCGATCTTGTCGCGCACTGCTTTCCATTCCATAACTGGCTCCTTGATTTATTTTGCCCGATAAATGACGGTGAGAATTTCCTTAGTTCGGTAAATTGAGTTCCATTCGGCCTCGCCGGCCTGCACCAGCTTGCCGAGATCCTGGTCCCTCACCTGTGCAATGGTTGGGTAACTCATCGGTTCAGTGATTTCTCCATACTTCACCATAACCGAGCCAACTTTACCGAAAGTAACGAAAATCGATACACGCCCGATGGACTCTTCAGCAAGATCTTCAGTTTTCAATTCCATGTAACGTTGCGACGGGAATTTCGAAAACTTCAAATTCATAATGTACATTAGCTTGCCTGACACCACCGCGTGGCTCTGGACTCCTTTCAGTGGACAGTTATCCAGGAAATAATTGAAATATTCCTCGTTGAATGGGAGTGGGTCGGCCTGCACGATCAAGCCAATCTCGGGCCACTCCATTTCTAGTATACGTCCCATAAATTTTCTCCTTCCTTTTTGACAATAATATGATTTACAAACTCTGTCCGACTAACAGAGGCGTTCGGACAATTCATATGGCAAACTTCAACGCGCTCCAATGGCGGCACGACTGATGCCGGCAACGACATGTGAAAATTTCGAAGTGAAATGACGCAAGGCCGGCGGCTCCCAGGTAATTTTATAGCCGGGCAATTGTGCCTTTCTCGCATTTACTTCCCTAAAACACTCGATCACGTAATCAATATGACTTTGCGTGTAAACCCGGCGGGGGATCGCCAGGCGCAGAAGGTCCATCGCCGCCGGCTTTTCTGTGCCGTCTGGCTGCCGCCCAAACATCACGGTGCCAATCTCTACGCCACGGATACCACCCGCCCGATAAATTTCCACTGCAAGCGACTGAGCGGGATATTGCAGTGGCGGGATATGCGGCAGCATTGCACGCGCGTCCACATAGACCGCATGGCCGCCAACTGGCTGCACAATTGGCACGCCCATTTTAGTCAAGGCGTTGCCCAGATAGGCAGTCGATCCGATGCGGTATTGCAGATAATCCTCTTCGACCACTTCCTGGAGACCCACGGCAATGGCCTCTGGTCTCGGCCGGACAGCCCGCCGTAAGTTGGAAAGCCTTCGGTGAGGATCAGCACGTTGCGTGACTGCATCGCCAGTTCGTCGTCATTGAGCGCAAGCCAACCGCCCATATTCACGAGACCATCCTTTTTGGCGCTCATGGTCATGCCGTCGGCGTAGGAGAATATTTCCTGCACGATCGCCTTGATCGGTTTGTCGGCGTAGCCTTTTTCGCGCTGTTTGATAAAGTACGCATTTTCGGCGAATCTGCAACCGTCTATAAACAGTGGCTTTTCGAATTCGTCACACAGTTTTTTGGTGGCACGGATGTTCGCCATTGAAACGGGCTGCCCGCCACCCGAGTTATTAGTGATCGTCAACATAACCAGCGGTACTTTTGCCGCATTCTCTTGCAATACGCCGCGCAGCCGGTCCAGATCCATATTACCCTTGAAGTGGTTGACCAGTTGTGCGTCTAGTCCCTCGGGGCACAGCAAGTCCACTGCTGTCGCACCGGTGGCTTCGGCATTGGCGCGCGTGGTGTCGAAATGGGTATTATTAGGAATGATTGCTCCCTTAGCGCCAACGATGCTGAATAGAATGCGTTCAGCGGCGCGGCCCTGGTGGGTCGGGATAATGTGCTTGAATGGCATCAACTCCCGGACTGCGGCTTCGAAGCGGAAGAACGACGGCGACCCAGCGTAGCTCTCGTCGCCCTGCATCACTGCGGCCCATTGCTTGGTACTCATAGCGCCGGTACCTGAATCGGTCAACAGGTCAATTAACACGTCATCTGACTTCAGGTTGAAAAGATTGTAATCAGCCTTCTTCAGAAATACGTCGCGGTCCGCTGCGGTCGTCATGCGTATGGGCTCTACTGACTTGATTCTGAATGGTTCGATAATGGTGCGCATTGATCGTTGTGTCCCAGTTAGTTGCGCCAAGTGGGTCGCCCCCGCATCACTCGTCAAAAATGTAATCCTGTTCAAGTCGGTCGCAGCCAAACAGAATCGTCAACTCATGGTTGCCATCATTTACTATCCTGTGCTCATCGCCTGCTGGAATATAAATGGCCGTGCCAGCCCGCACTTTCTGCACTTCGTCACCCGAAGTAACAGTCGCCGTGCCCTCCAGGATGTAATAGAATTCGCTGGCATTCGTATGATGATGAAGGAGATGGATCTCTCCAGGCTTGAGCCAACCAATGCCCAGAAACAAATCCTTCGATCCCTTCTCCTTGTCGATGAGTGATTTCCACCGCCCATCATCCCTCAAATTACCGGTTGTGTCCGCGTTCACCTTGAATGGAACGTCGTCTAGGTGAACAAACCGTTTTATTTTGGTCATAGCTGAAACCCATTTTCATGTATTTGCGCCACGCACTCCGGATTTCCTCCTGCCCCTTGCAACGGGACGGTGCCATGGGTAGAAATGTACCCGGCGCAGTAGTCGGACAACCAATGTCTGTGGCTAGCGGACAAGCCGATCGTCCGGGGCCCAATCGTTGCAAACTTGTACGGTCGGATCGGAAAATGCGGCTGGAAATTTGTGCCAGTTCATCAAACATGTTATCGACGCTCAAAATCACCTGCCAATGATAGTCGGCAGTGTATGAGATGCAGACCGCCGAATATTAATTGACTTTGCCATAAGTCTATTCCTCTCGTTACTACTTGCCCATGAGCAGATGTTCAAATCTTAATGCGCTTTAAATAGAAATATTATTACCATTACAACTCATTATAAAATAATTTATTTAATGTTTGCAATCCTTTTGCTGTTCGCTCTTGGGTAAATGTGACGCAACCATGGATGTCATATGATCTGGAGGATGTTCCCACCCGGCGGCAAGGCTCACCCGCGTATTGGGGTGGGCAAATCTGTCGGATATCGCCCCGTATGAAGTGATGTAGGTGACGGTGGCGAGGAATACACCGTCCTTACTCCTTGAGAGGTAGAGCAAAGGCGATCACGGCATCAGCCAGTTCGGTTCCGGCCGCGGCATGTCCGCCGGCAGCAATTACTATGTACTGGCGCGGTGGATCGCCGAATTGATAGGTCATGGGTGTCGCCATTCCGGGTGCGGGCAACGGCGCACTCCACACTTCACGCCCGCTCGATAGATCAAATGCGTGAAACCTGCTGTCCATAGTTGCGCCGATAAAAACAACACCACCACCGGTTACAATCGGTCCGCCCACATTGGGCGAGCCCCAGGCGCGGGGTGACTTGAAGGGGCCGAACGACATCCGTCCCAATGGCACCTGCCATAATGTTGCACCCGTTCCAAGATTGATCGCCGTGAGTGTACCCCAGGGAGGCGGATTGCACGGCATGCCTAATGGCGACAACAAGGGCGCCGACTTCCAAACATACGGCGTATCAACCATTTCTCCGGTGTGGGCGAAAGGTTCGGCCAGCGATGCATAGTCCACGTCTTCACGTTTATACAACCTCGTGGAGTAAGCGATATTTGTTGCATTCACCACCAGGAGATTGGCAGCCGGATCAAAAGCGGCCCCGCCCCAGTTAATCCCGCCAGAGAGGTTTGGTATCTGCACGGACCCTTCAAGGCTCGGTGGCGTATATAGCCCATCGTGGCGGAGTTTCTCTATTTGTGCGCGGCACCGTCCGCGGTCCCAGAATGTCAGGCCCCAGGCTTCCTCTGGGACTAGCTGCTGACGGGCAACTGGGTTTGGCAACACCGGAAAGGGTTGCGTGGGCGAGGACGCCTCGCCAGGCACCCGGGATTGTGGCACCGAGCGTTCCTCAACTGGGAAAAAAGGCGCTCCTGTTTCTCTATCGAACACATAGATGAACCCCATCTTCGTAACCTGCACCACCGCAGATTTGCGCAGATCCCCCTGCTCGATAGTGACCAGCATTGGCTGGGCCGGCAGATCATAGTCAAACAAATCGTGATGCACGGTTTGGAAGTGCCAAACGACTTCACCGCTGTCCGCATCAAGGGCAACCACCGAATTTGCGAAGGGAATGGGCAACGTTCGATTGCGGCCATATGGGTCAGGCGTAGGGCTGGTGGTCGGCAGGAAAACCAGGTTGCGATCTGTATCCACGGACATTGGCGCCCACACGTTTAAGCCGCCCACTTTCCGGCGCAGAGGTTCAGGAATGGGATTCCACGCCCAAGCTTGTTTACCGGTGCGTGCATCAAATGCACGGACGGTCCCATTCGGTGCGTCAGACCGTGAATAACTCTGGAAGGCGCTGCCAATAATGACCATATTGTCGTAGATTGCCGGCGGCGACGTGAGCCCGACCGACCCGGTGCCGATGTAGTCGAAATCATCCAGAGATAATTCTCCTTGGTCGCCGAAGTCCCGGCACAAGTCACCCGTATCTGCATCCAGGGCGATCAACCTGCCGTCCCCGGTTCCTTCGAATACTCTGCGTTTGCAAACCTCCCCGTCACCGGCTTCGGCGTCTTCCCAGTAAGAAACACCACGGCAGATGTTTGCTCCCAGCCTGCTGTGCGTCAGGTCTGCCTGAGGATCGAACGCCCAGATTTCACGCCCCGTATCCGGTTCAAGTGCGATCACCCGATTAAACGCGCTACAGATATACAGCGCGTCATTGACCAGTATGGGGTTTGCTTCAAACGTTGTGGGATCGGACTGACGTGAAGCTCCGGCGATATCGCCAGTATGATAGGACCAGGCAACCTCCAGCCGCTCTACATTCGTCAGGTTGATTTGTGTCAGCGGCGAGAATTGGCTGCCGCCAGGGCTGCCACCATAAGAAGACCATGATTCAGTCTGAGTGCCGGAAGGATGTCCCGTAGTATTCAAATTTTCCTGGCCAATGGGATCCGCAGTTTGGACATGTCCCTCTGACAAACAAACCATTGATGCCATCAGTGCCGCCAAGGCGACGGGGCCTGCCAATCGCTTACTCAAAATGAACCACCTGCTGCTGGTTCCTTTGAAGTTTCAGCTTGGCCGTGGCGAAAAGACCTGCCGAGATTTCGACGAGTGCCAGTTGACAATGCAGGGTTCTACTTCGCTAGAAAGCGGTCTAACTTCTTGGGTGCCTTAACCGTGAATCTTCTCTCGCCAAAATCCACTTCCAGTATCCGCATGTGTTGATCAAATACCGCTTCTACAGTCGCCAGATCACGTCTCCGCATCGCATTCAGCTGGCTCTTGCACAGCTCAACAGTCAACTTGGGATCGTCGCGCGGCAATGCATAAGTTTGCCGAATGATGTTGAAAGGGCGCATTACTTCGCGCATCGCCCGTTCCAATATCCGATTGTGCGCGGCACGGTGAATGGCACGATGAAACATCATATCGGCCCGCATGACACCTTCGAAATCATCGAGGTATTGTTGCATGAGGTCAATCGCACGCTGTATGGCGGAAAAATCTGATTCTGTGGCTGTCTTGATGGCCAGTCGGGTGATGGCGCCTTCCAGTGTTCTGCGCGCTGTCAGGATCTCGTCTATCTCATCTAATTCATATGAGACCGATTTGAAAACGATGATTGGCAACAGATCGGACTGCAAAAACACCCCGCCCCCATTACCTTTGCGAACGCTGACAAACTCCGCCTTTTTCAGAATTTTCAACGCCTCGCGGACTGTCGGCCGGGATACATCCAGACTTTCCGCGAGTTCCGATTCCGAGGGCAGGCGGTCACCCACTTTGAAATCCATGTACGAAATCGCATCGATTGTGTGCTCTACCGCCAACTCGTGGGCGCGCGCTATTTCCACTGGTTTAATAAATGAAACTTGTTTGGCCACTGATCCTTACTCCTGGGCTGTGATCCTGACGAGAGGGGGTAACCAACTACATCTAGCGCTTGTTTGCCGATTCATTCCAAACTACGTCCTAACTATCATGGGCATTTTGGATCGTATGCGTTGCCGCGCACACATCTTGACTCCTATTGTAAAGGAAAGAATATTTCTATTTCAATTGATTTATTGATAGGGATTAGCATTTCAAGCAAGGGTTGCGTTTGTCTGAAAGAAAATAAATATGGGTTGAAATTACCTAATGAATCTTGAAATAACAAGATACTTTCCATTAAAATTTCAATTAGAAACCAAATTTTCTGTAACACACGAGTAGGAGTGTGTCACCATCCCCTGATTTGCCGTTATATCTGTTGGCCTGCAGGGAACTATTATGATCCCCGAGAACATCCGCCACACGATGAATAAGATTGTCAAAATAACAAAATCCCCTAACGGGGCGCCATCATTGAAAGCGCTGATAGCCATGATTGCCGCCGTTTGTGCCGGTGAAGGCAGCCTGGTCACCATGCCGTTTTAGTAGGCTCCATTGCCGATCGATTTAACCTTTTACCAGGTCTGTCGGGTATCGTTATTTCCCTGCAATTTGGTTTGATGGCCGTAACGTCCGCAGTTATCGCGGCCACGGTCCATTGGGCCAACCGGCGATACATAGTAATCGGGGGCGGGGTATGTGCGTTGTTTGGCCACTTGCTTGCAATTGTCTCCCCTAACCTGTTTTCTATTTTGCTCAGCCGGGCATTGACTGGCATAGGCGAAGGCGCCATGCTGTCAATCGCCTATGCCTTGGCTGCCGGAACCCACCGGCCACTGCGCACCTACACCGTTTTGACTTTTGCAATGGTCGCAACCGCCACGCCCATGTACCTTTCTGTACCGATAGTCGCGGATCACGTCGGACAAACAGCCGTGTTCTACATTCTTGCCGTGATGGTGGCAATCTGTTTTCCATTCCTTTTTGGTACACGCCCCAAGCCCATTGGCACCCATGCTGAAACCACTGGGCCAGAAGATGCAGGTACCGTTTGGCGGCCCTTCCCATGGATCTTGGTTGCAATTCTTTGCCTGTACGGGTCCAACAATAGCCTTTGGGCCTTCTCGGAACGCATTGGCGCCTCGATAGGATTGAGTTTGAATACCGTCACTATGGCGTTCTTGATGACTGTGGTAATTTCGCTAATCGGGCCTGCGACGGCGAATTGGATCTACGTTAAATGGTCGTACAGGCCACCCATGTGGGGGGCGGTGATATTGCAGGTCGGCGCAATATTCTCGTTGACCCAGGCAATAAACGCAGGCATGTTTTTCACTGGCCTGATTCTCGTCAACACGCTGTCCATGTTTCTCGTTCCTTTCTACCGGGGTTTGGCGGCGGCCATAGACCCCTCCGGACGCCTCGGCAGCGCTTCGGTTCTCAGTCAGACCATGGCCACAGCAGCAGGCCCCTTCATAGGCGGGCTAATACTTCTACTTGGTGGCGGCTACGCCAGCCTCGGATGGATGGCCGCCACGCTGTCGATAGCTTCCCTGGCGCTCAGCATGCACGCCGTTCGAAGGGTTGAGGCGACCGCAAACTTGCAGCCATGATGGCTTAACTCACATTTACTGAATTTACACGCTCTGCAAATCAAACTAAAGGAAGAAATGAGATGGCATTTGAGCAAACCAACAATCAGACAGCAATACGACAATTTCGGCGACTCTAAGGGGTTGGCTCGATGACCAGGGCATGGGAACACCCGCGGCGCGCCGTATCACTCGATGACCCAAGGCAAGATCGAGCGCTGGCATCGCTCGATGAAAAACCAGATATAGCTGGGAAACTATTACTTACCCGGCGATCTCAAGACACGCATCGGCGCGTTCGTCAACTACTGCAACACGCGGTGCTACCACGAGTGTCTTAACAACCTAACGACTGAAAATGCATACACCGGCCACGGTCGGACCGTGCTTAGCCGCCAACGACGCATCAAACAGAAAACGTTGGCCGAGCGACGTCACTATACTACCAAGAGAAGGCTGCCTCGGGAAAGATCGATGTATATTAATTGTGTCTTGCTGCTGTGTCTGACCATCATCCCCTCAGTTTTTGCCGGAGTCGATAGCACCGTGTCGGCGACAAATACACCTGGCCTTTTTGTCCATATAGAAGAACTCGAACAATCTGCCCGGCGGGCGACCCGGCAACGACATTATCCTGAAGCACTTGCCGATATAAACGCTGCCTTGAAACTTCTTGGTGTAAGTGAGGAATACCGGTTCCGCATTCGGATCGCTCGCCTCCAGTGCTTGCTCGGCGCTATTTATATAGAACGGGGAAACTGGTCCGATGCTCAAAAAAGCCTGCTTCCCTGTCTGCAAACTGCGCGAAATTTCAATGACAGCCCGTTAACGGCAGAGGCCCTGGTTAAACTTGGACAAAATGCCTTCAAGCAGGGTAAGTTTGAGGCCGCCAGAGCCTACCTGCAAGAAGCAGTAAGCATAACGACAGAAATTGATGACTTGTCCGGGCTTGCGTTCGCCAAGCTGTGGCTCGGTGCTGTTGCGGCCCTGGTAGGAAACTATGAGCTGGCAGAACAGGAACTTCTGCAAGCCGTTACCGTCGCCGCGAAGGCGGATGACAAATCAACCGAGGCTCGTGCCCGCAATATCCTCGGTGAGAATGCCCGTCTGCATGGACAGTACGAATCAGCACTAAACTATTACCAGCAGGCCCTGGATATATACCAATCGGCAAACAACAGATTCGGAATGACCATGGTGATCCATAACCTCGGTCACCTGATGACCATGATGGGGAATTTGCCGGCCGCCCTAAAGTATTATGATCGCTCGCTTGAGTTGGCCATGGATATCAACGCGATCCCGGCAGCCCTTGAAGTCCTTGCTGCCCTGGCGGAGATTGCTGCGAATGCCGGTGAAACCGAACGCGCCCTGGACTTGCTGGGCTTGGTCTACTCGAATTCGGCGTCGCCAAAGGAAGCGCTGACTATGTTCGCTGATCCCACACTGAATCGCTTACAAAGAGAATTTCCATCTGACCGGATCAACACAGGTCTCGCGCACGGTCGCAGTTTAAATTTCGAAAAGGTGGTAGCGGGTATCCTGGCAAGGAAAAATTAATTCCGCGGCATACACCATCGCTGCTCATGTGCACACTCCCAGACCGCGTAGGCCTTCACCACCAAAAACCGTGTCAGCCGAGCGTAAGTGCTCAACTTGCAGAGTGTAAGCTCGGTCAGGCAATAACAGACTGGTCTGGAACGTAAACCGATTTTCGCTCGCCCGTCAATAATTATGGGTAAAAGGCAGACGGCTGTTGACGGAATGCCGCGCTTCACCACAAGCTCGCCTGTTCGAGGCTACATCACGATATTTACTGAAATTTCGCAATGATCTTGATGAGTCAGTCAGAAAATCGGAAACTCTATAAACTTTGGTTTTCTGGTAACGTAGTGCTTATTTTTCTTATACGCTATTGATGATTAGTGAGGATCGAATCATTGCCGTTACATTTTGACGAGAAAGAATTCCAACAACGACAAACAGCCACTCTCAAAGCAATACGAGCCAGCGACCTGGATGGTCTGCTCATGTTCCGCCAGGAAAGCATGTATTACCTGACCGGTTATGACTCTTTTGCTTATATTGTATTTCAATGTCTGTATCTGGGTGCAGATGGGCGCTTGACACTAATGGTGCGTCCGCCCGATACGCATGTCGCATTGTACACCTCCACCATTACTGATATTCGTGTTTGGCGAGATGGTATTGACGATCCTATTGACATGCTGCGAGACATCCTCGAAGAACATAACTGTCAGGGCAAACGCCTCGGGATTGAATTCGACGCCTTCGGCCTTCGAGGTAATTATGCACTGAGATTAGTAGATTCACTGAAGAGTTTTTGCACGATGGAAGATGCATCCGAAATTATCAGCCGACTGCGAGCGATAAAGTCTGAGTCCGAAATTGACTACATAAGACGCGCTGCAAAACTGGCAGACGAAGCCTTTGCAAAAGGATACGAACTGGTCGAACCGGGTGCGTTTGAGGCTGAAATCCTTGCTGTGATGCAGGCTGAGATCCTCAAGCAAGATGGAGACTATCCCGGTAATGAATTTGTGATCGGCTCTGGTCCAGCCGCCTTGCTTGGCCGTTACACGAGCGGCCGTCGGTACGTGGATAATGAAGATCAAATGACCATTGAATTAGCGGGAGTATTTCGACACTATCATGCCTGCATTGAGCGAAACATCTGTCTCGGCCCGGCTCCAACCAAATTGATAAGCATGTACGAGGTTGCTGTTGATTCCATGCAGGCCGCTATGGAAGCCATGCGGCCGGGTAATACGAATGGGGATGTCTATAATGCTTATGCACGTACCTGCGCACAGGCTGGATTCCAGCCCGGTCACTCGGCCTGTGGATATGGTCTCGGTGCAACCTTCGCACCCAGTTGGATCGACTGGCCGTTTTTGTGTACGGGTAGAGATCTCATCTTGAACCCTAATATGGTGTTCTTCTTGCAGATCATCCTTTTTGATTCGGACGCCGGTCTGATCGCTTGCCCGGGTCATACCGTACGGGTCAACGAACACGGTTGCGAAAGTCTGTCTGCGAGCTCGCTCGAACTACTCGTTAAATAATTCTTTTCGGCGTCGAGACCAACTTCGCCAACCAAATCAACACCATTTACATACACGCTTCCCGCTTCCAGCAGGCGTGCAACAGGCCTGCTATCGACTTTAGCGCCAAATACCGCGGCACTCAGTCCATATATTGTGTCATTTGACAATTCGATGGCTTCCCGCATTAAATCCTATGGCACGGTCTCTTTCATCCTAACCGCAATATTTCATCAAGAAAAAGGCAAAACCCCTCTAATCCGATATAATTCAGTTGCTTAAAAAGAATTCGGAGAGGTTTTGCCGGGGACAAACTGTACCCAAGAATCGTTTCAATTTCCAGTCTGTAAGCGACGTAAGGTGGAAGCCAATTTCCGGGGTGGTGATATCACCTCCGACGGTGGCGTGGTGCTGCTGCGCTAGGTGGACCGTCACCTGGGTCTGAGCGAAGGGGTCACCCGCGCGCTGGACGATCCACGCCGCCAGGCGAGCTGTGCGCGATGGCCTGGCCCTGCTCACGCGTCAGCGCATGTATGCACTGGCACTGGGCTACGGAGATCTCAATGATAATCTGCAGGCTCAGACCACCGTTACCTGTTGAAAATGAAGAAGAACTGATCACACTCGGTTGATCACCGAAAAGTGGGGAATTTTACTTCGGCACTTTTGGGGAAAATTACTTCGGCATTGACACTCGGAGCTACCCGGCGGAAACACCCAGAGCCGAGCCCTGCAGTGCGATATTTTCGACCTCGCAGAACTGGGCAGTTACGCCAAACACATACCCAATTTTGCCCCGGTCATTGCCTATGTGGAGGAGTTTCCGCAGCTCTCGCTCGTGTTGCGGACGTGGCGTGGATTCTCCACATTCGCGCGCGTGGCCGCCCGTACCTTCCGGGCCAAACTGACCCGGCGTCAATTGGTGGCCCACGGAGCCGCCCTGATCGCACGGCTGCTTCATGCCGGTCTGAATAGCGGCATCGAACTCTGGCTTGAAAGCCCTGTTACCGATTTCGCTTTGGAAGATGGCCGCGTCAGCGGTATCAAGGTGCTGCGCGAAGGACGGAGTTGTACGGTCCGGGCGCGGCATGGCGTATTGATCGCAGCGGGAGGCTACGCCCGTAATCTGGAAATGCGCAAGCGCTACTGCAAACATCCGGCATCAACGGACTGGACTTTTGCAAATCCCGGCGAGACCGGTGACGTGGTGCAACTGGCGATGTCCCTTGGCGCTGCAACAGACCTCATGGACGAGGCCATATGGATTCCGATGACCATTTCACCGGCCGGCCCCATGTACCTCGAGTACGAGCGCACCAAACCGTTTTCGATCATCGTCGATGGCGAGGGTCATCGATACATTGACGAGGGTTCTTCGTACATGACCTTCGGACAGGCGATTTATGATCGCCACCGGAAAATCAATTCGATTCCGTCTTGGCTGATCCTGGATTCCCGGCATCGGAGCCGCTACACCTTCGGTATGCAGCTTCCTGGCCGCACACCGGAGGAATGGTTACACAGCGGTTTCATGAAGCGCGCCCAAACGATACCGGAACTGGCCGCCCTCTGTGATGTGGATGCGAATGTTCTCGAAGAAACCGTACGGCGCTTCAACCGCTTTGCCGCCACTGGAGTGGACGAAGATTTCCACCGGGGGAGACCCGTTTCTCACGCCATTTCGCCGACCCCAGACACGGCCCCAATCCAGCGCTCGGCGCCATTGAACGAGCCCCCTTTTACGCGGTGGCAGTTTATCCAGGCGACCTTGGCACCTTCGGCGGCATTCTCACCGACGAATGCGCTCGCGTGTTACGAAACGACGGTTCGGCGATCGAGGGCTTGTACGCTACCGGCAATGCCACCGCGCCCGTGATGGGAAGGATTTATCCCTGCACCGGGGCCAGTATCGCATCGACCATGATTTTTGGATTCGTGGCTGCTAAACATGCCCTGGGGCCGTTGAAGACCGCGGATCTGAATGAGCGGGATACCAGCCACGTGTAACCTATAAAATGTCACTGGCGCACTCTCAGCCGGTAGGTTGTGCATGAGACGCGTATTCGACGGCATCAACATTTGGGCTAAACTGTTCCAATTGTCTTCGAACGATAAAGGCCATTTTTCAATACCCAGCGAATTTCGCTGACATCCTCTCCAAAAAGGTCCAAGTACCAATTGGCGATAAGAAGTAATGCGACCAGTAACAAAGAGAACATTCAAATGGTAATTTACGGTGTTGGCTTGTTGGCAGCCTGCCTGCTGGCAGGCCTGTTTGTTGGTGAACTGCTGGGAATGCTGTTGGGTGTCGAGGCCAACGTCGGTGGCGTGGGCATTGCGATGCTGCTGTTGATGGTGCTGGCAAACCTGTCGGGCAAAGGACTTCGCATCGGCCCGATGACCAGTAATGGCATCACGTTCTGGAGCATGATGTATATCCCGATTGTGGTGGCCATGGCAGCCAAGCAGAATGTTTATGCAGCGGTCACCAGCGGCCCGCTTGCGCTTCTGGCCGGTGTGCTGGCAGTCGCCGGCAGTTATGCGCTGATCCCGGTCATGATGCGGCTTGGCGCAGCCAGCAAAAAAGACGAGCCTGGGGTGGGGCAATGATGTTCGAGGCATGGCGCGACATTGTCATCAGCAACAGCCTGCTTTTTGCCTTCGTGTTTGTGTGGCTGGTGATCTGGTTGTCGTATTTCCTGTCAGCGAAACTGACCCGCGGGCATCTTCACGGTTCAGCCATCGCGATAGCTCTGGGCCTGCTGCTGGCCTATGTGGGGGGCGCCGTGACGGGCGGTGAGAAAGGTTTGGCGGATTTCGGCCTGCTGGCAGGAGTGGGGGTCCTGGGCGGCGCGATGTTCCGCGATTTCGCCATTGTCGCTACTGCTTTTGGCGCACGCATTGAAGACCTGCGCAGCGCCGGGTTCGTAGGAGCTTTGTCCATTGTGATCGGCGTGGTTCTGTCTTTCGTGATCGGTGCAGCCGTAGCCATCGGATTCGGCTACACGGATCCGGTTGCGATCAGTACCATTGGCGCCGGGGCAGCCACTTATATCGTCGGGCCGGTGACCGGGGCGGCATTGGGCGCCAGCAGCGAAATCATTGCCTTGAGTATTGCAGCAGGTCTGGTCAAGTCCATCCTGGTGATGGTGGGGACGCCGCTGCTGGCGCGCCGCATCGGCCTGGACAACCCTCAGGCGGCAATGATTTTTGGCGGACTGATGGGCACAACCAGCGGTGTGGCTGCCGGTCTGGCCGCAACCGACCCGAAACTGGTTCCTTACGGCGCGATGACCGCCACGTTCTATACTGGCGTGGGCTGCCTGCTGGCGCCATCGCTTTTGTTTTTGGCAGTAAAGGGCCTGTATGGATAAATCGCCCAGAAGTTCGGAAACCGAATTATTCAAGCGCGCGGCCAAGCACGGCGCCCGGCCGGCCTTCACGACCGGCAAAGGGGATGTAAGTTATACGCAGCTATTGGACGAATCCGGGAGATTGGCCAGTACGCTGTTGCGGGGAAGCAAGGACCTTAACGAAGAACGAATTGTGTTCCTCTTCCCTGCCAGCGCCGGGTATGCAATCGTGCAATGGGCTATCTGGCGCGCCGGCGGCATTGCCGTGCCGCTCGCCATTGGCGCAACCCTGCCGGAACTGGAGTATGCCTTGGCTGCTGTCGGCGCCAGGCGGGCGGTTGTGCCGACCCGTCCCAGCGATGAATTTGCTGGTCTGTGCGCGGCGCAGGGTGTCCAGTTACTGGTTCTGGATGAATTGGAAAGCCTTGAGCCCTCTGCCTTGCCGCTGATCACAGCAGACCGTCGCGCAATGATCCTGTTCACAAGTGGCACTACCAGCAAGCCAAAAGGCGTGGTCAGTACCCATGCCAATGTCCAGGCGCAGGTGCAAACCCTGGTGCAGGAATGGGAATGGCATGCAGCAGATCGCATCCCGCTCTTTTTGCCGCTTCATCATGTCCATGGCATCGTCAACGTGTTGACCTGTGCGCTTTGGACCGGCGCCTGCGTGGAGCCGTTTCCATCGTTTCTGATGGACCAGGTTCTCGCACGCGTGGCCGCGGGCGCATATACCGTTTTTATGGCAGTACCCACCATTTACGTCAAACTCATCCAGAAATTGGAAAGCATGGACCCGGCTTACAGGAGGGCCTGTTGCGAGGGCTTCAAAAACATGCGCTTGATGGTTTCCGGCTCGGCGGCGCTGCCTGCGGAAACGCACCAGGCATGGAAAAACCTGACGGGACAGGCATTGCTGGAGCGCTACGGCATGACCGAAATCGGTATGGCGATCTCCAATCCGATGCACGGTGAGCGGCGGCCGGGTGCGGTCGGTAAAGCCCTTCCCGGTGTGACCATTCGCCTGGTGTCGGAAGGCGGCGAGACCATTGTCAAAGAAAATGAACCGGGCGAGATATGGGTCAAGGGAGCGACCGTATTCGCGGAATACTGGAACAATCCACAGGCCACGCGCGAGGCGTTTTCCGACGGTTGGTTCATCACTGGCGACATGGCCGTTCTCGAACGCGGTTACTACCGCATCATGGGACGTTTGTCGGTCGATATCATCAAATCCGGTGGCTACAAACTCTCGGCGCTGGAGATCGAGGATGCGCTGTTGGCCCATCCTGATATCACCGAATGTGCGGTCGTTGGCGTTGAAGACAGCACCTGGGGCGAGGCCGTAGCTGCCGCGGTAGTGCTCAAGCAGGGCACCGCGCTTGACCTGCCGGCTTTACGTGCATGGGCCAGCGACCGGCTATCCAGCTACAAACTGCCCAAATATCTGAAGATCCTTGCCGGCCTGCCGCGTAATGCCATGGGCAAGGTCACCAAGTCCGCGGTAAAGGACATGTTCTGAATAACAGCAGGATCCGAAATATCCAATAGATGAACCGAGGTAAACAGCATGGATCGACGAACGTTTCTTGGCCGCACTGGTGGAATTGGCATGGCAATGGCGTTTCCGGCGCTCCATTCGGAGTGGGTAAAGGCGAGCGAACTGCCCGCTGACCTGACCAGTCTGAGTGCCTCACAGCTGTCCGCAGCAATCAAATCGCGGCAGGTCAGCTGTCACGAAGTGATGCAAGCCTACCTGGCACGGATACACCGCTACAACCCGGTGTACAACGCCATCGTCAGCATGGTCGGGGACGATGAGTTGATGCGGCAGGCGAAGCTGGCCGATAGGGCTTTGGACAGGGGCGAGTATCGTGGCTGGATGCACGGCATGCCCCATGCAGTCAAGGACCTGGCCAATGCCAAAGGCCTTGAAACGAGTTACGGATCGCGCATCTTCGCCGGTACGATCGCCGCGGAGGATGATCTGCACATCGCCCGCATTCGTGACCAGGGCGCAATTTTCATCGGCAAGACCAATACCCCGGAGTTCGGGCTTGGCTCACAAAGTTACAACGATGTGCACGGCACCACCCGAAACGCATACGACCGGCAGCTTACGGCCGGCGGCAGCAGTGGTGGCGCCGCGTGTGGCATGGCGCTGCACCTGCTACCGACTGCCGATGGCAGCGATATGATGGGCTCACTGCGCAATCCCGCGGCTTTCAATAACGTGATTGGTTTTCGCCCCAGCCAGGGCCGGGTGCCTTCCCTTCCGAGCCAGGATCTTTTCTATCAGCAACTCGCGACCGACGGGCCGATGGGGCGTAACGTCGAGGACACCATCCGGTTGCTGGGCACGATGGCTGGCTATGACGAACGGGCGCCGCTCAGCATGCGCGATGAGATTCCTGCCTACGAGCAATTTCAAATGGCGGACCTCAAGGGTTACAGGATCGGCTGGATGGGCGACTACTCCGGTTATCTCCCCACTGAACCGCTTCTGCTGGATCTTTGCCAGCACAGCCTCGAAAGCCTTGCGCAGTACGGTGCGGTCATTGCCGATTGTCTGCCGAAATACGACATGGCACGCCTGTGGGAGACCTGGCTCACGCTGCGGCACTGGTCGCTGGGCGGCCACAGAGATCTTTATGACAACCCGGAAACGCGAAAGCTGCTGAAGCCGGAAGTGGTGTGGGAGATAGAGGGCAGCTTCGACATGCCGGCCGCACGTGTCGCCAATGCGGGTATCGCGCGCGCAGACTGGTACCGGGCGTTGCTGCAACTGTTCGCAAGCTACGATGTGCTAGCACTACCCACAGCTCAGGTCTTTCCGTTTTCGGCCGAGGTTCACTGGCCCACCGAAATCGCCGGCAGGAAGATGGATACCTACCACCGCTGGATGGAAGTCGTGATCGGCGACACGCTGGCTGGATTGCCAGCGGTCAATCTGCCCGCCGGTTTCGACCAGCGCAGCCGGCCTATGGGCATGCAGTTCATCGGCCGCATGGGCGAAGATCGCAAACTGCTGGAATTTGCGATGGCGTACGAGGCGCACACGGATCACCTGTTGCGACGACCTGTGCCGGTTGATTCTCTTGCTGCCGATTAGTAGGCGGTGGTTTTTGTCGCGGCGGTGCAGTCAGCGATCATGTCCACCATTCATTTTATTGAGGCCTAAATGGAAACTTGCGGATTGCCGCCTTCGTCGAAGCTAAGGGTTCCCAGCCCTTCCCAGGGCGGGGTCTCGACGCGCAACGCGACGAGGTACTTTTGCTGGCTCCATTTCACAACATCGAGGCAGAGCTCTGCGATTTGCGATTCGGTGAAATGCTCGCGAAGATCAGCGCGCAGCCTGCTGTTGGCAAGGGACGGCCGGATGATTATCGCATCGGCAAGTCGCAAAGCAGCCTTGGCCGCGGCGCTCAGATCACTCGCTTCGTAACCAGCGATCTTTGCCACAATCGCCTCGTCGACCCCCTGATCCCTAGCCTCTCGCAGGCGCAGCGAGCCACAGAGCCGGCAGTCGTGGTACTGTGCGCATCGAAGCCGTACAAGTTCGGTGATTGCAGGGTCGACGCTCGTGGCCCGCATCACCGCAGCGGCGAAAGCATCGATCGCATCGTCGAGGCCTCCGCCCCACATCGGTAGCCCTGACGGTATCGCAATCCGTGGCTGCAGTTGTGACATCAGACGGGTACCTCCTCTCCGAGAACAACCCCTGAAACCAGGTTCAGACGCTCGGTCATCTCGACCAGATACAGGGCCGCCGCGAACGCGTAGACCGCCGCATCGTCCAGATGCGCGCGAAGCGCCTCCACCTGCAGGTCTGACATGGTACTCACCGACAACACGAATTGCTCGGTATACCCGAGCGCCGCGCGCTCGAGAGGCGAGAAGACATCAGAGTCCGTCCAGTTTTCGAGTGCTGCAAGTTTCTGCGGATCGAGACCCGGTATGCCTGTCTGAACGGCACGCGCACCCGCGCCCTCATCCAACATCATTACGACCAGGCATCTGCACAGCCCGAGCAGCGCCGGGTCGGTAGCCTCCCAGGCAGCGGCGTTCGCGCGGGCAAGCTCCGCTGCACCATCCGTTTGAAGATCGCGCAATCGCTGGTTGATTCTTGGCTGCATGTTCTCTCTGATCACTCAGGCCAGTGTTGGCGGAGGGCTTGACTCAACCGTCGATTTATCCGGCTATTGGAACGATTTCCAAGCATCCCCTGACGACAATTCCTGATCGCTAAATGGCATGGCTTCATTTTTTTGAACTATATTCAATCTCATGCTAACGTGTCAATGCTTCGCTTCCCTGACGAGAGACATGATGGGACTGCTGGATGGAGAAGTAGCACTGGTCACCGGAGCTGCGATTGGCCTGGGAAGGCCTGGAAACGATACGGGCCAATTACCTGACATACATTATGCGTCTGACAAATTCGTGCTCAAGTCCATAAGCGGATACAATGTCCGATGCGAGAAAAAGCTGGCTTCGGCCGGCTTTTTTTGCAGCGGAGTAAATTCCCCGCTATGAATCAGCGCAGCGGGTAGATGGAGACGATTTCAAGGTCGCGGGTTTTTGAAACCTGCTTATCTGTCTTCAAAAACCTTGACCACCGTCTTGCCAAAATTCCTGCCTGCGAACATATCGCAAAAGGCCGTGGCGGTATTCTCAATCCCGTCGAGCATGTATTCGATGGATTTCAACTGACCGCTCTGCAGCCACTTGCCGAGTTGCTGGCGCGCCTCATCGTAGCGGGCATGCTTGAAGTGGCACATGAATCCCGCCATCGTCGCTTCCTTGGTCACCAGTTCAAAAAGATTGCTGGGACCGGGTTGCGCTTCGGCCGCGCCATAACTGGTAATGGCGCCGCAAAGAATGATGCGCGCACCCAGTGCAAGATGAGCCAGGGCGGTTTCCAGCATACTGCCGCCAATGCTGTCGAAATAGACATCGATACCTTCAGGACAGGCTCTGGTTATCGCGCTGCCGAGGCCTTCGGCGCCGCGGCGGTTAATCGCCAGATCGTAGCCAAGCTCATCAACCAGGCGCCGGCATTTCTCGTCACTTCCGGCAATACCTACCGTCCGCGCCCCCTTGATTTTGGCGATCTGGCCGACCACCGATCCGACGGCGCCGCCCGCCGCGCTCACCAATACCGTTTCTCCCGGCTGCGGCTTGCCGATATCGGTCAGGCCGAAATAGGCGGACAAGCCGGTATCGCCCAGAATGCCAAGATAGTAGCTGAGCGGGAAAGGCAGATTATCGGGTAGCCGCGATATCCATTCACTGCCGTCACAGATGGTGTATTGCTCCCATGCCAGACGCACAATCAGGAGTTCGCCAGGCTTGAAGTCTGCCCGCCGCGACTCACTGACCCGCCCAAGCGTCAGGCCCATGACCGGCGCATCGAGTTCCATGGCCGGCAGAACGTTGTCACCACTGCCTTCGTTCATCCAGTTTCGGAAGCCCGCATCCAGCGAGATGTACAGGTTCCTGACCAGAAATTCGCCATCTTTGAGCGTGCGCAGCGGAGTCTCAACCAGGCGAAAATTCTCCTCCCGCGGGACGCCCTCGGGCCGCGAGGCAAGCACAATCTGCTTGTTGCTTATCGTCATGATGTTCCGATTCCTGATGACCGGAGACTCTGCTATGGAAGTGCCCTGCTCGCCGCCTAATCCAAATCCACCACCACCTGTTTGATCACGCCGGTGAACTCAAACGGTAGCTCATAGCCCTTCGATACCGCCGTGCCGGTATCAACACCGACATCCAGCGTCTCCTCAAGCGAGAAAATACTGGGCACGGTCTTTTCCAGGAAGGTCTCCCCGACCTTTCTGCCATTGAGCAACAGTTCAGCTTTGCCCTGATACGCTCCGGTCTTGGTGAATTTGAGAACTACCGTAGCCTCGCCCGGGGGCATCACCTGATCGGACGTGATGTTATATCGCACCTCTGCAAAATAGTTGTAATCGTAGACCAGATGGTTGTCCTGCATATAGAGGGCGTACCCGGCCTTGTTGCCGCCCTGGGTCAGAATCACGCCCCGGGCGCCTTCCGGCGGCACGGTAAGCTCGGCCGTGATGGTGTAGGACCGGTTCTTTATCGGCGGCGAGAGGGCTTCGGTAATGCGTCGCGCACCCGGCGGATAATAAACAAAGTGATTACCCTTCGGGCCGAAACGCACGAAGACCTCGGTAATGCGTTTCAGCAGCTCATCATTCAACGGATAAACATTGTATTTGAAGAACTCCTGGTCGAGGAGCTGCTGCAGCTCGGCCACCTTGCGAGGATACTCGGCAGCCAGATCGTGGCTCTCGGAAAAGTCCGTGGCAACATCGTAAAGCTCCCAGCGGTCGTTTTCATAGGGGATGCTGGGCGGGATATTTTCCCACGGCATCCGTTCCCCGTGACGCGCGACCGCTTTCCATCCGTCGGCATAGATCGCTCGATTGCCGAACATTTCGTAATACTGGACAGTTCGCCGATCCTTGGCCCCCGGGTCGTCGAACGTGTAATTCATCGCGATTCCGTCCAAGGGCTTCTGCTTCACTCCGTCCACCACCTGCGGCGCCTCGATACCGGCAGCCTGCAGAACCGTCGGCATGATGTCGATGATGTGGTGATATTGGGTGCGAATCTCGCCCCGGGCCTTGATGCCACGCGGCCAATTGATGATCAGGGGGTCCTGTTGACCGCCGCGGTGAACCTGTTGTTTGAACCATTTGAACGGCGTATTGCCTGCCATCGCCCAGCCGACATGGTAATGCGGATACGTATCGGGCCCACCCCATTCGTCGTAATGCTTGAGGTTTTCCTGGTAGCTTGTGTCGGTAAGGCCATTGTATTGCCGCGCCTCGCTGTAGGTGCCGCCGAGGCCGCCCTCAGCGCTGGCCCCATTGTCGGACGCCACGATGATCAGCGTGTTATCGAGCTCACCAATGCGCTCCAGCGTGTCGATGATCCGCCCGAATTCATGATCTGCGTGGCTGAGCTGAGCGGCAAAGACCTCCATCTGCCGGGCATACATCCGCTTTGCATCGGCCGGCAGGCCGTCCCAGGCAGGAATGATGTTCGGGCGGGGCGTCAACTCCGTATCCTGCGGCACTACGCCAAGTTCCTTTTGCCGGGCAAGAATCATCTCGCGCGCCTTGTCCCAGCCCATGTCAAAGCGCCCCTTGTATTTCTCGATCCACTCCTTTGGCGCATGGTGCGGCGTGTGCACCGCCCCGGTTGCCCAGTACATGAAGAATGGCCGGCCCGGGCGGGCTGATTTCAACCCGGTAATATCAACGATGGCCTGGTCCGCCATGTCCGTGCTGAGATGGTAATTGGGCTTGCCCAGCGCGGGCTCGATCGGCGTGTGGTCAGCCCACATGGCGGGTTTGAAATTGTTGGTGTCCGCCGACATGAAGCCATAGAAATGGTCGAAACCATCACCGGTCGGCCAGCGGTCAAAGGGGCCGGCAATGGTCACGTCTCCGGGTGGCGTATGATCCCACTTGCCAAGGGCCATGGTGGTGTACCCGCGTTGCTGTAACACCTTGGCGACGGAGGCGGCGCTTTTCGGAATCAATCCGTTGTAACCCGGATACCCCATGGCCAGCAGCGCATGGCTGCCCATGCCCACCGAGTGGTGATTGCGGCCCGTCATCAATGCGGCGCGCGACGCCGAACAAAGCGCGGTCGTGTGGAAGTTGTTATAGCGCAAACCCGTCTCGGCCAGCCGGTCTATGGTCGGTGTCTCAATCAAACCCCCGAAGGATCCAATTTGCGCAAAGCCCGCATCGTCGATCAGCCAGATCAGAACATTGGGAGCTCCTTGCGGTGCTGTGACGGGCTGCGGCCAATCGGGTACCGAGGCCTCCACGGTACGGCCGATCTTGCCTTTGAATGATTCGTCATCTGCACCGGCCACGGAGACAGCAAAAATTCCAAAAAGCACAAGCTTTGAAAGAGCAATGCCGGTACGAAATTTCATTGTTTTGCCTTTTTTTGGAAAATGCTGGGTTTTTGCTGTTGCAGCAAGCGCCTGCCCTGGATTTGACGTCGTAACCAGATTGCGCCGCCGAAGTTAGCTTGCATATTAAATGCAAAAAAACACGCCCTGCAAGGGATTGGCCGTTTCCTCCATGGCCGGCCGGGTTATGATCTCCACAGCCAGCCGGACGCTCGCGCCGCATTCGATTTTGCGATCAGGACAGAATTCAAAATTGTAAATTATTTTATTGATGATTATACTGGAAGAGGAAAGAATGTCGCGCTATTTCCTTCCCGCAACCTGCCTTAATCACTGTAGCTGAAGAGGAAACCAATGAACTGTGATTTGATCATTCATGGCGGCAACGTAGTAACCCCGGACGGCACCTCCAAGGCCGATATTGCCATCTTCAACGGCAAAATCCAGTCAATCGGTCAACAATCATCCATGCCCACTGCGGCGCGGCAGATTGACGCAACGGGTCGTTATGTCATGGCGGGTATCATTGACCCCCATGCCCACCTTGGATACATGGATACACTCGAAGCCGTGGAAACGGAGACACGGGCAGCCGCTTGTGGCGGTGTCACCTGCCTGGGAGTGTACATCCTGGCACTGCAAAATGGGATCCTCGAACAGTTTGAGGGGCTCAAAAGCAGGTTTGAAGAAAAGAGCTTCGTAGACGGCTTCTGGCATCTGATGGTAATCGATGCCTTGACTACCAGCGAGATTGAACGTTGTCCAAAAGAAATTGGGTTGACGTCGTTCAAGTTCAACATGGGCTATAAAGGCCCCCATGCCGATCTCATTGGCATTACCGCCACAGACGATGGTGCGGTCTTCAAAGGCTTCCGCATGATCCATAAGCTGGGCCCGCCGTCGCTGGCGGCCTGCCATACCGAAAATATAGATATCCATCTGATGCTCAGGGATGAGTTGATTGCCCAGGGCCGTAAAGATTTTCAGGTCTGGAATGAATCGCGGCCGCCTTTTGTCGAGGCGGAATGTATGCGCCGCGCGATATATCTGGCCAAAAGTGCCGGATGCCCTTTGTATATTCCCCATATCACGATTGCTGAAGGCGTCGACATCATCGCCGAAGCACAACAGGAAGGGCAGAACGTCACTGGCGAAACCTGTCCTCAATACCTGACCCATAATAACGAAGAACCTGCCCAGGTATTGATCGACCACCCGGCTTGTGGCTGCGTGAATCCGCCATTACGAGACCGTGCAAGTAACCAGAGGTTATGGGAAGGAATTCAGCAGGGCATTATAAAATGCGTCGGTTCTGATCTGGCGCCCACGACGCTGGAAATGAAGGGTGATGATATCTGGAACGCGCCCATGGGATTGGGCAATGTCTCTGAATTGCTGTTACCGATAATGCTCAGTGAGGGTGTGAATAAGGGCCGAATCAGTTTGGAAAAGCTGACGGAAATATGCTCCTACAATCCGGCTGCGGTATTTGGATTGCTACCGGATAAGGGCACACTTTCGGTTGGTGCCGATGCCGATATTGTGGTGGTGGATCTGGAAGAGGAGCGAACGGTATCCGTGGATTCCCTGCGAACCATGTGCGACTGGAGCATTTATGACGGCTGGACACTGAAAGGCTGGCCTACCCACACCGTTTTACGCGGCCAGGTCCTCATGGAAGACGGGGAACCGGTCAAGCATAATCCCGCTCAGGGGAAATATGTCCCGCGCAAGCTAGCTGTGTGATTGGTCAATCGAAACTCGCATGATACCCGCACGTTATCAGGGCTACGAAAATTCCGTTACCGTCGGATGTGTGAATTATGACAGTGTCTGGGGAGACAAGGCCGCCAATCTGGAAAAAATGAAGGGAATGATTGCTGAAGCGGCTGATCAGGGTATCAACATCCTTGCCTTTCCGGAGTTGGCGCTAAGCGGATACGAATGCAGCGAAGATTTCACCATGCACCGGCGAGCCGCCGAGATGATTCCGGGACCGGCAACCGAAGAGATTGCTGCGTTGACCAGAAAACTCGATATCTACGTTGCCTTCGGCATGCCCGAACAGGACAGGAATGATCCGGATGTTTGTTATATCGCCTGCCCCTTGATTGGACCGGATGGTTTGATAGGCACCTATCGCAAGGTACACATCGGCCCGTTGCCGATGTTTACCGAAACCAGGTGTTTCAAGGGCGGGAACGCGGTTCCCGTATTTGAGACGCGTTATGGCCCGATCGGCATACAGATTTGTGCTGACTTCTGGGTTTACCCGGAACTTTCCCGGATTCTCATGTTAAAAGGCGCGCGCTTGATCATTAACAGCACAGGCAGCGCTGATGCACCGGACAGGCCTTTTTATATGACCGCCATGACATGCGCACGGGCGACGGAAAACATGCTGTACACAGCCAGTGCAAATTTTGTCGGCAAAGACAGGACCAAGTCCTATTATGGCCACAGCACTATCGCCGGTCCCGCTTTCCCCCGGTTTTCCAAGGTCTATGCCCAGGGGACGGATAAAGAGGAGATCGTCAGCGCAACACTGAGCTTTGAAAAGTTGCATCGTTTTCGTGAAACCGTCGCAATCGACAAACTTCGTCGGTCCGAGGTCATTACGAAAGAATTTCAGGATCTCGAGGCCGCCAGGAAATGACTATGACTCTGATTGGAAACAAGGCGTAAGCATGCCGGAAATTGTTAAGGAATTTACTGTTGCTGCGTCGCTGAAAGATACGTGGGCATTGGTCAGTGACATGGAGCGATTCAGCCTCTGTATTCCAGGCTGCAAGAAGGTCACCAAAGTCAGTGAAACTGAATTTGACTGGGACCTGGAAACCAAAGTGATGCGTACCACCCGAAAGGCACAGGCCAGGACCAGGGCAGTTGTCATGCAACCGCCGACAAATGCAGAGTTTGTCGGCGAAGGCCGGTTATTTGAGAGATCGAATTACTATAAGCTGACAATCAACGGGACGACCAATCTGGAGCCGATTTCAGATACCAGGACAAGGGTCAAATTTGCGGGCGTTGTCAAAGCGTCCGGTCTTGGCGGTGCAATCGTCGAGAAGGTTGCGGCAGGACAAATGGACAATCTGTTTCAGGAATTTGAAGGCAATATCAAACAGACTCTGGGTGATACGGGGGATACTGGTTCCGTCGACGACGACGCTGGCGAGCTTGTACAGACAAGCCCTGCGGGCGTCAAGAAACACCATATTAACCGGGCAATTTTGATCGGTGTCGCCGGTGTTGTCCTTATTGTTATTGTTCTGTATTACGTGCTGCGTCAGTAGCCCGGCGACAAGATGCAACAATAATTCAATAGCATATGACAATTTAATCCTAAACTACACGAAGAGATTGATGCGATGGAATATTACAGTCCGACTGAATTGAGTGAAGCGTACGCATTACTGAGCAAATATGGCGATACGGCCATTCCCATCGCCGGCAGTACATTTTTCATGGGTCACCGGGAAGAGCTTTTTGATGACGTGGAAGCAGTCATAAACATCAAAAAACTCGGCCTGAGTTATATCAGGGACGAAGGTGGCGTATTGAAAATAGGCGCGACCACAACGCTTAATGAAATATACCAATCAAGTGTCACTTCACAGGGTGTATACAAGGCATTGTCAGAGACCGTCAGGGAACTGAATATCAATGAAGTGCGGAACATGGCCACAATCGGCGGTGAAGTGTGTATCGCCGGAGAAGTTGATATGCCCACGACGCTACTCGCCTACGATGCGGATATTGTAATCGGCGGGAGTGATGGCACACGCATTTTATCCATGGCTGATTTTCATCTCGGTTATCTCAATAATGCGCTTGAAGTAAACGAAATGGTCATCGAGATTCAGATCCCGAAACCACCGGCGAATACCGGAGGTGGTTTTCACAAGTTTGAACGGACAGCAGCGGATTTGCCGATCGTAAATGTTGCTGTGCGTCTCACTCTTGGTGCAGACGGGACCTGCGAAGATGTAAGAGTGGTTGTGGGTGCGGCTACTTTGTCCGGCATACCGCAACGGTCGACCGCTGCCGAGGCAATTCTATTGAATCAAAAAATTGATGCTGCATTGATCCAAAAGGCAGCCGAAGCCTCGAGCGACATTCAATGCATTGATGATTTCCGTATGCCCGCTGTAGTACGAAGTTTATGGGTTAAATGCAGCATCGAAGATGCCCTGAAAAAAGCCCTTGTTGAAGCTGGGAAAGGAGCATAACCGTGATTTCCATTAGTTTGAATGTTAACGGCGAAGACTGTCCGGTTCAGGTAAAACCACATTGGTCGCTTGCCTATGTCTTGAGGGAAAAAATTGGCTTAACCGGGACAAAAACCGGCTGTGAAATGGGCACCTGTGGATCCTGTACGGTCCTGTTGGATGGCAAACCGATTTTTTCCTGCTTAAGGATAGCCGCCGATGCCCAAGAGTGCGAAATACAAACCATCGAGGGAGTGGAAACTAACGGGGTCTTACATCCATTACAAGCGGCCTTTATTGAAGATCATGGTATGCAGTGTGGCTTCTGTACCCCGGGAATGATTGTCGCAGCAAAGGCGTTGCTGGATAAGAATCCGGACCCCAGTGCACAGGAGGTCAGGGAAGCAATAGGGGGCCATTTATGTCGATGCGGGACTTATGTAAGAATCGTTAAGTCAATTTTGCATGGCGCACAGATCGCGAGGGACTCAAAATGAAAGTAGATACATCTGTAGTCGGCAAGAGCCTGCCCCTGATTGACGGGTACGAGAAAGTCACCGGCAAGCTGAAATATGCAGGTGATCTGCCTGCCCTTCACCGGATGCACCACGTCAAGGTGCTGCGCAGTCCATATGCGCATGCAAAGATTGTCAATATCGATGTTTCAAAAGCCGAGGCCCTGTCAGGCGTCAGTGCCGTCATTACGCATAAGGATGACATTACCGGCAAGATGAAAACCTGCGGTACCCCCTGGGTGGATCCCAGTTTCAATTTCAGGGGGCCAATGATCGCCGAAGAAGTCTGTTTTGTCGGAGACGAAGTTGCAGCCGTAGCTGCAATTGATGAAGAAACAGCGAAAGAAGCATTGAAACTGATTGAAGTGGAATACGAGGAGTTGCCAGCCGTATTCGGCCTGGAAGAAGCCATGCGCCCGGATGCCCCCCAAGTAAGGCCCTGGGGACCGAACCGGCTGGACTCGTCTGTATTCGAATGGGGTGATATCGAAAAGGGATTTGGCGAGGCCGATTTCGTCATCGAAAACCGCATCACCATGGGTAACCAGCAGCATTCACCGCTGGACAGGAATGCCTGTATCGCCAGTTGGGAAGGAGACAGTCTCTCATTGTGGACCTCCACTCAGGCGCTTTTCTGGATCAGGGACGCAATGACCGATTTTTTCGACCTTTCACCCAACAAGGTGAGGGTTCACAGTACACCAACGGGCGGATCATTTGGCCTGTGGTGGGGCAATAACTTCATGTTCATTGCTGCTGCGTTGGCGAGAAAAGCGCGCAGGCCTGTTCGGTTCATACTAACCCGGGATGAAGTTCAAACCACGGTGAAGCGGCGTGAGCGCCCCTTGATCGACGCCAAAATAGGTATCAAAAAAGACGGTACCATGGTGTCACAATCCTATTGGCACCTCCTGGACAATGGCGCCTACGGCAATAAATTCGACCCTTATCAGTCGGTTGCAGATATTTACACCACGCCAAATGGGCGCGCGGAATTTATCGGTGTTGCAACCAATCTTCTGACCGCCGGTTGCATGCGTGGTGTTGGCGACTTGACACTGGCTTATGCGATCGAACAAACCGTCGATATGGCAGCAGAAAAAATCAATATGGATCCGGTAGAGTTCAGACTCAAAAATCACTGGAAAACCGGCGATATCTGCCATACGTCCCAGGAAGTCGTGTTTGCCAAGTTATTGTTTAACAGGGAGCCCAAGGTAAAACTGACCAGTTCCGGGCTGGCTGAATGTATTACAAAGGGCGCGGAAAAATTCGGCTGGAAGGACAAGTGGAAAGGCTGGGGTGTGCCCTCTTCGGTCGATGGCAGCAGAATCCGCGGAGTGGGTATGGGTATTTCAACCCATATCAGCGGGCTGGCCTTTTTTGGATTTAACGGTATCACGATCAAGGTGAACCCGGACGGATCCATGGTGCTGACAACCGGGATCGGACGCATGGGTCAAGGTGGCGATACGACACAAGCGATGGTCGCAGCCGAAGTCCTGGGTGTCGGGCTGGATGACATCAATGTCGTTGATGGCGATTCGGAAGTGTGCGGACACACCATGGTGACCTTTGGCAGCAACGGCATGCATATGGTGGCCCGCGCGACGAAGGCTGCTGCGGAAGACGCCAAACGTCAGTTGCTGGAATTTGCTGCGAAACACCTGGAGGCCAGCCCGGAAGATCTGGTAATGAAAGATCGCCGGATTTTTGTCAAGGGAAGTCCGGATCAAGGCATGGAATTGAAGCAACTGATGAGTACTCCAATCTATCAATACCTGTCTCCGCCTGAAGTTATTGGCCGGGCGTCAGAAGGTGTCGAGTTCCATAAGGCCGGCAAGATGATGATTGCCGATTTTGCTGAAGTGGAAATCGACACCCGCACGGCGCAAATGAAGTTGATCAAATTCCTCGCCTATCACGATAGTGGAACCGTGGTAAATCCGGCTGTCTGTGAAAACCAGGTAGCCGGCGGTTATTATCAATCCATGGGTCTGTGCACCACGGAAAATCTGGTATTCGATGAAGACACCGGTGCAATTCTGAATCCCAATTTCATGGACTATAAATTAATGGGGCCGCTGGATATGCCCGATCCCGATATTAATTTTGAGCAAGTATATGACGAGGATGGCCCCTTCGGCGCAAAGGGTATCGGAGAGGGCGTTACCTGTGCGGTACCGATCGCTGTCGCCAATGCGGTGTATAACGCCATCGGCGTCAGGTTTGATTTGCCCATTACACCCGCAAAAATATTGCAGGCTTTGAAATCCAAAGAGCGATAGGTCCTTCGTCCTTCGATAAGCTATCGAACGCTTCGGTAACCTGTATTGGAGTTGCATTACCGGTTGAGGCTGCAGGCAATGATGTGTAACCGATTGTATGGCGTATGCGCAACCGTCGGACCAGAGTCTTGTCCACTGACGAGTTCGGCCTGCGCAGTACCGATGAGTCAACATGACCTGCCAGCGTCATCATTATTTGTCGGCGAACAAATGACAGTAACCGGTCCGGTCGCGTACAAGCAGACTCGGGGATAGGCATTTATGAGCACCAGTCACAGTAGAAAAGAAACCAGCAACAAGAACGTGAAAGAAGCTACAGCGTTGTTGAGAACGGAAATTCAACAGGGCCGTTTCGCCCCTGGACAGCGCTTGATTGAAATTGACATTATGCAGCACCTCGGTATCACACGTGGCCGGGCCCGTGAGGTGTTCAAACGTCTGGAGTCTGAAGGCCTGGTGAAAATTGACAAGAACCGGGGCGCCTCGGTACACAAGGCTTCACGAGAAGAAGTGGAAAATATTTTTGAAGTACTCGAAGAAATCTCGATCCTGATAGTGAAGAATGTCGCTCGTCAACTTGATGAGCAGCAAAATCGAAAGCGGTTGCAGGAGTCACTTAAAATTGCAAAGAAATTTCACCAGGATTCTGAAAAGATCCTGAAAGTGCAGGACTATATGGATGAGAATGCCCGTTTTTGGGGCGTATTGGGCGAAATATCAGGTAATCGCGTCTCTGTCCGATATACGCAGGCGCCTGGAGGCACCGTTGTTTCGCCTTTCCATGGAGGGTCTGACAGTCAATACCAGACATGAGCAATGGATTTTGCGACATGAGGACATCATTGCAGAGATCTTGAATCATAATGTCGGCCAGGCCTCACGTATTGCGCGAAAATCCATGCATCATGTCTGGAAAGCAATTCTGGCACTGCCCGACAGTGCCTTTGCTCCCTGAAGGGCAGACGGATTCCAGGCTCTTCCGCTAGCATTTCGTCTACCGTTTCGGCAGGCGCGTTTCAGCAGGCAGTGCTGATGTCTGTGCTGTCAGGTACACGCGAAGCCCACAAATGCAGGAAGCAAATTGAAAAAGATTCCAGTCACCCTTGTCGCCGGCTTTCTGGGTGCCGGCAAAACCACCCTGTTAAACCGGATTCTGAGTGAGCATCACGGATTCCGGATAGGCGTGCTCGTTAACGACTTTGGCGATGTCAGCATTGACTCCCAATTGGTCACCAATGTTGAAGGTGAAACCATCAGCCTGGCCAACGGCTGCATATGCTGCACCATTCGCGACGATTTGGTTGATGCCATACTGCAGCTAATCGACACTGAAACACCACCGGACTTCATCGTGACGGAGACAAGTGGTATTTCCGATCCTGAATCGGCAGCCAGGGCCCTGGTGATTTCAACCAAAACCGCACCCAAGGTCTCTTTGAATTGCATCGTAACGGTAGTCGACGCGGAACAAGTATTGGAACTGCATGATAGCAATGAAAAACTGGCTGTCGATCAGATTGAAGCGGCAGATATTGTTGTCCTCAATAAAGTTGAACTTGTAACCGCCGAGCAGTTGCAACAGGTCCGGTTGTGGATTCGAAATATTTCGCAACAGGCGCGCATATTGGAAGCAACATACGGCCAGGTGCCAATGGAACTGTTACTGGGCATTGGCGAGGACTCAAAAATTGCTGCACAAGCAAGCGAGCCTATGGATGGACATGATCATACGGATCATAGTGAAATATTTTCAAGTTACACCTGGAGCGAGGACCGGGCTCTGGCTTTTCAGGCGATTTACCATGCCTTCAAGACATTACCGCTTTCAGTATTCCGGTCCAAAGGCATACTGCACCTGAAAGATGTAGATAATAAGCGCGTCATTTTGCAAATGGTTGGCAAACGGGTGAGCCTCGCCAAAGGTGAGCCTTGGGGTAATACCAAACCACGTTCCCAAATCGTTGCCATAGGGCCGCGCGGCGTCATCAATGAACAGGAATTAAATGCATTGTTCGCGTCATGTATTGCAGGCAATGATGTCACTGCGGAAAACCGCCTGGCAGATGCCGTCGTCGAGATTCTCAGACGCCCGTGAAGAACAGCCTTTGCCCCATTGCAACATGAAACGGGAGTACTTTTGGATAAGCTAGCTGATAGTGCGTGTGCACCCTAAAATACAAATTTGTCGGGTTTTCTGCAGCTGGGGCGGGCTATCGGGATATGATGCGATAGCAGCGACGAACACCAACGCTCCACCCGTGCCTCCAAGCATGAATCTGCGTGCATCTGAAACCAGCTATTTTCGGCCAGCATCCTGGAGACATTATTTCTTCCAGATTTTCAGTATGTCGGGCAATTTGCTGGCTCCGGGGACCAGAACCACGTCATCGAAAACTTCGCCGTAAGGTTTGGTTGCATCTATCCCCATGGTGGTCAATACCCCCCGCTCCGGTGCAGAGGGATCGAGTTGGAAGGCGGCAGTCCTTGGAAGAACAATCAAGTCCCGGTCTGCCTGGCTGCGAGTGCAAACCGCCCACATGACTTTGTCCAGATTAAACATATCCACGTCTTCGTCAACCGCGATAACCACTTTGGTGCCCTGAGCCGACAACATGGTCGCAAGCATGTTTCTTGCTTCATATTTGGTATGCTGCTGCATGGCCACTATAGCCAGCAAACCGACCCCACCTGCGCCGTGAAAGTGTACTTTTTTGACACCGGGGAACCGCTGCTTGAGAAATGCGTAACATGACGCTTCCATCGGAATCATCTTCAACACGTGATTGTCGGTGGTCGGCAGGCCGGTCAACGCGGTGTGAAAAATTGCATCGTGACGATGTGTTATCGCCGTTACTTCCAGGTAAGGTTTTGGATGGGCGCCTGTGTAGTAACCGGTGTATTCACCAAACGGTCCCTCCATTTGGCGTTTATCGGGGTACATTTTTCCTTCGATGATGATTTCCGCGGTTGCGGGAACTTCCAGATCGACAGTTTCACATCTCACAACCTCCAAAGGCTTGCCCTGCAACGCCCCGGCCAGGGTCAATTCATCCACGCCGTAAGGTGCTTCCCATTGTGTACAGATCAAGACGCCCGGCGATACACCTATGGCAATAGCCACCTCCAATGGCCGGCCAAGGGTTTCCGCCTTTTGATAATGCAGGCCAAGATGGTGTGGTACCGGAGACAGGACGCCGAGCTGTCTGTCCGCTTGTAGCTCAAATCGATATATGGATGCATTCTTGCCGCCATCCTCCACGTCTTTACTGATCGCGACACCGGCCGTAATAAACGGGCCACTATCCTGTTCGCAATGCGTCGGAATCGGCAAGTCAGCCAAGGATGCCTGTTCGCCCAATTTGATCACTTCCTTACACGGGCCAGAGTCAACCAGGTGCGGCTCAGACCGGCTTTGCATGGCTTCAAGATAATGACTGACGGCCTTTTCTTCGGTCGTCCCCATCGCTTTCAACATTAAACGACGACTTGAATACAGGCCGCCCACAACCGGCATGGAATGGCCCTTTACATTTGTGAATAGCAAGGCCGGTCCTTCAACGTCTGAAGTGTTGCGAATGTAACCTGAAATGTCGAATTTCAGCTCCACTTCATCGTTGATCCGCAATAACTCGCTATCCTGCTCCAGCAGTTGTATGAATTGCCTTAAATCTGTTATAGCCATTTTTCAGCGCTCAAAAGGACTTGAGGAGTTCCACGCCATAAATAACACCTGAAGCGCGGGTAATACCAACAACCAGGGGTAAGCTCATGATCCACGCTCCTGTTTTTGCAACTTTGCCGTCAACTGACGGGTGATTTCATCGATCCTGAATCCGATGATTTCGATTTCATCATGATTGAGATTGTCCCAATGAATACCTGCAGTGACTACAACATGAGCATCCAGGGCCGCCGACAAATGTTCCGAAACCGCTTTGACAACTTCATCCTCCTTATGCCCCAGGTAAGTCAATACTGAGCACGTTGCACTTCTTCTATCCTGGTCCGCCAAACTGGGCCTTGGCTGAGCAGCCGCGACGGCACCGATATGCGGCCGGTCCCCTCCCCAAATATAGACCAGAATGTCCGCTCCGATCCGAACCGCCCTGGCTTCGACCACCAGGCTTGTCTCTTGCGTTCGAACGTAAATCTCGCTGGCGCAGTCGGGCATCGTCCGAATCTACAACAGGCTCACCTTGAAAGCCTCCTTTTAAGAGTGAAGCCTTCCTTTACAGGAATTCCAACCATGCAAATGAGCATATCCAGTCCAGTAGCGATTACAAGGCCAAACATTCTCTGGACTGTATCATAAGTCTTACCAATCAAGCAGATGGCGAGCTCAGTATTGCCCCGGCAGTTGGCTCCCCCCAATATCTGTCATCCACGGCCTGATCAACCCAGCAGGATGCGTGCATCGACCGCGGTCGCGCCTGCGGAATTTGCGAACAGGGGATTAATGTCGAGTTCCTGTATTTCGTCAAACTGTTCGAGCAGAAGCGAAACTTTTAGCAGAATTTTGGCGAGGCTAACTTCCGAAACCCCCGCCTTTTTGAACACTCCATGGCCTCGAATATCACGAACCATCGCCAGTGAGTCAGTTGCCGTAAGCGGTGCCGCTCGAAACGTGACATCACGAATACTCTCAACAAAAATTCCACCAAGCCCGAACATCAGTACCGGCCCGAAAGTCGGGTCTCGAGACGCACCGATGATGACCTCTACTGCGGGAGGGCCTATCAATTCCTGGATCAAAACACCGTGGATATTCGCTTCCGGATCGAACCGTTTGGCGTTTGCCACCAACTCTTCAAAAGACTGCAGCACGTCTTGTTCTCGCTGCACATTGAGCATTACGCAGCCGGCATCGGTTTTGTGAATGATTTGGGGGGACACGATCTTCATCACTACAGGTCTCGACAATCGCTGAAAATATGCAACAGCATCTTCAGCACTTGAAACCAGAGCACCTGCGTTGACCGGAATATCACATAAGGAAAAAATCTCCTTCGCCTCGAATTCCGTCAACATCGATCGTCTATCGCTGTCGGCTTGACCTATTATGTCAGCAATTTGCTTTTTGGCAGATGCTGATAAAGGCGATCGCTTCCACTGTAACTTGTCATCGCCTGGTCGCGTCAGTCGTTTGTATTGCATCAGCGCCGACATCGCTGCCGCACCGCGTTCCGGCGTCATGAACAATGGCACATCATGCTCTTCGAGACTGTGCTTGCATTGGTTTACGACTTCACCTGCAGAAGGCCAAATTACAACAAACGGTTTTTGGCAAGTCTCGTTGATACCCAACAGAACATCGCGGAAACCTTCCGGGTTGGCCTCTCCCGGGCCAACGACAGCAATCATGTCGATGTTATCGTCCCGATCCATGAGATCGACCATGATGCCGTATGGATTCTTTTCTTTTAGCCGCGCAACCAGGCTGAAATCTGCCATGTCCATCGGGTTGGCCAGAGTGGCGCCCGGGATCTTTTCTGCAAGGCTGGTTTTGGTTGACGCTGTAATGTCAGGCACTTCGAGGCCGGCTTCGACGCAGGCATCCACCGTCGCAACACCCGGACCACCCGGCCCGGTAACGACACCAACCCTCGGCCCAACCAACTCTGAGCGGGGCAACCAGATCGTCGAGAATGCGACCAGATAGTCGAGTACAGGGTCGATACCGGGCCCACGCAATACGCCGGTTTGTTTGAATATACCGTCGTAAACTTCAATCGAGCCTGCGAGCGACCCGGTGTGGGAAGCAGCCGCCTTGCCGCCCGCGGTGGTACGGCCGATCTTGTAGCATATGACAGGCTTCTTCGCTGCTACCCGCCGCACAACCTCAAGGAAGCGATGGCCATCGCGCAGACCCTCGAGATAAACCAGGATGATCTTGGTGCTCGGATCGCTGCCGAAATAATCAATGCAATCAATGACTGTAACGTCGCACTCGTTACCAATGGTGACAATCTTGCTGAACTTGATACCACGCTGATCGGCCAGATTGACGAGCGAGCCGCCACCGCCCCCGGACTGGGAAACCAGCGATACACCCCCACTGACTTCCGGGAAAGTCGTCCGGCGCGCCCACGGCACGCGCGTTTCGATACACATGACACCCATGCAGTTGGGGCCAATAATGCGCATTCCCCTTGTTCGCGCAAGTGCCAGCAATTCCGCCTGCAATCGTTGCCCCTCTTCACCTGCCTCTGCGAATCCGCCGGAGTGCACGACGGCCGCTTTGATCTTGATTTGAGGGGTTGTCCGCAGGCTTTCCACTACCGCCGCTGCCGGAATGGTAAACACGGCAAGGTCGATAGTGTGCGGCAAATCTCCAAGACTTTTGTAGGTTGGCAAGCCGAGTAATTCATCAGCTTTCGGATTGACCGGATAGATTTTCCCAGCATAACCGTAGTTGATCAGGTTATTCAGCAGCGCATGTCCGGTTTTCCTGGAGTCAGCGGATGCACCGACTACTGCAATCGATTCTGGATAAAAGAATGCATCCAACCCTGTCGAATGACTCACATGCCTCTCACATCCGTCGTCTGGAGACACTGTTCGCGCCTTCATTCATCAGTGCCTGCCCTCTAAGAATATCTGCTTCGCTTAGCCATCGACGCAAATCCGCTTCCTCGAATTTTGGCCGCAAGGCCCGATACTTATCCTGCATTGGCACGGTCGTATCAACTGACCATTGACTGGAAAACAAACCAACTCCGGTGCCTTTGATGATGTTGATATCCTCTTCCGCCCGTGTGCGGGCAGTGATCGCCCACAGCACGTCGCTCGGATCAAATATATCCACGTCTTCATCGACGACCACGACCCACTTGATATCTTTGACGGCGCCCAAAGCGGCGCTAATCAAACGCTGCGACGTGCCCTGTTGCAATACATGCTTCACTTTGCACTGGATCACCACACCCAGAATGCCGCGCATGGAATCAAGGATATTGCAATTGACGAACACATTCGGGGCAGCGCTCTTGCATGCATGGTAAATGCTCGCCATGGTAATCAGCGACCCCAGGTGCGAGCTTTCACAGGAGTCGGCAAGCGGCGTGTAGTATTGGGGCCGGTTGCGAAATGTAATCGCCGACACTTCAAATTTGAACGCCCGTTCGGCAATTCCCTGGTAACCAAGAAACTCCGGGAAAAAATAATTCCGACCGGGAGCACCGCCCTCGACGCCCTGGTCTTCCCTGACTTTTTCCTCGTAGTTCACCTTTCCTTCCAATACCACTTCGGCATCGGCGATGGCATAGGCCTCAACTGTCCTGGCTTTACAAATCCTTACCGGCGACTCCTGCAAATTTCCGGCGATCGCCAGATCATCGCTGCCGACAGCCCGGATCTGTGGCAATGCACCCCCTGATGCCAAAACGCTTAACGCAGGGCTGGTGCCCAGATTGATGGTCAGCGGAAATTCCTGTCCCCGGCTTTTATGATGATGCAGGACTTCCAGAAAGTGGCGATTGTAGAGTGTTGCCAGCGTAGCCCAGTCTTTGCCCAGGCCTGCGTATAGTCTGTGAAAGGAAAGATTGAAGCTGTCAATACTGTGCGCCAGCTCCGGGGGGTATTGAACCATGACTATGCCGCCCGAGATAACGGGTCCTATATCCAGGCGAGTCTGCTTCATAATTGGCAAGGCATCCGCCAGGTTTATGTTGGTTGTGGTGATATTTTCCTGACAGGGCGCATCGCTTATCAATTCATGTGCGACAGGGGCATTCACCGCTTCCAGGATTCGCTGCGGCAAGTCGTCGGGGGAACTGCCAAACATTTTGGCAATTCGCTCCTTGCGACCGAGGATGTTGATAACGGAACGCCAGTCTGGATGTCCCTTGATGTTATTGAACAGGAGCGCCGGCCCACCGTCGAAAGATTTGGCGACCGACGCCATCTCGTAAATTGGATCGATTTCGCCGTCGATGGTTAGCAGTTCGCCTTCGCTCTCGCAGAAATCGAGTGCACTTCTTTGATCGTATAAATTCATAATCTAGCGCATTGGATTTTGAAATTTTATATTTGATTATAGAAAAAGCCGACAATTGCGGTCACGTCGTAAATGCTACCAAAATATGCTTTATACCGCCGGGCAAGGCGCCTTTGCGTGGCGCCTGGGAGTTCCAAAAAATGGGCAGGCACACATCTTTCCTGCCCCGAGCCAAGACCGAGGATCGGCCGAGAATTCTAATTGAACCTCCAGATGAACTGTCCACCATAAGTGCGCGGCCGATTGAGCACGAAGACGTACGCGCCGAAGCCGGCACTGGCGGTATCGAAGCCGGTCACCGCATATCGCTCGTTGGTGATGTTGCGTACGAACATCGCGATCTCCATGCGGTCGTCAAAGAAACTGTAACTGACTCGCGCATTCGCTTCACCATGCGAATCCTCGCTTAGAGCTGGATCGTTTTCCACAGTAAAATACTGCTTATCCAGCCACCACCCGTCCACTTGTACTGCGAGCGTGCCGTTTTGCAGCGGCGTTTCGTAACGCACAATACCGCTCAGATTCCAATCCGGCGCGTGCGCCAGCGTGTTGCCCGAGCGGTCTACGCCCAGCGTTTCATCAAAGAACTCAGTGAACTTCGCGTTGAGGTAGCCGCCATCCAGCTGCAGGAACCATGAATTGGTGGGTTGCCAGCTGACGTTAAACTCGAAACCCTTGATCTCAGACGAACCGGCATTTTGCAGATTGGGCAGGAGTCCGAACGGCGTCGGATTGGAAATCAGCACCTGCTGGTCCTTGTATTCCATGTAAAAGCCCGTGACATTGATCTGCATGAGGCCATCCAGAAGTGATCCTTTGTAGCCAATTTCATAATTGTTGATGTACTCCGGATCGGCAATCGTGGCTTCCGATACATCGAATAACGCACCACCATTGAAATCTCCACCCTTGAAGCCGCGCGAGGCGCTAAGGTACACCATTTGATTGTCGGCGAATTCCCAGTCAAGCGCTGCCCGGCCGCTCCATTCGCCCCAGTCCTTCTTCAGATCAGTTTGCGGCAAAAGTGGAAACGCAAAGGCGGCTTGCGCGTCTGCAACCTGGATGGGTTGATACAGAGGAACCGCCGTGGCGACGAAAGCGAAAGAATTTATCCCTACTTTGCGCTGATCTTCAGTGTAGCGACCTCCAATTCTCAGTGTCCACGCCGGGTCCAAATTCCAGGTTACTTCGCCGAACAAAGCCCAGCTTTCCGTCTCCTGATGCAGATGTTGATTCAGACCCAGCGGGAAGGGGATGCCCGGAGGCGGCGGCAGGTCTGCGGCTGCGAAATTCAGATCGTTTTTCAGATCGTCCGTGTAGTAATTGGCTCCAAGAATGAAATTCCAGTCTCCTTCGTACTGTGACGTAAGGCGCAGCTCCTGGCTGAACCAGTCGGTATCGACCAGGAATGTGTCATTGAGAATGACGGCCACATTGGCATCGTCGTCACCCAGGCGATCCATGTCGAGAGTATCCCAGGCTGTAAGCGAAGTCAGGGTGTAATTCCCAAGCTGCTGGTTCAGTTCCAGGGATATGCCGTGCGTTTTGAGGTCCTGGTAAGGCGCATAGCTGAATTGCACGTGATCCGGATCCGGATCCACAGTCAGCCCAAGTCCGTACGGGTCGCTACAGCCATTGTTGAGCGCGCCTGATATGGCGCCAGGAGGACAATTGGGAACTCCAAACGGACTGATGATATAACCCGGCTTTGATGCCGTCAGATCAGATTCGTCTTTGCCATAATGAACGTTCAATAACACATCCAATCGATCCGTCGGCCGCCACCGCAAAATCGCGCGCAATGCGATATTGTCTATATCGCCATAGTGATGGTCGGAAATACCCGGTGCGACGTGATCATACATGCCGGAACCCTGCTGCCGAAATGCTGCCACCCGGATGGCGGCATCATCGCCCAGCGGCATTGAGCCAGTCGCTTCAACGTCAAACTGGCCAAAATCACCCGCTGTGAGCTTGACCGTGGCGTTTGCCGGATCTCCTGGTTCGGGCTTGCGCGTTATGAAGTTCACCATTCCGCCGGTGGCATTGCGGCCAAATAAAGTACCTTGCGGACCTCGTACCACTTCGATGCGCTCCAGATCGAACACTTGGAATCCTTGCGCCGTGTTCTGCCCGACATAAGCCTGGTCAACATAAATTGCGACCGGGTTGATGCTGTTGGTGTAAAAAGAGGTGTTGCCGATGCCACGCAAGAAGATAAATGGCGTTGATTGCGAGGACTCCGCCATGAACTGCATATTCGGAACATGGGCCGCAATGTCATAGCTCTGCGTAAACCCCAGAGTTTCAATGGCCTTGGAAGAGTACGCGGTGACTGAAATCGGAATATCCTGCAGCGATTCTTCGCGCTTCGTCGCAGTGACGATGATTTCCTCAAGCACGCCGGCATATAAGGGGAGCGGAGGCAATGAAAAAGCGACCAACGCAAACAGAAAAATCGACCGGCATGAAATACCGCGGATGACTGAATTCAATACTGGCACTTGCGTATCCCCCATTCAGGTAAATATCGAGCTAAGAATCATGGGCTTATACTGGAAGCGGTGTCTCTTTCTTTATTATTCAATCAGTATATTATTATCTATTTTATTAAGCAAAACATTAATAATAAATTGTAAAAACCGACTGCGAATTAGTCGAGATGATTGCACAACAAACCAAAGCGACAGCAGCGCAATGGGGTTTGTCCAGGCTGAGCATGGCAACCCGCCAGGCCGTTTGGTGGAATGACCTTACACGTTGCTTCGTCTTTGGACACCCTGGCTATTCGCCGCGCAAATTCAATGCGCAGCACATTCACTTCGGGCTCTTTGATTTCGGCTATAAAATGGTATACCATTTAGCGCCATCACTAGAATGGTCAAAAAAAAAGATGAACGTTGCGAACTCGAGGAGAATCTTCAGAAATGTCCAGCCCTCATTCGAAAGTCTTTCGCGCCGACGATCAGCTCATTGCCCGTGCGCTGTCCGTCTGCCCGGTCATCGAAGAAGATGCCGACGAGGCGGAACACCGCCTGAACCTGACGGACCGCGTCGTCGCCGCAATTCGTGACGCTGAACTCTACGGCTTGCTCGTGCCCTCCTGCCTGGGCGGGAAAGAGACGGATCTCGTAACCGCGCTGCGTGTCATCATCGAACTCGCGCGCGCTGACGGATCCGCGGGCTGGTGCTTCATGGCGCAGATGTGCTGGAACTCGGCTGCCGGTGCCTACATGGGCGACGACGCGGTTCGAGACATTTTCGGCGATGGCCCCAACGTCGTCATCGCGGGCCAGGGTATGCCCAACGGGACTGCCGAAATCGTTCCCGGCGGATACCGGGTCAACGGCCGCTGGAGTTACGGCAGCGGCATAAAACATGCAGCGTTCATTCAATGCGGTTGCGTGATCACAAGAGACGGCGTCCCGTTGCGAAAGCCCAATGGCGCGCCCGAAATCCAGTTGTGCGCGACGCAGCCCGAAAACGTCGCCATCCATGAGAACTGGGACGTGCTGGGCCTGCGTGGCACAGGCAGCCATGACTATGTGATTGAAGACCTGTTCGTTCCTGAAGCCTACTCGTACAGGACCGATGAGGTGGTTCCGCAACGCGGTGGACCGATTTATTCGCTGGGGCTGAAAAATACAACGGCGCTTGGCCACACGGGCTTCGCTCTTGGCGTCGCCCGACGCGCTTTGGACGAACTCGTAAACATTGTTTCACAACGCCGCTCGAGTGCTTTTGGAACGCTTGGCGATAGCGCGAGTTTTCAGCAGGAATTCGCCATGGCCGAAATGCGGCTTCGTGCGGCAACGGCGCTGGCCGCCGATGCATGGGGTGAAGTGCAGCTTGCGCTTAACTGTGGGGAGCCGCCGGGGCTCGAAAAAATTGCCGTGATTCGAGCTTTGACCCGGCACGTGCACGAAGTTGCATCCGATATCATCTCCTTCGCCTACAAAATGGCCGGCGGCGTGAGTCTCCGCGGCGGTCCGCTGCAACGCTGTTTCCGCGACATACACGCCGGCACTCAGCATGTGCTGGTATCACACCAGATTGCTCAGGCGGCTGGAAAAGTCCTGCTCGGCCTTGCGGAACCTGACATGTGTTGGGGCTTATTGGGACTGGAGCCATGCGCCACCAGTGCGCACCCATGATGTCGGGTTCTTTCAGTCCCTGTGGATGCGGAAACTGAGGGCATGGCGGTCGATACATGGACCTTTCGTCGGGCAATGGGCGCATTCGCAACCGGAGTGACTGTCATAACGGCGCCTCGCGACAATGGCGGCTACATCGGCGTCACTGTCAACAGCTTCTGCTCGGTTTCACTGGAGCCGCCACTGGTGCTGTGCTGCCTTAAGACAAACACCTACCGCTATGGTCATTTCCATTCCGCATCGCACTTCAACGTCAATGTTCTGGCATCCGACCAAACGTGGCTTTCGCAGCATTTCGCCGGAAATCTTGCCGACCGGTTTTCGGACATTCCGCACCGGTGCAGTAGCTCGGGGCCTCCCCTGATCGACGGTTGCGCCGCACATCTGGAATGCCGGAAATGCGCAATCTATCCCGGCGGTGACCATGCGATTCTCCTGGGTGAAGTCGAAGGGCTGGCGCTCTGGGATCGGCCCGGCCTCGTATTTCATAACGGCCGCTTCCTCAACGGCGCAGACGCAGAATTCGACTGGATCGCCCCGACCCACGGCGAAACAGCCAACAACTTCATCGATTTCTGGTAATCGTTCAAGATGCCCAAGCCTGTACTCAGCCAAATCGCACAAAAGTCCCTGAAACTCGGGCCGTTCGAGACATCGTATATCAAGGCCTCTAGCAGGCAGCCATTGCTGCTTTTAGATGCCAGAGCGTCCGGAGCGGACGCCGATTCCGGCCGGATATTCACCATGGACCGACCCCGGTGAATGTGCCGGAGAGAACATCCATGGCGGAAAGGCCTCCGACAGCAACACTTGTCGAAGACGTGGTTGACGCGATCGAACAGGGGATTTATCAGGGGCGCTACATGCCGGGATGCCAGCTGGTTGAACGAGACCTCGCCAACGAACTCGGCATCAGCAGAATACCGGTTCGCGAGGCCCTGCGACGACTGGCGGCGCTCCGTATTCTGGAAATCCGCCCCTACCGCGGCGCCGTCGTGAGGGAACTCTCGCGCAGCGAAGCGCTCGACGTCGTCGAAATCCTGAACGCACTGGGGCGGCTTTCCATTGAGAAGGCGGTACAAAACATCGATGAAGGCAACCATGGCGCGCGGTTGCAAAAGTTCATCACCAGGCAATCCAAAGAATATTCAAGGGAAAGCAAAGTCAAGGAGTGGGTCGACCTGAATTTCCCCTTCTATCAGTTGATTGCGGAAATAAGCGGCAACAATCTGGTGCCGCATCTGCTCAAGCAGTTCCAACTGCAGATGTACCGCCTCGCGTGGAACGTGAATGTGCTCGGCCGATTACCGGGGTCGACGTTGGACGATCATCGTGCTATCGCCGAAAGCATTCTCGACAAAAATGCCAAGCAAGCTCTGGCCGCATACAAGCGGCACGTGGGGCACACGATACAGTTGATCCATACCTTGCCCAATTCAGCGTTCGCCGACTCCTGATTGACTTCTTCGCTCGCGTACTCTGGCCATCTTGACCACCAGATTGTCGGCAATTCCCGGCATGCTCCAGGGACAAATGGCTATACAGATGCCACATCCACGGGCTTCCGCAAAATAAGGAATACACTTATCAAAGTCGACATACCACTTCTGCTCGCCCCTGATCCATTGTTTGTCGTCGAATATGGCATCGGGCGGACAGGCTTCACGGCAAACCTGGCAGCGTATGCAAAAGTCGTCGGCACCGAATACGTCCGGCTGGTCTGTGGTCAGAGGCATATTTGTGGCGACAGCAGACAATCTGAACGATGACCCAAGCTTGCGGTTTATCAGAGAACCGTGTTTGCCCAATTCCCCCAGTCCGGCCTCAATCGCGGCCGGTATCATCGCCAGAGCCTGGGCGGTTGGCCCGGGGTAACAGGTTGTTTCATACCCGTTTGAGCGAATATAGTTATTCAATTCCGCAGCCGCGCGGGCGGCGCGAGTATATTGTTTTCCTACCTCTACAATCGCGCGGTTATTGCCGGGTAATGGCGGAGCCTGCGCTATTTCCTCGTAATCATGCGCAACACCCAGCACAACTACATATTTTTCAAAATCGCTGATCTGAAATCCCTCATATATCCATTCCTGCCGCATCGTGCAAATCCCGACAACATCGGCATGATGAGCCAACGCAAATTCTTTCACCAGTTTGCTCCATTCATCCGGCGATCCGGAGACCTGTTCGGAAGCCACCTTTATTGGATCCGGCCCACGGTGAATGAACTGTTCGGAGGAGGCCTGACCGGATGGGCTGCCCGGCCTGAATTCTTCGTTTACACAAAACGCGCGTCGGATTTCTTCCCCGTCTTCGAGACCATACATCACGCCGATGGTATAGCGCTGCATGTTTCCGAATTCGTGATATTGGGGTTCATGCCAGAAAAACGGCGAAGGGCGTCTGAACTTTGTTTCACCAAATCCGTTGACCTTGTTGCCTGAGATCTCCGGCATGGGTTCCAGTGCTCTTTCAGGAGCTTTCCAAATGGGTTTCTTTCTGGTCATTGACGCCTCCACTCGCTTTTTACGATAGTTCGACCAAATTCAACAGTAAACTGCTTGTCACAAGAACGCGCTTGCAAAATAGGCGTTCGCAGCAATAATTTCTCCGGAAGACTTCTCGAAACTATAGCTTAAGAGCATTATTATAATGATTTTTATTAACTATTTAATAAATAATTTGCTGCGCTGTACACTTTTTAGTTGGGTCGAGGATGGTAATTCGCCATGGAAAATAGTATTAATGCCGGGACACAGCCTCGCAGAGTATGCTCCCGGTTAGCATCCTGGCTAAGCGCCCGTGACATTTTTTCATCGAACGCCATGGTGTTGACTTATGACTAATTCAATACGAAGGAGCTATTCCAAACTTGAGTTGGCTGCGGTCGTCGCTGCCGTTTGTATAGGTGAGCTGGGGCTGCTGACGATGCCGTTCGTGGTCGGGGGGGTGGCGGAGCGATTTGATTTGTCCGCCGGGGAAGCGGGCCTGGTGTCCGTTTTGCAATTTGCCTCGATGTCGGCCGTTGCCCTCGCACTAATGCTCACCGTACACCGCGTGGACCGGCGCAAACTCGCCTTGATGGCGATCATGTTGACCTTGATCGCCGATACGGTGGCAGCATTTTCATCCCAGTGGTCGTGGTTTCTGGCAAGCCGGGTCGCCATGGGTGTCGGCGAAGGCGCGTTGCTGACGATTGGATCCGCCGCTGCCGCAGGGACTTTGAAGCCTCAGCGCACCTTTTCCCTGGTCACCCTTGGTTATGTGTTGGTTGCCAGCGCGATATTCCTCTCCTGGCCCAATTTGCATGATAACTTCGGGGGCATTGCAGTCTTCTACATTGTCCTGATCGGCGCGGCCATCGGTGCACCGTTTCTTCTCGCGCTTCCCAGGCTCGAAGTTGCGACAGAAGCGGCCAGTGACGCCCCTGGCAGTGTGTGGCGGCCTTTCCCTTGGATCCTGCTCGGAATTGCCTGTCTGTACATGGGCGTCAATTCGTTATGGGCGTTTTCTGAACGGATAGGCGTGTCCCTGGGTCTTGATCACCACGCCATCGTCAAGGCCTTTCTGGCCGTAGCCACTTTGACCTGGATAGGACCAGTCATTGCCAATTTCTGGCAACGTCGCCAGGGTTACCGCAAGCCCATTGTATTTGGGGTATTGATCCAGGCTGCAGCGTGTTTCCTTTTTGGCAGTTCACAATCCTACGGAATGTTTTTCGTCTCATTCGTGATCCTGAATATTGCCCTGTTGTTCCTGGTGCCAATTTATCGCGCCCTTACTGCCGTCCTTGACCCCGCGGGGCGCCTGGCCGCAGGCTCCATCGTGGTCCAGACTGTGAGCACCGCGATCGGGCCTTTTGTCGCCAGCCTGGCTTTGTTGGCGGGCGGTGGTTACTTTTGGGTAGGTGTCTACGCGACCGTGCTTGCGCTGTTGTCGGGCGTGCTTGCCTGGGGTGTTGCAAGATATGCGGACCGCTTATGAGCGAGTGGCCAATGGCGTGGCATTTGCCCAAACCGGCGCGCTACGCACGCGTGAAACAATCAATGATATGCGATTTTGAAGTTTTTTCCGGACTGCGTACCTGTCCTTCAGTTGCACTCTGTAGAAGTTAACCCCACGCTATCAATAGGAGAAGCAAAGCAATGAGCGATTACAGACTTGGTATCCCGTTAAGCGGCGTCACCGCTGGTTATCCGGGACATCATGCTTCAAATCCCAGTATTTTTCCCCAACTCATGGAAGCCGCCACCAACTGCATACAAAACTTTTGCCTGGTGAAGCCGGGAGAAAATGTATTGGTGGTTGCCGAACCCGACACCGACCCTTTTGTCGTTGCGAGCATGTCATCTGCTGCAACCCTTGCCGGCGCGGAGGTGGCGGTTATGACCGTCCCGCCGTTCCCTGCCGGCGGGTATCTGCATGGCACCCCGAGCAACATGTTGGTGGGCGCATACGAGCAGGCCGACGTTGTGGTTGCCTGTACGTACTTTGAATTTGCTCATAATGAAAGAACTTTCTTCAGCAAAATATTTAGCGGGAAAAAGCGTGTGTGTTCAATACTGATGGGCTCCACCCCTGGCTGTTTGGTCACGGGCGGGCGTTTTCCAATGGAATTGCTGACAGCCATTGGAAACCGCATGAACGAAAAAATGGATAAATGCAAAACCGTTCGATATACGACCCATTCCGGCACAGACATTACGTTTGAGGGCTTGCAAGGCATTGCTCACATGACGCCGTTGAGAAGCGGCTCCTGGGGCATTTTCCCTTCGATGGGGATCAATTTTTATCCCGAAACATCCAATGGTGTCTTCGTTTTTGATGAGGCAACGCTGATCGGCAAACCGCGTCAACCCGTAAAGATAACGGTCAAAGACAATTTCGTTTCCAAGGTTGAAGCAGGCGCACAGGCGGACGCGGACATCATTGAAGCGTTCTCCAACGGCAGCTACTACGTCAGGCACACGGTCATTGGTCTGAATCCCAAGACCAGAATGAACAATGCACCACAATTCGAACGTGAGCGCGCAGCCGGGACGTCTTATCTGGGTATAGACGGTACCGGCCCCACTAACGAGGCCGATCTGCAGGCTCCGGGTTTTGCGCATCTGGATGTGATTTTCGATACTCCGACTGTCTACTTTGATGACGAGATGGTCGTCGACAGGCGCAAATTATTGATTTTAGAGGATGAAGACATACGGAAACTGGCCAGCAAGTACGGTGATCCCCGGCGTTTGCTGGCGCAGAATTCTTTTCTCTGGTAACGCAATCTTCCTTTGACGTTGGCAAGGGTTTCCCCTGCCAACGTCAAAGGCGTGACATTTCGCTAGGCCTGCATGTTGCACCAGTTCTCGTAGCGAGACGAATCAGGGGTGCGTCATGGCTGGCTTTCGCGACCGAGGAGCGCGCAGGCATAGTCGACACTATGTCGAGCACTCTGACCGAGCGAAAGCCAGCCAGGGCGTGCCCCTGAACCGTCGCAGTAGAGGACTGGTGCAACATGCAGGCTAGTTATATCTCCACTGTATCTGTGCGCCGAATGAGCGCGGATACGAGGTAACCAGATGCTGAGGGTCCGTGCCGTTCCCAAAAACGTCGACGGTCGGGTCCTCATCCGTGACATTATTGCAGTACAGAGTGAATACCCAGTTCTTGAGAGAAAGGTTGGCGTTCAGATTGAGCAGGAAATAGTCACCGATCTCAGCATTATTATCGAAAGAATTATTGAAGAACCGGTCCGATTTGCCGGCGTAAGTGAAATTGCCGCGAAATGCCAATTCAGCGCCGTCAATCATGCTTAAGGGGATAGCGTAGTCAAAGCTGCCGGAATACGCCCATTTCGGAGCCTTGGGTATTCTGTCGCCTTTCAGGCCGCGAGGCGGCAATTCCCTGCCGGCAAACAGTTCGGGATTGAGCAGATCCTGATCCCTCGTAAGACGTGCATCCAGCCATGTCACTCCGAATGTCAGATACAATTGTTCAGTCGGGCGGGCGAACATTTCCACTTCAACACCATCGATCTCGGCCTTGGCGGCATTGGAGATGAAATTCGATGCGCCTGTTGCATCCTGCCCGGGCACCTGTATGTCATCCCAGTACATCTTGAAGTAGGCTGCATTGAATATCAGGCGGTCGTCGGCCCATGAAGTTTTGGCCCCAAGCTCCAGGCTGAGCACTGTATCGGAATCATAACTGTCGGGGATGACGACGCCTAATTGCAGTGCGGCATTGGCGTCATTGGTACCACCCTGCCGGAATCCGGTAGCCGCCCTGACATAGTAAAGCTGATTCTCATCAGGGTGATATCCCAGGCTGGCATCCCAAGTCACCTTGGAATCGCTTGATTTATCCGGCGGCGTCACGATGGGAACGGTTTGCACCGGGCCGCCAAAAGCCGGCGGAAACGTAAATGGAATACTGCCCTGGAATGCCTGCAGGGTGGCATTCTGGGTTGTCTGATTCAACTTGAAATAGCGGACACCGGCACCCAGGGTCCAGGCATCGCTCAGCTCCATGTCTGCATGTCCAAAAAACGCATGTGACTTGATTTTCATCTTGGTACCGGTGCCGTACACAATCGAAAAGGCCGCCGGCGATGTTGGGTCGGCAATACAGTCGGCGTGCTTGTAGCACAGGCCGATACCCGTCACCGTATCTCCCAACACGACAAGCGTTTCCGTATTCAGATCGTCTTCCTGATAATAGTAACCGCCTACGAAATTGAACGGCCCATCGAGATCCGAGCTGAATCGGATTTCCCCGACCTTCACTTCCCGGTCCTGGTGCTGGGATAAAATGAATGGCGCAGGAACGACGAGTTCGCCCGTGCCAAAGAATCTTCCCACATCGATCAGGCCGAAGTTCGTCGCCACGCCAGTCGTGTCGGTCGCGCTGAAATTGTCGAGTTTGAAGTCCGAAGCAGTCGCCACCAGGGAGCCGAAACCGACGTCGGCCTCCAGGGTCGCGCCATACAGCTCGACATCATTGGTGTTTTCCTCGTGCGTCGGCACGGTGATGATCCGCTTGCCCGCGTATCCGTCCAGACCGGTCGTCGTCAGGCCGATGATGAACGGAGGACCGGCAATGATCGTAATCGGTAACATGGCGCCGGTAGGCACCGGTGAGAACCCCACCGGACCGTCCACATCGGTGTCCTGCTTCAAATAATATGCATCGAATGTCACCTTTTCATTCGGCGTAAATCGCGCCATGATACGCCCGCCGGTCTTGTCGACTTCGTCGGCATCTTTTCTCAAGGTGACAGCGTTCAAGCCGGAGTATTCATCGATGAAGCCACCGCGTTGTTCGGTCCAGGCCACGCCTCTGAGTGCGAAGACGCCCTCGACCACCGGAATGTTTATCATGCCGTCGGCGTTATACCCCGGGTCTCCGTCTTTCAGCGTATATCCGCCGCCACGGATGCTTGCCTCGATCCCGCTCGCATCCGGTTTGTTGGAGATGAAGCGCACCGTACCCGTCATTGAACTGGCGCCAAACAGGGTGCCCTGCGGCCCTTTGAGTATTTCCACGCGCTGCATGTCGTAGGCGCCTATATCCGGAGTTCGCCCACCGCCGTCATCAAAATTAATGCCGGTAATGACGGTTTCATCGAAATATACGCCGACGGTCCCTGCCCCCGGGGACTGAATTCCCCGAATGATGGGTTGGAGGTCGCCCTCGGCCGCTTTTGCAAACTGCAAGGATGGTTCCATCCTGGCAACATCCTGAAAGGATTTCAGGTTCTGCTTATCCAGCATCTCACCGGTTACCGCTGTAATACCACCCGCGATATCCTGTACCGAGACCTCTCCTCGTTTGGTCGCAGTTACAATAATTTCTTCCAATTCCGTGTCAGCCACGGCATTGATTGACGTGGTGAGGTACCAACCTATAATCAAACAGCTGGTCAATTTTACGTTCTGTCGTAATTTCATGCTAAGTTCCCCACAGATATCCAGAATGAAATCTCAACCATCAAAGCTAAAGTAAAGCAGAGTCTGAAAATGCACACCGCTACCAGAATCAAAATTTGAAATCTTATTGATGATCGCAGTTTGCCCTGGTAGCCCGGAGTATAGTAGTCACTTGGATTATTTACAATATCATGGATATTTTCCCGGCCAGCGGCCGCGTGCACAGGACAGCAGGTTCATGTAATTTTGCACGCTGCTGCGAGGAATCGAGGGCTAATTTGTATGCACGCATCGTATTTGGACTGGACTATTCCGAAGAGTGAGACTGTTATCCTATGCCGCTAACTAAAATTCGATGGCTGGTGACAACGGTGGTGCTTGTCACGGCACTGGTTGCATCGTCGGTGCAAGCGAAGGCCGCCAAACCCAGGATCGCAGTATTCTCCGGGACCAGCGCCACCATCCAGAACAGCGCACCGCTGGTCACCAGCAATAAGGCCCGAAAGGCATACGGATTGCCTTTGCTGAAAAACCCCGACGGGAGCCTGCCGGCTTACGATCACCTGGTACCGCAGCGCCTGGCCGCAAAGGTGGAGGTTTTCATCGAAGCGTACAGCGGACATCCCCTGGAGCGCGATGCCGCTGAATTGTATGGCCCGCCGGATGGTTATGTCGATGCAAACGGCCAGTTCCACGCTGAACGCAGCAGCCCTGATGACAAACCGGTTTACCGGGTAACGCTTGAACCGGAAGATGGGCTTTATCTTTTACCATACATGGCCCGGCAGGCTGATGGCGGACCCTGGGATGGAGATTGTCAACATCCCTTCGCCGCGGCAGATCAATGCCGGCAGCCATTCTTCCCTGACGCTTCCCGCATTTTTGAGGAGATCGACCGCGGGCTGTATGGCGTGGGCGGGGATGGCACGGGGAATGTCTTGTCTTCCAAAGCGGACTTCGATTTTTACCGTGCGCTGCCTTCGGGAGGATATAAGCACGGCCTGGCCGAAAGCGCTCGCACCGATATCGGGACGGGCGATATTCCAGCGGAAACCATGGGCCAGGATTTCTTTGTCTACGACCCTCCGCACCTGCGTACCTCGACACGTTATCAAGACCTGGCTACCGTTGCCAACGCAGTGCAGCGGGCGCTGAAGGCGGGTGACTATGTGGGCGCCATCTGGCTGGAAGGCAGCCCGACGGTGGAAGATACGATCTATTGGCTGAACCTGCTTATCGACACCAAAGTGCCCATTGTCGGTAATGCGGCACAGCGAGCTAACCGCACGGTTTCTGCCGATGGCCCACACAACATCGTCGATTCCGTCGACTACATCATCTCAAAGGTCTGGAGCGATTCTGATGGAAACGACGCATTAGGCGCAGTCGTGATCCAGGACGAACAAATCTTTGCGGCACGCCAGGTACAGAAATCCGATGCGCGTCCCGGTGGCTATATAGCGACCGGAGATCACGGCGGAATACTCGGCACAATGGGTGTCCCCGGCCCCGCACAAATATATTTCAAACCCAGCACCAGGCACACCTGGTATTCCGATGTACGACTGACGGAATTGCCCAACTTTGTCGATGGCGTACTGCGGCAGAACGGCGCATACAAAGTGAGCAGGGTACGGATCAAAGACGATAACGGCTTTCTTCTCGGCCAGAACATACCGAAAGTATCCATCGTCAAATACGGATACTTCAGTCAGGATGGATCGACTCCAAATCCTGAAGACGAAGTCGATATCATGGCCCGCATCGACAAGAATCTGAAACAGAATCCGCTGGCGGGTTTTGTTGCAGAGGGCCTGGCGCCTTATGGCATGCTGGCCCGCGCGCCGGAGAGCGCACTTCAAATTGCCGTGTTCAGCGGCATGCCGGTCGTTTTCACCGGGCGCGGAAATGCCGGCGGCGCAACGCCAACCATCTATTATTCACAGCGCCCGGCAATCGCCGGCAATAACCTGACCTCCACCAAGGCGCGAATGTTGCTTACCGCCTGCCTGTTGAAATTTGGCAGCCTGCCACCGGCGCAGGATCCACGAAATCCGACGGCGGCGGAACGCGAGGCAGTGCAGTCTGCCATTGCCAGGTACCAGACGATCTTTGATTCTCATTAGGGAAAACCATTTTGAGGCTGAGCGCTCTTTTACCTTGGATCGGCCTTGCCGAAATGCTGATTCAGATAAGACACCATTGCTTCCTGTTTATCTTCGGCGACGCTGATTCCATTTTGCCGCAGCATATTTATTGTGTACCGTTTCCAGTCGTCCCGGCCCCTGCGTGTCGCAACAATACGGCCCAGGTCATGGCAGGTCGTGCAAAGCCCTTGCACCAGTTGTTTTCCCTCTCCTTCCGGCAGCACAACATTCTCACTGGAAACCGTTCCGTCTACCTGCATCGGTGAATCGGCCGGCAGGACCCCCGTTCTCATCGGATCACCTTTGCCCGGCCCATAATTTTTATACAAATAGTCAATCACCAATTCCATCTCTTCTGCGTTCAGTTGGGCGCCAATGACGACCATCTTCTGTACCGTGTCTTCCCACCCTGCCCTGCCGTCCCGCGTCCGTTCTATCGCAGCCAAACCGTGACATGGCGTGCAGGCCGCTTCATATAACCGCTTACCCTGATCCACGGATTCATCGCCAGCAAGGCCAACAGCACTGATGGTGAGTAGCATGAAGGCCGGACCCAGCTTGATCATGGCTTTACCAAAGGAACATCCGCCTCCAAACATCATCAAACGCTCCGGGTCCGCTTTGAGTCGATAAAATATTCCGGGTGCCATGTGGACTCGGCCAGGCTCCCCCTCCGTTCGATATGCACATCCAACAGATAGGCCCTGCCGTCAGCCGTAGCCTTCATTCCACGCTGGACCGCAGATTTGATTTCTTCGGGTTTATCAACAATTTCTCCTTCCACATCGAAGCCCGCGGCAAGCTTGACGTAATTTACGTCCGGGTCCCCAAGGTAACAGACCATATCCCGTCCGGCCTGATAGGCGCGGCCGCGGCGGGATACGATTCGATTCCGTTCGTTGTTATAGCTGCGGTTGTTCATCACAATGACCATTATCGGCGCTCTGTACCTGGAGTACGACCAAAGCGGTTGCGGTCCGCTAAACAGAAAGCTGCCGTCTGAAACCAGGCACACTACCGGGCGGTCCGGCATCGCCAGTTTTACACCAAAGGCCGCGGGTAAACCCCAGCCCAGGGTAAAGCCGGTACTGAAGAAGTAATCCTTATCCTGCGGGCCATAGGTCAGGTAATTGTCAATTGCCCACATGCTGGTATCGTTATCCGAAACGATAACCGTATCTTTTTCCAATGTATTCTCAAGTTCAACGATTACCCGCTCGCCACTGATCGGATAATTATCCCATCGTTTTTCAGCTATCCCCCGATACGCTTCGTCAGTCTTCAAGCGATGTGCTTTTGCCAGTTCCAACCGTTCGTCAGCGATGGTTTTGAGCTTGCGCGGTGATGACCGGTGTTTCAGTTCTTCAATCAAATCAATCAATGCCAGCTTGATGTCAGCAACAATTGCGAGCTCCGTTGGATAAACACGTGCCAGATTATCGACATCCAGACGAACCTGTATCAATTTGACCTGAGATTCGATCTTGAATTGGGAACCTGCCAGCGGCATGCGCGAGCCAAGATTCAACATCACGTCGACTTTGCCGGGAAATCTGGCCGTACTTTGATAATTCCCACAATACAAAGGGTGTTTGCTGGGAAAGGGTTTGGACCAGGATGCCGTCCATTCCTTTACAACAGGAATACCCAATAATTCAGCAAGTTCGAGCAGTTCAGATTGTGCGTGACAGTATCTGACTTCATCTCCGGCGAGGATGAGCGGGTTATCGGCATTCAACAATAATTTTGCCGCATATTCGATATCTTCCGCAGACGCCCTGAGCTGCATCGGTATGGAATATTTTTCCTGCCCGATTACGGCAGCTTCCGTGTTTTTGGCCAAAAAATCCTGGGGAACCGCCAGAAATACCGGGCCAGTCGGCTTTGTCGATGCAAATTTCTGCGCACGCCGGAAGATTTCCGGGATCTTGTCTTCCGACTGAATAGACCAATTCCATTTGGTCATTGTCTGCGTCATGGAAGTCATATGATCCATGGCTTGAAAGCCATCCTGTGAGAGCATGCCCTCACTGACATCGTCCACCAACAACAGCATGGGTGTGTAATCTTTCCAGGAATTGAACATCATCGACATGGCATTTGGAAGGCCGGGCCGCGAGATCGTGATGCAAGGCGTCTCTCCCGTTGCCTTGGCATAACCATCAGCCATCGCCACCAGGGCGCCCTCATGGATTGATTCAATGATCTGTACCTCAGGGGCATCCACCAGGGCATCAAAAATCGGCGCCTGGCCTGATGATGGATTCACAAACAGAAATTTGTGACCTGAAGCCTTGAGTTGTTCCACCAGAAGTTTGCCGCCACTGCCACTGACACTTCTTACCCACGCGGGTAGAGGTTCTGCCGGGCTTTCATCCATACGCGCGACAAACGGGGCGAATTCCTGTGCAATCGTATTGGCGGCCGTTGCACTCAGACCGATACCGGTCAGGGTGGTAAGAAAATGACGCCGGGAGATACCATTGTCCATGTATCTCTTTAATAATCCCTTGAATTCATTTTCTGCAGGCATGCTACTCCTCGGTCTTTTCCCAATCCGGATATGGCCCAAGCAAAGCAGTCAGGGCAATGGCCAGGACGTTAATGCCAACACAAATGGTCAGGATGCGGGTATAGGAGCCGGTAGATTCAAAACCGATCCCAAAGGCCAGTGGGCCCAATGCAGTCCCGGTCAATATGGCTGCAAATAACAGTCCATAGGTTGCGCCAAACGTTCGCAGACCGAAATACCGCCCGGTAAGATAGGCGAGCAAATCTACTTCTGCGCCGAGACTCAAGCCAATCAGGATTGCCGCCAGAAACGCCGTGGTATCGACGGCACCAAGGGCAAAAACACCTATGCCTATTGCCGATAGAGTGAAGAAGACGATAGCGACATAGGGCGCAAAAATGCGATCTATCAGGTAACCAATGACGATCCTGCTGATAAATACGGTAAGCCCTTGCGTTGCAGCGACGGCGGCTGCGGTGGATGTCTCCATCCCCCGGTCGACAAGCATCGGCACAATGGCTGACAACATACCGTTCAAGACAAACGACAGCACGACAAAAATGCTGCTCAGGATCCAGAACTCACGATGCCGCAGGACTTCCCTGGTGGTGAAACCCACGTCTTTTCGCGTTGCCCGGGGCGCAGCCGTAGTGGTCGTGACCCCATCAGGCTGCAAGCCCATGGTTGCCGGCGACTCTCTGAGGAAAATGACCGCCAGCGGTATGGCAATGAAGAAGACTACCGCACTGAGGGCATACCAACCGGAGCGCCAGCCATGATGATCAATAAAATACTGGGCCAACAATGGAACATAGAAGTAGCCAAGGCCGATACCGGCGATTGCCAGGCCGATGGCCAAGCCCCGCTTTTTGAGAAACCATGCAGACAATACCGGCATGTAGGGCACACTATTGGTACCCGCTCCCAAGGTTCCTATAACCAGAAATATCACGATCAGATGCCACAGTTCGCTGACGAATAATGGAATGGCCGCCAGGCAAAGTGCCATCGAAACCAGGGAAGGGATCAGGACGATCCGCGATCCGAAACGGTCGACCATGCGCCCGACAAAAGGGAGAGATATTGCCGTAGCGCCAATTAACAGCGTCAAACAGAAACTGATTTCCGCCCTGTTCCATCCGAACTCGGCGCCAAATGGCAATACAAACAGGCCAAGTGCCGCGAAGGCAAAAGGCCCGGGTCCGGTGGAGATGCATATTGCAGAGGCCCCGACAACCCACCATCCGAAAAAAATTCCCTTGCCCTTCCCCGCCGCTGTCTCATTCATTCTACTTATTGTCCTGTGGTCCGAATTTGGAGATACACATTTCCGACACAAAAATTTTCGTCATACTACCAAGAAATGTGAACGCTGGAACAAGGTGAATTTCATAATTCTTTGAACGCTCAGGGTTCCTGCTTGCCGATGAGATGATGCAGCCTGGAAGCCATGTTTCCGAACAATCCGGTATCGCCAGCGGATACAGGATAAATCCTGGCCTTGATACACATATCCACGGTCGTCGCTACCGTATCTATCCGTTCCCGGTTGTACGGCAGCAGTGTGTTGAAATGCGGGCCCTTACGACCCTCCTCGCGGACATGTTTTGCCCATTTCCCATAGAGCCCCATAAAACCAAGCACATCAGGCCTGACGCAATCGGTCAGCTTGACGGTGCCCTTTACCTTGAACCCCGCTGTCGATTCTACCCAGACTTCATCGCCATCATTAATCCCCTTTCTGGCAGCGGTTTTGTGATTGAGCAGCACGTTTGAACCGAACTTGTGTGCATTTTGAATCTCGGTGAGTACCGGATTGCCAACGGTCGAAGAGAACGTGTGAAAGGGAGCTTTACAGTTCACGGCAAACAGATCGTATTCACTGTTCTCGGCATCAAGGTGCGCCTGGCAGGGCTTCCAATCCGGGAAGGGCTGATAATCGGAGACATCCCACGGAATACCTGCTTCCTCGGTGACTTTTTTCAATTCTTCGCCTATGTCGAGAAGATGTTCCAGGTAGATCGGTATTCGGGATGAAAGAAACGGTCTGGGATAGGCTTCCTGAATGGTTTTCTGTCTGTAGTGAATGAAGCCATTTTCCATGAACCAGTCGAGCCCCTGCTCCTCTCCAAAATGGGATTTAAGCCAACGATCCGTTATTTCGTTCCAGCTATAGTCTTTGCCGGCCTCCAGGGTGTAGGAATCTCGCAACGGTAAGGTATGATTTAACATCGCATTGAGGTCGTCCTGAAATCCTACCCGCCTGGCCAGATCAAACATCACCTCCATCCAGTGCTTGACACCTGCGGGTGGCTCGGCCGCAGGCTGTCTGATCATGAAATTCCACTCCCCCATCCCCGCGGCAATGAATTCGTAAGGTGCGTTGGTAAAACCGTCCATGCGTTCGAGGTAATGGGCGTCCGGGAAGACGATATCCGCCATTTCCGTCGTCTCATCGATATTGAAGGCAAAGGCCACGATGAATGGTATTTTCTTCAGCGCTTCCTGGACAATCCCGGGGTTGATGGTACTCATCATGGGATTGCTGCGGCAGACAATGAGCATTTCTGGAACATAAGGCAAGTTGTACAGCTCTGGATCGAGCAAAATATCGTAGATCAAAGTACTGGCGTAAGGTGCCACCGGAAATAATTCCATTCCGGTGGCCGAGTCAGGCCGTTTCGGAGTTCTGCCCGGATAGGGATCAAAGGCTTGGTGGGCCAGCGGATGGTCGGTAGGCAGCAGCAAACCGTCGTCGCTGGTACCTGGCCCCCACCATGGCCCCACGGGATTGGACCCAAGATGTCCGCCGGGGACATCGATTGCGCCGATCAGCATGTTCAGAAGTTGCAAGGAAAATCCGGTCAGAAAGCCATGCCGGTGCGCACAAGGCCCCCGATACCAGTTGACGCAGGCTGGTCTTAGCGGCAGCCTGTGACCATCGATGTCGATGGTGGCGCCGATATTCGCCGCCTCACCAAATTCTGTCGCGATTCTGCGAATGGTATCCGCTGAGATATCAGTGATTTTGGCCGCTACTTCAGGAGCATAGGCTAACAGGTGATCCTTGAGATTTTGAAAGGAGGGGGTGCAGGTTTTCCCGTCTACCTGGTAACTTCCGGTGAGGGCCAAAGATTCGGATCGCACCTCATCGAACGGCATGGCCTTGCCTTGCGTTTGATCCCACACCATCGGCTTGTTGCTGGTGGATTCCCGAACATAACGCCCGTCATCTCCGATCAGGTACGGTGCATTGGTGTGCTTCTTGAGGAATTCCTCGTCATAGATTCCCAATTCATTGACCAGAACGTTGGCCATGGATAAGGCAAAGGAGGCATCGGTTCCAGGCTTTACCGGTATCCATTTGTCAGCATGGCTGCCCGCTGCCGTGCAGATGGGATCGACAACGACCAGCTTCATCCCCCTCGCCTGGGCTTCGGCCATCTTCTGCGACATCATCATCGGCAGGTGGTTGACGACGAAGCCGTTTTGAGTGCCCACCATGATGAGATAGTTGCAGTAATCCAGGTCGGGTTCCAGAAAGAACGAACCACTGGTCAGGGCCGCGACAGGATGCAAACCGTTTCCGCAGTAAAATCCTGCACCTCCGGCGAATCCGTTAGGTGATCCGAAGGCGGCCATCCAACTGAAGAATTGCGTATACACATGGGCATCAAACATGCAGCCTACCAGTTTCCTGGGGTCTTCGGCCCTGATCGTCTTCAGTTTTTCAACCACGATTTCAAGGGCCTCTTCCCATGAGATCGGCTCCCATTGTGGATCAATTTCAATTCCCTTTTCCGGGTTTCGCCTTCTCAGTGGAGTCGTCACGCGATTGGGATCATACAGAGCCTGCAACCCCGCCCTGCCTTTGGAGCAAAGTCTCCCGTAATTCTGCGGGTTGTCAGGATCACCCTCGATTTTTACCAGCAAGTTTCCTTCTTTGTGAACGATGATGCCGCATGCGTTGTAGCACATGTAACAGGTCGACTTGACGGTTGCTGGGGTTGAGATCTCTGCATTTGTGGACATGGCTCTTAATTCCTTCGAAAATCGATCTCACGAATCTTGCGGGCTTTGACTAATGCTTGATTGTGTCAAGGGTCCTTATCACGTTTGCCAGGCTTTCAAGGTTGTGCACGGGAAGAAAATGATCCAGGAAAGGTAGCGCAGTTCTTATGCCCCGGCAGAGTGGCTCATAATCTTCCTTGCCCATTAGAGGATTTAACCACATCAACTTGTTTACTCTGCGCTTCAGGACCTCCATTTCAGAGCGCAAGAGTTTTGCATCACCTCGATCCCAGCCATCGCTCAATATAATGGCAACTGAATTTGAATGCAGCATCTTGTTTGCGTAAAACTTGTTAAATTCCTGCAAACTGCCGCCGATATTTGTTCCGCCGGCCCAGTCATGCACCTGTGCCGACATTTGTGAAATCAACTGATTAACGTTCTTGGTCTTCAGGTAAGGCGTGAAGTGGGTCATTCGGGTCGAAAACAGGGCGACTTCAAGGTCGGCCAATTTGTCTGCCATGACGGAGATTAATTGAATGAGGAAACGGCTGTAGCGCTCCATGGAGCCACTGACGTCACAAATCAACAGAAGCCTGGTTTTCTTCAAGGGGTGATTCTTGTAAAACAATTTCGTGCAGTACTCGCCATAAGGCATGCTGTGACGATACATGCGCCGGAAATCAAAATTACCTGCCTTTTTTGCAAGCTCGAAGCGCCTGCTTTTTCGATTGAAGAGAGCTGCGATTAATTTTGCGACTATTTTTTTTGCCTCTTCCATTTCTGGTTCCGACATCGTTGCAAAGTCTTTCTTCAGCAACAACTCCTTGTCGGAGTAGCCGACTTGTTCCGGATCGGACTCTGCTCCGGATTGATCATCAGAGTGATTATTCTGCAGCTCGATCGTCTCATCCTGTTGTCTTTTTTCAGGCTGCTCCGGCTTATCATGCTGGTCATCATCAATTTCATCGCCGGGTTTTTTCTCATCTGAAAGCGGCGGCTGGAAATGATCCCAGTATTGATGAAAAGCCAGGTTGAAAATATCAAGCGAATCGCGGTTGGAAATCAGCGTACATTTTGCCGCCTCGTAAAAATCATTCCTGTTGAGTATGTCTATGTACGAAAAACTGCGACACAGATCCATCAGATTGGCCGAACTTACATCGACACCTGCATCATGCAAAAACCGGGAAAATGTAACCACATGAGCAAGCATGCTCATTGATGTCGAAGCATCCTGTTGTGGCGAATTGTGAGGTATGGCTGGCATTTTCTTTAACTACCGGTGTCGCTTGTAAATACACCAGGCCGATTATCGAAGGCTGCTAAAATACTTTTTCCATTCCGCTGATGGTCGGGCCACCTTTGAGATTTTTCGTCAAGGCGACAAGTTTTTGCATATCGCCTTCCGACAGTTTTTCCTGATCATTTCTGTACTTGAGAATACAACACAAGGTTTTGTCGACAGTGTTCTCGTCCAACTCTTCGATACCCAGTGCCATCAGAGCATTGGCCCAATCTATGGTTTCTGCGATACCCGGGCGTTTATAAAAATCCTGTTGTCTCAAAAGCTCCATAAACCGGCAGATTTGTCCAGCCAGCCTGGATTGAATTGCCGGCACCCTCTTGGAAATAATTTTCATTTCCTTTTCGAAAGTCGGATAGTCGATCCAGTGGTACAGACATCGTCGTTTGAGCGCGTCGTGCATTTCACGCGTGCGATTTGAAGTGAGCACAACAATGGGAGGGCGTTTCGCCCTTATGGTGCCGATTTCTGGAATGGTGATCTGAAAATCCGAGAGTATCTCCAGTAGAAATGCTTCAAATTCCTCGTCAGAGCGGTCAATTTCATCTATCAGCAGCACCGGCGGTTGCTTTCCATTTGACTGAATGGCTTTGAGCAATGGCCTCGTCAGTAGAAATTCTGCATTGAAAATGCTATTTCCGATGTCGTCCTTGTTGATGCCCCGTGCTTCCTGTAAGCGAATTTCCAGCATTTGTCTGAGATAGTTCCATTCATACATTGCGGAATTACTATCCAGTCCTTCATAGCATTGCAAACGGATCAATTCGGTATCCAAAACCCGCGACATGACTTTCGCAACTTCCGTTTTGCCTACACCGGGCTCACCTTCAAGAAATATGGGTTTTCCAAGAGCTGCAGAAAGAAAAATGGTCGTAGCCAGAGAATGATCGGTAACGTAATCAAAATCGGCAAAACGGCTTTCTATTTCATCAATTGATTTAAACATATTGGTTACACAGGCACCTGATTGGTTTTCGCTATCCCTACTTGCCATATTTATCGAATATCGTTTTCACTTTTTTCATCATTGCCGCATCTGGAGCCGGTTGTATGTATTTCTCCCCAATATCACGGGTGGCCAGTATGCCCAGTTTCGTCACCCGCCAATATTGATCAATTTCCGGATCCATTTCCCAGGTGGGCATTTGTGGCGAGACAATATAATCCTCCGGGTGTCTGCCGGCACGGGTTGCCTTGGCCCACTCCACCTGCTCACTGTTGTGGGGATCGATATCATCGTCAACAACGGTGACAAATTTGAAGTACTGGGTCGCCAACAAATACTGCAGCACCTGCCGGTCTTCACCCTCATAGGTCTTTTTCATCGAAACGACCGCATGAAACCCATGTGAACCGGCGCAAATCCCGATATCGATGACATGCGGAAACTGTTTCTTTATTTGCTCAAGGCCCATTTGCTCATAACCAAAGAATGACCAGATGCAACCGACCCGGTGTTCTTCGGAATTACCGGACATGCAGGTATGAAAAATTGCATTCTTCCTGTACGTAATCGCAGTTACATTCATATACGGAATGGCCACTATGTGCGTGCCCGCGTAGTCGGTAAACTCCATCATTGGCCCTTCATCGATCTTGTTATTGGGCGGTGGCGGAGATAATCCTTCGATCACAATCTCGGTGTTGGCCGGCACTTCCAGATCAATGGTCTTGCATTTGACCAATTCCAGAGGCCTGTTGCGAATCACGCCGGTCATATCGAATTCGCTGTAGGGTGGTTCCATCCAGTAATGCGGCGATGAATAAGTGGAAAGCAGTTGGGTTATCGGATCGGGGCCAAGACAGATTGCCATCGGACATGGCTCACCTCTGTCGTGGTACTTTTGAATTATTTTCCCGCCAGGCGTTTGTGAACCGATCTGCACACCGATTTGATCCGGTCTGTAGCGTTCATGGCTGACCATATGCCGGCGGACACCGATATTGAGCAGGCCATTATCCGGATCTTTCTGAACCAGTCCGCCCGGCGTGATATAGGGGCTTGCGTCCTCCTGCAAATGCCACACAACCGGCAGCAGGCCCAAAACGTCAATATTGTCCGTGATGACAACTTCCTGGCATGGCGCGGAATCAACCATTACATATGGCTTTTCCTTGTTATATGCCCGCTTGTCAGCATCCTTTAGCAGTTCTTTTATCAGAATCAACTCGGCACGGGTTCGGGGATCCATTGCAAAGCCATTCATCTTGCGGCCCGACATGCCTGCCATGGCGCCAGGGCTGCCGCGCGGATCATCCTTGAACCGTTCAATCTGTTCTTCCGTCGGTACAATTCCCAACGCCATTGCAGAGCGATGAATGGTTCCATACAGATTTGCTACAACCGGCATGTCAAATCCTTTTACATTCTCGAACAAAACCGCCTTGTTATGCGTATTCTCGCAATGTTGCACGATTGACGATAATTCAAAGTTGCGCGGATCGACCTCCTCGGTCACGACAATGATCTCGTCTGTTTCCTTCAACCATTCGATGAAGTCGCGCATGTTATCGCGAATCTCTTCTACCTGCTGGCTCGCCTGCAGATCATCTGCTGCATCTTGCATTTTTTCTGCAGCTTCCATTAGCGTTCTCCTCTTGGTCAATTAACCCCGTCGGAAATATCGATTTTCTATTTCAGGCTGGTAATCATCTGGCAGCCGGTTGCGGCAAGCGAAGTTCTCTTTTGCAGGCCGTATTGTTAATAATCTTATCCGTAATCCTATCCGTTTGTCGTGTCAACTTAAACAACCGCGTCAGCATGAGTGGAGTCAGTCGGGATCCCATACCCATTTTATGTCGTCGTCATGTACCACCATGCGGATCAAACGGCTTCCAGTTAGCCGCTTCATTCACATCACCTGTGCCACTGTAACGAGCCACTGTGGGATAGGGATATAACGGCCTTGAGCGCACCACCTTCTCACCATCCATTTGCCTGGCCAGGATGCTTTCCGGCGCCTGGTTCCTCTCAACCCAGGCCACGATACTGCTCAGCATGTCAAACTGATCCGGCACACCGCCGCCGCGGCAATGAAACATACCCGGCACCATATACATCCGATACCAGTCCCTGACTTTGTCCATACCCCCTTCTTTCCGGGCAACTTCAGAATAGAAATCAACTGAAGTCAATGGGGAAACAGTGCCGTCAGCCCAGCCGTGATAAACGATCAACTTTCCACCCGCTTGGTGAAAGGCGCTCATGTCCGGATCTGTATGAGGTGCGACGGGATCATACACGGCCGCATATTTCTCCAGCTTTGTGATATCCGTATCGAAGTTGAAATCCCGATAACTGTAGGACAAAGGCGGGTTATCTGCATAAGCCAGAAAACGCAGGAATTGATCGGCATAGTTTATGTTGAGTGCCGGGCTCCAGGATTTTTCGCTGCCGAACACAACCCAGCCCGGATATAAGCGCTCCCCGGTAACACTGTTCCTGGGACCTTCATACAATTTTTGGGCTGCTTCAACTTGCTGTTTGGTGAGGCAGTCTGCCGCATCTGTCCCTTGCGGGCATACGTTCACCGCGGCAATATCAAAATCGCAGTTGCGTGGATCTTCGATGATACCGTCTTTCAGTCCGTCGATTGCATCGCACTTCGCCAACACCTGCGAATTGAGAAATGCGAGCTTTTCCTGGTCAAAGACCGGAATGCCTTCATCGGTATTCAGATGATGGGCTATCCAGTTATTCATGATTCCGCCCTGGCGAGAAGGAAAAGCCGGATCGCCGGCGACAATGCCATTGAAGTCTTCCGGCCAGTGCAGTGCGGCCAACAGCCCCTCCCGACCGCCCGTAGAACAACCCCGCAGATAGGAGTACGCTACTTTTTGACCATAGAAACGTTCGGTAATGACCTTGGCAACGACCGCCATGGCGTGAGTGGAGCGCGGGCCATAATCATATCGCAACGCAGGATCGCTGCCCCACAGCGCGTCCCGAAAAGAGACATGGCCCATGTTCTGTGCAGCCACGGCAAAATTCTGCGCCAGAGCATCATTACAATCCTGAATATTGACCTGTCCGCAGGTACCGCCGCAGCCGGTCTGCAAATAACGCCCATTCCAGGTCCTGGTCGGCAGCCGCATTTCAAACTGAATCTGCGGCTGGATATACCCTTTTACAGCACAAAATTCTTCAGTGCCTGCATCGGCATGGGCGACCTCTGCCGCCATGATCGCCGTTGCCGCATCCGGGATCCGTGAGAAATCCTCGCGCAGCAATTGCGCACATTCCATCACTGCCGGGATTTCCATGTCGCTTGCTGCCGTCGCCGCACCATCAGCCAAAACAGGCGTAATAGCGGATATCGATAAGCAGAATAGTGCGCTGATATGCAACATCAACCGCTTTCTACCAGGATATACGCTTCGCTTGAGTTGGTTGTTTCGCCTCATCACCATGCCGTCCTCACTCATTAATCCGTTGGTTTAAGATCAGCACCAGTCACTGTTGCCAATCGCGATTCGGTTGATGTTATATCATCTTATGCATCACTCTCTAAGTGTTGATTTGAATCACGATGCAAATTCGACGACTCTTCCCTGAATCGAACGGGCAATTCATCTGCAATTACGCTCTCGGGATAGGAATCCAATGACCGCTATTCGTAAAACACGACGATCCTTTCTGGCTGCACTTGGTGGTATTGCCCTGGGTGGTTCTGCCGTGCCGCTGCTGCATGCCAATGGAAACAATAAGGCCCCTGGAGCCAAACATCATCTCGAAGTGAGCGGTGATATCTACCAGCGCGGGGACGCGGCTTATGAACAGGCGCGACGAAATGCAGTGTGGCAAGCCATTAAGCCGAATCGATTTCCGCAACTGATTGTAAACGCAAAAACAGAAGAGGATGTCATTGCAACGATGGAGTATGCGAGAAACCAGGGAATGCAGGTGGCCATACGAGGTGTTGGCCACAATTATGTGGCCTGCTATCTGCGCGAGGGCGGTATCCTTTTGAACGTATCACAATTGCGGGATATCAAAATCGATGTCGGCACGCACACGGCCCATGTACAGCCGGGTATTTTAGGCGCCGAATTCAGTTCCATGCTGGCTACTGATGGACTGGCATTTCCGGTTGCACACTGCCCAACCGTTGCGCTGGGCGGCTTCCTGCTCGGTGGCGGCATGGGCTGGAATGGTGAGCATTGGAACCGCTTTGCCTGTTTCAATGTGGAGGCCATCGATCTCGTCACTGCTGCAGGCGAAAGGCTTACGGTCACGAGGGATGCGTATCCGGACCTGTTCTGGGCGGCACGCGGTGCCGGACCGGCCTTTTGCGGCGTAGTCACCCGCTATCATCTCAAGGTATTTCCGATGCCACGCGCCATCACCCAAAGTACCTATGTTTTTTCTCCTGACCAGGTTCATACGATGATCGATTGGCTGGAACAGGCAAGACAGCGGCAGGATTCAAAAATTGAAATGTCGTTCATCATGGAAGACGGCAGTGGAGGGAAACAATGTGTGCTTTCGGCCGTTTGTTTCGCCGACGACGAAGATGAGGCCAGGACTTTGCTGAATGCCTTATTGGGCGATATCCCTGAGACCGGCCGTCTATTTGCCAAGGAGCTTGAGCCTGTGACCTTTGCAGAGGTGCTGGCATTGACTTTCACCTCGGCGCCAAATCGACTCGCGAATGAAACCGCCTGGGCGCAGACGCCACGGACGGCCGTGAAGGTCATGGCTGAATATTTTCAAAAGACACCAGCAGGTAAGACGGTCATCATCGCCAACTATCGATCCAACACGGATTTGCCGGAGGATGCCGCCTGTTCAGTGACGGCGCCGCTGTTCCTGAATTGGTCCACGCGTTGGGATTCGGCAACGGATGATGCGGTGCACATGCAATGGATGGACCAGATCGCCGAATCACTGCAAGACGTAATGAACGGCTGCTATATCAATGAAACAGACATTATTCGTCGACCGAACTGGGCCAGGAAATGCTTTTCAGAAGCGAACTGGAAACGTCTTGCAGGCATTCATAGACGATACGATCCTGATGGTCTTCTGCCACCGCCCTTCGACCTCGGCAGCTAGAAGCAGAAAACGGGACGCGTATTTGAAAAACTATCACAATGATCGAAAAAGGTCTTTGCAATGAAAGCCATTCGCCTCGATGAAATTGGCCCCCCGGAGAATTTGAAGCTGGTCGACGTACCGATCCCCGCAATCGATGAGGACGGCATACTTATCAAAGCCGATTGCGCCGGCTTGATCTACGCAGACTGCGAACTAAGGCGCGGCATTGTCTCTTTTCGTCCTGACCGAATCCGGGATGCCAATTACATTGATTTTCGTTATCATTGCTTTCCTGCAACGATACTGATTATTCATGTTATTATCAATAATTGAAGGGGCCCCTGCCTTATAGTTATCACCGCGATACCGGCATGCCTATTTGCCCCCATTGCGGTAATCGGGTGAATCAGACTGATCTGGACTGATATCATCAAAACGGCTTATGTGTATTTCAATGCGCGACCCTGCCTTTTAAGGAGAATTGATTAATGCATGATTTCGAATATCGCGCCCCTGCCAGTCTAAAAGAGGCTATCGGTTTGATGGCCACCCATAAAGGCTCGACCAACCTGCTGGCGGGTGGTACTGATTTGATTGTTTTGATGCGAGCCAGAAGAAAGCGGCCTGATCTGGTAATCGACGTCAAGAAAATTGCTGAGTTATCCGAATTAAGGATGGACGAGGCGGGTTTGACGATCGGCGCCAGCGTCAATTGCCGAACAATCTTCGAAAACGATCAGATCGCGGCAAAGTATCCTGCTCTGGTGGATTCTGCCAGGTTGATCGGTGGCATCCAGATCCAGGGCCGCGCCAGCATCGGCGGTAACTTGTGTAACGCCGCGCCCAGCGCCGACACAATTCCAACATTGATTGTCTACGGAGCCGTAGCCCGTATCGTCAGTGGCAAGGGGGAGCGTCGGATTCCTGCCGAAGAATTTTGCCTTGCGCCGGGCAAGACAGTTGTCGAAAACGGTGAGATCCTGGTCGATGTCTTTATTCCCTCCCCGCCTGCACATTCAGGCGCCCGGTTTCTGCGGTTCATCCCGCGCAACGAAATGGATATTGCCGTCGCAAACTGCGCTGCCTATGTTGAACTGGATGAGGCAGGTCAAAATTTCAAATTCGCCCGAATCGCCATCGGCGCCGTGGCTCCGCGGCCTCTGCTTGTCGAGGAAGCCGGTGCGTCCTTGACCAATAAACCTGTAAACGAAGAGTCAATTCTGAATGCCGCGCGTATCGCGAGAGGCGCAGCGCGTCCGATTGATGATATGCGAGGAACTGTGGAACATCGTTTACAGCTAGTGGAAACATTGACCAAGCGAGTCTTGCTTGATGCAGTCAAGCGCGCCGGGGGAGAAACAGTATGAGCAAACGAACCCATGTGACGACAACGATAAACGGTGAACCCGTTGATTTTCTCTGTGAACCAAGACAGAGCCTGCTTGAAGTCCTGCGTGATGTTTTGTACCTGACCGGCACCAAAGAAGGTTGCAACGATGGAAATTGTGGAGCCTGTAGCGTCATCATGGACGGTATCCTGGTCGATTCCTGTTGCGTCCTGGCGGTCGAGACAGAAGGCAGTGATGTCGAAACCATAGAAGGTCTGGCCAAAGATGGTGAATTGCATCCGTTGCAAAAAGCCTTCCTGGAGCAAACCGGTATGCAATGCGGTATCTGCACCCCTGGTTTTCTTATGGCTGCCAAGGCACTGCTCGATGAATTCCCGCAACCGGATGAACAACAAATCAGGCATTGGCTGGCCGGTAATCTGTGCCGCTGCACCGGCTACGACAAACTGGTCCGTTCGGTAATGGTTGCTGCGGAAAGCATGATGGAGGCGCAACGATGAACAAGCCGGATTCCGCGGTAGAGAAATTTCGCGTACTCGGCACACGTCCGGTCCGGCCCGACGGATTGGACAAGGTATTGGGCCGCGCCTTGTTCGCCGATGATTTCTATCTGCCCAACATGATCCATGGAAGAATACTTCGCAGCCCCCACGCCCATGCAAGAATCAAGTCCATTGACACCAGTGCCGCCGAAGCGTTACCCGGAGTGCGCGCCGTGGTAACGGGCGCCGATTTTCCCAGGATCGATGACGTCATGGTCAGCCAGGGTGCGGCCGGCATGATTAACATGGCTGATGTCGCCGCCAACTGCATCGCGCGGGACAAAGTCCTGTATGACGGTCATGCGGTGGCCGGCGTGGCGGCGGACAATCCCCACGTTGCGGAAGAAGCGGTAAATCTGATCAAGGTGGAATATGAACTTTTGCCGCCGGTGATGGACGTAAGGACCGCCATGGCCGCCGATGCGCCCGTCATCCACGAAAATTTCCTGCCCGGTGCTTTTGTTTTTGCAACGGAGAATTACCTGCCAAACGCATCGCGCATGCAACTGGGCAGTGGCGATCCTGAGAAGGGTTTTGCCGAAGCAGACGTCATCATCGAACGTGAGTTCACTTCGGCGACCATCCACCAGGGCTATATCGAAAGCCACGTCACGACCGTGAACTGGGACGCCAATGACCACATCACTGTCTGGACCGCAACCCAGGGAACGTTCAACCTGCGCGATCATCTGGCCGAAGTGCTGTTGTTGCCGATGGGCAATATCAGGGTAGTGCCGATGGAAATTGGCGGCGGTTTTGGCGGCAAGGAGCGCATGTATCTGGAACCGGTTGCGGCGATGCTTTCAAAAAAGTCCCATCGCCCGGTCAAAATTGCGCTGCGGCGCGACGAAGTGTTGCGGGCCACCGGACCGAGTTCCGGCACCTTTATCAAGGTGAAGCTTGGTGCAAAAAAGGATGGCACACTGGTTGCAGGAGATTTGCATCTGGCCTACGAGGCCGGCGCATATGCCGGAGGACCGATTTTCCTCGGCGCCGTGGCGTCGACATCTCGCTACAACATTCCCAATATCCAGATCAACGGCTTTGACGTCATCGTCAACAAGCCGACGATGCGCCCCTACCGGGCACCCGGCGCCGCCCAGTCCTTATTTGCGGTGGAACAGGTAATCGATGAACTTGCCCATGAGCTCAAAATGGATCTCATCGATATCCGGATGAAAAATCTGACAAAATCGGGTGATCTGCTGGTGCCGGGATTCCCCTGTCCGCCGATCGATACGGTTGCCATGATGGAGACGGTCAAGGCCCATCCTCATTACACGGCTCCACTCACCGGCAAGAATCAGGGACGGGGCCTCGCCTACTCGATGTGGTTTGGCCTGGGTGCGACATCCAGCGCAAAGATGTCGGTCAATCCGGATGGTTCGGTGCAGCTTACAACTGGCTCCCCGGATTTGAGCGGAACACGCATGACTTTTGCGATGCAGGCAGCCGAGGCCTTGGGGATCGACGTGAAGCACGTAACTGCATCGGTCGGGGATACCGAAGCTGTTGGATTTGCCTTGCCCACAGTGGGGAGCCGCACTACCTACGCAACCGGTGTCGTAATCTATGATGCTGCGCAGGAGATATTGAAGCAAATGTCCGAACGGGCTGCCCTGCTTTGGGAAACCGCTCCCGAATTGATCAGCGTGGACCAAGGGGTTTTCAGCAACAAAGAAGATTCAAACCTGTCCATGTCGTTTGGCGAATTGTGCGAGAAACTGCATGAAACCGGCGGGCCTATCACTGTCCATCTCACCAAGTCACCTCAAAGTTTCATCCCTGGCACTACCGTGCACCTGGTCGATGTAGAGGTGGATCCTGAAACCGGTAAGGTGGATATCCTGCGCTATACGGTATTTCAGGATGTAGGTAAGGCAGTACATCCAGATTACGTTGAAGGGCAAATGCAGGGAGCGACCGTGCAGGGGATCGGCATGGCTTTGAATGAAGGATACTTCTACGATGCTGATGGGCATCTGAAAAACACAAGTCTGCTGGACTACCGCATGCCGACGACATTGGATATACCAATGATTGAAACGGTAATACTGGAATCGCCCAATCCGCTTCCATCCGTACGGAGTCCGGGGATGCGGCGAACATTCGATCATACCGCCTGCTGCGGCGATCGCGAACGCGATTTACGATGCTGTGGGTGTGCGGATGAACGCCATGCCCATGGCGCCGCATACGGTTTGTGCCGCGATCAAAGCAAAACAGGCGGCTGATGCATGATTGATCGTCAAACAGTTTGGCTATTGCCAGGAACCACATGACTACAGTCAGAATTCCCCGAGCGATGCAGGTCTACACACGGGACCAGGAAGTTGTCCGTGGCAACGGCACAAACGTGCGCGCGCTGATCAACGATCTGGAAAAAGCCTATCCGGGGCTGAAAGACGCATTGGTAAAGGAAGGCAAGCTGAGACCTGGTGTTGCGGTCATGTTGGACGGCGCATATCAGCCCGTTGGGCCTGCTCCAACCCCTTTCGGAAGAAAACGAACTGGTATTTATTCCTGCCATCGGTGGTGGTTGACGAGGTTTTTGCAACGGCATCCGGGGGCGCTTTCTTCGCCGATGAACGACTGCACTCCGGGGGAGCTTTTGTGCGCCTGCGTTTGGGGTGCCGATGCTTGCCCCTAATCACTTCACAAAGTATCAAAGAACTAAATGCCGGGGACCTTGTAATGAGCTACGTTGAGCGCCCTTCCCGGTCCGGTCTGCCGGTGCTGATTGTTGGCGCGGGGCCGGCAGGACTGACCGCAGCGCTTGAACTGGCGCGACAGGGACAGGCGTTAAGGATAATTGAAAAACGGCCCCAGCCGACAAAACACTTCAAGGCACTCAGTATCAATACACGAACGCTCGAACTACTCGAGCATGCCGGCGTTACAGAGCGTTTACTTGCCCGGGGTATGCGGATACCTGCCGTTATTTATCGTAACCAGGATTCCGAGCTCTTCCGGATTGATTATTCCGGACTCGAGCATCGCTATAATTTCATGCTGGCCTTGCCGCAAACTGAGACCGAGGCAATTATGGAATCCCGGTTGAATGAACTCGGTGTCCAGGTTGAACGAGGCACGGCACTGAATTCATTTACGCAAACATCGACGCTCGTAACAGCGGTGGTGGAACGCGACGGCGTTGAAGATTCCGTTGCAGCAAGCTATCTCATTGGCGCCGATGGTGCGAACAGCCGTGTGCGCGAAATTTCAGGGATCAGCTTTCCCGGTTCAGTCATGCAACATCAGTGGAGTCTGGCTGATGTTCGAATGCAAAGCCCGTGGCCGGTCGAGCCTGCCAACATTCTGCTACGCGAAGAAGGCATGCTGTTTGCTTTACGTATCAAGGATGATTTGTTCAGACTTGGAAGCAATCGTCCAAATGTGCTGGCCGGGCTCCCACGAGGTTTTGTGGTACAGGAAATACTGTGGCAGACGCAATTTGAGGTCAATCACCGCCAGGTAAGCACTTATCAGCACGGGCGTGCGTTCCTTGTCGGAGACGCTGCCCATGTTCATGCACCAATGGGTGCGAGGGGCATGAACATGAGTATTGAGGACTCGGCCATACTGGTCGACAGAATGTTGTCCGGAAACCTGGCGCTCTATTCTGTTGAACGGCTCCGCGCCGGGGCTGCCGCCTTGCGAATGATCAAGAGCCAGACGCTGCTGGTTACGAGTACAAATCCTTTAATACGGCAACTGAGACAACGTGTAATTCCCGGGGTATTGAAGGTTCCAGCCGTAAATCGCTTCCTGGTGGAACGAATGCTGGGAATTGGCTATGCGTGATGGATCGGCGTGTGCTGGGACCTCAAGGTTAACCGTTTCACATTTAGCCACTTCCAGCGGCTGACCCTGCAGGGCGCGTCGACCTGACCCGTTATCACCCGGCGTTTACACTTCACAGCGAAATATCAGGCGCTGGTGACGCCGGCAAAACAAGAACAAGCTGAACGGCAGCAACGGTTCGCGAGCAGCTCTAAGCAATTGCAGACGGTGACTTCCGCTCTTGCCTGGAAAGCCGCTATACACCAAGCCCAAATTTCAACGCGGCGCATGGCTGGAACCGGCCAGTGCGGAACTTGGACCGAGGTCCGTGCACCGAGGAATTTGCTCAATTGGAAAACCCCTTCATGGTTGCGCTCACTTGCGGTTCTGGATTTTGTAGGAGCGCGCTTGCGCGCGATGTTTGCGCACCCACAGGCCAGGATGTCCGTAGGAGGCCGCTTGCGGCCGATGGGCACAATCGCGCGCAAGCGCGCTCCTACGTTTGTTCCATCAGACGAGGCGGCAGAGGCCGACGAATCCGACAGCCAGCATCAGCAGCGCCAGAATGGCCGCTGTGGCTCGAGGGTCACTGTACGCCCCCCAAGCCGGTTAATGGCTGGTTAACGCCAGGAAGCGATTCCTGCCCAACCCAAGATTGATGTTTTCCTTATTGGAGCAACCGGCCAATAGCTGAACTTGGCATATCGGGACTGACGGCTTTTCGATACAGCCATCGACATCGAAACCGACCCAATTGCGGTTGCTAACTACGGGCGGTTGCCTGTATTGTGGAACAAAGGGAGCTATCCGCAATTTTGTATGTTCTGGAAACGGATTGTGTTGGCTTCATTGCCTAATTGGCTGGCTGGTTTAGAATTGACCGCATAGCCATGCCTACTGCCCGAATACCAACGCGCCCTATAATATTCGTCCCTTTCGATACTTGCTGCGAGAATTATCCATATGCGTAATCCAGTCCATATCAATGGAACTGCGGGCAGGGCCGGGAATGCGAAGCTCTCACGCTTGGCAAAGGCTGTTTGTTGCCGCCTTGTTTATGGCTTATTGCTCTCTTTATGCGTAATGACAAGTGCTTATGCGGCGGACACCGACTGGCCAGTGCATGACGGAGATAAACACGGTACGCGATATTCTGAACTGGGGCAGATTAACTCGTCCAATGTCCACAGGCTGAAACTGGCATGGAGTTACCGCACTGGAGAGATGCGCCGACACAGTGACATATTCTCCTTGAGCCGGGAGCAAAATATTCCTTTGCTGGTGGCCGGCAACCTGATTATCTGCACTCCGTTTGACAGGATCATCGCGCTTGACCCCGCCACCGGCAAAGAACGCTGGTTTTTTGATCCGTCGATTTCACTGGACATGGATGCTGGGGACGACTCTTATGCCTGCCGCGGTGTGGCTTACTGGAAGGACGACAAAATCGGTCCTGACTACGCCTTGTCGCGAGCGGGTGTTGTTTGGCACCACCGATTTACGGCTGTTCGCAATCGATGCAAGGACAGGACAACGGTGTGCCGGTTTCGGGGCCAATGGAGAAGTATCGGCCTTACCCGACAAGCCTGAACTATACAGGGGGGAAATACAGTACATCATGCCCCCTGCCATCATCGGTGACACTGCCGTACTGGGTTCCTATATCGGTGATAATCACAGGGCGGATTCGCCCAGCGGCAAGGTACGGGCATTTTCGGTACGGACGGGGGCCTTACTCTGGGAGTTCGATCCGATTCCGAAAGATTCAGCGGACCCCGCCATGCAAACCTGGGGAAATAACAGCGCCTATTCAACGGGAAGTGCAAATGTCTGGGGGCATATCTCGGTGGATGAGGAACGCGATCTGCTTTTCCTTCCGGTATCCAGCCCCGCGCCGGATGACTATGGTGCGCTTCGTCCCGGAAATAATGAATATTCGAATTCACTGGTTGCCCTGCGCGGCAGTACGGGCAAAGTGGTCTGGCATTTTCAGGTTGTTCACCACACCTTGTGGGATTACGACCTGGCGTCACAGCCTTTGCTGGTGGATCTTCCGCATCAGGGCAAGGTCGTTCCCGCCGTTATCCTGAATACCAAACAGGGTTTGATATTTACATTCAACCGGATAACAGGAGAACCCCTGTTTCCGATAGAAGAGCGGCCGGTTGCAAAAGGAGACATTCCGGGGGAATGGTATTCCCCGACACAACCGTTTCCGGTTAAACCCCCACCTCTTGTCAGACAGGGAGCCTCGCCTGATGATGCCTGGGGTTTTACGTTCTGGGATAAAGGCAAGTGCCGCAAGCAAATAGAAAGTTTGCAGTATGGTGATATTTATACACCGCCCAGTGTAGCAGGTACGGTAGTTAGCCCATGGACCGCCGGAGGCGCAAACTGGGGTGGCCCGGCTTATGACAAAAAGCGCCATATCATGGTGATCAATACCAGCCGGCTGATGAAGGCTTCGAGACTTGTACCCATAGCGGAGTTGTCCAACCCGCCGCCAGCCGGACCGGTCAATTATGGACCGCCGGAAGTGATAGAAGGTACGCCTTACGCCTACCAGGATGCGTTGCTTGTTTCTCCTTTGGGCGCGCCTTGTTCAAAACCACCCTGGGGAGGATTGACGGCCGTGGACATGGTGCAGGGAAAAATACTATGGGACGTGCCGTTGGGATCGATAGAAGAATTTCTACCGTTCCATATCACGTGGAATCTGGGAACCCCAACCATCGGTGGACCGATCGTCACGGCGGGAGACCTGATCTTCATTGCGGCTACGGCGGACAGGGTCCTGCGCGCCTTCCATATTGAAACAGGTGAGGAGTTATGGCGGGTAAAGCTTCCCGCTGTGACTATGACGACGCCTATTACCTATCAGGTCGGTGGCCGCCAATTCATAGTCATCGTATCCGGTGGACATAACAGGATCCCCGGGGCAAGAGGTGATTACGTGATGGCTTATGCCTTGCCTCAATGAAACATGAGCTGTTGCACCGCGACCTTCGCCCGAATCCGATTATGGTTTTATTACCTGAGATGCTCCGGCAGCCTGATGGATTGCCGCGCGTATTCTTGAATAGGTCCCGCAGCGGCAGAGGTTGCCGGACATGGCTTGATCGATGTCCGCGTCTGTCGGCTGCGGATTGCTTTCCAGCAACGCTACTGCCGACATGATTTGTCCGGACTGGCAATAACCGCATTGCGGCACCTGGAGTTCCCGCCAGGCCAATTGCACGGGATGCCGGCCGGCATCCGGCAGGCCTTCTATCGTAGTGATCTTCTTGCCCGACAATGAGCCGGCAGGGATCACGCACGAACGCATGGCTTGCCCGTCGACATGCACGGTGCAGGCACCGCATTGAGCGATACCGCAACCGAACTTGGTGCCGGTCAGGTTGAGTACGTCCCGCAGGACCCAAAGCAGGGGCATATCCGGCGGAATGTCCTGCTCGTAATTCATTCCGTTGATGTTCAGCATAATCGTCATGGTTGTGCCCCGTACCCGATAGTTTCGATGTGAATGCCTATGCGTCCAGTACCTTTCTGATTTGCGGTGACAGGAATGGCATCTGACGCAGACGTTTTCCGGTCAGGCTGGCAAAGGCATTGGCCACCGCGCACGGGGCGACAATGGTGCCCGCCTCGCCGGCGCCGGTAGGATGTTCCTCCGATGCGATCAACTCGACATGCACGGGAGGCGCCTCGCGCATACGCAACAACTGATACTCATGAAAGTTGGTCTGTTGTGCGATGCCGTTGCTGATGGTCAGGCTTTCCTTCAGGCAATTGCTCAATCCAAATATCACCCCGCCTTCGAGCTGAGTCCGTGTGTTGGCGGGTTGAACGGCGATTCCGACGTCTGCCGCCAGCCAGCACTCATGCACACGGATTTCATAACTGGATGTATCAATACTGATTTCCGCTATTGCAGCTACGAGGCTGTCCCCGTAATGTGAATAGCCGATACCGAGCGCCCGCCCCTGACGTGGCTCACCCCAGCGCGCCATATCCGCCACCTTACGCAGCACGTTTTGCGCGCGTGGCGATTGCTGCAACAGTTGCAAGCGGTAGGTCAGCGGATCCAGTTTCAGGCGTGCTGCAATTTCGTCGATAAAAGATTCAATGGCAAATTTGTTCGGACCGGCGCCAACGCCGCGCATGGCATAGACACGAATTCCGGTGTCGACCGGAATGTGTTCGACCAGCCGGACAGGCAGATTATAGGCATGTGGCAGCGGTGAACCATCCTCGGCATGGTGTTCCGCGCCGAGCATGGAGATCAAGGGTATCATGCCCCAGTCTGCATACAGCAGCGGTTCATAACGCGGCAGCGGATCTTCGCAAGCGACCCGGTGATGCCAGGCTTGAACATTCCCTTTGCCATCAATCGCAGCGCGGAGCTTTTGTGCCGTCATCGGCTTGAAGCAGCCATACCTGATATCGTCTGCGCGATCCCAGATAACCTTGACCGGCCGAAGTAATTCCTTCGACAGCCAGGCCGCGGAGGTCACGAAGTCCATACTGAAAACGGAACGCCGCCCGAACGCACCACCTAACAGGGACCGGTGAAGTTTCACAGCAGCCCGGTCAATACCGGTATTCTTGACGATGGCATCGACGGTATAAGGTGGCGCCTGTGTGCCGACCCAGGCTTCAGCGGACTGCCCATCCTCCTTTACCCAAACCACCGCATTGAGCGGCTCCATCGCGGCGTGGTAAAGGTAATTTGTCTGGAATTCGCTTTCTACAATCTCTCCCCCGGCGGCGAATCCTGTCTCGATATCACCGGCGCCGTCCCACGGAAATCCTGGCTGCGCCGGATTTCTCGCGCTGGCAATATGCTCTTCCCGCGCCTTCGCAGTATTGTATTCGTTAACCTTGCCAACCGGATTCCAGGTCACTACGAGCTTGTTTCGCGCTTGCAGCGCCTGCCAGTAGGATGCGGCGACAACAGCCACCTCCTGTTCGTGCCGCAATATCCTGATAACCCCCGGCATCGTCTTTGCTGCGCTGTCATCGACCGTTGCCAGTTGCGCACCCTCAATCGGTGCCCTGACGATTGCGGCAAAGACGACCCCGGGCGGGTGCACATCGATACTGTATACCGCGGAGCCGTTGGTTTTCTCTGCGACGTCGCGTCGCACGACATCTTTGCCGATCAAGCGGAATTCCGCCGGGGATTTAAGGTCTGAAAAAGGGATTTCCGGAAGCGTTGCCGGCACTGCGCCGAAGCTGGCAATATCACCATAGCTCAGTTTTCTGCCCGTTTTGTCATGGATGACGACACTGGGTTCGGTGCGCAGTTCGCCAGGATCGACCTGCAACTTTTGCGCTGCATTCTGCAACAGCACCTGCCGAGCCTGCGCACCGTAAATCCGCAAACGCTCATAATTAAGGGTCACGGAACGGCTCGCAGACGTAAAGATCATGTTCAGGAACAGCGGATCGCCATAGGCGTCGCCGAAAGGCGGAGAAGGTTGTACAACGACATCGTCCCAGTTCGCATCCAGGTCTTCGGCCAGCAGCAGGGGCAGTGATGTCAGCACGCCCTGACCCATTTCGGCAGCCGGGCACTGAATTGTGATACGGCCATCGGAAGTGATGTTTACATAAGCATTGATTTCATAACTGTCGTGGGCGGGCAAGGCGGTGCCCTCAGAAGCAGCCACAACCGCAGATTCCAGCCTGCGGCCGGTCACACTGGTGAGGAAAAACGCGAAACTCAGTCCCGCGCTGTGTTTCAGAAACCGGCGGCGGCCTGTAGAAAAACCGGCAGGAACGAGTTTAGTTGATGACATAAAATAACATCCCAAAACGACCCATCAGGCTTCTTGAAGAATGGTAGCATATGACTGTAATGGAGGCATAAGACTCATCATCTGACAAAGCTCGATAATCAGATAAGAATCATAATCCTCAAGTCACAAATCATTCAGGCAAATTAGCAGGAAAGTATTGATTGACATGCAGCATAAATTTATTTCCCTCACCCCGCTCACGCCATACATTGGCGCGGAAATCAACGATATTGACATTACTCAGCCGCTGGACAAGGCCGTTATCGAGGAGATCCGCGGCGCCTTGCTCACGCACCAGGTCATCTTTTTTCGCGATCAGGACTTCGACCCGGCAAGATTGAAGCGTTTTGGCCTGTATTTTGGCAAGCTGCATATCCATTCCGGAATGAAAGGCATGGATGAATATCCGGAGGTGCGGGCACTGAGTGCTGATGAAACCTCAAAGCATGTGTCGGGAGAAGTTTGGCATACCGATCTATCCTGCGATCCGGTCACACCCATGGGCAGCATTCTGAACATAAAAGTGCTGCCGCCGGTTGGCGGCGACACCGTTTTTGCGAGCATGTACGCAGCCTACGAGGAACTATCCGAACGCATGAAAGCCTATCTTGAAGGCTTGACCGCAACACACGATGGCGGCCTCGCATTCAAGAGATTCGACCCACATAAGGAATACAACATATCCAGCCACCCGGTTATCCGGCCGCACCCGGTAACCGGACGCAAGACGATATATGTCAATCGTGGTTTTACCTCACATATCAATGAACTTCCCGAACTCGAAGGTAGGGCAATACTGACCTATCTGTTCGAACATTGTGAGAAACCCGAGTTTCAAGCGCGCTTTCGCTGGCAAGAGAATTCCGTTGCCTTCTGGGACAACCGCTGTACCCAACATCTCGCATTATGGGATTATTTCCCGCAAAAACGCTCCGGGATTCGCGTGCAGATCGAGGGCGAATGAATTGCCGAGCGGTGCCGCAAAGAAGGCCTTAACCGGATTTTGTATTACCGCTACAGATAGTCATCCAGGTTGATATTTTTCCACACCTCGTCGGGCACTTCGGCCCTTTCCTGGAAAGGCAGTCCAAATGGTTTCGTGGCGTCGATAATCCACTTATCATTCATGTAGCCTCTGGTGTGGCGCCCGTTGATACTATATGCCGAAGGGTCCAGTTCACATACGTAGGCCTCGGGGATGACGATTACATCCCTGGCCGGCTGTGTTCTGGTGGCTACGGCCCACATGACTTCAGCTTCATTGTAGATATCGACATCTTCATCAACGACGATGACGAGTTTCATGAATGGGTCCGCCGCCAGAGCAGCCAGCGCAGCATTCCGGCCCAATCCGTCAAACTCTTTTCTTATGGATACATATACCGCGTGCCGGCATGTTCCGGAAAACGGAAGGGTTACCGCCTTCAATGTCGGAATCGAAGCCTTGACTTTCTTGAATATCATTGCCTCACGACCCACAAGACCCGTGAGATTGTGTTCCGGATGGGAACTGAAAAGATCCTGATAGATCGCATCTTTTCGATACGTGATGGCTTTGATATTGAAGATTCGGGATGGCCCGGAACCGCCCATGTACCACGTATACTCCCCAAACGGCCCTTCGTGTTCTCTTACTCCAGGCGGAATTTCACCTTCGATGACGATTTCCGCATCGGCGGGAACCTCAAGATCGATCGTTTCACACTTCACCAGCCGCAGCGGCTCCCCCAGCAAACCCCCAGCCACAGCTCAATTCGCTTACTTCCATTGGACCGCGATACTGTGAAGCCAGGACCAGCAGGGGATGATGACCGATCACGATGGCACACTCCTGGGGTCTGTTTTTCGCCTCAGCCGCTCTCGCTATGTGGGCGCCATGGGCATATTCGCCGATATCGATTCCCAGTTTCGTCGGGCTTTTGATCTGGTGCCGGTATATCCCCATGTTGCTTATCCCCGTTTCCGGGTCTTTCATAATAGAAAGGCCGGATGAAATGTACGGCCCTCCATCCAGCTCACAATGGGTGATATTGGGGAACTTCGTGAAATCAACCTCGTCCCCTATCATTTTTTTCTGTTTTACCGGGGCGTCGGCCTCGTCCACGAGAACCGGATCTTTGACATTGTCCTGCCTTTTGCCGTACTCAATGCTCAATTTATCGGGGGTAGTTTCAAGGGCCACGGCAATAGAGTCCCGGTTTGCCTGAATATTGACGACAACCGGAAAATCGGTCCCCTTCACGTTCTCAAATAAGGTGACCGGATACATTCCTTTTTCTTGCATTTTCCGGAGCACACCGGTCAACTCAAATTTCGGATCCACCTCTTTTTTTATAACGACCAGATTTTGAGGGTCCTTTTGTTTCACTTCCTCCAGAAAGCTTCTTAAACTCTTATGCATCGTTATCTCCTCAAGGGGAATCAGCGGTGTCCGGTTTTTCCCTGAATAGCGGACCGAAAGGATTAAACACTTATTGGCCGGTTGCTGCAAGTAGTGGCAGCCGACAACGGCTTTCGCTCGGGACCTTCGCACCCCGGCGCAATCAGGGCAAGCCGAGAAGGAGAAAGAGGTTGTCGATGCGATATTTACAATGGAGCCGGAGGCACCGGTCACCAATGCCACCTTGCCGGATAACTTCATACCGATGCTTATTTCATAATGTGGAGTGATCTATCGCATCCGGACGCCATGCCAAGGCTGTAAAATGCCAAATACAGGAAACCAATGACAACAGAAACACGCAAGAATATGGAGTGAGCGTAATGAACTTTGAATATTCTGAGAAGTCCAGGCAGCTTCTGGACAAACTGGGCGCTTTCATGGATGAGCACATCTACCCCAATGAGCAGGCCTATGCGAAAGCAGCTGGATGCCGCAGAAAACAGGTTTGCGCCTGTACCACTGATGGATGAACTTAAAGAAAAAGCAAAGGCGGCCGGGCTGTGGAATCTGTTCGTACCGGAAAGCCACGCCCAATTCAGTGAAGTTGGCGGTTTGAGCAACCTGGATTACGCCCCATTGGCAGAATTGATGGGCCGGGTCCTTTGGTCGCCGGAGGTGTTTAACTGTAATGCACCGGATACCGGCAACATGGAAGTGCTGATGAAATACGCAACCAGGGAACAGCAGGAGCAGTGGTTGACACCCCTTTTGCAGGGTGACATCCGTTCTTCCTATGCCATGACCGAGCCGCAGGTAGCTTCCAGCGATGCGACCAATATCGAGCTGAGTATTACGCGCGACGGCGACGAGTGGGTACTCAATGGACGCAAGTGGTTTATCACTGGAGCGCTGCATGAGCGCACCAGGATTTTCATTGTGATGGGCAAGTCCGACCCGGACAATCCCAGTCGCCACAAGCAACAAACACAAGTGTTGGTGCCAAAGGATACGCCCGGACTGCAATTGGTTCGCCCACTGACGACGCTGGGTTACGATGATGCCCCTATCGGTCACGGGGAAATCCTTTTCACCAACGTCCGTGTGCCATTGAAAAATGTGCTGCTGGGCGAAGGACGGGGTTTTGAAATTGCCCAGGGCCGCCTGGGGCCGGGCCGCATGCATCACTGCATGCGGCTGATCGGTGCGGCGCAGCGCGCATTGGAGCAAGCCTGCAAACGTGTCAATTCCCGCACAACTTTTGGCCATTTACTCAGCGAGCACCAGTCGGTTCGTGAAGACATTGCCCGGAGTTTCTCGGAAATCGAGATGGCGCGCCTGTTGGTCCTGAAAACATGCGCGAAAATGGATCAGGTGGGCCCCCGGGAGGCGCGGGATATGATTGCCGCCAGCAAATCCACAGTTCCGCTGATGGTGCAAACCATTATTGATCGCTGTATGCAAATGCACGGTGCCGGCGGTTTGACTGCAGACTATTTTATGGCGGAGGCCTTCAGCTATGCTCGCTGGTGCCGCCAGGCCGATGGCCCGGACCAGGTCCATCAAATGGCGCTGGGAAAGCAGATCATCCAGCGCTATGCGCAGTGATGACCAATGACCATTGATCAACTGAACCTGGACGTCTTGGGCCCCTATTTGGAAGCCCGTATCAAAGGCTTCAAAGGGCTGAAAAGCGCGAAGAAGTTTTCCAGTGGCCAGTCGAATCCGACTTTTCTGCTGACAGCAGATTCCGGCCAGTATGTTTTGCGCAAGCAGCCCCCGGGACAATTGTTGAAATCAGCCCACGCGGTGGACCGGGAGTACCGGGTGATCAATGCATTGCAGGCGACCGCGGTGCCGGTAGCCCGCGCCTTTCACCTGTGTGAAGACCGTGACCTGATCGGCGGCATGTTCTATGTCATGAGTTACGAACAGGGCCGCATATTCTGGAACCCCGCCCTGCCCGAACTGGACAAGGCTCAGAGGGCGGGCATATATGATGAGCTGAACCGCGTTCTGGCTGCACTGCACGATGTGAAAGTCGAGGCCGTAGGCCTTGGCGACTATGGTCATCCCGGCAATTTTTTTGAGCGGCAGATCAGTCGTTGGAGCAAGCAGTACAGAGCATCGGAGACTGAAACCATCGAAGCGATGGACCGGCTGATTGAATGGCTGCCCGCCAACATGCCGCAAGACGACGGTAAAGTCAGCCTGATTCATGGCGACTACCGGCTCGACAACCTCATATTTCATCCCACGCAGCCTCGTGCGCTGGCGCTGCTGGATTGGGAGCTGTCGACCCTTGGTCACCCCTATTCGGATCTGGCGTACCAGTGCATGCAGTTGCGTCTGGGCCAGGATGCCGTGATTGCGGGCCTCGGTGACGTCGATCGCAACGCCCTTGGCATCCCCAGTGAAGAGGCCTATGTGGCCCGGTACTGCGAAAGACGAGGCCTGGATGGAATCCCCCACTGGAATTTTTATCTGGTATTTGGTTTCTTCCGATTTGCGGCGATACTTCAGGGCGTCCTGAAACGGGCCATTGACGGCAATGCCTCGAGCCGAAAAGCGTTCGAATACGGTGCACTGGCGCCTACTCTGGCGGCGATGGCTGCTGAATTGATTCGACAGGATTGAGCGTGATCGGCAACATCTGAATGCACGGGAAATGCACGGAAATTTGTCGGTTACCGCGCTACAATGAACTGGCTTGGCGAGAGGCGCCGGAATTGCCCTGGCGGAGTCGTACCGTTTAACCCATGAGTCACCAAGGAATATGCTATGAGTCAATCGAAAAAAGAAATCGTGCAAGCCATGTTTGATGCGATGGCCGTCGGCGATTTCGAGCGCATGAAGAACTACCTGCATCCGGATGTCATCGTGAACGAAGCGGAGTGTTTGCCTTACTCCGGCATCTATCGAGGCCCGGATGCTTATATTCAGCTCGTACACACGGTAGTGGGTACCTGGGATGACCTTGGCCTATACCGTCGACGCGATGGCGGAAACCGACGATCTGGTTATCGTGGTGTCGAAATTTTCCGGCAAAAACAAGGCGGGCGTTGCCTTCACGATGCCGATGACGGAAGTATTTCATTTTACCGATGGCAAGATCAGCGAGGTGAGACCGTATTACTTCGATACGCATAAACTGGCGGAATTACACGCCCAAAAGTGAAACCGCGAATATTGGAGACACGGACCCATGACTGAGTTTTCCACCCGGGAGTGGATACTGCTGAGGCGGCCTTCGGGCCTTCTTGACTGCAGGACGATGTAGCGTTTCGCCAAGCGACGATCAAAGATCCCGAGCCAGGAATGGTCGTGGTCAAAAACCGGTTTATCTCCCTTGATCCCGCCATTCGGGACTGGATGAGTGAGAGCAAAAGCTATCTGCCGCCAATTCCGCTGGGCACGCCCGTCTGGGCAACGGTTGCCGGCGAAGTCGTCGCCAGCAACTGTGCGAAATTCAGCGTCGGGGACAAAGTATCGGGCTTGGGCAGTTGGTCCGAGTATTCACTCTGCCCCGAATATTTTCTGCTCGCAGTCGATGAGAGCCTGGGCTTACCGCTCAACAACCACCTCAGCGTTGTCGGACCCGTGGGCATGACCGCCTACTACGGTTTGTTGAAAATCGGCCAGCCCAAAAAAGGAGAAACGGTATTGGTCAGTGCCGCCGCAGGCGCGGTGGGTTCGCTTGTTGGACAGATTGCCCGCATCGAGGGATGCCGTGTGGTCGGCCTGGCGGGCAGCGCAGAGAAATGCCGCTGGCTGGTCGAGGACCTGGGCCTCGATGCCTGTATCAACTACAGGCAATGCGGCGATCTCGAGGCGGCCATCGCCGCAAATTGCCCGGATGGCGTCGATGTTTATTTTGACAATGTCGGCGGCGCCATACTTGACGCGACGCTGATGAATATCAATCAGCACGCCAGGATTGTTTTTTGCGGCAGGATATCCGCTCAAAATGAGGATGGTTCAGTGCCAGGCCCATGGAATATGTGGCAAATACTGGCCAAATGCGCGCGCCTTGAAGGATTTCTGATCCACGAGTACTTTACCGACTTCCCCAACTCCGTGCCGATCATGGCTGAATGGGTCAAGAGCGGGAAGATCCAGTTCAAGGAGGATATCGTTGACGGTCTGGAGAACGCGCCGCAAGCCTTCCTGAAACTCTTTGATGGCAGTAATAAAGGCAAATTGATGATCAGAGTGTAAGCGCCCGGCATTCCTGCCGGCCGTTGCGGCCCCCTGCCCGTCGTGATCACCACTGCAAGAGGAGCGGATCAACCATGCCTATCGGCGATACTTTTTCTGCGCTACCCCCCTTTCCTGAACGCCTTCACGGCAAAACCGCACTGGTTACCGGCGCGGCTTCCGGTCTCGGCGCCGCAATAGCTGCGCGCCTGGCAGCGGAAGGCGCCAATGTGGTGCTGGCGGACATTGACACCGAAGGCCTGGAGAAACAGTCGGCCCTGATCGGCTCCAGCGCGCTTGCACACCTGCTCGATGTCACTTCCGCAGCAGATTGGAAAGCGGCCATGGAGACGACCGTTACGCATTTTGGTCAGCTCGATGTGTTGGTCAATAATGCCGGGATCACGACGATGGGCTCGATCGAGGAACTCGATGTCGACGCCTTTCGGCATGAGCTTGAAATCGACGTGATCGGCGTTTTTCTGGGCTGCAAGTTTGGCGTGGCGACGATGAAAGAGCGCGGCGGCTCGATCATCAACATGTCTTCCTCGGCGGGCCTCAAGGCCTATTCCTACCTCGTCGGCTACAACGCCGCCAAGGCCGCCGTGACGCTGATGACCAAGTCCATTGCGCTGCACTGTGCCGAGAACGGCTATGGAATACGCTGTAACAGTCTGCACCCGGGAGCGATCCGTACCGCGATCATCGACAAGGTGCTGGCCCAGGTCGACGACCCCGAGGCAACCCTGGCGGGTTTTGAAGCAGCCCACCCGATCGGGCACCTGGGACACCCGGACGATATCGCGGCCATTGTCGCCTACCTCGCATCCGACGAGAGCCGCTTTGCGACCGGCGCGGCATTCTCCGTCGATGGCGGCGCCACCGCAAGCTAACAGAAGGAGATATTCATGCCTGATGCAACGAACATGACTGAAGGTGAGCGGCTGGTAAAGCTCAACGAGACCAACACGGCAATCGTGCGCAAGGCGCTCGAGGATATTGGCAATCTGAATGTGGAAGGCCTCCTGGCCATAATCGACGATGACCTTGATTTCCGTCTTATGGGAACGTCACCGTTATCCCGCAGATTACGCGGCAAGCAAGCCTACCTGGGGATTGTTGCCGAGGTCGCGTCCTACCTGAACGGTTTCATCGAGCTCACGGTCGATGAACTGATTCCGGCCGGAGAATGGGTCATCGTGCGGGCGTCGGGTCATGCCACCATGAAAGCGACGGGGGCAGACTACGATAATGAATACTGCATGATGTGGAAGCTCAAAGACGGCAAGGTGGTCAAATTGCGCGAGTACACCTGTACCAAGCTGATCATGGAACACTTTTTCCCCGATCAATAGTATGAGCACGCTGGGTACGGCCCCCTGGACCGGGCTTGGCTACAGTTCCACGATATTCTTGCCGCGATTGACGCCGTTCATCATGTCGCAAAAGGCCTGGGGCGCCTGCTCGATACCCTGATACGTATTGATCACGCTTTTCAATTTGCCCTGGCGTATCCATGCGCCCAGTTCCGCAAGCGCGGCCGGATAATCCGCGCCATAGTCGGAAAACATGAAGCCTCTGGCGGTTGCGCGCTTGGTGATGAATTCCCACATGTGGTGGACAGGGGTTTGTTGACCCACGTTGTCATATTCGGCGATTGCGCCGCACAGAACAATGCGTGCATTTTCCTTCATATGCTGCATGGCGACATCCAGCATGCTTCCGCCGACGTTGTCAAAATAGATGTCAAAGCCGTTCGGCAGTTCTCGTGCAATCTGAGGACCCAGGCCTTCCGGCGCTTTGTAATTGATGGCGGCATCATAACCGAGCTCTTCGATCAGCCAGCGGCATTTTTCCCCGGAACTGGTAATGCCCACCGTGCGACACCCGGAAATTTTCGCCAATTGACCCACAACCGAACCCACGGCCCCACCCGCCGCACTGACCAGAACCTCTTCTCCGGCTTTTGGTTTACCCACATCGAATAGACCAAAGTAGGCGGTCAGGCCGGTCGGGCCCATGGTCGATACGTATTCCTTCAGCGGCACGGAACCGTCGTGTTCGAGCCTGGTCATGAAATCCTCGCCGCCCGCGATACTGAAGCATTCCCATGCTGTCCTGCCCAGCACCACGCTGCCCTCGGGAAAATCAGGATTGCGGGATTCGATGACATGGCCAAGAACCATGCTCTGAACCGGGCGCCCCAACTCCATGGCTGTCAGATAATTATCGTCCGCGCCCTCGTTCATCCATTTGCGAAAGCCCGCGTCCATGGAAAGAAACTGATTCCTGATCAGGTATTGCCCGGGCCCGAGCGGCGGAACCTCGGCCTCATGCAACGCGAAGTCCGAGACCTTGACCGGGCCTTGTGGCCGGGCGGCCAGAACGATTTGTTTGTTTGTTCTCATAATGGTGGCGCTACCGCGAAAAATCGCTGACTTCTATCTTGACGGTGCGGCCGTCCCAGTCGCGCGCGGCATCCGCGACCATGGCATAAAAGGCCCGCATGGCGGGGACATCACGATAAACTTCCAGCATGTGGCCCCATACATCACGGGTATCGATGAAGCCTGCGCCCATACCTTCTCCGGCGCCAACCTCTGCAGCGAGTTCGAAGCCACGAGACTGGTAATCGCTGATGAACCCGTCGTAGTCTTTGGCGAAAACCGCAACGTGGTGCAGTCCTTCTTCTCCGGGGCCGAACATGTCGTGAAACATCGATGGCGCGGAATCATGCTGACACAGCAGCTCGATCTGCAGGTCACCGGATTGCGCAAACGCCGCGGAAATGTCCAGCGGCGCCGGCGATCCACGGTAGATCGACCGTTGAAGCGCCAGATGCCTGCTGACGACGAAGGGACCCAGCCTGAAAGCCGCATGCCAGCGCTCGATGGCCTCATCCAGGTCTTGCACGAAATAAGCATTCTGCACGACCTGCAATCGCTCGTGATCGTTCATACCCATCAACCGCTTTTACTTACAGTCTGCAAGGCAGGAATCTTAAAAAGAAACGCCCGGCTCGCAGAACCGGGCGTTCTTCTTTGCAAGGACTGAACAAGCATCGCGTTCAAGCCCATAAGGCTACTCAATAATCCCCGAAGGTGTAACTCAGCTCGACACCAAAGGTCCGTGGCGGGCGCGGGTTGGCAAAAGTAAACAACGAACTGCCGTCAGAATTGGGCGCGACGACGAACGTGTGCTGGTATGCATCCTCATCGGTGAGGTTACGGCCAAACACCCCGATCCGCCATTGCTCAAACTGAAAGCTCAGTGACGCGTCCAGCAGGCCGAAGGAGTCGATCCGGGTTCCCGGGAAATTGGATACGGTGCCCTCATAGTGATCACGCCAGTTATAGCCCACCCGCCCGGTCAGATTGCCGGTGCCGATATCCTGCTTGTAATTCAGCGCAACCGTGTACGTCCACTTGGGCGCCCGGCGCATGTCGAGGTTGGAGTTGTCTGCCCCAAATGCCTGGTCACCGAAGACCTTGCCGTTGAAGGTATCGTACTTCGCATCCAGGTAACCGGCATTGAAATCGACGCTGAAGTAGTCGCCCAGAACCCCGGTCATTTCCAGTTCCGCGCCCTCCATGGTGGCTGATCCGACATTCAATACGGCATCCTGTTGGCCGGTAGCCGAGTCCCGGAGCCGGAATGTTCACCTCGATCTGCATGTCCTTGTATTTCATATGGAACAGGGCCAGGTTGAACCGCAGGCGGCCATCCAGCGCTGTGGATTTCAAACCCAGTTCGATGTTATCAACCGTTTCGGGCTTGTATCCGGTCTCCAAAATCTCCGGAGTAGCGGCCGCGAATACTGAAGCCACCGCTACGGAAGCCGGTCGAGTAGGTCAAGTAAGTCATCAGGTCATCTCTGGGGCTCCCAGCGCAATCCCAGGCGGTAAATGACGTCATCGTCAGTACGTTTGCCCGCAGCTGGGCGGCAGTGTACAAGGCCGCCGAAAACAGGCAATGTGTCCATCCTGAACTTGATCTTCTTTCTCATTGATGTAGCGCGCACCGGCGGTGGCAACCCAGTGATCGGCCACACGATAGTCGCCCTCGAAGAAGAAGGAATGGACTTACTGGCATGCGTAGGCCAGTTTGCACCTGACAAGTGCATGCCGTCGAAACCACAGCCGTCGATCGGCACGCCCAGAAACAGCGAGATGTCGGACTCGTTCCCCAATCGGCATCTTTGAATTCCAGTAGAAATAGCCGCCGGTTATATTGAGCCGGTCGCCATTGTCGTACTGAAGACGGACCTCAACGCTGTCCTGCTTGTAACTGCTGGGTCGCCAGATGTGGAAAATCTCGATCGGAGAACCATCGAAGTCGTAGTAACCATCCTCGTCTGATTTCCGATGCCCCGCAATAAGTACCGCATCGAGCTGTATCGTTTATTTGCCAGTTCAGGTCCAACTGGTAATCCTCGGTGTCGAAATGGAAGTCCGGCACCAGATCCCCGGCGCCCTTGGTGCGGTCACCTGAAGCCGGCAAATGTGTCACTTACGGCGCAGTCTCCAAAACCGGCACACAATACGGTAAGCGGGCTGTTGGTAGCCAAAACTCGGCGGCAGTAATCCTTCCATGTCAGATTTGTTGTATTGAAACTCGGCGCGGAAATCATCCGTGGCCTGCCACAACAGATGAATGCCCCAGCGGTTTTCATGAGACTTGCCGTCTTTCCTGCCGGTAGTTACGTTCTTGTAGTAACCGGGTGTTTCCAGGTGTGCTACATTCAGCTTGGCCGCAAAAGTCTCTCCAAGCGGCACGTTGAGTACACCTTCCTCGCTCCAGGCATCTCCGTCGACCATCCGAACCCGCGCCTTGCCGGCCCACTGACCGACGATCGGCTTGGTGCGGATGATGTTGATGACGCCGCCGACCGCATTCTTGCCGAACAGGGTGCCTTGCGGACCGCGCAAGACTTCGATTCGCTCGACGTCGATCATGCTGAATCGCATTACCGGAATTGTTACCTATCGGTATGCCGTCGACATGTATCAGAACCGCAGGGTCGAAGGTTTTCTCGACGTCCTGCAGGCTGATGCCGCGAATCGAGATGCTGCCGCCGCCGGGTGTGCCGGAATCGATCTGGTCGAAGATCAGGTTGGGCGAATACTGGACAATGTTCGACGCGTTACCGAGAAAGGACGCATCGATGGTGTCCTTTGTCACCGCGCTGATCGCTACCGGTGTAAGTTGAAGTGACTCTTCCCTTTTACGGGCGGTCACGAGGATCTCCTCCATGACCATTTGCGCCTTGGCTGGGATTGCAACGGCGCATGCAATCGTGAAAAACAGGCCTAAACGAAGAACTTCACCCTTGTTCATCTTATATGCTCCTCCAGTATGGAACGGCTTAGGTTGGAAATCCGGACGTGCTTGGTAATGCCTTAAGTGCCATGGAGCATTACCCGTCCCTGGCTTCCCACAATGAATTTTATACTTGAATATTCTATTGTTTTAATAATAGGGGATTAGATGACTTCAGTCAACGCTGTTGTTTGTCAATCCCGGTCTCTCGTCGCGCCAATTGGAACAATTATTCACCAATTGTCACACTTCTTGGGTCTCGCTTTCCTGCTCCCGCCTGCGGCTCCAATTTGCTACGAACAGTTTTTGCGCTGTTTGCATTATACAGAGCATTTGAGCCACAGACAGGATTCACCGGACCCGCCGGATGGCTTGTCCATTTTCCAAACATGGATTTCACGGCTTGCCGGTATACTACGGGCACGCCAAAAGGACACGAACACCATGAACGACCAAACACTTGAAGACCAACTAGCCATCCGTGAGCTTAATGCGGCCTATGTCGATGCCGTCATGCGCAGGGATGCAAGCGCAATGTCATCTGTGTGGGCCCCGGACGGCCGCTGGTTTTTTCTGGGACAGTGGATCGAAGGCGGGAGAACATCATGGCGCGCTGGGAGAAAGCCATGAGCGGCTTTCCGGTTGTATGCCACCAAATGACCTCCGAGCAGATTTCCGTATCCGGCGATGAAGCCCGGTCGCGGGTCTACCTGGTCGAGGAAGTCGTCACAGTGGAGCAACAGCCGCTGAAATTCGTCGGAGTGTACAACGATGTCTGCACCCGGCTCGATAAAGGCTGGCGCTATGCCAGCCGCCGCTTCGACCTGATTTACCAGGGGCCGGGCAGCCTTAAGGCCGACGGTTGGCAGGGCTCCCCGCAGCAAGATACCTGATGTAGACGCGGCGTTCGGCAGCAGCTTTGGGACCGCTCAGATTGCCGGAGCATATCGTTTTCTATATGAGCCATTGCGAATATCATCGATCATATCCAGGTGTTGCGGAGACCACGCCAACTCCTTTCTGCTCCTGACGGCCCTGCTGCGGCTACTCACAGCGAACAACAAACGGGCAATCACGGGTCCCCAGATCTCCGTTGCTTCCTGCATGTCCACGCTCCTGGCTTCACAAGCCATCACCTCCGCAACCGCTTCTGCAATCTGCCTGAAGTTGGCTTCACCTGCGACCGCATGATACAGGGCGCCGGCGACCCCGTGCTCGATCGCCTTCAGGTACAGGTCCGCCAAATCATCCACATGAACATTGGAATACAAATGCAGCCCCAAGCCTACGTAACAGGCCGAACCGGTTTTTTCCACCGACTCGAAAATCCCCGGAATCTGATAGCTGGCGCCATGTCCCCAAATCAAGGGCGGCCTGATGACCATCGCTCTGACACCCTTGGCGGAATATCCCCGAACCATATTTTCCGTTTCCACCCGAATGGCCATCCAGTCCACCGGGGTGAATGGATCATCCTCAGCGAAGGTTTCTTCACGCCATTCACCGTTGGGACAGGGAATCGACAGCACACCGGTACCGGAGGTGAAGATAAAAACCCTGCCGGTGCCTGCATAGCGATCCAGCAGAGGGGTGATAACGGCCGCCTCCTCGTTGAACTGTATTGTCGGCGCGAATATGGTGACCTCGTATCGATCGGCGATTTCAGCAAGCTTTTGCAAATGCTCCAAGTCGCCTTCTTCAGCGCCGTATCCCGCCGCCCGCAGACGTTCTGCCGCCTCCTTCGAGCGGGCCAATCCCGAGACCTGGTAACCCCTGGCGCTGAGCAACTTTGCGACTGCTGTACCGACAAACCCGCCGGCGCCGATGATGAATACGCGTTTAGCCATCAGGTTTCCGTCCGTTCTGTCAGCGCTGCGATGGTCAGCCCTGTGGTCATTTCCACGCCGTCAGTGATCCAGTTGACTTCACGCAGTGTAAAACAGCGATAGCAATAGATAAAATGATCAACATGGTTTACAGTCCGGGAACCTGCAAAACCGTTGTTTGGTTGCCTCATTTCTTGGACAGAAAATTATGCTTTCGCTGTTAAAACCCTTTCCGTTACAAAAGGCTGAACAGCAAATCGCTAATGCAACAACCTATGCGGAATGGGCCGAAGCGGCGCGAGCGCACGATCGCATTTCCGGCAAGGCTGCCTGGAAAAAGAGAGAACAGAGCAGCCTTTATGACTACCACATCATTTCCTCTCAACTCCAGGGTTTGCGCAAATGCCGCCGGAGTGGCGATGACCGGGGACTGTTGTTCCTGCTCAATGAAGGCATTCACGGCAATATGGGAGGTATCGGTGACAGTGCGCTATACAGCGTGTCCAAATTTGGTACCAAGGATCTGATTTACGAGTATGTGGATGAGATAGCCGACGCGCTTCAGTACCTGGGCAAGCGGGAAGACCCGGATATCAACTTTGGGGAAAAACTCGATTTTTTCCATCGCGCCAGCCGTTGCTATGGCCGTTCTGCATTGATGCTCAGCGGCGGAGCCGCCCTGGGTAATTTCCATCTGGGGGTAATCAAAGCGCTGACCGAAGAAAACCTGTTGCCAAGGGTGATTTCCGGAGCCAGCGCCGGGGCTGTTTTTGCGGCAATGGTCGGCACCAACAGCCGCGAAAGTCTGAAAAAGTTTTTCAAAGTGGAAAATCTGCTGACTGCGTCGAAACAGGAAGCGAATGTGATTCGGCGGCTCTGGGATCATGGCTATCAAAAGTTAGACCGCGAGGGCGTGGTTGCGATTATCGATAATTTCGTGGCGGATCTTACCTTTCAAGAGGCCTATAACCTCACCAGACAGAAAATCAATATTACCGTTTCTCCCGCGGAACCGATGCAAAAAGCCCGGCTTCTGAACGCCGTCACCTCGCCCAATGTACTGATTCGATCAGCGGTACTGGCTTCAACGGCTGTGCCGGGAATTTTTCCTCCGGTTACGCTGATGGCAAAGGACAAGCACGGAGGGGTCAAGCCCTATTTGCCCTCGCGCAAATGGATAGATGGCGCGTTTTCGGACGATCTGCCGGCCAAGCGTTTGGCCCGTCTGTATGGTGTAAATCACTATATTGTCAGTCTGACGAATCCTTTTGTATTGCCTTTTGTTACCGACCCGGCCCACAGCGGCGAATTCCACCAGATGGCGTCGCGCTTGTTCAAGGTGGGGATGCGTGAATACGCCTCCATAATGGAACGGCTGAACCGCCGCTTCATGAAGGGATTTCCCCGCTTCGAAACCATGTTGAGCCTGTACTATTCGGTGTTATCGCAAAGCTATACCGGTGACATCAACATCATTTACCAATTCGGCATGAAAGACCCTCGCCGGCTGTTGACCCATCTGACCCCGGAGGAAATGATGGAAATGATCCGCCAGGGGGAGCGGGCAACCTGGCCAAAAATTGAGGCCATACGCAACTGTACAAAAATTGGCCGTATCCTCGACGAGCTGCTTGAAGATTTTGAGCGCCGGGAATTATCAATGGCGCTGAGCGGGTTGGACTACGATGACGAGGCGGCAAATCAATCGCTGGCCAGCTAGCTGCTTATGTATCTCCTTTCCTCGTAACGATCTGAGAAATCAGCATTGATTGAATAGAGTGGGTTTCACATGTTGACACATCAACTCATTCATTTTTTCGCCCGCTCCTTTGGCGATGAATTGATGGTAAGTGAGCAAGGCAGAAATTTCAGCTTTGCCTCCGCCAATACCTATATCGACCGGATTGCCAACCTGCTGCACGCCAAAGGTTTGTCAGCCGGCGATCGCATAGCCATTCTGGGAGAAAATTCGGCCGATCATATTTTGCTGTTGTTTGCCGCGGGACAGCTCGGCATTGTTCTGGTGCCGCTGAATTTCAGGCTGGCTGTCGACGAGCTGGAATACATCGTCAGGGATGCCGAAGCTTCATTGTTGCTTGTCACCGATGCCGGCAGCCTGAACAAAGCTGAAAAGCTGGCGGCCAGAATCGAAGGTATCGAGGTCTACAGCAACTTCAGGTCAGAAGCGAGGGGCTGGAAAGAGGCGCTTCAGAGCTGCGACGCCACGCCCCCTGGCGCATTGCAATCGCTCACTCCCAACAATGCCGTCCTGCAACTCTACACCAGTGGCACAACCGGCCGGCCCAAAGGCGTGCTGATCAGCCACCGGAACCTGCTCAGTCTCACCGTGCAAAATAGTGCAGGATTGTTGAACAGGCCGCATGCCGGTACCCGCGATCTGATTATTGCACCCTTGTTTCACATCGGTGGGCTGGGGACGGCCGTGACTGCGTTAATGGCCGGCGGCGGCGTGGTTCTGCACCGGGCATTTGATCCCGCTGCTGTGGTGGATGCACTTGAGCGCGATGGTATTACCGCTGTTTTTATGGTGCCGGCGATGATTCAGGCGCTCATCCACAACGTGCCCGATATCCGCCGGCGCGATTTCAGCCGCTTGAAGTGTATAACCTATGGAGCCTCCCCGATCTCAGAAGGCTTGTTGCGTGAGGCGATATCGGTTTTTGATTGTGAGTTTGTACAGTACTTTGGGCAAACCGAAACCGGTGGCGGGGTTTTGTCGCTGACTTGGAATGATCACCAGACGGCCCTGTCCGGGCAGCCGGATTTGCTGCGTTCTTGCGGGCGCAATATGGCCGGAGTGGGTATCAAGGTCTTTGATGAGTTGGGCAAGGAATTGGCTACCGGCGAGACTGGCGAGTTTGCAGTCAAATCCGACACCAACATGATTTCCTATTGGAAGCTCCCGCAGGAGACACAAAAAACACTGAAAGACGGCTGGGTCTTCACCGGTGACGCGGGCTATCAGGATGAAAACGGTTACGCATTTCTACGCGATCGAATCAAGGATATGGTGGTTACCGGTGGTGAAAACGTCTACCCGGCAGAAGTGGAAAATGTCCTCAGCGGGCACCCGGCAATACTGGAGGTAGCGGTCATCGGCATTCCGGATGAGAAATATGGCGAAGCGCTGCTCGCTGTTGCGGCGCTCAAGCAGGGCGCCAGTCTGAGGCAGGATGAATTGCTGGAGTTCTGCCGGGAGAAGATTGCCGGTTACAAAATCCCGCGGCAGTTGAAAGTTGTGGACGCCCTGCCGCGCAACGCTTCAGGCAAGATTCTCAAAACCACCTTGCGTGAACCCTACTGGGCCGGAAAAGACCGAAGTATCGGCTGAAGCCTCCCTTGAGCAAACACATTGCCTGTCATTGGCGGCTTTTCCGCCTTGCCGCTTCGCTTGACTTTTTTTTCTTGACCGGGTATTTGCGCCTTGCTACTTTGCTTGTCTTTGTTTTCTTGACCGGGCTTTTGCGCGCGATCTTCTTCTTGCGCGTGGCTTTTGGTTTGCTTGCCGGGGGATGCCGCAGCACCGCATTTTCCAACTCGCGGAACGACTTCTTGATGCACTCGGTGTAAAACTCCGGATCCGGCATCATGCCGCGATCGCTGACAAAGGCAATGTTCACAATCCCATTGTAGCTATTGATGGTATTGAACAGTCCCATACCATCCAGAACCGGGCCGGCTCCGAGCCACAACAGTCCTTTGGCGCCACACATGTAAATGGGCGCCTGCAGCCCCGGAACATTGGTCACCACGGTGTGTATGATTGGATTGCGGGAACTGAGGCCTGTGGCTGAGATGATGCGCATCCCCAGGGCCGCGATACTTGAAGGAATGGATTCCGCGATGTCCACCAGCCTTTGCGCACCCACTGCGTTGGCATAAACCTTGGAGGCAACGGCGTCGGTATTGATCATGATCAGGCGGCTTACCGGGTCGGCAATATCGGTTCGCAGGCTGACCCGCATGCCGGAAACCGAGTTTCCTCCGGTGGCGTTGACGTCTTCGGCTGCACGCGTGCTGATCGGCACCCCGGCGATCAACGAAGATTCGGGCAGTTCGTCCTTGTCGGCCAGATAGTAGCGTAAGGCGCCGCCAACGATCGACAATACCACGTCGTTCAGCGTGCAATTACCCTCCGCATTCTTGATTGCTTTCAGCCGGTCAAGCTCCACGTGCATGGCGCCAAACACGCGATGAGGGGATACCGGGTAATTGAAGCGGGTTTTTTCCTTGATCTCGTGATCTTCCATTTCGGATTTCTTCTGCCCGATTTCTGCCGGCAGGTTCAGGGAATCGACGGTATGCTTGATCAGGGTAAGAATCCTTGCGGGCTGCTTCAGCAGGTTGACATAGGATTGGCCGAGCAAAGTCAGCTGGCCGGGGGTTTCTTCGGGCCGCCAGCGATCCTCTTTTCTAAAGTCACCAGGCACCGGCGTCAGGTCGTGCAAGGCTTCGATGATTTGATTGCCCGTTGCACCATCGATGGCGCAGTGATGGATTTTCAAATACATTGCGAAACAGCCGGTAGGAAACCCCTCAAGATGGTCCAGCCCATCGATTACATAGGCTTCCCAGGGTGGCCGGGCGAGGTCCAACGGCCGGCTGTGCAAGCGGGCCAGCAGGTTGTTGAGTTGGCGCGTGTCCCCGGGTTTGGGGACTGCGGTGTGACGTACATGGAATTCCAGGTCGAAATCCTTGTCTTCGACCCAGTAGGGATTGTCCAGGTTGAACGGCACCTTGACCAGCTTGCGCCGGAACACCGGGGACAATTGCAATCGCGATCTGAAAGTCTCGAGCACATCCTGAAAGCTCACAACCCCGCCTTCTGCAGTAGAAGGGTCGTAAATCATGATGGGGCTTATATGCAGTGGAGTGTTGGGTCGTTCGTTGTAGACAAAGAACGAATCCACCGGAGAAAGTTGTTTCATAATTGCTCTCGATTACGCGCTAAACACCAGGTTCGATTCCCGTCAGATTTATTGTAGTTTGTTTTAATGCAAAATTTCTAAAGGAATACCTGGAGCTGTGACTAAAATCATGCCAGCGCAGCCGCCGCAGGCGGGCGCCCAGTGCCAGGCAATCAAATCATCAGACATCCTGCCCCGCCCGATACCCTTGGCATGGGCGGTACGCACCACCCTGTTGCGGATTTCGCGGCCCGCATTTTCAATCGATTCGAGAACGCGCAGGAGGGTCATACCCGGCTATCCTTCGCGTGCCCAGGATTTGCGCAGCTCATATTTCGCCACTTTCCCGCCGGAATTTTTCGGCAGCTCTGCGATGAACTCCATGGTCTTTGGCACCTTGTAACCGGCGAGACGGGTGCGGGCAAAATCAATCACGCTGTCTGCATCCGCTGTACGCCCTGCCTTGAGCACCAGAACCGCGTGCACCCGCTCACCCCATTTTTCATCCGGCAAACCCACGACTGCCGCTTCGAGAATATCGGGATGTTCAAACAGCACATCCTCAACTTCACGCGGATAGACATTCTCTCCGCCGCTGACGATCATATCTTGCTTGCGGTCCGTGACGTATAGATAACCCTCCGCGTCGAGATAGCCCACATCGCCGGTATGCATCCAGCCGCCGCGCATCGCTTCTTCCGTGGCGGCGGGCAGATTCAGATATTGATCCATCAGACAGGGGCCCCGGCAAACAATTTCCCCGCGCATGCCCGTGTCCACGGCCTCGATCCCGCTCATCCACGACCCGTGCCTCCATTCCCAGGCCGGGCGTCCCGGCGCTGGCCAAACGCTGTGGCTTGTTTACCGGATCGTGGTCCCGGGGGCGCAAGAAGGTAATGGCGTTGGTTTCGGTCATCCCGTAGGTTTGCAGAAATCCACAGCCCATCAAGTCGACCGCACGGGAGAGGGTCACCGGCGGAATCGGCGAGCCGCCGTAGACCACCAAGCGCAAACTGGTGAAATCAGCCTTAGCCACTGAAGGCAGGTTGACTATGATATTGATCATGGTGGGTACCCAAAGCGCCACCGTGATGCGGTGACGGTGCAAAAGCTCGAGCACGTGTTCGGGATCGAAGTCTTTGATAAGGACGACGGTAGAACCCACGTAGAGATGGCTAAAGCAGTTGATGGAGCCAATGTGGAATAGTTGCAGGCACATCAGGAACCGGTCTTCGGCGCTGATTTGGTATTCAAATAAATTGCAGGCGACGCGGGCAAATAATGCGTGGTTGCTGATGATCGTGCCCTTGGGCCGGCCCGTGGTGCCGCTGGTATAGAGAATCACAAACGGCGCATCGGCGGAAATGAGCCAATGCGTGTCGTTTGCCGGCTGTACCGCTGCGACCAGGGATTCATAATCAGACCCCAGGACATGCTTTCTGCCCACCTGGAGCGCGGCTGCGATTTCAGAAAACTCTTCGCCGCAGATCAGCAACTCTGGCCTGCTGTCGCTAATGATATATTCCAGTTCAGGCAATGCCAGCCGGAAATTCAGCGGCATCAACACCAGTCCCATCCGGATAGCCGCAATATGAATCTCGAAATATTCGAGTTCACTTTTGGCCAGCAGGGCGACAATATCACCCGGCTGTAACGAAAAATCCCGGAACAGGCTTACCAGGCGGTTGGCGCGGGAGTTCAGTTCTGCAAAAGTAAGGCTTCGACCTGCAGCAACTACCGCGGGATGCCCAGGCGCCTGGACGCAGGCATAGGACAGCAGGTCAGGTACGAGCCGCATGTTAACTTAACTGGACAACAGCAATCCGCCGTCCACGGGAATGATATCACCTGTTACGTAGGCGCCACTCCTGGAGCACAGGTAGATCGACAATCCCGCAATTTCCTCTGCTTTTCCATAGCGCTGGAAGCGGGCCTTGCCCAGCATCTCCTTGTTGGCCTTTTCGTCCGCCATGATGTGTGCCGTCATCTGGCTGGGGAAAAACCCCGGGCTGATGCCGTTGACGGTGATATTGTCCCTGGCCAGATCATGCGCGAGATTTTTAGTCATCTGCGCCAGCGCCGCCTTGCTGGCGCAGTAGGAATAGGCCATCATCGGATCGGACCTGGCGCCCAGAATAGATGTGATGTTAATCACCCGGGAGGGATCTTCGGCAGTGGCCCTCCGCTTCAACAGCGGCATCATTTTCTGGGTCAGAAAGAATACGGATCTGACATTCAGGTTCATCACCCGGTCCCAGCCTTTCTCGGAGAATTTCTCGAACGGCTCACCCCACGCAGTCCCGGCATTATTTACCAGTATATCGACGGCATTTTCCCGCTTCGACAGTTCTTCAACCAGGGCTGCCATTCCCTCCATAGACGAAATATCCGCGGGCAGCGGCAGACAGTCACCCGGGTAGTCTTTAAGCCGTTCGGCAGTCTGTTCGCAGTCACTGGACGTACGCGAAGAGATATAGACACGGCAGCCCGCTGCCACCAAACCTTCCGCAATCATCGCGCCGACGCCACGAGAACCGCCCGTGACCAGGGCCGTTTTGCCTTCCAGAGAAAATAGTGATTGTAGATTCATCATACTGATTATCCGCCAATTAGTGAGGCCTTTAAGAATAGGCTATTGTACTTTGAACTGTTCAAAGACTATACTTTCCCTGTTTTCTGACCATAAGTCATAATAGCTTTCAAGGAATATTCAGCATGCGTCAAGAGCCTTACAAAGTCATCGTCTGGGCGCCAGGATTTCTGGGATCTGCAGTGATCAAAGAGATACTGACCAGGCCCGAGTTTGAACTGGTGGGCGTGCTTGCCTACAGCGGCAGAAAGAACGGTATGGATGTCGGTGAGATGTTGGGCATTGCCCCGGTTGGCGTGAAAATGACGACTGACCAACAAGCCATTCTCGACATGGAGGCCGATTGCGTTATTCATTGCGGCACCAACATGATGGACGACAGCCCGAGAAACAAGGAAGTCGTGAGTTTGCTCGAATCCGGAAAAAATGTCGTCGCTGCGCCCAACTATCACTTTCCGCAGTTACGCGGTTCCGCGTTCGTGCAGATGCTGAATGATGCCTGTCAAAAAGGCGGCGTAAGCCTGTACGGCACCGGCATCAATCCTGGTTGGTTATGCGAACGCATGGCGCCGTTGCTAACTTCATTCACCAACAGAATTGACTATGTCCGCGCCCAGGAATACTTCAATCTGAGTCATGTCGATGAACTGATGCTGAAAGCCTGCACGATGGGCATGACCATCGAAAAGGCAGAAAAGATTATCCATAAAATCGAACAGGGAGCCGGCAAGCCGTATTACTACCCTGCCGTAGCGCAGGGAGTCCAGATTCTCGGACATGAGCTGGATCGCATCGATGTTCAATCGTCGTTTACCGCCGCCACGGAAGATCTGTATCTGGATGCATCGGGTTTGACCATCCGGCCCGGGGAAATTGTCTGTTGGGAGCATACCTGGACCGGCATTGTCGACGGGAAACCGTTTTTCTACCTGGATGAAATATTTTACGTTGGCGATAATTGTCCGGTGGAAAAGCGCGGCGACCACTACCGCGTCATCGTCGAAGGCGAGCCCGCTTCAGTCACGATGCAAATGGATATCATGGCGTCGGTAGAGCATGACCTGTTGCATCGGGGCGATGACCCCACAACCGCCGGCTATTACGCCACTGCGGTGATCCTGATACAGGCAATTCCCATCGTCTGCTCGGCGGAACCCGGCATTGTCTACCCCGAAAACTTTGCCCACTATTCCAGCGATTATCGCAAGCTGGACCGGTCCTGAGAACCAAAGTGCAATACGAACGAAGCGAAGAGCACGGATTAATTCGGGACAGCCTTAAAAAATACCTCGCTCAGGTTGCGCCCAGGATCATCGAGTTCGACGAGCAGGGCATTTTTCCCGCAGAAATATTTCGCGAACTCATGGAAATGGGCTACCTGAGCACCATGTTGCCTGAAGAGTATGGTGGCGGTGGCAGAGACATTTTCGCCACCGTCATCATCAGTGAAGAACTGTCCAAGTGCTGTGCCGGGATGAATACCTCGGCCTTCGGCCATATTTTTTGCCAGCACTGGATCGATATGTTCGGCACCAAAGAGCAGAAAGACAAATACCTTCCCAGGCTTGCGAGTGGCGAGTTTATTGGCGCAATCGCGCTCACCGAACCGGACGCCGGCTCCAATGTGGCCGGCATCAAGACCAGGGCGGTCGAGAGCGACGATCACTATGTGCTCAACGGCAACAAGATCTTCATAACCAATGGTAACGTCGCGGACGTCATTTGCGTGGTCGCCGTCACCGATCCCGATTCCAGGCCGAAAGGCATCAGCACATTGATTTTTGAGACCGATACACCCGGCTTCCAGGCCGGCAAACCCATGAAGAAACTGGGTAACAAATGCTCCCCCACGGTCGAGCTTGCATTCGATAATTGCAGGGTCCCAAAAGAAAATCTGCTGGGCACAAAGGACCGCAGTTTGATCGAAACCATCGAATTCTTTTCCTTCGAACGCGTAACCGTCGCCGTGGCATGTGCCGCGGTTACCGAAGCTGCCATGGATGCATGCATTGAGTATGCGAAAAATCGTATTCAGTTCGGCGTTCCGATTGCCAGCTTCCAGGGGATACAGGAAATGATCGCCGAAATGGCGACGGATATATACGCCACCCGTTGCATGGTGGTCGACCTGTTGACCATGATGGAGAAGGGACAATATGACGTTGACAAGGCATCGATGGTTAAAGCCTTCGCATCTGAATCGGTCAACCGTCATACCTCCAATGCGATACAAATATTTGGCGGCGCGGGGTACACCATGGAATACCCGATAGAACGGTACTACAGGGACGCAAGGGTCTGGTCCATAGGCGGTGGAACCACGCAGATTCAACGCCGGCTGATCGCCCGGTCGCTGTTGAAGTGATGGTGCACAAACCCATCAAGCGCTACATCGACCTGGTTTATGGCTCAGCCTTGAGAAAGCCTGACGCAACCGCTGTCGTTTGCGGTGACAAGCGGCTGACATTCAAGCAGGTGCACGAACGAGCAGCATCCCTGGGGGCTGCCTTCAGAGCCCAGGGATTGCTCCCCGGTGACCGGATCGCACTGCTGGCTGATAACGAATTGGAATACATTGAGCTGCAAGCGGCTTGCCTGCGTTCCGGTTTCACTCTGGTACCTTTGAATTCGCGACTGACCGATCCCGAGTTGAAATATATCGTCAACGACTGCGCTCCCGCCGCGTTTATCGGGGGTGAGCTCTATGCCGAAGCGGTTAAGCGCATAGGCGAGAGCTGCGGTGTGAAAAGGCTGTTTTCGACAGCGGAAAACGGCGTTGTGAACTCCTACGTGCAACTACTTGGCTCTGCCGCACCGGACCCGGAAGCTGATCCGACGGATGGTGGTCTGAATGCTCTGATACTTTATACCAGCGGCACCACCGGTCACCCCAAGGGTGCCACGATTGACCGCATGGCGTTTTCCGCGCGCGTGATTGGCAATGCATTGGAAATGGAGATTGGGCAAGACGAAGTTTTGCTGCAGAATCTGCCTCTTTTTCACATTTCAAGCTTTCTTTTTTGCGCCTATTTTTTTCGCGGCGCCACCTGCATCCTGCTGCCAAAATTCGATGCCAAGGCGGCATTGGATCTGATGCAAAAAGAAGCCGTTACCGCGACCAACGGCGTGCCGACTCTGATAGCGATGTTGCTCGAATCTCCAAATATTGGCGCTTATGACCCCTCCCCGCTCAAGCTGATCACCTACGGCGGCTCGCCCATTGAGCCGTCGCTGCTGAGAAGGGCCATCGCCAAATTTTCCTGTGGCTTCCAACAGCACTACGGCATGACCGAAGCCGGCAGTACCTGCATGCTGAAAGCACAGGACCATGACCCGGACGACATCCAGGCACTTACTTCCGCAGGCTGTGACGCGACAGGTTATGAACTTCGTATTATCGATGACGAAGGCCAGCAGCTTCCCAATGGAGAAACCGGCGAAATCATATTGCGCGGGCCGGGTTTGATGACCGGCTACTGGGGGCATCCGGAAAAGACTGCGGAATCGCTGGTCGATGGTTGGTTCCATACCGGCGATGTGGGCTATCGTGACGAACGCAACTTTCTCCACGTGATCGACCGGCGCAATGACATGATCATCAGCGGCGGCGAAAACATCTATCCGCGTGAAATCGAGGCGGCCCTTGGCGATCACCCTGCGCTGCCTGATGCGGCAATCATTGGTTTACCGGATCCAAAATGGGGCGAAGTCGTGAGTTGCGTCCTCAGGGACGATGCCCCTGCGGCGGAAGAGCTGGAGGCGTGGCTGCGACAGCGGATTGCGGGTTACAAGATACCGCGGCGGTGGTTCCGGGTGTCCGAACTGCCGCGCAATGCCGTGGGAAAGGTATTGAAGGTTCAACTGCGAAAACAATTTGGCGAAGGCAACTAAGGAATTTTACGATGTCGCAAATTACGCTCAGCGAAGTAATCAATGCACCCGCAGACAGAATCTGGGGGCTCTTGAAAGACTTTGGAAATATCCAGGCCTGGTGGCGGAAAGACAGCCCGATCAAAATCGATCGGGTCGAACAGGAGGGCCGGGGCGCGGGCATGGTCAGACACATTTATTACGTTGGCGTGCCAACGCCGCTGAGCGAACGTTTGGATTTTATCGACGACGACACAAAAACCTATGGGCTTTCGATTGTGGGGGAAGGTGTACCAGGCCTTATTTCCTACTCGGGTAAAGGTGTTGTCACGGCAACGGGGCCTTTTGGCTGCCGCCTCGATTATCATGCCGAGGTTCAGGCAACTCCAGAAAGGCAAGCGGCCGTGGAAAAAACCCTTCGCTTCGGCTTGTCACAGGTCATCGCGGGACTGAAAGCGGCAACCGAAGGCTGAGCACATGCCCAGATTATCCAAGGCCGCAGCGACGGAGCGCAGGCACGAACTCATTGTTGTTGCCGAAGAGCTTTTTCTGAAGCAAGGCTATGAAAACACCACGGTCAACCAGATTATCGGCAGCCTGAATCTGGCCAAAGGCACCTACTACTATCACTTCCGCTCCAAAGAGGACATCCTGATCGCGGTCAGCGACAAACTGATCAGCGATACCCGGCAAAAACTGCTCGCCGTGCATAAACAGAAGGAGCAAGATGTATTGTGGCGAATCAGGACCATGCTTGGCATTTTTCACGATGATTTTTATCGCAACCAGGCCATCTGGAAGCTCATTTATCACGATAACAATGTTGCCATGCACAAACAGGTAACAAAGATTGGCGCAAAAAGCTTTACACCACTGCTGACAGACGTCTTACAGGAAGGCAAGGAAAAAAATCTTGTTCACGTACCCCATGCCCACGAAACTGCACAGGTTCTGATATCGCTCTTCGACATCTTTTCCCTGCAGCTCTGCGTCGCCAGAGGGCATGACAAAAGAGTGCGGATATTTGAGACCTTCAGGTACGTGATCGGGCAAATTCTCGGCAAAGACTGTGTACCGGAGTTCATAAGTTCGAAGGAATTTGATCGATAACGGTCCCCGCGCAACGCTGAACGGGCCTGCCAGCCAAAACAATGACCGCCGGCAACGCGCTCCGTGCATAATTAATCAGAGGTTCCTTCAAATCCATACGATCCCAAACCGCACTTGGCTTGAGCAAATTCGGCCTGGTTTTTTTCTTTTCTTCATGCTTGCTCCAAATGGAGGCCATCTAACGAATCCAGATAGTTGCCGACGGCGGACATTTCCGCCTCGAAGCGGGGCAGCAACGCGGCCAGTTCTGCAGTTTGTTTTTCCTTGCCTGCTTGCTCCACCCCGGCGCACAACTCGCCCAGTGCCAGCGCGCCCACCGAGCGTGCCGAAGACTTTAGTTTGTGAGCCGTCGCAACAACTGCTGCCGTATCGCTTGCCGTGCAGGCAGTGCGCAGCTCCGTGGCAATTTTTTCTGCGCTGATGCGGAAGGCATGCATGAACTCCGCAATCATCGCTGCGTCGTCGCCCACCAGCTCCTTGAGCACGTTCACGTCGACGGGTATGGCTACCTGCAGCCCGAACGGCGTTTATATCCTCGTTTGCTATCGAATCAGAGGTGGCAACAGGCAGCCATTTTTCCAGCATCCCTTTCAAAGTGGACAGTTGCACCGGCTTGCTCAGGTAGTCATCCATGCCGACTTCTCGACAGTGTTCGGCCTCGCCCTTGAGGGCATTGGCGGTGATAGCGATGATAGGTGCGCGTGGTTTGCCGGTTTCGCTGGCAGCACTTTCACTGGCGCGGATGGCGGTAGTCAGTTCGTAGCCGTCCATCGCCGGCATGTGCAGGTCGGTGAGCAGCAGCTTGTAATCTCCGCTTTGCCACATCTCCAGCGCCTCGCGACCATCTTTGGCGGTATCGGCAGTCAGCCCGAGCAGCCTGAGTTGTTGCAAGAAGACCTTCCGGTTGATGTCGTTGTCCTCGGCAATCAGGATCAGGCGGCCCTGCCCGCGTGCTTCTTCACGTGACGGTGGCGTAAGTGTCGCTTTGACCTCGTTTGACCGACTCACGCGGTCAGGCTCTTCAGCGCGTCCGGCTGCAATGGCTACTGCCTTCAATAACGCCTTGCGGGTAAGTATATTGCCATCCACCAATACAATATCGGCATCCCCCAAACGCGGCTCCGGGCGCTGTCCGCGACGGATGACGACGAAGCGGGTTTCATGTTCCGGGTGGGCGCGAGCAGCGGCGCGTAACTCGTCCAGCGGCGGGTTGGCGGCAGCCGTGTCGATGACCACGATGCACAGGCCGGGTGGATGGCTGGCGATCCAATTGCTGACTGCCGACAGATCCGCCACCCGATCGGCCTGCGCGCCCGCAGAGACAAGATAGGTGGCGAGATCATCGGCCAATTCCCCTGTGCCACCTACCACCAGACAGGGCAGTCCTGCGACCAGATCGGGATTTTGCATATCCGCTTTAATTGCGACGTGCCGGGCCGCGGCCTGTCCCGCATCAAGGTGTTCCGGTACGCGTTTGAATGGCAGGCGCACACTGAACACCGAGCCTTTGCCCGGTTCGCTCTGCACCCTGATTTCGCCGCCCATGATGCCGACCAATTGGTGCGAGATGGCCAACCCAAGCCCGGTGCCGCCGAAACGCCGGGTGGTGGAGGAATCGGCCTGGGAAAAAGGCTTGAACAGTCGCGCCTGCATTTCTTTATCCATGCCGATGCCGTTGTCGGTGACGCGAAATTCCACCATCACCTGATCAGGTCTGCCATCAGACATATCGTCTTCCAACGGCAGCGCGCGCACCGATACCTTAGCCTGCCGCTCCTGTCCGCTGGAAAACTTGATCGCGTTATTGGTCAGGTTGACCAGGATCTGGCGCAACCGTCCCGGATCGCCCATGACGGTTACAGGAATGGCCGGGTCGGTGAACAGCGTCAACTCGACCATTTTCTGCACCGCCATGTGGTTCATGGTTTCGCATGCCCCATCCACCACATCTGCGATTGAAATGGGCACGCTGTCGAGCTGTAGCTTTCTGGCCTCAATCTTGGAAAAATCGAGAATGTCATCGATGATGGTCAGCAAGGCAAACGACGAGTCGTGGATGATATTAAACGCTTCTGTCTGCGATCCATTCAGATTGCTTTGCTGCAACACGTCGAGCATACCGATCACGCCATTCATCGGCGTGCGTATCTCGTGGCTCATTGTGGCGAGGAATTCAGACTTCGTACGGTTGGCTTGTTCGGCTTCGAGCTTGGCCTGCTCCAGGTCGGCGGTGCGCACCGCCACCTTGTTTTCCAGTTCTTCGTTGAGCTCGAGCACTGCAGTTTGCGCCTGCTTGAGTTGAGTAATATCATCCTTGATCGCCAGATAGTGGGTCACTTTCCCGTCGGCCTGACGCACCGGGCTTATCAGTGCAGACTCGATGTATTCGCTGCCATTCTTGCTCCGGTTGATGAGTTCGCCTTTCCACACCTCGCCGCGTTTCAGGTGCGCCCACATATCGTGATAGGTTTCCTTCGAGGTCTTACCGGATTGCAGTATGCGCGGGTTTTTTCCGATAACCTCGGCACGGCTGTATCCGGTGATTTTGACGAAGCCCTCGTTGACGTACTCGATAATCGCATCGAGGTCGGTGATAACGATGGAACTGGGACTCTGTTCCACCGCCAGTGAGAGCTGACGGATTTTTTCTTCCACCAGTTTTCGCTCGGTGATGTCCTGATTGACGCCGATCATCCGAATTGTGTTGCCCTGCGAATCCTTCAGGATTCTGAAACGGATGTCCACCCAGATAGTTTTTCCTGCCCCGGTTAGTAGGCGAATCTCGATCCTGCCACAATAATCCGGATCCCGGGATTCAAAGGCCCATCGAACATGTTGCTCAACGTTGTGTGCGTCTTCAGGAAAGAGGTAGCGACTGGCAAAATCCGCTGAGGACATCCGGTAGCCCCCCGCTTCCTCGACGGTAGTCTCGTGCAGCAAATAATATTGGTCATTGAATATGAATTCATCTGTTGAATATTCATATTCCCAATAACCTATCCTGGCAATCGTCAGTGCTTCCGAAAGTTGTTGTTTACTTTTCTGCAATGCAAGCTCGGCAGCCTTATGCTCGGTGATGTCGGTACCGACGCCGACCAAATATGCGCCCTTCGCAGTATCCACTCGCGAAGCCGTTAGACTGAAGTCGCGTATTCCCGTCTTTGTGACGACGCGCGCAACATTGGTTGCCGTGCCCTGTTCAAAAGCTTGCCGGGTTTTTTGGAGGACCGACGGATGGTCCGCCTCGTGAATAATGTCCAGTGCATGGGCTGCCGCAATCTGTGAGTCGGAGTAGCCGAGCACGTCTCTAAGTTTGTCGTTCCAGCGGATAAACCGCGCGGTCCGGTCAAGCACGTAGAATATGTCCGGCTGGCTTGCGATCAATGTGTTTAGGAAATTCCTTTCGTCTATGGCCGTCTGTTCGGCCTGCTTGCGCCTGCTGATGGAGAGGTTGAGTGTGAGTATCACAATCAGAAAAACAAACAGGTTGGCAAGCGTGCCGACAGAGATGATGGTGTAGGAGAGCCGGGATACGCTTTCCGATTGCTGTTTCAATTCCCCGATGAGCTGCGCATGCTCGTTTTCAACCTGGGCAACTGTGATGCGCAGGCTGTCCACCAAGTCTTCCCCGTGTTGGATCATGTTGTTGCTGACAGCATCGGTCATGCCGGTTCGTCTGGCATCGATGGATTGTTGCATCCACTGGAACTGCGCCATGATCCGCGCTTCGAGCACGCCGAGATGCTTTTGGTGATCAGGCAAAGGTTCGTCCAGGCGTAGCGCGTCCAGTCTCGTGTCGGCGGCTGCTTTAGCCGAATGATAGGATTTCAAAAATCGTTCGTCGCCGGTGATGACGTAGCCACGGATGTGGTTCTGGGCATCGATCACATCGGCCAACAGGTCATAGACGCCACGCACACTTTGTTCGCTATATTCTATCTGGTGGTTTAGTTCCTGAATCCAGAAGTGGCTTCTGCTGGTGTTGAAACCGATCAGCACCAGCACTGTCATGCCGCAGGCAAACGCCGCCGAGGCATTCCTGCCGATCGACCATGCCAGGTCCTCCTTCCGCCAGCTAATTGCAATGACGGCCATGCCCAGCATCGAGAACAGTATGGCCGTGTGCAGGGCCATGATGGTAAGGCCAAACCATCCAAAGTTGCCGAGAGCCGGGGTTAAATAGGACTGTGTCGCCGCCAGTGCGAGGGCTGTCACCAGCAGGCCGAAATTAACCGCCACGAGTACAGCCCAGCGGGGCTTGTGCGAACGACTGGCAATCCACAATGCCGCAGCCAGCAGGACGAAGCAAAAGGCCGATTCCGGCGCCATCCGCCCCGGATACGATGTGCCCGCCGTGCCGCTCGGCTCGTAAAACAACCACAGGTCCAGGCCGGGATTCCAGTCGAAGATATATTCACCCAGCGACAGCAGACCAATCAAACCGGTCAGCAACAGGCAAAATTGCGCGCGGTGTAAAAAGAAGAACGAGCGTTGCTTGTTTGGTGTAGCAGTTCGGCGGATAGCCAACCACAGCGCGACCCCGATCAGAATGAAACAGACGGCGGTATTCGCCTTCATCGTGACCGATCCCGGCAACACGCTCTTCAGCGCCTCTATCTCGAATGTCCAGCCGACCAGTACCAACACGCCCACCACTACCGCCAGAACCGCAGCCCATGATGAGAGTTTCGGTGCTATCGCAGCAAAGCTGGTGCGTTCATTTTTCATTAAAGATGATCAATCTCGCCATGGCAGGCTCCCCGCTTATGTGTCTGTACGGTTATTTTCAGGAAACCTTTCCAATCTCCAACTGCAAAAACAGGCGGAATTCACACTACACTCTGACTGCTCTTGCCATTTGGTTCAGTGCGCTATCGCTCATAAGCCCGGATATCTGAATGCGGATTTGCAGGTGTTTGTGCGCCAGAACAGCGCTATTGCCGTTCCCGAATTACCTGGGAAGTTGAAAATTCCAAATGCCCCCATTGAACGGCGAGGGGATAAAATGCAGCAAGCTCGTGTTAGCAGCTAGGGAGAGAAGCCGTCGCGCGTGTTTTTGCACCGATCTCCAAACACCGGCTCCACACCGGTCACGCAGCACCATCGACCGCGGCAAACCCATCGCCCCATGAACTGGATGCAGCCCCTCAAGCGGGTGTTAGCCATGCCCCAGAGCGCCCTCTCTTGATGCTTCGCATCAATTCACCTCGTCGACATCGAATCCTGCTCCGAGTGCAGCGCTCACTGTACCCGGTGGTTGGCGAGTTGGGACAGCTTCCCGCTGCTTGGCTGGATCGAGTTGGGAATCTATTTCTCCAGGTATTGCAGCTTGCCCTCGACCCCGACCCAGTCATCGGCATCGGGAGGGGCGTCCTTGGCCGCATCGATATTTGGCCAAACTTGCGCAAGTTCGGCATTCAGTGCGAGAAATTCATGCTGCTCTTCCGGCAATTCGTCTTCTGGAAAAATGGCATTGACCGGACATTCATCCACACACAAGGCGCAGTCAATACACTCTTCGGGATGAATGACCAGAAAGTTGGGGCCTTCGTAAAAGCAGTCGACCGGGCATACATCGACACAGTCGGTGTATTTGCACTTGATACAGTTCTCGCCAACAACGAATGTCATATCTGTTTACTCCTCAGACTCGCAAGCACAATGCGATCAATTCGCATCATCTGACCACCCAATAATCACCGCTATGGGAGAGACGATCCCAGTCACCCTTCCCCTTCTTGCGCCAAACCATTTCCTGTTTTTCTGCGACCAATTCCTCGTAACTGTGTTCCTCGACCGCGCGAAATACACCCATGGGAACCGGAAAATGGGGAGCACGCATTTGCGACAGCAAAAACGCAATTCCCGTTTGGCCGGCTTTCTCATCATGGACGATCAGGTCTTTCTCTGAGTACCCTCCCTCCACGAGCGGAACCACTTCCAGATTCAGGCCGTTCATGCGGATGCCTTTGTCCCGCTGCGCGCCGAATATCAGGGGCTCGCCGTGCTTCAGCAACACGCGGTTATCATCCCGCAGTTTCTTGTTGGAAACCAATTCGAAGGCACCATCGTTGAAAATATGACAGTTCTGGTAGATTTCCACAACAGATGTGCCTTTGTGAGCCGCTGCCCGCAGCAGAACATCAACCACGTTTTCCTGGTCGATATCAACAGCACGAGCGACAAAAGTGGCGCCCAGGGAAAGCGCCAGCGCGACCGGGTCAACCGGCCGGTCAACAGAGCCCGTGGGCGAAGTCTTGGTGCGTTTGTCCAACTCGGTGGTGGGAGAAGCTTGCCCCTTGGTCAAGGCATAAATCTGATTATTCAACAGTATGATGTTGAGGTCGACATTGCGGCGGATCACATGCATGAAGTGGTTGCCGCCAATAGCCAGAGCGTCACCGTCGCCCGTCACCACCCAGACCGATAGCTCCGGGCGTGACAGTTTCAGTCCAGTGGCAATCGCCGGGGCGCGGCCGTGAATTCCGTGAATTCCGTAAGTTTCCATGTAGTACGGGAAGCGGCTGGAACAGCCGATACCGGAAATGAAAACGAAGTTTTCTCGCGGGATCCCCAGCTTCGGCAATACCACCTGGACCTGTTTCAGCACCGAGTAGTCACCACAACCGGGACACCAGCGGACATCTTGAGAGGTTTCAAAGTCCTTCTTGTTCAATGCGATTGGCTGGACTCCGGTTTCCGAGGCGCCCAGATTGTTGCCATTGGTGCTGATCGAACTGCTCATAGGATTCCTCTCATGCCAGTCTGGCAATCGTGTCGCAAAGCTCGCTGACCCGCAACGGTTTACCTTCGACCCTGTTGAAACTCACAACATCCTTCAGGTAAGCACTGCGCAACAGAACAGAAAGTTGGCCGAGGTTGATTTCCGGGACCAGGACCGTTTCGTACCGATGGATGATATCACCCAGGTCATTGGGCAGAGGGTTCATGTGCCGCAGATGAACATGCGCCACGGCCTTGCCGGCCTTGGCAGAATTACGCAGTGCTTCGGCGATGGAGCCATAGGTGCCGCCCCAGCTAACGATTAGCAGCCTCGCGTTCTTGTCGCCCTCGATGATCAGCGGTGGATAGCTCTTGGCGATACCGGCCACCTTGGCGGCACGAACCCTCACCATGCGGTCGTGATTGGGGCCGTCGACAGATACATCCCCGCTCAGGTAGTCCTTCTCCAGCCCGCCGATACGGTGTTCCATGCCCGGTGTTCCGGGGCGCACCCAGGCCCTCGCCAGGTTTTCGTCGCGCTCGTAGACCTGATAGCCTTCCGGATCGGTGCGAAACTTGACCTCGAACGGCGGCAACTTCCCGATATTGGGTGTTGCCCCTACTTCGGTGGCATTGGCGATTCCGCCGTCCGACAGAACGATCACCGGGGTCATGTATTTGGTGGCGATGCGAAACGCTTCCAGCACGGTTTCGAAGCAGTCGATCGGTGAGCGTGCCGCCAGCACCGGCACCGGGCATTCACCCGGGCGGCCGTAGACCGCTTGCAGCAAATCCGACTGTTCTGTTTTTGTCGGCAGCCCGGTTGAGGGGCCGCCGCGCTGGACATCGATGATCACCAGTGGCAACTCGGTCATCACCGCCAGGCCGACTGCCTCGGTTTTCAGCGCCATACCCGGACCGGAAGTGGTGGTTACCGCCAGCGCCCCGCCAAACGCGGCGCCCACCGCGGAACAGATCCCTGCGATTTCATCTTCGGCCTGAAACGTCGTGATATTGAAGTTCGGCAGCTTTGCCAGATTGTGCAAGACGTCCGTCGCCGGAGTGATCGGATATGATCCCAGAAACACCTTGAGCCCGGTTAGTTCAGCGGCAACCAGCATGGCCATCGCCGTTGCCAAGTTGCCTGTTACGCTGCGATAAGTGCCGGGGGAAACCTCCACTTCCTCGCTGACGCCATAAGTGGATTCGAACATTTCACACACATCGCCGTAGGCGTAGCCGGAGCGCAAGGCGATGACGTTGGCTTCTGCTATTTCAGGCTGACGGGCGAATTTTCTGCGGACATTGTCTATTTCGTCATTCAGTGAGCGATTGTGCAAATACAGTATGAAACCAAGCGCCCAATAGTTCTTGCACCGGTCGGTGTCTTTTCGCGACAAACCGCTGTCTTTCAGTGCAGCCGCGTTTAACGTGGAGATATTGATCGGCAACACCAGGTAGCCGTCCAGGGAACCGTCGTCCAGCGGATTGGATTCGTACTTTGCTTTCTTGAGATTGGACGCGGTGAAAGAATCGGTATTGACCACGACCGTTCGCCCCGGCTTGACATCAGCCAGATTGACTTTCAAAGCAGCCGGGTTCATCGCCACCAGCACGTCCAGGCCCTGACCGGAGGTGAACACCGGTTTATTGGAGTATTGCACCTGGTAGGCGGACACGCCGTACAGTGTGCCCGCGGGCGCCCGAATTTCCGCCGGGTAATCCGGGTGGGTGACGAACTTGTAGCCGCCGCCGGCCACCGACTTGGAGAACTCCGAGCCGGTTAGCTGCATGCCATCGCCGGAGTCGCCTGCAAAACGGATGACGACGCTGTCCAGCCGCTCGACCTTGGGCAGCCGCCGGCCCTGATCACCGTCCTTCGAGGCATCGGTTGTCGCGTTGGCTTCCGTCATCGGGTCAGGGCTCCGCGCAATGGCCCCCTGACATGACAAACTTGAGGCCCGGCACCCCATTGGATGCGTTTTCCTGCCTTCCTATCATGGGGTTGGCATGGTTGCGGCCGAGCATTGCTTGTTCAAAGAATCAAGTCCTATGCGGCGCGAATGACATTAACCGGCACCGCCGACTGCTGCGCAAGACCGGTAATCGGGTCGAAATCCCGGTTGTCGTCGATCAGACGCTGTACGTTGACGCCCTTCTCCCGTGCGCCACCTTTCTCGGACGGATCGCCCCAACCATGCGCGATGCCGATCACGCCGCGAGGCAGGTCTGCACCCCGCGCCACCAGCCCTTCCAACTCACCGAAGCTGTTCCTGACGATCACCGAATCGCCTTCTTTCAGGTTCAGAGCATCGAGGTCCTCCGGATTCATTACCACGGGATTGTAGGGAGCGCGTTTGCGCAAGGAGGGCATGTTTTGGCCCTGCGTGCAATAGACGTCGTCGATGCGATAAGTGATCATCCGAAAGCCGTAATTTTCGTCAGCATGGTAGCCGGCGTCGTCCGACCAGAATTCGGTGCGCACCTGGCGCAGCTCATCCACAACCTCAGGGTGCGCCAACTGCATGCGCTTGTCCGGGTAGCCGATCATGTTCGGCAGTATATGCCCAACCCTGGATTCCTTATCACCCCAGACATGACCGTTCGGGTACTTGCGAATCTCGCTCATCGGAATTCGTGCGTCGGCATTGAGTCCATCGAGCATTTCGTCGGCAGTGGGCATCTTCTCCATCGAGATCCCGGGGATGTCGAGATCGATCCCGAGCTGGCGGGCAAGTTCCCAGAAAATTTCGAATTCCTGGAACATGCCGGGTTCCGCTTCCACCAGCGCCTCTGAGTACTGCATGTATGGGAATGGAAAATAGTTATCCATCAGCCGTGGGACATCGGTACGCTCGAATGGATGCCGGCAGGCCAGCACGTAGTCGGCAAATTTGGCCGTGGCGGACATGAACAGTTCATTGACGACCAACAATTCCACGCTCTTCAGCGCTTCGACGGTGCCTGCTTCGTCAGCGAAGACCAGCGCCGGATTGCCACCGGTGACGATCAACGCCCGTATCTGGCCTTCACCCGGCGTCAGAATCTCGTCGGTAATGACATTGGCGGGCATTTCCTCATAACCCAGCCAGCTCGAGATCGCCTTAAGGCCACGAATTCGCGTCGTCGCGCCGGGGTGCAGCGATATCGGTATGGGGCCAGAATTTTCCGGCAGGGGCGGGGCCAGCACGCCCGGCATCGCCACCATGCCGCCACGGCGGTCGTAGCGCCCGCACAGCGCATTCAGGGTCATCACCAGCTGGGTTGTCAGATTCTGGTGGCGCGCCATATGCAGACCCGTGCCGCTGGTAGCCGCCCCGGTTTTGGCGCTGGCAAACATGACGGCCGCCTCCTCGATCAGTTTGGCGGGCACACCGGTGCGACGCGAGGCATAGTCCAGATCGAACTCGGATACGGCCTGGTGCAATTCTTCGACACCCTTGCCGAAGGCGGCCACGTATTCCTTGTCCTGCAGCCCGCGATCCAGGATTACCTTGATCATCGCGGCCAGCAAGGTGGCGTCCTCACCTGGCCTTACCTGCAGGTGGACATCGGCCTTGCGCGCAACCTGGGTAACCCTGGGATCGAGCACAATCAGCTTGGCGCCTCCTTTCTGCGCGTCGGCGAGGCGCCTGCTGGGGCTGGACTGGGGCATCGTGAGGTGGTGGGAAAGCACCGGGTTGGTGGCAACGAACATGATGACGTCGGCATGCTCGATGTCGAGCTTGCTGAACGGCATCAGTGCGCCGAACAGGCGCTGAAGGGCCACCACCAGGCTGGGCGAGTCGACGGTGAAGGAGGTGTAGAACCCTTTCGAACCGAGCGCGTCCAGCCAGCGCCGCACGAACCACGGGCCCGAGGCCGACATGCGGTGACAGGCGTCGCCCATGTAGACCGCTACGGCGTCGGGGCCATGGCGGTCGATGATGTCGCGGAGCTTGGCGGAAATTTCGTTGAGCGCCTGCTGGCCGTCGATATCGACAAAGTCGTCACCGACCCGCTTCTTGCTCGACTTCAGGCGATCCGGGTGGTAGATGCGCTCCATTTCGGCGCGTCCTTTGCGACAGGTATAACCTCCCGAGACCAGGTTGTCACGATCCGGTCTGACGGCAACCACACGATTCTTGTCTTTGTCGACATCGACTTCTATACCGCAGAATACGTGGCAGAATCTGCAAAAGGACTTGTGTGTTTCGATCATGCGATTGCTCCTGAATACTAAAAAACCATCAGAATTGTTTTTTTATGTTGATACTGTAGACAAATTGGGGCATTTTTTCAATACCTGTCGAAACAAATCCCTGAATATTTGCTTGCCGTCATCATAAACAGATTGGTGCTGGCGCCGGGGGCATTCTCTGACAAACATGGTACTGCCGCTGCCTGCAAAGGTACAACTTTCCTGCGGCTAGCCCGATTCCGCAGGCGCCGACAGACGAATGATAGCAAAAAACAATCAAGATTATTTTTAGCTCACCGGCTTTCACTATATACTGATGAGCAGTGAGCGCCAGTTCGAAATTTCCATGAGAGGGAGAACCAATTGACCAATTCAGCCGTCAGCAAGTCAGCGGATTTGCCTAAACCCAAACGCAAGAAAGAGGGATGGCAGGCCGTAAAAAGCGCCAATACACGCCGGACCATACTGGAAGCGGCCATTCAATGCATCATTGATTACGGCTATGCCCGGACCACGACCTCCTTGATTGCAGAGTACGCCAAAGTCTCCCGCGGCGCCATGATGCACCATTTTCCGTCCCGCCAGGCGGTGCTCAAAGCGACGATCAAATACCTGCACAAAAAGCGCTTGTCCGAATACGGGAAGATGATGGAGGCCATCGGCATTCCGCTGCGTGAGATGAGCAGGGAGAAAATCGCGCAATCCGTTGGCGAAGCCTGGAAGTACGTAAAGCTGCCCTCCTCCCTGGCCTATCAGGAAATCCTGATGGCCTCACGTACGGATCAGGAACTCAGACAGGTGCTGGAACCACTGGAGCAGGATTTCGAAAAAAGCTTCATTGAGCGCGTCAAGAAGATGTTCTCACCCTGGGCAGGGCGGGAAGAGCTCGAAGTGGTCCACGATGCCGCTTTGTTCATGCTCACCGGCATGATGCTCAGCCATATGAAATCGAACAAGAAACAGCGCACACAGCGCATCATGGAGTTCTTGACGGACAGCGTGGCGAACATCTATGCGCAGGCTGGCGCGCTAATATAGGAACAGCTTCCTGGGTCCCGGGACGGCCGAGCGGCCTCTCCGCTGTTTTGGCCTGTTACAAGCTCAGAGCAAACCGGGTTCTGCGGCCCGCTTTCACATTGTTGCCGTCAGCAAACAATTCGCTGGTCAGGTCAGCTTTGCCGAAAATCGACGTAAACCTTGCCCTTCTGCAGTTGCAGGCGGCTGATATCCCGGTCCTTGCTTAGCTCTTTGAGCAACAGCGTCAATGGTTCCTTACCCGTGTAATAGTGCTTTGGCGGCTGGATCTTCTTGATTTCGGAGTCACCGCGCATGATGTGGTACAGCATGAAATCTTCATCGGAAGCATTGGTCATGCCGTAGTTCTTGCGCAATTTTTCGATGGAGCCTTCCTCGGCTTCGATTGCCTGCTTTCTTTCGTATTTTTCTTTCAGTTTCTTCGCGTTGGGGTGGCTCAGGAAACGGTCCTTGACTTCCGGCTTCATCCACGGAACGCCAGCGTCCTCCCAGCCCCAGACACCTAGCGCCGTTTCAATCATGCAGTCGAGCACTTCCTTGTAGCGTTCACCGGTTGCGACATTGACAGCGGCCTGCGAGACGATGAATTGGGACGCCGGGGTGATCATGATCGGGTGGCCCAGGTCCTCGATGATTCTTACCACCTCCTCGAGCACCTCATCCAGCTTGTCGCCGATGCCCAACTGGGTCAGTTGTGACTTCAGGTTTGAGATAACGCCTCCGGGAACCTGATGGGAATAAACGCCGTGGTCATATTCCAGCGGCGCGCCGACCGGCAGGTTTTCCAGTTTCGCAATGCGGTTCAGCCGCTCTTCGACCACCTTGAGCGCTTCCACATTGGTGATGTTGTGTCCCAGTCCCAAAACCTTGGCATTATGCATGGCGTTGAAAATGGAAATATGGGAAGAGCCGGTAGCCAGGGGCGGAACGCAGGTATGAACACCGTCGACGCCCATTTTCATCGCCTCGACCACCACCAGGCCCTGGTAGGTGCTCATCCCGTGGGTGTGAAGGTCAATCGGAGTACCTTTCGCTTCCTTCTGGATGGCCGGCAGCAGCGTTCTGATACGGTCCAGCGAGAGCAGGCCGCCGGCATCCTTTAACCACAGCGCTTCGGGCTGGTACTCTTCCACCAGTCGTTTGGTCAGCTTGGCATAGTACTCATCGGTAGTGCGCGGAGAAGGGTAGTAACAGATGCACGGCTGGAACTCCAGCCCCATTTCCCGGACGATTGGAACCACCCAGGGAAAATAACGGTCGAGCTCGTTCCTGGTATTGGCCATGTAGAACATGCGGGCAGCACCGGTGGCCCGGGCCGTCATCTGGTAATACATCTTGACCACCGCGCGTTGATCGGATTCCCCCATCATGTCCAGGCAATCCATGATGACCTGGCTCTTCCTGGTGCGGGTGATTTCCCTGCCGAACAGGTGCGCAATCTCCCAGGGATTTTCCTGGAAAAAGCGGATCTGCATTTTTGCGTGGACCGCATTGACGGGCAACTCGATATAACTGTAACCGGCCTTGTCGAGTTCGGACGAGATCGCCTCGTGCGCGCCGTAGCTCATTCGCATTGCCCACACGCTTTGCGCGCCATCGCGCATCGTCGTATCGTAAAACGCTACCTGTTTGTCAGCCATGTTCCCGTTCCTTTGCTACAGTTTGTCTGCAATGTCACGCAACTTGTTTTTTGCGACCTTGTTCAACAAGGATCGCGGAAAATCGTCCACCACCCGAATGATACGCGGAATCTTGAATCGGGAAAGATGTTGACCACAATGATCCAGGACAAGTTTCTCCAGCGCATCGTGTTCCATCGGTTTTTTCGGAATGATAAAGGCCACCGGGATTTCCTGCAAAGCCGGATCCTGCTTGGCGACCACGGCAACTTCCTTGACTTCGGGCAATTGCAGAATCACTTTTTCGACCTCATCGACACCGACGTTCTCGCCGCCGACCTTGATCATGTCCTTCAATCGATGGAGAAAATACATATAGCCGTTTTCACCCACCTTGAGCAGATCACCGGTCTTGAACCATCCGTCCTCAAAAGCAGATTCCGTGGCCTTCGGGGTCATTGTAATACTCCAGAAACATCTGTATTCCCCTTGCCCCCTTGACCCAGAGTTCTCCGGACTCACCCGACTTGCACACTTCTCCAGTTTCGGGATTGATCACCTGCACCTGGTAGCCGGGCACGGTTTTGCCCAGCACGCCTTCCGGGCAGTCACGGTGGACATTGCTGCAGATGGCGTGGGTAATGGTCTCGCTGGAACCGTAAATGGAGTGGAACCTCGCCCTCCAGACGGCATTCAACTTGGGGAATTCGCCCAGTCCGAGGTATTTCAGATTATGTTTTTCGGGAACACTGCCACTTGCCGATTGCAGGATTAGCGGCATCATGCTCATGTGGGTCACGCCGTATTTCACCGCTATCGACCAGAAACGGCTGACCGTCACTTTGGGCAAAAGCACCATCGAGCCGCCGACGCCCAATACAATCGCCGTTGCCCACATCTGGGCATTGACGTGGAACAGCGGCATATAGGTCAAAAACATATCCTCGGACGTAAAAAAGGTGTTCACCGGTCCGATCGTTGCCGCCCACAACAAATTGCCATGAGTATGCAGTACCGCCTTGCCGAGCCCGGTAGTACCGGAGGTAAACACGATGCCGGCCGGGGTCAGGGCATCGCATTGCGCCGGTTTGACCACATCCTGTTCCGCATAGAACGATGCAAGCGGTAAAAATGCGTCATCGGCTTCACCCGCCCCGCTGCCGTCGTTGTTGGTGGCAGTAACCGCGAGCCAGCGGAATTTATCCTTGAACCCCATCAGCAAATCGCTGTACTTGGGCTGGGTAACCACGGCAACCGGTTTCGTAAGATCGATATAGTAGGAAAGCTCCGTCGCCGTGGCGCCGGAATTCGTGGTGACGGCAACCGCGCCGATCAAACTGCAGGCATACCAGACAATCAACATCTCCGGGCAGTTGTCGCTGTGCACCATGACCTTGTCGCCGAATTGAATGCCGTGCTGTTGCAAACCGCCTGCAACCGCATGAATGTCCTGCCAGAACTGCCCATAGGTCCAGGACCTCCCCTCGCCTTCGAACGGATGCCAGTGAAAAAAAACCTTGTCGGGATGCTTGTCCACCCATTGCTTGAGCAATGTGCCGATGTTTTCGTCGCGGAACTGAAATTGCCGCGCAACTTCCGCCGGGTCGGTTAAATACATAGTTGCCTCCAAATACTTTGCCGCCAAATCACGTGTCATGCGGCCTTTCAGAATTTCGGGCCCTTGGACCCTCCAACACGAGAGTGAACAGAATACCATTGCCCGAGGCGAAAACCGTTCAAAAGAACCTGCTCACTTGACCGGACACCACACGCGCCGGCGTAGCTGGTGCCGTCAAGGAAAATATTCGCGCCCGGCTAAATCAGTAAGGCGAAGCCAGGCCGGATGCCGGTTATGCAGAAGCGGTCAAAGGAAAATTTGTAACAGTGGTAATATAAATGAAGAACTCAGACGGGCATTGACGGAAATTGATCATGAGCAAGCAGACTGCTGACAACGGGGTCACCACCCACAAAACCTTCTGTCGTTTCTGCCATGTGTTCTGCGGAGTGGAGGTGGATGTCAGGGATGGCAAGGCGGTTACCGTTCGCGGCGATCGCGACAATCCCATTTCGGGAGGCTACACCTGCCCCAAGGGGCGCGCGGAAATCGAGCGGCTGTACCATCCGGACCGGTTGTTGGGCGCCGACAAGCGGGTTAATGGCAAATTACAGGCCATTGCCACCCAACAGGCACTGGATGAGGTGTCTCAAAAGCTGCGTGAGATCATCGACCGCCATGGACCCGATGCGGTTGCGGTCTACACCGGTTGCGGCGGCCATCGCTCGGCCAACAGCGGGCCCTGGATGGTGGGACGCTGGCTCAGGGCCATGGGTTCGCGCAGCAATTACACCTCTTTCACCATCGATTCCCCATCCACCGTGGTAGCGGCCGCGCGGCTTTACGGCGGCGCCATGCCCTTCGGCGTGCCCGACCTGGAACACTCCGAGGTGGCCATGTTCGTCGGCACCAATCCGGTCGTTTCCCACCAGTTTACCATGGCGCAATCCAACCCCTCGACGCGGATGAAGCACGCGCAAAAGCGCGGCATGAAGCTGGTGGTCATCGATCCGCGGCGCAGCGAAATGGCCCGCAGGGCGGACGTGCACCTGCAGGTCAAACCCGGCGAGGACGCGACCTTGCTGGCCGCCATGTTGAACGTGATCATTGAAAATAATTGGTACGACAAGGACTACGTCGACAAGTATTGCAGCGGATTTGCCGAACTCGGCCAAGCGCTTGAGCTCTTCACGCCTGAGTACGCGGAACGCCGCTGCGCCGTACCCGCGGACCAGATCGTCGAGGGCGCGAAAGTCTTTGCGACTGCCGCGAGCGGCGCCGCACAGTCCGGCACCGGCCTGCACATGGCGGCCCACCAGCTGCTGGCCACCCAATTGGTGATGACCTTCAACGCCATTTGCGGACGGCTTGACCGCCGCGGCGGCCTTGCCCGCGTCCATGGCCCGCTGACCCGGGAACTGCCGGCAAAACTCAAACCCCTCACGCGTCCTGCATTCACCGGCGAAAAATCGAGGGCGCGCGGCATTCCCGGCATTACCGGCATGTTCGGCGATGCCGAAATGCCCACCAATACCCTCAGCGATGAAATCCTCACCGAAGGCGAAGGGCAGATTCGCGCGCTAATCGTCAACGGCGGAAATCCCGCGCTGGTGTGTCCCGATGCGAACAAGACCCTCGAAGCCTTGAAGCGTCTCGATCTGCTGGTCTGCCTGGACCTGTTTGAATCCGCCACGGCACGCCATGCCCATTATGTATTTGGCGTCAAGCACCCGTTCGAGCGCGCGGATATCCCGAAATTGATGAACATCTTCTTCCCGGTGCCTTTCATGCAGTACACGGATGCGGTGGTGGCGCCCCCTCCGGGTGTGATCGACGAATGGGAATTCTTCTGGGAAACAGCCCGGCAGCTTGGCCTGGATCTTGGTCTGGATGTCGAAGTGGATGAAAACGGCCGCCCGACGTCCAAAGCCCTGATGCAGGCGCTCAATCGCAATTCCCGCATCTCCATAGAGGAGATCAGCAAGTATCCCAGCGGCAAGATCTTCGGTGAGACTGAACCCATGGTCGGCGGACTGATACCCGACATGATCGGCCACCCCGATCATCGCCTTGCGGTCGGTCATCCGGAGGTGTTGAAAGAGCTGAAGGAAGTTCTGGCTGAGCCGGTAACCGAAGGCACGGCAAATACCGGCGGCTATGAGCCTGACGAACGTTATGAGTTTCGCTGCATCACCTACCGCATAGCGGAAGTCTATTGCACCACTGGCCAAAACCTTCCCTGGGCGCGGCGCAAGCACCATACAATCCGGCGCTGCTCAGTCCGGCGGATATGGATGCCAAGGGATTGACGGATGGTGACCACGTCTGCCTGAGCAACAGCCAGGGCCAGCTCGAAGTGATTGTCCAGGGCAGCGATCAAATCAAACCGGGCACCATCGGCCTGGCCCACGGCTGGGGGGATCTGGAGACTCCCGGTTCTGTCGGGGAAAAAGGCAGCAATGTACAGCTACTGATTCCGAATGACCGGCGCTACAACAAGGTGACCGGCCAGTCGCTGCAGAGCGCGTTTCCGGTGAATTTGTCCAGGATGTAGTCATCCTGGAAACCTATGCAAGTCCGATATCGCCCTGTACGTGGAGCATAGTCAGTTCCCGATAGCTGATACGCCAGCCGGCTTCAGTTTTTACCAGTTGGTCCCGGTATTCACCCCAAACCGTATACACCTGATCGGAGTAATCGCCCAGACCGACATGGATGGCCTGCAAATAACAACTGGCTGTCGCCCGATCGCCCTGTATGTCTACCTGAATATTGCCCAGCAGATGTTGGGTGTGGCCGCACTGATCCAATACGCTGGAAACCAGCTCGATGATGCTGTCGAGGCCCTTGCATTCGGTCAGACCGATATAGTTCGCCGTTGCCTCGCGGGTGAACACCTCACTTAAACGTTGGTATTGTTTGCTGTCCAGCGCCGAGGCATAGCGGATCAACACCGCCTCTATCTCCCGGTAATCATTTGGATGTTCACTCATGATCGTATCCTTTGGTTTTGGTTAGCTTACTGTGCGGTGAGACCTCCATCCACAACCAGTTCCGTTCCCGTGACATAGCTGGACTCATCGGAAGCCAGGAACAGGACGCACTGGGCCACCTCTTCAGGTTCCCCCAACCGTCCGGCGGGGATGGTTTGCTTGAGAATGTCGAATACCGCGGGATTATCGCGGATCGCGACCTGCTGCATATTGGTCCAAATCACTCCGGGATGCACCGTGTTGCAGCGAATCTTGTCCCTGGCGTGCTCCAGGGCCACTGTTTTACTGAACAGGCGGATACCGGCCTTGCTGGCGGCGTACGCACCGGTGCCGGGTACACCTATCAGCCCGGCAACGGAAGACATATTGACAATCGAACCGCCGCCTCCAGACCGCATCGCCGCCAGCGCACAACGGGTCCCCAAAAAGACGCTGGTCATATTCACCTTCATCTGCTTTTCGTACTCTTCCAGGCTCATGTCCGCGACCGGCCGCAACAGGGCGATACCGGCATTATTGACCAGAACATCCAGCCGGCCGTATGTTGCGACACAACGATCGACGGTTTCTCTCCAGTCCGCCTCGGAAGTCACATCGTGGCGCCAGCCGACAGCCTCGGCGCCGGCCTTCTTGATTTCAGCCACGCACGCGGAAAGCCCGGTTTCATCGATATCGGTGACGACCAGTTTGGCGCCCTCACGGGCGAACAAATGGGCAATCGCCCAGCCCAATCCCGGATTCGACGCCGCGCCGGTCACCAGAGCCACTTTGTCCTGTAATCTTCCCATTTTCTATTCCTCATTTCCCGTCTGAATTCGCATACCGGCTGCAGGTGGTGGCGCTGTGGCTGTCTGACCGGTGGTTGCCACCGCAAGGGCCTGAAACCCGCCACATAGAAAAAAGCCGGCAGCGCGTCCTGCGCCACCGGCCTTGATCAAGAGCACCTGCCGCAGAGCAGCAGCACGCCGCGTTTAGAAGCGCGTGGTAAGCTCCAGGGCTATCGTGCGCGGCAGGTTGCCAAAGCCCATCTGGTCGGCCAGCACGCCGTCAACGCCGGCGGTGCTTCCGGTAGACGGTCCATCGACCACGCCGTTGACCCAGAACTCATCCGACAGATTCTTGCCGATCAGAGCCACTTCCCAGCGGCCGTCTTCGCTGCCGAAACGGATGCTGGCGTCGAAATACCAGTAGCTGTCAATTGCCGACAGGGGATTGTTGAAGCCGGAAGCCAGGTAGCTGTCGCTGTAGCGAGCATCACCGGCGAAGACAAGCAACATGTTGTCACCCATTTCCACCTGGTAGCGGCCGCCGATAATGCCTGCCCATTCCGGCGCAACCGCGGTCGTCGCTCCGTCGACGTCCTGGTAGGGCACGCCGTTCACAACCAGGTTACAACCCAAACTCGGCCCCTGGCCGGCATAGCAGGGCAGCGCCGAGCCGTCGTATTCAGACTTGTTGTAGTCGATTTCAGCATGCAGATCCAGGCCCGGCGCGGCATTGGGTGCATACTCCAGCGCGACCTCGAAACCCTTGGTGATGGCATCCGCGGTCACTGTATTGAACGCAAAAATATCTGAGCGGAAGAAATCGACCTGCAAATCCTGGTACTTGTACCTGTACGCGTTGACGTTCAGACGCAGTTGCCTGTCAGCCAGCGTCGATTTGATACCGACCTCGAATCCCTTGGCCTTTTCTGGTTTAAAGGTCAGGTCAGCCGTCGGATTTTGGGAGAAGCCGCTGTTGATACCGCTATTGGAAAAGCCGCCTGACTTGTAACCGGTCTTGTAAGCCGCATAGGCCATGACGTTGTCGGTGGCTTTCCAGCTTATTGTCGCTTCAGGCGACCAGTTGGTGAACTTCTGATTTGCCGTCACGACACCCAGGGGATCTTAGGCCGGGCGGAAAATGAAGGTAACAGCGCCGTTGTTGTAGGGCTGCGAGAAATAGCTGTCCTTCTTCTCGTCCGTATAGCGCGCGCCCGCCGTCAAGTTCGATGGTGTCCGTCAGCGACCAGATGATCTGGCCGAAAAACGCCCAGGTCTTGCCGTCGGTCTTGGAATTTTTGGACGTCGCAATATAGCGGTTCGCAGCCGATTGACTGGAATCTTCGACATTGGCGAAAGCAATGTACTGATCGAAGTCGCGCTGCGTGTCCTGATAGTACACACCCAACATCGCATTCAACGGGCCGTCGAACGTCGTCAGCGCCCTGAGTTCTGTCGAAATGGCGTCCCAGGTCGCATCCTCAGTGGCAAATACGGTAATCGGACTGGCCTGGAAATCGCAGTTACAAGCCCACTCGTTGTGGTTGTGGTTCCAGTTGTTGACCCAGGTCCAGGTGACGTTGTCCTGCACGTAGTCCAGGTTGAAAGTGACGGCCCTGGACTTGTAGTCATTGAACTCGGACCCATTCTTCTTGGCCACGGGGAAATCGGCGGCTATGTTCAGCGGAAAATCAGCCTGGTGCGTCACGAACCCGCCTTTGCAAGGATAGCCGGTGAGTGCGCTGAATCCGGTTGGTGAGGCGAAACAGGAGTAATCCCACGAGGAGTTGTTGACCTTGTTCGAGTCCACCATGACTTTTAACGTCCCGGTCAACTGGTCATTTGGCGTCCATTTCATGGTCACACGACCGAGAAATTCCTCTTCACCCGGCGCATTCGTGGATGCAGGCGGCGCTGTTTGGCTGTTCAAGGCACCGGTCGCAATATCAAACGTGGGGTAATCGAACGGCTCCAGGACGTTCTTGTAGTAGCCGTCATACATCTTGCTGCCGCGCAAGGCCACACGGATGCCAAAGGTGTCACTGACCGGCACGGAGAAAATGCCTTCGAGCAGCGCCTTTTCGGATTCGAACTCGTAATTGGCGCGGAACAGGAACTCCCGCTCCTCACCCGGATCAGCGGTCTTCATCGAAACCACGCCGGCGGTGGCGTTCTTGCCGAAAAACAGCGCCTGTGGGCCCTTCAGAAGTTCCAGGCTGGCCATGTCGAAAAAGCCTTCGTTGATGACCCGGCCCTGCCCGTAGTAGGCGCCATCCACGATGACCGCCACGGACTGCTCGATACCGATCGAGGTCGACGAGGTACCGATGCCGCGCAAGGTGATTTGCGCGCCGGAACCGTTCGAAGCGCGCCCGACGTTGAAGTTCGGTGTCATCGCAGCGAGCTTTTCAAGACTGGTCACGTCCTTCTCGCGAATCTGCTGCTCACCCAGGGCCGACACATTCACCGGCACGTCCTGCACGCTTTCTTCGCGCTTTACGGGCGGTGACGATGATTTCCTCGATACCACTGGCGTATTGCACGTCGTCCGGTGCGGGCTCCTGTGCGTAGGCAACGCCGGCACCGAAGATGGCCAGGGCCAAAATGCTGGAACCGGACGAAATGAGCGAATTACGTTCTCGCTTTTTCATGATTTAGTTCTCCGTAAGTTGCTGTTGATAACGAACTTGTGTGCCACGCGCACGTTTTTTCAATATAACGCGGAAAGGCCTGGCGCTGTCTTGCAAACCCTTTGACCTGTCTGATTCAGGTCAATTGGTGGCCCACCTGCCCGCTCACTGTGCTTGCGTTCGGAAGCCATATGACATTGACCCCGAATCGATGTCCCGGACAAAGCCGCCCCGGCGCAAACATTGTAATTATATACAAAACAAAACATTTTGTTTGTTTTTTTTTGCAACCCGCCAGCGACAACCGCAATATCGCTAATACTCAGAGGCCTGAAACTGCTAAAGTAAGTCGCTTCTCATGCCCAAAACTACCCGAACAAAGCCGCGTCACTCCAGGCAAGCTCAAATCGACTGCAGCCGCGAATCCATCGTGGGGGCTTACTCCAAATTGATTTCCGCAAAGCCTGATGAAAAGATCACCATCTCTGCGATTTGTTCCAAGGCGGGTGTGGGCAGGCAAACTTTTTATCGTCATTTCAAAGACAAAAAGAACGTATTCGCCTACCAAATGGATCACGGATACGATCTGTACTGTGAGCGGGTGCGAAAATTACATCGAGAACCTCTGACCCTGGATATCCTGCTGCTTGAAGCTTTCAGATTCTGGAGACAGCATCAAACCGTCTTGAACCCCTTGGCTCAATCCAGGGACCTGAACCACTGGTTCATGGAAATGTTTTCACAAGTCTGGCGAAGAATAGCCAGGGAGTTTCTACCTGTTTCTGAATCCAATCAATACGATATCGAATTCGAAATCGCGGGGATTGCCGGCGTTTTTCTGCATTGGCTAAAACGGGACATGAAGGAGTCGCCTGAGGAAATCACACACTTCATCGTGAACCTGCTCGGTGACCACGCCGCCAAACGTGGGAAATAGAAACCCTGCGCTGCGTACATCACTTCCTGTAGGTTGCCGTTTAGAGCTTTTCTGCTATCTCGCGTAATTTGTTCTTTGCCACCTTGTTCAGCAAGGCTCTGGGAAACTCGTCCACGAGGCAGACATGCCGGGGTATCTTGAACGCCGACATATGCTCACGACAGTGCTCGAGGATCCTGGCTTCGAGTTCTTGTCGATTTGCTCCCTCGGCAGCGATGACAAAGGCGACGGGAACCTCATCCAGGGCCGGGTCTTTCTTGGCCACTACCGCCACTTCCATGACTTCAGGGCATCTGCATCATGACCGCTTCGACTTCATCGACGCCGACATTCTCGCCACCGACCTTGATCATATCCTTGAGCCGTTGGGTAAAATACAGGTGGCCGTTTTCACCGAGCCTGATGCCGTCTCCGGTTCTGAACCAGCCATCGACAAAGGCCGATGCCGTCGCTTCCGGGTCGTTGTAATATTCAAGAAACAACTGAACGCCCCGGGTGCCTTTCACCCACAACTCGCCCGTTTCTCCGGGTTTGCTTGGATTTCGCGTTTCCGGATTGACCACCTGGCACTGGTACCCCGGCACGGTCCGCCCCAACACCCGGTCCGGCCAGTGGCGATGCGGGCTGGATACGAGGCAGTGGATCACGGTTTCGCTGGAACCAAATATGGAGTGGAAACGGGTATGCCAGGCTTTTGAAACCTCAGACAGTTCGGCCATCCCGATCCGTTTCAGGTTATGCTCTTTGGGCACATTCTTTGAGGCGACACCGAGCACCAATGGCATCATGGTCATATGGGTAACGCCGTATTCCTGAACAATCGGCCAAAATCGGCTTACCGTCACCTTGGGCAATAAAACGATGCTGGCGCCAACCCCCAGAGCAATGGCGGTCGCCCACATTTGCGCATTGACATGGAAAAACGGCATATAGGCCAGCATTACATCGTCGTGGTGCATATCGATGTTCAGAGGCCCCATCGTCGCCGACCACAACCAGTTGCCATGGGTGTGAACCACCGCCTTGGACAACCCGGTGGTGCCGGACGTGAAAAGGATGCCTGCCGGCGACATTGCGCCGCAGTCGGCCAGCACCACGCTCCCGGTTTTGTCCTGCAGAGCCGAAAATAATTCAAAAGGTGGATTGTCTGCAGAATCGGCAACACTCCCGTCACTGTTTGCCGCGGTGACTGCCATCCACGTAAAGCGATCTTTGAACCTGGACACCAATTCCAGGTATTTGGGCTGGGTAATCGCTGCCACGGGCTGGGTCTTGGAAACAAAGTGCTCCATTTCCGTTGCGGTTGCACCGGTGTTGGTGGTGACCGCAACCGCGCCAATCAGCGCGCAGGCGTACCAGGTAATCACCGTCTCGGGACAGTTGTCGCAATGCAAGATGACCTTGTCCCCGATTTTTACGCCCCGTTGCTGCAGCCCACCGGCGACGGCCCAGACATCGTCCCAAAACTGCTGATAGGTCCATGTCCTGGGTTCCCCGGAAAAAGGATGCCAATGCATGAACACCTTCTCGGGCTGTTGTGTTACCCACTCCCGCAGCAAGGACCCGATGTTTTCATTTCTGAATTGAAATTGTTCGGCAATTTCGCCGGCGTCAGTCAAGTACATGCTGTTACCTCGTTGCAACTTCCGTATCAATGTCCGTTAAAAGTCGTTCTAGGCCCGTGTATATCCACCATCCACAATTAACGGCGACCCTGTCATGAAGGCAGATTCGTCCGAAGCCATATACACCGCCGCCCCAACAATATCGGCCACGGTTGCCGTTCGCCCCATAGGATGGACATCGGCAAACGCGGCCATCATGACATCGAGTTCCTTCCCTTTGACATCACCACGAATCATCGGTGTGTCGACTACTCCCGGATGGAGCGAATTGCATCTGATCGGGTATCCCTGGTTGGCGCAATGCAGCGCTACGGTAATTGTCAGATTGCGCACCAGCGCCTTGCTGGCACAATAACTCAGATTCTCCGGCGATGAACGCTCGGAGCCCGCTGAAGACAAATTGATGATGGAGCCCGCCTTTGTGCGCTCTTTCATCATTTCGACACCGTATTTGCAGCCAAGAAACATTCCCGTTCCGTTGATCTTCTGAACCCGTTCCCATTGCTCCAGCGTTGCTGTCTCTATATTGTCAAACACCAGGATGGCGGCACTGTTTACCAGAATGTCCAGCTGCTCCGATTGTTCCTTGATGGCCGAAAAACATCGCTGCCATGAATCGGCATCCGCCACATCCAGATAAAGAAATTCCACGCCGGCGCCCAGTTCCGCACTGACCTGTTCACCCAAATCCCGGTTGATATCAGCAATAAAAACTCGAGCGCCTTCGGCCTTGAACCGTTGCGCCATTGCTTTTCCCAATCCCGATGCAGCGCCGGTGATCAAACCAACCTTACTGTCAAGTCTGCCCATGGTCATCTCCTTTACCAAAACCTTCCGCAGGAAATCTGGCGGATAGCGCCCTTGAAACCTGAAATCACTTCAATCACCTTGCCACTAAAAAGACAAAAACTGAAGGCAGGCCGGATTAAATGTGGCATTTCCTCATTTTTTGTCTCAAGTAGTTGGTTTATTGATGCAAATCCTGTGTCATGCGCCATGAAAATAGTTAATATCATATTGTATGGCCGCCCTCAAAGCGGTTAATGACGGGCGTCATCAGTGTTGCGAGAATCCGGCAATCGGCCTGGAAAAGGAGTCAGGTGAATGAGTTTGAACATTGACGATGTGATGGAAGTGCTGGCCCTGGTCAAGGAATGCAAGGATACCGAATTGCATATCGATACCGGTGAGATGAAACTCTCGCTGGTCAAGGGGAAGGTCAGCGGCGGTGGCAGAGGTTTCTTTGAGCCCGCGGGTGTGAACCTGGCAGAACCAGTTGAATCTCGCGACGTGAGCGCGGCTCCCGTGGCGGTCCCGCAAGCACAGCCGCAGGCTGCTGCAGCCGCACCTGTAGTTGAGGCAGCAGCACCGGCCGCGACAGAATCCGAGGCCATGTCTGAAGAAGGGCTGGTGCCGATCACAGCCAATGTGACCAGTGTGTTTTATCGCAAACCCAGCCCGGAAGAGCCGCCCTTTGTCGAAGTCGGAGACGAGGTCCAGGAAGATACCGTGGTCTGCCTGCTCGAAGTGATGAAGTGTTTCCGCCAGGTGATGGCCGAAACCGGGGGCCGTATCGCCAAAATCTGTGCGGAAAGCAACAGCCTGGTGGAAGAAGGAACCGTCCTGTTCCTGATTCGCCCCGAATGATGGACTGACGACGTACTTACATGGAGTGGCCGGAACGATGAGAAGAAAACGCATTTTGATCGCGAACAGAGGCGAGATTGCGGTCCGGATCATAAAAGCCTGCGAAGAGAGCGATCTCGAAACGATATTGGTGGCTTCGGAAGCCGACACAGAAAGTCTGCCTGCCAAACTGGCGGACAAGGTGGTGTGTATTGGCCCTCCCCAGGTCAATTTGAGCTATCTGAATATTCCGATGATCATTGCAACCGCGAAGGGAACCGGCGCGGATGCGATTCATCCCGGCTATGGATTCCTGGCCGAAAACCCGGAACTGCCCAAAGCCTGCGAAGAAAATGGCATCGTCTTCGTCGGCCCGCGGTCTGCAACCATGCGCTCATTGGGCGACAAAATCAGCGCCAGAAATATTGCCACGGAATGCGATGTGCCGATCAATGAGGGCAGCCAGGGTCTGGTCGACTTCAAGGCAGTGGAAGCCTTTGCCGAAAAAATCGGCTTCCCGGTGCTGATCAAAGCTTCTGCAGGTGGTGGCGGCCGGGGCATGCGTATCGTCCACCAGGTCAAGGACTTGAAAAGCGCCTTCGACATGGCTTCCAACGAGGCGCGGCAGGCCTTTGGCGACCCAACGCTGTTTGTGGAGCGATACGTTCAGAACGCGCGGCATGTCGAGGTGCAAATTCTGGGTGACAATTTTGGCAGAATCATCCACCTGGGCCAGCGGGACTGCTCCTCGCAGCGGCGTTACCAGAAAGTGGTCGAAGAGGCGCGGCCAATCGGCCTTGCCGATGATTTGCTGGACGGAATGTCGGCCGCCGCGGTCAAACTTGCAAAAGGCATCGATTACAACAACGCCGGCACCGTCGAGTTCCTGGTGGACCGGGATCGAAATCAATTTTATTTCATGGAAGTGAATACGCGAATTCAGGTAGAGCATCCCGTTACCGAGGAAATCACCGGTGTAGATCTGGTCAGGGAACAGATCCGGATTGCACTGGGACACCCGCTGTCGCTGAAACAATCCGACATTCATTTCAAGGGGCATGCGATCGAATGCCGCGTAACCGCCGAGGACGCGATGCATGGTTTCATGCCGACCCCTGGAACGATAACGCGTTTTGCGGTGCCTTTCGGCGACCACGTTCGCGTCGATACGCACTGCTACCAGGGATACAAGATCAGCCCATTCTACGATTCGCTGATTGCCAAGCTCATTGCCACCGGTGACGATCGTGATCATGCCCTGGCGAATTTGAAAACAGCCCTGGCCAGCTTTGAAATCGAGGGCATTAAATCGAACATACCCTTTCTTCGCTACCTGATCAGCCAGCCCGAGTTTGCGCAGGGCGATATCAATGTCAAATGGATAGAAACAACCGTATTACCCGGCTTTCTGGGAACGGCTGAAACAAATGGTTGAGTTTTTTAGGTGGTGAAGCAACTTCCTTTGCGGATCCGGAGAACCGAAGACAAGGAAAAGAAAGGTTCGCATGGTGAGTGGCGCAAGGAGTTCTGCCGGAAGTACCTTGCCCAACTGACAAAGAGCCGCGAGGATGCCTTCGATTCACTGATTAAATCCCTGGCTGAAGACGGGGAAACAATCAGCTGCCGCAAAGGCTGCACTTATTGTTGCTATCACTACGTGACCGTGTCTTTGGCCCAGGGAATCGTAATTGTTGATTACCTGTACAAAAGAAAAGACCTGCTGAAGCAATTTCTGGATCATTATGAACGGTGGCAGGAACAAGGGAAATCCATTGCGGACGACATCGACGGCAGGCGCATCCAGGCGCTGTCGTCATCGCTGCCAATCGATCTTGTGATTCGGGATACCAGGCCGCTATCCACGCGCTATTTTCGCGCGAACATCCCCTGCCCGTTTCTGCTGGACAATCAATGCTCCATTTACGCGCTGCGGCCGCCGTCCTGCTCCGGGCACCATGCGATCAGCCCGCCCGAAAGGTGCGCACCCGAATCTAAACTGCAGCCTGATATTCGCCGCTCGATGCCCAGTGACGAAGATTTCATCAAGATCGTCCAGTTGGCGGATTCCCGTCTGTCCTTATACGAGCTTACCCTGCCAACCATGATATACAGGCTGCTTACCGAGGGCAGCGCGGCCATGATGAGTGAAATAACGCAGTACAATTTCCATTAGGCCAGCCCTGCTTAACTGGGGCATTTGACAGCCTATTGTCTCAATTAGCGTATCTGTCATCGACTCTGCCTTGTGTTTGCTGACCGAAATCACTAATTTTTCTCAATTGTCCATTCACAATGGATAGGCTTTTTGACACGACCTGCCGCCCTGCTATGATCATGGCGGGACAGGCCATTTTCGATATGGGTTGCGCTTGGCTCGTGTGAAGGCTGGACCCGACAAGGAAACAGAACCGTGAGCAGCAAGAAAGTAATGTTTTCAGACGTGACGCTTCGCGACGGCTCGCAGAGCGTTTGGGCGATGAAGATGACCCACGGCATGTACGATGCGGTGCTCAGCGAAATCGACCAGGCCGGCTATCACTATGTCGATATCCCGATGCATGCGACCTTCATGAAAATGTGCGTGCGCTTTTTCAAGGAAGATCCCTGGGAAATCATGCGTTTGTTCAAGCAAAAACTGACCAGAACGAAAGTCATGATTTCCATACTCAATTGCATCAGTCTGATCGACGAGCCCGAATCGCGATCGATGGTGCGGTTTTTCTACGAATTGAATGCCCGAGTCACCGGGGCCTGCCGGTTTTACACATTGGCCAATACGCGCAATGAACTCGATCGTGATTTTCCGTGGCTGGTACCGATGGCCAGAGACATCGGCCTGGATTTTGAACCCCTGATTTGCTATTACCCGTCCCCGCGCACAACCGACGAGTATTATGCCAACCTGACGAAAAGGCTGATGGAATACAAGCCCGATTCGTTCTGGCTCAAGGATGCCGGTGGATTGTTATCGCTGGATCGAATCAGGACCTTGCTGCCGGCCATTCAGAAAGAGGCCAAGGGCGTGCCGATCAATCTGCACACGCACGGCATGAGTACCTACCAGGGGCTGGTCGTGGTGGAGGCGATGAAATTGGGTGTCGAGGGCGTTCACACCTGTATTCCGCCGCTGGCGTCCGGTTCCTCCCACGTTTCCATTTTCAATGCAATGCACAACGCCAGGGTGTTGGGGCTGGAGCACAATATCACCAATACCGACGTGCTCGATGTGGTCGAGGAACGTCTGACCCGGATCGCAAAACTGGAAGGCCTGCCGGTCGGCGCCCCGATGGAATACGATCACGGCGTTTACCGGCACCAGATCCCCGGCGGCGTGATCTCGAATCTGAAAAATCAATTGGCGATTCTGGGTCTGGGCGACAAGCTGGATGAGGTGCTGGACGAAGTGGTGCGCATCATCGATGATCTCGGCAATCCCATCATGATTACCCCGATGTCCCAGTTCGTGGTGTCGCAGGCCGCCGTCAATGTAGCAACCGGAAAGCGTTACAAGGAAGTGCTCGATTGCATGATCGAGGTCGCATTGGGCGTCTGGGGCTGGGAGGACGCCGGTGTGCCCTGGATGAAACCTGAAATCAAGGACCGGCTCCTGAGCCACCCCAATGCCAAACCTATTGCCGCCAAGTATGCGAAGAAAAAGGAACTCGAGGCGGATGAAGGCTCGGTTAACAAGATTCGGGCGAGTTACGGCATGACCAATGCTTCGGACGAGGATTTCATGCTGTACCACATTATGAAAGGGGATGAAGAGATCAAGCAATGCCAGCCACCCAAAACCTGGTATACCGGCAAACAACCGGTGGCGCTGTTGCTGAAGGAATTGAGCAAGGACCAGGATATCAGCCGCCTGCAGTTACAAAAGGGCAAGAGCTTTTTCGACTATCGGCGCCATTGAACGGGCAGGAAAGAGATTAATCTTCAAAGGAGTCAGGTGTATGACTTTAAACATAGATGACGTGATGGAAGTGCTGGCACTGGTCAAGGAGTGCAAGGACACCGAGCTGTATATCGATACCGGCGAAATGAAACTGGTGGTGACCAAGGGCAAAGTCAGCGGTGGTGGCAGAGACATCTTTGGTCCACCCGCCGCGGCTTCCGCCGCAGCGGTTGAGGCCCGGGCGCCAAGTGTGACACCGGCTGCAATACCGGCTCCAAAGCCGCAGGCTGAAGCAGCGGCGGCAGTTGAGGCGCCCGTAGCCGCGGCAGAACCCGAGGCCATTTCGGAAGAAGGGTTGGTGCCGATCACGGCCAACGTGACCAGCGTGTTTTATCGCAAGCCCAGCCCGGAGGAGCCCCCGTTCGTAGAAGTCGGTGACGAGGTCCAGGAAGACACCGTTGTGTGTCTGCTTGAAGTGATGAAGTGTTTCCGCCAGGTGATGGCCGAAACCAAGGGGCGCATTGCCAAGATCTGCGCGGAAAGCAACAGTCTGGTGGAGGAAGGAACCGTTCTGTTCCTGATTCACCCCGAATGAAGACGCAGAATTCCGACCCTTTCAGAGTTGATGGGAAGGTGGCGCTGGTCACCGGCGCGGGTCGTGGTCATCGGCGCCTGCTGCGCGCATCGACTGGCGGCAGCGGGCGCGAAAGTCGTCGTTACCGATATCGAAACCGAGCAGCCCGAGGGCGTGGTAAAGGAGATCCGGCAAGCCGGCGGAACCGCCGTTTTCCGCCGCCTCGACGTAGCCAATGAAGCCGATTGGGAAGCCGCGGTCGAAGCCGCTGTGAACACCTATGGATCACTCGATATCCTCGTCAACAATGCCGGCATAGAAGACATGACCATGGTCGAGGATACGCCGCTGGATACCTGGCGCCGGGTCATGAGCGTGAACTCGGATGGCGTGTTCCTGGGTGTGAAGCACGCCATAAGGGCCATGAAGCCCGGTGGAATTTCAGGCCGTGGCGGCTCCATCGTCAACATGGCCTCGATTTGCGCCATGGTTGCCCTGGATGGCGCCGGCAGCTACTCCGCCGCCAAGGCTGCGGTTACCATGCTAACCAAGGTGGCGGCCGTGGAATGCGGCAAGCTGGGCTATGGCATACGCGTCAATTCCGTGCACCCGGGCGTGATTCTGACCGAGCTGGTAAAAGCCGGCATGGAGGAGTCGGCCAGCAGAGGCATTTTCAAAAGCGCGGCCGAAGCCCAGGCCCTGTACGAGAGCCTGCACCCGATCGGCCGGCTGGGTGAGCCGGAAGACATCGCCAACGCCGTCCTGTATCTCGCATCCGATGCGAGCAGCTTCGTAACCGGTGCGCAACTCGTGGTGGATGGCGGTTTTATCGCGCAATAAGCATTGCTACGAGAACTGGTGCCAGATGCTGGCTAGGGATAAAACCTTTTCATACTTCCCATCTTGAATTGCATGAATTCAAGCTGTTCCTCCAGAACGGCCGACTCAAGTACCGGCATGCCGCCTGGTAACGCGGATCCGAGCGGTAGCTGGTGTCTTTCAGGACCCGCTCGACATGAGCCATGTCTTCCATTTCCCAGAGATCGACGACCACGGTGGGCTGCATGGAGCCAAAACGCTGAACAAAAGTTCCGTGGAGGCGCCAGCCCTGCTCCTCCATCAAAGGAACCAGGTGCTGTTCCAGGGCTTCCAAAAACTCCGTTGATTGAAAAGTTTTCACCTTGAGTGTTGCTTTCATAAAAATTGACATTGCTTTTCTCCGCCGGTAGCCGCTACACGACCCTCGATTATTGCACTTGCATTGTTCCTATTTGACAAAAGAGCCCGATTCTCGATAATATGAGTTTATTATGACTGCTGGTCATAATATAGCAGAACCGTTTATGCCTTGCGACCGGGAAAGGTAAATTGAAGGAAGATTATGACCCAAACATTTGAAACCCTCCTATATGAAACGCGCGGCCCGATTGCAATCATTACGATGAACCGGCCGGATAAGCTCAACGCCTGCAATACCCACATGTACAGGGAGCTCACCGGCCTGCTCGCAACCATTGACGATGACCGGGAAATCAGGGCCATTGTGATAACCGGTTCGGGGGAAAAGGCCTTCAGTGCAGGCGCGGACCTGGATGAACTGAATTTCAAGAACCTGAGGGAATCTTCCGACTACATCAAAATCGATGCGACCGCGTTCCGCGCCATTGAAAATGTTCGCCAGCCGGTCATTGCCGCGGTGAATGGGGCCGCAATTGGCTACGGCTGTAAAGTCGCGATTGTCAGTGACATCGCCGTCGCGTCCGAGAAAGCCCGCTTCTCGTTGCCGGGCGCTACGTTTGGCGCGGTACACATGATCATGCTGGGGCGCGCGCGCGAGGTGATGGGACGCAAGCACCTGGCGGAAATGCTGATGACCGGAAAAATGATCGATGCCGCAAACGGCTCGGGAATACGGTATCGTCAACCACGTCGTGCCGCAGGAAAGCGTGCTGGATGAAGCTCTCAAAGTTGCGCATCAGATTGCCGCCTGCCCGCCCATTACCATCGAGGTGATCCGCCGCATGATGCACCGCGGTAACGATGACGATTACCGCTGGGAAGATCTGCTGAGTCCGGGACTTCTGCTGATGGAAGACCTGAAAGAAGGCCAAAAGGCCTTTATCGAACGCAGAAAGCCAAAATTCACCGGCAAATAGCGCCGCCGATTATTGTCACAATGTCAGCCAAATTGAGGAACGATTATGAGCACTCTGGACCGATTCAGCCTGAAAGGTAAAACCACCATCGTTACCGGGGCCAGCCAGGGCATTGGAGAATCCATTGCAATTGGCATGGCGGAAGCAGGCGCCAATGTCGTCCTGGCCGCGAGAAACGTCGATAAACTCGAAGAGGTCGCCGCCAAAATTGCAGCCATCGGCGCGAAATGCATCAAGGTCAAGACGGATGTCAATAAACGCGGCGATATTGAAGCCATGGTTCAAGCCGCGGTCGCTGAATTCGGCACGGTCGATTGCCTGATCAACAATGCCGGCGTCAACCTGGTCAAGCCAGCGCTGAAAGTCACCGAGGAAGAATGGGACGCCGTCCTTGACACCAATCTGAAAGGCTACTTCATGTGCAGCCAGGCCGCCGGCCGAGTGATGGTGGAAAAAGGCAGCGGCTCCATCATCAACAATGCCTCGATATTCGGCTTGCGCGGTTTTCCCAATATAGCCGCCTATATCGCCAGCAAAGGCGGCGTTGTACAACTGACCCGCGCGCTCGCGGTCGAATGGGCGCGCAAGGGCGTGCGCGTCAACTGCGTTGCGCCCGGTTACACGGTCACCGAAATGGCCAAGCGCGATATCGAATCCAACCCGGCTATCCTGGAGCAGAACCTCAGAAAAATCCCGATGAAGCGCGGTGGAGATCCCAGGGAGATCTCCGACGTCATCGTTTTCCTCGCCTCCGAGGCGGCAAGTTACATCACCGGCCAGACCATTTCGATCGATGGCGGATGGTCGGCATACTGAGTGCGGCACGCGTATTGGCAATTGTCCTGAGCCGGAGTTACGAAAGGTGAGCCAGAGAACAAGCAAGAAGCCCCAGGCCGTTGGCGTCGATGCGCCCGGCCTGTTTTCCCCGATTCATATTGGCAAGGTGGAAATAAAAAACCGCATCATCATGCCGGCCATGATTCTGAACTACCACCTCAAAGGCTATGAACTGGAAGAAGAATGGTACCGGTTCTATGCCCGGGCAGCCCGGGGCGGCTCCGGCCTGATCTGCTGCGGCGCTACTTATACCGAAATGGCCGGCAAGCAGGATGAACACCAGTTGGGCGCCGACACGGACGAATGGCTGCCGGCGCTGACCCGCATCGCCGACACGATTCGTGAAAACGGTGCGAAATCCAGCCTGCAGCTTAACCACGCCGGCCGCTATTCATGGGAAAGCGTCACCGGCTGCCACCCGGTTGCGCCCTCTCCGATCTACACCCGTTACACCAAACTGGTTCCCCGCGAACTGACCATCGACGAGATTGAAGTGGTTATCGACAACTTCGCAACGGCGGCTCTGCGCGCCAAAACTGCCGGTTTCGATGCGGTGGAGCTGCTGGGCGCCACGGGTTATCTGATCAGCCAGTTCATGTCACCGCTGACCAATGAGCGCAGCGATAAATACGGCGGCGATTTCGACAAACGTCTGACCTTTGTCAGGGAACTGGTTCACGCGATCAAAGCCAAAACCGGTGATGACTACCCGCTGATGTTCCGCATTTCATCGGCCGATCTGATGGAAGGCGGCCTGGACGCGGACGATGAACGCCGCGTCGCGGTCAAACTGGTCGAATGGGGCGTGGACATGCTCAACGTCACCGCGGGCTGGCATGATTCACCGGTGCACCAGATCGGGCCCAGCGTACCTCATGGCGCCTACGTCCCGCTGGCCGCCAAAATCAAGGCCGAAGTGGACGTGCCCGTTTCCTGCGCATTTCCGCATTACCGGGCCCGAACTTGCGCGGGAACTGATCGAAACCGGCCAGCTGGACATGGTCACGATGGCCCGTGCGCTGCTGGCCGACCCGGAGTGGCCCAACAAGGCCAAAGCCAATCAGGACCGGGCCATCCGCCGCTGTGTCGCCTGCTGCCATTGTTTCGACATGGCGTTCAGGCGCGACGTGATGGAGTGCGCGGTCAATCCCGAGTTGGGCAGAGATCCGCTGAAAAAGACCGACAGGCGCGAAAAATATTCTGGTGGTCGGCGCCGGCGCGGCCGGATGTGAAGCCGCACGCGTATTGGCGCTGCGCGGGCACCAGGTGACGCTGATCGAGAAAGGCGATCGGCTGGGCGGCAAACTGGAATTGGCCGCCGCCGCGCCGCACAAAGAAGAGTTTTTGAACCTGATCGATTACTTCGAATACGAGATGGATCATCTCGGCGTCAAATTGCTGCTGAATACCGGGTTCTCCGATATCGACACGTCCAGGTTCGACGGCATCGTTGCAGCCACCGGTTCGAGCGAAAGGAGAATTCATGTCCGGGGCGAAGAAAGCATCCAGACCTATATGGCCAGTGAGGTATTACTGAAAAAGGTGAAGCCCGAAGGCCCGGTGGTGATTTTGGGCGCCGGCCTGGTGGGCGGTGAAACCGCCGACCTGCTGATTGAGGATGATATAGAGGTCTCCCTGGTCGATCTGGTGCCCAAGCCGTTTACCGACATGGGCGCCACGCTGAAGTGGGTCATGACCGGCCGCCTGCGCAAGGCCGGGGTCAAAATGTTCATGGAATCGACCATCTCGGAAGTGCACGACGGAATCGTTGTCGTCAAGCATGACATCACTGCCGATATCGAAAACGACGAGGTGGTCATCAACAGCGCCGACCGGCAGACCAAGATCCCGGCAAAAAGCCTGATTTTTGCCGTGGGCTACGTATCCGAATCCGATGTCAATGCGAGAATCAAGGCCACCGGCCTGCCCTACTATCAGATCGGCGATGCCACGAGAACGCGCAATTTGCGGGATGCAGTAGTGGAAGGTTACCTGGCCGGCACTGAGTGGGTCGACAGTATTTAAGGCCACCGAAATCATTTCATGCATGCGAACGCTTTCCAGATCAGGAACTTTCATCATCAGGGGTTTGCTATTGATTTGGTATCCTGCGTTCTAACACGGCACGGAAGGTTTCCCGCACAGCGCTGCTTTGAAAACAGGCGATTTGCAACTGGCGTTCGAGTTCTATCTGCGCTTCAAAGGTATTACCAATTGCCTGATTGAATTCAAACTTCGTCCTCGCCACAACTTCGGGCGACAGCTTGGCCAAATTCAGAGCCTGGTCCTTAACCGTTGCTGCAAGATCCTCATCGGGTACCGCTCTCCAGATCATGCCCCAATGCTCCGCCTCTCGAGCAGAAATCTGATCGCCGGTCAGCGCAAGCCCGAAAGCCCTGCAGGGCCCCAGTAACCTGGTAAGCAGCCAGGAAGTGCCCATGTCCGGTACCGCTGAAAGCTTGGGAACAAAGGGAAAACTGAATCGGGCCGACTCTGCCGCAAACACCAGGTCAGCGCACAGGGCCAAGGTGACACCTGCACCAAACGCGGTCGCATGCACCGAGGCGACAATTGGTAATGGCATTTCGCGCATAAACCGGACCAGGGGATTGTAGACATCGCGCAATACCCTGCCGACCCTTTTGTCGATATCCTCGCCACTTTCCACGAAGCCTTTCAGATCGCCGCCCGAGGAAAAACATTTTCCACGCGCAGAAAGGATGACGACTCTGATGGCAGGGTCATTTGCCGCCCGTTTGAGATGGTCCAACATGTCCGTGCACAAGCCAACAGATAATGAATTCCGGGTAGGATCATCGGCCAGGGACAATTCCAGAACAGAATTTTCGCGGCTGGTTTTCACGTAAGTTTTTCCTTCTTTCATAATGCTCCTGTATTCGATCATTTAGCGACGTACTAGCGACCTTGACTAACAGCGTCCTGACTTCAATATTTCGGGTAATGCTTCTCGATAATGAGACCGGACCCATTTGTGTCATTCAACCCCTCCATCCTTCTTGGTCAGGGCAGCGAGAGCAAATTTTTGCATCGCCGGATAGTCGGCTTTGCCGCTAGGAGAGCGATATAGCTTATCTACATACAGAACGTGTTTGGGTACCTTGTAGTCAGAGACCCGTTCACGTACGTGCTTTCTGATTTGTTCGGGGTCAATTTTGCATCCCGCTGAGCACTCGATAACAGCGGTTACAGCTTCGCCCCAGCGCGAATCGGGGACACCCACGACGAGGCAATCTTCAATACCGGGACAGGACTTGATGATGGACTCCACCTCATCGGGATAGACCTTTTCGCCACCTGTGTTGATACATACATTGCCCCGGCCAAGAAATCTGATCGTTCCATCCGCAAAGACTTCAACCCAGTCGCCGGGTCTAGAATAGCGGACACCATCAATTACAAAAAAAGTGTCGGCAGTCTTCTTTTCATCCTTGTAATATCCCAGAGGCAGCACGCCGGACGTGGCAATGAAGCCCTTTCCCCCTCTGCCTGGCTTCACCTCTCGAAAATCTTCTGTAAATACCTTGGCCTCTGGAAACAGCTTCATTCTTGTCGAAGCCATCTCCACATCGGATTGACCGCTAACGACACTAATCGCTGAGCGTGGTGACTCGGAAGAACCGACAATGTCGGTTATCATCAGGTTGGGACAGTGGTTGATAAACTTGCGCTTGTTATCCGCACTGAAAACCATTGCCGAGGATATCAGCGCCCTCAGGCTGCCCAGGTGATATCTGCCGGGCGTTGTTTCGAGCGCATTTATCATTGGCTTGGCAAAAACATCACCGGCAATGGTCGTTGATGTGATGCCATACTTGTCAATTGCTCGCAGTGTAAGATCTGCATCAAAACTCGCAGCCCGAAGAATGATCAAAGGAACGCCATAGCCAGCAGCGTTTAATGCAGCGTACAGACCCGAGCCATGCATGAACGGAACAATGACCAGCATTTTGTTGGGACTCCCTTCGGGGTCCAGGATTACTTCCTTCGGGAATTGGGGTATTACGTTGGTGTTTGGCGCCGAATAGTCAAATCCGATCATATTCCAAAGCTGGAACTGTTCCCACATGACGCCTTTCGGCAGACCCGTTGTTCCTCCGGTATAGACGAAAAGCAAATCCCTTGGAGACCGCTCCATATCGAGCGGTTCGCCATCACCCTGCTCTATCAATGCCCTGAAGGATGCCGCCCACTTGTTAGTCGTGTCCGGATCGTCACCAATTTCAATGTAGACCTTAACTTTATTCGCCTGTTTATGAACTCTGGCAACGATGTCTGCAAACTCGGATTCGTAGAACACGATTTTTGCATCGCTATTGTCGAGAATGAAAAGCAATTCATTGTCTTTGTAGCGGTAATTGACGTTCACGTGCACCAGGCGTGCCTTGATCACCGCGATTGCGGCAAGCGGGTATTCAAATCTGTTCTTGCTGTAAATAGCGACCTTGTCGCCCGGTTGTGCGCCGGATTCCAGCATTGCTCGCGCCAGATTGTTGCTCCAGCGTTTTCGCTCACCTGCTGAAATGACACGCAGCGTACCTTCACGTCCCTCTTCGATCATGGCAGGTACATCTTTGTCTAGCACATTATCGACGCGGTCGAAAAGGTCCCCCAGGATCATCATTTCGCTGCTCCCATTTGAAGTTTGTCAAAGCGCATTCGCTTTTGCCCTGATGTGAATTTGAAGATCTTCCGATGGTTCTATTGAAACGGAATCAGGGGGAGAAAGACCGCCAAGCAGGAACTTCACGTAGCTGTCACAAATTTTCTCTGCGGACAGTCGCCTGTCGTGCAAATTGTGGTAGGCGAGACTGTGGACACTGCCCTGGATGATATGCGCAGCGGTACGAGCATTATCAACAGCAAATTCCCCGCAGCGACATCCCTCCTTGATGATTGCTTCAAGCTCATCCAGTTCCTCACGCAAGCCCTGGAATAACCGCTTTTTTGAGTTTTCCTTCATGAAAGGCAAATGCTGGACCAGTAGTCGTCCAGAAAAATCGTCCAGAGCCACAAAGATGGAGTCCACAATGTACCTGGCGATGAGCTCGTGACGGCTCTTACCCTGTTTCCTGCCCCAACGCAAGGTCTCCACCGGTCTCAATTTTGGCGCAGTGAGGCACACGTCCATTAGCAAGTCGTTCTTGCTGGGGAAGTAGTAGTAAAGCGTTTGCTTCGTCAACCCGACGGCTTCGCCTATCAACTCTAGCGTGGTTTTTTCGTAGCCGATTTCACTAAATAGGCGTTTAGCTGCGTCTACGATCAATGATTTCTTGATCTCCTGGCGTTTGGCTTTTCTAGGCTTGGCCATCGGTTTGTTCCTTACTTTTTTGGAGGCGGCAGTTTCACCTAATTGTAATCCGGTGGGAAGTCATGGTATCTTCTCTCTCGACCATAAATCAAATTATCGTACGGCGGTCGAAACCGATGCAGAACCCGATTTGTGAAATGTTCGATATTGAATTTCCGCTGTTTGCATTCAGTCATTGCCGCGATGTTGTCGTTGAGGTGTCCAAAGCGGGTGGCGTGGGTGTATTGGGCGCAGCTTCCATGACGGCGGAACAGCTTGAGATCGAACTAAATTGGATCGATAAGCACATACAAGGCAAGCCATATGGTGTGGATCTGATCGTGCCAGAAAGCATGGTGGGCAAAGGTGAATCACCGAAAATTGAAAAACTGCTTGCCATGATTCCCGCTGAGCACAAGGATTTTGTGCAAGCGGTGTTGACCAATCATGAGATTGATGATTCTGATATCGATGACGAGGCCCGGGCCAGATACCTATGGGCAGCAGTCAATCTGAGTGATGCAGGCGCTCTGGATCTGCTAAAGGTAGCCTTCGGACACCCCATAAAGCTGATCGCCAATGCTCTGGGCGTACCACCGCCATACATGCTGGAGATGGCCAAAGCCAATCATGTTGTCGCGGCTGCTTTGGTTGGTTCCAAGGAACACGCAATCAAACAGGTAAAAGCCGGGGTGGATTTGCTGATCGTTTCCGGAACGGAAGGCGGTGGGCATTGCGGCACCGTATCGAGCATGGTGTTGATTCCGGAAGTTTTTGAGGCGATCAAGCCCTTCGGTAATGTCCCGATGCTCGCTGCGGGCGGCATTGTCACGGGAAGACAGATGGCGGCTGCAATGGCCATGGGCGCATCCGGCGCATGGACAGGATCGGTCTGGCTGACAACCATCGAGGCCGAGACGCCTCAAGCTATCAAAGAGAAGTTGCTGGTCGCTGGCTCGGACAACACCATTCGCTCGAAAAGCAGAACAGGAAAGCATTCTCGACAATTAATCTCGGAATGGACAGACGCGTGGGAACAACCCGGGAGTCCGGAACCTTTACCGATGCCCCTGCAAACCGTCGTCAGCGGACCCGCTCTGGAAAAGATTGACAAACTGGCCAATGCGGGACACGCGGGCGCCCGCGCTTTGGCTACCTATTGGGTAGGGCAAGGAGTGGGGTTGATGAACAACACCCTGTCGGCCAGAACCGTTGTTCAGGATTTCAAGGAAGATTTTCTTTCCGCATACGAACGGCTGGAAAAGTTCCTGGCATCGGTGGGTTAATTATGAAGGTGGACAAATGGAAGCATGGCAGCCATGCGTCTGTATTCGAACTTGCAAGTAACAAATTGCATTAATGCCAAAAGCAATATCCTAACCAGCAGGAGATATAAAATGATTGCGCACAGAATCCTTCCCGTTATTTGTACCGTAAAGAATTTATTGATTGCCGTGCTTGCAATGGCCACCTTTTTCAGTGTTGACGGCGTCAGGACGGTTTATGCCCAAGCGACGGCCGAGGGGATGCTCGAAGAAGTAATCGTCACCGCAAGAAAAAGAGAAGAAAGTCTTCAGGATGTTCCGGTTTCCGTTACGGCATTGAGCGGCGCGGAACTCGAAAAATTTGCCATGGACAATATTCAGGCTATGGGCGAGCGCGTTCCTGGCGTGATGATGTTCCAAGGAGGATCCGGACAGGGTGGAGCCATCTACGTTCGCGGCATAGGATCATACGCGGACGCGGGCGCATTTGAACCTTCCGCAGCGCTTAATATCGACGGGGTGGTGGGTTCGACTGCACGCTTACTGAGCAACGGGGCCTTTGACCTGGCCTCATTCGAAGTTCTCAAGGGACCTCAACCGCTCTTTTTCGGCAAAGGTGCAACCGCAGGTGTTATATCACTCCGTTCGAGAGATCCGGGTCCCGAATTCGAGGGCAGCCTCATGGCGGGCTACGAATTCGAAGAACAAGGCACCATATTCGAAGGCGTACTTTCAGGGCCGCTGAGTGATACTTTTGGCGCCCGCCTTGCCTTTCACCACAAAGGCACTGACGAGTACATGGAAAACGTCGCGCCTGGGGTAAAACATCACTATCGAAACTATACCAGCGATGACGGGAGACTGACCTTCGCCTGGCAGCCGATAGACTCGCTGAAGCTTAACTGGAAGATCAATTACAGCAAGTTTGAAAGTGACGGCACGATGAACTTCTGGAGGCCAATTTGCGTTCATGGCTGTGATGGTTATGACGGCACGATCGGCACCTCGCCGTATCTTGGCGAGAATCCGAATGGAACGGTCGACATATACGATGCCACGGCGGCTGCTTCCGGCGGAACGGACAAGTATCTGAGAGATGGCGCGCCGTACACAGACAACAAGACTTTTCATACACGCCTGCTGGCCGACTGGGATATCAACGATTCTGTTCGGCTGGTTTCGACAACCGGCTGGCTTAACCTGAAAGATCTCAACATGGACAACTACACGTTTATCGCCAGCGCAGCCGGAACGAGTGGTTCGCTGAATCAGTTCAAGGTCTTTAGCCAGGAACTCCGATTGGAGGGCGAAAGCGGCCGGATCAAATATATGCTGGGCGGCTTTTACGAAAACCACAAACAGTATTTTTATGCCGAGCAATATGTAGGGCTGGCATTTCTTTTCCCCGCCGATACCGCCGGCTACGAAGGTTCTACCTACGAGGTGTACAAGGAACATTACACGCATTCCGAGACTTCGTCCTATTTCGGCTCCATCGATTTCGAAATTACCGGACAAGCTCTCTGTATCCGTCGTGGGGCTTATTACACGGACATCATTCGTGTACGGCACCGTCACAATCCCCTATGCGAACCAGGGGTTAAGTGCGTTGCTGGTTGGAGGCCAGGGCATCACAACAGGTGTGGGTGACGGCTTTGACGACAATACAGGACTGCCTGTTTTCCTCGTACCGGATGCGGTTGACGTGGTGGGCGGGGCCAATGAGACATGGTATTCCGGGCCGATCAAGTATGGCGATCACGCGTTTACACCGGAGTTGGTACTGAACTATTCGCCCAAGGACAATAGTCTTGTCTATCTGTCTTACAAGAAAGCGTTCAAACCGGGGGGCATCGATAACGGCAATGGCGCTTTCAGCAACGACTTCGTAATCGACAAGGCAAACGGTTGGCCGGTGGGAGGCGGCACAGTATTCGACTCTGAAAAAGTCAAGGGCTTTGAACTCGGCTACAAATCCCAATTGCTCGACAACACCTTGCGCTTGAACCTCGCCGCATTCGACTACAAGTACACCAATTTTCAGGTACAGGCGTTCCGCGGCTTTTCGTTCAATACGCAAAATGCCGGTAAGGTTAAATCCCAGGGCATTGATGCTGATCTGTTATGGCTTACGCCTGTAAAAGGGACTGTCATTGAGCGCCTCCTGTGCTTTCGGGATAACTCCCAGTTTGACAAGTTTACCAATACACTGACTAATCAGGTTCTCGATGGTCGTCGCCTGGCGCAATCACCTGAGTGGTCCGGCAATATGGGTTTTGAATACACCGGGCCGTTATTCAACGGTGTTAATTTTGACATCGCCTATAATATGCATTTTACCGGCAAGTATTTCACCGATATCGCCGGCGTGGATCTGGAAAGCGGCAACACATATAGTCAGAGCAGCTATGAAACGCACGACCTTTCGGTGAGTGTGATGTCGTCGCAAGACACGTGGAAGGTCACACTTGCCGGGCGTAATCTGACTGACAAGTACTACACCGTCTACAGCGGCTTTCGTGTAGCGACAGGCAGTGTGCCATTTGGCGACAAGGATATAAACTTGCGCCGGAGTGCGGGCCGTACCGTAGCCCTCTTGCTCAAATATAATTTCTGAGAGCCTGTGCAAATGGCAATGACAACCGTGAGCGGAAAGCAAGTAAGCTTTTCTGATGTAACGCTGCGCGATGGCGCACAGAGCATGTGGGCAATGAGGATGACGTACGGCATGCACAGTGTAGTCGCCGCGGAACTCGATCAGGCGGGCTACGATACGATTGAGCTGCCGGTCAACGCCGTCAATTTCAAGCTCTTCGTTCGCTTCTTCCACCAGGATCCGTGGAAAATCTCCGAGCAATTCAGAAACAAAATCACCAGAACAAAAAAAAGTATCGTCATCATGGATTGCCTGGATTTGCTCGGCGAACCCGAGTCTCTATTGATGATACGCATGTTTTACGACATGACGGCACGATACACGGGTTCAGGTCGTTTTTTCACCTTGGCGAATACCAGAAATGAGCTGGACCGTTGCTTTCCATGGCTGGTGCCAATGGCCAGAGAAATTGGCCTGGAATTTATGCCAGCCATTTGTTACTACCCCTCACCACGCACTACAGATGAGTATTATGCCAATCTCACCAAGCGGTTAATGGAGTACAAGCCGGAGGCTTTGATGCTCAAAGATGCCGGCGGGTTGTTGTCACTTGATCGTATCCGGACACTCCTGCCGGCGATACAGAAAGAAGCCAAGGGTGTACCCATTGAATTGCATACACATGGCATGAGCACCTATCAGGGCCTGGTCGTTGTCGAGGCCATGAAAATGGGCGTCGAACGAGTGCACACCTGTGTGCCGCCATTGGCTTCCGGGTCATCTCATATTTCCATTTTTAACGCCATGCACAATGCCAAGGTTCTGGGTATAGAACACAACATAAGCAATGTGGAAGCGCTGAAGATCGTCGAGGAACGATTGACCTGCATTGCCAAATTGGAAGATCTGCCAATCGGCGCGCCTCTGGAATACGACCACGGCGTTTACCTGCACCAAATTCCCGGTGGCGTGATATCGAACCTGAGAACCCAGCTTGCGCAATTGGGTATCGGTGACAAACTGGATGAGGTTTTGGAAGAGGTCATCCGTATCATAGAAGACCTCGGCCATCCGATCATGATCACCCCTGCATCACAGTTCATCGTTTCGCAGGCAGCGGTGAACGTGGCGACAGGAGAGCGCTACAAGGAAGTCCTGGACTGCATGATAGAGACTGCATTGGGTGTCTGGGGCTGGGAGGATGCAGGTGTTCCCTGGATGAAGCCCGAAGTCAAGGATGAAGGTTTCTCAGCTACCTGAATGCCAAGATAATCAAGGAAAAATACCGGCGCAAGCAGGAAATTGAGGCCGAAGAAGGATCGGTAGGTAAACTGCGTCCAAAGCTACGGTATGGCCAATGCTTCAGACGAAGACTTCATGCTCTACCACATCATGAAAGGTGACACCGAAATCAAGAAAATTCAGCCGCCGAAAACCTACATACACCGGAGATGAACCTTTGGTACTGTTGCTAAAGGAATTGGGTAAACATCATGACGTAAGCCGTTTGCATTTGCAGAAGGGGAATACCGTTTTCGATTTCCGGGCATCTTATACCACGTAGGCTGAAATTGCAATTCAACCGTCGGCCAAACGAATGATCAGAACAAGTCCTTCTGCGTCACTACAGAGCACCATACGCAACTGAAATCAGGAGCCAGGTCGATTGAGAATTAGCCTGAACAAAACCGAGAAGTTGCTGCTGGAAGATGTCAGAAAATATATTTGTGCAAAATCCACGCCGGAGCTGATCAGGGAATGTATCACCAACGAATACATTTATGGGGGACCCGTCTCCAGGGAGTTCTACAAGGAATTCGCTGCCAACGGGTGGCTTGTTCCTTCCTGGCCCGAGAAGTATGGCGGACTCGAGCTTAGTGAACAGTTAACGTATTTCATCCGCCATGAGCTGTCGCTGGCGGGTATCCCTTTCAATTTCGCTGCAGCCCATATGGCGGGACCGATGATCCTGCGTCATGGCACTCAACCGCAGAAAGACCGGTATTTGCAAAGGATCGCCCGGGGAGAGATAGAGTTTAACGTGGGCTACTCCGAGCCCGGCGCCGGCTCCGACCTGTTGGCATTGCAATGCAAAGCGGTCAGAGAGGGTGATCATTATCTCATTAACGGCCAGAAGATATTCAATACGTTTGCCCACGTTGCGGATTATATGTGGCTGGCGGTTAGAACCAACACCGAAGTAAAGAAGCACCTCGGCATCAGTCTCTTGCTGTTTGCAATGGATACTCCAGGTATCACCGTAAGACCGATGTGGAGTATGGGTGGAACCCGGACCAACGAGGTATTCCTGGACGACGTGAGGGTGTCAGAAGAAAGTCTGATAGGTGAAGAAAACAAGGGTGTGTTTTATATCATGGGACAATTGGAGTTTGAGCGAGTATTCGCATACGGACACCACCAACGCCTTTTTGAGCACTTACTGGCGGAAATGCGTGACAACTCGGACCTTTGGTGCGATGCCGCAATCCGGCAGGAAATAGCCCAGCGTAGGGTCGAACTCGAAGTGTGCAGAAAACTCTACTTTCGCATCCCGCGGATGTTCGCAGAAAACAGAATGCCAACGTACGAATCAGCCATGGAGAAGCTGTTTGTCACCGAATTTGGCCAGCGACTGGCAGAAACCGCAATGAGCGCTTTCGGGCCGTTTTCACAATTGACGGAAGAATGCGAACTGGCACCTGCAAAGGGCGAAGCGGAAATTGCGTACCGCTGTTCAATCGGGGAGACCATCTTTGGTGGTACCTCGGAAATCATGCGTACCGTGATTGCGCAAAAAGGACTCGGGCTGCCCAGGACCAAGCAATGACCGCAGCCGGGGAACTGCAGCAGGATCAACGTGATTTTGAGCACCGTCTGCTCCGGGATGTTGCCGCAGATTTTGTCTCGGAAAAAGCAGGAACCGCATTTACGAGGGAAATGGCCGCTTCCAGGCCGGGCGTAGACGATCATCTCTGGCAGCAAATGACGGAGATGGGCTGGCAGGGAATTCTGGTGCCCGAAAACTACGATGGAATGGGATGGACTCTGGCGGAGATGAGCATTGTCCTGCAGGAACTGGGACGATCGGCGTATCAAGGCCCCTTTTTCACCACGGCCGTATCAAGCGTGCTGACCATCATTCAATGTGATAACGAAAGTTGCAAGCAAGAACTGCTACACGGGATTGTGGATGGATCGCTGCTCGTATCCCTGGCCCTGGATGAGGGATACCTGTGCAAATGGGATGAATTCAAGAGCGTTGCGGCGAGGCAGGGTCAAACCTACCGATTGAACGGCTGCAAGATGTTCGTGCCCTACGCGCACGTCGCCGACAAACTTATTGTTGCAGCGCAATGTGCGGAAGGGGTGGGTATTTTTGCAGTTGATCGCAACTTGCCCGGTGTGGACGTCGAAATTCTACCTACGCTGTCCGGAGCCAAATTATGCCGCGTAGGATTTGACAATGTTCCATTGTCCGAAAACTGTTTGCTCACTGCACCCGATTCCTCTTCGACCCTGATTGAGACCGTGTTCCATCAATGTGCGCTGCTCAAGTGTGCAGAAATGATCGGCGGTGCCGAGGCGGCACTAAAAATGGCTGTGGATCACGTGAGCGTCAGAAAACAGTTTGGTATGCCTGTCGGTGCTTTCCAGGCAGTTCAGCACAGATGCGCTGACATGTTCACTCTTGTTGATTCGGCGTCCATTCTGGTCAATGAAAGCATCGACGCAGTCGTGCATGATGAGCAGAGCCTTGGCGAGTCGGCTGCCATCTGCAAGATCTGGGTCAGTGATGCATATCGAAAAACTGTGAAAGGCGCCCATCAGCTCATGGCGGGCACCGGGTACATGGAAGAGACGGATTTGCAGCTGTACTTTCGCCACGCCAAGGTCTCCGAACTGGCGTTTGGAACGCCTGATTTTTATCGCTCCTATCTGGCGAACTGTTTTGGAATCCCGGCAGTGCATGAATGATATCAAAAGCCGATTCAAATAGTTGCTGGAGGAAAACAGAATGGGTCGTGTCGATAACAAAGTGGTCATAGTCACTGGCGGTGCTTCCGGAATTGGTGAGGCTGACGCCAAGGCACTGGTCAGGGAAGGTGCAAGCGTTTTGATAACCGATGTGAATGAGGAAAGAGGGCAAACCTTGGCAAGCTCCCTGGGGCCTCGCGCCCGGTTTGTCATGCACGATGTACGGGATGAAGCGCAGTGGAACAGGGTTATTTCGTTGTGTGAGTCACATTTCGGCCGCCTCGATGCACTGGTCAATAACGCTGGAGTGGTGGAAGTGGGCACGGTGGAAGACACTTCCATGGAGACGTGGTGTCTGGTGAACGAGGTGGACAGTACCGGAGTTTTTCTAGGTTGCAAGACGTCCATTCCGTTGATGAAAAGAAACGGAGGGGGTTCGATTATCAATATCTCTTCAATAGCGGCGCTTTCAGGCTTTCCGCAGTATTTTGCTTATGTTGCGGCCAAGGGCGCAGTGCGGGCAATGACCAAGTCCATCGCCGCGCACTGTGCCAAAGAGGGCTACAACATTCGTTGTAACTCGATGCACCCGGGCGGAATAGCAACACCCATGCTTGCCGGGGCGCAGGAAGATACCAGCGGAGAAATAGGCCGCGCCAGCCAGTCTTCACTGTCATCTCCGATTGGGGAACCCGAGGATGTTGCCAACATGGTGATTTACCTGGTCTCGGATGAGTCAAAATTTGTCAATGGAGCCGAATTGGTGATCGACGGCGGCTCACTAATACTATGAGCAAAGAGATAGACCATGCTACTAAAAGATGTCTTTCGACGACCGGCAAAACTGTATCCGGGAAAGATTGCAGTCATAGATGGCGATCGCAAACTTACTTTTCGTGAGCTGGATACTCGCATTAATAGGTTGGCCAATGCGCTTCTTTCAATGGGAATCAGCAAAGGGGATCGGCTCGGCGTACTGCTAAAAAATTGTGGAGAGTACTTCGAGATCATTGGGGCCGGAGCCAGAACAGGTATTGTAATCGTTCCGATCAATTTTCGTCTCGCCCTCAAGGAACTTGGATACCTGATCAACGATGCACAATTTAGCGCGATTATTCTGCATGCCGACTATGCGGGCCTGATTCATGAATTGATCAAAGATCGCCCTATGGTCAGTAAATGCATTGCAATTGGTCAGCCCTCCGACGGCATGCTCAGTTATGAATTTCTCCTTCAAGGTGGCGCTGCTCAACTGCACGATATGCCAGTAGAAGAAGACGATATTGTTCCAATGCGACTTTTTGCAGGCTTTGGGCTCCGCCGAAAATTACACATCAATACTTCTCAAACCCGAGGACCATGTATTGAACAGTTTTGATCAGGCAACGCGCCGGCTAACGGCCACGGGCCGTAAGGCCCTGATCATTCTCTATAAAGGCCAGGCGCTCACTGAAAAACAGGTGATCAATTACTGCAAGGCTCATCTGGCGAGCTATAAGAAGCCTAAATCCGTTGAATTCCTTGATGATCTTCCGAGGAGCACATCAGGAAAGGTGCTCAAAAGAAAACTGCGCGAAAAGTATTGGCGAGGCGTGGATCGAGGCACCCGATAGGGTGTGCAAATCCTTGGCTTTGGCTTTCTGAAATTCAGATAGACGGGGCATAGATGAATTTTTCAACAGCGGATGCAATGCGGCCAACTGAAAGCGAAAGACAGTTGTTGTGTGAATCCATTGAGCGTTTGCTTCAAATGCATTGGCCGATAGATGACATCCAACAGGCTACCCGCAGGGCCAATGATCCAGAGGCGATAAGGCAGATATATCGGCAACTGGCCGACAGCGGTATCAGTACTCTGGGCTCCAATCCCGAAGAAGGTGGCCTGCAGGAAATATTGGCCCTGAATAGCATCTTTGGAAAATTCAGCGTACTAACACCTCTGCTTGGAACATTCGTGGCCAATATGGCTCTGACTGGACGCACAGACGCTGATGGAGCCGTGACGGAATGGCTGCATGGTCTCCATGAGGGCAAATTCGTGGCCTGCGCGGCATTTGGTGATTTCGATTCGGACAGCAAAGCGGAACCTGTCACTGTGGGCGAAAATGGCTGTTTGACCGGCGTTTTCAGTGGCGTGGAAGACGCTCTTTCTGCGACGCATATTCTTGTCTTCCTGCGGAATGCGGAAAAGCTCATGATCGTCAATAGAGATCATCCGGGCGTTGCAATTACCGAAACGCCTGGTCTGACCGTTCCATCCCTGGCAGAAATCCGATTCGATGGCGCAGCCGGTATCACTGTTGCCGACTGCAAGAAGCAAATGGAAAGCCTGCATTTGATGGCGAAATTGTGTCTGGCGGCACGTGCCTATGGCGCAGTGAATTGCGGTTTTGAAATGGCGACCGAATACGCGAAAGAAAGAAAACAGTTTGGAGTTCCAATCGGGCGCTTTCAAGCGGTTCAGCACAAATTGGCCAATAACGCAATTTCCCTGCAGGGAGTCAAACTTGTGCTTTCTAATGCCGCCGAAGCCCATGACAGAGGGGATAAGAATTGGAACCATTTTGCGCAGGCTGCCTTCGCTTACGCAAGCCCCACATTGCGGAAAGTTGCCCTGGAAAATCATCACATCTTTGGAGCCATAGGCTATGCCGAAGAACACCCGTTGCCGCAACAGTTCCGCAGAGTGCATGGAGACATGTCCAGATTTGGCGGTCCCTTTGTTGCGCACGAAGAGTTGGCCAAATTCCTGATAGATTCCGGCAATGAACTACCGGATTACAACATGGGTGAGAAAGGCGATGTCTTCAGGGAAAAGATACGAAAGTGGCTGGAACGAAACTGGACAGACTTGGATGAGAGGAATGAAGAATGTTTTGTAAGACTGGCCGCAAAGGAAGGTTTTTTCAAAATCACCTGGCCTGTAGAATTTGGCGGTGTCGGCGCTACCCCCCTGGAGCAGTTGGCGTTCATGGAAGAACTGGAAAGAGCCGAAGCGCCGGCAAGGCGGTTTAAGACGTGCGAAATTCAGGCCCACGCTCTGATGCAGTTTGGTACCAGGGACCAACAGGAATTTTTCCTGCCGAAAATCGCCAACGGGGAAATACAGTTTTGCCTTGGATATAGCGAGCCTGGTGCGGGGTCAGACCTGGCTTCCCTCCAAACGAGTGCCCTATTGGAAGGGGATGAATGGCTTATCAATGGGCAAAAAGTATGGACTACGGTTGCCCAGGAGGCTGAGTATATGTGGCTTGCTGCCCGCACCGATCGAGAAGCGAAAGTCCCTCATGCGGGTATCAGCATATTTATCATACCCATGGATACCCGGGGGATAACCATTCGTCCGTCCATGGCGTTGTACGGACATACGTTCTGTCATGAGTTTCTCGATAACGTGCGGGTTCCAAGGGATGCCCTGGTTGGAAAAGTCAATGACGGATGGAAGATTTTGACCTCGGCGCTCGCGACGGAGAGACTGTTAATGGGTGGATCTATTGCAATGATTCGCAAGAAATTCTCCTATCTCATTGATGCGATGCGCAAAAATCCCTCATTAGCAAAAAACCCAGCCATGCGCGAGCGTATCGGGGAACTCGCTGCAGAAATTGAAGTAGCCAGACAACTGGGCATATTGCCAATCCAGATCTCAGAATCTGGCAGGGTTCCAGTCGTCGAGGCGGCAATGAGTAGCGTTTTTAGCAGTGAATTGATGCAAAGGCTTGGCGAATCTGCATTGGACATTCTGGGAACGAGTGCAACTTTGTACACGGGTAGCAAAGGGGCTGCAGAAGGTGGGCTCGAACAAATGCTGAGAGAGTCTATCATGATGGTGGTGGGTGGCGGAACGAACGAGATTCAGCGCAACATCATTGCACAGAAAGGATTGGGACTTCCACGTTGATGGCGACCGACACGACTTGTCATTGCCTTGCTTGTGTTTTGGATAACATGCTTGTGCAGTCACTTGCTGAGGTCGGCCTGAAAGCAGGCCCGGTGTTAAAAGAATCTACATGAGAGAACACTATTGATGCTAACAGACCATACACCCGTAATTGTAGGCGTAGGACAAATTACGGACCGGCTCGACTCAGATGAATATGCCGGCCTGTCCAATGTTGAACTGGCTGCGGAAGCATCGCGCCGTGCCTGCGCGGACGCCGCAAGTCTGGATCTTCTGGCTCCGCATATCGATGCGATCATCACGTTGAGAACCTTCGAAGACAGCACGCCGAAGTACGCTACTCCATTTGGCAAGTCAAACAACTTTCCACACTCGGTCGCGCGGCGCGTTGGCGTCGAACCGTCGCTGGCGATCTGGGCGTCGGTCGGTGGTGAAACGCCGCAGACGATGACCAGTGAGACTTGCGAACGCATTGCCGCGGGCGAAATCCGTATGGGCCTCATTGTAGGCGCCGAAGCCATTTCCACCGCTCGCCACCTGGCGGCTGAGGGACGATTCGCTGACTGGAGTGAGGAGATCGATGCGCCGGTCGACGATCGGGGACTGCGCCTCAAGGGAATGACGACCCGCTATCAGCAGTTACACAAGATCACTGGTGGGCCGGTTCCGTACGCACTGCTCGAAAACGCCCGGCGTGCCCGGCTTGGCCTGACCCGAGATCGGGGCATGCTGGCGATGGCGGAATTATTCGCACTCTTCAGTGAGGTTGCGTCCAGGAATCCATATGCCGTCGTGCCGACAGCTTACTCGGCGGCAGAACTCGCGACGGTCACGGAGCGTAACCGGATGATCGCTTCACCTTACACACGGCTGCTCGTTTCCCGGGACATGGTCAACCAGTCGGCAGCAGTTCTGATCACTTCAGTTGAAGTCGCCCGCGAGCTCTGCATCGACGAAAAGAAGTGGGTGTATCTACATGGGTACGCAACAGTCAAAGAGCGTGAGTTCGAGCGCCGGGAGGATCTGGGCGTGGCGAAGAGTGCGCCGCTGGCCTGCGCGGCGGCACTCGAAACGGCGGGGATAAAAGTTGCCGATTTAACCTTCATGGACTTTTACAGTTGTTTTCCGATTGCCGTATTCAACGTCTGCGATGGTCTGGGCATAGAGCCGGGCGACCCCCGCGGCCTGACTGTAACCGGCGGGCTTCCATTTTTTGGTGGTCCGGGCAACAGCTACTCGATGCACGCAATTGCAACACTGGTGGAGCGCCTCCGCGCGAATCCGGGCACATTTGGCCTCATTGGGGCAAACGGGGGCCAGTTATCAAAGTACGCAGCGGGCGTGTACTCGACAAAACAGCGTGAATTTCAGGTCTGTGACAGCAGCGCCGTCCAGGCCAAGGTGGATGCGCAGCCAGAGCCAGCCGTGGTGTTGTTTCCAGATGGCCCCGCAACCATCGAGTCGTACACCATCGCCTACGGCAAGGACGGGGCCTCTTACGCGGTCGTGGTCGGAAGGCTGGACGCAACCGATGAACGATTTTTTGCCAATACGCAGGAGGGAGACGAAACGACGTTGCAGACGCTGATCGATAAGGACCCCCTTGGCGAACCGGTGTTCGTAAGGTCTTTCGGTTTCGGCAATCGAATTGCATTTTCCGAAGAGCGGCTCGACGAACTGTTCCCGGAGCAGCCACCCGTATTGCGCGATGATTACGAGTTCATGCTGGTGGAACGGCGCGGACATGTCCTCGAAATTACGATGAATCGGCCGGAAGTGCGCAATGCGCTGCATCCTCCTGCGCACGAGGAACTCGATGAGATTTTTAATGCGTTTTTTGCCGATCCGGAATTGTGGGTAGCCATACTGACCGGTGCCGGCGAACAGTCGTTCACGGCTGGTAATGATTTGAAGTACAGTTCAAAACACTTCGTCTACCTGCCAAAATCCGGCTTTGCCGCACTGACCCGGCGCGGTGGCAGAACCAAACCGGTCATCGCGGCGGTCAACGGGTTCGCAATGGGTGGCGGTCTTGAAATTTGCCTGGCATGTGAACTGGTCGTTGCTGACGAAAAATCGGTATTCGGGCTGAGCGAGGTCAGAGTCGGACTGGTTCCGGGCGAAGGTGGACTGGTGCGGCTACCGCGACGTGTGGCGCCGATACTGGCCAACGAAATGATACTTACCGGGCGCCGCTTAAATGCGCAGGAGGCGCTTGCTGCCGGACTGATCAACCGCATTACCCCGGCGGGTAAAGCGCTCCAGGGGGCTCGCCAGCTAGCAGATGAGATTCTCGAGTGTTCGCCGACCTCGGTACGAATTGCACTTGAGTGGATGCATGAAACTGAGTCCATTCCGGACGAACTGGAGGCTGCCCGCCTGCGCCCTCCTGCCCTTGATGATCTGATGACCAGTGAAGACGCGATCGAGGGCCCTCTAGCCTTCGCAGAAAAGCGCAAACCCCAGTGGAAAAACCGCTGATATGATGCGCCCTGAACGTGGTCATGGCAGTCTGCGTACATTTCTGATTCACGCGGGAGCGACTTTGAGAGCTTCTACAGAATGATCATTTTGGTCTCAAAGGGACTGGATCTGGCGCTCACCAGACTCGGTGTACTGACCTGCCCGGCGATTGTCGGGCCACGTGACTCCTGGATCAACGTCAGTTTTCTCAGCACGAGTGGTCCGCAACCGCACCGTCGTTCACACGCTTTTTTTGGGCAAGTTGGGGGGACTTAAGTTGACAAACAAGTCCCGAAACCGCTAATATGAAGTTATTATGACTGATGGTCATAATAACTTTCACTTTGGCACGTCTTGCAATGCGGAATAGTGGATTTGGCAGAGCGGATTTGCGTTGCGGACCGGAGCCGCAACCTCCGGGTTGCCCCTGTCGAGGGATACACAGCAGCCACCGGATGGGTGGATAGTTTGCAAGCCAAAGTCGAGAGTTTGCGTAATACCTAAAGTCACAAGCGCCGTTGATAAATGAGGAATTGGCCATGAGTACAGGTGAACACTATTTCTGGTGGAACGAGACACAAAGGCGGTTATCCGCTGAGGTAGCCGAATACGCCGCAGCCAGCATCGTCCCGAGAATCAAAGCCTGCGAAGACACGAAACGGTTCCCATGGGAGATTCTTAAGGAGATCGGAAAGAAGGGCTGGTACGGCGTCCTGATCCCGAAGGAATATGGCGGCATGGGTGCAGAGTACGGCGTCACCGGCATGTGCATCATTCTGGAAGAAGTGGCGCACGGCGCGGCCATTGCGGTGGACTTTTACGAAACCACGATCTACGGCTACTCCCCCATCGTGCGTTTTGGCACCGCAGAGCAGAAACAGAAATGGTTGCCGGCACTGGCAACCGGGGAACAATTCGCCTGTATCGCCATCACCGAACCCTTCATGGGTTCCGACGCGGCAGCCATCCAGACCCGGATGGAAGCTGATGGCGAAGAATTCGTCATCAACGGCAAGAAGCGATTTATCACCATGGGCGGCGTCGGCACCTTGTATTGCACCTACGTGCAAACCAGTGACGATCCCGAAGACATCAAGAATTACCGCCATCTGAGCGTTGTGCTGGTGGAAAAAGGCAGGCCCGGCTTTTCTGTCGAACAGATCCACGACCCCATGGGGCGGTTCGGTTCCCGCCATGCCGTGCTGGATTATGACAACGTGCGGGTGCCGAAATCACACCTGATCGGGAAAATTGGCGACGGATGGAAGATCCTGATGGACGCGCTGAACATCGAACGTCTGGGTGTCGCCGCCGGCGCTATCGGCGTATCCCGCGCCTGCCTGGAAGCAACCGCCGATTACACCACCCGGCGGGTCGCTTTCAATAAAACCCTGGCACAGATCGACGGCGTGCAGGTGATGGGCGCCGACATGGTGATCAGCACCAGCCTGATGAGCCTCAGCACCTACCACGCGGCGTACCACCTGGATCAGGGTGAAGAAATTCCGCTGGGCGCCAGCCTGGCCAAGTTCTATGCCACTGACAGACTCACCAAGGTGGCGCTGGATGCAATTCAATGTCACGGCGGTGACGGTTACATGCGCAATTACACGCCGGAAAGGCAGCTACGGGATTCCAAACTGATCGAAATCGGCGCCGGCGCCAACGAGGTGTTGCAGCATCAAATCTGGAAACAGTGGCTGAAAATCTACCAAAAAGCTCGCCAGGCAAACCTGACACCTGCCCCAACCACGATCGTTGCCGGAGCGGATGCCGAATCGGCGATTCTGAAGGCATTGGGCGCGTTTTACAATCAACACCCGGCTCTGTATGTGGAGAAGGAAGAGCTGTCTGAATCCACAGGTATCACGATGGCGGACATCGATCCGCACCTGTTGAGCCTCGAAAAACAGAAACTCGTCGCACTGTATCGCACTCGCGAGCGCATCAGCCTGGTCAAAGCCAGCTACGACGGCCTGCGCAAAGCCAACCCGCTGGATTATTACAGGAAATACCCGGATTTTGTCGATTTGCAAAAAGAAGTATTCTGACAAACAGGATGATTATCCTTTATGTAAGCCGGGAGGATTTCCTGCCCGCAGGCAATGGAGACTATGCGCCATGAGTGATTACCTCGAGTCCCTGTTCTCCTTGAAGGGAAAGGTCGCGCTGGTAACCGGCGGCAGCCGTGGCATCGGAGAGATGATTTCCGAAGCCCTGGTCCGCGCCGGCGCCCGGGTTTACATCGTCGGCGAGAAAAACAGCCGATTGCCAGGCAACTGCAAAAAGGCTCTCTGCCTTCGGTGAGTGCATCGCCATCAGTGCTGATGTCAAAACCATGGAAGGCATTCAGTCCCTGAAAACCGCCATCGCATCCCGCGAAAACCACCTCGACATCCTGGTCAATAATGCGGGCACTGCATGGGTAGAACCGGTCGAAACATTTTCCGAAAGGGCCTGGGACCATGTGATGGATCTGAACGTGAAATCACCCTTCTTCGTCACCCAGGCGTTGTTGCCGTTACTGGAAGCAAATGCCCGGGCGGATGCCCCATCACAGGTGATCAATATCGGCTCCGATTGCCGGCTACAAGGGAAATACCAGCGCTTTTTCCTACGGCCCCAGCAAAGCCGCCATCCACCAACTGACCCGGGTGCTGGCGGACGAACTGGCGCCGAGACATATCCACGTCAATGCGATCGCGCCTGGCTTCTTTCCAAGCAGGTTAACCGCCGTCTATATGGACGATGACGAGCAGAATAAAGCGCTGCTCGATTCCATTCCGCTCAGACGCATGGGCCGGGCGGAAGACATCGCTGCGTTGGCCATAGCCATCGCCACGAACCGTTATATGCTGGGAAGCGTCATTACCATCGACGGGGGCGCATCGATTGGCTAGCCTGCATATTGCACCAGTGCTCGTAGCGCAGGCGAGAGCGACCGCTACCCGCAATAGACACTCCTCTTGGAGGCGGAAAAGTATTTATTGTTCCCTAATTGGGAACAAGGATTTTTACCACACTGAGACACTACCTCATGCTGACACCAGAGGTAGGCGTCAACGGAACCTTTGCTCCCACGGCGGGATCAAGCTATCATGTCCTTATGCGCGTCATCGCCAAGCGGACCCTGCGGCAATTCTGGGAACAAGCCAAGTACACGGACGCCCAGGGTCCACTCGAGGCGTGGCACGCGGAAGCCCTGAAGGCTACCTGGCGAACGCCCCAGGAGGTGAAAGGTCAGTTTGGAACAGCCAGCGTCCTGAAGGGCGCCCGCGTGGTGTTCAACGTCGGCGGCAACAAATACCGGTTGGTTGTCGCAATGGATTACGGCCGGCAGACCTGCTTCGTGAAGTTCATCGGAACGCACAAGCAGTATGATGCAATCGATGCAGAGACGATCAAATGAAGATTCAGCCCATCAAGACGGAGTCAGACTACGACAGAGCCCTGCAAGGTATTGACCGGCTGTGGGGTTCGAAGCGGAACACACCTCAAGGTGATGAATTGGACGTTCTGCTGGTGCTGGTCGAGGACTACGAGTCGAAACACCATCCGATCGACCCGCCGGACCCGGTCGATGCCATCAAGTTTCGAATGGAACAGATGAATTTGACCCGCAAGGACCTGGAGTCATTGATTGGGCCGCGGGGTCGAGTGACGGAAATCATCAACCGCAAGCGGCCCTTGACGCTGGCGATGATTCGTCGACTTCATCACAAGCTGCATATCCCATTGGAAAGTCTTATCCGGGAGACTGCTTAAATCGCCCCGGAGCGACGATCTCGGCTCACTTTATACCTGAGTTTCCGTCAAATCACCCGATAGAGGATCGTGTACAAGCTTACGGTCTGGGTGTGCGTTCAGGTGGGGTGCAGTGCGGTATATCGAGCACTCGGGCACTACTCAGAGCAGGTTTTGTTTTCCAAAGCTTCGCCCGCGCGTTCAGCTGATCGCAGCAATGAACCCCTGGTTATCCCGCTAACCATTTGAAACTTCGCATGAGTCTTCGCGGCAACCGTGCTGACCCATCACTCATCAATCTACCGTACCGGGGTCAGTCCAAGGATCGAGTTTAGCTGTCCAAAGGAATGGGGCCACTTCTGGTTGAGCCATCTTCCTAGGAATCACGTGGTCCGACAATCGCCAGGCAGGTCATGCCCTCTCTCCACGCGCCTGCCTACGGATTATGATGGTGGCGTGCACCCTGGCGGATTTAGATGCCAAGCAAGACATTGGCACCGCTCAGATTGCGGAGGCCATTTCGTACCGAGCTGTGGCGCGATGCGTGCGTTCTAAGTCGTATAATTCACCCAAACCATCTTCACCAAAGGGCGCGACAATTTGCATTCGGAGGAGGAGTGATGAAGCGACTTCGATTGGCTTGGCATGCACTGTATGCACTCGCCGTGGGCTTCGCTTGGAGCTAATCCCTTATAGGGTTTTGTTGGTCCGACCCCACAGCCCTAATTTGACCAGTCACTGGCCAGATCATATAATGACCAGTAACTAGTTGATCCATGGAGAACAGCAATGAGCAAAGTCGCTCTTACCTATGCCAAGTCCCACTTTTCGGAATTGGCCGAGCGCTCCGCAAAGGGCGAGGAAATCATCGTCACCCGCCATGACAAACCCCTGGTGAAGCTGGTCCCTGCCATTCGCCCCTCCCAGGAGCACATCGAGCGGTTATTCGCCGAAATGGATGAGATCCGATCGGGCACTCGTCTCGGCAAGGACCTGTCAATTGCGAAATTGAAAAACATGGGCCGCAGATAAATGGCAGGCTATTTTGTACTCGACTGCTCGGTTGCCTCCGGGTGGTTTTTTGAAGATGAGTTTAACGCCTATACTAGATCGGTGCGCGGCCTGATTCAGGAAAAGGGTACCACGGCAGTCGTGCCGGCCATCTGGCCGGCCGAGGTGGCAAATGTTTTGTTTCAGGCAGAAAGAAGAAAGCGCATCTTGCCGGAAAAAGTCGATCAGGCCATGCATATCCTGTCTCAGCTCCCCGTCGGACGGATCATTTACCCATGACCAACATGGGTCACGTTTTGCATTTGTGTCGGCAATACACCCTGACCTCCTATGATGCCCTTTATCTCGAACTGGCATTGAGAAGAAATATCGCGCTGGCGACCCAGGACAAGAAGCTGAAATCTTCGGCAGAGGCGGCGGGAGTAAAGCTTGTTCCCCGCGTGTAAATGTCAGCAACATTGTATTTTGAAAATCGCCTGAATCTTTCTTGGTCACCAAATTCGGTCTCAGTCGTTCAGGTTAAAGAAGAGTGAGGACAACCACTTAATGGCGCATCTATCGTGCCTGTTTCCTTCCTTGTGGCCACCCGGGAGACGAAAAGGGTTTGTGTCACTGCACCACGGAACAGGGCAGCGCCTCGGACGAAGAGGTTTTCCTTTACCACATCATGCACGGTGATGCGGAAATCAGGAAAATCCGGCCGCCAAAAACGTACTTGACCGGTAAGGAACCGCTGACCGTTCTGATCAGGGAACTGAGCAAGGACAAGGACATCAGCCGCCTGCACCTGCAAAAAGACAAAATCGTTTTTGACTTTCGACAGACCTGAAGCGCCTTCGGGCCACATCTATTTACAACAGGAGAGAATGCACCTCCCGGTCTCGGGCACAATTTCAGAACGAAGCATCAGCAATGGTGCATGCCGATGTATCTCTCCAGCTCATGGCGGCCATTAGACCATCGACAACCGGCAGAACATGGGATATAAAATAACGCGCGCTTTCGAGTTTGCCTGCCAGATGGGCCAGTTCGGGGTCGTGTTCAAGTGCATCGGTCAATGCTTCCGGGTTTTGGGGCAAACCGCCTTTCGCAGCGATTTTCTCCTCCGCAACCATCGCGCTCCATAGCAGAAAATAGGCAACGAAGGTGTCAGCCGACGCGTCCAACAGGGATGTGGCGGCCAGCAACAGGTTGCGTGGGCCGTTCGATTTTTCTTCGCCGGCCAGATGATTCGGCAACCCGCCCAGAAAATCCCGTGTTTTGCGCAACTGTTCGGCGTAGCGGCGCCAATCCGGCCGCGCACCGGCTTGGTTGATGACCTCATCCATGTCGTCGAGAAACGCCCTGAACACCGCTCCTCCCTTCATCGGCACCTTCCGCAGCGCAAAGTCTATCGCCTGGATGCCTGTGGTCCCTTCAAATATGCAGGCAACCTTGGAGTCGCGCATGTACTGCTCGATTGGATATTGGCAGGTATATCCGGCGCCGCCATAAACGCGCAAGGCCAGGGATGACAGCCGTACACCTTTCTCGGTTGCATGCGCTTTGGCCAGGGGAATCAGCAGATCGACGACGCCCTGCCACTTTTCCCGCTCATCGCTTTCGGCGGCAAGTTCGGCGCGATCCATGGCATAGCCGCAGTAGTACAACATTGCCCTCAAGCCTTCGACGTAGGCTTTCATGGTCATAAGATTACGCCGAACATCGGGGTGATTAACGATCGCCACCTGCTCGCTTCCACCATCAATAGCATGCCCCTGCAGTCTTGCCTTCGCGAAGGCGAGCGCGTGGCAATAGGACACCGAACAGATGCCCAGCCCAAAAAGTCCTACCTCCAGTCGTGATTGATTCATCATGTGGAACATGATTTTGATGCCTTCACGAGGCTGTCCGAGCAACCAGGCATGACACTCATCGTTATCGCCGAAGGACAGGGACGTGGTGGGCGAAGCATGAAGCCCCATCTTGTGCTCGATGCCAATACAATTCACGTCATTGCGAGCGCCGGGGCTGCCGTCCGTGTCCAGCCGGAATTTGGGCACAATGAAAATCGACAAGCCCTGGGTCCCGGGCGGGTCGCCCTCGATTCGTGCCAACACCAGGTGCACGATGTTTTCGGCGATATCGTGCTCGCCATTGGTGATATAGATTTTCTGTCCCTTCAAGCGGTAAGTGCCGTCATCGGCAGGAATTGCGCGGGTTTTGATCGCACCCACATCTGAACCGGCACCCGATTCGGTGAGCGCCATCGTACCGGTCCATTCGCCTGCATACATTTTTTCCATGTAGATCGCTTTCTGGTCATCATCGCCAAAAAGCTCGATCAATTTTGCCGCATCATGGGTCAGGTTGACGTAACACATGAACGGAAAATTCGCGGCCATGAACATTTCGTGGGTGGCGAATTTGATGATTACCGGAAGCCCCTGGCCGCCCAGTTCCGGATCTTCACACTTGGTCAGCCAGCCGCTCTGCACAAACTCCTGGAACGCCTCCCGCGTTCCCGGCACAGCGTGGACCTGACCATCTTCGTACTTCGCCCCGACTTTGTCCCCCTTCAGGTTAAGCGGGAAGAGGCGCTGCTCGGCAAATTTCTTCGCCTCGTCAAGCAGCATCTCCATGATTTCCTGGTCGATATGCTCGAAACGTTCGTGCCGGGTCAAATCCTGGACGCCCAGCAAATCGAACAGGACGAATTTCAAATCGCGATCATCAACCAATATGCCTGACATCTATTCACCTATTTTCAGTGCGGGCAATCTCCATTGCTTACTCTAAGGCCGGGCCCGGGAACTGTTCCCGCAGCACCCTTTTCAATACCTTGCCGGTCGCATTACGCGGAAGTTCATCGACAAATGCGACGGCCTTGGGTAACTTGAATCTCGCCAGCTTTCCATCGCAATGTGACATCACTTCAGGCCCGGACAAGTCAGCCGATTTTGAGACTATGACCGCAAAAGGGCTTTCGCCCCACGTTTTGCTTTCCTGGCCAATAACGGCGGCATCCAGAATGTCAGGGTGCTGCATCAGGACCATCTCGACCTCGGCCGGATAGACGTTTTCACCACCGGAAATAATCATGTCCCTGATACGATCCTTGATGGTGATAAAGCCCTCTTCGTCCTGCACGCCGATATCGCCGGTGTGATACCAACCCTCTCGAATAGCCTCTGCGGTTTCTTCCGGGCGGTTCCAATATTCCTTCATGATGGTTGGACTGCGGACGATGATTTCGCCTTCCACGCCCGCGGGCAAATCCTCACCATCAGGATTGACGATGCGCAGTTCGGTGTGGAAATAGGCTTTGCCCACGGTGCCTGCTTTGCGCATGCCATCCTCGGGCCCAACCATGCAGACCGCCCCACAGGCTTCGGTCATGCCAAATGCCTGGGTGACGTCGATGCCGACCTTTTTATAGGCCTGAATGGTCTCGACGGGCAGTGGCGCACCGCCACTCATAAACCAACGCAGCGATGACCAGTCATATTTTTCGAAGTCCGGTACCCGCATCATGAAGTTGAGCATGGCCGGTACGGCGAACGACGTCGATATCTTCTCATCCAGGATCAACGACCAGCTTTTTTGCGGATCGAAGCTGCGCAGAACAACCAGGGAATTGCCATTGTAAAGCGCAGTCACGGCACCGACCAAAGCAGCAATATGGAACAGAGGCAAACACACCAGATGGGTGTCATTGAAATACATCCCTGCAGTAACGGAGTAATTCAAAACCGACCAGAACAGAGAATTATGGGTATGCACCGCCCCCTTGGGCAGACCGGTGGTTCCCGATGTATACATGACAAAGAGATTGTCTTCGCCCGCCGTCGCTACTGTGGGTTCTTCTGCTCCTTGCGATGAAATCAGCTGCTCGTAATTGCGGGCAAAATCCGCTTTGCTCCCGCGGATTTCGAGCCAATGTCCGATGCCGCTGCCAGCCCTGCCCTTTTCCTGAATTTCTTTTACAGTGGCGGAAAACTCCGAATCGAAAACGAGGGCCTTGACGCCGCAGTCCTTCAATATGTACGAAATCTCCGGAGCCGTGAACCGCCAATTGATGGGCACTGCGACCAGGCCCGTTTTGGCAATCGCAAAGAATGTTTCCAGGAATTCATGACCGTTATAGGCCAGCAGCGCCACCCGGTCCCCTTTCACCAGGCCAAGAGAGCCCAGCGCACCGCAGACCCGGTTAACGCGGGAGTTCAATTCGCCGTAGACATAGCGGTGATCCGCCAGCGCATCATTGACAGCCAGCTTGCCCGGGTGCATCCAGGCACGCTTTGAGATGATTTGCCCAATGTTGATCTGGGCTTTCACTTGCGGGGTCTTACTCCTTGGGCTTTGGATGATGCCTTCCTGCGCTTTTCACCAAAAAGACCCGGATTGCCTGTTGATATTCTTCACTGCTCAAAAGCAGGGACTGAACCATTGCCGCGTCATCCAAACCTGCGCGCGTGTCCAGATCCAGACTCCTGTTAATGGCAAGCTTTCCCAGCCCCAACGCGGCGGGTGATTTATCGAGGAATTTCTGTGCATAGGTTTTCACGGCCTGGATGAAACCGTCGTCGGGAAAAACCTTGTTCACCAAACCCAGCCGGATGGCTTCACTACTGCCAATCGATTCAGCGGAAAAGACCAGTTCCTTCGCCTGTGCAAGACCAATCTGCCTGGCCAGTCGATTGGTTCCACCGGAGTCGGGTATCAGCCCGTATCTTATTTCCGGCAGGGAAATCGTTGTACTTTCGGCGGCGACCCTCAAATCACAAGCCAGCGCCATCTCCACCGCACCGCCTATCGCAGGACCGTTGATCGCGGCAATAAACAGTTTTTCCATGCTCTCGATGGCGTCGAAATTCCTGTGCCAATATTCTTTCAGTACCGTTCTGAACCGTTCCGGCGTACCCAGGGAATGCAAGAACTCCAGATCTGCGCCTGCGGAAAAGCACTTCCCGGCACCAGTGATGATAACGACTGAGATTTCGTCATCGCGACGGAGAGCCTCCAACACCTGCCCGAACTCGTTCATCAGGTCCAGGTTGAGCGCGTTGAGCTTCCTGGGGCGATTGATGGTAATCGTCGCCAGGCGCCCTTCTTTTTCCAACAGAACCAGGTCGTTTTTCAAATCGAAGCGTGCATCATCGGTCACGTCGGTTCTCCCTGATCATCAACGCTTTTCCGGTGGTTTATAAAAATCCGGGTACAGTTTTTCAATTACCGGCCCACTCTGTTCGTAGCTATAGCAGGTGCCGATGAAAAAGGGCTCGATCTCGCCGCTATCGATTTTTGCAAAATAGCCGTCGGAAGACACCACGGTCTGATAAGCAACTGTAGCCAGGACTCCGAGCAGTTCACGTAAATGGGTGCAGCCTTTGGTGCCGCCCATGATTTTGGCTACATCGTGTTTCCAACCCTTCTTGAATGAAAGACCCTGGAGCTTGGGGAAGACTGTTGGTGGTATGGCACAGGGGTCAAAAGGCGCAGTGATTGTCGCGGCCTCTGCGCCGTGAATGGACATTTCACTATCGATGGTGACCCGGATTTTCATCTCGTGCAGTGGTTGTCCGGCGGTCTTGGGAACGCCAAACCTTGGCTGATGCACGTCAAACGGCTTGGTATCGATGAGATGCGCTTCAATATCCCAAAGACCATCCTCACGCTCATACCCCGTACAGGTAATCGACCGGGTCTGCGCCAATTTCCGTGCTGCGGGTGGTGATAAGTCGGCCACTATTTACTCCTGCGTTTGCTAGCCTGCATATTGCACCAGTCCACGTAGCGAGACTGTTCAGAGGTGCGTCATGGCTGGCTTTCACGACCGAGGAGCGCGCAGGCATAGTCGACACTATGTCGAGCACTCCGACCGAGCGAAAGCCAGCCAGGGCGTGCCTCTGGACCGTCGCAGTAGAGGACTGGTGCAATATGCAGGCTAGCGGTAATAGGTCTCTCCTTTGGCGGCCATTTCGCGCTGTCTCGCCGTTACTTCATACAAGGGTCCCAGGCCGGCTGCATATTTATCCGCCATATCACAGAACGCCTGCAATCCGACAGCATCCATCCAGCGGGCAACACCACCACGAAAGCGGGGGAAACCGACGCCGTATAGCAGCGCTATATCAGCCTCTTGTGGTGAGGCAACAATATGTTCTTCCAGTGCGCACGCCATCTCGATCGCCATCGGCACCATGATGCGTTCGACCATTTCAGCTTCCGTGAACACCCTGGCCGGTTTGGCCAACTCGGTGATCCTGGCTTTGACTGCTTCATTCACCGCCTTACTGCGCCGGCCATCGACGGTAGCGTAACTGTAAAAGCCCTTGCCGCTTTTCTGACCCAGACCGCCCAGGTCCATTGCAAGCCGATACCAACTCTCGAAGTCTCTCTTCAAACGGCTGGAATAAGCCGCGGCAAGCACATCGTCACAGTGTTGCATGGTGTCCAGGCCGACAACGTCCGCCAGGTAGGCCGGGCCCATGGGCCAGCCCCATTGTTCCATCGCCTGGTCAACCAGTGCGTAATCAGCTCCGTCGTATACCAGACGCAGGAAGCCGGCAAAATAGGCAAACAACACACGATTGACCAGGAAGCCCGGGCAATCGTTGACGACGATGGGTTTCTTCTTCAGGGATAAGGCAAAGGCCACGGCCCGGTCGATGGTTTCCTCCGAAGTCCTGGCGCCCCGAATGATTTCAACCAGGGGCATGGCATGCACCGGGTTGAAAAAATGCATGCCGCAAAACTGCTGCGGCCGCGCCAAAGGCCTGGCCAGGTCCGTGATGGGCAGCGTGGAGGTGTTGGAGCAAATGATGGCCGACGGATCCATTCGGCTTTCGACCTCGGTCAGCACCGCGTGCTTGACCTTGACGTTTTCCACCACCGCCTCGATCAGCACGTCGATGGTTTTGAAATCATCACCGTATTCCAAAGCAGGCGTGATCGAAGCAAGAACCGCTGCTTTTTTCTCCTCGGTCATGCGGCCGCTTTTCACTTGCCTGGAAAGCAAATTCGCGGCTTCGCGCATCCCCAGGTCAAGGCCTTCCTGGACGATATCTTTCATGATTGCCGGCGTGCCCGTCAGGGCGGACTGGTAGGCGATGCCGCCGCCCATGATGCCCGCACCCAGGACGCCAACCAGGGCCGCCGGCGCTGCAACGTTCCTGGCGCGATCCTTGGCGCACTTCATCAGGTACTGGTCCGACAGGAAGTTTCCAACCAGGGCTTTTGCCTGATCGGTTTGGAATGCGGCCACAAAGCACTGGCATTCAATCTCCAATGCTTCATCCAGTGACTTGTCCAGGCCACGCAATACCGACTGTGTGGCAAAGCCCTGCGCCGGATAATGCGCGCCAAACTTGCTGGCCACATTCGCGTTCCATTCTTCGCCAACAGCGTCGGCTTCAGTTACAAACTCAGCAGCCGTGGATTCCTTTCGGGCGCGCGCCACCGTGTAATCCAAAGCACCGCTCCTGCAATCAGCGATGACCTGTTCGGCTTTTGACATCAGCTCATCTGCAGGCACGACAAAATCCACTACTCCCGAATCGAGTGCAACCCGGGCGTCGTATTGGCGCCCTGAAGTAATCCATTCCAGTGCGGTTTGCACACCCACGATGCGCGGCAGCCGGGCGGTGCCTCCCCAGCCCGGGATAATCCCCAGGCCGGTCTCCGGCAAGCCGACGCGCGCTGATTCCGACGCTATCCTGACATCACCGGCCAGGCAAACTTCCAAACCACCGCCCAAAGCAAAACCGTTGATGGCAACAACGACCGGATAATCCAGCTTTTCCAGACGGCGAAAATTATCGCTGTTGGGGCGCAAATGATCTGCAACATGGTCACCCGTCTGGCCGAATAACGTTGCAAACTCGGCAATATCGGCGCCCACGACAAACGCATTCCTGGCACTGCTCACGATCAAGCCAGCGACATCCGCCTCGGCTTCCAGTTTGTCCAGGGCAGAGGTAAATTCAGCGACCGCCAAACGGTCGAATTTGTTAACCGACTCGGACTTGCGGTCGAACACCAGGTGTGCGACACCGTTGCCGGCCTTGGTGATACACAGCGATTCCCCCGCATAGATCGTGTTTGTCATAACCGTCCTCAGTTCTTGACGTTCTTGGTTTCGCCCTCGAGGAACCGGGCAAAGGCTTTTTGCATGAATTTTGATGCAAAAACCGCAGGCATGAAGCGCTCTGCATCCTGATACTGCTCCATATTGTTGCGGTTCAACAGGCGCTTGACATAGGTTTTGCCGTATTTGCTGTTACTGGCAACGCGCGCCGCCAGGGCTTCCACTTCTGGCAGCAACTGGTCGGCCTCGAATACATCGACGACAATACCCAAACGTCTGGCTTCGGCAGGGTCCAGTTCCTTGGTGCTCATCGCCAGGTACGCAATCGTGCTGTTGCCATAGCGCTCGACACCGCGGGTAATGGCCCAGGCCGGAATCGCACCGTGATTGAGTTCCTTCAGCGCGAATCGGGCATTGGTGCTGGCGAAGGAGAAGTCACAGCAGCCCTGGATCTCGAAACCGAAACCGAAGGCGGAACCATTGACTGCGGCGATCACCGGGGTTTCCGAGTTTTCGATCGCTTTGAACGGCTCGAAACAGACCTTGATGAACTCATAGCCCGCTTCGACTTCGCCAATGCGGGAAAACTGCTCGACGTCGGCGCCGGCGGAGAACACATGGTACGGCGTGCCCTTCTTGGGATGGGTGAAGGTTTGGCCGGTGAGGATGATACAACCGACGTCCTCATCGGCATCCAGCGCGTTGACGGCGGCCGTCAGGTCAGCAAAAAGCTGGGCATTGGCGGCGTTGAATTTGCTTGGGCGATTGAACGTGATAATCGCGTAGTTTTCTTTTTTCTCAACCAGAACGGTTTCGTACGACATGATTTCACAACCTCAATAAAGTTTTATTCACAGACAAAGCAGGCCTCATTGGTGTGCTGGTCAGCCCCATCATGGTTCAAATGCTGTCCCACTCCGCTTGCAGGATTGCGGGCAATTTGCCGGCACGCTCTTTGCCACTCATGAAATCGAGCAGGTGAATGCCGGTTGGATCGATCTGTTTGATCAAATCCACTTCCTGTTGGGTAGGCGCCGGGGTTTGCGGACAATCCTTTGCGATATGCACTTCAAAACCGGTGTTGTCGATAACGTCCTGCGCGGTAACGCCTTTGTGCAGAGAGACCACTTTCCACTTGCCCCGCTCTCTCATTTCCATCACGCACAGGTTGGTCACCACGATGATCGGACCGGGTTTCAGACCCTGTTCGATGCGTTCTTCATCGCTCAGGTAGACGCGGGTGCCGGTGACGTAATTCACTTTTGGCACGAAGACCATTTTCGAATGATTGGGGAAGTAGGCCACGGACTTGCGGTGCAAACCGAATACAACCGGCGCTCCCGCGCCGCCCGGCAGCCGCAAACCACGGGTATTCCACTCACCGGTGGGTTTGCCTTCGGCATCGCGAACAGGCATGGGCAACCAGGAAATATTGATGTCGCCGTTGGCGTCCATCTGTGCGCTGGAAACCGCTTCAACGTCACCGGTGCCGCGGAAATGCAGGGCTTCGATGCACTCGGTCATCGACCACAGACCTGCCGAATTTCCGGTGCAGGCCGCTTCCGATGTATGGAAACCCATTTCGAATGGACGCGCATCGACACCGCTGTAACCCACGACGAACGCATTCGGCGCGGTGGTCAACTTGGCCAGGTTATAGGCGGCGTAAGCGAGCGGCGTGAAGGAACCCAGGATGATGGTGTCTTCATCTTCGATGGTTGCGGACAAGGCTGATACCATTTGATCGCCGATGGTGAAGTCGGGGGCGGGCTTTGTATCCAGGGCCGATGGCAGCGCAACGGCGCTGGTCGTACCCGGAAAGGCCTTCAGTTTGGCCTGTGCTTCGGCGCCGCCGACATTGGCCCAGTATTCTTTTTCATTGGCGCCAATGACCGTCGGGATATAGTCTTTCGCGGTTTTGGGATGAAGTCCTGCCACATCCTTTTGCATTTGCAGCAAATGGGCAGAGTAGTAAGGGACCGAACTGCACGGGCTGGCGCCCATTGGGCAGTGAATGACCATATCGACATCGTTGCGGAACAGCGTCGTGGCCGTCTTGTCGTTGCGGATATCGTCTGCGCTGATGATCTCTTCGACGGTCACGATCACGCTGTTTCGCTGCCATCGCCATATCGAGGTCGGAAGCGCTGGTGCCGATCATTTGCACGTTACCGGCGGTGTCGGCCCGTTGCGCGTGAATGATCGCTACATCCGGAACAATCGCCTGGATGGCCGTGAGTTCCTGGCCGGTGAACGGACAATTGACGGTTTTGTATAGCTCCGGCGCTTCGGCAATGATGTCTGAACCCTTGGGGCCACGGAAGGCCGAAAAAGGCAGGCCAAATTTTGCGGCTTCCAGGCCCTTGATCATCGAACAACCCTCGATTTCGGTCAGTTTGATGGTCTTTCTTTTCCGCGGCGTGACGGAAGTTGGCGGGCAGGCCAAAAAACTCCAGGCTCAAAAAACTGAAGACCAGATGGTCGACCATGCCGGCGCCCAACAGCCATTCCATTTCCCAGCCACCGGTGATGGACATCACTTTCAGGCCATCGATTTTCTGCCGGATGATCTCGCGCACGATGGCCATGGGCTTGTTACAGCTCCAGCCGCCGCCGATCGCGACAAAGCTGCCGGGTTTGATGAATTGCGAGATGTCGGATAACTGACCGAGTTTTGATTTGAGTGTGATTTCATTGCTCATTTTTCTGTTCCTGCGGTTAACCCTGTTGACGCCGGCCCTTGATTGCAGCCGTATTCAAGATCTTGTGCGCAATCAACCCGCCGACCAGCCGCCATCCAGCGGAATCACGGCACCGGTCATGTAGCTCGAGTTGTCGCCGGCCAGGTAAATGACCAAGCCGATCAATTCTTCCACCTTGCCGTAACGGGCTAGGGGTGTCTTGGACATGATCGCCGCGTTGGCCTGCTCATTTTCACGTGCATTTTCCGTCATGTCCGTTTCGAAATAGGAAGGCGCAATCGCGTTCACGGTGATCCCGCGCCTGGCCCATTCCTGCGCCAGGCATTTGGTCATCGCATTGATGCCGCCCTTGGAAGCCGCATAATGGGTCAGGTAAGGCAGCGGTTGCTCACCCATCGCGGATGAAATATTGATGATGCGCCCGGCCTTGGCTTTGAACATGTATTTGCCGACCGCCTGGGTGGCCAAAAAATACCCTTTGAGATTGACGTCCAGTATCCTGTCCCACTCCTCTTCTGGCATTTGCAGCAAGGGAATGTTGTCGCCCAGCCCGGCGTTATTGACCAGAATGTCAATTTTTCCGAACACCTCGATGGCCTTATCAGCCAGTTTTTCTATTGCGGCTTTGTTCAACATGTCGGTGGGCGCGACCAGGGCTTTGCGGCCCAGGCCCTCAATTTTTGCGGCCACTTCCTGCAGTGCCGATTCCGTACGTGCAGCCAGCACCACGTCCGCGCCGGCCTCGGCCAGGCCGATCGCAATCGCTGCGCCAAACCCACGGCTGGCGCCGGTCACGACGGCTACTTTTCCTTCCAGACTGAATATTTCGAGTCCCATGTCCTTTTCCCAAATTTGAGTGATCAGGCCGCTTGTCGGCGCGCCTTGTGAAAATTACTTACCGGTAAAATTGGCTCTGCGTTTCTCCAGAAATGCCCGGGTTCCTTCGGTGGCATCTTCGGTGGCAAATGCTTGCGAAAAGCGGGTCAGTTCTTTTTCAATGCCGGAGAGCAAATCGTGATCGCGCACCAGGTGAACGCACTCCTTGGCCCACTTGACCATCAAGGGGCTCTTGGCGGCGATGGCTTTCGCCATTTTCATGCCTGCAGCCTCCAGTTCTTCGGGCTCGACCACCTGGTTCACCAAGCCCCATTTGTCCGCATCCTGTGCATTGATCGGCTTGCCGGTCAGGATCATTTCCATCGCCTTGGCCTGGCCCACGATGCGCGGCAGCCGCTGGCTTGCGCCGCCACCGGTGATGATGCCCAGGTTGATTTCCGGTTGCGCGAAGGAAGCCCGGCTGGTGCAGATGCGGATATCGGCAGCGATTGCGATCTCACTGCCCATGCCCCAGGCCATGCCGTCAACCAGCGCAATAACCGGGATGGCCAGATCTTCCAGCGAAGTGGGGCTGAAGTGATGGTCCAGAATACGCTTGACCTCGGGTGCTCCCTGGGTTTTGGCGATATCCGACCATTTGTTCAACATGTTGATATCGGCGCCAGCCAGAAAGTTGTCACCGGCACCCTTCAAAAACAGAACCCGAACCGCCTGGTCCGCTGGCGACTTCTGCAACAGCCGCTTTGAGTTCCTGCGACATTTGCTCGCTGTAGGCATTGAACACCTTCGGGCGATTGAAGGTGATCGTCGCGGTAAAATCATTCTTTTCCAACAAAATCGTTTCGTAGCTCACATCCGGCCTCTATCACGAAACGCCCTCAAAACGCGGGCGCGGGATTGTTCAATTCAAACTCAGTTTGCCGACGTTTTCCCTGATGTAGTCGGCGGCGACACCACCGGGCAAGCCGGCGGGGAATGTGCGGTGCACGCCCAGCTTTTCCAGCGGCCCGAAATCAACCGGTGGAATGGTGCCGCCGAAGATCACCAGCACGTCGTTCATGCCCGCGGCCTTCAGTTTTGGGATGAGGTGTTCAGCGATGTGTAGCTGGCCGCTGGTCATGATGCTCACGGCCACCACATCGACATCTTCCTGCACGGCGGCGTTGACAATGTCATCGACGGTACCAAAGCGGAAATAAACCACCTCCATACCCGCATCGCGCAGTTCGCGGGCAATCAGCTTTGAACCGCGGCCGTGTACATCAATTTTCTTTTTGGCCAAAAGGACCTTGATGGTTTTATCAGACATATCGAATACCTGCTTCAAGTGATTGTTTCATTGGAAACGGGCGTTAGTTTTTCTGTAACGAGAGCGTTTCACTCGGCGACGAACCAACCAAACGCTTCGCGCATTGGCACCATCATTTCGCCGTTGGTCGCGCCTGCCCGCGCGGCGTCGATCAGCGCCGGCATCAGGCTGCCGGTTCCGTCTTTCAACGCCTGGCAGGCCGTTGCCACGTTCTCCAGTGCTGTGTCGACCGCCGCCTGATCCCGCCGGGCTTTGTACGCTTTCAGGCGGTTCTTGGCTTTCTCCTCGATGGCCATGTCAACCCGGAATGGCTCGACCTGGTCCAGGCTTTCGGATTGAAACTTGTTGAGGCCGACGACCACTTGCCTGCCCGAGTTGATGTTCTGCTTGATTTCGTAAGACGAGTTGTCAATCGCGCGTTTGATTTCACCGGATTCAAGACCCTTGCGGTAGCCGCCCTTGGCTTCGATCCCGTTGAAGATCTCCCAGGCCTTCGCTTCCATTTCGTCCGTCAGGTTTTCCACGAAATAGGAGCCGGCCAGGGGATCCGCCACGTTGCGCACACCGGACTCCCACATCAGGATCTGCTGCGTGCGCAGGGCCACACGGTGAGACTCTTCGGTCGGGATGCTGGTGGCTTCATCGTATGAGCAGGTGTGAATGGACTGGACCCCACCCAGTACCGCCGCCAGCGCCTGCAAGGTAATGCGGGCGTTGTTGTTCAATACCTGCTGCTGGGTCAGCACGTAGCCATTGGTGTGCACGTGGACACGGGCATGCATGCTGGAGGATTTCTTGCAGCCTGCATCTTTACATAATTTCGCCCACATGCGCCGATGCGCGCGGAACTTGGCCACCTCTTCGAACAGGTTCTGGGTGCAACCGATCTGGAATCCCAGCCGTCCGACAAAGGCATCCGGATCGAGCCCTGCCTCAATGCCGGCATCGATAATGGACTTGCCCCAGGAAAGACCGTAGGCCAGTTCCTGCACCGGCGTGGCGCCCGCTTCAGACAAGCCGTACATGAAGATATTGGTGGTATTCCAGGCGGGAGCGTGCTCGGTAGCCCACTTGATCAAGTCAACCGCCAGTGCGTAGCCCCACTTGGGTTCCCAAGAGGGCACATCCTGCACCGCAATACGGGGATACCAGTTCATGGAATTGCCCCGCAACGAAGCGGCGTCCTTGCCGCGGCGTTCGGCAGCCGCAACCAGCAAGGCCAAAGCCGGCAGACAGTTATCACCCGTGATCATCGAGATATTCGATTTTTCCAATTCCCAATCACGGACCAGCTCATCGTAATCGTCGCCGGTACTCATGTGCACACCGCACTGACCCACATTGCCCTCGGCTTCCGGATGATCGGCGTCGATCCCGTACATGCACGGAACGTCGTAGACGACATTGAAGACGTTATGACCGAAATAGCCCTCCATGCCTTCGGCCACGAGGCGTTCCATTTTCTTGCGGGTCTCCTCGATGGTGCCGTAACCGAACACCATTTGCTGCATCCAGGGAGTCAATGCATAGCCATCGGGATACAAACCACGGGTGAACGGATAGACGCCGGGCATCTGATCGAGATCGGAATCCTTTACATCGTCTTTGTTATAAACCGTTTTCAGCGGGATCCCCGAAAGGGATTTAGCGGGACGCAATTTGTCTTTGTAACGCTCCCGGCCCTTATCCCAGGCCTCGAGCACCTGATCGAACTTTGCACTGTGATTTGAATCATTCATTGAGAAACCTCATTTCGTTTGGTCGTACGCAGCCCTGAATTTCTCCAGTATCTCGGCAGAGGCCGTATAGGGGTCGATTTCCATCGATTCAATTTTATCAATCAAGGCCATGACCCGGTCATCCTTGACTCATGGAATCGGTGAAGTCCTGGCGAATCCTGGACGTCAGTACTTCGACGAATTGGCGCGTGCGGCGTCCCTTCTGACGGGCCTCTTTCCATCCCGTTTTGATCAGCAAATTCAATCTGCCGAAATACCTCGCCGACCAGGTCATCGACGCCCTCACCCGTTCTGGCGATGGTTTTCAGGACGGGTACCCGCCACATTTCATCGCCCCTGGGCACCGCCTGATAATAATCCATCGACCTCAATTCACTGACTGCACTGTCAGCATCCGGACCATCAGCCTTGTTCACGACCAGGATGTCGGCTATTTCCATCACGCCGGCTTTCATTGCCTGCAGTGCGTCTCCATAACCGGGCACCAGGGTCAAAATCACCGTATTGGCGATTTTGGCAATTTCCACCTCGCTTTGCCCTACCCCGACCGTTTCTATCAATATGACATCCTTGCCCATGGCATCCAGAACATCTACCGCATCGTTGGCCACTGCACACAAGCCGCCGTTTGCTCCCCTGGAAGCCAGAGAACGGATGAACACCTCACTGTCCCGGGAAAATCCCTCCATGCGGGCCCGGTCGCCCAAAACAGCACCGCCACTGAACGGGCTGGATGGATCCACTGCAATGACCCCGACGGTCAAGTCTCTGTGACGCAATTCGGTAATCAGCGCCGACACCAGCGTGCTCTTGCCGCTGCCCGGCGGCCCGGTAACACCAATTAGCTGTGCGCGGCCGCAATGCGGATAAAGGTACCGCAACACGTTCCTTGCGGTATCAGTGCCGCTTTGCGCTTCGGTAATGAGCCTCGAGGCAAGCCTGACGTTTCCAGCCAGAACCTGCTGCGCCCTGTCTTGCAAAGACTGCTCACAGGATTCAATTTGCACCTTGCCCTGTACTTGTGTCATTTAGCCTGCTCAAACCAACAAATCACATCTGCCCGAATTTGCTCTGACGTTCCCGGTAGCCACCGCGGAAAAAATATTCTATAGTAAAGAGGACTATCGTACGTCCGTCAGGTAAACTTACCTTACACGCGTCAGGTTGTCAATATCATCTGCCGTTTCAATGAACAAATGAATGGGATCAGAGTCTTTAGCATGGTTGCAAGCACAGAGAAAGTTCAAAGTTCCTCCAGAAATGTCAGAGATCGTCTTCTGAAAGAAGCCGCCAATCTGTTCGCGAAGCACGGCTATGAACGTACCACCATGCGCAATATCGCCAGCGCCACCGGCATCAAATTGGGCAGCATTGCCTATTATTTCAAAGGCAAGGAAGACATCCTCTATGAAACGATGAGCGCCATCATCGAATCCGGTGAAAAAAGAGCGCTCGCGACCCTGCAGGCATCCGACGACCCGCAGGACAAACTGCGATCACTGATCGTGGTGGAACTGGATTCATTCCTGAATGACACCGGCGCGATCGTCATCAAAGAGTGGCGTTGCCTGCAAAAACAACGCAGAACGCAGCTCATTCAACACCAGCGTGTATACGAGAAAATCTGGTCAGACGTACTGACCGAATGTCACGCCAGGGGCATCATTCGATCGAAACCCGAAATCGCACGCCGCGTGTTGCATGGGGCGTTTGCCTGGTCCGATTCGTGGAACGGCATGGGCGGCGCATCGAACATCGAGGATCTCGCCGAAGAAATCATGAAATTGATCACGCATGAGGGATAAGAAAAGCCTTCAGTATGCGTTGCGCTTCCGGAGAATTGATTCCTTCCAGGAATATTGCGGCTTCAGCGCGTATGCGGTCTGACAATGGCTCCGTGTCGCGCCTTAGCAGCGCCTTGGTCCCGGTAATCGAAGCGCGGGGTTTGGAGGCCAGCTTCTGAGCACAATCGTGCACAACATTGTCCAGTTCATTACGGTCACAAATTGCGGTGATCAATCCCGCTTCCAAAGCAGTTTCCGAATCGAATTTATCGGCGAACAACAACAGTTCCGCAGCTTTCAGGTAACCGGCGCGAAGCGGCAAAATCTGGGTTGCGCCAAATTCCGGAACGGAGCCCAGATTGACGAAAGGCATCATGAACCCGGCTTCCGGTGTTGCGTAAACAAAGTCACAATGCAGTAACAGGGTTACGCCGATGCCGACAGCCATGCCGTCAACCGCAGCGATGACCGGCAACGGACATTCAGATAAAGCAAACATGAATCTCAACACCGGTGATGATTCATCCTGCGGCGGGTTGTCCAGCAAATCCGCCAGGTCATAGCCCGCCGTGAAATGCTCTCCTCCCCGGATCACAACCACGTTGACATCGGGATCTGCTGCAACGCTGCGCAACGCTTCCGCCATCGCGCTGTACATGGCCGCATTCAGGGCATTCATCTTGTCGGGGCGATTGATGGCAAGTGTAAAAACACCCCGTTTGAGATTTGTTTCAATTTACGCTGACATGGTCTTGTTTGTCATTGGATCGAAGCAGCCAGCTTGCGGACATCCCGCGCGAGGCTTTGCCGCGCGTCGGCGTCGCGATACATCATATGGCCGCCGTCGTAGCATTCAAAGTGGTAGGCGTTCTTCAAATCACCCTCCAGATGTCTTGCGGTCTCCTCGTTGGCGGCGCAACTGTTGAGCGAATCGTAGCGGCCGGCCGCTACCAGCACTTCGAGGCGCGGATCCAGCGCGACCGCTTCGGCGGCGGAAGGCAATGGCGCGCCCAGTTGCGGCGGGCCACCGCCATTTTTCATCGCAGCCTGGAAGGCGGCTTCCCTTTCTTCCGGCGTCACCTCGGCGGTGGCATAATCCCAGCGCTCGTTGACGGATTGCGGATAGATTCCGCCGGGTGCGTATCCTTCCTCCATCGATTCAACGCCGACGTAGGGCAAATCACTGCGATAGCCCAAATCGCCACGCAGATACGCCGTGATCAGTTGCCTGCGGACCGCTGCACCATCGTCGGGCTCGCCGGACTGCCGATCACGAAGCCGGCGCATATCGAAAATATCCAGCACGTCGCCGGATTCTGCAAGTAACCCTTCGCGATACGGTCGAGGTGCGATCACAAGTGATTCACGGTCGATCAGATCCGCTGGCATCCCGGTGAACCGGGAAAGCCCGGCGATGACTGCGTCCCGCTCGCTGTCCGAGAGTTGGCCAATATGCTCGAGGCTCGGAGCATACACGCCGCGAACCCAGTCTTCGGCTTGGCCAAGGATTGTGGCCTGCGAATTGCCCAGGTCAGCGGCCAGCCGGCCGTGATACAAGGCGGTGGCGGAGCGGTCAACCACGCGCAAGGCCTGGTTCAGAGCGGCTGAGCCAATGTCGCGGTTCAACCCTGCTCCACCCGAAAGCAACACCAGCGCACGTACCGGTATGCCTTGCTTGAGCAAGGCGTAGCCCACGCTGCCGGCCCTTCCGGCGCCCCAGCTTTCACCGGCCAGCAGGATCGGAGTGGCTTCGGCCGCATGCAGTAACCGCCAGGCGCGGACAAACTCGGTCACCGAGGCCACATCGCCCAGGGTGCCGTAGAACTCATCGGCGTATTCCGCTTTCGCCGGCCGGCTGAACCCGGTGCCAATCGGATCGACGAACACGAGGTCGCTCGCCGTAAGCCAGGTATCCTCGTTATCTACCAGGCGCTCGCCTTCGATCCGTCTGGGCCCGGCTGCCTCGAAATGCAACAGGGCCGAATTGGCACCCGGGCCGCCATTCCAGATAAAAGCCAGCGGGCGCGGCCGGGTCGGCGATTCCAGCCGGTAGGCGATGTAAAACATGTAGCCATGCGCTTCGCCGGTCTCGACACTGCGGATGGCAACGCGGCCGGCCTCAGCCGAATAGCGCAGCGTTTTACGGTTGACCTTGACCTCGTGTCTGGTCGTTACCACGGGCTCGCCGAACCCGGCAGAATCGGCGGCCGCGGCCGGCATTATGTGGGCGAAGATGAAAAGCGTCAGGCCCAAATTACGCATGCTCATGATGATTTCCCGCCGGGCGAAGCGAGTAGCTGCGCGGGCGCAACCGCCCCCGATATCCGTTCTCTGCTGCATTGCTCGTCCGGAACGCCGGGCTTGCGCACCCACTGATACCCTTCCACCTTCCTTTCTTCAGCCGTGTAGGTGCCTGGCCGGCGTTCGAAGCAGGGGCCGAAAGCATCTGAAACCGGAACCAGGGGCTCGCCCTGCATGATCCGGGCATTGAACTCTGCGCCGGCCTCAGGCCCCAGATCGACAGTAATCGCTTCGATCCAGGCGTTTTGGTCGAAGACGTAATCCGGATCGTCATGCCGCCGCCGGAAGATCTCGCGCGTCACGTCATCCAGACTGCGCTCGCCGCCGGAACGGGCACGAATGCGGGCATCGAGATCGGCGAAATACATTGTGCCACGGCTGTAAGGTGTGCTGCGAATGGCCTCATTGCCAAAGCCCACCTTGGCAATTTCCTCGGCCGACATGCTGATCGCGGGGCTGGTGTAGTAACGCTTGGCAACGTCGGCGATGGCCTCACCATAATCCTCCACCGTCTCGAACCCGCCGCGCAGAGGCAGCACCAACGTGTAATAACTGGTCAGGCCTTCGCTGAACCAGCTCGACACGCCTTGTGGTCCTTCGACCTCGCCCACCCACATGTGAATCATTTCGTGAATGAACGTGTCTCGCGGCGCTGCGCCGTTGGTCTCCTCACCGCTATGCGGCCCGCCTGACAGCATGAAAGAGCTGCCGAGTTCGGTGCCTGAGAAGTGGGTCAGTTTCGATTCGATCACGCGCATGAACACGCGGAAGCGGGGCGGTGGAGACAGGTACTCGAAAAAATCCGCGAGCCATGAGTAGACCTTTCTGAGACGTTCCATTTCCGCCATCGGCTCGAATGGGAAGTCTCCCAGCCAGGCCGCGCTGAAGCCGTTCATATCGCCCACGGCCGGATAACGTCCCAGCGGACCCGCCATGTACCACCCCGCCCACAATGCAGCGGGGGAGCCGGCCAGTTCGAACTCGCCCGCGCCCCAGGAACTGATGCCGGAAGAAAAAACCCGGAACTCGTCCAGGTTCCAGCGCACGCGCGACAGTTTCGAATTGACGTTTTCCGGAATCACCAGGAAACCTGATCCGGCGCCGCTAACCCCTCCTTTCGAAGGGCGTATATTGAACGGCGGTCCGCGCCGGTCAGTCGGCATTTCAACCTCGGTGTGGTAGCTGACGCGCACCGGGAAACTGACCTGGCGCATGGCTTTCCAGTGCCTGAAATAGGGGAAGCCGCCCGGAGATTCGGGGTCATCCTGCGATTCCAGCACTACCTTGCCTTTGCGGTCAGTTACCGTCAGATCTTTTACCCGGTCAGCGATTCCGTAGGCGCCGGAGTAGACCACCGGCGCGGTCAGACTGAGGAACCCGGCATCCGCGTTCAACGCACCGTAGATGACCGAATCCACTTCGATGGCCGTCACTTTGCCGTCGTCACCCACCAGCGGCTTCAGCACCGCTTCGAATCGAGGCGGATCCACCGGCCCCAGCTTCAACAGGGACGGGGAAGTCGAACAGCCGGCGGCCAGACTGAACAGCAGGGCCAGCCCGATCCGCAGGGCAATGCGCGTCGTGAAGTTCACGGCTGCGAGGAGGTCATGATGAACTGGCGCAGATCGGCGGCCAGGCGCTTGCGGCTTTCCGCCCCCAGGTAAGGCATGTGGCCGGAGGCGTAATTGCGCAAAGTGACCCGGTCGCGAGGAATATCCGCATGCGCGATGGTGTACGCAGCGGCGCCGACTGTCGTCACCAGGTCATAGTAGCCGGTGCCGACAAACAGCTTCAGGCTCGGGTTGCGCCGCATTGCCACCGCCAGATCGTCGGCGTGATTGTCCCGGGACGGTACGCCGGGCCCATTGCCGTAATCCCAACGCCCATTGACCTTGTGGAATTCGATCGGCAAATAGGTATCGTCTATGGTCACGCCCAGTTCATCGCGCATGTGCATGTTCACCGCGGCGACGAAAGCGGGCACATACTGCGCCATGGCCGGATCATCCGCCACCGGGTCATTGCCGCTGGCGGCCAAGGGCAGCAGAAAGCGGGAATCATAGGCGCCGACTTGCTGGCCCTGATCGGCCAGCAGCGACTTTGCGAACGTCGCGGTCGAAATCCGCAGCTTGTTTTCCAGAACCAGATCTACCGGCAAGCCGGTAAGCACCGCGATGCGATCGGCGACACGCTGCCGTTCAGCGTCATCGATCCGCGAACCGGCGTACAGGGCTGCAAGGTATTCCGTTGAGGCGAATTCCTGCGCTTCGCTGACCCATTCTTCAAGGGTCTTGCCCGTCTCGCCAAGCTTGCCGTGATACCAGGCAGTGGCGGTCAGCGAGGGCAGCTCATTGACCAAACCCGCATCGCCATCGCCGCCCCCCAGGGCCTGGCCGAGCAGAGCGACGCCGTTGAGCGTGATGGCATCCATACTGCCGGAGCCAAAAGGCCCGCCGGCCATCAGCTTGGCCACCACGGCTACGCGCACGGTGCCGTAGCTTTCACCCAACAGGAAGCGCGGAGAATTCCAGCGGTCGTGGCGCTGAATCCAGTCCTGGATGAAATGCAGCGTTACCTTTGCATCCTGCGCGACGCCATAGAAATCTTCCGGCTTGCCCGGCTCGATGACCCGGCTGTAGCCGGTGCCGGGTGGGTCAAAAATGACCACATCGGCCACGTCGAGAATGCTGTCGGCGTTGTCGACCAGCTTGTAAGGAGGAACCGTCGGCGGATGGGTTTCGTCAGCGAAATCTACCCGCCGCGGTCCGACCAGTCCCATTTGCAGCCACAAGCCGGCCGAACCCGGGCCACCGTTGAACACGAAAACCACCGGGCGCTGGCTGTTCTTTGCAGCGTTTTCCAGCAAATAGCTGGTGGACACCACGCTGGCCGTTCTTTGCCCCTTATCGTCGGTAACAAAAGTTTCATCGACCACCGCGCGATAGCGAAGCCGCTCACCGTTTATCTGCGCCTGGCCGCCGGATTCGAAATGGTAGGCCGGCCGTGACTGCGCGGAAGCCTGTTCAGGCGATTGCGCCATACCGGAGGCGTTTGACAGGACCCCAAGTATGCAGGCAAACATACGGAGAAAAGGGACAGAGGATTTCATGGTTTGCTTTGCTCCCAAAAATTTTTACCCGGTACACTACACATCCGCCGCGCGGCTGCGCACAGCGTAATACGCCAACCCCAGCACGGCCCACCCGACCAGCAGCGCGTAGGGGCGCCAGTCAGCTTGCAGACCCAGCGCAATCACGACCACGGCACAGACGACTCCAGCCCAGGCCCAGGTCTTCATCAGGTTCGGTTTCAGTTTGAATGGCGCGGCCTGGTAAATCTCCCGATGCCGTTGCACCACCCGCGTGGCTGCAAAGCAGGTCGCACCGTATTTCATCAGGGTCGGGATATTCACTGCAAGAAAAAGAAATATCAGGTTCAGCGGCATCAACAATCCCAGGGCGCACAGCGCGAATACCACCGTGGTCGCCACGTACGGCGTACCCCAACGCGGGTGCACTCGCACCAGCGCGGCAGGCAGGATACCGCTGCGGCCCATCGCAAACAGCGAGCGCGAAAAAATCAGCGAAATCGCATTCAGGGAGGTGCCGATGGCGACTGTAGCGCTGATCAGAATCAACGGTTTTCCGTAGGAGCCCAGCGTCGCGATGGCCATGTCGAGCAGCGGCGCCTTGCTTGCACCCAGCGGCGCGGCGCCGAGCACGGCAATGGCGGCGGCGGCCACGGCAAAGTAGATCGCCGAAGTCAGAACGATCGACAGGCCGATGCCGAGCGGAATCATCCGGGGGCCGTCTTTGACTTCCTCACCGACCTCGGTGGCCGTTTCGATACCCAGGAACAGCGAGACCATCAACGGGACGGCGGCCATGACACCGCTCCATCCGTGCGTCAGCATCGGCGTGAAATGGCCGGAGGACCCCCGCGCGAAGGCTGCAACCACCAATACTGCGCAGGTCGCCAGCAGTACGAACACCATCAGCGCCTGGCCCCGCGCCACGATGGAAATGCCAAGGGTGTTCAATATCCAGAACAAGGCCAGGATCGCCAGCATCGTCGGTTTGGCCGGCAGGTCGACCAGCATCGACCAGTACTGCACCAGCACGAAGGCATATAGCACCAAAGCTGCAGTGCTGCCGGCCATCCGCAACCAGCCGATGATGAAGCCGACAAGCGGATGAATGAAACGGCGCGACCATTCATAGGATGCGCCCGACACCGGCGCGGCGGAACCCATGAATGCATAGGTAACCGCGAACAGAATCATCGGCAGGCCGGCGATCACCATGGAAAGCAGCATTCCCGGCCCCGCGAGTTTCGCGCCCGGGGCAAGGATCGAGAAGATCGCCACGCCGATCGCGGTTCCGGCTCCAAGGGCAATGATGCCCCACAAGGAAACGCCCTGCTTCAGTGCGGAACCGCCCTCACCCCCGCTCACGTCGGCCCCCGGGCGCCAGGCAGTGGATTGCCTGCGCGAGAACCTGCCTGGCCGATCGCCACGCAGATTGCAATGCTGACTGTAATCACCTATTCAGCCCGGTGAGCAGAGGCGAATGCCATCGTCGAACTCACGAACTTGCGGATGTCGTCACACAGTGCGACCCGGCTCTGTTCGGCCTCGAACACGGTGTGGCCACCTTCGTAGCCGGCAAATACGAAACGGTCCGGCGCCGCATCGATCTGGTTGATGATGTAACGGGCCGCCATGATCGGTGTCGCCAGGTCGAATACGCCGCCACCGACGAATACACGCAGATCGTGATCACGCTGCATCGCCTCCTGCAGTTGCGGCGCTACCGTGTACCAGGTTTTCCAATGTCCGTCCTTCTGACCGTAATCCCATTTGGAATTGAGATCCAGGTTGAGCGTGCGGTAAGGACGATCGATGTGCACGTCCAGTTGGCCGGCGAAATAGGCGTCCAACACGTCGCCGGTGCTGCGCCCGCCGCCGCTGTTGCCGGACATCGAAGGATCGTCACCCGGTGGACGCTTGTCCTTGTACTCTGCTATCGGCCCCTTGGCGCGGCCATCCAGCCTGCCAATGCGCAACTGCTCGCCTGCCAGCAGACGGTCGCCGAACTCCGCCCGGTCGATGCGCAGGTTGCTCTGCAAAATGTAGTCTTCGGGCAGGCCGGTCAATTGCGCCAGGCGCTGCGCCACTGATTTCTTTTCGACCGGGTCGATGGTATGGCCCTGGTACAGCGCCGCGGCATAGTCCGACTGCGCGTACCCGGCCGCGTCATTGAAAATCTCCAGGTAGCTTCTACCCGCCTTGTCGGTGACGCCGTGGTAGGCGGCCGTCGCCGCCATGCTGGGCAGCAGAAACATATACGGCAGGTTATTGCCCACCACCTGCGCGCCGGCCGAGAAATCCAGTGCGGGAGACAGCAGCAGCACGCCGTTGATCTTCACATCCTTCGCCTGCCCGGCAACCACTGCCGCGCGCGTGCCGCCATAACTCTCGCCAAGGACAAAGACAGGTGAATCCTTGCGGCCGTTCTTCTCCAGCCAATCCCTGATCAGGAACAGGATGGAATTGGCGTCCGATTCTATGCCCCAGAACTGCTCACCGGCGCCTTCCTTCAACAGACGGGTGTAACCGGTGCCGACCGGATCGACGAACACCATGTCCACCGCATCGATGGGGCTGACCGGGTTGGGAACCAGCGCAGCATCGGGGTCATCCTCGGGCCGGCGCATCGGTCCGATTCCGAGATGCAGGGGGGAAGAAGATGCGCCCGGACCCCCATTGAACAGGAACACCACCGGGCGTTGCGGTTTCGCGCCGGCATCGGTGCGGACATAGGCGGTGGAAAACATCGTGGCGGCGGGCTCGCCGTCCTCGCCGCTCAGCAGCAGTTCGCCTGCAATCGCGTCGTAGGTGATGGCCGTGCCATTGAATTTGCCGCTGTGCTGCGTGCGAACCATCGGCGCGAGCGGAGCATCATCGACTGCTGTCGGGTCGAACCATGACGGTGCCTTCGGGTCCGGCGCCTGGTCCGGAGCGGTGACACGAACGGGAGCGGCAAAGGGCTCGATGCCGAGGGCATTGTAAATCTCCGCCGGAAAGTAAATCACGCCGCCGCGGCTCACCAGGCGCACCTGACGAATCGCGCTGATGTCTTCGAGCGGATTGCCGGGCACCAGCAAGAAGTCGGCCCGCTTGCCCGGCTCAACGCTGCCGAGTTCGTCCTGCTGGCCGAGATATCCGGCCGCTCCCAGTGACGCCATCGCCAGCGTATCCGGGGCCGGTATGCCCGCTTTTGCATACAGCTCCAACTCCCGGTGGACGGTAAACCCGGTGGTGTCATCGGTACCAATCAGCAAGCGGATGTGGTTGTCGTAGAGCAACTTGATCACCTGTACCAGCGTGTCGAAGGCCTTGCGGTAGGCTGCATCGTCACCGGGTTCGTCAAGCGGCACGAAAGTGCGTTTGCGGTAGCGTTGATAGCCAATCGGCATATGCGCCAGGTAGGGCTGGTCGCCAGGCTGAACTTCACCGGCGCGGCTGAGCATCAGACGCTCGAGAATCACTGCGGTGGTGTCGAGCGAGGTGCCGTGCGCACGCATCAGCTGGATCGACTTCTGCACCCTGGGGTTGTTCAGGTCCAGAGTCGCCGCACGCTTCATCGCGGTCAATCGCAACGGTGTGCGGGTGTCTTCGTCCGGCTCCAGCAACCAGCCCAGCATCAGCTGATTGATGTGGGCGATGGCGCTGTAACCCGCTTCGATTACCGCATCGGGACTCATGAACGCGGGCACATGCCCCGTGACCCCCAGGCCCAGCTTGTGGGCTTCGGTCACGATCGGCACCACCCAATCGGGATTCATGGAGTTATAGGTCTTGATTTCGTGGTAACCATGCGCGGCGTACCAGCGAACCGCTTCGAGCGCTTGCTGCTGCGAATCCACGACAAAACCGAGCCGCGCCGAGTACGGACTGCGCGCCTCGATCAAGCCGGCAGCGGTAATGCGCGGGCCGGCCAGTTCCCCGGCCTCGGTGGCGCGGCGAATCTCCGCCAGCAAGGCATTGTCGTTGCCCATGTCCCGCGTCGAGGTGACGCCGGCGGCCAGATAGAACAGGCCGCTGTCCATCGAACTGTGGGAATGCATATCGTACAGGCCAGCCAGCAAGGTACCGCCTTCGCCGTCGACGATGACTTCGGTTTCCGCGTCGCCGGCCTGTGGATCGGCGTCGATCGAGGAAACCCGCCCATCTGCTATCAGCACGGATTCGGGCGGGCTGAGGCTGAGGGCGTGGGGATCGAACACGCGAACATTCCGATAGCGGATCGGACCCTGATAGGCATGAGCCAGCTCCGATTGCAGGTGCTGCAGCCGCTTCAGTTCGTACACTCGGCTCCATTCCTGCAATTGCGGCAGCGAGGCTTCAAACCCTTTGCGGATCAAACCACCACGGCCACCAAAGCTTGCGAACAGGTTCAGTGACGCATCCAGTGCGATCAGCTGCGGTTCGAGCTGTATGCCGGAAATTTGATAGACCGTGACCGGCACGTGGTCGGCACCGACTTCGAGCGTTTCCAGGGTCTCCAGTTTCATGTGCCCGGACGGCAGCACATCAAGTGCGTGACCGGGTTCCTTAAGCAAGGCGCGGGCATACATGCCCAGGCACCAGGGGCTGGCGTCGCCACCGATGTACATCGGCGGCAGCGCGACCGCAACCTTGCCGCTATCCGCCTGGCTGTGCCAGGTCGCGACGCCCTCGCGCCAGTGGTAGGCCTCGTCAACCGGCGCGCCGAACAGCGAGGCGCCTTCGATTGTCCAGTCCAGCGGAAAGCCGCGACCATCGAGCGCCAGGTGCTCGTTGGCCTTGGGGCCGCGGCCGTTGTCGTTGACTGCATAGGTGACGGCAATCGAACCGCCGTTCACTGTGGCGTCCAGCGTGCCCACTACCTCGTTGTTGGAAACGACAACCAGATGTTGGTCGGCGGCGGTCACCGGGCCGGCAAGCGCGCTCAGCACGCAGGCCAGCACCAGCATGCGGGCGCCGGCAATGCGCAACCGGCGGTCTGTCGAGGCTTGGCGATGACTCATTGGCATGGATCTCAGATCGGTTTCACGGCCTTTGCGGCCTGGTTTACGGGACGGCCCTAAACAGAATAATGCCTGGCCGGCGCCGTTTCACGATACTCTTTCAGACCCTCGGTAAAGTGGGACAAGGCGAGGTCCAGTTCCTGCTGCGGCAGCGCAAAACCGATACGGACATGGCCGGCGGCGCGGAACAATTCGCCTGGAACCACGATCACGCCATGCCGGTCGGCCAGCCAGGCAGAGAAAGACTGCGTGTCGGCAATGCCGCTGAGCCGCGGAAAAGTGATGCAGCCATAATCCGGCAACAGGCCCGACACCAAGCCTTCATCACGCCAGCGGTTGAAGTAACGGGTCATGACCGGGCGCGCAGCCGCCATTATGGTCCGCCAATAGTTTTCATATGCTGCGCTGTTTTCCATTACCAGGGCCGCCACTGCATGTGACAACTTGGACACGCCGAATTCGAACTGATCGTTCAGGGCGCGAACGGGGGCCAGCACTTCCGGGTCCGCCACGATCCAGCCACAACGCAAGGTGCTAAGGCCGTAAATCTTGGTCAGGCTGCTGACGCTGATCAGGTTGGGTGACAATTCCGCCGCCCTGTGCGGGCGGGCGGACGCATCCGCGTAATCGCCGTATACCTCATCGACAATCACCTTGACATTGTGGCGCTCGGCCATGCGGGCCACCGCCCGCAGGGTGTCATCGCCGGTCAACATTCCCGAAGGATTGTGCAAATTGGTCAGGACGATGAGCCGTGTGTTCTTCTTGATGCGCCGCTCGATTTCATCCGGATCGATCTGGAACCGGTCACCGCCGCGGCTAAAACAGTCGACATGCGCACGCAGGGTGTGGGCGATGTCTTCGAACAGGTCAAAGCCGGGGCTTTCCACCAGCACATGATCACCCGGCGACAGGTAGGCCCGGTACAGCAATGACAATCCCCCGGTGGCGCCGGTAGTCGGCAGAATATTATTGATGTCCACCTTGTAGGCTTGTGCCAATTGTTCCATCACGTACGGGTTTCCAGCCAGGAATACGCTGGTATAGCGTGAAGTGATCGGCGCGCTGAAGCCGGCTTCCACGGTCTGGCGGAGCAGTTCTACCGGTTCCTGAACGGAACTGCCAAACAGCATGCCGGCGTCGTCATGACTTTGCATGGCCCGAGCCACGGCGCGGCGAACCCACTGGACGTAGGCCTCGCCACCCGCACCTGCCATCACGGTCGCGCCGGTGGACTTCATACCCTGCTCGATAGATTCGCCATCATGTCGAATTAATTTACTTATCAACGCAGGATTAGCTATTCAAACTTTGCTGTATTCCGCGAGGTTTGCGCATAATCTCTGCTCAAGAATGGACCTCACCGGTGTGATACATGCGCTACGGCATTCCGGCGGCGCGGTCATGCAGCGTAGCGGGCAGCCGCCAGGTCTTGCACGATGTGCCCCAGAGACTTGTACAAGGTGATTTCGGAGTCGTCAACGCGGCCGCGCGCGGTGCCGTTCAGCACTTCCCCGATTTCCGCACGGATGTGATCATCGCCGACCAGTCCCTGTTCCCTTGCCCGGATCAATTCAGCCGCAGCGGCCACCGCCGAGCGACGATATTCGACAAAATAGGAAGCGGCAGCGACCAAACGGGGATCGATTTCCACCGGCCCCGCATGGCTCGAACCGACCGCGTTGATGTGCGTACCGGGCTTGACCCAGTCGCGAAACAGGATGGGTTCGGGCGCCCCGGTAACCGTGCAGATGATGTCCGCTGCCACCGCTGCCTGTTTGGCGTCCGTGACCGCGACGACTTCACAATCGAGTTCGGCGCTCATTTTGCCGGCAAAATCGCGTGCGATGTCTGAACTGCGGCCCCAGACCAGGATCCGTCGGATGGTCCTCACCAGTGGGATGGCCCGTATGTGGGCTTCAGCCTGTGTGCCACAACCAAACACCGCCAGGGTGGACGCGTCGTTTCGTGCCAGCACGTCGGTGGCCATGGCGCTGGCACACGCGGTACGAATCTTTGTCACTTCATGCGCATCTGCGACGCAGACCAGTGCGCCGGTGTTTTCTTCGAACAGGGCGACAATGCCCTGGTGCGCAGAACGCCCCCCTTGGTCGGGATCGCGGAATACGCTGACCAGCTTGGCGCCGAAACCCTCTTCACCGGTGGCCATCCCTGGCATGAGGCCGAAAAAGCGGCCTTCGCGGATGGTAATGATGCTGCGCAGGGGCTGCTCCCGCGCATCTTCGGACAGCCCGGCCATCGCCTGCCGCATGGCATCGATACAACCGCGGTAATCCAGCAGCTCACGAACTTGCTCCGCGCGGTAAACGGCAAAGTCGTTCATTGCTGCGTATGCCCTGCGCGGACGAATTCCCGCAGGTCGTCGGCCATTTGCCGCGCGCTGTCTTCGATCGTATAGGCCATATGTCCGCCCCGATAGTACTTCAAGCTCACCTGTTCCGCCGGCCAGGTCTCCTGGTTCACCAGATACCGCGATGCGCCGATGGTGGTCATGGTGTCGAAATAGCCGGCCCCAACCAGCACACGCGCCTGCGGGTTCTTTTCGAACAAAGCCGACAGGGAGTCGCCGTAAGCAAAATGCGAGAACGGGGTGCTGCCGGACCAGCCCCAGTCATTCAGCCCCTGTACCGGGGAGGCGGTGACGTACTGTTCAGCGGACGGAACGCTCAAATCCGATACAAGGTACGCGCGAAAAGCCTTGGCCAGTGCGTCCGGCAGCGCCACAGCCGGATCCGGCGGACCGTCTTCGCCGTTCTTCGCTCCATCCACTTTCGCCGGTCCGACATAGCGGCCGTCGCTACGGCCGAGCACCAGCCCTTCGCCCCTGAACAGTTCCACGCGATAGGCCTCTTTGGAAACGCGCAGCCGCTTCTCGATAAAATACTCTGAGCGCAAGCCGGTGAATTGCTCCAGGCGTTCCGCGACTTCCCTGAGGCGATCCGGTGGCAGCGTATTGCCCTGAAAAAGCGCATCGAGGTAATCGGTTTGGGCATACTGCCAGGCCGACTCAACGAAGGCCTCGAAGCCGGCGCCGCCACTCTGCGCCTTGTGGTGATACCAGCCCAGCGCCGCCAGCGTGGGCAGGGAAACGACATAACTGATGATGTTATTGGGCCGCTGCGAATACTCGATAATGTTCACCGCCTCACCAAACAGCACGACCCCGTCGAGCAGAACCGGCTCAGGCAAGCTGGCCAACTGACCGGCCGTTTCCACGGCCCGGTTGGTGCCATAACTTTCACCAAAAATGTAAGCCGATGACTCGCTCCGATGGTTGGATTTCAGCCACTCCGCGATGAAGGCAGCGGTCTGCTGCCCGTCTGCGGCAATGGAAAAGTAATCCTCGAGCGGTTTGCCGGGAAGCGCCCGGCTGAATCCCGTCCCGGCCGGATCGAAGTACACCAGGTCGGTAACGTCCAAAATGGAATAGGGGTTGTCGATCAGGGGCGCCACCGCGGGATCTGCTGTCAGATCATCCGCAAAGGCGACGCGCTTGGGCCCGAAAGCGCCCATGTGCAGGTAGACCGAAGGCGAAATCGGGCCGCCGTTGAAAACGAACATCACCGGGCGTGGCGGCGCCCCGGGTAACACGTCCACGACGTAGGACGTACTGACGATGCTCGCGCCCCGGGTTGCCGTCGCTGTCCTTTACTTCGAGAGCGCCCACCGTCGCGGTGTAGGAAACGCGCTGTCCATTGAACTCGCCCTGGTGCCGCGTCACGATCGGGAACCCGATGCCTTCAACCGGCATCTTGCCTGGTTCGGCTTTCGGCTCAACGGGCGTGGTGCGGGCGCTTCGGATTGCGGTGCGGCAGGGATGGCGCCAGATCCATGTTGGTCCGCAACCGGCGCCTGGGCATGGGCTGCCGCCAGGTAACTGCCGCAGACGGCCAGTAATATGAGGAAGGCGCGCTTCATGATTGGGTTCTCCGGAATCCAGGACATACCTTATGCATTGGCGTTGAAATTTGCTATGCCGCTTGGCAGGTCGGGCCCACTCCGGGCGCATAATTTTACCGCGGATCACCGCATCCGGGATAAATCTAATCCTGCGCGCTGACCTTCACGCCCTCCAGGGGAATTTCGGTCGTGGACTTCAGCTCGACCAGGGTCACCGTGGATTGGATGTCCTGCACACCCGGCAGCTTGAAGATCGTCTCAAATATGAACTTTTGATACCACTCCAAAGACTGGGCGATCACCTTGATGACGATGTCCATCTCACCGAACACGGTGTGGCACTCGAGAATTTCTGGAACCAACTGAATGTTACGCACGAATTCGGCGCGCTGTTTTTCCGTCAAGGTGGCCATTTTGAGGTAGGCAAAGATGCACAGATTCGAACCGAACTTGGTCCGGTCGAGGATTGCAACCTGCTTCTTGATATAGCCCTCGTCCTTCAGCCTCTGCAAACGCCGCCAGCAGGGAGACTGCGACAGGCCGACCTTGTCGGCCAGCTCGGTAGTGCTCATCGAGCAATCTTTTTGCATCTGCTCGAGGATCCTGAGATCAAATCTTGAGAATTCTTCGGCCATGTGAATACTTTATGTCCAAATTCCCTGAAAGACAAACAAACCATGCAACAAGATTGTTGACGTGCCGATGGGTTGAGGTGATCGGCAGCCTGGCTGGTCATCCGCCGCCAAGACGTGGATCATTTCCTGCCGGCTTGAGCATTTTTTATGCGCCGTTGCGTTCGGCAAGCCAAATTTTGCATGGGATTTGCCCACGATGGGCGCTATTCTGGTGAGGTACACCTTTGGAGGTTTCGGAATGAATCTCACACGCAGAAACCTGCTGCTCGCAGCCGGCTCCCTCCCCCTTTCCAGGTATGCCATGGCTGAGGCACCAGCGATTGCCTCCAGCGATCGGTTTCCTTTCAAACAGGACTACGCGGCCACGGATGTCTGTTACCTCGACTCCGGTTCGCAACATCCCCTGAGCCTGGGCTCCATCGCGGCGGTGAACAAGTATTTTTCCGCGCGGGCGCTCGACCCGGCTGCAGCCGCCTATGAGCGCGATGATGCCGGCCTGCTGCAGAAATACGCACAACTGGTGAACGCGGACGCCGATGAAGTGACCTTCGTGCAGAGCACCACAACCGGCGAGCAAATGTTTCTGCGGGCGCTGGGGTTGCCCGAAAGTGGCGGGCATGTCGTGACCGATACGCTGCATTTCTTTGCATCACTGCCCCTGTACGCTGAAATGCAGCGGCAAGGCGTGGACGTGACCTGGGTTCGCGACCGCGATGGACGCATACCCCTCGAGGACATGGAAAAAGCCATTACGCCCGGCACCCGGTTGGTTTCCCTGTCCCTGGTTTCAACCATCAACGGCTTCCAGCATGACCTGAAAGCCGTCTGCGACATGGCCCATGCGGCCGGCGCTCTGGTTTACGCCGATATCATTCATGCCGCCGGCAGCGTACCGGTGGACCTGCACGCCAGCGGTGTCGATCTGGCCGCCGGCGCCAGCTACAAGTGGCTGATGGGCGAGTTCGGGCTTGGCTTCATGTATGTGCGCAAGGATGTTCTGCCGCGGCTGAAACGCACAAACTACGGCTATTATGGAATGAGCGAATTCCACACCCATGTCTACCCCTTCGACCCGCCGGGCGACACCATAGTGGACTACGCTTTCCTGGACAATGCGACCGGTGCGTTCGCGCTGGGTACATACGCGCACCCGGTGATCCCCATTCTGCACCATTCCCTGGACTTCATTCGGCGGGTGGGCGTGGCCGATATCCAGGCACATGCACAAACGCTGATTCAGCGCCTCAAGCAGGAACTGCCGGAACGCGGATTCAAGGTAATCACACCAGCGGAATCGCAGGCGCCGATCGTGACCTGCGCATTGCAAGACGCCCGCAACGTACTCGGCAAACGGCTGAGCGATGCGAAGGTCAAAATCACCGTTTCCAGCAACCGTTTTCGTGTTACCCCGTCGGTATTCAACGACATGGGCGACATCGAACGGCTGTTGGACGCACTCGGCCACGCCTGAACGACAGGCCTTTTGCCACCCCGATCTTGCGCCCGCCTTCCTGACTGAACCGATAGCAGCGCTGGGTTCGAGCGGGCTTACGCAGCGAGCCCGCTCTTCAGACAACCACTGTTAGAATCGGGCCGTCGCGCCGAGGAACCAGCGCCGACCGAGGATGTCGCCATGGTTGAGCGTTGGATAGGACGGCTCTTTATCCGTGAAATTGATTACGCCGCCGCGCAAGGTCAGGCCCTCGGAAACATCCCAGGAGGCCGACAGTGAATGCGTGACATTGCTGTCTACATACGGGTTGGGATTGTTCTCTATGGTCGCATCGGGCTGAGCTTTCACCCCGCTCAGGTAATATAGCTGGTAGCTCAACTGAACCGGCCCGATCGCCCAGCGAGCGGTGAATCGGCTCACCCAATCCGGTTGGGCCACGGTATTTTCCTGGCGCACAAAGGTCGTGCCGGTCACCGAGGTCTTGAACAGATCGTTATGCGTGACGTCCAGGGTCAATGACAGATTTCCGGAATTTGCGCCAAACACATTGTCCAGGGGCAGTTGATAATCCAGCACGTAGTATTCGCCTTCGTATTTGATCACGCCGGCATTGAATGTCGTTGATATTGCAGTCACCACGGTACCGGCCGGATATTCCGCGGTGGTCGCAGAGGCGCGTGAGAACGTGCCGCAAACATCATTCGGCTGCGGCGTAGAGTCATAGCAGGCCGCCATGAAGTCGGTTGGCAGGAAGGCGGAGAGCCCGTCTTTCAGGTGTATCTCGATGCGATCCGCGGAGAACGTCAGACCGGGAACAAAACGCGGTTGCAGCACGAAACCGTAGGTCGTGGTGTCGGAAATTTCATTGCGCAGGTCCGGGTTGCCGCCCGTGGTGACCTGGGCCAGGGTAAAATTCTCCGACGGATCCTGAAAGTCCTCCAAAGACCCATACTGCGGGTTTGCCGCCCATTCGGCTTCGCAGTTGGCCCGGCGCACAGCGGGGTTGGGACCGCTGTTTATGCGGTCGCTGTCGCAGGGATCAAAGCCAACCGAATCGGCACCCACCGTGGTTGGCGCCACCAGTTGGGTAAGCGTTGGTGCGCGGAAATTGCGGCTTCTCGTCACGCGCAGGGTCAAGTCATCGATCACTTGCCAGCGCAGACCCGTGCTCCACACCGATTCCGAGCCGGCGATCGAGTTGTCCACGTAGCGGTAGGTGCCATTGAATTCCAGGGCCTTGAACCCGGGAATGTCCATATCGCCCCCAAGCAGAGGCACCAGCACCTCGGCCGACAGTTCGTTGGTGTGGTAGGAGCCGGATTGCGGCACTTCCATGATGCCGGACCCCGTCAGGCCCAACTGGTTGGCCTCAAACGGAACGAAATCCGCATCCTCGTCGCGATGTTCGTAGGCGAACACGGCTTCCACCTCACCGGCCGGCAGGGCAAACAAACTGGTACCCAGAGTGGCCAGGAAATCCCACTGCTTGTTGGTGTATTCCTGTCCGGTGAGGACGGATACATAGGCTGAGGCTTCCGGACTGATGTTGCCGGCGCCGAAGGGATTGAGCGGCGCGCAGGCCGGGTCGTCGTTGGTCGGATCGCCATCCACATTGATCAGGCAGGTCGGTCCGTTCGGCCCCGGTACCGCGAAAATGGCGTTGGCGAATTTCCCGTTATCGGCATTCCAGCTACTGGTCTTGCCTTTCACGCGGCCAAAAGAGCCTTGCGCGGTCCAGTACCAGTTGCGACCGGCGGCATCGAAATCGCCCTCGGCACCGAACTGCGCGAAAAAGGTATCCGTCTCCGTTTTCTGGATATTGGACGGAAACAGGTCATAGTAGAAGTGCCGTGAAAGCCACAGCGGCGCGCCGGCTGCAAATGCCGGGCTGGCTGCACTCAGCGCGGCCCGGGTTTCATTGGTCAGGAACGGGTTGAAATTGAAAATCATGATGGCGCCGTTCGGCGGCGACGCGCCGTTCAGGACGGTACGTGGGTAGCCTTGCGGGATTTCTTCACCTTCGGTATGCGCGAACAGCAACTCCGCGCGCAGGGTGACGTGATCGCTAAGGTCGTAATGCCCCACCGCCATGGCGTTGTACCGGTCGACCCCGGTGCGCAGGCCAGCCAGTTCACTGTAGCGGAAACCGTCTCCGCCCTCGGCGAATGGAATGCCGAGGATCTCACCCGGGTCATAGGGGATGAGGCTGCCATCCGGTGCGAACTGCACCGGTGCGCCGTTGACCAATGTCAGCGCAAAAGGCGGCGGAGCGGGAATGTTGTAAACAATTCCGTTGCCGTTGAAGTTCCAGAAGTGGGCGTCAAGGATTTCCTGCACCGACGGAATACCATCGTCGGGCCCGGTATCGTCAGGGTTACCCTGCGTGATGCGTGACAGGTTGCTGCGCTTGCGGTCGCTGAAGAACAGCGAGGGCGTGGAGGCGTACTCCGCATTGATCGCGATATTGCCGCGGTTGTCGTCGAAGTTCAGGCCCCAGGTGACGCGGTAATTTTCCTGCTCGTAGTCGGAGCGGCTTGAATCCCCATATTGCGCGTCCAGTTCCAGTCCTTCGAAATCATCACGAAGAATGTAGTTGACCACGCCGGCAATTGCATCGGAGCCGTAGACGGCTGCTCCACCGGCCTGCACGACTTCAATCCGGTCGATCAGCCCGGTCGGAATAATATTGGCATCGACCTGGGCGTCACCCAGACCCACGCTCGAGGTGACGAACCGATGGCTGTTCACCAGGGTCAATGTGCGGCCGGAGCCCAACCCAAACAGGTTCGGAAACTGCTGACCGGTGCCGCTGGAGTCACCATTGCCCGGCGCCTGGTTCAGTTCAGGGATGTTGGACGTGAAATCGTTGAGCGCATCTGCCGCTGTCACATAGCCACGCTCCTTGAATACATCGGAACCGATGGTGCCGATCGGCGCCATCTGGTCAGCAGGCGAGCGCTTGATGCGCGATCCTGTGACCAGGACCTCCTCAAGAACACCCTGGTCGCTTTCATCTTCCGAACTTTGTGCCCAAACCAGGGGCGCAGACAAAATCGTAATCGATAAGGTCAATGTTACCGCCACCAGCGATTCCACCATTTTCTTTCTCATGCCAGACTTCTCCTCTAGACACCCTTTGGGTGTAATGCCCCGATTGTGGCTATTCTGTCTGTCCCTGATCCTGCAGATGCCAAATGCAGGCAACGACCCCGCGGGCCGTTCCTTGTGTACTCCCACCCACAATCCCATAGTTTATGTCGGTAAGCAGAATTATTAATGCGGGATGTTTGGCCAGAAGCCGTGTCTCGGCATAGATTGTCCGCAGCTTTGGCTTCCCTGCGCATCGACTATGTTTTCCGGGTGAGTGAATCGCATACGATTTGTTGCGAACATTGGCGCTTCCGAGCATCGACAGCTAATTGGACTGCCGTCACCGCACCACAAAAGGAAGCACGCGGGGCCGCGCCAGGGAAGCCGTCTGCGCGCGCAAGGCCACGCTTCCGGCGTGCCATATTGCACACCCTCAGGTCAAAGAATAGGCACCCGCATCATTGACACGCACCTTGCCGCCAGCAATCAGCTCATTCAGGTGTTGGGCTATGGTGTTGCGCTCGGTCGCGTCTACCCAAAAGGCATCGAAGCCGTCAGGCCACAGCACACGGTGGGCTGCCAGTTCCTCCAGTGTCCGCTGCCGGCCGCGCAACAAATTCAAGAGCTTTTGCTCACGCAGTTCCATTTTGCTCTCGAAGGCTTTCAGGTCCTGCAACATGGACGCCCGGTCAGTGTATACACCGCGGTGATGGGAGGTGACCCAGATGGTGGCTGGCAGCGACGGCAGGCGCTTCAATGTGCAGCGCATGTCCGTCAGCGAGGAAGTGCGATCGCCATAATACGGCCCAAAGCCCGACAATTCGATATCACCCAAAAAGGCCAGTCCCACCGGCTCAACCAGCAATACACAATGCCCCGCGGTGTGGCCCGGCATATGAATGGCGCGGATGGTTACGCCGCCGCCGAGGTCCCAGACGGCGTTATCTTCATAGCCGATGGCATCTGGCCGCGTAACGAAGTTGAACTTGTCCAGCATGTACTGTTTTTGTGCGTTCCAGGTCTTCTCATCGTAGCCAAAAGCCGCTTCGCACCCCGCCCAGGACTGGATGGCCGGCAGGTCGGCATCATGGGTGTAGACAGGCACACTGCGGCAACCGCACCAAACCGGCGGTGTGATCCTCGTGAATATGCCCCTGAATGACCAGGTCGGCCTGGTCGAAGTCATCGCCGATGCGGTGAGAGACCAGCGGGCTGTCGAACACCGCCCTGCTGTCGGAGCCCTGCACAATGACCTGGTTCCCATCCGGGTATTTACCCGCTTGATGGCCAAAATAAATGCGTACCGGGCCGAATTCCGCGTTTGGGGTCATGTAGTTGGAATAGCGCATGGGAAAATCCATCGCTACTATAAGGTTTGATCGAGCAGCATGCAGCAGCACACGATTTTTGCCTGACTGATCGCCTGGATTCAGACTCCGTTTTTTGATTTCCTAGAATCGCTTTGTCACGCCGATACCAAAGGTCCTCGGGCGTACGGTAAAGAACGACACCGGGTCTTCCGCCGTTGCCAGAGCATCGATCTCGGCCCGTTTGTCAAACAGGTTGTGGCCAAAAACACTGACACTCCATTCATCATTGGCAAGGACCAGATTCAGATTTGTCAACGCGTAGGAATCGAGCTTGATGGCAAATGGGCTTGAGCGGTTGGCCTGTGTCCAGGTCGAGCCGCGGTAAACGAGGTCGGCGCGTAATGTGGCCTTCCAGTCATTGAGCACAGGCCAGGTGTACGATGCCGATGCCGCGGCTTGCTGCTTGGGGATGTTCGGTATCTTGGAGCCTTTCACGCCGGCGTTCGGATCATAACCGGGCAGTGACGGGTCACTGTTCGGTTGCGGCTCGGTCAGTTCCGGATTCTGTAATGATGCGACAAATTGGAGATAGAGGCTGGGAACCGGTCGGGCAAAAATCTCGAGTTCCAGTCCCTTGATCTCCGCCTTGCCGGCATTGGCGATATAAGTGATGGCACCAAGTGGGTCGGCCGCCTCGACCTGGATGTCGTCCCAGACAATGAAATATGCGGCCGCATTGATGTTGAGCCGGTTGTCCGCCCAGCTCGTTTTGGTGCCGATCTCGTGGTTCCACAGGGAATCCGGACCATAGGAAGTGGGGATCGGAATAACCGAAGTAATGGTGCCGTTATTCAAACCTCCTACACGAAAACCCTGGGCGGATGTCCAGTAAACCATTGCATCATCCGTCGCCTGCCAGGTCAGGTTGAACTTCAGCGTCACTTTGTCGTCATCGCTGTTGAGGTCTTCGGGCGGCGGCACCGGGATTCCCGGAAAGGATCCGAATATCTGTGTCTCTATTTCTTCCGATTTCTGCTTGGAGCGGAAATAGCGCGCGCCGACCAGTGCGGTCAATCGATCCGATCGCATCGAAAGTCACTTCACCGAATAGTGCCTCCTGATCGATGCGGGTCGTGCGGTCAAGGCCGAACACGCGCGACCCTTCATCGCCGTTGAACGGCACGCCGTCGGCGCCAAAGATAAAATCCGTGCTGGTATCGAATGGCGCTTCGGGGCGGCCGAATTCGTTCGCCGTGGTGACCTTTATGGCGAAATTACGGTCTTCACGTTCAATCAGTCCGCCGGCGACAAACTGTAGTGGGCCGTCAAAATTTGAGGCGAAGCGTAACTCAGTGGACCAAACCTGACGATCCTGCGGTTGGGTCGTTGTTTCGACCAGGTCCCGGAGAAATGGTGAAACGCCGCCAATTCCGTTGGGCACGCCACTGAAAGGTTCAGGCGCAAATAACTGATCGAAGAAGAATATCAGCGCCGTCTGGTCGAAGGTGAATTCTATGTCGCGATCATAATAATTTGACGTCAAAAGCAAGGTTCCCTTGATCGAATCTGTACTCTCCTGTCGCGCTGTATATTTTCAAGTCATCGTGCCATGGACTGACGGTCAGGTCGGTGTTCAATAGATCGCCACCCGGCCGTGCAGGGAATAGCGGGTGTGAATACGATTCGAATCCCGGAGGCGTGTACCGTGATGTACCGCTCATCTGCAGTTTTTGCGCGACAACGCCTGCTGTCAATGTGAACCGGTCATTGGGCGTGTAGCGAAACGTCAACCGTCCGCCCTTGTTGTCTTCCTCATTGATATTGTTTCTTGGCACCAGACTATCGGGAGCAAGTCCGACTCCATATTGATCGATAAAGCCATCGTTTTGAACGGTCCAGCCCACAAAACGCATGGCCAGTTCATCCTTTGCCAGAGGAATGTTAAGCATTCCGTGGACGGTGTAATTGCTGCCGCCCTTTTCGGTATCCGACCACTCCCCCCCGATATTCGCATCAAATGCGCTTGCATCCGGTTTGTTCGTTATGAACCTTATCGTGCCGCTCATGGAACTGGCGCCATAAAGTGTCCCTTGAGGACCTTTGAGAACCTCGATGCGCTCCATGTCAAAGAGCTTGATATCGGCATTGCGCCCGCCGCCGTCATTGGGATTGTTCGCGGTAATCACGGCTTCATCCCAATACACGCCGACCGTCGATGCGCCGGTCGAGTTGATGCCGCGGATGATGTATTCCTTGTCGCCCGGGCCGTTATCCTGGTAGGACAGGCTGGATACAAACGGCGCGAAGTCGGCAAAATCCTGAACCCGCATCTTATCCAGTTGATCACTGGTGAATGCCTGGATTGCAATGGGAACATCCTGCAACTTTTGCACGCCCCGCTTGGTGGCAGTCACGACAACCTCCTCGATGGCCTCATTTGCGGGTTGTGCGCTGCAGACCACCGGCGCGAACGTGGCCGACACCAGGAAAATACCGATCAAGGTTTCAAGCACCCAACGTTTTTTTGCCGCACGTATTGAAAACGTATTGTTCGCAATCGAGTTCATTTTTTCGCTCCCGTTCGCTATAAATTGCATCACATTCTCAACTAATCCGCATGCGCTTCATGATGGCTGGGTTCTTGAATCCTCCCGCCACGCACTTGGTAATCCGGATCTCGGCCAATCCATCGCGATGAGTTGACCAATGCCGCCTAATGCGATGTAGGCGGTCTTCAGTTCAGGTCCGCCAAAGCAGATATTGGTGGTCAATGTATTCGGTAACTCCACGCTTTCCAACAGTCGTCCATCAGGTAACCAGCAGCTGATGCCGCCGTTGATCGGGGTCGCAACGCAGATCGCGCCATCTCTTTCGACTGCAAGTCCGTCGACAAAGAGCCGCCCTTTCAGACGGGCGACCAGGTTACCGAGCATGGGCCCATGCGTCGGAGCCAATTGCCCCTCTCCAACAATGTCGAAGCTCAGCAACGCCCCTTCCATCAGATCGGAGACATAAAGGCGCTTGCCGTCCGGGGACAGGCCAATACCATTCGGAGAGATCATCGGAGAGGCGACGCGACGGATCAGGGAGCCGTCGATGCGGGCATAGCACACGGCGCCGAATTGGCGACAGTGTTCCTGCTCTTTGCCGGTGTCGGTAAACCAGAATCCACCGGACCGGTCGAAAACGATGTCATTGGGCGAACCGAGCGGGTAACCATCGGCCTCGGTGTACAACACCTCAAACGCCCCGCTTTCGATGTTGACCCGCTGGACGCAACCACCCGAATTACCCGGAGCCGGGCCAAGCGGGTACAACAACCCATCGACCAGATCCCACTTCCCTGCGCCCGGGTTACAGACGTAGAGTGCCCCGTCGGGGCCGAATGCCGCGCCGGTAGGGCCACCGCCCAAATCTGCGACCAATTCCTTTTCGCCGCTGGGCGCAACCCGGGTCAATCGTCCACCTGCGCTCTCGCACACCAGCACCGAGCCGCTATTCAGGGCGACTGGTCCCTCTGGAAACTTCAAGTCTGTAGCCAGAATTCGGGCACCATCAGGAAACGGGGTTGCGGCATACGCTGATCGGATGATCGTGCGGACAAGCGGGACGTGAAACACCAGGCCCGCGGACAGCCCCGATGCAACCAGGGATTTTATGGCTTCGCGACGTCTACACGGATAATTTCCGGTATTCCGCTGACTTTTGGCAGTCATGACGCTGGCTCCCTGGCTTTTCTCGAAATGTAACGGACTGAACCTGATGTCATTACGCCAATGGCGCGAAATGGCTAACTCTTTTTTTTGGCGCGCTTGACATATTTACCCATCACCGAGGACATGCCTTCAACGGCATAATCCCGGCAGGCCTTGTCCTTGAAGTGGATGGCTTTCTCGAATTCGTCGAGTGGATACTTGTCCCGTTCGGCCACGCAGCGGATTTCACGCGCAACATGTTCTTCGATGCCCAGCCGCTCTGCGATCTGGCGGTCGGACAGACCCGGCCGCCGCTGCTCGGCAGTCAGTCGTTCCTGGAAATTGACCTGAACGGAATGGGACAGCTCGAGCACCTGGTCCTTGTACTTGCGGTAAGTCTCCGGATCGACGAAATAAAAGCCCATCACTACCTCCGTAATCGCTACAATTATTGTTTGGTCCGGTGCGCCAGGCCGACCGGGCACACGCGCATACACTCGGCACACTGCCCTTGACTCACGTTAGAGTAGGTCATCGACCACAGCGTGCGGCTGAACATACTGGAGTAAAGCATCATCTTCTGCTTTTCGTGGTTTTTTTCCCGCAGCGTCTCGCCCAGAATGCTCTGGAAGGCAGGTACCCAATAATTCTGCACCCGCGTCGTACAACGTGCCTGGTCATACTGGCGCTCGGCAATTTTTCCATCCTGCAGGCGGCCGCCGAGGCAGCCGCCCGCGCCAATCGGGCATACTTTCGTGCACGGTGTTACACCCTCAGCCGCGTACATGTCCACACATTCCGGCGCCGGGCAGGCCGGGGTGCTGGCAGGTCCGTCGGACGGTAAGGGCATGGTGGTGATAACAGCGCCGAAGTACATGAATCCGTACTCGGGGTGCAGCACCGGCCCGGCGAGACTTCTCGAACCGCAGCCTGCGAGCTCGGCCGCCATCGCGATGCTCATGAATGGCTGTTGTCCGAGATCGACGCCGGGCGGGACGCAGACCGCGTAATAACCATAGCGGTCCTCAATCTGCCAGGCGATCTTCAGCGCCAGGCTCTGGATGCGGTCGCTGGTGGTGGTCACTTCCATGTGCTGATAGTTCGGGCTTTTCCAGTCTCCCGCCCTGGGCTGCGCGCCGCCGAAGACCAGCACACTTCGCGCCCGCGGTAAGAGGTCAGCGGGCCGGCGGCCTTCCGGTGCGGCTGCAAAAGCCTCGGCTGATGCCACGCCACACACCAGCGCACCGCTTTTGCGCGCGGCGGCGGCAATTTCCGCCCTGGCAGCGGCAAAATCGAGTTCGGCAGGTTTCGTTCCGGATTCGGCTCTCATTTGAGTTTTCTCTCAGCGCGTCCAATCGGGCACACGCGCATGCATTCGAAGCATTGGGCGACACTTTCCTTGTAATGGGTAATGGCCGAGCATGAGCGGGAAAAGAAATCCGAGTGCAGCATCTGACTTTGCTTTTCCTCGTCCTCTTCGGCGACGATCTGCAGCAGGGCTTTTTGGAAACTGTTGATGCCGAAATTCATCGCCCGTGAAACGCAGCGCTCGCGGTCGTACCAGGAGTAATCGATCCGGCCGCGATCATCGATGGAGCCGTCCAGACAGCCCCCTTCCTCAGCCGGGCAAGCCGCCATGCAGGGGGTTTTACCGAAACGGCGGAAGGACTTAACGCACATCGGATGGGGGCACACGTCCTGTTCCAGCATGCCGTCAAAATCGAGTTCCAGCGTGGTGATGCAGGCGGAATAGTAGAGCAGGCCGTACTTCGGGTTCAGAATGATGTTGGCCGCCAGCGAGCGCGTACCCAGGCCGGCGAGCACGGCCGCCAACATCATGCTCATCGGCGGCAGATGGCCCTCGGTCGGCAAGCCGGGCGCCTGAATCGCCAGGTGCTCATAGCGGCTTTCGATGATATCCGCCACGCGGTGAATCGCCGCGTCATTGCGAAAGTCATAACCATTGACTTCCATCAGGCGGTGATTGGGGCTGCGCCAGGCGCCTGCGGTAGGCCCGCGCGAGCCAACCACCACCACGCTGCGCGCACCCGGCAGAATGTCATAGGGCCTGCGTCCATGCGGCACATGGTCTTCCCAGGCTTTCGGGTCGGCTATACCCACGACGTTTGCGCCGGCATCCAGTGCAAACTGCTTGATCTGCTGTGTTCTCGCCTGAGGCGTTAAATCATCCACGGATTTCTCATGACACCCTGCGTTCATGGCCTTGCCAATAGGACTCGCGCAGAATCTTCTTCAGAATCTTACCTGAAGGATTGCGCGGAATCGAATCGACTCGCGCCGCCTGACACATGCTGTGGGGCTCCGCTTTGCCCCGGCAGAGGCGGCAAGCTTTCTGTCACAGCATTGTATCGACAATGCGCGCGGCGCCATGACTTGACATTGCGGTCCAGACGCGTTGCAGCGCCTTATCACCACTCACAACGCAGTCGGCACCACTGGCCAATGCGCATGCAGAATTTGTCGTCGTTGATCGCAGACCTGTACCAGCATGGCGGCTTTGCCAAGCTCTGAGTGCTTCACGACCGGTTAGTTGACTCCAGCGATCGTTTTCATAGCGTACTGACAGACCTCTGCAGTGGCTATGTATTCTTTAATAATTTCAGGCGATACGGCCCCGATACGGCCGGCTTTCCAGCATGCAAGATTTTACCCGAGCACCGCCGAGAGATGCGGACATCGACTCGTATCGAGTACAATCCTCATCCACGTGCGCGGACCGTGCGATGGCATCCGTGATGTCAGCCTTGCGCAGTCCGGCCCGCCTGCCTGCAGGCGGGCTTCTGCCGCAGTTCGTCGAACTGCGACATGTCCGGTTCGTCAGTCTCAAACACAGCGTCATCGCTGCACACAACACTCCGCCCGCTTACCCAGCGTTTCCTCACGTTTTCTAACCACTCCCTTGATACATCCGTTTTCTTCTCATCATTATCTCACATTATCTACTTTCATACTTTCTTCCTCCCTCCTACCCACCGTTTGCGCCGGCATCCAGTGCAAACTGCTTGATCTGCTGTGTTCTCGCCTGAGGCGTTAAATCATCCACGGATTTCTCATGACACCCTGCGTTCATGGCCTTGCCAATAGGACTCGCGCAGAATCTTCTTCAGAATCTTACCTGAAGGATTGCGCGGAATCGAATCGACAAAATCAATCGATTTCGGGCGCTTGAAGCCGGCAATGTGCTGCTGCGCGAAGGCGGCGATGTCCGCGACAGTGACATTTGCTCCCGGGCGCGGCACGACCAGGGCTTTCACCGCCTCTCCCCAGTGCTCGTCAGGCACTCCGATCACGGCCACATCGGCAACGCCCTCGCACGCCGCCAGCATGGCTTCCACCTCTGCCGGGTAGACGTTTTCCCCACCCGATACGATCATGTCCTTCAGCCGGTCATGAATGTACAGGTAGCCGTCGGCATCAAAATAACCCGCATCGCCCGTGTGCAGCCAACCATCCCGCATCACTTCGCATGTCTCATCCGGCCGATTCCAGTACCCTTTCATTAGCTGCGCGCCGCAGACGATGATCTCACCCACCGCACCCACGGCGCAGTCTTTGCCGTCCGCATCCACCACGCGGGTGACCGAACCTGCCACGGCCTTGCCGCAAGATTGCATCTTGTCTCCGCCATCGTGATCCTGCGGGCGCAGCATGGCCACGGGGCCGACGGTTTCGGTGAGGCCATAGCCCTGTTCGAGATCGCAGCCAAAGGTCTGCAAGGCCCGGCGCAGAATCGGCACCGGAATGGGGGAAGCGCCATAGAGCATGCGTTTCAGGCTGGAAAAATCCGTGCGCGCACAGAGCGGAGAATCGAGCACCCTGCGGATCAGAGCCGGCACCAGCAAGGCCTGGCTGACGCGGTGATCTTCGATGGCCGACAATACCGCCGGTGGGGTCAGTTCTTCAAGCAGAACCACGCTGCCGCCGGATTGCAGTGCACAATGAGCCCAGGCACAGCCCGCGGTGTGAAAAAGCGGCGCGGTTACCAGCGCGACCTCGCCCTCGGGCCAGGCCATTTGCCCCATCATGGAACGGATACAGGTGAGAACCGCAGCGTGTTCCAATTCCACGCCCTTGGGAAAACCCGTGGTGCCGCTGGTGTGCATCTGCACGACCGTATCATCGGCGCGCGCCCGGGAGGTAAAACCACTGCCGGACTGCTCATCCCGCCAGTCACGGTAAGAATGCCAGCCGGGCCGTTCCGGGGCACCGCCGCCAATCACGTACACGCGCGCGAGTGCTGAACGTTCTCCGCCGGTGTCCTGCAAAATGTGCTCGAGCCCTGCTTCGATGAAAAGGACACGCGCCTGGCTGTCACCGAGGATGAACGCGATTTCCCGCGGCGCCAGCCGCGTGTTGACGGGGGTGAGCACATGGCCGGCCAATGATGCGCCCTGCCAGATTTCGAAGAACTCGGGCTGTTTGGCGCACAGAATCGCGATCCGGCTTTGCCCGGGCAGTTGCAATGCGAGCAAGCCGGCGGCGACTCGCCTGGCGCGCTCGTCCAGCTCAGCGTAACTGATTTGCCGCGAACCGGCGATCAACGCGGCCCGCTGCGGATGCTCGCGCGCAAAGTGCTGGATGCGGTCAAACAAAAAGCAGGGGCGGGACATGACAGGCAATTCGAACTCCTGAAATCAGCCAGATTGAAAATCGGTCTCCTGATCGCTAGCAATTCGCCTGTTTCCATCCACCTACCTTACCGTGACACCTTGTCATCCCGCAATGTAATCAGGCGCTCAGTGACAATTTTCTCAGCCTTGCCTCCGGTTCGCAGCGCTGTCCTTTTGCACCTATCCGGCAGAAACGCGCTCCGTGTATCATTGATAATAAGAAGAAATTCATCCTGGCGCCCAGCGCGATCCCTCAAAGGCAATCAAGTCTGCAAATCCCGATACTCAGCGTGAACCCTTTAAGCACATCACTGCCCCAACTTGCGATTGTCGTACCCACCTACAACGAACGGGATAATGTCGGGGAATTGGTATCGCGTCTGCACCAAACGCTTTCCGGTATCCAGTGGGAAGTCATTTTCGTTGACGACGATTCGGTTGACAAAACTGCTGATCCGGTCCGTGAGATCGCCCGCAGCGATCCCCGGGTGCGGTGTATCCAACGCATCGGAAGGCGTGGGCTTTCATCTGCAGTCATCGAAGGATGATGGCAATCCACCTTACCCTACATCGCCGCCATGATGCCGATTTACAGCATGATGAGTCCTTGCTTCCCAAAATGTTGAAGGTTTTGCAGTCATCCGATGTCGATCTGGTGATCGGTTCACGCATGGTCGAAGGCGGCAGCAATGAAAGCCTGGGCGATGCCCGTCAGTACATCAGCGAAGTTTCGAGCACCATTGCCCGGCGCATTCTGGGTATTGAAGTACGGGATGTCATGAGTGGGTTTTTCATGCTGCGCCGGAAAATCGTGGAAGAATCCGTCAGAAAACTATCCGGCGTGGGCTTCAAGATTTTGCTGGATATTCTCGCTTCATCGCCACGCAGCCTGACTTTTGTGGAATTACCCTACCGCTTCCGGCCCCGGCACGCCGGCCACAGCAAACTGGATATGAACGCCGCGGTGGCACTGGCCATGACCCTGATAGACAAAAAGCTGGGCTGGCTGCTTCCACCCAGACTGACCGCGTTCCTGATCGTTGGTGGGTTCGGCGTGATCGTGCATTTCGCCGTTCTCACCACGGCGCTGAAATTGGCGGGCTTCCCCTTCGTTCATTGCCCAGTCGATGGCCACGCTCGTGGCCATGACCTCCAATTATCATTATCAACAACCTGTTTACCTATCGGGATGTGCGGTTGCATGGCTGGAAGTGGCTGCACAGGTTGGGTTTCATTTAGCCTGTCACCTGCAGCTTCGGAGCGTGGCCAACGTCGGTGTAGCCAGCACTTTGTTTTACAGAGATTTTTCCTGGGAGCTGTCTGCGTTTGCCAGGCATCCTGATTGGACAGCCTGGAATTACGGCGTCACCAAGTTGTATACATGGCACATGAAATGAACGCCAGCCCCCATGGTTATTTCAAAAACCGGGCAAAAAACCTTGGGTTTTTTCGGCTACATCAAGATAATCCGCCCTTGAGACACCCGGACGTGCCAGCCAGAATTCAACTACCCGCGTGATGAAAATGACACCTCAAATCGTAGCAGGTCAAAAGCTGACCTGTTGGTAAGCACCATGATGTCATTTCTGCAATTTTACAAACAGGCGGGGAATGACACATGCTGAAGTATCTGTCTGAAAAGGAAAAGCAGATCTATGCAGCCGTTTGCGTGTTTATCGATCAATACCCGCAACGCGACGGTTTAATCCATGAAGCGGAAACCGGCGAGTACATTTTCGGCGGCCCCGAGTCCAGGGCATTCATAAAGGAATTTGCCGCCAATGGCTGGCTGGTGCCGCATTGGCCTGAGGAGTATGGCGGCATGGGGGCCAGCCAGACGCTGAATTTCGCTATTCGAAATGCGCTTTCCCGGGCCGGCTTTCCCACCTATTTTACCGCGGCCCATATGGCCGGTGACATGATCCTGGAATACGGCAGCGACTACCTCAAGGAGACATTCCTGGGACGTATCGCACGAGGGGAAATCGAATTTGCCGTCGGTTATTCCGAACCTGGGGCCGGTTCAGACATGCTGTCGCTGAAAATGAAAGCTGAAGACAAGGGTGATCATTACCTGGTCAACGGCCAAAAAGTCTTCAACACGCATGCGCACGTTGCCGAGTATCATTGGCTGGCAGTGCGCACCGACCCAGGCGCGCCCAATCACAAAGCCATCTCCATCCTGCTCGTCGATCTGGACTCGCCAGGCATCACCGTGCGGCCGATGATCAGTGTTGCCGGCAGCCGCACCAACGAAGTCTTTTATGACGACGTGAAAGTACCCAGGAATCGCCTGGTCGGGGAAGAAAACCAGGGGGTCAAGTACCTGATGGGGCAGCTCGCCAGGGAACGGATGTTTCCTCCCGGACAGCATCAACGGCATTTTGAGAACCTGGTCAGGTACGTGAAGCAATTGCCGGACGGTAGTGACAGGCAAACATTCCGCTTGCGCATGGCAGAGTCCTGGATTGAATTGGAAGCTGCCCGCCTGCTCTACGAGCAATGCCCGGCATTGATGGATCAGGGTATCAGCCCCGACATCGAATCATCGCTGGAAAAGCTTTTCATTTCCGATGCCGCGCAAAAACTCTCGAAACTCGGTATGGACATTTATCGCGCCACGGGCTTTGCCTCCCCGGAAGCCAGCGGCACCGGACCTACGGTCAATGCAGTCGATAAATTCCTCGCCAACCTGGTATTGACCATTTACGGGGGTGTTTCTGAAATCCAAAGAAACATTCTGGCTCAGCGTGGCCTGGGCTTACCCAAAATAAAATAGGCTCATGCAAAGCCCTTCTTACGAAGCAGAACTCATCCGGGATGGCGCGAAGCGGCTGTTTGCTTCCGGCTACGACCTGGGTTTTGTTCGCAGTCTCAGTCAGGAACCGGAAAAGCAAGGCCGCAAATTGCTCACCCTGATTCAGGAAATGGGTTGGCAGGCGCTGATCGTGCCGGAGGAGAACGGTGGCGTGGGCTATGGCTTCAATGAACTGTGTGGCCTGTTGCAGGAACACGGATTTGCCGCCATGCCGCCCTTGTTCTTCGCCAATTATGTTGTACCTGTGCTGTGCCTGAACGCGCTTCCCGGAGGTGGCAGGAAAGCAGAACTTTTGACAAGCATTGCCGGAGGTCAGCGTATCCCCTGCGTATCAGCGAACAGCGCCACGGTGCAGACATTCAGCAGCGCGAACCCGATACAGGCTGAAGCGTCGGATGAAGGTTTTGTCTTATCCGGCACCGTCACCAATGTGGTTGGCGCCGGATTCGCGACCCTGTTCCTTGTTCCTGCGATAGTTGAGGACCGCGCAGTGTTCATGGCTATCGATGCGGGCGATTCATCACTGATGCTGACGCCACACTATGACAAGAGCTTTGGGCAAACCCACGCCCTGGCGTTCGAACATGCTCGTGTTGGCAAGAGTGCCGTGATTTCTGAAGACGCCGGCACAGCCTTGGCGCAGGCTTGGCGTATGTGCGCGATTGCCAAATCCGCCGAATTGATCGGCGGTGCGGAACGGGCCATGCAATTTGCGGTGGCACATATCAGTACCCGCAAGCAATTTGGCAAGCTTCTGGCTGAGTTTCAGGCGGTACAACACCAGGCGGCTGACATGTATAAATCCATCGAGGTCGCCAAATTATTTCTTCGCGAAGCGGTCGAATTGATCGACGCCGGACAGCCGTTCGAGATGGCCGCGCATAGCTGCAAAGCCTGGTCCAATCGAGCGAATTTTCAGGCCACCAAAACCAGCCATCAACTGATGGGCGGTACCGGCTATATGATGGAAACGGACCTCCACCTGCTGACACTGCAGGGCCTGCGCAACGGTTATGAATTTGGCTCCACGGAGCACCACGAAGATTGGGTTGCCACGCTCCTGGGTTTGTAGCGCGTCATACTGGTGCCATATTGGGGCTAAAGGCCCAGTTCCCCCGCAACCGTCTCCCGGTGGTAGCCGGCGTTGCCGAATATCTGTTCGGCGGCTTTGGTGCGGCGAAAATAGATCTGCAGATCGGTTTCCTCCATAAATCCCATGCCGGCATAAACCTGGTGTGCCAATAACAGGAGCTTGCGGCTGGCGTCGCTGACCCAGGCCTTGCATTTTGCCATGTCCGCAACACTGGCCGTGCCGGCGCTGATCTGTTGACAGGTGTGATGGGTAATCAATGCGGATGTGTCCAGGTAGGTGAGCATATTGGCGCAATGGTGCTGTACCGCCTGAAAGGCGCCGATCGCCTGGCCAAACTGGAACCGCTCTTTGGAATACGCCACGGTCATCTCCATGGCCCGCCGGGCGCCGCCGACCAATTCCGCGCACTTGGCTACCGCCGCCTGGCGCAGTACCTGCTGCAAGGCCGGCCACGATTGCCCTTCAGCGCCGAGTAAACTGCTTTTTTCCAGGGCAACGCCCTCGAACAGCAACTCACATTGACGGTCTTCCGCGGTAGTTCGCAAGGGATTGATCGTCAGTCCCGACGTTTTGGCATCCAGCAAGAACAAGCTGACGCCTTGCTCACCCCCTCGCTCACCCCCTTGCTCGACGTTAAGCGCGGCACAGATGATGTAGTCGGCGACATGCGCAAAAGGCACCATCAGGCAGGAACCCTGCAGTTGGTACTTATTACCATCGAAGCGGGCGCGCAGCGGAATATCCGCAGGCGAATCGGGTTCGTCGGCGCCGGCATAGCCGACGCTCAGGATGAGCTCGCCTGAGACAACGCGCGGCAGGATCGCGGATTTTTGCTCCTCGCTGCCAACGGCTTTGAGCAACTCGGCGCCAACGGCTACCGTGTGAAAAAACGGGCTGGCCAATCCGGAGCGGCCCAACTGTTCCAGCACCACCGCCAGATGCATAAAGGTCGCCTCATAGCCGTCGTACGCTTCGGGAATGGTCAGGCCCATCCAGCCCAATTCCGCCATTTTGTCCCAAAGCCCGCGGTCGAATCCGGTCTCGCTGGTTTCCAGCTCACGGATCAGATCACCGCTCACCTCTTTTGCAAAAAATCCATTGGCTGCATCCTGCAGCATGCTCTGTTCATCATCCAGTTTGTAACTCATGCAAGCCTTCCCAAAAATGTCCTGAAACCCAGGGTCTTGCCCCTAGTATCGTGACCCATAGATTTCGACACAACCAGAGCCCCCCGGATGTGCCGGGACAAGGCGCACCGCGCAGGCAATGGCCCAGCTGCACGGTAAGTCGAGCCGCGTCGCAATCGCTCCGGCATCTTCGCAAGGCGCATGCGAAACGGCGGTCGGCCATCCCGGTTCGCAAGCGCACTGATCTGTAATTGGCTGTTCAAATCTAGGTCACGATACTACGCCCGCGGCATCTGCAAACCGCGGTTTGCAATGATATTGCGCTGAATCTCTGAGGTGCCGCCGTAAATGGTTTCGATCACGCTCCAGCGGTAATAATACTCGGCGAGACCGTCGAGCGGTGCCGCCGCCTGGCCTTTCTTCAACTGGCCCAGGTGGCCCATGATTTCCATCGCCGTCGCCGCCAGGCGCTGTTCGAATTCGCAAAGAAACAGTTTCTCCAGCGAGGCTTCGTATACCGGCGACTTGCCCTCATCGAGTAAAGCGGCAATGTTGTAATACAGGTGCTTGATGACTTCCAATTCGGTTGCATGCTCCGCCAACCGTTGCCGAATGAGCGGATCCCTGGCCAGCGGTTTGCCGTTGCGCATGGCGGTTTTGGTGTATGCCACGAGATCCTCGAAAAAACGCAGATAGTGGCCATACGGAAACGTCCGCTCATGTTCGAGCGCCGACCGGATGTACTGATAGCCTTTGTTCTTTTCCCCCACCAGGTACCTTTTATCGACTTTGACGTCATCGTAGAACACGTCGTTGGTCTGCGTGCCCGCCATGGTGATCATCGGATGAACGGTTATGCCGGGGGTTTTAAAATCGACCACGAAAAGCGACAGGCGCTCGCTTTTCCGCCCCTCCGGATTGGTGCATGCCGCCAGCCAGTGGTAATCACCGATATGGGCCTGGGTGGTGAAGATTTTCTGACCATTGATCAAAAAATAATCCCCTTTGTCTTCCGCCAGCATTTTCAGACCCATCAGGTCGGAACCGGCACCCGGTTCCGAATACCCCAGCGCAAACTCGATTTCACCGCTTGCCAGCCTGGGCAAAAACTCAGCCTTCATTTCCCCGGAGCCGAATTTCAGCATGGTGGGCCCGCCCTGGAATGCACCCGGAAAGGTCATCGGAACGCGGGCATAGGCCATCTCGTGACGGATCGACGCCGCCAGCATGTTGGAGCATTCCAGACCGCCATATTCTTTGGGCCAGGTCGGCACCAGCCAGCCCTGCCTGGCAAACTTCCGGATGAACGCGCGGCCCAACTTGCCACCATAGAGCAACTCGTTGTGCATGGACTCTTCGACCAGGTCCGGGGTAACTTCTGTTGCAAGAAATTGCCTGACCTCATCCAGTACTTGCTGTTCTTGCTCGTTAAGAAACATTAGCCTTCCATTAACCTGATTGCACACAACAGGAGCACATCATCAAACACGCTCGATAATGATCGCCGGCGCCATACCACCGGCGGCGCACATGGTGACCAGGCCGCGTTTCAAATCACGCCGTTCCAGTTCGTCCAACAGCGTGTTGATCAAAACCGCGCCCGTGGCGCCGATCGGGTGGCCCAGTGCGATGGCGCCGCCGTTGACGTTTACCTTATCGCGATCCAGGCCCAGGTCGCGAATGAATTTCTCGGCCACCACCGCAAACGCTTCGTTGATTTCCCACAAGTCGATGTCGTCAATGCCCATGCCGGCCTTTTGCAAAACCTTCCTCGCGGCCGGTACCGGCGCGTTCAGCATCAGCGTGGGTGAATCGCCCATGTTGGCCATGGCCACAAACCTGGCGCGCGGTTTCCAGCCCTGCTTGCGCGCATACGCCGGCGAGGCCAGCAGAATAGCCGCGGCGCCATCCACCACACCGGATGAGTTGCCGGCATGGTGCACGTGATTGATTTGCAGATCCGGGTACACCTTGTGCACCATGGAGCGATAGGTGAGACCCTCTTCGTTAAGTGGTGCATCCGCAATCGCTGCAAACGAAGGGTTCAATTGCGCCAGCTTTTCAACGGTTGTACCGGGGCGGGGAAACTCTTCTTTGTCCAGGGCCAGGGAGCCGTCATCGTGATAAACGGGGATCAGGCTGCGGTCAAAGTAGCCGTTTTCAATCGCCCTGGCCGCATTCGCCTGGCTGCGTTCCGCCAGTTCGTCCACAGCCTGGCGGCCGATGCCTTCCAAAGTGGCGATGGCATCGGCGCAGACACCCTGGTGCGGCTGTGGGTGTAACTCCCTCAAGTGCAGATTGCCGTTGTCCATCAACGGCTCGAGGTTGTTACCCGCACGGCCATAGCTGGACATCATTTCACAACCTCCCGCGATCAGGAGGTCCTCCTGGCCCGCGATGATGGAACAGGCGGCGAAGTTGACCGCGGTGATGCCCGAGCCGCAGAAACGGTCCAGCGTGACGGCGCTGGACCGGACATCGTATCCGGCATCCAGTGCCGACATGCGGCCCAGGTCGCCCCCATTCTGGCCGCGTTGGGAACTGCAGCCCCAAATGATATCGTCCACCTCGGCGGTCGCCAGTTGGTTGCGCTTCGCCATGGCCGTCAATACCGCGGCGCCCAGACGCTGGGGATGAATCTCGCACAAGGAGCCTTTGCCATACTTGCCAATGCCCCGCGGGGTGCGGCAAGCATCGATTATCCATGCTTCTGTCATGACCTACCTCTAATCACTCTTTTTTTGCCGAATGGTCCGGCAGTACGAACACGTACAATTCATTACCGCCATTGGGCTGATAGATATCGGGGCTCTGCTTGGCGGTAAGCAATTTGAATACACCCATCCCGGCCGGCACCGCGATGTACTGCTTGCCTTTGACCGCGTAGGTGATCGGAAAACCGTGCAGGGCCGCGCCCAGCCGCGTTTGCCACAACACCTTGCCGCTGTCCACATCGAACGCCTTGAAGTAACGATCGAGGTCGCCGATAAAGGCCAGCCCGCCGGCGGTGGCCAGCACCGAGGTGAGGAACATGGCCCGTTGTTCGTGGTTCCAGCGCTGTTTCATGGTGCCGAGATCCCAGGCCGTCAACCTGCCCAGCATGCCGTTACTGCCGGGCATCGGGTAAACCCGCGACTCGCCGCCGTAACCGCCATAACCCTCCACCATCTCCACCTTGCGGCCGACCATGTCCACGCATAACTGGTGCAGAGGAATGATCAATTCATTGGATTCCGCAACATAGGCGGTGGCCTGCCAGTTGTGCCCGCCGTAGATACTCGGGCAGGCCGCAATGGGGTCGCCAATGCCCGCGTCGATGATGTCCTGACGATACCGCAGCTGTCCGGTTTTCCGGTCCAGCGGATCGAACAGGTTCTGCATCATGGTTTCGGTGAAATCGATGAATTTGCCGGTTTTCCGGTCCAGCTTCCACAGGATGCCATCCTTGCCGATGGTGACCAGCCATTGCTGGCCATCCCGATCGACCAGCACGCGTTCGAAACCGACTTCCATGTCCAGCGTCTCACCGGGAATATGCTGAAAATACCAGACGATTTCCCCGGTATGGGGATTGAGCGCCAGGGTCGAATTGGTATACATCGCAGCATCCAGCACCGACATGCCGCGGCTGGCCGCCACCCAGGGTTTGGCCTGGGCGGTGCCGATATAAAAGAGGTCGAGTTGCGGATCGTAACTGCCCGGAATCCAGGTATCGCCACCGGCGCGCAAGTTGACCGGCAGGCCGGCCCAGGTCGCGTCATTGGGATCTCCGGGAAGTGCGATCGTCGAGGTGCGCCACAATTCCTTGCCGGTTTGCGGATCGTGGCCGGTAATGAAACAACCTTCCTGCTTGTAGCGTTCACAGCCATTGATGCCGCTGACCACCACGCCGCCGGCGATAATCGGGCCGCTGGTATGGGTGAACCCCTTGGTGTAGTCCGCCTTCACGGTGCGCCACAACAGTTCCCCGGTGCGGGCGTCAAGCGCGATAATGGCCGCGTCATAAGTTGCCATGAAGATGCGGTCCTGGTAGATCGCGATGTTGCGCGTGGGTCCGCCAAGAGTCTGGGATTCGGGCGGATAAGGATAGTCATACTCCCAAATCAGCTCCCCGGTATCTGCTTCGATCGCCTGCACGATGTTGCCCGGGTGGACCAGGTACATGACCCCGTCATGCACCAGCGGCGTCGTCTGGTTGCTGCCCTCGTGCATGGTCAGCGCCCACGCCAGCTTGAGATCACCGACATTGCTGCGGTTGACCTGGTCCAGCGGGCTGTACCCGTGGCCATCCAGCGTGCGCCTCCAGTTCAGCCAGTCGCCGGGCGGAGGATCCGCCAGCATCTGGTCGGTTACCGGCCGATAGTCAGACACCGTCCTGTTGGCAAATCCCGAAGCCTTCCGGGCGGCATCGGCAATTACCCCGGCTTTTTCCCAGCTTTCCCATTTGGATTGGGTCGCCTTTTCATCCGCATTTTCCTGGCTGGCCTGCCAGTCTTCCCCCATCACCGCCTGGCCGATGAGTTGATCCGAATCTGCCGCCAGCGCCGTATCGCCTTCGGCAGCTCCATTGCACTGCAAAATCAGCGCCATGATGTCAACATAGGCTTGCTCGCCCAGGGAATCCGGCTGGGCCGGAGGCATCAGGCGGCGGGTGTCTTCGATCAGCTCAGCGATGGTTTTGTTGCCCCATTTGGACATGAAGTTCGGGCCGGCCAATTCCGGTCCATGGCCGGAACCCCTGAGCATCAGGTGGTGGCACTCCGCGCAATTCTCGCGGTCATAGATCTCCCTGCCCCTGGCAGCCTGCTCTGCAGCGAAGGTTCCGCCCCCAGGCGGTGATTGCGCGGCCGCTGTGGCGCTGAAGAAGGCGAGGATGAAAAGGAGTGCAAAATGTTTTCTGGTCATTTGGCTTCCTGCTGATCGAGTTCACGGATCAGTATTTCCTGCAGCTTGAATTTCTGAATTTTGGTGGTCGACATCGGCCAGGATTCCAGGAAACGCACATGGCGCGGAACTTTGAATGATGCAATTTTTCCATGGCAATAGTCGATGATTTCCTGCTCCGTACAGCTCTTGCCTTTTTTGAGCTGAATATACGCAGCAGGCGCTTCGAACAGTTTTGCATCGGGCACGCCCACCACCTGCACCAATTGTACCGCCGGATGGGTGGCAATATACGACTCGATCTCCACCGCCGCGACGTTCTCCCCACCCACCTTGAGCATATCCTTGATGCGCCCCAGGTAGGTAACCCGGCCTTCGGCGTCCAGACTGGCGATGTCGCCTGTGTGCAGCCAGCCGTCGGCGTCGATGGCCTCGGCCGTTTTTTCCGGAGACTTGTAGTAGCCTTCAAACAGCGAAAAACCACGGATCGTCACTTCGCCGCGCGCTCCGGGTGGCAACGCTGCTCCGGTCCCAAGGTCGACTACCCTGAGTTCCACACCCGCATAAGGCTTACCGCAGGTGTGAGCACGCGTTTCATCATCTTCGGCTGCACTGCCGTTGCAGGAAACGCCCGAGGCCTCGGTCAAGCCATATGCGCTGACGTGAACGGCGTTTGGCAGGATGTCCATATTCTTTTTCAACTGACTCGGCGGCGCAACATTGTTGACCAGCCGTAGCTGCGGCATCGCGCCGGCGTCGAAGTCCGGGTGGCTGACCAGGGCCGACATGATGTTTGGGAAGGCGGTGAACCATATGGTGGGCTTTTCCCGTGTTATCGCCTGCATGGCCGCATCGGCATCGAAATGAGTGTCGGTGATGAACCGCGCACCGGCCCAGACGACCGAGAGCAGCGGCAGAATCGCGCTCATGTGGAACATCGGCAGCGGGTTCCACTGGCGGTCCCGGTCGGTGATTTCAAAGCGGATGCTCATCTCACGTGCATTGCGCACCAGCGCTTCGTGGCTCAGCCGGCAGCCTTTCGGCATGGCAGTAGTGCCCGACGTATACATCATGATGCAAGGGTGTTTGAGTGCCACCTGGCTGCGGCGCCGCCATGCCTGTTCCGGCACCGTGTCGTCTGCGTAAGACAAAAAGCGCTGCCATGGGAGCACGCCTGCATTATTGGCTTGCTCCATCATGATGACGCTGCGTAGCAACGGCGCCGCCGGCAGACCCAAAGATGCCGGGTCGTCCGCGGTGTCCAATCCAGGCAAAGCGGCATACAGCAGATCGATAAAATTCACGTAATCGGCAATACGGTTGGTGGTAAACAGGAATTTCAGATCTGCATTCTCGATCACGTAGGTCAGTTCAGTGGTTTTATAGCGGGCATTGATCATCACCGCCACGGCGCCGCTGAGCGCTATGGCAAAGAGCAGTTCCACCACTTCGACGAGGTTTGGCGAGAGGATGCCAACGTGGTCGCCAGGCTGAACGCCCATGCCCTGCAGCGCGCGTGCCCTGTGCTGCGCCCGCTCGGCCAACAGGGCATAGCTCAGCCGTTCCTGAGGAAACACCAGGGCTTCCTGCCCGGGCCACTTGTTCGCCGCGCGCAGCAGCAGGTCACCCAGTGTGGTGACTTCAATCAAGTGTGAATCCATCCCTGACCCCATTATTTGCGCCCGGCTTTCTTGAGTTTCGGCCCTGTTCCCTCACCGGCACTGTTGTTGCGCAGTACGTCAAGTTCGCGCGCCAGGAAATCCAGCAGGCGCGTGGCACTATCGCCGTTGGGAGACAAATCGTCCAGCACCATCCCTTCCATCATATACAGCGCCAGATCGATGGCCGTGCGCAGTTGCTCGCGTTGGGCCAGCCATTCCGGAAACAGTTCAAGCGCGGTGAAATAACACTCCTGTCTGAAAGTCTGCTGGGCCGGCCGGTATATTGCGGCCAACTCCTGATCGTTGCGCGCGGCCAGCGCCAGGTCGATGAATACCATGAACACGGGGTGATTGACATGCTGCCACAGCGCCCCGATGTTTTCACGGGTCCTGGAACCGTTTGCCGGCAGGTTGGCCGCTGCCTTGCGGAACGCAGACAGGCGTTTCTGGTGCAGATACTCGATCGTCGCTTTCATGATATCGGCGCGCGATGGAAAATGATGCCGCATGGCGCCGCGCGAAACGCCGGATTCCTCGGATATGCGGATGTACGTGGTTTCGTGATAACCGAATTTTGCCAGGCACTTGATCGTCGTATCGACGATCATGCGTTGTGTCGCCTGGCTCTTGCGCGCCTGCTTGCCCAAACCCTTTGGCGGGGAGGCTAAATCGCTTTCTGCGGTCCATAAGCCGGATTCCCTCGTTCAGTGGCTGATTATTCAGCGGAAGGCCGGGATCACCTCGGCGCCAAAGCGCCGGATGCATTCGAGGTGCCGTTCATGGTCCGGCCCCTTGGCAAAGCGGAAGGTCAGGATCAGATAATCCATTCCGAGTTCCTGATGCATCTTGCGGATCGCCTTGATGCACTCATCCGCCGGGCCGACAATGAAACGGTCGACACGATGACGCTCGAAGATGAAATCCTCTTCTTTACTGACCCCCGCAAGGCTGGGCTCCAGCCGGGTGATGAACCTGGGCACCTTCTGGAAATACATCCAGTGGTCGGCCCTGACCACCGGCCACCAGTCCCGCTCCACCTCCTCCAGGGAATCGGCAATCCAGCCATCACGTAACAGTATCACCGAGCGCTTGTCTTCGGCGCCCTCTTGCACTTCACTCTCGCGATAGATTTGCGCCCAGTGCTTCAACACCGCGATGTTGTGCAGCGGGTCGGTCGGCCAGGGACAGCCATAGTGTGCCGACCGTCTGACCCCGACATCGGACATCGCCCCGATCCACAGCTTCGCGTTGATCGGAACCGGCGTAATTCTGCCCTTGGCATGGAAGTACTTTCCCTGGAAATCAAGCGGCTTGCCGCTCCACGCTTGCCGGATCAATTCGATCCCCTCGGTGAAACGGCCAACCTGGTCCTTTTTGTCCAGGCCCATGAGTTCAAACTCGGGCGCGAAATTGGCCAGTCCCACACCCAATCTCATCCGCCCGCCGGAAATCTGGTCCACGATTGCACTCGCCTCGGCGGTTTGCACCGGATTGTATAGCGGCAGCAGATGGACGGTCGTGCCCACATGAACGCGCTCGGTTACGGCCGCCATCGCGCCCAATAGCGCGAACTGACTGGGCAGATAGGCGTCATCCATCATATGGTGCTCCGGCACGAAAACGCCGTCAAAGCCTGCATCTTCAGCCACCTTCGAGGCGCGAATGGTCTCGCGCATGCGCCGGCCGATGTGTTCCCCATGGGGGGGATCCTGGATGCGGAACAGCACACCAAACTTCATGCCTGCCTCCATTTGCTGCTGCCGATAAAGGAAATTTGACTGAGCACGGCGATTGTACGAATATAAAACCGCCACATATGTCTATTTTAGTTGCATTATCATGAAAAGCAATCAAAAGGCTGGAAAATGTTTTTTAAATACTCTATATATCTTGTCATGACTGGGTTTGAAGCGGAAAACGTTCGTCGCATCAGGGGCCGCCACGAGGTGTAAATTAGACAGTCATGATGGTATTTAGCATATTTTTTCAGGTTTGATCCAGCGCGGAGGAAGGCTGTGAAATATTTCTGCGGGATCGACACCGGCGGCACCTTCACCGACTGCGCGGTCATAGACGAAGCCGGAACCATCACCATAGCCAAGCGGCCGTCTACGCCGGAAGACTACTCCGCCGGCTTGTTCGACGCACTGCAAGCCTGTGCCGAACGGATCGGCATCAGCCTCGAAAAGCTGTTGGAAAACACCGAGCACCTGTTCCTCGGCACCACCGTGGGCACCAATGCGCTGCTGCAGATGAAGGGCGCCAAAACCGGCATGCTCACTACGCGCGGGCACAAGGACAGCCTGGCCATCATGCGCTCGGCCGGCAGGTCTGCCGGACTGCCGATCGAAGAGCTTTTGCATGTCTCCCGTCACCAGAAACCGCCGCCGCTGATTCCACGGCGACTGGTTTTCGAGGTCAGCGAAAGAATGGACTGGAAAGGCGCCGTCTTCCTCGAACTGAATGAAGCCGAAGCGGAACAAGCCATCCGCGCGCTGGCCGAAGAACATGCCGAAGCCATCGGCATTTGCCTGCTGTGGTCCATCGTCAACCCGGATCACGAAAAGAAACTGAAGGCCATGGTCAAACGCATCGCCCCTGATATGTTCGTCAGTTGTTCGCATGAACTGATTGCAAAAAGAGGCGAGTATGAACGCGCGGTGGGCACGGCCATCAATTGCTTCATCGGCCCGACCATGAAGCAATACATAGAAAAAATCGAGCAACGGGCATCCCGGCACGGTTACAAAAAGCCCATACTGATGCTGCAGGTGACCGGGGGCGTCGTCCCTTCCCATGAAGTGATCCACACACCGCTGTACACCATCGGTTCCGGGCCCGCAGCCGGTGTCACGGGCAGCAGTTTTCTGTCCCGGGCCATGGGGCATGAAAACACCATTATCACCGACATGGGCGGAACCAGCTTCGAAGCCGGAATCATCTTCAAAGGCAATCCACTGACGACTTCGGAAACCATCGTCAATCAATATGTTTTTTCGATGCCACGGCTCGACGTGGAATCCATCGGCAGCGGAGGCGGCTCGATCCTGTGGGTCGATGAAGTCAGCGGGACGCTCAAAGTCGGGCCTGAAAGTGCAGGCGCGGACCCGGGACCCGCCTGCTATGGCAAGGGCGAGCGGCCGACGATAACCGATGCCAACCTGGTTCTGGGTTATCTCAATGCAGAAAACTTTCTCGGCGGGAAGATGCGTCTGGACAAGAACAATTCCATTGCCGCGCTGCAGCCACTGGCGGATAAACTGGGTATGGGGCTCCATGAGCTCGCTGCCGGGGCGGCACGGATTGCCGAAACCAAGATGGCCGAGCTGATCCGGCAGATGACCCTGCAGCGCGGGCTGGATCCGCGCGAGTTCGTGATTTTCGCCTACGGTGGGGCCGGACCCACGCATGCCTGTGAATACGCGCGGGAATTGGGTATCAAGCGCATTGTGGTTCCACTGGGAACCATTTCTTCGGCCTGGTCGGCATTCGGCACGCTGTGCGCGGACATCCTGCACGTTTACGAAAAAAGCGACCTGTTGTCGCAGCCGTTCGATCTGGAACGCATCAACCAGACTTTCGTCGAGCTGGAATCCCGCGGCCGCAAGCAACTGGAAGAAGATGGCGTCGCTGCCGGCAACATGGTGTTTCAGCGCTTTGTGGAAGTGAAATACCGCATGCAGATCCACCAATTGCCCGTGCCTATCGCCGGTGGCCGGCTGAATGAAGACGACCTGGAACAATTGCTGCAGCGGTTCGAAGAGATTTACGAGAGTTTCTACGGCAAGGGTTCAGCCTACCGGGAAGCAGGCGTCGAAATCGGCCTGTTCAAGCTCAATGCCGTCGGCAGGATGGTGAAACCGGCCATTCCCGAACAGGCGCCCGCGCGGCAAGACCCGGTCCCGGCCCGGCGCAGCATCTATTGGGGCGCCTGTGCGGAAATGCTGGACACGCCCATTTACGCCGGTGAGCAGCTTGGACCGGGCCATGTCATTACCGGCCCGGCAGTGGTGGAGTATCCTGAAACGACGATCGTGATCCAGTCTTATGCGCAAGCCACCGTGGATGCTTCGGGTAATATCGTCATCGATCTGAACCGGGAAGGGCCATGAGCGCACCAAGCCAAATCAAGTGGGACGGAAAAGTCTATCCGTATGTTCCATCCAACCCGCTGCGGATCGACCCTGGCATCAGGCTGCATACGCGGCGGGCCGAAGAAGTCGATCCCATTTCCTTCGAGGTCATTCGCTACGCCATGTGGAATATCAACGTGGAGCAGGGCAACACGCTGTTGCGCGTATCCGGCTCCCCGATCGCCGCATACGGTCATGATTTCAATCCCTGCCTGCTGGATGAATCCGGGGATTTCGTGTTTTTCGGGCCATTCCTCCAATACCTGTCGGCAGCCAGCGGCTCGGCAGTGAAATGGACACTGGAATACCGCTCGGCGAATCCCGGCATCCGCGACGGGGATATCTTTCTGACCAACGACCCCTGGGTGGGCGCAATACATCAGGCCGATGTCTGCATCTTCGCGCCGCTGTTCTGGCAGGGCGAATTGTTCTGCTGGTTCGCCAACACACTGCACCAGTGGGATCTGGGCGGCACCACACCCGGTGCGTTCAACCCGATTTCGCAGGACGTGTTCTGGGAAGCCGGCTGCATCCCTCCGGTCAGGATCGTCGAGCAAGGCTTGCTCAGAAAAGACCTGGAAGAGGAATACACGCGCCGCTCGAGGATGCCTGAACTCGTTGCGCTCGATCTCAGGGCGCAAATCACCGCTTGTAACGTGGCCCGCGAACGCATGCAGCAGATGCTGGAAAAATACGGCGCGGACGTCATCAAGGCGGTGATGAAAAAGCTGCAGGACAATTCCGAGGCCTCTTTTGTGCAGCGGCTGCAGACCATTCCGGACGGCACCTGGGCGACCGAATCCTGGGTGGAACTCGCCCGCGAAGGCGACCGCAGTGTTTACCGCAACGTCGTGCGGCTGACCAAAAAAGGCGACCGCCTGATATTCGACAATGAAGGCACGGCCCCGCAAATCGGTTCCATCAATTGTGCGGCGATCGCCTGGAAAGGGGCCATTGCCTCGATGATTTCGGCACAAATGCTGTTCGACCAGATGTTTGTGATCGAGGGCGCCTCCGGCATATGGAATTCAGGCCGACGCCGGGCACCCTGACCAGTGCCAAATTTCCGGCAGGTGTGGTGTCCGCCCCACCCACGGTGCTGTTGCAGACCATCGGGCTGGCCGGCCTGGTGATTTCCCGCATGCTCTATTGCTCCAGCGATGAAGTCCTGCAGAAGGAGGTGCAAAGCTGCATGGGGACCTTGTGTTTCCCCATCGACGCGATCGCCGGCATCGATCAGAGAGGCAATGGCTATGCATCCTTCCTGTTGGACCCGGTCGGAGGCGCGCTTGGCGCGCTATCGTGGAAGGATGGTGTGAACACCGGCGGCTGGCCCTGGGATCTGCAGAGCACGATGCCCAATGTCGAAGACAACGAGATTTTTTACCCCCTGCTCTACCTGTGGAGAAAGGAAATCCCCAACTCGGGCGGAGCCGGGCTACTTTCGCGGCGGCAATGCCGCCGAAATTGCCTATGTTGTCAACGACAGTGACTCCATCATGCACTACACCACCGGTGGCCATTCCACATACCCGGGCCCAGCCTGTATGGCGGCGATCCCACATCGAGAACCCGCTACCTGTTGATCAAAAATTCCCGCGCGCATGAAGAAGCCGCGCGCAATGGAAGAATGCAGGCGGGACTGGAAGACTTGGCGGTGAACACATTAACGTATCGCCGAAAACCGGTGGCGTGGTACAGCAAGCAGGGGACATTTTTTCACTGGCGTGGACATCAGCGGCCGGTTTTGGCGACCCGCTGGAGCGGCAACCCCGGCACGTCGTTGAGGACCTGGACAATGGCTACATCAGCCGCGACTGGGCCATGGAAAGGTACGGCGTTTGCGTTGATCAAAATGGTGTGCTGGACACGCAACAAACTGTCAGCCTGCGGCAGCGCATCATTTCCGAGCGCTTATCCGCTGCCGCCCCGGCCAGAGGCAGCACACTCCCGACCCTGGCTGCAAGGCCCGAGGACTTGCGCGTATCCGAAGGCCTGGTGATTTCACATTGCGAGGAAGGCGCGTTTTTTATATACCTGCAGGAAATGCCGCAGCCGGATTCAAAGCGCGGATGAGAACTACAAGTCAGGCTGCCTGAAGCGCGTCACGGATGTGCAAAAAGTCGGCCTGGCGCCGATCGACCCCCATTTGTTCATCGACGATCATATCGAATACCGGGAATATTTCTGCCCCGGTTGTGGTTTGCTGCTGCAGGGCGATTTCAGCCGGCCAGAGGATCCGGACTTCCGTGACATCTGCCTGGCAGTCCAGCCCCAAGCCGATGAATGATCCCTGGCCCGCTCTCGATCCGCGCAGCGACGGTCTGCACACGGCCGGTGACGACCCCTGGTGGCGCGAGGCCTGGTATTTCGAGTTTTACGATCCCACGGCAGAATTGCAGTTCCAGGCTTACCAGGTGTATTCCGAACAAGGCCACGGGCGACCTGAACGCGGCGGTATTTCATCGCGGCCGGCGGCTGCACCAGATCAGGAAAATGGACTTCAACGTGGCGGCGGAGCCGGCACAGGAACGCCTGAGTTCGGCCAATGAAACTCGAAGAAATCGAGGCATTCCGCAATGGCGTCTGCGTTACGATGCCGAAGAATTCTGCGCTGACCTCCTGTTCACCGCGGTGCACCCGCCATTCAGCTGGGCGGCGGCCAACCTGTGGCTGGAAACCAGCAAGGAGCCAGGCCTGGGCAGCCATCATTTCGACCAACTGGGCCGCTACAGCGGCAGCGTCTGGCTGGGCGAGCGCGAACTCAAGATCCATGCGCTGGGTTTTCGCGACCGCATGTGGGGCTGGGGTGGCCGCAAGCACTGGCAGAGTTACCTGATCATGTGGGCTGCTTTCAATGAAGACTGTGTGGCCGACGTCGCCATACAGCGCTTCAATGACGGCCGGCAGACTTTGTCCGGTTATCTCCACCTCGACGGCGCTTCGGGCCTGCTGCGAAACGCCGCGGTGGCGCTCGACTGGAACCCCAGTCGATGGAAAACCCTGGCCCGCGCTGACATTCGAGTGGAAGATGCTCTCGGCCGCAGTTTTGAATTCAGCGGACAGCCACAGGGCATTCTCGACACCGGCCATCGCTGGCCGCATCGCAACGACCATGGTGTTCAGCGTCGGCGACTACCGTCACGCACCCAGCGGGCATGGTGTGATGAACTGGGCCTTCACCACCCAGGCGGACCAACTCCCCCGCCTGGAAGCGTCCAGCGGGTAGCCGCGGAAGATGACCACCAGCGTGAATCAGGCGATTGCGCTTTTCGCAGAAAGCACCGGGCATTTCTTCCGCGACCAGCAGCGCTCGGCGATGACCTCCCCGATGTTCAATCTGCCCGGCCGCCTGCTGTTGGGCAGCCATTGCTATTATGAGAACCTGCCGCTACTGCTGGTCGAAATTTACCGGCATGCCAGTGCAGAGGAGATCGGCCTGGGGATGAAGCGGCTGTGCAGCCGCCCGAACTGCGTCCACCTCAATTCGCTTGCGTTGGGTTACCTGATCGGTCGTGAGCAGGCCCGTCTGACAGGCCGGCACAGCGAAAACGATGCGGCCAATACAACCCGGGTCATGGAATTCTGGTCGCAGGAGGCCCGCAGTTACCGCAACGACGGTCGCCTGCTTCCGGATGAGGCGGATTTCACAGTGCCCATCTTGCCAACGGAGACAGTCAGCGACCTGAATGACCGGCTGCGGGCCGTGACGGCGGAACCGCTACACCGGCAAATCCACCGCATGATGGCCACCACCGAGCTGTTCACTTTCATTCTGCACGGCGAAGCCCGGGTCGGAGAGTTTCATCACGGCCCCTATCCGGTGAATGGCCATAACGGGCACGGCGGAGACAGTCTGGTGGTCAGGGGGGCTGGTCGGCTTGCGGGAGGATTTCTACCCCTGGGCGCAATTGCAAACCCCCCTGCCTTACGACAACATTGCCTGCGTGATGCGCTTGCGCAACGTGCGCTCGAAAATCGTCCTGTTCGGCACGCTGACCACCGAGCCGCGGGATTATGCGCCGTGCATCGCCGCCGAAGCACTGTTTGTCGTCGAAGACGGCCGCTACCGTCCCCTGCCCGACGATGAAATCCCGGCGCTGACGCAAACTGCCGCCGACGCGCAGCTTGAACTCTACCGCAGGGTCATCGATTGGGACGAGCGTTACCGCATCGCTTATGGCGCCGAATTGTACGGTTATTTGCTCAAATGTTTCGCCGACCCGCTGGGATTTGGCGCGGCATTCGGCGACAGCATCCGGGACTGCTTTTCCGCCTCCGTCGAGCGGCACCTGGAAGATCTGTACAGCGGCCGCGAACCACCCGGCGTGCTGCACCATATCGCCACCACCGATGGGCCCGTCTTTTCACCACTGCACAGCGAGGAGCGAGGCCGCGCATGAGCACGCTGACCCTGGCGCAACTGAACGACTGTATCAGGCAATTCGGCGCCAGCCAGAAGGCCTTCATGCGTTCGGAAAACCGGGCACTGCTGCGCTCGGTACTGTTCGACGTGCCGAGGCGTTCGTCCATCGGCTGGTACTGCTACTATCAGCGCGCGCCTGGTTTGCTGCGCGGGCTGGTGGAATCGATGACACCAGAGGAGGCCGGCCGGCGCATGCGGCAGCTGTGTTCCCGGCCCTACTACCTGCAGCTTTCGATCCTGATGTGCAGCTACTTCGGTGCGCGCCAGCAACTGCTGCTGGACCATGGTCTCAACGCGGGACAGGCTTTTCCCGGGGAAAAGGTCGAGGACGCGTTTTTCGTGGTCGACTTCTGGCAGCGCGCATGCCGGGCCTACCGGTCGGACGGCTCGATCCTGCCCGACCCTGCTCGCGGCACCCAGTTGATTCTGCCGCAGGATGATATTGTAAGCCTGGACGCGCAGTTGGCCCCGTTCGACCCCGGTGTTCATCAGCGGCTGCGCCGGATGGCGGCAACCTTGGAGTTATATGTTTTCATCCTGCATGGGGAGCAAAGAGACGGTTTGTTCGCCCACGGTCCCTACGACGTCGGCGCGGAAAGGCAGTTGCTGGTGCATGAGTTCACGGATCTGCAAAATGGCTATCTGCCATGGGCGCAAACACAGGCACAGATACCCTATCCGCAGCTAGCGCTGGTGCGGCGGACCCGAGGCCTGGCGCACGCTTCGACCTGTTTGGCGGTGTGTTGTGGATGCTCCCGACCTTGCCGCCTGTGTCGAAGCCGAAGGCCTGTTTACGCGCACGGGCGATGGTTCGATACAGGCAGTGCCGCTGGATGACGTGGCACAAATCGAGTCCTGCGCGCGGCAGCGCAGAATCAACTGTTCCTGAAGGCCGCGGAATGGTCGCCGCGTTACAAGGCTGAGTACGGTGTGCATTTGTTCGCCGACCTCTGTACCCATTCTTCGAGTTGTTACCGACAGCCTGGATTGGGGCAAGCGCATTCGCGCCGAATTCGAAGCCGCGGCCGCCGCAGTGCTGGACGAGATGCTGGCCGCGAAAGATGCTTTCCATATGGCCTTACATGGCGACTACCGAGGGCGAATTTTTCTGGCCTGTGGCCGCTGCGGTCTGATGAATTCAGGAACGATCGGAGGAACTCTTCAATGAAAAAAATCGGACAGGGAATCGTAACTTCGGGCAATGGCTGCAAGGGGGTGCTGCGGGTGGTGGAGAGTGTCGCGGATGTGCTGCGCCTGTTGAAAGAGGACATCTCCGACGTCATCCTGCTGACGCCCACCGCTTCGGCGACCATCATGACCCCTCTCTTTCCCCGCATTATCGGCGTGATTTGCACCACCGGGGCGCAACGTCGCACGTCGCCATCGTCGCCCGCGAATTCGATCTGGCCTGCGTGATGGGCGTTCAGTTCCAGCAAGAAGGGAATCTCGATGGTTGCATCGTCAGCATCAACGAGCATGGCGAAATTTTCGCCGAATCCTGATGCAAGCCCGGCGACACGCACCAAGATCATCTGAACCTCAGCGTGCCGCACCTGGCAGCGCGCTACGCTGACCTGCCCTGCGATGGCGTCGGCTTGATGCGGGCGGAGTTCCTTGCCCTTTCGCTGGGTGTGCATCCGCGCAAACTGATCGCGGACGGGGGCGCAGAAAGTTTCATTGGATTTTTTGCCGACAGCCTGTCCAAAGTGGCACAGGCCTTTTTTCCGCGCCCGGTGATCTCCGCACGCTGGATCTCAAGTCCAATGAATACATCGGGCTGGAAGGCGGGAACCTGTACGAGGTCAACGAAGAAAACCCGATGCTGGGCTTTCGCGGATGCAGCCGCTACCTGGCAGACCAGGAAAGTTTCCGGCTCGAACTGCGCGCGGTCAAGCGGGTCATCGAGTCCGGGCTGGGCAATGTGAAGATCATGTTGCCCTTCGTGCGTTTCCCGCGGGAACTCGAACAGTGCCGGACCTGGGCCGAGGACGAAGGCTTGTTCACGCATGCGGAATTCGAATTATGGATGATGGCCGAGGTGCCCTCGAACATCCTGCTGACAGAAGCTTTTTTGCCGTTTGTTTCCGGTGTATCCATCGGCTCCAATGACCTGACCCAACTCATTCTCGGTATCGACCGCGACAGTCACAAACTGGCGGAACAGTTCGACATCCGGGACCCGGCGGTTCCGGCGGGAATTGAACGCATTGCGCTGGCCTGCCGCGCTGAGGGCATACCCGTGTCCATTTGCGGCGATGCGCCCTCACGCCACCCCGCGCTGATCCGCCAGTTGATCGATTACGGGCTGAGCAGCATTTCCGTCTCGGCGGACGCATTCGAGACCACACGGCAAGCCGTAATAGAGGCCGAGGCAAAGCAATGACATCCTTGACCGTCAAAGATGATCTCATTCACCCCATCGGCGCCGAGACCAGTTGGCGCGAAGCTTTTTACTTCGATTTTTTCGATCCGCGGACGCGCCTTTCCGGCTTCGGCTATTCGGGCGTGCATCCGCACCAGGAAATTGGCGACGTGATCTTTGCGCTGTGGAAGGAAGACGTGCTGCTGGCAAAATTCACCCGCTGGGATTTCAATATTCCGCAGGATATCGGCGAGGAACGGCTGGACTTCGGTCCACTGAGTTTCCGTCCACTTGAGCCGTTCAAACGCTGGCAAATGTTTTATGACGACGGTTTCTGCCGCGTGAACCTGAGCTTCGAAGCGATTCACCCGGCGTATTCCTGGGCCGATTCCGAGCGCGCCCTGGCGGAAACCAACAGCCATCATTACGAGCAACAGGGGCAGTACCGCGGGACGGTCCGCGTGGGTGGCGCGGAAACCCGGGTGAACGCGGTCGGCGTGCGCGATCACGCCTGGGGCTGGGGTGCGCGGGCCGGCATCAGAAGCTGGTTGTGGGCGTCGGCACAATTCAGCCCGCAACTGGCATTCAATGCATTTCACGTTTCCCTAGGGGACGGCCGCGACATTCGCTACGGCTATGTTTTCCGGGGTGCAGAAAACATTTTTCTGCGGCGCTCCCGGCTGACGGCCAAGTACGCGCAGGACGGCCAGGCACCGGCGGCATTCCAGCTCGAATTGGAAGACCTTTCAGGTGAGTCGCTGCAAGCTAATGCAAACGTCATGAATGCATTCAATATCTCACACCAGGAACGGAACAAGCAGGGCTACCATTATTTCTGCGCCGCCGAATACGACTGCGGCGGCCTCAAGGGTTATGGCCATGCAAATTTCCACTGGCGAAAGAAGGAACAACGGCCCACCGACTGGAAGGTGAACACATCATGAGAATCGGCTATCTGGTAGACACCAACAAGGGCGATTACGAGCAGGCCCTACCGGGCCGCGAGGACGCTTCTGCCACACTGGAGGCGATGATCCAGGAGGGCATCCTGGCGGAACAGGCGGGCTTTCACTCGATCCAGGTGCCGGACCGGCACAATCGCACGGAATCTTACTTTGGATCCCCGCTGAACCTGCTGATGATCCTGGCACATGAAACCAAAAAGGTTGCACTTGGCTCCTACTGCCTGGTCAATACGCTGTATCACCCGATGCACATTGCCGAGCAGTGCGCAATTATCGATAACATTTCCAGGGGCCGCCTGTACATGACCTGGGGCCGCGGCTACCACGAGGCCTACTGGGATGCATTTGGCATTCCACGCGAACGCATGCTGGGCCGTTTTCTCGACAATGTCCGCCTCATCGACAAGGCGCTGATGAGCAAAGGTGAGCGCTTCGACTGGCACAGCGATTTTTACCAGGTCAGAAACGCGATGCTGTCGCCCAACTGTTACCAGAAACCCCGCTTTCCATTCTGGGGCGGAGGACAACTGCCGCCAGCCATCGAGCGCTGCGGTGAATATGCCGACGCATGGACCTGCGACCCGTTTCCGATTCTGCCCGAGGTGTGGGCCGAACAGGCCGGGGCTTATCGCAGAAACGCGCAGGCACATGGCAAAAAGCCGTTCATCGTGCTGATGCGCGAAGGCTGGGTAGCCGACAGCTATGAGCAGGCGGCCAGGGAATTCGGCGAGCATTACGTGGCCGATTTGCGATTCTATTGTGAGCGCGGCATCCTGGCGCACCACCCCGACCTGGACAAGCCGGAAAAAATCACCGCCGACTCGGTGCGAGATCACGTTGTGATGGGCACCGCAGAACAGTGCCGGGAACGGTTGGAGTGGTACCACGAGGAACTCGGCGTCGACTACTTTACGATCCGGGCGCGGATGGTCAGCGGCCCGTCTTTGGAAGCCACGCGCGATCAGATCCTGCGCTTCGGTGAAGAAGTGGTGCAACCCCTGCACCGCAAGTACCCGGCCATCGATCACCCGGCCATACCCGAAGCGTGCCGGTGGTAAGGCTCCCTGAATGGAAAAAGTGATGAACATCGAACAAGCCGCGGCCATGGTGCCCGACGGATGTACGCTGGCGATCGGCGGGCTGTCGATGAATTCATCGCCGATGGCGTTCGTACGTGAACTTATCCGGCAGCGCAAAAAGGATCTGACCGTCGTGGCCATCGTCAACGGCATGGCCGTCGACTGGCTGGTGGCCGCAGGTTGTGTGCACCGGGTCATTTCCGGGCTGATCAGTTTCGAAGGCATGGGTCTGGCGCCCAATTTCCGCCACGCGGTCGAATCCGGATCGGTCATCCTGGAGGAATACTCGGAATACCTGTTGATCGCTCGTCTGCGCGCGGCCGCGACCCACCTGCCGTTCATTCCCACCAAGGCGGGGCTTGGCACCGATGTCATCGGCCTGCACCCCGAGACCACCCGGCTGGAAACCGATCCCGTCAGCGGCGAAGCCTATGTCGCCTGCACGCCTCTGACCGTCGACATCGCTGTCGTGCATGCGCATGCGGCCGATGTGCAGGGCAATGTGCGGGTCGATCCCAAACTGCTGTGGATGGACAACGAAATCGTCAATGCGGCAGGCAAGACCATCGTCACCGTCGAAAGCATCATTGCCCACAGCCGCTTCACTGCCGAGCCGCATCGCACCACCTGGCCGCGATTCATGACGCATGCCGTGGTCGAAGTACCTTGGGGCGCCTACCCCACTTCGTGTTTCCCCAAATACACCCACGACAGGGCGTTTTTCGCAGCCTATTCAAAAGCAGCCAGGGCGCCGGACAGCTTTCGGGACTTCTTCGATCAACGGCTGGCCGATCCCACCACACATGCCGCGTTCCTGGAAGCCAATGGCGGCGTGGAAACCCTGTTCCGCATTCGCAGGGTCACCTCGTGAATCCGGCGCGCCCAACCGTGGATTACACCATCGATGAACTGATGGTGGTCACGCTGGCCCGGCAGTTCGACAATTCGACCCGGGCCTTCAACGGCGCCGTATCGTTCATACCGGTCTGCGCTTACCTGCTGGCAAGAAAAACCCATGCCCCCGAACTGGTGTGGGCGGCATCATCGCTTGCGATCGATGCAGATCCGGCCTGTCTGGGCGAATCCACACTGTCGGATTCGATCTGGGACGGAGCGGCGATGCTGTCCAATTCCCCGTTCGATTTCTGGGCCTGGGCCCAGGGCAGGCACTACAACACCTTCGCGTTTCGCGGCGCGCAGATCGACCGCTACGGCAATGTGAACAACACGGTGATCGGGCCCTATGACAAGCCCAAAGTGCGCCTGCCCGGTGGCGGCGGCATGGCCGACCTCGGCTGCATGATCCCGGATATCTACCTGTGGAGCACCACGCACACCCCGAAAATCTTCGTCGACAAACTGGATTTCCGTTCCGGCATCGGTTGGGGCGACGGCGGCGAACACCGCGCCAGCCTGGGCTTGCCCGGAGGGCCCAAACTCTGCGTGACCAACCTGTGCACTCTGGATTTTCACCCCCAATCCAGGGCCATGCGCCTGCATAGCCTGCACCCGGGCGTAACCGTCGAGACCGTGCAGAAATCCACCGGCTTTGAAGTCCTGCTGCCGGAATCCAAAGTCCCGACAACGGACGCGCCGACCGAAGAAGAATTGCGCATACTGCGGGAGGAAGTCGACCCGACTTCCATGAGGCTGCGCGAGTTTCCGCAGTAAAGGCAGACTGCCTTGGGCCGCAAGTTAAGAAAATTAGTTGATGTTTCGCTCCCGGTCCATTTAAAAGAAATCACTCAACACTCATACAAAGCCGGCTGTCACCCAGGCCAGAAACGGTAGCCTATACCCTCAGCGACAAAATTGACTAGATTGCGGTGTGGTAGGAACGAAAAGGATCGCAGCAGGCAAGTCCGATTCATATTTTTTGCCGCCATCAGGGGCATCAAAAAGTCTAAACGGCTACTATAATACTACGGATTTTTGGGGTCGGAGTGACATGTCCCGGACTTCACCTATACTCGCGGAAGATCAACAGACTTACGCAGGACGGAAATGTCCGGGCGATGATTCGGGCATAGGATTCAATTTCCAGGGCACGGCCTGATTTCGGGTTGACACCTCGCATTCTCTGTCGTAGTTTTAATCGTACTAAGCCGAACGGCGTGTTTCACACCCGGCTGCGGCCGGGCGAAGGTACGAGTCAGTATTGTCTCAGGCTTTGCATATGCCGGATAAGTTGCCAAATTCTTACTTCCAGCGCACGGGTGTGTATCTGTGTATTTTCGTTGTTCTTGCCTTGAGCCATGCCGTGCTTGCAGACGGGATCTCTGATGAAATCTCGATCGGAACTGCCATACAGCGGTGGTGCGAAGAATCCGGATATGCCTATTCCCAACTGTCAGCCGACGGGGTTTGCGAGTTCAACGAACGCGGGGCACCGATCCAGTCTGCGGCCGGTGGTTCATCCCGCTCAGTCAACGATATCAAGGGCGAAGCATGGGTGATGGACAGGTCGCCCACGGGCAAGGAGTTGCTGGCTCTGTCCCCGAAACGAGCCATCAACGGCCATCCAACGCGGCACTATGAATGGTTCGCCCCCGGTGGCAGTGTCGGGATCGGCGTGGAGTGGCAGCGCGGTGGCCGCATCATCAAGGTGCAAGCGGGAATGTACGGATTCGATGAGGTCCCCGCTGAATTCGCCAGCGTGCTCCACGCCAGGGCCACAAACACGGCCTTGGCCATCGATGAACTGATCGATTTCTCAAAACCCGTGATGTCCTGCCAGGCTCCCGTCGACCGGTATGCCGAGCTCGATCGCACGCTGGCGTACATCGCCAGGTTGCTGCAGGGCGCAATCGAGCAACCCGATCCAGTCATCAACCCTTCTGTTCTCACCCCGATAGCCAGGCGCCCGGCCGCAAGCCGCTGGGAGGCGCTAAGGCGCATTGCCGATGCTGCGGATCTGGGACAACTGGCGTGGGATATATCCGCCGGTTTGCAGCAATCGGCGAATCTGGGCGTGACTCCGGTCAGTCATGCCCAGGCTCAGCGTTTGAAGGCTTTTGGCCATTGGGTGGTTTGGTTGAAGGCTCGCCATCAAGCGTGGAAAGACTATTTTGTCGGCCAGAGTGCGCAGGATGCCGCCTTGACCTGGGACGTCCGTGGCGGCCGGGTTATTCGTTCGGACAACAGACCTACGCCAAACGTGCCGCTCACGGCCGATGAGTCGGTGCTGCGAGCTGCTCTGGCAGGCCCGATAGATGTAGAAGTCCCTCCCCCGGCGATAAGAGAATTGGTCGCGGAGAGTGCGGCGCGGATTTGGGATGAACAGTATGCCAACGCCTTCGTGAAATCGGTCGCCGAGCTGACCTTTGTAGGGTTGGATCAGGCGTATACCGGCGGACTCATCATTTCGTTCATCAGCGGCGTACAGGGGCTTTATCTCGCTTACCAGGGGCATCCCAGCGGAATTCTCGCGGCCATGGTCGAAGCACTATCTCATACGCGCTATGGGCCGTATGTAATCGGCGCCTACACCGGCGCGCTGGAAGTAAAAGCCCTGGCCTGGGACGAAGCGGATTATGAATGGGAAGATCACATCGCCAATCTGGCCGGACTCATCAACCTCGGCATCGCGCCGTTTACCCGGCCGGCAAACACCGATCTGCCGAGCGACACAAAACCCATCTTCGAAGGCCTGGGCGAACGGTCCGCCAAATTCAACGGTAAGTCCTATCATGAGATTTCTGACAGACGACCGTCCACGGACAGGCGTTCGGTGAACCCGAATCGGGATGCCGAATATGTCGATTTAGAATTCGTCCTGCCGGGTCCATATGTTGGCAAGGCGGAAACCGCGCCCATGCTCGAGGTCAAGCAGTTCAAAGGGGCACAAGTCGTCGACACCCCCACGGGCCTCGATATTTTGATCCCAAGACCGGCGAGCCGCTGATTCCGGTCGGAGAAACGGGTTATCACCTGTGGTCTCACCTGGTCGAACGCAAGCTCGGTTTGGAAACCGGGTTCCCGTCGATCATGGACGCCTACGGCAAGTCACAGCACGAACCAAGGTTGCTCAAGATCATAGAGGGAATGTTCGATCCCATGGCCGACCGCCAGCGCCTGAACCAGGAATACATCGCCTTTTTCAACGAGCGTTTGAGTGCACCCAGGCAGGTGCGCACTCAGGGTTTGGATCGTTACAACGAACACTCGCCCTATGAGCATATCCACCAGATGCAGGTATGGAGCGAATGCAAACAAAAGAGCTACGTTGTGCAGGTGTCTCCATCGCTTGAAGGACAAACGATGAACGTGTTGGTCGTGCCCCCGGACAAAGCACGTCCGGGCCTGGATCCGTGCCACTAATCCCTCCGGACTTGAATAGCGGCCTGTGGAGTTCGCCCACCCTCTCTCCGTTCATGTCACCCGACAACTGGAAGTAGCGCCCGTGAAGCACCTTGGACCGGTCTGGTCGTAGCTCTTCTTCCCCTTCGCCTCGGTAGCTGCTCCGATGACGGGCGAGTTTGCCGTCAAGGCCGAGAATTCGACGCTTTCCGGAACACTGCATTTTGAAACCGGCGGCGGCCCCATCAGCGGCCTTGTCACCATTCAGGCGCCTGCAGATCCGGGCAACCCGCCCCAACTCGGCACGGGAGCGGCCGCAACGGGAATGTTCGACATCAAAATTACACTCAGCGGCACGTTTTCCGGTGGCCCGACCGGCGTGCTGGCCGGCACTGCCGATTTGTCCGGTTCCTTTACCGATACAGCCGGCTGCGCCGCCGCCGTGTCTGGCGTTGGCGGTATCGACGGCGATATCAACATGCCACTGGGTATTGCATTTGCCTGGAGTGAATGGAAGGGATTGAGTTTCGACGGTTGCGGTTTGTCGGCAGAACAGCCGTTCTCGGTGGAGTACCTGCCATTCGGCTTCACCCCCAGTGACGAGATTCCCCAACGCGCCGCAGATGCTCCGCCCATCCCTACCCATAAAGACCCTGCGGCGATTGCAAGGCGCGACCGGCACAGCGAAGACGCGACGGATACCCCGGCTGGGGACTCTACTTCGGAAACCGGACCCGGCGGCACCGGTTCGGCTGACACCAACCCAGCGGGCCCGGGCTCCAGCGGCACAGATCCGGCCAACACCGGTTCGGGAGATACAGGTTCCGACAATACCGCCTCTTCCAATGCCGGTTCGGACGACGCCGGAAATGCAGAAGGAGATGTTCGCAGCCTGACGATGACCCTGGAAGGTGCGGAGCGCACAGCTCGTGCGGGCGAAGTGGTACAGCCACCGTTTTATCTTTCCAATGCAAGCGATGTCGCCAACATTAACTTCGAAGTAAATTATGATCCGAACGTGATCACGCCAGTCGACGAACCGATCAAGGGCAATATCCTGAGTTCCGGTTCACTGTTCGCCGCCAGCGCCAGGAAAAAGGTGTGGTCCGCATCGGTTTTGCCGGCACGCAAGCCATCAACGGCGACGGTACGGTGGCCGAGGTGCGATTTCGCGCGGCGGGGAGGCCCGGCGATAGTTCTGCATTGCGGTTGACGGTGACGCAAATTGACGACCCGTCGGGAAACGGGCTCGACATCGCGTCCGGAACGGGAAGATTACGATCGTCGATGAAAGCGGGCTTTTGCCCGGCGACGGTGATGGTGACGGCAAGGTGACAACCCTGGACGCGCTGCTGGCCTTGCAGATGTCGGTCAATCTGATTCCGGAAAAATTGCAACTCGACATGGATAAGGTTTCGGTAGTCACCTCGCGCGACGCCGTCCTATTCTCCAAATCGCGCTGGGAGGTTAAATTGTTCAGGCACAAGATCAACGATCGATTTCAACATGCAAAGAACCGGCAAACCGGGTCAAAACTTTTGAACCGGGTGGCCACACGCGGTAGTATTGGGCTGAGGAGCAATAATAGGTATTTGCAAGAGCCCATACCCATGGGGGGCGCGGCTATATGAAACTGTTGAGATCCAAAGCACGTGGAGCAGCGCGTCTTAACCTTTACTTTTACCTTTGCGTTTGCCTGACTGCCGCCTGCTTTTCCGCCGCGACATCTGCGCAACAGTCGGGCGGCGAAGCGCCAAAGGTGACGGGGCAGGTTTGGCAGTTAAAAACCGCCATCTTCCCGGAGGAAGTGACTTCCCGTGACGATCCCGTACAAGAAGGGCTGCAACTGTATGATTCCAACTTGCGGTCTAACCTCGATGCAGGCACTCGCACGTTTGAACGCAAGGCCGACGGGGAAGCGATTATCCATTACGTTTACTACCCCGGCACAGAGAAAGAAGTCATCCAGTCAACCTGGCGTGTCAAGGGTAATGTAGCAACCTACGAGCAGAGGAACTACGCTCGGGGAAAATATCAGTTCCAGCTACCGCCGACGCACTTCCGTTCCGGAGAACAGTTTTTGCTCGGGGCAGGTTTTGAGGGGAGCGGCGCGCGGATTCCAATCCCTGCCTTCGATACTTATCCGAACTATGCTCTAAAAGAAGGGGCAAGCGCCGAAGACGGGAGTCCGGTAGCCTACCACAAGAGCTTTTTTCATTGGCCGCCGGGAACCCGTGCCGACCCGCCGGGGAAATGGGCGATCTCAGAGACCACCTGGGTGGCTCCATTTGCGGGGCAAGCAGCCAAGGAGCAAACGCCCCTGCTCATTACGCTTCATTTGAACACGGGCGGCGGCGATGGCATCGAACTGCATTTCGTCTATACCCGTGTGAATGAAGAGTCCGGTGGCACAGGCGCAGACGGTGCAAACTCGGGCAGTGGTACTGACGGTTCGGGAGCAGGCAATACGGACTCCGGAGGTTCAGGTTCAGGTTCAGGTTCAGGTTCAGGTTCAGGTTCAGGTTCAGGTTCAGGTTCAGGTTCAGGTTCAGGTTCAGGTTCAGGTTCAGGTTCAGGTTCAGGTTCAGGTTCAGGTTCAGGTTCAGGTTCAGGTTCAGGTTCAGGTACCACGGTTCGAGTGGTTCGAACGCGGGGGGAACGAATTCAGGCAATACCGGTTCCGATGGCACCGGTAACGGCGACACGAGCTCGGGTAATACTGGCAACACAGGCACGGGAGCTGACGAGCCCGGAAATACGGGACCGGGTGGTACCAAAGTCGTCGACACCGAAGTGAACCGCCAGGCAATGAGCCTCAACAGCGCCAACCGGTCGGTTCGGGTCGGGGAAGTCGCGCAGGTGCCGGTTTATCTGTACGCAGCGCGCAACGTGGCCAACATCAATTTCGATCTCAGTTATGACCCGAAGGTAATCACTGCCGTCGACGAGCCGATCAAAGGCAACATCCTCTCCTCAAGCTCGATTTTTGCTGGCAGCAGCAAGGAAAAAGGCGTGGTCCATGTCGGCTTTGCAGGCACCAAGGGAGTTAACGGTAACGGAACCGTAACTGAAGTGCGCTTCCAGGCCGTCGGCAAACCCGGTGACAAGTCGCCATTGCGGCTCAAGGTGACAAAAATTGGCGACCCATCGGGAAACGTTCCCGAAATCCTGCTTGTAAGCGGGGAAGTCACGATTGTCAATGCAAGCGGGCTTCAGCCCGGCGACGGTGACGGTGACGGCAAGGTCACGACTCTGGATGCACTGCTGGCCTTGCAGATGTCGGTCAAGCTGATTCCCGAGAAGTTGCAACTGGATATGGATAAGGATTCGAAAGTCACTTCGCGCGATGCAGTGATTATTCTGCAGATGGCACTTGGAAGTTAGGCCAGGCTCATGCAAACCAGAAAACGTCTACAGCTTCTAACCCTCATTGCACTGGCCACGCTTTTGACGATTGGCGTGGCTCTCGGAGATTCTTTGTCTGTTTCAGTCGGTTCGGCCGAAGGCGCTTCTGGCAGCAAGATTGCCATTCCGGTCAGCGTCACGGAAGCAAGAGATCTCGGCGCATTCCAGGCCGAACTGGTTTTCGATCAGGCGGTCCTTGAATTGGACGGTATCGATGCTGGCCCCTTGCTGGACGACGCACTTCTCGATTCGCACTCCGGCAATCCGGGCAGGGTAAAAATCGGATTCGTCAAACTTGCCGGCGTCAACGGGAGCGGGGTTCTGTTCACCCTGAGATTTGCCGTCACGGGAAAGGACGGTGCGTCATCTTCTTTGGAATTGCAGGAAATCGGGGCATGGGAACAAAGTTCTCATAGCGAGATACGCGTCAATGCCATCCCTGGAAATATCGTCGTCCGGAGTGGCTCGTTGCCGCTACCGCTGCCCATGCTCATCGGCGCGGGGGTTGCGGTTTTTCTGATACTTGTCATCGTGATGCGTCTTTCCAGGCGACGCAAGCCGGATTCTCGAAAATCGCCACAAAATATTCAGCCGCAATTAGGAGAAGCCTCCGCCGCAACATCGGAACACGTGTTCTGCACCGAATGCGGGGCCAAGAACAGCCGCACTTCGAAATTCTGTTCTGAGTGCGGAAATCCGATCGCGCCAAAACCCTAGTGGCAAGCCGGACTTGGCACCGATGTCATCGGTCTGCATCCCGGACCACCCGGCTGGAAACCGATCCCGTCAGCGGCGGCATGGCCGACCTCGGCTGCATGATCCCGGATATCTACCTGTGGAGCACCCAATTTTTTCTGTTTGACAATTAAAGACAACTTGGGAGCCGTGACTCAGGCTACGTACCGAGGAAAATCAAGGCTGAAAAGACAACAAAATATCAAGGCAGGGGCGATCATACTAACTTTGTCCCATGGCGTTGTTTAACCGTTGTCTGTTGTTGCTGATGCTGGGGGTCGGTTTCGTCGGCTTCCGGCATTTTGTCTGATTAACCAGCAGGAGCGCGCTTGCGCGCGATCGGACCGATCGGCCGCAAGCGGCCTCCTACAGACAAGCAAGATCCCGCGGTGGGCAACCATCGCGGGTTTCGCGGTGGGCGACTTCGTCGGCTTCCGGCATTTTGTCTGATTAACCAGTAGGAGCGCGCTTGCGCGCGATTAGACCGATCGGCCGCAAGCGGCCTCCTACAAACAAGCAAGATCCCGCGGTGGGCAACCATCGCGGGGTTTTTTCTGCCAGGCAGACCACTGAGAAGGCGGACAATTTTCGTCAGTGGCGAACGCAGTGCGGCACTTTCACACCCTGAGATGCCGACTGATAAATATCTATCTGTATGTTTTATATCACTTTCTTTTTTTATCAAGTAGATGGCATGGAATGTGCTTTGATACTTATGCCGAACCATTGTGTTTGGCGTTTACCCAATCCGGTTGGTCGGGTCGCCTTTGGCTCCTCAGGGTGTTTCTTTGAAGAGCAAAATTGAATTTCAATCACATAACTATGAACATTGGCAGTCATCGAATGAGAGGCGTTTCACTGGTTGAGGTAATAATCGTCTTTGCCCTCGTCAGCATCATTTTTACTTACGCTCTTCCTGATGTTCACGACCAGTTGGTCCGCAGCAGCGTCGAGGATAGCCTCAAGCTCGCCGGGCCGGCCCAGGACGCGCTGCTGAAGACCTGTAACGCCAACGGGGCAGCCATCGTCAAGACCAATCTCGACGCCGGGTATTTTTACATTCCCAGCGGCACCGAGCAGGACCACGTGAACAATATTCTTCTCGGAGCAAATTGTTCCAAGGGTTCCATGTTCATCGTTATCTGGACCACCAGCACAGGCGCCGAGACAGACCCCATTCTGGAACTGAGCGCAGATGGATCTGGAGCCGATCGCTCCTGGACATGCCACACCATCCGCGGTGAATTGCGCCATGTCCCCAGTGCATGCCGCAACAGCTATAAGGCCATCTGACTCGAATTCAGAACCGTGTGCCGCCAGCGCGGATGGATCAAGCCGCCTTAGCCTTGTCGCTGCCGATATAATTCGCCAGCAGTGCCTCACCGTGCTCGTCCAGAATTTGCGTGATGCTGCTGGACAGGGTCGTCAGACCGGCGTTGATGAACAGCAGCGGGATCGCGATACCCAGGCCCAATACCGTTGCGATCATTGCCTGTCCGATACCATGAGCCATCAGGCGCGGATCGCTGGAGCCTGAAGCCACAATGGCATGGAAGGTGATGATCATGCCGATAACCGTACCGATCAGACCCAGCAAAGGACCAGCCGCCACCGCGAGCCGCAGGAAGGACTGAAATCGCTCGAGCTTGGGAACCTCCCGCAACGTGGCTTCAGAGAGGCGCAATTCCGCCAGTTCGGCACTCGCAATATGACGGCCATCTCCGCGGAACGCCAACACGACCCGTCCCAGTGGATTATTGTCCTTGGGGTGGGAGAAATCGCGCAGTTGATCATGCACCGCTTTGCGTGTCACGAACAGATAGAAATACTGGAATATCGCCAGCACCACGCCCAGGATACCGACGGCGACGATAACCCAACCGACCGCCTCGCCATTCTCGATGCGTTCGAGGAAGTTCGGACGTTCAATGTAGCGCCCCAATAAGGCGCCGCGCGCGGGATCGACAATAGCTGGCCGATATCCTTCCTTGTTCTTGTCTTCCACGCCCAGTGCTACGGATCGGAATTTGCCGCCCAGTTGACGATCGAGAACGGTGAGTGACTTTTTGGCCGGCACATAACCGAGATACATCCCATTGCTTACCGCGGTAAAGGGCCCGACTCTGACGACCTCCATTTCCTTGGTGGAATTGTCAGCCTGGATCACGGGCGCCTTGAACCGCACGACCTTGCCGTTCTCGGTCATCTCGCGCTGCAGTTCGAACCACATGCGCTCCAGTTCCGTGATCGAAGGCAAGCTCTTCTGCGCCGCCATACCCACCAGGAAATCGGCCCGGTCTTCCTTTCCTTCGGCCGCCGGGTACTGCACGGTCAACATCGATTGCAGCAGCACGTTGGCGGCATCACCGGCAATCTGCCGCGTGACGCCGAACAGTTCACCGAGATTGCCCTCGTGCTGCTTGAGCAGCGTTTTCATTTCCTCGATGCGCGCCGAATTCTCGTCAAATGCCTTGTTCAGCGCATTGCCGCGGGCCTCTGCCTTGTTACGCCGCGCCAGGGCATCGCGCGCAAGCTGCTGCTGCTTTTTCAGCTCGCTGGTGAAAGTTGCCTCGCGCTGCTTGGCGATTTTGGCCTCGTCCTGCTGCATTTGCCGCACCCGCTGATCCATCTTGTCGAACGCGCTTTGCGCACGGGCATCGGGAGCGAGGAATTGCGCGAGCAGGACCACCCCCATTATCAGAGCCGTTCTATGAAGTATCATCACGGCTGCGCGACCTGTGGCGCGGGTACCGGCAAGGCAATCAGGTCGGGCACGGTCTCTTTGGATGCCATCAGCACCGCTTTTTCAATCACCTTGTTGTAGTCGTTATCGGCCATCCATTTCTTCTGCTGGGCATCCCAATATCCGGCTTCTTTTCCGTCCAAAGTGCGATACATCAAAGACACCCGGCCGATGCGCACGAAATCGGCGTCACGGCCATCGTCGAGCTTACCCTTGTAGGTAACCATGGACCTGCCATATTCGAGCTCGATCTGGTAAGCCTCCATCAAGCGCCGATACCTTTCTCCATTCGATACTTCCTCATCACTCATCAGCTCCCGCAGCCGGTCCATCCGCTCACTGCGTGAATCAGGACCAGCCTGCGTAGGGTCCTTGAACGGAAGATCCGCCGTGATGAATTGTTCGAGGGATTCGAACATCCGCTGTATCAGGCCAACCGCCTCGACAGCCGTCGCATCAATTTCCGCAAGCTGTTTTTCGACCCGCGCCATCTGCTCTTGCTGTGCATCCAACTGCTTGCCAAGGTATGTGTTATTTCGAGCCAGGCTGTCCGCTTCCGCCAGAATGCTTGCATAGCCGTCAGCAGCGCTTTCCTGCGCACAAACCGACGTGCTGCTCACCAACAACAGGACCATGAGTCCCAGGCCGGGAAGGAGCCGGATTTGCGCTTTCACTGGTGCCAATCGCCACATAGTCAATATCCGCCCATACCCGATCAACTCTTCTGCGCCTGGATAAGCTGCAGATAACCTTCCGCGGTTTTGCGCTGCTGTTTGAACGATTTCGCTTTCTCGAACCAGCTTTTCGCCTTCGACAGCTCTTTTTGGTTGTACAGTGCAATCCCCAACATCAGTTCGGCGTTGCCCTTGTCTTTCAAGCCGCCTTTGTTGATTCCTTGCGTGAACGCCGCCGATGCCTTGGCCCATTCACTGCGCTGAACCTGCACCTCGCCCAAGCGCACATAGAGGTCGCCGTCATCAGACAGCTCTGCCGCCCTGGAGAGCGGCCCAATGGACTTTTCATACTCGCGTGCCGCAATCCAGCAATTGGCTTGTTTCTCGTAAAGTTTGGTATCTGTCTTGATGATTTTCTTGCTGATCGCTTCGTCCAGAAATTGCCCACAGCGGTATGGCACGCCATTGAACAGCATCAGATCGGCGAGCCGCCGTGCATCACTGTCATCTGCGATCAAGCCATTGTTGTAGGCAATCTGCATGATTGCCAGGGATTTCGCATACTGCTCCAATTGGCCATACACCGAGGACAGCTGCAGCCAGTAAAGCTTCTTCTCCGGAAACATGCCAATCAGTCGTGTCAACAGGGGTATCGTTGCCTTCCAGTTTTCCTTCTGCATCTGCAAAGCAAGCACGAGCTGCAGCCAGCTCTCCTGTGGCTTGTCCACCAGCTCAACCGCTTTCTGCGCCGGTGGCAGAGCCCGATCCAGCAGCTCTTGCTGGTAATATGCCACGGCGAGCAGGTAGTAGGCCGCCGAGTTGGGGTCGGTCGCGGTCTTGAACCACTCCTCCAGCGCCGCCGCGCCCTCCTTCCACTTTTCCTGTGCCAGCCAAAGCTGTGCAATCTGATAACGCAAGCGGGAGATGTCGATCTCGTTCAGGCCGCCCGCGGTGATGGCGGCCTTAAGGTGATCCCGCGCAGCAGGATAGTTCTCCTGCGACTGTTCGACGGCTGCGCATGATCTGTTCCACCTGGCTGCGCTCATATGGGCTCAACTTGTCCAGGTTCAGTTTGGCGATCGCCTGCCTTGCCGCGTCGTAGTTCTCGCCATTGAGCGCTTCGATCGCCTCGGTAAGCACTTTGCCGGTAGCTGCATCGACCATTTGAGCCGGAGTCCCTTTCTGCTCTTCGGCCCCGAACGAGTCCGGAGCAACCACCGTTGCCGCTAACAAAAACACCAGCATTGGAAACATGCGCATGCGCTACTTCTCCAACTGGAAGGTCAGACGGGTTCGAACGCCAACGCGCTCGACCGCAACACCGTCTTCCACTTTCGGGTTATAACGCCAGCGCGCAATGGCTTTTAACGCTGCATCGTCAAATATTTTCTTCGGGTCGGAATCGACAATGATGGCGTCCTTTACTGCGCCGGTTGCAGTAATCGTAAATTGAACGATCACCCAGCCTTCGATACCCCTGTTGACCGCCCGCATTGGGTATTCCGGGGTGATACGCACCAGCGGGATGATGTCGCGGTCGGAACCAGCGGACATCTTCAGCTTGGACATGGCGCCGAATGGATCGACCATCGGCGTCAACCGCGCCACATTGTTATCGACGGCCCCTGTAGTCGCGTTCATCCGCGGGATCTCCGGCACCGGCGGCGGCTTGTCCGGCTGCACCTTGTTTTTCTGTTTGGTTTCAACTTCAGTGTCCTGACGCATGCGGGTAAATTCGACCCGCGTGGCTGTCTGCATTTGGTCCACATTGATCGGCTGGCCGACGAGATGCCACATCAGCCAGAACAGGGTGACTGAAAATGCGATGCCGAAAGCCAGAGCAATGGGGTATCGAAAAATCATGCCAGGCGCCTTATCCGTTCGGTCTCAATGGGTATTGCCGGGATCGGCGGCAATGGCGACATCCTTGATCCCGCCCAACCGCACTTCGTCCATGACCTTGGCCACCATGCCGGCATGCGATGCCCGGTCAGCAATGACCACAACCGTATCATCGGGCCGCTCGATATGCAGACGTTCGATCAGCCCGCGCAACTCTCGTAAATCAACCGGATGCCGGTCCATCCAGATCTCGTCGTTTTCACGAATCGCAACCAACAGGTTGCCGGATTCGCGGTGCTCGGCTGTGCTGGCTTCCGGCTTGAACACGGTAACTCCCGCTTCCTTGATAAATGAGGTCGTGATGATGAAGAAGATCAGCAGATTGATCGTGAAATCCAGCATCGGCGCCAAATCGATGCCATGGTGTTCACTCTCTGGTGTATGCCGCCTTGCCCGCATTTCAATAACCTCGTCGCCGACGCCTTCAGTCTGTCGTACTAAACGTAATGTTGTAGATCCCGCCCAGGTGCACCTGATCGACCACTTCAACCACGGTGCCGGTCGGCGCCCTCTCATTGGCAAGAATCAAGGCACCCGCTTCGGGGTTGACCGCGCTCATGCGTTCCACGTTGGCGCGCACCGCGCGTACGTCTACTTCACGGCCGTCGATCCAAATTGCGCCGGTACCGAGGACTTGAATCTGGATACTTTTCGATTCCTCTTTATTGAGCTGCTCAAAACTCGTGGGACGATTGACGTCAAGACCGAATTCTTTAACGAACACCGCGGTAATGATGAAGAAAATCAACAGATTGATGACGAAATCGAGCATCGGCGCCAGATCGATACCGTGGGACGACTCGTGCACAGCTTCTTTATGGCGCCGCATGCGCATGGCTATAAACTTAACCTGTCAGCCAGAAGTTCGGTTTCCCGGGCGGTGCGTGTCCTGAAGTAGTGGACCGGATAGAGCCCGGTAATGCTCACGGCAAGCCCCGACATCGTGCAAAGCATGGCCTGCGATACGCCGCTCGCCATACTGCGCGCATCGGCATTGCCGCGCAAAGCCATCGAATCAAACACCTCGAGCATGCCGGTGACGGTGCCGATCAGGCCAAGCAGCGGCGCCATCGGCACCAGCACCTGCATAACCGGAAAGCCTGCGCTCATCGCCACATTGAGCCGTGAAATCATCGCCTGGCGGATCTGCCGCGCGCACCACGAAGTATGATCGGTACGGGCATTCCACTGTTCCTGCAATTCCTGGGCGCGTTGCGGCAAAACGTGACGGAAAAACCAGTAACGCTCGGCGATGATCGTCCACATCAATATGCCGGCGGCGAAAATCAGCCCGACGAAGGGCCCGCCGTCATCGACAAGTTCCAGTACGCCCCTGATCAGCGGAATGTGGTCAAGCACTTTGCTGCCTCTCGGCTTCTATGCTTTCAGCCAGCATACCTACCGCCTGCTCATCGAGGACCTGGGATACGCTCTTGGACAATGTGTTCAGCAGCGCATTGGCGAACAACAGCGGAATGGCGATACCCAGACCGAGTACCGTTGCAATCATCGCCTGGCCAATACCGGTGGCCATCAGCTTGGGGTCGCTGGAACCGGACTCGGTAATGCTTTGGAAAGTCAGGATCATGCCCACAACCGTGCCGATCAGTCCCAACAGCGGGCCGGCGGCGACCGCTAGCCGCAGGAAGGACTGAAAACGCTCCAGTTTGGGTGTCTCGCGCAATACCGCTTCGGAAATCTTCAGCTCGGCGATATCGGCATCCTGTTCAATGCGATTGGGGTCTCCCTTGAAGGCCAACAGCACGCGCCCAAGCGGATTGTCGGAACTCAGCTTGTCGAGGTTCTTGAGCTGGCGCCTTACCGCGGTGCGGACACGCAGCAAGTGCGTTAGCTGAAACAGGAATGCCAGGAAACCGGCCACTCCGACCGCGATAATGATATATCCGACCTCCTGGCCCAATTCGATGCGCTGCAACCAATTCGGCCGCTCGACATACAGCGACAGCAGCACGCCGCGCGCCGAGTCGACAATAGCCTGGACATAACCACTGCTGGCGGACTCCAATTGCTCGGCATAATCCCTGAACTCACTCGGCGGCTGGCGCGGATAGACACTGAGAATTTTCAAAGCGGGCTGATAGGACAGAAATTTGCCTCCGCTGGTGGCTGTAAACGGCCCAATCCGGACGACGTCGGACTCCACCGCCTCTCCGCTTGGCTGCACCACCATGGTTTTGTACTTCGCCACTTGTCCGCTGGCGGTCATTTCGCGCTGCACTTCAAACCACACGCGCTCCAGCTCAGCCGCGGTCGGTGTCGTTTGTGACTCCGCATAGGCGCGCAGGAAATCATCGCGATCGGTCTGCCCCGCTACGGGAGGGAACTGCGTTGATATCAAAGACTGCCGCAACTCGGTTGCCACATCTCCGGCAACCTGGCGCGACACACCAAAAATTTCGCTCAGTCCCAGGTTTACCGCCTTTTCGTGGAGTTGATTCCGGGCATCGTTGATCTTCAGTTCATTTTTTGAGAACTTATCCGAAAGCGCATCCGATGTAGCAGCCAGTTCATCGCGCTTCGCCTGCGCCTCCTGCAGCATCTTTTTCTGTTGCTCCGGGGTGGCTGCGGCGTAAGCGGCGGCGCGCTCTTCGAAGATCCTGGTTTCATCCGCGCGCACGCTCCGCACCTGCTCCAGCAGGTCATCCAGAGAGTCTTCGGCCCACACACCGGTCGTGACCAACGGGAGCACGGCGACTGCGGCACTCAGAAACAGTTTACGCATACGATTCACGACCGATCCTCCTGTGGAGCAGGTACTGGAATTCGCAACAAATCAGGAGCTCCGTTCTTCAGGGCCACCCGGCGTGCTTCCGCCACCGCTTGGGCATAATCATTGTCAATGACCCACTTCTTCTCCTGGGCGTTCCAGTATCCGGTTTCCGCGCCATCGAGGGTCTGATACATCAATGCGACGCGTCCCAGCCGAACAAAATTCACGGTGCGAACAAGCCCGCCATCATCGATGGTTCCCTCGTAGGATTCCAGCGTGCGTCCGTATTCGAGTTCGATCTGATAGGCTTCAATGATGCGGCGGTATTTCTCGGAAATGCTAACATCGGACCGCGTCATCAAACTCTGCAGGCCCTTCACGCGATTGGTGCGCTCGCCGAGAAGGAACGGCACATCGAGAGCGACAAACTTCTCCAGCGTATCGACCATTTTTTGCATCAACGGCTGCACTTCGCGATTGGTGGTCTCGATTTCAAGCAATTGCTTTTCGATCAAGGCCATTTCCTTTTCCTGGTCCTTGACCTGACTGCCCAGCTGGGTGTTGTATTTCTCCATGCTCTCGGCTTCGCCCAGAGCGCGGGCATATTTGCTGGCGGCGTCCAGCGTCTCATCGCGGATCTTGTCGATGCGGCCCTGCGAATCGGCCGCAGCTTTATCGACGGCGGCCTGGGCGTTCGTTACCTCTTCCAACGTTTTCGCGTGGAGGGGCAGCGCCAACATCATCGGCAGTGCGGTGATTAGCACCAGGCCAATGGTTTTCATCGTCCTACACCTAATCGGAATCATGGCAAAAGAAGCCTCCTGGCCAGTAAAAATGCGCCACCCGGCGCGAGTATCAACAAATTGCGTGGTGGGAGTCAATGATAGGTTGCGGTTGTGCGATTACCGAGGTGAAGAATAACAACTCCGCTGGAACCTCAAACGCTCGCAGTGCGCCGATCACGTAACAAATCATGTCAAAATAAAAAATCCGGGCTGACCCTTCTGTTGGTTCGGGTTACCTGCTTACCGGGACTTGACCAATCGCTGGCGACGTTTCTCCCTGTCAGAGCGTTTTCCGCAGTACCCGGGAACGCGGAGATTGTCTTTGCTCTCTTGCCCAACCTGCAAGAAACCGCTGCACCAAAAACCGCGGAGTGAATATACCCTTTTCCCGGCCAAAGTCAAAGGGCGGGACAACGATTCGCAAGAAAGCGCAAATACTAAAGTCTCTTCGCCCTCCATAACCATGGGTCTCTCAGGGCAGGTTTTGCAGCATTTCAGATGCGGATTGACCGACGTCGGTGTCGGCACCCATCTGCACGGCAGTTGTCAGCGCCGTGCGCGCTTGCTCGATATTGCCAAGCTGGGCATTTACAAAGCCCAGGGTCAGCCAGATTCTTTGATAAGCCGAATCCCTGGCCACACCTTCATTCAGAATACGCAATGCTTCATCCGATCTGCCGAGATAGTGCAAGGTGATACCCAGACTGTTATAGGTGTTCACGCTGTTCGAACCTGCCGCCAGCATCTGCTGATACATCTCCGCAGCCTTGTCGTATTGCCGGTTGGCAAAAAACTCATCGGCGATACGTGACATTGCAACCGGGTCTTTGATCGCAGCGTGGCCGGCGGAGGAAGACAGAAACGTTTCCATGTCGGTTTTCGTGATCTGGTCCGGTGGGGCAAAAGCAGGCCGGCCCGCGGCGACCGGGCTTGCGCCGGCAGGGTTCGCGTCCTGCAGGTAATACTGACGCGTAAGGACAAAAACCGCCAACCCGAAGACAGTCTGGAACAGGGCCAGCACGACCCAGAATTTGGCGCCGCGATTCATAGTTAGCCACCCATTTTCATCGTAGATTTCTAGCCCGGGAGAACACTTTGCGTGGTTTTCCCTGACATAGTACAACACTCGAGCCAATGCAGACTGAGCGCGAGCGTTTCCACGGCCTGCTTTTTGAAGAGTTGGCAGCTAAAAGGACCGCGGCAATCCCAGGCCTTCGGCGATCATGTTCTGTGCCATTTCATTACTCACCGGGCCGATTTTCAGCAGGCGCGCATCGCGCCAGTAGCGCTGCATGTCGGTTTCAGCCGAGTAGCCCATGCCGCCCAGAATGGAGATGCCGAGATCTGCGGCTTTACAGGCGTATTCCGATGCCGTGGTCTTGGTCATCGCCGCTTCCTGCGCGCAGGGCTTGCCTTGCGACTGCAACCAGGCGGCGTTGTAGAGCATCAACTCGGTCTGCTTCTGCCAGATCGCAATGTTGGCAACATAGCCCTGCAGCGTTTGAAACTCGCCAATGAATTTGCCGAAGGCACGCCTTTGTTTCATATAATCCAACGCGTCTTCCAGCACGCCGTCGATGACCCCAAGGCACAGCGCGGACATCATGATGCGCTCGTTGTTCAGCGTCTTGGTCGATTGCTTCCAGGCCTTGCCAGCTTCGCCGAGCAGCAGGTCATCGGGTACGAAGACGTCGTCCAGGTTGACCGTGCAGGAACTGAGCGCCCGCATGCCGAGTTTCGGCAGCGGCGTCGTCCTGATGCCTTTACTTTCACGCGGCACGAAAAACAGCGACACACCGTCGGTTCTTTTTTGCACGTTCTTGTCGCTGCGAGCCAGCAACAGCAGGTAGTCCGAGGTATCGGCGGTGGTGCTCCAGGTCTTTTCCCCGTTGATGATCCACCCGCCATCGGTTTTTTCAGCGCTGGTCTTCATACCACCCAGCACGTCCGTGCCGCCGCCAGGCTCGGTGAAAGCAATGGCGGTCCTCAGTTCACCGGCCGCCATTTTCGGCAGGAAGCGCTGCTTTTGTTCTTCGGAGCCATAAAAGCCGATCGATTTCGCGCCCGAGAACGAAGTGATTCCCCAGATCCATGACAGCCCCGCCGCGCTGCGGGCGAATTCACGCATGAAGGTGGCCTGAAACGTGATATCGCCGCCGAGGCCGTCGTATTCCTCCGGGATGCCAATGCCGTGGAAACCCTGTTCCGCCAGCTTGTCCCATAATTCCTGCGGGTATTGGTGCTCCTTGCGTTCCAGTTCCCGGCACCAATCCTTCGGACACTCCTGATCGACCCATTTATGAATCGAATCACGAAAAAGCTGGAGTTCTTCACTCAATTCAAAATTCATCGCCACACCTCATGCTCAAATCCCAGTACAGCATACCGCAAACGGTCATTCCATTATAGCTCCAGAAATTACAAAAAATACCAGCCATATATGTTTATTTTAATCAGTCTATCTCTTCTCATTGTGCTAATAATCTATTATATTACCGTCTAATTCAGCAGATACTGTCTTTTTACGAAAGTAATCATTATCCAGCCACACTTGTTTATTTTCTGAGGATTGAAGGATATGGCCAGCTATGATGTCGTTGTAATTGGAGCCGGAGCCGCGGGCTTGTCGGCCGGCGCCCTGCTTGCAAAAGAAGGAAAGTCCGTGCTCGTTTGCGAGCGCAGCCCCTATCTCGGCGGCCGTGCACTCGCAGTACAGGATGAAGGCTTTACCGTCAATATCGGCGGCCACCTGATCGAAGATGGCGGCTCCGGGCTGACGAAAATCTTCGAAAACGTGGGCAAAGAACTGGTGCATGGAAAAGTCAATGCCGAAATGCCGGTGTGGGACCATGAAAAAATGCAATGGGGCTCCATCAGGGACCGCTATGCCATGGACAAGACCGAGCTGAAAAAAGTAATCAAGGCGCTGGTCGACACGCCGTGGGAGGAACTGGACAAGTGGGATGACCGCAACCTGCGCGAGTGGATTCACCAGTACACCGATGACCAGGGCGTGGTCGACCTATTCGAGTTTCTGGCCGTGCTGGAAGCGCTGACAGACGAACCCTGGGATCACTCGGCCATTGACAACCTTTTAGTGCGCAAAATGCATTACCAGGAACGGCGTATGGCGGCCTACTCCTGCTGGCCGGAACAGGGCTGGGAAAAGCTTTGGCAGGACCTGGCAGATGCCTGCACCGAGAATGGGGGTGAAGTGCGGCTGAATACTTCTGTTAGCCGGGTGGTCATCAAGAACCGCGAAGTCAAGGGCGTGGAAATACCGCGAGCCCCGATCATCAACCTGGCGGAAATGCAGGAAGTCGACCTGATCGAAACCGATTGTGTCATCTCCACGCTGCCGGTATGGAATGTACTCAACGTGGTGCCGGAAAACGAGTTGCCCGACTGGTATGCCGGCCAGATCCGGCACCTGGCCCAGGACAAATTCCGCGTTTCCTGGCTCGGGCTCTACCTCGCCACCGATGAACCGGTGCCGAGGTGCTATTAGCGGATCAGGCCATGTCTGCACGGTGGCGGCTGAGATCGCCAAGCAGGTCGGGGGAAATGTCCCGGCTGACAAATCGCCAACCGGAAGCGGTTTTTTCGAAGCGGTCGTGGTAGTGGCCGCCGAAAATGGCCTGCAGCGGGAACTCCGGCGGCACGGCCTGAAACACCATGATGTAGCACTGGGCCGATGCTTCGCTGCCGGATGCGTCCACATCGATCTGAACATTGCTCATCACATGTTTGGTTTGCGGCTTGCCGTCGTAGAGGATCACATTCTGCAAGGTTTCCAGCACTGCCTCGCGCCCGACATCCGGACCAGCGGGATCACCGATGATGCCAAATGACCCGTGTTCGAACAGTGCGGCGAAACCTTCCAGGTCGCCGCGGTCGACGCGGTAGCAATATTCGTTCATCAAACGCAGTATCGCTTCTTTTTCGTTATTCATGTCGGTGCTCAATCTCCTTTGATGTCTTCTGGGTTCACGATAAGGGCGATAAAGGGCTCTGACCCCTTTATTGCTCTTTGTCCATTTTTTAAAGGGGCAAATTCCCGTGCTTCCTTTGCGGACGCGTCACCGCTTTCTTTTCAACAATACCCAAGGTGTCAATCAACACAGACCGCGTATCTTTCGGATTGATGATGTCATCAACCTGCAAAAGAGCGGCCGGACATTTCGGAGAATCAAAGTATTTCCGGGAAAACTGCTCAATATCCGCCTGATCGATATCTTTCTTCGCCTTGCCATATACGGCTTCCAGCGATTCATCAAAATCGGCAAAACGAATGTCCGCCGTCGGCCAGGCCAAAACCGCATCGGCACCCATCAATCGGGTGCCCATTGCCATCTGTCCATTGTTAAAGCACCTGCCGACATGAAGGACGATCTTGGGAACCGTGGCTTCACAGACCGCATAAGAGGCCATCGCTGCATGTCGCTCAAGGCCCTCGATATCCTGCCCCGGTTCCGAGACAAAACCTGGCGTGTCCACCAGAAATACCAGCGGGATATTGAACGCATCGCAATAACGGACGAACCGCGCTTCCTTCTCGCTGCTGCGGTAATCCAATGCACCGTCCAACACCGCAGGGTTATTTGCCACGATTCCGGTGGATCGTCCTCCCAACCGCGCAAACCCGACGATCATATTCCCGGCATATTCGCTTTTCAGTTCGAGAAACTTTCCGCCGTCAACGATTCTCAGGATGATTTCATGCATGTCATAGGGTGTGTCGCTCGCGCAGGAAACCAGGTCGATAAGGCCCTCATCCGTGCGGCGGGGATCATCCCCGGTGTCAAGCACTGGCGGTTGTTCCCGACAATTGGAGGGAAGATAAGCGAGCAATTCCCTCGCCCTGGCCACCACGGCCTCTTCAGATTCGCCCAAATAGTCACAGGATCCTGTCACCGTGGCATGGAGTCTGGCCGCGCCTATCTCATCGCGGGTCACCTCCTGGGAAGTGACCGATTTCAGGAGTTCGGGGGACGCGAGCGACATATGGCAATTGGGATTATCAACCATGAAGAAGACATCGGCCAAAAAGGGCGAGTAGGCCGTGCCGGCATATGAGGCGCCAAGCACAAGGCTGATGCTGGGTACGACTCCCGAAGTGACAGCAGAGGAATACCAAAGATCCGCATCCCTGCTCACCCCTGACCCGGCATTGATGCCAAACGCGTCCTGAACACGAACACCACCGGAATCCACCAGGCCTACGTAAGGAATACCAAGCCTTACGGCCGTATCCATCACCTTACAGGTTTTCCAATACTGAACAGATGCCTGGGTTCCCCCAAGAACTGTGAAATCATGGGCATATATGCAAACAGGACGTCCGTCCACGCGGCCGTACCCGGTTACCATGGCATCCCCCGGATTGTCCTTGAGATCGATATCGAATCCCGTCCGCGTGGGCTGCGCCCACAGGTTGAATTCTCTGAAACTTCCCGGGTCGACCAGCAGGTCAATACGTTCCCGGGCGGTGAGCTTTCCCCTGGCGTGGAGCTTGTCAATGGCCTTCTGCCCCCCGCCAAGCTCATATTTCTTTCTCAGCTTTTCGAGCCCTTCCGTTTTTTGTCGTGCGCTGGTCATGTTTCCCTTTACCTGTGGCTTGAGCCTTCCGCGACTTCCATCAGTCCTGTGGTACGGTTCTTATAAAGGCATGTTGTCATGTTTTCTGAAGGTGATTTCAGACTTCTTGCCTTCGAATAGTCTCAGAGTCTTGATAATCTTCGAACGGGTCTCTTTCGGATGTATGTAATCCTGACCCGACCAGCCCTCCCACTCGTTTTCTACTGCTCCCGACTCTTTGAAGCGGGCAACCCTTTCTTTGTATTCCTTATCGGGATCAGCCGCTTCGGCAATTTCTTTTCTATGGATGATCGATACCGCGCCTTCAGCATGCATGAGCAGGACTTCCGCGGAGGGCCAAAGGAGCCCGATGTCTCCCCCCAGATTATTGCCCGGCATGGCCAGGTTCCCGCCACCGTAGCACTTCCTCAAATAGACCTGCATCTGGGGGGTGGTGGCCATGCTGTTTGAAAAGACCACCTTGGCTCCATGCCTGATGATCCCCCTGCGCTCCTGTTTAACGGCGGGGAGAAATGCGGGTGTGTCCGCCAAATAGACCAGAGGAATACTGAATGCGTCGCAAAAGCGAACAAAACGGGCCATTTTGTCGGCGGAGTCGACATCAAGACATCCCCCCAAAACCCTTGGATTATTGGCGATCAAACCAACGGACTTCCCGCCGAACCGGGCAAAGCCCACAACCAGGTTGTCGGCCCAGCCGCCTCTGGTCTCAAAAAACGTCTCCGTTATCCGCTATTGCGCGGATGACTTTCTGAATCTTATAAGGCTTCCTGATGTCTCCCGGCACGATATCAAGCAGTTCAGGTACCTCCCGGTTGATGTCATCTCCATTGTCAACCGGTGGCGGTGTATGGCGGTTATTCGAAGGCAATAAGGTCAACAGTTCCCTGGCCTTTTGGATGCATTCTTCATCGTTTTCCGCAAGCACATCACAAGATCCGGTCTTTTTGAAGTGCTTTACAGCGGCTCCCATCTCTTCCCGGGTAGACCCGTCCGGAGGCCTGGACACACACGCATAGCTACTGTCACGAACCATAAAAATAAAATCACTGAGCTGTGCAGAAATTGCCGCGGCACCTTTGCAAGGCCCCATGATCAGCGAGATCTGGGGAATGACCCCGGAGGCCCTGGTTTGCTCGGACATAATCCTGTCCCAGGAATAATTGCTGGGCGTGCTGATCACGTCCTCAACCAAAATGCCCTCGGAGTCGATCATTCCAATGCATGGGATTCTCGCCTTGACCGCGCGTTCGATCAGTTCAACAATCTTGCGTCCATGGACGACCCCGACTCTGCCGCCAAATACCAACGCATCCTGGGCCCAGGCACAGACCGGCCGGCCATTCACATCACCGTATCCGACAATGACACCACCACCCCGCGCGGATTCTTTATCCTTCGGAAAACCGGTTTCTACAGGCTTTGCAAACAGGTCAATCTCATAAAATGTCCCCGGATCGAACAATCTCTCGATTCTCTCCCTGGCGGTCAATTTACCGGCACTGTGGCGGGATTCGATGGCCTCAGGATTAGCCCCTGACAGCAATTCCGCCCTCAGTTCTTCAATTCTTTTTATCTTTTCATGCATGATCAAAATCAACTATTCCTGGAGGGATAAAGATCAATGGCAGAGATCAATGGGGTCAGAGTAAAAACTCAAATGGATCGCAATCAGACTCTGATTGCGTCCATTGAGTTTTTACTCTGACCCCATTGATCTCCATTGATCTCACCCTGCGATGGATGGCCACAGGCCTGTCACCGCCCGCGGCGATGGCTTTCTGCCCGAGCCGCTCGGACCACCAGAACTCACTTCCTGCATCGCAACGCCACTGCCACAGGCGCCGGGTAAGATAGTGCAGGCTGTGCTCATCGGTGAAACCAATAGCGCCAAATACCTGGTGGGCAATTTCAGCGCCCCGCCCCGCGGCCTGACCTGCCCGGATTTTGGCGATCATGCCACCGTGCTCGGCGTTGCCGGCATCAATCTGGCGAAAAGCGTACTGGCCGGCAACCTGAGCGGCGGCGGCCTGTGACGCCAGTTCGGCAATGGCGTGCTGAATGGCCTGAAACTTGCCGATCGTTCGGCCAAACTGTTCCCGCGTATTGGCATATTCGACACACAGGGACAGCAGTTCTTCGAGGGCGCCTCCGATCTGAACAGAGCGCAGGCTGGCGAGATAGGGCAGCAGACCAAGCTCACCTATTGTCTTGGGTGCGCCCGCCATGGCCAACGGGGTAACGCCGGCAAGGTTTACCGCCCCACTCGGCTCTCGTGCAAGGGTTTCCCGGGTCTCGACCTGGCATTGTTGCTGCGATAACAGGCACACGTATCTATTGTCACCCCGTTCGGCAATGGCAACAATGTGCTCAACCAGAGGTGCCCAGGCAACGTCGTTGTCGTGACCGTGGAGTTTGTCGTCGGCATTTAGCTGATACAGGGCGGTGCTCACGGCTACGGGCCCCGTTGGAAGGTCCAGGTCGCTGGCTGCAAGCACCCAGTTGGCCAGCAGTGTTTCCGGAAGCGGCACCGGTGCACCATGGCGGCCGCAACAGCGCAGTGTCGGTTCGATGTCTTCCCAGTCAAGGCCTGAGCCATCGTTTTCTTCGTCCACCAGGGCAAGCAAAATTCCCAGCTCTTCCAGCGTATGCCAGAGCGTATCGGCTGCCTGGCCACTTTCAACGCTTATAAACAACTCGCGGTTGACAGACTCGCTTAACAGACGATCCATCTGCTCGGCGAATAATTCTCCAATATCCAATTCAGTGCTCATTTCAAACCCAGACCCTTGGCGATGATGCCGCGCAGAATCTCCCTGGTACCACCCCGCAGAGAAAAGCTCGGTACGGTCTGCGTCAGGTAAGCCTGCAGTTCACTCAAACGGTCACCCCTGATCATCACAGCCGGTGTATCAAAGAACTCGCGCACCATGTTGGGCGTTCGCTGTTCGTAACTGTTGCCAAGTTCTTTCACCAGTGCTGCTTCCCGGGATGGCGTGTTGCCCTGCTCAAGCTGACCGAGGATAGACAGTGACATCTCGCGCAGGATCACCAGTTCTGACACGGATTGGCCAATCTGACGACAGGCCAGGCGGTCCTCACTGCCTTGCAGGGCATCAACGGACAGGGGCAACAGCGGGAAGCAGCTCATAAAACGATCGGGCTGACTGCGCTCAAAGGTCAGTTCAGATGTCACTTGCTGCCAGCCATTGCCTGCGCTACCCACCAGCATATCGTCCGGCACAAACACATCTTCGAAAAGAACTTCGTTGAAGTGGGCTTCACCGGTCAGATCTGCGATGGGTCTTACCTCGATGCCGGAACTGCCAAGATCGATAAGAAATTGTGACAGCCCTGCGTGTTTTTCCTTGCTGCGGTCGCTGCGGAAGAGCCCGATCATAAAATCGCTCAAGTGGGCGTAAGTAGTCCAGATCTTGCGGCCATTGAGACGCCAGCCACCGTCGACTTTATCGGCGCGGGAGCGAATTGACGCCAGGTCGGAGCCGGAATCCGGTTCACTGAGGCCGATACAGAAAGCGCAATCACCACCGGCGATCATCGGCAAAAAACGCTGACGCTGCTCTTCGGTACCCATTCGCAGCAGCAGTGGACCACTTTGCCGGTCACCAATCCAGTGAGCACCCAAAGGGGCACCGGCTGCCAGCATTTCCTCTACAACAACAAAGCGCTCCAGGGCAGACCGGTCGTGGCCGCCGTACTGCTCGGGCCAGGTCATGCCGATCCAGCCGCGCTTGCCGACTTCGTGGCTGAATTCCCGATCGAAACCCGTCCACGAATGGCCGAGTTTCCAACCAGACCAGCCCCCACTGGCTTCACGGACAAAGCTGCGGACTTCCATGCGCAGGGGCTTTAATTCATGGGGGATCTGCAGCGGATTGAATTTAAAGGACGATGCCATATTGTAAATTCCAAGCGGTACCTTACATTGCGATGTTAAAGCCACCACTTACGGAAGTCACCTGACCGGCAAAGCAGGATGTTTCCTCGGACAGCAGCAAGCATACAGGAGAACAACACTCTTCCGGCTTTGCAAAGCGAAGTTTCTATAAGGCCTTGCTGACTTTTATGATGCTGTGGTCATCTTCGCTTGATTTGGTAGAGAAACCGATGCGTGTCATCAGTTTAAGCATGTTGTGGTTGTTGCTCAATACTTCGCCCTCTACCGTTTTCAAACCTTTGGCACGAGCCGCTTCCATCAGCGATGTCATGAGTTTTTGCCCCAGCCCTTTGCCATGCAAGTTGTCAGCAACTACCAGTGCAAATTCGCATGAATCGCCATCCGGATTGATTGCAAAACGCGCGACCCCGAGTTCGATCTCCTTACCCTGCTCAAAAGTCACTGCGATCAAAGCCATTTCCCTGCTGTAATCGATCTGGGTGAAGCGCACCAGCATGCTTTCGGTCAGTTCATGCATGCTGTTCATGAAGCGGAAGTATTTGGATTCTTCGATAATCTCCGCACGGATGTCTGCACCAACTCAGCGTCTTCCGGCCGGATCGGGCGAATGCCGATGTCGGTGCCGTCGGCCAGTTGCCAATGGCTGACCAGTTGCGTGGGGTACGGGTAAATGGCGATGTGCGAGTACGATCGGCACTCGGTTGGCGATACTCCACCACGACGCGCGCATCGGCAGCCAGTGCCCCGTGCTCATCCAGGATCAGCGGATTGATGTCCATCTCTTTCAACAAGGACAGTTCGCAGGCCATCTCCGACACACGCAACAGCACATCTTCCAAAGCGTCCATATTGACCGGAGGCATGTTACGGAATGGACCCAGCATCTTGGCAACATGCGTTTCCTGGATCAGTTCTCTTACCAGAAAATTGTTCAGCGGCGGCAGGGCAACCGCGCGATCGCCCATTATTTCCACAGTCGTCCCACCCGCGCCGAACGTGATCACCGGCCCGAATACCGGATCGCTGGTCAGTCCTATCATCAGCTCTCGCCCATTCGGTTTGACGATCATCGGTTCTATTGAAATACCATCCATCTTCGCATCGGGGCGATTGCGCCGAATGTTGTCGTGGATATGCTGATAGGCCGCACGCACTTCATGCGCATTGCTCAGATTGAGCAACACACCACCAGTGTCGACTTTTGTGTGTGATGTCCGGTGAGTTGACTTTCATCGCCACCGGAAAACCCAATTGCTGGGCGATCAGCAGCGCTTCGCTGGGCGAGTGGGCGACCATGGTTCTCGCGACGGGAATATTGAAAGCGGCCAGCAAGGCTTTGGATTCCATTTCCGTAAGCACCTTGCGATGTTCCTGCATCGCACCTTCAATGATCAGCCGGGCGCTTTCCACGTCAGGTTCGACGTGGTGCGAAAGGGGTCCGGGCATCTGCATCAACAACTTCTGGTTGCGATAGTATGCGGAAAGATGGGAGAACACTTCCACCGCCGGTTCCGGCGTACGGAAGTACGGTCTGTGCGCCCGGGCAAAAGCCTGGCGTGCCTCCGCGACTTGCGTGTCGCCCATCCAGCAGGTCAGCAACGGTTTGCTGTGCGTGTTGGAAAGTTCGATCATCGCCTGTGCCGACTCCAGCGGTTTGGTCATCGCCTGCGGAGTGAGTATGGCCAGCACGCCATCGACATTGTCATCTTCCAGACATGCTTTGACGGCGTAATGATAGCGATCCGCCTGTGCATCGCCGATGATGTCGACCGGATTCCGTGCGGCCAGTTCGGCGGCAGATGCTGGTTAGTTCTTCGATAGTGGCTTCTGACAAAGTGGCCATCGTGAGCCCGAGATCGGCAGCGCGATCTGCCGCCATCACCCCGGGACCGCCCCCATTGGTAACGACAGCGAGGCGATTGCCGACCGGGCGGAATCCGCACGACAATGCCTTGGCTGCGGTGAACAATTGCGTGATGGTCTGTACCCGCACCACGCCGGCGCGACTGAAAGCCGCGTCGAATACATCGTCAGCACCTACCAGCGAAGCGGTATGCGACATCGCCGCTTTGGAACCGGCTTCATGGCGGCCGACCTTGACCAGGATCACCGGTTTGAAGCGAGCAGCGGCACGCAGCGCACTCATGAAGCGACGTGCATTGCGTATACCCTCGATGTACATCAGGATGCTGTGGGTATTGGCATCGGACACCAGATAATCGAGAATCTCGCCAAAATCCACATCGGTCGATGAGCCCATCGATACCACACTGGAGAAGCCCACATCGTTGTGCTGAGCCCAATCCAGGATCGCGGTACACAATGCGCCGGACTGCGATACGAATGCGATATTGCCGGTGTTAGCACCGCCCTTGTTGAAGGTAGCATTCAGGCCGATGGACGGCCGCATGACGCCCAGGCAATTCGGGCCGATCAGCCTGATGCCATATCGGTGAGCAGTTTCCAGCAATTGTTTTTCCAGCGCCTCGCCTTCCTGGCCGGCTTCACCGAAACCGGCAGTGATGATGACTGCCGCTTTCACGCCGCGGATACCGCAGCTCTCGATGATGCCCGGCACCGTTTGCGGCGGCGTGGCGATGACCACCAGTTCGACCGGTTCGCCGATGTCGGCGATGGAAGCATAAGCCTGCTTGCCCTGCACTTCCGGATGTTTTGAGTTGACCGGATACAGCAGCCTTTGAAACCGCTTTCCAGCATGTTTTGAAACACGATCTGACCGACCGAATCGACCCTGTCGCTGGCCCCGAATACTGCTACGGACTTGGGAGCAAACAGGCTGCTGAGGTAATGCTTGCCCATGATTTTGCCTTCAATGAAACTTGTCTGATATCACCGTACCGACACCCCACTCTTGCCATGCAAACCGCTTGGATGTTCTCTATCACTTTCTCCAAGTATCGCATAGCCATCCAGAGCCCCGCCGACGAGCTTATTGCTCTCGGCCCCGGCATCGAATAGGGTCTTTGTTCTACTTGCACTCCCCAGCGCAACCACATGTCACTTTGGCGATGCTATGAATTCAGCAGCTCGGTCAACGGCGCTTTCAATCATTCGACCCAATTTTCCGGCGGCGTCGTTAACGGCCTTGTCTAAAGTGGCTGCATGGTCAGTAACAGCGATAGGACTGCGCCCTTCGAGTCGAGCCTCCATCATGCAGCGCTTGTCGTGCTGACCGCTCTTGCGGCCGTTCTCGTCGCTCAAGTGGACTTCGACCCGCGTGATGTGATCGCTCGAATGGGCCAGGGCGCTCTCAACGACGCCCGTGATCCATGCCGCCAGCGCTTCGTCATGCTGGATATTGTGGTCGGTGTTAATCTGAACCTGCACAGCGTGCCCTCATCGCAGTCGCGCGAATCTTCTCAGGTGTAGCAAATATATTGCCCGCCTCCGGACTTCACCACCGTTCGCTGCCGCACAGACGTCAGCGATATCGGTACTGCAAGCGGCGGGAAGTTGGTGGCTCGAGAACTCTGTACGTGTGCAGCCAGGTCATGGCTTGGGATTTGCAATGACCCTCCCAGAATCCGCCGCTGCAGTAGTCCCAGGCATGGAGATAATTTTGACGCCGCCCCGCCAGGCCAATATGGCAATCGGCTTAAAATCTTGTAGGAATTTTGATGAGATTTGGGTGCCGCCGTTCTTTGGGTGTCGCCGCTTTTTGATCCCCTCGATAGACGTGGATTTCATGGAAAAGGACCTTAATGCTTCCGATACTCCGGCGTTGCCCTGCCTCCTGTATCCCTGCGGTCGCGCACCCGTGTGCGGCTCCCGGACGCCTCAAGCCTGATTTACATCAACCATTTCGCTCAGTGGCACTGCAATGCTGCTTCAAGTGTCTCGGCTTCGGCGATCAATGAACTTGCGTCCTGTGAAGTGATTTTCTTGCCGGATTGAGCCCGCGCGGCATGTATTAAGGCTCCAAGCTTGCCGCATGCACTGTTTGTGTCCCCGGCTTGGACCGACGAATTTACACCTTGCAACTTTTTGCCCAGGGAATTGGCAATGCCGGAGCTGACCGCACCCGAGTCGGCCAGAACCTGGAGCGTGACGATAATGCTTCGAGTTATTTCCACCGGGGAACTCACCAGCTGAAATACCCGGGCGTGGCCGGCATCCTGGCAGGCTGATTTTTCGGCTCCATCCGATTGCCCACCCGGAAGAAACGCAGCGGTGTCGAACGCAAGAACTTTTGATTACCTCCCACGGTCGCTGCAAAAGCGAATCGTGCGCTACCCTTCCGGCATTCTGAATCCCAGACGGGTGAGCCACTGTCTGAGAACGGGGAACGCTGCCGGCGTCATTGCACGTCGGAAGTGGCTAAGGAACGAAAAGTGAGGACGCCCGTAACGTGCCCCTCCAAATAGCTGCTGCTCGTAAAAACGCTTAACATCCGGCGGCGTCGGTGGTAATTTGCTGGTGCGTTATTTCTTTCGACGGGGGATTCATCATGTCAGTTCTGAACAAATTGGGCGTGCTCTTGTTGACTGTCGGAATTCTAGGTCTTACGCCAGACCTCAGTCTGGCACGGGAATGCCGCTTCGTGGTCAAAAACTGTATTCCAACCGGTTATGGGGGTCTTGTCGTCCGGGCTTATAATTTCGACGACAAAGCCCGACTCGTTGCCGACAGCGAGTCCGGCTGGATGAGTTGGGGCCAGTCAGCAGAACTTTGGTGCGGGAGTAGCAACGGTTGCGAGCTCTCTTTTGACATTCAGGGGGTTGCCCCTCTGGGCTCGATTGGCGATCCAAAAGATCATACAACGTATTGCGGCAGCGGCGGCAACATCACCGTGCAGCGTTCAACGAGCGGTGGAGGACCCTCGACGCGGTTTATGGATGGAACGGAAACCTGCGCCTACAACAGTGAGGATGTGCCACAGTAGTCTCGAGCCACGGCGGACGACCTGCTGCAACTACCGCTGATTCGTCACCGGCTATTTCGGTACATTCCGTGCCTGCGTTGCGATTGACATGGCTCAGGCCCCGGCGCCCGGCAGGAAGTCGTCCAGCGGCACGCCGAAACTATTGAGCGCCCAGCAGACGAGGTTGTACTGGCCGGCGGTGAACACCACATCCATCATCTGCTCGGTCGAGTACTGGGTCGCGAGCGTCGCCCAGGTCTGATCGGAGACGACGGAATGCTCGAACAAATCGTCGGCCGCCTGCAGCAATGCGGCCTCGTGCGCGTTCCAGCCGGCGCCCGGGCCCTGCCGGATGCGTTCGATCTCGGCTTCTGTGATGCCGCTGCGCTTGGCGATTTCCACGTGCTGGGCCCATTCGTATTCGGACTGGTTGAGCCAGCCAACGCGTAGAATCAGCAGTTCGCGCTCCCGCGGCGGCAGGGTCTGCTTGCGCAGTACATGGCCGGCAAACGGCGTCCAGCGCCTGGTCAGCCCGGGATGATTCATCATCACCCGGAACAGGTTTAAGTCACGGCCGCCGACGCGGTTTTTCGCCGCGAGATCGGCCTCTTCGCCGGTGAATGTGGTGAGATCACGCAGCGGAATGCGCTGCTCGCGCTTGATCATATGAGTTTACGGGCTTCCCATTGGCTGTGAATTTCTTGCAATATAGCTTAAATACTACCGATGCTCCTTTGATGCCCTCAGGATTCAGGACATGCGCAGGGCCCCATCCAGCCGGATGGTTTCGCCATTGATATAGCTGTTTTCGACCACGTGCTGTGCCAGTTTGGCGAATTCCGGCGGTTGGCCCAGCCGCGAAGGAAACGGAATGTCCCGCGCCAGACCCTGTTTCACTTCGGTTGAAATGCCGCCCAGGATGGGGGTTTCAAATACGCCGGGCGCAATGGTGACCATGCGGATGCCGTAAAAAGCGAGGTCACGGGCAATGGGCAATGTAATGCTGATCAGCCCGCCCTTGCTGGCACTGTAAGCAACCTGGCCGCGCTGACCCTCGTAAGCCGCAATGGACGCGGTGTTGATGATCACGCCGCGCTCGCCATCTTCGCCCGGTTCATTTGCCGCCATCTTCTCGGCCGCCTGGCTCAAGACGCTGAATGCGCCGACCAGGTTGATGTTGATCACGTCACGGAACAATTTCATCGGAAAACGCCCGCCTTTACCCAGGGTCTTGGTGGCGCCACCGCCACGCCCGGCGCAGTTCACGCAGATGTGGATCGCACCAAAGGCTTGCACCACTTTTTCTATTCCGGCTGCAATCGCATCGTCGTCGGCCACATTGACCGCGCAGAACATCGCGCTTTCACCGAGTTCCTGCGCCAGCGCCTGGCCCTGCTCTTCATTGAGGTCGAAAATCGCAACCCTGGCGCCCGCGGAGACAAATTTTTCGGCTGTCGCCCGCCCGAGGCCGGAGGCCCCGCCGGTCACGATCGCCACCTTGTTTTTTAGTTGCATGAGATCCTCCAATTTCGAATCAGTTTTTGAACTTTATACAAAAACTATGATAGCTTATCCGCAGTGCCTTGACAGCCCCGTGCCGGGTCTTTAGTTGGGGTGAGGGAGAATCACTGCCGCACGCTGAAGTGGCAGTTCCGCGATAGAGTGTCCAACGAAATGGCCGAAGCCTGTATTTTCGATCACCTGCGAACCCCGCGCGGCAAAGGGCGGCCTGATGGCGCCCTGCATTGCGTTTCTCCGGTCGATCTGCTGGCGCAGGTGCTGGGGCATTTGCGTGACCGCAATGAACTGGACACATCGCTGGTCGAGGATGTCATTGCCGGATGCGGTTCTCCCATCGGTGAACAAGGCAGCGCGATTGGCCGCTCTGCCTGTCTCGCCGCCGATTACGCTTGCAGCGTCCCCGGCCAGCAGATTCACCGCTTTTGTTCTTCCGGTCTGGAAGCGGTCAACCTGGCAGCCGCCAAGGTCGAAGCTGGCCACTGCGAGCTGGTCATCGCCTGCGGCGTGGAGAGCATGTCGCGGATCCCGATCGGCTCTTCTGGCGGCGCATGGTCCTCGGATCCCGCCCTGGCCTACAAAATCTATTTCGTGCCGCAGGGCATTTCCGCCGACCTGATCGCCACCCTGCATGGTTTTTCCCGCACCGACCTCGACGTCTACGCCGCGGCAAGCCAGCAGCGCGTCCGCAGCCGCCTGGGACCAGGGCTATTTCAGGCAATCCGTGGTGCCGGTGGTCGACTCCATCGGCTTGCCTTTGCTGGAACGCGATGAGGCCATCCGGGCGGGCACAACGGTGGAAACGCTGGCCAAGCTGCCCGTGGCATTCACCGCGATCGGCGAAATGGGCTTCGATCAACAGGCGATGCTGAAGTATCCCGAGGTGGAAAGAATCGAACATCGGCATACGGCCGGCAACTCCAGCGGCATCGTGGACGGAGCGGGAGGCGCACTGATTGGCTCGGCCGCAATGGGCAAAAAACTCGGTCTGAAACCGCGTGCGCGCATTCGCGCCTGCGCATCGGTTGGCACCGATCCCACCTTGATGCTCACCGGACCCACCCCGTCGGCGCAGTTGGCCTTGAAGAAAGCCGGCATGAAACGATCGGACATCGACCTGTTCGAGCTCAACGAAGCCTTTGCCGCCGTGGTGCTGCTGTTCATGCAGGAAATGGACATCCCGCACGAGCAGATCAACGTCAATGGCGGCGCCATTGCCATGGGCCATCCGATCGGGGCCACCGGGGTCATGATCCTCGGCACCCTGCTGGACGAAATGGAGCGGCGGGACCTGGGAACCGGCCTGGTCAATCTGTGCGTCGGGGCCGGCATGGGCACCGCCACCATCATCGAGCGCATGTGATGCGTCAGGGACCACTGCATGAGTGACCCGGTTCAGCTACAAACTTTGGCTTATCGCCGGGCCGGCAACGGCGTCGCGTTCATCACCATCGACGTAAAAGACCGGCCGGTGAACGTGCTGACGCCCGAACTGCACCGCGAGATCGGCGAGGCCGCATCCATGCTGGCGGCGGATGACCAAGCCATCGGCGCGGTCGTGCATTCGGGCAAAGCCTCGTTCCTGGCCGGCGGGGATCTAAACCGCATCGTGCGCTATTACGAAATGCAACGCACGCCCGAACAAGCCTATGCCGAGTCGCGGACGTATACCGAATCGCTGAGACAACTGGAAACCTGTGGCAAACCGGTCGCCGTGGCCATCAATGGAACCGCGCTCGGCGGCGGTCTGGAACTGGCTCTGGCTTGCCATTACCGGGTGGTTGCGGATGACCCGGACATTCAACTGGGCTTGCCGGAAGTCACCCTCGGCCTGTTGCCAGGCGGCGGCGGAACCCAGCGCTTGCCGCGTCTGATCGGACTGAAGCAGGCGGCTGCGCTGATCCTGAGCGGCAAGCGCATCACACCGGATGAAGCATTGCAGCTCGGTGTTGTGCACCGGGTGGCGCCTGCAGCGGAGCTGCTTGAGGTGGCGCAGCAATGGGTGCTGCAAGGCAATGAGCCAACGCAAGCCTGGGACCGCAAGGGATTCCGCGTGCCGGGCGGCGCCGGCCTGAACGACATGAATATCGGCCGCCTGTTCCAGCAATTGACCGCCCGCGTCAGCGCGGATTACCGCCACAATTATCCGGCGCCCATTGCCGCACTGCGATGCCTGTTCAACGGCACCACGGTCTTGTCCATGGACGCTGCGCTGAAGATCGAAACACGCGAGTTTTCGGCGCTGACGCGCGACCCGGTGGCGCGCAATATGATTCGCACCCTGTTCATCAACCGCGGTAAAACCAGCCGCGCCGAGATCTTGTCCGACGAGGGCGCGAAACAACTGCAGCAACACTGCGAAGCAGCCTACGTGCGCCAGGGCCAGGCACTGGCCGCTGAGGGCGTCAAGCCGGCGTTGATCGAAAATGCAGCCTTTGCCGCCGGCCTGCCGCAAGGGGCCTTTGGCCATGGCGAACGAAGATCCCGGCGCCCATGCTGCCAACCGGAAACTGATGGACGTGGCGGCGGTGAAGCAACGGCTGCTGTGTTCACAGGCTCTGGCCGCAGCCGGGTGCTGGGAAAAGGGGTTGACCGAACCGGTCAATGCGGATCTGGCGTCAACCCTGGGCTGGGGCTTTCCCAGCTACACCGGCGGCGTGATGTCCTATATCGATACCATGGGATTGAATGCATTTATCTCATTATGCGATCAGTTGAGTGCGCAGACCCGTGCCGAGCTGAATCCTACGGACTGGTTGCGCGCCAAAGCACAAGCGGAGGACCGCATCTATCCTCCAGCAGACTGAATCCCTTACCTGATGGCCACCTATCCAAACTGGAGTCTCGACATGAAGATCACACTGGCCCGTATTCACTGTCTGCACTGTGTGCCGCCGTGCTCACGCTTTCCTGTTCGCGCACGGATGAGGGCGAACCATCCGCGCAGACGCCGGATGAAAATGCGCCCGCCGCGGTGGCTGAAAATGCGCCGCAAACGCAAGCTCATCCTGGCGAAGCCCCTTACCTCGCCCACTGCGCCAGTTGTCACGACAAGGTCATGTACAAGGCCCCGAGCCGCTTGTTCATTGGCATGACCGGAGCGCAAAATATTCTCGATGCAATGAATGGCGGCATCATGTCCGAGCAGGCAGCCGGTATCAGCGCTGAAGACCGCCGGGCGATCGCGGAATATCTGTCAGCGGTCAGAATATGGATGATCTGGCTCGAGTCAAGCAGCCGCCCGGCTGTGATGCCGAACACGGCTTCGATCCTGCCATTACCCCGATTGCGACGGGCTGGGGGGTCGACCCGGAAAACACCCGCTTCCAGCCGGAACAAACCGGGCGGCTGACGGTTGCCGATGTACCCAAGCTGGAAGTGAAGTGGGCATTTGCCTTTCCCAACGCCATCAAGGCGCGTTCGCAGCCCGCTTACGGCGGCGGCGCGATCTATTTCGGCAGCCAGGACGGGACGGTGCGGGCGCTGGATGCGAAAACCGGCTGTCTGCGCTGGACATTCAAGGCGGGTGCGGAAGTGCGCACCGGCATCGTCATTTCTCCATGGTCGGCCGATGATGCCGATGCAGACCCGACGCTGTACTTTGGCGATCTGCTGGCGCGCGCTTATGCCATCAGCGCCAGAACCGGCGAATTGCGCTGGATGACGCGGGTGGATCATCACCGCGACGCCACCATTACCGCGGCGCCGGCATTGGCAGGAGACCGGCTTTTCGTTCCGGTGTCCTCACTGGAAGTGAGTGCCCGCGAGCGACCCGGGCTATTCCTGCTGCACGTTCCGTGGTTCCGTGGTCGCACTGGACGCCACGTCCGGCGAGCAGATCTGGAAATCCTTGTCGATTGACGACGAACCCGCAGAGGCGGGAAAAACCAGGGCGGGAACTACCGATATTGGCGCCGTCGGGAGCGCCTTTCTGGAACACCCCGGCAGTGGACCTGAAACGCGGGCGAATCTATGTCGGCAGCGGAGAAAATTATTCTTCACCGGCAGACGGCAATTCGGATGCCATCATCGCCTTCGACATGGAAACCGGCAAGAAACTGTGGGTCAGCCAGCAAACCAGCGGCGATGCCTGGAATGTCGCCTGCCTGAGCGAGTTCACCAGCGACGACGCCAATTGCCCGGTGGAAAATGGACCGGACTACGATTTTGCCGCCTCACCCATGCTGATCACCCTGCCCAGTGGCCGGGATGTCGTTATCGGCGGCGAAAAATCCGGCGCGGTGATGGCCATCGATCCGAATGGCGGCGAGACCCTGTGGAAAACCCAGGTCGGCCGCGGTGGCGTGCAGGGCGGCGTGCATTTCGGCATGGCAGCGGATGGCAGCCGGATCTATGTGCCCATCAACGACATGGCCTATCCCGAGGATGTGACGCGCTACAAATTCCAGACACCGCCGAAGCCGGGCCTGTATGCGCTCGATGCGGCAACGGGCGAGTTTCTCTGGTCGTCTCCCGCGCCCGATGTATGCGCCGAGATGAAGTACTGCGATCCGGGCATTTCGCAGGCCATTACCGCCATTCCCGGCGCCGTCATCGCCGGGCACATGGATGGCCGCATGAGAATCTATGCAGCAGACACCGGTGAGAAACTGTGGGAGCTCAATTCGCTGCAGGATTTCGACACCGTTTCCGGCGAGAAGGCGCGTGGCGGCTCGTTCAGCGGACCCGGGCCCGTAGTGGCCGACGGCATGATTTACGTGAATTCCGGCTACGGCATCTACAACCATATGCCCGGTAACCTGCTGCTGGCGATTGGGCCTGCTGATTGAACGCTGGCCCCTTTTGTTCTGGACCCGCCGCAAGAGGAATACTGGCCCGAGTTTCAGGTCGAACTGGCAGGCCCGGCGGGCATCATCGGCCGAGTTCGCAAGCGCCACCCCTGTTCATTGGGAGCCTATACTTTCACGGGTGGCGACGATGCGCATGTATTAGAAACACCACTCAGGCGCATCGGCGAAGAAGACGGATCTCCAATTTGAAGTCCGCTAATTTCCTTTGTGTGAATCCCTGTCCCCTTTGTGGCCTCTGTGTCTGGATTTCAGGGTCCAAGCCGCTGGGGTGGCGCAATACTCCTCCGTGGCATCAATTTGATGAGAGGTCCGATCAACGTCCACCATCACCGTAAAACAGGTATCCATGCGCTGAAAAGTATATTGGCCGTTTGGAAGCTTGAAGTTCGATACACCACGGGGGATACGAATCGTACCAGTCTGTACTACAACCTGATCACTGTCCTGTATTCGGATATTTCCCTTGATTTGTCTCCCATGATTCTTGATTCTTACCTCGAAGCTGACTTCCTGGCCGGGTGAAGCAGGATCGGGAGTCATCCAAAGTCTTTCAACAGAGAGTTTAACGCGCCGATGCCGATCACGTCTTGAACTTTCAGGGCAGAAATCCGTTGCCATTCCAATTGGCACCCACCTGCGATCGATATCCGTTCGTATGCTGAAACAACGTTGCTCTCCGCCGGAAAGCTGAATGTTGGTCGCAGGAAAGTCAATCCGATTATTGCCTGGTCGCAGGTGGACATCGTTCAGCTGAGTAACAACCCTGTCATTGTCGACAACTGCGAGTACCATTTTCACACTTTGATTAGAATCATTTGCAATGATTACACTGAAGGCAACCGGCTGGTCGTCCCGAGGAGAGTCTGGAATCATCTCCATTTGAGAAACCGTGATTCGCTCAAGACTTATCGTTCTATCGTTATTTCCAAAAATGGCGTCAAATAAATTATCGACTTGGGCATGAGCCAAGACGGGAACAATCAGAAAATACGTAACAAAAATAGTTATCAACGGTTTTTTCATTGTCTTTCCTCCCTTAATAAGTCACATGGCACGGGAATAAAAGGCTCACTTCACCCTGGGTGTGATCCAGGTGCGCCACTCGACCTGGAGGATCGCTATAAGCCACGATCGCGTCAGGCGCAGTGGCCAGCGATAATAAGATCAACTCGCCGGTTTTAATGATCCCGATCAACCAACTGGCTTGAATGTTCATCGGCCCCTATGGAGTGGTGCGTTATCGGGGCCACGATAAAGCCAGATTATCTAAAATATATGCTGAATTTGAATTCTGTTCTGTACGACTCCGCACATAGCACGGGTAATAAGTGTTGTATCGGGGTCGGACCTGCCTATCTGATTGATATGGAGATCCTTTAAGAACTATTTCACCTGACCATAGCACTTAGAGTGCTTCTTACAGGTCAAAAATAGCATCTCTAAGTCCGGCCCAGAAGATGACCGAGACTTTAAATTAATGATCAAAAAGCACCAAACCCCAGCCGAAAAAACGGGCATCAATGACTTGGGCAATGCGATTAAAAAGCGTGTTCGATATTGATAATGAAACCTGTAGCGAGTGTGGTGGTGAGGTGAAAGTTATTGCAAGCATCGAAGACCCGTCGGTGATCAGGAAGATACTTGATCACCTGGAGAAAATAAGGAGATCTCCATGGCAATTCAACCGGCCGGTTCCCGCTCGTTCCGCCCTTTTCCCAATAATCACTCCGCAGTAGCAATTTGGTTGATGCTGGCGCTGTTGAGTGCCCGTGCAGAAGCCGACGATCCGCTCGAGTTTGCCCTGCTGTGCGAGATCACCGATGTAACCGCCGGTGGCGAAGACGCCTATCGCGCGGAACTCAAGCTGAAGGTGTAGGACGTGGCCGGTGCAACATGCAGGCTAGTGTCCTGTCGGACTTAACATGATCTACTGCGGAAAAGCCGAATTTGGCCGTATTTCCCGCTCTTTTTCGTTAAATAGCGGGGCTATTCGCCTCAAAAGACCGAAAAATACGACTCAAATCGGCTTTTACCCCAGGGCACCTTCTCTTGATGCTGCGCATCAATTCACCTTGCCCTCGCTACGATCGGTCAAGTCCGACAGGCTGCTAGCTGACCCAGCCGTAAAACTGCAGGTCCATCTCACCTTCCACGCAAGCGAGGATGGGCGGCACCAGGCGCTGGTGGTAGTCCGCCTGCTGGTGAAAATCAAACGCGGCCTGGTCCTTGAAGCGGGCATAGACCACGTAGACGCCCGGCTTCTCCTGGTGGCGGATGACATCGTAAATCACCAGACCCGGCTCCTCGCGGTGGGAAATTTCCGATAACTCGGTCTGGAGTTGCTCGAATTCCGCTTCACGCCCTGCGGCGACATTCAGTGTGGCAATAAACGTGACCATTCATAGTCTCCTTTGCGTTGACAAAACCCATCGGCGCAGGACCTACAGCCCCAGTTCTGCCTTCAGTTGATCCTGCAAACGGAACTTCTGGATCTTGGTGGAGGAAATCGGCCAGGCCGTGACGAAGCGCACGTAGCGCGGCACTTTGAAGCCGGCAATCTTGCCCTTGCAAAACGCGATCAGCTCGGCCTCATCGGCGCTCTGACCCGGTTCCAGTTCGATGAAAGCCGCCGGCACCTCGATCAGGCGTGGGTGAGGAACCCCTACGACCTGGGCCAGTTTGACCGCGGCGTGTTGTTGCAGGCAGCCCTCGATTTCCACCGCAGCCACATTTTCGCCGCCGACTTTGAGCATATCCTTCAAGCGGCCGTGAAACATCAACTGCCCATCGGTATCGATCGAGATCAGGTCTCCGGAATGGAACCAGCCCTCGGCATCCAATGCTTCCGCAGTCTTATCCGGCGCCTTGTAATATTCCGTGAACGTGCTGTAGCCGCGAATCCAGGCTTCTCCCCTTTCTCCGGGGGCGGCGTCCTTACCCGTTTCCGGGTCGACGGCCCGCACTTCCATACCGGACAAGGGCGTTCCGAGGCGCGTGAACCTTTGCGTCTCGGTATCGTCCAGATGGCTGGTCGATACCGTTCCGGCCGTTTCGGTCATGCCAAAGGTGCCGACGAAAATGGCGTTCGGCAGGGCTTTTTTCATTTTCCTGCCGATTTCCGGCGGTTGCACCGCAAAATTGGCATTCATCAGCTTGACCCGGCTGAGGTCCCTTTTCTCGAAGTCGGGGTGATCCACCAGATCCGACATGATGGTCCAGAAACAGGGATAGGTGGCGGTGACTTTTTCCTCTTCCATCATCCGCAGCGCTTCCCCGGCCTGGAAGTAGCCAGTGGTGACATAGGTGCCGCCCTTGGCAAAAATGGCAGCCATTGGAAGAATGGCCGCGATATGAAACATCGGTAACGGCGACCAGAAACTGTCCTCGCCGGTGAGTTCATAGCGGTCAGCCAATGCGGCGCTGTTGCGCACAATGGCTTCGTGCGAAATCATGCAGCCCTTCGGATTGGCCGTGGTTCCGGATGTATACAGGATCAGTGCGGTGCTGCCGAGACGGATCTGCAGGCGCCTCAGGTGCAGTTGCTCCAGGTCGCCCTGTGCGGCCAGAGTGTCGAATTGGGTTTCCGTCAACATACCGCCTGCTTCAGACTCGCCGAAGAGCACGATATGGCGCAACAGCGGCGCATTGTCCAGGGTGAGCTTGTGGGCGTCCGACTGCGCCAGTTGCGGGAAAGCCAGGTTCAGCCGTTCGACAAAATTTACCGCTTCTGCAATCTTGTCGGTGGTCAGCAATACCTTCAGATCGGCATTTTCCACCACATACGCCAGTTCCGGCGGCATGTACCTCGCGTTCACCGGCACGGTCACTGCGCCCAACAGCGCGGTGGCAAACATCGTTTCGACCAGGTCCATGCCGGTTGGCAACAACAGCCCGACATGGTCGCCTGCCCTTACGCCCAGGGCTTGCAGGCTTTTTGCTTTGCGGAACGCGGCATCACGAATTTGCGCGTAACTGCGGCGCTCATTGGGCAGAACGACCGCCATGCGGTCCGGTTGCGCATCCGCTGCCATCAGCAGCAGATCACCCAGCGTAGTTGCCTGCAAGCGGACCGAGGCCAGATCAGTACTCATGCTTCCACCCCCTATTCCAACGGATCCAGAAATTCCCTGACATAAGTGCCATCGATGCACTCGATCAGGTCCGTGGCAATTTCCTTGAAATGTGGTGTATTGCGATGGGCCTCTTCGGCTTCTTCATTGACGAACTGCTCAAAAACTGCGTAGCCCAACGGGTCATCCCTGAGTTTGAAAAATTCATAGGCCGTCGTCTCAGGCTCATTGGCGCGTACTTTTTCCGTCAGTGCCCGCGCCAGTCGCACAAACTCCGCTTCTTTGCCCTTCTTGACCTTCATGCGGGCGAGGAATGTCATCATGGTGGAATCTCCGAAAATGTCTTTTGAATAGAATTCAAGTTATGTTAGCATCCAGCCTGTTTGAAAGAAACCACACAGACGCTCTTTGAGCCGTCTGCGGATACTGCAATCCGCCTTTCTATCCAAAGGTTTGCCAACATGACTGAACAGGTCTTTATTGCCGTCGCCGCGGCTGAGGATATTGCGGAAAAGAGCTTTTCTACCTTTGAGGTAAATGGCACGGACATCGCCATCTGCCGCTTACCGGACGGATATTTTGCCTTTGAAAACCGCTGCACCCATGCCTTGGCCAATTTCGACAACGGCCGCTTGCGGGGTTCTCGCATCATGTGCCCACTGCATGGCGCAACCTTCGACGTGCGCAGCGGCGCCTGTACCGGCGCCCCGGCCACCCGGCCGATCCGCACCTTTCCGCTGCGCATCGTCAACGGCATGATCGAAGTGGATGTGCGCAACCGCTTGTAGATTACGCGCAGCCGACTATCATGGATACACAGACAGGAGGTAAGCAAATGAGCAATACATTATTGACCAGAGTGCCGCGCGAGGAACTGTCCGAAGGCGCGCGCATGGCCTGGGACGCATTGAATGAACTGACCGGAACCCCGACCTTCGTGGACGTATTCGCCAAGGCTCCGGAACTGCTGGATTTTGCCATGGTGGAGTTCTACCAGAAGATCTTCTTCGACGGCCGGGTGGCTGAAAAATACAAACAGCTTTCCCGCCTGCGCTTGAGCATGAACCACGGTTGCCGCACCTGTAACCTGCAGAACGTTGTCGGTGTCACCAACATCGGTTACTCGCAGGACCAGATCGACGCGATGTGGCGGCAGGATTATTCTTCCTTCAGCGAAGATGAACAGGCGGTGATGGAACTGGCGGATGAAATCGCGCTGAACAACGATCAGGGCAAGCTGATGCCTGCGCTCCATGCCAAGCTGAAACGGCATTTCAGCGATGAAGAGATACTCGAACTCGGCCTGTGCCTGGCGATCATCGTCGGCCTGGTCAAATTGTCGTTCGTATTCGGACTGGTGGAAAAAGAACCCTACTGCAAGTTCGGCACTCAGTAGCAACAGCATATTTGAGGTAAGCGAAAATGTGGAAAAACCCAGTTGAGACCTGGCTGATCGATCCCAAGGCCGGCGAAGGAAACCTGGAAGCCAAGCAGCCATTCATCGACAACGGCCTGGATATTTATCACCCGAAGCGTTACTACGATCCGGCTTTCATGCAAAAAGAATGGGACCAGGTGTGGACCCGCAGTTGGCTGATCGCCGGGGTGGAAACCGATATCCCCGAACCGGGCGATTATTCGCAGTTCCGCTTGCTGCGCGAGAGTATCGTTATCGTGCGCCAGGATGATGGCTCGGTAAGGGCCTTCTACAACGTCTGCCCGCACCGCGGCAACCAGATCGTGCTGAACGACCGCGGCAGCGTGGGCCGGTTCACCTGCTCCTTTCATTCCTGGCAATACGGCCTGGATGGCGATTGCACCCACATTACCGACCGGGAAACCATCAATCCGAAGCTGCTGTGCAAAAATCCGAAACTGAAAGAAATCCATTGCGAAACCTCTGCCGGGCTGGTTTTCATCAACCTGGCTGACCAGCCGGCGCCACTGAAGGAGCGCATCGGCTTACCGGCAGGTTACCTGGAAGCCTATGAACTCGACAAAATGCATTGCGTGCGTCACGTCGTCAGCGAATGGGCAGCCAACTGGAAAACCGGCGTCGATGCGTTTTACGAAACCTATCACCTGCACGCGGTACACCCTGAAACCCAGGATGTGATGGACGATTTGGGCGTACAAGTCGACCTCTATCCCGAGGGCGCCAGCCGCATGATCGTACCCATCGGGGTCAAGACCCAGCGCCAGAAAGACCAGGAAATGATGAACCCGAGTCTGCAATACATGATGGCGGAAGCCAGCATGGCGCCGGAGGAATACCCGCAAAATGCCAGGGAAGTGCGCACAGCGATCCAGCAAGCCAAGCGCCGGCGTTCGAAGAAGTTCGATCTGGGTTATCAGCGTTTTACCGATGGCCAGCTAACCGATAGCTGGGCCACCGGCATATTTCCCAACGTCCAGATCGGCCTGCACCCGGAAGGGGCTTTCCTGATGCGCTTCATGCCCCACGCCACGGACCCGGAGCGCTTTTACTATGACACCATGACGCTGATCCGGCCGGTGGCTGATCCCAACTACAGAACGCCCGGCTGGATGGGCCTGCCCGAAGGGACGGACACCTCCGGCGAGACCCGCCCCGATACGGAATACGTGCCCCTGGGTGAGCCGCCCAAGCTCGGACAGGTGCTGGACCAGGATTCGGAATTGCTGCCGGTGGTGCAACGCGGCATACGCTCACGCGGCTTCAACGGCCCCATTTGGGGTGAACAGGAACAACGCCTGAGACATTTCCACAAAGAACTGGAACGCTACCTGAGCGGGGAGAAATAGTCTGCGGGAAATGTTGTTTTCCCAAGTCGCAGCAAAGAAGCGGGCTCCTTGCCCGCTGATCTGCGGCTGCCGGCGGGTCAGCCGGAACGGCCACTGAGGTAAGCCCATGTCCAGAAGCAGCGTCATCATTCTTGTGATCGTTGTCGCGTTGGCAGCGGCGCTGGCGTATTCCGCCGGTATCGTTTTTGACTGGTACGGTGAACTCGAAGGCAGTGGTGACATCGAGGCGCAGCCTGTTCCGCAGGATATCCGCAGCGAACAGGACCGCGTTCAATCAGCAGCGGCTGAAGAACTGGGGGTCGTCAGCAGCAAACAAATTCTGTTTGGTGATCTGCATGTGCATACCACCTATTCATCCGATGCCTTTCGCATGTCGTTGCCGATGGTACAGGGCGATGGCGCCCATCCCCCGGCAGACGCCTGCGATTTTGCCCGGGTCTGTTCCTCTCTGGATTTCTGGGCGCTGACGGACCATGCCGAAAGCCTCACCGAACAGAAATGGAAGACCGAGATCGAAAGCGTGCAGCAGTGCAATGCCCGGTCCGGCAGCGGCGACAACCCCGATATGGTCACCTTCATGGGATTCGAATGGACCCAGGCGGGAAGCACGCCCGAAAAACACTACGGTCACAAGAACGTCATTTTTGAAAACACCGGGACGGATCAGCTTCCGGTCCGGCCGATTGGCTCGCCCTTCCGCGATGCCTTTGCCAGCATTCCGCTGAAATTGCGCGTCCTGCCCCCGTTGCGGGACTGGCCCAATCGCCAGCGCTACTACGATTTTGCCCACCTGATTCAGAGCATTTCCGCTCAGCCGGTTTGCCCTGAAGAGGGAAATGTGCACGACTTTCCGGCTGATTGCGCCGAAACCGCCCCGACCCCGGCCGTGTTGTTCCGCAAACTTTCCGAGTGGGGCATGGATTCAATCGTGATTCCGCATGGAACGACCTGGGGTGTTTATACCCCGGCCGGCTACACGCTGGACAAACAGCTTGCCGGAAACATGCATGACCCGCAAAAGCAGACCTTGATTGAAGTCTACTCCGGGCACGGAAATTCAGAGGTGTACCGCGACTGGAAAGCCGTTGAGATCACCCCGGATCACAAACGGGTCTGCCCCACACCCAGCCCGAACTACCTGCCATCCTGCTGGCAGGCGGGCGAGATCATCCGCAAGCGCTGTAACGCGGCGGGATTGGCTCCGGAGGAATGCGATTCGCGGGCCAGCGAAGCGCGCCAACACTATGTCGATAACGGTCAGGTGGGCTGGCATACCGTTCCAGGCACCACGCTGGATGACTGGCTCGACGCGGGTCAGTGCCGCGACTGTTTCCTGCCGGCGTTCAACTACCGGCCCGGCGGATCGGTGCAATACGGGCTGGCCATCACCAATTTCGATAACCCGGAAAAGCCGGCCCGGTTTCGTTTCGGCCTGATCGCCTCCAGCGACAATCATTCGGCCCGGCCCGGTACCGGCTACAAACAAACTCAACGTTTCCCGATGACCGACTGGTGGGGTTACCGCGACGCGGGCTCGCGGCAGGTCTATTCCACTGACCGCGGGCAACCGGAACCCCACAGCGTCTCTGTGGATGCCAGCAAAATCGACCTCTTCAACATTCTGGAAATGGAGCGTCAGACCAGCTTTTTCGTCACTGGCGGTCTGGTCGCGGTGCACGCGGAGGGCCGCAACCGATCTGCAATATGGCAGGCGCTGAAACGCAAGGAAGTCTATGGCACCTCTGGCCAACGGATCCTGCTGTGGTTCGATTTGCTCAACCCTGCAGGGGATTCGGAAGCAGGCGCACTGCCAATGGGCTCGGAAACCACCATGAACGAAGCGCCACGCTTTCGCGCCAGGGCGCTGGGCGCCTTCGAGCAAAAGCCGGGCTGCCCCGAATACAGTTTGAACGCCCTGCCGGCGGAACGCCTGGAACGGCTTTGCCGCGGCGAGTGCTACAACCCATCCTCCAAACGCCGGCCCATCAGCCGCATCGAAGTCATTCGCATCCGGCCACAAATCACCCGCAACGAACCGGTGGCGCCGCTGATCGAAGATCCGTGGCGGACTTTCGCATGCGATGTCAGCAGCGGTGACGGCTGCGAAGTGGAGTTCAGCGACCCGGACTTTGCAAGCGGCGCCCGGGACGCAGTCTATTATGTTCGGGCGCTGCAGGCTCCCCAGCCGACCATCAATGGCGGTGGCTTGCGCTGCGAACTGGATGACAAGGGACAATGCATTGCCGTCAACCCCTGCTATGGTGACGACCGCACCGCCGGCAGCGACAATTGTCTTTCCGAAACCCAGGCCCGGGCCTGGTCTTCGCCGATCTTCATCGACTTTCTCAAAAGTTCTGCTCCGGACATCTGAAAAGACCCACCGCAATCCAGTCATGATCGATGTCTGACGCAGTCTTCAAGCCTCGAATCCGCCTCCTGCTGCTCCTTGCAGGTGCGGCCGCAGGTTTGTTGCTGGCCGCGTCCGGCCTGATTCAGCGATGGTCGTTTGCGCACGATTCACTGCCCGAGCATGTCATCGCCCGGGTAGGCGAAGCGCTTATTCCCGAGGAACGCTACCTCCAGCTCCTGCATGATCTTGCCGCCGACAAGCGGGCGCCGCTCAGCATCGAAGACCGGAAATTCGCGCTCAACCGCCTGATCGATGAAGAACTGCTGATCACACGGGGAATCGAACTTGGGCTGCCACTGACCTCACCGGCAGTGCGCAAAGCCATTGCCGCCGAAGTCATCGCGCAGGTGGCGGCTGAAGCTGAAGCCTCCGTGCCTGACGATGGCGCCCTGCATCGGCTGTACGAATCCGACCCGGCGTTTTTCACTTCCGAGGGGCGCTACCGGTTGCGCTCCTGGCGATTATCCGGTTCCAGTGCCGCGGCCGGACAACAGGCCGCTGACGCATACGCGCTCATCAGCGGCAAAACACCCAACGAAGCCGCGATTCGATCCACAGGCTTGCAGCCCGAGACCCTGCTTCCCGACGCACTGTTGACCTTGACCAAAATTGCGGATTATCTCGGCCCGGAGCTGGCGCAGCGCGTGCCTCGACTGGAGCCTGGCAGCTATTCCGAGCCGATCCTGGCGAACGGAAGCTTTCACATTCTTTACCTGGCAGCACAGGAGCCGGGCAACCTGCCGGCGTTTGAACAGATTCGACCCCAGGTGGAAGCGGAATACCTGCGCCGCGCGGGCGATCAGGCCTTGCGTGACTACCTCGCCTGGTTACGCGGCCGCAGCGAAATCATTATTGCCCCGGATGCAACACAGTAGATATACATGCCGTGTTCTTTGCGGCCTCTTGCTGCCGTTCATGCTCATTCATTCCGGCCTTGCGCATGCGCATGTCCGTAGCGAATCCTTCAGCCGCTGGCAACTATCCGGGCAAACACTGAGCCTGAGATTCACCGTCAACGCGCGCGAAGCCACGCGCATACCCCGTTCGGATGATTCCGAACCGCTGGAAGACACTCTGGCGCGCTACCTCGCGGCGCATATTACGGTCGACGCTCCTGAAGCCGGCTGCACCCCCGCCCGCGCCATGCATCCGCTCGCAGCACGACCAGGCTACCTGCAAATCGAGGCCACCTGGCATTGCGCAGCCCCGCCAGCGTCATTGGCTGTCCATGCATTCTTCGACCTCGCTGCCGAACACACACACTTCGCCCGCTACGAATCGCCGGACGGAATCTTCCAGCAGTTGATGACCGGGGAACGCCAAATCTGGGTGCTGGGCGCCAAAGGCAAAAGCGATCAAGCGCAAGCGGGAATCGGCAGTTCCTTCGCCGGGTATGTCCGGCTCGGCGCCCGGCACATCATCAGTGGATACGACCATGTCGTCTTTCTGCTCGCGCTGCTTTCTGATCTGCCGCGGCGCCCGGGAGATTGTCTGGGCGATATCGGGATTCACCGTGGGCCACAGCATCAGCCTCAGCCTTGCCGTGTTGGGCGTGGTCCAGGTCAACGTTCCCGCAATCGAAGCCACCATTGGACTCACCATTGCACTGGTGGCGATGGAGCGGACCGCACTGGTGCTCAAGTCTGCCTTGCCGCTGGCTATTGGCTGTAGTGCGCTGGTGCTGATGATCATGCCCTTTGCCGCAAACCATGGCGCCGGTTTTGGAACGGCCGCGCTGGCCGGCCTGGCACTGTTCTCTTTTTGCTACCTGTTGATCGCCCACGATTTGGGCGGACGCGGAAGCTACCGGATCCTGATCACCGCGCTGTTCGGCCTGGTACACGGTTTTGGTTTCGCCGGCGCATTTCTGGCCAGCAATGCCGGTGTCGAAGTCCTGCCCTGGTCGTTGGCCGGCTTCAATATCGGCGTTGAGTTGGGTCAGTTGGCCCTGGTGGCGGTCATGCTGTGCCTGGGCATGCTGTTCAAAGGCTGGCCGCGTCTGGCTGTTCCGGCGGCGGACCTGTTGTCAGCACTGGTATGCGGATGCGGGGTGTTCTGGTTCGTGCAGCGCAGTTTGCTGTAGCCTGGCCGTTTTACCCACAAAAAAACCGGCGCGATGCGCCGGTTTTTTTTCACCAAAGGGCTGGTTTCAAAAGTCGAATTTGGTACCGAACTCAATGCCGAAATACCTCGGCGGGCCATAGGCGGTCATGATCCACAAGGTTGCAACGGAAAGCGAACCGGTGCGGTAACGCTTGTCGGTCAGATTGCTGCCCAGCAGCCTCACATAATACTTGTCCGCGGCATCATGGAAGGTAATGCTGGCGTCCACCAGGGTTCTGGCATTGAGCACCGTGTCATACGCCGGATCCACATCGGAATAGGCCTGTATCGAGTCGTCTTCATAGGAAACCCGCGCCCTCCATTCCAAATCACCGGCGCTGCCGACGGGATGTGTGAACGTGCCGTCTATGCCGCCCATCCATTTGGGCGCGCGGGTAACCGGCGCTCCGCTGAGATCGACGTCGATGACGCCGTCATAGTTGGTGTCGGCCTGGAACTTGTCGAATTTCGCATCCATCCAGGCGACGTTGTAATGGAATGACAACGCGCTGGTGGGCGCAAAGGCGCCTTCGAATTCCACACCCTTGACTGTCATGTCGGCGGCATTGAAGAACAGCGTTTCCTGGCCGCCGCTCGGGAACGAGACGTTGAAGGTGCGTTGCGCATCGGAGTACTCCACGTAATAGGCGTTGATGGCAATATTGGCCTTGCCATCGGCGAACGTGGACTTGATACCCGCCTCGTAGCTATCGGCGATTTCAGGCCTGGTTGGCTCGGCCGCCAGGTCGGTGATGGGGTCGAGTTGCGTGCCCAACTGGTCGTTATAGCCGCCGCTCTTGAAGCCGCGGGAATAGCTGACGAAGCCAAACAGGTCGGGGGTGAAATCGTAGCCGAGAATCAGCCGGTAAGTCGGCTCACTCCAGCTATGGTCATTGTAGACCACCCCTTCCGGAAAGCGGTTGAAGTCAACGCCTTCGATGGGTTTAGTCAGGATATCAACCAGCGGGATACCATCCAGGGCAAATCGCATCGGACGTCCGGCCCAGGCCTTTTCCTCCTTGGTGTAGCGAATTCCAGCGGTGATGTGAAACTGATCGGTGACGTCGAAGGTGCCGTCGGCGAAAATGGCCTTCGCCTTGGCATCCTGCCGGTTACACAGGATGCGCGGGTTGTTGTTGAAGTAATCGGGCGGTGTACCGAGGAAAAAGCCGTCGAGGAAACCGACCACTTGCGCCACGCAGAACTTGGTATCGTCTTTTTGATAAAAGGCGCCGGCCGTGAAGTTGAAGGGCCCATCCAGGTTCGAACCGACACGGACTTCCACCTGCTTGGTTTCGCGGTTGTCATCGCGAGTCGCATCGAACAGGGATATCGGCCCGGTGATTCCGCCGTAGGAACTCGGCAAACGCGATTTCTGTTTGCGATCGCCGGCATTGAAATACACGGTAAAGCTGTCATTGATGGCAAAGTCGCCATTCAGATAAAAACCATCGATGTCCACCCGGTGGCCTTCGGTCATCTTCAGGAACAGGTCGTCACGCAGCGTGTTGCCGGCATGGTCCAGCGGATCCCCGGTTGCGGCGGGGAAACCCCACAACGGAAACAGATAGCCCGGCTTCGATTCGTCAACGATCGGCGGCGAATCGCCCCGGTCGTGCACGTACTCGTACTGGAACAGCAGGTTTACGTCCTCGTTCGGGCTCCACAACAGCTTGGCTCTGCCTGAAAACACGTCGTCGCCGCCGAGATCGCGCCCATCGCCAACCCCGGACTCGCCGGTATGAACCGTATTGAAAGGCACGATCACGCCAATAGGTCCGTAGGAACCACCGTTCTTGTAATAGCCGTCAGATTTCAGATACATGCCGGCAAAGCGGAACGCCACCGTGTCGCCGATGGCGAAATTCAGCGCCATGTTCGCCTTCTTGGTGCCCCAGTCGCCAAACTGGCCGGCCGCCTCGATGCTGTTTTCTTCCAGCACCGGGCGCTTGGTGCGAACGTTGATGACGCCACCTGTGGTGTTCTTGCCAAACAGTGTACCCTGCGGTCCGCGCAGGACTTCGATGGTATCGATATCGAACATTTCCAGGTTGGAAGTCTGGATGTGCGGAATCACAAACTCGTCCAGGGTCACGCCCACCGGTGACTCCTTGTATAGAATGATGCTGGTTTCCGATACGCCGCGCATCGCGAATTGCGCCGACTTGAACGCGGAAACGGTGCCCGAAGACAGACCGGGAACCGACACGGCAATGTCGTTGAGATCCCGAATGGCGAACTTCTCGACCTCGTCGCCCGAGAGGGCGGTCATGGCAATCGGGGTCGTCAGGATGTCGGCTTCACCTCGGCGTGATGCCGTAACAAAGATTTCTTCGAGCGTACCCGAGGACTCATCCTCTTCGGAATTGCTCTGAGCAAAGACCATGTTGGAGAAAAACAGAAAGGGAAGAAGCGCAAATAGCCGAACGAAAAAGGAAGTCTTCATGGTGCCTCTCTCTATAATAGTTATTTGAGTTTGAAACAGTTACAAGCAAACGGAGTTTAAACTTAATTCAAACTAAAAATCAAGTTATGCGCATTCGGCCTGCGCGTGGTGCTGGAAGCTAGCGTGTAAGAAGCTCCCGGTCCGCGTCAAAATAGCGGCAAAGCTCCCTGTCCTTTGGCTCCATCACCCTGATTTCGTCGCCCAACTCCATCGTGTAGGGCCGCTCGGAAGCATAAATCGGCCAACCCGGCCGGCCCTTGATATTGGGGTCGCCGGTGCGTGCGAACTGCACCCAGTAATCCATCACGGCAGCGGTCAATTCCCGGTCGACAGGTTGCGTCGGCAACCAGTCATCATGCGTGTCAAAGACATAAGGGATTTCGGTGCCGTGGTAAGCGCCCAGTTTCTCGCCGCCGGGGCCGGCGCGTTGCCGATCGAAATAGTAAACCCAACCGCGACCGCCCAGGCGCGTTATTTTGCCTGCAAGATACCGTGCAGGGCACAAGGTATCCTTTGCCGTCCTCAGACGGTCAAGGGCGCGGCGCACATCCGTATCGTTTTTGACCGCTGCGAGGAGTCCGGCCCGGTGCCGCGGCGCGTTATCTTCTATCCACTGCTCGAGGTCCGCGGCCGAGGTGGCTTCGTCCAGATACATATACCACTCGTCGGCATTGGTTCCGACCAGAAAATCAGCGCCGGTGCTTTTCCCCTGCCGCACTGTATCGGCTGGCTTCGCCTTCAAGGTCAGATCATCGACAACCGCCTCATGGTAGTGCCCTTCACGTTCCGCCTCGGCCGCCGTCAACAGGTCTTGCGCCGGTATGGCACGCAAACGGGCAGCGGTTAATGTCTCTTTGATATCCAGGTGCCCGATCAGGCGCGAGCCTGTTTCCTGCTCCTCTGCCAGGGACGGACGTTGATCCAGCAATCCGCCCGGGCTTTGCGCGATAAATCGCCGGGCGATTCCTTTTGCGGCCAGGTCCGCGATCATCCAGTCCGCAATATCGCCGCCACCGGAAGATTCCCCGATGGCCGTGATGTTCTCCGCATCACCGCCAAAGGCCTGAATGTTTTTGGCCACCCAGTCGAAAGCCAACGCAACGTCGAGCCAACCAAAATTGGCGACAGGCTGGCCCTCGCCATTGTCCAGCGCCGGGTGGGAAAAAAATCCAAAAGGCCCCATGCGGTAGGCAATTGAAACCACGACCACGCCCTTGGCCGCCAGTTGATCGCCAAGATAGTTCGGTTCGTAAGACCAGCCACCATAATTGCTGCCACCATGCACCCAGACCATGACCGGTAACTTGGCCGCAGGGTCGAGCTGCGGCGACCATATGTTCAGGTACAGGCAGTCCTCGCTGACACCGTTGGGCCGGGCCGCCACCTTCGGCCCCTTGCCAAAGGCTGACGCAACCCGCGCGTACCAGTCGGTGGTGTAGGTGGTCTGCATGCAGCCCGCAGCGAATTCAGTTGCCTCCTGCGTGCCTTGGCGCGGCTGGTTGGGCTGCGGCGCACGCCAGCGCAGATCGCCCACCGGCGGCGCTGCAAACGGCACCCCCCTGAACACTGCAATGGTGCCGTTGCCGCCCGCCCACAGACCCTCCAGCGTTTCGCCGTTGGCGGTCACCACCGGCGGCGGAGCCCGATGGAAACAGGAGGTGAGCAAAATCAGGCAAACAAGCTGGAAGTCTGTATCCGGCTTTATTCATTTTTGTACCAAGTGTGATTGACGCCGCACCGGGCGACCTTTTGACCAGGCTCTGGTTGGTCCGGTCAGGGCGCATGGGGATGAACTATAGGAACTCACGACCGCATTCACAATCAATTTCTGGTTTTGCAGAAAAATCCGGTGTTTGATTGCTGACGCAAGCGAAACACGCTATATATCTTCACAGAATCGCAATTGAGCACCAACAAGAGGACTGCAAATGGCTGATCAGCCACTCATGGAACGGGCGCCGATGTGTTTCGCCTGCGGGCCGGATAACCCGATTGGCCTTCGGATCAAATTCAGCCTGCGCGAGGGCTTATGCACCGGCACATTCACCCCGAACGAAAATCATGTCGGTTTCAATGACACGGTGCACGGCGGGATCATTTTCTCAACGCTGGATGATGTCATGGCCAACGCGTTGTACCTGCAGGGCATCAAGGCCCATACCGCCCGCTGCGAGATTCGCTACCGCAAGACCCTGCAGGTCGGCCAGCAGATCGACCTGACCAGCCGGATCGAAAATGAACGCAGATCCCTGATCGTGTTGAGCGCAGAAGCAAGGCTTGACCGACGGTGGTGACCTCATCGCCGATTGCCGGGCCAGTTTCATGCGCGGCTAGCGCGGCCACAGTCCCCGGCAGGTTCAGGACAACAAGGCGTAGGGCAGAAAATCGGCCGGTTCGCCCACCCGGATGTCCTCATTGACCTTTTGCCTTAGCAAGCCGTCGCCCCAGGAGGCGGACATCAAAATGCCGCTGCTCTGGCTGGGAAACAATTCCAGGCCGGCCGGCGTAGAGCGCACGCGCAGGTAATCCTCACGCGTGCTGCCGGACCGGTCGAACAATGCGGGCTGACGGGATGGCTGCACTTCGGTATTCGCTATACCCTGGCAGGCGAACAGGAACGGCCGGCCGACGATCAGCAAGGTCACCAGCACCGATACCGGATTTCCCGGCAAGCCGAGAAAGGGCGTGCCTTTGACATGACCGAAGGCAAAGGGCTTGCCCGGCTTGATCGCAATGCGCCACAGATCGATGCTGCCCAGGGACTCGACCACCGCCTTGACGTGGTCTTCTTCGCCGACGGAAACCCCTCCCGATGAAATGACGACATCAGCGCTTTCTGCCGCCTGCCGCATGCGGTCGGTGATCGCCTCCACGCGGTCCGGCGCCACACCCAGATCCAGGACCTCGAAACCCCAGGCGCTGAGCAGGCCATGCATGGTGTAGCGGTTGGAGTTGTAGATTTGTCCCGGTTGTAGCGTCTGTCCCGGCTCGATCAGTTCATCCCCGGTCGACATCATCGCCACCTTCAGCCGCTTGCGCACGTCCAGCCGATTCATACCCTGGGAAGCCAGCAGTCCGAGGTCCTGGGCGCGCAAACGGTGGCCTTTGGCCAGCATCTTCTCACCCGCGCCAATATCCTGCCCACGGGGGCGGATGTTGTCGCCAGGCTGCGGCAGTTTGTCAATCATCAGGTATGCATCGTCGGCAGTGCAATGCTCCTGCATCACCACGGTATCGGCGCCCGGCGGAATTTGCGCGCCGGTAAAAATCCGCGCCGCCGTTCCGGGTTTCAGGGCCTCGGGTGGATGGCCGGCCGCGATGCGCTGGCTGAGTGGAATTTTTTGCGCTGCCTGCGTGCACTCACCGATTCGAATGGCGTAACCATCCATGGCGCTGTTGGCCGCCGGCGGAACATCGATGCGAGCGTGCGCATCGTCCACCAATACGCGCCCCAGTCCATCGATCAACGGGATGGCTTCTCGTGCTGGAGGCGCGGGGATGTGTTCCAGCAGGCGGGCAATGGCTTCCTGAACGCTTAGCATGAACCTGCCCCGCCAGGGCAACCGCAACCAGGCCAGGAAGCTGCTGAATACCGGCAATTGGACTTGAGCGCTTGCATTCAGTGCTGCTGTCCGCTGCCGAGCGTGGTCAAGCCGATAAAATTACATGGCTGGTGCCGCGAATCGAGCTGTTCGCCGAGAATGCGGTTCCAACCCGTGCGGCAGGCGCCGGTGGAACCGGGCAGGCAAAATACCAGAGTCTTGTTGGCCAGGCCGGCGCAGCAACGCGATTGCACGGTGGAAGATCCAATCTCCTCATACGAAACCTGCCGGAACAATTCGCCGAAACCCTCGATGACGCGGTCGAACAATGGCACCAAGGCCTCGGGGGTCGAATCCCGGTGCGTAAATCCGGTGCCCCCGGTGGTGATGATCACGTGAATGTCCGGATCGGCAATCCAGCGCGAGACAATTGAACGCATGACGTAGATATTGTCCTTGCACAGGTCCCGCGCGGCCAACTGGTGCCCTGCTTCGGTAAGCATTTCGACCAGTGCATCGCCGGAAGTATCGGTTTCCGGCGTACGCGTATCCGACAAGGTCAGGATCGCTATGTTCAAAGGTTTGAATTCAGCAGAGCCCGGCATATGCATCTCCTATGGTGAGCATCATTATATCAAGACGGACCCCGATCATGTGGGCGCGCTTTGCGCTGCAATCAAGCCCGATTCGAGCAGCACGTTCGCGCGCACCAGGTCCTGCGGCGTGTTGATGTTGAAGAATGGAGACACTGCGGCCGGCGCCCAGTCCAGTGTGGCAACGCTCACCCTGCCGAGTACCTGTTTGAAACCGCCCAGACCATCGTCCAGCACGGCGCGCCGAAGTTCGGGCAGCAAGCGCCGGTGCCAGAGTGAGAACGTGGGTTGCAACTCGTCCTCGTAACGCACCATGCAGCCTGCCAGACCGCTGTGCTCGAGCCGTTCCGCCAGCCGCTGCCCCAGGTCCAGCGGCAGGAATGGCGCATCGCACGGCACCAGCAACAGCCGGTCGCTGTCTTGGGGCAAGGCCTCCAGTGCCGCCAGCAAACCACCGAGCGGGCCACAACTGCCCTGCCTGGGGTCCGTCACCTGGGGCAGGCCGAAGCATTCAAATGCCGGAGTTTCGCGCTCGACTGAAAGGGCCAGGGAGGCGACCTGCGGGCGCAGCCGGTCGATCACGTGCTGCATCAGCGGCCTGCCCTGCAAATCCAGCAGGGCCTTGGTTTGCCCCTGCATGCGCCGCGAACGACCGCCTGCGAGGATGATGCCGGCTGGCAATTTTTCGCCCTTCAATCTGAACCCGTCACGCTCTGGAATTCACTTTTGGCTTTTCTGTAAACCGTGCACGGCTTCGAGGACCGCCTGATCCAGGCCGGCGCCACCGCTGGCGGAATAATCGCATAATTGCTTTCTCATCGCCGGCGCCCAGAATCGCCGCAGGTGATCCGTCAGCCGCTCCACCCCGTCTGCGTGGAAACTGAAGTTGGCCGCAATCTGGTTGGCCATTTTCACCAGTTGATCAATCTCCGCCATCGGTGCCTTCTCTTATCCTTTGCTCGAACGTATAGACATTGTGCCGGCCGGGGCGCGCGAAGCCCACCAGGGTAACGCCGCAGCGCTCGGCAAATTCGATTGCCAGCGTGGTCGGCGCGGACACCGCGACGATCAATTCCATGCCCATCACGGCGGCCTTGTACACCATCTCGTAACTGGCGCGGCTGGAAACCAGCACAAAGCCCTGGCGCGGGTCGAACTCCTCGCGCACCAGGACGCCGATCAGCTTGTCCAGCGCGTTGTGCCGGCCAACGTCTTCACGCAGGCATTGGATGTTGCCTTCGAGATCGCACCAGGCGGCACCGTGGGTGGCGCCGGTGACCGCCTGCAGCGGTTGTTTTGCCGCCATGCTGGCCAAGGCATGCTGCACGGCGGCGTGACTGACGCGCACGGAATCGCCGACCGGAGCCGGATAACGCAAAGCCTGCTCGATACGCTCGGCGCCGCAGAGTCCACATCCGGTGCGGCCGGTGAGGTTGCGCCGTTGCGTGGTCAATCGATCGAACCAGAGCTCGGTAATGGTCATGGCTACTTCGATGCCGCCGTCACGCGGCAGCACGCGAACAGCCAGCAGATCGTCCTTGCCGCCGATGATGCCCTCGGTAAGACTGAAGCCCAGGGCAAAATCCTCGAGGTCGGCCGGCGTGGCCATCATCACCACGTGGGAGATGCGGTTATAGGTCAGCGCCACCGGGACCTCGGTGGCGATGTGGTCGTCGGCCGCCGCGACCTGATCCGGCCGCCAATTACGCACGCTGACAACGCGGGATGTCGTCATGATCGGCCCACCATTCGCGCCGGAGTAAATTCAGGCTCTGGCTTTTTCAAGTAAACCCTGCTGCTTTTCGGCGAAGGCGCGGTATTCACGCTGCCAGCGGGACTGCTCGGTCACACGGCTCACCTGCACCGCGGTGACCTTGTATTCCGGGCAATTGGTCGCCCAGTCCGAGTTGTCGGTGGTGATCACGTTGGCGCCGCTGAACGGGAAGTGAAACGTGGTGTAGACCACCCCGGGTTGCACGCGGTCGGTCAGCACGGCGCGCAGCACGGTATCGCCCGCGCGGCTGCTGATGCCGCACCAATCACCCTCTTTGATGCCCCGCTCTTCAGCATCGAAGGGATGGATTTCCAGCACATCTTCACTGTAAAACTCGGAATTGGCCGTACGGCGGGTTTGTGCGCCGACATTGTATTGCGACAGGATGCGCCCGGTGGTCAGCAGCAAGGGATACTTGCGCGAGCTGCGTTCATCCGTCGGCACGAAACCGGTGATGGCGAAATAGCCTTTGCCGCGCACGAATTCATTCACGTGCATGGTCGGCGTGCCTTCCGGAGCAGCATCATTGCAGGGCCACTGGATGCTGCCCAGGCGATCCAGTTTTTCGTACGTCACGCCCGCAAACGTCGGCGTCAGGCGGGCGATTTCGTCCATGATCTCGGATGGATGGCTGTAGTTCATCGGGTAAGCCAATGCATTGCTGAGCAACTGGGTGACCTGCCAGTCCTCGTAACCGGCCATGGGCTCGATGGCCTTGCGCACCGGTGAAATGCGCCGCTCCGCATTGGTAAAAGTGCCGTTCTTCTCGAGAAAAGTCGAACCGGGCAGGAAGATGTGTGCGAAGCGCGCGGTTTCGTTGAGGAAAATATCCTGCACGATCAGGCATTCCAGCGCGCGCAATGCGTTTTCGACATGCTGGGTGTTGGGATCCGACTGGGCCACATCCTCACCCTGGCAATACAGGCCTTTGAAACGCCCGCTGACCGCGGCATCGAACATGTTGGGGATGCGCAGGCCGGGCTCGGATTGCAATTGCACCTGCCATTCGTTTTCGAACAGCGCGCGCACGGCGGGATCGGAGACATGCCGGTAGCCGGGCAGTTCGTGCGGAAAGGAGCCCATGTCGCAGGAACCCTGGACATTGTTCTGGCCGCGCAAGGGATTCACGCCCACGCCTTCGCGGCCCAGATTGCCCGTGACCATGGCGAGGTTGGCAATACCCATGACCGCGGTCGATCCCTGGCTGTGCTCGGAAACGCCCAGTCCATAATAGATGGCCGAATTCGGGCCGGCGGCGAACAGGCGCGCAGCGGCGCGCAGTTCGGAGGCCGGGATACCGCTTACACGCTCGGTCGCTTCCGGCGAATTCTCCTCACGGCTGACGAACTCGCGCCAGCGCTGATAGGCCTCGGGTTCACAGCGCTCGGCAATGTAGTCTTTCGCTTCCAGCCCCTCGGTGATCACCACGTGCGCCATGGCGTTGAGGAAGGCCACATTGCTGCCCGGCAACAGGGCCAGGTGGTGGTCGGCCCTGACATGGGCAGAGGCGACCAGCTCGATGCGCCGCGGATCGGCAACGATCAGTTTTGCACCCTGGCGCAGGCGGCGTTTCAGGCGCGAAGCGAATACCGGGTGCGCATCGCGAGGGATTGGCGCCCATCAGCAGAATCACGTCGCTGTGGGCAACGGAGTTGAAGGCCTGGGTGCCGGCCGATTCGCCCAGCGTGGTCTTCAGGCCGTAACCCGTGGGTGAGTGGCACACGCGCGCACAGGTATCGACGTTGTTGTTACCAAACGCCGCCCGCACCAGTTTCTGCACCAGATAGGTTTCCTCGTTGGTGCAGCGTGAAGAAGTGATGCCGCCGATACTGTCCGGCCCGTATTTCTGCTGCAGCGCGCGCAGGCGCTCGGCCGCATAGCCGATGGCTTCCTCCCAGCCGACTTCGCGCCACGGCTGGTTGATGTTCTCGCGGATCATCGGCGTGGTGATGCGATCCTTGTGGGTCACATAATTGAACGCGAAACGTCCCTTGATGCAGGCATGGCCTTCGTTGGCAAGACCCTCCTTGTCCGGGGTCATACGCACCACCACATCGCCTTTCAATTCGGCGTTGAACGAGCAGCCAACGCCGCAATAGGCGCAGGTGGTGTTGACACTGCGCTGCGGCAGGCCCAGCTGGATCACGGAATTCTCTGTCAGCGCCACCGTCGGGCAGGCATTGACACAGGCGCCGCAGGACACGCATTCGGAATCCATGAAGTCTTCCATCTGCCCGGCGCTGATCTTCGAGGCAAAACCGCGGCCGTCCACCGTCAGGGCAAAGGTGCCCTGGATATCATCACAGGCGCGCACGCAGCGGTAACACACAATGCACTGCGAGGGATCGAAGGTGAAATAGGGATTGGATTCGTCCTTAGGCGCATCCAGGTGATTGGCGCCGGCGCTGCCATAGCGCGACTCGGTGACACCCAGTTCCCCCGCGGTGTCCTGCAACTCACAATCGCCATTGGCCGCGCAGCCGACGCAGTCCAGCGGATGGTCGGAAACGTAGAGTTCGACCACATTGCGGCGCAGCGACTGCAAGCGTTCCGATTGCGTGCGCACCACCATGCCGGCCTCCGCCTGCGTGGTGCAGGAAGCCGGATAACCCTTGCGCCCCTCGATTTCCACCAGGCACACACGGCAGGAGCCGAAAGCGTCCAGGCTGTCGGTGGCGCACAATTTCGGCACCTTGATGCCGGCCTCGGCGGCGGCCCGCATCAGCGAGGTGCCTTGCTGCACGCTGATGGTCTTGCCATCGATGGTCAGTTCAATGAGCGGTCCCAAGGCAATGGGCCGGGGTGTGCCAAAATCCTGCGCTGGCTGAAAGGTTGTTATCGCGTCCATAACGGGCATTATCTCAGAAAATCAGCATTGACAAAATTTCACCTCTTACTGCCTTGACCAGGTGGCAGGGCGCCAGCCCGAACCAGACATTGGTTCAGACTGCATCGTCTCCTGCACGGTTCCTGACAAAGGGCAATTCACACAATTCCGCCTCGCGTTCGCCGGCAACCGTCATCACGCTGACGCGCCGGCCCGGCGTGGCCAATCCGGCGGGCAGGTAGATGTAGGCGATGTTGTTTTCAAGTGCGGGAGAATAGCAGCAACTGGTAAGTTCACCCACCGCTTCGCCATCGGCATGCACGGGCCAGCGATGCTCATTGACCGGCAGTGGCCCGCCGTCGATCCAGGCGCCGAGCAAGCGGTTGCGAATGCCCTCGCGCGCGACGGTTTTCAGCGCTTCTTTGCCGATGAAGTCCGCATCCTGTTCCAGGTCGACAAATTTTCCCAGCCCCAGTTCGAAGGGGTTGGTCGAGAGGTTCATGTCGTTGTGATAGGACAGCAAGCCGGCTTCCATGCGTTTGATCTGGCTGGGGCAGGCGGGGCTGATGTCGTAAGGCTGGCCCGCCAGCATCAGGATTTCCCACAGTTCATTGCCGCTTTTGCTGTCGCGCAGGAACAGTTCATAGCCGCGTTCATTGCTCCAGCCGGTGCGCGAAAGCACCACCGGAATGCCCTGGATATCGACTTCCCGGAACCAGAAATACTTCAATTCCTGAATCCAGTCCCCAACCAGATCTTGCATCACGGCAGTCGCCTTCGGGCCTTGTAGTTGCAGCGGCGACACATCGGGTTCGCCCAGCTCGATCTTGAAATCCCGTCCCCAGGCCACGCCTTTGGCCCACAACAGCACATCGCTGTCGGCCAGCGACAGCCAGTAGGTGTTCTCCTCGATGCGCAAGACGATGGGATCATTGATCATGCCGCCGTGCTCATCGACCAGGGGCACGTACTTGGCCTGGCCCACCGCCAGGGAGCTGAGGTTTCTGGGGGTGAGCAACTGCACAAAGCGCCCGGCGTCGGGGCCGGCGATCTGCACCTGCCGTTCGCAGGCGACGTCCCACAGAGTCACCGCATTCAGCAACTGCTGATATTCATGCAGCGGATCGCCGTAGCTGATCGGCATGTAGGTGTGGTTGTAAACGGTATAGGCATTGCAGCCCCAGCGGCGGGTGGACTCGAAAAAAGGCGATTTGCGCACCCTGCTGCCAAAGTGGGTGGTGGGTATGTTGTTCGATGCATCCATGGTGTGTTCGTTTTGCGATTGTTACTTGCATCATGTTACCCACATATCGTTACTCTTGCGCCTGCGCTTGAAGTATTCTTATCCGGCAAGCATTAACCATTGATCTGTGCCCACACCCTCAACTGCGAGCGAGCCACCGTTCTGATCGTGACCAAACATCATGCACTGCACCGGCGCCTGCCGGTACTGGCGGTGATCACACTGGCCTGGCTTTGCCTGCTGGCGATGGCGCTGCAGCACGCGCACCATGGCTTGTTCGCCATGCACCACAGCCGCTTTGGCGGATTCGATTTCCTGTTGTTGCTGGCCATGTGGTGGGGCATGGCCATCGCCATGATGCTGCCCACGGCCATGCCGGCACTGGAGGTGCTTGAAGTACTGAACGAGACTGCCCGGCGCAAAGGCGAAGAGACGGGTCGGACGGTCCTGTTCACCCTGGGCTTTATCGCGGTCTGGTTTGCTTTCGGTGTGCTTGCTTCGGCCTTGCAATACGCCTTGCACAACGAAGCCTGGTTGACCCCGGCAGGAAAAAGCGCGAACCTGCAAATGAGCGCAGCGCTGTTCGTGCTCGCAGGAATTTATCAATGGACGCCGTTGAAAGCCGCCTGTGTGTCCAGGTGCCGCTCACCCATGTCGTTTTTCCTGTCCTACTGGGAAGCAGGCAACCCGGGATTTCGCCGCATGGGCCTGCGCATGGGTAAATACTGCCTGGGCTGTTGCTGGGCCATGATGCTGCTGATGTTCGCTGTGGGCGTGATGAACCTGTTGTGGATGGGCTTGTTGAGCGTCTACATGTACGCGGAAAAAAACTGGATCCGCCGGCCCTGGTTTGACCGTGCCTGTGGACTTGTGCTGATATGCACTGGCCTGCTCATGCTGGCATTGCCCCGGCTTATTTGACCATTACAGGACTTCACCATGATCGAGAAATGGAATATCCAAGGCGAACTGATCCTCAATTGCAGTTGCGATGTGTTCTGCCCCTGCGTGATTTCGCTCGGGATGCACCCGCCAACCGAAGGCCGCTGCCAGGGCTGGCTGGGCATCGACATCGAACACGGTCACTACGGCGATACCGACCTTTCCGGGCTCAAGGTCGGCATGCTGCTGGAAATTCCGGGCAACATGTCCCGCGGTGACTGGAAAGTGGGCCTCTACCTGGATGAGAACGCCGGCGAAGACGCGACCGCGGCCCTGACCCAAATCATGAGCGGCCAGGCCAAGGGCACTACCGGTTTGTTCAAAATGCTGGTCAGCGAGGTGCTGGCGGTGAAGAAGGTCCCGATCGAATTCCGCAAGGAAGGCAAGAAACGGATTTTTTCCATCCCCAGGCTGATCGAAGGCGCGATTGAACCGGTGCCGGGCAAAGACCCCGATCGGGACCAGGTGATTACCAATTCGCAGTACTGGATGGGCCCGGACATCGTGGTCAGCCGGGCGCTCAAGGGCCGGGTGCGCGATTTCGGCCGGGTCTGGGATTTCGACGGCCGCAGCGCCGAACTGTGCGCGATCAACTGGTCCGGCCCGGAACGGACCTAAGCCCAAAGAAACCCCGAAGCGGCCGCTTTCTAGCAGCCTGTCGGACTTGACCGATCGTAGCGAGGGCAAGGTGAATTGATGCGCAGCATCAAGAGAAGGTGCCCTGGGGTAAAAGCCGATTTGAGTCGGATTTTTCGGTCTTTTGAGGCGAATAGCACCGCTATTTAACGAAAAAGAGCGGGAAATACGGCCAAATTCGGCTTTTCCGCAGTAGATCATGTTAAGTCCGACAGGCTGCTAGCGCTCGAAATCCGCCGCGAAGTGCTGCAGCGCACTGCGTACCGGATACGGTGTCAGACCGCCCATGGCGCACAGCGAACCGTCGACCAGGGTGTCACACAACTCCTGCAACAGCACGAGATTTTCCGCGCGCTGCTCATTGGCGATGATGCGGTCGATTACTTCCACGCCGCGCACCGAGCCGATCCGGCACGGCGTGCACTTGCCGCAGGATTCCACCGCGCAGAACTCCATCGCAAAACGCGCCTGCTGCGCCATATCGACTGTGTCATCGAACACCACGATACCGCCGTGCCCCAGCATACCGCCGATCCCGGCCAGCGCCTCGTAATCCAGCGCGACATCCCATTGCGACTGCGGCAGGTAGGTCCCGAGTGGGCCGCCCACCTGAATCGCGCGCAGCGGCCGGCCGCTGGCGCTGCCGCCGCCAAAGTCTTCCACCAGTTCGCGCAAGGTATGGCCAAACGGCAATTCCACCAGACCGCCACGACGAATATTGCCGGCCAATTGCACGGTCAGCGTGCCGCGCGACCGGCCGCTGCCAAAATCGCGGTAGTAGTCCGCGCCGCGGGCCAAAATCGTGGTGGCCGCAGCCAGAGACAATACGTTGTTGATCACCGTGGGCTGGCCCAGCAGCCCCTCGATTGCCGGCAGCGGTGGCTTGTAACGCACCAGGCCGCGCTTGCCTTCGAGACTGTCCAGCATGGAGGTCTCTTCACCGCAAATATAGGCGCCGGCGCCGATGCGTAGCTGCAGGCGGAAGGCCTTGCCCGAGCCCCGGATGTCGGCGCCCAGCCAGCCCGCTTGCTGCGCCCGGCTTATCGCTTCGAGCAGAATGATTTTCGCCACCGGGTACTCGGAACGCAGGTAGATATAGCCTTCGGTAGCACCCACGGCGAGGCCGGCGATGGTCATGCCTTCGATCAATTGGTAGGGATCGGCCTCCATCAACAGGCGGTCGGCAAAGGTGCCGGAATCGCCCTCGTCGGCGTTGCAAACGACGTACTTCCGGGGCGACGGCGTGTCCAGCACGGTCTGCCACTTGATGCCGGTCGGGAACGCGGCGCCGCCCCTGCCGCGCAAGCCGGATTCCTTGACCGCATCGACGATTGCCTGGGGCGGCATTTCAAGCGCTTTTTCCAGACCGTCGAAACCGCCCAGGGCACGATAGTCTTCGATGGACAAGGGATCGGACAAACCGGCGCGGGCAAAGGTCAGGCGCTGCTGGCGCTGCAGCCAGGGGATATCCTGCGACGGGCCCAGGGCCAGTGGATCGCTGCAGTCACCGGGAAAACCCGCGGCGAACAAGCGTGCCACGTCCGCCACCGTTACCGGGCCGAACGCCATGCGGCCCCCCTCGCCTTCGACTTCCACCAGTGGCTCCAGCCAGAATGCGCCGCGCGAACCATTGCGTATCAGCTCGATGTCGATATCGCGCTCGAGCGCCTGGGCTGCAATTACCTCGGCGACCTCATCCGCGCCCAGCGCCCGTGCCGTGGTATCCATCGGCACGAAGATCCTGACGCTCATGCCTCCGATTCCTGCATTTGATCCAGCAACTGGTCAAAACGCTCAGGCGTCACGCGCGCGTGCACGGCATCATCGATGCGCACTGAAGGCGTACAGGCACAATTGCCCAGGCAATACACCGGATCCAGAGTGAAGCGGCCATCGGCCGTGGTCTCGCCATAGGCGATACCCAGCCTGGCCTTGACGTGCGCTTCGAGCGCACGGCCGCCCATGGCCTGACAGGCTTCCGCGCGGCATAGCTGGATCAGATGATCCCCTGCCGGCTCGGCGCGGAAATCGTGATAGAAATGCATCACGCCGTGCACCTCGGCCCGGGACAGATTGAGCGCCCTGGCAATCAGCGGAATGGCCTCGGACGGTATATGGCCCATGCGCTGCTGCACGCTGTGCAGCACCGGCATCAGCGCGCCGATCTCCCCGGAGTGCTCCTGCACCACCGCCTCGATGGTTTCCGCCAGTGAAAAAGCCGACGCCTGCATCATAAGGTTTTCCGGGAGATGTTTTGGGAGATCTCCTGCTCAGGCCAGCGATAGTCGGCAAACTGCCTGCGCAGCTCCATTTTCTGCATCTTGCCGGTGGCCGTATGAGGAATCTGGTCCACGAACACCACATCATCCGGCATCCACCATTTGGCGATCTTGCCGTCCAGATAAGCCAGCAGGGTTTCCCTGTCGACCGCGGCACCCTGCGCGCGCACCACGGTCAGCAATGGCCGCTCACCCCACTTCGGGTGGGGCAACCCGATGACTGCAGCCTCCGCCACGCCCGGGCAACCCAGGGCTTCGTTTTCCACCTCGATGGAAGAAATCCATTCGCCGCCGGACTTGATCACATCCTTGGAACGGTCGGTGATCTGCATGAACCCCAGCGCGTCGATGGTGGCGATGTCCCCGGTATCGAACCAGCCCCCGGCATCCAGGATGCGCTCATCGTCTTTGTAGTATGCGCCGGACACAGCGGGGCCGCGCACCAGCAAGTGGCCAAAGCACTTGCCATCGTGCGGCAGGTCCTTGTGATCATCGTCGACAATTTTCATTTCGACCAGGAACGGCGTGCGGCCCTGTTTTTCCTTCAATTTCAATTTGGCTTCGATGTCCAGGCCTTCGGTGGCGTGTTTCATTTTACCCGTGGTACCGATCGGCGACATCTCGGTCATGCCCCAGGCGTGGCATACCTGCACGCCGTAGTTCAGCTCGAACTTGCGGATCATCATCGGCGGGCAGGCCGCGCCGCCAATCACCACCCGGTCAAGGTAAGGCAGCATTTTCCCGCTTGTTTCCAGAAAGTTCAAAAGTCCCAGCCACACCGTGGGCACTGCTGCAGTTACTGTGACCTGCTCTGTTTCCAGCAGTTCATAGATGCTGGCGCCATCCATGCCGGCGCCCGGCAGCACCATTTTCGCTCCGGCGGCCGGTGCCGCGAAAGTCAAGCCCCAGGCATTGGCATGAAACATCGGCACAACGGGGAGGATCACATCTTTCGAGGTCAGGCCGAACACATCGGGTTGACTGCTCATCAAAGCATGCAGTACGTTGGATCGATGCGAATAAAGCACCCCTTTCGGATTGCCGGTGGTGCCTGAGGTATAGCACAGGGCTGCCGCAGTGTTCTCGTCGAATGACTTCCAGACAAAATCGTCATCCACAGCGGCCAGCCAATCCTCGTAGGCCACCGCGTTGGGCAGCGAAGTTGGCGGCATATTTTCGGCGTCGGTCAGCACGATGTATTTGTGCACCGTCGGCAGACGCTCGGCAATGGCCTGCAGCACGGGTACAAAAGTGATGTCGACGAAGATGAGCCGGTCTTCGGCGTGATTGATGATGTAGACCAATTGTTCGGCGAACAGGCGCGGATTCAGCGTATGGCAAATCGCGCCCTGGCCCATGATGCCGAACCACACCTCGACATGGCGTTCGGTATTCCAGGCCATGGTCGCAACCCGGTCGCTGAGCGCTACCCCTTCCTTTTCCAGAGCCTTTGCCACCCGCAGGGCACGGCTCCGCAGATCCGCCAGCGTGCAGCGCCGGATGGGGCCTTCCACGGAGCGGGTGACCATTTCCCGCTCGCCATGATTGAACGCTGCATGGTCGAGCATCGTGTGCACCAGCAGTGGCCAATCCTGCATCAATCCAAGCATGGTAATCGCCCGTTTATCAGGTGTTGTTTCCGGTATTCGTATACGCGATACGAGCCGCGAATGATTTGTAACGCAACATTTATCATGGCATGAAATGGCTTTCCATGCATGGATTCGAAAGAACGCCTGATCAAGACCTTGTCATGTCCGGAGTTCAGATCGATGTCAAAGAAAAACCCCGCGATGGTTATCCACCGCGGGGTTGTTTATTGAGCCGTCATTCCAGCCTGCCGCAGGCAGGCGTGGAATCCGGCAATCAGGCGAAGCGCCGGAAGCCGACGAAGCCAACCCCCAACATCAGCAGTTCCAGAATGGCCATGCCGTACTGGTTCAAAGTCGGAATGCCTTCGAAGAACACCGTGTACGGAAGTCTGCCCGAAGCGGTGCGCGGTGAATGTAGGAAATCTGCTCGACTATCGCTTAATCGTCAGTTAACCAACATCAGAGTGCTGACTACTCTCATTCCTCTACAATCTGACGATTGATCAAAAAACGGCTTTCCACAATCCACCCTGAGCCGTTTTCTTGATGTGCCCTTGATGTTTACCCTTGCCGAAAATGGCGGTTTTGGGTCCGTGTAAGAGTGGCTTTTCTATGCGGCAAATTTAGTCGAGCGATAATCGACCATCCGCAAGAAATCCGATTTTCTTGTCTGTCATTGCATCATAAACCTCTACGGTCCCATCACCCCCCTTGCATAGGCCATAAGCTGCAACAACGGATATAAATTTTTGCTTATCATCGAAGGTCGCATTCTTAATAAACGATGGGAGAACGTGGACACGATACATGTTTCCGGGATGAGAGACTTTCTGCCAGTAGCCTTTAGCTTCCATTTTATCAATGAGTACTTCCCTATCTGATTGGCCGGCACAGTCCGCCGCTGGTTTGGCTGAGCTGACAGCGGTTGTAGCGACGGTGCCGCTCTGCCCGGTGTCTGGATTCTTTAGGACGGCGAATACTATAGCGACCAGAAAGACAAGTACCAAAATAGAACCAAGACCAATTCCCTTTTTTTGGGGTGCGCCGCATTGTGGGCATTTCTTCGCTTTCTTACCTATTTCATGATTACATTCTTTGCACTTAATCAGTTTGGACATAAAGGCTCCCTCATTTCGTGGCGATTCAGTCAACCTTGAGTATAGGTAAAGCAGCCCTTTTCTTCACTGGGAATAAAAAGCCCCGACCAGGGGAGAGTCGGGTTTGGCTGCGCTTGAATCGACAAATGATATTTTCCGCTGGCGACCTGGGCATACAAATCGACTTTGACCGGAATCAACCCGGCGACATTCTGCAACGGTGGGAGCGAGATAAAGACGACTGGCGAGACTTTAAGCAAGACCGGAAATTGGTTGTCTACCCCTTCGACTTCAAAGCCCTTCCACCTGGGCGGTATCCGTTGTGGTCAGAATAAAAACCCGGCCATTGCTGACCGGGGCCACGGTGCAAGGGGGAATACCGTTGACTCATTCTGGCCGATCCTGGGCACGGCTCGCGGGCACCGGCTAAAGCAAGTGCTACACACCGTTATCCCACCACCCCTGCAAACAGGGCAAGCCCTAGGTGGGTACCCTGCGACATCTAAGCCCGGCGGTCGAAATGGCACTGACGCACTTACAAAACACTTACACGGATCAGTCACATCGGCCTGCGGCCACGTGCATTTGTTATAACTAATTGTATTTAAATAATTTTAATTGGTGCCGGCACGGGGATTCGAACCTCGGACCTACGCATTACGAATGCGTTGCTCTACCAACTGAGCTATGCCGGCGCTTTGGAGGGCGGCCAGTATATGCAAATCACCTCCCGTTAACAACCGATCTTCAGTCCCTTTCAGGCCGACCGCAAATGTCCTACGCGGGACCGGGCGAATCGCCGATTTCACTCCAAGTTCAGCAGGTTCACACTTCTTGCATTCAAAGAGAAGACGGTGACACGCGCCTTCTCAACACCGATTTGAAACTCTGGGGTAACGAACATGAGTACACCGGCAAACAAACTCTGGCAACAAGGATTTTCCCTGGTGGAGGTGCTGGTGGCGGCAGTGGTGTTCTCGCTGGGTCTGGGTGGTCTGTCCCTGATGTTGCTCACCTCGGCCCATGGCAGCGTCGAGGCGCAGAATCGAACCACTGCCGCAATGCAGGCGGCGTCACTGGCTGAGCTCATCCTGCTGAACCCGGCGGCCACGGGGCACTATATCAACCCGGCAGCGGATGCCAGCGGCGATTGTCTGACCGCGGAGCCCTGTTCAGGCGCGGACTGGGCTGCGGGTAATCTGGCGCACTGGCATCACGAACTGGAGCAGAACCTGGCGGGTGCAAGCGGCGTGGTGTGCCGCGATACCACGCCCGAAGATGGCCGAATTGCCGCACCGGCCTGTGATGGTGACGGTGGCGCGGTGGTCAAGGTGTTTTGGGTCGAGTCGCCCCATCTTCACGACGACGGGAGCGAACAACGCCGCGTGGTATTGCCCCTGGCCTTACCCCTGTCCGAATAATGCGTGGCTCCTCGCAACATTCCTCCCCGCAACAGGTCCCGTGGCATCACGCTGGTGGAACTGGTCATCGCGCTGCTGATTGCCGCGGTGCTCTTAACCGGGCTGGTGCAGATTGCAGCCGACGCGCGCAGCAGTTTTCGCCTGCAGGAAGCCCTGGCGGAAGTGCAGGATAGCGGGCGTTTTGCCATCGACAGTCTCGGCGGCATTCTGCGCCAGTCCGCCTTTACACCGCAGCCATGGTCCGAACCCACCGCTGCGGTGGGTCTGACGGCCGAGACCGGGGACAATGTCAGCCGTGACGGCGATCGCTTGGCCGTACGCACCTGGTCCGAGCGCAATTGTTTTGACCATGCGAACCCGGTCACCGATGACGCCGGCCAGCCCCGCTTCTTTCTCAAGGAATCCGTCCTTGAACTGAACACCGCCGGCAACCTCATTCATACCTGCCGTTATGGCGCCAGCGCCGACACGTTCGTCACCCAGTTGCGGCGGCAAGGCCTGGTGCAAAATGTCGACGCCTTCCAGGCGCTGTATGCCGAGGATGTGGATGGCGACGGTGCGGCGGACCGCTGGGTCCCGGGTGGCGGCTGGCTGGACGAGGGACGGGTGCTGGGGCTGGAGTTGGCGCTGCTGCTGGGCAGCAGCGAAGCCGTCACGGAACCTTCCCGCCGGACCTTCAACGTGCTGGACCACGTCATGGAGGCGCCGGCCGACGGCAAATTGCGGCGCGTATTCACCTACGTGCACAGCTTTCGCGGCCGCAGACAATGAGGCCGTCGGAGCATAACAGGCAGCGGGGCATCGCGCTGCTGGCCGGACTGGTGCTGCTGGCGGCCATCAGCCTGCTGGCGCTGGTTGCAAGTGGCAGCATGCTGCTGCAACAACGCATGGCGGGCAATTACTGCGATGGCCAACAGGCCCGCCGCGCTGCGGCCGTGGCGGTTACGCAGGGCGAGGCCATTCTGTTCGGTATTGCACACGATGAGCGCATTCCCGGTTGCCTGCAGGACTGTTTCAGCCCCCCACTGAACCGCGTGATCCGGCCGCAGTCGGAAGTGCCGCCCCAGCCGGAATTGGAGGACGCTTCCTGGTGGCGTAACCAGGCGCTTGAAAGCGGCGTAGACCCGGTCAGCGGAATTCCCACGGGCGAGCCATGGAGCTTCAGTTCGGAACCGCCCCGGTTCCTCATTGAAGAACTGCATTTCGAAGATCTGGCGTCGGCACCCGCCGCAGCCGATGCACCACTGCTGCAGGGCATTGGCTACTACCGGATACTGGGCCGCGGTGTGGGCCGGGGTCCGGCCGCAGTTGCCGTCAGCGAGGCCATCATCGCCCGCCCCTGGCTGAGCGGGGCACCACCCGGCCCGGCAACAGGCAGCAGCGGTTTCTGCACCCCGTTCAAGCCCTGGTATGACTGTGGGCTGATGGCCTGGCGTCAGCGGCGATGAACCCGGGATTGCGCGCCAGGTCTAGCCGGCGTTGCAGACGTGGCTGCCGCGCATTCACCGTGCTGGAACTGATGATGGTTTGCGCGCTGGTGGCGATTCTGACTGAGCCTGGCGATTCCACGGCTATCAGCACTACCTGCTGCGCGCCCGGCGCAGTACCGCCATCGAGGCCCTGCTGGCCGCCGCCACCTGCCAGGAACGCATTTACGCCAATGAATTTCGCTATGACACCAACCGCTGCCGGGAAAACCATGATGCGGAAAACTATCAAATCCGCTTCGAGCCGGCTGCAAGCACGGCAGCCAATACGTTTACCGTGATCGCTGAACCGCTGCAGGCGCAGCGCGGCGACCCCTGCGGCAGTCTCAGCCTGGACCAATCCGGTGCCCGCGGCATCAGCGGGCCGGCGGTTATTTTGCGCCGCTGCTGGGAAGGAAGGTGATTTGAGCCCCTGATGCGGTGGCTTAGCCCGGGTCGACCAGATGGGCGCGCAGCCCCTTGGGCAAGGCAAACACCATGTTCTCCGGTATGCCCTTGAGTTCTTCCAGCAGTTTCCCGCCCTTTGCCCTGCAGGCAGGCAATCACTTCCCGCACCAGGCTTTCCGGGGCGGACGCACCGGCCGTCACGCCAACGGCGGAGATTCCTTCCAGCCATTCGTCGCGAATGTCCGCCGCGCCATCGATCAGGTAGGCCGGCACGCCGCGCTTTTCCGCCAGTTCACGCAGGCGGTTCGAATTCGAACTGTTGACCGAGCCGACCACCAGCAGCAACTGCACCCGGCTGGCCAGAGCATTGACCGCGTCCTGGCGATTCTGTGTGGCATAGCAAATGTCATCATGGCGGGGGCCGATGATGCCCGGAAAGCGCGCCTGCAGCGCGCGGATGATCGCCTTGGTATCGTCCACCGACAAGGTGGTCTGCGTGACATAGGCCATATCCTGCGGATACCTGGGTTGCAGCGCCGCCACATCTTCCGGGTGTTTCCACCAGGTAGATGCGGTTTCCCCGGGGCGGATGCCGCAGCCACTGGCCCAGCGTTCCCTCCACTTCGGGATGGCCGGCATGGCCAATCAAGACCGCTTCGCGTCCCGCCTTGCAATGGCGTGCGACTTCCATGTGCACCTTGGTCACCAACGGGCAGGTTGCATCGAAAACCCTCAGACCGCGCCTCCGCCCTGCCTGCCGCACGGCCTTGGAAACACCATGCGCGCTGAAGATCACCGTGGCGTTGTCCGGCACCTCGTCCAGTTCGTCGACAAAAATCGCCCCGGCCTGGCGCAAGCGGTCGACCACGAAACGGTTATGCACCACTTCGTGACGCACATAGATCGGCGCGCCGAACAAGTGCAGGGCGCGCTCGACGATGTCGATGGCGCGGTCCACTCCGGCACAAAATCCGCGTGGATTGGCCAGCAGGATATCCATCAGGCCTTATCCTTCCTGTAGTTGCGCACGACCTGGCGCACCGCGTCCAACAGCAGCAAGGCCACGCCGCAGCTAATGGCGGAGTCCGCTACATTGAATGCCGGCCAATGCCAGGCGCCGTAATGCACGTCGACGAAATCGATCACGTAACCCAATTGCACGCGATCCGCAAGATTGCCCAGGGCGCCGCCAATGATCAGCGCCAGGGCCAGGCCCGTCAGCCATTCGCGCCGGGGCAAACGCAACAACCCAAATGATCAGACCGATACTGACCGTCCCGGCCAGCACCGTGAACAACCAGCGCTGCCAGCCGCCGGCATCGCTCAAGAAACTGAACGCGGCGCCGTAATTATGCGCCAGCGTCATGCTCAGCCAGGACAGCAGTTCGTGCGGCCGGTACAAGGTCAGCACCTCGCTGGCCCACTGCTTGGTGACCATGTCGGCCCAGATCACCGCGCCGGAAACCAGAAACCACATCCAGGAATAAGGCGCGGGCAGACGGCGCAGCCGCGAAGTCTTCTTGCCATTCAAGGGAATGTTTTCCGCCGCAGTCATATCAGGCCACCCGCCGGGTCTCGCCCGCGCCACTGACGTTTTCCACGCAGCGGCCGCAGAGTTCAGGATGTTCCGGATGCGAGCCGACATCGGCGCGGTAATGCCAGCAGCGCACGCATTTGGGGTTCTCGGACGGTGTCACCTTGAGCGCGATCTCGCCCTGTTCCAGACGCACACGTTCGGCATCCTGCGGCGCCGCGGTCAGTTCGTGCACGCGGGCTTCGGAGGTAATGAGGACAAAGCGCAACTCATCGCCCAGCCAGTCGATGGCCTGTTTCAATTCGCCGTCCAGCCACAGATCGACCTCAACGGCCAGTGATGAACCTGCCTTGCCAGCGCGGCGCACTTGCTCGACGGATTTGCTTACCGCTTCGCGCACCTCGATGATGCGCTGCCAGCGGTTGCGGCCCTGTTCGCCCTGATCCAGTGGAAACAGGCCGTCGTACCAGGTCTCGAGGAAAATGCTGGCGCTGCGCTGCCCCGGCACATGGGTATGGATTTCTTCGGCGGTAAAACTCAGCACCGGGGCGATCCAGCGCACCAGCGCCTCGAGTATGTGGTACATGGCCGCCTGCGCCGAGCGGCGCGGCAGGCTGTCGGCCGCCGGTGGTGTAAAGCCGGTCCTTGATTATGTCCAGGTAAAAAGCGCCCATATCGAAGGCGCAGAAATGATGCACTTTCTGGTAGATCTGCAGGAACTGATAATCGGAGTAAGCCTGTTCCACTTCAGACTGCAGTTGCGCCGCGCAATCCACCGCCCAGCGATCCAGCGGCAATAATGCATCCGCCGCGCAGGATCTGATCCGGCTGGAAACCGTCCAGGTTGCCCAACAGAAACCGCGCGGTATTGCGAATGCGCCGGTAAGCGTCCGCCACACGCTTGAGAATTTCATCCGAAACGCTCATCTCGCCGCGGTAATCCGCCGCCGCGACCCACAGGCGCATTACATCCGCGCCCAGGGTATTCATCACCTTGACCGGCGCCACCACGTTACCCAGGGACTTGGACATCTTGCGGCCGTCCGCATCGACCACGAAGCCGTGGGTCAGTACCTGCCGGTAGGGCGCCTGGCCGTGCATCGCCACCGAGGTCAGCAAGGAGCTCTGGAACCAGCCGCGATGCTGGTCCGAACCCTCCAGGTATATCTCGGCAGGACGCTGCAGTTCGTCGCGCTCATCCAGCACACAGCGATGCGTCACGCCCGAATCGAACCAGACATCGAGGATGTCGGTGACGGGTTCCCAGGTGTCCGCGTCGATCCCCAGCCGTTGCTGGATATCATCCCGGTACCAGCAATCCACGCCCTCCCGCTCCACCAGTGCCGGCAACCTGTTGCATCAGGCCGATCGTATCGGGGTGCAGTTCGCCGCTCGAACGATCTACGAACAAGGTGATCGGCACGCCCCAGGTGCGCTGGCGCGAAATGCACCAGTCCGGGCGGTTTTGCACCATGCCCTTGATGCGCTCCTCGCCCCAGCCCGGTACCCAGCGCACAGCGGCAATGGCCTCGATCGCGTTTTCGCGCAGACCGGCCTGGTCCATGCTGATAAACCACTGCGGTGTGACGCGGAACGCGGTCGGCGTTTTATGCCGCCAGCAATGCGGGTAACTGTGCTCGAAGGCTTCGTTGAACAGCAAGGTGCCGTTGGTGTGCATCACCTGGATGATGTTTTCGTTGGCTCTCCACACGCCACTGACCGGCAAACAACTCGGTGTCTTCCAGGTAACGCCCGTCGCCACCCACCGGGTTGGTGACCGGCAGGTCGTACTTTAGCCCGACATGAAAGTCCTCCTCGCCATGCCCGGGAGCCGTGTGTACCGCGCCGGTGCCGGCATCGGTGGTGACGTGCTCGCCCAGAATCACCGGCACGTCCCGCTGATAGAACGGATGCCGCAAACGCAGGTGCTCCAGCCTGGCCCCGGGCACCGTCGCCAGCGTGCGCACCTGTTCCAGTCCCAGCCGGGCAACCACGCGCTCCAGCAAATCGGCCGCCAGCACCAGTGTCACCGGCGCGCCATGCTGCTGCGCGGACACCAATACGTAATCCAGTTCGGCATGCACGGCCACCGCCTCGTTGGCCGGCAGGGTCCAGGGCGTGGTGGTCCAGATCGGAATACCGGCTTCGCCGGCGCTTTGCGCGACACCGAACACGGCAAACAGCGCGGCCGGGTCCGCTGCACGAAACAAGACATCGATCGCCGGTGAGGTCTTGTCCTGGTATTCGATTTCGGCCTCGGCCAGGGCCGAGCCGCAGTCGAAACACCAGTGCACGGGTTTGGCTCCTTGCATCAGGTGGCCGGCTTCGATGATCGACGCCAGTGCCCGGATCATGTTGGCTTCGTAATGAAAGGCCTTGGTGCTGTAGGGGTTGTCCCAGTCGCCCAAAACGCCCATGCGGCGGAATCCGCTCTTCTGCAATTCGATCTGCTTTTCGGCGTAATCACGGCATTGGGCGCGAAAGGCCGCGGCATCCAGCTTCTGCCCCACCTTGCCGTACTTCTTCTCCACCTGCAGCTCGATCGGCAGGCCGTGGCAATCCCAGCCTGGCACATAGGGTGAACAAAAACCCGCCAGCAACCGGGACTTGACCACGATGTCTTTCAGAATCTTGTTGATGGCATGTCCGATATGAATGTCGCCATTGGCATATGGCGGGCCGTCGTGCAAGATCCACAGCGGCCGGTCGGCCGTTTCCTGCTGGATTTTCGCGTACAGCCCCATGCGCTCCCAGGCCTCTATCATCGCCGGTTCGCGATTGGCCAGATTGGCCTTCATCGCAAAATCCGTCTTCGGCAGATTGATCGTATCCTTGTATTCCATATTGTTTTGCTTTTCCACGCTGCTCAGGCGGGCCGTTCCGATCGCGCCAGGATGGCTCTGGCTGCTGCTTCGTCACGGCGCATCTGCGCCACCAATTGCTCTATGTTTGCAAAATGGGACTCATCCCGTAACTTTGCCACAAATTCGACTTCGAGGCGCTGACCGTACAGGTCACCGTTAAAATCAAAAAAATGCACCTCCAGCAAGGGTTCGGTGCCGCCGATGGTCGGCCTCAGTCCAATACTGCACACCGCGGGCAACCAGGCAGGCTTTGCGTTACTCCCCGGTTCCAGGCTGCGGGCGAATACGGCGAAAATCCCCTGCACCGCACTGGGCGGCGTGCGTATGCGCAAATTGGCGGTAGGGTAACCCAGTTCACGCCCCAACTGCCGGCCCAGAACCACGTGCCCTTCCATGCGGAACGGCCGCCCCAGCAGCGCCGCGGCATGGGCAAATTCCCCCGCCGCCAGCGCGCGCCTGATCGCGCTGCTGGAAATCCGCTCTGTGGCCAGATAAACCGCGGGCACAATGTCGACACCGAAGCCGAGTTCCTGGCCCAGGCCACGCAAGCTTTCCACGTCGCCTTCACGGCGATGACCAAAGCGAAAATCCGCTCCGACCACCACCTGCGAAGCCGCCAGTCCCGTGACCAGTACCTGGGTCGCAAATTCCCGCGCGGTCAACTGCGACAATGCCAGATCGAAGCGCATCAGCCAAACCCAATGCACACCGTGCGTCTGCAGCAGCGCCAGTTTCTGATACACCGTGGACAGCCTTGGCGGCGCCGCATGCGGTTGGAAAAAGGCTTGCGGCAGCGGCTCGAATGTGACCACTGCCGTAGACGCCCGGCCTGCGGCCAGGTCATGGCAGCGCTGCAACAGCGCCTGGTGGCCCAGGTGTATGCCATCGAAATTTCCGATGGTCACGACCGAGCGGCCACCCCGTGCCGACTGTGACCCACCTGGCCTGTTGCGGATGACTTGCACTTCTGACCCCATTCTGCCGCCATTAAAAAGCAGCGGATTATACCCCACCTTGCTCCAGGTGATGCTTGCGCAGGCCTGCGCTGAACAGGGCCACGAGATAAAGCAGGCTGCCGCCTATGACCAGTTTGGCCAGCATGCGGGCGCGTTCTGTTGCCGGCGCCAGCAGCCACTGATCCTGCGTTCCATGCTGCCATAGCAGTGCCGCCACCATCACGCCGCTGGCCAGCCCCACAGCCAGCAGCACGCGTGACCAACCCGGCGCCGGACGATATACGCCCTGACGGCGCAGGCCGCGAAAGAGCATGGAGGCATTGAGATAGGCCGCCACCGTGCTCGCCATTGCCAGCCCCATGTGCGGCCCCTTGAACCGCCACATCAGCAACACACCGACGAACAGCAAATTGAGGACCATGTTCGAGACCATGGAAATGATCGCAAACCGCATCGGGCTGCGGGTATCCTGCCTGGCGTAAAAGCCCGGCGCCAGTACTTTAACCGCAATGAAGGCCGGCAAGCCGAGCGCATAGGCCGACAGGCTGAGCGCGGTCATGGCCACATCATCCGGCAAAAAGGCCTGGTACTGGAACAGGGTGATCAGCAGGGGGGAAGCCAGCACGGTCAGCCCCAGCGCCGCCGGCAGGGTGATAATCAGCGCCAGGCGCAGGGCCCAGTCCAGCGTTGCGGAGAAAGCAGCGGTACTCTGCAGCGCGTACTTGCGCGACAGGTTGGGCAGAATCACGGTCGACAAAGCCACGCCAAATACACCCAGCGGAAATTCCATCAGACGGTCGGAGTAATACAGCCAGGTGACGCTGCCGCTGACCAGGAAGGTGGCCAGTACGCTGTCCACCAGCAGATTCACCTGGGCCACGGACGAACCGACCAGGGTGGGAATCATCAGCCGCAGAATCCGGCGCACTCCGGAATGCCGCCAGCCCCAACGCGGCCGCGGCATCAGGCCCAGATGCATCAGCGCCGGCACCTGGATCAGCAATTGGGCGAAGCCGGCCGCCAGGACGCCCCAGGCCAGCGCTTTGACCGGCACCTCCATGCGCGCCGACAGCAGCACGGCTGCGGCGATCAGGGACAGGTTGAGCAGCACCGGAGTCAGTGCCGGCACCAGGAAACGATCATAGGTATTGAGAATCCCGCCCGACAGCGCAGTCAGTGAAATCAGCAGGATATAAGGGAAGGTGATACGCAACATCCCGGCCGACAGCCAAAACTCCGGCCGGCCTTGCAGCAGCCAGCCCGGCGCGAAAACGGACAGCACAGCGGGTGCTGCCAGAAGCCCGGCCGCGGTGATGACCAGCAACACGGCCAACAGCGTCCCGCAAACATGGTCGACCAGGTCCCGCAGCGCTGCCCGGTCACCACTGGAACGAACTTCCGAAAGGATGGGCACAAATGCCAGTGAAAAGGAGCCTTCGGCGAACAGGCGCCGCATGAAGTTCGGTATCTTGAAGGCGAGAAAAAATGCGTCAGTGGCGCCGTCGGCGCCGAAATAACGGGCAAAAACGACGTCGCGGACAAACCCCAGCAACCTTGAAACAATGGTGGCCGAACCGACCGTCAAGGTGGACTTAAGAAGTTTCAAGAGAAATCAAATCTCCGAATTGATTGACCCGCCCGCTGGAAAATACGAGAATAGTCGGCTTGATTTTTGAAATGTTACGTGGAGATTACCTTGGCCAATAGTTTATCAGCTCGCAAACGCGCGCGTCAGTCAGAAAAGCACCGGCTGAGCAACGCCAGCCAGCGTTCGCATGTGCGTACCGCGATCAAGAGCGTTTTGAAGGCGATCGAAGCCGGCGACAAGGCCGCGGCTGAAGCCGCCTACAAGGCCGCCGTCCCTGCCATCGACCGTTCCGTTGCCAAGGGCCTGATGCCGGCCAACAAAGCCGCTCGTCATAAGTCGCGGCTCAACGGGCACGTCAAGAATCTGTAACCAGCCCGCGTGAGCCGGTTGTAGCTCTACCACCGGCCTGAACCCGATTAAGTCAAAGCCCTGTATCTTGCAGGGCTTCATCCATTTCCAACAACGCATCGGAAACCATCTGCATCAGCTCGCGGGTGCCCTCACCCGTGACCGCCGAAATCAGCGCCCAGGGATGGACCCAATCCAACTCAGCCGCGATGGCCTCGGCCTGCTCCCGGGCTTGTGCCGCCGGCAGCAGATCGGCCTTGGTGAATACCAGCCAGCGCGGCTTGTGCATCAGGCCCGGGTCGAATTGCTGCAGTTCCTTTTCAAGCTGCCGCACCTGGGTGGCGGGGCTGGCTTCGGCCGACTGAGGCGCCAGGTCGACAAGCTGCAACAGCAGGCGCGTGCGCTGCAAATGCTTCAAAAACTGGATGCCAAGACCGGCGCCCGCGGCAGCACCTTCGATGAGGCCGGGAATATCGGCAATCACAAAGCTGCGATCGGTGTCGATGCGCACCACGCCAAGATTGGGATGCAGGGTCGTGAAGGGATAGTCCGCCACCTTGGGCCGCGCCGCGGAAACCGCCGCAATCAGCGTCGATTTGCCGGCATTGGGAAAGCCCAGCAAACCCACGTCAGCCAGCACTTTGAGCTCCAGTTGCAGCTTGAGGGTCTCGCCCGGGGCACCGGGAACCGTGCGCCGTGGCGCGCGGTTGGTTGAGCTTTTGAAATGCACATTGCCCAAGCCGCCGCGGCCGCCCGCGGCGACCAACAGCCGTTGCTCGTGTTCGGTGACATCGCCCAGGGCTTCACCGCTGTCGGCATCGGTGACAATGGTGCCCAGGGGCACCCGAACGCTGATGTCCTCGCCGCTTTTGCCGGTCTTCTGGCGGCCGGCGCCACCCTGGCCGTTGTCGGCCTTGAATGTGCGCAAATGGCGAAAATCGACCAGCGTATTGAGACCCGGAATCCCCTTCCAGGTAGACACTGCCGCCGCGACCGCCATCACCCCCATCCGGCCCGCCAAAGGGCACGAATTTCTCGCGGCGGAACGAAGCAGACCCGTTGCCGCCGTTGCCGGCAATCACGGTAATGGTGGCTTCATCGACGAATTTCATGGCTTCCACACAAAAAACCCCGCCGCAGCGGGGTTTTCTTGCTTATACATGATGGGCTTCAATCAGAAACGACGCTGACGTATTTTCGTTTCAGACTGCCCTTCTGTTCGAATTTCACCGTCCCGTCGGCAACTGCAAACAGGGTGTGGTCACGACCAAGGCCGACGTTATCGCCAGGATGGAAGCGCGTACCGCGCTGGCGCACCAGGATGTTGCCGGCCAGCACCGACTCGCCACCGTAACGCTTGACGCCAAGATACTTGGGGTTCGAATCGCGGCCGTTGCGTGTACTGCCACCTGCTTTTTTATGTGCCATGAGCTTGATCTCCTCGTGCAATTCAGTCTTTGTCAGGCGTCGATGCCGGTGATTTCCAGCTGCGTGAAATACTGCCTGTGGCCCATGTGTTTCATGTGGTGCTTGCGGCGTTTGAACTTGATGATCTTGATCTTGTCGCCACGGCCATGATCCACCACCCGGGCGGTGACTTTCCCGCCTTCGAGATAGGGCGCGCCGATTTTGACGTCTTCGCCTTCGCCGACCATCAGCACCTGGTCGAGTTCGACCGTGGCGCCTTTTTCGGCTTCGATTTTCTCAACGGTAATCGTGTCACCCGTGGTTGCACGGTACTGCTTGCCGCCGGTTTTAAATACTGCGTACATGGGATTCCAACTCCGGGATGAGAAAGGCCCTACAAAAGGGCGGGAATGTTAGCTGTTTTAGCCGCCGCGGTCAACCTATGCCAGTCCGTACAAGCTGTCCGCGCAAGCCAGATCGACGGTCTGCTCCACGGATGTGCTGTCTTTGCGGCGACCTCGCCTGCGGGGAGTATAGTTACGGGTTTGGATGTAACGGCATCATAACACATGGACAAGATTCTCATTCGCGGCGCCCGCACGCACAATCTCGACAATATCGACCTTGACCTTCCGCGCGACAAGCTGATTGTGTTTACCGGTATTTCCGGTTCGGGCAAGTCCTCACTGGCTTTCGACACCATCTATGCCGAGGGTCAGCGCCGTTACGTCGAATCGCTGTCCGCTTATGCGCGTCAATTCCTGTCCATCATGGAAAAGCCGGATGTCGACCACATCGAGGGCCTTTCGCCGGCCATTTCCATCGAACAGAAATCCACCTCCCACAACCCGCGCTCGACGGTCGGCACGATTACCGAGATTTACGATTATCTCAGGCTGCTGTTCGCGCGCGTTGGCACACCGCGCTGTCCGGACCACGACACCCCGCTGGAAGCCCAAACCATCAGTCAAATGGTCGACCACGTGCTGGCCTTGCCGGACGACAGCAAATTGATGCTGCTGGCCCCGTGGTGCGGGACCGCAAAGGCGAACACTCGCAGCTGTTCGATGAACTGCGCGCACAGGGCTTTCGTGCGGGCGCGTGTGGATGGCGTGGTCTATGAACTGGACGAAGTGCCCGAACTGGAACTGCGGCGCAAGCACAGTATCGAGGTGGTGATCGACCGCATTCGTGTGCGCCCGGAACTGAAGCAGCGCCTGGCCGAATCGTTTGAAACCGCGCTGGCCTTGTCCGACGGACTGGTTCTGATCGCGCCGATGGAAGAAGACAGCGGTCTGGAGGAAAAGCTGTTCAGCGCGCGCTTTTCCTGCCCTTACTGCGATTACAGCCTGCAGGAACTGGAACCGCGGATGTTTTCAGTTCAATAATCCGAACGGCGCCTGTCCCCAGTGCGACGGCCTGGGTATCAGCCAGTTCTTCGATCCGGACCGGGTGGTGAGCAACACCCAGGTCAGCCTGGCCGGTGGCGCGGTGCGCGGCTGGGACCGGCGCAACGCTTACTATTTCCAGATCATCCAGGCCCTGGCGCGCCATTACGACTTCGATGTCGATCTGCCGTACGAGGACCTGCCAAAAAAAATCCGCGACATCGTCCTTTACGGCAGCGGTGAGGAAATCATCGAATTCCGCTACTTCAGTGACAATGGCGACGCAAAAACGCAAGCATCCGTTTGCCGGCATCATTCCCAACCTGGAACGCCGCTACCGCGAAACCGATTCCCGCATCGTGCGCGAGGAGCTGGCCAAGTACATCAGCCAGAAACCCTGCGACGGCCTGCGATGGCCAGCGCCTGAATCGCGAAGCCAGGCACGTGTTCATTCTCGACACCAACCTGCCCAGCATCACCGCCTGGCCGATTCTGCGGTGCCTGAAGTTCTTCGATGAACTGGCGCTGGACGGGCGGCGCGGCGAAATCGCCTCCAAAATCGTCAAGGAAGTGCGCGAGCGGCTGAATTTCCTGGTCAATGTCGGGCTCGATTACCTGACGCTGGATCGCAAGGCCGACACGCTTTCCGGTGGCGAGGCGCAGCGCATCCGGCTGGCCAGCCAGATCGGCGCCGGCCTGGTGGGCGTGATGTATATCCTCGATGAACCCTCCATTGGCCTGCACCAACGCGATAATGCGCGGCTGCTGACCACGCTGAACCGCCTGCGGGACATTGGCAACACGGTGATCGTGGTCGAACATGACGAAGAAGCCATCCGCTCGGCGGACTGGGTGGTGGACATCGGCCCGGGCGCCGGCGTCCATGGCGGCAAAATCGTGTTCAGCGGCACGCCGGCGGAATTGCTGGCCGACCCGGATTCGCTGACCGGCCAATTCCTCTCCGGGCGTGCGAAAAATTCCCACGCCGAAAAAGCGCATCGAGCGCGATACGAAGCGGCAATTGCGCCTGATTGGCGCCAGCGGCAATAACCTCAAGAACGTCACGCTGGAAATCCCGGCCGGCCTGTTCGTCTGTGTCACCGGGGTTTCAGGCTCGGGCAAATCGACCCTGATCAACGACACCCTGCACCGCCTGGCCGCGCGCGAACTCTACGGCAGCGCGGCACAACCGGCCCCGTATCGAGGCGCTTGAAAACCTCGATCTGTTCGACAAGGTGGTGGATATCGACCAGTCACCGATCGGGCGCACGCCCCGCTCCAACCCGGCCACTTACACCGGTCTGTTCACGCCGATTCGCGACCTCTTCAGCGGCACGCATGAGGCCCGGGCCCGCGGTTACAAACCGGGCCGTTTCAGCTTCAATGTCAAGGGCGGGCGCTGCGAGGCCTGCCAGGGCGACGGCCTGATACGGGTGGAAATGCATTTTCTGCCGGACATTTACGTACCCTGCGACGTATGCCACGGCAAGCGCTACAACCGCGAAACGCTGGGCGTGACCTACAAGGGCAAGAACATCCACGAAGTGCTCGCCATGACCGTGGAAGAGGCGCTTGGCGTTTTTCGCACCCGGTGCCATCGGTGGCGCGCAAACTGCAGACCATGACCGATGTGGGCTTGTCCTACATCACCCTGGGGCAGAGCGCGACCACCTTGTCAGGCGGCGAAGCACAACGCATCAAACTGTCCAAGGAACTAAGCAAACGCGATACCGGGCAGACGCTGTATATACTCGACGAGCCGACCACGGGCCTGCACTTCCAGGACATCGAGCAGTTGCTGGGCGTGCTGCACCGCTTGCGCGATCACGGCAATACCGTGGTCGTGATCGAACACAATCTCGACGTGATCAAGACCGCGGACTGGGTGATCGATCTCGGGCCGGAGGGTGGCGACAAGGGCGGTGAAATCATCGCCCAGGGCACGCCCGAGCAAGTGGCGGCCATGAGCCATTCCTATACCGGCCAGTTTCTGGCGCGCATTCTGGAACTGCCGCCGCAGCGAAAGACCGCCTGATGCGCCCGTGCGGGTCAGCGTGCCTCGACCGGCAATTTGAAGCGGAATTTTTCGCCGCCGGCGGTCTTCAGGGTCAATTCGACCGTGTCGCCGGGGTGTATTTCCCTTTTTGGGTGCATCAGCATCAGGTGCAGCCCGCCCGGCTTGAGAATGGCGCTGGTGCCTGCGGCTTGTGTCAGTCCCGGCATTCCACCATCTTGCTGATGCCGTTTTCGACCATGGTCAAATGTAAACTGACATCGGCAAAGCTGTCGCTGCTGAACGAGCTTATCTCCATGGTATCGGTTCCATGGTTGGTCACAACACCATAAGCCGCGGTCATTTCCATGCCCGGTGGCAGGGCACGAACCCACCCATCCTCAAAAGACAGAATGGGGGCCGGTGGAGCGGGTTTGCAGGAGACCAGCACAACCAGCAGCATAATTAAATTGGAGTTTCGGAACGATTTCATGAAAGAATTTTGGTTTCCTCGACTCAATACCCTGATCTGAAAAAGGATGATGAAATGAACAAACTGTTGCCCGTCCTGTTGGCCGCTGCCAGTTGCTGCGCGGCACATGCCCAGTCCAATCCGCCCAGCGATGACTCCATCACGATCTATTCACGAATGCAACCCGGCGCGGTGGCTGCGGAGTGGTACCGGCCCACCGGCGGCCGCCAAAACGGCGGCAACGTGCCCGGTTACGCCATTGTGCGCCATGACCGGCCGTACAGCATCGATCAGGGCATTCACACCTTGCGGGTCAGTGACGTGGCCGAGTTGATCGATCCGACCACGGTGACATTCAGCTCACTGGACAAGCCGGCTACCCGGGTTCTGGAGCAAAGTTTCCAGTTTGACCTGGTCAGCCAGGAAAAGCTGTTGCAGCGCTACCTCGGCCAGCGCATCAAAGTCGAACAAGCCCGTGGCGAGCAGTTGGATCTGCTCGAAGGCACCCTGCTGGGCATCGGTGACGGACTGACCCTGCAGATGGACGACGGCAGCGTCCGGGCCATCCGCAGCTACAACAATCTGCAGTTCTCGCAATTGCCCGGCGGTCTCATCACCCGGCCAACGCTGGAATGGCTGTTGCAAAGCCCTTCACCAGGCAGGCAGAAAACGCGCATCACCTATGAAACGCAGGGCATGACCTGGTGGGCCGACTACAACCTTATTCTCGATGAGACCAAGGGGTGCAGCATGGACCTGTCCGCCTGGGTCAGCATCATCAATCAGTCCGGAGCCGGCTACCTGGACGCCCGCCTCAAGCTGATTGCAGGTGACGTCAACCGCGCCCAGCCACAACGCATGCCAAAGGAAGTGATGTACCGCATGGCCGCGGCTGAGGACAACGCGGGTTTTGCGGAAAAAGCCTTCTTCGAATACCACCTGTACACCCTGGGCCGGCGCACCGACCTGCCAGACAATTCCACCAAGCAGATTCAGCTAATGCCGCCTGTCAGTGGCGTGAAATGCCAGAAAGAACTGGTTTTTGCCCCCACCCTCGCCTTCCCGTGGCAGGGCTACCAGCAATTGGAACAGGAATATGGCCGTTACGGGAAAGCGGAGACCAACGTCTACCTGCGGTTCGCAAATGCAGAAAAAGACCACCTGGGGATGCCGCTGCCGGCCGGCCGCGTGCGGGTAAACCAACTGGATGAGGCGGACGGCAGTCTGGAATTTATCGGCGAAGACGTGATCGATCACACCCCGCGCAACGAAGACGTTCTGATCCGGATGGGCAATGCGTTCGACGTGGTGGGCGAACGTACCCAGACCGACTACCGCGTGGATTTGCGTACGCGCAACCTATGGGAAACCTTTGAAATAACTTTACGTAATCACAAAGACGGATAGCGTGGATATCAAGGTATTGGAGAACCTCTACCGGGCCAGCAACTGGAAAATCGAAGACGCCAATCTGCCGTATGAAAAGGAAAACAGCAACCAGGTGCGCTTCAATGTTCACGTGCCCAGCGAAGGCGAGTCAGTGCTCCGCTACACGGCCCACTACACCTGGTGATTCCCCGGGTGATTCGCCGGGTGAACTACTGGCCGTAATCGGGATTGGAGGTCTTGCCGTATTCCGGTTTATATTGCAATCGCGGCACGATCGAAGTCCTGGTGCGCGAACGGATTGGCGTGATGGGCTTCATGATGGGCGCGGCATCGGGAATCTCGTTCGGCGTTGCGGACCAGATGATGATGTGCCCCAGGGGGCTGTCGACCATGTGGCCGTAACGGTACCCCTGGCCATAGTCCAGGCGCTGCCGCACATGGCCATGGGCGCTGCCGGGCATGAAACTGGGTGATTTGTTCAAATCTGACGGGCGCAAGTATTCAATGTTCGAATTGGGGGGTTGGGCAGCAGATGCAGATAAGCTCCAAAGTATGGCCGCCATTGCGAGTGCCAATGAAAGGGTCAATTTTGGTTTCATCTATACATCCTCCCTGCTTTGCGCATGATTCCAGTGTAACACCGCAGGACGGCAAAGTTCATAAGGGCAGGTCCGGCCGTTCAATGGCTTCCGCAAACACGATGCTTTCACCTTCCCAGGGCCCTTTTGCGCTGCCTGCCTGTGCAGTCTAGACTTGCCTGTCTGAACCCTCACTGAACGAGCAAGGGAGTAAGCCCACATGCTGGAAACCACCGACCATGGCCGTATTCGTGAAATCCGGCTCGACCGGCCGCCGGCCAATGCGATAAACCCGGAATTGGTTTTGCTGCTGACCGAGACGCTGAACGACGCCGCCGCGTCGGCCGATGCAGTGGTTGTCTCCGGCCGTGCGGGCATGTTTTCGGCAGGATTCGATATTCCCGCCCTGCTGCCGCTGGACCGCGTCCAGATTGGGGAGTTCTGGCGGACCTTTCTCGACCTGCTGCGCACACTTGCCAACCTGCCTGTGCCATCGGCTTTCGCGCTGACCGGACATGCGCCGGCCGGTGGTATCGTGCTGTCGCTGTTTGCCGATTACCGCATCATGAGCGCGGGCAATTACAAAACCGGCCTGAATGAAGTGCAGGTCGGCCTGGTCGTGTCGCCGGTGATCAAGGATGCACTGGTTCGCCTCATCGGCCCTCATCCGGCAGAAAAGATCCTGGTGCCAGGCGCGATGCTAAGCACCGACCAGGCACTGGACATTGGCCTGGTGGACGAACTGGAAGAAGATCCGCAAACCACTGTCGCGCGGGCGGTCGCCTGGTGCGAGCATTTACTGAGCCTGCCGCGAAACGCGATGTCCGCGGCTCGCGAGCTGTCGCGGGAAGACCTGCGCAATTTCACCGTAGCCGGCCGCTACCGGGTGGACACGTTTGTTGACATGTGGTTTTCCGAACAGACGCAGCGCACCCTGAAGGCCCTGGTTGAACGGTTGCAGAAGAAATAAAACCGGCAGCCTGCCGGCGGCGAATTCAGGTCGAAGTTTCGATCGGCCGCGACTCATCCCGCGCCCATTCACTCCATGAACCGGGATAAATCCTGCTCGTACCCATGCCGGCAAGTTCCATCGCAAAGCGGTTATGACAGGCCGTAACGCCCGAGCCGCAGGTGTGCACGACAGATTCCAATGGGCGTTGCTGCAGCAGTTCTTCGAATTCGCGACGCAGTTGTTCTGCCGGCTTGAAGCAGCCGGAATCATCCAGGTTCAGGGCAAACGGGCGATTGCGGGCGCCGGGGATATGCCCTGCCCTGGCATCCAGCGGTTCGACCGCGCCTGAATAGCGTTCCGGCGCACGCGCATCGACCAGTGTGAGGGCAGCGTGAGCAAGATCGTCCAGAATATCCGCCGCCGAGACCGTCATGGCGGCATCGCCGCGCAGCATGGGAATCGGCGCCGGCGCGCTTTCCACGGCGCCGGATTCCAGCGGCATGCCCGCCCTGGACCATGCCTCCAGGCCGCCGTCCAGCAAGGCTGCGGACTGGCCAAAATGGCGCATCAACCACCAGAGCCGCACTGCCATCGCATTGTTACGATCGTCGTGCGCCACCAACAGTTTGTCATCGCACCAGCCGATGCGGCTCAGGAATGCGGAAAAATCTTCCGGCTCGGGCAGTGGGTGGCGGCCGCTGCTCGGGGTCATCGATGACGCCAGGTCCTCACCCAGGTGCGCGTACTGGGCGCCGGGAATATGGCCGGCCAGATAGTCCTGCCGGCCCTTCGCCGCGTCGGTCAGGTCAAAGCGGCAATCCACGACGACGCACCGTTCAGCCGCAATGAGCTGCGCAAGACGCTCCGGCGTTACCAGCAGCTCAGTTGGCACGGACTCGTTCCATCCGGCTGACCAGGTTCAACAACATCGCTGAGGTTGCCCCCCAGACCGTGTGCTTTTCCCATTGCAAAGACCAGGTGACATGATCCTGGCCGTCGCGGGTCACGTGTTTCCTGACGTACTGCTTACGATCCATGGCAAATGACAGCGGAATGGTAAACACCTCGGCGACTTCGCTGGTGTCGAGTTTCCAGGTGACCGGGCATTCCACCAGCGCAACCACCGGGAGCACCCGGTAATCGGAAATCGTATCCATGCGGTCGAGAAATCCAACGGGTGTGGTGCGCTCGGACGGCAGACCGATTTCTTCGTAGGCTTCGCGCAAAGCCGTCTGAACGGCAGAATTGTCCTGATCTTCTGCGGCGCCCCCAGGAAAACTGACCTGACCGGCGTGCTGCACCAAATGGTCTGCGCGGCGGGTGAATACGATTTGCGGGTCGTCCAGGTCAAGCACAGGCACCAATACAGCCGCGGTTTTTCCCGGCCGCCAGGATTCGGCGCCGGGTGGGCGGTAGCCCGTTACCTGCAATGACCGGACGCCAAATTCGAATGGAGACACCGCGGCCATTAGGCGTTCGCGCCAGGATAATTCCAGCTGGTTTGCAGGCATGATCATTGGCCAAAGAGGATTTCCATCCGCGCCGGCCGTTCGGCCATGATGCGATTGCGCTGGTGCGAACTGTAGTTCAACCAGTTGCCGATCTCTTCTGCTGAACGCAAACAGCCGATACACAGATCCCCCGGTCCGAGCGTACACACGCCGTTGCACGGCGACAATATCTCATCGCAGCCTGCTGAAGATTTCTTTATTGTCGGGGATGCGGACAAAGTAGCGATCCAAACCATGCAGATTAATGGTACATCGGGGCCACACTGTTGTGGCCCCGACAGAGCTTTCTTACTTGATGATTTCCACCAGCTTGAGGTCAAATGTCAAGGCCTCGTTGGGCCCAACCGGCGGATTGCCCCGGGCGCCAAATGCCATCTCCGGCGGAACAAAAACCTGCCAGGTAGCACCGGTTTTCATCAGCGGCAGGACTTCCTGCCAGCCTTTCAAAACTGAACTGACGGTAAATTCCTCGGGCACACCACGGGCAAATGAACTGTCAAATTCAAGGCCGTTCATCTTGGAACCGCGGTAATGCACTTTCACCGTGCTATCCATACCCGGCCGGGCGCCTTCGCCCTCGTCGATAATGCGATACTGCACGCCACTGGGCAGAACCACGACACCGGGCTTGGTTGCATTGGCGGCCAGGAACTCCTTGCTCTTGGTCTGGTTTTCGTCGGCCAGCTTTTTGAACGCTTCAGCCTGCTCCTGGCGGACTTTCTGCTGCAGCGCGGTCAACAGCGTGGTCATTTCCTCGGCAGGGACCTTGGCTTCATGCCCAGACGCAGAGTCGCGGATCGCGGCAATGATGGTGTCCACGTCAAATTCAGCGCCACGCCGTTTGATGTCTTCGCCAATGTCCCAGCCAACTGCGTAACTGAGCTTGCCCTTGTCGGTTGTAATGTCCTGAGCCATGACCGGGCCGGTCATGAGGGCAATAAGAACGAAGACTGCGAATACAAATCGCATCTGGTAATCCTCCTGCAGTTAAGAGATTTCCGGCAAGCTGCCGGCATGTCAAAAGTGAGTTATTCTACAGGAGCACCGCAGCGCATGCCATGCAGTTAGCAATTAGCATGGAAATGGGCCACCTCTGCCGAAATCACTCGTGGTCGATATGACCGCTACTGCGCTCGCAAGTTTCCACCACCTTTTGGTGGAATTGGCCAAGATGGCCGGGGAATTTTTCCATCGAAATTGAGCCATAGCTATTTACTCTTTTCATTTCAAGTGCTTATGCAATGAATGCCAGATGGCATGAACCCTGCATTACTGGTGTACAGAATCAATTATCAGGAGACAGGCTCATGGGCATCTTTTCGCGCTTCAGCGACATCGTCAATGCCAATATCAACGCGGTACTCGAAAAGGCGGAAGATCCGGAAAAGATCATTCGCCTGATGATCCAGGAAATGGAAGATACACTGGTGGAAATTCGCTCTGCAGCCGCCAAATGCATAGCGGATCGGAAGGAACTCCGCCGGCATACGGAGTACCTCGAACGCGAGATAGCAGAATGGCAACGCCGTGCGGAGCTCGCCTTGCGGCGGGAACGCGATGACCTGGCACGCGCCGCGCTGACGGAAAAACAGGGTATCGAGGACCAGGTTTCGAAGTTGAAAATCGAAGCCGGGAACCTGGACCATCAGATGGACAAGTTCAATGCGGACATCACCCAACTGCAGAGTAAACTCAACGACGCCAAAATTCGTCAACGCAGCATTGTAATACGGCATAAAACCGCCAAATCACAGCTATCCGCCCGGCGGCACATCCATGACGACCGCATCGATGAGATGCTGTTCCGTTTCGAAAATGCGGAGCGCCGGATCGATCAGGTGGAATCCGAGGCCGAGGCTGTTGCCATGGGACGTAACCGGCCCCTGGCTGACGAAATCGAGGATCTGGAAAGTGACGACCGGGTCGAGGCCGAACTGGCCCGGATGAAATCCAAGGCAGCCGAGCCCAAGGCGAAAAAAAGCGGCGTAAAGGAAAGCCCGCAGGAGAACGACGATGTCTGAAGTGATTCCCATTTTATTGCTTACGGTTTGTTTCCCGCTGTGGATCGTCTTTCACTACATCACCAAGATGAAGACTTCCAAGGGCTTGTCGGCGGAAGATGAAAAAATGCTGAGCGAGGTCTGGGAATCGACGAACAAGATGGAAGAGCGCATCAAGACTCTGGAACGCATCCTGGATATCGAAGCGCCCAATTGGAGAAGCCGTTCATGAGCGACTTCTACAAACGCCAGAATCCCCACCGGCTCTTTCGCGACAAGCAGCACGCGATGGTCGCCGGGGTCTGCGCAGGAATTGCGGACTATTTCGATTTCAATCGCAAAGGCGTGCGTGTGGCCTGTGTATTGATGATGCTGTTTCCTCCCTTCATACCGTTCGTGATGTTGTCCTACATCGTGCTCGCGGTGCTGTTGCCGGTAAAACCGGTCGATCTCTACCAGGACCCTGAACAGGCGGTCTTCTGGCGCGGCGTCAGCAATGCGCCGGCGGATGTCTTCGGCGCGCTGAGTCATCGATTTCGCGAACTCAACCTGCGGCTGGAAAAAATGGAGGCGTTTGTCACTTCCAAGGAGTTCGAGTTCGATCACGAATTGGGGAAGACCCAGCGCTGAGGCGATTATCGGACCGAAAGGATGGTATTTGGGGCCAGATCGTAATGCCGTATGACCAACCATTTCATCGCCCGGAAGTCTTTATAGATAGAGACAAGGGAAAACGGAAGTCAAGTGCCGGAAGGCCCGGCTGGAGCAGGAAGTGAACTACCAGAAGCCAAAAGACGCGCCCGTCAACCCCAGGGGCGGACCCATGTTTTCCTCGGCTTGGCTGGCCTTGTTTATGCTGTTGCGGGCCTGCTTCTACGGCACCCGCCCGTAAATATCTTCGTAGCGGACGATATCATCCTCGCCAAAATACTCGCCGGTCTGAACTTCGATCAGGTGGACGTCTTCGCTGCCCGGGTTTTCCAGCCGGTGCAGGGTTTCCAGCAGGAATATAGGTGGACTGGTTGGCCGTGAGCAGAAATTCCTTGTCACCCAGGCGCACTTTGGCAGTGCCGCGCACCACCGTCCAGTGTTCGGCCCTTTTTTTGTGTGATTGCAGGGAAAGGACCTGACCGGGTTTCACCACCAAGCGCTTGACCTTGCAGTCATCCGCATCCTCCAAAATGGAGTAACTGCCCCAGGGTCGGTGCACCGTCTGGTGAAATTCGGCTGAAATGTGCTCAAGATCGATGAGCTGGTCGACCACCTGTTTGACGTCCTGAGCACGATCGCGGTCGGCCACCAGCACCGCGTCGCCGGTATCGACGATGACCAGATTGTTGACCCCCACTGCGGCCACCATCCGTTTACCGCCCTGGACGAAACAATTGCTGCTGTCGATCATCACGGCTTTACCGTGAATGCGATTTCCCGCCGCGTCGGATTCGTGCAGTTCGCTGATGGCTTTCCATGTACCAATGTCGCTCCAGCCGAAGGCTGCCGCCACGACGGCCGAATTTTCGGCCTTTTCCATCACCGCATAATCCACGGATATTTTCGGGCTGCGGGAGAACAATTCCAACGGAATCTCCATTGCCTGCTGGGAACGGTCCAGTCCCTGCCAGCACACCTGGGCGGCTTCGTAGACATCGGGTGCGAATTTCTGCAACGCATCGAGAAAGGCGTCTGCCTGAAAACAGAACATGCCGGAATTCCAGCTATACCCGCCTGTCCGCAAATAACTGTCTGCAGTTTCCAGATCGGGCTTCTCGACGAATGCTGCTATCTCAAAGCCTTCTGAATTTTCAATGGCGCCGGCCCTTGCGAATGTAGCCATAACCCGTTTCCGCATGCGTCGGGTGGACGCCAAACGTGACGAGATAACCGCGTTCCGCCAGGGCTGCCGCTTCGTCTACCGCGGCCTTGAACTTCTCCTCGTCGCGTACCAGGTGATCGGCCGGCAGGATCAGCATTTTTGTCGCCGCACCCGATGTGTGCTGCAGATACATCGCGGCCAGCGCGATCGCAGGTGCGGTGTTTCGCCCTACCGGTTCCAGCAAAAACGGATGCTCGTGCCCGGCGCCGGTGATCTGCTGATACAGATCGCGGGTATAAAAAAAGTAGTCCCTGCTGGTTACCGTCAGGATGGGCGAAGACCCGGCAACGGACAGCGCCCGGCGAAAGGTCTTTTCCGCCAGCGACTGGCCGTCGGCCAACAGCATGAACGGCTTTGGATGGGCGCGTCGCGAAACCGGCCACAGTCTCGTTCCGGCGCCGCCAGAGAGAATGACGGGAGTCAGCGACATCGGGATTCCAGTTTATTCATTCGGGAATGAGTTCCTGCAGACACGCGCGCAAAGAAGCCTCGAGGTCCGGCGGCCGGATGCCGAAGGTGTTCTGTATCGATGTCGTATCCAGTACCGAATATTGCGGACGCCGGGCGATCTGGGGAAATTCCGTCGAACGGATCGATTTCAAACGCGGAATTTGATGCAGAAGCTTGAGTTCAGCCGCCTGTTCAAATATCAAACGGGCAAAATCATACCAGCTCACGATGCCGCCGTCGCAATAGTGAAATATACCCTGAAAAGCCGGGTCGCCGGCCTGGTCGATGGCGCGGCGCAGTACGTCAATGGAAGCGGACGCCAGATTCCGCGCCCAGGTCGGGCAACCGGTCTGATCGCTGACGATGCTCAGCTCGGACCGCTGCCGCGCCAGGCGCAACATGCTCAACACGAAATTGTTACCGTGGGTGGAATAAACCCACGATGTGCGTAAGACGACATGCCGGCAACCGCTGGCGCCCAGCGCCCACTCGCCGGCCAGCTTGGACTCGCCGTAAACGCCGAGCGGGCCCGGCGCATCATCTTCCCTATAAGGACGTTTGGATTGACCGTCGAATACGTAATCGGTCGAATAGTGCAACAGCAAGCGGTCATTGAGATGACACCAGCGTGCCAGGCAGCCCGGCAGCTCGGCGTTCAGGCGAAAAGCCGTGCGGTTTTCATTTTCGGAGTGATCGACAGCCGTATAGGCCGCAGCGTTGATCACGAGGTCCGGGCGCAGGCGGCTCAACAGATTCTCGACCTGGTTCAAGTCAGAGAGATCCAACTCAATGGAACCCGGCTTCGCCCGGCAACCGGTCCACAGAGGTGACCTGACCCAGCACGGTCAGACGCGCCAACAATTCCTGGCCCAGTTGCCCGGATCCTCCGGCAAGCAAAATGTTCATGAGGGCATGCGCGGAAGGTCTTCCGGTGCGATGTCTTGCAGGCGGGGAGCGTTGCGGTCCTTGGCGGACATGCTTGCGGCTTCGACCGGCCATTCGACGCCGATATCGGGATCGTCCCAGGCCACGGCCGCATCGAATTCCGCCGCGTATTCGGCCGTGCACAAATAGCTGATCAGCGCGTTGCCATCGGCAACGCAATAACCGTGGGCAAACCCTTCCGGCACATAAAACTGACGGTGATTGCGGGCAGAAAGCTCAACGCCGACCCATTGCCGGAAAGTCGGCGAGTCACTGCGAATATCGACCGCGACGTCGAAAATACTGCCTTCGAGAACCGCGATCAGTTTGCCCTGTGGTTGCGGGTATTGGTAATGCAAGCCACGAATGACGCCGGGGCCGGAGTAGGAGATATTGGATTGGACGAACCGGCCGGGCAACTGCAGCCCGGCGTAAGCAGAAGCTTTCCAAAGTTCCTGGAAATAGCCTCTTTCATCCGCATGAACGTCGGTCTCGATGATCGTCAGCCCGGGTATTCCCGTTGCAAGGGTTTTCATGCTTCCCTGCCCCGGCTCACGAGCTGCAGCAGATATTCGCCATAGCCGCTTTTGCGTAAGGGCTCGGCCAGGCGCATGACCTGTGCTTCGTCGATCCATTCCTTGAAAAAGGCGATTTCTTCCGGGCAGGCGACCTTGAGCCCCTGCCGGGTCTCGATGGTTTCAATGAAGTTGGCCGCTTGCTGCAAGGACTCATGCGTGCCCGTATCCAGCCACGCGTAACCGCGCCCCAGCCGCTCCAGGGTCAGGCTGCCATCATCCAGGTAGCGCTGGTTCAGGTCGGTGATTTCCAGCTCACCGCGCGCCGAAGGCTTGAGTCCGCGGGCAAATTCGCAGGCCCGCTCATCGTAAAAGTAAAGGCCTGTTACCGCGTAATGCGAGCGTGGATTGGCGGGTTTTTCCTCGATGTTCAGTACCCGCATCTGCTGATCGAATTCAACCACGCCATAACGCTCGGGATCGCGAACCCAATAGCCAAACACCGTTGCCCCCTGTGTCGTCCGGGTGACGCGCTCCAGCACTTCACTGAGCCCGGCGCCGTGAAAGATATTGTCGCCAAGGATCAGGCAGCAAGGATCGCCTTGCAGAAAGGGCTCGGCGATGATCAGCGCCTGCGCCAGTCCCTCCGGCCTGTCTTGCACAGAGAACTCCAGCCGTATGCCCCAATCGCTGCCGTCACCCAGTAGCTGCCTGAACAGAACCTGCTCGTGCGGCGTAGTGATGATCAGGATCTCGCGGATGTCGGCCTGCATCAACGTCGCCAGCGGATAGAAAATCATCGGCTTGTCATAGACCGGCAGCAACTGCTTGCTGACCACGCGGGTCAGGGGGTACAGGCGCGTGCCGCTGCCACCAGCCAAAATGATCCCTTTTCTAGCGCGCATGATTCAACTTTATGTAATGTGACAACATCAGGCCACGCCCGTCAGTCCCAGCCGTTCGCCCTGATAGCTGCCATCACGGACACGCTTGATCCACTCACTGTTGGATAAGTACCAGTCTACGGTCTGGTCGAGTCCCCGTTCGAAATCGACCGCAGGCCGCCAGCCCAGCGTGGCGCTGAGTTTGGAACAATCGATCGCGTAACGCCGGTCATGGCCGGGCCGGTCTGTGACGTACTCGATCAGTTGCGAGCGATCGGCACAGGCGGCATGCGGTGTTTTCCGGTCCAGCGCAGCACAAATGGCTTTGACCACCTGCAGGTTGGTGCGCTCGGAGGAGCCGCCGATATTGTACACCTCGCCGCATTGGCCTGATTGCAACACCGTGTTGATCGCGTCGACATGGTCGTGCACATACAACCAGTCCCGCACCTGCAGGCCGTCACCATAAACGGGCAGCGGTTTGATCACCAGGGCATTCAGGATCACCAGGGGGATCAGCTTTTCCGGAAACTGGTATGGGCCGTAGTTGTTGGAGCAGTTCGTGGTCAGCACCGGCAGGCCGTAAGTGTGATGAAAGGCCCGCACCAAATGGTCCGAACCGGCCTTGGAAGCCGCATAGGGAGAATTGGGCGCGTATGGCGTCGTTTCGCTGAATGCGCCCTTGGCGCCCAGACTGCCATAAACCTCATCGGTAGAGACCTGCAGAAAACGGAAGCGCTCGCCTGGTCCTGAGGCCAAAGCGCGCCAGTAATCAAGCGCGCACTGCAGCAGATTGAGCGTACCGACGATATTGGTCTGCACAAAAGCCGCCGGTCCATCGATGGAACGGTCAACGTGGCTTTCGGCGGCAAAATGAACAATGGCTTCGGGTTTGTACTCAGACAGCAGGCCCTGCACCAGTTGACGGTCGGCAATATCGCCATGCACAAACACGTGCCGGGGATTCTTGTCCAGCGAAGCCAGCGTATCGAGATTTCCCGCGTAGGTCAGCAGATCGAGGTTGACAATACGCAGCGCGGGATTCTGCGACAGGCTGCGCAGCACATAGTTGCCACCGATAAATCCAGCGCCGCCGGTGACCAGCACAGTCCTCATAGCTGGTGTCCTGTCACGCCTCAATTGACACTAGAACGGGATATCGTCTTCCGCGAAACCGTCGTCTGCGGGCCCATCAGCAACCTGTTGGCCGGACTTCTGATTGTCACGAAAGCCGCCGCCTTGCGATGGCCGTTCCTGATTGTCGCCGCCACGGCCGCCCAGCATCTGCATCTCGTTTGCGATGACTTCAGTGGTATAACGATCCTGCCCACTCTGGTCCTGCCATTTGTTCGTTCTCAGCGTGCCTTCGACATAGACCTGGCTGCCTTTGCGCAGGTATTCACCGGCGATTTCGGCCAGACGATTGAAAAAAACCACCCGGTGCCACTCCGTGCGTTCTTGCTGTTCACCGCTGGTTTTGTCCCGCCACGACTCGGTCGTTGCAATGCTGATGTTGTGATGGCCGAACCGCTGGCGGTATAACGTGTTTCCGGATCCGCACCCAGGTTTCCAACCAGGATGACTTTATTGACACCTCGTGCCATCAGGCACCTCCATGAGAAATCAGAGCGGGAAGTTTAGCACAGTCAAGTTGGCTGGCTTGTCGGAAAAAGCCGCTTTGTGAGGCTGCCGGACAGCAGGCCCCAAATGAAGCAGGTGCTGCCGCCCACCGCCAGCGCCACTGCGCCGCCGAATCTGGCCAGCAGGAAGCCTCCCCCGACGCCACCGGTAAACGCACCAAGGAACTGGAAGGTGCTGTAAAGGCCCATTTTCCGGCCCCGCCCGCCACCGCCGGTAACGCGCGCTACCAGTGCCGGCATGGCCGCCTCGAGCAAATTGAAACCGAGGAAGTAAGCCACCACCAGTACCGCCATCCAGGCCATGGAATAACCCCGGGACAATAAAATCAAAGCCAGCCCGAGCAGGCCAAAAGCCCAGGGCAGTATCGAACTTTCGGTTTTTCGCTGTCCCATCCATCTGAGCAGGGGCAACATCAGAACCACGGACAGGATCATCGTCGGCACATAGAGTTTCCAGTGATCCGCCAGCGCAAATTGGTGCTTGTTGACCAGCAATCCCGGCAGGACAACGAATAACAAAGTCATGACCGAATGCAGCAGGAAGACACTGAGGGCCAACAGCCAAACCGGCTTCATCGAATCGACAGAGGCCGATACCTGTGCGGCTGGCAATACCTTTGCCCGTGGTGTGGTCAGCACCAGCACCATCCCGAGCAAACCGAGCCCCGCGGTCAGGCCCAACAAACCATGCAGGCCCAGCAGGTTGGCCACGGGCACCGAGGCGACCATCGACAACAGGAACGCGCCGCCAATGCCCATGCCGATGATCGCCATGGTGATTGGCCGTTTTTCGGGGCGGGTGAAATCGGCTGCGAAGGCCATGGCTACGCCGGCAATGGCGCCGCAACCCTGCAAGGCGCGGCCCACGATCAAGCCGGTCATGGAATCTGCGCTGGCCGCCACCAGGCCGCCTGCGGCAAACAGGCCCAGGCCCAGCAGCAATACCGGGCGCCGGCCCCAACGATCGGACAGCCAGCCGAACGGCTGTTGCAGCACGGCCTGGGTGAGCCCATAAATGCCGACTGCAAGGCCACCGAGCTGAGGGGTAAATCCGGGCACATCGTGCGCCAACACCATGAATACCGGCAATATCAGGAATAAGCCGAGCATGCGTAGCGCAATCACGCCGGACAGGGTCAAAGCCAGTCTTATCTCCGAGTTACGGGTGGAATCACGCTGCACAAATTGCTCCTTGGCAAAATCGGGCATTATAGAAGCCGCGGCTGCAATATTCACTGATGTTTGCCAAAATCTGCCTGGCAAGACCGGACGGCTTTGTGTTGCATCACCCGCAGCCTATAATGCAAGCGTCCATCTACTGGGAAAAACATGGAACAATCCCGAGCCCAGCAACCCGCAGTCAGCGAAGCGCCAAGTGACAAAGCGCCAGGCGACGAAGCGCTTAGCGACATCCAGCTCGTATTTCGCCTCTGTGCCGACGATATGGCGGCGGTCGATGCGCTAATTCGCGACAGCCTGAATTCGGATGTCGTGCTGATTCGTCAGATTGCAGAATACATAATCAGTTCCGGAGGCAAACGCCTGCGCCCTTTGCTGGTGGTGCTTGCCGCCCGCGCTTGTGGTTATACCGCATCAAAAGACGGCAGCCACCACCAGATAACGCTTGCAGCGGTCATTGAATTCATTCATACCGCCACCTTGCTGCACGACGATGTGGTGGATGAGTCGGATCTGCGGCGCGGGCAGGAATCCGCGCACGCCGTCTGGGGCAATGCCGCCAGTGTGCTGGTGGGGGATTTTCTCTATTCACGCGCATTCCAGATGATGGTCAAGGTCGACACCATGCGCGTGATGGACGTGTTGTCCGATGCCACCAACATGATCGCCGAAGGCGAGGTCGAGCAGTTGCTGAATCTGCACGACCCCGAAGTCAGTGAAGCGCGCTATTTCAGCGTGATCGAAAAGAAAACCGCCAAACTGTTCGAGGCTGCCTGCCAATTGGGCGCCGTTCTGGCCGGGCGGGAGGACTTCGAAGGCCCGCTGGCGGCCTATGGCCGCGAACTGGGCGCCGCCTTCCAGGTGACCGACGACGTGCTGGACTACACTTCCAATGCCGCGACCCTGGGCAAGAACGCCGGCGACGACCTGGCTGAAGGCAAGCCCACCTTGCCGCTGATACTTTGCCGCGCCCTGGTGCAAGACGACCGCCGCCAGTTGATCGACGATGCCATCCGCGACGGCGATAGTGCGCAACTGAACCGAATCATGTATTTGATCGATGACAGCGGGGCGCTGCAGGCTTCGATAGACAAAGCCCGGCTGCGCGCCCGTGCGGCCATGACGGCTCTGGACATCATTCCGGAATCACGCTGGAAAAGCGCCATGCTTGCGCTGGCGCATTACAGCGTGGGACGGCAGAATTAGCCTGCCTGTTGCACCAATCCTCTACTGCGACGATCCAGAGGCACGCCCTGTCTGGCTTTCGCTCGGTCAGAGTGCTCGACATAGTGTCGACTATGCCTGCGCGCTCTTCGGTCGCGAAAGCCAGCCATGACGCACCCCTGATTCGTCTCGCTACGAGAACTGGTGCAACAGGCAGGCTACGGCCTAATTCGCTTGACGTTGCAGCACCGCGTTCCATTCGGCGATGCGCTGCGCCTGACTGTTCAGTAGTTCTTCGGCGCCATCGACATCGATGCCGGTAATGGTGTCACCCACCACAATGGAATCGACCACCGCCTGGTCGGCGCTGTCCACGACGGCTCCAAATACCGTATGACGGCCATCCAGCCACGGTGTTTTGACATGGGTGATGAAAAACTGGCTGCCATTGGTGCCAGGGCCCGCATTCGCCATCGATAGCCTGCCCGGCGCATCGTGCCGTAACGCTGTCGAGCACTCGTCTTCGAATCGATAGCCCGGTCCGCCGGTGCCACTGCCTTGCGGACAGCCGCCCTGAATCATGAAATCGGGGATAACCCGATGAAAAATCAGGTCATCGTAGTATCCCTGCGTGGACAGATTGACGAAATTTGCAACCGTAACAGGCGCCTGATCCGCAAACAGATGCAGCTTGATCTCGCCTTTGCTGGTGTGCATAACGGCGGTGACCGGATTATTTATTTCACTCACGATTGAACTCTCCTTGAAACTTTTTCTATTTACCCTTGGTCTATGGTTGTGAGGCCGCGGGATGGTCTCTCCCTCATACCTAGCAGGGCGATATCTGCACTCCTCACTCCCTGACCCGCGGCCTCATTTTACCTACTTCTCTGATCTATGCGCGGCCGGCGTTCCTTCGGCAATTTCCGCAAAGCCGCTCAGCCGGGCAAAAGTCTGACCGCGATCACGAAAATCGCTGAACTGCGGGAAGCTGGGTGCGCCCGGAGACAGTAAAACGGTATCGCCCGGGCTGCTGTGTTCTTCGGCCCAGGCCATTGCGGTTGGCAAATCCGGCGCCGGATGGAAACCGTGGGCGGGTGAAACGCCCGCCTCGCGCAAAATCCCGATGATGCGCGGCCCGCTGTCCGGCAGACCGATCACCAGCTTGATTGACGCGGCGCGAAACGCGGAAGCGTAGCGCGACCAATCGATTCCGCGGTCGAAACCCCCGAGAATCAATACGATGGGGCTGTCCTGCAGCGCTTCCAGTGCGGCGACCGTTGCCACCGGGGTCGAGGCAATGCTGTCGTCGATGTAGGTCACACCCTTGCGCAGCCCGAGAACCTGCAGGCGATGCGGCAGGCATTTGAACGACGCCACCGCGCGCGCCGCCTGTTGCAGATCGAGCCCGGCAGCGCCGGCCGCGGTCAGCGCCGCCGCGGTATTGAGCAAATTATGGTGTCCAATCAAGCCTTCCGGCAGGCTGGCCGGCAGCAGAATATTGCGGTCAAACAGCCGTTTGCCCTCGACATGTACGCCGGCAAAGGTATTGAACCAGATCACGTTCGCTGCTGCCGCAAAGTGGCCGGCCAACTCCAAATCGGACGCATTGACGATGACTTTGCCTTGCCCGGTCAACTCCGCCAGGCGCAACTTGTCGCGCCAGTAAGCGCGTTCGCCGCCATGCCAGTCCAGGTGTTCCGGCGAAAAGTTGAGAAACACCGCAATCGTGGGCGCAGCCTCGAGATCGGCAATCTGGTAGCTGGACATCTCAATCACCCACCAGTCAACGCCCTGATCGTCGCAAGACAGCAGCGGCAAGCCAATATTGCCGGCCAGCCGGACCTGACGGCCACAGGACTGCAACAGGTGCGCCAACAATGCCGAAGTCGTGCTCTTGCCCTTGGTGCCGGTGATGCAGATGGTCTGGGCCGCCGGGTGAGATGCGAACCACAGGTTGCTGGGCGTGGTAATGCGCACACCGGCATCCGCTGCCTCCCTCAGGGCTTCGCGGTAGATGCTGATCCCGGGCGAGCGAATCAGCACATCGAAGCTGCGCAACCGCGCCGCGGTCAAGGGCTCCACCAGCAGGCGATCAGCCGGCCGCAGTGTTTTGGCGAAGACCGGATCGGCCGGCGACTCGGCGATCAGCGTCAGCGCCTGCTGCGGCAATCTGCCACGCAGCCAGTTATAAGCCGACTGCCCTTCGCGGCCGGCACCGAGAATGGCGATTTTGCCGGTTTCCAGATCGGCCAGGTGCATCAGCCGAATGCCCCCGCCACCGCAGCGATGATCTTCGGTGGAATAAAATGCGCCGCCGATGGCCGCAGAAAAGCCTCCATCGCGGGTACTTCCACGGACTGCAATTCAGGCAGCAATGCCTTGACCACCGCGTGATCACGCCATGCGGCACGCTCCGCCAGCGCAGCCAGCGCAGCCCGGCTTTCCCCGGTTTCTCCCACGCATTCGAACGGCTTCTCGCGCCCCAGGCCACAGAGGGCGCGAAAACCCTCGATTTGAGCCGGATCGTCCAGCAGGTCGAAACCCTGTATCGCCCGGACCTGCCCAGGCTCAAGGAAAACCGCCAGACTCAATGCTGAAAAGCGGCATTTTGGGCAATCGCCGCACCAGCGGCCTTCGATCGATGCACCGTGCAAGTGAAAGTTGCGGTTGCAGCTCGAATAGACCGGGTGAAAGGCAGTCAGGGAAGAAAAGCGGCGCACGATATCCAGCTCTGAAAAGGGACGCAAGATGGAAAAGTATTCGATATCCGGGCTGATGCAGCTATGGACCACCCGGCGCAGGGAGCCTTCAAAAGCCGAGGTCTTGCTGTACTGGTGATTGACCGGCAGACCGTCAGGCGTGATCAACGTTGCTTCATCGGCAGACCGCTCATTGGAAAAAACCACGTAGCCAAAGCCATAGAGGATGGCGGCGCACAGCAAAATCGCTGAATTAATCGCCGTCACCGGCACATGGCCGTTATACGCCCCCGCCTCGTTCAGCGCCTTCAGGCCGGGCGCAAGTTGGCGGCCGATGCGCAGCAGCGGAAGATCCGCCGCAGCGACAGTTTGCGCAATCAGCGCCGATGCGCCGACGCAGACCGGCATCAGCTCGAGGCCGGTGCGGCGCATCAGGTCCAGCCCGACCAGGCTGTCCTTGCCCCCGCCCATCGCCACCAGGGCCCGTTCCGGCAGCAGCAAATCCTGCGCCGCGGGCTTTGCATTGCCGCTTGCCGGCAGCCTCAGCCGGGCCGCGACATCGACCTGGTTGACATGACTGAATTCCGCCAGCCCGTGCACATAGAGCCCGCCAATGAAATCAGCCAGCACGGGGTTTGGCGCCGCGCCGTCGAAGCGCACCTCGGGCGGCACCGCCGCCTTGTAATAACTGACGCCCGCAATCAGATGCAGCAGGTTCAGGGCCTGTTCAAAGGCGGCTTGCCGGCTGGGTTCGGGCGGCCAGGGCGCATGCGGGAAAACGAGCCGCTCCACCAGTTCCGGCCCCGCATCCAGGTAATAGCTCAGCGCGGCCTCGCCGGTCGCCGGGTCGTAGCGGCAGCGGCCGAATCGAAACACCTTTGCCGCGCGAGGATCGGCAGTGCTTTCGTTCATGCCTGCTCCAGAATGTCGAGCCAGCGCGTCGCCGAAAACGCCATCCCCAGCTGACTCCGCGGACGGAATCAACATGGTATGCGCCTGTTGCAGCAGGATCTCGTGATCCGCGGCCCCGATCAGCAGGCTGAGGCACAGGTCATTGGCGGACTGGGACAACATCAGTAACGGATGGTCGTCGAAAAAACGCATGGTCGACTGCATGCGGGCCAGGGCCGTTCTGACGGAACTGCCGACCAGGTTGACGCAAACACAATCGGAAAAGACCGTGACCGTGCACTGGGACTGCAACTCAGTGACCAGTTGCGCCAGCCCGTTTTTGTCCAGATGGTTGGCCGGCCCGTTGATGGAAACGGTGGTCGTCGTCTCCGACGTGGCCACCAAGTCGATGGACAGGCCCTGGCGGCGGAAGATATCGAATACACGGGCCAGAAAGCCCACTTCCCGGCGGCTGTCGATGTTCTGTAACAGCAGCACCTCCATGCCTTTCTGGCAGGTAATGGCTTTGACACCGCGGAAGGCGGCGCCCGGAGCGCCGGCAGCGGCATCGATGATCCGGGTCCCGCTTAACTGCGGGCGCGCCGAATCACGGATAAGCACCGGAGTGGCAGTGGCCGCGGCGGTACGTATGCAGCGCGGGTGAATCACGCCGGCGCCGCTGGCCGCCATTTCCAACGCCTCGGCATAATCGAGATCCGTCAGCAAACGCGCGTCCGGCACCAGGCGCGGGTCGGCACTGAACAGGCCGGGCACATCGGTCCAGATTTCCACTTCCCGCGCGCCAAGGCGCCCGGCCAATAGCGCCGCCGAGGTATCCGAACCGCCACGCCCCAACAGGGCCGTTTGTCCCTTGCCGGTGCTGGCGACGAAACCCTGGGTGATCAGGGCCGGCCCCAATTGAGCCCAGCGCCGCTGAATTTCCGCGTCCTCACCAGGCTCACAACGAGCGGACAGCCACTGGCGGGCCGGTGAAAGCTCGGGTTCATCCAGTACCTGTAAAGCTTCCCTCGCATCCACCCAGGTGACCTTGGCGAAGCGCTGCAAAAAGATCGCGCCGATGCGGGTACTGAGCCACTCACCGATGGCCAGCAATTCCGCTTGCGCCGCGTATCCGCCGCCTTCGGTCAAGGCCCGCAGGCAATGGCGCATGGAGGTTTCAGCCTGTTCCAGCCAGCCGCTTTCGGCAACGCCCAACTCCTCCGCCAATTGGCGGTGGCGTTGCAATACGCCCGCCAGTTGCTCTTCCGAATCCGGCGCTTGCGCCAGTGCAGACAAAGCGTTGGTAACCCCGGCAACGGCCGAACACACCAGCACAACGTGGTAACCGGCCGCCACGCGCTGCTGCAACAGCGTGGAAATCGTCGTCCATTGTGCGAGGCCGGACACACTGGTGCCGCCAAACTTCAGTACCACCCAGTTTGCGCTCATGCAACACAACTCATGTTCAGACGACCAGTAAACCGTTCAGTGGGCACGTTACCGAAAACCCCGCTTGCTGTACAGACAAGCGGCATCAATGCCTCAAGAATGCCGGAATCGCACCAGATTTGTCCGCAGCCGGCCAAAAAAAACGGCGCCAGGGAGGCGCCGCCAAGAGGGTCGGTTGGGCAAAGGGAGTGCCAATCCGAAGGAGTGTTTAGACTGAGAAACCTGACATTATCCGGGGCTATCTCACATCTGCAGCTTATGACAACAAATTGATCCCGCGGGTTCCGTAAATCCGGAATCTGTACTAGGATGTGCGTCCCCCCAAAGTGATTAGGACAAATGCATGCCGACTTATCGCACCGAGGACATCCGCAATATCACCCTGGTCGGCCACGCTGGCACAGGCAAGACGAGCTTGATCGAAGCGCTGCTGGCCAAATCGGGAACCATAGGTGAAGCGGGAACCATCGAGCGCGGTACCACCACGACGGACCATGATCCGCTGGAAAAGGAATATCAGCATTCACTGGATTCAGCCATCGCCAGCCTGGATTTCGAAGGCATCCATGTCAACCTGATCGACACGCCGGGATTTCCGGACTTTCGCGGCCCTACCCTGCCCGCGATGGCAGCCACCGAGACCACCGCACTGGTGGTCAATGCGAACACCGGCATCGAGCTGTCCACCCGCCGCCTGATGCACCGGGCCAAGAGCCGCCGCCTGTGCCGCATCATCGTCATCAACCGCATCGACGTGCCTGGCCTGAACCTGACCAGGCTGGTCAAGGATATCCGCGAGGAATTTGGCCCGGAATGCCTGCCCATCAACCTGCCGGCGGAGAATTTCACCACCGTGCGCGATTGCTTTTTCCAGACCGAGGGCGAAACCGACATTTTCTCCCTGGCCGAGGCGCACGAGGCCATTATCGACCAGGTGGTGGAAACCAGCGAAGCCTTGATGGAGAAATACCTCGAAGGCGCGGAGTTGTCCCGCGACGAATTGCACGACGCCTTTGAACGCGCCTTGCGCGAAGGCCACCTGGTGCCGATCTGCTTTACTTCCGCGGTATCCGGAGCCGGGCTGGGAGAATTCCTGCGCATATGCAAGCGGCTGATGCCCAACCCGCTGGAAGGCAATCCGCCGCCCATCCTTAAAGGGGAAGGCAAGAATGCCAAGGAAGTGGTGGTCAAACCCGATCCGGACGCGCACGTGGTCGCCCACGTATTCAAGATCAGCAACGACCCCTTTGTCGGCAAACTGAGCATTTTCCGCATCTACCAGGGAACCGTGAAACCGGACAGCCAGCTATTGATCAGCGACGCGCGCAAGCCGTTCAAAGTGGGGCATTTGTTCAGAATACAGGGTGGCAAGCACCTGGAGATCGACGAGGCCATTCCGGGCGACATCTGCGCGGTGGCCAAGGTGGACGACATTCACTTCGACGCCATCCTGCACGATTCGCACCAGCAAGACCATTTCCGCCTCAAACCACTGGACTTTCCCCAGCCCATGTACGGACTGGCGATCAACGTCATGGCCCGGGGACAGGAGCAGAAACTGGCCCAGTCCCTGACCCGGCTGACCGAAGAAGATCCCTGTTTCGTCGTCGAACATAACCAGGAACTGAATGAAACCGTCGTGCGCGGCCTCGGCGAGCTACACATGCGGGTCATGCTGCAGCGCATGAAAACCCGTTACAACGTCGAAGTGGACACGCGCCCACCGCGCATCGCCTATCGCGAAACCGTCACGCGCGCGGCCGAAGGCCACTACCGGCACAAAAAGCAGACGGGCGGCGCCGGTCAGTTCGGGGAAGTGTTCCTGCGCATCCGGCCCCTGGGGCGCGGCGAGGGATTCGAGTTCGTCAACAAGGTGGTCGGCGGCTCCATCCCCACCAACCTCATCCCGGCGGTGGAAAAAGGCGTGCGCCAGGTGCTGGAAGAAGGCGCCATCGCGGGCTACCAACTGCAGGACATCGAGGTAACCGTGTACGACGGCAAATTTCACCCGGTGGATTCAAAGGAAATCGCATTTGTCATCGCCGGACATCACGCCTTCAAGGATGCCATACGCAATGCGGGCCCGCAGATCCTGGAGCCCATCGTCAGCATCGATGTCACCGTGCCGGATTCGCACATGGGCGACGTCACCGGCAACCTGGCCAGCCGCAGGGCACGCATCAGCGGCACCGAAAGCCTCAGCGGCGGATTTCTCACCGTGCGCGCGGACATGCCGCTGAGCGGCCTGACCGACTACCATACCGAACTGAAAAGCATGACCCAGGGCCAGGGCAGCTTCACCATGGAATTCAGCCACTACGACCCGGTGCCGCATGACATCCAGCGTACCCTGGAAGCGGAATTCAAGCCGAAAGAGGTGGAATAGTCAGAAACTTTTCATCACGCTGACCACGGCATCCAGGGTAGCCTGGATGCCCATTTGATCAGGCCCGGTCGCGGCTTCACCATATATCTTCCTGAGCTGGGCCAGGCCCAGATAATCCGGCTGATGAACTTCGGCAATGCGCGCATAAGGAAACCAGGCGCCACGCTTCCCCACCGAAAGCTGATAAACATGCACCGCCAGATCGGCAGCACGGACTCCGCCCATCGCCGCATAGACCCCGGCATACTCAGGCGAAGCCGAAAACTCCCCAAAGTAAATATTGAACTTCCGCACATCCCAGCCATGGCTCTTAAACACCTCGCCAATCGACCCCCCGCCCTTGATTTCCCGGTGCTCCGCAATAATCGGCGCAGGAATGACGTCCGGATACAAAACCACCGCCAAAGTCCGCATCACCTCCCGGCCGCCCTCGGCACTGTAAAGCTTCGACACCCGCATGGCATCGCTCTCGCGCACCACCTCGATCCCATAACTGCCAAACCGCTGCCGGATGCGTTCGCTGTTGAGTAAGGGAAGCTGTGTCTCCGCTCGGGGGGCCGGATGTGAATTCCCTGTTTCGGGCGTCGCGCAGGAAGTAACCGCCAGGAAGCCAGCGAACAAAGCGATCAATGTGGAGCGAATTGGAGTCATTCCTCAATTTTAACAAATGGTGGTTAGCTTCAGTTTTACCGAATATAACTGGTTTAACCACGAGGCATGAAAAGACATAATGAACTGGAGTACGCTGCACTCAAGTATTGATTCCGAAAGTTCAGCGATGGAACTCCTGTTCATGTTTGTTTCCAGGTCAAAAGAATTGGTCATCGGCATGCTCAATCGCAGGCATGCAACCAACAGGGAGTTAATTGAGTCGTCGAATCTGTGCCGACGGCGTGTGGGGATGCGGCGGTCTGATCCATGGGTTCTGGCGGTGACCCGGGTCCGGCAGACCTCTCTTTTACATTCAGAGTCAGCCGCCGGGATTTCTCGCCGCATTGAGCAAAACCATCGGGATAGCGCGTGCAGGCTTGTACCCAAAAACTGTGATTTCCCGGGTTTATCCGGAATACCCGAATTTCTGGCTGGTCAGTGAAGCTGATTTGTCGCTCGTCTGAGTATTCTTCGCTGATGCGAAAATGTACTTCCGGCTCGCTGCCTTCAATGCTCCAGCGCAGGGTGGCGAAGCCATCCGCGGTAGCCAGCTCAGTCGGTGACACCCAAACGGGTTTTGGTTGCGCCAAGCCGATGCCTGGCAGGGCCAGACCCAGCGTGAGCAACAGTAATGTCGCGAAAAGCCGCTCCCCCCTTGTTCCAGACATAGATCCCCCATGCACCGCGTGTGGATGGTTTTGCCTGCCAAATCCCGCTTGAGCGGCGGCAGTTCAAATCCCCTTGGGGGTCATGAATACGACAGGGTCAAAGTGCCTGTCTATGGACTTTCCGGGAGAAAGCGAAGCGGGTGGGAATTTCCTACGCGGATGACGGAACGCTGCTTACAATTCGACTAAAAGCCTCATTCCAACGCCTGCATCCCTTCAACCGCCATTTGATCATCCATGCGCTCACCCAACCACAACGATTGGGTGGTTTTGGGGGTGATGTGAATGCCCTCTTGCCTGTGGGCTGTGAACAAGGACACGACGTTCCCGCGGGAACGTCTTTGTGTTCCTGGTAGAGTTCTTCCATCACCCGTTTTAGGCCCTTCTGGATCAGCGCGCCCTGTTCCGGGGTGAAGCGGCCGCGCAGTATCCAGTAACCCCCATCATCGAAATTCCAGTTCAGTGCGCGCTGCGCATGACGGGTGTTTTCCTCTTCCAGCGCTTGCCAGCGTTTGACCTTGCGGTAATTGCGCACCAGGCGTTCGACATGATGGGCGGTGCCATGGCGCGCGATCATCAGCAGGTATTCCTCGTTCTTCGGCGTGGCCACCCGGGTCATGGCGCGGACCTTGGAGTAGCTGACCCGCCCGTCACGGAACATCGCGCTGATCTGCGGCAACTCTTTCAGTGCATGCGCCACCCGCACTTTCTCCCGCGCGGCGCCCATGGAGATGCCGCATTTCCAGTTCAGCCAGTGGGCGCAGGAGCACAAACCCGGCCCCGCCCAGCCGTCACAGGCGTCGTATTCGCGGATCAGTTCGAGCAGGCGAAACGTCGCCGCGTGGATATGCGCCGCGAGTTCGGTGATCTGGTCTTCGAGCTGTTCGATGTGCTGGCGGCGCTGCTGCGCCCGGGCCAGATGTTCGTTTTCAAAAGCGATGGAAGCGGGGTCGCGACGGGGCTGGGGTGCGCTCTGGTTCATGGTGGATTTCCTGTCTCATAGTACTGTTATAATATAAGGCCTATCCTTTTAGCTCCACTTCCGTCAATATGTAGTGGTGACCGACCGCTTAACCATGCCTGTTTCTGGACGCGACTATCCGCGCACCTGGGAGCAGTTTCTCGATTGGTTTCCTGATGAGGCATCGTGCCACACGTACTTGGAACTGCTGCGCTGGCCGCACGGGTTTGTATGTCCAAATTGCGGCGCAAAGGATGACGCCTACCGGGTGAGTAGGGGGCGTCTGATGTGCCAGCACTGTCGCTATCAAGGTACCGTCACTGCGGGAACCGTTTTTGATAAAACCCGCACCTCATTACGCAGTTGGTTCGCAGCGGTGTGGTATCTCACCAACCAAAAGCAAGGAGTCACAGCCCTGGGTTTGCAGCGCGTTCTGGGCTTGGGCAGTTATCAGACAGCCTGGACGATGTTACATCGATTGCGCCGCGCCATGGTTCGGCCCAACCGTGAACGGTTAAGTGGTGTGGTTGAGGTAGATGAGTCGTATGTAGGTCGCTCAGCGCCACACAGGGGTCGTGTGGGAAAACAAGCAAAAAGACTGGCAGATCAATACAATGCACGACGTTCGATTGTCGCTATCGCGGTTGAAATCAAAGAGCCGAAAGGCTTTGGGCGGATCCGACTGCGCCGCATTGCCGATACCTCGGAGGCGAGCTTGTTGCCGTTTGTGCAAAACTCCATTGCGCCGGGCAGCCTCGTTCGTACAGACGGTTCATGGGCCTATCGATCGCTAACGGAAAACGGCTATCGGCGCGATATGAAAATCATCATTGGAAGTGATGACCCCGCTCATGTCTCACTGCCTGGAGTGCACCGCGTGGCAGCACTACTCAAGCGGTGGCTACTTGGAACGCATCAAGGGTCGGTGAAGCCCCACCAGATCGATGCCTATCTTGATGAGTTTACCTTTCGGTTCAACCGCCGAACTTCACGTTCACGCGGCTTGTTGTTTTACCGATTACTGGAACAGGCAGTTGTGACTGGGCCTGTCACCTATGATCAAATAGCTACGGGTGCCAAACACAAGATATAGTGTTGGTTGGAGCTAATAGGATAGGCCTTTATAATATACAGTATTTTAGAACAAATAAATCCATATAAAACATCAATTAATGGTCTTTTTGTGGTCCCTTTTTCAATCGATACTACAGCGCGCCGTGCTTGGAGAAGGATGCCTCTGCCTGACAGGCTAAGCTCATGAACCGTGCAGCCAGGGCATTTTCGCAAGACCCTGAATAACCCGAAGCAGATCGAAGCTGGTGATGGCGCCGACGATCTTGCCATCTTCAACCACGGGCACGCGCCTGAATTTCCTCTTGCGGAAAATGCCTGCAACGTAATAGATGTCTGCTGTTTTTGGCACGGTCACCACATCTTTGGTCATGTAATCAGCTACCGTCGCATCAGTAGGCGGCTGACCCTGGACGCCTACGGTGATGAGCTTGAGCAAGTCCGTTTCAGTGATGATCCCGAGCAGCTTTCCGTCAGAGTCAACAACGGGAGCACCCGTTACGCGCTGCTGCAGCAGGTAATCGACTGCATCCATGATCTTCGTGTCTGGTGCAAGGGTAGGCACCAAATGATCCATAAAGTCACAAATTTTAGGCAAGCTATCCATGGGCCACTCCATTTTCTACGCTGACGATGCGGTACTTTAACCAATATTCGACTGCTTGGATGCAAATATTAAATTGAAATTCATCCGAGCGTACAATCTCCGGCATGCTCGACCTTGACTTTGCCTTGTTTGAAAAATTAACGGATACCCGCTTTCCCGGCTCGGGATCGTGGGTGTTCGCGTTCTTCCCGCCAAAATCGAACAATTCGACCTCAATTTGCAGGTAAGTTATGCTGATAGCGATCTTTGCAAATTCGCGGACGTAATCGCAATGGAGACGCACTTGGAAAATCCCGAGGAAGGCAGGGCTGCCAGCCGCAATGAATTACGACAGAGATAAATTGGGTATGTAACTACACGAGGGAGATAGTCTATGAAACTGAAAATGTTGATCGTAATCGCCTTGTTGGCCTCACTTGCCCTGGTAGCTGCATGCAGCAAGAGTGAAGATGAGTCCGGTTCACTTGAGAAAACCACCGATCAGGCGGCGGGAGCAGTAAGCGAAGCCGCCTCTGACGTCAAGCATGCTGCAGGCGAAGCCATGGACAAAGCGGGTGAAATGGCGAGCGATGCCAAGGAGGCCACAAGCGAAGCGATGTCCGACATGGGTGAGGCTGGATCTGACGCCATGGACAAAGCGGGTGAAATGGCGAGTGATGCCAAGGAGGCCACGGGCGAAGCTATGTCCGACATGGCTGACGCCGGATCTGATGCCATGGACAAAGCGGGTGAAATGGCGATGATGCCATGAATGCAGCGGGATCCATGATGGTTAGCGGCGACATCGCCAAGGGCAAGGCGTTATCTGTGGATTGCTCCGACTGCCACGGTGCAAATGGCATGGGAGACGATGAAACACCCAAGCTGGCCGGGCTGGATGAGACCTATTTCGTCGAGCAGATGCAGGCTTACAAGTCCGGCACACGCGAGGATGAAGGCGACACAATGAAGATGTATGCGGAAAATCTTAGTGAGCAGGATATGTCAGACCTGGCAGCCTACTACGCTTCGCTTTCCACTGAATGACCGGTGTAAAAAGCCACAAAGAGAAAGCAAAAATAGCAGACACCCACTTTCCCGGATCGGGATCGTGGGTGTCTGCGTTATAGACCCTACTTAGCCCTGGCCGTTATAGCATGCCCACACGCCAGACTGACACGCCATTGTATCGTCGTCTGGGTTATTGCATCCGTATGGGCTCCCCTCGCCCTGTTGGAACCTAAAATACGGTACGCTACCATCACAGGATTCACCCTGTTGCGGGAGACCGCTGCACGAAGGGATTTCCCTGCCAGTTATCTTACTGAACTGAGCAAAAACGCGCGCGCAGGCCTTGTCGGATGCCTGGGTTTCTTCAACCGCATCACAATCCATTGCTTCACAGTAGGCGTTACATAGCCCAAAAGCGGCGCCACTCTCACTATCGCATCCAGTCTCTATAGCCGGGGTTTGGCCGTCAGCAGTTTGCGCATACGAGGTCGTTCCTGCACAAAGCATCATTGCAACAAAAAGCACGTAAATATACTTATTCATTCGCTACTCTCCATTGATAAATTGAACCACTATCTCGGCGGATAGTGTGTCTAAAGACCTGGCTTTTTCTGTGATGGAAAGCAGATTAAGGAAGGCATTTGCCTGCCTTAAAGAAATGGATCGGACGGGGTGCGCGGAGCATACGCCTTAGAAGCACAGACTGCAATAAGGGGCTGCAATGGGTCGATATCCGGCACCGGCGTACCCATTTCGTGCTGTTTGACGGCGGCAATGATCTGCTCCACCGAGTAACGTTTTCTTTTCATGACAAGCTCCTTCCTTCACGGTTGAATCTTGCCAGAAATTCACATACTTTTTGGTTCGGCTTTTAGGGAGACCTTAAAAGGTTGTTGATGGCCTGGTCGAGGTCTTCCAGTTTTTTGCGGGCCTTGGAAAACTGCGGTTGTAACTCGATCGACCTTTCCAAGTGTGACCTGGCTTCCAACAACCGTTCATAATCCGATGGATAGAGATTAGTCAGCGCCTCGGCCTCGAGATATTCTTTCAGAAATTCCTGCCGTTCGGTGGCGACAGCCTGGCTGAACTGCTCGCGGGCCTTTTCGCGGCGGCCCACCTGCAGGTACACCATCGCGAGGTCGAAATACGCGGATGACCCGCCCTCCATTGCCGCCATAGACAGGGCGTATGCTTTTTGGACGCTGTCGAAGTTCCCAAGCCTGGAATAGGCCTGGAGGCAAAAGTCAAGCAGCTTCGGGTCAAAGAGCAATACCTTCTCAGATTCTTCACAGATTGCAGCCGCCTTGGCCAAATTACCTTTCATGAGCTGTGACGCTACTAAAGCCTCCAGCAACTTGGCCGATTTCGATCCCTGATTGATGTCCGTCGTTGCAAGGAGTTCCTGGCTGGCCCACTTAGAGTTCCTGACCAGGGTCAATGGTGTCAGAATGATCGTCACGGTCAAGACCGTAATGACCGCCTGCTTTTGTGAAACTTTTTGCACCAACCATCCGATCCCGAAAGCCAGCACTATGGCGATACCGGCCGACGGCATGTACAGGTAGCGCTCGGCCAGGTGCGGACCGACAAATGCCTCGCCCACGATCCGGCTTGCCGGTAAAATCGCCAGGTAGAAAAACATCAGTCCGAGCAAAAGGCCGGGACTTTTCTTCCTTAACGCCAGCGTGGCGGCAAATACAAGCAGGGCAATCTGCACGGCCAGTGCTAACCACTCATTGATTTCCGGCCTGTTATGGAAAGTCAGCAACGGATGGGGCCAGAGCATCAGCTTCAGGCTATCGAACCAGACTGCCGAGGCCGGCCCGATATTCCCGAAATCCAGGCACATGCCGAGAAGCGGGAGCCTATGCTTCTGTTGTTCTGCGCAGGCTGCTGTGTACTCCACTTCATGCAGCGTCAGTGGAACATCCAGCGCATGCGCCCGCATTCCAAGATAAACTGCCAACGGAATCAGCAGGCTGAAAACCGGCAAGCAGCGGCGCAAGCGTATCTTCCAATCGCCGGTCGTGGTAATCCACAGAAAAAGTACCGTTATACCCGGAAGCACGATACCGGTTTCCCGCGACAGCATCGCCAACAGGTAGATGACGGACAGGACTGACCAGGCTTTCCAGGGTTTTTGCTCCACTGCCGGCAAGAACCACCAGAGACCGCCGGCAACGCACAGTGTCACCAGCATCTCGGAGCGGTTGAACACCGAGTTGACCACTTCGGTGTGAACGGGGTGGACTGCGAAAACCATTGCGGCCAGCAGCGCAACTTGGCTCGAAATCACAAACGGCGCCGCGGTTTTTACCAGCACGTGCCGAATCAAGCCGAAGACGGCGATAGTAGACAATGCATGCAGCAGGATGTTGAATAGGTGAAATCCGGCCTTCCAATCACCAAAAAGATAGATGTCCAGCGAAACCGACAGCAGCAACAAGGGGCGGTACAGGCCGGTATCGAGGCCAAGCGGAGCCCAGACATCCTGGGTAAAAGAACGTCCGACTTCGACCCAGCTCACTCCCGACAGGCGGTTGCCTACTGCGAAAACTGTATCGTCCCAGATCAGGTTGTTGGGCCAGGCGTTGGCATAGGCCAGGCAAGACACGAAAAAAAGGATGACGACCGGCAGGATGCGGGTCTGTAAACGTTCGCGGGCTGCCTGTTGTGCTGCGGTTAACTCAGAGCGGTGCGACGGCGGGTGTTTCGCTGATTTTTGTCCTTTCGTAGCCTGGCGCTTTGCCTTCCTGGCGGGGTGGGATCGCTTTTGCTTCGGCATGCGGTAATTCTACGAACTACACTCACGGGATACAATATCGACGCACGAATCCTGCATTCTGCCGGAGGCGTCAGCACCGGGTGAAGGGCTGAAAATGAAGGCATGGTTAACGGAATTGAGCTGTCGCAAGGGCAATACCAACGTATCATGACCCTGGTGCTGCTGAGTCCTGAGGGTCGACTCTTCCAGGAGATAAATGCGTAAACTCAACCCACTATTGCGGCTTGTATTCAAAACCGCAGTTACAGTTTTTCTGCTTTGGTTAGTGCTGAGAAAGATAGATATCCATTCTGTCTTTGAGCTTTTAATTGGATCAAATCTCCCGGGTTTGATCCTGGCCACGGTAGTTCTGTTTCTGTTGCTAATTCCCGCCACCGTCAGGTGGCACTATGTTTTGCAGTCGCTGTGATTGATATACTTGGCCACGAACTGCTGGTCTGGACAGGAATCGTTGTTGTCGGCCTGGCAACTGGCTTGGTGTTTCTGTTTATATTGAACCGTGTAAATCTCCTGGGTACGGGGCACGTTCTCAGGATGTTAAGACATGTCATCAGTGGGATAGCAAACCTCAAATTTGGACCCAAGATCATCATCAGTGGAGTCGCCACCCATGTTTTACGAGTTTTCGGAGTCTGGCTGATAGCAAAGGCGCTACACATAGACATCTCACTGACGGTTTATTTGCTGATGATTCCACTTGCCTTGCTACTTGCGATAATTCCGGTGACCATAGGTGGTTGGGGGCTGCGTGAAGGTGTATTTGTGGTTTTGTTATCCAGGTGCAGGTCTCTGTTGTGGAGGCGACAACATTATCTGTCGTTTTTGGGTTGGCAAACCTGGTCTCATCCCTGCCCGGCGCAGTTGCGGGGATTCTCATGAAAAATCAGAAGACTAACAATCAATCACATTCATGAGCATACCAAGTAAAAACAAGGTTCTGATGATCGCATTGGATTCGGCAGACCCGGAGTATCTGCTCAGCTATCTGCCGCATTTGCCGCATCTGAAAAGATTGTTATCGGATGGGCGATATCTGAATTTAGACACAACTGCTGCCCACATGGACGCTACCGTGTGGCCGACATTCTATTCGGAAAAGCTGCCAGGAGAGCATGGCGTTTATTTTCCCTTTCAGTGGGACTATGAGGCGATGCGGTATCGCCGATTCAGTGAACTCAATTGGTGTAAGTTTGAACCTTTTTGGAACCGTCTCGGAGAAAAAGGGATTGCTGTTGGAATACTGGATATCATGATGCTGCAGTTACCGCCCAAAGCAGCACACAATATCAGCTATTATCACTGGCACACCCAGGATGAATGTGACGTTGACAAATTTAACAAGTCACCAATCTGGAGCGAGGCGAAACGCCTGTTTCACACCAATAATCTTGGTTTTGATATTCCCGCAGACATGACCGAAGGGCAACGGAGTGCTTTGCATGGAGGCCTATTGGCCAGTACACGAACCAGGGGCAAGCTTAGCCGTTGGTTAATTGATAATTCTGATTGGCGTCTGTTTATCATCTCGTTCTCAGAAATTCACCGGGCCGGGCACTACTTCACACCCGACCCGCAACAATTTATCAAGAATATGGATCAAGACCTGTTATTGAGCTGTTACAAGGAAGCCGATAAAGCAATCGGTCATATTCTTGAGGGAGTTGATCAGGACAATACCCATGTCATTGTTTTCTCTCTTTCGGGCATGGGACCAAACAATTCACAGTCACATTTCCTGAGCAATTTTTTGCAACGGTTTAACCAACATATCATGCGCAAGGATGTCGTCGCCGTTTCAGAGCAATCCAAGTCTGGGTTTGTGCGACAACTGCGTGAAAAACTGCCTGGGCCCTTGCAAGTTGAAATTGCCAAACGAGTCTCTCAGAAAACACGCAACTGGGTCGTCAACCGTACTTTCACCGGTGAATTAAACTGGGAGTCCACTTCAATTTTTCATGTGCTTTCGGGTGGGCAGGGATATATGCGCTGGAACATTGCGGGTCGGGAACGCGATGGAATATTGGATGCTGGCGGGCCGAAAATAAGAGAATTTTCAAAAACACTAAGGGATGAACTCCACTCTCTGACCACTGTTGGCAACGGAAAGAAATTGGTAAAGAAATTAGTCGATATTCCATCTGTCTACCCGGGTTCATACGCCAGTCATCTTCCCGATTTCTCAATAATTTGGGAGGACATGGCACCCGTCACCGAGATCGTTTCAGACCGCCTCGGGGTATTTAAGGGCCGCATAGGAACCGGGCGAGGTGGCAATCATCGGGATAAAGCCTTTGCCATAACATCAGCCTCAGAATGCCAGCCTGACCCCATCCATATCGTTGACCTGGGGCAGTACGTTGAGCGCCTGTTGACTTGCCCACGTCAAAACTGACTGGATACACTTCTGGCTGATTCGTCGCTGAGCGAAGAAGTGTAACGAAAGGTTGATGAAGTTCAATTGACTTTTAAAGCGGCCTTCACCCTCGCAGGCGTGATTGGCAATTCGTAAAAGCGCACCCCTATTGCGTCATATACGGCGTTGGTGATGGCCGCGATGGTAGGTGGTGCCGGCGCCTCGCCACAACCCCTTGGCTCGGTGGGCGTGACGGTGTTGACAAAGCGGATATCAATCGGCGGAATGTCCGCCATGCGCGCAATCCGGTAGTTGCTGAAACCGGTCGTCCGGCATTGGTGTCCATCCAGATCGACTTCCTCGAACAGGGCATAGCCAAGACCCCATATCATCGCGCCCTTGATACCCATGCTCGCGGTGTTCTGATTGATGACCACACCGATATCGAATGCGCCCGCCAGCCTGAGAACCTCGACCTGGCCGGTCTGCCGGTCAACCCGCACTTCCGCTCCGGTCACAGCCAGTTGCCGGCCGCCATGATTGCAAATGGCAAAACCGACACCCTGGTCCGGAACGGGGCGATAGTTCGCGTGGCCCATCATTTCGGCGCAAGCATCGATGACCGGATGAAACTGTTTTAGTGCGACGTTGGCGCGTCGAAACGCCAGCGGCTCGATACCGGCGGCCCTGGCTACCATGTCGGTGTGACTCTCGATGGCAAAAACATCTTGCGAGTAACTCGTACCCCTCATCGTTTCGTGCCTGGCCGGCATGGTGATCTGTTTAAACAGCCGCGTGCGAGCGTCGCGGACTGAATAGAGTTCTTCAGAACCATGCCCCTCGTCGCCATAGAAATCGATCGTGCGGCCCAGGACTTCACCCGTGCCTGAGAGCCCGGTACTGATATCGACGATCACCGATTCCTTGTAACATGAAAACTTCTGGATATCGGCAAGACGCGAGTACACGACCTTCACGGGTTTACCAACCCTTCCCACCATCCTGACGGCTTCGGTCGTCACCCCGAGGCGTGTCTTGGCGCCAAAGGCGCCCCCGCAGGCTTCAGATATCACGTGCACATTAGCAGGGTGCGTACCCAACTCCGTTGCTACAACGTAACGGTCACGAAATGGATTCTGTGTTCCAACTCGCACGATCATCCGCGCGCCCTCTGAATACACAACTGCGGTGGGGGTTTCAAGGGGTACAGGACTGGCGAACTGTGTACGATATGTCTCGGTGATCACGAGATCGGCAGAGGACAGGACACTCATTGCGTCACCCTCGTCCTCAATCGTTTTGACAAGTTTCGCCTGGGATCGAATTTGCGCAATATTGCTCAGCTCCCGGGCTCTTTTCGGTTCTTTCCACGTTACCCGGGCGGCGTGCAGCGCTTTCTGGACGGCGTGATAGGAGTCACCGACAGCATTGATTGAATTACCATCCTCGTAGACTTCTCTGATGCCCGGAACACCTCTTGCAGTCTCAAGATCCGCCTCCTGGACACCAGTTAAGAAGTCATGATAGTCCGGATCCAATGTGGCGCCATACAGACAATCGTCAGGGTAATAGTCACCTGCAAATTTCAATGTTCCCGTTACGATCGCGTCGGCATTCACATTAAGTGTCTTTCTGTCTTCATAGGGTGGAATGTCTTTACCGGTCATTGGCTCGACAGCGATACGCCGCACCCGGCCATCAGCCAACTCGCCAATACCCATTCGATGTGTGCCATCAATCCGGTCAACAATCTCACCGGCCCTGTAGAGAAGCCCTTCCGGTGGTTTTCCCAGTGCCTCTGCAGCAAGTACAACCAGGTCCGCACGAATCTGGTGGCAGGCACGCCAGAAAGCCCAGCCGACGCTGCGGGTGGCCGCACTGCCGGTAGTAGGGCCATCGCCCGGGCACAGGTCGGTATCTCCCAGCACCACGTTGATACGCGTCTCGGGTAGCTCCAGCGCCTGGCCGACGAGGTTAAACAGTACCGTTGTCAATCCCTGGCCGATCTCGGTCCGGCCCGTGTAGACACTGACGTTACCTTCGGCGGATATCATTATCCAATCTCGAAAATCGACGCTCGGCCTGTCGGGTCTGCCACTGGAATACTTCCGGAAAAAATGTGCATTTTTCAGGAATTCCGGTGCGGAACATCCCTTTTGCAAAACATAAACCAGGCCCACTGTACCGACCGCGGCCAGAAAATTTCTCCGGGACAGGTTCAAGGTTCGTCGTCTCCGATCGCAGTACCCGCCACCGATTCGATGGCTGCAAGAATATTGGGATAGGCGGCGCAGCGGCACAGGTTGCCATTCATTGCCTTGATAATCCGGTTTCTGCCGGGGTTTGGTTCGTCGCGTAAAAGTGCGGTGGCGCTGACAATTTGCCCCGGCGTGCAATATCCACAGCCAAAGGCGGTGTGTTCTTTGAATGCTTTCTGCAGCGGGGAAAGCCTGTCTTTTGTGCCAAGTCCCTCAATGGTCTCAACATGCTGATCGCCGACGTTTGCAATTGCGACCCTGCAGGAATTCCTCGCCACCCCATCGATCATTACGGTGCATGCCCCACAGCGGCCCTCTCCACAACCGAACTTGGCGCCGGTAAGTCGCAGCTGATCACGCAGCACCCAAAGCAATGGCTCATCGGGTTCAACCGTTACTTCGTGATGGTTGCCATTCACTTTCAGTGTGTAGCTTGCTTTGGACAAGATACCTCCTCCAGCCACGTTATCGGGAAAAAAGTGAATGTCTGACTTGCCTCTGTCGGGCAATCGATTCCTCGGTAGACAGCAAATCTCTCTGGCACAAGTCTAAGTCATTTCTCAGGCAGGTCAAAAAAATACTGACGTCCCATCGCTACCCAATGACTGGCTCTGTCGTTGGAATCAACAGCTTGGTCGCGGTGGTTGGTTCGGGACGTCACAACGCCTGGTTTCCTTGCCAATCCATTAGGAATTCTCCGCCATTGCAGTATGATGTTTCCGGGTTTTTACGTTTCATGGATTTAAATCCTATGGAAGCCCCGGTTAAAGGCTACTATTGCCAGCATCTACGGACTCTTTCCAAACCGGGAACATCGCGGAGTCGATAACCCCCTGGCAGCAACGGAAATATAATGGACATAGCGGTTGTAACTCCCCAGCTGAACGGTTACGGGGGATCGGAGATTTATCTTCTGGAGTGTCTGCGACGCTGGCAGAAAGAAGCGACGGTTACCGTTTATACTCCATCTTTCCACAGGCCGCTTTTCAGGGAGTTCGGGATAGGTACGACCGTGAAGGTGGTCAAGCTCCCTGCTGCGAAAACCCGCGACCACCGTTTCAAGCTGTTCAATGAAATTGTGGTGATGCCGAGACTCTGGGAACAGCACATCGCCCAGCACGACCTCTATTTCAACTACCTCTTCCCAACCCAGATGATTCAACGACGTCCATCGGTCTGGTTTGCCGCCGAGCCTTGCCGGATGATCTTCGACCTCCGGCAGTACGCGGGAATCGATGACCAGGAAATAGAGGTGCACTTCTATCCCAACCTCGAGTACGACAGTATCAGCCCATCCGACCTCGAGGTTCTTCTGCAGGTGATCGAGAAGGTGGATTCAAATGCGGTATTCGACAGGTTGGCCGTGAACAGCGTTGCGACCGGCAGATACGTAGAGAATATCTATGGCAGAAAGGCCGATGTTATTGCCTATCCGGGTATCACACTGCCCAAAGTGATTGGCCCGCCTCCAGATTTTAACAAGGTGCTGCATATCGGTCGTTTGTGGAAACACAAAAGAATCGGACTTGCGATCGAGGCCATGGCGAAAACCCATTCTCCAAATCAGCTAATCCTTGTCGGCGAAGGGCCGGAAGAGTCGAATCTCAGGGAGCTGTCCGAGCGCCTGGGCCTCGGTGAGAAAGTTGTCTTTGCGGGGAACGTCTCCATGGCCGAGAGAGACCGGCTGATCCGGGAGTGCACGTGCTGTATCTACACACCGGTTCGTGAACCGTTTGGAATGGTCCCACTGGAAGCTGCCGCCGCAGGCAGACCGGTAGTGGCGACGATGGGCGGTGGCTACTCGGAAATTCTGGACGACAAAGCGGCCATTTTTGTTCCTGCGGATGCGGGCGTGATCGCGCAGGGAATACACAAGCTGATGTCCAACCCGCAACTGGCCATGAAAATGGGCCGTTACGGGCGCGAGATTGTGAGACCGCACACCTGGGATGCGACCGCGGCAACCCTGATGGGATTGTTCAAGGAAACAGCACTGGTGCCCAGAAAGAAAGCCGGACAGGCCACAAAGTCGAGTCGTGGTCGTTTTGTGCCCCAACTCGGGGCGCACTATTACCCGTGGTACCGGAGCGGAAAGAAGCCCACTCACTGGAACGAGAACCGGGAACATGCCGGGACATCCGATTTTCCGGCCGGGGGGGCCTACACCTCGACTCGCAGGTCGGTCCTGGACAGGCATCTTCGCCAGGCGGTCAGGGCGGGTCTGGATTTTCTGGTTGTGAACTGGCAGGTCGATTTCCGCGGCGTGAATCCCTTCGACCTGGAAGCGACGACAAAACTGTTTGAACTCGCTGCAGAGAAAAAATACCCGGTGAAACTCGCCATCATGCTGGCATTTGACAGCGAGGATCCGGGCATTTTTCTGAAGATCCTCAAAATGGTGAAAAAGGATTTCATATCTCGCGATATCTATCATCGAAAGGGTGATACTCCGCTACTTTGGTTCTACTTCAACGATCCATTCCAGGGCTTTTTTTATCACTACTATAAGCAACTGAAAGCATTGTGCAGAGGAATTCACCCGGTGGCCGCGGGTGCTGCTCGATACCACAAGTTCATGCCCGGGACCATGTCGAAATTTTTCAGGGGATGGTGTTTCTATTCGCCGCTGGAGGTGGGCACTGGAAAAAGCCGAGCAATATTTTGGCGGGACAACTACAGGGATTTTAGCGAAGAGAAGGGCAAGCTCAAAATTTTCACGATTTCCCCGGGTTTTGACGACCGGCACCTCACCGCCGGGTTCAGGCAGAACAAGAAGGTCCGTTGTGTGGCCCGGCGAGGTACAAAGACCTACGAGCAAATGCAACAGGCCGCGCTTGCCCTTCATCCGGTACCGGATTTCGTCATCATCACCAGTTTCAACGAATTTCACGAAAACACCCACATCGAGCCGTCGAAGAAATTTGGCGACACCTTCCTCCGGTCCACCCGGGCCTTCAAGGATCGTCTCATTGAGTGAGCGCCTGAAAGACTATCGCATCAAGCTGCAGTGGTTTGTCGTCATGGCCCAGGCCTACTGGCTTCCGGGGATGATATTGCGTTGGATTTGTCGGCTGGGTACCTCGAGAGCCGCTCATCTGCTGATGAAAATTTCAGGGGTCAAGGCGGTATACGCCAGGCATACTCATCCTTGGTCATCGTCTTTTATTCCCGGCCACAGCGACCTCGACCTCACGGTTGTCCTGTCCAGGCAGGCCGCGGAATCTCCGGAGAGGGTTGCAGCCGTTGCGCACTTTCTCGAGCACAGGAGATTGTTTTATTACTTCCTGAGCCCCGATGACGCCCGTATGACCACGCAGGATGAACTGGCCCGCATGGCAGCGAAGTGGCCGCCGGTTGAAATTTTCGTGGAGCCCAGGGACTGGACTTTGCTGGCCGGTACAGACGTCCGCCAGACCCAATCAAAAAGCCTGTCACCGTCGCAGATGCCCTGGCATCCCGAGTTCAACCGCTGGTGGGGTCACATTCTGCAGGACTACCTGTTGTTGACCCTGCCGGGACGGGAGAACAAGTATCACCGGGTATTCTACCGGGGCGCCATCAAGCAAACGGCCTACTTCATGGTGGCCCAGGGGTTGGTTCCTCCTGAACATGGGTCCTTTACCGATCGTCGCCTGGCCCAGTGGGTCCTGAACCACCATCCCGGATTGAGCGGGTTGCTGCAAGGTCTTGAACAAAGCGGGTTCTGGGAGGGTGGACAGCACGCTATCAGGGAACGGATTTATCACGAAATTTTGCGTATAACCGAAAGTTTCTATACTTCCTGGCCGCAGCGCTCACTTACTGTTGAAATCAGCCATTCGCCCCTGGCGCCGGAAGAAATCCACGCCAAAGCCTACGATGCTCTGGCCACGAAGATCGAGGCGCTGCCGGAATTGAAATCACGATTGGCTGGTATCCTGGTCTACCCCACGCCGTTCTGCTACCCCTATTTCTATCAAGCCGACATGCTGTTACCGGAGAACCTGTCCAAAAAGGAACTGACCGCCCTGGCCGACATCATCAGGCAGGAGTTTCGGGGGCGGGAATTTGAAAGCAAAGGCCACTTCTTCTCGATTACCCTGGCCCCCAGCAGTGTGTACCACTCCCCTCTTGTCTTCAGAGGGACGCCCTTTCCGTTCCTGGCTGAGCATATCGGGCAGTTTGGCCGGGTGCTGTTTGGTTCAGTAAGGGTGACTGTCGAAGCCGCTGCCAGGCAGGACCTGGTCGACTGGTGCCAGATTTTCCTGCCCTTTTTTGCGTCCAATCTGCACAGGCGAGTCGAGCATTCCTCGCGCACCCTCAATTTCAGCCAAATTGCCGCGGTGCGACTGTTCCTCACAACTGGCGAGATAGTTACCGATCCGAATGTGCTGAAATCCCGCCATGAAAACGTATTCGGGGAGGAAAGCCCTTCTACCGGCATATGGGACTACCTGCTACGGGACAAACCCGGCAGAGGCGAACATGATCTGTACCTTTCCGCCGCCTCCCATTTGCACCGGGAGCTTCAATCCGTGGAGCAACTGCTGGCAGAACAGGGCAATCAATCAGGTGAGGAGAGTTTGCGCTGATGCAGGTCATAGAGACTCGCATAGTGGCCGGATAAGGCCATCAACTCCCGATGGGTTCCCATTTCAATGATCCGCCCACTGTCCATGACCACAATCCGGTCAGCAATGCTCACGGTCGAGAACCGGTGCGAAATAAGAATACTGGTCTGTCCTGCTGAAATATCCCTGAAGCGTGAGAACAACTCGAATTCGGCTCGGGCATCGAGGCTCGAACTGGGCTCATCGAGGATGAGCAGCGATGCCGGTTTGGCAAGGGCCCTGGCAATGGCCAGTTTCTGCCACTGACCCTCGGAGAGCGTGTATTCTCCGAACATCCGGCCCAGGGGCGTGTCGTAACCTTGCGGCAGTCTCGATACGATGTCATCAACACCGGCCAGCTGAGCCAGTTTTTCCACCTGTTCGGGGTCATCAAGCAATTCCTGCCAGTTGCCAAAGGCGATGTTCTCCGAGGCTTTCGCTTCGAAGCGACGGAAATTCTGAAACACGAAAGAGATTTTTTCGTGGAGTTGTTTTACAGGGAATTCCCTGATGTCCGTCCCATTCATGAATATGGCCCCGCTTTCGGGGTCATACAAGCGCGCGATCATCTTGACCAGGGTCGACTTTCCTGCACCGTTTTCCCCGACCAGCGCCAGGCTATCTCCGGGGTGAATGACCAGGTTCAAATTGTCCAGCACCCGTCGTTTTGAGCCTGGATAGCTGAAGGTCAAATCCCTGATTTCGATGCTGGCATGTCGGGTTGCGGGTACAGGCCTCGGCCCATCAACAATTTTTGGCTCAATAGCCAGGAATTCCATCATGTTGGATATGTACAGGGCATTTTCCAATGCGTTCGTTATGGCGATGACTACATTTTCGATGGTTCTTGGTAGGCGCGCAGCCACCGCGAGAAAAATGACCATGTCACCGATGGTCAGCGAGCCTTGCAGGGCCTGGAATGCAACCCAGGTGCAGGCTGCATAGAAACCTGTTGTCGACAATATCGAGAATGTTGTGCGGACAACCAGCCCTTTTTTATAGATATCCGTGTTCTGATTCCGAAAGCCCGCCATCAGGGAGCTGAATTTTTTTATAAGCAGTGGTGCAAGGTTAAGCAGACGGGTTTCGGGCACGGCATCCCTTTCCAGCACCTGTGCGAGATAGTAGCCGGTCCAGCGGCGCCAGGTGGTTCGGGAATGCTCCGTCTTGTAACGAAGCTTGGCCAGTTTCCAGTGCGCCAATATGTAGGGCAACCCAAGGAGCAGGAAAATCACGGTGATGAAAGGCTCAATAAAAATCAGGATTGCCGCCAGTGAAATGATCTGTACGGAGTTTGCAGCGGCATCAATAATGCGCGTAATGAACTGGCTGAAGTTCCCCGCGGTGTTCTGTCGGGCTCTGGCCATGGTGTCCTGAAACCTCGGGTCTTCGAAATAGGTGAGGTCGAGCGTGGCGGCATGTTCGAGGATTCGTGAGGAAACATCGATGTCGATTTCATCACGCAAGCGCTCGTTGAAGTAAACACTCAAATTGCGGCTCAAAACTTCGACGATGGAAATCGCAAGACCCAGCATCAGGATCGGCAGAATTGGCCCAATCGCCTGTTCGCCGCTGGACAGCGTCACGGAAAGAGTATCGACCAGGCTTTTGACAACAAGGACCAACGCAGCAGGCAGCAGGTTTCGCAGGAAAGCAGTGATCACTACCCCGCTCGTTAGCCTGGAATTGATATCCCAGGTTATCCTGAAAGCCCAGGAAATGGTTGAGATGCTGGTCTGTAAACTATTCAAAGTGATCGCTGGTCCGAAGAATTCCTGACGGATGGTTTTTTTATTGTGAGCCGGATATCCGATTATCCCGATAGCCCATTCCAATTGCCACAGCCAGGAGCGCCCGCCATCGCCGCATCACAAGGGGGTTCAGGCTGCGGTGCATCTACGCCGGGCTTCCCAACCCACTGCTTACCCGTCGCAATACTTCATTACAAGCCCATAGATACTCTGGACCACACAGCCAACGAAGCCTTTCGTGCGCATTGTCAACGATCTTCCTTGCCTCAAGTGGGTTATCCAGAACCCACTGGAGTTTGATCAGGATGTCAGCTGGATCGTTTTCCAGTGGCACATAATGCTCCCACGGATTCATCTCAAAATAGAGGATATGCTCCAAATGCGGCCTTGGCATCAGAACCACGCTATTTCCGGCAAAGTACCAACTTGAACCACTGGCGATATCGTTGCCCGGCAGAAGCAGCAGACATTTGTGTCCAAAGGCGCTCTTCTTGGAGAATTGGCTTGACAGGCTCAGCCCGTCCGGAAGCCTTTCCCCTTCCTGTAACTCGGTCGGGTATAGAAAGACCTGGGGGGAAGGATGGTCCCGGTAGTGGCAAAGAACCTCCCGCCGTGTCAGCGTACGCGGTTCGCAAGTCGCCCACCTGTCGCCGGTCAGGGCGCCACCCCACCATGCCGTATCGGTTTTGTCTTCCCATGGAATCCAGCTTTTCCTGAGATCCTGCATTTGGCGATGCAGGTTTGGTCCAAGAAAACGTTCTCGATTCGAGGTTGGAACCAATACGATCTGACGATGGTTGGCCGGGCGCATGCCCGAAAGGTGCAAACCTTGCTCCGGTCGGATGAACCGGCCAGCTGAATCTCCCTGAACAAGCCAACAGCGGAGCTTGCCGGGAATCCTGGTTCGTTGACTGACAAGCGCTGCCGGGACTTCTTTCTGATCCTGGCGGCCGCGGGGCAATCGTACGGACATCATCCGGCCATCTGGATCGGTTTCCAATCGTAACCACTCGTACTTTTGGAAATAGTAGAAATCATTACTGCAGGGTACAATCGGCCGGTCTTGGAATTCGCCCAGGCAGAAATCCACCAAGCGTTCAGCGCTTGCAGACCGCTGGCCCGAAAAAGGCCGATAGTCCAGTTGGTAGCACTGAACCTCGTGAAGTCCGAAATGTTTGGATAGCCACCATGCCGCGGGCGTTTTGCCCAGCCTGTATATGGTCTGGACTAAAATCCGCTTTACCAATTTTTTGAGCAATTTTCCACGCCTGTTAATTACAAAACTGTGCAAAGTGGCTCCCGGCCGATGGACATTTACAAACCGCCATTCCATCGGCGTGGTATAAAATGAATAGGATCGGGAAAGTCTTTTGCATGGTTTTTTCCTGATAATAGTCTTCACTCTCCCTGGAAATGGTTGCAGTATTAATTGACAAATTCAAACCAAGAGACCGCGGTCGCAGAGATTGAAAATCTGACGTCGTCCTATGACGTTTATGGATACAAGTTCACCATATCCGGGCCTGCCGGAAAAGCCTACAGTGGAGCCTGCCAGGATTTCGCTTATTTTGAATCAAACTCCGGCGTCGGTGCCAACCTGATTGAGATGATCGATGCCGATCCGGATTACGATGCATTGCCAGAGGTCGAGGCTTCCATTTATACACCGAGAAACGTCGTTTTCAAGAAGGGGGACATTTCCTACATCGATTACCAGGGTCGCGCCATAGGAATTCACAACAAGAAAACCCATAATTTCAAGATCCAAAGCCGCGATCCTGATCTTCTGTATGAAGCGGTTTACCTGTTTCTGCTCTCACAGGTGGGTGCCTTTCTGGATGAGCAGCATATGCACCGGGTCCACGCGCTCGCTGTCGGTATTTGTGGTCACGCCGTGGTCGTGTTGCTTCCGAGCGGGGGTGGAAAGAGTACCCTGACGCTGCAATTGCTCAAACATCCCGAAGTGAAGCTGCTTTCGGATGACTCACCCTTTATCGATGTCGATGGCCATGTCCATGCTTTCCCGTTGCGGCTGGGCCTCTTGAGGGGCTCGGAGAGCGAAGTGCCCGAAGAGCACCGGCGGGAAATTCAACGAATGGAATTTGAACCAAAGGTGTTGCTGAATTACGATTATTTTGCGCATCGCGTTACAGCTGGCGCCAAACCCGGACTGGTATTGCTGGGAGCGCGGACGCTTTCATCCGAAGGCCGCCTCGACAAGATCAGTTTTTTCAAGGGTTTCCGAGCCATGACGGCAAATTGCATAGTGGGTATCGGGCTCTACCACGGATTGGAGTTCATCCTGGAATCGTCTCCCTGGGAGATTTTATCCAGGTTCAGCCTGGTGCTATCAAGAACCCGCAACACGTTCAGGTTTCTCAGACGTTCTCAAATCTACAAGCTGCGTCTTGGGCGCTCTTCCGAATCAAATGCCAATGCCGTGATTGAGCTGGCAAAGAAGACATTTTGTAACGAGGGGAAACAGGCGTCAGCGACCGAAGGTGAGACCAACGGTTAACCGGTTCGGGAATAAGGAGTGCCTCAGCTCCCGTCTTCAAACGACGGCAGCCCCAATTTGGCCAGCCGACCGGACGTCAGTTCCTCCATTTCCCGGAATAATCCTGCATCGTAATACCTGAAACCCGAGAGACTGTTCCTTTGGACTATGGGTTTTATTTTCAGAATCTGATGCAAAGCGTCCTCATCCAGTGGGCCATCACTGAGGTATGCAAGGATCTCTCCCATACGGACTTTCGGATCGGAGATCAGGGATTCGTAGCTGCAAAAGAAAGGGGTATTGGCATCTGAAGGGAAATTCAACACCCATTTATCGACAAAACGATTCCAGAAAACAATGCAATCAAGGGCGAATTTCTGCCATTCAGATCTTCTGTGTCTGAGAATCTTTCTATAACGATACAGGTAATAATTGGAAACAATGGAGCGAACGGGACTGCGATACTGAATCAGATAGCGCTCTGAAGGAATGATTGGAACACCTTCAGAATTTTGCAGGCTGAAATCATGATTTTTTGCAAAACTGCGCTTCGGATTAACACAGGGTGCAGACTCGCACCCACAAAACATCTTGTTATTGATATCGCAATAGATGAACGCTTCCCCAAAATAGCGCGCGGCGAAATGATAAACAATCGAATGCCCACTTCGGGGATAGGACACCCCTTGTGCGGGGCGCACTTTTCTAGCGTACCCGAGAAATTTCTCAGGCTTTCTCGTTTTGCGTAAGAACGGTCCTGTTTGCATGATTGATCCACCGATCCAAGATTAAAAATAAAAGACTGGATACCAACATCTCAACTTCCCTGAATTATCTTACTTCAGACAAAGAGTCTGAGGGTTGATGAATGTGATGTTGACAAATTTAACAAGTCACTAATCTGGATGAAGTGCGGGAAATGACCTGGCATTGGATGTTGGAATACAACGAGGAAAGAGACCACGATGGCCTGGGCGGATTAACGCCGGCAGAGGCCATGGAAACCGCCAGAGTGTCTACTTTTGAAGTGTCTACTTGACGGGGAAGCCTACGCGTTCATGGCCATGGAATTCCAAGTACTCCATGGGCGTCAAATGCCCCAATGATCCATGGGGCCGGTGGTGATTGTAATCCTCCTGCCAAGCTTTAATCGTCCGGCGCGCGTGGTCAAGCGATAAAAGTTGATTTACGTTGAGGCATTCGTCGCGTAATCGTCCGTTGAAACTCTCTATATGACCGTTTTCCATCGGTTTTCCGGGGTGGATGAAATCGAGCTTCACACCTTGATGCCAAGCCCAGGCTTCCAGCGCCTTGGAGGTCAATACGGTGCCATGATCCACGGTTATCGAAGCCGGTGGCTGATGGTCGGCGAGCCAACGCTCCAGGACTTCTGCAACGGCATGGCCGGAGTAACCATAACTGGCCTCTACCAACACTGCTTCACGACTCCATTGATCGACTACGGTCAAGATCCGGAAGCGCCGCCCGTCAAACAGCTGATCATGGACAAAATCCATACTCAGTCGCTCCAGCAGCGCATAGGTGATTTGTTCTTCGCTGAATTTCGATCGTTTCATTGTCCTCTTCTCCTTCAGGTGAGGACCTCGAAACGCCACTGTAGTCCAGTTTTAAGTTGCCGTCGATTTCGGGGGGAAACGTCAGCTGGTTTGTACTTTGGGTTTCAGGTGAATATAGCGTTTGTTTAACCTATAATGTTGGCAATAGTTTGCACTTAGTCCTGAAGAGGAAGATATGGTTTCTAAAAGGAAGATACTTTTTTTCACACATTGTTGTATCGGACTCGTGGGGCTTTATGTACCTGGTGCAATAGCGCAAGAATCTAAAGTAGATGTCTGCCACATACCGCCGGGAAATCCCGAAAATGCGCATACCATAACCGTCAGCGAAAATGCGCTTTGTGCTCATTTGGACCATGGCGATCACCTCGGAGCATGCGACTCGACCCGGACAGCCGGGGTGGGCGAACCCCCGATTCGATCTCAACCCGCATGCACCTGCCCGAGAGCGGGCGTCTGGCGGGTTACGAACCTGGAAGGCTGGATGGAGTGCAGTGCGTTCGGTATCAAGCGAAAGGACAAGCGCGCAGACAAGAACGACGGAGCGATCTGGATTCTGAACGACGATTGCTCGACCATCTTCTCCGAAGCCTATGAGAAGCAACGAGAGGACGTGATCATGGATCGCGGACGGGACTGCCTGTTCTTTGGCACCGCCCCGGGCGAAAAAGACGGTGCCAAGGTGATCTTCGACGGTGCCTACAAGGTCGAGACCCCAGAGTTCATCACCGGCGAGTACCATATGGAAATGTCGACCATGGGAATGGAATGCACAGCCTTCAGTCCCTTCCAGATCGAGTTCCTGAAGCCGCTCAAGGAGAAGGACTACGCCAAGCTCGAAAAGACGATGCAGAAGGAACTGGAGAAAGCCCGCAAGACGCTCGACGAACACCGCAAACAAATCGACGAATACCTGGAGAAGACAGACGGCGGTAAGGCCTTAGGCGGAAGGAACGGCCAGAACTAGCCGAATATTTAGGGACAGAGTAAAAACTCGCGTCATCTAACGGAATTTTCCTTCACCCCAAATTGCCGCCTGGCATCAGGCGAGCACCGCTTTTTGACTTTCGGAAGAACTTTGGAATCCCGCTACATCGTTGTATCGTAGATGGAGTCAGAGTAAGGAGCCAGAATAAAATTCAGCTTTTGTTTGAGCTGTCATAGCTTGTTTGTTGAGTTCATTCAGCAACAGTTCCGCAACGGGTCCAGACTGTGTGAAAACTCCGCTGAATATATGATTACACTTTCAAAAGAGAGTGTATGCGATGAGCGGGTTTATTGAAGGCGAAGATCGCCATCAAGCGACGTTATTTCCGCAACACCTGGACGACTACATTGCCGAAGATAACGCCGTTCGTGTGATCGATGTCTTCCTGGACGATCTGGATTTATCCGGCCTGGGCTTCAAGACTGAGCCGAACGATCCAGGCCGACCAGCCTACCACCCATCAACGATGCTGAAGATCTACATCGACGGTTATCTCAACCGGATTCAATCGAGCCGGCGCCAGCCGGGAAGCCCAACGCAACGTTGAACTGATGTGGCTGACCGAACTTCTGGCGCCTGAAGACAAGAGTCACCGACTGGAAGACAAGATCGCCCGGTTGAAGCAGAAGATGGCGCGCCTGAAAAAGCTCGAAGTGCAGGATGCTGAGGCACCGGACCAGCAGATCTCACTGACTGACCCTGATGCCCGCTCCATGGCTACCAGTGGCAGAGGCACGGGGATGGTGGGCTACAACGTGCAGACTGCCGTGGATGCCAAACATCACTTGATCGTGGCTCACGAAGTCACCAACGTGGGCCACGACAGGACCCAACTGGCCGATATGGCGCAGCAGGCCAAAGAGCGTCATGGAGACCGATGAACTCGACGTGGTGGCCGATCGGGGTTACTTTAAAGGGGAAGAGATCCTGGCCTGTGATGAGGCGGGGATCACCACCTATCTGCCCAAGCCACAGACCTCGGGCAGCCTGTCCAGAGGTCTGTTTAGCAAGCGCGACTTCATCTACATTCCGGAAGATGATGAATATCGATGTCCAGCAGATGAGCGATTGATTTATCGCTGCAGCACAGTCGAGAAAGGCCAGACGATCCGTCGTTACTGGAGTTCAGTGTGCCCAAGTTGTCCGATCAAATCCCAATGCACAACCGGTAAATACCGGCGTGTTCAGCCGTTGGGAACATGAGGCGGTGGTTGAAGCTATTCGTCGGCGCCCTTCACGATCATGAAAATTAGTGCGCAGGTGGCGAAAAACTCGAATGCATTTTCCAGCGATCCCCGGCCGATGTCCGTTTGCCACATCTGGAACAGGGCGCCGCCCAATACCGCGAACAACCCGCCCCATACCACCATACCGATGCCGCAACCGACCAGCGCAAAAGTCTTGGCATCGTTGAAATCGGCCGCCGGCGATTTTTTTGCTCCCCAGAGATCCCAAACGCCTTTAGCGCTGACCAGGCCTGCCGCGAACTCGAGGCCCACCACGGCGATAAGTGCGATCCATATCGCAGCCGGACTGTGAATGGCCGGCAGGATTGAGTGCGGATAAGCCTGGTGGTCCCCAGCTCCCAGTACGTAGGCAAACGTCTGGAAACAGCCATCGAGATTGGCGACATTCTGGGCCGCATAAAACAGGCACATCAAAGACACTATTGCGACGAAAACGATCTTCAGATTACGGATGGCCATGGGCATTCTCCTTGATTGATTTCACTTAAGCATACCCGCGTCCACAGCTCGGATAAAATCGATCAGGCCTTCGAAGTACGGCTGTTGGTCGTCATACATGGTCATGTGGCTGCCGTTCGGACAGTAGAGATAGCGCCTGTTCTCTACTGCACCGGCTCATCCATGGCCGGCAAAATCACCGTCACGGCCGCGGATGAACTGCCACGACGGTCGCCAAACAGGCGAAACACAATTCGCTATTTGTTCGAATAGCCAATGCCAAATGACGCGTCGTTCAGGCACTTTCACGCGTACGGTTTTGGCTTGGTGTTGCGTGGCATTGGCCAGATCCCAATGGTCTTTGCGGTTTGCTGCCGGGTGATTGAGTCGGCCAGGGATTCTTCCAGGCCGGAGCTTGGTTTTCCTGATATATCAGACATTTCAAACAGATCTGTTCTGGTCTATATATTTCAATAATATTAGTGGCTTATGTTATTTCTTATGAATATTTATTCCTGTTTCTTAATTACAGTAACGTTTCGCCGCGCTTCACGCAGAGTCTGTTGTAGTATCGCGGCCGTTTCGGTGAACGACTGCTTCTCTTTCATGAAAATCTGCCAATTGGAGTTCAAGCGCCGGCAGGAGATGCTAGCGGAATTGCTTTGTGCCGGTGGCCAGCGCTGGATCGGGTAGCGTAGAATGCGCACCCACACTTAATTGCTGTTTCATGCCATGCCTCTTGTCCGCCTCGATAAGGCCAGCCTGCATTACGGGACGCTGACCCTGCTGGATGCTGTCGATTGCAGCATTTCCAAAGGCCAGAAAATCGGCCTGCTGGGCCGCAATGGCGCCGGCAAAACGACACTGTTGAAGGTGTTGGCGGGAGAGATCGCACTGGACTCCGGTGAGCGCTGGCTGCGGCCCGGCACCCGCATCGCCTGGCTGCAACAGGAGCTTCCTCAAGCAGACGATCAAACCGTTTATGACGTGGTGGCCTCAGGCCTGGCCGAAACCGGCCGTCTGCTGGCCGAGTACCATCACCTGCTGCAGGCCGGGGAATTCACCGATATGGATGCCCTGTCCCGGGTGCAACATCAGCTCGAAGCCCAAGACGGCTGGCAAATGCAGCAGCGTGTGGAAACCACCATCAGCCAATTGCAGTTGCCGGGGGAAGCCAACATGGCGGAACTGTCCGGCGGCTGGCGGCGCCGGGTGGCGCTGGCAAGAGCGCTGGTCAGTGAACCGGACATCCTGTTACTCGATGAACCCACCAACCACCTGGACATTCCGGCCATTGAATGGCTGGAGCAGCAATTGCGCGGCTTTCAGGGTGCCTTGATTCTCATTACCCACGACCGCCGCTTTCTGCAAAACGTTGCCAACTGGATGGCCGAACTGGATCGCGGCCACCTGACCCAGTGGCAGGGCGATTACCAGGATTTTCTGCGCCATTGTGAGCAACAACTGCTGGCTGAAGAGCGGGCGAATGAACTGTTCGACAAGAAGCTGGCGCAAGAGGAAGTGTGGATTCGGCAGGGTATCAAAGCCAGGCGCACACGCAACGAAGGCCGGGTTACCGCGCTGAAGTCGATGCGCGAGGAACGCAGGCAGCGCCGTGAGCGCACAGGCACCGCCGACTTTACCGTTGAAGATGCAGGCCGGTCAGGCAAGATCGTTGCCGAACTCAGGCACGTCGGCCACAGTTT
>CAWFGC010000003.1:0-463723 GCA_963815185.1 uncultured Gammaproteobacteria bacterium | reverse complement strand
GATGTATTGCTAGCAAATCGAGGATCCAGTTCCAGCGCTTTTTGGTATTGCACAATGGCCTCACCCGGCCTGTCCAGTTCATCCAGCGCCGAACCCAAGCCGTTGTGAACAACCGGATCATCCGGTTTGAGTTCAAGCGCCCGCTGATAGCCAGTCATGGCCTCGTCAATACGCCCCAACATGGCCAGGGCGTTGCCATAACCGTTATGTGCAGGCTGATTATCGGGCTGCAAACGCAACGACTGTGTGTAGTGGGTATTGCTTCCTCGGGTCGCCCAAGTTTAACCAGGGCATCACCCACCAATGTATGAGTTTCACTCACGGCCGGTGCAATCCTGAAGAGCTTCTTTGTATTGCACCAGGGCTTTCAGACGTCAGGCCTTCTTTTGACAAAGCTCTTCCATATAGAGTGTATGCTTGGGAATTATTGCTGGTGACTGCCAACGCGCGTAACCACAAGGTCTTCGCGTCTGCCCAGTAACCGCTCTGCACCCAGGTCATCACCGCCAGGATCGCAATTAGTAGAACGCCGAGCGCCAATTGCTGTGCAATTTTCCTGGGACCACTTCCCACAAGATCGTGGCCACCCCAGGCAATAATCACAAACAAGCCAATCAGCGGTACGTAGGTGTATCGGTCTGCCATCCCCTGAACGCCGACCTGGACAATGCCGATGACCGGAACCAATATGCCCAGGTACCAGAACCAACCGACAGTCAAGAGGGAAAACGGCGGACGGCCACGATTGCGGAACCGCTCACAGCCAGCAGGAGAACCAGCGCAAGGCCCGACTTCCAGGCCGGAATGACAGAAGGAAATGGATACATCGCGGCCAAACCGGTTGGCCAGACATATTTTGAACATAAGCGACATAAGAGACAATCGAATTGGAAAGGCGCAGGCCCAAAGGCGCCAAATCCAGGTCCGCGACTGCACCCCAATGCCGCTGCACCAGAAAGGTGATAATGCTGGAAATCGTCACCAGCAACAAAAGCGGAATTTTTTCAACCGTTAATCGCATCGCGGTCACCCCATTCCAGTTCGCAAAACTGAATCGTTTCAGCGGCCACACATCCATTAACAGCAATACAAATGGCAGGGTCACCAGCATCGGCTTGGCCAACAGACCCAGGCCCAGCAGCAGGAATACCGCCAGGTAGCGGCTCAACGTCTGTTTGTGTGCATACGCCGCGTAGGCCCACAAGGTCAGCATAAAGAACAGCGTACTCAATACGTCTTTGCGTTCTGATATCCAAACCACTGACTCGACATGCAGCGGATGGACAGCAAACAACGCTGCCACCAGCGCACTGCGGCCCACCGCTGCGGTCGTGCGGTGCAAAAAGCCGAACAGCAATAATGTGTTGACCACGTGCAAGAGCAAATTGATCAAGTGATGGGGTCCGGAGTGTAAGCCGAATAGCTGGACGTCCAGCATGTGGGAGAGCCAGGTCAGAGGGTGCCAGTTGCCGGCATGGCTGGTGGTAAACGCCCACAGCAAGCCTGACCATGTCAGGCCCGGCGAACCACTGCATTGTCGTAAACATAAGCGGCGTCATCGAGATTGATGGAACGAAATCTCCCTACGGCCGAGTACGCCGACACAGTAACGACAACCAACCCAAAAGCCAGCCAAACCGGGTTCAGCCGGAGCGGTTCAGGCTGAACTGTGGGTGTTGAGCCCAAGGAAATTACCTGGTTAACAGCAAATCGTAGATCAAGCTTACCAAACTACCGCCCGGCGTCGTTAACTGGTCAAAGCTTAGACAGCTTGCGTGCCTTGCGGTCATTGTATTGAGATCGTTTCGCAGCGACAATCACGAAGCTGCCAAAAAGGAACAGGAACGTTTTGAGATGCTTGGTTATGCAACCATCGGGGCAAACGATTTGGAGCATGCAGCGGTTTTTTACTATTCTCTGCTGGTGGAACTGGGAGCGAGACCTCTCTTTGGCACAGGCTGAATCAAGTTCTATGGCAAGGAAACAAACACAGCCATGCTGGCGATCTGTATTCCACACAATGAACAAGCTCAGCATCCCGGGAATGGCAACATGATGGCCATTTCAGGTGGTTCCCGTGGCGAAGTGGATAAACTCTTTGCCAACGCCATTGAACTGGGTGCAAAGGGCCAAGACAAACCGGGTGAAAGAATGCCGCTGTTTTGCGGCGCTTTTGTGCGCAACCTCGACGGTAAAAAGCTTTGCTTCTACGAGATGAATCCGGCCTAGCCGGAAAGCGCTTGGATGATGCCGCTGAAAGATCCTGGCTCGATGGAAATTGGGAATAGATCGATCACCCGCCTTTTAGGCAAGTATTGGCATGTCGCCCTGTTGGGGCTTTTTGTCTTCGCAGTTGCCTGGGTTCGTTGGCGACTGGCGGGAGTTCCGTTTGAGCGTGATGAGGGTGAGTATGCCTACGCCGGGCAATTGATCCTGCAGGGTATTCCACCCTACCAACTTGCCTACAACATGAAGTTTCCCGGCACGTATTACGCTTACGCCCTGATCATGGCCATATTTGGGGAAACGGTCCGGGGCGTGCACTTTGGCCTGTTGCTGATTAGTTTTGCAAACACCATTTTAGTATACCTGCTCGGCCGGCGATTCCTGGGTCCTTTTCCAGCCGCTACCGGAGCGGCAGCATTCGCTGTCCTGGCGCTGGACCGTTGGATCATGGGTGTTTTTGCCCATGCAACCCATTTTGCACTGTTGCCGGCACTGTTTGGGCTGCTCCTGTTATGCAAGTACGAGGACACGAGGCGCTCGAGCACACTGATCACTGCGGGCGTGCTGCTTGGCCTGGCATTATTGATGAAACAGCATGCGATATTCTTTTTGCTTTTCGCTGGTGGGATGCTGCTTTACCGGGAGTGGAAGTCGCGGCCTGGTGATATCAGGAATGCCATGTCACGAAGTGCTGAATTGGCTGCCGGAGCGCTCATCCCTTTTGGTATCGTGGTTGTGGTTCTGTTTACCCAGGGCGTTTTGGGCAAATTCTGGTTCTGGTGTTTCAAGTACGCCGCTGAATACGTTTCCCAGACTCCACTGACCGAAGCCTGGCAGAGCTTTAAAGGCGGCCTGGCTGTCGTTACACGAGCAAATTCGGCATTGTGGCTGGCCAGTATTCCCGGTTATCTCTTTTTGTGGATCAATCGACGCCCGACTGAAACGAAGATGTGGTTTACGGCGTTTGCTCTGGCTTCCCTGGCGTCCCTGGTGCCGGGTTTCTTTTTCCGTCCTCACTATTTTATCCTTTTGCTGCCAGCAGCGGGATTCGGAATCGCGCTCCTGATGGCGGCACTGGAAGCGGAAATTCGCAGGTTTTTCGGAATCACCACCGCACGGTTGGCAGCCACCATGCTATTTCTGGTGCCGGTCGGGATTTACGCCTATCAGGAGCAGTACTACTTGACCTCAATGACGCCGCGTGAATTAAGCAGGACGCGATATGGCTCCAATCCGTTCATTGAAGCTGTCGAGATTGCTGATTATCTGAAGCAACATACAACGGCAGAAGACCGGATCGCGGTACTCGGATCTGAGCCCGAAGTGTATTTTTATGCGAACCGGAAATCAGCCACCGGATACATTTACACCTATCCCCTGATGGAACCGCAGGCATACGCCCGAAAGATGCAGGAGGAAATGATTAGTGAGATTGAGACGGTAAGACCAAAGTACATGGTCCTGTTTGATTTCCGTGGTTCCTGGAAATACCGGGAGGACTCCGTCAAAACCATATTGGGCTGGATGGTTCGTTACCGGAACACTTGCTACACCACGGTCGGTGCCGGCGAGCCACTGACAATGGAAAAAACCGTGATGCTGTGGGGTCGGGAAGCACTGAATTACAAAGCCAGTACCGATCAACCTTTTTATGTGCTGAAAAGGAATCATCCGGGACCTTGTAATCTTTGATCATTGCACAAGCGGCGGCATAGAAAGATATTTGAGGCAGATTTTCCTCTGCGAAGCAGTGAAACCTTCTATTGTCTCCCCCGATCCGGACCATGCCGAGGTCCTTGGCTGATTTGAACAAGCCCGGTTTTACTGGTTAACCATATCCCGCACGACATTCTTCAATACCTTGCGCATTTCATTGCGCGGCAGTGCGTCGACGAATATCACATCCCGGGGATGCTTGTATTTTCCCAACTTGCCGCTTAACCAACCGAGGACCTCATCCTTGGTCAAAGCGGCATGTTCCCTCACGGCAATCACCGCAACCGGCACTTCACCCCAACGGTCATCCTTACGCCCTACAACCGCGACTTCCACGATATCCGGATGGTCCATCAGCATGTTTTCAATTTCGGCCGGATAGATATTCTCGCTACCGGAAATAATGACATCCTTCTTGCGATCGACGAAATGATAACATCCGTCCTTGTCGACATAGCCGATATCGCCGCTGTAAAACCAGCCATCCACGAGGTTGGCCTTTGTTGCCTCTTCATTGTTCCAGTAATGCGACATCACGTTTTTGCCACGGATCAGAATCTCACCCGGCTTGGCCCACCGCACAATCCTCGCCGCGGTCATCGACGATACGAATCTCGCAGTGCATCGCGGGAAAACCGATCGAGCCTTCGGTTGCAAACGCGTTGCTTGCGGTCTGGTGAATTGCAATCGGGCAGGTTTCACTGGCGCCGTACATTTGCAGCAGCGGAATGCCCTTGCCGTGCCAGTAGCGCGTCATTTCGTCGGGAATGGTGGTCGAGCCCGTCATCACCGAACGCAAACATGACAGGTCCGAGGTTTCCCAATGCGGCAGCGCTTTCAACACCGGCATGTGTGCCGGCAGCATGATCGTCAGCGTGGGTTTTTCATTGACTATCGCGTCAAGCACCTGCTGCGGATTGAATACCCGGTGCAGGAGGATGGTCGCGCCGGCGTAAAATCCCGCCGAGGTCTGGTTGTTCAAACCGCCGACATGAAACAGCGGAAGCACCGTCAGGATGACATCCTGGCTGGTCATGTCATGCAGGATGGTGCTGTTGAAAGCATTGTACTGCACGGCTTCCTGAGTCAACACAGCCCCTTTTGGAAAGCCGGTGGTGCCGGAGGTATAAATGATCAGCAGAGGTTTGTTAAGACCGATGTCCGGATATTGGTCGTCTCCTTGTGCAGCCCGCAGCAGATCGGGCAGGCTCAACCAGCCGGGATTCTTGCTCCCATGCACGGCAACGAATGTGCAATCAGGCAACTCGCTTTGCAGTGCAGCACATTGTTCATGATAAGGCTCATCGACAAACACCAGCTTGGCGCCGCTGTCCCGCAGCATCTGCAAATGTTCTCTGGGTGCAAGCCGCCAGTTAAGCGGCACGAATATCGCGCCGAGGCGTGCGCAGGCAAAGACGAATACCAGCATTTGCGGGTCGTTTTGCCCCAGGTAGGCGATGCGGTCACCGGGTTCAACACCCAGCCGGTTTTTCAACATCCGGGCGCTGGTCTTGATGCGCTCGAGAAATTCAGGATAGGTGATGGCCTGGCCTTCAAAACGCAGGGCGACTTTCCCAGGTGTGGCGACAGCCCATTTTTCTATCCAGTGTGAGATGTTCACCGATTTTTGCCACCCGCCTGAATCTATGTACGCGTATGCCTGTTTGGTGATTTCAGCTGGCGGCTTGTTGTTTCTCCCAGATCGCCCGCGCTACCTTTTCCGGTGTCAGGGGGGTGCTGAAGAAGCGCACCCCGGTTGCATTGTAGACGGCGTTGGCAATGGCGGGCGCGATCACAATGGTCGGCAATTCGGACGCGCCCTTGGCGCCGTAAGGCCCTTCTGCGCAATCGCTTTCGATGAAATGCAAATCAAGTTCGGGCATTTCCGGCGCCGTGATCAGCTTGTAATCGCGGAAGCAGGGGTTTCGCAATATGCCATTTTCAATTTCATTTCTTCGCTGAGCGCGTAACCCAGACCGATGGCGATACCGCCTTCGATCTGAGCTTCCAGTCCCATGCGATTGATGACCCGGCCGACATCCTGCGCCGAAGTGACCTTGTCCACCTTCACTTCCCCGGTTTGGGTATCGACGGTGACTTCGGCAATGTGCACCGCATGGGCATAGGCCGCGGAGTGATCGGAAATATGATCGGCGCCTTCCGGCTGACTGTTGGGTTCGTAGTAGTCCGACACCATGACCAGTTCAGGCACCGGCTGGAAATGCATTTGCCGCAGAAGTTTTTCCAGTTTGATGACCTTGGTCCCGTACGGCTCCTGCACGACAAAGCCCCCACGCAGATCGAGTTCCGCCGCGGGTATGTCGACAAACCTCGATGCCGCATCCAGGATTTGTGCCCTGGCTTTGCTGCGCCGCCCGGCGGGCTCCGTTGCCGGCGATAAAGGTGGTTCGGGATGCATGCACGCCGACATCCCAGGGCGCTATGTCCGAATCGTTGTTGACGATGGTGATGTGCTCCAGAGGCACACCGAGTTCTTCCGCCACGATCAGGTTGATCACCGCATCGATGCCCTGCCCGATTTCCGATGCTCCGGTGATCACCATGACGCGGGCGTAATCGTCCACTTTCAGTATCGTGCCGCAACCATCGGATTTGTGGATCTTGGCGCCGCCGGCGTTGTGGATCGAGGACGCCAGTCCGATACCTTTTTTGTAACGGCCGGGCTGTGTTCTGGCCTGCGCATATTTCTTGTGTTTGACCGTGTAATCACAGGCTTTGGCCGCCGTGATCAAACATTGATCGAGGGCGCATTCCCTGAGAAAGGCCTTTTGTGGCGTGGTCTCTCCGGATTTCTGCGCATTTTTCAGATGGAACTCCAGCGGGTCCATGTCCAGCTTCTCCGCCAGCATGTCCATGTGCTGGGCAGTGGCAAAAGTCGTCTGCACATTGCCGTAACCCCGGAATGAACCGGCGTAGGGATTGTTGGTGTAGATCGCCTGGGCCTCGAAATGCACCACCGGCACGCGGTAATGACCGGACGTGGTGCGCATCATCACCACCGGGATCGTCGGCCCCCAGGAGGTATAGGCGCCATTGTCCAGCAAGACATCGGCACTGCGAAACGTCAAGGTGCCATCTTTGGTGCAGCCGTTGCGCATGTGAATGACGGCCGGTTGCCGCGTCGGCGCGCTCTGGAATTCCTCCTCACGGGTGTACAGGACCTTTACCGGGCGGCCGGTTGCCCTGGCCAGCAGCGCCGCGATCGGTTCGTAGGGATAGACATCCAGCTTGGAACCGAAGGCGCCGCCCACTGCGGGCTGGATCACCCGGATATCACCCGGATGCATGCCCAGCGCGGGCGCCAGATCCATTTTGTAGTTATACGGGTACTGGGTTTGCGACCAGATCGTCAGCTTGCCGTTGCTGTCGAAATCGGCGATGGCGCAGGATGTCCCCATGCAACAATGGGTCACGTGATGCACTGTGAAAACAGTGTCCACGATAAAGTCTGACGCCGCTTCGGCCGCTTTCAGGTCGCCATGTCTGAACTCGAAATGAAGACTCTTGTTTTCAGGAAAGTTATCGTGAATCAGGGGCGCATCCGGCTTGCGCCCGTCTTCCGGAGAAAAAACACCCGGCAGGTCCCTGTATTCCACCTTGATCAGGCGCAGTGCCTGCTCGGCTTGCTCTTCTGTTTCGGCAGCAACCGCCGCCACCTCGTCGTGCTCACAGCGGACCTTGTCCTTCAATGCAAGGTTATCGCGCACAAAGCCGAATTTGAGACCCGCACAATCCTTGCCGGTCAGCACCGTGTGCACGCCCGGCAGTTTCTCCGCCGCGCTGGTGTCGATGCTGACGATCTCGGCATGGGGGCGCCCGGCGTGCAGGACCTTGCCGATCAACATCTGCGGCAAAACCATATCGTTGATATAGCGGGTTTTACCGGTGGCCTTGTCGGGAGCATCCGGCTTTCTGACCCGCTGACCGATCAGGGAGGTTTTTACAATATGCGCTTCAACAACTTTCTGATCCATGATCAATACCTCACTCGCCGGAACCAACTACCGCAGTCACGGCATCCAGTACCTTGGTATAGCCGGTACACCGGCAAATATTGCCTTCGAGCCCGCGCCGCATGTCGTCCCGGCTGAGGCCCGGATTGTTTTCCGCCAGGTACACCGCCTGCATGATCATGCCGGGCATGCAAAACCCGCACTGAATGGCGCCAAAGTCGACAAAGGCCTTTTGCATCGGGTGCAGGGCGTGTTCGCTTTTCAACCCTTCGATGGTGATCAGCTCGCGCCCGTCGCAATCGACGGCGTACATCAGGCAACTGTTGATCGTACGGCCGTCGAGCAGGACGGTACAAGCGCCACATTCCCCCTCACCGCAGGCGTATTTCGTCCCGGTCAGATCCAGACGATCACGCAACATGTTCAGCGTGGTCATGGTCACGGGCACGGTCACCGCAACCGCGCGGCCATTGAGCGTGAAATTAATTTCCTTTTTCAAGGACATCATTTAAAACCTCTTCGGTGAATACACGAACAAGGTGATCGCGATACCAGGCACTGCCGCGGACATCGTCGATCGGGGAGGCATCCTTGCGCAGCGCTGACTGCTGCGGCCTCTATTAGACCGGCATCCAGCGGCTGGCCTTCCAGCGTGGCTTCCACGCTGCGGGCGCGTATCGGCGTCGGCGCCACAGAACCCATGGCCACCCGCACGTTATTCAATGCACCCTTGTTCAGATTGCCGCCGATGCCGATGGACACCGTCGATATTTCCAGTGCAGGACGCGGCCCGGATTTGCGAAAACGGGCGACAAAATCATCCGCCGGCTTGTCGAACACGATTGCTGTCAATAACTCAGTGGGCTGCCTGACGGTCTTTCCCGGGGCGGTGAAAAATTCCTGCAATGGCACCAGCCGTGTTTGCGCGGCGCCATCTTGCCAGCAGGCCAGTTCGACCGCAGCGTCCAATACCAGCAGGGGAATGATCATGTCGCCGGCCGGCGAAGCGTTACAGACGTTGCCGCCAAGAGAAGCGGCATTGCGCAGTTGATCACTGGCAAAATGATCGCCGGCTTCGACCAGCACCGCGGCACAGTCATTGATCACTTCGTCTTGCATGAGATCGGTAACCGTTGTCAGGGCGCCGATCCTGATCCTGCCGTTGGCTACAGCAATTCCGGCAAGACCCTCCACACGGCGGATATTCATCAAGGTGCGGGTATATTCACGCGTACCCGCCTGGGTTTGCGGGGTCAGGTCCGTGCCGCCGCAAACGACGGTCACATCCCCTTCAGCCATCGCTTTCAGGGCGTCGTCCAGATCATGCGGTGACAGATAGCGTTCAATTTCGGACATCGATCAACCTCGGCTCCTGCTTGCCATCCTGCTGCGGTACCTTGAACTAGTGTAACTTCCATTGGGCAAGACTTCAGCAGATACGGGTCATGCTCCATCCCGTGCCTCGTTCAATACAACCAGCGCATCCGCCACGACCGGGGCGCCATCGCGCACCATCACGGGGTTGCAATCGATCTCGGCCACCATGGGGTCTGTACACAGAAGATCGGCAACCGCGCCGACAATCCGGCCAAGCGCTACAAGATCAACCGGCGGCCGGCCCCGAATTCCCCGCAGCAGTTTTTTGCCCGTAAGCCGCGATACTGCCTTCGCAACCTCGCCTTCCTCAGGCGGGGCGAGGATGGCCACCACGTCGCCGAATATCTCCGCCGCAACGCCACCGATGCCTATCGTGACCAGCGGCCCAAAGGCGGCATCACGGTAGCCGCCGACAATGAGTTCCAGCTCAGCGCTGATTTGTTCGGCAATCAAGACGCTGCCGTCCCCGGCAGCCGCAAGTTCATCCCAGGCATCGCCGATATCCGCTGCCTTAAGACCGAGCCGTACCAGACCCCCTTCGGTTTTGTGGGCAACACCGGATGCTTTGGCCACCATGGGGCCTTTGATCGTGGCGGCGAATTGTTCTGCTTCGAGGCGCGATCTGGTCAGGGCTTCTGCCGGACGCGGGAGTCCCTTGCCGAGCCGCTGCTTGCTGTCCCATTCGCTCAGAGTTTTCATTTCCCGGAATACCCCGCCAATGCCGCGACAGCGCGTTCCGGTGAGGCAAATCGCAACACACCGGCACCGGCCAACTCGGCTTCAACGCCCGGCGCATCGAGCACGAAAGCCGTGGTGGGCTTGCCGGTGCTGGCGACGCCGCGGGCCACACCGCTGCCGAACTGAGCAAAGTCCAGCCCGCAATTGATCGCCACGACGCCTTTCACTGCTGCATCGGCGTAGACCGCCTCGATGGCCGGTATGAAATTGTCCAGCGGACATTGGGGCGTGAGGTCAATCGGATTGCCCAGGGCCGCGAACGCGGGTACCAGTGCGCGCAATCGCTCCAGTGTCGCCTCCGCCAGTGAAGGAAGCCTCAGTCCGGCACGCTCGGCAGCGTCGGCGGCAAGAACCGAGGGGCCGCCCGAGATGGTAACAATGGCGATGTCACGGACAACTTTGCGGGTCAGCCCCACGGCGGCGGCATCCATGGCATCGAAAAACGTTTCCGTATCTGGCGCTTCAATGACCCCGGCGCGACGCAGCCCGGCCTGCACCGCGGCATGGCTGCCCGCCATGCTGCCGGTGTGGCTGGCGGCGGCTTTGGCGCCAGCCGCCATTTTGCCGGCTTTCAGCACGACCACGGGCTTGTGCGCAGTGACCTTGCGCGCCACCTCGACAAAACGGCGCCCGTCGCCGAAGCCTTCTATGAATATGACCGATCGCCGTCGTCTGCGGATCCTCGCCCAGCCATTCGAGCACATCCGTGACCGATACATCGGCGGAGTTGCCGACACTCAGAAAACGGGACAAGCCCAGCCCACTGCTGCGCAGGTGGGCAAAAAACATCCCGCCAAAGGCGCCGGACTGGCTGACAAAGGATAAGCCTCCGGCATTTTCCGGGACCGCCCAGAAATACGATCCATTCAGCCAGCGCCCGTCACCGAGGTGGCTGACGACCCCCATGCAATTGGGGCCGACGAGCCGCATTCCGGCCGCGCGCGCCTGCGCGGCGATGCGGTCCTGCACCGCGCGGCCTGCCGCACCCGTCTCGCCAAAACCGGATGACAACACGATACCCGGCTTTCGTCCCCGCCGCCGCCGCATCGGCGACTGCCGCTTCTACCCGATGACTCGGCACCGAGATCAGCGCCAGATCGACCGCCCGGTCAAGACAGGCCATCGCGGCAACCCCATCGATGGTCTCAGCCTCCGGGTGGACGGCCACTACGTTACCGGCACCGCTGACGGCATTGGCCAGCAGGATATTGCCGAGTTTGCGCGAGCCGCTGGCGGAAGCGCCATACACGGCAATCGAGCGAGGCGTGAACAAACCATTGAGACTCATCAATGGTGTCCTATAATCTTTGCGACATGAAATACTTCAGCACTTCGTTCGCGCCGCTGATGATCGGCAGCACCATCGCGTCGCGCACATATTTTTCCGCCGGGCAGTCTTTCATATAGCCCACACCGCCCAGGATCTGCATCGCATTTATGGTCACCCGCCGCGCCATTTCGGCCGGATATACCTTGGCCATATTGGGCGGCAGTTTACCCTCCGCACGGGATCTTGTCACTTTGCCAGGCGATCCGGCGCACCATCAACCGCGCCATCTCCAGATCCGCCTTCATATCCACCAGCATGTTGCCGACCGCCTGATACTGGCCGATGGGCTGGCCCCAGATTTCCCGTTCTTTGGCATAGGCAAGCGCCATCTCATACGCCGCCCGCGCCACGCCGACCGCCATCGAGCCGGTGCCGACGCCGTTGGTGTCATAGATCGCATTGATGGTCTCAAAACCGCCGCCTTCCTGGCCCAGCAGGTTGTCCTTCGACAGCCGCATATCCTCAAAAATCAGCTCGCCATTCATCGAGGCGCGGTGCCCCATCTTGTTCTCGATCGTGCCGACGGAAAACCCCGGGGTATCGGCCGGAAAGAAGAACACGGAGCAGGATTCGGCATTGGGTTTGGAGGTATCCGACCGGGCCAGCAAGCCATACAACTGTGACACCCCGGCGTTGCTGGAGTACAGCTTGCGGCCATTGATCACATAATCATCGCCGTCTTTTCGCGCTCGGGTTTTTGTTCCCAGTTTCGGGTCCGGCAGCGGGCAGAAGATCTCGGTGCCGCCCGATGGCTCGGTCGCGCCAAAACACATCAGGTAGGCGCCGCTGGTGTCTTCGGCCACCGGTACCAGCCAGCGCTGGCATTGTTCCTCGGTGCCATTCTTGGAGATCATTTCCGACATCGACATGACCACGTGAAATGCGTTGGCCATGCCGATATCACCGACCGCCAGTTCTTCCAGCAAGATGGCGTATTCCAGCGGCGTTGCGCCGACACCGCCGTATTGCTCCGGTATCAGCAGCGAATGAAACCCCAGCTCGAAGCCTTTACGGATGACCTCCTTCGGGAACGCCTGCCGCGGATCGGTGATATTGTCCACCTGGGCCGCGACCGGCTTGATCTCGCTTTCGGCAAAGCGCCGCGCGACTTCCTGTAGCTGCTTTTGTTCGTCCGTTAACTCAAACCCGATCATGGCCGTGTCTCAGCGTCGCAGTGTGGGTGTTTGCCGGCCAAGACTCAGTCGATCAGCCCGGCTTCTTTCAGGCGTGTATCGACGGCATTGCGTTCATAGTCGGTGAGCAGTTCAAACGGCGGCCTGACCGGCCCACCGGGCAGACCCAGTTTTTCCGCCCAGTACTTCAGCGCCGTCAGCGGGAACACACCTTTACCCATCAGGCTCGCCACCTGGGTTTCATGAAACAGGATACGCAGCGGCCACAGTTCGTCGTAAATCTTCATCGCCTCCTCCCGCTTACCCTGCTTGAGCAGACGGGTATATTGCACCAGGCGGGGCTTCTCCGGTGTCTGGAACAGCGCCGGAGCGAAGTTACAGAACTGGAAGGCCGTATCCGGCATGTAGCGGATCTGTTCCGGCCAGTAGTCCTCGAAGGGGTCGCCGACGACGATTTTATCGCCCGCCAGTTTATACGCCTTCAGGGTTTGATCGATGCTCCCCATGCCCTGCTTGATGCCGCAGATATTGGGTATCTTTTCCGCCAGTTCATTGATGAATTCCGGTGACAGCAGGTAGCCGGTTGGCTTGGTGTTGTACAGACATATGCCGATATCCACCCGGTCCGCCAGGTATTTGTAATAGCGGTACACCCCGTCGTTGGATGAGGCATTGCAATAGGGCGTGGAGTGCATCAACAAGTCGGCGCCAACGTCCTGGGCGTTCTGCGCCAGTTCAACAGCCGACATGATGCTGGGGTGAGAGGTATTGGCGATCAGGGGCACGCGGCCGTTGACGATCTCCGCCGCCACTTTGTGAATCTTCTTGCGTTCTTCGACCGTGAAGGTCAGCCACTCCCCGCAGGCGCCGTCGCAAATGATGGAATCCACGCCCATCTCGATCTGACGGTTGATCCATGGCCCGATGCCGTCATAGTCAATGCTGTAATCCGACTTCAAAGGCTGGATGATGCCGCCGCCGATACCCGGCAGATGTTCCCTGGCCCACGCCTTGGCCTCATTTTTCTGATATTTCATACCTTCATTCTCCAGATAGGATTGATAATCGTGCAGGGGCTGTCCCCAGCGATCCAGCCATCATATTGCAATACGGATGATTTTTCCTGATCGAGCGCAATTAAAATCAAACCAGGGGGGTGCTCGACGTGTCCGGCTTGGGCGCAAGATTCATATATTTCAGGATACCCACAAAGCTCGACAAACGGGCTTTGCGATAAGCAGATACATCGATGTTGCGGTAATCATAAAATCCAAGCCCGTCGCGCAAGCCGTTGCGGTGCTTGTGCATGTTTTCCTCGACAATGGCCGGGGTCTTGAAGCGCTCCTTGTCCAGTGCTTTGGCAAGATACTGGCTGCCGTAATACAAAATATCCCCGCCGCCCCAGTCGATAAACTCCACCAGGCCCAGGATCGCAAAGCGAAGCCCGAATCCGACTCTGACCGCTTTGTCGATATCTTCCGCACTGGCGACCCCCTCCTCCACCAGGCGGGCCGCTTCGTTCATGGCCAGCGCCTGTATGCGCGGTACGATGTAACCCGGGGATGCTTTCATGCACACGGGTACTTTCCCGGCCGCTTCCAGCCAGGCGAGCAGGCGCCCCAGGGTCTCATCGGATGTGGATACACCCCGGCTGACCTCTACCAGCGGCATCAGGTGTGCCGGATTGAGCCAATGGGCGTTGACAAATCGTTGCGGGTGGCTGACAAAACCGGCCAGCTCGTCCACTCCAATGGTAGAGGTGGTTGAAGCGATGACCGCATCTGCGGCTGCATGCCGCGAGACCCATCGCAAACAGGCTTGCTTTGCGGCCAGCACTTCGGGCACGCCTTCGAAAAACAGGGCTATATCCGCCGCGGCGTGGGCGGCATCGCCGGCCGCCACCACCGAAATGCGCCCGGATATGTTAGCCAGGTAGCGGCCATCAAACAATCCGATCTCCGCCAGGAAACCCAGCTCGGTCTGAATTTCTTCACTGATTTGCTCATTGAGCGCAGCAAATTCTTCGGCCGGCCGTTTCTTCAGGTCGAACAGGATGGCCCTGGCACCCGCCAGTGCGAAGGAAAGCGCAATTCCCCGGCCCATTCGCCCGGCACCGAGCAGGCCAACCGATACCGGCAAACCGCTCACGAGACCATCCCATCGCGTAATAACCTGGCCATCTGCTCACGATTCAGGCCGTCAAGGCCAAGCAATTCCAGGGTTCGGCCCTCCTGGTACAGGTCACGCCCAACAATTGCGGAGGCAATCGCCAGAAAACCGGACGCAATGGGCGTAGGCACGCCCGCCCATCTGCCTACAGAGACGATCAGGGACAAACCCAAACGCGTATCCTCCATCATGTAGCGGTGCTCGGTCAGCGCGATATGCTCGCGCCAGTCCCCGGAATCGGTCAGCTTTTCGTGGGCGCCGCGCCCGTACATCCATTCTTCACCTTCACTGGCGTAATGATGCGCCAATGGAAAGTGCGGCGCGCCGTACCCCAGCGCCTCGCGCAGTGCGATCCGTTCCGCGTCGAGCGCATCGGTGACGCGACGGATGGCCGGCTGCGTTCCTTCATTGTGGATATCCCAGTGATCGAAATGCTCCAGTGGACCGGCGTTCATCATGATCAGGGGCGGATGAATGATCGGGCCCGCGTTCATCAGCGCGCCGGACAAGGCGTCTTCGCACTTTTCCATCGCCGGATATGCCCGGGAGATGACCGACCAGGCATGCTCGCTGCTTCTGGCGGGAAATACGCCGGTTGGCAGCCGTTTTCCATAGCCCGAAATCACCACGTCACCCGGCGCATGCTGGCGCGCCAGATAAGGCAGCGTGCCGGTTTCGGCAACGGATACATCGGCGCCAGTACCTGATTCCCTGACCGCCCTCGCAAAGATATAACTCCCAAAAGTGCCCGGCGGCAGGTAAATCACCTGGCCGTCGGTCAGGTACGGAGCCAGAACCCGGGCCAGGCTATCGTGGGTGGTGGAAGGCAAAGGAATGACGATAAGCGCGGCCCCCGACACGGCAGCCGCGAGGTCATCCGTAACCAGCGGAATCGGAACATCCCGCTCTCCCCTGAAGTCTTTCAGGCGAATACAACCGGATGAGGTTATCGTCTCCAGCGCTTTGGCATCGCGCCGCCAGAAGCGCACACGGTGCCCTTTTTCCGCCAACTCCGCCGCCGCTGCATGGCAGCCATGGCCACCTCCCAATACCGCTATCTCCACAGATTCACCGCCTGTCGCATTTACCCATCAAGTTTACTGTTGTTCGCCACTAGTGTCCTGTCCCACAAATACCTTCACCAATTCGCTGGTCTTTTTCGCCCCTGGCGGTGTTGCTCGTCCTTGTGTGGGGCCTGCCACACTGCGTCCTCGCGCCTTGCCAGGAACGAAAAGTCCGGCGCGACTTGTCAAAGTTATTTGCGGGACAGGACACTGGGACGGTGTTTTTGTTCGGAGTAAACGTTCATGGTCACGGAACTCATGGCCATTGTCAAAGACGCGCGAATGCGTGCCTTACCTGTGGGCAAAACCAATCCGTGCCCAGTTTCCGGTGGCGTCGCACCCGAGATTAGCTTACATTTCAGTCATGACCCTTCCACCGCGCGAAACCCTGCTGCAGGCCATGCGGGACAGCGACCCCGAATTCGACGGGATATTTTTTACCGCAGTAACCACTACCGGCGTGTTTTGCCGCCCCAGTTGCACCGCGCGCACGCCGAATGCCGCCAACGTGCAGTTCTTTGCGCTGGCGCGCGAAGCGTTGGCGGCTGGTTTCCGGCCCTGCAAGCGCTGCAAGCCCCTGCACGCGGGCGATGCGGACCCGGATTGGCTGCCGCAACTGATGGAAGCGGTGGATGCAGATCCATCAAAGCGCTGGCATGACCAGGATCTGAGCCAGCTTGGCGTGGACCCCTCGACCGTGCGGCGCTGGTTCATTGCCAACCACGGACTGACCTTCCATGCCTACAGCCGCCTGCGCCGCCTCGGCGTCGCCTTGCGCCAGATCCAGCTCGGCGCGCCGGTATCCAGCGCAATTCTGGACTCCGGCTATGAATCGGAAAGCGGTTTTCGCGAAGCCTTTTCACTGGTGTTCGGTCACCCGCCGACCGCCGTCGACCGTGAATCCTGTATCTGGATCAATCGCGCCGCAACGCCACTGGGTTCGATGATCATGGGTGTCTCGGATCGCGGACTCTATCTGCTGGAATTCGCCGAACGGCGCATGCTGGACACCCAGCTCAAGCGGCTGCGCCAGGAATTGGGCCGTGTGTTTCTGCCGGGCGAACATCCGCTGATGCATACCGTGCAAAACGAACTGGATGCCTATTTCGAAGGGCGCCTGCGGGATTTCAGCCTGGATTTGCAAGCCAGCGGAACCGCTTTCCAGGAACAGGTGTGGCAGGCCCTGCTGCAAATCCCATACGGCCAGATGCGCTCTTATGCCGACGTCGCTCGCCGCATCGGTCAACCGGACGCGGTGCGGGCCGTGGGCCGGGCCAACGGCGATAACCGCATCGCCATCATCATCCCCTGCCACCGCGTGGTCGGCAGCGACGGCAAGCTGACCGGTTATGGCGGCGGCCTGTGGCGTAAAAAGTACCTGCTCTCATTGGAGCAGTCCGAATCCTTCAGCCTGTCCTGACCTGACCGGTTCTCTGTTTTCGTCAGGTTTTTCAGGCTCATGGCGGGGCTTCTCGGGTCAATTTGCTGGCTGTGCGCGAATGGTTTCCCCTGTCGGCCGGCATTCCAAAGTAAATCACCTGAACGCCGGCAAAATAATTTCACCAATGGGCTTTCAAAATCCGCCGATCTGCTATATAAATTGGCGAGGACGAATTTACCTCATGGCTTGGCGTTTCTCGGCTTTGCCCGGACCCTGACGTGTCGTTTCAATTTCCTGGTGGTTTACGGGAGCCAGATCTATGTCATTGAAAACAGAACACTATATTCTTGGCGGCAGGGAAATCGACTTTGACCTGATCCGTAAAAGGTCGGTCCGGCGCAACATCCATGTGCGCTTCGAAGACGACGGCCGCATGAAAGTGACGGCACCTTTGCGCAGCAGCAGCAAAAGCATTCACCTGGTTCTGTCGGACATGCATGATCAAATCGTCGAACTGAGACGCCAGGTGGTCGAGCGAAACCGGGGCATATCGCCGGTGCGCTACCGCCAGGGCGCGCGTCACCATTACCTGGGCCGGAGCCTTGCGCTCGACATTTCCCGCGACCCGCAGACGCGACCCCACGTTGCGCTTCGGACCGATCGCATCGAAGTTCATGTCAGGGAATGGGGTGAAGAGGCAGTGCGCGAAATCCTGTGGCGCTGGTATCGCCAGCAAGCGCAACTGTACTTTTACCAACGCATGTTCATGATTGCCTCGGGTGCCTGGTGGCTGCGGGGCGTTCCGCTGAATTTGCAGTTGAGGCGGATGAAACGCAGCTGGGGCACCTGTTCTACTGCAGGCATGATCACGCTCAACCCGTTGCTGATGAAAGCGCCGCCGCAATATGTCGACTACGTGATCGCCCACGAACTCTGTCACCTGCGGGAACACAACCACGGCCCGGCTTTCTACCGTCTGCTGGATAGACTGATGCCCAATTGGGAAATCCTGCGCAACGCCTTGAATGAGCGCTCGCATATCTACCTGCGTTGGTGACCCCATCCTTTTCCCGTACAATTGCCCCGTGGGCAATCGCTTATCCAAAATTTATACGCGCACCGGAGACAAGGGTGTCACCGGTCTGGGTGACGGCTCGCGGGTAGACAAGGACAGCTTGCGGGTCGAGGCCTATGGCACGGTCGATGAGTTGAACAGCGCGGTCGGCATGGTGCTGGCGGCCAGCTTGCCGGAAGACATCCGCAATTGCCTGCTGCGCATACAACATGAACTGTTCGACCTGGGTGGGGAGTTGTGCATACCCGGAACCCAGGTGATACCTGACAGCTATGTCGACCAACTGGAACACGACCTCGATGCCTTCAACGCCAACCTGCCGGCGTTGAAAGATTTCATCCTGCCGGGCGGGTCCGAGGCGGCCGCGCGCTGCCACCTCGCCCGCACCATTGCACGGCGCGCCGAGCGCCGCGTGGTCAGCCTGGCGCATGAACAGGCGGTCAACGATGCTTCCATCCGTTATCTGAACCGGCTGTCGGATTTGCTTTTCGTCGCTGCACGAGTCCTCGCCCGCGCAGATGGGGGCAAGGAAGTTTTGTGGGTGCACGGGGACAGGCGCTAGGGGCCTGGCACAAAAGGGACAAAAGGGGTCAGAGTAAACAAAATCAAAGCAGGGTCAGAGTAAAAATTCTCAAAGCAACTCCAAGGCTTCATCTCCCTTCGAAGAATTTTTACTCTGACCCCTTTGATTCGGCCCCTGTTTACTCTGACCCCTTTCTGCTAACTGTTGCTGGGAAAGGTATATCTGGCCTTTTCGCGTACGCCGCCCGCCGGCCAGCGCTGGGTGATGGTCTTGCGCCGGGTGTAAAAACGGATCGAATCCGGCCCATAGGCAAACAGGTCGCCAAACAGGGAACGTTTCCAGCCGCCAAAGCTGTGATACGCCACCGGTACCGGCAGGGGCACATTGATGCCGACCATGCCGACCTTGATATTGTCGCTGAAAAAACGCGCCGCCTCGCCATCGCGGGTAAAGATACAGGTGCCGTTGCCATATTCATGGGCGTCGATCAGGTCCATGGCCTCCTGCATGCTGTTGACCCGAACCACGCACAGAACCGGACCGAAGATTTCGTCCTGGTAGATCTTCATCTCCGGCCGCACGCGATCGAACAAAGTACCGCCAAAAAAGAAGCCCCCTTCGTGATCCGCCAGGCTCAAAGCACGGCCGTCGACGACCAGTTCCGCCCCCTCGGCCACACCCAGATCCACGTAACCCCGGACCTTTTCGCGGTGCGGTGAGGTGATCAGCGGACCCATGTCATTTGTGTCATCGCAGCCGGCACCAACCTTCAGCCCGGCGAGTTGCTCGCTGAGCTTGCGCACCAGAGTGTCGCCGGTCTCCTCACCGACGGCGACGGCCACGGAAATGGCCATGCAACGCTCGCCGCAGGAGCCATAGGCCGCGCCCATCAGGGCCGAAACCGTGTTGTCCATGTCAGCGTCCGGCATCACGATGGCGTGGTTCTTGGCCCCGCCCAGCGCCTGTACCCGCTTTCCATTCGCGCTCCCGGTGCGGTAAATGTACTCGGCCACCGGAGTCGAGCCGACAAACGACACGGCTTCAACCCGTTCATCGTGCAATAAAGTGTCGACCGCTTCCTTGTCGCCGTTGACCACGTTAAAAACCCCATCCGGCAGACCGGCTTCCTTTAACAGTCCGGCAATGTACAGCGGCGCCGACGGATCGCGCTCGGATGGCTTGAGGATGAAGGTATTGCCGCAAACCAGGGCCATCGGGTACATCCACATCGGCACCATGGCGGGGAAGTTGAATGGCGTAATGCCGGCCACCACACCCAGCGGCTGAAATTCGCTCCAGCTGTCGATGCCCGGACCAACGTTTTTACTGTGTTCGCCCTTGAGTAATTCGGGCGCACCACAGGCATACTCGACGATCTCCACGCCGCGCATGAATTCGCCGTGCGCGTCATTCAACACCTTGCCGTGCTCCTCGGTAATCAGCGCAGCGACTTGACCGGCATGCTGCTCCAGCAATTCCTTGAATCGGAACATGATACGTGCCCGCTTCATGGGCGGCGTGTCGCGCCATTGCGGAAACGCGGCGGCGGCCGCAGCGATGGCCGCTTCTACGGTTCGCTTGCCGGCGAGCGCCACCTGTCGCACTGCCTGTCCTGTTGCCGGGTTATAGACATCCTGGCTGCGCCCTTCGCCTGTGACCTGTTGGCCATCGATGAAATGCCCCACCACTTTGACCGGGTTGCTGACTTTTGCAGCCTGAGTGTTCATTCGGTTTTTCCTCTCATTACCTGCCCGTTCCAGTTTCGGGCTGTAGTTTTCATTCCTCCGGCCACTGAGCGATGTTCAGTCAAGGCCATCAAGTACCTTGCGTATCTTTTCCATCGTCAGGCTCATATCATCGGGCTTTGAATTCAAAAACGGCGCGAACTGCAATGTGTCCGCGCCGTTGCGCATCACCAGGTCCTGTTCCCAGAAACAGGTCTTGTGGACCTCCAGTCCCCGCGCGCCCGGAGCGCCGGGCCGGGATTCCAGTTCTACCGAGCCCATAAGACCGAAATTACGCACATCCCTGACCAGTGGATGATCCGCCAGCGAGTGAAGAACTTCCTCGAAATGGGCTTCGAGTGAACGCGACGTTTCGAAGGTGCCTTCTTCTGTATAGACCTCGATGGTGGCAAGTGCCGCGGCAGCGGCGACCGGGTGCCCCGAATACGTATAACCGTGAAACAGCTCGATCGCCTGTTCGGGTCCGTGCATGAAGGCCTGGTAGACCTTGTCCTGTACCATCACCGCACCCATTGGAATCACGCCGTTGCTCAACCCCTTGGCCATGGTGATGAGATCGGGCTCAACGCCGAACCGTTGTGCGCCAAAGGCTTGCCCAACGCGGCCAAAAGCCGTGATGACTTCGTCAAATATAAGCAGGATGCCGTGTTGGTCACAGATCTCACGCAGTCGTTCGAGATAACCCACCGGCGGCGGTAATACGCCGGTTGAACCGGCCACCGGTTCGACGATGACTGCCGCGATATTACCGCCATCATGCAACGCTGCCAGACGCTCCAGATCCTCCGCCAGATGCGCACCCCATTGGGGCTGACCGCGGCTGAACGCATTGTGTGCCAGATCAAACGTATGCGGCAGGTGATCCACGCATGGCAGCAGACTGGAACCAAACGCCTTGCGGTTGGGAGACATGCCGCCCACCGACATGCCGCCGAAGTTGACGCCATGGTAGCCTCGCTCGCGCCCAATCAGGCGCGTGCGGTGCCCTTCACCCCGCGCCCGGTGATACGCCAACGCGATCTTCAGGGCCGTGTCCACCGACTCTGATCCGGAATTGGTGAAGAAGATCTGTGTGAACGCCTCCGGCGCCAGTGCGGTGACCTTTTCCGCCAGTTCGAACACCTTGTCATGAGAAGCCTGAAAACCCATGGCATAGTCCAGCGTGGCCACCTGCTTTTGCACCGCCGCGACGATTTTCGGATGACAATGCCCGAGACCACTGGTCCAGAGGCCGGAAAACGCGTCGTAGACTTTGCGGCCGTCCTCGGTGTGATAGTAATGACCTTCGGCGCCGACGATGATGCGGGGCTTTTTCTTGTAATCCCGATTGGCCGTGAACGGCATCCAGTAGGCGTCGAGGGACGCAGCGGAGACTGTCATGAATTCATCCTCAATATGGGTAGTATCGCAAATTCCGGTTGTTAATTATATTGAACAAAGCCAGACTATTTCTAGTGGATTTTGCTTTATTTTGACAAGAATGTTGAATATCTGATGACAAATAACTCGGAAGGGGGAACGAGCGCGCTACCTGCGGCATTGCACGGCAGCTTCTCCTCTGCCGTGGGCGAAGCGTTTCTGTGCGGGTGCGTTTGTACTGAGGAAGTTTGCGGGACTTATATCGAACAGGACGGCCCGGCCCCTGTTTGGGACCGGGCTTTGTTTGGCCGAACCAGGTTCAGCGATCGATCAGAAATCGAAGTTCTTGGTCAGCGTCAACACCAGGTTGGTGTCTGAGTCTCCACCGAGCAGCGTCGAGTCGCTGTAGATCACCGCCAGACTGTAATCGAACAGGTCGGTATCGGCGACGGTGAGCGTGTTGCCGTAACCGACTTCATAGTAATTTCCGTCGAAGTCGTCCGCGAACCCGGCAGCCTTGGCCCAGAAACCGTTGTGTTCGGCTGTCACCGAATAGAACTGGTATTTGAGCGTTGGACCGCCGAAGTTCTTGTACTCACCGGCCGCCGCTTCGAAGGTCAGGAAAGCGTAGCCGGCGGAGAAATTGAACTCCTGGTAGGTATCGTCAAAATCCCCGGTATACGTGTAAATGGTTCCGCCTGCGCTGAGGCTGAAGTCACCGACCTCGACACCGTAGCCTCCGTAGTAGTCGATTTCCAAACCATCGCCCACATCCGCGCCCCAGGTGCCAAGGTAAAACCCGCCAGCACTCAAATCCAGGCCGGCGAACGCAGAAGAGTTTTTCTGTGGAATACCGCGAAAAATGTATTCGCTGTTATAGCCGATATTTGCCGAAAGAGGGCTTGCCAGTACCGTATCCGAACCAAAAGCGGCAATTGCGATCGCACTAAATACAACGGCTTTTCTAAACATTGACGTTCTCCTGTGCCATTCCTCCAGCGGCTGCTGGGCTGTAGTGGATAATGTTCAGGAGTGTTTAAAGCAGAATTTGTGCCAAATTATATCGTCAATAAAAACATATGGTTACAAGTCAGAACCCTGGCCAGCGAGAGATGAGGGAACCATAGCGGTGCATTCATGGCGCGAAACAGTGCAGTGGGGGCGAGAAAATAACGGCCGTCAAAAAGAGATGATCAACGCCTCTGTAATTTACACATTCAACAGCAGGTATTCCCGCTCCCAGGAGCTGATCACCTGCTGAAACTCGACGTATTCGGCCATTTTTACCGCCTTGTACAGGCCGACGAACCGGGGATTGAGAATTTTAATAAGCTGTTCACAGTCGTCCAGGTAGCGGAAGCCTTCTTCGATGGTGCGGGGCAATGCATGCTTGAGATGGTACGCGCTGCCGACTACGGCGGCGCTTGGCTCCACTTTGTTCTTGATCCCCATGTAACCGGTCGCCAGCATCGCGGCGATTGCGATATACGGATTGACGTCTGCGCCGCTGACACGATGCTCGACGCGGCGGTTGGCGCCATCGGAGAGCGGAATGCGCAGCCCCACGGTGCGGTTGTCTTCCGCCCAATGGGAATTGATTGGCGCAGACCCGCCCGGAACCAGCCGCCGGTAAGAATTGATGTTCGGCGCAAAAAAAGGTGTTGCAGCGTTCATATACTTTTGCTGGCCGCCAATGAACCAGCGAAAAAGGTCGGATGGCTCGCCGCCACTGTTGGTAAAAACATTGTCACCGGTTGCCAGCGAAACCAGGCTTTGGTGCACGTGCATCGCGCTGCCGGGTTCGCTTTCCATGGGTTTGGCCATGAATGTGGCAAAACATTTATGATGAAACGCCGCCTCGCGGATGGTGCGCTTGAACAGAAACACCTGATCACAAAGCTCCAATGCGTCCCCGTGTTCAAAGTTGATTTCCATCTGCGCCGCGCCTTCTTCATGGATCAGCGTGTCGATGACCAGTTGCTGCGCTTCGCAGTAGTCGTACATTTCCTCGAACAGCGGATCGAATTCGTTGACCGCGTCAATGCCATAGGACTTGCGCGCGGTTTCCTTGCGGCCGCTACGGCCGGTGGGCGGCTCCAGCGGGTAATCCGGGTCCTTGTTGATCTCGGTCAGAAAGAACTCCAGTTCCGGGGCCACGATGGGTTTCCAGCCCTCGTCTGAAAATAGCTTCAACACGGATTTAAGCACATTGCGCGGCGCCATCGGCACCGGCGATCCATCATTGTGAAAGCAGTCGTGAATGATCTGCGCGGTGGGCTCATGCGCCCAGGGGACCAGGCGAACCGTGTCCGGATCCGGCTGCACGTCCATGTCAATTTCTGCCGGGTCGATAATGTCGTAGTAAACATCATCATCAGGCCATTCACCCGTCACCGTTTGTCCAAACAGGCTTTCCGGCAGCCGGATGCTTTCTTCCCTGAGGTATTTTTTCGCCGGCATGATCTTGCCGCGGGCAATACCGGCGATATCCGGCACCAGGCACTCGATCTCGGTGATACTGTTATCCAGCAGCCAGGTCTTCAGTTCTTCAAAATTCATGTTGATTTCTCGAAAAGTGGTGCGTGCATAGCGATCATGAGGTCCGTGCGCGCTTCTTGCGCTTGGGGATTGACGGGCAGCATGCGCGGATATGGAGCATTTCCAGCGCCAGTGTAGCAGCCGCCAGAGCAGTCAATTCGGCATGGTCATAAGCCGGCGCCACTTCCACCAGGTCCATACCACGCAGGTCCAGTCCCTGCAGACCGCGAACGATTTGTATTGCCCGGTCGGAACTCAGGCCGCCGGCGACCGGCGTGCCGGTGCCGGGGGCAAAAGCGGGGTCGAGGCAGTCGATATCGAAAGACAGGTAGACCGGTTTCCCGGCGATCACCTCACGTATTCGGCGGATGACTTTCTTCACCGATTTCTCATTGATCCAGGAAGCATCGAGCACCGTAAACGGATGGTTTTCGACAGTGTAGGCGGTGCGTATGCCCACTTGCACGGAATGCTCCGGCAGCAGAAGCCCTTCCACCACGGCATGATGGAATGGTGCACCGTGATCGAAGGCTGTTCCGGAACCCTCGGTGTCGGTGTGGGCGTCAAAATGCAGCAGCGCCAACGGGCCGTGCACCCTGGCGTGTTCCCGCAGCAAGGGCAGTGTCACGTAATGGTCGCCGCCAAAGGTCAACATGGTCTTGCCGGCGCCGAGCAAGTTCCGCGCATGGTCCTGGATGGCGTTGGTTGCGGTCTGCGGTTCACCATAGGGAAAGTCGACATCGCCGCCGTCGGCGATGCTCAACTTATCGCCCAGCACGAAATCCCACGGCCAGCGCGGCGAATCCCAGACCAGGTTACTGGAGGCCTGGCGGATGGCGCCAGGACCGGAGCGGGCGCCGGCGCGGCCGGAAGTCGCCATGTCAAACGGTATGCCGCTAACGACAACATCGGCCTGGGGTAAATCCCGGTACCAGGGCGCCTCCAGGAAGGTGAACGGGTTACGGTATATGGCGGTAGACATCTTCAGAATACGTTATGCGGGCTATATGCTGGGTGGCGTATTGGAACTCACCAGGCGTGTAGGCACGTCTCCGGTATTGCGAAAACGATGCGGCAAGCGGCTGTCGAAGTAATAACCATCACCCACGCCCAGTGTCCAGGTCTTGCCGGCAACCGTCAGTTCGAGTTCGCCCTCCACAATGATTCCACCCTCTTCACCGGAATGCGTCAGCAGGTCCACACCCGTATCGGCCCCCGCCTGATAAACCTCGCTGAGAATCGACATCTTGCGGTCGCGCCGGGTGGCAGCGAGCAGGCGGTATTCGATCAAACCGGTGCCCATGTCCGGCATCTCCGCGGCACGAAAAACCACCTCATCCGGTCCGCGCATGTCGCGGGTGAAGAACTCCGCCATGGTCATCGGGAACGCGGCAAGTATTTTTTGCAGAGAACCCACCGATGGGCTCACGCGATTCTGCTCGATCAGCGAGATCATTCCATTGGTGACGCCTGCCCTTTTGGCCAGCTCCCTTTGGCTTAGGCCGAATGCGGTTCTGACGGCTCTGAGCTGTTGGCCGACTTGTACACTCATCGACTCACCGGCATGGGCGCGTGTTAAATAAAATAGACACTGGAAGGAGACTGTAACGGAAACAAGGCTATCCAGGCAACAGGCGCAACTGCAGCGTCCGCGGAAATTCCAATACGGCTAATATTCCAATGCGGCTAGTGCTCCAGCGCTTCCGGGGCCGGCACATAGTCATACCCCAGATTACGCGCAACGTCTTCGTACGTCACCATGCCATGATGAATATTAAGACCATGCAGCAAATGTGGATTGTCCAGCATGGCCTGCTTGGCGCCTTTTTCCGCCAGCGCGAGCACAAACGGCAGCGTGGCATTGTTCAGCGCAAAGGTGGATGTACGGGGCACTGCGCCAGGCATGTTGGCCACGCAGTAATGCACGATGCCATCGACAATATAGGTGGGTTCGGCATGTGTGGTGGGGTGTGAAGTTTCGAAACATCCGCCCTGGTCAATCGCCACATCCACCAACACCGACCCCGGCTTCATCAAGGCCAGGTGTTCGCGGGTTACCAGTTTTGGCGCCGCAGCTCCGGGCACCAGCACGCCACCGATGACCAGATCGGCATCGGTGATGTGACGCTCGATGGAATGGGCATTGGAAAAGACGGTTTCCATGCGGCTGGCGAAAATGGCATCCAGGTAGCGCATCACACGCGTGCTGCGGTCCAACACGACGACACGGGCGCCCATGCCCACCGCCATCTGGCAGGCATTGAAACCCACCGTCCCGCCGCCGATGATGACCACCTTGGCGGGATCGACCCCGGGAACGCCGCCGAGCAAGGTTCCGGAACCCCCATGGGCCTTTTCCAGGCACCAGGCACCCGCCTGAATCGACAGGCGGCCGGCCACTTCGGACATGGGGGCAAGCAGCGGCAATTGCCCTGCTGCATCGGTGACGGTTTCGTAGGCGATGCAGGTCGCGCCACTATTCACCAGCTCCTCGGTTTGTAGCGGGTCCGGCGCCAGGTGGAGATAGGTGAACAAGGTATGATTTTCTTTCAGCAGCGCGCGCTCGACGGCTTGTGGTTCTTTGACCTTGACGATCATTTCGGCATTATCGAAGACTTCGGCAGCGGAGCGCAGGATGACTGCGCCGGCGGCTTCGTAATCACTGTCCAGGACACCGATGCCCGCGCCAGCCAGGGTTTCGACGAACACCTCGTGACCACGAGCGGTCAATTCATGCACGGAAGCCGGCACCAGGCCGACCCGGTATTCGTGATTCTTGATTTCCTTTGGCACCCCGATTTTCATCGTAAAACCCCAGTTTGGATTGATGTGCTAATTTTATAGCGTTGTTACCGGCATTTTCTCCTGAAATTAGCAGTTTTATAGTGATAAGTTCTGATTTTTACGTTATTTTTAGCTGATATGGGCAATACAATTAAACACAAACCGCGCCCGCTGGACCGCACGGACCGGCAAATCCTGACGCTGCTGCAGGCGGACGCGCGTATTTCCAACGTGGCTTTGGCCAGAAAAGTCAACCTCACGCCAACGCCTTGCCTGGAGCGCGTACGCCGGCTGGAAAGGGACGGCTACATCACCGCTTACACGGCCTTGCTGGATCCCAAAATGGTCGATGCCGGCTTGCTGGTTTTCGTCGAAATCAGTTTGTTGCGAAATTCGCCCGATGCGTTCAGCGATTTTCGCCGCGAGGCCAGCAAGCTAACCGGTATACTGGAATGTCATCTGGTCTCCGGAAATTTTGATTACCTGATCAAAGCGCGGGTGAAAGACATGGATGAGTACCGCAAACTGCTGGGCGAAAAAATACTGGCGCTGCCGGGCGTCAGTGACTCGCGCAGTTATGTGGTGATGGAGGAAGTCAAGGAAACCACTGTCATCCAGCTATGGCCGAGATAAAAAGGAATACCTTGTTGAAAACGCTGATCCTGCACCATGATGACTGTCTGGCGCACGACCCGGGGCCGCATCACCCCGAATCCAGCCAGCGCCTGCGGGCCGTGCTGGACGCGGTGAGCGATATTCCCGGTACGGCATTGCTGCCTGCGCCGCTGGCAAGCCGCGAGCAGGTCGAACGCGTACACGATGGTGCATACTGGCAGAAACTGGTGGAGGCGGAGCCGGAACGGGGCTGTGTGCCGGTCGATCCCGATACCTTCCTGTCCCCCGGATCCATCAACGCCACCCTGCGCGGCAGTGGCGCCGCCTGTTTTGGCGTCGATCAGGTATTTGCCGGCAAGGCACGGAACGCATTTTGTGCAATCCGCCCCCCGGGCCACCATGCGGAAGCCGCACTGGCGATGGGCTTTTGCCTGCTCAATCACGTCGCCATTGCCGCCCGCCATGCTTTAGCCATGCACCCGGTGGACCGGGTGGCAATTCTCGACTTCGATGTTCACCACGGCAATGGAACACAGGCGATATTCGAGCAATCGCCCGAAGTTCTGTACGTTTCCAGCCATCAGATGCCGCTGTACCCAGGCACCGGCTACCCTGAGGAGGTCGGTTGCGGCAACATACTGAATCTGCCCCTGGCACCGAACTCGGGCAGCAAGGAATTCCGCCAGGCCTGGTCGCAACTGGGTCTGCCGGCGCTACATGCATTTGATCCCGATATCGTCCTCGTTTCCGCCGGCTTCGATGGACACGAACTCGATCCGCTGGGGCAATTGACGCTTAAGGACAATGACTTTTCCTGGATTACTGACGCCATCTGCGCCTTCGCGGAAAAGGCCTGCAGCGGGCGGGTGATTTCAGTGCTGGAAGGGGGCTATAATTTGGAAGCACTGGCCACCTCGGCCCGTGCCCATGTAAAAGCTCTGGCAAAAAAGCGGGTGTAGTTCAATGGTAGAACGGGAGCTTCCCAAGCTCTTAGTGAGGGTTCGATTCCCTTCACCCGCTCCAATCGACGGCGCGCAGCATCCGCTCCAGGATCAAGTCCTCCGCCAGGCTTTCCAGTTTCCAGTTTTTCAGAAAACCGCAATGGCCACCGTACCGGGTTATCAGCAGCTCAAGCTGCGGGTTGGCGGGAAGCTGGTAATAGTTCGCAACCGGAACCACCGGATCGTCTGCTGATGTCAGTACCGTCGCCGGCACGTTCAGGCCGGTCAGGTAATCCCCGGCAATGGAATAGCCCCTGAAATAACTGTCTGCATCCGCGAAACCGGCATAGCGGGTCGCCAGGTAATGGGTGCGTGCCCGCAGGCCGTGAATATCATCCCAACCGGCATCGCCATACAGCTCGGGGAAACTCCTTTTCTTGATCTCCAGGGAGCGCGACCATTTGCGCTCAAAGTAGCGCTCATAGAATCGGATACCCTGCTCCATCGCGTGCATGGCCACGGCTGGATCAATCACCGGACAAACGCTGACCACCTGGCCCAGCTTCAGGCCGCCGCGTTCCGCATGCACAGCCACGCGGAGGGCAAAGTTCCCCCCCAGGGAATAGCCTGCCAGGCACCAGGGCCGGGAGCCACAGCGGCCTTGCAGGTCCGCCAGAGCGCGGATGACCTCCTCGAGCCGGCAGGAATGGAAGATCCCCGGGTTGAGATGATGCGTCTCGCCATGATCGCGAAAATTAAGCCTGAATACGTCAAAGCCGGCCGCGTAGAGGCGTGCGCCGTTCGACAGAACATAGTTGGAATTGACACTGCCTTCCCAGCCATGCAGCAACACGACCAGCCCTCGAGAGCCATGGCTGCCCTTGCCCGCATCCGTCTGTGCCGAATAGAACCCCTGCAAACGCACCCCGTCACCGCCATCGAGCACCCAGGGCTGCTCCGCGGCACGCAAGGAAGCCGACCAGCGCCGCACCACCCGGCGCCGGATCGGGCTGCTGCTCAGCAGGGATTGCACGTGCGGGCTGCGTAAGCCGAGCGGTGGCACAAACTCATTCAGGGTCTTGATCACTGCGGCATTTCGCTGCCGAATGCGGCTTCCACCGCCGCTTGCGCCTCACCGGCCAGTTCGCGGCGCAGTTTGCCTTCGGGGTTGATCGCCGGAAGAATCATGACCTCGGCGATGCAAGCCGGTTGGCGTAACACGCGAAAAAAATTGGTCAGGAACTGTTCTCCCGGCGTAAACCTGATTTCACGGTAGTTTTGCCCCGAGCGCATATAACGCAGCATCACCGGCTGCACCGGCGTGGCACTGTCAATTGCGGCGGCAAACAGGCGTGCGTGAAAGCGCTTGATCCCGTCACCCGGCAAGACACCACCCTCTGCAAAGACCGCCACCTTGCGCCCGGCTTTGAGCCGCTCAGTCATGGCGCCGACCGCGCTGCTGGCGGAATCATGGCTGCCCCGATGATGAAAAACCGTATCGCCGAATCGCGCCAGCCAGCCGACCAATGGCCATTGCTCTATCTCCGCTTTGGCCACGAAACCCATCGGCGAAATACTGTGCAGCAACTGGATGTCGAGCCACGAAATATGATTGGCGACGATCAGCACCGGGCCTTCGGCAAAATGACCACTCACGCGCCTTCGAACCCCAAAAATCCGGCAAATGTTTGCCGCCCACCAGCACAGCATGAATTCGTTCAAACTGCGGCCACGGATTTTGATGGCTTTGCCGGGCGGCAGGAAACTGAGCAGCGTCAGCGGCAGACCCAGCAGCAGGTGCCCGATGATCCACGGAACGCGGTAAACCAGACGCCAGGACCCGGACCACTTGCTCACGCTGTTTCAACCTCCAGGGACATCGGCAAATCCGCCGCTGAGCTTCTCACTTCCAGTTTCCTCTTTTCCCGGTCAGGGAATTTGCCTGAATTTTGGAATTTCCGCCTGCTTCAGGGAGAATACCCGTTTTTCCGCGGAGAATCCGTTGAAGCAGTTCCAGGTGGTGTTGGCGGGCGGCGACCGGTCTTTCGTCGTCAACCAGGGTGAGAGCATCCTCTCGGCGGCGTTACGGCAAGGGGTGATGTTGCCCTATTCGTGCAAGAACGGCACCTGCGGCAGTTGCAAGGGCCTGGTCCAGAAGGGTGAGGTGCATTACCCTTTTCACCCGCCTCTGGCGCTGGAGCGGAGCGAGATCGCCGCAGGCCAGGCCCTGATGTGTCAGGCCGAGCCACTGGAAGATCTTCAGATCGCGGTGCGGGAAATCGAGGCGGTACGCGACATCGAGGTGCGCAAATTACCTGCGCGCGTGATCGAGAAGACCATCCTGTCGAGCAACGTGGTGCGCCTGCGCCTCAAACTGCCCAAAGCCCAGCGCCTGCAATTCCTCGCTGGCCAATACGTCGATGTGCTGCTGGCCGGGGGCAAGCGACGGGCCTTTTCCATTGCCAGTTGTCCTTCGCTGGAGGATGAGATCGAATTGCATATCCGGCATATCGAAGGAGGCGATTTCACCGGTTTCGTTTTTGACCAGCTTAACGTACATGACATCTTGCGCTTTGAAGGCCCGCTGGGCAATTTTTTTGTCCGCAACGACAATCCTGAACGGCCTCTGATCATGATGGGTGGCGGTACCGGCTTTGCCCCGCTCAAGTCGATGGTCGAAAATCTGCTCGAGAATGGCGACCAGCGTGAGATTTATCTTTATTGGGGCGCACGCACCCCGGCTGACCTCTACCTGGATGAGTTACCGGCCGCCTGGGCCAAAGCCTATCCGCATATTCACTACCGGCGCGCGTTGTCCGAGGCCAGTGTTGAGCCCGCGCAGGATGTTTTCAAAGGCCTGGTGCACGATGCGGTATTGGAAGAGCATCCGGATCTATCGGCCTTCGACGTGTATATGAGCGGCCCGCCGGCCATGATCGATGCGGCAAAGTCCAACTTCCTGCATCACGGCCTGCCCGCTGAGCGCTTGTACTACGATTCCTTTGAATTCGGTCTTGACGTGCCGGTGCGCGTGCTGGCGCGGCCTCATTGATCAGGCTCGGACCCCATACCGAATCGAATTCTTGTGCATATTCAGGCTACTTCTCTGTCGGCAAGTGAAGATACGAAGCATGTTCCCTGTCATGGTAGAGTTTTAGATGAGCTACCAGCGGCTCCGTCTCGTCAAAGTTCCGGCCGCCCGTATGCATGTTGCGCTCATATTGCGGAAAGTTCGTGCCCGCGACCTCGACCCGAATGCGATGGCCGGGCGCAAAGTGCGAAGCGAACACCATCTGTCCAACAGTGACCTCGTAGACCTGATCCGGCGACATCAAGGCCTCCTTGAAGATGCCATCGCGGTATCGCAATCTCTGAGCGGCATCGGTAATGTTATATGCCGTACCATCGGGATAGACGTCCACCAGTTTCACCATGATGTCGCCATCAGGCACGGAGGATGAAAGATAAAGTGTGACGCTGAGATAACCAGCGATTTCCACCGGCTTCTCGAACGGTGCTGTGGTATAGACCAGAACGTCCATCCGCCGCTCGATTTCGGTCTGATCGAGGGAGACGAGATCCGTACAGCAGCCGCCGCCCAGCGTCGGCACCGGGTGCATGGGATCGTCAATCAAACTGTCCGGCGGCTCCGACCCGGGCGGCACGTCCATCAATTTCCCGTCGCCGGACAGAGAATTGGCATGCCCGCCGCTGGAGAGATAGAGCTTGCGCCCCGCTGCTTTCACGGGCCAGCCGTCTGCGGACACCCAATTGCCGGACTCGATGGAATAGTACTGGACGGCCGGCATATCGACATCACCCCGGCCGTCATCCTTTAGCCAGTGATCGAACCATTTCACGATCACGCTCGTGAAATCGAAGCGTGCGTCCCCGACCGGCCGCTTACCCACCAGGGTGTTCTCGGATTCCGACCCTTCGCGGCAATGCGAACTGGCGCCCATGACCAGGTACTGATCCGGCGAATTGCCGGAAAGATACTGATACATCCTTGTCGTGCCGTAGGCTTCTATCGTGTCGTACCAGCTATCGATGTGGAGGATGGGAACCGTCGTTTTCTGGCCTTCATTGAGGAAGTCGTACTCCTGCCATTCCGGGCTGTTTGGTTTCAGCGTAATAAGTTTGTTGAATTCCGTTTCCGGCGAGCCAATCGCATCCAGGATTTCACGGCTGGGAAGGTGATCCGCCCAGCTCAGATCCTCGCCTTCGTAGCGTGAGTCGGAATTAAACGCGCGTGACAAGGCCGCACGCTCGGCCTGCGAAATGCCGCCCGGGAGCTTGGGGTGATGGATATACCCATTGCCGTGATACCACCATGCCCAGTCGAACGAAGGCACGCCACCCATATAGAAATCGCCCTGGTCGGAAAGGCCGGGAATCACACCCACGGCCGTTGCTGCTCCCATGGCCACCACCGCCTTGAGCGCGGACGGATTGGCCATCGCCAGTGGAATCTCGACTTCGCCGCTGGATGAACAGCCAATGGTACCGACCTTGCCGTTGGACCAGGGTTGGGCTGTGACCCAATTCAGCGTGTCCAGTCCATCCTGACGCGCGCCTTTCATCCAGTGGTATTCCCCTTCTGACCATTGAGTGCCACGAACATTGACAATGGCCACCACATAGCCTTCATTGATCAGGCGGGTGAGCACGGGCGTTTCCGGGTCGATGCTGATCTCATTGACCGGCGCATAGGGGCTTTGAATCAGAATGACCGGACGCTTCGAATCGGCGGACGCGCCGTTGGGTACGATGATGCTTGCGGACAGCACTGTGCCGTCGCTCAAGGCCACCGGAACGGCTTCATGCAAGCTCGCTATCTCACGAACGTGCAAAACATCGAGCAGTTCCCCTGGAGCATCGGGCTTGCCGCTTTCGGCCTGCTCCGAGCCTGTATTTTTGGCTTCATTCGCCTCATCGGCAGGCAAGGCCGGTAACGCCAGAACCAGGGCCAAAGCAAGCGACAGTCCGCAACCTGGGATATAAAATTTCCTGCGCATCTGATCTCTTCCTCTCGATGTTGGTTTAAATTAACACATACGGCGCTACTGTCCTTCACGTGTGCACGACTGATCAGACATCCCGGACCATGGCCTCAGCAATCGCTGCCGGATTGTCGAATTCGGCAACGCAGTTCTTAATGGTTATGGATCCGCTGACAACTTGCTTCCAGCCAATCCCACAGGTAGTGCGCTTCACTTCTGTCCACCAACAGCCGGAACGTATCGGCGGTTCCATGGCAGCTTAAAATGACCGCCAAACCCGCCAAACGCGTAAGTCTGTACTGCTGCGGTTGGAATGAACTCCCATCGAGGTCGACGCCACAAGCCGACATGAGCACTTCGCGAACCCCCTGTCCTTTCAATTCCATTATGGCGTAGCGGCCCGTCAGGTCGTTTAATGCGAAAGTAGCATTAACCAATACACCTTCGATCTTCTGATGTAGCGCTTCTGCGGTCAGGCGGTGGGAGACCAGCAACCATGCAAATGGTGACAGCCAGAAAGCGCACGGACTGACTTCTGCAAGTGCATTTGGGTTATCGGGCAGCTCACATCCCACCGCATGCTCGAGTACAGCATGATCCCATTGTCCGTGTGGGGAGATCTGCAGTTTTACCTTGTTGATTCTCGGCATTGCCCTGATGGAAACGCGGTTGCGCTCGAAAACCAGGGGCTTGTCATCGGCACCCGCCAAGGCGCAATCAGGCTGTAGTTCAAGCATTGAGCCTGTCTCCATTTGGATCATAAAAAGCCGGCTGCACGATGGTGGCTTTTTGAGTGGCACCATTGTGAAAGAGCCTGATCTCCTCACCGAGCCGTTCCCGGCCTCGCTGCACCAAGCCCAGGGCGACGTGGCGCTCCAGCGTTGGGCTATAACAAGCCGAGGTTACATAGCCCTGAGTCGGAGCAGGCGGCCGGACAAAATCAGCGGCAACGACATGTGCGCCCGGCGCTATGACCTGCGCGGCTCCCACCGGGGCCAAACCGACAAAGTGCAAACGGTCCTCACGCTGTTGCTGCGGCCGGTACATGGACCTTCTGCCGACGAAGAATTCATTTTTCCTTTCGACGGCTGACTTCCAGCCTATATCCAATGGCGTGCTGGTCCCGTCGGTGTCACTACCGACGTGCAAATAGCCCTTTTCGGTACGCATGACATTGAGTGACTCCAGACCGATGGGCGTTACCTCGAGATCGTGCCCCAAATCCAGGATTCCATCCCAGAGGCTTCTGCCAAAATCCGCCGGCACATTGATTTCATAGCCGTTCTCGCCGGTAAAACTGGCGCGCAAAATACGTACCGGAACGTCGCCAATCCGGGATTCCCGGATACCCATGTGCGGAAATGCAGCGTTTGAAAGATCGAGGTCCAGGTCGAGTCGCGCCAGGAGTTCACGCGCCCGGGGGCCGGATACGGCGATATTGGCCCACTCGGTAGATACGGAAGTCAGTAACACATCGAGGTCCGGCCATTCTCCCTGCAGCCAGGATTCCATCCACGCATAGATACGCATGGCGCCGCCACTGGATGTGTGTGCCAGGAAATGATCATCGGCCAAACGGCACAGGATCCCGTCATCGATGATGACGCCGTTCTCATTGGTCATGAGTGCGTAACGGGATCTGCCTGCTTGCATGGTGGCTACGTTATTGACATACATGCGGTTCAGAAAAGTGGCTGCATCCTTTCCACGCACTTCGATCTTGCCCAGTGGCGATCCGTCAAACATACCCACCGCTTGCCGAACTGCTCTCACTTCCCTCGCTATCGCCTGCTGCTTGTCCTCAGACCCTTGCGGGTACCATCCGGGACGCCGCCACGGACCATAGTCCTGAAATGAAGCGTGCATTTTCACATGCCGGTGATACATCGGCGTGCGCAGCAAGGGGGAGTAGAATCGCCCGTGACGTTGTCCAGCGATGCTGCCCATCGTCACCGGCGTGTAGAAGGGACGGAACGTCGTCGTCCCCACCTCTCCGGGAGATCGATGGGTGCGCGCGGCCAGTGCCACCAGCGCGTTGATGTTGCTCGTCTTGCCTTGATCCGCGGACATGCCCGCCGCGGTATACCGCTTCAGGTGCTCCACCGATATGAAGTTTTCGGAGACCGCGATGTCTATGTCACGCAAGGTCACATCGTGCTGGTAGTCGATCCATTGTTTCTGCGATTTCACGGGCACCAGAATACGTTCTGCCTTTGAGCGCTTGGGTACCGCATTTTCGAGGGTCGGAACTTTCAAGCTGGATTGACTGCAGAATCCCAAAGAACTCAAAACTGAATTGCCTGCCTTTGAACCCGCATCCAGGGTTTGTGCCAGGATGCGTGTTCCATTAGCAGCGCCGATGACCTGAATATATTCGGGTACGGCATCAGGGAGGAATGCTCCTTGCATTTCATCCCATCGCAATTTGCCGCCAGCCTGGCTGAGCAAATGCACCACCGGTTGCCAACCGCCGGAAACGCCGAGGCAATCACAGCGGATCGTCGCCGTTTCGGAAAGTGCGGCATTGTCCTTGTCACGGGTGCCGATCCGGATGGAACGAATACCTTTGGCGCCGCTTGTGTCGGATACCAGGGCGCTCAGAAAAACGGGGATCCCCTGCTCGCGGGTCTTCCGTACCAACTCACTGACCGGATTGGTTCTTGTATCGGCGACACAGGCTACGTTTACGCCGGCGGTTTTGAGGTCCAGGGCGGTCTGATAGGCGCTGTCATTGTTCGTGGCTATGGCAATCCGCTTACCGGACTTCACTGCATACCGATTGAGGTAATGCCGAATCGCCGATGCCTGCATGATCCCGGGCCGGTCGTTATTGGGGAATAACAACGGTTGTTCATGCGCGCCTGTGGCCAGTATGATTTTTTCTGCTCTTACTTTCCAAAGCCGCTCCCTGGGTTGTTTGGAATCGACTGGCACCTGTTCGCGCAGCCGTTCCGTTATGACCAGGTAATGGTGATCAAAATACGCAGAAACGGTGGCTCTCGAAAGCAGCGTCAGGTTGGCGGAATTTTTCAATACATCCACCGACTGGCGCAACCACTCGGCGCTGCTTTGCCCACCCATGTCCTCCTGCTGCCACAATAAACTGCCGCCCAATTCGGTATCCTGCTCCGCCAGGATCACGCGGGCGCCACTGCCAGCAACCGCCAGCGCCGTAGCGATACCGGCCGGGCCGCCGCCAACGATCAGAAGATCGCAATGGACATTTTTGTGCAGGTAGACATCCGGATCTGCGGCGGGAGGCAAGCCGGCAAGACCTGCTGCACGGCGGATAAACCCTTCATACCAGCGCCAGTCCGGCCATTTGAATGTCTTGTTATAAAAGCCGGCGGGAAACAGACCGGACAGAAAATCCATCATGCGGCCAAGATCAAAATTCACACCGGGCCAACAATGCTGGCTGCGCGCTACCAACCCTTCGTAAAGCGGCTGCACCGTTGCCCGGACACTGGCCTCTTCCAGGCCATTCAAACCAACGGTGACCAGTGCATTCGGTTCTTCTATGCCGGCAGAAAATATGCCGCGCGGCCGATGAAACTTGAAGCTCCTCCCGACCAGGCGCACGCCGTTCGCAAGCAAGGCGGACGCCAGCGTATCGCCCGCATATCCGGTGTAAACGACATCGTTAAAACGGAAGTTGAGCGGCTTTTCCCGGTCGATCCGGCCGCCCCTTGATTGTCGAAACATCTGGACGCTCACGAACTCTTCCCGGCGGATACGGGACTCGCCGATTTTGAAGACGGCAAGAATTTCGTGACTGAGCGTGTCGCGCTCGAGGCCAAACCACTGCCGGCAGCCAAAGCGGTGCTGCCACTGCTCCAGGTGAGGACCTTTGGGGTTGGTTCGATTGAACAGGTAGGCGGCCCAGTCGCTATCGGAGACAGAATGCGGATCCTGCGGCATGCTTCTGCCGGCCTCACCACCAAAGACGAATTCGTCCTCGTCGCGCACACCGCACCAGGGGCATTTGATTTGTAACATTCGCCTTTGCCCTAGTGCGCCACGCCCGCAGCCGCACTTTCGTCCACCAGCGCGCCGCGATCGAATCGCCCCAGGCCGAAGCCTTCTATTAAAGGATGGGCTTCATCGTTGGCAATGGTATAAGCCAGAGTGTCGCCTCCCGCCGGAATGGCTTTGAATCCGCCTGTGCCCCAACCGCAGTTGATATAGAGGTTATCGACGGGGCGTTTTGCCCAGGATGGGGCTGGTATCGGGCGATATGTCGACGGTGCCGGCCCATTGGCGCATCAGTTTCAAGCGCCGGAAACGCGGGAACAATTCCAGCAGCGCCGAAACGTTGGCCTCGATGGTGTTGAAACCGCCACGTTGCGCATAGGAGTTATAGATGTCCGCGCTCCCGCCCAGCACGATCTCACCGCGGTCCGATTGGCTCACATACATGTGTATCGCACCGGATACGGTGCTGCCGTTCAGCACGGGCCCGATCGGCTCACTCACCATGGCTTGCAGGGCCATGCTGGTAATGGGCAGCGGAATCCCCGCCATTCGCGCCATCGCCGTGGAGTTCCCCGCCACAGCAAAAGCGACTTTATGTGCGGAAATATCACCCAGCGAGGTCCTCACGCCATGCACCTTCTGATCGCTGATGTGGAATCCCTCGACCCTGCAGTTCTGGATAATATCGACGCCCAAAGCATCGGCTGCGCGCGCAAATCCCCAAGCCACAGCGTCATGCCGCGCGATGCCACCGCGACGCTGAAGATAACCTCCGAGCACGGGAAAGCGCGCCTCAAGGTTGATCAGTGGCTCCAGTTCGCTGATTTGCGCCCGGCTGACGAGTTCAGCATCGATGCCGTTGAGCAAGGACGCGTTCACGGCCCGCTGCATCAGTTCCAGGTCGTGATCGCTGTGCGCCAGCATCAAGGTGCCGCGCTGACTCAGCATGAGGTTGAAATTAAGCTCCGTGGTGAGCCCTTCGTACAGTTTCAGCGAATGCTCGTAGAACGCGGCGCTTTCGGGATAGAAATAATTCGATCTGACTGCCTGGGTGTTGCGACCCGTGTTGCCGCCGCCCAGCCATCCCTGCTCCAGCACAGCGACATCACGGATACCGTATCTTTTTGCCAGAAAATACGCGGTAGCCAATCCGTGCCCGCCGCCACCGATGATTATCACTTCGTATTGCTTTCTCGGCTCAGGACTGCGCCAGGCCGGCTGCCATCCGGTGTGCCCGGCCATGGCCTGCCTGGCGAGATTCAAGAGTGAATAATGCTGCATACTTCTATGGAGCCGCAGGCTGGAGCCGCGAAGCGAGACGCCTTTTGGCGCCAGATTTCCGAATCCGGCCTGTTTGTCCTGTTTCAAACAAGGTCACGCTCGATCTCCAGATCCCAAACGCGCGCGAATATCTTGTCATCGCCAAGAAAAGCATTGATTTCGCCTGAAACGTTATAATGGGTGCGCGTTGTCGTGATCTTCGCGGTTCCGACAACGCGCGGCTTCCAGTCGCCCCGCTCAATCCCGTTCACGTATTCGTAGCGCGCAATCATGCTGGTCGGGTCATCATCCTGGATTTCATATTGCATTTTCGCGACTCCGGAAATCCGGGTGTCGATCGCTTTGAGCAGCCAAACCCCCTCACCGACAATGTGGTGTATGACCTGCTTTTTCTCGGCCACATTCCACTCCACAATACGCCTGCCCGGCTCGGACCACACGGTATCCACTGCCACGGCAGGAACGAAGGCCGGGCCGAAAGGACGCAAGTGCCCATCCTCCGGAGATGTTGTCCGTACCGGAAGGCGCATTTCGCTTGTTCCGTTGAATACAGACAAGGTGACCGGTTCCGGCGAGGGGAAGATCAGCGGCCAGTATGTGGTTGACAAGGCCAGGCGAATACGGTTGCCGGCGGAAAAGCGATGGGCGGCATCATCCAGGCGCAGGCGGACGCGGTATCTGCGTCCTGGTTCAAGCGCTTCGGGCGACTCGCTGCTATTGCGGTGACAGAGGTTGAGCATACCGTAGCTGACCCGCCCGGACGCGCCATTAAGCTGCACTTCATTGAGACGCGCCGACGATGTAAGCCACCCGCCGGTCCACAGCGACATCCAGATTCAATTCAGGGGCCCCCAGAATTTCGATGTCCTCCTCCAAGGGCGCAGAATCGAAGACCAGGGACCTTGCATCGTCAAGACGTTGGTCCAGTGCCATTTCGATACGCAGGCCTTCCGCAGCGCCGGCGCCCGACGGGCACCAGTTGCCGCTGGCGATACCTACCGTCTGCAGGGGTTCAAGCTCCACTCGCGTTTCCTCACCCGCGCTGGCGCCAAGCTGAGCCAAATCATTGAGGAAAAATGTCTGTGGTGCAATTCGAGGCGACGGCCAGGTCGCTTCGGCCACCCACCGGCCAGGCACATCGGGTATTTCCGGGTCGGGGACATGATTTTGCATCCAGACACGCAGCATGGGCTCATCCATGATTCCCGTTTTTTCGTCCTTGAGCCAGTGGTCCCACCAACGCCTGGCTTCGGCCAGGTAACCGATAGCGGGCCCGGGAACGCCGGTATGCGGATAGGTATGGGTCCACGGGCCGATCAGGCCTTTGCGCGGCACCTTCAGCCCGGCCAAAAGCCGGCCCACGGTATTCGTGTAGCCATCGACCCAACCGCCTATGGCGTAAACGGGGCAGGTGATCTGCGAGAATTCCTCATCCACGGAGGCGTGCTTCCAGAACGCATCCTTGTGCTGATGCTTCATCCAGGTGCCGAGGTTGAATTCGACGGCGTTGAGTCGCTCCAACCAGCGTTCGCGCCATCCGCTTTCCCCAGTGATGGCCGGGTCCGATGGTTGTCCCTGAATCTCCAGAAACACCGTGCCCCAGCCGAACATATCACCCACGATGCAGCCGCCCCGGTAATGGGCGTCGTTTGCGTAGCGGTCGTCGGTGGAACAATGCGTAATAATGGCCTTCAGGGCCGGAGGCCTGCGTGCGGCAATTTGCAGAGAATTGAATCCGCTCCAGGAAAGCCCTTCCATACCCACCGCCCCGGAACACCAGGGCTGTTTGGCGATCCACTTGATGATTTCACAGCCATCATCCTGTTCCTGCTTGACATATTCATCCATCGGCAAGCCTTCCGAATTACCGGAACCGCGAATATCGACCCGCACACAGGCGTAACCGTGACCGGCGAAGTACGGGAATCGGGCATCGTCCTCGGGACGCGTGAGAATGTGGTTGTAATACGGGTTGTAATTGAATATCGCCGGCACCGGCGCCTTCTCCGCACCCGCCGGAAGCCAGATGCGGGCAGCCAGGCGCACGCCGTCCGGCATGGGTACCCAGGTATGCTCAATCTCCCGGAACTGGAACGGGTAAGCCGCTTGGCCTGATGTTTCATCCGCCGGGGCTTCCGGCCCTGCCGCCATGGACAGGGATGCAAGATTGAGCGCGACCAGGCCGCTAGTTGCCTGCATGAACCCACGTCTGTTAATCGTCATCTGTAGCCTCCGGTAAAATGCATTCCAACGGTCAGTCCATGCGCCGCCGCCACACGGGGCAAGCAACCATTTACTGCGCTACCCCCCAGGTTTTATGTTTGCCTTCCTTTGTCTGATAAAATCCTTCAAGGCCTCATCGACAGCCGGGTCAAGCGGTGGCTCTTCGTAATCTTTCAGCATACGCTTCCAGATCCGGTGCGCACGTTGCTCCGTACTCAGGCTGCCTTCCGCCTGCCACTGCTCGAACGAGGATGTATCGGCCAGTTCGGACTCATGAAACGCAGTGCGGTAATTCTTCAAGGTATGGCTGCATCCCAGAAAGTGTCCGCCCGGACCAACTTCGCGCAGGGCTTCAAGCGCCTGGGCGTTTTCCGACAGGCCGATTCCTTCCGCCAGGCGCTGCAGCATCACCAGGCGATCTGCATCGATGATCAATTTTTCGTAACCCGTCACCAGTCCGCCCTCCAGCCAGCCCGCACTGCGAAACATCAGGTTCACTCCGGACAAAACCGAAATCAGCATCATCTGCATGCTTTCGTATGCCGCCTGGGCATCGGCAGATTTCGAGGAAGTCAGCGCGCCGCCGCTGCGCACCGGAATATTCAGGCGCCGCGCAAGTTGTCCGATCACCATCAAGGTATGTGCGTTTTCTGAAGTACCGAATGTAGGAGCGCCGGTCTGCATCGAAGCCGAACCAATGAAGCCACCGTAAATGACCGGGGCTCCGGGGTTTACCAATTGGACCGTGCTCATTCCGGCCAGGGTCTCCGCATGCAATTGCGCCAGGCAGCCTGCGGCCGTAACCGGGCCCATGGCGCCGCTCAGAACAGCCGGTGTAATAATCACAGCCTGCTTCTGCCGGGCATAGACCTTCAAAAGGCGCAACATGGTTTCGTCCAGCACCAGCGGCGAATTGACGTTGACGTTGACCATGGTCACGACGTTTTCGTCCACGAATTCATCGCCGAATACCATTCTGGACATCAGGATGGACTCTTCGGCCTGACTTGCCTGCCCGTGCGCGCCCGTGGAAGGCTTGTCCGTGTAGCGATACAGGGTGTACATCGGGTCAAGATGCCGTTCGTCCACGCTGACGTCCGTCGGCTCACAAGAAAAATACCCGGCGTGATGCATGGCCGGAGACATGTGCACGAGCCGGGTCAGGTTTTGAAAATCTTCCAGTGTGCCGTAGCGCCGGCCCTTGTCGAGGTCAGTGACGAACGGCGCCCCTGCGACCGGCGCAAAAACCATCGCCTCACCGCCTATCTGCACGCTCCGCGCCGGATTACGACCGTGGTGAATAAACTGCGAGGGCGCGCTTTGTAATAGCTTTTTGCACAAACCACGGGGAATATGGACGCGCTCACCCCGCACATCGGCACCGGCATTTTTCCACAGAACCAGAATCTCCGGATCGTTACGAAAATCCATGCCGATCTCTTCCAGAATCAGTTCTGCATTGTCTTCGATCAGATCCAGGCCTTCCTCGCCCACCAGTTCCATGAGCGAAATCTTGCGCCGGATATAGGGCATCTGATGGAGTTTGGGATGAGAACGTTCCGCACGCCGATCCTGCCGACCTCTTCGAGCTGTGCGTTCAGACTTCGACATGCGTTATTTCTCCCCGCCGTCAACGCATCCTCGTGCCATCCGGGTCGTAAGCCGGGGCGTCAAGTAGTATTGCGGATCTGCGCTGCCCTAGGATAGATACTTCGAACTCCCGGCTATCCGCAAGAAATTCGGATTGCAGATAAGCCATGGCCAGACTCTTGTTCGCCGTATGGCCGTACCCTCCTGATGTGATGAAACCCGCCAGATGCTCACCCAGCCAGACGGGTTCATAACCGCCGGCATCCGTATCTGCGGCAGCAATTTCGAGCGTTACCAGTTTTTGCGCCGGCGCCTCATTTCTGTCACGCAGCGCGGCGTCACGGCCGACAAAATCGGGCTTGTCGTAGGCGATATACCGGTCGAGACCACACATCCTGGGCGTATAGTTCGGGCTGAACTCGCGCGACCAGATGCCGTAGGATTTTTCCATCCTCAGAGAAAGCAGTGCGTAAATGCCATAGTCGCGCAGGCCGATTTCAGCAGTCCTGGCGGCAGCTTTCAGCTTCTCATACTCGGCAAGGAGAGCCTCGGGGGGTAAATACACTTCGAAGCCCAGTTCGCCGGTCAGGGAAACACGCGCGATGGTCGCGGGCAAGTTTCCGACCTCCAAATTGTGCACGGACAGAAATGCAAAATCCTCGTTTGCCAGAGAACCATTCACGATGCGCCGCAATACCTCTCTGGCCTTCGGACCAGATACCGCTATACCGCAGAGGTCATCCGTCAGGTTTCGAAGCCTTACCCTTTGATCGTTTATATGGCTCTGAAACCAGCGCATATGAAATCTTTGCAGGTAACCGGAACCGACCAGGAAGAAGCGGTCATCCGCCAATCGCATCACGGTCAGGTCCCCCATCAGCCGGCCTCGCGGATCAAGCAGCGGCGCCAGGCGCATTCGCCCGGGGGGCGGTAATTTGGAGGAGATCAGGTGATCCAGCCACATGGCGGCGTCCGGCCCCGATATTTCGTATTTGGCATATGCAGAGATGTCAAGCACTCCCGCTTCACTGCGCACGGCCCGACATTCTTCCGCTACTTGCGGGAAGGCATTCGACCTCCGGAAACTGGGTATCTCCCGGGCTTCCCTGGAAGTGGGGGCGAAATAAAGCGGCATCTCCAAACCATCGCTTACCCCAAACACTGCATGACGCTCATTGAACGTATCATGCAGCGGTGTCGTCCGGGCCGGGCGTCCCGCCGGCCAGAACTCATTCGGATAGGTCATGCGCATGCGTCTTTCGTAGAATTCCGTCGCCCTGGCCAGGGTGTATTCCGGGCTTGCATAGTCACCGAATCGCGCGATGTCCATGCCAAACACGTCGCCGTCGGGTTGTCCGTCAATGATCCACTGAGCCAGCGTGAGCCCGATGCCGCCGCCTTGGGCAAAACCTGCCATGACGCCGCAGGCCACCCAATAATTTCGAACACCGCCCACCGGCCCCACCAGTGGATTACCATCCGGCGAAAAGGTGAATGGTCCATTCACCACGCGCTTGATACCTGCGTCAACCACCTCGGGGAACCGCCGGAAACCTTTTTCAAGCGCCCCGTATAAGCGGTCCAGGTCACTGGGTAACAACGCATCCTCTGCGTAGTCCCAGGGCGTGCCGTCCAGGGCCCAGGGCGTGGCGGGGGTTTCATAAACGCCCAAAAGCACACCGTCTTGCTCCTGCCTCAAATACATTTCCCCATCGAGATCCACCACCGTCGGAATTTCGCCGCTGCGGCCGATCAGGCTCGGCAGTGCCCCGGTGATCAGAAAATGATGCTCGAACGGCACCAACGGGAGTTGCAACCCCACCATTGCACCCACTTCTCTCGCCCAAAGTCCCGCTGCGTTGACCACATGTTCGGCCCTGATCGTCCCCTTGTCGGTAATCACTTCCCAGCTTCCATCCGCTTGTGGCCTGAGGGCTTCGACTTTTGTATGCCGGTATACTTCCGCGCCTTGCTGCCGCGCGGCTTTCGCGTAGCCGTGAGTGATGCTGTAAGGGTCTATATGGCCTTCGTCCGCCATGAAGATGCCCCCCTTGAGATTGGAAACATCGACAATCGGGCAGAGCTCCCTTATCTCCGCAGGGCCGATGAGTTCGGATTCGATGCCCATCACCTTGTGCCGGCCGGCTTCGTTCTGCAGGAATTCCCACCACGCATCCGTTGAAGCAAGATTGATCCCGCCGGTATGGTGCATACCAACCGGATCGCCCGTCACCTTCTCGATTTCACGATACAGATCAATGGTATATTTTTGCAGGCGGGCAACATTCGGGTCGCCATTGAGGGTGTGGAACCCACCTGCGGCATGCCAGGTAGAACCGGCGGTCAGTTCTTTGCGCTCCAACAAAACGACATCCGGCCAGCCCAGTTTGGTCAAGTGATATAAAACGCTGCAGCCCACTACTCCGCCGCCTATGACCACTACTCTTGTGTGTGTTTTCACAGTCCTTTCCCGATTCCAGACTCGAATACCCGGTCAACCTGAAAGGGTAGTACATTCATTTTCGAGAAAAACACTTAAACCGCTGTAATTTTGCAGATATTGGGTGTCGATGCGACGGTATGGATGATGTCCAGGGCAGAACGGTAGTAGTCTATGCAGCTATTTCAATTCACTGAAATCCACCCATAACCGGAAACCTGCACATGGCGATCGCTCTCAGCTTCAGTTTCTTTCTCTTACTGATGGTAGCGGCAGGCAATATTTCTTCATGGCGGAAAGCGCGCCACAGCACAGAAGACTACCTGATGGCGGGCCATGTGCACGGGAAGTTCATGATAGCCCTCAGCGGTGCGGCCTCCGCAACCAGCGGGTTTGTCATGATCGGTGCCGTCGGGGCCGGTTACACCATGGGTCTGACGGCCGTCCTGATGCCGCTGGGGTGGTTTTTGGGGGACTACATATTCTGGACGTTCTTTCCTGCGCGCATCAATCAAAAAGGCAGAGACTACAACTGCGAAACCATACCCGAATTCATCAGCTATTCCTCGCCGCAAACCAACGAACCCGTCGTCCGCAAAATGCTGGCGCTCATATGCATCGTTTTTCTGGGTCTGTATGCAGTAGGTCAATTTCTGGCTGCGGGAAAGGCCGTCACGGTCGCATTCGATATTTCCATGACCCATGCCATTATTGCCTCCGGTATCGTTGTGGCCGCGTATTCTGCAAAAGGCGGCCTGGAATCGTCCATACCGACGCAGTTCCTGCAGGCATTGATCATGCTGTTCACCACGGTCGGTTTGCTCCTGATTGCCTTGTATGCGGGTCAGGGCCCCGCGCATATTCTGCAGGGCATACAGGACATCGATCCAAAACTCCTGTCGATAAGCGGCGGCAAGGAGTACCTGTTATTGACTGTATTCGTATTGGGCTTTTCCACATCTGCTTTCACGTTTGATTTGGGGCAGCCGCATCTGCTGGTGCGGATCATGGCGACAAAGAGCCCGGAAGAGGCGATCAAGGCGAAGTGGATTTACCTCGGATTCATGCAACTGACGTGGATATCCATGTCCCTCTTCGGATTGGTGATGACCGTAATTATGCCTGACATCGCCGATCCGGAGCAGGCGCTGCCCCTTTTTGCGCGGGACTTCTTGCACCCGATTCTTGCCGGTGCCGTGGTGGCCGGCATTTTTGCCGCGGTTGCTTCCACACTGGATGCGCAACTCCTGGTGCTGTCCAGTTGCATCGGCGTTGACTTGCTGCCTGGATTATACCGGCGGATGACGCGGAGATTTGGCGTCAATTATCACGTTGTGGTCACCATTCTGGTCACCGTGATCACCGGCGTGTTTGCCACTTACATCGTCGGCAATACGACGGTATTCACCCTCATCGTCTTTTCGGCCAGCGTGCTCGGCGCCACCTTCGGCTACGCCATGTTTGTCAAGGTCATGCAATGGCGTTCATCGCCAATGGCCATTGCCATCGGCGTGATGGCGGCATTGCTCGTCACGCTGGCATGGCGTTTCTATGGCTTGAGCCAATACATGCTGGAAGCCTTTCCCGGGTTCCTCGCCGGTCTGATCGCCCATCAATTGGTCATTTGGCTGGGCGGAAGTCGTCCGCTTTCCGGATAGAAAATCATCAATGCTCTGCTGTCAGACTTCGCTTTTTTTGATCTGCCCGGGATCCGACACAAACAGCTCCGCGCAGCCCACCGCAGGGCTCCAAGCTGTCCGATCGCCTAATTTTTAAGTCTTTTTTCAAGGTCCCGGCCACCGGGATCCATGTTTTAATGTGACGGGGCTCCCTGTGCCTGGTGGGGTTGTTGCAATTGTTTACCGGAGGAAACATGAAATGGGCAAAGCAAAAAGCACAGTCATTCGACCGAAGTCCGGAATACTAAAAATAGCCGCTTTTTCTGCAACCTGCGGGATCATGTTTTCTGTCTCCACCTGGGCTCAACAGGAAGATTCAGCCCTGGAGGAGATCGTCGTCACGGCTTCAAAGCGTGGTTTTGAGGAATCCTTGCAGTCAGTGCCAATGAGTATCGTGGCTCTGACAGAACAGACACTGGAACAATCCGGAGCCAAGGATTTTCTGGATTTTGCCCGGATGGTTCCCAGTTTGGATGTGGTGGATCAGGGCTTTGGCGCCCCGCAGGTTTCCATTCGAGGCGTAAGGGTTGGGATTGTTCCGGCGCAAACGACCCAGGAAAAGCCGCTTACCGGCATTTATTACGACGACATGCCCGTATCGTTCGCCAACTTCAACCCCAACCTCGACCTGTTCGATGTTCAGCGGGTGGAAGTGCTGCGTGGCCCCCAGGGAACGCTTTATGGTGCAGGCGCCATGGGCGGCAGTGTCCGCTTCATCACCAACCGGGCCAACCTGACCGGTTGGGAAGCCAAGGCGGAAGGCACCTACGCCTCGATCGGGCACGGGGGCGATATTTATGACCTCAAAGGACTGGTCAACATACCCGTGGTCACTGACAAGATGGCTCTGCGAATTACGGCAACATCGAACTGGGATGATGGCTATATCGACAACGTTTACCTGGGAAAGAAGGACTGGAACAGCAGCAGCCGCAAGGGCGTCAGGGCTTCCGCGCTATTTACCCCTACCGAGAATCTTTCGATAACCGCAAACTTCATTTACCAGAACATGAAGTTTGACGATGGCCGGGGCGTCATCAATCTCCCGGGCCTGGAAAATCCGCAACAGAGTTTCTATGGCGCGCTGCCTTTCCTGGACAAAATGAAGATTTCCAACCTGACCGTGGAATACAACCTCGGATGGGCCAATTTCTACTCATCCTCGTCCTATTTTGACCGCAAGCTTAACGACTCGAGCTCCGTGCAGGATTTGATCGAGCTCTACTTCGGCATTCAGGTGACACAACCCAACCGCGTTCTCTGGGATAACAAGGATTTCGTTCAGGAGTTTCGGCTCACTTCCCCGGGAGACGCCCGGCTGACCTGGATTCTTGGTGCTTTTTATGCCAATCAGAAATCAGATTATGTGCAGGATTTTACCGTTCCGGGTTTCGAGGATATGTTTGGCATTCCTCATGGCGTGTTTGGCGCGCCGACGGATGTGTTGTTTGCTGGTGACGTGCAGAACAACCAGAAGCAATACGCGCTTTTTGGCGAAGCCACATACAAAATCACCGATGCGCTTGACCTTACCCTGGGCATGCGTTGGTTCGACTGGAAGCAATCGTTCGATCTTTGGTATGCCGGTCTTTTTCAGGGCGGTGAATACACGCTTGTCGACAGTACGTCAGCCAGCAAATTTTCACCCAAATTGAACCTTGCCTATCATGGCGGGGATGACTGGATGATTTACGGCAACGTGGCCAAAGGATATCGCCTGGGCGGTATCAACGACCCGGTTCCGGTCGACCTTTGTGCGGGTGATCTCAATGACATAGGCCTTAGCGAAGCCCCGGTGACATTTGCCACGGACAGCCTGTGGAGCTATGAGATCGGAGCGAAGACAAAGTTGCTGGACCAGCGGATGACACTCAACGCCGCAGCCTTTTTCATTGACTGGAAGGACGTGCAGACCTTGAAAAATCTGCCCAACTGTGGATTTTACTTCACTGAAAATGTCGGCCGCGTCCATAGCAAAGGCATAGAACTCGAAATGGTCGCCATGCCTGTGCGTGGCTTGACCCTGACACTGAACGGCACCTATACCGATGCGACCCTGGCCAAGGACGTGGAAAATCTGTATGCCGTCGATGGTGACCGCGTACCTTACACACCCAAGTTCGCGATGAGTGCTTCACTGGAGTACCTGCATTCCATAACGGGAGCCCTGGATGGCTATTTCCGCTTCGACTTGCAGCACGTCGGCGACCGCAATACCCAGTTCAACCAGACATTGGGTATTGCCATGCCCTCCTATGAAATTGGCAACGTCCACGTAGGCATTCAGGCCGATAAATGGGAAGTGGCCCTATTTGTGAAGAATATTTGGGACAAACGGGCCATCGTGAACGGCGACAATGAACTGGGAATCACCAATTTGGTCATTGAGCGTCCGCGTACTGTAGGTTTGACGCTGCGAACGCACTATTGAAGAGAACAAGGGACTGCTGGGGAAGCTTTGATTACTTCGCCGGAAGGATATAGTATCGGCGAATGCAGGTCGGAACGTCAGTGTTCAACAATGGGACCGGTAACCGGCCGGCCATTGCGCGCGCCCGTCTGGTGGGCGGGATGTCACGACTTCAGGATGCCATTGATGTTATTGACACTTCCACCAACGCCAGCCAGATTATTACTTTAGAGCGGCAAGCATTCAAACTCGCCGTGGCCCGGTTCAACATCTGCGTGCGCGAAGGTCAGGGATACTGGGAGTTTCTCCGCCTGGCCAGCGATCTCTTTGTGGTCATCAGCGATATGACCTATCGTGACAAGATGCCCCTTGAAGCGCCTGGTGAGGGTTTCATCGAGTTTCACTTTCGCTTCACTGGCAAGCTCAGCATCACCCGCACATCAGGTCAGGTGCTGGAGGTACAAGGACCAAGCCTCTTGATCTGGCGGCAGGCATCCGGATGCGACATTACGGAGCACATAGATGGAGGGGTCCGCGATACGACGCTGACCGTGTATTGCCGGCCCTCTGCTCTTGAACGCTATTTTGGCCGATATTCGGACTCATTACTGTCCAACATCGTCAACTGCGATGACATTGGCTTCCTGCGGATGCCGATCTACCCAAAACTGGAGCACAAAGTCAGTAATATCGTTCGATCACCCTACGATGGCGCGCTCAGGCTCGCATCCAGCGAAGCCATGGTCATCGAAATGCTCTGCGAAGTCATGTCCATGCTCAAATCCCACCAAGGTGACTCCGGCTCCAACCTCAGCCTTTCGGACCGCGATATCGAATGTTTGCAGAGGGCACAGCACATTTTGCTGGAACGCCACACGCCCCCGCCCACCATCGATGAAGTGGCTCGCAGCATCGGCATGTGCACAACCAAATTGAAAAGTGGTTTTCGGGCTTTGTTTGGCAAGACAATCCACGAATATGCCAACGGATTGCGGATGGACTATGCCAGTGAACTGCTCAAGAACCGCGATTTACCGATTGCCGTCGTATCCGAAATGCTCGGCTACAAGTACCAGAACAGTTTTACCGTCGCTTTCAAGCAGCACTCAGGATTGCTGCCCAAGGAATATCGTCGCTCGCCTTTCACCAACCCTGCAAACCCTCGTTGATTGAACTTTAGGCCAACCTTCAGCAAGAGGCAGGCATGCTCAGACGACGAAGAAGCGCCTGAATGCTCCGCCTTTACTTCAGAAGAAATGAGTCCCCGACAGATGAATGAAATTATTCAGCGTCAGCTGCGCAAAACCCTGGATGAATCCAAAGGATTACCGGGCTGGTTCTTTACCAGTCCCGAAGTATTCGATCTACGAAAGAAAGCACTTCTTTCGCAGTTCGTGGATGTGCATCGGTCTGACAAGTGATGTGCCCAGAAAGGGCGATGTGTGCCCACTTCACTTTTTTGACCAGCCACTCTTAATGGTTCGCGACCGGGAAGCAGAAATCCGCATCTACCACAATGTCTGCAGTCACCGGGGTGCACAATTGGTCGATAAACCGAGAAAATGCGCAAACATTGTTTGTCCCTATCACGCCTGGGCCTACGGATTGGATGGCGAGTTGAAACAAACTCCGCACGTTGGTGGCGAAAATGTGCACGATTGCAAGGAGATAGATAAGACGAAAATTGGGACTAAGGGAAGTCCGTTCAGGCATCTGGGCAGGCCTGGTATTCGTCAATCTCTCCGGCGACGCTATCAGTCTCAAGGATCACCTGGAACCGCTGACAGAGCGCTGGCAGCGCATCGACGTGTCTTTGCTTGAACATGTTGCAGGTCTTGGGCAAAAGCCGGAATTCCCGGCAAACTGGAAACTGGTCGTTGAAAATTTTGTAGAAAGCTATCATCTGCCCTGGGTTCACAAATCCATGAACGCCTTCAATCCAATGGGGGCGCATTACCAGATACTTGGCGCCGATCATTATATTGGCCAGGGCGTAAAAGCGCACCGCCCGACGGATGCCTATGCCGGCAAGTTCAAGACTTTCCCGGCCTTGAAGCCTGATGAGTACGGAACCGGCGAGTCCATGTATTTGCCGCCCAATCTGATCCTGATTTGTATGTCGGATTTCCTGTTTGCAAATATCGTCACGCCACTATCCCCTGCGTTAACAAGCGAACGCATTGAAATGTTCCTGATCGGGGAAGATGCGTCCGACCCGAACTTGCATTTCGACAGACAAAAGCTCATGGATATGTTGTGCCAGGTAAATAATGAAGATATAGCCATTTGCGAGCGAGCCCAAAAGGGTCGCGCATCTGAGGCATTTACCGGCGGGGTGTTTGCTCCAATGCAGGAACAGTCCACACTGCAATTCCAACAACTGGTAGCAAGAAAGATGCTTTTGGCAACGGGGGCGCCTGAACACTTGCAACCGAAGTTGCCAGTGAAAGATATTCATCATCCTCGTTAGAAAATCTCTCAGAACCCTGGGGAAGTAGGCCAATCTGCCATAAGGCAATTCTGATGCGGTTGATTCCCCCGGCCATTCTGCAGCCCGCCAGACAGACGCCCATGCTTTGCGGGCAGCGATGGCCAGCCGGTTCAAAGTGCACGTCGTAAGGTGTACTGATGACGTCCGGGTTGAACGCAAGCGCTTGCTTTTGACGCAAGACAACAGCACGATCGAAGACTTGGAGTCTGCCGCCAACTGGGCGATGCCAGCGGCCTGTGTCACCGCTCGGTGGAACAGGTGACCGCTATCCTGGCAGAATCTCGTCACTATGTTAAGCGCTCCATGCTCAGCCAATAGGGAGGATCGAAGGATGAAGGTGCTGTCACGGTCTGAGCACTGGATCGCTTTTATTTAAGCACAGCGGCCAGGTTAGCGAAGTCGTCTGTCCACAATATGTCATGCCCGCTACCCTCCACAGAAGCAGCCACCTTGATCCATGGATCGGCCAGAAATGTCTCGTTGGAGGTGACCAGAACCCAAATTGCGGCGTCAAGGCCATTGTTGTTCCGGGTTGAATGGATCAACACGGGAGACCACCCAACGCTGTGTGCCAATGCGCTGACAACCGGGATCAAATCGAGATAGCGGTTTGAAAGATGGAATGCAATGATGCCATTCCTGGCCAGATGTTGCCTGTAAATGGCAAAAGCCTCGACAGTCAGCAAGTGGATGGGGACTGAATCACCGGAAAATGCGTCAACGACGAGCACGTCATAATGTTGTGCCTCGCCCCTTTCCAGTTCACGTTCCATTAATATGCGGGCATCACCCAATTCGACATTCAGCTTGACGCCGCGTTGCCGGGCATCCTCCAGAAAACTGAAGTACTGGTCTGCGTATTGTCGAACGAGAGGGTTGATTTCATAAAACCTGATGACGTCCGGATGCAATGAAACGGTGCCTGCTTTAGTGCGTACCCATCCAGCATAGGCCGCCGCGACCCCGGCACCAAGCCCAATAGCGCCTATTTTGAATTCACGTGTCGGATCATTTCTTTCCGGATGGCGATTTATAGCCAGTCCCATGCCGGAGGTGTCCCCGTAATACGAGGTTTTCCAACTGCGCTTTTCCGGTAACCGGAATTGGAAACCGTGCACGGTCGCGCCATGATTAAGACGATATTGGTGAAAGCGCGGATCATTTTTGTACAGTTCAATTACCGTCGTTACGCCGTAGAAATTGCGCTCTTGAGCAATGATGAAGTCCTTTCCACTAAACCAAAAGACAGCAACCGCCACCAGCAGCAACAACAGCCCCATGGAGCCCGCAGTCAGGAAAGTCTGGGCTGTTGCCGTGGTTACGGGTAACTGCACGCCAGAGGCGCGAACCACACGGCCCCCACTGTTCTCAGAAGCCTCAATTCTCGCAAGCAGTTCCTTACCCACCAGGACCAGAACCAGGACATAACTGGCCACCAGGGAAATTTCATACTCCCGAATGTTTGCAAAAATCATCGGTGCAATCAAAGCAACGAAAAAACCACCCAGTGCGCCGCCCAGCGCAATCACCAGGTAAAAATGCGTCAGGTATGAAACGGCCGGCTTGCGTCTGGCGAGCTCGCCGTGGCAGCACATCAGGCAGACGAGCAAAGCAAACGACAATGCACCCAAATGAGCGGGCATCGATAGATGCACCCTGACCATGTTGGCGTAAATCGCAGACGCGATCGCAATCGGCAGAAGACCAATAAAAAGCTTACGCATATACCATCTGGGATGATCGAAAGTGGCAATAAAGGTGAGCAGGTAGATAGCCAAAGGCAAAATGAACAAAAAGGGAACTGGCGGCAAATCCTGAGTAATCTCGTTGATGGTCGCCAACAGCAAAACTGAGCCCGTGGCCGACAAAGTTAACCACAGCAAGCTTTCCTTCTTGCCGGGTCGCTCAGCATCCAGCTCGCCCCGAGCAATCATGCTCGTTTTCACACCCTCCCCACCAAAAACGAATTGCCATGCGATGAGGGCCGTTAGGATGGCAAAAAACCCAAACACCACTGCCCAGATCCAGGATTGGACCTTCAAACTGAAATACACTTCCATCAGAAACGGGTAACTCAATAAAGCGAGCAGCGAACCCGCATTTGAGACTGCATAGAGACGATAAGGTGATGATCTGGACGGATTCCTGGCGTACCAGCTTTGCAACAAAGGTGAGGTCGAACTCAATGCGATGAATGGAAGGCCAACCGTTGACAGCAGCACCATAAATACGCCCAGGGCTGGCGATTCACCTGGTGCCGGAGCCCAATCCGTGGCAGGCAAGAAAGGAAGAAAGAACATTGCAGCCAACAGCAATATGGCATGCACCACAATCTGTTGCTGTGGAGACAGTTTTGTTGACACCAGGTGGGCATAACCATAACCAAGCAAAAGCGCAATCTGGAAAAACAACACCGCATTTACCCACACACCCGCTGAGCCGCCAAACCAGGGCAGCATGAGTCTTCCCATCAGGGGCTGAACCTGAAACAACAGGAAAGCAGCGAGAAAAACCGTCAGTGCAAATACAAAGCGCATGAATGTTCTATCAAGTGATTGGCGCGAACAGAATGAGGCTCGCGGCGCGGCCTCATTGATCCGGTTTGGCTCCAACATTGGGATTGCCTGGCGCGCTGAGACGCGCCTGGTCACCAGGCAGGGGTAAGGGTTGTTCGCCCTGATTCATGCGCAAGGCATTACGGAAACAGGCCATGGCCAATTCCAGATCGCCCTGGCGCTCCAATAGTTGGCCCAGCGCATCGTAGCCGGCAACCGCCGGTTGCAACTCCAGGCTTCGAATCATATGGAAACGCGCTTTGCCCCATAATTGCTCGCGCGCACACAGGCGCCCGAGCGCGAGGTGAAGACCGGCATCGTCAGGATGATCGAGCAGCCATTTCTCGCACTGTTTCAGGCGTTTGCCTGCATCATCGGGACCAGGGCTTGCGTAAGGCAGGAGCAATGCCGGATTCCACTCCTGCTTGAGGCTGGTGCGCACCACGTTTTCCGTCAGCTCAGGAGCGCCCAATTCATTCGCTTTCCCGGCAAAAGCCAAAACGATTTCCGCGGATTTCCGCATCGATTTGGGAAAAGACTGCCAGTCCGACTTCAGTTGCTCCAAATCCTTGCACAGGCTCAGTTGGGCGACCGCAGCACGGTCTTTCAAGACCTGCGCGCGTTGTTCATCGATCAAGCCGGTTTTCTGCATCAGCGGCAGAATGTCCTGCATGGCCTGCCAGCGGCCCAGCGCCTGATAGCAGCGCGACAGCAATTCCAGCACCTGACTGTGGCGCTTGCGGCGGCGCCGTAACTCTTCGAGAAGGGGCAATGCTTCCTCGTAACGTCCATTCTCGGTCAGCAAGCGGGCGCGGGTGAGCTCCACCAAAAAGCGGTTCTTGCGGCCACCCGAATCCGCCTGCTCCAGGTACCATTCCGTGCGATCTGAGGCATCCTGTCCATCAGCCGCCTGCGCCGCCGCCAGGTATCGAGCTGTTGTTTGCCCCTGCGCGCTGGTCGACTTTTGCAGCGCCCGTTCGGCGGTGGTCCAGTCGCCTTCCGTCAGCGCCAGCAATCCCTTTTCCAGCTGTTTCAATGCACGCTGCTCCCTGACTTTGCGCGCCGTGTCTTTCGGCAAGCGCCAGATCCGGATCAGCAGATGCATGATCAACCAGAACAGAAGCACGCCCAAAACCAGCACCAGGACACTCATCTCCAGCGTCCAGCCGCGAAAGCGGATCTGCACCAGCCCGGGGTCGGCAATAAAAACCGGGGCCAGAGCCGCCGCCAGCAAAGCCAGCGCCAGGGTCAGCAAAAGCAGAAACGTATTTCTCATCGGGCATCGTCCCCGGCTGTTGGGTCTTCACTTGCCGGGCCTTTCTCTGCCTCAGTCCTGGCTGGCGGCTGCGGTGGTTGCTCCGCTTGCGGAGCGGGATTGCTGTGCACCGGCGCAGAAACTCCGGAACCGCGCAATGCGCGCAGTGCCGCCCACGGCGCACTGATGTCCGGCAAAGGCGGGTCGATATTCAGCAGCTTCAACTCATGCAAAATACCCAGCGCCTGTTGCGCCCCCTGCTGAGACGGCTCGAACCAGCGCTTCAGGGCAGTGGAGAACCGATCCAGGGCTGCCTGATACGCTGCCTGGTCGCGGCGCAACGCGGCCCACCGGGCCACTTCCAGTTGCAGCCAGGCCCGTTGCCTGATCAATTCCTGGTCGGCAAGTACCGGAAGATCCTGTTCGACAGCCGTGCTGCGCCGCACCGTAACCAGGCCGGAAAATGCATTGCGAATGCGCGCCCACCAGCCGGAGTCCGCCGAGTCTGCCGGCTGTTCAGAAGGCTCACTGTCGCCCTTGAACGCAAGCGCATCCAGGGAGCTTTGCAATACATCCAGTTTTTCCTCCAGTTCCTGGTAATCCGGCAGCGCGAGCTGCGACAATTTCTGCCGGGCCGAGGCAATTTCCCGCTGCAAGCCCAAGAACATCGGATTGTCGAACGCGGCGATATGCTGGTCGGCAATTTCCAGTGCCCGATCCGCTGTCCGGGTGTCACCGAACAGGGCCAGACGTTCCTGGGCCAGGCGCAGCAGGTAGTCGACTTCAGCCAGATCGAGTTCCGATTTGCTATCGACAGCGCGCGCCGACAAGGCCGACAGCCTCGACTCGGCGCCGGCCAAACGGGCCTGCGCGTTTTCCATCGAAGCTTGCATCGAGCGCGTCCAGAGCGTGGTTTCGTCCCGGAAGGATTTCCCCTCGGCACTCGCCCGCTGCACGGCAGCCAGGCTTTGTTCCAGCTCGGTCAGGCGCTGATTTGGGTCCGCCGTCGCCAGCTTCGACACTTGCGACGCCAAAGCCGCCGAACCGGCCTCGAGCTTTGCCAGCTTTTGATCCTGGTGGCTCAACTCAGCGGCAAATTTCATGTTTTCGTCCTCTGCGCCACGGCTGTTCTGCCACCACAGCCAGCCCGTACCGCACAGTGACGCCAGCGCCAACACCATGGCCAGAAGGGCCAGGCCCACACCCCGTTTTTTTGGCCTGCCCTTGTCTTCCGTGTCGTCAGAAGAAGGGTTTTCAGTCATGGAAATGTCTGTGTTCATTGCCTGGGGTCCATGGATTCTAGGGTCATTATGGCTTCGATGATGTTGGCGTTCGTGGGTCCGGGCGTCAGATGTACCCGGTTGGGACCGAACGCGCGGGCAACCCGTCGCAGGCGCTCGGAAATTACCAGCCATTCAGCGCGGCACAAACGGGACCAGCACTGAGCGGGCAAACGTTGGGAAAGCGCATTCATCGTATTGGCGCTGGTCCAAATGGCCAGCAGGGTCTCCGCCTGTTCGATGGCTGCAACGGCGCGGGGCTCAAGTTCAGCGGACCGGCGCCCATAGACCATCAGCATTCGTGGCTCATAGCCCTGCGCTTGCAGCCCCTCATTCAATGCAGTGCGCCCGCCGGGAGCAGCCAATATGAATGCCGGACGGCCTGCGTGGCTGCCACCGGGTTGAACTTGCCCGGCCAGCAGTGCAAGCAGGTCTTCACTGCTGTATCCGTTTTGCGGCTGCGCCATTACCTCAATCCCCGATTTTTCCAGCAGCCTGGCAGTGGATGGACCGATCGCCGCGATCTGCGCGCGGGACAATAATTCCGGTGGCATTTGACTCAACCCATATTCCACCGCGCGTGGGCTGGTGAAGACCAGCAGGACCGGAGGCTGGGCCGAAGCCGCACGCTGCAGTTGAGTGATTTGATCAGGAAAAAGGCTGCTGACATGAAAATCAAAAGCCGGCATGATGATGGTCTCTGCTTTGGAAGATGCCAGCAATTGTGCCAGTTCCAGGGCTTCCTCGCGTGGGCGTGTAATCAGAATGTGAGAAAACGGCATTCGGCCCCCGTCAGTCTAGTCTTGGCACGTCTGCAGGGCTCTGAAAGCCCCATATGATGCGTGACAGGACATCTAGCAAGCAGTTTAACACCAGGGCCTGTTCAGGTTTTACCCAGGCTGGCAATGATCTCGTCTGCCCCCTGCTGCAACAAGTCTTCGGCAATCTCCGTTGCCAGTTGCATGCCCAGCTCCGGTGCGCTGCTGCCGCTGCTGCGCAAAATGCGCTTGCCATCGACCGTGCCCACCAGCGCGTCCAGCGACAACTGCTCCGCTTCGAGGCGGGCAAACACTGCCAGCGGCATCTGACAACTGCCCTGCAGTTGCCGTGAAACCATACGCTCGGCCTGGGCACACAAGGCTGTGGGTGCGTCATTGAGTGGCTGCAGCAGTTCTCGTAATTCCGAATCCGTGTCACGGTATTGCAAACAGATGGTTCCTTGCGTTACTGCAGGCAGCCACTTCGGTGCCTGCAGTGTTTCGCTCACCAGGTGAGCCAGGCCCAGCCGTTCCAGACCAGCGCAAGCCAGAATAATGGCTTCATATTCTCCTTCCTGCAGCTTGCGGATCCGGGTGTTGACATTGCCTCGCAAGTCCTTGAGCTGTAAATCCGGGCGCAGGGCCTGCAACTGGCATTGACGGCGCAGACTGCTGGTGCCTACGCGCGAACCGGGCGCAAGATCAGCCAGCTTCTCGCCCCCGCGGCTGAGCAGGGCATCGCAGGGATTGGCCCGTTCAAGCATCACATCGACGAGTAAATCAGGCGTGGGCAGGACCGGCACGTCTTTCATGGAGTGGACGGCAAGATCCGCCTGACCACCCAACAAAGCCCTTTCCAGTTCTTTCAGGAACAGCCCCTTACCGCCGATTGACGCAAGGGACTGATGCAGAATGCGATCGCCCTGAGTCAGCAACGGCAGCAGTTCGATTTCGAGCCCCGGGTAGCGCTCCGTTAGCAGGCCCGCCACGTGGTGGGCTTGCCACAAGGCAAGTTCACTCTGCCGCGTTGCAATTTTCAGGCTTCGAACCATCGGTCACAGGATTGCCATTAGAACTTGTTCAGCAATTTACGTAATGCCGCCAAATTCCGACGGCTGACTTCGGGCTGGTGGTCGGTTCCGCTGAGCACCGCCATAGTGCGGCCGGTGGTGTCCCTGGCCACGCCTCTTATGTGGTTGCGGGACACCAGGGCGTTGCGGTGAATTCGAAAAAAGGCGTCTGGAAAGCGCTTTTCCAGTTCGGTCAGCGAATCCTCGATAATGGTCTTGCCTTTTTCGTGGATCACCGTGGTGTACTTGTCCTCCGCCAACAGGCAGATCACACGCTGAATGGGCGTCAGCATCATTTTTCCGCCGACCGTGGAGCGCAGAAACTGGTCCGGGGACTGGTCTTCGCGTTCACCCAGATACCGTCGAGCTTTCTCCAGGGCTTGTTGCAAGCGTTCCGCTCGCACTGGCTTGACCAGGTAATCGACCGCTTCGGCCTCGAACGCTTCCAGCGCCTGGTTTTGATAGGCAGTGCAGAATATGACCGCGGCGCGTAAGCCCCCTCGCTGCATTACGCGCGCCAGCGTCATCCCATCCATACCTGGCATGGAAATATCGAGCAGCAGGATATCGGGTTGCTGTTGCACGATGACATCCAGCGCTTCTTCGCCACTGCGCGCCGTGCCGACCACGGTGTATTGGGGCAGTTGTTCCACCATCCGGCGCAGGCGGTCGCGAGCCGGGTTTTCATCATCAACGATCAGAACGTTTAGCATCAGCCTGACTCAATTCATTTAAGTTCAATATATGGCAGATTCAACACGGCATAAAACTGTTCAGAGTTTTCATAGGTCAGCAGGTTGGCGCGTGAACCGAAGGCCAGCCGCAAACGCTCGCGAATATTGTCCAGAGCCATTCCATGACCACCGGCTATCGATCCCTGCGCCGCAACGGGATTGGCAATCGTAACCACGACCTGGTCCCCTTCCTTGCGGCCATAAACAGCGATGACGCCACCTTCACTACGCGACTGTATGCCATGTGCTACTGCGTTTTCCAGCAATGGTTGCAACATCAGGGGCAGCACCGCCGCCTTGGCAGGCAATTCATCTACCCGCCAGTCGACCCGCAACCGCTCACCCAGGCGTCTTTGTTCCATGTCGAGATATTGGTGCGCCAACTGCAACTCCTCGGCGAAACTGATGACCTGATCCGCCCGGCGCATGCTGCCCCGAAAGATATCAGCCAGATCCAAAGTGGCCGCTTCCGCATTTTCCGGGTCGACCGGAATGAGGCTCGCAATCGTGTTCAGACTATTGAACAGGAAATGCGGCCGGATGCGAGCCTGCAAAGCCTGAACCCTGGCGTCGGCTTGCGCCATCAGTTCAGCCTGCCAGCGCGTCCTGATCAGGAGGTAGCGCAAAAATGCAACCGCGACCAGTCCTACCGCGAATACGCTTTCGATGACGAATCGCGCCGCCGTCGGGTTTTTTTGCGGGATTCCAACAAGTGGCATCGCACGCCAAGCCGCGTAACTGAAGATCGCGGCCAGCAGCACCGTGATCAGCCAGCTTCCGATCCACGCACCCTTGGCCGAGAAGCTTCCGGTCCATGCGCTGGTAACGCACAAACCAGAAGCACAAAACAAAGCCAGCCACTGCGCGTAGACCGTGACCAGGCCGTACCAGCGCCAGCCCGCAATCCCTTCCTTGCCCAAACCGATCAGAACAACGGAAAGTTCGGTAATACCCATCACCACGAGCAGCAAACGCCAACCGCAAAACAGGGGCGGATAAACCCCGCCGGTTTCCCGCTGCAGTTCCTGTTCCCGCAAGCCGCTCACCGTGCTCAAGCCAGGCGCTGACGCAGCCATGCACCGATGTCGCCGATTTCTTCGGCGCTGACGGTGTGTTCCACCGGGTACGCGTGCCAGTCCACGGGATAGCCGAAACGGCGCAACGAACTGGCCGCAGACTCGCCCAGCGCAAACGGCACCATAGGATCCATCGTTCCGTGAGCCATGAAAACCGGCAAGCCACCGTTGGCAGCGTGGGATTCCTCCTGGACGCGGTCGACATGGAGCAGATAGCACGACAGGGCGATCACACCGGCCAGGCGATGGGGGTAACGCAAGGCGACGTGCAAGGCGACGGCTCCGCCCTGGGAAAATCCCGCGAGAAAGACCCGGCCCGGCTCAATTCCCCGGCGTTGCTCGCGTTCGATAAGCGCGGTCACCTGTCCGACGCTCGCAGCGATGTCCATTTCATCATGTTCGAATTGGGAACCGATATTGCGAATGTCATACCAGGCACGCATTTTCATGCCCGCGTTGATCGTTACGGCACGCATCGGCGCGTGCGGAAAAATGAATCGGATCGCCGGCGCGCCAGGCCACAGCAAAAGCGGCACCACAGGTTCAAAATCATGCCCATCCGCACCCAGGCCATGCAACCAGATAACGGCCACGGAAGGGTCCTCGGCCGAGACTACCTCAACGGCTTCGAGCTGGGCCAGGCCCATGGCGCTATCCGCGGCTCCCGTGGCTGATTCAAATTCGCTCATGGCGTATAGTGTATCAGCCCCGACCCCGGTTCCAGACCAAACTGATGACTGAAATCAAGCCATGCGCGCTATTCCATCGCTGAAACTGCTGGCAGCCTTATTCTGCCTGCTCCTGGCACTGCTCACGGCTTGCGGTCAACGTGGTCCACTGTTCTTGCCGGACAAGAACACGACTTCCGCCCCGGTGCAGAAACCACAGCCCGCGGACGATCAAGAAACACAAGCTGCAGCTTCCGAGAATGACAAAGGTCATTGAAGCGCCGCTTTCACCTGCCTGCCTCAGCTTTCACAAGATGCACGGCGCCGGCAACGATTTCGTGCTGCTGGATTTGCGTGAACAGGAACTGGACATCGATGCCGGCCTGGCAAGCCGTTTGGCCGACCGTCATCTGGGTATCGGCTGTGATCAGTTGTTGATCCTGCGGCAAACTCAACAACACGGCGCCAAATTGCGCTATGAAATTCGCAATGCCGACGGCAGTCCGGCCGGCCAGTGTGGTAACGGGGCCCGCTGCATTGCGCTGTACCTTGCAATGGCTGGCGAAACCGGCAATGGAACAATGGTCCTGGAAAGCCCTTCGGGCTTGATTCAAATCAACTGCTGCGCCGACGGCGAATTCGAAATCGATATGGGGGTGCCGGCTTTCGAACCAGAGCGGGTTCCGGTCAGCCTGATGCCACAGGATGGAAGCTACCGCCTGGAATCCCCGTGGGGGCCATTGATATTTGCTGCGGTATCGATGGGCAATCCCCATGCCCTGATCGAGGTCGATGATATCGATCTGGCGCCTCTCGAGACGGCGGGCGCCTTCCTGAGCCGGCACGAAGCCTTCCCTCAGGGCTGCAATGCGGGATTTGCCCAGGTCATCGACCGTGGCAACATTCGGCTGCGTGTATTCGAAAGGGGAGCGGGCGAAACCCGGGCTTGTGGCTCGGGCGCATGTGCCGCTGTAGCCATCCTGCGCCGTGGTTCACGTGTGGACGATGTGGTCAATGTATCTCTACCCGGCGGACATCTTGTGATAAAGTGGCCGGGAACCGGCGCCAAACTCTTGATGAAAGGCCCGGCCTCCCATGTCTTCAGGGGAACTGTGAGTCATGAGTGACAACAAATTATCGCTGCAAGACGTCGTAGCCAGTTATCTTCGCCGATATCCGTCTTTCCTGTCCGAATACCCCGACGTGCTCGAAACTCTGCAACTCAGTCATGCTTCGGGAACTGCGTCGTCCCTGATCGAGCGCCAGGTGAGCCAGTTACGCAAGAAGAATCAGGAACTCAACCAGCAACTGAACCGTTTGATGCACGTGGCATCGGAAAATGAGCAGTTGATGGCGCGCCTGCACCAACTGACGCTGGAACTGATGGCTATTGACAATCCCAGCGCATTTTTTCAGCATCTGGGACGCAGCCTGCTGGATGATTTCAGAGCCGACGTCGTACAAATTTGCCTGTTCGACCGCAAGATCGCGAGTCTGGCAAGCGAACCTGTGCGCTGGGTGGATCGCAATGACGAGAAATTGCAACAATTCCAGGTCCACCTGGAAAAGGATCTCACGGTGTGTGGCCGCTTCGGTGAAAGCAAGCTCAATTTCCTGTTCGATACCAAGGCGCGCTGGGTGCAATCGACTGCGTTGGTGCCTCTCGGGGAAAAGTCCGCTGACGGCATAATGGCCATCGGCAGCAGCGACCCCGCACGATTTTATCCTGGTATGGGAACGCTGTTCCTCGATCTGCTTGCAGACGTGATATCCAGCAGCCTTGGCCATGCCAACCCGGAGGCTCAACGGCTATCCGCCTGACAATTGGGGTCAGACAATTGTTTTACTCTGACCCCAGGCACCGATGAAAAATCTTTCGCAGCAATTCCTCGATTACCTGCGGCTGGAACGTGGGTTGTCGCCGCGTACCATCAAGGCTTACCAGCGTGACCTCGATCTCCTGTTCGATCATTTGACACAGCACGACGTCTCCTCGCTAAGCGCTGTAACAGATCACGACGTGCGCTCACTGGTCGCCCGCCTGCACCGTGGGGGCCAGGGCGCCCGCTCCTTGCAACGCTTGCTCTCCGCCATCCGCAGCTTTTACCGCTGGCTGATGAAGGAAGGCCTGGTGCGCAGCAACCCGGCGCTGTCGGTTCGGGCGCCAAAGCAGGCCCGTAAGCTGCCAGCCACGCTGGATGCGGATACTGTGACCCGATTATTGGGGTTTGCCGCCGACACCACCCTGGCCAAGCGGGACAAGGCCATGATGGAGTTGTTTTACTCGTCCGGCCTGCGCCTGTCCGAGCTCCAGGGACTGACCTGGAGCCAGCTTGATCCCGGTTCCGGCATGCTTACAGTCACCGGCAAGGGCAACAAGACGCGTATGGTGCCTTTCGGGCGCATCGCCGCCGCTGCTTTGATTGAATGGCGCAAGGTGCGGCTGGAACTGACCCAATTCGACGAGCCGGCCATATTTGTCAGCCGCAGCGGCAAACCCCTTTCGACGCGCAGCATCCAGGCGCGCATCCGCCATTGGGCGAGAAAGCAAGGGCTGCCGCAAAATGTCTATCCGCACTTGCTGCGCCACAGCTTTGCCAGTCATATGTTGGAGTCTTCCGGTGACCTGCGGGCAGTGCAGGAGCTGCTGGGCCACAGCGACATTTCCACTACCCAGGTCTATACGCACCTGGATTTCCAGCACCTGGCGCGCGTTTATGACCAGGCCCACCCGCGGGCGAAGAAGAAATAATCCGCTGAGTTGCTGGTGCCCTGTCCCGGCGGCAATAGACCGCTTGCAATCGGCAAGCCACATCCCCACGTTTGAAATCCTGTGAACAGGCGTCGGAAAGCCATTTTGCATGCAAAATGATTCTCCGGCCCCAAACAAGGAGCCATTGTGGAACAATACCGCGGAACGACCATTTGCTCGGTGCGGCGTGGCAAGCATGTCGTGATGGGCGGCGATGGCCAGGTCACGCTGGGAAACACCGTAATGAAAGCCAATGCGCGCAAGGTGCGCAGGCTGTACAAGGATCAGGTGATTGCCGGTTTCGCTGGCGCGACCGCAGATGCCTTTACCTTGTTCGAACGTTTCGAAGGCAAGCTGGAACAGCACTCCGGCCACCTCGTGCGCGCGGCTGTGGAGATGGCCAAGGATTGGCGCACAGACCGAATGTTGCGCCGTCTGGAGGCCTTGCTGGCCATTGCCGACAAGAGCAACTCGCTGTTGATTTCAGGCAACGGCGATGTAATCGAACCTGAAAACGGCCTGATCGCCATCGGCTCGGGCGGCCCATACGCACAAGCCGCTGCAATGGCGCTGCTGGAACACACTGAGATGGACGCGGAAAGCATCACCCGAAACGCCCTGGGAATCGCGGCCGGTATCTGCATTTATACCAACGCCAATCTCACCATTGAAACTCTGGAAATCGACTAGGCCCTGCCCATGTCCCAAATGACACCGCGTGAAATTGTCGAAGAGCTGGACAAACACATCATTGGCCAGTCGGACGCAAAACGTGCCGTCGCAATAGCCCTGCGCAACCGTTGGCGCCGGATGCAGGTCAGTGCGGATTTGCGTAATGAAATAACACCGAAGAATATCCTGATGATCGGTCCCACCGGTGTCGGCAAAACCGAGATCGCCCGGCGGCTGGCGCACTTGGCCAATGCGCCGTTCATCAAGGTGGAAGCCACCAAGTTCACGGAAGTGGGCTACGTCGGCAAGGACGTCGAGTCCATCATCCGCGACCTGGTCGACACCGCGGTCAAGATGACGCGGGAGCAAGCGATGGCGCGCGTGCGTTCGCGCGCACAGGACGCCGCCTATGATCGCGTGCTCGACGTATTGCTGCCGCGCCCGCAATCTGTCGGCTTTGCCAATGAGCCGCAGGCGGAAGAATCACCCGGAAATAAAACCCGTCAGAAACTGCGCCATCAATTGGTGCACGGAGAACTGGACGATCGCGAAATCGAGTTTGACGTGACCGCGCAACTGGGTGTGGAGATCATGACCCCGCCGGGCATGGAAGAAATGGCCAGCCAGTTGCAGGGCATGTTTCAGAATATGTCCGGCGGCAAAAAGCAAAAGCGCAAAATGAAGATCCGCGATGCCCTGCCCTTACTGATCGAAGACGAGGCAGGCAAACTGGTCAACGAAGAAGAAATCAAGCAGGAAGCACTGCAGAACGCCGAACAAAATGGCATTGTGTTCATCGATGAACTCGACAAGGTCGCCAGGCGCTCGGAGTATGCCGGCGCCGACGTGTCGCGCGAGGGCGTGCAGCGCGATCTGCTGCCCCTGGTCGAGGGCTGCACGGTATCGACGCGCAATGGCATGGTTAAAACCGACCATATGTTGTTCATCGCTTCCGGTGCGTTTCACGTGGCCAGGCCATCGGATCTGATTCCCGAACTGCAGGGCCGCCTGCCGATCCGGGTCGAGCTGCATGCGCTGTCGGTGGACGATTTCACGCGCATCCTGACCGAACCGCAGGCCTCCCTGACCGAGCAGTATGCCGCGCTGATGGCGACCGAAGGGGTGACCATCAATTTCACCGAAAACGGCGTGCGGCGGATCGCTGAAATTTCATACCAGGTGAATGAGTCAACGGAAAACATCGGCGCCCGCCGCCTGCACACGGTGATAGAACGTCTGCTCGAATTGATTTCATTCGAGGCGCCGGATCGCTCCGGGGAGACTTTCGAAATCGATACTGCATATGTCAACCAGCACCTCGAAGCGCTGGCGGGTAATGAAGACCTGAGCCGGTATATTTTGTAGTAAATGTCAGTGTAGCAGGAGTCAATCTGGACCGCTGAATGGATCGTTATTTCGAAATTTTTGAACAACGGGGGAGCCGCTACGATCGGGCGATGCGTGCATTCCCGCAAGCCCGCGATGCCGAATTTGTGCAGTTGCTGCGTGGTCTGGATATCCCAACGGACGCAACGGTATATGACATTCCGGCAGGTGGGGGCTATCTGGAAAAATTCCTGCCGGCCGGCACCGAATTGCTCGAGTTTGAGCCCTCGTCGCATTTTTCTCCACGCCGCGTGCATAACATCGACCTGGAAGCGCTCGCTTTGCCCCGCGACCGCCGTGCAGATCTGATTGTCTGCCTGGCCGCACTGCACCATGTCGCCAACAAGCAAGGGTTCTTTTCGACCGTATTGGATTCATTGCGCTCGGGCGGCTGGTTTTGCGTTGGCGATGCCGCCAGGGACTCAAAAATCGCGCATTTTCTGGATAACTATGTCGGGCTGCATAGCGGTATGGGGCACGAGGGCGATTACCTGGCCAACGAGCCGTCGCAATACCTGGAGTGGGTGAACGGGCGGGCCGAAATGACGCGCTGCGAACTGGCACCGTGTCCCTGGCAGTTTGACAACACCGCCAGCCTGGCAGCCTTTTGCCGCGACCTGTTCGGTCTTAACGGACTCGGTGACGAACAGGTGATCGATGCGCTGGACCAGCATATCGGACTATCGCAAAACGGCGCGGGGGTATCCCTGGATTGGGAATTGCTCTACTTACAGTTTCGCGTCTGAGTCGCCCGGCTGGTCGAGGTCGAAAGCCGCATTTGCCAGCGGCACCCGCTCAAGACCACCGCTGAAATGCTTCAGCAAGCGATGTGCGCCGCGATCGCCTTGCAGCCGGGTCAAACGCTGAAACAATGTGCGTGGAAATATGACCGGAGGCCCACTGGAATCATCCCATATTGAAGTGACGGCCTTCTGCGGTGCGGCTTGCCAGGCTGCACGCAGTTTCTCAAGATCCTCGAGTCCGATGCGCCATTGATCGCATAACAAGAGCAACGCTCCGCGCACGCGCTCCGGCATGGCCTCGATACCCCGGGCCAGTGACCGCCCCATGCCTTGCGACCAGTCTGCGGCATGGACAAATTCTACCGGCAACCCGTCCAGCGCCTGCCGCACTTGCTCCTCCACCGCACCCGTCACCACCACAACGCACGCCGGCTGAAGTTCCAGCAATAGCTGCGCCTGCCGCCTGACCAGAGGCTGATCGTCGAACACTTCCAGTTGCTTCGGCCGGCCCAGTCTGCGGGAACCCCCCGCTGCAAGCAGGATGGTGCCCAGGGATTGTGTGGATTCGGTCATGCTTTCGGCTTTAGCACGCCCGTCCCGATTCAGGACCCACCACCAACCGGTCCGGTGGTCAGCGACTGCCCGTCGCGGCGGTTCAGGGTGGCATGGATTTCCGCCAGGATGGCCAGCGCGATCGACTCGGGCATTTCGGCGCCAATGTCCAGTCCAACCGGACCGTAAACAAGCTGTTGCGGGCACAGTGCCATTTCCTTGAGCCGGTCACGGCGCGCCGCAGGACCCAACACACCGATGTATTGCAATGTGGATTCGCCAGTGTCCTGCGTGAGTTGGCGCAAGTAGCCTGCATCATGGTCAAGGTTGTGACTCATGATGACCGCGGCATCCACCCGCTTGAGATCCAACTGTTGTTGCAGTTGCTCCGGGCGGCACAGAATTACCCTGCATTCCGGTGGGAACCGTCCAGCGCGAGCAAACGCCGGGCGATGATCGGCAATCACGCCTTCCCAGCCCAGAGCTTCAATCTGCCGCGCCACCGGCACTGCATCCGGACCGGCACCGCACAATAGAATGCGCGGTGGTGGCTGGATGTTGACGAACATCAGCGTGTGATCAGGCCGCGCCATGAGTTGTTGGCGAAAGTTTGGCCAGCCCGCCTTGCAAAGTTCGGCAGAACGTTGTGCCAGCACATCATGGCCCTGCCTGCTGCCGTTACCGTTGCACATGCCGGCCGCGCCCACCGGCAGGTCCGGCTGGCTCGACGCAGTTACCAGCGCCAACAAGACCGGTGAACGAGACAGCAGGGATTGTTGCATGAATTCGAGTAGTGCGAATCCATCAGTGCGATCCAGCCGTTGCAACATCAGGTGAATTACGCCATCGCAACCCAGTCCAAGGCCCCATACCATTTCGTCCCCGGCATGCATGTCGTAGGTCACGATCTTGGGTCTACCGCTGGAGAATACCTCAGACGCGTGGTGTAACAGGTCGCCTTCCAGGCATCCGCCAGAAATCATGCCTTCGTAGGCATTGTCCTGGCTGATCAGCATCATCGCGCCGGGTTTACGGTAGGTAGAACCCTCCGTCGCGGTAATAGTGACCAATACCAGTGACTCATCATCACGATGGGCCTGGAAAAACTTGAGTAATGCCTTTGTGCCGAGATGCAATTGGGATCCTGAGAGTTTTGCCAACGCCGTATGATAACGGAATTGATGACCGGATTTATATCAGGCAAACGCTTCCCGCAGTTGTTCCCGGACCGGTAATTTCCGTATGCGCACTCCCGAGGCATTGAAGACTGCATTGCACAATGCCGGCGCCAGGCTTGGAACGCCGATCTCGCCCATACCGGCCGGCGTCTCGTCCCACGGCAGTAAATGGCATTCGACCAGCCGCGGCCCTGCAGCCATGCGCAGAACCGGGTAGTTGTCAAAATTGCTCTGCTGAACCTGCCCGTTTTGCACGGTAATCTGAAGATTCAAGGCGGTACTAAGCGCGTCGATGGTCCCCCCTTGCAGTTGCGCCTCGACACCTTTGGGATTCACGACCAGACCGCAGTCGACCGCTGCAACAATGCGCTCGATGGTTAATCCACCGTTGTCGCCCACGCTGACTTCGACGGCATGCGCAGCGTAGCCGCCAAAAGTGAAATGTGAGGCGATGCCGACTCCCCGGCCCGAAGGCCGGGCCTTGGCATAGTCAATGCGACTAGCAACGAGTTCCAGCAGCCGCGATAACCGGAAAGGATTGAAATTCGGTCCACCGTGGTTGCGGTAAGGCAGTTCGCGGTCCGGGCCATACATATCCAGGCGCATTTGCAAAGGATCCCGTCCACTGGCATGGGCGACTTCGTCCAGAAAGGATTGCACGACAAAGGCATTGGCCGTATGCGCCGGCGCTCGCCAGGACCCGCGCGGCATCCCGGACTTCACCGCAAACCATTCCAAGCGTAAATTATCGACGAACCCAGCGGGAAAATCATCCGGATAGAGCTCGGCCTCATACATTTTGTCATCTGCAACACCCGCGCGGCGATAGTACTTGCTGGCGCTGGCCAGCCTTTGTGTCCAGGCCAGGATTTTGCCATTGGTATCGACGCCCGCTTTCATCTCGTGCAGCCCTGATGGCCGGTAAAAATCGTGCTGCACATCGTCTTCGCGTGTCCATACCAGTTGGATAGGACGGCCGGAATGTTTTGATACAATCGCCGCTTCAGCCACATAGTCATTGTTCAACCGGCGCCCGAATCCCCCGCCGACGCGCGTCATGTCAATGCGGATCTTGTCACGCTCAAGCCCGGTCACCTCGGCAACGGCACGGCTGGCGCCGGCCGGCATTTGCGTCGGCGCAATAACATGGGCGTCGCTGTCTCGCACATGCGCAAAGCAGTTTTGCGGCTCCATCGGGGCATGATTGACAAATGGCAGTTCGTAGCGGGCGGTAATTATTTTTTCCGCCTGCGTCATAGCGCGGTCCAAATCCCCATCATCGCGCACACGTTGTCCGGGGCCCTCGAGCAGTTCGCGGCATTGTGCCCAAAAAGATTCGGTGCTCTCGCTCCGATGCGGACCTTGCGACCACTGAACCTGCAGTGCCTTTCGACCCTGAAAAGCGGCCCAGGTCGAAGTCGCGGTCACGGCAACACCACTGGCCAGGATAAAATAGGGTTTGCCTGCTTCCGGTCCCTTGATGATGAAGACGTCCTCTACACCCGGCACTTTCCGCGCCGCACGATCATCCAGCGATTCAATCGCTCCGTCCAGAAACGGACAGCGCTCGATCGATGCATAGTGCATGCCGGGCACAAAGGTATCGATTCCGTAACGTGCCTTGCCGGTGACGATGTCACGGCCATCGATCATGCTGTGTGATTTGCCGATAATGCGGTAATACGTCTGATCCTTGAGCGCTGGGGCCTTCTCCGGTAGCGGCAGCCGCGCTGCTTCAGCGGCCAGCTCCTCGTATTTCAGGCGTTTCGCCAGCGTATCGTAAATCACGACTCCGGGTTCGGTGCGGCATTGGCTCGGCTCGATCTTCCACCTCTCTGCCGCCGCCTGGATCAACATTTGCCGTGCCGTGGCGCCTACTTCCCGCAGGTACTGCCAGTTATCCGTGATGCTGGTGCTGCCGCCCACACCCTGCCCACCGTACTTCCACGTATAGCCATCGGCGGTGCGCACGATCCCCAGAGGCATCTGCTCAATGCGCACCGCAGACCATGCCACATCCAGTTCCTCGGCCACCAGCATCGGCAGGGAGGTGCGCAACCCCGTCCCGATTTCGGGTTGGGCGACACCGATAACGACTTTACCGTCAGCTTCTATTTCAACGAAATAGCCGATCTTCCTGCTGCCCGCTGGCAGCGAATCCTTGCCTGCAATCAAATTCATCGCGGGTAATCCAATCAGCAGCCCGCCGCCGGCACTTATTCCGGCCACGAGCAAACGTCGGCGACCAAAATCAATACGATCCTTAACCCGCTCAGGCATCGGCTGCGCCTCGCGCCTTCAGCTCCGCTGCCCGGTGGATCGCCTGGCGGATGCGAAGGTAAGTGCCACAGCGACAGATATTCGTCATACCGCGGTCGATGTCTTCGTCACTGGGTTGCGCTTTGTGTTCCAACAGAGCCGCCGCAGCCATCAGTTGCCCTGCCTGGCAGTAACCGCATTGTGGAACATCCATTTCCAGCCATGCCTGCTGGACCGGGTGCAAGCTTTCAGTTGTCGGCGCCAGGCCCTCGATGGTGGTTACCACCGCGCCTGCTATGCTCGAGACCGGGGTAATGCAGGACCGCTTCAAGGCACCGTTGACCTGCACCGAACAGGCGCCGCACTGGCCGATGCCACAGGCAAACTTTGTGCCCCGCAAGTGCATGTGATCGCGCAACACCCACAGTAGAGGAGTGTTTCCCGACCCATCAAAAGTTGCATTTGATCCGTTGACCTGGAAACTAATCATCTTGAATCCTTCCTGCTCCGCGCTGACAATGGCAGCAGGAGCTTTTTGAACCAGGGCCTGTTAACAGGCCCCAACCACGAAAGACGGACTTCTTCCAATGTCATGTTAGCCCTGGCTGCCCGGTTTTTGTGACCGGGCAGGATCAGCCGAAAATTTTGCGCGACAAGGTGAAGCAGATTGACCCGGGCCGGCTGAGCGACCAACTGTTGATGGGCCCATTTGAAATTTGCCGGAATATGAATATGAAACTAATGTCAGTAAACGTCGGGCAACCGCGTGAAGTGGAATACCGCGGCAAGAAGGTGCTTTCCAGCATTTGGAAAGTACCGGTCAGTGGATCGGTTGCGGTGGGGGAAACCAACCTGGCCGGTGACCGTCAGGCTACAGCAGTGGTCCATGGAGGCATCCACAAGGCCGCGTATGCCTTTTCCCATGATCACTATGCCTGGTGGCAAAAGGAGTTGCAGCGCGATGATCTCGGCTGCGGCATGTTCGGTGAGAACCTCACCGTGATCGGCCTGAACGAAGCCGAGACGCGCGTCGGCGACCAATGGCAAGTGGGAAGCGCGCGCTTCGCCGTTACCGGCCCGCGTATTCCCTGCAGCAACCTGGCAATGAAATTTTCTGATAACTCCATACCGGGCCGTTTTTCGGACGCCGGATGGCCTGGTGTCTACCTGCGGGTTCTGCAGACCGGCTCGTTAGCGGCGGGAGATGCCGTGGAGCTAATTACAGCCAGCGATGGCGTTGCCGTACGCGAATTGTTTTTGGCCTATATCCAACCGCACAAAGCGGGTGCTGGCGAAATCCTTATCCGCGCGCTGAACAGTCCATTCCTTGACCCGGATATGGCCGCCGGCATCGAAAAACGGCTGCTGTCCATCAAGGAACACAGCCAATGAACAGCCCGGAAAGCGCAGATGACTCCTTTGAAACCCTGGATCCCGAGAGCTGGGACGACATGCGGGCACTCGCGCATCGCATGGTCGATGACGCGGTGGACTATATCCAGCATGTAGCCGAACGGCCGGTATGGCAGCCGGTTCCGGCGGCCACGAAAGAACGCCTGAAATCACCCGCGCCCCGCATGCCGGACTCGCCGGAACGGGTCTACCAAGCCTTCAAACGCGACATCCTGCCTTATCCCATGGGCAATATTCATCCACGATTCTGGGCCTGGTACATGGGCAGTGGCACGTTTATGGGCGCCATGGGTGACTTCATGGCCGCGATCATGAATCCCAATGTTGGCGGCGCCAACCACGTCGCCAATCTGGTCGAGCAGCAGGTGGTCGGCTGGATGCGCGATCTGCTGGGCTTCCCGCAAGATGCCAGTGGATTGCTGGTCAGCGGTGCTTCGATGGCAAACTTCATCGGGATTACCGTGGCGCGCAACACACATTGCGGTTATGACGTTCGCCACGAAGGCGTGCAGGCGGCGCCCGGTGCGCTCACGGTTTACGCCTCCACCGAAGTACATAGCTGTAACCGTAAGGCGGTTGAAACGCTGGGGTTGGGCAGCCACGGTTTGCGGCCGATCCCGGTGCTACCCGATTACACCATTGACCTGGATGCACTGCAGCAGCAAATCGATGCCGATCGCACGGCCGGCAAGGTGCCGTTCTGCGTCATCGGCAGCGCCGGCACGATCAACACCGGGGCGATTGACGATTTGACCGCCCTGGCCGACCTGTGCCAGCGCGAGAAGCTCTGGCTTCATGTCGATGGCGCCATCGGCGCCGTGGCGCTGTTGGCTGACAATGTGCGCGCGCGGTTGGTGGGGCTGGAGCGGGCCGACTCGGTGGCCCTGGACCTGCATAAGTGGATGCATATCCCTTTTGAAGCCGGCTGCGTCTTGGTGCGTCATGAGGCCGCGCACCGGGAGGCTTTCAGTCTGACCCCTGAGTATCTTGCGCGCGAAGCGGATTCCGGCGGCCTTGCTTCCGGCGCTTTTTGGTTCAGTGATTATGGCCTGCAATTGACCCGCCAATTCCGTGCGCTGAAAGTATGGATGTCGATCAAGGAGCACGGACTGGACCGTTTCGGTCGCATGATGGAACGCAATGTCGAACAGGCGCACTACCTGGGCGCCCTGATCGAAGCTGCTGCTCGACTTGAACTGATGGCCCCGATTGGCCTCGACATTGTCTGCTTTCGTTTTAATCCCGGCGGCCTGAGTGCGGAAAGACTCGAACGTCTGAATCGCGACATTCTGATCCAACTGCAGGAACGCGGCATCGCCGCGCCGTCCTACACGACACTCGATGGCAATTATTGTCTGCGTGTGGCCATCGCCAACCACCGCAGCCGCAACGAGGATTTTGATTTACTGGTGGAGCAAGTGTTGCAAATCGGTGATGAACTGAGCTAACGGCGAGCAGCGGCTAAATTGAGGGTCCCTGCAGATTTGGATTGAAAGAATTATTCAATCTGGCACAATGTTACCTGCCACCACAACAGGCGCGTAATGTGCAGGAAAGCGGAACGCGCATTCGGCCAGGGTCCCGCTGTGATGGTTGATAGGATCCAGGCAACACAACGAAAGAGGTAGTCATGGGAGAGCAAGTAGAAGGCACTGTAAAATGGTTTAACGATTCGAAAGGATTCGGTTTTATCGAGCAACAGGGCGGCAAGGACGTGTTCGTGCATTTCAGCGCAATCAACGGAGATGGCAGAAAGACGCTGCATGAAGGGCAGCGCGTCACCATGGAAGTCGTGCAGGCCGAGCGGGGTCCGCAGGCCGAAAACGTTACACCGCTTTAATCACTTCCCCGAGTATCCGGGGGGCCGAATGGCCCCCCGGACGCCTGAAATCTCCCAGATCTCTTTGGCGCAGGGAAGGGTTCGTTCGCGCTTGCTTTCCGTTACCACCAGAACATGAACCCGTGGCGCCGTCCGGACGCCCACGCAGCAACTTGAATCTGTGAAAGCCAAGATCGATATACGGCCGCAGGGGAAAGTCGACCATGCCCAGCATGTCTCGTTCCTTGATGGGTTGCGAACACTGAATTTCACCGCCGCGGCCCTTGTTGAACCGGGAAATCGAAGGGTAACAAATCTTCGAAGGACAGGTCAGCGCGCAGCCCGCATTGGCAAATAGGGTGATACGGTCTTTTTCCTCGATTCGCGCCAGAAAATCCAGATCTTCATTGAGGCGCATCGGCAATACGACTGAATCGTACAATTGCAGCGCCTCTGCAATCTGTCGATGCGTCTTGATGTTTTTAATCACACTTGCGTCGATCTGGTAGCCGGGGAAATCGCGTCTGAGCCAAATGGCAAGCTTGTCATTGGTGACAATGACGAAGTTGCCGCGCCGATGATATTTCTCGAACAACGGCAGGTTGCTTTCATATTCATCGCGCTCGACCGAGTGGTTTGACATAGGCAACCGAATTCCGATGCCCGCTTTGTTAAGGTCGACGACATCCTGGTCAGACAACTCGCGCCCGCGAAACGGGCGTCCGCCGTACAGTTCGCTGCGCTCAACGAATCCGAACAGGCTGTCAATTTCCCGCAACGGCACGTTACCGTAATGCAGTCTGAGGTAAGCGAAAACAGGCGCTTCAGATGGTTTGCTGCGGGCAGAGATCGTGTACGTTGCCGCGGGGAGTGGCAACGGTTTGGCCTGAGTAAATATCCTTTCTACCGAAGCGGCCGAACCTGCTGCAGCAGTTTCATCTCCCGTGTTCATCGCAAAAGCCAATTGGAACCTGACATAAAGGCTCAAGATAGCATGATCCCCGGCAGGCTTCCCTGCAGCAGGTCAAGTCTGGCCGTATCGGGTCAGGCAATCGGGACTCAATCATGGGGGTCATCACCGCCACCCAGCAATTCCTGCAGCTTGCCGGTGACCTTTTTCTGTATATCATCCACTTTTTTCTGTGCCTTGGCCCTGAACATTGCGGCAGCCGCCTCGGAACTGAGCTCGCCAACGACTTTGCGTGCAATCTGCCCGGCCAGCTCCGATGGCGTGCCGCGCAGGTTATTCATCTCGATGGCATCTACCTGCATATCGGTATATTGATCATAGGTGTGTGATTCAAAGGCAGCCCGCGTTTCATCAATGCGCAAATGCCTGACGACGATCACGGGCTCCGCCTTTCCGGTGTCATTGCCGGCGGGCGCTGGAGCCAGAATCCAGCGCCTGCAGCATGAGGTCAAAATTGATCTTGCCGTCACGTTCCTCGACATAGAATTCAGGGTTTTTGATCTCCACTCTTTTGATCTCCAGACCCTGGTAATCAACCGCTGCCTGAACGGTATTGAGACGGACTGCATAGGGGTTCTCGAACCCCGGGGGATTCGCCACCGATATCTGGTCCACCGTCAAGGTGCCATCCCGCAGATTGGTCCTGACACCGCCGACTTCCACCCTTGAACCAAAGGCCATAGTTGCGGCTTTCTCTATCCGCGTTTCCACCACGCTATCGAGCCGAAAGATGATGAAGTAAACGGCGGCAGCCGCAGCCACCAGCATAAGGGCGCCCAGCGTGAAGAATACCCTGCGCATTTCCTGCTCCTCGAGGTCCCGGTTTCTACCACGGGACACAGCATTGGTTACGGGCTACTGATTCTATCACTGCATCAGTCCGGTTATGGTTATCGCAGCGGCAGGGATATTGACATAGATGCGGTCCGGCGGTTCCCATGGCGGTACAATAACCGCTGCAGCAAGCGATGCTTTGGCGCTCTATCACAGGAATACGCCCAGATGGTCACAAGCAAGCCAGTAACGACGCATTTTGGTTACCGCGAGGTAGCGGTGCAGGAGAAAACCGGCCTGGTGCACGAAGTATTCTCATCGGTTGCCAGCAAGTACGACCTGATGAACGACCTGATGTCCCTGGGAATCCATCGGCTGTGGAAGCGTGACTTTGTCGCCAACAGCGGCATTCGTCTGGGTCAGACTGTGCTGGACCTGGCGGGCGGCACCGGGGATATCTCCGCCCTGCTGAGCCGGCGCGTGGGCGTTCGGGGCCGGGTGATGCTGACCGATATCAACGCCGATATGCTGCAGCTTGGGCGCCACCGGCTGGAAGACCGGGGCATCGGCAGCAATGTCTCATACGCCCTGGTCAACGCCGAGCAATTGCCTTTTGCTGACAAAGCATTCGACGCTGTCACCATGGCTTTCGGACTGCGCAATGTAACCGACAAGGATGCAGCCTTACGCGAAATGTTTCGCGTGCTGCGGCCCGGCGGGCGGGCTCTTATTCTCGAATTCTCCAGGGTCCGGAGTGCGGGTTTGAAAAAAGCCTACGATCGCTATTCCTTCGATATTCTGCCCTTGCTGGGCCGGCTGGTCGCCAATGATGCCGACAGTTATCGCTATCTGGCCGAAAGCATCCGCCAGCACCCGCCACAGGAAGAACTGGTGGAGATGATGCAGCAGGCCGGATTCAGCCAGGCGCGGTTTCGTGACCTGTCAGCCGGCATCGTTGCCATCCATAGCGGCTTGCATGCCTGAAGCTTCTGCTTATGTCTGACTATCGCACACCCTTGCCCGCCCTGCTGGCTGCCACGCTGGAAGCCGCAATCAACCGCGTGTTGGCCATGGACGATGAGAGCCTGCACCGTCTGGACAACCTGGATCAGCGGCGGATGCGGCTGGAACTGGACGGGCTTGGTATCGTTCTCAACTTTTTCTTCACCGCGCAGCGTGTCAACGTCAGTCTGGACGCTGAGGGCGAAGCCGACACGGTTATCAAGGGCAGCCCGCCCGCGCTGTTCGCAATGGCGATTCCGGACGGCGCCGGCAACTGGGGCACTGCCGGATCGAGGGTACAGATCTCAGGTGATGCGACGCTGGCGCGGGATCTCGAAAGATTGTTCTCACGTCTCGACCCCGACTGGGAAGCCCAGCTTTCCCTATGGTTTGGCGATGTATTGGGCCATCAGCTTTTTGCCGGCAGCCGCGGCGCCGCTGGACAGATGCGCGAGACCATGACCACGCTGGAAGAAATTGCCGGCGAATTTCTGCACCGTGCGGCAAGCCCGCTGGCACAGCAGGCGGAAATCAGGGGCTTTGCCCAGGCGGTGGATAGCCTGCGCGACGCAACCGACCGCCTGGAAGCCCGTTTGCGTATCATCCGCGAACGCCAGGTGGATGCTGCTGAATCACCGGAGGGCAAAGAGTGATGCACGCCCTGCGCCAGTTCACCCGGCTGCTGAAAATCAGCGCCATTTTGGCGCGTTATCGTCTGGATGAGTTCCTTGAAGCCACTCACCTCTATCGGCCGATGCGGCTGTTGCGCATTCTGGCACCGTGGACCATAAACAGGGAATTGGCCGGCCGGCCGCGGGGTGAACGCCTGCGCCTGGCCTTGATCGAGATGGGCCCGGTTTACGTCAAGTTCGGGCAAATCATTTCCACCCGGCGTGACCTCATTCCCACTGATATCGCCGATGAACTGGCCCTGCTACAGGACCGGGTAACGCCGTTTCCCGGAGAGCAAGCCCAGGCCATCATCGAACAGGCGCTGGAACAACCTGTCGCCAAGCTGTTTACCCATTTCGATACCCAGCCCCTGGCTTCAGCTTCGATTGCCCAGGTTCATGCAGCGACGCTGCCGGATGGCCGGCAGGTCGTGGTCAAGGTGGTTCGGCCCGGAGTCCGCCGCCAGTTGCGGCGTGACATCGACCTGTTGCTTGCCATCGCCGGCCTGGCTGAAAAGTACTGGGAAGGGGGCTTGCGGGTGAGGCCGACCGAGTTTGTGCGCGAATTCGAGACCTTCGTCTTCGACGAGCTGGACATGTACCGGGAAGCTTCCAACGCCTCGGTCCTGCGCAGTAACTTCACCGGATCGAAGGACCTGTACATTCCCGAGATCTACTGGCCGTACTGCCGCGAACAGGTGCTGGTGATGGAGCGGGTTTCCGGCGTGCCGGTCAATGACATACAGAGCTTGAAAGCCCATGGCGTCAATCTCGAAAGGCTGGCGAAACGCGGTATTCGCGTGTTTTACACGCAGGTATTCCGTGACAACCTGTTCCATGCCGACATGCACCCCGGCAACATCCTGGTGGATGTCACCACACCGGAAGACGCGAGCTTCATCGCGCTCGATTTCGGCATCGTCGCCAGCCTGACACCGAAAGACCTGAACTACATTGCTGAAAACTTCATGGCCTTGTTCAATCGCAATTACAACCGCGTCGCACAACTGCACATCGACGCGGGATGGGTGCCGCCCGACACCCGGGTGCATGAACTCGAAGCCGCGGTGCGTGCGGTAGGTGAACCCAATTTCAGCCGCCCGATGAACGAAGTTTCCTTTGGCCGCCTGATGTTGAAACTGATCCAGGTGGCCTACCGTTTCAATCTGAACATCCAACCGCAGCTCATCATGCTGCAAAAAACCCTGTTGAACATCGAGGGCCTGGGGCGGGAGCTGTATCCGGAGCTGGACGTGCTGGCCGCCTCGAAGCCGGAACTGGAACGCATCCTGCGGGAAAAACACGGTCTCGACCAGGCCGCCCGGGACTTGCGCGAGCGCCTGCCGGTGTGGCTGAGCAAAGCGCCGGAAATGCCGGGGCTATTGCACGACTATCTGAAGCAGGCGACCAGCGGCCAAATGACGTCCAGGTTTGCTTCAGCCGACCTCGCCCGGTTGCAAGCCGATCTGAAACACTCACGCCAGCAAACGCAAAATACCATTGCCGGTTCGACGGTGGTGCTGGCTGCTGCCGTGCTGATCGGCATGGAAGCAGGGCCCTGGCAGTGGTTCGGTATCTCTACCCTCGGCCTGATAACGGCAGTTCTCGGCTGCTGGATCTTGCTGCGGAACCGCTAGGCTGAGGCCACATAAACAGCCAAAAATCAACTGACCGGCTGGTACTGAAAATGGGGCCCCTCAACATGATGGCATCACTACTTGCAATTTCGACGCGAACGTTGAAGAAGAAATGCTCCCAAGCCCGTAAAAGATATGCTTACAGTGCCAAGTATCGAAAGCATGAGAATCGCATCGTCTCCTGAAACAGGCTCATGGCCAGAACGTATTGATACGAAGCCCCTTGAAAGTAATTGAAAGGTTCCGATGCCACACGCACAAAAATTGATCACTCCGAGGATAATCGCCCAGTGTCCTTGACTACGTAGGCGTGGAGCATTCGTGGTAACGGGTTCAGCTGATTTTTTCGGCATCTGATTATCGTCGCGCAACGTTTGAGCTAACCGGCGCCGGCATCGCCGGCGTCCGAGTTCAATGATTTGTTAGGCATCAGCTACCCGCCACTCCATTGCCAACCTTCGCTCGTTGACTGCACAGTCACGAAGATATAGGTTGATCAGCGTCTGGTAGGGCACCCCTGTTTCCTCTGCCATGGCCTTAAAGTATAAAACCGTGTCCTGGTCTAGGCGCATCGTGACGGGCTGCTTCAGCTGCTTGGCGTATGGGTTTCGCTTGCCTTTCATTTTGGAAAAGTCGTACTGATCTCTCATTTTCTCACCTTCCAATATTCCTTCTCTTCTTGGCTGTGGGCCTTCCTAGCCGAAATGACCCGAATGACTGATTCTCCTTCGCGGTAACAATGCGACACGATGAGAACTCGAAGTCGCACACTCAACCCGAGCAGGAGAAAGCGATCTTCGTCCTCAGAGTGATCCGGATCGTTATACAAAATTGCCGATTCATCGTAGAACGTGGATTGAGCTTCTTCGAAACTGACCCGGTGATCTTTGATATTGGCTTTCGCCTTTTTTGGATGCCAGTCGAACCGAAGTGAACGCATACGTACATTGTAAGTACAATATTCAGCGGAGACAAGGCCCCAACTGTTTGCCTAACGCCGCAAATCACCGGCACATTGGAGCAACGGGAGGCTTGTGGCATTCGCCACAAACGAGCGTTGCGGAAATGTGTCCGAGTGAATTTGCCTTGTTAGGTTCCAACACAAATTTTAACTCCTTCACCAAATGATAACTTTGTACGAGAATGAGTTTTACCAGACTTCTTGACCTGCTCTGAATATTAAAGCCATTTGAAACGTGAGTCTTTCTGGTATTTTTAACCAAGGAGGCTTACGCAATGAAGACGGGATTTTCAGAGGATCAGGTAATCGAGATCCTGGCCGAAGCAGATTCCGGCACAGGCACCATTCGCGATGTCTGTCGGCGCCACAACGTCACCGAACAAACGTTCTTTCGCTGGCGCAACAAGTATGGTGGTCTGGGTGTGTCGGAAGTACGCCGACCCAAGGAACTCGAGCTCGAAAACGCACGGCTCAAGAAGATCGTAGCCGAGCAAGCCCCAGAACCTTGTCCGTATTATCGGAACTGCAGTCCGCAATCGAAAGCTTGGCACGAAAGTGACCGAATTTGCTTCTGTAAGCCTTGAGCGATGTTAGTGTAAGTTTAAGCGTATTTGTAACGCAAAGCGAAAATTCATGATGAACTTGTTTGAACACGCAGAAAAGGAAAGAAAGCTACTGATCAGTGGAATAGTAATCATCAGTCTCGCTATTTTAGCTGTTACAGCTCGCAGAAACCCCAGCGATTATGACGCATTCTGGCACCTTAGAATGGGGTTGGACTGGCTGGAAAGTGGCCTCAGCTTTTGGCGGGACAACTACAGTTTTACCTTTGCTGGAGACGAAATCAAAAACCCACCGTTCATTTTTGAGATTTTACTTGCCTGGCTGGTGAATCAGTTTGGCGTCCAACTCGGGTTTGAGGCCTACAAGTTCGTCGGCTTTTTTCTCGTTTTCGGTTTGATGTTCCTGTTTTTGCGACAAGTACGCGCCTCCACATTGATATACTGCCTGGTGCTGCCCTTTCTTGCTGTGTTGCTACAGTTGAGGCCAGTCGTGCGTCCAGAATTACTCGGTTACAGTTTTTCTGTAGTCGCCATGATGCTCTATTTTCATGCGGGAAATCGATTAACGATTTCCACCATGCTGCCAATCACCATTTTACTTCTGGTCTGGAACAATTATCACGCACCGATCATCGGTTACATAATTTTCTTCGGGTTATTTGTCGATGTCGCGTTCAAGCTAATCCGGGAACGTGCGAAGTTAAGTTCCTGGCTAGAATGGATGGGCTGGGGATTGACCCTTGTAGCAATTGGGTTTATCACGCCCGGTTTTCATCACCCACTCATACCGGAACTTTTCTTCTCGTCCGACTGGGCAAAGCTCATTCAAGAATATCTGCCAACTCCCAAGCTCTATGGAAACATCCTTCAGGTGCAAGCCATGGCATTACTTACCATATTCGTTCTTTGCCAGGCATTATTGAAACGCCGATTTGGCTTGTTTGCGATGTGCGGTTTTTTAGCGTTCTTTGCTTGGAAAATGTCACGATTGGTTACTCCGGGGGGTATCGTGGTTCTTTGTTCTCTAGCGTGGCTTATGAGCGAAACAGATTTGCTCGCTCGCTTAGAGCAGCTGCCAATCCGGCTGGTCAATGCCACCGGCGTTCTTACGATCTGCCTGATTGTGCTCGCGGTCCTGGCTGGGGTTGCCACTGCCAGGGATTTTATGACACTGAATGGCGCCCCTTCAGTTTATCCGGAAGATGTCGCTGACTATATGGAAAACAGTGGCATTTCAGGCAAAATTTTTAACGACTTGCACACGGGTGGTTATCTACTTTATCGACTTGCGCCTGAAAGCCGGGTGTATATTGATGGGCGCACAAATATCCTCTATCCGATTGAACATTTGCAACGAAATATGGCGGCTGTGAGTGATCCTGGTCTGCTTGCCGAAGAGATTAATAAATATGACATCAAGCTCGCGGTTCTCAATACGACTATAGAAAAGCTATCAGTTGTGAAGGACAGCAAAACTCTCGATCTAGATTTTGTTGGTGCAGGATATTCCCTGTTCAGATCAGGCAATCCCAATTTTCCAATCTTTGGTAATTTGCTTGTTTATCCGGCCTGCTGGGATTCGAATCAAGCTGATGCCCTTAGAAACGAACAAAGTCGAGCTATTTGGCTCTTGCCCCAGGATTCCACACTCTTGCCATTTATTCAGATTGTGATGGATTTCACCAATGCCACTGATAAGGTTTCGTTCTTCGGCGCGTTGAAAGATCTCGAAGAATTGAGCGAGTTCGAAGCGAGGTTTGTCGGGTACCAGGCGCTGAAAATGGACATGAATCAATTTGCCTACGATCGGTTTGACGGCATAGAAAAAAAAGAAGTGAGCGATTTTCTCGCAGCCGCTCTGGCAAAAACAAAAATGAGTGATTGGAGAACTGCTGAGCAAATACTGGATACAGCTACAAAAACCACGTGGCCTCGGTTGATCTATTCCAACCTTTTCGCCCTGCAAACATTACTGAGCCACATCCGCGACAATTCGGGGCTGACCATCATGGACGAAGACTACCTGGACAGACTATCCGCACAACTTGGCACAAGAAGTAATCAAAAATCCAGCATGGATCTTGATATTAAATTGTTCTGTCCGGACAAATGACGTGCTGATGTGCTGCAGCTGATCAACACTCATCTACCGCCAGCAAAGCTGGCTTAAAAACTTGACGAGCGACCATAGTCACTTGTTATGCAGCAAATTCGACACGCTGCACTTCATCGAGTGTTAAGTTACGTTTGGCTTGCCAAAGATCGAAAGCGTCTTGCATGGCCAGCCAACTCTCAGCAGACCGGCCCAGTGCTTTGGATAGCCTCAATGCCATCTCGGGGCTAATACCGCTCTTACCGGTAATGACTCGGTTCAATGTAGAAGGCGATACGGCCAATTTTTCCGCAAGCATTCGGGTGCTCAACCCAAAAGGGTCGAGATACATGGAGCGAATGAACTCTCCAGGATGTGGTGGGTTGTGCATAGCCATTAGTGGTAGTCCTCGTAATCCAGTACGTACGCATTGCCGTCGTGAAACTCAAAGGTGATACGCCAATTGCCACTGACTGAAACAGCAAACCTTTTCTTCAATTTGCCTTTAAGAGCATGGAGCTTCAGACCAGGGATATCCATGTCTTCAATTCCGCGGCTGGTATCCAAAGCCGCCAATATCATTCGTACTCGACTTTTGTGAGCCGACTGAATGCCTGCGGTACTGCCCGATTCGTAAAATCTCTTCAAACCTTCATGGCGAAAGGACTTGATCACACAAGAATTATAGCGTGTTGCGCATCACGCAACAACCTGCTGCATAACGTTGGAATTAACCGGCGCGCGTGCCGACGGTCGGGTAGCCCCGGGCAGTTGCCCACCCGGGGCTCCCACAGATCCGGACGTGCGGAACTCCCGCATCCGGCTCCTCGGATCAGCGCGTCGCTGCGCCACGGTAAATACTGTGAACCACGCGCGGGGGCGGCAGGGGATAACGGATCAGTAAACGATGAAAGCGCTCCCAGTCCACACCCGAACGGTTGGACCGCCGACTCAGCCACTTGCGCCAGCAGCGTTCGACCTGCCGCTGAAAACGCCACAGGGCGCGCGCATTGCCGGTGATGCCGTAGTAGGCGTAGTGACCCACGAGTTGCCGAGCGAGCGCCGCATGCTGCTCCGGGAGCGGCCGGTGCCGTTGATACCGACACCACTGCCCGACCCGGTGCACAGCACGCTGTTATCTCGCAGAATAGATCGTTGGATACCGGTGTAATTTTCTTCCATTAACTCGTTGGTGGTTTGTCTGGAAAGGCAATCGAGTGTGGGAAGGGACTTCAGTCTTTTTCTTCTCCTGATAAACATCTGTTGGTTGAGACTGTGGCGATGTAGGCGCTGATCGGTCTCACAGGATGCGTCCACGACGCCACAACCTGAACGGTGGTCTTTGCGCAGCACCTCACGAGCGGTAAGCTTTGCACCTCAACAAGCAGAAAAAGGAAGTGGCCCGCACGGGTGACACCGCCGGGCCGTGGCCGGTGCAGCTTCGATTCGAAACGGGGCTCACCAGCGAGCAATACGTTAGCCGTCAAGCCTGGCGCAATGCAAGTCTTCCGCGCTGTCCGAAGCATCCTCGCGGGGGCTGTTCTTTCGCCCGCCATGGCACCTACCGGCGCAAGACACCGCCGGAGACGCGGATCGCACGCTGGTATTGTCCTGCAAGCCATACCACCTTCAGTTTGCTGCCGGACTGCCTGGCGGCGCGGTTGCCCGGTACGCTCAACGATCTGGAAGCGATCGTAGCGGCGGCCGAGCAGGCGCCGAGCCTCGAGGCCGCGGCAAATGCGTTGCGTGCGGATGCCATCGAGTTGCCCGGAGCGCTGCGTTGGCTACGCCGGCGCATTGATCGGGTGCATCGCTGCCTGGTGCTGGTCATCGGTCTGCTGCCAGATCGCTTCGCCGGCTGCAGCGCCAACGTGAGTGGCGTTCGCCACCGTCTCGGCGGTGACTTGGTGCTGATGGCGTTACGGGGACTGGCCTCGCGGCAACTCGCCGAGCTGCCACCCCCCTTGGGGTTTTATCCTCCCGGTCGCCGCGGCGGTGATCTCATCGGCGCTCGCCAACAACGGAAGGGGCCTGATCCTCCCGCTCGCCGTGTGTAGCCTCTTTGGTTCTTCGTTCCGCGACCCAGGGAGGCTGAGCATGAAAGACCCCGATCACGAACATCGACAAGCGCTGGCGCTGTTCCGCTACGGGGTCATAGCCGAACTCGTCCAGCTCCCGCCCGGCAGCCCCGGCATCAGCGCGCAGATCCGCAAGCACGCCGAGCAGGACTACACCATCCCCGGAACCGCCGCACCCGCGTGGCCGCAGAGACCATCCGCGACTGGCTCAAGCGTCTACCGTAAAGGCGGCTTCGACGCATTGCTGCCCAAGCCGCGCAGCGATCGTGGACACCCCCGGCGCCTGCCCGACGCCGTGGCCGAGGCGCTGGTCTCGATCAAGGAACAGATCGCCAGAGCTCTCGGTCCGCCTGCTATCCAACAGGCACGGCAGAGCGGCGCAGATCCCCACGGATCTGCCGCTGCCATCTTCAACCGTGCATCGCCTGTTGACTCGCGAGGGCCTGATGGTCCGAAGAGCGACGCGCCGGTCGGCACCGACCGGCGGCGCTTTGCCTTCCAGTACGCGGGCGAGCTGTGGATGAGCGACGTCATGCACGGCGTGAGCGTCGGCGACGGCCGCGGACGGCGCCGTAAAACCTACCTGATCGCGTTCCTCGACGACGCCACCCGGGTGATCCCCTATGCCGCCTTCGCCTTGGCCGAGAACACCATCGCCTTCCTGCCGGTGTTCAAGCAAGCGCTGATCCGCCGCGGGCTCCCCCAACGCCTCTACGTTGATAACGGCGCCAACTACCGCTCCCGACAGCTGGCTCTGGTGTGTGCCAAACTCGGCGTGGCCTTGATCCATGCCCGGCCGCACCAGCCCCAGGGCAAAGGAAAAATCGAACGCTTGTTCCGCACCGTACGGGCGCAACTCCTCACCCAACTCAGCGCCTGTGATACCGAAAGTCTCGACACCCTCAACCGGCGCCTGTGGGCGTTCATCGAGGGCGAGTATCACCACACGCCGCATCGCGGACTCGACGGCAGAACGCCGCTTGAGCAATGGGCGCTGGTCGGCGATCAGGTGCGCTTCCCCGACGCCGATATCGACGAGTTATTCCTGTTCGAGGTCAAACGCCGCGTCTTGAATGACCGCACCGTCAGCCTGAACGGCCACGTCTACGAGGTCGATGCCGTGCTGGTCGGCGAGACCGTGTCTTGCGCTACGACCCCGCCGTACCGCCCACGCGCGCCGCTCGCCGTGGTGCATCAAGGTCAAGCCCGCCGGTCAGGCCACGCCGCTTGATGCCTACGCCAACACCACCGTGCGCCGCGACCGGCCGTCCTGGCGCCTGGTGCCGACACCCCGGCCCCCGAGCCGCCGCCGTCACGCCTCACACTCGGCGGCTTCATCAAAAAGGAGTCCGACTGATGTATCTGCGCCACTTCGCCTTCACCCGCTTCCCCTTCGAAAATACCCTGCAGGCCGATGAACTCTTCGCCTCGAACGCCCGCCGCGAAGCCGAAGCCCGACTCAAACATCTCATCGAACTGCGTGGTATCGGCCTCATGACCGGCGAGGTCGGCTCCGGCAAAACCACCGTCTGCCGCCATGTCACGGCGGGCCTGCATCCCGGCCTCTACCGCGTCCATTACGTCTCCCTCTCCACCGGCAACGTGCTCGACATGTACAAGTCCATCGCCTGGGAACTGGGGCTCCCCACCGAGCGCTCGCGCGCCACCGCCTACCGCGCCATCCGCGACGAAATCACCCGCCTGGTGCAGGAGGCCAAGCAACTGCCGGTGCTGATCATCGACGAAGCCCAGCACCTGAGAAACGACGTGCTCGAGGACCTGCGCCTGCTCACCAACTACGCCATGGATGCCGACAACCGCATGTGTCTATTGCTGGTCGGACTGACCGAACTGCGCCGGCGTCTCGCCATGGCCGTGCACGAATCCCTCAACCAACGCTTGGTGGTCCGCCACCACCTCGCCGGCCTCGGTCGCGACGAACTCGAAGACTATCTCACCCACCGGCTGCGTCTCGCCGGCGCCGAAGCACCGGTCTTTACCCCGCCCGCCATCGAAGCCTTGTTCCAAGCCTCCCGCGGCCTGCCGCGCAAAATCAACCGCATCGCCCACTATGCGCTCACCGCCGCCGCCCTTGACAGCCTCCATCAGGTCAACGAAACCCATCTGCAGACTGCGCTCGATGAACTCGCACCCTGAACCAGAGCATCAACCCGTGAACACCGAGAATCACCGCATTCTGCCCCATGACCTCTCCGACCAGGCCGCTGCGCAAATGCTCGAACTCCTCTACGAGATCGCTCGGATCCTGGAAAGCCAATACGCCGGCCAGATCCTGCGCTACTACCAACGCCCCAACACCACACCGCCCGAACTCCGGGACTGAATCCACCTCGCCTATGCCGACTGCGACCGCCACCTCCAACGGCGGCGGCCGTCAATACCTTCTCGTCGCCCCCCAACTGCCCCTGACGCGAGCCTTGTCCGCACTCTCCCACCAGTGTGCTCAAACCTGGAAATCCACCCCTCCATCACCCGCAATAAACCGGGAAATCCCTGGTGAGATAAAGTGGGATACAACAGATGGGGATGGGCGGGGGTTGGGTCATCGACCTGGACATCTGTCGCTACTTTGACTCCATTGATCGCCAACAGCTTTGGACCATGCTGGACCAACGGGTGCGTGACGGAGTGATCCGGCGCGCGCTGGGCAAGTGGATGAAGGCCGGGGTGATGGAATCCGGCACCGTGCAATACCCGCAGGCGGGCACACCCCAAGGTGGGGTGATCAGTCCGCTGCTGAGCAACCTGTACCTGCATGAAGTGCTTGATCATTGGTTCGAGCATGAGGTCAAACCGCGACTGCAAGGACGCGCCTTTATGGTTCGTTTTGCCGATGATGCGGTGTTGGCGTTCGCGCGGGAAGCAGATGCACAGCGGGTGTTGGCAGTGCTGCCCAAGCGCTTGGGCAAGTATGGGCTCCAACTCCACCCCGACAAAACCCGGCTGGTTGAATTCCGCCCGCCCGGCGATGGTTCGCCGGGTGGCCGGTGCTTTGACCTGTTGGGGTTCACCCACTACTGGGGGCGCTCACGGAAAGGGCGCTGGATCATCCAACGTAAAACGGCGAAAGGGCGTCTGGCACGTGCTGTGCACCGGGTCGGGCAGTGGTGTCGGTATCAACGGCACCGGCCGCTCCCGGAGCAGCATGCGGCGCTCGCTCGGCAACTCGTGGGTCACTACGCCTACTACGGCATCACCGGCAATGCGCGCGCCCTGTGGCGTTTTCAGCGGCAGGTCGAACGCTGCTGGCGCAAGTGGCTGAGTCGGCGGTCCAACCGTTCGGGTGTGGACTGGGAGCGCTTTCATCGTTTACTGATCCGTTATCCCCTGCCGCCCCCGCGCGTGGTTCACAGTATTTACCGTGGCGCAGCGACGCGCTGATCCGAGGAGCCGGATGCGGGAGTTCCGCACGTCCGGATCTGTGGGAGCCCCGGGTGGGCAACTGCCCGGGGCTACCCGACCGTCCGGCATGGTTTTTGCGTTGCCGGCGGGCTGGTTTGGGTGCGGTTTCAGGGTGGTCCAGGTGGTTTCGGTGGTGGCCGCAGGCGCCTTCGCGGTCTGGACCGCGTTCAGGTAATAGCCGGTGCCGGCAATGGTGGCCGTGATGATGACAGACACGCCCGTGATGATGATGGTGTTTTTGCGCATGGTCCCCTGTTGTCGTTGCCGCGCTTCCGTGGCGGCGGGTTTGGTTATTCAGTTTAGGACTTAGTGCGGGTTGGGGGCAATTTCTCCCGGTGGCATGGTTCGGCATCCAGTTCGATGGCGGTGGGCTGGTCCTGCAGTGGTTGCAGCATTGTCCAGCCTTTTTCTTAATTCGTTGCGAATCTCGCCTTGGTACGGACCACGCTCATGTAATGGGCGCCGCCCACGCTGGCGACCGCGATGGTGGCGCACATGCTGAATAAGACTATCGAGTCCTTGAGCAGGCACCTGGTAAACGGTCTCGGATGTTGGACGGTTATTGGCGAGGCGGGTCTGAGGTCGCAGGCAAGGCCCGCTCCTACAGGGTTTTCAGGTGATTGCTTTCATGCCGATTGCGGCTGAGCGGATAGAATCCCGTTGACACACCTCGGCGATTGGCGGCGAAGTGCCCGCGGGAGCTTTCGGTAGTATGATTTCTTTCATGAACCAATATACTGCAGCGATTCAAAAGGACGGCGACCACTGGATCGGCTGGATCGAGGAAGTTCCCGGCGTCAACTCGCAAGGTAATTCAAGGGAGGAACTTCTCGAAAACCTTCGGTCCGCACTATTTGAAGCCCTGGAAATTAACCGCAAAGAAGCGCAACAGGCAGCGGGCGATCATTTCGAGGAAGTTCAGATCACGGCGTGAAGCGGCGCCAATTTCTTGCTCACCTCAGGCGCCAGGGCTGCAGGCTCCTTCGCGAAGGCGCAAAGCATTCCTGGTGGGGAAATCCGGAAAATAGAACTCGTTCGGCCGTTCCGCGACATACGGAACTCAGTGAGCTTCTTTGCAGGAAAATATGCCGGGATCTGGGTGTGGACCAGCCTGGTGCGTGACCATTCAATCGTGGCGCAGCCGGCGCCTTTAATGATGGCATCTGTGCGTAGCTCGCCTTGAGGGGTTTGCTGGATCCCACGCCTCTGCTAACGCAGAGGCTGATGGGATGACGAAGTAAAAAAGGACTCTGAAGCAGCTCGGGAGTCGATCGCTTCCGAGTCGAGGCCGGGCATTGCACCCGCAGGGTTCCAACAGGAAGTTTCAATCCTCGTTTTATCCTTTACTCAGATGTCCTCCTCCAAGCTTGGCTTGGCGCACTTTCCGCGGAAACGTCCGGCATGGTTTTTGCGTTGCCGGCCGGCTTTTCAGCAATACGGTGACGTTGTTCCGAATACTCCCTGAAAGTCTTGTCCAGAGTGAGCCCCAGCTCGAAGGCAATATCCGAAAGCGTGCCGATGGTCATGTTCGAGCTGCCGCTGAGCAGCTGGCTGATTCGCGCCTTGCTCTTGCCCAGCCGGTTCGCCAGTTCCGACCTGGTGATGCCAAGATCCTCCATGGCAACCAGAATATCCTCCGTCACTCCGAAGAGATGTGCGCCTCTGGCGAGATCACGCTTCCTGTTTTCCGCTTCATTCTTGCCAAAAATTTTCACAATCGGCCTCCGGCCTTTTCGCCCTGCCAGTTCTCTCTCACTCTTCGAATGTCTTTCGCTCTCAGTTTCGACCACTTCTTGATCATGTAGTGACTTATCACCAATGTGTTCTGATGAATCTCCGAGTACCAGAAATAAGCTCTTACCGGGACTCTCTTGATGGCATTGGCCTTTGCGGAAGCAAGCTGCGAAGCGACCCTGTCCCAGGAAGCCAGCGCTCCCGGTGCGTGAACGACACGCCGATTGCTGCCCTTCAGGTCGGCAAATTCATGAATGGAGTCGTGCTTCACGAGTTAATATATATATTAACTTTGAATTTCTCAAGGTAAATGGTGCAAATGGCGGGAATTTCTGTGGGTATTTGACTATTCCATGAAAGCAGTTGCCGGGATGAGTGCGGCGTGGGACAGCTATACAGATGCCAGGCGTTGAACCGTATCCGGGTATTTTTTCACCAGGCTGATCAGCAGTGCAGCCTGGGCATTGGGGCGGGCGCGACCCTGTTCCCAACTTTCCAGTGTTCTTACCCGCGTGCGCAAATACGCTGCGAATACGGCTCGCGACATGTTGAGTTGTTCACGCAGCCGAATAAGTTCCTCAGGCTGGACATCCGGTGGGGCCTTGAATTCAATCCGGTGTGTGCGCAGCGTATGCTTGCCGGTGCGCTCGTCTGCAAGTGCATTGATTCCAGCGGCCAATTCGGCGAACAGATCTCGCTTGCGCGTGCTCATTTTATTGCGTGTTGGCTTGGTCATTTTGGCTTTTGCCTGGCTCTGAGTTCGGTCTTGATCATCTTTTTGAACGCGCTTTTTTGCTGCGCGGACAAGTCAACCATTTCATCTTTTCCATATATCGTGAATAACCAGAATTGCCTGCCCGCTTGCCACCAAAAATAAATCAACCGTATGCCACCGCGTTTACCCTTGTGACGATCCTTGTCGGCCAATCTCATCTTCCTTAACCCTCCGGTACCTGGCATCAACGTTCCGACCTCAGGATTGTTTATCAACAATTGTTGCAGGGTGAGGAATGCCGCATCATCGAGATACATAAAACGGTATCGACTAAACGCAGGCATTTCGATAAAGACCGCCTTCATGCACCGCTGTCCTGACCATAAGTATACGTGACTTGCGTATATCTGTGAAGTTGGGTTTACTCCTTGTATCCATGCAAAGTGATAACCCCGGAATAGCCCTGATTCTTCTGTCACACTGTCAAGATGGAAATAGCCGGCGTGGCAATTTGCGGTCAGAAATTGCTGATGAATTTTGTAGTCAATGCTACCAGCCGCTGATCAAGCGCTTGTTGTGAGTCAGCTTCGAAGGCGACAATCGCCCCATTCAGATTTAAACTGTTTCCATCGAAATTTCACCTGGGGTTCAAGAGGACATGCTTGTGACACTTTTTGACCGTACTTCAGCAGCACGCTCTTTGCTTTCTGCCGCTCTTCTTGCGCTGACCATCGTCAGTCCGCCGCTGTGGGCAGATCATCACGAAATGGACGCAGCTACCCAGGCCGCACTGGATGCCGCGATTGCCGGTGATCACCGCAGTGCGGAGAACAAAGCCCGCGACAAGTTTCGCCATCCCAAGGAGACCCTGGCATTTTTTGGGTTCCGCTCTGATATGACGGTGGTGGAAATCTGGCCCGGTGGCGGCTGGTATACCGAGATTCTGGCGCCGGCCCTCAAAGAGAAGGGCAAGCTCTATGCCGCACAGTATTCGGTAAATCCTTCATTCGCTTATCAACGGCAATACCTGGGCGAGTTTCTGCAGAAACTGGGAAAGGCTCCTGATGTGTACCGGGATGTCGAGATCACCACATTGGATTTCCCCTATGCGCTGTCGATAGCACCCGCCGGTTCAGCCGATATGGTGCTTACCTTCAGGAATGCCCACAACTGGGTGAATCCCGCCTATGGCACGCAGGCAGCCCCGCTGGCCTTCAAGGTATTTTTCGATGCGCTGAAGCCGGGGGGTGTGCTGGGTGTCGTCGATCATCGCTGGCCGGATCCCGCGACCGAAGACCCGCACGCCGAAAATGGCTATGTTTCTGAACAGCACATCATAGCGCTGGCAACAGCCGCTGGATTTGAACTGGAGGCCCGATCTGAGCTGAATGCCAATCCCGCGGATGATCACGATCATCCTCAAGGCGTATGGACACTGCCGCCTACCTATGCTTTGGGCGATAAGGATCGCGCGAAATACGAGGCAATAGGCGAGTCTGACCGGATAACTCTAAAGTTCATAAAACCTGTCAAATAGTTATTGCCGCCCCCGGCAAAGCTCTCGATAGGAATAGTAGAAGAAATCCTCTGGAACCTGGCAGCGATATTGGTTGAGCTCTGCTCGCCACTTACAGTAGTCATCCAGCCAGGACGTGTCCCTGGGCCGCCGCAGTAGAGGACTGGTGCAACATGCAGGCTAGCAGCCTGTCGGACTTAACATGATCTACTGCGGAAAAGCCGAATTTGGCCGTATTTCCCGCTCTTTTTCGTTAAATAGCGGTGCTATTCGCCTCAAAAGACCGAAAAATCCGACTCAAATCGGCTTTCCCTCGCTACGATCGGTCAAGTCCGACAGGCTGCTAGTACTGTTTTGCGGCCATTACTCCTGTCCCAAAGCGGGACTGTCATAACTTCAGCCTTAGGACTGTTAAAGGTAACAGGTCAGCGCGGCGTCGCTGATGGGGGAGACGCCCGTGCAGGAGGTTACCGGGGCAGGCGAATGTGGTATAAATGCCGGCAAAAATCGCCGCCGGAAATCACATCGGGCGGTCACGGTCTGGGGCAGCCCTGCAGGGCTTACAGAAGCACATCAAACATAGGTAGCCGGCACATGAAAACACTGCACACAGCGCGTTTTTCACTGATTTCCACTCTGTTTATTGCCCTGTTCGGCGCCGGCGCCATGCCGGCTGTGTGGGCGCAGCAGGGATCTTCGGGTTCGATGGTGCTCGAGGAGATCATCGTCACCGCGCAGAAGCGCGAGGAGCGCATCCAGGACGTGCCGATCTCGATCACGACGCTCAGGCCGGAGCAACTGGCCACCGTGACGGCCGGTGTGCCGGACATCCGCTTTTTGAGCGGGCGCGTGGCCAATCTGGGCGTCGAATCTTCCTACGGCCGTGTGTTCCCGCGCTTTTACATCCGTGGTTATGGCAACACCGATTTCGATCTGAACGGCTCGCAGCCGGTGTCCCTGGTGATCGATGAAATCGTGCAGGAAAATCCGGCGCTGAAAGGTTTTCCGGTGTTCGACGTCGATCGCATCGAAGTGCTGCGCGGGCCGCAGGGCACGCTGTTCGGCCGCAACACGCCGGCCGGCGCGGTCAAGATCGAATCGGTCAAACCGTCCGATGAGAGCAGCGGTTATTTCAGGGCCTCTTATGGCACCTATAACGCGGCGCACGTCGAGGGCGCCATCGGTGGCGGCTTCGGCAATGGCTGGTCCGCCCGCCTGTCGGCGCTGTACCTGCGCCAGGACGATTACGTCAACAACGGCTATACCGGCAAGAAGGACCAGTACGAGGGCTTCGATGAATGGGCCGCGCGGCTGCAGCTGGCTTATGACAACGGCGGCATGTTCAAGGCCCTGTTCAACGTGCATCACCGCGATCTGGACGGCTCGGCCATCCTGTTCCGGGCCAATATCATCCACCCGGGTACGAACAGCCTCGATCGCCAGAACTACCATCGCAACACGGTGTACTTCGACGGCCTGAACTACCAGAAGCTGAAGAGCACCGGCGGCATGGCCAAGCTCGAATGGGATCTCGGCGCCGCCACTTTGACTTCGGTGACGGGCTACGAGACGGTGAAGATGCTCAGCCGCGGTGATATCGACGGCGGCTTCGGCGGCGCCTGCTGCACCGCCTCCTGGGGGCCGGGCTTCATTCCGTTCGACTCCGAGACCGCCGACGGCCTGCGCGATCACAAGCAGTGGACCGAGGAACTGCGGCTGAGTTCGAATAGTGACGGGCCGCTGGACTGGCTGATCGGCTTCTTCTACTTCGATGAAGATTTCAAGATCGATACCTTCAATTACGCCACCCTGTTCGGCGGCGGGCTCAACGGCCTGGTGCTGCAGGGCCAGCAGGCCAAGTCCTATGCCTTCTTCGGCCACCTCGACTATGACCTCAGTGACCGCTTCACGCTGGGCGCGGGCGTGCGTTATTCCGACGACAAGAAAGACTATTTCGCGCAGCGCTTCATTTCGCCGATTGCGTTCACCGGCGCCGCCAACGAGTATGGCCCGATCTACGCCAATCCGGATGATTCCCAGGTGACCTGGGATGTTTCCGGCAACTATGCGGTGAACGACGAGGTGAATCTGTATGCCCGCATCGCCACCGGTTTCCGCGCGCCGTCCATCCAGGGCCGCCTGCTGTTTGGCGACACCGTGTCGGTGGCGGATTCGGAGACTTCGATCTCTTATGAAGCCGGCATCAAGGCCGATCTCGCCGGCGGCAAGGCGCGGGTCAACTTCAACGTCTACAGCTACACCGTGGATGATGCCCAACTGACCGCGGTCGGCGGGCAGGCCAATTTCAACCAGGTGATCAATGCCAACAAGCTGGCAGGCAAGGGCTTCGAGTTGGACATTCAGGCTTATCTGTTGCCGCAGTTGCTAGTGACCTGGTCATCGGGCTACACCGACACCGAGATCAAGGACAAAAACCTGGCCGTGGCCGGCTGCGGCGCGCCGTGCACGGTACTGGACCCGCCGGGCCCGATCGCGGGCACCTACCTGATCAACGGCAACCGGCTGCCGCAGTCACCGAAGTTCACCACCAGCCTGATCGCCGACTGGCGTCATGATCTGGACAACGGGCAGGTGTACGCGATCGGCGACTGGGTGTACCGCGACGAAATCAATTTCGTGCTGTACGAGGCCAAGGAGTACCGCGGCCAGTCGCTGTCCGAAGTCGGTCTGCGCCTGGGCTATCAATGGAGTGACGGCCACCACGATGTGTCGGTGTTCGGGCGCAATATCTTCGACCGCACCGAGAATATCTACACCATCGACTTCAATAACCTGACCGGCATCGTCAACGAACCGCGCACCTTTGGCGTGGAGTACAACTACCGCTACTGAAACGGGCCAGGAGGGGTTGGGGTCAGAGTAAAGTGCCAGAGTGGGGTCGGGCCAGTCTGCTTCCGTAACGCTTTCCAACCCCACTCTGGCACTTTACTCTGACCCCAGCTCTGCTGACCCCAGCTCTGCTGACCCCAACTCTGACTCTGACCCCGCTCACTCTGGCGTCACTGGGGGTTCTCGGGTAGGCTGCACAAGTCTTTGGAACAGCCGAACCGCGCAGGCCGTAGGGGTAACCGCATCGCATGTCATTCATTGAGGAACTGAAACGCCGTAACGTGATTCGCATGGGCCTGGCCTATGCGCTGCTGGCGTGGATCCTGTTGCAGGTCTCCGATGTGGTGCTGAACAATGTGTCCGCGCCGCACTGGGTGTTTACCGCGATCGTACTGGTGCTGGGGCTGGGTTTTGTGTTGGTGCTGTTGTTCGCCTGGGTGTTCGAGATTACGCCCGAGGGTCTGAAGAAAGAAAAGGACATCGACCGCAGCCAGTCGATCACGCCGCAGACCGGGCGCAAGCTGGACCGGGTGACCATGGCGCTGATGGCCATTGCGCTGGCCTATTTTGCCTGGGACAAGTTTGGCGCCGCGCCGGATGCAACCGCTCCTGTTGCGGTGAAGACTGCCCCGGCCGCGGTTGATGCGGCGCCCGCAGCGAGCAGCGAAGAGCGTCTGCCCGCCGCAGCTAACCGCTCCATCGCGGTGCTGCCCTTTGTCGATATGTCGGCCGAGCACGACCAGGAATACCTCTCCGACGGCATCGCCGAAGAATTGCTCAACGTGCTGGCGAAAATTCCGGACCTGCAGGTGGCCGCGCGCACTTCGTCGTTCAGCTTCAAGGGCAAGGACGTGCAGATTGCCGATGTGGCGCGCGAACTGAATGTGGCCCACGTACTCGAAGGCAGCGTGCGTAAGGCCGGGGACCGGGTACGCATCACAGCGCAGTTGATCCAGGCCGACAATGGCTTTCACCTGTGGTCGGAAACCTATGACCGCACGCTGGATGACGTCTTCGCCATCCAGGACGAGATTTCCGCGGCGGTGGTGGAGGCGCTGAAGATCCAGCTACTGGGCGAGGCGCCCAAATCGGTCGAGGTCAAACCTGAGGCCTACGCCCTGTACCTGCAGGGGCGTTATTTCTATGGGCGGCGGTCGCAGAAGGATTGGGAGAATTCGGCTGCGGCCTTTCAACAGGCTTTGCAGATCGATCCCACCTATGCAGCCGCCTGGGCTGGGCTGGCGCGGACGACTGCGGCGCAGGCGGGTCAGTCCTACATCGATCTGCACCAGGGCTACGCGCAAGCCCGCCAGGCAGTTCAGAAAGCGCTGGAGCTGAACCCGGCCCTGGCGCAAGGCTATGTAGCACAGGCCTCGATCCAGATGAGCTACGACTGGGACTGGGCTGGCGCCGAGGCTTCGCTCAAGCGCGCACTGGAGTTGGCGCCGGGCGACGTCGATGTACTGACGATGATGGGTGAACTCAAGCGCAACCTGGGCAACCTGGATGAAGCCATCGTGCTGGATCGCCGCGCGGTCGCGCTGGATCCGCTGAGCCTGCCCAGCTACCACGCACTCGGCCTGGCGCTGATCTACGCCGGCCGGCTGGACGAGGCGCAGGAAGTTTACCGTCACGCGCTGGACCTCAATCCCAGTTATTACGCCGCCAACCTGGCGCTCGCCCGCATCCTGATACTGCAGGATCAGCCGGAAGCTGCCCTGGTTGTGTCGGAAAAGGTGGTCGAACCGTTCTGGCGCGACTATGGTGTCCTTATCGCCTCGTATGCACTGGGACGCACCGCCGACGCCGATCAACTGATGACTGGTTTCATCGAGCGTAATCAGCATGATTCGGCTTACCAGATCGCGCAAATCTACGGCTTTCGCGGTGACGACGACAAGGTCTTCGAATGGCTCGACCGCGCCTACACGCAGCGTGACGGCGGCCTCAGCGAAATCCTCACCGACCCGTTCCTGACCACGTTCTCGGGTGACCCGCGCTGGGCGGAAATCGTCAAAAAGGCCGGCCTGTACGAGGCCTGGCTGAAGCACAAGTGAACCCTGCACACTAGGCAAATGTACCTTGCTTACGCCATTTTCGGTTTGATCCTGGGTGGCATGGTTGCAAACAGCGGCGGCCACTATCTGCTGGGCGCGCTCGGTGGCGCCGCGATTGGCATCGTGTTGGCGCGTCTGGCACAACTCGACGCCCGCGTCAGGCAACTGGAGTCTTCGGCCAACGCGCTGCAGCGGGACCACGTGGCCACATCGCCGCGGCCATCGCCCGGACCAGAACCTGCAACTGGCGCAGAGCCCCCCGAGTCAGCCGCTGTTCCCGTAGACCCCTGGCAACGTCCTGCGGATGTTCCGGCCCCCTCTCGAGCCGTCGACGAAGTCCCGCCCCCGGTATTGCGGCAGACAGCGGAATCGCCACCGGGACTTTCGGCTGGGGAACCCGTTCCGCTGCAGCCATCCATACTGCAGTCCATGGTGAAAACGGCAACGGCCTGGATCGGCAGCGGCAATGTGCCGGTCAAGGTCGGCGTCATCATTTCCTTTTTCGGCGTGGCCTTTCTGCTCAAGTACGCCATCGACCGCGAATTGATGATCATCCCGCTGGAATTCCGCTTGCTGGCCGTGGCGGCAGCCGGCGCCGCGCTGATTGTGATCGGCTGGCGCTTGCGCCGGAAGATGAGCGTTTACGGCCTCAGTTTACAGGGCGGCGGTTTGGGTATTCTGTACCTGACCATTTTTGCGGCATTGCGCCTGTGGCAGTTGCTGCCGGCGACCCTGGCTTTCTTTTTGCTGGTGGCGCTGACGGTGTTCACCGGCGCGCTGGCCGTGCTGCAAAATGCCCGTATGCTCGCCCTGCTCGGCATCGCCGGCGGTTTCCTGGCGCCGGTACTGACCTCCACGGGCCAGGGCAGCCATGTTGCCCTGTTCAGTTACTACCTGGTGCTCAACCTGGCCATTCTCGGGATTTCCTGGTTCCGCGCCTGGCGTGAGCTGAACCTTGCCGGCTTCGTATTCACTTTTGTGATCGGCAGCTTTTGGGGTTACCGTTATTACAAACCCACCTTCTTTCACAGCACCGAGCCGTTCCTGGTGCTGCATTTTCTGTTGTACCAGGCGATTGCCATCCTGTACGCCCTGCGGCAGGCGCCCAAGCGCATCGGGGCGGTCGACGGCACGCTGGTATTCGCCACGCCCATTGTGGCGTTTGCATTGCAGGCTGCGTTGGTGCGCAACACGGAGTATGGGCTGGCGATCAGCGCGGCGGCAGTGGCGGTGTTCTACGCGCTTACCGCCACCGGGCTGTGGCGACGCCAGGGCGTCTACTTGCGCCTTCTGACGGAGTCGTTCCTCGCGCTGGCCGTGGCGTTCGCGACGATCACGCTGCCGCTGGCGCTGGACGCGCGCTGGACATCCGCTGCCTGGGCGCTCGAGGGGGCGGCCCTGGTGTGGCTGGGAACGCGGCAGGGCCGGCTTTTGCCCAAGTTTACCGGCACCGGTTTGATATTTTTCAGCGGAGCCGCGTTCCTGCTGTCCGGCTGGCGCAGCGACGCCGGGCCGCCGGTGCTGAACGGCAATGTGTTGGGCGGCGTGCTGATCAGCCTGAGTGCATTTTTCGCCTCGCGACAGGCGGAGAAGCCGGCGGCGCTGCGTTTTCAAAAGACGCACCGGATCGCCGCGGTTGCGCTGTTTGTCTGGGCCGCGCTGTGGTGGCTGGGCACCGGCTGGACGGAAATAAGCGACCGGGCGATCCGGGACCGGCAGCCCGCCCTGTTCATGTTGTTCCTGGCCCTGAGCATGGGCGCCACCGCGCTGTTGTCTGAGCGGCTTCGGTGGACCATGGCGCGCGCAGCCACGATGCTCTATCTGCCGGCGCTGTTGCTGCTGGTGCCGCGCTACCTCGAAGGACAGGAACATTTCCTGCGCGGGCTGGGATGGCTGGCCTGGCCATTGACCTGGGTGGTGCAGTTCTTCGTGCTGCGGCTGATGGACAGGCATGATGTAGCCGCTGGCGGGCGTATGGCATGGTGTTGCCTTGCTGTTGCTTACCGGCCTGCTCGCCTGGGAGGCCGCCTGGTGGACCGATCTGATCGCCTCCGGCGCGTGGGCGGCCGCCGCCGCCTCGGCGATGGCCGGAGTGATGGCGATGCTGGTCTGGCGCCTGCGCGAACGCCCCGCATGGCCGGTGCCGGCCCATCCCCTTGCTTACCTGGCCGCCAGCGTGGTGCTGGTGGCCGGCCAGGCAATCTACCTGGCGGCGCTCAGTATCATGCAGCCGGGCAATCCCGATCCCTGGCCTTATGTTCCCGTACTCAACCCGTTCGATCTCGCCATGCTCTTCGCCATGCTGTGCGCCTGGCTTGCCCTGGCCGCGCTGCGCCGGGATTCCACGCTGGCCGCGAATCGCTACATGGCGCCGGCCGTGCGCCCTTACCAGCTGATGTCAGCGGCGGCTTTCTTTGTCATGACGACGTTCGCGCTGGTGCGCGGCGTGCACCACTACACCGCCGTGCCGTGGAACATGCAGACCCTGTTCCGTTCCGATATCGTGCATGCCGCGTTGTCGATTTACTGGGGCCTGCTCGGCTTCGGCGGAATGGTCTGGGGCGCGCGCCGTGCGCGCCGGCCGGTGTGGCTGGTGGGGGCCGGATTCATGGTGCTGGTGGTGATCAAGCTGTTCCTGGTCGACCTCGGCAATACCGGCACGCTGGAGCGCATCGTTTCCTTCATCGGTATTGGCGCTTTGCTTCTGGTGGTCGGTTATTTTGCGCCGGCGCCGCCGCGGCATGCCGGGGAACCGGCCACCGGCGGGACAGTGCCATGACGACGCCATGACGACGCTGAAGCACAGACTGTGGCTCGGCGTGCTGCTGACGGTCATTGGCGGACTTGCCTTTCCGGCGGACTTACCCGAGCACGATGAATACGCCTACGGCTTCCCGCTGACCGTGCAGGGCGACGCAGAGTTTTTTGCGGCTGACCTCCCGCTTCCGGTCTACCGTTCCGTTTCCGATCCCATGTTGCGCGATGCCGGCGTCTACAATGCCGACGGTCAACCGGTGCCGCGAAAACTGGAGCATCCCGCGGTGGCCGATCCGAAAGTCGAACAGACGTCCGCCCTGGGCCTGGTGCCGCTCTATGGCCGGCAAGCCGATCAGCGCGACCAATTGCGCGTGCTGTTGCATAAGGATGCCAGCGGCATCGCGCTGGATATGAACGCCGGTGATGTCGATCGCCAGCCGGCTCGCGACGACGGGGAAGAAAAGACGCCGTCATCTTACCTTGTCGACCTGCGTCAGCTGGAACAGCCGCTGGAGGCCCTGGAATTTGACTGGATTCCGCTGCCGCAGGGATTTATCGGCACGGTGCGGCTTGAAACCAGCGCCGATCTGCAGCACTGGCGCAGCCTGGGCGCCTCGACCCTGGCGGAACTGCAGTACGAAGACACGCTGATCGAACAGAAACGGGTCAAGCTGTCCGGAAAAACAGCCGATTATCTGCGCATAATCCCGCAGGACATGCCTGAATCGTGGCGCCTCAAAGCGGTATCCGGCAGCTACAGCGAACCTGGCGCCGCGGTTGAACGCGAATCGCTGGTTTTTGATGGCGTCCAGCCCGACGAAGGGGAAAGCGAAACGGTTTTCAATTTGGGCGGCTTCCCGCCCTCGGACCGGGTGAACCTGGCTCTGCCGGATGACAATGTCGTCGTGCGCGCCAGCATTTTTTACCGCACGGATGGGGATGAAACCTGGAGACTGTGCACCAGCGGCATCTTTTACAACCTGTCCAGGCAGGGCCATGTCTTTAGCTCGGCCGATATTCCGGTGGCGGTGGCTCGCGCGTCCCAGTGGAAAGTGCGCATCGATTCCGGCATGACCACGGGCCCGCTGCGTCTGCGGCTGGGATGGCGTCCCGACCGCCTGCTGTTCGTGGCTCAGGGAACGCCGCCGTTTGAATTGGTCACCGGACGCCACAAAGACCGCCTGGAACATTTTCCTCAGGACACGGGTCCTGGGGGACAGCGGGATCTTTCAGATGTTGCGGCGCTCCGGGCAGGCCGGCAGCGCCGTGATCGGCCCGCGCAAGGTGATCGCAGGCGCGCAGGCTGTGAAAGCCAATAACGCCGTCAGCGTGCGCACGCTACTCCTGTGGGCCGGTCTGATCGGCGCCGTGATGCTGGTGGGCTGGATGGTCTACTCATTGATGAAGGATCTGAAGAAGGCGGAGGGGGTAAGGGGTAGGGGTCAGAGTAAAGTGCCAGAGTGGGGTTGGAAAGCGTTACGGAAACGGGCTGGCCCGACCCCACTCTGGCACTTTACTCTGACCCCATTTCTACTCTGACCCCATTTCTCCAACTCAGTCGTCCTGCGCGGGCTCCATGCCTTTCAAAAACTTGAACAGATCGCTGTCGGTGGACAGCACCAGCGTGGTGTTCTCGGCGATGATGCTTTTGTAGCTTTGCATGGTGCGGGTGAATTCGTAGAACGCGACCGACTTGGGGCTCTGGTTGTAGGCGCTGGCGTAGATTTCGGTGGCTTTGGCGTCCGCCAGGCCGCGAATCTCCTCGACTTGCTTGTAGGCTTCCGACTGGATCTTGTTCAGGTCGCGCACCCGGTTGCCGCGAATCCTGGCGGCCTCGCCGTTACCCTCCGACAGGAACCGTTCCGCGATCTGCCGCCGCTCGCTGATCATGCGGTCGTAGATTTTCGGCCGCACGCTTTCGTTGTAGTTGATGCGCTTGAAACGGATATCGAGCAGTTCGATGCCAAACACCTGCACTTTCTTTGCAGCCTCGTCGAAGATTTCCTTCTCCACCAGCTTGCGGCCTTTCTGGATTGGAACCAGCGTACCAAAATCCGTTTCCTGTTCCGATCCGCTCAACATCGCATCGCGCAGCGGCACCCGGTCCTTGGTGGTGCGGATGATTTCGATCAGTTCGTGCTTGGCCACTGCGTTGCGCGTTTCGCTGCCGAGGATATCGTCGAGGCGGGACTGGGCGCTGCGCTCGTCCCGCAGGCGCAGAAAATACTGCAAAGGATCGGTTATGCGCCAGCGCGCGAACAGGTCGACCGAGATGTAGAGTTTGTCCTTGGTCGGCATATCCGACGGACTTCCGTCCCACTCGAGAATCCGTTTGTCGATCGGATTGACCTGCTGAATGAAGGGAATCTTGACCTTCAACCCGGCGCGTGGTGACCGGCTCACCCACCGGCTTACCGAACTGGGTGATGATCATTTGCTGCACTTCACTGACCGTATAAATGGAGCTGCTGAGCAAATAGAGTGCGAGCCCCAGCAAGATCAGAACACTGATTAGTTTGGTCTGACTCATGGCTTCGCTCCTTTCTTTGTCTCTTTCGGCGCCTGTTTGTAGGCGTCGAGATTGAGCAAGGGCAGAATGCCTTGCGTGCGTTCATCGACAATGATCTTGGAGCGGATACCGGGCAGGACTTCCTGCAGCGTTTCGATATAGATGCGGCGGCGCGTGACTTCCGGCGCCTTGCTGTACTCGGCAAACAGGGCATTGAAACGGGCCGCGTCACCCTCCGCTTCATTGATGCGCTTGAGCCGGTAACCGTCGGCCTCGCGGATCCTTTGATCCTTCTCGCCCTCGGCCAGCGGGATCACCTTGTTGTAGTCGCGCCGGGCTTCGTTGATCAGTTTTTCCTTTTCCTGCTGGGCCTGGTTGACCTCGTTGAACGACTCCTGCACCGGGCCGGGCGGATTGATGTTCTTCAATTGCACCTGGTCGATACTGATGCCCATGGTGTACTTGGTGGACAGCGCCTGCATCTTGGTCAGCGCTTCGGATTCGATCTCCTGGCGGCCGATGGTGATGACTTCATCCACCGTGCGATCACCGACCACCTCACGCATCACCGATTCAGAAACATAGCGCAGGGTTTCCTGTGGCTCACGCACCTCGAACAGGAAATTGGCCGGATCGGAAATGCGGTATTGCACGACCCACTCCACCAGTGCGGCATTCAAATCCCCGGTCACCATCTCGGTTTCACGCTTGCCATCCACCGGGCGCTGGTAGGGATCGTTGGCGCCGGGCGTGCTGAACCCGAACTCCTGTTTCAATTGCCGCTTGACCGGAACGATGGTCGCCATATCGACGCCCAGCGGCAGCTTGAAATGCAGGCCGGGTGGCACCTCCTTGAGGTATTTGCCGAAGCGCTGGATCACCGCGACCGAGTCGCTCGGCACCGTGTAATACGCCGTCCAGGCCCCCAGTGCGGCCAGCGCCAGCAGGCCAATGAGGATCGGCCGGCGCGAACCGCCGCCATGCAGAAACTGCCGGGTCCGGTCGTGTCCCAGTTGCATCAGCTCGTCCCAGTCAGCCGGGGGTCTTGGCCCGCTGCGCCGGGGGCCGCCTTTACCGTTGTTGTCGCTTTGCCATGGCATGGAATTGTTCTCTCGATGATGCGCGGAGCGATGCTGGGTGTCTTAACCCAACCTTCTATCTTACGGGGTTGAGCGCGCCGTGTCCGCTGCCTGCGGGCACGGTCACCCAACCTGAATCAAGCGCGTTTGGCTCTAGCCCCCAGCATAACACTACATGCGGCCAGCCTGCAGGACGCCTGGCTGGAACGCCAATGGCAGCTCATGCCTGGCGCAGGTGCAAAATGATGCGCCAGGCCGCCACAGCAAGGGCGAGGGCCAGCGAGAGGACGGACGCAGGTACCACGCTGGCGCCGAGCAGGGCAATGGACAGCGTCAGCATCGCCACGCCGGCAGTGAGCAACAGCCACGGGACATAAGGCGGCAGGCTCTGGAGTGCCGGCGACGCCTTCAGCTGCGTGCTCAGCAGAACGATGCCGGCCCAGATGGCGAGGGTGGCCAACAGGCTGATCCACCAGCCGGCAAAGGCCGCACTGCGATGGACGTAGCGCAGGCTGAAGCGGGCGTCTTCGGCGGATTGATTGGCGTACAGCTTGGCGAAGCGGTACAGCAGGCCCTGGGTGGGCAACTCGATGTGCAGGGGTTCGCCATTGATCACGTTGGCCGCCGCACTGCGCAACAGTTCGGCCGAAGCGTCCTTAACCGAGGTCATGACCTGCGCCGCCAGGATTTCCATGTTGGTGTCGGGCGCGCTGTAGTCGGGTGCTGCCGGCACATATACATCCCAGTTGGTGTGGGTGACGATCATGTCCGGCCGCGGCAGGCTGCTTTGGATGCGGCCGAAGTTGTGCATCGCCGCGCCGCGGGTGGCGTAGACCAGTTCCACCGGGAAGGCGGTGGCGGAGTTGACCATTTTGATCAATACGTCCTGGGAACCGGCTTTGCTGTCGGCGGCCATGGCCGGCTTTTGCGCATTGCCGTTGACGAATGCGGACCATATCTCGCTGCCGGTCGGCAGGCTCAGACGCAGGAACTGCCGGCGGCTGTTGCGCACGTCGAACTGCACGCGTGTGACCGCCAGCCCGTCGGTGGTAAACAGCGTTTGATAGTTGGCCTGGTCGATGGCCGCGACCTGCACGTCGATTTCCTCGTGCCGGGTGATGCTCAATTCCAGCGCGAACGGCTTTTCGGTTTTGACGTAGCGATAGGCCAGCAGGATTGGGTTGGTGGTCTTCAGCACCAGTTGTCTGGGCAATTCGTTGATCTCCAGCGCAGACAGTTGTTCGACCCGGCTGGCCTGCACTTCCAGCGCCGACAGTGCCTCGATCGCGATGCGGCCATGTGCCACGTCGGCATCGGCCACTTCGATCCTTGGCACGCTGGTTTCCTCGGTGCCGTCCAGCATGATGCGTTCATAGTTCAGTTCAATGCGGAACTGGCCGTCCATTTCGCGGGTGAATTCGATATCCACCCGTTGTCTGCCGTTGTCCGCGGTGATGGTGTGGTTGCGAATGGAGGGGCCGCTGACACCCAAAATGTTGACATCGGCCGGCAGGAACAGGTGCAGCTCGCGCAAGACGCCGGACTTGACGTCGTTCTCGATGCTGACCTGGCCTTTCAGGGTCACCTCGCCAATCGAAATCAAGCTGTCGATCTGGGCATTAAACTTGCCCTGCTGGCGTTCTGGTGTCACCGCCTGGACCGCCAATTGCGGGCTGTCACTGTGGTATTTGAAAGTGTGCGAAACCGCCTGCTGCAACTGGTTGCGGAAAAAGGCCGGCAATTGATTCTCGCCGACTTCCGACATGTCCGCGTGCTGCAGCGGCGTCAGTTCCAGATCGGTGCCGGACAGCAGCGCGACCATGCCTTTTTGCCGCGCCACATCCAGCGCACGCAGGATCGGCACCGCGATCGCCGCCGGCGCTTCACCCGGGTCTTGCAGCAGTTGTTCATAGCCGACATTGAGAACGAATTCGCCGCTGACGGCGCGGTTGAGGAAGACCCGGATGTGCGTTTCGTCCGGTGCCCCTTCGCCGGGCTCTTTTTCGTCCTCCAGCACCACCCAGTCCGCGATGGCGGCCGCGGGCGAGGTGATCAGGTTGACCTGGGCGCTGGCAGGAATACTGAATTCCAGTTCCTTGGCTTCACCACGGGTTATTTCATAGTGGATGGAGGCGAGGCCATACAACACCCCTTCGGTGGCATGCAGGGCCTGGTACACGACCGCATTGGCGCGGCGCTCGACATCCAGATCGGCGGGTATCGCTTCCATCCAGTTCAGGGCCAGGTGGGTGCTCATGGGGATGAAAAAGGTCGCCGTCGTGGTGTCGTTTTCCATGCCCGATGTCGACGCTGGCGGCCGCTCCGTTTTGCGCATTGGCCTGCACCAGCTTGTCACCCGCCAGAGTGAGGCTGAATCTGGATACCGGCACATCGGGAATATCGAAACCGCTGGTAGGCACGCCATCGGGGTACAGCACCGGTGACAGGAAGCTGAGGTCAATGCGGTGTTTGCCCGCGCCCGCCAGGCGCAATGCGAAGCGCCCCTTGTCACTGAATACCGTTGCCGCTTTGCCGTCGACTTCTACCGCGACCAGGGTCGTGGCGGTGGAGACCAGCGGCACGGTGACTTCGCTGCCGGTCAGCAGTTCAGCACTGATGCTGGCGTGCCAGGCAATCGCCGCGTCCCTGCCGGGCGCCTGACTGGAACGCTCGACGACACCGGTGTACTCAGCCCGGCTGAGCACGTATTCGCGCTCCACCGCGACCCGCCACGATACCATCATGGCCCGGGTGCTGGGCAGGGTGCCGCTGGCCGTGGTATGGCCGTCGTTTTCTTCGGTGAGCAGATTGGCCGCCGGCGCCACCGCCAGATCGATGTGGGTTTGTGGAATGCTGACGCTAAAGCGTGTCGCCGCTGCCTGGGGCACCGGCAGGCTGGTCATATAGGCACGGTCGGCGAAGCGCGAATCGACGTGGTAGGTCAGGCTGCAGGCTGGCTTTCTGGCGCTTTTCGGCGAGCCAGAACAAGCCTTCGGCGCGCTGCACCAGTTGCACCGGCGAATTATTGACGGTGGCGGATTCCAGCGCGGCGCCCGGGCTCAGCAGCGCCACCAGGGTCCACTCGTCGGCAAAGGTTTCGACTTCGAGCCGGGCCTGAACCGTGGCGGTGACATGACCTTCGCGCTGGTGGAAGACCACCTGCAGCTCCGATTGACCGATGGCGTAGGCCGAAGGCGCGGACAGCGGCAAGGTGGTGGCTTCATGCAGCAAGCGTTGGTATTCATCCAGCGGCAGCGTGACCTGGCCGCCGGCTTCACTGTGGTCTGCCGGTTCCGCTTCGCTGGCCACGGCCGGACCAGCCAGGAACAGGACCAGTGCGGCCAGGCAAAAGCCGGCTGCGTAACGGATGCGCGGTAGGTTCATTGGTTCCACTCCGGTAATGGCCGATGGGTTTTGGCCCAGGCGGCGTATTGCAGCGAATCAGCCAGGAACGATCGATGGGCCGCGGCCTGCGGCGAGCTCAGCGCGGCAATGTAACGATCCAGCACCTGCTGGTCGTGGATCAGATCGGGGTCCATCGGCCCATGCCGGCAAATCCTGGCGCGCCTGTTCGATGGTGGCATGCATTCCGCGCAGGATGCCGGCGGCTTCGCCGGCCTGCTGGTGACCCAATGCGGCGGCCGCCTGCTCGACCGCCATCGCGAAGTGATACGCCAACAGGTTTTTCAGCACGGCGAGCTGCGCCGGGCCGCGCTCGAGCTCGCCTTGAGGCAGCTCCAGGTGGCCTTGCAGGCTGCCATTACGCAGGAACACCAGGTCCTTGTAGCGCAGGGATACATCGGCGATGGCGCCGGGCCGGTCGGTCACCACGTCCAGCAATACCGTGACGCTGTCACCGGAGTAGATACTGGGAATGACGATCTGGATGCCTTCTTCGTCCTGCCCGCGGTCGGCCTCGATGCCGAGGTTGGCGGACAGCCGGCGGTCCATGCTGGTTTCGATTTCGCGCACGCGCTGGGCGCGCTGCGTATCCAGCGGCTCCGATCCCACCACAGCCGATGAGTTTCACGCCCGGCGCCAGGCGGATGGACAGGCGCGCGGCCCGCGCCACCGCGCGGCTGGAGGCAAGCAATTCCTCTTCGATCAGCTGCCGCGCCTGGCCGGGTGCTTCGAGGAAGCGGCGGTTGCCAAGGCCGGCCAATACCAGCTGCTGCGCCTGCTGGTTTTGCGCCTGCTCACCCAGCGGGAAGACGCTGAGCGTGATGCCCGCTTTGGCGCGTTCATGCACCAGTGCGATCACCTGCTCCATATCTTCAATTTCCCGTGCGCTGATCAGCACCACGGAACTGGCGCCCAGTGGGCGGCTGGGGTCGTCGGTTTCCTGCACCATGGCGCCGGCGCGTTGCAGCGCGCCATACAGGCCAATGGTGGTCACATCAATCGCGTGCGTCGTCCGGCTGGCGCGGCGGAGCTTCCTGGCCGAGGACGATTTGCTCGGCCATTTGCAGGGAGCCGAAGCGGAAATCCTCCGGGCGCAACACCAGTCCGTGGGTTTTACCCACCTGGCCGGTCAGCACCAATGAGAAGCGGTCGCCGGCCTGCTTGCTTTGCAACAGGGCATCGAGCAGGGCGCGGGTGGCGATGCGGACTTCATCGGCCGCGTCCGCGGGCAGGTCGACCACCACCGCCACGTTCATCGCCGGGCGCTGACCGCGGCGGTGCTCGATGCCGCGGATGCCCACCTGCACGCGCAGGCGGGTCGGCGTGTGCGCATCGGCAGATGCGGGGATTGCGTTGGCATCGGACATCAGGCTCAGCGCCAGCGCATTGTCGGCCGGCGCATCGAAAGGCTGTGCGAGGGGCCTGACATCCTGTTCCAGATCGGCGTTGTTCTTCAGCCAGGAACGATCCCACTGCGCCAGGCGGGCATTGAGCAGGCGAATTTCCGGATCGCCGGGAACATAGGTATTGGCCCAGTAGCCGCTGGCCGGCTGGAAGTGCAGGTTGTCGGTTTGCTGGTAGTGGCCCAGGAAATCGAAGTGGGCCCGGGTCACGATATTGGTTATGGAGCTGGCATTGCGCCGCCATCAGCGTCGCTGGCTGTTTTGGATGCTGGCGTTGCTGCAGTCTGCCGCTTGCGGGCTTCCTTCTTGACAGCTCTGCGTCGTGGCGAATTCTGGCAGTGATTCTTCCAATTCGTTATTGTGCGCCGTTTCAGAACCTTCCCGCTCGAAGCGCTTCGTTACTGTTCTTGTCAGTACCACCTTTGAGCTCACTGTCCTTGGCTTTCAAATCTTCTTTCCCGCCACTTTGGCGGCGGCGTGCCGGGGTCTCGTCAGCCAAAACGGGCCGGAGCCCCGATGCCGCGGCGGCGCCGGAATCCATCGCCCCCGCCGGCGCTTGCCTGGTCGAACTCCCCGCCGAGCTGAATGCCTTGCTGTGCAGCGGCGATGGCCGAATCATCGCTGCGGTAATTGCGCGCCGCTTCGAGACGTTCGGGTGCGGCAGGCGGTGGGCTATTCGCTGCTTTGGGTTTTTCCGCGGACAGCAAGCCTGTCGTAGAAGTCGGGTGCAGCGGCTTCGGTATCCGGAGCGGGCAGGGTTTGACCCACGCTGCGCTGCCGGTCCGGGGGGATCGGCAGGGTTGGAGATTCGTGCAGCAGCAGTTGGTGGGAAAGCCCGATCGCGGCCAGCAACACCGCGGCGCTGGCCAGTGAGGGCGCGAGAAAACGGCGGCCGCTGCTTTTGCTTCGCTGCCTTGGCGCGGCGACGGCATCGCTGACGCGCTGCAGCAGGTGTTCATCCGCTTCATGCGAAGGCAGTTGCTCGAGCAGTTGCGGAATGTGTTCCCAGGCCTGCAGCAGCCGCTGACAGGCGGCGCAGTCCTGCACATGCGCCGCCAGCGCCGCGTTGGAATCGATGCCGTCGCGGCCGTCCGCAACCAGGGTCTCTTTGATCAGTTCACAGGTGTTCATGGTTTTGCTCACAGGCTGTTGCCCTCCATCGATGCGGCTGGCGCGTCGCGGCTTGCCAGGTCTTCGGCCAGGGCCAGCCGGGCGCGTCGCAGATGGGTTTTGACCGTGTTCTCCGGCAGCTTCAGGATCAGCGCGATCTCTTTCATGCTCAGTCCCTTAAACGTAGCCAGCACCAGCACTTCGCGTTGCCGGCCGGGCAGGGTGGAGATGCGGCGCTGCAGCCATGACACTGTGGACTGTTGCTCCATTTGCTCGTCCAGTCCGGGTACGTAGCGTTTGGAATCGGGTTGCGCGGTATCGGTTGCATCGGACGAGGCGGTGCCGGTGATCACTTTGAGCTGGGTCATAAAATGCGTTCTGCGGCCGCGGTCGCGGCGGAAATTGCGCACCGTGTTGAGCACGATGCTGACCAGCCAGGGCCGCAGCGGCGCGCTGGGTCGATAGCTCTGTGCTGACTGGTGGATCTTGAGGAAAATGTCCTGAAACAGGTCGTCGCGATGCTGGGCTTCGATGCCGTAGCGATACAGGAAGGTGTAAACCAGCTTGCTGTAGCTGCGCAATAATTGTTCAAAGGCCAGCGGGTCGCCGCTGCAATGGCGCGGCAGCCAGTTGCGCTCATTGAGGTCGATCACCTCCGTGGGATGTGCCTCGACTTCGTCAGGTGCTGACCGTTGCTTGTTCATTGTCGCCTTTTCGCGTGTCTCTACCCATGCTTACACCGCAGCCCGGGAAAAGTTTCAAACTCCGGGTGAAGGTGTTGCAGGTGAACTGGTTTGCAGGCTTTTTTTCCGACAGGGCGTTTTGCGTCTTCGAGCTTGCCGTGGTCAGGGATGCGCCCGCGGCAGCCACGGCTCCCCATGGCGGCCTGGATGCTTACCGGGCAAGCCTTTCCAAATCTGCTTTCTGAGCGAGTTTCTAATTTGCCGGGCTTTTGTACTGCATGGCCAGACTGTCAAAAAGGAACACCAGCCGATCCACTTGCTGGCTGATGCCTTCATCGAGCGGTGTGCCGGCGCCATGGCCGGTATTTCCGCTGGTGCGCAACAGGATGGGCTTGCCGGAGGTGTTTTCAAATTGCAAGGCAGCGGTCATCTTGCGCGAATGCATCGGGTCCACACGGCCATCGTTTTCACCGGTCATGAACAGGATGGCCGGATAGTCGGTTTTCTTCAAATTGTGGTAGGGCGAATAGGCGTACAGGGCCTTGAACAGGTCGGCATCCTTCACCGTGCCGAATTCCGGGATATTGAAAGCTCCGTTCGGTGACAGTTCGCTGCGCAAGGAGTCGTAGATACCCACATGCGAGATAGCGGCCTGAAAATCGTGTGGATGCTGGGCAATCATCGCCCCCATCAGCAGGCCGCCATTGCTGCCGCCTTCGATGGCCAGCCGGCTGACCCGCGTGTATCCGGCCTCGACCAGATGGCGCATGACCGCGTGGAAATCATCAAATACATTCTGCTTTTTGGCCAGCATGCCCTGCTGGTGCCAGGAATCGCCGTATTCTCCGCCACCGCGCAAATTGGCCTGCGCGTAGATGCCACCTTGTTCCAGCCAGACCTTCAGCGTTGGATCGAAGCCCGGCGACAAGGAAACACCGTAACCCCCATAACCGGTCAACAGCATCGGGTTGTTACCGTCGAGCCGGGTATCCTTGCCCATGATGATATTGACCGGCACGCGCGTGCCGTCCCGGGAAGTGGCAAATTCGCGCACCACCTTTTCCTCGTCGAAACTAACCGCGCTGGTGCTGCTGAGCGGGTGTCGCGTGGTATGCGTGCCATCGAAAAGTAACCAGCTGTTCGGTGACAGATAAGAGTACTGCCGCACCAACACACCATCATCCCAGGGGACAATCTGACCCACGCCCGCAACCCCCATTTCAGGCTTGGCTTGTGCTTGGCCCTGCAGGTCGAACACCTGTAATTCCTGCGGGCCGCCCAACAGCGTTTTCACGTAGATGCGCCCCTTGTGAACCACGAAAGTCGCATCACCGTAAAAATCCGAAGCAAATGCGTTTTCTCCTTCCGCAATGACCACGCTGGAAGAAGTCGCGGGAAGCTTGCTGATATCCATGCGCAAAAACTGTCCGCGCGGAGCGGATTTGCGTGACATGACCAACAAGGTGTTCGCGTCGATGAAGGCTGCCTGCACCACCTGATCGTCATAATCGCTGATGCGATACCAGGTACCGTTGGTCTCGCGCAGATAATGCTGAAAGCGGCCACTGTCGCCGTATTGCATCGTGGCCAGGACCTTGCCGCTGGCTTGATGCACCCACACCCTGATCTCCGCGATGCGGTCGAACAGTTCACCAATTTCGTAATGGTCCTGCGCCAGCGGGGTGCCCAATTTGCGATGCCATAATTGCTGATAGAAATTTTGATCCTCGGCGGATTTTTCCCCGTCGCGTGGGTAGCGGGTGTAATAAAAGCCCGAGCTGTCGGCATCCCAGCTCAAATCGCCTCCGGCGGTGGGCCCGTTGACCCGCGGCAGTATTTCATCCACACGCGCACCGGTGGCGGTATCGAAGATATAGAGATCGGCATACTTCGGCGCCGGCCACCGTGAGCGCGATGGCCACCAGTTTGCCGTTGGGCGAAACGCGGAACCATGTGACCGAGGTGTTGCCCTGCTCATCCGCTGCGGCGGGGTCGCAAATCGTCCGCTCCGAAGCGGGATTTCCATTGGCGTCGATTTGCACCAGAAAGGCTGTTGTTTTGGCGGCGCATATTTCATGAACCAGGCGGTGTCGCCGATGCGCTGGGCGGAGTAGTAGTTGACCGTGTCCGCGGAAACCACCGTCTTCACCCGTTCGGCAATCTCGGCGCGCTTGGGCAGGGCATCCAGATATTTCCGTGCCGCTGCATTCTGTTCCGCGCTCCATGCTTTCACCTCAGCGGAGTTCCAGTCTTCGAGCCACTGGTATGGATCCTCGACGGCAACGCCGTGGTAAGTGTTAACGACGATTTCGCGGCGCGTTTGCGGGTAGTCTTCAGCCATAACGGCGTGTGTAAGGCAACCATCAGCAACAACAGCATAGTCTTCATAAACGCATTCTCCTTACCAGTCAACACGGCCCCGCGCACAAACCGACTGCTGAACACAAAATTATCGTGATTTTCCAGGCGCTCCGCAAATGACCTCTTTTGGTGGCGACATTCCCTTTCAAGACGCAGGATTTTGCCTGGCGGTCGTCTGGTACACTGACAGGGGTATTTTACCGCTTACGGATGCCGGCTTTGAGGCAGGATTCGAACGTGAAATTGAACAGGCTTTGTTGCTACGCAAGCGCGCTGCTCCTCTCGTTGGCGGCGCCTGTCATTGCTCGCGCTGAACCTGCCGCATCGATGGCGCACCTGCCCTTCCTGTGGATGCTTGCCACCGGTGTTTGCGCTGTGTTTGCGTGGATCGTCGTTCGCGTCGCTGGCCGCGCTGGCCGGCTGCGAACACCGCTCAGGAAGTGGGCTTTGGGTATCATACTGCTGGTGGTTTTGCTGGTGTTCGTGGCGCCGATCATCGTTGGCACGGGCAGCATCCTGATCACCGGCCGGACCATGTAGAGAGAAAAGGCAGACAGAACATGATCGATTTATATACCGCTGCGACCCCCAATGGGCGCAAGATCTCCATCATGCTGGAAGAGATCGGGCTGCCGTATACCGTGCAGGAAATCGACCTGGGTGCGGGGCAGCAAAAGACGCCGGAGTTCCTGGCGATGAACCCGAACGGGCGCATCCCGGTGATCAAGGACCGGGACAACGGCGATTTTGTCGTCTTCGAGTCCGGCGCTATCCTGATCTACCTGGCCGAAAAAACCGGCCAATTGCTGCCGGTCGAAGAAAAAGCCCGCTCGCGGGTAATGCAGTGGCTGATGTTCCAAATGGGCGGCATCGGGCCGATGATGGGGCAGGCCAACGTGTTTTTCCGCTATTTTCCGGAGAAGATTCCGGCGGCGATCCATCGTTACCAGCACGAGAGTTTGCGCCTGCTGACGGTGCTCGATGCGCAGTTGGCGGGTCGGGATTACCTGTGTGACGAGTACAGCATCGCCGACATCGCCACCTGGCCCTGGGTTGCCCGCCACGAGTGGTCCGGCATCGAAATCAGCCACTTGCCCGATCTGCAGGCATGGATGAATCGCATGGCGCAGCGCCCGGCTGTCGCACGCGGCCGCGACATTCCCAAGCACGTATCCGCCACCGATCAAAAAACAGCCGGCGAGAGCATCGTCGTGCGTTAGCCGCTTAATGCTGCAAGCGCCCGCGCAGGCCGGCATAAACCGCGCGCCCGGGGCGGGCGAACCCCAGTATTTCCTCATAGTGCTCATCGAACAGATTACTGACCCGGCCGACCAGTTCCAAATTCGCGGTCAGTTTCCAGGATGCCGCCAGACCGACGACGGTATAGGCGCCGAGGTGCACCTGTTGCAAACCGAAAAACGGCGGCGGGAAGAAGTTGTCGAGCTGGCTGCCGTTGTGGTTGATGTCCATGTTCAGGTTGCCGCGCGCGTCGGCAAACGAATAGTTGACCGCCAGGCTGGCCATGTTCTTCGGGCGGCGGATCTCCCGCAGCCACAGGCCGCCGGCATCGCGCTCCTTCGCGTTCACATAGGTGTAGCTGGCAGTATATGAAAGTGCGCCGCTGATGTTCCCGTTCAGTACCAGCTCAAGGCCCTCGCGGCGGCTGTTGCCATCCTTGTTTTTGGCGGTGAATAGAAAAGTGTTGGGGTCGAACACGAAGCCGTCGATTTCATCTTCGAGTTTCTGATTGAACCATGCGGCACTGAAACTCGGTCCGTGCCCGCTGAAGTCGGTTTCCAGTCCGAGTTCCCAACCCTTGGAAGTCTCAGGCTTCAGATTGGGGTTGCCGATAAAATAATCCGCATAAAAGCCGAACAGATCGGTAAACGTCGGCGCCTTGGAACCGGTGCCGGCGGAGGCGCGAACTTTCAGCGCCGGTACGATGCGCCAGGATGCGCCGGCTTGCCAGGTGAAGACATTCTCAAAGGCGCTGAATTGATCCTGGCGGCCACTCAGGGTCCAGGTGAAGTCCTGAAAAGGCTGACCGAGGTACTCGGCGGCATAACCGGTGATATTGTAGGATTGGTCCTGGTTAGGATCGCCATAGGGTGAGGCGATGCCACGCTGCGTGAAGTCGCGCTCATCCCGGTTCAGCGCAAAGCTGAGGCGGTGATTCTGCTTTTCCGCCGGACCGAGCAATACGCTGGCCTTCAGCCGCAGTTCCAGCGACTGGGCCGCCGTCGAGCTTTCCGGCAGTCCGTCACGGAAGTTGTCATTGTCGGTATCCAGCCAGTTGATGGAAAAGCTGGCATTCCATGGGCTGGATTGAGGCGCATAGCGGGCTTCACCGCGCAGGTACTTGCGCTGCGCTTTGACCACCAGGTTGGCGTCGACCGGCAGACCGGTGTCGATGAAGTCGAAATCATCGAAGTCCGTGTGGGCATCGACGAACTGGCCGGAGAACAGCAGGTGCAGTGCATCGGTGGCGTCGATGTCCACACTTGCATTGGCATTCGTATTCCTCGCGCCGTCGCTTTCATTACCGTTGCGCGAAATGTTGGTGCCGTCGGTATCCTGGAAGGAGACTCCACCGCTGAGTTGGTAGCGCGTGCCGGCGATGCCACCGTCGACGCCCAGCGTGCGGCTGTCGAAGGAGCCGTATTCCGCGTTGGCGGCAATATGGTTGCTGTTCACATCCTTACGCCGGATGATGTTGATCACGCCGGCCAGGGCGTCGGTGCCCCAGGTCGCGCTCTGCGGCCCGCGGATGATCTCGATGCGCTCGATGTTGGAGGTCAACGCGAACTGGAACTGGAACTCGTCGACGGAGGCCGGGTCGTTGGCGCGGATGCCGTCGATGAGCACCAACAAGTGGTTGGATTCCGCACCCCGCACCCGGATCTGCGTTTGCGTGCCCGGGCCGCCTGCCTGACTGACCGCAAAGCCGGGCACGTCGCGCAGCAGGTCAGCGAGGTATTTCACCTGCCGATGCTCGATCTCCTCGCGCGTGATGACGGTAACCGAACGGGCCAGGTCGCGGCTTGAAATCGGTTCCAGCCCGGCAGTGACGATAAGCTTGTCGAGTTCCCGCGGTTCTTCGGCCATTAGGTTGATGGAAACAATAGAAAGGACTAACAGGGACATCCGCTGAACAGTCGTCAGTGTTAGAAAACGTGAATGAAACATGCACTCCACCCTTGCGTTCTCACCCGAACGCGATCGCTGCGCCATTGCGCTGGGGGAGGAGCAGGGAGCTTTGTCGTTAACCGCTGGAACTGACCGGACCGGCAAATCTCACATGCGTTCGCCCGCCGCGAATGGTCGCTGTGAAAAAACTGCGGGCCGGTCTCCGGGCTCACGAAGGGCGATGTGGTCCTCGCCGATGAAGGATCGCCTTCCCATGCAAAGCACAGTGGCTGCAATGATCCTTGCCTTCGTCTACCGTTGCGGGGGCAGCGACGGGATAGCCAGTTTTAAAATCTGGCGCACCGTCTTCCCGTTTAATCCCTGGACTGAGCAGTCCAAGGGACACCTGCAGACTCACCCCTAGGTTGAGTCAAAGCCGGGGGGATGTCAACAGCGGGAATGGGGTCAGGAATGATGGGGTCAGAGTAAAGTGCCAGAGTAACGACTTTACTCTGGCACTTTACTCTGACCCCATCATTCTCCACGGCGAGTCGTCGCACTTCCTTGCTGACCCCGAACCGCGAACTCGCTTACACTGCGATTCCTTGGCGGGCGATTGTACGGAGAACCCACATGCGCTTCATGGCATCACGTTTAACCAGGCATACCTTCATTATCCTGGCTGCGTTGAATTTTCTGGCCATTGCCAGTTGCCACCGGGAAGCGATGGTCGTCGCGCCGCAGGCGGTTGCGGTACCGCAACAACGCAGCATCGAAGCGATCGCTGATGAATACCTGGCGGCGGTGCTGCAATACCATCCGGAATTGGGCACCCAGTACTCGCTGCCGGGAGCCCGTCATGACCGTCTGACGGACAACTCGCTTGAAGCGCTGGCGGCCTGGCAGGCGCGCCAGGATGACTGGTTGCAGGAGTTGGATGCCATCGGTGCACCGGCAGAAGTGGGCAGCCGCGACTGGGTGACCTACGGCATCCTGCATCAAGCGCTGGAAGGATCGATCGGCACCCGCGTGTGCCGTAGCGAATTATGGCGCGCCAGCAGCGCTACGGCCTGGTACGTCGATGTCCCGTTGGTGTTTGAAATCCAGCCGGTAGATACTGCGGACCTGCGCCAACAGGCGCTGGATCGTTTGCACCGCTTGTCCGGCTATATCGAGACTGAAATCAGCAACCTGCGTTACGGCCTGCAATTGGGCTACAGCGCACCGCGATTGACCGTGGTGCCCGCCGTGGCCGAAGTACGGGCCTTGCTGGCTGATGACAGTCCGCTGTTGAGCCCGGGCGAGCGTGCCGGCGACGCGGAATTCAAATTACAGGTGCGGACGCTTTTCGATGCTGAAGTGGCGCCGGCGGTGGAACACTTCGCGCATTTCCTGGAAACCGAATACTTGCCGCAGGCGCGGGAGGAAATTGGCCTGGGCTTCAATCCCGATGGCGCGGCCTGCTACCCGGCGCTTGTGCGTTACTTTTCCACGATTGGTCCCTCGGCTGAAGACATCCACCAGACGGGGCTGCGGCAAATGGCCGGGATTCGCCGCGAGATGCAGGCCATTGTCGACCAGAATTTCCCCGGCGAGCGCCTTGAGTCTGTGCTCAGGAATCTGAATACCGACCCGCGCTACACCTTCAGGACCGAGCAGGAAGTACTGCACTATTCAGAAGTTGCGCTGGCGGCAGCCAAGGCCAAAATGCCCGAAGCTTTTGGCCACCTGCCCAAGGCCGATGTCATCATCAAGCCCTATCCGCCTTACCGGGAAAGCGGCACCGGTGAATACCAGTCCTCTTCCGAGGACGGCAGCCGCCCCGGCATTTACTACATTGCGGTCACGCATCCGGAACATCGCTCACGGGCCATCCAGGAGTCCGTGCTGCACCACGAAACCTATCCCGGTCACCACCTGCAAGGCGCCATCGCGCTGGAGTTGGGTGATCGCGTGCATCCGATCGCCCGCTACCTGTGGAATTCAGGTTACGGTGAAGGCTGGGCGCTGTACTCGGAACGTCTGGCCGATGAACTGGGCCTGTACAGCGGCCCGCTGGACCGCATGGGTATGCTGTCCGACCAGGCCGCCCGCGCCGCCCGGCTGGTGATCGACACCGGCATTCATACCATGGGCTGGACGCGGCAGCAGGCGGTGGACTATATGCTGGATAATACCGCCTGGCCGGCGGGAGATATCGAATCGGAAATCAACCGCTACATCGCCTGGCCGGGTCAGGCCAACGCCTACATGCTGGGCATGCTGGAAATACGGCGTCTGCGTGATCTGGCGGAAACCGAACTCGGGGACAAGTTCGACCTGCGCGGCTTCCACGACCGCGTGCTGCAATACGGCAGCATCACGCTGCCGATGCTGGATGCTTCGGTGCGGGCCTGGATCGCGGCGAAACAATAGGAAGGGTCGGGGTCAGAGTAAAGTGCCAGAGTCGCGACTCTGGCACTTTACTCTGACCCCGTTTATTTGACCCCGTTTATTCCCCGGCGAGTTCATGCGCGCGCGAAAGCACCCAGGCGCGGATGGCTCCGGCTTCCTCGGTGCTCAGTTTGAAGGCCGGCATGCCCTTGGCGGAACGGGCGCCGCCGATCACGATGCCGTCCCATTGCAGGTAGGTGGCCTTGTCCGTATAGCGCAGGTCCGGGACGGTTCCGCCTACCCTGGCGACTGCGCCCTTGCCGTGGCAGCCGCTGCACTCTTTGGCAGCGAACAGCTCGCGGCCTTGTTCGATGGTTTCGGCCGAGGCGGTCAACGGCGGCAGTTCGGGTAGCTGCGGCGCGATGTACGTCGAATCGGGCATTGTGGCCTTTCCTTCCAGTGAGAACGACATCAGGCGCGTCTTGCCGATCGTTTTTCGGCCTGCGGTAAAGCTTGGGTAGGCAAACTGGATGCCGCTGCCGGCGCCGACCGGAATCAAAACGTGCTGCTGCCCGTCCAGTGAGTAAGTCACCGGTGCGGCACTGATCGCCGAGCCCGTAGCGACGGACCACAGACGCTCCCCGGTTTGCGCGTTGTAAGCGCTGAACACGCCGTCGGCATCGCCCTGGAATACCAGGTTCCCGGCCGTGGTCAGCACGCCGCCGTTGAACGCCACGTCGTGCGGCACCGACCACTTTTCCGATTGGGTCACCGGGTCCCAGGCGATCAGCATGCCGGGTATGTGCGGCTTGCCGTCCACCTCATCGAACATCTCCAGGGTGTCGGTGTACTCGCCATCGCCTTGCCAGGTCACCACGTCCGGGACGTTGACCGCCGGAATATAGACCAGGCGGGTGCCGGGGTTATAGGCCATGGGCTGGGCGCTGTGCGCACCCCACATATTGGGCCAGATATTGACCTTTGTGCCCGGCGGCGCTTTCCAGTACATCCCTTCGGGATTCAGCACCGGCCGGCCGGTTTCCAGATCGATGTGCGTGGCCCAGTTGACCTTGACATAGTTGTTGGCCGAAAGCAGCTTCCCGCTCATCCGGTCCAGCACATAGAAGAAGCCGTTCTTGGGCGCGATCATCAGGGCCTTGTGCTGTTGGCCGTTGACCGGCAGATCCGCCAGCACGATGTTCATCGTCGCGTTGTATTCCCAGCTGTCCTGTGGAACCGTCTGGTAATGCCATACGTACTCCCCGGTTTTGGCGTTGACCGCCACCACCGAGGAGGTAAAGAGATTGTCGCCGCCGCCCGGGCTGCGTTTCTCGTAGACATAGGGCAAGGCGCCGGCGGTGCCGAAATACAGCAGGCCGGATTCCGGGTCGTAGGTCATTTCGTTCCAGTTGCTGCCGCCGCCGCCAAATTGCTTCAGCGCATCACCGCTCCAGGTTTTGTAGGCCATCTGCATCGCCGGCGTGGTGTTCTCCTCCGGCTTGTAGCTGGGCACGATGTAGAAGCGCCACAGGAACTCACCGCTTTCCACATCGTAGGCACTGACATAGCCGCGGTTTCGCACCCCTTTCTCCGAGCCGGCGTTGCCGACGAACACCATGCCGCCGCCCACGTGCGGCGCATCGGTGATGCTGTAGCCCAGCTCCGGGTCACAGGTGATTTGAGACCAGGCTTGCTGCCCGGTTGCGCGGTTGAGGCCGATCAGCCGGCAGTCGGAGACCGTGACCAGAACCTTGTCACCCCAAATGGCCACGCCCCGGTTGACTCGGCCGGTCCAATTGTTGGAACTCGTGACCACGGGTTGGGGGTCGAAGGTCCATTTCTGTTTCCCGCTGGCGGCATCGATGGCGAACACGATGGAATGGGCGCCGGAAAGATAAATGGTTCCATCGACCATCAAAGGGGTGCCGGCGATGCCGTCGGGTGCAGGCAGATCGACGGACCAGTCCAGCCCGAGTTGCGCCACGTTCTGCGCATTGACCTGGTCCAGCGGGCTGAAGTGCTGGCCGCGGAAATCTCCGCCGGCGAGTAGCCATTCCTGTCCAGCGGACGCTTCAGCTTGAATCCGCTGCTCGTCTCACGGGCGCGGCCGCCAGTGAGGCGGCCACCAGCAAGGCGGACATTACCCAAGCCTGGTTCGGCATTGGACATCGCTCCGTTCAATATGAGATCTCAATGCTACTTTTGCCCTGAGGAAGTCGCAACTGTGGATGTCCGAGGCCTGAGTTTAATTTGCCCTGTCCCCTTTGGGAGAATCGTTAGGCGCTGTCAAACGGGACTTAATATGCTCCGTCCCCTTTTTGCTGTGGCAGAATAGGCGCGCTGAGAACCCTGTCAGCCCACAAAAAACGGATATTAAGCATGGGCCTCTTCCAGGAACTGAAACGCAGAAACGTCTTCCGCGTCGCCGTGGCCTACGCGCTGGCGGCCTGGGTGCTGCTGCAGGCCATCGACTTCGTGCTCGATGCGATCTCCGCGCCGAACTGGATCCTGCAGGTGTTCATCCTGGCGGCTGCCGCCGGATTCCTGGTGGTGCTGGTGTTCTCCTGGGTGTTCGAGATGACCCCGGAGGGCATGAAGCGTGAATCCGAGATCGACCGCAGTCGATCCATTACGCCCCAGACCGGGCGCAAACTGGACCGGGTGATCATTGTTTTTCTGGCCCTGGCGGTGGTGCTGCTGTTGGCCGATCGGTTTATCGGCAGGGCAGAAAAAGAAAAGGGGTCAGAGCCCTTTTCCGATGTGACAAAGCAGGATTTGGTTAATTCCGGGGAAAAGGGATCCGACCCCTCTGTGGTTTCCCCGGCGGCCAGATCCATCGCCGTGCTGCCGTTCCTGGCCTTGAGCAGTGGAGAGGATGATGCCTATTTCGCTGATGGCCTCACCGAGGAAATCCTCAATTCCCTGGCGCAACTGCCGGAACTGCTGGTCACCGCGCGAACCTCTTCCTTCCATTTCAAAGGCCAGGATATTCCGATACAGGAAATTGCCGCCAAGTTGGGTGTCAACAACATTGTTGAAGGTTCTGTGCGCAGGGCAGGCGAACGCCTGCGGGTCACTGCGCAGCTAATCCGCGCCGCCGACGGCTTTCATCTGTGGTCGGAAGACTACGACAGCACCTCCGCCGACACCATCGCCGTGCAGGAAAATATTGCCGAGCAGATCGCTTCTGCGATGAACGTGGTCATGGACGCAGGACAAACGCGAGGCCATGCGCCGCGCCGGCTTGCGTAACGTCGAAGCATTCATTGCGATGCAAAAAGGACTGGAACTGTTGGATAAAGCGCACGGTGATCCGGATTTGATCGGCCTGCTGCGCCAGGCCAACGTTTATTTTGAGCGTGTCGAGCAGCTGGTACCCACCTATTCCCTGGCCTATCAGGAGCATTCGGACCTGTATATCCACCTGCTGATGAACGGCGCCGCCGGGGACACGGACGGGGTGACCGCAACGGCGGATGTCAATGAGGCCATGGCCCGGGCCCGGGCCGACTACGAGGCCGCCGTGCGCAATGCGCATACCCCGGAAGAACGCAATGGCACCGAATTGGATCTGGCCTTTATCAGCAGCGACTGGCGCGGCATGCCGGCGCGGGTCGAGCGCTTTGCCGCTGAAAAGGGTTGCAGCGAACCGAGTTGGTATCCCCAGGTTTCCCTGCCGTTCGGATATGCCGCAAAGATCGTCCCCAGGACCAAGGAATTTGTCGTCTGCGACCCGCTGTCTTCAAGTTCGTGGCGCGGCGCAGTCCGGGCGCAGCTCTTTGCCGGCGACGCCGAGGCTGCCGTGCGGGTGGGCAGACAAGGATCGGAACAGGCACCCGGTGAATGGCTCAGCACGCAGCTGATTGCCGCCATGGTCGCGCTGGGGCAGTTCGAGCAGGCCGAAACCGAGGTCACCGAAAGCCTGCGGGTTGACACCGATATCCACGCCATGCGCCTGATGATTGCGGCGGCCCAGGGCGATAAGGCAAAGGTCGCCCGGCTGCTGCAGCAAGTCCGCGAGAATCCCCAAGCGATCGCTTTCTGGGGGCCGGCTCCGTATGCCTGGAGCGGGGACCGCAAGGGCGCCAACGAAGTCGCGGCGCGCGTTGACGGCCATGCTTTTGGCAGCCCGGCCCTGTCCAGCCTTCTCCTGTGGTGCCTGTGCGGCGCCCCCTGGGACCTGTCGGCAACGCCGAATTTTGCCGCTGACCTGAAAGCAGCCGGCCTGCCGTGGCCGCCGGTATCACCCATTAAGTTCCCTCTGAAAGACTGGTGATCCCGACGTGGGAGGCCAGCAACCACAGGCCCCACGAGATCAGAATGGCGCCGGCAATTCTTGCGGTTTTCTGCCCGCCAGGCAGCCACTTTTCGGCCGCCACGTAAATGGCCAGCGCAAGAATCCAGTACAGGTTCATCACGCCGCCGACGAATAACAGCGCCATCAGGAACCAGCAGCATCCCAGGCAAAACAGGCCGTGATGCATCCCCATCCGCAGCGCACCGCTGTTGCCCGCGCGGCGGTGCCTGGTGAGGAATTGAACCGGTGAGCGGCAATGCTTCAGGCAGGCCGATTTCCACGGCGAGAATTGCCAGGCCCCGGCGAGCAGTAACACGCTGCCGGCCAGCCAGTCACTGCCGCTGGCCATCATCGGTGTCAGCCAGCCCAGGCTTTCGAGCCACCATTGGGCGCCCGTCGCCAACGCACTGAAAAGGGCCCAGGCGAGCAGATAGCCCGCGGTGAAGGCGGCGGCTGAACCGTAGGGCGCCTGGTCCGCGCGCGACCGGCGGTTGATTGCGGCGGCCAGCAAGATGACCGGTGTTGCGCTGGGCAGCATCATTGCGATCATCATCAGCCACCACATAAAGAACATCAGCACCGCGTAGGAAAGATCCCACGACACATGCGGCATCATCGGCATGGGCATGCGGGCGTGCGCGGTCATCTCCAGGGCGCTCATCCCCGTGCCGGCGCCGGCCAGCAGATAAGCCCAGGCGAAAACAGCCAACAATGCGAGTGCCCCGGCAACGACCCACTGGTCGCGCCGCAGGGCGCGCTCGAGTACGTCGCTCATTGTAGTATCGGGGCTAGCTGTTGTGGGCCGGACCGTTGCCGGATTGGTCGAGATAGGTGAATTGGCCATAGGAGTTTTTCAATTGCATCGAAATCGCACCGGTGATGCTGCTCGAGGCATTACCAATATCGGCCGTATCGAACTCGATGCCTTCGGGACAGCGAATCTGCACCCGGTGCGAGGCGCCGTTGAAGGGATTCCTCAGCGGCTCACCCTTTGCCTCCAGGTATCCTGGGATGGAAACCCGGGCGGTCCGGGCCTCCCGGTCGACCGTGAACTCGATGGGCAGGATCAGGTCCTCCAGAACGGCGTCCGACATGGCGTGGAACACCCACCAGTGGTTGGCCCCTTCCCGGGTTTCAGCGCCCTTGACGATGCGCGAGATGGCATCACGCTGTTCTGGCGAGGCGCTGGTATCGATCACGGCCTGCATGGTGCCTTTGCCTTCGAAGATCGGGCCGGGCCAGGCGAAGAATACTGCTGCCGTCACGCCGCGCAAATCCACCTCACCAAAATGTCCCCGATCCACGCGGAATATCTCGACGCCCTGACAGCTGTTGTGGGTGGGCAAACCCTCGAACTGGCACGGGCACCAGTGATCGCAATTGCAGTTGCTGAAACTCTCGCCCTGAACCAACCAGTCAATCATGATGATGGTGTCCTGTTACGGATGTGAAATGATGGTGCCACAGTGTTTCAGGCCCGGCAAGCCAAAGAGATGCTGCAGCAGAGTCGGGAATGTGAAAGCGCGGCCATGCCCGGATGGGTGGTCCGTGGTTATGCGTCGGAACCACAAAATGAACGGCCCAAAATGGACGGCCTGTAACGATTTGTGGATTCTGTAGAAAAGGGCTTTAATGTTGTTGGAGTATCGAGAATTTTTATGCGCGCCCGCCGGGTAAGCATCATGGATACGCCAAGTGATCACAGTGCACCGGGAACGCCACGGGAAACACCGTCATGAATGAACCCACTTCCGTCACCAAAGACCCCATCTGCGGCATGACCGTGGACCCGGCGACTGCGCGTCACGCCGAACTCGATGGACAGAAGTTTTACTTTTGCGGCGAAGGCTGCCGCAAGAAGTTCCTGGCGCAAAATCCCGCGGCCAAAATGCCAGAAGATTGTTGCAGCGGCGACACCGGTCAGCATGCTCACGGTCACGCATACGATTCACACCATGGCCACCACGCTGCCGCTGCGGCGCCTTCTGCCAGCGCCAAATACGTGTGCCCTATGTGTCCCGGGGTCGGCTCCGAAAAGCCCGCCGATTGTCCGAAGTGTGGCATGTCTCTGGAACGGAACCCGGCCTGGGTGGCGCCGGACGCGGGCAAAACCCTCTATACCTGCCCGATGCACCCCGAAGTGCAGCAGGACCATCCCGGCGATTGCCCCAAGTGCGGTATGGCGCTGGAACCGATGACGGTGAGCGCGGGGGCGGCCGAAGAAGACAACGCCGAGTTACGGGACATGACGCGGCGCCTGTGGATCGGCGCGGCTTTGGCCCTGCCGGTGTTCGTGCTGGCGATGGCGCACCTGATCCCGGTTTTGGGCCGGCAGCCCTGGGTGCAAGGCGGCGCTTCACGCTGGCTGCAGTTTGCGCTCACGGTGCCCGTGGTTTGCTGGGCCGGATGGCCGTTTTTCCGCCGTGGCTGGCGCTCGCTTCTCACCGCTCACCTGAACATGTTCACCTTGATCATGATCGGTGTGGGCGCCGCTTTTGGCTTCAGCGTCGTGGCGATGTTGATGCCGGGCTTGTTTCCCGCCTCGATGCAGCATCACGGCGGAGTCGACATCTATTTTGAAGCGGCCGCGGTGATTATCGTGCTGGTGCTGGTCGGCCAGGTGCTGGAACTTCGCGCCCGTAGCCGCACCGGCAGCGCCATCAAGGCCCTGCTTGACCTGGCGCCGCCCACCGCGCGCCGGGTGGGTGCAGACGGCGACGAAGTCGTCCCGCTCGATCAGGTGAACGTGGGCGACCGGCTGCGTGTGGTTCCGGGTGACAAGGTGCCGGTCGATGGTGTGGTGGTGGAAGGTCATTCCAGCGTGGAAGAGTCCATGATCACCGGTGAACCCTTGCCGGTGGAAAAAGCGGTCGATGATCAAGTGACGGGCGGGACCGTCAATGGCCCCGGCAGTTTCGTCATGCGTGCCGAACGCGTCGGCAGCGACACCTTGCTCGGCCAGATCGTCAACATGGTGGCCGAAGCCCAGCGCAGCCGCGCGCCCATCCAGGGCCTGGCGGACAAGGTCGCGGGCATTTTCGTACCCACGGTCATCGCGGTTTCAATACTCACGTTCCTGGTGTGGATATGGCTGGGGCCGGAACCCCGGCTGGCGCACGCCATCGTCAATGCCGTTGCGGTGCTGATCATTGCCTGCCCCTGTGCGCTTGGCCTGGCAACGCCGATGTCCATCATGGTCGGGGTCGGGCGCGGCGCACAGGAAGGCGTGCTGGTGAAAAACGCGGAGGCGCTGGAACGCCTGGAGAAAGTGACCACGCTGGTGGTGGACAAGACAGGGACGCTGACGGAGGGTAAGCCCAAACTGGTGCAGGTCCTGCCGGCAGAGGGCTTCGGGAAAGAGGAATTGCTGCGCCTTGCCGCCGCGCTGGAGCAGAGCAGTGAGCACCCGCTCGCGGCCGCGATCGTCAAGGGAGCGAAGGAGCAGGGTCTCGATTTGGATGAAGTACAGGACTTTCGCTCGGTGACGGCGGGGGGCGTGGCCGGCAAGGTCGCGGGGCGCGAGGTGAGGATCGGCAAGCCGGATTTTCTGCGCAGCGAAAAGATCGACGGCCTGCAGTCACTCGAAGCGCAAGCGGTAAAACTCCAGGAAGAGGGCAAAACGGCGATGTTTGTCGCCATCGATGGCAAGCCGGCGGGCATCCTTGCCGTCGCCGACCCCATCAAGTCCACCACGGCCGCAGCCATCGAAGAACTGCATGCGCTGGGCCTGGAACTGGTCATGCTCACCGGCGACAATCGCCGCACCGCCGCGGTGGTAGCCGGACAACTCGGCATCGATGCCTTTGAAGCAGAGATCGAGCCTGCCGGGAAAGTCGATCAGATCAAGGAGCTGCGCGCGCAGGGTAAGCATGTTGCGATGGCCGGTGATGGCATCAACGACGCACCCGCGCTGAGTGAAGCGGAAGTCGGCATTGCCATGGGCACCGGCACCGATGTCGCCATGCAAAGCGCGGGTATCACACTGGTGCAGGGCGACCTGCGCGGCATCGCCAAGGCCATCCGCCTCAGCCGCGCCACCATGGGCAACATACGGCAGAACCTGGTATTCGCGTTTTTGTATAACGCGCTGGGGATTCCGGTGGCGGCCGGCGTGCTGTACCCGTTTTTTGGTTTGCTGCTGAGCCCGATCATCGCCGGTGCCGCGATGAGCCTGAGTTCCGTTTCGGTCATCAGCAACGCGCTGCGGCTGCGCAAAGTGAGTTTATGATGCGTGACAGGACACGATGCTGAAGAAGGTGCGTTACGCCGTGCAGGGTTCGACAGCACTGCTGGTGGTTGCGCTCAACACCATTGTCCTGACCCTGGTCATATTCGTGCTGGCCATCGTCAAAAGGATCGCTCCGCCAGGAGCGATCCGGAACACGATGACCCGCTGGCTTTCTTCCCTGGGCGAATGCTGGATAGCGGTCAACAAATTCGTTTTATGGTTTTACCGTGGCATGGAGTGGGACATCCACTTGCCCGCGGGGCTGGATCGCCGGGGCCGCTACCTGGTGTTGTGCAATCACCAGTCCTGGGTCGATATCCTGGTCTTGCAATACAGTCTTAACCGGCGCGCGCCTTTCATGCGTTTCATGCTGAAACGGCAATTGATCTGGGTGCCGTTCCTGGGTATGGCCTGGTGGGCGCTGGACATGCCTTTTCTGCGCCGCTACAGCCGGCAGGATTTGATCAAAAATCCGGCCTTGCGTGGTAAGGACCTGGCGAACGCGGCAGCGGCGTGTGAGAAGCTGAGACACATCCCGGTATCGATGATGTCTTTTCCGGAAGGAACCCGTTTTACCAAGGCCAAACACGGGCAGCAGAAATCCCCCTACCAGCACCTGCTCATCCCCCGTTACGGCGGGATTGGACAGGTGCTGTATTCCTTTGGCGATGCCTTGCGCACAGTGATTGACGTGACCATTTTCTATCCGGACGGTACACCGACCTTTTGGCAGTTCATTTCCGGCCAGGTGCGCAAAATTTCTGTTTCGGCCCGGCTCAGGCCCATAGAATCTGATCTGCGTGGCATCGATTTTCGTGAGGACCGTGTGGCCAACCGCCGGCTGAAAATATGGCTGGATTCGATTTGGACCGATAAGGATCAGCAACTTACGCAGGCCAGGGAATCAACCACCGCAGGGCGTAAAACGGGGTCAGAGAACCATCTTCCGAACGAGACAGGCAAAGGGTGATATGGTGGCGGGAAAAAGGTTCTCTGACCCCAGGCACCCGCAAGAAGATGGGGTAAAAACGAGTGCCAGGAACCATTTTCAGGCTAAAACTGACTAATGTAATTTGACATTGATCATTGTTTTTGCATATATGCATCATTGATGCGCTTTTTTGTGTATATTTAGTAAGCGCAATTTCAATTGCGAAATCAGACTCAATTAAAGTGAAGATCTGTTCCAGTGATGGACTCATGCTTCGCTCCGCTGCTTCAAGCGAGGAATAGCCGCCATGGCCACAGCAAAGAAACACGTGCAGAACTCCCTGAAACCCGGCCGATGGATTCGCAGCACCTGCAAGATGTGCCTGCATTCCTGTGGTTCGCTGATCCACATCACCGACGACGGTGTGATCAACAAGATCGAAGGTGACCCGACGAACCCGTCCAACAATGGCAAGCTTTGCCCCAAGGGCAATTCCGCCATCCTGCGACATTACGACCCCAAGCGCATCAAGCAGCCGATGAAAAGAACCAATCCGGAGAAAGGCCCGGGCATCGATCCCAAGTGGGAACCAATCAGTTGGGATGAAGCGCTGGACCTGGTTGCAGACGTGCTGAAAAAGACCATCGAGGACGATCCGCGCAAAATCCTCCCCTCACTGGAAGACTTCCAGAAAATGAATGTCTGGAACTGGCCGCTGGCGTTTGGCAACCAGAACAGCTTCCAGTCGGGTGGCACCATGTGCGGTGGCGCCTACCACCCGATGAACGGTTATATGCATTCCGCTTTTGCCGTGGCCAATGACGCCTTGCACTGCAACTACTGGATCAATGACGGCACCGGCGATGGATTCTCATCCCACCTGCATGCGGCGGCCCAGTCCAACTGGGTAGCCGATGCGCGCATCAAACGCGGCATGCGTTGCGTGACGATTGAACCCAGGCTGTCCACATCAGCAGCCAAGTCGGAGGAGTGGATACCCATCCGGCCGGCAACGGACCGGCACTTTGCGCTGGGCCTGTGCCACGTGATGACCAAAGAGCGCCTGTGCGACTATGAATTTTTGCGCAAGGACACCAATGCACCTTATCTCGTCGGTCCCGACGGCACCTTCATGCGTAATGCGGAAGGCAAGATCTATGTATGGGATGCCAAGTCCGATAAAGCCCGATTGTGGGACGATCCCGACATGGGGGAAATGGCGCTGGAAGGCACGTACCAGGTCGATGACAAGGAATGTAAACCGGCATTCCAGAAGTTCCTGGACATCCTGGAGGAATGCACGCCTGAATATGTGGAGAAAATCACCACCGTTCCAGCAGAAACTACCGTCCGTATCGCTCGCGAATTTGCCAAAGCCGCAACCATTGGCGCCACCATCGACATCGACGGACGCACGCTGCCACTGCGCCCGGCAAGCTATAACTACTACCGGGGCGCGCAGGGACACAAGCACGGATTTCAGACCAATCACTCGTTCAAAATGGTCAATTTGATGGTCGGCAACATCGACGCCCCCGGTGGTTTGATGGGCGTGACGCTGGACGACCAGTGGATAGACAAGAGTCATGTCGCGCCTGGCGAGAACGGCATGATGTTACCCACTCCGCACCAGTTGGGTCCCATGCCGCCGTTCCAGTATCCGCCCAGCACCTACCACCTGCTGAACTACTTCCCGGTAGGATTGCATCCGCCTCACCTGAACCTGGTGGTGTTTGAGAATCCGGAAAAATTCGGTGTGGATTTCAAGCCGGACGTGATGGTGGTCTGTCACTCCAATCCGATCTGGGCCATGCAGGGCCCGAGGCAGAAATGGTTTGAGTTCATGAAGAGCATGCGCTTCATCGTGGTCTGCGATCTGATCCAGACGGAAACGACATTATGGGCCGATGTGATCCTGCCCTCTCATGATGCGCTCGAGTCGTGGAACATGACCATGATTGAACCGCCGCATACCGAAGGGATGTGCATGCGTCAGCCTGCCGTCGAACCGCTCTACGATACCAAGAGCGAGGAAGACATCTTTTCCGAAATTTCAGAACGCATGGGTATCCTCGGCGCCTACAATGAGGTGATCAATATCGTCAGTGGATTTGACCACAAGCCTGAGCTGCGGCTGGAACCCGACAAGAAGTACACCGACAAGGAAATTGCCGAGCGTAAAGGCCTGTTGTGGAATGACAAACCGCTGGACTGGTACATCGAGCATGGCCATGCGGTCACGCCACGCCGGCCGGACAAGTGGTATCGCCCATGGGAGGGCATGCGGCTGCATTTTTACATCGAGGACATGGTCACCATCCCCAAAAAGCTCAAGGCTCAGATGGAAGAAGCCAATGTTCCGTTCCGCCACGAGTGGTGCTGGGATGACTACCAGCCGCTGCCGACTTTGGAGCTGGACCCGGTTCACGAGGAGGCGCCTGAATACGACCTGTATGGCATATTCTTCAAGGATATACAGCTCAATTTCGGTGAAAGCCTGAGTAATCCCTGGATCAATGACATCGTGTTTCGTGACCCGGTGCATATTGCCCTGTTGCTGAATCCCAAAACGGCCATAAAGCAAGGTCTGAAAAGTGGTGACATCGTCAAGGTCGATTCACCAACCAGCACAATTTATGGCCGCATTGGCATCTCTCAAGGCATTCACCCCGACACACTGGGCGTGTCGAATTCGCTGTCGCGGATCCAAACGCAGAATAAAGAGGTGCCGCACGCCGGTGGGCACTTTAATGACTTGCTGCCCTATGACCTGGCCAATACGGATGCGGTTACCGGGCAGCCGGAAACGGTTTGCAAGGTCAAGCTGACCAGGCTGGATGCCTGGCCGGAAGCGCTGATGAAGGGCAAGACCGTGTATGACCTCGTGGATGAATATAGTAAACCCGGCAAGGTGGGGACGCATCATGGCTAGATGGGGGATGGTTTTCGATATCCGGCGCTGTATCGGCTGCAATGCCTGTGTGATCGCGTGTAAACAGGAAAACTCCTTGCCCGATGGCGTGTTTTTTACCCGTACGCTAACTGAGGACTATGGGGTTTACCCAAATGTGGGCCGAGTCTTTATCCCGACTTTGTGCAACCACTGTGAAGATGCACCGTGCGAAAAGGTCTGCCCCAGCGGAGCCACCTATACGCGTGCCGACGGCATCGTCATGGTCGACGACGACAAATGCATCGGTTGCAATTCCTGCGCCGTCGCCTGCCCCTATGACCAACGTTCGGTGATGGACAAGGAGACGATGAAAGACGGTTTGTATGGCGAAGGTGAATTGACCGCCTTCGAAGACTCGGGCTATACACGGTTCACCCCGGGCACGGTCACAAAATGCGATTTCTGCAGCGAACGGGTGGACGCGGGGCTGGATCCCGCCTGCGTGGTGACCTGCCCGACCGATGCCCGCATCTTCGGCGATCTGGACGACCCGCAAAGCAAGCCGAGCAAACTGATCAAGGAGCGCGGCGGCCGGCCACCGATGCCGGAGAAGAATACCAAACCCAAAGTTTATTACGTTACCTAGCCGGAGCAGCATAACCTGGCTCCGGTTCGCCAGGAGGAGTTAAGAAAATGGCAAGCAGGGTGTTTCCTATCGTCGGTGATAGTCTGGAACTGGGCTATCGCTATCAGCGTTACTGGAACCAGTCCATCGCGAACGCATTTTTCTGCGGTGAGCTCGGTGCCGGTATTTTCCTGGTGGGTCTGTTGTATGGCTCCAATATCAGCATGATCCTGGGTGTCTGCATTACCGCCATACTCAAGACCTACTTCCACCTGGCGCACATGGGTGTTCCGGAACGTTCCTGGAGAGCCATATTGCGGCCGGACCGTTCCTGGATCAGCCGTGGAGCGATTTCCATCGTACTGTTCACCGGTGCCGGGATCCTGCATATTGCCATCAACGGTTTTGGCCTGTTTGATGCGCTGGGGCTGGGCGGCAGCGCGGCGGCCACCGGATTTGCCTGGTTCATCAAAATTGCGGCCACGGTGATCGCGATGTTCGTCATGGTCTACCACGGCTTCGCCATTGCCGATTCTTCGGCCATATCTTTCTGGAATACCGGTTTGATGCCGATTTCCAGCTTCAGTTATTCCTTCCTCAGCGGCCTGGTGGTGGCGATGAGTCTTGATCCAACCGCCACTTCGACCCTAGGCATCAGCCTGTTGCCGCCGGCTCACAGTGCTGCTTTGCTGATGGTGATCATAACGGCCATTATGGTGCTGGCTCTGCTGCAGGCGGCCCATCGGGGGTCTCCGGGTGCCAGAATGTCCCTGCGTTTGCTTACCCGGCAAGGGCCGCTGGTCAAATGGTTTATCGGTATCGTATTGGTCGTAGGCTTCGTAGTGCCTTTGATCCTGTTGCTGGGTGCGGCCTCCCGTATGGGCGATCTGCTGATCGCGGTCTGTGTGCTGGCGGGCTACTATGCCTTCCGCTCACTGGTATTCAAAGTGGGCCTGTATGACCCGGTCATCAGCTTTGCACCGGAGAGCTGACCACCAATCAGGCATTCAGTATCAATCAGGGGCCGGGTTCAATTAGTTACTTAATATAATTGCGCCCGGCCCCTTTTTTATTGTTCATTGACGGGTCATTGAAACTGAAAGGATGGCCAAGACCAAAGAGAAACGCTGATGACCGATCAAAGCGAAGACGCCGCGCCTGCGCAAAATACGCCCTGCGAGCACCAGGGCATTTTTACCATTGGCGGCGATATCCCCATTCTGGGCGCCTGGCGTGATATTACCTTCGTCCCGGTGCGGGACAACATCTGGTCGGTAAGCGAGGGTATTTACCGCTCGATTTTTCTCAAGGGCAAGAAGGGCGTGATCGCCTTCGATACCTTGACCACACCCGGCACCGCGCGGGCCTACGCGGGCGCGATCGGCCGGGTGTTTCCCACCCGCCCCATCCATACCCTGATCTATTCTCACGATCACCTCGACCATACCGGTTACGCCGCCGATATGGCGCCGGATGCGCATATCATTGCGCATGATCTGTGTGACCGGGTGATTCGCGCGCGCAAATCCGATGGCCAGTTGCCCGCCACCGAGGTGTTCGAGGAGGAACGCAAGGCTTTTTCCATCGACGGCAACGATTTCGAATTGATCTACCCCGGCCCCACCCATGGCGACGGCAACCTTGCAGCGTACTTTCCCGGGAGCAAGGTGCTGTTCATGGTGGACACCATCATCCCGGGCGTGGGCTATACCTTCTTCCCGGACTGGCATCTGACGCCCTACGTGGCGGCGATGAAACGCCTGCTGAGTCTGGATTGGGATATTTTCGTCACCGGGCATTTCTGGATCACCGACCGTCAGGGCTTCCACGACAGCGTGGATTTCTACGACCGCATGGCCGAAGTGGCGCAACAGGCGATTTTCGATGGCCTGGACCCACAAGATTTTGCCGAAGTCAGAAAGTACACGGAGCTCAATCTTGCTGCGGAGTTTGGCGAACTGTTCCGCTTCGGTGAGTACTGCGCGATGAACCTGTCGCGCTACATGCAGCAATTCCTGACCGGCGGCTGGGGTATCGAAGGCAACTGGCAGCAAGACACCACGCCGTTTTGAACGAGGAGCTGAATGTCATGGGCGAATTGAATACCGGACTTTTTACCGCCCCTGGTGCCAGGGCCTACCTGGAGCGCAAGCCGCAGATGAAAGTCGACCAGCTCTCGAAGCGGCTATGGACCATCAGTGACGGCGTCAGGCGGACGATATTTCTGCAAGGTGCTACGGGTGTTGTCGCCTTCGACACCTTTGGCACGCCCGGTGCCGCCCAGGCTTACCGCGAAGCGGTCGAAGCGACGCTGCCCGGTCAGGACATCAAGACGGTGATTTACAGCCATGATCATCTGGATCATGCCGGTTTCGCAGCGGATTTTGCCCCGGATGCGGAGATCATCGCCGACGAGATGTGTGCCAAGGTGATCCGGCTGCGCCAGGCCAAGGGGCAACGGATTCCCACCCGCGAGTTGCGTGGAACACGCAATGACATCGAGATCGATGGATTGAAGTTAACGCTGCTCAATCCCGGACCGACGCATGGCAGCGGCAACCTGAGTGCGCACTTTGCCGAGGAAAAGCTGCTGTTTTCTTCCGACACGATACTGCCCAACGCCCGTTACGGCTTCATGCCGGATTACCATATCTGGAATTTCGTCAAGTTCATGCGCGGCTTCCTGAAACTCGACTGGCAGACCTTCGTTCCCGGACGCTTTGATGTGACGGACCGCGCCTGCTTTGAACGGGGCTGTGACTTCATCGAAGCGGTGCAGGAAGAGTCGCAGCGCGCCTTTGGCGAGTTCGTGCCGATCTGGGTCATGGATGCGATGCAGGGATATGTCGGCGGTAAACTCGCCGATCGCTTCGGTGACCTGGATGGTTTTCAGGAACATATCGGCATGGTTGCGCTGCGTATCGTGCACCACTACCTGATGGGTGGCTACAGCCTGGAAGACACACCGGTTGCCGGCATTCTGCTGGCGGATCAGGTGGCGTGATGCGCCAGTTTCACCGCCCGTCGGGATATCCATGAAAACGGCTTCCGAGCTTAATCCTTCGCTACGCGGCCTGCTGCAGGATTTCTACACGGAATTCGATATTCAATCCATTCGCATCAGCCAGGCTACCGACATCCGCGATGCGGAAGTCAGCCAGGTCGATATCGGCTTTGGATCCGATTCCGGTGACTCATCGCAGAACTACGCAGCGACGTTTAAAGTGCTGCACGAGGCCTCCGATACCCATCGCTACCTGAGCGGCATCGGTGCACCACCGGACTTCAAGGTTGACTTGACCGCGGCCGGAAAGGAACTTGGTCCGGAGGAAATCTGCAACCGGATTCGTACCTTCATGGATGCCGTCAGGTCCCGTGTGGCAAAGGTTCACAAAGAACAATCCATCATGGGCATCCGGCCTCTGGGTAAGACCTTTGTGCTGCACAACAAGACCCGTTTCGAAGTGCTGGATGACGACGGCGAGGGCCAATTGAGGATCCGGATCGTGCGCAAAGACGGCAGCGACGAGGCCGGTCTCACCGCGAATGATCTGCTCGACGGGCTTTATTCCGGGGCCATAACCGAAGCCTGACCCGGCCGCCCCGGGAGTTAGCCGAAAGCACCGCACCAGCAATTACTTATGGCGCGATCGATGCTTTCAACAAACCCGCCGCGTGTGATCCTGCCCGGTAGCCGAATACGGTCGCCAGACCCAGGGTACCTCCGGCGCCCGGATACTTGTTTCCAAGTATCGAAGCCGAGGCATTACCCGCCGCATACAGGCCGTTGACGACAGTACCGTCTTCGAGTTGAGCGCGGCCATTTTCGTCGATCACTGCACCCATGTTCGTTGCCAGGCAGCCGGGGTGAACCCGTACCGCCTGGAACGGCGGCTCCAATTTTTCGATATTGGGGTGGCCGGCGCGAAACTGGTCGCCCATGAACCGGTCGTAAGGCAATTCGCCGCGGTGAAAATCTTCATCCCGGCCTTGCTCGGCCATCCCGTTCCAGCGCTCGATCGTCTCTTGCAGGCCGCCCTGTGGCAAGCCGGTTTTGGCCGCCAACTCGGCGACCGAGGCAGATTTGTTCATCCACGGTTTCGCCGGCTGCAGGAAGGAAGAATTGCCGCGGATGTAGTGTTTTACGTAGTACTTGCCCCAGATGAGCCAGACCTTGTCCAGATTCGGATCCTTGTCCCTGGCCAGAATTTCCCCGACCGTCATATAGCAGGCAGACTCGTTGGTGAAGCGTTTAGCGGCCGCATTGACCATGATGCCGCCCGGCCAGGAACGATCCTGGATCATTGGATGATGGACCCACAATGTCGGCTCCCGGTTGGGGCTGATCTTCCGCGTAGAGTTTCATGACCGGCATCCACCAGCAGTGCGGACTGCCCACTTTCAATCCCGCTTCCAGCGCCAGCGCCAGACCGCCGCCGGAATCACCCTCTTCGTTCGCCAGGCTCAGCGGCGGGCGAATATCTCCCAATTGCTCCAGCAATTTCGCATTATGCGAAAAGCCGCCACAGGCCATGATGACCACTTCTGCGGCAATGGTGCCGCTGACAAACTCAACGCCGCGCACGCTTGCCTGGTCGATCAACAGCCTTTGCGCACCCTGACCCGGCAGGATATCGACGCCGGCATTCAGACAGGCCTGGGTCAGAAAGGCGATCAAGGCCCGGCCTTTGGTTTCATGCCCGGCCAGCTTGCGTTTTGCCAGCAAAGGCTTATCCCATTGAGAAAATCGGTGCAGGCCCCAGCCCATCAATTCCTTGACGGTAAACGGCGGGAACATGGCCGGCACATCCTGCAACAATGCGCGGATTTTCCTCGGCCCCTTGAATACCGCGGGGGACAATGACCGGTCTACCGATGAACCTTCGGTTCCTGAGTAGTAATCCGGGTAACCCGGGATCACCTCCATTTCCATGCCGTTTTGCTGCATGAACTCGACCACGTCGGGCGCGGTATCGATAAATGCGTCCAGATGCCGCGGCTGTATGTGCGGGCAGATCGCTTGCAGATACCGGCGCGCCAGCTTTGAATCGGCTGACGGGTCTGACAACTGCCTGTGCCCGGGCAACCAGCAAATGCCGCCGCTGTATGCGGTTGTTCCGCCCAGCTTGTCCGACTTCTCGGCCAGCAGCACATCGGCTTCCGGGCATTGGGTTTTCAGGCGCAGCGCCGCGATGAGCCCGGCCGCTCCCGAACCCAGAATGATCGCATCACATTTATTTGGCAGGTTTTTGATAATCATTGTTGCTCTCTGGTTGAGGGATCTGCTCAGGGTTCGCGAAGCCGCGTTCAGGGTGCGAGAAAACCACCGTCTACCGGCAGCGTCGCACCGGTGATATAGCTGGCCTCGTCACTGCACAGCCACAGTACCGCATTCGCGATTTCCTGTGGCTCGCCGACCCGGGCGAGTGGCGTGACTTCAACGATAGCGGGTGGCCACTGATCGCCGGTGGCGGAGCGCAGCATGGGGGTGTCGATGGGGCCGGGGGCGATGCCGACGACCCGAATGCCCAGGCCGCCATACTCGAGCGCCCCCGATTTTGTCAGCGACACCACCGCCGCCTTGCTGGCGGCGTAAAAAGCCATACCGGCATAAGCCACCCTGAAGCCCTGCACCGACGACACATTGACGATCACGCCCTTCTTCTTCTGGCTCATCACGGACAACGCGTGTTTCATGCCGAATACGGTACCTTTCACATTGATACCAAGCACCCGCTCCAATGTATCGGCGCTCTGCTGGCCAATGAGCGCCGACTTACCCAGTGTCGCGGCGTTGTTCACCCAGATGTCTATTGAGCCGTACGCCTTGACAGCGGCTTCGGCAAGCGCCGCCACGTCCGCTTCCGAGCTGACATCGGTTTTGCAGAACAGGGCGCTGCCGCCTGCTTTGGTAATCAGATCTGCTGCTTCCTGCCCCGCGGCTGCAGCAACATCGGCCAGCACCACATTTGCGCCGGCCTGGGCGAAGGCCATGGCCGTCGCCTTGCCCATACCGGAGGCAGCGCCGGTAACCACAGCAGTCTTGCCTTCGAATCTCAATCTATCGTTCATGTCATCTCTCCATTTTCGAGTAAGACGCAGCCTGTTCCCCGGCCAGCTTGCCAAAGACAATGCACGGACCGAACGAACCGCCGCCGCCGATATAGCGGTCACCATGCAGCGAGCCCACCGTTTCACCGGCTGCGTAGAGCCCGGGGATCGGACGTTCGTCTGTGCCAAGCACACGTGTGTCCGAATCGATGCGCAAGCCCGTTCCGGTCCAGCAGACGATGGCCGGCCGCACCTCTGCTGCGTAGAACGGTGGTTGTTGAATGGCGCGCATACCGCTGGCCGGATTCTTGAAAAACGCCGAGTCCTGGCCACGTTCGCAGTCGGCGTTATAGCGCTCGATGGTACCGGCCAGCGTGGTGGCGCAAATCTTGACCCTGGCGGCCAGATCTTCAAGTGTGTCGGCTTGCGCAATGGTGCCATCGGCGGCCTTCTGCGCCAGCACCTCGTCCACCCAATAGGCCTGGCAATCGGCACGGCGATGGGCGCCTGCGCGGGCGGCTTCGTCGAAGACCGCAAACGCGCGGCCACCCTGGCGTTGGATCAGTCCGCCGAGCATCGTGTAGGGAGCGGTCTCATCGGTAAAGCGCCTGCCTTGCTGATTGACCAGTATCAGCCAGCCGGGCAGCAGGACTTCGAGATCGTGGCTGAATCCCGGGGTTACCAACAACAGCCCGCGATTGTGCCCATCCAGGGCCGCACCTGCGGCCTGGCCCAGCTTGAGCCCGTCGCCAAGCGCCAGAGGACTGCCGATGTACCAGGACCAGTCGCCGGCGGCCGCCGCATCCGGAAAGTGCTTGGCATACAACGCCGGATTGGCGCCAAAACCACCCGTTGCAATTACTACCGCACCGCAGCTCGCCTGGTCCTTACCGATACGGATTCCAATGACGCGGCCGGCATCATCGCGCAACAACTCATCGACCCGTGCGTCCAGGATGAGGTCGACGCCGCGCGCCGCGCGTTGTGCATCCAGAGCCTGCACCACGGCTGCACCGGCGCCTTCGGGCGGGTGCCCGCGCGCGACCGGTCCAATACCGGACTGGTAAACCTTGTCCGCGAGAAAATTCGACGCCCTGTGCGCGCAGCCACTCGAACGTCGGCGCGGACAACTCGCAGTAACGCCACACCACCGAAGGTTCCACCATCCACTGGTTGAGCGTCATGTAGTGCTCGAACATGGCTTCAGCGGTATCACCCTCGATTCCGGCCTCGCGCTGAATGCTGGTGCCTGCGGCGTAGAAATGCCCTTCGCTCAGGCGTGACGATCCGCCGGCCTGTTTGTCCGCCTCGACCACCAGCACGCTGGCGCCGGCATCGGCCGCTGCGACGGCGGCGGAAAGCCCGGCGGCGCCTGATCCAATGACGATTACATCGTAATCCCGGCTCACCACTACCTCCTATGCCCGAATCATAGCTCGAAAGTGTCTGCCGGACCGGGGTCAGTGCAGCATTTAATGACCGGATGGAATAATGCTGGAGGAATTACTAGTGGCCTGTAACAGCCATATCGGCAGTGATCTGGGTGATGGATCGCGCGCCGAGGCAAGGCACGAGGAGGAGGCATAGTAGGCACTATGGCGACAACGAGCAACGCAGCCTCGGTGGGCGAGGCGCGCCCAGGCACTATCGATATGGCTGTTACAGGCCACTAGTGCCTGGGTAGCAGCCGTGATGTGTGAAATACGCGCAGGCGTTATGCCAGCCAACCTGGCCTGAACTGATTTCCGTTGGCTGACGAGCTTTCGCCTGCAGCGCTCTCCAGCTACTTCACTGAGCGAAGCCGATCACTGGACACTTGATTTCCTGGAAATGCGTTATTGTCCAACTTACACTCCAAACTTACTCTTCTATATTCCGGTAGCTGTCCGGCACCCTCCCTGCCACGGCCAATTTCAATGGATTGGCGGCCAGGTCAGCTTGTTTCCGCGTTCTTTTCCCCCGAGTGATCGATGACGTAAATGTCTCCTACACACCACCACTCACCATGCCGTTTCTCCCACAGGAACAAAATCTTGAACGTGAAAGGCTTCCCCTTGGGGTCCTCCGGCATGACATGGAAATCGGCCCAGTCCCAGCCCAGGTTGCCGCTGACTTTGGTATTGAAAGATTCGATTTTGACCTTGCTGGGGTGGATTTGGGCCACTTCCTTGTACAGCGGTCGCAATTGCTCCCGGCCAAAAACCATGGACTCCCCTTCGCCTACGGAGATCACGTCAACACTGTAGAACTTATCGACGATGGTGTCCGGATCGTGATCGGCGAAGGCTTTTTCCTTCAGGTCGTACTTGACTCGGATGGCCTTCTTGAACGCCGCCAGAGCCGGGTCGTCGCCTGCCGCCAGGGCCGACTCCGTCACAAACAGGCTCAATGCCAACAGCAGTACCCTGGTCATTGTCATGCGCATGGTTCCTTCTCCCTTGATTGCGGAATGTTGTTCAGGTCATTTCCACGGCCTGTCTGGCGGCCCGCTCGCCTTCGTTGGCAGCGTTCTCCCACATCTGTGCGCCAGTAAGTTCGGAATGGGCGAAGGCGATGCGCCCGTAACTCTGGCGAATCACATCGCGTGGTGCTGGCTTGCCGTTGCGGCCGAAGTAAAACCCTGGGGGTGATACGACGTACGCATGACCCCAGCGATTGGCGACTATGCCTGCAATATCGCGTCTTGCATCGAAGCCGGCTGAGGAGAACATCTTGGTGAACTGTTCGCGCACGCCCCGTTCGATATCGTTGAAGCTCATGCCGAATAACTGCATACGTGCGGCCACAGTCTGTTTCTCCGCGGTCAGGCCGGGAATGCAGAACGGGATGTACATGGTCAGAACCGTCGGCCTGGACGGGTCCAGCGGCATGGGCGCCTTGCCGTCGATGATCATCTGCCGGCGCAGACTGAAGAACCAGCCGAAACCTTCGAACCAGCGGGCGGCAGTAATACCCAGTTTCTCCAGGAACTTCCAGTTGCGCACGGCCACATTCACCGTGAGCACGGGTGCGTGGCCGAAGGTGTTCATGGCCGCCAGGTATTCTGGCGGCAGGTCCTTGACGATGTGCTTGTTGGACATCTGCTGGCCGGCGACAACCACACGCTTCGCCGTGACCCGATACAGCTTTCCACCCTTGTGATAGACGACATAAACACGCTTCGCCGTCTCTGATGCGCCGTCATGGCGGATATCCACCCCGAGCGCAGCGAAACGCATACATACCGGTTGGTTGGGGCGGTCCAGGTTATCCCATTGCACCTTACCGAACAGGACATCGCCCAGGGAGGTGCCGCCTGCAATTGCGCCGGGGATGAGCTTCTTGACAAAGTGGCGCAGAATACCCGTATTGCCGCCAGGGAAGCTGGCCAGGTAGACGGAGTCGCTGGGGTCGCCAATACCAAGGTAACCACCCGCGATCCGGTTGTAGGCATTCACCCCGGGCTGGAGAAAGTTATAGGCTGAATAGGCGGAAATCACATCGCAGCCCAGACCGCAGCCCATGACGGCGGTCTGGGGATTCAGGTAACTGCAGACGTCACTGTTTATCCCCATGATCTTTGTCAGAAACTCATGGTAGGTCATGGTATCCAGCCATTGCTCCCAGTCCGCACGCCGCGGCGGCTGCCGGAAGGTTTCCATCCAGATGTAGTCCTGCTTGAGCTGGTCCGGAATGGGCGCGTCCCTGAAGCGGTTGGCCCAGGGATTCTTCACCCATCCGTGGTTGTCGTAATAAAAGCCCTGATCCGCTGCTTCCCACTGGATATGCATCGGACCATACACATCCCTGGGGATCAGCAGATCCTTGCTCATGCCCGTGGGCTCCTGCCATTCGAATTGATCCGGCAGCCCCAGTTCATCCCAGTAGGGGCTGTAGAAACCTGCTTCCTTTGCCTTGTTGAAGGGATACACGGCGCCGTTGGATCCCTGGGGCCCCCACAGATGATAACCGTCCACTTCGAATTCGTTCTGCTTGGCCTCACCGCCGAATATCGGATGTACATCCAGAATCAGGACAAAATCCCCGGATCTCTCCTTGCGGTAGTTGTAGGCGGCGCTCATGCCGGCGAAGCCACCGCCCACCACGACCAGGTCATAGGTCTCGCCGGTGTCCTGTGCTTCCTGCAACTGCCGATCGTAGTCCTGGCCGCGCAACATGTGGGACGCGTTGACTACCTGGGCGGTATTGCCGTTGGAACTGGCGTAATCGCCGATACCGCCAGGCCCGGTCCAGTCCGGGCCGAGTCCTGTCAACGGAAGTGGGATGTTCTGATGATCATACTGGGCACGCGCCTGGCGAATGACACCGGGCGCCTGCATGCCCAGCAGCGCAACGCCCGACCCCACCAAGGTGGAGCCGATGAAATCACGGCGTGTGATGGAAGAATTAAAGCCGAGCTGCTCGTCGACTCTCTTATCCCGCTTGCCGGGGTTATTTTTGTCAGGTTTGCTCATCAGATTCTGCTCTCCCGGATTGTTGCGACCAGAGCGGGTCAATTCCACTGGCAGGAAATGGTGCTGGTCATGTTCAGGGTTCTCAGTTCCTTGCCGCTCTTTGCGGTCGTGGAAATGCCCACGTCCTGAATGGATTGCTTACGCTTCTTGGCGGTAACAATGACCAGTTTCAGAACTTCCGCCGACGCCAGCACGGGTATGCCCATGGGCGTTGCCAGCGTTGCTATTAGATACAGATGCGGTAACGCGTTTGTGGTTTTCATGAATGCCTCGCGAATCTAGATGTCGCGAATACTTGGTAATCGATATATGTTGTGCTTCATACCTAAAACAGTCAATGCTTGTTTCAGATATTAAATATATAATATTCTTATCATTATGTTTTTTATCAATTTTATCTTTTATTGTAATAAGGTCTTTGACCTAATTTAATGGAAAGAAAAATGGTAGTAAGTTCCGTAACGGTATGCTCTATTCATCAACCACCTGCGGATGCGTGAACCGATGGGAAACACCATTACTACAAAACAGGAAGATTCCACTACCCCGGTTGGGCGCAGCAAAGGGGCCAAAGGCAAAGCGCGCGCAGCCGAGCTCATGAAAGCGGCTAAGGAAGTGCTTATCGAGTCTGGTTATGCCCGATTTACCTTACGCAGCGTGGCGAACGCAGCCGGCGTGCGCCTCAATCACCTGCAGTACTACTATCCCACCAAGCGTGAACTGGTCCTCGCCCTGACTGAACACATTGCCGGCACCTATGGGAACGCGATCAAGGATGTGCTTGCGGCCGTGCCTGATACGCCGACCGCGCGATTCATGGCCTGGGTGGACTTCCTCATGGAAGAATGTTGGACGCCACGTACCCGCCGGTTTTTTATCCAGCTCTGGGGCCTGATAGAATCCGAGGACGCCTACAGTGGAACGCTGTTGCATGACTTCTATGAAACAGATGTACGGGAGATTTTGAACCTGCTGAAGGAACTCAGCCCGCACATAGCCGAAACCGACTTGAAGCTTCGAGCCAGGATTATCGCCGGGCTGATTGAGGGCATGATGCTGTTCGCTGAAAATGACGCCCAAGGCAATCCTGAAACGGAGCTGAAATCCGAGACCCGGCGGCAGATTTTCAAGATCGCGACGGAACAGTGAGTAAGCCTTGGCAAGGCTAATGGTTGTCGGATACAAACGCCCTGCCTACCCTATGAGCTTTATACAGGTACTGATTTTCTCCAGTAGGTCCATCAAATCCCGGCTCATCGCTTTTGCCAGTCTTGACTGCGTCCGGCAATGGCCGCGCGCTCCGGAATGGCGAAATTGGAGGCGAAATAGGACACCCATCGCCTGGGTAGCCGCCGTGATGTGTGAAATACGCGCAAGCGCTTTACGAGTCCAACCGGGCTTACCCCGATTTACGTTGGTTATCGAGCCTCAGGCGGTTTATATTGATTTGAACGAGCGTTTCCGGCCCTGATAGCAGATGAGCAACAGAACTCGCAATCCCCCGCCACCGCCGGATTTTCCGCGACCCAAAGACCAACGCCGGATTCGCTTCACCCGGACCGAGGATCTGGACAACCCGGAATTCGTGCGGGCAAACCGCCAATCCCAGGTGGAAGAAGCCGGGAAACTGTGGGCTGCCTGTGCGGCAAGGAGATCGCGCAGGGAGCGGGAACTCGCCGCCATTCTCAGCCAACGCAACAGGAACAATACCGTACTGGTGATGACTCTGAACCGGGGTTTCACCGAGCTATTGCACAATTGGATTCTGTCCTGTGACTTGCACGGTATAGAGGTTCGCTCGTGGACGCTGATCGTGGCCCTCGATCAGGAAACTGCGGCCTTTTTTGAAAAGCTGGGATTCGCGGTCTACTGCGACGAAATTTCCTACGGCAGCCAAAGTAACGATGCGGCCGGACAATACGGGGATCGGACGTTCGTTATCATGATGTTCCCCAAAACCGCCGTGGTTCTGGCTTTTTTCTTTTACGCAACACGTCACAGAGCCGGAAATTCTGGTTCCAGGTCTACGACAATTTCGACAAGGTGTTTTGGGTTAGGGGACAGCAAAAGGTGGTAAATGTCGTCCTGGTGCACAGCTTCTTCAACGGGCTGAAACTGGACATTTTGGCGGAAGGTGCATCGCCGTGATCCTTGCCGACGCGGGATGTAACCGGGGTCAGGATGTAACCGGGGTCAGAGTAAGGTGCCAGAGTAGGCACTCTGGCACTTACTCTGACCCCAAAGTTCCCTGTTGCTGGTTGCTATGTCCGGCTTGTTGCTCCGAACTTCCGGAGACGGTCGAGGCTTTACTGGATACGCAGTGTGTACGGGTGTCCTGGCGGGCCTGACCGCCCTTGTACGCCCCAGCTTTTTGCTGTTGCCCGCCCTCCTGCCGTTGTGGGCGCGTGCGCAACGAATGAGCTGGCGACGAACCATGCGACTGACCTCGATTGTCGCGCTGACCTCACTAGTGACGATGTCTCCCTGGATGATTCGAAATTACGAAGCAAAAGGCGCCATGTTCGAAGTCGCATCGAATGGTGGATTGGTGTTTTGGGGGGGCAATCATCCGCAAGCATTCGGGGGAGTTGTTCGTCCCCCGACAGTTGAATCCGACCTACACGCCGGGACTGCTGAATATGACAGCAGCCTGGGTTATCGTCTGGGATTTGAATCGATTGTGTCTGACATTCCTGCAACGTTTCGTAGATCAATGCAGAAGTTGACATACTTCTTCGCTATTGAGACTGACGGTGCAATGTGGAATTACAAGGGGCTTGAAGGTGCGGGACGCGGAGTGCTGCCCGTGCTCGTTGCGGGTTTTGCTTATATCGCAGCTATGGCGAGTGGGATTTTTTCGCTCGTGCATGGTCTTGGAAACAGGGCGTTTGGCGCCTGGTTTCTGCTTCTGTCGGCCTATACGATCGGCATTGCGATTGCGTTTGAAGCGGATCCAAGATACCACTTTCCGCTAATTCCCTTTCTGTTGATGTATACCGCCGCGGGGCTAACGACTTACGTTCCTGCGATGATCAAGCAATTTCGGGGTGGGCTGCAAAGAGTTAGACAAGATCCGAAAATTGTCCACTGGTCAGCAGCGATGATCATTTTTGCGCTGCTGATTGTTGCTAACCTCTGGCTGAAAAGTATGGAAGGGCGTCTGTGACCTAAAAAACCCCCAATGCGAATGATCGCACTGGGGTGTCTTGATCGATGCCTGGCAGTGACCTGCTCTCGCATAGGAACTCCCACACTACCATTGGCGATGCATCGTTTCACTGCTGAGTTCGGGATGGGATCAGGTGGGCGAAATTGGAGGGCGAAATTGGACACCCATCTCTTTTGCACCCATCTCGTTATGCAGTGAAGGAGGTGGGTGTCTAATCTTGCCATTTATATGTCCAATGTTGTCGCCTGTGAAGGAGGTGGCTGTCCAATCTTGTCGTTTACGGAAATTCGGCGTACCTGTGGGACTGCTTTCCGCCATATGGCGGAAAGCGGCGGCGTTTGCAGGGCAAGTCAACCCTTGATTGCAATAGAAAATTCAAAAAGTGAAAATGGTAACCGAAGCACTCGGAGGAGTCATGCAAACGAAACTGGTGATTGCGGCTTTCATTCTGGTCGTTACTTTGACTACACCCAATTTGGGGGCAACGCAACCAACTGCCGACAACACCAAGCCGGTTTTGCTGCTTCCTGAAGCAGTTTGGGATGGCACAGAGGACTCCCCGCAAAAGGGCTACGCTGTTCTCCTTCTGGGCACGCGGATCGAGTCGGTTGGCCGTGCGGATGATGTAAAGGTCCCGTTGGGTGCAGAACGGGTCGAACTGCCCGGACTGACGCTCATCCCCGGGCTGATTGAAGGCCACTCACATCTCTTTTTACATCCCTACAACGAGACACTCTGGGACGAGCAGGTACTGAAAGAACCGCTGGGATACCGAATGGTGGAAGCTGTGGCACATGCGCAAGCCACGCTGCAGGCTGGCGTCACGACTGTGCGGGATCTCGGCACGGAGGGCGCTGAAGATTACGACGTGCAACTGCGCCGGGCCGTTGACGCCGGGATCGTGCCGGGGCCGCGAATTCTGGCCGTGACTCGCGCCATCGTCGCTACCGGCAGCTATGCTCCACGACGTTCGATTTACGCGTTCGACCCGCCCCAGGGCGCTGAGGAAGCTTCGGGTGTGGAGCAGATTGTCCGGGTCGTTCGCGGGCAAATTGGCCACGGCGCCGATTGGATCAAAGTTTATGCCGACTATTCCTGGGGCCCCGAAGGCACGCTGCAGCCAACGTTTACGGAAAACGAACTCAAAGCCCTGGTCGCTGCCGCCACCGACGCGGGTCGGTACGTCTCGGCGCATGCGATGACGCCGGAAGGCATTCGGCGGGCTGTGGAGGCGGGCGTCGCAACCATCGAGCATGGGGACCGAGGGACGCTGGAAGTGTTCCGGCTGATGCGGAAACGCGGCGTGGCATTGTGTCCGACACTGGCCGCCGCCGAGGCGTATGCGGAATATTTCGACGGTTATGAGAGAGGAAAGACAGCGGAGCCTGAGAAACTGAAGGACAAATGGGCTTCGTTCCACGCAGCCTTGGACGCGGGCGTGCCTATCTGCTTTGGCGGCGACGTTGGCGTTTTTTCCCACGGCAAGAATGTGCGAGAACTAGAATTAATGGTGGCGCACGGGATGACACCGGTGCAAGCGCTCAAAGCTGCAACCAGCGGTAACGCAGAGATTTTGCATCTCCCGGATCGCGGACGCATCGCACCGGGATTGCTGGCGGATTTGGTAGCGGTGACAGGAGATCCGACACAAGATATCGGAGCCTTGTGGCAAGTTGAAGCTGTCTGGAAGGACGGTAAACGAGTCAAGTGAGTAGAAGCATCCCCATTGGAAGTAAATCACGATGCAGGGGACTACATAGTCTGCCAAGGCTCTACTTCACATTGATAAAAACCTATCGTCTGCTAAGAAAAAAAACTGCTACTCAAACGACCCCGGCCATTTTCGCGACGTGTGGTATATGCTCAAAATCTGGATCTCAGTCCCCTTGATGCGATACGGCGCAATATACGGAATGCCGTGTATCACCAATTCACAGGTCCCACGAACACGGCCTGCGCGCCCTATTTTGGGATGCTCTACCAACTGATTGACGCCGATCCGGATCCGTTGCGCGACTTCAAACGCTGCCCGCGGATTGTCCCTGGCGATATAGTCCTGAATGCTCGTTAAGGCCTGAGCGGCCGGTTCGGTCCAACGAATACGCACGATCAGGCGTTTTTGTATTTGTTGAAGATCCGCTCCATTTCGGAGTCACTGGTAAACCGCCCTTCATCGGCAGCTTTGATGCCCGCCTTTACGCGTTCATCCTGCCACGCATGCAACTCCAGATACTGATCGATGGCCTGATTGACCAGATAATTGCGGGACCTGTCCTGCTGATTGGCCAGCTTGTCGAGTTGCTTGACCTTCTTGCTATCCGCCCGGACACTAAATGCCTCTGTTCCCATCTACTCTCACCACCCCGGTTTAATGTGGTTCATAGTGATTACATAGTAATCATAGCACGGCAGTCGCCCCGCCAGTATTAAATCTTCCTGACTCCTTCAGTCCCTTTCAGTTTTGGCACGAAAGGTGCGTTTCTGCGGAAACTTTTTTGCGTCCGGAAAATACAAAAGTGACTGCTTTCCGCTTCTGCATCCCAGGCGATTGCTGCGCAATGCCCGGGATGACGACAGGAAGCCTTTCAGACCGGCGTGGCAGCGCCTAACGGCATTCAAGTCTGCTTGTCAGAACTCATCCTCGCCGCCGTGGTACCACTGGATCGGCACGCCGGAAAGGGGTTCGCCGCGATCCTTGCCGACGCGGTAGGTTTCCTGGAAATAGAGCGCGTGGCTGCGATCCTGGGTCATGTAATGCGGGTGCATGGAGCAGACCATGTTCTCCGGCAGCACAAAGTCGAATCCTTCGCCGATGCGGGGCATTTCGATCATGGTCATGCCGATGGAGTGGCCGCAGACATGGCCGGAGCGATAACCGCGATCGAAAATCGGTTTCATGCAGGCCCGGCTGACTTCTTCGGCCAGGTTCCCGGCTTTCATGTGTTCCTTCGCCAGTTCATGGAACTCCTGGTAGGCGTCCATCATTTCCTGCTGGATGGGGTCCACTCCGTTGGGCGCCATCGGGCGGGAAAACTCCACCCAGTGGCCACCTTCACCGGCGATTTCCAGGCCGTACAATAAGGCGTCGCTGTCCTGCACCGGGCGCTGGCTGGCAAACACCATCTGCGGCAGAAATGAACCGTTGGGGCCGCTGAGGATCATGTTCATGGTGTTGCGCCTGCAGCCCAGGGTGGAAAAGGTCTTCTCCGCCACGCCCATGAGCTCGGCTTCGGTTTTGCCGGGCTTGTAGGCCTTGATCACCTCCAGCACGCCCTGTTTGTTGATCTCCATGGAGTGCCGCACCGAGGCCATTTCCTCCTCGCTCTTTTGTGCCCGCGCATAGTCGAAGGGGATTTCAAAATCGACGATCTCGAAATCCTCTGCCGCCAGCGCCGAGTAATCCCGCACGTTGATGATGTACTCCAGGCCATAGATACCGACGCGTTTGGCCCCTTTCGACTTCAGGTATTCCGCCATCCACTGGCCGCAATGCGGGGGAAATTCCCGGTTTTCGATAAAGGTCGCGCTGTGGTCGCCCACCCAGGTCGCTTCGCGCGGAAAGACACAGACCGGGTCACCCTGCAAGGGCACGATGACGTAGGCGTAGCGGTGCAGAATCTGAAAGCCGCACATGTACAGAACCCCACCCTCGAAGCCGCTGTATTCGCTGCCGCTGACGACCAGGTAGTCCAGACCGTGGTCTTCCATGGCTTTGCGGATATTGCTATAGCGGCGTTCGATTTCCGATTTGCTGGGACGGAAGCGGTTGATGTATTCGGTCATGGTTTGAGGTTTCTCCATTCGTCTTCACGCCAGGAATATTCCAGGGCCTTGATGATATCGGTGACCGCGGCATTCAGCGGCGTGGGTATGCCCAGTTCGGCGCCCAGGCGCGCGATGCCGCCATTCAGTGCGTCGATCTCGGTGACGCGCTTGTTCAGTACGTCGGTCAGCATGCTGGGCGGATGTTGATAGGCCTTTTCCCGGCCGTAGTCCAGCAAGGCGTCGGGATCGCTGTCCAGTGTGATGTTCAGGGCTGCTGCAACGGCCTTGCCTTCATTGCATAGTTCGCGCATCACCCGGCGTACCCCGGGCTGGTCGCAGGCCACCCCATGGGGCAGATGGGTGAGCGCACCCATCGGGTTGGAGGCCGAATTGAAGATCAGCTTGGTCCACAAGGCCCCTCGGGCGTCCTCCATGGGAACAATATTCGCGCCGCCACGAATCAATGTTTCAGCCAGCAGGTTTACCTCATCCATGCTGGCGGGCTTGGGCAGAAATGGGCTGATCCAGGTCTTGCCGCCGGTGTCATGGTTGACCACGCCTGGCGCGGTAACGTGGCCGGCGGGAAACGTGGTGCCGAGAATCACGCGGGGCACGTATTCGGCGATAATTTCTTCACTACCGATGCCATTTTGCACCGAACACACCGCGCCATCCTGAAAAATATGGGCCGTGGCTTTCATCGCCGATGATGTGTACATGGTCTTGACGGCGACAATGCCGAATTCACATGCCGGGATTTCCTGCGCATTGCTACGCGCCTTGACCGGCACGACGATGTCGCTGAGCCCGGTCAACCGCAAACCGTTCTTGTTGATGGCATCGACATGGGCCTGGTCAAGATCGTAAGCCCAGACCTCCACGTCATCCAGCCGTCCCAAGATGGGAGGCGAACAGGCTGCCGATGGCTCCGCAGCCGACGATACATACTTTCATGGCTACCTCTTCTGATTAGGGTAAACAGGCCCTGGTGTCAATTTCGTTTCCAACTGGTTTCACGTGCTTTCACCAGCCGGTACAGCGTTTCGTTGATCGGCGCCGGCACGCCCGCCTTGGCCGCTGCGCGGACGATGGATCCGGTAATCCAGTCAACCTCGGTCAGGCGTCTTGGCGCGCACGTCTTCGAGCATCGACGGCGCGTGAGCATAATCCTCGCCGCCGGTCTGGCCGTGACTGGTCGCCTCGATGTTCATTTCCCATGGATCTTCAAAGAGCTCCACGCCGCAGGCGGCAGCCACCCGCTTGCCTTCGTCCATGGCGGCGTGCACGAGGTGGCCGAGGTCAGTCAGTTGCTCCTGCCTGGCGAACGCTGCGACGTGCGGCAGATCGGTCAGGGCAGCGACGCTGTTGACGACCGCATTGAAGATCAGCTTCGACCACTGTGCCGGCTGCAGATCTTCAAAGGCTTTGGCTTTGAGGCCGCTGCGATTGATCAAGGCCGCCACTTCCTGCGCCTGCGCGTAAGTGGCACTGCCTTCAGCCCAGGGGCCCAGCCAGGTGGCGGTGTCCAGTTCGTATTCCACATGCGTGTCCGAATGGCGCTTGCCGCTCATGAACGTGATCGATGAAAGGATCGGCCAGTCACCGTATTTGGCCACGACTTCCTCGCAACCCAGCCCGTTTTGCACGGTCATGACCATGGCCTGCGGGAAATGCCCTTGCAAAGCACGGGCGCTGGCTTCCACGGCGGTGGTCTTGGTGGCAATAATCACCAGATCCACATCGCCGAGCAGGGCGGGATCGGTGGCGGCAATGATTTTGCATTGAAGCTCGGACTTGCCGCTGACCTTGAGGCCGTTGGCATTAAGATCTTCGGCGTGCTCCTCGCGGCGCGTGAGCACGGTCGATTCCACCACCGATCCGAAATGGCCGGCGAACAGACTGCCGATCGATCCGGCGCCTACGACGCAGGTTCGCTTGATCGGTTTCATTTGGAATGTCCTGATATTGCAATTCGCATGGTAATTAAAACATGGTCTACAGCCAGTAGAACAGAATAATAACAGGCAGCAGCGGGCTTGCTTGTTCGGCAACGCCGGTCGGGTTGTCTGTAAGTGCGGAGAATTGCCGTCGCGGGTTCAATCGCGGGACACTAACATGCGGCAGCCTCCGATTCTTCCTGCACTTTCTTTCTGCAGCTGGCTGGGTGAGAGATCGAAACGCGATTTGAAGGTCCTGCTGAAATGTGCGGAGTCGTTGAATCCGTTGCCGTAGGCGATTTGCGTTATGCTCCTGTCGGCCATGGCGGGATTGAGAATATCGTCCCGGGCCGCCTTCAAGCGGCGCTCCCAGATCCACTTGGTTACCGTTGCATCGGAGTGCTGGAACAGGTTGTGCAGATGGCGTGTCGATACCGCATTGGCCTTGGCCACTTTCGCCGGAGTGAGATCGTGCTGGGCATAGTTCTCCTCCAGGTAGGAAAGTATCCGCGTCATGCGCGCTGCCTGTGCGCCGCCGTCCTGGTTTTGGCCAAACCCGGTGTCCGAGCGCAACACGGCCGCCATCAGTTCCAGGGTTACTTCGGCCACGGTGTAGCGCTCGGTTTCGGTCATGTTACCGGCCTGCATCACAAGGGATTTGAGCAAGTCGATGGCGATCTGGACCAATCCCGCACCACTGAACACATGCACGCCAAAGTCACGGATTTGACGGCCAAGCACCCGTTCATGAAAAATCCGGAAAGGAATCCGCAACAACAGGCGCTTGCCGGTCTGCGGAAATGAAAGCCGGTAGGGCAGACCACCCGGGATAATGGCCAGTGAGTCCGGGTCGACCCTGGAACTGGCCTTTTCCTGCTCGATCTCAGCGCTTCCTTGCAGCGGCACAACGACCAGGAAATCGAAAGCGGAATCATCCTCGATGTCCTGGCTGCGCCGGTGGACCGTAAACGGATCGCTTTCGGAGAGGTAGATGGCGAGCTTGGCCACGCTGTGGCGGGTAATCGAATAATGCTCGAATTTCTCAGAATGGGGCTGCGGCAAAATCTGAAAAATGGCGCTTGAAGCCTTATCCAGCAAGGATTTGATATCACTGGATTCGGGCATGGCGGAGGGCGATAGCTCAGCAGATTTTTTCATGCCCGCCTTCGGACTGGGCTTGACTTTGCACGCACAGGCTTTCTGTATGATTCCACTACGCCATCACTTTGGGTCACATTAAGAGAGAGGATAAGTAGCATTAAAGCTATATTGCAACAGATTCACAGTTAGTGGGAAGTCCATAAACTCATATTTACCTTGGGGGATTGCGAAATCTCTCCGGATTTGAATATACGAAGTTGGATTCTGCAGTTGCCCCACGGGGTACCCCGAATTGATAACAGGGACCGCAGGCAGTTCGATTTTTTCTCATGTTATAGGAGTTAAGAAATTTTGCCTCAGATCCTCGGCGAGCCACTGTTCCGGATGGTGAGCTCGTTGCTCGAGGATGGAGGCGAAAAGCCCGGGTTCTGGCGCGAGGTGATAGCGGCGGCGATCTCGCCTTCTGTGGGCTTCAACCTACACGCTTTCGACGGCCGGTTCCGCTCTGTGTTCGACAGCCACGACCCGGCAATAGTACAGGCAGTGGCACCTTAACTTCTGGTCGACCAGCGCGCACTGGACACCGACTTTCTTCATTAATGTGACTATAATTCCCCGGTTCGAGGGCAGGGAGGGAATCGGCAGTGCTGCAAGTCGCGGTTATTGGACTGGGTAACTGGGGGTCTAAGCTGGCCCGCTGCCTGCAATCACTGGATGGCTGCACCCTGGTGGCACTGTGCGACACAGACAGGACACGCCTCAGGGCGCTGGGGCCTACTTACTCCACCATACCGCAGTTGACCCATTGGCAGGATCTGCTCAGTGATCCCCGGATCGAGGCGCTATTGATTGCGACTCCGGCCGACCTTCATTTCGAAATGGCGCTGGCCGGTCTGCAAAGCGGTAAACACGTTTTCGTCGAGAAACCCTTGGCTTGCCGTTCAGATCAGGGTGAGCGATTGTTGCAGGAGAGCATTGGGCGTGGACTGGTGCTGATGGTGGATAACACCTATTTGTTTGAACCCGCGGTGCCATTGATTCGCGATCTCTTGCGGGGAGGACAACTGGGCGAGCCCTTGTACTACAAATCCAGACGCTTGAACATGCACGGGAGCCGCAACGACATCAACGTGCTTTGGGATCTGGCCTGGCATGACCTGGCAATTCTGGATTTCCTGTTTTCTGCAGATTGGCAAAAAACTTCTGCGGAACGCAGCGGAGAAAGCGCAATGCGCCTGACACTCGAAGCGGCTGCAAGCTCCAGAGCCCCCCGGGTGGAAATTGAAGTAGACTGGACCGCACCAATCAAACAGCGTTGGGTTGAAATTGAGTGCAGGGCCGGAAAAATCATTTATAACGATCTGGACCTCGCGCGAAAAGTGGCGGTCTCCGTTGCAGGTCATACTTCCTTCCCCAGGGTCGCAGCGATCGAACCACTCGCTTCAGCGGTGAGTCACTTCGTCGAGTGTGTTGCATCAGGGCACAGGCCCAAAGCGGACGCGCAGATGGGAGTGCGCATTGCAAAAGTACTTGAAGCGGCCGATGCTTACCTGCTTGCAAGCGGAGCAATCTCGTGATCGGCTTGGCCAATTTGCGTGAGCAAAATGCGCGCCTACAAGAAGAATTGGAGGCCGCCATGCGCGATGTTTTCGAACAGGCGGATTTCATTCTTGGCCGCAGTGTTGGGAAATTCGAACAGGCTTTTTCTGCCTATTGTGAAGTCGAGTTTGGCGTGGCCGTCAATTCTGGAACCAGCGCACTGCACCTCGCTCTGTTAGCTGCCGGAGTGCGGCCTGGTGACGAAGTCATTACCAGTGCATTTACCTTCATCGCCACGCCCGCAGCAATCGAGTATGTCGGTGCGCGCCCGGTATTGGTCGACATTGACCCGTCAACATTCACGCTCAATCCCGAAGCGATAGAGCGTGCTGTGACCGTTAAAACGCGTGCCATCATACCCGTGCACCTCTATGGCCATCCTGCCGATATGGACCCGATCACGAATATTGCAGAGCAGCATGGACTGAGCTTGATCGAAGATGCTGCTCATGCGCATGGCGCCAGCTACAAGGCCCGACAGGTCGGCAGCCTGGCTGACGTGGCTTGTTTCAGTTTTTACCCCAGCAAGAATCTGGGCGCATGCGGTGAAGGCGGCATGCTGCTGAGCCGGAATCGCCGATGGGCAGATGCCGCGCGAGCCGCCCGCAACTGGGGCCTCGACCCACAGGGTCAGCAGACGATGAAGGGCTATAATTTCAGAATGGACAGCCTCCAGGGGGCATTGCTCGGTGTCAAGCTTCGCCACCTCGATGAATGGAACCGACAGCGATGCGCCCATGCTGCACGCTACAACAGCGTGCTCGAAGAACGGGCGCCGCCGGTGATGCCCTGGGCCGGCCACGTGTATCATATTTATGCGATTCGGGCGCCGGATCGGGTCGCGGCGCAACAGCACTTTCATAAGCATGGCATCGAGACCTCGATCCACTACCCAAAAGCGATGCATATGATCGATGCCTGGAACGGATTTGGTTACCATGCAGGCGATTTCCCTGAAGCGGAGCGAGCGGCCAGGGAAACACTTTCAATTCCGGTGTATCCGGAACTGACGCCGGACGAAGTCGACAGGGTAGCGACGGCCCTTGGAGAATGGAAATGACAGAAAGCAGCACGCTGCACGGAGCTCGTGTAATGATTACCGGTGGCGCCGGCCTGATCGGATCACACCTGGCGGATCGCCTGGCTTCGGCTGAAGTCGACGAGATTCTGATTTACGACAATCTCAGCCGCGGCCGTGTAGAAAATCTGGCTGATTCGCAGTCCTCCGGCCACGTGACCCTCATGGAGGGCGACGTGCGGGATCGCGCGGCCCTGTCCAGGGCGGTGCAAGGCGTGGACCTGGTATTTCATCTTGCCGCGATACGCCTGACCCAATGTGCTGAGGAACCCCGCCTGGCTCTGGAAGTGATGGTCGATGGAACTTTCAATGTTGTCGAGGCAATCGTTGCGGCCGGGGTGGGTAAACTGGTCGCGGCATCTTCAGCATCCATCTACGGCATGGCCGGGAAATTTCCGACCCGTGAAGACCATCATCCCTACGACAACAATACCCTGTACGGTGCAGCCAAGATGTTCAACGAAGGACTGTATCGTTCGTTTCAGGAAATGTACGGGCTGAATTACGTTGCCTTGAGGCCATTCAATGTCTACGGCCCGCGCATGGATACCCAGGGCAAGTACACCGAGGTGCTGATTCGCTGGATGGAACGCATCGCGGCCGGCAAGCCGCCCCTGATATTTGGCGACGGTAGCCAGACGATGGATTTCATCTACGTCGATGATGTTGCGCGTGCTCTGGTGCTGGCGGCGCAAACGGATGCACCCGGAGTAGTGTGCAATATTGCCAGCGGCACCGAAACCAGTCTCGAGCAGTTGGCGCATGCGCTGTTGTCGGTGATGCAATCGGAATTGCCGATCGAATATGGAGCCGAGCGATCACTGACAGCCGTGCCCAGGCGGGTTGCGGATACCCGCCGTGCCAAAGAAATTTTGGGCTTTGAAGCTCAGGTCGGTCTGGAAGAAGGCCTCAAACGCATGGTGGAGTGGTGGACAATGCTATGACCCGGGGTGCGACATCTGCCGTCACAGCTGATGTCATGGATGTGGCCCTGGCCGAAAAGGGATGGGTCATTATCGATCTTCCCAATCCTGCACCGGTATTTGAAGTGCGCGACCTGCTGCTGGACCATTTGCAACGGAGCGGGTTGGCGAAACTGTCCGCGCTTGATGAATTTCACCAGCATATCGAAGACCAGGAACATTACATCACTGCGTTGTTCGAGTTGGCGCAACGCTATTGGACGCAGGACTGGGGGCGCAAGATCATTGCGGCAAATGTCGATTTGCTGAAGCGGCTGGTCGGGCACGATCTTCACGTGCAGCGTTACCCCTATCTTCGCGCGGTGCGGCCAGGAGAGCGTGGCGATGCCGTGCCCCTGCACCGGGACACCTATTACGGAGCGAGTCCTTACGAAGTATCCTTGCTCATACCCTTTACCGAAATGAGTGCTGCTTCAGCTCTGCGTGTGATCAGCGGATCGCATCTCGAGCCGGACGCTGCCTACCCGTTCGTTCAGAGCCAAAGCCAGGAGGTCGTGATTCGCTCACCCCGACATCAGCTCGGCTTTCCATACGCTCCGCGTTTGCTCGATCCGGCATTGGATGAACGGGCGGAACCGCTGGCGCTGGGTCTAGGCCAAGCGGCCGTTTTCGGCCTTTCGCTGGTGCACGGTGGTGGTGTGAACGAAGGGCCGCACACGCGATTCTCAACGGATATTCGCATCGCCAACTCACTGGCACCAGTGCAATGGTCGCGAGGGGTGCACGCGGATTACTTTGTGCCCCTTTGCACCTCGGCGATCACGCGGACAGCACAGGTCTATGAGCGCGAACATTGAGTGCATCGATCCGCTGACCGATGGGCGCTGGACAGAACTGATGAGGCAGCCGAATGCGGGGCTGTTTCATTCGCTGCCCTGGCTGCAGGCCATTGAAGACTGTTATGGGTTCGGGATCAGGGCCTGCGTGAGCGGCGAGGCTGCGGGCATTCCATACTGTGTTCTTAACGACCTTGCCGGGCCGCGCGTGGTCGCTTTGCCGTTTACGGATGCCTGCGATCCGATTGGCTCTTCAACTGGATGCATATTAACCCATCTTCAATCTTACCGCCTGCCCGTGCAGTTGCGCCTGCTCAACAGCCGAATGAACCTCGAAGTTTCCAAGCGCGCCAGGTGGCACCGCCTGTCGTTGCCGGCCGAAAGCATTGCGCCGGTATTCTGCCGGGGGGTTCGCAAGGCCCAGCATATGGGCGTCCAGGTCCGCCCGCTGTCGAACATCCATGAATTTCTGCGCTTACACGTAGCCGTTCGGAAAAACAAATATCGTTTGTTGGCGCAACCGGCATTGTTCTTCGAGTCGATCCAGCGCCGATTCAGCGCTGTTGGCGCCTGGCACGCGCTGGGCGCTTATCACCAAAACCAGCTGATCGCGGCAACCATTTATTTGCGCTGTGGAGAGATCTTGTACTACAAGTTCAGCGCTTCGGATCAAGGTAAACTCGCACTACGGCCCAATAACTTGCTGCTTTGGGAAGGCGCGCGGCTGGCGGTCTCCTTGGGCTGCCACACGCTGGATCTCGGACCCAGTGACGATGACCAACCCGGCTTGATCCGATTCAAGCGCAACACCGGCGCGAGGGAGCAGGAATTGCAATTTCTCACCTGGACGCCGCCGGGTTGGCGCAAGGAACAGGCTGCAGAAGTGCGTGCTTTACTGAGTGAAATGACCGATTTGTTGACTGGGCCTGAGGTGCCGGATGAGGTGGCGATGCGGGCCGCAGACAAGCTATACAGGTACTTTGCATGATACAGGCAATTCCAGGCGTGGCCCTGGTTTCGGGTGGAAGCGGGTTCGTTGGTTCTCACGTGGTCAGGCGCTTGCTGCGGGACAGTTTCGAAGTGCATTTGCTGTGCCGTGAAACTTCGAACTTCTGGCGCCTGCAGGATGTTCTTGCCCAAACGCACCGGCACATCGCGCCGCTTGAGGATGCTTCGCGACTGCAGGATGTGATGCACAAGGTTCGGCCGGAAAATATTTTTCATCTGGCGGCGGCAACGGTTGTGGCGGGCTCTGCCGCGGCTGCAGAAGCCCTTATTACGGTAAACACTCTGGGTACGGTCAATCTTGTTGATGCTTGCGGTCAGGTCGACTATCGGGCATTGGTGTCTACGGGTGATTCCTTCGAGTACTCCAATGGTCACCAAGCACTGGCGGAAGCATCGGACTGCCGTCCGGACTCGCTGCATGGCATCAGCAAATTGGCGGCCACCCTTTACGCTCAGTCCGTTGCCTCGACTCAAGGCCGGCCGGTGGTGACGATCCGCCTGTTTTCGACTTACGGCCCCGGAGATCACCCGCGGCGACTTGTGCCCTTGATGATCGCCAAGGCCTTGCGCAATGAACCGCTCACGCTTTCGCGTCCCGACATAAAAAGAGATTGGGTGTTCGTTGACGATGTTTCGGCGCTGTATCTGAAAGTAGCGGCAAACGCACAGCGGTTGGCGGGCGGCGTCTACAATGCCGGATCGGGCGTTGCAACGGATCTCGAAACCATCGTCGCACTTATCACCCGGCTCACTGCATCGGCTTCGGAAACACAATGGGGTGTATTCCCGGCGCCTCCGCACGATGATTATCCCTGGGTGGCTGATCCGGCGCTGACATCCGCCATGCTTGATTGGCGGCCGGCAATTTCACTGGAAGACGGATTGCAGCGCACCATCGCTTCCCTGCAATGAAAATCCTGGTCCTGCACGATGCTTATACGCGGGCGGAACCGAGCGGTGAAAACACGATAGTGGATTGGGAGGTCGGGACGCTGCGCGATCATGGCGTAAGTGTGCACATGCTGCAGACGGACCCTTCAGTTCTGGCTCAACCCATTGTCATCAGGGGCTTGCGGTACGTGGGAGGCGCATACTCTTCCTATTGGCGCAAAAGGGTCGCAGCCGAGATTGCAGATTTCCGGCCGGATATCGCCCATGTCCACAATATCTGGCCGCACATGACACCTTCGGTGTACCTGGCCTGCCGGGACGCCGCCGTTCCGGTCGTTCAGACCCTGCACAACTATCGCCTGGCGTGCAACGGCGATTTTCTTACCCGGAATGGACATCCGTGCAGTCTGTGTGTGGGCAAGAAATTCGGCTGGCCCGGCGTGCTGCATCGATGCACCATGAACAGCTTTGCTATCAGTCTGGTCAAGGCCAGTTGCACATCGATACACACCCGGTTGAATACCTGGAACCGCTCGATCGATACCTTTCTCGCGCCCAGTGAGTCGATGCGTGCAGTCGCCATCCAGGCTGGGATCGAAGCGCAGCGGGTTCGCGTCAAGCCCAGTTTTGCTCCGGATCCGGGGCTTCGTGAGGGTGCGCGTCGATATTTTTGTTTTGCCGGCAGACTCAGTCACCAGAAGGGAATCAGCCAGATGATCGAGGCCTGGCGGGAATTGCCGGATGCAGCGCTGCGGATTGCGGGTACCGGTCCGATGGAACGGCAGGTGCGTGATTTTGCTGCCTCCCACTCCGAAGTGGACTACTTGGGGATGAAAAGTCCGGCCGAGGTGACGGAGCTGATGCGTGGCGCAATCGCAACCTTGCTTCCGTCCACCTGGGATGAACCCTGCCCGGTTGTCGTCGCGCAGAGTTTCAGCGTGGGAACACCAGTGATTGCATCCGATTTCGGATCGCGACATGAAACCGTCGTGCACGGCAAAACCGGACTCGTGTATCCCGGTTCGGGTGTTAAGGAGTTCGCGCGGCAAGTCCGATGGGCAGCCAATCATCAGAGGCAAGTTTTGTCGATGGTCTCAGCCGCCCGAAAGGATTACGAGCAAAAGTTCTCCAGCACGGCAAACCACGGCCGCTTGATGGCGGCTTATGAAGAAACGCTCAAGCGGAATGGGGGCTTGGTGAACACAAGGGACGATAAAAGGGACACCCGTTAGTCGTCAGCTTGGTCGGGCAGGCTCTCAATGCAGGCGATGACATCGGGTCGGCAATTTCAAGGCTTACCGGCCGGCCCAGTGCCTGACGCAGGGTCCTCGAAAGCAGACATTCACGATTCAGCACTTCGATTTCGAAGAAGGCCGTATACCAGCCGGGCGTCCAGGGCAGTCAAGTTCAATAAAAAATGGTTGTTTGGGCACCGCGCTGCTCTGACAATCCAGGGCAAATGGCTGCGTGCCCTGGTTGACCAGATTGACAATCACCAGCTGGCTTTTTTCGCCCACTTCAACGGCACCAAAGTCCACGCTTGGAAGAGTGAAATGAATCAACTGGTCAGGCGTTGGAGGTTCGACGCACACATTGCGGCCGTCAGCAGAAACACATGCGTCTTCGGGCCTGGTGGCGGGTTCAACCGATGATTGGGCCTCAGTGCCTTCATCATTCGACCAGGCAATCCCGTTCCCCAAAGTCACTAACAATAAGAGAATCAACGCGAATCGGCGAGCACGTGTAAGACAATGGCTGCCAAAGTTGGCTGGATCGGCCACCCGCTGGTCCATTATTCGTTCTCCTGGGGATGTGCCAAAATCAAGAACTGGTTGGGTGCTTTCCAATCCCGCATTTTCACTGAGCTTCATGACCCTGCACGCCCCTCGTGCGTGGTACTGGCGATTGCCTCAATACGTGCGAGGTGATCCCGCGCGATGTTTTGCAACAGTGTCATCCGTTCTTCTTCAGTCCGATTGGAGTCGGACAGGCTATAGGAAAGTGACAGTTCCGAAACAATGTGATCACTCATAACGGCCGTGCCGCCGATTCCGGTCAAGATGAAGAGCGAAGTGCTGCTGCCTTCGTTGAACACAAAGGCAATGTTGCCCAGATCGTGCAGCGTGGCCGCCGGAGTTTTTCCCTGGGCGAATAAACCGGATTTTTGCTGTAGCTGAGCAGGCGATTCCGTGTTCGAATCCATCATGTCCAGATCCCACAGGAACATGCTGAAGCCTATATGCTGGCTGCTGCCAGCCGGGCCCACGTAGGCGCAGCTATTCGACACCGGCGGCCGTTGGGTCACTTCAGTCTGTAGTAGTTCCTGTGCCAGCGAAGCGGTCAGGTAGGCACAGGCATCCGGCAATGAACGCAAAAAGGCCGCTTGGCTGCTCGGTGCGTTGGCAATTTGCTCGCTCGGCGGCGACACAAGCGCCTCACCGGGCGTCGTGTTTTCAGTGCCGTCGCCACAAGCGACCAGAAAGGCTAATAAAACCAGAAAACCGTAGCTGCATGCTTTCATCCTGGTCGCCTCAAAATCCCGCATGAATCGCTGCTGGACCTGGCATTATTATTTGCCTGAGTAGGTCCAGTGATGAAACTGTTGGTGAACTGGCGCTGTGACAGTGGCCCCCTGCGTGGTAGTGACGGAGTACATCTCAAATTGGTTGATGTAATCCAGATACCAGGCGACACCCGGTCTGAAATCGGCCTTGTACACATTGGTCTCGAAAAGATTCAGCGTTTCCGGTGGTTTTTGGAGTTCGTCCTGCTTGTACCCATCCTGGCTCACCGCCGCTTCGGCCATCTGGGCTTCGGGGGTATCCCATACAATTGCCCCAACTTCCGGACTCAGCTCATAACGTAGACCATCGACGGTGCTTTTGTACCATTGCCTCGGACCTTTGAGTTGTATTGGAATTTTGTCCGCAGCAAGCCTGAAACCGCCTTCCTGCAGCCTGAAGACCACTGTTCCCACGTCCGTGCTGTCCATCTGGATCTTATCGCCGCAGTCATGGACCGTGACGGTCACAGTCATGGCGCCCCCGCCAAGTGGGGTCCATATTCCACCCACTGACATCTTCCCGGCAGTCAATTTCCATTTCCCGTTGCGCGGGACCCACGGGCACGGGTCTTTGACGTCTTCCGCCAACAACACACCTGGTGCAAGGCAAAACAACGGCACGAGCATTGCCTTTATTAGTTGACTTCGGTTCATCTGTATCTCCAGGAATGTTCGGGGTCACTGTTGAAATATATACTGGTCAGTATTGAATGTCGTTAGTTCAACGAAAGCTCGCTCAATGCTGAATTCGCATCTCCAACGGCATGTGCCCGGCCCAGGCTGTTAATGGAGTATAGGCAACATCCCAACATTTTTCAGATTACACGGAGTAAATTGAACAGCTGGCTGGTCGAGTTGGGCCGGCTTTGCCGGACCGTACCGGCATCGATTTTGGCTGACAAAGCCTGAATCCATATGGTCAAAGGTTCAATAGTTTGGAACATTGGGGTAGAGTGTGACAGCTTTGTGTGCGTTGGCAATACAATCGGAGGACCCGAAAAATGTCACCGACGTCTCTTCCTTTGAGTTCGATTGCTGTCTTTTGCGCCGCCGTTCTCACGGCTTGCGGCGGCGATGAATCTCCGGCGCAGCGTGCCCCCGTCACAACAGCGGAGACCGCCACCCCAGTTTCAACATCTGAAAACAGCTCATTGCCGAAAGCCCCCCAACGCTCCGCGGAACCTGGTGAAGGTGTGCTGGAGGTCGGCGATGAGACTTACACTTTCCAGGTGTCGGAATGCAAGTTCCAGCTCAGCGGCACGTTTGACCTCACGGGCAGCGACCCGCGCGGCGAATTCAAGATGTCACAGTTTTTTCTTGACGGTAAGTGGTTTCAGACTACTGCCACTATTGACATTCCGGGTCCAACGGAAATTTTCGCAATGCGGTTTGCCTCGACAAAAGGGGCTGAGCCGGCAGCGGTCGACGGGTCCGAGGTCAGCTGGACGGTGATTTTCAATGAACTCGACACCAGTGCGGACACGGAAAAACGACTTGGCGAGGGACGCCTGGTCGTCACCTGCCCGTGAGCAGTGCAAACACCAGTCGGCAACATGGCTGCCATTCGGCTCAGATCCCCGTCCTGCCAGTGGGCTGGCAGGATGGGGCCGAATAAGATTTTTTGTTAGAACGAATACCTCACGTTGAGGCCGTACCACCGCGGTGCCTTGAAGGAAATTTCGTTACAGCCACACAGTGTCGCCAGGTCGAAGCCCTGGATACCGATGCGCTCGTCGGTCAGGTTGTTGACCAATGCCGCAATTTCCCAATGCAAGTCTGCGGAGGCCCATGACCAGCGCAAGTTCACCTCGGTGTAACTGTCAAACTGGTCGGCGTCGAAATTGCGCAGATTGTAATAGTACTTGTCGGAATAAGAGGCGTTGACCGCCTGCGCCATGTTCCTGTTCATCGCGGCCCACGAGTAGCGTATCAAACCCATGGCCTGCAGTTCCGGGGCGTAGGTGGGCTTTACGTCCCGTGGCGGCAGCGGGGAGTTGATCCGCAACGGCACGTCCTTGACGGTAGCATTGAACGCGGAAATGCCAAGCATCACATCCCAGCCATCGGCCGGAGAGGATTGAATCGAGAGTTCGGCCCCGTAATTGTCTGCATCGCTATTGAGCACGACCCCGCCGACACCGGTAAACAGGAAGGTCTGGTAGTGCTGGTAGTCGTAATAGAATGCATCCAGCGAAATACGCGTTCTGCCGTCAGCCAGGGTCTTCTTTAGTCCGGCTTCATAGGAATAAAGAACTTCTTTCTTGTAAGGCAGGAAAGAATCCGGAACGCCCAAGCCGCCCGGTAGCGGGGCGTTGTAGCTGGCCGCCTTGACGCCGCGGTTCACACCCACATACACCACCATGGTGTCGTCAGGTTTCCAGTTGAGCTGCAGCTTGCCGGCGAGGATAGGTAGCATTAAAGCTATATTGCAACAAATTCACAGTTAGTGGGAAGTCCGTAAACTCATATTTACCTTGGGGGATTGCGAAATCTCTCCGGATTTGAATATACGAAGCTGGATTCTGCCCTGCTACAGCTCTATTTCAGACCAATTCCTGCCTGCAGGGCAAAAGACACCGTGCCGCTGAACGTTGAGCAGCCGTATGTTTGAACGATGGGTTTCTTCAAATAAGCCAACTTTCGGTGGAGCCCGACATTCAATTGGGTATGTTCAACTCAAGTCCTGGCTCTTTCAAGCAGGTCCTGTTACTTTTCGGCAAAGGCGCGGTATTCACGCTGTCAGCGGGACTGCTCGGTCACACGCGTGACCTGCACGACCGTCACCTTGTATTCCGGGCAATTCGTCCCCCAGTCGGAGTTGTCGATGGTTATCACATTCGCCCCGCTGACGGGAAAATGAAATGTAGTGTAGGCGACGCCCGGCTGCACCCGTTTGGTCAATACAGCGCGTAACACGGTATGTTTCGCCCCGAGCCTGGCAATCAGCCTGATATAGATTTCTCACGGGGGAGGAATCCTGTCCCGGGCGTCCAAGCAAGCGAACTTTCAGGCTGACATGGCTGAAAAGCTGCTGGAAAACTGGTTTGAAAGGCGGTTCAATACATGTGGGTTTCATGAAAAAAAGTGTTTATGCTCCTTACACTCCTGATATCTTAATTCTTAATGTGAGCAGCGCGGGAAGCCGCCAGAGGCAAGCAGAATGGATCAGTTCAAGAACATTATTCTCGAAATTAATGATGAAGTCGCAACCATCACTTTAAACAGACCAGAAAAGAAAAACTGCATGAGCCCTGCATTACATGCAGAAATGTGCGAAGCGCTGGAAACAGTTGAAGCAGCCAGGACCAAAGTCCTGGTTTTGACCGGGTCCGGCGACGCATTTTGTGGCGGCATGGACCTGGAAAAGTGTTTTTTTGACAATTGGGATGAACCGGCCAAGTTTATGGAAGGTGTCGGTTATTCATTTGTCTGGATGAAGCATTTGAAGGCTTTCCCTGCCGTGACCATTGCCAAGGTCAATGGCTGGTGTTTTGGCGGTGGCATGCAGGTGGTGGGCTTATGCGATATCGCAATCGCTGCAGAAGAGTCTGTCTGGGGCCTTTCCGAAGTGAATTTTGGAATTTTCCCGGGCGGAGGAACGACCTGGACAGTGGCGAACAATATGCCATCCCGAAAGCAGGCGCTCTACTACGCTCTGACTGCTGATACTTTCAACGGCAAAGATGCGGTCAAGCTTGGGTGGGCATCAAAAGCGGTGCCCCTGGCTGAATTGAATGCTCATACCCAAAAGGTGGTCAACGGATTGGTGAAAAAAGGCCGTATGGTTCTTGAGAAGACAAAGCAAGTGTATGAGCGGATTTTCGACATGGACTTCCCTGAAGCCATCGATTACGAGATTGCCAAGCTCTTCGAGCTGTCTCGGATGACCGGTGATGACTGGATACGCACTGCATTGCAGTCCTTCAAAAAGCGGGAGTACAAACCGGGCTTGGAAAACTATCGGATAAAGCGTGATGATGTTTGATGTCTGATCCGGCCCTTACTTTACGGGATTTGATTCACCGCGCTGCTGACAGCTATCCAGACAACGAAGCCATCGTCGATAGTACGAGCCGATACCGCTATGCCGAGCTGCTGGATCGGGTGCAACGGATGGCCAAGCTGCTGCACACCCTGGGCGTGCGCAAGGGTGATCGCGTGGCCCTATTGATGCCGCCCTCCATATCTCATGTCATTGCCCTGTTTGGAACCATTGAACTGGCAGCAATACCGGTTGCCTTGCACACGCGTGAATCCGAACCGGTGTTGTCGGCAATCCTGGAGCGCATCACCCCGCGCGTGTTGGTCTACGATGGGGCCTTTGAGCAAATGGCCCATTCCCTGCGCCAAAATGCGGATTGGATCACCGCAGCAGTGCGATCCGCATCAAGTATTACGCCAAAACAATCCCTGGCAGGGGCCGGTAATCCTGTTATTCCCCGGGATCTTGCTCAATATGAGCCGGATATTGAACCGATGCCTGTTGAACCTGATGACGCCGCGGTTATTGCACTGTCTTCCGGCACAACCGGCATACCCAAAGGCGTGATCCATACGCACCGCACACTGCTGGCCAGTGCCCGCTGCGGTTCCCACTACATGTCAGCCCACGCCAAGGCCAGCAGCATCAATACCTTCACCACCGCCTTTATCGGCTGGTACAACTGCACATTGCCCTTTCTTTACGGCATGTCAAAAATCACTTACCTCAGCCAGTGGGATCCCGAGACGTACCTTCGAGCCATCGAAGAAGAAAAGGCCACAGTCTGTTTCCTGGTTCCCACCATGTGGCGAATGCTTCTGAGAGGCCCCGTAGAGAATTACGACCTGTCCTCACTGGAGCGAGTCGGTTACGCCGGTGAGCCCATGGACCGGGCGACCATGGCGCAGATCCGTAACAGGGTCTGCAGAAATATCATCAATACCTACGGCACGACCGAAACCGGTTCCTGGGGCGGCTGCACGGTGATGTTGCCGGAAGATTACGTTAGCGACGACACATTGGAGAGTGTGGGCAAGCCAGCCATGGAAGTGGATATCCGTATCGTTAAGCCCGGTGGGGCTGTCGACGATCTTGTGCCCCCGGGTCAAGAGGGGGAGGTGCTAATCAGTGGACCATCGGTTGCGAATCAACTCTGGGAGCAGCCGGCACTTGCGCGCAGGATTTTCTCAGGTCGTTGGTGGCGTTCTGGTGATATTGGGGTGATGGATCCAGATGGCTATCTGTATCTCAAAGGGCGTCTCGACGACATGATCATCACCGGCGGGATCAACATTACTCCCAGTGAAGTTGAAAGCGCCGTACTCAGTCACCCCGGAGTGAGCGAATGTGTGGTGATCGGCTTGCCCGATGATCAATGGGGCCAGCAAGTGACTGCATTCGTTATTTGTGCAGCCGGGGTCCGTGCGGATGATTTAAAAGAGCATGTCAACAAAACAGCGCTTTCGAGTTACAAGAGGCCGCGTGAATATCGGCTTGTCCAACAGCTTCCACGCGGCAATACGGGCAAAGTGAACCGCAAGCTGCTGCGGGATCAGGTCGTGTGTACCTGATTTTTCAATATCCTTGTGAAAGAGACATCCTTTGTGTTTCATTGCGGCACCGGGATATAAAGAACTAGTATGGGTTCACAATTTCTATCCATAACGGGCACCGGGGAGATAAGAATGAAGAGATCACGTTACATGTTATTGGTTCTGCTACTGGCAAGCTTGGTGGTAACACCACGTCTGTACGCAACCGAAACGGGTTTCGAGTTGGAAGAGGTAATCGTTACCGCCCGGAAGCGGGAGGAAAACCTGCAATCGACGCCAATTGCAATTTCGGCCTTCACTGAAAAGGAACTGGAATATCGTCAGGTCGACTCTACGGACAAGTTGAGCGACATCACGCCAAACCTGACCTTCGATTCGGGTTCTCCTTCGTCAGGCTCCAAATCAGCCGCGCAGATTTTTATTCGGGGTATCGGACAAACGGACTTCACTCCCGTAACCGACCCGGGTGTCGGACTCTATATCGACGGTGTATATATGGCACGATCCGTGGGTAACGTACTCGATTTCCTGGACGTAAATCGTATTGAAATACTGCGTGGTCCCCAGGGAACTCTTTTTGGGCGCAACACGATTGGCGGCGCAGTTGCGATTTACTCCAAAAGGCCTGACCAGGAGAAAAGGGCCAGCGTACAGATCCAGGTAGGCAACGACAACATGTTTTTTGTCACCGCCAAGGCAAATGCACCGATTACGGATCAACTGGCAGTCAATCTCGCTGTTTCTTCCCGCAACCGTGATGGATACGTAACCCGCGTTTATGACGGCGTAAAAACCGGAGATGACGACAGCCTGGCCTTCAGGGCTTCGGCGCTATGGAATCCCGGTGACAAATTTCAACTTTATCTGGCAGTGGACGCTACCAGAATTCGTGAAAATGGCGCGCCCACCGTTTCCGCCGGCGTGAATGACAAAATGGCTTTTGGCACTTTTGGCAACGGTTTGCTCGATAGTTGCAGCGCCGTCAATATCAATCCTGACTTTGGCGTCGCCGGTCCGCCATCCTTTCCGCCCCCGGGTGTGGGTGCAGGTGGTGCACCCGGATGCGTTGGTCCCGACAGTTTTATCGGAGCATTCAAATCCGAAGGCACTTTTCCGGTCAAATCGGACTTGGATGTCCGGGGTATTAGCGCCGAGATGACCTGGGATGCGGTCGACTGGTTGACGGTCAAGTCGATTACCGCTTATCGCGAAATGGAAATGGAATCTTCAAGGGACGGCGATAATACTCCCGCCAATATTTTCGCCACGCAGGATTTCTACGATCATCATCAATTCAGCCAGGAATTTCAGTTTTCCGGCAAGTTGATGGAAGAGAGAATGAGCTGGCTGTTCGGACTCTATTATTTTCAGGAGGATGGCTTCAATCGAAACCCCGTCTTTCTTCCGGTGGGCTCGATACAAAGCGGCGGTATCTATGATAATGATTCGAAGGCTGCTTTCTTTCAGAGCACTTACGACCTCACACAGCAATTGGCTTTCACTTTTGGTATCAGATACACCGAAGATACCAAACGCTTCACACCGGACCAAATATCGCTTGGCGATTCGTCTGCGAGTGGCTTCTTTGCGCCCACATGGCCAAACTTTGTTGGTTTTTACCTGCCGTCTTTTGGCGCTCCCATTCCAGCGGGTGACAGGTTGGCGACCTTTGCTGAGTTCAAAGAAAAATTTGATGATACCAACGTGATGCTCAACCTGGCGTATCAGGCCACTGATAATTTACTGGTTTATGGCTCATACTCGGAAGGATTCAAAAGTGGTGGTTTCGATCAACGATTTACTGCTTTTACCGCTGAGCCCAGTAGTTTTCAACCGGAAACTGCCCAAACCTACGAAGTTGGGTTAAAGGCTGATTTATTTGATCATAAAGCGCGGTTAAACATGGCACTGTTTCACACTGATTACGATGATCTGCAAATCATTGTTCGCGAGACATTCAACCCCATCACCTTTAACGGTGGCAAGGCAACTATTGAAGGCGGCGAAGTTGAGTTAACCCTGGTGCCGACGGATCGCTGGTACATCACGGCGTCTGCCGGATACATCGATGCCAGCTACGACAGACTTGATCCCAGTGTGATAAACAACGCAACGCCTGTATTCAAGGATAACAAACTGGTCAATACACCCAAGTGGAGCACTGCTCTGGGTGTGGCTTATACCTTTGATATTGGCGATTGGGCGACTCTCGTTCCGCGTGTTGACTGGTCTTTCCATGACTCCCAGTACAATGATGCAATCAATACGCCGCAGCTTTTTCAGGGTGACTACACCCTGCTGAATGCCGCAATCACTTTGCAGACGAATGATGGGCGATGGGAAGGTATCCTGGCATTCCGAAACATTACGGATCAAACGTATTTGATTACCGGCAATTCATCCTATGGTACTTCAGCATCCTACGCCGACAACCTCTACGGTCGTCCTGCGGAGTGGTCTTTGTCCGTTCAATACAATTTCTTCTAGAGAGTGGCAAAACAACCAGCCGAAGGCAGGTCTTTGCAAAAGCGCCCGTTACCGATAACGGGCGCTTTTTTGTTAAAGGTTAATGGGAAGCACAAGCGATGAGCCAACGCGGCCCCGGCACATTTGCCGCAGATTTCAATTTCGATCTGGAACACCCCGTTTAAGTCGCTTTGCCCAGGCCATTGCTGCCCGGCGCTCAGCCGGCGTCTGGTTCTCTTTTGCTGTAGCGTCTTTTGTGCTCTTACCCCGCTTTACCGGTGTTACAAACGCTTGATGTCGACAGCATCGAAAACACGCTCCAGTTCGCCGGTATAATCTTCTTGATCGGCTTCGTCGATGGCGTTCTTAATTGCCTTGATCCGTCACTCATTGACCTCAACAAAGTCGCGTTATGATTGGTGATCGAATAGTGCTCGAATTTCTCAGAATCGGGCTGCGGCAAAATCTGAAAAATGGCGCTCGAAGCCTTATCCAACAAGGATTTGAGATCACTGGATTCGGGCATGGCGGTGGGCGATAGTTCAGCAGATTTTTTCATGCCCGCCTTCGGGCTGGGCTTGACTTTGCACGCACAGACTTTATGTATGATTTCACTACGGTATGACTTTGAGTCACGTTAAGAGGAAACACAGGTACTGTCAAGGCAGCCAGACCGCGGCTTTGGGGCCGCGGGAGAATCGATTCCTGCGCTTTGAGTCAAGCAAGCTTCATGTATGGACAAGACAAATCCTGCTCCATCCCCTAACATTGAGTCATATGTTAACGGCGAAATCTTTTGCCGTATCCGCATGACCGTGATGGCTTGAGCCATCAATCCAGGAGAAATCGATGAGCACAACAGTGAATCCGAAAGTCGGGCGTGATTTTCAAATCCTATGAGCCCCTGTCATCCATGCAGAAATATGCAGCACAAACAGAGGCTTCCAATATGAGCGGTGGCTTCTGGATCGCCGAGGCCTATCACTGGTTCCGGCAATACGGCCTTGAGTCCCGAGGTTGTTTCACTACGCTTGCGGCTGTGGCCATGGCGACCAAAAAAATCCCCGTAGGCCTCGGCATCACCTCGCCGTATTTGCGCCACCCCACCATTCAGGCTTCAGAAGCGGCTGCCATCGATGAACTGTCGAATGGCCGTTTCATTATGGGCCTTGGCGTTGGCAAGGTAGGCATCGAGTACCTCGAATATCGACATCGATGTCATGAGACCTGTGGGGGTGCACCATGAGTCCATGGAAATCATGCGCAAAATCTGGTCGGGTGAGCGCTTCGAATACGAAGGCAAGTTTTTCAAATCCACCATGCCGGCCTTCGATCGCGCCGCTGCTGGCCTCGCCACCCGCATTCCGATTTATGTCGGCGCCACCGGCCCCTTCATGCAAAAGCTGTCCGGCAGGGAAAGCGATGGCATGCTGCTGGCAGGACTGACCGCGCCTCACTTCGTGCGTTACGCCATTGACAACATGCAAGCGGGCGCACAAAAGGCCGGGCGTACACTTCCGGATGACTTCCCCGTGGGTGGCGTCATTCTGTGCTCCTGCTCGAAAGACGGCGACAAGGCGCGTGATGCGACCCGCAGTTACACCGGGACCTACGTGATCAACAAGATTCGCAATATCAAGAATGACATCATTCTGGGTGGCTCCGGACTGCCTCCAGGAAACCTGGGACCCATTCCGCAAGGCGATCGCCGATGGCACGGACGACAAAGTAACCCATCTGGTGACAGATGAAATGATGCGCAAGTTCACGGTCATTTCCGGCAGTCCGGAGGATTGCCTGGAAATCACCCAGGAACTGGTCGACTCCGGCCTGAACCTGCCGTTGCTGGAAGTGGTCGGCGCAGACGAGAAAGACAATCTCGAGACGATTCGCCTGATGGGTGAACACGTGGTTCCCAATCTGAAGCCTGGCCGTTCGGCCGCACATTGAGTACTGTATAATGAAACTGGCAAGTTTTAAAGTGAAATCAACCGGCGCCGCTACCATCGGTGTCGTCGTGAAGGGCGGTATTCTGGATCTGCATGCCGCCAGCAAGGGTAAATTACCCACCATCGATGATCAAGTTTCTCGAACGGGGCGAAGCGGCCATACGGCAAGCCCGCAAGCTGGCCGCAGTTCCGGGTCAGGGTCCGGTTTACGCCGCCAAGGACATCCAATTGCAGGCGCCGGTGCCCAAACCGGGCAAGATCATGCACACCTCGTGCAATTTCTCCGCTCACCTGTCGGAGCTGACGACATGGGAGGAGCCGGAGTGGCAGTCACACAACTGGAAGGATTTTCATTTCGAGCATCCGACCGGTTTCCTGGAGGCGCCGTCGTCGGTGGTTCCGAGCGGGGCCAAGGTCAAGATTCCGCATTTCACCCAGCAACTCGATTACGAAATAGAAATGGGCATCATCATCGGCAAAGAGGCCTTCCGGGTGAGCAAGGAGGATGCCCTGGACTACGTGGCTGGCGTCACCATTTTCAATGACCTGTCGGCGCGGGACATCCAGGCCAGGGAACATTCCAACATGGTTATTTTGCTGGGCAAGAGCTTCAACGGCTCCTGCCCGCTGGGGCCCTACCTGGTCACCCTGGATGAGGTCGGCGATCCCGACAACTTGCCGATGGTGTTGACCCTGAACGGCAAGGAACGGCAAAACTCCAATACCGCGAACATGGTCTACAAGACCGCCGAGCTGGTTTCATGGTGGTCCAATACCACGCTGCAGCCGGGCGACTTGATCACCACCGGCAGCCCGCCGGGCGTGATTGCGGGAATGAAAAATACGCCTTATCTGGCGCCGGGCGACAAGATCGAATGCAACATCGAAAAACTGGGCAAGCTGACGACGTACATCGTGAAATGATTGCGGGTCAGGTACCGCACAACACAGGTGAATTCAATGAGTAAGAAAGCAAAAGCCAATGTCATTGCCAAAGCGGTGGAACAGATTGACCGGGACCGGCTGATACAGCTCACCGTCGATCTGACCAATATTCCCAGCCCTACCGGCTTCGAGGGTGATATGGCGCGGGCCGTTCACGAAGTTCTGGGGGGCGCGGGCTTCGACGCCACGCTGCAACCGATCGGCGATGAACGCTACAACGCGATCGGCCGCCTGCAGGGCGAGGGCGGCGGCAAGTCGGTCATGTTCAACGGTCACCTGGATACGTCTTTCGGCCCCGAACAGGCCCATCGGGGTATCGGTTACGAGTGCCGGGGCACTTTGATCGACGATGAATGGATCTACGGCATGGGCACGTTCAACATGAAAAGCGCCATGGCGACCTATGTCACCGCGGTGGAATCGATCCGCAAGGCCGGTATCCGCCTGGGTGGCGATGTGGTCATTGCCGGAGTGGCGGGGGAAATTGAAAAAGCTCCGGTCAACGATTTTGAAGGACGCCAATACCAGGGCTACGGCGTGGGCACCAAATTCGCGATTACACACGGCGCAGTTGCCGACTTCTGCATCCTGGGCGAACCGACGAACATGATGCTGATCCCGCGCCATTGCGGCACCACCTGGGTCAAGATCACGATACCCGGCCACCTCATTCACACCGCCTGGTCGGACGTGGACAAGAACGCCATCAACAAGAGCCGGGTGATCCTGGACGCGATCCACCAGTGGATCCCCAAGTACATCAAGAAACATACCATGGGCGACTTCCGCCCGCGCGTGAATGTCGCCGCGATCGAAGGCGGTTGGCCCTGGCGCGGCGCGCGTACACCGGATGGCGTTTCCATTTATTTGGATGTACGCACTCTGCCCGATGAGCTGCCGGCCAATGCCTACAGGGAAGTGCGCGCGATGGTGAGTGCAGTGGTCAAGGAGAATCCGCAGCTCGAAGGCACCAAGGTCGAAATCTTCGTTTCCGCTCCGGGTACTTCGATTCCGGACGATCACGAACTGGTGAAGACCATCATTGCGGCCAACAAGAACCAGTTGGGCAAGCCGCCGAAAATGGGCGTGGAAACCTGGTACAGCGACGCGGCGCACATGAACCGCTATGGCATTCCAACGGTCAATTTCGGTTCCGCGGGCCGCATCCGCTCCGGCGGCGGCGGGTTTTCAACCCACCAGGGCGAGCATGTGCATATCGGCGACATGGTCGATATCACCAAGGTGTACGTCGAGGTCCTGCTCAACCTGTGCGGCGTCGCCGCCTGAAGCGTGATGAGACCGGAACAACGTTTCGACTATTCCGCCCTGCCACAGCGTAAACGCTGGAAGCTGCCCGGTGACGCGCGCATTGCCGTCTACACCGTGGTCAATGTCGAAGAGTGGGACATCGAAAAGCCGGTCGCGCGCGAATACGTCAGTGCGCCGGCGGGCGTGGTCACGGTACCGAATGTCCCCAACTGGGCCTGGCATGAGTACGGCATGCGCGTGGGCATCTGGCGTTTGATGGATGCGCTGGCCGAGCGCAATCTGAAGGCCAGCGCGGCGATCAATGCGCGCGTCTGCGAGGGCCCGGATGAAGCGGTAGCGCGGGCCATGCACGAGCGCGGCTGGCCCTTCATGGGCCATGGTTATGCCCAGGTCCCGGTGCACAAAGTCGAGGACCAGGCAGAATCCATCAGCAAAGCGTTCCGGGTGCTGAAAGACTATACCGGCACCGCGCCAATGGGTTGGCTCGGGCCCGGCCTGCATGAAACCCTGGACACGCTGGATTATCTCGCCGCAGTGGGATTCAAATTCGTCTGCGACTGGCCGATGGACGAACAGCCGGTGGAAATGAAAACCACCAGCAGCCCGATCGTGGCGATGCCGTACAATCTGGAGTTGAGCGACCTGCCGATGATGGTGGTCCACCAGCATGAATCCCGGGTTTGGCTGGAGCGGGTCATCGATCAGTTCGACCGCATTTACCAGGACGGCGCAACACAACCGCGCGTACTGTCCATGAGCGTGCACCCCTACATCATGGGCGCCGCGCATCGCATCAAGTATTTCGAGGCCGCGTACGATCACATTCTTCAGCACGACGAGGTGTGGTTTGCGACCGCGGAAGAAATCTATGACTGGTTCCAGGCCAACAAGGACTGAACCGGGGCCTAAGGAGAGCAAAATGAACCTGCAAATTCCACCGGAGAAGATCTGGGTCAGCGAACTGAACCAGGACGAACAGGTCCAGTCCGGATTTGATCGCAGCCGCACGGTCCGCTTCTACGACACCACGCTGCGCGACGGTGAACAGGCCATTGGCGTCGTATTCACGGCTGATGAGAAGTTCACGATCGCCCGTGCACTGGCGGACCTCGGTATTGGCCGTATCGAATCGGGTTTCCCCCGTGTCTCGGCGGAAGACACCGAAGCCGTCAGACGCATGCTGGATGCCGGCCTGTCGTCGGAAATCTGGGGCTTTGCGCGCTGCGTGATCGCCGACCTCGACGCACATATCGAACTGGGCACGAAACAGGTGCTGGTCGAAATTTCCACCAGCGACGTCAAGATGGCCGCCTACGGATTCACCCGCGAATCCGTCATGGAACGCATCAAGAAAGCGATCAGCCATGCGCGTGAGCATGGCATGCGGGTGAACTTTTTTGCCGTCGATGCAACGCGCTCCGATCAGGCCTTCCTCAAGGACGTTTACTCCACGGCGATTGAATCCGGGGCGGAAGAAATCTCGGTTGTCGATACCATCGGCGCGCTGGCGCCCGAGGCGGTGGAAATCCTGATCCGGGATATCGCACAGCATGTCGGTCCCGGTATTCCCATCCATTGGCACGGGCACAATGACTTTGGCCTTGCCACCGCTTCCGCCATCGCTGCGGTGCGGGGCGGCGCGAGCTGGATCCAGGGCACCATCAATGGCATGGGCGAGCGTGCCGGCAACGCCGACATCTGCGAAGTCGCGCTGGCGCTGAGTTGTCTGTACAACGTACCCGTTGAAATCGACCTGAGCAAGGCGCGCGAAGTTTCGCGGCTGGTACGCCAGGCCGGGGGCTACGCCGTCGATGGCTGGAAACCGGTGGTCGGGGAAAACCTCTACGTCAGGGAAAGCGGCGCCGTGGCCAGCCAGTTTCACATCCCGGAAGCGATCGAGCCCTATTCAGCCGATATCGTCAATGCCGAGCGCCGCATCGTGCTGGGCAAGAAGAGCGGCCTTGACAGCATCCGCCTGAAGGCCGAAGAACTCGGCATCGACCTCGCCGACGAGCAGGTCCCTGCAGTGTTGGCAAAAGTGAAGGACTTGGGCAGCCACGCGAAACGCCTGTTGACGGATGATGAGTTTCGGCAGATAGCGGTGGGCTAAGCCTGGTTGCGGCCATTACTAAACAGACGAACACAGCGTTCAGATTGCGCTTTCATTGTTGCTCCCGCTGGGCGTCACGCTTGGCCCTGAACTCGGTGCCTTCCTTCCAGTTCGGCCACTGGTCGCTGTTGGCGACGTCCAGACCGGTCTTGAAATAGAGTTTCATGTCTTCCAGGGCGCCGCTGACATCCCAGCTCAGATCGTATTCATCCGACACCCGGTGGTAATGTTCGTTGGTGTACTCATCCGCCTTTTCCAGTCCATAGGACAGTCCCCGCTCGCGGTTGTCGTAACCCTTCTTCGGATCCAGCATGGGTACACCCTGCTTGGCCAGTTCGAAGTGATCGGAGCGATAGTAGTAGCCCTTTTCTGCTTCCTTGTCGGCCGCCACCACCCGTTCCTGCGCCGCGACTGCGGCTGCCAGGTAGTCATCCAGATCGCTCATACCGAGGCCAATGACGGTTATATCGCGTGTGGGGCCGGCATTATTCATGCCGTCCATGTTGAGCCCGCCTACGGTTTCGGCCAGCGGATACAGGGGATGGGCCGCGTAATACATGGAACCCAGCAGGCCTTGTTCCTCGGCGGTCAGAGAAAGGAACAGGATGCTGCGGCGCGGCGCCTGCGGCAAGCTGGCGAAGGCCTTGGCCAGCTCCAGCAAGGCGGCGGTGCCGCTGGCATTGTCCAGCGCGCCGTTGTAGATCTGATCACCTTCGAGTTTGGGGTCGGTCCCCAGATGGTCCCAATGCGCCATGTAAATAAACACTTCATCGGGCGCTTCGCTGCCGCGCACAATGGCGGCGACGTTGCGCGAGTTGAGCGTTGCCGTGTCATTGGCCAGTTCGGCCGAAGCCGTCAAGCCCATGGGTACGGCGCGAAAGCCCTTTTGGCGGGCTTTGTCATACATTTCGTCCAGGCTTAGCCCGGCTTTGGCGAACACCGCCTGGGCGGCGTCACGGGTGATCCATCCCTGGACCTGGACCAGCGATGCACCCTTATCGGGCAGCACCATGTTGAATTTACGGCCGGTCGAGCTGTTGACCACTGTCGACCAGGGATAGGCGGCCGGCAGCCTGTCGTGGATGATGATCGCAGCGGCAGCCCCCTGGCGGGCCGCTTCGTCGAACTTGTAGTCCCAGCGGCCGTAATAGGTCATCGCATTGCCATTGAATAAGGCCGGGTCCTGGGTGGCATAGCCGGGGTCATTGACCAGCATCACCACCGTCTTGCCGGTGACGTCGATACCGGCATAGTCGTTCCAGTCATACTCGGGCGCATTGATGCCGTAACCGACGAAAACCATTTCAGAATCGTTAATGGCGGCTGCGGGCGCCTGATGCCGCGTCCAGACCACCTGGTCGTCACGGTACTTGAGCGCCAGTGCTTCACCTTGCGCATCCTTGATGGTCAGGTCCGGGCTGTTTTTCACTTCCACCCACGCCAGCGGCACGTCCTGGGTGTAGCTGTCGCCATTGGCCGGTTCCAGACCCAGGCTTTTGAACGTCTCGACCAGGTAATTCACGGTCAGTTCCTCGCCCGGTGAGCCCGGCGCACGGCCACCGAATTCGTCGGAAGCCAGAATTTCAATGTGGTGGCGGTAGGCCGCTTCGGTCATCGCATCGGCACCCGCGTGCAACCGGAACCGCCGCGGTTGATGCAGGAGTTGAATCCACAGTTGGTGCCGGAGTGCTCGATTACTCCGGGGTTTCCTTGCGGTCACAGGCGGCCAGCACGGTGATGCCGAGCAGGCAGGCCAGGACGAGATTGCGGCAGTTCATTCTGCCCGTGCCGGAGAAATGTCAGCTGTTTGTGATCAAATAACATGGATGATTCCTGTTCAAGAGTGTATGGACAGGAGTATATGACGATTAGTGGACCTTTCTCCAAAATCCAGGACCTTTGAGAGTCAAGATGAGCGATGAGAAACCTCGCCAGGTTTCCTCTGTCCTGGGCAAAACCAACTTGAGAGCCACCAGAAAATGGTGTATTAATATCTAATACACACTCTCAGAGTGACTTTGACATGCCCAGAAATACCAGCGTTACGATCGGCGATCATTTTTCGCAGTTCATTGACAGCAAAATCAAAGAGGGCCGCTTTGAAACGCTCAGCGAAGCTGTCAGGGCCGGTCTGCGTTTGCTGGAAGCAGATGAAAAGAAACTTGAAGTTCTGCGCACAACGCTCGCTATTGGCAAGGCTCAGCTTGACCGTGGAGAATCTGTGGACGGCGATGCGTTCATGCAAACGCTGATCGATTAGCGTGGCAAAATATTCACTGACCACCAAAGCCCAACAAAGCCTGAAAGAAATCAAGGCATTTTCGATCAGGCGTTTCGGGCGGCCTCAAACCTCGATCTATCTGTCAAAGCTACGTGACACCATGGGCTTACTCGCTGAAAACCCGCAACTGGGGATGAAACGAACAGATCTTTTTGTTAATTGGGTTTGTTATAGCTATTTCGAAGGCTCTCATACGATTTATTACGCCGTGGTTTCTGCCTCTGAAATAGCGGTCATCGACGTATTACATCAATCAATGGAACCGGAACGCCATCTTTCAGAGGAACCACCGCTTTGAACATCCGGGGTCTGAGATGAGCGAATACAAAGCGGTCATCAGCTGGCAGCGCAATGGCGCGGTGTTCACGGATCAGCAGTACAGCCGGGCGCATCGCTGGGCTTTCGATGGCGGCATCGAGGTTCCGGCCTCGTCCTCTCCCCACGTCGTTCCGTTACCCCACTCGGTCGCGGCTGCGGTCGATCCCGAAGAAGCGTTTGTCGCCTCGCTCTCCAGTTGCCACATGCTGTGGTTTCTTTCCATCGCGGCTGGACAGGGATTTCGTGGTCGAGAGCTATCGGGACCAGGCGACGGGCGTGATGGGCAAAAATCCCGAAGGCAGGCTGGCCATGACCCGGGTCACCCTGCATCCCGAGGTGAAATTCGCCGGAGCGCAACGGCCATCGCCAAGCCAGCATGCCGCCATGCACGATGATGCGCACGAGCAGTGTTTCATCGCCAGCTCGGTCAAAACCGAGGTGCGCTGCCAGCCGGTTGAGGGCTCGTCTTAACGGTAAATTCCAGCATCGCTATCTACAGATTGCTACGACACCAGTGTGGAAAAGCCGGTTCGGAGCAAGGGGTCTACTTATAATTCCGTGCGCAAGGCTTCCAGCGGATCGAGTTTCGCTGCGTGGTTGGCGGGGGCAACGCCGGCGATCAGGCCAATGGCCACCGACACCAATTCCGCCGCGATGATGTAAGGCGCGGACAGACGCACCGGCAGCGTGGGAATGGTGACGCCGAGCAGCACGACGACAGCGCCGCCGACCAGCAATCCCATAAGGCCCCCCATGGCCGCCAGCACCACCGATTCGGCCAGAAACAGCCGTTGAATCTGCTGGCGCGTGGAACCGATCGAACGCAGCAGGCCAATTTCCTGCGTGCGCTCGCGTACCGCGATGGTCATGATGGTAAAAATGCCGACGCCGCCAACGAACAATGAAATGCTGCCGAGGGCAGCCACTGCCATGGTCAGTACATCCAGCACCGAGCCAAGCACATCCATCATCTGCTGCTGGGTGGCGACATTGAAATCTTCATAGCCATGGCGCGCCAGCAACAAACGGCGGACACTGGAGACCAGTTCGTCGACCGGCGCGCCCTCCTCGTAACGCACGCCGATCTCCATCAGGCCGGGCGTGTTGAACAGTTCCATCACCCGCGATACCGGTAACAGAACCGACTCATCCACGTTAATACCGGTCACATCGCCCTTGGGCGCCAGCACACCGACGATGAGAAAACGGCTGCCGCCGACGCGTATGCGGTCACCGACCGCGTTCTTGTCTCCGTAGAAATCCTTCGCAAGGGTGGCGCCGATCACGGCCAGCGCGCGCGGCGCCGTGGGGTCATCGGGCGGCAGGAATTGCCCTTCCTGCAGGTTCAGGGAGATGAAAGCCAGCACACCCGTCCCGGTGCCGAATACCGTGCAGGTGCGGATGCGGCCATTCGCCTCGACTTCTGCGGCGCCCAAACGGGCGGGATTGACTGCGATCACATAGGGTAAGCGGCCGACCGCTTCGGCGTCTTCGATCGTCAGCGGACGGGTGGTATTCAATATGCCCGGCCCGAGACCGATGGTTTCGGGTTTGCCGGGGGCAATACGCAGGTTGTTGGTTCCGAACTGGGCGAACTCCTCCACCATGAACTGGTTCAGGCCTTCGCCCATGGAAGTCAGCATCACTACGGCTGCCACGCCGATGGCGATGCCCAGTGCGGTCAGCCCCGAACGCAAACGGTGAAACAGCACCGCGCGCTGAGTGAAGGCAATGATGTCCCTGATCTGCATTGCGGGTGACCCTGGAGAAGGCCGGCTCAGTGCCCCGCCAGCGCTTCGACTGGGTCGAGTCGCGCCGCGCGGCGGGCCGGTATGATGCCAAACAACAAGCCGCTACCCACGGCCATCACGAGGGCAGCGATTACGGCCCAGTCCGGCGCGCGGAATTCGACCACCGGATAAATTTGGCGCAGCAAGCTGATGGAGGCCTGGCCGACGAAAAAGCCGAGCACAGCGCCCATCAGGCTCAGTATGGCTGCCTCGGTCAGAAACAGGCCGACGATTTGCCTGCGCCGTGCACCGAGTGCCTTGAACAGGCCAATTTCCTCGGTGCGCTGACTGACCGCGACCAGCATCACGTTCATGATCAGGGTGCCGGCCACGGCCAGGCTGATGGCGGCAATGCCTGCCAGGGTCGAGGTCAGCACCAGGAAAATCGTGTCGAAGGTTTTCAGGATTGCGCCCTGGTTCATTACGGTGACGTCATCCTTGCCGAAATGCCGGGCCTTGATGATTTCCGTGATGTCGCTTTCGGCGCGGGCCATCTCATCGGCGCCGACGGCTTCGACCATTATCCGGTGCACCGACTCGCGGTTGAACATCTGCATCGCAAATCCCACCGGCAGGAACAGCGCTTCATCGACGTCGATACCGCCGGCCATGCCGGCCTCGGCCATCACCCCGATGATGCGAATGCGGCGATCGCCGACACGTACCCATTGCCCGACCGGGTCGATGCCCCGGAACAACTCCCTGGCGATGGTGTGGCCGATCACGCCGATGGGTGAGGTATTGTCCAGGTCCAGTTTCGGCAGAAATCGCCCCGACTCCATTTCATAGTCGAACAGGTGTTGCATGTTCCAGGTCGTTCCGAGGATATCGACATCGCGCTCGACGCCTTCGAAGTTGATCTTGCCGGAGCCCGGCAGGAAGGCGGTCACGGTCGCGATATAGGGACTGTGCTCCAGCGCCATTGCGTCGTTCAGGGTCAACGGCCGCGCGGTACCGCTCATGGCGCCGGCGATGCCGCCAATGCCGCCGATTTCGTTCTTGCCCGGCGAGACGACCAGCAGGTGGGTTCCCAGTGAGTTGAACTGATTGGTCACGTACAGACGCGCGCCTTCACCCAGGGAAGTCAGCAGCAGAACGGCGGACACCCCGATGGCGATGGCCACCAGCAGCATGCTGCTGCGCAGCGGGTAGCGGATGATCGCCGTCAGCGCCATGGAAGTCTGGTCAGCCAGGCGCATGGGCGGTCTCCCTGGCGGTTGCCCGATCGGAAATGATTGCACCGTCTTCCATCTGCAGGCTGCGGTGAGAGCGCTGACCGATTTTGGGATCATGGGTGACCAAAATCAGGGTCAGGCCGTCGGCATTGAGCTTTTCGAGAATCTCCAGCACTTCATTGCCGGATTGCGTGTCGAGATTACCGGTTGGCTCATCGGCGAGCAGCACCTTGGGTTGCATTACCATCGAGCGGGCAATGGCAACACGCTGGCGCTGGCCGCCCGAAAGCTGATCCGGGCGATGACCCATACGGTCCGCCAGTCCGGTCCTGACCAGCATGTCCTGCGCGCTTTCCCGCCGCTCCCTGGGCCGGACGCCGGCGAGAATCATCGGCAGTTCGACGTTCTCGAGGGCCGTCATGCGCGAGATCAGGTGGAAGGCCTGGAAGACGAAGCCGATCACGCTTTGCCGCGTTGCCGCCAGTTCGTCGTCATCCAGTCCGGACACATCGCGGCCATCGAGCCAATAATGCCCGGAAGTCGGCGTGTCGAGCAGACCGAGCACATTGAGCAATGTCGACTTGCCGGACCCTGAAGGGCCCATGATCGAAACATAATCTCCGGCCTCGATGTGCTGGTTGACGTCCTTCAGCGCATGGACAATTTCGTCGCCCACGTGAAAATCACGGCAGATGTTTTCCAGTCGAATCATCGCGGCCAGGGGAACCGCTACTCGATCTCGGCCATCACGCCGTCAGCCAGGCCTTCGCGGTCCACAGACTTGACCACGTATTCGCCTTCTTTGCAGGCCGGACAGGATCTCGGTGATTTCCCAGTTTGACAGCCCCGCCTTGATGGTCCGTTTTTCCACTTTGCCTCCCTTTGCGGGAATGACATAAACGCTGGAACCCTCCACAATGGCGCCGGTCGGTACGTGGAGGACATCTTGTCGTTCATCCAGGATGATCTGTACATCGGCGCTATAGCCCGGCAACAGCACCTGCATCTCCGGGTCATCGATCACCGCTTCCACGTCCACCGTGCGGGATTGCTTTTCAAGATCCAGCACGTAGGGCGCAACGCGGCGGACCTTGCCGGAAAACTTTCGCTCCTTGAAGGCATCCAGCGTGATCCAGGCCTTGAGCCCGGCGCGCACGTTGGGGGCATCGACCTCGTCGATGGGCGCCTTGATATAAAGACAGCTGTTATCGATCAGATCCACCGTGGGCAAGGTGGGTATTCCCACGGGCGATGGGGTGACGAATTCACCCAGTTCGCCGTTGATTTCGGCGATCACACCATCGAAAGGCGCCCGCAGTAGGGTTCGCTCCAGCGTGGCGCGCGCCAGTTCGACGGCGGCATCCTTCACCAGCGCCGCGTCTTTCGATGCATCGCAGGCCGCTGCTGCGGATTCCGCCTCGCCCACGGCCTTTTCCACGGCATCCTGCGAGGCGACCTTGCTTTCCCGCAGCCGCACCAAGCGGTCGGCCGCCCGTTTGGCCACATCAGCAGTGACGCAGGCCTGCCGGCTCATCGATTTGGCGGCCGCTGCGTCGCGTTCAGCCAGTTTCACCTGGGCTTTGTGGTCGGCGTTCCACAATTCCAGCAGCAACTGCCCCTGTTTGACCCTATCCCCGTCGTCCACATACAGCGCGGTGATATTGCCGCCCGTCGCCGGGGCGATACCGGAGCGCCTGCAGGCGTCCACCGTACCCGCCCGCGTATTGGTTACCGAGGCGATTACTTCACCGCGTGTAACCGGTACTGCGCTGAGGCGCAGCACTTTCGCCCGCTGTGAGTTGATGTAGATCGCGACCGCTGCGATGGCAATCAATGCCAAAATTATCCATTTTTTCATGTACCGGATTCTCATTGCAGACTTCATCTGCGCAGGCCATTTGCGCAATGACTTCAATGCCTATCGGATATTCAGTCTAGCGACTTGCTCCGCTCCGGTCATGCCGCCGGTATGGAACCCACCTCAGGCATATAGTTCAGATGCATCGCACGGAAATGACACAACCCCGTCCATCGGACGGGGTTGTCATGGTGCCAACATGGGGATTTGTATCCCCATGTTGTTGGAGAAAAACTTCCTTGCCTATAGTTTGCTGGCCTCCTCCGCCAGAGCGCCAGAGGCTGCCTTCTTCAATACATCCGGATCGAAGAAATCCGGTGACAGGCAGTTAGACTTGTTCAGGCCGATACGAATAAACGTCGCGCGCTGATTCTGGAAATCGATTGACATCGTGTGGGTGTCTGCATAGGCAGGTGCGCCGTCACAGGTCTTGATCATCGAATAAGATTGGCGCCAGATTCGCCAGAAGTCACCCTTGCGGTCATACATCTCGCCGTGGTAGTAAAACGGATATTTCGCGTCCATGTACAGCACTTTCTTGCTGTATGGATGCTCGTCCGGGGGCACGCCTTCGACGACGTAGACTTCCCGCGGTTCCCACACGAGGCCCTTGGGATTCCAGTGGGGGAACTGGTCTTCATTCACGGCATCTGCAAAGGTATACGGCAGGTTAGGGTCATTTGCCGTGGTTACAGCCAGTATATGACGCTTGCCCTTGCACTCCCAGCTCTTGAACCAGCCGGGATAACCCAGGACTGCCTGGTTGTCGTCATTCAGCAGGTCCATCTTCGGCTGCGGGTCCATCCAGGACTTGCCACCGGCTATTCGGCGAACACGGCGCAGGGCCTTCACATAGGCCCAGCCGTCATCGGCTTTACCGTTATTGTACTGCTTGGTGAACACGCCGATACCGGCGATGTCATAGGGTTCGGTCAGCACCAGCAGGTAGCGCGCATGGTCGTCCGGATTGCCGATACGCGACTCGCCCCGGGTGCGTCCTTCGAAGATCGACTTGGCGCTCCATGCTGTGAAGTGATCGATCTCGCCTTTTTTGGCATCGTAGATCTTCACATCACCGAGTGCAATCCAGCTGTTGCCCATGATGGGATTTGCATAGAACTGATTCCATGCCTGCTTCCAGCCACAGCCTGGGTCTGCCGGGTCAACGTCCGTGAACGGAATACCGGCCGTATAATTGGAAACGGTATTGTCGGAATTGAGCGTGGCCTGACCCTTGTACTTTTCGGTTGCAGCAGTGTACTCAGGGTCGACCTGTAACGGTTGCGAATGGCCCAGTTGCATTTCCAGTGCGTAATCACGCACCCACATCTGGAACTTTTCTGTCAGCAGATCCCTGATCTTGATACCCTCGAAGGTATCATCCATGATCTGGTCCAGGTTCTGAGCGCTGATCACGGTACCTTCGGGGAGTTCCTTGGCATTGCCAAACAGACTGAAGGATGCCAGAAAAGCGCCTATCAGCATTTTGGACATCGTTCTCTTAGTTACTTTCATCATTCATATCCTCCCGCTAGTGATTACTGTGTTCCGATTCGTTCAAAACTGGAATGTTGTGCGAAGCAGTAGTTGACTATTATGCTCGAAACCGCCGACTATGCTGCCGTCCGGTGCCGATGGATTGGTAATGGACTGGCCGCCAAGCGCCAGGTCTGCTTCAAGCTTGAAGCGCCAGTGTGGTCCCAATTGATATTCCAGTGACGGGATTACAAAAGCACCGCCCTGTGTCAGATCGGCAATGCCGACCAAAGTCCCGATCAGGGTATCGTGCATATACGGTAACGTCAGGATCATTGTGGCAAGCACGTTGTGCTCCCTGTAAACGCCAGAACCGGTGAAGTTCCCAATGGCATCGTATTTGTTCACCCCGGGCAGGTACCAGTCGAAAACCTGCACCGTAAACAGGCTCTGGCTGCTGGTCTTGAGCCATTTCTGCAGGCGTGGGTTTTTGTCGAAGCCAAGCAACAGGTTCCAGGCATCCTTTTCCACAATCTGCAGCGGCAAAGGCACGGTCACGCCGCTGGAGAACTTCCTGTTGGGGGTGTAGGCGACTTCGGCCCGATAGGTCATGTCCAGCGCGGTGACATAACTGCTGAGTGTTGCACCCACGGTATCGGTCTCGGGCAGAATGAACTCAAGACCGAAGGTTTGCGGGTTCAGGGTCAAAATCGGATCCTGTTGAAAGCCCCCCTGGCCGTGATAGTACATCAGGGAGTAGTCCAGGTTCTCATTCTTACCCAGCAGGCCTGTCCAGCGGAAGCCGTAGTGTGCGTTATCCGTATCGCCAGCCTTATGGTGGTAGTTGAAGATTGCGCCCGCCGGCGTGCCGAATATACCCAATGCTGGACCCGGAACTTCATTGGTGGCCAGCGGGAACCCCTTGCTAAGATTATTGGACCAGCGGCCGCCGAAGGTGGGGAGGGAATTTCCAATCCACTCAGCCTTGTCAAGGGCCGGCCGCACAATAAGCTGAAGGCTGCCGTTCAATTCCGGAACCTGCAGGGTGCCGTTCAGCAGGATCAGGGGTTTGCGAACATCTTCGTTTTCAGGTACGTAAAAGCTGCGCCAGCGAAAATCGTAGCCATGGATCACATCGGTGGCATGGAAAAAGTCGGTTTCCCCCCACACCACCTGCTGGCGGCCAATCCGTGCTGAAAACCGGCTGCCGAGATCCACGTCGAAAAACAACTCCCGCACGTCCAGCTCATTGTATTCATCGGTGAAATCGGACTTTCTTCCAGGTGCTGCCGTATCCAGAGAACGCAGGAAATTAGCCGCGTCCTCCAGACGTTCCTCGTAATGTGTCAGGTTTTCGTAAGACGCGCGGAAACGACCAGTCCAGCGCAGAGGACCCGTGGTGGTGCCTGCGTCCAGGAAAAAGGTCCAGCGGTTCATGGAGATGTCCCCGGCATCATCCTGTGGGGTTTCCGGTACATCCTCAAGATTCATACTGGTGTATTGCCTCAAGTATCCGGTCAGTCTGAAGGGTCCGAAATCCGAGGACCACGCTACCGCCGGCGCCAAAAGCAGGCTCAGCAATATCACCAGCGAACATTTCGTCACTCTTGCGTTCATCGCTATTCTCTCCCGTTGTGCCTTAATTGACCAATGCACGTTTAGATTCCAGTATCTATCATTTCAACGTACTCTTCTTCAGATGTACTTACGGCTTGAATTTGGCATTTCCACTTGTCTGCATTATTTTCAAAACTCCACATCACGCCGTCCGCCATAAGCCGTACCATCAAACTGCTCCGGGGATCAAACGCCCCAGCAGGAAGCGCGGTTTGAACACATAGATCATCGATGGAATTACCAGCAGACTGCTGATGGCCGAAACCGACATCCACAATGCGATCAGCAGACCCATCTCAGCCTGGAACCGCAGCGAAGAGAGGAAGTACCAGAGCGCCACCGACGTCACCATGGACAATGCCGTGATGATCACGCCGCGTCCGGCCGTCTTCAGTCCAAAGTGGATGCTGTCACGCAAATCCCTGTCGTTGGCATAGCGCTCCGCGATGCGGTCGGAGATGTAGAAGGCGTAATCCACCCCCAGACCAATGCCGAGCGCCGCGACCGGCAAGGTATTGATATTGAGTCCGATGCCATACAGGCTCATGAAGGAAAAGGTGATGGTGTTGGACAGCACAACGATGGGTAGAAAAAACAATCCAGCCTGCGGTGTCCTGTAGGCGATGGCGCAAAATGCAAAAAGCAATAACAGCGCCAGCGCGATGCTCTGTAACTGCCCCGAGAGGATCACCTCGTTAACGGCCGCCAGGATGCCGATCAGGCCGCCGGCCAAACGATAGTCCGCTCCTTCCATCGGATTGTTCTTTTGGAATTCGGTAATGGTCTTGATTCCCCGGCGGATTGAATCACCCTTGTGATCGCGAAAATAAATCAGCACCGAACCATTTTTGTACTTCCTGTCGATGAATCTATCGATATCGCCCGGGTCCGAACTGGCTGTCGCCAGATAAATCATCTCGGCATTGCCAACCGGATCATCGGCCACCTTGTAATAGCGGGGGTTTCCTTCATGCAGGGCCATGTTGACCGGCCGGATGATATCGGAAATGGAAACGGCGGCGCCCACTTCGGGCAATGCTTCGATGTACTTCTGGAAATAGGATACGTTGGCAAGTACGTCCGGACGCTTTAAGGTATTCTCCTCTTCTCCCTCGACCACCACGAACATCCGGTCACTGCCGGGAAAGCGGGAATTGATGGCGGCATCATCCTGGTTGTAGGTGGAATCCTGCCACAGGATGGGCGAACCGGCATTGGTGTCGCCGATGTTGATGTCCTTGGCGAAGAAGGCCGTGATGACAAGAATAACCAGGCTGAACGTAAGGATGGCAATGGCGCTGCTGCGATGTGTGGTTAGTCTTGCACACAGCTCAAGCAGTCCCGACATGGCCCGGCCGGCACCCAGATTGACCAGGCGATGTGCATGATGACGCCTGGTCCATGACAGTATCACCGGGACCATCATTATGGTGCAGATCACCATGGTCCCGAGCCACAGCGTCCCCATCAGTGCGGCTTTCTGCAAAAGCGGAATCGGCGTCAACGCCACGACCAGCATCGCCCCCGCATCGGTCCCAAGCCCCAGGATGCCGGGGCGCAGGAGCTTGCTGAGCGATACTTTGGCGGCTTCGAGTGGATCGCTGATACCCGATTCGCGTTCGTAGTCGAAGGCAAGAATCAACTGCACGGCATGGGACACAGCCCGCGCGGCTATGAGGAAGGTGATCACAATGGCCAGCGGGTCGAGATTGATCCCCATCACCTGGATGATCCCCAGAGCCCAGATGCCTGATATGGCTCCGGACAGCAAAGGCAGGAACATGCCTCTGAGCGTCCCCAGGGTCACCAGCAGGATAAGTGCAATGAGCAAGGTAATGTAACCGACTATCCGAAGTGTCTCCGGCAGATGTTCAATGACCATGCCGGCCAGGACCGGTTGCCCCACAATTCGGATCCGCATGCCCGGTTTCTCGAGCTTTGAAACAAGCTCGAGTATTTGTGGATACACCTTGTTGTAGTCCACCAGACGATCAATAAAATCAACGGTGACCAGCGCCGATTTCAGATCGCGGGAAACATACTGGCCATAGACCAACGGATTGGCAATGACCTTGTCTCTGAGCTGCTGGATATCTGCATCGGTTTCAGGAAGATGTGGCCACATCAGCGGCTCGGCAACGATTCCCTCTGTCGATGCCTTTATTGTTTTCAGTTTCTTGGTGGCCAGCGAAATGATCTGGAACTGGTTGACGGCATCCAGATACTGGAGACCCTTGGTCAGGTCGTCGACCACTTTCAGGGTTTCATGAGTGAAGATATCACCTTGGGTCACCTCGACCATCAGCGACACCTGATTGGCGCCGCCAAAGGTAAGCTTGAATTGTTCGTTGGTCTTGATGTAAGGATGATTCGGCGGTTGCAAATCCGAGAAAACGGTCTTGATGTTGATATGGGTAGCGAAATACCCCAAGCCCAGAGTCAAGGCGACAATCGTCAGTATGAGCGGATACCGGAAGCGGAGACAGAAATTGGCGATTTTCTTTTCCATGGGCCCTGGTGTTATCTGCTGATCATTTTGGCGATGGGGATTGCATGGCCGTTTTACTGGTAAACATTCCAATTTTCCCCGCTGTGCAATCCCAGGTTGGCCCCTGCAATCAGATAGCTTGATGCAGTAAAGGGCGTGATCTGGGTGTACCAGAGGGAATTGTCCGGGTGTATCCGGCCTACCTGAAGCACTTGCCCCCCGGCCGAAAAGTCCGCCAGGATGCCGTTATCGCCGATGGCGACAAACTGCTGACCATCCCAGATGATGTCGAACAGGTGCGCCTGGGTAACGCCCTCTACCTGCGACCAGCTGTCACCGCCATCTTCGGTGTGGACGACCACGCCGGACAGGCCTGCCGCAATGCCATGCTGCTGGTCCGAAAAGGCGATGGACATGAGGCTGGAGCCTGAAGTGGGCGCCTCGACTTCCTGCCAGCTGGCGCCATCATCTGTGGAACGTTGCAGGCGCCCGAACTCGCCTACGACCCAGATGCTGCCGTCAGGAGCGATCGTGATGCCGTTCCATGCCAGATCTTCTTGCGGGTGGACCATGATCCAGGTTTTACCCCGGTCATCGCTCTTCATCACCGTGCCCATGGTTCCCGTCAGCCATGCCTGTCCGTTGGTTGAATCGACGTAGATTTGCAATAACTGGTCGCCGAATTCATAAACCTGGATGGGGACCATGGTCCAGGTCTTGCCGCCGTCATCGGTCGTCAGCACCGTTGCCAGGTCTCCGACCACAATGGCTGAATCGCTATCCCATGCGGCAATGGCCTGCAAGTCGTGCTTGGTAGGCGTATCCTGAATCCGCCACTCCTTGCCAGCGTTGTCCGAGCGGATGACTCTGCCATTGTTGCCGACAGCCCAGATGACCCGATTTTCTGCGTCAGGGGAAACGACCCCGTAGTAATGGTCACGGTATTCAAACAAGGTGGGCGTGTATTCGGGTACCGTTACCGTGGGTTTGACATAGAATGCCACGTATAGCAGTCCGCCGACGATTAGCAGGGAGACAAGTATCTCCAGTGTGCTTTCAACGATCCTATTCATCTAATATCTGTAGCCGCCTGCCTGGCCCGTGCACGCGTTTCGTTGGGCATCGAAACATAAAGTCTAGTTGATCCACGATGCAGCGAGTCTGATCTGAATCAACAGAAGCCGGTGGGACCTTTTAATGCTGTAAATACAATCATGTAGACTCGGATCGGCCAAGGAATCTGTGCAAATACGGGGAGAGAATGACCGCAGCGGCATGGTTCTTTTCTCCCCGTAGTCAGGAATTACGCCGAACATGGGGTGTGGTGGCAGGGACAAATGCATTGACAAGGCGTAGAATTTGTCAGGATTTTGCCACCAACTCGGTGAAATGCGAACGAAGCCGGGTTAGTCGATCGGAGGCCGAAAAACATGAAACTTTATGACTGTGCTACTGCGCCCAACCCGCGCAGGGTACGATTTTTCCTTGCCGAAAAGGGCATTGAAGTTGACAAGGAAGAGATTGATATCGTCGCTGGCGAGAACCTCAAACCTGAATATCTCAAAATTAACGCGGCCGGCCTGGTACCGGTTCTGCAACTCGACGACGGCGCCAATCTTTGCGAGGCGCCCGCAATCTGCCGCTACCTGGAATCCCAGTATCCGAAACCCAACCTGATGGGACTTGATCCGCTCGAAACAGCCAGCATCGAAGCCTGGGAACGCTTTGCGGAAATGGCTGGCTTGCAGGCGGTAGGCGAAGTCTTCCGGAACTCGTTCGACGCGTTTAAAACGCGTGGCCTGCCTGGTTCGACGCTGGTAGATGCGATACCGGCTTTGGTTGAACGCGGCAAGGTTCGCCTGGCTGCGTTTTACGAACAACTCGAACGCCGGCTGGGAATGCGTGCGTATCTGGCTGGGGATCGCTTTACCTTTGCTGACATTACCGCTTGTTGCGCGGTGGATGTCGCAAGCTTCATGAAGATGCCGCCGCCAGAGGGCTACGGCAACATCAAGCGCTGGCACGATGCCGTGAGTATGCGGCCTGCCGCCAAGGCCTGAAAGGAAGATTCGGACGACAGATTTGAACGTCGTTGCCCAGCGTGTTCCCCGTTGGGCGGTTGCATCTCCGGGTCTGTCTTTTACCGTTATCCCGTCTTGCTGAAATCCGGTTTTCTTTTCTCGGTGAACGCGGTGATGCCTTCTTTCGCGGCCGCCGTACAGGCGCTGTCAGCAAACGCCTGGTAGCCGATTTCCAGCGCAGCGTTCAGTGAATTGGCCTGGGCAGCCTGGTTGACGGCCCGGCTCATGATTGCCAATAACTTTGAACTCAGGACCTGTCCGTTGGCGGCGGCAGGCGTGCCGACACTCATTTGCTCGATGACAACCGGCCCATCGCTGATGTGGTGCCCGGTATGAACCAGTGCTTTCACGCGCTTTAGCGCGGCTGCCAGCAGGCCGGCCTGATCGGCCGCCAGGCTATCCAGGATGCCTGCCGCGAAAGCGGCCTTTGCGGACAGTTTTTGTGCCTGCGCCAGCATGCCATGAAAGACAGCAGCTGCTTGCGGCCAGCGCCGATAAGGTATGACCATGGCGCCTATGCCCGGGACGATGCCGAGCGTGATCTCGGGGAACTGCATCCAGGCGCTGTCGATCGCCACCAGTCCGTGGCAACGCATCGCCAGCTCCAGCCCCCCACCCAGCGCCATGCCGTTTATCGCCGCCACGACCGGTTTGCTGCAGCTATCCAGATAGACCAGCAGCCGCGAGCAGGCACGCGCGTAGTCCGCCGCTCGCTCCCGGTCGCCCAAAAGGGCTGGAAACCTGCCAATATCGGCGCCGGCACAAAAAGCCCTGGTCCCGTAACCGGTAATAACAAATCCGCTGGTCGCAAGGTCATGCTCATAGCGCTTTAGTAGCGCGAGAATTTCATCCGTCATTTCATCGTGCAGTGCGTTCAGCGCCTCCGGGCGGCGCAAGGTAATGACCTTGATTCCGTCAACGTCGTCCAAGAGGACGAAGCGGTTAAACCGGTTGTACTCAGCGACCGGGCGCTTGGGCATGGGCATGCCCGGTTTTGCAACCGAGAAGCGTTTTAGTATGCGAGTGACTTCCGAGTCTCCCAAATCGCGCATCAATTCCAGTGGTCCTTTGCGAAAACCAAGGGCGAGACGGCAGCCGAGGTCCAGGTCCGCTGCCTGGCCGATATCCCTGTCGAGAATATCGACCGACTGTGAGAACAGAATACCGAGCAAACGGTCGCGGATTATTGCGGCACTCGTGGCGGCGACCGGCACTTTCCCCCCCGGTTTTATCGTGTCCCATTTTCCGGCTGAGTGAAAAATTTCAGCGGGTTTGTAATGCTCGCCCTCGACTTTCGCCTGCAGTGAATTGGTTTCGACGATAATTGGATTGCCATTGGCCAGGTTAAGGACGAAGAACGGTCCCGCATGCACCAGTTCCGACGCCACAGAGTCCACTTCCGCAGGCGTCGCCGAATCCAGCAGTAACGCGGCTTCATTACACCAGTTGTCAAAAATACGATCGAGCATGAAACACACGACATCACGCGTGACGATGGGAACCTTTCCGGTTACACAAAAAAACCAGCGCAAATACTCGAGCACCGGACTGTCCAGTTTTTCCCAGTCGATGACCTCAACTGCAGGGTTTTGAAAAGCAGGCGCAAAAAAATGCGTCACAGTTGCCCGTTGGGAATGTTTAAGATGAGTGAACAACTCGTATGCCGGCAGAGAGCTGCTGTTCGATGTAATCAGTGCATCCGGCCGGATAAGGGCTTCTACCTGCGAGAATATCTTGCGCTTGAGTGCCAGGTTTTCTGTCGCCGCCTCAAGTACCCAGTCGCAATCGGCGAGTGCCTCGTACTCTGTTGTCGCAACGATATTTCTTTTGACATTGCCGGCCTGTTGTTCGCTCAATTTACCGCGCTCAACACCTTTTTTCGCGTAAGCATGCAGGCGCGCCACGGCTCGCTCCAGCGCCGACGGGTTGATATCAACCAGAGTCAATGTGAGCTCCGGTATCTCGCTTTTCAGGTAGTAAGCGATGTCAGGGCCAATCGTGCCGGCGCCGATGACGGCGATGCTTCTGGGCAAGTCGCGCCCGGGTTTGCTCAAGATGGGGTTGTTATTCTTCATTTAGGCAGACCTCGTTAGCGGCACTGGCGGTGAGAGCAATCTTGTCTACTTTGCCAACCGCAGTTTTGGGCAAGGCTTCCACCAGCCGTATCTCAGCGGGCACTTTGTAAGCTGCGAGATTGTGGCGGCAATACTCCAGTAAATTTTCCTGCGTAACCGCGCCTGGCTCGCGCAGCGATACAAAGGCAATCGGTAACTCTCCGCGGTAATCGTCGGGACGGCCCACGACAGCCGCTTCCCTGACTTCGGCGTGCTGATAAAGAAGTTCTTCCACTTCACGTGGAAACACATTAAAGCCCGACACGATCATCATCTCCTTCTTGCGCCCGGTAATGAACAAATAGCCATCTTCATCGAGCAGGCCGATATCGCCGGTATAAAGCCAGCCCTTACGCAGCGTGTCGGCGGTCTCCTGTGGGCGGTTACGGTAACCCAGCATGATTTGGGGGCCGCGCAGGCGAATCTCACCCTGTTCACCGCCGGGTAAAATTTCCGTGCCGGACTGCAGATCCACGATTTGCAACGCGGTGGCGGGCACGGGAATGCCCACTGACCTCGCCTTGCGTTCGCCGTGCAGCGGATTGAAGGATATGACCGGACCGGATTCGGATTGTCCATAGCCTTCCAGCACAAAAGTGCCGGTCGTTTGTTCCCAGCGTTTCATCAGATGCTCTGCCAGCGGCGCCGAACCGGAATAGCACAACGCCAGCGTTGAAAAGTCGGTGTTTTCGAAGCCCTGATAACTCAACAGGCCGGAAAAAAGCGTCGGGCTGCCGCCGAACAGCGTTATCTGCTCCGCCGTCATGGCTTCGAGCACTTCCTTTGGCTTGTAGCGCGGCAAAATGATCAGGGTTCCGCGGCAGTACACCATGTTGTGCAGGCACATGGCAATCGCATAACAATGAAACAATGGCATGATGCACAGCATGCGCTCGATATCCCTTCGCGTCGGCACCAGGGCTTCCCGTTGAGAGATGTTGGTCGAGATCGCGGCATGAGTCAGATTTGCACCCTTGGCACGGCCGGTGGTGCCTCCGGTAAACTGCAACATGCACAAAACATCCGGCTGCGGCAGATTCTCCGGAATACGCAGTTCTGTCTTTTCCCGCCATTCGGTCAGGTGACGGCCGTCCTTACCACCGATCTCGATACAGTGTGGAATGGTCAATGCGCCAGTGACCCTTTCCATCGTCTCGGCTACGTCGTGATCGTATATCAGCACGGTGGCGGCCGTATCCTCGAGCATCGGCTTTAGTTCATGTTCGGTGTAAATCGGGTTAAGCGGTGTTGCCTGTGCACCGGCCATATGAATTGCAAACATCGCGATGCATATATCAACAGAATTTCGCATCACCAGCGCAACCCTCTCACCGCTCACACCGTAACCACTGAGTTCTTCCGCGAAGCCAATGACACAGCGCAGGTATTCTGCATAGTTCAAGCGTTCACCGCCACATACCAACGCTTCTCGTTGCGGGGCTTGCGCCGCTGCGTCAATGAGCATGTGCACAACGGTTGGATAAACATGGGGCAAGTCGTTCATGGTTCCAGCTGCATTCATATGCCCTGAACTTTATTCCGACTTACGAGACCTTAACAACGACAGCCATCGCCGTATCCCCGGCGGCACAACCTTGAAACAGACCATAACCACCGCCGTGGATGACCAGTTCTTCGATCAGTTCCATGATGGCGCGCATGCCGGTCGGACCCTGAGGATGTCCCCAGATCAAGGAACAGCCGTAATTATTCATAGTCAGGACATCTACGCCCATTTCCCGCGCAAAAATAATGTCATTCACAACAAAGGGATTGTGGGACTTGATGGCGGTAATGTCACTGATGCTTATCCCGGCTGCCTGCAGCGCACGCCTTGCCGCAGGCACTGGCGCCGACGGCATCCAGGCCATTTCCACACGGGCCTGGCCAAATGATTCTATGCTGATGGTGATTTTATCGTCAGCGGACAGCTCCGACGCCTTTTCAGCGGTTGTAATGACCATACCGGCCACGCCATCCGCAGGGTGCGTCTGGCTGCCGAATGTGACGGTGCCGTTTTCCTTCACCGGTTTTAACTTCGCCAGTCCCACGGCATTTGTTTCAGTGATACCCTCGTCGCCATCCAGTACTTTAACCGTTTTGCGAAAACGCGCATCCGGCACATCAAAAGGCAATTGCATGTAGCGCTGCTGAAACGAAGTGCCATCTTCTTGCCGCTTGGCTTGCAGATACTGCTCGTAACGCCGCAATACCACTTCATGTTGTTCCGCCGTGGTTATGTTCCACTTCGCCGCGCAATTCTCGGCGGTCTGCGTCATATCACATTTCGCATAGGGATCGCGGTTGAAATTATCCATCACCCAGTCTTCTGCACGCCCGGTGCCGCCCGGCCCTGATGGATTCGGATAGTACAGGTGCGGGCCATTGGATATACGGTCAGTGGTAACGGCCAGCACACAGGCGGCCCCCCCGCTCTGAATCTCCTGGTTGGCAGCGGCGATGACCCTGGCGCTGGTGGCGCAGGCTTGTGAGATTGTCGGCCCGCCGATGTGATCGGCGCCCATCATACCGGTCATCCAGGGTAATCCGTAGAAGCATCCTTGCTGGGGCACGGTCATCCCCAGCACACCGTAATCGAATACCTCGAGCGGTATCTCCCTCGCACCTAACGCCTGCTTGCTGACGTGTGCTGCAAATTCAACGCTGTGCAGGTGCGACAGGCTTCCCTGCCATTTCGCAAACGGTGTACACCAGTAAGCGCCATAAGGAATTAATGTTTTGCACATCTCTTGATTCACTCTTTAATAAACCAGGGCCTGTTAACACTATTTGAATCCGGCTACCAACGCACAAGCTGATCGTTGTTGATGGAATCCAGAGCTTCGGCACCGGCGTAAAGGTTTTTGACCAGTGCCGGTGCTTCCGACATGACGTTCTGTGCATAGAATCGTGCCAGTCCGGATTTTGTGATGCCGGCATCTGTGTCCGTCGCGGCTGCCGCCATGCGCAGCCACATCCAACCGCCTCCGACCATCCCGGCCAGGTGCAGGTAGTCGCTTGCGGCTGCCTCGATATCCCGGCGCCGGTCGTCCCTGGCGCAGTCAAGCAGAAATTGCGTAGCGTGTTCCAGCATCTCGAGTCCATCGGTGACAGCCGATTGAATCATGACCAGGTCCTGCCGGTTCTTGCAACGATCGAGATCATGTTGAATACGATTTGCGAATAATCGAAAGCGGCTGCCGCCATCCTTGATCACTTTGCGCAGGACCAGATCCTGTGCCTGAATACCGTTGCTCCCTTCATAGATAGCGGTAACCCGCACGTCCCTGAGGTGCTGCTCGACGCCATAATCCACAACGTAGCCATAACCGCCAAACACCTGTACCGCCAGGTTGGCCACCTCAATTCCGGTCTCCGATCCACAGGCTTTGCATACCGGCAGCAGAAACTCAGCAAGGCGCCTGGCGTGCATGCGTTCCTCATCCGTCGCCGCGGCGCGTGCGAGGTCGAGATTGAGCGCAGCCTCATAGACCAGGGCGCGCATGGCCTCTGTGCGCGAGCGCATAAGAAACAGCATGCGCCGGATGTCGGCGTGCTCGATAATCGCCAGCGGCGCCCCATCCGGGCTGCCACCCTGACGCCGCTCTGCAGCGTATTTGAGCGCCTTTTGCGTTGCGGCTCCCGCCACTGCCGGACCCTGGATGGAGACCTCCAGGCGCATCAGGTTAACCATGGTAAACATACACTGCAGGCCGCGGTGTTCCGCGCCGATACGATAGCCGAGCGCCTCTTCAAGCTGCAGCACACAGGTTGGCGAAGCCTTGAGACCCATTTTCTTTTCCACGCGGCTCACGGCAACACCATTGCGCGCAGACGAAGCAAACTGCAATTTTGGCACCACGAACAGACTGATCCCCTGTGTGCCGGGCGGAGCCCCTGGGGTACGCGCCAGCACCATGTGGATAATCTGCTCGGTCAGATCGTGATCTCCGTAGGAGATGAATACTTTTGTTCCCGTCAAGCGATAGCTGCCATCGTCTTGTGGTGTCGCCTTGGTCTGTATGCGCCCGACATCAGAACCAGCCTGTGCTTCGGTAATGCAAATCGTCGCACCCCAACTCCCGGAGGCGAGCCTGGGTACGATGCGTTCAACCAGCTCTTGAGGTCCATGTTCAATCAACAGCCAGGAAGCTGCGCGCAGCATGATCGGCAGCATGCTGAATGAAATGCACGCGCCATTCAGCATTTCCGCGAAGACGACCTGTACAGTCAGCGGCAGATTTTGCCCGCCGTATTTTTCCGGCAGGTCGAGACCTGCCCAGCCTGCTGCCGCGAATTTTGCATATGCATCCCTGAACTTCGCAGGAGTAATCACGCGGCCATCAGAAAGCATGCTGCCCTGTTCGTCACCGGGTACATTAATCGGCGCGATGACTTCGGTTACAAACCGTGCACCTTCACTCAAGACTGCCGTCGCCAATTCGGTGTCGGCATGAGCAAACTCCGGCAGCGCAAACAACTGCTCCCACTCCAGCACCTTTTCGAGCAGAAACACACTGTCCTTCAATGCGGGTGAATAGTCGTCGTTCATCAACTCAAATTCCCGATCTTTCCGTCATTGGCTATTGCTCATTCAGAAGCTCGCGCGCCAGCTGATGCGGTGAAGTTTTTCCTTGCTGAACCGATGCCAGAGCATCGTGCAGCCGTTGTTCGCGTTGATTGCTCCAGAATGACTGTGTCAGTAGTTCATTTACGTTATCTTTTACCCGAGATTGAAGTGCCTGCGCACGCCGCCGCAGCAAATCTCCCTGAGCCGTCAGGTATTTCTGGTGCGCCACTATGGCGTCAAAGAGTTCCTCAATCCCTTGTCCTTCACTGGCAACAGTGGACAGCACCATGGGCGGCCTGTCCTGAGAGCGCGCCGCTGAGAACCGCAGAGCCGACGACAGCGTATGTAGTGCCGATTGGCTGTCCGGCCGGTCATACTTGTTCAGAACATAGATATCGGCAATTTCCATCAATCCCGCCTTGATGGCCTGAACCTGATCGCCGGATTCCGGCACCAATACCATGATCGTCGTATCAACCACCTGTTCGATTTTGAGCTCAACCTGGCCGGTTCCGACACTTTCGATAAAAATGAAGTCGAATCCGGCCGCGTCCATGACATCCGCGGCATCGCTGGTTGTTGCACTCAGACCGCCGGTCATACCACGTGTCGCCATGCTGCGTATGAATACGTCGTCATCGGCTTCGATTCCGTCCATACGGACCCGATCGCCCAGTACCGCGCCACAGGTAAACGGACTGCTGGGATCGACGGCGATCACGCCGACGCTAAAACCCTTTTTCCTGCACTGCCGCGCGAGGGCGGATGTCATGGTCGACTTGCCTGCTCCGGGCGGACCTGTGATTCCGGTCCGGAACGCCTTGCCCGTGCTTGCAAATATTCGGTGCAATAACTCGGCCGCGGCATCGCCACGTGCCTCGACCGTGGAAATGGCACGTGCGACTGTTGCGCGGTCCTTGCGCAGCAAGCGTGCGATGAACGCGTCATCTATGGTTGAAACGTTAGCAGTCAGCTTATTCATTTTCAGTAAACAGGTTAAGAATCCGCCCGCGACTGCAAGGATTGCCGCAATTCGCGTTTCAAGACCTTGCCACTCGGGTTTTTTGGCAGCTCTGTGTGAAAATACACGCGACGCGGCTTCTTGTAACTTGCCAGGGACTGCCGGCAATATTCGATAACCTCTGGCGAGGTCAGTTGCATGTTTTCCCGGACGACAACGACTGCCGTGACGACCTCACCCCATTCGTTGTCCGGCAAGCCGATGACCGCCGCTTCAAGCACTGCCGGGTGTGTAAACAGCACACTTTCGATTTCCTTGGTATAAATATTCACCCCGCCACTAACGACCATGTCTTTTTTACGGTCAACGACGAAGAGGTATCGGTCTTCATCCAGATAGCCCAGGTCACCTGTATAAAACCAGCCATCACGAATGACACGCGCGGTCTCTTCGGGCGCTTTCCAGTAACCTGAAATTACCGAACGGCTTTTCACCAGTATTTCGCCAACCTCTCCTGGTCCTACGGACTCATCTTTATCATCCACAATACGAACTTCGGCGCCGACAGCCTCCCTGCCGGCAGAGTGCAGCCGCTGGCGTTGTTGTTCTGTGCCGTTCAATACGTGATCTTCGGCGACCAGGAAGGTCGCTTCCAGTGTTTCTGTCAATCCATAGCCCTGTGTGAAGGCACACTTCAGCTTTTTTATCGCCCGCTCCAGCACTGCGGGAGGCATCGGCCCCCCGCCATAGAAAATCAGTCTTAACGCAGATAATTCAAAGTGATCCAGGTTCCTGGCATTCAGGACCATGTTGATCATGGTAGGGATAAGCAGGGAAACCGTCGCCCGGCTTTTGTCCAAGACATTCAACCAGGCTTCGGGTTCAAACCGGCCAAGTATGACCTGGCTGCAACCGAGCAACATGTAAGTGACGGCCATGAATACGGCACCCATGTGATACAGCGGCGTCGCAATCAGGTTTATGTCAGCCGTGAGACTGCCATCGGCAACAAACTGATTATAGCTGTTCATTTCCAGATTGAAGTGCGAGACCATCGCCCCTTTGGGCAGGCCCGTGGTGCCGCTGGTGTAAAAAATGGCAAAGGTGTCGTGTTCGCTGCTTTCAGCCTGTACCGGCGTTGCGGATGCTGCGGAAACAACATCTTCGAAACGCCTTGCGCCTTGCGACCCGCTCTCTCCGACCACCCAGCTTTTTTGTAAATGTGGAAAGATCGCCATGAGCTGCTGCACGCACTGGAGGTATTCGGCCCCTGCGACGAACAATGCAGGATCGGCATGAGTGAGCACCTGTTCAAGTTCAGGTACCGTCAATCGATAATTGAGTGGGACGGCAATCAGCCCGCTGCGGGCCAGAGCGAAATACAGCTCAAGGTATTCGGGACAATTCGGCAGCAGCAGCGCGACGCGATCGCCCGCCTTCAGGCCAGTGCCCAACAACGCATTGGCCACGCGGTTGACGCGTGCATCCAGTTCTTTCCAGCTACGGCACGTGGCGCCAAACTGCAGCGCCGGTTTATCAGGGAAGCGCAGCGCATTACGTCTGACGATCTCGTCCAGTGTCATTTTGGCAACGTGCGCGTGCACGGATCAGTAGCGACGTGATTCTGACCCTGGATGGGCAATGTTCGAGACACGCCCAAGTGGGAACGACCGTCAACCCGTTTTGCTTGAGCGCTTTCCACTCTCTATAACAGCCTTACACTGCCTTGTTTACCATTTTCAGAATATCTTGGGTCAATGTTCCCGGCCCGATCACCTCTGCCACACCCATTTCCCTGAGCGCATTTTTGTCATCATCCGGAATGACGCCTCCGCAGATGATGGGCACGTGAAAATCTTGCGCCTGCATCGCATTCATCAGTAATTTCATTTGCGCCATATGCTGGCCGGAAAGAAAACTGACACCTATGGCATCCACATCCTCCTCCAGCGCCGCTTTGACAACCTTGGCGGCGCTGTTATGAAGACCGAGATAAATGACTTCAAATCCCGCTTCGCGCAACTGCTGCGCCACAGTCACGATACCCGTGTCGTGACAATCGAGTCCCATCTTCGCCAGCAGAATACGTTTTTGCTCACTCACGGCGATGACCTGAATGACCAGTTCTGAGCCCGTCGCATTGCCTCATGAATTTCACCCATGGTCGCATTGTTTTCCAGCGCATTCATAATGACCGGCACCATGTTTTCATTGTTCTTCCAGGCTGATTCCAGCTGGGACAGCGCCTCATTCCACTTTTGCGGGTCCCGTTCTGCCCGGTACCGGCGCAGATATTCTGCGCGCCGCTCGCCCCACTCATCGGCCTTGATTTTATGTACCTTGACAGGCTTCTCATCTTCGGGCGGTATGGTAAAGCGGTTCACGCCGACCAGTGGCCGTCTGCCGGTGTCAATTTCGCGCTGGTTACGATATCTGGCTGCGTTGATCTGCTCCTCAAGCCAGCCATTCTTGATCGCCTTGGCCATGCCGCCGCGGGCGTCAATTTCCACAATCTTCTGCCTGATCGCTTGCTCCAGTTGAGCCGTCAGATTTTCGACATAATAGGATCCGGCCAGTGGATCAATGGTCTTGGTCACGCCGCTTTCATAGGCCACAACCTGCTGCGTACGCAGCGCTATGCGGGATGATTCCTCAGTCGGCAGCCCATGACCTTCATCGTAGGAGCACAAATGCAGCGACTGCGTACCGCCGAACACCGCGGCCAGCGATTCAATCGTCGCACGGACAATATTCACTTCCGGTTGTTGCGTGGTCAGCGTATTGCCGGCGGTTTGAACCGAGAAACGCATGCGCCAGCAATTCGGTTCGGTGGAGCCAAGTTCCTCCCTCATGGTGCGCGCGTACAGGCGCCGCATCGCGCGAAATTTTGCGATTTCCTCAAAGAAGTCGATCGAACACGAAAGAAAAAAGGATGCCCTTAACGGAAACTTGTTGACATCCAGACCGCGCTGTTTTGCCATTCGGAAAATATCGAATGCGTGTCCCAGCGTGAAAGCGCCGTCTTCAATCGCATTGACACCGGTTTCACGCAGGTTATATCCGTTCGTCACCATCCAATTCAGGCGCGGCATGTTATCGGTGATGAACTCGATGTTGTCGATGCATAGCCGCAAGGTGCCATCGAGGGGGAAAAATTGCGTAATGGTCTGCAATGGCCCGCCGCTCATCTGGTAGAAGGGGTCATTTTGCTGGGTGCCGATGACCTGCTCGAGCGGAACGCCTTTTTTCTGCGCGACACATGCCAGCATCGCAAGTGTTACGGAAGAAACGGGTGGCCGGATGGACAGCGCATAGGAAACTGAATCCGGGCCAAAGCCGTCGTAAAGAATTTCCATGTCCTCCAGTGTGCTGATGGCGACGCCGGTAACGCCGACCTCACCCGCGGCGAGGGGATCGTCAGAATCGAAGCCGTAAGAAGTCGGCAGGTCTATGGTAATGACAAAGCCGTTGGCGCCGTTCTCGTACAGGTACTTGATGCGCGCATTACTTTCTTGCGGTGATCCAAAACCGACCTGGAACCGCCGCGTCCAGATTCGCTCGCGGTACATTCCGGGGTAGGGCCCGCGCGTAAAAGGATATTCGCCGGGTCTGCCCAAGTCGCCGGCTGGGTCAAAACCGCTGATATCGCCGGCATTGTAAATTTCCTGGATTTCGATGCCGGAGTTCGTTTCGAATACCTGCGCTTCCTTGTCCCTGACACGCTTTTGCTGTTCTGCGGTCCCGGCTGTCATGGCTGGGCTGCGCCCCGTAACTTCGCAGTGGCCTTTTGGTCGATTTCCCATGTTCCGGGGTCAATGACCACACCATAGTCATCACGTGCCTTGTCAATGGAGACCAAGCCGTCAATTACATCATCACGTACCCGTTCCAGTTTGCGTTGTCGCGGGTCGCCATAGCCACCACCGCCGCTTTCATAGATCTCAAAGACGTCGCCGCTGTCGTAGGAATAAAAACTCTCTGCATCAACAGTAATCACCTCGTCGCGCTTGCGCAGATAAAGCTCATGTGGCGGTGCTGATTTGCCGCCCTCCAGTCCGAAAGGTACCGTCTCAGGCCGGTTCCCGCCACCGAAATTGGCGACCGCAATATTGTCCGCATCGACGCGCCAGCGGTAGATCGTGCCGACTCCACCGCGCCATTGACCGGCCCCGGCACTGTCCGGCCAGTATTCATACTGCAACACCGTATAAGGATTGACCAGCTCGTGCAGTTCCGGATCCGGGGCGCGCAAACCGCCAGCACAGACAACAGTGCCCAGGTGCTCCCAGCCGTCAAGACCCTTTGAAGCTCCGCCACCTCCCTTGCACATAAAATGAATGTCGCCAAACATCCGTCCGGTACGTGGATTAAATCCCATCGATGCCGGGCCGCACCAGCGTGACCAGCAGGCATCGACCTTGTCCGGCACCGCTTGCGAAAGCGCCAGCCAGACTGCTTCGATAATGGCCTGTGCCGACGCGATGGTGCATCCTGTAACTGGTGCTGGCTCGGCTGCATTGACGATGGATCCGACCGGTGCAATGACATGCAATGTCCGCAACGCGCCTTCATTAAAGCGTACTTCAGAGCCGATGGATGTAAATAACGCCAGGAAACAGGAGGAAGCGGTATTGGGCACGGTGCTGCTGACATAACCGGCCGCCTGTGGGTCGCTGTCCGAAAAATCAAAAGTGATTTCTTCGTCGTCCACCTTCACGCTGACACGCACCGCGATCATCTTATCCTTGTTGATGCCGTCATGGTCGATAAGTCGCTCTGCCTTGAATACACCGTTCGGTACGGCGCGAATAACAGCGCGCATCTGTCTTTCAGATGCTGCAAAGATTTCGTCAATTGCGGTATTTACCAGGGCTGTTCCATATTTTTCCAGCAACGCAACGAGGCTTCTGCCGCCGATCGTAACCGCACCGACCTCGCAGTGCAGATCACCCTCAACTAGAAAAGGCAGATGCACATTGAGCAAAATCGTATCCCAGAGCGCTTTGTTGGGCTTACCCGCCATATACAGTTTCGCCGGCGGTATGCGGATACATTCTTCCCAGATACTGCGCGCGCGCGGATTATAGCCAGCCACACCGCTGCCGCCCACGTCGGCATGATGCCCTTTCGCCACCGACCAGAACTGGATCTCGCCGTTGAAGAATACCGGCTTTGCAATGGTGATATCGGGTGGATGATTATTGCCACGGTAGGGATCATTCAGTATGAAAATATCGCCTTCTTCAATATCACCTTCAAATGTTGCAGCAATACTCTTTACCGCATAAGGCAAAGCGCCCATCAATACCGGGATATAGGCAGTCTGTGCCACCAGTCGCAGCTGGCTGTCGAATATGCCGGTAACGAAATCACGCGCCTCGGAGAATATAGGCGAGCGTGATGTGCGCAACATCGTCTGGCCGATTTCCTTGCTGATGCCATCCAGTCGGTTACCGATCACGGAAACCTTGATGGGATCAATGTCCGTATTCCTAACTATTGCGTCCATGGGTGGTTCACCTCACTGTAGGGCCTTACAAAGCGCATTGATGTCTTTCCCTTTCAGGTACATAAGATAGTTCTGGTAATCGTCGCAGATCAGATTGAAGTCCGGTGGAATCACGATGGTCGTGGTTGGCTGTACCACAATCGCCGGACCGTCCACCTGGTTGCCGTTAACCAGTTTCAGGCCGTCATATACGGAAAATTCACGAAATTCATTATCGAACCACGCCTCTCGGGCGCCCAAATGCGCGTGTGCGGGGTCAGTGCTGCCCTTGGGATAGCGTTCCAGTTTTGGCTTGAACGTCTTGCCATAAGCAGTAATGCGCAGATTGATCAATTCCAGCGGTGATTTCTCCATCGCGTAACCGTACAGGACGTCGTGGCGCGCATGAAATGCCTTGGCCATCTGTGTTAGCGTTGCGGTGGAGATACTACCGTCTCCAGGCACCCCCACTTCCACCTCATTAAACTGACCGACATAACGCAGGTCAGCAGAATATTTAATCTCCATTTTGTTTTCTGGCACATGTTCCGATTCCAGTGTCTCCCGAGCGGTTGCCGCCATGTCGGTAAACATCGTCTGCACCTCTGCTACATCCACTTGGTCATATTCCCTGGCATAGGTGCGCACATAGTCATGTTTCAGATCCGAAATTAACATACCGGCAGCGCAAAAAACCGATGACTCACGCGGTATCAGAATTAGCGGGATTTCCAGTTCGCGTGCTATTGCCGCCGCATGGATCGGTCCCGCCCCGCCGGCGACCACGAGAACAAATTCTCTTGGGTCATAGCCACGCTGCACTGACACGACACCCAAGGCCGCTGCCATGTTATTGTTGACCACCTGATAAATGCCGTCAGCGGCGGTGGCCAGGTCCATATTGAGCGGTCGCGCAATATGTTCAGTGATCGTGTCGCCAGCAGCAGCAACATTAAACTGCAATTCTCCTTTCTCGAAAAATGCAGGATCCAGATAGCCGAGCACAACTTGTGCGTCAGTTACCGTCGGTTGCGTCCCTCCACGGCCGTAGCAGGCGGGCCCGGGCTCGGCACCAGCGCTGTTGGGGCCGACCGCCAGCATTCCGCCACTGTCTATCCAGGCAATCGAACCACCACCGGCGCCGATGGTGTGAATGTCGAGGATGGGCGAGGCGATGCGGTGTTCACCGATCGTTCCTTCAGTTGTCACTGCCGGATCCGCATCCTTGACCAGCGCCACATCAAACGAGGTGCCACCCATATCGATGGTGATGACATTACGAAAGCCGTGGGTTTCGCCATAGAACACCCCTGCCATGGGCCCGCCGGCGGGACCGGACAGCAAGGTATTGGAGGCGAACCGCTGTGCCACCTGCGGCGACATAACACCTCCATTTGACTGCATAATCAGCAGGTTACCTTTGAAATCGCGCTGCTTAAGCTCATCCTGCAGACGCGTCAGATACCGGGTCAGAACCGGACCGACATAGGCATTCAGCGCGGTTGTGCTGTTGCGTTCATAAAAGCGAATCTGGGGCAGGATTTCTACGGAGAGCGACACATATACCTGCGGCAGCTCCTGTTCAAGTATCTCCCGAATACGCAGTTCATGTACCGGGTTACGAAACGACCAAAGCAAGGATACTGCGATTGCCTCAACGTTTTGCTCGCGAAAATATGCCGCTGCCGTGCGCACATCGTCTTCATTTAACGGCGTCACTACCTCACCGCTGACAGCAATTCGCTCCTCAACCACCTGAATCCGGCGCCGCGGCACCAAGGCTGGTGGCGGTGCATATTTTTCAAACTGCCGCTCTTTCAATCCACGGCGCATATTCAGCACATCACGGAACCCTCTTGTGGTAATAAAACCGGTAATCGCACCGTCGCCGGTCAGGGTTGCATTGGTGGTGATGGTGGTACCATGTACGATCGTTTGCACCTGGCGGAGAAAGTCGTCCAGTGACAGTTCATGTTGAGCCGCTGCCTTCTCCAGGCCACGGAATAGACCAATTGTCGGATCGCCGGGCGTCGTCGAGGTCTTGAAGATCTCGGCGTTGCCGTCGTCATCGGTCACAAGAAAGTCGGTAAACGTGCCTCCGACATCGACGCCTATTCGTAGACCCATGACAGCTCCAGTGTTATAAGGTTGCAGACGGCTTGTGACGCTTTCGCGTCATGTGAAAAGGCCTGATCGTGGTTGTAGCATCTATACTACTTTTTATGCAACTTGTCGTGATTCTTGTCAATTTAAATCGTATTTTTGTGGGTTTCTTATAATATTCGTCCGCCAGTACTGTGGAGCTTATTGCGGTCATGAGCAAACGTATAAAAGTCATCTTCCCCGTTCCCATGTCCGAACATACACGGGACCTTATTGAGACACAAATTCCACGCGAGTTCATTCGTCCGGAATTCGACGTCGAGTTTGTCGGCTCCAAACGCCTGATGAGCCTCGCCAACAGCTACTACGACGGCTACATTATGGACACTATTGTCATCGAGGCCGGTATACGTGCCGAAAAAGAGGGCTTTGACGCTGTCTGCATCAATACCGTGAGCGACTCCGGCCTCTATGCCCTGCGTTCACGTCTTGACATCCCGGTACTCGCGCCGGGACAGTCATCATTTCATCTTGCCTGTATGCTGGGACACCAGTTTTCCATTCTCACCATGTGGCAACCTTGGGTGCCTTTGTACACAAAAACACTTAAGGAATACGGCCTGGCACAGCACTTGGCGTCAATACGGCATATCGATACACGGCCAGATGTGCAGGAACTGCTGGAGGGTAAGGAAGAAGTGGTATTTGCAAAGCTGGAGGAAGAGGGAAACCGGGCGATCACCGACGACGGCGCCGATGTCATCATCCTGGGCTCCACCACCATGCACCAGTCACACGCCTACCTGAAGGAAAAACTGCCGGTGCCGGTACTCAACCCGGGGCTGATTGCCTACAAACTGTGTGAAATGCTGCTCGACCTGGATCTATCTCACTCCAAGAAAGCATTCCCGTCGCCGGAGACGATACAGGACGAAAACCTGTTTCCCCGATAGGGGGCGGCATGCCATGATCAGTGGCATGGGCTTGCAGTGTTTGCTTTGGTAGCCCGAAGCCCGATCAGCAGCCGCTCGAACAGCAACCGGTACAACCAACCAGCAGGCCTTCCGTTGCCGCAGATGCCATCGACTGGCTTTATAAACAGTTCAGCCTGGGCGAAATTCAAGTACTGCGCCGCCTGAACCATACAATGGCCCATAACCATGGACGATTGCGCCAGAATACCTTCCGCCCATCGCCCCCAGCAAAAAAGCCATATGCTTGAAACCCATATCGACTTTAGCCTCTGCGGCGTATCGAGGGCAGATCTCAATCAATGCGGCTACGTCGCCCTGTTCAATAATCTTCAGAACCCTCCGGTTCCAATCGTCTTCGTTGTCAGTGACAATATGATCCTGACTGATATCAATCGTGTTGCGGAAGAATGACCCGGATAGGCCACCACTTACAACGATTGCCACTTTTCTGTTCAATTTGGCGGCCTGCTCAGCGGCTATACGCCCAAGTTGTTCGGTAAGCTGCCAGTCGTGATAAACATTATTGGCCGCGATCAGCATCGGAATCCGGTTTCCCGGATTCAGGAAGTTTGCAGCGACTATGGTGCCGGTATCGATCGGAAATTGATCATAATTTACACCCTTGGATTGAATTCCGGCGTTGTTGGTGGCTTGCACAACCTTCTCGGCCAGTTCAACATCAATCTTGATGTCAAATGGCAGGTCGCCGTATTCGTGCCAGTTTTCGTCGACGTGTATTCCCTGCAGGTGCGGCCTTCTTTGCCAGAGTTGATCCAGTACCGCAATCCATTGGGTGGAATAAACAATAATCGTATCCGGATCGGAAGCAGCCAGAGATTTTCCGGCTGCTTCCATTGCGTCCGCCAGCTTTCCCCACGGGGGATTGTCACGCTGCACGTAGGGCAAAGGCGAGCCCGGAACCAGAAATGCCGAAACGACAGCCATACGCGTGCTCCTCAGGCTGCCCGGGCCAGGCCAGCCTTGATTAGATTCCATTCCATTACCGCATTCCCGGTGCCAATAACCGTTCCATAACCGTGCAACTCTCCTGGAAGTTCCGGATATCCCATCGCGGCAAACATCCAGGTAAAGGCGCCTGATTTTACCTCGGCAAAGGCTTCGTCAATGAATTGCGGCAACAGCCCGAAGACTTCCTGTATCTTCCCCTGCCGGAGCAATTCTATGATGCGCATGTCCCACAGGTAGCCCTGGTAACTCTGCGGATGCTCCTGAGACATATCCTCAGGCGGGTCCGGCTCGACACTGAAGTGATAATGACAGAGTGTGTTCGACGCCAGCAATACCGCGCGTCGGCCGGTACTTTCAATCGCTTTGCGTGTCGCCTTGCCCAGAATATCCATCTCTTCCAGACCTTCCTTGGTAGTAAGGTAATATGGCGAATTATTCGCAGACAGACCTACTACCGGAATATCCCACTGCGGCCGCATCATGTGAAGGGTGGTAATGGTGCCATAGTCCACGCGGAAATTGGGATTACGCATCATCTTTGTCGTTAACCCCATTGCTGCCGCTTCGCCACAACAAGCTTCGGCCAACTCTACATCGACCTCCAGTTCGAATGAGTAGCGAAACAGATTCGGAAAGATCGGATCGACAGATTTGCCGTTCAAATGCCTGACACCAAGAAAATGATGTCCTTGCTGCGTCGCCCAGTGTGGCGAATGAACCAGCAGTACATCCGGATTCAGTTCATCCAGGTTTTTGCGCGCACGCTCGTAGGCCCAACGCAACTGCTCCCAGCCACCATTGGACTTGGCCTCGTTCTGCCTGGGATTCTCGCCATAGACCAGATGCGGTGGATGAGGCGCCAGAAATCCGGCGATAATTTGGCCTTTACTCATCTTTTTTACCTCCAGAAAGATATTGTGCATAGCAACTCATGCAGGCAAACTGATAATCGATGCTAAACACTCCACCTTGTCATCATACTTGAACTCCGCATATTTCAGTAGAATAGAATATGCTTTAAACCATTCCACGCCTGAGAGATATCAATGAAACTCTGTCGACAACCATTTTATCTTGGTGTAATCCTGTTTACGTTAATCCCTCTGCAATTGAGCGCCCAGCAAGCGTCTGCTTACACGCCGGCAAAATGGTGGCCGTCGGAGTGGGGTAAAGAGGATCAGCTCGGTGCACTGAACCGCCTGACACCGGCGAAAGTCCTGGAAGCAGCGCAGTTGATTCAACAGGGTGTGATTTACGACATGACGCATGTCTTTGAAGAAGATATGCCCCTGTTCGATCTAACCCCGGGCGCACGAAAATATACGTTGTCCATTCCTGGCGCCCCAAGCTGGGGGCCGCTTGGAGAAAACCAACTTGTCTGGAATGAAGATTATATCTCCGGACACCTGGGTCAGGACGGTACCCAGTTCGATGCGCTGGCTCATATGGGCACCGTACTTGGCAAACCTGGTGATCTCAACGCGATCCATTATTACAACGGCTGGTCACAGGCTGAGATCGGCACCAGTCGTGGCTTTACCAAACTGGGCGTTGAAAAAACCACTCCAATCTTTACCCGCGGAATACTCATCGATATCGCAGCTTACAAAGGCCGCATGCTGGAACGATCCGAAGAGATCTCTGTTGAGGATTTGCTCGGCGCGCTCAAAAAACAAGGCTTGTCCGAAACGGATATTCGTCCGGGTGATGCACTATTTTATAACACCGGCTGGGGTTCGCTCTGGAAGACAGACAATGAGAAATTCAACGGTGGCACGCCTGGGCTCTCCATCGCAGCCGGTGACTGGGCAGTAGCAAAAAAAGTCGTGTTAGTCGGCTCTGATAACTGGGCAGTGGAAGCAATTCCGCAGCCGGATCCAAAATTGTTCGCGCCCAATCATCAGAAGTTCCTGGTGGAGAATGGAATATATATTATGGAAAACCTGGATTTCACCAAACTCATTGCCGCAAAGGTCTATGAGTTTGCTTTTGTCTTCGGCGCCGTTCCATTCAAAGGCGGCACTGGTTCGCCCGGCCGGCCTTTTGCAATCAAGTAAAAAAACACCTCAATCGCCATGAAGGTTGATTGAGGCGCCCTTTTGGCGTTTAGCCTTCCGGCTTATATGCGACTGCCTTAATTTCAATCAGAATATCGGGGTGAGGTAACTGATGCACAGCAACGGTCGTTCGCGTCGGCCCGCCGTAGCCGAAGAATTCACTGTAGACCTTGTTGTATTCCTCGAAGTCTTGCATATCAGTGAGGAAGCTGCTGATCTCCACTACGTCGCCGAGATCGGCGCCGACACTTTGTAGGATATCGCTAATGTTCTTGATGACAGCACGGGTCTGCGCTCCGATGTCACGCCGTACCTGACCATCATCTGTCATTTCTACTCCAACAAAGGAATTGTCCGGGCGGCGTGAACTGGTTCCTGATACAAACAGAAAATCACCAGCCCGCTTGATATGCGGAAATGTGCCGCGAGGGGCGGCTTTCCCGGAGACAACTTTAGCCCTGACTTTGCCAGTCATGCTGTTCAGGCCGGTACGTTGTTCGTGACAGAGCCAAGCCGCTCGATTGCGGTTGGCAGGCTGTCATGGCCCGGTTCTTTGTAAGACATGAATTCTATTTCCACCATGGCGCCCAGCGGCAGGGCGCCGGCAGGTTTGCCAATCTTAACGAAGTGATGGTCATAGCTTGATGCATATATTTGTCGGTTCGGAATAAAAAGCTAACGAATATTCTCCGCCCTCGCGACCGATGCCGGATAGCTTAACACCTCCAAAAGGTGTGCGCAGATCCCGTAAATACCAGGTATTTACCCAGACAATACCGGCTTCGATCCGCGGCGCAAGCCGATGAGCCCGCTGCAGGCTGCCGGTCCAGAGCGCGCAGGCCAGGCCATAGCGGCTGGCATTAGCCATGGCAATAACCTCTTCTTCGGTGTCAAAAGGCGCCACATGACAGACCGGACCAAAGATTTCCTCTTTGACGCAGCGGGCGGTCTCGGCCAGCCCGGTCCAGATCGTGGGTTGGATAAATGCGCCGTTGTCCCGCTCGTCACAAAATTCTGGTATGCCACCGCCGCATACCACCGTCGCTCCTTCTCTGCGGGCCAGTTCGAAGTAGGACAGGACCTTGTCACGATGCTGCCTGGAGATGAGGGGGCCGATTGAGGTGCCTTCGTCGTACGGCCGGCCCGGGCGCAATGTTTCGGCCTGTATCCTGAGTCCGTCAACAAATCTGTCAAATACCGGTCGCTGGACGTACACCCGTTCCGAACACAAACAAACCTGGCCGCAGTTAAGGAAGGTTGAACGCGCCGTGCCGGCAATTGCTGCATTGATATCCGCATCGGCGAAGATGATCGCCGGGTTCTTGCCGCCCAGTTCAAACGAGATCGATTTCACTGAATCGGCCGCCGCCTTCATGATGGCGGAGCCAGTGGCAGACTCGCCAGTAAACGTGATGGCGTCAATGCCCGGGTGCGCGGTGATGAATTCTCCCGCGGAGTTCGGTCCAAAGCCGTGCACGAGGTTGAATGCGCCTACTGGTATTCCCACATCCCGCATTACTTCAGCCAATAGGGTGGCACTGGAAGGGGTCTCTTCCGAAGGCTTCGCAACCACGGCATTACCTGCGGCCATGGCGGGCGCCACCTTCCAGGTCAATAACAGCAAGGGTAGATTCCAGGGGGAGATGACGCCGACCACGCCCAGCGGTTTGCGCACGGTATAGTTTAGTGCGCCCCGACCGTCAGGTGTGGTCGTGTTATAAGCCTCATCCCGGTTGGTCTTGATCAGGTCGGCGAAAAAATGGAAATTGGCCACGCTGCGCGGGATATCGATGGTTGCGGCTTGCGACAGCGGCTTCCCGGTATCGTCAATCTCCGCGTTTACGAATTCATCAAATCGTCGTTCGATGCCGTCCGCCACTTTATGCAGCAGGGCGCTGCGCTGGTCCACGGATAATTTCCCCCACTCGCCTTGCAACGCCGCACGCGCCGCGCTGACGGCCGCGTCAACGAGCGAGCTGTCGGCTTCGGACATCGTGCATACGACACTGCCGTCTACCGGATTGGTATTGGTAAAATGTTTGCTGGTGGTTACAAATTCACCACCGACATAGTTTGCCAGATGTTTTTTTTTCTCGTCAGTCATGCTGTCGGGCCGGGCGCAGGAGTTTTGCCTGCATATTCTAGAACGGATGGCAACATTGCTTCTAGCTTTCCAGACCTAATAATGCAAGTGCTCCCAAAGCATCTTGGATTCAGCTGTTAAGTGCGAGAGTTAGCGAAGCCCTGGAGTTGGAAAAGACTTCATAGGTTGTCTGAAAGCCCAGTCTGTTGTTTGAGCATTGTGGCATGCACGACAATCCGCTAACTACCGGGGGCGGGAGTTCCCCAATTGTCATTACTGTATTAAATCGGAAGTATTTGCCGGATAATAAAGAAGGTATTGATACTCAGCCAATAGAGGACCACTAGATGAAAATCAATAAAGTCGATCACATCTGTGTCGCCGTTAGAAATCTCGAGCAGGCGCGTAAGACTTGGGAGCCGGTATTGGGAAAGAGTGGGCCCGATGACTCGTATGTTGATGAGCCGGAGAAGATCAAAGTTTTCAGATATTGGCTTGGCGAAGTGGGCTTTGAGCTGATGGAGTCAACGGCGCCTGATGGCGATGTCGCCAAATTCATAGAAAAAAATGGCGAAGGTGTCATGCTGGTCAGCTTGAATGTAGACAGTACCCGTGCGTCAATGGAAGAATTGAAAAATATGGATTATCCATTACTTGAGGGACCTCGGCCTTTTCGTGATGCTGAGTTTGCCTTTATTCACCCCAAAAAAATGAATGGTGTACTGCTCGAACTCATCGACGACAAAGACCATCGAATTGATGAAGGTGTTTGTGGGACAGGACACTAGCACATGGGGAGCAAGTAGACATGAAATTCAGCTGCATGGTGTGGCCGCACTCAGGAAATACGATTGCACCGGTGATACGTTTGGTGCAATTGGCCGAAGAGTGCGGTTTTGAAACTGCCTATCTGGGTGATTCACAGATGATTTGGAATGACGTATGGGTGACGCTGGGAGCTTGTGTTACTGCCACCAGCCGGATTCACCTTGGCCCTGGTGTCACCAATCCGGTAACGCGGCACCCGGCGGTTACTGCCAATGCAATCAATTCGGTAAATATCCTCAGTGAAGGCCGCGCGGTATTGGGTATTGGGGCCGGTGACTCATCGGTCCGCACCGCGGGTTTGTCCCCCGCAAAGCTTGGCACGATGCGTGAACGAATAGAGTTTATTCGGGCGCTACTCGATGGCAAGGAAGTGGACGCTTTACGATGGGGGGCCGATGCTCGTGAGAATACCTGGGGCCAGGAGACACGGGTACGGGTTTTGGGCACGGAGTTCGGTGGTAAGGATATTCCTATTCAATTGGCATGCATGGGTCCGAAATCGGTACGGTTGGCAGGAGAAATTTGCCAGGGTGTGATTGTGGACGGCCATATGGGGGGCAATGCCGAGGGAGCAAGTGTAACGGTAAGAGTCGCAACTGAAGCCGCTGAAAAAGCAGGCAAGGATCCTTCTTCGCTGCGATTCATCGCCGCCATTGATGCAGCGATCAACGAGGACAGAAAAAAGGCGCTGGATAAAGTGCGGCCCACTGCGGCGCGCAACATTGCCCGCAAGCCCTGGCTGCCGGATACTCTGGGCGCTGATCATGCTGATGTGGTGAGAAAAGTGTCGGAATCCTACAAGTTTTACCAACACCTTGATTTGACCGCCAAGCATCGTGAGCTGATTCCGGACGAGGTGGCTATGAAATGCTGTATCGCTGGTACGCCGGAAGACTGTATTGAAAAGGCGCATGAGTTGAAACAAGCGGGTATCACCGAAATTTCAATTTTCATTACATCCCAGGATGAGGAGGGAGCTGCAACTACCCTGCGGCGCTTTGCGGATGAAGTGATTCCCTATACTTAAAACCCAGTTAAATCGGAAACTAAACTGTATGAATCCGGCGCCCCGTGTAATACAGAGGGCGGATTTCCGGATTAATCCATTGCGTGCTCGTGAGCTGCCTTCTGACTGGCAGGTTTTATTGCTGTTACCTCTATTTCCAGCTTGGCTTGGTCTTCCATCAGCGCCTTAACCTCTATCGCTGTCATGGCCGGGTAGTGCTTACCCATAACCTCCTGGTAAGCTAATCCAAGCTCTTTGTAAGAAGAAAGATACTCTTGTTTATTTGTAACGTACCATGTCATGCGGGCGATATGAGACGGCTCGGAACCGGCTTCTGCCAGTACCGCAACAACGTTCTTTAATGCTTGTTTCGCCTGCTCTACGAAGTTCGTCGACTCAAAGACATAGTCTTCATTCCAGCCAACCTGCCCACCGACACAGATGATTTCTCCGGATCCCGCGATTCCAAAGGCATATCCCCTGGGCCTTTTCCAGCCTGGGGGTTGTAGCGTTCTGGGCATATTTTCAACCTCGCGAATTTCTTGGGGGACCTCTTAAATTTATTCAGAGTTTCCCTAAATTGCACTCAAGTGTTACTAATTGGCTGATAGCACCTGTCCGGCAATAATGATTTTCTGGACTTCTGAAGCGCCTTCATAAATCCGCAGTGCTCGTATTTCGCGGTAGAGCACTTCCACCGGCATTCCTGAAACCACACCAAGGCCACCATGCAGTTGCAACGCTTTGTCGATGATGCGTTGCGCCGCTTCGGTGGCATAAAATTTCGCGATTGCAGCCTCTCGCGTTACCCGCTCAGCGATACAGTCTTTCGTCCAAGCGGAGCGATAAACCAGCAGGGCGCTGGCATCTATGTCTATCGCCATGTCAGCGATACTTGCTTGCGTCAATTGCAAATCGGCCAGCCGACCACCAAACATTTCTCGTTGTTTAGTATAATTGGCCGCCTCATCCAGCGCACGACGCGCAAACCCCAGCGCTGCTGCCCCCACTGTTGACCGGAAAACATCCAACGTGGCCATCGCAATTTTAAAACCTGAGCCCGGTTCACCGACGAGCTGATCTTTGTGGATGCGGCAATTGTCGAAGGTCAATTTTGCCATCGGATGGGGTGCAACGAGATCAATGCGTTCTGCGACTTCAAATCCCGGAACATTGGCATCCACGACAAAACAACTGATACCGCTGGAACCTGACGACTTGTCATCACGGGCGAATACCGCATAAAAATCGGCGATACCACCATTGGATACCCAGGTTTTGCAGCCATTCAAAACATATTCATCACCGTCCAGCACCGCAGTTGTACTCATGGCGCCAACATCCGAGCCAGCACCAGGTTCAGAGAGCGCAAATGCAGCGCACTTTGCACCTTGTCTTACGGCTGGCAAATACCGGGCGCAAAGCTTGTCACTACCAAAGAGTGAAATGGGACCGCTGCCCAGCCCTTGCATGGCAAAGACAAAATCCGCCAGCCCCAAATGGCAGGCCAATATCTCGCGAATCAGGCAGAGACTGCGGACATCCAGCTTCGGTAACGCTCCGCCGAATTTGGCTGGAACCGAGTAGCGTAACCAGCCACCAACAGCCAGTTTTTTAAGCAATTGGCGGCATACTTCGTCCACATCACGGTGTTTCTGGCTGATAGCGGACAGGTTCGCGCTGGCCCAAGCTTCAACTTCCTGCGCCAATTTCCGATGAGGATGTTCAAAAAAGGGCCAATCTAAAAATGTTTTGTCCATCGTCAATTGCCCAAAAAATCAGGTCTTTCCTTATTGAGGAAGGCATGGTACGCACGCTCAAAATCCCGTGTCTGCATACAGATAGCCTGCGCCTGGGCTTCTGCTTCGATGGCCTGTTCAATCCCCATATTCCACTCTTGATCCAACATGGTCTTGGTCATGCTGTTAGCGAAAGTGGGACCTTGTGCTAACCGTTTCGCCATAGCCAGGGATTCCTGGTAAACGCTGTCAGAACTACAAAGCTGGTTGAAAAACCCCCATCGTTCTGCCTCATTACCACTCATGGCGCGACCGCTGAACAGCAATTCCGAAGCCCTTCCCTGGCCGACAATGCGCGGCAGCATGGCGCAGGCACCCATATCACAACCCGCCAGGCCCACGCGTGTAAACAGGAACGCGACCTTGGATTCTGCGGTACCGTAACGCAGATCGCAGGCCATGGCGACACAAGCGCCCGCCCCAACACAAACGCCGTCTATGGCGGCAATTACAGGTTGAGGGCAAGCCCGGATGGCCTTGATCAAATCACCTGTCATACGAGTAAATTGCAATAATTCTTTCATGCTCATTTTTACCAGCGGGCCAATAATGTCGTGGACATCACCACCGGAGCAGAAATTGCCGCCATTACTTTTGAATACCAGTGCTTTGATATCTTCGGTATAGACGAGCTTACGAAATAGATCCCGCAACTCGGCATAAGACTCGAAGGTCAATGGGTTTTTACGTTCGGGACAGTTGAGCGATATGCTGGCAACCGCACCATCAACTTCCCATGAAATGTGCTGTGCTTGATAATCTTCCAGTTTCATAATTTATCTCTTGCAAAATAAAGGGTCCAAATGAGTTGGTAAGCTACAGAAGCATGATCGCTTATTCAGGCCATTTAGCTACATGATTTCTCCGCCGGCGACAGCGATCGCTTGTCCGGTGATCGATGCAGAATCAGCCTCGCACAGCCAGGCTACTACGCTGGCTACCTCGGCCGGTTGTATCATGCGCTTTTGAGGGTTACCTCTGGCCAGATCCTCACGCGCCTCCTCAGCGGACCGCCGCGTCTGTTGGGTGATATTTTCGATGGATTCGCGCAGCATATCTGTTTCGGTATAGCCCGGACAGACGGCGTTAACTGTGACCCCGTGTTCGGCCACTTCCAGCGCGAGGCATCTGGTCAGCCCCAACACTCCGTGTTTTGCCGCTGCGTAAGCGGAAACATAGGCATAGCCTTTTAGCGCAGCAGTACTCGCAATATTGATAATCCGCCCATAGCCCTGTTTCACCATGGGTTTAATCACCTGCTGCGTGCAGAGAAACGGGCCTAACAGATTGACATCCAGCATGTGTTGCAAATCCGCTTTCCTGGTCTTATGGAAAGGTGCTGATTTGGCCGCACCTGCATTATTGACCAGAATATCGACAACGCCCTGATGATCCACTGCTATGGCAAAGGCCGAGACCACTGCTTCCTCACTCGTCACATCGCATTGCACAGCTAGTGCACCGGGTAGGGTTGCCGCAGAACACTGCAAAAGCGCCTTGTTTCTCCCCATCAGGGTTACCCGGCACCCAGCCGCTGCCAATCGGGCTGCAATACAGGCACCAATACCCCGGCCTGCTCCGGTAACCACCGCATGTTTTCCCCGTAATGACATGTCGATTTCCTTGCTTTAAGGCAACCAAGCCGAACAACTCATGAACGGCAGAGCGCAGCTATCCGGCTGCATGTTTGGTCTTCGACAGAAGGGCAGCATCCTGGAATCCAGAGGGTTCAGCCGGCTCCTGTTTGTCGTAACCATTCAAAGCCTTACCCTGAAATCGATTTAATCCTGCAGGACTTCACTCCGGGCCGCGGCTATTGCGAGAGCTTCAACAGGATTCGGTGGCTTGGCAGCGACGCGTAACTCCAGGTTTTCCTGATTAAGCTTTTCGGCCATTATTTCTGCCAAAAATTTACCCGATTGATATTGATCGGGCCAAAATTGCTGGTTGTAACCGTAGTGCGCAGCCGCATTCAACACGAACTGAGGTTCATTCATCATGACGCGCCCCAGCGCTACGATATCTGTACGACCAGCCGCCACCAAGGTATTACATTGATCAGCGGTGGTGATATTGCCGGCTACAATGGTTGGAATGCCTACTTCGTTACGTATCTGGTCGGCAAAGGGCGCTTGAAACATCCGGCCATAGATCGGGTTTTCAGCCTTGGTAACTTGCCCGGTTGAGACATTGATCACGTCCACGCCATGTTCTCTCAGGAGCGTTGCCATCGCCAACATGTTCTCATTCGACAAACCGTCTTCCACCCAGTCAGTCGCAGAAATACGCACCGAAATCGGCTTCTGTGAGGGCCACACCTCACGAATGGCATCCAGTACGATCAGCGGGAATTTCATGCGTTGCTCCAACTTACCGCCATATTCATCCTTTCGATGGTTGGTGACGGGGCTAATAAAGCCGGAAAGCAAATAACCATGGGCCATGTGGATTTCCACCATGTCAAAATCCGCCTGATCCGCGTTCTTTGCGGCCTTGACAAAATCGGCCACCACCTTGTGCATCTCTGAAACCCCGATTTCACGAGGCACCTGGCTGTTTTCCAGGTAAGGTATTGGAGATGCAGCAACAATTTCCCAGGCTCCTTCGAAGAGCGGTTGGTCTATTCCACCCTTGGAGGGCACACAAGTGGCGCCTTTGCGCCCAGCATGGCCCATTTGCGCACATACTTTTGCCTTCGTGTTCGCATGAATAAAATCAACCGTATGCCGCCATTTTTGAGTTTGCTCATCGCTCCATATGCCGGCACATCCAGGGGTAATTCGAGCGTCGGGTGAAATGCACAGCATCTCGGTATGCAAAATTCCGACGCCGCCCACCGCACGCGCACCATAATGCACAAAATGCCAGTCAGTGGGGATGCCATCCCGCGCACAATATTGACACATTGCCGATAAGGCAATGCGGTTTCCAACGCGCATCGTTCCGATTTTGAATGGCTGAAAAATAGGCGCTACAGGGTGGTCTGTATCGATATCATCGAAACCCGTAACTTTTTTGGTATGTTGTGCAAACCACCGATCAACAGACTTGATATATTGGGGATCACGCAGTCGCAAATTTTCATAGGTTATTCGTTTGGAGCGAACGAGCATGTTGAATGCAAACTGCTCAATGTCCTGCACCTGTGCATAGCGATCTATATGCTCAAACCAACTGAGACTGACGATTGCGGTACGCTGCAGCCGATCGGCTTCGGGTTTGCGAATAGTCTGGTAGGCCTCCAACGCATGTCGGACTTTACCATTATGTTCCTGGAAACAATTGGCCAGTGTAATCGCATCTTCCATAGCCAACTTGGTGCCCGAGCCAATGGAAAAATGGGCTGATCTGCCCGCATCGCCCAGTAACACGATGTTTTCATAATAAAGATTTTCGTTATGAATGACCGGGAAGTTTCTCCAAATGGAACGGTTGGTGATCAGCGGATGCCCTTTCAGCTCTTCGGCGAACACGGTTTCCAGGTATGCCTTGGTATCGGTCTCTGAGGCCTTGTCCAAGCCTGCGCTCAGCCAGGCCTGTTCGCTGCACTCCGCAATCCAGGTTGTGGTTCCCTCCTCATAACGGTACGCGTGCACCCACCACCATCCATGTTGGTTCTTTTTGAAGATAAAGTTAAAGTCATCCAGCGGCAGCGTGGTCGCCAGCCAACAATACTTGTTCGCTCTTACATCCACGGTGGTACCAAAATGTTCTTTGTATTCTTCACGCAGAATTGAACTGACCCCATCGCCCGCAACCACCAAATCATAGTTTTCCATCTGTAACTGCTTAATGTCGGTGATATCCGTGTTGAACCGAAGCTCAACCCCCAGTTTTTCACAAGAATCGTGAAATATATTCAACAACTTGAGTCGGGACATTCCACAGAATCCATGGCCACTCGAATGAATAGTCCTGCCATTGATAGAAACATCAATTCCACCCCAGTAGGCGAACTGCTCAACGATCCTTTTGTAGGTGGGTGCATCAGCCTCCATAAAGCCTTTTAATGTGTCATCTGAAAATACCACGCCAAAACCCCATGTAGAATCGCGTTGTCCGCGTTCGATCACGGTAATCTCATACGCTGGATTAGCCTTTTTCATCAATATTGAAAAATAGAGAGAAGCAGGCCCCCCCCCAAGACAAACGATTTTCATTCTGGCTTCCATGACGAAAGTGCTGACAAGTTAAGTGTCCCACGGGCGCAATTACAAGATGAATTATTCAACAAGTCCATTCAAACGGCGCCGGCTGCCTGCTGGGACCAATCGAAAGGTTGTGTAGCTCTATCATCGATTAAAGGTGAGTGCTAGTGTACTGTCCCGTAAATAGGTTTGCTAAGTCGCGCCGGATTTTTCGCTCCTGGCAAGGCGCGAGGACGCCGTGTGGCAGGCCCCACATAAGGACGAGCAACGCTGCCAGGGGCGAAAAAGACCAGCGAATTGGTGAAGGTATTTGCGGGACAGTACACTAGGGTATTAAGACAATAGAACCGACAGTTGACCGCGTAGCAACCAGGCGATGTGCTTCAGCCGCCTCGCGGAGAGGGAATTTTGCTGCAATCCGCACTTTTATGGTACCGCATTTAAGCAGCGCAAAAAGATCATTAGCGCTGGCCACCAGATCTTCCCGCCGGCGTGTATGAACAAAGAATGATGGCCGTGTGTAGAAGTAGGATTTCCATATATCGAATTTCATCAATTCGAGTGGAGGCGGATGGCCGGAGGCGATGCCATACAATACCATTGTGCCAAGCTCATCCAGGCACTCCAGAGACTTGCTGAACGTATCGGCGCCAACTGAATCATATACCACGGGTAAACCGGCTCCACCAGTGATTTCCTTGACACGCGCTGCAAAATCTTCATGTGTATAGATAATTGGGAAATCACAACCATTTTGCCTGGCGAAGTCCGCTTTCACCTCAGAACTAACCGTACCAATGACCGTTGCACCCAAATGCTTTGCCCACTGGCACAACAATGACCCGGTACCACCAGCTGCGGCATGCACCAACACGGTATCACCACGCCGGATTGGGAATGTTTTCCTGACCAGATAACGGACCGTCATTCCTTTATGCAGGCCTGCGGCAATGGTTTCATCGCCTATCCCATCCGGGATCGCAATCAAACGATCCGCCGGCAATACCCGTTCGTTGCAATAACTGCCGGTAGGCATGGTTGCATAGCCAATACGATCACCAGGTTTAAATTCGCTCACGCCATCGCCGACATCCATGACTACTGCCGCCGCTTCTATTCCAGGAATTGTGGGTAATGGTGGGCTGGGGTAATCCCCTTGGCGCTCTCCGATTTCCTTCATATTGACGCCGATTGCAGTATTCCTTATCCGCACCTCTCCGGGCCCCGGATCGGGCACGTCAACTTCTTCCCATTTTAAGACATCAGGTTCCCCTGTTTCGTGATAGCGAATTGCGTACATTATTTGCTCCATCATGAGCCGCATGCAGCTTACCAATCTGGAACGATACCAAATTTACCCCGGATGTTTCATAAATTCGCGGGAGCTCATGCGAGTCGTCAGAAAAGGATGTGGAACACAAGCTGAAGAATCATTCGCCGCCAAACAGGGCTTTGTGGTCGAGAGCTACCGGGACGAAGCGACGGGCCTGATGGGCAAGAATGCCGCGATGCACCCTGACGCGCACGAGCAGTGTTTAATTGCCAACTCGGTCAACAGTGAGGTGCGCTGCGTGCCTGTCGACGCCTCGTCTGTGCAGAATTAACCCGGCGTTATGTCACCCCGCAATACGGCCACCGCCTGTCCTTGTATCAACATCTTGCCATTGGCGTTACGGCGCACCTTGACCTGGCCACCCCGGCCCATCTCGAAACCCTGCCGCGCCAGTAATTCACCATCCGGCGGCAAACAGCCCTGATCCATCAGCCAGGCGCCCAGTGCTCCGCACGCGGTACCGGTGACGGGATCCTCGAAAATGCCGTATTTCGGCGGCGAGAAAAAACGCCCCTGCGTGGTGTTTTCATCGATCAACACAAAGGGATAGACCCCGCTGAACCCGGGATTGTCCGGCCAGATCTGTTCGATTTGTGCACTGTCTATCCGCACCTTCTGCAGGGAAGAAAGATCCCTAAGCGGCACAAAACAGGCCCACAGCCCGCTGCTGGCGCAGCCCATCTTCAATTGATCGGACAGGGCGGAAGCGGGCAGGCCCAGGATGTCGGGCACCCGGTCTGCGCCGGGCGCTTCATGAATTTGCGGTTCCAGTTGCTCCATCGAGGCCCAGGCGGGCTTGCCGTGCTCGAATTGCATGCCCAGTTCCAGCACACCCACCGGGGTTTCGGCGCGGATGATCGTCGGTCCACTTGCTTCCTCTATGCGTTTGAGCCAGGCCAGTGTGAACAGCGCGGATATCGTCGCGTGGCCGCACAGATCCACCTCGGTGGTTTTGGTGAAAAAGCGGAAGCGCACATCCGCAGCGTCGGTTTCCGGCCGACAGATGAATACGGTTTCGGAAACATCGTTCAGCTCCCGGGCGATTGAGAGCATCAGTTCTTCCGACAGGCCATCGCCATCGGGCACCACGCCGGCGGGGTTGCCGGTAAATGGAGTGGTGGTAAACGCGTTGACACGCCATACCGGCATGGGATTTCTGGTCATGGTTGGGTCTTCCGTTTATGCAGTTTCCGTCAGCAGCCGGTCGATGGTTTCGGCTGCGAGTTGACACTCCTCCGCCGTAACATTCAGGCTGGTGACCAGCCGTAACAGTGGACCAACCGCCAGCGCCCCTATTCCCTGTTGTGCGAGCTCCTCGACCAGTTTGGCTGTGCGTCCGGGTCCAGCCTTTACGTGGCAATAAAGGATATTGGTCTGCACGCCTGCAAGGTCGATCTCCAAAGCGGGATGGCCGGCCAGGCGCTGTGCCATAAGCATGCAATTGGCGTGGTCCTCCGCCAGGCGATGCAGGTTGTGGTGAAAACCGTATAACGCAGCCGCCGCCATGAAACCGACCTGGCGCATCACACCACCGAGCATACACTGAATGCGGCGGGCCTCCTTTATAAATTCAGCTGGCCCCAGCAATATGGCGCCCATGGGTGCGCCCAGTCCCTTGGAGAAACACACCGACATGGATCCTTCGGCCTGGATTTGCTGTCCGGGGTCACACCCGCTCGCAATGATGGCATTCCAGATGCGCGCCCCATCAATATGGACTGGCAATCCACGCTGCGCGGCTAGCGCGAAAATGGCATCCAGGGTGTGTTGTGGATAAATCGTGCCGCCGCCAAAATTCGAGGTGTTCTCCAGCACGATCAACGAAATGTGTGCGTCGGGGTCTACAGGTTGATCAATAGCTGCCTCGATGCATTCCGGTGCAAGGATTCCTCTGCTACCTGGAAGTAACCATGCCTGTGTGCCGGAGATGGCCGCCATCGAGCCGGTTTCAAAATAATGGTTGTGACCGTATTCTTCGATCAGCACCGTATCGCCAGGCTTGCTCCAGAGGCGAATTGCAATTTGTCCCGTCATGGTGGCTGAGGGCATATAGGCCCCAGCTTCCACACCGAAGTATTCGGCCATTTCAGATTCCAGCCGATTCACCGACGGATCCTCACCATAGCCCGAGTTTCCAACTTCTGCCTGATAAATGGCCTGGCGCATGCCGGAATCCGGCAGGGTGAAGGTATCGGAACGCAAGTCGATCTTGATCATGGGCGTTTTCCCGCGTCCAAGCGGCTGCCGAAAAAATTGTCCAGCGCCTCCAGGCCGTTTTCGATTGCTGCGCTGTCACCGCCCCCGGCACCCACGCGCAGGTGTTGCGGGAAACCGTAGGCGCTGCCGGGCATCACAAAGGTACTGTATGGCGATGCCAGCAATTGCTGCGACAACTCTTCCGCAGTGATATCCGCGTTCAGGCGGCAAAAACCGATCAATCCTGCCCGAGGCCGGACCCAGCCGAGTTCCGGACAGCCCTGAACAAACGCGTCGATCAGGTCCAGATTCCTTGCGCCATCCCGTTTGGCCTTCCCGACCGCTGCTGCGAATCGCTTTTCCCCCAGGGCAATATCGGCAATGGCTTCGCCCATGATATTCATGATTTCGCTGGTGTCCTCGCGCAAGACCATGGAATCAAACAGTAGCTGCCGGTCGCGACAAATCATCCAGCCCGTTCTCAAGCCTTGTAAGCCCAACACTTTCGACACGCTGCCGGTGCTGATTCCCCGGTCATACAGGCTGGCGATGCGCGGCGTTGTTTGAACATCCCATTCCATGCCCCGGTAGACCTCGTCGGTCAGCACCCAGGCGCCTACCCGGTCTGCCAGTTCAGCCACCCGTTTCAGGCCTGCTTCATCCAGCACATGACCTGTCGGATTGTTGGGATTGCAGATGAAAATGAGTTTGGTTGCGGGTGAGATCAGTTCCGCCAGCTGATCGAAATCGAATGCCCAATCCGCTGTTTCATCGCGTACCAGTTTCTTTATGCTGGCGCCAACGGCTTCCCCCAGCACCAGCGGTTGCGGCCAGCCAGGCACATCCACGATCATTTCATCGCCCGGTTGCAGCAGATTGCTGATGGCGAGGAAATTGGCCTCGGCCGTACCGGCGGTGATCAATACGTCTTGTGCATCGCACGCCGGTGCATAACCCCAGCGCGTAACCACTTTTTCCCGCAATGAGGGTAAGCCCTGGAAGGACTGGCCGGACCAGTCCAGACTCAGCTTCGGGTCCAGTTCGTCGAGGAATTCACCCAGCAGGGGAGGATCGGCCAGCGAATGGACAATCGACGCCCTGGGTTGCGCAGCGTGTGCCCGCAGGAAGATTTCGAACAATTTGTGGATTTTTACCCGCATGTCCTGATCCCAAAAATCACTGACCCGTATCGGCATATCCGTAAAACGTTCGGGTCGTGGTTATCGCCGCCACCAAACCCATATAATCGCATCATATTGTAATGTGTGGGCCAACTGCGAAGCACTGATGATTGACAGAGGCGAAAGGCACGGTCCAGGGCCGGGCAAACTCATACCCCTCATTTGCGCCCTCCTGCTGCTGCCGATTTTAACCGCAAAGGCCATGGAGCCGGAGCCATCCTATGTCGGTGGCAAGGTGTGTTTCGGCTGTCATAAGGCGCAGGCCGCCGCGTGGCGCGGCTCTGACCATGATCGCGCGATGATGGAGGTCTCTGACACATCCGTGCTGGGTGATTTCAATTCGGCCCGCCTCAAGCACTTTGGGGTCGAAACCCTGTTCTACCGCAAGGACGGCCGTTTCATGGTTCGCACCGATGGGCCGGACGGTGAAGTGCATGACTACCCGGTCAAATACACTTTTGGCGTTTATCCACTGCAGCAATACCTGGTGGAATTTCCCGGTGGCCGCCTGCAGGCGCTGGACATCGCCTGGGACAGCCGGCCCGCGGCCGAGGGCGGGCAACGCTGGTTCGCGCTGCATCCCGATGTGGAAAGCCATGCGGGCGATGTGCTGCACTGGACCGGACCCAACCTGAACTGGAATTACATGTGCGCGGACTGCCATTCCACCGATCTCAATAAGAACTACCACGCCGCATCGGAAAGTTATAAAACCACCTGGTCGGAAATCGACGTCAGTTGCGAAGCCTGCCACGGTCCCGGGGAACAACACGTGCAATGGAGTCAGCAACCCGCGGCCGAACGGGAGACAAATCCCGGCAACATGGGCCTGACCGTCCGCTTCGATGAACGCAAGGGCGTTTCCTGGCCGCTGGATGCGAGCAGCGGCAAGCCCAGGCGCTCCGCGGTCAAGACGACCGACACTGAAATCGAGGTGTGCGCGCAATGCCACAGCCGCCGCTCGCAGATCAGCGATGACTGGGCACCGGGTCAGCCGCTTATGGATGCCTACGTTCCGGCGCTGCTGACCGAAGGGCTGTATCACGCCGACGGCCAGATCGAGGATGAAGTCTATGTCTGGGGTTCATTTCTGCAAAGCGCAATGTACCGAGCCGGGGTTACCTGTTCCGACTGTCATGACCCCCACAGTGGCCGCTTGAAATTGCCCGCAGACCAGGTCTGCGGGCAATGTCATTCCACCGAGCGGTATGCCAGCAAATCGCACCATTTTCATCCAGCCGGTTCCGCCGGCAGCAGTTGTATCCAGTGCCACATGCCGGACAAAACCTACATGGTGGTGGATGCGCGAAGGGATCACAGCATGCGGGTTCCGCGGCCGGATCTGACCCAGGCCATCGGCACTCCCAATGCCTGCAACCATTGCCATTCAGACCAATCGCCTGCGTGGGCGGCAGAGCAGCTTCGGACCTGGTATGGGCACGACGCCGCGGGACTACAACGCTATGCGCGGCCGTTCAACGCCGCCAGGACGCAGCAAGCTGAAGCGCGGCGTTTATTGCAGGAATTCCTGGCAGATAAATCACAACCGGAAATCGCACGGGCAACGGCATACCTGCACCTCGATATCAACCCGGACCAAACGTCAGTGCAGCTATTGCGTCAGGCGCTGGCCGAGGGCTCGCCACTGGAACGATCGGGGGCGCTTGCAGCACTGGACGCATTGCCGCCAGCGGTAAAGGTGATGGCTTTTCCTCTGCTTGCGGATGAACGTAAAGCCATCAGGATAGAAGCTGCGCGTTTGCTCTCCGGCATTCCGGCCGGAAATCTCGAAGCGGAGCAACAAAAGCTGTTGCAGCGGGGCATTGACGAATACATCGCAGCGCAGCGGTTCAATGCGGAACGCCCCGAGAGCCAGGTGAACCTGGGCAACCTCTATGCTGATCTGGGCCGCCCGGATGAGGCTGAAAAGGCTTATCGTACCGCCCTGCACCTGCAGGCTCGTTTTGAGCCAGCCTATGTCAACCTGTCACATCTCCTTGCCGGCAGGCACAGGGATCAGGAAGCAACGGACTTGCTGGCCGCCGGTCTCAAGCTCATCCCGGACAGCGCCATGCTCAAACACGCGATGGGCCTGGCTTTGGCGCGCCAGCATCAACTGGACAAGGCCCTGGTGTATCTGGCCGATGCCGCGAAATCCGCACCCGAAGTGCCGCGTTTCAGCTATGTGTACGCCATCGCTTTGAATTCTACCGGACGGCCGGACCTGGCCTTGCAGGAACTGGCCGCAGCCCACAAGCGGTACCCGGGAAACAGCGAAATCCTGTTGGCGCTAGTGACAATAAATCGCGATGCGGGCAATGCCGCAGCGGCACGGGACTACGCGCTCAAGCTAAAAGAACTCATGCCCGAAGAACCGGCTGTTGACCAGTTATTACATAACCTGAAGGCAGGAGTTGAGGGGTCAGGATCAAGGGGATCAAGGGGTCAGAGTAACTTGCTGGGTGAACACAGCAAGTTACTCTGACCCCTTTGATCCTAGTGTGATTCGAGGCTGACGCCTTTTTCCCGGCTGGGTGCGTTGATCAGTTCGAACAGCTTGGGCGCCGACTGGTGCGAATCAGCAATGATGATGCCGTGCCCTGCAGCGCGTCCTGCAGTGCGGCCGAGACCGTGTGCAGCGGTGCGCCGCCGCCTTCACCCATGCCCTTGGCGCCGTTGTAGCTGAATGGCGATGGCGTTTCGATATGGCCGTACTTGACATCCGGCATGTTCAGCGAGGTGATGGGGCAGTAGTCGCTGAAGGTGGAAGTCAGCAGGTTGCCGCCCGCGTCATAGTCATAGGTTTCCATAATCGCCGCGCCGATGCCGTGCGCGGTGGCGCCATGAACCTGACCGGCTGCGATCTGGGGATTGACCAGGTTGCCGCAATCATCGACCGCGGCGTAGGCGAGGATGTTGGGCTTGCAGGTTGCTTTGTCCACTTCGATGACCGCAATGTGCAATTGCGCGGCATAGGTCAGTGTCAGGTTGCCGAACTTTTTCTTCGTGTCCGGCACCTTGAACGGCGGCCGGTAGACATGACGAACATTCAGGGTCACATCGGCCAGGCTTTCGTCCAGCGTGGCGTTATTGCTGTTCGCCAGGTTGCTCAGGTACCAGTAGTTGACGGCCTTGTCCGTGCCTTTGACCTTGAGTTGCGGCCCCTGTTCGCCGACGCCGAATTCAAGATCGTCCTCGTTGGCTTCCAGCGCAAACGCGGCCAGTTGCCGCATCTGGGCTTTCAGTTTCTGGCAGGCGCCGTGGACCGCGGACAGGCCGGTCACCGCAAACTGGCTGGCATAGGTTCCGGAATGGCCGGAAAACGTATTCCAGGCGGTGTTGAAACCCGGCCGTACGTTGATCAATGAGGGATCGATATTGAGTTCGTCGGCCACGACCTGGGAGGTGGCGGTTTCATGCCCCTGTCCGGACGGTCCGGTGCCCAGCATGACGATCACCCGGCCGTCGAAGTCGAGCATGATGTTGCACACTTCCGAATTGCCCGAAAACGGCAGATACGGATTCATAATCTGCGCCTGACCGAAATTGTTGGTGCCCGAATCCAGCGTCGTGCCGATTCCTATTCCCAACCAGCGGCCCTCCTTGCGTGCCTCGGCCTGCTTTTGTTTCCAGTCATCCCAGCCGATCAGTGTTTTGGCTTGCTCCAGCATTTTCGGATAGTCGCCCGAGTCATAGACACAGCCATTGGGGGTCTCATAGGGAAATTCGCGGATGTAATTCTTCAGGCGCATTTCATCTGCGGGTATGCCCAGCTCGTGGGCACAGAGGTCCACCACGCGTTCCATGAACCACAGGTGCTGCATGCGGGAGTAGCCACGGTTTGGCACCACCGGACACTTGTTGGTGACCACCTGGGTGAAATCGATGCGCATATTGCGCAGTTTGTAGGTTGCCGGCAGTACCTGCGACCAGATTACACAGCCCAGAGGCTCGTAACGCGTGAAGGCGCCACAGTCGTCGATGTGACGAGAGCGAATGCCGGTGATGACGCCATCTTTGTCCAGCGCGACCTCGGTGTCGAGGAAGGTGCGCTCATTGCCGTGACCCGAGGCCAGCAGGTGATCGGTGCGTATCTCGGACCATTTTACCTTGCGGCCCTGGCACTTCTTCGAGGCCAGTGCGGCCAGCGCCATATAGACGTAGTTCCAGATCTTGACGCCAAAGCTGCCGCCGACGTCGTAACTGCGGGCGCTGATCTTTTCCACCGGCACGCGCAGGCCGGGCGCCAGCAATTGCAGCGCAAATCCGGGGAAGGAATTGTTGCACAGGAAATCGATATCACCCTGGCGTGACCAACTGGCGACGACGCCATTGTTTTCCAGAGGAGTGCTGGCATAACGGTGAAAATGCAGGCGGTCGATCTTCACCACGTGCGCGGCATCGGCAAACGCCTGGTCGACCTCGCCGTATTCGAATACGCCATTCCAGGTGCGGTTGGTGCCGGCGCCTTCGTGCAGGATGGTTTTGTCTTCGAGAGCCTGCTTCGGGGTCTACCACCGCGTCCAGCATCTCGTAGTCCACCTCGATCATCAGCCCCGCATCCATCGCAATGGCGGCAGTTTCCGCCGCGACCGCGGCCACGGGCTGGCCCTGGAACACCACCTTGTCGGTGGCCAATGGCAAGTCGATGATCTTGTCGCAGGGCTCGGGGCCAAGCTGCATGAAGGGATCACACTGCTGCTTGACTTCCTCGCCGGTCAGAACGCAGGCAACGCCTTCCAGTGCTTCTGCCGCCGACGTATCGATGCTGCGAATCCGCGCGTGTGCGTAGGGGGAACGCAAAATGTAGAGGTGCAACATGCCCTCGGCCATTTCGTCATCGACGAACAGGCCGTTGCCGCGAATCAATCGCTCATCTTCTTTGCGTTGTAGAGATTTTCCTACCCAAGCCATGATTCCTGTCCTCAGTTTCGTGATGCGCCGGAACTTCGAACTTCCGGCGCAAGGGTTTTACTTTGCCGCGCCGCCGCCGAAAAGGCTTTTCAGCCAGCCAAGCAAGCGGGCGAAAATTCCGGGGCGGCGTTCCGGAGCCGGGGCCGCCGCCGGGGCTTCCGCACCACCCAGTTCGACTTGTATGGCGGTAATCATCTGGTTGATGTCCCGTTCCGCGACCGGTTTGACCAGGCCGCCGGCCAGTGACACCAGCTTGCCGAACATCGACAGCTCGCCATGCCATTTGACGCGTGTCTTGCCTGGCCCTGCATCCTCCAGTTCAAACGCGGCGACGATGTTGAAGGCGCCGCCCATGACCTGACCTTTGCCTACGTAGCGGGCGCGAACAGGTTCCTCGGATTCTTCGAGGACGAGATTGACCTTGCCCGTGCCGCGAATCTTGCCGACACCTACGCCTACCGCGACATCGGTGGAACCGTCCTCATTGAGCGCGTGTGACTTGTAGCTGGGCAGCATCGGCGCAAACTTCTGCGTTTGCGACAGCACCGCGAACACCTCATCGCGGGGTGTTTCCACCGTGAATTCACCATCGAAGTCGTAAGCCATTCAGGATTCCTGTCGTATCGTTTCCGCGGCAGCGGAAATCGCCTCGAATATGTTCTTGTAGCCGGTGCAGCGGCACAGATTGCCCTGGATGCCCTTGCGAATCTCCTCGGCGCTTGGGTCGGGGTTGTTCTGCAACAGGTACGAGGCCGACATCAGCATGCCCGGCGTGCAATAGCCGCACTGCAATGCATGATGCTCGGAGAAAGCCTGCTGTAATGGATGCAACTTCCCGTCCTGTTCCAGGCCCTCGACGGTGCGAATCTCGCCACCGTCTGCCTGCACGGCGAGCACGGTGCAGGACTTGACCGGCTCGCCGTTCAATAACACGGTGCAAGCGCCGCAATAAGTGGTATCGCAGCCGATATGGGTGCCGGTCAGAAGCAATTCTTCACGAATCAATTGCACCAGCAGTAATCGTGGCTCCACCTTTCGCTCGAAACGTGTGCCATTGACGGTAACAGTTATGCTGATTTTCTCGCTCATGTCAGTAGTACTCAGGCCCGTTTTTGATGGTTTCCCCATTGGCTCGCCGCTGGGCGATGCCGATCGCCTTCTGTGTCATCGCCACGATCACCCGGCGCTTGAAGTCGGCCGATCCGCGCTGGTCCTCAACGGGTTCCAAAGAGGCGGCTGCGGCTTCGGCCGCTTTGCTGATGCTGTCGGCGGTAAGTCCGTGGCCCTCAAGCTCCGCTTCTGCTTCCCGCACGCGGCGCGCGACCGGGCCGGCCGATCCAATCGCGATCCGGGCCGATTTTACCTGCTGGCCACTGAGGGAAAAGTGCACACCGACCGAAACGGTGGGATAGGCCGGAGCGCAGCGCTTGAAGCCGCAGTAGGCGCCGCCGCTGCCGGAACCCGGTTTGTTGAAGCGTATGCTTTTGACGATCTCGCCTTGCTTCAGCACGGTCTGGAAATAGTCCTCGACGAAACCATTGATATCCAGTGTGCGGCTGCCATTCGGACCCTGGCAATCGACCTGCGCATCCAGCGTGTGCAGCAATACCGGCCAGTCGCAATTGGGATCGCCACTGGCCACCGAACCGCCGATGGTCCCACGCGTGCGCACCTGGTTATCGGCAATACCGTTGGCGCAATCGCCGATGATGGGTATGGCCTTGGCCAGAGCAGAAGCGGCAAGGCGGCGGTGCGTTGCAAGCGCGCCAATCATCACCTCGTTACCGCTGTCGTCAATCAGGTCCAGCTTTGGTATGCGTCCGATGTCCACCAGATCCGAGGGTTCGTCAAAGCGCATCTTCAACAGCACAATCAGCGACTGACCGCCGGCGAGAACGCGCGCGCCTTCGCCAATATCGGACAACATGCCGATGGCCTCATCGAGAGAGTTCGCGCGATGGTAATTGAACGGAGCCGGATACATGGTTCACCTCGGTTTGGTCTACAGTATTCACTCGGATTGGACCATAATGACGGTCTCAATGCAGTTTATCGCGTTCAGCCTGTAAAAACGAGACCATCGTAACGCAAAGCACGGGAACTCAATTGATATAGAGCAGTTTTTTGCCAAAACGGCAGTCCGGAACGAACGACGATCAGCCCAATTGCGTCGGGAGCTTGATGCATGATGGAAAAAAATCTTGGCAAAATCATCGAGGATCACGCCCTCGAGCGCGTGCCCGACGGCGAGCGTGAGAACTGGCTGAAAATTTCCTGGAACACGGTAGGTTTGATCACCACGCTGGTGATCATGTTTTTCGGTGCTGTGGTGTGCTTTGTCGCCGGCATCAAGATCGCCCTGTTGGCAGGGCCTGGTGTCCTTTTCCATCGGCAGCACGCTCGGCTGGTGCATTGCGCGGGTGGCCGTTGAAACCGGGTTTTCCAGCACGCTGATCACACGCAAATATGGCCTGGGCGTGCGTGGTTCCGCGCTCGCATCCCTTATATTTGGCTTCCTGATTGTCGGATTTCTGGCGGTTGAAAACGGGCTGCTGTATCGGGGATTGCTGTTTTTCCTGAACTGGCCTGATGCCTGGCACGCGCGCATTGTGCTTTACGGTGGGATGACTGCATGCTGGATTCTGCTTACGGCTTTCGGCTTCTCGGCCGTCACGCGCACCTCCTCGCTGATGATCATCGGCTTCCTCATCGTGCTTGCCTGGATGCTGTCGGTGGTCCTCTCGGGAGCCGGAGATGACCTTGCCAGCACGCTGTATTTTGGCAGTCAGCTGGATCCCGCGACCCTGGCCGGTATGGGTATTCATTCCGACGGCGACAAGTTTGTCTTCGCGCTTAATCTGCTCATCGGTCCGGCCTGCGCGCTGGCACTGAACACCTCCGATTTTGGCCGTTACGGCAAGTCCACCGGGCACGTCGCGGCTGCCGCGATGATCGCCATTTTCTTCCAGTCACTGATCATGATGGCCATCGGCGGCATATTGATGAAATCCGCCGCGCCGGCCATGGTGGCTTACTTCACGGATGTCACCGGCCTGCCGCTGGAAGCGGCCAGGCATCAGGTATTGAAAAGCCCTGACAGCATCGCAGCCACTTTCATGGTCTTTGGCGGCGTTTTCGGCTTCGTGCTGATGATACTGGCCCAGGCCAAGGCCCAGGTGCTCAATACCTATAGTTCGTCTTTGTGCCTGACCAACCTGTTCGACGCCGTATTTCGCTGGAAACCGGGCAGAATCACCTTCGTCGTGCTCGCCAATGCTCTTCGCGCTGGGGATGCTTTACGGTGAAATCCTGCACTTCGTTGAAGCCTGGATCAGGCTGCTCGGCGTGCTGCTCAGCGCCCTCGCCGCCACCATCATCCTCGATTACTACGTGGTCAGCCCGCGCCTGAAGCCCGCTTCCCCGGAACTGGCCGCGGTCAATTGGGCCGGCGTCATTGCCATTGTTGCAGCGGTTTTTTCCGCCCACTGGCTGCTCAAGCCATACCAACCCATCGAAGTCCTGACATCGCTTGTCTGTGTGGGGGTGATCTATCCCTCGTTGCGTTTGACCGTTTTTCGGCCATAAAGTGGTCTCGCTTCCCTGCTTTTGCCTGCGGCAGCGCAGTCAATGAAATACAGTCCCAAGGGGTCTTTTGTCTTTCCTTGTGCCTCGCTTGCAGTTAAACTCGCGTTCAATTTACATTAATAATAAGTTCTCGCGAGTCACTTTGGACCATCTACCCGAACACCACATTCAAAAGGCCAATTGCACAGGGAGCATCATGAAAAGACCCAGCAGAATATTCTCGACCATCATTTATTCCACGGTAGGCCTGATATTGGCGCTTCCAGCGTCAGCGCAGGTTTTGATGGAAGAAATCACCGTTACGGCACAGAAGCGCGAAGAAAACCTGCAGGATGTCGGCATCGCGATATCGGCAATGTCCGGCGAACAACTGCGCGCTTTTTCAGTCACGAATAGCTACGATGTCGCTACCTTTACGCCGGGTGTACACATCAGCGGCAACATCGCCGGCCAGAATACGCAGTACTCGATTCGTGGAGTCACCCAGAACGACTTCAACGATATCATCGAGTCCCCCAACGCCGTTTACCTGGACGAAGGCTACATCGCCATCGCCCAGGCGCAAACCTTCGCGGTGTTTGACATCGACCGCGTGGAAATCCTCAAGGGCCCGCAAGGCACCTTGTTTGGCCGCAACGCCACCGGCGGCCTGGTGCAGTTCATCAGCAACAAGCCCAATTTCGAGGAAGTGGATGGCTATGTCGATCTGACTTACGGTTACTTTGATTCCCCGGCTCATGCCAACCAGGGTAAGCTGGAGGCTGCGGTAGGTGGGCCGTTCAACGATACCGTTGCGGGCCGGGTTGCGGTCTATTACAACAAACACGACGGTTATCTTAAGAATAACTATCCGTATGGCGCGGTGGGTGCCGGCTACGTTTGGTGCCGGCACCGAAAATTCCCCCGGTGCGGGCGCCGGCGCCGACATGGGCGATGACGACACCAGGGCGGTGCGCGGCACCTTGTCGTTCAAGCCCAGCGGGACGACCTTCATTAACCTGTCGGGTAACTATGCCAAGAGCGTGATGGCGACCGGTCCCTACCAGTCCAAGCCCACCATCGGTGTGTTCGATGGCGTTGGTGGTGCCGGCGAACTGGTCAATGTCATCGATGCCGCGCCCTGATGAGACGCGTGCCGGCATCGCTGCCGACGGATCCGATTTCGGATCGGATCAGGGGAATACGGGTAATTTTGGCCCTCCCTATGGCCGACCGGTAGCCGGCGGTGATTTCTTCGGCTACATCGACCCGGACGGCGAGGATTTCACGACCTCTGGCGATTTCGCTTTCAAGCACCAATTCCAAGACCGAAAACTGGGGCGTCAACCTTCAGCATCGAACACGATATCAGCGACACCATCGCGTTCACGTCGATCACCGATTACAAGGATTATTGGAAACTGCTCATTCATTGACGTGGATTCCGCGCCGGTCAATCAGCTGGCCAACTATGCCGGCGTCGATGCGACCAGCTTTACCCAGGAATTCCGCCTTAACGGCGAGAACGATATGGCGACCTGGGTAGTGGGTGTGTTCTACCTGAACATCGACACCGATTCCGATAATGGCCTGAAGGCGCCGGCCAACAGTCTGCCGGCACTGTTTGGCAGCCCCCCGAACGGCGTGCTCATTTTCCCCGGTGGTACGGATATTGGTGTCCAGGCGACGCTGAAGACCAAATCCTATTCCATTTTCGGCCAGGCTGAATGGAAACTTGCGGACAACCTGACCTTGATCACCGGTGCGCGCTTCATCCAGGAGAAAAAAGACTACAAGATGCGGCAGGGTTTCTTGGCAACACCGGGCAATTACGCAATCAACGTGGGCGAACCCTACATCGATATCCGCAGGGATTTCCTCGGACTGGATCCCTACTACAGGGACGACATGTCCGACCCGCTGTGGGCCGGCAAGCTGCAGCTCAACTGGAAACCGGACGACAGCATGCTGGTATATGTCAGTGTGAACCGAGGCGTCAAGGCGGCCAGCTACAACGGCCCGCTGCCTGGCGGCCTGGGCGTTCCGGACTCTTTCCTGCCTTACAAGAAAGAAGTACTTTATTCCTATGAAGCTGGTTTAAAGAAGACCCTGGCTGACGGCAGGACGCGCATCTCGCTGGATGCATTCTATTACGACTACCAGGATTACCAGACCTTCCTGTTTACCGGTGTCGCCGGCGTCGTAATCAATAGCGATGCCGACAATTACGGAGCTGAGTTCCAGATTCAGTCCTCTCCGGCCGACGGCTGGGACGTGATGTTCTGCCATTTCCGCCTTTGACGCGACCGTCAAGGACGTGCCATTGCGAATCAATTCCCCGCTGCCGACGCGCGACGTGAAACCCAACTATGCGCCGGAACTGCAGGCCATGGGCATGCTGCGGTACTCTTGGGATGCGATGAACGGGAACATGGCCCTGGCCGTCAACGCATCCTATTCCGATGAGTACTACTACAACCTGCGCAATTTCGATGCTGACAAGTTTGATAACTACACCGAGGTGAATTTGCGCTGGTCCTGGATGTCGTCAGACTTGCACTGGGAAATTGCGGCATTGGTCAACAACGTGACCGACGAGCGCATCGGTATCCAGGGCTTCGATCTGGCGACACTGTGTGGCTGTAACGAGATTTCCTTCAAGCCACCGCGGTGGTACGGCCTCAACGTCAGGTATTCGTTCTAGGCTTGACCGGGTTCCGTCCTGTCCGGGTTACCGGCGGGACGGAGCTCTGGATCTGACGATTTCATAAGCCGCTCCCGGATGATTGCGGGAGCGGTTCACTTTCCGTCCTCAGGAATTGCGTTTCGGCCCGACTGGCTGACCGGATCGGACAGTCGCGCCGGTGGATACCACAAGCCCACCAGATCCCTCCGCCACCAGTCGCCCGATCGGCGGCGCTCGGCAAACGATGTGAAGTGGTAGCGATAGCTTCGGACCCGGATGTAACGGGGCGGCCGGTCGCCGAAGGGTGAAGGCGCAAGCAGGGCTGCCACCTGCGGCGAACCGAGCAAAATCTGGGCTGCGAAATTATCGAACCAGGGTGCGCCTTGAGGCACGGTCAGGGCCGCAAACCACATCTGCCAGTCCAGACGCGGCTGATAAGGAGCAACCCATCGCGGAGCCTGGTCCAGGCGTTGCGGTTTGAAGCGGAACGGTAGCTCCTGCCAGGTCTTTGCGTCGTCGGAGCCCTCGACGACCAGCTCATCGCGCTGCGTGGTCATCACTGCAAACAGCCCGTAGCGGTTCACGATCTGCAGCGGCTGCACCGTCGTCAATACACCGATCTCCCATGACGGCAGATCTGCCCGGCTGAGCGTGGCATGGATCTGCAAAGCGCCAAGCAAAGCCATGCCGAGCAGCACCGCGCGCCACTTGACACTTGCCGTGGTCCGACTTTGTGGCCGCGACGATTGCTTGCCCAGCGCCCGATCGTCGAGCAGCGCCAGACACAGCACGATGGTGAGCAAATTGAAAAAATTGTAATTGCCGCTTAGCAGAATCAGCACTTCCAGCAAAACGAACCCTGCCGCAGCCGTCAATCGAAAATTGCGCGGCAAGAAATATGCAAAACGGCAGCAGCAATTCGATGCCAAACGTCGCCGCAACACCGGCATGAAGCAATCCCTTTGGCAGTTGCTGTGCGTACCAGGCCAGAACCGTCGGCAGCGGCTGCGTTTCGAAATGGAAATCCAGTGCTGTAAGTGACCGCCAGGTCGGGTCACCCGACAGCAGCTTGACCGCGCCCGACAGCAACATGAAGCGAAACACCAATAGCCGGGTCAGCCAAATGCCGGTGCGGAAGCGAAGATTGAGTAAGCACGCAAGAAACAGGGTTTCAACCAGCAGCGCATCCCACTGGAATTGCATGAATACCTGTCCGCCGTATTCGAGCGACAGGTAACACACGAAACCCGTGAGCGCGGCCAAGGCTGGCCACACCCGCAGCAACAAGGCCAGCGATGCCAGAGTCCCGGCCGCGCACAGTGCGCTCGTCATCCAATCCGCGCTCGAGAGCCAGTAAAGCGAAGGCAGTTGCAGCCAGGCCTGCGGACCCAACTGTGCTGCGGCAGCGGCAAAAAAACGGGATACCGGCAAAATGCCGTTCGATCCGATCAGGCCCGCGGCCTGCCACCACCAGGACAGAAAGGCGCACAAAGCGGCCAAGCCGATGCCACGTGTGAGCAAGGCCGAGGTGCGCTCGTAATCGGCTGGCAGCAGGCGGGTACCAAACAGGGGGCGTGCCACGCGATGCATGGCCACGCGATGGCGCGAAGTGAAGCGATACAAGGCCTCGGTCAAGCGCGCAAACCCTGGCAGATGGCGGTAACACCACAACCAGCCACCCAGGCGCGGGGCCAGCGCCAGAACCCGGAAGGCCGCGCCTGCACCGTCATATCGCCCGCCGGGGGTGAATAACTGGATCGAATTCCTGAACTCATCGAGTGTGACATCGGGATACGCGGCTGCCGCACTCTGGTAAGGTTCATAGCGCACGCGGCCGGGTGCTTCGGCATCGGTGACCGCACGGGCGTACTCGACCGTGTAACGGCAGAACCCACAGTCGCCATCGAACACCAGGAGCCAGCGGTCGTGTTCGTTTCCCTGTGCTGGCATCGCGGTTCTCGAAGTCAGGACGCTAACGCTTGCCGGCGGTCGTCAGCCAGTGCGTGCCAGCGCCGGCCGGAAACACCCTCGATGCCTTTTGGTGGTGCCCTTGTCACCGTGGATTGAGCCATATCCATGCGATCAGCCTGAATGCCTGCATACCGGTTTGCGGTGACATTATACTTTTACCAAGTGGCGCCTGGATATTCGTGGACTGCGGGTGGTGCGAAACCCTGGTCTCGCTGGCAGGCTTCCGGTGCCGAAGGTTTGCGCCAACGGAGCAGCCTGATATCATGAAAGCCCCCGAATCAATCGATACCCAGAGCAGAAAACCGATGGCAACCTACGAATGCAAAAAATGTGGAATGAGCGTGAACGCCACCTGCGGCCACTGCGATGCGCCGCTTGAAAATGACAACCTGAAGCTGCCCGACGGTCGCGAAGTACAGATATCGAAATGCCCCAATGGCCATGGCAAGATCAAGTCTCCGATGTGCTGTGGGCAGGATATGAGTTGCTCTGTTGATTAGCCGTTAGCTCAAATCGTCCCGGTTAATTTTTCCCCTGGCGCTTCAGCCGCAGTTAATCACTGCGTTGGCTGCCGTGGTCTGCTTCCCGGACCTGCAGCCAGGACCAGCCCGGTAATCACCAGTAGCCCGCCGATGATGTGATAAGCGTGCAGCTTTTCTCCCAGGAAAGTGGTGGCAAGCGCGACGCCGAATACCGGGATCAGGTTGATGAAAATCGACGCACGGCTGGGGCCAATCATGCGGTTGCCGGCATTCCAGCCCAGGTTTCCGAGTACCGAAACCAATAATGCGAGCACCAATATCGCCCCGATACTGGTGGCTGAAACCGGTACCGGTTTCAGCGCAATGGTTTCCCACAGGTACAGTGGCAGCAGCATGGCCGTGCCCACCGTGGTAATACCGAACAGCGCCGGAACGGCGCCGATTTCATGCGGCAGACGGTGGAGGTTGAGCGCATAGCCGGCGAAGCCGCAGATGGACAGCAGTGCAATGAAGTCTCCGGCGCGAAAATCGAGTCCCGCCAGCACAGCCAGGTTGGCTTGACTCACCATCACCATCACCCCGCAGATACCGCAGGCAATCCCCAGTATGCGCCATGCGCTGAGGGGTTCCTTGAAGATCAGGCAGGCAAACAAAACCGTCAAAGTCGGCTGCAAGGCGTTGATGATGGAGACGTTGATGGCGAAGGTCGTGGTCAGGGCCACCAGTATCAGTGTCGTGCTGCCGATCATGAAAAACCCGAGCAGCGCAAAAACCCGCCAGTGCTGACGCATGGCCGGCCAATGCCGGCGCACGCCGGGTAGGGCAAAAGGCAACAGCATCACGCTGCCCGCGACCCAGCGCCAAAAGGATAGCCCCACCGGTGGAATCTGGCCGTGGACCGCACGCCCGATGATGTGATTGCCGGCGAGAAAAAATGCGGTAACTGTCAGCAGGAAGTAGGCGGCTGCGGGCTTCTCGGGTTTGTTCACGAAAGGCTAAGGTATGGTCTTTTGACAGGCTCAGGCGGTATTCAGGCGCTGGACGCGCCCTTGCCGATGCCCTGCCAGCGCTTGACGATGCCGCTGTCGAGTCCCAGCAGGTCGATGATTCGTCCAACGGAGTGGTTGACAATGTCATCGAGCGTTTGGGGGTGGTTGTAAAACGCGGGCATCGGTGGGGCAATGATGGCGCCAAGGCTCGAGGCCTGGTACAGCAGCTTGCAATGGCCGTTGTGCAGCGGTGACTCACGCGGCATCAGGATGAGCTTGCGTTGCTCCTTGAGGACCACGTCTGCCGCCCGCTGTAACAGGCTGTCTGCGTAGGAATTGACGATACCCGACAGGGTTTTCATCGAGCAAGGCGCGACGATCATGGCATCGGTTTTAAAGGACCCGCTGGAAATCGTCGCCGCCAGGTCGGAGTCCTTGTAGGTGCAATCGGCCAGTTTCTTCACGTCGTTCAGCGAGCGGCCGGTTTCGTGAGGAATCGTGATTCTGGCGGTGCTGCTGAAGACCAGATGCGTTTCGACGTCCTTCTGCTGCCGCAGCACTTCAAGTAGACGTATGCCATAAATCGCGCCACTGGCGCCTGATATTCCTACGATGACTCTCATTGCTAGGCCTGCCATTGGTTTTTTGTGGACACATTCCGGGTAGTTCAAAATGGACAAGGCAGTAGTGCGACTTTCCGCCTCGATACATGGATTACAGTCGAGAATATAGCATACCGTTTTGCCCGGGATTCCGCTCAGTCGTGACTATGGGCAAATGCAAGTGGGTCGGAGCGCGAACCGGCGGCCAGCATTAATTGACAGCGGAAATGAGTCGGCTGTAGGCTCCGGCTTGTGACTGCAACCGAAACATTCTGGGCCTTTTCGCTCCGGACCTACCGCCAGCCAGGGGTCGCGGATGCCTGCCTGACGCTGCAGGATGAGTACGCTGCGGATGTCAACCTGCTGCTCTATTGCTGTTGGGCCGGGTGGCGCAGTGCTGCCCTGGACCAGGCGGCGTTCGAGCGGGCAGTGGGTTTTTCTCAGGACTGGGCGAAGCACGTAGTGCACCCGCTGCGTACATTGCGCCGCTGGATGAAAAGCAGCGGATGCCATAATGACCTGCTGGACTTCGACGACTGCATGGACTTTCGTGAGACGGTCAAGGCAACCGAACTCGGCGCCGAAAAGCTGCAACAGGCCGTGCTGGAATCGCTGCCGCTGCTTCCCCAAGCTGACACTCAGACCGCCCCTGGCCCTCAGGCGGTGGCCGCCAACCTGCGCCGCTACTGTGACGCGACCGGCATCCCCTGGTCGGATGAGGTCAGGTTGAATCTCGGTGTGATCCTGCGCGCTGCCTTTCCCAAGGAAACGCATTCTGAACTCAGCCGCTGAAGTTGTCACCCCTGGTCTGGCACCAATGTCCTGACGGAGCAAATCACTTGTCTGGAACTTCGCCAGCACCCGCGGTGCCGGGAATATCAGTTATTGTGAACGCCATGCGCAGCACACGAACAAGAGCCTTATCTGCAGACGGCATAAGGTATGAAAGTTACCGGCATGCCGGCTGAAGATCTATTGACCCTCGGCTGGCGGGAATGGGTTGCTTTGCCCGCACTCGGCATACCCATGATCAAGGCCAAGGTGGACACGGGGGCCAGGACCTCGGCATTGCATGCCTTCGAGTTGCGGTCATTCTCCGAAAACGGCAGGCAGCGTATTGAATTCAAGATTCATCCGCAACAACGCGACAAAAACCAGGTGATTGTTTGCACTGCGGATGTCCTCGATCAACGCATGGTCACCGATTCCGGCGGCCATAAGGAACAGCGCTGGGTGATTAACACCCCTTTACCATTGGCGTCCATACCTGGCCGATCGAAATCACGCTGACCGCGCGTGATGATATGCTGTTTCGCATGCTGTTGGGCCGCACGGCGATCAAGGACCGCGCCCGTGTGGACCCGGCCAGGTCCTACCTGATCGGCAAGAAGCGGCGCAAGAAGAAGCCCAAAGCCTGAAACCCACTGGTCTGATAGGAGAGTCTCGCAATCGGATGGCAAAGAACAAACCCATAACCATCGGCGATACCGTGGTCGCGCCGGGCCAGCGCATCAATATCAATTTGCCGGTCGCCGAGCTGTACACCGCAACGCCGCTGTCGATGCCGATGCAGGTCATTTGCGGCCGCAAAGCCGGACCCACGCTGTTTGTTTCCGCCGCTATCCACGGCGATGAACTCAACGGTGTCGAAATCGTGCGCAGATTACTGCAGCGCAGAGTGTTGCAGTCCTTGCGCGGCACCCTGCTCGCTGTCCCGATCGTCAACGTACACGGTTTTCTCAACCAATCACGCTATTTGCCCGACCGCCGCGATCTCAACCGTTCGTTTCCCGGCAGCGCCAAAGGATCTGTCGCCGCCCGCCTGGCCAACAGGTTTTACAAACAGATCGTGGCCAAGGCCGACTACGGCATCGATTTGCACACCGGGGCGATCAATCGCTTCAATCTGCCGCAGGTTCGCGCCAACCTGGATGAAGAAAAAACACTCGATCTCGCCAGGGTATTCAGCGTGCCCGTGATCATCAACGCCAATATCCGCGATGGCTCCTTGCGCGCCTGCGCTGCCGAGCTCGGTGTGCACATGCTAATATACGAAGCTGGTGAAGCACTGCGTTTCGATGAAGTCAGCATACGCGCGGGTCTGCGCGGCATTCTGAACGTGATGCATCTTATCGGCATGTTGCCGGAGGCCAGACGTCCGAAACGGGTTGAGCCCGTATTGGCGCGCACCACCAGTTGGGTCAGGGCTCCAGCCAGCGGCATTGTCAGCGATAAGGTGAAGCTGGGAAGCCGGGTCAGGCAAGGACAGCGGCTGGCTACCATCAGTGATCCGCTGGGCGATGAAGAAGAAAGCGTGATTGCGCCGTTCGACGCCATTGTGATCGGCCGCAGCAACCTGCCTTTGGCGCTGGAAGGCGATGCCCTGTTTAACCTGGCCGCATTCGAAAGCGTTGCGCAAGCCGGCGATTTGGTCGAAGAATTCGCCGCCACGCACGATCAGGAACCACGGGATAATTAGCGCGACTCGGCGTCAGGCACAGGGCCCCTTGGCCGCGCCTGGTCCGGTCAAATTGCAGCAGCATCACCTGTGATGCTTCTGCCTGTGAGGAAAAACCTATGAGAATTGGCATTCTGTCAACGAACAGAAACCTGTATTCCACCCGGCGTCTGGTCGAAGCGGGCAAGGCTCGCGGGCACGAGATCCAGGTGATCAATCACAAGCGCTGCTATATGAATATCACCAGTCACAGCCCGGGTATTCATTATAAAGGCGTGGCCATTCAGGGCATCGATGCGATCATCCCCCGCATCGGTGCTTCGGTATCCTTCTACGGTGCGGCCGTGGTACGGCAATTCGAAATGATGGGCGTTTATTCGGTCAATGAATCGGTCGCGATTACGCGCTCACGGGATAAACTGCGCGCCTTGCAGCTCCTGTCCCGCAAAGGCATCGGGCTTCCCGTTACCGGTTTCGCCAATTCGCCCGATGATACCAAGGACTTGCTGGAATTCGTCGGCGGGGCGCCGGTGGTGATCAAGTTGCTGGAAGGCACGCAAGGTGTCGGCGTGGTCCTGGCAGAGACACCGCAAGCGGCCGAAAGCGTGATCGAGGCATTCAGCGGCCTGGGCGCCAACTTCATGGTGCAGGAATTCATCAAGGAAGCCAAGGGCGCGGATATCCGCTGTCTGGTAGTCGGTGACAAGGTGGTTGCCTCGATGAAACGGCAGGGTAAGGAGGGGGAATTCCGCTCCAACCTCCATCGCGGGGGGTCCGCGGGACTGATCAAGATCACACCGGAAGAACGCTCAACGGCAGTGCGTTCAGCCAATGTCATGGGGCTGAATGTGGCGGGTGTGGACCTGCTGCGTTCCAACCATGGCCCCGTGGTGATGGAAGTCAATTCCAGTCCCGGCCTCGAAGGTATCGAGAAAGCCACCGGCAAGGATGTCGCCGCCCTGATTATCGAATTCATAGAAAAGAATGCCAAGAAAGGCAAGACCCGAACGCGCGGTAAAGGTTAGCTGTGAATTCCAGCAACGTTGTTCTCACGTCTTCCGCGTCGCGGATCGGGGAGCCGGTCCGAACCAAGGGGTCTGCTTTCAGGACACGGCTGTAATAGCCATCCATGGCGGCCTCTTCTTGAAACATCCTGTTTCAAAAGGTCCTGAAAGCAGACCCCTTGCTCCGAACCGGCTTGTGCCACGCTTTGGTGTCGCGACCATCTGTATACAACATTGCTGGAATTCACAGCTAATCCGGCAGTGGAATGAACTCCTTATCGCCCGGTACCGGCTGGAACTGCCCATCTCTCCACTGGTTTTTGGCTTGCTCTATGCGCCTCTCTGAGCTGGAGACAAAGTTCCACCAGATATGACGATCACCCACCGGAGCTCCGCCGAGGACCATGAGGTGACTGTCCTGGCGAGCCTCCACGCGCACGGCCTGGCCTGGACGGGCAAGCAACAATTCCCCCTCCGTGTAGGCATGCCCATCGACATCGATACGACCACTGACCACATAGGCCGCCAGCTCGGGCTGCGATTCCGGCAAGGTCAAATGGCATCCGGCCGGTAGGCGGCATTCAAGATACAGCGTCGGCGAGTAGCAACGGACCGGCGAAGTCTCTCCGTAGGCCGCGCCCATGATGACGCGAACAGTGACGCCGTCCAGGGAGCACTCGGGAATACAGCCTGCCCCGTAATGCAGAAATTCCGGCTGCATTTCTTCCTGGCCCGAGGGCAAGGCCATCCACGACTGGATCCCATGCAGCTTCGAAGTGGTATTGAAATCATCCCCGGCGCGCTCGGAGTGCACGATGCCGCTGCCCGCCGCCATCAGATTGACCGCGCCCGCATGAATGGCCTGTACGTAGCTCAGGCTATCGCGGTGAATGATCTCACCCTCGAACAGATAGGTGACCGTTGCTATGCCAATGTGGGGATGCGGGCGCACCGCGATGCCTTCACCGGGCGGAAATTCCGCCGGCCCCATATGGTCGAAAAAGATAAACGGGCCGACCATTTTCCGTTGCGTGGCCGGCAAAACCCGGCGCACAGTCAATTCGCCAAGATCTTTGGTGTGCGAACGGAGACTCAGTTCGATGCTGTTGCCTTTTGTGGTCACTGCAGACTGGCTGGCTTCAGAATCATTCATGCTTTCAAAGGACCTGCACCAGGGTATACACGGCCATGGTCAGCACCGCGAGCGAACTCCAGGTCCAGCAAAAGGCGCGGATATCGTGCAACTGGGCCGTCGCGTAGGCGATGAAGTGGGCTGCCCGGGACACGAGGTAACCCCATATCAGTATCTGTGCCAGCAGCAACGGCGGGTTTGTCAGCACGAACAGGAATCCGGCCGCCAGAAATCCCGGAATGCTTTCCAGGTCATTCAAATTCATGCGGCGCGAGCGATCGACGTACTCGTTGACCTCGAGTTGCCCGGGTTCCGGTTTCGGGTTGAGCGGGCTTTTCTTCGCATCCTCGGGACTGCGAAATCCGCCATGGACCTTCATCATCCGCATCACCGTTATCCACGGCTGGAACATCAGCTTGAGAATCATGATGCCGGCGACCACGACATAGGTGTGAAATACCGGGTTTGCGAGGCTTAACGAGACGATATCAGCAGTCATGGAACCCTCCTTCTCCAGTCCAATAGCCGTTGTAGGATACGCCAGCACCGGCGCCGAATCGAGAACATCTCATACCGCTACCTTGCCGCATTCCGGCAACGGCCTGAACATTTGGTCTTCGACTTCAAAACACAGCACAAGCCGGTTCGGAGTGAGGACTCTCCTTTCAGGACCTTTTGAAACAGGGATGTTTCAAGAAGAGGCGCCACGGATGGCTATTAGCCGTGTCCTGAAAGGAGAGTCCTCACTTCGAAGCGGCGCCCTGGCAAGTGGTACAGGCTAAATACGACAAGCGTTCCAGTAACGTTGTCGGAATGCACATTCAACTCACCAGTCCATTCAACCGGTCTTCCTCAATGGCTTTGGCGTCGCGCTTTGCGGGGTCGCCCAGACCGCCGCCGCCAGCGGTTTCCAGCACCATGCGTCCGGCCGGCCGGGATGATCTTCGCGGCCCATGCCGCGCAGTTCGCGGCCATCCCTGATATAGACACGCGCCGGTGCCCCGGGTTCGCCGCCCTGCCTGCCGCGGGCTGGATGACGGATCCGGTCGAACATTTTCGATACGGCAAACGCTTCGCCGTCGGCATGGCCAAACTCCATGACCTGCCCGAGGCCGCCACGGTATTCCCCTGCGCCGCCGGAGTCCGGCCGGTATTCCTTGCGCCAGATGATCAGTGGCGCGGTGTTTTCGGTGATCTCGACCGGCGTGCTGCGCACTCCGGACGGAAACGCGGTACAGGACAGACCGTCCTTGCCAAAACGCCCCCCTGTGCCGCCGGCATAGAAGGCGTTGATCACGAAGGGCTCACCCGAGCTGCCCGGAATCACGCCGCGTCCGCCAAGAAAAACCGGCCCGAACAGGCAGGATGCCCCTTCGGCCGGTACCCTGCCATCGAGTGGTTGTTCCAGACAGCCCAGCACCACGTCGGGCAACATCTGGCCGATCGTATGCCGGGCCGACACCGCGGCCGGCCGCTGTGCATTGAGTATGCAGTCCCTCCGGCGCGCGTACCCTGCACCACCTCCAGCGAGCCGGCATTATTGGGCACGTCGTTACCGATGACGCAGCGCACGCCGAAAGAGGCATAGGCCTGGGTATAGGTAATCGGCACGTTGATGCCGTGACCGCAGACCGCCGATGTGCCCTGCGAAATCGACATCGATGCCATCATCGCCGATGCTGACTGCGCATACCAGGTCGACCGGTTCGTCATAGCCGTCGATGCGCATGCGCGTTGCGCCAGCTCCCGGCCGGCAGTTTGCGAATTTCGGCCAGCATGGCCTCGCGCGAGTGGCCGATGATCATCTGGCCAGCCGCATCGAGGTCGTCGAGACCATACTCTTGCAGAATGTCGGCACAGGCTTGCGGCGCCGCTGCGGTTGCAGGCCGTGAGTGAGTACAGATCACCTTCGGCCGAGCGCGGATCGCGCACGTTGGCGCGCAAAATCTCCAGCAGAATTTCATTCGGCTTCACCGGCCCGAAACAGATAGCCGATCGGAATGTTGAGTCCTTCCTCGAAGACCTGGCGGCCGTCGGGGCCGAAACCCAGCCGCCGACATCGGCGATATGTGAGGTGGCGGCAAACAGTGCAACGGGCCGTGCATGCGGCCCTTGGTCACGAAACACCGGCGTCACGACGGTGAAATCATTGAGGTGACCGGTGCCGTACCAGGGGTCGTTGGTCAGCAGCACATCACCCGGATGCAGGATTTCCAGCGGGTATTTTCGCAAGAAGAATTTGACGCTGGCCGCCATCGCATTGACGTGCCCGGGCGTGCCGGTTATCGCCTGCGCCAGCATGCGGCCATGCGTGTCGAACACCCCGCAGGACAAGTCACCGGCTTCGCGAACCGTGGTGGAGAACGCGGTGCGGATCAGCGTTTGCGCCTGCTCTTCAACCACCGCCAGCAGTCGGGTCCAGATGATTTGCAGCTCAATGGGATTCAGGGCCCTGGATTTACTCATCACGATTCTCCGTGCCGGCCGAGGTGATTCGGGTCAGTACGATATAACCGCGTTCATCGACGGCGGCCTCAAAGTGGCAGGTGACCACGGTGGTGGTCTGGTCCTCGGCGATCAGCGCCGGACCGGTAATGCGGTCGCCTGGCTTTAAATCGTCACGCAGGTATACGGGTACCTCACTGCGCCGGGCTGTGGACGAGTCGAAAAAGGACTGCATGTGAACGGGTATGCAGGGGTCAGAGCCTTTTTTCGGGTCGAAAAAGTTATCGGACCCTATTTCCGTCTCCACCGCCGGCGTGCTGATGGTCAGAGTCCAGCTCAGCGCTTCGATGCTGACACCTTCTATGCAGCGGCCATATAGCTGAGTATAGGCCGCTTCGAAAGCCTGTTGAAAAACCACAGCGTCGGAATCTGTATAAACCGCAACCGGCAGGCTGACCGCAATTTCGTGTCCCTGGCCGACATAGCGCATGTACGCCTGCCGGGTTTCAATCAAATCCTCACGTGCCGTTCCCTGGCGCACGACCGCCAGGGCTTCGGCGCGCATGTCTTCCATCAGGGCATTGATTACGCCGGGCTGCAGTGCAGACAGAATCTGGTGGCGGCTGCGCACGACTTCGTAGGCAACAGGGGCCAGCAGGAAACCCACTGCGGAACCGACGCCGGCCTCGGTCGGAATGATAATGCGGTTGACACCCAGTTTCTCGCCCAGCCGTGCGGCGTGCAATGGCGCGGCGCCGCCGAAAGCCACCATGTCGCGATGACCGAGATCCAGGCCGAACTCGGCGGCATGCGCGCGCGCGGCGGCGGCCATGTTCTCATCGACGACTTCGCTGATGCCGAACGCCGCCATGTCCAGGTCCAGACGCAGCGGTCCCGCCACTGCGCTCTGTATGGCCTGCTCGGCGGCATCGGCATCGAGGGCGAACGCGCCGGCGGCAAATTTGGGCGCATAAATACGTCCCAGCCGCACGTCAGCATCGGTGACCGCCGCTCTCGTACCGCCGCGGCCATAGGCAGCCGGCCCGGGTTCCGAGCCGGCGCTCTCCGGCCCGACCTGGATGCGCTGCAGCTTGTCGACCCGGGCCAGGGAACCGCCGCCGGCGCCAATCTCGACCATTTCGATCACCGGAATGCGGACCGGCAGACCGCTGCCCTTTCTGAAACGGTAAACACGGTCCACTTCGAAACTGCGCGAACCCTGTGGCTGGAAATCATCGATCAGGCATAACTTGGCCGTGGTGCCTCCCATGTCGAAAGACAGCATTCGCTGCAGCCCGCACTGCCGCGATACATGTTGTGCCAGGATCGCACCGCCGGCGGGCCCGGATTCGATCAGGCGGACGGGAAACATTGCCGCGGTTTCCAGCGTGGTCAGGCCGCCGCCGGAGGTCATCAGCAAAAACGGGCAGACGAATCCGCGCTCGCGCAATTCGACCGACAGGCGCTGCAGGTAGCGCGCCATCAAAGGCTGCACGTAGGCGTTGGCGCAAGCGGTCGACAGACGTTCGAACTCGCGGATCTCGGGGCAGACTGCGGACGCCAGCGTGATGGCAAGATCCGGCCGTGCCGCCCGCAGTATTTCTGCGGTCTGGATTTCGTGCGCCGGATTGACAAAAGCATGCAGGTAGCCGATGGCGATGCTCTCGACAGCGTGTGTTTCCAGCAGCGGCAAGGTGGCTTCCACCGCTTTCCGGTCCAGTGGAATCAATACCCGCCCGGCATGGTCCATGCGCTCCCGAATCGGCAAGCGCAGGTGGCGCGGCACCAGTGGCGCCGGCCGGTCGATGTTGATGTCGTATTGCTCGAAGCGGTCTTCGTGCGCCATTTCCAGCGCGTCACGGTGGCCTTCGGTAGTCAGCAATGCGGTTTTCGCACCGCGCCGCTCGATCAGCGCGTTGGTGGCCAGTGTGGTGCCGTGAATGATCAGCCCGATGTCCGCCGGCGTCCGCTTTGCCAGCCGCATCACCTGTTCGATACCTGCCAGCACCGCTGCGCCGGGATGGGTAGTGGTCGTCAGCAGCTTGGTGGTGAGGCGTGAGCCATCCTCCAGTTCCAGCACCACGTCGGTAAACGTACCGCCGATATCGACCGCAATACGCGTGTTTTTCCTGGCATTCACAACCCGGTTCATTCCTCAAGCAATCGGGGCAAGAAGGTAGTTTACCGCCCCCGGGCGGTGCGGAGCGATGAATTTGCCAAGATTGGGCAACTGCCGTATGTTGGCGGCTTGCATAAGAATGTACAGTTGCATTTGATTCGGCCTTTTGGGCCGCTTTGGGCAGAAACCCATCATGTACACGCTTCACATCGCCAACAAGAACTACTCCTCATGGTCGTTGCGGCCATGGGTGCTCATGCGTGCTTTGGAGATTCCATTCGAAGAGCGACTGCATTGCTTTGAACAAGGTTCGAGCTGGAACCAATTCAGAGCCTTTTCTCCCAATGGCCGCGTACCGTGTCTTCACGATGGCAGCAAAGTCATCTGGGATTCATTGGCCATCATCGAATACCTGGCGGAACGGCATGCGGGCGTGTGGCCCGAGGATGAAGGCACTCGCACATGGGCACGGTGTGTCGTCAGCGAAATGCACTCGGGGTTCGCTGAACTGCGTGGGCAGTGTCCGATGAACTGCGGCTTGCGCGTGAAGCTCAACGAAATCAGCGAATCGCTTGGGGCAGATCTGGCAAGAATCGATGAGATCTGGAGCGAAGGCATGGCTCAGTTTGGTGGTCCTTTTCTCGCCGGCCCGGGATTTGGCGCGGTCGATGCGTTTTTTGCCCCGGTCGTCTTTCGCGTACAGACCTATGGTTTGCGCCTTGGCGCTGCGGCGCAGGCTTATGTGGATTACATGCTGCGCCTGGGCGCAATGCAGGAGTGGTACCAGGCCGCGCTCACCGAACCCTGGCGTGAAACGGGTCACGAAAGCGAAGTGGCGGCAAGCGGAACGGTGCAGGCAGATTACAGACAGGCGTGATTCGCACAATAAACAGGCAATCTCACAATTGAAGGCTTCCAAATGCCCAATCCATCCCTGAGCCCAGGGGGAAAATCCTTCCTGGGTCATCCAGTCGGTCTTGGTTACCTTGCCTTTACCGAGGCGTGGGAACGCTTCTCCTTTTACGGCATGCAGACGCTGCTCGTGTTGTACATGACGAAGTCCCTGCTGCTGCCCGGCCATGTAGAGCATGTCGCGTTGTTCGCGCAGTTTCGCTTGCTGTTTGGCGGTATCGACGGGCAGGCATTGGCCTCGGCCATTTTCGGCACCTATGCCGCCAGCGTTTATCTGACACCGATTTTCGGCGGCTTTCTGGCCGACCGCATACTCGGCAAGCGCCGTACCGTGCTGCTCGGCGCCCTGACCATGGCTACCGGGCATTTCCTGATGGCTTTCGAGAGCAGTTTCCTGTTTGCACTTCTGTGCCTGGTGCTTGGCAGCGGCATGTTCAAAGGCAATATCTCCAGCCAGGTGGGTGCCTTGTACGGGCCCAATGACCTGCGCCGCGCCGATGCCTTCCAGATTTTCTACCTTGGCATCAATGCCGGTGTCATTGCTTCGCCGCTGGTTGTCGGCACGCTTGGCGAGGTCTACGGTTGGCACTATGGTTTTGGCGCCGCCGGTGTCGGCATGCTGATCGGCCTGGCGATCTACATCGCCGGACAGAAATATTTGCCGCAGGAGGATTTTGCGCCAAAGGCGGTGAACGGCACGCCGGCAGCACCGAAACTCAAGCCCGGCGATTGGCCGGCGATCATCACCCTGCTGCTGTTGATTCCGGTGCTCGCGATTGCCATCGTGCCCAACAATCAAATCTTCAACGCCTATCTGATTTGGGGCGACCAGCAGTTCGATCTGATGTGGGGCGGACATCGGCTGCCCACCACCTGGCTGGTGACGCTGGACGCCATCGTCAGTGTCAGTTTTCTCGCGCTGGTGGTGATCTTCTATCGCTGGTACGCCAGGCACTGGCGCGAACCCGACGAAATCACCAAGCTCATTATCGGTTCCATTTTTTCGATCGGCGGCATGATGTGCCTGTACATTGCAGCCGCGACGCAGGGCCCGGGAGAGAAGATCGGCCTGGCCTGGCCTGTCGCGTTTCATTTCATCAACAGCATTGCTTTTGCGCACATGCTCCCTGTCAGTTTGGCCCTGTTCGCCAAGGTCGCGCCAAAGGCAGTCAATGCAACCATGATCGGGCTTTACTTCCTGGTGTTCTTCCTCGGAAACTCGCTCGTGGGCTGGGTCGGCGGGTTTTACGAGACCATGCCGACCACCAGTTTCTGGCTGATGCATGCCGCATTCGCCGCAGCATCAGGCATGGTGTTCGTGCTGTTCAAACTCTTTGTCGGCAAGCGCCTGGATGGACCGGCAGCGGAACCGGAGATCGCTTAAAACTACTCGGCGACGCCAATGCTCAGCGCAATGTCACCCACTTTGTCGATACTGCCTGTGATCTCGTCTCCGGGCTGAAGCGGGCCGACTCCGGCGGGCGTTCCGGTGTAGATCAGGTCACCCGGCTGCAAATGGTAGTACTTCGACAGGTCAGCGATCAGTTCGGGCACCGTCCACATCAGATCGCTGATATCGCCTGATTGCCTGAGCTCATCATTGACCGACAAGCAGATGGCGCCAGAATGGATATGTCCGCATTCACCAGCCGGAACGATTTCCGCGATCACCGCCGAGTTTTCGAAATCCTTGCCGGTATCCCAGGGAAAGCCCTTGGGGACCGCTTTGTATTGCAGGTCGCGTCGGGTCATGTCCAGGCCGCAGGCATAGCCAAAAACGATTTCCAGGGCGTGTTCGACGTCGACCTGAAAAGCGGGTTTGCCAATCGCGACGACCAGTTCCATTTCATGTTGATAGTCCTGGGTTCCCGGGGGATACGGCACCCGGGCGCCTGACATCACGAGATGGGTGTTGCCTTTGGTGAAGTAAATGGGTGCGTCGCGTTCGACGGTCATTCCCATTTCCTTTGCATGGGCCGCGTAATTGCGTCCGACGCAAAAGATGCGCCTCACCGGGAAGCGCACAGGTGTACCCTTGATCGGGACGTCAATCGTGGGCGGTGGGGCAAACATCAAAGCAGGGTTGCTATCGCTCAATGCAATTTCCTCAATCTGTTGGACTGGTGTTTTCTGTATTTCATGTTTCTTCGCGGGAGCTTGGGATGTCAAAGCTGCCGGGAAGGGAAAAGTGGTGCTAAGCGCTTGACCAGTTTCGCCCATCTGCCGTCAATTTGACAGAGCAACGCTGTCAGGGCGCAAGGAATGCATCATGGCCGGGCTTTTTCGCAGCGCACCGGACGGGTGGACCTGGAACCACTCCATGCTTTGCGGATCAAACCATGTAAGAGAAAAGTCATGTGGCCGGTCTGGATTGATGGATCCGGCCAAAGGAGGTGCGCAATGTTAGCCATGAAACGCTTGTTCATTTTGCTCATCCCGGCTGTCGGCCTGATGGCGTGCGCCAGCGCGCCCGGGCCACAGCTTACGCTGGATCAAAAGCTGGCCGCGAAAAACTATCGACTGGGCGCTCCCGTTGAGCGCATCCAGCGCTACCGCCTGGATGGCTGGAACTACCTCGATCGCGAGCACATCATCATGCAAACGGAGCCTTCCACGTACTATCTGGTTTCCTTGCGCAACACCTGCCATGACCTCTCCACTGCCGAGAATATTGCCTTTACCACCACGACGGGCCAACTGACCCACTTCGACAAATTGTTGGTCAGGGGCCCTGGCAGAACCATACAGCATTGTTACATCGAGGCCCTGAACAAACTGGAAAAGACAGACAAACCAATGGCCGTGCCGTTGAGCGCAGGCTAGACCACTAGTGGCCTGTAATAGCCAAAGCGGTAGTGATCTGGGTGATGGATCGCGCGCCGAGGCAAGGCACGAGGAGGAGGCATAGTAGAAACTATGGCGACGACGAGCAACGCAGCCTCGGTGGGCGAGGCGCGGCCAGGCGCTATCGATTTGGCTGTTACAGGCCACTAGTGCCCGGGCGCGCTGCTTGTCTGCGGTTGCAGAAGGAGTTCCGTAACGCGATCGGCAATCGCCAGCGCCGCTGTCAACCCCGGTGATTCGATGCCAAACAGGTTGATCAGCCCCTCGATTCCGTGAGTAGCTGCATCCTGCAGGATAAAATCCCCGGCCACTGCTCCGGCGGGTTGCAATTTCGGTCGAATGCCACAAAACGCCGGTTGCAGCGTTCCATTGGCCAACGCGGGATAGTACTTGCGGATTGCGCTGTAGAACGTGCCGGCGCGAGCCGCATCGACGCTGTAATCGATGTCATCGATCCACTCGACATCGGGACCGAAACGAACCCGTCCGCCAAAATCCACCGTGGCATGAATGCCAAGACCGGCTTTTTCGGGCAATGGGTAAACGGGCCGGGAAAAGGGCGGCTTGCCGGTTAATGAAAAGTAATTTCCCTTGGCAAAATAAACGGGCGGAACGAACCTTGAAGGCAAGCCCTGTAAACGCGCCGCCAGCGTGTGCGCAGACAGGCCGGCCGCATTGACGACCCGGTCTGCCTTGATCTCCAGCGCACGATCATGGCCAATTGAAAGCACGAAGCCATCATCTTCAATCCTGCCCGCCAGTACCGGGGAACGGAAGACACAGGTGGCCCCGGCTGCTTCGGCGTCGCCCTGCAAGGCCAGCATCAGCCCATGGCTGTCGATGATGCCGGAGGAAGGAGACCAGAGGGCGGAAACACAGGCAACGGCCGCTTCCATGCGTTTGACTTCCTCCGGCGTGCGCCATTCCAAATCCGGCACGCCGTTGGCCTCGGCCCGGGTTTTCAGCAACTGCAAGCCGGAAATCTGTTCTTCGCTGGTGCCGACGATGAGTTTGCCGCAGCGGCGATGCGCCACACCGCGAGACTCGCAATAGGCGTAGAGCGCGCGTTTGCCGCTGACACAGAATTCCGCTTTCATGCTGCCGGCAGGGTAGTAAATACCGGCGTGGATAACTTCGCTGTTACGGGAACTGCTTTGGGTTCCGATGGCCTCGGTGGCTTCCAGTACAATTACCTCGACACCCGCCATCGAGAGGCGTCGTGCGACAGCCAATCCAATCACGCCTGCACCAATGACGGCGCAGTCGACGCGGTCAGTCATAAAGCATTCCGCATAACATCAATTTGCCCTTCCTATCCGCCCGTGTTCTGGTATGTTTAATCCCATTATCCGCCCTCCCGGGCTTGATTTGGCATTATCGGTTGACGCGTTCCTATGTTGGTAACGACCAGAGATTGCAAAGTAACTGTTCCGGCCTTGTTGTTCGATCCGGGCTTTTATGTATTCGATTTTGCTGCCGAAAACCAAGGTACCAAGTTTCTTGTGGTCGAGGGAAGGATGCTCGAGCGCTCGCCCTTTATCGATATTCGATTCGAACCCTTGGCGCAGGCGCAATTTTGGGTTGACACCAAAGAGTTGTTTGCATTGGAGGGCCAGCATGATGTTCCCCGTCCGCAGCCGGTCTTTATTTTCCACCATGCCTTTGTCTGTTCCACCTTGCTGGCGCGATGTCTGAATCAGATCGACGCCTTCTTCAGTCTGAAGGAGCCCTGGATTCTGCGCCGCCTGGCCGATTACAAACGTGCGCAAAGTCAAATCGTCTCCGGCCCGCAGTGGCGTGAGATGTTTGTCAAATATGTCCTGCTGTTGTGCAGAAATTTCCCCACGGGTCAGGTTCCGGTCATCAAGGCAACCAACGTGGCAAACAATTTATTGCCCGATGTGCTGACTTTCCTGCCCGGGCGGAAGATTTTGTACCTTTATTCCGATCTCGAGAGTTTTCTGGTTTCGAATCTGAAAAAAACCGGCGATACGCAGCAGAAGATGCCCGCTCTGGCACGGGCTTTTCTTGCGGATGGAGATTTCGCGCAAAAATTTCCGCAGGTGAGCGATCCTTCGCGATTATCCCTGCTGCAGGTTTGTGCTTTGATCTGGCTGGTCAATGTGTACAACTTCAGGGAGACCGTGGCGGCGCTTGGGAGTGACGGGGTAAAGACGCTGGACGCGAACGATCTTTTGAACGAGCTTGCGGCAACGCTTGGCGCGCTCAGTCGCTTCTTTGGTCACGTGCCTGACGCGGCGCAGATCGGTCAGATGATGGATCCCCAGGTTGTCCGGACGAACGCCAAGGATCAGTCCAAGCCCTACGGCAATCAGCAAAGACAATTCGAAACCAATCAAATCAAAAGCCGCTATGCTCAGGAACTGAGTAGCACGATGGCGTGGATCGATCCACTGGTACAGGAACTGGGGGTGCTGGATTTCTTGCACAGTTGCCGGCTCAAACCTTGAGCAAGGCAACGGCAGGCAGAGGTGGAACCATGTTCCGCTTAAACTATCCCTGCCTGCACATGCCTTTCAGTGAGCATCCATTCTTGTGAGCCGGCTGTCGAAATCCCGCATCATGTCCTCGCTTCAATGCCTGAAGCGCGTGCACCTGGAAATTCACCACCGTGAACTGGCTCACTATTCGTCCAATACCGAGGCGGCATTCGCAACCGGTCACGCAGTGGGTGCGGTCGCCATTGGCTTGCTGGGCGGTGCGAATGGAACCTATATCGAATACCCGGGCGGCAGTTTTGCGCCGGCGTTGAAGCAGACGCGGGACCTGCTGGATTCACTGTTTCGGCAACCGATTTATGAAGCTACGCTTGAATATGATGGCGTTTTGGTGCGGGAGGACATTCTGTTACCGGATGGTGACCGTTGGCGCATCATCGAAGTCAAGGCCTCCACCAGCCTCAAACCGGAACATCTGCACGATTGCGCGGTGCAGGCCTGGGTTCATCGCAATGCGGGCGTCCTGCTGAGCCGCATTTCGCTGGCGCATATCGACAATCAGTTCATTTATGGCGGTGATGGCGATTATCGCGGTCTGCTGGTCGAGACCGATGTGACCGATGAAGTAATGGCCCTGCTGCCCGCAGTGCCTGAATGGGTTGCACAGGCCCGCGCGGCCGCGGCCGGACCCATGCCCGAGGTGCCGGTCGGCCAGCATTGCGCCAAGCCCTATGAGTGCCCGTTTATGCAATTTTGCTGGCCGCAGGATACGCCTTATCCGGTCAGCGGCCTGGGTGGCGGCAAGAAGAAACTGGGTGCCTGGGTCGGTGCCGGCTATCGCGATATTCGCGACGTGCCGGTCAGCGAGATCAGCTCCGAAAACCAGCTACGCATTCACCGCGTCACCGCCAGCGGCCAGCCGGAGTTGCTGCCGGGCGCGCGGCAATTTGCCCGAACACTGGCTTACCCGCGTTATTACCTCGACTTTGAAACCGTTGCGCCTGCGGTGCCGCGCTGGGCCGGCACGCGGCCGTATGAGGTTCTGCCGTTCCAGTGGTCCTGCCACATCGAGCGCTCGCCAACCGAGCTACAGCACGCGGAGTTTCTCGATCTTTCCGGCGCAGCGCCGATGCGCAGACTCACCGAGGCGATGATTGCCGCGCTTGGATCGAAGGGGCCCATCCTGATGTATACCGATTATGAGCGGCAGGTGATCGCCAATCTGGCCACACGCTTTCCGGACCTGGCCGCGTCGTTGCAGGGGATTATCGAACGCCTGGTGGACCTGCACCCGGTGACCAAAGCGAACTACTACCACCCCGACATGCTCGGCTCCTGGTCGATCAAGGCCGTGCTGCCGACCATCGCCCCGGAGATGGATTACGCCCGCCTCGATGGCATCCAGGAAGGCACGGCGGCATCAGGCGCCTATTTCGAGGCCATCAGTGCGGAAACCAGCAGCGAACGCAAAGAAGAAATCCGTCAACAATTATTGACCTATTGCAAACACGATACCGAGGCGATGGTGCGGCTGGTAGAATTCTTCCAGCGCGCTTGAGGTGCTTCGTGGCAGGCAGGCGCAACAATCCACCCGATAGGCTCAGGTACTTTCTTCCGACAGGCCGTAGCGGCTGCCCTCACGTTTCGGTATGTGGCGGGCCGTCGGCCTTGCCGGCAAACTTTTTCAGCGAACTTGAATAACCTTGTTCCTTGATGCGGGGACCGGCTGCGGCCAAATATCCCTGTTCTGCTTCTATGCCGATCGTGGAGACCAGACGGTTCATGAAATTGAACAGACAGGCCACTACCACTGCATCCCGAATCGCGTCTTCGTCCCAGCCCGCTGCACGCGCGGCTGCGAAATCCGCATCGGTAACCTTGTAGGCTGCTTCCGTGGTTTTCCGCGCCAGCGCGAACAGGGGTTTCAGCTTTGCATCGATATCGGCACTCTCGATGTCTTGCTTGAGTTTTTGACTCAGATCGGACCGGTAACCGTAAGCCTTGGCCGCCTCGTTGTGAACGTCATGGCAATAGGGACAGGCATTGAGGCCGGATACGAACGTACCCAGCAGTTCGCGTTCGCCGGGACTCAATGCAGAGGGTCCGCGCATGATCTGTTCACAAGCCTCGGTAAACGGTTCGAATACCCCTGGGTTGCTGGCAAACAGTTCATAAACATGAGCGTTTTCCGGCAGGGATTTTAGTCTGGTCATAACGGCGTTTGATGGTGAGTGGCACCGCGAGCGTAATCGTCATTTTCAAAAAAGTCCAGGAGTGTGGTATGGAAAGGGGTGAAGTATGGGCACCTGAAACAAGACTAATTCGTGGTCAAAAAACTGATGGACCAGATCATCGCTCATTACGACTCGCTGACCTCCAAGATCGAGCATGCGGATAGCTTGGTACACCATTTCTCGAAAATTTAACAAAATTAGATGCTTGGCGGACCTCAGATATTGATTTCGTGTAGAATCGCAGGGGCATTCCATGCTATCTTTTCGCCTTCAACCTGCGGAATCACCCTCTATGTCACGCACACTTCAGGCTCTGTTATTGATATCCGGCTTGCTATTCCTGTCGGGCAGTTTCGGCAATATCTCGGATACACGCACGCTGAAGTTCTATCACACCCACACCGGCCGTTCGATTGAAGTCACCTACTATGCCAATGGCGCCTACAATCCGCGCGCATTGAAAGACCTTAAAGAATTCCTCGCCGACTGGCGCGATCACGAACAAAAGGACATGGATCCCCGGTTGCTGGATATCCTGTGGCAGATTCAGCAGCGGACCAACAACCACAGAACATTTGAAGTCATTTCCGCCTACCGCTCCCCCCAGACCAACGAAATGCTGAGGAGAACAACCGCCGGTGTCGCCAAGACCAGTCAGCACATCATTGGCAGGGCCATCGACGTCCGATTGCGCGGCCTCGATACCGCGGTATTGAGGGACACTGCGCGTGAATTGCACCTGGGTGGCGTCGGTTATTACGCCCAATCGGATTTCGTGCACATCGATACCGGACGGCCGCGCTACTGGTAGTTTGTGTCTTTCCATTACAGATTACTGATCGCCTTTTTACTGCCGTTTTATTGCACGACATCTCTGGCAGCCCAACAACTGAATTCCGAGCCATCGGAAATCCAGTTACAGATTGAACAAATTCTCGATACACACCCGGCTGAAATCCGCGGCGAAATCATCGTCATGCAAAATCTCCTGCGCGAAATCTATGCGGCAGGAGCCTATGAACCGCTCTGGACCCATACCGGGAAAGCCCGCCAATTAAATGCACTGTTGAAGGCATCAGTGGACTATGGCTTGCGCCCGCAGGATTATCATCAGGCTTTGATCGAGCAATTGATGGCGGCCAGCGCGGCACCGTCGCCGAAGGCCGTCGCCGAGCTGGATATTCTGTCGACCGAAGGATTGATGCTGTACAGCTACCATCGCCGCTACGGCAAGGTCAATCCCAGCGACCTGTATCCGGAATTCAATTTCACCCGCGAACCATTCAGTGACGACCCGCCGGCCGGCTTCATTCACAAAGCGCTTGCCGCTCATAGCCTGGCCGCATTTATCGACGCCACTTCACCGACCGCCGACTACTACGAGTTGTTGCGCGTGCAACTCAAACACTACCGGGAACTTGCCGCACAAGGCGGTTGGCCGGCAGTGCCGGAAGGACCCACCTTGCGAAAAAATGACAGTGACCCGCGGGTTCTCGCGCTGCGCAAGCGCTTGCGGGTGACAGGTGAGCTTGCAGCCAAAGACGATGACGACAGCGGTGATTTTGATGAGACTCTGGAACAAGCGGTGAAAGACTTCCAGTCCCTGCATGGTCTGGACACTGACGGCGTGGTGGGCAAACAGACCATTGCCGCGCTGAACGTTACCGCAGCGGAACGCGTCGATGAGTTGCGCCTGTCTCTGGAGCGATTGCGCTGGGTAGCGCAGGATACGAAGGAGGACTTCGTCGCGGTAAACATTGCCGGTTTCCGCCTGTCCTATATCAAGGATCGGAAAATCGTTTGGACCACGCGCGTCATGGTCGGTACGCCTTACCGCAAAACGCCGGTGTTTCGCAGCGATATGACTTACATCGAGTTCAATCCCACCTGGACCATTCCGCCGACCATCATCCGCGAAGATACGCTACCCGACATCAAGAAAGATCCGGGATACCTGGACGCGAAGAATATATCGGTCATCGACAGCGCAGGGCATAAGGTCGATCCCGCCGGCATCGACTGGAAGGCCTATCGCAAAAGTGTTCCATTTACGCTGCGGCAGGAACCGGGACCCGACAATGCATTGGGGCAGGTGAAGTTCATCTTCCCCAACCCGTATTTCGTTTTCATGCATGACACGCCGCATCGCGAATTGTTCAAGCGGCCCCAGCGCACCTTCAGTTCGGGCTGCATTCGCGTGGAAAATCCGCTCGAGCTGGCGGACCTGGTGTTGCAGGATAAGCGGGGCTTCAGCCAGAAGGACGTGCAGGAAATTCTCCACAGCAGCCGCACCCAGCGCGTGCTGCTGGATAAGCCACTGCCGGTATTGATACTGTACCTTACCGCCGCCCTGGATCCTTCGGGCAAGGCCAGGTTTTATCCCGATATCTATCAGCGGGACGCAGCGGTACTGCGCCTTCTGGATGGCCCGGTTACGGCCGATCCGTTCTAGCCTGCATGTTGCACCAGCTCTCTACTGCGACGGTCCAGGGGCACGCCCTGTCTGGCTTTCGCTCGGTCGAAGTGCTCGACATAGTGTCGACTATGCCTGCGCGCTCCTCGGTCGCGAAAGCCAGCCATGACGCACCCCTGAATCGTCTCGCTACGAGCACTGGTGCAACATGCAGGCTGGGGAATTCCAGGGAATAGAATCAGGGCATGATTGACACTACTTGGTTCGGTCAGCACCAGGAACTGCTGTGGATCATCACCGTTCTGACCGATCTCAGTTTCGCCGTACTGAGTTATCGCCTGTTTGGCCGCATCGGTTTGTATGGTGCCGTGGTTTTCAGCCTGCTGCTGGCCAATATCATGGGCCCGAAGCTGACGGTGGTTTTCGGCCTGCAGACCAGTATGGGCGTCATTCTCTATTCCAGTATTTTTTTTGCTACCGATTTGCTCAGTGAAAAATTCGGCAGGCGGGAAGCTCAGCGAGCGGTCATGCTGGGATTTTTCGTCAGCGTCGCGCTGGTGGTCATGACCCAGATCAGCATGTTGTATTTGCCTTCGCAAAGACCCGGAACCGCTGCGTTTGCCTCCAGCGTGCACGCTGCCACGGTGACCTTGTTCAACTACACGCCCCGTTTCGTATTCGGCTCGATGGCGGCCTACCTCATCAGCCAGTCTTTCGATGTGTGGGTTTTCCATCGCATTCGTGAAGCCACCCAGGGCCGCCATCTGTGGCTGCGGAATACCGGGTCAACCTTGATATCGCAAGCGATCGACACGCTGATCTACGGTCTGGTCGTGTGGTGGGGCCTGGTGGACTTTATCACCGCGATGCAACTGGCGGGCGCGAAGTACATCTTCAAGTTTGCGATAGCAATCATCGATACGCCCTTCATTTACCTCGGTTGCAGATGGAAAGCTGCAGGGGCGGAAGAATCCTTGTAGCAATGCGGGAAGCCAGCCTTTACCGGGTCTGCTGCGACAACCAGACAAAGACGAGCATGAATGATGAAACGCCCAGGATCAGCGCGACCATGAAACTGGTATAGGCGGCCTGCAGCAAGGTGAACTTGCGGTTCAGTACGCTGCCCAGACCATAGATGTTGCGGATCATGGTGTCGTAAATCAGGGCTCTTTCTTCCATCAAGCTGTTCAGGCCCTGCACAAACTCGTCTTCCGACAAACTGGCGAAACTGCCGAAGAACAGCAGGTTGCCTGCGCTGTGATGCAAGTCCTGCAGGTCGATGGCCTGGCGGAATACGCGCGGTCTGGCCGCCTGGATGGCGTAAATGATGGACACCAGGTTGCCGGCCAGCAATATCAGGGTGGGCAGCAACAACCAGGGATTGGCGTCCAGTTTGGGCGCCACCGCGGCCAATATGATGGAGATGATGATGCTGTTGATGCTGATCATCATATTGGCCTTGTTGTCGGCCAGGCCGGTCAAATCCATTTGCACCCGGTAGGCGCTGCGGAACATCGTTTCGATGCCGCGAGCGGTGCCCGGCGGCTTCTTGTCTTTTTTTCCGTGCGGCTCCGCTGCCAAGTGACCGGCGCTGTCGCTTGCCGTGCCGCCGTCGTCAGCCTGCTGCAGGGCTTTCTCCAGCTCTGCCTGGGCTTTGTGTAGCTGTTCCTGGGCACGATGCAGATCAATGGTCATTGCTTGTCTCTTCTTTATGCACGCGATCGTGGAGGGCCATGGGCTTTTTATATCGGCAGCGGTCTTTATAATAACGCATTCTGCAGTCTTTCCAGTGCCGGTGCACGCTGCAGACAGTCGCCACCAGGCAAATACGACCATGAGTAAAACCGATCTGCTGATACGCAATATGCGCCGCGAAGAACTGGACGTGCTGGTCGATTGGGCTGCGCGCGAAGGCTGGAATCCTGGGCTGCATGATGCCGATATTTTCTGGGCCACGGACCCCGACGGTTTCATCGCCGCGGAACGCGACGGCGAGATGGTCGGCGGCGGATCCATCGTCAGCTACGCCGGTCAGTATGGATTCATGGGCTTCTTTATCGTCCACCCGCAACACCGCGGACAGGGCCTGGGCGATCAATTGTGGCATGAGCGTTTGCGGCGCCTGATCGCCCGTCTGCAAGCGCCGGCGGTGATTGGCATGGACGGCGTATTCGACATGCAGCACTATTACGCCAAAGGGGGGTTCCGCTTTGCCGGGCGCGATCTGCGTTTTGCAGGCACGGCAAGATCCGGCAAAGCGGCGGATGGCGTGGTGGCTTTGTCAGAACTCCCGTTTGACCGCATAGATGCTTATGACCGAGCGCATTTTCCCGCGCCGCGCAGTGACTTTTTGCGACGCTGGATTGAGTCGCCAGGCAGCTATGCCAGGGGAGTGGTCAGGGCTGGCCGGCTGGCCGGTTTTGGCGTCCTGCGCCCGTGTCGCACGGGCTTCAAAATCGGCCCCCTGTTCGCCGACAATGCGGTTATCGCCGGGGATTTATTTCATGCTCTGTGCGCCCAGGTAGCCGGTGAGCAGGTGTTCCTCGACGTGCCGGAGCGCAATCAGCCGGCATTGGAACTGGCCCGTGGCGCGGGCATGAAGGAAGTGTTCGGCTGCGCCAAAATGTATTATGGGCCGGAGCCGGTTTTGCCCGAGCACGAGATTTTTGGCATCACCACTTTCGAGCTCGGCTGAATAGCAACCGCACATTAGTTGGGAATGCGGCAGCAAAATTGCCCGTTTGGCTGCCTTGGTGCCGAGGCCGCGTTTGAATCTCACGCGCTTCCATAGCGCAGGCGAAAGCGACCGCACGTTTTACGCGTAGCGTAAGAAGTAAGGGAGCGAAGCCGTCGCGCGTGCGTTCGCCCCCAACTTCAAGCACCGGGCCCGCATCGTGCCGCGACGCGCGCGCGGCAGGGTGGATGCCGACAGGCCGCTTGCCCCGCTCTCATGGATGCAGCGCCTCAAGCGGGTCTTTGCCATCGATATCGAGATTTGTCCGGATTGCGGCGGGAAGCTCAGGATGATTGCTTGTATTGAGGAGCCGCTGCTGATCGCGAAGCTTCTGGGGCATGTGCAGCAACGCCTGGAGTCTGACAACAAACTGGCGCGGGCTCCGCCCGGCCACCAGGAACAAACGTTCAACCTGATTTGATGTCCCGTGGCCGTCAGCCCAGGGGCGGGTTCGGCTGTCATGCGCGAATTGAGCCATTGAGGGTCGTTGGCGCTGCGTGCAACTGCCTTGTATCCCAGGACGACGAAGCCTTCGCGCGCGTGCAAGAAGGCCTGCGCTCGCAATTCGCACCGCGCGGTCCGGTGTCAACCAGGGAACCGATACTGACCGGTTTCAACAAATGGCTGCTCGACCGTTACGCAGCTTACGAACGCGTGGATTAAAGCGACACATACCTTTGCCCCGCGGACGAAAAAACGCCGATTAACGCAAGCTCGCCAATTTGTTAAACTGTCCGTTATCGTTAACCCGCGATTGGGCATGACGGGCGTACCGGTTCAGACCCACGAGCATGAGACTTACGCGCGTCCGCAGCCCGGTTTTCAATGGAGACGCGCATGACTGATCTGACTCTCACCATCAACGGCCGGCAGCACGCGATCGAGGATCTCGATCCCACGGCCCCGCTGCTTTGGGTGTTACGCGACGAACTGGGCCTGGTCGGAACCAAATACGGATGCGGCAGCGGCTTCTGCGGTGCTTGCACGGTCCACGTGAATGGAGCGCCGACCCGCTCCTGCACGCTGCGTGCCGCGGCGCTGGAAGGAAAATCCATCACAACGATTGAGGGCCTGGCCGGAGCGGACGGAACGCTGCATCCGCTGCAGCGCGCCTGGATCGACCACGACGTCCCGCAGTGCGGCTACTGCCAGGCGGGCCAGCTTATGTCAGCTGCCGCCCTGCTGGCGAAGAACGCCAACCCGTCTCTTGAAGACATCCAGTCAGGCATGTCCGGAAACATTTGCCGCTGCGGCTGTTATAACCGCATCGTCGATGCCATTCACACCGCCGCTGCCGAACTCGCCAGGAGCGAAGGAGCAAGCGCATGAGCCAGGCCACCATCACCCGCCTGATGCGGGACCTTGAAGCACCAGGCAAGCAAAACGCCGCCCTCGTGTTCCACACGGTCAGCCGGCGCGAGTTTCTGCGCCTCACCGGTATCGGCGTAACCGGGCTTACCCTGGCCTTCGGTATTGTGTCGGCCGCGCTCAGAGCTTCCAGCCAGAGTGCATTCAAGCCAAACGGCTTCGTGCAGATCGGTACGGATGGCGTGATTACTCTGTATGCGAAGGCATCCGAAATCGGTCAGGGCGTCAAGACTTCATTTCCGATGATCATCGCCGAAGAACTGGATGCCGATTGGGACTCGGTGCGTGTGGAACAGGCGCCCGTCGACGAGGCGGTGTACGGCCTGCAGTTCGCCGGCGGCTCGATGAACACACCGCGCGGCTGGGACCAGCACCGCCAGGCCGGCGCCATGGCCCGCGCGCTGCTGGTCGCCGCCGCCGCCAAACGCTGGGGTGTCGAACCCGGCGGGTGCACTACGGCCGCAAGCCGCGTGTATTGCGGCGATGACAGCCTTTCATACGCGGAGCTGGCCAGCGAAGCGGCGAAACTGCCGTTGCCCGATGCCGCAACCCTGAAGTTGAAAGACCGCAAAGACTGGAAACTCCTCGGCCGCCGCATCCCCGGCGTCGATAATGAAGCCATTGTCACCGGCCAGCCGCTGTTCGGTATCGATGCGCACGTCCCCGGGATGCGTTACGCCACCTACACCAAGTGCCCCGCCTGGGGCGGCAGGATCAAGAGTGCAAACCTCGAGGAAGTGAGGCAATTGCCCGGTGTCATCGATGCCTTCGTCCTTCCGGGCAACTACACCGAGGCGCAGGAAGCAAAGACCATGCCTTACCTGCCGGGTGTTGCGATCGTGGCCAGGTCCACCTGGGCGGCGCTGCAGGCCAAAAAGCAGCTCAAGGTCGACTGGGATGAAACCGAAGCTTCGAAAGACAGCACCAGCGCCGCTGACCGGCAGGCGCAGGAGCTGGCGCATTCTGGCGGTGCAACAGAGTTGTTCAGGAAAGGAAATGTCCAGGATGCCTTCGCCAATGCCGGGCACAGCGCTGAAGGTTTTTATCAATATGCGTTTGTGAGTCATGCCAACATGGAACCGCAGAACTGCACAGCCTGGTATCGGAACGGCGAACTCGAGCTGTGGGCGCCGACCCAGACGCCGCAACGCGCCATCAAGGACACGGCGATAGCGCTCGGGATTCCGCCCGAAAAAGTCACCGTGCATCAGCTGCGTGCGGGCGGAGGTTTTGGCCGCAGGCTGCTGAACGATTTTGCCGTAGAGGCGGCTGCCATCTCGCACAAGGCGGGGGTGCCGGTGAAGCTGCAGTGGACGCGCGAGGACGACATGCGCCACGATTTCTATCGAGTGGGCGGTTATCATGCGCTCAAGGGCGCGGTTGACAGCAATGGGCGGATAAGCGCGTGGCAGAACCACTTCATCACGTTCTCGTCGGACGGTACAGCACCCGTTTCCGGCGGTGCAATGCGGGGTAACGATATCGCCGAACACCTGCTGCCCAACGTGCATATCAGTCAAACCATGATGCCCCTCAAGGTGCCGTGCGGGCCGTGGCGGGCGCCGGCCGAAAGCGCAATCAATTTCGCCATCCAGTCCTTCATTCATGAGCTCGCCGCGGTGGCCGGGCGGGATCATCTCGACGTGCTGCTGGAAGTAATGGGTGACGCGCGCTGGCTGGGAGAGCAAACCAACCGCGACCTGAACACTGGTCGCGCGGCCGGCGTGATCAAGCTTGCCGCTGAAAAATCCGGCTGGGGCCGATCACTGCCTGCGGGCCGCGGCCTGGGGCTGGCATTCGCGTTCTCGCACCTGGGTCACGTTGCCGAGGTAGCCGATGTCGAGGTGGATGCGAACCGCAGGATCACCATCCATGGCGTGACGGTAGTCGCCGATGTCGGCCCCATCATCAATCGCAGCGCCGCCGAAAACCAGCTGCAGGGCTCTGTCATCGATGGCATCAGCACGATGATGGGACTGGAGCTCGCCATCGAAAACGGACGCATCCAGGAAGGGAATTTCGATCGCTACCCGGTGTTGCGCGTCGGCCATGCACCGCCGGTGACGGTGCACTTCATCGAAAGCGACTACTCGCCCACGGGATTAGGTGAGCCGGGAATTCCTGCTGTGGCTCCGGCAATTGGCAACGCGATTTTCGCGGCCAGCGGCCACCGCGTGCGGCGCCTGCCGCTGCAGCGCGAGGGATACCGGTTGGCCTAGGCGGGATTGGCGGCCGGGCAGAACGCGCGCCCGGGCACCAGTTGTTGAGCTTTCGGTCTGTCCGTTATAGACCGGTGTTCGGCGAAAATTCAGTGCATCTCCCGGGCATAGGAACTATTAACCACCTTTCCAGGCATTCAGACAAGTATCGGGGGGGTTGTTTCTGATCGCAGATGCGACTCTGGCGCCCCCTGCACCACCGGAATCTTCACTGGACAGGCAGTTGCACGCAGCGCCAACGACCCTCAATGGCTCCAGTAATGCGGGTGTAGATGTCGGGCCGTGATGATGTCTTGTTTGCCATTTTCCGTCTCCTTTGAATTGCGGGTTGATCCGAAAACACGCGCAAAAAGAAGCCGGGGGTATCCAGCCGCCCCGTCACCGCCGAATGAATATGAGAAGGGAAACCGGCAACACGGTTATGCGGGCAGCCTGTTGACGGGGCGGCGCGCCCGGCAATAAACGCGTGAATGGATTGAGGTCAACCCGCCGCAAGGAAGACGCGGCGAACAATGGACAAAGGCAGCGACCCCTCTTAGCCGCATTTGCGGACAAGGGTGCGGGCGTATCAATGGACAACTGACACGAATTAAGTGCTGGATATTGAGCAGAAAATGGGCGCGGCTTGGTCGCTTAAAGAACACTGCGGACAACAAGCTGGATAGGCGATGATCAAATTTGTTATCAACGGGCGAACGGTGAATCCCCGCAATGTGGGGGACGCGTTAATGCGCGCCATGATGGAGGGCATCGCCGCCCAGATTCGGGAAAAGATCGGGGCAATCCGCGACCCTGAAACAGGTGAATTTCCGACAATCGTTGTGCGCGGTGACAGCCTCGACAATCTGACAGTAAGTGCTGATTTCATTCCGCTACTCCCACCAGATTCCATTATTTTGGTTTCCTGTCGGTTTGTCGGCGGCACAACTCCTTGACCGCCAGTCCGGCATCCGCTTCAGCCAGAAAACCGATAATCTGCTCTTCACTGAACCGCTTTTTCACGTCCAATCTCCTTGCTCAGGTTATTGGACTCTAAAAGCTCCTGCTACTCAAATACGGGGGGACGTCATTGACGCATCAGATGTTGCGATCGATCAGGTACGCGCTGAAATTGCTCAGCCCGCCTCGCATGTTCGATACAGAACACGGCGGATGTATGAAGAACTTCTTAATTCAAAAGTGGGTGAGTCCATTGAATTGAAGCAATGTGCAGATGTTATTGTTTTCAGAAAGAATGTCTGAATATGACAAAGAAACAGTCAATTCAATTAAAAAGTATGACTTTGAATGGGGCCGGATACATTTTTTTGGGTTGCTTTCTCCATGCGCCTTGGCTGTGCCGGGTTGGATTGCTCGGGCAGGATTCAGACGTGATTTTTAAATAGTCTGTGAATTCTCAAATGAATGAAAGGCCACTTCTCGTACCAACTCAACGGTTCTGGCGGATAACTGTGAGGAACTTTCAATACGGCATCTACTTTCCCCTCTGAATACTCAACGCCCAGAAAGTCGAATAGCGCTTCAAGCCGCTCAGTTTTGCCGATGACATCGGTGTAGTTGATCAAGAAAAGGTTTTCTCGTTTATCCGCAATTGCAGCCAGGTTCGAATGAAAATTACGAAGCTTGCGTTTCAGTTTCCAGGGGTTTTTCTTTCGCATAAAAGCACTTTGGCAAACTTGTTGCGGGTCGCGGAAATTGCCTATGAAGCAAACGTTAGTAAACAATCTCTCAAGAAATCCGAGGTACTCGGCGAGTACCTTTTCTGGCAAGTCCGCGTAGTGAATTTCCTTGAAACCATAACATTCAATGTCCTGGTCGTTTTTGGGTCCCCTGGCGAAAAACTTTTCCAAATACGATTTCAAACCGTCCAGGTACACTTCTTCATCGAGTTCGTCTATTCCATAGTGAGGGCTGGTTGAAGGGAGCGGCTTTTTCCTTTTTTCCAGCACGCGCGTATTCTTCAACGCCAAATAGCTCCTGAAAAGGTGAAAGGTGAACTTGCCGTTCTCGCCCCTGACATAAACGCGATCTACTGAGTTCATTATCCCTTGAAGCAGCGTTGAACCGCTCCTCGCATAGGTGATAATCAGGATGGTGTTGTAGTTCATATCCTTAATAGTTGGGGTCCAAGAGAGGGCCGGATACAATTTTTAGAACATGGTGCCCTGGGCAGCTGGAGAGAAACTCTATCGTGGCGACCTTATCGAGCGCAATTGGAAGTTGCGATGCCAATCACGTTATCAGAAAATCTGGTTCCCTTGAAATGAAGAATAGGGCCCGAAGCGCCCGTTCGTCAGTTCGTGCTGACGTTTCCGTTTCCGCTGCGATTCCTGTTCGCGGCCCAGCCGGACGCATTGACTCAGGTGCTGGCGGTGGTCCAGCGCGGTATCTCGACCTTCCTGATCCATCACACGGGCTTGCGAGTTTCGGCCGGCGCCCGCACCGGCGCCGTTACCCTGATCCAGCGCTTCGCCTCCGCACTAAACCTGAATGTTCACCTGCACATGCTGTTCCTAGATGGGGCCTACACCTTCCGCGGGCGCGGCGCTACTTTTCTTCGCGCGCGGCGGCCCAGGGATGCAGATTTGACCCAACTGCTCGAGCCCTTAGCCGGCGTGTCGTGCGGTTATTGGAGCGGCGGGGCCTGCTGATTGCAGACCCGGAGTGTCCTGCGCTCGATTTCGAAGCCGGTTCCAGCCTGGACCAGCTACAGGCTGCATCCGTGCATTATCGAATTGCCATCGGTCCCCACGCCGGGCGCAAGGCTCTTACCCTGTACAGTGTCCCGCCGATGGAAGAGAGGTCCAACATCCCCCTGCTGGCCAAGGTGGCGGGCTTTTCACTGCACGCCGCCGCCGTTTGTGAAGCGTATCAACGCAGCCGCCTGGAACGCCTGTGCCGCTACATCACCCGCCCGCCCATTGCCACCAAGCGGTTGTCGGTGGATCCCCAGGGCTGGGTCATGTATCGGTACAAGCAGCCGTTCCGGGATGGGTCGACCCACGTAGTGCTGGAGCCGTTGGACTTTACGTATAGGATGTACGGTATGCCGCGGGTGCAGGGATGCGCAGGAGCGGCCATCGCCCGGTTGGCTGCCTTGGTCCCCAGGCCGCGTCTGAATCTCACGCGCTTCCATAGCGCAGGCGAAAGCGACCGCACGTTTTACGCGTAGCGTAAGAAGTAAGGGAGCGAAGCCATCGCGCGTGCGTTCGCCCCCAACTTCAAGCACCGGGCCCGCATCGTGCCGCGACGCGCGCGCGGCAGGGTGGATGCCGACAGGCCGCTTGCCCCGCTCTCATGGATGCAGCGCCTCAAGCGGGTCTTTGCCATCGATATCGAGATTTGTCCGGATTGCGGCGGGAAGCTCAGGGTGATTGCTTGTATTGAGGAGCCGCTGCTGATCGCGAAGATTCTGGGGCATGTGCAGCAACGCCTGGAGTCTGACAACAAACTGGCGCGGGCTCCGCCCGGCCACCAGGAACAAACGTTCAACCTGATTTGATGTCCCGTGGCCGTCAGCCCAGGGGCGGGTTCGGCTGTCATGCGGGAATGGAGCCATTGAGGGTCGTTGGCGCTGCGTGCAACTGCCTTGCCGGCGAAGATTCCGATGGTTCAGGGGCCGCCTGGGTGGCATCTGGAGCCAGAAAAAGGCAGCTGATACTTGTCTGAATGCCTGAAAAGGTGGTTAATGATTCCTAAGCACGACGCCCTTGACGGGAGGGAGGCGTCCATATATGTCCGATCTTTCTTCCGATCTTTCTGTCCTCCAACTAGGGCCGCCAGAAGGTGCGCAACAGCTCGCCGGTTGCTGCATCACGAATCTGAATCCGGACGTCTCCGGTTTGCTCGTTGCGCGCGATCAGCGCGAGTTCCTCCACGCCGTTTCCCGACTGGTCGGGCAGTACCTCCAGGTCGCATGGGTCGAAGCCGGCGGTCAGGAAGTTGACACGGCTTGTAAGTGTCAGGGCTGCGCCGTCGCGCACGTCCACGGTGATGCGTCCGTTCGTCCGCAGCGCCGCCACGGCGATCTCGGCTACGCCATTGCCATCGACGTCACCGAGTACACGAACCTGCCGCGGACTCCAGTCGGAATAGATGAGGCGATTTCCCACCAGACTGCCGTCGGTGACCTCTCTGAGCTGCAGCCGGTAGCCTTCGTCGCCGGGGCCGAGTACGGCAAGTTCGGCCTGGCCATTGCCGCTCGCATCGGAGAGCGCGACGAAGCCGACAGGCGTATTGGTATTGGTAAAAAACATTGTCGCCTCCCCGTTTCCCAAACTATACGGCGAGAGGTATTCGGTGGAATCTGCATCTCGGGTCACTACAGCGAGATATTCGGACTCTGCGTTCGTGACGCGGGCAAGCACGGCGATCTCGCTGCTGCCGTTGCCGTTTTGGTCGTCGACAGCCGCGATCGCCAAAGGAGTGACATCGTAACCGTAACTCCAGACGGGATAGTAGGCGTTGTACATCTTCTGCAGCTGCGCGCCCGTATCGAGCCGGCGGACCTCGATAATCACCTCTTCTCCGGCCAGGTAGCTGTATGGGCGCCCGTCAATGGGCTGGTTCCATGCGAGAACAGCCAGGCCCGGCACGTCGGGGCCTGCCGCATCACGGATGAAAGTGACGGCGATCGCGGTCTGCCCGGTGTCGAGGAACGCAATGTTTTGGACGAATTCGCCCGTCGCAGCATCATGCAGCGTGACCCGGATGGCGCCGCTGACGCGCTGCTGAAGCGCACCGATCAGACTGCCTTCGCCGTGTGGTACTGCGATCAACTCGAGCGTGCGCCAGTAGGGCTCGCGCAGCCCGAAGTGGCTAATCCGCGCGCCGGTGGCGGAATCACGAATGAAAACGTGCGAATAAACGTCGAAAATACCTGTGCCAGCATCAGTGTTCGGCGCCGAAACCAGCGTCGCGAGCTCGGCGCTGGCGTTTCCGTTCAGGTCGGGGGACGCGACGAGATCCAGCTCAGCGTTGGCCGGGAGAGCCGCGACCGCTATATTCGCTGCGCCGGCTAGAAACACAACTCCAATCAGCTCTATCAGTCTTGGTTTCATCCTTGCTTCCTCGCGACACCGTGACGGACAGGTACCGGTGGAAATTCTAGTCAACAGCAATCGCAACGTAAATGTGTCCGGTGCTGAAGCTTTCTGAATTCTTCTGAACGTTTATGGCCGCCACCGGCCTGGCGTACGCAGGGCGTGATGCCAGCGTCGCCGGCGCATTTTTGCAGTTGCGCGCGAATAGTCACTTTCCCGCGCCCCCGGGCCAATGGGTCGACTCTGTTATCTAACTGATTTGGCGAGAGTCATCGACGCCGGTATTTCCCCACCAGCGTGATAAAGCGGGGGTCGTCACGCAGTGGATCGAGCCGAGGGTCGGGCAACAGCCCCTCAATGGACCAGAAACCCGGCCCTGCCAGATAGGTTTCGAACTGGGCAACCGCAGCGTCAGCCGCGCCCGTTCGCGCCAGCACGGAGATCGCCGCATCCTTGCGGAACTCCGCATGTCCAATGATCCCACCACCGCCGGCATGGCCTCGATCGCCTGCAACGCGAGGTCCGTCGCTGCTTCGGCTTGCCCGAGTCCTGCGAGAGCCTCCGCAAGCGTCAGCATGATGCGGGGATCCCCAGGTCTGTGCGCGAGCACGTCTTCGAGGTGCGTTCGCGCCAGCTCGAACTGCTCGGTGGCGGGCTCGAGCTGTCCCGCCAGGTCGTACGTCACGCCGTACAGCAAAGCCCGTGGCTTGTACGCGAGCCGCGAATCCTGGATTACCTCTGCATCCGCTTCAGCGAGCACGCGCAAGGCTGTCTCGAAGTCGCGCGCCTCGATCGCAACGTTCCATTCCCCCCACACGGCCTCGCCAGGACGAAGTAGCGGATTACTTTTTATCGCCTGGAGATACGGGGAGCTGTCGCCGTCGCGCAACCACGGGATGGCGGCCTTTTCGATCCTGGCTTCGACCGCATCCGGCGCGACCTCGATGACTCTTGCCAGATAGTGCTCTGCAATGGCGTAATGTCGCAGCCGAGTCTGAACCGACGCGTATTGCCGCAGCAAATTAGGATTGCGCGGATCCAGCTGCACGGCGCGCTCCCAGTTGGGGAGCGCCTGACCGAGTTTGCCCATACGGGTGTAAATCACACTGCGGGCGAAGAGCAGATCGGCATCGCCTGGTAGCCCTTTCTCGGCGATCGAGAGTTCACGCAATGCCGCATCGAAGTCGAGCTGTCCCTGGTAGCGGAACCAGGCCATTGCGAGATGCACTTCGGGCAGGGCGGGCTGTAGCTCAAGTGCGCGTCGCACGGCTGACGCCGCCTTCTGTCGACGCGCGTCATCGTGGTCCATCGTCCAGTACATATGGATGTTCTCGATCGACAGGTGCGCGAACGCCAGCGCAAAATCCGGATCCACTTCAACGGCGTGCTCGAACTGACGTACCGACGCCGGCAGGTCGCGCAACAGGTCGCCGCCTTTCGCGTATCTTCGACCGCTCAGGAAGAACTCGTATGCCTCCGAATTCCGCGTCGGCCGCCACCCGATCTGCGCCAGTTCCGAAGTCGTCATGCTAACGCCCAGTGCCGTTGCGACGCTTTTTGCGATGTCCGTTTGAATTGCGAAGACTTTCTCGAGAACGGTGGGTTCGAATTCATAACTCTCGGACCACAGGAGCTTCGCCGTTCCAGTATCGACAAGGCGCAGGTTCACGCGCAAGTTGCCAGCGGTGCGCTGCACGGTGCCTTCCAGCGCAGTCGCAATTCCAAGCTGCTCGCCGACCTCGCGCAGGTTGCGGTCCGGCCCCTGATAACGCATCACGGATGCGCGGGCGATAACCTTCAAACCGCTAATCTTCGCCAGTTCCGTCAGGATGTCGTCTTGTAATCCTTCTGCGACCGCAGCATCCCTGGCTTCGGTGCTCAGATTCTCGAACGGAAGCACGGCGATCGAGCGCAAGTCCCGCTGACCGATTGCGACAAAAACTACCGCCGCCAGCGCGACCAGTGCCGCCAGGCTAACGCCTGCGAACAGCTTCGTGCGAAGCCGGCCGGCTCCACGGGCGACTGGCTGTGTGGTCGGATCGGGTGTACTGGCGGTGTCTGAAGAGTTTTCCGGGACTACATTGGCGCCATCGCTTTGCAGCGCTGCGGCTTCGATGGGTTGGCTGCCTTCGAACACACGATTGACCGGCGCAATGAAACGGTAACCGCGGCCCGGCTCGGTAAGGATGTATCGATGCTCCCCGGGATGCTCACCGAGCGCGTGCCGCAGCTGCGAGATCGCCTGTGTGAGGTTGTTTTCCTCGACGACGACGTTTGGCCAGACCGCCTTCAGCAGCGCGCCCTTGTCGATGACTACATGCGGACGCTCGACGAGATACAACAGGGTGTTGAACGCCTTCGGCTTCAAGTGGACCGATTGGCCGTCGGTACCAAACAGGATTCGACGCACCGGATCCACGCGGAAACCGCCGAACTCGAAAACAAACTGAGCTCCCGCATAGCTGAACACAGCAATTCTCTACCATCCCGCAGTGCACAAGGAGTATACACCACATGCTTCGGAATCCCGGGCGCGGGGCCTGCTGATTGCAGACCCGGAGTGCCCTGTGCTCGATTTCGAAGCCGGTTCCAGCCTGGACCAGCTACAGGCTGCATCCGTGAATTATCGAATTGCCATCGGTCCCCACGCCGGGCGCAAGGCTCTTACCCTGTACAGTGTCCCGCCGCTTGAACAAGCCTCGAACATTCCCTTGTTGGCCAAGGTGTCGGGGTTTTCACTGCACGCAGCTACGGTTTGTGAAGCGTACCAACGCAGCCGCTTGGAACGGCTGTGCCGGTACATCACCCGGCCGCCCATTGCCACCAAGCGGTTGTCGGTGGATCCCAAGGGCCGGGTCATGTATCGGTACAAACAGCCGTTCCGGGATGGGTCGACCCACGTAGTGCTGGAGCCGTTGGACTTTATCGCCCGGTTGGCTGCCTTGGTGCCGAGGCCGCGTTTGAATCTCACGCGCTTCCATGGTGCAGGCGAAAGCGACCGCACGTTTTACGCGTAGCGTAAGAAGTAAGGGAGCGAAGCCATCGCGCGTGCGTTCGCCCCCAACTTCAAGCACCGGGCCCGCATCGTGCCGCGACGCGCGCGCGGCAGGGTGGATGCCGACAGGCCGCTTGCCCCGCTCTCATGGATGCAGCGCCTCAAGCGGGTCTTTGCCATCGATATCGAGATTTGTCCGGATTGCGGCGGGAAGCTCAGGGTGATTGCTTGTATTGAGGAGCCGCTGCTGATCGCGAAGATTCTGGGGCATGTGCAGCAACGCCTGGAGTCTGACAACAAACTGGCGCGGGCTCCGCCCGGGCACCAGGAACAAACGTTCAACCTGATTTGATGTCCCGTGGCCGTCAGCCCAGGGGCGGGTTCGGCTGTCATGCGCGAATTGAGCCATTGAGGGTCGTTGGCGCTGCGTGCAACTGCCTTGCCGGCGAAGATTCCGGTGGTGTTGGGGGCGCCAGAGTCGCATCTGCGATCAGAAACAACCCCCCCGATACTTGTCTGAATGCCTGGAAAGGTGGTTAATAGTTCCTATGCGCGAAATCATGCTGGTTAGAATACCAAGATATTTTGCAGCGCAAACCTATTCCCTGGCCCGCCAACCTTGCGGGCGGTATTTTTGATGAACACAGGACCGACGGGTACTTCATATGACCAGTAGCCCACCCGCACAGCTGATCCTGGACCGCGCCGCGCCAGACGACCAGGGGCTTCTCGACGTTCGGGCGGGGATGAACCAGGTAGCGGGCGCAGGCATCAAATCCCGTTGGCGCCAGCTTGTCGAAATATTCATTCTCACTGGCAGTGGGCAACGCATTTCCCCGGGCGATTACTACCGTTTTCAACTATACGACGACCGGAAGTACTGTTTTGCCGAGAAGCGCCGGTTTATCGGCAACAACAGGTACTGGGAGTTGACACTGCGCGTGAATGACAGCCGCCTGGCCGAGTTGGTCGACGACAAGCTGAAGACCGCCAGGCTGCTGGCCAGGCACGGGCTACCCCACCCCAAATTGCGCGCCATTCTTCACCCCGATGAAACCTTTTCATCAGCGGTCTCTCTGCAATCGCGCAGAGACCTTGAACATTACCTGAGGACGACCCGTGACTACCCCCTGTTCGGAAAGCCGACCAGCGAGTTTGAGAGCCGCGGTGCAACCCTGCTCAAGGGATATGACGCGGCACGTGACGAAATGTCCATCAATCATGGATTAGTGGTTGGCGTCGAAGCGTTCGCCGCTGCCATTGAAGAATTCACTCATCGAAAGAGGGACGCGCCCGGGCCGTTTGACCCCCATCGCGGGTATCTTTTTTTCGATGCAGTCCGACAGCACCGAAACCTGGCAGCGCTTTGCGGAGAAACCGTAGCTTCCGTGCGCGTCATCGTTGCCTGCCAGAAAGAGGGCCCGAACATCATCGGTGCATTCTGGAAAATTCCGGCCCCCTGGCACATCGCGGACAACCCCTGGCGTCGCGGTAACCTGGTCGCCGCGCTCGACCCGTTGACCGGCAAGGTTGGCCGGGTCCTGCGCGGACAGGGTCCGGAAATGGAGGAGTTCGAACACAATCCACACACCGGTGAGAAACTCACGGGCACCCGCTTACCGCACTTTGCAGCACTTCGCGAAGTGGTTCTGAAAGGAAGCGCCTCGGTAGAGGGCATCCGTTACCAGGGCTGGGATGTCGCGATCACCGATGAAGGACCGACGGTGCTTGAAATCAACAGCGGCAGCAGTTCACGAATTCAGCTGTTGTCCGCCAAGGGTTTGATGACGGACGAGTTCCAGGCGTTTCTGAAATGGGCGGAGTCCGTCAACCCCACGCGTCCGGACTCTATTTTCCTGCACCCGGCAATTCATGGTCATCGAACCGGGCGGCTGCGCGGCGCCTGGGGATTCTTCCGCGACCTGGTCCGGTCCTGACGGCTCGCCTGGTGACTTCCAGTTGAAGCATGAGATGAGGATCCGTTTCGCCGAACGCGTGCGCTATCGATTACGGGTTTTTCTGTTCGAACTGTCGATTACACAGCCGGTCCGGTTCTGCGCGGCTTTGTTTTTTACGTGTGTCGGGGCGTTGGTTTCGCCGTTCTCCGCAACCGCCGCTACCCGCTTTTTGTGCTGGGCCCACTACGCTTTGACCTACGTCGTCGAAGGCGAGAACCCCATCGCAGCCCGGCTCAGGTGCCAGGTGGAGGGGACGCTCAGGCGTGATTTATCACGGGCGAAGTCCCGGATTACCGGTAATGTCAGCCAGGCCGCTGTCGCAAAAGGGATTGATTGGCTGGGCAAAGGCGTCCTGGTGCTGAAGGCACCCGCCCTGGCGCCAGGCGGGCGCATCGAGAAGGGCGTGCTGGTTCTGAAAAACTCGGATCGCTTCGGCCATTTCAGGAAAGCCGTTGACGTGGCGAAATTCCTCAAGCGGTTTGTGCTGGTTCTGGAGCCCAGCTGGTCCGGGTACGCGGATCCGCGGATTCTGGCGTTCACCGCGTATGACGACCCAGTATTTGCGATGGCGTCGTGTGAAATGGACGTTGATTTCCTGCTGCGCCTGGACTCGAATATCTTGCCGCTGCGCATGGGTGCCTCCGACTGGGCGAACCCGGACTTGTTTCGGCCGCTCGAGGGACAGCTGAAGCGATTCGACGCTGTTTTCGTTGCCCGGTGGGTACTGATGAAACGTCATCATCTTCTTCTTCGCGCGATGCGCCGGCTGAACGATCCGGGCTACCGCCTGGCTATCGTGGCCGCGACGGATTGGGCAGACCCGGGCGTGCGCAGCCCAATCCTCGCTCAAATCGAATCAGACGGTATGGCGCAGCAGGTCACCGTGTTCGAAGACCTGACCCACGACGAACTGAACGAGGTATACAACCAATCGAAGGTCAACGTGCTGCTCTCGCGACAGGAAGGCGCGAACAGGGCTCTGCGGGAAGGGTTTTTCGCAGGCGTCCCCGGTATGGTCCTGTCTGATTTCATTGGCTTATCGAAAGGCCATATCAATGCGCGCACCGGTCGCGTTGTCGACCAGGATGACCTGGCGGAGGCGCTGGCCTCATTCAGAAATTCCCATGCTGACTTTGATCCGAGACCGTGGGCGCTCGAAAACGTTGCGCCGCCGGTCAGCACCGCGCGGCTGAACGACGCCCTGAAACAGGAGGCTGAGTCCCGCGGAAAACCCTGGACCAGGGACATCGTGTGCAAGTGCAATTCCCCGGAATTGAATTACTACCCGGATTCTTCCGCGGGAGATGGTTTGCCGGGGTTTTCAGAGTTGTTAAAGGAGTTTCGAATCTGATCCCGGTGAAGGCCGGGGTTTGGACCTGCCCTTGCGCCAGGTGACTATGGGCGCCTCCTTCAGACGTAAGGTGCCTTGCGCCGCGGAAAAGGTGCATCCCGGCAGCCTGCTGCGATGAATCTGCCGGTACTTTCGGTGGGTCAGCAGGCGGTTCTCAACGGTGGCATGGCGAAGTGACTGCGGCCGCACCAGGAACCGGAAAAATTGCCATCCGGACCGAGGGCCGCGCCAAATGGCCCGATCAATTCCTCGCAGGGCCGCCAGGAAGACGTGCCAGCTTCGAAATTTCTGCAGCCAGGGCAGGTGCGTCGCGATATCCCGTAAGAAGAGTGTTCCCCCAGGGGCGACCAGGTCACGAACGACGGGCAGCGTCTGTTTCAGATCCGTGTGGTGCAACGTGTAGCGGGACGCGACCGCCTCGAAGGCACCTTCTTTGAACGGCGGAGCCCGGACATCAGCAACGACAAAAGCGACGTTTTCCAGGCCCGATTCGGCCTGAATGGCCGCGGCCTCCCTGATTTGCTCCACGGATATGTCCATGCCAACCGCCAGGACCGAACCGTCGGCCATGTCCCTGACCAGCCGGCCGTTGCTGCACCCGATGTCGAGAAAGATCCCCTTGCAGGGCTTCAGACACTGCCGTTCGAGACGGAACTCCTTGGCGAGGTTGCGCGCGTTCTCCGTCTCCTGGCTCTGCGGAGATACCAGCGTCGGGTTACTTTGTTTTTCCTTCACAGGCACGGTCTGATCAGGAACCCTGTAACCAGGTGTCATATCTCTTGCCGGTAAATGCCTGCAGTTGCTCGATGTCCGGCCGGAAAATATCAGCCAGTCTCCGGTACAGGTTCTCATCGAGAACCGGCCGTCTCATCGGCTTCGAAAACAGCCAGTAAATCGCCTGGTCGGACCGGTGCATCATCATGCGCTGCGCCGGCATCGGCAGGGGAATGTGCGACAGCCCCTTCAGGAAATAGCGCCCGAAATACCGGTGCAGGCTTACACCAAACGCACTTTTTTGCCGCTTACCCGCTGTGGGATGGCGAATCACCTCGAACGCGGGGCTGGTGAATTCCTCGTCAACCCCCAGGAACCGGAAAATCGTTCTCAGCGTCTCTTTGCGGTGATGGCGGATCGACTGGTCGTCGATGACCAGGAAGCGTTCCTTGCCAAAATACTGCAGGTATTGTTCCAGCTGCATGAAGTACAGGCTCTCGCAAATATAGCGGTTCTTCATGGGATCGCCCGAGAACGCGACTTCGGGCGGGTCAAAATCCAGGCATTCGGCCACATTGTGCATGTAGCGGGAAATCATCCGTTCAACCGGGTCACGCACCATGTAGATAAACTTGCCGTGCGACAACACCTCGTGCATCCGCCGGGCCACACCCTGTTGCACCGGATAATGACTGTAGCCTCCGCCAAAACTTTCAACCCGAACCGGCCGGTCCGGAAACTGCTGGCGGTACCAGGCTTCGCCACGATGCCAGTTGCCCGGGTCGAGGAAAAAATGCACCTCCTTGCTGCGCGGCACACCGATTTCCGGATGGCTGTGCAGGTAGTAGTGCAGGCTGGTTGTGCCGCACTTGGAGGAACCGATGCAAACGGCATCGGGTAGCGATGATTGGGTCATTGATGAGTCAGTTTGTGGGCCAGCCGCAGCGAGAGCGCTATGATGGCAAAGGTCGGGTTGGCCTGTCCAGCCACAGGAAAAACAGAACTGCCGACGATGTAAAGATTACCCACGCCATGCACGCGGCAATCACGATCCACCACCCCCTTGCGGCTGTCGGCGCTCATCCGGGTTGCGCCGGTGGGGTGGGCGCAATCCATGTAATCGGGGAGAAACTCCGGATCATCCAGCAGGCGGCTGCGGAAGCGACCGATTCCGCTGCTGTTGATCAAAGGCTCCAGTAATTGGTGAAGCCGTCGCAGGCTGCTCGTGGTTTCTTCGCTGATGCGCCAGTCGAGCCGGGCCCGCGGCAACCCCATTGCATCGGATTGGCTGCCCAGGCTGATTCTGCTGTTGGCATCGGCAAGCTGCTCGCATTGGTCCACGGCCACCAGCTTCCGGACCCGGTAGGGTTCCATCCGGGCAGTGGGCAACACACCACCCGCCAGTACCGGCAGATGAGGGACCAGTTTCAGGCTCTCAGTCAGCAGCCCGCTTTTGCGCGATCTCCAGGCCTCTGAAAACCGTGCCACCTGGCTGCGCGCAGCCCTGGCTTTTTCATCACTGACCGCGTAAAAAAAAGTGCCATGGTTGAGCAGACGTTCATCACGTTGCAGGGCTTCGTCCGGGCTGAAGGCAAATTGCACGCGACCACCGATATCGCGGTCCGGGTGCATGATCCAGGTCCTGATCTGTTGCGGGTCAACGCGTAGGGCAATGTCGACCTGCGCGACCCCCTCGGTCCGCGGATGGTTCATATAGTATCGACCGACCGGCTCCCAGTTGATCGCAGGCGGACGCGTTCCCCGCCGGGACAACAGCAGCAGCCGGGGGTTTTCCAGGCCGCCGCAGGCCAGCACAAACTGCTTCGCTTCGACATGAAAGCGGTTACCGGAAAGGGCCCGGCCGCTCAGGCGCCTGATGCGGTCACCGCCGGGCGCGGCCTCGAGTTCCGTTGCGGTGCCACGCAGCAAAACATCGACGCTGGCGGACTTGCGAAGGGATTCCTCCCAGCATGAGCCGAGATTGATGTTCTTTCCCCAGCGGTGGACCCGCAGGGCGAGCGAATGTTTCCCGGCCTGCCGTGCCAGGGGATGATCTGACCATTGCGCGGGATTCAACAGTTCCGGTTGATCCAGCCCGAGAATCCTTGCGGCTTCCGGGTGAAACGGCTCCAGATCGTCCGGCCTGATGCCCCAGTCCTGGTCACTGACCCAGGGCCTGTGTGCAAAATCAATCTCATCTGGCAGCACCGAACGGCCGTAGGCGGCGAGCGTGGTGCCGCCCAGCCCGCGACATCGAACCGCGCCATCGACATTCAGTGGATGCCCGGCCAATTCGATTTCATTGAGGTCATCGGCGGTTTCATCTCCTCCCACATCACCGCTTTCCAGCAGGAGCACCCGAAAGCGGGACCGTTCCAGGAAAAGAGCCATCGCGATGCCGGCCGCGCCAGCTCCGACTATGCAAATATCGGTCTGCAAAGTTTCACCGGGGGCCAATCGATCAGCGCTGCGCAGGCTCATGAAGCGATTCCTGTGGTTCTCGGTTTGGGTTTGTCGGCCATTGGGGAAGTCGCGTACACTTCAGTTTTCCGAGTCCGGCAACTGATGTCATCTTACCAAGTTTCCGTCATTATTCCGTCCTTTAAAAGCAGCAGGACCCTTTCCCGTTGCCTTCGTGCATTGCAGCAACAGGAAACCTCGGCCCGTTACGAAATTATCGTGATCGACAGTTCCCCCGACGACAGCGCTGAACGGATTGCAAACGAATTTCCAGAAATCATGCTGATCCGTTCCGGCGACCGACTGTATCCCGGAGGCGCACGAAACCTCGGAATTTCCCATGCATCAGGAGACATCCTGGCCTTCACCGACGCCGACTGCATCGCCGACCGTTGCTGGATAGAAGCCATCGTGCAGGCTCACCAGGGCGAAGCTGCGGTGATCGGCGGTACCGTGGCGAATGCAAATCCGGATAACACGGTCGGCTGGGGCTATTACTTCACCGAATTCAATCAATGGTCGCCCGGTGCGCCGGCGGGGGAAGTGGGTGAAATTCCCACCTGTTGTCTCAGCATGAAGCGAGCTGCATATGACCGCTGGGGACCGTTTCGCGAACAGGGTTATTGCTCGGACACGCTCTTTCACTGGCGCCGCGCCACGGACCATGAATTTCCGCTGCTGGAGCCTGCCATTCGCGTGGCGCACATCAATCCGGGCGGTTTGTGGCATATGCTTGAGCACGAAGCCTTTCACGGCAGATACTTTGCCAGGGTCAGGGCCGAGTACCAAGAAACCACGCGCCTTCGCCTGTTGCTGAATATCTCATCTGCGCCGTTGCTGCCCTTCCTGCTGTTCGGTCGCGCGCTGGGCAAAACCTGGTCCAGGGGTCATTACCGGGGGGAATTCCTGAAATACGCGCTGCTTTCTTTTGGGGGCATGGCATTCTGGTCATGGGGTGAGTTCACCGGTCACCTGTCCGTGCTGTTTTCCGGCCCGAACCGATATCACTGAGCATGTGTGGCATTGCGGGCATAGTGGGACCGGCGGGTGCACCCGTCGCCGCCGATGTTCTGCAAAGAATGACCCGTGCCCTCCAGCACCGGGGGCCGAACGACCATGACACCGTGCGCCTGGATGGAGTCGGTCTGGGCCACCACCGACTGTCCATCGTGGACCTCACCGTTGCCGGGCGTCAGCCCATGGCCACGGAAGACAGCCGGCTCTTGATTGTCTACAACGGAGAAATCTATAACCACGCAGCCCTGAAGGGCGAGCTGGAAGCCCTGGGTCACCGGTTTCGCACCAGGACGGATACCGAGGTCCTGTTGAAACTGTACCGTGAATACGGGGACGATTGTGTCCACCGGCTGCGCGGCATGTTCGCCTTCGCCATCTGGGACTGTGAACGGCGCCGCCTGCTGATGGTGCGTGACCGCTTCGGACAGAAGCCGCTCTACTACACCCTGGCCGGTTCAACCCTGCTGTTTTCCTCGGAGCTTCGATCCCTGCTGATGCACCCGGACGTACCCCGCCAGGTCAACCCTGTTTCCATACACCGATTCCTGTCCCTGGACTACATTCCCGCCCCGGAAACCATTTATCGCGGCGTGCATAAACTGCCGGCAGCCCATCGCCTGGTGTTCGAGGATGGCAAGGTCCTTGTTTCCCGCTATTGGCAACTTGACTATGGTCGCCAACCGGTTGCAGGCAGCCGGGAAGATCGCCGCGAGGAATTGCTTCAACGCTTCGATGAATCTGTGAAATTGCGGCTGATGGGCGAGGTACCCGTCGGGGTGTTTTTGAGTGGAGGCATCGATTCCAATTCAATCGCCGCGTCTGTTGCCAATGTCAGCGGTCAACAGGTAGAAACCTTCAGCATCGGGTTTGCCGACCCTGATTCGGATGAAAGCGGTCAGGCCCGAGAGGCGGCCCGGTACCTGGGAACCCGCCACCACGAACTGATCATGGAACCCAGGCTTGATGATCTTCTGCCGCGGGTGGTGGGGCATTTTGGAGAACCCTTTGGCGATCCCTCCGCACTGCCTACCTGGAGCCTGGCCGAGATGGCCGGTCAGCACATCACTGTAGCGCTTTCCGGTGAAGGCGGCGATGAAGCGCTGGCCGGATATCCCCGTTACAGGAAGCATCTACTGGCCGGGCGGATTTGGATGATCCCCGCCCGCTTGCGTCGAAGACTGGGGGCGCTGCTTTCCGCTATGCTCCCCGGCGCCTTGTCAGCATCTAACCCTTTGCGCGGACTGGCGGGGCTGCTTGAAGCGCAAGAGGCCGAACTGTCCAGGATATACGGCCGGTGGCTGATGCATTGCGACAGGGGCGTCGCCGGTTCCCTTTACACGAAGGAATTCCAACATCAGTTACAACTTTCCGATCCCGTTGATTTCCTGCATGAGCTGTTCGCCGGCTCGTCAGCCGACACCCTTCTGAATGCCATGCTGGACGTTGATCAGCGTAGCTATCTGGCGGATTGTTTGCTGCCCAAGCTCGACATGTGCACCATGGCGCATTCCGTGGAAGGTCGCTCGCCGTTCCTGGACCACGAACTGGCTGAGTTCATGGCCCGCCTGCCGGAAGACGATAAGCTTCAGGGAGGAGAAGGGAAATGGCTGTTCCGTCAAGCACTGGCGAAACGGGTCGCTCCCGGAGTCATGCATCGACCCAAGAAGGGCTTCGGCTTGCCGCTGTCACAATGGCTGAGTGGTCCACTGCAGGAATTGCTCCGCGACACCCTGGAACAGACCAGCAACCTGTTCAATCCCTCGGAGCTGGCTCGCCTGCTTGATCGGCGTGGTGACGACGGCGCCGGGTGGCGCCCCACTGAACCCTATCTCATATGGAATCTGCTGGTGCTGGAACTTTGGCAGCAACAGGTCAACTGTCAGGCATGGGAGAGCCCCTCGCGGATATAGCCCAGGGTGTGCAAACCCTGTGAAAGGACTTGCAGGGCGGCAAGCAGCGTAGCCTTGCCCGGCGCATTGCAGGAGTAAGGATACACCAACAGACGGGCGTAGAAGGACAACGGTTCGAATCGGCGCCGCTGGGCCTGATGCCCGCCGCGTGTGCGATAGCGGCGTGCTCCACGGCCATAACGATAATGCAGGCGGCAGAACTCCGTGAAACCCATGGCGTGCTGGTGATACACGGGCGCATCTGTGACAAATGACATGTTGGCGCCGGAGCTGAGCCAGCGATCGGAGAAGTCACGGTCCTCACCGGCTGCGTAACGAAACGAAGTATCGAAACCACCCAGGTTCAGGAAAGTCCGGCGCGGCACGGCCAGGTTGTTGGTCGGACAAAATCGCGCCTCGTCGGTTCTGTTGTTGTAGTGGCTGTTGAGGTAGTCGAGCAATACCTGTTGAGCTTCGGACCAAATGCTGGCGCCCAGACCGTTGTGACAATTCCCGCCATAAGCCCGTTCACCCTGTTGTTGGATGCGGCGCTGCAGAACGTTCAGCCATTCCGGTCTGGGTATGCAGTCGTCATCGATGAACACCAGGTAATCACCCCGGGCCGCCTCGGCGCCGCGGTTCCTGGCAGCGGCGGGTCCCATATTCCGCTGTTGGTTCAGCAAACGTATCCGTAGAACCGGCCTGAAGGTGTCCACGACGGTTGCCGGGTCATGGTCGCTGCCATCATCAACAACGATCACTTCAAAGGACTGACGGTCAGTGCTGATCCCGGTAATTCCACTGAGGCAATTACGCAGGCCTTCCAGCCGCTGGTAGGTAGGAATAATGACGGAAAACAGCGGTGTCCGCTCCGGGATGTTGCTGGCTGCCGTCGAATTCATGCCGTTATGCTACCATCTTGCCAATGCCGTATCCTGACGTTCCAATTTGGGTAGAACTGTCGCGCCTTGCCCGGGATTTCCTGCTTTCAGGCGCACAGTCGCTGATTCCCGATGCCCGCCTTAAGAGCCTCGATCATTATTGCTTTTTCATTGGTGCGCCACGCAACGGGCACAGCCTGATCGGGTCGCTGCTGGATGCCCATCCGGACGCGATTATTGCACACGAACTCGGGGTGCCGAAATACGTCGCCGCTCATTTCAGCAGGGCGCAGATCAATCGCCTGCTGATAGCCAATTCGCGAAATCATGCGGCCAGCGGCAGAAACCACATTCATTACTCCCATGCGGTCGAAGGGCAGTGGCAGGGCCGCTGCCGTTCGTTGAGCGTGCTGGGTGACAAGCATGGCGAAGGATTTCTGCTGAGCGTCCAGGCCCGGCCATGGCTGACAGCTGCGGTTTTGAAGAAACTGCACCCTGCCCGCTTTATCCACGTCGTTCGAAATCCCTACGACGCCATCGCCAGTGTCATTGGCAGCAAAATCCGCGGACACACCATGGAGTCCGCCATCAGCTATTTCGAACGGCTGTACGATACACTGGAAAAAGTCTCGACCGAGCTCGGAACGGATCGCATCCATACACTGAAATTCGAAAACTTCCTGGGCGATCCTGCCGGCGAACTGCAACGAGCCTGCACTTTTCTCGGCCTGCACGCAGACCGGGATTATCTCGATGCCTGCAGTTCGATCGTCATCCGGCAGCCTGAAGATCATCGCGGACTGCTGCAATGGGATGACAGCGCGCGGGAGCTGATCGGGCAAATGATCAGCCGGCATGGCTGGCTGGAAGGATACCGTTTTGACTGAATCGCCGGCCAGCATTTCGGTAATCCTGATTACCATGGATGATTTCGAGTCCATGAGGCAATTGCTTTGCTACCTCGAAGTTCAAACCATTCGCGACCAGATCGAAATCCTGATCATCTGTCCTAATGAGAAGGAGTTGCGGATCGATAAAGATGCATTGCGTCACTACGCCTGTTACCGGGTCGTGGAAATCGGAACGTTCGACACCCTGCAACAGCCCAGGGTAGCAGCGATCCGGAACGCCGGCGCACCCATCATCGCTTTTACCGAGGACCATTGTTTCCCGGCGCCGAATTGGGCGGAGGCACTGCTCAGTGCTCACGAAGGGCCGTGGGCTGCCGTCGGACCCGTGCTGGGCCTGGCCAACCCGCAACTCAAAATCGCCTGGGTGTCGTACTTCATGCAGTACGGGGAGTGGGTCGCTAGCGGTAATGTGAAAAGCCATGAGTCCGCAGACGTGGCGGGGCACAACAGCAGTTACAAGCGTGACGTGTTGCTGGAATACGGGGATGACCTCGATCGCATGATGTCGTTCGAAACCGTGCTGCACGAAGATCTGCACGCACGCGGCAAGAAGCTTTATGTCGCGGCTGATGCCCGCGCCTGGCACGTGTTTATCACCCGCTTCAAACCCTTCTGCATTGAGCACCTTTACATTGGCCGCCTGCTGGCTTCCACTCGCAGCCGCCGCTGGTCTTTTACGCGGCGCCTGGTCTACATACTGGGCAGCCCGCTGATACCGGCTGTGCGGTTCTATCGCATCATGGGGATGGTGCGGCGTCACGGTTGGGCCGGCCAGTTGTTGCCGGGCATGCTGCCTTCATTACTGGCCGGTCTTGTCGCCAGCGCCTGGGGTGAACTGCTGGGGTACACCATGGGCCCAGGCGGGGCAGCCGAGGGTTCAGTGGACCTGGACATGAATCGCTGGCGCTATATCACCGAAGCGGAAAAACAGGAGTTGTGGTCCGGCAACCGGGTTCACTTCTCTTCGGAACGGCCCACGCCGGGTGAGAGCGCGGCGGGCACCGACCTGCGAAACGACGCCCGCTGAAACCCGGTTAACCGAAGACGTATTTCCCGGGTGCATCCTCCAGGGGCTTCAAACCCTTGCGCGGCGCACCCATTCGCGGCGGCTTGACTGATCCACTCATCCTCTGATCCAGCCAGTCATTCCAGGCCGGCCACCAGGAGTCGGGATTGACCTCGACGGTTTCCATCCAGGTATCCGGGTCGACGTATTTGTCGCCCGGGTAGCGGGTATGAATGCGGTAGCGCCTGAAGGGGTGAATGGCGCCGCTGATCACGCCGGCGTTATGGCCGCCACTGGTGAGCGCAAACGTCAGCTCGTCCTGGGTCAGGCGATGCAATTTGTAGACGGACTTCCACGGTGCAACATGGTCCGTCTCGGTCCCGAGCGCGAACAAGGGCACGCCAATGTCCTGCAGGGCGATCGGCCTGTCCCCGATCACAAACTGGTTCTGGGCCAATTCGTTGCTCAGAAACAGTTTGTGCAGGTAGTCCGTGTGCATGCGGTAGGGCATGCGGGTTCCGTCGGAATTCCAGGCCATCAGCTCGCTCGGCGCGGAATCCTTGCCCAGCAGGTAGCGATCAACTGCGCTGCCGTAAAACAGGTCACTGGCGCGCAATGCGCCAAAGGTTCCGCCCATGTTTTCACTGCTGAGGAAGCCCTTTTTCCACATGTACTTGTCAACAAACTCGAGTTGGCTGTCGCTGATAAAACGCAGCATTTCCCCCGCCTCTGAAAAATCACCCTGCGCGGCAAACAGCGAAACCGTCTGCAACCGATCGTCGTCATCCCTCGCCATGGTCGCGGCCCCGACCAGCAGCAACGTTCCACCAATGCAGTAACCCACAGCATGGATTTTCCGCTTTGGAACAATTTTGCCGATGGCATCAACGGCTGCGAACAGGCCCTTGTACAGGTAGTCCTCAAAGCCCACGTCTCGATCCCTGGAATCCGGGTTCTTCCACGAGATCATGAAAACGGTTTTACCCTGCTCCACCAGGTACTTGACCATGGAATTTTTCGGCGCCAGGTCCAGGATGTAAAACTTCATGATCCACGCCGGGGCCTGCTGATTGCAGACCCGGAGTGTCCTGCGCTCGATTTCGAAGCCGGTTCCAGCCTGGACCAGCTACAGGCTGCATCCGTGAATTATCGAATTGCCATCGGTCCCCACGCCGGGCGCAAGGCTCTTACCCTGTACAGTGTCCCGCCGATGGAAGAGAGGTCCAACATCCCCCTGCTGGCCAAGGTGGCGGGCTTTTCACTGCACGCCGCCGCCGTTTGTGAAGCGTATCAACGCAGCCGCCTGGAACGCCTGTGCCGCTACATCACCCGCCCGCCCATTGCCACCAAGCGGCTGTCCGTCGATGGCCGCGGCCGGGTCGTCTACCAATACAAACAGCCGTTCAGGGACGGCTCGACCCACGTGGTGCTGGAGCCGTTGGATTTTACGTATAGGATGTACGGTATGCCGCGGGTGCAGGGATGCGCAGGAGCGGCCATGGCCAGACTCGCTGCGCTCATCCCCAAGCCGAGGCTCAACCTGACGCGCTTCCATAGCGCAGGCGAAAGCGACCGCACGCTTTACGCGTAGCGTAAGAAGTAAGGGAGCGAAGCCGTCGCGCGTGCGTTCGCCCCCAACTTCAAGCACCGGGCCCGCATCGTGCCGCGACGCGCGCGCGGCAGGGTGGATGCCGACAGGCCGCTTGCCCCGCTCTCATGGATGCAGCGCCTCAAGCGGGTCTTTGCCATCGATATCGAGGCCTGTCCCCACTGCGGCGGCACGCTGCGGGTCATTGCCTGCATCGAGGAGCCGCTGCTGATCGCGAAGATTCTGGGGCATGTTCAGCAACGCGAGGAACTCAATGGCTCCCTGGCGCGGGCGCCGCCCGGCCACCAGGAACAGACGTTTAACCTGATTTGATGCCCCGTGGGCGGGTCGGCCCAGGGGCGGGTTCGGCTGTCATGCGGGAATGGAGCCATTGAGGGTCGTTGGCGCTGCGTGCAACTGCCTTGCCGGCGAAGATTCCGGTGGTGCTGGGGGCGCCAGAGTCGCATCTGCGATCAGAAACAACCCCCCCGATACTTGTCTGAATGCCTGGAAAGGTGGTTAATAGTTCCTATGCGCGATATTGTGCATTATTATGATATGTATTTGTTTATAAATGATATATCTTTCGGGCCCTTGGATTGACAGGCCACTTTGCTTCCGCAAACTTACCCGTAGGTATCTGCCACAGCTTATCCTTTACCACGAAGTATTGGGTTGAATAGGACGCCCGACCAACAGCCGACTAACGGATACTTATAAGTATATTATATCTGCTCTATTTCTCAGAAATTGCGAAATATAGCTATTGAGTAGCATTGATTACGTTGAATCTGGCTTAACTTATTGATATACTAAATCTTCATAAATTCACTAAAAACGTGAATTATAGACTTTAAAGTATAGTTAGGCTGTGCAGCAAAACACTCTTCCAACGGGCCGAAAACGACTCGCATCAGTAATGCGGGCGGCCAATGACGTCATCAGGATTAACGATGTCGTGGCGACGATTTCCGTAGGTAGAACGGAAGCAGCCAAACTTCTTTCACGCTGGGCCAGCCAGGGCTGGCTGAGACGTGTCGGTCGCGGCGCTTACGTGCCTGTGCCCCTGGATTCACTCGAAAGCGAACATGTTCTGGCCGACCCTTGGGTACTTGTGCCGGCGTTATATGCTCCGGCTTATATCGGTGGAAGAACTGCTGCTGAGCACTGGGATCTCTCTGAGCAGCTTTTCCGCGACATTGTTGTGATGACAGCGCGTCCCGTGCGAAAACGCGAGGAACAGCGCCACGGCGCGCTTTTCACCTTGCACCATGTGTCCGAGAAAAGCATCTTTGGAACCAAGCCGGTGTGGCGAGGCGCCACCAAAATACTGGTCTCAGATGTTCACCGGACAATTATCGATATGTTGAATGATCCTTCCCTGGGGGGCGGCGCACAATATGTCTCGGATTGCACTGCGGAATATTTCAAGCGTTCGGACCGCAACGATGAACTGTTGATCGAATACGCCGAAAGACTTGGCAATGGGGCAATCTTCAAACGCCTCGGGTTCCTGGCTGAAAAACATTCCAGCGCGTTGGAATTGGTTCAGAGCTGTCGGGGAAAATTGACAAAAGGCAACGCCAAGCTCGATCCAGCGCTTGAGTGCACGCGGCTGGTTTCAAGATGGCGGCTCTGGGTGCCGCCCAGCTGGATTTCGAAAGACCCCAATGATTGATAAACGTGAAATCATCGACGCGGCCACGGCGCTGGGCCTAAACCCCCATGTTGTGGAAAAGGACTACGTGCTGGGTTGGATGTTGTGGGGCATTCACAACCATGATGCGCTGGCGCGCACTTGGGTGTTCAAGGGTGGGACGTGCCTTAAGAAGTGCTTTGTTGAGACATACCGGTTTTCCGAGGATCTCGATTTCACATTGACAGACGAGTCGCATCTTGACACCGAGTTTCTGCAGGGCGTGTTTAGAGAGATTGGTGAGCGTATCTATGAACGGACGGGTATCGAACTGCCTCCCGATGCCCAGAAATTCGACATCTACACCAATCCCAGGGGCAAAAAGTCTTGCCAGGGAAAGGTCGGGTATCAGGGTCCCGTGTCTCCGCGGGGCAAAAACATGCCGCGCATCAAGCTCGACCTGACCGCAGATGAATGCGTTGTGTTGGCACCGGTTCCGTCATCGGTATTTCACCCATACACAGACATCCCGGAAGGCGGCATTGCGGTGCAGTCCTATGCCTATGAAGAGGCCTTCGGCGAGAAGGTGCGAGCGCTCGCAGAACGAGCGCGCCCCCGCGACCTTTACGATGTAATAAACCTTTACCGAAACGACGAAGCCAGGCCGTCCGCATCCGTGCTTCTCGACGTGATACGCCAGAAGTGTCGGTTCAAGGGTATTACAATTCCCGCTTTTGCTGATTTGCAGCCGCATCGAGTGGATTTGGAAGGCGGCTGGAGTGCGATGCTGTCGCACCAATTGCCCGCGTTGCCCCCATTCAAGAGCTTCTGGGATGAGTTGCCAGCATTCTTTGACTGGCTGGAGGGCGGCCGTACCGCCGTGATACCCGCAGCCTATGTGGGAGCAGCGGGTGAGGAGGTTATTCGGGCGCGTACGCTTAGATTGCCCATACCCCGTATTGCACAATCCTATCTCGAAATCATCCGTTTTGCCGCAGCCAACCGCCTGTGTGTTGATTTGCTATACAAAGGCTCCATCCGGAGGATCGAACCGTATTCATTGCGTCGTACCAAGGACAGGAACATCATCCTCCACGCGCATGACGTCGGAAAAGACCAACACCGCTCTTACAGGGCAGATCGGATACAGGGGGCACAGGTGACGAACCAGTCATTTGTTCCACGTTTTGAGCTTGAATTGTCACCCAGTGGGCCGGTTGCAGTTGCTCCGACAACAGTTAGGGTTCCAATACGGCGATCGGGAATGGCTTTTTCTGCTCCGGCTTCAAAAGCACGAAAAGCCCGGGCGTCCAAAGCAAGCCGCAGTTTTGGCACGCCAAGCTTTGGCCCAACTTACGTATATGAGTGTTCCTTTTGTGGTAAGCGGTTCAAACGCAAGAAGCAGACCATGACCTTGAACCAGCATAAGGACAAGAATGGATTCCCGTGCGCTGGGAGACTCGCTCACTGGGTTGACACTAAGTATTAGCTGTTTCCGGTCGAAACGGGTTCGAAAATTGAACTGTTTATGCATAAGAAGTAGTGCCTGAAACTTCATATCGACCTAATGAATGAGATCACCATGGACTTTGACTGGTATAAACGACCCACCGCAGGAAAGGTATCTATTCCCTCTGAACTGGTAGGTTTTTGGTTACGCAATGGCCGTACCTACGAATTCAGGAGCGATGAACGATATTACGTTCTTGATCAAGACATCAGCTATCAATTGGAAGAAGGTGGTGCAAAGCTTGTTCACAGCGGTACGCGTTATTCCAGGCTATACGGGGATCCCCCAAGCCGAGGCTCAACCTGACGCGCTTTCATGGCGTATTCGCCCCCAACTTCAAGCACCGGGCCCGCATCGAGGAGCCGCTGCTGATCGCGAAGATTCTGGGGCATGTTCAGCAACGCGAGGAACTCAATGGCTCCCTGGCGCGGGCGCCGCCCGGCCACCAGGAACAGACGTTTAACCTGATTTGATGTCCCGTGGGCGGGTCGGCCCAGGGGCGGTTTTGGCTGTCATGCGGGAATGGAGCCATTGAGGGTCGTTGGCGCTGCGTGCAACTGCCTGTCCAGTGAAGATTCCGGTGGTGCTGGGGGCGCCAGAGTCGCATCTGCGATCAGAAACAACCCCCCCGATACTTGTCTGAATGCCTGGAAAGGTGGTTAATAGTTCCTATGCGCCGCAAACTGCCGGATCCAACTGCGGCTAGTCATTATCTCCTCCACCCGTTGCTTCAGCTTATGAGTATTGCGAATTTTCATTGACCGTTCCTCGTTTTTCATTGGAACCATGGTTACTGTTCACAAAATGGATGCGCTAGACCAACATTGAAGTGACTGAAAGCACTATAGCGGGTACTGAACTTCCGATCGAATCACCCATTGAAATAGCGGCTATAAGACGCAGTCACTTCCAATTAGGAGGGAATCGGCAAATGAGAATCGGTGAAGCACTAAGTGTAGCCTGGTTAGCTGTGGATCCTGCCGCATTCACCCGGCCCGTACTACGTCCTTCAACAAACCCCGCTCCTTGGCCATGCTCATGGCGGTATCCACTATCATGTCTTCCTGTCCACCAATCATTTTCAGGCGGCCAAGCTCAATGAGAATATCGCGTGCGGGCACACCGAAGCGCTCAGCGGCACGCTTGGCGGGTAGTACAAAAGTTGAATAAACACCTGCATAACCCAGCGTTAGCGACTCTCTATCAATGCGCACCAGGTGATCCATCATAGGCACGATGATGTCTTCCGCCACGTCCATCAGCTTGAACAGGTCGACGCCGGTTTCGATGCCCATGCGTTCGCACACCGCCGCCAATACCTCCATCGGCGTATTGCCCGCACCCGCGCCAAAACCGGCAACCGACGCGTCTATACGACTGGCACCAGCCTCAATAGCAGCTATCGAATTGGCGATACCCATACCCATATTGTGATGACCGTGGAAGCCGATCTCGGTCTCCGGTTCGAGCACATCGCGCAGGGCCGATACTCTGGCCGTAACGTCAGCTGGCAACATGTATCCGGCTGAATCTGTAATGTAGATGGTCTGCGCACCGTAAGACTCCATCAACTTCCCTTGACTCGCCAAGCCCTGCGCGTCATTCAGGTGCGCCATCATCAGAAAGCCGGTGGTGTCCATACCCAGCTTGCGTGCATAAGCGATGTGTTGCGGTGAGGTATCAGCCTCGGTGCAGTGAGTGGCTACATGCACACTGCGCGCACCGCAGTCGTAGGCGGATTGCAATTCACGCATCGTACCCAGCCCCGGGACCAACAGTACCGACACGATAGCCTGCTTCATCAGTGGCACAACTGCCTGCAGATACTCTTCGTTGCTGGCCAAAGCGAAACCGAGTTGCAGGGAATTGCCCCCCAGGCCGCCACCATGCGTCACCTGAAGTAGCCGGACACCTGCATCATCGAGCGCGGTAGCTACCCTGACCATTTGCTCAACCGAAATCTGTTCGCCCTTGGCGTGCATCCCGTCACGCAGGCACATATCGTGCAAAAGGACCTTGCGTCCCCTGAGATCGATGCCCGTCGTTTTCTCGTCACTCATCACGCGATCCTCCTGGGTTCCAGGTGTATCGTTCCGGCCAATATCTCTTCTGCAAACATCTCTGCAGTACGGCAGGCTGCCGCGGTCATGATATCGAGATTCCCTGCGTAGCGCGGCAGGTAGTCGCCGAGCCCGGCAACTTCCATGAATACCGAGACTCGTTTGCCGTCAAACAAGGGGCCGTTGACCAGGCGGAAACCCGGAACATATTCCTGCACCGCCTCGATCATGGAAAGCACGGACTCGATGATAGCGGCCTGGTCAGGCTCGTCATCGGTCAGGCAATTGATGGTGTTGCGCATTATCATTGGCGGATCGGCGGGATTGATCACCCCCAGCGCCTTACCACGCCGGGCACCTCCGACACTTACAATGGCGCCTGACGTGGTGTAGGTAAATTCGTCGAGATTGGCCCGCGTGCCCGGCCCGACCGAGCGCGAGGCAAGGCTGGCCACAATTTCTGCATAGTCCACTGCCTGGACCTGCACGACAGCGTTGACAATGGGGATGGTGGCCTGGCCCGCACAGGAGATCATGTTGACATTCATCTCCACCCGCTGGGCGTGCTCGCGAAGGTTTACGGTCGGGACGCAGAGCGGGCCGATGGCCGCAGGCGTAAGGTCGATCATCATGACGCCGAGCTCGTTGAGTTTGCGCGAATTTTCCGCCTGCACATAGGCCGATGTCGCATCAAAGGCAATCTGTATCTCATCTTGTTGCACATAGGGCAACAAGCCGTCTACGCCATCGGCGGTGGTCTTCATGCCCATGTCCCGGGCGCGTGTCAGTCCCTCGGACCCGGCATCGATTCCGACCATCCAGACGGGTTCGAGGACCTTACTACGCTGGATCTTGTAGATCAGGTCGGTACCAATATTGCCCGACCCGATGAGGGCGCACTTGATTTTTTTCATGAGCCCCGCCCCGGCGTCTCTGACTCCCTCGCCATACGCATGGCCATGGTCTCACCCGCGATGGAGAAGTTCTCGGGGCTGGCCTCGCAGATCAGAATGCGCACCTGCTCAGGCCGCACGTCCAGAGTGCGAACCACTGCGTCGGTGATCGCGGCCATCGCGGCGGCCTTTTGCTCAGCCGTACGACCTTCGGCAATGTTCAATTCGATAATTGGCATAGTGTTTCTCCCCGGTGAACTACTACAAAGTGGGTACTTTAGATGAAACGGGTGGAGATGCTGCCTAGCTCCTGATAGCGGGCAAGAATATGATCGCCCGACTGCACAGGAATTGCTGCCGTAATGCCGCCGCTCATCACAAAGCTGCCCGCCGGCAGGTCTTCGCCAAGTTCGGCCAGAACTTTCACCAATAACGCAACGGCTTCAGCCGGATGTTCCATCACCTCGGCTGACGAGGCCATGGCCACTGCCTCGCCATTCTTCTCCATAACCAAGCCCAGTGAGCTGATATCCAGATCACCGGGATAACGAGCTCGACCACCTACAATGTAGCGAGCCGAAGAACTATTGTCAGCAATTACACTTTGCAGATCAAACTTGAACCCCGCGAAACGCGAGTCAATAATTTCCAGCGCTGGCACTACAAAATCCGTTGCTGCCAATACTTCCTCGCGCGTACAACTGTCACCTTTTAGAGGGTGCTTGGTCACAAAGGCAACCTCGCACTCCACGCGCGGATGCACAAGGTCATCGGTTCGCACAGTTGAATTCTCGGGCCGCGCCATGTCCGCCATCAGAAACCCTATGCCCGGCGCGAATACGCCCATTTGCTCCATTTTGGCTTTGGAGGTGAGGCCAGCCTTCCAACCTACCTGGCGTCGCCCTTGGGCCAGCCAGCGGCGGCGCAACTCCAACTGCACCGCGTAACCGTCTGCCACCGTCATCGCCGGAAAATCGTCGGTGAGTTTGGCAATTGGCTGCGCGGTGTTCTGCGCGGCCTCGATGCGGTCTGTCAGCAATGCAACATCCTCGCGGCTAAGCGTAATAGTCATAACGCGCTCCGACCGTGGAAACGAGCTGTGCAAGACCCCAGCCCGCTAATGGTACATACCAGCTCATCACCTGATGTGACCGGCACCACTGCCGACTGCGCGCCAGAAAGAATGATTTCGCCAGCGCGGAATGGCAGCCCCAGCTTGCCGAGCGTGTTCGCCAACCACACCACGGCATTCACTGGCGATCCCTGCACGGCAGCGCCTACGCCGGTGGAAAAGAGCTTGCGATTTTTATAAACGGCCATGCCGGCCATGGTGATGTCCAGCTTGCGTGGATCGCCTTTGACATCGCCCAGTATAAAAACACCACAGGATGCGTTGTCGGCCACTGTGTCCTGGATCTTCAATTGCCAGTTACGGATGCGCGAATCAACTATTTCAAAACAAGGACTCACGTAATCCGTTGCACGTATGACATCGGTGGCTGTTATTCCCGGCCCGATCAGATCTTCGTTCAACACAAAAGCCAGTTCGGCCTCGGCTTTTGGCTGAATCAGTTGATCCAGGTCTATGCCCTGATCTTCAGTGCTCAGCATGCGCGACGTGAGCTGGCCAAAATCGGGCTCAAAGACACCAAGAAAGTCCTGAATTGGCTTGCTGGTAAGACCAATCTTTTTACCAATGATTGTTTCACCGGCCTGCACCCGACGGTTTACCAACCGCAACTGAACGGCGTAGGCGTCAGACAGCGAGATCTCTGGCGCGCGTTCCACCAATGGGCTGAGAACCCGGCGATCAAGCCATGCGTCGTACAATTCGTCACCGTACTGCCTGATAGTTACTTTATCCATGCTTAAGCCCTCAAAGCTTGACGCACACATAATGCACCCCACCCTCGCGACCAATACCCGATTGCCATTCTGCCGTCGTTGAAATGCTGAATTCCCCTGGTCCCTAGGTGGTCTGACATTGAACTACCCGTTCTTCACGATATGGCATGAAATTGGTTTAAAACTATTCACTAAGCCTATTGCGACAGGTGCTTGAGAGCCAACGCCTACTGCGAATACAGAGAATCACCAGCCGAAATTGCTGACCATTAGATTACAGATTTTCGGGATCAAATGTAGGTTGCTTAAACAACTATATTGTGTTTATATAACCTCGGATTAAGCTGATCAAACAGCCTAGTTTTACCCGTGGAGGCCTATTAAAAAGTAGCAACGCACACGGTTCTGCCGCGAGGAGGGTCTACCGCCGTGAGAATCAACACACTCGATCTCAACCTGTTGCTGGTGCTCGACGCTTTGCAGCGCACCCATAGTGTCACCCTCGCCGGGGAGCAACTATGCATTTCTCAATCGGGCGTTAGCAACGCGCTACGGCGCCTGCGCGATGCCTTCGGCGACGAATTGTTCGTGCGTACCGAAAACGGCATGATGCCCACCCCATTGGCGGAATCGATGGCCGAGCCCATCCAGGCTGCGTTACAACAGATTCACCAGACGATAGAAAACCGCGGCTGCTTCGATGCCGCCAACAGCACGCGGCACTTTCGCCTGGCAATCAGTGATATCGGCCAGATGTCACTGCTCCCACATCTGCTGTCGTGGTTCGACAAACACGCGCCAAACATCTCGCTCGAAACAGTGCCGCTGTCGCTTCATGACGTAGCCGAGCAGATGAGCGGTGGGGAAATTGACCTGGCGATTGGCGCGGCGAGGCCACTGGGGGCTGGCTTTTTCCGGCGCCGATTCCGTAGCATTCGTTTCGTTTGCGTGGTCAGCAAAAACCACCCCACCATTCAAGGCAGCATCAGCCTCGAGCAGTTCCTGCAGGCTTCATTCATAGAGTATGAGCCAACCGGCGGCAGTTATGAGCATTTCCGGGAGCATGCAGATCGACTATTCGAAGAGAAAAATATCCAGCGTAAGGTATCCGTGAAGATGGCATACCTGTCGGGAATCGAATCCATCATTGCCAGTTCAGACCGCATCGCAGTAGTCACCGAAGCTCTGGTTACTAGCATGGACCTGGAAAACACGGTGCAGGTAATAGGCCTGCCATTCGACATTCCGACATTTGATGTGACGCTGCAGTGGCATGAACGTATCAACAAAGACCCTGCGCAAAGGTGGTTGCACAAGGCCGTTATCCAGGTAGCCGAAAATCTCGGCAGAGATGGTATCACGGCTGATAATACCGGCCATTCCGAGCTTTCATTGGCCCTGGCTTCAAGCGCCCGATAAGTTAGTTGGATTACATTCAGAGGATTGGCAACTCTCCTACAACAGAAGTTCTGAATCCAAGCACGCCTTGCAGGAGATTGTCGTGCCATTCGAAATAACACTACAGCCCAGCGGCAATCAGTTCACCGTACAGGAAGGCACCGCCATTCTTAAGGCCGGCCACGATGCTGATATCGCCCTACCCTACAGCTGCCGGGCGGGGGCATGTCGTACCTGTCGAGGTCGTATTGTGGAGGGCCAAGTCGACCACGGGCATGTGCACCCGACTTACCTACCTCTTGAAGAGCGCGAGCAGGGCTATGCCCTGCTGTGCCAGGCGCAGCCGCTCAGTAACCTTGTGATAGAGGTCCAGGAACTGGACATCATAGGCAGCATTCGCTCACGGGTATGCCCGGGTAGAGTCATGGAGATGCGACGGGTCGCTTCCGATGTGATGATTGTCCACATAAAACTACCCATGAACGAGGACGTAATGTTCCTGGCCGGTCAGTTCGTTGAATTCGTTCTCGCCAACGGCGAGCGTCGCGCCTACTCAATCGCATCCGCACCGTCGATTGGGGGAGTGGTAAGGATCGAGTTGCACGTGCGTCATACACCGGGCGGTCTGTTCACCGACTATGTTTTCGACGGCATGCAAGTGCATGACCTGGTTCGCATGGAACTGCCCCTAGGGACTTTTTTCTTGCGCGAAAACAGCGACAAGCCCCTCGTTTTGCTGGCCAGCGGCACCGGTTTCGCCCCCTTCAAATCGATCCTCAAGTATGCACAGCAGAAGCAGTTCAACCGGCCCATGACGATGTACTGGGGTGGCCGCACTCGTGCAGACCTTTACGAAATGGACTGGGTCGAAAAATACGCAGAAGCAAACGAAGGTTTTCAATTTATCCCCGTCGTATCAGACGCTACGCCAGCGTGCAGTTGGAACGGTCGCACGGGCTTTGTCCATCGCGCTGTCATGGAGGACTTTCCCGACCTGTCCAAACACCAGGTTTATGCCTGTGGTGCGCCAATAGTAATCGAGTCTGCCAAGCGTGACTTTGCCAAACAGTGTGCGTTGCCACCGCAGGAGTTCTTTGCCGATCCGTTCCTTGATGCCGGAGATCGGGCACGAGCCCGAATCTGAGGGCATAACTCGCTTGAACTTACGGAGACCAGTATGAGGAAATCAGTATGAACAGTTCAGTAAAGATGTTTGGCGAACTGCGGGCCAAGGGCCGCATTAAAGATTCCATCGTCAAGCCGAGAACCATGAGCCACGGCACTATGGAAGTTTACAAACTGAGCGAATCACGCCGCTTCTACGAGGAGTTCCTGGGCCTGGAAACGGCGAGGCATTCGGTGGGAGCGTTGGCAGTCCGCTGCTCGAGTTCATCGCACGTCATCGCCATAGAGTCTGGTGCCAAGTTGCGCCCGGTGCACGTATTCAATCACTGGGGTCTAGACCTCGAGTCCGTCGAAGCAGTTGACGAAGCCCACCGCGCCGCACACGAACATAAGGACAAGTACGGAATCCGTAGCATCTGGAAACCGGTCTTCCAACACGGCATCTACTCATTCTATTTGGAAGACCTCGATCACAATTGGTGGGAATATCAATACTACGATGGCGACGAGACAGAGGATATGTTCGACTTCGGTGACCGATACACTGACGAAGGTGAGCCGCTGTAACGGGTGCCCGGCCAAGTGCCCATTTTGACGGAAGACTAAATAGCAAATGACAATCGAGCTTGCAGGGCAGGGGAGTTTCTATTTCGGTTTCGATCACATCACGACGCCGGGAGAATTCGACATGAGCAACCTGCGCAGCAATACCGACGAGATTTTCCCAATTCATCAAGGTTATGTCCGCTTTCAGATTCCTGTAAGACCGCGTAAATACCCGATGGTAATGGTGCATGGTGCCGGCCAGACTGGCAAGACATATGAAAACACCAGGGACCGAGAGGGGTATGAATCAATTTTCCTGCGGCGAGGCTGGTCAGTTTATATCCCGGACTTTACCACTCGGGGCAGGGCGTCAATGACAACGTTCGGTGGATCCTTCGGAGATCTTCTGGGCAAGCAGATTGGCCCGCCGACGACGCAGCGATATGGCAACAAGCATCAATTCAATGGGTTTCGCTTCGGCAACTGGACCGATGGTGAGCCGCAGTTTTTCCCCACAGTGCAGTTTCCCCAATCGCGAGTGGAATTTGAACAATTCGGCGCACAAGCTGTACCGTTTGACCTGGCGGCGCCGACCGGAAGCACACCTGCCGACGACGCCGACATAGTCAGCGACAACCTGTCGGCGCTGATGGGCGAGGTTGGACCGGCAATCCTGATCACTCACTCGCAGAGTGGTCTGTTCGGATGGCACACCCGGATCAAGAGTTCTAACGTCAAAGCAATCGTCTCCTACGAGCCCATTCACTTTCTTTTTCCCGATCAAGACTTACCGGCTGGGGAAACCGGCATACCGGCCGAGAAATTCGCAAAACTGACGCAGGTTCCGATTCAGCTTGTCTTCGGCGACTATATCTCGGCTGAGGGAAACCCCTGGCAAAGGTGGTGGCATAACAATCTGAATCGCGCTCGGCTGTTTGTCAACACCATCAACCGTCATGGCGGTGATGCTCAAGTTGTTCATCTGCCCGAAGTCGGTATACACGGCAACACGCATTTCCCGTTTGCCGACCTGAATAACAATCAAGTTGCCGACCTGCTGTCGACGTTTTTGCAGGAAAAGGCGCTAGACGCTTACGTCTGACGCCAGATGCGGTGTTTGACGAACCGGACTCGCTAGGGCGAACGCCTCGCGCAACTGACAGGGACTTGTTGAAAAACTGAGGAAGCTCATCGACTCGAGAATATTCCTGCGCCTGGTGATATTGGCGCCCAACAGTACAAAACCCGGATAGATCAAAACCCCGACCGATCGTGTCATCGCATGAGCTCTGGAACCAGAACTAGTCGAGAAATTCAGAGTCCATCTTCGTCCACCCGACCTCCCCGTCTGTCATTGGCATCCCGAAGCCCGTGAGGACGATGATGTGGATAGAACATCCCAGAAACACTGCTCTAGCGCCGCCACGGCCCACCAGCTTCGCGCAAGCCATGAGCAGACTCGCCACCAGTATCAGGACCGCCATCATCCGCTACGAACTTTATTATTCCGTCGGTCCGCATACAAGATTGCCTACTTGCGCCGCCCTGCGCGTCCGGCGCACCGGCTGGCAGCCTCCATGACCCGCCGTGAATCCTCACTCAATTGGTCCATCAACATACGTGCTCCACAGACCATCAAATTACGGGCTACTGCTTACTCGACATACTTCACAAGATCGGCATAGTCGCCTACCCCGCCATGTCCGCCTGCCAACTTATCGGGGGTGACGCCAGCTTTTCGCAGGCCATCCACAATAGCGCGCGCCGAGCGGTTCACAAAGGCTGCGAGAGCCGGATCGGAAGGCACGCGCAAGCCCGCGATCCATAGATCGCTTTGGAAGGCCATCTTCGCATCCGGAATATAGGGAATGAGATAACCCGTCGCGTGCGGGTTGTCGAGTGAATACGCCTGAATAACTCGCCCGCCCACGGTTTCGCTCCATCTTTCTTCCACCTCGATGACGCGAGGCGTGACCGTCTTGACAGCGTATCTGTTCAAAGTCTGCGGCGCCGTCAAAACTTTCCTGAAGTAATCGCCGTCGCCTTTCCCAACTACGATAATTGCGCCTTGGGCGGCATAGGCGCGAATCCCGCCGGTGTGGTCAAGATGATGGTGCGTCAACACGACGTAACGGAAAGGCTTGCCCGGATATTTCTGGCGAGCCGCGTCTATGATCCAGTTAGAGAGGCCGTCATCGCCCGGTGCATCGAAAGCCACGAGAGAATCATTGGTGGCGACAATAAGCGCGTTATGCGATCCCCCTGTGACTAGGCTGATGTTCGGTCCGACGTCGGTGAGCGCCAGCGTGCTGCCCTCGTCCATGTGAAGCGCATCGGAATCGAGATAAAAGCCGCTGGCGAGACGCCGTATGATCCATTGGAAGGGGGTCTTCTCGGCTGCGGCGGGTTTCGGCGCTTGGCCCTCAAGCTGTGGAGGAGCCGCAAAAGTGTCAGCGGGCAATGACTCGTTAATCCGTGACCTGTTCCACGGTGACATCGGAAATACTCACGCCGTTCAGGGTGTAAACGATACGGAAGGGATATTTGAAGCGGCCGCCGCCTACGCTGCGCCAGTCGGAGTACGCGGCGTCGTAGTTGGCGTCGCCCATGTGAGCATCGAAATCGCGCGTCCTGACGACGGCTGGAAGGTGTGTCGCCGGATCGAACATCACGAGAAAGGTGCCGTTGTCGTCCTGATATTGCACAGCCGGATAGCTCTTGCCACCGGACGTTTGCTCTGGAAGCGATGAAAGCCGTTCGGGATGCTCGTGCATCAGAATGACGATTTGATTGCGAGCCTGCTCACGTAGCAGTGCGCGCAAGCGCACGGCTGACATGGTATGGATCGGCAGATTCTGCCCATTTTGAATCGTCCGTTCAGGCAGTCCGAAGTTGACATCCATACCTGTCACGTAACCGCCGGCCGGCGTATAGACCTCAGTATAGTTGCGCGTGCCGCTCACGAACCTGGGACGCACCCATTCCGTGCGCCAGCTATCGCTCGTGCGATCCCATGTATCGATGAAAGTTGCAGTGCCCAGATCAGGTTTTAATGGGTCGGCGACCGACTCAGACCCGCCTGGATCCCACTGCTTCATAACCCCTTTTGTGATGAGAGTCCTGAGCTGATCTGTCTCCTTTGAGGAATGGGTACCCAGGCCCATAGCGATATAAGCTGCCTCAGCAAGTGCTTGAGGTGTGTCTCGCCCGCTCGCATTCGCGTTTGCAAGTGCGAGGCTCATGCCCGCGATTCCCACGAGGGCAATAATGATTGTCGCGCGTCTCAGCACCGGTGTATCTCCCGACTTAAGGATGGATGCTTGAAGATTTTGGGCGGGTCTATCTCTTGTCTTTAGCATTTTCATTTTCAATCTCCTTTGAAGGTCTGCAGTGCACAACCTTTGTCACGAATCGGCAGACAGCGCCAATTTCGGCACGAGGCGCAGGTGATTCACCTGCAGTCCTTCGTTGAGCAGCCGGTACTGCGCTTCGATCATGTCGGTGTAGCCGCATTGCGCACGATGCCCTTCTCGTCCTTCCGCGGTGTACCAAGCGTGCGGTAGTGCATCCGCAGTTCGGGCAGCGTTTCGCCGTTCAAGAATCTGAAGTCGCGGAGTACGAAGTCGCCTTCGACCGGCGCCGGGTAGTCCGCCGCGGCGGCCATCGACGAGGCTCATACCGGTCGTACGATCGCACCGAGCCGCGGCATCAGGGCGATGGCATTGTCACATTCTATGGCCCGCAACTCCTGACGATTGAGCTGGGCATGCGCCAGATCTTCCACAGCTCGCGCCGCCGGAACGAAAGGATAGTCGCTACCGAACAGAATGTGTCCGGGGTCCGCCATCGCGCGTGTCGCGGCGAGGGCCGGCGGGTTGGCGGCATTGGCAGTATCGAAATACAAGGCCTTGATCTGGGAAAGCGCGTCGTGGAGCCGCTGACCGTCCGGCCCCGGCCGCCCGAACTTGTCGATCCGGTCGGCGATCATGGGCAACCCGCCGCCCCCAAGGGAGAAGATGAACCGGATATGGGGCCAGCGCAGCAAGGCGTTGCTGACCCAAAGGCTCATCACGGTGCGTGCCGTATCGAACGGCCATTCAGCGAAGGCGGAAGGAACGCCGACATTGACGGGATTGCAGCACGTCGGATCGGACGGGTGGACGAAAACCACCGCCTGTCGCCGATCTAGTTCTTCCCACACCGGTGCATAGGCCGCGTCTCCCAGATAATGGTCACCGTAGCTGGTCATGACCGTTACACCGTCGGCTTGCAGCGTATCGAAAGCGTAGGCGATCTCACGGAGGCAGCCTTCCGTGTCTTCCAGCGGCGGCAGGCCGGCAAAGAGCCCAAAACGGCCGCCATTGTCCCGCATGTGTTCCGCGCAATAGTCGTTGCACATCCGCGCCAGCCGGCGCCCAGGCTCAATGCCGGAGAACCAAAGGTATGGCGTCGCAAAGGAAAGAATGGACACCGCGATGCCGTTTTGATCCATTTCTTCCAACGTCTTCTGAGGCGTCCACCAGGCCCAGTTACGCTGGAAGTTGGCGGATGGTGGCGCCTCCGCGAGAAACTGCGGCGGGATGATGTGATGGTGCACGTCGATCCTATGGGGCACGGCCGCTTCCGCCCTCTGCCCACCACCCAGCAAAACTCCGCCCAAGGTAGCAGCGCCACCGATCACGAAACCTCGGGGGCTCACCATGTCACCATAGGACTTTCACATTTCGTCCCCGCACAAGTCGGGGAATGGCCATCTCGATCGTCAGGGAGGTGGTACATGCCCTGAGCCTCCTTATGGTCATCTGGTCTAACGCCGGATCCTTCAGTAATTCCAGCGAACGGTCGCACCCCACGTCCGCGGCTAATTGTACCGTCCCGTATAGGTCCGTGCTCCAGCGAAACGGTCACCGGCCTCTGTTCAATGAGCGTCAGACTCTGGATCCGGTAACACTGGTTCTCGGTTAGCCCCCGGGATGGGCGGGTTTTTCGGAATCGGGCCTGTCCATTCGAGGACCGTGAGCCCACCCCCGTTGCCATCGGTGACATAGATGAGGTCGGTATCCGGGTCCTGGAACACCTCCCGGGTTTGCCGGTCAACGTATCCCCAGGATGCATATTTTGGGGACAGATAATATCCTACCTCCCGTGGTAAGAACGGATTGGAGATGTCCCACACCCGAAGGCCCTGGTCGTACCAGGTCTGGTAAAAGAGGCTCGGCGAGCGGTGGTCGAACCAAGGAAAATGGACCGACTGCTGACCGCCTCTATGCTCAGGATCGAGACCGGCATCCTGAGGACTCGTCAGGCACTCGAACTTCCCTTTGTCGAAGTCATACACATCGCTGACGTGCGGGATGCGATAGCTGGAAAGGATCTGGAGGTTGGCATCCCGAACCCCTGCCTCAACCTCCGGGTTCTTGAGATCGGACACGTCGACGATCCGTCCGATGCCCGGTGGACAATCAAAGCTCTCGTCCGTGAGGACTACCAGGTCCGGATGCTCGTTCGGGTCGACGACGACCGGCACCGCGCTATGAGCCGCGCCCATGGCACCCCCATTGAAGGGCGGAACATAGTCCAGTTGACCAACAAGCTTTGGATTAGACGGATCGTTCACGTCGACTACCACTAGGCCGGCATCGCGCCAACCGACGTAAAGCCGGTTCTTGTGGAGCGTGATCTGCTGACACCACACTTTTTGGGGTGACCCGTCCGGGTTCAATCGGTCGCGGACGCCGGGCTCCTCGCCGACATGCTGTCCGGGAAGATGCAGCCGCCCGGCCAGGGTCGGATTCTTGGGATCGCGGTAATCGATGATGACCACCTCCTGGTGAGCGACTCCCGGCATCTTGCTTTCCGGCATGCTCGCACAGGCGTAAACGAAATTGTCATCTATCGCGAAATCGTGGGTCGCGCCGCCCATGGTGGTCAGGAAGAAGCCGAGAGGCTTGGGACGTTTGGGATTGGAGACATCTGTAAAGCTGAATCCGGCCCGAGCATGTGACCGCCCTCCACGCGGTTGGATCGGGTTGGCATCAATCGCATTGGGCATGCCGGGGGATGCCCCGGTCACCAGGATGTGCCGATTGATGTTGACACGTTGATAGGTACACCGTGCCCCCGGCTCGCACGGGACGAAGCTCAATACCTTCATGTCCTTGGGATCATGCACATCCATGATGAGATTCCCGAAGAAAGCGGGCGGATCGCTGTAACCGGAAACATAGGCGATCCCGTCGTGGACGTAGACGCTGTTCAACCCGACGCCCGTGCCCTTGGCCTTGCCCTTGGCAGTAAGCCATGGGCCCTTGAGGTAACTTTGCCCGACAACCTTGAAGTTCAGGCTTCGGGAAAGGGCCCGGGTCTGCTCGAGGTTTAGGTCGAAAACATCGGTGCCTTGAGGGATCAGTGGCTCCTCGATTTCGACGCCAGCCCCTTGCCCCAGCGCGTGGCTGAAAGGCAAAGTGACCAGAATGGCAACCAGAATGCTACCAGCCGTAAACTGCCGGATCCAACTGCGGATAGTCATTATCTCCTCCCTGTTTCCAAGTTAAAATTGAACCCCTTTAGAACGCAGCTATCGGTAAAAATTTATGCGATTGAGTGCTGCAGCTCGCCGATGCCTCCAATCGCCAAACGCACCTTGTCCCCTGAATTAAGAAAGACGCCTCTGCCGGCGCCAACCCCTGCGGGAGTTCCGGTGAGAATCATGTCACCGGGATAAAGCGTTTTATTGATGGACAGTTTTGCAATCTGCTGTGCCACGCTGTAAACCATCTGGCTTGTATTGGAGTCCTGCATCAGCTCATCGTTGACCCACAATTTTAGGTCAAGCTGTTGGGGGTCCGAAATCTGGCTAGCGGGCGTTATCCACGGACCGCAGGGAAGCGATCCGCCGAAGCACTTGTGTTCAGTCCAGTCGGCGCGGAAGGGTATTGCTTCATGAACTTCCGGGCGAATGCTCAGATCGCGCGCGGACAAGTCGTTAGAGATCGTGTATCCCGCGACATGCTCCAGCGCACGTTCCACCGGTACGCCTCGCGCCGTGGTGCCAATGACAACACCCATTTCTATTTCCCAGTCGAGCCGTTGCGAGCCATGCGGTTTTGGCACGCTCGTACCGGGTCCAACGATACTTCCGCGCACCGTGCTGACATAGTGCCAGGGCTCATCGCCTACCAACTCTCGCTCTGTAATGTCTGGCGGCAGGTTCTTCAGCATATGACGCATCTCGTTAATGTGATCAGTGTAGTTGGCACCACAGCAGTAGACTGCACCCGGGTTTGGAATCGGTGCCAGCAGCTCAAGGTCAGCCAGTGGCAGGCCGACGACAGCTGATGCGTGGATGGATTTGGCGGCATCTTGCAAGAGTTTTTCGGTATTCCCCCAATCATTGAGGATATCTATCACAGTTGGGCAGTGCGCTAGCCCGGGCAGCGAGGTGACGTTATAGACGCTGCTCTTCACCAAAACACCTGCAGCGGCTTCACCAGTTGCAGTGCGGTAAGTCAGTATCTGGTAATCCATTTCTGGCTCCTTAAGGCGCTTGTTTGCTCTTTCACTTCTATTGTTTGTTTGCTAGACCGGTGAATACACCGCCGCGACCTTGGAAGAATTCAAAATTCCGGTTTCTACAAAGTCCGAGTATTCGAGCTTGGCCTCTATCTCTTGCATTGCTCCCAGCAATGGGTGCCAGTTCAATACTTCCTGCTGCCCCGAATCCTCAATCTGCTCTAGCTTGTAGTTGCGCCAGTATTCGAAATCACCATCCTGCATCGCCTGATAAAGCAGCCGGTCAGAGGCTACATCAGGTGCAAGGCGATAGGTTTTATCGCAGAGGAACGCATGCGACCAACTGGAGGAGGCAAGTAGGGCTACGCGCCAGGGACTGTCACGCAGAATGCGCGCCGTCGCAGCACCCATGTCGAAGCACCGTTTTGGAGATGGTGATGGCGGATCGGCGGGCCGGCCGCGGTCTGCCCAACGGCTGACAAAACCGCGGTAACTGATTACCTGAGTGCCATAGCAATTGATTGGCATTGCCACCACCGGCCAGTCGAAGCCGGTTCGGTCATAGTCCAGGTACAGCACGGCATTGAGGAAGGCGTGAGCGAGGCCGGGATGGTGGAGCGGGCGATAGGCATAGGCGGTGTCGAACTCGGCTTCCAGCAATTTCGTGGCAAGATACTTGGCGGCCTCGGGATGGCCGCGCAGCAGACGTTCGGTATCGCCTCGCTCACCCCATACGTTAGGCCGACCACCGCCCCATTCGTCGACGATACTGGCATTGAACCCTGAAGATTCACTAGCCTGCTCCCATGGCTTGATCGTCATGTCTTCGTAGGCCAGTACCGAGAAAGCCGGCACGATATCTTCTTTGAAGTTTTCGTATTGGTCGTCGCCCCAGATGAGCACAAAGTCGGGGTCGAAGTCGTCGAGTGCCTGCCTGACGCGGCTCATGCCTGTTCGCATGGCGGCGCGGTGGGAGGCGGCGGCGGCCACAGGATCTGCCCATTCCCTTTGCGCCAGTTCGGACCAGGTGGTGGGATCCTTGGCGGTGGCTGGAATATCGGGGTCGTTCAGACGGCCGCGGTGGGCGTTGGCCATATCCTCATCCAGACCACTCAAGGGGGGGTAATGAGATACGCCTAGTCCGAGTATTTCTGCCATTACAGATCCTCATCGTTTGAGTTTGAAGATTAGTCCTTAGACTACGTGCCAATGGAGAAATGAACCAATCACAGATCCTGATTGCCGAAATGAGTGATGCTGATGGCGTTCAGATATGCGTCAAAACGCGGGTGGAGCGTGGTTTGGGACAGACGAAGCATATTTTCATTCGATCATTCGATCAATTCGCACTATTTCCAAACGTGATAAGGCTCCTCGGTGCCGGTTCAGCGGTAAAATTCGTAGAAAATGCACTGGTCGCCATACATACGTTGGCGGCGGCGGGGGAATATCGGGATTTCGATATCGCGGCATTGGTTGAACATATTCCAGATCGCGTTGAGCGTGAAAAGAAAGCCTAAATGGATCTAAGTCACTCTTTGTCCGATTTGCCGGTGCGTCGCGCGATGGTCAGTTTTCGATTGACGTCCTCTGAAATCGCATCGGCGTTGCTCACCAGGTTGTCGTAAACAATCTTCAGCGTTCGGGCTGTGGTTTCGATATCGGCATCAGGAATTCCTTGAAACATGATTCCTCGCAGGATGCGGGTTTTTGGTAAGACCTTACGAATCATCTGGCGCCCCCCGGTTACCAGCTCAATGTAGGTGACGCGCTTGTCCGTAGCCGACTTGGCTCGTGCTATGAAGCCACGCTTTTCTGCTTTTAGAACTGTTCGTGAAAGATAAGACATTTCGATCCCGGTGTGACTTGCGAGTTCACTGATGGTTTGTTCGCCGAATTCGCTGAGGATCAACAGTATCCGCCAGATCGGCAGGGGCATGTCGAATTCTTTTAACACATCGCTTATGGAAGCGGCACCCAGGGATCCCGTGCGGTTCAGCAGATAGCCGAATTGCACGTAATACATGGGGTCGTTGGATTGTTCCTGCTTATCCTTACTGTTTGCCATTTTGCATCTGCCCTGCTTCGGTAAATTGATAGAGAGTGGCCGATGGTCATGGTCGGTCAACGCATTTGCCAGTCTCTAACCGTGATGAAGTTGCAGACCGGGTAGCCTGCTATCACACAACGCGACTGTTCACAGTTACATGACGACATTTCCTCCCGATGACGACTCCAAGTTCCGCCTCATATTCGAGCCTTGTTGAATCCTTTGGCAGGTGCACCGGGTCATACGGTCCATTGATACACGAGACTCGTTTGTTAAACCATACTTGAGTGTCGGGCGCCTTAATATTGTGACGCTCTGCCTCCTCGACATGCTTGCGATAATTCATACCCATAGCAGTGCGGGTACCTGGATGGATTCGGGACAGGCACCAGCAAGCGCACCGCGTCGAGCGGGAGTGGGCGTGTGTCCTCGGTGGTGGAATGTGGCGAGTTTCGTGGCTCTTGTGCTCCCTAGAATGGATTCAGCTTCAACAATGGCTAGTCAGCGATAACAGGTGACTCTTTCGCAGGATCCACTACAGCCATCAGATCTATCTCGATCAGGTACTCGGGGTTCGAGAGACGGGTGACACCAATCAGCGTGCTGGGTGGGCGACCATCACCGTACTTCGGCAATGTCTCATCAAAGATCATTTTCCCGAACTCGTCCATATCGAGCACGAAAATTCGGCGAAATACTACGTCGTCCCAGTCGGCGCCTGCCGCCTTGAGCTGTAAGTCGAGATTCTGCATCACGTGAACGTACTGCGCGCGATAGTCGCCGGGGGCGACGCACTGATAGCTTTCATCACTCGGGGTCTGCCCGGCGATAAAAACCAGTTTCATGTCGCCCTGCACGGTGACTATCCGCTTGAAGCCTGGATGCTTGAAGATTTCGGGCGGGTCTATCTCTTGTCTTTGCATTTTCATATTCGATCTCCTTTGAAGGTCTGCGGCACCCAAAGATTTGCCGGATGGCTGCCATAAGGGCGGATGAACTGTAACTTCACTCGGGATCCAGCGCGGTTAGGTGATCCCACGCGCGCTCGGCAACTTGCCCGGCCCAGCTCGAACGGCCACGGGCTTCCTCCGCCGTATAAACTGGCGCCTGATCCGCCTGTCCAGTGGAGAGCACGGCGAGTTCGAGGCGCGACATGTCTTCGAGGAACCACGCCAGGCAGAGCGCTTGCTTGATGTCCGCCCCAGCGGTGACCGCGCCGATGCCGCGCATGATGATGCCCGGTGAATCGCCCATCGCGTGAGCAACCTCAGCGGCGATCGCATCATCGCGCATCAGACGAATGTCATCGCTATATTTTACCTCGGGTGCGAACATGGCGCCGAAGACATGGCGGATTTTTGGTGCGCGTCCCAACGCCGAAACAGCTATGACATTCGGTGACGAGAATCGGCAGACGGCGCCAATTTCAGGACGCCGGGCATAGATCTGTTGGTGGATACGCACTTCACCGAGCGCGCCCTCTGGCAGGCTACCACTGACCGGCACCACTGAACCACTTTCACCAGGTTTAATAGTGCTGAGCGCGCCAGCGCGGCAGACCAGAAAGGAATCCGCGTCGAGGCGCACGCTGCAATGCCCGAACGCTGTAGAAAGCCCGGCACGTGCCATCGCTCGTGCCGCCTTGCGGACGTTAATTTGTGCATTGGCATACATGTGGTTCTCATTCATGTGCTTATCGATACGTTGCCAACATAGATTCCAATCGAAACTGCAACTCCCCTCCGCGCTTGCCTCCTTCGCGTCGTCGAACGAACGAATCTGATCCGGCGCCCGTGCCTTCGGCCTTGGCCGCCGGCGTAAGATGGGGGCCCTTCAAGTAGCTGTGCCCGACAACTTTGAAGTTCAAGCTTCGGGAAAGGGCACTGGTCTGCTCGAGGTTTAGGTCGAAAACATCGGTGCCTTGAGGGATCAGTGGCTCTTCGATTTCGATGCCAGCCCCTTGCCCCAGCGCGTGGCTGAAAGGCAAAGTGACCAGAATGGCAACCAGAATGCTACCAGCCGCAAACTGCCGGATCCAACTGCGGATAGTCATTATCTCCTCCACCCGTTGCTTCAGCTTATGAGTATTGCGAATTTTCATTGACCGTTCCTCGTATTTCATTGGAACCATGGTTACTGTTCACAAAATGGATGCGCTAGACCAACATTGAAGTGACTGAAAGCACTATAGCGGGTACTGAACTTCCGATCGAATCACCCATTGAAATAACGGCTATAAGACGCAGTCACTTCCAATTAGGAGGGAATCGGCAAATGAGAATCGGTGAAGCACTAAGTGTAGCCTGGTTAGCTGTGGATCCTGCCGCGTTCACCCGGCCCGTACTACGTCCTTCAACAAACCCCGCTCCTTGGCCATGCTCATGGCGGTATCCACTATCATGTCTTCCTGTCCACCAATCATTTTCAGGCGGCCAAGCTCAATGAGAATAAAATATGCTTTAAACTTCTATCCGCCCGATTGTTGGAGTTGTTGCACTTGATAAGAAAGATCGGGATTTTTCCGCTTTTGATCCAGTAACTGTAGTTAGTCGACCACCACGAGCTTGTTGGCTGGTGCAGAAGCGAGCCTGGCGACTGTGTAGTCGGCGCAAATTTCGTCTGAGCCATCGAACAGAAACTTATCGGCAAACTCGCTCATGTCCTCACCAATGACTTTGAAGCAGTTCGACACATCCGACTGGGTCAATACCGCAGCGTCAGGTCGATGCCGTACGTCCGCGGTGGACCGAACTGCGACACTTCATCACCGAAGAACGGAATGACGTTCACCCGATAAAGCTTGTCCGCCAGGTTCTTGCCCCACACGGCCACGGACCACGCACGGTTATCGGGAGCGTACGCGATGCGTGCGTCGACCAGGCCGTACGAAGGTTCCTTTGCGATGTTGTCGGTGGCCCAGAACATGTCGCTCTGCCAGGAGTAGTTCACGCTGAAATCGACATTTCGGATACGATAGTCGATACCGGCCGAAATCTGTGTATCGGGCGTGCGCTGCAGCCTATTACCCGAACTGTCGAGGCCTGACGATTCGATGAAGTCCTCGTACTTCGCATCGACATATGAACCAGACAGCGAGAGCATTAGGCCTTCGACCGGCATGAAATCGAGTTCAGCCTCGATGCCCTTGATTTTGGCGCTGGCCGCGTTGTCCGTCTGGTTGCAGAGGCACACGGCGTTGGTCTGCACGACCTGCAGGTCCGTGTAGTCCATGTAGAATATGTCCGCATTGAAGCGCATGCGGCGATCCCAGAACGTCGACTTGATGCCGAACTCATAGTTCTTCACTGTCTCGGGATTGTACGCAATCTTGGCCTGCGCGACGCTCCCGGGCGTATCGTCGAAGCCGCCGCCCTTGAAGCCCTGCGAGTAGGTCAGGTAGGTGTAGATGTCGTCCGTGACGTTCCAGCCGAGCGTGGCCTGCGGCGTGAGTTCGTTCCAACTCGCCGAGTAGGACGTCTGGAAGCCTTCGCCGGCGGCGAATCTCCACATGTTAGGCGCCACGCACTGCCCGCCGAACGGCACATTCACTCGGTCACCGGTAGGCGTACGGCACACCGATTCCAGCTGCGTGAGCGCACGCGGGTCGTTCGGGTTGAACCGGTCGCCCGTGGCGACGGCGAGGCCCCTCACATGGCCCCCTTTCTTGTCCCACGTCTGGCGCAGGCCGGCAGTGAGCTTCAGCGCGTCGGTAAACTTGTACCCCAGCTGCCCGAAAATCGCGTAGCTATCCATCTCGCCGTTATTGTACCAGTTGCTCTGGCCGCTCGCCGTCGACAAGGGATTGGCGAGCGGCTGATTGTTTAGGAGCGAGCCGAAGAAGTTCTCGGAGAAGAAGATGTCGTCCTTGTCGACATTGTCGTGCTTGTAGTAAACGCCCACGATCCAGTCCAAACGGCCGTCGTCATTCGAAGTCAGCCGGAATTCCTGGCTGATCGACTCCGCGCGCGTCTTTTCAGTTTGGGAATATTCAAACAGGAATGCCCCCTGATTCGACGTTTGGGGCCGAGCGCCGTACCTGGCATCGATGTAGGCTATGTAATCGAACCACCGCGGGACGCTCCAGCCGAGGGCTTCCGGCCCCATGGCGGTCTGGCTATACAACTGGTCGGTGTGGGCCAAGCGATAGCCCGTGAGTGAGTTAAACGTCGCGAATGCCATGTCCTTGGCCACGTCCAGCGTGAAGCCATAGGCCGTGCGGGTCAGGTACTGCTGCCGGATCGGCTCGTCCTGGAACTGAACGCTGTTCGGCATGCCCTGGCGCGGATCGGTGAGGCCAAGGTACGCGCGCGCGTTGCTCCACGGTCGCGTGCAGTTGCTGCTCAGGATGCTCGTCTCGCAATTCGGGGTGCCTCCCTCGACCGCGACGGAGTTGTGGCCGTTGGTGCTGTCGTCGGTGTAATCGAAAATGCCGCGAATGCGCCAACCGTCACCGGGCTCCGACAGCAATTGTGCGCGCAGCTGCTTCGAGTCCAGGTCTTCAAGGTCGCGATGATGCAGGACGTCTTCGGCGTAGCCGTCGTGATTGCGGTACTGGAACGACAGGCGCCCGGAGAGCGTGTCGGTCAAGCCGCCGTTCACGTGGCCGCTGATCAGTATGGCGCTGTAATTGCCGTACGAGGCCGTGACCTCGCCCGAGGCCTCCTGCGAGGGCGCCGCCGTGATCACGCTCAGCGCGCCGCCCACGACATTCTTGCCGAGCAGCACGCCCTGCGGGCCGCGGATGACTTCGACGCGCTCGAGGTCGTAGAAGTCGAAGTTGTAGTCGCCCGTGCGACCGATGTAGACACCGTCGGCGAAGGTACCCACCGAGGGATCGGACGACGGTGAATCGAGGCGCGTGTTGGTGATGCCGCGGATGTTCAACTCCTGGTCGAGAGGAGTGAACGCGGTGTAGGAGAACGAAGGTGTGGCGTTCGCCAGGTCCGCGGCAGAAAACAGTTTGTTGTCGGCAAGCGCCTGGCCCGTGATCGCGGTCACTGCGACCGGGATCGTCTGCAGGTTGGCCTCGCGACGGGTGGCAGTCACGACGATATCCTCGAGAACACCTGTGGCCGATTGCTGCGACCATGCCACAGGCGCGGCGGTAGCAGCAAAGGCGAGAGTCACAGCGACGGCGCGCGCGAGCGGCGTACCGATACGAATGAGCGAAAGCGTATGGACTGATTTCATTGGAATCTCCCTGTGTCTGAATTCGTTGCGACTGGCGCCGTCTGTTGCGTCTACAACGCGACGTCGCTTGCTTAAACAACCTCCGTAGGCTACCGCTACCGAAAAGTGCGAAAGATCCGTTGCACTACCAACGGTTTTGATTTCGCTTATGGTAGCAGTTGAAACATGAGGAGCCTTATCACGTTTGGAAATAGTGAGAATTGATCGAATGATCGAATAAAAATTTGCTTCGTCTGTCTCAAACCATGCTCCACCCGCGTTTTGACGGTACTGTCAAGTTAAACCATGATGCGGCAGACTGACTGGATGAAGGATAAAAAATCATGGTACTACGGACATCGATTCCCACCTGAAATCATCAGTTACGCGGTTTGGCTCTACCACCGATTCTGTCTCAGTTTTAGGGATGTCGAAGATCTCCTGGCTGAGCGTGGAGTCGAGGTCTCTTATGAATCTGTTCGTCAATGGTGCAACCGATTTGGACCGCGGCACGCCAGAACTTTGAAGAAACGCCGAGGCCGACTGGGCGATACTTGGCATCTCGATGAAGTATTTATCAAGATTCGCGGCAAGCAACACTATCTGTGGCGTGCCGTTGATCAGGACGGTGATACGATCGACATTCTGGTGCAAAAACGCCGCAATAAACGCGCTGCCAAGCAGTTCTTCCGGAAATTGCTCAAGGGTCAGAGAGTCTCACCAAGGGAGTTGATCACCGATAAACTGAGAAGCTAGTCAGCTGCTCATCGAGAGCTGATCCCGTCCGTTATTCACTGCACGCCGTCACCGTTTGTGAAGCGTATCAACGCAGCCGCCTGGAACGCCTGTGCCGCTACATCACTCGCCCGCCCATTGCCACCAAGCGGCTGTCCGTCGATGGCCGCGGCCGGGCCGTCTACATCATGGGGAAGCACTCACAGCGGGACCGCCTGACCAGACAGGGAGCTATTAAACACCACGCCTCTGATAGGTTGCAATTGCGGAATTTGACAGCAGGGTATGAATGTTTTGCGATCGAGGGGAATGTGGTTGGTTGAAGTTCCGTATGTGACCGAGACCGTGTGAAAACTCAAAAATAACCTCTCGATATCGCTTTCAGGCTGGGCAAATTTTCGGTTAAGGTTGGTGGCTTACTGACAGGACGCCATCGGCTCGAAGGCCATTCCAAACGGTTTCATGCTGGGTTTGTAGGCGCGTTCTGCTGTGGGAGTGCTGCGGAGTTTTCAAACAGCCTCCGCCGGTTCCAGCTATTCGAGTCGCTGAGAATAATGCCTTTCCTATAGTCGCTTTCTCGTCGAAAGCGGACGTACAATTCACACCTGATCGGTCAATGTCTGATCTGCGGGACAATGCGACCGATTGGATGGAGGCGACATCCACTGACCCACATCTCAAAACGGTAATAGTTTCAATCGGCATCGCAATCAGCGCTATCTGTGCCGATCCCGGGTCCTTATAATATAAAAGCAACATATAAATTGCTTTTTCCTTAATACTTGCCGTAAAGCTCAAGAAGATACTTATATATTTCTTTTTTTTGTTAATAGAAACATATTTATTGCTTTTTAAATTCAAGGAAATTAATATATTTCTTTTCTGATTACAAGAAACATATAAGCTTCTATTATGAACACATTACTGGAACAACTCAAACAGCGTAGAAAAAACCTTGGCCTCAAGCAAAAAGACATGAAGCTTCGTGTGGGCGTTTCGCGCCAGCAATATCAGCGATTGGAGTCCAAAGGCAACCCTCGTCTTGACACGCTGGAACTCGTTGCCAAAGGACTGAAAAGCGAACTCATGCTGATCCCGCAGGAAAAGCTCGCTGCCGTTAAAGCGGTGATGAGTAGTAGCGACGGTTACGACAGCAGCGAAAAAAAAGAAAAAGCCACAATAGCCGACGACCCATGGAAAGATATTTTGGGGGATGAAGAATGAGTAATGAAGAAGAAATTACTGTTCTCAAACTCACCTTGCATGATCGACTGATCGGCTATCTGGCCGGATTTCAAAACGGGCGCAACGTACTGAGCTTCGCTGACGAATTCAAAGGCGACAATGGCCGACCGACGTTCAGCCTTATCACACATTGGAATTTTCCCAATGCCACAAAGGTTCTGTCTGACCCATGGGTGACAAATCAACGCTTACACCCCGTCCTTTCCAACTTGTTGCCCGAAGGCGCTTTAAGAGAATTAATAGCAAAAGCGTTAAAGGTGCATATGAATAATGAATTCCAGCTATTGTCTTACCTCGGCGAAGACTTGCCCGGCGCTCTGGTTGGCATGGCAATAGAGCCCGAGGAGGTTCCAGACTATGTCCTCACCACTCATGGCAAAGCCAAGGCCGTAAAATTCAAAGGCAGTAATAAGCAAAATAAGTTTTCCTTGGCGGGCGTCCAAATGAAGTTTTCCATGAAGGAAAAAGACGGTCGCTATAACCTGAGCAAAGGCGACGACCTTGGCGACTGGATCATCAAAACACCGTCCACCAGGCACAAGTACGTACCATTAAACGAATATACAGCCATGTGCCTTGCAGCGAAGGCCGGTCTTGATATTCCCGAAATTAAGCTGGTTGAATTAAGCAAGCTTGATAACTTACCGCCCATCAACTTGCCAAGTGAAGAATTCGCCTTCGCCATTAAACGCTTTGATCGCGACGGAAACACTCGCATTCACATGGAAGATTTCGCGCAAGTCCTGGTGAAGTACCCCGATAAAAAATATGGTGGGGCGAATTACGAACAAATCGGCAAGGTCCTTTACACCTATTCAGGAGACGGCATTGCGGATGCACAACAATTTGCTCGACGATTGTTAGTGAATATCCTACTGGCTAATGGCGATGCTCATTTAAAAAACTGGAGTCTTCTGTATCAGGATCAGGTCACACCAAGGCTATCTCCTGCCTACGATATCGTGACCACAAACGTTTACATGGAAGATGAGCGAGAATTCGCTCTGAACCTTGCAAAGACTAAGAACTGGTATGATGTGGATTATTCAAATTTTGAGCGATGGGCAGAAAGATCAGATATTCCGTGGCGGGCAATCAAACCACATCTGGATGACAGCATGGAAAAGGCACGAAGTCTTTGGCCCGATGCCTTAAAAGACTTACCGATGGATGGTGAGCATAAAGAGAAGCTCAAAGAGCATTGGAATGCTCTTCGCCCCGACTTCAAAATAGAAGCCAAACAATAATCGAATTTTATTACAATCCAAAAAGCGAACAGATTATGCTCCTGCCCACACTCCAGGAACGAATCTTCATGCTGATTTGATGGTGGCGACAGCCAGTGCAATTCGCAATGAGTTCGTTACGCGAGTTGCTGGAGCGGCTTAATTTTTCCCCGCTATCTCCGCTATCAACCCGGAACGCACAGAGCTCACGTTGGCCAGGGTTTGGCGGCGCAGGCGGGAAACTTCGTCTGTCGTATATGGACTAAATCCGCTGGCAGTTGCTTCCTTGCTGAAATTCTCCAGCATCCAGTTGAGCACCGCCGCCACTTCCGCATCCGTCAGTGCTGATTGGGCCGTCCCGGGGACCTGGATCAGGTATGCCCTGCCGCCGGCAACCTGCAGGAACCGTCCCACCTCATCTTTTAGTGCGGGAACCTTGCCCGGGGTGCCGGAGCCGTCCGGCAAGTGACAGCCCTGGCAATGCAAAATGTAATTGACGCGCGGGGTATAGGCTGCGTCCGCCTGTGCCGTCAAACTGCATAGCGTCAGCGCAAGACCGCCGATCACGGTCAGCGCCATGCGAGGGGACATCAGGAATCCGCTACCGCCAGGCCGAGCACAACCGCGGTGGAACAATGGTAGGCAATCCCGGCAGATGATCCCGCACACCAGTTGATGTCATTCGACTGGAACGGCTGGTAAACCGGTTTATCACCCTCATTGCGGTTGCACAGGCAACGTCCACAACTGGATTTGCCGCAGCAGTCATTGTAGGAAACGATGTAGTCCTTGCCATCGACCGGGTTGGTGCAGGTGCCGATCCAGGTAATGGGAGATGCCGTGGTTCCGGGCGGGCAGGTGTTGTAGCTGCCGCCACAGCAGTCGCACAGGAATCCGTCGATGGCGCAGTAACGCCAGTAATCGCAACTGTCGGGATCGCCGCTTTCCACCGGGGCTGCGGGGCGCGAATCATCGCTTGCTCGTGCCACCGGCAACAAGGGAACGGCTGCCGCGCCCAGCATCAAGGTGCCCAGCCTGGCAACAAAGCTGCGGCGCGAACTCTCGCGCGCCAGGGTTCTTGCGGAATGTTCAGAAAACTTGTCCAGCCATTTCATATGTGCTCTCCGCAGTCAGGCAACAGCCTGTCGGTGCTGATGGACCATTACGGGGGTATGACCGGGTCCATGTTGATTGTGCGCTTCAGGGTGTTTGCAGTATCACCGGTGTCAGTCCGATTTCATCCACGCTGCGCAGGTATTTTCCGCTCAAGGCATCATAGACATCCAGGGTCGGATTGGCGATGAAAATGGAAAACAGCAAGGGCGCGTCATCCTTGCTGACCTGTATCGCGGTCGACAGCTTGTCGAGTTTGATTTTTTGCACCTGCTGTTGCGTTTTCAGGTCGTAAACCCAAACGTCCTGGCCAGGATCCTTGTGGCTGCCATCGCCGCCCTGGTGCACCAGGGCGTAAAGTTTGCCGCTGGCTTCGTGCACGGCCAGGTGCTGAATGCCACCGGGCCGCCAGGACGCTTCGCGTTCTGCCGCGCTGAACAAAGACCAGGATTTACCCGGCTGCGGCCGCTCGCCGGAGGTATCCACCGGATAGACAGTGCCCTTGAACGAGACAAAAATCCAGGTATTGCCCCAACGCACCGCCTTTTCTGTCACCCAGTCTTCCTTGGGGTTGAAAAAAGGTTCGTTGCGCTGTTTATTCGTGACTTCACCCTGGTCGTTCAGGGTGACCGTCAACAGGCTGCCATCGCCGCACATCATCTGGAAGCGCCGCTTGCCGGAAGGCAGCACCAGGGCGCAACCGGCCGTTTCGGTTTCACCCACCAGTTTGCGCTCCTGCACATCGATGATGCTGACCGATTGCGCCGGGGTGAAGTTGTAAACGATCAGGAAACGATCGTCATCCGTCAAGGCGTACTGATTCAGCGTTGCCATGGCGGAAAAACGTTTGGGCGGAATGACGACTTCGCCGGTGGGTTTGAGTTCGCGCGGATCGTAAAAGGTGATCACATCGGTGCGCTCACCGCGTGTGCCGCGGGATAGATAGGTTTCCGGAGAGTAGATCTGCGCATAGTCCGACGGCAATTCCAGTCCGGCAAAGCCCATACCGGTGCTCAGCATTCCGAGGAAACGGCCGCTATCGCCGTCGACCAGATAAGCCTTGCCGTCCGCCATGTGTTGAAAAACGATATCGCTGACCCAGACCCAATGGGGGTTGGGTTCAGCAGGCAATACATTGCTTGCCGGTAAGCCCTCTGGCTGGATTTCGGCCAGGCCAATGGCGGGCTGTGACAGGACCCATATCAGGAGAACCAATTTTCGCAACATCAGTTTTTGCAACACAAGTTTTTGCAACATGGGCCTGGTACTCTTTACTGGTGAATTACTGGCGGCGATCAGTTTAACCAAATTTAACCATGATCGCGCGCCGGGATACAGCTTGTCACACGATTTCAATCCCACTCGGCCCACATGGCTTTGATTTCCTGCCACTGCTCGGCATCCGTGCCCTGGTCCCCTTCCGGCAGCAGCCTGGCGCCTTCAAAATGATGATACGGCCGTGTCCAGGCGCCCTGTTCGTACAAGGATTCGATGTTCGCGCGATAAATGTCATCGACTTCCCGGTGATGCGCGGGGTCTTTTTTAAGCCATAAATTCTTCGGATGAATGGGCTTGTCGTACATGTCCTTGAATAGCTCGGTGCGCAGGTCCTTGAGCCAATTGCTGTTCAGGTTCATGGCGCGAAACTGCCGCAAGGCTTCGATGTCGATGATCGCCGAAATGATGGTGTTATTGCCTGAGCCGGAATGAGAAAGTATTTCTCCGCGATAACCCACCATATGGCCTTCGCCGCCAGAGATATCGATCGGGTGTTTGGCGGATGGCGATAGATACACCGGCCCGATATTCGGACACAACATGTAGACATTGTTGAACTCCGCATGGCCCCGGTTTTGCACCATCCAGCTCCCGCCGGGGCTGCCGCCTATGTTGGTCATGGGCACGGCTTCCGAGGGCCGGTAAACGACCTCGGCGCCGTTGAACGCCAAAGCGCGAACGGCCTCAGGGTATTCCCCATCGGAGCAACAGATGGTGCCGATATTGCCGATGTCGTTGGTTTTCAATACCGGATAAAACGCCTCCAGGCCGTCGCCGAAACATTCAACCCAGCGGTCGTAGACGTCGTGCGGCGTGCAGGATCGCTCACGGCAGAAGATGTGGTTCTTGGGGGCCTTGTGCACAACTTCACCCTGCGGGTCGATGACGAACAGGGTGTTGAAATAACGGTTGGTCATGACTTCGGGCCAGCGCGCTTTGCACTGCACGATGATGTAGGTTTGATAAGCCTTCGCCAGGCGTCCCAGGAATTCGGTCTCCTCGCCCGGAATGTCGATAAACAGGTCTTTGGCCGCCAATGTGTGGGGCAGGTCGAAAATCTCATCGGTAAATCCGGTCAAGGCGCCTTCCGCCAGGGCTATCAGCTTCACCGGCATATTGATGCCGACCATGCTTACTGCCGCGTGGATGGCTTCTTCAATGTTCTCGAGGTTATGCCGGATATGCCGTCTGGCGGCAATGCCATAGGCGACAGTGGAGAGTCCGATCGCAATGTACGGCGCAATCGGTCCGGAAGCAGGGTCTTTCTCGGCAGTCATGTAGAGGCCTCGTTTTAAGTCTTGGACATTTTGTTTATCAGGCAATAGTCTATCCGATTCCGGCGCTGAAACCGGCTCTGGTGACAGGAAAGAGATTCAGCCATGCAATCGAGTATTCACGTCAAGGATAAGGTCGCGCTGGTGACCGGCGCGGCAAAGGGTATCGGTGCCGCTTGTGCTTCGATGTTGGCCCGGCATGGCGCCAGCGTTATCGTCGCCGATATCGCCGAACCCGAGGCCACAGCGGTGGTCGGCAATATTGTCGCAGACGGTGGCGTGGCCGAGTTCATGGCGCTCGATGTGACCCGGGAAGATCAGTGGCAGAACGCGATCGATCTTACGCTGGACCGGTTTGGCGGACTGGATGTACTGGTGAATAACGCCGGTATCGCCGTGGTTCATTCGCTGCTGGAAATTTCCCTGGAAGAGTGGCGCCGCGTGCATGCGGTCAATCTGGACAGTGTGTTTCTTGGCACCCGGTGCGCAGTGGAAGTCATGCGGCCGGGCGGCAGAAGCGGCCGTGGCGGTTCCATCATCAATCTGTCGTCAGTCGGCGGTCTGATCGGCGCGGCGGAGTTGTCGTCCTATTGCTCCGCCAAGGGCGGCGTGCGGCTGTTCAGCAAAAGTGTCGCTGTGGAATGCGGCCGGGCCGGTTACGGAATCCGCGTCAATTCAGTGCACCCGGGCAATACCGATACCCCCATGTTCCGCCAGGAACTTGCCGACATGCGCGACAAGGGCACGGTTGCCAGCATCGAGGATGCGATGCAGTTCTATATGGACATGCAGGTCTTGCCTGAAATTGGCCAACCACAGGATATTGCCTCCGTGGTGCTGTTTCTGGCGTCCGATGCAGCCCGGTTTGTTACCGGCGCGGAGTTTGTCGTCGACGGCGGGTTGACCGCACAATAGCCCAACTCGCGCCGCATCGGCTGCGTCCCATAAGCCGTTCGGAATCGCCACAGGAATCCCGGCATGCGTTCAAAGAACAGTTTTGACCATCGAGTATCGACCACGCTGCTGATCAGCATCGTGTATCCACTCGGCCCCGCCGCCATCATCCTGATGCCGATGATCGTGGGCGGCTTGATCGACAGTTATGGCTTCAGTGAACAGCAGGCGGCGAATATCGCGTCGATGGAAGGCCTGGGACTGGTCGTCGCATCGGTCTTCGCTGCCCTGTGGATACGCCGGGTTTCGTGGGTGAAGGCGCTGTTTTTTGCTTTCCTGTTTTATGCCTTGCTGAATATTGTCAGCGCCAACCTGGCTGAATTCACACCGCTGCTGATGACGCGTTTCCTGACGGGTTTGGCGGGCGGCAGCCTGTTTTCCGTCACGATCGCGGCTCTGGGCGATAACCGTGAACCGGATCGGGCTTTCGGCTTTGCCCAGGCGGTACAGGGGGCGATGATGCTGGCCGGCTTTGCGGCCGCTCCCTACCTGCTTCAGGCCTGGAATGTGCGCGCGATCTATTACATGCTGGCCGCAGCGTCCATTCTGATGATGCTGACTTTGTTCCGTTTTCCCGCCAGTGGTTTGGTGCGGGTTGCGTCAGGGGAAAACAACCGCCTGCAGGCAGGTCACACCTTTCTGATCTGGCTTGGCCTGGCGGCGAGCATCATCTTTTTTGTCAACGTCTTCGGATTCTGGGCATTCGTCGAACGCATTGGACAAGCTGCCCGGTTGCCGGCCAGCACCATTGGCCTGGCCCTGGGGATTTCGCAGATCATGGCGATCGTTGGCGCGCTGGCGGCGGTGCTGGCGAGTGACCGGTATGGGAGATACCTGCCGCTGCTGATCGTGCTGATTGGCCAGTCGCTGGCGCTGTTCGCGCTGCTGGGGAAATTTGGTGCGGCCGCTTATTTCGTCAGTACGGGCGCTTTCCAGGCACTATTTATTGTTGCGGTCTCCTATCAAATGGGCGCCATTGCCAAACTGGACGTCAAAGGCCGTTACCTGGTCATGATGACCGCGGCACAAGGGCTCGGCGCCGCCTTTGGCCCGACCATTGCGGCCGCACTGATTGGCGAAGGAAATGACTATGGCGGGATCCTGTGGATGGCAGCGCTGTTTTGCTTTACCAGTACCGTACTGTTCATGTTCATTATCTACCGTAGCCGCAGGGTAAGCACGCCAAAGGAGGATTCTTCGTTGCCGTTGTCCATATAATGGCTAACCTGCGGCAAAGGAGGCTGCAATGGACATGACGCTGCTACTTTGGGGCCTGCTGTTCAGCATGATAGGAATGGGTTTCTTCATGTACGGCAAAAAGCAGAAAGCCCTGGTACCGCTGATGTGCGGACTGGTGCTGATGATTTATCCGTATTTCATCGCCAATGCCATCGTTATGGTCATCATTGGCGTTGCGCTAACCGCCGTTCCTTACTTTGTCAGAATCTGAGCAAGGCAGGGCGGATGCCGGCTGGAGCCAGCCCCACACACCTGAGCGCGAAGCGAAATTCAAGCTACTATGATATCGCCACAAACCGAATTCGCCCGGGCTTGGTAATTTGACACAGGAGGACACCATGGCAAACATCATACCGGAACAGTATCTCGATCTCTTCGAGAAAAGGACCTTTGCAAATCTTGCCACACTGATGCCGGATGGCTCGCCGCAGGTAACGCCCGTCTGGGTGGATTTCGACGGTTCCCATATCCTGGTCAATTCCGCCCGCGGGCGTCAGAAAGATAAAAACATGAGACGCAACCCCGCAGTCGCGCTGACACTCACCGATCCGAAAGATCCTTATCGCTACATCGAAGTGCGTGGCCGTGTAACGGAAATAACCGAAGAAGGCGCGGGCGAACACATCGACCGCATGGCCAAAAAGTATCTTGGCGTCGACAAGTATCCTCACCTGGCTCCCGGAGAGGTAAGAGTTTTATACAAAATCGAACCACTGCACGTCCATTCCATGGGCTGATGCTTGTCTTATCCGGCTGCAGAGCAGGCCGGGGATCGGCGGCTCGACCCTGCCGGAAAGCCCCGCATTTCTTGAGCAAGCCGTGGGTGTGAAAGAACTCGGGTCCTGACAATGAGGTTTTCGTATCGCACGAGGAGTAGCCGGAAATGAAAGTAGAATCGTATCGCGAGCAAGCCTTAAAGCTGTTTCCCTGGCTTTGTGGTAGATGCGGCCGCGAGTTCAGCGGCAAGAATCTGCGCGAGCTGACGGTGCATCACAAGGACCATAATCACGACAACAATCCAGCGGATGGCAGCAACTGGGAATTGCTGTGCATCTACTGTCATGATGAAGAGCATACGAACTACATTGGCCCTTCACTCGGCTCGGCCGGACCGCGTGTTTCGCCGGCAACCCACAAGCCTTTCGCCGCGCTCGACGACTTTCTCAAGGGCAAAGAAAAGACCCCAAAGGGGCCAGATAAATCGTAGATTGCTGCGTTCAGATCGAGATGGATACCGTCCCTTTATTCAAATCCATCAAGACGCAGCGCTTTATAGATTTTCTCGGCCGTTGGTTTTGGGATACCTGCCTCTTGGGCATAGTCCCGCCAGCGGGACACGACATCCAGCACTTCGGAGAGGATGGCCTTCTCTTGCCCCCGTTTCATCGAAGCCACCCGTGCGCACTGTTTGAAATCCTCCAGGACAAAATTCTCGCGCTTGCCGTTCATGCTCATCTGATGCGTGGCCGTCCACCGCCCGGAGGGATTGTAGCTGTAGGTCATGTCAAACGCGGGCGCTAGCGACCACTGTCCCTGTTTGTTCATCAAAAATGCGATGTTCTTGACGTGGTCATCCTGGTTGCGCACGACGATGTTGAACACCATGCGGCGAAACTGCTGTTCAATCGCGCTCATCGGCAAGCCCAGTTGCCGGATGGTCATCAGGGCCTGCTCATAGCTGTAGGCGCCGGCGAGATTGAAGTCGAAATGCGCCAGCGCACACAGGGATTGCATATGAATTTTCTGTCCCTGATCCGTACGGTCAAATCGCTTGGTCATGAAATGCCTGCGGCCGTTTTCTTCGAGCAGGCGGCAGTCATTCATCTCGATGCCACAGTCCCTGGCCATCAGGTAACAGGCGTATTCGATGGCGCCATAGCCTTGCGGGTCTTCAAGCTCCTTATCGCGGTTGCCGCGCACGCCGTCGAACTTGAGCAGCCAGTATTGAAATCCTTCGCCGGCATTGACCTGACCCGAGCGGACCTCGTTGGTCTGCGGGTTCCAGGCGATCACTGCTTTGGCGCGGGCACCGCCGGCGGAAGTGCCGACGCGCAAAATGTCCATCAAAGCCCGTTGTTTGCTTTTTCCTGAAAACGAGACGCTGAGATTGGTTGCGCTGGCTGAGGATTTCGGAAGCCAGTTCGACCAGGCTGTCGATTTCAATGTGCGTTGGCTTTCGCGCCCTGGGCCCGATCATCGGGGCGAATTCAAGAGCGCCCATGCCGCGCCTGCCGGTATAACACAGACGTTCCACCGCGTTGAAGGAGCCGGGCGAGCGGCCTTGGGTCGCCAGCCAGGTATCGATCAATGCATTGCCAAAGCGGTCGGGCAGGGAATCCGCCAGCAGGCCCGGCAAGCCGTAAAAGGTCTGGCGCGGCAGTTCGGGAAAAGAATAAACGCGGCGAGAGAGCGGCATGGTCAGCGGCGCCACCTCGATGCCGCTGGCGGCGAAGGCCCCGTCATACTCGAAAGCCGCTACCTCGTCACGTTCGCCGAGGGCCACGGCGCCGATTCTGCGGCCCCACAGATTGACCCAGGCTTCGGTGGTCATGTCTCATCGGCCCAGGTCCAGGGTTCTTCCGGTGTCGATTCCCGGCGTTGCTGAGAAGCGCGTTGGCGCACCTTGCCTTTTCTTTTCATCGCTTCTATTGGCCGGGGCGTTGAGGGCGGCAGCACCTGGTCCAACTGGGGCAGCAGGTCCAGCACGCGAAAAATCCGCACGATCGTGGACATCTGCACATTGGCTCCGGCTTCCGCATGTTCGAGTGTGCGCTTGGATACACCCGCTTCCCTGGCCAGGGCCGCCTGTGTCATCTGACGTTCCAGCCGCCGCCGGGCGATGCGTGCGCCGACTTCGGCCAGAATCGGCTTCATCGGTAACTGAATTTGTGATTCTCATATTCGTAATATATTACGAGTTACATGGATAATATCACTTATATCGTCACTTAGTACGAATTACAATGTTAAATATATTATATTGTAAATCGTATAACAATGCGATATATAGCGTAAAAATCCATTTATTCGTAATATAATACGAATTATGTTAGGTCAAATGGTCTGCTGTTTCTGAACCGGTGCAGTTTTCGCTGTGATTCCTCCGGACGCCCTGTTGTGGGTGCCGGTAATGCTATTTCTTTATCATGCGATACAGCAGCAGCAGAAGGATGGAACCGGCGATGGCCAGGATGAAGCTGCCGGTATCGAAGCCCATGACGGTGCCGAAGCCGAGCCGTGTGCCCAGGTAGCCGCCCAGCACGGCACCGCCAATTCCGATCAGGATCGTAACGATAAAACCGCCCGGGTCTTTGCCGGGCATTAGCAGTTTGGCGATTGCGCCAGCCACAAAACCAAAACCAATCCAGGCGAAAAATCCCATAGCGTCTACTCCTTGATCAGGTTGACAAATACCGGTGTTGAAAAGCATACATCGAATCGGAGCTAAAAAGGACTGAATACGACATTTGGCGAGACATTTGGGGTCAGAGTAAAAACTGGCCCCAAATAAAGGTTACCCAACGCCTTGCGAATTTTTTCGGTGTTGCACAATTCTCCGCTAATCCATCGGGAAGAAGCAATTGAATACCTGATCGCCTGCGCCTTTGGTCAATTCCGGGAATGCAACCCTGCATTGCTCGCGGGTCCGCGGGGAGCGGGTGTGAAACTCACAGCCTGCGGGCCGGTGCAGCAATCCCGGAACTTCTCCGGTCAATTGAATCCGCTCCAGCCTCGCGGCGGGATCCGGGCTGGGATTGGCCGACAGCAAGGCTGCGGTGTAGGGGTGACGGGGGTGGCTGAAAATTTGTTGTGAGTCGCCCTGTTCGACAAAGCGTCCCAGGTACATGATGGCCATTCGATCGGCAACATGCCGCACCACGTTCAGGTTGTGGGTAATGATCAGGATGCCCAGGCCCATTTCCTTTTGCAGGCGCGAAGACCGGCGCAGTAACCCTGATCCAGCGCTTCGGTTCGGCTCAGAGCCTGCATATCCGCCTGCATATGCTGATTCCCGCAGGCACCTAGACCTTGAGCGGCCAGAGCGCGGCCTTTCACCGCGCCCGAAGGCAGCGGAAAATGTGCGCCAATTCTCGTCTGGGCTTTACTCTGACCCCAAAACTTTCATGTCCCCGATGGGCATTACGACCTTGCCGCCCAGCTTGTACAAGGTGCCGTCCTTCATTACGAAAGACACCGATTTCATCAGGGCGATGTCATGCAGGGGATCGCCAGGCACCGCGACGAGGTCGGCCCACTTGCCAGCGTCTATGGAGCCCGCCATGTTTTCTATGCGCAGCAGATTCGCAGCTTCAATCGTGGCAGCCTGGATCGCTGCCATTTCCGGCATGCCGGCGTTGACCATGTAGACGAATTCATCGGCGTTCGTGCCGTTCGGGAAAACTCCGGCGTCGCTGCCGAACACGATCCGTACGCCCACTTTCCGGGCCAACCGGACCGTCCGGTCCGTCTCATCGCCGAAGCCAGCAGTAACCGAATTTCCGGGCTCGGAACCGCCTTTGTCTTCGCGCGCCAAGCGGGCGACCCACTTGAGCGCCGTCATCGTTGGCACCAGAGCAACGCCCCGTTCCTTCATCATCTTCGCGGTGGCTTCGTCGAGAAAGATGCCGTGCTCGACGGACGTCACGCCCGCCAGGACAGCGCGTTTGATCCCTTCAAGAGTGGTGGCGTGCGCAGCCACGGTCATGCCGTAGTCCCGTGCCGTTTCCACGACGGCGTCGAGTTCGTCCTGCATCCATTCCGGGCCCATCGGCATGCCATAGCGATTGACGTTGGGGCCCGTCAGGTTGATTTTGATGAAGTCGGCGCCGTCCTTGTAGCGCTGGCGCACCGCCTTGCGCGCCTCTATCGGTCCGTTGACTACGCCTTCGACCGGACCCGGATTGCCCATATACTCGTGGCGCAAGTTGTCGGAATAGTCGGCCAGGCCGCCGGTGGTCGCCAGGCCCTTGCCGGCCGTGAAGATGCGCGGCCCGTGGAAGTAGTTCTTCTCGATGGCACGGCGCATCGAAGCGCCAAGATTGCGATCCTGGTCGCCCATTTCCCGCACCGTCGTGAACCCGGCGAGCAGCGTGCGCTCGGCGAACACTTCGGCCCGATAGGCGTAATCGGCCGACTCCAGCAGGAATTTTTCGGTTTGCATGCCGGGCGACTGCTCTGTGGTCAGGTGCACGTGCATGTCCATCAGTCCGGGCATCACGGTCTGGTCGCGCAGATCCAGCAACTTCTGGCCCTCGCCAGGCGGCTGGTACCCTTTCCGCACGTCGGTGATGTGGTTTCCGGAGACCGAGATCGTGACCGAATCGATCACGTTGCCGGCTTTCACGTCGATCATGTGGCCGGCGTGGATAACATAGTTGCCTGCCGATGCAGTCGCCGCGGCAAGGATCAGCCCCAGTGCAAGCAGTATTCGGTAACTCATGACACCTCCTGATGCGCGTTGTCGGATAAACAATACTGCCATAAAGGGGACGGGGCACATTAATCCAAGTTAATCTGCCCCGTCCCCATCTTACCTTTCACTCTGGAATCTGCAGGGTCGGACCAACGTATTACCTTGATATAATTGAAGGAATGTCGGCCCAGCGCCGCCAAATAAGCCTTTGGGCCACAATTTGGACCCAAAAAAAGGCTCTATTCACCTTTTCGCCTTCAAGGCAAAATTCTCAACCTCGTTACAGCTCGTTTTTGATAGGCAAACAGCCTTTTTAAGCTGTTCCGACGCCAGAAAAGATCGGGATTTGTCCGACAGATCCGAGCGTTGCGCTGGTCCGACCTGATTAGGTTTTTCTTGTGAATTGGATAATTGGGTAGAAATGGATGGAGAAATGGATGGGCGCTTGCTATTCTAAATGGATGGAAATGGAGGAAAAAAGGGATGGCGTCATCCGGACAGAAACAATAGAGATCACGCCGGCTATCCTCAAGTTGATCGCAGAGATCGACGAATTCAAGGGGGCGTGGACGGCGATAGGGCGTATTTCGCCGGAGCGACTGACCGCGCTGCGGCGCATTGCAACCATTGAGAGCATTGGCTCCTCGACGCGCATCGAAGGCGCCAAGCTCAGCGACAAGGAAGTTGAGGCGCTATTGGCCGGTCTGGAAGCGAAGGCATTCGCTTCGCGAGACGAAGAGGAAGTCGCCGGTTACGCCGAGACGATGGAAACGGTGTCTTCCCATTATGCGGAGATTGCCGTCACGGAAAACCACATCAAGCAGTTGCACCGCGATTTGCTCCAATACTCGTCCAAAGACCAGCGCCATCGCGGCGCATACAAGACCCATGACAATCAGGTCGAAGCGTTTGGCCCGGATGGTGAGAGCCTGGGCGTTGTATTTGAGACGGCAAGCCCGTTCGATACGCCGCGCCTCATGACCGCGCTTGTCGCGTGGGCGGAAAGCAACCTTGAAGAAAGCGAGCTTCACCCACTCATCGTCATTGCTGTCTTTATTGTCGTCTTTCTGGCCATCCACCCATTCCAGGATGGCAACGGGCGGCTCTCACGCATTCTGACGACGTTGCTGCTGTTGCGCAGCGGTTATGAGTATGTGCCGTACAGTTCGCTGGAGAATGTCATTGAGCAGAGTAAGGACTCCTACTACCTGAGCCTGCGCCAGACTCAGAGCACGCTGGCAGGACAAAAACCGGACTGGCAGCCATGGCTCAATTTCTTCCTGCGTGTCGCGCAGCAGCAAAAGGCGCGGCTTGAAAAAAAGATCGAGCGCGAGCGGCTGATTCTTGGCAATTTGCCTGAACTTTCGGTGCAAATTCTCGAGCTGTGCCGCGAGCGCGGTCGCGTGACTGTTTCGGAAGCAGAGAAAGCGACCGGAGCTAACCGGAATACGATCAAGGACCACCTCAAGGCCCTAACCCGCGCCGGTCACCTGAAGAAACATGGTGCCGGGCGTGGTACTTGGTACAGCGGATAGGCGGATAGGAACCATAAACGGTGTTTTTCGGCATTAAGGCAAGTATCGGCAATGACACGCTGCCCCAAGAAAGGCAACCAAAGTCCGTTGGAACATTGTTGTAAGCTGATGCGAGGGCGCGTGTGGGCGTGCGCAACGCGCTTGAGCAGGGCTTCTCGGCGCTCGATATGCCTGAGGATATGGCGGATCAGAGGGCCATAAAGGGGACGGGGCACATTAATCCAAGTTAATCTGCCCCGTCCCCATTTTACCGAGACCGATAAGTTACCGGTTTCCCCACAACGAATAATCGTTACTTCTCACGGTTGGCCCCGGCAAAGCCCAGAAAGACCAAAACTGCACGATTCAGGCGGACCATGTCCTCATCATCCAGGCTGCCAACCTGATGGCCGATCTTGGTTTTTGGGACGGTCGTGATTTTGTCGACCATCAGGCTGCAAGAAACCTTCAGGCCGTTTCGTTCATTTGGCTCTACTACCAATCGAAATAATGGGGCCGGCGTGGGATCGGTAGTAAACGCACAAACGGTTATCGATGCCGTAGCATCGAAACGATCATCCTGCAGGATGACGACGGGGCGCGGCTTACCTGCGTAACTACCTCCACCGGAGACCGTCCAGATTTCGCCTCGCCTCATGTTGCGTCACGGCCGGAGATGGCATCGATAAACTCCTGATCCTCCCGTGCATGATGACTCTTGGCCACGGCGCTTGATTGCTGGTGAGCCTTGGATGCAAAGGACCGCGATCGTACATCGGGAACCCAAATCTGAATCGGCCGCAGACCTGCTGCGCGGAGTGCCGCGCGATGCTTTTCCACTCGATCTGATACGCTTGCTCGAGCCATTGCCATTCTCCTGTTCATGTTACATGTAACAGTATGCGCGCTTGCCGTGTTACATGCAACGCCTTCAACGGCGACAGTTTCCCTGCAGCATGTCGATCAGAGCGGGCTGCTTACTGCGGTTTCCAGTTGTGTGCTTGTGCAGCCAGACCGCTGCTCCGGTATCGTGCGGACCACGATGACGCGCTCTCTGGCCTTCTCATTCGATTTGGGGATTGGCCCTTCGTGCTGCAACAGGAACGACTGCGGGCGATTGACTTTGACATGCAGATCGATGCGGTTCAGCAGCGGGCCGGAGATCCTGCCGCGATATCAGCTGACTTGTTCCGCAGAGCACTGACACAGGCCGCTGGAGCGCTTGGTGTTGACCCCCGTATGTGGAGAAATTGGGAGCGCGGACAGACAGTCCTTTACCGTCAACACCGAACTCTGGTTGCTCGGTTCCTTGACTTATCCACAGCAGTCGTTAACCAGGAAATGGAGGCTCGTTGGATTCGGTTGCACGCATGCATGCTATAGGCATCGTTTCGGGGTAATTCCGACCGGCTATCCGTTTGAGTCGAACGTCCGAGTCTCCGGCAAACCCGGGGTGCTTCACAATCGAATCCTTCACCAGATTGGGCGCAAAGCAAACGATAATGTCATAATGACGTGATGTCAGACGGTTGCGGATTTGATATAGACGATACCTGGAAAAGTGAAGTCCCCCAAGTTCCCTGTTCAACCAGTTATCTCTCGAGGTAGACAATCAAGTGGTTTGATCGGGAAACTCCTTTTGAATTTGGAATAGTGCCCGATTGCAAGAAAACGCTTTAGTTTCCGGTTTGATTGTGGTGGCAGTTTCATAAGTAAAAGATTATGAAGTTTCAAGCACAATTTAATGGGAAAGGGACGAATTACTCTTGTGAATATTCAGGTTAAAAAGTGTCTGGTTACCGGTGCTGATGGATTCATTGGAAGTCACTTGGTAGAGGCGCTTGTCGCTGAAGGAGCGAACGTAAGAGCCTTTGTTTTTTACAACTCATTCAATTCTTGGGGATGGATTGACTCCTTACCTGAATCGAGGCAGGACCAGCTGGAGGTCTTTCCGGGCGATGTCAGGGACCCGAATGGGATTCGTACCGCCATGGACGGCTGCGACGTGGTATTTCATCTCGCCGCACTTATTGGAATACCTTTCTCTTACCATTCTCCTGATTCCTATGTAGATACCAATATCAAGGGGACCCTGAATGTACTTCAGGCAGCACGTCAACGTATTCGCCCCAAGAATTCGGAAGTGGAGCGGTTGTTAGGATCGACGGAGAAGCTCTTCTCTTTAACCAATTCGAGACCGCAAATCAGTCTTGATGCGGGTCTACAGAGGACGGTTGATTGGTTCTCAGAGAAGAGCAGCCTGGCGCACGTAGACCTGATGTTTACATTGTGTAGGTGGAAGTAAACCATGCGCGCAATTGTTCTCGCCGGCGGAATGGGAATTCGGCTAAAACCCCACACCATTACCTTGCCAAAGCCGTTAATGCCCGTGGGGGGCAAAATGGCCATCATTGAAGTTATTATTCTGTTGATTGGTAGTTCCGCAGAGTATGGCGTGCCAGAAACAAAATCCGGATATGTCTCGGAAAACCATCCGCTGAAGCCTGTATCTGTATATGGTTTTAGCAAAGTCTTTCAGACGCGACTTATGAACTATTTCCAGCGAAAACCCGGAATAAAAATCGTCATGGCACGCGTCTTCAATCTCGATGGTGATGGCATCAGCCCATTGTTATTTCCTGGTCGCGTCAGAACAGAAATCAAGAATTATCTCGCTAAAAAGACAATGTCAATCCAGGTTGGAGACTTGTCAGCGTGCGTGACTATCTCCCTGTCGACGACGCTGTATTGGACCTTATCACGATCATGGAGCATGGAAAGGCAGGCGAAGTGTACAACGTTGGAAGCGGTCACCCGGTAAATTTGAAGGATATCTCGAAGATCTCCTGAAAAGTCACAACATCAATATGGAAGCCGTAACTGCTGATGACCTTTTTGCAACCAAATGCAACCGTGTTTCTGTCGTGGCGGCTGATTTATCAAAAATCAGCAAGTTGAAAGCAAATCAAAAACATCGCCAATAACATGGGAAAGCCATGCTTCAATACATCGAATAGTCCGTGGATGCCTTGGTCGACATGGCCGGTGTCGAAATGGCTTTGATCAAGGACAGAGTCATCCGCATAGTTTTCGACTTGACGGCTCTTTTACCGCAGGAAACCGGGGTTGATCGGATTTAATCGAACTCGTTATTCACTTGGGAAAGATTGACCAGTCTAACCAATATCGAATCTACATTAACTGGGAAGATCGCCACCGATTTGACGGGCAGCTTCCCGGTAATTTTCAGGTTCTTGTCTGCAGTCGAGCGCCAGGCTTATCCCGCTTTTTTTTCAGCAAGTCTTGCTACCGATTCTGGCAATGTGGTGGGGCGCCGACGTCGTGCACTCTCCATCTTTTATCATACCCATGATGCGAGGTCGTCAGCGCCATGTGCTCACCGTTCACGACATGACATCCTTCACTCTCCCGGGTTGTCACACCAGATTGCATCGTACCTATGCTTACCGGCAACTCGTGTTGTGCAGTATTCGACGGGCGCATCTGGTCATTGTCCCTTCTGCCTCAACTCAAAAAGATATTTATCATTGGCTGCCTGCCATATGACGCACAAAAGTGCGGGTGATTCCACATGGCATTGGTGAAGAATTCGAAAATCTATCCGCGGGAGTTCTTTCAAGTACCTTGGATCGTTTGGATATGCCTGAGTCCTACATTCTCTACGTTGGAACCATTGAGCCGCGGAAAACCTCCCTTTCCTGGTCCGGTGCTATATGGAACTTGTACGCCGACAAAAAACGGAGGAGCCCCTGATTCTGGCAGGCCGGTTAGGATGGGGCTACGGTGAGTTGATGGAACAAATTGAAAGCCTGGAGGCGCAAAGCTGTATCCATTTATTGGGTTATGTTGAGCACGAGGATCTGCCGCTGCTCTACGCGGGCGCAAAACTGTTTATATATCCATCCTTGCAGGAAGGTTTCGGACTGCCTCCATTGGAAGCAATGGCCTGTGGAATTCCCACCATCAGTTCTAATTGTTCCTCACTGAAAGAATATTTGCAGAGTGCTGCCAAATTGGTCTCCCCACATGACGCGGAAGCATTGACCCAAGCCATGCAACAACTCCTCAGTGATCAGGAAAGCTGGCAACAGTTTCGCCAGAAGGGTTTGGCGCAAGCAGCCAAATTCAGATGGGAAGAAACAGCCCGTCAGACCTTACAGTGTTATCGCCAAGCGATCTGTGGACGCGAATCCATTCACGAGTAGATGGCATGCCCAAGCAGGATAAGGATGATGGAGAGAGCGGGAAATAGAATGTTGGCAACTTTTCGGGATGACGAACCATTTTTAACGGAAATCCGGAGCGAACAATCTCTTGTCAAATTTCGAGAAATATTTCATTTGCCGTTGTCGAAGACAATCCCTGGTACTCGGTCCATTCTGCGGCGATTTCAGGATAGGGTTCCGAAAAAAGCGGCTTTCCGGGCCTTAAGAGTACTCGCTCCGCAATTGCGCCGTTGCCCTGTTCATGCCTTTTCAACAACATCACACGTGCTTTGGGTGAAAGCCAGGATGCAATCACAGCCTGCCTGCCGCTTACCGGTTTCTCGGATATTGCCGCTTGCAGGACAGCCTGGCGTAAAAGCGTGGGAAATCCTTCAACACTTTTGCGATTGAGCAGGCGGATGAACTCGATCCAGTCTCGATCAGGAGTTGCGTTAACGAATTCCGCGTCCATGGGGGCGGGTGAAAATCTGTCTGGAACATCAAAACCAAGTGCATGCTGAAAAAATCCGCCACAATGCCCCGCGGCAAACTTGCGGGCTCATAGGGACGAATCAGGATGTTTTCTATGCCAAAAGCCGCAACCCAAGGCACAAGGATGTCCCAAGTTTCCAGCCTGGGCGAGAAAATCTTTGAAAAGCTGGCAAAATCGAGATCGTTGCAGGAACTTCCCTTGATAAATTGTGCGTAGTGAGCACCGAGCAGGTGATCCTGGCGCCGCAGGTAAACAACAACAAGGGGGTCGTAATTGAAATCTGCGACAAGGCTTGCCAGAATTTTCGAGCCTGCTTCTACAAGTCCTATGGAAAAAACATCGCACTGCCTCATCAGACTATGGAGGCAGTTCTTCTCCTGGGGTCTGATCAACACCAATGCGTCTGTCATTCCCAGTCTGTTGATCTCGGTGCGCAGCATGCGCTCATCAGGCCCGCTGCCCATTACATACCAGCGGAACTCAACCCCGGCTTGTCGAAGCCGGTGATGGACACGCAGGCATTCCAGAATTTGCTTACCAGGCACAAGTCGAGCCACCGTGAGTACAACGGGCAGATCGCGCGGAAGTATTTTCAGGCCGGATGCCACAAATTGAAAATCGTCCCTGCAAATTTCCACTGGAGGCCGCAATACTTGCATGGGCCGCCGCTTTAAGGCAGGACAATGGTTAGCCATTGCCTGCCATAGGCGCATTGAAACTGGAAGCACCTGGTCAACTGCCAGCAGACAGCTGTCGATGGCGCTCTGATCCCGAGGGCTTTGTTGAGGATATTCCGCCAGTGCCTCATCCAACAGAAAGACGAGTTTCCGCTCCGCCCGGGCCACGCTCACGGCGATGCAAACACGCCAGTCGGCAAATACCGAGGTGGCCAAAACAGCCTGATATGAGCGTACCAACGGTTCAGTTAAACCTCGCTTGAGAAACAACTCCAGGCATCCCAATGCATCCATTGAACCCAGGACGCCCGGCGTATGCTCGAAAGGGCTGGTACTCAGCCTGTAGAGTGAAATGATTTCCGGAAGTTCGCGGAGCATCTCATCTTCACAAGGTCCGGTCACCAGAAAATCGATCTCGTATTGAGCAAGCAGCCGCTTCATATGTCGGAGCGTAAGAAAAGCGGCTCCCCCAAAGGTAAATTCCCCTGTCACAACCAAAACGCATTTTTTTGGGGGGGTGCTCATATTCTCGGCAAATAGGGGTCGGCTCCAATTGGACCGCCCCCGGTACAGCGGACATTTCAAAGCCTCAAAATGAGGCACATTCAAATGCCCCGGGACTGATGCCACCCAGGTGGCTGTGCAGGCGCGTTCGATTGTAAAACACTTCGCTGTAATCGAAGACATCATCTTGCGCCAGTTCTGGTGTTTTTTAAAGCATGTTTCTTGCGGCACTTATTCTCCAAGCTGTTGAAGAACGAGTCATCATTGATGGCAATTTCCCAACTTCTATCGCGACGATTCATGCTCGGTTTCAAATAGCTAGTTTTGGGAATGCGCAGGGGTTCATTGCAGCGACCAGATGGCTGCGAGCAAGAAAATCTGACGGCGCGGTACCGGTTTGACCACTGGCCGTCATCCATCGCGTAGCTTGAAACGCTGGTTCTTGCCGGTGGCGGTCTTGGGCAGTTCGCGGACGAAAGAGATCCAGCGCGGATATTTGTAGGGCGCCAGCGCCGGCCGATGTCTTCCGGCAAGGGCTCCCCAGCAGAGAAACAGCACCGCAGCTTGAGTTGGCCGGGCGCGGACCGCGCGGGACTGGCGAGTAAGGCGGTATACAGGGTTGGCACGTCATAGAAAATGGCCGCCTGCCGTCCGGGTCTTTGGCTTCCTGGAAAACCTTTCAGGCTACTTCGGCAGCATGGCCCGCCACAATGCCATGATTGACCCAGGTCTGAAAATTCCACCAATGAGCCACCAGTTCAGGTATGTCAGGATTTTTCCTTTGTAGTGGCGCAGAAACCAACGACGGTTTGCCAGGCTGTATTGAGGAGCGGAGATTAGGGCTATGGCTTCTTGAGGGTCTAATGCAAAATGGGTCCCAACGGAATCTTCGATGATACCGGCCAGACCAGTAAAACGTCCTGCTTGCGGAAGGGCGACTAACAACAACAAAGCAGTGGCAAAGACCAATTCGTGTAGGCCTTCGTCCTTTCGTTTTGCCATCCACGTTTCCCAGCAGAAAGTTGCATCCAAACGTGACAGCAGAACCCAGAAATCGATAAGACTCTTTGCTCGAATCTTGCCTTGCTCGACGTCACTGGCAATGGAAATAAGTAGCAGCAGAAAGTTATCTTCATCCGAGGGCACTAAGACATCAATTCCGGAAATTTTATATTGCTCACATTCGCTAAAAATTCTATGAGCGTCAATCTGATATCCTGGGCGCACGCGAAAGTTTTGGTGTACATCAATCGAGATGTCGCCTCGCTGCCAGTCATATGCATGCACCAGACACCTGTGAATACCCTCGGGTAACCAGACTTTACTTTTATTCCTATAGCCAAGACTTTCCAACATATTGGCGCATTCATTCAGATCATCACCCTTCACGAGCACATCCAAATCGCGTGTCCAGCGAGCGTTGGTTGAACCATAATACCGTTCGGCGAAATGCAAACCTTTGAGCAGCAGAAAAGCCAGCTGTCTGCTGCGCGCTGCATCGGTAATCTCCGCGAGTGCTGCGCAAAGATCCAGCTGCCGACGTGTGCCGTAAGCAGCCGTGCCCATCAAGTGGAGGAGCAACCAGGAGGGCAGATGCGCTGTTGCGTCATCTCGTTTCACCAACCAAAGCAGAGGTGCTGCCAAGTCATGATCCATGATAAAACGGAGAAAACCATCTCGGGAGAAATCCGGTTTTCGGATAAGCGTGGAAACACGTTGCCAATCGGATGCAAGTGCAAGATCGATTAAAGGGAGGTACCGACGCCAGGCGGTGAAAGATGCCCTTCGTTGTTCGAAACGTGGTTGCGGCATACCGTACTTTTTTAATGATGGGACAAATTCAGCAATCGCGTGCATGCAGTCCGGGGCTGTGGATCCGGATGGAAACCAGATTTATGCAAGGGCGCGGGCAAGGTCACGCTTTATCCGGACTTCGATATTATCGGGATCGTCTTGCAAGGCCCGTTCCAAATGGACGGCAGCGCTGGAATATGCCTTTTCAGCCATGTCACAGCTTCCCAGCAAAGCCCAGCTGTACGCTCCGAACAGCCGCCGGTCATAGGCCAAAGCGGAGATTTCAGTGTTTTCGGCATCAGCCTGAACTAAATCCAGCAACAGTTTTCGTGCACTTGAAATCTTGCCGTTGGATATCAGGTGACGCGCTCTCCACCATGACACCAGTGGGTCCGAACCGTATCTGCTACCGGCCTCATTCACCAGCTCGTCGACATCTCCAACTTCGAGCTCAAATCCAGAGAAATGAAGGCTGATCAGATCGGCGTAGATCAAGGCGTCGGCGGGCAGGGCTTCACGTGCGCGCACAATGGCCAGTGCTTGCCTCCACGCGTTTTCTGCGTCCTCGATGTGGCCCAGGCCCAGCTCACATTCGCCCAGTGCATGCCAAAGGTATACCCGATTTGGGTCATCTTGAACAGCTTGCAAAAGCAAGCCGTGGTTACGCTCGTGCTTGCAGTTCATGTCGCCTTCATATCCCAGGTGTTCGATACAGATGGGGGCATGGATTACATGGGCTTTCTCGTGGGCTACAATCGTGTTGATATCGGGCATGACTGTTTCGTGGATAACACCCTTGAATCGAATATCCGTTCGATTACGGAATAGGCGGTACTCGCGGTATGTGGTCAACTTCCGTGATGCCCGGAAGTCAACGGTAGCAGCTACTGCATCGGGGTCGTTCAGGCAATGTAAATCTTCGACGCACGCATGAAGTAACTCATCAGCGTCGATATACAGAATCCATTCACCGGCAGCTTTATCAAGTGCCACGTTACGCGCATGTGAGAAATTATTTTGCCATGGCTCATCAATAACCACGGCTCCATGGCCAAGAGCAATTTCCCGAGATTTGTCAGTGGAACCGGTATCGACTACGACAATGCTGTCAGTGACGGCACTGATTCTGCTCAGGCACGCATCAAGGTAACGTTCTTCATCCCGTATGATAAGGCACGCCGTCAGCCTCACAACGCCTGAGCGAGCTTGAAGAATCAGAGAGACTGATTGCTTAGGGCTGCGGCGGGAGTTGCCATCAGTCCGGTCATGGTGAATGTTCCAATAGCCGGCAGAACAAATCCAGTTTTCAATGCCTTGCGAACAAATTCCCGACGACCGGCATTGACGGACTCAATGATTTCATCTTTATTTCGTTTGGACATATTGACACCTGCACTCGCATTTCAAATGCTGGACCTCTTGTTTATTTGATTTTCATAAACTTGTCAATTCATTTTCATGAGTTTGTCAAATTATATTCCTGAACGGCGCTCGATTGAGCGAAATCCTCCAGTTTGGAAACTGCCTCGGCAGCGGCCCCCAAAACCAATTGGTGACCTCCGCTCCGCCCTAATTGGGCTGCGCATTTCAACACCAGTTTTTTTGATTCACCCCAGCCTTGATACGACTCAATCAATCGTTGCAGCATGGCAAATGACCCCAGCGACTCCAGTTTGGTGACTCCTCCATGATTTGGAGAGATCCAGATTAATCGGTCGATGGGACCTGGAGATATACGCCACTCAAAGCCCAAGGTGGTAGGATCCAATGCTCTTATCCCAAATTCTTCGGATCGAGAAACCGGCAGGTCATCCAGGTGGCCAGCCAGTTCAGGCACCTGGTTCTCAATACCGGGTTTGAGATGTAAGCGGCGCGGAACGGACATCAGGGTACCCATGCGTGCGAGTACGAGTTCATCGCCCTCAATTTGATGTCCGGAAAAAAGCAATCGGGTGACCAGCGAAGTTTTTCCGGACACCCTTGTTGCCTAAAAGCATCAGTCTTTTGCCGGCTATTCTCACCAAGCCCGCGTGCCATACAACCCACCCCGATAATATGTAACGTTCCAATGTACGCGCGTACGCACGGCCATAAATATGGAACAGCACGTCTTCAACAGACTGCGCCCGGTCAAGAAGATCTCCTTCTTCGCAAATTTCATAAGGGCCGAAGCCTGTGACGGTGTATGACAATGTAGTTAAAACTCTAACTTCCTGCCGGGCCGAAACCGTCATATAGGACAAAACTTTGGTGAGCGCGAAATCTTCGAGACGAATTGAGACTTGGCAGGAAAGAAGTTGGAACCCTATTTCCCAGGATTCATTTGCCATCGTCTTGGACAAGAACACCCTCTGCCAACAACTGATCCAGTGTGGCCGCAACGGCCGCGCAGTCTGATTCTTCCAAACCAAACAAAGCCTGGAATGATTCGATCAATGAAGCTCTCGAGCAGGGCTGATCGCACAGGGCGAACAGCACACCTGCCGAGGAGTTGAGGTGGTGAACACGATCTGTGTCGGCATGAAATATAATCAGGCCGTCGTCCGCTTCATGAACATCCAGGCTTTGAGCTTGTTTGTAATGAGTGTCGGATTCTTTATTCATAGGTGAATTCCATATTCACATGAAAACGCGAATGTGCATTCACGCTTTGGCACCCAGCATTTGATTGACTACTGCGCGAAGTCTTTGCTCAAGCCGGAAGGGTGTGTGCTCAAGTCTGACATACTGTCGCGCATTGTCAATCAAGGAAGACGCCAGAATCGGATCGTTGGCGATTCGCTTTACGGCCGCCACTATTTCAGCACTATTCGCGCCGAAGAGTGCGTGGATTCCATTGCTTACAGACAGTCCCTCGAGTGCTTTGGCACTAGCCACTACACACACTCCTCGATCGAATGCTTCCAGAATCTTCACCCGACTTCCGCCTCCAACACGCAACGGAATAACGCATACGTTTGCTTTGCGATAAAGATGGCTTACATCTTCGACAAAACCAAGCCATTGCACTGCAGGGTCGCCTCCGTGTACCGCTTTTAAGTCACCCGCGCCGGCGCCGGCTACCAGCAATTCGGAGCCTTCGATTTCCTGCCTGATTCGGGGAAAAATGTCAGTCAGCAATTGGATCAAAGCGTCGCGATTAGGCCAGTAATCCAGGTTGCCTATAAACAAAAGCCTGAATGGACCATCCACGCCAGTTCCGGGGATCAGATAGGGTGTGAATCGGTAAACGGGGTGACGATATTGGGCAAACAAACCGCTGATAGCCCGGTAAGTTCTCTAAGATGCTCGGATTCAGCCTGTGACGAACAAGCGATGGTGTCAAACCAGGTTAGTGCTTGAAGGCCAAAGGCCTTCTGTATCTCCGATTCCGCTCTCAAAACAGACGATTTCTGCAAATCAGCCATCTGCCGGGTGACAGTGGAATCATCCTCATCGACATCCATGAGGAATTTAGTCTCAGGAAGCTGTTGCATCAGGGGCAATACAGTACCCGCCAGGTAGAGCCTCAGGACATAAACCAGGTCATACCCGCCTGTGCACAAATGATGCAGAATCTCTTCGCCATAAGCTGGTGCTGCCAATCGGGCGAGCCGCGGTAATTTTGGTACCTGCGCAAGCAACGTCCTACCACGGTCATAAGATAACCAGCTGGCCGCTGCTTTGCGCGGGTTCATGGCTGCAATTCGCGTCAAATTTCCTGCCTGCCCGCTGTCTCGCTCTGCTTCAGCAATGGGTAGTACAACGGTGTGCAACTCGCCCAGGGATGACAGTGCCCGCAAAGTACCCCAGGCGCGCATTGCCAGACCGTTTCCGGTTGGGCTTGGGGTAATCGGTGTCAGGAATAGCAACCTCGTCATGGCCGATGCTAGAATCCTCTCCTCTTTTGGGGGATCCATATTTTTTGTTGTTGTGGTGATTTTAATGAGTGGCGGCAACGCAAACGATAATGGCTAAAATACCTCGAACTGTCCACTTCGTTTTCGGATTTCGGGAGCAAACGCACCCTTTTCATCTGCTTCATTATCTGGCGCTGGAGTCCTGTCGGAAGGTACTGCGTCCCGAACGAATCTGCCTCTACTATCAGCACCTTCCGTATGGCGTATTCTGGGACATGATCCGGCCTCATCTGAATCTGGTCAAAGCCGAGCCGGTGCGGAAGTCAGCCGCGCCAAATACGATGATGAGCGAGTGCCTGAACGTTATCGATACGCCCACCACGCAGATTTTATTCGCCTGGATGCGCTTATCGAATCCGGTGGAATTTACGCGGACATCGATACCCTTTTCCTGCAGGCCATTCCTGATGAGCTTTATCGTAAACCCTTTGTTATCGGGCGCGAGGATGCAGTCCGCGATGAGGTGACGGGTGAATCAAAACCCTCGTTATGCAATGCGCTAATGATGGCCATGCCGGGTTCTTCCTTTGCCCGTCAGTGGCGCACCCGCATGGCAGCTGCTCTCAACGGGACCTGGAGTAATCATTCAGGTTTTCTCGCGCAACAATTGGCTGAAGAATTCCCGGAATCAGTGCACATCGAACCTAAAGAGTCGTTTACGGGCCTTCCGATTACAGCGGAAGGTTTGCAGGCGTTTCTGGAAGGTGGCGAGTGCGATCTCACCGGCAGTTATTCCGTGCATTTGTGGGAACACGTTTGGTGGGAAGAGTCGCGACAGGATTTCACCCGGTTTCACGCCGGCGAGCTGACTCTGGCACACCTGCGCGACGGAACGACGCCACTGTGTCAATTGGCCAGGCCCTTTCTGCCGCGGATCGATTTTTCTGACTTGGATGGCTTGTCTGGATGAGTCAAATTGGGGCTGCGACAGGAGATTGCTTGATGGAATGTGCAGCCAAAGTCCCTGGTGATTTACAAAAAACGGATCTGAGGGTTCTCGCCTGGACCGACCATTTCTTTGGTGAAGCGTACCTGAATCCTGTAATCGTACCCAATCCGCCAGGTGCTGATATCAGTCTGACTTACACAAGGGATCGCGCAGAATTGCCCCATGTGGACGCGGTTTGGTTTCACGGCCCCAGCATTCAGGACATGCCGCTTCGCAGGGACAAACGTCAGCCGTGGATTTTGATGAGCATGGAAAGCGATGTTAACTATCCGGCCCTGAAACACCCGGCGACGCGAATTGGCTTCGACCTGCTTATGACCTATCGGTTGGATTCTGATATCCCCTGCATCTATCCCACGTGGGGTCAGTACGGTGATTTTCTGAAACCTGTCCGGATTCACAAAGGGCCTGCGGCAGGACCATTGGCCGCCTATATTGCATCCAACCCGGTTGCCTACCGGGATAACTATGTGGCCGAGTTGATGGAAAGCATACGGGTCGACAGCCTGGGGCGCTGTTTGCGCAACCGGCACATTGAAGGATTCGTTCAGGGCGGCTGGTCACAGGGCGCCTGGGACGCCATTCTGGAAGTCTTGTCCCGTTACAAGTTTTATCTCGCCTTCGAGAATTCACAAACTACCGACTACGTCACGGAAAGGGTGTTTCATGCGTTGGTTGCCGGGGTAGTTCCGGTTTATATGGGAGCTCCTAATGTCCGCGACTTCATGCCTGCAGAGAAGGCCGTCATTGTCGCCACCGATTTCGATTGCGCTTCTGAACTGGCCAACTATCTTTTGCACCTGGATCAGAATGACAGTGCGTATCTTGAGTATCTCAGCTGGAAGAATTCCGGGCTTTCTTCTCAGTTCAGGCAGTTAGTGAATGTCGGCAGCATCAACCCACAGCAGCGGCTGGCGATCAAGCTCGCTCATGCTTGTGGTCAGGAGTGTACTTGCGGAGGCCGGTTGCGCGAACCAAGCTTGATGCCGTGACCGTTGCTCCTTCAAAATTGCCATTGACGCTGAAAATCCAGGCATCCTTCACACATCTGTCATTGTTAACCGAGCGCAAAAATGACAGATCATTTGCGGCAGACCATTACTTTGGTCGATGGGCCGCGGCGAACCTGACGCAGCAAGAAACACTCAAGTGGATATAGCAATCTACCCAGCAGTCCTCCCATACGAAGGGTATTTGCTGCCCTCATCAATTGGTCCCAGATCCATGCCGGCCATTTCGTCTGGGTATCCACCGGAGCTCCCATAAGGACAAACAACGGGTTCAGCGAGATAACTTCAAATCCAGTTCGTATAACAATTTCCTGAATGAATCTTTGCGGCCTGCTCTTCCAGTAATTTTCATGTTGTCTTGTTTTGCCGCGCAAAAAGCTTTCTGAAATCATCAGGTAACCTCCCTTTCCCAACAGTTCATTTATTCCCCGCAACATTTGCTCGTAATCATCATCGTCGATGATATGAAACAGGACGTTGCCCAAATCCTCTAACTTTACCGGTAAATATTGTGCAAGCGCTGCAGCAAACCCTGCGGCATGGCGGCCCCACCCGTTGACTTCGGAAAACAACCCGCAAATAGTGACCTTCAAATCAGGTCGCGGCCGGGTCACGAATTTCCTCCTAAATCCTTATCACTCCAACAGTTACCGGAACGGCTCAAGCGCGGTTGCAGATTTTTCACTCGAGAGAGCTGCAGGGGTTCATTGCACGCCACCAGTTGAAAGCGGGCAGGAAATCTAACAGGCGCGATACCAATTTGGCCCCTGCTGTCATCCATCGCGCAGCTTGAAACGCTGGATCTTGCCGGTGGCGGTCTTTGGCAGTTCGCTGACGAATTCGATCCAGCGCGGATATTTGTAGGGCGCCAGACGGGATTTGACAAAGGCCTGCAGTTCACTGGCCAATTCGGCACTGGCCGCATGTCCGGCGGTGAGAACGACAAAGGCCTGCGGCTTGATCAGGCCTTCGTCATCGGACCGTCCGATGACGGCGGCTTCGAGCACGGCCGGATGGCTGATCAGCGCGCTTTCCACTTCGGTGGGCGAGACATAGATGCCGCCGACTTTGAGCATATCGTCGCGTGCGTCCGCAATAAATGTAATAGCCATCCGGGTCGATACGGTATTTATCGCCGGTACGTGTCCATCCGTCGCGAAAGGTGGCGCGGGTTTGTGCGGGTCGATTCCAGTACATCAGCGCCGCAGTCGGTCCCTTGACCAGCAGTTCGCCGAGTTCGCCGCTTTGAGCTTCATCCCCGTTGTCGTCAAGCAATCGCAATTCATAGCCGGGTACGGCTTTGCCGGTGGTGCCCAGGCGCACGTCGCCCGGGCGGTTGGAGAGAAAGATATGCAGCATCTCGGTGGAGCCGATGCCGTCGAGGATGTCGAGCCCGAACTGCTGGCGCCAGCGCCGGCCGATGTCTTCCGGCAAGGGTTCTCCGGCTGAGACACAGCACCGCAGATTGAGTTGGCCGGGCGAAGGCGGCGCCGGACTGGCCAGCAATGCGGCATACAGGGTTGGCACGCCGTAGAAAATGGTCGGCTGCTGTTCGGCCAGGCGCTTGAACACCGCTTCCGGGGTGGGACGCTCGGCCATCAGCAGCGTGGTCGCGCCGACGCTCAGCGGAAAGCTCAGCGCATTGCCGAGGCCATAGGCAAAAAACAGCTTGGCCGCCGAGAACATCAGGTCATGCTCATCGATGCCCAGCACAGGCTGCGCATAAAGCTCAGCGGTGGCGCGCAGACTGGAATGCCTGTGCACCGTGCCTTTGGGGCGTCCGGTAGAACCGGAGGAGTAGAGCCAGAAGCAGGGGTCCTGCGCACGTGTTGTGGCAGCCGGCTGATCTGCATCTGCCGCCGCGTACAGCATGGCGAGTTCATCCTCCGCACCGCCTTCGATGATCAGGCGCTTTAAGCTGGCGACCTTCGCGCGCGCCTGCTCGAACGTCGGTGCCAATGGCGCCGATACGATCGCAATCGATGCGCCGCTGTCCGCCAGCATGTAGGCGTACTCATCCGCGGTGAGCAGGGTATTGGTCAACACCGGCACCAGACCGGCACGGATCGCGCCGAGGAAGGTCACCGGTAGCGCAAAGCTGTCATGCATGCACAGCAAGACGCGCTGTGGTGGTTCGAGGCCGGTTGCGCGCAACGCGGCTGCTGCGCGCCTGACGCTGAGATCGAGATCGGCATAACTGTAACTGCCGCGATCGTCGATGTAGGCCAGCTTGCCGGTGCGGCCGGCCGCGATATTACTTTCTACCAGATCGACCGCAGCGTTGTACGGTGCACGGTCTTTAGCGATGCCCGTGTCCGCCATCAGTATTCAGGGGCAAGCGCCAGGCGGATACCGTTCAGCGCCTCGGTGTACGGGATCTGGCAGGCGAGGCGCGAGTTGTCCCGGAAATGGCCGGTATCCTCGACCATGACCTGCTCATCGATGGCGCGCGGTTCCAATTTGCCGGTCCAGGTGGGGTCGACGTAGACGTGGCAGGTCGAGCAGATGCACTGACCGCCGCAGATCGCTTCCACCGGCAGCCCGGCATCGCGCAGGACTTCCATCAGCGAGTATCCTTCGGCCGCCTGCAGCACGTGTTCGACGCCTTCGCGGTCAGTGGCATATACGGTTCCCATCGCTACAGTTTTACATAGGGAAAATCCAGCGCCTGATTATTGATGCCCAGGCGCGGCGGGGCAATCCAGCGCGCGAATTGTCCCGGTTCGGTGACTTGCTCCATTAATGACCCGACGTATTCGCGGTCGTCGTCATCGGGCAGCCATTCGTCGGCGCGCGCCGCCCAGCTTGCGGCGTCGATGACCTTGCCTTCCGGGGTTACATGGGCGTCCGCGAACACGCCGATCTGGCGGTGAAACGCGCGGTGCGGCAGCCTGATGGCGAAGTCGATGCCCGCCTCCCTGATCAGCTTGTTCCAGCGATCGACCCCGCGCTGGCAGTCGGCAATGTAATCGTCGCGCAGGCGCTCATTGATCGAGCTTAGCGCCGGTACCTCCACCTGATGCAGCCCGCCCTCGCCATACTGGGTGACGGTATAGGGTGTGTCTTTCAATTGGTGGTCGTCGCCGATGCGCGTCTCCTGGTAACGCCCTTTGAGTCCCTGAGTGAAGTAGTTGGCGGCATTGGTCGATTGTTCGGCCCCGAACAGGTCTTCGGACACGCTGAAGTGAAAATTGACGTACTTCTGTAAGGTCGGCAAGTCGATACCGCCGTATTTACGCACGTCGTCGGTCCTGTGTTCGCGCATGATGTCGCAGGCTTTCTGCACCACGCGCGTGATGCCGGTTTCGCCGACGTACATGTGATGCGCTTCCTCGGTGAGCATGAACTGGCAGGTGCGGGCGAGCGGATCGAAGGCCGACTCGGCCAGCGAGGCGAGCTGATACTTGCCGTCACGATCGGTGAAATAGGTGAACATGAAAAATGACAGCCAGTCGGGCGTTCTTTCGTTGAACGCGCCGAGGATGCGCGGCTTGTCCGGATCGCCGGAGTGGCGCTGCAGCAGTTCTTCGGCTTCTTCACGGCCGTCGCGGCCAAAATGGGCCATCAGCAGGTAAACCATCGCCCACAGGTGGCGTGCTTCCTCGACATTGACCTGGAACAGGTTGCGCATGTCGACCAGCGATGGCGCGGTCGCGGCGAGGATGCGCTGCTGCTCGACCGAAGCCGGCTCGGTATCGCCCTGGGTGACGATCAGGCGGCGCAAGGGGCCACGAAACTCGCCGGGCACGGCCTGCCAGACTTTTTCACCCTTGTGGTCGCCAAAGTTGATACGCTTGTCCTCACTGGCGTTTTCGGCGAGGAAAATGCCCCAGCGGTATTCCGGCATCCTGACGTAGCCAAACTGCGCCCAGCCGGCCTTGTCGACGCTGACCGCCGTGCGCAGATAGACCTCCTTGTCCTGGTACTGGTCCGGGCCGCAGGTTTTCCACCAGTCCATGAACTTCGGATGCCAGGATTCGAGCGCGCGCTTGAGGCGGCGATCAGAGGCAAGATCGATGTTGTTGGGAATCAGATCGCTGTAATCGACAGATGCTGTCATGCACAATGGTCCTCCGCCGTTACACGCGGCGCTTGTTGAATTGGGGCCGCTCGCCGCTGCCATAAAGCACCAGGGCGCCTTGCTCACCGACCGCGTTGGGACGCTGGAAAATCCAGTTCTGCCACGCCGACAGGCGGGCAAATATTTTCGATTCCATGGTTTCGGGGCCGGGGAACCGCAGGTTGGCTTCCATACCGGAGAGCGCGTCGGGCGAAAAGCCGGCACGCGCTTCGATGGCGATGCGCAACTCGTCTTCCCAATCGATGTCGTCCGGGATGAAGGTGACAAGTCCCGCGGCTTCGGCCGCCTCCGCATCAAGTGCGGCTGAGCCCTTCTCACGCAAGGCTGCTACTGTTGCGGGTTCGTTGATGAAACGTGCTTCGAGGCGCGTGATGCCGTTGACCATGCGGTAACGGCCGAAGTTCTGGGGGCTCATCGCCAGGCTTGCGGGCGGCGTGTCATCTTCCTCGAACTGACCTCGCAGCATGTAGCTCTGATCGGCGGCCAGCACCAGTTCGAGCAGTGTCCCGGCGAAGCAACTGCCTGGTTCGATGACGGCGATCAGGCTGCGCGCGGAAACATCGATGCGCTTCAGTACCCGCTCGGCGAACAGCAGCACTTCGCGCACGAACCAGTGATCGGCATGATCGGCAAGTATCGCATCCGCGGCCAGCACGCGCTCAGCGTCACCGCTGCTCTTGAAAATCCAGGTGCCGATCTCGCCCTCATTGAAGCGCAGGTGCAGGATCGCATCGTCCAGGTCACGCATGACTGCCAGCGGCCAGAAGTCCGCGCCCTGGCCGAGGATTTCGTCGATGCGCCCTGGCACGCCGCGGGATGGCGCCTTGAAGGTGAAGGTCGCACTGGCGTTGCTGCGGTCGATCGCGACTTCGAGGTGATCGTAATGGATGCCGGCGGCACTGAAATGCCGCCCGATCGGGGTAAGGGCAACGCCTTTTGCAGTGCGCGGCCGGTCGGAGGCAGCGGCCAGTTCGGCGGCTCGCGCGGCGACGTCCGCGTCGAACTGCGAAGACGGCGTAATCCGGTCGACCAGGCGCCAGTCGACGGCGCGCTGGCCGCGTATGCCTTCCTCTATGGTGCAGAAGAAATCCGCGCGGTCGCGGCGCACGAAGCGCTTGTCGACCAGGCGTGTCAGACCGCCGGTGCCGGGCAGCACCGCAAGCAAAGGCAGTTCCGGCAGCGATACCGCGCTGGCGCCGTCGTCGGCCAGGATGATTTCATCGCAGGCGAGCGCCAGTTCGTAGCCGCCTCCCGCGCAGGAACCCTTGATCGCGCAAAGATACGTTTGCCCGGATTCAGCCGTGGCATTTTCAATGCCGTTGCGGGTCTCGTTGGTGAACTTGCAGAAATTGACCTTGTGCGCGTGGGTGGCGCGCCCCAGCATCCTGATATTGGCGCCGGCGCAGAACACGCGCTCTTTCAATGAATGCAATACCACGCAACCCACCTCGGGATGCTCAAAACGCAGCCGCTGCACGGCATCATAAAGCTCGATATCGACGCCCAGATCATAGGAATTGAGCTTCAGCTCGTAGCCTTCGCCGACGATTGCCTGTTCGTTGACATTGAGCCCCAGCCAGGCGATGCCGTCTTCAAATCGCAGCCGCCAATGGCGATAGCGGCCGGGCCCGGTAGAAAAATCAATTGCGCCGGCTGGTGATGCCTGGTGAATTCGATTCGTGTTCATGTAGAGGTAGCTGCTATTGCTGTCAGCATTGGATAGGCTGGATTCCGTCTCGAGCAAAGTAATAAATAATACAATGTTGTAAATTGGTAAAGACGCACTGTAATACATAAATTTGATGATGACCAGTGTGCAGGCTTGTCATCGGCACCCGGTTGGCCTAGCGGTTTGGCGTTATGTCTTGGCCGAAATACAATGCCTGTTGTCCGGCCAAAACCGGTGTAATGTAATCGTTATGGCCAATTCAGCCCGGATAGCTCGCCGGGCGCATTGGTCGAAGCCGCCCGCCAATTGGCATTGCAGATATGTTTGAAGACTGTGCGGCCGGGGATGCAGAAATGCCTTATATCTTATGGCGAAGGGCCGATGCGACCAGAAGCGATCGAAATGAGTGAGAGGGTTTTGAGCACACTGGATTTTGCCCCCCCGCTGGTTACGGTGGAAGACCTCGGCGGCGGTTGTCTTATTGTACGCTCGCCGGTCAGGCTGGAACCCTACCCCCAAAATCTGCTGCACTATTTGGCGCATTGGGCCGAAATCGAGCCCGAGCGGGCATTTCTGGCCGAACGCGATGCGGTCGATTGCTGGCGGACCGTTTGCTATGCGGAAACGCTCGAGCGGGTGCGGTGCATTGCCCAGGCCTTGCTGGACCGGAGGCTGGATGCCGGCCATGCGGTCATGATTCTGTCTGACAACAGCATCGAAAGCGCACTCTTGCAGCTCGCGGCCATGTATGTGGGCGTTCCCGCCGTGCCGGTTTCACCCGCTTATTCGCTGATGTCGAAAGATTTCAGCAAGCTGCGCTATGTCGTCGACCTGATCCAGCCGGCACTGATTTTTGTCAGCAACGGAAAGGCTTTTGCCAGGAGCTCTTGGCGCGCTGGACCTGGAGAAAGTTGAGGTGGTGGTACAGGACGAACCGCCGGAAGGTATCCACGCCACGCGATTTGCCACATTGACGGACACTTCGCCTTCGCTGGCGGTTGAGCAAGCACTGGCGCAAGTCGGGCCCGACACGGTGGCCAAGATTCTGTTCACCTCGGGCTCCACCGGCAAGCCCAAGGGTGTGCTCAATACCCAGCGAATGCTGTGCTCCAACCAGCAGGCGATGGCCCAGGTCTGGCCATTCCTCAACCAACAGCCGCCGGTGCTGTTGGACTGGCTGCCATGGAATCACACCTTTGGCGGTAACCACAATTTCAATATGATTCTGCGCAATGGAGGAACGCTGTATATCGACGCCGGCAAACCCACAGTGGCGCTGTTTGCACGCTCGCTCGCCAATCTTCGCGATGTCGCGCCAACGGCCTACTTCAACGTTCCGAGCGGCTATGGCATGCTGGTTCCGCAGCTTGAGCAGGATCAGGAATTGCGTGACCGCTTCTTCTCCCGGCTGGAGATGATCTTCTATGCGGCCGCAGCCTTGCCGCAAAATCTGTGGGAACGATTGGAACAGCTCTCTCTGGCATCACGCGGGAAGAAGATACCGATGACGGCGGCGTGGGGAGCAACGGAAACCGCGCCGCTGGTGACCTCGGTTCATTTCCCGATCGATCATGCCGGTGTGATCGGCCTGCCGGTTCCGGGTTCGGAACTCAAGCTGGTGCCCAATGGCGACAAGTTGGAAGTGCGCGTACGCGGTCCCAATGTCACGCCGGGATACTACAAGGATCCGGAGCTTTTCGCTGCGGCAGTGGATGCGGACGGGTTCTACAAGATCGGCGATGCAGTCAAGTTTGTCGATCGCGGACGATCCGGCAAAGGGACTGGTATTTGATGGCCGTACCGCCGAGGATTTCAAGCTTCAGACCGGATCGTGGGTCAACGTTGGCGAGTTGCGCGTCAAGGCCATCGCTGCCGGGGCGCCGGTCATCCAGGACGCGGTAGTAACTGGCCATGACCGGGATGAAGTGGGCCTGCTCATTTTTCCCAATATCGCAGGCGCCGCCGGGCTTGCCGGTCTCGATCCAGCAGCGCCGGCCGCCGACATTGTGGCCTGCGAAGAAGTGCGCAATACGCTCAGTCAGGGTCTCGCTGCGTATAACAAAAGCACCCCTGGCTCAAGCAACCGCATTGCGCGGGTTCTGTTTCTGCTGGAACCGCCGAATGTCGATGCCGGTGAGATTACCGACAAGGGCTACATCAGCCAGCGAACGGTGCTCGAACGCCGCGCCGGCGAGGTAGAGCGGCTTTACCGGGCTGGCCAGGGAGTAATGTTCATTCAATGAGTTTACTGGCTGTTCCCCCGGATCGGATGAATGCAAAGGCCGGCACAAGAATCCCTGATGGTTAGCGGTTGCTGCCGTCTTGAGCGTAGTGCTTGTTGAAGGACTGTTGCCGGCCACAGCATCCCGGTCAAACGCAGGTGGAAGCCGGCCAACAAATGCTTCGACCATAATGAGGAAAGCTCAGCGAAGGCCACCCTCTGCAGCGACCTCCTCGGCCAGCAGCTTGCGCCACTGCACCACGGCAGAATCCATCCACAGCGGCAGCATGCGGGCATCGGCGGACAGATCGATGTTGGCGTACTGCGCACTGATCATGTCGCGATCCTCGTTGAAAGCGGCAACCAGACTCTGGTAGATGCCGTCGGTCACGCCGGCGTCGCCCTTGCCTGCCTGGTGCGCCTGCTGGAAAAAATAATGGGTGGACGTTTCCGTTTCCGGCGTCAGCGTCTGGCAGCTATGCAATTGCACCGCATGACTCATGTCGCCTTCAGCGTCGGTTACGGGCCGCCCGCCCGATTGCATGAGCAGCGTGCCGGGCAGCAGAAAGTCGTAGATGAACCAGCGGTCGATATTGGTGGAAAGACGCTCGATCTTTTTGTAGTAGGGCGGCGGCGGCACGTCGGGCACATGGCGCGACACGCGCAATCCGCGCTGGCCTGGCGCCACCACTTTTTCGATGCCTGGCCGCGCGTGCGCGATCGCAGTCGATCCGCCAAGGGTCTTTTCATGCACATAGCTTAAGTGCGAAAAGTCGAGCAGGTTGTCGCAGATGAGCAGATACGGCGTGTCGTAGTGCATGTAGCCGGGTTTGTAGCGCCAGGCCGGATCGTCGCAGGAGAAATTATCGGGCAACATGGCCGTATCTGCGCGCGCGGCATCGCCCATCCACACGAAAACCCATTTGTTGTGTTCGGTCACCGGGTAGGTGCGCACGCGCGCGCCGGCGGGCGCCTGCTCGAGACCCGGTACTTCAACACAGACACCGGCGGCATCGAACTTGAGGCCGTGGTAGCCGCAGCGAATACAATCGCCCTCCCGCCGGCCTTTGGACAGAGGCGCATGGCGGTGACAGCAACGGTCTTCGAGTGCGACCAGCGTGCCATCCCCGGTGCGGTAGATCAGAATCGGCTCGCCCAAAACCTTGCGGGCGAGGAAGCCATCGCCGGGAATTTCGTGATCCCAGGCGATGACGTACCAACAATTATGTAGCCACATGTCTTGTCTCCATTAGCCTGCATTTTGCACCAGTTCAACATGTATCAACCAAATGATGGGCAAGCCGGCCGGAAAGGCCCATGGATTTATCCTTTCCGCCACTTTAGAGTATTCGTATTCTGCCGCAGGAGGCGCCAATGCGACCACGAGGCCGGGGCGAGCTGGACTCGCTGTATTTCAACTACCCTCAGTTTCCCTTCGTCAGACCCGCTGAACTCGATGGGCAGCAGCAAAATCATCCGGTCGCGATCGTCGGCGCGGGCCCGGTTGGTCTGACCGCGGCGCTGGAACTGGCGCGGCATGGCGTACCGGCCGTGGTGCTGGATGACAAAAACACCCTCAATGACGGCAGCCGGGCGATCTGTATATCCCGCCACAGCTTCGAAATTCTGCAACAACTTGGCGTGGCGGACGCGTTTGTCGCCAAAGGCCTGGGCTGGACCCATGGGCGCAGCTACTACCACGATCAGCAAATCTTCCGCCTGGTGATGCCGCATTCCGATCAGGAGCGCTTTTACCCGATGTACAACCTGCAGCAGCAGTACACCGAGCAATTCCTGGTGGATAAAGCGGCGGCAGACGAGCGCATCGAGTTGCGCTGGCAAAACAAGGTGCGCGGTATCGAGATCAAGGATCAAGGCGCCATCCTGAGCGTGCAAACCCCGCAAGGGGACTATCGGCTGCACGCTGATTATGTGCTGGCCGCCGATGGCGCACGCAGTGTGATTCGTCAATCACTGGGACTCGCGCTCGAGGGTGACGCCTATGAAGGCCGTTACATGATTTCCGACGTGCGCCTGCAGTCCGATTTTCCGACCGAACGCAGAGCCTTTTTCGACCCCGTTTCCAATCCGGGCTCGACTGTTTTGATCCACAGGCAACCCGACGACATTTGGCGCATCGATTGGCAGCTCCAGGCAAATGAAGATCCCGAAGAGGCCATTCAGGAGCACAATTTGAGGCCCAAAATCGCCGCCATCCTGGAAATGGTGGGCGAAACCGGGCCGTGGGAGCTGGAATGGTGGAGTATTTACTCCGCCTATACCCTGTGCCTGGATGATTATCGTCATGGCCCGGTGCTGTTTATCGGCGATGCGGCCCACCTGGTGCCCATTTTCGGTGTGCGCGGCCTGAACAACGGTTTTGCCGATGCCGTCAACGCAGCCTGGAAGCTGGCCTATGTGATCAGCGGGCGCGCGTCCGATGCAATCCTCGACAGCTATACCCCGGAACGCCGCGGGGCGACGCTGGACGTGTTCAAAAACGCCCGCAAAAGCACCTGGTTCATGACGCCCCCTACGCGCGGTTACCGGCTGATGCGCGAAGCCGCACTGTCGCTGGCCTTGAGCAACGAGTTTACGCGCAGGTTTGTCGATCCACGCCAGGTCCAGCCCTACACGTACAGCGCCAGCGCGCTGACGAGCTTTCCGGAGCGCGACGCCGAATTTGCTGCCGGTCCCGCCGCCGGGGCGGCCATCACCAACCGCAAAATCGCTCGTGATGACTATCTGCTGGATCACCTGGGATGCGGATTTACCGGACTGTACTTTTGCGACGCGGCACAACTGCCGGAGCATTTGTTGCAACTGTGCCGCGACCTGGCACTGGTCGATCAATCTTTCGCGATTATCATTGTCGCCACACGGCCTGTTCACCAGCAGCCGCATCAGGTGATCGAAGACGCGCAGCGTGCTATTTTCGCGGCTTATGGCGCTGTCGACGGCAGTTTCTATCTGTTGCGTCCGGACCGGCATGTGGCGGCCCGTTGGCGCTCGCTGCAGCCGGTGGAAGTCCAGCGTGCGCTTGCCATGGGCTTGGGAGAGCAAAAATGACCATGCAAACACTCGCGTTTGAGGATTTGGAGAAAGTCTACGAGGCGCTCGCGGCAGCGGTCGATGAAGCGGGTGCAGGAAAGGAAGCGCTGCTGCTGAGCAAGCTGTGCCTGACTCTGGCCCATCGCCTGGGCGACCTGCGCCAGGTGGAAGAGGCCATTGAGATCGCCCGGCAGGATTTGCAGCGCTGAGCCCTGAAGCGATCATGTGATGAAATCCGTCGCAACTGTTACGCTAGCAGTTTTAACGGCAAGACGGGGTTTGAACCCTTGAATCGGGAGTTTGCAGTCTGATGAACGAAACCTCTTCTCAGTATCTCAGCGGCTTTGCCAACGAATTCGCCACCGAAGCCCTGCCCGGTGCACTGCCTGTGGGACGCAATTCGCCACAGAAGGCGCCCTATGGCTTGTACGCCGAGCACCTGTCCGGCACCGCCTTCACCGCCCCGAGAAGCACCAACCGCCGCTCGTGGCTTTATCGCATTCGCCCGGCAGCAATGCACCAGCCGTTTCGGCGCCTGGAGAATCTGCGGCTGAGCAATGATTTCAACGAAGTCGAGACCCCGCCCGATCAATTGCGCTGGGATCCGCTGCCGATGCCGGTCGAACCCACCGATTTCGTTCAGGGCCTGGTCACCATGGGCGGGAACGCAGGCTGCGGCATTCATATCTACGCCGCCAACCAGTCCATGAGCCAACGCTTTTTCTACAACGCCGATGGCGAACTGCTGATCGTGCCCGAATCGGGACGGTTGCGCCTGGCCACCGAGTTGGGCCGGATTGATATCGAACCCCAGGAAATCGCGGTGATTCCGCGGGGCGTGCGTTTTCGCGTCGAACTGCCGGATGGGGCGGCGCGCGGTTATGTCTGCGAAAACTTCGGCGCGCTGCTGCGCCTGCCTGATCTCGGTCCGATCGGCTCCAACGGCCTGGCCAACCCGCGCGATTTTCTTACCCCGAAGGCCTGGTACGAAGAGCGCGATGAGCCATTTGAGCTGGTGGCCAAGTTCAAAGGCAATCTGTGGACTGCACAGGTCGATCACTCACCGCTGGACGTGGTGGCCTGGCACGGTAACTATGCCCCGTATAAATACGACCTGCGCCGCTTCAATGCCATCGGCTCGATCAGTTTCGACCATCCCGATCCGTCGATCTTCCTGGTGCTGCAGTCGCAAAGCGACACCGCGGGCGTGGATGCCATCGACTTTGTCATCTTTCCGCCGCGCATATTGGCCATGCAGGACACCTTCCGCCCACCGTGGTATCACCGCAATTTTGCCAGCGAGTTCATGGGGCTGATTCACGGCGCCTACGACGCCAAAGCCGAAGGCTTCGTACCGGGAGGGGCGAGCCTGCACAACTGCATGACCGGTCACGGGCCGGACGCCGACACGTTTGAGAAGGCCAGCAATGCGGATCTATCGAAGCCGGATTACATCAAAGACACCATGGCGTTCATGTTCGAGACTCCGGCGGTCATCAGCCCTAGCCGTTTTGCACTGGAGACTTCGCAACTGCAAGCCGAGTACTACCAGTGCTGGCAGGGCCTGAAAAAGCACTTTACCGGCCGGCCTTGATCCCTCGCCGGGAGCAGCGTTATTGCGCAGCCGCTTCAGTCTTGGGCGCCCAGGGGCTGCAGGTTTTCATCGCACAGCCGCGTCAACAGCAATTCACCCTGGGCGCTCACACGGAATAATCCGTAGCGCGCGTTTTGGTACTCCTCGCCCGTTCCTTCCCGGAAGAAAAAAGCGTTGGTGGCAAACTTGAGTTGACCATTGCGCAGTCGGTAACGCAGACGTATCTCGTCATCCGCCAGGGGCTGCTGATCATCCAGGCGCGCGAACGTGGCGATCGAGCGCTCATCGAGGTGGGCCACGATGCGGCCGTCCTGATTGCTGAGCGGAGACAATCGGTCGGACGGGTTCCCGTTTGTCATCAAGGCACGCATGGCCTCTTGCGCCACCTGGTAGTTCAGCGCCATGTAATCGCCCTGCATCATGGAACGGGGGTCCACCGGAGCGAGTTGCAGGTAAACCACGCGTCCGTCTGCCAGCAAGTATTGCTTGCGTGCGATCGAGACATTGACCAGCAGCAGAATGAGCAGGCAGGTCAGCATGGCTATAACGCCGCGCGCTTGCGTGCTATGCATCGCCGGGCTCCCCATCACCTGGCAGCCAGCGCAGTAGCAACCAGCGCAGCGTCAGCAGCAGTGCGCCACTGATCGCCAGCGCCTGTGACTTGACCAGTAAGGTGTCGTTCAGGCTGTAGTAACAGGTGGAGAGATAAAGCAGCAAAGCGGCGATGCCGAGGCCGGTGAGCATGCGGTTGCCATGGGCATAACCCAGCAGAAGGATGCAAACGCCAACTGAAATTCCAGGCGCCTTGAGCGAAACCAGCACCAGCAGTATTGCGGCCACAAAGGCTGCATTCGCGATCGGGCCCGGAATGCTTACTTGCCAGCGGCGCAGCAAAACCCAGATGACCGCAAGCAACACCGCGCCCAGCAACAACTGACCAGCCCACGGCGCGGCCCCATTTTGCGCTGCAAGCTGGACACCCATTCCGGTCAATGGGTGGAACGCACCGGTCGCCACATCCATGGCCACCAGGGCCAACACCAGCCCGTAGGCCATGGGCCGCAGATGCGGACCAAATCCGGGCCAGTTGAACTCCCCAAGCCAGGCCCACGATGCCACAGCCAGTATGATGGCCGGGGATATGAAGGACAGGTGCAGGGAGTAAAGCACCATGGAGAAGGCCACGGTCGCGGCAAACGAGGACCAGAGACGATGTGTGCTGGTGGGCATCACCGCGGCCAATCCGGCCTGGGCCAAAGCCATCACCAGCCAGGCAAGCGTGGCATCCCGCTCGAGGCCAAGCCAGCCGAAAATTCCGACCGCGAACAGGACCTGTCCAGCAAAACTCACGGCCAGAGCGAATTGCACGGCAAAATCATTCCTGCTGAGCTTGAACAGCATCAGCCAGGCAGTGGCCATCATCGCGATGCCGACGAGTGTCGATGCGAACTCGCTTTTCATGATCCACGCCAGGCCTACCGCGACAAAACCGAGCAATAACAGGGCAGCGATCCAGCCCGCCGCGCCCAGCATCCCGCGCACATACCACGGTGAATCCGGATATTGTGCCGGCGGTATGGATCCTGTCACCAGTTCTGCATCCGCAAGGGCTTGCCAGTCTTGTTCGCTCATCGTAGTCACTTTGACCCGCCTCTTTGGACGCGCCGGAGCCACATCGCCGCAATCGCCGCCTGTATCACCACCAGGAATGCCAGCAGCAGAAACGAGGCAGCGACGTCCTTTCCGCTCAGCATGAAGTTGGCCAGCCCGGACGTCAGGCAGACGATCAGCACAAGGCAAGCGCCGGCCAGCATGAACAAATCGGGCGATAAATGCCGATAAACAAAGTACAGGGCGCCCAACCAGGCGGCAAAAACCAGCCAGGCCAGGACAGGCAGGGCATGCGGCTCGAATATGTCAAGCAGGACCAGCAGGGTCATTGCGCTGCCGCTGGCCAGGGCGATCAAGCGCACCGCCCAGCGATATGCCAGCCATTCAAAGCGCCGCGCAGCCAGCTCCCACACTACCCAGGCCGCTGTGTTCAGGAACAACAGTAGCCACGCGAGATCGCCTCTCGAGGTGAAGATCATCCACAGCAAGCCGCGGAAAACCTGGAAATAGAGGATGGTCGCCAGGTTCAATAGCAGCAGTAACAGCAGCCACAAGACGGCAAAGCGGCCAACCAGGGCCCACGGCAGCATGAGCACAGCCCAGATGGCGAACAATTGCCAGCTATCGGCGCCAGTCTGATAGGTCTGGCCGTACAGGGCCAGCAGGGCGCCAAGCAGGACCGCGGCGACGAGCAAGGCCATTTTGGCCGCCGTGGTCTCCATGCCGAGTTTCCACCAGGAAAGTACCGCAAATACCATCAGCGCCTGTACCAGTGTGAACTGCGCAAAGCGTCCCAGCGAATCCCAGTTGTAGGCGATGAAAAAGACCACGGCGCAGGCCAGCGCCAGCACGCCGAGGGCCAGCATCAATAGGTCCAGGAAGCGTCGCCAGCGCGCCCCGTCCGGCGCAACACCGGTCAGCTCCAGTGCCTGAGGAACGTGCTCCCGCGTAATCGCTCCGGCGTCAATCCACTGCAGCAGTTGGGCACGCCCGGCCGGCATTCAACCTTTCGTCCGTGTACTGAACGTGTTCAATGCGAGTGAGCTGTTACGGACGGCTCGTCCTGCTGCTGGCTCAAGTTGGCCGAGATCGCATGCATGATCAATGCGGTTTCATTATCCACGCGTTCACTTTCCGCATCAGGGTCGGAACTGTGCTTGGCGATGACCACGTCGGCATCCGAATTGATGTAAATAAACTGACCATGAATGCCGAGTGCGGCGACTGCGTTGACACCGGTATAGCTCCACCACAGGTCGTGATAGGAAGCGCCGATTTCTCCATACCAGGGATCGGTGTAATACAGGGAAAACAATTCCGCATTGCGCGGTGTTTTGATGCGCCGGGCGATTTCGCTCGAGATGACTTGCTGGCCGTTGTAATAACCGTCCTGCAGGATCATCTGGCCAAAACGCGCGGCATCGCGCAAGCTGATGTTGAGGCCGCCAGCCGGCCATTTCGACGCCGAAAGGATCCAGCCAATAATACGCTTCGTGTTCCGCTCCAAGCTTCGACCAGAGCAGGCGTTGCAAAACCTGGGCAAGGTTTTCTCCGGTGACGCGGCGGATGATCCAACCCAGCACGTCCGGGTCGGGCGTGACGTAATGAAACGCCTCGCCGTGCGCGAAATTGGGGTTCTTTTTCTTCAGGCCCTGCAAATTCGCATACAGGCCTTCGCCACCTGGCAGCATCGCGTTCAGAAAGCCGGTGATATCGGCATCCGGGTTGTAATACTCCTCGTTGTAGTCAATCGAATTGGTCATGTCGAGCATCTGCTGCACGGTGGCATCGCCGAATGCGGTGCCGGCGAGTTCCGGCACGTAGTGATCGACGCGCTCGTTTGCATCCACCAGGCCCTGTTCCATCAAGGCCAGCATCATCGTGCCGGTAAAGGACTTGGTCACCGACCACATCAGATGCTGCATTGCGGCGGTTTCGCCGTTGTAGTAACGCTCGAAAACCACGTTGCCGTGATGCAGCACGATAAAGCCATCGGTGTAGGCGGCCGGCAACCAGTCCCCGACAGTCACCGTGCGGCCTGAGCCCAGGTCAACCCGAAGGCCCGACAGGTCGACGGGCCTGCGCGGCAGTGCTGCCGGGGGGCCGGTAACCGCTACATTGCGCGTTGGCACCAACTCGCGCAGATGCATCAGGCTCCAGCGGTTGTATGGGGGCTGCAGAAAGTTTTCGAGGGTGACGATCTTGTCGGCAGGTGGCGGCGAACCGATCATCAGCCCGAGTTCCGCTGCGGTCGGTGCGGGCTCGGCCGACACCAGGCATGGCCACGCGAGAAGTATCGACATCGCGGCCAACAGTGCGCCGCAGGCAGGTTTGATTTTCAGGTGCATCATTGGATCTCCGGTGCTGCCACATAGGCCACTGCGTGGTCGCGCGCCCAGGCATTGATGGGTTCTATCCGGGTGGAGACGATTGCGCGCAATTCGGCCTGGCGCTGCGCCCACTCGGCCTTGAGATCGTTTAAACGCTGCAGCGCGCCGTCTGTCAGCGGGGCGCCCGTTGTGTCGATCACGTTCATCAAATAGCGTATCTGCCCGGCCAGCATGGTCTCCCAGGCATCCTCGTCTTCATAAGTCTGGTGCAGGCGCTGATTGAGCCGGTGATCCCAATCATCGATCGCCGCCACAGCCGATTTGCCCGTCGTCTGCAGCGAGGCGTCGTCCGCATGGTCCGCCATCAGCGCTTCGATCTGGCCGCGCGCTTTGCGTGCCTCCCCCAGGCGTTGCAGCACGTCGTCCAGCAGGCTGGCGGTTTCGTTCAGGCGCTCTGACCACGCGCTGATCTCTTCGGGGCTGGCGGAAACGCGTGGATCCAGAACCAATGAAAACGCAGCTTCCCGGGTCACGCCGCCGGCGGTGATGCGTGCCACGTAGTCACCCGGCGCTACGCTGGGCCCGTCGAAGCCGGCAAAAATCTTCACATCCTCGATGCAATGAATGCCATCACGCCGCATGTCCCAGGTCCATTTATTCAGTCCCTTCTCGGTCGGCGGGTATTTGAGTTCGAACGGCAGGCGCGGATCCATATTGGCGAGTTTGCAGCGTTCGAAATCGCCTTCTTCACTGGAATAGGCACGCACGCGCTTGCCCGCAGGGTCCAGGATCTCGATGCTCAGAGGGGCTTCAGTCTTTTCATCGAGGTAGTAATAAAGCGGTACGCCACGCTCCGGGTTGCTGCTTTCAAATTCACCCGGTTTGCCTTCATCGCGCAGCATTACCGTTTGCTCTGGCGCAAACAGTTGCACGACCTGGCCGCCGATACCGCCGGCGGCCTGACGCACCAGGAACAGATCGTCCAACACCCAAAACGCGCGCCCTTGCGTGGCGGCAACCAGGTTGTCGTCGTGCACCCTGAGGTCGGTGATCGGAACCGGCGGCAGATTCAGTTCCAACGATTGCCAGTCAGCGCCATCGTTGTAAGAGACAAACATGCCGGTCTCGGTGCCGGCGTAGAGCAGACCCTTGCGCGCCGGATCTTCGCGCACCACGCGCACGAAGGCATTCAGCGGCAGTCCCTTGTCGATGCGTTTCCAGCTTTTGCCGTAGTCGCTGGTCTTGTAGATGTAGGGCTTGAAGTCATTCAGTTTGTAGCCGGTGACCGCCAGGTAAACGGTGCCGGGGTCGTGCGGGCTGATTTCGATCGCGTTGATCATCGCTTCGCTGCCGTGTTTGGGCGAAACATCCTGCCAGTTGGCGCCGCCGTCACGGGTGACGTGCACCAGACCGTCGTCACTGCCCACCCAAATGGTACCGGCCTCATGCGGCGATTCGACGATATAGAAAATCGTGTTGTAAAACTCGGCGCCGACGTTTTCCGGTGTCAGCGGCCCGCCATTGCGGCCCTGCTTTTCCGGCTCGTTGCGGGTGAGGTCGGGGCTGATTTCCGCCCAGTGTTCGCCGCGATCGGTGCTTTTCAGCAAGACCTGGGCGCCGAAATAGATGATGGACGGGTCGTGCGGTGACACCGCCACCGGTGCATTCCAGTTGGCGCGGTATTTCAGATCCTTCGGGTCCTTGCCGAACATCATCTCCGGGTAGGGGATGATGGTACGGGTGCGGCTGTTGGCGGTGTCGTATTCGGTCAGTTCGCCGTTGATGGAGGTGGCATAAATCAAGGTCGGATGGTCCGGGTCGAAGGCAATGTGCGCGCTCTCGCCGCCGCCGACTGCGAAAAAGTCCTGCACGCCGATGCCGCCGTCATACGCCTGGCTGGCAATCGCGACCGTGGAATTGTCCTGCTGGCCGCCGTAGATGCGGTAGGGGGTCTGGTTGTCCGTGATCACACGGTAGAATTGAGCGGTTGGCTGGTTGATGATGCTGGACCAGGTTTCTCCGCCGTCGAAAGTAATCGTTGCGCCGCCGTCGTTGGCATCGATCATGTTCTTGCTGTCGGCCGGGTTGATCCAGTGGTCATGCAGGTCGCCGTGCGGCATGGTCATTTTCTTCCAGGTCTCGCCGCCGTCGATGGATTTCATCAGGCCGGTATTGAGGACGTAGACCGTGTCCTGGTCCAGTGGGTCGGCGGTAACGCGGATGTAATACCAGGCGCGGGTATGCAAGACACGGTGGCCGTTGATCAACGACCAGGTCTCGCCCGCATCGTCACTGCGCCACAGGCCGCCCTTTTCGTGTTCCGCTTCGATGATGGCGTAGATGCGGTTCGAGTTGCTGGCCGGGATGTCGATGCCGATTTTGCCGATCATCTCGGGCAGACCGCCGCCGAGCTTGGTCCAGGTATCACCGCCGTCGGTCGACTTGAAAATGCCGCCATCGGTGCCGCCCGACTGGATGAACCAGGGCTTGCGGCCATGGTGCCACATGGCGGCGTACAGGATGCGCGGATTGTTCGGGTCCATTTTGAGATCGGAAGCGCCGGTGTCGGCATTGACCTTGAGTACCTGCTGCCAGGTCGCGCCGCCGTCCGTGCTGCGATAGATTCCGCGCTCCTCGTTGGGCGTCCAGATCTGGCCCTGCACGGCGGCGTAGACGATATCCGCGTTGCCGGGATGGATCTGGATACGGGATATCTGTCCCGCCTGCTCCAATCCAATGTGCTTCCAGGTCTTGCCTGCGTCGGTGGATTTGTAGATGCCATCGCCCTGGCTGGTGGTCACACCGCGGATCGGCGCTTCTCCCGTGCCGGCATAAATGACGTTGTTGTCGGATTCGGCGACGGCCACCGCGCCGATGGTGCCGACATCAAAAAACCCGTCGGAAACATTCTCCCAGGTGGTACCGGCATTTTCGGTTTTCCACACGCCGCCGCCGGTGGCGCCCATGTAATAAAGATGCGGTTTGCCGGGCACGCCGGTGACCGTGGTGACGCGCCCGCCGCGCCAGGGCCGACCAGGCGCCACTCCAGGCCTTTGAGATCGGTCGCGTCGGCACTTTGTTGGGCGGCAACCGCGCCGGTGAAAGGCAGGAACATGAATGATGCGAGCAACAGGCTCAGTAACTTGCGGAACGACAGGTGCATGGATTCAACTTCCTCCGTAGATGGAAACCGTCAGCGCTTCACGGATCGGCTTATGGCAAGGACAGGTAACGGTTACAAGGGTTCAGGACTTGCTTCAGCATACTGAATTTCTGTCTTGCCCGCATCTTGCTGAAAGGCACCAGGCGTCGTATACGGGATTGGCGCCCGGGCATACCGGCCCTGCTCACGCAGGGCTACCCTCGCATCCCGGCTGTCTTCAGGGGTCGGCCTCACAGGGCATCCTGCCCTGGGCGGCCTCGAATGGACATCCTGTCCATTCGACCCCTGGACAGCCGTTCTGCTCGGCGGTATGCCGAAGGGGCGCCAATCCCATATACGACGCCGGGTGCGGTCGGTTGACAAGAACCAATAGTCGAGTTAACTTGGGTTTTAGTTCGTTGAGGGAGACTGGCCCTGCATGAAAGTAACTGTCGCGTGCACCCAGATGGCCTGCAGCTGGGATATTGCTGCCAATATCGACCGCGCCGAAGCGCTGGTGCGGCAGGCGGCCGACGCCGGCGCCAACATCGTCCTGCTGCAGGAGTTGTTTGAGACGCCCTATTTCTGCATAGACGTACAGGACCGGCATTTCGACCTGGCGCATACGCTGGAAGAGAGCACCACCATCAAGCGCTTCCAGGCACTGGCGCGGGAGCGCGAATTGGTGCTGCCGGTTTCCTTTTTCGAGCGTGCCGGGCGGGTTTTTTACAATTCCGTTGCCATCATCGATGCCGACGGCAGCATTGTGGGGCATTACCGCAAGAGCCATATTCCGCAATTTCCGGCTTACGAGGAAAAGTATTACTTCAGCCCCGGCGACACCGGATTCCTGGCCGTGGACACGCGTTATGGTTGCATCGGTGTCGCCATTTGCTGGGACCAGTGGTTTCCCGAGGCCGCGCGGGCCATGGTATTGAAGGGCGCTGAAATCCTGTTCTACCCGACCGCGATCGGCAGCGAAATCCATGCGCCTGAGCTGGACAGCAAGGATCACTGGCAAACCGCGATGCGCGGCCATGCGGCGGCCAACGTCGTACCGGTTGTCGCATCCAACCGCATTGGCCGGGAGCAGAGCGGTGAGATCGAGATGGAATTCTACGGCTCTTCTTTTATTACCGACTGGACAGGCGCACTGATCGAGAGCGCCGACCGCAGCAGTGAATGTGTATTGACCGCAACCCTCGATCTGGAAGCGGCAGCGGAATACCGGCGTTCCTGGGGCGTGTTCCGTGACCGCCGGCCCGATTTGTATGGATCGCTGCTGACGCTGGACGGCCAGCGCGCAGCACTCAAAGGATAATTTCCGCTCCTGTTCTGCCTTGAGGTTTACGAGCATGGACATCGCAGACACGTTCATCAAAAGCCATCCGGTGGATGCCGGCTTTTATATGCCGGCTGAATGGGCGCCCCATACCTGTTGCTGGATGGCGTGGCCGTGCCGCAAAGGCCTGTGGGCCGATGATGCCGGCACTGCTGAGGAGTATGCCAATGTGGCCAATGTCATCGCCCGTTTCGAACCGGTCAGGATGCTGGCTCCAGCGGAGAGGATCGCCGCGGCACGCGCCTTGCTGGGCACCAACGTCACGCTCATCGAAATGCCCATCGACGATTCCTGGGCGCGCGACTCCGGCCCCAATTTCCTCATCAACCAACACGGTGAAATGGCCGGCTCGACATGGCGGTTCAATGCCTGGGGCGGCAAGTACCAGCCTTACGACCAGGATGCGTTGATGGGCTCGCGTATCCTGCAACACGCCAGTGCGCGGGAATTCACTTCAGACATGGTGGCCGAGGGCGGTGCGATATCGGTCGACGGCGAAGGCACGGTCATAACGACCGAATCCTGTTTGCTCAATCCCAACCGCAATCCGGGCTGGAGCCGGGCGGAGATCGAAGCAGAATTGTGCCGCACGCTGGGCGTGGAAAAGGTGATCTGGTTGCCTGGCGATGTCGAAGAGACCGAAACCGATGGGCACGTGGACGGGATTGCCGCATTCATCGAACCCGGCCGGGTTCTGCTGGAGGTCAATCCGGACAAAGCCGACCCGCACCATCATGTCGGCCAGGAAAATCTGGCGGTATTACAGGGTCAGACCGATGCCCGCGGCCGCAAACTCGAGATCGAGTTCATCCACGAGGGTTATTATCACCCGGACAAATGGAATAAAGGCTGCAGTTCCTATGTCAATTCCTATCTTGCCAATGGCGCGGTGATCGTTCCCGGATATGGCTATGACCGCGACCCGGCGGCAGTGGAAACTTACCGGCGGCTCTACCCCGACCGCACCATCGTGCAAGTGCATATCGGTCACATTGCGCTGGGCGGCGGTGGCGTGCACTGCATCACACAGCAACAACCAAACCCCGGGCGGATCAGCTAAGCATGCCACCGCGGCAGCAAATCGGTCTGAGAAAAACCCATTCGGCCGTGCACAAACGGGGTGTCGAGCGCCGCAAGCAACTGTTGCAGGCAGCCTATGATTTGCTCTGCGAAAACGATATCGAGAACATTTCATTTCGTGACATAGCTGCGAGAGCCGGAATACCCGAGGGCTCCGCCTATCATTTCTACGCCAATCGCTTTGACCTGTTCACCGCCTTGGCCAATGAGCTCAGTGAACTGTTCGTCAAAGCGCATCAGCGCAAGGTGCCTGCTGCGCGGCGCCGCGACTGGCGGGCACTTGCCGGCTACCTGGTGGACGTCGGTGCGACTGTGTATGCGCAAAACCCACCCGCGCGGCAATTACTGATCGGTGGCAAAACACCACCCGAAGTGAAGCAGGCCGACCGTATGAATGACCGCAGGGTGGCCGAGTTGATGTTCGAGGTGTTTTCCCGCTACTTCGAGTTACCGGACAGCCCGGGCTTGCCTGCGGCTTTCTATTACTTTATCGAGATCACCGACCTGATATTCATGCTCTCTGTGATCGAACACGGTGACATCACGCCGCACATGCTGTGCGAAGCCAAGCGCGCCGGGACAGGCTACCTGGCCCATTATCTGGCAGGCTTGCGGGCACTCCCGAGCAGCTGATTTTGAGTTCGCAAGGTCAAGAATTTTCGAAATTTGGGCAACTACCGAGCGGTTGGTTTTCGGTCTCCAATGCCAGGATCGATTCTATTGTGAAGTATCATGAGACACCCTCAATCGAGGGGCCTGGTGCAACATGCAGGCTAGCAGCCTGTCGGACTTAACTGATCGTAGCGAGGGAAAGCCGATTTGAGTCAGATTTTTCGGTCTTTTGAGGCGAATAGCACCGCTATTTAACGAAAAAGAGCGGGAAATCTGGCCAAACTCGGCTTTTCCGCAGTAGATCATGTTAAGTCCGACAGGCTGCTAGAATGATTAAATGAGCAATATGAACAAAAAGTTGAGCCAGCTTCTGTCACGATATCCCCAGCTCGAGCTGGCGATATTGTTTGGGTCGCAGGCAAAGGGAGACGCCGGCGCAGAAAGCGATATTGACCTTGCGCTACTCTGTGACACACCGATATCCAGTAGCCTGAAGCTCGAGTTGATTGAACTCCTCGGCGCCAAATTTGGACGTCCGGTAGATATTGTCGATTTGTATTTTGCCGCCGAACCCGTACTTGGGCAGATTCTTAAAGGCAAACGACTGCTTGGAGACAATGCCACCTACGCAAGGCTTTTGACAAAACACCTGATCAATACTGCTGATTTTTTGCCTTTGCAACAGAGAATACTGACCGAGCGGCGCAATGCATGGACAAAGTGATTCTAGCGCAGAAGCTCGAATCTCTTCGTCGCAGCATTCAGCGCGTGGAAGAAAAGACGCCATCCAGCGTAGATCGGCTCATTCAAGATCCTGATGTACAGGATATTCTGGTCTTGAATCTCACCCGTGCAGTGCAGCTTTGCGTTGATATTGGCAGCCACGTTATCAGTGAATCTGACGCATTGGCACCGACAACGATGGGTGAAGTTTTTTCAACCCTCAAATCGCTTGGTGTAATCTCTCCGGCTACCTGCGAATCCATGCAGAAGGCCGTCGGCTTCAGGAACGTTGCGGTCCACAATTACGATGCGATCAAGTGGGAAATCGTTTTCGCTATCTGTAAGAAGTTCCTGGTTGATTTTCGGCGTTTTGGCAAAGAAATTTCTGATTACGGTAGCCACTAGTGGTCAGTTATCTCTTACGCCGATAAATTCCATGCCAGGGTTGATGTCCATGAGATCAAAAATGCTTCGTCTGGGCCTGTGCTTTTTGCCGTTGCCGATCGCGCTTCTTTTCGGCAGTCAATTGGCGTGGGCGGCTGAGCCGTATCTGACGCAAAACGTGATCCTGGTGACGCTGGATGGTGTGCGCATCCAGGAAGTGTTTTCCGGTCTCGATGAAACCATCGCCGTCCACGATGAACAAAAGGTTTATTCCGAGATGGCTCAGGAGCGGCAACGCTTCGGTGGGGCAAATGCGATTGCCCGCCGCGAGGCGCTGCTGCCGGTTTTCTGGCGCCGCCTGGCGCCCCAGGGTGTCGTATTGGGTAACCCCGCCCATGATAACCATGTCAAAGTACAGAACGAGGTGCTTTGGTCCACGCCGGGGTATACCGAAATCATGACGGGCGCTCCCCGGCCCGAAGTCAGCGACAATGAAAACAGACGTTACCAGCATGTGACTGCACTCGAGCTCGCCCGGGAAAAGCTGAAGCTTGACCCGACACAGGTGGCCGAATTCGGCTCCTGGGATGGCTTCAAACTGGCAGCGGCCAGCCACGATGATGCTTTTTTGATGATTGGCGTTTACGATGCGGTGCCGCCGGAGCTGAGCACGCCGGAGATGGACTCGCTCGCTGCTTTACGCCGTCAGGTGATGGGGCTGTGGGAAGAAGGCAGCAACGACGTGCTGACCTTCCGCATGGCGCAGGCCTACCTCAAAGCACGGCAGCCGAGAGTGATGTGGCTGGCGCTGGTCAATTCCGATGACTGGGCACATGAAGACCGCTACGATCGCTACCTGGAGTACCTGCACCTGACCGATTCCCTACTCGGTGAGCTGTGGGATACGCTGCAATCCATCGATCAATACCGGGACAAAACGACCCTGATCATCACCACCGATCACGGCCGTGGGCGGCAGGGCAGTGATTGGGCCGAGCATGAAATCACCATCCCTGGCAGTGATGATATCTGGCTCGCCGTCATTGGACCGGATACGCCTGATGTGGGTGAGGTGACCGGGGAAGGCACGGTTTACCAGGGCCAGGTGGCGGCAACGCTGTTGCAGTTCCTGGGCATTGACTACCACGAGCTCGATGCAAGCGCCACGCCGCCGGTGGCGGCAGCCTTCCCAGTGCAATAGCAGGGCGCGGCGCTACTGCTTTTGCAATTGCAGGCTCGGCGCCGTTCTGGACCGCAGCAAAAACCCGGTGACCGCGCCGTCCGCGTTACGGCTGAAGATGAAACTGCCCACATCGGGCTGTTCGAAAGTATCATCGAATAGCGCGGTGAGTTCCTGCTTTGCGCGATCACCGGAACGGAACAGCAGTTTGCCGTCCTCCACAGTCAACACGAAGTGGAAATCCCCGGCGGCGGTAGCATACTCACCGGTGTAGTCGGCGAGTTCTTCGGCAGTAACTTCGCGCGGCGTAAACGGTGTGAATCGGCCGCGCGCCTGTCCGTCGATGGTGCGCCTCATTTCGACGATACCGGATGGGCCCATGGTGTACTCGATAATTACTTTGGCCGGCATTCCAATCATTTCAAACCGATCCGGGCTGATCGGCACCAACTCATTGCGCCGGGTGGGCGAGTGCACCGCCCACAGCTTGCCATCCGTGACACGCACTTCGGCCGCAAAGGCTTCGGTTGCCTCCCAAAAGTCACCCGTATAGCGCTGCAGGTCTTGCTCGCTGAGGGTAAAGTCCGCTGCGCCGGATGCAGCGGCAAAAATAACGATACAGCTCAAAATGACTACACTGATAGCCCGCACGGGAACAGTCTCCAAATGGTCAAAAAAGGAGTGTACGCAGGAATGTCAGGCTGAGGAAGCAGGTGTTCTGTATCATGGTTGCGGATATTGCGGCATGTTGGGCTCTGGGTAAGGCTGGTGATGGCTGGGATGCAAGATATGAAAATTGATTACTGTGCGATCTTTGATTTTAAACCACGTGTGGTTCGCGGCCAGCGGGATGAGCGCCGGGATGGCGGGAATTGGGCGACGAACGTGGCACGAAGTTTATTTTCAGTGGCGGCTGTTCTGGCACTTACGGGTTGCGAGGCCGTGTTTACTGAGCGACCGCTGGGTGATGAAGTGGTGACACTGGATCCGGCCATTTGGCAGGGGACCTGGCTGAGCGGTGAGATCGTGCTGCTGACCACGGTGCTGGATGGTGAAGCGGGTCAATTGCAGGCTGCCTGGATGGAGCGCGGGAATGCGGGGACCAAGTTTGAAACGGTCGTTGGCTCGGTGCGGCGCAGCGGTCAGATCATGTACCTGAGCATGGTGCATGAGCCAACTGCAGAAGCCGACGCTACAGGGGAATCCGTCGAGGCAACACAGGCAGATCACCCGAACCTGCCGGAATACTTCTGGGCCAGGATCGAAAACGACGGCCGGCGCGCCATTTTGTGGTGGCCGCAGGTCGAACAGATCAGGCTTGCCGTAGGCGATGGCAGATTGCCGGGTATCGTCAAAGACGACAATGACGTGGTTCTGGGACGGCTCGAAGACGCGCAGCTCGAGTTGATCAATGCGCCAGCCTCCGGCTTGTTGCAATGGTCGCGGCCGGTAACGTTTATCCGTATTGGTGACTGACCAGGGCCGTTCGCTGCATGCAGGCGCTGAGGACCAGCGTGCGTGCTGGTATTCGCGCATTGACCTGCCCCGGCCCTATTGGCACGACTATCGTGCATTGATCCTGCATCTGCAGGACATGGCGCCTCACGGCCCTGAACTGCCTGACGCGCGCCAGCTACAACACATTTTGCCGGATCATGCGGCAAATCAATCCGGCCAGGCGGTGAAATTCGTACCGAGCCAGGCCCTTTGCGGCATTGACTACGAAATGCACATCTTGCAAACGGGGCAGATCAGCACGCGCGAAAACAACTGGCATGATCTGTTCAATGCACTGGTTTGGGCGCGTTTTCCGCGCCTGAAGTCAGCCATTAACGCCTTGCATTGCCGTGAGATCAGCCAGCAGAGCAGAGCGGCCACCCGGATGCCCAGAGGGCGGCTGCGCGATGCGCTGACCTTGCTGGACGAGAGCGGCGCCATTGTCGCAAGTGCCGACAAAGACCTGCTCGACCGGCTGTCTGCGCGTGACTGGCGCGCGGTCTTTCGTCAACACGGCACAGACTGGCAGGAGGACACACACATGTTCATCTGCGGACATGCATTGTTGGAGAAATTGCTGCGGCCGTACAAGTCGCTGACCGCACACGCTTTGCTGCTGCACCTCGATGCAGCTGTCGTTGATACATGCAGGGAAAACCTGCTGCAGATGCTGGATGCCCGGCTTGCCGCGGCCCTGTTGCAGGGCACCTTGTTTGCATCCCCTGCCGGTCTGTCGCCGCTTCCCTTGATGGGCATTCCCGGCTGGTGGCCCGGGGCAGAGCAGGATGAGGCCTTCTATTCCGACCGCCAGGTATTTCGCCGCCCCAACGAAGGGTTCAGTCCCGCACCGGTTTTAAGTTTGTCCGGGTTTGAAGGAGCCGAAGGCGACCAGCCGACCCTGGTTGGGTAAGCGAGCCGCATTGGTCACCAGGCTATGCCGTAATCATCGCCCTGTTCGCTGGCGCCGCCCCACATGGTGCCGTGTTCAGTGTCGAAATAGATCGCCGTGGTGGGGCTGTAAGTGCGCTCCACTGTTTCCACCGAATAGCCCATCTTGCCGAGTTCGCTGCGCACCCATTCCGATACCTTGGCGGTGACCTGAAGCCGGCCCGGTTCCGACTGGTGTGCTCCGAAAGAACTCTGCATCTGGAAACTGGTGAACGTGTGGGCCTCCACGGCCTGCTGCACGTTCATGCCGAATTCAACCATGTTGAGAAAGAACTGCAGCAGGCTCTGCTCCTGGGTGTCGCCTCCCTGTACTGAAAACGCCAGCATGGGCTTGCCGTCTTTCAGAGCCAGGGTGGGTGTCAGCGTGACGCGCGGACGCTGGCCCTGGATGGACCACGTTGAATGGATTCATGGCTTCATCCAGAACGAAGCTTTGCATGCGCTGACTCAAACCAACGCCGGTGCTGCCCGGCGATGAACGCCGGCACCCAGCCGCCGCTGGGCGTGACCGACACGACCCAGCCTTCGGCATCTGCAGCCTGGATCGATGTCGTTCCGGCCAGGAAGCTTTCATCCTTGCTCATCAGGCTGGCCTGCTGAAAGCCGGCAGTGCCCTCGGCTTCGGCCTTCGGAGGAACGGGTGTCCACTTCTCCAGCAGCTCAAGAAACGGATTCTTGCCTTGCTGGAAGGGATAGGGGTCTCCCGGCTTGACGTTGGGATCGTTGTGATCCCAGTTGATCTGCTCGCGGCGCTGCTGTGCATAGGCTTTGGAAAGCAGGCCCTGGACCGGTGAATCGGGCGGCACATACGGATCGCCGTAATAAAAATCGCGATCGGCGAAGGCGAGATTCATCACCTGGTACAGCGTATGGATATAGCGCGCGCTACCCCACCCCATGCTTTTCAGATCGATGTCTTCCAGCATGTTCAGGGCTTGCAACATGGCCGGGCCCTGGGTCCACGTGGTCAATTTGTAGACGTCGATGCCCTTGTAGTTGGTGCTGACGGGATCTTCGATATGCACCTGCCAACGGTCCAGGTCCTGCATCGTCATCAGCCCGCCGTACTCGGTGGAAGCGCGAACCAGTTCTTCGGCGATGTCACCGCGGTAGAACCGGTCGTAGGCTGCGTAGATGGCTTCCTGGCGGCTCTTGCCCGCAGCCAGCGCCCCCGCTTCGGCGTCCACCAGTTTCTGCAGGGTTGCCAGCAGGTCCGGTTGGCGGAAAATCTCGCCCGGGTACGGCGCGGCGCGTTCCTGGCTGTCATCCTCTTGCAAATGGGGTAAGAACACCGCTGTTGAGTAGGACCACTGTTTCAGCACGTCCTTGCGATTTTCAATGTTGTCAGCCTGAGCTTGCTCGATGGGATAGCCCGCGGCCATTTCCATCGCGGGCGCCAGGACTTCCGCCAGACTCAGTTTTCCGTATTCGGCCAGCATCACCATCAAGCCCCCCGGGGTACCTGGTGTGACGGCTGCCAGCGGGCCGAATTCGGGTGGATAAGCCATGCCCTTGTTGCGAAAAAACGCCGCGGTCGCGCCGCTGGGGGCTACACCCAGTGCATTAATGCCCTTGACCTCGCCGGTATGCGGGTTGTATATCAGGGCCTGGGTTTCGCCACCCCAGCCCAGCGTGTCCCACATGGTGGTTGCTGCCGCCAGCATGGCGCAGGCGGCATCCACCGCATTGCCGCCGCGGGCAAAAGTCATTGCGCCGGCGGTGGCGGCCAGCGGCTTGCCGGTTATGGCTACCCAGTGCTTGCCATGCAATACCGGCTTGATGGTTTTCTGCGCCAGGGCAGGCCCGGCGGTGCACAGTGCGGAGAGCATGATTGCGGTGGGGATGACAATCTCCAGCGTGGATAGGCGTGAGTGGCGGTGTGATGGCATGACGGCGTCCTTGGAGCAGCACTCAGACAGTCCGTGCAGAATAACAAAACAGCATTCCGCCCGATACTTGCCTTGCCCCGGCTACGGTGCCTGAGCAATTTCGCGGACACCTGTCGTGCCGGATTACTGATCCAGCAGGCTCTTGGACTTGGGCTTGTACTGCTCGGCTTCTTCCTTGGTCAGTTGTATGACTTTCAGCGTCCAGTCCATCAGCGTCGCGTCGATGCGAAAATAATAGCGGCCGCCTTCGTTGAACAGCCTGACGCCATTACCGGGGTTTTTGGTTTGCAGTACTTTGCCCTCATAGGCCCCGGTGTTGGCATCGATCAGGGATATGTCAACGGCGACCACCCGGCTTTCTTCGCCGCCGACGCGCCAGTCCAGAATCCACGGCGCCTGCACTTCGAACTCGGCGGTGTTGGTGGTCCCGCTGCCGGAAAATTCCTGGATCAGTTGTTCCGCGTGGGCTGCGGGCGCCAGGCTCAATAGCAGTGCTGATATCATCACAAGGTACAATCGATTATTCATGTTCTGGCTCCTGATGCCGATTTCCAATCGCACATTCCGTTAAACTATTCATTTACCCGGAGTATCGCTTTGTCCAGCAATGACCAACCGGATAACCGCGATGCCAGATTCACCGGCACCGAGCGCTATGTCGCCACCGAAGATCTTTCCACTGCGGTCAATGCCGCGGTAACCCTCGGCCGGCCCATCCTGATCAAGGGCGAGCCCGGCACGGGCAAGACCCAGCTGGCCGAAGAAGTGGCCCGCAGTCTGCAGCGGCCCCTGTTGCAATGGCACATCAAGTCCACCACCAAGGCCCAGCAGGGCCTGTACGAGTACGATGCCGTCGCCCGCCTGCGCGATTCGCAGCTCGGTGATGAGCGGGTGCACGATATTCGCAACTACATCGTCAAAGGGCCGCTGTGGGAAGCCTTCGACCAGGACGTACAACCCGTGCTCCTGATTGATGAGATCGACAAAGCAGACATTGAGTTCCCCAACGATCTGTTGCGCGAACTCGACCGCATGGAATTCTATGTTTACGAGACGCACGAGACCGTAGTGGCCCGGCATCGGCCGATCATCGTCATTACCAGCAACAACGAGAAGGAGTTGCCGGACGCGTTCCTGCGCCGCTGCTTTTTCCACTACATCCGCTTTCCCGATGCGGCAACCATGGCTGAAATTGTCGAGGTTCATTATCCCGGGCTGAAGAAGGATTTGCTCAAGGAAGCCCTGGAGGCCTTTTACCGTTTGCGCGATGTGCCCGGACTGAAGAAAAAGCCTTCGACCTCCGAGTTACTCGACTGGCTGAAACTCCTGCTGGCCGAAGACATACCGCCGGAGGCGCTTAATAGTGACGACCGGCGCAAAATCCTGCCGCCCTTACACGGCGCATTGCTGAAAAACGAACAGGATGTGCACCTGTTCGAACGCCTGATCTTCCTCCACCAGCGCGATGCTCGTTGAATTCTTTTTTCAGTTGCGCCGGGGTGGGCTGAAAGTTTCACTGACCGAGTTCCTGCTGCTGCTCGAAGCACTCAAACACGGTCTGGCGCAGTACAGTATCGATGAGTTCTATTATCTGGCACGCGCCTGCCTGGTGAAGGACGAATCGCTGTACGACCGTTTCGACCGGGTCTTCGCCGCGCACTTCAAGGGCATCGAGCAGGTGTTCGGGCCGGCGGGGGCCGAGATACCGGATGAATGGCTGCGCCGGCAATTCGAGAGAATCTTCAGTGATGAAGAAAAGGCGCAGATCAAAGCCATGGATTGGGATGAACTGATGGAAACCCTGCGCCAACGCTTGCAGGAACAAAACGAACGCCACCAGGGCGGCAACAAATGGATCGGCACCGGCGGCACCTCGCCCTATGGCTCGGGTGGATACAACCCGGCCGGCATACGCATCGGGCCACAAGGCGGGCAGCGCTCCGCGGTCAAAGTCTGGGACAAACGTGAGTACCGCAACCTGGATGACACGCTCGAGCTGGGCACGCGCAATCTGAAGCTGGCCTTACGGCGCCTGCGGCGCTTTGCGCGCCAGGGCGCGGCGGAAGAGCTGGATTTGCCGGGCACCATCGATTCGACGGCGCGCAAGGCGGGTTTGCTGGATATCAGGATGGTGCCGGAGCGGCACAATGCAATCAAGGTCTTGTTGTTCCTGGATGCGGGCGGCTCCATGGATGATCACATCCGCGCCTGTGAGGAATTGTTTTCCGCAGCCAAGAGCGAATTCAAGCACCTGGAGTATTTTTACTTCCACAACTGCGTCTATGAGGGCGTGTGGAAAGACAACCGGCGGCGCCACAGCGAAAAAACGCCGGTCATGGACGTGCTGCACAAGTATGCAGCCGATTACAAGCTGATCCTGGTCGGCGATGCGACCATGAGTCCCTATGAAATCACCTATCCCGGCGGCAGCGTGGAGCATTTCAACGACGAATCCGGCGCACAGTGGATGCAGCGCCTGCTGGAAACCTACCCCAAGGCCATCTGGCTCAACCCCGAACCCGAGAACCGCTGGCCGCACATACCCTCCATACGCATCATGTCCGAATTGATGGAGCAGCGCATGTTTCCGCTGACCATCAGCGGGCTGGAACAGGGCATGCGGAAGTTGTTATAGAACCGCAAGGGCGGGAGATCGCCCACACGCAAAGTGGACCGCAAGGCGCAGTCAATCAAGTAATTGGCTGCCTGCAATAAAGTCGAATATTTCATCAAGCCCGACTTTTGAAGTCGGGTTTTTTTGTTCCTCTTGACAAAGTCTGGAGGCAGGTTTATTGTTTTCGTAAACTAGTTTGTATAGCAAACCAGTTTGCATAAGGAGAGAATAATGGCAAAGAGAATATTGGATGTCGACAAGCGCGTAAGGCGCTATTGGTACTCGGATGGAATCGTGGAACTTGTATTCGGCGGATTGTTTTTATTGCTCGGAATGTTTCTTAGCTTGATGGGCTATTTGGGCGAAGATTCCACAGCCGGAACAGCCGTGGCCGTGATTATGGTACTGACAATGATGGGTGGAGTCCTCGGCATGCAGCGGCTGGTTAATACATTGAAGGCTCGTCTTACGTATCCGCGCACCGGCTTTGTGGAGTACCGGGCAGGTGATAAAGAAGGGACCCAGCGCCGTTATTTGGTTATGACAATAATACTGGCGGGCATGGTCTTGTTAATACTCATGTTGTCCCATCTTCCTGGATTGGATTCAACGGTTCTAGCAACGGGCTTGATCATGGGCCTGGTATTTATAGCCGTACGTGCGAAATCATCCGGAGGATTGATGCGGTTTTATATTTTGGGCGGACTCTCGATATTGCTTGGTGTTGGCTTGTCGCTGAGTGGTTTGTCCCGGTCATTTGGTCTTGGGCTGTTTTTTGATCTGCTTGGAATCACGATGATGGTCACTGGCGGTTTTGTGCTTCAGGGCTATGTACGTGACAATCCAATGCCTGCAGACGAGGAGGGGGATAATGAGTGACGATCTGCGTCGTGTGACTGAACTGGATCGTTTGATCCATGAGCCAGCACGTTTGCTGATCGTTACGATCTTGTCCACTGTTGAAAGCGCAGACTTCCTCTTTCTGCAGCGCGAGACGGATTTGACCAAAGGGAACCTCTCCGCACACCTCAGCAAACTTGAAAATGCTGGTTATGTAAAGATACAGAAGACCTTTAAGGGCAAACTTCCGCTGACTGTCTGTAAATTGACTGCGGCTGGAACCAGGGCGTTAGCGCAATACCGTCAGCAATTGCAGGATTTTATGAATAAGACAAGCTAATGCGCTGGCCTTGCGCCAGTTTGCGGTTCTGGCCTTGGCCGGGAACCGGTGCCGGATGAAACCACAAGGGCGGGAGATCGCCTATCCGCTCGAAGTTGCGGATTTGCTCTTCAGCACCATCAGCACCACGGCGCCCAGCAGCATGATCGCGGTAAGGGCATAGAACGCCATCTCGGTGGAATCGGTGGCGGTGCGGATGCGGCCGATCAGTTCGGGGCCAAAAAATCCGCCGAGGTTGCCTACTGAATTGATCCAGGCGATACCGGCTGCGGCTGCGGTACCGGACAGGAACGCTGCCGGAATGGACCAGAACACTGAAACCGCGGTCAGCAGGCCGGATGCGATCAGCGTCAGGCAAACCATGGATGGCAGCGGTGCATGGCCGACCAGGGCCAGGCCGAGCAAACCTGCCGCGGCCAGCAGAATCGGCACGATCGCGTGCCAGAACCGCTCGCCGCTGCGGTCCGAATGACTGCCGATCAGAACCATGGCCACGGCCGCCACGCCCCACGGCACCATGCTCAACAGGCCGACCTTCAGATAGTCGTGCTGGTCGATACCCAGTTCCTGGATGATGGTGGGCATCCAGAAATTGACGCCGTAGAATCCATGCATCATGCACAGGTAGACCACCGCCAGCGCCCACACGCGGCCATCGCGGAACACATCGTTAAGCCGGTGACGCAATCTCCAGGAAGTCTTGGCCGCCTCATCCTCGGCCAGGTGCCGCTGCACCAGCGCCCGTTCGGCATCGTTTAGCCATGCGGCTTTTTGTGGCCCGTCGGGAAGCCAGACCAGCACCAGGAAGCCAAGCAATACCGAGGGGATTCCTTCCAGCAGGAACAACCACTGCCAGCCCTGCCAGCCATGGGCGCCATCCATGAACTGCATGATGGAACCCGATATGGGCGCGCCGATGACGTTGGAAATCGCCACGGCAGTCAGGAACAGTGCAGTCATTCGGCATCGCTGTGCAGCCGGAAACCAATACGTCAGGTACAGAATGACGCCGGGAAAGAACCCGGCCTCGGCGGCGCCGAGCAGAAATCTCAAGGTATAAAACCAGAACTTGGTTTCAACCAGCATCATGCAGGCGGAAATGATGCCCCAGGTCATCATGATGCGGGCGATCCAGAATTTCGCGCCGACCTTTTCCAGCAGCAGATTGCTCGGCACTTCGAAAATGAAATAGCCGATGAAGAAAATACCTGCGCCAAAGCCGTATACCGCGTCACTGAAGCCCAATTCCCCCGCCATCTGCAGCTTGGCAAAGCCGATATTGACGCGGTCGAGGAAGGCCACCACGTAGCACAGGAACAGGAACGGCACGATGCGCCAGAAAATCCGATGGTAAAGGGCGACTTCGGTCTTATTCAGGCCGAACGGCTTTCATGCGCCTGCGCGCACGAATGCATTCTGACGCATTTCCCGCCCGATACTGGTTTCAGGGCCGTGACCGGTTACGACCACTGCGGCTTCATCGAGTGTGTACAGGCGCCGCTGAATGGACTGTTGCAGCTTATGCCAGTCACCGCCTGGAAAGTCAGTGCGGCCCACCGAACCCAAAAACAGCGTGTCGCCCGCCAATAACAGGCCGGCATCTTCAAAGTAAAAGCTGCTGGAGCCTTCGGTATGCCCGGGCGTATGAATGCATATTCCGCCGCAGGACAGGTCCTGTTCGTCCTCCAGCCAATGGTCGGGATCGGGCTGCGGTGTGTACGGTACGCCGAATGCCTGGCACTGCTGCTCGAGAGAAGCCCACAAAAACTGATCGGAGCGGTGCAGCCAGATCGGTGCCCCGGTCTGCCGGCGGATTTCGCCGGCCGCCAGGATATGGTCGAGGTGAGCGTGCGTATGCACGATGCCGATGATGTTCAGGCCGAGGTCGGTGACTGCGGTCATGATGCGGTCAGCATCGCCACCGGGATCGAACACGTAACCAGCGCCGGTGTCGGTATCGCCCAGCACGGTGCAATTGCACTGCAGCGGGCCGACCGGGAAAGATGTGCGCACAAAGCTCATCGCAGATTTATACCATGGCTCGCGGCAGGTGTCTCGCTTGCCGGGTCAGAGCGAGGGCGCATCTGGCTGTTACAGGTCGCTGGCTCCAACGCAGCCGCCTTTTGCGGCGATAAGCTCGATCGGAGCGATGAGCCCGGCGGATATGTTCTTGATCACATTTTTCACCTTCTGAGCCGCCGTGTCGCCCATCAGGATGTGTACGCCGAGTGGCGGTGCTCCTCCGGCGCGGGCTACGTTTGCCTGCATTTTGGCAAAGAAGGCGAGTGCAAAATCACTGCGGTTGCGTTCCGCGATGATCCGTAAACCCGCAGCCTCCAATGCGGTTTTGTACTGTTCCGGGGTGGCCACTGCGCTGTCCTCGGGCCCGGTAGCCCACGGTACTGGATACGCCAGCTCGCCTTCGCCGCTGCGCATCACGTCAAAAATTCCAAACATGCCGCCGGGCCGGAGCACGCGGTGAAGTTCGCGGGCGAGGGAGTGCTTGTCGGCGATGTTCATTCCCACGTGCAGCATGTAGGCACGGTCGAAGGCTTCATCCGGGTAAGAAAGAGCAGTGGCGTCGCCTGTTTCAAGGCAAATCCGGTCGCCCAGACCGACCCAGGAGCACAGGACTTGCCCCGTTTCGACATATTCCTGCGTGACGTCGATGCCACTTACCCGACAGCCGTATCGTTGCGCCGCGAAGCGGCTTGCTCCGCCGAGGCCGCAACCCACATCCAGAACACAATGCCCGGCGCCGATATCCAATTGGTCAAGAAGGGCTTCGGTCGCTGTCCGTCCGCCGATATGAAACTCATCGATCCCGCTGAGGTCTTCAACCTTGACACTGTCAGGGGTCTTGCCCAGCTTTTGCAGGCTCGTCTGAATGGCCTCGAGCAGAGCCCCGTGAGCGTAGTGTTTCGCAACGTGGCTAATGTCTGGAATGATCTTTCTCCGGTGCTTTCGATGGTCTGGCGCTCTGTCACGGGCGCCGTTCATCACTTTTATTCAGGCGTCTCGACTTGCCTAACATACAACGGAAGGGCATTTGCGACCACTGTCGGGAAACCGCATTATGGCGTGGAACAGCTTGTGAGAATAATCGAGGGCAAGCTGCTCCTGGTCAAGCAACGACTAAAAATTGCACAGGCAGGACCCGTGCGGGCCGTACAATCATAACGGGTTGGCAGAACCAGCCGCCGGCTTGACTCGCCGCAAAGGAGGTGAGATATGAAACTACTCGCTGTGGTTGATCTTTCCAGGGCCTCTGGATACGTGATCGAAGCAGTTCACCGCGTGGCGACGGCCACGGACGCTGAAGTCTATCTCTTGCACGTCGTCATTCCACTGCCCAGCATTGCCGGCCCGGAATTCAATCCGGTGCTGGAGCCCCAGGAATTGTCCGAGCGGTATCTGGATGAGCAGGAGCAGTTGGCCGGGCTGGTCAAGCAACTGGTCGATGTTGGCGTCAATGCAAGCGCGCAGATCGCCCAGGGTGACCCGGTAAAAACCATATTGAGCGAGGCCAAGCGCCTGGACGCGGAACTGATTGTAGCCGGTAGTCACGGCCATGGCCTGTTGTTCGACGCACTGGTCGGCAGCGTCAGCGGCGGGCTGCTGCGCAAGTCCACGCTTCCGGTTCTGATTGTGCCGGTCAGGGGGCTTTGACCGCCTTTATTTCTTCTCTTCGCGTTCCTGCCCGGTCAGGCCCTTGAGCAGTTCCAGCGGCAGCGGGAATACGATGGTCGAGTTTTTCTCGACCGAGATTTCTGTCAGGGTTTGCAGATAGCGCAACATGATCGCGTTGGGTGAATCGGCCAGCCGTTCCGCCGCAGTCACCAGTTGCTGCGCGGCTTCCATCTCGCCGGTCGCATGGATGACCTTGGCGCGGCGGGTTCGTTCTGATTCTGCCTGCCGCGCAATGGCGCGGATCATCGATTCGTCCAGATCCACATGCTTGATTTCGACGTTGGAAACCTTGATGCCCCAGACATCGGAGCGCGTATCGAGAATTTTCTGGATGTCCGAATTGAGCGTTTCACGGTCGGCCAGCAACTCATCCAGTTCGTGTTGGCCGAGCACAGAGCGCAGCGTCGTTTGCGCGAGCTGGCTGGTTGCCTCGTGGAAGTTTTCGACGTTGATAATGGCTTTTTGCGCATCGACCACGCGGAAGTAAATCACCGCGTTGACTTTTACCGACACATTGTCGCGGGTAATGACGTCCTGTGTCGGCACGTCCATCACCACGGTGCGCAAACTCACGCGCACCATCTGTTGAACGACCGGAAATAAGATCACCAGGCCAGGTCCTTTCACCCGATAGAAACGGCCCAACAGAAAAACCACGCCGCGTTCGTATTCACGCAATACACGGAACATCCGCGATAGAACCACGAAGACCAGCACTACGAATGCCACCGTAAACCAGGAGCCGCTACCGAATATCTGTTCCATTTTCCGTTTCCTCTTTATCTCTTGCCCGTACGCGCAACATCAGGCCTTCGATGGCGGTTACCACCGCAAGCTGGTTGCGCTTGAGCCGGTCTGCTGACCCGGCTTCCCAAATTTCTCCATCCATCAGGACGTGACCCTTACCGCCCTCGAATTCCTCCAATGCGCGGACTTCCGCGCCGATCATTGCTTCCTGGCCGCTGACCACCGGCCGCTTGCGCCCCCGCCAGACCAGCCCCAGTACCACGGTCAGAAGCAGGACCGACACCCCGGCGACCGCGGCAATCAGTGGCAGCGCAATCCGGAAAGGCTGAAAATCGGTGTCCAGCAGAAAGATCGAACCGATGACAAAGGCCGCCACGCCGCCGACGCCGATAATGCCGAAACTGGGCATCATCGCTTCCGCCACCAGCATGCCGGCTCCCAGAAGCAACAGGGCAGCGCCGGCGAAGTTCACCGGCAGCAGGTGAAAGGCGAACAGGGCCAGCAACAGCGAGATGCCCCCGGTTACGCCGGCTACGCCAATGCCCGGGTGATAGAGCTCGAACAACAACCCGTAGATTCCCAGCATCAATAGAATATACGCAATGTTGGGATCGGTGATCGTTGACAGGAAGCGGTTGCGCCAGTCGGGGCCGGCTGCAATGATCGCAGCGTCTTGCGTGTTAAGCGTTACCGACTTGCCGCCCAATTGAATTTCCCGGCCATTGAGCGCGGCCACCAGTTCTGCCGGTGTTGCGGCCACGAGGTCAATGACGTTTTGCTCGAGCGCTTCTGCCGCCGTCAAAGTGGCGGCTTCCCGCACTGCCAGTTCGGCCCACTCCGGATTTCTGCCACGCAATTGCGCCAGGCTGCGGATGTAAGCGATGGCATCATTGAGAATCTTCTTTTCCATTGCGGGCGGCTGTTGTTCCTTCGCTTCTTTTTTTCCGGGGCCTGGCGCAGGTGTACCGATCTGGACGGGTGTGGCTGCACCCAGCGTGGTCGCCGGCGCCATCGCCGCAATGTGGCAGGCATAGAGGATGTATGTTCCGGCGCTGGCTGCCCGCGATCCAGGCGGGTAGACGAAACAGGCAATGGGAATGCGTGAAGCGAGTATGGCCAGGTTGATGTCGCGCAAGCTGGTCACGAGGCCGCCGGGGGTGTCCATCGTAATCAGGATCAATGCCGGAGGCAGCGGCGCCTGGTTGGCGCTCTCGATGGCACGCGTCAGGTAGTCGGCGACTCCCGGGCCGATGGCGCCATCGATCTCAAGCGCCAGCACGGAGGGCGCTTCAGCCCCACTCGGCCATGCGACCGCGAGCACCAACGAGAGCAGCAAAAGCGCGCCGAGCAAGCTGCTTAAGTGACTAGTCCTGACCTTCATAGCTATTACCTAGCATAGTTGACTGCGGAAGGATTTACATTGATCCATGTTCCCTGGGGCTAGTGGGCAGTTCCAAATATTGGCGCCTGACAGCGTGCTCCCGTCGCTGGTTTTCGGGTAATCTGAGTCACCAGCAAGCCGGCCTCTGCCGGCTGGGAACTGGTAAAAGAGGATAAGCAAGCGATGATTTCAGCAGCAGAAGCACTGGAGCGCCTGAAACAAGGCAACCTGCGTTTTGTATCTGACCTTCCAAACCAGAGATTTCAGCCCGGCCACAAACACCCCGGAACGCTAATCGAAAGCCAGGCGCCCTTCGCCATTATCTTGGGATGTTCAGACTCCAGGGTGCCCGCCGAACTGGTTTTTGATCAGGGACTGGGTGACCTGTTCGTCATCCGCGTGGCCGGAAACATCGTTGCGCCTTCGCAGGTTGGCAGCGTCGAATTTGCGGCCGAGCGTTTCGGCACGCGCCTGGTCGTGGTCCTGGGCCATTCCATGTGCGGTGCGATCCTGGCTACCATTGAAGAAATGGGGCGGCCGACGGAAGTCCAGTCGGCGAATCTTCGTTCCATCGTGGACCGCGTCAGGCCGGCGGTGGAATCGTTGCTCAAGACGGAGCTGCGACATACCCCGGAGGCACTGGTGCAGCAAGCGGTTCGGGCCAATATTTGCGCCTCGGCAAACCACTTGCGGCACGGTTCACAAATACTGGAGCAGTTGATCCGCTGCGACGGGCTGGTGGTGGTGGGTGCAGAGTACTCACTGGAAACCGGCGTGGTCGATTTCTTCGATGGCTTGCCCGCATGAGTGTGCGCCGGGATGCGCTGAATGGAAAAATGCGTTCAGGCCGGGGTTGACGCTTCCTGCCACAGTTGTGTCGGACAATTGGCCAATCCCCGCAGCTGACCCGTCCCTGGCACGGGGTCTTCGTTGAAACGAAGACACAATCAGTCGAATTGCCGCCCCCCATCGACGAACTGCCGCCGGTTATTGGCCTCAAGCGTGTAGAATTGCGCGATGAATATCAGGAAATGGCTTGAGGATCAAACGCATCTGTTTTGGGTGCTGCATCTCAGTGGCTGGGCGATCTGGGGCTTGATCGGCAAGTATGCGCTAACGGTAGCGATGCTGGACGACATCGCGCCCAACTATGGCTATTACGTCGCGGTGATCACCGTGATCGCCATTGTCATCTCTCTGGGCTTGCGCCTGCTCTATCTCCGGCTGTGGAATCGAGCCATTTGGATACAGGTAATCGCCTTTCTCGGCGGCAGTTTTGCTGCGGGTTACCTGTGGATGGGTTCCCGCTCCTATCTCTACTACCACTGGATCGAGGAAGCCAAGGACATGCATGAATGGGCCGAAAAGATGGGTCCGAAAGCGATGGAGATGTACGAGAAGGTTTCTTTTCTTGAGGGCTATGTTTCCGGCTGGACGGTGATGCTGGCGTGGAGTGCCCTGTATTTCGCGTTCAAATATTACCGCATATTCCAGGAAGTGCGCGAAGGCGCACTGAAATCAGCCGCCATGGCCCACGAAGCACAGTTGAAAATGCTGCGTTATCAGCTCAACCCGCATTTCCTGTTCAATACCCTGAACGCCATTTCGACCCTGATCCTGGAACAGCACACGGAACTGGCCAACCGCATGGTCAGCCGCCTGTCGAGTTTTCTGCGCTATTCGCTGGACAACGACCCGATGCAGAAGATCACGCTGAAACAGGAACTGGCGGCTTTGCAACTTTATCTGGATATCGAAAAGGTGCGTTTCGAGGATCATCTCAATTTGCTGATCGATGTCGGTGATCAGGCACAGGAAGCCATGATTCCCAGCCTGCTGCTGCAGCCGCTGGTGGAAAACGCCATCAAATATGGCATCGCCCGCTCGGAAGAGGATGGGCACCTGCGAATTGCAGCGAAAGTGTTTGCCGGCGATCTGCTGATCGAGGTCAGCGATGACGGCCCTGGAGTTGAATTGCGCGACGGGGAGATTCCCGACGCTTCGGGCGTCGGACTCCGAAATACCCGTGAACGGCTGCACGCACTTTACGGCAACCAGCATTCCTTTCGCCTGAGCAACACCGAGCCGCATGGCTTGACCATCAGCATCCGCATTCCATTTGAAAAGCGCCAGGCCACCTGACCGCGCAGTTTTGATCAGCGGTAGATCAACTTGAGCGGGCCGGTTATCTTCAGTCCCTGCGCAACCGATCCGATACGGCCACCGGGGTCGGAAAGCGCAACACGACAATAGTCGATGAACCAACAAAGGTGATCAAGGTGGCGAGCTGGATCATGAATACAACCTGCGGCCCGATGTAAGGATTTTGTAGGGCCAGGAATGTAATCAGCAGGGAGAACTCGCTCATCTGGCCCAGGCGCCAGCCGGTTTCCCAGGCGAGCTTGGGGGTCTCGGCGACCCGGCCGATGGCGAAACGGTAGATGGGCGGTTTGAGCGCCAGCATCGCGATGCCCAATATCAGCGCAGGCAACGCCACTTCGGTTACGATTTCCAGATTGAGGCTGGCGCCGAGCGCAAAGAAAAACAACACCAGGAAAAAATCCCGCAAGGTCTTCAGGCTTTCCGCAATGAACAGCGCAATGGGGTTGGTGGCCACGATAATGCCGGCAATAAAGGCGCCGATTTGGTACGAAAGCCCCATGGATTGCGCCAATTGGGCAATGCCCAGGCACCACGCCAGAGTCAGCAGGAAGACGAATTCCTGAACCCGGTCAAACTTCCGAAACAGCGGCAGCAGCACATAGCGTTCCAACCCGTAGGCGACCGCAACGAAGGCTGGCAGGGCGAGTATCAGCAAGCCGACGTCACGCAGCAGCGTGTGCCCGGACGCAACCCCGGCGGATTCCAGGCCCTGCAGCGCCATCAGCACGAAGATGGCGATGAAATCCTGCAGCAGCAGCACGCTGATGATGACCTCGCCCGTATGGCGGTGGTGCAGCACCGTGGTGGGCAACAGCTTGATGCCGATGATGGTGCTGGAAAACATTGCCGTGACGCCAACCAGCAGGCATTCAGCGAAGGAAAACCCAAACGCCCACGCCAGTATCCATCCTGCGATGCAAAACGCAATCGAGGTGATCAGCGTGACCAGCGTGGTTTGCCTGAGCAACACCAGGAGCTTTTGCGGAGACAGGTTCAGGCCGAGCAGGAACAACAGGAAGATGATGCCCACCTCGGCGATTTCGGCAATCAGGCGGGTGTCGGCGACCCAGGCCAGCCCCCACGGTCCCAGTGCGACGCCCAGAAAGATATAACCGATGATCAGGGCCTGGCGGGCATACAGCGCCAGGGTTGCTGTCAGCGCAGCCCCGGTGAAAATCAGGAACAATGAAAAAACGATGGATTGCTGTTCCGGCAAACTCAATCTCCCGCTATTTGGGGTCAGAGTAAAAACTCACCAAAGCATGGCTTTTGTTCTGAATGCGCCCAAATGAGCTTTTACTCTGACCTCAAATTTGCCAATCCCGCTTGCTGCAGCATTACCTGAAAGCGGGGTTCCTTCCTCAATGGGTCAAGCAGGTGGTCGACGCCGATGCCGAGGATGCCGGGGTCATGTACCTCCAGCGCCTTTTGCAGCCAGTCCAGCGCCGTTTCAACCTGACCCCATTGGGCATAGACTTGCGCGTACTGGTAGGAAGCCGTATCGGCGTAATCGGTCAATCATCTGCTTCACCTGCTGCTCGGCTTCCTGCTGCCGGCTCGAGACGGTGCAGGGCGATGGCTTCACCCGTCCTGCGCATCCAGATCCAACCGGCTCCTGTTCCAGCCAACTCATGGCTTCGGCGGGATCCTTACCACTGATCAGAAGGCAATAGGCCACGTTAGCCACGCACCCGCCCATAATCCGGTTCAATTTTGAGCGCGCGATCGGCAAGGTGCTTTCACCTCGCTGCAATGTCCGAGTTGCCATTTCGATAGCGCTGAGCCGGGTCAGAGCATCGAGAGACAGGGGGTCCAGGCTCTATGCCGGCTTTTACGGCTGCCAGAGCTTCTTCAGGATGATCAATGGAAACAACACGCGCGGCGCCGTAACTGATGTTGGTCATGCGACGCTGCCGGGGTAGCGATCCCGTGCTTCCCGGTACAAAGCAAGTGGCCGTTTGAGCCGGTCAAGGGAACGGCTGACTGCTGAGCGCCTGGGCCAGCAGGGCCTCCATGCTGCCGGGCGCGAGTTGCTGCAGTTTATCGGCGATTTTTTTCATTTCCCCGGCCGTGACATCGAAGGCGCCATTGCCATTGCGATTCATTCGATCCCAGTAATGGAACATGCCGTACAAGGGGGAAATGTAGTTGGGGTCCAGCGCCAGCGCCTGTTCGAAAAACGTCCGCGCCGCCTGCAGGCTGTCGGGATCATCCGGCGCCGCCGGAACACATGCGCCCCGCGCAGGTAGGCCTGATAGGCTTCTGTGTTGTGCGTCTCGCCTGCGGCCTCCGCCGGTCCGCCCAATAAGGTGATGCTGAGAGCCGCGGCGACCTTTTGGGCGATCTCCTCTTGAATGGCAAAGATATCGTCCAGTTCGCGGTCGAAAGTTTCGGACCAAAGATGATAGCCGTCGCTGGTCTTGATCAATTGCGCCGTGATGCGCACGCGGTTGGCGGCCTTGCGCACACTGCCCTCCAGCACGTTGGCGACGTCGAGGCGCTCACCGATCTCGCGCAGGTCCAGGTTCTGACCTTTGAATGCAAAAGACGAAGTACGGCCGGTGACTTTCAGTTCGCGGATCTGCGCCAGCGAGTTCAGCAACTCCTCGGACAAGCCGTCGGAAAAATATTCGTTGTCCGGATCGCCGCTCATGTTCACGAACGGCAACACTGCGATCGAATGATCTTTGCCGGACTGCGTGGGCGAAGCGGTGGAGGCCGTTGCGGATTCGGCGCCGCCGGCCTCACCGGTACTGGTTTGCACAACGGTGGGTTGCTGGGGAATCAAGCGGTTGGCGATCAGGCCACCGATGGCCAGCACCAGCAGCACGATGATCGTAATATTGATTTTGTGTCCGGTCTGATGCGTGATCGATTGAGTTCGATCGACGTCACGTTCGCGCTTCAGACCTTCCGGTGTGAGTTCGAATATCCACGAAAAAAGGAGCGCAAAGGGAAAGCCCAGGGCCAGCATGCCCAGCACCAGGCGAAAGGCCCAGGCCGGCACGTCGAGCTGATCAAACAGGACATCCGCGATTTGCAGGATCAGCCAGCTGGCCACGGCATACAGCACAGCCATCCGCACCACGTTGCGCCGTTTGAGTTCTTCGAAGAGTGACATCGGCGCTATTGTGGCCTATGGGGCGCCGCTTTGATAGACCACTTCCCCGCCGAACAAAGTGGCGACGACTTTGGCGTCAGAAATCGCCGAGGGATCGACCTTGAACAGGTTGGTGTCGAGAATGACCAGGTCGCCGAGCTTGCCCACTTCGATACTGCCGGTGCGGTCATCCAGGTGGTTGACGTAAGCAGCGTTGATGGTAGCAGCCGCGATGGCCTGCTCCAGTGTGATGCGCTGCTGCGGCAGAAATACCGGCGTATCTGCCATTTATCGGGTCGACCCTGGTGACTGCTGTTTCGATGGCCAGCAGCGGGTCGGGCGAAGACACGTTCCAGTCCGAGCCAAATGCGATGCGGCCACCGGCCTGTAATATGCTGTTGATGGGGTAGGTCCACTGGTAACGCTCCGGACCGACGCGTGGCAGTGTGAGCTCGGTGAGGTAACGTATCTTCGACGGCCCACAGCGGCGAGAACGTGGCGGTCACATTCAATTCAGCGAAACGCCCAATATCCGCCGGGTTCACGAATTCCACGTGAGCAAGGTGGTGACGCCCGTTGTCCGGACCATTGCGCTGCAGGGCAAACTGGATGGCATCCAGTCCCTCTCGCACCGCAGCATCGCCAATGACATGCATATGCACCTGGAATCCTTCTGCGTCGAGGCGGGCTACGGCCTCGTTCAGAAGCTCTGGCGGCACCTGTAGCTCACCCTTGTAACCTGGCTGGTCCGTATAGTCCTGCAGCAAGGCGGCCGTGCGGGGTTCAACCACGCCGTCGAGAAAAATTTTGACGGTATCGGTATTGAGCAAGCCGCCGTTGTAACGTTCTCGGGCGTTGACCAGGTCCGGGATCTGTTCCAGTCCTTTATCGTTATCCCAGCCAAGTGATATCACGGTATGCATCTGCAGCTCGCCGCTATCGGCAAAGCGGCGATAGGTAGGCAAGGCCTGCAACGGGTCTTCGGGATCGATGCTGGCATGAGCCTCCTGCATGGCGGTGATGCCCAGGCTGTGCAAATAGTCAATGGTGTAACGCATACCTTCGTCAATCTGGCTTTGCGGAGGCGGCGGCAGGTGAGCGCGAATCAGATCCATGGCTGCTTCCTGGAAACTGCCTACCGGCTCGCCATTTGCGGGATCGCGGTCGATGCGGCCGTTCTGCGGGTCAGGCGTCTGTGCTGTGATACCCGCTATTTCCAGCGCCCGGCTGTTGGTCCATGCGGTATGGCCATCGGCCGAGAAAAACACCACGGGACGGTCGGCCACGACTTTATCGAGCAACGATTTGTCGGGAATGCCATCCGGAGGGAAGGCGGTAACCAACCAACCTCCGCCCGATATCCATTCACGATCAGGCATGGCCTTGGCACACTCGCTGACTTTATCCAGGTAAGCCTGTTGCGTCTGCGGCTGGATGTCCAGGCTGCAGTCAAAATGATCCACGCCGGATGCTAGCGGATGAGTATGTGCGTCCTGGAACGCCGGCAGAACCAGTCCGCCGGGTTGCGAGATGACGTGGCTTTCGGGTCCGATCCAGGGTTCCACCTCCAGGTTACTGCCTACCTTGACGATTTCTCCGCCCCGTATCGCGACGGCCTCCGTCCACGGTTGTTCCTGGTTCAGCGTGTAGACCGCAGCATCGCGGACCACCACATCGGCATATCCGCCTTCCGGTGCAGCGCTTTTTTGTGCGGCGGGGTGGGCATCGGTCCGGGATTCACAGGCCGAGAGAATGACGACAGGCAATAGCAGAAAAAAGCACAATTTCAGGCGCATTTAGTTCCTCGCAATTCAGGGAGGTTAACGTGAAACAAGCTTTGGCGAAGGCTTCAATCTGGCGAAGGCCAATTCCCAAAACCGTGTCGTCAGTTTATTGATGCTGGTGCTTTCCACATTCATCAACACGGCAATGCCAATGTTGTGACTGGCGGACCAGGCCACATCGGCGCGGTAGCCCGCAACCCAGCCACTGTGATAGACAATTTGCTCATTGCCGATCTGGTAAACGCGCCAGCCGAGGCCATAGTGCGCATCGGTAAGAATACGCCTCCACTCTTTGCGGTACATGTCCCTGGGCGTGCGCACGCGGGGGGTGGTCACAATGCTCACCATCTGTGGTGCAATCACGACCGGATTGGCGCCGAGTTGGGCCATCAGCCACTTGGCCATGTCCCGCACGCTGGCATTGACCCCTGCCGCCGGAGCGACGCGATAGTAATTGGGCAGAACTGGAATGGTTTTCCACTGGCCATTGCGCAAAACATGCGGCTCGGCGCGATTGCTGTTAGCCATGAACGCATCGTATCCAACCGAAGCAGTGTCCATATGCAGTGGTTTGAAAATGCGTTGATCGATCAGATTGGCATAGGAATTGGCGGCGACTTTTTCGACCACTGGCTCGATCAGGCTGAAAACACTGTTCTGGTAGGAAAAACACTCACCCGGCACGCACACGAGCGACAAATTGGCCAGCCTGCTTTGAATTTCCGCGGCCGACAGACCTTCTTCGATCAGGTTGTCGTAGGCGTGAGGCACCAGTCCGGTACTTTGTCCGAGCAAATCGCGGATATGGATTTTGCTGGCATCGCCCTTGATGTGAAACCCGGGCAAATACATCGTAACCGGATCATCCCAGCGCAGGCGTCCGTCCTGCACCATCAGCGCCGTCAGTTCAGCGGCGAAGGTCTTTGACACCGAGGCGAGTCGAAACGCGGTATCCTCATTGATTGCCTGTTTGCGGCCGGTATCGGTATAACCGCCCGTACCGATGCGGATAATACCTTCGCGCGATACGATGGCAAAGGCCGCACCGAGGACATTGTCCTCACGCAGCTCCTGGTGAAACCAGGCATCGAATTCGCCGGCCAGTGATTGTTCCGGTGAGGCGGCAGCGAGGGCCATCGGGCACAACGCCAGCAGGCAGAGCGTGAGCACGACGAACCGCACGACCCGGATACGACTCATGGCTTTTTCCTGGAGACGAGAGGCATTGCGCCGGATTCTAGCGCATTAACACCTTGTGTTGTCAGATTCCGCTCGCGTGATCCCTCAAAGAGAGCAATCAGGCGCAACTTCTCTTCACGTTTGAGTTTCTTGATGGCTGCTTCACGCTTGCAGGCGCTGCTCCGGGTGTGCCCCGTTTCGGTGTAGACCACTTCACGGGGCCTCCTTCCATGAAAAAATTTTGCCCCACGGGGACGATGACAGTGCTCCTCGAAGCGCCGCGTCACGTCGGTCGTAACACCGGTATAGAGGGTTTCGTCGTTGCAACGGATGATGTAAACAGTCCAGGACACTCGCTTATGATGTCCAAGTGTGACGCGGATGCCAGTGCGCTGCAGGTTAGTCCACAATGGTCACAAATGAAAGCCCGTAAAGCCGGCAACCGGCGTTTGAATTTTCTTCCCACCAAATCGCCACTCCGCTATCCTCATGCCGTGAGATCCGACGCCCGGCTCCTGCCCGGCGATCGAGGCTGTCATTCAGCGGCGTTTTGTGGGGAGATATGATCGTGGGGTTTGATGCCTGGTTAACACTGGCAGTCGTTATCGTTACGGTCGCAGTGCTGATCTGGACCCCTCTCGCCCCGGAGCTCATCCTGGTAACTTCCCTGACCGTATTACTGCTTTCCGGCGTGCTCTCCGCCGATCAGGCTTTGTCCGAAATGGCCAACCCTGGTCTGGTGACCGTTGGTGTGCTTTATGTCGTGGTGGCCGGCCTGGTCGACACCGGCGCGGTGCACGCCCTGGCCGCCCGTTTGCTGGGGCGCCCAAAATCCGTCGTTGCCGCACAGGTGAGGTTGATGCTGCCGGTCACCGCCATCAGTGCCTTCCTGAACAATACACCGGTGGTGGCAATGATGATTCCGGTAGTGGAAGACTGGAGCCGCCGCTGTGGTATTTCCGTGTCCAAGCTGATGATTCCATTGAGCTACGCCAGCATCCTGGGCGGCACCTGCACACTGATTGGCACCAGCACCAACCTGATCGTGCATGGCATGGTATTGGGCTCGACCGGTCTGGGACCCATGGGATTTTTCGAGATTGGTGCGCTGGGTCTGCCTTCGGCGCTGGTTGGCATCGTCATTGTGCTCGGGTTAGGGCATTGGCTGCTGCCTGAGCGCAAACCACCGTTGCGGTTCGGTGACGAACTGCGTGAATATGCGATTGAGATGCTGGTCCAGGCCGACAGCCCGCTGGTAGGCCGCAGCATAGAACAGGCGGGATTGCGCCATTTGCCGGGCGCATTTCTGGCCGAGATCGAGCGAGCCGGCAGCCTGTTGCCGGCGGTATCTTCGGCCGAAGTGCTACGCGCCGAAGACCGGTTGGTATTCATTGGCGTAGTGGATTCAGTCATCGATATCCTGCGTTTGCGCGGGCTGATCCCCGCTCCCGACCAGATCTTCAAACTGGATGAACCCCGCGCCGATCGACGCCTGGTCGAGGTTGCTGTCTCGGATACCAGTCCGGTCATCGGACAAACCATTCGCGACAGCCGCTTTCGTTCGCGTTATGACGCAGTGGTCATCGCAGTGGCCCGTAATGGCGAGCGCCTGCCCGGCAAGATGGGGGATATCGTGCTGAAGCCGGGCGATATTCTGCTACTGGAAACCCGGCTCTCATTTCAGAAACAGAACAAGAACTCGCGCGATTTTCTGCTGATCAGTGAACTGACCCATGCCAAGCTGCCGCGGCATGACAAAGCCTGGTTGGCCATGGGCATACTTTCGGCCATGGTTCTGACCGCCGCTCTGGGCATATTGCCGATGCTGCATGCAGCCTTGGTCGCAGCCATTTTGATGATTGCGACGGGCTGTACCGGAGTAAACTCGGCGCGCGCCAGCATCGACTGGAATGTGCTGGTGGTCATCGGCGCGGCGATGGGCATCGGCGCGGCCATGTCGATCTCGGGAGCGGCGCTGGGGGTAGCGCACGCCTGGCTGGCACTGGCCGGGAACCACCCCTGGCTGGCGCTGATCGCGGTGTACACCATCACCAGTATGATGACCGAAGTGATCACCAACAACGCAGCCGCTGTGCTGATCTTTCCGATTGCATTGGCAGCGGCGGAAAGCATGGGTGTCAGCCCGTGGCCGTACATCGCCTGCATTATGATGGCAGCCTCGGCGAGTTTCGCCACACCGATCGGCTACCAGACCAACCTGATGGTCTATGGTCCGGGAGGCTATCGTTTTTCGGATTATGCGCGTATCGGTGTCGTGCTGAATCTGACTCTGGGCGTAGTAGCGGTCATACTGGCGCCGTTGATCTGGCCGTTCTAGGAGCCTGTCCGAGAATAGAAGCCGTAGCGAGGGGAAGCCATTTTGAGTCCATTTTTTTGGTCATTTGAGGCGAATAGTGACTCATATTTAACGAAAATGAGCGGAAAAATGGGCCAAAATGGCTTTTCCGCAGTAGGTTATCTATTCTCGGACAGGCTCCTAGCTCATCCCGGGATGCTTCAGACTCTTCTGCCTGGCCCGCAGGGTAATAATGAGGATGCCGGTCAGTACCAGTGCGCCGCCAATCAGAAGCCGGTACCCGGGCCGGTCGCCCCAGATCACCACGCCAAACACCACAGCCATCAGCGGCGTCAGCAAGAGGTAAGGCATGATGGCTGAAACCGGGTGGCGTTGGACAAGGAAGAAAAACAGGCCATGGCCGACGATGGAAGCGGCCAGCGCCGAGTAGGCAACGCTGGCCCAGTCCAGCGCGGGCGCAGTGCTCAGCATTTGCCACTGCCCGGTTTCGAGCAACAGCGAGGAGAGTATGAGCACCGGCAAGGAAATGATGGCAGTCCAGGCCTGAAAGCTGAATACACCAATACCCTTGATGCCGCGCATGTAGACCGAGCCCATTGCCTGGAACAGCGCCGAAAGTAACGCAATGCCAAGCACGTTCAGTTGGCTCAGCATCAGCGGGTCGAAGCTCAATACCAGAACACCGGAAAACGCCACCCCAATGGCAGCCAGCGAGCGCCAGCCCACCCGTTCTCCCAGGATCAGCATGGCCAGTATCACCGCCATCGGGATATAGGTCTGCTGGGTTATCGCGATGGACGAGACGTCTTGCGACAGGGAAAGGGCCCACAACAGGCTGGAAAAATGCAGGGCGCCGACGCACAGGCAGACAAAGATCAGCCGGCCCCACTGACCCGCTGGCGGCAGGCGCAGAAACGGCGCCAATACGCCCAACACGACAATGAAGCGCAGCACCGTGAATACAAACGGTGAGAAATGCTTCATGCCATGCGCCCCCACAACGAAGTTGAATGCCCACGCCAGACAAACCAGCAGGATCAGGATCAGGTCACGGATGGACATGCGGGGATTGGCGCAATGCAGATGGCCTGGGGCAGTCGAAAGTGAATGACCGGTTTACGCAGAAAGATACTGTTGCGCAAGTGAAACGTTGAGGGCTGCTGCAAGCACCCTGGCGCCGAATGTATGCGTTGCCGATCCGAGGTTGCTGGCAAGCAGCAACCGGGTTTGCGGCAGGCGAACATTTTTGATGAGCCTGTCGTAATGCGCCCAGCCCTCCCGGCTTTGTCCATACAGTGACCATAGCCGCCGCCATTCGCAACGGAACCGGCTCAAGGTCCGCTCAAAATCGCTCAGAGCGGCGCCGTCATTTCCGCGGAAGGTGCGCACGTCATAGATGATATCCGCTATCAATGCGTCAATTTCCCCCGGATGCATGACCAGAGGCGCATTGAATTTCTCGGTGAGGATGCGCACTTCCTTTCCTTCCTCATAGGGAAGAAACCGGTCCTTGATGCTTGCGGGTTTTCGGCAAGACTGCGCACAACGCCACTCGGAGGCAGCCACGGTTTCCCAGAATTTCGCTGAACCGGCCGTGTCAATAACCAGGTGTACCCGATTCCGTTCCCAATTATTTTCCACGTGGTGTCGCTTCCAGGAATCGAAAATCCAGGCTTCGCCAGCAGCCATGTGGACGTATTTGTCGCCGCAATAGAAAAGCACATTCGGATGGGTGATGACGGGGATATGGATTCTTACGCGATTGTACCAGTGATAGTTGACATCACGATGCTCCGGCACGGTGCAGTGCGCGGCCAGGCCCATCAACCGGGAGCGTCCGAATACTTCACCGAAGGATGCGAGCACCTGCTGGATATACGGTGAGCGCTCGAGTTTCCCGGTCGGTTTCATGGGCCCGTTGAAATCGTCGTTCATCTCGCCGTTGAGCGAGATTAGCGGAATGGAGGTATTCCCCGCGTAATCCTGTACATGCGGCATCCATTCCCCCTCGTCAAAGGACGACACTTCCATGCTCAGACGTTCAACATCGAATGTGTACGGCAGCCGGATGAATTCAGTGGCCAGTCTCATTTAAAGCTTCCTGTTCCCAGTGGCCTGTGCGGCGGTACCGGTGTCGCGACGGGCTAAGACCGATTCTACACCAGTCAAAGCTGCGCCAGATGCCGCCGCCAGCGTCGCCCATGGCCTGGTGTCGACGGACAGGCGGCAGCCGAACCCGCGGTCATTAAGTCATGTTCCCATCGAACCCGCTCACTTTTCTCGACCTTTTTCGGGTGGCGGGCACTTTCCTTGCGCAGGAGACGTCTATAATGGTGTATGAGAGGCAGTGCCCGCATTCGGATTGCCGGCGCCGCCTGTTTCACCTTGAACAAGTGAGATGCTTTTCCATCCATGCAGGGGGCAAAACATGAGAAACATACTGATCGTAATTGCGGTTCTGGCCCTCGGTGGCATCGCCTACTATTTCCTTGTAATGCGTCCATCTGCCACCGAAGCGGAACTCAAACCGCCCGCAATCGTTGAACAGCCAGAGGCCGTTAAGCCCGTGCAACCGCAGGCACCGGCTTTTGACTACCAACCCGAAGAAGTTGAGCCGGCAAGTCCTGGAGAGGAGCAAACCCCCTTGCCGGCGCTGGCTGACAGTGATCCCGAAGTGGTGGGGTCGGTGACAGAACTGATCGGCCAGCCCGCAGCAGAGCAACACGTGGTGAAGGAAAATGTTGTGCCCCGGCTGGTCGCAACCATAGACGCCCTGACCAGCCGGCAGGTGTCCGCCAACCTGCTGCCGTTGGAGCCGCCGGGAGGTGAGTTGGAAGTGACCGAAGACACTGACCCTGCGGATGTGAAGACCACACCGGAAGGTTACCCGGTCCGGGAATATGTACTCGATCCCGTCAATTACCAACGCTATGACGCCTATGTCGAGCTGCTTGAATCAGTGAACACCGACGATTTGCTCGCCGACTATCAAAAATACAGACCTTTGTTCCAGCAGGCTTATGTCGAACTCGGATATCCGGAGGGCGATTTCAATGCGCGCCTGGTGGAGGTGATCGACCATTTGCTGGATGCGCCCGAAGCGTCGGAACCTATTAAACTGATCAAGCCCGAAGCGTATTATCTGTTCGCTGACCCGCAGCTCGAGGCACTTACCGCCGGTCAGAAACTGATGATCCGTATGGGTAACAGCAATGCGCAGCGGGTAAAACGAAAACTGGCAGAAATTCGCGCCGCGCTGGAAACGGTCAGCAGGATCAACTAAAGGTGGCCTGGTACAGGCCACTGGGACCAGTCAATACCCAGGCCCTTCAATGCGCCCGTAGCTCAGTTGGATAGAGCACCTGGCTTCGAACCAGGTGGCCGGCGGTTCGAGTCCGTCCGGGCGCGCCAATTGTCGAGTCAAGAACGACGTCGCCTTATGCCCTATTAATCAAAGAGTTACCGTGGCGTCTGATGTACTGATTGCTGGAACGCGATGCCGAAGGTACCTGGTTTACTTCGGCCGTTTGAGGAGAACGATCCCACAAGTTATCGGCTGCAATGAATCAGCGGCAGGGTGTCTAACGCCTCCTTCGTCAACTATTAGCGGCAATTTCAGCGAGTTCCAATCTAAATCCTTCGTAGGCGAAAGCCGTTTTTATGGCCTCACAGTCCGCTTCGCTAACCCCTTCGCGGCGTGCAAATTCGTACCATCGACCCCGGACAGTTTGCTCCATTTCTTCGATTATCGCGCTTGCTTCATCCGCCTTGAGCAGGAAGCGAGCGGATTGTGAAAGTAGGTTTTCTGCATGCGCATAGCGGCCCATATCCCCGCACGCAAGGGCGAGGTCGCGACGTTCAACACTTATCGGCGTTGCCGGAATGAGGTCGTATACCGGGGATAGTTTCCAGTCGTCTTCCATAGCAATCACGGCATGATTGCGTGGGTGATCATCGGTATTGGTGATCAGGGCGTTAAAGCACATGCGTTTGAAAAGTTCCGGTGCATCTGTCTTTGGCTGTGCTGAAAGCCGGCGCAGTTCTTCGACAAGGAAAACATAGGACCATTTGCTGCGGTCCTGATTCGTGTCCTCGGCGCGAAGCAGCGTCAGAGCGCTTAACATCCGTGCCCGCTGATAGCCTCCACTTGTACTTCGTCGGTCAAACCGCTTCACCAGCAACACATCGCGATCACCGATTTTCGTTAATTTAGTTTCCGCCGTTTGCAGACCGCAGGCGCGTGCGAGTTCCAGCATGGCCCGCTCGATTCGTGCATGGTTCCATTTATCGTCGGATCGGTTGAATTTCGCGATCCATAGTGCGCCCTCATCTTCGACGACAGCCTTTGGTCGTGCGCCGCCCATCGAGGTGCCCTCAAGCATTAGCTCTTGTGCTTGTTCCGCATCCCGCTCTTGGGGCAGCGGTTCCTCTTTGATGATCGCATCGGCGAACGCCTGCAGCTTGCTGAGATCGAGTGTGAGATTGAACTTGCGTTTCGGTGCAGGCGGTTTCTGCTTCAGGCCAAAGCCTAATGCACCCGCCCGGTCGTCTGGAGAACAGAGCAGATAATCCAGTTCATCTGGACCTGGTGAGCCAAAGTGACGTTCGATAATGCGGCGGCCCCAATAGTCAGGACTGGCGTCACGCAGCGCACCAAAAATGCCTTTGAGTAGTCTTGTCTCGTAAGTTTTCTCGGACAGTTTTAGTTCGATCGGGTCAATCGGTACAGCGTTCTTTCGATCCAGATAACTTTTGCCGTACACGAAACGGCCCGTGGGAACACCGTGTCGATCTTCCGTGCGTTGGAAACGCCCTGCCGTGACAAACTCCGTTTCGCCTGGCAGGGCGATGTAGACGAAACACTCCCTAGAAGTCACTGTCGAGTTCCTCTGGCTTTTCGGCACGGGCGCGTTCGCGGCGCTTGTCCAGGGCCAATCCTTCCTCGTCCGTGGCGGGGTCGGCCAGGTCTTCCATTGGACCGAGGAGGTCATTGGCCCAAAGCAGGGCGGTATACGTGGCTATGCTCGAGGTGATCTTTCCTTGTTCAGCATCGGAGACAGCGCGCGGCCCCGTCCCGATTTTCTCTGCCACGTCTTCGATGGTCAGATTACGGCGGAGCCTTGCCGTGCGCAGGTTTGCGCCCAGGCGCTTGATCGCCTGTTCGACTGCATAGGGGGGCGCTTTCGTCAATGTGTTTTTCTTTGCCATTTGCTTTTTAAAGCTATTTATCCTGGTTAAGTTGCTTTTTAAAGCATACCAGTGGTTTGTAGTCTGGGCAAGATGAATTTGCTTTTTAAAGCGCTTTAATTAAGTTAAGCCGCTTTTTAAAGCATATATCTGCCAATTATTGGTCTTATTAGGTTCTTTTGTGAAGGCTGGGCACGTGGGCATCGCAGACTACAGCACGCTGCTTTCAAATACAGAGCAACAAGTGCCGCAAACCACAACGGTCATTCCGACAATTTTCCGACAACAATCCTGCATTGTTGTGCATAGTCGGGCAATTAATGCAACGAGCGTCGTCTTTTTAGCCAATTAAATCAATAAGGTATAATGGCTATCCCGGCTTCGAACCAGGTGGCCGGCGGTTCGAGTCCGTCCGGGCGCGCCATCTTCTCAAGCTTGCCCGCCTTCGGTGGAGGCCCCGGTAAGGGAGTAGGTGGTACTGCGCCCGCCGCCAGGATCTTTTTGCAGCGCCCCGCGCTCAACCAGGTCAAGAATATCGCGATAGGCGGTGTCCTGTGAGCACTTGGCGATCTTGGCCCATTTTGAAGAGCTCAGTTTGCCCTCAAATCCGTCGAGCATTTTGGTCAGCACTTTGATTTGTCGCTCGTTCAACGATTCGGTGGCAAAGCGCTGCCAGAAGCGTGCCTTTCCAAGCACTGCACCGAGCGTGTCTTTAGCTCCGTCAAGAGCGCGCATCAGGCAATGCAAAAACCAATCCTGCCAGGGCGTCACCTCAAGCTGGCCTTTTTGCGTGCGCTCTAACAATTCGTAATAGGCATTATGCTCCCGGCGGATTTGCGCTGACATGCTGTAAAAGCGCTGACCTGTCTCTTCCCCCTGGGCCAGCGTCATATCGGCAATCGCGCGGGCGATACGCCCGTTACCATCTTCAAAGGGGTGGATGGTGACAAACCATAAATGTGCAAGACCGGCCCTTAAAAGAGGGTCGATTTTGCCAGGCTTGGAGAACCATTCCAGAAATTGATCCATTTCCGCGGGAATGCACTCTGCCGGTGGTGCCTCATAATGGACGATCTCTTTTCCAACCGGTCCCGAGACAACCCGCATCGGGCCATCGTGATCATCACGCCATGCGCCCACAATAATCTTTCGCATCCCGCTGCGCCCGGTTGGAAATAACGCCGCATGCCAGCCAAAGAGCCGGTCTTCTGTAACAGGAACCATGTAGTTGCCCGTGGCATCGAGCATCATTTCAACCACGCCCTCAACATTCCGGTCAGCCGGTACGAGGCCGCCCACATCCATCCCAAGTCGTCTTGCAATGCTTGAGCGAACCTGTTCGGTGTTCAGCTTCTCGCCCTCGATTTCACTCGATTTGACCACATCTTCGGTCAGGGTATGTAAATGTGCCTCGGCTCGCAGGTCAAAGCCCAGTCCCTCCATCTTACCCAGCAGTCGCCCCTGTTCACGGGAGACACGCGCAAGCAGCCGGGACAAGCGTCGATCGTCCCATGTCAGTGCGGGCCACGCCTTTTTTTTCCAGATATACATTCTTTAATATCCGCAGATTATGCGGATATTATGACTGACATTTTCCGCGTGCGCAAGAACAATTTCCGCATCAATTGCGGATTTTGATGCCTCTATTCTCCGCAGTGCTCAACAAAGAGGCGCTTGGGAAAACCGCTACAACACCAGAATATTCGCCAGCCACAGGAACAGCCCCATGCTGACCACGTCGGTGGCGGTGGTCAGGAAAATACTGGATGCCATGGCGGGATCCGCCCCCAGCCGCTTCAGGGTCAACGGCACCAGCACACCGGTAACGCCGCTGGCAACGCAGGCGCCCGTCATCGCAAGCACCACTACCAGGCCGAGCAGGACCGGTTGCGCCGCGTGTGACTGGTTGGCATAAAAGATCATCGCAATTCCGGCGACCAGACCGACAATGGCACCGTTCAATAAGCCGAGCACGGTTTCCTTGAAGACCACAAAACGGGTCACCCCTGGCTTGAACTCGTTCAGAGTGATTCCGCGGATGGTTACCGCCAGCGACTGGCAGCCTGTGTTACCGGACTGTCCTGCCAGCACCGGCAAAAAGGCGGCAAGAACCACTACTTGGGCAATCGTATCTTCGAATCGGCTGACAACGAATGCCGCCACGAAAGCCGTCACCAGGTTAAGCTGCAGCCATGGATGGCGCATGATTAATGAAGGACGCCAACCGGTCGTGGCATGCTCCTCTTTGGCGACACCGACCATGGAACCGGCCTGCAAGCTGATTTCGAATTGCTGGTGTTCGAACAGCATGAATCCCTGCACCACTCCGAGCAAATGTCCGGCCGCATCACACACCGGGTACACCGGGTAATGACGGTAAACCACCTCTTTCATCGCTTCGCTTACCTGCATGTCGGGCCGCAGCGAAAAAGGATCGAGCAGCATGACTTCCTGCAGTTGCTGCTTAGGCTCGGCCAGGAGCAAATCCCGCATCGCCACGACACCCGTCAGGCGTTCCTGCTCATCGACGATGTAGCCATAGGTAATCAGCGTGTCATGCGTCCACTCGCGGATTTTTTCGACCGCCAGATCGACCGTCAGATCCGGTGCAAATACCGCAACCACCGGTTCCATCAAGCGCCCAACGCTGCCCTCGGGAAACTTTTGCGCGTCCTCCCAGGGATCGCCGACATGGTCACCGGCAACTTTCGCGATGGCCGTGCGCCGATCATGTGGAAATCGTAAAAGGATTCGATAGGCGGGGGCCTGATGCAGGTGCTTCAGCACGGCACCAATGGTTTCATCGCTCTCCAGTTGCAACAGCCGCGCTGCATCGAGAGGGGCGCGCCGTTGCGTTTCCATCACGAGATGCTGCAATCGATCAGGGTTTTCACCGGGAGTGGAACTGCGCTGAGGATTTGGTGAATTCATTCTTCTGACTCTCCTTGCTTTTGGCCTTTGTCTGAAGCTACTGACTAACGGTGTGGATTCGGCTTGCCGATTGTAGCCGCTCGCTGCTTTCGTAGCACCTGTGTGCCCAGTATCAACAACAGCAAGGCTGCTGCCAAGAGCGTATAGCCACGCGTGGATGAACCATTTTCCGATGTGATTTTATGCGTCGTGGCTGGGGCTGATCCCAGGTCCAGACCAATAATCAGGGGATCGTGGTCGGAGGACCGGAACGGACTGGCCGCATAGTATGCCTTTGGCTTCCCGGCCTCATCCCTGTAGTCCAATGCAGTGGATTCATCGGCATTGATATGCCAGGCGGTTATGCCGGTCACATGCGGTAACAATTTTTGACTGCTGAAGGCGTAATCAAGCGTGCCGATGAGGCCATCGTAGACATAGGACCAGGCAACGGCGTCATCGAAGCGGTCGAGGAGGTCGATCAGGTTTCTTTTCCGCATCAACTGGATGGGATCTTCCATGCGGTAACTGTTGAAGTCACCCAGGACCAGGATCAGTTCACTGCCGTTACCCGTGGGGTCGGATTGCACCCAATCGGCCAGTGCCGCAGCCGCCCCGGTGCGGGACCGATTGTAGCAGCCTTGCCCGTCACCCTGGTCGGCGTCGGGGCCAATGGCATGCGAGCAAACCTTGGACTTCAGATGGGTGACGACGATGGTGAGCAACTCGCCGCTGCCCTGGATACGAAACGACTGGGCCAGGGCCGGCCGGTTCAGAGCATCATTGTAGCGGGCATCGACGGCGCGATTCAGTATCGCAAAATCCCCCTCCCTTGCCACGGTGGCGGACTTGAACAACAGGCCCACTTTGATCGCGTCCTGGCCAATACTGCCCGTTGCAACATAAGACCAGGTCGAATTGCCGGTGGGGGAATTCGGGGCATTGATAATGTCGCGTAAGGATTGTTCCGGGTTGTTTTCCAGCTCCACCAGGGCCAGGATATCGGCATCGATGGCATGTACCGCGGCCACCAGCTTTTCAAGCTGGCGCTGCTGCTCCAGCGGGTTGCGCGCACCCCGGCAGGATTGCTTGTGGGCAGGTCCGCACACCGGGCCTGATCGATCCAGTGTGGAGAAATAACTGAGCACATTGAACACGCCGACGCGGAGTGTACCACCAATGGGATTCGGCTTTTCCGTCCTGGAATTGCCTGCGCTTTTGATCTGAAACGGCTGGGTCGGTTGCAGACGATAATGACCAAACCCATAGTGCATTACCCCAGTCAGGCCGGATATTTCCTGGCCGGTGCGAATCGGGTTGGCTGCACTGAACGGCATGGCGTTATCCTGCCCAAGGACAGATACCCGAAGATATCGGCCGGTGCGCCCGTCGTCGATGATGAGACGGTCCTGGCGGTTGAGCTGCGCCACCTTGACTGCCGCTTCGCCTGGCGCCACGACCTGGGTAGGCTGGACCAGCCGCTTGCTGGAGACCACCAGTTCCCCGAACTGCCAGAGCTGATGCAGGTCGGTGACGACCAGCGGTTGCGGCAGGCTGACGCGCATGCTTTCAACCGCCTCGAGCTGTCTTGCTGACGCCACGGGCAGATGAGCAATGGCGGGCGTTGGCAGCGTCGCGGTGTGCGCGCATACCTGCAGGCGTGTGACGCGGTGGAGTTCGGTCAAACCTTTGAATTCAGTGACCGTGCCGCGCAAGCGCACCAGGTCACCAGGCTGAGCAGGCCAAGCGGTCAGGACGAACAAACCCTCTGAAGTTTGCGCATCCTGATCCTGATCCGGATCCTCTTCTTCGACAAACAGGCCGCCCAGTTCGCCGTGCTTCTGGAACACGCCCACCACCACGGCTTCAACATCGACCATGGTCCCGGTCAGGGGGCTGCTGGGCCCGGAGCCCTGCACCGCGCTGATCCGTGTTGCCGCCTGGCCACAGGCAAACGCGCCGACCGCAGGTGCCCGCGACGCTTGCGCAGCAGGACACCGGCCCGAAAAGAAACTCAGGCCGACTGCAAGCAGGATAAGAGGACGACCAGCCACCTGCCTGAATGGGAAGTGGAACACCTTTGCCTTACCCGTCGCTGCCCGCAGATTGGCTCTGGTATATCGTCACTGCTGCGGCCCGGACTCAACTGGCCTGACGCGCCTTGGTTAGCCGCGCTGCGTAAATGGCGGCTCCGCGTATACCCAGGCAATCATCTGTGTTCAGCCTGATGGGAATGCGCGCCAATTGCGGGCGATAATGCTCACCGTCGTCAAATGATTCCTGGAAGGCAGCCGAGCGCACCAGGTATGGATTGCGTGCCGCGAGCCCGCCGGACAGGACCAGGCAGCGCACAGGAAACACGCTGAGACAGTGATTGCGGCAGGCCCGCGCATAAAAGCGGCTGAAAACTTCCGCCGTTACGCTGTGTTCATCTGCCAGCGCCTGTGCCGGGGTGACGACCTCGCCATTCAGGCAGGCATACAGCCGTGCCGCACCGGGCCCGCTGACAACATCATCGTTGCTGAGCCAGCGCTTTCCGGAGCGTTCCAGCCAGCGCTGCTCGATGGCTCTTTCCTGGTCGCCCTGAAAAGCAAATGTGGCATGCCCGGCTTCTGAGCCGGCTACCCAGTAACGGTGGGCGCCGGAATCCTGTCCAGGCTGGGTCAACACGGCACAATGGCCCAATCCGGTTCCGGCTCCGATCAATGCAATATTGCCCGTTTCGGTCTCCTCCCCGGCCCTTATCACTTCCAGGTTCGTCAGCGCACCGGGAACAGTCAGCGCATGCCCCTGGGCGACAAAATCGTTCAGCAGGTATAGACGCGGGACTGTGCGGGTCTCGTTGGCGGAAATGTCCCAATCGATGTTCGGCAGAACGGCTGAGTCTCCATCGACCGAGCCTGCCAGGGCCAGCGCAATGGCGTCGAAGGAGCGGGTCTCCGCCAGCTCACTTGGAGCCAGGCGGCGGAATGTGTCCCAGAACTCGCCAAACGAATGGACTCCCGGCTGCCGGGTTTCGAAAGAAAACAGCGGGCCCAGGTCCAGCTTGTATGAAGTGTCCACTGTTGCCGCGGCGAATCGGGCATGGGTGCCGCCGATATCGGCTGCGAGAATGTGCATGGTGATCGGATTCCAGGTTTTTTCGATGCGAATGACGTGTGTCAAACAGGAACTGCCGATCTAAACTAACATGATGGATGGTGACTTGGATATCCAGGAGCACATCATGGCCGACCTGCACGACTTGAATCGGGATCTGAAGAAACTGCGCGACGAACTGGAACTGAAAATGCATCTTGCCTCGATGGATGCCAAACAGGAATGGAAGGAACTGGATGCCAAATGGAAAACCTTTTCCAGTCGGGCCGGGCTGGAGGAAAGCGCAGAATCCGTGGGCGACGCATTGCAATTGCTCGGTGAAGAACTCAAGAGGAGTTACAAGCGCCTGAAAGCCGGACTCAAGAACTAACTGGCTGATCGCCCGGGCCGGCTTTTGGGCTGGCAACAACCCACCGCCTCCTTAAACTCCAAGCCTCATCGTTGAACCCCACCGTCGATGCGGTGCTGTTTTGTGCGCCCTTCCATCGGTTCGCCCTTGCCCCCATGTGTAAGCCTGCACGATGCAGGCGAGGTTTTTTGCCGCGAGTCCGAGAGGAGCAGACAGCATGGCTGAAAATGCAAATAGCGAACGCCCCAAGGCGAAATCGCTGCGACCCTTGCGCGCGCTGCTGCCGTTTATCCGGCAGTACAAGTCCACGCTGCTGGCGGCGCTGGGCGCGCTGGTCATTGCTTCGGGCGCCATGCTTGCGCTGCCCATCGCCTTGCGTTACCTGATCGACAATGGGTTCATTGCACAGGATGTAGGCACCGTGAATCGTTATTTCGGCTGGTTCCTGGCGGCCGCGTTGGTGTTCAGCTTGTTTGCCGCACTGCGATATTATCTCGTGACCTGGTTGGGCGAGCGCGTCGTGGCCGATATCCGCAACGCCGTGTATCGCCGCGTGATTCATATGGATCCGGCGTTTTTCGAAGTCACCCGCACCGGCGAGGTGCTGTCACGCCTGACGACCGACACGACCCTGGTGCAGAGCATATCCGGCGTGGGTCTGTCCATGGCCCTGCGCTCCTCACTCAATCTGATGGGCGGTCTCGTTCTGCTGGTAATGACCAGTCCAACTCTGGCCGCCAACATCCTGATCGGGATACCGGTGGTGGTGATCCCGGTTATTGTGGTGGGACGCAGAATAAGGACGCTTTCGCGCCAGTCTCAGGATCGGGTGGCGGATACCAGCGCATTGGCGGGTGAGACGCTCAATGCCATGCAGACCGTACAGGCCTTTACGCTGGAAGATTTGCAGACGGAACGCTACCGCGATTCCGTCCACTCCAGTTTTCAGACGGCCGTGCGGCGCCTGCGCATGAATGCGGGTCTGACTGCTATGTCCCTGGCGCTAATTTTTACTGCCATTACGGTGATCTTGTGGGTGGGTTCCCGCTCGGTGCTGGCCGGCACCATGACCGGCGGGCAACTGGGTCAGTTCCTGATGTATGCGATGTTCGTGGGCATGGCGGCGACGACCCTGAGTAGCCTGTGGGGTGAGATTCAGCGTGCGGCCGGCGCGATGGAACGGCTGGCGGAATTACTGCGGGCAGAACCGGCCATAAAGGCACCGGTGCCGGCTTTGCATTTACCGCCACGAGTGGCAGGTGGCATTCACTTCGAGAAACTCAGTTTCAGCTACCCGTCCCGTCCCGAATCCTGGGCCCTGGACGATTTTGACCTGACGGTCAGACCGGGTGAGACGGTGGCCATCGTGGGCCCCTCCGGAGCGGGCAAGAGCACGGCATTCCAGCTCTTGCTGCGGTTCTATGATGCCTCCAAAGGACGCATCCTGATCGACGATGTCGATATTTCCCGGCTGGATCCGCGTGAATTGCGCGGTCAGATCGGTCTGGTTCCGCAGGAAACCGTCCTGTTCGGCGACAGCGCGATGGAGAACATCCGCTACGGCCGTCCCGGGGCCAGTGATGACGAAGTACGACAGGCCGCCGTGCTGGCGGCTGCCGACGGTTTCCTGCGCGACTTGCCGCAAGCTTATGCCACCTTCCTGGGTGAACGCGGCACACGCTTGTCCGGCGGGCAACGGCAACGAATTGCCATTGCCCGGGCCATTTTGAAAGACCCGCCGATCCTGCTGCTGGATGAAGCCACCAGTTCGCTGGATGCAGAAAGCGAACTGCTGGTGCAGCAGGCGCTGGAAGGGTTGATGCACAACCGCACCACTCTGGTCATCGCACACCGCCTCGCCACGGTCAAAAAAGTGGATCGGATTGTCGTGATGAACCAGGGACGGGTGCAGGCGGTGGGTACGCACCAGGAATTGATTGACGGCAATTTGCTATACGCTCGCCTTGCAGCATTGCAATTTGGTGTGGATTAGAACCTACAGGCCACTGCCGCCGCATGGTGTCACGAAGAATTTGCATCAGCCTCTGGCGCTAAGCAGGCCGCCGCAGTTCCTACTTCAGTTCCTACTTGGTGAGGCGGGCGCCGACCGGAACCTGGCAGACATCCAGCACCGGCGGGGGCTGGTGATGAAAAAACTTCTGCTTTGCGTGTGCGGCGGTCGGTGAGCACATCTGCAAAGGCCTTGCTGTTTGTGTCCATGACGAAAACCTTGAGTTGTTCTTCTTCGGGGTACTCACTCAATAGTTTCATCGAAAGAATGCGGGTGCTGGCCGTTTCGTCCCTGAAGACGCCGTTGTTGTCGGCCGGGCCGCGCTGAATCCGTTGCACGAATTCCATGCCATCCACGACGCGGCCAAATATGTTGAGGTTGCGATCGAGGTAGCGTGGCGCCTGGCCAATGACAAAATAAAAATCCGTGCGGCTGGAGTCCGGGTCATTATTGCGGGCCATGGCGATAACCCCCGGGCAGTGCGTCAGCCAGACTTTTTCGTGCCGCTCATCGCGTGCCGCAGCGAAACCGTCTATGAAACCGGTTTGAGCCGCAAACAGGTCCGGTTCCTGTACTTGCACGAACGGTAGCTTGTCCGACCAGTCGAGTTCGAATTCGGCATCGATCAGCGGGACTTCGCTGAGTTCGCCCAGGTCGCTGCCGTCGCCGCCCTGGGCCACAAAGCCATCGATCACGCGGTAAAAGCTGAGACCATCATAGAAACGGCTCTGCACCAAGCGCTTGAACTGGGCGACGGTCTTCGGAGCGAATGTCGGGTTCAGTTCGATAACGACCCGGCCCTGCGCCAAATCCATGAAAACGGTGTTTTCCGGATCGACCTCACGCCACAACATGTCCTCCGCTGCCCGGGTCATTTGGCTGCAGCTCAGCAGCAGCGCGCATAGAGCACAATGGAGAACCTTCCTGTTCATTGTCGACTTGCCCTCGGGAATCGAGCCCTCAGCGCATCCGGATATTACCGCCTGCGCCGCCGCCCATGCCGCCTGCAGCACCAGGCACTACAATTGAAGAGGCTTGCTGGCGCTGCAATTCACGCAGTTCTTCCATGGTCTTTTCGAAGGCCGTCCTTGCGCTTGCGCCGAAGGCAGCGATCGCTTCGGTCATGGATTTCGCTTCGATTTCAAAGGACAGCGGCAAAGGGCCGGCCTGGGTCATGACCTGGGTCGATCCAATGTACTGGATTGAACGCGTGCTGTCAGGCTCGCCGCTGGACTTGACGGGCGTAAGCCGCCGCAGTGTTCCAACCGTGTTGTCCGTAAACGTCTCTTCGCGATACATTCCTTCAGCATTCATCTGGATTTCGTTACTTTCTGAATTACTCATCATCATGTCCTCATTCACAGTCCTGATAACTGGGGCCTTTTCATAGTCATCGCAAGTGGGCTTGTCCCTCAAGACCATGGCCATCCTGCTTCCGCAGGGTGCGGCAGGTCAAGTCGCCGGCATTTTTACAGGCGCACCAGGCAATGGTTTACTATCGAGATTCCGCACTTTCGGACTGAATCACGGAAAGTGATATTCCGGTGATTCGGACTATACTGACTTTATTCATGACATCAAATGCAGGTTTGACAATGGCAGAGATTAAAACGCAGGAAATCGAATACAGCGCAGACGGCATCAACTTGAAGGGCTACCTTGCCTGGGATGCAGGCATCGAAGGGCAACGGCCAGGCGTCCTGGTGGTCCACGAATGGTGGGGTATCACCGATAATGTTCGCAAGCGGGCAAAAATGCTGGCTGAGTTGGGGTATACCGCCATGGCGGTGGACATGTATGGAGAAGGCAAGACAGCCAGTCACCCGCAGGAGGCGGAAAAGCTCATGACCGGAGTGCTGAACGATCTGCCCGGCGCCAGGGACAGATTCAGTGCAGCACTGGATACGATCAAGGCCCAGCCCACGGTGGACCCGGAAAAAATTGCGGCCATAGGTTACTGCTTCGGAGGAGGTGTCGTATTGCACATGGCTCGCTACGGCGCAGAACTGGATGCCGTGGCTTCGTTCCACGGCAGTTTGCCCCTGGGCGTCGCGCAAGAAGCGGTGGACAGCAAAATCACTGCCCGCATCGTGGCCTACAACGGCGAAGATGATACCTTTGTTCCGGCCGAGGCCATCAAAGCGTTCAAGGAAGAAATGGAGCGCGCGGGTGCCGACTACCAGTTCATCAATTTTCCCGGGGCGCTGCACGGTTTTACCAATCCCGCGGCCACGGTGAATGGCGAGAAATTCAACCTGCCGCTGAAATACAATGCGCTGGCCGACCAGAGTTCCTGGGATCACATGCGACTGTTATTCGAATCGGTGTTCCGGGACCAGAAATAGACAGCGGATTGTTCAACAGGACAACAAGATGAGCCAACAGAAGGTGGGTCGCGTGCTGGGTGTCGGCGGCGTTTTTTTTCGGTCCAAAGATCCGCAAAAACTGGGTCAGTGGTATGCCGAACACCTGGGCATTGGCATCGAATCCTGGGGCACGACTTTTGGCACCAGCTTCGCCCCGGCCGACATGCCTGCCCAGGGCTTCACGGTGTGGAGCGTGTTTGCCGCGGATACGGAGTATTTTGGAGATTCGGGCCAAAGTTACATGATCAATCTGGTGGTCGATGATCTGGATTCCGCTTTGAGCAACGTGGCGAGCGCCGGAGCACAGGTTCTGCCGAATCGTGAGGAACATGACTTCGGGCGCTTCGGCTGGTTTGTAGACCCGGATGGGAATCGGGTTGAATTGTGGCAGCCGCCGTAATGTCGATTCTGACCGACCAGCGCATGGATGAACTGGAAAGCCGCCTGGCTTTCCAGGAAGACATCATCGAGAACCTGAATCAGGTGGTGGCGCGGCAGGACGGCGAAATGCTTGCGCTGAAACGGCAACTTGCCGAACTTGCCGAGCGGATCAAGGAATTCGATGATGTCGCCGTCGTTGCAGGAGCGGCTGCTGGCGTGGAAATACCACCGCATTACTGACAGGGCAGCCGCCTTACCGGCTGGTCCGCAGAGGTTCCCTAATAAAATGGAAGCTCCAGCGCCGGTTCCTGCAAAGCGGACAATTGTTCGCGCAAGCTCAGGATGAACGTCTCCCAGTAGCGCGGCTCGCCAAACCAGGGGAAAGCGATCGGAAAGGCGGGATCTTCCCAGCGCCGCGCCAGCCAGGCCGCGTGATGCAGCATGCGCAAGGTGCGCAGGGCTTCGATCAGCTGCAATTCGCGCAGGTCAAAATCCATAAACTGGCGGTAGCCTTCAATGACGTCAGCCATTTGCTCCTGCATTTCGGTGGTGCTGCCCGAAAGCAGCATCCACAGGTCCTGCACCGCCGGGCCGGTTTGGCAATCATCCATGTCCACGAAAAAAGGCCCGTCGCGCCACAACAGATTACCGGGGTGACAATCGCCATGCAGGCGAATTCCCTTGTTTGTACCGGCCCTTCCCCAGGCGGCGCGAATCGCCGACATCAGGTCCGGGGCCAGGCTGGTGAAAGCGGTTTCCAGGTGTTGCGGCAGCCATTGGCCGTTGATGATGGTTGCAACCGACTGATCGCCGAAGCGCTCGGGCGTCAATGACGGCCGATGGCGAAAGCGTTTGCTCGCGCCGACTGCATGGATACGGCCGATAAAACGGCCCAACCAGAGGCGGGTGTCGCGGTTTTCCAGTTCGGGCGCATGGCCCCCCTGGCGGCGGAACACGGCAAAGCGAAAACCCTGGTGCTGGTGCAGGGTGTTGCCCTGATGTACTTGCGGTGCGATCAGGGGTATTTCCGCAGCGGCCAGATCCAGCGAAAAAGCGTGCTCCTCCAAAATTTGCTGGTCGGTCCAGCGTGCCGGGCGGTAGAATTTGGCGACGATCGGGTTGGCGTCTTCAATACCCACCTGGTAGACACGGTTTTCGTAACTGTTGAGTGCCAACAGCCGGCCATCCGTAATCATTCCAATGGATTCAATGGATTGCAGGACGGTGTCTGGATCCAGGCGGTAATAGGGGGTGTTGTCGACCGGGGATGCATTCATCCGTGCATGATAACGGTTTGACGCCGTTCCTTTGCATTTATCATCCCGGGTCCATTGAGCGCGTTTGCCTGATATCCAGTAGAATGAGCAGACAGTCGACTGACAAACCAGGATTCATGGGTCTTTGTGCCTGCTTGCACGCACCTCAGACCACCCTTCGAGAAGATTACATTCCATGGCAAACGGCACCAAGAACCTCGCACTATTCTGTGATTTCGAAAATATCGCCCTCGGCGTGCGCGACGCCAATTTCGCCCGATTCGAGATCAAGGAGGTGCTGGAGCGATTGCTGGTCAAAGGCAACATCGTGGTCAAAAAGGCGTATTGCGATTGGGAGCGCTACAAGGATTTCAAGCGCGACATGCATGAAGCGTCTTTCGAGTTGATCGAAATACCCCACGTGCGCCAATCAGGCAAGAATTCCGCTGACATCCGCATGGTGGTTGACGCGCTTGACTTGTGCTACACCAAAGCGCACGTCGACACGTTCGTCATCATTTCCGGCGACTCCGATTTCTCACCGTTGGTATCCAAACTGCGCGAGAACAATAAAGAGGTCATCGGCGTTGGGGTCAAGAACTCAACCTCCGATTTGCTCATCGCCAATTGTGATGAATTTATCTATTACGACGACTTGATCCGGGTTTCCGAACGCCGCAAGCCGAGCAAGAAGAAGGCGACACGCAAGGGCGCCGAAGAAAAGGCCGCCGAAGAAAAAGGCACGGAAGAAAAGGCCACGGCGGGTCAAAAAGAAGCGCGCGAGGAGAGAGCATTTGAACTCGTGCTGGAAACCATCGATGACCTTTATAGTGAGCGCGGTGACGAAGACAAGATCTGGGGTTCCATGATCAAACAGGCTTTGAAGCGCCGCCAGCCCGGCTTCAATGAAAGTTATCATGGCTTTCGTTCATTTGGAAAACTGCTTGAGGAAATGGCTTCGCGCGGTATGCTCACCATGGATCATGATCAGAAATCGGGCGGCTATATCATCACTGGCGTCAATTAGTGCAGTATGTCGCAGGATAGGGCCGCTGGCTGGAACAGAGCCGCAAATAAAAACCCGGCCTGCGCCGGGTCAAGTGGTTCAAGTGATGTCCCATTTCTGTGCTGGGCACAGCGGCCATCGTTTTCTGATCCGGGCTATGTCTTCCCCCTAAGCTGCGGATCTTTTCTTGCCTGTCCCCCAAGCATTCAGGCTAACAAGCTGTTTCCTGGTACTTGCTCCTTTTCAGAAGGAGCCGGTATCCACTGATCTCGAGTCAGTTTGCAGGTGGCGATGTTTCTTTGTATCTGCGGAAAATGCCAGCTGGTGAATCGATCATCTGCAAGGCGTTATCCGTAACTTCAATTCCTTCTGGACTTCCTCCTGTTCAATGTTAGGTTGGAAGGAGCCGGAACCCTGATTGGGCAAAGAGGGGCAGAGTTCCGTCTCCTCCCGCTAACTGCTACCAGTCAGTTAGCTTGACTGTATAAATGCAAGATTCGGGCCGGATTATGGCCAGACTTTTAAAGGTATTAAAAACAGATAGTTAGCGTTTTTTGACAAACGCCGAAGCAGCGAGAAATACTGGGATGTTGCCCGGAACCGTCGCTACAGTGACAAGAATTGTCAGTATAGCGTCTCGCTTTCCTCGGCAACTGCTGCCGGCAGTCGTGCTCCCGCCTGCGGCATCCTCTTACAGCGGCTCCAACCAACCCCATTTGTCTTGCGTTTTGCCGTTGAAGAGTCCAAAAAATGCATCCTGGAGACTACGCGTCACGGGTCCGCAACCGCCGCTGCCGATGGTCATGTGGTCCACCTGACGCACCGGCGTAACTTCTGCCGCAGTCCCGGTCATGAACACCTCGTCGGCGGCATAAAGCTGTTCCCGGGCAATGGTTTGCTCGACCACGGGCAGGCCCAGATCGCTTGCCAGCGTCATGACCGTATGCCGCGTGATACCGCTGAGTATCGACGCTGACGCCGGTGGCGTCATGATCCGGCCCTGCATAACGATGAATATATTCTCTCCGGCACCTTCGCTGAGCAGGCCATCAGTGCCCAGGGCAATGCCTTCTTCATAGCCCCGGTCCCTGGCCTCCAGCCCAATAAGCTGACCTGACAGGTAGTTGCCGCCGGCCTTGACGCCCGGCGGAATGGTGTTGGGAGCCAGCCTCTGCCAGGACGTGAAACAGGCGCGAATGCCGTTGCGCAGGCCTTCCTCACCCAGGTAGGCACCCCACTTCGCCGCAATAATGGCCACATCGACCACGTCCATTGCTTTGGGCAGTACGCCCAGACCGCAGTTCCCACGCATGACCAATGGGCGCAGGTAGGCGCTGGACAGGCCGTTGGCGCGCACCGTGTCGCGGCAAGCCTGGTTCAACACTTCATCGCTGTAGCTCAGCGGGATGCGGTAGACATTCGCCGAATAACGCAGCCGGCGGATGATGATCGCGCAAGCGGAATACGGCTGTACCATCAGGCGTTTCATAGGCGCGAATGCCTTCGAACACCGAGCTGCCGTAATGTAGCGCGTGGCTGAGCACATGCACAGTGCAATCCGCCTGATCGCGCAATTTGCCGTTAAACCAGATGGTATCTGTTTCGGTCATCGTGGGTTTCGCCTGGAATTTTGGTAATGGGGCCAGCAAAGCGCCGGGCCGAATCTGTTATTTTATCAGCCCGGGCCCTGATGCGTCCACGAGAGTTAGCCACAACGGGTACAATGAAGGCTCAGGGCTGCAAGCTGGATTCTGACGATGGATTGGAAACTTTTTACGACCGTGTTCGCCGGCATATTCATTGCCGAGCTGGCTGACAAAACTCAATTGGCTACTCTGCTGTTTGCCGCCGATAAGGCAGCGAGCAAATGGGTCGTATTTCTGGGTTCCGCTTCTGCCCTGGTTCTGACCAGCGCCATTGGCGTCGTGGCGGGAACCTTGCTCTCCCAGTTCATCAATATGAAGACCATGTCGATCATCGCTGGATGCGGCTTTATCCTGATAGGCGCCTGGACGCTGTATCAAGGATTGCAGCTAGGAGCGAACGGGGAATGAATCGCCGCAATAGTCATACGCATCACCACGTGCCGCCGAATTACAACCGCGCGTTTGCGGTGGGTGTGGCCTTGAATGTGGTGTTTGTCGTGGTCGAGGCCGTATTTGGCGTTTTGTCGGACTCGCTGGCCTTGCTTACAGATGCCGGCCATAACCTGAGTGACGTGCTTGGTTTGCTGCTGGCCTGGGGTGCCGCTGCGCTGGCGCGCCGCCGTCCCTCGGCGCGCCGGACCTACGGCTATTCGCGCGCCACCATCCTGGCATCCCTGTTCAGTGGCCTGTTATTGATGGGCGCGGTGGGTGCAATTGGCTGGGAAGCCTTTCATCGACTGCTGGCGCCTGTTGCGCCGGCAGGCATGACCATCATGATCGTGGCCACCGTTGGCGTCGTAATCAATACCGCGACGGCCCTGTTCTTTCTTTCCGGCAAGGATCAGGATCTGAATATTCGCGGCGCGTTTCTGCACATGGCGGCGGACGCGGCGGTTTCACTTGGCGTGGTGCTGGCGGGGACCTTGATCTGGTTTTATGCGTGGAACTGGATCGACCCAATGATCAGCCTGGTGATTGCCGCCGTTATCCTGTTGTCAACCTGGGGCTTTCTGCGTGATTCCCTGAACCTGGCGGTGGATGCGGTGCCGCGCGGCGTCAATCCCAAAGCGGTTCGCGCCTACCTGACCAGCCTGCCAGGCGTTCAGGAGCTTCACGACCTGCACATTTGGCCGATGAGTACGACCGACACGGCGCTGACTGCGCACCTGGTCATGGAACAGATGCCGGACAGCGATCAATTCCTGCATCAGGTGTCGCATCAATTGGAATCACAGTTCGGTATCCATCACCCAACCATCCAGATCGAGCGGCCCGATAGCGACGTGGTTTGCCATCAGTCGGTGCATTGCGCGGATTAGTGGCCTGTAACAGGTCACTGGTCAGTGGTTTCGAGCCGCTGCGCAAGCCGGTCCAGTTGCTGCGAGATGACGCCGTCGACGGCGGGCGCAAGGCCGTCAAATCCGCCTTGCAGCGCACCGTGCACCTTGTAGGTGAATGTGATCGCACTGCCTGCTTCGGTGGCGTCAATTTTCCACACCATGCGGCCATCCACAGCCATGGTTTGCAGTGGTCCCAAGGCGCCGTCAAAACGGACTTCATGCTTCGGGTTCAGATAAATGATTCGAAGGTGCTCGACCCCTGAACCTGCGCCGCCCTCTTCCTGGGGCAAGCGTTCGCAAAAACAGCCGCCTACCTCAGCGTTGATGTAGAGGTTGTCAGCACTGCCGCTCCAGCTATGTTCGGGATTCCACCATTCATCGATGTGATTCAGCATCACTGCCCAACTTTCCGCCACGCTGGCGCTTGTGTTGACCGTATGACTGATGGAAAAGCCGCCGGCAAGAACTTCCGTCACCTCGGCCCGGCTGGCCAAGGGCAAGCATAGGAAAACGGCAGTCAAAACGCCTTTCATGTAGATGGTCATCTGCTTTGGTCTCCTGCTCAGCCGGCGGCGGAACGGCGCTGATAGTGGTCACTGATCACCTGCGCCACGCAAGTCGTCAATTTACGCGCGAAGGGTATGTGTAAGAACTCGTTGGGGCCATGGGCGTTGGAATTTGGACCCAAAACGCCGGTGATCATGAACTGGGCTTCGGGAAAGGCATCGCCCAGCATGGCCATAAACGGAATGGTCCCGCCTTCGCCCATGTACATCACGTCTTGCCCATAAGCCGCCTGTGAAGCGCTTTGCAAAGACGCATGCAACCAGTCAGCCACGGCCGGGGCGTTCCATCCCGACGCAGCCGGGTCGGGAGAAAAGCGCACGGTGGCTCCCTGCGGTGGGTTCGCTTCAAGAGTTTGCTTGATCTGCTTTGTCGCTTTTTCCCCGTCCACCGTCGGCGGCAGCCGCATGGAAAGTTTTAGCGACGTATGGGGGCGCAGTACATTACCCGCGGACGCAAGCGGCGGCAGACCATCTGCGCCTGTCACCGAAAGGGCCGGACGCCAGGTGCGGTTCAGCAGGCGCTCGACATTATTGTCCGCCATCGGCTGGGCGCCGGAGGTAAAGGGATAGGATTTGAATACCTGATCACCCAGAGCCTCGGCCACTTCCCGGGTTTGCTGCAGGCGGTGTTCAGGGATTTCGGCGTGCAGGTAGTCGGGCAAAATCTGCCCGCTCGCCTCGTTTTCGAGCCGGCTCAACAGTTGCCTTAAAACGCGAAAGCTGGAGGGCACTACACCCGATGCATAGCCGGAATGCACACCCTCCTTCAATACATCGGCGCGCAGGGTGCCGGCCACCAGGCCCCTCAACGAAACCGTAAGCCAGAGCTGCTCGTAATTGCCTGCACCGGAATCCAGACAGATGACCAGGGAGGGAGTGCCGATGCGATCGGACAGATGCTCGATGTAAAAGGGCAGGTCGTAACTACCGGACTCTTCACATGCCTCGATGACGACAACGCAGCGCGCGTGCGGCAGTTTTTCCCTTTGTACCGCCATTATGGCGGTCAGTGATCCGAACGCAGCATAGCCGTCATCCGCACCGCCGCGGCCATAGAGCTTGTCGCCTTTGATCACCGGCACCCAGGGCCCCAGTCCATCGGCCCAGCCGGTCATTTCCGGCTGTTTGTCCAAATGGCCATAGAGCAGGATGGTGTCTTCGCTTTGACCGGGGATCTCCATGAAGATCAACGGCGTGCGCTCAGGCAAGCGCACGATCTCGGCGGTCATGCCAGGAATATCCTGTTTCTTGCACCAGGCAAAAATTTGCTGCACCGCGTTTTCCATATACCCGTTCGCTTCCCAGTCCGGGTCGAAGTGCGGCGACTTGTTCGGAATCTTGATGTACTCGACCAGTTCCGGAACGATTTCATCGTTCCATTTTTCATCGACAAATGTTTGCATTGCCTGCTGATCCATTTTCCGCTTCTTCCTTTCAATCCCATACGATGCCCCGATTATCGCACGCGCTCCCCCTTCCTGCCGACCCTCCTCCCCTCTCCCCCGTTTTGATCCGTCCCAACTCATCCCATCAATAGCCACCCGGCGTCGTGTGCCTCTCCGACTCCCCTTGGCTCACCGCCGAGCAGAGCGGCTGTCCAGGGGTCGAATGGACAGGAAGTCCATTCGAGGCCGCCCGGGGCAGGATGCCCCGTGAGGCCGACCCCTGAAGACAGTCGCGGCGCGAGGGAAGCCGAAGGCCGGTGGGCCCGGGAGCCGGAGAGGCACATGACGCCGAGTGGCGCCGGATCATCCATTAAACGGGTCAAAATGAAATTCCTCTGGTATGCTTGGCGCGATTTCCATGCAGGGGAGACAAAGCATGAGCGGCGCTGCAGCAAGACCACAAGATACCTTCATTCCGCCGCCGTCCGGTGACTTGCTGGGCCATCCACGCTCTTTGTGGATGTTGTTCATGACCGAATTCTGGGAGCGATTCTGCTTCTACGGCATGCGTTGGATGTTGACCCTGTACATCGTGGCGCAGTTCTTCAATGGCGATCCGGCCGGGCAGGCCACAGCCAGCCAGACTTACGGCGCCTACCTCGCGCTGGTATACGCCACCGCCATCGCGGGCGGCTATATCGCGGACCAGATATTGGGCTATCAACGCTCGGTGTTACTGGGCGCCCTGTTCGTTGCGGTCGGCTTGTTTACCTTGCTGGTGCCGGACGAGACGGTGTTCAAATACGCGCTGACCCTGGTCATCGTTGGCAATGGCCTGTTCAAACCAAACATCTCCTCGATGGTGGGCAAGCTTTATGCGCCGGATGATTCGCGCCGTGACCGCGGTTTTACCATCTTTTACATGGGCATAAATGCCGGCGCATTTTTTGCGCCATTGGTGACCGGTTGGGTTGCGGCTCAGATGGGATATTTATCGCTCAATGCGGCCGACATGCAGGCGGCTGGATTACGTTACGGTTTTGCCGCCGCGGGGGTGGGCATGCTGGTCAGCTATTTCTGGTTCCTGATTGGCCGCCGCAGACTTGGCCTGGTCGGTGTCGCGCCGGCCGGGCGTGAGGGTTGGGGCAGCATGATCGCCGTTACCATTGCCGGTCTGCTCATCACGCCGTTGATCTTCTTCCTTCTGGGACAAAACCAGTGGCTGAGCGGCATCCTGAGCACGCTATTCCTCCTGTGCTGTGCCTTTTTGGTAGTTGCCGGGATCCGCGACGGCAATATCCAGCGCGATCGCATTTTCGCGTTGCTGATCCTGTTCATTGCCAACATCATGTTCTGGATGTTTTTCGAGCAGGCCGGCGCGTCGTTCAACTTCCTCGCCGAAGGCATCGTCGACCGCCAGATGTTTGGCGGCTGGGAGTTTCCGGTAGGTTGGTTCCAATCGGTGAATCCAGCCGCCATCGTGTTATTGGCGCCGCTGGTAACGATACTTTGGGCGTGGCTCGACAAGCGGGGAATGGAACCAAACATCCCACGCAAGTTTGGTATCGGCCTGATCGGGAACGCGCTGGCGTTCGCTTTGCTAATGTATTCCCTCACCTATCTGGTCAGTGACAAGAACCACATTCCGTTCTGGACCCTGGCTGCAGTCTATGTGCTGCAAACCGTCGGTGAACTGCACCTGTCGCCGATTGGCTTGTCCATGGTGACCAAGCTCGCCCCGGCGCGCCTGGTTGGCCTGACCATGGGCGCATGGTTTCTGAGCATTTCGATCGGCAACTCGCTGGCCGGTGCATTTTCCGCCTGGATCAGCTCCGAGGGCGGCGAGGCCGGCATGACCGTGGTTTCGGCACGAGATGGTTTCACGCTGAGCTTTTGGTTGCTGTTGGGCGCGGGCGTCGTGGTATTTATTCTCGCCCCCTTCATCCACCGCTTGATGCACGGTATCAGATAGAGCGCCATCGATCTGACAACCAAGCCCCAGGCCGTTGATTCAAAGCTCCAGGGTCATGAAGCGGTTGCAGGAGGAGTGGCCGGTGTTTCCCAGCGCATGATCGACGGGCCTGAATCCGTATTTGCTGTATAGCCGCCTCGCCTGGGCCATGTTTTCCAGAGTTTCCAGGTAACACAGCGAGAATCCAGCTCAGCCATGGCGGCCCCTCAGGGTGCTGATGACTTCCTCGAACGCCAATCCACGTGAGCGCAAAAGCACCATCAGATGGTAGACAAGATCTGCCGTTTCGTTGCGCAATTCCTCATCGTCCCCGGTGGTTGCAGCCAGCGCTGTTTCGACCCCTTCCTCGCCGACTTTCTGCGCGATGCGGCGCGTACCCTCCTGCAGCAGATGGGTGGTGTAGCTTCCTTCCGGCCGGTCGCGGTCGCGTTGTGCTACCAGGCGTTCCAGTTGCGCCAGGAATGCCAGAGCGGGCGCCACCGCCGTTCCATCGTCGAAGCAACTGTCGCTGCCACGATGGCAGGTCGGGCCATGTGGCTGCGCCAGCACCAGTAGACTGTCGCCGTCGCAATCAGCATGAATGGACTCGAGTTGCAGGAAGTTGCCCGAGGTCTCACCCTTGGTCCAAAGACTCTGGCGGGAGCGGCTCCAGAACGTCACCTGTTTCGTTGCCAGCGTTTGCTGCAGTGCTTCGAGGTTCATGAAGGCCTGCATCAACACGCGACCGTCGAATGCATGCTGCACGATGGCTGGCAACAAGCCTTCGCCCTTGTCCCAGGCCAGGTCCTTCGCTTGTTGCGGTTCGGAAATCAACATGGTCTCACCTCAATGCCGGCAGCGGACAAAGCTTGCTTTAGCGCCGGGATGGGAATCTGTCCGGAATGGAAGACCGTGGCAGCGAGCGCCGCATCGACATCGGCCTGCTCAAAGACCGCGACGAAGTGGTCCACGCTGCCGGCGCCACCCGAAGCCACCAGCGGTATCGGCAATATGTTGCGTGCAGCTTTCAATTGCGCGATGTCGTAACCTGCACGGGTGCCGTCGGCGGACATGCAATTGAGCACGATTTCACCTGCGCCCCGTGCAGTCACTTCCGCCAGCCAATCCAGCGTCAGGCGCCCGGGGGTGCGCATCGCATCCGGGTTTCCGGTGTGTGAGCGCACGCTGAATCCGGTTTCGTCCTGGATCGAATCGACGCCGACCACAACACACTGGCTGCCGAAGGCGACCACCAGTTCGTCGATCAGATCCGGCCGTTCCAGCGCCGGCGTGTTGATCGATACCTTGTCGGCGCCCTGGTTCAATATGCGCTCCGCGTCGCGCGTGCTGCGAATGCCGCCGGCGACGCAAAAGGGGATATCGATGGTCTCCGATACCCGCCGCACCCAGTCGACGTCGACATGCCGGCCTTCCGGGCTGGCGGTGATGTCATAGAACACCAGTTCGTCGGCGCCTTCGTCGCGGTAGCGTGCGGCCAGTTCAAGGATATCGCCCATCACCCGGTGGTCGCGAAAGCGGACGCCCTTGACGACCTGGCCGTCGCGCACATCCAGGCACGGAATGATGCGCCGGGCCAGGCGATTCGTTGTGGCGGTCATGCCAGCGCCTCCAGCGCTTCCTGTACGGTAAAGCAACCTTCGAGCAGCGCCTTGCCGGTGATGGCCGCAGCGGCGCCGGTGGCTTTCAGTTTTTGCAGGTCGCGTAGTCCGGAGACGCCGCCCGATGCCTGCACTTCGAGGTCGGGAAACCGTTCGGCCAGTTGACGATAAAGCTCCAGGTTCGGTCCGCCAAGGGCGCCATCCTTGCTGATATCGGTGCACAGCAGGTGCTTCAGGCCGTGAGCTGTCAATTCGTCCAGTAACTCCCACAGATTGCGTTCAGCCCTTTTGGTCCAACCATGAATGCGCGGCCAGGGTATACCGCTGTCATCGAAGATGACGTCCAGTGCGCTGACGATGCGGCCGGCACCGAATTCGTCCAGCCAGCGCAAGAAACGTGGAGTTTGCGCGACACAGACGGTGCCGACTACCACTCGATCGGCGCCGTTTTCGAGCCGCTTGCCGATGTCCGCGCCGGTCCTGACTCCACCGCCCGTCTGCACTGATTGAGGAGCATGCCCCAACACGCGCAGTAATCCTTCGAGGTCCGCGGCGTCGCCATCCCGCGATGCGGCGAGGTCGACGACGTGCAGCCATTGGGCGCCGGCTGCCGCATACTCCCGCGCCAGTTGCACTGCACTGACCTCGTAATACGTGCAGTCATCGAAATTGCCGCGGTGCAACCTGACCACGTCACCGTGCAACAGATCAATAGCTGGAATGAGTTGCATCTGATGTCCCTTCACTTTGAATCGCCGGCAAGAAAGTTCTGCAGCAGACCGGCTCCGCCTGCGGCGGAGCGCTCCGGGTGGAATTGTGCGCCATAGAAATTGCCCTGGCGCACCAGGGCGCTGAATGATCGCCCATGGTAACTGGTGCACAGCGTCCAGGCGCCTACCGGGGCCGCGTACGAATGCACAAAGTAAAACCAGCCGCCGTGCAAGGGATCGCTCAAGGGGTCCGTCCGGGCTGACTCAAGCCGGTTCCAGCCCATATGCGGCACCCGGCAGCCCGCCGACTCGGGCAAACGCGTCAGACTGGCTGGTATGATGCCCAGCATGTCGGTCTGATCTTCCTCGGAAGCGTCGAACAGCAGTTGCATGCCCGAGGCAGATACCCAGCACCGGCTGCGTCAATGCCCGCAGAACATCGGGCAGTGCATAAGCGCGCAATACGTCCATGGCGCGCCCGGCCGCGCCGACACCGGGCAATATGACCCGGCTGGCTCTGCTGATCGCAGCCGCGTCCGCAGTGAATTGCGGCTCCACGCCAAGGCGCCTGAGCGCATGCAGCACGGACGAAATATTGGCGCCACCGCTGTCGACGACGACCACGCTCATTACAAACTGCCCTTGGTGCTGGGCACCTCGAATCCCTGGCGCAGCAGAGCCGGGCGCAGGGCACGTCCGGCCCCCTTGAACAGCGCTTCGACCATGTGGTGGGTGTTCTCGCCTGTGACCTGCAAGTGAATGGAGGCGCGCAAGGCCTGGCTCAGCGAGGCGAAGAAATGCCGCACCATCTCGGTCGACAGACCGCCGACCTGGTCACGCGGAAAGTCCGCTTCGAAAACGAAGGCCGGGCGGCCAGACAGGTCGATGGCAGTCTGGGCCAGAGATTCATCCATCGGCAACACAAACCCGTAGCGGCCGATCCCGCGCCGGTCGCCCAGGGCCTGGTCCAGCGCCTCACCCAATGCCAGCGCACAATCTTCCACCGTGTGGTGCTCATCGATTTCAAGATCGCCAGCGCACTTGAGCTCGAGCTGGAAACCTCCGTGACTGGCCAGTTGATCGAGCATATGATCAAGAAACCCAATGCCCGTCTGGCAATCGCTGCCGGGGTTTGCGTCCAGATCGACAAACACCCGTATATCCGTTTCCCTGGTCTTGCGCTTCACGGTTGCCTGCCGTGGTCGCTGGATCAACTGATGGGCAATGGCTTCCCAGCTGTTGTGCTCCTGTCCGAGGCGGAGTCCGCCAATACCCAGATTGCGCGCCAGTTCCATGTCGGTCTCCCGGTCGCCGATCACCCAGCTGTCTGCCAGGTTCAACTCGCCGGACTTGAGGTAATCGAGCAACATGCCGATCCCCGGCTTGCGATTGGGCGAGTTCTCGTGTTCAAAGTGCGGGTCGATATGCACTGCACTGAATTCGATGCCCTGCGAGGCAAACAGTTCGATCATTTTCTGCTGCGGGATTTCGTAAGCTTCCAGCGGGTAAGTGTCGGTGCCGAGACCGTCCTGATTGCTGACGATGACGAATTCATAACCGGCGGCCTGCAGTTTCAGCAATGCCGGAATCACGCCGGGCATCAGCGCCAGCTTCTCCAGGGAATCGACCTGTTCGTCCGCCGGCTCGGCGATCAGGGTGCCATCCCGGTCGATGAACAGAATCCGTCTCTTGCTGTTGTTCCGGCTCATGGATGCGTTGCCTCCCATTGATTCAGCACCTGTTCCAAAGCGGTAAGATCCTGCTGGCTGCCAACCGAGATGCGAATACACTCGTTCAGCGCCGGATCGTTGGCATAACCGCGCAATATGATCCCCCGCTCAGCGCAATATGCCAACAGTGCTTTCGCGTCCCTGGCCCGCAGCAAAACGAAATTCGCTTCGCCCGGCCAGAGGTCGACGATGAATGAGCGATTCGCCAGCAGTGACAACAGCATTTGCTTGTTTTCGCGGATATCATCGAGCAGCGCCTTCTGGCGCAAGCGCATGTCCGGCTGCAGCGCCCGTGCCGCCAATGCAACTACCGGAGTGGCCAGCGGGTAAGGGGCGATGATTCGGCGCAGCAGATCGATAACCTGGCGCTGCGCCAATACAGCCCCGCAACGCAGGCCGGCCGACGCCCATGCCTTGGACAGCGTGCGCAACACCACGAGCTGCGGATACTGTGCAATCAAACGGATGGCGGATGGCCGCGGGCAAAACTCCGCGTAGGCCTCATCGATGACGACAATGGCCCGTTCGTCGGTGGCTTCGAGCAGCGCAGCAAGGAATGCATCGTCCACACAATCGCCGGTGGGATTGTTCGGCGAGGTGAGGAATACCAACTTTATGCGGTCATCCGCGCGCACCGTGGAGAGTACCTGTCCGGTGTCGATGGCAAATCCATCGGCCGGCCGTCTCGGCACGGAAATCACGCTGGCGCCCTGGGTCTCGGCAGCGATGCGATACATGCCGAACGTCGGCGGGCAGTGCAAAACGGCATCCCTGCCTGCGCGGCAGAAGACGCGGGTCAGCAGGTCGATGCCTTCGTCGCTGCCGCGGGTGACCAACACTTCCTGCGCGCGGTAATTCATACAGTTCTGCCAAACCTTCGATCAGCTCAACCGGCTGCGGATCGGGATAGCGATTCAAAGAGAATCCGTTCGAATCAGTATCAAACAACGGCCATGGGGATTCATTGGCGTTGAGCAAAATGCCCTGGGCCGGAGCTTCCTTGCGTGCTGAGGAGTAGGGCTTCATCGCCACAATCTCGGGGCGGGCCAGACCGAGCACATTCATGTCGTGCGCTCCAGGCTCAGCAGGCGCGAGTGAACAGCCATCCGGTGGGCCTCGAGACCTTCAACCGCGGCAAGGATTTCGGCAGTCGGGCCCACCAGCGCCAGAGCGCCGGCACTGGCTTCCTGCAGCGTCATCCGCCGCATGAAGTCCGCCACGCCCAAAGCGCCGTGAGAGCGCGCAAATCCATGGGTGGGCAACACGTGGTTGGTGCCGGAGCAGTAATCCCCCAGCGATTCGGGGGTCCAGCGGCCGATAAATACCGAGCCGGCGTGTTCTACCTGCGTTGCCAGTTGGCGCGCATTTGCAGTGTTCAGGATCAGGTGTTCCGGGGCGTAATCGTTGGCGATGGCCATCGCGCAGTCAAGGCTGGAAACCTCGATGATGCGTGCCGCGCCCAGCGATTTTTCCAGGATGCCGCTGCGCGCCGATGCAGGTACCAGCTCCTCCAGCCGCGCGATGACCGCTGCCGCCAATTGCCGGCTGTCGGTCACCAAAAGCACCTGTGAATCGGGTCCATGCTCGGCCTGCGACAACAGGTCCCAGCTAATGAAATCAACCCCCATCCCTTCGCCTGCGCCTGCGTCGGCAATCACCAGCACTTCGGACGGGCCGGCGGGCATATCGATGGCCGCTCCATCAGGATCCTGTGATACCTGTTGCTTGGCCGCGGTCACCCAGGCGTTGCCGGGGCCGAAAATCTTGTGGCAGCGCGGCACCGTTTCGGTGCCGTAGGCCATGGCAGCCACGGCTTGTGCTCCGCCGACACAAAATACCCGATCAACGCCACACAGGCTGGCGGCGGCGAGCATTTCCGCACAGATTTTGCCGTCACGGCCGGGTGGGGAGCACATGATGATCTGCCGGCAGCCCGCCAGTTTCGCCGGAATGGCGAGCATCAAAACCGTGGAGACCAGTGGCGCCGTGCCGCCCGGTATGTAGATGCCCACCGTGGACAGCGCGCGGTAGGTAACGGTGCAATCAAGGCCCGCAGCGGTTGCCACGGTTTTCTCCTGCGGAATATCCGCGGCATGAAATGCACGGATGCGGCTGGCCGCATCGCCAATAGCGTTCGCCAGGGGGGTCCCGATCGAGTTACGCGCCGACTGCATGGCGCTCGCATCGATTTCGAAAGGCTGCGGATTCACTCCGTCGAACTGCCGGGTCAGCGTGCTCAAGGCTGAGTCGCCTCCGTCGCGCACTTGCGCAATGATGCCGGCAACGGTGGCTTGCAGACCCGCATCCGCGCTCGCCGGCCGCCTCAGCAAAGCCTTTTGGCGTGCCGTATCGAGCGCCTCCCATTGAATGATTTCAAGGCCAAAGCGACTCATGCGAGCATTTTCTCCACCGGCAAAACCAGAATGGCGGAAGCTCCGGCGGCTTTGAGTGCTTCCAGGTGTTCCCAGAATACGGTTTCGCCACAGACCGCGTGCATGGCAACCCGGTCCGAACCTTCCAGCGGCATGATCGACGGATGCTCGACGCCGGGCAGTAAAGCAGTGACTTTGTCGATGGCGTCTCGCGGGGCATGCAGCATCACGTATTTGCTTTCTGCTGCCTGCAGTACACCTTCAATGCGTGACAACAGACGGTCGAGCAGCAATTGCTTTGTCGCTACTGACGGGCCTGGAACTGCAATACAGCGCCGCCTGGCTTTCAAACAATACTTCCAGTTCGCGCAGGTGATTGGCGCGCAATGTCGAGCCGGTGGAAACGAGATCCGCGATGGCATCTGCAGTGCCGAGTCCGGGGGCGATTTCAACGGAGCCGGACAATTCAACGATCTGGGTGCTGATGCCTTTTTCCATTAGCAGAGATCGCGTCAATGCCGGATAACTCGTGGCGATACGCAGCCCCTCGAGCTCCGCAGAATCGCTGATCTCCATGCTTTCGGGCACCGCCAGCGACAGGCGACAGTGTCCAAAACCGAGTTTGCGACGGCAGCTAAGACCATTGGCGGCATTGCGTTCCAGCATGACTTCACGCGCAATGTTTTCCCCGACAATGCCAAGTTCGCAAACGCCATCGAGCAATAAGCGGGGAATGTCGTCGTCCCGGACCAGCAGAAGATCAACCGGGAAATCCTGCCCATACCAGAACAATTTATCCTTGCTTTGGGCGAATCTGAGACCGCAATTTTTCAGGATTTCCTGGGAACGCTCGGACAGGCGGCCGGATTTCTGGATGGCAACTCTCAGTCTGCTCATGTTGTTTTGCTCCTGAATCGATCGAGGACGGTGCGATAGCCGCCGGTACCCATCTCCATAAACCTGGCCACGCGGCCTATGGTCGTTACGCTGACTTCGGTCAGGTCGCTGATATCCCGATAAGTCAGTCCCTGGTCCAGTAATTGCGCCACCCGCCAGCGATCGACCATGGCTTCGATTTCAGCAGGCGTGCACAGGTCCTCGAGAAACAGCTTGACTTCATTGGCCGTGTCCAGAGAACACAGCGCTTCCGACAAGGAACGGGCAGCGGTCTTCAGTTGGACTTTTTGTGACTGATCATGATGTTTCATGGCAAATTCGCTGTTTTAATGTATTAGCGCATTAATACATAGGTATGTTATCCGATTGTGCCGGCACACGCAAGCCTGGCTTGGCGGCTTAAACCATTTCGCGTCTGTTGGCATCAAAGTCGTAGGAAGCCATTTATTAAGCGGAAGGCACCCACCGTTACTGGCTCGGAAAACGCGGCAAGCAAAAATTCAATGTTCAGGGAGAAATTCAATGAAGTACACAGCAATCGCGGCCTGTTGCCTTGTGTTCAACATTTCCTCAGTGTTGGCAGATGTAACTGAGACCAAGGAGTACAACTTCAAGCTGCAGGCAGGCGGGCGGATCAGCCTGGAAAATACCAATGGCGATGTCCGCATCGAAGGTGTTTCCGGCAATCAGGTACATATTGTCGCCACGAAAAAAGCGGGTACGCAGGAATATCTCGATGGCCTGGAAATCGAGGTCAGCGCAACGGATGAACTGATCCGCATAGAAACCCGCTACCCGAAAAGCCGAAGTGGATGGTTCGGACGGGGTGACAATGAGAGTGGCAGTGTTTCGTATGAACTGAAGGTTCCGGACAGCGCCCGGCTGGACACCATTGAAACGGTGAATGGGGATATCGGGGTCATCGGCGTCAAAGGAGCCGTCAGCATCGAGACCGTCAATGGCAAGATGTCGCTGCAAGGGCTGGAAAGCGATGCCAAGCTGGATACCGTAAACGGCATGATCGAAGCGCAATTCGATGTACTGGCAGGCGCGCAGCGTGTCAAGGCTGATGCGGTCAATGGCCGGATCAATTTACGCATTCCGGAAAATGCCAGTGCGCAAGTTCACGCCGAGACACTCAATGGCAGCATCGATGCGGATGATTTTGGTTTGCAGCCGGAGAAAGGCTTTGTCGGCCGGGATTTGGATGGCACTATAGGAGCCGGTGAAGCAAACATTCACGTGGACACCGTGAACGGCTCAGTGACCATTAAGCGCAACAAATAACGCCTCCTTAGATCCGCAGGCGACCCACGACCGGGCGGTCGCTGCTTTCAAGGCTTCTTGCCCTGCGGGCAAGCCGCCATTCAGCAGCTTCCTGGCCTGACCCTGGTTGGGTACGCGAGACACGATGGTTATTGGCTACAGCGTCTCATGGCAGGCGCGAGAAGCCTGTTTTTTGTGCCACTGCTGATATATCATAGCCAAATCAAGTCAATCCCAGGCTTCCATCCATGACCGATTTCCATTGGCGCGGTGTGTTTCCGGCGCTTACGACCAAATTTACCGCCGAGGACAAACTGGACTGGAAGGCGATGGAACACCACCTGGCATTCCAACTGGAAGCAGGAGTGCATGGCCTTATCGTACTCGGCTCACTGGGCGAGGCGTCCACGCTGAGTACGGAGGAAAAGCTCGATATCGTGCGCTTCTTCGCAGCCGCCGACCGCCAGGGCAGGCCGCTGATTGCTTGCATTGCCGAATCTTCAACCCGTCAGGCGCGTGCGTTTGCCGTGGCTGCGGCCGATGCAGGCGCCGATGGGTTCATGCTTCTACCGCCCATGCGGTATCCCAGCGACCGGCGCGAGACACTGGCATATTTGAATTCGGTGGCGGCGGCGACCGATCGCCCGATCATGCTGTACAACAACCCGGTGGCCTATGGAACGGATTTGACGCCGGAGGATTTTGAGGGCCTGGCAGACAATCTCCGCTTTGTTGCGATCAAGGAATCTTCGGCCAACACCCGGCGCATCTCCGAAATCCGGCACCTTACCGGCGACCGTTTCGCCCTGTTCTGCGGTGTGGATGACCTGGCTTTGGAGAGTTTCGTGTTGGGCGCCGATGGTTGGGTGGCTGGCCTGGTGGTTGCTTTCCCGAAGGAAACGGTGCGTCTGTGGGAATTGGCACAAGCGTCGCAGTGGCAACAGGCCAGGGAGTTGTACCAATGGTTTCTTCCCCTGCTCCATCTCGACGTGGGTCCGAAATTCGTACAAAAGATCAAATTGGTCGAGTCGCTCATGGGTGTGGGCAGCGCACGAGTCCGGGCACCACGATTGCAATTGAGTGACCGGGAAGCGAGCCAGGTGGAGCGGGTTCTGGAACAGGCCCTGGCTGCGCGGCCCAGCCTGTGATGAACCGGGCAAGCTGCGGCCACGAAAATCACCGATGAGCTTGCTGGCGCAGGGCACAACAAACCTGTCCAGTCTGGCCGAGCAGGCATATACATTGTTGGAAGAAAAGCTGGTCACGCTCCAGTTGGAGCCGGGCTCGATGGTTTCCGAAGGCGACCTGATCAAGATGACCAATATCGGCCGGACGCCGGTACGTGAAGCGATTCAACGTCTGGCGCATCAGGAACTGATCCAGGTGATTCCGCGTAAAGGTCTGCTGGTCTCCGCGGTTAGCCGCTCTGGTATGTTGAACATCCTTGAAACGCGCAAGCCGCTGGAACGCCTGGTGGTTTACCGCGCCGCCCTGAACGCCAGGGATGAACAGCGCAGCGGCCTGTCGGCCATCGCGCGCAACATGTCGATCTCCCATGACCGGTTTGATAAATTCCTGCGCCTCGACCACGAACTGGATGTTTTGCTCGACGCTTGTGCAGGTAACCCATTTGCGGCCGCCGCGCTGGCGCCATTGCGCAGTCACAGCCGGCGATTCTGGTATTTTCACCGCGCGCAGATCCAGTTGTCCGATGCGATCATTGTGCATGGACAGATGGCGCGTTTGGTCGCCCGGCGCGACTATAACGGTGCACAAAAAGCATCGGATGCGATCATGGCGGTACTGGAACGGTTGGTGACCGGCGTTGACCAGCCCAGCTGACAACGGACCTGCTGCGCCACGCTGCATTGTCGTCGGTGCAGGTATCGTGGGCTCCGCCTGCGCCTGGCATCTGCGGCGCCGTGGCGCCGAAGTGACCGTGATCGATTCCGAAATGCCCGGGCAGTCGACCAGTTATGGCAATGCGGGTTGCATTTCGCCATCCTCCATTTACCCATTCTCTTATCCTGGAGCAATCCGCCAGGTGCCTGGCTGGATGCTGGACCCACTCGGACCGATGAAGATTCGCTGGAGCGATGCGCTTGCTCTGGCGCCCTGGTTCTGGCGCTTCTGGCGTGCCGGTAACGCCCGGCGCGTGGATGAAATTATTGCCGCCCAGGCAAGGCTGATGGCAGGCGTAACCCGGGACTTCGATGAAATCCTGCAGGCAACAGGAGCCGGTTCATTGCGCAAATCCGCGGGGCTCATCCTGTTGTATGGCAACGCCACAGAATTTGCCGCCGATCGCTGGCATTACGAGGTCCGGCGCAAGCATGACCTGCCGTGGCAGCGGCTGACGGCTGCGGAGCTCAAATCGCTGGAGCCGGACATCCAGTTGGGAGAGCAGGGTATCGCGGTGCTGGATCCTGTGTGGCAGCACGTCATTTCGCCTGCCGATGTAGCCAGCACCTTTGCCCAATCCGCTTTTGCCAACGGCGCTCGGTGGCTGCACGATCGGGTGAGTCAGGTTGCGTCCGGAAACTCGGGTGTTTCGGTCAGAACACTTTCAGGAAACCAGGTGCAAGGCGACTTCCTGGTGTTGGCAACGGGGGTGTGGACCAATGATTTGCTGGCTCAGTTGGGGTACAAGGTACCGTTGATGGCAAAACGTGGCTATCACAGCATGCTGACCGAGCCGAATGTGACCCTTTCACACCCGCTGATGTCCGTTTCGGAGTACGTTGTGATTACGCCGATGCGGGACGGTCTGCGCGTGGCGGGAACGGCCGAGTTCGCCAGGATCGATGCCCCACCGGATTACCGCCGCGCCAAGGTCTTGCTGCAACATGCGCGACGCTTTTTACCTGGCCTGGCCGGCGCAGAGGTCACTGAGTGGATGGGCCAGAGGCCGATGATGCCGGATTCCATGCCGGTACTGGGACCTGTTCCCGGGCACGAGCGAGTGCTGTGCGCCTTCGGTCACGGGCATTATGGTCTCACGCAGGCTCCCACCACCGGCCGGATCGTGACCGATCTGGTGTTCGGCCAGGCGCCGCATGTCGACCTTGCCCCGTTTTCAATTACGCGCTTTTAGTGGGCGCAGCCGTGATGAAGAAGCCAGCCAAACAGGAATTCTATTGCATCGATGCCCACACCTGCGGCAACCCCGTGCGGCTGGTGGCGCAAGGCGGACCCGATCTGGAAGGTGACAGCATGGCGGAGCGCCGGCAACATTTCCTGCGCGAATATGACTGGGTGCGAACTGCCCTGATGTTTGAACCGCGTGGCCATGCCATGATGTCCGGCAGCATCCTCTACCCTTCAACCCGCGAAGATTGCGATATCGGGGTCCTCTACATCGAAACCTCGGGATGCCTGCCCATGTGCGGTCATGGCACCATCGGCACGGTAACCATCGCGATCGAGCATGGTTTGGTGAATCCCCGAACGCCTGGACAATTGGTGCTGGAAACGCCGGCCGGCAGGGTCATCACGCACTACACCCAGGACCATGGCCGGGTGCGCTCGGTGCGCTTTACCAATATCCCGTCCTATTTGCACGCTGAATCGGTGCCGGTCGATTGTCCGGAGCTCGGTGGCAGCTTGACGGTTGACGTTGCCTATGGTGGAAATTTTTACGCCATTGTGGAGCCGCAGCAACATTACCGCGATCTTTCGGACCTGAGCGCCGCAAACATTCTTCAGCTCAGCCCACTGTTGCGCGCGCGGCTGAATGAGCGTCATGAATTCATCCACCCGGAGGACGACCGTATCAATGGCTTGCGGCATATTCTCTGGGCCGGAAAGCCGCTCAAGTCTGATTCGGATGCACGCAACGCGGTGTTTTATGGAGACCAGGCGATCGACCGCTCGCCCTGCGGCACCGGCACGTCGGCGCGCATGGCGCAGCTTGCGGCCCGGGGAGCGTTGCGCCTGGGCGATCGGTTTGTGCATGAAAGTTTTATCGGCAGCCAGTTCACGGGCCGCATTGAAGCGTTAGGCCAGGTCGGGCCCTTCAGCGCCATTATTCCGAGCATAGAAGGCTGGGCCCGCATCTACGGCCACAACCGCATAACGGTGGACCCCGCGGACGATCCCTATTGGCGGGGTTTTCAGGTTTCCTGATGCAATTTCTACGACATAGCCCAACAAAGGAGAATCCTATGACGTCGATGGCGCCTATCCGCAGCCTGGCTTTTGCAGGCTTGCTCTTGTTGTTGGGTCATCCGCCAGTTTTGGCGGCGTCGGCGGATGGAGATCATTTCAAACAGATCTACGAAGCTGAATGGGCCTTCCGCCTCAAGGAATTTCCATTGCTGGCTACCTCGGCCGGCGTGCATCAATATGACGCTGAACTCAGCCATGTCAGCGAACAGGATCAGTTGCGGCGTTATACCTACTGGGAAGACATAAACCAGCAACTGGAAGAGATTTCCTGTGATCGTCTGAGTCGCGAGGAATGCATCAACTACCGGCTGTTCAGCAAGCAAATTGATGACTTCATGGCGGCTTATCAAACCAAGTCCTATCTCATTCCGTTCACCAGTGACGAAGGTTTCTACGTGGATTGGAGCCGTTTGCCGGCAGAAACCGACTTTGGCAGTGTGCAGGACTATCGCAACTACACTTCGCGCCTGCACCTGATGGGGGTGGTAATGGATGAGTACATCGCCCTGATGCGCACCGGTCTGGAATTGAAGTTCACCCAGCCGCAAGTGATTCTGTCCGGGCGTGACGAACCCATCAAGGCGCAATTGGTCGACCGGGCAGACAAGAGTCCCTTTTTCGCACCTTTCCTGACCCTGCCGCAATCGCTTGAGCAAGGAAGAACGCGCAGAGTTGCTTGCTGCTGGCGCGACAGGTGATTGCCGATGATGTGATTCCTGCCTACCAGACGATTGTTTGACTTCTTCCACGATGAATACATCCCCGGCGCCCGCACGACCCTGGGCGCCTATGATCTGCCGGGTGGGCAAGCGTATTACCAGGCGCAAATCAAGCGCTATGCCACCGTCGACATGAGCCCGCAGGAGATTCATGACATCGGGCTGGCCGAGGTGGCGAGAATTCGCTCTGAAATGGATGCCATCATCAAGCAAGTCGGATTCAAGGGCGACTTTGCCGCGTTCCTCCAATTCCTGCGCACCGACCCGCAGTTCTACGCCAAAACCCCCAGGGAATTGCTGGCCCTCGCTTCCTACTACGCCAAGAAGATCGATGGGCGCTTGCCGATGCTGTTTGGTCACTTGCCGCGGCAGCCGTACGGTGTCGCGCCGGTGCCGCAAGAGCTGGCGCCGTTCTACACCAGTGGGCGGTATTTTCCTGCCCCACTGGACGCGCACCGCGGCGGCTATTACTGGGTAAACACCTATGATTTGAAAAGCCGCACCCTGTACACCATTCCTGCCCTGACCTTGCACGAGGCAGTCCCGGGGCACCATCTGCAAGGCGCCCTGGCTCTGGAGTTGAAGGACCAGCCGCCATTCCGGCGCAATGACTACATTTCAGCGTTTGGTGAGGGCTGGGGCTTATACGCGGAAAAACTCGGCGTCGAAATGGGCATATACGAAACACCGTATGAAGACTTCGGGCGTTTGACTTATGAAATGTGGCGGGCTTGCCGTCTGGTGATCGATACCGGCATCCACACCATGGGCTGGACCAGGCAGCAAGCCCAGGAATATCTGGCGTCCAATACCGCACTGTCGCTGCATGAGGTGACCACCGAAATCGATCGCTATATTTCCTGGCCGGCCCAGGCGCTGAGTTACAAGCTGGGAGAATACACTTTATGGCAGTTGCGCAAGGAAGCAGAACAGGCCTTGGGGGACCATTTCGACGTGCGCGCATTTCATGATTTTGTGCTGGGTTTGGGTTCCGTCACATTGGACATACTCAAGGACGAGGTGCGGACCTGGATCAAAGATCAAAAGTAGCTTGCGGATAGCGCCGGCCGGGCTCAGGTCCGGGCAGGTAAGGGTATAATCGAACGTTACATGCAGCGCACGGAAGAGTGCCATGACGATCACCAGGAACAAGGTTGTGTCAATTCATTACACGCTGAGCAATTCCCGCGGAGAGGTGATGGAGTCTTCACGTGAGCGGGAGCCGATGAACTATTTGCATGGCTCCGGAAACATCATCAAGGGCCTGGAAGAAGCTCTGGAGGGCAAAACTGCGGGCGACGTCTTCCAGGTTACGGTGCAACCGGCTGATGCTTACGGAGAAAGAAGGCCGGCTAATATGCAGCGCGTCTCCGCCAAACACTTCCGCAATCCCAAAAGCCTGAAGCCGGGTCAGGTGGTCGGCTTGCAAACCCGGCAAGGGCCGGTCCAGGTCACGGTCGTCAAAGTCGGCCGCTTCAATATCGACGTCGATGCCAACCATCCCCTGGCCGGACAGGCGCTCACATTCGATGTCGAGGTCACCGACGTCAGGGATGCGACGGATGAAGAGAAGGCACATGGCCATGTGCACGGCCCGGGAGGCGCGCAACACTAGCCTGCCAGTCCGGATGGAATTCGGTTCCCGGGCTGTTGAGCCCCTGTCAAGCGGTTCCCGTTTCAGTCGAGGTTGTTGCCGCTCAGTTTTCTCAGTTCATCGAGATGGCGGATCCTGACCTGTTTGCGATCCACGCGCAGAACTCCGGCTTTTTGGAAGCGGGCCAATACGCGGCTGACGGTTTCCGTGGCCAGCCTGAGATAGCTGGCGATATCCCGTCGTGACATCGCCAGGATAAATTCGGTTTCGGAATAGCCGCGGCGTGAAAAGCGTTCGGAAAGCGATATCAGGAATAATGCAATACGTTGGTCCGCGCTCAGATCCCCGGCGCTGGACTCAAGTTCACTGATTCGCAAACTCATAATACGGAACAGCTCTGCCTGTAGATCCGGCATATGGCGCGCCAGGCTGGAGACTGACTCGAAGGTCAGGCCGCAAACGGCGCTGGTGTCCAGGGCTACGACATTCGCCAGGTGCCGGCTGCTGTGAATGGCATCGATGCCGATGATTTCGCCGGGCAGGTGAAATCCAAGCACCTGCTCCTGACCTTCGTGGTCAATGACGTAGCTCTTGAAGCAACCGGTACGTACGGCGGCCACGGATTGGAAAGCGTCGCCCGCGCGGAACAGGTGTTCGCCGGGTTGAATCGGCCTCGACCGGTGCACAATTTGTTCAAAGCGCTGAGTCTCGTCTGCAGACAGCCCGCGCGGCAGACACAGATCACCCAGGGTGCACCGGCTACACGCTACCTGTGCACGGCCGGGATGACGGTAGAAATCGTAAACATTGTCAGCCCTTTGTACGTTTTCCATCTTGACTCTCCATTAATGCTCCATACGTGCACTATATATAGCACAGCAACATGGACACATGCGTAATTCTACGTATGCTTGCGATTAATGGATTTGGGCCTAAATATCTCTGTTCCGCCCCTGTGGCGAGTTATCCAGCCTTGTCAGATAACCCGCGAGAAACGAGGTTGCTTGCTGGCGGCCTGCAGGTATTCGTCAAAAACCATCGCGACAGAACGCAACAATAGCCGGCCTTCGGGCGTGACGGTGAATCCCTCTTCCCCAAGTTCGATGAGGCCGTCCTTGGCCAGGTTGTCAAGTTGATGGATCTCCAGCGCAAAGTGTTCGCTAAAGTCGATGTTGAACCGCTGGCCAAAATCGTCGAAGTCAACCCGACCATGACACATAATCGATTCTATGACGGCCCGCCGCAGACTGTCCTCTGCGTTCAGGCTGATGCCACGCCAGATGGGCAGCACGCCCGAGGTGACTGCGGCGCTCCAATGCGGAAGTTCTTTCAAATTCTGCACATAGCAGTCACCGATCTTGCCAATGGCGCTGACCCCGAGGCCGATCAGGTCACATTCCGATCGCGTTGAATAACCCTGAAAGTTTCTGTGCAAATGGCCCTTGCGTTGGGCGATGCTCAACTCATCATCCGGCAGTGCAAAATGATCCATGCCGATATAGATATAACCCGCTTCGGTCAGCATCTGAATAGTGAGTTCCATCAAATTCAGTTTTGTTTGCGGCGAAGGAATGTCGGCCTCATTGATCATGCGTTGGGAACGAAAAACGTGGGGCATGTGCGCATAGTTGTAGACCGCCAGACGATCCGGCTGTGCAGCCATGACGGTTTCAAGGGTCTGGCGAAAACTCTCCGTGGTTTGCAAGGGCAAGCCATAGATCAGGTCAATGGAAACCGAATTGAATCCCAAGGCCCGGGATGCAGAGACCATTTCCAGCGTTGCATTCGGGTCCTGGATCCGGTTGACCGCCTTTTGCACCTCCGGGTTGATATCCTGGACGCCCAGGCTGATGCGGTTGAAGCCGATATCGGCCAGGCGGGCAAGGCGCTTCCCGTCCACGGTTCTGGGGTCGACTTCAATGGAGAATTCTCGATCTTTGTTGGTGCTGAAGTGAAATGCATGCCCCAACTGGGTCATCAACCGCTCCAGCTGTGCGTCGTTAAAGAAGGTGGGCGTGCCACCGCCAAAATGAAGCTGCGTCACCTTGCGGTCGCGATCGAAAAGGCCGCCGCGCATCTCGATTTCCCGGGCCAGCAGATCGAGGTAGGCGACCCCCTGTTCTTCGTGCCGCGTGACTTTCTTGGTGCAGCCACAGTAGTAACAAAGTGACCGGCAGAAGGGCAGGTGCACGTACAGGGACAGAGGAGAAGGAATCAGTTCATTGTTGCTTTCCGTCACATAACGACGATAGGCCTCGGCGTCGAATCCTTCATGGAATTGCACTGCCGTCGGGTAAGACGTATACCTGGGACCGGCGACATCGTATCGCTTGACCAGTTCGGGGTTGAAGCGGACTCGTTGATTCATCTTTGCGCCAAATTGGATTCAGGCCAGTGAATGCAGACTACCGGAAGATACCAGATTTGATATTGATCGGTGTCAACTGCAGCCCATGCGCGATCAATTGCATTGCAGCGGTTTGAAGGAGCGCATAGCCGCCAGGGTATTTCTTGCATGGAACTCAGTGGCATACAAACCCTTTTTCCACGCACATGACCCAGATCATTTACTCGGCCATGCCGATGTTCCAGACTGTATCCATCGACGGACCGGAACATGGGTTGCAGTCGATGTAACACGATTGAGGAAAGACTCTCCAAGTCGCAATACTGAGGCCAGGCAAACGCCTGGCCTTTTTTTTTGCCGAACGCTGACCGGTGCTCCAGCGTCCGATCGTTCGTATGCAGGTTAGGCGCCGGTATAAATGCAACCGGCATTACAGGTCTCCTGCACGACGATTTTGCTCAGCAGAGGCAGATGTTCCTGCAAGCGCGGCCAAATCCACCGCGCCAGATTCTCGCTGGTCGGATTTTCCAAACCCTCGATTTCATTCAAATACCGATGGTCCAGTTGATCAAACAAGGGCTGAAATGCCTGGCGCAGGTCGGCAAAATCCATCACCCAACCGGTGAGTTCTCCTACCTCGCCGCTGACATGGACCTCGATGCGGAACGAGTGGCCATGGATTCGCGCGCACTTGTGTCCGGCGGGAACATGGGGAAGGCGGTGCGCGGCCTCAATTTGAAATACGCGAAAAACATCCATCGGCGGATTGTGCCGCCCGCAGGTGCAGAGCGCAACGGCTGTCTCAAATCAGATTCGGCTTCCCGGGCTAGCGGCCGGAGCGGAATCCGATCTTTTCGTGCGAGCCGTCGCAAAATGGCTTGTTGGCCGATTGACCACACCGGCATAAAGAACCGCGTTGCTTGACGCATTCCTGCCCGAGGTTGTTGTGCAGTCGTAACCGGCCCTTGAAGGTTATCGGGCCATTCTTGATGGTGGAAATCGTGATCTTGCTGGGCCGCTCGGTATGCGCTGCATCGGACACTTCCTGGATTCTTCCAGAGTTCAGAAACTCTGCTTCGAGATGGCGTTCATCGCATATGGGCTTGTTCTGCGAAGCACCGCAGCGGCACAAGCTGAGATGGTTTGCATACATCACGCTCCCATCTTCTTTGACCAGGGTAATGTTTCCCGTCAGATTGATCGGCCCGGCATTGGAAACCAGGGCCTCGTTGGGAATTTCCAGCAAGCGCGGTGGACCGTGATGCTTCTGCCGCTCCGCGAACCAACGATCCAGCGCCTTTGCCGAGGTGGTCAGGTTTTCCTTGCTACGCGCCACCTGCGATTCGGTGGAATCGTCCATGTACGCGACAAACGTACCGCTGACTTCAGAGGCGTTTGGGCCGGTTCTGGTAGCCGAGGAATCTTGGTCGAGAATAGGAGTTGTCTTGGCAACCGCTTTCGAGGCGTCGTCCATAATTGTGTCTCCAGGAAATCCATTTCCTCAACATACTGTAGCACCATATTTTGCCGACTGCGAGAATTTGTTTTTCAAGACGACATCGCAGGCGTTTTGGTCCGGACGCAGGTATTTCCAGGTGCGTCGTCTTTTGCCGTGCCAGAAAGGTCACCGGATCGGCGTGCTCGCCTGCCACCCGATCCATATTGCCATGATCAGCCCGCAGCCGGGGATTTCTCCGCCATCAAATTCTGCAGATCTGTCAGCACCTGTTGGGTATGACTTTCGGGGTCGACGTCGGCATAGTGTTTCACGATAATTCCATCCGGGTTCACCAGGAAGGATTGCCTGCTGGCTATTTGCATCAGCTTGTAGTCACGCAGCACACCATAAGCATCGGAAACCTGCCCGCCGGCGTCAGACAGGATGGTGAAGGGCAGCTTGTACTTGGTGGAAAATTCCTTATGGGAATCAACGTCATCCACGCTGATGCCCACCACTTCGGCGCCTATCGCCTTGAAAGCATAAATACTGTCCCGGAAGCTGCAGGCTTCGGTGGTGCACCCCGGGGTATCGTCTTTGGGATAGAAGTATACGGCCAGCCATTTACCCCGGTAGTCTTCAAGATCATGCCAGGCGCCGTTCTGGTCCTGTAACTTGAAGCCTGGAGCGGCACTGCCAACCTGTGGGGGTTCGCCCGCACAAGCGGTCAGACTGGCGGCAATCATCGCAATACCAAGCAGATAGCGGATCATGGGCGTTCTCCTGCCCCGCGAGGGGAGTATCGTTTGAGGGTCCCTATCCTAGCTGAAATCCCGCTTTAGAGCACTTCTGATCAGCGGTTCCCTGGTTCATCAAGAGCCGCTGAAGATCAGGTGGGGTTTGTTGTACAGGTTGGCGGCGATAATGGCGAGCGCGAGACCGATGATCAGGGTGCTGCCGATGGACAAAGCGTACCAGAGCGATGAAACGGCTTCACCGCGCACGATCTCACCGATCAAAAGGTTCTGCGAAAACAGCGGCAGGGACATCATCCAGGTCTCAGGCCGGATGGGATTGGACATGAATATGATGCTGGGAATCAATGGAATCATGACCACCAGGCCCATATAGGACTGTGCTTCGCGATAGGTCTTGGCGAAGGAAGCCAGCAGGGTCAGCAGGCTGGCGGCGAGAATGGCCACGGGTGCGATTACCAGCAGGATCAGCGCCATGGCATGAGCGCTGATGCTCAGGTCGATTCCAAATGGGCCAACCGGCATCAGCGGCAAGACGAGCTTGAACGAAAACAGGGTCAAGGCCAGGGACGACATCGCAAACAACATGGTGGTAATCAATTTGCCACCCATGATTTGCCAGCGCGGCACCGGATTGATCAACAGGGGTTCCAGGCTTTTGCGTTCCTTTTCGCCGGCGGTGGTGTCCATCGCCAGGTGCATGCCCCCTGTGAAGGCCGTAATCATCAACACATAGGGCAGGAAAATCATCGCCAGGATGGCCCGGCTCTTGGCCGTGGACAAATCGACATCGCGGATCATGATGGGCGAGGCTGCTTGCGGCGCGACGCCGCGCAGGTGCAGGCGAAGAACGCCGATTTGTTGTCCGTACATGGCCAGCAAGGTTTTGACGCGGCGGATTGCCACCTCGGATTCCCGCCGCGAAGGGTCGGAAATGACTTCCACTGGCGCAGGCTCACCCCGACGCCATTTCTCACCATACTCGGGTTTGATGCGCAGGATGACCAGTTCGTCCTGGCTGCGTACCACGGCCTCGGGGTCGGCGGGGGCGGGTTTGACCACCATGCCTTGCTGTTGTAGAAACCGCATCAGGCTGGGCGCGTTGTCAGCACCGACCACCGGTACTTCAAGGATCTTCTCCGCCCGCTCTTCCTCATTGGACGTGGTAAACCAGATCAGCGCGATAAACATCAACGGAAACAGGATCGGACCCAGCAGCAGGGAATTGAAAATCGCGCGGCGGTCGCGAAAGTTCTCTTTCACTTCTTTACGCAACACGGTGCTCAAACCGTTCATGCGAGCAAACCCTCCTCGCTGCCGATCAACTTGACAAAGGCATCCTCCAGCGTGTCACAACCACTGCGCGCCAATAGTTCATCAGCGGTGCCATTGGCGGCAACCTGGCCTTTGGCGATGATGACGATGCGGTCGCACAGGGCCGTGACTTCCTGCATGATGTGGGTGGACAGCACGACCGAGTGACCCCCGCTCTTGAGGCTGCGAATATATTCGCGCAAGGCGCGGGTACTCATCACATCGAGGCCGTTGCTCGGCTCGTCCATCAGCACCGTTTGCGGTTCGTGCACCATGGCGCGGGCAATGGCAACCTTCACCCTCTGTCCCTGGGAAAACCCTTCGGTACGCCGATCGATGAATTCGATCATGTCCAGAGTGTGGGTCAACTCTTCAATACGACGCTCCAGTGCGCGTGCCGCCAGGCCATGCAACTCGCCGTAATAGCGAATGTTCTCACGGGCCGTCAGACGGGTATACAGCCCGCGGCCATCCGGCACCACGCCCAGGGTGCGCTTGATGGCCATGGCATCCCGGGTGGGGTCGAGTCCATCGATGCGGATTTCTCCCTTATCCGGAGGCAACAGGGAATAGAGCATTCTCAGTGTGGTCGTCTTGCCGGCCCCATTGGGGCCCAGCAAACCGGTGATTTCTCCATCTCTTGCCTCGAAGGAAACGCCGCACACGGCTTTTACCTCACCGAAGGACTTGTGCAGATTGGTGACTGTGATCACGGATTCGGCCCTGTCAGAGACATGAACCAGGGAGAAGGCTGAAGCCGGTCGAGGCACTGGGTATCCAGTTGCCTGGAGTTGCCCGCAATAATGAAATCGGATATCAAGTCTCCCATGCAGCCTTTGCCGCTGACGCTGTGTCCCTGGCCGGGTGCGACGAGATTCAGGCTGTTGGAAAAATGGGCGCTGACCCGCTCGGCATATTCAGGTGGAGTGACCGGGTCGAGTTCACCAGAAAGCAGGAGAACGGGCTTGTCGCTCACAACCGGTTCATGAAAATCAGCCGGAACATCTCCATGCGGCCAGATCCCGCACTGGATGCGCGAAGCCTTCAGCATGTCATCACCCATCAACGAAGTGGCTTCCCGGGTTTCATCATTGTCCCTTGGTGCCGGGAAAAAGGGAAAATCTTCGGAGCAGGTCACCGACAATTCCATGCCCTGGGAAATCGTGTCGCTGATGCCGCTGGCCGTGATCAGCAGTTGGCTGGCAAGCCGTTCGTAATGGCCCGTCGTTGCCGCCTCATGAATCAACAACGGCAGGAGCGCCTGGGTTTCGGAGGAATAGGTCAGGAAGCGGATGGCTGATGCCAGCATCTGACGGTCGACCTTCAAAGAAAAAGGCTGTCCGGTCAAAGGATGATCTACGGTGACCTCGACGGGTGATTCATCCAATTTCCGGATCAATGTCTGCAGGTCTTCAGTGACGCGTGGGTAGGCTTCACTGCAAGCGGCATCTCGCGCGCAGGCTGCCAGCACGCGATGCAGCGCCTGGTCCAGTTTCTGGGCGTGTTCCGTGCCCAGCGCCAACTCCTGGGGGACCACGCTGTCCAGCACCACGGTGCGTACTTGATCGGGAAATAGCCGCAGGTACACCTGCGCGGCCCGGGTGCCATAGGACACGCCAAACAGGTTGAGTTTTTCATACCCCAGCGCAGCGCGGACCAGATCATAATCTTGCATCGCAATGGTCGTGGTATAGAAACGCGGGTCGCCTGCCAGCGTGTTCAGACATTCCCGCGTGATGTTCTCGAGTTGGTCCCAGTCCACTGCCAGTTCTTCCGCCAGTTCCATCTGCGGGCATCGCAGCGCATTGGACTGACCTGTACCGCGCTGATCGATCAGAAGGATGTCACGGTTTTTGTTCACCTTTTTGAGCGCTGGAGCGACGATAAGCCAGGCTTCGGAAGCGGCCTGCCCCGGACCACCGGCGAACAAAATCACAGGATCGGGTTCGGTATGGCGCTCGCGCGCCGGAACGCGGGCCACCCGCAGCTTTATCTTGCGGCCTTCGGCTTGGGAGGGATTCTCTGCTACTTCGAACCAGCCGCATTCAGCGGCTTCAGTGAGATTGGTGCCCGGCAGCGTCAACTGGCAGGTTTCCATTTCCAGCAGCGGGTGCTTGTCTGCCGCCTGCGTGACAACGGGCTGCAAGACCAGATACAGGCAGCAGCCGGCCAACAGTAAGCCAGACATTCTGACTGGTCGTGAACAGATCAAATCTATCTCCGGCAGCGTTCGCCATGTTCTTCGGTTTTTTAGAGCCGCCACGATAGGGCTTATACCTCCCGGTGTCCATAGTCGGGGAGATCAAGCAGCGCTGACTGGAGCAGCAATCACATGACCAGTGCTTCCCTGGAAGTGGTCCCATGTGAAAACCCCATAACGTGTTCAGGCCCCCCAGTTTGCCAGGAGGAACCGGGCCGATTTCATTGCGACTGCTTTGGCTGTGAATGTCGAATTCACTGCTGAACTAGTTGGAAAAACACCAGGTCCGGCAACGAACAGGTTGCTGACTTCATGAGCCTGGCCGACTGAATTGAGCACGGAGTCGGTTGCATCCGTGCCCATGATCGTGCCGCCCATGATGTGCTGACCAACTCGAGGCCCATGCCATGCTTCCTTTGCACCAGCTGCTTTGAATATCTTGACTCCTTCTGCCGCTGCCGTTTGCCACAGTTTGAGGCCTTCGGCGCTTGTTTCGTACCAAATTTTTGCCAGGGGGTAGCCGAATTGATCCTTTTCTGACGCCAGTTCAATGCGATTGTGCGGCAACGCTTCGTCTTCGCACATCCCAACCATGGAACCCATATGGTGTGCGCCTTCCCGCATGAATGCGTGAAGTTCGGCGCCAAAGATGTCTGGACGGGTCATCGCAATACCCAGCAGATCATTTGGTTTTAGTGCCTGGCCGATTAACCATTGGCGGCTGCCAAACGCCCCCATAGGATCGCTGTTTTTGCCGAATGCATCCTGGCAAAGGAGTTGTCCTCCGGTAGCACCAAGATAATTCTGCATCTCATCTTCGAAAAGCCCGCTGATGCCAACGGCCGGGTGAGACATAAGGTAACGGCCCAGCATGCCGCTGCGGTTGGCCAGGCCATTGGGATGATTGGAGTCGCACGAATTGAGCAGGATACGGACATTCTCGATTGTAAACGCACACAGAATGACATGGCGGGCAAGCTGGGTGACGGCTTCTCCGGACGGCGTGAAATACTCCACACCGGTTGCCTTCTTTCCCGATTTGTCGGTTAATACGCGCGTGACGTGCGAATTGGGTTGCAGCCGCGCACCAGCTTTTTTTGCGCGCGGCAAATACACCGCCAAGGGGTTGGCCAGCGCACCGATGGGGCATCCGGCATCACACCAACCATCCCAAATGCAGGGCGGACGGCCGTCATAGGGCTGGGTGAGGATGGCCATAGGCAAGGGCGAGGTGTGCAAGCCGAGCGCTTCAAACCCATGGGCGATCACCTTGCCGTGATTGCTCACCAGAACGGGAGGCATTGGATACGGCTCACCTGGTGGTCGCCAGATCTCCTTTTCTGCGTCGCCTGACAGGCCAACTTCCTTTTGCACCTGGTCGTAAAAAGGGCGAATCTCCGAATATTCGAACGGCCAGTCCAGTGAGTGGCCATAGCGGCTTTTTTCCTTGAAATCGTCTTCGTGAAAGCGCGGCCAGACGCCATAGTGATGTACCGCCGCCCCGCCGTATCCATGGCCGGCATTGAAGTTGAACCAGATGCTGTCGGGTCCAGCCTCAACGACATGAGGGGACGCCCATTTCAGCCGGCGGGCCCAGGTTTGCGAACTGTACAAATCCTCCAGCTTACGCGCGTGTCCACGCTCGAGAACGAGAACGTCTTTACCTGCTTCCGCCAGCACCGCTGCGAACAAACTGCCGGCGGCGCCACTGCCAACGACTACTGCCTCAACTGCCTCCTTCACTTCAGTCATTCCAGCCCTCTGGCGGTAAAATGTGCTGCATGTACGGCACGTTCAGTTTGTTGAAACCATCGGGCGTACCGTAAGTCACGTCAACCGCGTCTGACCTCAGGCACATGTAAAACAGGAATATCGGGAATTCGTCTACTACAGCGCCCGGCAAGGACATCGATTTGACAACTTGCTCTATTTCAGAAGCTGCCAGCTCATCTAGTGCCTTTCCGTGGGCCATGACCGCCATCGCCTCGGCGACTTCGACTCCTCTGGCATAAAAGTCAAGGTACGGCAAGGCGACGCCGAAGTACTTGGCTATCAGTAACGACTCGTTCGGATCCGAGTTGAGTTGATGGTCAATGAACTGAACCACACCCAGTTCGGCCGATCCAGGTACCATCGTTTCGGCCAATAAACCCAGGCGCCGGGCTTGTTCGACACTGAGTTTCTGCAACGGAATGCTCCGGGCGCGAGCCTGCGCGGGCGTCAACAGCAACGTCGCGCCGCCGATATTGAAAGTCAGGCAAAGTAGGGAGCCTTTCAATACTTTGTCAACAAGTGACCGTCGGGTTAGTTTCAATGAAGAATCCTCAGCATTTCCATCAATTCGAGTATGAAGTGTTCAGCCGCGCCTATCCAATTACTCCAGTAAACATTCCTCTGCTGTGGGCCCCTACGGTAGAGGCCGATTTTAACTGGCGGTCGAACGGACTTTACCTGCGTGCAAGTGGCGGACCACTTGGGTCTACGAACTCCCAGGCCGCGAAAATTTCACTCGGACTGGTTTTCCGGCAACTGCCTAGTCATCGAGCAACTCCTGCGCGCGTTCAAGTATGACGTCCATGTCATTAAATACTTCCAACTCGCCCAGACAGATGTGTGGCGCGACGGGGGCATAGTTATCGAAGTCCTGTTCAAGTTCTGCACTTTCAACTGCATTATTATGCAGGCGCATGAATCCTTCCAGCCCTTTGCGCGAGTCAAAAAGCAGCCAGACCGTGGCGTAGGAATCGGTTGATTCCGGATCGCCGCTCATGCCGAATACCGAATGCTGGATCATGACCCGTATGGGCGCAAACCCGTTGGTTCTGTTATAGGTGCCGATCCCTTTTGGCATGTGCACCTCGCGCCAGTGCTGGAGATTGAACTCCTGCCCCTTCTTGCGTGGATAACGAATACTTACAACAAACATCTTTTCGAACTCCTGTGCGGCATGTTCTGGAACAGGGATCTGGCTTCGCGGACGGTCGCAGGCTGCAGTGGTTTACGTTGCCATGGTCAGCCGTAGGCTTTTTCGAAGCTCTGCAGCACCCGCTCACCGCAGGTGGTCGGCTCAAAGAATGCTTCCTGACCGTTCTTTACCACCGGGACCATCAAGGTATCGAAATCCGGATCCACGAACATTGCCACGGCCTGACGGTACCGACCCGAACTGTTGACTACGCGGTGCTGGTTGGACAGCAAGCGCTTGTTGGTCCATTGCTCAAGACAGTCCCCGACATTGACGACAAACGTGCCCGGTATGGGGTGTGCGGTCACCCATTGACCGTCACCCGACAATACCTGCAAACCGCCCACGCCGTCCTGGGAGAGCAGGGTGAGAACACCCCAGTCGGTATGCGGGCCGATGCCGAATTGCTTGTCGCCCAATTCTTCCGGTTGTGGCGGATAATAGAGCGCCGATCCCCTCGAAATGGTTTTGTCAAAGAAGGCCGAAAAATAGTCCGGGCTGATGTCCATCGCCAGGGCGAAGCCTTCGAGGATCTGCTTGCCCACGGTTATGCAGGATTCGAAATACTCTGTCAGCACGCGTTTCATTTCCGGCATGAACTGTGGCCACTGGTTGGGGCCGGCCAGGGGGATGCTCTCAAGTTCCTTGAGGGTATCCTCGTCAAACTCACGGCCCCAGAGAAAGGTTTCTCTTAAATCCCTTGTGGTACTGTTCTGCATGATGCCCTGATAATGGCCGATGTAGCCGCGCTTTTTAGTTGTGACGCGCACTGTGTCTTTGTCTGCGGCGGTACTGTTGAAGAACGCCCGTGTCACCCTGAACAGGTCTTCGATGAGCTGTTCCGGGACACCATGATTCCTGACGTAGAAAAATCCCACACCATTGGCCGCGATACACATTTCTTCGGCCACGCGCCTTTTCTCCGCCGCGCCGCCTTTGAGCAAGGGGCCGATATCCACGACCGGAATGCTTTCTATGGGTATTCGTTTGGCAACTGCAAAGTTCATCAACAACCTCGGTACAAATTCAGTGGGTCAGTAGCGGCCCCGCTGCGGGGCCGCCCGGTTGGGCAGGGTTAATGTGAACCCTCAGAAAAAGTTGTAACGCACGCTGACACCAAACCAGCGGGGTTTGCCGGGCACCAGGGAATTGGATCCCGTGGCGTTCGACAGGTCATAGCCAATGGTGTAGTAACGCTCATCCGCAAAATTATTGATGAATGCTTCGGCCTGCCACCGGCCATCGTCTCCCGACCAGCCCAGGCGGACGTTGGCAATGGTGTAGTCAGGCAGACGCGAAGCTTCAAAGTTGCGGATGTTGTCCCAGAATTTGGATGCATAGTTGAAACTGATCTGGGCGAATACCGATCCGCCCCAAACCGGCTGGGGCCATTGATAACGTAACAGGCCGGCCACCTGCACGTCCGGAGTGAAACTGGGTTCGGTGTCGACAAAGATGCCCGGCCCCAACTGCACGTCATAAATGTGCGCGTTTATATAGGAGAAGTTGAGCATCAGGTCCAGGTTATCTGTAAGTGACGAGATCAGCTCAAATTCCGTACCCTTGTATTTGGCGTCGACATTGCGCACCCAACCAGTGATCTGGGTGAAGAAGAAGCCCTGATAGTCGGAGTAGTCATAGTAGTAAAACGAACCATTGATGCGGGTGGTTCCGCCCAGCAGGTTGTCCCACTTGAAGCCGGTTTCATATGACATCAGTATTTCTTCGCCATAAGGTATGTCTTCGGCGGGAAAGCCGGCGCCAAACGTGAAAGGTGCGTTGAAGCCACCGGCCTTTACCCCGCGGTTGACGCCGGCAAACAGCAGCAAATCATCACTGGGGTGCCAGTCCAGTTGAATCTTGCCGCTCCATAGATTCTTGTTTTGCTGGTGATCTGTTTTCGGCTGAGGCGAAAACAGCGGCATGTCGGTTTCGAGCTTGAGCGGATCGGTGCTCAGGAAAAACGTTTCCTCGCCGGTGAAATCCTTTTCTTCCCTGATCCCGCGAAAGCCTCCGATAAGGGTAAGCTGCTCGGAAAGGTCGTATTCCACCTGGCCGAACAGGGAATATGAATTGGTTTCCAATTTGGTCAATGCCGTGTCTTCCCACGGAGCGCCCACCAGCGGCTCAAACAGGTAATCGTCATCCGCGGTAATCGAAACACCCGCATCCAGGTTGATGTTCAGGTAGTAAACGCCAGCTACCCAGCGGAGGCGGTCCTGCTCGCCGTTGAGGCGCACCTCCTGGGTGAAGGTTTCAGCCTGCGCATCAAACAGCACATTGATGGTTGACGCCGGTCCGCCATCGGCCGGAATGCCCTGGAATTTGTCGAAATTCTTGTAATCGCTCACAGAGGTCAGGGTCGTGTTTTCGCCCAGGTTCCAGGTCAGCTTTCCGGAAACGCCCCAAGTATCGGTGGTATTGAGGTCTTCGAAGGCAAAATCCATTGCGCATTTCAGATGCTTGCGGTCGTAAGGCGTGCAGCTCGGACCATAAAGATTGCCGCCAGGTGGCCGCAGCAGGTCGGAGTCGAATGACAGAGGGTGGTCCAGGGGCGTGCCGTCCGGAGACATGGCTTCACGGGTTTCGCCCGGGCCGGCGACGATGGTGCCAACGTGGTTACCGGCGGCATCGAAAATCGGTACGGTGGGCAGCTCAAGAAATGGGGCGGTGCCTTGCCGCGTTCTGGCGTAACTGGCAATAAGCAGAACGTCCACATCGTCGTTTGGTTCGAACAGTAACTGCCCGCGAAATCCCAGCGTGTCGTCATTGAAGGTATCTTCACCGCCGTAAGGCAGCGGGTTGCCATCCAGCGTGACTGCGCGATTCGGGTAGTCGTTCTTCAGTATCGGGTCGAAGCGGTCATACAGCACCGCAAAGCGCCCTGACACGGTATCCGACAAGGGTCCGCTAACGGCGCCTTCAAAGCGCACCTGGTTATAGGAGCCGTAAGTCAGGTCGGCATAGCCTTCCTTTTCCCGGGTCGGTCTGTTGGACAGATAGTGCACCAGTCCGCCGGTTGCGTTGCGGCCGAACAAGGTGCCCTGGGGGCCCTTCAGAATTTCGACACGCTCCAGATCGAACAAGCCGAACACCTGGCCCTGACCGAAGCCGACATAACCCTCGTCCACATAAACCGCCACCGGGGCCTCGGTTTGGTCATTGAAATCGTTCTGGGTGACGCCGCGAATGGTGAACAGGGTCTTCTCGCCACCATTGTTGCCGCTGATGAATACGCCGGGCGTCATGCGCGCGATATCGAAGCTGTCTTCGAAACCCAGTTGTTTCATCTGCACGCCGCTATATGCGGTGATGGTGATACCGACATCCTGAATGGACTGCTCGCGTTTTTGGGCGGTAACGGTAATTTCCTCGAGTACGCTCGCAGCGCCGAAGGCGCTGGGCACAGTTCCGATCAGCACGGATAAACCAGCCATAATTGATATGGCCTTGTAGACGTTGTTCATTTCAAACCCTCGCAAGTCGTCGTCGCAATATTTTGCACATGGCCACTCCTGCACGGGAGCGCCCTGGCGCCGGATGTTTTTTTGATCACGTTTCGGCGTTTAGCGAGTATACTTTTGTGAATTTATAATAAAATTATTATTTGTTTCACAAAATTGTTTACTCTTATTCACCAATGAACCGTTGGGATCTTTTGCAGAATTTTGTTTATGTCGTCGACAGCGGCAGTTTTTCCGCAGCGGCAAAGCGCCAGAATGTGTCCAAGTCACTTATCAGCAAGAGAATCTCACAACTCGAAAATCACCTGGGTACGCAACTCCTGTTTCGCACCACCCGCCGGCTCAGCCCGACCGATGCCGGTCACGCCCTGTTCCAGAAATGTGAAAGACTATTCAGCAGTCTCGAAGAAGCGGAACAATCCGTGCTCAATCTGGAAGACGTGCCCCGCGGACACCTGCGCATTGTCTGCACAGACATTCTGGGTGAGCGTTACATGTCACTTGTGGCCGCCAGTTTCAGTGCCTTGCATCCGCAATTGAAAATAGATGTGCACGTCACATCCCGGCTGGTAGATCTTGTGGGGGAAGGCTATGACCTGTCGGTACGTTATGGAAAACTAACGGATTCATCATTGAAGGCGCGAAAAGTCTTTGACTTGCCGCACGTGGTCAGCGCCTCACCCGGCTATTTCGAGCAGCACGGCAAACCGCAGACAGTTGAGGAATTGCAGGCGCACAAATGCCTGGTGGCGACGTTTGATCCCTGCGTCACCTGGCGTTTCAAGGTAGAAAATCTGAATGTGGATATTGATCTGGAAGGCAACTGGCGAAGCAATAACGCCTCAGCGCTGATAACCGCCTGCGTTAAGGGACTTGGAATATCGCGACTGCCGGAGTTATATATAAGGGATTACTTGCAGCGCGGTGAGCTGATCTCCATTTTTGACGAGTACCAGTCCGATGCCTTGCCCGTGTGGCTCGTTTATCCTAACACGCGCTATGTTTCCACCAAAGTCCGTATGTTTATCGACTACTTTTCGCAGAATATCGCAACCTTCACGTCACAATCCGGAACTGACAACTAATGGTTCACGATCACCGTTAAGGCCTATACCTCCCGGTGTCCATGGCCTGCGTGGACAGGCCGGAACCAAAGAGCAACACATTGCGGTACGATAGCGATTATCAAAGAAGAATGCCGACACCATCTCCAATGCATGCCCTGGAAGTAAAAAACCTGTGCAAGACCTATGCCAATGGCGTAGAAGCGCTGAAAGGAATCTCCTTGCAAGTCGAGGAGGGGGATTTTTTTGCCTTGCTCGGCCCCAACGGGGCCGGCAAGTCCACGCTGATCGGAATCGTCTCTTCCCTGGTGACTGCAACTTCAGGCGAGACCTGCGTGTTCGGGATCAGCGTGCAGAGGGATCGATCGCGGGCCATGTCTGAGATCGGCCTCGTGCCGCAGGAACTGAATTTCAACCATTTCGAAAAACCCTTCGAGATTGTGTCCAACCAGGCTGGCTATTATGGAATTCCCCGGAGCATCGCCAAGGCCCGGGCGGAAAAATACCTGCGGCAGCTACAGTTATGGGACAAGGCCTTCACCATGTCCAAAGCGCTTTCCGGTGGCATGAAACGGCGTTTGATGATTGCGCGCGCGATGGTCAATGAGCCGCGCTTATTGATCCTGGACGAGCCGACAGCCGGAGTCGATATCGAAATTCGCCGCTCGATGTGGAATTTCATCAAACAGATCAACGATGACGGCACGACTGTCATTCTGACCACGCATTATCTCGAGGAAGCGGAACAATTGTGCCGCAACATTGCCATTATCGACCACGGTGTCATCATTGAAAATACCGATATGAGGAGTTTGCTGGCGACACTGGATGTCGAGACATTCATCCTGGATTTGCGCGAACCGGTCAGCCAGTGCCCACAGGTTGAGGGCATGGAAATCACGCTGCGCGACAGTAAAACCCTGGTTGCTTCGCTGCCGAAGAACAAGTCGCTGAATTTGCTTTTCGCGGAACTGGCAAAACGGGATATCCAGGTCCTGAGCATGCGTAATAAAGCCAATCGGCTGGAGGAGCTCTTTTTGGGCTTGCTGCAGAAGAATCCCGGCAATCGCCGGGAGTCCGGTTCCGGCCAGGCGGTGGCGCCGGGATGAATGCAGGAATCAACTGGATTGGTTACAAGACCATCGTGCGCAAGGAACTCACCCGGATTCTGCGCATCTGGGCTCAGACCATCGTACCGCCTGCCATTACCATGTCGCTGTATTTCATCATATTTGGCGAGTTGATTGGCAAGCGCATCGGCCAGATGAGTGGCTTTACCTACATGCAATACCTTGTGCCTGGTCTCGTGGTCATGTCGGTCATTACCAATTCATACGGCAACATGGTTTCTTCTTTTTTTGGCGCGAAATTCGGCAAACACATCGAGGAGTTGCTGATCTCGCCCCTGCCCAACTGGGTCATTCTCGCGGGCTATGTTACCGGCGCCATGTCGCGAGGATTACTGGTAGGCATTGTCGTGCTGATGGTTTCGCTGTTCTTTACGCATTTGCACGTATCGCACGTTTTGGTTTCTGTATCGGTGCTTCTGTTGACCGCGGTCGTATTTTCCCTTGCCGGCATGGTCAACGCGATATTTGCCCGCAAATTCGATGACATCGCGATCATCCCCACGTTTGTCCTGGCGCCACTCACTTACCTGGGTGGTGTCTTTTATTCGATTTCCCTGTTGCCGGAATTCTGGCAACGGGTGTCGATATTCAATCCCATCCTGTATATGGTCAATGGTTTTCGCTACGGTATTCTGGGCGTTTCCGACGTCAGTCTGTCAAAAACCTATGGTGTGATCGGTGCTTCCGGGGTGCTGTTGTTTGCCTTGTGCATGCGGTTGTTGCATCGTGGGACTGGCTTGCGGACCTGATTTTTTTGCCCCGGAGCTTTGTTTTTTTACAGTTGGGACCCATTTTGGAGTACAGTTTAGGGTATTAACCTTGCTTTATTTGGTCGCAAGACCACGCGGTGGCACCATTCCTCTCTATCTATTCACAGGAATACATGAATGACTGAACAAGTCAGCGTAAAGGACATCGAGCAACGGGCTCCGATCAATTGGACCGTCACATCGGTTTTCGCCCTGACCTTCCTGGCGGCAGTGACCCTGGTGCCGTGGTACGGGATCGTCCATGGCTATAGCGTGTGGGCCTGGATTTTCTTTTTCACCCTTCTCCTGCTCAATGGCATTGGCATCGGCAGCGGCTATCACCGGCTTTGGTCTCATCGGACCTATGAGGCCCATCCGGCGCTGAAGTGGTTCCTGGCCATTTTTGGCGGTATGTCGGTGCAAAACAGCATTATTATCTGGTGTGCCCGCCATCGCGTGCATCACCGTGATGTGGATAACAACGACAAGGACCCCTATTCAATTGGCCGTGGATTCTGGTTCGCCCACATCGGCTGGATGCTACGAGACTATAAAAGCGGTGTCGTCGATTACAATCTGGTGCCGGATTTGCAAAAGGACCCTGTCGCGGCCTGGCAACACCGCTGGTACTGGACGCTGGTCTGGGCCACCAATTTGGGTGTGCCGCTCATTCTGGGCTGGCTGACGGGTGACATCATCGGCGTGTTTCTGCTGGCCGGTGTATTGCGCCTGGTGGTTAGCCACCACACCACATTCTTCATCAATTCACTGGCCCATATGTGGGGCACACAGCCGTACACGGATGAGAATTCGGCACGGGACAACCATATCCTCGCACTGATTACTTACGGCGAGGGTTATCACAATTACCATCACCTGTTTCAGAGCGACTACCGTAACGGCATCCGCTGGTGGCATCTGGACATCAACAAGTGGTTTATTTCCGCCTGTGCCCTGTTTGGTTTGGTAAAGAACCGCAAACGTGCGCCCCAGTTCAAAGTTTTGCGTGCGCGCCTGAACATGGAGTTCAAGACCGCCCGCAACAAGCTCGACCGCAGCCAGCGACAGTTCAAGCTGGAAGGAGCTAGTGGAGCAGGAGTACGCGCAGTTTGCCGATACCGTCAGGCAGTGGCAGCAACTACAGATGGAGCGTATGCAGTCAGGCAAACAAAAGCTGGCTGAGCGTTTCGAAACAGAAACCGCCTCGCTGGCCGCCCGCTACCGGGACCTGGAGCGGAGCCTGAAAATGCAGCAAAAGCGTGTAGCGCTGCTGGTGGCGCAGCTCAGCCTGTAAGCCGCTCAACAAAGCTCTGATCGAGGAAAAGGAGCCGTTTGGCTCCTTTTCTCTTTGTGCTTTCTATCCCTGCACAGCCGGGATGCGGAAAAATGACCTGGCATTGGCGGTGGTTTGTGTCGCCAGTTGCTCCACGCCTTCATCGCGGCACGCCGCCAGCGTGTCGACCACCCACGGCAGCCAGCGCGGTTCGTTACGGCGGGTTTTCACCAGGGGCCGGAGATTGCGCGGCTTCAGATACGGTGCATCGGTCTCGACCATCAAGCGCTGCGATGGAATGTCTTGCATGAAGGCTTGCATCTGGGTGCCCCGCCGTTCATCGCAAATCCATCCGGTGATGCCAACAAAACAATCCAGCTCAAGGTATTCATGCAGTTCCGCCTGGGTCCCGGTAAAGCAATGGACCACGAGATTTTCCACCTGGTCACGCACCTCGCGCAGGATGGTCATGAAATCCTCATGGGCATCACGCTGATGCAAAAACAAGGGTAAGCCGGCATTGATACCAATATGCAATTGGCGTTCAAATACCTTGCGCTGCGTGGCGCGTGGGGAAAAATCACGGTAGTAGTCCAGACCGGTTTCGCCTGCTGCAACAACGCCGGGACGGCCGGTCAGTTCCCTTATGACGCTTTCGGCATCAACCGTGAAATCTACCGCGTGATGGGGGTGCACACCGGCGGTTGCAAACAATTTGCCGGGATACCTGTGGGCCAGTTCAAGCGCTGCGATGCTGCCTTGCTCACTGGCTCCGGTGACGATTATCTGCACGACCCCCGCATCCTGAGCCCGTTCCAGTACTTCGGTACGGTCGGCATCGAAGGAATCATGGGTCAGGTTGCAGCCAATATCGATCAGTTCCATGGTGATCCCGTCTGCGAGACTCTGTCAGAGCCGAATTGAGCCCGCGCGTATTGTATCGCGATTGTAATGAAAGCAGGGCTTGCACTCCTCAGCCCAATGATCAGAATAGCAGGCTCCAGGAGGCGGGGAACACGATGAATTTGAACTGGAATGCCTATTGGCGGCTGATGCGCTTTGACCGGCCTATCGGCATTCTGCTCCTGCTGTGGCCAACCTGGTGGTCCCTGTTGATCGCAGGCGGCGGCCGGCCATCAGTGAAAAATGTGCTGATCTTCACGGCCGGCGTTGTCGTCATGCGTGCCGCGGGCTGTGTCATGAATGATATTGCCGATCGCAACTATGACCCGCATGTCGAACGCACGCGCAAGCGGCCACTGGCTTGTGGTGAACTCGATCTCAGGCAGGCGCTGACTGTCTTTGCTCTGTTGATGATCTCGGCCCTGGTCCTGGTGCTGATGACCAATCGCCTGACCATCATGCTGGCATTTGCGGGTGCTTTGCTGGCGTCCAGCTACCCCTTTTTCAAACGTTTTACGCACCTGCCACAGGTGGTGCTCGGCATTGCCTTTGGTTGGGGCATACCGATGGCGTTTGCGGCACAGACTGGAAGAATTCCCGCCATCGCGTGGGTTTTACTTGCCGTGAATATTGTCTGGGCCATTATCTACGACACGCTCTATGCGATGGTTGACCGCGACGACGATCTGCTCATCGGTGTGAAATCCACCGCAATCCTGTTCGGCCAATATGACCTGTTTGCGGTCAGAATCCTGATGCTCATCATGCTCTTGTTGTTGTTGCTCATCGGCTGGCAGCAGAACCTCAATTGGCCATGGTTCGTTAGCGTGGCCGTCGTCATGGCGCTGTTCGCCTGGCAACAATGGATCACCCGGCGGCGTGAGCGTGGGCCCTGTTTCAGGGCCTTTCTGAACAACAATTGGGTGGGTCTGGCCGTTTTCCTTGGCCTCGCCGGACATTTTGTACTTGCCAGCCTGTGATGGGTCTTCGTGCGCGCGTCTTATGCAAGGACGCCAGGCACGCGCGCAGCCACCCACACCGCTACATGTGATGCTCCGGCCTTCTTGACCGCCTGGACACATGCGGTAAGCGTGGTGCCCGTGGTCAATACATCGTCCACCAGCGCAACATTGGCGCAGTCCAGTGGACGGCAACAAAAGGCGCCACGAATATTCTTTCGGCGTTGCTTGCGATCCAGCCCGGATTGAGCCGAAGTGCTTTTCGTCCGTCGCAGCCGATGGACCAGCACCGGGACTTGTAGCCGTGAGCCCAGTTGCCGCGCCAGGAATTCGGCCTGGTTGAAGCCTCGCCAAAACCTGCGGGTAAAGTGCAGGGGCACCGGGATCAGGACATCGGGCAGCGCTGAGCGCGACTGCCTGAGACGGCGAATCATCTCGTCAGCGAGCAACTGACCGCAGGCCAGGTGACGCCGGAATTTGAATTGCTGCACCAATTGATCAACCGGGTACTCGTAGACCAGGGCCGCCAAGCCTTCGTTCCAGGCAGGAGGTTGGCGCAGGCAGGCGCCACACAACATCACGTCCGAATATAAGCCAGGGAGCGCACATCGCCGGCAGCATCGATCCGGCCGTGGCAACTCTTCACGGCAAGGGGAGCACAGCCTGCCTGAGCCGATGTAGAGCCCGCACAGGATGCAGTGCGCCGGTAATAGAAAGTCCAGCGAGCGAGACAGCCGTTCCTGCAGCCTTGCCGGAAAGTCCATTTCAAGCCTCGAAATCATGGGCCACTCAGCGTATCTGTGTTTTAATCTGCCTGCCGAGAGAAAAAGGCTCAGAGTGGTGTAAGTGAACAACTGTAAGATGAACTCGTGTCGAAACTGAATTCAGGTTTGCCGGATTTCAAATCGGTGTGCACTGCATTTGATCGTGAGGCCGCGCGGTACGATGAACATGCGGTGCTGGAACGGGAAGTGGGTTTGCGATTGATTGAGCGGCTGGAATTCCAATCTGAGGTTCCCCAGCGCATCATTGATCTCGGTAGCGGAACCGGGCATTGCTGTGCGGCTTTGAAACGCCGTTTTCACAACGCGGAGGTTATTGGACTTGATGCTTCTGTGGGTATGAGCCGGGCTTTGCAGGGGCAATCAAGCACACATTACCCGCTACTGGCTGTCTGCGGCGATTTGTCCGCTTTGCCCTTTTCCGACCGTTCAACAGATCTGCTGTTCTCAAATCTGGCGCTGCAATGGAGCCTGGATTTTGGCGCACTGTGCGAAGAATTCCGCCGCGTTCTGCGTCCCGGTGGTTTGCTGCTGTTCACCACTCTTGGTCTGGACTCCTTGAAGGAATTCAAACAGGCCGCAGCGTACGGCCAGGCATCGGCCCAGGCACGGGACTTTCCCGATTTGCACGACGTTGGCGATGCATTACTGGCGGCAGGCTTTTCCGAGCCTGTGATGGACAGTGAACACATCACGCTCGAGTACCGGCAATTCGACGCCCTTGTGACCGAACTGGAAGCGACTGGGGCCAGTACGCATTTCGGTGATTGGACCAGCCATACACGACCTGCTCACACCCTTGCTGAAGCATACCGGGAGTTCCGCCGCAATGGGCGCTATCCAGTCACCTGGGAGATTGTTTATGGCGCCGCATTTGCCCCGGAAGAAGGGCAGCCGATCAAGACCCCGGAGGGGGATGTGGCAGCGTTCTCGGTGGATTTCCTGCGCAGCTCCTTGCCGCAGCGGTAAACAGGCCCGGTTTTGCCGGAAATTCGTTAACAGGACGGTAGAACATCGGGGCTTTGCCAAATCTTCCGCGGTGAGATATCATGTTACCTGGGCAATTCAAGAGCGTTTCGATAGTTAACGATTTGATCAGACCGGGAGTGCCGTTCCCCCTTACGACGCTTCCGATCCGAGACCGGTGTTCCCCTTGCACTAGGTCTCACGAAAGGGCCGGTTTACCCCTTACCGGCCCTTTCACTTTTTTGGGGAGCCTCGATAGGTCGAGGCTCTTACTGGCTCAGGAAGATGGGGCCGGGCGAGATAATGATGGGTTTGCATTTCCGTTAAGCGGCTGGTGGTACGTGCAAACTCGAATTCCAGGCGTTTGCCGGTGTACAGTGACTCCAGCGGCGTTTGCGCTGAAAGCAACAGTTTTACGCCACGGTCATAAAATTCGTCCACCAGGATAATGAACCGTCGCGCCGCATTCGAATCTTCTTCGTGCAACTGCGGCATATTCGATAACATCACGGTATTGAAAGCACGAGCGATTTCAATGAAATCGCTGCTGCCTCTGGGCTTTTCGCATAATTCCCTGAATTCGAACCAGATGATGCCGTCGCCACGGCGAAGGGCCTGGAAAGGCCGGTCATTGATCATCATGCTGGTTTCAAGTTCACAGCCAGCCGCCATACGCTGGAAACTGTCGCTCATGTTCTCCTGTGCCTGTTGATCCAGCGGCCAATGATAAATCTCGGATTGTTCGAGAATGCGCAAACGGAAATCCATATCACCCTTAAGGTGCAACACACGGGTTTGGCGTTGCAACAGCGCGATGGCAGGGAGGAATTTCGCCCGTTGTAATCCGTCCCGGTAAAGATCGCCCGGCGCCACATTGGATGTCGTGACCAGGGTGACACCCTGGGCAAAAAGGTTCTCCAGCAGGCCGGCAAGAAGCATGGCATCGGCGATGTCAGTGACGAAGAATTCGTCCAGGCAGAGTACGCGGCAGTTGCGCGCCCATTCGTGGGCTACCTGGACCAGGGGGTTCTGCACATCCTTTAGCTGGCCCAGGCTGGTGTGGATCCTTTGCATGAAGCGGTGAAAGTGAATGCGCTGTTTTTCAGTTCCGGGCAAGTGGTCGTAAAACAGGTCCATCAACCAGGTTTTACCACGCCCTACGCTGCCCCAGATATACAGGCCCCTGACCCGCTCCGGCTGAGCCCGTCTGAGACGCCGCCACAGTGAAGGCCCGCTGTTGCTTTGTAGCTGACGCCACAACTCATCCAGAGCGCCAATGGCGCTCAACTGGCATGGGTCAGGGATTACCTGGCCAGAGCCGATCAATGCCCGATAATGAGCCAGCGGCGATGAAGGTGTGCGCAATCAAGGGAGTCCTGATGGTTCAGGCGCGGGCGCAAACCTGTCTTTGCAGGCGCTCGGGCCTGGTTCTGGCGCACGCGGTCTGGTCATCAATTAATGGTCTGCAGAATCCCGGGTATTGGGACGCAGTTGGTTGCCAACCCCATTTTTCAACAAGCCGCGCAAATCCATCAGGCGGCGATGGAAGAAATGCCCGGCCTGTTGCATGATGATCAGGTCAGGTGGTGGCTCTGTGCGGTCGGACCAGGATTGAACCGCTCCTGCGGATACCACATCGTCTTCGTCTCCCTGAACCACGAGCCATGGGCATTCGGGGCGCGGCAGGCTGGCGAAATCATAGCGCTCCACGGGCGGTGCAATGGATATGAGTTGCCCCAGTTTGAGATTGGCTGCCGCGCGCAGGGAAATATAGGCCCCGAATGAGAATCCACCCAGCCAAAGTTGATCATGCGGCCGGGTGCGGCGCACCCACTCCACTAAGGCGAACAGGTCATCGGTCTCGCCGTAACCGTCGTCGAACGATCCTTCGCTGGCACCAACACCACGGAAATTGAAGCGGACGGTACGCAACCCCAGTTCCCGCATGGACCGTTCCATGATCGTCACCACCTTATTGCGCATTGTACCGCCGTGTTGTGGATGCGGGTGGCAAATGACGATCGTAATCGGAAGCTCCTTGCCTGGCTCCGGAACGTCCACGGCGCATTCCAGAGCACCGGCCGGTCCCCGCAAAAGGAATTCGCTTCTTTTGGCAGGGAATGCTTCAGGGGACTCGACGGCTGAGGCTTCGATCATGTCGTGGTCAGTGTGTGTAACCGAAAAAACATGATACCGCACGGAGGCGGCTCCAAGCCACAAAACCGGGTATTGGCGCACTGGATCCGGATATCGCGCTGGTGTTGCAACGGCGCCGGAATTGCCCGGAATCAAATCTCCGCAAGCGCTTCACATCTGCTAATGTGCGCCACATGAACTTCCTCGCGCACCTCTTCCTTGCCGGCGACGATGAAGGACTTCGCCTCGGCGCCATGCTTGGAGATTTTATTCACGGCAAGCTCGATGACTCAGGTTTTTCTGCCGCAGCGTGCAGGGGAATCCTGCTGCACCGGCACATCGATCAGTATGTCGATTCGAGACCTGAATTTGTGCAATTGCGCAAACAATTCAAACCACCCTTTCGGCGCTATGGCGGCATCATTATCGATCTGGCCTTCGATCACGAGCTGGCCCTGCACTGGGCAGAATATGCATCGGTTTCACTGCCGCAATTTGATCGTGATGTTCGCGCCATGCTAGCCAGGCATGAAGGGGTGCTGCCAGAAAGCCTGCGGATTTTCATGCGCTATGCCGACCGGCGCGGGCTCTTTGCCGCCTATCGTGATGAAGCGGAAATTCTCTACAGCCTGAGGGGGATCGGTCGGCGCTTGAGCCGTTCCAATCCTCTGCACCGTGTCACGGAAATCTGGACGGGCATGAAACCGGCCTTTGGCCAGGCATTCTGCGCAGTCTTTCCACAGGTGCGGCAATCTGTGTCGGACTGGCTACAGGGGCCGGGCTAACCCTGAATTATTGCTGCATGAACTCGACTGTGGCGCGAATTTCATCGTCGCTGAGATCAGGACGACCGCCCTTGGGAGGCATTACGTTCAAGCCGTTGATGGCGCTTTGCACCAGGCCATCAAGACCCTTGTCAGCCAACCGCTGCTTCATCGCGTCCGTGCCCGGAACCGGTGCGCCGGCGACCCCCGCCGCGTGGCAAGCCGAGCACACCGACTGGTAAATTTGCTGACTATCCATGCTCGACGTCGAAGTTCCGGCTGGTGTAGCAGCGGCCTGGGTTTCAGCCGCAGCCAGTTCTGCCTGTCCTTCGGCGCCGACCCGCACACCGGCCACCGGAGCGATTCGTTCTTCCGCCAGGCGTTGCTGACTGGGATTGGCGCCAGAATCAGGTGCGCTGCGAAGGCTCATAGCCACCGCGATGATGATTGCAGTAACGACAATCAGGCCGATGATGATGCCACTGAATTTACGGATAAAAGCGCGATCGTCATTTTGACTCATGCAAGAACCTCTGGAGCAGAATTTCCTGTTCGAAGCAGGCGTATCGCCGGCCGGTGAAACCAACGCGTAAGTATAGCGGCTGCCTGCAAGTACAGGAAGCTTGAACGCGTTTCATTTGCCCGATAAAACCGCTAAACTACGCCCCCCAAGCGCCCGTAGCTCAGTTGGATAGAGTACTGCCCTCCGAAGGCAGGGGTCACAGGTTCGAATCCTGTCGGGCGCGCCATTGAATCAATTACTTATAAAAAACCGAGTAGGTAAAAACGGGCGCGTAAGTGCACCCAAAGTGAAACCAAGCAATTTTTTGACAATCTACTGCTGGTCTGGCGAAATTGACTTGTATTGCCTCAAGTTGGCCAGAGCCTTGGCTTTCCCCTCGGGCGTCCTCGGCCACGTACTCATCCCACCATGGTTCTTGCACCTGCCATTGGCCAGTGTCCTGGCCTTCCATGGCTGACCTGTGGACCGTGCATAGGCTCCACACCGCTGCTTGATTCTGCGTACAGGTCGTGAGGGTTGAGGTCTTCTACTGACACGTTTAAACCAGGCCTCATGCTGCTGGATCACCTGTTCAATTGTGGCCATCTATCGAACTCCATGACGCACGCGGGTGCTAGAGGAATTGTGCGCGTTTCATGCCCATTCATCCACCCGACTTCACCCAAAAACCCTGGGCCAAAATTTGTGCTTTGGCCGAAATATAGCCAAGAGTGAAGTCATTTCAACTGAAATTAACTTTGATAACCTACAAGATCCAATATCGCACCTATGAATTGCATGATTAGCCCACTTATTAGAAAGATCGAACCAAAAATGCCAAGTCTTAGGTCATTGTCTTGTAAGCGTTTTGAAATTGAGTTTGAAACCAGATCCTCAACCAGAAACCATACAACTGTTAATGGTAGTAATAGAGAAGCGTGAAAGAGGGCCAGTACCTTGGCTGATGGCAATTTCCACATCATTGCATAAGCAGAAGTAATTAATACGCCAATTTGAAAAAAGAGAAGGAAAGCTATTGATCCGAAAGATACATGATTGACGATTAACTTCGTAAAGCGCTTTGCATTAGGCAAAAAACTGCTCAGCAAAATTACTGCAGTAATGTCAAAAAACATGCCCCAAACATTGAACAACTTGAAAAGCTTAAGTCCTTCAATCCAATTAAGACGATAAAAGTAGTACGCACCCAATACAAATGCTAACGCATTGAATAGAGAGGGCAGTTTCGTTCTTGGTTTTGTCATCCAAGCCAACTTGTAAACTGTACATACATGTTTTTGACATACCGTAGCATAGTGTATATTGGCCTAAGGCAGCCGCAAAACCGCAGCCCCTTAAGGTCTGCCTTTGACCGGTTCCAGCGATATTCACCATTGAAAGTTTGGCCGGCCGTATGGCCACTTTCTGTTTAGAATCGGAAGGTTTGAAATTTTGAAGTGATTAGTGAGCAAATGCGTAAATTCTTGCATAGATTATTCTTTCCAGAAGGCGCCAGACCCAAACCTTACTCAAGCCGCTGGCAGTTCTACCTCTATCGCGCTACTCGCCCCCTTCCACAACCAGAATCCATCACCTGCTTAACCGTGTTGCTTAACATGAGGGCTGAGGAACGCCAACAGCGGTTGATGAGGTCGAAGTAAATTACTGGCAGATTGATTTGGCGGTCTATGGTTTTCAATCTAAAAAGCGTCTTCTCATTAGAGGCAGTATGAATGACAAATTGTTACAACAAGCTGGAGTTAGATTTCTTCCCTGGGAAGGAAGAAATTACCGACAGGGCTTACCTGATGGCAAGCGGCTTCTTGTGTTGGGGGATTCACATTACTTTTCAAAATGCGACCAGGTCGGAGATGTAAACAGAACAAGAGAACTTGTTAAGGACTGTATTGCAGGGCGCGGTTATGGCTTCTTTAACCGCATACATGAACTACTCGAAGGTGTTTTTGAAGGACTTTGTAGCAAATCGGAAGGCAAATGTTGGACCTATAATTCAATTGCCTTTTACAACTATGTTACAAGCGATCTACTTACACATGGGTCAGGCGGTCAGACCAGTCGAATGTACAAGGATTCTGAACCTGCCATGATAGTTGTGCTACGAGAACTCAATCCAACGCACGTTCTCATTCTAGGCAGAAAACTGTGGGGTTACTTTCTGTACTATACCTGCAAGGACAAACAGTACGAATCTCTGAACGGACAAGAAAGACTGCCAGAATGGAATGACGATACCAATCTTGACAAGCTCTGGAGCTTTTCCTTGGACGATGGAAATTTCCTCGCAGCCAACATTTACCATCCATCAGCGAGAGGGAACTACTCTTTTAGTGCCCAAAAAACACTGTCGAAACGAATTACTTCCAACTTTTTGAAAGAAAAATCTGTTTGAAGGTTCGGCTGTTATTGGCACTTTCATAAATATTTTCAACTCGCATCATTTTGCAAGTGATAGATCAGACCGGGTCTTGATGACCACATCTGTCCAAGGCCAAGTCCTCCCATGAAAGATCGTGCAACTCTTTGTGCAACCATCGCTTAATGCTTAATTCGGTGTCAATTTCAGCATAAAACACAACCGGGTTAGGACCTGATTTCCCGGACAGCAGCGACTTCTGCTGCGGATGAGTCCCGCCGGGGGTCATTTGCCAAATTCCTCCTTGGCCTCACGGCGCCACTGCTCCCTGTACACCTTCGGCTTCCAACGGCGCTAGTGTTCAAGGATCTTATGCGCGATCTCCTGGTCCCGCTCAAGGAGGCGTGCTTCCATGGCATACCAAATCAAAGGGCTGCAATGTGTACGAACACTCTCAAAGCTCTTTATGGAATTTGGGTGCAGGTCCAGAAACTCAGCCAAGCCGCTTTGGGACAAGCCGGAGAGTTCGCGTTTTTGCTTAAACTCGGCGGCGGTTGGTGTGTGCAATGGTTTCACTTGGAGTCCTCCAGGCCGCTTGGCGTCTGCCATGCTTAAACGATGACTTGTGCCGTTCCATTAGAGCCATTTTTCCAGTTATTAGGTGTTGGGTGGTGATGTCGGGCAACGTTGCCGGGAGCTGCTGCGAGAGATTGCACGAAGCAAGGAATTGATCATCTACGCCGGGTCAATCAATCGCGACCACGTGCACCGGCTGACCGGCATTCCCCCGAATGTATCGGTTTCCCGGGCGGTGCAGTTCTTGAAGGGCAAGAGTTCGCACAAGTTACTGAGCGAATTCCGTGCCTTGAGGAAACGGTATTGGGGTCAGCACCTGTGGGCGCGCGGTTATTGGGTTGCATCGAGCGGAAATGTCACGGATGAAGTGTGGAAAGAGTACATCAAGAACCAGTAGCCGCCGGAGCCGGATGATGATTTCACGGTTGTATACCGGCAGCCATCGGCCGCATGGCCGATCGAACCGGCTTTCAGCCGTAACCCGAAGCCGCCGGCTTTGAGCCGGCGGAGTGTCAATGATCACCCATATGGCGCCATTCGAGGATCGCCTTAAAGGCACCACCTGAAGATCGCCCTAATGGCGCCACCCGATGTTCGGGTTAAGGGCACCAGGGCTTTGATTTATTTAAGTTATATGCCTCATGAGTGAATTGGCTGAAAGGGAATAGCGTCCATATTCACCATTTTGGTATCTTCACTGAACAGTGAATATTGCTTTTTTAGTGAATCTTTGCTATTTGTATCATGTTGGCTGAACAGCGAATATGGTCAAAAAAAGCGATGGATAATCTCCGGTTGTCAGAAGCCGACCTGCTGGAAAAGCTCTTGGAAGCGCTTCAGAAGCTGCCGGACATCCATGCCCGGCCGCCCGTCCCAGTGCCGGCCCAAAGAGGCCCCGACAGCCCAAGTCCCGATTTTGAAATCCACCTCGATGTCGCCGGCCGGCCTCTCACCCTTATTGTAGAGACCAAGAAGTCCGTCTACCCGCGTGATGTCCGCCAAATCCTCTGGCAGGTCCGCCAGTTCGGCGCGTTCGAGCACATCGCCGGAGAAGACATGCTTGTCCCGCTCCTGGCTTCCGAATCCATCTCGCCTGGAGCCAAGGAACTGCTGTGCAAGGAGCGCGTCGGGTATTTCGATACGGGCGGCTCCCTCTACATTCCTGCGCACGGCGCTTACATCTTTATCGACAAACCGCCGCCCAAGGCCCTCGAAAAATCCATGCGCGGCCTTTTTAAGGGCAAACGCGCGCAGGTTCTTCATACGCTTCTTATAAAGCACGAAGAGTGGTTCGGCGTTAAAGAGCTGGCCGAGTTGGCGAAGGTCTCGTCCGGAACCGCATCCGAAACTCTCAGCGCGCTGGAACGCTTCGATTGGCTCGAATCGCGCGGACAAGGCCCGTCCAAGGAAAGGTTTCTGGCCAATCCCGGGGCGCTGCTTGATGAGTGGAGCAGGCAACCAGCCGCCAACCGCCAGCGTTCGGAGCGCCGCTATTATGTCCCGTCTCTTGATCCGGACGCGCTCATGGAAAAGCTCGCGCATCTTTGCAGCGCGCATGGCGCTGAATACGCCTTAACGCGGGAAGCGGCGGCGCAGCTTTATGCGCCCTTCCTGTCTTCGCTGACCAGGGTGGCCTGCCGGATGGCGCCCGGCGATGCCATGGACACTGCCCTTGGCGAGTTGAACGCGCGGATCGTAAGCGAAGGCGTCAATCTCGTTGTCCTCGAAACGCATTCGCAGGGGGAATTCCTGTTCAGGGAACGGATTCGCGGGATCGCGCTCGCAAGCCCGATCCAAGTCTATCTTGACCTCATACAGGGTAAAGGGCGCGCGAATGAGTTGGCGCAGCACTTGCGCCAGGAAAGGATTGGCTTCTGATGATTAAGCCCGCAACCCGCGACGGATATGACCATCACGTTACGGAGAACTGCGAGCGCGTCCTGGTCACGTTGCTGCGCGGGCTCGGCCCGTGGAAAAAGTCCGTCTATCTCGTCGGTGGCCTTACGCCCCGCTACCTTGTGCAATCGAGGCCCCCGGCCGTTCCCCCGCACGCAGGCACCGCCGATGTCGATATCGTCGTGGAGCTGCAGATGCTCGCCGAAACCGAGGCCTACCAGACGCTCGAAGAAAATATGAGGGCCATGGGTTTCGAGCGCGCCGTGAACAATAGGGGCCAGAAAGTCTCATGGCGATGGACGACCAAAACCGAGACCGGGATCAGCATGATCCTCGAATTCCTAGCCGACAACCCCGAGGCTTCGGGCGGTAGAGTGGAGCCGCTGCCAACGAAGGGAAACATCTCCGCGCTGAATATTCCGCACTCGTCAATGGTGTTCGATCATTTCGAAACGAGGGAAATCACGGCTGAACTGCTGGGCGGTGATGGCATGGCCACTGAAACAATCCGTCATGCGAACCTTGTTAGCTTCACCTGCCTCAAGGCCTTTGCCTATGAGGACCGGCAGGAACGCAAGGACGCCCATGATTTGGTTTACTGCCTCGAACATATGCAAGGCGGACTGGACGAGGCCGTGAAGCTGTTCAGCGCCGTGCGCTCAGCAAAGCATGGTGCGGCGATTGACCAGGCGCTTGGCGTTCTGGCGAAGCGGTTTGTCGATGACGGCAAGACCGAAGGCTATCTCAAGGACGGGCCGGTGGCCGTCGCCAAGTTCGAGATGGGTGACGGCGGCGATGATGAAGATGCCCGCAACGCCCGCATACTACGCCAGCGCAATGTCAGTGAACTGATAAGTGCATTGCTCAGGGATATTGCGAAAGAAGAGCAATAGGTTAAGCCGATGCCCCTTGAAACGGAAAGCATTGAAAATAACGGCATAGAGGAAATCTACTCCTGGGACACGGACGACCCTGAGAACACGCGCAGGCTCTGCCGACAACTAAGCTGCTCGCCCCAAACCCAGACCGGGGAAATTACTATCGTCATTTCTCTAGAAGAAGTGGATTCTGTTGACACCGATGATGTCCTCGTTGTTGCCAACAGCCTCATCGGGATGCATATCGCATCTCATCAGTACTAAGGAGACGATTGAGAGATGGGATCGCCC
>CAWFGC010000002.1:0-156061 GCA_963815185.1 uncultured Gammaproteobacteria bacterium | reverse complement strand
ATGTTGCATGAGCAACGTTGATATTGCCATTTTTGCTGGTTTTATCTGCTCAAGAGCAATGAACGGGGCAGGCCGGACCCTATTCTGGCCGTTGCCAGGTGATTTTTCTGACCTCTGCACGAGCGGATTTTGCGCTGGCTTGAGACCCAGTTGCAGAGTTCAGGCATAGGCATCCGTCGCACCTTTGTTGGTGCGATCATTTGGCTGCATTGGCGGGATCAGCCCGGTGCCAGTTTGGCGGCGACGTGGAAGAATAACTTTTGGTAAGGACAGGCACTGGACAACAGGAAGCGAATGCGCCGGGTATTGCGTAAGATCACCGCGCCGATCTTGAGCAGTTTCAGGCGCAGGGTGCTGACATAGGCGTTGGCCAGTTCGGTGCCCTGCAAGGCCACACGCCGGATGGCCTCCAGCAGCATGTAGGCCAGTGAGGATAACAACAGGCGGAACTGATTGGGCCACCAGCGGTGGCAACTGGTGCGGTCGGCGAACAGGTCCAGTTGCTGTTCCTTGATGCGGTTTTCCATCTCACCGCGGGCGCAATAGAGTTTCTCATACAGCCGCTTGCCATCACCGCTCAGGTTGGTCACCACATAGCGTGGGTTACTGCCCTTGTCCGTGTGTTCGATCTTGGCGATGACCCGCCGCTTGCGCTTCCAACTGCCGGCCGCGTAGTGGATAGTCGGGAACCAACGCACCTTGCTACCCACTGCGGCATAGCAGGCCTCAGCATCACGCTGCAGCTGCGCAGTCATGGCATTCAGACGCTTGTTCTTGGCGATGCCGACGATGTAACCAACATCGTGACGTTCACACCACGACAGCATGCGCCAGCGACAAAAACCCGAGTCGCCGCGCAAGATGATGCGCACTTTGGGCCACGCCTGGCGCAGCCGCTTGACCAGCAGGGCCAGGATCGCCCAGGCATGTTTGGCGCCATCGATCTTGCTCGGGCGCAGATAGCTGACCAGTAACTGATCGCGGCAAAACACATACAACGGCAAAAAACAGTAGTGATCGTAGTAACCGTGAAAGAACCGCCCTTCCTGTTTGCCGTGCACCGCATCATCGGTGGCATCAAAGTCCAGGATCAACTTCTTCGGCGCCTTTTTGAATGAGCCAATGAACTGCTCGATGATCACCTCGTGAATGCGCCCGGCAGCTTCGCGGTCAGCCCGGTTCTCCCAGCGGCACAGGGTCGAACTGCTGGCCAGTACCTGATCGCCATCCACTGCGCTCTGGATGGCGGCATCACGGCGCAGTGTGTGATGATCATTGAGATCTTCATAACCCAGTGCCAGTGCATACATCCGCTGACGCAGCAGGCTCAGGCCATCATGCTCACAGCTCGCCTGGCGGCGTGGATCGTCCAGCGCGCGGGCGACGGCTTCACTCAGACCCAGGTGACGGTCCACCTGGCGCAACAGCAGCACGCCGCCATCGGAGGTGATATCGCCACCCTGGAAATTGGCTTCGACCTTGCGCCGTTTACAGACTGGAAATTGAAACGATTCTTGGGTACAGTTTGTCACAGGCAAAACCTTCTCCTTATTCTGTGTAAGCAACTGAATTATATCGGATTTAAGGGGTTTTGCCTTCTTATTGGTGAATTATTGGGGCTAGAAGAAGTGGATTCTGTTGACACCGATGATGTCCTCGTTGTTGCCAACAGCCTCATCGGGATGCATATCGCATCTCATCAGTACTAAGGAGACGATTGAGAGATGGGATCGCCCTGTGCTTCGCGGCACCTGTGCATCCTGCACAATGCGCGCCAACAACCCCCCAAAAAAAACACCGCCGTTGAAGGCGGTGTTATTAACTCTGTGACCGATGCTTACTTTTCAGGACCGGCGAGGTCGTTTCATCCTATAACGGCGAACGCCAGGTAAGAACACTTTACAGCGGCAATATAGCATAAGAATAATTCTCATTCAATCAGTATGTTGCGTGTTTTCATTTTTTTTTGCATCTGACAGGCGAATTATCCCGCGATCGGGACCACAGGTATTCGCTGCGATAGGCGCGCCGCACCAGATTGGTGCGGCACATGATCGCCCGCACTGCAAGAGCGCGTAAGAAAACTCCTGGAACAGACAGTCTGTCCGGCGAAAGCGTTTGTTGTCGCATAAATTGCGACTGGCACGAATTCTGCATCTTTACCTGCGAATCATTTGCGCCAGGCATCGGAGAAAATCCATGAAATTGCTTACAGCCATTATCAAACCTTTCAAGCTGGATGACGTGCGAGAGGCACTTCATGAAGTTGGTATTGCAGGAATCACCGTTACTGAGGTACGCGGGTTTGGCCGCCAAAAAGGCCATACCGAACTGTACCGCGGGGCAGAGTACAACGTGGACTTCCTGCCCAAGTTGAAACTCGAAATCGCGGTGACGGACGAGTTGGCGGAACAGGTCGTGGAGGCCATCGCTCAGTCTGCCGCGACGGGCAAGATCGGCGATGGCAAGATTTTTGTCAGTGCGCTGGAAGAAGTCATTCGCATACGCACCGGTGAAACCGGCGCGCAAGCCATTTAAGTGCGGGGAGGAGAATCAGAATGAAAACCTTGAAAAAAGTGACCGGCGTTATGTGCGTGCTAATGGCCGCTTTGCCGGGAATTGCCGCGGCTCAGGATGAGCTGAGTGCAGGTAATACGGCCTGGATGCTGACGTCGACCGCACTGGTATTGTTCATGACGATTCCAGGATTGTCGCTGTTCTATGCCGGCATGGTGCGCGCAAAAAACGCACTATCCGTGATGATGCAGTGTTTTGTCATTACCTGTTTGGTCACGGTTCTGTGGGTGCTTTACGTCTACAGCCTGGCTTTTGGTGACGACATCAACGGAATAATGGGTAGTCTCGGCAAGGCCTTCATGTCCGGCGTGGGCGTTGATTCTCTCAGCGGCACGATTCCGGAGACCGTGTTCTCGATGTTCCAGCTGACGTTTGCGATTATCACCCCCGCGCTCATTGTCGGCGCGTTCGCCGAACGCATGAAGTTTTCTGCGATGTTGTGGTTTATGGCGCTATGGGTCACCTTGGTCTATGCACCGATTGCCCATTGGGTTTGGGGTGGTGGCTGGTTGGGCCAGATGGGAGTGCTCGACTTTGCAGGCGGCACGGTCGTGCACATCAATGCGGGCGTAGCCGGACTGGTGGCTGCGCTGGTTATGGGTAAACGACGCGGTTATCCGCAACATCCGATGAAACCAAGCAATATCGTGTTGACGATGGTTGGCGCCGGAATGCTCTGGGTGGGCTGGTTTGGATTCAATGCAGGCAGTGAACTTGCCGCGGACGGCGTGGCCGGCATGGCCATGGCTGTCACCCAGATCGCCACTGCAGCCGCCGCGCTGACCTGGATGTTCCTGGAATGGATGAGTCACGGCAAGCCCAGCGCCTTGGGTTTGGCCTCCGGAGCGGTTGCCGGTCTTGTGGCCATCACACCGGCTTCGGGCTTTGTTGGTCCGATGGGAGCGCTGGCTATCGGTGTGGCTGCAGGACTGATTTGCTACCTGGCTGTCGTCAAGATGAAGCGTGCCTTCGGTTATGATGATTCACTGGACGCTTTCGGTGTTCACGGCGTGGGTGGATTCGTCGGCGCGATCCTGACGGGTGTGTTTGTCGACGCCCAATTCGGCGGGGCTGGACTCGCGGAGGGCGTGGACATTGGTGGCCAGGTCGCCAGACAGTTTTTGGGTGCCGGCGCGACCATAATCTATTGCGGCGTGGTCAGCTTTATCCTGCTGAAGGTACTCGATGCAGTGATTGGCTTGCGCGTAAGCGATGACAAGGAAGAAATCGGTTTGGACCTGGCGCTTCACGACGAGCAGGGCTACAACCTGCACTAATCTGTACTGGCACCACAGTGGCCTGTTGCAGCAGGCCACTGCTTTCCTCAACGGTTGTAGTGGCTGCTGCTTCGGGGTGAATCCGGCTTACTGGAATCTTCCGCCGCATCGAGGCAAACGTGGGCTTGCGCCGGGGGTATTTGGCCCAGCGCATGACCCTGCCGTAGCGGCTTCCGCTGATTACCTTTATAATGGAACCACTTGCTTTAATCCCCTGGTCCATAAGCTGAAATTTGCGCTATGATCGACGCAGGTTTGGCAATTCTAAGTAATGTAATCCTGCCGAGAAGAGTTCCACCACCCAACAGAATCACGGAAACGCCATATGAATACACAGCACGAGCTCAAGTGCATGCAAGCCGACTGGGATACCAACCCGCGGTGGGAAAATGTGCAGCGCGGATACGAAGCGGCGGACGTTTTGCGGCTGCGTGGCACGGTGAAGATCGAATACAGCCTGGCGCGCCAGGGCGCTGAAAAATTTTGGCGCCACATGGAAACGGAGCCCTTTGTCAATGCGCTTGGGGCGCTGACCGGCAACCAGGCGATGCAACAGGTCAAAGCGGGCCTGAAGGCGATCTACCTTTCCGGCTGGCAGGTTGCCGCGGATGCCAATACCGCAGGTGAAATGTATCCCGATCAGTCTCTTTATCCGGCCGATTCAGTGCCGAGTGTGGTGCGTCGCATCAACAATGCTTTGCTGCGAGCAGATCAATTGCACCATGCCGAAGATGATGATTCGGTTGACTGGATGCAGCCCATAGTGGCCGATGCAGAAGCGGGCTTCGGTGGCGTCCTCAATGCCCATGAATTGATGAAGGCCATGATCGAAGCGGGTGCCGCCGGCGTACATTACGAAGACCAGTTGGCATCGGCCAAGAAATGCGGGCATATGGGCGGCAAAGTATTGGTGCCGACGCAGGAAGCCGTGCAGAAGTTGATCGCCGCGCGTCTGGCAGCGGACATCATGGGTGTTCCGACCGTCCTGATTGCACGCACCGACGCCATGGCCGCTGGCCTGGTTACCTCGGATGTGGATGAATACGATCGTGAATTCATTACCGGCGAGCGTACGGTCGAAGGGTTTTATCAAACCCGGCCGGGCATCGCGCAGGCGATTTCACGTGGTCTGGCTTATGCCCCCTGGGTTGACCTGCTGTGGTGCGAAACCGGCACGCCGGATCTGGATCAGGCCCGGCAATTCGCCGAAGCGATCCACAAGAAATTCCCCGGCAAGAAACTGGCCTACAATTGCTCGCCTTCATTCAACTGGAAGGCCAAGCTGGACGACACGACCATCGCCAAATTCCAGAAAGAGCTGGCCGCGATGGGCTACAAATTCCAATTCATTACGTTGGCCGGGTTCCACGCCCTGAACTACAGCATGCACACGCTGGCTCGTGGCTACCGGGACCGACAGATGGCAGCCTATGTGGAATTGCAGCAAGCGGAGTTCGATGCCGAGCAGTATGGCTATACCGCAACCAAGCATCAGCGCGAAGTGGGGACCAGCTACTTTGACGCTCTGACGCAATTGATTTCAGGCAGCCAATCCTCGCTGGGAGCGCTGAGTGGGTCAACCGAAGAGGAGCAATTCAAGGAAGCCATTTGAGGTTTTAACCGGCAAATAAAAAGGGCCGCGATCGCGGCCCTTTTTTACCAATCAAACCTGCTTACTCACAGCACATCGACACCGAGATACAGCACCAGAGTAAGCAACAAGCCCATGTGAATGACGCCTTTGACACTGGTCATCGGGCCCGGTTTTGCCTTTAACGCCGTTGATCGCAAGCAACAGGATCAGACCGAACACCACGATTTTCGACAGGATGCTGGCGCTGCCAATGCGGTACCGCCAGTTGGCTGAGGTGCACCGAAGAGGCCATGAAAAACAGCATCGGGATGGAAAACAGCGTGTTGGTTCTCGATGCCAGGCCGGCCTTGCCCGCAGCGCCCGCGGCGGCGGGATCCGCTTCACCGCCGGCCGCCACTTTCTCGGCCGAGGCGATGACGATCTTCTGGGCGGGCCAGATGATCAGCCAGACGTTGAGGAACATGATGATGCCCATCGTGGCGCCAACGAGAATGCCGTAGCCGGTCAGGTGCTTGACTCCCAGCAGCGAAATGCCGCTCAGGAAGGTGAACATCGCGCCCCAGCGGAACCACCACAAAGCACGTGGCACCAGTTTACGAATGGCGTCAGACTTGGAGGAGCCATCGGCTTCCTTGAAATACTCCCCCTGGACAAAATTGAAGTACCACAGCAGGCCAATCCAGGCCACGCCGGCGAGCAGGTGTATCCACCTGATAAGGAAGGCAAGTGCGTTGCCTTGAAGCAGTGCAAGTTCCACGATTCGATTCTCCCTATTTTTGGCTGGTTATTGTGGTTTAGCCCAATATTGGGGTTAGCAGTCGTCATCTGAGTGACCATGCACTCAGGCTTATAGGGTACACCTGTTGCGGGTGTTTCTGAAATGGGACTTGTGCGGCTGGCCGCAGCGATCTTCAAAGCGAGCAATGGGGTCAGAGTAAAATTTCATGCCTTGCAGCGGTATGCATCAATCCTTCCGCTATGAAATTTTACTCTGACCCCAGGTATGCTCTGATCCTTACTGGTAACTCAGATCGAAGCGATGCGGATCTCGGTGACGTAACGGTCGTCATTGGCGGCCTTGATGGCCTGACGTCGCCCGCCGGCGACAATCGTGCATTTATGTTTGAAGTGTTCTTCGCGCAGGTGCTCAGCGTGCCAGCGGTAGCCGGCAAAACCCGGTAACACGCCCACCACGACGACCATCAGGAGCAGCACGGGGATTTGCAGCAAGGGCCAGTCGGCCAGCAAGCTGGCGAGTTCTGCAATATCAAACATAACCGTTGAAGCGGCCACCAGAAACAGTGTGGTCCAGCCCAGTCCGCGGCGCACGGCCCAGACGGAAGGCACAAGGAAAGCCAGCCAGGAAAAACCACGCCGCACGGCTTCGTCGCCGTATATGGGGTGGTGGTATATGTCAAATACGTGCATCAATGAAACTCTATAACAATCCCATTTATTCGACAATGATTCAGGTCAGAGATTCCTGAGTTTTACCGTCAATCCTGCCCGTTTATCAAAACTGACCCATGTTAGCAGATAGACCGGTTTTGCCACCGTGCCATTGGTCATCCCGGTCATTTCATCCAACGGTTCATATGCTCATCGGCCCCAAGCCCACTTTCGCACGCTCGGCATTGAGGTGCTCCACCATTCGGGTCTGGATAGCTTCATAGGTGGGTTCCCCTTCCAGCGGTTTCAACTGCACCCATTGCTTGCTCATTCGCGGATAGCCCAGGTAGCCTTCGTTCACGGCCTCGTCAAGGTGCTCCAATGCCTGGTCCTGGTCACCGGACAGCGTGAAATACATGGCTTCCAGGACGGGCAGTTCGGTAAATTTCCAACCCAGTTCGTGTGCACGGTCCAGGTGTATCCGGAACCGTTTCATTGCTTCCCGGAAGCGCTCTTCGTTTCCCACGGCGCTGTAAGCCTGTGCGATGTCTGCATAACTTTGGATATTGCCTCTTCCCAGCGGAGGAAAATCGGCCTCAAACGCATCGAAATCGGGCCAGCGAGTTTCAAAAAATTCAATGGCCGCGGCGTTATTTCCCGTCATCACGTCGAGCGCCAAATAGCTGTCGACATCTTCTCCGCTGGAAGCCATTTTCGTGACGATCATCCGGGCTTCCTCCTGGCGGTCCAACAGGGACAGGGCCCAGGCTCTTATCCACGGTTCCCCGATCTCGAGCGCACGTTCGTATTGCCCGGAAACCACCAGCGCGACGCCAAGGTCTTGACGATAGGCGGCGCTGCCTGGCTCACGTTCCTGCGCGGACTCGTATAGCGGCAGTGCGTCACCCGGATGGCCTTCCGCCATGTGTGTGTCCCCTCTTAGCGCAGACAGCATGGGGTCGTCGGGAAAGAAGGGGCTGATCCGATCGAGGAATGCCCAGGACTCCGGTGTTTTGCCAGTGAAGTTATAGAGGTTAACGAGACCAGAAATGCCCGGCCTGTAGAAGGGATCCCGTTCCACCATGCCCTGGAAGGTGCTGAGAGCTTCGGTCCAGCGCCCCAGGTTACCCAGCGCGCCAGTCAGCCAGTTGGAGGCGTCCACCAGGTTGGGATTGACGGCCAGGGCTTTTTGCAGCGCCTGGACGGCCAGTGCAGATTCGCCCGGGCGGGTGGAGTGATAAAGCCCCAGGGCGGCGTTGGCTTCGGCCAGGTCCGGGTCCAGGGACAGGGATTTGTCGATATACAGCCGGGCCTGCTCCAGGGCCTGCTCGCGGGGAATGGATCCGTAATTATGGTCACTCAAAAGCATGGTGGCGACCGCTCTTTGCGCATAGGCGGGCGCATAGTTCGGGTCCAGTGCAATGGCCTTGTCCAGCAATGCCACCGCCGACTGCAAAGGCGCCTCCTTGCGCTCATTCATGTGCTGCTTGGCCAGCAGGTAGTAATCGTAGGCTTCGGAGTTGGTGCGGTCGGCTGCCAGGCTTGCCTTATCGTCACCGATCAGAGTCGCTTTCAGTTGCTCGAGAATGGCGGCCGCGATCTCGTCCTGGATGGCGAAGACATTGTCCAGTTCGCGGTCATAGGTATCTGACCACAGGTGAAAGCCGTCCTTGGCCTGGATCAGTTGGGCGGTGATGCGCACCGTGTTGCCGGACTTGCGCACCGAGCCTTCGAGGATGTTCTCCACACCCAGCGTCTCGCCGATTTTCCTCAGGTCCTTGTTCTGTCCCTTGAATTCGAACGAAGACGTGCGGCCGGCGACTTTCAGTCCCTTGACCCGCGCCAACGCGTTGAGAATTTCCTCCGATATGCCGTCGGAGAAGTATTCCTGCTCCGGATCTGAACACATGTTGACGAAGGGCAGCACCGCGATGGATTTGGCCCGCTCAATGGCCACCTCGCCTGCAGCAGAGCCGCTTTCAGCGGTCGCCGGCGCACCCGCCCCGGTCCAGAAGCGATCAAACAGCAGGAACAGTCACCGCCACCGCCAGAATGCCGATGATGACGAAATCCAGCTTGCGTCCCGTTTGAGGTGTGATGGACTGAGTGCGGTCTACATCCTTCTCTTTCTTCAGGCCCTCAGGTGTCAATTCGAACGCCCAGGCGAAAATCAGGGCCAGGGGCAGACCGGCCGCAAGGATAACCAGCACCGTCTTCATCACCCAATCCGGGCTGCCAAAACTGTCCAGCACCACTTCCAGGATCTGGACCAGCAGCCAGGAGGTGACCACGTACGCGATGCCCACACGGAATACGTTACGGCGTTTGAGTTCTTCGAACAGGCTCATCGGAAATTCGCCATGGAAGGTCCAGGCGGGTCATGTCGACATTGGCTCCAGGCCCAATTCCTTACGCTCGGCATTCAGGTGTTCGAACATGCGCGCCTGGATGGCTTCGTATTCCGCATCGCCCTCCAGCACTTTCAGAGCCGGCCCAGCCAGTCGCTCAACCGCCCTCCATTCACTAGATCCTTTATCTACCGCCGTCGAAATCAAAGCCAATGCCCTTTCCCTGGTCCCCGGCCATCGCGTAATAGACCGCATTGATGAAATCAACCCAAGAGTTGTCTGAATCCCAGTTCGTCTGCGGAGTCGAGCGCCGAGCGTGCCACGGACCAAGGCTTCATCGAAACGGTTCTGATTGCCCACGCTGCCGTAAGCATAGGCGATGTCGAGCATGGCTCCAATATCACCGCTTCCCAGGGGCGGATAGTCTTTCTCGTAGGCTTCCAGACTGGGCCAGCGTTCCTCGAAAAACCGGATCGCTTCTTCGGGCTTGCCGAAATTGGCCAACAGGCTGATCAGGGTGCCTACGTCCTCCCCCGAGTCGGCCAGTGTTCGGGCCAGCATGGTCGCTTCTTCGCTGCGGCCCAGCATTTGCAGCGCAAAAGCCCGTTGCTGACGGACCGCCTTTCTCGGCCGCCCGTTCCCACTGCGCCGTGTCCATCAATCCTCGCCCGCGCAACGTGACGTTGGGAAAATTGTCCGGCTGTATTTCCAGGGCCTTTTCCATCAGCAACAGCCCCTCTGCCGGCATGACCCTGGGCATAGCGGATACCCGCTTCTATCCGGTACAGGAACGGATCGTTTGGCATGAACGGCCGGATGCGTTCGACCATGGCCCTGGCTTTGTCCAATTCCCCCCGAACCACATACATCCGACTCAGATTGGCGATGCCGGGACGATATAAGCGGATCCTTTTCCAGCATCTGTTTCAAGTATCTGCATCGATTCGGCCAGCCTGCCGGCGTCTCGCATACGCGCTCTGCAGCCAATTGCTGGCATTGATCAGGTTGGGATTGATGGCGAGCGCTTGCTCCAGGGGCTTGATGGCTTCCTCCGTGTCGGCCCGGGATATTGCTGTAGTAGAGACCCAGGCCGGCCAGGGCCTCGGGTTGTTGCCGGGTCCAGCCGCAGCGCCTGGTCGAGGTAGAGCTTGGCCTGGGTCTGTGCCTGGTCCTTCGGCAAGGTTGCCGTATTGCTTCTCCGCCAGCAGCAAGGCGGTAATGCCGCGCTGGGCGTATGCGGGTGCGTAGCTCAGGATCGATCGCGATGGCTCTGTCCAGGGTTTCGGCGGCGGCTTCCAGCGTGGGCCGCGTGCGTTCGTAGATTCTCTGTTTTGCCAGCAGGTACAGGTCGTAGGCTTCAGAATTTGCTCGTGGCGCGGCAACCGCCAACTGCTCATCGCCCAACAGCTGTGCTTTCAATTGCTCCAGTATGGCCCCGGCAATTTCATCCTGGATGGTGAAGATATCGGTCAATTCACGATCGTAGGTATCTGACCACATGATGAAAACCGTCCTTGACCTGGATTAGCTGGGCGGTGATGCGCACCTTGGTGCCGGATTTGCGCACCGAGCCTTCCAGAATATTTTCCACGCCCAGGGTTTCGCCGATCTTGCGCAGATCCTCGTTCTGTCCCTTGAACTCGAACGAAGAGGTGCGGCCGGCGACTTTCAGTTCCTTGACCCGCGCCAGCGCATTGAGAATTTCCTCGGAGATGCCGTCGGAGAAATAATCCTGCTCGGGATCGGAAGACATATTGACGAAAGGCAGCACTGCAATGGATTTGGCCAGTTCGTCAGGCGGCTGCAGAGGCCACGGATTCAGTCCCGGAGGCCGCAGGCGCAGCCGGCCCGGCGCTGAATCGGTCAAACAACAGGAACACCACGGCGATACGGCCAGCACGCCGATAATGATGTAGTCCAGCTTGCGCCCGGTTTGGGGCGTGATGGATTGGGTGCGATCGACGTCCTTTTCTTTCTTGATCCCTTCCGGGGTCATTTCGAATGCCCAGGCGAAAATCACAGCGACCGGAAATCCCAGCCCCAGCGCCAGCATGAAAGCCTGGATCACCCAGTCCGGCGCATGGATGTTTTGCAGCACCAGGTCGGCGATCTGCAGCAGCACCCAGGCGGTGATCAGGTAGGCCACCGCCACGCGGAAGACATTGCGCCGTTTGAGTTCCTCGAACAGACTCATGTCGACAGGGGCTCCAGCCCGAGTTCGGCGCGCGCGGTATTGACCTTTTCGAACATGCGCGCCTGGAGGGCTTCAAAGCGAGGCTCGCCGGACAGGGCATTCATTTCCGGCCAGAGCCGAATGAACGGGGCGCTCACCACAAGACCCTGGTCAACGGCTTGCGCCAGCGCATCCAGAGCCTTTTCCTGGTCGCCGGAAAGCAGGTAGTAGCGGGCCTCATCGGCAAGGTAGAACTGTCCGGCAATGCCCTGTTCGATGGAACGGTCATGCGTGGCCCGCACACGCGCCATCGCGTCATTGAAGCGGGCCTCGTTGCCCATCGCGGCGTAGGCTCGTGCAATGTTCAGCATCGGGCCATAGCCGGTTCCGTTGTCCGGGTTTTCCCGCTCAAAAGCCGCCAGGTCGGGCCAGCGCGATTCGATGAATTCGACAAGCTGCTTTTGCTGGCCGGTCATGCTGAGGACCGTGATCAAGGGTTGCGGGTTGCCTTCCCCCGCCAGTTTCCTCGCAATCCCGAGGGCTTCCTCGGGGCGGTTCAAAAGCGCAAGCGTGAGCGGCTTGAACCGCGGGTCTCCCTGTTCCACAATCCGCTCGAATTGACCGGTCTGCAGCAGCCCCGCGGAAAACCAGGCCCGGATCACCGCATCGCTGGGTTGCTGCTTCAGTGCCGTTTCCATTAAGGGCATTGCTTTCTCAGGCTGCCCAAGGGATAGCCAGGTAACCGCCTCGGCCTGCAATATCTGCGGGTTATTCGGCAGGAATGGCCGGATTTTGTCGAGCAAGGCCCAGGATTTTTCCTGTTGCCCGAACAGGTTGTAAGTCTGCACCGCGTTGCCAAAGCCCGGCGGATACAGCGGGTCGCGCTGAACCATATCCTCCAGGATCTGCATCGCCTGCAGGTTCTCGCCCATATCGCCATATTCGATCTGCAGCCAGTTGCTGGCATCGATCAGGTTGGGGTTGATGGCCAGGGCTTTTTTCAGGGCCTCGATGGCCTGCAGATTCTCCCCGGGGCGGTTGCCGTGATACAGGCCGAGGCCGGCCCAGCCCTCGGCCAGATCGGGGTCGAGTTCCAACGCCTTGTCAAGGTAAAGTTTGGCCTGACTTTCAGCTTCCGCCTCTGCTGTTTCGCCGTAATTTCTGTCGGAGAGCAGCAGCGCCGCGATGCCGCGCTGGGCGTAGGCCGGGGCGTAGCCCGGATCTTGCGCGATGGCCTTGTCCAGCAGTTCTGCTGCGGACTCTATGCTGAGGCGCGTACGCTCATAGATGCGTTGGCGCGCCAGCAGATACTGATCGTAAACCTCCGAATCGGTGCGTGCAGCGGCGACCACCTCCGTTTCAGACCCCTGGCCCATCAAAGCAGCTTTCAATTGTTCCAGGATCGCGGTGGCAATCTCATCCTGGATTTCGAACACGTCGGTCAGTTCGCGATCATAGGTATCCGACCAGACGTGGAAACCGTCGCCAACCTGGATCAGCTGCGCGGTGATGCGCACCTTGCTGCCGGACTTGCGCACTGAGCCTTCGAGAATGTGGCTCACGCCCAGGGTTTCACCGATCTGGCGCAGGTCTTCATTGTGGCCTTTGAACGCGAAGGACGACGTGCGTCCCGCCACTTTCAGTTCTTTCACCTTGGCCAGCGCGTTCAGAATTTCCTCCGAGATACCGTCGGAGAAATATTCCTGTTCCGGGTCGGAGCTCATGTTGACGAAGGGGAGGACGGCTATGGACTTGGCCTTCGCCACGGCCGGTCTTTTATCTCCATCCATGGTCTGCTCGCTTGTAGGCTGCGTGCCGGAGGAAGCGGGCTGTGATCCTTTTTCTGTCGATTGCCAAACGAAGTACGCCAACGCGACGACCAGAATTGCGATGATACTGCGGTCCAGTTTACGCCCGGTTTGGGGAGTAATTGACTGGCTGCGGTCGACGTCCTTTTCTTTCTTCAGGCCCTCGGGTGTCAGTTCAAAAGCCCAGGCAAAAATCAGCGCCAGCGGAAACCCGATGATCAGCACCACCAGGATGGCCTGGATCACCCAGTCCGGTGCATGAAAGCTTTCCAGCATCAGGTCGGCCACCTGGGCCAGCAGCCAGGCCGCGATCAGGTAAACAACGCCAACCCGCACTACGTTGCGCCGCATGAGTTCCTCGAAGAAGCTGGGTGTCGTGCTCATAAGCGGCTCACGTCGATACCGGTTCCAGGCCAAGCTGCGCGCGTTCGCGGTTCAGGTGATCGATCATGCGGCGCTGGATGGCCTCGTATTCGGGGTTGCCGTCGAGTTCCCTGAAATAAGGGTATTCCTTACTGATTTTAGCCGAGACGATCAAGCCTCTGTCGACGGCCTGGGCGATCCGCTGCAGCGCCTCATCCGTTTCACCGGCCATCGCGTGGTAGGCGGCGAGCACCATCAGGAAATCACCGTGCTGTACACCCTGGGCCAGGGTCTTGTCACTGGCGGCACGAAGCGCCGCCATGGCCTCGTCGAATACAGCCTGGTTGCCAGCGCGGCGATAGGCCAGCGCGATATCCGCCATTTCGCGGTATCCCCACAGCCCGTCCGGCGGCACAGCCTGTTCAAAGGCCTCCAGATCCGGCCAGTGTTGTTCCAGGTATTGGATCAATAACCCGGACTGGTCACTTGCATTGAGCAAAGCAAACAGGGCCCCAACCTTTCCGGAAGCCGCTATTTCAGTCGCCTGGATGGTCGCTTCCTCGATCCGGCCGAGGTTGAAAAGGGCACGCACATAGTAGTCTGAAAAATGATCGTCAAAGACCTGATCAAATTGATGCGTCTCATAGCGGCCCTGGTTCACACTCACCCGGTAGGTGCGATCGGAAGGCTCCTGATTCAGCGCGGATTCCGCGCGCTTGAGGCCAGAGGCGATCGCACCGTCGGCGAGGTCGACCCAAGCCCGGTTTCCCTCCATTGAAGGGTCGCCCGGATAAAATGGCTCGACACTCTCCAGGTATGCCCTGGCTTCATCGATCTGGCCCATCGCGCCCAGTTGAAACGCCCGGTTTCCGATGGCCGGCTTATACAGTGGATCGCGTTCGATGATCGCATCAAGCAGGGTTGCGGCTTCAGACGCACGGTTCGCACTCCAGAGCGTCAGAACCAGCCAGTTGCCGGCATCATTCAGGTTGGGGTTGATGGAGAGTGCCTTTTCCAGCACGGGTATGCCTTTGTCCGGCTGCGGCGGCGGTCCGGTGTAATACAAACCCAATCCGGCCCAGGCTTCAGCCAGGTTGGGATCGAGCTGCAAGGCCTTGTCCAGGTACAGCTTGGCTTGTGCCTGGGCCTGGTCCTGCGGAATATCGCCGTAGCTGTCCACGGACAGCAGCAGGGAAGCGATTCCGCGCTGCGCATAAGCCGGCGCGTATTGTGGGTCGATGGCTATGGCCTTGTCCAGCAGCCCGCTCGCCGATTCGATGGTCAGGTGGGTTCGCTCGTACATGCGTTGCTTGGCCAACAGGTAAAGATCGTATGCCTTTGAATCGGTGCGTGTGGCGGCTATGACCTCTGCCTCATCTTCCAGCAAAGTGGTCTTCATCTCCTTCAGGATGGCCTGGGCAATCTCGTCCTGGATGGCAAATACGTTATCGAGCTTGCGATCGTAACTCTCCGACCACAAGTGGAAGCCATCGCTCACCTGGATCAGCTGGGCGGTGATGCGGACTTCATCGCCGGATTTGCGCACCGAGCCTTCCAGAATGTTCTCCACGCCCAGGGTTTCACCGATTTTGCGCAGGTCTTCATTGTGACCCTTGAAAGCAAAAGACGATGTGCGGCCTGCGACTTTGAGTTCTTTTACCTTGGCCAGCGCATTGAGGATTTCTTCGGAAATGCCATCGGAGAAATATTCGTTACTGGCATCTTCGCTCATATTGACGAAGGGCAGAACGGCGATTGACTTTTCACCGCCCGCGGGTTGCGTATTTTCCGCTTTCTGCATGGGCTGCCCATCCTGGGCTGGCGTCATTGCGAACTTATCATAAGCAAAATAAGCCAGCGCGAGGACCAGGATGCCGATAATGGCACGATCCAGTTTGCGTCCGGTCTGGGGGGTAATGGATTGGCTGCGGTCAACATCCTTTTCTTTCTTGATGCCTTCCGGCGTCATTTCAAACGCCCAGGCGAAAATCAGCGCGGGAATGAAACCCAGGCCGAGCAGGGCTATGACCAGAGTCACCGCCGAATCGGGCAGGCCGATGCGCGGGAACACCAGGTCGGCGACCTGCATCAGCAGCCATGAGGCGATCGTGTAAACCATCGCCACCCGAAACACATTCCGGCGTTTGAGTTCTTCGAAAAAGCTCATATCGTTGCCGGCCCCAGGCCCAGCTTTTCCCGTTCGCTGTTGACGTGTTCGATCATGCGTGTCTGGATGGCCTCGAAGCGTGGGTTGCCCTCCAGGGGGGCCAGGCAGGGCCACTCCTGGGTGATCCTAATAGTTGTGGTCAGGCCACTGCTAATAGAGCGGTCGAGATAGTCCAGGCTGGAATCGTAGTCACCTGCGAGTGCAAGATAGGCAGCTTCATTCATAAAGAAGATAGAATTGCTCACACCCAGGGCCTTGAGGTCTTTGTGCACGGTGCGGATCTGTTCCATCGCCTCGTCAAAGCGTTTCTGGTTCCCGACGCGGGAATAGGCCAGGGCCACGTCGATCATCAAAAAGTCCCCCAACCCGCTATAAGCTGGAAAGTCTTTGCGCAGTGCATCGAGATCCGGCCAGCGCTGTTCCAGATAGGCGATCAATTCGTCTGAACGGCCGGTGATATTGAGGAATGTAAACAGGGTGCCGATATCTGCCTGTTCTTCAGCCCGTTTGAAGGCCAATATGCTGGCTTCTTCTTTGCGGCCCAGGAAGGTCAGGGCAATGATGGGCAGCCATTCTTCGCCTTCGGTAGCGACACGTTCGTATTGGTGCGAATCCATCCAGGCGAGACTCCGGGTCAGGCGGGCCACGGAGTTGGTGGGTTGCATTTCGACTGCAGATTCGATCAAGTTTACACCTTTGGCCACTTGCCCCAACGACTCGTACACAGCCGCTTCACTGGACTGGATGACCGCATCGTTGGGTATCAGGGGACGGATTTTCTCCAGGTGGGCCAATGCCTGTTTTTGACGCCCGAAACATGATGAAACTGTTCACGGCGTTTCGAATGCCAGGACGGTAGAGCGGATCTCGCTGAATTATACCCCGCAAGAACCCGATCCGCCTCACCAGGTTTGCCTGAAGCCTGCAGCGCATTATGCAGCCAGTTGCTGGCGTCGATCAGCCCCGGGTTTATCGACAAGGCCTTTTGCAGTGCTTCTATGCCCTGGGACAGTTCCGGTTTTGGTTGGTCAATGTGGTACAGACCCATACCCGCCCAGGCCTCCGCCAGGTTCGGATCCAGTTGCAGCGCCTTGTCGAGGTAGAGCTTTCCTTGCGTCTGCGCCTGCTGCACCGGAATGTCGCCATAGGCTCCCGAGCCTTCCGATAGAAGCAGCGCTGCGATCCCGCGCTGGGCATAGGCGGGCGCGTATTGCGGGTCGATTGCAATCGCGCGATCCAGCAGATCCGCGGCGGCCTGGATGGTCGGGCCGGTGCGCTCGTACATGCGCTGCTTGGCCAGCAGGTACAGATCGTAGGCTTCGGTGTTGGTGCGCGTCGCGGCGACTGCGGATTCTTCACCTTCCAGCAAGGTCGCCTTGAGCTGCTGCAGGATGTTGCGGGCGATTTCGTCCTGGATCGCGAACACATTGTCCAGTTCCCGGTCGTAGGTCTCCGACCACAGGTGGAAGCCGTTATCGGCGCGGACCAGCTGCGCGGTAATGCGCACCGTGTTGCCGGACTTGCGCACCGAGCCTTCGAGGATATTGCTCACGCCCAGGGCTTCGGCGATCTGGCGCAGGTCCTGGTTCTTGCCCTTGAAGGCGAACGAGGAGGTGCGGCCCGCCACCTCGAGTTCTTTAACCCTGGACAGGGAATTGAGGATTTCCTCGGAGATGCCATCGGAGAAGTATTCCTGTTCCGGATCGGAGGACATGTTGACAAAGGGCAGCACGGCAATGGACTTTTCGGTCGAGGTGGGTGCCGAGATTCCGGCGCTGGACGCGGGCTGCGCAGTTGTAGCTGGGCTCATCATAAACTTGTCGACAGCAAAATACCCCAGGGCCACCAACAGGATGCCGATAATCAGGTAATCCAGCTTGCGGCCTGTCTCGGTCGTGATTGACTGGCTGCGGTCGACATCTTTTTCTTTCTTGATGCCTTCCGGTGTGAGTTCAAAAGCCCAGGCGAAAAACAGCGCCACAGGAAAACCGGCGACCAGCAACAGCAGCACGGTCTTGATCACCCAGGCCGGCGCGCCGAAGTTGTCGAGGAACACGTCGACACCCTGCGCCAGCAGCCAGGCCATCACGACGTATGCCGTCCCCACCTGAAATACGTTTCGGCGTTTGAGTTCAGCGATAAAGCTCATGTTGTTCATGACTTGCTCATGTTGAATCCGGCTCCAGGCCCAGCGCCGCGCGTTCTCGATTCAGGTGCTCGATCATGCGCAGCCGTGCGGCTTCGAAGCGCGGTTCACCTTCCAGCGATTGCAGAGAAGGGCGGTCATCGCCGGGATGGGTGGAAGTGATGTGCCCAAGGTCGACGGCCCGTTCGAAGAAATCGATCGCGCGTTCGCGATTTCCTGCCAACGCATAATATGAGGCTTCCTCCATGTAAAAAATGTAGTTGTCCGCGTGCAGGGCCTGTTGCCTATCGTGGGCGCGCCGGATGCGTTGCATCGCGTCATCAAAACGCGACTGGTTGCCGGTCTGAGCATACGCGTACGCAACGTCGATCATCAACTGGTATCCCGTCAGGTCGTCAGCCGGATAATCCGCCTCCAGACGGTCGAGGCCGGTCCAGTGTTCCTCGACGTAGCGCACCACCTCCCCGGGCTTTGCGCTGACATTCAGGAACCAAAGCAGGCTACCGACATTTCCCTGGGCTGCGAGTTGCCGGGCCAGAATTCCGGCTTCCTCGGTGCGGTGCAGATGGTTCAGTCCGACGATGCGGAACGTGGGGTGGCCCTCATTGGCCAGCCGCTCGTATTGATGCGACTGCACCAGGCCAACACTCAACCCGAACCGGTAAGATGAGTTTTTTGGTTGCTGCGCAATGGCGCGCTCAATCGATGGTAAGCCCTTGGCGATTTCGCCGCGAAAAAAGTGCCAGGCCGCCTCGTTACTCAATATAACGGGATCGTCGGGCATGTAGGGTTTGGCGCGGTCCAGTATAGCCGCCGCCTTTTCGTACATGCCTCGCTGGGCGAAAGCGGAGAAGGCATTGCCGATGGCGGGGGGGTACAGCGGGTCGCGTTCGATCATCTCATCCAGGATACGGAGCGCATCGCCCAGGCGTCCGGCGGTGCCGTAGGCGACATGCAACCAGTTGCTGGCGTCGATCAGACTGGGGTTGATGGCCAGGGCCTTTTCCAGGGCATCTATGGCTTCGTCCTGTTCCCCTGGACGTTGAATGTAATACAGGCCGCCTGCGGCCCAACCCTCGGCCAACTCCGGATTGAGTTGCAAGGCCCGGTCGACGTCGCGCTTGGCCTGTGCCCGCACTTCTTCAAACTTGGTTTTGCCGTAATTATCGTCGGTCAGCAGGAGGGTCGTGATGGCGCGTTGGGCGTAGGCTGGCGCGTAATCCGGGTCCAGCGCAATCACGCGGTCAAGCAGGTCTTTCGCGGATTCGAGGGATAGTTGCTTGCGTTCATAGATACGTTGCCGTGCCAACAGGTACAAATCATAGGCTTCGGAGTTTGTGCGGCTGGCTTCCGCAACCTTGGTATCGCCCTCGAGCAATTGCGCTTTCATTTCCTTCAGGATGGCATCCGCGATCTCGTCCTGGATGGCGAATACGTCGGTCAACTCCCGGTCGAAGCTTTGCGACCACAGGTGAAAGCCATCCTTGACCTGGATGAGCTGGGCGGTGATGCGCACCTTGTCACCGGCCTTGCGCACCGAGCCTTCGAGGATGTTGGCGACGCCGAGGGTTTCGCCGATTTGCCGCAGATCCTCGTTATGACCCTTGAAGGCGAAGGAAGAGGTGCGGCCGGCCACTTTCAGTTCCTTTACCTGGGCCAGCGCATTGAGGATTTCTTCGGAAACGCCGTCGGAGAAGTATTCGTTGCCGGCATCTTCGCTCATGTTGACGAAGGGCAGGACCGCGATGGACTTGTCATCGACGGGGGTCGAAGCTTCCGTCTCCTCCCGGCCGTCGCCGGTGTCAACCTGTGCGCTTGACGAAAGGGGCTCCGACGGATTTTCGGAAAAGCGCGACTCCCAAATGAAATACCCCAAAGCTGCCGCCAGCAGCCCGATAATCAGGAAATCCAGCTTGCGGCCGGTGCGCGGTGTAATGGACTGGCTGCGGTCGACGGCTTGTTCTTTCTTGATGCCTTCCGGTGTGAGTTCATAGGCCCAGGCAAAGAACAGCACCAGCGGCAGGCACAGGGCCAGTAAGGTGATCAGCATTTTCATCACCCAGCCAGGCGCCTCGAAGGTTTCGGCTGCGAGCTGGGCCACTTGCGCAAGCAACCAGGCCAGCACGACATAGGCCACGCCGACCCGGATGACATTTCTTCTTTTCAGTTCCGCAACCAGTCCTGCCATATGCCCGCCTGTTTTTGAAGACTCTCCGTCATAGCGGCAGCCTGCGCGCAATCATACCAAGGTTAGGGCTTGCACATGTTCTCAAGCAGGTGATTTTCGGATTGTTTCCCTGGTTACGGCTACCGAATTATCAATCGCAACTAAAATCCTGTTCACCGGTACTGTGGCAGAGCGGTGGAAAACCATGCTTGCGCCAGTAGTCCTCGACACCGAGATCGTGCACATACTTCTTGAAATACACAGTTTGGCGGAATGCTTTTTTTGCCGGACTGTACAGGTTGAAACGAAGATTGGGCGCTTTTGCCGCGCGTTCGTAGGCGCCAAGCGCTACCAGGAAATCCGGATATTCATAACCGTAATCAACCGGGAGTTGTTCATTCCAGCGATCGAATTTCGCCAGGCCGGCGCGATGATCTGCGTCCGGGTGTTCGAGCGCCTTGATCCATTCGCCGACCGGTGCGTATGGCACACCCATTCTTGCCGTCGCCAGCAGGACCGCCGCAAGCGAATTGCCCTGGTCGACCAGGGCATCGAAAGCTCCGGATCGAGCTCCAACGCGTGCTGCGCAGCCTCGGCGGCGAGGGGCATGTGATTGATGCCATCGTCCGCTATCCATGAATCGGCCACAGCCTGGGTTGCCGCCAGGCCTTCCCATGCGCGGGCATAGTTCGGGTCGAGTTCTATGGCCCGCTGAAACAAGTTGATGGCCTGGTCCAGGTTCTGGCGTGCGATAAAGAGATTGCGGCCCTTGAGATACAGGTCGTAGGCGTCGAGATTATCAGTGGCGGCTTTAACGACGATCGAATCTGCCGCCGCCTCTATGCCCAACTGGCCTTTCAGCGCACTGACGATGGCGGTTGCGATTTCATCCTGGATGGCGAAAATGTCGTCCAACTCGCGGTCATAGGTATCGGACCACAAGTGCCGGTCATTACGTGTGTCGATGAGCTGTGCAGTGATGCGCACGCGGTTGCGATGCGAAACACGTTGCGGCGCTTGAGTTCGCCAAACAGGCTCATGCACAGTACCCCTTCTGATGCGTGCCGGGTGCAGCGAGAACGACTGCGCCCGGATTAGTTCTCGTCGCCAACGGCCGGGCCGGCACGAAGCCGGCTCCGCGCGCAATCATACCAAGTTTCGCCGGGTTACAATGCCTGTCCTCGTTGCCGCACGGATTGAACCCGGCGCACGCCAGCTTACAGAGATAGAGTCATGATTCTTTTAACGGGTGTCACCGGCCTCATTGGGCGGGCTACTGCTGAATACTCTGCTGGACCGCGGTGTGGCGTTTCGCGGTCTGGCGCGCGATGTGGAGAAAGCGGCCGGATTACGCGCCCGCGGCGTCGAGATTGTACAGGGCGATCTGCTCGATGCGGCTGACCTGGCCAGGGCGACAAAAGGCGTCACCTCGGCCTTGCTGGTTACGCCCAATGGCCAGCGGCAGTTGGAAATGGAACGGAATTTTGCCCAGGCAGCCGCAGACTCCGGTGTGGGTCACCTGGTCAAGATCTCCACGATACGCGCGGCGGCGGATGCAAAAGCGCCCTTTCCCCGAACCCACTTCCAGTCAGAGGCGTTTATCAAATCACTGGGCTTGCGCTGGACCGTATTGCGCGGCAACTTCTTCTTTCAGAACCTGCTGACGTACGCAGCCTCGATCGCGAAATACGGCACCTTTACACTGCCGGTGGGCAGGATCGGCATCGGTATGATCGATGCCCGCGATGTGGCGGAAATGGCCGCACTATCCCTGCTGGATGACAACCTGGAGTCGGGCACACATGCAGTGTCCGGTCCGGAGCTGCTGGATTTTTACGCGGTGGCTGAGCGCATGTCTGCTGTACTGGGCCGCGAGATAACATTCATTGAGCAATCGCCTGCTGACTTTCGTGCCTTCCTGGAAAAAATCATTCCGAACCCGTGGCAGGTCAATGCACTGTGTGAATTATTCGCAGAGATCGCTTGCCAGGCACTGGGGCCGGTTACGGACGAAGCCGCAAAGTTGCTTGGGCGGGCACCGCGTCCATTGGAATCGTTTGTGGCCGATTACGCCGGAGCATTGACGAATTCGGCGTGAAGGAACCGCAGGCGGCCCACAGCCGGGCGGTCTTTAGTGGGGCAAACCCAGCAGCTCATAGGCCTGGTTGCGCTGCTTTTGCATGTCTTCTTCCAGCATCGCGATCAGGTGTTTGTATTCGGGTTCGTTGTGCAGGGATTCGAAGCGGAAATCATTCTGCAGTGTGTCATGCCAATCGATCCGCCAGCCGGCAGCAAAAGCCTGTTGCAAGGCCGAAATGGCGGCGCTTTTGTTGTTGCGGGCGACTTCGATGGAGGCTTGCCGGGTGAATTTGGCAAACGGAAAACTACGATCACCGGGCATGTGATTGAGTGCATCGGCATGGTCCAGCAAGGCATTCGCCTGTTCCGATACGGGGTTCTGCATTTTCATGACCAGGGCCATGCCGGCGAGTGTGTCGATGTCTTCTGGATCATCGGTCTCCAGAGGTGATTCCATGCCTTTCGGCAATTGCTTTTGCAGAATACTCAAAGCCAGGTCGAAATCACGCCGCTTCAGTGCATCGCCAATCAGCAGTCTGCGAATGGTTTGGCCGGACCCCTGGCGGTCGGGCAGCTTGTCGGCGTAGGCTTTCTGCGCCAGGCTTAAAGCCTGCTGATACTGTTCGGCTTGCAACAGGAACTGAATGCGCGTGCTGCACGGTTACCGATTGGTCCGGCGCCAGACTGGCCGCTTTTTGCAGCCAGATATCCGCCTGCTGCATATCGCCGAGGTCGATCCACGCGGAAGCGACGCCTGCGGCGAGCTCGTTGTCGTTCGGGTCGATTTTCATCGCCTTGAGACTCCAGTCAATGTACGGACCCAACTCGCCGCGGAACAAATAATAGAAAGCCGTTCCGTAGTATTGCATCGGATTGCCCGGCTGGATCTCCCCGATGCGATCGCATTCGCGCCGGGTGCCGGCTTCTTCGCCCATGAAGGCCTGGGTTGCGCACAACTCCCACTGAACCTTCATATCATAGGGCTCGATCCTGCCGGCCTGCTGAAGATAATCCAGACCCTCCTCACTGTGCCCGGTGTTGAACAGAAACCGGCCATAGTCTTTCAGCGCAGTGGCGTTTCTTGGATTCGCGGCCAGCGCCTGTTCGAAAGACTTGCGGGCCGCCTTGGGATCCTCGTTCATCAAATCGAGCTCACCGCGAAAGGTGTGTGCGTCACTGTTTGCCGGATCCGCCTGCAGCACGGCGTCCAGCAACGGGCTGGCGTTTGCAACCGCTTCGGGCGCCGGTACAACCCCGGTCTCGGACAGGTCGATCCACGACCGGGCCAGCGCGAGCTTGGTGGGCTCGTATTCAGGGTCAATGGCCAGCGACTCGGTAAACAGGCGCTTTGCTTCACGCAGGCTTTCAAAGGTATAGAGATTCAGCGATTGCAGGCCCTTCAGATACAAATCATAGGCATTCATGCCGGTGCGGGTATGAACGGCAATGGGGTTTTCCGCCTCGCCCAACAGGTTGACCTTCAGCGCGTCGGACACCTGCCGGGCGATGTCTTCCTGGATGGCGAAAATGTCATCGAGATCGCGGTCATAGGTATCCGACCAGATGTGGAAGCCGTTCTCGACGTTGATCAGTTGCACGGTGACCCGGATACGCTGGTTCTTGTCGTCCTTGCGCACACTGCCTTCCAGCAGGGTGTTCACGTTCAGTTTGCTGCCGATTTCGCGCAGGTCCTCGGTCTTGTCCTTGAAGGCGAAGGATGAGGTTCTTCCGGCCACCTGCAGGTTCTTGATCTGCGCCAGGATGTTGAGCAGTTCTTCGGTCAGGCCGTCGGTGAAGTATTCGTTGTCCTTGGCCGGGCTCATATCGACGAAGGGCAGCACGGCGATGGACTTGTGTTCGCTCTGCGCATCCGAACCTGAAGCCTGATCCCCGGCAGCTTTATCGGTGCTTGCAGCGGTCGATGGGTTTGCCGGCTCGGGTTGGGACAGGAACTTGTCATAGGCGAAGTAGCCCAGCGCCAACGCCATGATCACGATGATGCTGCGGTCGAGTTTGCGCCCGGTCGCGTGGGTGATCGACTGCGTACGGTCAACGTCCTTTTCTTTCTTCAAACCTTCCGGGGTCAGCTCGAACGCCCAGGCGAACAGCAATGCGAGTGGCAAACCAATGGCCAGTACAAGCATGATGGCCTGCATCAGCCAATGGGGCGCGTCTATGTTGTCCAGCACGATATCGGCGACCTGCAGGATCAGCCAGGCGGTGATGACATAGGCAATGCCAACCCTGAAGACATTGCGGCGCTTGAGTTCGGCGATAAGACTCATGAGCTGGTCTTGGCTCCGGTACAGGTTTCGTTCATCGGCTGCCAGATATCCGGGATCGGGTTGTCGTGGCAGATCAGTTGCAGAATGTTTGCGTGCTCGACCGCCAGCAACTGATCGACCTCGGCTTTCAGGGCGAGGAATTCCGGGTGTTGCGCCAGCCGTTGCAGGGCGGGTTCGCGGAAAAAGAGGTCATCACGAAAGCCGGAGTCGATGGCTTTACGGATCGAATCGAAGGTGCCTGCAGCATCGCCTTCAATCGAATGCGCCATCGCTTCGGCGAGGTAATCCCAGGAATAGATCAGGCCCAGCTTGTAGCGTTTGTCCAGATCTGCCTGGTGCAGGGCAATCGCTTTTTTCGCGCCTTCTTCATCACCGTCCTTTTTGAGTATGAACGCCAGGCGCAGGGTGGGCCGGGTGGAAGCGTCCAGTGAATCGAATACAACCCCGGTGGGTGAAAGTTTTTGCAGTTGTTGGTATAGATCTCTCGCCTCTTCGAAGTGCCCGGCGAAATACAGCGCATCAGCCAGGTCTTCCATACGGGCGTAGTTCTCCGGATCGCCGTCATGCGCCAACCTCAAGGTATGCATAGCACTTTCCACCTCATTTTCCTGCATGTCCGCAATGTGAGATTTCCGTCGGATATCCTCCGCGCTTCTTCATACTCGCCGACCGTGGCGAGAATCCGGATCAGGTAGCGGTTGGAAAGTTCATCGTGTGGATCCTGCCCGTAGGCGCGCATAAACCAGCCCAGGCTGGCGGCGAGGTTTTTGCCATCCTGGAACTCGATCTGCCCCAGTGCGGTGTAGCCGGCCCAGGCGTTTTGCTCAATGATTCCACGGGCCATCTCGCGGCCGGCCTTGTCATCTTTCAGGGCCAGCACCGGGCTGTAGTTCAGCCGGCCGACAATTGACAGGGGGTCCACCTCCACCATGTGCTGCTGGATTTCCAGCGAGGTCCTGTAATCTCCATAATTGGAAGCGGCAATTTGCCGCCAGTTCATCGCATCGACAAACACGGGATTGAGTTCCAGCGCTTTGCCGGTCTCCATCATGCCCAATTCGAAGTCATTGGAATTGTTCGCCAGCAGGCCTTTGGCGGCATGTGCCTCGGCCAGGTCAGGGTTCAGGGCCAGGGCCTTTTCGATATGCGGTGTAGCCCGCTCCTTGACCTCGGCCAGGCTGAGGTCTCCGTAGGTGCTGGGACTGTCGAGCATCATGATGTAGGCAATGGCCATCCAGGCATGCGCCGGGGCGAAGTCCGGATCGAGTCGGACCGCCCGTTTCAGATCCTCGACGGCCTGGGTGATATTGCTGCGGCCGCGCTGATTCACCAGGTGGCGTCCGCGCAAAAATGCTTCATATGCGGCAGTGTTCGACGATTCGGCAACGCGCGGGGCCGCGGGTGACTGATCATTGCCGAGTGCCAGTTCGACCCGAAGTGCTTCACCGATCGCAGCCGAAATTTCATCCTGAATCGCAAACACGTCATCGAGTTCACGGTCGTAGGTTTGTGACCACAGGTGGTAGCCGGTGTCGGCCTGGATCAGCTGCGCGGTAATGCGAAGTTTGGAGCCGGATTTGCGCACCGAGCCTTCCAGTACGTGTTTGACTTTCAGCAGGCGCGCGATTTCACCGATGTCCAGGTTCTGACCCTTGAACTGGAAGGAGGACGTACGCGCCGCCACCCGCAGGCCGGGATACTTGGCCAGAACGTTTAGCAATTCCTCGGAGATTCCATCCGAGAAGTATTCCTGGTCCGGATCGTTGCTCATGTTGACGAAGGGCAAAACGGCGATGGATTTTTCCGGCGGTTCGTCAACGGCAGAAGCCGTGGGACTAATGTTCTTATCAGCGTCAGTCCCTTGATCGGCATTCCCGGTCTTGCTGTTTCCAGCCTGGATTCCGGCAGTCGCCGGAATGACGTCCTCCGGGGAGGAGAACTTGTCCCAGGCGAAATACCCCAATGCCAGAACCAACACGACAATGATGGTGCGATCCAGTTTGCGGCCGGTGTTGCGGGTTATCGATTGGGTCCGGTCTACGTCTTTCTCTTTCTTGATGCCTTCTGGCGTCAGCTCGAAGGCCCAGGCAAAGAGCAATGCCAACGGGAAGCCGATCACGAGCATCAGCATGATCACTTGCATGACCCATGGCGGCGCCGGTGAGTTGTCCAGCACGATGTCTGCCAGTTGCAACAATAACCATGCGGTCACCGCGTAGGCAATGCCCACGCGGAACACGTTGCGGCGTTTCAATTCCTCAAACAGCGACATCGTCATTTGGCCCCAAAAGGTGATTCAGCCGGCCCATCTTACTCAATTTCAAGTTTTAGAATTGGGGTCAGAGTAAAAACTGAAGTTTTTACTCTGACCCCAATTCGCGTTGATTACGACGCTAATCGGCGAATAACTGGAATGCCGCCCAGATGTCGCCGTCCCTTGTGCCGTTATCAGCGAGATAACTTCTCTTGGTTGCCGACAGGGCTTCACTGACGTTCGGATTGGCCGTTAGCTCCTGATAGAAGCGCCGCATGAACTGTGCCGCCCGAAGGTCGCCGACCTGCCACAGACTCGCTACCACGGAGCCGGCACCGGCATGAAGGAATTCCTTGATGAAGCGGGAATTCTGGTCAAAAGCGGATGGGTTGAATCCGGTGAAATCGCAGGCGCTCAACACCACCAGGGCGGCATGCAGTTTTTTGGATTCGATATCCTGCGGCAGCAGGAAAGCGTGGCTTGGATCGGCACCGGCGTCAGACAGTAGCAGGCGTGATTGCTGCGGATTGCGCAGATCGATGGTCCCAGGTATGGCCAGGTGAATCACACCGGCATGGGCGAAGCGATCATCCTGAAACTCATCCCATTGCAGCGCCGCACCCTGAACAATATGCAGGCCCGGACCGACAAACAGGTCCGCGATTTCCTTCACTTCTGCCGATGGTGGCTTGCGCAGATCGAAATCACCCGCCCCCTCCTGCCGGTTTCCCGCCAGGAAAAAGCGCTGCAAGGCATCACCGCCGACCCGGGGGCTGCGGGCACCCAGATCATCCAGCGACATCAGGTTGATGACCCGGTGCCGGGCGGCCAGGAAGGCGCCATCCCAGCGCAACGCGTCCAGCGGAAAGCCCTCCATGCGGCCGCTTGGAAGAAAGTAAATGGTCTGGGGCAAGCCCTTGGCGATAGGCGCAAGCAAGCGCTGGCTCAAACGATCCATCAGGCCGGCAAATTCCTCCGCTGCTGCCGCCGTTGCGTCCGGCCGCAGCGCCTCCACGGCCTGTGACAGCGCCACTGACTGGTCAGCCGACCAGGGAATCCGCACCAGTTCCAGGCCATGGCTTCGCCCCACCCAGGCATAAGCCCTGCCCGCCGCAAAGTAATACGTCAAAAGCGCTTCATCGTCGCGCAATTGTTGCAAGCGCCGGCTGAGGGTATCGCTGGATGCAGCCGCCGGGCTCAGCCGCTTCCGGGTTTGCTGCAAGTTTCGCGAAATTTCCCCGGCCAGTTTCGCTGCGTCCTGTGAGGAGTTGGCACTCTCCCGAGCGGCGATCATTGACCTTAAGGCTTCAAGCTCCGGGTCTTCGCTCGCGGTTGCCGGCGCAACCCTGTTCCCAGCCGGTTCTTGTGCGTAGCGCATCAAACGGTTCAGGGCTCGCAACGATTCAATAGCGGCAGTGCCGCCTACGGACATACCACCCGGCGGACCCAGTTGTTCCAGCACCAGATCCATGAATGAGTTGAATACAATATCGTGGTTTTGCCAGTACCAGGCGCCCAGCACACCGGGTAGATACGATTGGAAAAAGCGCATCTCTTCGATCAGCTGGTCGAGCTCCGCCATGGCCCGGGTCAATTGTCCATCCCTGTGCAGCTTTTGCGAGTACAGCAACCTGGCCTGCTGCCGGGCCCCGGGCAGGCCGGTTGCATCCACGTCAGCCAGGGCCTGCTGCGCCACCTCGGCGGTACACGATTCGCCGACGGCGCACAGTTGCAGTAAAGCCAGTTGCCCGAACCTTTTGGCGCCACTTTGCTTCGCTTCCTGTTCACTTTGCCGCAACAAGGCGCGCGCCGTGGCAGAACCCGTTCCATGTGCGGCCAAATCGTCCAGCGCGCTTTCGAATGAGAATGCCGCCGGTGCGCCCGCCCCGGTCTCGGTAAGAAACTGTTGCTGATGATTACGCGCTGCCGCCATGGCTGCGAAGTCGCCCCTGCCTCTTTGGATGCTTGCAACCAAGCCATAGGCAACGTAGAGCTCGGTTTCATGACGATACGAAGGCGTCTTCTTGATGCCCTCCTGCAGATACTCCAGGGCCTTGTCCATTTGTCCCGCGCCGTAAAGCGCTTTGGCCAGCAGCAGATACACCGGGCCGGTCAGGGTGGGCGATTCGGATTTTTGATTCAATTGAAGAGCCTGGCGAAAAACTTCAGCAGCTTCCCTGTGGCGGAAGGTCTTCTCCAGCAGGCGGCCCTGTTCCAGCAGGTAATTCACCATTTCGCGATCGGCAAGCTCATCTTCTTCCTGGCTTTCCGCTTCTTCGGCTTTCGCTTCAGCACTGGCAATTTGCACCGGGGTATCTGCGCTGATCTGCTGCATCAGCACAATGGCCTCGGTATTATCGCCCAGAGATTCGTGCAGTTTCGCCGCGTGTTGCCTGATTTGGTTGGCCAGGGCAGTGTCGCCGCAACCGCTTGCAATCGTCACGGCCTGGTCGAACTGCACAAATGCCGTGTTGGTATTACCGGCTTTTTCAAAGGCCAGACCACTGTGGTAAATCGCCAGCGCATGCTCATGCTGGTAGTCCTTCCGCTGCGCAAGCTGAGCGGCTTGCTGGAACAGGGTTTGTGCCTGGCCAAACAGGGCATCAGCCGAGCCCTTGTTGCTGCCGCCAATTTGCGCGACGGTGGCGGAGGCCTCCAGCTGCAATGCAGCAAGCGCCAGGTCGTCCAGTCCGGAGCGGGTCGCTGCGGCATAGATTTCCCGCGCGCCCTCGGCGGCCGTGATCGAATCATTGAGTACCGTGAGCAGGTAAAAATGCGCGTAGAATTCTGACCACAATTGCAGTTCCAGCATACCCAGCAAATCAAAGAAGTTCGCGGCCTGCATCAGGGTGATGACCTTCATGGTCCATGCGTCGGGTCGGGTGCTGGTCTCCAGCTCAAGACCGGATGAAAGAAGCCGGTAGGCCTTGATCAGCCCCGATTTATCCGGGCCATCCGGTTCGAAACGAATGACCTGCATATCGAGTTTCGAGCGGTCCGTGCTGTGGCCCGAAGTGATTTCAATCCTGAGTTCACGCGGTTTATCGGTCGCCTCGATGAGCTGGTATAACGCACCCAGTCGCTGGGCAGGCAAGCCGGAGGCTCTCAGAAGCCTGTTATCCGGATCATAGACGCGCGATTCGAATTCGGTTTCGAATGCATCCAGACGGATCACCAGCGGAGTGTCGGCCGGCTGCAGGGTGAAGTAATCCTTGCTGCCGCTGGCAGGCAGGGCAGCCGCGTCCCCGGCAAACGCCGGTTGAAGGCAGCCAAATATCACCAGACAGGCAAAGGCCGCTGCCGCGGACACACGGCCGGCGTATCGCCGCGCGCAGGAAAATGAAATTGCAAAATGAGGCATGATCACTGTTGTCGTTGCCGGGTCAGGGTGTTTTTGTTAACGTTCGCGCGTCATGCGTCGCCCAAATCGGGAAACCGCTGTTTTTACCACGTCCGCAGTGGATCTCTTTGCTTCCGCATTGGGTGCATTCATTCTGCTGGTCATGTTGCTGTTTCCCTACTATCGTAACGCGGGCGAGGATAGCGCGTACGCTCAAATACAGGACATTATGGAGCAACGCGACCTGAATGCCGGTGAATTGGCGGAATTACTGGCCAGCAGCAAACAATCCAACAACGAACTGCAACAGCTCAATGAGGCCAATCGGGGTATCGAGCAACGGCTTTCGCGCAAGCGGACCTTGCTCAAGGATCTGAAAACCCAGTTGGCCGAAATGCCCATACCCTCGCCCAAGCCAGTGGAAGAAATCATACCGGAAACCGAACCGCAAGCGCTTGTCGCCAGCCATGAATTCTCCATCCTCGGTCTGGCCACCAATGCCAAATCTTTCGTCATCGTCATCGATATGTCCGGCAGCATGATGGCCTATTCCGACCTGATGATTAAATCGGTGCTGGAAATCCTCGAGCCACTGGATGAAACCAACCGGCTGGCCATCGTGGGGTACCAGGGGGATCCGGCGCCGGTATTGTGGAATTACCCCGGCGCCAAGGAACTGATGCAGGGCACGCCGGAAAATCTTCGCCAGGCGAGGGAATTCGCGCGGGGCTTGGCGCACCGTTTCGCAGGCTCGACACCGACTCACGCAGCGCTCAAGGCGGCGTTGCAATTCAAACCGGACGCGATCATCCTGATGAGCGACGGCCAACCGGATAACAATCCCAACTTTATCATTCAGGACATTACCAACGAAAACCGGTTCACCAGGATCGAAATTCATACCGTTGCGATCGGTGACTACACCTCGAATCGCGGTTTGGTAATGTTCCTGCAAACCCTGGCGCAACGAAACTACGGCGATTTCGTCGGCGTGTCACGATGAGATCCAGGCAGCGCAGTTTCGAAGTGTTTTCCCTGTCGGCAATCGACCTGTTTGCCTCGGCCATGGGTGCGTTCATCGTCATTACCATCATCCTGATGCCGGACTATCAGAATGAAGTGCGCTCAGAGGGTGATCTGCAATTCCTCGAGGAACTGGCGGGTAAAACGCAGGCGGAACTGGATCAATCCGAAAGCGGCATAGCAAGCATCCTCCGGGCGCTGCAGGCGGCGCAGACGCGGCAACGGCAACTGGAAGCGGAAGAGGACACTGTCTCCAGTGAAATCGAAACGCTGCGGGCGCAGCAGCAGGCCCGTAACGAACAGCCGCCTCCACCGCCGCCGGAGCCGGAGGATACGGAAGACGAAGCTCAGCCCAAGGAAGTGAGCTTCAGATTTCTTGGGCTGAAAACCAACAAGACACGCATCATCTTCATGATGGACATGAATGGCTATCTGGCGCAACACCAGGAACTGGTGCGTGCTACCGTAGTGCGGGCTTTGGATTCGCTGCAAACGGGATACGAGTTTGCGATCCTCGGATTTCAGCAGTTGGATTCGGGCCCGAAGTATTACCGCTGGCCGGCCGACAACAGTCTGGCAAAGGTGTCGAAATCCTCGCGTAAACAGGCTTTGCGCTTTCTGAACGGCCTGGCGCGGGAATTCCGTGGCTCATCTTCGCTGCTGGGAGCGTTCGAATATGCTTTTGCCAGTCCCGCGGATGCCGTTATCCTGCTCAGTGATGGTTTACCCAATCCTGAATTCAACGGCAACCTGTCCAGCACCAGACTGGTGCGCAGCATCACCCTTGCCAACACACGCAACCGGGAGATCCACACCGTGACGGTGGGAGATTACTTCAAGTATTCCGGAACCGTTGAATTCATGGAAGCACTTGCGCGGGCCAACTCGGGCAGTTTTCTGGCGCTGGCGAAGTAGGCCGGTGATAATGCTGAACTTGGTTATCTGAATCGTGGTCCATTACTGCGAATTCCCGACCCGCCGTATCCTGATTACGGCATTGCGATCTCCGGCCTTATGAAAACCAAGACGATTGGCAGTTGGAATCAGTGCGACCTGGTTGTCGAGGGCGACAAGGTTTCGCCCATCCACGCGCAGGTTCAGTTAGTCCACGACGGATATCTGACCGTGCTCGATGCCGGTTCCGACCACGGCACGTTCCTGCAAAGGAACAAACAATGGATCAGGATACTGAAAGTGGAATTGGGCAGTGGCGATCGTATTCGCTGCGGCGAAACCGAGGTCGAGTTGAGCCAGCTGGTGGACCTGTTCGGTGAGCGTGTGCGGGTGCAGTTACGCAACAGCCAGGCCCTGCGGATGCCCGCCATCATGGCCGAGCGCCTGGCGGCCAAAGAGCGCCGGGTCATGATCGAACGTCCCAGACGCAACCCGGAAACCGGCAACATAGAAGAAGACGATTGAACCTTTCAATTTGCAAGAGACGGGGTGCTTTATGTCGATAAGGCTGCTGGCGCAGTTCGTGGCTCTGCTGACGGCGATACTGGCCATCGCCTTGATGGCGCGTGTCCTGCCGCCAACCGCTGCCGCCATTATGCTCGACATCAAGCGGGAGACATGGCCATTTACCATCCAGAACATCCTTTGGCTGGCGTTTTTCGCCGGTTTGGCTGAGTTGGTCATTCGCTGGCGTCACTTGCGCCTGGAAGAGAGCCAGATTGCGTGCAAGTACCTGCCGGAAGACGAGGAAACGGTGTTGCGTCCCGGCGAAGACGTAACCCCCATTTACCAGAAAGTGCGCGGCAGCAAAGACCGGGATACGTGCTTTGTGCCGCGTTTGATCACCCGCTGTGTTCTGGGTTTCAATCTCAGCCATTCAGCCGACCAGACCAATTCCCTGCTCAATTCCAGCCTGGAGTTGTTCATGCACGAAATTGAACTGCGCTACAACATGGTGCGCTACATTACCTGGCTGATTCCTTCGCTCGGATTCATCGGCACCGTGGTGGGTATCATGCTGGCACTGAACTATGCCGGAGACCGGGCCAACGTGGAAAGTCCGGACATGTTGTACCAGGTGACGGAAAGGCTGGGCGTCGCGTTCAGCACCACCTTGCTGGCGCTGGTGATGGCGGCCATCCTGGTGTTTATTCAAAACCTGGTGCAGGGGGGCGAGGAACGGGTTCTGAACCGGGCCGGGCAGTACTGTCTTGATAATCTGATCAACCGCCTTTATTCGCCCTGATGTCCCGTTTTGCGTGTTTTGGGTCTTTTCGCAGCAAGCTGCAGCCGGATCATTTTTGCCGCAAATTACTTTTGTACACTTGTCTGGCGCTGATGAGTTTCGCCTGCCTGGCGCAGAGTACCGCCGGTGCGGCCCGGCCAATGCCCGCTGCATTGCCGCCCTGGGCTGTGCTGGTACTCAAGCCCATTGGCGCGGAACGGGTGCGGCCGGTTACCGGCGTGGTCGTCTCGGAGCAAGGCCTGGTCATCGTTCCACTGGATTTTGCTGCACCCGGCGATCAAATCATTGTGCTCGATGGCGGTACCGACATCATTGCCAATGGCAGGGCAGCAACGATCAGGAAGCAATTTCCGGATGCGGGGCTGACGGTGCTGTCCGCACCTGCCCTGAAACGCCGCCCCGCCACCCTCGCCGCAGCGCCCCTGGCTGATGGCGCCGAGATTCGGCTGGCTGCGTTTCCACCCGCCGAACTGATCGCCCAGGGCGCTGCGCCGGTTTCCGTTCTGACCCGGGTGACGACGACAAATACCGTTGCTGGAAAAGGCGATAAAGCGCCCGCAATGACGGCCATTGCAACGGCAAAAGCACTTCCCAACGTTACCGGACCGCTCATCGATGGCTGCGGAAATCTGGTCGGTTTCAGTTCTGCAGATGGCGTACAGAGCATGGATACCTCGAAGGCGCCGGCCTACCTGTGGAAGGACGGGCTGTTGCAAGCACTGCACAGTCTTTCGGTGAACCTGATTGAGTTGCCCTGCCCGGCGATTGAACCTGCAACTGCGGAAGAACGTCCGCCGGTGGCGGAAAGCGCCGAAGTCACCCAGCCGGAGCCTGATGCGACAACGGACGTAGCCGAAGCGAATACCACAGCGGAACGTGGTGGCGTGGCAGAAGAGCATGAGCTCCCCTCGGCGCTGGTGACGACACCCTGGATTCTGTGGCTGGGCCTGGTGCTGGCAGTGGTGCTGGCCGGGTGGGCTTTCCGGCGGCATGCCCTTTCCACGCGCCGGGACAATCTGCCGGGCCGTGGGCGTATGCCGGCAGACAAGCAAGAGTCAGCCCGGTCTGCGGCGGCCGGTGCGGGTTCGGATGCCGGTGCGGAACCAAGCGACTGCGTGGTGGAGATCAGAGGCCGGCTGCCCAATGGCACACCTTTCACGGGTTCCTGCGAGGCTAATGGCGCTGCAATCAACGTTGTTATCGGGCGAGGCGGCCGCACCGATATCAACATCGACAGCCAGGACGTCCATAGGGAGCATGTCAGATTGAGTGGCAGTGCGGACGCGCTGACCATCAGCGACCTCGGCTCCGCACGCGGCACCTGGGTCAATCGCGTCCCCTGTCTCAAGGGGGAAATCATGTTCATTGCAGCCGAAGATACGATTTTTCTCGGTGATGTGAGTTTTCAGGTTGCGGTCAGGCCCAGGCAGTCTGGCGACAGCGAGGCCAGGGGCAACTGACCGGCGGCCAGCCATCATGACAGACATATCCATGGCTCTTTCCCGGGGATTCGTGCTTGATCGCTTCACCGTGGACGATGTGATTCTGGTCGGCGCATCGGCCATCACCTACCGTGTGACGGATACCCTGACAGGCAGCCCGTTTATACTGTGCGAGCACGTGCCTGGGGGCCGGGTTACGCGCCGCGCAGACGGCAGCCTGTCGGCACAGGACGAGCAAGCGGCCAACGAGCTGTCGATAAGCGTCGCCCGCTTCCTCGCAGACGGAGCACGGGCCGCCACCTTCAATCATCCTGGAATTGCCAGAATTTCCCGCTGGTTCAAGGCCAACGGGAGCGCCTATCTGGTCATGCCGTGGGTGGCGGGCAAATCGCTTGCTGCGATACTTCGCGACGGCCCGGCGCCCGGCGCCCAGGAGCTGATGGCGATTGCACTGGCGGTTATGGATGCTCTCGATTACTTACATGGGCAGGGGATCATTCACCGGGAAATCGGCCCGGAATTCATCCATGTTCCCGAAGCGGGAGGTGCGATATTGCTGGGTTGTGGCGCAGCCGCTGCCCATTCGGACGAAACGCCGATGGCGTCAAGCGGCTGCAGCGGTGAAGCCTACGCGGCCATCGAGTAATTCAAAACTGATGGCAAATCCGATGGCAAAACCGATCGCAAAACCGGCCCCTGGACCGACATTTACGGCTTGGCGGCAACGCTTTACCAATGTGTCACCGGCGTCGCACCGCCGACGGCAATGCAGCGGTGGGCGGCTGTGCAGGCCCATGAGCCCGACCCCTTACCGTCCATCGCCACGGCAGCCGGCGAGACCCAGGCACGGCGGGAAATTGTCACGCTGATTACGCGCGGCCTGGCTCTTGAGCCAGCGGCGCGGCCACAGAGCGTGCGTGAGTGGCGGGCTCGGTTGACCCACTTGTCGGCGAGGGAAGATGAAGGAGTATCCGAACCCGGCATTCGGTCTGTCCCCGAAGGCCGCCAGTGGCTGCCCGTAATCTTACTCGGCAGCATCCTTGTCGCCGTCACCGGTATCGGGGTGTATCTGCTCTCCCAACGGCCCAATGAGAGTGAGTCCGTTTCCCGCCAGACGTCTGAAAGTGACGCGACTTCAGCACAGGAAACGGAGCGATGGCATCAGGCCCTGGAGGCCGACGCGGTGGTGGGTTACCGTGCCTTCATCGAGGATTTTCCGCACTCCGCGCATATCCAGCAGGCACAGGAACATATCGATCAACTGGAGGACAAGGCCTGGGAGCAGGTGGTGGCCGAAAACACCAAAGCCGGCTACGAAGCGCACCTGGCGGCGTTCCCCGACGGCCGGCATGCAACCGAAGCCCTGGCCAAAATTGAGGAATTCAATCAGGAAGAGGCCCGGCTTGCCCGCGAACGCGATGCCAAAATTCGCGCGGACGATCTTGCCTGGGAGAGCGCGAAGGCAGCCGGAACCCTGGCGGCGCTGGATGAGTATATTTCCGCCCAGCCTGGCGGTGCGCATATCGGTGAGGCGCGCGATTTGCGGCAAAAGCTGCAATATGAGATCAATGACAGGGCGAGTTTCGAAGTTGCCGCAAAGCAGCACACGATTGCAGCGTACCGGTCCTATATCGGTGATTTTCCGGATGGGCGTCATGTCGGGGAAGCGCAGCAAGCCATTGACAGCCTGACGCTGCGTACGGGCAAGACGTTCCAGGACTGCAGCGACTGTCCGCTGATGGTGGTCGTACCCGCCGGGGCATTCTGGCAAGGTTCGGCGGATACCTCGGCCTTGGCCATCAGCATTGAAAAGCCCCGCCACAGGGTGATCATTGCGGAACCGTTTGCGGTCAGTGTCTATGAAATTACGATGGCGCAATGGGATGCCTGTGTGGCCGACGGCGCGTGTGACACGCACCCGGCTGACAATGGCTGGGGCCGGGGAACCCATCCGGTGATGATGGTGTCATGGAATGATGCGGTACAGTATGCTGGCTGGATCAGCACCCGGACCGGTCAAGCCTACTCCTTGCCGAGCGAAAGCGAATGGGAGTATGTGGCCCGTGCCGGTGAGGAGAGTGATTGGCTCGGTGGCAACGCAGCAGGCATCTGCCGTTATGCCAATATCGCCGGCAATGAAACCAGCTTCGACTGGCGGCACCGCGACTGCGGGGACGGCACCGCCCTTGCGACCACGCCGGCAGGCTCTTATCAAGCCAATGCATTCGGACTGTATGACGTCATTGGCAATGTCGCTGAATGGACGCTGGATTGCATGAATCTTTCTTACCTGGAGGCACCCGCGGATGGCAGCGCATGGACGCGCGGCATGTGTAGTTCCCATATGACCCGTGGTGGGTCCTGGTTTACCGGCACGAAGGAGTCCCGTCTGAGTGCACGCTTCAACCTCAAGAACGGCGATCGCAACGATTTCACCGGTTTCCGCCTGGTGCGACGGGTGGAAAAGCAATGAGGCGTCTCGCTTACCCAACCAGGCTCGGCGGGTCGCCTGCGGCTCCAGTGGAAGACTCATGACCGACAGAAGGAATTCTGCAATACCTGCCGTGGTTTTCCGGCATGGGCGCGGATGGGTGCGCCTTTGCGTAGTATTTCTGATGACGATTCTGGCCTGCGCCGGCGTGCTTGCACAGCAGGCGCCCGGTAACGGAGAAGATGCGGACAAGCAGGCGGAAGATACGAGCAAGCAGGTTGATGAAAGCGAGGAAAATTATCGCACACGCATGGAGTTGCGCGACCAGCGTTATCGCGAACAGCCACGCGCGGACATGATCTATTCTTCCCAGGCGGGCACGGAAAAGATCGATCAACTACCAGAAGCGTCGCGCGAACACATCAAGGAGCAGTTGCGGGACATGATCATCGCCAGCCGTCAGTGGAAGCCTGGCGAAGACGTCAGCGACTATCCCTACGAGCCCAGTGCCGCAGCGCAAACCGATGCAAAACTTCGCAGCCAGGAACGCGAAGCCTGGGCGGAACAGTTGCAAAAGTACCAGCAGCGGGAGGCCGCGGCCTATGCCGATGCGGAGGGCAAGCCGAACGCTCAAGCGGGCGGCCAGCAGTCCGGCAGCGAGGGTGCTGCCGGCAGCAGGCAGGGTAAGAACGGCAGCGCCGGAAAGAGTTCTGCGGCTGGCCAAAGCCAGGCAGATGCGGCGCGCAATTCAGAATCGTATGAGGCGCAGCACAGGGAAACGGAAGCCGTCAGCACCGCCGGCGTATCTGAAAACGCGCTGAGCTTTCTGCAGGGTAAGGCCGGCCAGCCGGGAGCGGCAACGCCACAGACCAAAGCCATCGAGGCCGGTGAATCGGATGAATCAGCCGCAAACGATGACGGAACGGCAGGTGCGAGCGCTGCAGCTGAAGCTAAAGCCGAAGCTGAAGCACCTCCGGGCAGCCTGGCGCTGAGCGAACTGGCCTTGCTGCAAGGTATGAACCCGGCGCCAGGCGAGGCTTCCGATCAGCCATCCGCGGAGCAGGCGAGTGGCTCCCCCTCGACTTCCGAAGCGCAACAATCTCCGGCTGAGCAGCGCCCGGATGAATCCGCCCGCCCCGGAGACGCAAGCGGAGACGTTGGCAGGCACGCTGGACATCGATGACCTGAAGAATATGGATAGTGCAGTTCTGCATGGGCCCGGGCCGGCGGCGCCCGGTTTGACAAGTGGTGAGTCGGCTAACCCGGCCGCAGCCAGTGATATCGAACCCGGCACCCTGAAAATAGACGAACTCAAGCGCCTGGAGGGCGATCAGCCCTAACATGCAGGCTACCGATGTTGTTTGGTATGGGCTCTCATGTCGAGATAGATCTTCACGCCGATGACAAGCAGCAAAACGGCTTCAGGTTGTCCCAGCAAGAGCACCAGCCCAGCCGCCGAAGATCAGCGCCAGCTGCATGAAAACAATGCGCGTGTACGGCTCGGCCATCTGAGTTCTGAGATCGCGTTGGCGATATTCCTGGCGCCCAATGAAATTTGTGAAGAAGGAATAGCCGTGGCTGAGAAATAGCGCAAGCAGGGCCGGCCACAGATCGAGGAATAGCTGTGCAACCTGCTTGAGATCGCCGCCTGAACTCATACCAGGACCCAGTCCCTGAATGAAAAGCGTGTAGATAAACAGGAAGTGGACGGCCATGAAAGCGCCAAAATGGCCGATGAAAAACGGCCCGGCCAACAAGACCGTCCAACGACCGATGACCGCCATCTTGCACAGGTTGAAAAACCCGACCACCGCACTCTCGGCCCAGTAAAGCACGATGACGTCGCTCAGTTGCCAGCCAAAAAATGCCGCGCCCACTACCGGGACCAGGTTGGCAAGAATCAGCGCCAGCGACGAAGGCGAAGTCCAGGCGATGGGCGGATCCTCGCGGTGCGGCGCTTGGTAGTGGCCCGGGCATCGCCTCCGCAGCGGGCTCCCATTCCTCCTGGATTTCCGCCGCCAGGGCATTTCCCTGGCGGATTTCGATACCGGTTGCGCTTTGGATGGCGCGTGTCAGTTGCGCAGTCATTGCAGCATCGATGTCCGAACCGAAAGCCACGGTATTGGCGCCGTAATCAAATGCCATGTGCGCACCCCGCCACGATTTCCCGGACTTGGGAAGCGGCTTGTTCGCTGCGCAGATTGCGCATTCTGGCTGCATCGTACCGGGCGGCGACGCCCAGCAGCGGCAGACCGATCAAGATCTCGACCGTACCGGCGCGTGCCCGGATCACTTCGCGGCCAAACATCAGCATGAGCAGAGTACCGCTCATCAGCAGCAGGGCGGTCGACCAGCCCATAAGCCAGCCGCTCAGGAACAGCGCCCCCACCAGGTCGAACAGGGAATCGAGCTTGTTCCATTCGGCACTGGCCTGGTGAAATGCCGCCACTGCGGGAATAAGGAAGATGGCATCCATCAGGGCCAGCAATGCGATGGCCGGCACGGAGCGGCGGAAAGGAAAGACCCGCCGCAAACCGCCGCGCCTGCCCGGCAGGTCAATACCGATGGAAATACGCGGTTTCAGTCCTTTTCTGATCATGCTTGATGCGGCAGATGGACAGCCAATAATCTTAACATCCCATTTTACCTGCAAATGCAGGCTAAGATTTGAAATTGAGTGCTCAGATGGGCGGCAGAAAAATCATGGCGGCAGGCTGCAAACTGCGCCGATGGCGCCTTAATGCTTTTGCAGAACCTGGGACTCCTGGTCGATCAGTTCTTTGCTCTCCAGGTCGCGTGGATTGACCTTGAGTCCGTTTGTTTTCTTGTAAATCTCCTCGACGGCCTGCAGGTGCTCAGTGAAGCCCATCAGATTGGGCTCGGCTTCGAGCATGCGTTGGTAGGCAGCCATTTTTCCGCCGGTATCTGCCATCGCGTCTTCGGTTATCGCATCCAGCTCCTGGCCAAATTTCCAGTACTCCATCACATTTCTCAGGTACAGGGTGCGGTTTTGGTAGATGTCGAGGTTATCCGCCATGGCCGGATCACCCTGCTTGGCCAGATATTCGATGCTGCCCGCCAAAGCGGAACGGACAATGATGGCATCTTCGGCCAACTGGATGAGGTCGACCTGCGCCACCTGCTCGGGGTTGGCGGCCGCCATATCCGTCAGGGCCAGCATGATGTCTGCCCTGTTGTTGAGCGCAAAGCGGAACAGGTGGGCCGCTTTGGTAATCATGGCGCGCTGATCGACGATGCGGTTCAGCGGGGTCTGGAAGTCATCGAGCTCCAGTCGCGGCACGGATTCAGGTACAGCGTTCGCCTCCGCTGTTGCCTGGGGCAGCAATTGCGCAAGAAAGGCCGGTTCGATGCCCTCGGACACCATCAGTATCAAGTTGAGCTGACGGTATTGGTCCGCGATTGAAAGGTCATCAAGAGCGGCAAGACTCAAGTCGCCTCGTGCAGAAGCGAGGCAAAGCAGTAACAAGCAGCTCAGGCAGAGTAGCTTCGCCGGCACGGGTCCGGCAGCGTGCTGCAAAGCGGCGTCAGTGCTCAAAATTTCAGCCTTTTCCATTGATTTTCCGCGGCCTTTCCCACTTCGACACCGGCTTTGAACCGTTGCAGGCTGGCCTTTTCGCCGGATTTCTCGACGTCGACGACGCCGTCCGGTAAGCCCAGGTTGAATTCACCCTCGTAATAGACAGGACCCGTTTGTCCCTTCAACTGAACGATCATACCGCCGACCCCGGACGCCATACCTGACGCCGCCTCGCCAAGATACTCAACGGTATTGCCGGCCTCATCCTCTGCCAGTCCGTAACCTCTGCCCGTCGCCAAACCATTTGCACATTGTCCAAACCAACGTCCGGACGCTGCGACTGACGGGTGCCGGAACACACAGTGATCCTCGACGGTCGTGTTCATGGACCTGACCCGGGCCTGGTACAGTGCGGTGGTCTTGTCGCGAAACTCGGCAAATCCCCGGGCGGTAATTTTCTCTTTGGATTCCATCCATTCCACCTGCACGCCAATTTGCTGGTCCAGGTCGGGCGCCATCAAGGCCATGAATTTTTCCGTAATGGTGCGAGATTTGGCCCGCGCTTTCACATTCTCCCTGACCGACCAGATCGAACCCAGCACAAAGACCGGCGTGATGCTCTGCAGAGCAGAGGCAATGACTGAGCCGGACACGGAAGTGCCATAAACGGATCCGGCCAGCATCGCTACTGTCAAGGCCGTTGTCACGTTTTGTATGCGCGATTGTCTGCGCTTCTCCTCAAGCATTCCGAACTCTGCCTGGATCATCTGGCGCATTTTCTTGCCGTAATCTCCGTTATAGGTGCCCTGGAAGACGCTTTGGGACTGACCGGACAAGAAGGTCTTTTCGGCCTCGATCAAGGCCTCCGCAAGTTGTAAACGGGCGCGCACGCTTTCATCCTGGGAACCGGTCATGAATACGGCAGCGAGTTCGGGGTCAAAGCGCTGCAGAGCTGACTGCCGGGCAAAAAACAGGGCACGCTCCTGATCGACGGAACCAAGCAGTTTGAGCACCCGCTGGGCTGCGCCTTTGACGAAACTTTCGGCAAACGGGTCGACAGTGGAATTCTTGTTCAGATCGGCAATCCATTCGGGATTCATCTGCACTTTTTCCAGTGGGTAAACTTCCACTGCCTGCACCTGGTTTTGGGAATCCCCGATATCCTTTTGCGGTACAGAAAGCGGGGGCGGATCGCGCGTACTGAGAAAGGTGATGAAATCAAGCGTTCTTTGATAACTGTTGCCGGGGTAATGCAACATGTTCCGAAATTGCTCATTGGCCTGTTCTGACGACAGCCGCCAGGAGGTTTGCAGCAGGGGTTCGCTGGACAACAGCAATCCGTGCGTTGCAGGTCTCAACCAGCGATTGCTGTGCACCACGAACAACGGCGTCACGATGTCTCCAAACGTGAGCGGCGGTGCATCCATGATCTTGCGGATATCGGGGTAGGAGTAAATGTTAAAGTCGATAGTAAGAACGCTGGGAATCTGTTCGGAAGCCAGCATGGGGCGGCTGTGCAAGCCATTTTCCCGGTCCCACACGATCATATGGGGTGACAGCAGCACCATGTGCTCCGGCAGCGCCGCCTGGAGCTCGCGGTAAAGGCTCATTGCGTAGTAGTTGGTTTTCGCAATTATGGCTTGTGCCACCCGCGTAGTGTCGGTTCTGATCTTGACCTCGATCGGAATCGTTCCGCCAATCGCGTTATTGCCGAAGGCCTGGTAGAACGGATGCTCAGCTTCGGCACTGATGATGGCTGGATAACGGATGACAATCAGTGCTTCGGGGCGGGGTTTGATGTTGGCGGCGGGCGTCGCTGCTGCATTTTCCTTGTATACGGGAGTTTTCGTTCCCCGCGCCATTCCTGCGCATCCGGCCAGCAAGCTACAGACGATGAATATCACAACCACCAGCGCGCAGGTGGCGGGCGATCGCCGGTGGATGTTCAATTTGACGCGCGATGTGTGCAATACCGTTCCCGTATGGAGTATCCGGCAATAAAGTAAAGAAGACAGGCCTTGTCTGACCGTCAGTCCGGGGCGAAATTCCCCGTTCGCGCCCCTGCGCCCAGCGTAGTCTACTCCTGCTGTTTGCGGCACAGATTCTACGGCTGTGGCGTAAAGATACCAAATGTCGGTTATGCACTCTTAGGAGCAGAAGGCGGGAGCATATGTCCAGGGATGGACAGTAGTAGGGCAATGCAGGAGCAATTGCCGAGGGAAGCGAGACACATTTGTGGCATGATGTGCTGGTCGATTCAGTCAGGTAAACGGTATGCGTCAGGCAGCGAAGATGGCGCTCGTTTTTGCGGCCCTGTTGATGTCAAACGGCGGCGAAGCGGGCGACATTGAAACACGATTGCAACAGGTGAAGCTTCCACCGGGCTTTGCGATTGCCCTTTATGCCAAAGGGGTAGACGGTCCCCGCGAACTGGCGCTGGGTGAGCATGGTACCGTTTTTGCGGGTTTGGGCAGCGCGGGTAAAGTTGATGCACTGGTGGATACGGACGGCGATCAGGTCGCGGACCGCATTTTCCTGATCGACCGTGGGCTCAACAGGCCCTCCGGGCTGGAGTTCAGAAACGGCTCCCTGTATGTCGCTGCGGTAGACCGGATTCTGCGTTACGACAACATCGAATCCTTGCTCGCGCAGCCGCCAGAACCGGAACTGGTGACGGCCGCGTTGCCGGACGAGACCCGGCACGCTGCTCGGTACCTCCGTTTCGGCCCCGACGGGCGCCTGTATGTGGCGGTGGGCGCGCCGTGCAATATCTGTGATGAACCGGGTTTTGCACAAATCCGCCGCATCAATGCCGATGGCGGCGGCGATGAAGTCTTTGCATCAGGCGTCAGAAACAGCGTCGGTCTGGCATTTCATCCCGCAACGGGCGAACTGTGGTTTACCGACAATGGCCGTGACCTGTTGGGCGATGACATTCCTTCCGATGAACTGAATCATGCCCGGCGGGCAGGCCAGCATTTCGGTTACCCATATTGCCATCAGGGTGACCTGCCTGATCCGGAATACGGCGCAGGAAAGTCCTGCTCCGAATACATTGCGCCGGCGGTCAAGCTGGGTGCGCATGTGGCCGCTTTGGGCCTTACGTTTTATACCGGCGGCATGTTTCCTGCCGCCTACAAGGGACAATTGTTCATAGCCCGGCACGGTTCCTGGAATCGCAGCAAGAAAGTGGGATACGACATCGCTCTGGTCAGATTCGATGACGCAGGGAACGCGGTTGGGGTCGAAATCTTTGCCAGCGGTTGGCTGCAAAGCCAGCGCGCCTGGGGGCGGCCCAACGACATCCTGCAGTTGCCGGATGGGTCATTGCTGGTCTCTGATGACGAGGCGAACGCCATTTATCGCATCAGTTTCACCGGCATGTAGATACAACGCACGCCCGGAATAACGGAAGGATTTAGAACACCCACCTGCCTGCGCGCAAAAACCCCGACAGGAAATCATATTCATGCCCCTCATTCATATCATCGTGCTTGCCCTGGTCCAGGGCCTCACGGAGTTCCTGCCGGTTTCAAGTTCCGCTCACTTGATTTTGGCTGGCCAGGCGTTGGGCTGGCCGGACCAGGGCCTGGTTTTCGATGTGGCCACGCATCTGGGCACATTGCTTGCCGTTTTTGTTTTTTTTCGCCAGGACTTGTTGGCCATAGTGAAAGCATGCACCGTTGCGGCGCCCGACGAAACCAGCCGTCAGCGGCGTTCCATGGCGCTGTTTCTGATTTTAGCCAGCATCCCTGCATTGGTGGTTGGCGCATTGGCACGTGATCTGGTGGAGCACTTGCTGCGGGATGTGCGGGTGATCGCGATTGCGACCATTGGTTTCGGACTGGTTCTGTGGTGGGCTGATGCAGCCAGCAGCAAGTCGCGCAACCTGACCGGGATGAACCTGCGCGCGGCATGGTTGATTGGTTTGGCGCAGATGCTGGCGCTGGTTCCCGGTGTATCGCGCTCGGGCATTACCATCACCGCGGGGCGATTTCTGGGCTTTTCCCCCGATGCCGCGGCCCGCTTCTCTTTTCTGCTGGCGATTCCGGTAATCGGCGGTGCCGGCGCCTATGGCGCATGGCGGGTCGCTACTGGCGAAGCCCCGATCGACTGGGCGCAGTTTGGCATGGCCGTGGCTTTCGCTGCGCTGGCGGGCTGGCTATGCATTGCCGCGTTTCTTGCCTTGCTGCAACGCGTTGGATTGCTTCCCTTTGTGGTCTATCGGCTGTTGCTGGGCCTGGTTTTGCTTTGGTTTGTGTTCTAGCCCTTATCCCTTACGGCGGACATGGGAGGCTGGTGCACAACAAAGGTGCGGAATGTTATGATGAGCGCACCAATTATGTGCATCGGCACAAAAATGTGCATCGTGAGCAAAAGGACGACCAATAATTTCTTAAAAAAAGCGCCTAAATAATGCCATCGTCCATTAAAATGACGCTATATTCTTATTACAGGACGACCCTTGCAAGACTGTGCTTTGGCATAACTCCTGCATTAATAAATTGACCCATTTTGGAACGCTACTGAGGACAAAAGAATATGAGCGCTGAGAAGGTACTAAAGACCCTGAAAGACAAAGATTTTGAATTCGTAGACCTCCGCTTCTGTGACACCAGAGGCAAGGAACAGCATGTGAGCCTGCCGCTTGGCGCGGTGGATGAAGACCTGTTCGAGGACGGCAAGATGTTCGATGGCTCCTCGATCTCCGGCTGGAAAGGCATCAATGAATCCGACATGGTCCTGATGCCGGATGCGGCAACGGCGGTGCAGGATCCCTTTTCACAACACAAGACCATGATCATTCGCTGTGATGTGCTCGAGCCTCACACCATGGAAGGATACAATCGCTGCCCGCGATCGCTGGCCAAGCGCGCTGAAGCCTATCTGGCCTCAAGCGGCATTGCCGATGCGGCGTTTTTCGGCCCGGAACCGGAGTTTTTCGTGTTTGACGACGTGCGTTTCAATGTCGGCATGCATGGCTGTTCGTACCGGGTCGATTCGGAAGAGGGCGCGTGGAATGCGGAAACCGAGTACGAGGGTGGCAACATCGGCCATCGCCCCGGCATCAAGGGAGGATACTTTCCGGTACCGCCGGTGGACTCGTTGTATGACCTGCGTGCTGAAATGTGCCGGGTGATGGAACAAATGGGCATGAGCGTCGAGGTACACCACCACGAAGTCGGCACCGCGGGACAATGTGAAATCGGCACCCGCTTTGCCACCCTGACCCGCAAGGCGGATGAAGTCTTGATCCTGAAGTACGTGGTGCAAAACGTCGCCCATGCGGCCGGACAGACCGCCACTTTCATGCCCAAACCCCTGGTCGGCGACAATGGCTCCGGCATGCATGTGCACCAGTCGATTGCCAAGGGCGGTCAGAACCTGTTCAGCGGTGATGGCTATGGTGGCCTGTCGGATACCGCGCTGCATTATATTGGCGGGCTTTTCAAACATGCCCGTGCCATCAATGCATTCACCAATTCAACCACCAACAGCTACAAGCGCCTGGTGCCGGGTTTCGAGGCGCCGGTGATGTTGGCTTATTCAGCGCGCAACCGTTCAGCGTCTTGCCGCATTCCGTTTGACAGTAGCCCGAAAGGCCGCCGCATCGAGGTCCGCTTCCCGGACCCTGCTGGCAACAGCTACCTGATGTTCGCTGCGATGCTGATGGCCGGTCTGGATGGCATTACCAATAAAATCGACCCGGGTTCGCCGATGGACAAGGACCTCTACGATTTACCTCCGGAAGAGACAAAAGCGATACCGCAGGTTTGCTCAAGCCTTGACCAGGCATTGAATGCGCTCGATGGCGACAGGGAATTTCTCAAGGCGGGCGGAGTCTTCAGTGATGACCTGATCGATGCCTATATCACATTGAAGATGCATGAAGTCACCCGCTTCCGCATGAGCACCCATCCGGTCGAATTTGATATGTACTACTCGCTGTAGCATGCCGGGAGGCTCCTGCCTGGTGATGGCCTCAGGTCCCGGTGATTCGGCTGCCCTGCAGTAACGCGGGGCAGGCCGAACAGCATCTGGACAGGATCCGGACAGGAGGATGACCATGAAGACGAGAGTGAAGACGGTAATTGTGCTGCTGGCTCTGGCTTTACTGCTTCCGCTACTGGCGCAGGCGCAGATTTACAAACAGGTGGATAAAGACGGCAACGTCACCTACACGGACCAGGTGCCACCTGATGGCAGTGCGCCCATGGATTTGCCGGAGTTATCGGTCATACACATGGACCCTGGGTCCGCGGCAACCACCGAAACCGGTGACGAAACGCCGGCTGATTCTGCGGCCGAAAGTGAGCCCACACCAAGGCAGCTTCGCAGCATGTATCGGGATTTCCGCATCACCCGGCCAGCGCAGGAAGAATCCATCTGGGGCACCGGTCAGATGGTAGTCGTTAGCTGGGGCAGCTCGACTCAACTGCGGGACGATATGAGCGTGAATCTTTTTGTCGATGGGCAGCAACAGACAATCAGCGGAGAGAGTATGACCGCACTGACACTGGATCGCGGTGAGCACAAGGTTTACGCCGAATTGCTGGATGCGCGGGGAAGACGTGTTGTAACCACCGACACCGTGACTTTCTTCGTCAAACAATCCTCCGTCAATTTCAAGCAACCCGGCACAACTGCTGACAGCGGGACTTGAAGCCGGCGCATCCATCAGTGCAGAAAATGCGGGATCAGGAATTGATCCTGGACTTGATGGATACCGCCATCGTTCGTCTGGATAGCGAAGGTCAAATTCAGATGATGAACACGGCCGCCGAACACTGCCTGTGCCTCGGGCGGGAACGGGTACTGGGGCGTCCCCTGGTGCAGGTGGCTTTCATTCCGGCCGAAATGCGCGAGGCGCTGCAGCAGCCCTCTGGGGATGGTTTCGGGCTCAGACTGCATCAATTGAAACTGGCTGGCGGGCAATATGACTGCACCATCCAGGCCGATGATGACGGCATGGTGCTGCTGGAACTGCATAATCTGGAGTGGGAGCACAAGCGTTTGCGCCTGGAACAAAGAGAGTTGCAGACCGGCATGCTGGAGCTGTTGAGCAGAAATCTGGGGCACGAAATTCGCAATCCCCTGGGCGGCATCAGAGGCGCATCACAAATGCTGGCAGACGAACTGGCCTCACCGGAAATGACCATGCTGGCCAGGCTGATCATGCGCGAGGCTGATCGAATTGATGAATTGATCCAGAGTTTTGGCCAGCCGCAAATAGCACAGCTCGAGGTTGATTTTTACCCTCTGCTCGACGAAGTATTGGCCTTGGTGGGCGTGGAATTCGGCAGCCAGGCCGTGATCGAGCGTGACTTTGACCCCAGTATTCCCTTGATTCAGGGCGACGCCATGGCCATTCGCCGGGTGTTGCTCAACCTGACGCGTAACGCATTCCAGGCGGCTGCAACGCGCATCATCATACGAACCCGCGTGGAACATGGCGGTGCCTTGCTGCAAGCCATGAGCAACAGCCTGCTGCGCATTGAAGTTATCGATAACGGTGAAGGCGTACCCGAAGCCCTGCGCAACCTGCTGTTTTTACCGCTGGTTACCGGGAAACGCAATGGAACCGGGCTGGGATTGGCTTTGTCGCAGCAAATAGCCGCCGCCCATGGAGGCTTGTTGACCTACGAATCCCTGGCCGAGGAACACGGCAGCGGTAGCTGCTTCAGTTTTTATCTCCCGCTGGAAAAGTCGCGATCCGCCCAGTCCGTGGAGTGTGAATCGTGACGCCGCCTCCACTCATCTGGGTAGTGGAAGACGATGAGGCCATTCGCTTCGTACTGCAGCGCGCATTGCGGCGCAGCGGGTATGAAGTGCAATGTTTTGAAACTGTCCTGTTGGTCAGCAAAGCGCTGGAAAACGCCAGACCGCAAGCCATTCTCACCGACATTCGCTTGCCCGATGCGGATGGCCTTACCGTGTTGGACCTGCTGCAGCAGATGGGGCTGGATATTCCGGTCATTGCAATGACCGCCTATTCCGATCTCGATCAGGCGGTGAATGCATTCCAGAAAGGCGTGTTTGATTACCTGCCCAAGCCATTCGATCTCGATCAGGTGCTCTCCGTGATTGCCCGGGCAGTCACGCCCGGCTCTGCCGCGCCGGAACCTTCCGAAGAGTCCGACAACAGCCAGCTTTTGGGTGAATCAGCGGCCATGCAGGAAGTGTTCCGCACCATCGGCCGGCTCTCCCGGTCAGACATCAACGTCATGATTACCGGTGAAACCGGCAGCGGCAAGGAGGTCGTGGCCCGCGTACTGCATTTGCACAGCCCGCGTTCCGCCAGGCCGTTTGTTGCTTTGAATACCGCGGCCGTGCCTGCGGAATTGCTGGAATCGGAACTGTTTGGTCATGAGCGCGGGGCGTTCACCGGTGCCCACGCGCGGCGCGAGGGCAGATTCGAAGAAGCAGCCGGCGGGACCTTGTTCCTCGATGAAATCGGCGACATGCCCCTGGCTCTGCAGACGCGTTTGTTGCGCGTTTTGGCCGACGGAGACTTTTATCGTGTCGGCGGGCGGGACCTGCTGCATGCGGACGTGCGCATCATTGCCGCCACGCACCAGGACCTCGAAGACAAGGTGCGCAATGGCAGTTTCCGCGAAGACCTGTACCACCGGCTCAATGTCATCCACATCGCTTTGCCGCCGCTGCGTGAGAGAAAGGAAGACATCGGGTTGTTGACGCGGCGTTTTCTGCAACAGGCAGCGCGCGAACTGGGCTTGGAAGAAAAGCACTTGCGCAAGGATGCGCTGCGAGCAATGGAACAGTTTTCCTGGCCAGGCAACGTACGCCAATTATTGAACGTCTGCCGCCAGTTGAGTGTGATGGCGCCGGCGGAGCAGATTTTTCCGGAAGATCTTCCAGCGGAAATCCGGCTCGCGAAGCCGTCGCGAAACGGCGACGGGCAATGGCCTGAGGAATTGCGCCGCTGGGCCCGGGCCGAATTGCATTCGGGTGGCGAAAACCTGGTCGGCCGGGCCCAGGCTGAGTTGGAGCGTGTACTCATCGATTGCGCCCTGGAACAGACCGGGGGACAACGTATCCGCGCGGCTGAACTCCTTGGCCTGGGCCGCAATACGCTGACGCGCAAGCTCAAACAGCGGTCCGAAGAGAACGGCCCTGATCAGTAAACCGAACAGCACGCGCTTGCAATGCGCCTCCGAACCTCTGCTTTGACTCCCAAAGAAGTGCAAAATCAAGCCTGGCGGTCAGGTTTGACCTGAAGCCAGAACGTCACTGGCCCGTCATTTGTCAGGCTGATGTCCATGTCGGCTGCAAAAATGCCGCTTGCAACCCGCGGGTGTGATTTCCGTGCCGTGCTGACCAGCGAATCGAACAGGCGTTTGCCTTCGCCGGGTGGCGCCGCCCCTGTGAAACTCGGCCGGTTGCCGCTGTTGGTGTCCGCGGCCAGGGTAAATTGCGGGACCAGCAGCAGGCTGCCGTCAGATTGGGCAAGGTTCAGGTTCATTTTCCCGTTCTCGTCGGCGAACATGCGCCAGGCCAGCATGCGCTGCAGCAAACGGCTTGCCTGTTTCGGTCCGTCTCCTTGCTCCACGCCAATAAATGCCAGCATGCCCGGACCAATCCGTGACACCACGATCTTGCCGCCTGCCGTTACCTCGTCGGCGCAGACGCCCGTAACATTTTCATTAACAAGCACTGCGGCTTCGGCTACTCTTTGCAGCAATGCAATCATCACGCCCTCTCATCCTCCGTGCCCGCCTTATATTAACCGTTTGCCGATGAATTTGCGGACGGTACGATGATCTGGCTGGCCAAGGCGGTCTTTTATTTGCTCGGGCGGCTGTCCGTGCCGGCGCCGTACCGGATCGCCCGCCGCTGCGGCGGTTTGTGGATGCATCTGTCACCGGACAAGAAGCGTGTGGCCCATACCAACCTGAGCATTTGCTTCCCGGACCTTGCGCCGCAAGCCCTGGGCGGCTTGCTCAAAAAAAGCTTTGTTCATTACCTTTGCTCCATCCTGGAAACCGGGCGCAACAGATATTGGCCGCTGCAACGGCTGCAAACGCTGTGTGATGGTGTGGAAGGCGATCACTTGTTGACCCGGTCCGTGGCCAGCGGCCGGGGGGTGCTGGTGCTGGCCCCGCACTTCGGTGCCTGGGAATACCTGGGCTTTTATCTGCAAACACGTTTCGACATGGCCATCCTGTACAAACCGGTCGAACACCCTGGGCTGGACAAAGCGCTACTGCAAATGCGTGGCCGCGCGGGCGGCAATATGCTGCCCGCAAGCGCCGCGGGTTTACGCCAGCTCTATGCGCATATCCGCGCCGGCAAGGTAGCCGCCATTTTGCCGGACCAGCAGCCCTCGGCGGGTCAGGGGCGGTTCGCCCCTTTTTTCGGTGTACCGGCCCTGACCGGGGTACTGGCTCCGAGATTGGTGCAGAAAACCGGCTGCATTGTGCTGTTTTTGGTTTGCGAGCGGCTTTGCGGCGGACGCTACCGCATTCATGTGATACCGTCCGATGACGATATTCATTCAACCGACATCGATACCGCGCTGGGTGCGGTCAATCGGGGTGTGGAGCAATGTATCGCCATCGATCCAGCCCAATACCTGTGGAGCTACAAGCGCTTCCGCACCAGGCCCGAGGGTGAACCACCACTGTACCGGTAGTCGCACGTTACGCTGGTCCCATCCCATCCTTCTGCAGCCGTCGCACAAAAACACCCATTTCTTTTTCTGCCTGCTTGTCTCCCCTGGATTGCGCAACCTCGATGCCCTGCCGCCATGCAGCCAGCGCCGCGTCTTTTTGTCCCATGGCCCGGTAGGCCTGGCCCAGAGCCTTCCAGGCGGCCGTGTAGGCAGGATCTTGTGCCAGAGCAGTTTGCAGGTGGCCGGCGGCTTTATCCCACTGTTCGGTTTGAGCCAGCAGGCGCGCCAGCGTGAGCCTCAGCATGGCGCTGTCCCGGCCGTTGGCGATCATTTTTTCGAGACTGAGGATATCCATGGGTGCGGCAAAAGGTATTCAATCACGCCAGAATGCCAGCGTCATCAATACCAGCAAGGTATAGATTTCCAGGCGCCCCAGCAACATTGCAATGCTGAGGATGACCTTGGCGGTATCGTTGAGATTGGCATAGTTGATACCCGCCTGCCCGAGCCCCGGTCCCAGATTGGTGATACAGGCTGCGACAGCCGAATACGCTGTGATTTCATCCAGACCGGTGGCCGTGAGCAGTACCGTCATCACCGCAAAGCTCGCGATGTAGAGGAAAAAGAAGCCCCACACCGCATCCATGACGGTACCCGGGGTCGCTTGGCCGCCCACCATGACCGGAATGATGGCCCGGGGGTGCACCAGACGCCGGATTTCACGCATCGACTGGCGGTAGAGCAGGATGACACGAATGACCTTCATGCCGCCTGCAGTGCTGCCTGCACAACCGCCAATGAAGGCGATGAGCATCAGGAAAGTGGGCAGGAAACTCGGCCATTCAAAGAATTGGGCGGTGGTGAATCCTGTCGTGGTCATGATCGAAATGACCTGAAACGCGCCATAGCGGAACGCGTCGGAAAGATGGGTGTAGGTGCCAGTCAGAAAGAGCTCCGCGCTGACCAGAACGGCAAACAGGAACAACAGGGAGACATATACCTTGAGTTCCGGATCGAGGAAATAAGCCTGCATCGAGGCACGCCGCCAGGCGACGAAATGCAATGCGAAATTGATGCCGGCCAGGGTCATGAAGGTCATTGCGATCAGCTCCAGGGTCGGATCATCCCAGTAGCCGAGGCTGGCGTCATGCGTGGAGAAGCCGCCGATGGCCACCGTGCTGAAGGCGTGTCCGGTGGCGTCGAACAGGCTCATGCCGCCGAGCCAATAGGCCAGTGCGCAGGCCAGGGTTATGCCGACATAGATAAGCCACAAAGCTTTGGCGGTCTCGGTAATTCGCGGCGTCAGTTTGGCGTCTTTCAATGGGCCTGGCATCTCGGCCCGGTAGAGCTGCATGCCCCCAATCCTCAGTACCGGCAGAATGGCAACGGCCAGCACGATGATGCCCATCCCGCCCAGCCACTGCAATTGCTGACGGTAGTAGAGAACAGCGCGGGGCAGGTTGTCGATTTGCGTGAGGATGGTGGCGCCGGTTGTGGTTAGTCCCGACATGGACTCAAATACCGCATCGACATAGGAAATCTGCGGTGAAACCAGCAATACGAAAGGCAAAGCACCCACCAGCACCAGGGCCAGCCAGCTACTGACCACCACCAGGAAACCGTCTCGCAGGCGCAAGTCCCGCTGCACATGCCTCACCGGCAGGTACGTTACAGCCCCGGTCAGCAGCAGGATGGTCGCACTGATCAGGAACAGGTTTGCGGTGCCATCGTGATACCACCACGACACCAACGCCGGGGGCACCATCATCAGGCTGGATCCGGCGATCAGAAAGCCGATCACCCTTTGGACACCGGAAAAGCCCATCGGCAGATTTACAGGAACGTCGCGCCGACCTGGAATAACCGTTCAACGGCAGCAATCTGGCGCTTGTCCGGGACGAACAGCAACACATGATCTCCCTCCATGATGAGGGTGTCATGGTGCGCAATGATGACGTCTTCGCCACGCACGATGGCGGGAATGGTCGTTCCCTCCGGCAGGTCGATTTCTTCCAGCGTGCGGCCCACGACACGAGAGCTTGGCTTGTCGCCCAGTGCTACGGCCTCGATGGCCTCGGCAGCGCCCCGCCGCAGGGAATGCACGCGCACCATGTTGCCCCGGCGGATGTGCGTGAGCAGCGTACCGATGGTCACTTGCTGCGGTGAAACCGCGATGTCGATGGATCCGGACTCAACCAGGTCGACGTAGGACGCACGGTTGATCAGGGCAATCACTTTCTCCGCCCCCATTTTCTTGGCCAGCATCGAGGACAGAATGTTGGCTTCGTCATCGTTGGTCAGTACGCAATACACATCGGTGTTGTCGATGCCTTCTTCGTTCAACAGCTCTTCATCCGTGCAGTCACCCACCAGCACGATGGCTTTTTCCATGTCCTGGGCGATGAACTCAGCGGTTTCCCGGTTGCGCTCTATGATCTTGACATGATGATTCCGTTCCAGGCTCTTGGCCAAAGCAGCACCGATATTGCCGCCGCCGGCCAGGATGATGCGGCGTACCGGGTTGTCCAATGGCCGCAGTTCCTTCATGACGGTGCGGATGTGCTTGCGCGCGGCAAGGAAAAACACCGTGTCGTTTTCCTCGATCACTGTGCTGCCGTCGGGAATGATGGTCGTGTCCTTGCGGTAAATGGCTGCGAGGCGGGCTTCGACCCCGGCGGGCATATGCTCTGCCAGGGTGTGCAGGTGTTGCCCGACCAGCAGACCGCCGGCATAAGCCTGGGTTGCAACCAGTTGTGCACGTCCATCGGCGAAATCAAGCACCTGCAGTGCGCCGGGATACTCGATCAGGCGTGAAATATACTGCACGACCAGAGATTCCGGGCTGATCAGCACATCTACCGGACAGTGTTCGCGGCCGAACAAGGCCGGCCGTTCCATGTATTCGGAAGAGCGGATACGGGCCATGCGGGTTGGGGTATGGAACAGCGTGTAAGCCACCTGGCAGGCCATCATGTTGACTTCGTCACTGTTGGTGACGGCGATAATCAGGTCTGCATCTTCTATGCCGGCGCGGATCAGGACCTTCGGGTGGGAGGCAAACCCGAGCACACAGCGGATATCCAGACGATCCTGAAGTTCTTTCAAGCGAAGATTATCCGTGTCGACGATCGTGACGTCGTTTTCCTCATTGGACAGGCTATGTGCAACGGTTGATCCGACCTGTCCCGCACCCAAAACGACGATTTTCATTTACCCGCTCCCGTGCCGCTGACCGTTTTCGGGTCGATGCCCAATGCCCTGAGTTTGCGATACAGGTGGGTTCGCTCCATACCCACCGATTCGGCCAGTTTTCCGACGCTGCCATTGGCCTGTTGCAGCTGGTAACTCAGGTACTCCCGCTCGAACTGCTCACGCGCCTCGCGCAGTGGCAACTGGAAAATCTCCGGGTGTCCGCCGCCGCTTGCCGACTGCGACGGATTCTGTCGCAAGGCCTCGTCCACTTCCGCAATCGATACTTCGCCGTCGCCACCCAGAATGAGCAATCTTTGCACCAGGTTGCGCAATTCCCGAATATTGCCCGGCCAACTGTGGTTGCGTAAGCGGTTCTGCGCAGAAACGGAGAATGACCGGTAGGGCAAACCTTCATGATTGGGAAACCAGTCGGCATAGAATCGTACCAGGTCGGGTACATCGTCCGGCCGCTCGCGCAGCGGTGGCACCTGCAAAGGCAAAACATTGAGGCGATAGTAAAGCTGTTCGAGCGATGGCTCGCGCTGTGCGCGCTCCATCAGGTCGGTACTTCCGCTGGCAATGAAGCGGCAGCTCAGGGACCGCTGAGCGGAATCACCGCCAGGAACGAACTGTCCCGATTCCAGCACCTGGTTGATGATCTTGCGCGCATCGGCCGGGATATCCTGGACATCGTTCAGAAACAGCGTGCCTCCGCGCGCCTTATCGAACACACCCGGTTGCGCGTTGTTCACGCTGTCATTGCCCAACAGGTAGTCGCGAATATTCTGCCCTTCGAGCTGTGAGTGATCGAGCACGACAAACTCCCCCTTGCGCGCACTGCGGCCATGAATGAAGCGCGCCAGGGACTCTCTGCCACTGCCGGATTCACCGGTTATCAGTACCGGCGAATCGTGTTGAGCGGCCTGTTCTGCCTTGTTGCGCAGAATCTGCATTACCGGGCTATTGCCGATGGGCTCGCTGACGGCAGGCGATGAGGGGCGATGGGACAATTCCGCGCTTGCGGACCGGGAAGCCAGCGCCTGGCCGACAATGGCCAGCAGTTTGGCCAGTGAAATCGGCTTTTGCACAAAATCATACGCGCCGAGCCGGGTCGCCTCGACGGCCGTTTCAACCGAGCCATGACCCGACATGACAACCACCGGACACGGCAGACCTGAACCCGCAGACCATTCTTTCAAGAGCAGAATACCATCCACGTCGGGCATCCAGATGTCCAGCAGCACAAGGTCGGGTGTTCTGCGTGCAAATTCCGTGCGCGCAGTTTCGCCGTCCTCTGCAACGGTCACCCGGTAGCCTTCGTCTTCGAGAATTTCCGAGACCAGGTGCCGAATGTCGGGTTCGTCGTCTACGACCAGAATGTGTGCTTGAGCCATGCGGATGCTTGATGTTGCGTCGACGCAACATGCTACCTCAATCCATTCGATCTGCCTAGGCTGATCCGGTGTGATTGGGTGCAGCCGCCGTGATCCCGCCGCGGTCGATGACGCTCAAGCCTCCAGAGGAAGCAGGACCGTCACCATGGCGCCGCCTGCAGGTAAATTTTCCAGCGTGATGCGGCCATCATGTTCGGCGACGATTTTCCGGCAGATCGCAAGGCCGAGGCCGCTGCCGCCTGCCTTACGACTGACATGGGGTTCGAAAGGCTGTTGCATGATCGCCGCCGGAAAGCCGGACCCTGCATCGCGGATTTCCAGTTGCAGCCAGCTGCGGGAGTCAAATTTTCTGATCTGGCTGGAGATTGCTATCGTGGCAGGCCGGGACCCTGCCGCTTCGATGGCATTGCGGATGAGGTTGTGCAGCATCTGCCGCAAACGGCCGCTATCGGCTGACAGACCTGCCGGCCCGGGACACAGTTTCAGGTCGAATGTCAGCTCCGTATCGCCCTGTTGATACAGCGCTACGACCTCGCGTACCAGCTCGTCCATTTTAATCGGGACATGCGACAGTACGGGCTCGCGGGCATAGTCACCAAACGCATCCACCAGTGTGCGCAAGGCTTCTACCTGCGCGACGATGGTGTTCGCTGCGCGGTCCAACAGTTCGCTGTCGGCGCCTGCGAGCTTGCCGGACAGTTTCATGCGCAGGCGTTCAGCAGCAAGCCGAATCGGTGTCAGCGGATTCTTCACCTCGTGCGCCAGGCGCCTGGCCACTTCGGCCCAGGCCGCTTCGCGTTGCGCCTGGTTCAACACCGTGACGTCATCAAAAACAATGACCTGCCCTTGATTCGCTTTCTCGCCATCCGTGCCGGCAGGATTGAGAACCGAAGCGCGCATCAGCAGGACCAGTGGTGACTTTTCCCGCTCAATCCGGATTTCCTGTTGCCAAGCCGTTTTCCCGCGCTGATTCTGATGGCGGATGGCCGCGACAAAGGGATCCAGGTACGGGGCCCTGGCGGCCAGTTCTTGCAGGGATTGCCCGGTCACGGCATCGGCCGGGGAACCGGTGGTCAATCCCAGGATTTCCTGACAGGCTTTGTTGGCCCTGATTACGTGTTCCGAACCATCCAGGGTCAACACGCCGGATGAGAGGTTGGCCAGCACTGTTTCCAGGTAATCGCCTTGTGCCTGTAGTTCGGTGCGGCTTTGCTCGGCAGACTGACTGGCTTTTTTCAATGCCTGGGTCATATCGTTGAACGAGCTGACAAGGAAGCCAATCTCATCGCGCTCACCGGCTTCGACCTCACGGCCAAAATCGCCTGCAGCCACTTGCTGCGTCGCCGATGACAATCGTGACAGCGGAGCGACCATGCGCCCGGCCGCATTCAGGGCCACAAGAATGGCCAACAGCACGGTCAGTAACAGCACCAGTGACAGGATCAGCAGGAAGCTCTGCTTCAGGGACGCACGCAGGTAACTGACGTTCTGGTAGCGGTGATACTCCTGCTCGATCGACCCGGTCAGCGCGGTGATGTCTGGCGGTAAGGGATAAATGGCCTGCAGAAGACGGGTTGAATCCCCCGGGTATTGGGGCGGCATGCTGACCAGAACACGAATCTGCAGCGCACCATCCGCAGTGGGCTCGGCTGCCGCATACTCTCCCCGTTCGAGCGCCTGCAACAAGGCGAAGTCACCGACACGTTCGGGTAAGCCGGTCAATGCATTGATGTTGGCGGTAGCGGTCAAGGTCCCGTCTTTTTCCAGCACCGATAATTCCACCGGACCATTGGCGCGGACGCGCGACAGCAGGGCTTGACGCAATAAATCGCCTTCTTCACTCAAGTCCTGCAAAGCGCCTGAGATCTCAAGTACCTGGTTTCTCACTTCCAGTGTGCGGGTATCGAGAAATTGCTGCCCCAAAGACAGCGAGTCGGCCAGGGCCCGCTCCACTTCGACATCGAACCAGCTATCAATCGTGCTGGTGAGGAACCATACCGAGAAAAAATAAACGATCAGGGCCGGAGGCAGCGAAAGGATCAGGAAGTTGCGCACCCAACGGGCTGCCAGCAAGGCGCCAGGTGTCTTGGCACGTATGCGGCGCAGCAGGCTCAACAAACGGTGGCCGATGGTCCACAGCAGGACCAGCAGGGCCAACAGGGTCAGTACCAGCACCCACAGATAACCATCGCCCAGCATTGAGGTTGCAACGGTATCCTGTTGCACGCCGCTGACAAGGAACAACGCGACCAGCAATGCGATCAGCGTGGCAGCCACAGGCAAGGTGCGCAGAAGCCGCCGGCTCGGGCGGCGATCAGTCGGACTGACCGGAGCCGGATCTCATGAGCCGGAAGCTGAATCCAGCGGCCACGTGTGCCAGCCTGAGTCGTGCTGCCATTGCGATGAGAACCACATGGGCAGGCGCATGGGCGGAGGCATGTGTCGCTTGTCAAGAAAACTTCTTGCGCGAATTTCGATGCCTCCCGCAGGGATGGACTTGTCCGGGAGCGTAAACCGCACGGTGCCGAGTTCCGCCAACACGTGCCGCAGGCGCGGAAATGTAGTCACATGGAACGGTTGGGTGGTGGTCAACTGATAGCGGTTGCTGAGCGGCAAGTAGCGGATTTCAAAGCTCCTGTAATCGTGTTCGATGTCGTGGTGCGATCCCGCTGGCCGCAGTGCAAGCTCGGTCTGAATCGCCAGAGGCACGCCGTGGTTGAGTGCATCCCTTGCCTCGCGGCTGAGGACCAGTTTTTGGTATACGGCCACATCGAGTGCATCGGCCGTGGGGTGTGTTTCAATGCGCTCCAGGGTGAAACCAAAGTCTGTTTCGGCGCGCGAGCAGCCGGCGGGCAGGAGCAATGCCAGCACCAGAGGCAGATAAGCCCATTCAGGAAATTTTCTGCACAATGGCGTAATAAAAGCCGTCCATGTCCTGCTCGCCCGGAAATATCTGCCGGCCATGATCCTGGCCATGCCCCCAGGCAACCTTGGCTGGCCGCTCACTGGCATTGTCTTGCTGGGAGAGAAAGTCATTGATTTGGCGGCTGTTCTCATCATGGAACACGGAACAAGTGGCGTACACAAGGATACCGCCAGCTTCCAGCAGGGGCCAGAGCTGTCGTAGCATGCGTTGTTGTAGCCTGGCCGCCTCACGCACGTTCTCGGCCCGTCTCAGATGCTTGATTTCCGGGTGGCGGCGGATAACGCCGGTGGCGGAACAGGGCGCATCCAGCAAAATTCGCTGAAACGGAACCCCATCCCACCACGCATCCGGTTCGGTGGCATCGCCGACAACGAGCTTGGCATGCAGTTTCAGGCGCTGCAGGTTTTCCCTGACCAGTTCGATACGGCGGGCGTGGTAATCGACCGCGGTTACAATGGCTCCGGGCGTACGCTCGAGCAGGTGACCGGTCTTGCCGCCAGGCGCGGCGCAAGCGTCGAGTACCTGCATGCCCGTTTGCGCCTGTAGCAAATCGGCCGCCAGCTGAGCGGCCGGATCCTGTACGGAAAAATGGCCGGCTTCGAATCCCTTTAGCAGGTCCACGTGCGCCGCGGGTGTGATGCTGATCGCGTCCGTGGCCGAGGGATGGCCCCGGACTTCAAAACCCTGGTCTTCCAGCCCCCGGATGATCTCAAGCCTTCCCGGGCCGCGGCAGTTGATGCGCAGCCACATCCGCGCCTGCTGATTATTGGCTTTAACCAGGTTTTGCCAATCCTGCGGCCAGTCGGCCTGAAATTTTTCCAGCATCCACTGTGGATGGGCATACTGCTCGTCCTGTTCCGACAGGCGCGCCAGCCAGGATTCCTGTTCGCGCTGGAAACGGCGTAGTACCGCGTTGATCATCGCGACAGCCCAGGGTTTGCCCAGAACGCGGGCACATTCCGCGGTCTCATTGATGGCAGCGTGTGCCGCTGAGCCGTCCTGCCATAACTGGTAAAGCCCGATCAGGATCAGGCGGCGGATATCACGGTCACGTTGCTTGATGGGCTTGTCCAGCAAGCGGTCCGCCAGCCAATCCAACGTGGTCAACCAGCGCAGAACGCCGTAGACCAGGTGCCGGCTCATGGATAGGTCCCGGCTTCTGGGGCCGTCTTGCAAGGCCGGGCTATCGTTCAGATTGAGCCCTCGATCCAGCACATCGGACAACGCGGCAATCGCCGGTTGCCGCGGGTTACTGGCCATGGTGCCCTTCATATCTGCTTGCTGGCGGCTGCGGGCAAGTGTCGTGCATTGAGAAATTCGCCCGCAGACTGCTCGCGGCCCCCGGGCCGTTGCAGGCGCAGCAGTCTCAGCAGGCCGTCTGAGGTGGCGACATCGATACCATCTGGTGAAGCCGCCACAATCTCACCCGGCGGGTGTTGCGAGGATGAGGTGAGCGCGCGCGCGGACCAGATCCGGGTACGCTCTCCCGACAGCTCACACCAGGCTACGGGCCAGGGGTTGAATGCCCGGACTTTGCGTTCCAAAGTCGCCGCGTCCGCTGTCCAGTCAAGCTCGGCTTCGGTCTTTTCCAGTTTTGCAGCGTAGCTGATACCGCTGTCTTTTTGCGCTACCGCTCTCACGGGTTCACCGGCTGCCCGGCGTTGCACACATTGCAGCAAGTTGTCGGCGCCCATTTGCGCAAGGCGATCGTGCAGCGATTTCCCGGTTTCATCCGCGGTGATGACCGTGGCTTCGCACGCCAAAATCGGGCCGCTATCCAGACCTTCGTCCATCTGCATGATGCATACGCCAGTCAATTTGTCGCCGGCTTCGATGGCGCGCTGAATCGGCGCCGCACCACGCCAGCGCGGTAACAATGAGGCATGAATGTTCCAGCAGCCAAATCGGGGCACTTCGAGGATTTCCGGCGGCAATATCAGGCCATAGGCGACCACGATCAGAAGATCCGGCTGCAAGCCGGCCAGCCAGGGGGTCACTTCGGGGTCTTTGAGGCTGGCCGGCTGATAAACCGGGATGCCGGCTGCAAGGGCCGCTTGCTTGATCGGGCTGGGCTGAATTTTGCGCCCGCGCCCGGCGGGGCGATCGGGCTGCGTCATCACGGCGAGCGGCGCTGAGCCCGCGCTGACGAGGCGATTCAGCGCTGGGACTGCGAAGCCGGGGGTGCCGGCAAACACGATGCGCAAGGGAATCGGGTGCATTCACGCCGGTGGGTAGATCACAGGACAACAGCGGCTTTTTGCCCGGCCTGACGTTTTTGTTTCTCCAGTTTCTTGCGCACCATCTGACGTTTCAGGGGCGAGAGATAGTCCACGAACAGTATTCCCTTGAGGTGATCCATCTCATGCTGCAGGCAAACGGAGTGCATGCCATCCAGCGTTTCTTCGAAGAAGCTGCCGTCCGGGTTCTGCGCCCTGACGCGAATAACTCTGGCCCGGCTGACGTCGGCGTAGACACCCGGAACGGAAAGGCATCCCTCTTCGCAGGTCTCGGATCCATCCACTTGCATCAGTTGCGGGTTGATATAGACTCGGAACTGGTCGCGCGTATCGCTGACATCGAGCACCAGAAGCTGTTGGTGAACATTCACCTGGGTGGCCGCCAAACCGATGCCGTTTTCTGCATACATGGTTTCCTTCATGTTGCCGATAAGCTGCAACAAAGCCGGGTTGAAGTCCTCAACCGGTTTTGCCTTGATTCGCAGCCGGGAATCAGGAAACGACAGAATTTCCAATGTGGCCATATATTTACACGCGCTAGAAATAATTTAGGTGAACTTTCCCGCAGGTTTTATTATGATAGCCAATGGCGGACCCTGTTCGCCAGTTAAAAACTGACCGCATCTGACGAGATGGCTGGATGCCTACTAGAGAGGAGGGAACGTGATCAGGAAACTTATTCACTTCACCTTTGCGGTATTGTTGACTGGGGCTGTTGCGGCACAGGATGTGTCTTTGCGCTCCGATCATCCTGACCGCTATGTCGTGGTTAAAGGCGATACGCTTTGGGATATTTCAGGCCGTTTCCTGGATAAACCCTGGCAATGGCCGGCAATCTGGCAAGCGAACCCGCAAATCGAGAATCCCCATCTGATTTACCCTGGCGATGTCATTTCGCTGGTGTATGTGAATGGGATGCCCCAATTGAGACTCAGCCGCGGTGATTCCGATTCCACCAGTGCAGCCATGCCGCCCCGCGACGACACCGTGAAGCTGAGTCCTGCCATACGCATCGTGGAAAAAGACAAGCCGATCAACGCGATAGCCCTGGAGTCGCTCGAACCTTTCCTCGACGATATGCGCGTCATTTCGCCCGGCGAGTTTGAAAAATTGCCGTATATAGTGGCGAACAAAGAACATCGCATCACCGCTACCTATTCCGATGTTACCTACGCTCGAGGCCTGAATGCCCGGGTGGGTGATGAATTCGTCGTGGCAAGGGTTACCAGCATCTACGACCGGCCAAGTAAAGACGGTGAACTTCGCCGCGTGTTGCCCAGGAAGCATTGGAAACATGTACCGAATATACGGGACCATAACAAAGGTCTGTGGAACGATACTCTGCCCTGGAACCAGCGTCCGAAGAATCCCGTCGCCTATGAGTTGATCGAGGTCAGCCGTGTACGTGTGGCCCAAACCGGGGAAATTTCCGTCCTGGATGTTATCCGCGATCGTACAGAAATCAGGGAAGGTGACTTTATACTTCCCCTGGACACCCGATGGTTATGACAGCACGTTCTTCCCGCATGCGATGGGCAACGTGCCGCAAAACCTGCGGGTTCTGGCTACGAAGGATGCGCTGTATGGCATTGGCCAGTCGCAGGTCCTGGCCCTGAGCGGCGGCGCGCACCAGGGTGTGGAATCCGGCCAGGTATTCTCCGTTTTCCGTCCGGGTCAAACGGTTGACGACCGCACCGGTTATCGCTATGGGAGTTTTGCCAAAGAGAGTGAGGTTAAATTGCCGGACACCTATCATGCCCTGGTTATGGTGTTTCGTACGTTTGATGACATCAGTTACGCCATGGTGATGTCCGGCGGCAATCTGGTGCGCGAGTTCGACAAGCTGCGCGACCCCAGCGAGCGGTTGTAACCAGGGAAAAAATTGCATGGGTTAAGGGGGTTGCTGCCACGCCGCAGCGCAATTGGTTAATCGCACTTCGCGCCCCCCGGTTGGGGGGCGCAAAACTGACGGGGCTGCTGGACACGATGGGCGGCATGGATGCGCTGATCGCCGCCCCCAAAGCCGTTCTTGCCCGGGCTGGCCTGGATGCTGACACCATCCGGGCGCTGAGCCATCCGGACCAGGCTTTGCTGAAAGCCGATCTTGAATGGCTGGCCCAAACTGGCCACGACCTGCTCACCTGGGACAGCGCTCGCTATCCGGCCCTGCTGCGTCATCTTTCATCACCGCCTGCTGCGCTGTATGCGGACGGCGATCCTGAAATACTGTGGCAGCCCCAACTGGCGATTGTCGGCAGCCGCAATCCGACGGCCGGAGGTATCGACAACGCGCGGGAATTCGCATCTGCTCTGGTGCAACATGGCCTGACCATCACCAGCGGTCTGGCCAGCGGCATTGACGGAACCGCTCACGCCGCCGCGATAGCGGCAGGGGGCAAGACCATAGCGGTTGCCGGAACCGGGCTGGACCGGGTTTACCCGATGCGAAATCGTGCGCTGGCTGCAAGCATTCGCAAAAACGGCGTGCTGGTATCGGAATTTCCTCCCGGGACGGAGCCGAGGCGGGCGCACTTTCCATCGCGCAACCGCATCATCTCCGGCTTGAGCCTCGGCGTATTGGTGATTGAGGCCGGGCTCAACAGCGGGTCCCTGATCACTGCCCGACTTGCGGTTGAACAAGGCCGAGAGGTTTTCGCGCTGCCGGGTTCCATTCACAACCCCATGTCGAAAGGCTGTCACCGCTTGATCCGGGAAGGCGCAAAGCTGGTGGAGTCGGTCACCGGAAATTCTGCAGGAACTGGCGCCATTGGCTGGACAATTGGCCGCTTCCTTGCAAACAGATGTGCAAACAGAGCAGCCTGTCGGCCTTGATAACACCTTGCAGGAGCCCAAACTCGGGGCCGATCCTGATTATCGTAAGCTGTGGGCTTGCCTGGGCCTTGATCCGCTGACGGTGGACACATTAATCGTCAGCAGTGGATTGACGGCGAAGGCCGTGTCCGCCATGCTGCAGGTGTTGGAGTTAAGAGGAAAGGTTGAAGCGCACCCGGGCGGCGGCTTCAGTCGTAAGATAAGAGGACACTAAATGAAAGAAAATGTGCTCGATGTGCTGATGTACCTGTTCGAGAACTACTTTTACGATGAGCCTGAAGAAGAGCCCGACCGCGGCTCCATGGAGGAGAATCTGGAGCAGGCCGGTTTCAGCAATGGCGAGATCGACAAAGCCTTTGAGTGGCTTGACGGCCTGGCTGAACAGCGTTATCAGCCAGAATTCACGATACGCACCGAGCAGCCCATCCGTGTGTTCGTTGATTCCGAGACCGACCGTCTCGATACCAATTGCCGCGATTTCCTGATGTATCTTTCCAATGTGGGCATCCTCGATGCGCAGCGCCGTGAGCTCGTGCTCGATCGCCTTGTTGGCGCTGGAATGTGATGAAATATCGCTGGAAGACGTCAAGTGGGTGGTGCTGATGGTGCTGTTTAACCAGCCCGGCCAGGAAGCCAATTACGCCTGGATGGAAGACCTGATGTTTGACACGGAGCAAGACTACCGCCATTAATATTAGGGCCGGTTAACAGGCCCTGGGTGTCCGATTGTTCGCAGTTTTCCCCTGAATGCTATTGGCTGCGCATGGCACGCATTCAGTTTGCTTGGATAAAGGACACCGGATCCTGGCTCGATTAAACGCGTACTGAAACGAGGACAAGACAATCAAGCTTCTGATCGTAGAATCGCCGGCCAAGGCGGCCACCATCAACCGTTACCTCGGACCCGATTTCGAGGTACTGGCATCCTATGGTCATGTTCGCGACCTGCCGTCCAAGGATGGCGCAGTGGACCCGGAAAATAATTTCGCCATGACCTATGAGTTGAATTCAGGCAGTGAGAAACACGTCAACAAGATTATCAAGGCGGCGCACAAAGCCGATATGGTCTACCTCGCCACGGACCTTGACCGCGAAGGCGAAGCCATTTCCTGGCATATTTACGAGATTCTCAAGCAGGAAGGCCTGACCGAAAAAATTCCGTTTTATCGCGTTGAATTTTCGGAAATCACCAAGAAAGCCATACAGGAAGCCGTGGACAATCCACGCACCTTGTCGATGGATCTGGTCAATGCGCAACAGGCCCGCCGCGCACTGGATCATCTGGTGGGGTTCAATCTCTCACCGCTGTTGTGGAAAAAGATACAAACCGGGCTTTCTGCCGGCCGGGTACAAAGCCCGGCTTTGCGCATGATCGTCGAACGGGAACGTGAAATCGAGGCATTCGTCAAGCAGGAGTACTGGACCGTCGAAGCGGACATGCGGCATGAAGATCGCGACTTCATTTCCCGCCTGGTCAAACTGGAGAATGAACGGCTGAAGCAGTTCGACATCAACAATGCCGGGCAGGCGCATGCCGTCCGCGAGCGTTTGATCAAAGCAGCGGCAGGCAAGCTTCGGGTCGATCGCGTGACACGCAAGCAACGCAACCGCAGCCCGGCGCCGCCTTTCATCACCTCGACTTTGCAGCAGGATGCCTCGCGGAAATTGCGATTTTCAGCGCAGCGGACCATGCGCACTGCGCAAACCCTGTACGAAGGCGTAACGATCAACGGCGAAAGCCAGGGCCTGATCACCTATATGCGTACCGATTCGGTGTCCCTGTCCAATGACGCCCTGGCCGACCTGCGCGCACAGATCAAGAACCTTTATGGCGCCGACTATCTGCCACCTCAGGCGCTCGTGTATAAGACCAAGTCCAAGAATGCGCAGGAAGCGCATGAAGCCATTCGGCCGACTTCAGCCGCCTTGAAGCCCGATGATCTGAAAAATGTACTGTCGGACGACCAGTTCCGGCTCTACGAACTGATCTGGAAAAGGTCCATGGCCTGCCAGATGAACAACGCACTGATCGACACCGTACAGGTGGAGTTCGATTGTGCGGAGGATGCGACTTTTCGCGCCAATGGTTCGGTCATTGCATTTCCCGGTTTTCTTGCCGCATACGAAGAATCCTCGCCGGAAGGGCAGAAAGAGCAGGAGTCCAAGCTGCCGGACATGAACGAAGGCGATGTGGTCAATGTGCGGGATATCCGTACCGAGCAGCACTTTACCGAGCCACCGCCGCGCTATTCGGAGGCAAGCCTGGTCAAGTCGCTGGAAGAGTATGGTATTGGCCGGCCTTCGACCTATGCCAGCATCATCCAGACGCTGCTGCGGCGGAAGTACGTGGAACTCGACCGCAGACGGTTTTTTCCCACCGATACCGGACGGGTTGTGTCCCGATTTCTCGGTGAGCACTTCCATCCCTATGTGGATTACGAATTCACGGCGCGCATGGAGGATGAACTCGACGCAATTTCTCGCGGTGAAATGGACTGGATTCCTCCGCTGAAAGCGTTCTGGGAGCCATTCATTCGGCGCGTGAAGCACAAGGAAGAAACCGTCAGCCGCAAGGATGCCAAGCTGACACGTGTGCTGGGTATAGATCCCAAGAGCAAACGCGAAGTTTCGGTGCGGCTGGGCCGCTTTGGGCCGCATGCCCAGATTGGCACTGTCGAGGAAGAAAAGAAACCCGAATTTGCCGGCTTGCGTGCGGGGCAAAGCCTGGAAACCATTAATCTCGAAGAGGCGCTGGAATTATTCAAACTGCCACGTGACCTCGGTTTGACACCTGAGGGCGAAGCCGTGTCCGCCAGTATCGGCCGTTTCGGCCCTTACATTCGATATGGTGACAAGTTCGTCACGTTGAAGGATGACGATCCGCATACCGTCACCCTGTCGCGCGCGCTCGAAGTCGTCGCGGCCAAGAAGCAGGCGGACCTGGACAAAATTCTGAAAACGTTTGAAGGCTCCGATGTGCAGATTATCAAGGGCCGCTGGGGTCCGTTTATCAGCGATGGCAAGAAGAATGCGCGCATTGCCAAGGATCGGGATATTGACACGTTGACCCTGGCGGAGTGCGAAGAAGCGCTGGCGGCTGCACCGGACAAGAAGACCGGCAAGAAGGCCGCCAGGAAAAAGGCGGCGACGGAGACGACAAAGCCAGGAAAAGCCGCAAAGAAGAAAGCCAAAAAGAAATCTGCCAGGAAGAAGGCCAAGCGCAAGAAGGCCAGCGGCAAGAAGACAAGTCGCAAGAAAACCAGCATGGCTGGTGCGGGTCAGAACAAAGCCGGCGTGAAAACCGAGCGATCAGTCGCTACCGAATCCGTGGAATAATCAGACGCATTAGAGAGCGGGAACGGGCGCAAAATCCATTGCTGACTCCATTACTGACCCCATTACTGACCATTGAGCAGGCGGCCGATTGCCTCAAGATGGGAAAAGTCGTTGCCTACCCCACCGAGGCGGTCTACGGCCTGGGCTGTGATCCGGCGAATGAGGATGCCGTGCGTTCGATACTGACATTGAAAAATCGCGGTGAAGCTGCCGGTTTGATTCTGATTGCCGACAGGTTCGACCGTTTCTCGGCATATGTGCAAGCCGTTCCTTCGGAGCAACTGGCCATGGCCCTGGCCACGTGGCCGGGCCCGCTGACCTGGCTTTTTCCCCGCGCTCGGGCAGTGCCTGATTTCCTGGCAGGCAAACACGACACCATAGCGCTGCGCGTCAGTGCGCATCCCACCTGTCGTTCGCTATGCGCTGCCTTTGGCGGCGCCATTGTTTCTACCAGCGCGAACCCAAGCGGTGCTCCGCCCGCGCGGGGTCCAACCGAAGTTGCGGACTATTTTGGCGGCGCATTGGCCGGCATCGTCGAAGGGGCTCTCGGAGATCAGACCAGGCCAAGCGAAATTCGTGAACTGGCCACCGGCAAAACGATCAGGGTCTGATTTATTGTGAACAGCAAAGAGATCGTCAGTGTTTCCCGGGTTGAGCGATTACTTGCTGGCTTTGCAGCAGCGGATCTGTTCAGCCATTGAACACGAAGACGGTCAGGCCGGATTCCGCGAAGATCAGTGGCAGCGGCGCGCGGATGAGCAGCAGTTAGCGGGATCGTCCGCCGGGGGCGGCTGCAGCCGGGTACTCAGTGAGGGCGCCGTGTTCGAGCAGGCCGGAGTCAATTTTTCACATGTTCGGGGCACCAGTCTGCCGCCTTCAGCGACCGCATCGCGGCCTGAGCTGAGCGAGCGAAGTTTCCAGGCGCTGGGCGTATCGGTTGTTATCCATCCGCGCAATCCGCACGTGCCAAGCTGCCATACCAATGTACGTTTCCTGTTGGCCGAAAAAGCGGGTGAAACAGACGTGTGGTGGTTTGGCGGTGGCTATGACCTGACGCCGTACTACCCGGTGCTGGAGGATGTGGTGGCCTGGCATGAGGTGGCCCGATCCGCCTGCTCACCGTTTGGCGATGATGTTTACCCGCGTTACAAAGCCTGGTGCGACCGCTATTTTTTCCTCAAGCACCGCAACGAAACCCGCGGTGTTGGCGGCCTGTTTTTCGACGACCTCAACGAATGGGGATTCGAGCGATGCTTCGGTTTTCAAAGGGCGGTGGGGGATTCGTTTCTCGAAGCCTATTTGCCCATCGTACAGCGGCGTAAGAATATGCCCTGGACCGAGGAGCAGCGCCGGTTCCAATTGTACCGTCGCGGTCGCTACGTCGAATTCAACCTGGTCTATGACCGCGGCACGCTGTTTGGCCTGCAATCCGGCGGCAGGACGGAATCCATCCTGATGTCGCTGCCACCCCTGGTGCGCTGGGTCTATGATTGGCAACCTCAGGCCGGCAGTCCTGAGGCTGTTTTGTATCAGGATTATCTGCGCCCCCGGGACTGGCTTGGCGTTGAATCGCGCAGCCAGATTTGACCGTGCTCAGCCCATTACCATTCACAGGTATCCGGTAACATGATGAAGAACAAGCATTTGAAGTTGGCGGGGGGCCCCGTCGCATTGTTGTATCTGGCCTGCACCGCGATTTTTGCTGCTGACAGGAACGTGGACGAAGATGAAGCCCAGGTACTGGAACCGATCACAGTGCACGCGCAGCGAGTGGCCAACCTGCAACCGGCGAGCACTTATGCCGCGATCGCCACAGCGCTCCGCTTTGATCCGCTGCTGGACGTACAGACGCGTGGTTTGCCCGAGGGTCAGGCCGATGTCACGGTTCGTGGCGGTTTGTTTGAAAACACCGGATTCCGTGTCGGCGTGGTAACGATTTTCGATCCGCAAACGGGCCATTACGCCGTCGAATTGCCGATCGATCCCGCCATGCTGGGTTTGCCGGAGCTGCTGACCGATGTGGACAATGGCTTGAGTGGCTTCAATGCCTCCATCGCTACACTCAATTACGGGTTTTCACCGATACATGCGGGGGGCAGTTTCTCAGCGGGCATGGGTACGGACAGCCTGCGCTACGCCTCGGCTCGTGCCAGTGATCAGTTTGAAATGGACAATGGCCGGCGTTTCGGCGCCACCATTTCGGCAGCAGGATCCCGGGGTGATGGAACCTTGCCCTTCGGCGATCACGAGTTCAAGCGATTCGCCATGCATGTGCAGTCCGGGACCATTGATAGCGAAACCAACGCCATCATCGGATACCAGGACAAGTTTTTTGGCTGGCCGGGTGCTTATACCGGTTTTGCATCCTTGCCGGAGACGGATCATGCCAAGCTGGGCCTGGTCATCCTGGATCACCGGCAGAACAACGGACGCGGCTGGTGGGAAATCGGCACAGCCTATCGCTGGCTCAAGGACGATTACGATTTCGATCGCCGCACCGTGGAATCCGGTGTGCCCGGGTCGTTTGAACACAAAACGCACAGTTTTTCTCTGGCCCTGGCAGGCATGCAGCAAGTATCCGGCATCGACTGGAATTTTCTCGGCGAGTTCGTTGCAGACGAGCTCGTACACTCCACCGATTTGACCAACGGAAAGTTCAATTCCAGAACCTACTTATCCCTCAGCCTGGCGCCCGGTTACCACTGGGATCTGGATGCCGGCGCCACGCTCACGGTGCTTGCGGGCCTGAAGCTGGATGCCTCGAACCGGGATAAGGATGCCCTGATGCCGCTGCTGGGCTTGTCCCTGGAGCGCCCGTCCGGTGCGGGGCTCAATCGCTTTAGCCTGGACTTTTCACGCAATTCGCAACTTCCCGGCTACACTGCATTGAATTCACCGCCCACCGGACTGTTTGGCGGCAATCGGGATCTCGGCAGGGAATACGCCAACACGGTGACACTCGGCGCGCAGCACGAAAACGCGCAATGGCAGGTCCGATCGGCGGTATTTTACCGGCATGACGACAATCTGGTGGATTGGACCTACCGGCAGGGAGCGCCATTTGCGCGGCAAGCCAATGCAGTCGATCTCGATGTCACCGGATGGGAGAATTTTCTCACCTGGCGATCTGACTGGCTCGATGTCATTGGCGGCTACACATGGATGCACAAAAAGGCAAACTACGGCGAGGCGCTGGTTGACGCCAGTTTCTACGCCTTGAATTTTGCCCGGCACCGGGCCACGCTGGCCTTGCTATACCATCCAATCGACCAGTTCGACGTCAGGATCGACAGCGAATTCCGGCGGCAGCAGGACAGCGTACTGCGAAGCGGTAATCTGCATGCATTCATGGCCGCGATTTCCGCAACCTGGCGGCCCGGTTTTGTCCCGGGTTCACGCTTGACGCTGATCATCGACAACCTGACCGACAGCGATTTCCAGGAATTTCCGGGCACGCCGGCCGTAGGGCGGCAGATCAGCCTGGGTTTGGGTCTTGACTGGTGAGCAGTTGCCTGTTGCAGTGTCCCTGACTTCCACCCAGACCGTCATTACTCCAGAGATTCGTCGTGTGCTGCCATGGCTTGTAGCCATGGCGCTGTTCATGGAGAGCCTTGATGCGACCATCCTGAACATCGCGGTGCCCACGATGGCGGCAAGCCTTGGAGTTGAGCCGCTCAGCATGAAAGCCGTGGTCACGAGTTACATGCTCAGCCTGGCGGTATTCATTCCAATCAGCGGCTGGATGGCAGACCGTTTTGGCACAAGACGGGTTTTCGTACTGGCGATCGGGGTATTCATGCTGGGTTCCTTGCTTTGCGGGGTGGCCTTGAGTGAGCGCTGGCTGGTAGCCGCGCGGCTGCTGCAGGGTATGGGCGGCGCGCTGATGACACCGGTCGGGCGGCTCGTGCTGGTGCGATCCTTTCCACGGTCGGAACTGATCAGGACGATGAACTTTGTCGTCATCCCGGCATTGATGGGCCCGTTGCTCGGCCCCTTTGTCGGCGGCCTGATCGTTCATTGGCTGCACTGGCGCGTAATCTTTTTCATCAACCTGCCTTTCGGTGTGGCCGGCTTGTGGTTTGCATGGCGCTGCATGCCCCTGTTTCGTGACGCAGGAGTAGCGCCCTTCGATTGGCTCGGGTACTTTCTGTTCGGCGCCGGCGCTGCGTTGCTTTCCTACGTATTGGAAGTGTTTGGTGAACACGGCCTGACGTCGGGCTACACAGGCGTGATGTTGGCCACGGCCGGGGCCTTGCTGCTGGCCTATGGCTGGCATGCCGGCCGGGTGGCGGCACCGGTTTTGGCCCTGGCTCTGTTTCGATTGCGCACCTTTCGGATTGCGGTGGCGGGTGGTTTCCTGACACGGCTGGCCATTGGCGGCATGCCCTTTCTGTTGCCCCTGCTCTATCAGATCGGCCTGGGATTTCCAGCGTGGCAGGCCGGCCTGCTGATGATGCCCCAGGTATTGGCGGCCATCTTGTCGAAACTGGTGAGTAACCGCATTCTCGCCCGTTGGGGGCACCGGCGGATACTGATTTTCAACACGGTGTGTTTTGGCGCGACCATCTCGAGCTTTTCTCTGTTGGGTCCCGGCGTGCCGGTGGGCTTTATCATTGCGCTCAGTTTCGCCCAGGGATTTTTTGCTTCCTTGCAATTCACCGCCATGAACTCTCTGATTTATGCCGAAGTCGGCGATGCGGAGGCCAGCAAGGCAAGCAGCATTGCAAGCACGGCGCAACAGTTGTCGCTCAGTTTTGCGGTTGCCGTGGTTTCGCTGATCAGCGCCTGGTATCTCGGTAACTTCGATCAAACCGATCCCACATATGTGGTGCCTGCCCTGCAAAAGGCCTTGCTGACAATGGGTGGGCTAACCGTTTTGTCTTCGCTGAGCTTTCTTGGCTTGCACAGCACTGATGGCGACAACATGAGCAACCGCCGGGCGCTGGCAGATCAGTAAGTGGGTACTATTGATGCCAGTCATGAAAGCCGGGCCGTCTTTCTGCCAGCCGGGCGCTCAATGCATCAACCATCTTCCGTATCTGCTTGCCAACCGCCACCCAGCGCTTTGAAGAGTGCAACGAGATTGGTCGCGGTGCGGGTATGGGTCAGCGCAAAAGCATTTTCGGCGCTCCGCAGTGCCCGCTCGGCATCGAGCAGCGCGAGCAGCGAGATGTCACCCCCACGATAGCGATCATTGGCAAAATCGTAGCTTCGTCGGGCTGCAGTAACAGCCGCAGACTGATGATCCAGTGCGGAGAGCCCGAGCTTATACCGTGTCAGCGCGAGCTCGGCATCGGTGAGTGCTCCCTTGACGGCTTTCTCGTATTCGAGCGCCGCCGTTTCGACATGCGCTTCCTGCGCCCGGATCCGTGCACGGATGCGGCCGCCATCGAAAATGCGCCAGGAAATCAATGGTGCAACCGCAAACGTCTCGCTGGCCGACTCGAAAAGATTACCGGTCGACAGAGACTGGAATCCCCCGCTGGCGGCGATGCGAAGCTTGGGGAAGAGCTCAGCCGTCGCGGTGCCGACATCCGCTGTGGCGGCAGCGAGCGCGCGCTCTGCCGCCCGCACGTCCGGCCGCCGGCGCAACAGGTCGGCGCGCTGACCGACCGGCAAGGGCGCAAGCGCCGCGTAGCCGGCTTTCTGCTCGATCAGATCCAGCTCGGATTCGGGCAGATCGCCGAGTAATATGCCGATGGACAAGGCTGCCACACGGAGCTGGGCTTCGAGTGCTGGAATTTGCGCTTCGACCGCAGCGAGTTCGGCTTCAGCCTGGGCGACGGCGGCTTCCGGCACTTCTCCCATCTTTAATTGCTGCCGCACGAGCTGGGTCGATCCGGCGCTCGCGGCTACCGCTGCCCGCTGCGCTTCGAGCTCATGCTGCGCCCCGCGTAATTCGAAGTAGCTGCGCGCCGTTTCCGCAGTAACCTGAAGCTCGGCCTCGCGCCGCCGCTCGACCGCCACGCTGACGCGCGCATCAGCCGCCTCGACCGCGCGCCGCGTGCCGCCAAAGAGATCGATTTCCCACATGGCGTCGAAGCCCGGTTCATATATCGTCTGATCGCGTTCGATGCCCGGAATTGCTTTGATCGGTAACGGCCCGTTCTCACTTTGACGCCGCCGCGTGACTCCGGCATTGGCGTCAACGACCGGGTAGTGGCCGCCGGCCGCTGCGTCGCGCAGGGCGCGCGCTTCAGCGATTCGCGAGCTCGCCTGGCGAATATCCAGGTTTTGCTGCAGCGCGGTTTCGATCAAACGGTTGAGCGTCGGGTCGTCGAAGCTGCGCCACCAGTTTTGCAGGTCGATGGCAGGCTCCTGCCCCGTCCCGGGATCACTCCAGCCGCTTCCAGCATCGATCTCGGGCCGTTGATAATCGGGGCCAACGGCACAGGCAGCAAGCAGGACGCTGATTACCAGGGAAAAAGAGGGTCGCATCTTGGACATGAAGCACCTTTTATTGCAGGTTACGCCTGACGATGACCATAGCCGAGGACAGCGTGACGAGCGCGATCAGAGCCATGGGCCACAGGTTGGCAAATATATCGGCTAACGGCAGTGCCTTCAGGAACGAGCCACGCACGATGATGAGGTAGTATTTCAATGGGCTCGCCTGCGCGATGAACTGCAGCCAGTCGGGCATGTTCTCGATGGGTGTCGTGAAGCCCGAGATAAGAATGACTGGAACGGCAATCGAAAAGGTTCCCAGGATCGCCTGCTGCTGGGTGCGGCAGACCGAAGAAACCATCAGGCCAATGCCGACAACCGACAGGATGAAAAGCATCAGGCTCGTGAACAACCAAACCACGGAGCCTGTGAAGGGTATGCGAAACGCAAACACTCCGGCCGAGATCATCACACAGCCGAGCAGCGTACCGAGCAACAGCGCCGGCACGGTCTTGCCAATCACGATCTCGAGCGAAAGCACCGGCGAGACGAGTAACTGGTCGAAGGTGCCGAGCTCCCGCTCGCGCGCAATCGAGAGTGCGGTCACCACCAGCGAGATCAGCATTGCGAGCATCCCTGACAGGCTGGGCACGAGAAACCAACGATAGATCATATTCGGGTTGAACCAGTTGCGCACCGCGATTTCCGGTATCTGCTTGCCCGCGGTCTGCAATAGCTCTATACCGATTTGCCTGGCAATAGCATCCATATAGCCAAATGTGATCTGTGCCGAGTTACCGCGACGCCCGTCGAGAATCACCTGGGCGGCCGCCGGCGAACCGGCCGCAATATCGCGCGAGAAATCGGCAGGGAAGTGAATCACCGCAATCGCTTCACGCTTATTGATCAGTGCTGCGAGTTCCGCCGGCGTCTCGACGTGAACGAGGCTGCTCACAAAAGGGGCGGCTTCGAGACGCTGGATCATTTCCTGTGACCAGCGTCCGGAATCATCGTTGAGTACCGCCAGGCTGACGTTGGTCACGTCCAGCGTTGCCGCGAAAGCAAATATGAAGAGCTGCAGGAGCGGTGGACCGACCAGGGTCATGCGGCTCTTTGGGTCCCGCAACAAGCTCAGGAGCTCTTTGATGATCTGTGCCGTGAGCCGCGTGATCACAGGTCCAGGCTCTTACGCGTTTTAAGCGCCGCGACGGTGAAGAACACGGCGCCGATCATCAGCATCGCCAACATGTCCGGCAGAAACTGTGGCCACACGTCGCCGGCCATGAACACGGTTTGCAGCGAGGCAACGAAGTAGCGCGCGGCGACGATGTGCGTAAGCGCGCGGATCGCAATCGGCATGCTGTCGATCTCGAACAGAAAGCCGGATAGCAGCAGCGCCGGGAGGAAACCCGAGATCAGTGCAATCTGCGCGGCGACAAACTGGTTTCGCGACAGCGCCGATATCAGCAGGCCTTGCCCGAGCGCGGGCACAAGGAATGTAGCGCTCAGCAGCAGCAAGGCCAGCCAGGAACCGCGCAGAGGCACGCCGAAAAGAATCACTGTCGCCAGCGCGCACCCCGCTGTTGCGATCAGTCCCAGGATGAAATACGGCAGCAGCTTGCCGAGCAGGATTTCAGGAATGCTCGCCGGTGTCGACATCAAGGCTTCCATCGTTCCGCGTTCCCATTCACGGGCCACGACCATCGCCGTCAGCAAGGTGCCGATCATCGCCATGACGATGGCAATCGCACCGGGAAGGAGAAACCGGCGGCTCTCCAGCTCGGCGTTGAACCAGTAGCGGGGCTCGAGCGTGATTGGCAAGCCCATGCCCCTGCCCTGGCTGGCAAGCCAGGTGGCGACCACGCTCTGCGCGTAGCCGCCAACGAAGCTTGCCGTATTCGGCTGGGTCGCGTCGGTAATGATCTGCACGATGGGTCCGCGGTTCCCGCCAGCAAGCCGCGATTCGAAGTCCTGCGGAATCACCACCATCCCGTGCATTTCTCCGGCAACAAGCCGGGGCTCGATTTCGCGCCGGTCACGCGCCGGAGTCACGTCGAAATACCGCGTCGCGCCGAATGCCGCCGCCAGCGATTGCGCTTCCACGGTATCGCTCTCCAGGACGACACCGATGCGGATATTGCGAACGTCCAGCGAAACCGCAAAGGCGAACAGAAAGAGCAGCACGATCGGCAGCACGAATGCGATCAATATCGCCGAGGGATCGCGCACTACCTGCAAGGCTTCCTTGCGCGTGAGCGCGAACAGCCGGCGCAGATCGAACCGGGACACGGGTTCGTGGCGGATGGTATCGCTCATGCAGCTCGCCTCTCCGGAATACCGGCTGCCTTGACGAGAGCGATAAATGCATCCTCCATGGTTGGCTCGGGGCATTCTTCAGTAGCCGTGCGCGTCTTGAGCACATCCGGTGGATCCAGCGCAATCAGCTTGGCCCGATACATCAGTGCGACACGGTCGCAGTACTCGGCCTCGTCCATGAAATGAGTGGTAACGAGAACGGTAACCCCGCGGCGCACGAGCCCGTTGATGTGCGTCCAGAACTCACGCCGCGTGATGGGATCCACTCCGGAGGTGGGCTCATCGAGAAACAATACCGGAGGACGGTGCATCAGCGCGCACGCCAGCGCCAGACGCTGTTTGTAGCCAAGGGGCAGATCATCGGGCGACGCGCTGAGGTAGCGCTGCAATTCGAAGGTTGTGATCATCTCGTCAATACGTTCGCGGCGGGTCCTGCCTTCGAGGCCGTAAACTCCGGAAAAGAATTCGAGGTTCTGACGTACGGACAACAATCCGTAAAGGGAGAATTTTTGCGCCATGTACCCGAGTGCGAGCTTCGCGCGGCTCGGTGCATGGCGCAGATCGTGTCCGGCAACTTTCGCCACGCCGGAACTGGGCTTGAGCAGGCCGCAAAGCATCTTGAAGGTCGTCGATTTGCCGGCACCATTGGGTCCCAGAAGGCCGAAGATCTCACCTTTCTTGACTTCGAAGCTGACGTCATCGGCCGCCACGAACGCACCAAAGCGTTTGGTCAGATTCTGGCAGCTTACGGCGGTTTCGAGTTCCAGCGTGACCATGGGCATTTTTTCCGCGATGGCCGAGTGACCCCCCGGACCACCGCCCAGCAAGTCGATGAATGCGTCCTCGAAGCGTGGAGCAACGGGCTCTACAAGCCCGTGATGCCTGGCCGCAAGCGCATCGAGCACGGCACGGTTGCCATCTTCGCGCAGCACTGCACGCACGGATTCACCCTGAATGACGCCATCGCAGATCTCACGAAGATCGAGCGCTTCGGCGAGCACGGCGCGGCGATCGTTGGCGATGCCCGTGATCCTGAAGCTGCGGCCATGCAGCCGTTGTGTCAGATCACGTGGCTTGCCAGCGAATTCGAGCCGGCCTTCATTGAGCAACAGGACATTTTCGCAGCGTTCGGCTTCGTCGAGGTAGGCCGTCGACCAGATGACGGTGATCTCCTGGCGGGTAAGTTCGCCAACCATCTGCCAGAGTTCTCTTCGGCTGACCGGATCGACGCCAACGCTGGGCTCGTCAAGCAACAGGACTTCCGGCTTTCCCATCAGCGCACAGGCGAGCCCGAGTTTTTGTTTCATGCCGCCCGAAAGGCGGCCCGCGAGGCGGCTTTTGAACGGCTCCAACTGCGTGAACTCGAGCAGCCGCTCGAAGGTTCCCTCGCGCCCGGTATCGGTGATCTTGCGCAGGTCAGCATAAAGACGCAGGTTCTCGATGACGGAGAGATCCTCATAGAGGCCAAAGCGCTGCGGCATGTAACCCGTGAGTTCATGGACCTGGTCCGGTTCCGCGGTGACGTCGCAGCCGGCGACACTGATGCGGCCGCTGGTGGGTGTCATCAGAGCGGCGAGCATGCGCATCAGCGTTGTCTTTCCCGCGCCGTCCGGCCCGACCAGACCCGTGAGGCTTCCCCGCTCAATACTGGCATCGATCGCGTGCAGCGCCTCGATGTCGCCGAATCGTTTGCCGGCTGCAACGATTTCCACCGCGGCGGTCATTGCGGCTATCTGGTGGTTGAATCGAGGGGAACGTGGACCGTAACGGGCATCCCTTGTCTCAAGCCTTCGTCGCCGTTACTGACCACGATGCGCAGGCGGTAAACGAGATCAGTGCGAAGCGCTGTCGTCTCCACGCTGCGCGGTGTGAATTCCGCCCGCGGTGAGATAAAGCCAATCTTGCCCTGGTATACGGTATCGGAGGAATCCGTTGCAATTGTGACCTTCATGCCGGGGGCGATCTTGCCGAGCTGCAGCTCATCGACATAGGCGCGCACATAAACCGGGTCGCGCAACGACAGGGAATATACCGGCATGCCCGTCGCGAGCATGCTGCCCGGCTCGTGTATGCGCGAAATCAGGGTCCCGCTGCTGGGGGCGAGCAGCTTCGTGTCATCCAGTTGTGTCTCAATGATCGCTTTTTGCGCAGTTGCGGCTGCCAGATCGGCCTGGCCAGCGGTAATATCCTCGGCGCGGAAGCCTTCCCTGGCCAAGCCGAGAGCCTGTTTGGCTGCGGCAAGCCTGGCTGACATTTCATCGCGCCGTGCCCGCGCCGCGTCACGCACTTTTTCGCTGGCCGCGCCGGTTTCGAGCAGGCCGCTCTGCCGCTTCAGGTCGCTCTCGGCATTGTCGTATGCCGCCTGGGCTTCCTGTACGGCAGCCTGTGCGCGTGCGACCTCCTGAGGACGGGTGCCCGTTTTCAGCTTCTCCAGGTTGGCATTTGCCTGTTGCACGCGCGCGACCGCGACCGCAAGTGCGTCCCGATACGGCTGGGGGTCCATTTCGGCGACAAGTTCGCCCGCGCTAACGGGGTCGCCTTCATCGAAAAGCATCCTCTGCAACCGCCCAGGAACGCGAAACGCCAGTTGAACCTCGCGGATGTCGACGTTGCCATAAAGTGTCAAAGCCGTCGCGCGTTCCTCGTCCTTGAAACGCGACCAGATCGACACGGCCAGGGCTGCGAAGAGGAGCAGGCCAATGACGATTAGTATTCTTCTTTTCCCAGCCATTAGAATTTCTCCAGTGGAGGGCAAGTATAAACCTCCGGTTGCCGTCATGGCCGACCGCAGGCCAGATACGCCTGATCGAGCCGGGCTGGCGCCCGGCCAAAAACCCCCGAATGAGCCAGGTGATAAATGAGTCCGGATCGTGCAAAATCAAGACGCCAGCTCGTGCTGGCGCGGTGCCGATACCGCGGTCACGCAATCAACCATCAGAGGTTTCAGACGTGGTTTCCGATCTGGTGCAACAAAAACGTCCGCTGCAGCAGGATGTCGTTGTGCGCGTTTATTATCCTTCCGGAAGTGGTCGCGTGGTGCTGCGCAGCGACTCGGACTGGAACACCGATATCGAACCCAACACAACTACCGACAACGGTGACTGCTCGGAATTCAGGTTTTCGATTGATCACGCCTTCAGTTATTTCAAACCGGTATTGATTACCAAAGACGCCGCCACCTGGGCGCGCGGTAACAATTACCTGATCCTGGCGCACGAGGCGCGGATCCACGACATTTACCCCTATTTCCACGATGACCGCGGCTGCAGCCCATGCGGGATAGATGAATTGGCCGCCCCCGAAACCGGCGCAAGACATACATTCCATGTATTTACGCCGCCCGGGTATCAGGAAAATCCTTTGAAACGGTACCCGGTTCTGTATCTGCAGGATGGTCAGAATGTGTTCTTCGCCAAAGAGTCATTCAGCGGAGCGGGCTGGCGCATCGGGGAGACGCTGAGGGTGCTCAATGCCATGAATGTCATCGACAAGGTCATCGCCGTCGGCATCTATCCGCGTGAGCGGGAAAAGGAATATACCTATCCGGGTTACGAGGCTTATGGCCGTTTCGTCGCAAAAACCTTGAAGCCACGAATTGACGTGACATTTCGGACGCTCGCCGGACAGGAAAATACCGCCGTCATGGGTTCGTCGCTAGGGGGCGTCGCCTCGCTCTACCTGGCCTGGCAGTGGCCTGACGTGTTTGGGATGACGGCTTGCCTGTCCAGTACATTTGGCTGGCGGGACGATCTGCAGCAGCGTGTTGCGGCCGATGCGCCTCGCAATGTAAAGATCTATCTCGACAGTGGCTGGCCGCAGGATAACTATGAAGTCACTCGTGACATGCGGGCTTTGCTGTTGAGCCGCGGATACCGGGAAGGCCAGGACCTGCTGTATTTCGCTTTTCCTGGCGCACATCACGATGAAAAAGCGTGGGCTCTACGCAGCCATATTCCGTTCCAGTTCTTTTTCGGCAAACGTCATATTGCGGCCGTGCCGCACCGCGAATGAAACAAAAAGCCCATCTGCCCTGTAACAGCCCTGCGCCATTTCGGTCAGGGCCTGCGGGCCGCGGTGAACATCAGACTGCCTTATGCACTTCCAGGCCGATGCAGTGGCACATCATGCGCGACCCGCCGGGCCAATTCAGCACCCCAAATCGCATAGGCCTCAGCCGAGGGATGAAATCCGTCTTCGCAAAAATCCTGCCCCGAACTGATTTCTGTGGGGATATGCAACATCCGGCTTTGCCTGGCCAGCACGTTTTTGGCAATGAGGTCAAAGGTCGCGGCTCTCAGGCCCAGGCTGAAGCGCAGGGGTTGCGGCGGTAACGGAAACTGGCCCATCGGTGGCAGGCCGGCAAAAACCACCAGCGCCTCGGGCCATCGTGATCGTATCAGCCTTACCAGCAGTTGCAGTTGCCGTCGCCACCTGCCTGTGGTGCTCAGACCGGTGACATCGTTCACTCCGATCGACACCAGGATGATATCGGCAGGCTGATCGGAACCAAGCGAACTCAGACACACCAACAGGCCGGCCAGATTCATGCCATTCTCCCCTTGCACATGCCATTCGACGTGCAAGCCCAACCTGGATGACAAGGCCTGACCAAACTGCAAAGGCAAGGTCTGCTCCTGCCGCTGGGCGCCAACGCCGGCAATGATGGAGTCTCCCAATGCCAGCAGATGAATCAGCGGGCCCTGCCCAAACGCACCGCTGAGCTTCGCTGGAGGCGGAGGCAATCTCCTGGCCGACCGGCGCAGCCTCAGGCCCTGCACGCCAGAGATGGGCAACAGCGACCAGAACAGGAGCCGGCGCCAGAGCGAAATTCCTGCGCTCATTCTGGTCTTACGTTACAGTCCACTAGTGGGCGGTGTCCCAATCGGGTCCGTAGCCGGTGTCGACCACCAAAGGCACCTGCAGATCGGCTGCCGCCGACATGCGTTCTACGACACCATCCCGCAGCCGTTGTAATTGATCCTCGGGCACCTCGAATACCAGCTCGTCGTGCACCTGCATGACCAGATGCGCTTGCGGCATTTCCTGCTGCAACCAGCCATCCACCGTGATCATCGCGCGCTTGATGATGTCGGCCGCCGTGCCCTGCATCGGCGCATTGATGGCCGCACGCTCGGCGCCCTGGCGGCGTTGCATGTTGCTGGCCTTGATGTCCGTCAGATAAAGCCGCCGGCCAAACAAGGTTTCCACGTAGCCGTGCTCGCGCGCCCGCTCACGGGTGTCTTCCATGAACTGCTGCACGCCCGGATAGCGCAGGAAATAATTGTCCATGTATGCCTGGGCTTGTGCCCGGCCGATATTGAGCTGACGTGACAGCCCAAATGCCGACATGCCGTACATCAGCCCGAAATTGATCGCCTTGGCGGCGCGGCGCTGATCCTTGCCGACCGCATCATAGGGCACTTCGAACACATCGCTGGCCGTGGCCTGGTGGACATCCACCCCGCTTTGGAAGGCCTTGAGCAGCCCTTCATCGCCGGACAGGTGCGCCATGATGCGCAACTCGATTTGTGAGTAGTCGCAAGCCATGATCAGGCAGCCGGGGGGTGCAATGAAGGCCTGCCGGATACGCCGGCCCTGTGGTGTCCGAATCGGAATATTCTGCAGGTTCGGGTCGCTGGAAGAGAGCCGGCCGGTAGCCGCCACCGCCTGGTGGTATGAGGTATGCACACGCCCGGTGCGCGGGTTGATCTGCTCGGGCAAACGATCCGTATAGGTGGACTTCAACTTGGACAATGAACGGTACTCCAGGATCAGGCGTGGGAGTTCATACTCCTGCGCCAGTTCCTGCAGCACATCTTCAGCGGTCGAAGGCTGTCCCTTTGGGGTTTTGCGTACCACCGGCAAGCCCTGCTTTTCAAACAGGATCTGCTGCAACTGCATGGGGGAAGCAAGGTTGAAGTCCTGGCCCGCTGCTGCATGGGCTTGCTGTTCAAGATCATGTATCTGCCGGTTCAACTCCGCGCTTTGCTGCGCCAGCACCTGGCCGTCGATAAGCACGCCACGCTGTTCCATGCGGGCCAATACCGGAATCAGAGGAATCTCGATGTCGAGCAGAACATTGGCCAGTGCCGGTTCCTGTTGCAGGCGCGGCCACAGGTGCTCATGCAGGGCCAGGGTGATGTCGGCGTCTTCGGCGGCATAGTGGCTTGCTACCTCGATGGGGACTTCACTGAACAGAATCTGTTTGGCGCCTTTGCCGGCAATGTCTTCGTAATGCACGGTCTGGCAGCCCAGGTATTTCAGCGCCAGGGAGTCCATGTCATGGCGGCTGCCGGTGGCGTTGAACACATAGGATTCGAGCATGGTGTCAAAGGCGACACCCTGAACGCTGACGCCGTAGTTGGACAACACATTCATGTCGTACTTGATGTGCTGGCCGACCTTGGGGCGTTGCGGGTCCTCCAGCAGGGGTTTCAGTTTGCCGATGACCCGGTCACGGTCCAATTGCTCCGGCGCTCCGGGGTAGCTGTGGCCAACGGGAATGTAAAAGGCTTTTCCGGGCGTAATAGAGAAACTGAATCCCACCAGTTCCGCCGCCATGGGGTCGAGATTGGTGGTCTCGGTATCGACCGCAATCAGCGCCGCCGCTTGCAGTTGTTCGATCAATTGATCCAGGTCGCTGGCCTGGAAAATCGTCTGATAGTCCTTGGCCACTGATGCTTCGGTGGGGTTATCCTCCTCACCCAAATCCTTCAGCCAACTATTGAACTCAAAGCGTTTCAGCGCCTCGCGCAGGCCGGCCTCATCTACTGCTTGGCGCACCAGCTCAGCCGGAGTTTCAGCCAGTTCGAGGTCACGCCGGATCGTCACCAGTTGCCTGGACAGGGGCAGCCTTGAGCTTGCGGCGCGCAGATTTTCACCCACTTTGCCGCCAATTTCGTCTGCCTGTGCCAGCAACTGGTCGAGTGAGCGGTACGTATCCAGCCACTTGGCGGCGGTTTTGGGGCCGACTTTGTCCACGCCGGGTATGTTGTCCGATTGGTCCCCGGTCAAGGTCAGGTAATCCACGATCTGTTCCGGGGTGACGCCGAACTTCTCTTTTACCGCCGTGCGGTCCAAACGGGTGTCGGTCATGGTGTTGACCAGCGTGGTGCGGTCACTGACCAGTTGTGCCAGGTCTTTGTCGCCGGTTGAGATCACGCAATCCATTCCCTGCTGCTCCGCCAAACGCGACAAAGTGCCGATGACGTCATCGGCTTCTACGCCCGGAACCTGTATCAACGGCAGGCCCAGTAGCCGAACGAAGTCCAGGATGGCTTCCATCTGGCTGGACAGTTCGGCCGGCATGGGTGGGCGGTTGGCTTTGTACTCGGCGTATAGATCATGCCGGAATGTCGGGCCTTTGGCGTCAAACACCACCGCAACATATTCGGGCTTATCTTCGTTCAGCAGGCGGCGCAGCATATTGGCCACACCCAGCAATGCACCGGTAGGTACGCCGTGGCTGTTGCTCAGGTTGGGCAGCGCGTGGAATGCCCGGTACAGATATGAGGAACCGTCGACAAGGTATAAAACGGGGCGGCTATTCTTCATGCGTGTTTCGCATCCAGGCTCCTGGTTTGCCAGCAATTGGATCGACTTCAGGTCTGTTATTATAGGGCCTGGACACAGTTCTTGCGGCGCGCGATGTTTTGGCCGGCATGCGGTCCAATCCGGCAGGAGAAGAAAGGAATGAAGCCAATGAAATTGAAAAGACCCCCATACCTGTGCTGGCTTGCCCTGGCCGGCACGGTGCTGATGTTTGCTTCAGTGCAAGTGGCGGCGCAGGAAGACCTCGAAAAACCGCCGGAAATTCCGCCTTTGGATACGAACGAGGAACCGCTGCCGCCAAAAGTCCAGGACGAGCAGGTCGAGCCTACGGTCACCATCCACGAGGAAGAGGAACGCAGGGTCGAGGAGTACAGCCTCAACGGGCAGGTGTATATGGTCAAGATCGTGCCCAAGGGCGGCGTGCCGTATTACTACATCGACACCGATGGCGACGGCGTGCTCGAAACCTCGCCCAGTAAAGGATTGGAGCCTGTGCGTCCGGTTTATTGGAAGGTCAAGGAGTGGAAGTAGCGCCCGATGATGCGTGAAACGGCACCCGTCGAAACCGCTTTCGATGGCGGCTGGTTGGGACGGTTCATTGCTTTCATCGGCAAAGGGGTTGCCTGGCTGACCTTGCTGATGGTCTTGATGACATTTGTCATTGTGGTGCTGCGCTACGGCTTTAACCTGGGCTGGATCTGGTTTCAGGAAAGCGTGACGGATTTGCACGCCATTGTGTTTATGCTGGCCGCGGCCTGGGCGCTGCAGACCGATGATCATGTGCGGGTGGATATCTATTATCGCGATATGACGCCACGGCATAAAGCCTTCGTCGACCTGATCGGCACGCTAATTCTCCTGGTGCCGGTATGTGTGTTTCTGCTGTTTGATTGCCTGGCCCTATGTGGCGACATCATGGGCCGGTCATGAAGGCTCGCGTGAAGCCGGAGGGCTGCCAATGGTCTACCTGCAGAAAACCTTGCTGCTGGTGCTTCCTGCGCTGCTGTTGTTACAGGCCGTGATCACGGTTCGCAGCTCGATCGAAACCTTGCGCCGAAAATCTCCCTAGCAGCCTTCCTGTGGCCTGCTGTTTGGCGGGTGCTGACGCAGCCGCTGCAGGACCGGCCCGCTGTCTGGATGCTTTGCTGTCCACAGCGTGAACGAAACCGCAGCCTGTTCCACCAGCATGCCCAAGCCGTCCTGGTAGCGGATTCCCGCGCTGTTGCACCATGTCCGCAAGGGATCTGCCGCTTGCCCGTAATTGAGGTCGTAACACAGGCCACCGGGCGCGAGCAACGCGGCGGACAGATCGGGGCAAAGGCCGGAATGTCCCAGTGAGGTCGCGTTGATGAGCAGGTCAAATGACGCCTGTGCCTCGAGCTGATCCAACGCGCAGCACGACAATCTGCCAAAGGCGGCAAACCTCAGCACCAGCGCCCGCGCGCGTTCCAGGCTGCGGTTGGCGATGACGATTTCGGCTGGCGTCTGTTGCAGCAGGTCGCCCAGTATGCCGGCAGCCGCGCCGCCGGCGCCGATGATCGCAATGCGGCTGTTGGCCAGGGGCGTTGACAGATTTCTGGACAGGTCCCGGATCAATCCGCGGCCATCGGTATTATCGGCGAAACAACCCTCCGGACCGTCGAACACCAGCGTATTCGCCGCTTGCGCCTGTTGCGCAACGCGGCTGGATCGCTGGGCGAATTGCCAGGCCTGGTGTTTCAACGGAACCGTGACATTACAGCCCCGGCCACCCGCCAGGATCAGCTCCTTCAACTTGTGGGTGAACTCTTCGGCCCCGCTCTCGATGGCCCGGTAGTCGATGGCAAGGCCAAATTGCTGTGCGAATTGCCGGTGGATGGCAGGCGACAACGACTGTGCCACCGGCTGGCCGAAAACCGCCAGCCGGATCAGGCCCGGTCGTTCAGCCATTGCGCCGCCTGGATGGCGTAATACGTCAGGATACCATCCGCTCCCGCGCGGCGGATGGATGTCAACGCTTCCAGCACGACCTTTTCCTCGTCGAGCCAACCATTGGCTGCCGCCGCCTTCAACATCGAGTATTCACCCGACACATGGTAAGCAAAGGTGGGTACACCAAAGCGGTCTTTGACACGGCGGACGATATCGAGATAGGGCAAGGCTGGTTTGACCATCACCATGTCGGCCCCTTCCTCGAGATCCAGCCTGACCTCGCGCAAGGCTTCATCGCTGTTGGCAGGATCCATCTGGTAGGAATACTTGTCGCCGCTGCCCAGGTTGCCGCTGGAACCCACCGCGTCGCGAAAGGGTCCGTAAAAGCTCGATGCGTATTTGGCCGAGTAAGCGAGTATTTTCGTATTGGGAAAGCCTTCGGTCTCCAGGGCCTGGCGGATAGCGCCGATGCGGCCGTCCATCATGTCCGAAGGCGCGACCACATCCACACCTGCCTCGGCATGTGACAGAGCCTGTTTGACCAGCACATCGATCGTTACATCGTTCATCACGTAACCGGCTTCATCGATCAAACCGTCTTGACCGTGGGTGGTAAATGGATCCAGCGCCACGTCGGTGATCACGCCCAGTTGCGGCAGGCTTTCCTTCAAAGCCACAACCGCTCTTTGCGCCAGCCCTTCCGGATTCCACGCCTCGCGTGCGTCCTCGGATTTGCAGTCGCTGGATACGACAGGAAACAGTGCAATGGCGGGAATTCCCAGTTCATAACAATGACGCGCCGCCGGCAGCAGGCGGTCGATGGTCATGCGCTCCACGCCCGGCATGGAAGACACCGCTTCGACGGCATCGTCTCCTTCCAATACAAACACCGGCCAGATGAGATCATCGGGGGAAAGCCGCGTTTCGCGCATCATTCTGCGGGAAAATGCAGAAGCGCGCATGCGCCGCATGCGGGTGGAGGGAAAGCTCATGGTCTGGCTCCTGTGTTTTGAAATCCGATTTTATCGCGTGCCGCCTGATCAGGGGAACCGGATTCATCTGTCTCGATTTCATACCATTCATTCAGGCGTGAAATCAGCTCGTTTTTGCCTTGTCCCTTGCTGGCGGAAAAGGTCTGTGCCGTGGCTCCGGGGGGCAAGTACTGGTTGACCTTCAACAAGGTTGCTTGTGCGGGTCCACGTTTCAGCTTATCGGCCTTGGTCAGCAGCACGTGGCAGGGTATGCCGCTGTGTTCGCACCAGTTGAGCATCTGTCGATCGAATGGGCGCAGGGGATGGCGGATGTCCATTACCAGTACGACACCTCGCAGCGCTTCGCGTGTGGCAAAATAGCGTTGCAATACCTGTTGCCAATGGGCGCGCAGCTTGGCCGGCACTTTGGCGTATCCGTAACCGGGAAGATCGGCAATGCGGCGTTTCTGGTCGATATCGAAGATGACGATCTGCTGCGTGCGGCCTGGGGTCTTGCTGGTCCTTGCCAGCGATTTTTGCTCGGTAAGTGCGTTGATGGCGCTGGATTTCCCGGCATTCGAGCGTCCCGCAAATGCCACTTCCATGCCTTCATCTTTGGGCAGTTGCGCCAGTTTGTGCGCATTGATGACATAGACAGCCGAGCGGTAAGGATTGTGATCAGCTTTCTCGGGGTTCATAGCGATCGCCTGGATTTGCTGGAACGTTGCGGGCGAAACCGCGATAATGTCCGCCCATTCTAGCAGTCCTGGTGCCGACAGATTGCTAGCGAGATGGTTTAATGAATAATCCAGGAGATTACCGCATGAAGTTTTTCTGCCGGGTCGCTACTGCCGGCCTGCTGCTACTCACCAGCCTGCACGCCGTTGCCCAGGGTGATGCCAGCGCCGGTCAGGCCAAAGCCGCAATCTGTGCCGCATGCCATGGTGCCGACGGTAACAGCACGGTGCCGCAATGGCCAAAACTGGCGGGACAGCACGCCGATTATATCGTGCGCCAGTTCAACCTGATCAAGTCAGGAGCGCGCCCGGTGCCCGAGATGGCCGGTATCGTCGCCGCGATCAGCGAGCAGGACATTGACGATATCGCTGCCTGGTTCTCGTCGCAGGTCATCAAGGGCGGCGTTGCGGATGAGTCCCTGGTGAAAAGCGGTGAGAAGTTGTGGCGGGCGGGCAATGCCGAATCCGGAGTTCCGGCTTGTATGGCATGTCATGGGCCAGCGGGTGAAGGTATCCCATTGGCGGGGTACCCCGCGCTGAGAGGCCAACATGCGGTATATATCGTAAGTTCGCTGACACGATTCCGTGCGGGCACGAACTGGGGCGAGAAGGATGTCAACAGCCAGGTCATGAATGGCGTGGCTACCGCTTTGAAAGATAATGAAATCAATGCAGTTGCAAGTTACATCGAAGGCCTGTATCGCGCTGACGACTGAACTGATTGCATTGTCTGAGGTCTGTTGACAAGGCCGTGTGAATTTCCGTTTTCCGCCCGGCAGTAGATCAAATGGAGTGATGGAATGAACAAGAAAGCGATTGGCCTGATGCTGCTGCCCGGCATATGTTTCCTTTTGGTCAGCAATATGTTGCTTGCCCAGGCGGCGCCGAAGCCCAAGTACGAGGAAGGCGTTCACTATAAGGTCATCGAGAATGCACCGGTCCGCAGCGGTGACAAGGTGGAAGTGGCGGAAGCTTTCAGCTACATGTGTCCACATTGCGGATCGTTTGAGCCGTTCATCAGCAATTGGCTGAAGCGCAAACCTGAAAACGTAGTCTTCAAACGCATCCCCGTCGTTTTTGGCCACGGCTCATGGGAGATGTACGCCCGGGCTTATGTCACGGCGGAATTGATGGGCATCGCCGACGCATCCCACACTGCGCTCATGGACAAATTATGGAAAGCCAGGGAGGTGCCGCGCAGTATCGAGGAACTGGCCGCATTTTATTCCGCGTATGGGGTCGATCCGGAAAAATTCGTGGCCACCTCCAAGTCTTTCGCAGTTGACGCGATATTGCGCAAAGGGCAGCGTGAGGTCCAGGCCGATGGCGTGCAGGGTACGCCCAGCCTGATCGTAAACGGAAAATACCTGGTAGCCGGCAACGAAGCGCTTGCCAGCTACGATGTGATGCTCGATGTGGTCGATTATCTGGTCTCGCTGGAATCTGCTGAACATAAGGCAGCAGCGGGCGCCCAGGCGGCCGCTGCCGCGGAGACGATACCGGCAGACGGTGGCTCAAATTAAACTGGCATTCCTTATGTATGCTTGCAAAACAGAAACGTGCCGGGTGCGATAAACTTTCGAAGTGCATCATTCGCCATCAGGGCCGGAGGGTCCACAGAAGCTTCGTTTGATAAGCTTCAATATACAGGCAGGAACGTCAACCGCGCATTACCATCAGTATGTCACGCACAGTTGGCGCCAGATTCTGCCACACAGTCAGCGCACGGTGAATCTTGATGCCATCGCTGCGATGGTCACCCCTTACGATATGGTTGCCTTGCAGGAGGTCGATTCGGGCAGCCTGAGATCCGGCTTCATCAACCAGTCGCGCTACCTTGCCACACATGCGGCCATGCCCTTCTGGTGTCATCAGTCCAACCGCAAAGTCGGATCGGTCGCGTTTGCCGGCAATGGCTTTCTGAGCCGTTTCGAACCCGATGCGGTGGAGGAATTCCGTTTGCCGGGCGCCATCCCGGGGCGGGGATCCCTGGTCATTAGCTTCGGCAAGGGCGAGGAGACACTGGTGGTCGCCGTGGTCCATCTGGCACTGGGCAAAAGGGCACGCAAACTGCAATTGGCATTTCTGTGTAACCAGTTCAAAAGCTGCCGCCACCTGATCGTGATGGGTGATCTGAACGCTCTCATCAGCAGCCGCGATTTGCAGGATTTTTGTGCGCAACTGGAACTGTCGGCGCCCACCTGTGACCTTGCCAGCTATCCTTCCTGGCAACCGCAGCGCGCCATTGATCACATCCTCATCAGCCGGTCGATTTCCGGCCATAAGGCGAAGGTGATCGAGGTCAGCTATTCAGACCACTGTCCGGTTGAGCTGGAGCTGGAATTGCCATCCACCATTCGTTTGAGGCGAGCCATGCGACCGGTCATCAGCATTGATGCGCGGACTCTGGAAAACCACAATTGAGGCGTTATGTTTTTTTACTGACACTTCTGTTGGCACTGCCTTTGCCGGCGCAGCAAGGACAGGCAGCCGACCCGGGGCTGGAGCAGTTCAAACGCGCCTGGCAGGCTGCGAGCAGAGGTGACCGTGCCGGTTTTCTCCAGATCAAGGACGGGCTGGCCGATTTTGTCTTATATCCCTACCTGCAATATGAAGATTACCGTTTCCGCCGCGCAACCGTCGATGCGGCGGAAATGGCCGCATTTCTCGACGCCCACGCCGACTGGGCTTTTGCCCCTGGCTTGCGCCGAGCATGGTTGCGCACGCTGGGACAGAAGGGGCGGTGGGACGATCTGCTGCAGTATGCACCGGGTGAGCAGGATACCGAGATTCAGTGTTTCCTGGCCCAGGCGAGGATTCAACGTGGCGATACCGCTCAGTTGCTGTCACAGGCTCAGAAATTGTGGGCTGTTGGCCATTCGCAACCCGATGCGTGCGACCCGGTGTTCACCTGGCTACGTAAGGCGAACGGCATTACACCGGAGCTTGCCTGGCTGCGCATCCGGCGGGCCATGGAAGAGCGCAACCCGCGGCTGACACTCTACCTGGCGCGGTTTGCTTCCTATCATGACCGGGTGTGGGTCGATCGCTGGCAACAGCAGGAACTGGAAGGCTATCGCCGGCTGGACCGGGCGCGGCAGTGGCCAGACCAGGAAAAGGCCAGAGACATCACCCGGTTTGGCCTGCAGTATCTGGCACGACATGACGCCGACCTTGCATGGACACTGTTCACACGGCTGGACGGAAAGATACATTGGGGTGAAACTCAGCGCGGCGCCATTTTGCGGGATATTGCCCTGTGGTCGGCGGTGGCCAGCGCGCCGGATGCAGTCGTGCGGTTGCACTCCGTACCCCAGGCGGCACGGGATGACAGCTTGCTGGAGTGGTGGGCCAGGATTGGCCTGGCAAAAAACAACTGGTCAGAGGTGACCATTGCCGTTGCTGCGATGAGTGACGAACTCAAGGGCAGCGATCGTTGGCGTTATTGGGATGCAAGGGCGCGCCTGGAACTGGGCGATACGGATCATGCCATAAGCTTGCTGAAGGAACTTTCCCTTGACGCAAGCTATTATGGTTTTCTCGCCGCCGATTTCCTCGGCCGGCCGTATTCCATTTGTCCGCAGGGACCCAGGATTGGCGCACCCGAACTGGACCGTTTCAGCAATCAGCCAAGGCTCCGTCGTGTGACTGCGCTGGGCGTGGCAGGCTTGAAAGACTGGGCACGCCGGGAATGGAATCTGCTCCTGAACCGCTTTAACCCGGATGAGCTGCGGCTCGCCGCCGCACTGGCGAGCCAGCAGGGTTGGCCTGACCTGGCCATTCCGGCCCTGGCCCGCAGTGGTGATCGAAACTGGTATGAGTGGCGCTTCCCGCTGACTTTTGCCCCATTGGTTACAAAACAGGCCGGCAAAAGAGGGCTGGATGCGGCTTGGGTGCTGGGATTATTGCGTGCGGAAAGCGCCATGGCCGAAGACGCAATTTCGCCGGCCGGCGCGCGTGGTTTGATGCAAGTGTCGCCCGGGACCGCTGCCCAGGTGGCACGTCGTCATGCGTATACTTATAAAGGCAGCGAGCAACTGCTGCGAGCAGAGGATAATATTCTTTTCGGAACCGCATTCTTGCGCGAGCTAATGGATCGTTTTGGCAACAATCCGGTACTGGTCCTGGGCGCCTACAATGCCGGACCGGCGGCAGTGGAACGCTGGCAGGATGCGCTGCCCATGAAGGATGCCGCCGTTTGGATTGAAAATCTGCCGTATTTCGAAACCCGGGACTACATTCCGCGGGTGCTGGCCTTCGCAACCATCTACGACTGGCGCCTGCAACACCCAGTGCGGCGGCTCGCTTCACGCATGCCTGCCCTGGATTCCGGTACCATGAATACAACGGCCGGGGCGGCGGCATTTGCCGAAGTCCTTTGCCCGGACCCAAAAGCGACAACCCAGTCGGGGAAATAACATGCGAATCGTCTTGCTTGGCGCCACAGGTTTTGTCGGACAGCATTTGTTGCCGGAACTATCGAGCCGGGGGCACAGTTGCGTTGTGCCCTGCCGCAATGTCAGCCGCTGTGGCCCGCTGCGGTTGGTGCCCGGCGTCGAACTGAAGCCGATGCCAGCGCCGACCGTCGAGAACCTGACGCCCTTGTTGGCTGGAGCGGACGCCGTCATAAATCTGATTGGGATATTGAATGAAAGCGGACGTAACGGAAAGGGTTTCCACAAGGTGCATGTGGGTACCGTGGAGAACCTGATCGAGGGTTGCCGCACCAGTCGGCGTACAACGGGTCATCCAGGTCAGCGCGCTGAACGCGGGCAAAGGTAAAAGCCACTATCTGGTCAGCAAGGGCAAAGCGGAGGACTTGCTGCGGCAGGCGGATTTCCTCAATGTGACCCTGATTCAGCCGTCGGTCATTTTTGGTGACGGCGATGCGTTCTTCAACCGTTTTGCCGGTCTGCTCAAGTGGACACCGGTAATGCCTCTGGCCTGTCCCGATTCACGATTGCAGCCGGTGTGGGTTAGGGATGTCGTCACGGCCATCGGAGAGATCCTGACCGCGCCATGGACCATTGGCCGCACCCTGGAGTTGGTTGGGCCCAAGGTATATACACTATCTGAACTGGTGAGTTGGACCGCCCGTTGCAGCGGGCGGCGGCGCTGGATCATCGGCCTGCCCGATGTGCTTTCCCGGCTGCAGGCCTGGGTGATGGATTTTGTTCCCGGCAAACCCTTTTCCAGCGACAACTACAAGTCGCTGCAAATCGACAATGTCAGCCAGCACAATGCCCTGCCCGAGCTGGGTATTACGCCTCATTCGATCAAAGCTGAAGTTCCGGCCTACCTGACGGGATCAAAGCATCAGCGACGCCTGGATGACTGGCGGCAACGCGCCTCCGGTTGATGCCGGGATGAAAGCGGTCACTTACCTGGTTGGCGGTGCGGTGCGTGACGAATTACTCGGCCTGGAGGTGCGCGAACGCGACTGGGTGGTAACGGGCAGTACACCCGAGGCATTGCTGCAACAGGGATATCGTCAGGTGGGTGCCTCCTTCCCGGTGTTTCTGCACCCGCAAACCGGTGAGGAGTACGCGCTCGCGCGCACCGAGCGTAAACAGGGGCATGGTTACCATGGGTTCGCGGTCGATTTTCATCCTGGCGTGTCACTGCAAGAGGATCTGGCCCGGCGCGACCTGACCATTAATGCGATGGCGCGGGGCGAAGACGGCGAATTGATCGACCCGTTCGGTGGCGCGGCGGATCTGCAAAGCCGGGTTCTGCGCCATGTTTCGCCGGCGTTCGCCGAAGACCCGCTGCGGGTCTTGAGAGTGGCGCGATTTGCGGCGCGATTTGCGCAGCTCGGATTCAGGATTCATCCACAAACCCTGGATCTGATGCGCGAGATAGCCGGTTCAGGCGAACTGCAACATCTGGCGGCAGAGCGAACCTGGGCCGAACTGGTGGGTGGTCTGAGCAGTTCCAAACCGAGTGTTTTCCTGCAGGTACTGCGTGATTGCAATGCCCTGGCCGTTTTATTACCCGAACTCGACGTTCTGTTTGGCATACCGCAGGTGCAAAAGTACCACCCTGAAATCGATACCGGTTTACATGTGCAAATGGCCCTGGACCAGGCGGCTGCGCAGCAGCGTCCGGCCGAGGTGCGGTTCGCCGTGATGCTGCATGACCTGGGCAAAGGACTGACTGATCGCAGCGAATGGCCGTCTCACCGTGGCCACGAATCGCGCGGCGTACCGTTGGTCAAATCGGTGTGCGAACGCCTGCGTGCGCCAACGGTCTTTCGCGACCTGGCCATCGCCGTATCCGCCCTGCATCTGCGTTGTCATGCCGTGATGGACATGCGGCCTGCAAAAGTTATGGCATTATTGGAAGAGGCCGACCTGCTGCGGCGCCCCGAACGCCTGGAGCTGTTCGTCCAGGCCTGTGAAGCGGATTATCTGGGCCGCGAGGGTCTGTCGCAGCGGCCCTATCCACAGGGCGACCGTCTCCGTCTGGCGCTCGAAGCTGCGCTCGCGGTGCGGGTTGCGGCGCTGGACACCGACGGGCTCGGCGGCGAAGCCATCGGACAGAAATTGCGTGCGGCCCGTATCGAAGCAATCGGCAGGCTTGCCGATTGTGCGTAAAGGTGGATTGTAGTTCAGAGCCGGTAGCGCAAATCCCGAAGCGCAAAAGCGCGCATGCTCAGGTCCAATTCGCGCGTCAGCGCCATCACCTGGAAACGCTCACCCATCTGGTTGGGCATCGTCAGTTGACGCGCCTCGGCAGTGACACGGACGCCACTGTCGCGGCTTTCCTCGATTCGCCGTTTCACGAGCCGGTCCAATCCACAACCCAACAGAAACATGGCCTGGCTGGTATAGCCCGCCACTTCCAGACCGCAGGCATCCGCGGCTTCCGCCAGAGCGGTAAAATCGACCCAGGCGGTAATGTCCTGCAGGCCGGGCCAGAAGAACACGTCGCCGTGAGCCTGGTGGCGGTAGTGACACATCAGTGTTCCGTCCTTACGCTGCGGCAGGTAATACTCGGAACGGGGATAACCATAGTCGACAAACAGGGCCACACCCTTGCGCAGCGACCCGGCCACGGCTTGCAGCCATTTTCCCAGATGAAGGTTCAGTTCGGAGGTGTATGGTGCTTCCGTCTGCAGATCCAGGTGGCGAACCGCTTGTGCCAGTTCCGCTGGCGCGGTGCGTGTGCGCCATGCAAACTCCTGACCGCTGGTATCCGACGCCAAGCTGTTTGACACCGTCGTGGTCGAATTGAAACCGCTCCACTGCCAGGGCATCGACGACTTCATTGGCCAGCAATACCCCATCCCAGGGGTTCCCGGGCGGCTGCCGCAGCCATTTGACACGATCCTGCCACTGCGGCACCCGCTCGGAAATGATCTTCTGTTGCACGGCCTGCAGATCGGCACTGCGCTCGAGGATGAGATAACGCACGGGTTGGCTGCCGGCAGGCAGCAGGCTTAGAAGGTCTGCTGCCAGCGCCCCGGTACCTGCGCCAAGTTCGAGAATATCGTAAGGCCCGAGGCTGGCGGCAATATCTTCCACCTGGCCGGCAAGGCAGGCTGCAAACAGGGAGCCAAGTTCCGGCGCGGTGATGAAATCCCCGCGCTCTCCGAGCTTGTGCAGGCCGGCCGAGTAATAACCCAGTCCCGGTTCATACAGTGCCATTTCCATGTAACGCGAGAAGGGCATGAACCCATTAGGCTCGATTTCGAGCCGGATCCTGTTGCTCAGGTCGAGGCTCAGCTGCTTGAGCTCTGGCGGAGGTTCGGGCAGGATGAGACGCGACATGGGAGACACCCTAACAGATGAAATCCAGCAATAAAACGGCCCTGATCACCGGCGCCGCCGCGCGTATCGGCGCCACGGTAGCGGGTGCTTTGCATGAACGCGGCTGCAGCACGCTGATTCATTATCGGTCGAACCGGCAGGCGGCTGAAGCACTGGTGGACAGCCTGAATGACATCCGGCCGCACAGTGCCTGGGCAGTGAGCGCCGACCTGTCGACGGGCAGCGGCGTCGAACATTTGGTCGCCGCCTGTTTGCAACATACCAGACAACTCGATTTGCTGGTCAATAATGCCTCACGTTTTTATCCAACCGCAGTCGGAGAAACCTCGCCTGAGCAGTGGGACGACCTGGTCAACAGCAACCTGCGAGCCGCCTATTTTCTCAGCCAGGGCCTGACGCCAGCGCTGCGCGCAGCCGGTGGCGCCATCGTCAACATCCTCGATGTGCATGCGCAGCGGCCGATGAGCAGGCACGCCGTTTACTCCATTTCCAAAGCCGGGCTGGCCATGATGACACTGGCTCTGGCGCGGGAATTGGCTCCGGCCATCCGCGTCAACGGCGTCTCGCCGGGCGCCATCCTTTGGCCGGAGCAGGCTCCGGATGAGGGCGCAAAAAATGCCATTCTCCAGCGCATTGCGCTCGGGCGTCTGGGCGATCCGGCGGATATTGCCTCCGCGGTGGTTTACCTGGGGTTGGATGCGTCTTACGTAACCGGACAGATTTTGACTGTGGACGGCGGCCGCTCACTTAACATGTAGGGAACCGGGCTCATTCCTTCCGGGTGGCGGCCAGCCAATCCCTGATCGCGCGGTTGACCTCATCCGCATGCGATTCCATCAACCAGTGCCCGGCGCCCTCGATACCCATGCTGCGCCCGCCGGATTGATCGACCAGGTCCAGCCAGTGTGCGGAATGAAACATCACCGGCTTCTTGCATCCCCACAGAAACAGCACCGGCCGCTGTGGCCGGTAGCGCGCCAGCAGTTGCTTGCGCCACCACGGCATCAGCAGGCCGCGCCACAGGTAGAAGTACATGTAGTTCATGCACGAACGGGCCGTTTTTGCCTGCCGCGCCGGCACACCGAGTGTGGCTGCGAACCTGCGCGTCAGCGAGTTGCCCAGAGGCGGAACGATGCCGCCGACCAGCCACAGCACAATCAGCGTCCACTGGTACCCAAGAATGAAGAGCGATTCCCGCAGACGTTCCGGCGCAATATGGCCGCCGATGTCCACGGCGACCATTCTTTCGATTTTTTCCGGCCGCGCCTGTTCCAGCAGGTAGCCGAGGTAGGCACCCCAGTCATGTGTGATCAGTGTGAGCGGTGAGCCATCGGGCTGCACAGTCTCGATTGTGGACTCCAGCATGGCAACCAGGTTTGGGAAATCGAAACCGCCCGGTTTGGTAGTTCGCTCGCCGAAATTTGGCAGCGTGATCCGTATGCAGCGGTAGTCGTCCTGCAATGCTTCGACCTGCTTGCGCCAGAGACTGGCATCATCCGGCCAGCCATGAATGAACAGCAGTGTTGGTCCGTTGCGGTTACCTTCGATGAGATATTCACAGGTCCGGGCGTCTGCAGCGTTCATCGATTCAGCGGGATCCGTATCGCGTGGCATGCAAAGCTGGTTAACCGCCAGCAGCCAGTCAGAGCCGGAAATCGACCGCCACCAGATCGGATCGCCTGCCGTCAAAATCATGCCAAATATCAGCCATCGTCTTATGTGTTACGGGGTGGATCAGGTCTGGGGCGAGATCTGCCAGCGGCTTCAATACATGGGCGTATTTCAGAATTTCAGGACGCGGCAGCACCAGCGCAGGGGAATGCAGGTACAGATCGTCATAGAGCAGGATATCGATGTCCAGCGTACGGTCGGAAAACTTCGGAAGGTCGCGCCGGCGGCCATGGCGATCCTCGAGCTGATTGAGGAATTCCTTGAGTTCAAGCGGCTCCATCGTCGTGTTGATGCAAGCTGCCAGGTTGATGAAATCGTCTCCGTCGAAGCCGACAGCAGTGGAGCGGTAAACCGGTGACAAGCCCACCGCACCGAAGGCAGCGCGCAAGGCCTCGATGCCGGCAGGGATATTGTCTTTGACCTCGACGTTACTGCCGATGCCGAGATAAACCGTGCTCACAATGAATCAACCCTGCAGGAGGAATCGTCTTCAGGCAGTGAAGAAGCGCGGTGCATCAGGATGTGCTGTGACCACGTTCGATTGTTACGCCAACCGCGCTGGAGCCGCGAACGGCGCCGGGTTTGCTGAGCTTCAACCGCAACCAGGGCACCGGGAATTCTGCCAGTATGAGTGCGGCGCAATGCTCAGCCAGTGATTCCACCAACTGGAATTCGCTGCCTCCGACGAACTGGATCAATCGCTTGGCCACTGCCTTGTAATCGAGGGCATCTTCGATGGCGTCGGACTGCGCAGCCTGGTGGATATCGAACGCCATTTCGACATCCAGACTGATGGTCTGCTTGATCTCCCGTTCCCAATCGAAGATGCCGATCACGGTTTCGATCCGCAGGTCTTCGATAAACACGCGGTCCCTGGTCATGTGTTCATGCGCCCCCTGTCGCTTTGGAATGGGTTTTCATCGCTTAACATGCAGGCTATACCGGGAGCAGTTCCTGCATCGGCCAGCGCGGCCGTGCAGCAATGGTTTCCGGTTCACGGCAACCGGCCTGCAAACGGTGAAAACCGGCAAAAGCGATCATCGCACCATTGTCCGTACAGAATTCGATGCGGGGGTAGGACACGCTCCACCCCAGTTTGCGGCCGGCGCGGGTGAGGGCGGTGCGCAGCGCCAGATTGGCGCCCACGCCACCGGCGATTACCAAACGGGTGTTGCGGGTTTGCTGCATGGCCCGCCGGCATTTGATGACCAGTGTATCCACGACCGCGGCCTGAAAGCCGGCGGCAATGTTTTCACGGGCATTTTCGTCCCCGGCATGGCGTTGCCACAGATTGCGGGTGTGGGTTTTCAGGCCGCTGAAACTGAAATCCAGTCCCGGACGGTCGGTCATGGGGCGTGGAAAGGAAAAGACTTTCGCGTCCCCGTGCAAGGCACATTGCGCCAGGACTGGCCCGCCCGGGTAACCGAGCCCCAGTAACTTGGCGGTTTTGTCGAAGGCCTCGCCAGCAGCGTCGTCAAGGGTTTCGCCGAGCAAGCGGTAACGGCCGACAGCCGATACTTCGATCAACATCGTGTGACCACCGGAGACCAGCAGTGCAATGAAGGGAAAATCCGGCGGGTCGGGCTCCAGCAGCGGCGCCAGCACATGTCCTTCCATGTGGTGTATGCCTACGGCTGGAATATCGAGAGCAAAGGCGAGCGCCCGCCCCAGAGAAGCGCCGACCAACAGCGCTCCGATCAGGCCCGGGCCGGCCGTATAGGCGATGCCGTCGAGCTGATCCCGTGTGCAGGCCGCATCTTGCATACACTGGTCGATCAATGGCAGTAATTTGCGCACATGGTCGCGTGAAGCGATTTCGGGAACGACGCCGCCGTATTCGGCATGGATGTGGGCCTGGGAATAGAGCGCATGCGCCATCAACCCGAGTTCACCATCATAGATGGCGACTCCGGTTTCGTCACAGGATGTTTCAATACCCAGTACGCGCACGATTCTTACCATTCATTGCGGACAAACACTGAACATGTCCATACCGGCATGTTCAGTGTTTGCCTATGGTATCTTCTTCCGTTCACTTTTACCGAGCGTAATTTCTTGAGCAGCTCACCTGGCATAGCAGCCACGGGTCATGTTGAGACCTCGCGTGTCGCGGCCGAAATCCTCAGCGCAGGGGGTAACGCCTTCGATGCCGCCATCGCCGCCCTGTGCGCCGCCTGCGTGGCGGAACCCCTGCTGGTCAGCCTGGGCGGCGGGGGCTTCCTGCTGGCGCGCACGGGCGCGGGAAATGCCAGTGTCTATGACTTCTTTTGCCACACGCCCGGCCGTCGCAGGCCCGAAGCGGAGATCGACTTTTTTCCGATCAATGCCAATTTTGGTACCGATTCGCAGGAATTTCATGTGGGCATGGGCGCCATAGCGGTCCCCGGCGTGGTCGCTGGCATGTTTCGGGTGCAGCGGGAGCTGGGCCGCATGCCGATGGCGGAGATCTTGCAACCGGCAATCGATCTCGCGCGCAGGGGTGTTCGCATCGATGCATTGCACCATTACATCGCGCGTATCCTGGAAGCCATTCTGCGAGCGGATGCCGGGGTATTCCGCCTGTTCGAGTCACCGTCCCAAACCGGAGAATTGATCCGGGAGGGGGAACTGTTGCCCAATCCGGCCATGGCGCAGGCATTGGAGCAGTTGGCGCAGTCCGGCGAGCGCCTCTTTTACCAGGGCGAATGGGCTCAGCAACTGGCCCGGGACAGCCAGGAGCATGGGGGGAATCTGACCCTGGATGATCTCTCGGGCTACCGCGTCGAACGGCGCAAACCGCTGCGCTTCGCTTACCGTGGCGCCGAGTGCCTGATCAATCCGCCGCCGTCGCCGGGAGGATGCCTGATCGCCTTTACCATGGGCCTTTTGACCGATTTGTTGCCGCCTGCCGCACGATGGGGTCAGCCGGAACACGTTCGTGCACTGGTGCAGGCCTTGCGCGCCGCCACGCTGGCGCGGGCACAAAGTGCCGATCAGCCGGATGAGATGGAGCAGCTATTGCATGCTGATTCACTGGCCCGTTGGCGCAATGAAGTGCAGTGGCATTCCCTGTTCAGTCGGGGCACGACGCAAATCAGTGTCGCGGATGCCGAAGGTAACCTCGCCAGTCTTACCGCTTCGAACGGTGAGGGCAATACTTATGTGTTGCCGGGTACCGGCATCATTCTGAACAACATGCTGGGCGAACAGGATCTCAATCCCGATGGATTCCATCGTTGGCGGGAAGGCAGCCGGCTCGCGTCGATGATGTCGCCGCTGATCGTACAGTCAGTGGATGGCAGCCTGCTGGCGCTTGGGAGCGGAGGCTCCAATCGCATCCGCAGCGCCATCATGCAGGTTTTGGTCAATATTCTGGATTTTGACCTGCCATTGGCCGCCGCGGTGCAGGCCCCGCGTTTGCATCTGGAGGGTGAAAAGCTGAGCATCGAGGCCGGCTACGATGAGCCGGCCATGCACGCTTTGAGCGAAAAACTGGCCAATGTTCACGTATGGCCGTCCCGGAATCTCTTTTTTGGCGGGGTGCATTCGGTCCGGGTCGGGCCCGGAGGGGAATTCGATGGGGCGGGCGATCCAAGGCGCGATGGTGCGGTGGCGATTGCACCAGGCACCAAACACTTGGTAAAATAAGCGGCTATGTTCAATTGATGCCAATTCGGCTATACGAGAGTGATAATTAATGCCAAGTGTAAAAGTTCGCGACAACGAACCATTTGAATACGCGCTGCGCCGTTTCAAGCGTTCCTGCGAAAAAGCAGGTGTGCTGGCCGAAACGCGCCGCCGCGAGTTTTATGAGAAACCGACACAGGAACGCAAGCGTAAAGCTGCTGCCGCTGTGAAGCGCAATCTGCGGCGAATGTCGCGCGAAGTCGTTCGCCGCGTTCGTCTTTATTGATGTTCTTTCCCGCTGGCCCGTCCGGGCCGGCAGCGTGAAATCGGTCGTGTTGTCACTCAGATGACACACCAAGTCGACACTTTGACCTTTGGCTGAAATTGGTTGGGTAATGCTTGCAGATGTTGCTGAAAGCCCGCATTCAGGAAGATGTAAAAGCCGCCCTTCGTGCCCATGAACGCGAACGGCTTGGGGATTTTGCGTCTCATTTCAGCGGCAATAAAGCAAAAAGAAATCGATGAACGGATCGAACTGAATGACGAACAGGTGCTGGCCGTGCTGGACAAGATGGCCAAACAGCGCCGCGAGTCGATTGAGCAGTTCGAGCAGGGCGGGCGGGAAGACCTGGTCGCCCAGGAGCGCTATGAGCTGGGGCTCATCCAGGAATATCTTCCCGAGCCTTTGGCCGAAGACGAGCTGAATGCGCTTATCCAGTCCGCCATTCGGGAGCTTGGCGCCAGTAGTGTTCGCGACATGGGGGCGGTGATGAATGCGTTGCGCGGGCAGGTCCAGGGCCGGGCCGATATGAAAGCCGTCAGCCAGGCCGTAAAGGCCCAGTTAAGCAGCTGAATATGCGCAGCCGCACATTGCGTGCTCTCCTCGCCGGCAGGTCCCGCAAATGGGTGGATTGATACCAGAATCATTTATCGAAGAATTGCTCGGCCGTGTGGATATTGTCGAGCTGATCGAGCGCCATGTGCCACTCAAGCGCACCGGGCGGGAATTCCAGGCCTGCTGCCCCTTCCACGATGAGAAAACCCCATCGTTTACGGTGAGTCCGCAAAAGCAGTTCTACCACTGCTTTGGCTGTGGCGCCCATGGCTACCGCCATCGGGTTCATGATGAACTACGAGGGGCTGGAATTCACCGATGCCGTCGAGGAACTGGCCCGCCATGCCGGATTGACCGTGCCGCGGCAAGCCGGGGCGAAGCAACGGCCGGAAGAATCGCTGTATGGCATACTCGATGCCGCCAATCGTTATTACAAGGCCGAGCTGAGCAAGCACGCCGAAGCCGGTGAGTACCTCAAACGGCGGGGCCTGTCAGCAGAGATTGCCGAAGCCTTCGAGATCGGCTTCGCGCCACCCGGCTGGGATGGCCTGTTGAGCCACCTGGGTGGAGGCAAGGAAAAATTGGCCTTGTTGCAGCGAGCCGGTTTGTTGAGTCAGGGCAAAAGCGGTGACTATGACAAATTCCGCCACCGCATCATGTTTCCGATTCACGATCGCCGCGGGCGGGTCATCGCTTTTGGCGGCAGGGCTCTGGCGGACGATGGCCCCAAGTATCTCAACTCGCCCGAGACCGAATTGTTTCACAAGGGGCGCGAGCTTTATGGCTTGTATCTGGCGCGCAAGAGCCAGGCCAGATTGGAACGCATCATTGTGGTGGAAGGCTATATGGATGTGGTGGCGCTGGCCCAGTACGGCTTTGGCAATTGCGTCGCCACGCTGGGCACCGCCACGACAGGCGATCAGGCGGAACTGGTCCTGCGCGCGGCCGAAGAGGTCATTTACTGTTTCGATGGCGACCCTGCCGGGCGGAAAGCGGCCTGGCGCGCGCTGGAGTCGACCTTGCCACGCCTGCGTGAAGGGCGGCAGGCGCGGTTTCTGTTCCTGCCCGAGGGTGAAGACCCGGACAGCTTGGTGCGCGCGCGCGGCGCAGAAGCATTTGCGCACTTGCTGGCTGGTGCACAACCGCTGTCGGAGTTCTTTTTCGAGCACTTCACTACGATGGTGGACATGGAATCCATTGACGGGCGCGCCCGCCTGGTCGAGTTGGCGCGGCCGCATCTGCAATCCATTCCTGAAGGCGTATTTCGCGACATGATGCAGGAACGGCTGGAAACCCTGGCGCGCCATCGGCTGCAACAGGAACCGGAACCGGCTGCCAGGCGCATGAGCCGCGGCCGTGCGCGTGATGCAGCACCATCGCAGCAGCGCACACCCTTGCGGCTGGCGCTGGCGCACCTGGTGCAGAACCCGAGCCTGGTGGGCCTGGTGTCGCAAAGTCAGAAACTACCCGATTGTGATTTTCAGGGGATGGAAATTTACCGTGAAATCGTTGACTTCTGCGCCAAACATCCCCATATGACCACGGCTCAGCTACTGGAACTTTGGCGTGACCATCCTGCCCAAGCTCATTTGAGGACTCTGGCCACCTGGCCCCTCAAGGGGGAGGCCGACCAACAGGCGCAGGAATTCAAGGATGCCTTGATCGGACTGGAGCTGGAATGGACCAAGGTATTGACGGCGCGCATGAAGAAAATCGTCAGCTTGAGCAAAGAGGAAAGGCAGGTGCATAGCAAGTTATTGCAACGGGAACAAGAGTTGAAACAACTTCTGGCACAATGAACTCTAACAAATTGGAATCCGCCGTAAGCCAGGTCGCCAGAAGCAGGTTCTTGGACTATAGTTAACCAGACGAAGCATTTTATGAATCAGAACCAGCAATCCCAATTGAAAGATCTGATCACCAAGGGAAAGGAGCAGGGATTCCTGACTTACGCCCAGGTTAATGATCACCTGCCCGATGATATCGTCGATCCGGAACAGATCGAAGACATTGTCAACATGATCAATGACATGGGAATCCAGGTGCACGAAGAAGCACCGGATTCCGATGAGATGATCCTGAACGACGATGCGACCACCGACACGGACGACGACACGGCGGCGGAAGAAGCCGCTGCCGCCCTGGCGGCAGTGGAAACCGAAATCGGCCGCACCACCGACCCTGTGCGCATGTACATGCGTGAAATGGGTACCGTCGAATTACTGACGCGCGAAGGTGAAATTGCGATTGCCAAGCGCATAGAAGATGGTCTGTTGCAGGTTCACCATGCTTTGTCACGTTTCCCCGGCTCTTTTGCCACCTTGCTGGTGGAATACGGCTTGTATATGGACGGCAACCAGCGTCTGGCTGAAGTCATGCTCGATTTCATTGACCCGGAAGAACTGGCCAAGCAGGAAATCCCCCCGCCCGCCAAACCGGCAAAAGTGAAAGTCAAGTTGGAGGAGGACGAAGACGAGGACAAGGACAAGGACAAGGACAGTGACTCGGATGACGAGGATGAAGACGACGAAGACGACGAAGACGACGCAGAAGAAGAGGAACAGGGCCCGAGCGGTCCGGACCTCGAAGAAGTCGTAAAGCGGTTCAATACACTCGCGGCGCTGTTCAAGAAATACATCAACCTGCACGACAAGCATGGGTCGCAGCACAAGAGTGTCATCAAAATCCGTGCAGACATGGCAGATATATTCTTGCGCATCAAGTTTCCGGCGCGCATGGTGGATCACCTGATCGACCGCCTGCGGTATACGGTTTCCCGCACCCGCGATCTGGAACGGCTGATCATGCAAATGGCCGTGGTGCAGGCACGCATGCCAAAAATGATGTTCCTGAAGAGTTTTGCCGAGAATGAAGCCAATTCGCGCTGGCTGACACCGATCCTCAAGGGCAAGCAGAAATGGGTGCCGGCTTTGCGGGAGCAGGCCGCTGCGATTCGCGCGGTGCAGGAGAAACTTACCCGCATTGAAAATGAATCGCGTCTGAGTATTGCCGAACTGAAGGAAATCAACCGCACCATGTCCATTGGCGAAGCCAAGGCACGGCGCGCCAAGAAAGAGATGGTCGAAGCCAACCTGCGTCTGGTCATCTCGATTGCCAAGAAATACACCAACCGCGGTTTGCAGTTCCTGGATTTGATTCAGGAGGGCAACATCGGTCTGATGAAAGCCGTGGACAAATTTGAATATCGCCGCGGCTACAAGTTTTCCACCTATGCCACCTGGTGGATCCGGCAGGCCATTACGCGTTCGATCGCGGACCAGGCCCGCACCATTCGCATACCCGTGCACATGATCGAAACCATCAACAAGCTCAACCGCATTTCGCGTCAGATGCTGCAGGAAATGGGACGGGAACCGTTCCCTGAAGAACTGGCCGAGCGCATGGAAATGCCGGAAGACAAGGTGCGCAAGGTACTGAAGATCGCCAAGGAACCGATCTCGATGGAAACGCCCATCGGCGATGACGAGGATTCGCACCTGGGTGACTTCATCGAGGATGCCAATATCTCCTCGCCGGTGGAATCAGCCACCGGTTCGGGTTTGACCGGCACGGTACAGGAAGTGCTGTCTGGGCTGACGCCCCGCGAAGCCAAGGTTTTGCGCATGCGTTTTGGCATCGACATGAATACCGATCACACGCTGGAAGAGGTAGGAAAGCAATTCGACGTTACCCGCGAGCGCATCCGCCAGATCGAAGCCAAGGCCTTGAGAAAACTGCGCCACCCGACCCGCTCGGAACAGTTGCGGAGCTTTCTCGACCTGGATTGACCGGACCTGATTTGTGCGCTGTGGAGAAAAATCAATCCGACGATGCTTGTGAAATCACCGCCTATCCGGAGCCGCTGGACGCTGTGGTGCTGGCGGGCAAGGACCGCAGACCCGAACGGCTGATCGGCGGGCGCAACAAGGCATTGCTGGAGATCGGCGGACAGGTTTTGGTGCGCCGCGTAGTGGAGGCTTTGCTGGGAGCCTCGTCCATCGGTCATATTTATCTGGCCGGCCCGGCCGGAGAACTGGAAGAAGTGCTTCCGGCGCACTCGCCGCGCCTTACCATCGTGGACCAGATCGGCAAGATGCTGGCCAACACCTGGGCGGCCATCCGTGCCTGCGAAAAAGACCATGCGTCAGAGTCTGAAGCCGCTTTTCGGCAACGCCCCATGCTTTTTGTTTCCTCTGATCTGCCGCTGATTTCCTCCCAGGCGGTGGATGATTTTGTCGCCAGATGCGCGCAGCAGGATGCAGCCGCCGAAGAGCCATATGCCTTGCTTGCCGGCGTCGCCGAAGAGGCCTCATTGAGGCCGTTCTATCCACAAGGCGAGAAGGCCGGGATCGTCCGGCCCTATGTGCATTTGAGCTCGGGATGTTTCCGCCTGTCGAATATCTATGTTGCGCGGCCATACCGCCTCGCACACCAGGAATTCCTGCAGATCGGATTCTCCCATCGCAAGGCCAAGGATTGGCGCAATGTCGCGGCGCTGGCATGGAATTTTTTCGGCCAGGGGCGCGGTTGGCCTGCCGCATGGCTGACGCTACGCTTGCAGGTCACTTTGATGCTCGCCGGGCGCAAAGGCCGGCTCTACCAAAGGCTGCGCCGGGGCAATACCCTGGAGCGGATCGAACGCGCCTGCGGCGCGGTCCTGGGTGGTTCCATACGGATCGTCCCCACACCCTACGGCGGCCTCAGCATGGATGTGGACGATGAGGAAGACTTCCGCGTGCTCGGCCAGCGTTTTAGAGACTGGTCCGCAGGTTTGGAATCCGGGCTCAACCCATACGAGGGCATGGGGTTCAAGGCACTGCTCGAATCTGCCCCCCTTGAAGGAATAGACCAGGAACACGAAGGATATTGACGACTCCGGCGCCAGCCTGTTGAATCCGTTCGTTCAGTTCCAAGGCTGAGCATGCACGTTGCCCGAGCCATCAGGTACAATGCCCGCCTCCGGGCCCTTAGCTCAGCTGGTTAGAGCAGTCGACTCATAATCGATTGGTCGCAGGTTCAAGTCCTGCAGGGCCCATTACCTATCCATCCATCTATCTATTGGGCCAGAGGCACGGTCTCCAAGTGAGCCTCTATGGTTCGAATGATGTGCCGGGTGAGAGGTAGGTTCTGCTTTTCCGCCTGCCAATACTGATGAAAGAGCTCAATGGTCTCTCGCGCGGTATCAACCACGAGCGCTTTGGGTAGCTGTGCTTTGGCTGCAAGTGTGCCAGTTCATCTTCAGAATAGCCATCAAACCTTTTAGTGCGACTGAATTTCAGCCCAGCCTCATCGTCGGGAATGTAAGGGATAGTCGATACAAAATCGTAAGCAGGTGACAAAGCGACATTACGGCGGTCCGGATAAATAACGGACCAATTTTTTGCGTGCATGTCGGCATTACCTATGAGCGTGTTAAACGTCAACCGACGGACGAATTCTGCGATGTCATCATTGGAGCCTTCTCTGGCGAGCACGTCAGCGATGTTTCTCATACTGGCCTTGTTGTATTTGTCATCGGGATAGAGCCCAAATATCTGGGCGAAGTCCTCCGTGTGAACGAGACCGCCGTCGCTCAGACGATCGAATCGTTCAATAGCGATTGCTTTGCCGCTCAGGTCGCCGATCCCTTCCGGAAGATTTTTAATGTCAGATGGGTCGACAAGTCTGATTGCGGGCACGTTCATTCCGATTAGGCGCGCCAGGGTCATCATGGAGTATTCGTTCTCTGGTACGCCTTGGTATTCACGTGACGGCAGCTTGACGATCCAGGAACCACCAATCCCTTGCGCAGGAATAGTCAGCCCTCCAGAGGCATCATCGATGGCTGAAAATTTGAGCTGCACACCTGCGAGTGAGAATCGAAACGCCGAAGCGCCGTGGTCATTTTTGTGTGCTTTGATTTCGATGCTTTCTTCTGTTTCAACAGGCGCCACTTCACCGCTTGAAGGCTTTACCGTTATTGCTCCCGGTAGGTCTTCCCCTAATGCCCGGATCAGGAAGAACTCGCGTTCAGGTTTGACCCCAGCCAGCTCTGCCAGGTATTTGCGCATGTACCCTTCCGGTAGCAGATTCGAGAAGAAGGGCATAAGTTTGGTCTGGGTAGTCCTGAACTCGGTTCTTAGCTCTCCGAAAGCGTCCTTGAAGTTCAGGCTCAGGACAGGCTGGTTTCCATCGTTGATGTAGGCGTCATTGAAGGCGAAAAGTATGCGATCGCCTGGAACACGTGTCAGTGTACCAACGGGCTCGCCATACAGCAGGACATCAAGCACAGATACGTCAGCCATCGTCACTCTCATCCAGGCTGTAGGCCGCCCGATTTGGCTCGGATTGAGGCAATGCGGCGGCTATGCCGTGCACTAAAGAATTACGAATTTGCTGGAACTCGGACAGGGTTTTTCCGATTGTTCCCAGACTTTCCGCGTGTTTCTGAATCGACCCTAGGCTTTTTTCAGCCTCTCGTATCGTCTCCAGAAAAGTGTTGGGAACGTGGAGCCGCTGTAGCTCTTTGGCCCGGCTCTGAATCTGGGCGAGCTGTGTGTTGGTCGGAAACTCCCTGACGAGACTGTTGATTGTGTTCTCGATACGCTTCAGTTCTCGCTGGATAGGTAGAGCGCTTTCTAAGGATTTTTTGGAGCTGCGAACACTGCTCTGGATAATCGTATTCACGGCCGGTAGCGTGTTGCTTGGTACAAGTGTTAGCTCAAGGCCTAAGGCACGCGATAGTTCAATCAAGCTTGACACTCTGAGATCGACATTGCCGCTCTCGATCTTTGAGATATGGCTTTGGGGAACGCCTGCTAATCGGCTCAGTTCCCGCTGACTAAGGCCCTTGGCCTCTCGGGAGGCTTTGAGTTTTTCGGCGATGTTTGTGATTGAATATTTCATTGTGATATATATTTAAATATCAATAATTCCATTAAATATATAATAATATATTAAAATTCTGTAAAACGTACAATACATGAGCTTCTTAAATATATAAAATTCTCAAAATGATATATAAATATATATCAAAAGTCCTAACACACGCATCTCAGTGCTACCGGAATAGCGCCTTGTTCAATCTGTTCAGAGCTGTGAAACAGGTTTCTGAGGGAGCGAATTAAACGCTCGGAGAGATTTCAAGAACGGGTCGACTTCGGCTCAAAAGCCATACAGGGCGTGCCCCTGGACCGTCGCAGTAGAGGACTGGTGCAACATGCAGGCTGGACGCCTGCTGTGAGAGAGCCGACCAGCAGTCGGCGTTGTCTCCAAAATGCTCTTCTACGTTCCCTGCCGGACGAGACTTCTTACTCGCTGCTGCGCAGCATGTAAACCGCCCAGACCCCGCTGGGGGCGCTATACAATTCCAGGCCGTTTAAAGAATACGGTACAACTTGCCTTGGGCAGCAAGCCTTGATGCTTTTTGAGCGTCTTCGCTTGACGGAAATATTAGTTCTGCCATGTCAAATTTCTCAGTGCTTTTTATTTGCTTTTGCTACAGACCTAAAAGTGTTTAGATTGATTAACGCAAAGTGATAAAAACTCTAGATTAGTGTACAGTTTATGATAAAAACTATAATATAAATAGCTATATTTGATAATAACTATATATTAAATGGTAGTTAGTGATAAAAACTATAGTTTAAAAAGACAATGAGGCAAGAAGTGCAAAATAAGAAACCGATGCTGGCACGCTATGCTTTCCCAGGCCGTTTAAAGCGTTTACGGGCGCGCTCGACTTTCTCCCTGAAAACGCAGGCCTCGGAATGATCATTGATAAGTCCCATCGCTTGCATAAAAGCATAGACGGTTGTGGGGCCAACGAATTTCCAGCCTTGCTTTTTCAGGGCTTTCGAGAGCGCGACAGACTCAGTCGAAGTTGACGCAGTCTGCGGTTCAGCCAGCTCATCCGCGCCCGGCTCAAATCGCCAGAAGAAAGCGGCAAGTGATCCCTCTTGCTGCACAAGTTCGCGGGCGCGCCCGGCATTATTGATCACGGCTTCAATCTTCCCCCGATGCCGGACAATGCCTTCGTTCGATAACAACCTTTCGATGTCAGCCTCGTTGAAATTCGCCACTTTGTTGAAGTCGAAGTTCAAGAATGCTGTGCGAAAGTTGTCGCGCTTGGCCAGAATGGTCCGCCAGCTCAGACCAGATTGAAAGCTCTCAAGACATAGTTTTTCAAACAGACGAATATCGTCGCCGACAGGATAGCCCCATTCATTATCATGGTACTCAAAGAACTCAGGAGCCGCTGAACACCAACTGCAACGCAGTTGGCCATCAGGGCCTGGAATCGTAGCATTCATCTAAAATCTCCCAATTCCTGGTCTGGCAGCCTGCCAGTAGAAAACCTGGCCGCTCATCTGCTTTCCTGGGTTCAATGATTCTAAGACAGCCGGCGCAAAAGGTTAAGCGCAGCAACCGGCGCCTGACTCGGCTGTTCTTTCTTGCAATTGTTCTTGTGCGGTACTGGTAAGATAATTGGAAATTACAGGGAATTGCTACGGTGCGTGTGCATTCTCTGGCCACAAACCCCACGCGCCTTTACCAACTGAAGCAAGGAATTAACTGATGAAACGAAGATTCTCAATTCTGTTCCCAACCGTGTTCTGTTTTGTCGCAGTATCTGCTTTTGCCGACGAGGGCATGAATGAAATCGGTCAGGCGTTTGTAAAAGCGTTCAAGGCCGGCGATCTCGACGCAGTTGTGGCCCTGTATGCTCCCGATGCCGTATCGTTTCCGCCAGACGCAATGGCCGCAAGCGGGCAAGAGGGGATTCGCGAATCCTGGGGCGGGGTGCTCAACAATTTCGATGTGCAGGACGTCGTTATCACCAATGCGCACCATCTAACGTCGGGTGACCTTTCGACCGCCTGGGGACTCTACAAGATGATCCTGGTTCCCAAAGAAGGCGGAGATCAGGTCGTGTTGGAAGGGCGATTTACCGACGTGGCCAAACGGGTGAACGGCAAATGGCTTTACATCAACGATCACTCGTCGGTCCCGCTTCCACCTCCTCCCGATGCCGAATCCGAGTGAGAGCAAGGCGCGCAGCTTGTAACCCCATTGCTGAAACACAAATGCGAGGACCTATACAGGCCGGGAAGGAGGCGGCAGCCAAATCTTTCCCGGCCTGTTCGGCTCAGGCCTTACATCGCAAGTTGCATGAGCCAGGTTCGGTCAAACAGGCATGTCAGGCTCCCCTAGCGGGAGCGTTCGCACTCCGATTGGCAGATCGCTCATGCGCTGCATTTCATCATCCTCAAATCCTTGCGCATCCTTGATATAAGCTGACGCCATATCCGTCATGTCGTAACCCCAGAACAGCTCCTTCCCGGCTACAATCGTAGGCACACCGAAGACACCGAGTGCAATCGCGCCATCGGTATTTGAGCGAAGAGTGGTCTTTACTTCGTCGCAGGCGATCCGGGCATCGGCGTCAGGTGCATTGAGCCGATGAATCAACTTTGTCCAGCTCTCATCCGTGTCAGTCCGATGTCCTTCCGCCCAGATAAAACGGAAGATCGATCGCACCACATGTGGCGTGCTTCCCAACGCAATGGCCAGCCTGAGCGCACTGAGCGGATTGAACGGATGTGCCGGCGGCGCGCGAAACGGAATGCCTTCGCGACGCGCGATCCAAAGCGCCTGCCGATAGGTGAAACGGCGCTTGGGGGGAAGTTCGGCTGGTCCTTTGTGTTCCCAATGCTTGAGCAAACCAGCTAAAAGCACGGGTTTGAAATCGATTTCGGTACCCGGCGGCAATTGATCAAGCCGCTCACACTGGAAGTAAGAGAATGGCGATATAAAATCGAAATACCAAGTTATTCGCATTTGCGTGAGTTTACAGCGGCCGAAAGTTTCAGTCGAATTGGCAATTTCAGGTATTTGGCGTCGTTCTCCGTGGCCTCGGCAGCAGCGTGAGCGAATGATGAAGGAAATGTGAAGAAATAAGAGAAAGGAGCGGCCAGATCGCTCGTGTGCCGCTCACCCCTGTTCGCGTTGCAGTAGCGTGGCCTTGCGCTCGATACCCCAGCGGTAGCCGGCCAGAGCACCGTCCGCTGCCACCACGCGGTGGCAAGGGATCAGCAATGCGACCTTGTTGCGTGCGCAGGCGGAGGCCACCGCGCGCACGGCTGTCTTGCGGCCCAGCCTTGCTGCGATTTCCGAGTATGAAACGGTCTGCCCGAGCGGAATCCTGGCCAATACTTTCCACACGCTGGCCTGGAACGCAGTGCCCTGCACATCCAGCGGCAGGTCCAGCGCTTCACGTGGCAGCAGAATAAAATCGCGCACCCGGTTGAACCAGTCCACCAGCCGATCTTCGTTATTCGCCAGACGGCCTTTCGGAAATGCTGCGCGCAGGTCTTCAAGCAGCGGGCCCGGTTCGTCGCCAAACGCCAGCCAGCAAATACCCTTGTCCGTTGCTGCCATCAACATCCAGCCGAGATCGGAAAGTCCCATCCACCAATCGATACTCAGTGCTCCGCGCAGCCGACCCGGTGCGACGCCGAGACGGCTGGACGCGTTGTCGTAGGCTGCAGTGACCGATTCAAAACCGGCGGCGTAGACAGCGTCGAGCGTATTTCTTTCGCGCGCGACACCGCGTGCCAGGCGATGCAATGCCAGAGCCTGCGCATAAGCCTTCGGGCTGACGCCCAACCGGCGCGTGAACTGGCGTTGCAGTTCGGATGCGCTGACGCCTAGCGCTGCAGACAATTCACCCAGCTTCGGCGGCGATTCGCTCGTTTCGATGATACGGCAGGCGCGCACCAGCAAACGAGGCCAGTCGATGGGCGGCTTATGGGAGTTCATTGGCGGAATTCGGATCGATGGAATAGGGGTATACCGTCGGGAGAAACCCCGGTTGCGCCAGCAGCAAACGCACCTTGTAGGCGTTTTGGGAGGGCAGGTAATCGTAAAGCTTCATCATGCCAAATACTCCATCATCCAGTGAGTGTTTGCCATTGTCGGCGTGTGGTCGAAAACAATCTTCCGGATTCTTGCGCTGTTGAATCAAAGGGACCGGAAACAGTTTTCCATGCTGCTCTCATGCAGGCTGGGAAACCAACTCAGGAATCAGCGACGCAACGGGAACAGCGGCGTGCAATGAAGCCGCAAGTATGGGTGGCGACACGGTTGTTGCCGAGACGCCGGTCAAAGACGGCAGGCAGGAGTTTGGCGTCTACCTGTGCAAGCCCTGACCGTGCTGGGGCCGGCCGCTTTAACTCACTCGTCCGTGATGATCGGCCCGCTGATGATCTTCCAGCTCCCGTCAGCTTGCAGGCAGGCGGTGCCGTAGGCCGGCATCACCTGGTCGCCGATGGTGATCTCGGTGGTGTACTCGCGGGTCTGGCGACAGGCGGGCGCGGCGGCTGTGCGAACGGCCGGCTGCGGTTCGAGGTCACGAAACGACTGATACCTTGGCGGCGGGTAGTCGTCATACCTCGAGCCGAAGTAGAGCGGCAAGGACAGCGAGAGGCCATAGGCATCGTGGCGGCCGCCCCAGGCATAGCCGAGGCCGAGGCTGCCGTAGCTTGGCCCATAGTATCCGGGACCGTAGCCACCCCAGTACGACGGCGCATAGAACCCACCGTAGCCAGACCAGCCCCGGCTGTAGCCACGGTGGTGGTGCCCGTAATCATGGCCGCGTGAAGATCCGTGCCCGTGGTAGCGGTCGGCCTGTGCCGGTGCTGCGGCCAGCGCAGCCAGCAAGCCGATAGTGATCAAAATGGTGCGCCAATGTCGTGTCATATCCAGGCTCCTCGCGTTGTGCCAAGGCACGCTGCCGGCCCGCTTACCAGGCCCCCAGGGCCGAAGACCGACGCCGCCGCCTTAGCGAATTAGCATATCACAATAATTTGGACATTCCGCCCGCCTCGCGGTTCAGGCCCAAAGCTGTCTCAACTCAAATTGGAGTCGGCGGCCTGGTTCTGGGCATGCTCCTTCTTGCCGCCAACCTGTTCTTCGGGCTCTTGGAGGAGGATACCCAATAACCCACATCCGCGGTGATTGCCCGCAAGTCCTACATCCATGGCTTGAGTGCCATCTCCGTTTGTGAGGCTTGCTTGTGGGCTTTGCTGAGGTCATCCGTGGCCAGTCCCATGTTGGCCATATTCAGAGCATCCATCAGCTTTTCCTTGACGATGGGGTCGGTTGCGTCAGGGATTGCACCACTGCCCATCGCCGCGCAGGGATTCGCCTCATTGGTGTCGAATCCCTCGCCTTCCGGGCCGACCAGGCAATTTACAACATGATGAAGATGCATATGCGCCATCTTTATATCCGCGGCTTTGGCGGCGTAGCCGGCATGCGATGCCGCTGCTGACGCTTGCGTGGCGCTGTCGCCCGCAAGGACGGGAGTGGCGAATGCAAGCAATAACGTTGCGCCGATAAATGATGCAGAAAGGCTAATCGAATACTTGGTCATTTTCAGTTCTCCATATCGCATTGTGGAAGGGCGCGATCGCGAAGGCCGCGCGATGGCTCGGGAGGTTTGACAAGCACCGTTCGCAAGAATTCCTGGCCATTCGCTCCGGCCGCAACTTATCCTCTTCTCAATGGGTACGAGCACTTTACCTGCCGGATGCGCTATGATATATGCGACGTCAACCTCGGAGCAATGTCACCAAAGCCATGAAGTCACTCATTCTCCTGATCATCCTGGTCGCAGCAGCGCTGGTGGCCTTTGCCTACTCGGGCATGTACAGCGTGGCTGTTGGCACAGGCCATAACGCGGTTACCCGCTGGTACCTGACCACACTCCGCGAGCGTTCGATCGAAGCGCGCGCCGAAGATCTCGTCGTACCGGCGGACCTGGGTAGCGATAAACGCATCCACGAGGGAGCAGGCCATTACGGAGAGATGTGCGCTGGCTGTCACGGCCACCCGGGCAAAGAACCCACCGATCATTTCGATCCGGCACCGCCCGCCCTGTTCCGCCATGCCGCCGAACCCGATGAGGCATTCTGGATTATAAAGAACGGCATCAAAATGACGGCCATGCCTCAGCATCGCGACCACAGCGATGAGGACATCTGGAACATCGTCGCCTTTCTGCAGCGTCTGCCGCAGTTGAGCGTGGACGAGTACGAAGCCATGACCGCCGACGCCAAACACCACGACGAAAAAGAAGGCCATGACCAATCCGCCGGGACGCAGGAACTTCCTGCCGATCCCGTGGCCGCGGTGGATGCGTTCAGCCGGGCGTTGCAGGCCGGCGACGGCAAGGGCGCACTCGCGCTTTTGCACGATAAAGCTACCGTTCTCGAAGAAGGCCAGATCGAGACCAAGCAGGAATATGCTGGCCATCATCTTGGTGCGGACATGGAATTCATGTCCCACGTCCAAGCCGAACAGGTCTCGCGTGAGAGCAAGGTGGACGGACAACTGGCTACAGTCACAACGCGCAGCCACATGAGCGGCCACTACGACGGTTCGGCAGTGGAGGAAATGTGGGATGAGTCAGTAAGCCTGTTCCACACCGAGCACGGCTGGATCATCACCCATATCCAATGGTCACCAGCGGGCTCGGACGCCGGGGAAACAGCGGTGCCTTCTGACGCAACTAAAGACGCCACAAGCTGAATTATTGTCAAGGCCGCAGGACGCGGATCAGGTCAGGCTCCTCAGCCAGATTGAGGGGGATATGAGCAACAAACAGAAGTCTTACATTCAAGCCGATTTCTTCAGCCGACTGGTCATCGTTATGCTGGTCGTGCTGGTTTCGGCCTGTGCCTCAAGCAAGCCCAAGGTTGAGGAAGAGCAGCCGGATTGGTCGGTGGAATTCGATCGCCCCGTCGAGTTCCAGACGCTGGTCAAAGACAATTTGTTGATCGTGGGAACCCTGCGGCATCTGTATGGCATCGACCCGGCAACGGGAGGCACCTTGTGGCGCCAACGCAATGTCGCGGTCGCCAGCAACGATCTGACTCCGCTGGGCGAACATTCCTATGTGCTGGTCAATGACTCCGCGGGCGGAGCGTTTGCCGACCGCGACACCAACATTCTTGCGCTTGACTATGCAACCGGCGAAATTGTTTGGGAATCCAGAATTTTGCAGGGCAAAATTCTGCAGGGCGCAATGGACGACTCCGAGAAGGTATTTTATTTCACCAGCGTTGAGAAACCCCATGGCGATGACCGGGGGTTTTTGAGTGGCGCGTTGGGCAGAAAAGGCATTGGCTCGGGATACAAGCAGGTGCCCTATCTGAGCGCACTGGATGTTAACTCCGGGCGATTGCTGTGGACGCAGCCCTTTGAAAAAGCCGTACTGATGCGCCCCAGCCAGGGCAATCAACTGGATGAAAAAGCCGACTGGACCTATACCCGGCCGTTCGACCTGGGTCTATATCACCCGCCTTTGCTCTCGGGCAGTCTGGTTTGCCTGACCTATCTCGGCATCGACTGTTATGACGCCAGGACCGGGAATCCGGTCTGGAAGCACAGATTCTCGGTGATCGAAGACGAGTTGGCGCTGTCCTATGCAAACCCACTGGTGGAAGGCGATACCATCATCACCAGTGGAGATCATCGCGTGCGTGCCTATGATCTGGCGAGCGGAAAGCTGTTATGGAAGTCGAAGAAATTCGACATCGTTTCCGAGCTCACACTTGATCGCGAAGTTGTCTATGGACAATTGGGCGGTCAGTTTTTCGACATCGACAAGGAAAAGTGGAAATGGAAGGGGGATTTCGGCGTCGTTGCGCTGGACCGGAATACGGGCAAGACCTTGTGGAAATACGAAGATGCCGATGACGCCTCCACCAACATGCTGGTGTATGGCGACAAAATATGGCTGGCCGACAAGAAGGACCTGATCGCGCTGGATCGCTTCGATGGCAGAGTGCTCTTTCGCCTCAAGCACGGGTTTGAAGAGCCGCCTGTGTTTGCAGCATTGAATGAAGTGGGCCAGGTGGTATTGGTCGGCGACGGCGAAGCCGCGGCATTCGAGCCGGATCTGGGCACAAAGGTCTGGTATGTGCAGCATGAGCCCGTTGGCCCCGGCGCGTGGAGCCGTTTCTCCACGGCTTTGATGCATGCGACAGGCAATGTCTTGAAATTTGGCACTTTTCTTCTTTCCCACGGCGTCGCGTCGTTACCGTCACTGGCCGTACCCATTGGCAGTGTGAATTTCAAAATCGTCAGCAGCAAGAAAATTGTCACCACTTCAGCCGGCCGCAGTGCGCGACGCCTGACGTATCATTCCGGCGCCAGCGAAACCGGTGTGGGCAATGCAAACCTGTCGGGCAATTTCCAATATTTCGTCACTCGATCGAAGGGAGCCAAAAAGGTGAATCTGGCGATGTTGAATCTCAGCACAGGCCAAACCGAACGTATGATTCGGCTGGATGCCGATCACCCCAATCTTGTGATCGATGAAGGAAACAATAAGATCTATGAAAACTTTGGCCAGCGACTGCTGGCTATGCCGCTGGAAAATTCAGCTCCGGCCAATGACAACGCTGGCAAAGGCCCTGCGCCCGGACGCCCTCGTTCACCCAAGTGACGATTCAGGAGTGCGGTCTATGAAGCTGGCGGATGTTCGCTCGAGGCAGTATCTGAGTTCAGGATCAAATGCGGCTGAAGATAGCCATTTGTTCAGCTTGCGTCGCTTGCTTTCATTCAGCGCCCCAATGTCAGAATCAGACGCCTGACCAGCCGATTCCACGCGGGGAACTATATATGAAACTCAGTCTTTCTTGCTGTGTGGTGCAGACGTTCATGTTGTGTGTCGAACCGGCAGCCGCACAAAAGCGCGTCAATAACCAAAAAGGGTCGACAAAGAACCTTGAAATACCAACGTGTTCCCACAGCATTGGGACGGTTTCGCTGACCGATGGCGAAGGCCGGGGCTGGACCGCTTATAATCTTGGCGCTCCCTCGACTTTGATAAAGACCTTTATCAGCCGTTCCGGCTGTTTCAAGATGGTTGATCGCGGCGCAGGCCTGGCGGCCCTGCAAAAAGAACAGGCGCTCGCCTCTGGGGGAGGTCTGCAGCGTGGTTCGAATGTCGGCGCCGGCCAGGTCAAGGCGGCCGATTACGTGATTGTCGCAGACGTCGCAAATGCTGACTCCAACTCCGGTGGTGGGGGCGTTGGCGGAGCCGTTGGCGGGATCGTTGGCGGGAAGCTGGGCGGCCTTTTCGGCGGTATGAAAACCAAACACGTGCAAGCCCAGACCGTGCTTACCGTGATGAACGTGCGCACCTCGGAAATCGAGGCGACGGCTGAAGGATCTGCCGACAAGAAGGACATCAGCTTCCTTGGCGGCGGCGGCTGGGGCTTTGGCGGCGTGGTTGGCGGTGGTTATGAAGACACCGACGTCGGCAAGGTCGTTACCTATGCCTTCCTCGATGCCTATCGCCAGATCGTCACCCAGTTGGGCGGGCTGTCGGACAATGCCGGGGCGGATGCGCCCAAAGAAGCGTTCAAGGTGAATGTTGCCAGCGTCAAGATGCATCGCTCACCGTCCTCATCGTCGAGTGTGGTGCGCAGTCTGAGCATGGGTGACATGGTCTACCCTACCGGTGGCAAGGAAGAAATGTGGTGGGAAGTGGAAGACGAAAACGGCAACGCCGGCTGGATTGAAAACGACAAGCTCAAGCCAGTCAGGTAGCGCCGCTACCAGCCAGAAAGTCCGGGCCGGGGCGCGGGCTCAGGTAGGACTGGCCCTGCCGGAGCCACGACGCTGATGTATTCTTGCCTCAGTTGCGCTATTGCGCGGCCACGCACCGTGTGTGCGGCGCTGGTTTGCCTTTCAAGCCCTCTTACTGTGCTGGCCCAGGCGGCGACGCCGACCGTCCTCGAGGAAGTCATCGTCAGCGCCACGCGCATTCCGATGGAATGGAGCCACCTGGCGCTGGCCGCCGGCCGGGTCGGGAAGGATGACATTCAGTTGGGGCGCCAGCAACTGGGACTCGACGAGTCACTGGTCAATATTCCCGGCCTGTTCCTGCAAAACCGCTACAACTTCGCCCAGGATCTGCGCATCTCCATTCGGGGTTTCGGCGCACGGGCCAACTTCGGCATCCGCGGCATCAAGCTGTTCGCCGATGATATCCCGCTGACCATGCCGGATGGCCAGGGTGAAGTGGATTCCATCGACCTGGGTTCGGCCCAGAGCGTGGAAGTCATTCGCGGACCGGTTTCCGCCATGTACGGCTCCGCCGGTGGCGGCGTGATCAATATCACCACCGAGGACGGGCCGGAATCGCCTTTCCTGTCTGGTCGCGTTAGCGGCGGTGCCTATGACTATCGATTGGCCCAGGTAAAAACCGGAGGACAGACCGGCGCATTGAACTGGTTTATCAACCTTTCGGATACCGAGCTCGACGGCTATCGCGCACATTCCCGTTATGAACGAACCCTGCTGAACAGCAAATTTCGCTATGACTTCGATGACACTTCTTCGTTGACGGTGGTGTTTAATGTCACGGACTCGCCTACGGCAGAGGACCCCGGGGGCCTGACCGCGGCGGAAGTTCGGGCGGATCGGCGCCAGGCGGTGGCGCGAAATGTGCAGTTCGATGTGGACGAGTCGGTCAAGCAACAGAAACTGGGCCTGGTCTGGCGCAAGACACTGAACGAGGCAAACGATGTTTTGTTGCGCGCCTATGGAATCCGGCGGGATTTCCAGAACCTGCTGCCTTTTGATATCAACAGCAACGGCCAGGGTGGCAATGTGGATCTGGAGCGCAGGGTAGGGGGTATTGGCGGCCACTGGTCATGGCACCATCCGGTGGGCGCGGCCGTTGACAATCGCCTGGTGGTGGGTTTCGATGTGGATGATCAACGCGACCTGCGCAAGCGCTATGCCAATAATCAAGGGGTTGCCGGTTTGCTCACCACCAGTCAGGACGAGGATGTCAGTTCTCGCAGCCTGTTTGTGGAAGATGCCTGGGCCATTTCACCGCGGCTGACGCTGACCGCCGGCGCCCGGCTCGATGACATGCACTATCAAGTGACGGACCGCACGGCGGGTAACGGCTCGGGCAAGACGAATTTCCAGGAATTCAGCCCCATGTTGAGTTTGGCCTGGTCGCAAAACAAACACCTGAATGTGTATGCCAACCTGTCGACATCTTTCGATCCGCCGGCCATCACCGAATTGGCCAATCCCAACGGACCCACCGGCTTCAATCGGGACCTGGACCCGCAAACGGCGACCAACTATGAGATTGGCGCCAAAGGATGGTTGACGGACCGCGCGCGCTATGAATTGGCGCTGTTTCATATCGACGTGAAGGACGAGATTGTGCCGTTCGAACTTGCAGGCTCCGGTCAGGCGTTCTATCACAATGCCGGACAATCGACCCACAAGGGCCTGGAGGCGGGCCTCAGCTTCGATCTGGCGCCTGGGCTGACGGGCAGCGCTGCATATACCTGGTCGGACTTTGCGTTCAAGACCTTCAGCGAAGCCGATGGCACGGCCTATGATGGCAATCGCATCCCGGGTGTGCCGCAGCAGCAATTACACCTGGACCTGGCCTGGCAAAAGGCATCCGGCTTTTATGCGGGCTGGGACCTGCTCTACGTCGGCCCGTTTTTCGCTGACAACGCCAACACGGTGAAAACCCACAGTTATCTTGTTTCGAACATACGCGCCGGCTATCGTTGGTTCTCCCGGCAGTGGGCGTTCCAGCCGTTCGTCGGCATCAGTAATCTGTTCGATGAAAAGTACATGGGAAATATCCGCATCAACGCAACTTTCAGCCGTTACTATGAGCCGGCGCCGGAGCGGAATGTTTACGCTGGTGTGGAATTGCGCTATGGGTTCTGACAAACGGGCTCGGCCGGTTGCCGCCTCGTTCGGTATTGACTAAGCTCACCTCAGACGTTAGTTTTTAGTTTGCTCCAATGGCGCACGTGATATCGTGTTTACGTTGCTGTGAACTGCACACTGCTATCCCTTCACAAGCCTTATCATCAAGCCAGGGAACCCATCGTCCTATGACTCAATCTTCGAATGACACCGCCAGCCTGACGGTTACCGCCCAGGCACCCGGTCAGGAAGAAATCCTCACCGCTGATGCTTTGAAATTTCTCGCCGGCCTGGTTGCACGGTTCGGTGCCGAGCGGGATCGGCTGCTGCAGGAAAGGATCAGCCGTCAGGAGCGCATCAACGACGGTGCCTCTCTGGATTTCCTCGATGAAACACAGTCTGTGCGGGAAAGCGAGTGGAAAGTGGCTCCCATTCCCAAGGAAGCACTGGATCGGCGCACGGAGATCACCGGTCCCGTCAGCCGCAAGATGGTGATCAATGCGCTGAATTCCGGCGCCCGTGTATTCATGGCCGATTTCGAAGATGCCAATTCCCCGTCCTGGGCAAACTGCATCGAGGGGCAGATCAATCTGCGCGATGCGATCGAAGGCAGTATCGAGTTCGCAGGGGATGGGAATAAGCGCTATCGTCTGCACAAGAAGACCGCTCTGTTGATGGTTCGTCCACGTGGCTGGCATTTGCCGGAAAACCACGTGCTGTTCGATGAAAAGCCCGTTCCCGGCGCCCTGTTCGATTTTGCCCTGTTCCTTTTTCACAATCATGCCGCGCTGGCAGCCAAGGGTGTACACCCATTTTTCTACCTGCCGAAGCTGGAGCACTATCTCGAGGCGCGTTTGTGGAATGAGGTCATGTGCCAGGCTGAGAAGGAACTCGGTCTGAAGCACGGTACGGTCAAGGTCACAGTGCTGATCGAGACGCTGCCGGCTGCATTCCAGATGGATGAAATCCTGTATGAGATGAAAGATCGGATTCAGGGTTTGAACTGCGGTCGTTGGGACTATATTTTCAGCTATATCAAGACGTTACGGAACGATGCGCGCTACCTTTTGCCTGATCGCAGCCAGGTGACCATGGACAAGGGCTTTCTCAACGCCTACTCGCTGCTGCTGATCAAAACCTGCCATCGCCGTGGCGCCATGGCCATGGGCGGCATGGCGGCGCAAATCCCGATCAAGAATGACGAGGCCGCCAACGAAGCGGCGCTGGCCAAGGTGCGGGCTGACAAGAAGCGCGAAGCTACCGCCGGCCACGATGGAACCTGGGTCGCCCATCCCGGACTGGAAGCCATTGCCCGTGCTGAATTCGATGCCGTGATGAAGGGCGCCAATCAGCGTGACCGTTTGCGTGACGACGTGCAGGTCACGGCCGAAGATCTGCTGCGGCCGGTCAGCGGCACCATTACCGAAGCCGGCTTGCGCAGCAACATCCGCATTGCCTTGTTGTATCTTTCGGCCTGGCTGGGCGGCAATGGCTGTGTGCCTATCGACAACCTGATGGAGGACGCTGCAACCGCGGAAATATCCCGTGCCCAATTGTGGCAGTGGATCCGGCATCCTGAAGCCCATCTGGAGGGCGGCAACAAGATCGATGCGGGAATGTACCGCGCGGCACGTATTCAGATCATCGAGGAATTGACCGAACACGCCGACAAGGAGTTCGCAGGACTCCTGACCAAGGCGGCAGAATTGCTCGATGAACTCGTTTTGAACGATGAATTCGCGGCGTTTTTGACGCTGCAGGCGTATGAGGAAATCAGTTAGCGCCTGTTAACAGGCCCGAGCCCAGCTGAACAAGGTTGGTTGAGAACTGAAGCCGCTCCGCGCGGCGAACGGGGTCAGAGCACATTTTCCCGGCTGCCTGATCAGACCATCAGCTACTGTGCTTGAAAATGTGGTCTGACCCCAGCCGTCCACTTACTTGTAAATATCCTCCAGCCGAAACAGGGCGATTTTCATCACCTGCGCCAGCGCGGTCTGGAATTCTTCGTCCACGGAATGTTGCAGCCGGTTGCGAAAAATCTCCAGGATCTGACGTCGATGGTAGCCCTTGATCGCGAGGATGAACGGGAAGCCGAATTTTTCCCGATAGGCCTTGTTGAGGCGCTGGAATTCTTCAAATTCCTCCGCGCTGCATTGATCCAGCCCGGAAAGGCGGTGTTCTCCGCGCGTGGTGTTGGTCATACCTGGGCCGGACATGGCGCAGGCCAGTTCCGGATGCGTTAGCAGCAGCTCGAGTTTCTGCTCGTTATCCGCGCGCCGAATCTCGTTGCACATCACTTCGTGCATGCCGGCGGCCGTGTCGTGACGCGTGTCGAGGCCATCGTCCCAGACATTCTCCGCAATCCAGGGTGAATGTTCGAACACGTGGCCGAAAGTCGCCAGAAACTCTGCCCGGTCCATTTCGCCCGGCTCAATATTCATCGCAAGTAGTCCTCATAGTGCACAGCAAAGTGTCCCGCCCGCCCCGCCAGGCTCAGGCCGGAAAGCTGCTCAATGGCGGCTTGCGCGCGGCGCGAAAAGCCCAGAAGGCAGCAGCCAGGGTGATACTTTACGACAAGCAGCGCTAACAGCAAAGGCCAGTGCTGATTCCGATGGCTGCAGTAGCCCACTCCGCCACTGGCAGCGCAACGCGCTCCGCGTATAATCAAGCGCAGATTCCCCGGGTGAAATATTGATGAAATCCAATCCGCAACAATCCTGGTCCATGGCCGATGTGTCAGGAAAAGAAATTACGCGCAGAGTGGCGATCGCCGGTGGCCGCATCATTGTTGGTGCCAAAGCCATGGGGCTGCTGCAAAGCGGGCAGCTACCCAAGGGTGATCCTCTGGCCATGGCTGAAATTGCCGGCATCATGGCGGCCAAGCAAACGCCGTCGCTGTTGCCCTTATGTCACCCGATCGCGCTGAGCCGCGTTGCCATTCGGTCCATTGTGCACGCGGATGAAAACGCCGTGGACATGTACTGTATCGCTGAAATTGCGGAGCGCACCGGCGTTGAGATGGAAGCGCTGACGGGACTGAACATCGCCCTGCTGACCGTGTGGGACCTGGTCAAACCGGTCAATGCGGCACTGCAGATCACCCATGTGCGCCTGCTCTATAAGTCGGGTGGCAAACGTGGCATCTGGCGGCATCCGGAAGAATTTACCCCGGAGGTGGAGGAACTGATCAGGGAATTTGCGCCTTGATCTCAGCTTGTGGCTGTCCGTGGGCATGTGATTCGGCACACTGCTGGCAATTGACCCACTCGGCCGTACCGTCTGCGTAATACTCTTTTTTCCAGATCGGCAGGCGGTGTTTGACCTCATCGATGATATAGCGGCATGCCCGGAACGCGGCGTCGCGATGCGCCGAGGAGACGCCGACCACGACTGCAGGTTCCGACAGCGCCAACTCACCCTGGCGATGAATGGCCAGCGCCTGGCTGATGTCGAAGAGGCGCAGGGCATCACGCATGATGGCCTCACCCTCTTTGACTGCCAGCGGTTCATACACCTCGTAGGCCAGGCGCAAAACCTTTCTCCCCTCGTTGTGATTTCTCACCCAGCCTTCGAACACCACACAGGCGCCGCAAGTGTCGTCAGCGAGGCTGGCGCGAAAGGCCTGCAGGTCGATGGCCTGAGATGAAATACTGAATCCGCTCATCCGCCTGCCACCGGTGGAAAGAACAATACCTGGTCACCATCGGCCAGGGGTGATTTCCATTCCGCCATCTCGTCATTGATCGCCAGCATGGCGCCGCTGAAAGCGCTCAGCAGATGATGTCTCTTCATCAATTCGTCAAAAAGATCCGCCGCTGTTTCGGCGTCTGTTTCTATCGGCTCGGCAGCAGTACCCGTCGCTTCACGGTAGGCGGCAAACCACTTGACGGTTATCTGCTTCATCCGCCCATCCGGTACATTTCAACTTTTTCGCGTTGTGGTGTGAGCTCGCTGCGAATTTCGCTGTAGCGGTCATCGCGCTTCAGCCAGATGTCCTTTATTCGCTCGCGCAGCATGACCGGGTCGAACGACTGCCGCAGCAGCGGCATCAGATTGGTGCCCTTGTTGCCAAACAAACAGGTGTAGAGCATACCGTCGGCGGTGAGTCGCGCTCTGGTGCAACCGCCGCAAAATGGCTGGGTAATGGAACTGATCAGCCCGATCTCGCCCTGGCCGTCCAGGTAACGGTAACGACGGGCGGTTTCTGATGGCTTGCCATCGGACACCGGTTCAATCGGCCAGACCGCGCTGATGCGCTGCACCCACTCGGCGGAAGATACCACCTGTTCCAGGTGCCAGTGGTTGCTGTTGCCGACATCCATGTATTCGATCAAACGCACGCTGTGGCCGCTGCCGCGAAAATGCGCCAGCAGATCGAGCACGGTATGATCATTGACGCCGCGCTGGACCACCGTGTTGATTTTAAGGTGCTTGAATCCGGCGTCGGTCGCAGCAGAAACGCCGGCCAGAACGTCTTCCAGCTTCCCTTTGCCCCCGCTCATTTCGGCGAGTACTTGCGGGTCCAGAGAGTCGAGGCTGACAGTAATGCGGCTCAGTCCGGCGTCGGCGAGGTCAGTAGCCAGGCGCGGCAGCAGCACGCCATTCGTGGTCAGCGCGATATCATGCAAGCCCTCGATGGCAGACAGCCGGCTGATCAGGCTGGGCAGTCCGGGCCGCACCAACGGTTCGCCTCCGGTGATGCGGATTTTGCGCACCCCGAGGTCAACAAAAGCACGCACCAGGTCGGTTATTTCGTGGTCGGTCATCAGTTTGACCAGCGGCAAGAATACGCCACGTCCCTGCAGGGAATCTTCCGGCATGCAGTAGGTGCAGCGGAAGTTGCACCGGTCGATCACCGAAACACGCAATTCGCGCAATGGTCGAGACAGTTGATCGCTTACCGTGGTTGCCGGCTGCAAAATTTTGATTGGTACCTGCATGTCCATAATTCGAATGTGTCGTGGTTTCCCATAATGCCCTGATCAGTCTGAAACGCCAAGGCAAGTATGAGGTTGCAAACGCTATCCGTCCTCTTTCAATCCCAGCTCCTGGCGTTTGACTTTCTGGTGATGCTCCAGAGTACGCCGGTATAGTGCTACGACCTTGTCGACGCCCGAAGGGTTCAATGAGCCCTTATTGCCGGAGGCGACATAGGTGGCGTAAATGCCGGAAGCCGTCATCAACGAACCGGAAACCATGTTGGTGTTGATGCCCTCGGTTTTTAGCTGATTGGCTAACTCAATGAATTTATTGGTGCAATACTTGTGCTGTTCGGCTTCATTCACAGTGGCTGCTCCGGCGTTTCAGGTTGAAACGCCCATTATAATGAATTCCCGGGCCGAGCTGTCAGCAATCCAGGCCATCCAATACCGTCAGCCTGATCAGATTGAGACTGCCGGATGGAAAGCCCGCTTCGGAAGGAATGAAGTTGGCTGCACCGTCATCGCACTGCAGATCCAGTTCCAGGCTGCCCCAGGGCAGTTCTTCGACGGTATCGGAGTCGAATGCCGCGCCGAATACACCGCCACGGGTTGTAAGCATGTCTTCGAACAGCAATTTGCCGTTCTCGATCCGGCCCAAGCCAAAAAACCAGCGCCGCTTGCCGCCGGCATCAAAGCTGAACCAGTAAACCAGCGCCTGGCTGTCACTCAACAGCTCCAGCGTGTAACCCTCACCGGCATGTGCCGGATCGAACCATGAGCCACTCAGTCGTGCTTCTTCCTGACCGGGTGGCAGCGACACATGGCCGCAGTCGATGCCCATCACCCGGCTGAGCCGCTGCAGCGTCATGAGGCCATGACGGTAGTTGCCGTCGCCGGACAGTTCCCACTCCATTTCGCCATGGTCACAGTCCGACCAGATGAAACTGGCTGATCCGACCACGTTTTCGGTGACCTGTGCCGGGTCAAACCCGGGGCCGAACACGCCGCCGGATACCTGCAGCAGTTGTGCGAACACAATGCGGTTACCGCTGATATTGCCCGTCGCGATATACCAGTCCTGCTGCCCGCTGTCGTCATAGGTGAACCAGTACATCACCGCCCGGCCGGCTGGGAGCATCTCGAGCACGAATCCTTCGCCGCTGCGATCCGGATCGTACCAGGCGGATGAGATCCCCGCCTCGACCACAAACGGATCGCCCAGGGCGGAGGCGGTGATCTCGTACTGTATCGTGGAGTCGGCGCCGCCGGTGTCGGTCAGGTCGACGCCAACCGTGTTTTCATAGCCAGCCCAGCCGCCATTTTCCCACCGTGCGACCGTGGATGGGTCCGCGTCCAACTGCAGATCGGTCATGTCCGCAGTACCAAGCTGTAGCGAGGCGGTGGCAAGACCATTCACCACATCGAGGTTATTTGCATTGGCAGGGTGCATGAAATCGATGGCCACGGCGTCATCGATATAGTGCGCGTAACCCGCTGCCGCTCCATCAGGCGCGTTCAGCCAACGGGCGTCCTCTGCCGTCGTGTCCAATACCACTCCATCGACCAGAACCCTGGCGTCGACATCCAGTGTGCTGGCCGGTTGTCCAGGCAAAACCGCTATGGTATCGCCGTTGCGCCAGCGCATCGGCTTGTCAAAGGCAATTCGTGCCGTGTAGTTTCTGCCCAATTGGATGGGCTGGGCCTGGAACTGATGTTGCACGCGTTCGGTGGCATTGACCATGTCCCACGCGGACTCGAAAACCGTGGCTCCTGTGGCTTTGTCCACGAGCCGGAGTGATGAGATCGAAGGCGGACCTGCCTGCCGGTAGTAGATAATGGCAAAGGCCTGCGCCAACTGCGTGCGTACCCGCCGGATCTGCGATTCCGGCAGGATGAAGCCATCGTGGTCATTGCGGCCGAGGCCGCCATAGTCGACGCCGGCTGCCGCTGTGGGTTCGACTTCCATGGTCCAGGATGGCACCTGATAGGTAGTGGTGAAATACTCATCGGTCGTGCCGATACCCCGGTTGCGGGGAACGTTTGTGGCGCCGTTGAAATTGTAGAACTTGCCCGCCGGAAAATTTACGTGGTAATTGCTGAAGGTGCGCAATACCGATTCCGTCTGGTTGGCCAGGCGGTTATTGTCGTTGCGTACCCACAAATGCACCTGGGAGAAGGAATGCACATCGGTGTAGAGGCTCAATTTTTCAGCAGGTCCCAGCAGGGCTGCGGCGTCGAGTGCCTGGATTTCGGGCTCCGATTGCGCCGCGGCACCGTGATAGACGAGACTTGCCTTATTGGCGGAGGAACCGGCCGGGCTGGTGTTCCAGTACGGTGGATTGTTGCGATTGAGATCCACGCCGTTGAGATGATCGCCCTGGCTTGACAGGCTTTCATCGACCATCAACATGTTCTTGCGCCGCATGCGCCCGTCGCGGGGCGCAGACTGTGGGTCGGACGGGTCAGTGCCCAACCAGTTGCTGTCCGGAAAACGCTGCGTTTGCAGGAAGCCATCCACATTGAGCACGGGCACGACGATAACGTTGGCGTTGTCGCGCAGGTAGCTATACAGGTAATTGTCACCCTGTTGCTCCACCAGCAGTTCCATGATGCCGGTCACGATCTCCGGCGTTTGCCATTCGCGGGCGTGAATTCCGCCATTGGTCAGCATGGCCTGTTCCGGCAAACCCCAGCGTGTGATCAGGTCTTCGTCGCCCAGCCGGTAGGCCCAGACAGTGCGGCCGGCGTGCGTCGTGCCCACGGCAACCGCATGCACCCAGGGTGTCGTGGCCGCCAGATCCTGATGGCGCGTGTGCAACCCTGCGTAACTGCGAAAGCCGTCAAAGGGCAGTGGCGTATCGACCGGTAACGGCACGGTATAACCCAGCGCGATCTTGCTGTTGTCGGTCTGTGGTGCGTTTTCAACCCAGTGCACGATGCGGGCAATTTGTGCCTGGATGCCGCTGCTGGCCAGCAAGGCGCCCATTGTCACCCATACCGAAACCCACCTCATTGACTGGCTTCGGTAAGTGATAAATTCAAAGCCATGCGGGCGCGCGTTGCGCTCGTGCCTTCATCTTCGGCAAGGTGGTTCAGCCGCACCCTGACTGCCGGGTCGGAATCCTTGGCCAACGCCAGCGCTGCTGCCGCACCCAGCGCGGCGTCCTGCAGCGCGTCAAACAGGCTGTCGGTAATTTGGGGTACCCCATGCAGACCGGGCGCCAGCAGGGCAATAGCCAGCGCGGCGTTTTCCGCAGGCGCGGAGCCCATCGCCGCCAGCAGCACCAGGGCCTGATCGCTTTCGCTCAATGTGCTTGCGGCGGCGCGAAGCATGGGCGCCAGTTCCGGTCCTTGACCATAATGCATGATGTATTCAATGGCTGCTATGTCGCGCGCGGCCAGCGCGGCTTTGGCCGCCACCGCCGCCAACGCAGGCTGTTGGCGCAATGCCTGCAGGGCCGCCTTCCCCAGCACTTCAAGCTGCTGGCCGGAGGCGTCGCCCAGTGCATCGAGGAATCCCCTCCGGCCTGGAGCGGGTGCAGCCAGATAGGCCTGAATCCAGGCTACCGGTCCGGATTGCAGCAGTTGTGCCGAGCGGCTTTCCCCGCGCTGACGGTCCATGCTGTGTCTCACACCTTGCACAGCCGCCCGGATATTAAATAAGGGGACGGCGCTGGTCGCGTCCTCTTCACGCGCTACCAGCGTTTGGGGTGTGTATGCTTCAAGCAAGTCCAGTAATGCCGATGGAATCGCCGACGGTGAAAAATCAGCCAGCCCCCGGGTAAATGCAAGCAGTTGTTTTTCGCGCACCGGGGCGGACTGTTGCCCTGGAATGCTGTACTTCGTAATTTCGCGCAGCAATTCCGTGTGATTGCCATTGCGCAGCAGTGCAAACCAGTCACGTAGCTGAGCTTCATCTTCACCCGACGCAGCGGCTTGCAGAGCCACTTCGCGATCCCAGGTGGGTGCCTGCAAATCATTTTCCGCCTGCGCGGACAATACAAGCGCAAGCAGGGCCAATGTCAGAAGGCCGGGCCAGACCTTGCCCGCGGGCAAAGAAGATTTCAATAACTGGCTCATGAATGTTTCACTAATGCTCGATGGTATAACTGATGTCGGCCCCGGTTTCGCGCTGGCCGGAAGTCGCCTTGATGCCGAAGCCATTCTTGAGGTCATAGCGCGCGCTGATCACGCTCTGCGATTCGAACAGCCCAATGCCGTAACTGACATACAACCTCGGGGCAATATACATGCCGACTTCGACTCCGCCAACTCCTTGCTCGTAATCGAAATCATGGCCGGTTACGAGCAGAGTCAACGCCCGCTCACGTGTGGTGGGCGGCGTCGTATAGGGCTCCAGTGTAGGACTTTTCAGCGTTCCGGTGACATGTACCCCGGCCTGCTTGATCTGCACATTGCCGTATATTTCCCGTTCGGCATTGATGTTCAAATGCGGATTGTTGGCAGGAACGCGGGGAAAACTCACCCGGCCATCAGCCACTTCCAGCAATTGTCCATAAGCGGAAATTTTTCCGCTGAGCGTGTAGGTGCCGTCCGCGATTGGCAGCAGGTTCTTGTTCCAGGTGAATTTGACCTTGCCGCGGAGTTTGGCGGTTGCACGTTCCAGCGTGACGGTGACGTCCTTTCCCAGTTCCACGGTGACCGTGCCATCCAGGCGCAGCCTGGAGCGGTCGAAATAGCTTTCTTCGGGCGCGGCTTGCTCACCGCCGATGATGACCAGGTCGGGACTTTCGGACGCGCTCGTGCTTGGCAGATACCGTGGCGAAATGCGCGCGGATGGAATTACAATGCGGCCATTCAGGGACAGCAAGTTGTCGTGCCAGTGCAGGCGCAAGTCCGGCTCTGCATTAACCGTCATATCGGGAACATTGACCAGGCTCAAGTTTTGGCCGGTGAGTTCCATGGTGATATCGGGATCGAATATATTGTCGAATTTCACTGCGGCCTTGATACTCCCCTGGCCATCTCCCGCCTTGAAGCTGCCGTAGAGTTCGGTGTAATCGAAATCGTAAACCGCGCCGGCCAGTACAATATCCGTGATGACAGTGCCGGAAGCACTGTGTTCGTATCGACCTCTGACCAGTGACGCATGCCCGGTCAATTTGGGGTTGGCCATTGTTCCGCCCAGCCGGACATCGGCATTCACGCTGCCCGAGAAGTGGTCCACCAGTGACGGAATCCATTGCAGCAGGGGTTCGATGCGATTGAGTTGAACCTGAATGCGGCCATCGATGGCCGAATCGATTCCCCGGGAAATATCCGGAGCGCTGAAATCCGTGTTAATGCTGCCGGCGTCACGAAGGTTGATATCCAGCTTGCCGGTCAACAACTGACCATCCTGAATCTCGAACTCGAACAGTCCCGGGCCGGTGGTGAGCACGGTATCTTCGCTTTCATAAGCGATCTGCCCCGGCGACAATTCGATTCTTGCCATGGCCGAAGGCTTTTCACCCCGTGGTTGCAGCCACTGCAACTCACCGGTTAGCGTCTGTGAATAGTCCAAATGTGTGCCAAGGAACAACTGCATCAGGTTGAGCGAGATGGCATCCAGTCTGGCGTGGGCCGTCAGTTCATCAGGGCCTCCCCAGCGTGTATCAAAGCAAACCCGACCGTTACGGGAACCCTTCAGACAGGCCGGGCCGACCTCCAGGTGACTGGCGTCAATGGCCAGTGCGGCCGCCTGCTCCAGTTGCAGAAAGCCCAGCGTTTTATTGTGTATGCGCAGGGAGTTGATTTTGCCGTTCCATCGGGCAGCGCTCAGGTCGTTCCAATCGCTGATCGAGCCGTCCAGACTGGCTTCCAGCCGGGTGCCGTTGCGGTTGATTTCCAGTTCAATGTTATCGAAGGGGTTTTGCCCGCTCAGGCCCAGGTTGACTGCGTCTATCATCCGATCGCCAAAAGAAAGACCGGTGAGTTCGAAGCGGGTAAAGGCAGCGTCCGCCGGGCCTTGCTGCTGCTTGGTCGATATCGCCCCGACGCGCCATTCGCCCCAGGACAAGTCTTTGCCCTGGAGCTGGAGTTCGAGCCTGGGATGCTCCGGATTGGCGGCAAACCGGCCTGTGCTTTCGATGCTCCCGCCGGCATCTTCAATCAGTTCCCCCAGCGCTGCGATGCGGGCGGAAAAGCGAATACCCTCGGCCAAATGCGGGCTGCCGTCGAGCTCAAAGTTTGATTGGCCTGACTGGATGCGAAGCTCGCGCGCATAGATTCCGCCGTCTTTTAATGAAACCCCCCCGCTGACTGTCGTTGCCTGACCTCGAATTACCCCGCTCAGTTGTTCCGTTTCGATGTCGAATTCCATGGGCTTGATGGTTCCCCGCGCGCTGAAAGCGCCATTGACCACCCCCGGAAAGGCGCTGCTCAAGGGTGCGATATCCAGATTTTGCAGATCTATTTTTGCCGACCAGGGCTGCTGTTCGCTCCACCGGTAGTTGAATTGGCCAGCGAAGACACCGCCCAGCACCTCGCCGCGCTCAATGGACACCTGCAGGGATTCCCTGTCCCCTTTGCCCTCCAGCTTGAGCGATCCCTCGGGCCACTGACCCGCTTGCAATTGCAGCGTGCCTGTAAGAGACCAGTCATCGGGTTTGCCATGCAACTGCATGCTGCCGAGCTCGCTGGAGAACTCCGCCTGTCCGGCGCCGGGAGGCCAGTGCAGGGACTTCCACTTCAGCTCCGCGTCGGCGATGTCCGCCGCGAGATCCAGCTCACCCTTGCCACTCACTTCGAAGTCAGTGTGGATCGCTTTCAGATCGATGCTGCGGAATGCAAGGCGGCCTGGTTGCCAATCCAGTGCCAGATTGCCGGTCAGCGGTTGATTGTTCGGCCAGGCGGCCAGCCACAAGCCGGGATCCACTTGTTCGATGGCACTGGCCAGTTCGAGACGCAATCCATCCGTCCATGCAACCGGGCCATGTGCAGCCAGTTGGACGCTGTCCCCGGAAAGCTGCAGGTTTTCAACCCGTATACCCTGTGTATCCCCTTCACCACGCAGATTCGCTGACATCACCGGCAGCCCACTCAAGCCGAGTTCGGCGGCGGCTTGCAGTGCATAGTGTTGCAAGCTGCCTGCGCCATGGGCCGAGACCTGGTGCAAGGTGACTTGCGGCGCATCGCTGTCCAGAGGCCATTGCAGCTCATCCGCCAACAGGTCCAGTTCCCAGTCGGAAAGATGCGGCAGATCGCGAATATGGCCCCGCACGGTCACGGCGGGTTGATCGAGTTCCGCCTGCACCTCGAGGTCGGCCAGATTGCCCGTGAGGTGGGCTTGAACATCCAGGCCATGTGGTAGCGAATTCGGGCCGGCGGTAGGCGCTATACGGCCGCTGACGTAGGCATCGACAGCAAACGGCGTGCTCAATCCGATCTGACCGCGAATATGCCAGTCCACGGCTGAGGTGTGCAGGGTCACGTCGCGGATGCGCCAACTGTCGAACCATTGCCCGGAGAGGGACAAAGCACTGCTTGTAAACGTTGTCGTGCCGTCCGCATCCTGATACACCAGTTCCCCAATCTGGACCCTGGCGAAATTCAACGAGACAGGCAGCGATAAAGTTTCGAGAATGTCGCTGAACAAAGCGCCTGGAGCCGAGTCCAGGACTGGAAATTTCCTGATCGTGATCCGATCCGCCACCAGTGATTCGACCGCAACTGCAGGTGGGAGCAGGTTGAATCCCAATCGCAGCTTTAAGGTTTCTGCGGTGACCGAGACATTTTTGTTTTCGAACTTCACTGCGCGCAAGTTCAGTCCGGAGCGCAGGTCGCCGTGAATCTCTGCGGCATCCAGTGTTCCGGGTACGAATGCACTGGACCAGGACCAGGCCCAGCGGGCTCCCGCTTGCGTATTGAGCAGCCAGGTCAGCGCGACAGCCACCGCGATGGTCAGTGCAATCGGAAGAAATATGATGATCAGGCGACGGCGCGTCACAGCAAGGGTGTCCCGATGGTGAAATGAAGCTGCCAGGGGTGCCCTTCGATGTCGAGCGCCTGGGCAATATCGACGCGCACCGGCCCGGCGATGCTGTACCAGCGAATACCGAGGCCCACGCCTTTCTTGAGTTGGGGATCACTCCAGTTGTTGAAGGCGTTACCCGCATCAAAAAACGCAGCCGCGGACCAATCCGGGCGGAAATTCCACTCGACTTCCGCGCTGGCGGTAACGATATTGTTGGAGCCGATGGCGTTGGTGCTCAGGTCTTCGAATCCGTAGCCGCGCACGCTGCGGCTGCCTCCGGCTTTGAAGCGGTACAGATTGGGCAGATCCGTAACCGACAAATGCAGTGTTTGATCAGCCAGGTCCAGTTGCAGATTGGACACGTCAGCGTCTGAATAACCGACTTCACCCCGCAGCAGCACTTTCCAACTGTCTCCCAGTAATCTGTGCCAGCTCGATGACAGATACGCCTGGGTGAACTCTTTTGCCGAACCCCAGGCTTTGTTCGCTGTAAAGATCCAGGCGCGCTCATGGTGTCCTTCGGTGCGAAAACCACTGCCACGCACTACAGGCCAGTCCCAGTTGACGCCGAGAGCAATGGAACTGTCAATGTCTCTGAATTGCTCGAGATCATTGCCTTGCGGGGCGCCACCCGTGCCGTTTGTGGCCAGATCGCGCAAGCTGAATGTGCTTTTCTCCAGCACGTACTGTGCGTACCAGGTTTCGAATAACTGCTGATAGCCACGTTTGCGGTCGCGGACGATCAATTTTCCCAATTTCAACGAGTAATCAATGACATCGCCGTTGGTGAGCTTGATATAGTCGGGATCACTTTCATCGGCTTTGACCTTGAAGTCCTGGTTTTTCCTGTTAACGAGATAATCTGCGATCCAGAATTCGCGTGCCTTTGCCCGCCGCGGCAGGCGATAGTTGGTCTTGAAAGAGAACTCGTTGTATTGTTGCTGCCAGCCAAGGCCCATATCCAGTGTGTCGCCGCGGGACGAGAGCAAATGCCGGTTCCACAGTACCTGCGCCCTGATCCTGGTGTCGGTCCCAAACCCCAGGCTGCCCTGGTAGGTGTTGCGGTTTCTCGCCTTCAAGGTAACCACCAGGTTGACTCGTGGCGGGCTCTCTTCGAGACGCCGCTCCTCGATAATGTCCACGTCCTCGAAATAGCCCGTGCGCCAGATGTCGAGCCGTAACTTCTCCAGCAGCCAGGAATCATAGGGCTGGCCCTCCCTGAAGCGCGGCAGCAATTCCAGAATGCCGGGTTTGAGCACATCCTGGTTATAGCTTACATCGCCCATCACCGCTTGCGGCCCGGTGTCCAGTACCAGTGTGGTCGTGGCTTCATTGCGGTCGACGTCCGCGCTTATGGTGTGTTGGCTGAACTCGGCAGTCAGGTAGCCGGCTGACTGGGCCAGGTCCAGGGCGGCCTGTTTATTCTCTTCCCAAACCATTTGATCGAGCCGTTTGCCGACCCCCAGGGGCCAACTGTTTTTCCACTCTTTCAGTTCGGGTAGATCAGCGCCCGCACCCTGAATCTCGATGGTGGCTGCAACAACCAGCATCGGCGGTCCGGGATCGATCTCGAGTTCGGCGCGCCAGGAATTTTCCTTTTCGACTGACAAAGTGCTGTTGACCTGGGCATGGTAATAACCATATGGCCGCAGGGCTTTTACCACTTCAGCTTCGGCATCCGCCACGCGTTGCCGCCGGCGGTTCGTGGATATGCGCGAATCACCCGTGATGTTGAAACCCGCTACACGGTTGCTGACCTGGCTGAGCTCAGGTTCTTTCAAACCGCTGACATGAATGGTCAATTCGTCCGCATGGCAAAGCGAAGAACTCAGGGCCAGGAACGTATACAGCAACGCCGGCCAGCCGTTGCGGCAGCGTCGCGTAAACGTTCTTTGCGCCTGGATTATTGCGCTCATCTGGAGTCGTACCTTGGTCAGGGATCGGGTGTCGTGCTGTTCAAGCGGATTCTGCTGGGTAAATCCCGTAGGGTCATTCTCGCTTTCCAACGGGATTAAATTGGGTATATCTCAGGATTCCGGTATCGTAGCGGCCATTATAGACTGGTGAGTCAGGCAACACGACAACGGCGATATGACCAACCACATTACAGCACGTGAATATCCCGGCGGCATCGTCGCCATCGACAGCGGCATGCTGCGGCGGGAAATGGCCGCCTGCTATGTCCTTGAAACACCGTCCGAAGTGGCCTTGATCGAAGTGGGAAACAATGCCAGTTCCGAGCGGATTCTCAACGTCCTTGAACGCCGTGGCTGGGAACCGGAACACGTCAGCCACCTGATCGTCACCCACGTACACCTGGACCATGCGGGCGGCGCCGGCCGTTTGATGCAAGCCTTGCCGAATGCAACACTGGTGGTCCATCCGCGGGGTGCACGGCATCTCATCGACCCTTCGCGGCTGGAGGCTGGCGCGCGCGCTGTTTATGGCGATGCTGAATTCGACGCCACGTATGGCAGCATGGTTCCGGTACCCGAGGCGCGGGTCCGTGTCATGGCGGATGGTGAATCACTCCGCATCGGGCAACGGGAATTGCTGTTCGTGGACACGCCAGGCCATGCCAGACATCACTTCTGCATCTGGGACCAGCAGACCCGCGGCTGGTTCACAGGGGATACTTTCGGCGTCTCCTATCGTGATTTTGATACCGCGAACGGTTCTTTCATTTTTCCGACGACGACGCCCATCCAATTTGATCCGCCAGCCCTGATTTCTTCGGTGGAGCTAATGATGGCCAGGTCCCCGCAATTCATGTACCTCACCCATTTTGGCCGGGTAGGCGACACACAGCGGCTGGCCGCGAGCATGGTCGACAGCGTGCGCAAACTGGTCGAAATCGGCGAACGACATGCTGCGTCCGCAACCCGCCGGCTCGATATCGAACGCGATATGTTGGAATGGCTGCTGGCACAAGTCCGCAGGCATGGCGTCAGCATGCCGGAACCCCGGTTGCTGGATATTTTACAGCCCGACGTGTGCCTGAATACGCAGGGCGTTGAACACTGGCTGGACCACAGGGCAGGGTAAAAAAACGGCCCGGTGGCTGAGGGAGTTTGCCACCGGGCCGTCAGGCCGAGACGGAATTGTGGGTTAGATGATGATCAGGGAGAAATCACAATTCCACCTCAGATTTGCCCGGGCCTGGTGACACAGGCCCGGGTGTCCAAACTTGCATCCAATCTTGCAACATGCAGGCTAACTATCGGCAACCACTACGGATTGACCGGCCTGAAGCCGCTCGGCACCGCGTACAATCACGCGGTCACCGTCGGCAACATTACCGATGACCTCAACCATGTCTCCGAGGCCAATGCCGGTATCCACTTTGACTTTTTCCACTGTGTTGTCCGGTTTTACGCGCAGGACAAAGACTTCGGATCCGCGCAGTAGCAGGGCGTCGCGCGGAATGGCAACCAGTTCGCGCGGGTCACTGCTCGGCAGCGCCACCCGTACCGGGCTGCCGACTACCCAGGCCGGATCATTGGCGGCGATACGAATTTCAAACATGCGCGAGCGCTCGTCCCCCACCGGAATGACACGCGCGATCGGACTCAATGCTTCGTGGTCCTGGTGTTGCACGGAAACCTCCAGCCCTTCACGCACGAAACCGGCAACAGACAGTGGCGCCTGGGCGCGAATTTCACGGTGTTCGGTGTCCACCAGGCGCGCCACCTGGGCGCCACGATTGACGAATTCGCCGACCTGCACGAGGCGCTCTACAACCACGGCGGGAAAGGGCGATACGACCTGCGTCTGGTCTATCCGCCGCAAGGTCTGCGCCACTGCTACTTCGGCGCGCCGGATATCCTGCACCGTCATTTCAAGCTGGGAGCGAGCTTCGTCAAGCTGATTGACTGCAGCATTATTCTTCTCCGCCAGTTGCTGCAAACGTTCGGAATTGTTTTCCTGATAGCGTTGTTGGGCACGCAAGCTTTCCAGCCGGGCCTGGTTGTCGCGCAGCATCAGTTTCAAGTCGCCATCGTCGATCTGGGCAATTTTTCCCCCGGCGCTGATGTGGCTTCCGACGTCGGCTACCCAGGTGATACGCCCGTCGGTTTCCGCGGCGATTCTGGCATCGTGCTGGCTCACTACCGTGCCCGATACCCACAGCGAGGCAAAATACGTGTCTCGCCGCGCATGATCCACCGCCACCGGCGCGGGCGGCGGTGACTGTGCCCAGCCGGCAATGGGTGCCGCCAACAGGAGCAAAAGCGTGAGTTTCCAATGCATCGCAAATATCCTTGATCAGGCGACAGATTCCAGCGAGGGTTTCGTTACCCGCGCTGGCAGGGATTGGGCGACGGGCGCGGCAGTTCCGAAACGCAGAAGGCTGGGCAGCATCAACAGCGTGAACACCAGACTGCAGCTCATGCCGCCGACAATGGCGGTCGCCAGGCCGCGATAAATGACGCTGCCTTCTCCGGGCAACAGCACCAGCGGCAGCATGCCGAAAATACTGGTAAATGTGCTCATGAAAATGGGCCGCATGCGTACGGTCAGCGCATGCTCCACGGCCTCATCGCGGCTCATGCCTTCCTGTTCCGCGCGCCGGGTCTGATCCACCAGCAGGATGGCATTGTTGACCACCAGGCCGAGCAAAATGATGAATCCAATCATGGTCAGCAAGTCCATCGGCTGAAAGCTGAACAGATTGAGCACCCTTAGCGCGATGACGCCGCCGACTCCGGCCAGGGGAATGGTCAGCACGACCATCGCGCTGTCACGCATCGAACGGAACAGACCGGCCATCAGCAAGAACAAAATCACCAGCGCGATGGCGAAATTCTTGCTCATGGTGCCAATGGCGTTCTTCAGGCTGTCCGCGCTGCCGCCATAGACAATGCTGCCGTCCGCAGGCAGTGCGGCCTTCAACTCCGGTTCAAGCTCGGTTTCGATCTTCGATACCGCAGTTTCCAAAGAAATGTTTTCCGGCGGGCTGATGGAAAGTGAAATGGTGCGGCGGCCATTGACCCGGCGAATCTGCCCCGGGCCGGTAGTGCGGTTGACCTTGACCAGTTCGCCCAACGGCACCACTTCACCGGCTGGCGTCATCAGGGGTGTTGTGGCCAGTTGTTCCGGGCTATCCCAGTCCTGGGTCTTGAGGATGATGTCCATGCGGCGCTCACCATTGAAATACTCACCCAGCCACAAACCGTTGCCCAGGGTCCTGACAATGCGGGCCATGGTCGCCCGGTTCCAGCCGACTTCAGCCATGCGGGAGTCGTCCGGCTGGATGCGCAATTCCGGCTCATTCAATTCCGGCGGCGGGAATGCCTGCACGTTGGCGCCGGGAAACAGGTCCATCAGGCGTTGTTCGCCGGACGCGGCCACGGCCATCAGTCCGGCCTCATCGGCCGATTGCAGATGCACCGCGATATTGCGGCCGCCGCCAAAACCCCCGAACAGGTCGCCCTGGGCAGCGAAGCCGCGGAAGTCGGGAATGCCCGCGAGGATTTCGTTACGCATGATGGTTTCCAGTTCCTTGACCCTGGACTGGTCGAGCACGCGTGCGCCTATGGTCCCGCCACCTGGAAACATCCAGATGTAATAATTCTTCAAAGCAGGTTGTTTGGTTCCATCCATATAGGGCTGCAGGCGTTCCACCAGCTTGGGGATGACTTCCTTTTCTTTCGAATCCCAGTTTGAACCGGGCGGCGTCTGCAAAAAGGCGTCCACGGCATCGCGCTTTACCGGGGGCAAATAGTCGAGTTGTGGGAACAACAACCAGCAAAGCAGCAAGGGCCCCGCCAACAGCGCGGCCACGATAACGCCCCTGCGCAGCGGTGTGCCGGTCGCCTGCATCAGTCTGCGGGTCAGCCCCGACCATGCTGGCGCATACTGCCGGGTCAGTTTGTGCGGATTCAGCCAGTTTCCAGCCACCGACGGCAGGATGGTCAACGCAACCAGCAGCGAGACTACGACGGCAATCGCGATTGTCAGCGCCAGGTCGGCAAAAAGCTGCCCTTCCACATCGTCCAGGAAGAGCACAGGCAGAAAGATAGCCACCGTAGTGGCGGTTGACGCAAGCAATGCCGCCTTGACCTGGCCCGTACCTTTGAGGGCGGCGACAAAAGGCACCTCACCGCGCTCCCGCAGGCGCATGATATTTTCGGATACGACAATTGCAGCATCCAGCACCATGCCTACCGCGAAGGCCAGCCCCGCCAGCGAAATCACATTCAGTGTGCGGCCGGTCAGTCTTAAGACGATAAAGGTCGCCAGCAGTGAAATCGGGATGGCTGTGGCAATCAGTGCAGTGGCGCGAACATCGCGCAGAAACCACCAAAGCACGCCTACCGCAAGCAACACGCCCAGCAAGAGATTACTGGTGACCAATCTTACAGCCCGCATGATAAATACCGAGGCGTCGAATGACTGCTCGATGCCGAGTCCCAGTTCAGCCAGCGGCCCGGCCCGCAACTCAGCTACAACGGACTTTACTTCCGTCAGAGTCTGCAGCACGTTGGCGCCGTTCTGCCGGAAAATTCGCACCCCAATGGCGGGGTTGCCATTCTGGATCATCAGATCGCTTCGCGCGCCACGCCCGACCTTGATTTCAGCAATGTCGCCAAGTCGCACCGGGCGGCCATCACGCCATTGCAGAACCTGGTTGCGTAACTGATCCGGATCGTAGCGTCCTTCGAAGCGCAATGTGTATTGCCGCCTGCCCACATCCACGAATCCGCCGGACACGTCGTTGCTCTGGCTGGCGTTGGCGGCGATATCCGGCAGGGTCAGGTTTAATTCCGCTGCGCGGTAAGGGTCGATAATGATTTGCAATTCTTCAGACGCACCAGCTGCGATGTCTACGCCCGCCACTCCCTCGATTGACTCAATCCGCGGTTTGACAATGTCTTCAACCTGGCGCGCATAGTCAGCGACGTCACCGGGCGTGCCGGGCAGTTTCTGTACGAAAAAAAAGGTCAAGGTCTCGTTGGCGTCGCCAAACCCACCCATTTGCACGACCGGCGGGTCGGCATCCACGGGTAGCGGCGGCAAACGGTTGAGGCGCCCGATGACGTCCATCAGGGTGGCCTGCATATCCGTGTCCAGATTGAACTGCATATTGATGAACGCGCCGCCATTGAAGGCGTTGGCTTCAAGAGTCTGCATGCCGGGCAGTCCCTGCAGTACATCTTCCATCGGCTCCAGCAACTCCGATTCGACTTCACGCGGCGACGCGGCACGCCAGTTGGCCTGCACGCTCAATTGCGGCAGGTCAATATCCGGAAAGAGCTGGATCGGCAAATTGGTCAGGCTGAACAGACCAAACAGGCCAATAATGGCAACCGCCACCGCTACGCCAGCGGGATTTGACACTGCTTTTTCGGTGATGCCCATCAGCACTCCTGTTGCCGCTTCTTGTTTTTGACGCGTTGGCGGGATGAAAGGTTACGACCGCAGCAATGTTAGATGGACTGTGGCGCCACAAGTTGTGCTGAAAGTCATGGCTTGCGGCAACCGGACATTGCCGGGCGGCGAACCGAGCCGACAGACTGCTAGCGCGATGGAAATGACGCGCTGAATTGGCGCCTGGATGACGGCCGGTCAGGAAAGATACTTCAATTTGTCCTTGTACGTGCGCGACAACTTGAGGGTATGGCCGTTCTTGAGCGTGAGGAAATACTCACCGTTGATATGTGATTGCATTTCCACGACCTGCTTGACGTTAATGATGGCCGAGCGATGCACCCTTTGCAGCAGGCTGGGGTCCAGCTCCTGCTCCAGTTCTTTCATGGTCTTGCGCATGATGTGGGTCTGCCCTGCAACGTGAACACACATGTAGTCGCCGGCGGCATCGATCCACTCGATGTCTTCCTGCTGCACCCAGGTGGTCTTGCCGGCATCCTTGATGGCCAGTCGTGCGGCCGGCTTTTTCAGCAGCTCCAGATTTTTGCCGCTGATTTCATCCACGCTGGTAATACTTTCACCGGTGATCTGGCTGACCAGATTGAGCAGGGACGCGCGGTCTTTTTTCGCCCGCCGGGCACTTTGCCGTTCACGGACTCTGTGCAAGGCTTCGTGCAGGCGCTCGTTTTCGATCGGTTTCAGGATGTAGTCGACCGCATTCGCCTCGAACGCCTTGATGGCGAATTCGTCATAGGCGGTAACGAACACAATCGACGGCAGTTCACGGGGATCGAGTTCGCGCAACACGTCAAAGCCGTTCAAGCCCGGCATCTGAATATCCAGAAATACCAGGTCCGGGTGGCGTTCGCGGATCAAAGCCAGTGCTTCGCGGCCATTTTTTGCCTCGCCAATGATGTGGATATCCTGGATATTTTGCAGGCGGTGCTTCAAGCCTCGCCGGGCCAGCGCTTCATCGTCGACAATCAGCGTGTTCAGCATCTGTGTGGCTTTGCCGCTCATGGTAAAGCGGAAGGATAACATTCCTGTCTTCAACCGCAACACCGCAGATGCGGTGTTGCACCGTCGTTGCTCCAGTCCGTCAGGCTTCGAGCAGAATGCGCAACATGCGGCGCAGGGGCTCGGCTGCGCCCCAGAGCAACTGATCGCCACAGGTAAACGCCGTCAGGTATTCCGGGCCCATGGCAAGCTTGCGCAGGCGGCCCACGGGCACCTCCATCTTGCCGGTTACAGCCGCCGGCGTGAGTTCACGTATCGAGATTTCACGGTCATTCGGCACCACCCGGGCCCAGGGATGGGCTTCGGCCAGCATGCCGTGAATTTCATCCAGCGGCACATTCCTGGTGAGCTTGATGGTCAGTGCCTGGCTATGGCAGCGCATGGCGCCGATGCGCACGCACAGGCCATCAATCGGTATGGGCTTGGATTCCCGCCCCAGTATCTTGTTGGCCTCGGCCTGAGCCTTCCATTCCTCCCTCGATTGCCCGTTTTCGAGTTGCTTGTCGATCCAGGGGATCAATGAGCCGGCCAGCGGTACGCTGAAATTCTGCGTCGGGAAAGCGGCTGAACGAAGGGTATCGGCAACGGTGCTGTCGATATCGAGAATGGCGGCTGCGGGATCGTCCAGTTGTGTTTTCGCCGCGCCATGAATCACGCCCATCTGCTCGATCAGTTCGCGCATGTTCTGCGCGCCGGCGCCGGAGGCGGCCTGGTAGGTCATCGAAGTCATCCACTCGATCAGGCCGTGCTGGAACAAACCGCAAAGACCCATCAGCATCAGGCTCACGGTGCAATTGCCGCCGATGTAGTTTTTCATTCCGGCGTGGATGGCGTTCTTGATCACATCCATGTTGACCGGATCGAGCACGATGATCGCGTCCTTGTGCATGCGCAGGGCCGAGGCCGCATCGATCCAGTAATCCTTCCCAGCCCGCGGCGCGCAACTGCGGGAAAATCTCCGTGGTATAGTCACCACCCTGGCAAGTGAGGATGATGTCCAGCGCTTTCAGCTCATCGATGCTCCTGGCGTCTTTGAGCGGCGGCAGATCCCTGCCAATGGCCGGAGCCTGACCGCCGACGTTCGAAGTGGTGAAAAACACCGGATCGATGTGATCGAAATCCTGCTCTGCCCGCATGCGGTCCATCAGCACCGAACCGACCATGCCGCGCCAACCCACCAAACCAACCCGTTTCATTTCTGCCTGCCTCGAGGATTCAGAGATTTAGATTGCATCAGTCTAGTGCACGGTGACCACGATTTCGTTGATCTATATCTTGCCAAACGGACGCGCCTGTTGGCTATTAACACGACATCGGCGCGGTTGTCAAAAAAGCGGCGATTCCCGGGCAAAGGGCTTTCTTGCGTCCCCCACTCTGGACTACCATGGCCGGACACCTGATACCCAATTTCCCCGGAGGACCCATGTTCCGAGTCATTGCTTTGACGGTCGCCATCTTTGCGTCCGCCGGAATTGCGGCGGCGCAGGCGACTCCCGAACAACTTCGCGAGCGCGCCCACGCCTTCTACGGCTGGCGCGACCGTCAGAATCCGGTTTCGAGCTCCGACCAGGGTTTGCATCGCTGGGACGATGAACTCACCGACTACTCGGCCGGCGCGATCGCGGCTCGCGCCAGAGAGATCTCGGACCTGGTCGCATGGGTGAATGCGATCGACACATCGGGCTGGTCGAAAGACGATCGGATCGATTGGCTCCTGTTCCGCGCGCAGGTCGAGGCCATGGACTTCAGCGCACGTGTCCTCCGGCCCGAATTCACTGACCCCCAGATCTACGTCAATGAGGCTGGAAATGCGATTTTCTCGATCCTGAAGAAAAATTACGACGATCCGGCCAGCCGCGCGATCTCCGCAATGGCGCGCCTGCGTGCGATGCCGGCCATGTTCGAGCAGGCGAAGAAAAATCTGGCGAACCCGGTCCGGCTGTATGCCGAGCTCGCGATCCAGTCAGCACGTGCGATCGATCCGCTGTTCCAGAGTATCGATACGATTTCGGTTGGGCTCTCGTCCCGGCAGAAAAAGAGGCTCGCCAATTCCCGGGAAGGCGCTATCGCCGCAGCTCACGGGTTTGCCGACTGGCTCGAGTCGAGACTCGATACCATGCCGGCATGGACGCCGATGGGAACCGAACAGTATGAGTTCATGCTGCACCACATTCTTCTCCTGCCATTCGATTCGCGCCAGGTCGCCGAGTTGGGAGAGATTGAGTTGGCGCGCTACCGCGCCCTCGAAGCGATGCTACCCGACCCTTCTCTCGCCGACCCGGATCCAAAGCGCGCAGCCTCGATTCCCGCCGATCAGGAGGCGTTTCTCGCGGCATACCAGAGCCGCGAAGACGAGATGCTGCGATTCCTGCGCGAGCGGCGGCTGGTGACGATACCGGACTTCATTGGCCCGTTCCTGATCCGCCAACTCCCCGAGGCGTTCAAGCCGACCAGTCCGGGAGGATTCATGAACCCGCCCGGTGTTTACGATCAGGACAACAGCGGCTTCTATTTCATCCCGACCTACGACCCTGCGAGCCGCAATTTCTATATCCGGGCCGCAATCGAGGACCCGAGGCCGATCCTCGGACACGAAGGCATCCCCGGCCACTTCCTGCAGATCTCGATCGCGAACCATCTTAAGGACGAGATCAGAAGGCAACATGCGGACAATGTAATGGTCGAGGGCTGGGCCCTCTACGGCGAAGAGATGCTGTTGCGTGAAGGGCTCTATCCGTCCGATTCCGCCGCGGCGGGGCAGGTGTTGCGGCTGTCGCGCTATCGCGCGGCCAGGATCGGTGTCGATGTCAATCTTCATACGGGCCAGTGGAGCTTCGATGAGGCGGTGAAGTATTTCCAGGAAGCGGGCGGACTCGACCGCGAGGCGGCAGAAGGTGAAGCCGCGGGCGCGGCTTCGAGCCCGACGCAGAAGATCAGCTACATCACCGGCAAGTGGCAGATCATGCGTCTGCTGGGCAAATACCGCGACCTGCACGGCAGCGCTTTCCGCCTCGGCCAATTCCACGACGATCTGCTCGCCGTCGGATCGCTGCCTCTCTCGATCATCGAGTGGATTCTGCTCGACGACCCCACTGCTCTGGAGAAGGCTACCGGCATGTCGTTGTCGGCAACAGCGAAGTGAGGCTCGGGCGCCACGCGCCCCCGCAATGTGAATTCTGGTTTTGCTGAGCCATTTACTCGCTGCGACTGTCAGCATTGACAGTTCTTCCGCCCGGCAATCGACTGTATTGATATGGCAAGCGTCGATCACGACGCCTGATGTCCGCTTGTGTTACCCGGTCAAGTGTTCGACGTATAATCAAAAACCATACCATGACAAACCATCAAACCGACTGGTCTTCCTTTGCGCTGATACTGATCGATGTGCAGCAGGATTTTTGGCCCCAGGAGATCGCCAGCGCATTTCCGCATCTTCCCGGGCGGATAGAGCAGTTGTTGGCGCTCTGCCGCAGGGTCGGCATCACGGTTATCCATCTGCGTGCCGGTTTTGCCCCTGATCAGCGCGATTGGATGGCAAAGTATCGCCTCACGGGCGCCATGCCCTGCATCCGCGGCACGGCCGGTGCGGAGGTGCTCCCCTGCGCGGCCGCAATGCCCGGTGAAGTGGTGATTGAAAAGCAGGTTTTTGACGGGTTCCAGACAGAGGCCTTGTTGCCGCTGTTGCGGCAAGCGGGCAAGCGCTTCTTGCTAACGGCTGGCATCGAGACCTCGGTGTGCGTGCTTTTCACGATGGCCAGCGCCGCACAGTTGGGCTTTCTCACGGCAGTCGTGGAAGACTGTTGCGCCGACTTGCCGGAGAAACACCGCCACACGCTTCACAGCTACCCCTTCATCTTTGAGCGGGTGACAGTGGACACGATCACCGATAACTACGGCCGCTGGACCACTATGCTGGAAGAACTTGCCCGCAGCGAATCAGCCGCCAGGTGAGCCGGTGAAGCAACAGGAAGAGCGCCTGCAACAGGCACTGGATCAGTTCCTGGCGGCATTCCGTGAACTGGCCTGGGCAAGGTTCATCGCAGCATTTGCCGCCGATGCGTCCGTTTTTTTCCCTTTTGCAGACGCGCCCCGGCGCGCCGACGGCGTCGAGGAAATAGAAGCTGTTTTCGCCCCGTTCTTTGCATCCCTGCGCAGCCGGCAAACCCACCTTCAACTCGACCCGGTCGACGTGCAGATCGACATTTGCGGCACACTGGCATTGGTGAGCTTTCATCTGCACGATTCAGTTGACGATCAGGCGATACTGTGCCGAAGGACGATGGTCTGGATTGATGACGGAGCGCAATGGCGCATTCTTCACCTGCACGCTTCGAACCTGATCGCGCCGCCGTGATGCATGGGCGCGGCTCCTCAAGTCAGGGCATGACCTGATCTGCTTCAACGCTTATCGGCCGGTATGAGCGGATTTCAGCGGCGAACCGGGCATCGCTTCGCTGTCGACGGGCCGGTGCCTGATGTCGTGCTCGCCGGATCCCTGGCCAAATGGTTGCCGCCCTTCCAGTCGTGGCAGGGTCTGATCGAGCGCGGCACAAAACCACCACCACAGTTGGGGCAGACATTGCCCAGTATCGTATCCACGCAGCCGGCGCAGAAAGTGCATTCATAGCTGCAGATACGTGCTTCGGCCGAATCAGGTGTAACAGCTTGTTGCAATGCTCACAACTTGGTCTGAGTTCAAGCATGATTACTCCGCGGGCGCACAAAATCTGCCAACCAAGGATCCTCGATCAGTTCGCCACTGTCCAGCGCCGCTCTGAGCCGTTCGGGTCCGAAGAAGTAGTTGGTCTCATATTCTTCGCGCAGCTTCCCCTCCAGAAATAACTGGTAGCGGGCACGATTGTGACTTCCGGCGCTGGCGGGTAGTTCGGTGTTGCGCGCGTAGCCGGACCCTATGTTGCACACTTTTGAGCAGAGCTGGTCAAATGAGCGTATCGGATAATGGTAGACGAAGATTCTACCGCTGCGGAAGCCGAACCCAGGTGGTCGCTCAATGCAGCGTGATTGCCTTGTGTGATGCGGACATTCGGGGCTCCGCGATGGATTGCTTTGGGCAGGAGACGCCCGCCCAGATGATTGAGTGATCGGGCCTTGCGGTAACGCATCTCCATAAGGGGTGAGCTTTGCATCGGACGCTCGCAGGGGACAAATCGTGTCGCGCAACGCATAACACGCCGGTGCCATCTTCAATGGTTTCGAGCATCGCCTTCAGATCCTCGCCGGTGGCAGGGCGGTAGACTTCATCGGCATCGGCATGTATGAGCCAGTCAGCGCCCAATTCCCGATATCCGATCTCGAGCCATCCTCGATACCCAGCACGACTGGGAGAAATCCGAAGGCGGTTCGTGCAGGAGTTTTAGCACTCCGGCTTTGCGGTAGTCTTCGAGGATTTCCAGCGTTCCGTCGATGGAGCCGTTGTCGGTGGCGACTATTTGATCCACGCCAAGTGCCAGGTGGCCTGCGATGGTGTCGCCGACGATATCCGCTTCATCGCGGACAAGGAGCGTAAGCACCAGTTTCACTGAAAGCCTCCTCATATGACCGGGCCGCGAATTGCATTTCTCAGCAAATCGCTGACTTCATTGAGATTATCGATATTACTTTCGACTTTTCAATCCAGACAGGCCGATAGTACCCGATGCCGAAACAGGTGGTTTGAATTTCCGGTCCGCAATGAAAAGCGGTCTTGCCCGATCCTAACCGGTCCGGTCTTTTAACGCCCCCTGACTGTCAATTCTCACAGTATTGCCCGGCAACGATCCGGGGGATACTTCAATTGCGCTAAAAGGGACTTTGTGATTTACAAAGTATTGGGCAGGGACGCACCGGCAAGGATGCAAATTCGGAAGCGCGCAGGGATGCACCATACCTCCTGACTTCGGTCAGGGACAAGGCAGGTACCGCAGTGCGAAAGGGGAAGCGATATGGATATCCTTCCCGGCACTGGGGTTGAATCAGATGTTACCGCGATGTTCGGACAAGGCTTCGAAGCCGGTGATTACGTCAAACAATTCTTCGTCGATGCCGCTTTGGCGCAGGCGATGGAATTTGGCTGTGAGTTCTTCAAGCAATGTGTCGATACTTCGGTCAGCGCGCTGCATCGACGCCAGGCGGCTCGAGTTTTCGCTGGCGAGGGAATCAGCGCAGGCACGGAAGATCGAGACAAAAAGGTATTCACGGATCAGCGCCCGCAAAGTCCCGGTAAGCTCGCCTATAACCTCCGGCAGGTTCTCCGTCGGCCAGGGAGGTTGCGCCAGCTTGCGGCGCCAGCTTTCGTCCAGCGGCAATAGGCGTTGGCTGACCGGCTCATATGCCGCCCCGGTTACAGGATGATTGTAGAAAAGGTGAAGTTCAGTGACTTCACCTTGATCATGGGAGGATTCACTCTCCACCAGTATCTGTCCGACGAGCGGGGTTATGGCCTTGACGGAGTTAGGCACAGCGAAAAAACGTCTCGGTGACAGGCCGGCATCCCCAAGGTGGGCATAGACGCGCTCACCAACTGCCCAGACCACGGGTTTGTCTGGCAGAGCCTTCAGTATCCTTACGGCATGGTCGGCCACCACCTCGTTGAACTGACCCACCAATCCCTGGTCTGAACCAAATACGACTGCACCGACCACACCCGCAGCCGATCTGTCTCTTTCTACGGTCATGAATAACCCTGGACCTTTATCCCGAAAGCAGACCCACAAGCCCAACTCCACGGCACGATAGTAGCCACCCAGCGCGCGCACCGATTGCTCGTATTGTCCAATGCTGGAGGCGGCCATGGCCTTCATCGTGCGGACCACGGACTGGAGGTCCGCAGCTCCTGCAATCTTCCTGCCCAGACTCGCCGTGGTTTCGCTCATGGTTTGTCCCCGGCAGATTCTTTGGGATTGGGGAGGAAGCCCGCCAGCGCCTGGCGGGCGTTCTCTGTGATCGTCTTGCGATCCTCATCGCTCAGGTTCTCGGCGCTTTCCAGCCGCTCGGTTGTCTCTTTTGGAATCTCTGCTGCCGCGGTGCGTACCGCCTGCTCCGCGTCTCCCATCTGTTCAAGCGGCACATCGTCAAAAAGGCCCGCCGTCAAAGCCAGCAGGATGGCGATTTGTTCAGGCATGGGCACCGGAGAGAGTTCGGCCTGCTTGAGGGCGGCGCGGATTCGCCGTCCCCGCTCGATGGTCTTGCGGGTGTCTTCATCCGTGCGCGCGCCGAAGCGGGTGAAGCTTTCGAGTTCCTCGAACTGCGCATAGGCGAGCTTGAGGTCGCCGGCGACCGCGCGGTAGGCCGCAGCTTGCGCCTTGCCACCGACGCGGGAAACGGATTTTCCAACATCGACCGCAGGCAATGTGCCCAACTCGAAAAGCGACGGCGAGAGGTAAATTTGCCCGTCGGTAATGGAAATCAGGTTGGTCGGAATATAGGCGGAAATGTTTTGCGCTTCGGTTTCGATGATAGGCAAGGCAGTGAGCGAGCCCCCACCGCGTTCCTCGCACAGATGTGTCGCCCGTTCCAGCAGACGTGAGTGAATATAGAAAATGTCGCCGGGAAATGCCTCGCGACCGGGTGGGCGGCGCAGCAGCAGGGAAAGCTCACGATAGGCGCGGGCATGCTGGGTGAGGTCGTCATAAATGATCAACACATCGCGACCCGCTTCCATGAAATACTCAGCGATACTGGTCGCGGCGTAAGGGGCGATGTAGGCGAGACCGGGTGCGTCATTGCCCTCGGTCACGACCACCACGGTGTAATCCATCGCCCCCTTTTCCCGCAGGTTGGCTACCGCTTTTGCCACGGCGGCAGCGCGCTGGCCGATGGCACAATAAATACAAACGACATTTTTCCCGCGTTGATTGAGGATGGTATCGAGCGCAATGCTGGTTTTGCCGGTCTGCCGGTCACCCAGAATCAATTCGCGCTGGCCACGCCCTATGGGAATGAGGGCATCAATCACCTTCAAGCCGGTCTGCAGCGGAACCGTGACCGCGGCGCGATCCATGATCGACGCGGCAGGGCGCTCTACGGGCAGCCGTTCGCTGGTGGATACCGGTCCGTTGCCGTCGAGCGGGAGACCGAGTGGGTCGATGACACGTCCCAGGAGTCCGGCACCCACGGCCACGTCCATGACCCGCCCGGTACGCTCGACTTCATCGCCCGCGTGAAGATGAGAGTATTTACCGAGCAGCACGACACCGATTTCCTCCGGGTCGACATTGAACGCGATGCCATTCACGCCGCCTGGAAACTGCACCAGTTCCTCGAAGCCCACGCCGGGAAGACCGGAGATCCGGGCGATGCCCGTGGAAACGCTGATGATGGCGCCTACCTCGCGAGGCGAGAGTTGCGGGCGTGAATGCTTCCCGTACCTGGCTGATACCATCGAACGCGCGATCGAAGACATTTTGCAGGCTTTCAGGTGCAGTGCTCATGGGCTTGTGGTTTCGGGTGCGGGGCCGTCCGGTTTGGGCTCAGCGTCGACTTTGGGCTTGACCTGCTGTTGCAGGAGGTCGCCAACACCTTTTTCCAGCGACGTCAGATATTCGGCGATGCTCCAGGCCACCTTTTGTCCGCTGGCGGTCAACTCAATGCCGCTGATCACGTCCGGCGCGGTCTCGAACCGCAGGTGGATATCGGCGCTGAAGGTTTCATTGATCGCATTTTGTATCAGGCTTCGTTGCTCCGGCGGCAGGTCGAACGCGCTCCGCACCAGGGCTGGCTCCGACGACGCCTTCAGGGCTGCCGCCAGCAATTCCTTCGATTCCCCGTCAATTTCCCGCAACCTCTGCATGAACACGTCGGCAATCCGTTGTTCCAGACTGGCCGTGGCCAGATCCTTCATCGCCTGGCGCGCGATGGCAAAAACCTCTGCCTGGGTCCGGTGAGTGATTGCGGCATCCAGATTTTGCGCCTCCTGCAGCAACGCTTCCTGCCGCTTTGCACTCAATGCGTCGGCCGCCTGCCTGGCCTGGTCCAGCAGTTGCCGGCCTGCGGTTTTGGCATCCTTCTCTGCCTGAGTCATAAGGGCGCCGCGCTGTTGATCGATTTCCTCATTCTTGCGTTTGAATTCGTCGCGCTCAGCCTGGGCTTCGGCTTTCTTTGCGTCGGCGTCCGCCAGTTCCGCGGCCACCCGCTTCTCCCGCGCGTCTATGGCATCGAGAATGGGCTTGTAAAGCAAACGCTTCAGCACCCACACCAGAACCAAAAAGTTGAGCGCCTGCGCACCGACAGTGAACCAATCGATGAGCATGGATTACGGTCCCGCGGTCTGTTCGATGACGTGATTCCAGAAGGGATTGGCGAATATAAGAATCATTGAGACCACGAAACAGTAGATGGCCGTCGATTCGATCATTGCCAATCCGACAAACAGCGTACGGGTGATGGTGGCGGATGCATCCGGTTGCTGCGCCAGTGAAGTCATTGCTGCGGCGACGGCCCGCCCTTCCGCCAACGCCGGCCCCATCGTGCCGAAACCGGTGGTGAAGCCGGCGGCGACGATGGACGCCACCGCGATAATGGTCATGCTATCCACAGTACCTCCTTTGCTTGTCGCATTTCATGGTTCAATGTATTGATTCGGGTGCTTGCTTGCGCTTTTGCACCCGGGTAGCGGCTGCGATATAGACCGCTGCCAGGATGCTGAAGATGTAAGCCTGTACCATGCCGGTGAGCAGTCCCAGCGCCATCATCACGATTGGAAACAGGAACGGCGTGATCGTCAGCAGGATGGCAAGAATCATCGTGCCGCTCATCATGTTGCCAAAGAGCCGGATGGCAAGGGCCAGTGTGCGCGAGATCTCGCTGATAATGTTGAACGGTAACATCATCAGCGTTGGTTCTGCATAGGACTTGAGATAAGCGCCCAATCCCCGCTCGAGAATACCGAAAAGCGGCACTGCAATGAATACGACCAGTGCCAGCGCGGCTGTGGTCGAGAGTGAACCCGTCGGTGGTTCGTAGCCCGGAATGATGGTGCACAGGCTGGCCGTGGCCAGGAACAGGAAGATCGTGCCCAGAAAGCCGAGATACCTGCGCGGCTGGCTAAGGCCTATCCCTTCGATTTGTTTCTCCATGGCGATCACGACGATCTCGAGAAGGTTCTGCCAGCGTGCGCGCTCCAGGCCGATGGAAAGCTTTCTGGTGATGAGTTTCGAGCCCAGGCTCAGCACCAGCATCAGTGCCCATGTGAACACGATGGTGGCATTGAGCTTGAGAAAGCCGTATTGCCAGAAAATCACCTCATCGGGGCTAAGGTGCATGACTTCCTCTGTGTGCCGCCGCACCCGGGTTTCCAGCGGTACGTGCGGTCAGTCGCGTGACAATGAAACGCGCAATGACAAACCCCAGAAGACAGATCAGCAAGCGATCACTGTGCCCGCCCGAGACAAGATACAGGCCAGCAAGGGTGATGGCTGTCCGCGACAACAGGCTGCCCAACAGCCAACTCGCCGGGTGTTTTGAGGTAACGGCTTTTTGCACCGTCCACCATAGGCCACCAAAAAAGATTGCGCCAAGCAACAAACCTGCCGCAAGTGCCGGCATCAGAATAAGGACATCATTCATCCTCCGCCTCCTGTTCATCGCGCATGGCCTTGTTCTCCTTGGCGACCCAATGCCAGGCGTTCAGACAGCCCACCGTCAACCCGGCCATCAACAGGGCCAGAGTCCAGGAATGGCTTCCCGGATGCCGCTTGTCCAGCCAGACTCCAAGCGCTGCGCCCAGCAGCGTTGGAACCACCACTGACCAGCCGATGATGCCCATCATACCGAGGCCGAACCAGATGCCATGAGGGGCATTCCGCTGCGCCTTGAGCTTGCGCATCGCCTTTGCGCCGACCTGCTCGGCAAACTGCTTGCCGTGTTTTGCATTTTTCTGTTCCGGCGCTTCATTCATTTTGAAAGTTCGCCAGGCGGCGCAGGAATCCGGTTTCCAATCTTGCCAATACCGAGCGCATGTCCTGTTCCTGGGCATCGAGGACCATGAACTCCTGCTCCACGGTATCGCGTAGCTGCGCGAGGTCGGTTCCACTGAACGCCCGGCGCGTGGAAACCAGTACGTCAGGGCCGGTTTTGACCAGCACGCCCTGGTCCACGGCCAGGTAGGCCTCGCCATCGTCTGCGCTTTCGTAGGTCAAAATTCCCGGCGTGAGCGCTGCCACACAATCAAGACGATGCGGCAAGAGGCCGAATAGCCCCTGCTGTGTTTCCGCGACAATGCGTGAAACCCCGGTCTTCTGCGCGAAAATCCCGAAGGGCAGCAAAATTTCAAGCCGCATGAGTGCCGCTTGCGGCATGCTCAACCTCCGGTTCCGGTTCTTCGTCAGGGCCTGGTTTACGCTCCGCCTTCTTTTTCGCTTCGTCAATGCTTCCGATCATGTACAGCGCACTTTCCGGATAGTCCTTGAACTCATCCCTCAAGATCCGCTCGCAGCCGTCCAGCGCATCATCAAGGCTGACCAGCTTGCCTTCGAGCCCGGTGAACTGCGAAGTTGTGAAAAACGGCTGGGTGAGAAAGCGTTCCAGGCGGCGGGCGCGAGCCACCACCATGCGGTCCTGTGGCGATAATTGTTCCAGGCCGAGCATGGCGATAATGTCCTTCAGTTCCTCGTATTGCGCGAGCGTCCGCCGGACCTCCTGCGCAAGCTGATAATGCCGTTTACCCACAATGCCCGGGGTGGCCATTTTTGAATTGGATTGTTGCGGATCTATGGACGGGTAAAAACCCTCGCTGGCGCGTTTACGCGACAACACGATCGACGCCGAAAGATGCGAGAACGTATGCACTGCTGCAGGATCGGTGAAATCGTCCGCCGGAACATACACCGCCTGAATTGAAGTGATGGCTCCGGCTTCGGTATTGGCAATGCGCTCCTCCAGTCCCGACAGTTCGGTACCCATGGTAGGCTGATAGCCCAGGCGCGACGGCATCTGCCCCATCAAACCGGACACTTCCGAACCGGCCTGGATGAAGCGGAAGATATTGTCGATCAGCAGCAGTACATCGCGGTGTTCGTCGTCGCGGAAATACTCGGCCATGGTCAGCGCGGCGTGGCCTACACGAAACCGGCTGCCAGGCGGCTCGTTCATCTGGCCGAAAATCATCACCATGTTCGGCAACACGCCCGCCGCTTTCATCTCCCGATAAAGCTCTTCGCCTTCCCGGCAACGTTCGCCGATACCGCAAAAAATGCTAACGCCCTCCTGGTGCCCGATCATATTGTGGATCATTTCGGTGAGCAATACCGTCTTTCCCACACCCGCGCCGCCAAATAAACCCGCCTTGCCGCCGCGTTCCAGCGGCATCAGCACGTCGATGATCTTGATACCCGTCTCGAAGACTTCGGACTGGGTGGAACGTCGTGTCAGGGCAGGCGGGTCATTGTGAACCGAACGCCACTGGACGTCCGATGGCGGCGGCAGGCGGTCGATGGTGTTGCCGAACACGTCGAACATGCGCGACAAAATCCCTTTGCCCACCGGCGCTTTCAAGGTTCCGCCGCTGTCTTCCACCGTCATGCCCCGAGCCAGGCCTTGCGTAGGCGTCAATGCGATCCCGCGCACGTTATGCGCATCGCGCTGGGCCAGGACCTCGATGACGATCTGTTTTTGCGCTCCCGCGCGCAAGACCGAATAGATCGCCGGCAAATGCCCGGCGAAGCGGATATCCACGACACTTCCGCGCACCGAGGCGACTACGCCGATATTGGTCATGCAAGCCACTTCCAATTGCGGATTTCCGGCATGTCCTGGCCGTTCTTGTTGATGTACTGCCGGTGCTCGATCAGCTTGTCCTTGAGTTGCTGTTTCAGATAGATGCCCTTGTCGCCGGTTTGCGGCAGCCGGTCGATGGTGTCCATTACCAGGTGGAAACGGTCCAGGTCATTCAATACCGTCATGTCAAAGGGTGTGGTGATGGTGCCTTCTTCCTTGTAACCGCGGACATGAAAGTTTCTGTGGTTGGTGCGCCGGTAGGTCAAGCGGTGAATCAGCCAGGGGTATGCATGGAAGGCGAAAATCACCGGCTTGTCGCGGGTGAAGAGTTCGTCGAAGTCTGTGTCACTCAGCCCGTGCGGATGTTCCGTTGGCGGCTGCAGCTTCATCAGGTCGACCACGTTGACCACGCGGATCTTGAGCTCGGGCAGGTGCTCGCGCATGATCGATACGGCTGCGAGCGTCTCCAGCGTGGGTACGTCTCCGCAGCACGCCATGACCACATCGGGCGCCACGGCCTGGTCGTTACTGGCCCATTGCCAGATGCCGATTCCCTCCGTGCAGTGCTTGACCGCCGCATCCATCGTCAGCCATTGCGGCGCCGGATGTTTGCCCGCGACCACCACGTTGACGTAGTGGCGGCTGCGCAGGCAGTGATCCATCACCGACAGCAGGCAATTGGCGTCCGGAGGAAAGTAAACCCGCACGACCGCGGCCTTTTTGTTCACCACATGGTCGATGAAACCGGGATCCTGGTGCGTGAAGCCGTTGTGATCCTGGCGCCAGACATGCGAGGCCAGCAAATAGTTCAACGACGCGATCTTGCGCCGCCACGGCAGGTGCGCGGTCACTGTCAGCCACTTGGCGTGCTGGTTGAACATCGAGTCGATGATATGGATGAACGCTTCATAGCAGTTGAACAGGCCATGCCGCCCGGTGAGCAGATAGCCCTCCAGCCAACCCTCGCATTGGTGTTCGCTGAGCATTTCCATCACGCGCCCGGTGGGAGCAAGCCATTCATCGCCCGGCACGGTTGCCGCGTCCCATTGGCGTTGGGTCACGTCAAAGAGGGCTTCCAGGCCGTTGGAAAGCGTCTCATCCGGGCCAAAGACCCGGAAATTCCGCGTTTGACTGTTCAGGCTTGTCACATCGCGCAGGAAATGTCCGAGCACATGCGTATCGCCGATACCCTGCACCCCCGGTTCAGGCACATTACTTGCGTAGTCGCGAAAATCGGGCATGCGCAGGTCGCGCAGCAGCATGCCGCCATTGGCGTGTGGATTGGCGCCCATGCGTCTGTTGCCCTTGGGCGCCAATTCCGCCAATTCCGCTTGCAGCCGGCCCTGCTCATCAAAAAGCTCCTCCGGCCGGTAGCTTTTGAGCCAGTCTTCCAGCAGCTTGAGGTGTTCGGGATGGGCCCTGGGGTGGAGCGGCACCTGGTGCGCGCGGAAGGTACCCTCAATGTGCAGACCATCGACGATTTTGGGCCCGGTCCAGCCTTTGGGCGAATTGAGCACGATCATCGGCCAGCGCGGACGCGTGGTGTTGCCGCCTGTGCGGGCATCCTGCTGGATGCTTTTTATCCGTTCCACCACGCTGTCCAGCGCCGCAGCCATGGCCTCATGCATCCGTTCCGGCTCGTGACCTTCGACGAAGGTCGGCTCCCATCCGTAGCCGCGCAGCAACTGCTTCAATTCCCGGTGTTCGATGCGAGCCAGAATCGTCGGATTGGCAATCTTGTAGCCGTTGAGATGCAGGATCGGCAGCACCGCGCCATCGGTGGCCGCATCGAGGAACTTGTTGGAATGCCAGGCCGTGGCCAGCGGTCCGGTTTCCGCTTCACCATCACCGATGACGCAGGCAACGACGAGATCGGGGTTGTCGAACACGGCCCCGAATGCATGGCTGAGCGAATACCCCAACTCGCCACCCTCATGGATCGAACCCGGGCATTCCGGCGAGGCGTGGCTGGGAATGCCGCCGGGAAAGGAAAACTGCCGAAAGAGCTTCTGCAGTCCGGCCTCGTCCTGGCTGATATTCGGATAGATCTCGCTGTAGGTGCCCTCGAGGTAGGTATTTCCCACGACCGCCGGCCCGCCGTGGCCGGGGCCGGAGACGTAGATCATGTCGAGGTCGTATTTCTTGATGGCCCGGTTGAGATGCACATAGATGAAGTTCTGCCCGGGGGTCGTGCCCCAGTGTCCCAACAGCATGTGCTTCACATCGGCAAGGGTCAGCGGCCGTTTCAGCAGCGGATTGTCAAAAAGAAAAATCTGACCGACCGACAAATAGTTGGCGGCACGCCAGTAGGCATCCATCTTGTGCAGTAGCTCGGGTGAAAGTGCCTTTTTCTTCATGGATCAATTCTCCTATGGAGCACTCCAGAACGGACAGGCCGTTTGGCTAGTCGTTC
>CAWFGC010000001.1:0-28425 GCA_963815185.1 uncultured Gammaproteobacteria bacterium | reverse complement strand
GCCTGAATGGATACGATGGACCGTAATGCGATGATGACACGGCTTGTAGCGAGCAGTTACCTGGAGATCGTGCCGGGACCCGGCATAGAAGATCGCCTGGGGGAGCTTCCAGCCCGGGCCTGCGTGGCAATCACCTGTTCACCCACCAAGGGGGTTGACCAGGTGCTGCATCTGGTGGAACTGCTGGCGGACCGGAACCTGCAGCTTGTGCCCCATATCGCTGCGCGCATGGTACGGGACCGGGGCCATCTGAATGAAATCCTCCAGCGCCTCAGGCAAGCCCGGATTCAAAGCGTATTCATTCCCGGTGGCGATGCGCCGGAGGCCCTGGGTGCTTATGGTTCTGCGCTCGACCTGCTGCGCGCGATGGCGGATGCCGGGCACGATATCAAGGACGTGGGGGTTGCGGCGCACCCCGAAGGCCACCCGCAGGTGAGCGACGCAGACCTGGTGCAAGCGCTGCTGGACAAGCAGGCTTATGCCACCTACCTGGTCACGCAAATGTGTTTTGACGCGGCAGCGGTCATTCGCTGGCTGCGCCGGATTCGCGCCGCCGGGGTTTTCCTGCCCGCATGGATTGGGTTGCCCGGTGTTGCGGACCACAGCCACCTGTTCAAGCTGTCGATGCGTATTGGCGTGGGCCAATCAGCCAGGGTTTTGCTGCGCAACAAGGACCTGCTCAAGAGAATGATCGGCTTCAAGCCCTATCAGCCGGACGAACTGCTGGAAGGATTGGCGCCCGAGCCTGGGTGATGAAGCAATCGGCATACACGGATTTCATCTTTTCAGCTTCAATGATATCGAACGCACGGAACGCTGGCGTTGCGAAACCCTGGCGCGGTACCGGCAGGCAGCCCGAGCGGAGTTGCATCAGAGAGAGCCCTATGCGCAGCGGCAGAACAGCACATCTTGAGCGGACAGTGGCAAAGGCGGCGGTGCGGCCTCGCCCAAACAGATGACTTATTTTGCGCAGGATTCACGCTACGATCTGCCGATTGCCGGCACAGCCGTGAATACCTATGGATGCGCGCATCCGCGAACGATTCCCGATCCGCCTTGAGCGGGCCGACATGCGTCCCGGCAATGGACGCTGGTAACCATCCGAAAACTACACGAGCAAGACTATGAGCGAAGAATACGAAGACGAAGACATCATCCTGTCGGAGCTGCCGGACGAGGAACTGGTCGAGCAGATGCACGACGACCTCTACGACGGCCTGGCCGAGGAAATCGCCGAAGCCACGCAGATCCTGCTCGACCGCGGCTGGAGCGCCACGCGGGTGCTCGACGAGGCGCTGGTCGCGGGCATGACTATCGTCGGCATCGATTTCCGTGACGGCATCCTGTTCGTTCCCGAAGTGCTGATGTCCGCCAACGCGATGAAAGCCGGCATGGCCCTTCTCAAGCCGATCCTTGCCGATACCGGCGCCAAGCCGGTCGGCACCATGGTCGTCGGCACGGTCAAGGGCGACATCCATGACATCGGCAAGAACCTGGTCGGCATGATGATGGAAGGCGCGGGGTTTCGAGGTGGTCGACCTGGGCATCAACGTGGAAGCGACGGCTTATATCGACGCCCTGGAGAAGCACAAGGCGAATATTCTCGGCATGTCGGCGCTGCTGACGACCACGATGCCGTACATGAAAGTGGTGATCGATACGATGAAGGAACGCGGCATTCGTGATGACTACATCGTGATGGTCGGCGGCGCGCCGCTGAACGAAGAGTTCGGCGAGGCCATCGGCGCCGACGCCTACTGCCGCGACGCCGCCACCGCGGTCGAAATGGCCAAGCAACTGATGGCCAGGCGGCCTGACCATGCCGGTTTGTCGAAATGAAACGCCTGCTGGTGATCGCCTGCGGCGCCATCGCCCGGGAACTGGTGCGCATCAAGCGAGATAACGGCTGGGACCACATCGATTCCAGTGCCTTCCGGCGAAACTGCACAACACGCCGGACCGGATTACCGCGCGGTCGAACGGCATCGAAGAAAACGGCATCGTTACGAAAATTTTCGTCGCCTATGGCGATTGCGGCACCGGCGGTATGCTGGACAAGCATGCTGGAAATGCGCGGCATCGAGCGTTTGCCGGGCGCGCACTGTTACGAATTTTTTGTCCGGCAGCGAGGTGTTCGAAGAGCTGGCCGAAGAGGAACCCGGCAGTTTTTACCTGACCGATTTCCTGGTGACCCATTTCAAACGCCTGGTGATCGGCGGCCTGGGCCTGGACCGGCATCCGCATTGATGCCGCAGTATTTTGGTAACTACCGGCGGGTCGTTTACCTTGCCCAGACGGAGTCAGCGGAACTGCAATCCATGGCCCGGGAGCATGCGACTTCCTGGGGCTGGAATTCGAATATCGTTTTGAGGGCGACCAGCCATTGACCGCGCTTTGAAACCCGTGGTGGGTGCAACGAATATGGGAAAACTGACCATCATTTACTGGCGCGACATACCGGCCCAGGTCATCGGGCAACAGGGAGGAACCCGCTTCAAGAAGGTGCTTGACGGACGCTTTGCGGTCGCCATCGACCGGGCGGCGATGCGCGCGGGAAAAGGCTCCAGCCATGCCTACCTGGACGAATGGCGACGGGAAGGCCGGTACATTTGAAGGCGAATCTGAAGCAGGCCCTCGATCAAACCGCAAGCACACTCGAACCCAAATTTCCCTCGGACGTGCTCCTGGCCTTGCCCAAGGCGGGTGGGTTGGTGAAATCCGTATTAGGAAACCTTGGACATAGTCCCAAGTCCTATCGCTCCAATGCCAACGCTTGACCCTGCTTACAGACTCATAGCATCGTCGAGTTCTTCCTGGTGTGCCTGATACAGGACATAGTTATGCTTGATCGCCTCGGAGCCTTCGCCTTGCTGGAGTATGGCGATATGTAGGTGGTTCCTGACCCAGCCGTGCTCCGCCCAGTTGCCCCCGCCGGTTTTGACTACTTCCATTTCTGCGTTGTTGGCGCCCAGCGCCCCGCCGATACCCGAATACATGTGTGCGAGGTCGGTCGGCGAAGCCTTTTCCTTGTCTTTCATTTCCTTGCTCAGCTTGTTCATCTTTTCAGCGTACTGTTCCTGCGCGGCGCGAGTTTTCTTCAGACGTGCCGATAGTTCCCGACCTGGTTTTCCGTTACCATGCCATTGGCGGGTGGATCAAATGTGTCGCTCTTGGCGGCTTCCATCAGCTTGCCCTGCCGTGCCATCTCGCCGAGCATGCCCGGAACCCGTGGTGTTGCCGACCGGCGCGTTGGTGCTGCCCGGGTTGCTCATGTGCGCGACATCATACCTACGCCCAGCGTAGGATCAGACGATGAAATTGATCACAATCAGCGTGACGATGCTGGCCACGAAGTGCACGGTGCGTTTTTCGTTGGGGACCCCGAGCGCCAGCGGCATCACCTGGTAAAGAAACACCAGCGAGGCGATGCCGCCGGCCAGCGAGATAACGATGCCAACGTAGGGTATCAGCACGCCGAGGATACCGGCCAGCATGCCGGAATCGAGGCCAGCGAAAAAGCCGCAAAGGACCGTTCGAAATTTCGTTTGCCGCCAAAATTTGCCGCCAGGAAACTGAACACCAGGGCCCCGACTGCGAAACCGATCACCGCCATGACGACGCCGATGATCAGCGCCATGAAGAAATGGCCGTAGCCATAGGAATAATAGCCTCCGGTAATGCGCGAAAAATCGCGGTCAGAACAATATTCGCCAGCAGCAGCGGGCCGGTCAGCACCGTAGCTGTTTGCAGCCATGGCAGATTACCTGCCAAATAGGATTGCCAGGTCTTTTCGCGATCAAGCAGACCGCCTTTGATGAGTTCAATAGTTTTCTTGACATCGAATTCCATGATGGTGCTCCGCTGGAGTCGGGATCGGCAGTAGCGAAGGAACCGGGGCGGTGCCAGACTGCCTGAGTGCGTCTCACAGCTGGCGACCCGCTGACTTTAGGCCAGTCCATTGAAATATTTAATCGGGTTCTGCGCGCGGGAACGGTGACGGGATTCTGAGCCGCAATGGCTATTGTTCAGCAGGCATGCCGTTTTTCCGTCTGGCGACGTAATCCGACAGCGCTTCGTCAATGGCTGGGTCGAGCGGCGGTTGCTGGTATTCCTTCAGCAGTTGCTTCCAGATCCGGTTGGCGCGGTGAGGGCGTCTTCAGCGCCGGCGCCGCGCCAGTTCTCGTAATTTTGCCGATCGGACAGCAAAGGCTGATAAAAGGCAGTTTCGTAGCGCGCCATGGTGTGCGCCACGCCGAAAAAATGCCCGCCCGGACCGCCTCGGCAATCGCTCCCAGCGCGATGGTTTCGGTCGTTGACTTCGATGGGCCGGAGATATTCCGCCATCCCTTGCAGCATTTCGGCATCGACGATCAGTTTTTCGAAAGAAGCCGTCAGCCCACCTTCCAGCCATCCGGCCGCATGAACGATGATATTGGCATGGCCGGTGACGGCAGCCCACAGCGACATCGCGCTTTCGTATATGGCCTGGGCGTCGACACTGTTGGATGAGGTGGTGCTGCTGGAGCGGAACGGCACCCGGTAACGCCGCGCCAGCTGTCCGCTGGCCTGGGCGGCCTTGGCGTATTCCGGCGTACCGAATGCCGGCGAGCCGGATTTCATGTCGACATTGCTGGTGAAAGCGCCGTAGACGACCGGCGCGCCGGCTTGACCACCTGCGCCAGCGTGATGCCGGCCAGGGCTTCGGCGTTTTGCTGGGTCAGCGCTCCGGCCAGAGTGATGGGGGCCATGGCGCCTGCCAGCGTAAAAGGCGTGATGCAGACGACCTGTCCGGCGCTGGCCATTTCGATCAGGCCCTCCGCCATCGGGATGTCCAGCTGCATGGGTGAATTGGTGTTGATGATCGCGAACAGCGCGGGTTTCCGGCCAGTTCCTCCGGGTTCATGCCGAAACCCAGGCACGCCATGTGGATCGCGTCCCGCGCCGTTCTCGCCCCAGTGCGATCGGCTGCCAGTTCTTGTCCAGCAGCCGAATCTGCGCCTGATACAGATCCAGGTGCCGGGTTTCCGCAGGCAGTTCGATGGTTTCGAACGGCCCGCCGCCCTCCTGGTGAATGATGTCCAGGCTTTGCACCAGCTTCAGGTAGTCGCAGACATCCTCGAATGTACCCCGCCGCCTGCCGCGGTCAAGATCGTTGCAGTAAGCGGGTCCGCCCACCGAGGTAAATGCGAGGCCGGTTTCCGCCCAGGTTGAAATTTTTTGCCGGGTTGCGCGCATGCAGTGTCACTTCGGCAGGGGCCAGGGCCAATTTTTCCATCACCATGCCACGGTCGAAACGCACCATCTGGGTTTCCTCGTCGACCTCGGCGCCGGCGGCGGCCAGCAAGCGCCGCGCCTCATGGAGAATACGCATGCCCTATTGTTCCAGCAAGTCCAGTGAAGCGAGATGAATCTGTTCCAGCTGGTCCGTGCTCAAAACCTCAAGCGGAGCATAGGGATTGGAATTTCGCGCCAACTCAGTTGCGAGATTTCCGGACCGGATTGTCTGTCGCGGGGGGATTTTTGTTTTCTTCTGACCATGCGCCACCAATGAATGGGTATTATACGGAGTGAGCATCATAAGCTTTGCCATGCGGTTGCCACAAAGCAAGCCCGCTTGCGGCAAGAAACTGCACGCATGATACTGTGCGGCGGTCTTATACCGGTACAACACCATTGATAAAAGCAACAGATTATTTTCATTTTCAGCACTTTTTTTTTTTTTTTTTCATGAACACCTTTCGTGAAGCCATTCAGCGGGAAGCATTTGCCATTACTGCCGACCTGACGCTGCGGAGTAACTCGAGTGAAGACGATGTCGCCCGCCAACTGGCGTTGCTGGGTCCCTGGGTGGATGGCATTCAGGTCACCGACAACCCCTGGGCCTGGGTGCAGATGTCTGCCGTATCGGCTGCCAGCCTGGTGCTGAAAAACGGTTTTGACCCCATCCCTATCCTGACCTGCCGGGACCGCAACCGCATCGCTTTGCAAAGCGATCTGCTGGGGCTGAAGGCGCTGGGTGTAAGCAGTGTGCTGCTGATGCGCGGCCACAAGATCCCCAAGGATCATCCGGTCAAGGCCAGAATGATATTCGATGCTTCTGCTGCGGATCTGGTCGCCATGGCCGCCGGACTGGCGGAACCCGATCCGGCGGCCAAAAAGGAATTTTTCGTCGGCATCGGCGCCCGGGCGTTCCGGCCAGCCTCTGATTGGGCTGCGGAATCACTGCAGGAGCGGTCCCGGGCAGGCGCACGGTTTCTGCAGACGCAGCTGTGTTTCAATCTGAAACTGCTGCGTCAGTACATGAAGTCCCTGGTTGAAAAACGCCTGACCTGGAAATATTCGGTGATGGTCTCATTGACGCCACTGCCATCGGCGGCCACGGCGAGATGGCTGAAAAAGAATCTCAACGATTCGCGCATTCCCGACATGGTGATCAGGCGCCTGGAAGAAGCTGCGGATCCGGAACGCGAAGGCATCGAAATCTGCGCCGAGTTGATGCGGGAAATCGCGGATTCCGGGCGTGTCGGGTGTCAACCTGATGACCATGGGCAACCCCGAAAGCATCCATGAGGCCATCATGGCCTCCGGCCTCAGGGCTGGTGGGGTCAGAGTCAGCGTTGTAAAATAGATGGGGTCTGACGCTTTCTCTGACCCCAGCTCTCAAAACAAACCTTCGATTTCCTTTTCCTGTTGACGCTGATATTTTCAGAAGAAGGTATTCGCGGCAAGCCCGGCATGGTCATGATTTCTCCGCAAACCACAACGACGAACTCGGCGCCGGCGGCCAGCCGGATTTCCCTGATCGGGACTTCGTGGCCGCTGGGCGCACCCAGAAGCAACGGGTCGGTCGAAAAACTGTATTGCGTTTTGGCCATGCAAACCGGGAAATGTCCGTAACCCGCCGCTTCCAGTTGCGCGAACTGGGCTCGCACTTTCTTGTCGGCAATGATGTCTTCCGCGCCATAAATCGTTCGCGCGATATGCAGGGCCTTATCCCACAAGCGCATGTCGTTGTCGTACAAAGTGCGAAACTGTGATTTCTGGTGTTTTATCATGTCGATAACCCGTTCGGCCAGGGCCATCGCTCCTTTCCTCCTGCGCCCATGAGAAGCGATGGTGCAATCGACACCAAACTCGGCGCAGTACTGCCTGGATTGCCTCGTGTTCAGCCTCGGTGTCCGTGGTGAAATGGTTGATCGCGACCGTGACCGGCACGCCGAATTGACCGATATTGCGGATTGGCGGCCTAAATTCTTGCAGCCTTTCTGCACCGCGGCGACATTTTCCTGGTTCAGATCTTCCTTGGCGACGCCGCCATGCATCTTCAATGCTTTTGTCGTTGCCACGGTACGACGGCGTCAGGGTGCAGACCGGCTTTGCGGCATTTGATGTCGAAGAATTTTTCGGCGCCAGATCAGCGCCAAAGCCTGCTTCGGTAACGACATAGTCGGCCAGTTTCAGCGCTGTCGCGGTGGCCATGACCGAATTGCAACCATGAGCGATATTGGCAAATGGCCCGCCATGCATGAACGCGGGGTTGTTTTCCAGAGTTTGCACGATATTGGGTTGGAATGCGTCCCGCAGCAGCGCGGTCAAAGCGCCCTCCGCATTCAATTGTTTGGCGGTGCGGGTTGAGTTTACGCGTTTGGGCGATGACGATTTTGCCAATGCGGCGGTGGAGGTCTTCAAGGTCACTGGCGACAGAAAACGGCCATGATTTCCGACGCCACGGTAATATCGAACCCGGATTGCGCGGGATGCCGTTGCCCGGGCCGCCCAGTCCGGTGGTGATATCGCGCAAGGCGCGATCGTTCATGTCGACCACCCGCCGCCAGGTGACGCGTCGTGGGTCGATATTCAGCTGATTGTCCCAATGAATGTGATTGTCCACGATGGCGGCGAGCAGGTTGTGGGCAGCGCCGATGGCATGAAAATCACCGGTGAAATGCAGTTGATGTCGGTCATCGGAACGACCTGGGCATAGCCACCCCCGGCGGCGCCGCCTTTCATGCCAAAGCAGGGTCCGAGACTGGGTTCGCGCAGGCAGATGATGGCTTTTTTGCCCAACTTGCACAGCCGTCGCCGAGCCCGACCGTTGTTGTGGTCTTGCCTTCACCCGCAGGGGTTGGCGAAATCGCCGTGACCAGAATCAGCTTGCCGTTTTTTGCCGTCGAGGCTCTCGAGAAACTCGTAGGCGATTTTGGCCTTGTCATGGCCATAGGGTACGAGTTGGCTCCCTGGTATTCCGAGTTTGCCGGCTACTTCGGCAATCGGCAGTTTGGTGGCCGCGTGTGATTTCAAATCTGAGTGCATGGATCGGGTTTCCTGGCTTTTGGATCAGCCTTTCTACCACAAGTGGTCGCGGCGTAGAAGCTCAAGACGGCATTGGCGGGTGGGAATCCCCGGGATTGCATGGAAGCTCCAGTATGGAACGTGCGTTCTTGCATGGAATCGGGCCGCACTGGCAGGGACTACTGTCACCTGTGGTTTCTCAATATCTGAATTAATTTCATATTGAAATAATTAATATATGCAACTATTATGGAGATACTGAAATCGAAAGAGCAAATGAAGGCCAGGAAATTATGAAAACCATCATCGAACCATTTCGTATCAAATCCGTCGAACCGATCCGCATGGGCACCGAAGAGGAGCGCGCCGGATCCTCAGAAACGCGGACTACAATCTGTTTCTGATCCATTCCGACGACGTGCTGATCGATCTGCTGACCGATTTAGGCACCTCGGCGATGAGCGCAGCTCAATGGGCAGCGATCATGCAGGGCGACGAGTCCTATGCCGGCTCGCCTTCCTTCTATCGCTTCGAGGCGGCGGTGAAGAATCTGATGCCGTTCAAACACGTCATCCCGACCGATCAGGGCCGGGCCGCGGAGGCGATTCTGTTTCCGATCTTCGGCGGCCCGGGAAAAATCATTCCCACCAACACCCATTTCGACACGACGCGCGGCAATTTCGAGGCCTCAGGCGCCTCGCTTGGATCTGGTCATCGACGAGGGTCACGACCCGTCTTCGCTCCATCCCTTCAAGGGCAATATGGATCTTGAAAAGCCTCGATGCCTATTTGAGCGCACACGGCCGAGGCCGTGCCCCTGCGTGATGCTGACCATCACCAACAATGCCGGCGGCGGCCAGCCCGTCCAGTCTCGAAAACATCCGCGCGACCGCCGATCTGCGCGCAACAGATACGGCAAACCGCTGTTCATCGACGGCTGCCGCTTCGCCGAAAACGCCTGGTTCATCAAGCAAAGGGAAGAGGGTTACGCGGACAAGCCGGTAAAAGAAATCGTGCAGGAGATTTATTCCTATGCCGATGGCATGACGATGAGCGCGAAGAAAGATGCATTTGCCAATATCGGCGGCTGGCTGGCGCTCAATGATGACGAGATGGCTGACAAGGCGCGGGCCCGGCTCATTTTGACGGAAGGTTTTCCAACCTACGGCGGCATGTCGGGGCGCGATCTGGAATGCATCGCGGCCCAGGCTTGAAGGAAATTGTCGACGAGGACTATCTGGCCTACCGCATTCGTTCGGTCAAATACATTTCGGATGCCCTGGCAAAACTGGGTGTTCCGGTGATGCAGCCGGCCGGCGGCCACGCGGTGTTCATCGACGCCCGGGCGATGTTGCCGCATATCCCGCCGCTGCAGTTCCCGGCCCATGCGCTGGCGGTTGCGCTGTACGTTACCGGCGGAATCCGCAGCGTTGAAATCGGCTCCCTGATGTTCGGGCGTCAACCGGGTCGTCCGGAGAAACCGGCGGCGATGGACCTGGTGCGGATGGCGATGCCGCGGCGCGTTTATACCCAAAGCCACGCCGACTACATCATCGAGTGTTTCGAGGAACTGCTGCAGGCCAAGGACAGACTGAAAGGCTACGAAATCACCTGGGAAGCGCCGTCGATGAGGCACTTTACCTCGAAACTGAGACCGCTTACGGCCTGAACTTCACTTCGAGGCGGCCAAGGAGCGCATCCAGTTGGCGGCGCTCCCCGGGAGCTGAAGGCGGAAAGCATCTTTTCTTCGACTGCCGCGGCCTTGGGGGCGATTTTGCCGTACAGGTTCTTGCCCTTTCTGCGTCAGTCCGAGCACCACGCGCCGCCGGTCGGTCTCGTCGGTATTGCGAAACACGAGATTTTCGGCCAGCAGTTTGCTCAGGGTCCGGGTCATTTGTACCGGGTTGATATCCAGGATTCTGGCCAATTCCTTAGCGGCCAGCGGTGCGTGATTGGCGAGGACGGCCAGCGAATGCCACTCGGTTGAAGTCAACCCGTGCTTTTGCCGGTACCAGTCTTCCAGTTCAAACCCCGCTTCCTGCGAAATTCGCCAGAAGCGGTAAACGATCCACTGATCCAGTTTGAACGGTTTCATATCCATCCAGTGGTTGATGTCGCATGCAAGAATGCAGACCTGGTGATTCTGGCACAAACCGGGTTGTTGTATCCGGTTTGCACCGAAAGCAGGTAAACTCTTCTGACAGGATTCAAGAGCGGCCATGAACAAAAAAACACGGCGAAGAAAGACCGGCGGTCGCGACGCGAAGCATCTTGCACGCGGGCGCTCACAGGTCGGCACCGCAGCATTCATCGAGAGAAGTATTCCCTATTATGAGCTGCTTGAGGACAGCGCTCTCGAATTGATCGAGCACAATGCCCATACAGTCCTTGAGGAAATCGGTATCGAATTCAGGGATTTTCCGGAAGCGCTCAAGCTGCTTATAAGATGCAGGCGCAGACATCGATGGCGAACGGGTTCATTCCCCCGCGGGATATGCCGCTCGATCATTCAGGCCTCGGCCCCCAAGAGTTCACCCAGCATGCGAGAAACCCGGATCGCAATGTCCATCGGCGGCGATCGAACGGTGCTCGTGCCAGCCTACGGCTCGCCTTTTTCCACGATCTCGACGAAGGCCGGCGATATGCGACTATCGAAGATTTCCGGAATTTCGTGAAGCTCGCCTACATGTCCCCGGGACTCACCACTCCGGCGGCACCATTTGCGAACCGGTGGATATCCCGGTCAACAAGCGCCATTTCGACATGGTTTACAGCCATATAGGTACAGCGACAAACCCTTCATGGGCTCGGTGACCCGCCCGAAGAGCGCGCAGGACACAGTTGAGATGGCCAAGATCCTGTTCGGCGACGATTTTGTCGAGCAGAACAACGTGATCACCAGCCTGATCAACGCCAACTCCCCAATGACCTATGACGCGACCATGCTGGGGGCGGCCAAGATTTATGCGCGGAAATCAGGCCACGGTGATTTCGCCTTTTATCCTGGCGGGCGCCATGTCGCCGGTCACGGTCGGAGGGACCGTCACCCAGATCCTGGCCGAAGCGCTGGCGGGCATGGCCTATGTGCAGCTAGTCCGCCCGGGCGCACCGGTTATGTTTGGCACTTTTCCGGCCATTTCCATGCAGTCCGGCGCACCCACGTTCGGCACGCCGGAGCCATGCCTGATCCTGTACGTCGCCGCGGCTCTTGCGCGCCGGCTAGGGTCCGTTTCGCAGCGGCGGCGGACTTTGCGCATCCAAGATCCCGGATGCCCAGGCGGCCTACGAATCCGCCAACACGCTGCAGACCGCCATTGGCGGGCGTCAACTTCATGCTGCACACCGCCGGCTGGCTGGAAGGCGGCCTGACCATGGGCTATGAAAAATTCATCATGGACGCAGATCAGGCCACCATGATCGGGGTCTCCTCATGGCGTGGACCTGTCCGAAGACGGCCAGGCCATGGATGCCATCCGCGAGGTCGGGCCCGGTGCGCATTTCCTCGGCTACAGCACACACCCAGGCCAACTTCGAGACGGCCTTCTACCGTTCCAACATCGCCGACAACAACAGTTTCGAACAATGGGAGGAGGACGGTCAGCGGACCGGGGCCGCGCGCGAACAAGATATGGAAATCGATGCTGCGCGACGTGTGCCACCCCCCGGAGCTAGTACTGCTTTTGATGAAGTGCTGAGGGGTTCCAGGACGACGGAATGCGGAGTTTCCGGATCAGGACTATTAGATTATTACGAGAGTTTCTTTGGATCGGGGCATCACGACCAACAACAGCGGCCACCGACTGATACCATGATCGAAAACAAGGGCGTAGCTTACTACCAGCAAAGTCGCAAGCGGAGAACAGCAAATGACAAGACACACTGGTCAGTTCGGCCAGCAAGGAAGTGCGCATCGGGTTTGAAAGGCCGTTCGTAATCATTGGCGAACGCATTAACCCGACCGGGAGAAAGATCCTGGCTGAAGAAATGAAGAACGGCAATTACGACCGCGTTATATCCGACGCACTTGCGCAAGTTGCGGCGGGCGCGCACATGCTGGATGTCAACGCCGGGATACCACTCGCGGATGAACCGGCGATACTCGCCGAAGCGATAAGGCTCGTACAAACGGTGACTGATGTGCCGCTGTCGATAGATTCGTCAATCGTCGCCGCTTTGGAATCAGGATTGTCGGTTTACCAGGGCAAAGCGCTTGTCAATTCGGTTACCGGTGAGGACGAACGACTGAGGGCGTCTTGCCACTGGTTGAAAAGATGGCGCTGCGGTTGTCGCGATATCCAACGACGAAACCGGTATCTCCGAAGACCCGGATGTGCGTTTCGCTGCTGGCAAAAAAGATCGTCGAACGCGCGGCAGATCATGGCATCCCCGCATTCCGATGTCGCTCGTCGATCCACTCGTCATGCCGATAGGGGCGATCAACTCAGCAGGCAAACAGGTCATGCACATCGTGCGCAGGCTGCGCGAAGAACTGAAGGTGAATACGACCTGCGGCGCATCGAACGTCAGTTTCGGCCTGCCCAACCGAAACGGCATCAATTGTGCATTCCTTACCATGGCGATCGGTGCCGGCATGACCTCGGCGATCACCAGCCCACTGCATACCGAAGTCATGCAGGCCGTGCTCGGTGCCGACGTCATGATGGGCAATGACCCGGATTGCAGTAGAACTGGATAAGGAAGTACCGTGAGCCCTTGCCTGAAGGCAGCGAGCGCGGTCGTGGCGGGCGCGGCCGGCGGCGGCGCTCGGCCTGAAAACGGCGTTCCGGAGCCGCCATTGAGCACCAAACAGGCAAAGATCGTATTTACGCCTTCCGGCCGGCGCGGCAGGTTCGCGCATGGCACGCCGGCTGCTGGATGCGGCGCGCAGCCTGGGCGTCGATGTGGATTCGGTGTGTGGCGGCCGCGGCATATGCGGGCGCTGCCAGGTGATTTGCGTCGAGGGCGAGTTTTCCCAAGCATGCCATCACCTCGCGGACGGATCATCTTTCCGCCGCCAGGCGAAGTCGAACATCGTTACGGCGAACGCAAGGCGGCTGCTGGCCCCGGGCCGCCGCTTGAGCTGCCAGGCGCTGATCGAGGGCGATTTGCTCATCGACGTGCCGCCGGAAAGCCAGATGCACCGGCAGGTGGTGCGCAAGGCGGCCGAGCATCGCAGCATCACGCTGGATACTTCGGTGCACCTGTACTTCGTCGAGGTGCGGGCGGCTGCACTGCACGATCCGTCCGGCGATTTGAAGCGCCTGTTCGATGCCCTCGCAAGTGAATGGCAAACTGACCGGTCTGGAGTGCGATCCCTGCGTCCTGCCCTATCTGCAGTCCGTGCTGCGTCAGGGCAACTGGCAGGTGACGGTGGCTGTGCACAAGGGCAGGCGCATCATCGCAGTGTGGGCCGGTTTCAGGCAGGAAGTGTACGGCGTGGCTCTCGACATCGGCTCTACCACCATTGCGGCCCACTTGTGCAATCTGACCACCGGCGAGGTGGTGGCAACGGACGGCATCATGAATCCGCAAATCCGCTTTGGTGAAGACCTGATGAGCCGGGTCTCGTACGTGATGATGCATCCGCAGGGTGCCGAGGATATGACCCGGGCAGTCCGATCCGCGGTCAATGACCTGCTGGCCTCGGTGGCGGCCGAGGCCGGTATCGAGCCGGGGGATATTGTCGAGTTGGCCGTTGCAGGCAATCCGATCATGCACCACCTGTTTCTCGGCATCAGCCCCGTCGAACTCGGCGGGGCGCCATTTGCACTGGCGGTCGACAGCGCACTGGATATTGCCGCCCGCGATCTGGATCTGCTCATCAATCGCAGCGCCGTCGTGTACGTGTTGCCGTGTATCGCCGGTCACGTCGGCGCGGATGCCGCGGCCATGATCCTGGCCGAAGAGCCGCATGTACTGGAGGATATCTCGCTGCTGGTCGACATCGGCACCAATGCGGAAATCATACTGGGAAACCGTGAGCATTTGCTGGCTTGCTCGAGCCCGACCGGCCCGGCCTTCGAAGGCGCGCAGATAAGCTGCGGTCAGCGTGCTGCCCCCGGCGCGATCGAGCGCGTGCGCATCGACCCCGCAACGCTGGATGCGCGCTTCAGCGTTATCGGCTCGGAACTGTGGTCCGATGAACCGGGGTTTGCCGAATCCATCGAGGCCTTTGGGGTCACCGGCATTTGTGGTTCCGGTATTATCGAAGCCGTGGCCGAGATGTATTTGTGCGGCATCATCAGTGGAGACGGAGTGGTGGATGGTTCGCTGGCGGAACGAACCCCGCGCCTGCTGCCGCTTGACCGGACCTGGTCTTATGTCCTGCACGATGGTGACCAGCGCGTGATTGTCACGCAAAATGATGTCAGGCAGATTCAACTGGCTAAAGCCGCCTTGTACGCCGGCATCGATCTGCTGATGGATCATGCAGGTATCCGCTCCGTTGACCGTATTCGCCTGGCCGGAGCTTTCGGCAGCCATATCGACACCAAGTACGCGATGGTGCTCGGGCTGATCCCGGACTGCCTCTCGATCATGTACGTTCAGCGGGTAACGCGGCGGGAACCGGGGCCAGAATCGCGCTGTTGAATCTTGCCGCCCGGCACGAAATCGAGATCATTGTGCGAACCATTGAGAAAATCGAAACTGCCATCGAGCCAAAATTCCAGGAATACTTTGTAGCTGCCATGGCATTCCCTCATAAACACGATCCGTTTCCCGAATTGTTCGCAGTGGTGCAACGACCCGAATCCAGGGCGCCGGCAAACGGAACCGGTTCTGGGCGCGTGCGCCGGCGCCGGCAGCGAACTCACATATGAAGATGAAAACAGAAGCGAAAGTCGTAGTCATCGGCGGTGGGGTGGTGGGCGTCAGCGCCTTGTACCACCTGGCGAAAAAAGGCTGGGGAGAGGATGTGGTTCTGCTGGAGAAGGCAGAGCTGACTTCCGGCTCCACCTGGCATGCCGCCGGCCTGTTGCCACTGTTCAACATGAGTTACAGCGTTGGGCAGTTCCACTAAGTACTCGGTCAGGCTCTACCAGGAACTGGAGCAGGAGACGGGGCAGAACGTAGGTTTCAGGAAAGTGGGCAACCTGCGCCTGGCCATAAACCGGGACCGCATGGATGAGTACCATCAGTATGCAGCCACGGCAAGGACGATTGGGGTGGATGTTCAGTTTCTGAGCCCGGCAGACATCAAAACTATGGCCGTTGTGCACGACCGAAAGTCTGATCGGAGGTATCCTGCATCCGGACGATGGTTATATCCAGCCGGCCGATGTGACCCAGGCCCTGGCCCGTGGCGCACGTGCGCGCGGCGCCAGCATTTACCGCAACACTGCTGTCCTGGCGATCGAAGCTGAATCTTCAGGGAGATGGCGGGTAAAACAGCCAATGGTGACATCCATTGTGAACACGTGATCTCGGCCACCGGCAACTACGCACGTCAAACCGGAGCGATGGTGGGCCTTGATATCCCGGTCATGCCGGTAGAGCATCAATCATCGTCACCGAACCGCACCCGGAACTGCTCAGGCGCCGCGCCGGCGGCGAACCGGAAATGGCGGTATTGCGCGAGTCCGACGGATCCTGGTACCTGAGGGAGGAAAATGGCGGCTTTCTCCTCGGGCCCTATGAAAAAGGCGCGCCCTGCTGCTATGTCGACGGGCCCAATCCCGACGCGGAATACGAACTGTTTCAGGAAGACATCGATCGCCTGGCGCCGCATATCGAAGCCGCGGTGGCGCGCGTTCCGGCCTTTGGCGAGGTCGGAATGAAAAAGGTCTACAACGGCGCCATCGCCTACACCCCGGACGGCAATCCCATGGTCGGGCCGGCCTGGGGCCTGGATAACTTCTGGCTGAACGAAGGCCACAGCTTCGGCATCACGGCAGCCGGAGGCGCGGGCTGGCAGCTCGCCGAGTGGATTGTGGAAGGTGAGCCTACGATCGATATGCTGGGGGTGGAACCCCGCCGCTTTGGCGATTATGCGACCAAGCCGTATCTGCAGAAAAAGAACGAAGAAGCCTACTCGCACGTGTTCGTCATTCACTACCCGGACGAGGAACGACCGGCCGGGCGCCCGCTGCGCGTCGCCCCATGCTATGAACGCTTGAAAGACATGGGCGCTGTGTTTGGACAGAAATTCGGCTGGGAGCGTCCCAACTGGTTTGCCGGCGACGGCATGGCGCCCGTCGATGACTGGTCGTTTCGCCGCTCGAAATGGTTCCATGCCATCGGCAGGGAAATAGCCAACGTCAGCGCCAATGTCGGTTTGCTCGACATGACGGCGTTTGCCAAATGCCGTATTTCAGGCCCCGGCGCGGAAGCATTTCTCGACCATTTGGTGGCCAATCGCCTGCCGCAAAAAGCCGGTCGTGTGGCGCTTTGCCATGCGTTGAACCAGCGCGGCGGCGTGCATTCCGAATTCACCATCCGGCGCGAGTCCTGCGATTCCTTTTACCTGGTTTCAGCCGGCGGATTGCAGCGTCTCGATCATGACTATATTCACAAGCACATGCCCCGGGACGGTTCGGTGCAATTCACCCAGCTCACCGGCGCCATGGGTGTATTGGTCGTCGCCGGACCCAAGTCCCGCACCTTGCTGCAACGGGTATCGCGGTCCGATTTTTCTAACGAGGCGTTTCGCTGGCTGAGCGCACAGAACATCTCTATCGGCCTGGCGCCGGTGAACGCGATGCGGCTGAACTACATCGGCGAGCTGGGCTGGGAGCTGCACCACCCCATCGAATACCAGAACCACATTTTCGATATGCTGTTTAGCGCCGGTGAAGATCTCGGCCTGAAGCCGTTTGGCATCCGCGCGATGGACTCCATGCGCTACGAGAAATCCTACCGCATGGTCGGTACCGAACTGTCCACCGAATATTCCGCCTACGAATCGGTCATGGACCGCTTCCTGCAGCCGGAAAAAGGCGATTTTCTCGGTCGCGACGCCTTGCTCGCCGGTAAGGAAGCCGGTTTGCGCAACCGTCTGGTTACGCTGGAAGTGTTCGAAGTCAAAGATGCTGATGCACTGGGTAATAACGCGCTGCTGCAAAATGGTGAACTGATCGGCCGCGCCACCGGCGGCAATTTCGGTTTCCGGGTCAACAAATCGCTGGCGCTGGCCATGCTGCGGCCGGAACTGGCCCGGCCGGGCACCGAGTTGGAAATCGAAATTCTCGGAAAACGCTATCCGGCGGCCGTGATCCCCGACAGTCCGTTCGATCCCGACAATGAGCGATTGCGGGACGTAAACGGAGCCAACGCCTGGCCGGAATGAAAAGATACTCCGCTTTCAGCCTTTTGCGCAACGCCATCGGTCATAACCGCAACTGGCAGCAGGCCTGGCGCTCGCCCGAGCCGAAAAAACAATACGATGTGATCATCGTCGGCGGCGGTGGCCATGGCCTGGCGACGGCGTATTACCTGGCCAAAGAGCACGGCGTGCGTAACATTGCCGTGCTGGAAAAAGGCTATATCGGCGGCGGCAATACCGGGCGCAATACCACGATTGTGCGATCGAATTACCTGTGGACCGAAGCGGCGCTGCTGTATGAGAAGTCGCTGAAGCTGTGGGAGGGCCTCAGCCGGGAGCTGAACTACAATGTGATGTTCAGCCAGCGCGGCGTGTATAACCTGGGCCATAACCTGCAGGACATGCGGGAAATCCAGCGCCGGGTCAGCGCCAACCGGCTGAACGGGATAGACGCCGAAGTGCTGGGCCCCGCAGCAATCAAAGACGCGATTCCCTACCTCAATACCTCGCCCAGCGCGCGTTACCCCATCCTCGGCGCCTCGCTGCAACGGCGCGGCGGCGTTGCCCGGCATGACGCGGTGGCCTGGGGCTTTGCGCGCGCGGCCGACGCCCTGGGCGTGGACATCATCCAGCAGTGTGAGGTGACCGGCATTCGCCGCGAAGGCGGCCGGGTTACCGGCGTGGAAACCAGCCGCGGTTCCATCGAGGCCGGCAAAGTGGGCGTCGTTGTAGCCGGCCATGCCAGCGTGCTGGCCGCAATGGCCGGGCTGCGGCTGCCGATCGAAAGTCATCCGCTGCAGGCCTTCGTCTCAGAACCGCTGAAACCGGTGCTCGATACCGTGGTGATGTCCAATGCAGTACATGGCTATATCAGCCAGTCGGACAAGGGCGAACTGGTTATCGGCGCCGGAATCGATGCCTATGCTGGCTACGGGCAGCGCGGAAGTTTTCATATCATCGAACATGCAACGCAAGCCATCATCGAGCTGTTCCCGGTGTTCAGCCGGCTGCGGCTGATGCGGCTGTGGGGCGGTATTGTCGATGTCAGTCCGGATGCCTGCCCGATCATCGGCAAGACGCCGGTAGCGGGCCTGTACTTCAATTGCGGCTGGGGCACCGGCGGCTTCAAGGCCACGCCGGGGTCGGGCTGGAGCTTTGCCCACACCATCGCCCGCGATCAGCCGCACGAGTTGAATGCGCCCTTCGGTCTGGACCGGTTCAGCACCGGCGCCTTGATCGATGAGCACGGCGCTGCCGCCGTGGCTCATTAGCACGGGACAAACTCCATGTTGTTGATTTCTTGTCCCTGGTGCGGCGCACGCGCGGAAACCGAGTTCAGCTATGGTGGTGAAGCCGGGATTTCCCGGCCGCGGGATCCCTTTGCGCTGACTGACGCCGAGTGGGCGGATTACCTGTTCATGCGCAGCAATCCGCGCGGCGCGCACCGGGAACTGTGGAATCACAGCCAGGGTTGCCGGCGCTGGTTCGGTGTGGAGCGGGATACCGTGACCTACGAGATCGCCTCCAGCTTCAAATTACCTGCCGGTGAGGGGCGGTAGAGCATGCAGCCCAATCGCTTGAACAACGGAGGACGCATCGACCGTTCGCAGCCCCTGCGCTTTCGCTTCGACGGTGCAGCTTATCAGGGATACGCCGGGGATACGCTCGCTTCCGCGCTGTTGGCGAACGGCGTTGGCGTGGTGGGGCGCAGTTTCAAGCTGCACCGGCCGCGCGGTATTGTCGGCTGCGGACCCGAAGAGCCCAACGCCATCCTGCAGATCGGCAGCGGCGCATCGGCGCTGCCAAACCAGCGCGCCACCGAGGTCGAGCTGTACGATGGGCTGGAGGCAAGATCCACCAGGGGCTGGCCCGGCGTCGATTTTGACCTGGCCGGGATCAACGACGTATTTGGCCGGCTTCTTGCCGCAGGCTTTTACTACAAGACATTCATGTTCCCGCGACAGTTGTGGGGACTTTATGAACGCTTCATCCGGGGCTCCGCCGGCTGGGGCACGGCGCCGCGGGCAGCGGACCCCGACCACTACGAACATCGAAATGCCCATTGCGACGTGCTGGTCGTGGGGGCCGGACCGGCCGGTTTGATGGCAGCACTGGCTGCGGCGCGGGCCGGCGCCCGCGTGATTATTGCCGACGAGCAAAATGAATTTGGCGGCAGCCTGCTGGCGGCCGCGGAAACCATCGACGAGAAAGCACCGGGTGACTGGCTGCGCGAAACCATCGAAGCGCTGGCCGCGTGCGAGCGCGTCTCCATGTTGGTTCGCAGCACCGTGTTTGGCTATTTCGATCACAATTTTCTGACCATTGCCGAACGCTGCACCGACCACCTGGGCCACAAGGATCATGAGCAGGTACGCCAGCGTCTGTGGCGTGTTCGCGCCAGACAGGTGGTCCTGGCCCAGGGGGCGTTCGAGCGTCCGCTGGTGTTCTGCAATAACGATCGCCCCGGCGTGATGCTGGCCTCCGCGGTGTCGACCTATCTCAAGCGCTATGCCGTGTGCCCGGGGCGGCGCGCGGTGGTGTTCACCAATAATGATTCGGCGTACCAGGCGGCCATCGACCTGGTTCATGCCGGGGCGGCAGTTGTGGCCATTGTCGACAGCCGCGCGCAGGGTGCGGGCGAGTTGCGCGTTGCCGCCGAGGCATTGGCCATCCCGGTCATTGCCGGTCACCTCGTGACCGATGTCATCGGGCGCCGGCAGGTACGCGGGGTGCGCGTGGCCAAATCGGCTGGTGATGCTTCGAGGACGGTTGAAAACAGCATGGTCCTGCAGTGTGATTTGCTCGCAATGTCGGGTGGTTGGAATCCAGCCGTGCACCTTCATTCGCAGGCGGGGGGCCGCAATGTCTGGGACGATGAGCGTGCGTGTTTCGTTCCCGGCCTGTCTGCCCAGGCGTGCATTTCCGCTGGTGCCGGCAATGGCGTATGGTCATTGCCGGCTTGTTTGCAAGAGGGTGCGGAAGCCGGAAAGACAGCCGCTGTGCGTTGCGGCCTGAGTGCAGCCGAATTGCCGCTGCCGCGTGTGCATAAGATTGACGCGCATGCCATCGAGGCCCTGTGGCGCGTACCCTCGGAACGCGATCCCGACCGCTGCCCGAAACAGTTTCTCGACTTGCAGAATGACACCAGTGTGGCCGATGTCCGCCTGGCGGTGCGTGAAGGCTATCGCAGCATCGAGCATGTCAAGCGTTATACCGCGCTGGGTTTTGGCACCGACCAGGGCAAGCTGGGCAACATCAACGGCATGGCAGTGCTGGCCGAATGCCTGGGTGAGGCCATTCCGGCTGTGGGCACGAGCACGTTCCGGCCAGCCTATACGCCGGTCGCATTCGGCCTGTGCGCGGGTGAGAGTGTCGGCAGCCTGTTCGAGCCGGTACGCAAGACGCCCATCCACGAATGGCACGAAGCCGCGGGTGCGCGGTTCGAGGTCGTCGGCCAATGGTTGCGGCCGCACTACTTTGCGCAAGGTGTGGAGGATCTGTCCGCCGCGGTGGCGCGCGAATGCCGCGCAACCCGCAGCCAGGCCGGCATCATGGATGCCTCCACCCTGGGCAAAATCGATGTGCAGGGCGCCGACGCGGTGACGTTCCTGGAACGCGTCTACACCCATGATGTGGGCAGGATGGCGATCGGGCGCTGCGCTTATGGCATCCTGCTGGGCGAAGACGGCATGATCATGGACGATGGTGTGATGGCGCGGCTGGGGGAGACGCATTTCTTTCTGACCACCACCACTGGAGGGGCAGCGCGCGTGCTGGGCTGGCTCGAGGCCTGGCTGCAGACCGAGTGGCCGGATCTGGACGTTTACCTGACCTCGCTGACGGACCATTTCTCGACCATCGCGGTGGCTGGTCCCTGCAGCCGCCGGGTGCTGCAGAAACTCGGCTGTAGCATCGGGCTCGAGCAGGCACAGTTTCCGTTCATGGGGGTGTGCGAGGCAGAACTGGGCGGCTTGCCGGTGCGGCTGTTGCGTGTGAGCTTCAGCGGTGAACTGGCATTTGAAGTCAATGTGAACAGCAATTATGCGCTGGATTTGTGGCGGCAACTTATGCAGGCGGGTGAGGAATTCAACATCACCCCTTACGGCACCGAGGCGATGCACGTGCTGCGGGCGGAAAAAGGCTTTGTCATCGTCGGCCAGGACACCGATGGTTCGGTCAACCCGATGGATCTGAAAATGAACTGGCTCCTGTCCAAAGACAAGGATTTCCTCGGCAAACGCTCACTGGACCGGCCCGATGCCGTGCGGCCGGATCGCAAGCAATGGGTGGGCTTGCTGTCTGCAGACAACAGCAGCGTCGTGCCGGAAGGTAGCCAGTTGATCGAGGGCCCGGCAGCCGCCCCACCGGTGCCGCTCAGCGGGCATGTCAGCTCGAGTTATTACAGCGCCTGCCTGGGGCATCCCATTGCGCTGGGCCTGCTCAAGGCGGGCCAATCGCGAATCGGCGAGACGGTATTTGCAGCGCCGCCGGCAGGCGAGCCGATTCCGGTGCGCGTCGTGCCTGCAGTTTTTTACGATGCGAAAGGCGAGCGGCAACATGGCTGAATTACCGCGCTCCGATGGCCTCATGGCCCAAATCATGCACGGGATGGCGTATTTCAACCTGCGGGGCAGCCCGGATGATGCCGGATTTGTGCTGGCGGCGAACACCGTATTGGATCAGGAATTGCCATTGGCCGCGAATACATTCAGCCATGGCCGCCATCGCGTTTTCTGGCTCGGCCCGGACGAATGGTTGATTGTCAGCGACGCGGTACAGCCGTCCGGCCTGCTGACGCAGATGCATCGGTCCCTGGCTGGAATTGGCGCAGCCGTCACCGACATCAGCGGCGGGCAACTGAGTCTGCGGCTGCGCGGTGAACCCGCCCGTGATGTGCTGGCCAAGGGCTGCACCCTGGATCTATACGCACAGGCGTTCAAAGTGGGAGACTGCGCGCAATGCGGCCTGGCCAAAACGAATGTACTGATCGCACTGATCAATGACCGGCCTGAATTCGAAATCATCGTGCGCCGGAGTTTTGCCGGCTACCTGGCATTGTGGCTGAAACAGGCGGGCAGGGAATTCGGCATGGAGTACCGGGTGCCGTAGATACCGCAGTGCATTGGCTGCGTACCGCCAGCCGGCATAAGCTGGCACTGGCGGTTGGCGTCGCGAAAATCTGATTGGAGAACCTCTGTGGGAAAGGCTAACAAAAGCCAGTTCGATTACATCATCATTGGGGCGGGTTCCGCCGGTTGTGTGCTGGCCCATCGCCTGAGCGAGGACGGTGAGAACAGCGTATTGCTGATCGAGGCCGGCGGCAGTGACAGGAGCCTGTTCATCCGGATGCCGAGCGCGCTTTCCTACCCGATGAACATGCCCAAATACAACTGGTTTTTCGAGTCTGAAAAAGAGCCGCATGCCAACGGCCGGCAGTTCCACTGTCCACGCGGCAAAGTGCTTGGCGGTTCCTCTTCCATCAATGGCATGGTGCACGTTCGCGGTCACGCCTGCGATTTCGACGAGTGGGAGTCCCTGGGCGCGGCGGGCTGGGGCTTCCGCCATTGCCTGCCGTATTTCCAGCGCATGGAAACCTGGGCCGGCGGCGCTGATGCCTACCGCGGCGGCGAAGGTCCCGTGGTCGTATGCGGTGGCAATGACATGGCATTGAATCCGCTGTATCGCGCCTTCATCCAGGCCGGCATCGAGGCCGGTTATCCGCAAACCGAAGATTACAACGGCTATCGGCAGGAAGGCTTTGGGCCGATGCAGATGACGGTGGACAGGGGCGTGCGCTGCTCCTGCTCCTACGCGTACTTGGCACCTGCCGCAAAACGCCCGAATCTCCAGGTCGTGACCCATGCCTTGAGCGAAAAAATCCTGCTGCAAGACAAGACCGCCGTGGCGGTTCAATACCGTAGCGGCGGCGAGACCCACATCGCCCGCTGCAGCAAGGAGATCATCTCCTGCGCCGGCGCGATCGGTTCACCGGTATTGTTGCAGCACTCCGGCATCGGTCCCGCGGCGGTGCTGCAGGACGCGGGTGTTGCAGTACTGCACGAACGGCCTGGTGTGGGTGAAAACCTGCAGGACCATCTGGAAGTCTGTTTTCAGGTCGAGTGCAAGCAGCCCATCACCCTCAACGACAAACTGGATCTGTTCAGCAAGGCGCTGATCGGGGCCCGCTGGTTGTTGTTCAAAGACGGGCTGGGCAGCACCAACCATTTTGAATCCTGTGCCTTCATCCGCTCCCGCGCAGGGCGCAAGTGGCCCGACATCCAGTATCATTTTCTGCCCGGGGCCATGCGCTACGACGGTCAGGCCGCCATCGAGGGCCATGGATTTCAGGTACATGTCGGTCCCAACAAACCCCAAAGCCGGGGCAGGGTGCGGATCGTAAACGCCGATCCCGGCGCCAAACCCGGTATATTGTTCAACTATCTGCAACACCCCCTGGACATCGAGAACTGGCGCGCCTGTATCCGCCTGACCCGTGAGATCATTTCCCAGCCCGCGATGGACCCTTACCGGGGCCGCGAGATACAACCGGGCATCGACATTCATGCGGACGATGCCATCGACGCCTGGGTGCGGGACAACGTGGAGAGCGCCTACCATCCAGCGGGCGCCTGCAAGATGGGCGCGCCTGGTGATCCCATGGCCGTGGTCGATCCGGATTGCCGGGTGATCGGAATCGAGGGTTTGCGCGTAGTCGATTCATCGATCTTTCCCACCGTGACCAACGGCAACCTCAATGCACCTACCATCATGGCGGCGGAAAAGGCTGCCGATACCATTCTCGGAAAGACACCCCTGCCCGCGGCCGAAGTGACGCCCTGGATCGATGAGCAGTGGCAAAGCCGGCAGCGCCAGCATCCTGCCTCTGACCGCGATGTGGCCGCTGCGCAGGCCTCGTCCGGAAGCGAAGCATAGTCTGCATGCAGGCTATTTTGTCCATCGCCATTGCAGTGACTTTGACGACCTCGCTGGTGTTGGTGCTGGTGTGGCGCAACCTGCGGGTGACAGGGGAAATGCCTTCATCCCTGTTCGCGTTCATGGCGATCCTGTTCACCTCGGGCCTGGATGTCGGCCTGATCATGTTCCCACTGACCGAATTCCCGGTGTACGCGGCCGAGGCGCCGTACCGCTTTACCAGTCCGCTGGCCGTCGAATTCGGCTTCTGGGGCTTTCTGGTCTGGATGTTCTACTTTTTGACCACGTTTTATTTTTGCGTGGTGGAGCCGCGGGTCAGGCTGTTCGATCTTCGCGCCATCAAATTCTTCAACAACATTGTCGTCATCGCCACCTGTGCCTTTACCGGGTTTCTGTTTCTGAGTTACCTGCCCAATTACATTCACGGCATCAGCGAGCCCTTGCGTTACAGCCTGGTGGCCGTGGTGGTGCTGTGCGCGGTGCTTTCCAGCACCGACATCGGCTTTGTAAAGGTGTTGAGCATTGCTTCCACCTGGCTGTTTTTCCTGCTGATCGCCATCATGTGGCTACACTCGGGCATGAGCCTGGGTGGGTTTTTCTCGGTCTTCTCCGAAATCGGCGGGTACTTCGAGAATATCCGTCAGTTCGTGATGCCGCTGACGAACTACCATGCGTTTTACCTGTTCTGGTGGTTTTCCTGGAGCATCATGATCGGACAGTTCGTCTCGCGCTTTGTGGGCGGACTGAAGACCTGGCAATTGTTGCTGGCACTGCTCATTATCCCCTCCATTCCGATCTCAATCTGGTTTTCGGTGCTCTATTATTACTACGTCAATCAGATCAACATTTCTTTCCTGTTCAACATGGCCATGGTGCTGGTCGGTGTGGTTTTTGTCATCAACTCGCTGGATTCGCTGATTCGACTGTATACGGATAACCTGAACATGACGGTACGGCGCTATGGCCGGCGCAACTACATCATCGGCAATTGGCTGTTGATGTACGGATTGATTCTGCTGTACCAGTTCACGCCGCTGAAAATCGAGTGGATCGGGTTGATCGTCATTGCGATCTATGTCGCCATTTACCTGCTGCTTTATCGCAAACACCGCCAGGGCGCCTGGGCGGCCGCAGCCACCACGGAGTAAACCGCCGGCTTACTCATCCACCAGGGTCTGGCAGCGGAAGAACGCTCCATCGCCCACGGCGAGCGCAGCCACAAGCCTGGGCAACAGTGCGGCCATGGTCTGCTGCAGCGTCCATGGCGGATTGATCACGATCATCCCCGCTGCCGACAGGCCGCTGCCAGGCGCATCGGCGCTGACGCCCAGTTCGAAGAGCTGGATCTTTCTGATCCCGCTGCCGGCGAATTGATCTTCCAACTCATCAATCCGCCTTCGTTCCACCACCGGATACCACAGGGCAAAAATGCCCGTGGCAAATTTCCTGTGGGCGCTGGCCAAGGTCTCGAACACCTGCTGATAATCGGTCTTGACTTCATAGGCGGGATCCATCAGCACCAGAGCCCGGCGCGAAGCAGGCGGCAACAGCCCCAGCAGGCCGCGGAAGCCATCCTCACGCATCACCCGCACGCGGCGATCCGCTGCAAGCCGCTGTTGCAGCAGGGCAAAATCCGCCGGATGTAGTTCGAACAGCCACGACCGGTCCTTGGCGCGCAATAAATGGCTGGCGATCAGTGGGGACCCTGGATAATAGTGCAAGTCCGACGCCGCGTTGAATTGCTGCACGATACCGAGATACACGGCCAGTTCCGGAAACGCCCCGGCCGTCAATTTGCCGATGCCGTTGCGGTATTCCTGCAATTTCCTCGCCTGCTCCGATCTCAGGTCATACAGACCAGCGCCCGCATGGGTATCGATATAATCGAATGCGCGGTCTTTCCTGACCAGGTGCCGGAGTATTTCAACGAGGACGACATGCTTGATGACGTCGGCAAACGACCCCGCATGAAATGAGTGGCGATAGCTCAGCAAGGATTTGTTTGGGCGATCAGGGCTTCTTGAGCGAAACCGGTTCGTCCTTGGTACCGGCGTAAAAAACGATGATTTCCGCCGGCATGTCGCCATTGTTGACACCGTGGTGCCAGGTGTTCACTACCTCGACAATGGGATCTCCCGCCTTGAGCTGAAGCGTCTTCCCGCCGTCCGTTTCGACGGTAAGCTCCCCGCTCAGTAATACACCGGCATTGATGAAGGGATGTTCATGCCACGGCAATGCGGCTTTTGGCGGAATGGTGACTTTCAGGATGGTAATCTCCGGCTCACCTGCCGGGTAGGCGGGTAATGCGGCGCCATTCCAACTGCTGGTCGCTTGTACCAGGGTTTCCGATTCGATCTGGTGGGTATCGCGGGCATGAACAGCGCAAGCCGTCAATGCCAACAACAGTGCGCACACGATGTTTTCATTGTCAGCTCCCCAGGTTCGCAAAAGATCGTATTGTAGCCCAAACCTCAGGTATTCTTGGCAGGTGTAGAAAATTCGCAGGAAACAGCAATGAAAACCAAAGCGATTCGAATGACGCAATTCGGTCGGCCAGATGTACTGCAGTACACCGAGATCGACCTGCCCGATCCTGGGCCCGGCCAGGTGCGCCTGAGACACACGGCGATCGGGCTCAACTTCATCGATACCTATTACCGCACCGGGCTCTATCCGACCGAGTTGCCTTCCGGCTTGGGGAGTGAAGCCGCGGGTGTTGTCGAAGCCATCGGCGAAGGTGTCAGCGGGCTGACTGTTGGCTCGCGCGTGGTTTACACCGGCCGCGCCCCGATGGATGCCTATTCCGAGCGAAGGAATATCCCCGCCGACATGCTGGTGCCGGTTCCCGAGGGCGTATCGGACGAGCAAGCCGCGTCGGCATTGCTCAAAGGCTTGACAGCCTGGTACTTATTGCGGCGCAGTTACCGTGTGCAGGCGGGTGATCCGATACTCCTGCACGCCGCGGCCGGAGGGGTCGGTTCATTGGCCAGCCAGTGGGCGCATCATCTCGGCGCGACCGTTATCGGTGTCGTCAGCAACGATGCCAAGGCGGAACGGGCAAAATCCCAAGGCTGTGATCACATCATCATGTCGGGCAAGGAGGATATTGCGCAGCGGGCGCGCGAACTGACCGGCGGCGAAGGTGTTGCCGCAGTTTACGATGGCGTTGGCCGCGACACCTTCTTCGCCTCACTCGATGCGTTGAGACCGCATGGGGTCATGGTCAGCTTTGGCAACGCCTCCGGTCCGGTCGAGCCCTTTTCGCCCATGGAACTGGCCAAGCGGCATTCGCTGTACCTCACACGCCCCTCGCTGTTCGACTTCATCAATACCCGCGACCGCCTGCTGGCGGCGGCCGGGGAGTTGTTTGGCCTGATTGAACAGTCGGTTCTCAAGGTCCACGTCAACCAGCACTATCCGCTGGCCGAGGCCGCACAAGCGCACCGTGATCTTGCCGCCCGAAAAACCACCGGTTCGACCATTCTGGTCCCATAGGCGAACCAGGAAAGCTTACACTTATGCTTCTAATCAGGAGTAGTAGCCATGTATACCAATAGAATGGCCAAACATGTGCTTTGCGCGGTCATATGTTTCATGTTTTACCCGGGTCTCGCGTTGCTGCAGGCAGTTCCGCAACGAACATGAGCGTGTATATCTATAATGGCGGCGGCTGGGGTGAGGCATTCGACCCGGATAGCGTTTTTGAAGAGACCTGGGGCAGCGCGACCTTTGTGGCCAATTCCTGCGACTCGATCAGCATGAGTCTGGTGCCAAACGATACCCGGGTTTAGGAAGGTTACACGAGTCTGGCTTACGACCTGGTGCGCGTAACTCAATCAGCCAGTCCCCGCCCGCTCGATTAACACTGAATCTTTCCAGGCCCAAGCTGCATGTTGCAGGCTAAGCCAGGGCTGATTCCAGCAAGACCAGTAATCTTG